>CAVXKX010000001.1:0-757902 GCA_963762535.1 uncultured Actinomycetota bacterium
ATGGGTTGCGGCCCTTGGTGCCTGCGATGACTGCGCTGATGATCGCCGCAAGCACACTGCCGATCGCGACGAAAATGCCTTTGATGCCCCGCAGAATGAAGCCCGCGGCTTCCGGCTGGCTATAGCTGGCCAGCAATAGTTGATGAAGCATAATGACCTCCTCAACACTGAGAGGGGTCACCTGTCTGGAACCCCGGCCGAATATACCCCGAATCGGTGGGAGTCAATCGTATTTCAGGCCCTCGACGATCGCCCTTTAACGAACGCCTGCGCCTCCTCCCATGTCGGCAGCAGGCCGGCCGCGCGCACCTCGTCCAGCGTCGGCGCGGCTGCGTCGCGGTCGGAGATCACCAGTTCGTGCCCGCTCGGCCAGTCGATCGCCAGTGGCGGGTCGGTGGCGGCAGATGGTGTGTTCGCGATCCGGGTTGTACTCCGCGGAGCACAGGTACATCACCGTCGAATTATCTTGCAGCGCAAGGAAACCGTGCGCCAGACCCTCGGAGATGTACACCGACCTGCGGTCGTGGTCGTCGAGCACCATCGCGTCCCAGCGGCCGAAGGTCGGTGAGCCGACCCGGATGTCGACGACGACGTCGAACACCGAGCCGGGCAGGCAGGTCACGAATTTGGCCTGGCTCGGCGGCAGCTGCGGCGAAATGCAATCCGCGCAGCACGCCGGCCGCCGACACCGAGCAGTTGGCTTGCTGCAGGTCGAGCCGGTGCCCCGCGAAGCCGGTGAATGCCCGCGGTCGGTGAACCACTCGAAGAACAGCCCGCGAATCGGCATGCAGTTGTGGCTGATCTCCCACGCGCCGGCAATGTCGAGTTCCCGGACGCCGTCATTGGCCCCGATCCGCGTAGCGCGCTTCGACGGCGTCCTTGAGCGGGCCCCACCACGATTCGTTGTTCCGGTACCAGTCGATGGTCGCACGCAGGCCCTCTGCGAAATCCGTATGCTTTGGCTTCCAACCTAATTCGCTGCGCAGCGTAGACGGGTCGATCGCATACCGGAGGTCGTGACCGGCGCGGTCGGCGACATGATCGAAATCGTCGGGATCGCGGCCCATCAGTGCCAGAATCGTCTGCAGCACCGACAGGTTGTCGCGTTCGCCGTCGGCGCCGATCAGATAGGTCTGCCCGGCCTGGCCGTCGTCGAGGATCCGCCGGACCGCGTCGTTGTGGTCGTCGACGTGGATCCAGTCCCGGACGTTGGCGCCGTTGCCGTACAGCTTCGGCCGTCGCCCGGTCAGCACATTGGTGATCTGGCGCGGGATGAACTTCTCCACATGCTGATAGGGCCCATAGTTGTTGGAGCAGTTCGAGATCGTCGCGCCACACCATAGGACCGGACCCATGCCCGCACCAGCATGTCGGCGGCGGCTTTCGTCGACGAGTACGGGCTCGACGGGTTGTAGGGCGTCGGACTCGGTGAACCGCTGCGGATCGTCGAGCGCGAGTTCGCCATAGACCTCGTCAGTGGAGACGTGATGCAACCGCACGCCGTGCCGGCGCACCGCCTCCAAGACGGTGAACGTCCCGATCACGTTGGCCTGCAGGAACGGTGCGGGATCGTCCAATGCGTTGTCGACATGCGTCTCGGCGGCGAAATGCACCACCGCGTCGGCCTCGGCGACCAACTGCGACACCAAGTCTGCGTCGGTGACGTCGCCCTGCACCAGCCGTGATCCGTCTCGACCGGAGCCAACGATTCGCGGCTGCCCGCATATGTCATGGCATCCAGCACCGTCACCGCGTCGTCCGGATGGTCGCGCACGGTGGCGTGCACGAAGTTGGCGCCGATGAATCCGGCGCCACCGGTCACCAGCAGCCGCATGGGGAAACACTAGCCCGGCGGTCAGCTCGGCGGGCGTCAATCCCAGCGGTCCGGCCAGCTCGGTCAGCGCGATCAACAGCTGCCGTCGGGCCCGCCCAGCACCTGGATCGCGACGTGGTCGGCGCCGGCCTCCAGATGCTCGTTGAGGCGCGCCGCGATCTGCTCGGCGGTGCCGTGGGCGACGACGGCGTCGATCAGCTTGTCGCTGCCCGGTTTACGCACGTCGGCATCGGTGAATCCGAGTCGCCTCCAGTTGTTCACATAGTTGCTCAGGTCGAGGTAGAACTCGACGGTCTCGCGGCCGATCTCGCGGGCCTCGTCGGCGTTCGTCGGTCAGGACCACCTTGTGCTCGGGCGCCAAGAACACCGTGTTGCCGATCAGGTCGTGGGCCTGCGCGGTGTGCTCCGGCGTCGTCAGGTAGGGGTGGGCGCCGGCGCTGCGCTGGGCGGCGAGCGCCAGCACCTTGGGTCCCAGCGCCGCGAGCACGCGCCGGCTGGTCGGCACCGAGCGCCGTCGAGCGCGTCGAGGTAGTCGACCAGTGCGTCGTAGGGCTTGCGGTACTCCTCGGTGTGCTCGGGATGGCCGACGCCGATGCCGAGCAGAAACCTTCCGGGGTAGGCCTTTTCGATGCGGTGGAACGACTCGGCGACCTGGGCGGCCGGCGCCGTCCAGATGTTCACGATGCCCGTCGCCAGCTGCAGCGTCGACGTCTCCTCCAGAGTCGGTTCGACCGAACTTCAGATCGGCCGCCGGGGACCCGCCGACCCAGATCGCGCCGTAGCCCAGCCTTCGATCTCGGCGGCCTGCTCGGGCTGACGGTCGGCTGGCGGCCAGACGCCGTAACGGCCCATGTCGGGCTTGAGCGAAACGCCCTCGGTCATCTACGTCCCTCTCTATCGTCAGGCCGGTTCAGGCCCAGCGGTCCGGCCAGTTCGGCCAGGGTCGACACCAGGTTTTCATCTTTGGTCAGAATCTGGACAGGCACGTGATCGGCGCCGGCGTCGAGGTGCTCGTTGAGCCGCGGCCGCGATCGCTCGGCCGTGCCGTAGGCGACCACGGCGTCGACGCAGGCGGTCGCTGCCGGGCCGGGTGACGTCGTCGTCGGTGAATCCGAGCCGCTTCCAGTTGTTGACGTAGTTGGCCAGGTTCAGGTAGATCGTCGAGCGCCTTGCGGCCGACCGCGCGCGCCTTCTCGGCGTCGGTGGTCAGCACCACCTTGTGTTCGGGCGCCAAGAACGCCGACGGCCCGATCAGCTCGCGGGCCTGGGCCGTGTGCTCGGGCGTCGTCAGGTACGGGTGCGCGCCGGCGCTGCGCTGCGCCGACAGCTTGAGCACCTTCGGGCCCAGCGCGGCGACCACCCGGCGGTTCTTGGGCACGCCGTACTCGTCGAGCTTGTCGAGGTAGTCGGTCAGCGCGTCGTACGGCTTGCGGTATTCGGTGAGCGCTTCGGGATGCCCGACGCCGATGCCGAGCAGGAAACGGCCCGGGTAGGCCTGTTCGATGCGGTGGAACGACTCGGCGACCGGCCTGGCGCGGCGCCGTCCAGATGTTGACGATGCCGGTTGCCACCTGCAGCGTGGTCGTCGCCTCGAGGATGGGCTCGACCCAGTCGAGTTCGGCCGGCGGTGAACCGCCACCCAGACGGCGCCGTAGCCGAGCGCCTCGATGTCTTTGGCCTGCTGCAGGGGTGACGCCGCGTCCGAACGATCCGAACTTGCCGAGATTGGGGTTGCTTGCATGCAGTCATGGTCATGGTTGCGCCAACCTGCCGCCCGCCGCCGCTATTCCGTCGGCGACCGTTACCGCATGATGCTGTGCTCGCCGAGCTCACGGTCCTGGCGCGAAGTCGCGGTCGTCCGTTGCCACGTCGACGCCGGCGGCATCCAGCGGCAGCAGGACGATGAACCGCGTGTTGCCCGGTTCGGACTCGACGCGCATGTTGCCGTGGTGCTTCTCGACGACGATCGCCACGCCAGGTCGAGGCCGAGGCCGGTGCCCTCGCCGAACGGCTTGGTGGTGAAGAACGGTGTGAAGATGCGTTCCTGGATGTCCTCGGGGATGCCGGGCCCGTCGTCGCAGATCTCGACGCGCACCATTGTCGCCCTCGCGCACGGTGCGGACCGTCAAGGTGCCGGGCCGCCCATCGCCTGGATCGCGTTGTCGATGATGTTGGTCCACACCTGATTGAGATCGCCTGGGTAGCAAAGGATTTCGAGGCAGCGATTGTCGAATTCCTTGACAAGCTTGACCGGCTTGTCCTTGCCGAGCTTGTCGCCGAACATCATCAGCGTGCTGCTGCAGCAGCTCGTGGACGTCGGACAACTGGTACGGCGCGCGGTCCATCTGCGAGTACTGCTTGGCGTCGGCGAGCAGCGCGGAGATCCGTTTGCTCGCCTCGGCGATCTGGTTCATCAGCAGCTCGGTCTCGATGGTGTAGCTCAGCCAGCCGATCGCCTGCCCCAGCGACGCGACGCATCGAGTTCGTCGACGGTCGCGGCGATGCGCTCCAGCCAGTCGGTGTCGAGGCCCCCCTCGACGAACGTCGGCGCGTAGTCCCAGCCGCCGGCGATGCCGTGCTCGTCGAGCCAGTCGCCGATCTGCGTCTTCGCGGTCCGACGTCTCCATCGCCGTCAGCTCCTGCGGCTTCGACTTGGCGACCTGCTCGGCGACCTCATCCTGGAGCCGCACCAGGCACGCAGCGCCTCGGGGCTGAATTGCCGTCGGCCAGCATCGCCAGCTTGCTGCGCATCTTGGCGACCCGGTCACGCAGATCGGCGACGGCGCGGGCGGTGGCCGCGGCCGGGTTGTTCAGCTGGTGCGTGAGACCCGCCGACAGCTGACCCAGCGCCAGCAGCTTCTCCCGCTGGCCGATGATCTGGCGGGTCCGCATGCCGCCGACCTTGATGTCCCTCGAGCAGGTGCACGGCCATCGGGAACTCGTCCTGCACGAAGCGGCGAACGCCTCGGCGTCGAGCACGAAGAACCTCGACGGCTTGGTCACCCGCACCGACGCCTCGTAGAGCTGCTGCTCCCGCCGGTGAACGCCTGCCACGCGCCGCAGTACACGCCGCGCTGGGAGGTGCGGTTGGTCTCGATGTCCGCGCCGCCGGAGCGCTTGGACATCACCAGCTCGCCCTCGATCAGCACGTAGAAGCAGGTCGCCGGCTCGCCCTCGATGCAGATCGGGCCGGGCTCGTAAGTGCGCGATGTGCCCGTCGTCGCACAGCGTCGCGAGCTGTTCGTCGGTGAGACGCCTCGAACAGGAACAGCGTGCGCAGTTCGTCGGGCAGGCACGTTTCGCCCGTCATGACCCTAGGCCTCGGCCAGATAGCGGTGCACCAGCATCACGGCCATCGACCCTTCGCCGACGGCAGCGGCGACCCGCTTCGCGGATTCGGCTCGCACGTCTCCTGCAACAAACACACCCGGCATGCTTGTTTCCAGGTGGTGCGGCGGCCGGTCCAGCGTCCAGCCGAACACGTTGCGCAGGTCCGGGCCGGCCAGGACGAACCCGTGGTCGTCGCGGGCGAGCACGCCGTCGAGCCAGTCGGTGCGCGGCTCGGCGCCGATGAAGATGAACATCCGGGCGCAGCGACGTCTTCGGTGGCGCCGGTCTGGTTGTCGATCAGGGCCAGCCTCTCCAGGTGGTCGTTGCCGATGGCGCACTGCACCTCGGTGCAGGTGCGGACGGTGATGTTGGGCCGCTGCTCGATCTGCTGGATCAGGTAGTGCGACATCGACGACTCCAGCGACGGCCCGCGCACGACGAGCGTCACGCGACTTGGCGTCGCGGGACAGATACATCGCGGCCTGGCCGGCCGAGTTGGCGCCGCCGACGATGTAGACCTCTTCGCCGTCGCACTCCGGGGCGATGGCGCCGCGGCGCCGTAGTGGACGCCCGCGCCGGTCAGGTCGTGGCAGCCGTCGGCCGGCAGCTGGTTGTAGGCGACGCCGGTCGCGAGGATGACCGCGCGCGCGTCGACGGAGCTGCCGTCGTCGAACCGGACGGTGCGCTCGGATCCGTTGGCCTCGAGGGCGACGGCTGTGCGGGCGGTGATCAGTTCGGCGCCGAACTTCTCGGCCTGCCGGCGCGCCCGGTCGGCGAGCTGGCTGCCGGAGACGCCGTCCGGGAAGCCGAGGTAGTTCTCGATCGTCGAACTCTGGCCGGCCTGCCCGCCGGTGGCGGTGCGTCTCGATCAGCACCGTGTGCAGTCCTTCGGAGGCGCCGTAGACGGCGGCCGCCAGACCGGCGGGCCCGCCGCCGACGACGACGAGGTCGTAGAAGTCCTGCGACGGCGTGGTCGTCAGGCCCAGCGTGTCGGCCAGCTCGGCGTCGGTGGGTTCGACGAGCGTCTCGCCCCGTTCGGTGATCACGACCGGCAGCCGCTTGCCGTCCTCGCCCGCGGCCTGCAGCAGTTGCTCGCCCTCGGGCTCGTCGGCCGTGAACCACTTGTAGTCCAACCGGTTGCGGGCCAGGAACTCGCGCACCTCCCAGGATCGCGCGTTCCAGCGGTGTCCGATGACCTTGGTGTGCGGGATGGCCCGCTCGGCGGCTCGCCTCCACGCCTCGAGCAGCGCGTCGATGACGGGGTAGAGCTTCTCCTCGGGCGGGTCCCACGGCTTGAGCAGGTAGTGGTCGAGGTCGACGACGTTGATCGCGTCGATCGCGGCGTGGGTATCGGCGTAGGCGGTCAGCAGCACCCGCTTGGCAGCGGGGTAGAGGTCCATCGCCGCTTCGAGGAACTCGATGCCGCTCATCTGGGGCATCCGGTAGTCGGCGACGAACACCGCGACCGTCTCGCCGCGCAGCTTCAGCTGCTTGAGGGTCTCCAGCGCGTCGGGGCCCGATTCGGCCCGCACGATGCGGTGCGCTCGCCGTAGTGACGGCGCAGGTCACGGGCGACGGCGCGGGACACGGCGGGATCGTCGTCGACGGTCAGGATCACCGGTTTGCGGGAGCGGATGGGAGCGGGGCCAGTCATCGGCGTCAAGTATGCGCTCGTCAGGGCAGCCGCGCGGGGCGACGGTCGGCGGTCCGGTATTTCTCTGACAGCGATTTTGGCCAGCACGAATCAGCGGGTATCGTGGGGCAACGGTGCGTCATCGCGCTGGTTCTCGCGTGCCCTGTCCTAGGAATTTCCTGTCACCGGCTCACGTTGTAGGGAGCGCAGGCTGCGCTCATCCGGGCTCAGCAATGAAGAAGCAACGAAACTAACAGGCGAGGATTCGAAGAGAAGTATGGCAAAGAAAGACGGCGCCATCGAGGTCGAGGGCCGCGTGGTCGAGCCCCTGCCCAATGCGATGTTCCGCATTGAGCTGGAGAACGGCCACAAGGTGCTCGCCCACATCAGCGGCAAGATGCGGCAGCACTACATCCGCATCCTGCCCGAGGACCGGGTGGTGGTGGAGTTGTCTCCCTACGACCTGTCCCGGGGCCGCATCGTGTACCGCTACAAGTAAAAGCCCGAACAAAGCAACCGACGAGAAGACAGAACAGGATCTGAACAGCCGTGAAGGTGAACCCGAGCGTCAAGCCGATCTGCGACAAGTGCAGGGTGATCCGTCGGCATGGGCGGGTCATGGTGATCTGCTCCGATCCGCGCCACAAGCAGCGGCAGGGCTAGGCGATCGCAAGCTCGCACCAGGCCAGCGCCGACGCAGTATCGGCTCTGAGCACACAACTGAATCAGACCTCCCAGCACCACTGAGCGGCCGGCATCTTTCGAGATGAGCTAGCTCAGCTACGTCCGGAACGGAGGCCGGGCCCCGGAGCCCTGAGTTGTTTTCAGGGCCAGGGAACGGGCTGGGAACAGACCTCCGCATAGAGAAGGAATGCCACCCATGGCACGACTAGTGGGCGTCGACCTCCCGCGCGATAAGCGCATGGAGGTCGCGTTGACCTACATCTTCGGCATCGGCCGTACCCGCTCCAACGAAATCCTGGCCGCTACCGGCATCGACCACGATCTGCGCACCAAGGACCTCACCGACGATCAGGTCACCCAGTTGCGCGACTACATCGAAGCGCAACCTCAAGGTCGAGGGTGACCTGCGCCGTGAGGTGCAGGCCGACATCCGCCGCAAGATCGAGATCGGCTGCTACCAGGGCCTTCGGCACCGCCGCGGCCTGCCGGTGCGCGGTCAGCGCACCAAGACCAATGCGCGTACCCGCAAGGGCCCCAAGCGCACCATCGCCGGCAAGAAGAAGGCCAGGTAAGTCATGCCCCCAGCAAAGAAGGCTGCGGCCTGCGGCGCCCAAGAAGGGTCAGAAGACCCGGCGGCGGGAAAAGAAGAACGTCCCGCACGGCGCCGCGCACATCAAGAGCACGTTCAACAACACGATCGTGACGATCACCGACCCGCAGGGCAACGTCATCGCGTGGGCGTCGTCGGGTCACGTCGGCTTCAAGGGGTCGCGCAAGTCGACGCCGTTCGCCGCGCAGCTGGCCGCCGAGAACGCCGCCCGCAAGGCGCAGGAGCACGGCGTCAAGAAGGTCGACGTGTTCGTCAAGGGCCCGGGTTCGGGCCGCGAGACCGCGATCCGGTCGCTGCAGGCCGCCGGCCTGGAGGTCGGCGCGATCTCTGACGTCACCCCGCAGCCGCACAACGGCTGCCGTCCGCCCAAGCGGCGTCGGGTCTAGGGGAAAGGAGAGCGAACACAATGGCTCGTTACACCGGACCCATCACCCGCAAGTCGCGCCGGCTGGGCGTCGACCTCGTCGGCGGCGATCAGTCCTTCGAGAAGCGCCCCTACCCGCCCGGCCAGCACGGCCGCGCGCGGATCAAGGAGAGCGAATACCGCCAGCAGCTGCAGGAGAAGCAGAAGGCCCGCTTCACCTACGGCGTCATGGAGAAGCAGTTCCGCCGCTACTACGCAGAGGCGGCCGGCCGTCCCGGCAAGACCGGTGACGAGCTGCTGCAGATCCTGGAAAGCCGGCTGGACAACGTCGTGTACCGCTCCGGGATCGCCCGGACCCGTCGGATGGCCCGTCAGCTGGTCAGCCACGGCCACTTCACGGTCAACGGCATCAAGGTGACCATCCCCAGCTACCGGGTGTCGCAGTACGACATCATCGATATCAAGGGCAAGTCGCTGAACACCGTGCCGTTCCAGATCGCCCGCGAGACCGCCGGCGACCGTCCGATCCCCAGCTGGATCCAGGTGGTCGGCGAACAGCAGCGCATCCTGGTGCACCAGCTGCCCGAGCGCGCCCAGATCGAGGTGCCGCTCACCGAGCAGCTGATCGTCGAGTACTACTCGAAGTAGCTCTGGAGCCGCACAAGCGGCGACCAGATCGTGGCGATCGCAAGCGCGGCGAAGCCGGGCGAAGCGGGTCGACACGAGAAAACCGGGCGGCATCAAATAGCGGATGCCGAGAAGGAGATAGAAGAACACCATGCTGATTTCACAGCGACCGACCCTGTCCGAAGAGGTCATCAGCGACAGCCGTTCGCAGTTCGTCATCGAGCCGCTGGAGCCGGGTTTCGGCTACACGCTCGGTAACTCGCTGCGCCGCACGCTGCTGTCCTCGATTCCGGGCGCGGCCGTCACCAGCATCCGCATCGACGGCGTGCTGCACGAGTTCACCACCGTGCCGGGCGTCAAGGAAGACGTCACCGACATCATCCTGAACCTCAAGAGCCTGGTGGTGTCCTCCGAAGAGGACGAGCCGGTGACCATGTACCTGCGCAAGCAGGGTCCGGGCGAGGTCACCGCGGGTGACATCGTGCCGCCGGCCGGCGTCACCGTGCACAACCCGGAGATGCACATCGCGACGCTGAACGACAAGGGCAAGCTCGAGATCGAGCTCGTCGTCGAGCGTGGCCGCGGTTACGTCCCGGCCGTGCAGAACAAGGCGTCGGGTGCTGAGATCGGCCGTATCCCGGTCGATTCCATCTACTCGCCGGTGCTCAAGGTGACCTACAAGGTCGACGCGACCCGTGTCGAGCAGCGCACCGACTTCGACAAGCTGATCCTCGACGTCGAGACCAAGAGCTCGATCGGCCCCCGTGACGCGCTGGCGTCCGCGGGTAAGACGCTGGTCGAATTGTTCGGTCTGGCACGCGAACTCAACGTCGAGGCCGAGGGCATCGAGATCGGCCCGTCACCGGCCGAGGCGGACCACATCGCGTCGTTCGCACTGCCGATCGACGACCTGGACCTGACCGTGCGCTCGTACAACTGCCTCAAGCGCGAGGGTGTGCACACCGTCGGCGAGTTGGTCTCGCGCACCGAGTCCGACCTGCTCGACATCCGCAACTTCGGTCAGAAGTCCATCGACGAGGTGAAGGTCAAGCTGCACCAGCTGGGCCTGTCGCTCAAGGACAGCCCGGCCAGCTTCGACCCGTCCGAGGTCGCCGGCTACGACGTCGCCACCGGCACGTGGTCCGCTGAGGCCGCCGCCTACGACGACCAGGACTACGCCGAAACCGAACAGCTCTAGACGCTCGTCCGTCCCGGTCCTACCTGATACGGGGGCCGGCCCCATTTAGGAGAAGTCGCAATGCCCAAGCCCACCAAGGGTCCTCGCCTCGGCGGGTCGTCTTCGCACCAGAAGGCGATCCTGGCCAACTTGGCGACGGCGCTGTTCGAGCACGGCCGGATCAAGACGACCGAGCCCAAGGCGCGGGCACTTCGGCCCTACGCCGAGAAGCTGATCACCCACGCCAAGAAGGGCACGCTGCACAACCGGCGTGAGGTGCTCAAGAAGATCCGCGACAAGGATGTGGTGCACAACCTGTTCGCCGAGATCGGGCCGTTCTTCTCCGACCGCAACGGTGGCTACACCCGCATCATCAAGGTCGAGAACCGCAAGGGCGACAACGCCCCGATGGCGGTCATCGAGCTGGTGCAGGAGAAGACGGTGACCTCCGAGGCCGATCGTGCGCGTCGGGTGGGTGCTTCCAAGGCCGTCCCGGCCGAGGCCGCCGCGGCAGCGCCGCAGGCCGCCGTCGAGCCCGAGGCGGTGGCTGAGGTCGCGACCGCTGACGAGGCTACTGAGGCGGAGACGACCGAAGCTGAGGCCGACCGAAGCTGAGACGACCGAAGCTGAGGCTGAGGCCGACAACGCTGAGTAGCGACGTGCCGTTCAACGACGAACCCGCCATCGACACCGATGGCGGGTTCGTTCGTCTTCGGCTCGATATCGCTTACGACGGAACCGAATTCGCGGGCTGGGCGACACAGTCCGGTCAGCGCACCGTCGCGGGTGTCCTGGAAGAGTCGCTGTCGACGGTGTTTCGCAGCCCGTTGCGGCTGCGCGCGGCCGGTCGCACCGACACCGGCGTGCACGCCACCGGTCAGGTCGCCCACGTCGACGTTCCCGTCGACGCGCTGCCCAACAGCTATCCGCGTACGCCGCGGCCGAATCAACCCGAATTCCAGCCGCTGGTCCGCCGGCTGGGCAGGCTGCTGCCCGCCGACGTGCGGGTGCGCCAAATCGTCCGTGCGCCAGCGGGTTTCGACTCACGGTTCTCCGCGCTGCGCCGGCACTATGTCTACCGACTTTCCACCGCCGACTACGGGGTGGATCCGCAGCAGGCCCGCTACATCACCAGCTGGCCGCGGCCGCTCGACGTCGACGCGATGGCGTCGGCATCACAGAAGCTGTTGGGGCTCAACGACTTCGCGGCGTTCTGCCGTCACCGCGAAGGGGCGACGACGATTCGCGACCTGCAGCGGTTCGACTGGGAGCGTGACGGCGATCTGATCACCGCCCACGTCACCGCCGACGCGTTCTGCTGGTCGATGGTGCGATCGCTGGTCGGCGCGCTGTTGGCTGTCGGCGAGCATCGGCGCACCGCAGACTGGTGCGCGCAGTTGCTCACCGACACACGACGGTCCAGCGATTACGCCGCGGCACCGGCGCGGGGTTTGACGTTGGTCGGCGTGGATTACCCGCCGGACAGCGAGTTGCAGGCCCGGACCTTGATCACCCGCGACCTTCGTGACCCGGACAGACTGAGCTACAGCTTGCCGGCGACGAAGTCGGCGGCCTGATTGACCAACCCCGAGCCGACGTAGGACGGCTGCAGATGGGCAGCCCATTGCAAATTCTGGAAGCTTCTGGTGCAGATCGGGTCGCTGGGGGCGCACAGGTCGATGGTCTTACCGGCGAAGGCCGGGCTGAAATTGCGGGCTGGGCCGAGCACCCGCTGGGTGCCGTTGCCGAACAGCGCGACCGCGGCGACGTGCTGATCCATTGCCGGCGGCAGGGGATTGGTGAAGCCGAATCCGGGTTTGTTCACGGCGACCACGACGTCGGTCGCGGCGGCGCCCAGTGAGTAACCGCCGAGCACCAACTTGGTGTTCGGGCAGCTTGCCGCCATCGACTGAGCGTGCGCGCTCATGTCGTTGGCAGCGACGTCGACCTCGGTGTTGGCGGGGTAGTTGACCCCGTAGGAGCCGATGGTCATCCGGGGCACCTTACTGCGCAGCGCGGTGATGAAGGATTGGCCGATCAGGCCGACGCCGGGTGGTTCTTCGACGGCCTCGGGCGAAGTCGACTTCGGCGTCCGGGCAGGCGGCAGATGCCACCGGAAGCGTCTGTCGGAGCTGGATACCGCGGCGGGGCCGCACAGCAAACCGGCTGCGAACAACGCCGCGACTGCCAAGCGGGTCAGGCCAGGTCGCATGAAGAGAACTTAGGGGGCCAAACTATTAGCTCCGCTGTGCGCGACCTGAGGGTCGGCTAGCGAACGCGGCTAGGCCAGTTTGCCGGCGACGAAGTCGGCCGCCTGATTGACCTCGCCGTCCTGGATGTAGCCGGGGGCCATGTGCTGCGACCAGTTGTCCTGCCAGGTGTGCGGGTCGGCCGGGTTGCAGATCGGGTCGGCGCCGTGGCACAGGTCGATGGTCCGGTCGGCATAGACCGGGTTGAAGTTCGCGATCGGCCCCACCCACTTGCGTGCCGTTGCCGAAGAGGGCGACCGCGGCGATGTGCTGATCGGCGCCCGGCGGCAGCGGGTTGGTGAAGCCGAACATCGCGCCGGGAGCGGCCATCACGACGTCGGTGACCGCGGCCCCGAGCGAGTAGCCGCCCAGCACCATCCGGGTGTCCGGGCAGCTGTTGATGACGGACTGGACGTGCGCGCTCATGTCGTTGGCGCCGACGGCGACCTCGGTGTCGGCCGGGTACTGCACCGCGTAGAGGCCGACGTTCTTGTTGACTTTGGACCGCAGTGCGCTGACGAAGGCGTTGCCGAGGATCCCGGCGCCGGGCGATTCCTGGCGTCCCCGGGCGAACACCACTTCGGCGTCGCGGCAGGCGGCGGATGCCTTCGGGATCATGGCGGGGACGACGGCCGGCGCGAGCGTCAACGCCATGACAAGCACGCCGACGAGGTACCCGGCCCGGCGTGACGGTGACAAGTGGTCGAGGAAGCGCAGCGTCATGGCCCGACAGTAGTGCGCCGCCGCGCGATCAGACGTTGGCGAGGATCAGCGAAACGCGAGGGGCTGGGTCTGGTCGACCACCGACGGGGCCGGGCCCGCAGGGGCGAGGGCCGGGCAGCGGCCCCTGACCAGGTAGCGGGCCTTGACCGGGACCCGGCAGCGGGCCCAGCGGTCCCTGGGGCGCGGTGGGAGGCAGCAGCGACAGCAGCCGGGTTTGCACGAAGCTGGCGGCCTGGCTGGTGTAGACGGGCACGTAGCCGTCGGTGTGGCCCTTCCACTCGTTGCCCTGGCCGGCGTGGCAGATCGGGTCTTCGGGGTTGCAGTAGTCGACGGCCTTGGCGCCGAACAGTGCGCTCTGCGCCGCGATCGAGCCACCGCTGCGATCGGCCGGGTTACCGAAGGTGGTCACCGCGATGACGTGGCTGGCGTACTGCGGGGGCAGCGAATCGCCCCAGCCGACGCCCCCGATCTGCGTGCCGGTGACGATGTCGACCACCGATGCGCCCTGGGAATACCCGCCGAGCACCTGCGGGGTGTCGGGGCATTTGTCGGCCATCTCCTTGATGTGCTTGATCGCGTCCTTGGCGCCGTCGTTGCCGTGGATCTGCAGCAGGGTGGCCCGGTAGTTGACCGGGTAGGCGTCGACGTTCTTGCCGGTGTTCTGCCGGATGCCGTCGACGAGGGCCTGGCCGACGCGGCCCAGCCCGCTCGGCTCGTCGGTGCCGCGGGCGAAGGTCACCGCGACATCGGGGCAGTTGTCGGCCTTCGCTGAGGGGGCCGCGCTGGGTGAAACGAGCAGCGTGCCCGCGCCCAGCAATGCGGCGGCGGTCAGGCTCAGGCGGCGTGACCAGGCACGACGGCGCTCTACACGGGTCTCACGGCTAATGCTCACCAGGTGATTCTACGGATTTTCGGTCTCGTCGGTCACTTCCACGTCGGTTAGGCATTAGCTGTGGATCGTGGAGCGCGTATTGGGCGAGCGGTGCTTAGCGTGTAGCGGGATGGCATGGCAACCGACCACCAGGCTGCAGATCAGCGGTCATCGATTCATGCGGCGGCGTATCGCGTGTGCACTTCTGGGCCGCGACCTTCGCGCCGTCAACGAATCGATGCGCGCGCCTTGCGCAGTCGCTGACCGCTGGGCTGGTGCTCGCGATCGTTGTGCTGGCCGGATGCCTGGCTCTCGCCGTGTTGCGTCCGCAGCCGGACGTGGCGACGGCGCCGATCGTGATGGAAAGGCAGTCGGGGGCGCTCTACGTCCGGTTGGGCGAAACGCTGCATCCGGTGCTGAATCTGGCGTCGGCCAGGTTGATCGTGAAGACAAACGCAGACCCGCAGTCGATCGCTGCATCGGCACTCAGTCGCAGCAAGATGGGTCCGCTCCTGGGCATCCCCGGTGCTCCCCAGTTTGTCGGAACGCCGCTCGGCGACGACGAATCGCAATGGACCGTCTGCGACGGCCGTGACGGTACGACGGTGATCGTCGGTGGGGAACCGCAATCGGATGTTCTGAAGCGCGACCAGAGCCTGCTGGTCACGCCTTCCTCCGGTGGCTCGACCTACTTATTGTTCGATGGTCGCCGGGCTGCGGTGAACCCGGAAGAAGCCGCGGTCGCACGCGCCCTGAGACTCGAAGGCCAAGCGCCGCTGCCGGTGTCGCCGGTGCTGCTCAGCCTCATCCCGGAGTCGCCGCCGATCACCGCACCGCGGATTCCCGACATCGGCCGACGCGGTCCGGACTCGCTGCCCGGATTTCCGGTCGGCACCGTGCTGCGCGTGGCCCGCACTGGCGGCGACGAGTTTTACGTCCTACTGCGCGACGGGGTTCAGCGCATCGGGCAGGTTGCCGCTGATCTTGTTCGGTTCGCCGATTCGCACGGCAATCGCACCGCCATACCGGTTGCGCCCGACGTCATCGCATCCACGAAGTCGGTGGCGCCTCTGCCGGTGTCCGACTATCCCGATCGGGCCCAGACGCCCTCGGTTGCCGACGGCACGACACTTTGCGTCAGGTGGAGACATGCGACGTCGGGACATGTTGTGGTCTCGTATTCGCTTGGCGCGCTTCCCATTCCCGCCGGGCAGGCGCCGGTCCGGTTGGTACAGGCCGACGGAAAGAGACCCGCCGTCGATGCGGTCTATCTACCGCCGGGACGGGTCGCGTACGTCCGTGCCACCAGCCTGTCCGGCGCCAATGTTCGCGCAGGCGCCCGCTACCTGATATCAGACACCGGCGTCCGGTTCGCCGTTCACGACGACGACGCCGCGCACGACCTCGGCCTGCCGGACGCGATGGTTCCCGCGCCCTGGCCGGTATTGGCCACACTGCCTACTGGACCTGAGTTGAGTCGCGCCAATGCCTCAGTCGCTCAAGATGTTCCCGCTGCCGGGAGCCCTTCGCCGTAGCCGTGTCCGATACTGCCCGAACGCACAGCGTCACCGCCAGCAAGCCCCCACATACCGCGGCGCCTGCGACGGCCGTATGGCGTGCGCTGTGATCGGCCGTCGGGGGAGGCGCGGGTTCGGCGACGGGTGCCGACGTCGGTGGCGCCGGCGGCATTTCGGCCGTCGGACTATCGGTGCTGACCGCTGCGAGAAAATCCACCATCCCGGCGCCTACGCGCGGATCCGTTCCACCGGCCGGATGATGCGCGGTGGCCTTGATGCGTTGCATCACCTGCCGAGCCGTCCACGTCGGGAACCGGGATCGGATCAGCGCCGCCAGCCCACTGACCACGGGCGCGGCGTAACTCGTTCCGGATAGGGGAGTGGAACCTTGTTTCGCCACAATCACATTGGCCAACCCATCGCCTGACGAGCTCAGCGATATCACCCCTTCGCCCGGCGCGGCGACATCGACCCACGGCCCGGCGAGGCTGAACGCCGATGGCTCACCGCGGGCGCTCACCGACCCCACCGTCAGCACGTATTCGTCGTACCACGCGGGGCTCACGACAACCGTCGCCGACTCCCGGGTCGCGTCGAGCTGCTGGGCAGGGCATTGTCCGGCGCCGGTATTTCCTGCGGCGGCCACCACAACGACGTTCTTGGTGTCGACCGCGTAGGACAACGCCGCGCCGAGTGAGCGATCGTCGATCGCTGCGCCGGCGCGGATGCAGGCAACCGACGATATGTTGATCACGGACGCACCCAAATCAGCGGCGGTTCGTACGGCCCGCGCCATCGTGTCGACGTCTCCGGATCCAGAGGCCGCCGAATCAGTCCTGGCGGCGAACTTGGTGCTGGACTGCCGGATGCTGATCAGTCCGGCCTCCGGCGCTACGCCGCTGAAGTCGTCGGCGTGGTCCGGATCCTCGGTGGCGGCAATGATTCCAGCTACTGCCGAGCCGTGTCCGTCGCAGTCCTGGGTGCCGTCGCCGATGGATACATAGTCACCGCCAGGCCGCAGTTTCGGCAGTCGCGGGTGCGGTGTGACTCCGGTGTCGATGACGGCGACGCGTTGACCCGAACCGCGGGTAAGTTTCCAGACCTGATGCAGATCAAGCGCGGCCAGTTGGGTGGCATCGATGGACGCACTGGTCTCTGGATCGAGGGATGGTATTGCGCAGATCTCGCGCTGCACAGTCGGCTGTGGCGGGTGTGCCGGCGCCGGTGGTGGAAGTCGGCTCTGGTCGATCGGCGGCGGTGACACAGCCTGTGCCGGCGATGCGCTGCACAGTGGCAACACCGCTATGGCTGCCACGGTCGCGTGTCGCCACCCGGCCAACCGCACCGATCTCACGAAAGATTCACGCTGCGCGCCGCGCCGAAGAGACCGCAGAGCCAAAAAGCCAGCGGTACAACGATCGCGAAAGCGAAATACTCCACCAGTTCGAGGCTTCGTCGCCCGACCGGGGAAACCGTCACCGCACTGACAGCGAACCCGGCATACAGTGCCAGGAACGCGAGCGCGGCCGCCAGCACCGCGATGTGCAGCGCGTGATGTGGATACCCGGCCGCGAAAGCAACGAGCGCCGCGCTGAGTGTGACCCCTCCGCAGATGACGAGTGGCAGGCACCGTGCGACGCCGTGATGTGTACGTGCCCGCAGCATCATGACGCTGCCGATCACAGCGGCGAACACGATGCTGGGCGCCGACAGCCTGAACGTGGCGCTGACAGCGCCCAACGCGGCGGAGGCCGAGAAAGCCGCAATCACACTGGTGAGCCAGTAGTGCGCTCGAATTGCAGACGCAGCCAGTTGATTTGGGGCCTCGCTTGCCATATCGGGTGACAACCGCGCGAGCATGACCGACAATGCCGGCGCGGCTTCGATCATCGCCAACGATATTGCCGAAAGCCCGGCACCGATGACCGGCAGCGGCTCGGCGGCGACCACGCCTACTGAGGCGGCGACCGCGCACGTCGTCGCAAAGCACGCCAGAACACCGAACAGCACTGCTTGGCAGGCGATCACCTGGACCATCGCCGCGGAGGTGGCCGCGGCAGCCGCCGCAAACGAGCGCGTTCGCAGCGCCTGGGCCACCGGGAACGGCCAGCAGCCCGGCAAGTGCCGCGAATCCAGTGGCGATCAGGCCCAACGTCAGACCCCCGCGGTCCTCGCCGAACACGCGACTCGCCACTACCGCCGCCAGCAATGCGAAAAGGCTTGCCGTTGCGGCGATGCCGGCACAGCCCGCGCGATGTGCTCCATTGGCGTCGAACGCAGTCCGAAGCAGCACCGCTGCGCTGGCGCCTGCCCAGCAGCTCCCGACGAGAGCGCCGACAAGCTGGGTCGCTCGCCGGCTCCATCCCCGCTGGATGGCAGCGACCGCAGCCGTTACCGCCTCGGCTGCGTCGTCATAGATCGGAGTCACGAATTCTGTTGGCGAACAGGTCAAACTCAATGTCGTTCCGTCTCGAATACCCAGATCAGCCAATGTCTTCGACGCTTCCAGCGCCTTGCCTCCGGGGGCGGACAGCTGATAGCGCACAGCGGTCTGACCCGCGTCGAAGTCGCTGCAGCCTGCGAGCGCATCGACGATCGCCGGGATCAACAGCCCGACCGCAACCGAGTCTGACAACACCACGTCGACGCGGGCGGTTTCGGTGTGAATTGACAGCCGGCGCATTCCGCCGGGCACCGACAATGCTCGTCGCACGCCGACCTCCATTCGCCGACACGGACGCTAGCGCGTGCGCGGATGCGTCGTGTGCGTTGATCCACAGGCGACTTGCCGCGGGTGTCCACGGTGCCTACCGTGCCCAAAGCATGGAGGGCTGGATGCCGTTCGACACCGAGGCAACCGTCGAATACGCACTGCCCGAACGATTGCCGCCGCCGGTATGTCAGACCCACGACATCGCCGTCCCGGCGCCGCCGGAGATAGCCGACCGGCAGCCGAACCGACTGATTCGCCTGCTGCCGATCGTCACCGGTGTCGCCACGGTGGGGGCGATGGTGGCGGCCTACTACACACGCTCCGCGGTGACGCGTAATCCGGCGTTCCTGATGTTCCCGGTCATGATGCTCATGTCTGCGGTTGCGACGGCGCTTTCCGGCGCGGACCGACACCGTGGCGAGATCGATGTCCGGCGTGCGGATTATCTCGAGGGCCTTTCCGCAGTGCGCGTCGAGGCCGTCAAAGCCGCGGCGGCACAGCATCATTCGGCAAGATGGCGTCATCCCGATCCTGACACGCTGTGGACGCTAGTGGGTGGGCGCCGGATGTGGGAGCGGCGAGCGGCCGACACAGACTTTTGCCAGGTGCGCATCGGCCTAGGAACCCTGCCTCGTTCCACCCAGTTGGTTGCGCCCCTCATCGCCCCGACAGATCGCCGGGACCCGGTGAGCATGGACGCGCTACACCGCTTTTTGGGTACGCACTCGAACGTGTCCAACATGCCGATCGCGATCGCGCTGCGCGGTTCGGCGGCCGTGAGCATCGGTGGCGATCCGGTGCCGGTGCGTGCCCTTCTGCGCGCCGTCGTCTGTCAAGTTGCCGTGCTGCACAGTCCGGCAACGGTCCTGATCGTCGCGGCCGCGTCTGATTGCAATCGAGGTCATTGGGATTGGTTGAAATGGTTGCCGCACAACCGGCACCCGCATGCCTTCGATGACACCGGGCCTGCCCGGATGGTGTACGCGTCGCTGGCAGCCGCACGGGAAGCGCTCGGCGATGTGCTGGATCGGTCGAACGACCCCACCGCGCCGCATCTCGTCGTTGTCGTCGACGGTGATTGCCAGGGCCCCGAATGGGCTGTCAACGGCGTTACGACGCTGACGGTCGAGATCCGCGCGGACGAACCCGTAGTGGTCAGGGCGTGTGGCGAAGACGTTGCCGCGCTTCCTGATCAACTGAGTTATGCCGCTGCGCTGTTGTGCGCGCAAAGGTTGGCCGGCTATCGGGCCGCCCGCATCGACGCGGCCCCGAACGAGACGAGGTGGCAGGACCTCCTGGGCATCGACGACATAGCTGAGTATTCGCCGGCTGCCCATCGCGGCGTCAGACGCCTTCGCGTTCCGGTCGGCACAGCAGTCGACGGTATGCCGGTAGAACTGGACATCAACGAGGCCGCCGCTCACGGCATGGGACCGCACGGACTGTGCATCGGTGCGACGGGCTCAGGGAAGTCGGAATTCCTTCGGACGGTCGTTTTGGGGATGATCGTCGGCCATTCATCGGAAGATCTCAACCTGGTGCTTGTCGACTTCAAGGGTGGTGCCACGTTCGCCGGTCTGGAGCCCGCGCCGCATGTAGCAGCTGTCATCACGAACCTGTCCGACAAAGCAGCGCTGGTGGCTCGAATGCGCGATGCGTTGATGGGCGAGATGAACCGCCGCCAGGAGGTGCTCCGCGCGGCCGGCAACCTCGACGGGATCGCAGCGTACCGACGCCGGCGACGGAAAGATCCCCGGCTCGGCCCGCTGCCGACCTTGTTCATCGTCGTCGACGAGTTTTCTGAATTACTGAGTCAGCAGCCGGATTTCGCCGACGTCTTCGTAGCAATCGGCCGGCTGGGACGGTCGCTGGGTGTGCATCTGCTGCTGGCAAGCCAACGCCTCGACGAAGGCAGACTGCGGGGTCTGGAATCGCACTTGTCATATCGGGTCTGCTTGAAAACACTGTCGGTCCACGAGTCACGGGTAGCGCTCGGGACATCGGAGGCCTACGAGCTGCCCGGCACTCCGGGCGCTGCCTATCTGCGAGTGGGCACGGATGCGCCGGTGCGGTTCCAGACCGCGTTTGTCTCTGGCCATATCGTGGGGTGCTCGGCTGCCGAGAAGCAGCCGGTGCCGCAACGCGATACGAGATCAGCGGCGGTCCGACTGTTCACCAGTGAATCCGCCGGATCGGTCGTGTCCGGGCGCAGCGCCGAGACGGATCCGGGTGACGGCCAAACGGTGCTGCAAGCGATCGTCGGACGGGTATCCGGCAGACAGTCCACCAGCACACCGGGTCTGGCTGCCGCCTCTGGGATCGGCGCCCGCACTGGACACGGTCCTGCAGATTGCTGGGTCCGTCCCTGCGTTGACGGCACCCATCGGCGTCGTTGACCGGCCGTTCGAGCAGCGACACACGCCGCTGATCGTCGACTTATCCCGGGCTGCAGGCAATGTCGCACTTGTCGGCGCACCTCGGTCGGGCAAGTCCACGGCATTGCGCACGCTGATCACCGCACTGGCAGTGCGTCACGATCCGCGCATGGTTGAGTTCTATTGCCTCGACTTCGGCGGCGGCGCGCTGACCTCGCTGCGATATTGGCCGCACGTCGGCTCGGTCGCCGGTCGAGCAGAACCGGAGCGGGTGCGCCGCACGATCGCGCGGCTCGCCGCGGTCATCCGTTCGCGCGAGACGCTGTTCCGCGAGCACGGCATCGAATCGATCGAGCACTATCGACGCCTCAAGGCTACGCGGGACCCATTGTGCGACAGGTTCGGCGATATCTTCCTGATCGTCGACGGGTGGCTGAGCCTGCAACGTGAACTCGACACTGCGGAAGCTACAGTGACGACGCTCGCCGCCGAAGGGCTTTCCTATGGTGTGCATGTCGTGGTGTCGGCGTCGCGCTGGGCCGAGATCCGGCCCGCTTTGCGGGATCAGATCGGGACGAGAATCGAGTTGCGACTGGGCGATCCGGCAGATTCGGAATTGAATCGACGGCGTGCTCAGGAGGTTCCAGAAGGTGAACCCGGGCGCGGGCTGACGCACGAGGGCCTGCACATGGTCGTTGCGCTACCTAGGCTCGACGGCCAGGCCTCCAGCTCAGGCCTCGCAGACGCAGCCTCACAGGTCGGGCAGATGCTGCGTCAGCGCCACGACGGATGGGCCGCGCCTCCGATAGCGTTGCTGCCACCGCAGATCGAACACGACATCGTGCTTGAGCGCGCTGGCACGATCGGCCCAGGGCTTATAGTCGGCATCGAAGAGAACGAACTCGAGCCGGTGGCAGTCGATTTCACCCATCAGCTGCATCTATTGGTGCTCGGCGAAAGTGAGTGCGGCAAGACTGCGACCTTGCGGGTGTTGTGCCGCGAGCTGCAGAGAACACCGACTGCGGCGCAGCTACACGTCGTCGACCCGCGGCGCTCGCTGCTCGGCGTCGTCGACGTCCAATCCGGACAGCAAGGCGGCTACGTGACGTCCGCGGACGCGCTCGACGAATTAGTGCCGCGACTCACCGGAATGCTGCGAGGCCGGATGCCGCCTCCAGATGCCACGCCAATGCAAATGCGCACCAGGTCGTGGTGGTCGGGCCCGGAAATCTTCGTCGTGGTTGACGATTACGACCTGCTCGCCGCCACCGGTGGTAGCCCGATGGCGCCACTGCTGGAGGTGCTTCCATACAGCCGGGACCTGGGATTGCATCTTGTGGTGGCTCGCAGCGCCACCGGCGCCGCCCGGGCCATGTTCGAGCCGTTACTCGCCGGGATGCGCGATTCGGGCTGCATGACGTTGCTGATGAGCGCAAGCCCGGAGGAGGGATTGACGATCGGGTCGGTGCGCCCGACGCAACTGCCGCCTGGTCGCGGTGTGCTGGTCACTCGTCGTCGCGACCCGCAGCTGATTCAGGTCGGTTGGACACCGCCCCCGTGAGGCCCCATGTCATCGAGGTCGGACCGCGTTCCATGCGTCGACTATGTTGCGGCGGAAGTACGGTCGCCGATGCTGAAGCGGAACGGACCGCGTTCGAGAGTATCGACGACCATGTCGCGTTGGTTGACCTTCGGCCGGTCACGGTGGCGTCGCTCTGGGACGACGTCCTGAGGTCGATCGACTGCGGTACATCCGGGCGGGTGACCGTCATTCACCCATCCTGGTGGTCGCCGGCCCGCGTCGGGGTAGTCAGCGCCGCTGCGCGGACTCTGGTTGGCGCCGCCGAGATCCGGCCGCGATCGTGGCTGCTCGCTCGGGCGTGTCCAGCCGGATCTGAGGTTGACACACTCGTCGTCGAAATCGCTGACGATTTCGTCGTTCTCACGGGTGCCGCAATGGCGGCCGAGACCCGTCGCCGAGACCAGTCGGATGTCGCTGAAGCGGTCGCACGGCTCGTCCTCACGATGGCCTCGGATGCCACGGCGACGGTGGTCATCGACGCACCGGCAACAGTGCCCGGTGCCGCGACCCTGGCGGCCTCCATCGTCAAAAGACTGCCGGGCTCTCATGGCATGAACGTCGTGGTTGCGGATGACATCCGATTGAGAAGGCTTGCGGCAGAGCTTAAGCCGTAAGATCAGCGATGCGCTGAGGCGGATGTCCATGCACCTCCGAAACGGCATCGCCGTCGATGGGCGTTGAGGCTGGCGATTCCTCTTGCCGGCGTGACTGTCAGTGTCCTTGCGCTGCCACGCGATAGCGAACCGCATGCGGCTGACCACGTGCCGACAACGTTGGCTGTGGAGGGCCGCGTTGCGGTTGAGGTTCCTGCTCGATGGCCGATGCGGCGGGTTGTCGCCGGCCCGGGTTCGGCCAGGCTGCAGATCACCTCGCCGACGGATCCTGAAGTGGCGCTGCACGTGACGCAGTCTCGCGTCGCCTTGTCGAGTTTGGCTGCGACGGCGGAGTTCCTCAAAAGTGCGATAGACGCGGCGCCTGCCGATGTATTCGTCGACTTGAACCCGTCGGACCGCAGTGCAGGGCGTCCGGCAGTGACCTATCGGGAGATCCGGGCCGGCCATGACATTCGGTGGACCGTGTGGGTCGACAAAGCGGTCCGAATCAGCATCGGCTGCCAAAGCCGCAGCGGTCGTAGCGAGGCCGTGAGGCGGGAGTGCGACGTGGCGGTCCGATCGGCGCGGGTATTGGACTGAGCGAGGCGGGAACCAGATGGTGCGGCCGCGAGTCTTACTTGTTGTCAGCGCGGGTGGGGCCGCGGTCATCGGCGGGAAGAAGAATCAGTGAGCACACCGACGGGTGGCAATGCACTTAGCACCGATTTCGATCTCATGCGCTCAGTCGCTGCGGCCATCGATTCTCGTAACGAGGAGATTCGCGCCGCGCTGCAGGCGTTCATCGGCCGGATGAGTGGGGTGCCGCAGTCGGTCTGGGGCGGCGCGGCGGCGTCCCGATTCAAGGACGTCGTGCATCGGTGGAACGCGGAGTCGATGAAGCTGCACCAGGCGCTGCACAGCATCGCCGAAACCATTCGCTACAACCAAGTCGCGCTGCAAGATGCCGCCGACAACCATGCGGCACATATCGGCGCTGCCGCCGGAAGTCTCTGAGGCACAGCGCCAATGGATACGCGACTGTCCTACAACTTCGACGAGATCGAAGGTTCTGTTCGCCAAGAGATCCACACCGCGTCGGCGCGCTTCAACGCCGCGTTGCAGGAATTGCAGGCGCAGGTCGCGCCACTACAAGAACTGTGGACCCGCGAAGCTGCGACCGCTTACCGCGTCGAGCAGGTCAAGTGGCATCAGGCCGCTACCGCGCTGAATGAGATCTTGGTCGATCTCGGAAACGCGGTACGCGATGGCGCCGACGATGTTGCGGCTGCTGACCACCGAGCTGCAGCGGTGTGGGCGGGGCCGGGACGCTGATCCCGCGAAGACTCTGCGCGGTTCCGTCGGTAAGGAGAGACCGGCGGAACCGCGCAGTTATTTCCAGGGGGTCCCGACTACAGGGTATTGCGAGGTACCAGCCGGCCGGCAAATGAAGCCGTCTAGCAGGGTCGACTTGAAACTGTCTAGGACGGTGGACTACAATCGTGGTGAGTGACGAACCGTCCCGTTCGGTGGTGAAGCGCTTGCGCAAAGCCGGATTTGTGAAATCCGCCGGTAAGGGCAGCCACACCAAATGGAGCCACCACGCGTCCGGCGCGTATGTCGTCGTGGCGACGGGGCATCGCATGATCTCGGCCGGCGTGGTCAAGCAAGTCAATGCGGCAATTAAGCGGAGCAAAGGGGAATCTTGATGCACGAGTACAAGATTGAGATCACCCGCGAAGGCCGCTGGTGGATGGTGCATATCCCTGAGATCAGTGGCCTGACCCAAGCCCGTCGGCTCGCCGAGGCGCCGAGAATGGCTCGCGAATTCATCGCGCTCGATCGTGGGATTCGGCTCCGGGACATCAGCGTCGAAGTCACCAGCGTCCGCATGGCAAAGCCGGCGTCTCGTGAACTCCTCGGGACTGCTCGTCAGATCAAAGACATGCGAGCACGGGCGAGCGAACTAGAGCGGGAGAGTGCTGAGCAGGCGCGCGAATATGCGCACTCGCTTGTCGAACACGGCGTACCGGTCCGCGACATCGCCGCTCTTCTCGAAATATCGCCTCAACGCGTCAGTCAACTGGCCAACTCTTAGGCGGCGTGGTGGCCTTGCCACTGCGCGGGGGCCGGGGGCGACTGCGCATCGTCCTCTTTGGCCCGGTGCAAAAGCTCATGGAAGCCGGCCCACGCCGCGGCGACCGTGGCGATCACCAACGCAGCGCCGATCAACACGACCGGGTCGACGAAGGTGAGCAACAAGATCACGACGACCAGGCCCCACAGCAGCTCGGCGCGCTTGCTCCAGAGCCTGTCGACGATCGAGCGGTCAGTCTGCCCAGCACCAGAAATCGCCGGTTCCGGCATCTTGACCTCCTAAGAATTAAAGTCACTGCGATTTTATCTAGCCTACGCGGCGGCTGGTTGCGCGCCGCATCACACGCCGGAGGGTTCGGCTGCCGGCTAGAGCGGCCGCCGCCGTTACGCCGGAATGACGCGTTTTGACCTGCGCGGATATCCGCCGGTAAGCTGCTCCGTTGGCGTGCGGTACGCCGGGACTCGGGTCAATGTCGGTCGCCGAGAACATCCCAAGCCGCAAGCGTGTGACCGGCACCCGGGTCACCGGGATCCAACCGGGTCGAAAGCCCGAAAACGAGAGGTAAGCGCTGTGTCCACCTACGCGCCCAAGGCGGGTGACACCACGCGGACGTGGTACGTCATCGACGCCCAGGACGTGGTGCTCGGTCGCCTGGCCGTCGCGGCAGCCAATTTGCTGCGCGGCAAGCACAAGCCGACATTCACGCCCAACACCGACGGCGGCGACTTCGTCATCATCGTCAACGCCGAAAAGGTTGCCCTGAGCGGCGACAAACAACACAAGAAGCTGGCCTACCGTCACTCGGGTTACCCGGGCGGCCTGAAGAGCCGCACGATCGGCGAGATGCTGGACAAGCACCCCGATCGGGTCGTCGAGAAGGCGATCGTCGGCATGATCCCCAAGAACAAGCTCGGCCGTCAGATCAAGCGCAAGCTGCACGTCTACGCCGGTCCGCAGCATCCGCACGCTGCTCAGCAGCCCACTCCGTACGAGATCAAGCAGGTGGCCCAGTGACCGAAACCCCAGCAACCGAGACCGAGGTCGTCGAGGACGCCGTCGAGGAAGCCCAAGAGGCCCCCGACGCCGCTGAGACCGTCGAAGCCGCAGCCGCGGCGCCGCGCGAGGACTCCGTCTTCATCGAGCGCCCGATCCAGACCGTCGGCCGCCGCAAGGAAGCCGTGGTGCGGGTTCGCCTGGTGCCCGGCACCGGCAAGTTCGAGCTCGACGGCCGCAGCCTGGAGGCCTACTTTCCGAACAAGGTGCACCAGCAGCTGATCAAGGCTCCGCTGGTCACCGTCGACCGGGTAGACGCCTTCGACGTCTTCGCCCACCTCGATGGCGGCGGCCCGTCCGGCCAGGCCGGCGCGCTGCGTCTGGCGATCGCCCGGGCGCTGATCATCGTTCAGCCCGACGACCGGCCCGCGCTGAAGAAGGCCGGCTTCCTGACCCGTGACCCGCGGGCCACCGAGCGCAAGAAGTACGGCCTGAAGAAGGCCCGTAAGGCGCCTCAGTACAGCAAGCGCTGATCCAGGCGGCGATCACGGCCGCGTACCAGTTGGGTGGCACTCCGGCTCATCCTTTTGTCGTGTGTGTGCGCGGTCACCAACTGTGAGAGGTTTGACCGCATGGGTCGACTATTCGGCACTGACGGCGTCCGCGGGGTTGCCAATCGCGAGCTCACCGCCGAGCTCGCATTGGCCCTCGGCGCCGCGGCCGCTCGGCGGCTGACCGCATCGAGTAGCGGAGGCCGACGCGTCGCGGTGATCGGCCGCGATCCCCGTGCCAGCAGCGAGATGCTGGAAGCGGCGGTGATCGCCGGGCTCACCAGTGAAGGCGTCGACGCGCTGCGCTGCGGCGTGCTGCCGACACCGGCCGTGGCCTACCTGACCCACGCTTACGACGCCGACTTCGGCGTGATGATCTCCGCGTCGCACAACCCGATGCCGGACAACGGGATCAAGATCTTCGGGCCGGGCGGGCACAAGCTCGACGACGCGACCGAGGACCAGATCGAGGACCTGGTCGCCTCCGGGCCCGGGCTGCGTCCCGTCGGCTCCGACATCGGCCGGGTGATCGACGCCGAAGACGCGCTGGACCGCTACCTGTTCCAGGTCGGCAAAGCCAGCACTGTCGGGCTCCACGGGCTGACCGTGGTGGTCGACTGCGCCCACGGCGCCGCCTCGGTGGCCGCGCCGCGCGCCTACCGCGCCGCCGGTGCCCGCGTGATCGCGATCAACGCCGAACCCAACGGGCTCAACATCAACGACCGCTGCGGCTCGACGCATCTGGATGTGCTGCGCTCGGCGGTCCTGGAGCACGGGGCCGACCTCGGGTTGGCCCACGACGGCGACGCCGATCGCTGCCTGGCCATCGACGCGGCCGGCGAGATCATCGACGGCGACGCCATCATGGTGATCCTGGCGCTGGCGATGCAGGAAGCCGGCGAGCTGGCCGGCAACACGCTGGTCGCGACCGTGATGAGCAACCTCGGGCTGCACCTGGCGATGCGCGCGGCCGGGGTCGAGGTTCGCACCACCAGCGTCGGCGATCGATATGTGTTGGAAGAGCTGCGATCTGGCGAGTTCAGCCTCGGCGGGGAGCAGTCCGGGCACATCGTGCTGCCCGCCCTGTCCACCACCGGCGACGGCATCCTGACCGGCTTGCGGCTGATGTCGCGGATGGCGCAGACCGGGACCTCGCTGGCCGGCTTGGCCGCCGCGATGCACACCCTGCCGCAAGTGCTGATCAACGTCGACGTCACCGACAAGGCCGCCGCAGTTGCCGCGCCTTCGGTGCGAACCGCGGTGCAGCAGGTCGAGGACGAGCTCGGTGACACCGGTCGAATCCTGTTGCGGCCCTCCGGAACCGAGCAAATGATCCGGGTGATGGTGGAAGCCGACGACGAGCACGTCGCTCACCGGCTGGCCGCCCACGTCGCCGATACGGTGCGCGCCACCCGCTAGCGGCGGAACCTCGGCGCGACTCGTTGCGTCGAAACTGTCATGGCACAACGAGACACATTCGTCGACGCTGCAGCTGTTCATGCCGTCGCGAATCGATATGACGACGCAGCACAACTCATCGACGGCGCCGTACGCAACCACTTCGGCAGGTTGGCCTTCGACGGCACGACCTCGGGGCGCGCCTACATCGGTCAGGGCGATGCGTTGCGGTTCGCCTTGCACCGTCTCGGCGGCGAGCTCGCCCAGTGGTCCCGGGCCAGCAGGGAGGTCGCCGCGGCGCTGCGGGCCGGCGCCGATCGCTACCACGATGCCGATCAGCTCGCCGCTGCGCGCATCGCCTGAGTGGCACCGATGGACCGATACGACGTGGCGGCGCGGCTTGCCGAAGGTAGGGCTGCCGTCGAGCACACCCAGAGCTACGTGCGGGCCTGTCAGGCGCTCGGCTATCAGCAGCCCGACCTCACTGCGCACCCGTCGCAGGTGGGGGACTGGTACGACACCGAAGCCGGACTCGATCTGCGAGTGCTCGACGGGGATACCGGCGAACTTCGCGCCGCGCTCACCGCGATCGAGGAGGCGTTGTGGGCACAGCGCACGCAGGTCAGCGAGCTGGCTGCGGCGTGGCGCGGTTCGGGTGCAGAGGCGGCAACGCGGTTCCTGCAACGGCACTGCGACGTCGCGGCGGAGGTGGCCGCCCACGTTCGCGCCGCCGCCGAGCACTGCGCAACACTGCGCGACGACCTGTGGCAGGCAGTCGACGGCAAGGTCGCGACCACCGTTGCCATCGACGAGCGTCGGGCCGCGGAGCGCTCGACGTGGTTGAGCGCCGCGCACGCCGTCACGCAGGGCTCGGGGGACCGGTCGGCGGCTGAGGTGATTGTTCACCAGCAGCTAATCCCCTACGTGGACAACGACATTCGTAACGACTGGCTCGCGGCGATGAGCGCGGCGAATGCCTCAATGGCGGCGTCGTATGACACGGCCATCCATGCGTTGGCCTCGACGCCTGAGGTAGGTTTCGACATTCCCGGCGATCTGGGACCGCGTTGGCAACCGGAGTTCGGCGACCGCCCGGGTGTGGACACGGTACCGGCAGGGTATGTGCCCGCCGGCCCGTCGCCGACAGTGCCGGCCTCCGCGCCCGCCCCGCCGCCTCGCCGATACCTGAAGTCCCGCAGGCGCTTCCAGCAACCGATGACGAGCCATCGATGTCGCCGGAGCCGGCCGATCCGCTGGCCGATCGCTGGCGATGCGGCCGGGTTGTCCAGCGGCGCAAGTGGTCTCGGCGGGCTTGGCGGTATGACTGGCGGACTCGGCGGCGTCCTCGGCAGCATCGTCGACAGTATCGGCAGCGTGCTGGGTTCGTTGGTCGGCGGATTGGGCGCTGACCCCGGCGACGATCCCGCAGACCTCAACGATGCCGAAGACGCCGAACATGCCGACGATCCGCTGATCGACGACTCCGGCAAGCCAGACGACGCAGAAGCGCCGGTCAGCACCGACGACGTCATGCCCGACGTGCCGGTGGTCGACAATCCGCCCGCGACAGCCGAAGTCGTCGGTGAACCGGCTGCGCAACAGGTCGACCCGCCGATCGAAGCTTCGCCTGCGGCCGAGCAGCCTGCACCGGCGGCTGCACCGCCGGCCGAGGGGTCAACACCGTGCGAGATCGCCGAGGATCAACTTCCGCAGGTGGGCCAGTAACTCAGCCCTTGATCAGCGCGACGAACTTCTCTTCGGGCGTCAGTGCGGCGGCTTCCTCGCCGATCGGCAAGGTCTTGGGCAGTTGAACCTCAGGATCGGCGAAGTCGCGATAGGTCTTGTCGCCACCGAGGGTGTAGAGCAGGTAACCGGTCAGCAGCGCACGAATGATCTTCTGCGTCTTGCGATCCGGGCCGCCCAAGCCGAACGCCGTCGCCAATCGGCGGCCTTCGGCCAGGCCGTCGGCGTGGGCTTTGCTGACGATGCGCAGCGTGGCGGCGTCCCAGGCCTGCCAGAGCTCAATAGCATTGGAGCGCACTGACTTTGCTGAGCCCGGCGCGCTGAACACCACTCCCGGCACCCGCAGCGCGGCGGCGGGCTGCTCGGCCGACGGGGTGGTGACGGCGGGGAACACCGCGGCTACTGCGCGGGGCTTGGCCTTCATCCCGGCGGCGGCGAACACCGCAGCCGAGGCGCCGAAGCCGTGCCCGATCAGGCCGAGCTTGTCGGGATGCACGCTGATCTTGCCCGGTCCCAGCCGCACCCCGGCGGCGATGTCCAACGCGGTGCCCAAGTCGAACGCGAGCTTCAGTACCGACGGCGCCAGCCCGCGCTCGGTGTCGGGGGCCGCCGCGACGATGCCCCAGGACGCCAGGTGCTCCAACAAACCCGAGTACCGCGCGACGCCGGTGAGCCAATCGTGGCCGAAGGCCACCGCGGGCAGATGCAGACCTGCTTCGGGCGTGTACACGGCTCCTGGCAAGCCGGCGAAGGCCAAGTCGCCGCGCAACACCCGGTGCGGGCCGCGTCGGCTCAGGCTGGCAACGAGCTTGCTGGTCTTTGCCACTCGATGACGGTAGCGCACCGCTACCCGCCGGCGCGTCGCCGCCCGAACCGCAGACCAGGGCACTTACGCCGATGTAAAACCTGGTCGCATGCACTATTGGATCTAATTCAATACCAAGATGATTCACAGCAACTCATAGCAAATTCGGCCAGCTAAGGGTTTAGCTGTAGCCACTCAGGTGGTACCAAGAGGTGGTGATAAACATCAAACAAATTGCAGCTGCGACCGCTATCGCCTCGGGTCTGGGACTCGCCGGCGTGGGCGCGGCGAGCGTCGCTGAGGCCATGCCTATGGCCCCGCTTCCGGACTATCACTGGTGTCCGGGACAGTTCTGGGACCCGGGCTGGGGTAACAACTACGACTGGGGCCGTTGCCACGATGACAACTACTTCGACGGCGAACCGCACGACCGGGATCACTGGCACGGTCAGGGCGATTGGCGCGACGACCACGACGGTGGCTGGAATAACAACCGTGGTCCCGGCGGGGACAACGACCGTGGCCCCGGCGGCCCCGGGTGGAACAACAACCACAGGTGGGCCCGGCTGGAACAACCAAGGCCGGTAAGCCGGTTAACAGAATTCCGACCTGACGCAGGTCAGAGGCGTGCAGCCGTCCCCGGGGCGGCTGCACTGTGCGCAGGGCTCGGACCGCGGCTGCACTACCCTGAAGGGCTATGTGCGGAATCGTCGGCTACGTCGGGCACCAGCCTGCGCTCGATGTGGTCGTCGACGCGCTGCGCCGGATGGAGTACCGGGGTTACGACTCGGCCGGTATCGCGCTGGTCGATGGGACCGGCGAGCTGACGGTTCGGCGGCGGGCCGGCCGGCTGGCAAACCTGGAGAGCGCGCTCGCCGAGACCGACCCGGCGGCGTTACGTGGCACGACCGGTGTGGGACATACGCGCTGGGCGACGCACGGACGCCCCACCGACCGCAACGCGCACCCGCACCGCGACGCGGCGGGCAAGATCGCCGTCGTCCACAACGGCATCATCGAGAACTATGCGCCGCTGCGGCACGAACTCGAAACCGCCGGCGTCGAGTTCGCCAGCGACACCGACACCGAAGTCACCGTTCACCTCGTCGCACGCAACTACCACCACGGCGAGACAGCGGGCGATTTCACCGCCTCGGTGCTTGCTGTGCTGCGCCGACTCGAGGGCCACTTCACCCTGGTGTTCACCAACGCCGACGAACCGGGCACGATCGTCGCCGCGCGCCGCTCGACACCGTTGGTGGTCGGCATCGGCGAGGGTGAGATGTTTGTCGGCTCCGATGTCGCCGCGTTCATCGGTCACACGCGCGACGCGGTCGAGCTCGGCCAGGACCAGGCCGTCGCGATCACCGCCGACAGCTACCGAATCACCGACTTCAACGGCAACGATCTGACCGACAGTGCTCGCAGGTTCCATATCGACTGGGACGTCGACGCCGCCGAAAAAGGCGGCTACGAGTACTTCATGCTCAAGGAGATCGCCGAGCAGCCCACCGCGGTCGCCGACACCCTGCTCGGGCATTTCGTCGACGGCCGCATCGTGCTCGACGAGCAGCGGCTCTCCGATCAGGAGCTGCGCGAGATCGACAAAGTTTTCGTGGTGGCATGTGGCACGGCGTATCACTCCGGGCTGCTGGCCAAATACGCGATCGAGCACTGGACCCGGCTGCCCGTCGAGGTCGAGCTGGCCAGCGAGTTCCGTTACCGCGACCCGGTGCTGGACCGCAGCACGCTCGTCGTCGCCATCTCGCAGTCGGGGGAGACTGCCGACACCTTGGAAGCCGTCCGGCATGCCAAGGAGCAGAAGGCCAAGGTGCTGGCGATCTGCAACACCAACGGCAGCCAGATTCCCCGCGAATGCGACGCGGTGCTCTACACCCGCGCCGGCCCGGAGATCGGCGTGGCGTCCACGAAGACGTTCCTGGCGCAGGTGACCGCCAACTATCTGGTCGGCCTGGCGCTGGCGCAGGCTCGCGGCACCAAGTACCCCGACGAAGTCGAACGCGAATACCGTGATCTGGAGGCCATGCCCGATCTGGTGGCGCGCGTGATCGCCGAGATCGAGCCGGTTGCGGCGTTGGCCCAGCGATTCGCCCAGGCGTCGACGATCTTGTTCCTCGGCCGCCATGTCGGCTACCCGGTCGCGCTGGAAGGCGCGCTGAAACTCAAGGAACTGGCCTACATGCACGCCGAGGGCTTCGCGGCCGGTGAACTCAAGCACGGCCCGATCGCGCTGATCGAAGAGGGTCTGCCGGTGATCGTCGTGATGCCGTCACCGAAGAGTTCGGCGATGTTGCACGGCAAGTTGCTGTCCAACATCCGCGAGATCCAGACGCGTGGCGCGATCACCATCGTGATCGCCGAGGAGGGTGACGACACGGTTCGTCCCTACGCCGACCATCTGTTCGAGATTCCGGCGGTGTCAACGCTTTTGCAGCCGCTGTTGTCGACCATCCCGCTGCAGGTGTTCGCGGCGTCGGTGGCGCAGGCCCGCGGCTACGATGTCGACAAGCCGCGCAACCTGGCCAAGTCGGTCACCGTCGAGTGACGATGCGCCGCGGAACGCGGCGAGGAGGAACGAGACAAGTCGGTCACCGTCGAATAGCTAACGCCTGGTTCGGGTGACGAACGCCGACCAGTCGGGCTCGCGCGTCGCGGCCCAGTATTCGTCGAGGCGCCACGGGCTGACCGTGTGGATCTCGCCGTCGGCATTCTTGAAGTAGGAGTGCTTGACTTTCGGGTGGGCCCACACCATCTGCTTGATTTCATGCTGGGTGCGCTGATGCCATTGCACCGCCGCGTCAGCGGTGGGCTCGATCGAATGCACCCCTGCCTCAGCCAGTTTCGCCAGGCAGCTGTTGATGTAGCGCATTTGCAGCTCGGAGTTGAAGATCAGGCTGCCGCCGTGTGCCAGGTGTGCGCCCGGCCCGTAGATGATGAAGAAGTTGGGGAACTGCGGAACGGTGATGCCCAGGTAGGCATATGGCTTGCTGCCCCAGACCTTGTGCAGGTCGGCGCCGTCGCGGCCGGTGATCGCCATCGGCCACAACACGTCGGTATGACGAAAACCGGTGGCGTACACGATGATGTCGACGTCGTAGCGTTCGCCGTCGTCGGTGACGATGCCATCTTCGGTGATCTGCCGGATCGGCGTGCGCACCAGGTCGACGTCGTCGCGGCGCAGCGTGCGTAGCCAGGTGCCGTTGTCTTGCAACGTTCGCTTGCCGGTGGCCGGGTAGTCCGGTAGCACCTTGGCGAGCAGCTCCTCGTCGCCGTCGACCTGACCGGTGATCCAGTCGGTGAACATCAGCCGGGCGATGGCGTTGATCTCGCTGACCGCGTAGTCCTGGTCGGCGTAGGCGGGGTCGACTCGCGCGGCGTCGAGGCCCTTGTCGGCCCCTGGCCACAGCACTAGGAATCGATACCAACGCCCATAGAAGGGCAGGTGGTCCATCGCCCAGCGCACCCCGTCGCCGACCTCGTCGTGGTACATCGCGTTGGGGAACATCCACTGCGCGGTGCGCTGAAAGACGGTGAGGTGCTCGACATCGTCGGCGATGGCGGGCGCGATCTGGAAGCCGCTGGCACCGGCGCCGATCAGCGCGACGCGCTTGCCGGTGAGATCGACCGAATGGTCCCACGCCGCGGAATGAAACGACGGGCCGCGAAAAGTGTTCGCGCCCTCGAACTCTGGGATGTGCGGACGGTTGAGCTGGCCGACCGCGGTGATGACGGCGCGGGCCTGCAACGTGGTGAGGCCCTCGTCGTCTTCACGCGTGGTGATGGTCCACAGTCCGTCTTCGTCGTCCCACTCGATGGCGACGACCTCGCTCTGCCAGCGCACGTGGTCGTTCAGATGATGTTTGTCCATCATCCGACTGAAGTAGCTCTGCAGCTCGGCTTGTTCGGCAAAGAAATGCGACCAGTCATTGCTGGGCTCGAAGCTGTAGCAGTAGAAGTGGTTGGCGACGTCGACACGCGCACCCGGATAGCTGTTCTCCCACCATGTTCCGCCGGGGCCGGCGTTCTTCTCGAGGATGGTGAACGGAATGTTGGCCTGCCGCAGGCGAATACCCGCCAGGATTCCGGACTCGCCGCAACCGATGACGACTACCGGCAGCTGCGCGGCGCGATCGGAATCCAGCGGGGGAGGCCGGCGCGGATCGACACCCTCGAGATCCATTTCCTCGAAGAGCAGCGGCAGGTAGTCCGTCAGGCACGCTCTCGCAGGCCGCCCAGTCCATCATCTCCCTGATGAGCTCCGGCGGAAGTGGAGCAGGCTCCGGGCAGCCGCGGTCGCGATAGTCGGTGATCACCGGCAGCGCTTCTGCGCGGGCGCGGGCCTTGTCTTCCTCGGACATGAAGCCCTGGACTTCGTTGAGGAAGATGCCGGCGGGTTTGAAGTCGCGCACGAAGCGGGGATCGCCGGTGATGTGCACCAGCGACAGGAGCAACGTGGGAATGCTGACCTGCTCGAGTGCAGCGGCAATGTCGGTGGTGGAGGTGGTGAAAGGTTGGCCCGCGTAACGGCTGCGCACCAAGGGGATCCTTTCGCATCGTCGATGAGTGCCTGCGACCAACGCCCGGATTACGATACGCAGGGTTTCGTAATTGGAGTTCAACCATACGCGCGGCGACGCACCGGATCAAGGATCAGCCATGCCATGGTGGACGCCGTGGAACGAGTATGGCGATTCGTTCGCGGTGCGCCGCTGACCTACCTCTGGCTGATTGCGCTGCTGGTAACCACGATCATTCAGCACACTGTCAGCCGGCATGATCTGCGTGACTTTCTGGTGCACTCCTCCACCAACATCCGTGAGCTCGCCGAGGACCCGATCGGGGTGCTTTTCGAGAGCCTGCTCTGGATCGACGGCCCGTACTGGGCGCCGTATCTGGTGCTGTTCTCGCTGTTCCTGGCGCCCGCAGAGCATTGGCTCGGTCAACTGCGTTGGCTGACAGTCGGGTTGACCGCGCACATCGGCGCGACCTATCTCAGCGAGGGTTGGCTGTATCTGGCGATCGAGTACCATCAGGCGCCGCAGCGACTGGTCCACACCACGGACGTCGGCGTCAGTTACTTCCTGGTCGGCGTGACCGCAGTTCTGGCCTACCGCATCGCCACACCGTGGCGGTGGGGCTACCTCGCCGTGCTGATCACCTTCTACGCGGTGCAGTTGATCGGCCGCTGTGAAATTCACTGCGATCGGGCACTTTTCGGCGATCTTCATCGGGCTGATGTTCTACCCGATGGCGCGACGACGGCGGGCTAGCGCCGCGTCGCGCTCACGTAGCTGATCCCGGCGAAGTTCTTGGCCTCGTCGTCGCCGGTTGGGGGAACCGAAATGCCATGAGAGGCAACCAGTTCCGCTGCACCGGCTGACGACACGTCCCAGCCGTGGCGCTGTAGGTATTCGACCACATCGTGGCGGTCGCCGTCGTACCAGAGGTCGGTCATGTCGACGTCGAACCCGTGCTGGCGCCAGCTTTCGGTGGACTGTCGCATCCGGTCGACCATCACCGGTACGGCCTCGGCGGCATTGGGCACGTTCTCGGTGGCCAACCGGCTGCCCGCCGCACTCAACTGGGTGATGTTGTCCAGCAGCGCATCCTGGGCGTCCGGGGGCAGGAACGGCAGCAGTCCTTCGGCGCTCCACGCGGTGGGCTGGGTGGGGTCGAGGCCCGCGCCGCGCAGGGCGGTGGGCCAGTCGTTGCGCAGGTCGATCGCCACTGCGCGCAGGTCCGCGGTCGGGTTGGCGCCGAGATCGGCGAGCGTCGCGGCTTTGAACTCGATGACCGTGGGCTGGTCGATCTCGTAGACGGTCATTCCGTCCGGCCAGGGCAGTCGATATCCGCGGGCGTCCAGACCTGACGCGAGGATCACCGCCTGGCGGATTCCGCCGTCGGCCGCCTCGATGAAGAAGTCGTCGAAGAAGCGGGTACGCACGGCCATCATGTGGCTCATCCGCTGCATCCCGAACTCGCCGCCGTCGTCGACGTCGGCCGGATCCAAGTCACCACTGGCCAACCGGGTGAAGAAGTCCACGCCGACCGCGCGCACCAGCGGCTCGGCGAAGGGATCGTTGATCAGCGGGTTGTCTGCCCGGCTGGCCAGTGCGCGTCCCACCGCGACGCCGGTCGCGGTGGCGCCGACGCTGGTGGCCAGGTCCCAGGTGTCGTTGTCAGTGCGTGCCATTCCACCTCTCCTGATAATTAGCCTGTTTAATCGACTGTACCCGCGTTGGCGGGCACGTAATCTGGGCACAATGCGGCACTACTACTCGGCTGACGCGATCCGCGATGCCGAAGCGCCGCTGTTGGCGAGCCTTCCCGACGGCGCCCTGATGGCGCGTGCGGCATACGGATTGGCGACCGCGATCGCCGCCGAATTGTCCGCTCGCACCAGGGGAGTCGCCGGACGGCGGGTGTGCGCGGTCGTCGGATCCGGCGACAACGGTGGCGACGCGCTGTGGGCCGCGACCTACCTGTTGCGCCGCGGCGCGGCCGCCGACGCGATACTGCTCAAGCCGGAGCGCACCCACGAAAAGGGCCTGGCCGCGTTCCGCAAAGCCGGTGGCCGGATCGTCGACCGCGTTCGCCACGACGACGGATCTGGTGATCGACGGGGTCGTCGGTATCTCCGGCTCGGGACCGCTGCGCCCGGACGCCGCCGAGGTCTTCGCTGCGGTCGACGCGCTCGGGATCCCGGTGGTGGCCGTCGACATCCCCAGCGGCATCGACGTCGCGACCGGCGCCATCAGCGGCCCGGCGGTGCACGCCGCGCTGACCGTCACGTTCGGCGGCCTCAAGCCGGTCCACGCGCTGGCCGACTGCGGGCGGGTGCAGCTGGTCGACATCGGCCTCGATCTGCCTGACACCGACGTCATCGGGTTGGACGCGGCCGACGTGGCAGCGCGCTGGCCGGTGCCGGGGCCGCACGACGACAAGTACACCCAGGGCGTCACCGGTGTGATGGCCGGCTCGTCGACCTACCCGGGCGCCGCGGTGTTGTGCACCGGCGCCGCCGTCGCGGCGACGTCCGGAATGGTTCGCTACGCCGGCAGCGCGCACCGCGAGGTGCTCGCCCACTGGCCCGAGGTGATCGCGTCGCCGACGCCGGCCGCCGCCGGGCGGGTGCAGGCCTGGGTCGTCGGACCTGGGCTGGGCACCGACGAGACCGGTGCTGCCGCACTGTGGTTCGCGTTGGAAACCGACCTGCCGGTGCTGATCGACGCCGACGGGCTGACCATCCTGGCCGCGCACCCCGACCTGCTCGCCTCCCGTCGCGCACCGACCGTGCTGACCCCGCACGCCGGCGAGTTCGCCCGGCTGGCCGGCGCTCCGCCCGGCGACGACCGCATCGGCGCCACCCGTGGTCTCGCCGACGCGCTGGGCGCGACCGTGCTGTTGAAGGGCAACGTCACCGTTGTCGCCGATCCGGGCGGCCCGGTCTACCTCAGCCCGGCCGGGCAGTCCTGGGCGGCCACCGCCGGGTCCGGCGACGTGCTGTCCGGGATGATCGGCGCTCTGCTGGCCGCGGGATTGCCGCCCGCCGAAGCCGCGGCCGCCGCGGCATTCGTGCATGCCCGCGCGGCGGCGTTGTCGGCTGCCGACCCAGGCCCCGGGGATGCGCCGACCTCGGCGTCACGCATCCTCGGCCACATTCGCACTGCCATAGCGAGCCTTTAGCCCTTAGCCGTCAACCGAAAGGATCTCATCGTGAGCCGTCCATCCGTGCCCGCACACTCGATCGCGCCCGCCTACACCGGCCGCATGTTCACCACCCCGGTCCCCGCGTTGCGATTGCCAGAGGAATCGATGGATCCCGACGCCGCCTACCGCTTCATCCATGACGAGCTGATGCTCGACGGCAGCTCGCGGCTGAACCTGGCCACCTTCGTCACCACCTGGATGGATCCCCAGGCGGACCGGCTGATGGCCGAGACGTTCGACAAGAACATGATCGACAAGGACGAGTATCCGTTGACCGCGGCGATCGAGCAGCGCTGCGTCTGCATGGTGGCCGACCTGTTCCACGCCGACGACCTGCGCGACGACGACCCGTCCAGCGCCATCGGGGTGTCGACGATCGGCTCCAGCGAGGCGGTGATGCTGGGTGGGCTGGCGCTTGAAATGGCGCTGGCGCGCGAAGGTCGGCAAAGACTGGGCGAAGCGCACCCCCAACCTGGTGATGGGCTCCAACGTCCAGGTGGTGTGGGAGAAGTTCTGCCGCTACTTCGACGTCGAGCCGCGCTACCTGCCGATGGAGGAGGGGCGCTACGTCATCACTCCCGAGCAGGTGATCGATGCCGTCGACGAGAACACCATCGGCGTGGTGGGGATCCTGGGCACCACCTACACCGGTGAGCTCGAGCCGATCGCCGAAATCTGCGCGGCGCTGGACAAATTGGCGGCCGACGGTGGCGTGGACGTGCCCGTACACGTCGACGCGGCCAGCGGTGGATTCGTGGTGCCGTTCCTGCACCCCGAAGTCAAGTGGGACTTCCGGCTGCCCCGGGTGGTGTCGATCAACGTCAGCGGGCACAAGTACGGCCTGACCTATCCCGGCATCGGCTTCGTGGTGTGGCGAAGCCAGGAGTACCTGCCCGAGGAATTGGTCTTCCACGTCAATTACCTCGGCGGCGACATGCCGACCTTCACGCTCAACTTCTCCCGCGCGGGCAACCAGGTGATCGGCCAGTACTACAACTTCCTGCGGCTGGGCCGCGAGGGCTACACGCAGGTCATGCAGGCGTTGTCGTCGACCGCCCGCTGGCTGGGACAACAGCTGCACGAGGCCGACCACTGTGAGGTGATCTCGGATGGGTCGGCGATCCCCGTCGTCGCCTTCCGGCTGGCCCGCGGCCTGGGATACACCGAGTTCGACGTGTCCCACGAGCTGCGTGGCTTCGGCTGGCAGGTGCCGGCCTACACCATGCCGGACAACGCCAACGACATCTCGGTGCTGCGCATCGTGGTGCGCGAAGGCTTGTCGGCCGACCTTGCCCGAGCGCTGCACGACGACGCCCGCACGGCGCTGGCCTCCCTGGACAAGCTCAAGCCCGGCGGGCACTACCAGGCCGAGCACTTCGCCCACTGACCTGCGGAATACGGCTGCGCGGGCCCGTTCTGGGAGAATGGCCGCCGTGGCCGTAACGCCGACTTCCCTGACGCCGGGCGTCCTCGCTGAGGCCGTCGTGGATCTGGGTGCCATCCAGCACAACGTGCGGGTGCTGTGCGAGCACGCCGGCCGCGCGCAGGTGATGGCCGTCGTCAAGGCCGACGGCTACGGGCACGGCGCCGTCGAGGTCGCCCGGGCCGCGCTGGCCGCGGGCGCCGCCGAACTGGGTGTCGCCACCGTCGACGAGGCGTTGGCGCTACGTGCCGCGGGCCTGACTGCGCCCGTGCTGGCCTGGCTGCACCCGCCCGGGATCGACTTCGGTCCCGCGCTGCTGGCCGACGTGCAGATCGCGGTGTCGTCGCCGCGGCAGCTCGAGGAGTTGCTGGACGCGGTACGTCGCACCGGGCGCACGGCTGCGGTGACACTCAAGGTGGACACCGGGCTGAACCGCAACGGCATCCCGCTGGAGCAGTATCCGTCGATGCTGACGGCGTTGGGCGGCGCCGTCGCCGAGAACGCCATCCGGTTGCGCGGTCTGATGTCGCACATGGTTTACGCCGATCAGCCGAACAATCCGATCAACGATCTTCAAGCGCAACGGTTTACCGACATCCTGGCGCTGACGCGCGAGCAGAAGGTGCCGTTCGAGGTGGCGCACCTGTCGAACTCCTCGGCCACCATGACGCGCCCGGAGCTGGCGTTCGACCTGGTTCGTCCCGGGATTGCGCTGTACGGACTCAGCCCGGTTCCCACTCTCGGTGACATGGGCCTGATGCCGGCGATGACGGTGAAATGCACTGTCGCGCTGGTGAAGTCGGTTCGGGCCGGCGAGGGCGTGTCGTACGGACACACCTGGATCGCCCAGCAGGACACCACGGTGGCCCTGATGCCGATCGGCTACGCGGACGGTGTCTTCCGGTCGCTGGGCGGCCGGCTGGAGGTTCAGATCAACGGCCGGCGACGCCCCGGTGTCGGCCGGATCTGCATGGACCAGTTCCTGGTTGACCTCGGCCCCGGAGCTGTCGATGTCGCCGACGGCGATGAGGTGATCCTGTTCGGGCCGGGCACCGCGGGCGAGTCGACTGCCCAAGACTGGGCGGACCTGCTGGACACCATCCACTACGAGGTGGTGACCAGTCCGCGCGGACGCATCGTCCGGACCTATCGCGAGGCTGAGAAGCGTTGAGCGACGACCATTTCGACGGATTCCATGTCGGTAATCCGGGCCGGGGACGCTGGCTGGCCGGTGCGGCCGGAATCGGTGCGGTAGGCACGATCGCCGGGGCGACCGTGGTTCGCTCGATGCTGAACCGGCGTGCGGTGGTCGAGGATCCGTTTGCGCACGAGAACTTCGAGGCTCTCGACGGCGACCGAAGCTATCTGGTGACCACGCCCGACGGTGTCGACCTCGCGGTTCGGGAGGTGGGGCCCACCGACGCGCCGTTGACCGTCGTGTTCGCCCACGGCTTCTGTCTTCGCATGGGCGCCTTCCACTTTCAGCGCATGCGGTTGTCTGAGGAGTGGGGTTCCGACGTCCGGATGATCTTCTACGACCAGCGCGGCCACGGCAGGTCAGACGAAGCGCCGCCGGAGACCTATACGCTGACCCAGCTGGGCAAGGACCTGGAGACCGTGCTGCAGGTGATCGCGCCGCGCGGTTCGATCGTGTTGGTCGGCCATTCGATGGGCGGGATGACGGTGCTGGCGCACGCCCGGCAGTTCCCGCAGCACTACGGCAGCCGGATCACCGGGGCGGCACTGATCTCGTCGGCCGCCGAAGGCGTTGCCGAGTCGCCGCTGGGTGAAATTCTGAACAACCCTGCGCTGGAAGCTGTTCTGCGAGCCGCGCGGTCGGCGCCCAAGCTGGTGCAGCGCGGCCGAACCGCCGCTCGTTCGGTGATCGGGCCCATTCTGCGGGCGGCGTCCTACTCCGATATGCGGGTCAGCCCGACCATTGTGGCGTTCTCCCAGCAGATGATGCTCGACACCCCGGTGCCGACCATGGTGGAGTTCTTGCACGCTCTGCAGGTGCACGACGAGACGGCGGCGCTGCCGACGCTGGCCAAGATTCCGACGCTGATCGTCTGCGGTGACCGTGATTTGGTCACGCCGGCCAAGTACTCGAGGAAAATGGCGGAAGCGCTGCCGGAATCGGAGTTGGTGATCGTCGCGCGGGCAGGCCATTTGGTCCTGCTGGACAAGCCGGCCTCGGTCAACGACGGGTTGGTGCGGCTGGTCAAGCACGCAAGCCCGGGAAGATTCGCCATGCTGGGCCAGCGGTTGCGCGATCGGGTCTTGCGCCGTGACTGACGCTAGCTTCAACGTCGGTGGCGACCCGCCGCGCCCGGCTTCGCCGCGCTCGCGATCGCCACAAGGCATCGCGACACTGCCGAAGGTCGACGACACTGTCGCGCTGGGCACGCAGCTGGGCTGTCAGTTGCGAGCCGGCGATGTCGTCGTCCTCTCCGGTCCGCTGGGCGCAGGAAAGACGGTGCTGGCCAAGGGAATTGCCGCAGCGATGGATGTCGACGGGCCAGTGACCTCGCCGACGTTCGTGCTGGCGCGGGTGCATCCGGCGAGGCGGAGCGGCGCCCCGGCGATGATCCACGTCGACGTCTACCGCCTGCTCGACCACACCGGCGCCGACCTGCTCGACGAGCTGGAAAGCCTGGACCTCGATACCGAACTCGACGATGCCGTCGTGGTGGTGGAGTGGGGCGAAGGCCTCGCCGAACGGCTGTCCGAGCGGCATCTCGACGTCCGGCTCGAGCGAATCAGCAACTCCGACACCAGGACTGCGACGTGGCAATGGAGTTGCCCGTGAGGCGCACGGTGTTGGCCATCGACACGTCGACCCCGGCGGTGACGGCGGGTGTCGTCGCCGACGGCGAACTGTTGGCCGAACAGGTCAGCGTCGACGCCCGCGCGCATGCCGAGCGGATCACGCCGAACGTGTTGGCCGCGTTGGCCGATGCCGGACGCTCGATGACCGACCTGGACGCGGTGGTGGTCGGCTGCGGTCCCGGCCCGTTCACCGGCCTGCGGGTCGGGATGGCGACCGCGTCGGCTTATGGTCACGCGCTGGGCATTCCGGTGTACGGAGTCTGCAGCCTCGATGCCATCGGCGTGCAGACCAGCGGTCAGGTCTTGGTGGTCACCGACGCGCGGCGGCGCGAGATCTACTGGGCCCGCTACCGCGATGGTATTCGGACCGGCGGACCAGCCGTTGCTGCCCCGGCCGACGTCGACCCGGGACCGGCCCAGTCGGTGGCCGGCTCGCCGGCACACGCGGCGCTGTTCGGGTTGCCGTGCGTCGAACCGTTGTATCCCAACGCGGTCGGACTGGTCGCCGCGGTGGCGGACTGGTCGCAGCCGCCTGCGACCTTGGTGCCGCTGTATCTGCGGCGACCGGACGCCAAGACGCTGGCCGAGCGGGCCGCCCAGTGACCGTGATCATCGACGGGCTGACCGAAGCCGACGCCGACCGCTGCGCCGAGCTGGAAGCTCTGCTGTTTCCCGGTGACGACCCCTGGCCCACAATCGCATTCGTCCGCGAGCTCGCTGCCGAACACAACCACTACGTGGCGGCACGCGAGGACGGCGTGCTGATCGGCTACGGCGGGATCTCCCGGTTGGGCCGCACGCCGCCGTTCGAATACGAAATCCACACCATCGGCGTCGACCCCGCATACCAGGGCCGTGGCGTCGGCCGGCGCATGCTCGACGAGTTGCTCACGATCGCCGCAGATTCCGTCGTGCATCTGGAGGTCCGCACCGACAACGCGACGGCGATCGCGCTGTACCGTAGCGCGGGTTTCACCGAAGTGGGTGTGCGCAAACGGTATTACCGGATCAGCGGCGCGGATGCGTACACGATGCGGCGGGTGGCGACAACGACATGAGGACGATCTTGGCGATCGAAACGTCTTGCGACGAAACCGGTGTCGGCATCGCAAGGCTGGACGACGACGGAACCGTGACGCTGTTGGCCGACGAGGTGGCCTCCAGCGTCGATGAACACGTCCGATACGGCGGCGTGGTGCCCGAAGTGGCTTCGCGGGCGCATCTGGAGGCGCTCGGGCCGGCGATGCACCGCGCCCTGGCCACCGCCGGCCTGCAGAAGCCCGACGTCGTCGCGGCCACCATCGGGCCCGGTTTGGCCGGCGCGCTGTTGGTGGGAGTGGCTGCCGCCAAGGCGTATTCGGCGGCCTGGGATGTGCCGTTTTACGCGGTCAACCATCTGGGCGGCCACCTGGCCGCCGACGTCTACGAACACGGGCCGCTACCGGAATGTGTTGCGCTGCTGGTGTCGGGCGGCCACACCCACCTTCTGCATGTTCGCTCGCTCGGTCAGCCGATCGTCGAATTGGGTAGCACTGTTGACGATGCCGCGGGGGAGGCCTACGACAAGGTGGCCCGGCTGCTGGGCCTGGGCTACCCGGGCGGCAAGGTGCTCGACGATCTGGCCAAGACCGGCGATCGGCAGGCGATCGTGTTCCCTCGCGGCATGACCGGGCCGGCCGATGCGCCACACGCGTTCAGCTTCTCCGGGCTCAAGACCGCCGTCGCGCGCTACGTCGAAAGTCACCCGGACGCGTCGACCGCAGACATCGCCGCCGGTTTCCAGGAGTCGGTGGCCGACGTGCTGACCATGAAAGCGGTCCGCGCCGCCACCGAGTTGGGGGTGTCCACGCTTCTCGTCGCCGGTGGGGTGGCCGCCAACTCGCGGCTGCGGGAGTTGGCCGCCCAGCGCTGCGAAGCCGCCGGGCTGGCGCTGCGCATCCCGCGGTTACGGCTGTGTACCGACAACGGGGCGATGATCGCCTCCTTCGCCGCGCACCTGGTGGCGGCCGGTGCGCCGCCGTCTCCACTGGACGTGGCCAGTGACCCGGGCCTGCCGGTGGTAAAAAGCCAAGTCGCATAAAGCACCGGCCCAGCCTTGAGTGCTAGCACTCGCATGTATAGAGTGCTAGGTGGCAATCGAACACTTCCGGCGTCGGCTCCCGCGACGACGACGCGCAGGCATGGACGAAAGCCGAAACACCTGGGTAAATCGGGGCAACCGCTCCGGACCTGCTACCAACTAAGTGGAGGGCTCCAATCGTGGCGAGCGTGAACATCAAGCCACTCGAGGACAAGATCCTCGTACAGGCCAATGAGGCCGAGACCACGACCGCATCTGGTCTGGTCATTCCCGACACCGCTAAGGAAAAGCCCCAAGAGGGCAAAGTCGTCGCCGTCGGCCCCGGCCGGTGGGATGAGGACGGCTCGAAGCGGATTCCGCTGGACGTGTCCGAAGGCGACACCGTCATTTACAGCAAGTACGGCGGCACCGAGATCAAGTACGGCGGCGAGGAGTACCTGATCCTCTCCGCCCGCGACGTGCTGGCTGTCGTTGCCAAGTAGCTAAACAAGTAGCCAAAGGCGTGTTCCGCCCCGGCGATCCTCACGTCAAGGCGTGGGTGATTTCCGGGGCGGATCGCTTATCAAACGGGACAAGAAGGACCTATGAGCAAGCAGATTGAGTACAACGAGACCGCGCGCCGGGCGATGGAAGCCGGCGTGGACAAGCTCGCCAATGCGGTCCGGGTGACGTTGGGCCCCCGCGGCCGCAATGTGGTGCTGGCCAAGGCCTTTGGCGGCCCGTCTATTACCAACGACGGCGTCACCGTCGCCCGCGAGATCGACCTGGAAGACCCGTTCGAGAACTTGGGCGCCCAGCTGGTCAAGTCGGTGGCCACCAAGACCAACGACATCGCCGGTGATGGCACCACCACCGCAACCGTCCTGGCGCAGGCCATCATCAAGCACGGACTGCGCAACGTCGCGGCCGGCGCCAACCCGATCGCGTTGGGGCTGGGAATCAGCAAGGCCGCGGACGCCGTGTCGGCGGCGCTGCTGGCATCGGCCACCCCGGTGTCGGGTCAGACCGGCATCGCCCAAATCGCCACCGTGTCCTCGCGTGACGAGGAGATCGGCGCGCTGGTTGGCGAGGCGATGACCAAGGTCGGGCACGACGGCGTGGTCAGCGTCGAGGAGTCGTCGACCCTGAACACCGAGCTGGACTTCACCGAAGGTGTCGGCTTCGACAAGGGCTTCCTGTCGGCCTACTTCGTCACCGACTTCGACGCACAAGAGGCCGTGCTGGAGGACGCGCTGATCCTCTTGCACCGCGACAAGATCACCTCGCTGCCGGACTTCCTGCCGCTGCTGGAGAAGGTCGCCGAGGCGGGCAAGCCGCTGCTGGTGATCGCCGAGGACGTCGAGGGCGAGCCGCTGTCGACGCTGGTGGTCAACGCGATCCGCAAGACGCTGAAAGCCGTCGCGGTCAAGGCGCCGTTCTTCGGCGACCGCCGCAAGGCATTCCTGGAGGATCTGGCCATCGTCACCGGCGGCCAGGTGGTCAACCCCGACGTCGGGCTCGCGTTGCGCGAAGTCGGTGTCGACGTGCTCGGTTCGGCTCGTCGGGTCGTGGTCAGCAAGGACGACACGGTGATTGTCGAGGGCGGTGGCAGCGCCGAGTCGATCAAGGCCCGGGCCAAGCAGCTGCGCGCCGAGATCGAGGCGACCGACTCTGACTGGGATCGCGAAAAGCTGGAGGAGCGGCTGGCCAAACTGTCCGGTGGCGTCGCCGTGATCAAGGTCGGTGCCGCGACCGAGACCGCGCTCAAGAAGCGCAAGGAAAGCGTCGAAGACGCGGTCGCTGCGGCCAAGGCGGCAGTGGAAGAAGGCATCGTCGCAGGCGGTGGATCCGCGTTGGTGCACGCCCGCAAGGCGCTCACCGAGCTGCAGGGCTCACTGTCCGGCGACGAGGCCAGCGGTGTCGAGGTGTTCGCCAGGGCGCTCAGCGCCCCGCTGTTCTGGATCGCGACCAACGCCGGTCTCGACGGCGCGGTAGTGGTCAGCAAGGTCAGCGGGCTGCCGGTCGGGCATGGGCTCAACGCGGCAACGCTGGAGTACGGCGACCTGGGCGCCGACGGGGTCATCGACCCGGTCAAGGTCACCCGGTCGGCGGTGCTCAACGCGGCGTCGGTGGCACGCATGGTGCTGAGCACCGAGACCGCGATCGTCGAGAAGCCGGCCGAGGCGGACGACCACGGCCACGGTCATCACCACGGCCACGCTCACTAAGCAGTAGTTCGAAACACCCCCGGTGCAAGCCGCCGGGGGTGTTTCGTTTTTCGTTCTGTCCGGAAAGGGGCATGCACCGGGTTACGTAGTCAGATCACCGTCAACCGCAGTGCACCGGGCGCCGACTCGGGGACGGCGGGCAGGTTCGGCGCCACCGGTTCGAGACGCCGGTATGGCTCGCCCAACGCCGGGCGCGAGTCCGCGTCGTCCTTGTTCGGCCAGAACGACATTGCCCGCTCGGCCTGGGCGGTGATCGTCAGTGACGGATTCACGCCCAGGTTGGCGGTGATCGCCGAGCCGTCCGCGATGTGCAGACCCGGGTAGCCGAACACCCGCTGGTAAGGGTCGACGACGCCCTGCTCGGGTGACGTGCCGATGACACAGCCGCCGATGTAGTGCGCCGTGGTAGGGATGTTGAACGGGTCGGTGAATGAGCCGTGCGCGTCACCGTCGATCTTGTTCGCGAACCGTTTCGCGATGTCGTGGGCTATCGGGATCCAGGTGGGGTTGGGCTCGCCGGTGCCCTGTTTGGTGAGCAGTCGTCCGCGCCGGCGGTAGGACGTCAACGAGTTGTCCAGGGACTGCATGAACAGCAGGGCTACGCCTCGTTCTGAGGCGTGCCGGACATTGAGCGAGCGCAGGAACACGATCGGGTGAAGCACGATCGCGAGCAGGAAGCGCATGAACCGGGACGCTCCACCGTCGACCATCGGCATCGTCAGCATGAACAGCGCATTCTGGCCCTTGCCGTAATGGCAGACCTCGAGGTGCGTGTTTGGCTCAGGGTGGATCGACGACGTGATCGCGACGCCTTGAGCGAAGTCGGTCCCCCGCCTCTTCGCCACGGCGGCGAGGACCGCCTCGGAGTTGCTGCGGGTGAGGTTGCCTAGCCGCGGCGACAGTGCCGGAAGCGTGCCGTTGTCCTTCAGCTTGTGCAGCAGCTTCTGCGTGCCGAGCGCGGCGGCGGCGAAAACGACCTGCTCGGCGGTGTACGCCTTCTTGCCGCGGCGCAGCGTTCCGTTCGCCCGCACCGTCTCGACCTGGTAGCCACCGCCGTCGCGGGCACGCACCGAGGTGATCGTTGTGAGCGGGTGCACCTGAGCGCCGGCCTGTTCGGCCAGATAAAGGTAGTTCGTCAGCGTCGTGTTCTTCGCGTTGTGGGGGCAGCCGGTGAGGCAGCGGGCGCAGTGGATACACCCCGCTCGGCGCGGCCCGGCGCCGCCAAAGTACGGGTCGGCGACCTCCTGGCCCTTGTGGCCCTCGTTGAAGAAGACGCCGACGTCGGTGGCGTGAAAAGTATCGCCGACGCCGAGGTCATCTGCGATCTGCTTGACCACCTCGTCGGCCGGCGTCAGGCGCGGGTTGGGGTTGACGCCCAGCATCCGCTTGGCCTGGTCGTAGTACGGGGCGAGCTCGGCCTTCCAGTCGGTGATGTGCGCCCACTGCTTGTCGCGGTAGAACGGCTCGAGCGGCTGGTACAGCGTGTTGCCATAGATGATCGAGCCACCGCCGACCGCGGCCGCGCTGGACACCATGCACTTGCCGAGGTTGCTGATGCGCTGCGGTCCGGTGAGCCCGAGCTTGGGCGCCCAGATCGATTTGCGCACGTTCCAATTCGACTTCGGCAGGGAGTCCGCGTCCCAGCGCCGGCCGGACTCGAACACTCCGACCCGGTACCCCTTCTCGGTCAGTCGTAATGCGGCGACGCTGCCACCGAAGCCGGACCCAATCACTAAGACGTCGTAGTCGTAGTCACCCATCGTTCGCACCGTTCGTAGTGTCGGCGACGAACTTCGTCGGGTGGCGGTGCTGGGCGCCGAGCAGTGGCGAATGAATTTTAGTTCCGCGCTCGGCTAGTTGATAGGGGCGTCGCTAGATAACCTTGGTGACCGACATCGAAGTCGCCCAACTAATTGACTCGGGAGCGCCGTGGAGCTCTCACCAACACCGCATGGGGGACGACGCATGAGCATGGCGTATCTGGCGCAACCGGAGCAGCAGCAGCAGTTGGAATGGCTCGACGGCGGTACGCTGGCGATCTTGCTCGATGGCAAGGCCACAAATGGCCAGTTGATGGTCGGACGTTTCGATGTCAGCGAGGGCGAGGCACCCCCGTATCACAAACACACGCGTGAGGATGAGGTCTTCATGCTGATCAAGGGCACCGCGTTGCTCTGGTTGGACGACCAGGAGATGGAGCTGTCGGAAGGCGGAATCGTCTTCTTGCCCAAAAACATTCCCCACGCATACCGCATCACATCCAAAAAAGCGGATCTGCTCATGATCAACACCCCGGCGGGAATCGAAGGCATGTTCCGCTACTCCGGTCGCGACAAGGCAACGCCGCGCCCAGATGGCTTCGAAATTTCGCCCGCACGGATGGCCGGGGGCGCGGACAAGTTCGGGCAGATTATTCTCGGCCCGCCGCGCTAACCGTCCACTGAGGTGCGTCGCGCCTAGTAGCCGCCGCGCGGCAGGTTTTGCGTCGTCGTCATGGGTGCGGTGGACGTCATGGTTGGTGCACTGGTGACCGTGACGGTGCTGGTGCTCGTGCTAGGCGGTGGCACCTCGACCGTGGTGGTGACGGTGGAAATGCTCGTCGTCGTCGTCGACGACGACGTTGTCGCGGAGCCCGCGGCGATCACACCGCAGGCCACCCGCTTACCCGAAGTACCGCCGGCGCTACCGCTCAAGTTGTCCGCATTCTGGTGAACGATCAGGGCGCTCCCCTGGTTGTTTCGCAAGTCCGCGGCGGTGAACAGACTCGTGGTGGTCACGAGTTTCGCCGAGCCGTCGGGCCGCACCTGCAACGCGGTCAAGTCGCCACTGGCGGGATATCCAGTGTGATCCGGCGCCTGGTAGACGCTTCCGGCCGAGGCGAAGTCGCCGGTCGAATCTCCGTTCGGCGCAGTCGAATTCGCTTCGCACTTACCCACGGAGTGAATTTGAAGACCGTGAAATCCAGGGCTCAAGGTGTGGTTGGGTCCGGCCTCCACAGTCACTGTCGCGAAGCCGTTGGCGAAATCGATGGTGGCGTTGGCGATTGTGGCGCCGTCCGCCCCCTTCAACTGAGTACTCATCCGCTCGGTGCCGGGGGGTGGGGACGACGACGTGGACTGTCCGCCGCCCTGGTTCACACACCCGGCCAGAGATGCGATGGCCGCGGCCGATGCCGCGACAGCAAACGCTTGGCTCCTGTTCATCTGCTCGGACTACCCCATGCTGACTGGGCCTAACCGCTGGCGGCGCCGCGAAACCGTCAGAGCCCGACGATGACGATGACGACGCCCACCACGATCGTCAGCGAAAGGGACACCAGCAGGAAACTGACGACATGTTCCTTCACCGCGGAGGCTTCGTGGTCGCCTCCCGCGATCGGCGCAATTCTGCTGCCGGCGCCCCACGCCGCGGCGAGCAGCGTCGCCAGCCAGTTGGCGAAGGTGGAATACACCAGCAGCGTGACTGCCGTGACGCCCCACGCGTGGGAAAGGTCGGTGTGCGGCCAAAGCAGGCCGAGTAACACCAGGAACATGCCGTTGAGGACTCCCTCGAGGTGGCTTGAGAGCCCCATCCGTGAGTTCCTCAAGAACGGCACGGCCACCCCGGTGAGCAAGCCGATCAGGAACAGAATCAGCCCGAGCCTGAAGAGCAGCATCTGCATGTCGGCACAGTAACGGCGCCCTGCCGGGTTGGTCGTTGGATACCGATTATTTGCTCGGGGTCACCGGATACCGGCCACCGATCTCGTTGACGCCGATGGAGCCCGGCCCTAGTCTGGAACAGATATTTGGTTTTGCGTCGAGGATGACGATCCGGAGGTGGCGGGTGGCGGACGGCGCTGACGTCGACCGGTTGCAGACCCTCGGCATGCTTGCCTCCGCCTTTGCCGGACGCGCGGTGGCCGTCGATGCGCAGCGGGTCGGCGAGCCGCCGTGGACGGACGGACAAACGGTGTTCGTCGACCCGTCGTTGCCTGACCGGACGAACCTCGCCGCTATCGCTGTGCACGCGTCGATGATTGCCGCGGGCAGTTTCGATCCCGACGTCGTGCGTCCGCTGGCCCGCCGTTCCCGTTTGGCCAAGCGGTATTTGGCGATCGAAGGGCATCGCGCACTGGTCGCCAACGTTGATGTGCTGCCGCGGGTGCTGGGGGCGATCGGCAACACCGACATCGCAGGCCGAAGCAATTCGCCCGCGGAGTCGCTGAGCCTGGCGTCCGGGAAGGACGCGGTCGATGATCCGCCGGCGGACTTCGGTGTCATTCGCGCCGGCAAGCTGATGACCGCCGCCGCTCGGTGAGCATTCCGAGCCGAAGATGCCGGAGCACGTTCCACGCAGCCGGCACCCTCACGAATTGGCAGAGCTTGCCGACGGTGACCTCGACGGCAGCGACGATCCTGACCTGTTCACCAGCCCGGTTGGCGGGGGCGGATTCATCGGCAAGTGGTTGACGAAGATGCTCTCGTCGGCACGTCAAACCGGAAGTGGCGGGGGACCGCCCGGCGCGGACAACCCCACTCATCGCACCAACTCCGGCAAGACGTGGTAGGTACGCTTCGTCGTCGCCGGCGACCGCTGCGATCGAGGATGTCGTCGACCACGTGGCCGACCTCGGCACTCGTAGCGTGAAGTATCCCGAGTGGGATACCAACCGCAAGGCCTACCGCGCTGATTGGTGCACGGTGGTCGAAATCGATTCGGCGGCAAAGCCTTCAGCGAGCTCGGCGATCGACGATGCCATCGGTCTGCGACGCCCGTTGGCCAGGCTCGGGATGGGCTTGCACCGCCGGCACCGACAGGCGCAGGGTGACGATATCGACATCGACGCTGCTGTCGAAGCACACGTCGAAGCGATGGCCGGGATCGGTGCCCGACGAGTCGGTGTATCTCGACAGCCTGCGTCGACGGCGTGACTTGTCGGTGCTTCTGCTGCTCGACATCTCCGGTTCGACGGCCGAGGCCGGCACGCTGGGCCGGACCGTGCACCAACAACAACGCACCGTGGTCGCCAACCTCACCGTCGCTTTGCACGATCTGGGCGATCGGGTGGCGCTGTACGCGTACTACTCCCACGGCCGCACCGCGGTGACGATGTTGCCGCTCAAACGATTTGACGATCACCTCGACAGCCAGGTGATCAGGCGACTGAACAGTGTGGAGCCCGGCGCCTACTCGCGACTCGGCGCGGCGATCCGCCACGGCTCGGCGGTGTTGGAGGCGCGCGGCGGAACGTCGCGCCGACTCCTGGTGGTGCTGTCCGACGGATTGGCCTACGACCACGGTTACGAGCGGGCCTACGGTGCCGCGGACGCGCGTCGTGCGCTCACCGAGGCACGTCGCCGCGGCACCGGCTGCGTGTGCCTGACGGTAGGAGCGGGAACCGACGTGCAATCCCTGCGCCGGGTATTCGGCAGCACCGCGCACGCGAGCATTTCCCGGCCCGACGAACTCACGAGTATCGTTGGGCCGCTGTTTCGTTCGGCGATTCGCTCGGCCGAGGTGACCAGGCGCGTGCTATCACGACCGAGCGATCCATCGACGGCAACCCAGCAGCTGGCGGAAAGGTAATGATGGCCAACGAACCCGCCCTTGCAAACCAGAACGGCGCGACCACTACGCGCCCCTTCTACACGGCAATCGGCAACGAAGAAGCTGTTTTCACGGCCGCCTACCGCCAGGGCCTGTCGATCGTGCTGAAGGGCCCGACCGGTTGCGGCAAGACCCGCTTCGTCGAGGCGATGGCGCACGACCTGGGCCGGCCCCTGATCACCGTCGCATGTCACGACGACCTCACCACCGCCGACCTGGTCGGCCGCTATCTGCTGCGCGGCGGCGAGACGGAGTGGGTGGACGGTCCGCTGACCCGTGCGGTGCGCGATGGGGCGATCTGCTACCTCGACGAGGTGGTGGAGGCGCGTCAGGACACCACCGTCGTGCTGCATCCACTCGCCGACTACCGGCGCCAACTGCCGATCGAGCGACTCGGGATCACGCTGGACGCGGCGCCTGGATTCGGCCTAGTGGTCTCTTACAACCCCGGCTACCAGAGCGTGCTCAAGGACCTCAAGGACTCGACCCGGCAGCGGATGGTTGCCATCGAATTCGGTTTCCCGCCAGTCGAAGTCGAAGAGCGCATCGTCGCACACGAAGCCGGCGTGGAGGCCGAGACGGCGGCGGAGCTGGTCCGGCTGGGCCAGGCCATTCGTCGTCTGGAATCCGGCGGCCTGCGTGAGGTGGCCTCGACCCGGGTACTCATCGCGGCCGCCCGACTGGTCGCCGAAGGCCTGCCGATGTGCGTGGCGGCCGAAGCGGCGATCGCCGGCCCGCTCACCGATGACGTCGCGGTGAATCGCAGCCTCAGAGAAATGATCAACGTCTACCTCGTCGCACCATGATTGACGCCGCTGAGCACCGCCGCTAGGGTGTGAACAAATGTTAGGTCAGCGCTGACCGGGTGGACAAGGAAACTGCGGTCGGCGTGGACCCGTGGAGGTCAGATGTCCTACGAGAGCACTGCTGAGCCGATCAAGATCGGCTATCTGATGGACTTCACGTTGCCGCCGGGTTTTCCACCGGAGATGAAGTCGGACTTCACCCAGGTTTTTGACCTCGTGTTCGACGAGGCGGTTGAGCAGGGCACTGATCGACCGTCCGGTGCAGATGATCTACCGCGAAGTCGAGGGGTTGCCCAAGGGGTCGGTCAAAGCGGTGATCGACGCCTTCGGCGAACTTGTCGATGAGGGGTGTATCGCGGTCTTCGGGCCGCACATCACCGACAACTGCGTGCCGACCCGTGAGGCGATCGAAGAACGGTTCAAGGTGCCGGCCATCAGCGTCACCGGGACCGACGACTGGCTCGGCGAATGGACATTCGCCTTCCCGCAGGGATCGATGACCGACGAACCGATCTTCCTCGCCGATCTCGTCGCCAAGCGTGGTCTGCGGGAAATCGGCGTCCTCGTCGAGCAGAACCTGATCGGCGAGAGCTATCTGAAGAACCTGCGAGCTGCCTGTCGCCGCAAAGGAATCCGCATCGTCGCCGAGGCCGCTATCGCCCAGACCGCCCAAGACATCAACGAGGCCGTCAGCACGCTGCACCAAGCCAAGGCCGAGGCGATCGTGCACCTCGGCTTCGGCTTCGGCATCGTGTTCATCAACCCGGCACTGGAAGCCGTCAATTGGGACCCGCCGCGATTCACCACCACCGCGTTTCAGAACGCGTGGGTCAACCCGATCATGTGGAACGCGTTCATGGGATGGATCGGGGTCGACCAGTACGACGAGGCCAACCGACTCGGCCAGGACTTCCTCGACCGCTACGCCGAGCGGTACGCCGGCCGCCGGCCCGAATACTGTGTGCTCCCGGTCAATCACGACGTCGCCGCGACGTTGGTGCGGGCCTGCGCCGACGCTCACCCGCTCAGCCCGCGCGGCGTCAAAGAGGCACTGGAGCGGGTGAAGATGATGCCCGCCGCTGCGGGCGCACCCGGCACTCGGGTGTCGTTCGGCAAATGGACCCGCCGCGCCTGGATGGGGGCCGGCTACCTGGTGGCCCGCACGCTGGATGCCGACGGCGTCAACTCACACCTGGTCGACCGCTTCGGGGAAGACGGGTGAGCAGACAATGAGCACCGATCAATCCGCGCCACCTGCCGCCGGCACCCAACCTGGCGCGCCGCAACGGAACTGGGGCGGCTGGATCGCCAGTGCCGCACTGGCCGCCTTCGCATTGTTCTTCATCGCCAATTGCCGTGTGGCCCTTGCCCCGCGCGTCGCAAATCCGAATGTGCACGGCCGTCCGCGCCCGGTGAAGTTCGTCTTCGGACTGGACTACATCACCTTCCTGGACAGCGCCACCGTCGTGGCACTGATCGTGCTGGTGGTCGTCTTCGTCAGAGGTTGGCGGCGTAACCCGGGCAGCCCGGTGATGCTGATGTTTTTGTGCACCACGCTGATCGTGTGGCAGGACCCGATCATGAACTGGTCGCCGTTCGCGGTCTACAACCCGGACCTGGTTCACTGGCCGGAGTCCTGGCCGCTGGTGTCGTTGTCGCCGACCGTCGAACCGTTCGTGGTGTTCGGCTACGTGATGTTCTACTTCGGTCCCTACTTCCCGGCGGTCTGGATCCTGCGCAAACTACAGGCGAAGTACGGGCCGACGAGTTACGTGTCGCGGCATCCGCTGGTCAGCCTGGGCCTGCTGGCGTGCGTGATCGGCTTCGTCTTCGATGCGTTCCTGGAAAACATCCTCATCCACTGGGGCATGTACATCTATTCGCAGGTGATTCCGTGGGGCTCGGTGTTCACCGGCACCACCTTCCAGTTCCCGCTGATCTGGGAATCGTTCTCGGTGACGTTCGTGATGGTTCCGGCGGCGATCCTGTGCTACCGCGACGACACCGGCAAGTCGGTGGCGGAAAAGCTTGCCGCCAAGGCGAAGCTGTTTCCGATGCGACCGGTGCTGGGCACTTTCCTGGTGATGTTCGCCATCATCAACGTGTCGTACTTCGCCTACGGCGGCTGGTTCTGGGTCATCAAAGTCACCCACGCGGCTACCTCGGTCGCCTGCCCGTGGCCGTATCCGGAGGCCAAAGTGTATGACCCGCAGGGCTTTTACGAGAAGGCCGGGGCGCCGGGCCCGTATTCGGTGGGCATCTGGTCGACATGGGCCAGCGGCGAACCCAAGGGCCGGCCGCATGTCGACGCGCCGCCACCGGGCCAAGGCGCGTGCGCGGGCGCGAATGGCTAAGGCACGCTGCGTCGTCATCACCGGCGCGTCCCGCGGGCTCGGTTTGGCAACGGCCGCACGCCTGTACCGCGAGGGCTGGCAGGTGGTGGCGGCCATGCGCACTCCCGAGCAGGGCATGGCGGCGCTGCGCGAGGCTCTCCATGTGCACGGGCAGCCGCCGCCTGACGACGATCGGTTGATCGGCGTCCGACTCGACTTGATGGACCAGGCGTCGGTGACGGCTGCTGCCAAGACCATCGGCGAGGCCGTCGGCACACCGTTTGCCATCGTGCACAACGCCGGCGTCTCCGCTGCCGGAATGGTCGAAGAGACCGATATGGCGTTGTGGCAGCGGCTCTTCGCTACCAGCGTCCTGGGTCCGGTGGCATTGACTCAAGCTCTGCTGCCCTCGATGCGAGCAGCGGGCGAAGGCCGGATCATCCTGGTGTCCAGTGCCGCCGGGGTACGCGGTCAACCGGCCACCGCGCCGTACTCCGCGGCCAAAGGGGCGCTGGAGCGCTGGGGCGAGTCGATGGCCGTCGAGATCGCCCCGTTTGGACTCGGCGTCACGGTGTTGGTGGCCGGCACCCACGACACCGAGATCATCACCGACGCGGGCACCACTGACGACCGCGACTTCGGCGGTCCCTACGCCCGGCTGCACAACACCATGAACAGCCGCGGACGGTTCGCGATGCGGATGGCCAGGCCGCCGGAGAAGTTCACCGACGGTGTTATCAAGGCGCTGGGTGACACCGCGACCGTTTCGCCGTCGCGGCGTCGGGCCGGATGCGTCGATGTTGTTGGCATTCAACCGAATTCTTCCGGCCATCGGCATGCATCACATGTCGCGGATCGTGCTGGGCATCCCCAGGCAGGGTTCGATGCGAGACGGCGCGTGGCCGTTGACTTTCTCGCAGAAGGCAATGGTGTTCGCGACGAAAGTCATTCCGGCGCCGTTGCTGCAACGCCTGGCGACGTTGGCGGCCAAGCGCGGCAACGAAAATGGGAGTGGGTAGACATGGAACAGCTTTTCGACGACCTCGCAAGACTTCGGCGCCTTCGACGACGCGATATCCGGAGACGTGCGTGACCCGTACACCGAGCTGGCGCGGCTGCGTCGCGAGGAGCCGGTCCAGCGACTCGAAACCTCAGGAGCGCTGCCACACGAGGAATCGCTGCCGATGTTCATCGTGTACCGCCACGAAGACGTGCAGCAGATGCTGCGCGACAACGAGACTTTCTCCTCAGCGGCCGTCATCGCGGCGTTCGGGCCGGTGCTCGGCGAGGGCGTGATGCTCGGCATGGACGAGCCCAGGCATGGACGACTCCGTTCCCTGGTGTCGAAAGCATTCTCCCAGAAGGCTTTAGCGAAGCGGCAGGACGAGCTGGTCGGCCGGGTGGCCAATGGCCTGATCGACAAGTTCGCGGCCAACGGCAAGGCGGACCTGGTCAAGGAATTCACCTTCGACTACCCCAGCCAGATCATCGCGGGGCTGCTGGGCTTGCCGGAAAAGGACTACCCGCAGTTCCAGCGCTGGTCGATCTCACTGCTGAGCTGGCTGATGAACCCCGAACGCGGGCTGGCGGCCTCGGCCGCGCTCTGCGAATACTTCGAGCCGATCCTTGAGGCCCGTCGCGCCGAACCCAAAGACGATTTGATCAGCGCGCTGGGCGCCGCCGAGATCGACGGGCAGAAGCTCGACAACGAGGAGATCTTCTCGTTCCTGCGGCTGCTGCTCCCGGCCGGCGTCGAGACGACCTACCGGTCGCTGGGCAGCCTGCTGCTGGGACTGTTGTCCGACCCGGAGCAGTTGGAGGCGGTCCGCGCGGACCGCTCGCTGATTCCGCAGGCGATCGAGGAGGGCGTGCGCTGGGAGCCTCCGCTGCTGACCATCACCCGGGTGACGACCCGCGACACCGAACTCGGCGGGGTCAAGATCCCGGCGGGGTGCACGGTGATGCCGATGCTGGGTGCGGCCAACCGGCAGGAGGATCGCTACCCCGACCCCGACACCTTCAACATCCACCGCCAGGCCAAGGCGAATATGAGCTGGGGCCACGGCGTCCACGTCTGCCTCGGCATGCACCTCGCGCGCCTGGAAATGCGCACCGCGATCAACCTGCTGCTGGACCGGCTGCCCAACCTGAGGCTCGACCCCGATGCCGACGACCCGCACGTCCGCGGGCAGGTGTTCCGGTCGCCGACCGCGGTGCCGGTGCTCTTCGATCCGCAGTAGATCCGGCGATATCGCCTTTACATCGGCGAGGGCAGCCGTAATGTCTTAGCTGGGCGCGTGCTCAACATCTCGCTCAGGAGGAATGACTCGATTGACCGGACCGCTGCGAGACATCAGGGAATTCCTGGGTGATGCCGACGCCTACCGGGACGAGCTGTATCGGCGCTGGACGGGGCTGCTGAGCTACCGCTACATCGGGCGCAATCATTCGTCGATGAACGTCGGCGACAGCGACGACACCGTCGTCATCCGCCGCGATATGCGCAACGAAGCGGGCGGAATCATGGTGGCGCCGTTGGCCATCGCCTCGCCCGAAGGTTGCCAGACCGACATGGTCGCCGTTCCCAACCCGGTCATCGCCTCGGTACAGATCGTCGATCCCGGCTACGACGTGAACAAGGTCGAGATCGTCGGATCCGGCAACGTCCACCAGGGCCGGATGATGGGCTACGGGCGATGCAAGATCGTCGACGCCGACAACCCCGACCGGGTCATCGCCTTCAACGAAGGCCAAGGCGCGATCATCGGCATCCCGCCCGAAGGACTTGGCAAGATGGATGTTTCGGGCACCGAGCTGGTGATCGAGGATTCACCCGACTTGCCGCCACTCTGGCAGGCCTTCGGCGCATCCAAGCGTGCTGACGACCATTGGCAGCTGCCCGCACTCAGCGAAGAACTGGCGTCGCCGGACGCGGCGCTGCACATCGGCCCCCAGCACGTGGTGCTGGAAACCGCGGCGATCGACCTGGCCGCCGATGCCGTCGGAACCCGCAAGCTGCAGGTGGTGAGCTGGCACGTGATGTTCATGTCGCGCGGCAAGGTCGGTCCGTTCCGGGTGGAGGGCACCGCACACGCGGGCGGATCGGGCAAGGTCGGTGTACGCATGCTGCTGCACGACGAGGGCAACGCCGACAAAGCGGTGACATCGGCGGCAGCGATCTTCGAGATCGTCGGCTAATTCAGGGAGTGAATGATGGCTAACGCCAAGGATGCCCGTCAGTGGGCGCGCAGCTCATTGCACGGCATCGGTGACTCGCTCTACACGCCGTTCAGCGGTCGCGACGGCGACGACATCGACTGGGATGCCTACCGCACACTGGTCCGGCACTGCGTCGGCACGCTGTATCACCCGATGCTCTGGGTGACCAGCGGCGTCGCGGAATTCTGGTCGCTGACCATTGCAGAGCGAAAGAAGCTGCTGGAGATCGCAATCGAGGAAGCCCACGCGATCAACTCCGAGGTGGTCATCCAGTCGTGCACCGCGGCGTTGTCCGCCAAAGATTGCCTCGAGTTGACCCAGCACGCCCAGGACTGCGGCGCCGACATCGTCTACATCCAGACTCCGATGATGGAATTGCACGGTGGCGAAGGCGTTTTGAGCTTTTTCAGATACATCGCCGAACGCACAGACATCGCGCTGGGGATGTTCAACTCGCCCAGCTCGGGATACGTCCTCTCCCCGCAGGAAGGTGCGCGAATCGTCGAGGAGATTCCCGCGGTATGCGCCACCAAGGAGGGCTCGTTCCGGCCACATCAAAGTCGCATGCTGCACGCGCTCGCGCCGGATCTGGTGATCTGGGAATGCGATACGACGGTGTACCGGGCCGGTTGGCTGCGATCCGGCATCGTCGGTCCCGGTCAACTCGGTACCACTGGCTATCTGTACGAGACGGCGGAAAAGCGTGCGCTGTCCCAATATTGGGACTTGGTGTGGAACGACAAGCTGGTCGAGGCAATGGATTACGCCAAGGAGTCGGGACTCGACCAGTTCGAGCTCGACATGCGCGGATGGTTCACCCGCTATCCCGGCCGGCCTGACTACTTCACCCACTGGGGCGGCGCATTCAAGTACGCGGCATCGGTCGTCGGGCTGCCAGTCGGGTCATACCCGGAATCGCGCCCGCCCCAAGCGAAATTACCCGAGCAGGCGCGCGCCGACATCCGTGCGGCGTATCGCCGGTTCGGGCTCGTCAGCGACTAGCTGACACACGATGGCACAACTGGAGGACTCGTTATGACTGACGCCAAACCGCTGAGCGGTATCCGCGTGCTGGAAGTTGCGGCCTGGACCTTCGTCCCCGCGGCCGGCGCGGTGCTGGCCGAGTGGGGCGCCGACGTGATCAAGGTCGAGCCACGCGAAGGCGGCGACCCGCAGCGTGGCCTGGTCACCATGGGCCTCATTCCGGGCGGTCCGACCGCGGTCAACTACATGATCGAAATGCCCAACCGCGGAAAGAAATCCATCGGCATCGACTTGACCACACCGGGCGGTCAAGAGGTCGTCCATGAGCTGGCTAAAACCAGCGACGTGTTCCTTACCAGTTATCTGCCCGCTCGTCGCAAACACCTCGGCATCGAGGTCGAACAGATTCGTGCTGCGAACCCCGACATCATCTACGTCCGCGGATCCGGTTATGGGCCAGAAGGTCCCGACGCCGACCGGCCCGGCTATGACGGGGTTTCGTTCTGGTCACGCGGCGGGATTGCCGATGCGCTGACCCGCGATCAGCCAGAACCGGTCATGCAGACCCCGGCATTCGGCGACCTGATGGGTGGACTGACCATTGCCGGCGGGATCGCCGCCGCGCTGTACAAACGCAAGTCCACCGGTGAGGCCTCGATCGTGGACGTCTCGCTGCTCGGCCTCGCGGCGTGGGCGATGACGCCGCAGGTTACCGCGGCGATGCTCTACGGCGGCGACCCGATTCCGACGTTCACCCACCGCGAAATGCCCAACCCGCTGGTGGGTAACTACCGGACCAAGGACGACCGCTACATCACGCTGATGATGTTGCAGGGCGACAAGTTTTACCCCGAGTTCATGACCGTGATCGGCCGTACCGACCTGATCACCGACGAACGGTTCGCCGACGGCCATTCTCGTTTCACCAATCGCGGTGAGCTCATCGACATCATGGACGAGGAATTCGCATCAAAGACCGTCGACCAATGGCGCGAGATCCTCAAGCCGCTGTCGGGCGCCTGGGCCGTCCTGCAGAAGACCAGCGAGCTGTGCGAGGATCCCGCTGTCATCGCCAACGGTTACATCCCGACGGTGAACGCGATGAACGGTAAGCCCTACATCCTGCCGACCAACCCGGTTCAATTCGACGGTCACCACGTTCAGCCGACCGGTGCACCCGAACATGGCCAGCACACCGAGGAGATCCTGCTCGACGCCGGGGTCGACTGGGACAAGATCGAGCAGTACAAGCAGGACGGGTCGATTCTGTAGCCGGCAGCGCCCGCTTTTAGGCGCTGCGGCGGATGGTGCGCGTCCGGCCGATGTCGCGCTTGAGCAGCAGCTCGCGTTCAGCCTCCGACAGGCCGCCCCAGATCCCGTACGGCTCACCCACATCAAGGGCGTGCGTCCGGCACTGGGCCATCACCGGGCAGCTGCGGCACATCTCCTTGGCGCGGCGCTCACGCTGGAGGCGGGCCCGGCCACGCTCGCCGTCCGGGTGGAAGAACATTGACGAGTCCACGCCGCGGCAAAGGCCGTGTAATTGCCAATCCCAAATGTCTGCGTTGGGGCCTGGTAGTTGCTCCGGTTGCGGCATTGAAGTCCCTCTCTACACGCCCATGTTCAGGCCAGTTCGCGATCTAGTTGGTCGTCAACTGAATCGAGCGGGTCGTCGGTGACTACTCGTCGGAACTAAACGTAGGGGTGCTAGGGAATTGCCGTCAACAGGCTGTAATGTGCCGAATGCTCAACTGCGGCTTGGGAATTTACGTCGCGTTCATAGATGTGATGACCTCACCTGCATCGAGGAGTGCATGTGGGCCGCTTGCCAAGCGGAAATGTTGCAGCTCGCGGCCGAATCGCGGGGCATGCACAACAAATTCGATCCTCGTTGGATTTAATACCGGTGTAACTCAGAAACCATGAAGTCTTAACGAGCAACGGAGCGTGATACATATCTCCCAGGACTGGTCCGGCGAGTCAGACTTACTGGCTGCCGCTTTCGGCGACGGGCCTCAGCGCTGGCCGCTGCCTGCAGCGACGACGCCGGACCAGCAATGGCTACGTGCGATCGCCGCCGCCGGTCAAGGCCGCTACGGCAGCGCGTATTCCGACCTGGCGGAGCTGACTCGAGCCACATCCTCAGCACGGCTGGTCTCGCTCGCCCACAGCGCACACGCGTCGTTTCTGCGCCAGCTGGGCTGGCACAGCCTGGCCCGCGGCTGGGACGGTCGCGCCTGGGCGCTGGCCGGCCACGACCCCGAGGCTGCCGGCGATGCGTTGACCGGGCTGGCGGCTGACGCGCTGGGCATAGGGCGGCTGACCGCTGCGGCGACGCTGCTCGGCGCGCGCAGAGCCGTTCGTGGCACACGGGCCACCACGGCTGGCGGTGCGACGGGCGTGGGTGGCTGCCGAACTGGCGATGGCCGGCGGCCAAGGCGATGTCGCAGTTCGCAATGCCGAAGTTGCGGTCGAGCTGGCCGAGACCACCCTGGACGGCGCGGCACGGCATCGCGCCAAGAGCCAGGTCGTGCTGGCCGCGGCACTGTGCAGCGCCGGCGCTATCGACCGTGCGCGCGACGTCGCTGAGGCGGCCTTGGAGCTCACCGGCCATCTGGGGCTGGTACCGCTGCGCTGGGCGCTGGCTTGCCTGCTCGCCGATCTCGCTGACACCGAAGACCGGGCGGCGGAGCTGCGCATGCTTCGCGACGACTGCGCAGGCCGCATCGAACATTGGGGCGGAAGCTGGCGACGGCCCTGAGATCTGACCGCACGGCGGCCGAAAGGATCTGTGATCGCAGGAGAAAACGGACGCTCAGCGGCGTCCGTGAAATCCCTCGGTGTCCGAGGTCGCCTCGTTGAGCGACGCGTCGGCATATCCCCGGCAATAATCCCAGGTCACGTAGGCATCGGGCTCAGGGTCGTAGGCCGGCTCGTGCGGCCGCACGGTGCCGTCGACCAACAACTGAAGCAGGTTGGCGCGCAGCATGTCCCAGTCGTGGTAGTGGTCCTGCTGACATTCGTCGCAACACACCACCAGACCGCGAATACCTTTGTGCGCCAACAGGGCTTCATACACGGCGAGATCGGCCAAGTCGGCCTCGACAGCCATCCGCTCCTGCGGATCCAACGGCTGGCCTGGCTCGACAGCATCCAGCGCCGACGACGGATCACAGGGGTCGTCGGCAAACGGGTCGGGCGGCAGCCCGGGCGGAAGGTAGTCGCGCACGGGTCCACAGTACGCAGCCTCGCGGGTTTCACGCCAGCGCTACCCGGCGCGCCCAGCCGCCTTGCGCGCTTGCGGCGCGCATCGTCAGCGACGTGGTTCGATCTTTCCGCCTCCTCCCCGCGCCGCTTGCGGCGCGCATCGTCAGCGGTGGCTACCCGAGCCGATAGGATGAGTTTCTCACCCGCCACATCTCCGCGCGCTGCATGGGAGGGCCCCGGCAATGTCATCTGGCTTGTCCCGTCTCGAAGACGGCGGCGACCTGATCGTCGCGTCCTACCCCCGCGTGGGTGGTTTCCCCGAAGACCCCGTGCCGACCGGCGGCGACGATCCGCAGAAGATCGCCATGCTGGGACTGACCTTCGATGACGTTCTCCTGCTGCCGGCTGCCTCCGATGTGGTGCCGGCGACCGCCGACACGTCGAGCCAGCTCACCAAGAACGTGCGACTGAAAGTGCCGCTGGTGAGCTCCGCGATGGACACCGTGACCGAGTCCCGGATGGCGATCGCGATGGCCCGGGCGGGCGGTCTCGGGGTACTGCACCGCAACCTGCCGATCTCCGAGCAGGCCGGGCAGGTCGAAACCGTGAAGCGCTCCGAAGCCGGCATGGTCACCGATCCGGTCACCTGCAAACCGGACCAGACGCTGGCCGAGGTCGACGCGCTGTGCGCCCGGTTCCGGATCTCCGGGCTGCCGGTCATCGACGACGTCGGTCAGCTGGTCGGCATCATCACCAACCGCGACATGCGGTTCGAGGTCGACCAGTCCAAGCAGGTCGCCGAGGTGATGACCAAGGCCCCGCTGATCACCGCCCAGGAGGGCGTCAGCGCGGACGCGGCGCTGGGCTTGCTGCGCCGGCACAAGATCGAGAAGTTGCCGATCGTCGACGGGCACGGCCGGCTGACCGGGCTGATCACCGTCAAGGATTTCGTCAAGACCGAACAGCATCCGCTGGCGACCAAGGACAGTGACGGCCGACTGCTGGTCGCTGCCGCCGTCGGTGTCGGTGACGATGCCTGGGTGCGGGCGATGACGCTGGCCGATGCGGGCGCCGACATCCTCGTCGTCGACACCGCGCATGCGCACAACCGGCTGGTGCTCGACATGGTCCGCCAACTCAAGAACGAGGTCGGCAACCGGGTCGAAGTGGTCGGCGGAAACGTCGCCACCCGGTCGGCGGCCGCCGCGCTGGTCGAAGCGGGCGCAGACGCGGTCAAAGTCGGCGTCGGTCCCGGGTCGATCTGCACCACCCGCGTGGTGGCCGGGGTCGGCGCGCCGCAGATCACCGCGATCCTCGAGGCGGTGGCGGTGTGCAGCCCGGCCGGAGTGCCGGTGATCGCCGACGGTGGCCTGCAGTACTCCGGTGACATCGCCAAGGCGCTGGCTGCGGGCGCGTCCACCACCATGCTGGGGTCGCTGCTGGCCGGGACCGCCGAAGCGCCGGGGGACCTGATCTTCGTCAACGGCAAGCAGTACAAGAGCTACCGCGGCATGGGCTCGCTGGGCGCCATGCAGGGCCGCGGTGAAGCCAAGTCGTATTCGAAAGACCGCTACTTCCAGGACGACGCGCTCTCGGAGGACAAACTGGTGCCCGAGGGCATTGAAGGGCGGGTGCCGTTCCGAGGCCCGCTGTCCTCGGTGATCCACCAGCTGACCGGCGGTCTACGCGCCGCGATGGGGTACACCGGCGCCGAGACCATCGAGGCATTGCAGCGGGCGCAGTTCGTGCGCATCACCGCGGCCGGCTTGAAGGAAAGTCATCCGCACGACATCACGATGACCGCCGAAGCGCCCAACTACTACGCTCGCTGAACTGATCGAAGGACCCGCTCATGCGTGACATGGTCGAGATCGGCATGGGCCGAACAGCCCGGCGCACTTACGAACTCGGTGACATCAATATCGTGCCGTCGCGACGCACCCGCTCGTCGCAGGATGTGACGACGGCCTGGCAACTCGACGCCTACCGGTTCGAGATCCCCGTCATCGCGCATCCGACCGACGCGCTGGTGTCGCCGGAATTCGCGATCGAACTCGGTCGCCTCGGCGGCCTCGGCGTGCTCAACGGCGAGGGGCTGATCGGCCGCCACGCGGACGTCGAAGCCAAGGTCGCCCAAGTCATCGAAGCGGCCGCGAAAGAACCCGAACCGTCGGCGGCCGTCCGGCTGCTCCAGCAGTTCCACTCCGCGCCGCTGGACCCCGATCTGCTGGGCGCCGCGGTGGCCCGCATCCGCGACGCCGGGGTCACCACCGCGGTGCGGGTGAGCCCCCAAAGCGCCCAGGCGCTGACCCCGGCGCTGCTGTCGGCCGGCATCGACCTGCTGGTCATCCAGGGCACCATCGTCTCCGCCGAACGGGTCGACAGCCATGGCGAGCCGCTGAACCTGAAGACCTTCATCTCCGAGCTCGACGTCCCGGTGGTTGCCGGCGGCGTGATCGATCACCGCAGCGCACTGCATCTGATGCGGACCGGCGCGGCGGGCGTCATCGTCGGCTACGGCTCGACCAGCGGAGTGACCACCAGCGACGAGGTCCTCGGGATCAGCGTGCCGATGGCCACGGCGATCGCCGACGCCGCCGCGGCCCGCCGCGAATACCTCGACGAAACCGGCGGTCGCTACGTGCACGTGCTGGCCGACGGGGACATCCACACCTCCGGAGATCTTGCCAAGGCCATCGCCTGCGGCGCCGACGCGGTGGTGCTGGGCACCCCGCTCGCCGAGGCCGTCGAGGCGCAGGGCGAAGGCTGGTTCTGGCCGTCCGCGGCCGCCCATCCGTCGCTGCCGCGCGGTGCGCTGTTGCAGATCGCGTCCGGCGAGCGGCCGTCGCTGGACCAGGTCCTCAACGGCCCGTCCGATGACCCGTTCGGCTCGCTGAATCTCGTCGGCGGTCTGCGCCGTTCGATGGCGAAATCCGGCTACTGCGACCTCAAGGAATTCCAGAAGGTCGGCCTGACCGTCGGCGAGCTGATCTGGTTTCTGGCTCATTACCCGTCGGTAAGTACATACTGGGTGACGTGGAACCTGACTATGACGTCTTGATCATCGGTTCGGGTTTTGGTGGCAGCGTCACCGCGCTGCGGTTGACGGAGAAGGGTTACCGCGTCGGCGTGCTCGAGGCCGGCCGGCGCTTCGCCGACGAAGACTTCGCCAAGACCTCCTGGAACCTCCGCAAATTCTTGTGGGCGCCCAAGCTCGGCATGTACGGCATCCAGCGCATCCACCTGCTGCGCAACGTGATGATCCTGGCCGGCGCGGGGGTCGGCGGCGGATCGCTGAACTACGCGAACACGCTGTACGTGCCGTCGCAACCGTTCTTCGGCGACAAACAGTGGTCGCACATCACCGACTGGAGCTCGGAGCTGATGCCGCACTACGAGCAGGCCAAGCGAATGCTCGGCGTGGTCACCAATCCGACCTTCACCGACGCCGACCGCGTGATCAAAGAGGTCGCCGAGGACATGGGCTGCGGCGACACCTTCGTGCCCACCCCGGTCGGGGTGTTCTTCGGGCCCGACGGCACCAAGACACCCGGTCAGACGGTGCCCGACCCGTACTTCGGCGGCGCGGGCCCAGAGCGCACCGGCTGCCTGGAATGCGGCAGCTGCATGACGGGATGCCGCTACGGGGCCAAGAACACGTTGCTGAAGAACTATCTCGGCCTCGCGGAATCCAAAGGCGCACAAGTGATTCCGATGACGACCGTCACCAGTTTCGAACAGCGCGACGACGGGGTGTGGGAGGTTCGCACGGCGCGCACCGGCCGGACGCTGCGGCGCAACAAGCGCACCTTCACCGCCAAGCACCTGGTGCTGGCCGCGGGTACCTGGGGAACCCAGCATCTGCTGTTCAAGATGCGCGACAAGGGCAAGCTGCCCGAGCTGTCCGAACGGCTGGGCGAGCTGACCCGGACCAACTCCGAATCGATTGTCGGGGCGGGCCGGCTGAAGGTCAGCGACGACCTGGACCTGACCCACGGCGTGGCGATCACCTCGTCGATCCACCCCTCGTCGGACACCCATATCGAACCGGTCCGCTACGGCAAAGGCTCCAACGCGATGGGTCTGCTGCAGACGCTGATGACCGACGGCCCGGGCCCCGAAGGTACCGACGTGCCGCGGTGGAAGCAGCTGCTCGACAACGCCGGCCATGACCCGCGCGGCACCCTGCGGCTGCTCAACCCGCGGCGCTGGAGCGAACGCACGATGATCGCGCTGGTGATGCAGAACCTGGACAACTCGATCACCACATTCACCAAGCGCGGCAAGCTGGGCCGTCGGCGCTATGTCAGCAAGCAGGGCCACGGTGAGCCGAACCCGACCTGGATCCCGGCCGGCAACGAGGCCACCCGTCGCATTGCCGAAAAGATCGACGGCGTCGCGGGCGGAACCTGGGGCGAGTTGTTCAACATTCCGCTGACCGCGCACTTCCTCGGCGGCGCTGCGATCGGCGACAGCCCCGAGTCCGGCGTCATCGACCCGTACCACCGGGCCTACGGTTACCCGACACTGTTCGTGGTCGACGGCGCCGCGATCTCGGCGAACCTCGGCGTGAACCCGTCACTGACGATCACCGCGCAGGCCGAGCGGGCCGCATCACTGTGGCCGAACAAGGGGGAGAACGACATTCGCCCCCGACAAGGTGAGCCCTACCGTCGGCTCGACCCGATCCCACCGGCCCACCCGGTGGTGCCGGACTGGGCGCCCGGCGCGCTGCGCTGGCTGCCTTCCCCCAGCGACGATGCAGCGCCCGACGACGATGCAGAGCGCAGCGATGAGGAGGAGTCGGGCAATAATCGGCGGCGCGATGCTGAGGAGCGGGGCATCAAGCAGGCAACGATCAGCGCGGTGGCTCAGCAGGAAACCCCGGGGTCAGTCAGTCCAGCTGGTTGACCGACCGGTACGCGTTCCGGTGCATCGGAGCGCGTCCCGGTGGCTGCTGCGGCGTGGGCAACAGCGGCTCACGCTTGATCAACGCGATCGTCGTGGGTTCGGTCGTGCGTGAGTTCGATGTCCTCGCCGGCGTGCCGGATCGTCAGCTCGCCGTGGGGTCCGTCGCGCAACGTGTAGGTCACCTCGTCGTGGATGACGTCCACAGTCAACCGGAACTCTTGCCAGCGCAACCGGAATCGTAGTCGCGAGATGCCGTCGGGCAGATACGGGTTGAGAGACAGGATCCCTTCGTCGTCGCGCAGGCCGCCGAAGCCGGCGACCAGAGCGGTCCAGGCGCCGGCCAGCGACGCCATGTGCAGCCCGTCCTTGGTGTTGTGGTGCAGGTCGCGCAGATCGACCAGCGCCGCCTCGTAGGTGTAGTCGTGAGCCAGCTCCACATGCCCGACGTTGGCGCACATCACCGCTTGGGTGCAGGCAGACAACGACGAGTCACGCACAGTGCGGCGTTCGTAGTAGTCGACGTTGCGCGCCTTCTGTTCGTCGCTGAATTTGTGGCTCTGCCAATACATGGCGAGCACCAGATCGGTTTGCTTGACCACCTGGGCCGGATACAGCAACGCGTAGGACTCATGCAGCAGCAGCGGGTATTTGTTCCTGGTCTCGAAATCCCATTCGGCGTAGGTGGTGAAGCCTTCAGACTGCGGGTGCACGCCGAGCTCTTCGTCGAAGGGGATATGTGCGGCGTCGGCGGCAGCACGCCAGGCGGCGGCCTCGTCGGTGCTCACGCCCAATTCAAGGGCGGTTTCGGAGTGCCGGGCGCACGCGTCGGCCGCGACCCGCAGATTGTGCGCCGCCATCATGTTGGTGAAGACGTTGTCCCGCACGATCGCGGTGTATTCGTCAGGACCGGTCACCCCGTCCAGGTGCCACACCCCGTGGCGGTCGTGGTGTCCGAGTGAATGCCACAATCGGGCCGTCTCGATGAGGACCTCGAGTCCGCAGTCCTTCTCCAGCGAATCATCCCCGGTGACAACCCGATAGCGCTCGAAGGCCATGGCGATGTCGGCGTTGATGTGCCAGGCCGCCGTTCCGGCCGGCCAGTAGGCCGAACACTCCTGACCGCGGATCGTCCGCCAGGGGTAGCTGGCACCTTTGAGGTCCAGCTGCGCGGCGCGCTCCTTCGCCAAATCCAATGTCGAAGCGCGCCAACGCAATGCGTCGGCCGCTGCGTGCGGCAGGGTGTACGTCAGCACGGGAAGGACGAAGCCGTCGGTATCCCAGAAGACGTGGCCGTCGTACCCGGTGCCGGTCAAACCTTTACTGGCGATGCCGCGGCCTTCGGCCCGCGCACTGGCCTGCAGCAGGTGGAAGAGCCCGAATCGGACCGCCTGCTGACAGATGGGGTCGCCCTCCACCTCGACGTCGGCGCCGTCCCAGTACTCGTCGAGGATTTTGCGTTGGGCGTCCAGCAGGCCTTGCCAGCCGCTGTAACGGGCGCTGTGCAACGCGGCGGCGGCCTGGTCGCGCAGCGCGGGGCGGGACCGCTGGCTCGACCACCCGTAGGCCAGGTATTTCACGATGCGCAGTGTCTGGCCTGGGCGCAGTCCGCAGATCACGGTGGTGCGGGCCAGGTCGTCGGTAGCGTCGTTGCTGACCTCGTAGCGGCCTTCGACCTCGATTTCGTGGTCCATCGCCGCGGCCATCATCAACGCGCTGGCGCGCGTCCGGTGCATCAACAGCGCGCCGCATTCGGTGTCCTCGTGTTGGACAGCCTCCAGCGGTCTGTCGAGGATCGCCGAGACCCTCGGGTCGCCCGACGTCACGGGCTGGTCTTCGTTGGCGACCAGCTCGGATTGCACTGTGACACGGACGAATTGCTCTACGGCCTCCACCACGTATTCGATGGCGACGACGCTGCGTTGAGACAGTGACACCAACCGGGTCGAGGTCACTCTCACCTGTTTGCCGACCGGCGACTGCCAGTGCGCGTCGCGGGTCAGCGTGCCGGCCCGTAGGTCGAGGATCCGTTCGTGACTGAGCAACTTGCCGTAGCGGACATCGAACGGTTCGTCATCGACCAGCAGGCGCAGGATCTTACCGTTGGTGACGTCGACCACCGTCTGCCCGGCCTCCGGATAGCCGTAACCGGCTTCGGCATAGGGCAGTGGCCGCACTTCGTAGAACGAGTTCAGATAGGTGCCGGGCAGGCCGTGCGGCTCGCCTTCGTCGAGGTTGCCGCGAATACCGATGTGCCCGTTGGACAATGCGAACAGCGACTCCGATTGGGCCAGTACGTCCAGGTTCAGCTTGGGTTCGCGGACCTGCCATGGCTCGACGGGCAGCGTGCCATCCGGGATCATCACGGTCTCCTAAAGTAGTTCACTGAGGTCGGCAACCACGACATCGGCTCCATGGCTGTGTAATTCGTCGGCCTGCCCGACGCGGTCGACGCCGACCACAAAGAAGTTGCCCGCCCGGCCGGCTTCGACGCCGGACAGCGCGTCCTCGAAGACCGCAGCCGCGGTGGGTTCCACGTTCAGCAACTCGGCGGCGCGCAGGTAGGAGTCCGGCGCAGGCTTGCCGGCGATGTGCTCCTCACGCAGCGTCACGCCGTCAACCCGCTGTTGAATGAAGTGGTCCAGACCGGTGATCTCCAACACCTCACGGGTATTCGCGCTCGACGACACCACTGCGGTGGCCAGGCCCGCCTCAGTCGCCTGCTCCAGGTAACGGCGTGAGCCCTCGAAGACCTTGACGCCGTCTTTGTGCAAAGTCTCTTGGAAGGCGTCGTTCTTGCGAGTGCCCAACCCGTAAATGGTGTCCTTGTCGGGGCCGTCGTCGGGGTCGCCGTCGGGCAACTCGATGCCGCGGCTGGCCAAAAAGGAACGCACGCCGTCTTCGCGCTTCTTGCCGTCGACGTATTTCAGGTAATCCTCGACCGGATCGAACTCAACGAACTGCTCCCCGCTCTGTTGCGCGTGCTTTTTGAGAAAGGCGTCGAACATCACCTTCCAGGCCTTCGTATGCACGCTCGCAGTGTCAGTCAGCACACCGTCGAGATCGAACAGGCAGGCGTGCACGGCTTCCGGTAGACCCAGCACGGCGGACCTCCCTCCATGATGAACAGGGCCAGGGGTGGTTTCGACCGTGGCCAGTAACACCTCACCATGCCCGACGCCGGTCCGCTACATCTTCGGCTGACCTAGTGTTTCTCCGCTGTTCGGCCAGGTGCCGTCATGGCGAGCCGACGACGCGGGCGACGCCTTGGATCGCGCGGAGTCGTCCGTCGGCCAGGGCCGCAGTCAGGTTCTTGGCTTTCTCCGCAAAACCGGGGACGAAGGCTTGGAGTCCGAGCGGGCCGGGCGGCAGCGTCAACAGCGTCTGCATCAAGGCGACCGCCTGGTCGGTGAGGTCGTTCCACTGGTCGATCGCGAACCCAGCCGACTCGACGGCAGCGCGCAGCTCGTCTGGCGTGGTCAGGTGGCTGGCTTGCGGCTGGTCGGCCCATGGCAGCGGGTAGTCGAGTTCGCCGAGCTTGCCAGTCGTGATGTCCCACAAGGCAAGCCGACCGCCGCTGGCCAGCATTCGCCGTGCTTCCCGGTAGAGTCGGGGCTTATCGGCAATGTTCATCTGAACGTGCTGGCTGAACACCACGTCGAAAGTGGCGTCGTCGAAGGGCAATCCGGTGACGTCTGCTTGATGAACGATAATCCGCTCGTCCAAGCCGACAAGTCGATTAAGCCAACGCGCGGTTTCGCAGTATTCCTCGGTCAGGTCGACGGCGGTGACGTGGCACCGGCACTGATCGGCGATAAAGCGAGCGGTGCCGCCGATCCCACTGCCCGCGTCGAGCACCCGATCGTCACTTCCCACGCCGATGAGCTCCACCAATTCGATTGTGGCGATGCGACCCATCGTGTGGAAATCCTCCAGCGGCGCGAGGTCGGCGGGCGCAAGCTGATCAAGGTCTTTTCCGGCGGCGATGAGGGCCTGCTCGATATTGCCTCGGGTCAGCCCGGTCGAGTACTGGTCATGGATCCCGATGTCGGTCATGTTCAGCTCCTCTACGCTATGCCGGCGTTGATGTGTGTCGGGTTGATGTGCTCGTTTCGCCACCGGGCCGACTGGCCCGACAGTTGCGGGTGCCCGGGGAGGGGGTGCTGCTGACGTCGATCGAAGCGGTCTAGGCGATGCATCGGCAACAGCCCGGTCAAGAAGAACTGCCACGTTTGACGGATGAAGTTGCCTGGCGTACGTCGTGACTCGGGGCCGGTGACGTAGCGGCGCGCGATCGTCAGGAAGTCTTCGGGTTCGACGCCGGCGACGTCGCGGACGTGTGTGGTGGGCCCGCCCATCGCCCAGGTCCCCAGCTCGTGCTCGGGCAGGTAGTGGCGCAGGCTGGATTCGAAGAAGAGGTCGGCGCCGAGTCGTTTGGCGTTGACCCGCACAGCCCGCATGAACATCCACGGCGGAATATCGATGTGCCGCACCTTTCGGCCCAGGGCCTCGCCAACGGCGTCAGCAATCTCCGCTCCGGAAAGCAGCGTCGGTCCGGTCGGACGGTAGGCGCGCCCGTCATGACGATGCGGGTCGAGCAGCGCGCCCACAGCGACCCGTGCGATGTCTTCGTTGGAGGGCGGCGCATTTCGTCCCTTTCCGGTTGGTACCGGCAACACGCCAAGCTGCGCAGCCAGCGGAAGCACTTGCAGATAGTTGTCCGCGAAGTACCCTGGGTCGACGGCGACATGGGCGGTGTCCGGCAGTAGCTCAAACAACTTGTCGGTCAACCAGGCGTGGCGGGTCATCAGCGACGGGTGCTCGGGGCTCGACAGCCACTGTCCCAGCGCCACAACCGCTTCCACACGTGATCGTCGTGCAGCAACAGCGAAGGTGACTGCGCTGTCGAGTGCGTGCGGGTGATAGGGAGGGTTGAAGTACAGCCGGTCGACACCGTCCATCGCGGCCTCAACCTGTCCGATGTCGAACATATCGCCCACGACCACTTCTGCACCGGCCGTCCGCAACCGGGCGCTGCGCTCGTCGTCTCGGTGCACCAGGGCCCGAGTTGTTATGCCCTGCTGCACCAGTTGGGTGACGACCGCGCTACCGATCCTGCCGGTCGCGCCGGTTACCAGAATGCGAGGATGTGGCATTGGATTTCCTTTCCTAGTTGAACAATTCGGCCGCTTGCACCTGTTCGGGTGTCGTGGCCGAGGCTGGTGTGTGTGGAGCCCGCGACGGCAACAGGACGGCCACCGCGGCCGCGGCACTCAGCGCTATGCCGGCGCAGACCAGCGATCCCACCCGAAGCCCGTCGAGGAATGCGCGGTCGACCGCATCTCGGATGGGCCCGGCGATACCGACCGCCCCCCGAACTGCTCGATCACCCGGTAGGCCACCGCCATTGAGCGCTGCATGGCCGTTCGGACATCGACCGGTAACCCGGCAAGCGCCGATGCTGAAGCGAGGTGCCCGGAGTACACCGACGCGAAGACACTGCCCACGATGGCGACGCCCAACGTGCCGCCCAGTTCGCGGGTGGTGTCGTTGACGGCCGAGCCTATCCCTGCCTTGTCCGGGGACAGGGATCCCATGATCGCCTCGGTAGCCGGCGCGGTGGTGAGACCCAGCCCGCCGCCGAGCAGCAACATCTGCATCGCGATCTGGCTGTAGGGGGTGGCCCCGTCCACTGTTGCGGCCCACGCCAGGCCGCCCGCGAACACGGTCAGACCACCGGCGGCAACCACGGTGGTGCCAATTCGTTCGACCAGTCGCGGTCCCAGAATGCTGGCCACCGCAATCGAGGCCGCTACCGGCAGCAGACGCAAACCGGCCTCGAACGCGCTGTAACTCTTGATGAATTGGAAGTACTGGGTGATGACGAAGATGAACCCGAACAGCGTCAGGAAACCCGCGGTCACAGCCAGGCTGCCACCGGAGAATCGACGGTTGAGGAACACTGTCACATCCAGCATCGGATGGGTGCTGCGCCGCTCCCACAGTGCGAACGCCGCGAGAACCACTGCTGCGACGGCGAATCCGGCTAGGGTCCGACAGTTGGTCCATCCCCGGGCCGGCGCCTCGATAACGGTGTAGACCAGCGCGGTGATCCCGACCACCGACAGGACCAGGCCCGGGACGTCGACGCGCGGCGCCGAGGGGTCGCGCGAGGTCGGGATGAACAGGATGCCGCCGACGATGGCCAGTGCGGCGATCGGAATGTTGACCATGAAGATCGAACCCCACCAGAAATGCTCGAGGAGCCAGCCCCCGCTGATCGGCCCCACGGCGACACCGACGCCGACCATCGCCGCCCACAGGCCGATGGCCTTGGCGCGCGGTACGGGGTCGGTGAAGATGTTGGTGATCAGTCCCAGCGTGGTGGGGAAGATGACGGCCGCACCGACGCCCATGGCGGCGCGTGCCGCGATCAGCTGGTCAGCCGAATGAGCGTGCGCGGCAAGGGCTGACGTGGCCGCGAACAGCGCAAGCCCGGAGTTGAGCCAGCCGCGTCTCCCGTAACGGTCGGACAGGCTGCCGGCCGACAACAGTAGGCCGGACATCACCAGGGTGTAGGCGTCGACGATCCACTGCAGCTGGGCGGTGCCGGCGTCGAGTTCGCGCGACAAGGTGGGCAGTGCGACGTTCACGATGGTGGCGTCGACGCTGATCACGAAGGCGCCCAGGCAGATTACGGCAAGCGCAGCGGCCGGGTGACGCCCGGAGAGGGGATGAGATCGCATAGACAGGACAATAAACTCATGAGACAAGATTTTCAACCAGTAGATATAAAAACACGTCTGAGGCTGGTAATATGGCTACATGGCCAAGAGCTATAACCAGAACTGTCCGATCGCGAAGGGGCTCGACATCCTCGGTGAGCGGTGGACATTGCTGATCCTGCGAGAGTTGATCGGAGGACCGCGGCGCTACAGCGATCTGCGCGCCGAGCTACCAGGCATCGCGACCAACTTGCTCGCCGAGCGGCTCAAGGAGTTGACCGAAGCCGGCTTGGTCGACCGCGCTGAATTGCCGCCACCGATAGCGCGCACCGTCTACAGCCTCAGCGACGTCGGTTGGCAGCGGGTGCCCTGCATCCTGCAAAGCATTGCCTGGCTCGGGTTGGATCGATTCGACCTGATCGGTGATGGCGCGGTATCGCCGCTGACCGGGTTCCTCGCCGGATTCGTGATCCCGTTCGACCCCGCCAAAGCTGCGGTCCTGAGTGGGACCTACCGCGTCGAAATCGACGGCCGCTCTTTCGAGTTCGCGCTAGATCAGGGAAGTTTCACAGGCGCGGACGGTAAACCCGACGTGACCGTCACCGCCAGCGCGGCCGACCTCGCTACGGCGCGGTTGGGGTCCACCGAAGCCAAGCGCACGGCCGCCCTGCGGCGAATCAGGTTCGATGGCGATCACGATGCCGCGGGCCGGCTTCGAACGGCGTTTTCACTGTAGGCGCGGGTGCGCAGAGCACGGCTACTAGACTGTGCCGGTGGAGTCCGCGTCGCCCCGTCCCGTGCTGGTCGTCGATTTCGGCGCGCAGTACGCCCAGCTGATCGCTCGCCGGGTGCGGGAGGCGCGGGTGTTTTCCGAGGTGATTCCGCATACCGCCTCCGTCGCCGAGATCAAGGCCCGCGACCCGCAGGCCGTGGTGCTTTCCGGTGGCCCGGCCAGCGTGTATGCCGACGGCGCGCCGCAGCTCGATCCGGCGTTGTTCGACCTGGGCGTGCCGGTGTTCGGTATCTGCTACGGATTTCAGGCGATGGCCCAGGCGCTGGGCGGAACCGTCGCGCGCACCGGCACCAGTGAGTACGGCCGCACGGAGCTGAAAGTTGTTGGTGGTGAACTGCATGCAGATCTTCCCGACACCCAGCCGGTGTGGATGAGTCACGGTGACGCGGTCACCTCCGCGCCGGAGGGATTCGAGGTGGTGGCCACCAGCGCGGGCTCGCCGGTGGCCGGGTTCGAGAACCGGTCGCGGCGGCTGGCCGGCGTGCAGTACCACCCCGAGGTCTTGCACAGTCCGCACGGGCAGCAGGTGCTCACCCGGTTCCTGCACGAGTTCGCCGGCATTGCCGCGGAGTGGACGCCAGCCGGTATCGCCGAGGCTTTGATCGAGCAGGTGCGTGATCAGGTCGGCAACGGCCGCGCGATCTGCGGGCTGTCCGGCGGCGTGGATTCCGCGGTGGCCGCCGCACTGGTGCAACGCGCCATCGGGGACCGGCTGACGTGCGTGTTCGTCGACCACGGCCTGTTACGCGCCGGCGAGCGCGCGCAGGTGCAGCGCGACTTCGTCGCCGCAACCGGCGCCAACCTGGTCACGGTCGACGCGGAGGCGATCTTTCTCCAGGCGCTGTCCGGGGTGACCAATCCGGAGGGCAAACGCAAGATCATCGGGCGGCAGTTCATCCGGGCGTTCGAGGGTGCTGTGCGAGATACCGTGGAAGACAAGGACATTGAGTTCCTGGTGCAGGGAACGCTGTATCCCGACGTGGTGGAATCCGGGGGTGGCACCGGCGCGGCCAACATCAAGAGCCACCACAACGTCGGCGGTCTGCCCGACGATCTGAAGTTTACCCTCATCGAGCCGTTGCGGCTGCTGTTCAAAGACGAGGTGCGCGCGGTCGGTCGCGAACTGGGCTTGCCGGAGGAAATCGTTGCGCGCCAACCTTTTCCGGGGCCTGGGTTGGCGATCAGGATCGTCGGTGAGGTCACCGCGGCGCGGTTGGAGACGCTGCGTCGGGCCGACTCGATCGCGCGCGAGGAGTTGACCGCAGCCGGCCAGGATCAGCAGATCTGGCAGTGCCCGGTGGTGCTGCTCGCCGATGTCCGATCGGTGGGCGTACAGGGCGACGGCCGGACGTATGGGCATCCGATCGTGTTGCGACCGGTGTCCAGCGAGGACGCCATGACCGCCGACTGGACCCGGGTGCCCTACGAAGTGCTGGAGCGGATCTCAACCCGGATCACCAACGAGGTGACCGAGGTCAATCGAGTGGTGCTCGATATCACCAGCAAACCGCCCGGCACCATCGAGTGGGAATAGCTGATCAGTAGGTCGTGCAGACCGTCTTCCGGCCGTGACACGCCCGTGAGTTAGCTGGCCGGCGCCTGCGGCAAGCATCCGCTTGACGTTGTCGGTGGGTGGGTATTGACTATTGGTATCGAACATACATTCGAACAACACTAGTAACACCCGTACCGCAGGAGTGGCTGATGACCGCGATGCTTGCTGCCGAACAGTCGCATCACAGCCGCGCTGAGCAGCTAAAACAGTTGCGACGGCAGATGGCGGTGGTTTCCGGGAAGATGGGCTCTTCCCTGCCCGGCCATGCTCAGGTGGACGACCTGCTTCCGGATTCGGCGGCCAGGCTTCCGGTTCCGAAGTTGCTGGCCGATGTGTTGCCGGATGCGTTGCCACGGGGAACGGTTGCGGTGTTGTCGGGTGCCCGGTCGCTGCCGCTGAGCATGGTGGCTGCGGTGACGGCCGCCGGCGGGAACGCGGCCATCGTCGGCCAGCCGGATGTCGGCCTGCTGGCCGCGATGGAGATGGGAGCCGATCTGAGCCGGCTCGCGGTGATCCCGGATCCCGGGACCGACCCGGTGGAGGTCGCCGCGGTGCTCATGGACGGAATGGACCTGATCGTGCTGGCGCTGGCAGGGCGTTCGGTGCCGCTGACCCGGGCCCGGGCCGTGGTAGCCCGGGCCCAGCAGAAAGGCTGCACGCTGCTGGTCACCGACGGCGACTGGCAGGGTGCCTCCATCCGGCTGAAGGCTCGAGTCTGTGGTTACGAAACTACTTCGGACAAGCCGGGTTTCGGACGGATCAGCAAGGTGCGGCTCGAGGTGCACGCCGCGGGGCGGTCGATCAGACGGGCTCGGACGGGGTGAGTGTGAACTCTCGGGTATTGGCGATTTGGTGCATGGACTGGCCCGCGGTCGCCGCGGGGGCCGCCGCGGGACTACCCGCGACGTCACCGGTCGCCGTCACACTGGCCAACCGGGTGATCGCCTGTTCGTCGGCAGCGCGTTCGGTAGGCGTGCGGCGAGGGCTGCGCCGGCGTGAGGCCTCAGCCCGCTGCCCGCAACTGCACGTCGTCGCCGCCGACCCAGACCGTGATGCCCGCTACTTCGAAGGAATTGTCGCGGCGGTAGACGACCTAGTGCCTCGCGCCGAGGTGCTGCGCCCCGGCCTGGTGGTCATGCCGGTCCGCGGGGCGGCCAGGTTTTTCGGATCCGAGCAGCAGGTTGCCGAGCGGCTGACCGATGCCGTGGCGGCGGCCGGCGCCGAGTGTCAGGTCGGAATCGCCGATCGGCTGTCGACTGGGGTCTTCGCCGCCCGCGCGGGCCGCATCGTGACGCCGGGGGAAGACGCGCGTTTTCTGTCGGCGCTGTCGATTCGGCAACTCGCCACCGAGCCCAGCCTGTCCGGTCCGGGACGGGCCGATCTAGCTGATCTGTTGTGGCGGATGGGGATCCGAACCATCGGGCAGTTCGCCGCGCTGTCGCGCACGGACGTGGCTTCCCGGTTCGGCGCCGACGCGGTGAGCGCACACCGGTTCGCCTGCGGCGAGCCGGAACGCGGGCCGTCCGGGCGTGAACCGCCGGCCGAGCTCGACGCGGTGCTGCAATGCGATCCACCGATCGACCGGGTCGACGCCGCGGCGTTTGCCGGACGCTCGTTGGCAAGCGCGCTGCATCAGACATTGCTGGCCGCCGGAGTGGGCTGCACCCGGCTGGGCGTCCATGCCCTCACCGCCAATGGTGAAGAGCTGAACCGGGTTTGGCGATGTGCCGAGCCACTGACCGAGGATGCCACCGCCGATCGGGTGCGCTGGCAGCTGGACGGTTGGTTGAACACCCGGGTCGTCGTGGATCGGCCCACCGCACCGGTGGTGCAGTTGCGGCTGCAGGCGGTGGAAGTGGTATCGGCGGGGGCGCTGCAGTTACCGCTGTGGGGCGGCCTCGGTGACGAGGACCAGATGCGGGCCCGACGAGCGCTGGTCCGGGTACAGGGGCTGCTGGGCCCGACGGCAGTACAAGTGCCAATGCTGTCCGGTGGTCGCGGGCCCGCCGAACGCATCACGTTGACGCCGCTGGGCGACGAGCCGGTGCCGCTCGACGACCCGAATCGGCCCTGGCCCGGCCGGCTGCCGGAGCCATCGCCAACGGTACTGCTCGACGATCCGGTGGAACTTCTTGATGGCCAAGGCAATTCGATTCGTGTGACCAACCGTGGTCTGTTCTCTGCCGACCCGGCACGGCTGACCGCCCGCGGCCGCGACAACAGGCTGCACTGGTGGGCCGGACCGTGGCCGGTCGATGAACGATGGTGGGATCCGGATCGTGCCGGGGGCCGTACCGCCCGTGCGCAGGTGCTGCTGGAAGGCGAGCGGCCGTCCGACCCCGGTGCCGCGCTGTTGCTGTGCTACCGCCAGCGGAGGTGGTATCTGGAGGGAATCTACGAGTAAAAGCTAGTCAGCCCAGTCCAGCGGAGAACGGCCCGACCCGCTCGATGAACCGGTCGAAGAACGCCGTCGGGTCGACATCAACGCCGATGAGCGCGTTGGGCTTTCGTCCCCAACGTCCCGGCCAGTCGGTGACTGTCATGCCGCGGGTCAAGGTGCCGGTCAGCTCGACGTCCACGGTGGCCTGTCGAGTGGCGACGAGCTGTGGGTCCAGCGCGACGGCGGCGGCCAGCGGATCGTGCAAATGCGCCAGGTACCCGTGGCCCAGACGGTGATAGGACTCCAGGTAGAACCGGGTCGCGTCCTCGATCAACCGGATCACCGGATTGGGCGACGACGACCGGGTGCCCGGCTCGTCGTCGACGCTCATCGCGATCGATGTCGTGCCCGCGGCGGCGGCAAGCCTGGACAGGATCTCGGGCGTGAGAGCAATCTTGCGGGTCACATCCAGCCCACACAGGATCGGAAGGCTCGGCGGTTCAACAGTTTCCGTCGGCGACCAGGCGGCGAAGACTTCAGCTGCTGCCTCCGGGTCGAAGGCGATGTTCCACTCGGCCACCGGATTGGTGTTGCCGCGGTAGTCGTACGCGCCGCCCATGATCACCAGCCGGCGCAACAGAGTCGGCAGTGCCGGCTCCTTGCGCAGCGCCAGGGCCAGATTGGTCAGCGGTCCACTCGCCAGCCCGATCAGTTCGCCCGGGTACGCGTGGGCGGCACGCACCCACGCCGTTGCGGCGTCATCGGCGTCGAGTTGGCGGTCGCTCGGCGGCAGTTCGGCGTATCCCAGGCCCCGTGGCCCGTGCACCGCGCTGTCGGCCGGTGCGAGCGCGTTCAGCGGATGCTCGGCCCCGCGCGACACCGGCACGTCCTCGGCTTGACACAAGGACAGCAGGCAAAGGTTGTTTTCGCAGACCCGGTCCACACCAACGTTTCCGGCCGTCGACGCGATGCCGACCAGCCGGGCGTCCGGACTGGCCAGCAGATAGATCAGCGCGATGGCGTCATCGACGCCGGTGTCGACATCGGCGAATACTGGAGCGGCGGCCACCGCGCAGACGATACCTGCTCGTGCTATTCGACCTGTATTACCAATGCACGCCGGGAACCAGCCGCACGAGTCGCTTGACCGGCCCGGGGACTCGAAGGCGGGCGACCGCGGCGCGGGCGGGCGGTCTCGGCTGGCGCGATGAGTGCTGCTCGACAAGGGGTTCGGGGGCTTGCGGTCCCGTCTCACCGCGAGCTGCGGCCGAATCCGGGTAGCCCAGGTACAGCTGATGCAGGATGCGCCGCGACAGTTTGGGAGTGAAGTAGTGGCCGGCCTCCGACAGTGTGCCCAACGGGGTGTCAATCCGTGACGGCTTGTCGATCAAGCCGCGAACCACCATCGCGGCCGCATGTTCGGCGCTGATCGGTGGAACCGGGTTGAGCCGCCGGGAGGGTTTGATCATCGGGGTGGCCACCAAGGGCATGTGGATGTTGGTGAAAGTGACGTGGTCAGACAGCGTCTCGGTAGCGACCACGTCGGAGAACGCGTCTAGCGCGGCCTTGCTGGGCAGGTACGCGCTGTACTTGGGGTTGCGCGCCTGCACGCCGGCACTGGAAACGTTGACGACGTGGCCGAACCGGCGCTCGCGCCAGTGCGGCAACAACGCCAGCACCATCCGCACTGCGCCGAAGTAATTGACCGCCATGACGCGTTCGTAGTCGTGCAACCGGTCGGTTTGGTTGACCACTGATCGGCGGATCGACCGGCCGGCGTTGTTGACCAGGTAGTCGATGTGATCGAAGCGGCCCAGAATGTCTTTGACCGTGTGTTCCACCGACCCGGAATCGGTGACGTCGCAGGTGAATGCGTAGGCCTGGCCGCCGTTGGCGCGAATATCGGTGACCAGATCGTCGAGCGCGTCACCGTTGCGGGCCAGCGCGAACACCGTTGCGCCCCGTTCGGCGACCGCGATCGCCGATGCCCGGCCGATACCGCTGGACGCTCCGGTGATGATCACGTGCCGACCGACCAGCGCGCCGTCCGGATCGTCGCGTCGGGCCCGGTCGGGATCGAGATGCTCGGCCCAGTAACGCCACAGCGCCGGTGCGTAGCTGGCGAACTCCGGCACCGCAATCCCCGTGCCCTGCAACGCTTTTTGTGTCTCCTCGGAAATGAATGTAGGAGCGAGGTCCACCACGTCGAGAACCTCGCCGGGGATGCCCAGTTGAGTGGCGACCATGTTGCGCCAGACCTTGGGCCGGCCACGCATTTTGAGCACGGGTGCCGCCACCGAGCGGGGCAGTGACCCGCGCAGCGGCGGCAAACCTGCAGCACGCGCAACGCCGCGGTAAATGCCACGCAGCCCAATGGTTTTCGGCGAGGTGAGGTGGAACGTCTGACCGTCCCGGCCGTCGGCGTGCATCAACGCGACCAGGGCGTCGGCGACGTAGTCAACCGGCACGATGTTGGTGCGGCCGGTGTCGGGCAACATGATCGGGGTCAGCCGTGGCAGCACGGCCAATTTGGCCAGCATGCCGAAGAAGTAATACGGCCCGTCGATCTTGTCCATCTCGCCGGTGCGTGAATCACCGACCACCACCGCCGGCCGGTAGATCCGGTATCGCAACCCCGATGTCGAACGCACCAGCAATTCGGCCTCGAACTTCGTCTGGTGATACGGCGTCGGGAGCTGCTGGCCGGTGTCGAAGTCGGCCTCGGTGTACTCACCGCGGAAGTCGCCGGCCACCGCGATTGACGACACGTGATGCAGCGTGGCATCGAGTCGGCGCGCCAAGTCGATGACGGCCTGGGTGCCTTCCACGTTGGCAGCGCGCTGCTCGGGTTCGCCGGCGGTGATGTCGTAGATCGCCGCACAATGCACGACGTGGTCGAGGTCTCCGAGTTCGGCGATCGCCTCGTCGTTGAGCCCAAGCTCCGGCTCGGTCAGCTCACCGACCAGCGGTTTCGCCCGGTCGCCCCATTCTGCGGCCAGCCGTTCGAAGCGGCCGAGCGAGGAGCGGCGAACCAGGACCCACACTTGGGCGTCCGGGCGGGCGGCCAGCAGACGGGACACCACACGGCGCCCAATAAACCCGGTACCGCCGGTAACGACATAACGCATGCAGGCCATCGTGCGCTCAGCACGGCGGCACGTCAACGCAGTGTGACGCGATCGTGTCGATCAGCGCGACGGTGCTACGGCGTCTTTTTCTTCCGGGTCGTCCCATAGCAGCAGCTGACGAACAGCGGGACGGGATCCGTAGGGCTGCAGCATCGAGCTGGCCGGGCGCGGGCGCACCCGTTGCGGCCACCAGAACCACCGGCCGAGCAAGGTGGCGATCGAGGGCGTCATGAAGGAACGCACGATCAGGGTGTCGAACAGCAGACCGAGGCCGATCGTGGTGCCGATTTGGCCGAGGGTCTGCAGACCGCTGAAGACGAATCCGCACATCGTCACGGCGAACACCAGACCCGCGGCGGTCACCACCGAACCGGAGCCGGCCATCGCGCGGATGATGCCGGTTTTCAGTCCGGCGTGAATCTCCTCCTTGAACCGGGAAATCAGCAGCAGGTTGTAGTCGGATCCGACGGCCAGTAACAGGATCACCGCCAAAGCCAGTACCACCCAATACAATTCGATGCCCAATAGGTACTGCCACAGCAGCACCGACAGACCGAATGACGCGCCCAACGACAGCGCCACGGTGCCGACGATGACGATCGCGGCCACCAGGCTTCGGGTGATCAGCATCATGATCAACAGGATCAGGCTCAACGATGCGATGGCGACGATCAATATGTCGTAATTCGCCATGTCCCCGATGTCTTTGTAGGTCGACGCGGTGCCGCCGAGGTAGAAGCTGGAGTTCGCCAGCGGAGTGCCCTTGACGGCTTCGTGCGCGGCCAGCTTGATCGGCTCGACGCGGGAGATGGCCGCGGGCTCAGCCGGATCGCCCTCGTGGGTGATGATCATCCGCGCCGCCTTGCCGTCGGGCGACAGGAACAGCTTGAGACCGCGCTTGAAATCGGGATTGTCGAACACTTCCGGCGGCAGGTAGAACAGGTCGTCGTTCTTCGATTTGTCGAAAGCCTGCCCCAGCGCGGCCGGGTTGTCGTTCGCAATCTCGGACTGCTTGTTGATCCCGAGGTTGGTGGCAAAGTTCTTCAGCGTCAGCTCGCGATTGACTTCCTGGCTGGCGATCTGTGGTGGTATCAGCCCGACCAGTTGCGGCTGAATCGTATCGAGCTTGTCCAGGCTGACGACCAGGTCCTCGAATTTCTCACTGAGCTCGTCGATGCTGTCGATCGCCTCAAAGGTATTTCGCAGCGCGAAGCACGCGGGGATGTCAAAGCAGTGCTTTTCCCAATAGAAATAACTGTGGATCGGCCGGAAGAAGTCATCGAAATTCGCCAGCTTGTCGCGCACCTCGGAAATGATCGCCAGGGTCTCGTGGAACTTCTGGGTCTCTTCATGAGTGGCACCGGCAAGTTGCTGCTGCAGGGCATATTGCTGCTGCAAGATACCGATGGTCTTGTCGAGTTCCTGGGACTGGCGCAACAAGTCGTGCGCGCGGTCTGATTGGTACTTGAGGTTCTGCACCTGACCAACGCTTTGCTGGCTGATTTGGAATGCGATTGAGCTGTGGTCCAGCGGTGACCCCAGCGGCCGGGTGATGGTCTGCACCATGGCGATCCCCGGGATGTGGAAGATGCCCTTGGCTACCTTGTCCAGCACGAGCATGTCGGCGGGATTGCGCAAGTCGTGGTCAGCCTCGATCATCAGCAGCTCCGGTTCCAGCCGGGCGCGGGAGAAGTGTCGTTCCGCTGCGGTGTATCCCACGTTGGCCGCGGCGGTTGCCGGAATGTAGGGGCGGGTGTCGTAACTGGTCTTGTAGCCGGGCAGGGCCAGCAGGCCGATCAGGGCAATGGCGATGGACACCACCAGGATTGGGCCGGGCCACCGCACGATCGCGGTGCCGATGCGGCGCCAGCCACGGGTTTGCAGCACCCGCTTGGGGTCGAAAAGACCGAAGTGGCCGGCGACCACCAGCACGGCCGGACCGAGGGTGAGCGAGGCCGCCAGCGCGACGAGGATGCCGATCGCAGCAGGGGGTCCCAAACTCTGGAAATAGGGCAGCCGGGTGAAACTGAGGCAGGCCACCGCGCTGGCGACCGTCAGGCCCGAGCCCAGCACGACGTGAGAGGTACCGCTGTACATGCTGTAGTACGCGTCTTCTCGCTCCGCACCGGCCGAGCGGGCCTCGTGATAGCGCCCGACGAAAAATATCGCGTAGTCCGTCCCGGCTGCGATGACCAACAGCGTGAGCAGATTCGTCGCGTAGGTAGACAGTCCAAGGATTCCGACGTTCCCGAGGAAAGCGACGAATCCGCGCGCGGCCGCCATCTCGATCAGGACCGTGATCAGGACCAGGGCTGTGGTGGCGAAGGACCGGTAGACGAAGAACAGCATCACCGCGATGACCGCGATGGTGAGCGCGGTGACTTTGTTGGAACCTTTGCTGCCCTCGGTGAATTGGTCGGCGATCAGTGGCGCCGCGCCGGTTAGATACGCCTTGACCCCGGGCGGTGGTTTCATCTGGTCGACGGTGGCACGGACGGCGTCGACGGACTCGTTGGCCAGCGCCTCACCCTGGGCTCCGGCTAGGAAGAGCTGCACGTAGGCGGCCTTGCCGTCGGTGCTCTGGGAGCCCGCTGCGGTCAGGCTGTCGCCCCAGAAATCCTGAACGTGCTGGACGTGCTGTTTGTCCTGCTCCAGCTTGCGGACCAGCTGGTCGTAATACTTGTGCGCGTCGGCACCAAGCGGCTTGTCGCCCTCGAGCACGATCATCGCCGAACTGTCGGTGTCGAACTCGTGGAACACTTTTCCGATGTGCTTGAACGCCTGATACGACGGCGCCTCGGGGGAGCTGAGCCCGACGTTGTGTTGGCGGCCGACTTCTTCCAATTGCGGCACAACGATATTCGGGATAGCCGCCAGCGCCAACCAGAACAGCAGGATCGGTACCGCAAGGCGGTGAATGGTGTGCGCGACGCGTGTCCGCCGGACGCTGTCGCTGCTCATCCGGACTTGTCCAAGCAGAAGGTGTACGCGCTCAATTGGTTCACGGTCCTCTCGTCTTTGACGACGCCGTTGACGGTGATGCGGCACCCAAGCGTGCTGCCGTTACCTTGGGCGACCACGTTGGCGATGACTGCAGGATCGGTGGTGGTGATGGTGTACGACCATGGCAGCGCAGCGTTGTCGACCCGTTGCGGTGCAGCGTGGACGTCTTGATAGTTGATGGTCGCGGTGGCCCCAGGAGCGCCGAAGACTTCGTAGACGACTTGCTTGGGGCTGAACGGAACGATCTCGTCCGAGACGCCGCCGCTATGCGCAACTTTCGTGTGCGAGCCGAAGGCGCCATGCAGGCGGTAGACGGCGAAGCTCGCTAGCGCCACCACGACGACCGCGACAAGAACCATCCACCGCCGCCTGGCCAAGCGGGAAATGCGGTTCATCCGTGCACCTTTCGGGTAAGGCTCGGGATGATGACGTCGTCGACAAGGGCTTGCACGGTGTGTTCGGTGGGGGGCCGGCTGGGCATGATGGATCGAAAGATCAGATAGCCGGGCAGCAGGTCCCAGAGCTCGTCGCTGATCACCGCGTGGTCGATCTCGCCGCGGTCGGCCGCCTGGCGCAGGATCTCCTGGATCAGGGCCTTGCGTTGATCCAGGAACTGGCTCTGCATCGCGTCGTGCAGTGCCGGATGGCGTGACACCTCGACCATGACTGCGCGGATGGTGCCGGCCTGCTTCCCTACGTGCTGGCGGATCAACTCGCCCAACCGCAGCAGATCACCGCGCAACGTGCCGGTGCACGGGGCGACCGCAACCTGGCGGCAACCCTCGATGAATGCGGCCAATACGAGTTCGGCTTTCGACGGCCAGCGCCGGTACACGGTCGCCTTACTGGCGTGTGCCTTGGCGGCTACCGCATCGATCGTCAACCGCTCATAGCCATGCTCCTGCAGCAGCTGCAGCGTGACGTCGAGTAGCTCGGTTTCCCGCGGCGACCAGGGCGAAGACTCCGCACCGGGTCGGGCAGTCTGGGTCACAGCGCATACCTTAAAGCGCCAAGGCCAGTACTGTCCAGTACCGTACCGTTGGCGGCGGCGCGGTCAGGTCAGTAGCTGAAGTCCCGGATCCCGTCCCAGTCGACCAACGTCCAGCCCCCCACCGGACTGCCGGTGATCACTACCCGGCCGAGATTGGGCAGCTTGTGGCTGGTTGCCAGGCTGTCCTTGGGGTTCTTCACGTTCATCAACGTCCAGTACATGATCGACTCGGCGTGTCCGAACGCCACCGGTTTGCTGTGACCGCTGTCGTAGATCTTCTGGACCGCCGCGCTGAATTGATCGTTGAATTCCACCCCGCTGATCGAGCCGGGGACCGCGTTCTTGACGTCGCCGTTCAGCCACTGCGCGGGCGCAACCAGGTAGGTCAGGTCGGCCCTTTTCGACGGGGTGTTGTTGTAGCGGCCGGCGTCGATTTCCCGCAGACCGGGCAGGATTTCGACGCGCTTGCCCAGCGCGTGGGCCAGCGGCTCGGCGGTCTGCACCGTGCGGACCATGTTGGAGGCATAGATGCCGTCGAAGTTGTTGCGCGACAGCTGATGAGCGAGCTGCTCGGCCTGACTCTGGCCCTCCTCGGTCAGGCTCGGGCCGGGGATGTCGGTGTTGATCACGTGCTCGGCGTTGCTCTGCGACTCGGCATGCCGGATGAAGGTCAAGGTGATGCTGCGCACCTGCGGTGATCCCGAGCAGGCGCCGATGGTGATGACAGCGGCCAGTACAGCAGCGGCCTTCCAGATGACGGTGCGGGTGCGATTGCGCATGGCGATAGCCTGCCTTGCCGAAGCCGTCGGCGTGGCGCGTTTGCCAGGGTTAGGCCAATAAATCGCACAAGTGGACGCACTCCGGCCGACCGCGTCGTCGAGTGATGGAATGGCGTGGACTGCGCGGAACCCGCTGACCGAAGAGGAGACCCGAATGGCGATCGACCCTAATGCCGTCGGCGCGACCACCGAACCAATGCTGTTCGAGTGGACCGACCGCGACACGTTGCTGTACGCGCTCGGTGTCGGCGCCGGTCACGACGATCTGAAATTCACCACCGAAAACAGTCACGGCATCGACCAGCAGGTGCTGCCGACCTATGCGGTGATTTGCTGCCCGGCGTTCGGCGCGGCCGCCAAAGTCGGGTCGTTCAACTGGGCGATGCTGCTGCACGGTTCGCAGGGCATTCGGTTGCACGCGCCGCTGCCGCCCGCGGGCAAACTTTCGGTGGTCACCGAGGTGGCAGACATCCAGGACAAAGGCGAGGGCAAAAACGCGATCATCATGTTGCGCGGTCGCGGCAGTGATCCCGACACCGGCACGCTGGTCGCCGAAACGTTGACCACGCTGGTGATCCGCGGCGAAGGCGGTTTCGGGGGCCAGCCGGGCGAGCGCCCGGTCGCGCCGGAAATTCCCGACCGCGAACCCGATGCCCGTGTCGCGCTAACCACCCGGAAAGACCAGCCGCTGATCTACCGGCTCTCCGGCGATCGCAACCCGTTGCACAGCGATCCGTGGTTCGCCAAGGAACTCGCCGGTTTTCCGGAGCCGATCATGCACGGGCTGTGCACCTACGGGTTCTCCGGTCGCGCGCTGGTCGCCGAGCTCGGCAACGGCGACGCCCATGCCATCACCGCCATCGACGCGCGCTTCACCAAGCCGGTGTTTCCGGGCGAGACGCTGACCACGCTGATCTGGCGCACCGAGCCCGGCAAAGCGGTGTTCCGCACAGAAGCGTCCGGCACCGACGCCATCGAGGCCCGGCTGGTTCTCGAGGACGGCGCGGTGGAGTACACCGAGGTTTAACCCGGCCGCCCACGTGGCAGTCCCGGGCATGGCATTCAAACTCACGTACAGCGACGGGCAATCGACGGACTACGACGACAGCACCAAGTGGGAGATCGACACCGGGGTGGTCAAGCTGGGCCGCGACGAGGGGGACTGGACGGTATTCGTCTCTCCGAGTCATTGGGCAACCCTCGAACTGGACACCGGCAAAGACACGACGACGGCGACGACAAGAAGTCCGACAAAGATAAGTCCGACAAAGATAAGGACAGCGACAAGTGACGATGATAAAGACAACGACAAGGACAGCTGACCCCATCGCGCGACGTTGAATGCCGTTTCGGCGCCATTACCTGACAGGTAATCGTGGCGCCGATCCGCCGCGGCTAGCATCGTGGCGTGACGACCCTGACCCGGAGCTCACGGGCAACACCGGCAGTGGGTCAGCTGCTGCGCGAGTGGCGTGAGCGCCGCCGGATCAGCCAACTCGACTTGTCGATTCAGGCCGAGATCTCGGCTCGCCATCTGAGTTTCGTGGAGACCGGACGCTCGCAGCCCACTCCGGGAATGATCCTGCGGCTCAGCGAACAACTCGACGTGCCGCTGCGGGAGCGCAACGCGCTGCTGCTGGCCGGGGGATATGCGCCTGCCTACCCCGAACATTCGCTCGACGAGCCGGAGTTGACCAGGCTTCGCGCCGCTTTGCGGCAGATCCTCACCGGACACGAGCCATACCCGGCGCTGGTGATCAACCGATGGTGGGACATGCTCGAAGGCAACGCCGCTGTCGCGGTACTGATCGACGGATGTGACCCGGCGCTGCTGACGCCGCCGATCAACGCGCTGCGCGTCTCCCTGCACCCCGACGGAATGGCGTCCCGAATCGTCAATCTGCCGGAGTGGCGCGCGCATATCCTCGAGCGGCTGGATCGCCAGGTCCGGGCAACGCGCGATCCTCGGCTGAGCGAGCTGCTGTCCGAATTGTCGGGCTATCCGGGCGGGGAGGCCCAGCGCCCTGAGCCCATCGATGTCGCGGTGCCATTGCGGTTGCGGCACAACGGGAAACGAGCTGGCGTTCTTCAGCATGACCGCGGTGGTCGGCGCCCCGCTGGATGTCACCGTCGCCGAAGTGGCGATCGAGTCGTTTTACCCTGCCGACGCTGACACCGCGGAAGCCCTGCACGCACTGAGAAAGTGAGCCGATGACCGACGTAGCCGCCACGGAAATGATCCAAGCACTGGTGCCGCTGTGCGTGACGCTGGGCATCACGGCCGACGCCGCAGGTCCCGACGAGGTTGTGCTGAGCCTGGATTGGGCCCCGAACTTGTGCACCGGCGGCGACGTGTTGCACGGCGGGATCGTGATGGCGCTGGCGGACTCCTCGGGTGCGGTATGCGCATTCCTGAATCTTCCGCAGGGCGCCGCTGGCACCACCACCATCGAATCGAAGACCAATTTTTTTGCCGCGACGCGATCCGGCACGGTCAAGGCGCACAGCCGTCCGCTGCACGTCGGCAGGCGGGTCATCGTGGTGGAAACGGAGATCCGCGGCGATGACGGCAAGCTGGCCGCCAAAACCATTCAGTCGCAAGCGGTGCTGTGATCAATCCGCGAGCCGGCGGGCGATCCGCTCGGTGAACTCCCGCACTCGCTCGGGGTCGTCCAGCGCGTAACGGGCAGCGGTGGCGCGGTCGCCGTCGTCGCTGTGGCGCACCAGGATGGCGATGCCGTCGTCGGCCACCGCGTCAAACGCGTCCTCGTCGGTGATGTCGTCGCCGAGGTAAATCGGCAGCAACGAATTCGTCCCTTCGTTGTCGCGGATGTAGTCGAGCACCCAGCGCAACGTCTTGCCCTTGTCCCAGTCGACATCTGGACGCAGTTCGATGACTTCGCGACCCGTCGTGACACGCAGGCCGGTGCGCTGTCCGGCGCTGCGCACCGCCGCGGCCACCGCGCCGACACGGTCACGCGCGGCGTTGCGGTAATGCACGGCCACACCGAAACGCTTGTGCTCCACGGCGACTCCGGGAATGTCGCCGAGCTGGTCGGCCAGCTGGGCCGCCGCCTCGGCCAACAGCGGGATGCTGGCGGCTGCCTCACTGTTCTGGTGGTGTTCGCCGTCGGGGCCGGTCAGCTCGAAACCATGACTGCCCGCGTACCACAGGCCGGGCAGGCCGATCCGCTGCCGCACATCGGCGAGGTCGCGACCGCTCAGGATCGCCACCGGACACTGGGCGCTCAGCGACGTCAGCGCGTCGGCTACGCCGTCGGCCAACCGTGCGGAGTCGGGGTCATTGACGATCTCGGACAGCGTTCCGTCGAAATCGAAGAACACCGCGGGTTGCCGTTCGGTTATCAGGTCCAAAGCCTGCAAGCCGTCGGGCAGTTCGGACATCCTGCGGTCCCCGACCCGCACCTCGATGTCGCCGATGCCGTTGACCACGGCGTCGGCGCCGCCCGTGGGCAGCGCCCCGACCGGGTCGATGGCGATCACCAGTGCGAAGCCGCCGGCCCGCGCGTCGGTCACGCCCTGTTCGGTTGAGGTGATGACAGCGCAGCGGCCCGGCCGCACCGAAAGGGCGTCGGCCGTCTCGACCAACGCGGCGGCATCGGTTCGGCCGAGGTGGACGCCGGCGTCACGCAGTTGCGTCGCGAAGGCGGTGTCGGGCCCGCCGTCGAGGTCGAGCAGCACCGCGTCCAGGCGGCGCGGGTCGATGATCACCGACATTCGCGTCCCGCCTTCCCGGCCCGCCGTTGCGGCGCCGGTAGTCAGGTTAGTCGGTGACGGTCAGACCGATTTCTGGTCGAACAGCAGGATCGAGTCCTGGCTGAGCAGGTCCAGGCGTGCCACCGCGGTTTTGATGCCGTGGACCAGTTCGTCGATGTCGGCTCCCGCGTCGTAGTCGGTGGTGATACCGAACACCAGGTCGTCGGCGTAGCTCAGCACCGCGACGCCGGTTCGCAGCTGCAGCGCGATCGGCGCAATGGGCAGCAGCCGACTGACGGTGCGGCCCATCATCTTCAGCGGTCGGCGGGGGCCCGGGACGTTGGTTGCCAGGGTCACGATGCCACGTTGCGGCATGCGGGTGAGCAGCCGAATCATCCAGGAGGACAACATGAATGGGACCAAGCCGGTCATCGATACCGCCATGTTGCCGGCCTGGCGCTGTCCGCCCTGCTTGGTCCGGGTCAGCCTGGCGTGCACGGCGCGCAACTGCTGGATCGGGTCGTGCTCATCGACCGGAAGATAGGGCAGCATGATCGAGATTCGGTTGCCGGGCCGGCCTGCAGAGTCGGGCCCACGCACGGACACCGGTACTAGGGTGCGCAGGGAATCCGGCCGGGGTTCTTCGCCCCGGTGCAGCAGAACCGATCGGTAGCCTTCGGTGATTGCGGCCAGCGCGACGTCGTTGATGGTGACGTCGAACTTGCGGCAGATCTGTTCGACGTCGGCGAGTGAGACGCGGACCGCACGGTAGCGCCGCATCGACGTGACCGGGCCGACCAGCGATGATCCCACGGTCGGACGCATCAGACCGGCCGCGATCTCGGTGGCGCCGCCCACCGTACGGGTCACGGTGTTGGTGATTCCGGTCAGCGGTTCGCCACAGGTCGTTCAGCGGGTTGGTGCGCGGTATGCGCTCGGGCACCGGCGTCAGGTGCGGGTGGCGGCCTGTCGGCTTGGCGACCGGCCGCGCGAATACATCGCCGTCGATCTCGTCGCACAGGCCGGCGAGGATGCGAATCGCCGAGATGCCGTCGGCCATGCAGTGGTGGACCTTCATCAGCATCGCCCACCGGTTGCCCTTGAGGCCTTCGATGACCCAGCACTCCCACAGCGGGCGGTCGCGGTCCAGTCGGCGCTCCAACACGTCGGCGACAACGCCGAACAGTTCGGCGTCATCACCCGGCCGCGGTACGGCGATCCGCCGCACATGGCGACTGATGTCGAATGCCGGATCGTCGACCCACTGCGGCGCGCCGATATCCAAAGGCTGGGTGCGCAGCATCTGCATGCATCGGCGGAATCGATCGAACACGCTCTGCCAGAAGAGCTTTGAATTGTTCATACTTGGGCGTCGCGCCGTCGATGATGGCGATTCCACCGATCGCCATACTGACGTTGCGGTCGGAATCCTCAGCCATGAGAAAGCCGGCATCGAGCGTAGTGAGTTGTTCCACGAATCATCCCGCCGTTCATTCTCTGGATTGCATGTCAGTATCGGCGGTGAATGCCGGTCAGAGGTGGCGGCAGCATTAACTTGTGTAAACAACGGGAGTCGGTTGTGTGGCAACGTAGTTGAAGGATCTCAGGAGAGAGATTGGCTCGCTGCCCGTAAGTCGTCGAGGGCTGCCAAGGTGTGGGGCGCCAGAGCATCGTCATGATCGGCCTGAAGCCATTGTGCGAAGCCCTGTTTGAAGGCCAGGGCGCCGATCTCGGACGCGAGTTGGGCAACGGGCTTTGGCACGCCGCGGGCGACCAGGGCATCGGTCATGGCCGCCGCGAGCCCGACGTGTTTCAGGGCATCGCGCGCCTGGAGTTCGACATTGGCGGCTACGGCGGCCTTGAGGCGGGGGGCAAGCTCCCGGTTCATCGGCCCCATCGCACTCGACGCGCGTTCGAGACCGGCCGCGACCGCATCGAGCGGTGACGCGGTCTCCGGCGCCCCGGCGATGCCCTCGGTCAACAGCTGACTCAGTGTTTGCTGTCCGGCGACCAGAATCTCGCGCTTGTCCGGGAAATGGCGAAAGAACGTGCTCTTGGTGACGCCGGCGCGCTCGGCGATCTGCGCAACCGTCGTCGCGTCGTATCCCTGCTCGGTGAACAGGTCGACGGCGGCCAGGACGAGTCGCTCGCGTGCTCCAGGTTCCCAGCGGGCCATCACGTCATGATAGTGACGGGACTTTTGTCTTATCACTCTGTACGGTGATGGGATAACAGTCCCATCACTTGTCAGGGGAGATATGCACGTCTTCATCACCGGCGGTACCGGTCTGATCGGCTCGGCCGTCATCGCCGAATTGCTGCGCAACGGCCACACCGTCGTCGCGCTTGCCCGCTCCGATTCTTCAGCCGCGGCCCTGCAGGAGGCCGGCGCCGAGCCGTGTCGCGGCGATCTCGCGGACCTCACTGCGCTGCGCGCGGGTGCGGCCCGATCCGATGGCGTGATTCACCTCGCCTTCGGTCACGATTTCAGCACTCCTGCCGCCGTGGCCAACGCGGTCGCTGAAGAGAGCGCCGCTCTGGCCGCCCTGGGCGACGAACTTGTCGGCAGCAACCGTCCGTTGATCACGGTTGCGGGAACGCCGGCCGTGCCTGGCCGCAGCTCTACCGAGGCAGATGCGCTGGCGGTTGAGGGTCTGGTCGGGGGTCGTAGCCGTTCGGTCATGTCGGCACTGGAACTCGCTTCGCGTGGCGTCCGGTCCGCGGCCGTCCGGCTTCCCCGCACGGTGCACAACCAGGGCGATGGGGGATTCGCCGGGATCCTGACCCAGGCCGCCCGGCGCAATGGGTACGTCGGCTACCCGGGTGACGGCGCGCAACGGTGGCCGGCCGTGCATGCGCTCGACGCAGCGGTACTGTTTCGGCTGGTCCTGGAGATGGCGCCAGCCGGAACCGCGTGGCATGCGGTGGCCGACGAGGGTGACGCGGTGCGTGACATCGCGGCGGTCATCGGCCGCCGACTGGGGCTTGCGGTGCGGGCCGTCCCGGAGGAGCTGTTCGGGCCGCTCGGCCCGATCTTCGCCGCCGATCAGCCCTCGTCGAGTGCTCATACCCAAGAGGCACTGGGTTGGCGGCCGCGGCATCCGAGCCTGCTCGCGGATCTGGAGAACCTCCAGCCCTGATCTCGAGACTCAGTGTATCGAACATATATTCGATACACTGAGTCGATGGGGTGGAGCAACGGGCCGCCGGGCTGGTCGGAGATGGAGCGGGTGCTCTCGGGCAAACCGCGCCGCTCCGGCACGCCAACCGTGTGGACTCCGGCAGATGAAGCGCCCTGGTCGCGCAAACGGATCGCCTACCAGCCGCCGGATGAAGACCGGCCGGGTCGCTCGTCCGTCCCGTACGCCGAGCTGCACGCGCATTCGGCGTACAGCTTTCTCGACGGGGCCAGCGCGCCGGAGGAACTGGTCGAAGAGGCGGTGCGGCTGGGTCTTGGGGCCATCGCGCTGACCGACCACAACGGACTCTATGGTGCGGTGCGGTTTGCCGAAGCGGCCGTGGAATTGGACATGCGGACGGTGTTCGGCGCCGAGCTGTCGTTAGGGTCCGGCGCCCGGACCGACGATCCCGATCCGGCAGGTCCGCATCTGCTGGTGTTGGCTCGGGGGCCGGAAGGCTATCGCCGGCTGTCGCGGCAGCTGGCGGCGGCGCATCTGGCCGGCGGTGAGAAAGGCAAGCTGCATTTCGACTTCGACGCGCTCACCGAGGCGGCGGGCGGCCACTGGCACATTTTGACCGGCTGCCGCAAAGGCCACGTCCGCTCCGCGCTGGCCACCGGTGGGCCGGACGCGGCCTCGGCGGCGTTGGCCGATCTGGTGGACCGGTTCGGCTCCGATCGGGTCAGCGTAGAGCTGACTCACCACGGTTGCCCGGTCGACGACGACATCAATGCCGAAATGGCCTTGCTGGCACCGCGATTCGGGCTCGACATCGTTGCGACCACCGGAGCGCACTTCGCTGCGCCGTCGCGGCGGCAGCTGGCGATGGCGATGGGCGCGATACGTGCCAGGCAGTCGCTGGACGAAGCGGCCGGTTGGCTTGCCCCGCTGGGCGGTTCGCATCTACGCTCCGGTGACGAGATGGCGCGGCTGTTCGCGCAGCACCCCGGCGCGGTGACCGCCGCTGCCGAGCTCGGCGAGCAATGCGCCTTCGGCCTTGCGCTGATCGCCCCGCAGTTGCCGCCGTTTGACGTCCCGCCCGGGCATACCGAAGACAGCTGGCTACGTGAGCTGACGATGGCGGGAGCCCAGCGCCGTTACGGCCGGCGGGCTCAGGCACCCAAGGCGTATGCCCAGATCGAGCGTGAGCTGGACATCATTGCGCAACTGAAGTTTCCGGGATACTTCCTGGTGGTCTACGACATCACCCGGTTCTGCCGGGAGAACAACATCCTGTGCCAGGGCAGGGGATCGGCGGCCAACTCGGCGGTCTGCTACGCGCTCGGCGTCACCGCGGTCGACCCGGTGGCCAACGATCTGCTGTTCGAGCGCTTCCTGTCGCCGGTTCGCGACGGGCCGCCCGACATCGACATCGACATCGAGTCGGATCTGCGTGAAAAGGTCATCCAGTACGTCTACGACAAGTACGGCCGCGACTACGCTGCCCAGGTCGCCAACGTGATCACCTACCGCAGCCGTATCGCGGTGCGCGACATGGCTCGTGCCCTGGGGTTCTCGCAAGGGCAGCAGGATGCGTGGAGCAAGCAGATCAGTCACTGGAGTGGACGTCCGTCGGACATCGACGGCATCCCCGAGCAGGTGATCGAGCTGGCCGACCAGATCCAGAACCTGCCCCGGCACATGGGCATCCATTCCGGCGGCATGGTGATCTGCGATCGACCGATCGCCGACGTCTGCCCGGTCGAATGGGCCCGCATGGAGAACAGAAGCGTATTGCAGTGGGACAAAGACGATTGCGCGGCAATCGGTTTGGTGAAATTCGACCTGCTCGGGCTGGGCATGCTGTCGGCGCTGCATTACGCCATCGACCTGGTGGCCGAACACAAAGGCATCGACGTCGACCTGGCCACGCTGGACCTGTCCGAGCCGGGGGTGTACGAAATGCTGTCCCGAGCAGATTCCGTCGGGGTGTTCCAGGTGGAGTCCCGCGCGCAGATGGCGACCCTGCCGCGGCTCAAGCCGCGGGTGTTCTACGACCTGGTGGTCGAGGTGGCGTTGATCCGGCCCGGACCCATCCAGGGTGGTTCGGTCCACCCGTACATCCGGCGGCGCAACGGCCTCGACCCAGTCGTCTACGACCATCCGTCGATGGAATCCGCGTTGCGGAAGACGTTGGGAGTGCCGCTGTTTCAGGAACAGCTGATGCAACTCGCGGTGGACTGTGCCGGGTTTTCCGGCGCCGAGGCCGATCAACTGCGTCGCGCCATGGGATCCAAGCGGTCGTCCGAACGCATGCAGCGGCTGCGTGGCCGGTTTTACGACGGCATGCGCAGCATGCACGGCGCGCCCGACGAGGTGATCGACCGGGTCTACGAAAAGCTGGAGGCCTTCGCCAATTTCGGTTTCCCGGAAAGCCATTCGCTGAGTTTCGCGTCGCTGGTCTTCTACTCGTCGTGGTTCAAGCTGCATCACCCCGCGGCGTTCTGCGCGGCGCTGCTGCGTGCGCAGCCGATGGGCTTCTATTCGCCGCAGTCGCTGGTGGCCGACGCCCGCCGGCATGGTGTGACTGTGCATGGTCCGTGCGTGGCCGCCAGCCTGGTGCACGCCACGCTGGAGAACGCCGGAACCGAGGTGCGGCTGGGGCTGGGCGCCGTCCGTCACATCGGAGAAGACTTGGCCGAAAAACTGGTCGAAGAACGAAAAGCACACGGCCCCTTCAATTCTCTGCTGGATATGACGACTCGGGTTCAGCTGTCCGTGCCGCAGACCGAAGCGTTGGCCACCGCGGGCGCACTGCGCTGCTTCGGGATGTCGCGGCGCGAGGCGCTGTGGGCGGCCGGCGCGGCCGCCACCCAACGGCCGGATCGGTTGCCAGGGGTGGGCTCGTCGTCGCATGTTCCGGCGCTACCCGGGATGAGTGAGATGGAACTGGCCGCCGCCGACGTGTGGGCCACCGGCATTTCACCGGACAGCTACCCGACCCAGTTCCTGCGGTCGGATCTCGACGAGATGGGGGTGGTACCCGCCGCCGATCTGTTGTCGGTGCCCGACGGCGACCGGGTGCTGATCGCCGGGGCGGTCACTCACCGGCAGCGTCCCGGGACCGCCCAAGGGGTGACGTTCATCAACATCGAGGACGAGACCGGGATGGTCAACGTGCTCTGCACGCCGGGGTTGTGGGCGCGCCACCGCAAGCTGGCGCAGACGGCACCCGCGTTGCTGATCCGTGGTCAGGTCCAAAACGCCAGTGGCGCAGTCACCGTCATTGCCGAGCGGTTCGCCGAGCTCACCCTGAAGATCGGATCCAAGTCCCGCGACTTCCGATAGCAGCCTGGCCTCGAGTCGCGGGATGAGTAGTCTCCAGACATGGCCCTTAATCTCTCTGTCGACGAACTCCTCACCACCACCCGTTCGGTCCGCAAGCGCCTCGACTTCGACAAGCCGGTATCGCGCGATGTGCTGATGGAATGTCTCGATTTGGCGTTGCAGGCCCCCACCGGCTCCAATTCGCAAGGCTGGCAATGGGTTTTCGTGGAGGATGACGAGAAGAAGAAGGCGATCGGCGAGATCTACCTGGCCAACGCCCGGGGTTACCTGAACTCGCCGAAGCCGGACTACGGCGAGGGTGACGCCCGCGGTGAGCGGATGGGCGCAGTCCGGGACTCCGCAACGTATCTCGCCGAGCACATGCACCAGGCCCCGGTGCTGATGATCCCGTGCATCGAAGGCCGCGAGGACAAACAACCGCTGGGTGGAGTGTCATTCTGGGCGTCGCTGTTCCCGGCCGTCTGGAGCTACTGCCTGGCGCTGCGTTCACGCGGACTGGGCACCTGCTGGACGACGCTGCACCTGATCCGCGGCGGCGAGGAAAAGGTCGCCGAGATCCTCGGCATCCCCTACCAGGAATACAGCCAGGGCGGCCTGTTCCCGATCGCTTACACCAAGGGCACCGACTTCAAGCCGGCCAAGCGGCTGCCGGCCGAGCAGCTCACCCACTGGGACAGCTGGTAGATCACCCGGCCAATCGCACCCTGACCTTGACGCGGCCGGCGCTGTCGCGGGTGGCGACGGCATGCCCGGACCGGTCCGCGCCGTCCAATCCGACCAAGGTGATCGTCCCGCCGTCGCCGAGGAAGTTGCGCCACCATGACTTCTTGTCGGCCCAGGCAACGTTGATCGTCACGTCGTCGCCGCGACGCGTAAAGGCAACGGGCGTCTCGAACGTCTTCCCGGACCGACGCCCGACGTAGCGAATCGGGATCAGCCGGCGCCGGATCACACCGCCCAGCAGCGGCACTCGGGCCAGGTTGTTGAAGAAGGCGTTGAGCGCGCGGGCAGAGGGGCGATCGTTGTATCCCATGCAACCGATGCTAATCAGACCCGTGCGCCGGCTTTACGTGCCCGCCGCGCCTGCTTTAATTGCCCGACTTCTCCTCAGAACGCTTCGCGTTCTGCATCGTCGCCGCGCCCAAGAAGCTCATCTGCCGCCACGCCTCGTAGACCGCCACCGCGGCGGCGTTGGCCAAATTGAGCGACCGCCGGCCGTCCAGCATCGGAATGCGCACCCGGCCGGTGATGTGCGGATCGGCCAGCGTCGCCGCGTCCAGTCCGGTGGGCTCCGGGCCGAACATCAACACGTCGCCGGGCTGATAGCTGACGTCGGTGAACAGCTGCGTCGCGTGAGCGGTGAACGCGAACACCCGCTGCGGTGCGAGCGCTGTCCATGCGTCATCGAGCGACGGATGAACGGTCACGGAGGCCAGGTCGTGGTAGTCCAGACCCGCCCGACGCAGCTTGGGCTCGGTCAAGTCGAAACCCAACGGTTCGACGAGATGCAGTTCTGCTCCGGTGGCCGCCGCGGTTCGGATCGCATTACCCGTATTGGGCGCGATTCGTGGTGAATAAAACAGCAGCCTGAACACAACACGCCATCCTCCCTGCACGCGCGTGCTTTGGGACAATGTTCGGATGGTCGAGCAGAGTATCTGGATGCAGAAGGTGGCCGCGGATCCCGGACATTCGCACTGGTACGTCGAACGCTTCCGGTCTATGGCGCGCGCCGGCGACGATTTGGCCGGTGAGGCACGCCTCGTCGACGCGATGGCACCCCGCGAGGCTCGCATCCTCGATGCCGGCTGCGGCCCTGGCCGGTTGGGTGGGTATCTGGCCGCGGCTGGCCACCACGTCGTCGGGGTCGACGTCGACCCGGCGCTGATCGAGGCGGCCGAGCACGATCATCCCGGCCCGCACTGGCTCGTCGGCGACCTCGCCGAGCTGGACTTGCCCGCCCGCGGCATCGCCGAACCGTTCGACGTGATCGTGTCGGCCGGCAACGTGATGACATTCCTTGCCCCGAGTACCCGAGTCCAGGTGCTGGGCCGGCTGCGTGCCCACCTCGTCGGCGACGGTCGGGCAGTGATCGGCTTCGGCGCCGATCGTGGATACGAGTTCAACCAGTTTTTTGACGACGCGGCAGAAGCTGGGTTCGTGCCGGATCTGTTGCTGTCGACGTGGGGTTTGCGGCCCTTCACGGATGACTCCGATTTCCTCGTCGCGCTCCTTCGCCCGGCGTAGGTCTCGTGCGTTTTCATCATTTGCTCGGCGATAGGCAAGCGCGTCCCAAGCAAGCCGGTGAACTCTGTCTGTTCAGTAAGAACTGTGGTCACTACAGCCGCAGCCTGGCATACTCGCTTAATTGCCAGGCGTATATCGCTTGCCCGTCGCTCGGGGTGGGCGCAATTAGCAGGAAGTCTCATGAACGACGCGCTAACACTGCGATTCAGCGGAGCGGACGCTAACACCGCGCTGTTCCGGTGACCTTGTTTGCCCGCGCTCCGCGGGCGAGTTCGCTGGCCGAAAGTCAGCCCGCAGTGAGCAACAGCGCCGAATCCGCGTCGACCAAACGGCCCGCGTCGTGGTCTTTGGGCAATTGGCCGGTTCGGTGGAAAGTCGTCGCCATTGTCTCGGTGCCTTTGGTGCTGGCAATGGTTTTCGGCGGATTTCGCATTGCGAATGCAATCAGCGACGCGCACCGGCTTCGGTTGGCTGCCGACCGGGCCGAGATGGTTCCGGCGATCACCAAGTACATGTCGGCGCTCGACGTTGCGTTACTGGCGAGCTCGACCGGTGGCGAAGTCGAAGGGGCGAAGAAGAACTACGAGGCCCGCAAAAGTGAGCTCGAGTCCCGTCTGCAGGGAACCGACGTCGCGCCGGACGTGAAAGCCGGCGTCGACGCGATGTTGGACGGCGGGCAGTCGCTGCTGGACAACGTCGCCTCGAACACCCTCGGTCTGCGGCCCCGCGTGACGACCTACGCGCCCATCCTGTTGACCGCCGAGAACGCGATCGACGGGTCGGTGCGGGTCGACAACGAGCAGATCCGCGCCGAGGCGCAAGGGCTCAGCCGGGCGATCGGGGCCCGCGGCCAGATGATGATGCAGCAGGTGCTGATCGCCCGCGGTGCAGATCTTCCCGAGCCCGAGCTGCGGACGTCGATGATGACATTGGCCGGTACCGAGCCGTCGACCCTGTTCGGGATGGCCGAAGTGCTCGGCGTCGGCTCGCCGGAGGCCAAGACACTGCAGCAGCAGATGGTGACCCGGATGGGCCTGATGTCGGATCCGGCGCAAAAGCTGGTCAACAATCCTGCGCTGCTGCACTCGGTGCAGATCACCGACGGGATCGCTGCCCAGATCATCAAGGACGTCACCGCGAAGGTGACCACGGCCGTCGAGGACCAGGCCCACGACCGCCGCAACGCGGCAATCCGCGACACCGTGCTGGTGCTGGCCGCCATCGTCGCCGCGCTGGTCATCGTGTTGCTGGTCGCGCGCTCGCTGATCCGCCCGCTGCGGGTGCTGCGCGACGGCGCGCTGAAGGTGGCGCACGAGGACCTCGAGCGCGAGATCACCCGGGTGCGGGCCGGTGACGAGTCGCCGCCTGAGCCGCTGCCGGTGTACACCACCGAGGAGATCGGCCAGGTCGCGCACGCGGTCGACGAATTGCACACCCAGGCATTGCTTTTGGCCGGCGACGAAGCACGTTTGCGGCTGTTGGTCAACGACATGTTCGAGACGATGTCGCGGCGCAACCGTTCACTGGTCGACCAGCAGCTCTCGCTCATCGACCGCCTCGAACGCAACGAAGAAGATCCCGAACGGCTCGAGAGCTTGTTCCGGCTCGACCACCTGGCCGCCCGGATGCGCCGCAACGGCGCCAACCTGCTGGTGCTGGCGGGCGCGCAGAGCTCACGGGGGGATCAGCGCACGACGGTGCCGCTGTCGTCGGTCATCCACGCGGCGGCCTCTGAGGTCGAGGACTACCGCCGCGTCGAGACATCGATGGTGCCGGACTGCACGATCGCCGGAGCTGTCTCCGGTGACATCGTTCACCTGCTCGCGGAACTGATGGACAACGCGCTGAGGTACTCACCGCCGGCGACGCCGGTGCGGGTCTCGGCCGGATTCCGCGGCGACGGAGCGGTTCTGCTGCAGATCGTCGACGTCGGGCTGGGCATGACCGACGGCGACCGCCGAATCGCCAACATGCGCCTGCGCGCCGGCGGAGAGGTCACCCCCGACAGCGCCCGACACATGGGTCTTTTCGTGGTCGGCCGGTTGGCCGACCGGCACGGGATCCGGGTGCGGCTGCGCGCCTCGTCCCTCGAGGACGCCCGGTCGGGCACGACCGCCGAGGTCTACCTGCCCGCGAGCGTGCTGGCCGGCGCCGAAGCGGGCCCGGTGGCGCCACCTGAGACGACACCGGCCAGGCCCGCGTTCGCGGCACCCCCCGAGCCGCCGGTCGCCGCACCCGACTACGCCGCAGACCAGGCATCGCTTGCCGACGCCGACGAACGCAACGGCTCACACTCGACCGAGTCCTCGATCAGCCTGCTGCCCCGGCGCAGGCCCGGAAGCAGCGGCATCACCGGCGCCCCGACCGCCCCACCGGATCGCGACGAGCCACCGGCCTCCGCACCGCAGGAAACCCGCGAGCCGGTTCCCGAACATCCTGCGGCGCAACCAGTCTCGAACACATCGTCGTTCTTCGGCTCGCGGGTCCGATTCAACAAAGAGAACCGCCAGCGACCCAAAGCCGAGCCATCCGCGCCGGTACCGGCGGCGCAACCCGAGCCCGAGGTCGACGACGTGTGGGTCGCCGAAGCGGCCGCGCCGTCGCCCGAGTCGCCCGAGGACGATCTGATCTACCAGCGGATGCTCTCCGAGTGGCTGGTCGACCCGCGCGAGCTGGCGCAGAGCCCTGATCTGGATTGGCAGACGGTGTGGGACCGCGGCTGGTCAGCGGCCGCCGAGGTGGAGAACACGCCGGTGCACGCGCACACCGAGCAGGGGCTGCCGGTGCGCGACCCCGGTGCCCGGCTGGTGCCGGGCGGCGCCGACGACGAGCAGAACGGAAACGCGCACCACCGGGCCGGCGGTGACGACAAGGACAACGGCACAGCATCGCCCGGCGGCTCAGCCCGGCCACCGGCGCATCAGGCGCCGACACGCGACCCCGAGGCCGTCCGCGCCTCAATAAGCAGCCATTTCAGCGGCGTCCGCGCCGGACGTGCGCATGCCCATGACGACGAGTCAGGAACAGATCGCGAATGACCTCTGGCTTTCATCCCATACAACCCAGCCAGCCCGCACGTTCCGACAATTCCCTGGACTGGCTGGTGTCGAATTTCGCTCGCGAAGTCCGCGGGGTGTCGCACGCGATCCTGGTGTCCGTCGACGGGCTGCTGATCGCGGCCAGCGAGCGCCTGCCGAAGGAGCGCGCCGACCAGCTCGCCGCGGTGTCGTCCGGCCTGGCCAGCCTGGCCAACGGCGCCGCTCAGCTGTTCGACGGCGGCCAGGTACTGCAGTCGGTGGTGGAGATGCAGAACGGCTATCTGCTGCTGATGCAGGTCGGTGACGGGTCCCATCTGGCGACGCTGGCCGCGACGTCGTGCGACATCGGGCAGATCGGGTATGAGATGGCCGTCCTCGTCGAACGGGTGGGCAACGTCGTGCAATCGTCGCGACGTGCATCGTCGCCGAGTGCATCGCCGTCGTGAGTCGCAATGGACAAGCGCGAACGACCGGGATCCGAACCGCCGCCTCCTGAGGCGAGCTTGGTTCGCCCGTACACCCTGACGGCCGGCCGCACCAAGGCCAGCGTCGACATCCCGCTGGAAGCGCCCGTGCAGGCGCTGCAGTCGGCGATGTTCCACCGGTGGCCGCGAGGCGATGTACGGGGCAGAATTGTCGAACTGTGCGTGAAAAGTCCGTCGGTGGCCGAGATATCGGCTCGTCTGAATTTGCCGCTCGGTGTCACGCGCGTGTTGGTCGGCGATCTGGTGACTTCGGGCTACCTTCGAATTAATCGGACATTGACCGAACGCTCCACCGGTGACGAACGCCGCGAACTGATAGGAAGGACGCTCCGTGGCCTACGAGCGCTCTGATGCGGGGGCCCCTCCGTATCCGAAGTCGCGCGATACCGTGTCCACGAAGATTGTCGTCGCCGGGGGATTCGGCGTCGGCAAGACAACTTTCGTGGGTGCGGTGTCCGAGATCATGCCGCTGCGCACCGAGGCGATGGTCACCGACGCCTCCGCCGGCGTCGACATGGTCGACGCCACCCCGGACAAGCGGACCACCACGGTCGCGATGGACTTCGGCCGGATCACTCTCGATGAGGATTTGGTGCTCTATCTGTTCGGAACGCCGGGTCAGCGCCGATTCTGGTTCATGTGGGATGACCTGGTGCGAGGCGCGATCGGCGCGGTCATCCTGGTGGACTGCCGGCGTTTGCAGGACTGCTTCGCCGCGGTCGACTTCTTCGAGCATCGCAACCTGCCGTTCCTGATCGCGGTCAACGAGTTCGACGGCGCGCCAAGGTATCCCGCCGCCGAGGTGCGAAAAGCACTGACGCTGTCCGCGCATGTCCCGGTGATCGCCGTCGACGCCCGCGATCGCAGATCGGCGACCGACGCGTTGATCGCGGTCAGCGAATACGCTCTGGCGAGCTTGTCGCCGACCGCGTAGTGGAGTGGACCGATCGCGAATTCGTCGGCCATGATTTCCGCGAGGACGATCTCAGTCGCCTGCGCACCGAGCGGGTGGTGTTCACCGAATGCGATTTCAGCGGCGTCAATCTCGCCGAGTCGGAGCATCTGGGTTCGGCGTTTCGCAACTGCAGGTTCGACCTGACCACGCTGTGGCACAGCACCTTTCGTCAATGCAGCATGCTGGGCTCGGTGTTCGTGCGGTGCCGGCTGCGGCCGGTGATCCTGGACGAGGTGGACTTCACGCTGACCGTGCTCGGCGGAAATGACCTGCGCGGCATCGACTTGAGTGGCTGTCGGCTCCGGGAGGCCAACCTGGTGGAAGCCGACCTGCGTAAGACGGTGTTGCGCGGCGCCGACCTGTCCGGCGCCCGCACCACTGGAACGCGTTTGGACGACGCTGATCTGCGCGGTGCCGTCGTCGACCCGTCGCTGTGGACGACGGCGTCGTTGACACGCGCGCGTATCGATATCCCGCAGGCGCTCGCTTACGCAGCGGCCCACGGGTTGCGGCTGGACGGCGGAGCGGATCAATGACTAGCGCTTGAGCCGGATCCTCCACCGCACGTATCCGCCGTAGAACAGCGACAGTGCCACGAGCATCCCCATGTCGAGCAGGAAGATGTGCTTGGAGTGCTGCCAGATCGGGTCGTTGGTCGGAATCTGCTTGACCTTCACCAGGTTCGGGAAGTCGATCGACGACGCGCCGGCGGCGTAACCCCAACGCCCCGGCGTCAGCCAGGACAACTGGTTGAGTCCCGCGCGGCCCGTCACCGGGATCATCCCGCCGGCGAGCACCAGCTGCGACATGATCGACACCACCAGTAGCGGCATGATCTGCTCGTTGGACTGCGCCACCGCCGAGAGCATCAGGCCGAGAATGGCCGATGCCACGCACGTCCCTGCGACCGTCACGAACAGCGAGAACGTTGAGTTGTCGAAGAACTGCGGATGCGCGGTGGGCGCACCCTTGCCGAGCCGGACGATGAAGGTCGCGATCGCCGCCTGGGTGGTCGCGAAGACAAAGAACACGGCAACCTTGGCGAGCAGGTATGCGGTCGTGGACAGGCCCACCGCCTGTTCTCGCTTGAAGATCGGGCGCTCGCCGATCAGGTCACGGATGGTCAGCGCCGTGCCCATGAACACTGCCCCGATATTGAGCAGCACCATGATGTACTGCGGCTGAGTCGGCGCCAGACCCAGCGGGTCGGCCGGACCCAGACCAGGTTTGGGCCCTTTCACCGTCAGCGACAGCGCACCGATCAGGAACGGCAGCACCGCCAAGAACACCGAGTAGCCGCGGTCGGAGACCACCAGCCGAATCTGGCGCCGGGCAATGGTGGACAACTGGCGCAGCAGGTCGGTATGCACGGGATCACCCAGGTCGGCCGGGCGCTCCGAGGCCGGTACCGGCTGCTCGCGCCTACCGCCCCGTTCCAGGAAGCGCCGATTCGCCTCGTCGGGGTCGGCGCCGACATTGGCGAAGATGTCCGCCCAGTTGGTGGTTCCCAGTACTTCACCCACCTGGCTGGGCGGCCCGTTGAAGGCGGTCTTGCCGCCGGGCGCGATCAGCAGGATCTGGTCGCACACATCCAGATAGGACACCGAGTGCGTCACCACCAGCACCACGCGGCCGGCGTCGGCGAGTTGACGCAGCATCAACATCACCTGACGGTCCAGTGCCGGGTCCAGGCCGGAGGTCGGTTCGTCGAGCAGCAGCAGCGACGGTTGAGTCAGTAGCTCGAGGGCGACCGACGCGCGCTTTCGCTGGCCACCCGACAGCTTGTCCACCCGGGTGTCGGCGTGCTTGGTCAGGTCGAGTTCCTCGAGGACCTGCGCGACGACCTGCGCGCGTTCCTCTTTGCTGGTGTCCGGTGGCAGCCGCAACTCGGCGGCATAGCCCAGCGCCTGGTTCACCGTCAGCTGGCGGTGCACCACGTCGTCCTGCGGCACCATCCCGATCCGGCTGCGCATCGTCGCGTACTCGGCGTGGATGTCGTGGCCCTCGAAGGTGACCGTGCCGGAGCTGGGTCGGGTGTACCCGGCGATCAGCCGCGACAGCGTGGTCTTGCCTGCGCCGGAGCCGCCGATGATCGCGGTCAGCGTGCCGGGCCGGGCGGTCAGGGAGATCCCGTCCAGCAGGTCCTTGCCGTCGATCCGGAAATGCACGCTGTTGACCTCGAGCCCGCCGGTGCGGGTGGCGGCCTCGGTGCGCCGGATCAGGTTGCCGTCGGAGAAGACGAGGTCGATGTTGCCGATCGTCACGACGTCGCCCTCGCTGAGCACCGCCGAGCCGACGCGCACGCCGTTGACGAAGGTGCCGTTGACACTGTGTGCATCCCGGATCTCGGTGCCGAGCGGCGAATCGACCAGGAACGCGTGATGGCGCGACGCCAGCACGTCTTGAATGACGATGTCGTTGTCGTTGGCGCGACCGATCGTGGCAGATCCCGGCGGCTTGTCGGGCGTCAGCGACCCGGGCAGGATCGCCTGGATCATCTTGGTCGCGAGGTTGCCGACTTCGGGCGGCTTGCTCATCGCCGGCGGCGCCATTTCGGTCTTCGGCGCATGGCTCAGCCGGGGAGCCGACGCCACCGGGACGGCGGGTTGCCGGACGGGCGGTGGTACCTGATGTTGCCGGCCCGGTGGGTAGCCGGGCGGGCGCGGCCCCGGATACGGCTGCGGTGGTGGCCCGCCGGGATAGCCGCGCGACGGCCCCGAGGCCGGACTTTGGCCGGGAATTTGGCCGGTAGGCCCTTGCAGTCGCGGCCCCGCCGGTGGACGCGGCGGCTGGTGCTGTGCGGGCCCCGGCCGCGGCGGCGTGCCCGGCCTGGCGATCGGCATCGACGCCGTCTGCGGCGGGCGGCCGGCGATGCCGTCGTGGCGGCGCACCGCGAAACTCAGTTGCGGTCCGTCGGGGTTGCCGATGTTGATCGTCTGACCGTCATGCAGGTCGATCACCGGCACCCGGCGCCCGTTGACGTAGGTCCCGTTCAGCGAGCCGTTGTCGATGGCCACCCAGCGGCCTTGGTCGAAGCGCAGTAACAAGTGTGCCCGCGAGATCAGCGGATGCGTGATGCGCATGTCGGCGCGCAGATCGCGGCCCACGACGACGTCGTGACCTGCTGCGAACGTGCGTTCTGCTCCGTCGTACCGGACTGTCAGCGCGGGCGGTGCGGCTTGACTCATCGCCCCAACATTAGCTGCTTGGCTCACTGCACCGACTGTATCGGTTGTCGTTCAATGCCCTTCGATTGACACAAGGCAATCGATACGAGCCCGTGGGCACCGGGCCGTCAGTGCGCCAGCAGGTCGGGTGCGCCGGTCACCACGCAACGGGTGCGGGTGTAGACCGTCGGCATGCACCGGTTGCAGTGCGTACAGGCCGAACGTACGGCCGCGCCGTCGCGGGCGATCCGGTTGATCAGATCTGGCTCGGCCAGCAGCGCCCGGCCCATTGCGACGAATTGAAAGCCTTCTGCCATCGCCAGATCCATCGTCTCGCGATTGGTGATGCCGCCCAGCAGGATCAGCGGCATCGTCAGCTCGGCGCGGAACTGCTTGGCATGACGCAGTAGGTACGCCTCGCGGTACGGGTATTCGCGGAGGAATTTCTTGCCGGTCATCCGCATGCCCCAGCGCAGCGGCGGTCGGAACGCGCCGGCGAACTCCTTGAGCGGGGCGTCGCCGTGAAACAGGTACATCGGGTTGACCAGCGAACTGCCCGCGGTGAGTTCGATGGCGTCCAGTGCGCCGTCGTCCTGCAACCATCTGGCGGTGGTGAGGGCCTCCTCGACCGAGATTCCGCCGCGGACGCCGTCACACATGTTGAGCTTGGCGGTCACCGCGATCTGGTTTCCGACCGCGCTCTTGACCGCGAGCACCATTGCGCGGGCGAGCTTGGCCCGGTTCTCCAGCGATCCGCCGAACTCGTCGCTGCGGTGGTTGATCAGCGGGCTGAGAAATGAGCTCGCCAAGTAGTTGTGGCCCAAATGCACTTCGACGGCATCGAATCCGGCGTCGACGGCCAGCCTCGCCGCGTTGGCGTGCGCGGCGATCACGTCGTCGATGTCTTGGCGGCTGGCCTTCTTGGCGAACCGCATGCCGATCGGGTTGAAGAATCGCACCGGCGCCAGGGCCTTCGCCTTGTTGGACTTGGCGTTGGCAACCGGGCCCGCGTGTCCGATCTGGGCGCTGACCGCAGCACCCTCGGCGTGAATCGCGTCGGTGAGCCGCCGAAAGCCGGGCACGGCTTCCGGGCGCATCCAGATCCCGTTGCCTTCGGTGCGGCCGCCTTGGGAGACCGCGCAGTAGGCCACCGTGGTCATGCCGACTCCACCGGCCGCCGGGAGTCGGTGGTACTCGATCAGGTCATCGCTGACCAGCGCGCCAGGTGTGCGAGCCTCGAAGGTCGCGGATTTGATGATGCGATTGCGCAGCGTGATGGGTCCAAGCTTTGCCGGTGCCAGCACGTCCGGAGCTTCGGGCATGCGTGGAGCGTACAGCGGAGGTGTGGCGCGGGCATGCCAAACTGAAGTACGTGGGCGCAATCACGTTGGACGGCAAAATCACACGCGACGAGATCTTTGTCGACCTCAAGGAGCGGGTGGCGGCGCTGACCGCCGCGGGTAAGACGCCCGGCCTGGGCACCGTTCTGGTCGGCGACGACCCGGGGTCGCAGGCTTATGTCCGTGGTAAGCACGCCGACTGCGCCAAGGTGGGCATCACCTCGCTGCGCCGCGACCTGCCGGCCGACATCAGTCAGGCCAAGCTCAACGAGACCATCGACGAGCTCAACGCCAACCCAGAGTGCACGGGTTACATCGTGCAGTTGCCGCTGCCTGCGCATCTGGACGAGAACGCGGCCTTGGAGCGGGTCGATCCGGCCAAGGACGCCGACGGGCTGCACCCGACGAACCTGGGCCGGCTGGTCTTGATGGAGTCGGCGCCGCTGCCGTGCACCCCGCGCGGCATCGTGCACCTGCTTCGGCGCTTCGACGTCGAGATCGCCGGCGCGCACGTCGTGGTGATCGGGCGCGGTGTGACGGTCGGCCGGCCGCTGGGTCTGTTACTGACCCGGCGCTCGGAGAACGCGACGGTAACGTTGTGCCACACCGGAACTCGTGACCTGCCCGCGCTGACGAAGCAGGCTGACATCATCGTCGCCGGAGTCGGCGTGCCGCACATGCTGACCGCCGACATGGTGCGTCCCGGCGCGGCGGTGATCGACGTGGGCGTCAGCCGGCTGGACGGCAAACTCGCCGGCGACGTGCATCCCGATGTGTGGGAGGTGGCCGGGAAGGTGTCGCCGAATCCCGGCGGGGTCGGGCCGTTGACCCGCGCGTTCCTGTTGACCAACGTCGTCGAGTTGGCCGAGGGGCAGTAAACATGCGCCGCCTCCGTCCGCAATGGCCGATCGTCTGGGTTGTGCTGATCTTTGTGGTGGCGTTCAGCTTGGCGGCGGCCAACTTCTGGCGCCGCGGGGCGTTGTTGATCGGCATTGGAGCAGGCGTGGCCGCGGTGCTGCGGTTGGCGCTCACCGAGGACCGCGCCGGGCTGTTGGTGGTGCGCAGCAAGGCGATTGACTTCACCATGATGGCGTCGGTCGCGGCGGCAATGGTGTACATCGCCGCGACGATCGACCCGCTGGGAACGCGCTAGACGCCCGGGATTCCGGTAATGCCTGGGATCTGTTGCTGACCAGAACGGTTGCCGCTGATCAGGTTTGCCATTTCGTCCGGACAGTAGGTCTGGATCGCGATGGTGGTGAACATCCGCGCCGCTTGCGGCGACATCCCCCGGTGCGCGACGCCCGAAGCCGCGGCGGCGAAGCTGCCGCCAGGTGCGGCCAGCATCGGGCAGATGGACTGACCGACAGCCATCGCGTTGCCCGGCTCGCCGTACTCGATTCCGGCGTGGCTGAGCGCGTCGATGAAGTTGTCGTCGTTGGGATCTGCCTCGCCGGGTATCGAGAACACAGTGGCCACCGTGATCAGACAGCCGAGACCGATCAATGCGCGCACGGCCAGCGGTTGGTTGCTCAGTGCCGGCATCCGATTGGGACCCATACCCACCCCCGATGTCTGATGTGTCCGCATCGAACTCTGGTCTAGCGCAGTCACGTCCAGAACACGACGGGGTAAAGGTTCGCGCACATTCGCGGCGACACGGGTCAATACGTGTTGCGGCACGGCGATTCTGGGTTCGTGTGCCTGACAATGCAGGACATGGCAGGAGTCCGACGGTGATGCGTGAGATCTCACGTCAGACGTTCCTGCGCGGCACCGCCGGGGCGTTTGCCGCCGGTGCGCTCTTCGGCACCGTCCGCGCCGGTGCAGAACCGGTCGCTTCGGGCTGGGACGGGTTGTCCAGGGCCATCGGCGGACAGGTCATCGAGCCGAATGCCCCGCAATTCGGTTCGGCCAAAGCGGTTTTCAACACCAACTACAACGGGATGACGCCGGCCGCTGTGGTCACCGTGACATCGACCGGCGATGTGCAGAAGGCGATGACGTTCGCCGCCGCCAACAATCTCAAGGTCGCTGCGCGCGGCGGTGGGCATTCCTACGTGGGAGCTTCCACCGCGAACGGCACCATGGTGCTCGATCTGCGGCAGCTTCCCGGGGATGTCAATTACGACGCCGGGACCGGGCTCGTCACGGTGACACCTGCGACCAGTCTGTATGCGATGCACCAGGTGCTGGCGGCTGCGGGTCGCGGTATCCCCACCGGTACCTGCCCGTCGGTGGGTGCGGCGGGCCACGCCCTGGGTGGTGGACTCGGTGCGCATTCCCGGCACGCCGGCCTGATGTCGGATGCATTGCGATCGGCGACGGTGGTGCTGCCCAGTGGTCAGGCTGTCACCGCGTCCGCCAATTCGCAGCCCGACCTGTTCTGGGCCCTGCGCGGCGGCGGTGGCGGTAACTTCGGCGTCACCACATCGCTGACCTTCGCCACGTTCCCGACCAGCGAGGTCGACGCGGTGAACCTCGACTTCCCCGCGCAGTCGTTCGCCCAGGTGCTGGTGGGTTGGCAGAACTGGTTGCGTACCGCCGAGCGGAGCTGCTGGGCGCTTGCGGATGCCACCGTTGACCAGATGGGCACGCACTGTCGCATCCTGGCGACCTGTCCGGCCGGGTCGGGTGGCAGCGTCGCATCGGCCATCACGGCGGCCGTCGGGCTGCAACCTCTTGGGACAGACAGCCACACGTTCAACTACTTGGATCTGACGAACTACCTGGCCGTCGGGAATCTCCATCCGTCGCCACTCGGATATGTCGGCGGCTCAGATGTTTTCACGACGATCACGCCGGCGGCTGCGCAGGGGATCGCCGCGGCGGTCGACGCGTTCCCACGCGGCGCGGGTCGCATGCTGGCCATCATGCACGCGCTCGACGGAGCACTGGCGGACGTCCCGGTTGGGGCGTCGGCCTTCCCGTGGCGGCGGCAGTCGTCATTGGTGCAGTGGTATGTCGAAACTCCCGGCGACCCGTCGGGTGCTCTCGGCTGGCTCACCACGGCGCACCGGGCCGTGCAACCGTATTCGGTTGGCGGGTATGCGAATTACCTCGAGGCCAATCAGTCGGCGTCGCGATATTTCGGGCCCAATTTGTCTCAGCTGAGCGCCGTTCGGCAGAAGTACGACCCGGGTCGGGTGATGTTCTCCGGGCTGCCGGTGTGAGGCTGGGCTTGGCGGTTATCCACAGTTGTGGTTTATCCACAATTGCGCTTGCTGGGCGTTGGCTTGTCGGTGCGCAGCAATAGAATTCGAACATGCGTTCGAGTAGTCGTGAAGAGATCGTCGAGGCTTTCGACGCGCTCAGGGCCGGCATGAAGCGCGCTGTCGATCTGCGTTGCGATGCGCTGACCACGCCGGAGCGGCTGGCGCTGCTGGAAAGTTGCGAGATGTTTCGCCGTCAGCTCTCAGCCGTGGAACACCCTTGATCAACCAGCTCGACGCCCAAGCCGATGCGGCCGAGTTGGGTGGCAAGTTAGCGCCGGTGTTGGCTGACCGGTTGCGGATCAGCCGGGCCGAGGCCTCCCGGCGGGTGCATGAAGCCGCCGACTTGGGTGAGCGGCGCGCGTTCAACGGTGAACCCTTGGCGCCGGTGTTGGCCGCGACCGCCGCCGCGCAACGCAACGGCGAGCTCGGCGCGGGCCATGTCGCGGTGATCCGTAGCTTCTTTCACCGGCTGCCCGATTTCGTCGATGTCGAGACCCGCGCCCACGCCGAAGCCCAGCTGGCCCGGCTCAGTCCGGAGCATCGCCCCGATGAGTTGGCCAAGCTGGCCGACAAACTCACCGACTGCCTCAACCCCGACGGCGACTTCAGCGACATCGACCGCGCCAAACGCCGCGGCATCACCATCGGCCGCCAAGACCTCGACGGCATGTGCCCGATCAGCGGCTGGCTCAACCCCGAAGCCCGGGCCACCCTCGACGCCGTGTTCGCCAAACTGGCCGCACCCGGGATGTGCAACCCCGACGATATCGAGCCCTGTATCAGCGGCACCCCGTCCCAAGCCGCCATCCAAGGCGACACCCGCAGCCCCGGGCAGCGCAACCACGACGCCCTACTCGCCGCCGCCCGCGCCCTACTAGCCTCGGGCGATCTGGGTCAACACAACGGGCTACCGACATCGATCATCGTCACCACCACCCTGCAAGAACTCGAAGCAGGCGCCGGGTAAAGCACTCACCGGCGGCGGCACCCTGCTGCCGATGTCGCGATGTGATCCGGCTGGGCTCCCACGCCCATCATTACCTGGCCATCTTCCACAACGGCAAAGCGCTGGCGCTCTATCACACCAAACGCCTCGCCTCACCAGCCCAGCGAATAGTCCTGCACGCCAGGGACCGTGGCTGCACCTTCCCGGGCTGCACCGTGCCGGGATACCTGTGCGAAGTCCACCACTGCAACCGCTACGCCACTCACCCGGTCACTGATGTCAACGAGCTGACTTTCGGCTGCGGCCCGAACCACCAACTCGCCGAACAGGGCTGGACCGCCCGCAAAAACAGCCGCGTCGACACCGAATGGATCCCACCACCACACCTCGACCGAGGACAACCCCGCATCAACACCTTCCACCACCCCGAAAAGCTGCTGCGCACAGGGGAAGACGACGATGAGCCGGAGTAGCTGACGCCGCCTCGCCCAACCGGCAGGTTCTAGTACGACAGCGTTGCCGGCAGCAGCGTGGCTTTTTCGAGGCAGAAGTTCGATACGGCCGCGCCGATGACCAATGCGGACAGGTGCATGTTCAGGCTGCTCGCACTGTTCTCCTGGTTCACTGCTGCCACCAGCGGATCGAAGCCGACTACCGGAAGCCGGTCGCACAGTTGCCGGCCGTACGCGCCCGAGGCCGCGGGGCTACCGTCGGGAACGCCCACCGAGTGGACCCCGAACAGATAGGCGTCGTCGTTTTCGTCAGCATGGGCCGGCGGTGCAGCGCTCATCGCCAGCACACAACCGACCATGAGCGATGTCAGTTTCACACCGGCACACTAGCCCCTGGCCAGTTGACCTCAGGACAGCGTCGCCCGCACGCACACCGTGACGTACGGCAGCGCGAGGCCGCCGGCGTTGGCCAATGCCGGATGGGTGGCCAGCAATTCCCGCACCTGGTCCAGTGTCTTGGTGCGGACCTCGGTCGGCGAGGTGATGCAATAGCTGCGGGATGCGACCAAGTCGATCAACGCTTGCGGCGTCAGGTAATTCGTCCACTCGACCTGGTGACGCTGTACGTCGTCGAACGGCTCCGGCAGTTGGACATGGTCGCGCATCGGGTCGCCGTCGTGGCCGATGATGCGGCCCAGTTCGCGAACCCACCCTGATCGTTCGTCGCGGGTGTTCCATACCAATCCCAGCCGTCCGCCGGGCCGTAGCACCCGGGCCAACTCCGGAATCGCCCGCTCCGGGTTGAACCAGTGCCAGGCCTGGGCGACCAGCACCGCGTCAACGCTGTTGTCCGCCAACGGAATGTCTTCCGCCGTGCCCAGTAACGCCGGCGTATTCGGCAGCGAGACGCGCAGCATCTCCAGCATCTCGGCAATCGGGTCAACGGCGACCACGTCCAGCCCGCGTTCCACCAGCCGGCTGGTGAGCTTGCCGGTGCCGGCGCCAAGGTCCAGCACATCGCGGGCGCCGGCCGGCAGCAGCCAGTCGATCGCCTCCGGCGGATACGACGGTCGGCCGCGCTCGTATGCGGCCGCTTCAGAGCCAAACGACAATGAGCGGGGCTGTGAAGACTGAGTCACCGCGAACACGCGCCCTTCGCCGCGGCCAAATCCAGGGTCTGTCGCACCAATTCCCCGACCGAATCGGTTTCGACCAGAAAGCCGTCGTGCCCGCAGACGGAGTCGACTACCTGAAGTCCCGCGCATCCGGGCAATAGATCGGCCAGTTCGGACTGCAGGCGCAGCGGGTAGAGCCGGTCGGAGGTGATCCCGCCGACCACCGCCGGCACCGGGCAGCCCCGCAGCGCGGCCTCGACACCGCCGCGGCCCCGGCCGACGTCGTGACTGGACAGCGACTCGGTGAGCACGACGTAGCTGCCGGCATCGAACCGTGACACCAGCTTGCTGCCCTGGTGTTCCAGGTAGCTCTCCACCGCATAGCGGCCGCCTGATGCCGGATCCTGCCCATGCTGAGCTTCGTTGGCGAAGCGGGAGTCCAGCTCCAGCTCGCCGCGATAGGTCAGGTGGGCGAAGCGGCGGGCGATCCCCAGGCCGGCATCGGGGCTGCGCCCGGTGCCGTAGTAATCACCGCCCTGCCAGTTCGGGTCGGCTTTGATCGCCGCGATCTGGGTGCACTGGGTGCCGATCTGATCGGCGGTGGCCCGCGCACCTACGGCCAGCAGCAGGCCGGCGCTCACCCGGTCGGGGTGGGAGACCATCCATTCCAGCGCGCGTGCGCCGCCCATCGACCCGCCGAGCACGGCGGCGACTTCGGTGATGCCCAGCGCGGCCAGCGCCGCCACGTCCGCCTCGACCTGGTCCCGGATCGATATCAGCCGGAAACCTTGAGCCCCAAGGCCTTCCATCAGGCGCAGTCGAGCTCGGCCCGGTCGAGCCGCGGCAGCCGCCCAGCACGTTGGTCGCCACCGCGCACCACCGGTTGGTGTCGATCGGTGCGCCGGGTCCCGCGATTCCGTCCCACCAGCCCGGCGTGGGATGTCCGGGACCGGCAGGTCCGGTGATGTGCGAGTCGCCGGTCAGCGCGTGCAGGACCACCACGACGTTGTCCCGGGTCGGCGACAGCTCGCCCCAGCGCTGCACGGCGATGCTCACATCGTCGAGCACCGTGCCGTTTTCCAGCGTCAGCGAGCCCACGTCCACGATGCCGACCTCGCCTTCGGCGGGCAGCGTCTGTGTCGGCATGTCAGAGATTGTCACCTGCCGACTCCTCAGAACGCCGCCACGGCGTGCGGGTCGCCCGCTCCGGCGGCTGGGATGCCGCCGTATGGGCGAGCGGCGGTGAAGCCGAGCTCGAGGTCGGCCAGGATGTCGTCGATGCCCTCGATACCCACGGCGAGGCGCACCAGACCGGGGCTGACCCCGGCGGAGAGCTGCTCTGCGGCGCTGAGCTGGGCGTGGGTCGTCGACGCCGGGTGGATCACCAGTGACCGCACGTCACCGATGTTGGCGACGTGGCTGTGCAGCTTCAGTGCGTTGACGAACGCCTTGCCGGCCTCGACACCGCCGGCCAGCTCGAACGACAACACTGCCCCAGTTCCCTTGGGCGCCAGCTTCTTTGCCCGTTCATGCCACGGAGAGCTGGGCAGCCCGGCGTAGTTGACCGACAGCACGTCGTCGTGGCCGTCCAGGTACCCGGCGACCCGCTGCGCGTTGGCGACGTGCCGCTCGATCCGCAGGCTCAGCGTTTCCAGCCCCTGGGCGACCAGGAACGCGTTGAACGGTGACGCCGCCGAGCCCAGGTCACGCAGCAGCTGCACCCGCGCTTTGAGCGCGAATGCCGGCGGGCCCAGCTCGGCGTAGACCACGCCGTGGTAGCTGGGGTCGGGCGTGGTGAAGCCGGGAAAACGGCCCTGCGTCCAGTCGAAGGTGCCGCCGTCGACGATCACACCGGCGATCGCGGCGCCATGGCCGCCGAGGTATTTGGTGGCCGAGTGCACCACGATGTCGGCGCCCTGGGTGATCGGCTGGATCAGGTACGGGGTGGCGACGGTGTTGTCGACGATCAGCGGCACACCGTGCTCGTGGGCCACCGCGGAGACACCGGGAGTGTCCAGGATGTCGATCTGCGGGTTGGAGATCGTCTCGGCGAAGAACGCCTTGGTGTTGGGACGCACCGCGGCCTGCCAGGAGTCCAAATTATCGGGATCCTCGACGAAGCTGACGTCGATGCCGAGCTTGGGCAGCGAGTAGTGGAACAGGTTGTAGGTGCCGCCGTAGAGCCTGGGGCTGGACACGATGTGATCACCTGCGCCCGCGACGTTCAGGATCGCGAACGTCTCGGCGGCCTGACCCGAGGACAAGAACAGCGCGGCCACCCCGCCTTCCAGGGCCGCGATGCGTTGTTCGACGACGTCGGTGGTCGGGTTGCCGATGCGGGTGTAGATGTTGCCCGGGATTTCCAGCCCGAACAGCGCCGCCGCGTGCGAGGTGTCCTCGAAGACGTAGGACGTGGTCTGGTAGATCGGCAGCGCGCGGGCGCCGGTGGCCGGGCACGGTTGCTGACCGACGTGGATCTGCTTGGTCTCGAAGGACCAGTTCGCGCTGGGATCGGTGTCAGGTGCGCCAGGGATATCAGGTGCGCCAGGGATATCGGGGGTGCCTGGCATTTCGGGGGTGAATGGGGAACTCACGATCGATTGCTTTCCGGGAAGAAGCCTCAGCGCCACACGATGGGTCGGCCCACGTAGGTGCGCATCAGGTTTCCCTGTCTACTCCGGGGGGCCCATCACGGCGGACCCGCGCTTGCCGCGTAGCCACTTTTGGCTACGAAACCTGGTCATCACCCGGGGCACCCCACCGCGGTTGGAGGGTTGCCGGCCAGCAAGCCGGGGCTTGATGCTGGCGCTCATGACCGGAATGAAGCTTAGCTCATCAAGTCGAAACGGTGCCAGCGGTCTGCCAGGCGTACCCAGCGGTACCAAGTGCGGCCGGATCGAGGTCGACAACTGCGGAAACGTGCTTGATAACGTGGCAGCCAGATTCACCGAGATGACCGCAGGATCTAACCGATACCGGGAGACACGCCGTGTGCGCCGACCAGCCGACCATCATCTACACGCTGACCGATGAGGCGCCCCTGTTGGCGACTTACGCCTTCTTGCCGATCGTGCGGGCGTTCGCCGAACCGGCCGGGATCACGGTCCGCACCAGTGACATCTCGTTGGCCGCACGCATCCTGGCCGAGTTCCCCGACAATCTGACCGACGAGCAGCGTGTGCCCGACAACCTGGGCGAGCTGGGCCGGCTGACCGAAGAGCCCGACACCAATATCATCAAGCTGCCCAACATCAGTGCCTCGGTGCCGCAGTTGGTCGACGCGGTCAAGGAACTGCAGAGCAAGGGGTTCGAGATCCCCGATTATCCGCAGAGCCCAAAAACCGACGAGGACAAGGAAATCCGCGACCGATACGCCAAGTGTCTGGGCAGTGCGGTCAATCCGGTTCTACGGCAAGGAAATTCGGACCGTCGTGCGCCGAAGGCGGTCAAGGAGTACGCGCGCAGGCATCCACACAGCATGGGGAAGTGGTCGCAGGCGTCCCGCACACACGTAGCGACTATGAAGCGCGGCGACTTCTACCACGGCGAGAAGTCGATGACGCTGGACCATGCGCGTGACGTGAAAATGGAACTGAAAACCAAGAGCGGCGAGACGATCGTGCTCAAGCCGAAGGTGTCGCTGCGCGACGGCGACGTGATCGACAGCATGTTCATGAGCGTGAAGGCACTCCGCGAGTTCTACGAGGAGGAGATCCAGGACGCCTACGAGACCGGCGTGATGTTCTCCCTGCACGTCAAGGCCACGATGATGAAAGTCAGCCATCCCATCGTCTTCGGCCACGCGGTCAAGATCTTCTACAAGGACGCCTTCGCCAAGCACCAGGAGTTGTTCGACGAACTCGGCGTCAACGTCAACAACGGACTGGTCGACCTGTACAACAAGATCGAGACACTGCCGGCCTCGCTGCATGACGAGATCATCCGCGACCTGCACGCCTGCCACGAGCACCGGCCCGAGCTGGCGATGGTCGATTCGGCCAAGGGCATCAGCAACTTTCACTCGCCCAGCGATGTGATCGTCGATGCGTCGATGCCGGCGATGATTCGCGCGGGCGGCAAGATGTACGGCGCCGACGGGCGGCAGAAGGACACCAAAGCCGTCAACCCGGAGTCCACGTTCTCCCGTATCTACCAGGAGATCATCAACTTCTGTAAGACGCACGGCCAGTTCGACCCGACCACGATGGGCACTGTGCCCAACGTCGGACTGATGGCGCAGCAGGCCGAGGAGTACGGCTCCCACGACAAGACGTTCGAGATTCCCGAAGACGGTGTCGCCGACATCGTCGACATCGAGACCGGCGAAGTACTGCTCACGCAAAACGTTGAGGCCGGCGACATCTGGCGGATGCCGATCGTGACCGACGCGGCGATCCGCGACTGGGTCAAGCTGGCTGTTACCCGGGCGAGGAACTCGGGCATGCCGGTGGTGTTCTGGCTGGACCAGGAGCGTCCGCACGAGAGTGAACTGCGCAAGAAGGTCAACACCTATCTGGCCGAGCACGACACCGAGGGCCTCGACATCCAGACCATGTCGCAGGAACGCGCCATGCGGCACACCATCGAACGCGCCATGCGCGGGCAGGACACCATCGGTGCGACCGGAAACATCTTGCGGGACTACCTGACTGACCTGTTCCCGATCCTGGAGCTCGGTACCAGCGCCAAAATGCTGTCGATCGTTCCACTGATGGCCGGCGGCGGAATGTATGAGACCGGTGCGGGCGGTTCAGCCCCCAAGCATGTTCACCAGCTGGTGGAGGAGAACCACCTCCGGTGGGACTCGCTCGGCGAATACCTGGCACTGGGAGCATGTTTCGAGGACATCGGGATCAAGACCGGCAACGAGCGGGCCAAGATTTTAGGCAAGACGCTCGACGACGCGATCGGTAAATTGCTGGAGAACGACAAGAGCCCGTCACGCAAGACCGGTGAGCTCGACAACCGCGGCAGCCAGTACTACCTGGCGTTGTACTGGGCGCACGAACTCGCTCAGTCCGACGACGACGAGCTGCGCAAGCACTTCGGCGCACTGGCCGAAGAGCTGGGCAAGGGCGAAGAGGCGATCATCAGCGAGCTGGCCAAGGTGCAAGGCGAATCCGTCGACATCGGCGGCTATTACCGGCCCGACGACGCCAAGACCACCGCGGTGATGCGGCCGAGCGAGACGCTCAACGGCATACTGGAAGCCGCCCGGGACTGACGGGAATAGCCGAGCGGTAAGTCTCGCCGCTCGACCATTCGCTGGGAAACGCGCCTCGGCAACTTCGAAAGCCGCGAGATTTCGCGAGATCCCTTTTAGAATCTGCCAAGGCATCTGCCTTAGCGTTGCCGCGCCTTCGTCGACACGAAGCTGAAACGAGGAAAATGATGAGCAGCGCATCGCAGGGGCCTGGATGGTGGCAGGCATCGGACGGTAAGTGGTACCCACCCCAACAGGAATCCGGCTACCAGGCACCGCCTCCGCCTCCAGCGGCGGCACCGACTGCGCCGCCTTCCTGGTCGGCCCCTCCGGCCCCACCCGCGTACCCGGCCCCCGGTGGCCAGTACCCGGCCCCCGGTGGCCAGTACCCGGCCCCTGGTGGCCCGAACTTCGGTAACGCGCAGGCAGCATTCGCGAGCGGCGTCGCAAAGATCCCGCGCGCCGGGTGGGTCGTGGCGGGGGGACTCGTTGCCGCCCTGATCGCACTCTTTCTCCCTCTTGCGAACATCAGCGCCGCGGGGCTCGTCTCGATAGACGTCTACTGGCCCGGTTGGGCGAAATTCATTGGTTTCCTTTGCGTCGCAGGGGGATTGGTGTTGACGTGGGCAATATATGACCGAATTCAGAACCGACAAGCGGCACTTATCGGACTCAGCGCCCTGGTCGGTCTTATGATCGCTCACCTGATCCTCAACTGGTTCACATTCGACTCCGAGTCGAAAGGAAATGGCGATTTAGCTGGTGTAGACGTTTCGCCTGGATTCGGGCTGCTGTTGTACACGTTGGGACTTGGTGTCGCCGCCGTGGGCATCGTCTTGATCTGGAGGGCACGGCCGACGCCGCAACCGCGTCCGTACTAATCGAGCGGTATCTGCGTCGCGGGCATTGTCATGGCCTGGATGGGCCGGTTACAGGGCCAACTGCGGGCTTGCTAAATCGGTCAGTCCACCAGGCCGCGAAGCGTCTCGATCAGCTTGACCCGCTCGTTGGCGGTCGCGGCGATGGGCGCCACATTGAGGGTGGTGACACCGGCCTCGCGGAACGCCGCTATCCGTTCCTTGACGAAGCCGGGTGATCCGATCAGCGAGATGTCGCGCACCAGCTCATCGGGAACCGCTTTGGCGGCCGCTTCCTTGTCGCCGGACAGGTAGAGCTCCTGGATGCGGTCGGCCTGCGGGCCATAGCCGTATCGGGTGGCCAGCGTGTGGTAGAAGTTCTTTCCCTTGGCGCCCATGCCGCCGATGTAGAGCGCGAGATGGGGCTTCACGATTTCCCTGAGCGGCTCGACGTTTTCGCCGATGGCCAGGGTGGGGCCGGCGAATACCTCGAGGTCTCCCAGAGCCGGGTCGCGCTTGGCTTGGCCGGCGGCCAGCGCCTCGCCCCAGACATCCTGCGCCTTCTCCGGCAGGAAGAAGATGGGCTGCCAACCTTCGGCCAGCTCGGCGGCCAGCTCGACGTTCTTGGGTCCCAGCGCGGCAATCAATATCGGGATACGTTCCCGCACAGGCTTATTGATGAGCTTCAGCGGCTTTCCCAGACCGGTGCCCTTATCGGCGGGCAACGGGATTTCGTAGTGTTCGCCCTGATATTGCAGCTTCTCGCGCCGCCATACCTGCCGGCAGATCTCGATGACCTCGCGGGTGCGGGCAATCGGCGCGTCGTAACGAACGCCGTGAAAACCCTCGATGACTTGGGGCCCCGATGCGCCCAAGCCCAGGGTGAACCGACCGTCGGAGACATAGTCCAGCCCGGCGGCGGTCATCGCGGTCAGGGTCGGTGTGCGGGTATAGAGCTGCAGGATTCCCGAGGCCAGCTCGACCCGGTCGGTGCTGGCGGCCAGATAGCCGAGCCCACTCACCGCGTCGTACGAATACGCCTCGGGGACAAAGACAATGTCCAGCCCGGCGCGCTCGAGGTCGGTCACCTCGGCGGCGACCTCTTTGAAGCCGCCCGCGTAGTTGATCCCTAATCCGATTCGCATGCCTGGCTGCTCCCTAATGCTCTAAGTCGCTAATGCTCTAAGCCCGAGCGAACTGGTCGGCCAGTTCGACGGCTTCGGTCTGGATTCGCGGAAACTGTGCGGCCATCGCTTCGGACAACGCCTGGGCACCGGAGAGCGGTCGCACCATCACCTTAAAGTCATCGATCAGGCCGTCGTCGTTGACGTGTAGGAAGTCGCAACCGTTGACGGTGACGCCGGGGGCACCCGCGATCCCGGCCTCGAACTCGAGCGCATGGTGACCACCCTTGGCGTCGTGGATCTCCCGGACGTAGCGAAAGTCTTCGAAGACCCGCAGCACGCCGCGCAGGATGGCCGCGGTAATCGGCTTGCCGGCGTAGGGCTTGAACGCCACCGGGCTGGTGAAAACCACGTCGTCGGCGAGCAACGCCTGGATGGCCGCCTCGTCGCGGTCTTCGACCGCTTTACGGAAGGGATGCATCAGTTACCTCGAATGGTCAACGTGTTGAGTAGGCGTGTTCGACAGTAGAGCCTCGAACCAGCCTATGTCCATAGACGATTAATCAATTAATTGACTAGTCCCTCGGGTACGATCGCCGGATGTCGTTGCGTGACGCCGTGCTGGCCGCTCTTCTCGAGGGCGAATCGTCCGGCTATGACCTGGCCAAAGACTTCGACGCGTCGGTGGCGAATTTCTGGATGGCCACGCCGCAGCAGCTGTACCGGGAGCTCGAACGTCTCGCCGAGCAGGGCCTGATCCAGGCCCGCATCGTGGAGCAGCAGCGCCGACCCAACAAGCGGATGTTCTCGCTGACCGAAGCGGGTTATGCGGCGATTCGGCAGTTCACCGGCCGGCCGGCGAAGCCCTCGGCGATCCGCGACGAGTTGCTGATCAAGGTGCAGGCCTTCGACGTCGGCGATGCCGCAGCGGTTCTCAAGATGATCATCGAACGCCGCGAGCGGGCCGCGGCGAAAGTACAACGCTACGAACGACTGCGAAGCCGGATTCTCGACGGCCGTAGCGAAGCGGAATTCCTGGCCACGGCGCCGCGGGTAGGTCCCTATCTGACGCTGATGCGCGGCATCTCCTACGAGGAAGAGAACGTTCGATGGGCCGAGCGGGCGCAGGCGATCGTCGAGCAACGTCAGGGCGCGACGACCGACTGACCGGCGGCGGCTAGCTGGCCGGCGGGTCGGCGGCGCGGCGGTGCTGGTCGGCGCGGTGCTCGTCCAAGAAGTCTTTGACCACTTCGGTGACCCGGTCCGGCGCCTCGAACATCGGGATGTGCCCGACGCCGTCGAGCTTGGTGATGCGGGTGCCCTGCGGCAGTTGGGCCTGGAAGTAACGGTGCGAACGCGGCGCGGGAAACACCCGGTCCTTCTGGCAGAGCACCAGGTGAGCGGGCACGGCGGTCTGCGCCAACTCCAGCAGCCCGGGGTTCCACAGCGACTTGACCAGCAGCTGGAAGTAAGCCGGGCAATGCGCCACGTCGTCGACGATGGCGACCAGCTGCTCGTCGCTGACGCCCTCGGGGGCCCCGCTGATCGGCAGTGTGGCCAGCCGGCGGGTACCGGGCAGCCGCAGCGCCTTCGGCCCCAGGAAGCGGGCGAACGCCCAGAACGGCATGCCCGACACGAACTTCGCGATCACCTCGAACTTGGCCGGGGTCCAGCGGGTCCATCCGCCGGCCGGTGCGATGCCGGTGACGGTACGGGCGCGTCCGCGGCGCTCCAGCTCGAAAGCCACCCAGCCGCCGAGCGAGTTTCCGACGATATGGGCGGTGTCCCAGCCCAATTGGTCGAGCTGACGCTCGACATGGTCGGCCAGCACTGCCGAGCTCAGAAACCAGGTACCGGACCTGGGGCCGCCGTGATGGCCCGCCATCGTCGGCGCGAACACCTCGTAGGAACCGGTGTCGGCCAGTTGCTGGGCGACGGTATCCCACACCAGCTGCGAGATCAGGAACGGATGCAGCAGCACGACAGGTTCGCCGGAGCCGAGGTGGATGGGCGCGCGGGTGGGCGCCGAGATGCTAGTCACCGAAGGCGACGGCGAGTGAGCGGAGCTCACGAGCGAGGAGCCGAGATAGTAGTCACCGAAGGCGACGGCGAGTGAGCGGAGCTCACGAGCGAGGAGCCGAGATAGTAGTCACCGTGCCGACAGTAAAGGCGATACCGCCGGTACCGCAAGAAGCGCTGGCCGCCGCGTGAAAAGATTGAGGAATCATGAGTACCGCAAGTGGTTTACCCCGGGTTTTTTCCGGCGTGCAGCCCACCTCCGACTCGCTCCACCTCGGAAATGCGCTGGGCGCCGTCAGCCAGTGGGCCCAGTTGCAAGATGACCACGACGCCTACTTCTGCGTCGTCGACCTGCACGCCATTACCGTGGCACAGGACCCCGACACGCTGCGACGTCGGACGCTGGTCACCGCCGCCCAATACCTGGCACTTGGGGTCGACCCTGCCCGCAGCACGATCTTCGTGCAGAGCCATGTCCCCGCCCACACACAGCTGGCCTGGGTGTTGGGCTGCTTCACCGGTTTCGGCCAGGCGTCGCGGATGACGCAGTTCAAAGACAAGTCGGCGCGGCACGGAAGCGACGCGACCACAGTCGGCCTGTTCACCTATCCGGTGCTGCAGGCGGCCGACGTGCTGGCCTACGACGCCGAGCTGGTGCCGGTCGGCGAAGACCAGCGTCAGCACCTCGAGTTGGCCCGCGACGTCGCACAACGGTTCAACAGCCGTTACCCGGACACCTTCGTGGTTCCCGAGGTCCTTGTTCCGCGTGCCACTGCGAAGATCTACGACCTGCAAGACCCGTCGTCGAAAATGAGCAAGTCCGCGGCCACCGATGCGGGCCTGATCAGCCTGCTCGACCCGGCGTCGGTGTCGGCCAAGAAGATTCGCTCTGCGGTGACCGACAGCGAGCGGGAGATCCGCTACGACCAGGAAGCCAAAGCCGGCGTCTCGAACCTGCTGACCATCCAATCCGCGGTCACCGGGGTCGACATCGAGAAACTGGTCGACGGGTATGCCGGACGCGGTTACGGCGATCTGAAGAAGGACACCGCCGAGGCGGTGGTCGAATTCGTGACCCCGATCAAGGCGCGGGTCGACGAATTGCTCACCGATCCAACCGAACTGGAGTCCGTGCTGGCTGCCGGGGCGGCGCGCGCCGACGACGTGGCCGCCAAAACCGTCGACCGGGTCTATGACCGGCTCGGGTTCCTGCCGAGACGTCGTTAGCGGGCGGTTGTTATGGGCGCCGCTCCTCCTCATCGCTTCGTCCCCCTCCCCTCTGCATCGTCGGCGGCGCGTGCCGTGAGCGAGCCGGCCAAACCCGGGATCCTCGACCGACTGCGGGCGCGGTACGGGTGGTTCGATCACGCGATGCGGGCCAATGACTGGTTCGACGAAAACCAAGGCAACTTCTTCGCCGCGGGCCTGACGTATTACACGATCTTCGCGCTATTCCCTTTGTTGATGGTCAGTTTCAGTGTGGCCGGATTTCTGTTGTCGCGGCGGCCGGACGTGCTGAGTGCGATCGACAACAAGGTCAGGGCCGCGGTGCCCGGGGCGCTGGGGCAGCAGATGCTGGAGCTGATGAACTCGGCGATCGACGCGCGGGCGTCGGTCGGCGTGATCGGCTTGACCGCTGCGGTGTGGGTCGGGCTGAACTGGATGGGCAATCTTCGGGTTGCGGTGACCCAGATGTCGCGGCGCGGCGACGGTTCGCAGGGTTACATTCGCACCAAGTTCTCCGATCTGGGTGCGATGGTCTCATCGTTCGTGGCTATTTTCGCCACGCTGGCGCTCAGTGCCCTCACTGGAGCGGCGCCGATGGCTCGGCTGCTGGGATGGCTGGGTGTTCATCACCTGCCGGCGCTGGACCTGATCCTTCGTGCCGTCTCGGTGTTGGTGTCATTCCTGTTGTCCTGGTTGGTGTTCGGCTGGATGATCGCACGGTTGCCCAGGGATCCGGTCAGCATCTCCAGCGCCGCTCGGGCCGCTTCGCTGGCGGCGGTCGGATTCGAGGTGTTCAAACTGGTGGCGGCCATCTATCTGAGGTCCGTGCTGCGCAGTCCGGCCGGTGCCACCTTCGGGCCGGTGCTGGGCCTGATGGTGTTCGCCTACGTGACGGCGCGGCTGCTGCTTTTCGCGACCGCTTGGGCGGCGACGTCGAACCCCGATGTGCCGTCGGCGGCGGACGAAGCGGCGGCGGACGAAGCGGCGGCGGACCACGCGCCGGGCCAAGCGCCGGACCAAGTGCCGACGCAAGCGCGGGAGCCCGCCGTCATCGCCACCACCGAGGTACCGCCGGCCGACGGTCTCAAGACGCGGCAGGCGATCACCGCTGTTGTGGTGGGCGCCGTTGCGGCTCTGGGCCTTTCGCGGATCGTCCGGCGCGACAAAGACCAATGACAATACTCAGCTCACGACCTTCAATCCCGCGATGCAGCCGACGACACCGGCGATCAGCAGCAGCTTGACCGGCGTGGCCGTCTCCGCGCCGGTCAGCATCGCATAACCGACAGTGAGCACTGCGCCGATGCCGACCCAGACGGCGTAGCTGGTCCCGGTCGGCAGGCTGCGCATGGCCAAGGCTAACCCTGTCATCGAAAACAGCAGTGCCACAGCGAAAATCAGCGAGGGGATCAGCCGGGAAAACCCGTCGGAGCGGTCCATCGCGGTCGCCCACACCGCTTCCAGGACTCCGGACGCCACCAAAATCAGCCATGCCATTGCACGCCTCTCCCGCGCCGTCTTGTCGCTGGCCGGGTACGGTGCGCCTCGTCCGGTGTCAGATGCTGACCCGCTCGACGGTAGCAAACCTCAATGTCCGCCGGCCCAGTTGCCGCCTGCCATCACCCCGTGCACTGTTAAATCCCGTTCCAGCACAACAAGGTTGGCATCTGCGCCGACGCGCAGGGTGCCGGCACCGTCGATGCCGAGCGCACGCGCCGGGGTCGTCGAGGTCAGTCGCACCGCGGCGATCAGAGCGGCGTCGCGATCTGAGCCGAGGCCGGCCGCCACGCCGAAGAGCTGGTCCATGGTCGCGGTGCTGCCCGCGATCGTCGAGGTGCCTCGCACCCGCGCCACGCCGGCGACAACGTCGACCGGCACCGCGCCGAGCCGATAGTCGCCGTCGTCTGCACCCGCTGCTGCGGTGGCATCAGTGACCAGCGCGACGCGGTCGGACCCGACCGCTTTGACCGTCGCCTGCACCACCGCGGGGTGGACGTGGATGCCGTCTGCGATCAGCTCCACCGTCACCCGCGGTTCCTCCAGCAGCGCCAGCGCCGGCCCCGGCTCGCGGTGATGCAGTGGCCGCATGGCGTTGAACAGATGAGTGCCGACGGTGGCGCCGAGCTCGATGGCGCGGCGAGTCTGCTCGTAGGTCGCGTCGGTATGTCCAACCGCCACAACGACTCCGGCGTCTACCAGGCGCCTGATCGCGTCGTCGCTGCCGGGGCGCTCGGGTGCCAGGGTGACCATCTTGATCGTTCCGTCACCGGCGGTCAGCAGCGCATCGATCTCCGATGGTGTCGCGTCACGCATCTGGGTGCGGTCGTGGGCCCCGCAGTGCGCCGTGCTCAGCCAGGGACCCTCCAGGTGGATACCGGCGATGACGCCGTCACGCGCCGCCCCGGCGAGTCCCTGCACCGCCGCCAACAGCTCCGACGGCGAGGCGGTGACCAGGCTTGCCAATGTCGCAGTGGTGCCGTGCCGGCGGTGGAAACCGGCCGCCTGCACCACCTCTGAGCCGCCGCCCTCGAGGTACGACGCGCCGCCGCCACCGTGCACATGGATGTCCACGAATCCAGGGACGACCAGCGCGTCGGGCAGATCAACATCGGGGGTTCGCGGTGGCGCGCCCGCGCCGCAGCCCACGATCATGGTGCCCGAGGTGTGTACCCAGCCCGGACGGCAGACGCCGTGTTCGAGGACGACGGTGCCGGCCGCGATCAGCGGCATGCCTGGACATCCGTTGCCTCGCTGGGGACTTCGTCGGGCCAGCGGCCGTTGTTCTCCCAGAAATGGCGGATGTCTTCCAGTTGCCGTCCTTTGGTTTCCGGTGCGAACCGGAAGACCAGAAAGAACCCCAGGGTCGCCAGTAACGCGAAGACGGTGAACATCCCGGCGCCACCCAACGTGTTCAACATCGTCAAGAAGACCGATTCGATCAAAGCGTTGGCGGTCAAGTTGGCGGTGAGCATCGCGCTGGAACCCAGCGACCGCAGGTGCGCGGGGAAGCTTTCGCCGGCGTAGACCCAAACCAGTGCCCCGAAGCCGAAGGTGAACCCCATGGTGAACAGAATCAGACCGGCGTAGCCGAGTCCGGAGACCGCGTCTGACTTGGCGGCGAACACGCCGATCAGCACCGTATCGCCGAGGATCATCGCCGCGATGCCGGACAGCAGGATCGGCCGGCGGCCGACCCGGTCGACGAGAACCAGTGAGGTCAGGACGGCGGCCAGCGATGCCAGTTGGATGAGCGCGGGCAACACCAGCAAAGAGAAGTTGCCTTCAAATCCCATGGCCTGGAACAGCAGTGGGCTGTAGTAGATGATGCCGTTGATGCCACTGAGCTCGGCGAAGAATCCCAGTCCGACGACGAATGCGGTGGCGCGCAGGTACGGCAGGCGCAGCATCTCGACGATTGATCCGCCGCGTTCTTCGCGCATCGCGTCGGCGATCTCGGCGAGTTCCTGCTCGACGTCGCGGTTCGGTTCCACCCGCAGCAGCGCCTTGCGGGCGTCGTCAACCCGGTTCTTGAACAAATACCAGCGAGCTGTGTCGGGCATGGTGGCCAACAACGGCAGCACGCACAACGCCGGGACTGCGGCCAGTCCCAGCATCCACCGCCAGCTACCGGATTCAGCCAGCACAAACGCCGAAAGATAGCCGGCGATGATCCCGAGAATGGTCGCCACCTGGTAGGTGACCAGCAGCGAGCCCCGCAGCCGGGCCGGCGCCGATTCAGCGATGAACACCGGGGTCACGGTGGCGGACAACCCGATCGTCATACCGAGCAACATCCGCGCCGTCATCAGCCAAGGCATGGATACCGCTGCGGCGCCGAACAGCGAGAACACGGCGTAGCCACCCGCCACCAGCATCATCGATTTCTTGCGTCCGATCGCGTTGGCGAGGAATCCGCCGCTCAACGCTCCGCAGATCTCGCCGATCACCACGATCGTCGTCAGCAGCTCCTGCTTGCGGACCGTCAGATTGAAATCGTTGGTGATGAACAGCAGTGCGCCGGCGATGTTGGACAAGTCGTAGCCGCAGATGGTGCCCAGGGTCGCCGCGGTGACGGCGATCAGCAATCGCCGTCGCGTTCGCAGTGACTCGCCGATGCGGCTCACAAGCTCCCCTCCGGGTAGCCGCCCGGTATTCCTGCCGCTGCTTAGTGCTGCGGCCGTCGGTTCATCGAGCGCGCCACCATAATCAAGCCGAACACCACGACCGTACCGATCACCGCGACGCCGACCCTAACCGGCAATGCGTCGACGGCGGGGAGCAGCCCGGCGGCATTCGCGGCCGGCCCGCCGGCGTTGTCGCCAGGTGCGGAGGTGCCGGGCGGCGTGATCAGCGACGGATCGGGTTCGATCAGCGTGCCCACTCGGGTCCCCGGCGCGGTCGCGAAACCGTAGTCCAGCAAGTGGGCGGCTTGCTGCCACGGCGCGATCGGCTGCCGGGTGCCGTGCAGCAGCACCGCCATCAGCCGGCGTCCGTCCCGGTTCGCCGCGCCGACGAACGTCTGGCCGGCGTCATCGGTGTAACCGGTCTTGCCGCCGAGCGCGCCCGGGTAGTGGTAGAGCAATTGGTTGTCGTTCTCCAGCTCGTAGCCGGGACTATCGGCGTGTCCAGGGAAGTCGAACTTCTCGGTGTGCACGATGTCGGCGAAAGTCGGGTTCTCCCAGGCGTATCGGTAAAACAAGCCGATGTCGTAGGCCGAGGTGCTCATCCCGGGCCCGTCCAGACCCGACGGTGTCGCGGCGCGGGTGTCGCGGCCGCCGAGTTTGGCGGCCAGCGCGTTGATCTTGTCCAGCGCGGTCGGCATGCCGCCCAGTTGCATGGCCAGGGCATGTGCGGCGTCGTTGCCGGAATGCATCAGCAGGCCGTGCAGCAACTGGTTGATGGTGTAGGTGCCACCCGGGGCTACGCCGACCCGGGTGCCCTCCGCGGCGGCATCCTGAGGCGTGCCGTCGACGGTCTTGTTGAGGTTGAGCTCGCGCAGCGAGGCCGTCGCCACGAGCACCTTGATGATGCTGGCCGGACGGTGCCGGCCATGCGGGTCGCGCGCGGCGACGATGGCGCCGCTGTCCAAGTCGGCGACCACCCAAGCCTCGGCCGAGATGTCGCCGGGCACCGGCGGGGTACCGGCGGCGGTGACCACGCCGCAGCCGCCCAGCGCGTTACCGCCGATCGGCGATGGTGGCACCGGCAGCGGCAACGGTGGTTCGCCGGCTTGCGGGACTTCCGACGAGTCGACCGCCGCCGGTGTCGCGACTTTGTAGGGGCACAGGTCGTGCACCGAGCCCGGGCCGGGGCTGGGCTCGGCGAACGCGACGGGCAGGCCGGCAAGCGCGGGGGTACTCAGCATGAAACCGGCCGCTGCCAGGCATGATGCTGTGCGCACGATCGGCCATCGAGAGAACATGTCTGAGCAGAGTAGGCGATCAGCGGCCTGATTCGGGGGAGCCGCGCTGTGACTGGTGTTACGGATGTTACAAATCGAGGTAACAAATGCCGGGCCCGGCGATGCGGCCGAGCCACAGCCGCCCCGGTGTCTCCACCACGCCGGTGGCCAAGCCGAAGTCCGCATGCTGGATGTGGAGTTGGGCGACCACGTGCCCGTCGTCGGGGTCGAGCCCGACGACCCACACCGTCGACTTGGGATCGGGCAGCCATCGGTAGGGCAGTAGCCGCCACATCACGCGGCGGATGATCGGCGCGCGGGAGGCCAACCACTCGTTGAGTGCGTTGCGGTCCGACACCAATGCCACCCAGATCCGGCCGTCGCGACCCGTGGAGATGTTGTCGGGATAGCCCGGCAGACCGGTGACCAGCGGGGTGATGGTGCCGGCCCGGTCTCCGGTCAGCCAGTACTTCGACAATCGGCAGGCGGTGGTCTCGGCGAACACCACCGCCGACTCGTCGGCGGTCAGCGTCACGCCGTTGGCGAAGTACAGCCCGCCGGCGAGTTCGGTGACGGTGCCGTCGCAATCACGCCGGAACAGCGACCCGGTCGGGCGTCCCTCGATCACCGAGCCCTTGTAATACTCGTAGTGGAAGCGGCTCGTCGACTCGGTGAAAAAGATTGTGCCATCCGATGATTCGACGACATTCGAGCAGAAGGTCAGCGGGCGGCCGTCGACCTCGGCGACCAGCGTCTCGATCTTCGCGGTGGCCGGGTCGTAACGCAGCAGTCCGCGGTGGCTGTCGCAGATCAGCAGACGGCCGTCGTGGGCGACCGCCAGGCCCAGTGGCCGCCCGCCGGTATCGGCGATCACCTGCACGGAAGTGCCGTCGGGGCTGACCCGGACGATGCGGCCGTCCTCGACACCGGTGAAGATGTTGCCGTCGGCATCGGCGACGACGTCTTCGGCCGCGGTGCCCGGCACGTCGATGATGTGCAGTGCCGCAGTGAAATCCGGTTCGGGCAGCGGCCGCGACGGCGGTGGCTGCCACCGGACCGGGTCAATGGGCGGTTTAGTCACGGGACGCCTCAGTGAGCACTTGGCGAAGGGTGGATTCGATGATCTCGAACTCGGGCGGGCCGCTGATCAGCGGCGGCGCGATGACGACGGCGGGGTCGCCGCGGTCATCGGTCCGGCAGTACAGGCCGGCCTCGAACAGCGACGACGCGATGTGCGGCAACAACTTCGAGGCCTCCTCGCGGGTGAAGGTTTCCCTGGTCGCCTGATTCTTGACCAGCTCGATCGAATAGAAGTAGCCCTCGCCTCGCACGTCGCCCACGATCGGCACGTCGTAGAGCCGCTCGAGGGTGGCCCGCAACTCCGGCGCCTGTCGCTTGACCGCGGCGTTGAGGTTCTCGCGCTCGAAGATGTCCAGGTTGGCCAGCGCGACCGCCGCCGACACCGGATGGCCGCCGAACGTGTAGCCGTGCGGGAACACCGTCGTGCCGTCGTTGAACGGCTCGAAGAGCCGGTCGGTGGCGATCATCGCGCCGATCGGGGAGTACCCCGATGTCAGTCCCTTGGCGCAGGTGATGATGTCGGGCTGGTAGCCGAAGTCCCCGATATCACAGCAGGCGAACATCGATCCGATCCGGCCCCAGGCGCAGATCACCTCGTCGGACACCAGCAGGACGTCGTAGTGGTCGCAGATCTGCCGGACCCGCTCGAAATAGCCGGGCGGCGGCGGGATGGAGCCGCCGGCGTTCTGCACCGGTTCGAGAAACACTGCGGCGACGGTGTCGGGTCCTTCGAACTCGATCGCCTCGGCGATGCGGTCGGCCGCCCACTGCCCGAATGCCTTGACGTCGGACCGGAACAGCTCCGGCGCCCGGTAGAAATTCGTGTTCGGCACCCGGAACCCGCCGGGGGTGAGCGGCTCGAACGGCGTCTTGTAGGCCGGCAGCCCGGTGATCGCGAGCGCACCCTGGGGGGTCCCGTGATAGGCGACAGCGCGTGAAATCACCTTGTATTTACCGGGTTTGCCGGTCAGCTTGAAATACTGCTTGGCCAGTTTCCACGCCGACTCGACGGCCTCGCCGCCGCCGCTGGTGAAGAACACCCGGTTCAGATCGCCCGGGGCGTACGCGGCGATCCGGTTCGCCAGTTCGATCGCGGGCGGGGTGGCGTATCCCCACAGCGGAAAGTAAGCCAGCGTGCCGGCCTGCCGGGCGGCCGCCTCGACCAGTTCCGCCCGTCCGTGTCCGACCTGCACCACGAACAGCCCGGACAGGCCGTCGAGATAGCTCTTACCCGCGTCGTCGAAGATCGTCACGCCCTCGCCACGCGTGATGACGGGCGGGGTGATGCCCGGACCGTGCTTGGCGAAGTGCAGCCAGAGGTGGTCAGTCATGTGACATGTTGTCGCGCAAAGCGTTTCATCTCGGCGGACAGTGCGTCGGCCTGCAGTAGCGCGGGCGCCAGCGCCGGTTCGGTCATCCGGGCGCGGAATGCCAGGCCGACCGTCACGTCGTGGTCGGGGCGGTACTCGACCGTGATGCCGTCACCGGCGCGGACCGCACCGGGGGACAGGACCCGAAAGTAGGCGCCGGGTGTGCCGGCCTCGGTGAAGGTCCTGATCCATCGCGGCACGTCGAGGAACGCCGCGAACGTCCGGCAGGGTGTGCGCGGCGCCGTGACCTCCAGCAGCAGTGTTCCGCTCCCGATGCGCCATCGTTCGCCGATGCGGGTGTGGGTCAGGTCGATGCCGACGGTGGTGAAATTTTCACCGAACATTCCGTTGCCGAGTGTGCGATCGAGTTGCGCTTCCCAGCGGTCGAGGTCTTCGCGGGCGTAGGCGTAGACCGCCTGATCGGAGCCACCATGCAGCTTGGGGTTTCCGATGGTGTCGCCGAACAGGCCGCTGGCATCGTTCTGACTTCGTCCGGGCGGGCGCACCAGGACGGCCTCGGAGACGGGTTGTTTGTCGATGCCGGTCAGCTTCGAGTGCGCGCGCGGATCGGGGTTGACTCGAGGTCGGGCCACATTCACCGACAAGACGTGCACCCGCTCACAATAGCTGCGGGCACTGCACCCCGACCGCTTACCGTTACGCTCACAAAATGACCTCATCGAGGGAGGTCCCCGGGTGACGATGCGGAACGCGCAGCGTTCTGAGGAGGGACCGGGCAAGCAGGTCAGCCAATTCGAGGCGCTGCGGCCCCATCTCATGTCGGTCGCCTACCGGCTGACCGGCACCGTGGCCGATGCCGAGGACATCGTGCAGGAAGCGTGGTTGCGCTGGGAGGCGTACGACGGCGAGATTGTCGACCTGCGAGCCTGGTTGACGACCGTCGTCAGCCGACTCGGGCTGGACCGGCTGCGGTCGGCCGCGCACCGGCGGGAAACCTACGTGGGCCAGTGGTTACCGGAACCGGTGGTGACCGGGCTCGACGGCGACGATCCACTGTCGGTGGTGGTTGCCCACGAAGATGCCCGGTTCGCGGCGATGGTGGTGCTGGAACGCTTGTCGCCCGATCAGCGGGTCGCGTTCGTGCTGCACGACGGATTCGCCCTGCCATTTGCCGACGTGGCAGAGGTTTTGGGGACAACCGACGCGGCCGCTCGCCAGCTGGCCTCGCGAGCCCGCCGAGCGGTCAGCGCCGCGCCACCGCCGGAGCCTGATCCTTCGCACAACGAAGTAGTCGGCAAGCTGATGGCGGCCATTACGTCCGGTGACATGGCAGCCACGATCGCCCTACTCCATCCGGACGCGACGTTCACCGGTGATTCCAACCGCATGGCGCCGACGGCGGCCCGCGTCATTCACGGATCGGACAAGGTTGCGCGCTTCCTCTTCGGGCTCGCACAGCGTTACGGGCCCGCCTTCGTCACAACCAGCCAGCTGGCGTTGATCAACGGCGAACTCGGCGCATACACCTCGGGATCGACGGGTGAGGACGGGTATCAGGCGATGGCGCCGCGGATCACCGCCGTCACGGTGCGCGACGGAAAGGTCGACGCGCTGTGGGACGTCGCCAATCCCGACAAGTTCACCGGCTCTCCGCTGCGGTCTGATCCATCCACGGAACGCGGCACGCATCGCCGGAGTTGAAGCCCTGCTCGGTGATGCCCAACGCGGAATTCATCCGGGCGCGCATGTTCTCCACTCCGACCTGGTAGGTCAGCTCGATCACGCCGGCCTCGCCGAAGCGGTGACGCAAATCGGCGACCTGCTCGTCGGTGACGGTATGCGGATCGGTGGTCATCGCATCTGCGTAGGCGATGGCCGCCCGCTCGTCATCGGTGAAAAGCGGTGACGTGGCGTAATTGTCGATCTCTTTGAGACGCTCCATGTCCAGGCCCTCGAGGCGCTGCAGCATCGACCCGAAGTCGACACACCATGAGCAGCCCACTGTCCGGGCCGTCCAGAACACCGCCAGCTCCCGGACATTGGTGGGCAGCGTCCGGGACGCCGATTGGAGCAAGGCTTCGTGGACGGCGTTGGCGACCAATAGCCGCGGATGATGTGCGGTCACCGCGATCGGCTCGGGAACTTCACCGAAACGGCGTCTGGCGTATCGGTACATCGCGCGGACCATCAGGCTGGTCTTGTTGGGAGGCAATGGTTCGATGCGGGTTTTCTGTGTCATACCGGTTGGACGAGGCAGCCCGCGAATTTGTGACAGGGCGTCAGCGGGCGAACATCAACGCGCGCTTGACCTCTTGGATCGCCTTGGTCACCTCGATGCCCCGCGGGCAGGCGTCGGTGCAGTTGAACGTGGTGCGGCAGCGCCAGACGCCGTCGACCTCGTTGAGGATGTCGAGCCGCTCGGCGGCGGCCTCGTCGCGGCTGTCGAAGATGAACCGATGCGCGTTGACGATGGCCGCGGGGCCGAAGTAGCTGCCCTCGGTCCAGAACACCGGGCAGCTGGTGGTGCACGCCGCGCACAGGATGCACTTGGTGGTGTCGTCGTAGCGGGCGCGGTCGGTCTGGCTCTGAATCCGTTCCCGCGTCGGCGGATTGCCGCTGGTGATCAAGTACGGCTTGACCGCGCGGTAGGCGTCGAAGAACGGTTCCATGTCGACGATCAAATCTTTTTCCACCGGCAGCCCGCGGATCGGCTCGATCGTGATGGTCAGCCCTTTCTTGGGCTTACTCGGCAGCAGGTCGCGCATCAGCACCTTGCATGCCAACCGGTTCTTGCCGTTGATCCGCATCGCATCGGAGCCGCACACGCCGTGCGCGCAGGACCGCCGGAAGGTCAGGGTGCCGTCCAGGTAGCTCTTGATGTAGATCAGCAGGTTGAGCAGCCGGTCGGTCGGCAGGCACGGTACCCGGAAGCTTTGCCAGCCACCGGAATCGGCGTACTGCTCCGGGTTCTCCGGATTGAATCGGGCAATCCGCAGCGTCACCATCACTGAGCCCTCGGGGACCGCGGGCAGCGAGCGGGTCACCGGCCGGGGCGGCCTGCACGTCCACATCCGAGCTCATCAGTACTTCCGCTCCTTGGGTTCGTAACGGGTCTGCACCACCGGTTTGAAGTCCAACCGGATGTCGCTGAGCAGGTCGCTGCCCTGTTTATAGGCCATCGTGTGGCGCATGTAGTTGACATCGTCGCGATTGGGGTAGTCCTCGCGGGCATGACCGCCGCGAGATTCCTTGCGGTTCAACGCGCCGACCACCGTGACCTCGGCCAGTTCCAGCAGGAATCCAAGCTCGATGGCTTCCAGAAGGTCGCTGTTGAAGCGCTTTCCCTTGTCGTGCACCGAGATTCGAGAATACCGCTCTTTGAGCGCGTGAATATCGGTCAGCGCCTGCTTGAGCGTCTCCTCGGTGCGGAACACCGCGGCGTTGTTGTCCATCGTCTGCTGCAGCGCCCCACGGATGTCGGCGACCCGCTCATTGCCGTGCTCGGACAGGATGTCGCCGACCCAGCCGACCACCATCGCCGCCGGGTCCGGCGGCATGTCGACGAAATCGTGGCCCTTTGCGTAGCCGGCCGCGGCGATTCCGGCGCGCCGGCCAAAGACGTTGATGTCCAACAGTGAATTGGTGCCGAGCCGATTGGCCCCGTGCACCGACACGCATGCGCATTCACCGGCGGCGTAGAGCCCGGGCACGATGTTGGTGTTGTCCCGCAGCACCTGACCGGTGATCGTGGTCGGGATGCCGCCCATCACGTAGTGGCAGGTCGGGTAGACCGGAACCAGCTCCTTGACCGGGTCCACCCCCAGGTAGGTGCGGGCGAACTCGGTGATGTCGGGCAGCTTGGCGGCCAGCACCTCTTCGCCCAGATGGCGGACGTCGATGTAGACGTAGTCTTTGTGCGGACCGGCGCCGCGGCCCTCCAGCACTTCGCGCACCATCGAGCGCGCGACGATGTCGCGGGGCGCCAGGTCGACGATCGTCGGCGCGTAACGCTCCATGAAGCGCTCACCTTCACCGTTGAGCAGACGGCCGCCCTCGCCGCGTACGGCCTCCGAGATCAAAATGCCCAGCCCAGCCAGGCCGGTCGGATGGAATTGGTGAAATTCCATGTCTTCCAACGGAAGTCCCTTGCGGAACACGATTCCAATGCCGTCGCCGGTCAGCGTGTGTGCGTTGGAGGTGGTCTTGTACATGCGGCCCGAGCCGCCGGTGGCGAGCACGACGGCCTTGGCGTGGAAGACGTGGATGTCGCCGGTGGCCAGCTCGTAGGCGACCACGCCGGTTGCGACCGGGCCGTTCGCGGTATCGGTGAGCACCAGGTCCAGGGCGTAGAACTCGTTGAAGAACTCGACGTCGTGCTTGACGCAGTTCTGGTAGAGCGTCTGCAGAATCATGTGGCCGGTTCGGTCTGCGGCGTAACAAGATCGGCGCACCGGCGCCTTGCCGTGGTCGCGGGTGTGCCCGCCGAAGCGGCGTTGATCGATGCGACCCTCGGGAGTGCGGTTGAACGGCATCCCCATCTTCTCCAGGTCGAGCACCGCGTCGATCGCTTCCTTGCACATCACCTCGACCGCATCCTGGTCGGCAAGGTAGTCACCGCCCTTGACGGTGTCGAAGGTGTGCCACTCCCAGTTGTCGTCCTCGACGTTGGCCAGCGCCGCGCACATGCCGCCCTGTGCCGCGCCGGTGTGGCTGCGCGTCGGGTAAAGCTTCGTCAATACCGCTGTGCGGGTCCGTGGTCCGGCCTCCACAGCCGCCCGCATCCCGGCGCCGCCGGCACCGACGATCACCACGTCGTATCGGTGTTCTTGGATCATGTGCGCCGCTCCTCCTCATCGCTGCGCTCTGCATCGTCGCCGGCGCGGATGATGCTCATCAGCTGATGTTCGGGTCGAAGGTAAGCAGCACATAGGTTCCCAGCACCAGCGTGAACGTCATCGACACGACGAGCAGGCTCTTCAACCAGAAGCGGGTGGAATCCTTACGGCTGTAGTCGTCGATGATGGTGCGTAACCCGTTGCCGCCGTGCAACTGTGCCAGCCACAGCAGCAACAGATCCCAGGTCTGCCAGAACGGTGAGTGCCAGCGCTGCGCAACGTAGTTGAAGTCGATGCGGTAGACGCCGTCCTCCCACATCAGCATCACGAACAGATGCCCGAGTGCCAGCAACACCAGCACGATGCCGGAGAACCGCATGAACAGCCAGGCGTATTTCTCGAAGTTCGGCATGCCGCCGCGCCGGCGCGGTGCCCGCGGGTTGTCCAGGCCGGCCGGGCGGTCGTGACTGCGCTGCCGGACCGGCGCGACCTGGCCCCGTCCCAGCTGCAGATCGTTGGCGCTCATCGGAAGTGTCCAGTCAGGTGGATGGCGACCACCACCGCGGCGGGCACGATCACCAGCACCCAGACGATGCCGACCGTCCACAGCATCAACCGCTGATAGCGCGGTCCCTGCCCCCAGAAGTCGATCAGGATGACGCGGATGCCGTTGAGCGCGTGATAGAGCACCGCGGCGACCAACCCGAGCTCCATCAAGCCCACGAGCGGCGTTTTGTAGGTCGAGATGACTTCGTCGTAGGCCTGCGGGCTGATCCGGACCAGGGCGGTGTCCAGCACGTGGATGAACAGGAAGAAGAAGACGGCGACGCCGGTGATCCGATGCAGTACCCAGGACCACATCCCCGGATCTCCGCGGTAGAGGGTGCGGCGCAGACGCCGTAATCGCGATGACTCCTCCGGCGGAGCCGGATTCGCGGATGTCGTCGTCATCGGCGCCTCCTGCGTTATCTAGCTCGCTCGCGAATCTAGACCCATTTCGACTCTCGGATGGACCGCTTCGCGGGTTGCGCCACGGACGGGCCCGGGGAATCTACAGTGACGTTGTGAATTAGCCAACAGTGGACGGGGTGGTCGGATGCAGTGCAAGAGCACGTGGAATCGGGACCGTGACTGACGCGATCGACTGGAAATTACTGCGCGACAGGGCGATTGAGGCGGCGCATGGGGCGTACGCGCCCTATTCGGGCTTTCCGGTCGGCGCAGCGGCGCTGGTTGACGATCGCCGGGTGGTCACCGGCTGCAATGTGGAGAATGTCTCATATGGCCTAGGTCTCTGCGCGGAGTGCGCGGTGGTGTGTGCTCTGCACTCGACCGGCGGTGGCCGGTTGCTCGCGCTTGCCTGCGTCGACGGCAGCGGAGCGCCGCTGATGCCTTGTGGCCGTTGCCGTCAGGTGCTGCTCGAACACGGCGGACCGGAATTGCTCGTCGACCATCCCGAGGCGCCCAGGCGGCTGGGCGACCTGCTGCCTGACGCGTTCGGCCCGCAGGATCTCGCCGCCTATTCGCGGAGCCGCGCGTGAGCCACCGCGACGGCGACGAAGATGCCGGCGCAGCCGGGGTCGAGGAGTGTCGCCATGAATACGATGCGCCGACGGTGATCCGAACCAAACGCGACGGGGGCCGGCTGTCTGACGCCGCGATCGACTGGGTCATCGACGCCTACACCCACGGGCAGATCGCCGACGAGCAGATGTCGGCGCTGCTGATGGCGGTGTTCCTGCGCGGCATGGACTACGGCGAGACCGCGCGCTGGACCGCGGCAATGGTGGCCTCCGGTGAGCGATTGGACTTCACCGATTTGCGCCGCGACGGCCGTCCGGTGCGCACCGTCGACAAACACTCGACCGGCGGAGTGGGCGACAAGATCACGCTGCCGCTGGTGTCAGTGATCGCCGCGTGCGGAGGCGTCGTGCCGCAGGCCTCGGGCCGCGGGCTCGGCCACACCGGGGGCACCCTGGACAAGCTGGAGTCGATCGCGGGCTTCACCGGATCGTTGACCAACCAGCAAGTGCGTCAACAGCTTTGCGATGTCGGCGCAGCGATCTTCGCGGCCGGGCAGCTGGCGCCGGCCGACGCGAAACTCTATGCGCTGCGCGACATCACCGCCACGGTCGAATCGCTGCCGCTGATCGCCAGCTCGGTGATGAGCAAGAAGATCGCCGAGGGGACCGGCGCGCTGGTGCTCGACGTCAAAGTCGGCTCCGGCGCGCTGGTCAACTCGGAATCGCGATGCCGTGACCTGGCCGAAACCATGGTCGCCCTCGGCGCCGCGCATGGGCTGCCGACCTGTGCCGTGCTGACCGACATGAATTGCCCGCTGGGCGCGGCCGTCGGCAACGCGCTCGAAGTCGCCGAAGCGCTGGAGGTGTTGGCCGGCGGAGGTCCGCCAGACGTGGTGGAGCTCACCGTGGGCCTGGCTCGCGAGATGCTCGAGATCGCCGGTATCGACCGCCGCGATCCCGAGCAGACGTTGCGCGACGGGACGGCGATGGACCGGTTCCGGGCGCTGGTCGCCGCGCAGGGCGGGGACTTGTCCGTCCCGTTGCCGGTTGGTCGGTACTGCGAAACCGTCACCACCAACTGGACGGGCACAATGGGCGACATCGACGCAATGGCGGTGGGGCGGGCAGTATGGCGGCTCGGAGCGGGCAGGTCCCGTCCGGGCGAAGAGGTCCAGGCCGGCGCCGGCATCCGGATTCATCGCCGCCCGGGGAGTCCGGTAGCCGCCGGTGACACCGTGTTCACCCTTTACACCGATACCCCCGAACGCTTTCCGAGTGCGCTGGCCGAGTTGGAAGCGGGTTTCGAAGTCACCGATTCACCCCCGGCCACCCGGCCCCTGATCATCGATCGGATCACCCCATGACGACGCCGCTGAACACCGAGACGATCAAGAAGGCGCCCAAGGCGCTGCTGCACGATCATCTCGACGGCGGCCTTCGTCCGGCGACCGTGCTCGACATCGCCGGTCAGATCGGGTACGACGGGCTGCCCGCGACCGACGTCGAGGGACTTGCCCGGTGGTTTCGAACCGCGTCACACAGCGGTTCGCTGGAGCGATACCTCGAACCGTTCTCGCACACGGTTGCGGTGATGCAGACGCCGGAGTCGTTGCACCGAGTGGCCCGCGAGTGCGTGGAAGACCTGGCCGAGGACGCGGTGGTCTACGCCGAAGTACGGTTCGCCCCCGAGCTGCACATCAACCGGGGCTTGTCGTTCGACGCCGTCGTCGACGCGGTGCTGGCCGGTTTTGTCGACGGGGAGAAGGCGGCGGCTGCCGCCGGGCGTCCAATCGTGGTGCGTTGCCTGGTGACCGCGATGCGGCATGCCGCGGTGTCCCGGGAGATCGCCGAGTTGGCGATCCGATTTCGTGACAAAGGCGTGGTCGGATTCGACATCGCCGGCGCGGAAGCCGGTTATCCGCCGACCCGGCACCTGGATGCGTTCGAATACATGCGAAACAACAACGCGCGCTTCACCATTCATGCGGGCGAGGCGTTCGGGCTGCCGTCCATCCAGGAGGCCATCGCGTTCTGCGGCGCAGACCGGCTGGGCCATGGCGTGCGGATCGTCGACGACATCGATGTCGGCGAGGACGGCGAGGTGCGTCTCGGCCGGCTCGCATCGATCCTGCGGGACAAGCGAATTCCGCTCGAAATGTGTCCGAGCTCCAACGTGCAGACCGGAGCGGTCGGCAGCATCGCCGAGCATCCGTTCGATCTGCTGGCCCGCACCCGATTCCGGGTCACCGTCAACACCGACAACCGGCTGATGAGCGACACGTCGATGAGCCGCGAGATGGCGCTGCTGGTGGACGCTTTCGGCTACGGGTGGAGCGATCTGCTGCGATTCACGGTCAACGCAATGAAGTCGGCGTTCATCCCGTTCGACCAGCGGCTGGCGATCATCGACGAGGTGATCAAGCCGCGCTACGCCGTGCTGGTGGGCTAGCGTCCCTGGCTACATGACGATGTGACCGGCGTCGACCGGCACCGCGATGCCGGTGACGTAACGGGCCCGCGGGCTGACCAGCCACAGCACCGCCTCGGTGACGTCTTGCGCTTCGACCAGTGGCACGTCGGGCAGCAAGGTCTGCGAGACGGCCGGGTTGGGATTCGCGGCCATCCCGGCGATGACGAAGTCGTTGATGATCATCGGTGTCGCGACCCCGCCGGGATTGACCGAGTTGACCCGGATCTTATGTGGCCCATACGCATTCGCCGCAGAACGCATCAGGCCGACCACGCCGTGCTTGGAAGCGGCATAGGCGAACATCGCGGCGCTGCCGTCACCGCCGCGGCCGATCAGACCTTGCGAGGAACTGACCAGGACAACCGACCCGCCCCGCCCCTTGCGGATGATGGACGGCACTGTCGCCAGCATCGTGTGCCAAACACCCTTGAGGTTGGTGTCGACGATCGTGGTGAACACCGGTTCGGCGCGAACCTGCGGGTCGCCGATCGCCACCACGCCGGCGTTGGCGATGACGATGTCGATGTCTCCGAGCTCGTCGATACCGGCCTGAATTCCGGCCTCCAGCGCCGCGAGGTCGCGGACGTCGGCGACAACCGGCACGACCTTGCGGCCCGCATCGCGCACCAGCTGTGCGGTCTTCTGCAGATCGGATTCGGAGGCCAGCGGGTAGGGAATCGCGTCGACGTCGGCGCAGATGTCGACCGCGATGATGTCGGCACCGTGTTCAGCGAGCGCGATGGCATGGCTGCGGCCTTGGCCGCGTGCCGCCCCCGTGATCACGGCGACGGTGTTGTCGAGTTCACCCATGACGGAAACGTACCTGCCGATTCGACCCAAAACGGCCGAGACGCGGAGCCGGTCTGCGACGATTTCCCGGTGAGCGCCGACACGAGTGATAGTGCGCGCCAAATCACCAACCTGATTTACCGCTACGCCGAACTCATGGACGCCGGTGACTTGGACGGGGTGGCCGGGCTATTCGCCCACGGGCGTGTCTGCGGCGTCGAGAACGGGCCGCCGGAAACGGTTTTCCAGGGAACGGCTGGGGTGCGGCAGATGTATGAGATGGCCGTCCGGATTTACGACGACGGCACCCCCAAGACCAAGCACATCACCAGCAACGTGCAGCTGGAGATCGACGAGACCGACGGCACCGCGTCCAGCCGGTCCTACTACTGCGTCACGCAGGCGACACCGAGCTTGCCGCTGCAGGTGATCGTCACCGGTCATTACAAGGACAGCTTTCACCGCCTCGACGGCGTCTGGTGGTTCGACAGCCGGACCATGTTTATCGACCAGGTTGGCGATGTCAGCCAGCACCTGAAGGCGCTATTCGCGCCTTAGCCGTGACTCTCACCTATTACCCGCATTTAAATCGTCAGAGGCTTGCGGCGCTATTCGCGCCTTAGCCGTGACTCTCGCATCTAAGTCGTCACAGGCTTGCGGCGCTATTCGCGCCTTAGCCGTGACTCGACGAAACCCTCGAGTTCCTCCCACGCCCGCACCGCGTCGGCGTACGGGGGCTTAGGAGCGCTCACCGAGCCGGGCTCGAGGACATAGGCCACCAGCTTGCCCAACGGCTCGTCGATTGCGAGCGCCTTGTCGACGGTGGTGTCCTCGGAGTACTCCCCGAGATCGTGAAGGAACTCGACAGCCAGATCGAGTTGCTCGTGGTCGACGGCGTCCGGCCCGCCGGCCAAGTCGTCGGCCAGGCCGCTCAGCACGTAGACGTTGTCGTCGGTGGTGTCGACGTGCAGCGAGCCGTCAGTGGCCGCCGTGCGGATGTCGTCGTAGGTGCTGAGGTCGGACAGGTCGTGGTCGTGCTCGTCGGCGAGATATCGGGCGAGCGCCCGCTCCGAGCTGAACACGCTGATTCTTCCGTTGCGGCCCAAGAAGATCGGGCGACCGTCGAAGTAGCAGCGCAAGGTGTAGAACGTGCTCGCGCCGGTCATGATCCGGATCGGGTCGATGCCGACCTTCGTCCAGAAATCCTGGTCGGCGCCCAACACCACGTCATCGCCGGTCGCGCGCGCCGTCCCGGCGGCTTGCTCGACCGCGGTCTCGGGTTCGGGCTCCTCAGTGGTCTCCGGCTCGGCCTCGGGCACTTCTTCGTCGAACGGTTCGGCCAACTCGGCCGCGGCGGCTTCGGACGCCGCGCTGTCCACCTCGGGAATGCTGACGATCTCGTCGACGGCGCCGAGCACGTCGTCCCAGCCGCGCCCGACGATGTCGGCGATGGCGTTCCAGCGCTTGAGCCCGGCCTTGCCGGTGAAGTGGTCGATGCCGCCGCTCAGCGAGCCCAGTGTCGGGTTGCCGTTGAAAAACTTCATCACCGCCGGCAGCTCGCACACCGACCCGATCGACGAGACGATCGTCAACACGTTGGCCAGCGTGTCGACGGATTCGGCGGTCGGCTTTTCCGCCACCAGATCCTCGACGGCGACCAAGTCGACGTGTTTGTCCTCGGCAGGCTCCAACTTGTGGGCATTGGCCTCGGTGAGCGCTTGCCACGCCGGGTGGTCGACCAGGTCGTTGTCGGAGTTGGTGCGCACGAACGCGACCAGATCAGCCGTCGTCTCGAAGGCGTAGAGGTCTTCGTCCTTACCCAGGAACGCCTCCCACTCGTCCCCGGCGTCGCGCCAGCGGGGCGCCCACACGGTGTAGCGGTCGCCGGCGGTCAGGCTCAAGCGGATAGGCACGAGGTCAGCAGGCATGCGGCTCACAATAGCGACGCTCTACCGGCGGATCGGGTCAGGCACCCCAGATGTCGGTGATGGCGGGCGCTCTGGTGGCGTAGCCGAGCTTGGGCAGCCCGTACATCTGCTCGAGGGTGGACAGCACGTTGTAATGACTGATCGGCTCGTCGTAGCTGCCGGGCCGGACTCCTGCGCCGTAGAACACCGTCGGAATCTGGTTGCGCGAGGTGTTGTCGTCCTCGTCCCAGGTCAGGATCAGCAGGCTGTTGTTGGTCTGCGCCCACGAGGCGTACTGCGACAGGTTCTGATACAGCCACTGATCGCCCTGCGCGACCGAGCCGTCGTGCATGTCGTTGTCAAGGTTGGGAATGACCATCGAGACGGTCGGCAGGCTGGCGTAGTTCTGCGGATTTCCTGGGGCCGGAAACGCCGAGAACGGCAGCGAGCGTGCGGCGGGGATGTTGCTGAAGCTGGCCCAGGGCACGTGCTTGCGCGCGTATTTGCCGGCCCGGCAGTCCGCCGAGCCCGGAGCGGGCAGGCTCTCCGCGAAGCCGACAAACGTGTAGCCGGCGCCCAACAGTTGCGAGCCGAGGTTGGGTGTGTTGCCGGCGTCGACCGGACAGACGTTTTCTTTGACCAGCGTATTGCCGGCGAACAACGCGTAATAGTTGGGTTCGCTGGGATGCACTTCGGCGAACGACTGCGCCATCATTGCGCCGTTGGCCGCCAGCTGATTGATGAAGGGCGCCGCCTTGTTGCCGATGACGTTGGACTGCGAGCGGTTCTCTTCAACCACGATGACGACGTGAGCGGGGGTTGGGACCGCTGCCGCTCTGGTCTCGACCGGCGGATAGAACGGGTCGTGAGCAGGGATTGGCCATGACGTCAGCGCGGCGGCGACGGTCAGGATGCCGAAGAGGCTTACTGCTCGATTTCGCCTGCCGTTCCGCCCGTGTCGGCGTCGCATGGGCGGAGTATATGAGCGCTTCGGCCGCCCGGGCGGGACCCGCCGGGCCGTGTCTCGGCCGCATTCCTGAGAAATTTTTACGACTTTGCCGTACTGCAGAACGCGCAGGCCCTACGATTCAGCCACGCCGCAGGGGTCGGGGTGGCACCGGCGGACAGGGAGGTTCCGGTGACGGTTGTGCAGACTCGCGCGGTGGGCGCTGTGTTGGCGGCGGCCGCATGCGCCGCCGTGCTGAGCACGACGTCTACGTTCACGTCCGGCCTGCGAACGCTGATGGCCGAAGTCGGTCTGGTCTCCGAAGAAGACCTCGGCTTCATCATGGGCGGCACCGGAAACCCGATACCGGACTCGAACTACCTCAGCAGCGTCGAATCGCTTTACCTGAGCCAGTACCTGCCCCCGAACGGCGACTTCAGCTACGTAGGCGTGGACACACCGGAGCAGTTCTGTCCGATCGTCTGCAATGCCAGCCAGCCTGACCTGAATTTCGGCGACTCGCTCAACTCGGGCGTCACTGACCTGAACAACGTGATCGTCCCGGCCTTGCAGGCCGGAAATGACGTCTCGGTGCTGGGCTATTCGCAGAGCGCGGTCATCGCCTCCGTCGAGATGAACAACCTGATCAACAACACCCCGGACAACGTGAACCTGCACGACCTGAACTTCACGCTGCTCGGCGACCCCAACAGCCCCATCGGTGGAATCCTGGACCGCTTCCAATTCCCCGACGGGGTCGGCTCGGGCAGCCTCACCCCAGAGCCCCAACACGTTCCGTTCCTGAACATCCCGCTCGGTTTGGAAACCACGCCGACCGGCCCCTTCACCACCGACATCTACACCGGCGAGTACGACGGCTGGGCCAACTTCCCGGAGGATCCCAGCAACCTGTTCGCCGACATCAACGCGCTGATCGGGATCGAGACGGTGCACCCCTACTATCCGGATCCGACTCCCGGGGTGAACCTCGACACCACCAACATGATCGATCTCGGGACCATCGGGCACACCACGTTCTACGACATTCCCGCGCCGTTGCCGACGTTGGCGTTCATGTTCGACGGCGGGCCCGCCGGGCAGTTCTTCTACGACTCGTTCGCCCCCTATGCGATCCTGTTCGACGATTGGGGCTACGGAAACCCCGGTGATCCGGGCGCCGGCATCGAAGTCAACGGCATCGAGCCGATCGGTGCTGCCGGGCCCTGGACGGTCGACGCGACCGGCCAGCTGGTCGAGTCCATTGGTTCAGGCTTTGCCCCGCAGATGGATCCGCTGCAGATGCTGGCCGGTATGGAATACGCCGGAGTCCAGACGTTTGTGGGCCCGATCGACGACCTGCTCCACGATGCCGGGCAGTCGCCGCTGCCGACGTCGTTCGTTGACTCGCTGCTGTCGGGCTATGACTCGCTGAACCAGCTCGATGCATCTCTGCTCACCGAGTGGACGACCTTGACGGCGAGCATGCCGTCCTTGGCGCCAGATGCCATTTTCAGTGGCGAGCCGCTGATTTCCGCGCAGCCGCTGATCGACCTCGTCGGATACGGCTTCGACGCCTTCAACTTCTCCGGCGCTTAGCAGGGGTGCGTCCTTCTCAGGAATGAGGGCGCATGTGATATCACCGACCGATGGACGTGCACGTCGTTGACCATCCGTTGGCCGCCGTCCGGTTGACCGCGCTGCGCGACGAAAACTCTGACAACGCCGCGTTCCGCGCCGCATTGGGGGAGCTGACGCTGATGCTTGTCTACGAGGCCACGCGTGACGCACCACGCGAGAACCTCACCGTGCGAACACCATTGGCGCAGACCGCCGGCGCCCGGCTGGTGACGCCGCCGCTGCTGGTGGCGGTGCTGCGGGCCGGGCTCGGCATGGTCGAGCAGGCACATACGCTTCTGCCCGAGGCGTCGGTCGGTTTCGTCGGCGTCGCCCGCGACGAGGAAACCGCGCGGCCTACACCGTATTTGGAGTCTCTGCCCGACGACCTGGGTGGCCGGCCGGTGATGGTGCTCGACCCGATGCTGGCCACCGGCGGTTCGATGACGCACGCCATCAGCCTGTTGCAGCGCCGCGGCGCCGACGACATCACCGTGCTGTGTGTGGTTGCGGCCCCGGAAGGTGTTGCGGCGCTGGAGAAGGCGGCGCCCCACGCGCGCCTGTTCACCGCGGCGGTCGACGACGGCCTCAATGCCGACGCCTACATCGTCCCCGGTCTCGGTGACGCCGGCGACCGCCAATTCGGCCCGCGCTAGAGGTCCGTGCGCTGAGTCACCAACCTCGCACGGCGGCGGCGAGCTCGTCGCGCAGTGCGCGGGCGCGGTGAGCATCGGCGGACCGGGCCTCGATGTAGAACTTGATCTTCGGCTCGGTGCCGGACGGACGGACCACCACCCGGACCGTCGTGTCGGCGTCGCCGCCGGTGAAGACCAGCGCGTCGGTCTGTGGAGTCAGATCCGTTGTGGTGGAGTCGAATCCGGCGATCTGAGCGGGAGGTGCGGACCGAAGTCGGCGCATCAGGGCGGCCGCCTCGCCGGCGTCGGAGACCGGACGCGACACCGCGGCGCCGGCGTGCACCCCGAAGCGGCGCGCGAGATCGTCCAGTGCGTCGAGCACCGTCCGGTGTGAACGTTTGAGTGTCGCGACCAGATCGCACACCAGCACTGACGCGCTGATGCCGTCCTTGTCCCGCACCGCCGCCGGGTCGACGCAGTGCCCGATGGCTTCCTCGTAGGCGTACACCAGCGTGCTGTCCGGCAGCTCGGCGTCGGCGCGGGCCAGCCATTTGAAACCGGTCAGCGTCTCGACGTGCCGGGCGCCCCAGTGCGCGGCGATCGCCGCCAACATCCGCGACGACACCACCGTGCTGGCCACCACGGCGGCCGCACGTTGCGGAGCCTCGATGTGCGACAGAATGTAATCGCCGAGCAGCCAACCGGTTTCGTCACCGGAAAGCATCCGCCAGCCGGCCGGCGTCGGGATACCGACAGCACACCGATCCGCATCGGGGTCGAGCGCGATCGCGACATCGGCGTCAACCCGGGTGGCCAGGGCCAACAGTTCATCGGTGGCGCCCGGTTCTTCGGGATTGGGGAACCTGACGGTGGGGAAGTCGGGGTCGGGGCTGAATTGGCTGGCGACGGTGTGCACATCGGCGAAACCCGCAGCCCGCAGCGTATCGACTGCCACCGCGCCACCCACCCCGTGCAGCGGGGTCAGGGCCACTCGGACCGTACCCGAGGACGAGCGCCGTACTCCGGCAGCGCGCTCGATGTAACGCGGCACCAGTGTCGAGTCGCCGGGGTCTACCGGTGATCTGGCGATCTCGTCGGCGAACGGCGCTGCGCCCATAGCGCTTTCGATCTCGCTGTCGGTGGGGGAGACGATCTGGATTCCGCCGTCCAGGTACACCTTGTAGCCGTTGTCGGCGGGTGGATTGTGGGACGCGGTGATCTGAACGCCGCCCGCGGCGCCGGTGTGCCGGACCGCGAACGCGAGCACCGGGGTGGGTACCGGCTGAGGTAGCAGCATCACCGAAAACCCCTCGGCGGCAAACACTTCAGCGGTCGCGGCGGCAAAGGCGGCCGATCCGTGGCGCGCATCGCGGCCCACGATCACGGTCGAGCCGGCCAGCCCGCGGCCGGTGAGCACTGTCGCCACTGCCCAGCTGGCGCGCAATACCACCGCGAGGTTCATCGCATCGGGGCCGCCGCGAACCGGGCCGCGCAGGCCCGCGGTGCCGAACGACAGCGGGCGGGCGAACCGCGCCGCCAGCTCTGCGCCGTCGCAGCGGGCGAGCTCAGCGGCCGTCACCGGGTCCGGGTCGTGCGCTATCCAGTCTTCGGGTTTCACGGGATCCGCTAGAGCCGTGCGACCACATCGGCCAGCAGTGCACCCATCCGAGCCGCTGACGCCGGCGCCGGTCTCGAGCACCTCGACGTGACTGAGCGGCTCGCCGGTGATCCCGGCGGCCATGTTGGTGACCAGCGAGACCCCGAGCACCTCGACGCCGGCGGCCCGCGCCGCGATCGTCTCGTGGACGGTGGACATGCCGACCAGGTCGGCGCCCACCGCTCGCAACATCCGGATCTCGGCGGGCGTCTCGAAATGCGGTCCGGGCAGACCGGCGTAGACGCCTTCGGCCAGTTCCGGGTCGACCTCGCGAGCCAGCGCCCGCAGTCGTGCGGCGTAGGCGTCGACCATGTCGACGAACTGGGCCCCGACCAATGGTGATCGCGCGGTCAGGTTCAGATGATCGCTGATCAGCACCGGCTGGCCGACCGTGAAGTCTTCGCATACCGCGCCGGCGGCATTGGTGAGCACCACGACGCGGGCGCCGGCGGCGCACGCGGTGCGCACCGGGTGGACGACGTCGCGCAGGTCATGGCCCTCGTAGGCGTGCACGCGACCGGCCAGCACCAGCACGCGGTGCTCGCCGATGCCGACCGACAGCAGCTGGCCGGTGTGACCGACCGCCGACGGCGGAGTGAATCCGGGCACCTCGGCCATCGGCAGGATCGAGGTCGGCCGGCCCAGCGCGGAGACGGCCGGTGCCCAGCCGGATCCCAGCACGATCGCCACGTCGTGTTCGGCGATCCCGACGCGATCGGCGATGAACTGCGCCGCGGTGCGTGCGAGCGCGTTCACGTCGGGCCGTCCGTCGATCACAGTCGGCAGCCTAATCGGCACCTCGGGCGCTGAGTTGGCTCAGCGCCCGCAGAAACACCTCGCGGTCGTTCGCGGGAAGCTGTCCGAGCCAGCGCTCCTCGCCGCGCTGAATATCCACCTGCACGGCGTCTTTGATGCGGCGGCCCGATTCGGTGATCGCGAGGAGGCGCGCCCGACGATCATCGGGGTCGGGGACCCGCTCGATGTAGCCGTGCTGCTGCAACTCGTCGAGGGTGGGAATGATGCGGGTCTTGTCGGCGCCGATCGCCTGGGCGAGCGCGGACTGGGTCCGGATGGGAGTGCGATCCAGGGCCGTGAGCACGATGTAGCCCCACATCGACAGGCCGTGCGCGGCCAGCACCGGCTGCTCGGCGGCCACAGTTCGGCGGGCCAGTTCCGCCAGCATCTCGGCCAGGTCCCGCCGCGCCGCCTTCCGCACCACCCGATGATGATAAGTGCTGGACATATAATATGCGAGCATATACGATAAGCGCATGCACACAATTCAGGATATCCGCCCGCTGCACCGGATCGCGGTACTGGCGTCGGTAGACGTCGTCTCGCTGGTCACGCCCGAGGATTTGGTACGCGCGACACCATGCGCCGGCTGGACCCTCGCCGACCTGCTCGCGCACATGACGGTCCAGCACCGCGGCTTTGCCGCCGCTGCGCGCGGCCACGGGGCCGACGAGGCGGTATGGCGCACCGACACCGTCGCCGCCGCGGTGGCGGCCGACCCCGCCGGCGTCTACGCCGACGCCGCGGCCGAGGTGCTCGACGCGTTCGCCGGTGCCGATGTGCTCGAGGCGCCGTTCGCGCTCCCGGAACTCGGGCCCGGCGCGGCCTTCCCGGGCGCGATGGCGATCGGGTTCCACCACGTGGACTACGTGGTGCACGGCTGGGATGTGGCCCGCGCCTTGGGCCGGTCGTATGAGCTCCCGGACGACGTGGTGGCCGCCGCGGTGCCGTTGGCGTTCGTCGTGCCCGATGGCGATTTCCGAACCGCAGACGGCGCCGTCTTCGGCCCCGCGGTCCCATCGACCGGGGAATCCGGCGACCTCGACCGCATCCTGGCCCATCTGGGCCGCTCGCCGCAGTGGCAGCCACCCGTCGGGGCGGCCAAGCCCCGCTAGTCGTTGTGCCCGCCGGTGACCGGCGATGAGATACTGCGTCGATGGCTTCAACCCCGGCGCTGGACCGCATCGACGACACGGTGCAGCGCCGCAGCACCGACCTCGTCGCGCTGTCGCACGCGATCCACGCCGAGCCGGAGTTGGCTTTCGCCGAGCACCGCAGCTGCGCAAAGGCGCAAACGCTGCTGGCCGAGCGCGGTTTCGAGATCACCGCGGCGGCGGGCGGTTTGGACACCGCCTTTCGCGCCGACTTCGGCAGCGGTCCGCTGTCCGTCGGCATCTGCGCGGAGTACGACGCGCTGCCCGAGATCGGTCATGCCTGCGGCCACAACATCATCGCCGCAGCCGGCGTGGGCGCCGCACTCGCGCTCGCCGACGTTGCCGACGAGCTGGGTCTGCGGGTCGCGCTGCTGGGAACCCCCGCCGAAGAGTTCGGCGGCGGCAAAGTCTTGCTGCTCGACGCCGGAGTGTTCGACGACCTCGCAGTATCGGTGATGGTGCATCCAGGGCCGATAGACATCGCCGCCGCCCGCTCGCTGACCCTGTCCGCCGTCCGGGTGACCTACCACGGAAAGGAATCCCACGCGTCGGCCGCGCCGTTCCTGGGTATCAATGCCGCGGACGCGGTGACCGTCACACAGGTCGCGATCGGATTGTTGCGGCAGCAACTGGCCCCGGGACAGCAGATGCACGGCATCGTCACCGAGGGCGGGCAGGTCGCCAACGTCATCCCCGGCCGGACGCAACTGGAGTACACGATGCGGGCCCCCGATGCGGCCGCACTGGCCGATCTGGAAGCCAAATTGGGCGATTGCTTTCTGGCCGGCGCGGTCGCCACCGGCTGCGACTTTCACGTCGAGCAGACCGAGCCGATGTATGACGCGCTCAGACCGGATCCGTGGCTGGCCGAGACCGTCCGCGCCGAGATGACGCGGCTCGGCCGTTCGCCGCTCGCGAAGGAATACGAGGCGGCGGTTCCGCTGGGCAGCACCGACATGGGCAACGTCACCCAGGTGCTGCCCGGCATCCACCCGATGGTCGGGGTCGACGCCGGTGGCGCGTCATTGCATCAGGCTGAGTTCACCGCGGCGGCCGTCGCGCCCAGCGCCGACAAGGCGGTACTCGATGGCGCAATCATGTTGGCGCGCACAGTCGTTCGCCTCGCTGAGTCATCCGAACAACGCGACCGGGTGCTGGCGGCACAGGAGCAGCGGGCGCGGGAGAAGCAGCGCTGATGAGCTTGTCTGACATCGCCGCGGGCTGGCTGAGCGCGCACTACGACGATCTGGTCGGCTGGCGGCGGCATATTCACCGCTACCCCGAGCTCGGTCGCCAGGAATTCGCCACCACGCAGTTCGTCGCCGAGCGGTTGGCCCAGGCCGGGCTCAACCCGAAGGTGCTGCCCGGGGGGACCGGCCTGACTTGCGACCTGGGCCCCGACGGCGAGCCGCGGGTGGCGCTGCGGGCCGACATGGACGCGTTGCCGATGGCCGAACGGACCGGGGCCGGCTACGCGTCGACGATGCCCAACGCCGCGCACGCCTGCGGCCACGACGGGCACACCGCGATCCTGCTGGGCACCGCGCTCGCCTTGGCGGCCGGCGCCGGAATTGCCGATCGGGATCCGGCTGATCTTCCAGCCCGCAGAAGAACTGATGCCCGGTGGTGCGATCGACACGATCGCCGCGGGCGCGCTGTCCGGGGTCAGCCGGATCTTCGCGTTGCACTGTGATCCCCGGCTGGCGGTCGGCAAGATCGCGGTGAAGGCCGGTCCCATCACGTCGGCGGCCGACATGCTCGAGATCAGCCTGTCCTCGGCGGGCGGGCACACCTCGCGACCGCACCTGACCGGCGACCTGGTCTACGGGCTCGGCACGCTGATCACCGGGCTACCCGGGGTGCTGTCGCGACGCATCGATCCGCGCTACAGCACCGTGATGGTGTGGGGCGCGGTCAATGCCGGCGTGGCAGCCAACGCGATTCCGCAGACCGGCACGCTGGCCGGCACGGTACGCACCGCCAGCCGCGAAGCCTGGCTGGGCATGGAGGACATCGTCCGGGAGACGGTCGATGCGTTGCTGGCCCCGCTGGGCATCGAGCACACGGTGCAGTACAACCGTGGCGTTCCGCCGGTGGTCAACGAAGAGGACTCGACGCGCATCATCATCCACGCCATCGAGGCGCTCGGGCCGGACGCGCTGGCCGACACCCGGCAGTCCGGTGGCGGCGAAGACTTCTCCTGGTACCTGGAGGAAGTGCCCGGCGCGATGGCCCGGCTCGGCGTGTGGTCGGGGCACGGCCCGCAATTGGACTTGCATCAGCCGACGTTCGACCTCGACGAGCGCGCCCTGGGGATCGGAGTCCAGCTGATGGTCAACATCGTCGAGCAGTCGGCCGCGCTCGGTTAGCCGCGCGAGGGTTACTCGGTCTGTCCGGGACCAACGTTACGGGCCGGGAGATTGCGGATTTTCTGCACGTATTCCTTTGGCGCGCCGGCGATTTCGGCAGCGTCAGCCATGACGCCGATGTAGCGCGCCGACGGCAGGCCGCCTTCCCAGGCATCCACGACGTACAGCCAGGCCAGCGCCGGGTCGGTGTTGGTGTCCGAGGACAACCGTTCCACCCGGCACCGAATTTTCTTGTGGACGCCGAGTTCGGAACCCTCCCAGCGGTCGAGATTCTTCTCGTCCGAGGGAGTCATGTCGTAGAGCACGACGAACACCTTCGAGCCCGGCTCCTCGACCAGCGTGGCCAGCGCGCCTTCCCAGCCGAGGTCCTCCCCGCCGAACGTCAGCCGCCAGCCGTGCAGCCAGCCGGTTCCGGCCATCGGAGAGTGGGGTGCGCGCTGCTGCATCTGCTCTGGATGCATGTTCGAGCCATAAGCGGCGTAGAGCGGCACGGGGAAAGCTTAGACGGCGGGCGCTGAGGCGGCGGGTATCCGCAACGTTCGTTAGGTTGAGGAAGTGGCGACCCGCATCGTGATCATCGGGGGAGGACCTGCGGGTTACGAGGCTGCGCTGGTCGCAGCTGCGCGCGACGCCCACGTCACCGTCATCGACTCCGACGGCATCGGCGGCGCGGCCGTGCTGTTCGACTGTGTGCCGTCCAAGACGTTCATCGCGTCGACCGGTGTGCGCACCGAACTGCGCCGCGGGCCGCATCTGGGCTTCGACATCGACATCGAAGCCGCCAAGATCTCGCTGCCCGAGATCCATCAGCGCGTCAAGCGGCTGGCCGCTGATCAGTCCGAGGACATCAAAGCGCAACTGCTCAGCGCCGGCGTCGAGGTGGTGGCCGGCAAAGGCGCGCTGGTCGACACCACCCCCGGTCTGGCGGCACACCGCGTGCAGGCCAGCCGGCCGACGGCACTACCACGACCTACGACGCCGACGTGGTGCTGATCGCCACCGGTGCCAGCCCCCGGGAGCTACCGTCCGCGCGGCCCGACGGCGAACGCATTCTGACCTGGCGTCAGCTCTACGACCTGGACGCGCTGCCCGAACGCCTGATCGTGGTCGGTTCCGGTGTCACCGGCGCCGAATTCGTCCACGCCTACACCGAGCTGGGGGTCGACGTGACGGTGGTCGCCAGCCGCGACCAGATACTGCCCTACGAGGACGCCGACGCGGCCGCGGTGCTGGAGCGGATCTTCGCCGAGCGCGGAGTTCAGCTGGTCAAGAACGCCCGCGCCGACTCGGTGACCCGCACCGACGACGGGGTGCTGGTCAAGCTCGCCGACGGTCGCACCGTCGAGGGCAGCCACGCGCTGATGACGATCGGCTCGGTGCCCAACACCACCGGCCTGGGCCTGGACCGGGTCGGCATCGAACTCGGGCCGGGTAACTACCTGAGCGTCGACCGGGTCTCCCGGACCTCGGTGTCCAACATCTACGCCGCCGGCGACTGCACCGGTCTGCTGCCGCTGGCCTCGGTCGCCGCGATGCAAGGCCGGATCGCGATGTGGCACGCACTCGGTGAGGCCGTCACCCCGATCCGGCTGCGCACCGTCGCCGCGGCGGTGTTCACCCGGCCCGAACTCGCCGCGGTGGGTGTTCCGCAATCCGCCATCGACGACGGCTCCGTTCAGGCCCGCACCATCATGTTGCCGCTGCGAACCAACGCCCGGGCCAAGATGTCGGGCCTGCGGCACGGCTTCGTGAAGCTGTTCTGCCGTCCGGCCACCGGTGTGGTGATCGGCGGCGTCGTGGTCGCGCCGATCGCCTCGGAGTTGATCCTGCCGATAGCGATGGCCGTGCAGACCCGGTTGACCGTGAACCATTTGGCGCAGACCTTGAGCGTCTATCCGTCGCTGTCCGGCTCGATCACCGAGGCGGCGCGACGCCTGATGGCACACGACGACCTGGACTGACGCCAAGCGACGATGAAGTGGGGGTACCTCCCAGCCGCGGAGCGGCGAGGGGGACGCAGCCGATGAGGAGGAGCGCGGCTATTTAGCCGAGCCCAGGTAGCCTTAAGGCCATTGACCTACTGGCGAGTAACCGACAGGAGACGTGTGCCGTGAGCGACCCGATTCGCGTCCCGGCGAGCGAGCACACCCGGCTGGGTGCACTTTTGGGGCCCGCCCAACGCGCGACCGCTTGGGAACGCCTCGGCAGCGAGCAATTCGACGTCGTGGTCATCGGCGGCGGAGTCGTGGGTTCCGGTGCTGCACTGGACGCCGCCACCCGCGGGCTGAAGGTCGCACTGGTGGAAGCACGTGACTTCGCCTCCGGCACATCGAGCCGGTCCTCCAAGATGTTCCACGGTGGGCTGCGTTACCTCGAGCAACTCGAATTCGGATTGGTGCGTGAGGCGCTCTTCGAGCGCGAGTTGTCGTTGACGACGCTGGCGCCGCATCTGGTCAAGCCGCTGCCTTTCCTCTATCCGCTGACCAAGCGATGGTGGGAACGCCCCTACACTGCCGCCGGCCTGCTGCTCTACGACCAGCTCGGCGGCGCGAAATCGGTTCCCGCGCAGAAGCATTTGACCCGCGCCGGCGCGCTGCGGTTGTCGCCTGGCCTGAAGCGCAGCGCGCTGATCGGTGGAATCCGTTACTACGACACCGTTGTCGACGACGCCCGGCACACACTGACCGTGGTGCGTACCGCGGCGCACTACGGCGCCGTCGTGCGCTCCTCCACCCAGGTGGTGTCGCTGGTTCGCGAAGGCGATCGAGTCACCGGTGTGCGGGTGCGCGACTCCGAGGACGGTGCCGTCACCGACGTCCGCGGTCATGTCGTGGTGAACGCGACCGGGGTGTGGACGGACGAGATTCAGGCATTGTCCAAGCAGCGCGGGCGTTTTCGGGTGCGGGCCTCCAAGGGGGTGCACATCGTCGTGCCACGGGACCGGATCGTCAGCGACGTCGCGATCATCCTGCGCACCGAGAAGTCGGTGATGTTCGTGATCCCCTGGGGCAACCACTGGATCATCGGGACCACAGACACCGACTGGGGATTGGACCTCGCGCACCCGGCCGCCACCAAAGCCGACATCGACTACATCCTCGGCACAGTCAACACAGTGCTGGCTACGCCCTTGACGCACAACGACATCGACGGGGTGTACGCGGGTCTGCGGCCGCTGCTGGCCGGGGAGAGCGAGGACACGTCCACGTTGTCGCGTGAGCACGCCGTCGCAGTGCCCGCGCCCGGACTGGTCGCCATCGCCGGCGGCAAGTACACCACCTATCGGGTGATGGCGGCAGACGCCATAGACGCTGCGGCGCAATATGTTCCAGCGCGAATCGCGCAGTCGATCACCGAAAAGGTGCCGCTGCTGGGCGCCGACGGTTATTTCGCGCTGATCAACCAGACCGAGCACGTCGGCGCGCTGGAAGGGCTGCACTCCTACCGGGTGCGGCATCTGCTGGACCGCTACGGGTCACTGATCGACGAGGTGCTGGCCATGGCGACCGACCGTCGCGACCTGCTCAACCCGATCGCCGCCGCCCCGGGGTATCTGCGGGTCGAGGTCGCCTACGCCGTCGCGGCCGAGGGCGCGCTGCATCTGGAGGACATCCTGGCGCGGCGTACCCGGATCGCCATCGAGTACTCCCACCGTGGCGTCGACTGTGCCCGCGAGGTGGCCGACATCGTCGCGCCCATCCTGGGCTGGACCGCTGCCGACGTCGACCGCGAGGTGCAGACGTACGTGGCGCGGGTGGAGGCGGAGGTGCTCTCGCAGGCTCAGCCGGACGACGCGTCGGCGGATGCGCTGCGAGCCAGCGCCCCGGAGGCCCGCGCCGAGATCCTCGAGCCGGTGCCGTTGACATGACAGTCCCGCTGACGTGACAGTGCCGTTGACGTGAAAGGTGCGCCGCTGCCGCCTCGCGACGGGTTGGGTCCGGCACGGCTGCGGGTGCACGGCGGGGCGCTCGGTGACGAGCTGGCCAGCCGGTTCGGGCCGGAAGTGGCCGCGAAGGCGATCGCCGGCGAGGTCGTCGACCAGCACGGCACGGTGCTCGACCCCGCCACCGTGCTGCCGGCCGGGTCCGTCGTGTACCTCTATCGCGAACTGCGCGACGAGGTTCCGGTGCCCTTCGACATCCCGGTGCTCTACCAGGACGAGGACATCGTTGTCGCCGACAAGCCGCACTTTCTGGCCACCATGCCGCGCGGCCGCCACGTCGCGCAGACGGCGGTGGTGCGGCTGCGCCGACAACTCGGGCTCGACGAGCTCAGCCCGGCCCACCGGTTGGATCGGCTGACGGCCGGGGTGTTGCTGTTCACCACCCACCGCGCCGTACGCGGGGTCTATCAGACGATGTTCGCCCGTGGCGCGGTGCACAAGACGTATCTGGCCGTGGCGCCGGTGCGCGCCGGGATGGCGTTGCCGCGGACGGTATGCAGCCGGATCGTCAAGCACCGCGGTAACTTTCAGGCCGTCGAGGAAGCCGGCGAGCCGAACGCCGAGACGTTGGTGGAACTGCTCTCGGCTGAGGGTATGTACCGGCTGACGCCACGCACCGGGCGCACCCACCAGCTCCGGGTGCACATGGCGTCGCTGGGCATCCCGATCTACGGGGACCCGCTGTACCCCGACATCATCGACGTTGCCGCCGACGACTTCTCGACGCCGCTGCAACTGTTGGCGCAGCGGATCGAATTCGACGACCCACGCACCGGTGCCCGCCGGGCTTTCCGCAGCCGGCGGCAGCTGACTGTGGCGCCGAAATCAGCAGCGCTCGACGCCGCGGCGGAGCACCGGCAGGTCGCGGCCGGCCACGATGAGGTCCGGCTGCCGTGATCCGATGGGCGAGGCCGGCGGCGTACCACGCACCGACGAAGCGGCCGAGCTGACCGCGTTGAACACTTGACGAGCCCGAACGGTGAGGCCGCCAGCCGTCGACAGGTCGGCGAAGCGGGCGCTGACAAAATCTTGCAGAGCTTCCACGGTGTCCGTCCTTTGGGTAAGTACCGGCTATTCGGTCAACGGTTGGGGAGCCGCCATCGGCTCAATAGCCCGTCATTTGTGACCAACGCCATGCGGCGCCATAGCTGCGACGCAGGTCACTGAGCTGGAACAGCAAGCGGGTCGCTGATATTCCACGGTATGCGCTCGGCGCCGATCGGGTCGGCTGTGCGCGTCAACAGCGGGTGAAGTTTTTCAGCGGGCACTAGCGCGATGTCGGCCAGCCTTCCGCAGGTGCGGCCAAGGCTCGCCGATCGCGGAGCACCGGCGTCGCTCGACCCGAATCAAGTCGCCGCGTCACCCCGGCCGCGTCACGGCCCGCGGCCGTCAGTCGAATCTGCTTGGCGCGTCGATCATCTGGATCATCGACGCGAGCCGGAAGTCATCGGTCAGTTTTTCGTCCTGCACGCGCGGTGACGCGGTAGCGACCGCCGGGACCGTGAACAGGCGGCAAACGGTGGCTGAACTCGTAAAACCCGCACGTCCAGGGTAAGCCGGGATAATTACCGCGGTGCGAATCTTGTTACCATGCCTCATGGGTGCGGGCGACACAGCAGTGTGGCGTGCAAATCGCCGGTGCGATTACCTCCGCTGACCGTCTGAAGGAATTGGATTGAAGCTCAACCGATTTAGCGCCGCACTGAGCATGCTCGTGACCGGCGTCCTGATTGTGTCGGCATGCGGAAGTCACAACAACGCCTCGGGCGGGAGCACCAGCACGGCTGTGCCGCCGGTGAAAGTGACCTGCGGAGGCAAGCCGGACCTGAAGGCAAGCGGGTCCACGGCCCAGAAGAACGCGATGGTCGAGTTCGTCAAGGCCTTCAAGAACGCCTGCCCGGGACAGTCGCTGGACTACACGGCCGATGACTCCAGCGCCGGGATCAACGAGTTTCTGAACAATCAAAACGATCTCGGCGGGTCGGACTCGGTTCTGTCGCGCGACGAGTACAACCGGGCCCAGCAGCGCTGCGGTTCGCCCACCTGGAACCTGCCCATGGTCGTCAGTCCGATCGCCATCGCGTTCAACGTCAACGGTGTGACGTCGTTGAATCTCGACGGCCTGACCGCGGCTCAGATCTTCAACGGGCAGATCAACATGTGGAACGACGGCGCGATCGCGCTGCAGAACTTGGGCGTGAAACTCCCCAACGAGCCGATCCGTGTCGTGTTCCGCAGCGACGAGTCCGGGACTACCGACAACTTTCAGCGATACCTGGACACCGCGTCGCGCGGCACCTGGGGATTTCCCGCCGGACGGAAGTTCAACGGCGGGATCGGTGAGGGCGCGGTCGGCAACGACGGGGCCGCCGAGAAGGTCAGGGACACCGAGGGGTCGGTCACCTACCTCGCATGGTCGTTCGCCCAGGCGCAACACCTCAACGTGGCCAGCATCATCACGTCGGCCGGTCCGGACCCGGTGGCCATCAGCCCCGAATCGGTGGGCAAGACGATTTCGTCGGCCTGGTTCATCAAGAAGGGCGACGACCTCGCCCTCGACACCATCTCGTTCTATCGGCCGAATCAGCCTGGCTCTTACCCGATCGTGCTGGCGACCTATGAGATCGTGTGCTCGAAGTATCCGGACCCTAAAGTGGGCCAGGCCGTGCGGGCCTTCCTGCAGAGCGCAATCGGCCCAGGCCAGAAGAGTTTGACCAGTGCCGGGTATATCCCGATTCCGGACGAGTTCAAGCCTCGGTTGTTGAACTCCATCAACGCGATCTCGTAAGGGGACGAATCACGATGTTCGAGGCCATTTTTCACCGTAACCGATCCAGTGTTCCCAGCGTTTTGCCGCGGTAGCAATCATGGAGTTCACGACGCTGCCTCCCGAAGTGATCTCGGCGCTGATTCATTCGGGGCCCGGTTCGGAATCGCTGACTGCCGCCGCCGCGGCGTGGCGCCAGCTCGGCGCGGACCTGGAAGATGCTGCGGAGAACTACGCGGCCGTGGTGTCGTCGATGGCCGACACCTGGCATGGCCCGTCGTCGGCGGCGATGTCGCAGTCCGTCGCCCCGTATCTGACCTGGCTTCGCACCACCGCGCAGCAGGCCCAGCAGGTCGCCGCGTCGGCTCAGGCTGCGGCGAGCGCGTTCAACTCCGCCAGCGCAGCGGTCGTCCCGACGGCGCAGGTGCTCGCCAACCGGACACGGCTGGCGCAGCTGCTGGCCACCAATGGCTTCGGCAGGAACCTGCCGGCGATCGCCGCAACCGAGGCCGACTATCAGCGCATGTGGGCGAACAACGCGGCGGCGATGACCCGCTATCAGGCCGCCTCGACGCAGGCCGCCAACCTGCCGCAGTTCACCTCGCCCGCCTCGACCACCAACCCGTCGGCGCAGGCCACGCAGGGCACTGCGCAGACCGCGGCTGCCGCCAACTCCGGTAGCTCGGTGGCGGCCAAGCCGCCGCGGCCGCTACCCCGGCGGCACCCTCGGGGGCTGACCCCACTGACCGGCTATGCCGGTCTGGCGAACACCTACGCCAACCAGTTCATCTCGTCCGGATTCCCGATCAACCTGCTCAGCTACCTGGCGCAGAGCCAGTCGGCGCAGGCGTTGCAGGGCGTGAGCGCTCAGGTCGGCCAGGGCGTCTCGGAGGGCGAGGAGGCGTTGGGCGGGGCCGCGGCAAACTTGGGCGGCGGCGCAGCCGGAGCCCTGGGAGCGCTGGGCCAAAGCGGGGGAGGCCTGGGAGCGTTGGGGGCTGCCGGGCTCGGCGAGATCAACACCTCCGCGGCGCTGGGCGCTGCGGTGCCGATGGGCGGATTGTCCGCGCCGCCCGGCGCTGCGGGGTTGCTGGCGACGTCGCAGGCGCCCGTCCAACTTGCCTCCGCCGCAACGCCACTGGGTGGAGGGTGCCGGAATGTCGATGATGCCGCCGTTGATGGCGCCACCGATTTCGGCGGGCAGTGGCTGGCGCAAGCGCAAGTCGCAGAAATACGAAGACATTTCGATCGGCGCCGAGCTCAAGGGCAACGTGATAAAGCCGCCTCCGTCGGCGGGATGAGCGCTCAGGTATATCGCGAAAGCGCCTGCGACAGCTGAGAAGCAGGTGACGCCGACGGTCAGGCTCCGGTGTGCCGCGGACAGAACGCGGCAATGCTGACGCCGACGAAGAACCCGGCGTGGTAGCCGTCGAGACCGCTCTGCTGCATCACGTCATTGGCAACGTCGCTCGCGGCTCTGCCGCCATCGAGCGCATCGCAGACTTGATGACCGGCAATGACCGCAGCCTGTCCGGAGGCGAAGGTGATTCCCTTGGACTGCAACGCATTCAAGAAGTTGGTGTCGACGACGTCGGCGTGCGCGCTGGGCGCGGTGGCGGCCATGACGCTGAGCGGTAGGGCCGCCAGGACCAAAAGGATTAGGCCGGTCACTACGTGATCGGACAGGATTGATCAAGCGCACTCGGGTGGTCGTCCTTTCTCATCCGGTCCGCTGAGCAGAAGTCGCGAGTATTGCGGCAGCGAGCAAAGCTGCTGACCTTGCGATCATTGCATGCCGCACCCAAACTTTTGAAGCGCGTGCTCCGGCCAACGCGGTGCAGCCTGGTCGTTAACCGAATAGACACGCCCCGGGCGTTCAGCGTTGGCAAACAGGGCACCAGTAGGCAACCCGCTCGCCGCTGTCGTCGTGCTCGATCGGCGTGCCGCAGCGACGGCAACTCTGTCCATGGCGCCCGTACACCCATAACTGCCGCCCGGGCCGGGTGTCGCCGGTGGTACAGCGATTGACACGAAACCGGTTGAGCCACAACATGTCGCGGGCACGAACGGCCAGACGACGAGGGTCGGTGATCGCGCTCACCGGTGCGGTCGGCAGGTGTCCGCTGACGAAACACAACTCGTTGCAGAAGACATTGCCGATGCCGGCCATCACCCGCTGGTCGAGCAGCGCCTCGGCGATACGGCGATCCGGGCTCGCGATCAGATTGCCCGCGGCCACCTCCGGGTCCCAGTCGGCACCGAGCAGATCAGGCCCCAGGTGGTCAACCGCGTCCTCGTCGTGGTCGCGTTCCAAAATTTCCAGCAGACCCAAATCGATGCCGATCGCGCGGATCGCACTTGTCTCCAGGATGATTCGAACCCGGTAATCGACCCGGCCGGCGCGTGACGTGATCCGCCAGCTGCCGTCCATCTTCAGGTGCGAGTGAATGCTGGCCGGCCCGACGCGGATGAATAGGTGCTTACCTCGGCTGCACACCTCATCCACCACGTGACCGCTCAGGTCGACCGTGGCGTAACGCGGCACCCGAACGTCGCAGCGGGTCAGCGGGTGACCGACCAGCGCCTTCCGCAGTTGGTCTGCGGTACGGAAAACGGTGTCACCCTCCGGCATGGCCTATCGCAGCCGCAGCCCGCGCGGAGTCCGGGCGAACCCGGCGTCGGTCAAGGCGGTGGCCACCGTCGCAGATAGTTGGGGCCCCAACGCCGGCGCACTGTTGATGCGCTCGATCAGAATCGAGTTGACCTGCCCGGCAGCGACGAGATCGGCGAGCGCAACCGCTGCCGCGTGGTTGGCCTCCGCGCTGTCGTCGGCGAAGCTGAGCATCGATCGGCCGCCCCGCTCGAGAAACCACACCAGCTCGCCGTCGACCAGCACCACGAGCGCGCCCGCTTTGCGGCCCGGGCGGGCCGGACCGTCGTCGGTCGACCGTGACGGCCACGGCAGCGCCGCGCCGTAGGGATTGGCCGGGTCGGCGGCGGCCAGCACCACGGCGCGGTACTCGGGTCGTTCGGGGTCGACACCGTCGAGGTAGCTGCGTAGCCGGTCGACGGTGGAAGCCACCGCGAACTGGGCGCCCCCGAGCGACTCGACGAAGTAGCCGCGCTGGCATCGGCCGGCGTCCTCGAAGGCGGTCAGCACCTTGTAGAGCATGGCGAAGCCGCCGGGGATCCCCTCGACTGCGACCGCGCCGCGGGTCAGCACGCCGTGCCGGTTCAACAGCAGCTCCGCTTGGTGGTGGGCGCGCGTGGTGGAGTCCGGCTCGGCGGCCGGCAGCGCCGACCAGCGGCCGGCGACGGTCGGGTCGGCGGCCCGCGCCTGGGCGTGCGCGACACTGTATCGACTCAGTCGCGGTGGGCGTTTGGCGCGGCCCTGACGGTGCGCGGGCGCCGAACGTTTGCGGCCCGACCCGCCCGACAACATCGCGCGTACCGGTGCGAACGTGTCGCCGGTGATCCAGCCGGCCCAGATCAGTTGCCACAGCGCGCTTTTGAGCTCAGCTTCGCCGATACCGTCTTGCCCGAGCTGCCGGAAGAAGAACGCGCCGCCGCCGGCCAGCGTGTCCAGGATTGCGCGATGGGTCGCGGTGAATTCGATCTCCGATCCGGCAGCCAGCGTCAGCGGTGCGGTATCGGCGGAATGGAAAGCGACCCAGCCGTCGCTGCCGGAGATCGAGCCCGCACCCGACCACATCACCTCACCGGAGGCCAGCAGCTCGTCGAGCAGCGCGGGGGAGTAGTCGCGGACCCGCGGTGCCAGCACCAGCGGTTCGATCGCCGATGCCGGCATCGCTACCCCGGAGAGTTGATCGATCACCGCGACCAGGCCGTCCAGGCCGGAGTTGGGCGCCGAGCCGGCGCCGATGCCGTGCCAGGCCGGCAGGAACCGCGCATACGCGCTGGTGCTGACCGGCTCCACCTGGGCCCGCAACGCCGCCAGCGACCGGCGCCGCAGAATGCGCAGCACGTCGGCATCGCACCACTGGTCGCCGACAGCGTCGGTGGAGAACTCACCGCGGACCAGCTTCCCGTCGGCGCCCAGGCGGCCCAGCACATCGGCCGCCACGCGCAGGCCCAGCCCGAAGCGGGTCGCGACATCGGCGGTGGTGAACGGAGCATGGGTGCGCGCATAGCGGCTGACCAGCTCACCGAGCGGGTCGGCCACCGCCTCGGTGTAGCTGGCCGGCACCCCGACCGGGACCGCCACCCCGACACCGTCGCGCAGCCGGCCGATGTCCTCGATGGCCACCCACCAGCTCCCGCCGGCGAACGACACCGGCAGCGCGCGCTTGGCGGCGTACAGGGCTTCCAGCCAGCCGCCGACATCGGTGCCGCCGGCGCGGGCGGCCACCTCGTCGGCGGTCAACGGGCCGAGCAGGCGTAAAAGGTCGGCAACCGCCTCGGCGTCCCGGGCGGCCCGATCCGGCGACAGATGCTGCAGCTGGCGGCCGGTGGCGGCCACCACATCGGGGTCGAGGAGCTCGCGCAGCTCGACCCGGCCCAGCAGCTCGGCCAGCAGCGTGGGGTCCAGCGACAGTGCGGCCGCGCGGCGCTCGGCCAGCGGGCTGTCACCTTCGTACATGAACGCCCCGACGTAACCGAACAGCAGCGAGGCCGCGAACGGCGACGGCGTCGCGGTCTCGGTTTCCACTACCCGGATCTTCCGGGCGGCGATGTCGGTCATCAGCCTGGCCAGCGTCGGCACGTCGTAGACGTCCTGCAGGCACTCACGGACCGTCTCCAACACGATCGGGAAGTCCGGGTATTTGCGGGCCACGTCGAGCAGCTGGGCGGCGCGCTGACGCTGATGCCACAGCGGGGACCGACGGCCGGGGTGCCGGCGCGGCAGCAGCAGCGCACGCGCGGCGCATTCCCGGAACCGGGAGGCGAACAATGCCGAACCGCCCACTTCCGCGGTGACGATCGGATCGATCTCGTCGGCATCGAACACGAATAGTTCGGCGCCCGGCGGTGATTCGGCCCCCGACTCGGATATCGTGTCGGGCAGCCGCACCACGATGCCGTCGTCGGAGGCGGTCGGTTTCTCGTCGATGCCGTAGCGGTCGCGCAGCCGTCGGCTGACTGCCAGAGCCAGTGGACCGTGCACCCGCAATCCGTAGGGGGAGTGCAGGATCACCCGCCAGTCACCCAGCTCGTCGCGGAACCGTTCGACCAGCAAGGTGGCGTCGGTGGGCACCACGTTGGTGGCGGCGCGCTGATCATCGAGCAGCCGCCACAGGTTCTCGGTGGCGTATTCGTTGAATCCGAGTTCAGCGCAACGGCTTTCGAATGCGCCGCGATCGAGCGCGGCCAGCTCGCCGGTGAACGCACCGACCGCGCGGCCGAGTTCGGCGGGACGCCCGGAGCCGTCGCCGCGCCAGAAGGGCAGCCGGGCCGGCTGACCGGGCGCCGGGATCACCAGCACCCGGTCATGGGTGATCTCGGTGATCCGCCAGCTGGTGGCGCCCAGCGCGATGACATCACCGGGCCGGGATTCGTAGACCATCTCCTCGTCGAGTTCGCCTACCCGAGAAGGGGTTTCGGAGTCAGTGGCCAGGTAGACAGTGAACAGGCCGCGATCCGGGATGGCTCCGCCGGACGTGACCGCGAGCCGCTGCGCGCCCGGACGTGCCGATACCGTTCCGTTGTCGCGGTCGTACACCAGCCGCGGCCGCAGCTCGGCGAACTCGGTCGACGGGTACTTGCCGGACAGCAGGTCCAGTGTGGCCTCGAATGCGCTGCGCGGCAACGTCGCAAATGGCGCACTACGCCGGACCGTGTCGAACCAGCGATCGACGTCCAGTGGCTCTAACGCCGAGGCCGCCACGGTGTGCTGGGCCAGGATGTCCAGCGGGTTGGCCGGCACCCGCATGGTCTCGATCTGACCGGCGAGCATGCGCTGAACGGTGACCGCACAGCTGATCAGATCGGTGCGGTGCTTGGGGAAAAGCACGCCGTGCGAGATCTCGCCAACCTGGTGTCCGGCGCGACCGATGCGTTGCAGGCCGCTGGCCACCGATGGCGGGGCTTCGACCTGAATGACGAGGTCGACGGCGCCCATGTCGATGCCCAGTTCCAGGCTCGATGTCGCCACCACCGCCTTGAGTCGCCCGGATTTCAGGTCCTCCTCGACGATGGCCCGCTGTTCCTTGCTGACCGAGCCGTGATGCGCGCGGGCCAACAACATCGGTGCGCCGTAGGTTTGGCCGCTTCCCAGCAGATGTGCCGGTGCACCGCCGGCGACCTTCGGGTTGGCCTCGGCGGGCAACTCGGTATTTGTGCGCTCGGCGTGGATCTCGTTGAGCCGAGCGGTCAATCGTTCGGCCAGCCGTCGGGAGTTGGCGAACACGATCGTCGAATTGTGCGCCTCGACCAGGTCGACCAGCTGCGCCTCGACGTCGGGCCAGATGCTGCCGTTGTCCAGGTTGGCCATGTCCGGGATGGGCACCTGCACCGACAGCTCGAAAGTCTTTGCCGCCGGCGGGGACACGATGGTCGTCGGGGCGGTCCCCGAAAGGAACCGGGCGACCTCCTCGGCCGGACGCACGGTGGCCGAAAGGCCAATGCGCTGAGCCGGTTTCGGGAGCATGCTGTCGAGCCGCTCCAGAGACAGCGCCAGGTGCGTGCCTCGTTTTGTGCCGGCGATGGCATGCACCTCGTCGACGATGACGGTCTGCACGCCGGACAGGGTCTGACGGGCCGCCGAGGTCAGCATCAAGAACAGCGACTCCGGCGTGGTGATCAGCACGTCGGGCGGGATTGCTGACCAGCTGCCGGCGTTGCGCCGGTGGAGTGTCGCCGGATCGCAGACCGACGGTGATCTCCGGAGTCGGCAGACCGCGCTGCGCGGCGACCCGGGCCATCCCGGCCATCGGCGTGCGCAGGTTGCGCTCGACGTCCACGGCCAGCGCCTTGAGCGGCGATACGTAGAGCACCCGGGTGCCGGGCTCTCGCTCGCTGCGCGGCGCACCGGCCAGCGTGTCGATGGCCCACAGGAATGCGGCCAGTGTCTTACCTGAACCGGTCGGCGCGATGACCAGGGTGTTGTGACCGTCGGCGATTGCCGACCACGCATCAGCCTGCGCCGGAGTCGGCGAGGCGAACGTCCCGGCGAACCACTCGCGGGTGACGGCGCTGAACCGCGCGAGCGCAGCCGACGGGTCTCTTGCCACGGGCTTCACCCAGCCATCATGACAACGAGCTACGACATCGGGCCGCTGCGGCCGGATCGTGGCAGGTCAGCGCTGGTCGGGCGCGACCGCCTTGGCCAATTGCTCGGGAATGTTCTTCACCCGGATGATCGCATCGAGCAGCGAGTGCGCGCAGGATTCGCTGAGGTGGCCCGCGTCGGTCTCCGGGTGGATGATGCGCTGGCGGCAGAACTCGAAGGTCAGCGCCAGCCAACCGTGAACGACGATCCGCAGATCACGTTCGACGTCGGGTTCCAGGTGGCTGCCCGACCCGTCGACCTCGACGATGCGGCTCATGATGTGTTCCATCTGGCGGTCTTTTGCCTCGTCGTCGATGCCGAGCAGGACCGGATCGGAACGGCCGAGGCCGACGTAGGCAGCCCAGGCCGCGTGCGGGTGCTCCTGGTGGTACCGCATGTAGGCGAGTACGCCGTCCCGCACCTCTTCGAACAGGTTCTGGCCGGGGGTCGGAGGCGTGTTGGTGGTCTCGAAAAGCTGGTCGGCCTGCCCCTTGACGACGGCGGCGAAGAACGCGCGCTTGTCCGGGAAGTAGTGGTACATCAGCGCCCGCGAGACGCCGGCGCGCTCCGCGATCTCGTCGATCCGGACCTCGTCGTAAGGGCGCTGGCCAAAGACTTCAGCGCCTAACGCCAACAACTCGGCGCGGCGGTCGTCCGGGGATAACCGGCGCCTTGGCGTTCGCATAAGCCAGATGGTACTGGTCGAAGCTTTGTGGGGGTTCTCAACGCTCTGCGAAGTCCCTGCAAACTTTTATTTACCCCTGCGTAGGTAGCTACCGCCGCCCCGCCCGCGAAGTTATAGAGGCCTTTCTAACTGCGGTTTTCTCGGTCCCAGCGAATTTTTGAACGCCCGTGGTGCTCGACGCTTGGCGGCTCAGCGGGCAACACCTGCCACGGCGTTGAGCGCGGATCGGCACGCCGGCGCCGCAGACAACGGCTGACCTGGTTTATCGCCGGTATATCGACGGGTATATGCGGCTGGCGTAGACAGACGCGAGCGACGGCGACAGAGGTTTTTCCGATGACAACACGACAGCACTCCTCACCGGGCGACCCATTCGCGCGGTCAGACAACCAGCTGCATCACGCCGTGCGTTTTGGCGTGCTGGCCGCGCTGGCCGGCGTGGGCTTTTTCATTGTGGCTGCGCTGTGGGACAGCACCTGCGCCGGTGCGATGTCTGTCGATACCGCCGCATGCGGGGCGCCTCAGCTGACTGTTCTGGCCTTCGGTGGTCCAGTGATCTTGCTGGTCGCGGGCGTGTGGGCGTTCGTGCGCACCTACCGGGTCTGGCGCGAGCATGGAAGCTGGTTGGCATGGCAGGGCGCCGGCTGGATGCTGTTGGTCCTGATGTTCGTCACGCTGACGATGGGTGCGCCGATCGCCGCGCCGGTACTGGCCGGTTGAACGCGCAGCGTCACTAACCGCCGAATACATCACACTTCTGCACCGCAGCCTCGAGTTTGATTCGACGCCGGTTGTGGGTATCTGCTCCGCATCACACAAGCATTTTGGCGGAGGGTCCGCTGGTCATCCGATAACGGGTGACAGAATCACGAATGCGACGACATAAATGCCCACTGCGATCAACACGAGGATTGCCAACGTGATGACGGAGATCAGCGCGATGCGCCGAACACGGCGCGTTCGCTCGATGTCCGCCCTCTCGCTCGGATCCATGGCGCGTGGGATACCCGGCGGCGATCATGATTAAGCAGCTCGAGCGCGCGGGTACTGTCGGTCAAACGATGCTGGGAGGCCCGATGACCGTTGCTGCCAAGGCGGCGAAAGATCAGCAACGCGGCGAGCGCGCCATCGAGCTGCGGGTGGCAGCGACGTTGGAGAATCTGGCGGTCTTACGGACCCTGGTCGGCGCGGTCGGCACCTTCGAAGATCTGGATTTCGACGCGGTCGCGGATTTGCGGCTCGCGGTGGACGAGGTCTGTACCCGTTTGATCCGCTCGGCGGTCCCGGGTGCCACGCTCGAAATCGTGATCGACCCGCGCGGCGAGGAGCTGCGGGTCGAGGCATCGACGACGTGCGCCACCGAGGACGTGGTGACGCCCGGCAGTTTCAGCTGGCACGTCCTGACTTCGCTGGCCGATGACGTCCAGACATTCGAAAAGGGCCGCGGCGTTTTCGGTGTCGCGCTGACCACCCGAAGGGCGGGCTCTCACAGGTGACGGCGCGAGCTGTCGGCGGTTCTTCCTCATCTCGTCCCAACGAATACGCCGACGTTCCCGACATGTTTCGTGAGCTGGCGAGCCTCGACGCCGACTCGTCGGACTACCAGCGCCACCGAGACAAAATCGTCGCGCGCTGCCTGCCGCTGGCCGATCACATCGCCCGCCGTTTCGAGGGCCGAGGCGAACCGCGCGACGACCTGGTTCAGGTGGCGCGCGTCGGCCTGGTCAACGCGGTGGCCCGATTCGACGTCGAAAACGGCTCGGACTTCGTCTCTTTCGCGGTGCCCACCATCATGGGTGAGGTCCGCCGGCACTTCCGGGACAACAGCTGGTCGGTCAAGGTTCCGCGGCGACTGAAAGAGCTTCACCTGCGGCTCGGCTCGGCGACCGCCGACCTGTCGCAGCGGCTGGGCCGCGCGCCGACCGCGAGCGAGCTTTCTCGAGAACTCGAGATGGACCGGGCCGAAGTCATCGAAGGGTTGGTTGCGGGCAGCTCCTACAACACGCTGTCCATCGACAGCGGTGGCGGCAGCGGCGACGAGGAGGCCCGGGCCATCGCCGATACGCTCGGCGACGTCGACACCGGACTGGAGCGCATCGAAAACCGCGAAGCACTGCGACCGCTTCTGGAAGCCCTACCCGAGCGCGAGCGGACCGTGCTGGTCCTCAGGTTCTTCGACTCGATGACCCAGACGCAGATCGCCGAGCGGGTCGGCATCTCGCAGATGCATGTCTCGCGATTGCTGGCGAAATCGCTGGCGCGGTTACGGGACGAACTCGAATAGCCGCTCGTGGTCGGTGTTGCCGTCAGGCATTGCGTCCGCCGACTTGGCCAGCGGCAGGGTGCGGTCGGGGTCGCAGATCCGAAGTAGCCGGGTCACCCCTTTGCTCGGCACTATCGCCCAGGGCAGGTTTGCGCCCGCGCACTTGACGTTGATCAGGTGCAGCGCCGAAAAGCCGGCAGTGCCAAAGAAAGTCAGACCACTCAGGTCAAGGACCAGTGGGGTGGCATGGGAGATGCACCGATCGAAGTAGTCGGCGAGGTGGGTTGCATTGGATGCGTCGAGCTCACCCTCAGCGGTGATCACCACGCGGGTCTCGTCCCACTCCGCGCTGAATCGGGCCGAGTGGTTCTGCCAGGCAGGGGGTGGGAGTGCCGCGTTCGATCCAGGAACCGGTGAAGCAGAAACGGAATGTAGAGCAGACATCGTGTGACTCCATCAGTCGACTAAGCGTTCTGTGGATCACGTCAAGCGGATCAGGTGCCGCGCGCGAGGAGAAACCGGGAGAACAAACCCGCCCCTTGCGTCAATTAACGCTATTCCTTGCGGCTGGTAACTCAACCTTGTTCGAACAGTACTCCGGCTGCTGCGTGCCGACAACCCGGACGGTTTGCCAACGATGCCAGGTCACGCAGGCCAGCCACTTACATTCAGCCTGAATTGTGTTTCGGCACAACGATTGCAGCCGCGAAGCGCCGCACAGACTCGGCGGCCGCACCGGCCGCGTCGTCGTGGCCGGCGCGTGCTCGTCCGGTGATTTCTCCGGTCGTGGGATCCAGAGTCACCTCGGCCAGCAGCTCGCCGGTAGTGGGCTCGCACACCGCCCACGAGTACCGCGAGTCCGCCGACCACTCCGCGGCACTGCGCGAGACATGGTCGGGATCGGTTGCGCCGAGCTCGGCCAGCGCCCAACGGTCATCGATGCGATCGTCGGCGCGCAGGCCGCGCAGATACCACTGGCCTGCATTGATCTCGACTGGATCCACGGTGCTTAGTTGTCCGCTTCCTCAGCGCGCCAGTTCCCGGCGCGCATCCTCACCGGGTGCGCCGCGTTATTTGATCTCGGCAAGCACGGTGCCCTGGGTGATGGCGGCACCGGTTTCGACGGCCAGTCCGGTGATGACGCCGTCCTTGTGCGCGGTGACCGGGTTCTCCATCTTCATGGCCTCCAGAACCACCACCAGATCACCGGCCGCGACCTCTTGTCCCTCTTCGACAGCCACCTTCACCACGGTGCCCTGCATCGGAGCGGTGACCGCGTCGCCGGACGCCGCCGCGCCGCCGGCCGCGCCACGCTTGCGCGCCTTGGGCTTCTTGCGGATCACGCCGCGCGTCGGCGCCGCCCCCGTTAGACAACGCCAGGTCGCCGGGCAGCGACACCTCCAGCCGCCGGCCGCCGACCTCGACGACGACCTTCTGCCGCGGCAGGGCCTCGCCGTCCTCGATGGGCTCACCACCGGTGAACGGTTCGATGGTGTTGTTCCACTCGGTTTCGATCCACCGGGTGTGCACCGAGAAGCCGTTGCCGTCACCGATGAACGCCGGATCCGACACGACGGCCCGATGGAACGGGATGACCGTGGCCAGACCCTCGACGTGGAACTCCGCCAGCGCCCGGCGCGAGCGTGCCAGCGCCTCTTCCCGGGTGGCGCCGTACACGATCAGCTTGGACAGCATCGAGTCGAACTGCCCGCCGATCACCGAACCGGCCTCGACACCCGAGTCCAGCCGCACACCGGGCCCGGTGGGGATGTCGTACCGGGTGACCGGGCCGGGGGCCGGCAGGAATCCGCGTCCGGCGTCCTCGCCGTTGATCCGGAACTCGATGGCGTGCCCGCGGGGCGTCGGGTCCTCGGTGATGTCGAGCTTTTCGCCGTTGGCGATCTTGAACTGCTGCAGCACCAGGTCGATGCCCGCGGTCTCCTCGGTCACCGGGTGCTCGACCTGCAGGCGGGTGTTGACCTCGAGGAAGGAGATCAGCCCGTCCTGGCCGACCAGGTATTCCACCGTGCCGGCGCCGTAGTAGCCGGCTTCCTTGCAGATCCGCTTGGCGGATTCGTGGATCTCCTTGCGCTGCGCGTCGGTCAAGAACGGCGCGGGCGCCTCCTCGACCAGCTTCTGGAAGCGGCGCTGCAGCGAACAGTCGCGGGTGCCGGCGACCACGACGTTGCCGTGCGTGTCGGCGATCACCTGAGCCTCGACGTGGCGCGGCTTGTCCAGGTAGCGCTCGACGAAGCACTCACCACGCCCGAACGCGGCGACCGCCTCGCGGGTTGCCGACTCGAACAGCTCGGGGATCTCCTCGAGGGTGCGCGCGACCTTCATGCCGCGGCCACCACCGCCGAAGGCCGCCTTGATGGCCACCGGCACGCCGTACTCCTTGGCGAAGGCCACCACCTCGTCGGCGTCCTTGACCGGGTCCGGGGTACCTGGCACCAGCGGCGCCTGCGCCTTGGCGGCGATGTGGCGGGCGGTGACCTTGTCGCCGAGATCGCGGATCGACTGCGGGCTGGGCCCGATCCAGATCAGACCGGCGTCGAGGACGGCCTGCGCGAAATCGGCGTTCTCGGAAAGAAACCCGTAACCGGGGTGGATCGCGTTGGCGCCGGATTTCTCGGCTGCCTCCAGCAGCTTGCCGAAGTCCAGGTAGGACTCGGCCGACGTCTGACCGCCGAGTGCGAACGCCTCGTCGGCCAGCTTCACGTGTGGGGCGTCGGCGTCGGGCTCGGCGTACACCGCCACGCTGGGCAGTCCCGCGTCTTTGGCCGCGCGGATGACCCGCACCGCGATCTCACCGCGGTTGGCGACAAGAACCTTCGAGATCGTCGAGCTGGCGTGACTGGCCACTTCGCCTCCTGTGAGCACGTCTGGTGATGTCTAAGAGAAATTCTTACAAGTCGTTTCGGGGAAGTTTATGCGGCGCGCCGCGAGCGGGGAGACCCGGTGTCTACTTCAGCCAGACTCGCGCAGTCGGCGCTTGATCCGGGCCAGCATTGCGGACATGCCGCGCAGCCGTAGCGGGCTGATCAACTCGGCCAGACCGAGATCGGTGTAGAAGTCCTCGGGCACGGCAAGGATGTCGGCGGCGGGCTGCTCGTCGAGGCCGGCGGCCAGGATCGACGCGAAACCACGAGTGGTGGGGGCCTCGACGGGGGCGCTGAAATACAGCCGCACCCGATCCGGATCATGCCCGTCGACGTGCAAAAACAGCGGCGACTGGCACTCGGGCACCGGCTCCATCGCGGCCTCTTCGAGGTCGGCGGGAAGCGCCGGCAGGTCGTCGGCGAACTCCAGCAGCAGCTTGAGCTTGTCCTGGCCTTGGACCTCGGCGAAGTCGGAGACAACCTCGGCCAGCGGTGCGGGCATGCTCATCAGACCGGGACGGCCCCCGGGGCCTCGCCGGCGACGATCGGCGCCCGCACGGCGTTACCCCATTCGGTCCACGAGCCGTCGTAATTGCGCACGCCGGGGATGCCCAGCAGATGCGTCAACACGAACCAGGTGTGGCTGGACCGTTCGCCGATCCGGCAGTAGACGATCGTCTTGTCGTCCGGCTCGATGAACCCGTACAGCTTCTCCAGCTCCTCGCGGCTGCGAAACCGACCGCTGTCGTCGGCGGCCTTGGCCCACGGGATCGACCGCGCGGACGGGATATGCCCGGCCCGCAGCGCGCCTTCCTCGGGATAGTCCGGCATGTGGGTGCGCTTGCCGGTGTATTCGTCGGGCGAGCGCACGTCGATCAGCGGGCCGGTTCCCAGGGCGGACAGCACGTCGTCCTTGAACGCGCGGATCGGGGCGTCGTTACGCTCCACGACGGGATAGCCCGATGACCTCTTGGTGGGGACATCAAGCGTGGTGTCGCGGTTGTCGTGCATCCACAAGTCGCGTCCGCCGTTGAGCAACCGGACGTCCGGGTGGCCGAAGAGGGTGAAGACCCAGAGCGCGTACGCGGCCCACCAGTTGCTCTTGTCGCCGTAGATCACCACGGTGTCGTCGCGCGAAATGCCTTTGCGATCCATCAGTTCCGCGAACTGCTTACCGTTGATGTAGTCGCGCACCCGGGGGTCGTTGAGGTCGGTGTGCCAGTCGATCTTCACCGCTCCGGGGATGTGGCCGACGTCGTAGAGCAGAACGTCTTCGTCGGACTCGACGATGGCCAGGCCGGGCCGGCCCAGATTGCCGGCCAGCCAGTCGGAGGTGACCAGCCGTTCCGGGTGGGCGTAAGCGCTCAGCGTGGGGCTGGGATCTGCTGGTAAAGGCACACCGCGAGCCTACCTAACGGTTTGTTGCGGATGTGTCCTGAGGCGCTCACCGCGAGACCCGCCTTTTGCAGGTCCGCACTCGTGATCACCAAAGGTCGGCGATGGATAACCCCATGCCGCCGAGCATGCGGCGGGTTTGGGGCAGGCTCAGGCCGATCACGTTGGACGGGTCGCCCTCGATTCGTTCGACGAACCAGCCGCCGAGCCCGTCGAGCGTGAAGGCTCCGGCGACCGCCAGCGGCTCGCCGCTGTCCAGATAGGCATCCAGGTCCGCCGCTGCCGGTGTGCCGAAATGCACTGTCGTTACGCATGATTCGGCCGCGCGATGAGTGACCTTGCCGTCAGCCAGCCGTACGAGGCAGTGTCCGGTGTGCAGCTGACCGGACCGCCCGCCCATCGACTTGCCACTGCCGACGCGCCGCATCGATGGATGCGGGTTTGCCGACCAGTCGGCCGTCGAGGTCGAGCATCGAATCACAGCCAATGACAACGCAATCCGCGGCAACAGCGGCCTCGATCAGGGTGACGACGTGCTCGGCCTTGGCTTCGGCCAGGCTGCGGACCACATCACCCGGCGAGGCGTTCGCGCCCAACGCGGCGATGATCGCGTCCTCGTCGACCCCCGATACCACGACCCACGGTTCGACCCCGGCCTGCCGCAGCACCCGACGCCGACCTTCCGACGCCGACCCGAGCACCAGTCGGGTCATTTGCCCCGCATGTGGGTCCGCTGCACCAACGTGAGCCGCTGCCAGCTGTGCACCGCGTAGCGCAGTTTGTCGACCGGCAACCCCACCGGCTGAACTCACGCGTGGCCGGCTCACCGCCGCCGCCCGCCGCGCTGCTGAGCACGGCGATCAGCGCGGCCAGTTCCGCGTCGCTCGGTTGACCCTTGAGCACCTGAATGTGCGGCGCGTTCGTCTCGCCACTCACCGGGGCCTGATCGTTCGTCCCGGTCATCGTTCGTCACAGGGGAATGTTCCCGTGCTTCTTCGGCGGCACCTGAGCGATCTTGCGCTCCAGCAGCCGCAGTGCGGTCGCGATGTAGCCGCGGGTGTGCGACGGCGGGATCACCGCGTCGACGTAGCCGCGCTCGGCGGCGATGTACGGGTTGACCAGAGTGTCCTCGTACTCCTGCTGCAGCTGCAGCCGGAGAGCGTCGACGTCCTGGCCGTCCTTGGCGGCCTCGGCGAGTTGCTGGCGGTAGACGAAGCCGACCGCGCCGGAGGCGCCCATCACCGCGATCTGCGCCGTCGGCCATGCGACGTTGACGTCGCAACCCATGTCCTTGGAACCCATCACGCAGTACGCGCCGCCGTAAGCCTTGCGGGTGATGACGGTGATCTTCGGGACGGTGGCCTCGCCGTAGGCGTAGAGCAGCTTGGCGCCGCGGCGGATGATCCCGTTGAACTCCTGGCCGGTTCCCGGCAGGAAGCCCGGCACGTCGACCAGCATGACGATCGGAATGTTGAAGCAGTCGCAGGTCCGGACGAAACGGGCGGCCTTCTCGGAGGCGTTGATGTCCAGGCAGCCGGCGAAGTGCGTGGGCTGGTTGGCCACGATGCCCACCGTGTGCCCGTCGATGCGGCCGAAGCCGATGACGATGTTCTCGGCGTAACCGGCCTGCACCTCGAGGAACTCGTCGTCGTCGAGGATGCGGGTGATCACCTCGTGCATGTCATAGGGCTGGTTGGCCGAGTCGGGGATCAGCGTGTCCAGCTCGAGGTCCTCGGCGGTGAGGTTGTCCTCGATGGCGCCCTCGGGCACCGGCGCCGGGTACTTCGGCGGATCGGTGAAGTTGTTCGGCGGCAGGTAGCTGAGCAGGTCGCGGACGTAGTCGAAGGCGTCCTGCTCGCCGGAGGCGACGTAGTGCGCCGTGCCGGACTTGGCCATGTGGGTGTGCGCGCCACCCAGCTCTTCCATCGTCACGTCTTCGCCGGTGACGGTCTTGATGACGTCCGGGCCGGTGATGAACATCTGGCTGGTCTGGTCGACCATCACTACGAAGTCGGTCAGCGCGGGGGAGTAGACGTGGCCACCGGCCGCGGCGCCCATGATCAGCGAGATCTGCGGGATGACCCCGGAAGCCAGGATGTTGTTGCGGAAGATCGCGCTGTAGAGCCCGAGCGAAACCACGCCCTCCTGGATGCGGGCGCCCGCGCCGTCGTTGATCCCGATCAGCGGCCGGCCGGTCTTGAGCGCCAGCTCCTGCACCTTGACGATCTTCTCGCCGTAGACCTCACCGAGGCTGCCGCCGAACACCGTGACGTCCTGGCTGAAGATGCAGACATCGCGGCCGTCGATGGTGCCGTAGCCGGTGACGACGCCGTCCCCGAGCGGGCGCTTCTCGGCCAGCCCGAAGTTGGTGCTGCGGTGCCGGGCCAGCGCGTCGAGCTCGACGAACGATCCCTCGTCCAGCAGGGCGTAAATGCGCTCGCGCGCAGTCAGTTTGCCCTTCTCGTGCACCTTTTCGACGGCGGCTTGGCCGACCGGGTGCAACGTCTCCTCGCTGCGCTTACGCAGTTCGGCGAGCTTGCCCGCGGTGGTGTGGATGTCGATCTCGTGGTCGGCCTTGGCCTCGACGTGAGTCTCGGAAGTGCTCGTCATGGCTCTCGATCTTAGCGGTCCCTTAAATTCTTCCGCGTGGTCGCCCGGAGCTGACGGTCAGGGCGCGGGGGAACGCGGTGAAGTCGGGGCCGCGCCTTCGACGCCGGCTGACCTAGGCTGGTCGGCAATGGACGACGACTCACTGCGAACGCCCCTGGATGCCGGCGGTCTTGCGTGACGGGCTGGTCGGGCCCGGCATGCCGTGGCGTCAGCTCGACGTGGTCGCCGAAACCGGTTCCACCAACGCCGATCTGCTTGCGCTGGCGCAAGGCGGTGCCGACATCGACGGTTCGGTGTTGCTGGCCGAATACCAGAGCGCCGGCAGAGGTCGCCACGGCCGGCACTGGTCGGCGCCGCCGCGCACGCAGGTGGCCCTGTCGGTGGGAGTGGCCGGCGCGTCGGTACCGAGGCCGGCCTGGGGATGGCTGACGCTGGCTGTCGGCGTCGCGGTCGCGGACGCGCTGGCGGCGTTCGACGTCGAGGCGGGCCTGAAGTGGCCGAACGATGTCCTGGTGAACGACTTGAAGTTGGCCGGGATCCTGGCTGAGGTGGCCGCGCCGACGCCGGCGATCGTCGTCGGCCTCGGACTCAACGTGACGCTGACCGCCGAGGAGGCGCCGGATCCGGTGCCACATCGCTGCTGATGCTGGGATCGCCCGCTACCGATCGAAATGCTTTGGCGCGCAGGATACTTCGCGAGTTGGCGCTGCGGATCGATGCGTGGCGCACGGCCGGCGGTGCCGACTCCACGCTGATCGCCGACTACCAGCGCTACAGCCTGACGCTGAATTCCCGGGTTCGCGCCAGCATGCCCGGCGGCCGGGACGTGGTCGGCCTCGCTCGATCCGTCGACGAGACGGGGCGCCTGTGCGTCGACACCGGAGCCGAGACGGTGGCGATCTCGGCCGGAGACATCACGCATCTGCGTCCCAGCGTCTAAAGTGCCAGCGTGGGCTACCCCGATAACGTTCTCGCAGGCGACGAACAGGTCGTTCTGCACCGCCACCCGCACTGGAAGCGGCTGTTCTGGCCCGTCGTTGTTCTGATCCTGTCCAGCGCGGCGGCGTCTTTCGGCTGCGCGGTGGTCAACGGCACCACCTGGGACCACAACGCCAAGCAGGTCGTCTTCTGGGTGATCGGGGCGATCTGGCTGGTTCTGGTCGGCTGGTTGACGTTGTGGCCGTCGCTGAATTGGCTCACAACTCATTTCGTCATCACCGACCGGCGGGTGATGTTCCGGCACGGGGTGTTGAGCCGCAGCGGCATCGACATTCCGCTGGCGCGGATCAACAGCGTCGAGTTCCGCCACCGGTTGATCGATCGAATGCTGCGCACCGGCACCTTGATCGTCGAATCGGCGTCACAAGATCCGTTGCAGTTTCACGACATTCCGCGCGTGGAGCAGGTGCACGCGCTGCTGTATCACGAGGTTTTCGACACCCTGGGCTCTGAGGAATCGCCGAGCTGATTCAACCGGCTGCGGCGCGCGCGCCACGCCCGCATCAGCGTGACGTTGCCGGCTCTCTTCGACATCCTCGAACACTTCGGCAATACCGCCGGCGGTGAGCGCCGACTCCAGCCCGCTGTCGGGTCTGCGGGCGGCCTGGTCCGGGAAGACCCAGCGCCGGAACGCCCAGAATCGGAACGCCATCTGCAGCAGGTTGCCGATGAGGTAGGCCGAGACGAAGTCGGCGATGTTCTCCGCGGTCAACGACACCGAAGGCATCCGCAGATCCAGCACGTAGCTCGAGACCCACAACGGCGCCATGCTCAACAGCACGCCCACGCCGCTGAAGGCGAAGAACAGCAGCGCCTCGTGGTGACGCTCGCGGCCGCCGCGGTCGCGGAAGCTCCATTCCCGGTTCAGGATGTAGGACGCGATGACCGCGACGATGCCGGCGATGACCTTGGCGGTGACCGGCTTGGGCTCCAGAATCGTCAGCTTCAGGGTGTAGAAGATCGTCGAGTCGATGACGAATGTGGTGGCCCCGACGATCGCGAACTTGATCAGCTCGTGATGACGCTCAGCGTAGGGGCGGATCGGCCCGGGCAGTCGGGCGATCGTGGCATCGGCGAAGGACACAATGTCGCAGTCTACGTATCACGAGTTAAGGGTGCTCTGTGACTGTGTCACCGCCGCCAAATGGCCCGCTCAAACCTGCTTGGGGCTCATGACACGATGGCTGCCGTGACGAGTATCCCCAACTCCTCGCCCAAAGTCGCCATGGTCGGCGGCGGCCAGCTCGCCCGGATGACCCACCAGGCGGCGATCGCGCTGGGCCAGAGCCTGCGAGTGCTGGCCGCTGACGCTGCCGATCCCGCCGCGCAGGTCAGTCCCGACGTGGTGATCGGCTCGCATACCGATCTCGATGCCCTTCGTCGGGTCGCGGCCGGTGCCGCTGCCCTGACCTTCGATCACGAGCATGTGCCCTCTGAGCTGCTGGAGAAGCTGGTCGCCGAGGGGGTCAACGTGGCGCCGCCGCCGCAGGCACTGGTGCACGCTCAGGACAAAATCATCATGCGGCGTCGTCTGGAGGCGCTGGGCGTCCCGGTGCCGCGCTTCACGGCCGTCGTGAACCCGGATGACCTGGAGGGCATTACCGCGTTCACCCAGCTGGTGGCCGGCCCCCTCGTGGTCAAGGCGGGTCGTGGTGGGTACGACGGGCGTGGGGTGCAGATGGCTGCGGACGCGGCCCAGGCCCGCGAGATCGCGGGTCAATACTTGGAATCCGGTGTACCGGTATTAGTCGAAGAACGGGTCGCGATGCGCCGCGAGCTCTCGGCGCTGGTGGCGCGCTCGCCGTTCGGGCAGGGCGCGGCGTGGCCGGTGGTCGAGACGGTCCAGCGCGACGGCATCTGCGTGACGGTGATTGCGCCGGCCCCGGAGCTGGCCGACGATGTCGGCTCCGCGGCTCAGCGGCTGGCCCTGGGGCTGGCGGCCGAACTCGGCGTGGTGGGTGTGCTGGCTGTCGAGCTGTTCGAAACCGACGACGGCGAGTTGCTGGTCAACGAGCTGGCCATGCGTCCACACAACTCGGGGCATTGGACGATGGACGGTTCGCGCACCAGTCAGTTCGAGCAGCATCTGCGTGCAGTGCTGGACTATCCGCTGGGCGCCACCGACGCGATCGCACCGCTGACCGTGATGGCGAACGTGCTGGGCGCTGCGCACACACCGGCCATGACGCTCGACGAGCGGCTGCACCACCTGTTCGCGCGGATGCCCGACGCCCGGGTTCACCTTTACGGCAAGGACGAACGACCGGGCCGCAAGATCGGCCACGTCAACTTCCTCGGCCACAACGCGGCTGAGGTGGCGAACCTGCGTGAACGCGCCGAACGCGCGGCACACTGGTTGTCAGATGGGGAATGGACGGACGGATGGGACCCGCATGACTAGCCAGACCCAGCCGCGCGTCGGGGTGATCATGGGCAGCGACAGCGACTGGTCGGTGATGTCTGACGCCGCCGATGCGCTCGGCGAATTCGGCGTTGCCTACGAGATCGGCGTGTACTCCGCGCACCGGACCCCGCAGCGGATGCTTGATTACGCGCAGCAGGCCGCCGTCCGGGGCATCGAGGTGATCATCGCCGGGGCCGGCGGGGCGGCCCACCTGCCCGGCATGGTGGCCTCGGCGACAACGCTGCCGGTGATCGGCGTCCCGGTGCCGCTGGCCAACCTGGACGGGCTGGACTCGCTGCTGTCGATCGTGCAGATGCCGGCCGGGGTGCCGGTGGCCACGGTGTCCATCGGCGGCGCCCGCAACGCCGGCCTACTGGCGGTGCGCATCCTCGCGGTGTCGGATTCCGCTCTAAGCAGCCGGATCGCGGCTTTTCAGAAGGAGCTGGCGGAGTCGGTGCTGGCCAAGGATTCGGCTCTGCAACAGCATCAAGGTAAAGTTACCGGCGAGTAGCACCGCGTAGTCGGGCACAAAAGAGGAGGCCAGGATGGCTCAGTGGGCCGGAGATTCGTCGTTCGATCTGTTCCAGCTGCCTGACGAGCACAATGAACTGCGGGCCGCGATCCGCGCGTTGTCGGAGAAGGAGATCGCCCCGCACGCCGCGGACGTCGACGAGCAGTCGCGGTTCCCGGAGGAGGCGCTCAAGGCGCTCAACGCGTCCGGCTTCAACGCCGTGCACGTCCCCGAGGAGTACGGCGGCCAGGGCGCGGACTCGGTGGCCGCGTGCATCGTGATCGAGGAAGTGGCACGGGTCGACGCGTCCGCGTCGCTGATTCCGGCGGTCAACAAACTCGGCACGATGGGGCTGATCCTGCGCGGCTCCGAAGAGCTGAAGAAGCAAGTGCTGCCGACGATGGCCTCCGACGGATTGATGGCGTCGTACGCGTTGAGCGAGCGCGAGGCCGGCAGCGACGCGGCGTCGATGAAGACCCGCGCGAAAGCCGACGGCGACGACTGGATCCTCAACGGCGCCAAGGCGTGGATCACCAACGGCGGCAAGTCATCCTGGTACACGGTGATGGCGGTGACCGATCCCGACAAGGGCGCCAACGGCATCTCGGCGTTCATCGTGCACATCGACGATGAGGGCTTCACCGTCGGCCCGAAGGAAAAGAAGCTCGGGATCAAGGGCTCGCCGACCACCGAGCTGTACTTCGAGAACTGCCGAATCCCGGGCGACCGGATGATCGGCGAGCCGGGTACCGGCTTCAAGACCGCGCTGGCGACCCTGGACCACACCCGGCCCACGATCGGTGCCCAGGCGGTGGGCATCGCCCAGGGCGCGGTCGACGCCGCCATCGCATACACCAAGGACCGCAAGCAGTTCGGGACATCGATCAGCGACTTCCAGGGCGTGCAGTTCATGCTGGCCGACATGGCGATGAAGGTCGAAGCCGCGCGGCTGATGGTCTACAGCGCCGCCGCCCGCGCCGAGCGTGGTGAGTCGAACCTGGGCTTCATCTCGGCGGCGTCGAAATGCTTCGCCTCCGACGTGGCGATGGAAGTCACCACCGACGCCGTGCAGCTCTTCGGCGGGGCCGGGTACACCACCGACTTCCCGGTGGAGCGTTTCATGCGCGACGCGAAGATCACCCAGATTTACGAGGGCACCAACCAGATTCAGCGCGTGGTGATGTCGCGCGCACTGCTGCGCTGACACCCCGAGGGGTCTATACCGTTGCGCCGGTAGCCTTTTGGCTCAGCCCCGCGCTCTCGACGCTGAGCAGGCTTTCCGCTTCATGCTCTTCGCGGTAGGCCTTGCCACCGCCGTTGAGACCGAACAGTCGTTTGCTCCACAGCAGCCACACCACCGCGACGATGTTGACGATCAGCGCGAAAACCCTCAGGGCGGTGATCTTTTCGGTCAGCTCGTAGATCTCCAGCGGCAAGAAAACACTGGTCGCGATCACGGCGAAGTACTCACCCCACCGTTGCATCAGCCATAACCCCACCGCCTCGATCAGCTCGATCAACGCGTAGCCGGCCAGGCCGAGCGCGATCCACTGCAGCGTCGACGACGACAGCGCGAAGGCATGTGCGATTTGGTGAACGAGCTTGGAGTTCTCCGGATCCCAGCCGATCTGGTTGGCCAGCGGCTTCAGCAACGGGATGTCTTTGTCCAAGGCTTGCTGCAGCCGTTCGCGCGACCCGCTGACCTTGTGCACGCCCGCCGCCATCAGCAGGAAGACAACAGCGCGAAATGCGCGCTCGGTCGCCAGCAGCCTCATCAGGGTGCGATCGCGCAGGAATCGACCCCGAGGGATTTCCGGTGCGGTTTTCGCCGGGCCGCGGCTGCGCGCGGGACCGACCACGAAAGTCTCACAGCGTAAGCAACGCCAGGCTTCCCCGGCGGGTGTGTCGACCGTCAGGCGCGCGCGGAGCTCAGGCTCGTCGGGCGCGAAAGTCGCGTGCCCGCGCAACCCACACGAACGCAGAGCGAAATCCACCATGAAGTGCACGCTACAGCGACGTGCCCGCCCGTCGGCGTCAGTCGAGTTGCGAGTCCCACGTTCCCGGCAGCATCGGCACCGTCGAGCTGCCCCCGAACTGGTCGGGGGCCAGCGTGGCCAACCCCGCCGGTTGGGCAGCGCTTCCGCTGGCTGTGCTACCGGCGAACCCGAGGGGTCCGGCATCGCGTTGCGAGGCGGTGACAATCGGGCTCGGGCTCGACGTCCATGTACTCGTAGCCGCGGCCAATCATGGTGGTCTTTGCCGGACGTCGCCGCCGTGCCGGTTGCCGCTCGTCGGGAATCGGGGTGGCCGCAGGTATTTCGGCGGTGCCGGGCACCGCGTTCTTTCTGGTGCGCGCGCTGCTTTCGGCCGCCCGCCGAGCCGCCAAACCCAGGTCGCCGACCATGTACATGAACCCTTGCATCGTTGCCGACGGTGGTCCCGCCGGTGTGGGCGGCGGCGGAGCGGCTGCCGGCGGCGTGACCGCAACGTGGCCCACCGTCACCGGGGCAAGCGCGGCGCGGCGGTGCGAGCGCGGGTGCTGGGGGCGGAGGCGGGGCCATCGCGAACGCCGGGGCCAGCGCCGGCGGTGCGGTCGCCACCGCCGCCGGCGCGGCCAGCCCGGCCAGGCCCGCGAGGCCCGCCACGCCCAGCGGTGCTACTGCCAGCGGTGTCGCGGAGATCGCGAGCAGCGGCAGGATCGCGGGCAGCGCCGCCAGCGTCGAATCGAGCACATAGTGCAGCACCTGGATGGTGTTGCCGATCGTGGACCCGACGATCTCGACGAACGCCAGCGGCGCGACCAGGATCAGAGCCTGCGGATTGACCGCGGCCGTATAGACGATCGCCAACAGGTCGTCGGCGATGACGATTCCGGTGAAGGCGACGTATGAGCCCGGGTCGAGCGGTACCGACAACACGTAAGCGATCGACGCGGGGTTGAGGTAGGCCAGTGGGTTGCCGCTGTAGGCCAGCCACGAGCCCGGCACACCGACCGGCGGCAGCCACGACGATGGCAGGCCTTGCAACCACGTTGCGATCGGATCGTCGATACCGGTGAAGCCGATCTGGTTGAAGAAGTCCAGGATCTGCTGATAGAGCGGGAAGTCGCCGGTGTTCGGATACGGCGGCTGCGGGAAAAGCCCCTCCAGATAGCTCTGCAATTCCTCGAACCACGCCGGCGGCGCTGATGGCGACGGATCGGTGGCTGCCGCCGCCTTCACGATCGTCGGCGCCGGTTCTTGCTGCGGCGCCGAGGAGACCGCCGCACCCGCGACGCCCTCGTAGCTGCCCATCACCGCGGCGGCCTGCACCCACATCCGCGCATAGTCGGTTTCGTTGACCGCGATCGGGATGGTGTTGATGCCAAAGAAATTCGTCGCCGCCAACACTGCGTGGGTGGCGTGGTTGGCGGCCAACTCACCCAGTGTGGGCATGGCTGCCAACGCGGCGGTGTAGGCGACGGCCGCGGCTTCCTGCTCGGCGGCCATCGCAGTGCTGTGCGCACTCTGCTCGAGCAGCCACGCCAGATACGGCGCATGCGCGGCGGCGTAGGTCTCGGCGCTCGGGCCCTCCCAGGCACCGGCCTGCACTGCGCCCAACACTGCGGCCAGTTCATCGGCGGCCTGGCCGTATTCGGTGCTCAGCGTGTTCCACGCCCCCGCGGCCGCCAGCAGCGATCCAGGCCCTGGTCCGCTGCTCAGCAGCGCCGAATGCACCTCCGGCGGCGACGCCATCCAGATGGGGGCGGTCACAGCCGCATGTCCGAAAACGAAGACAACAACGCACGCAGCGTCATCACGGGACTCTCACTTTCGGGGTGCCTCGCCCCGGGTTGGAGGACGCGATGACGTGAGTCTCCTGGCTCTCGGATCGCTGCTTGCCTCGCCTTCCAACCTTGCGGCCGTGGCTGGTGAGGGTCGCTCCCCGATGACAGTGGCGGGACCGCGCCGGATTTGCACCGGCTTCCTCTGTCGTCATCGCCTAACGGTGGAATCCTTGCACACCACGTCACAGGCGGCGCTAAACCGGCGGCGCGTTATACGCTGCACGGCGTGCCCAGCGGTCAGGCCAGCGCAGTCCAGGTGCGGTCCGCGACCGAGGAAGATCTGCCGGGCGTCCGCGAGATCATCAACCACTACATCGAGGGTTCGGTCTTCAACTTCCGGACCGAGCCGCAGAGCATCGACGGGATACGCGCGCTGTGGGCCCAACGGCACCAGCGGTTTCCGTGGCTGGTGGCTCTCGTCGACGACCGCGTCGTCGGAGTGGCATATGCCGGGCCGTGGAATGATCGCGCCGCCTACCGGTGGACTGTCGAGTCCACCATCTATGTCGACCCGTCGCAGCTTCGTCGGGGAGTCGGCGACGCGCTCTACTCGGATTTGCTTGATCGCTTGCGCTGCAAGGGATTTCACAGCGCGGTCGCAGTGATCGCGCTGCCGAACGAGCCGAGTGTGCGGCTACACGAACGGCACGGGTTCGCTCGCGTCGGTCAGCTTCGTGAGGCGGGTTTCAAACACGACGCCTGGCACGACGTCGGCTTCTGGCAGTGCCTGCTGGAAAGTGGCTAGCGCGTAGCGAATTCTGCTGTGCAGTAGTAGTTTTCGGTCTCACTATCGTTGCGCTGCGGCACCGGCAACCCCGCGTCGGCCAGCAATTGGCCAGACGGGCGCCTGGTCGTCTGCCAACCACGCTCGTCCAGATAGGGCGCGACGTCGTGGCGTTCGCCGCTGAACCACAGGTCGTCGATGCGAGCATCGAGGCCGTGTTGGTACCACTTCTCCGACGACGCCTGCATGACTTCCAGCGATTCGGGCGAGCTCAAGAAGATCTCGACGACCAGTCGGCTGCCCGGGGCGCTGAGCTCAGTGATGTTGTCCAGCAGGCGATCCTGGGCCTCCGGTGGCAGGAAGGCCAGCAGACCTTCGGCGACCCAGACAGTCGGCCGCCGGGTGTCCAAGCCTGCCTCTTGCAGCGCCGCGGGCCAGTCGTCGCGCAGATCGACCGGCACTGCCCGCAGGTCGGCGGTGGGCGCGGCACCGGCGGCGGCCAGCGTCGCGGTCTTGAAGTCCGTCACCTGCGGCTGGTCGATCTCGAACACCACGGTCCCGGCCGGCCAGGGCAGCCGGTAGCCGCGAGCGTCGAGGCCAGAAGCGAGAATCACGACTTGGCGAATTCCCGACGCCGTCGCGTCGGTGACGAATTGGTCGATCAGGCGGGTACGGACCGCCAGCAGGTCGGTCATCGGCTGCATGCCCCACGGGTGGCCCGGAATGTCGACCTCGTCGCCGCTGATCTCGCCGTTCGCCCAGCGGGTGAAGAAGTCGACTCCGACCGCGCGCACCAGCGGCTCGGCGAACGGATCGTCAATCAGTCCGGCTCGGGTGGCGCGGGCCCTGCCCGCGGCCACCATCGTGGCGGTGGCTCCCACACTCGTCGCCAGATCCCAGGTGTCGTTGTCGGTACGTGCCATGCCAACCAGCCTAGCGAGCCGATGCTGGGAGTTTCCTTACGCACGGTTTCACGTTGCGCCCGATAGTGTTTCGGCCGTTACCCCTCGCTTAACGCACCGGTCAAGTTCCATTCACTTCTGCGGGGTCGCGGCCGCATAAGGTACCGCCTTATGAGCGCACCTTCGCCAGCGCCCGCGTCAGGGGTGGCATCCGATGGGAACTGGTCTGCACCGCGGTGGGAGACCACGTTCATCAGCGTGACCAACGAGTCTCTGCAGGTTGTCATCGACGAAGCGAACCGGCACACGAACGCTCACGGGCTCGAGGGCTGGGAGGTGGTGAACTCCTCGGTGCAACGCGTCCAGGTCTCCCACCACTTCGCCGGCTACGACAAGGGCGGCGAGTTTTACTTCGAGTGGAGCATCGTCTGCACCATGAAACGCCCCCTGCCGCCGTCTTGACGGTGCGCCGGGCAGCATGCGTCGCCCGTTGACCTAACATCGCTGGGTGACCGAATCCCGTGCGATGGGCGATCGGGCCGGGCTCGTTGCCGACTCCTGCTGCTCCGAAACCGGACACGGACATGCCGTCGCGCACGACTCGCAGTGGCAGCACCGTGCCAAATGGGCGTGGCGGCTGGCTTGGGTCAGCATCATCGCGATGCTCACCGAGGGCGTGGTCGGACTCTGGCAGGGCCTCTCGGTCGGCTCGATCGCGCTGACCGGTTGGGCGCTGGGCAGCCTGCCGGAGGCGCTGGCCAGCGCGATGGTCGCCTGGCGTTTCTCCGGCTCGCGCACCGCCTCGGCGACCGCTGAGCGCCGCGCGCAAGTGGGCGTCGCGTGGTCTTTCTGGCTGACCGCTCCCTACATTGCCGCCGAGTCGGTCCACCATCTGCTCGACGAGCATCACGCCGAGACGTCGGTGATCGGTATCGGGTTGACCGCCGCCTCGCTGGTGCTGATGCCGGTTCTGGGTCGGGCCAAGCATTCGCTGGCCGATCAGCTGGGCTCGGCGGCCACCGCGGGCGAGGGCACTCAGAACTATCTGTGCGGCGCGCAGGCCGCTGCCGTCCTGGCCGGTTTGGCGGTCGCCGCGATCTGTCCGGCCATCTGGTGGTTCGACCCGGCTATTGGCCTGGGCATCGCCGCCACGGCGATCTGGCAGGGCGTCAAGGCTTGGCGCGGCGAAGACTGCTGCTGACGGGGTCAACCGCCTCAGCCGTGTCGAAAACCCTTGCCGGAACGGTCAAGTGGGTCGGGATCCAATCCCAGATATCTGGCGCGTAGGCGGTCCCAGAGCTCCAACTGGGCCCAGACGGGCTGGTCTCGCGTGCGCTGCTCGTTGGTCAAAAACGGGCTGGGCAGCATCAGCGTCATCAACTGGTCGCCGCGGCCGTTGAACAGTCGAGCGCCCCACGACGTCGGGCAGCCGTCGCTGCCGATCCGGCGATACAGCTCGGCGCGGGCGCACTGACGGATCCGGCCCAGCTCGGGTCCGCTGTCCCGGTGCTCGCCGATGCACAGGTGAAAGTGCCAGCGGCCGAAGTCGACGGTCGCATACCCGTCGTACATCGAGATGCGTTTGGGCGGGTTGGGAGCGGCGACCTCCCACGCCGCGCCCTCGACCAGAACGCCGAACCAGATCTCGTCCCAGTACTCCTCGAAGCACAGTTGGATGAGCTCGAGCAGACTTTGCTCGTCGGTGGGCAACGGCCACACCTGCTCTCGGCCGTTGTCCTCGGTACTGCCGGATTGCCGGGCTAAATTCGGCCAACGCGTTCCCTTTCCGGCACCCTGGACAGGGCGCAGTCTCCGCAGAGTCCGCCGTGCGGCGTGCGGTAATACAAACAGCAACTGGTGCGGCGGTAGCCGCTGTCGACGAATTCGACTGCGGCGCCTAATCGTTGGTCAGTGCAGATCTCTCGGGCCAGTTCCCACCCCGACGTCGTCCCGCGGTCACGATCGAAGACCATCGCGGCGCCGAGCAAGGCTGAGGCCGAATTGCCCTCCAGCATCTTCGCCGATATCGGGCCGAGTCGGCGCAGCGCTGCCGCCAGCGGCCCGAGATGTTCGTCGAGCACGAGGTCGGCCAGCGCAGCGGGAAGATCATCGCGCCGCTGCTGCAACGGGATGCTCCAGGTGCAGCGCGATCTGACCGTCGATTTCCCGAAACAGCAGACGCTCGGGCGCAAGGTCGACGAGCATTCGGTAGCCGACGACCGTGCCCAATCCGATCGACCACAGCCGGGCGGCGAACCCCAGGAAGAACGTCGACGCCGCGACGCGCTGCTCGGTGGCACCAATGCGTGCTTTGACCCGGTCGACGGTTTCGGCCAGCAGTGCGGTGTCGTCGTAGAGCTGCCTGACCGGACGCCAGCCGTCGTTGAGCGTCCCGGTGCCCAGCGCGAAATATCCGCTGACGTCGCGGAGGCCGTCGAGCGCCGCGACCACCGCCGGGTCGCTAAGGGTATGCCTGGTCGCGGCCACGGGGTCGTCAGCTCTCTCGGGGTCGACCGCCCCGGTTCGCAGGATGCGACGACGCGAGTGTCCTGGCTCTCGGATCACTGCTCGCCTCGCCTTCCAACCTTGCGGCCGTGGCTGGTGAGGTTCGCTCCCCGATGACAGTGGCGGGACCGCGCCGGATTTGCACCGGCTTCCTACATCGTCATCGCCTTACCGGCGACATTGTCGCACGGCAGGTCAGCCGGGCGCGCCGGGCAAGCCCGGGTTCCCGTCGGTGTTGGGGCCGATCGTTTCCGACGCCGTGCCGCCGGTGCCGCCGGTCTAAACCCTGGACCCCGTCAGTTCAACCGGTACCGGATCAGCCGAGAACTGTTGGCTACGACGGCCACCGACGACGCGTTGTGCAGGATCGCCGCGAGCACCGGCGACAGCGCGCCGCCGGCCCCGATCAGCAGCCCGGCGGCGTTGACGGCGATCGACATGCCGTAGTTCTGCTGGATCACCTCGACCGCGCGGGCACCCAGGTCGCCGACGTCGAGCAGCCGGCGCAGGTCGTCATTGGCCAGCGCGACGTCGGCGGTCTCGACGGCGACGTCGGTGCCGGCCAGGCCCATCGCGATGCCGATGTTGGCGGCGGCCAGCGCCGGGGCGTCGTTGATACCGTCGCCGACCATCCCGACGATGTAGCCCTCGTCCTGAAGTTGGCGCACCACCTCCAGCTTGTCCTCGGGCATCACCTCGGCACGCCACTCGTCGATGCCGAGTTCGCCCGCAACGACCGTCGCGATGTCGGGGTGGTCGCCGGTGAGCATGACGATCCGGCGAATCCCGTTGGAGCGCAACTGCTTCAGCACGTCGAGCGCTTCGGGGCGGACCTCGTCGCGCAGGCTGATCAGCCCGACCAGCGTGTCGTCGACCGCTAGCAGCAGCGGAGTCTCCGCCTGGCGGCGCAGCTTGTCCACCCAGTCGGAGGCCTCGGGAGAGACTGCGACGTTCTCCGCCCGCAGCAGTGACGGGCTGCCCAGCAGCAGGGTCCGGCCGTCGGCCCAGGTCCGCATGCCCAGCCCGACCAGCACCTCGCATTCCTCATGTGGCGGAATGATGATGCGGCGTTCCTCGGTGGAGCGGATCACCGCCTCGGCCAGCGGGTGCCGGGAGTGCAATTCCGAGCTCGCCGCGTAGGCGAGCACCTGCTCGGGCTGCCAATCATCATGTAACGCAATGATGTTCGTGACCACCGGACGTCCCAGGGTGAGCGTGCCGGTCTTGTCGAAGACGATCGCGTCCACCCGGCTGGCCTGCTCCAGATGCGACCCGCCTTTGATCAGGATGCCGCGCCGCGCGCCGTTGCCGATCGCGGCGCTGATCGCGGTCGGCGTCGCCAGCCCCACCGCACACGGGCACGCGATCAGCAACATCGTCATCGCACGCCGGACATCGCCGGTGACCGCCAGGGTGATCGCCGAGACGATGAACGAGATCGGTACGAAGCGGCGGGAGAAGTTCTCCCCGACGGTCTGGATCGGCGCCCGGTCGTGTTGTGCCTCTTCGACGCGGGAGATGATCCGCCCGATGGTGGTCTGATTGCCGACCGCACTGGCGCGGACCACCAGACGCCCCCGCAGCACCACCGAACCCGCGTGCACGGTGCAGCCGGCAATGATGCTGACCGGCAAAGTTTCGCCAGTGATCGCGGATTGGTCGACCACCGCCTCACCCTCGACCACATCACCGTCGACCGGTATGGCGACGTGATCATGGATCACCACCTCGTCGCCGATCTGCACGGTGTCGACCGGTACCTGGACCTCGGTGCCCGCTTCGGGCCCGTCGGCCAGCCGGATCCACGCCGTGTCAGCGGTGCCGCGCAGCAGGGCAGAGATGGCGCGACGGGTCCGGCGCAGAGTCAGATCCTGGAGGTATTCACCGATATTGAGCAGCCACAGCACGGTCAGGGCCACCACATTCTCGCGCAGCACCAGGCTGGCGACGGTCGCTGCGGTCACCAGGGCGTCGGTGCCGGCGCGACCGGACCGCAGCGAGCGCAATGCGCCGCGCAGGAACGGGTAGCCCATGAACACCGTCGCGCCGGTTGCGACCAGCTGGCCGGACGGTCCCAGCAGTGGGGGACGGTTGAACGCGTAGCGGCGCACCCCGAGCAGGGCCAGCGCCGCACCGCCAATCACCATCCGCAGCACCTCGGTGTTGCGGATGTCCGATGACCGCGGCGTGCGGGCCGGAATGAGCTCGGCGGCAACGTATTCGGCCGATGCGATGGCCGCCAGGATGTCGGGACGATCGCAACGCTTCGGGGAATACCAGACGACGACGGAGCCGGTGTGCGGATAGGCGTGCACGGCCCGCACCCCGTTCCGGCGCTCGACTGCCTCTTCCACCGCGACCGCGCGGCGCGAATTCGCGCGCACCCAGGGCACTTTCACCCGCATCCGCCCGGCTGCGTCGGAAATGATCTCCAATTCCGGGCTTGCCGTCATGGATCAGTGCTCGTGCGTCGTGGTCGAGGTCGCCGATGGCCGGAGGCTGCGCCTCCTCACCGATGCGCTCGCGAGCCTCGGCCACCACATCGGCCAGCTTCAGCCGGGCTGACTCCGCGGCTTCTTCAGCCCGTCGCGTGCCGCGCAGGCTCCACTCCGTGGCGGATACCGCAGCCTCGTGAAGCGGGGCCTTGCCCAAGGCTTTACGCAGGACTTCGTAAGCGCTGACGCCGACCAGGCCGGTTACCACCGTGCCGGCCGCCTTGCCCAGTAGGCCTTGCACCACCATCGCGAAACGTCCTCCCGTTAGGTCCTACGGCCCGATTCCCGGCCTCTGACGACGTTAACATCCACATATAGCGATATCAACATGTATCGGTCACGAACGCTCAGTCGAGAATCGCAGCCGTCACAGGGCGCACCACCGACGGGTGGGGTATCGATGTGCCCACCTCCGAGCGAAAGCCGCATGCCTGTCGCTGAGAGGCGGGCAAAAGTGCACGCTGTCTGGACGAGACTCCGGGGCGGTGGTAGCTAGAGCGTGCGGGTGACCTTCTCGGTTTCCCTCTTGCGTGCCAGCCCGGCCGGGTCGGGGTTGGCGACCTGCACCAGCGAGCCGCCGACCGACAGCACGGTCAGCAGGCCGCCGATCACGTCGTCGGGCGTAGCCCAGGACGCGGTCGACAGCACCCGGTCGGTCGCCGTCAAACCTTGTGCGGCCGAAGCGTTTCGGCAGGCCCTCAAGACGTCGTCGACGGATCGGCCGGCCAGTGCCGGGCCAGGATTCTGCTCGCCGACGATCTGGTCGCCGTGTACCCGAACCGCGGTCGCATAGTCGGTGACCCCGATCGGCAGATCGGGTACCGGGCGCCCGAACGCGTCCAGCGAGAGCACCGCTACCTCGCCGGCGCCGGTGGCTGTCACGTCAAAGGCCTGCTCCAGCCGCTCGGCCGTGCACAAGGCGATGTCGGCATCGGCGGCCGCGTCGAGGACCACGTCGGCGCCGATCCACCACGCCCCGAACAGCACCGCCGCCGTCTGCCAATGCGCCGGCAGCAGCACGGCGATTCGGCTGTCCGCGCCGCCTCCCAGCTCCTCACGCAGGAGGTTGCCGGTCTTGGCGGCCCAGTTGGCCAATGTGACCGCCGACAGTTCGATGCGCTCGCCGGTGGCGTCGTCGTAGTAGGTGATGCGCGGGCCGACCGGGTCGGCGCGCAGCATCGGATCCAGGATCGCGGCGCTGAGGTTAATTGGTGCCACTCCTCAGCATCGCTTCGTCCCCCTCGCCGCTGCGCGGCTGGGTGGTGCCCCCACTGCATCGTCGTCGGCTGGGGTTAATTTACGCACTCCGGGTGATCAGAGCCGGCCGTCAGAATGGGCGACGGCGGGGGAGCGTCGGCGTCTGACGACCCAGAGCGCGTGGCGGCCGCCAACTTGGGACCGCCGTCACCGAGGCCCGAACCCGGGCCGGTGTAGTCGTTGCTGAGCACCACCCGGACCGAACCCTGGGGTACCGAGGTGTTCGCGATGACGGGCAGCCCGCCCAATTCTTTCGCGACGGCCTGCGCGCCGAGATCGTCGGAGCTGGCGGCCTGGACCTGGCTGCTCTTCACATGCCCGGAATCGTTGTTGCCCACCTTGCCGGTACTGAATCCCTTGGCGGCCAATACTTGTGACACCGATGAGGCCAGGCCGTTGATGTCGGTGTCGTTGAGCACGCTGGCGGTGGTCTTGCCTGGCGCGTAAGCCAACTCCTCGGTCTTGCCCTTGTCCTGATCCTGGAGCAGGCCGGCGACCCAGTCTTGAACCTGGTGCGGATCGATCCGCACCACGCTGTGCATGCCGTCGTCGCTCCAGCCGGACTCGTCGAGCACCGGAATCGTGGCGAACGCGATCCGCCCAGCGGCCAACTTCTGCAGCTGGTTCACGAAATCCATGATGTCCCAACCGGATGACAGCACCACCGAGCGCTGGATTGCTGACTGCAGCCGGTTCATCGTCGACGGGCTGGACAGCGTCTTGCCGGAGATCACCTGGTGGGCCAGCGACGACATCACCACCTGTTGACGCACTACCCGGTCCAGGTCACCGCGGGGCAGCTCGTGACGCTGGCGGACGAAGCTCAGCGCTTGAGGACCGTTGAGCTTCTGTGGCCCCGCCGGGAAGTCGGCGCCCGAAAGCGGTTCGAAGACAGGCTCTTTGAGGCAGACATTCACTCCGCCGAGGGCGTCGGTGATCAGCGAGAAGCCCAGCAGTCCGATCTCGGCGTAGTGGTCGACGGTGACGCCGGTCAGGTCGGCGACGGTCTTGATCAGCGCTTCACGGCCGGCCTCGGTGCCCTCACGCTCGGCCTCGTCGGGCGCCGCGCCGGATTCGACCAGGCTGACCCGCTTCTCTTCCTTGGTCTGGCCGTAGACGCCGTTGATCTTGGTCTTACCCAGTCCGGGCGCGGACACGTAAGTGTCGCGGGGGATCGAGATCGCGGTGGCCGACTTTCCGCTGTCGGGGATACGCACCAGGATGATCGTGTCGGTGTTGCTTGCCACCTCGTCGCCGGCCCGCAGCGCCGCCAGTTCCTGCGGACTCAGCGGGTTGCCGTGCGCGTCGGTGCGACTGTCCATCCCGACCAGCAGGATGTCGATCGCGCCGTCGTCGCCGCCGTGTCCCAGCGACGGCGCGAAGACGTGGTAGATCCCGTCTTCGAAGGAGCGGACCTTGCTCCACGCCGCCCCGGTCACGAGCACAACCAGCACGGCCATCACGGCCGCAATCACACGAGTCACCCGTTGCTCAGGCATCACAACAGGCTACTTGCGTAACAGCGGTAACTCCGGTAGCCAGGCTCGGCGTGCCAGACTTGAGACCCATGGCAAGCAGAATCGTGATCGCCGGCGCCGGCGGGCAGGTCGGCAGCGTCCTGGCCGCCGAGGCGGCCCGGCAGGGGCGCGACGTGCTGGCGTTGACCTCGTCGCAGTGGGACATCGCCGATCCGCAGCGCGCCGGCGAGATCGTGCAGTCCGGTGACGTGGTAATCAACTGCGCGGCCTACACCGCCGTCGACGATGCCGAACGCGACCGGGACCGGGCCTACGCGATCAACGCCGACGGCCCGAAACACATCGCACTGGCCTGCGCCCGGGTCGGGGCGCAGCTGGTGCACATCTCTACCGACTACGTATTCGACGGTGTCTTCGGCGGGGCGGCGCCGCGCCCCTACGAGCCGGATGACGAGACCCGGCCGCTGAGCTTTTACGGGCTGACCAAGCTGTCCGGCGAACAGGCCGTGCTGGCGGCGCTGCCGCAGGCGGTGGTGGTCCGCACCGCGTGGGTCTACACCGGCGGAAACGGCAAGGACTTCGTCGCCGCGATGCGCCGGCTGGCGGCCGGCGATGGCGTCGTCGACATGGTGGACGACCAGACCGGCTCGCCCACCTACGTCGCTGACCTGGTCGGGGCGCTGCTCGAGGTGGCCGACGGCCGCGTGGACGCACCGAACGGCATCGTGCACGCCGCCAACGGAGGCGAGGTCACCCGTTTCGGGCAAACCCGCGCGGTGTTCGAAATCCTCGGCGCCGACCCCCAGCGGGTCCGGCCGGTGAGCAGCGACCACAACCCGCGACCGGCCCGGCGGCCGGCGTATTCGGCGCTGTCCGGGCGGCGGTCGCAGGCCGCGGGGCTGACACCGCTGCGGCCGTGGCGAGAAGCGCTGGAGGCGGCGCTGGCGGCGCCGCTGAATGCCTGACCGCTACCCTCGACGCGTGAGTGACGTCCTACCGGTGGTCACGGTGACCTATTCGCCGGGCGTGCATCTGGACCGGTTTCTGGCCTCGTTGTCGCATGCGACGGAGCGGCCGGTCAGCGTCCTGATGGCCGACAACGGCTCCACCGACGGCACACCGCAGGCCGCCGTCGAGCGCTACCCGGGCGTGCGGCTGTACTCCATTGGCGCCAACCTCGGCTACGGCAGCGCGGTGAACCGCGCCATCGCCCAGTTGGGGGATGCCGACGAATGGATTGTCGTGGCCAACCCGGATGTGCAGTGGGGCCCGGGCAGCATCGACGCGCTGCTGGACGCCGCGGCGCGCTGGCCCCGGGCGGGAACCTTGGGGCCGTTGATCCATGACCCTGACGGGTCGGTATATCCGTCGGCCCGCCAGTTGCCCAGCGTCATCCGGGGTGGCATGCACGCGGTTCTCGGGCCGCTGTGGAAGAAAAACCCGTGGTCTGCGGCCTACCGGCAGGACCGGCTGGAGCCAAGTGAGCGGGCGGTCGGCTGGCTGTCCGGGTCGTGTCTGCTGGTGCGTCGCGCGGCGTTCGAGCAGATCGGCGGGTTCGACGAGCGCTTCTTCATGTACATGGAGGACGTCGACCTGGGCGACCGGATGGGCCGGGCCGGCTGGCTGAACGTCTACGTGCCGACGGCCGAAGTGCTGCACCACAAAGGTCACGCCACCGCGCGGGAGTCGTCGCGCAATCTGGCCGTGCATCACAAAAGCACCTACCTCTATCTCGCCGACCGGCATTCTGGACCGTGGCGCGCTCCGCTGCGCTGGGGCTTTCGGGCCGGTCTGGCGGTGCGGTCGCGTTTGATGGTGCGTAATTCTCCAGAAGGGCGGCGCTGACGTGACTAAGCAGGTTGACGCCGTCGTTCTGGTGGGCGGCAAAGGTACTCGGCTGCGGCCGCTGACGCTGTCGGCGCCCAAGCCGATGCTGCCAACGGCCGGGCTGCCGTTCCTGACCCATCTGCTGTCGCGGATCGCCGCGGCCGGGATCGAGCACGTGATCCTCGGAACGTCGTACAAGCCGGCGGTTTTCGAGACTGAGTTCGGCGACGGCGCGAAACTCGGTCTGCAGATCGACTACGTGACCGAGCAGACTCCGCTGGGCACCGGCGGCGCAATCGCAAACGTTGCAGGCTATCTGCGGCACGACACGGCGTTGGTGTTCAACGGCGACGTGCTCTCCGGGGCGGATCTCGGACAACTGCTGGACTACCACAACGAACAGCAGGCCGACCTGACGCTGCATCTGGTGCGGGTCGGCGACCCCCGGGCTTTCGGCTGCGTGCCGACCGAAGACGGCCGTGTGACAGCGTTTTTGGAGAAGACCGAAGATCCGCCGACCGACCAGATCAATGCCGGCTGCTACGTGTTCTCCCGCGAGACCATCGATCGCATCCCGGGCGGACGCGAGGTGTCGATCGAGCGTGAGGTATTTCCGGCGCTGCTGTCTGACGGCGTCAAAGTCTGCGGCTATGTCGACGCCAGCTACTGGCGTGACATGGGCACACCGGAAGACTTCGTCCGCGGATCGGCCGACCTGGTCCGCGGTATCGCGCCGTCGCCGGCGCTGGGCGGCCACCGCGGCGAGCAATTAGTGCACGACGGCGCTGCCGTCTCTCCCGGCGCGCTGCTCATCGGTGGCACGGTCGTCGGTCGCGGCGCCGAGTGGGAAATCGGGCCTGGCGCACGGTTGGACGGCGCGGTCATCTTCGACGGCGTGCGTATCGAGGCGGGCAGCGTGATCGAGAGATCGATCATCGGCTTCGGCGCGCGGATCGGCCCGCGGGCACTGATCCGCGACGGCGTGATCGGCGACGGCGCCGATATCGGCGCCCGCTGCGAGCTGCTGCGTGGCGCGCGGGTGTGGCCTGGCGTCAGCATTCCCGACGGCGGGATCCGCTACTCCAGCGACGTGTGACTGCGCCCAGTGGCCACTTAGGTCACGCGAAATGCGTTGAGGCGTACCATAAGTGGCCACTCGGCGGGCCGGTCTCCCGGGCGTCACTGAGTGGCCGATGCCCATCGGTGGCCGCCGATTGTCAGCAAGCGACTCGTTATGGCGTTCCTTTGGTGCCGTTGGACCCGGAGGGATTACCCGAACCACCGGAGCCGCCGAGGCCGCCAAGGGCAGTGCCCGGAGCACTTGTGCTGGCGTTGCCGCCGGCACCGCCGTTCCCGCCCGCGCCTGGGTTGCCGGCACCGCCGTTGCCGCCGTTACCGCCAGTGGCGTTTCCGGCATCCGCATAACCACCGGAACCGCCGTTCCCGCCAGTTCCGCCGGCACCGCCGGCACCGCCGTTGCCGCCGGTGGTGGTAACCGGCAAGGCGCTGTTAAACGAAAGCGCCCTGCCGCCGGAGCCGCCGGTTCCGCCGGTACCGGTGGCACCGCTGGACCCGCCGGCCCCGCCGATTCCGCCGACGGCGTTTCCGGTTCCGGTCGGTGCGATGATCGCACGACCGCCGTTGCCGCCGGCCCCGCCGCCAGCGGGGCCGTCGCCGCCGTTGCCGCCGTTGCCCCCGATCACGTTTCCGGTGCCGTCGCTTTGCCCATTAGCGCCCGAGCCACCGTTTCCGCCAAAGCCGCTGGTGGCGAGGCCGCCCGACCCGCCAACACCGCCAGTGGCGTTGCCCGTAGAGTCGCCGGTTGGGGTGCCGGGAGGAGAATAGATTACGCCAAAACCGCCGGCCCCGCCGTTGCCGCCGTTGGCGCCGGTGCCACCAGCTCCGCCGTCACCGGCGGTGGCGTCCCCCGTAGAGGCGAAGTTGTCGATGGTCGCGTAGCCGCCCATGCCGCCAGCCCCGCCGTTGCCGCTGCCAGTGCCGTTGCCGCCTTTTCCGCCGTCGCCGCCGGTGGCATTTCCGATGCCGCTGGGGGTCCCAAAAGCCTCATTGCCGCCCGTGCCGCCGTTGCCGCCGTTGCCGCCGGTCGCACCGTTGCCGCCGGCACCGCCGTCGCCGCCGCTGACGGTGCCGGCCGAGGCACTGTTGAGGGCGGTCGCGTTGCCGCCAGCACCCCCGTTCCCTCCAGCGCCGGTGGTACCTACGCCGCCTGCTCCCCCGCTACCTCCCGTCGCGTTTCCGGTTCCGGTTAGCCCGGTCTCCGCATAACCGCCGTTCCCGCCGGCCCCACCGGTTGTGCCGCCGCCGCCGTTGCCGCCGGCGCCGGCGGTCGCGTTTCCGGTTCCGTTGTAGCTAAAGGAGAGGTTTCCGGTTCCATTGATGCTCGCGATGCCACCGTCCCCGCCAGCCCCACCGGGGCCGGTGGTGCCGCTGCCACCGCTGCCGCCGTTGCCGCCGTTGCCGCCGTAAGCGCCGCTGATGCCGCCGCGGCCGCCGTTGCCGCCGGAGGTGCCGGAGCCGCCGTTGCCGCCGTTGCCGCCGCTGCCGGAGAACGAGCCGCCCGGGCCGCCGTTGCCGCCGTTGCCGCCGTTAATGCCAGCAGCGGTCGCGTTGTAGCCATTACCGCCGTTACCGCCGGTGCCGCCGGGGCCAGTGGGAATGCTGCCAGCGTTGCCGTTCACGCCGCCACCGCCGCCGGTGCCGCCGCTGCCAGCCACCCCGCCGAGGCCGCCGGCCCCTGGGTGGCCGACAAAGCCACCTTCGCCGCCGTCGCCGCCGTTGGGGGTGCTGGCGGTGCCGTTCGCGCCGACCCCGCCGTTACCGGGCGCACCGCCGGTGCCGCCGGTCCCGCCGACCCCGCCGTCGCCATTGATGCCCACGGTGCCGGATCCGCCGTTGGCCACACCGCCACCAGCACCGCCCGTGCCGCCATTGCCGCCGTTGCCGGCGTATCCGCCGGTGCCGCCGGGGCCACCGTTGGCGGCGCCGCCGTCGGCAATGGTGCCGCCGTCGGCGCCGCTCCCGCCCAAGCCGCCGGCCCCGGCGTTGCCGCCGTTGCCGCCGAGCCCGCCGCTACCACCATTGCCGGAGATAGAGCCGCCCAAGCCGCCGGCCCCGGCGTTGCCGCCGTTGGCACCGGTGCCGCCGGCCCCGCCGGTCGCGCCGGTCCCGGCACCGGGCGAACCGCCGGGGGTGCCGTCGGTGCCGGGTGCCGCCGGTGCCGCCGGCACCGCCGGTGCCGCCGTTGCCGTATTGGCTGCCGTTGCCGCCGGCTCCGCCGTTACCCCGGGCGTGCCGGGGGCGGTGGCGTTGTAGCCGGCTCCGCCGGTTCCGCCGTTGCCGCCGCTGGTAACTGTGGTGCCGCCGACCGCGCCGGTGGCGCCGGCGTTGCCGCCGTCGCCGGGCGTTGTGCCCGGTGCACCGCCGGACCCGCCGTCGCCGGCGGTGCCGGGGCTGCCGCCGTTGCCGCCGGCCCCGCCGTTGGGGTCAGTGGCTGTGCCGGCTGCGCCGGTGCCGCCGGTGCCGCCGGCCCCGACGTTGCCGCCGGTGCCGCCGGTGCCGCCGTCGCCGTTTTGGCCCGCAATGGCGCCGTTGCTGGCGACGCCGGCATTGCCGCCGACTCCGCCGACCCCGCCCGCCCCGCCGTTGCCGCCAGTGTCGCCGTTGCCGCCGGCACCATTGTTGACCCCGGCCACCCCGGTCGCGCCGGTGGCGCCGGGACCGCCGTTGCCGCCGGTGCCACCCACTCCGCCGACCCCGCCGTTGCCGGCGATCGCGCCGGCGACGTTCGCATCTCCGCCGTTGCCGCCGGCCCCGCCGGGGCCGCCCGGCGTGCCATCGGGGGCGCCACGCACCCCGTCGGTGCCAGGTGTGCCGGACGCGCCAGCCCCGCCGTCGCCGCCAGTCGCGCCGGCGACAGTCGCCGCCCCGCCGGGCCCGCCGGCTCCGCCCGTGCCGGGGGTGCCGGGATCGCCCGGGGTGCCGTCGCCGGGGATCCCGGCCGCCCCGGGAGTGCCGCCGTTGCCGCCGTGGCCGCCGGTCGCGCCGGCCACGGTCGCGGCCCCACCGGAGCCACCGACCCCGCCGTTACCGCCGCTGCCGGCGTTACCGCCGTTGCCGTCAGCGCCGTTGCTGCCCGAGACGGCAAGCGCCTTTCCGCCGAGGCCGCCGTTGCCGCCGCTGCCGCCGGCGCCGCCGTTACTGCCGTTGCCCCCATTACCGCCGGTGCTTCCAGCGGCAGTGGCGGCCGCGCCGGTGCCGCCGTTGGCGCCGTCGCCACCGTCGGCGCCGTTGCCGCCGAGGCCGCCGACCCCGCCATTGCCGGCCAGGGTGCCGCCCTCACCACCGGCCCCGCCCTGACCGCCGTCACCGCCGGCGATGCCCGGGGTGCCGTTGCCGTCGGCGCCGGTGACGCCGGCAGCACCGGGGATGCCGTCGCCGCCTTTACCGCCGTCGCCACCATCGCCGATCGACCCACCGTTGCCGCCGCTACCGCCTGCGCCGCCGTTCGGGTTGGCGCTATCACCGGCGGCGCCTGCCCCGCCGCCACCGCCGTGGATGTTGCCCACGGTTGCCGCGCTGCCGTCGCCGCCGTGGGCGCCCGTGCTGCCGCCGCTACCACCGGTGCCGGCGGCCCCCCCGCCACCACCGTGGCCGGCCACGCCGCTGCACCGCCGGTGCCGGCGTTGCCGCCGTCGCCGCCGGCGCCGTCTTGGCCGCCGGAGCCGGGGTCACCCCACACACCCGCCGCGCCGTTTCCGCCGCTACCGGCCGCACTGCCGTTACCGCCGGCCCCGCCGGAGCCGCCGTCGCCGTTGAGTCCTGCGCTGCCGTGGGCAGCTGTGCCGGCGTTGCCGCCGACCCCGCCGCCCCCGCCGTTGTAACCATTGCCGCCGTTGGCACCGTCGCCGCCGGCGCCATCATTAACCCCAGCGACTCCCGCCGCGCCGGTCGCGCCCTGCGGACCAGAGGCACCGGCCCCGCCGGCGCCACCGGTTCCACCGTTACCGCCGTTACCAGATGTCGTGCCGCCTAAGCCGCCGTTGCCGCCGGCGCCGCCGTTACCGCCGACGCTGTTGACGCCGGTGACCCCTGCACCGCCGGCCCCGCCGTTGCCGCCGTCGCCGATCGACCCGCCATCGCCGCCGTTACCGCCGGCTCCGCCCCCGGGGTTTGCGGTGTTAGCAGACGCGCCCGCCCCGCCGTTACCGCCGTGGGTCACACCGAGGGCCCCCGGCCGCCGCCGTTGGCGCCATGGGCGCCCGCCACGCCGCCGGAACCGCCGGTGCCCGCCGCTCCGCCGGCTCCGCCGCTGCCGCCCACACCACTGCTGCCGGTGCCGGCGTTGCCGCCGTCACCGCCGGCGCCATTGACACCACCGCTGCCGGCGTCGCCCCACACACCGGCCGCGCCATTGCCGCCGCTGCCCGGCGCACCGGCGTTACCGCCCACCCCGCCGGCCCCGCCGTTACCGTTGACGCCCGCGCTGCCGAAGAAGCCACCGCCGGCACCGGCGTTGCCGCCGGTGCCGCCCATGCCGCCGTCAGTGCCGTCGCCGCTGCCGGGCCCGCCGTTGCCGCCGGCACCGTCGTTAACGCCGGCCACACCGGTCGCTCCGGTAGCGCCGTCCGAGCCGCTTCCGCCGGTCCCGCCGGTGCCGCCGATGCCGCCGTTGCCTCCGTGGCTGAAGAACAGCCCGCCGTTACCGCCCGCGCCGCCGTCACCGCCGATGCCGCCGACCTGACCTGGCGCTCCAGTCAGACCGGTACCGCCATTCCCGCCGTTGCCGCCCTCGCCGTAGAAGAGCCCGCCATTGCCGCCGTCACCGCCTTGACCGGCCGCATCGGTGACACCATTGCCGCCATTGCCGAACAAAAGCCCGCCGCCTTGACCATCGGCTTGGGCCAGCGTTCCCGCCGAGGTTCCATCAGCACCGTTACAGATAAACCCGCAGCTATCGCCCGACGCGGCCGGATCGGACTGCGCTGCCCACGTGTTGAGCGCGCTGTCGACCTGCTGACCAAACGGGCTGTTGATCCAGTCCTGCTCAAGCCCTTGCAGGAAGGAGGACGACGGATCGGCCGTCGCAGCTGCAGAGCTGGTCTCAGACAGCGCAAAGCTGCTGGGGCTAAAGAAGTCCGTGAGCAGCGTGTCCCACCCGGCCGGCGTGCTCAAATCCCCCAGCAGCCCGCTCCACACGGCCGGATCCAAGAAATCCGTCGGATTGACGGCCGTTACCGCAGAACTGACGGCCGAACCCACCGCCAAATCTAGGATGTCATCGAACACATCGGCCTTCGCCGCAGGCGCGGCGGCCAGCGGGCTCAAGCCAAGCGCTAAAAGCGCACCGGCAGACGACGTCAAACCGACGACCCCGCGACGGCGCGCCTTGGCTTTGCGCGACCGCTGATTCCGCTTGGTGGTATGCCGACCAGCCATGGCCTGTCCTCCCGACCGATTCGCAGCTATTGACGACAGAGGTGCCGTCCGGACCCGGCCGGTCGAGGCTTACCGTTGTTGCGTGGCGCCATCTCAGATTGCCTTAAGGTAACTCTCAAGAGATAGCGCGCGGGCTAAAACCACGCAGTTTGCAGACCAAGTACCTCGAGCCCGGCTTCCCGGCCTATAAATCCTGGCCAGCGGCCTATAGCGCCGACAGATTGGATTGGCTGACAAGTGCTGGCAACTCTCAGCTGCGGTTCAGCTAGAGGTGCTCCTGGACAGCGGGATCCGCCACTCCCGCGACGTGTGAGCTTCCCGCCGACTGTGCGGCTAGCTTCACGCTCGGTCGCGAGCGTGAAACTAGCTTCACGTTCGAACAGCACGCTGAACCAGGTAGGTCAGCGCCTCGTCGGTGCCGTCGGGCAGCTCCCCGATCGGCCACCATCGCAGGTCCACTGATTCCTCGCTGACCGCGATCTGTGCCCCGGCCGGCGCCTGCGCGACGAATTGCAGATCGAGGTGACGGGTCGGCACGCCCAGCGAGCAGGTCAGCGCGTGGACGTTGATCGCGGCCAGCTCGGGGGAGATCTGCAGGCCCTCGATGCCGGATTCTTCGGTCGCCTCGCGCAGCGCCGCGCCGAGGATGTCGGCGTCGGAATCCTCACAGTGCCCACCCAATTGGACCCACCGGCCCAGCCGTGGATGCAACGTCAACAACACCTGGCCGCCGGTGTCGTCGAGCACCAGCGCCGACGCCGTGATGTGGCCTGGCACGCATGCCCGACGACAGGCATCCTCCCGCGCGTCCAGGAATGCCAGCACCGCATTGCGTAGCGAATCCTGCGAGTAATCCGGTGGCTGCCAGTCCGACAGCAGCGCGATCGCTGAGGAGCGAACGCTCACTTGCGCACCAGTAAATCGTTGACCGCGACAGGCTCGCGAGGCTCGGTCACAGGTTGCTCGGGATAGCCGATGGCGATGGCGCCCAACGGTTCCCAGTCATCGGGCAGGTCCAGTTCGGCGCGAACCAGATCGGCGACGAAAATCGTCGACCCGATCCAGCAGCTGCCCACTCCGCGCACCGCCAGCGCCACCAGCAACGCCTGGACGGCTGCGCCGACCGCGACGGTGAACATGGTGTGCTCGGCGGCGGTCCGCGCAGCATCGGGATAACTGTGCGCGCCATCGGGCACCAGGAACGGGATCACGACTTCGGGTGCGTCGTAGAGGATCTGACCGCGCGCCACCCGCCGCTCAACTGCGTCGGCGGGCTTGCCGTCACCGGTCAGGTCGGCGCGCCACTTGTCGCGCATCCGCTCGAGCAGCCGGTCGCGGACGGACCGCGTCTGCAGCCAGACGAAGCGCACCGGTCGGGTGTGGTGTGGTGCGGGGGCGGTGAGCGCCTCGGCGACCGCGTCCTCGATCAGGTGCGGCGGTACCGGCTCGCCGGCGAACTGGCGCACCGAACGACGGAACAACTGCGCTTGCCGGCGACCCAGATCCAGGGCTTCGGCGGTGCCCAGCCAGAACAGGTCGTCGGTGCCCGACCGTACGAGATGCCTGGCGGTCGCGTCCGTCTCCGTCACCACGCCGGCCGGCAGCCCGCGCACGACGGCCACTGGTATCGAAGTCAGCTTGCCTTTGACCAGATCGGCGGCGGCGGCGATCTCGTCGGCGACCGCGACCTCGGTGACCACCAGTTCGTTGCCGTGCCGGTCGACGGCGCCGGCGTAGCCGTGCAGGACCGAGACCCCGGCCGCGCCCACGGCGGCGTCGGTCTGGCCGTTACGCCACGCCCGGCCCATGGTGTCGGTGATCACGACGCCGACGGTGACGCCGAGACTCTGGCGCAGGGCCGCCCGCAATGACGCCGCAGTGCCGTCGGGGTCGACGGGCAGCAGAGCCAACTCGTCGGTGCCGATGTTGGACCCGTCCACACCGGAGGCGGCCTGCACGACGCCCAGTGCGTTCTCGGTGATCAGCGTGCGGCCCTTACGGGCAAGTACCCGAACGGATTCGGCGTCGACGAGCTTGCGGCGCAACGCGTCCCGCGCTTCGGGGTCTTCGGGCGCGGCCACCAGACGCCCTTCGCACTTGGACAGCACCTTGCTGGTGACCACCAGGACGTCGCCATCGCGCAGCCACGGTGCGGCTGCTGCGAGCGCGGCAGCGAGGTCGTCGCCGGGCCGGAATTCGGGAAGCCCGGTCACCGGCAGGATCTCGATCGGCGACGCGGTGCCGTGCTCGGGGCCATCGATGCTGTCATCCTCGCCGGCGGTCACGCTGCCACGCCCGCAACATCCAGTCCGGCGCTGACCATCTTGGCCGTTGCTGTCGGATCGGTCATCAGTAACGGGACCGATCGCACCGTAATGCCGTCGATCTCGGCGTGGTCGCCCTCGTGGATCATCCAGTAGTCCAGGATTCCGGTTCCGGCTCGCGCGCCGTGATACCGGGCCACCGCCTCCGCGGTCGACTCCACGCCGATCACCTTCAGGCACTCATCGGCCATCCCGCGCAACGGCTTTCCGCCGACGATCGGGGAGTAGCCGACGACGGGGGCCCCGGTGGACCGCAGCGCCGACCGGATCCCCGGCACGGCGAGGATCGCCCCGACGCTCACCACCGGATTCGACGGCGCTATCAGGACGACGTCGGCGTCGGCGATGGCATCGGTGACTTCGTTTGTGGCATGGGCCTTTTCGGCGCCGACAAACGCGAAGCTGTGGGTTGGCAGCTGCGCGCGGTAGCGCACCCACCACTCCTGGAAGTGGATCGCACGCCGACTACCGTCGTCGGGATCGGTGATGACGGCGTGTGTTTCGCAGCGATCGTCGCTGACCGGCAGCAGCCGCGCGCCGGGCTGCCAGCGGTCGCACAGTGCGGCGGTCACCTGTGACAGCGGGTAGCCGGCCCGCAGCATCTGGCTGCGCACCAGATGGGTCGCCAGGTCGCGGTCCCCGAGCTGGAACCAGTCGGGTTGTACCCCGTAGTGGGTGAGTTCCTCTTTGGCGTGCCAGGTTTCGTTGCGATGGCCCCAGCCGCGCTCCGGGTCGACGCCGCCGCCCAGGGTGTACATGCAGGTGTCCAGATCGGGGCAGATGCGCACTCCGTGCATCCAGGCGTCGTCGCCGATGTTGACGATCGCCGTCAGGTCGTGCTCACCGGTAGGCGCAGAGCCGGAGGCGAATTGGCCGAGACCGAGCAGCTGTTGCACCCCGAGCAGGAAGCGTGCGCCGCCAACCCCGCCGACCAGAACCGTCACCTTCACACCGCACGACAGTACGCGGGGCGACGATCCAGGCGCCGAGGTGAGCCTGGCGGCCGACTCGCCGGGGTGGTGCCGGAATGCCTTGTGTGACTGGTGTGACCGACACGCCATGCCCGCATCGGCCTCAGTGCCGCAAATAATTGGTCACGAGATGGTATGGAAATCTCCCGATTCGCTTGCGAATCGACTCTTACCCGTGTGTAATCACAACAGTGTCATTTCGGTTGGCCGGCCGGATTCGGTGTCGCAGACCGAGATTCGATCAAGTGTTCGAATCGGGATGGCCGACATCAGAACAGTGGTTCACATTCGCGATCTACGAAACCAGGTGAGGAGGCGGAGCATGTCCTATGAACACCTTCGGGGGCTTATGGGAGGGACCCCGCACACCACTCCCGGTCTGCCGTTGACAGGGGTATCCCCAAGGCCCCATTTGAGTTTGGTTCCCGAAGCCATCGAAGATGAATTCGAGGGCACTGAGGAAGCAACCGACCAGTGGCAAGACCGTGCGTTGTGTGCACAAACAGATCCAGAAGCGTTCTTCCCCGAGAAGGGCGGTTCCACCCGCGAGGCGAAGAAGATCTGCCTCGGCTGCGAGGTTCGGAGTGAATGCCTCGAATATGCCTTGGCTCACGACGAGCGCTTCGGCATCTGGGGTGGTCTCTCCGAGCGCGAGCGTCGTCGGCTCAAGCGCGGAATCATCTGACCCGGCGCGGTCGTGGATAGCGGGGTCACCCGCTATTCGTCATCCAACGTCGGGTCGATGACCGACGGTTCGACATCCAGATAGGTGGCCACTTGGGCCACCAGGATTTCATGCAGTAGCTCAGCCAGCTCGACGGTGTCTTTGGCACGTCGTTCGATTGGCTTGCGGAACAACACCACTCGCGCACGAGTTGCGCTCCCTCGGACGTCGACGCCGGCAGCGATCAACCGGGCCAGCGCGATCGGCCCGTCGGCGACCACCTCTGGCGGCCACTGCACGCTGTCGGGGTCTTTCGCCGAAATCCGCGGAATCTCGTCGACGGCAACGTCGAGCCCGGACAGCCGTTCCTGCCAGCGTCGTTCGATGGGCTCGTAGGCCTCGAGTACCGCCATGTCGAAGCGCTCGGCTCGGCTGCGCCATCCCGGCACCGTCGGCGGCAGCAGCGGACCGCGCATGTCGCGGCCCCGGCGCGAGACCCTTCTGCCCCTCGAGCCGCGCCCGCGCGGGGAGCTGCGCGAATCGCTCACCCGGCGATGGTAACGGTTGGGCATCCTGGCTCTCGTGAATGCGCGTGTCCGCCGCGCTGCGGGCGTTTTCGCACGATAACCTCCGATCGTGAACGTTCCGCGTCGCTGCTGCCGGCCAGGGTGTCCGCATTACGCGGTTGCGACGCTGACCTTCGTGTACTCGGACTCCACCGCCGTCGTCGGTCCGCTGGCCGTTGCCAGTGAGCCGCACTCCTGGGACCTCTGCGTCAGCCATGCCGGCCGGATCACGGCGCCGCGTGGCTGGGAGCTTGTCCGGCACGCCGGCCCGCTGGCCACCAACCCCGACGAAGACGACCTGATCGCGCTGGCCGAAGCCGTGCGCGAAGGCCGCGACCTGGCCGCCGGTGGCGGCACCGTCAACGGATTCCATGATCCCGGCGGGCAGTTCAACGGCGCACCGGCCGAGGTTCCGGGAGCCGTGCTGGCCTCGACCGCGCCGCGCCCGGCCGGCAATGGGCGCCGTCGCGGTCATCTTCGGGTGCTGCCCGACCCGTCCGAGTAGCACCGACCAGTAACCGTCCCGGTCTGCATCGTCGCCCGGCTGACCTGAATTGCCCGGCTCCTCCAGCAGACCGTCTCGGTCTGCATCGTCGCCCGGCTAGGCTGACGCACACAGATTGTTGTCCGTCGTCAGGAGCCCTCTCGATGTCTCGGCCCGCTGCGGCTGTTCACCGTGTGATCAAGGCGTATGACGTGCGGGGTCTGGTCGGTACCGAAATCGACGACTCGTTCGTCCACGACCTCGGCGCCGCGTTCGCCCGGCTGGTGGGCGGCGAAGGCGCCCGCCAGGTCGCCATCGGCTACGACATGCGCGACAGCTCGCCCTCATTGGCGGCCGCCTTCGCCGACGGCGTCACCGGCCAGGGTTTGGATGTGGTCCGGATCGGGCTGGCCTCGACCGATCAGCTCTACTTCGCTTCCGGGCTGCTCGACTGTCCCGGGGCGATGTTCACCGCGAGCCACAACCCGGCCGCTTACAACGGCATCAAGTTGTGCCGGGCCGGCGCCAAACCAGTCGGTGCCGACACCGGGCTGGCCACCATCAGTGACGACCTCATCGCCGGCGTAGCCACCGGCAACGGCACCACCGGAACCGTGACCGACAAGGATGTGCTGGCCGAGTACGGCGTCTTCCTTCGCTCGCTGGTCGACACCGACGGTCTGCGGCCCCTGCGGGTGGCAGTCGACGCGGGCAACGGGATGGCGGGCCACACGGCGCCTGCCGTGCTCGGTGCGATCGACTCGCTCGCGGTGCTGCCGCTGTACTTCGAACTCGACGGCTCGTTTCCCAACCACGAGGCCAACCCGCTGGACCCGGCGAACCTTGTCGACCTGCAGGCCTACGTGCTCGACACCGGTGCCGATATCGGGCTGGCCTTCGACGGCGATGCCGACCGGTGCTTCGTCATCGACGAGCGCGGACGGCCGGTGTCGCCGTCGACGGTGACCTCGCTGGTCGCCGCCCGGGAGTTGGGCCGAGAGATCGGCGCGACGGTGATCCACAACCTGATCACGTCACGGGCGGTCCCGGAGTTGGTCGTCGAACGTGGCGGCACGCCGGTGCGGTCACGGGTCGGGCACTCCTACATCAAGGCGCTGATGGCCGAGACCGGCGCGATTTTCGGCGGCGAGCATTCGGCGCACTACTACTTCCGCGACTTCTGGGGAGCCGACTCGGGAATGCTGGCCGCCTTGCATGTGCTGGCCGCGCTCGGTAAGCAGCCGCGCCCGCTGTCCGAGCTGACCACCGACTATCAGCGCTACGAGTCGTCCGGCGAAATCAATTTCACCGTCGAGGATTCCGGGTCCTGCGTGGAAGCGGTGCTCAAGGCCTTCGGTACCCGGATCCACTCGATCGATCACCTCGACGGGGTGACCGTCGACCTCGGCGAGGGCAGCTGGTTCAACCTGCGAACCTCCAACACCGAGCCCTTGCTGCGGCTGAACGTGGAGGGTCGCTGCGTCGAGGACGTCGACGCCGTGGTCGAGCAGGTCGCTGAGCAGATTCGCCGGCACGCCAGCCAGCCGGAGGCGGTGACGTGAATGCGGCCCAGGCGGTGATCGACCTCGACGACGCCGAAGGTCTGCTGGGTGCCGACCGTGACGGGCTGTTGCGCGCCGCGTCGATGGCCGGCGCGCACGTGCGGGCGGTTGCGGCGGCTCTGGACGAAGGCGCGCTGGATTCGCTGCGCGACCCGGATGCCCGTCCGCGCACCCTGATCTGGGTGGCCGGCAGGGGTGGCGCCGCCGAGACCGCGGGCACCATGCTGGCCGCGACGGCGGGCGGTTCGGCGCCCGCGCCGATCGTGATCGCCGCCGAGGCCCCGCCGTGGATCGGGCCGCTGGACGTGCTGATCGTGGCCGGCGAGGACCCCGGCGACCCGGCACTGGTCGGGGCCGCCGCGAGCGGGGTACGACGCGGTGCCCGGGTCGTGATTGCCGCGCCGTACGAGGGCGCGTTGCGCGATAGCACCGCCGGTCGGGTGGCGGTACTGGAGCCGCGGCTGCCGATCGCCGACGACCTCGGTCTGTGCCGGTACCTGGCCGTCGGGCTGGCCGTTCTGGAAAGCATCGACCCCCGGCTGCGGGTGGATCTGGCCGCGCTGGCTGACGACCTGGACGCAGAGGCGTTGCGCAACAGCGCCGGCCGGGAAGTCTTCACCAACCCGGCCAAGGCGTTGGTCGAGCGCATGTCGAAGCGTCGCGTGGTGTTCGTCGGCGACTGTGCCGCGACCCTGGCGCTGGCCCGGCACGGATCCGGCGTCCTGCTGCGCGTCGCGAACGAGGTGGTCGCCGCCGCCGGCCTGGCCGACGCGTTGACTGCGCTCCGGAGCGGGCCCGGCCCGGGCTTCGTCGATCCGGCAGAGGCGTTGTTCCACGACGAGGAGATCGACGGGCCGATCACCGACCGGCTGCGGGTGGTGGTGCTGGCGCTGGACGCCGAGCGGGCCGTGGTGGGGTCCCGGGTTGCCGGGTTCGACGACGTCGACGTGGTCGGTGCCGAAGATGTGCCCGCCGAGGATGTGCCGCATGCGCCCGAGGGCCACGCAACTCGTCCCGGAGCCCAACGCGCTGAGCAGCAGCTGGCTATATTGGCTCTCCGGCTGGAGATGGCGGCGGTTTATTTGCGGCTGGTGCGGGGATAACTGGTTCTGAGGTAATGCCAAGTGCAGTTGCTACGTGGAGCGATACGGACGTACGCGTGGGGGTCGCGGACCGCCATCGCGGAGTTCACCGGTCGCCCGGTACCGGCGGCGCATCCGGAGGCCGAGCTGTGGCTGGGCGCCAACCCCGGTGACCCGTCCTGGCTGGAAGAACCGGACGGCGAGGTCTCGTTGCTGCAGGCCGTCACCGACGACCCGGAAGGCCAGCTCGGCGCGGCGTCGCGCGCCCGATTCGGCGACGCACTGCCATTTCTGGTGAAAGTGCTCGCGGCCGATGAGCCGCTGTCGCTGCAGGCGCATCCCAGCGCCGCGCAGGCTGCCGAGGGTTACCGGCGCGAGCAGCGCCTCGGCATCCCGATCAACTCGCCGGTGCGTAACTATCGCGACGCCAGCCACAAGCCCGAGCTGCTGGTGGCATTGCAACAGTTCGAAGCGCTGGCCGGATTCCGCCCCGCGGCCAAGACCATCGAGCTGTTCCAGGCACTGACGGTCTCCGACCTGGATCCGTCGATCGATTTGCTGAATGACCAGTCCGACGCCGACGGCCTTCGGGCGTTGTTCACCACCTGGATCACCGCGCCGCAGCCCCACGTCGATGTTCTGGTGACCGCGGTGCTGGACGGCGCCATCAACTATGTGAGTTCCGGTGCAACGGAATTCGCGGCCGAAGCCAAGACCGTGCTGGAATTGGGGGAGCGGTATCCCGGTGACGCCGGCGTGTTGGCCGCGCTGTTGCTCAATCGGATCACCCTCGGCCCGGGCGAGGGCATCTACTTGTCGGCCGGAAATCTGCACGCCTACTTGCGCGGTGTCGGCCTGGAGGTGATGGCCAACTCCGACAACGTCTTACGAGGTGGCCTGACTCCCAAGCACGTCGACGTTCCCGAGTTGCTGCGGGTCCTGGATTTCACCCCGACCACCGAGGCTCAGTTGCGTGCGGACACCCATCAGGATGGGCTGGCGTCGTTCTACGACACGCCCACAACCGAATTCGCGGCGTCGATGCTCACGCTGGGTGACGAGCAGATAGGCCACGAAGTCGACGCGCCGTCACGCCATGACGGTCCGCAGATCCTGGTGTGCGTCGAGGGTGCGACGGCCGTGCACGGCAAATCCGGGACGCTGACCTTGGCCCGCGGCGCCGCCGCCTGGGTGGCCGCCGACGACGGACCGATCCGGTTGGTGGCGCACGAGCCGACGAAGATCTTCCGGGCTACCGTCGGTCTCTGACCGCGCAGCGGTTGTTCAGTGCTGCGCCAGCGCGCTGCGATGCTCGGCCCGGCCGGCGCGACGCTCGGCAAGCCACAGCCGCATGTTGTGCCGGACGGTGCGGCCGACCATTCCGGCCGAAGGCACCATGTAGAGACTGTCCAGCAACGAGAAGCGGCGCAAAAACCATTCGGCCAGAACGGGATCCGTCTCGGCCGCGCCGAGGAACTGGTCGAACAGGTTGCCCACTGGCCCGAACCACCGGGGCCGCGGTCCGCTGGCGCGGTGGAAGGCGAAGTCGCCGATCGCGGTCATCATCCACACCGGATAGGTGGTCTTCGCGGTGGCCCGGTTGACCTCGCGGGCCAGGTGTTCGTCGGCCCCGCCGGCCAGTGCCCGGCGCAGATGACCGGCCTGCAGCGAGGTCATCGTCATGCCCTGCCCGTAGGTGGGGTCGAAGCTGGCGACCGCGTCGCCCAACGGCACGATCCCCCGGGGGAAGCGCTCCAGCTTGTGGTAGCGACGCCACCTACTGGTGGGGTAGCGGTGGAAAGCCGGCTCGCCAATCGGTTCGGCCCGCTGCAGAGCGGTCGAAATGCGTTCGGGCAGAATCAGTTTCGTGAGCGCTAGCATCTCTGGAAAGGTGTGCGGAGGTTCGACCTTGCCGACTCCGAAGGTGGTCAGCGTCCAGGTGCCGTCCTCGTAGCCCAGCAGGCCCAGCCCGAGCGGTTGCTCACGGGAGGCACCGGCCACGATCACCCGCTCGCGAACCGCCCCCTCCGGCAGCCGGAGTTGATGCGACGCGTACCCGATGCCGACCTCGACGGTCTTTTCCGGCGCGCGCTGATATCCCCACTGCTCCAGCCAGACCGGCAACCGGGTGCCGCGACCGGCCGCGTCGACCACCAGGTCGGCCGGCACATAGTCGGGCTCACTGCCTTTGCCGCCGTCGCTGTCGAGGTACACCCCGGTCACCCGCTGCGCGTCGACGTCGAATCGCGGCTCGGCCACCGAGCGATGCAAAACCTCGACGTTGGCAATCTTCAAAACGCGTTGCCGGATCTGCCATTCCAGCTGCGGACGGCTTGGCACGTACGCGGTGAACTCGTCGCGCAACGTGTGCCCGGTGCCGAGCACATGACCGGCGGCGCCGAAGTAGATGCAATCCGGCCGGTTCTCCAGGATAGGCACACCGGCGGCCACCATGTCGTCGAGCAGACCGGGGAACAGCCCCTCGAACTCCATCGCGCCGCGGGCCATCAGCAGGTGAACGTGGCGGCCCTGCGGGACGGCGGTGCGGTTGCTCGGCGTGCTCGGAAGGTCGTCGCGCTCGAAGACGGTGACCCGGTCGTAGAAGTCGGACAGCACCTTCGCCGCGCAGAGCCCGGCGAGGCTCGCGCCGATCACGACAGCGTGCTTCCTGCTGCTTCCCCCACCCATCTGGCCAACGTACTCGGTACTGTCCGGGTGCATGGCTGATCGCTGGCGCACCAAATCGATCGAGCAGTCGATCGCCGACACCGACGATCCAAACACCCAGCTCCGCAAAGACTTGAGTTGGTGGCACCTGTGCGTGTTCGGCGTGTCGGTGGTGATCGGCGCGGGTATCTTCACCGTCACCGCGTCCACCGCAGGTGATATCACCGGGCCGGCGATCTGGGTCTCGTTTCTCGTCGCCGCCGTCACCTGCGGGCTCGCCGCGCTGTGCTACGCCGAGTTCGCGTCGATGCTGCCGGTGGCAGGCAGCGCGTACACGTTCTCCTATGCCACGTTCGGCGAGTTCGTCGCCTGGACGATCGGCTGGAACCTGGTGCTCGAGCTGGCGATCGGCGGCGCCGTCGTCGCGAAAGGCTGGTCGAGCTACCTGCAGACGGTCTTCGGATTCGCCAGCAGCACAATCGGTTTCGGACCGCTCAAACTTGACTGGGGTGCGCTGCTGATCGTCGCGCTGGTGGCCACCCTGCTCGCGCTGGGCACCAAGTTGTCGTCGCACTTCTCGATGGTGGTCACCGCGATCAAGGTCGCGGTGGTGTTGCTGGTGATCGTCGTCGGCGCGTTCTACATCAAGTCCGCGAACTACTCGCCGTTCATCCCGCCGCCCGAGGCCGGCGACGCCGGCGGCGGGGTCGACCAGTCGTTGCTGTCACTGCTCACCGGTGCGCACAGCAGCCACTACGGCTGGTACGGGGTGTTGGCCGGAGCCTCGATCGTGTTCTTCGCGTTCATCGGATTCGACATCGTCGCCACCATGGCCGAGGAGACCAAGAACCCGCAGCGCGACGTACCCCGCGGCATCCTGGTCACGCTGGGCATCGTGACCGTGCTGTACGTGGCGGTGTCGGTGGTGTTGTCCGGGATGGTCTCCTACACACAGCTGAAGACCACCCCCGACGGACATCACGCCAACCTGGCGACGGCATTCGCCGAAAACGGTGTGCACTGGGCTTCGGCGATCATTTCGATCGGCGCGCTCGCCGGTTTGACCACGGTGGTGATGGTGCTGGTGCTCGGCGGATGCCGGGTGCTGTTCGCGATGGCGCGCGACGGGTTGCTGCCACGAGCGCTGGCCAAGACCGGTGCACGCGGCACACCGGTCCGCATCACCGTGCTGGTCGCGTTGCTGGTCGGGGCGACGGCTTCGGCGTTTCCGACGGACAAGCTGGAGGAAATGGTCAACGTCGGAACCCTGTTCGCGTTCCTGCTGGTGTCGGCCGGTGTCATCGTCCTGCGCCGTACCCGTCCGGACCTGCCACGGGGGTTCCGCGCGCCGCTGGTGCCGCTGCTTCCGATCGCCTCGGTCGGCGCATGTATCTGGCTGATGGTCAACCTCACCGTGGTCACCTGGCTGCGATTCGCCATCTGGATGGTCGCGGGCGTCGTCATCTATGCCGGGTACGGAAGCCGGAATTCGGTGCTGGGCAGGCGCGGTGCCGGCGAGGAAGCGGACGCGGAGGTCGTTCCCTGACGCCGGTTTACAAAACTATCCATTTTGTCTAGACAACGGACGTAAAGCGCGCTAATGTCCAATCTCAAGGTGTGATGGCTCACAAGGAGGTTGGCGATATGACCGCGGCATTAGGTCCGAACGCAAGGGTGTGGCGAGACAAGAAGCGCTACCTATGGCTGATGGGACTGATCGTCCCAACACTGCTACTGACGATGCTGCCGTTCGTCTGGGCGATGAACCAGGCCGGCTGGCAGACCGCCTCCCAGGTGCTGTTCTGGATCGGCCCGATCCTGCTGTACGTCCTGCTTCCCGCGCTTGACCTGCGGTTCGGGGCCGACGGGCAGAACCCACCCGACGAGGTGATGGAGTGGCTGGAGAACGACAAGTACTACCGCTACTGCACCTACGCGTTCATCCCGTTCCAGTTCGTCAGCCTGTTCCTCGGCGCCTACCTGTTCACCGCGTCGAACCTGAGCTGGCTGGGCTACGACGGGCCGCTGAGCTGGCCCGCCAAGATCGGTCTCGCGCTGTCGGTGGGCGCGCTCGGCGGTGTCGGCATCAACACCGCTCACGAAATGGGGCACAAGAAGGATTCGCTGGAACGCTGGCTGTCCAAGATCACGTTGGCGCAGACCGGCTACGGCCACTTCTACATCGAGCACAACCGCGGTCACCACGTCCGGGTGGCCACACCTGAAGACCCGGCTTCGGCGCGGTTCGGCGAGACGTTTTGGGAGTTCTTGCCGCGCAGCGTCATTGGCAGTGCCAAGTCGGCGTGGGAGTTGGAGGCGCAGCGCGTGCGCCGCCAAGGCGGCAACCCGTGGAATCCCAAGACGTATCTGTCCAACGACGTCATCAACGCCTGGCTGATGACCGTGGTGTTGTGGGGCGCGTTGGTTGCGATGTTCGGCCCGGCGCTGATCCCGTTCCTGATCATCCAGGCGGTGTTCGGCTTCAGCCTGCTGGAATCGGTCAACTACCTGGAGCACTACGGTCTGCTGCGGACAAAGAACGACAACGGCCGGTACGAGCGGTGCACGCCCGAACACAGCTGGAACTCCGACCACATCGTGACCAACCTGTTCCTGTACCACCTGCAGCGGCACAGCGACCACCACGCCAACCCGACCCGGCGCTACCAAACACTGCGCAGCATGGACGGTTCGCCGAACCTACCCAGCGGTTACGCGGCGCTGATCGGGCTGACCTACTTTCCGCCGCTGTGGCGAAAGCTGATGGACCACCGCGTCATCGAGCACTACGACGGCGACATCACCCGGGTCAACGTGCAGCCGCGGCTACGCAAGAAAATGCTGGCCCGCTACGGCGCCGCAGTCTGACGACCACCCACCGATCACCCTGATGGAGGTAACGACATGAGCTGCGATGAGCGTTTGCGCGAGAGCAGACCTACAAACTCTTCGTCTGCGTGCAGTGCGGCTTCGAGTACGACGAGGCCAAGGGCTGGCCGGAAGACGGCATCGAGCCGGGCACCCGCTGGGACGACATCCCCGAGGACTGGAGCTGCCCGGACTGCGGCGCCGCCAAGTCGGACTTCGAGATGGTGGAAGTCGCCCGCTCGTGACTTCGGCGCCGCCGGCGGCGATCACCTCGGCCGCGGCGTTACACCGGACTCGCGGACGAGGCGTTAGGGTCGCGCCTATGCGAAGGGTCCCGTACGCCGAGGCGTCGCGGGCCCTTCTGCGTGATTCGGTGCTCGACGCGATGCGCGAACTGCTGGGCAGCCGGGACTGGTCGTCGATCACGCTGGCCGACGTGGCTCGCGCCGCGGGCATCAGCCGGCAGACCATCTACAACGAGTTCGGCTCACGGCAAGGGCTGGCCCAGGGCTACGCGCTGCGGCTGGCCGACCGGCTGGTGGACGCCGTCGAAGATGCCATCTACGCCAATGTCGGCGACGTCTACGCCGCGTTCCTGCAGGGCTTTCGGGCGTTCTTCGCCGACTCTGCGGCGGACCCGCTGGTGATATCGCTGCTGACCGGTGTGGCCAAACCCGATCTGCTGCAGATCATCACCACCGACAGCGGGCCGATCATCACGCACTGCTCGGCCCGGTTGACGTCGTCGTTCGTGACCAGCTGGATGCGCGCCAGCGAGGAAGACTCCGGGATGCTGGCGCGTGCCATCGTCCGGCTGGCGATGAGTTACGTGTCGATGCCGCCGGAGGCCGACCACGACGTGGCTGCTGACCTGGCGCGGCTGATGACGCCCGCGGCCGAACGCTACGGTGAACTCCGCGACGATGCGGGCCCGTGGGCCCGAGGAGAAGCGGAGTCATAGGCTTGCGCCGGGACGACTTTGAGTCCGGGTTCGTGACGGGACCACCGGCGAGCACGGCCAAGCCAACGAATAGGCTTGTCGTCGACGACTGACCTCAGATCGCGGCGGCAAATGGGTCGCGACTAATATGTAACCAAGCTAATTAGTTGACCGGAAGAATGGGTAGTAGATGACGACGACCGAACAGCAGCTGACCCCCGACGTAGTGAACGGGCTCGACTTCAAGGTGGCCGACCTGTCGCTGGCCGACTACGGTCGCCGCGACATCGAGCTCTCCGAGCAGGAGATGCCCGGTCTGATGTCGCTGCGCCGCGAGTACCACGACGTCCAGCCGCTCAAAGGTGCCCGCATCTCGGGTTCGCTGCACATGACCGTGCAGACCGCGGTGCTGATCGAGACGCTGACGAGCCTCGGTGCTGAAGTTCGCTGGGCGAGCTGCAATATCTTCTCCACCCAGGACCACGCCGCCGCGGCGGTCGTCGTCGGCCCGCACGGCACCCCGGAAAAGCCGCAGGGCGTCCCGGTTTACGCGTGGAAAGGCGAAACGCTCGAAGAGTACTGGTGGGCCGCCGAGCAGGTTCTGACGTGGCCCGACGAGCCGGCCAACCTGATCCTCGACGACGGTGGTGACGCCACCATGCTGGTGCTGCGTGGCGCGCAGTACGAGAAGGCCGGCGTGGTGCCGCCCGATGAAGAGGACGACTCCGATGAGCACCGGGTGTTCCTGAGTCTGCTGCGCAAGCGCTTCGAGACCGACAAGGACAAGTGGACCAAGATCGCCGCGTCGATCAAGGGTGTCTCCGAGGAGACCACCACCGGCGTGCTGCGCCTCTACCAGTTCGCCGCTGCCGGTGACCTGGCCTTCCCGGCGATCAACGTCAACGACTCGGTGACCAAGTCGAAGTTCGACAACAAGTACGGCTGCCGGCACTCGCTGATCGACGGCATCAACCGCGGCACCGACGTGCTGATCGGTGGCAAGAAGGTGCTGGTCTGCGGTTACGGCGACGTCGGCAAGGGTTCGGTGGACTCGCTGGCCGGCCAGGGCGCGCGGGTGACCGTCACGGAGATCGACCCGATCAACGCGTTGCAGGCGCTGATGGAGGGCTACGACGTCAAGCGGGTGGAGGACGTGATCAGCGAAGCCGACATCATCATCACCACCACCGGAAACAAGGACATCATCACCCTCGAGCACATGAGGGCGATGAAGGACAAGGCGATCCTGGGCAACATCGGCCACTTCGACAACGAGATCCAGATCTCCAAGCTGGAGAAGTCCGGTGCGACCAAGACCAACATCCGCCCGCAGGTCGACCTGTGGACGTTCCCGGACACCGGCAAGTCGATCATCGTGCTGTCCGAGGGCCGGCTGCTGAACCTGGGCAACGCGACCGGCCACCCGTCGTTCGTGATGAGCAACAGCTTCTCCAACCAGGTGATCGCGCAGATCGAGCTGTGGACCAAGAACGACGAGTACGACAACGAGGTCTACCGGCTGCCCAAGCACCTCGACGAGAAGGTGGCCCGCATCCACGTCGAGGCCCTCGGCGGCGAGCTGACCAAGCTGACCAAGGAGCAGGCCGAGTACATCGGCGTCGACGTCGACGGCCCGTACAAGCCCGACCACTACCGCTACTGATTGATCCATCGCGACGGTTGCCGAGCGCTCCACCAGCGGAGCGCTCGGCGTCCAACGCTCCACCTGCGGAGCGCACAGCACGGCGCGGCTAGGCTCGCGCCGTGCTGATTGCTATCGAGGGTGTCGACGGCGCCGGCAAGCGGACACTCACCGACGGTCTGCGTAAGTCGCTCCAGGACGCCGGGAAATCGGTGGCGACGCTGGCGTTTCCGCGTTACGGGCAGTCGGTGACCGCCGACGTGGCGGCCGAGGCATTACACGGCCGGCACGGCGACCTGGCGTCGTCGGTGTACGCGATGGCGATGCTGTTCGCCTTGGACCGCGCCGGCGGGGCTGACCAGATCCGCGGGCTGTGCCGATGACCACGACGTGGTGATCCTGGATCGCTACGTGGCGTCCAACGCCGCCTACAGCGCCGCGCGCCTGCAGCAGCCGGCCGACGGCGAAGCGGTCCGCTGGGTGCACGACATCGAATACGGCCGGCTGCAGCTGCCGGCGCCGGATTGGCAGGTGTTGCTCGGGGTTTCCGCGGAACTCGCTGATCAGCGGGCCCGCCACCGGGCCAGCGTCGACGCCGGCCGGGAGCGGGACGCCTACGAACGCGACGCCGCGCTGCAGCAGCGCACCGGCGCGGTGTACGCCGGGCTGGCCGCGGCGAACTGGGGCGGACGCTGGCTGGTGGTCGACGAGACGGTCGATCCGGCTCGGTTGGCGGCGCAGTTAATGGCCTAGTTGCGGTCCGCTGTCGGGCGGCTGTGGTAATAGGTCCAAGAAACACGCGCGTGGTAGCCCGCTTTTGTCCCGTTCTGGTGACACCATGGACTCCATGAGGCAAAGGATTCTCGTGGTTGACGACGATGCGTCGCTGGCCGAGATGCTGACCATCGTGCTGCGGGGAGAAGGTTTCGACACCGCGGTCATCGGTGACGGCACCCAGGCGCTGACCGCTGTGCGCGAACTGCGGCCCGACCTGGTGTTGCTGGACCTGATGCTGCCCGGCATGAACGGCATCGACGTATGCCGCGTGCTGCGCGCCGACTCCGGGGTCCCGATCGTGATGCTCACGGCCAAGACCGACACCGTCGACGTGGTGCTCGGGCTGGAGTCGGGCGCCGACGACTACATCATGAAGCCGTTCAAGCCCAAGGAGTTGGTCGCCCGGGTGCGGGCGCGGTTGCGGCGCAACGAGGACGAGCCGGCCGAGATGCTCTCCATCGCCGACGTGGAGATCGACGTGCCGGCCCACAAGGTCACCCGCAACGGCGAGCAGATCTCCCTGACCCCGCTGGAGTTCGACCTGCTGGTGGCGTTGGCGCGCAAACCGCGCCAGGTGTTTACTCGTGATGTGCTGCTCGAACAGGTGTGGGGATACCGTCACCCCGCGGACACCCGTTTGGTGAACGTGCACGTCCAGCGTTTGCGGGCCAAGGTCGAAAAAGACCCCGAGAACCCGACCGTTGTGCTGACCGTTCGAGGAGTGGGTTACAAGGCCGGACCTCCGTGATCCGTGCCTGCGACGATGCAGAGCGTGAGCGATGCTGAGGAGCGGCACTACTGATCCCAGCCTGCGACGATGCAGAGCGTCAGCGATGCTGAGGAGCGGCGAGATAAACACAGCCGGCGACGATGCCGGGACTGGCACACGGCGCGAGTGCCTGATAGCGCGCAGGAGCGGCGTCGTTGATTTGGGGATCGAGACCTCGTTTTCGTGGCCGTTCTGGCCGGTCCGGCCCGGTATGCGGGGCATGGGCGCGTTGGGCCGGGCTCTGGGCGTGGCATGGCGGCGCTCGCTGCAACTTCGCGTTATTGCGCTGACGCTCGGAATGTCGCTGGCCGTGATCCTGGCGCTGGGCTTCGTGCTGACCAGCCAGGTCACCAACCGCGTACTCGACGTCAAGCTCCGCGCTGCCACTGAGCAGATCGAGCGCGCGCGCAGCACGGTCAGCGGGATCGTCAACGGCGAAGAAGCGCGGTCACTGGACAGCAGTCTGCAGCTGGCGCGCAACACGTTGACGTCGAAGACCGACCCGACCTCCGGCGCGGGGCTGGCCGGCGCGTTCGACGCCGTGCTGATGGTTCCCGGCCAGGGTCCGAGGCCGGCCGCCTCGGCTGGGCCCGTCGACCAATTGCCGGAATCGCTGCGCGATTTCGTGAAGGCCGGGCAGGTGGCCTACCAGTACGCGACCGTCCACACCGAGGGCTTCTCGGGTCCGGCGCTGGTGATCGGCACCCCGACGACGTCGAGGGTGAACAACCTCGAGCTGTACCTGGTCTTCCCGCTGGGCAACGAGCAGAGCACGATCGCACTCGTCCGGGGCACCATGGCCACCGGCGGGCTGGTGCTGATGGTGCTGCTGGCCGGCATCGCCTGGATGGTCACCCGGCAGGTGGTGGTCCCGGTCCGGGCGGCCGCGCGGACCGCCGAGCGATTCGCCGACGGTCATCTCTCCGAGCGCATTCCGATCCGCGGCGAAGACGACATGGCGCGGCTCGCGGTGTCGTTCAACGACATGGCCGAGAGCCTGTCGCGCCAGATCGCTCAGCTGGAGGAGTTCGGCAACCTGCAACGCCGGTTCACCTCCGACGTCAGCCACGAGCTGCGCACCCCGCTGACCACAGTGCGGATGGCCGCCGACTTGATCTACGACCACAGCGAAGACCTCGACCCGACGCTGCGACGGTCTACCGAGCTGATGGTCAACGAGCTGGACCGGTTCGAGTCGCTGCTCAGCGACCTGCTGGAAATCTCGCGCCACGACGCGGGTGTCGCCGAGTTGTCGGTCGAGGCCGTCGATCTGCGGACCACCGTCAACAACGCGCTGGGCAATGTCGGGCATCTGGCCGAAGACGCCGGTGTGCAGATGATCGTCGACATGCCCGAGGAGGGCGTCGTCGCCGAGGTCGATCCCCGCCGGGTCGAGCGGATTCTGCGCAACCTGATTGCGAATGCGATCGACCATGCCGAGCACAAACCGGTCCGGATCAGGATGGGCTACGACGAGGACACCGTCGCGGTCACCGTGCGCGACTACGGCGTCGGGCTGCGGCCGGGCGAGGAGAAGCTGGTGTTCAGCCGGTTCTGGCGCTCGGACCCGTCGCGGGTGCGCCGGTCCGGCGGGACCGGTCTGGGCTTGGCGATCAGCGTCGAGGACGCCCGCCTGCACCAGGGCCGGCTGGAAGCCTGGGGTGAGCCCGGCAACGGCGCGTGCTTCCGGCTGACTCTGCCGCTGGTGCGTGGACACAAGGTCACCACCAGCCCGCTGCCGATGAAACCCATTGCCCCCGAACGTAATGAGCGTCCGCCGCGACAGCGCGAGCACGCCGACAGGGTCGTGTGATGCGGCGATTGGCTGCAGCTGCTGTTCGCGCTCGCCGTCGTTCTGGCGGGCTGCGCGGGTGTGCCGAACGGCTCGGCGCCGCAAGCCATCGGCACCGTCGACCGGCCGGCGCCGGCGAACCTGCCCAAGCCCACCCCGGGCATGGACCCTGACGTACTGCTGCGCGAATTCCTCAAGGCCACAGCAGATCCGGCCAACCGGCACCTGGCCGCGCGTCAATTCCTCACCCAGTCGGCGTCCAACGGGTGGGACGACGCCGGTAGCGCGCTGCTGATCGACCACGTGGTGTTCGTCGAAACCCACAGCGGTGAGCGGGTTTCGGTGGCGATGCGGGCCGACATTCTCGGATCGCTGTCGGACATGGGCGTCTTCGAGACCGCCGAGGGGAAACTGCCCGAGCCCGGACCGATCGAGCTGGTCAAGACGCCGGGCGGCTGGCGCATCGACAAGTTGCCCAATGGGGTGTTCCTGGACTGGCAGCAATTCCAGGCCACCTACAAACGCAACACGCTGTATTTCTCCGACCCGACGGGTAAGACGATGGTGCCGGACCCGCGCTATGTCGCGGTGTCCGATCGTGACCAGTTGGCCACCGAGCTGGTGTCCAAGCTGATCGCCGGCCCGCGCCCGGAGATGTCGAAAAGCGTGCACAACATGCTGACCCCGCCGGTGCGTCTGCGCGGCCCGGTGACGCGCGCCGACGGCGGCAAGAGCGGCGTCGGGCGCGGCTACGGCGGCGCCCGCATCGACCTGGAACTGCTGACCGTCGCCGATCCGCGCAGCAGGCAACTGGTTGCGGCGCAGATCATCTGGACGCTCGCGCGTGCAGACATCAAGGGGCCGTACGTGATCAAGGCCGACGGCGCCTCGCTGGACGACCGCTTCGCCGACGGATGGAACACCACCGACGTCGCGGCCACCGACCCAGGAGTGGCCGAGGGCGCGGCGGCCGGGGTCCATGCGCTGATCGGCGGGCGGGTGGTGGCCCTGGACGGTCAGCGCTCCGACCCGGTGCCCGGTGCGTTCGGGCGGACGACCGATCAGAGCTCGGCCGCGCTGTCCCGCAACGGCCATCAGGTGGCCTCCATCGTCACATTGCGACCCGGCGCACCGGACATGGCGTCGTCGCTGTGGATCGGCGACCTCGGCGGAGAGGCGGCCGAAGCCGCTGACGGACATACACTTTCGCGGCCGACCTGGTCGCTCGACGACGCGGTGTGGGTGGTGGCCGACGGCAATACCGTGCTGCGCGCCATCCAGGAGACCGCCTCCGGTCAGCCGGCACGTCTGACGGTCGACTCGGCGGCGGTGTCCAGCCGCTTCCCCGGAGTGATCGCCGACCTGCAGTTGTCCCGCGACGGGACCCGCGCGGCGATGGTGATCAACGGGCAGGTGATCTGTTCCAGTGTCGAGCAGACCCAGGCCGGCCAGTTCGCGTTGACCTTTCCGCGTCGGCTCGGCTTCGGGCTGGGGTCCTCGGTGGTGTCGTTGGCCTGGCGCACAGACGAGGACATCGCGGTGAGCCGCAACGACGTCGAGCATCCGGTGTCCTACGTCAACATCGACGGGGTCAACTCCGATGCGCCCAGCGGCAATCTGCAGCAGCCGGTCGGGGTGATCGCGGCCAACCCGTCGACGGTGTACGTCGCCGATCCGCGCGGGGTGATGCAGCTGTCGATCTCCGGCGCCGAGGGCGTGCAGGGCTGGCTCGACGTGCCGGCGTTCATGGCCGGCGGCGCGATCCCGGTGATGCCCGGCTGATTTTCCCCGCGTCGATTGGCAAGTGGGCAGGCAGCGGAGAAATGTCGGTGCTGCCCGGCACACTTGCCGCGTGCTGGATCTGGTTCTTCCGCTGGAATGCGGCGGCTGCGGAGCGCCGTCGACGCGATGGTGCACGGTCTGCGCCGCCGAGCTGGCGATCGGTCCGGATGCGCCGCGCGTCGTCACTCCGCGGATCGACCCGCAGGTGCCGGTGTTCGCGCTGGGCCGCTACGCCGGTGCCCGGCGGCGGGCGATCGTCGCGATGAAGGACCGCGGCCGTACGGATCTGCTGGCGCCGCTGTCCCGGTCGCTGGCGGTCGGAATCCATCGCCTGCTGCAGTGGGGGCTGCTCGACGTGCCGTTGACCATCGTCGCGGCGCCGACCCGCGGCTGGTCGGCCCGGCAGCGCGGGGGAGACCCGGTCACCCGGATCGCCAGGCTGGCGACCGCGGACCATCCCGACATCACCGTGGTCCGCGCGCTGCGGATGGCCGCGCTGGCTCGCGACTCGGCCGGGCTCGACAGTGCCGCCCGCGAACGCAACGTCGCGGGTCGGGTGTTACTGACCCGCCGGCGCCTGCCAGCCGGCGGCGAGCTGTTGTTGGTCGACGACATCGTCACGACCGGGGCGACGGCCGGCGAGTCCGTGCGGGTGTTGCAGGCGGCCGGGGCCCGGGTGACGGCTGTGCTGGCGCTGGCTGCAGCGTGACCGTTTGTGAAGAACTCGCAACAGGTCGACCGAAATAGTGGCACTGCCGCCCGTACACGGTCTACCGTCGGGATCAAGCACCATAACGTCTCAAGGCAGCGCATCTGATCGCAGCCCAAGGCGCCACCGTCCACGGTAGGGGGTGAATTCTCGACACCTTGCGTCGGCGGGCGGCCACTGAGTTCTGACAACCCCGTCGGCGTGTACATCCGATAGCCGGGCGCGCACTGCTTGCGCGCAATGCGAGAGAAGGCGAGTTGTCAAGTATGTCAAGACAAACCGTGGATTCCGGACAGCTGCTTGCTGAACCTCCCGTCGACGCCGACGAACACGAACCGGCGGCCAACGCCGAGGTCGTCGTCAAAGGTCGCAACGTCGAAATTCCCGACCACTTCCGCGTCTACGTCTCGCAGAAACTCGCCCGCCTCGAGCGACTCGACCGAACCGTTTATCTGTTCGATGTCGAACTCGACCACGAACGTAACCGTCGCCAGCGCAAGTCCTGCCAGCATGTCGAGATCACGGCCCGCGGTCGTGGGCCGGTTGTCCGCGGGGAAGCCTGCGCCGACAGTTTCTATGCCGCCTTCGAGGCCGCGGTCGCCAAGTTGGAGGGCCGGCTGCGTCGGGTGAAAGATCGCCGCAAGGTCCACTACGGCGACAAGACTCCGGTTTCGCTGGCCGCCGCCACCGCGGTCGTGCCGGCGCCCGAGGCGTCCGACGACATCGATACCCCACACTTCGGCGAGCCGGACGGCACCAACGGTCATCATCTGCCCGGCCGGGTGGTGCGCACCAAGGAGCACGAGGCCAAGCCGATGTCGGTCGACGACGCGCTCTACGAAATGGAGCTCGTCGGCCACGACTTTTTCCTGTTCTACGACAGTCAGACCAACGGCCTTCGGTGGTCTACCGGCGCCACGCGTACGACTACGGTCTGATTCGGCTGGCCTGACGCGCTTGTCCCGCCGAACGTCGACTTGTTGAGAGATTCCGCGCGGATCGGCGCAACAAGACGACGTTCGGCGTCGCCCGCAGCGCGTCACCTAGGATGGTGCCGTGCTAGATAAGTTGCTGCGCCTTGGTGAAGGTCGCATGGTCAAGCGCCTCAAGCGGGTGGCCGACTACGTCAACGGTTTGTCCGACGACATCGAAAAGCTCACCGACGCCGAATTGCGGGCCAAGACAGCGGAATTCCGGAAGCGGCATGCTGACGGGGAGAGCCCTCGACGACCTGCTGCCCGAAGCGTTCGCAGTGGCCCGCGAGGCGGCGTGGCGGGTGCTCGACCAGCGTCACTTCGACGTCCAGGTGATGGGTGGGGCGGCGCTGCACTTCGGCAACGTCGCCGAGATGAAGACCGGTGAAGGTAAGACCCTGACCTCGGTGTTGCCGGCCTACCTCAACGGCATCGGCGGCAAAGGCGTCCATATCGTCACCGTCAACGACTATCTGGCCAAACGCGACAGCGAGTGGATGGGCCGGGTGCACCGCTTCCTGGGCCTGGATGTCGGCGTGATCCTGGCCCAGATGACTCCCGACGAGCGCCGCGTCGCCTACGCCGCCGATATCACCTACGGCACCAACAACGAATTCGGCTTCGACTATCTGCGCGACAACATGGCCCACACGCTGGAGGACTGTGTGCAGCGCGGCCACAACCTCGCCATCGTCGACGAGGTCGACTCGATTCTGATCGACGAGGCCCGCACCCCGCTGATCATTTCCGGGCCCGCCGACGGCGCGTCGAACTGGTACAGCGAATTCGCCCGGCTGGCGCCGTTGATGGAGAAGGACGTCCATTACGAGGTCGACCTGCGCAAGCGCACCGTCGGCGTGCACGAGCTCGGTGTGGAGTTCGTCGAGGACCAGCTCGGCATCGACAACCTCTACGAGGCGGCCAACTCGCCGCTGGTCAGCTACCTCAACAACGCGCTGAAAGCCAAAGAGCTGTTCGCTCGCGACAAGGACTACATCGTGCGCGACGGCGAGGTGATCATCGTCGACGAGTTCACCGGCCGCACACTGGTCGGACGACGCTACAACGAGGGCATGCACCAGGCCATCGAGGCCAAGGAGCGGGTCGAGATCAAGGCCGAGAACCAGACGTTGGCCACCATCACGCTGCAGAACTACTTCCGGCTCTACGACAAGCTCGCCGGCATGACCGGTACCGCCCAGACCGAGGCGGCCGAGCTGCACGAGATCTACAAGCTCGGCGTGGTGCCCGATCCCGACCAACAAGCCAATGGTCCGCACCGACCAGTCCGACCTGATCTACAAGACCGAGGAAGCCAAGTACATCGCCGTCGTCGACGACGTCGGCGAGCGTTACGAAAAGGGCCAGCCGGTGCTGATCGGCACCACCAGCGTGGAGCGCTCGGAATACCTGTCGCGCCAATTCCAGAAGCGGCGCATCCCGCACAACGTGCTCAACGCCAAGTACCACGAGCAGGAAGCCGGCATCATCGCCGAAGCCGGCCGCCGCGGCGCCATCACGGTGGCCACCAACATGGCCGGCCGCGGTACCGACATCGTGCTGGGCGGCAACATCGACTTCCTCACCGACCTGCGGCTGCGGGCCCGCGGCCTGGACCCCGTCGAGGCGGCCGAGGAATACGACGCGGCCTGGCACGAAGAACTCCCGATCGTCAAGGAGGAGGCGGCCGCGGAAGCCAAAGAGGTCATCGACGCCGGCGGGCTCTACGTGCTGGGCACCGAGCGGCACGAGTCGCGCCGTATCGACAACCAGCTGCGTGGCCGCTCGGGTCGCCAGGGTGACCCGGGCGAGTCGCGTTTCTACCTGTCGCTGGGCGACGAGTTGATGCGTCGCTTCAACGGAGCAGCGCTGGAGTCGCTGCTGACCCGGCTGAACCTGCCCGACGATGTGCCGATCGAGGCCAAGATGGTGACGCGGGCGATCAAGAGCGCCCAGACCCAGGTCGAGCAGCAGAACTTCGAGGTCAGAAAGAACGTCCTCAAGTACGACGAGGTGATGAACCAGCAGCGCAAGGTCATCTACGCCGAACGTCGACGCATCCTGGAAGGCGAGAACCTGCAGCAGCAGGCCCACGAGATGCTCGTCGCCGTGATCACCGCCTACGTCGACGGCGCCACCGCCGCGGGCTACGCCGAGGACTGGGATCTGGAGAAGCTCTGGGAAGCCCTCAAGACGCTGTATCCGGTCGGCATCGACCACCACACCCTGATCGACTCCGACGCGGTCGGGGAGCCCGGCGAGCTGACCCGCGAGGAACTGCTCGACGCGCTGGTCGAGGACGCTGAGCGGGCGTATGCGAAGCGGGAAGCCGAACTCGAGGAGTTGGCCGGCGAGGGCGCGATGCGTCAACTGGAACGCAACGTGCTGCTCAACGTCATCGACCGCAAATGGCGCGAGCACCTCTACGAGATGGACTACCTCAAAGAGGGCATCGGCCTGCGTGCGATGGCGCAGCGCGATCCGCTGGTCGAATATCAGCGCGAGGGCTTCGACATGTTCACCGGGATGCTGGACGGCCTGAAAGAAGAGTCGCGTCGGTTTCCTGTTCAACGTCGCGGTCGAGGCGGTTCCGCGCGCAGCAGGTTCGGGCCTGGTGGACGACGCCGGACGGCCTGGCCGAGTTCGCCGCCGCCGCGGCGGGCGCGCAGCAGCGCAGCGGCGCGGCGCATGAGCCGGCGCCTGCGTTGCGCGCCAAGGGAATTGACAACGAGGCAGCCCAACTGACCTACACCGGGCCCGCCGAAGACGGCTCGGCGCAGGTGCAGGGCAACGGCGGCAAGGCGCAGGCCGGTGGCGGTTCGCGCCGCGAGCGCCGCGAGGCCGCCCGGCGGCAGAGCAGGCACGCCAAGGCCAAACGGAGGTAGCGCCAGCCTGCGGCACGGCGTCACGGCGTCACTAACCGATGTGCAGTGCGACCACCTGCCAGCGTCCGCCGATTCCGGCGCCGGCCGCTGCCTCCATCTCGATGCGGCAGGCGATGGCGTGCATGCGCTGCCCGCGGCTGTAGCTGCCGAACACCTCGGCCGCGTTGCCCGGCCCACTCACTGCTTGCAGCCGCACCCGGCGTAATACCGCGACCCCGTGCTGGCTGCCGACCAGGCGATTGGCCGACAGCACCGAGTCGACGAGCCCCGCGGCCAGCAAGCCGTTCAGCGCTGCGATCGGGCGGCGACGGTCGATGACTTCCAGCACCCGGCGTATCGCGGCGTCGGCGAAGCTTGCCGCCTGCCGCATCGGCAACGGCAAGGTGGGTCGCGGGCTGCGTCGAATGCCGTTGTGGTACATGGGTGTTGCGCTTGCGCAAGCGCGGTCGGCGAGGGTGGCCGGCACTGCCGGACATCGCGGGCCGGCGGTTCGCAATCGACGACGGGGGTGACCGCGAATGCGGCCCCGCCCACCGAGCGTGTCTCCGATGGGCTCGAGCTGGTCGACACTGCACTCTCCCGCGAGTTTCGAAGGGCCACAGACGCTGGCCTGCTGGAGAGTGGCAGACGCTACAGTTGCGGTGACCCGCTGCGCCCGGCTGGGCCGCGCTTGCGATCACCGCGTGTGACGATCGATCGCACAACCGCCGCTTTTGCGTACTCGCGCTGTGCGCGGGCGACGACAGCCGGTTAGCGTGTGCGGCATATTGGTCGGTGAACCAATTCGCAAGGGACGTAAAGGGGAGAGGCGACGTGACCCGGTTGTCCGCTTCGGACGCCTCCTTCTACCAGCTGGAGAACTCGGCGACGCCGCTGTACGTCGGCATCGCTGTCGATCCTGCGTGCCGCCGCGCGCCGGGTTGAGCTACGAGACGCTTGCTGGCCACCGTCGAGCGGCAGTTGCCGAAGGTGCCGCGGTACCGGCAGAAGGTCCGCGAAGTCACGCATGCGGCTGGCCCGGCCGGTCTGGGTGGACGACGACGATTTCGACATCACCTATCACGTCCGGCGCTCCGCGCTGCCGTCGCCGGGCAGCGACGAACAACTTCACGAGTTGATCGGCCGGCTGGCCGCCCGTCCGCTGGACAGAGTCGCGGCCGCTCTGGGAGATGTATCTGGTCGAGGGCCTGGCCAAGAACCGGCTGGCGCTCTACACCAAGTCGCATCAGGCGCTGATCAACGGCATGGGGGCGGTGGCGATCAGCCACGTCATCGCCGACCGCAACCGCCGTCCGCCGCCGTTCGTCGAAGACATCTGGGTGCCCGGCCGCGAACCGGGCAGAGCGCGGCTGCTGCTCGGCGCGGTCGGCGACTGGGCCACCCGCCCGCAGGCGCAGCTGAAGGCCGTCCACAGCGGGGTCGTCGATCTGCTGACCAACTCCGGCCAACTGGCGGACGCCGGCCGCCGGATGTTCGACGTCGCCCGGACGTTGGCGCGCGGCTCGGCCCCGCGCAGCCCGCTGAACACCACGGTGTCGCGCAATCGGCGTTACACGGTGGCGTGCGGACGACTCGACGATTACCGGGCCATCCGGTCGCGGTACAACTGCGACGTCAACGACGTGGTGCTGGCGGTCATCACCGGCGCGCTGCGTAGCTGGCTGTCGTCTCGCGGCGAGCCGCCGTCGCCCGACGGCGACGGTACGGGCGATGGCGCCGCTGCCGGTCTACGAAGCGTTCGACTCGTCGAGCCGGGGCCAGGCCATCAGCCAGGTCGCGCCGTTTCTGGTCGACCTACCGGTCGGCGAGGGCAACGCCGTGGTGCGGCTGTCGCAGATCGCCCACGCCACCGAAACCAATCCGACCGCGGCCAGCCTGGTCGATGCCCGCACCATCGCGACGCTGTCCGGCTTTGCGCCGCCGACCTTGCACGCCATGGGGATTCGAGTCGCCACCAGCTTGTCGTCGCGGCAGTTCAACCTGTTGATCACCAACGCGCCGGGCACTCAGTCGCAGATGTACGTCGCGGGCGCCAAGCTGCTCGAGACCTACGCGGTGCCGCCACTGCTGAACAATCAGGTGCTGGCCATCGGCGTGACGTCCTACAACGGCATGTTGTATTTCGGCATCAACGCCGATCGCGAAGCGATGAGCGACGTCGACATGTTGCCGGCGTTGCTGGCCGAATCGCTCGAAGAACTGCTGGAAGCCGCGCGGTAGACCTACCATTCGATGGTGACCAAGGCGCAGAAGACGCAGCCCAAGTTGCCCAACAAGGTCTACGAGGCCGAATTGTTCCGGCTGCAAACGGAATTGGTGAAGATGCAGGAGTGGGTGGAGTCAGTGGCGCTCGCATCGTGGTGATCTTCGAGGGCCGTGACGGGGCGGGCAAGGGCGGCACGATCAAGAGGATCACCGAATATCTCAACCCGCGCATCGCGCGGATCGCCGCGCTGCCCGCACCGACCGATCGCGAACGCGGGCAGTGGTATTACCAGCGCTACATCGCTCACCTGCCCACCAAAGGGCGAGATCGTGCTGTTCGACCGCTCCTGGTACAACCGCGCCGGCGTCGAGAAAGTCATGGGATTCTGCACGCCGCAGGAGCATGCGCTGTTCCTGCGGCAGACCCCGATTTTCGAGCAGATGCTCATCGACGACGGGATTCTGTTGCGTAAGTACTGGTTTTCGGTATCCGAGGAAGAGCAGTTGCGCCGATTCAAAGCGCGGCGCAAAGATCCGGTCCGGCAATGGAAACTCAGCCCGATGGATCTGGAGTCGTTGTACAAGTGGGAAGACTATTCGCGGGCCAAGGACGAAATGATGGCTTACACCGATAAACCTTCCAGCCCATGGTTTTTGGTGGAATCGGATCTCAAGAAGCACGCGCGGCTGAACATGATCGCGCATTTGCTGTCCACCATCGACTATCACCCGGCGAAGATGCCCAAGGTGAAACTGCCTGCTCATCCGATCAAGACCGGCGACTACCAGCGTCCACCGCGGGAGTTGTCGACCTATGTGGACGATCACGTCGCGACGTTGCTGGGATCCAGCGACTGATGCGGGTCTACATCCCGGTGACGCTGACCATGCTGCAGCAACTTGTCGCCGACGGTTCGCTGCGGCCGGTGAACGGTACCGCTTTCGCGGTGACCCCGATGTTGCGCGAGGCCTACGCCGAGGGCGACGAGGACGAGCTGGGTGAGGTCGCGCTGCACGAGGCCGCGCTGGCGTCGCTGCGGCTGTTGGCCGGTGCCTCAGACGGACGGGACGTACCGGAGGACGACACGTTGCCGCCGCGGCGCGCTGTGCTGGTTGCCGAGGTCAGCGAGGTCACGCTGCGACCTGATCTCGACGACGCGGTGGTGCGGATCGGCGGGCACGGTCACCACGGCCGACGTGGTCGCCGCGTTCGTCGACAACGCGGAAGCAGAAGCACATGTCAAGGCGGCGGTCGCCGTCATCGACGCGGCTGACCTGGGCGACGAGGACGCCGAGCTGACCGTCGGCGACGCCCAGGACCACGACCTGGCCTGGTACGCCACCCAGGAGCTGCCGTTCCTGCTCGAGCTGCTCTAGACCTACCTACGGTACCGTAAGTTACGGTACCGTAGGTTGTGTCCCGAGCGAGAGCAGGAGTGTCTCAATGGACAGAAAAGCCTCAATGGACAGAAAAATATCGCGTGCCGCGGCCCAGGTCGTCGAGACGAGGCCCATTACGCTGGCCGGAGTGGACACACATCCTGGCTTGCATGCGTTGAGGACGGTGGCCCGACGCATCACGACGCCGCTACTGCCCGATGACTACCTTCGACTGGCCAACCCGCTGTGGTCCGCGCGTGAGTTGCGCGGCCGCATCCTGGAGGTGCGGCGGGAGACGCAGGACTCGGCGACGCTGGTCATCAAGCCCGGCTGGGGTTTCAGCTTCGACTACGAAGCCGGTCAGTACATGGGCATCGGACTGCTGGTCGACGGCCGCTGGCGGTGGCGCTCGTATTCGTTGACGTCCAGCCCGGTGACGACCCGGCCTGCCACCCGGACCAGCGCGGAGCCGGGCCGTCAGAACCGGTCGCACCGCGAGTGCGCGAACGGTGACGATCACGGTGAAGGCGATGCCGGAGGGCTTTCTGTCGACGCATCTGGTCGACGGGCGTCAAACCGGGGACGATCGTGCGACTGGCCCTGCCGCAGGGCAATTTCGTGCTGCCCGATCCGGCGCCGCCGGCTGTGCTGTTCCTCACCGCCGGCTCGGGCATCACTCCGGTGATGTCGATGCTGCGCACGCTGGTCCGTCGCGACCAGATCACCGACATCGTCCACCTGCATTCGGCACCCACCGCAGACGATGTGATGTTCGGTGCCGAACTCGAGCAGCTGGCCGGCGACCACCCGGGGTACCGGCTGCAGCTGCGAGCGACGCGCACCGAGGGACGGCTGGATCTGTCCCGGCTCGACGACGAGGTGCCGGACTGGCGCGCACGCCAGACCTGGGCCTGCGGCCCCGAGGCCTTGCTCAATTCGGCCGAGCAGGCCTGGTCGGCGGCCGGCATCAAGGACCGCCTGCACTTGGAGCGGTTCGCGGTCTCGAAGGCAGCGCCGGCTGGCGCCGGCGGCAGGGTCACGTTCGCCAAGAGCGGTAAGAGCACCGTCGCCGACGCGGCGACGTCGCTGATGGACGCGGGTGAGCAACTAGGTGTGCAGATGCCGTTCGGCTGTCGGATGGGTATCTGCCAGTCCTGCGTGGTTACGCTGGCCGAAGGTCACGCACGTGACTTGCGGACCGGCCAGGAGCGCGAGCCGGGTACCCGCATCCAAACCTGCATTTCCGCTGCTTCGGGCGATTGCACACTCGACGTCTGACAGTTACCCACTGGTAACCTACGCTTTCGTAGGTTACGATAACGTAGGTCAAGAACTGCAGTCTGCAGGAAGGCAAATACCACGATGGCGATCACCGAACTCGATGTCTTCGCACATCTGACGGACGCCGACATCGAGAACCTGGGCGTCGAACTCGACGCCATTCGGCAAGACATTGAAGACTCCCGTGGCGAGCGCGACGCCCGCTATATCCACCGCACCATCGCCGCGCAGCGCGCACTGGAAGTCGCCGGCCGATTGCTGCTGGCTTTCAGTAAGCGCCGATCCGCCTGGTGGGCGGGCACCGCGACACTCGGCGTGGCCAAGATCGTCGAGAACATGGAAATCGGCCACAACGTCATGCACGGCCAGTGGGACTGGATGAATGACCCCGAGATCCATTCCTCGTCGTGGGAGTGGGACATGATGGGATCGTCCAAGCACTGGCGCTACACCCACAACTACGTGCACCACAAGTACACCAACATCCTCGGCATGGACGACGACGTCGGCTACGGCCTGCTGCGGGTGACCCGCGACCATCCGTGGAAGCGCTTCAACCTGCTCAACGTGTTCTACAACGCGATGCTGGCGCTCGGGTTCGAATGGGGCGTCGGCATGCAGCACGTCGAGGTCGGCAAGATCGTCATGAGGCGGATGGAAGAACGACGACGCCCGCGAGCGCGTCGAGGAGTTCCTGACCAAGGCCGGCCAACAGGTGCTCAAGGACTACGTCGCGTTCCCGGCACTGACCGCGCTGTCACCCGGTGCGTCGTTCAAGTCGACGCTGAAGGCCAATGTGCTGGCCAACATCATTCGCAACGTCTGGGCCAACGCGGTGATCTTCTGCGGCCATTTCCCGGACGGCGCCGAGAAATTCACCAAGACGGACATGATCGGCGAGTCCAAGGGCCACTGGTATCTGCGTCAGATGCTGGGCAGCGCCAACTTCAACGCCGGGCCGGCGCTGCGGTTCATGAGCGGCAACCTGTGCCATCAGATCGAACACCACCTGTACCCGGATCTGCCGAGCAACCGGTACGCCGAGATTGCGGTGCGGGTGCGCCAGATATGCGACAAGTACGACTTGCCTTACACCACAGGCTCTTTCCTGGTGCAGTACGGCAAAACCTGGCGGACCATCGCCAAGCTGTCGCTGCCGGACAAGTACCTGCGGGCCACCGCGGACAACGCGCCGGAGACTCGCAGCGAGTCGATGTTCGCCGACCTGGAGCCCGGTTTCGCGGCTACCGATCCGGCGACCGGACGCCGGCGCGGGTTGAAAACCGCGATCGCGACTGTGCGGGCATGGCGGCGCAACAAGCGGGCTGCTGCTAACGGGCAAACGCCCGGACAGGACGACCTGGCCGCCTAGACCTGTCTATAGACTCGGCGCGGTGGACCGGCATCGTCACAGCGCACCCGATCGTCGATGCGGTGCTGGATCGGCACCGCGATGCCTTGGGTGATGATCGGGCGGCGTACCGCAATCACGTCTACCGCTGCATCACCTATCATCAGCTGCTGCTTGGCTTTCCGATTCCCGACGTCGCAGCACTGGCCTGGGCGACGCACGATCTGGGCATCTGGACCGCCGGCACCTTCGACTATCTGACGCCGTCGGCCGACCTCGCGCGCGGCCTACGCTGATGAGTTCGGGATCGCCGACCTGGATCAGCTGCGTGCGCTGGTCACCGAACACCACCGGCTGCGCCATGTCGATGACCGCGTCATCGAGACGTTTCGCCAAGCCGACCTGATCGACGTCAGTCATGGCGTGCTGCGCCAGGGGATCGGGCGATCGGTGATTCGCGCGGCCGTTGACGAGCTGCCGTACAACGGTTTTCACGCGTTTCTGGCCAAAGGACTGACCGGCTATGCCGTGCGGCATCCGCTGCGCCCGCTGCCGATGATGCGCTGGTGAAGCCGGCTCAGGCTTTCTCGGCGATGGCGACCAGTCGCTGCAGGGTCGCCAGCTGCTCGGCGTAGCTGCCTTCCAGCTTCGCCAACAGCGTGCTGATCCCGGCCGCCTGGTAGCGGGCAACCCGCTCGGCGATAACGTCATCGGTACCAAGCAGATTCGTCAGGCGGCCGAGATCCAAGGGCACGTTGCTGCGGGCCTCGTCGTGTTTACCGGCCTGCCACAACTCGGCGACGGTGGCAACTTGGTCGCCGTAACCCAGTCGGCTGAACGCTTGATTGTAGAAGTTCTGACCGCCGACACCCATGGCCCCGATCGTGAACGCGTATCCGTCGGCATGGCGTCGCGCGGCCGCATCGGCGGAGGCATCGTCGTCGTGAAATTCGACCGCGACGGGCGCGACCAGGTCGAGCTCGTCAAGGGCGCGGCCGGCATGCTGCGCACCGTCGCGCAGTGGGCCGAGGAACACCTCGGCGGCTTCGGGGATGAACGCGTTGCCGAGCCACCCGTCAGCCATCTCGCCGGTCAACCGCAGGTTTTGCGGACCCATTGCCGCCACGTAGACCGGAACGTGATCGGGCCGCACCAGCGGTCGCAGCGCGGCGCCGCGACTGTCCGGCAGCGGCAACGGGTAGATCTCGCCGGCGTGTTCGAGCCGCTCGCCGCGGCTGACCGTGCGGATGATCTCGATGGTTTCGCGGGTGGTCTGTACCGGTTTGCGGAAGCGGACGCCGTGCCAGCCCTCCATCACCCGCGGCCCCGACGTGCCGACGCCCAGAATGAAGCGGCCCGACGACAGCTCTTGCAGGCTCAGCGCCGAGGTGGCCAGCATCGCGGGGCTTCGCGAACCCAGTTGCACGACAAAGGTTCCCAGCCCGATCGAGGACGTTCTGGCGGCCAGGTAAGCCAGCCCGGTCAGCGCGTCGTAGCCCCACACCTCGGGGACCCACAGTGACGCAACTCCGATCCGCTCGGCGGCCACCGCGAACTCGACGGCGCCCGGTGATCGCGGCTCGATGATGGCGCCGACCTTCATGCTGGCATGCTAGCCACTATGCGTTACCGCGACCAACCCACCGTCGAAGTGACTCAGCGTATTCACTGCGATGCGCCGACGGCCTGGGCACTGGTGACCGACATCGGCCTGCCTGCGCGGTGTTCGTCGGAGTTGCAGGCCGTCGAGTGGCTGGACGGGTTTCGACGCCGTTGCCGTCGGTGCGCGTTTCCGCGGCCGCAACCAGCATGAGGCGTTCGGCGATTGGGCGACGGTGTGCGAGGTCGTCGAAGTCGAGGATGAGCGTCGATGGGTGTACAACGTCGTCGGACCCGACGGGGATCAGCGCGACGTGGGCGTTCGAGGTCGAGCCGGCCAGCGACGGCGTGCTGGTGCGGCAATGGGGCCGGATGGGACCGGGGCCGTCCGGGTTGACCCCGGCGATCGTGGCGCGGCCGGACAAGGAGGCCAGGATCGTCTCCCGGCGGCTGGCCGAATGGCAGCAAAATATGCAGGCCAATCTGGAGTGGGTTCGGTCGCAGGCCGAAGCCTGAGGCGCTGCGATCCGCGCTCAGGCCTCGCGCATCGAGGCCAGCAGCCGCCGGGCCGCGGCCACCCGGCGGACCGCAGGGCCGGTCACGTTGTCCAGCGCGCATTCGGGATCGGCCGGCGGGCCGAGATGCCCGCAGCCACGCGGGCAGTCTTGGATCGCCTCGGCCAGGTCGGAGAACGCCAGCATCACGTCATCGGGCTTGATATGGGCCAGCCCGAACGAGCGGATCCCCGGGGTGTCGATCACCCAACCGCTGGGCTGAAACGGCAGCGCCACTGACTGCGTCGAGGTGTGCCGACCCCGGCCGATATCGGTCACTTCGCCGACCGCTCGATGTGCTTGCGGCACAAGGCGATTCACCAACGTCGATTTACCCACACCGGAATGGCCCAGGAGCACGGTGATTTTGCCGGCCAGCAGATGCGCCACTGCCTCCAAAGGGTCGTCGCGGCCCGCAGTGATCACGGTGAGATCGAGGTCGGCGAACTGCTCGGCGAACGGGGCGGCGGGCGCGAGGTCGGTCTTGGTCAGACACAGGATCGGGGCCAGCCCGCCGGCGTAGGCCGCGATCAGTGTCCGGTCGACCAGCCCGGTGCGCGGCGGCGGGTCGGCCAGCGCCACCACGATCAACAGCTGATCGGCGTTGGCGACGACCACTCGTTCGGTCGGGTCGGTGTCATCGGCGGTGCGCCGCAACAGAGTTCGCCGCGGGCCACGCCGCACGATGCGGGCCAGCGTGTCGGTGCGGCCGGACAGATCGCCGACGATGTCGACCTCATCGCCGACGACGATCGGTGTGCGGCCCAGTTCCCGGGCCCGCATCGCCGTGACATGGCGGTCGATGTCGCCGCCGAGCACGCATCCCCAGCGACCGCGGTCGACGCTGATCACCATCGCCCGCTCGGCGTCGGCGTGTTCGGGCCGGGTCTTGGTCCGTGGGCGTGAACCCTTGCCGGAGCGCATCTTGGCGTCGGATTCGTCGTAGTCGCCCGGCTTCAAGCTACGAGCTCCGCAGCATCTCGGCCCACATCGCCGCGAAATTCGGCAGCGTCTTGGCGGTGGTTTCGATGTCGTCCACCTCGACACCATCGACCCGCAGACCGATGATGGCCCCCGCCGTCGCCATCCGGTGATCGGCGTAGGACTGCCAGATGCCCGGCCGCAGTGGTGTGGCGGTGATCTCCAGCCCGTCCGCGGTTTCCCGGCAGTCGCCGCCCAGCCGGTTGATCTCGGTGGACAGCGCGGCCAGCCGGTCTGTCTCGTGGCCGCGCAGGTGGGCGATGCCGGACAGTCGCGACACCGAGCCGGCCGCGGCCAGCGCGGCGAGCACCGCCACCGACGGGGTGAGCTCGCCGACATCGCGCAGGTTGACGTCGAATCCCGGGTAGGACTGCGGCCCTTGGACTTCCAGATACGAATCATCCTGTTTCACAACGCAATCCAGTTGCCCGAGGATGCTGAGGATGGTGTCGGCGGGCTGAATGCTGACCGCCGGCCAGCCGGCGATGCGGACCGTGCCCGCGCTGACCACCGCCGCGGCGATGAACGGGACGGCGTTGGACAGGTCCGGCTCGATCTGCCAGTGCCGCGCCGCGACCGTCCCCGGTCGAACGTTCCAGCGGTTGGTGGTTGCGTCGTCGACCTGCACGCCGGCCTGGCGCAGCATCGCCACCGTCATCGCGATGTGCGGCGCCGACGGCAGCGAGGGGCCCACGTGGTGCACGGCCAGGCCTTCGGCGAACGACGGACCGGCCAGCAGCAGGCCGGAGACGAACTGCGACGAGGCCGAGGCGTCGATGTCGACCGCCCCGCCGGCCACCGTCCCGGTGCCGCGAACCCGGAACGGCAGCCCGTCGCCGTCGATGTCGACGCCCACACCGCGCAGCGCAGTCAGCAGCGGCGCGATCGGCCGGGCCCGGGCCTGTGCGTCGCCGTCGAACGTCACCTCAGCCGGCCCGAGCGCCGCCAGTGGCGGGACGAAACGCAACACGGTGCCGGCCAGGCCGCAGTCGATGTGAGCGTCGGCCGCCGGGGCGATCGTCCCGCTGACCGCGAGCTCGTCACCGGATCCCTCGACCCGCAGGCCGAGCGCTTCCAGCGCGCCGATCATCAAGTCGGTGTCGCGGCTGCGCAGCGCGCCGCTGATGGTCGAGACGCCGCCGCCTGCCGCGGCCAGAGCCGCAAGCACCAGCGCCCGGTTGGTTTGGGATTTCGAGCCCGGCACCGTCACCGTCGCGTGTACCGGTCGCGAGGTGGTGGGGGCGGGCCAGATACTCACGTGCTCCATCATTGCTCACCGGCGATCGCAAGCGCGGCGAAGCCGGGCGCGGCGGGTCGCCGCTCGACAACCCGGCGATCGCAAGCGCGGCGAAGCCGGGCGCGGCGGGTCGCCGCTCGACAACCCAGCGGGCACCATGGAGACATGTGCGGACGATTCGCGGTGACGACGGACCCGGCGGTGCTGGCCGAGAAGATCGAGGCGATCAACGAGGCCCGGGCAGCGGAGTCCGCTGCGCCCAACTACAACGTGGCGCCCACCACCACCATCACCACGGTGGTCCGCCGCCACGACGAACCCGACGACGAGCCCACCAGGCGAGTCCGGTCCATGCGCTGGGGGTTGATCCCGCCGTGGGTGAAGGCGGGGTCCGACGGTGCGCCGGAATCCAAAGGACCGCTGCTGATCAACGCCCGCGCGGACAAGGTCACCACCTCGCCGGCGTTTCGCTCCAGCGCCAAATCCAAACGGTGCCTGGTGCCGATGGACGGCTACTACGAGTGGCGCGCCAACCCCGATCCCGGCGCCGGGAAGAAGGCCCGCAAGACGCCGTTCTTCCTGCATCGCGTCGACGGCGAGATGCTGTTCGCGGCGGGCCTGTGGTCGGTCTGGAAGCCGGCCAAAGACGCCGACCCGTTGTTGAGTTGCACGATCATCACCACCGACGCAGTCGGCGAGCTGGGCGAAATCCACGACCGGATGCCGTTGATCGTGCCCGAACGCGACTGGGATCGCTGGCTGGATCCCGACGCCCCGGCCGACCTCGAACTGCTCGCCACCCCGCCGAGCATCCACGGCATCGAAATGCGGGAAGTCTCGACACTGGTCAACAACATCCGCAACAACGGGCCCGAGCTGCTGGAGCCGGCCGAGCCGCAACCCGAACAGGCCACGCTGCTTTAGTCACGCCGCCCCAGGTTCTTCTTCATCGTCGGGGGCGAGAAGCTTCTCGGGATGGTGGAAGGTATTCACCCGCGGTTGCCCGTAGTCCAGATGCGGCGGCGGTATCCACTCGGTGTCGCCGCGGGCGTTCTTGCGGGTGGTCCACCCTTTTTCGACGAGCCTGTTGTCGATTCCGCAGGCCAGCGCCATGTGGTCGATGTCGGTGCGGTGCGTTGCCTCCCACCCGTCAGTGTGGTGCGCCTGGGTCCAGTATCCGGGTGCGGTACAGCCGGGTCTGGTGCATCCACGATCCTTGGCGTACAGCATGATTCGTTGAGCTGCGGAGGCCAGCCGTTTGCCGTGATAGAGGGCCAGAGGTTTGCCGTTGTCGAAGATGGCGAGGTAGTGGTGAGCATGGGCGGCCATCCGGACGAGATCGCTCATGGGCAGCAGGGTTCCACCTGCGGTCAATCCGCGTCCGGCTCCGGCCGCCAGGTCTTTCAACGTGGTCGTCACAATGATCGTGGCGGGAAGCCCGTTGTGCTGACCCAGCTTTCCGGACATCAACAGGCCTCGCAGCCCGGCCAGTAGACCGTCGTGATTGCGCTGCGCGCCAGAGCGGGTGTCGCGCCGGCAAGCTTCGTCCGGGGGTTCGCCGTCAATCACCGACGACTCGTCGTCGGGATTGCACATGCCCGGTGCCGCCAGCTTGGCCAGCACCGCGTCGAACGTCGCCCGCAATTCGGGGTTCAGGTAGCCGCTGAGGCGTGACATGCCGTCTAATCCCTGTCGCCCGAGGACAATTCCGCGCCGCCGCGCACGGTCTTCATCGGTGAAGTCGCCGTCCGGATTGAGGCAGTCCATCAAAACAGCGGCATACTTGGCGAGTTCGTCAGGGCGATACTCCTTGGCCTTATTCGCCAAGTCGGCTTCTGCAGCCTGCCGCGTGAGCAGATCCACGCCGTCGGGCAGGCGACGAAAGAAGCTGCGGATCACCGTCACATGACCGTCGCCGACGCGTCCCTCACGTTGCGCCTCGGCCGTCGCAGTCAGCTGCGGTGCCAATGTCTCACCGGTCAACGCGCGGCGTTCGCCCAGATCGGCGGCTTCGGCGATGCGGCGATTGGCGTCGGCACGGGAAATGCGCAGCCGGTTGGCCAGCGCGTCTGCCAGTCGGCCGCCCAACTCTTCGTCGCCGGCCTGCTCGGCGAGCTGGTTGACCAGCGCGTGGCCGGGTACGCGGAGCCGCCTCGCAGTGGCCTCCAAGCGCTCCAACACTCGCAACCGTTCCGGTGTGGTCAGCACGTCAAAAGACAAGCTGCACAACCGGTCCACGTCGGCATCGAGCACGTCGAGTGTGTCGACGATGTCTTCGCGCGTGCTCGATGTCATGCAGTCAATGTTATGAAGAGGGTCCGACAGAAATTCAGTCCTGTGACTACTGAAAGCGAAGTGGCAGAAGTTGTTTCAGCTCGGGCCTGCTACCTCTTGAGGTAACGCAGGGCGGCCCGTGCCGCGTTGGCCCCGCACATGCCATGGGCGCCGGGCCCGGGCGGCGTCGCCGCCGAGCAGATGTACATGCCGGGAACACCGATCGCATACGGCGACAACGTTATTCGCGGGCCGAACGCCAACTGGCGGATATTCTTGGCGCCGGTCATGATGTCGCCGCCGACGAAGTTGGGGTTTAGGACGCGAATTGGTCGGTGAGTCCGCACCGCCTGGCCGACGATCCGTTCGCGGAAACCCGGAGCGAACCGCTCGATCTGCGCGATGATCGCCGCGGTCGCATCGCCGGAAAAGCCATTGGGCACATGGGCATACGTCCACACCGGATGAATGTTGCCGACCGATCGCTGTGGATCGGCCAGGTATTGCTGCCCGACCAGAACGAACGGCCGCTCAGGCATCCGTCCGGCATTCACGTCGCGTTCGGTGCGGGCCAGTTCGCGGTAGGTGCCGGCCAGGTGAACCGTACCGGCCCGATGCGCCTCCGGACTGGTCCACGGCACACCGCCCTCTACCGCGAAGTCGACTTTGAAAGCGCCTGGGCCGTGCCGGAATCGGCGGTAGGCGCGGGCGATGCGGGCCGGTAACCGGTCACCGAGAATGTCGGCGATCGCGCCCGGCGCCAGGTCGAAGATCGTCACGTCGGCGGCCGGCAACTGCGATGCGTCACGCACAGGGGTGCGCGTCTCGATCGTGCCGCCCAATTCGCACAGCACTGCGGCCAGGGCGCGGGTGATGGACTGCGAGCCACCGGCCGCGACGGGCCAGCCGTACCGGTGCCCGGCCGTCAGGATGCCCATCCCGATCGCCGACGTCATCGGGTGATGCAAGGGCCGAAAGGCATGCGCGGCAACGCCGCCGAACAGCGCGCGGGCCTGCGGCGTGCGGAACACCCGTGCCAGCGCGGACCCGGGCAGCACGGTCGGGGCACCGAACCGGGCCAGCGCCAGCGGATGATGCGGCCAGCGCAGCAGCGGGCCCATGATGTCGTCGGCGAGTGTGTCGAAATTCGCCGACGGCCAGTCGAACAATCGCTGCCAGCGCCGGCCATCGACTCCCAGCCCGTCGGCAGTGGCCTGCACGGAGCGGTACAGCACGCCGGCAGTCCCATCGTCGAGTGGGTGCACGCAGTCGACCTCGGGCCAGCGCCACTGTAGGCCGTGGCGTTCCAGGCCGAGATCGTTCAGGAACGTCGAACCGACGGCCATCGGGTGAATCGCTGAGCAATGGTCATGCAGCAGGCCGGCAACGATGGCCTCGCCGCTTCGGGTGCCACCGCCGATCTCGTCGGCGGCTTCCAGCACCGTGACCGCCAGCCCGTGCTGGGCCAGGGTCACGGCCGCCGCGAGCCCGTTGGGGCCGCTGCCGACCACGACCGCTGTGCTCGTCATACCCGAAACCCTATGCCGAGCCTGTCGCAATCTTGCAATACCGAGGAAAGCTCTGTCAGACGTAGAGTAATCCTCGTGCCGCGATCAGCTACCGATGCGCGAAGTCGATTGATGCAGTCGGCCCGCCGCCGGTTTGCGGCTGACGGTGCCCTGGCCGCGACGCTCGACGAGGTCCGCCGGGACGCGGAGGTCAGCGTCGGTGCCCTCTACCACCATTTCCCGGACAAACCCGCGCTGGCCGCTGCGGTCTACGCCCAGGTGATGAGCGAATACCAGTCGGGATTCGTGGCGATGTTGCGCCGTCACGACACCGCGGAGGCCGGCATCCGCGGTGGCGTCGCGCACCACCTGCGATGGGTGGCCGCCAACCGCAGCGAAGCGGCGTTGCTGCTGGGGGAGCGGCTCGACAGTGCGGAGCTGCGGGAGTCCAACCGGGCGTTCTTCGCCGACGTGCGGGACTGGTGGCGGCCGCATCACAACTACGGAGCTTTACGCCCGATGCAGGCGGGAGTCACCGCCGCGCTGTGGTTCGGCCCGGCGCAGGAATTCAGCCGGTACTGGATTGCCGGCGACGAACCCCGGATGCCGCGCGGCGTGGTCAAGACATTCGCTGACGCTGCATGGAAGACATTGCGGGCCAACGTGATTAAGGAGCATGACGGATGAGCACATCAGAATCGCTGTACCACCAACTGGTCGCCGAGGGGGACGATCCCGATGCGCCGCGTCGGGTGCACGTCGAACACCGCGGCGACCGGGCGATCATCACCCTTGACGAGTCCGCCCGGCTCAACGTCCTGTCGGCCCCGTTGGTACGCCAACTCCGGCACGCATTGGAGGACTCTCGTGGTTGATCGCGACGTGCGAAGCGTCGTGCTCACCGGTCGCGATCCGGGATTCAGTGCCGGCGGCGACCTGAAGATGATGCAGACGGTTACCGAAAACCTGAGCCAGCCCGAAGGCGTTGCCGACGTATGGCGCTGGATCCGCCGGGAATTCGGCGGAATCGCCCGGCTGATAGCCGGATCGGACACGATCTTCGTCGCCGCCATCAACGGCTCGGCCGCCGGAGTCGGGCTGGCCTGGGCGCTGTCCTGCGACATCGCCGTGGCCAGCGAGCGCGCCGTGATCGTGCCGGCGTTCGGCCGCCTCGGCCTGCTTCCCGAGGTCGGCACCAGTTGGGCGCTGACCCGGCGACTGGGATACCAAGGGGCCCTTGCCTATTACCTGCGCGGCGAGCACATCGACGCTTACCAAGCGCAACGGCTCGGCCTCGTTCAGCAGGTGGTCGACCACGACAGCCTGCTGGAGGCCGCCGATGAGTGGTGCTCGCGCGTCGCGGCGATGCCGGCGCACGCGGTTGCGATGACGAAGCCTCTGCTGCGCGCCGCAGCCGATGCCGGCTGGCACGAATCGCTGACCATGGAGGAATTCGCCGAGCCCACCTGCTTCACCACCGCCGCGTTCGCCGACAGCGTGCATTCGATGCTGGCCAAACCTCAGGCCTGAATCGCGGCGGTCACCGCGCCGGTGAGCCGGACCAGATCGGTGGGCGCCAGCGCGACGTCCCAGCCGCGTCGGCCCGCGCTGACGTACATCCGCTCCCAGTCCAGCGCGCCGGAGTCGATCACCGTCGGCAACCGTGTGCGCTGCCCTAACGGCGAAATCGCTCCCAGCACATAGCCGGTCGCGCGCTCGGCGGCACGCTGGTCGGCCATGGTGGCCCTGCCCGCATCCAGCGCCGCGGCGGCCGCCTTCAACGACAGCCGTCCAAGCGCAGGCACTATCGCGACAGCAAGCCCGTCGGGCACCGCGAGGATCAGCGTCTTGTAGATCTGCCCGGGCGCCACCGCGCCGTCGCTGCTCAGCGTGCGGACGGCCTCGTCACCAAACGAACGCCTCCGCGGGTCGCTGTGGAACTTCACCACCTCATGGGGCACACCGGCGCCGGTCAGCACCGCCAGCGCCGGAGTCGCACTCGGCTACCCAAGCTACAGGGACCCGAGTACCCCGGCGGGTTGACGCCGTCCACCCAGAAGTCGACGCCAAGTGTTCCGCCCGGCACGCAGTTGTAGACCGACAGATCCTTGACGCCCGATTCCACCAGCACGTCCTCGCAGAGCAGCGTGTTGCCGGTGTACTCGCGGGAGGGCTTGTTGAGGATCACGTAGGCCGCATCGGAGTAGATGTCGGGCTTGCGCGCGCGGCCCATCGCCTCCTCTCCGCCGAGCAGGTTCTGCACCGCGGCGGTGGCCACCAGCGTGCGCGGCCACAGCGTGTTCGAGGCGATGCCCTCTTCGCGTAGTTCTTCGGCGATGCCGAGCGCGCACAGCGTCATACCGAACTTGGCCATCATGTAGGCCGTCGGCTTCAGCCACTCTTTCCCCAGCAGGACCGGCGGGGACAGGGTCAGGATGTGCGGGTTCTCCCGGCCCTTCATGTGGGGGATACAGGCCTGGGACACCGCGTAGGTGCCCCGCACCTGGATGCCGTTCATCAGGTCGAAGCGCTTCATCGGCACCTCGCTGATCGAGCCGAGATTGATCGCCGACGCGTTGTTGACCACGATGTCGATGCCGCCGAATTGCTCGACGGCCTTGGCCACCGCCGACTCCACCGAATCCGGGTCGCGGACATCGCCGACGATCGGCAAGGCCTGGCCGCCTGCCTCCTCGAGTTCCTTGGCTGCGGTGTACACCGTGCCGGGCAGCTTGGGGTGCGGCTCAGCCGTCTTGGCGATCAGCGCAACATTGGCGCCGTCCTGCGCGGCCCGCTTCGCGATGGCCAGGCCTATCCCGCGGCTGGCGCCCGAGATGAACATCGTCTTTGCTTTCAGCGACATGAGCGCCACAGTAACGCTGCTCACAATTGCGCCGGATCAGCGGTCCGGAAATAGCAGGGCGATTCCAGCTGTTGAGCCATGCGAAGCAGACAGTGTCAGTCGCAGCCTTTAGATTAGGAAAGGAAGTCGGTGTCAACGGCGATGAGCCTCGTGGTCGAACAGCAGTTGGCCAGGTGCCAGACGGGTCCGGTGTTGATGGATCTGTTCACCGGCATCGCGACAGAAGGGACTGCGTTATCCACTATGGCTGACACCGATAGCGCGACGGAGCCGGGGGCGACGGCCACCAACGACGTCGTCGACTCTGACGGCACGACGCGCACCCGGTCCACTGATACCGATGCGGCGCTGACCGCTCGTTTCGAACGAGACGCGATCCCGCTGCTGGACCAGCTCTACGGCGGTGCGCTGCGGATGACTCGCAATCCGGCCGATGCCGAAGATTTGCTGCAAGAAACCATGGTCAAGGCCTATGCGGGGTTCCGCTCGTTCAGAGAGGGCACCAACCTCAAGGCCTGGCTCTACCGCATCCTGACCAACACCTACATCAACAGCTACCGCAAGAAGCAGCGGCAGCCGGCGCAGTATCCGACCGACGAAATCACCGACTGGCAGTTGGCCGCGACCGCTGAGCACACGTCGACCGGTTTGCGCTCGGCTGAGGTCGAAGCCCTGGAGGCGCTGCCCGACACCGAGATCAAGGAGGCTCTCCAGGCGCTGCCTGAAGAGTTCCGGATGGCGGTCTACTACGCCGACGTCGAGGGTTTTCCCTACAAAGAGATCGCGGAGATCATGGACACTCCGATCGGGACGGTGATGTCACGACTGCACCGGGGCCGGCGTCAACTGCGCGAGCTGCTGACCGATGTCGCCAGGGAGCGCGGATTCATCCGTGGGGGCCAGGCGCGGAGGAGGTCTCGTCGTGACCGATTTCTCGTCTGAGTCCGAACCCGTGATCAAACCCGAGTGCGCCGAGGTACTCGCCGAAGTGTGGACGCTGCTCGACGGTGAGTGCAGCCCGGAAAGCCAAGCCAAGCTGAGGCAGCATCTCGAGGACTGCCCGCCCTGTTTTCAGGCCTACGGTCTCGAGGAGCGGATCAAGTCGCTGATTTCGAACAAGTGCCGTGGCGAGCGGGCCCCGGAGAGCCTGCGGGCCCGGCTGCTGGTGGAAATCAGCCGGACCACGATCATCCGGGGTCGCTGAGCCAACACTGAGCCGGCCGTAGGCCATAACAAAGACGCGGGCCGCCTGTCGGACGGTCCGCGTCTTTGTTGGTTTTGAGCAGTGGGTTATGCGTTGGGCCGCTTGCCGTGATTGGCCTTGCTGTGCTTGCGGTCGCGCTTCTTCCGGCCTCGCTTGGCCATGACTGATCCTCCTCGAAGTTCTCCTTGCCGATCAGTCTTTCATGCCGCGGCCTGCCGAAGCCAACCGCTAGACGACCGGTACGTGCGCCAGGGTGCTGCCGTTGGCGCTGGCCGACGAGACCGGACCGGGCTGAGCGGCGAATGGGGCCTGCGCCGGTGTGACCGGACCGAGGGCGCCGGGGACCTGACCGGGTGCCAGCGGAGCGGACGCGCCGGGAAGCGTGCTGCCCGGGTAACCGCTCAGTCCGGGCGTCTGGCCCGGGAGTTGCTGGCCGGGCAGGCCACCGGGGTAGCCGGGGCCTTGGCCGGGCAGGCCGCCCGGGTAGCCGCCGAGCCCAGGAGCCTGGCCCGGGATGCCGCCGGGCAGGCTGCCGGGCAGGGTCTGCCCTGGCAAGCCGCCGGGCAGGCCACCGAGACCGCCGAGGCCGCCGGGCAGACCACCCGGAAGTCCGCCGCCTCCGCCGAGCGCGCCGGAGGCCGGCATCAGCAGGTCTCCAGCGCCGGGAAAGACGTTGTTCATCAGCCCGCTCAGTGAGCCGAAGAGCGAGTTGGCGATGTTCACCGCGCTACCTGCACCGGGCATACCGGGGATCGGGTCGTCGGCGGCGAAAGGTTGCTGGGGAGCGGCCGCGGCGGCACCGGCGCCAAGCCCGATCGTGGCGATTGCTGCCATCGCCACCCCGAAACCGGTGGCCACTCGGGCCAGTGGTCCGCGAGCTGTTTCATGCGCAAACATGTTGTCGGACAACGGAATACTCCTCAATATCGACTGTTTCACTCCAAGATCTTCAGGCACTTCGTTCACTTTGGACACTCTGCTTGCCAAATGTCACAGTTCGAGCACGACACGATCACGGAAGCGGCTCTATAGGTTCTCTTAGTGATCTTGGAGTTTGCTTATCGATATCTCCGAGACATCAATCGTGACCTTTCAGCTGCATAAACCGGCCATCGATCGAGCCGGGCCACACCGAGGGTTGCTCGGAGTGCAACCGGCGAAAATGGTTGTGGTTCGATAAAGCGACGCAAACGCCGAAAACGGCTGGCTGACGAAACGGGGTGATGATGGCCGAGGACGTCCGGGCAGAGATCGTGGCCAGCGTGCTCGAAGTCGTGGTCCACGAGGGCGACCAGATCAGCGAGGGCGACACCCTGGTGCTGCTGGAATCGATGAAGATGGAAATCCCGGTCCTGGCCGAGGTCGCCGGCACCGTCACCAAAGTCAGTGTGTCGGTCGGAGACGTCATCCAAGCAGGCGATCTCATCGCCGTGATCAGCTAGTCGTCTGAGCATCACAGCGGGCAAGGCCGATGTCCACTCTCGGTGACCTGCTTGCCGAACACACCGTTCTGCCAGGCGGCGCCGTCGACCATTTGCACGCCGTGGTGGGCGAGTGGCAGCTGCTCGCCGACCTGTCGTTCGCCGACTACCTGATGTGGGTTCGCCGCGACGACGATTCCCTGGTTTGCGTCGCACAGTGCCGGCCGAACACCGCGCCCACCGTGCTGTTGCGTGACGCGGTCGGAACCATCGCCGACGCCGCCCGCATGCCACCGGTCGCCGCGGCTTTCGAGTCCGGCGCCATTCGCTTGGAAGCTACAGCCGCCCAACAGTTTTCCTGGCAGCAGGCCGGTGTGAGCATCGAAGCGGTGCCGGTGCGGTACGACGACGCCGTGGTAGCGGTGCTGACGCATCAGACCGCCGTCGCCAAGACCCCGAAATCGAGCCAGCTGGAGACCGCCTACCTCGACTGCGCCGCGGACCTGGTGCACATGCTCGCGGAGGGAACGTTTCCCAACGTCGGTGATCTGGCGATGTCGCGGTCGAGCCCGCGGGTGGGAGACGGCTTCATCCGCCTCGATGTCAACGGGCTGGTGTCCTATGCCAGCCCCAACGCGCTGTCGGCCTACCACCGGATGGGGCTGAATCTGGAGTTGGAGGGGCAAAACCTGATCGAGGTCACCCGTCCGCTGATCTCCGACCCCTTCGAGGCCCAGGAACTCGCCGAGCACGTGCGCGACTCGCTGACCGGCGGGGCCAGCATGCGCGTCGAGGTCGATGCCGGCGGTGCCGCGGTGTTGTTGAGGACGCTGCCGCTGGTGCTCGGTGGGTCGGCCGTCGGCGCCGCGGTGCTGATCCGCGACGTCACCGAGATCAAACGTCGCGACCGCGCGCTGATGTCCAAGGACGCCACGATCCGGGAGATCCATCACCGGGTGAAGAACAACCTGCAAACCGTCGCCGCGCTGCTTCGCCTGCAGGCGCGCCGGACCACCAACGCCGAAGGCCGCGAAGCGCTGATCGAATCGGTGCGACGGGTGTCGTCGATCGCGTTGGTGCACGACGCGCTGTCGATGTCGGTCGACGAGGAAGTCAACCTCGACGAGGTGATCGACCGGATTCTGCCGATCATGAACGATGTGGCAACGGTCGACACCCCGATCCGGATCAACCGTTCGGGAATGCTCGGTGTGTTGGACTCCGACCGCGCGACCGCGCTGGTCATGGTGATCACGGAGCTGGTCCAAAACGCTATCGAGCACGCCTTCGAACAGCCCACCTGCGGGTCCGCTGCAGGCGGCGGGTCGGTGACGATCCGTGCCGAGCGTTCGGCACGCTGGCTCGACGTGATCGTCCACGATAACGGCCGCGGGCTGCCCGACGGCTTCAGCGTCGAGCAGTCCGACCGCCTCGGCCTGCAGATCGTGCGGACCCTGATCTCGGCAGAGCTTGACGGCTCGCTGCAGATGCACGACGCCCCGGAAGGCGGCACGGACGTGGTGCTGCGGGTCCCGATCGGTCGTCGCCCGCGGGTCATGCACTAGCTTCAGACACAACGGTGCGGCCCCGACACATCGTCAGGGCCGCACCGTTGAAATCGTTTAGGTCAGACTCCGGTACGGGCCTTCGTCCGAGCGTTGCGACGCTTCAATGCGCGTCGCTCGTCCTCGCTCATTCCGCCCCATACGCCAGAATCCTGCCCGGTGCTGAGTGCCCACGACAGGCACTCAGTGGTCACCGAACAGCGGTTACAGACCAGTTTCGCGTCGGCGATCTGTGCGAGAGCCGGTCCGCTGTTCCCGACAGGGAAGAACAGCTCCGGGTCTTCGTCGCGACAGACCGCTGTGTGGCGCCAATCCATAAGTCGTTGCTCCTCACTGTGTGCGCAGCAATGCGCACGAATGATTTTCTTCTGCTATTAACGCAGGCACAACAAATGTTTCCGTACCGTTGCGTGCGATTGTCCGATCGTTTCACAGGCTCAACAGATGTCAATAGCGACTCGTTGGTCCGTGGGCTATCTCACTTCAAGAATCCGTTACCAAATCCCTTAACCGTTTGTACTACACTGCCTGCGACTCTGCCCAGTGGTTTGCCCCACATTGCGTGATCGCCGCAGGTCAGGATAGCTTTTTTGGGAGCGGAGCGACGACGTCCAGGGCGTCGGGAACCGAGCGAAACGTCATCGCTTCGCGCACACCGAGGTAGTCGCCGTCGAATTGGCTCGCCATGGGTGGATCGGCGCACGTCACCCGCACGCAGTCAGCGTTGTCGTCACGGACAACCTGGTCACCGGTGATTTTGGGCTGCTTGGAGAACATCTGAGCAACCAGTCTCAGGCTCGGTAGGACCTTCAGCGCAGTGACGCCGAAGACCCCGAGGCCGGACTCGAAACGGGTGCCGGGGTTGGTGCACATCGGCCGGTCGTTGGCGTAGGTCCAGGGGCTGGAGTTGGACACGAAGACGAAATGGACCCCGGAAATGGGCTCGCGCCCGGGCAACTCGACGGTCAGCCGCGGTTTCTTGCGGGAGTAGGCCAATGCCGCGCGCGTCGCCGCAGTGATGTAGCGGGTCGGGGTGACCTTGATGCCCTTCTCCCGCTGCGCCTCGACCTTGGCCACCGCCTCGGCGTCGACCCCCATGCCCGCGTTCAGTATGGCCCACCGCTCGCCGCAGTCGATCAACCCGATCCGGCGCCACTGCTTGTGCGGGCCGTACTTGTCCAGCAGCCAGATCAGCTGGTTGGTGGCGTCGATCGGGCCGGGCGGGATGCCCAGCGAGCGGGCCGTCACATTCGCCGACCCGCCGGGGACGATCGCCAGTGCCGGGACATGCCCGGTGGGCAGCTGGCCGGGTTTGCCGAGCAGGCCGTTGACCACGTTGCTCACTGTGCCGTCGCCGCCGTGCACGACGACGAGGTCAACGCCGTCCCGGACAGCGGCATCGGCGATTTCACCGCCGTGGCCGCGGTGCCGGGTGTGCTCGACAGTCAACTCGAGGCGGCTTTTGAGAGCGTGCGCCAGCAGATCGCGGCCGGCTGTCGTCGTCGAGGTCGCGGTCGGATTGACGATCAGCACGGCGCGCATGACGTCAAAGCCTACGGGAGCGGGCCCGTCGGCGTGGCTACGCTGAGGCGGTGATCAGGCGTACTCCGGCCAGTGTGCGTGGTGCGGGATTCATCGTGGCTGCGCAGGGGGCGACGGGCCTGGTGGTTGCCGTTGTTCTGCTGATTCGGGCGATCGGTGGCGCGGATCAGCGTGGGATCAACGGGTTCGGGACTGCGGCGTGGTTCGCCCTGGCCGGCAGCGCCGTGTTGGCGGCCGGCTGGTCGTTGCTGGTCGGGCGGCACTGGGGTCGCGGGCTGGCGGTGTTCGCCGAGCTGTTGCTGCTCCCGGTCGCGTGGTACTTGACCGTCGACTCGCATCGGGCGCTGATCGGGATCCCGGTGGCCGGCGTGACGTTGACCGCGTTGGCGCTGCTGTTCAGTCCCGCCGCGGTGCGCTGGATGTCAGGTGGTCAATCCGGCCCGGCGGCCGGACCTGCCAGTTCACGTAATTCGGGGCCCGACACGCGGTAGGTGGTCCACTCGCTTTGCGGTTGCGCGCCGAGGCCTCGGTACAGCGCGATCGCGGGGGTGTTCCAGTTCAGCACGGCCCAGGCCAGCCGGGTGTAGTTGTGGTCCACGCATTCTTTCGCCAGCGCGGCCAGCAGGCCGCGGGCCAGCCCGAGACGGCGGAACTGCGGCCGCACGAACAGGTCTTCGAGGTAAATGCCCTCGACGCCGTCCCAGGTGGAGAAGTTCAGGAACCACAGTGCCATCGCCGCGACTTCGCCGTCCACGTCGGCGACGTGTGCTCGCAGCGTCAGCGAATCACCGAAAAGCGCTGCACTGACTTGTGATTCGACAACAGTGCACTGATCGGGAGCGCGCTCGAAGAGGGCCAGGTCGTGGATCATCGCGGTGATCGCCGCGGCATCGCCGGACGAGGCTCGACGTATGCACACGGTCATGGTCGCACTCCCAGCGCGCTCAGGATGGTGATGAATTTGGTGGTGGTCTCAGCGACTTCGCCGTCGGGATCGGACTCGGCGACGATTCCGCCGCCGGCATGGGCCAGCGCGGTGAGCCGGTCAGCGGACAGTTGCGCACCACGAATGGTGACCACCCAGCGGCCGTCGCCGTTGGCGTCGCACCAGCCGACGGCGCCGGCGTAGAACCCGCGATCGCCTTCCAGCTCGCTGATCAGACGGGCGGCGGCATCGGTGGGCACCCCGCCGACCGCCGGGGTGGGGTGCAGGGCAAGGGTCAAATCGATTGCGGTAGTTGAGGTATCGCGCAGCCGTCCGGTGATCGGTGTGCTGAGGTGCCACAGCGCCGCCGTTCGGCTCAGCGTTGGCGTCGCGGCAATCGTCAACTCGCTGCACAGCGGGCGCAATGCCGCCGCCATGGTGTCGATCACCAACTGGTGCTCGTGACGATCCTTCGCCGACCCTGCGAGCGCGGCGCCGGCGGCGGCGTCGCGCTCGGGGTCGGCGTCCCGCGGCGCCGAGCCGGCGAACGGCTGGCAGGTCACCCGATCGCCGTCGCGGGCCACCAGCAGCTCCGGGCTGGCGCCGACCAGCGCCATGCCTGCATAGTCGCCGCCCGCCGCCGACAGGTCGACGAGATAGCCGTAGGCGGCTGGGTCGTTGTTCACCAAGCGGCGCAAGATGACTCGGGCGTCCAGGGGGGAGTCGGCGACCAGCCGCAGTGCGCGGGCCAGCACCACCTTCTGCAGTGTGCTGCCCACGGCCGTCAACTCGTCACACGCACGTCGCACCCGGGCCCGGTGCTCGTGGGGCGCGGGCAGTGTGCTCGACACCCGTACGCCGGGCATCGGTCCGGTCGGCCAACCGGGCAGCTCGGCGGCACGCCGCACGGCGCCCGGTACTATCAACGCGGCCGGCCCATCGACATCAAAAGCCAATGCGCCCAGCACAATTGGTGCCTGACCCGAGCGCAGCGCCGACTGCGCGTCGGCCACGTCGCGATAGCCGGTCTGCACGCCGTCGGCGATCACCGCGCCGGACGGCCCGCACAGCACGAACGGCGGTTCAGGCGTCATTCGGCTCAGGCTTTATCAGGGCGAAGGCCCAGCGCGCTGATCTGGCGTATCCCATGCTCGAAGCCGCCGATCGCGATGGAGGCCGCGCCCATGCCGAAGCGACGGCCCTCGATCAGCGGCAGCTCTACCCAGCGGGTGATGACGGCGCGGGAGAAGTGGCCATGACCGACGAAGATCACGTCGCGTGCGGCCATCAGGTCCAACGCCAACGCAACCGCCCGGTCAGCGCGCTCGCTGACCTGAGCCACCGACTCGCCGCCCACGGCGCCGTGCGTCCAGATCGACCAGTCGGGTCGGATTTTCTGGATCTCCGCGGTCGTCAGGCCTTCGTAGGAGCCGTAATCCCATTCGCCGAGCAACTCAGATGTCTCGTCGACGGTCAGGCCGGCGAGTTCGGCGGTGTCCAGCGCCCGCCGGCGCGGGCTGCTGATCACCTTCGGGATCGTCGAGATGCAGGTCGGCCAGCACCGGGCCGGTAGCGACCGCTTGGGCACGACCGGTGTCGGTGAGGTCGAGTTCGGTGAATCCGGTGTGCTGGCCGGACAGCGACCATTCGGTTTCTCCGTGGCGCAGCAACACCAGCCGATGGCTCTGGACGCCCATGCTGACCGATTCTGCCTGACACACATAGCCATCCGCGCGCGGGCACCATGGTGTTAATGCTAGGATGGCAGATGTCAACATGGAACCGGCCAGCACGAAATGAGGAGGAACGGCGTCTGATGAAAGGGACCCGAGTGCTGGCGGTGGCCAACCAGAAGGGCGGGGTGGCCAAGACGACGACGGTGGCCTCGCTGGGTGCGGCGATGGTGGACGCGGGCCGACGCGTGCTCCTCGTCGACCTGGACCCACAGGGCTGTCTGACCTTTTCGCTCGGCCAGGATCCGGACAAGCTTGCGGTGTCGGTGCACGAGGTGTTGCTCGGCGACGTCGAGGCCAATGCCGCGCTGGTGCAGACCACCGAGGGGATGACACTGCTGCCGGCCAACATCGACCTGGCCGGCGCCGAGGCGATGCTGTTGATGCGGGCCGGCCGCGAGTACGCGCTCAAACGGGCGCTGGACAAACTCGACGGCACGTTCGACGTGGTGGTGATCGATTGCCCACCGTCGCTGGGCGTGCTGACGCTGAACGGGCTCACCGCCGCTGACGAGGTCATCGTGCCGCTGCAATGCGAAACGCTGGCGCACCGCGGCGTCGGACAGTTCCTGCGGACCGTTGACGACGTTCAGCAGATCACCAACCCGGGCCTGAAGCTGTTGGGTGCGCTGCCGACGCTGTACGACCCACGCACGACGCACACCCGCGACGTGCTGCTCGATGTCGCCGACCGCTACGACCTACCGGTGCTGGCGCCGCCGATCCCGCGTACGGTGCGGTTTGCCGAAGCCAGCGCATCGGGCTCGTCAGTACTGGCCGCGCGCAAGAACAAGGGCGCAACGGCTTATCAGGAGTTGGCGCAGGCGCTGCTCAAACATTGGAAGACGGGCAAGGCGCTGCCCACATTCAGCATCGAGGCGTAGTCAGCCCAGCGCGACCAGGGTGTTGCCGCGCTGCTCGAGCAGCTGCGAGCCGGACGCCAGCGGGATCACCGGCGCGTCGCCCGGTGGCCGATGCACCGGCAGGAAGTCCTGGTCGGCGCCGGTGAGCGGATCGCACACCGCGATACCGTCGGTGACCGGGACCATCAGCTTGCCGGCCATCAGAGTGGCCGGTCCGACCGGAGCCGAAGAACCAGCCGGGCCAACCGAATAGCGGTAGGTCAGGTTCGCCGCGTCGAACACCATCACCCGGTGGCCGGTCCACCAGGTGATCAGGTTGCTGGACCGAGTCACCACATTGGACGTCAACGGCGGCTCGGGCAGCAGAGTGCTGCCCACGGTGGTGCCGGTCTCGTCGATGACATCGACCCTGGGCTGCGGCACCGGCAGGTACACCGCAGTCCTGGTCTCCGACACCGTCAGGACCTTGGCGCCGGAGTCGACGCCGACGCCCGGTTCGGCCACATTGTGCTGATCCGGCTCGTCTTCCTCTTTGGCCGGACGTAGCAGCGTGAGCCGTAGGTCGGCCTGCCGGCCGCACGCCTCGAACACCGAGACCGCTGATGAGCTCGCCGCAGCCGAGGTCAGTCGGCAGCCGCTGTGCAGACCCTTCGACGACGGCTTGACCCGGGCGTCGATCTCGCCGTACGACAACATCCGGACCATGTCCGACCGCCACACCTCCAGGCGGGTATCGCCGGCGGACATCACCGTGGTGCCGTCTGACGACAGCTCCACCCGCCGGTTGCTGTAGCTGCTGCGGGCGGGCCCACGTTGGCCGGTCGATCCGTCGAGGGTGCTGACCTGGCCGCAACCCCGGTCGTCGCGATAGACCGCCACCGCCACCCGGTACACCCAGGAGACGCCGCACAGGTCGCTGTCGCGGGAGTAGCTCCATCGCACGGCACCGGTGACCGGGTCGTGGCCCTCGACGACGCGGCCGTTGCCGGTGACGACGGACCCGCCGACGGCGACCGGTTCCGCGGTGGCAGGGCTGTCGGCTCGCCAGAGCTCCCGCAAGGATGTCGGCACCGCGTGCGCGGGCGTCGGATTGGGAGCGGGCACTGTCGCCGGGCGGCTGATGGTGGCCCGGGCGTCGCTGGTCCACCAGATCAACGCCGCGGCCGCGGCCACCACGGTCACGATCGCGGCCGCAGCCAGCAGATCAGCCTTGGTGCGACGTTCCGGCTTGACCATCGGCGAGGTCGACGCCGGATCAGTTGGCGGGGGCTGCGGCGTCCGCCGGCTTGCGGGGGCGGCGGCGGCGACGCCGTGCCCGGGTGCCGTCGCCGGATGCGCCGTCGGAATTGCCGGCGGCGGTTGCCGACGCATCCGTCTCGGGGGTGCCGTTGGCGGAGTGCCCGGTCGCCGTCTTGCCCCCGCGGGTGCGGCGGCGCTGGCGGTCGCTGTTGCGCGACGGCGCGGGCGCCTCGCGGGTGGGGCCGCTGGATCCGGTGCGCTTCACCGGTGACTTCTTCGGGGCTCCGACGAAGCCCTGGGTGCCGGTCGGGATGTCCAGCTCGGTGTAGATGTGCGGCGAGTTGGAGTAAGTCTCGGCCGGGTCGGGGCAGTCCAGGCCGAGGGCTTTGTCGATCATCGTCCAGCGGGCCAGGTCGTCCCAGTCGACGAGGGTGACCGCGATACCGGTCTTACCGGCCCGCCCGGTCCGGCCGATGCGGTGCACGTAGGCCTGCTCGTCCTCCGGGATCTGGTAGTTGATCACGTGGGTGATGTCGTCGATGTCGATGCCGCGGGCCGCCACGTCGGTGGCGACCAGCACATCGATGTCACCGCCGCGGAACTGCTTCAGCGCCTTTTCGCGGGCGATCTGACCGAGGTCTCCATGTACGGCGCCGACGGCGAAACCACGCTCGGCCAGCTCGTCGGCGACCTTCTGGGCGGTGCGCTTGGTGCGGGTGAAGATCATGGTGGCGCCGCGTCCGCGAGCCTGCAGCACCCGGCTGATCAGCTCGACTTTGTCGAGGGCGTGTGCGCGGTAGACGTACTGCTTGGTGGAGTCGTGGACAGCCGAAGAGTGCGGTGCTTCGGCCCGGATGTGAGTGGGCTGGTTCATGAACGTGCGGGCCAGCGTGATGATCGGATCCGGCATCGTCGCCGAAAACAGCATCGCCTGCCGCTCGTCGGGAATCTGGCGCAGAATCCGCTCGATGTCGGGCAGGAAGCCCAGGTCGAGCATCTCGTCGGCCTCGTCGAGCACCAGCACTGACAGCCCGCCCAGCTGCAGGTGGCCTTGCTGAGCCAGGTCGAGCAGCCGCCCGGGGGTGCCGACCACCACGTCGGCGCCGGCGCGCAGCGCCTCGACCTGCGGCTCGTAGGGCCGTCCGCCGTAGATGGAGACCACCGAGAGCTTCCGGTCGTCGTCGGCGCTCAGATACTTGGCCGCGGTGGACAGGTCGCCGTGGACCTGCAGGCACAATTCGCGGGTGGGCACCACGATCAGTGCCCGCGGAATTCCGTTGAGCGGGCGATCCGCGCCGGACGGTGGTGATTCGCTGCAGCAGCGGCACGCCGAAGGCGAAGGTCTTGCCCATCCCGGTGCGGGCCTGGCCGATCAGGTCGTCGCCGGTAAGGGCGAGCGGCAGCGTGAGCTCCTGGATGGCGAAGGGGTGCTCGATGCCTTTTTCGCTGAGCGCCCGGACGATTTCGTCGCGTACACCGAGGTCGGCAAAGGTGGATTCGGCCGCGGCTCGGTTAGGTGTGATGAGTGGAGTCATGCGTGAAGCACGTATGCCTTTCGGGTTCGTATTCGATTGGTCAATCGTTGCGGTCACGCGCGCACCAGCTGACTATCGAATACGTTTCCGATTCGCGGGCCCTGCGCTCCTGAGGCGGGGCCAACTGCGTGCACGCACATTGCATAGGTACAAGTGGTACGGATCTGCCACCGTTACCTGGATCTATTGTAACCGGTGGCCCGCTGTTGCCCCGATTCGCCGCGTTTCGCGTCCACGTCGGTGATCGCCAGGGCGGCGTTGCCGCCCGCAGCGGGTCGCCGCGAGATCACGTCGGTGATCGCCAGGGCGGCGTTGCCGCCCGCAGCGGACACCTAGAGTGGTTGGCATGACTCCGCTTTCGCCGGACGACCAGCTGGCCGATCCGCCTCCGCCGCGGCTTCCCGCGGACCATCCCGGAGTCAACGAGTTGTTCGCGCTGCTGGCCTACGGCGAGGTGGTGGCGTTCTACCGGCTCACCGAAGAGGCGAAGATGGCGCCGGATCTGCGTGGCCGGATCTCGATGGCCAGCATGGCTGCCGCGGAGATGGCGCACTACGAGGTGCTCAGCGATGCCCTGGAGCGCCGCGGCGTCGACGTGGTGCCGGCGATCTCGAAATACGCCTCCGCTCTGGACGGCTACCACCGGCTGACTACGCCGAGCACCTGGCTGGAAGCGCTGGTCAAGACCTACGTCGGAGACGCGCTGGCCGCTGACTTCTACCTGCAGGTCGCCGACGGACTGCCCGACGAGGTGGCCGACGTGGTGCGCTCGACGATGTCGCAGACCGGGCACTCGCAGTTCGTCGTTGCCGAACTGCAGGCCGCGGTGAGCAAGAGCGCCAAGCAGCGCAGCCGGCTGGCATTGTGGTCGCGGCGTCTGCTCGGTGAGGCGATCACCCAAGCCCAATATGTGCTGGCCGAACATGACGAGCTGGTTGATCTGGTGGTGTCGGGGACCGACGGGCTGACTCAACTGGCGGGGTTTTTCGACCGTCTGCAGCGCACGCACAACGAACGGATGCGCGAGCTGGGCCTGGCCTAGCGGCTGCAGGTTGCGATCATCGTGCTGCTGGTCGAGATCGCGACAGGCTGACCGACGCTGTCGGCGATCGAGCAGTTCAGGCGCCCGGTCAGGCTGGTCGCCACGACGGATCGCGTGCCGACGCCCGGTTCGAGGACGACGACCCTCGACCACGGAAGTGACACGTTGAAGTCGGTCTGCGGCGCGCCCGACGCGTCGGTGTAAACGACGGTGACCAGATCGAACAGGCCTTTGGTGCCGGTCACCCGGTAAAGGAAGGTCCGCGCTGCGATATCCGGCGGCATCGGCGCAGCCGCGGCCGGTGGCGGGGTCTGGGTGGGCGCGGTGCTGGTGGCGGTGGGGCTGGGCGGTCGCGACGTCGGCGTCATGGTGGTGACCGTCTCCGGCGGCAGGGCCGGCACCAACCGCGGCGTGGTGCTTCGACTCGGCGGCACAACGACAGTTGCCGAGGTCGAGGCGCTGTCGCCGCCGTTGACGATCACCAAGGTGGCGATCACCGCGAGTACGAAGACGATCCCGGCGACGGCCGCGATCGGACGCCAGCGCTCACCGGGCGGCGAGTCATCGTCGACGGCGTAGATGTCGTCGACGGTGTCGTCGGGGTAGTCCCGGAGCTCGTGGTCCAGGTAATCATTGGTGATGATGGTGCAGATGTTAGTGATGTGACTGGGTGTCGCCGGGGCCGGAGCGGGCGTGTCAGGTCACGATTTGCCAACAGCGACGGTTGTCGCGGAGCGCCGTCGCGAACGCTTGGCTGCCGACCGGGTTTCGGCACGCCCGTCGGGCGTCCACTAGCCTGCAAGGCGCAAGCAACATTTAGCGAGGAACGGAAGGGGCCGGCGTGGAGGTCAAGATCGGTATCACGGACAGCCCGCGTGAGTTGGTGTTCACCAGCTCCCAAACGCCGAGCGAAGTCGAGGCCCTGGTTGCCGCTGCGCTGGGCAAAGACGCGGACGTGCTGGGCCTGACCGACGACAAAGGCCGCCGCTTCCTGGTGAACTCGACCAAGATCGCCTACGTCGAAATCGGCGCCGCGGACTCGCGTCGCGTCGGCTTCGGGATTGGCAGCGGCGCAGCTAAGAGCGGGTGAGCGGCACGTGTGACAGGCCGCCCCAGGCGAACAGGACGGTTCCGTCGACGGCATCGTCCTTGGCGATCGGCCGGTCGGCGTCCAGCCAATACCGGGCGCAGTCCACGCTGAGCCCGACCAGGCCCACCGCGATCATCCGGGCCCGATGCGGGTCCAAACCGGAGTCGGCGCTGATCAGGTCGAAGACCGCGTCGATGCACGACTCGGTGGCCACCCGCACCTGCGCGGCGACCTGAGGCTCGGTGGTGAAGTCGTTTTCGAAGATCAACCGGTAGCCCTGGCCGTCGTGCTCGATGAAATCGAAAAACGCTCCCACGGCGGACCGCAGTCGCTGACGGTTGTCGGTCGTGGTTCGCAACGCCTGTCGCACGCCGGACACCAGATTCTCGACGTGCCGAGCAAGCACCGCCAGGTACAACTCGAGCTTGCTTGAAAAGTGTTGGTACAGCACGGGTTTACTAACCCCGGCGCGCTCGGCGATTTCGTCCATACCGGCGGCGTGGTAGCCGCGGTCGACGAAAATGTCGCTGGCCGCAATGAGCAACTGGCCCCGACGCTCGTCACGAGGTAGCCGGTTGCCGCGCCGGGCAGCAGTGGCGGGTTTCACCGCACTCCTTCCGGCGACGTTGGCGAGATCGCTCATCCGTTCCTCAATCTGATGGTCATCGCGCCGGTGTGGCGAGTGCGCGGTTGATCGCAACGACACTACTACCCGCACGGATTTTCGCTCGTCAGCACTCGGCTGAATGTCGCCGTGCCAGGGTCGTCGGCGTGCGGTCGGGCGCGCCGAGAGTCCCAGCTAGCGCGGGTTGTGTCATTCTGGGAAAGTGACCTTCGACCCTGAGTGGCGCGGGGGCAACCGGACGCCGGTTCTTCGCGACGACTGGCGCGAGCCACTGCGCGCGCAGCGGGATCCGCTGGCATGGGGAGGCGCCGGCCGGGTCCGGTCGAATCGTGACACCGGCCGTTGGCGCAAGCAGAGCTGGCTGGGACGCTTCGTGTCCACCTACGGCTGGCGCGCCTACGCGCTGCCGGTGCTAGTGGTCGTCACGGGCGTGGTGCTCTATCAGGCCGTCACCGGGACGAGCGCGTCCGCGCCCATATCCGGGCATCCGCTGCAGGGTCCGCCGAAGATCGGTGCGGTGGGCACGGTGATCGTCGACGCTCCGCCCCGTGGTCTGACCCAGTTCGACGCCAGCCTGCCGACCGGGATGCTGCCCAACGGCGGGCCGTTCAGCGACGCGGGAGCCAAGTCCTGGCGCGTCGTCCCTGGGGTCACACCGCAGGCCGGCCAGGGTACGGCGAAAGTCTTCAAATACACCGTCGAGGTCGAAAACGGGATGGACCCCGTGGCGTTCGGCGGTGACGACGCGTTCGCGGCCATGGTCGACCAGACTCTGGCCAATCCGAAGAGCTGGACCCACGACGCCCAGTTCGCGTTCGTCAGGGTCGACGCGAATGGCCGAGTCAAACCGGATATCCGGATCTCGCTGAGCACGCCGATGACCGTCCGGGAAGGCTGCGGGTACGAGTTCCCGCTCGAAACGTCCTGCTACAACCCGTCTTATGGGGCCGGAGTCGAGCCGCGCGTCTTCATCAACGAGGCGCGCTGGGTGCGCGGCGCGCTGTCGTTCCAAGGTGACATCGGCTCCTACCGGCAGTACTTGATCAACCACGAGGTCGGCCACGCCATCGGCTATCTGCGGCACGAGCCCTGCGACAAGCAGGGCGGTCTGGCGCCGATCATGATGCAGCAAACCTTCTCGACGTCCGACGACGAAGCCTCGAAGTTCGACCCGGAGTACGTCAGGCCGGACGGTAAGACCTGCCGGTTCAATCCCTGGCCGTACCCCATCGCCTGACTCGAGACCCCGGTGAGTCGATAAATTGGTGAGATGTCGCCATCGCTGCCACCGCTCGTCGAGCCCGCCGGCGAGCTGACCGCCGACGAGGTGGCCCGCTACAGCCGCCATCTCGTCATCCCCGATCTGGGCGTCGACGGCCAGAAGCGGCTCAAGAATGCGCGGGTGCTGGTGATCGGTGCCGGCGGTCTGGGTGCTCCGGCGCTGCTCTACCTAGCCGCGGCCGGGGTCGGGACGATCGGCATCGTGGACGACGACGTCGTGGAGGAATCGAATCTGCAGCGTCAGATCATCCACGGCGTCGGGGATGTCGGCCGGTCCAAAGCGCAGTCCGCACGCGACTCGATCGCCGCGATCAACCCGCTGGTGAGCGTGCAACTGCACGAGGTCCGGCTTGATCGGCACAACGCCGTCGACCTGTTCGGCGATTACGACCTGATCCTCGACGGCACCGACAACTTCGCGACCCGCTACCTGGTCAACGACGCCGCGGTGCTGGCGCGCAAGCCGTACGTGTGGGGGTCGATCTACCGGTTCGACGGCCAGGTGTCGGTGTTCTGGGAAGACGCACCGGCCGATGAGGCCGGCAATAAGCGGGGACTGAACTACCGCGATCTGTACCCGCAAGCGCCACCGCCGGGCCTGGTCCCGTCGTGCGCCGAAGGCGGCGTGCTGGGTGTGCTGTGCGGCTCGATCGCGTCGGTGATGGGAACCGAGGCGATCAAGTTGATCACCGGCATCGGGCAGCCGCTGCTGGGCCGGCTGCTGATCTACGACGCGCTGGCGATGAGCTATCGCACCATCGCCATCCGCAAGGACCCGGCCACACCGGCGATCACCGAGTTGAGCGACTACGACGAGTTCTGCGGAACCGTGGCCGACGCCCCCGATGACGCCGCGATCACCCCCCATGAGCTGCGTGATCTGCTCGATTCGGGCAGCAACATCGCTCTCATCGACGTGCGTGAGCCTGCCGAGTGGGACATCAACCACATCGACGGGGCTCAATTGATCCCGAGTTCGTCGATCAGAACCGGCGAAGGCCTGGCCAGGCTGCCCCGGGACCGCAGGCCGGTGCTCTACTGCAAGACCGGTGTGCGCTCGGCCGAGGCGCTGGCGGCGGTGCGTGACGCCGGGTTTGCCGACGCGGTGCACCTGCAGGGCGGCATCGTGGCTTGGGCGCAGCAATTGCAGCCCGACATGGTGATGTACTGATCGGCGACCCGAAGCCGCGACGTCGTGTCTAGTCCCGGGACTTCGCTGAGCCCGATTAGGCTAGCCGCGTGAGTGTCGAACCGCCGCCGGAGCATGTGCTGTCGGCGTTCGGTTTGAGCGGTGTCGTGCCGATTCCGCTCGGCGCCGCCTGGGAGGGCGGCTGGCGCTGCGGCGAAGTGGTGATGTCGATGGTCGCCGAGAACGCCCGCGCCGCCTGGTCCGCGCGGGTCCGCGAGACGTTGTTCGTCGACGGTGTGCGGCTGGCCCGACCGGTCCGTTCGACCGACGGGCGTTACGTGGTATCGGGTTGGCGAGCAGACACTTTCGTCGCCGGCCAGCCCGAGCCCAGGCATGACGAGGTGGTGTCGGCCGCGGTGCGGTTGCACGAAGCCACCGGCAAGCTGGAACGGCCGCGGTTTTTGACCCAGGGGCCGACGGCGCCGTGGGCCGATGTCGACGTCTTCATCGCCGCCGACCGGGCCGCGTGGGAAGAGCGGCCGCTGCAGTCGGTGCCGGCGGGGGCCCGCACGGCGTCTCCCACGGCGGACGGCCAGCGGTCGGTCGAGTTGATCAATCAGCTTGCCGGACTGCGGCGTCCGACCAAGAGTCCCAATCAGCTGGTCGACGGCGACCTGTATGGCACGGTGCTCTTCGCCGGTGCTGCTGCGCCGGGGATCACCGACATCACGCCCTACTGGCGGCCTGCGTCGTGGGCGGCGGGAGTGGTTGTCGTCGATGCGCTCTCGTGGGGAGACGCCGACGAAGGTCTCATCGACCGCTGGAACGCGTTACCGGAATGGCCGCAGATGTTGTTGCGTGCGTTGATGTTCCGGCTCGCCGTGCACGCGTTGCATCCGCGCTCGACGGCTGCCGCTTTCCCGGGTCTGGCTCGCACTGCGGCACTGGTCCGGCTGATCCTCTAGCCAGGGCTCATCCTCTAGTCGGGGAAGGCGTAGCGGACTTCGCTGAGCGCGATCCTACCGTCGACCGCCAGAACCCCTTCCGCGCGAAGCAGTTCCAGCTGCCGGGTGGTCAGGTGTCGCGCCGGCCGGCCCGAGGCGCTGATCACCCGGTGCCAGGGCAGGTCCGAGGAGTCGGTACGCATGATCCAGCCGACGATGCGCGGGCTGGAAAGGCCTGCAACAGCGGCGATGTCGCCATACGTCGAGACTCTGCCCGGGGGTATCACGGCAACCAGTGCCCGCACCCGCTCGATCTGATCGTCGGTCACCGCAGCCATTGTCAGGCCATCCGCTCGCGGATCAGCGCGGCGACTTCGGCCGGTTTGGTCTCGGCCACCATGTGGTTGCATTCGAACGTCAGGTGACGAAAATCTTGCCCCAGCTGCTCGCGTAGATCGCTGACGAGTCGATCGGTGACATACGGTGGCGATGTCCACGCCGCCTGCACCAGCGTCGTCCCAATTCCTTTGGGCGGCAACACGATGTCGCGGGCCAGTTCGCTCCAATAGGCCGTCATCGCCGGCAGGCTGAGTCGCCAGGTGCACCGACCGCCGGGCAGCTCGACGAGGTGTTCGTCGAGTTCGGCGTCGACCACGGCAGGGTCTACGCCGGCCCATGAGCCGTTGGTTTTCGCCGCGCGGGCTTCCGCGGCATCGGAGTAATCCGGGGAGGCAAGCATGGCGTCGGCGATCTCGCGCATCCATCCGCCGTCCAGTCCGACGGCCGGGTCGAGCAGCACCAGCCCCGCGACCCGGTCCGGATGGGTGGCCGCCAACTGCAGGGCGACCGCGCTGCCGAACGAGTGCGCCACCACGACGACGGGGTCATCGGCCTCGCGTTCGAGCAAGCCGGCCAGCTCACCTACGTTGGCATCGATCGTCCACGGCGCATCCCAGGACGAGTAGCCGTGGCCGATCAGATCCGGTGCGGCAACGCCGATCTCGGGCAGGTGCTGCTTGACCAGATGTTCCCACCGCTGGCCGTGCCCGGTGAGCCCGTGCAGCGCCAGCAGCCGCACGGGGCCTGGCGGGCCGAAGCGGTGCACGTGCAGGCGGGTCACGCGTTGATCGTGCCAGTCCGTCCATCACCCACTCTCGGCCGGGCCTTACTTGTCAGACCCCCGTGGTGTCATTCCGCTATGTCCTTCCACTGGGGCCCTGAGGCCCACGCCGTTCTCGATCCCGGTCTGCGCGGGACGCTGCGGGTGCTGGGCGGGCCGGGCACCGGCAAGAGTTCACTGCTGGTCGATGTCGCGGCCAGCCGGATCGGCGCGGGCACCGATCCGGAATCGGTTCTGCTGCTGACGGGTTCGGGCCGGATGGGGGCGCAAGCACGCAGCGCGTTGACCGCGCGGTTGCTGGGCTCGCAGGGCGGCGGCCGGCCCGCGGTGATCCGGGAACCGCTGGTGCGCAGCGTGCACAGCTACGCGTTCGCGGTGCTGCGGCTGGCGGCGCAGCGCGCCGGCGGTCCACCGCCCCGGTTGGTCACCAGCGCCGAACAAGACGCGATCATCGCCGAGTTGCTGGCCGGCGAGATCGCCGACGGGGCCGACGCCTGGCCGGCCGAATTGCGGGCGGCCCTGGGCACCGACGGTTTCGCCGCGGAGCTGCGTGAGCTGCTGACCCGGTGCGCCGAGCGTGGCGTCGACCCTGCGCAACTGGAGCGGGTGGGTCGGCTGTCGGGTCGCCCGGAATGGACTGCCGCGGGCCGCTTTGCGCGCAACTACGAGCAGGTGATGCTGCTGCGCGCGGCGGTGGGAACGGCCGCCCCACAGGCGACGACGCCGGCCGTTGGGGCCGCCGAACTGGTGGGTGCGGCGCTGGAGGCCTTCGCCGTCGACGCCGAATTGCTGGCCGCCGAGCGTGCCCGGATCGGCGTGCTGCTCGTTGACGACGCCCAGCAACTCGACCCGCAGGCCGCGTTGCTGGTTCGGGTGCTGGCCGCCGGTGCCGACGTCACGCTGCTGGCCGGTGACCCGGATCAGGCGGTGTTCGGCTTCCGTGGCGCAGAGCCGGCGGCATTGCTGGGCGAGGGCACACCGTCGGTCACGTTGACGACGTCGCATCGCTGCGCCCCGGCAGTGGCGCACGCTGTCTCGGGCATCGCCGGCCGGCTCACCGGTGGTGGAGAAATCGACGGCGTCGGCGACGATCCCGGGTCGGTGCTGGTGAAATTGGCCGCCTCGAGCCATGCGGAGGCGACGATGATCGCCGACTACCTGCGGCGCGCACACCTGATGGACGGCGTGCCGTGGTCGCAGATGGCGGTCGTCGTCAGGTCGGTGCCGCGCGCGGGGGCCGGCCTGCCGCACGCGTTGGCGCGGGCCGGTGTGCCGGTGGCGCCGTCGGCGCTCACCGGTTCGTTGGTTGCGCAGCCCGCGGCGCACGCGTTGCTGACGGTGCTGACCGCGACTGCCGACCGGCTGGACGGCGAGCAGGCGCTGTCGTTGCTGACCGGACCGATCGGTCGCGTCGACCCGGTGTCGCTTCGCCAGTTACGGCGCACGTTGCGGCGCGCCGACAGTGGCGGTGCCGCAACAGAATTCGGTGACCTGCTGGTCGAGGCGCTGAACGGCAAGTCATCGGCCCGACTGACCGCGGCCCAGGCCAGGTCGGTGCAGCGGGTGCGAGCGGTGCTGGATGCCGCGGCCGCCTCGCACCGGCGCGGTGAGGATCCGCGTTACACGCTGTGGGCGGCGTGGCAGCGTTCCGGTCTGCAGCGGCGCTGGCTGACGGCGTGTGAGCGTGGCGGCACGGCCGGTGTTCAGGCGGGCCGCGATCTGGCCGCGGTGACCGCGCTGTTCGACGCCACCGACCAATACCTCGCCCGCACCGCCGGTGCGTCGCTGCGCGGCCTGATCGACCACCTGCTGACCGAGCAGCTGCAGGCTGCCGGCCCGGAACCGGCTACCGGGGAGCAGGTCGCGGTGCTCAGCGCGCACGCGGCGCTCGGCCACGAATGGGACCTGGTCGTCATCGCCGGCCTACAGGAAGGGTTGTGGCCCAACACCATTCCCCGCGGCGGAGTGCTCGGCACGCAGCGTCTGCTGGACGTGCTCGACGGTGTTGGCGACAAGGTCTCGATGCGCGCGCCGCTGCTCGCCGAGGAGCGACGACTGTTGGTCGCCGCGATGGGCCGGGCCCGCAAACGACTGTTGGTGACGGCCGTCGACGGCGAGGCCGGCGGCGACGAGGCCAGCATGCCGTCGCCGTTCTTCGCCGAAATCGCGCAGTGGTCCACCGCAGGCGCCGATGTCGTGCCTGCTGATGCAGCCGGTCGTGGCGGGCCGCGGGTGCTGTCGGCCAACGCGGTGGTGGGCCGGCTGCGCGGCGTGGTGTGCGCGCCGGAAGGATCGGTCAGCGACGCGATGCGTCGTTGCGCAGCAAGGCAATTGGCCCGCCTGGCGAAAGCGGGCGTGCCGGGCGCAGACCCGGCCGGCTGGTATGGCATGACGCCGGTCAGCACCACCGAACCGTTGTGGAGTAGGGAAGATCACCCAGATCACATCGTCACGCTGACGCCGTCGAGCTTGCAGACGCTGACCGACTGCCCGCTGCGCTGGATGGCCGAACGTCACGGCGGGACGGACCCGCGTGATCTCAGCTCGACCGTCGGCTCGATGCTGCATGCGCTGATCGCGCAGCCAGCCGGCGGAGAGTCCGAACTGCTCACCGCCCTCGAGCAGGCCTGGCAGCATCTGCCGTTCGAATCACGTTGGTACGCCGACAATGAACTGGCCCGGCACCGGACCATGATCGAGACGTTCCTGGCGTGGCGGGCGCAGACCCGCGGCGAGCTGACCGAGGTCGGCGTCGAAGTCGACGTCGACGGGGTCCTCGACGGCGGGGTCCGGCTGCGTGGCCGGGTCGACCGCATCGAACGCGACGCCGAAGGCCGGCTGGTGATCGTCGACATCAAGACCGGCAAGACGCCGGTCAGCAAGGACGACGCGCAGCGGCACGCCCAGCTGGCGGCCTACCAGCTCGCGGTGGCCGAGGGCCTGGTCCCATCCGGCGACGAGCCCGGCGGCGGTCGACTGGTCTACCTGGGTAAGACGGGGTCGGGGGGCGCCACCGAGCGTGAGCAGGATCCGCTGACGCCTGAAGCGCTCGAGCAGTGGCGTGACCGGATCCGTGGCGCGGCCGCAGCCACGGCCGGCCCACAGTTCGTCGCCCGGATCAACGACGGCTGTTCGCATTGCCCGCTGCGGCGAAGCTGCCCGGCTCAAACCGGGGTCGACGGGACGGGGCCGGTATGACTGTCATCGCGGTGCCGTCGGCGCGCTACAGCCCGGCCGAGTTAGCCGGCGCACTAGGGCTTTTCGCGCCCACCGAGGAACAGGCCGCGGTCATCGCCGCTCCGCCGGGGCCGCTGGTGGTGATCGCTGGAGCCGGCGCCGGTAAGACCGAGACGATGGCGGCGCGGGTGGTGTGGCTGGTGGCCAACGGCTACGCCGACCCAGGTCAGGTTCTGGGCCTGACGTTCACCCGCAAGGCGGCCGGGCAGCTGCTGCGGCGGGTCAGGTCCCGGCTGGCCAGGCTCAGCGGCACCGGCCTGGCCTTCACCAGCGAGCCCGGCGAGCCCGCCGGCACGCCAGTGGTCAGCACCTACCACGCGTTCGCCGGTCAACTGCTCCGCGAGTACGGTCTGCTGTCGCCGCCGGCAGGGGAGTCCGCGCAGCCGATCGAGCCCGACACCCGGCTGCTCAGCGAGACCGAACTCTGGCAGCTGGCCTTCGATGTGGTCAACGGATATGGCGGTGAGCTGCGGACCGAGAAAAGCCCGGCCTCGGTCACCGCGATGGTGCTGCGGCTATCGGGTCAGCTCGCTGAGCATTTGGTGGATACCGGCCAGGTCTGCGACACCCACCTGGAGCTCGAACGGCTGGTGCATACCCTGCCCGCGGGTCGCTACCAGCGTGACCGCGGCCCCAGCCAGTGGCTGCTGCGCATGCTGGCCACTCAGGCCGAGCGCGCCGAGCTGGTGCCTCTGGTCGATGCGCTGCATCGACGGATGCGGGCGGAGAAGGTGATGGACTTCGGCAGCCAGATGGCCTGCGCCGCACGACTGGCGCTGACGGTCCCACAGGTCGGCGAACAGCTGCGCGGCCGCTACCGGGTGGTGTTGCTCGACGAATACCAAGACACCGGATATGCCCAGCGCATGCTGCTTTCGTCACTGTTCGGCGGCGGAGTCGACGAGCAGTTGGCATTGACCGCGGTGGGTGACCCGATCCAGTCCATCTACGGCTGGCGGGGTGCTTCGGCGACGAACCTGCCGCGGTTCACCACCGACTTCCCGATGCCCGACGGCTGCCCCGCGCCGGTGCTGGAGCTGAGCACCAGCTGGCGTAATCCGCCGAGCACCCTGCATGTGGCCAACGCCGTCTCGGCGGATGCGCGACGGCGGTCGGTCGCTGTGCATGCGCTGCGCTCGCGCCCCGACGCGCCGTCCGGCACCGTGAGCTGCGCACTGCTGTCGGACGTGGTGGCCGAACGCGACTGGGTCGCCGACCACCTGCAACAGTGCTACCGGCAGGCCGCCGCCGACGATGTGGCGCCGCCGACCGCCGCAGTCCTGGTGCGCCGCAACGCCGATGCCGCACCGATCGCCGCCGCCCTGCGCGCCCGCGGCGTCCCGGTGGAAGTCGTCGGCCTGGCCGGGCTGCTTTCCGTCCCCGAGGTCGCCGACGTGGTCGCGATGCTGCGCCTGGTGGCCGACCCCAACGCCGGGACGGCCGCGATGCAAGTGCTCACCGGGCCCCGCTGGCGGCTCGGAGCGCGTGACGTCGCGGCGCTGTGGCGACGTGCGCTCGCGCTGGACGTCAAGCAGTCGGCACACTCCGGTGAAACGGCGGAGCGGATCGCGCAGGCGGCCGGAGCGCGGGCCGACTCCGCGGGACTGGCCGACGCGCTGGCCGATCCGGGACCGGCCGATGGCTATTCGGCGGAAGGGTACCGGCGCATCACGGCGCTCGCCGAGGAGCTGAGCATGCTGCGCGGCCATCTCGACCATCCACTGCCCGATCTAGTGGCCGAGGTGCGCCGGGTGCTCGGTGTCGACTGTGAGGTGCGCGCGGCATCGCCCGGTTGCGGCTGGAGCGGCACCGAACAGCTCGACGCTTTCGCCGACGTGGTCAACGGGTACGCGGAACGGTCTTCGGCGACCGATTCCCTCGCCTCGGTCGTCGGGCTACTGGCCTACCTGGATGCGGCCGCGGTCGTGGAGAACGGTCTGGCGCCGGCCCAGGTCGCGGTGGCCCACAACCGGGTGCAGGTCTTGACCGTGCACGCCGCGAAGGGTTTGGAATGGGAAGTGGTCGCGGTGCCGCACCTGTCGGGCGGATTGTTCCCGTCGACCGCACAAGCCCGCACCTGGCTCACCGACGCCGCCGATCTGCCGCCGCTGCTGCGCGGTGACCGGTCCGCCCAGGGAGCGCACGGCGTGCCGGTTCTGGACACCTCAGACGTGACGGATCGAAAGCAGTTGTCGGACAAGATCTCCGCGCACCGGGCTCAGCTCGAGCAACGCCGCATCGACGAGGAGCGCCGACTGCTGTATGTGGCCATCACCCGCTGCGAGGACACCCTGCTGCTGTCGGGTCATCACTGGGCAGCCACCGGCATCAAGCCGCGCGGGCCCTCGGATTTCCTGTGTGAGCTCAAGGACATCATCGACCAGTCCGTCGACGCCGGGCAGCCCTGCGGGGTGATCGAGCAGTGGGCACCCACCCCCGCTATTGGCGACCGAAACCCGTTGCGGGACAACGTCCACGAGGCGAACTGGCCCGTCGATCCGCTGGGCGATCGCCGGGCCGACGTGCAACGGGGCGCCGCACTGGTCGCTGCCGCGATGGCAGCGGACGCGCCGCCCGAAGCCGACGCCGACGACGACGCTGAAGGCTGGGCAGCCGATGTCGACGCGCTGCTGCAGGAGCGTGCCCGCGCCGCGCAACCGCCGGCGGCAACGCTGCCCACCGGTCTGTCGGTCAGCGCCCTGGTCGACCTGGCTCGCGATCCCGAGCATGCGGTGCAACGCCTCACCCGTCGGCTACCAGCGCGGCCTGAGCCGCATGCGTTGCTGGGCAACGCCTTTCACGACTGGGTTGAACGCTTCTACGGGGCCGAGCGGTTGTTCGATCTCGCGGACCTGCCTGGCGCCGCCGATACCGGTATCGCCCAGCGCGGCGCCGACGAGCTCGCCGCGCTACAGGATGCCTTCCTGGCCTCCCCGTGGGCCGCCCGCACCCCGGTGGCCATCGAGGTGCCGTTCGAGATGGCCATCGGCGGCACGGTGGTCCGCGGTCGCATCGACGCGGTCTTCGCCGAGCCCGACGGCGGCGCGACCGTGGTGGACTGGAAGACCGGAGAGCCCCCGCGCGGCTCGGAGGCAGCCCGGCACGCCGCTATCCAGCTCGGGGTGTACCGGCTCGCCTGGGCGACACTCAGCGGCTGCCCGGAATCATTGGTGCGCACGGCTTTTCACTACGTGCGAGCCGGGCAGACGGTCGTACCGGATGCGCTGCCGGACCATCGCGAGCTGGCCGCGATGCTGACTTAAGCCGCTCAGGAGTTGCGGGCGACCTTGAGCGCGGCGGTGATCATCGGAATTTGCAGTGGCAGCCGGGCCAGCGCGAAGATGCGCATCGGCCACGGCTTGTCCCACCACAACCGGACCATGTTGACGTTGCCAGGGAACACCGCCAGGAACAACGCGGCCGCCGCCAACGCCGCCAGACCGCCGAGTCCGCAGCGGCAGCAGCAGGGCGCCGATCACGAGCTCAGCGACACCGGACGCGTAGGTGTAGAACCGGGCAGGGCCGGGCAGCTCGACCGGGATGATGCCGTCGAACTGCTTGGGCGCCACAAAGTGCAGGGTGCCGACGCCGAGCAGCAGCGCCGCGATCCGGTAGGCGGGCGTCGAGCTGGCATCCCATTGAGGACGGTGCGTGATCGCGGTCATGGTTACATTGTGTCGTGCGTCCGGTCGATCCGATGAGCTGTGGTCAAAGTTAGCCGTCGGAATCGCGACCTCGACGAGACGCTGACCGCTCAACCGGGCTACGCGCTGGTCGGCGTGGTGCGGGTTCCCGAGGTGCAACTCAGCCCGATGCGGGCGATTTGGCGGCGCATCGCCGTCGCACTGCTGGCCCTGGCGGCGGCAGTGATCACCGTCTACCTCGGCCGCAATGGCTATACCGACGTGCGCGGCGGGCAGCTGACGTTCCTGGACTGCCTGTACTTCGCGACGGTGTCCTTGACGACAGTCGGCTACGGCGACCTGACTCCGTACACCGAGTTCGCCCGGCTGATCAGCGTGCTGGTGCTGACTCCGCTGCGGATCCTGTTCCTCGTGGTGTTGGTCGGCACCACCCTCCAGGTGCTCACCGAGCGGTCCCGGCAAGCCTGGAAGATTCAGCGTTGGAGGAGCACAGTGCGCAACCACACCGTCGTGATCGGCTACGGCACCAAAGGCAAAACCGCGATCGCCGCGATATGCGGGGACGCATCGGCCGGCAAAGATTTCGTGGTCGTCGACATCGACCAGGCGGCACTTGACCACGCGGCAGCCGCCGACCTGGTCACCGTGCGCGGCGACGCCACCCGATCCGACGTCCTTCGGCTTGCCTCGGCCCAGCACGCCTCTGCGATCATCGTCGCGACCGGACGCGATGACACCGCGACGCTGGTCACCCTGACCGCGCGAGAGGTGGCACCGCACGCCAAAATCGTGGCGTCGATCCGCGAAGCCGAAAACCAGCACCTGCTCAAGCAATCCGGCGCCGACTCGGTGGTCGTCTCCTCCGAAACGGCCGGCCGGCTGCTCGGTGTGGCCACCACCACGCCCAGCGTCGTCGAGATGATCGACGACCTGCTCACGCCGTCGCATGGATTCGCCATCGGCGAACGCGACGTCGAAGCGACCGAGCTTGGTGGCTCACCGCGGCATCTGCCCGACATCGTGCTCGGTGTGGTGCGCGACGGCCGGTTGCTTCGCGTCGACGCGCCCGAGGCCGACGCCATCGAGGCCGGTGACCGGTTGCTCTTCGTCCGTAACACGGGGAAGTGACGTGGATTTCCAGTTGAACGCTGTGCCGCTGCTGTCGCGCATCGGCGCCGACCGGGCCGATCAGGTGCGCACCGACATCGACGCCGCTGCCGCCGGATGGCCGGAGGCGGCACTGCTGCGGCTCGATTCCCGCAACCAGGTGATGGTCGCTGACGGCAAAGTAGTGCTGGGTGAGGCGAAAGACCTGGCCGACAAGCCGCCGCCGGACGCGGTGTTCCTGGGGCGCATGGACGACGGACGACACGTGTGGGCGGTGCGCGGCTCCGCTGCAATCAGCCGGGGATCCTGACGTCAAGGCCGAAGTGGCCGATCTGCGCCGAGGCGGCCAGCTTTTCGACGACGTCGGCGCCCAGTTGGTGTCGGTCGCTGCGGCGCTACTGAATTGGCACGCCAGCGCCCGGTTCAGCTCGATCGACGGCGCGCCGACCAAACCGGTTCGGGCGGGCTGGGCGCGGGTCAACCCGGTCACCGGTCACGAAGAGTTCCCGCGCATCGATCCCGCGATCATCTGCCTGGTGCACGACGGCGGCGAGCGCGCGGTGCTGGCTCGTCAGACGGTGTGGCCGGACCGGATGTTCTCGCTGCTGGCCGGTTTCGTCGAGGCGGGGGAGTCGTTCGAGACCTGCGTCGCCCGCGAGATTCGCGAGGAAATCGGGCTCACCGTCAGCGACATCCGTTACCTGGGCAGCCAGCCCTGGCCGTTTCCCAGGTCGCTGATGATCGGCTTCCACGCGATCGCCGATCCCGCTGAGCCGTTCGCGTTCAACGACGGCGAGATCGCCGAAGCCGAGTGGTTCACCCGCGACGAGGTCCGCGCTGCGCTGGCCCTCGGCGACTGGAGCAGCGACTCGGATTCCAGGCTGCTGCTACCGGGATCGGTGTCGATCGCCCGGGTGATCATTGAATCGTGGGCCGAAGGAGAGTAACTGCCCTCAGCCGGCCAGCTGGTCCAGCTTCGCCTTGACCTCGTTGGGAGCGGGGTTGGTCAGTGTCGAGCCGTCGGCGAACTTCAGCGTCGGCACGACCTGGTTGCCCCCGTTGACTGAGCCGACGAACTCTGCCGCCGCAGGATCTTGCTCGATATCGACCTCGTCGTAGCTGATGCCCGCCGACTTCAACACCTTCTTGAGCCGGTGGCAGTAGCCGCACCACTGCGTGCTGTACATGGTGATCGAAGCGTTAGTCATAGTCTTTCCAACATAACGCCTGGGCGCGTGTATGCCCCGGCGTGGCGCTGCACGACGTCTGTCGGAGATCACTGCCAAGATGGACGCCATGCCGGTGATCGCGGACCCCTTGATTGCCGAACTCGACGACGAGCAGCGCGAGGCGGTGCTCGCGCCCCGCGGCCCGGTCTGCGTGCTGGCGGGGGCGGGAACAGGTAAAACCCGCACGATCACGCACCGCATCGCCCAGCTCGTCGCGACCGGGCACGTCGGCGCGGGTCAGGTGCTGGCGGTCACGTTCACCCAGCGGGCCGCCGGTGAGATGCGAACGCGGTTGCGAGCGCTGGGTGCTGCCACGCAGACCGGTGTCGGGGCGGTGCAGGCGGTGACGTTTCACGCCGCCGCACACCGGCAGCTGCGGTACTTCTGGCCGCGCGTCGTCGGCGACACCGGCTGGCAACTGCTGGACACCAAGTTCGCGGTCGTGGCCCGTGGGGCCACCAGCGCTGGCCTGAAGCTGAGCACCGACGATGTCCGCGACGTGGCCGGCGAGATCGAGTGGGCCAAGGCCTCGCTGATCTCTCCGGAGCAGTATCCCGACGCAGTGGCCGCGGCGTCGCGCGATGTTCCGCTGGACGCCGCCAGGGTTGCCGCGGTCTATGCCGCCTACGAGTCGCTGAAGGCCCGCGATGCCCAAGGCGTTGCATTACTCGACTTCGACGACCTGCTGCTGCACACCGCGGCGGCGATCGAGAACGACGCCGCGGTGGCCGAAGAATTCCGAAACCGCTACCGCTGCTTCGTCGTCGACGAATATCAGGACGTCACACCGCTGCAGCAGCGGGTGCTGTCGGCCTGGCTGGGAGATCGCGACGATCTCACCGTCGTCGGCGACGCCAACCAGACCATCTACTCGTTCACCGGTGCCTCGCCGCGCTATCTGCTGGACTTCTCCCGCCGCTTCCCGGACGCCACCGTGGTCCGGCTGGAGCGCGACTACCGGTCCACGCCCCAGGTGGTGTCGCTGGCCAACCGGGTGATCGCGTCCGCCCGTGGGCGGGTCGCCGGCAGCAAGCTGCACCTGGTGGGTCAGCGGGATCCCGGGCCGGAGCCGACGTTTCGCGACTACCCCGACGAGGTCGCCGAGGCAGCCGCGGTGGCCGCATCGATTTCCCGGCTCGTCGACGCCGGCACGCCGCCATCGGAAATCGCTGTGTTGTACCGGATCAACGCGCAGTCCGAGGTGTACGAAGAGGCGCTGACCGAGGCGGGCATCGCCTATCAGGTACGCGGCGGCGAGGGTTTTTTCAGCCGTCAGGAAATCCGGCAGGCCCTGCTGGCGCTGCAGCGGGCGGCCAACCGTGAGGTACGAGCACGGCGCTACCGCTGCCGAGCATCGTGCGCACTCTGCTCGAACCACTGGGCCTGACCGCCGAACCGCCGACCGGAACACGAGCCCGGGAACGCTGGGAAGCGTTGGTAGCACTGGCCGAACTGGTCGACGAAGAAGTCGCGCTCCGGCCGTCGCTGGACCTGCCGGGCCTGGTGGCCGAGCTGCGGACCCGCGCCGACTCACGTCACCCACCCGTCGTACAGGGGGTCACGCTGGCGTCTCTGCACGCCGCCAAAGGCCTGGAGTGGGACGCGGTGTTCCTGGTCGGCTTGACCGACGGCACACTGCCCATCTCGCACGCGCTGGCCCACGGCGGCGAGAGCGAGGCGGTGGAAGAAGAACGTCGACTGCTCTATGTCGGAATCACCAGGGCCCGAGTGCATTTGGCGATCAGTTGGGCGCTGGCCCGCAACCCGGGCGGACGGCAGAGTCGTAAATCGTCACGGTTCCTGAACGGGCTGTCGCCGCAGACGCAGATCGACGCGACGCCGAACCGGCCGCGGCGCAAAAGCGGACCGGCGTCGCGCTGCCGGATCTGCAACAACCAGCTGAGCACGCCGGCGGCCATCATGCTTCGCCGCTGCGAGACGTGCGCCGCCGACATCGACGACGAGCTGCTGCTTGCGCTCAAGGACTGGCGGCTGCGCACCGCCAAGGAGATGAATGTCCCGGCTTACGTCGTGTTCACCGACAACACGCTGATTGCGATCGCCGAGCTGCTGCCCACCGACGACGCGGCGCTGGTGGCCATCCCCGGCATCGGCGCTCGCAAGCTCGAGCAATTCGGCCCCGACGTGTTGGAACTCGTCCGCGGCCGCAGATAAGCGCAGGTCAGAAATTCGCTTGCCCCGTCGCGCTGGTAGGATCTAGCCTCAATGCGCACTATTCGCATGTCTGAACGCTCGCATGTTGAACGCTCGCATGTTGAACGAAGGGAGGGAGCCCACATGATCACCGTGCACGTATTCGACGTACGCCCGGCCGGCGACGCTGGCTCCCGCCATGCCGCCATTTCGGCGGCTGCGCACAAGCACATCGCCGCCGCCCAGACCCAGCGTCCGTGGATTGGGGCTCTACCCACGTAGGAAGCCCACAATCTCGCCAGATGGCCACGGACCCGAAGTCACCAGGATCCGTGGCCAATTTCTTTGGTTGGACAGCCCGCCACTGGTCCGGAACCCCGCTCTTACGCAGCCAGACCAGGAAGCAGGTGAACCCAGACATGTCGGCACCGACAGTCACTGATCAGCAGCAGCCGGAGTTGCCTTGTCACGTCAGCGATCCCGACCTGTGGTTCGCTGACAGCCCGACCGATCTCGAGCGCGCCAAGGAGCTGTGCTCAGACTGCCCGATCCGGCGTGCGTGCCTGGCCGAGGCGCTGCGACCGCGCCGAACCGTGGGGAGTCTGGGGCGGCGAGATTTTCGACCGTGGCTCCGTCGTGAGCCGCAAGCGCCCGCGTGGACGGCCCCGCAAGGTCGCCGCGTAACTTCCCGTAAACCGTTGCGGCTACCGGAATTTCAGACGGCGGCCGAGTCCGGCTCGGCAAATCCCGGAACCAGCTCCTCGGAAATCTTGCGGGTCGGCACGTGCGCATCCAGCTGACACAGGATCGCCATCGAGGTGGCGAGCACCCGCATCGGGATCGCCAGCTTGGGCGGCAGATCCATCTGCCGCGCCGTCTTGATCTGCGCGACGCCCTGGTTCAGCTGACGATACGTCATGCGCTGCAACCACTTACGCGTGTAGTGGAAGACCTCGACCTCAACGGGCTCGACGTACTGGCGCAGCATCTCGTCGATGTCGCGCACCGACACCTGCTGGCCCTTCTGGATGAATCCGGCCTTTTCCATCGTCGGCAATACCAGGTCGTAGTTCTTGTCGCGGGCCAGCCGGATCGTCGCTCCCAGCTCGACCGGGAATCCGCCGGGCAGCGGTGCGACCGCCCCGAAATCGATGACGCCCATCTTCCCGTCGGGCATCAGCATGAAGTTGCCCGGGTGGGCGTCGCCGTGGATCATCTCGATCCGGCGCGGCGCGTCGAAAATGAAGGCGGCCAGCCGAGTTCCGAGCAGGTCACGTTGCTCGACGGTGCCCTCGCGGATGATGTCCGCCATCGGGATGCCCTCGATCCACTCCTGGACCACGACCTTGGGGGCGCTGGCCACCACGCGGGGTACCAGGTAGTCCGGGTCATTCTCGTAGGCCTTGGCGAAGGCCCGCTGATGCTCGGCCTCCAGCCGGTAGTCGAGCTCCATCTCGGTGCGCTCGATCAGCTCGTCGACCACGCCTTCGACGTCCACACCCGGTGCAAGTTGTTTGACCACACTTATCATGCGGCGAAGCGTCTTCAGGTCGGCCCGCAGCGCTTCGTCGGCGCCAGGATATTGGATCTTGACGGCAACTTCACGGCCGTCGGCCCACACGCCTTTGTGCACCTGACCGATGCTGGCCGAGGCCACCGCGGTGTCGTCGAACTCGGAAAACCGTTGACGCCATTTCGTGCCCAGCTGCGCGTCGAGCACCCGGTGCACCTTGTCGGCGGGCAGCGGTGGCGCATCCTTCTGCAGCTTGGTCAGCGCTTCGCGGTAGGGCTCGCCAAACTCCTCGGGGATCGCGGCTTCCATCACCGACAGGGCCTGGCCGACCTTCATGGCGCCGCCCTTGAGCTCACCGAGAACCGTGAAAAGCTGTTTGGCTGCCTTCTCCATCAGTTCGGCGTTGACGTCGTCCTGCGACTTGCCGGCCAGCCGCTTGCCGAACCCGAGTGCCGTCCGGCCCGCGATGCCGCCCGCGAGGCCGGCCAGTTTTGCGTTTCGTGCGGCGCCCTTGCGTTTGATGTCTGCCACGCCCCCATCATCCACGACAACGCTGTGGTTGCCCTATCGACTTGGCAACAAGCGCTGTCAGCAGGAACACAGTGGGTGCTTGGGCCACTGTCGCGCCACGATCGAGCCGGCGTGCACGTCGAACTCGAGGGTGGCGTTCAACGCCGCGGGCGGCTCGGACTCGGTCCCGCGGACTGCCCCGATCACGCGGTTGACCTGGCTGAGCGCCAGCGCCGCGGTGGCCAGCAGGGTCGCGCGGTCAGCCACTCCGACGGTGTCGCGCAGCTGCGCCGCGACCGCGGGCCAGGCCGCGTCGCGGTCCCGGCGATGCAGGTCAGCGCAGCCCAGGCAGCTGGTGACACCAGGCACGACCAGCGGACCGACCAGACCGGTGCCGTCGCGTACCCGCACCGCGAGGTGCGCGACACCCTGGCTGTGTAGCTCGCGCAGCATCCGCGGATCGGCGATGAGATTGTCCGACAACACCACCAGGTCGGCATCGGCTGACGTCACCGCGGCATGCGGCTGAGTGCTCTGTTTGACCCGCGCACCCGAACACCGCAGCCCCTCAGCCAGGAGATCGGATAGCGGGCCGCGGCCGTGCACCCGGATCGACGGCGGACCGCGCCGAGCGCTGCCGGGCACCGCGGGTGGCGACCCCCGCGGTCACCAGTTGCCCGATCAGATCGCGTAATTCAGCGTCGTTCAGCCCACTGGGCTGGCGTTGCAGCTCGCTCATCGGCACCGGCGAATGCATGGCCCGCAGCAGGGTGGCCAGCCCGGCGGCGGTCACGTCGCGCGGCGGCCGGATCAGCACGGCGCGTCGCGGACTCCAGCCCACCTGCACGGCGCCGTCGGGGCGAAGCAGCACGGGTAGCGCCGGGTCCAGCGCATACAGCGACGGCGTGGGCTGCGCCATCCTGGCACTGTGCCACGGCGATCAGCAGAAAAGGCTCAGTTATCCACAGCGCCGGAGCCGCCGCCGTCGTCGCCCGATTCGGTGTGACGCTCGAATTCGGCGATGGCCTCGTCGATGCCGCTGGTGTCGCCGCCGATGATGCGTCTTACCGGATCAACTATTGAGAACATCTCCGAGCGCTCTGACTCCGGCTGTTTATTTGCGATCGGTGGCCGGGACGAGGCGGGCCACCCCGCGCAGAATCCACGGTGCGCGCATCGCGATCACCTCGACGGCGCGGTCCGATCGGCGCATCGTCGGTCCGACGGCCAGGAGTGGGCATTGACGCCAGTTCCGCCTCGGCCGATCCCGCCCGCGGGCCGTGGCGATCGACCGCCAGCAGTTGCCAGGTGCCGGGCACGCCACGCAGCTCGACGCTGCCGCGGTCCTCGAAGCCGGTGCCCGAGCCGACGACCAGGTCACGCACGGTGCGGGAGACGAGGATTTCACCGGCGCCGGCCTGGCCGAGGATCCGCGCCGCGATGTGTACCGCGATTCCGCCGATGTCGGCGTCCAGCAGTTCGCACTCGCCGGTGTGGATGCCGGCGCGGATCTGGATGCCCAGTGTCTCGGCGTCAGTCGCGCAGGGCCTCGGCGCAGCGGATGGCCTGCGTCGGGCCGTCGAACGTGGCGAGGTGGCCGTCGCCGGTGCTTTTGACCACCGTGCCGCCGAATCGTTGCGTGAGGTCGGCAGTGATCTCACCGAAGCGGTGCAGCACCGCCCGCCACCGCTCGTCGCCGGTCGCCGCGGCGTGTTGGGTCGAGGCGACGATGTCGGTGAATAGCACGGTGCGCAGGGCGCGATGTGACTGCGCCGGCGCCGCATGGCTGCCGGTGAGGAACTCCTCGATCTCGGTCAGGATCTTGTCGGGCTCGGTGAACCAGGGCGCGTGGTCCACACCCTCGACCTCGAGGTACCGCGCGCCGGGGATGTGGTCGGCGAGGTAGCCGGCCGCCCTGCACCGGAACCGTGGTCGTCGCGGGCATGGATGACCAGGGTGGGCGCGGTGATCGTCGGCAGGATCGGCCGCACGTCGATCCGAAACACCGCTTCGAATGACGCCCGCGCCATTCCCGGGCTCGCGCACATGCGCTCCAACATTGCGAGCTGGCGTATCGACCGGAACGACGGCATGCACAGCTTGAGCTGCCGCACCGCTGCCCCACGCGGAGCGGATGGCGCGGCCGAATTCCTGAAAGCGGGCGATCTGCTCCATCGACGGCGTGTAGTCCTCACCCAGCTCGGCAAGGACGCGCGCCCGCAGCTCGGCCGGGTCGCGATCGATGGTCGTCCCACCCCGTGAAGCCGGTGAACGCGATCGTGCCGTAAAGGATCAACGCCCGCGTTCGCTCCGGTCGGGTTGCCGCGAACACCATGGCGGCCGGGCCGCCCTCACTAAGACCGAAAAGGACGGCCTTTCCGAAGCCGACGGCGTCCATGACGGCCTCGATCTCGGCCGCTCGATCATCGAGCGTGCGAACTTGCGGGACCGGGTCCGACAGCCCGACCCCGGCCTTGTCGAACAGGAGGACGCGGCAGAACGTGGCGAGCTGATCGAAGAACGCTTTGAATTCGGGCATGGTCCAGACCAGCTCGATATGGCTGACGAACGGCTCGACGATGATCAGCTCGATCGGCCCGTCGCCGAACACCTGATACGCCAGGCTGAGATCGCCGCACATGGCGTACGACGTTTCCGGCATCGGCATGAGCGTACTGCTGATCCCGCCGCTCGCCGGGGTACGAGCGATAGTCCCCCCGGGCATGTCCACTTAGTGATTGCTCAGGCAGCCACGGCAATCAGCACACAAGACTCAGTTATCCACAGCGCCGGAGCCGCCGTCGTCGTCGCCCGATTCGGCGCGACGCTCGAATTCGGCGATGGCCTCGTCGATGCCGCTGGTGTCGCCGCCGAGTGCGCGGTCGATGAAACTGGCCGGGTCGTCCAGGTCGTCCGATCCCGGCAGCAGGTCGGGGTGTTGCCAGACCGCGTCGCGGGCGTCGGCGCCGACGGCCTGAGTCAGCCGGTCCCACAGCGCCGCGGCCTCACGCAGCTTGCGTGGCCGTAGTTCGAGACCCACCAGGGTGGCGAAGGTCTGCTCGGCCGGCCCGCCGGTGGCGCGTCGTCGCCGCAGCGTCTCGCCGAGGGCGTCCGCGCCCGGGATGCGATCGCCCAGGGCAGCGTTCACCACGGTCTGCACCCAGCCTTCGATCAGCGCCAGGAGCACCTCGAGGCGTTCGAGCGCCTGAGTCTGCTCAGGGGTTGCCTTGGGCTCGAAAACGCCCTGGGTCAGCAGCTGCTCGACGGCAGCCGGATCGTTCAGCGCCGCGGGGTTGAAGTCGCGGGCCAACTCCTCGATGCCCTGCATGTCGATCTTCATGCCCTTGGCGTAGGCCTCGACGGCGCCGAGCAGCTGACTGGGCAGCCACGGCACGTGCGTGAACAAGCGGTGGTGGGCGGCCTCGCGGGCCGCCAGGAAGGTGACGACCTCGCTGCGGGACTGCTCGAGGCCGTCGGCGAACGACTCGATCGCGTCGGGCAGCAGCGCCGCAATTCCTTTGGGCCCCAACGGCAATCCGATGTCGGTGGAGGTCAGGACTTCCTTGGACAGTCGGGCCAGCGCTTGACCGAGCTGCGACCCGAATGCCATGCCGCCCATCTGCGACATCATCGACAGCAGCGGGCCGGCCATCGCCTTGGCCTCCTCGGGCAGCGCCGAAGCCCATACCGTGGCGATCTGCTCGGCCATCGGATCGCACAACCGCTTCCAGGTCGCCAGCGTGTTGTCCACCCAGTCGTTGGGAGTCCAGGCGACGGTTTTGGTGGTGCCCGCCGGCAGCGCGGTCACCCCGTCGAGCCAGGTTTCGGCGAGGTGGACGGCGTCGCCGATCGCCTCGCGGGTGGCCACCGGGATGGGGGTCACGAACCCGATCGAGCTCGACGCCAGCTGGCGGGCCAGCTCGTAGTTCACCGGGCCGGAGGATTGCCCGCCCATGGCGGAGCCGGCGCCGCTGAACATCTGCCCGAGCCGGGTGAACATCTGGCCGAGGTCGGCCGGGTTGAATTCGCCGCCCAGGCCGCCCAGGCCGCCCAGTCCGAACGGGTCAGCGGACCCCGACCCGGACTCGGGCTCGTTCTCCGGGGGCTTGTCGCGGTCTGGGTCGTCTCCCGCGGAGAACCCGAAGGGCAGGTCAGCCATGCCCACAACGGTACTCATGGTCGAGCTGCGACGCGCGGCCCGGCGTCACGCTCTCAGTGAACCCGGCTGACCGCTCCGTCTAGTGTTAGCGACGTGAACAGGCGGATTCTGACGCTGATGGTGGCGCTGGTCCCGATCGTGGTCTTCGGTGTGCTGCTGGCTGCGGTGACCGTGCCCTATGTGTCGCTGGGGCCCGGCCCGGCTTTCGACACGCTGGGCGAGGTCGACGGCAAGCCGGTCGTCGAGATCAAGGGCACCACGACCCACCCGACGACCGGCCACCTGGACATGACGACGGTGTCTCAGCGCGACGAGCTCAGCCTGGCCGAGGCGCTGACGCTGTGGCTGTCCGGCCAGGAACAGCTGATGCCGCGCGACCTCGTTTATCCGCCTGGCCAGTCGCGCGAAGAGGTCGACAAGACCAACGACGCCGATTTCAAGGAGTCCGAGCACAACGCCGAGTTCGCGGCCCTGGGGTATCTGAAGTATCCGCCCGCCGTGACCATCGTGACACTCGACCGACCCCGGACCGTCGGTGGGCAAACTGCAGGCAGGCGACGCTGTGCAGGCGGTCGACGGCAAGCCGGTGGCCGACGTCGAGCAGTTCACCTCGTTGTTGAAGACCACTAAACCCGGACAGCAGGTCGCGGTCGATTTTCGCCGCAAGAATGCCCCGCCCGGTACGGCCCACATCACGTTGGGCCATCACCCGAAAGGCGACTACGGCTTTGTGGGTGTCTCGGTGACCGACGCGCCGTGGGCGCCGTTCGCAGTCGATTTCAACCTGGCCAACGTGGGCGGGCCGTCGGCGGGGTTGATGTTCAGCCTGGCGGTGATCGACAAACTCACCACCGGCAACCTCGCCGCCTCGAAGTTCGTCGCCGGCACCGGAACGATCAAGCCGGACGGTGAGGTGGGCAAGATCGGCGGCATCGGGCACAAGATGAGCGCGGCGCACGACGCCGGAGCGACGGTGTTTCTGGTGCCGGAAGGAAATTGCTACGAAGCGAACTCCGAAAAAGTGCCCGGCCTGCGATTGATCAAGGTCGACACGCTGGCCGGGGCAGTGGACGCATTGCATGCGGTGGCCTCCGGCGGACAGCCGCCGAGTTGCTAGGCCGGGTTAGATCGAGCCCGGGACAGATCACCGGTAGTGCGTAGAGTCGAGGACGACCGCCGCCGTTGTCGAGACCGATGCAGGGAGCGTAGCTAGTGGGGATGCGGCCCGCCGCCAGAATGCCGAAGCTGACTCGACGCAGCCGAACTCTCATCGCGATCGCGTTGACCGTGATCGGGCTGCTGCTTGTCGGCCCCAGGTTCATCGACGCGTACGTCGACTGGCTTTGGTTCGGCGAGTTGGGTTATCGATCGGTGTTCACCACCGTGCTGTCGACCCGGTTGATCGTGTTCGTGGTGACCGGGCTGCTGGTCGGTGGCATCGTGTTCGCCGGACTGGCGATGGCCTACCGGACCCGGCCGGTGTTCGTCCCGACCAACGGCGTCGATCCGGTGGCGCGCTATCGGACCGCGGTCATGTCGCGGCTGCGGGTGATCGGCGCCGGGGTTCCCGTGACGATCGGACTGCTGGCCGGCATTGTCTGCGCAAACCTTTTGGGTTCGTATACAGCTTTTCCTGCATGGCGGTAGCTTCGGTGTCCGCGACCCGCAGTTCGGTAAGGATCTCGGTTTCTACGCCTTCGAGCTGCCCTTCTACCGGCTGGTGCTGAGTTTCCTGTTCGTCGCGATGTTCCTGGCGTTCGTGGCGAACCTGCTGGGGCATTACATCTTCGGTGGCATCCGGTTGTCGGGGCGCACCGGCGCACTGAGCCGGGCGGCGCGTATCCAGTTGATCAGCCTGGTCGGAACGCTGGTGCTACTCAAGGCGGTCGCCTACTGGCTGGATCGCTACGAATTGTTGTCACATACCCGGGCGGGCAAGCCGTTCACCGGCGCCGGGTACACCGATATCAACGCGGTGCTGCCGGCCAAACTGATCCTGCTCGCGATCGCGTTGATCTGCGCGGCAGCGGTGTTCTCCGCGGTTGTGCTGCGGGACTTGCGGATTCCATCCATCGGGTTGGTGTTGCTGCTGCTGTCGTCGATGGTGGTGGGTGCTGCCTGGCCGCTGGTGATCGAGCAGTTCAGCGTCAAACCCAATGCGGCGCAGAAGGAACGCGAATACATCAGCCGAAGTATCACCGCGACCCGGCAGGCGTACGGCCTGACCGATGATGTGGTCACCTACCGGGACTACAGCGGCGACGGGCGGGCGACCGCCGAGCAGGTTGCCTCCGACCGGGCGACCACCTCGAACATCCGCTTGCTCGACCCGACGATCATCAGCCCGGCGTTCACCCAGTTCCAGCAGGGTAAGAACTTCTACTACTTCCCCGACCAGTTGTCGATCGACCGCTACCGCGACCGTGACGGCCACCTGCACGACTATGTCGTCGCCGCCCGCGAACTCAACCCCGACCATCTGATCGACAACCAGCGGGACTGGATCAACCGGCACAGTGTCTTCACCCACGGCAACGGCTTCATCGCCTCGCCGGCCAACACCGTGCGCGGTATTGCCAACGATCCCAACCAAAATGGTGGCTACCCCGAGTTCTTGGCCAGCGTCGTCGGGGCCAACGGCAGCGTGACATCCAGCGGTCCCGCGCCGCTGGATCAGCCGCGCGTCTACTTCGGGCCCGTCATCGCCAGCACGCCCGGCGACTACGCGATCGTCGGGCGCAACGGCGTCGACCGGGAATACGACTACGAGACCAACACCGAGACCAAGAACTACACCTACACCGGAAGCGGTGGGGTGCCGCTGGGCGGCTGGATTGCCCGCAGTGTCTTTGCCGCGAAATTCGCGGAGCGAAACTTCCTGTTCTCCAACGTCATTGGATCCAACAGTAAGATCTTGTTCAATCGTGACCCGGCTCAGCGGGTGGAGGCGGTGGCGCCGTGGTTGACCACCGACAGCGCCGTCTACCCGGCGGTCGTCAACAAGCGGTTGGTGTGGATCATCGACGGCTACACCACGCTGGACAACTACCCCTACTCCGAGCTGACGTCCCTGTCGTCGGCCACCGCTGACTCCTCGGAGGTGGCATTCAACCGGCTGGCTCCCGACAAGCAGGTGTCCTACATCCGTAACTCGGTGAAGGCCACCGTCGATGCCTACGACGGAACCGTCACGCTGTACCAGCAGGACGAGCACGACCCGGTGCTGCAGGCCTGGATGAAAGTCTTTCCGGGAACGGTCAAACCGAAGAGTGACATCACCGCCGAGTTGGCCGCGCATCTGCGCTATCCCGAAGACCTGTTCAAGGTGCAGCGGATGTTGTTGGCCAAGTATCACGTCAACGACCCGGTGACCTTCTTCTCCACCTCGGATTTCTGGGACGTGCCGCTGGACCCCAATCCCACCGCCAGCAGCTATCAACCGCCGTACTACATCGTGGCGAAAAACATTGCCAAAGATGATGATTCGGCGTCATTCCAGCTGACCAGCGCGATGAACCGGTTCAAACGCGACTACCTGGCGGCCTACATCAGCGCCAGCTCCGATCCATCGACCTACGGCAAGATCACCGTGCTGACCATCCCGGGACAGGTCAACGGTCCCAAGCTGGCGAACAACGCGATCACCACGGATACCGCGGTGTCGCAAGACCTCGGCGTGATCGGGCGCGACAACCAGAACCGGATCAAGTGGGGCAATCTGCTGACCCTGCCGGTTGCCCAGGGTGGGCTGCTCTACGTCGAGCCGGTGTATGCCTCGCCGGGCTCGAGCGATGTCGCGTCCTCGTACCCGCGGTTGATCCGGGTGGCGATGATGTACAACGACAAAATCGGCTACGGCCCGACGGTCGGCGACGCGCTGAACAGGTTGTTCGGACCGGGTGCCAGTGCGACCGCAGCCGGTCCTGCGCCCACCGAACCCGGTGCGCCGGCCAGTGCGCCACAGGGCGCGGAGCCGCCTGCGAGCCCGCCACCGCCGGCCGGTGCCGTGGGCCCGCCTCCGAGCGGTGCCGTCAGCTTGTCGCCGGCGAAGGCGGACGCGCTCAAGGACGTCGAGACGGCGATGGGTGCGGCACGCGACGCGCAGAAGTCGGGCGACTTCGGCTCCTACGGTGCGGCGCTGCAACGGCTCGATGACGCGATCAACAAGTACAACAACGCGAAGTGATCGGTTGCGTCGCTGGTGAGCGCGCGATTTGGTGGCCCCGCGTGTGTTCGGTAACCTGATATTCACCCGTCGCGGGGTGGAGCAGCTCGGTAGCTCGCTGGGCTCATAACCCAGAGGTCGCAGGTTCGAATCCTGTCCCCGCTACTAATAGAAACAGCCCTCGGAGATCACTCCGGGGGCTGTTTTCATTCGTCGGCGTGCAGCGGCTAACGCTCAACGGGGCAGCCACCGGAGTAATCGACCTGCCAGTGCTTGATGCCGTTCAGCCAGCCGGACCGTAACCGCTCCGGCGGAGACAGGGCCTTTAGGTCGGGCATGGTGTCGGCCAGCGCTTCGAACATGAGATTGACCGTCATCCTCGCGAGATTGGCGCCCAAGCAATAGTGCGCGCCGCTTCCGCCGAAACTGAGGTGTGGGTTGGGGTTTCGAAGGATGTCGAAGCGGAAGGGATCGTCGAAGACGTCGTCGTCGAAGTTCGCCGACCGGTAGGACAGCACCACGCGCTGACCCTGCTTGATGCGTGCCCCGCCCAGGGTGACGTCGGTCAGCGCTGTTCGCTGAAACGATGTGATCGGAGTGGCCCAGCGGATGATCTCGTCGGCGGCCGTCTGCGGCCGCTCGCTCTTGAACAACTCCCACTGGTCCGGGAAGTCGAGGAACGCCATCATGCCCTGAGTGATCGAATTCCGGGTGGTCTCGTTGCCCGCCACGGTCAGGGTCACCATGAACAGACCGAATTCGTCGTCGGAGAGCTTGTGGCCGTCGACATCTGCTTCGATCAGCTTGGTGACGATGTCGTCGGCAGGGTCCTCAGCTCGGCGGGCGGCCAATTGTGTTCCGTACAGCATCACTTGGCCGGCCGAGGCCAGGGCTTCGGATTCTGCGAATTCCGGGTCTTCGTCGCCGACCATCTCGTTGGTCCAGTGGAATAGTTTCATGCGGTCGTCGGCAGGCACGCCGAGCAGGTTGGCGATGGCATGCAGCGGCAGCTCGGCGGCCACCTGCGCGACGAAGTCACCCGAACCTGCGGCGGCGGCGCTTTCGGCGATCCCGCGTGCGGCCTCGCGGAGTCCGTCCCTCAGGCGATCGACGGCACGAGGGGTGAATCCACGCGAGATGATCTTCCGCAACCGGCTGTGCTGCGGCGCGTCCATGTTGATCATCGAGAATCTGCCCGCCGCGATCTGACCGCGCCCGGACTCCTCGTCGGGATAGCGCGGCACGATGCAGTTGGCCGCACTGGAGAAGAGGTCGTCGCGCAGCGACACTTCACGCACGTCACGATGTCTGGTGACCAACCAGTACCCGTCATCGCCGAATGCTTCGGCACCGTGCGGCTGGTGATTCCACCACACGGGAGCCGCGCGACGTAGCTCGGCGAGCTCTTCGGTCGGCAGCCGCTCGGCATAGATGTCGGGGTCGGTGAAGTCGAACCCGTTGGGCAGATTGGGCAATGGCATCGGCTACACCTTGAAGCGGCCGGCGAAGCCGCGCAGCGGCAGGTCCGCGCTCGTCAGCAGTCCCGGCGGGGCGTCGACGACGGATTTGATCGCGTTCAGGGCGGGCAGGCCGGTGACGGTCATGCCGATGGAGGCGAAGTTGTCAGGATTGGACAGGTCGACGCCGGGCTTGGGAAAGATCATGTGCTTGTTGTAGACGCAGGGGTCGCCCTGAATCTGAGTGATGTAGCAGCCCTTGATGTTCCAGCTCGGGTCGGTGTGCGGGGTCATCTGCCATTCCAGGTGGGTCTCCACCTTGGGCACGCCGTCGACCATGCCCTGGTACTTGATGTAACTGCCGCCCAGGGAGCCCTTCGGCATCTGGTACCAACCGAGGTCGACGTCTTTGGTGCACGCGCCGAGTTCGTAGCTGAAGCTGACCTCGTCGAGGTGAATGTCGAAGCAGTCAGCCATCATCAGCACGCTGTCGGCGAAGACGCGGGTGTACTTCTCGAGCTTGCCCGGGATGCTGGGGTCGTCGACCGGCAGGCCGTAGCCGACCTCGATCCAGGTTTCCTTGCTGTGGTGACAGGACACGTCGACCGACTCGAGGGTCAGCACGTTCTCGATCTCGGCGACGTCGGCGGAGCACACGATGCCCAGGATCTGGTTCAGGCCGGGGTTCATGCCGGTGCCGTAGAAGGTGGACGCCCCGCTGTCGCGCAGGCCTCGGCCAGCAGTTGGCTCACCGGCTTGCCGGACGGATGAGGGTGGTTCTTGTCGCGGTGCCAGCCGGTGATCCAGTCGGCCGTCGTCACGATGTTGATTCCGGCCTCGAGGACCTTGACGTAGAGATCCTCGTCGGGAAAGACGCCGTGGAAGGTCAGCACGTCCGGCTTGGCCGCGATGATCTCCTCGACGGTGCCGGTGGCCTTCACCCCGATCGCCGGCAGTCCGACAATCTCGCCGGCATCGCGACCGATTTTCTCCGGCGAATAGCAGTGCAGGCCAACAAGTTCCAGGTCTGTGCGGTTGCCGATGCGTTTGATCATCTCGGTGCCGACGTTGCCGGTGGCTACCTGGAAGACACGTACGGGAGCATTCATTCAATCCAGCCCTTCGGTTGTCAGCTGATTTCTGTTGCGGCGGAACGTAGCTCGGCGGCACTGCCGCCGCGGCCGTCGGGATAGAACTGCCGGGCCCACTCGCGAATCGCGGTGAACCCCTCGAATTCCGACGACGCCAGCGCGGGTGGATCCGAATAGCGTTGGTGCGACCAGATGTAGACGTCCTGCTCGAATTGCCGGATGACCTCGCGACCGAACTCCTGCGCCCTGGCTTCGGCCTTGGGAGTGTCTTTGCCGGGCTGGCGACCGATGTAGACGGTGAAGCGCACATCGGAGGTGTTCTCGTCGACCGGGGTGACCGCGGAGATGGTCCGGTTGTCGACCATGCCGGAACTCTTCGTCACCGCAATGCCCAGGCCGCCGTTGATGGCCTCGACACCGCTGTCGATGTCGTCGATCGACTGGTTGTCGTCGCCCTCGAAGGTGATGGTGAAGTCGACGTAGGACACCGGCTGGTCGAAGTCGTGTCGGGTGAACACCGGCACGATCGGTGTCTTGTGCACGAATTTGAAATGCGCTGAGTCGACACCGTTTTCCAAGACGTACTGCGGGTGTAGCTCCCGGGCCGGCTCGTAGAGGCTCTGCCGCGGGTAGTAGTCGGCGAGGCTGCTGCCGTCCTGGAAGCTTGCGAAGACGTCGGGGACGTCGAACAGGGGGTCCCGACCCTCGAGGTCATGCCAGATGTAGACCGACTCGTTGCGCTCCACCACCGGGTAGGTGCGCATCCTGCGTCCGCGGTTGGGTCGTTTCTCGTAGGGGATGCAGACGTTGCGGCCTTCGTGATTCCACTGCCAACCATGGAACGCGCACTCGATGACGTCGCCCTCGACGTGGCCGCCGAAGCCCAGATGGGCGCCGAGATGTTCGCAATAGGCGTCCATCACCGTCAGTCGTCCCGACTGCGCCCGCCAGGCCACCATTTCCCGCCCGAAGTAATGCATCTTGTGCACGTCGCCGGCGGAGATCTCGTCGGACCAGGCGACCTGGAACCAACCGGTCGGCTTCATCGACAGCGGCGGCTTCGCCATCTGAACTCCTTCGACTGGCGTTACGGCTGCACCGAAAAGGCGTCGAACGATGAGCATAGTGGTGTCAATGAAAAAACCATAGAACGTTCTCTGTATCTCACCGAATCGCATGGTCAGGCCGTACCATCGGCCAGATGACCGATGCGGAAGTCCAGCCGCAGCGCACCAACCGCCGCGGTGACGCCACCCGCGCGAACATGCTCGAGGCCGCGCTGAAAGCGCTCGCGACCGGCGATCCCGGCGCGGTGTCGGCGAACCGGATCGCCAAGGAGATCGGGGCCACCTGGGGTGTGGTGCAGTACCAGTTCGGCGACGCCGACGGGCTGTGGGCCGCGGTGCTGCAACGCACTGCCGAGCACCGGGCCGACGTTTTCCAGCCGACCAGCGCTTCGGCGCCGCTGCGACAACGCGTCGCCGCGATCATCGACACCCTGTACGACGGTTTGACCGCCACCGACTCGCGGGCGATCGAGAACCTGCGCGCCGCACTGCCCCGCGACCCCGCCGAACTCGAACGCCTCTACCCGCGCACCGCCGCCGAACTCCAGTCCTGGGGACGGGGCTGGCTGGAAACCTGTCAGAACGCGTTCGCCGGCCTCGTCGTCGACCCGCAGCGGGTGCGCGAAGTCGCGACCTTCATTCCCGGCGCCATGCGCGGGATCACGTCGGAACGTCAGCTCGGCAGCTACTTCGACCTCGACCTGGCACGGCGCGGGCTGACCAACGCGATCGTCGCCTACCTCGAGGCGCCAGCCGCAGCCCACAGTTGCTAGAACGTCAGATCTTTGCGGGGAGTGTCCGCGGTGACTCCGCCGTCGACGACGAATTCCGAACCGGTCGAATAGGAGGATTCGTCGCTGGCCAAATACAGGACGAGATTGGACACCTCGATCGGCTCGGCGGGGCGGCCGAGCGGCGCGGCGACGATGTCGTCGGGGAAGTGCGCCGTCATGGGCGTGCGTACCAGTCCCGGATGGACGGAATTCACCCGGATGTTGTAGCGGCCGAGTTCGATCGCGGTCGATTTGGTCAATCCGCGTACTGCCCACTTCGAGGCGACATAGGCATGCGCGAACGGCGCGCCCCGCAAGCCCTCGATCGATGAGATGTTGATGATGGAGCCCTTGCCGGAGCGGATCATTTCATCGACCACCGCCTGGGTGCCCAGGAAAGTGCCGGTCAAATTGACGTCGAGGGTGTGACGCCAGCGTTCGAGTTCGAACTTGCGCACGGTCTTGCGGCCCGCTACGCCGGCATTGTTGACCAGGACGTCGAGGCGCCCGAACCTGCGGACCGTCGCAGCGACCGCCGAAGCCCACTGCTCTGGTTGGGTCACGTCGAGATGCAGGTAGAGCGCATTATCGCCGAGTTCTGTTGCGACAGAATGACCTTCGTCGTCGAGCAGGTCACCGATGACGACCTTGGCGCCTTCGCCGACCAATCGGCGCGCGTGCTCGGCGCCCATGCCGCGGGCACCGCCCGTAATCAGCGCGACTTTCCCATCCACTCGTCCCACCGAAGATCTCCTCTGCCTCGCGATGGCCGAGTTGTCACGGCCATGATGGGAGAGGCTAGGCGAGTGTCGTGCTCAACCGCCGTAGGTGGGCCCTTGGACCCCGTCCTTGTAGTCCACGCATTTCCTGGTGGCGCCGGTGCCAGTGCAGCACTCCTCGAACAGACTTGGCTCTTGTCCGAAATGCGCGCTCACCTGGCTCTGGGTGTATTGCCCCCCGGCGTTCTTGCACGCGTCCTCGACATCGGTCTGGGCGTGAGCGAGGGGTGCGGCCAGGATCATCGCCGCAGCCGGGATGGCGAACGCGGCGACGGGAATGGCGTGGAAAACCGGGCGTCTCATGTTTCTCCGTAGCTCGAAAGGATGGCGCCAGTTTACCGACTCGGTCCGGCGTCTGTCCGACGACGATCAGTGCGGCGTCGGTGTCATCGACCCGATCGAGTAGGTTTCGTGGCCGGTCGGATAGCCGCCGCCATCGGTGGCGATGTGTACGTGGTCGTAATGGTTGGCGGTTTCATTGCCGAGGTTTGCCGTCCAGCTCGGCCTGCCCAGGCCGGGGTAGATCTTCTGCCGCCAGATCACGTGGTCGACTCCCCACCGCTTGGCGTTGGCGAGCGCATACCCGGCGATCTGGTCGCCGAGTTCGATGCCCTCGGGGGAGTTGTGGTTCGGAATCATCACGTCGATCGCCAGCCCGTTGGGATGCCACCTCAAGGCGTCTTGCCGATACCCGCCGATGGTGGTGATCTGCGGAAACAGCAAGCTGATGGCCCGAGCCGCCCAGATCGTCTTGACCTGCAGGCCGTTCTCGGGCGCGACGCCGGCCGGCAACGGGAACTGGAAACTCTGGGCAGCCGCGGGCGCATCGGCCGCCAGCGATTGCACTTCCGCGGGACTGGCCAGGCGCGGCGGCGGCGCCGGCGGGACGGGAGGCGCCGGTTGCGGATGTGCGATCGGACTCGCGCTGGGGGCGGCCGCCGTCGGCGTGTTGCCGCAGCACCGCGACTCGGTGCTTTGCGCGTAGAGCATCCCGGCCGAAACAGCGAGGGTCGCCCCGAACGCCAACCAGCGGCTCCGCCCGTTGGTTGACCGGCCTGTGCTCACGAACAGCACACTAACGCCAGGTCAGGCGTTGTGTGTCAATTTTGGACAGTTTTTGATGGAGCTCCGAGGATCAGTAGAAGACCGGCGAGAATGCGGCCGAATTGCCAGTGCCCTGGCAGCTCACATTCGACGGCGTAATGTCCGCCGAGTTGCTGGAAGATGATCGTTATCGGTGGCGAAGGATGCGGCCCGGTGACTGTCGTCTGGTTGAAGTAGGGAAATGCAGGCGTGCCCATGAACCCTGACGAGTGATAATGGCAAGACTTCGGTTGACGCCTTGCGGGATTCCGGAAATCGACGACGGTCGCGAAGATGGCGCCGCCGCCGCTCGCCATAGCTGACCTGCATGCTGTCTGTCGCAGTTGTAGAAATAGGTCGGGTCGGTGCTGCGTGAGCTAATGCGCTGCGCCGTTCCGGCGCACGCGGACCACCGAAAGGCCAGCGGCCGTCGCGCATACGCCCTGGCTTTCCAATGGGTTTCATGAAGTGGCCTGCTGCGGTCAAACCAGTTCCCGGTTACAGAATAGGTGGGCTGACGCGTCGTCCGCCATTGTGCCGCGTACCGCCCGCGTGTACCCGCTTAGCAGGCGTCTATTCTTGGCTGTCCACGGCGCTGCGCGGGCGGCCGGGGCCTTGACGGCCGCAGCACGAGGCTGCTAGACATGGCCTGCACGTGGAATTGGGCGATCGCCCAAACCCGTTACGGGAGCGGATGGCGGCAGCTGCCTGAACTAGGGGACGGTATCGATGACCATGACTGACGAGGCACCTGCGGCCGACGTCTACTACGACCCCTATGACACCGCAATCAACGCCGACCCCTATCCGACCTACGCGCGGCTACGCGAGGAAGCGCCGGTCTATTACAACGAGCAATACGACTTCTGGGCGATATCACGGCATTCCGATGTCGAGCAGGCGCTGGCGAACTGGCAGGTCTTTTCCAGTCGGCGCAGCGACATCCTCGAGCTGGTGAAGTCGAAATTCGATATGCCCGGTGGCGTCATGATGTTTCAGGACCCGCCCGAACATACGGTGCTGCGCGGGCTGATGTCGCGGGTGTTCACACCGCGTCGGATGGCCGCCATCGAGGACCAGATCCGGCAGTACTGCATTCGATGCCTGGACCCGCTCGTCGGATCTGGTGGCTTCGACATCATCTCCGAGCTCGCGTCGATGATGCCCATGCGGGTGATCGGGATGTTGCTGGGAATCCCTGAATCCGAACAGGTCTCGGTCCGCGACGCCAACGATGCCAACCTGCGTACCAAGCCGGGCGCGCCGCTCAAAGTCGTCAACGCCGACTCCATCGCCGACGGACGGATCTACGCCGACTACGTGGAATGGCGATCGAAGAACCCGTCCGACGATTTGATGACCACCCTGCTCAATGTCGAATTCGACGACGAGCACGGGGTGCACCGGAAGCTGACGCGCAAGGAAGTGCTGCACTACACCCAGGTGGTCGCCGGTGCGGGCAACGAGACGACGGGCCGGCTGATCGGTTGGCTGGCAAAGGTTCTCGCCGAGCATCCCGATCAACGCCGGGAGATCGAGCGAGATCGCTCGCTGCTGAACCGGACCGTTGACGAAACGCTGCGCTTCGAGCCGACGGGCCCACACGTCGCCCGTTGGATGGCAGAGGATTTCGAGCTGTATGGCACCACCGTGCCGGCGGGCAGCGCGATGCTGCTGTTGTTCGGCGCGGCCAACCGGGACCCCAGACGGTACACCGACCCGGACACCTTCGACATCCACCGCGGCAACATCTCGCACATCACCTTCGGCAAGGGTGTGCACTACTGCCTTGGCGCCAACCTTGCCCGGCTGGAGGGCCGAGTGGCGCTCGACGAAATCCTCAACCGCTGGCCGGAGTGGGACATCGATTACAGCACCGCACAACTCGCATCGACATCCACCGTGCGCGGCTGGGAGAAGCTGCGGATCGTGCTGCCCTAGCCGGACTGCGCACGCCGTTGTCGCGTCTTCGGTTCTGGCATCTCGAATTTATCGAGGAATCGCTGCACCAGCGCGACGGCCTCGTCATGACCGCCGGTGGTGCCAAGGCCCTGCTCGAGGATCAGGGTGCGCCCGATCGCGACGATGATGACTGCCAGCGCGGCGGGCGGGAAATCGTCGGTGCCGAGGTCGTGCTCGCGGACGATGAAGTTCAGTGCGGTGATCTGTTGTTCGCGCCAGCGTTCGGACCAGGCCGCGATCTCGGCGCGGATCTCTTTGCGGTGGTTGGCAAGTCCCATGAACTCCAGCAGCAGTCGGGTGTCTTTGGTCCCGGTGAGGGTTTCCCAGAATGCGTGCAACGGTCGGTCAGACGCCAGCGCCTTCTGTTGCCGGTCCAAGTAGATCGTCGCGCCGGTCCGGAAGACGGCCAAATACAGCTCGTCCATGGTGGGAAAGTAGTAGTGCACGAGGGCGGGTTTGACCCCGGCCTGGGCGGCGACCCGGCGTGAGGTCGCCGCGGCGTAACCCTCCTCGACCATGATCTGACTGGTCGCGGCGATCAACAGGTCGCGCGTCGTGGAGTCCCGCGCCTTGGGTCGTGCGGATGGGCTCACGTCGGAACGCCTAACGGGCCGAGATCGTGATCGGCGGGCAAAAGCGTTGCGTAGCCGAGATCTTCAAGCCGGTCCATAAGTCTTGACCATAAACGACATCCGGTGCTGAGCAAGCAGAGTTTGGGCATTCGCTCAGTAATGCCGGCCGGACCGCGACGACGTCGGTCGTCACCGCCGGTGCCTCAGAAGTGCATTCCATTGGTGCTCAAACCCATTGGCGGTTAGTGCTTACCGCCGCCCACTTCGGCGGGCAACGGCGGCGGCAACGGTTTCGTCGGCTCCGCCGAGGTCTGGGGTGCGGCCGGCGCGGCGGTCGGTGCCTGCGCTGCTGCGCTGGGACTCTGCGCCGTCTTGGGTCCGTGGTAGGTCACCATCGGTTCACGTCGGATCACCCCGTTGGCGTCACTGACCACCAGCGCGCTCGACGTCACCGTGTAGGTGACGCCGTCCTGCTTTGCGACGTAGCTGCCATCAGCGGACGCCGTGGCCGACGCGATCAATTTCGCGCCGTCGCTGACCCGCACACCGTGGTAGCCAAACTGGCCGGCGGGGCTCTTGCAGATCGCCACCCGCGAGTTGGCCGTGCTGCCGAATGCGACCGCCGTGTTGGGTGCCGCGCAACGCGCGGAGGAGTCGAGGAAACCCAGGGCGTCAGTGGCCGGGTCGGCGGCGGCCAGTGGCGTCCCGATCGCGAACAGCGTCCAGCACACCGCCGCGGCGACGGTGACACGTCGGGTGCAACGCAGGTAAGAGGACATAAGCCTCAACGAGAACACGGGCGACCGGGCACGACCCGCACCCACGCCGAGCGGCTATTGAATCGTTAGCCCTTTGAGACTTGCCCATGACGTAACCGACTAGCGCTAGATTCGACGCCCATGGGACTGCTATTCGACCCGAACACCTACGACCCGTCGCATTTCGACGCCGAAACCCGGCGTCAGCTGCGTGCGGTCATCGAATGGTTCGAGGACCGTGGCAAGGCGAAGCTGCTGCGTGACGACCTCGAGGCGGCGTGGGTGTCGGACTTTCTCGACTTCATCAAGCGGGAAAAGATCTTCGCGACCTTCCTCACCCCGTCGGAGTACGGCGGCGGCGACCCCAACAAGCGTTGGGATACGTCGCGCAACGCCGCGCTGAGTGAGATCTTCGGGTTCTACGGGTTGTCCTACTGGTACGCCGAGCAGGTGACGATCCTCGGCCTGGGTCCGATTTGGCAGAGCGACAACATCAAAGCCAAGGAGCGCGCGGCCGCGCAACTCGAGGCCGGAGGCGTGATGGCGTTCGCGCTCTCCGAGCGTGAGCACGGCGCCGACATCTACAACACCGATCTGCTGCTCACCCCGGCGGGCGAGAAACAGGACGACAGAGGGTGCGGAAAGGCCGGTGTTTCGCGCATCGGGGGAGAAGTACTACATCGGCAACGGCAACGTCGCGGGCATGGTGTCGGTGTTCTCTCGCCGCACCGATATCGAGGGCGCCGACGGCTACGTGTGGTTCGTCGCCGACAGCGCTCACCAGAATTACGAGCTGATCGGCAACGTGGTGCACGGCCAGATGTTCGTCAGCAACTTTCGGCTCAACGATTATCCGGTGCACGAGGAGGACATTCTGTGCACCGGGCCCGAAGCGTTCTCGGCAGCGCTCAACACCGTCAACGTCGGCAAGTTCAACTTGTGCTCGGGCTCAATCGGTATGTGCGAGCACGCCTTCTACGAGGCGATCACCCACGCCAACAACCGCATCCTGTACGGCAATCCGGTCACCGACTTCCCGCACGTGCGGGCCAGTTTCGTCGAGGCCTACTCTCGGGTGATCGCGATGAAGCTGTTCAGCGATCGCGCGATCGACTACTTCCGCAGCGCCAGCCTCGATGACCGTCGCTACCTGCTGTTCAACCCGGTGACCAAATCCAAGGTGACGTCCGAAGGCGAGACGGTGGTCACTCTGCTGTGGGATGTGCTGGCAGCCAAGGGCTTCGAGAAGAACACCTACTTCTGCGAAGTGGCCAGGCTGATCGGTGCACTGCCGCGGCTGGAGGGCACCGTGCACGTCAACGTCGCGCAGATCCTGAAGTTCATGCCCAACTACATGCTGAATCCTGCGGAGTACCCGGAGATCGGCACCCGCAACGATCCGGCCGACGACGTGTTCTTCTGGGCGCAGGGTCCCGCCCGGGGTGCGTCCAAGGTTCAATTCGCCGACTGGACAAAGGTTTACCAGCAGCACTCGAAAATTCCCAACGTCGCGCGGTTCTACGAGCAGGCACGCGCGCTCAAAGAGTTGCTGCTCACCGCGGCGCCGAGCCCCGAGCAGATGAAAGACCTCGACTTCCTGCTGGTCGTCGGGCACCTGTTCACGCTGGTCGTTTACGGCCAGTTGATTCTCGAGCAGGCGGACCTGACCGGTCTCGATGCCGACCTGGTGGACCAGATCTTCGAAGTCCAGATCCGCGACTTCTCCGGCTATGCCGTCGCGCTGCACGGTAAACCCAGTTCCACCGCGGAGCAGCAGGATTGGGCCATGGCCGCTGTCCGTAGGCCTGTCATTGACGCCGATCGGTTCGGCCGGGTGTGGCAACAGGTCAAGGCGTACGACGGCGCCTACGAGATGCGGCCCTAGCCCTAGCCCTATGGGTCCGACCCGCTGCGCCCGGCTACGCCGCGCTTGCGATCGGCCCTAGCCCTAGCCAGCAGTCGGCACGAACGGGACGTCGCCGATCTGGGTTGCCTCCTACCTGGCAGGCACGGGTGCGGCGGTAACGCGGACGCCAGGTCAGCGCGGGCATACGATCGGCGCATGCATGGCGCCAAAATCCTGATCACCGGCCCGACCGGACAAGTAGCCAGTCCCATCGCTGCGGCCCTGGCGGCCGACAACGAAGTGTGGGGTATCGCCCGTTTCACCAACGCGGCGGCTCGCCAAGCCCTGGAGGAGGCGGGGGTTCGATGCGAGACGGTCAACCTCGCGGCCGGTGAGTTCGACGGCCTGCCAGCCGATTTCGACTACGTGCTCAACCTGGCCGTGGCGAAAAGTGGCGACTGGGACAAGGATCTCGGTGCCAACGCCGAGTCGGTCGGCCTGCTGATGGCGCACTGCCGCAGCGCAAAAGCGTTCCTGCACTGCTCATCCGCGGCCGTCTACGATCCGCCGGACGACGAGCCCCGGACCGAGCACTCCGCTTTGGGCGACAACCACAAGCCGTTGTTTCCCACCTACTCCATCTCCAAGATCGCCGGTGAAGTCGTTGCCCGGGCCATGGCGCGTGCCCTCGGAGTGCCGACCGTCATCGCCCGTCTCAACGTCCCGTACGGCGACAACGGGGGATGGCCGTTCTACCACATGGAGATGCTGTTGGCCGGCATCCCGATCCCGGTTCCCGCCGGAGTTCCCGCCAGCTACAACCCGATTCACCAAGACGACATCATCGCGACGGTCCCGAAACTGCTCGCCGCCGCGTCGGTGCCGGCCACCACGGTCAACTGGTGTGGCGACCAGACCGTCAGCCTGCAGGACTGGTGCCGCTATCTCGGTTCACTGGTCGGCAAGGACCCGGTGTTCGAGGAAAGCCCGCAGGCGTTGCGTGGCAACCCCACCGACACGTCACGAATGCACGAACTGGTAGGCGCCTGCACGGTCGACTGGCAAGACGGAATCCGCCGGATGGCGGCGAAGTTCCATCCCGAGCTGCTCAGCGTGTGACCGCTCTCAGGTTTACCAAGCGCCCACAGTGGGCACCTGCGGTGGTGGGGGCGAGGACGTACCCAGAATTGCGCAACCCAAACCTCCGGGACGGGTTGTGAGTAAACGTGTGTTTTCTTTGAAACTGTTCAGTAAAGACTGAAAGACGCTTCTCGCCAATAGTATTCGGATCACTACTTGAGTTCAGTGTACAAGTGTGTACTGTTAGGGAGTATGGCAGAGCGAGGCGCACATCCCAACGTCCCACGGGGGCGTCGGCTGTTTCTGCGCGCTGTGCGGCGATTGTTCAGTCCGTTAGAGCCTGACGACTACCTGGAGATGATCAACCCGCTCTGGACCACGAAAGAGCTGCGCGGGGAGGTTGAACGCGTCGAGCCGCAGGGTTCGCAAGCCGCCAGCATTCTGATCAAACCGGGGTACGAATGGCCTGGTCATAAGCCGGGACAGTACGTACGGCTCGGTGTGGTCATCGACGGCGTTTATCACTGGCGTGCGTATTCGCTGACGTCGGATCCGGCCCCTGAGGACGGACTGATCAGTGTGACGCCGAAAAAGGTGGACAGCGGCGTGGTGTCGCCCTACCTGGTGGAGCAGGTCCGGCCCGGAGAAATAGTGCGGCTCGGCGAGATCGAGGGTGTTTTCACCCTGCCCGACCCGCTGCCGGCCAAAATGCTGTTCATCAGCGCCGGCAGCGGCATCACCCCGATCATGAGCATGCTGCGCAGCCTCGACCACAGTGGCGAACTCGGCGACGTCGTGCACATTCACTCTGCGCGCACCCGCGACCAGGTGATGTTTTTGCCCGTCCTGGAAGACATCGCTGGACGCCATGAGCAGATGCGGCTGGATATCCGCCTTACCGGGGACCGGGGTCGGCTCGAACCCAGTGACCTGGATGAGGAGTGCCCCGACTGGCGTGAACGCGAGGCGTTCTGCTCGGGCCCGGAAGAAATGCTCGATGCGCTCGTCGAGCATTGGGAGGAGCACGGCGATCCGGATCGGCTGCACTTCGAACGCTTTCAGCCGAAGATCGGTGGCGACGCCGGTGCCGGCGAAGGCGGCGAAGTCTGCTTCCTCAAGAGCGACAAGACCGTCGAATGTGACGGCGGCACATCAATTTTGGAAGCCGGCGAGAATGCCGGACTCGAGCTCGCGTTCGGTTGTCGAATCGGGATCTGTCACACCTGTGTGGGAACGGTCAAATCGGGCAAGCTGCGCGATCTGCGCTCCGGCGAGATCAGCGAACCCACCGAGCAGGAAGTGCGGATCTGCATCAACGCTGCCGAAGGAAACGTCGAACTTCGAACTCTCTGATCGAAAGGATGGACGATGACGTCTACGCTGCAACGCCCCCAGAGCCCGTTCGCTCACCTCGGTGAACAAGAGCGGGAGAAGCTGGGCAAAGAACTAGACGCGATTCACGACGAAGTATTCGCCGACCTGGGCGACCGGGACCGGGCCTATATCAAGAAAGTCATCTCGGTTCAGCGGCAAATTGTGGTCGCCGGTCGCGTGCTGCTGCTGGGCTCGCGATCCAAAACCGCGTGGGTCCTGGGCACCGCGTGTCTGGGAATGGCCAAGATCCTGGAGAACATGGAGATCGGCCACAACGTGATGCACGGCCAGTGGGATTGGATGAACGATCCCGACATTCACTCCTCGGTGTGGGATTGGGACACCGCGTCGACTGCGGAATCGTGGCGGCACTCGCACAACTTCATCCACCACACCTACACAAACATTCGGGGCAAAGACAAAGACCTCGGCTACGAGATCATGCGCATCGATCCCCATCAGCCATGGAAACCCGCCTACCTGGGGCAATTCTTCTACAACGCGTTGCTTACGGTGCTGTTCGAGTGGGGCGTGGCGGTCCACGACATGGATATCGAGGCCATCCGTTCCGGTGAGAAGCCGTGGTCCGAGGTGCGTAAGGACCTCAAAGGCATCGGCGTCAAGGCGCGCTCCCAGATTCTGAAGGACTACATCGGCTGGCCGCTGATCAGCGCCGGCGCATTCGCCCTGGTCCAATTGGCATCGGGTGGACGGCTCGAACAGCCGGCGAAATCGCGACTCGGCCGTCGACTACGCAAGATATCGAGCGGAGGCCGCGCCGGTGCGACGGCGAATTTCCTGGATAAAGTTGCGCCCGGGGTGGAAAGCACTTACTTGCGCACTTTGACCGCAGACGCCGTAGCGAATGTCATCCGCAATGTGTGGGCGCACGCGATCATCTTCTGCGGCCATTTCCCTGACCAGACCTATACTTTCAGCCAAGAAGAGGTCGAGGATGAGACGCGCGCAGAGTGGTATCTGCGTCAGTTGGTCGGCGCGGCCAACATCGACGGCAGCCCACTGTTCCATGTGATCAGCGGCAACCTCGGCTACCAAGTGGAGCACCACCTGTTTCCCGATATGCCGGCCAGCCGGTACTCCGAGATCGCGCCCAAAATCAAGGACATCTGCGAGCGTTACGAGCTGCCCTACAACACCGGGCGGTTCTCCAAGCAGTGGTTCATGGTGCACCGCACCATCTTCCGACTGGCCTTCCCCGGCGGAAAACCGCGGCCCAAGCCAGGTCCTTACCACGCCGAGGCGCGTAGCACCGCTCGCCACGAGTCCAGTGAGGCGACTAAATTCCGCGAGCGAGTCCCGGCCGAACATCCCGCGGCCGGACCGGAGCACGATTCGACCGGCGTCGAGGTGAAACCGCCACCTCGCGCGAACTGACCCAGGACCGAACCGCCCCGCGCAGCTAGTCCTGCTTGGCGATCAGCCTTTTCAGCGCTTCACGATCGGAGGCCAGCAGTTCGTCGATGCGCGGCTGGTTCACATCCGCGACGATGATCTCGCCGACCTCCTGATACACGTTGCTGAAGATGCCGTGCGACTTCATCTTCTCGGTCTGATAGATGTTGTCCTCGGTCGGCGTCACGTAGTACACGATCTCGGGCTTGAAGCGGTGGATCAGCCACAGGTGAATGACGTCCATCAACCGCTTCTGACGCATCTTCTCGGCGAACGTATTCTGGTCGCGCACGGTGAGGATATTGCGTCCGTGACGGTCCTTGATCGGGTCGACGACCACGTTGGCGACCGGTTCGTCGGCGTCGCTGCCGTAGATGCCGAGATCGAGCACGTCAGAGCCGGCGCGCCGCGGCCGTAGCCGCACAGTCAGCGTCTCGCCGATCTTGTAGTGGTCGCCCCACAACGCCAGCCACTCCTCCAGCAGCTTCTTGGGCACCTCAGTCTGGACCAGGTGCTGATGCTGGGTGGATCCCTCGCCCATCGCCTTGGTAGTCGCGGTCCGACCTGACGAGGCGGCCAGTGCGGCGTCGCTGCGCGGTCCGCCGACCAGCGTTTGCGGTGTGCGGTACGGCGATTCGACGAGTCGCATCTTGCGTTGCAGACGAGCCAGCGCAAGCATGCCCTCCTGGCGCAACGACGTCGCGAACTCCTCGGAGGCCACCCCGTCGATCTGGTGGCCGCCGTAGGTGATGAAGTTGAAGACGAAGCCCATCTTGCCGAGTTCCTCAGGGAACGCGCGCATCTCGTCGTCCGTCATGCCGGTGGTGTCCCAGTTGAACGACGGCGAGAGGTTGTAGGCCAGCATCTGGTCGGGGAACTCGGCGTGGATCGCATCGGCGAATTCGCGGGCGTCGACGAGATCGGCCGTCTTGGTCTCCATCCAGAGCAGGTCGGCAAACGGCGCTGCGGCAAGAGATTTGGCGATCGCATACGGAATGCCGCCGCGGATCTGGTAGTAGCCCTCCGGCGTTTTGGCCAGCTCGCAGTCCCAGGACGGGACGGCGTTGAGCTCTTTGGCCTTTTGGCGGGCGATATAGAACGGTGCCCGCTGGGCGAACTTCCGCCATTCCTCGACGCTCATGTCGCGCGCTTCGCCTTCGCTCTCGGCGAATCCGAGAAGTTCGGCAACGGCCTCGCCGTAGGTCATCAGCCCCGCGTCGTTCTGCCAGGCGTCCACGAACTTCGACTCGATCTCGTCGAACACGGCGTCGATCGATTCCTGCGCGTGGTCCGGTGACGCCGCGGCGTTGGCGATCAACTCAGCGATGCCGTGACGCTCCAGCCATGAATCGGCCGCGGCGTACTCCCCGTCGGGCAGGGCGTAGAGCAGGTGGCCATTGAGTTCTTTGAACCCGGACTCGTAGAAGCGGCGCACCATCGCCAAGAAACAGGACTTGTACGACGGGATCTTGAGGTTCGTCGTGCCGAGCACGAACGGCTGGTCACGCTCGTCGGCGCGACTGTCGAGCAGGTTGGCGGCCTCAGCGTCGGTACGCGCGACGATGATGCCCGGCACCCGCATGATGTCGAGTTGGAAGCGGGCGGTGTTGAGGCGCTTGATCTGCTCGTCCGACGGGACCAGCACCTTGCCGCCCTGGTGACCACACTTCTTTGTCCCGGGCCGCTGGTCTTCGATGTGATATCCGGGCACGCCCGCCTCGACGAATCGTTTGATCAGGTTGCGCACATGCGGATCGCCGCCGTGGCCGGTGTCGGCGTCGGCGATGATGAATGGCCGGTAGTCGACGGCCGGGGTCCTCTCGCGTTGCTCCGGGCTCATCCGCAGGCGCAGGTACTGCTGGTTGCGGTCGGCGGTCAGCAGCGCGCGGACCAGTCCGGCGGCCTCGTCGGGCACCTGGCTGAGCGGATAACTGGCCAGGTCGGGTCCGGGGTCCTCGTTGATGGAGCCCTTGGCCGAGGTCGCCCACCCGCCGAGGTAGATGCCTTCGATGCCCATCCGCTTCATCGTGACGGCCTGCCCGGGTGAGTACGGGCCGAAGGTGGTGATGCTCTTGCGCTGGGCGAAGAGCTCGCGCAGCCGCGGATAGAACGCCTCGGCGGCCTCCCGCGCGACGATGTAGTCCGACGGGATGGTGCCGCGCTGCTCGACGACCTGGCGCGCGGAGTAGAGCCGGGTGATGCCGTCGAAGCGTGGGCTGTCCAGGTAGGCCTGCGTTTCGGCGACGTCAGCCTCGAAGCTGTCGTGAGAGCCCGGTTCGTGCGGTGTATGCGTCTGTGCATCCGCCTCGATGGTCGACATGGTTGTTCCGCTCCTTCTGGGCCGGTTCATCGCCGTCCTCTGACTGACCACGAGTCTATGGCTGGGCTGCGCGAAGAACTTTCGAATGGGAATCTCTGCTGCGCACAGCCCTGCAGGCATACCTTCACCGCGGCGCCGCCAAACCGGCTGCGCTCAGACGCGGCGGAAAATGTCGCAGAGGTTATTTTCCGGCCCGCCGGGGTAGCCCCAGCAGATACACTCTGCGAGCGCGGCAGCGTTGCCGCATTTTGAGGGGGAGCCCATGAGTGCTCTGCTACCGACCCGCAAGCGCGCTGCGCTGCCCGTGGCGTTGCCCCGCGGTCGCACTGTCAAGGTGCGTTCCGCGGACGGCACCCGGTTGCACACCGAGGTGTTCGGTCCCAGGGACGGATATCCGATTGTCTTGGCGCACGGCATCACCTGCGCGATCCGGGCCTGGACCTATCAGATTGCCGAGCTGGCACGCGACTACCGGGTGATCGCGTTCGACCATCGCGGACACGGGCGTAGCGACATTCCGCCGCGCGGAAACTACAGCCTGCGTCACCTCGCAGCCGATGTCGACGCGGTGCTCGACGGCACCCTGGCACCGGGCGAGCGTGCCGTCATCGCCGGCCATTCAATGGGGGGCATGGCCATCGCCGCATGGTCGGATCTGTACCGCGACAAAGTGACATCGCGCGCCGACGCCGTCGCACTGGTCAACACCACAACCGGCGACCTGCTGCGCGAGGTGCGGCTGCTGTCGGTGCCGGCGCCGTTGGCGGCCGCTCGGATATTGGGCGGACGTGCCTTGATCGACACCTTCGGCTCCTTTGCGGTGCCGCCGCTGGCTGGTCACGTGAGCCGCCGGATGATTTCGATGCTGGCGGTCGGGATGGACGCCGACCGGGCCGTCGGTGCGCTGATCAACGAATTGTTCACCGCCACTTCGCCGATGGGCCGCGGGGGTTGCGGGAAAGCGCTCGTGGCTGGCCTGGGACGCAAACACATTGATCTCACCGGACTGACCGTGCCGACGCTGGTGATCGCCAGCCAGCGGGATCGGTTGACTCCGCTGGTGCAGTCTGAGCGGATTGCCGCGGCGCTGCCGAACTCCGCCGGGCTCGTCGTGTTGCCCGGTGGGCACTGCTCGATGCTGGAACGTCCGCTCGAGGTGAACCGCGAACTGCAAGCCCTCGCCGAGTCGGCGACGGTCCGGCGAATCAGCTCCTAGCCGCGGCCCGACAGCCGGGCGGCGACCTCGGCGGCGGCCCGTTGTCCGGAGCGGACCGCGCCGTCGAGGAAACCGGTCCACTCGTCGGCGGTCTCGGTGCCGGCCCAGTGGATGGGCCCGACCGGGCGGCGCAGCAACGGTCCAAAGCGGGTCCACGAGCCGGGCGGCACCGCGGCGGTGGGGCCTCCGGGCGCGAATTCCTCTGCACCCCAACGATGGTCGACGTAGTCGAGCGGCGTGAGCGCTTCGTCGCCGAACGTTGCCGCGAAGCACTCCAGCGCGCGTTGCCGACGCTGCTCAGCCGGTAGCTTGTCGAACTCGCGGGAGTCGACGAAGCCCAACAGAATCCCGGGCCCGTCGGGCTGCGGACTGACGTCGAAGGTGATGAACACCGGACCCTGGTCGGACAGCGATTCGCCGGAGAACCCCTGAGCGCGCCAGAACGGAGTGGCGTAGGCGGCGTAGGCCTTGCTGAGCCGGCCCTGTGGCCAGTGCGCGGGCAGCTGCCGGTGTTCGGCGGACAGCGCCGGGGTGAATTCGATGGTGCTCCAATGTTCCGGCGGGATGGCGACGACGACGAATCTCGCGTCAGCGCAGCCTCTTTCGCTGGTGACCGTCACCCCGTCGTCGCGGCAGTCGATGCGCTGCACGGCGGCCTTCAACAGCACGCGGTCGCCGAGTTCGGCGGCCGCTGCGTCGGCGATCTGTTGGGTGCCGGCCGAGAACCGGTCCTGCTGCGCACCGTTTTCGACGTCGAGCATCCGGTCCAGGCCACCGGCCGCGCGGGCATAGCGGGCCGCGTGCAGCATCGACACCTCGTCAGGCTCGCACCCCCAGGTCACCCGCGCCATGATGGCCAGCAAGTCGCGGGTGGTGGCGCCGGCGCGCACCGATCGCAGCCACTGGCCCAGCGACTGGCTGTCCAGCCGGGCGGCGCGCCGCGCGGTCCACGGCTCGCTCAGCGGCACCGTCCGGGAGATGCGCTCGAATTGCCAACGGACACGGCCGAGATCGAGCAGGCCGCCCAGCGACAGCCGCGGAATCGTACCGCTGTACGAGCGCACCGCGCCGCGCCATCGGATCAGATTCGCGCCGTCGTCGTAGGTGGGGACGGTCGTGATGCCGAGATCGGCGGCGAGCTTCAGGACCGCGTCCTGGGTGGGGCCCACGAACGTGCCGCCCATATCCACCGGGATACCCGCGACCTGGCCGGTGCACGAGCGTCCGCCGACCCGGTCGCGGCCCTCCAGTACCAGCACATCGGTGCCCGAGTCGGGTCAGCTCACGGGCGGCGGTCAGTCCGGCGAAACCGGCCCCCACCACGACGACGTCGGCGGTCCAAGTCGCATCAGCCATGCCCCCCAGTCAACCCCATCGATGCTGCGTAATGTCTGTCCTCGTGAAAGTCTTCACAGCGTTATACGGCCTGACCGACGCCGCTGAGCGGGCCCGGGAGCTTCGCGACGCGGGCGCAGTCGGCGTCGCCACGTTCGAGGGCCCGCACGACGTGTTCGCGCCGTTGACGCTGGCGGCAACCGTGCCCGGTCTGGACTTGATGACCAACGTGGCAATTGCGTTCCCGCGCAATCCCATTCATTTGGCCCATCAGGCCAACGACCATCAGCTGCTGAGCTCGGGCCGGTTCATTCTCGGACTGGGAACCCAGATCCGGGCGCAGATCGAGAAGCGGTTCGGCGCCGAGTTCGACAAACCCGTGGCCCGGATGACCGAACTCATCGCGGCGCTACGCGCGATATTCGCGGCATGGAACTCAGGCGAGCGGTTGGATTTTCGCGGCGACTACTACCGGCACACGCTGATGACGCCGACGTTCAGCCCGGGGCCGAACCCTCATGGGCCACCACCGATCTTCGTCGGCGCACTCGGGCCGCTGCTGACCCGCGCCGTCGCGCAGCACGCCGACGGGTTGCTGGTGATGCCGTTCGGCTCCAAGCGTTTCCTGCACGAGCACACCATGCCCAAGGTGCACGAGGGTCTGCAGGCATCGGGCCGTCACCTGCGTGACTTCACCGTGCTGCCCGAGATCATCGTCTCGGCCGGTGACACCGACGCCGAACTCGAAGCAGCGCACGCACGGACGCGGGCACTGCTGGCGTTCTACGGGTCGACGCCGGCGTATCGGCCGGTGCTGGAGGCACACGGCTGGCAGGACTTGCAACCCGAACTGAACACGCTGTCCAAGCAGGGCCGCTGGGAAGAGATGGGCGGACTCATCGACGACGAAATCCTGCACACCATCGCCGCCTGCGGCAAACCCGCCGATGTCGCGCGGCATATCCGGGAGCGTGTCGAGGGCGTGGCCGACACCGTCTGCCTCTACCAGGCGGCGCCGATCGGCTTGCCGACGTTGGCCGCGATCATCGACGAACTCCGCTGAACTGCAGCACTATTCACGGCGCAACGGTCAACCAGTCGGTGAAGCCTGACGGGTCGTGACGGCCGAGCGCGCCGTGCTCGTAAAGACCCCAACCCTCGACCGGATCCCCGTCGCCGTCGCGGCACTCCGCACGCCCGACATGGTCGATGACGCCGAAACCCGAACGGCCGATGATCGCCGGATCGGTCATGTCGTAGGTCAGCCGTTCGACGAACTTCTCGCCCTTCCAGACGCCGTGCAACCAGTCCGAGTCGCCGCCGTATCCACCGCCGACGTGGATCGGCACCGGCAGTTTGGACTCGACGTCGAAATGAACCGGCGTGCCGTCGGGAGCGGTCGCGTCGATCGTGGCGCCGGTGGGGATGCGGGTGCCCGACCGGTAGTGGATCTTCACCCGCGGCCAGCCCAACTGCTCGACCCGGCCGTCGCGCCAGATCCGAGTGCAGTCGTTGAGCGAACGGAATCCATCGGGCTGCTCTTGGATGATCAGCACGACGCCGAAGTCCTGGAAAGCCATCGGGACGTACAGCCACCACATGCCTTCGAAAGGCGGGTCGGCGGGCCGGCCCGCCGGCTCGGGCTCGCCGATCGGCCGGATACCCCAGGATCGGTCGCGACTACCTATCCAGGTGGCCGGGTCGACAGCAATCTCCTTGCCGTCCACCACGATCCGGCCGCTCCAGCTACCGAGTTGGGCGAAGCGCTGCGCGTCCAGCGTCACCCGGTTTCCGGAGCGCATCAGGTGTGGCTGCTCCTGGACGACGTCGAACAGACCTTCCCAGGTGAGATCGGCTGCAATGCCTTCGGTTTCGTCGAGAACGATCCGCAGCTTGTGCAGCGGATCGATCACCTCGACGCGGTAGCCGTTGACGTGCTGGTTGAGCCGGTCCTGGTCGATGGCGTCGGACAGGTGCACCGCAGTCTGGGTGTCGCCGCGGCGGATGAGCAGGAACGCGTCCTTCACCCCGAGGTTGGGGTAGTAGCCGATGCCGCTGATCACGAAGATGTCTCCGGTGCGGTCGTGGGCGTTGAAGTAGGAGCGGTCGTAGAAATTGCGATCCGACGAGCCCGGCCATGCGATCGGCTGAGGGACCTGGTGTACCGGGAACTCGTCAAGCGGTCCGAGCATTACTGATCCTCTCCGATGAGCCTCACCGATTAACCTTCGCATCAGTCCTGAGTGGTAGAACAACGATTCGACGTTGTCGGGCTTTTCGGTTTCCCCGAAGTGCACTCGCCGCGCGCCGGTGCGCATGAACACGCAGGCCCACATCACCCCGGAATAGACGTAGAACCAGTGCAGGTCGCCGATTTCGACGCCGGTGAGCCGCTGGTAGGTGGCGCGGACATCGTCTTCGCGCATTACCCCGGGCAGACCGTCCAGGGTCGCGAGGCCGGCAAGCTCTTGAAAGACCATGTGCGCGAAGATCATCCAGGCGACGTCGAGTTCACGTGGGCCCAGCGTCACCATTTCCCAGTCCAGCACCGCCACCGGCCGGAAGTCGCGGTAGAGCACGTTGCCCACCCGGGCATCACCCCAGAGCAGCACCGGTTGACTCGCGGCCGCCTCCTGCGGCCAGTTGTCCTCCAGCCAGGCGAATGTCCGCTCCAGCAACGGTGATCGACCGATGTCGGGCACCGCGAAGTCGTACCAGGAGCGGACCCAGTTGAAGTGCTTACGCAGCGCGGTATCGCCGATCTGGCCTTCAGCTAGAAAACCAAACGTCTTCTCCGAGTCCGGTATTGAATGCAGCTGGGCGAGCACCCCGACCGTTGCATCCTGAAGTTCGCGTTGGCGCTCGGCGGGCGCGTCGGCGAACCAGTTGCCGCCGAAGGTGTAGGGCATGACGTCGGGCGGCACCTCGCCGTCGACGTAGTCCATCAAGAAGAACGGCGTTCCCAGCACCTCGCCGGTGGACTCCAGCCACCGAACCCTCGGCACGGGGACGTCGGTCAACTCACCGACTTTGCGGATCACGTCGAATTGGTGGTCCAGCCGGTATGTCGGGAACACCTGTACGTCGTCAGCGGTGGGCGCCACCCGGGCCACCATCTTCTGTTGGACCGGCGTGCCGTCTTCGTCCCAACGGGCGGTCAGGATGATCGTCTCCGACGACATCCCGGTCGAGTCCACTCCGCTTTCCACGGTGATCTCGGGTGCAGCGCCGCCCGGGAGCACCGTCGACAACCACTGCGACATCACCGCCGGCAGAGTGGTGATGTCGCGGCTCGAACGCTGGAGCCGCTCGACTTGGTCGAGCACAGGTTCGTTGGGCACGGGTGCCTCCGTTCTTCGAGCCCTGCCGCGTCAATTACGATACGGTGGGTAGCGTTATGAAAGCAGACTCATCCGCGGTTGACAAGGTCACGGGCGCTGGGCGGCCCCGGGACCCGCGTATCGACGCTGCCATATTGACGGCGACCGCGGATCTGCTTGTGCAAATTGGTTATTCGAATCTCACCTTGGCTGCGGTCGCCGAGCGCGCCGGGACGACGAAGACGGCGCTGTACCGGCGCTGGTCGAGTAAGGCCGAACTAGTGCATGAGGCGGCCTTTCCGGTGGCGCCGACCGCGCTGGTCGGTCCGACCCGGGGGATGGCCGCTGACCTGCGGGCGATGATCGCGGCCGCGCGCGACGTCTTCACCACGCCGGTGGTCCGTGCCGCGCTGCCCGGGCTGGTCGGCGACATGAGTGCCGACCCGGAGCTCAACGCCCGGGTGATGTCGCGGTTTGCAGGTCTGTTCACCGCGGTGCAGGTGCGAATCGGCGAGGCGGTTGATCGCGGAGAGGTGCATCCCGATGTCGACCCGGGCCGGCTGATCGAATTGATCGGTGGGTCCACGTTGTTGCGAATGCTGTTGAGCCCCGACGAGCCGCTTGACGAGGCGTGGGTGGACCAGACGACCGCGATCCTCGTGCACGGCGTCACCCGCGATATAGGGTCGGCCCGGTGACGGGACGACTGCAGGGGCGGGCCGCGATCGTCACCGGCGCCAGCCGCGGGTTGGGCCGCGCGATCGCGCTGGCACTGGCGTCCGAGGGTGCCGCTGTCGCCGTAGTCGGCCGGACCGAAAACGTTTGGGACGAAAGGCTTCCCGGTACGATCGGTGAGACCGTCGCCGAGATCGAGGCAGCCGGTGGACGCGCGCTGGCGATCCGGGCTGACCTGCTCGACCGTGATGACATCGCTCGGCTGGTCGACGAGGCGCGAAACGCGTTGGGCCCGATCACGATTCTGGTCAACAACGCGGCATTCACCGCGCCGGGTCGTCCGCCGAAGCCCGGCGACGGCGTCCGCCCCAAGCCGGCGAAATCCCGGCAGGGCGGCGGCGTGAAAGCGGACTTTCCGCCGGTGCTTGGCACACCGCTGGGCGCGTATCGCCGACATTTCGAGATCGCGGTGTTCGCCGCTTATGAGCTGATCCAGCTGGTGTGTCCGGACATGATGGCGGCGGGCCTCGGCTCGATCGTCAACATCAGCTCGGTGGCGTCACGGCTACCGGGTGACGGTCCATACCAGGACCGCGCTGGCGGCGTGCTGCCCGGCTACGGCGGGTCCAAGGCCGCACTGGAGCACCTGACATCCTGCGCCGCTTACGATCTGGCACCGCACAACATTGCGGTGAATGCGCTGTCGCCGTCGAAAGCGATTATGACCCCAGGTCTTTCGTACTATGCCCGCGAGTTCGCCGAGGTGTCGAGCGCGGAAGAGTTCGCGCGCGCGGCGGCGGAACTGGTGCTGGTGGATCCGGCGAGTAGTGACCGGGCGGACGATCGGTCACTTGCAAGTGCTGGACGGCAGCTTTGCCGCATTCGGGGGTTAGGCGGCTAGTGCCGTTCGGCGAGGCGCTTGAGGTTGAGCAGCTGCCGGCGCGCCATGACGAGATCGCCGACTGACAGCCACGGCGCAATCCAGCGGCTCTTGGCTGTAACGACTTTCATCAGCAAGCGGGTTGATTGCCCGTCGGACACCAACACGTAGGAAATGCAGGCTCCCATGATCTCGCCGGTGAGGTGCTCAGGCGGCTGGACCGCCAGAATACGCCCGAACGGCCGGGTGGCCGCGGTGCTGAACGATTCGCCGACGACCGGCTTTGGCAAGCCGATGAGCTGTTGAGGTGAGCGACGGCCCAGGTTGTCAATCCAGTCGTAGGAGTACGGCGCGATCCTGATCTGAGCAACCCACGGCCACAGCACCTCTGGCGTTGTGTGCACGGTAACTCCACGCCATGCCTGTAGCGTTGGCGCGCCCACGAGGTCATCGCAGGGATAGTGCCGGCCGACCTCGTCGTCCGTCACATTCCAGCGATCGCCGATCATCGCCATCCAGGTTAGTGGCCAGGCGGGTCGGGATCGCCGCGCAGCAGCTCGTCGGGGTGATGCGCATGGTTGATTTCGGGTGGCCCGGTGCCGTCGGTCCACGCCAGTCGCCCGCCGACGACTTCGGACCGCAGCTCGCCGCGAGTAGCCATGCCATGGTCGCAGCCGCAGAGGAAGTGCAGCTTGTCGGCGTCGGTCCGGCCGCCACGGCCCCAGTCCGGGGAATGGTGAACTTCGCAGCGATAACCCGGTACCAGGCAGTTGGGGCGCGTGCAGCCACGATCCCGGGCGTAGCAGATCAGCCGTTGATCAGCGGTGGCAATGCGTTTCTGCCGACCTAGATACAGCGGTCGTTCGGTGTGCTGGTCGAACACGGCCAAGTAGTGGATTGCATTGGCGGCCATGGCGGATAAGATCGCGCATGGGTAAGCCGGGACCCACCGCCGGTTCGCGCGGGCAGTCGGCATCGGGATCGAGGGATCGACAACGGCGTGCGGCCGCCTGGTCGAGCTCAGCCAACGTCGTCGTGACAACGACGGTGACAGGATGACCACGGTGAACGCCCATACCGCCCGATGCGATGGCGGTTTCCAGGCCGAGCTTCAACGCGTCGTGACAGCGTTGGGCGGGTGTGCGGTCGTCGCGCGAATCGGACTCGTTGTCCGGCAGGTGCCGGCCCGGTCGTACCGCCGCGTCGATGGCTTCAAAGTAGGCGCGGCACTCCGGGTCGAGTAGACCGGACAGCCGCGACATCCCGTCGGGCCCCTGGGGTCCGAGGTGCAAACCGCGGCGGCGCGCACGGTCCTCGTCGCTGAACAGGCCGTCGGGATTGAGGTAGTCGGCGATGCGCTGACCCAATTTGGCCACGATCCCGGCGTCGACTTGGGATGCGTGCTTAACCAGAGTGCGCTCGGCGGCCGCCACGTCGGTGGGCGATACGCGTGCGGGCAACACGTCAATCGCGCGGCACACCGCGCGGATGTGGTCGTCGCCGACTGCGCCGGCGGTGACCGCGGCCGCCAACTCCGGCAGCTCCGGGGGCACCGGCGGGCCGGTCAGCGAGCGGCGCGGCCGGATCCGCGCGGCGAGCTTGAACCGCCGGGTGATCTCGTGCGGCGTGATATGCAGCCGCTTCCACAGTGCCGCGCGCATTTGTGCGGTGGACGCGCTCTCGTCGGGCGGGTCGGCGATCTCCGCGAAGATGCGATACATCAGGCCACGGTTAACGCGCTCTTGGGTCTCCAGCCGCTCGGCGACATCGACCCGAAAGTCGTTGCCCACCAAACATGACGACGTTTCACGCAGCAGGTCATGGGCAGCGTCGATCGCATCGAGAGCGCCGCTGATGCGCTCCCGTGCCTGATCGACGCCTAGTGCTGAACCCATGCCCCGACGCTATGAAGCAGCCCCGACATATCGGCGGTCGGCACACTAGGCAAAGCCCGACCTGTGGATGAAATCACCAACTGTGGATAAGGATCGGCGCGCAAACCTTCACACGCTGGCGCGACCCACGGCAAGCACCGCCTCGGTGATCGCGTCCGCCAAAGCGTCGATGTCATCGGCCACAAGCCCCGAGATGGTGATCCGCATTCCCGGCGCGCTGGCGATCCGGAACCGTGTTCCCGGCGCCGCAGCCCAGCCTGCGCTCAGAAGCCTTGTGATCGAGACGGTTTCGTCGGCAACCGGAATCCAGACGTTGAGCCCGGACCGACCGTGCGACGTCACCCCGCGATCGGCGAGCGCCGCGCGGAGCAATTCACGGGTGCGCGCGTAGGCGACCTCGGCGTCATGCACCAGCTGAGTGGCGGCGTCGTCGCGCCAGAGACTGACCGCGAGGTTCTGCAGGAGATGGCTGATCCAACCGGGCCCCAGTCGTAGCCGCCCCTGCACCCGCTCCACCGTGCGTCCGTCGCCGGCCAGCAGCGCCAGCCGTAGGTCGGGACCGTAGGCCTTTGCCGCCGAGCGCACAAACGCCCAGTGCCGAGTGGTGCCGGACAGGGTGTGCAGTGGTGCACCGGCGATACCAGCGCAGTGGTCGTCTTCGATGAGCAGCACGTCGTCGTGCTCAACGAGCAGCGTGCGCAGCTCCTGCGCGCGTGCGCGTGACACCGCGGCACCGGTCGGGTTCTGCGCGCGGGTGGTCAGCACAAGCGCGCGCACTCCGTGGCGCAAAACCCGGGCGACATCGTCCGTCAACGGCCCGTCGTCGTCGACTCGTACCGGCTCGGCTGAAAGACCCAGCGCGGCAAGCAGATCCAACAGGTTGGCCCAGCCGGGGTCTTCAACCGCGACCCGGTCGCCAGGGCGCAGATGGGCGGCGAGAACGCGTTCGATGCCGTCGAGGGCGCCCGCGGTCACGGCGATGTGCTCAGCCGGAACGCCGTCGGCCGCCAGCGATGTTCGCGCGAACTCCGCAAGCTCAGCCGAGACCGGTGGATCCCCGTACAGCGTTGGTGCACCCGCTCGCGTGCTGAACCCGGCGATGGGCAGCAGGGCGGGATTCGGATTGCCGGTGGACAGGTCACGCGCACCTGGCGGGACGGTGATCCCGCGTAGCGAGCGGGGAGTGGTCGCCGGACGATTCCGGACCCGGGTGCCGCGCCGGCCCGCGGTCTCGACGGCTCCGCGTTGGCGCAGCAGGCGATACGCGGCAGCCACCGTGTTGGCGTTGACGCCGAGCTGACCGGCCAGCTCGCGGATCGGCGGGAGCTCGGCACCGGGTGCCAGCGCGCCGGCGGAGATGGCCGCTTCGACGTCGGACGCAATTGCCTCGGCACCCTTACCGCGAATCATGTATTGTGCTGGCACGTAAGCAAGTATGTACTAGTGCAAAAAGGAACGCAACTATGACGACCGATCAGGCGTATGCGCCCACGGCCCGCACTGTGCCCACCCGGTATCGCGACCGCGCCCGCTACGACCGCGCCAGCGTCCACTCCATCCTCGACGAGGCGCTGATCTGTCACGTCGGCGTCGTCGGTGACGCTGGACCGGTGGTGCTGCCGACGACCCACGTCCGGCTGGGCGAGACCCTCTACCTGCACGGATCGACCGGAAGCGGCCCGATGCTGGCCGCCGCCGGCGCTCCCGACGGCTTGCCGGTATGCGTCACGGCGACGCTGGTCGACGGCCTGGTGCTGGCTCGCTCGGCAATGCACCATTCGCTGGAATTCCGATCGGTCGTCGCAGTCGGCAACGCACGACTGGTGCGCGACGACGCCGAGAAGCGGCGCGCATTGGCAGCGCTGCTCGACCACGTCGCCCCCGGCCGATCCACCGACAGCAGGCCGCCCAGCGCTCGCGAACTCGCTGCGACCGCCATGATCGCGCTTGACCTCGTCGAGGTCTCCGCCAAGGTCCGCACCGGCGGACCGGTCGACGACCCGGAAGACCTCACGTTGCGGCATTGGGCCGGGGTGGTGCCGCTGACCCTGCAGGCCGGATCGCCGATTCCCGCCGGCGACCTCGATCCGGCGATACCGCCGCCGCCTTACCTCTCGGGCTACCGCCGGGGCTGAGTGGTTGGATCGAGTCATGTCCGACGACACCGAAGTCCCGCGGGTGGTGAGCGCGAGCCGCGACATCGCCGCCGGCGCGGATCAGATCTTCGAGCTCATCGCCGACCCGGCGCAACAGCCGCGATGGGACGGCAACGACAACCTCGGCAAAGCTGAAGCAGGCCAACGAGTTCGGCGGGTAGGCGACATCTTCACGATGACGCTGCTCAATGACGCTGTTCGGGAGAATCACGTGGTCGAGTTCGTCGAAGCGCGCCGGATTGCCTGGACCCCTTCCGCAGCCGGCGAGCAGCCACCCGGACATCTGTGGCGTTGGGAGCTCGAGCCGCTGGATGCCGGCAGCACGCGGGTCACTCACACCTACGACTGGACGCGATTGACCGATCCGAGCCGACTCGCCCGTGCGCGGGAAACGACGAGCGACAAGCTGCAGGGATCGCTGGATCGGCTGGCGGAGCTGGTCGAGCGCCACTGACTGCGCACCACTGAACTGGGCCGATCACTGGCCGTCCACCTCGACTCCGTGCCACGATGAGGACTTGTCGAGTGGTGTGCCGATCTTTGACAAGGCGACTGGCCGCGTGGTCGCCGTGATCGTGCTGCTGATTGCGATCGCGGCATCGTTACGCGGATACCTTCCGGGCGTGCAGCGTGCCGACCCCCAACCCCCACACAGCGACGCCTCGCTGGTTTACGTTGCGGTGCTGCTCGGGGGGTCGCTGGTGATCGTCGCGGTGGCGCTGATCGCCCGGCTGCGCGACCCGCGGACGGTGCCAAGCAGTGTCAGTCCGCTGCCGAAGAGATTCTCCGACGGCAGCGGAAGGCCGGCCTGGCGGGTGATGCTGGTCGCGGCGGCGGTGCTGCTGGGGTGGCTGGTCTTGGCGTGGCTGCTGTCTCGGTTCATCGGCGCGCATCCGATCGGTCAGCCCCAGTCGGCGCCGCCCGCCACGGTTTCCCCACCGACGGGCGACGCCGCGCAACGGCCCGGATCCCACGACAACGGCGCGGAGGGCGACGTACTGCGCTACCTGATCGCCGGCACCGTGGCGCTGCTGGTGATGATCGTCGCGGGTGCCGTACTCGCCCGCCGGCGTCAGGTCGCCGCTCCTGCCGTCGCCGCTCCGCTCGCTGGAGCGCCCCCAGTCGCCGCGCCAGCCACGTCGCTGGTGCGGGCGGCGGAAAGCGGATTGGCCGAGATCGAAGATCCCGATCACGATCCGCGGCAGGCGATCATCGCATGCTACGCGGCGATGGAACGTGCCCTGCGACGTCACCCCGGCGCCGTACCGCAGGATTTCGACACCCCCACAGAGGTTTTGGCCCGCGCCGTCGAACACCACGCACTGCATGTCGGCACGGCAACCGAACTGGTGAGCCTGTTCGAAGAGGCGCGGTTCAGTCCGCATCTGATGACCGAGGCGCACCGGCGCCGCGCGATTGACGTCTTACAGCTGGTGCTTACCGACATGCGGAGTCCGGTATGAAAAGACTTATCGCGCTAGGCATCTCCGTCGTATTGAGCTGCGGAGCTGACCGCGCTTTCGCTGCACGATCGCCGGTTCGTTCTGTGGATGACCGGTGTCGCAGTGCTTTTCGTGTTGGTCAATGTGCGACACGTCCTGGGCCGCGACACCGAACCGCCACCGCCCGAGACGCCGAATGCCCTCGAAGAGACGCTGCGCAGCTGGTTATCCCGAACGCAGACGCTCATTCACCGATCGGAATCGACGCGAGCCGACTGGGACCGGCATCTGCGGCCGATGCTGGCGCGACGATTCGCGATGGCAACCGGACAGAAGCAGGCGAAAGACCCGGCAGCGTTCGACGCCACGGGGCGAACACTTTTCGGTCCTGAGCTGTGGGCGTGGGTGGACCCCAACAACGTGTCGCGCACCGGCGTGAGCGAACCCGGACCGGGCCGGGGCAGGCTGGAGGAAATCCTGGAACGGCTCGAGCAGGTATGACAGGAGGTATATGTCGGATATGACCTCCGAGACCGTGGTGGCAACGACGACCCGGGCGGTGGCGGTGCTCGACGAGATCGAGCGCGTCGTGGTCGGAAAACGCTCGGCGCTCACCCTGATTCTCACGACGGTGCTCGCGCGGGGCCACGTGCTGATCGAGGATCTGCCGGGCCTCGGTAAAACGCTGATCGCCCGGTCGTTCGCCGCGGCGCTCGGACTTAATTTCACCCGTGTGCAGTTCACCCCGGACCTGCTGCCCGCGGACCTGCTCGGCTCGACGATCTACGACATGCAGTCCGGCCACTTCGAGTTCCGTGCGGGGCCGATCTTCACCAACCTCTTGCTGGCCGACGAGATCAACCGCACTCCGCCCAAGACTCAGGCGGCGCTGCTGGAGGCGATGGCCGAGGGCCAGGTCAGCATTGACGGCGCCACGCATCCGTTGCCGCGACCGTTCATCGTGCTGGCCACCGACAACCCGATCGAGTACGAAGGCACCTATCCATTGCCCGAGGCGCAGCTGGACCGGTTCGCGCTACGGCTCGAACTGCGCTATCTGTCGGAGCGCGACGAGGTATCGATGCTGCGGCGTCGCCTGGACCGGGGATCGGCGCAGCCGACGTGAATCAGGTTGTGGACCAACATGACCTGCTGGCGATGCAAGAGTCCGTCGAGCAGGTCAGCGTGCATGAGGACGTGCTCAACTATGTCGTGTCGCTGGCCGCGGCGACCCGACACCACCCCCAGGTGGCGGTCGGAGCCAGCCCACGCGCAGAACTCGATCTGGTCCAGCTCGCCCGCGCCCGCGCTCTGCTGCTCGGCCGCGATTACGTGATTCCCGAAGACATCAAGGCGCTGGCGCCGCCTGCGATAGCGCACCGGATCACGTTGCGACCGGAGATGTGGGTTCGAAAAATTCAGGGCTCGGACATCATCGAGGAACTGCTGCGGCGGTTGCCGGTCCCACGAACGCACGGCGACCCACCGTAGGCCGGCGTGGCTGAGCGTCGAGAGGTTCAACTGCGTTGGCGGGCATCGTCATTGACGAAAGCGATCGCCACCTGCGCGGCGATGGCATTAGCGGTCGCCCTGATCCGATCGTGCTGGCAACTCGTCGCCTTCGCCGCTCCGTTGCTCGGGGTGTTGTGTTCAGTCAGTTGGCAGCGGTCGCTACCCAAAGTCAGTGTTCATGCCGAGCCCGGGTCGCAGCGATGCTTCGAATCCGAGCAGACACAGCTGACTTTGTGGGCCACCACTGAAACACTCGGCACCGCAATCACACTCGCGGTATCAGGTGTCGACGGAATGAAGCTCGACGTGGTGCAGCGGACATCAGGTCCACGACAGACGGTGACTGCCAGTGCCGAGCGCTGGGGAAGGTATCCCGTCCGGGTCTCGGTGCAGGCCGTCGCGCACGGCGGGCTGTTGGCTGGTGTGGGGACCGTCGATGCGGCGGAGGTGACGGTGTTCCCCATGACGCCACCCCAACCGACGACGCTTCCGCCGACCGAGCTGCTCGACCGGCTGGGCACCCACCTGACCCGCCACATCGGGCGCGGCGTCGAGTACGCCGACATCCGTACCTATGTGCCGGGCGATCAGTTGCGCACGGTCAACTGGCCGGTGAGTGCCCGCCGCGGTCGGCTGCACGTCACTCAGCGGCTGACCGATCGTTCCGCGGACGTGGTGGTGCTGATCGACGGCTATCCACAGCCCGCCGGTCCGGCGACGGTTGCCACCGAGCGCATCGTGCGTGGTGCCGCCCAGGTGGTGCAGACCGCATTGCGCAATGGTGACCGGGCCGGGCTCATCGCCCTCGGCGGTCGCAGACCCCGCTGGCTCGGCGCCGAGATCGGGCAACGCCAGTTCTACCGGGTGCTGGACGCCGTGCTTGATGCCGGTGATGAATTCGAAAGCACCACTGGGACTTTGGCGCCGCGGGCGGCGGTTCCTGCGGGAGCGATCGTGGTCGGTTTCTCCACGTTGCTCGACACCGAATTTGCGTTGGCGCTGATCGATTTGCGCCGCCGCGGTCACGTCGTGGTGGCGGTCGATGTGTTGCAGGGCGCCCCGTTCCGTTCCGCCCAAGATCCGTTGGTGGAACGGATGTGGGCGCTGCAGCGGTCCGCCATGTACCGCGACATGGGCACTGTGGGCGTGGACGTGGTCGCCTGGCAGCCGGATCGGACCCTGGAGCAGTCCATGCAGGCGGTGCCCGATCATCGTCGGCGGCTGGCGGGACAGCGGTGATGAGGCGCGGCACGGAGCTGGTTGCGCATCTGCTGTCGACGGCATGCGGACTGCTGATGGTCGCTGCGGCCGGTGCCGGAACGCACGGCCCGGCCCGGGTCGTCGCGGTGTGCGCACTGGTCGCGGTGACGGCCGCGATCCTGCTTCGCCCAGTTGCCACCCTTGCCGTGCTGCTCACCGTTGCGGTGATTGCGTTGAGTGCCCCGCCCGCCACGGCGGCGGCAGTGGCGGGGCTGTCCGCGGCCCTCTATCTGGTGCTGCGACATGGGGCCGCCAGCGGTACCGGCCTCGACTCGGTGAGCACGGCGACGCTGGTTTCCGCCGTGGGGTTCACCCTTGCAGGTCTGGTCGCCACCGCCTTTCCGCTGCAATTACCCTGGTTGCCGTTGCTGGCGCCGCTGGCGGTCTTCGCGGTCTACCTGCTGGCCACCCGGCCTTTTCTGCGCGAAGAGGAGGGCTAGCGGCAGGGCGCTGCGCAGCGATGGCGGTTATGAGTCACGGGCGCAGGAAATTCTTGACCGACGGTCAGCTTGAGGACAAGAATATCGAAATGCCTCACGAAGAGCGGGCGTTGATTGACGACGTGCAGCGTCGCCTCGCCGAGAAATATTCCGCTCTTCCGGTGGACCAGGTAGCCGCCGTCGTGCGGGACGCGTACTCGCAGTTCCAGAGCAGTCGCATCCGTGGATTCATTCCATTGCTGGTGCAGCGGCGTGCGGACGAGGAGCTCGGGGAGTTGACGACAGCACGGGTCTAGTCCGGCGACTAGCCCGCTCGCGCGTCCGGCTGAGGCGGAATCTGGCGGCGATTGCGCTCGCTGATTTCGGCGTAGCGATCCAACAGGGCATCACGATCCAACGTCTGCGCACCGGCGATCGCCTGTTCGGCAGCAAGAGCTGGGTCGATCACCGCGGCGGCGCCGGTGACGTAGATCTCCTTGAGTCCGGCCATGATCGGCGCCGGCACTTCGGCGATCTGGCCGGCCAGCTCGACCGCCCTGGTCAACAACTGATCATGGGGCACGACCTCGGTGACCAGGCCGATCCGTTCGAGCGCGCGCGGCGTCGACCACTTCGCCGGTCATCGACAGCCGGCGCGCCATCGCCGCGCCGACCACCCGGGGAAGTCGCGCCGTCATTCCGCCGCCGGGCAGGATCCCGACGCGGGCATGCGTGTCGGCGAACACCGCCCGCTCTGAGGCGATGAGAAAGTCGCAGCCCAAAGCCATTTCGAGACCGCCGGTGAACACCGCGCCGTTGATCGCGCCGATAATCGGCGTGCGCATCTCCCCGGTCTGGCGGATGCAGTTCTGGGTCTGGAAATGCTCGAAGTAGGAGGGTCCCAGCCGCTGGGCTTCTTTGAGGTCGACGCCGGCGCAGAACGCCGGGTCGGCGCCGGTGAGAACTACGGCCCGCACCGACGGGTCGTCGTCAGCTTCGCGCAGCTCGGTGTAGAGCGCCTCGATCAGGCTGGGGCTCAACGCGTTTCGCGCTGCGGGCCGGTTCATCGTCAATAACCGGACCGCGCCGGCGTCGTCGCTGAGAACCAGCGCCGGCGTCATGTCAGGAACTGTGCCGCGTGCCCCGCGAGATCGAGCAGCGGCTGCGGGAAGATGCCCAAGCCGATGGTGATCGCGGCGCACACCGCGATCGCAGCCTTGCTCCAGAAGCTGGGCATCACCACGTGGACCGGCTCCGCGTGCGGCTCGGTGAAGAACATCAGCACGATCACCCGCACGTAGAAGTATGCGGCGACTGCGCTGCCGATGACACCGACGATCACCAACGGCACCGCGCCGCCGTTGGCAGCCGCGGAGAACACCGCGAACTTACTGATGAATCCACTGGTCAGCGGGATACCGGCGAAGGCCAGGAGGAACATCGAAAAGAGCAGGCCGACAACGGGATAGCGCTGGCCCAGTCCGGCCCAGTGCGCTGTGGTGGCGTCTTCTTCGCCGTGGGCGTTGCGAATCAGGCTGACGACGGCAAACGCGCCCACCGTGCTGAAGCTGTAAGCGACCAGGTAGAACATCGTCGCCGCCAGACCCGCGTGGCTGTCGGCGATCACGCCGGTGAGCAGGAAGCCCACGTGCGCGATCGACGAATAGGCGAGCATTCGCTTCACGTCGGTCTGTGTCACGGCGGTGACCGTGCCGACTGCGATGGTCAGAATTGCGATGGCCCACAGCACCGGCCGCCATTGATCGTGCAGCGGCGGCAGCGCGACATACACCACCCGCAGCAGGGCACCGAACGCCGCGACCTTGGTGGCGGCGGCCATGAACCCGGTGATCGGGGTCGGCGCACCTTGATAAACGTCGGGGATCCACGAGTGGAACGGGACGGCGCCGACCTTGAACAACAACCCGACCGACAACAGCGCGACACCGGTCAGCGCCAGCGAGTGGCTGTGGTCAGCGGCCAACGCCTTCGCGATGCCGGGCAGCGAAAGAGTGCCGGTGGAGCCGTAGAGCAGCGCTACGCCATACAGGAAGAACGCCGACGAAAACGCGCCCAGCAGAAAGTATTTGACCGATGCCTCTTGGGACAGCAGACGCCGGTGCCGCGCCAGCCCACAGAGCAGGTACAGCGGTAGCGACAGGACCTCGAGCGCCACGAACATTGTCAGCAGGTCGTTGGCGGCCGGGAACACCAACATGCCGCCGACCGCCAGCATGGTCAGAGGGAACACCTCGGTCTGACTTGCGCCGGCCCGCGTTGCCTCGTGCTCGGCCGCACTGTCCGGAACCGCCGATGCCTGCGGCGTAAAGGCTTCCAATCCGGCCGGCGCATGCGCGGTTGCCGTGGCCGCGCCCGGTCCGGCGGCCGCATTGTCGCCATGCTGGCGCTCGGCGAAGAAGAACACGGCCAACAACGCCACCACCAGGACAGTGCCCTGCAGCAGCAGTGTCGGTCGGTCGACAGCCAGTGCCTGCAGCACCGCATAGCGGCCCGGGGGAAGGAGCTGGCGGGCGACCACGATGACTGCGGCGATCGCCGCGATCAAGCCACCGAGCGTGAGCAGTACCTGGGCGCCGTAGCGGGCCCGTCGAGGCAGGAACGCCTCGACCAGCACGCCGACCACCGCGACGCCGAACACGATGAATATCGGTGAGAGCAAACCATATTCGACGCTGGGCGTCGGCATCGGACCAGAGGCGAAAAATGTCATCGGCGCGGTCCTTCCGCCATTCCAGGCACGTGCGCCGTGCCGGGCCGCACGATTGGCGGGGGGTCATGCGCACCGATGGTCGCCATGGTGTTCCCCACCGCGGGGTTGATGATGGCCAGCACCGGCTTGGGGTAGATCCCCAGCACCAGCAGCAGTGCGATCAGTGGTGCGACGACCAGGATTTCGCGTGGCACCAGGTCGCGGATCCGCTCGTTGCCGTCGGCGACCGGGCCGGTCATCACGCGCTGGTACAGCCACAGAATGTAGATCGAGGAGAGCACCAGCGCCAGGACGCCGACGGCCGCCGCCAGCCAGTAGCGGTTGTAGGCGCCCAGCAGCACCAGGAACTCGCTGACGAACGGCGCCAGTCCGGGCAGCGACACCGTGGCCAGTCCGGCGATCAGGAAGGTCCCGGCCAGCACCGGCGCTACCTTCTGCACCCCGCCGTAGGCCGCGATCGAGCGAGTGCCGCGCCGCGAGATCAAGAAGCCGGCGATCAGGAACACCGCGGCGGTGGAGATGCCGTGGTTGAGCATGTACAGCGTCGAACCGCTCTGGCCCTGAGTCGTCATCACGAAGATGCCGAGGATGATGAAGCCGAAGTGTGAAATCGACGTGTACGCGATCAGGCGCATGATGTCGGTCTGTCCGATCGCCACGATCGCGCCGTAGATGACGCCGATCACCGCGAGGGTCACGATGGCGGGCCGGAAATACGTTGACGCATCGGGGAACAACTGCAGGCAGTAGCGCAGCATGCCGAAGGTGCCGACCTTGTCCATCACGGCGGTGATCAACACCGCGGTCGCCGGCGTCGACTCCACCGCCGCGTCGGGCAGCCAACGGTGGAACGGCCACAGCGGCGCCTTGATGGCGAAGGCGAACATGAATCCCAGGAACAGCGCCTTGAGCACACCCGAGGAGGCACCCAGCGAACCCGAGCTGACGGCGGCGACGATCTGCCGGAAATCGAAGGTGCCCGAACCATGCTCGGCGGTCACCACATACAGGCCGATCACCGCGGCCAGCATGATCAGACCGCCGAACAGGTTGTACAGCAAGAACTTCACCGCGGCGCGCGAGCGGTGGGCGCCGCCACCGAATCCGCCGATGAGGAAGTACATCGGGATCAGCATCGCCTCGAAGAACACGTAGAACAGCAGCACGTCCAGCGAGACCACCGAGATGAGCACCATGGACTCGATGGTCAGCGTCAGCGCCACATAGGCCTGTGTGCTGCGAGACTGGTCGCCGGCGTCGCTGACGTCGTTCCAGCCGGCCACCAGCAGGATCGGCACCAGGATCGTGGTCACCAGCACCAGCATCAGCGCGATGCCGTCGACGCCGATGACGTAGCCGGCACCGAAAGCCGGTATCCACCGGTGGGATTCGGTGAACTGGTAGGTCGGGCCGCCGGCCTTGAACGTCACCGCCAGTGCGATCGACAGCGCCAGCACTGCCACCGACACGGCCACGCCGAGCCACTTGGCGAACTGCCGGCCACCCGGCGGCACCAGGATGATCACAACGGCGCCGACCAACGGCAGCAGCCACAGGACGGACAGCCACGGGCCGTTAGTCATGAGCGCCACTCCTCATCGTCATGGGCGCGGATCACCACAGTTGCACCACCAGGATCGCGGCGGCGACCAGCGCCGCTCCGGCTAGCATCGACAACGCATAGTTGCGGGCGAACCCGGTCTGGAAGCCGCGTAGCCACTCCGAACTGCGGGCCACCAGATGGGCCAGCCCGTTGACCGAGCCGTCCACACCCTGGTCGTCGAACTCGACCAGCGCGTGGGTGAGTTGCGCACCCGGTCGCATGAACACTTCCTCGTTGAAGGCATCGCCGTAGAGGTCCCGGCGGGCGGCGACGGTCAGCACGGACACCTCGGCGGGCGCGATTTCGGGCACGGCGCGCAGGCCGTAGAGCAGGACGGCCACGCCGACCCCCACTAGTACCGTGCCGAGGGTGACGACGTTGAATGTCCACGTCGGCAACACGTGTGAGCTTTCCTCGAAGGTGGTCACCGGCTCGAGCCAATGCTGCAGCCTGCCGCCGAAGGCGAACAAGCCGCCGGAGAACACCGAGCCGACGGCCAGCAGGATCATCGGCCAGGTCATCAACGCGGGTGCCTCGTGGGGATGCGCATCGTCGGCCCAACGCTTTTCGCCGAAGAACGTCATCAGCATCACCCGGGTCATGTAGAACGCGGTTACGCCGGCGCCCAGCAATGCGGCTCCGCCCAACACGTAACCGCGGACGCCGCCGTCCCCGAGGGCGGCCTCGATGATGGCGTCCTTGGAGAAGTAGCCCGCGAACGGCCACACGCCGATGATCGCCAGGTAGCCCAGGCCGAAGGTGGCAAAGGTGATCGGCAGCGCGGCGCGCAGTCCGCCGTAGCGGCGCATGTCCTGCTCTTCGTGCATCGCGTGGATGATCGAGCCCGAGCCGAGGAACAGGCCGGCTTTGAAGAAGCCGTGGGTGAGCAGATGCATGATCGCGAACACGTAACCCGCCGGACCCAGACCCGCGGCCAGCACCATGTAACCGATCTGGCTCATCGTGGACGCCGCCAGCGCGCGTTTGATGTCGTCTTTCGCGCAGCCGATGAACGCCCCGAAGAGCAACGTCACCGCGCCGACGATGATCACGCCGAGCCGGGCGTCGGGGGACAGGCTGTAAAGCGGGTTGCAACGCACGATCAGGTACACACCCGCGGTCACCATGGTGGCGGCGTGGATCAGCGCCGAGACCGGGGTCGGGCCTTCCATCGCGTCACCGAGCCAGGCCTGCAGCGGAACCTGCGCGGACTTGGCGCACGCGCCCGCCAGCAGGAGTAATCCGATCCACGTCAACGCGCTTGGGTTGGCGCCCGCGGCCTGGCCGAACACTGCCGGAGTAGGACAGCGTGCCGAAGTTGGCGAAGATCACGAAGATCGCCAGCGCCAGCCCGGCGTCGCCGACCCGGTTCATCACAAAGGCCTTCTTGGCGGCGGTCGCCGCGGTCGGCTTGTGGTACCAGAACCCGATCAGCAGGTAGGACGCCAGACCCACGCCTTCCCAGCCGGCGTAGAGGCCCACGAAGTTGTCGGCCACCACCAGCAGCAGCATCGCCGCCAGGAACAGGTTCAGGTAGGCGAAAAACCTTCGGCGATCGGGATCTTCGGCCATGTAGGCCACCGAGTAGATGTGGATCAGCGATCCCACCCCGGTGATCAGCAGCACGAAACAGATTGACAGCTGGTCGATTTGCAGACCGAAGTCGACCTGCAGGCCGTTGACCGGGATCCAGCTGAACAGGTTCTGGCTGATGGTGCGAGCATCGCCGTGGCGACCGAGCATGTCGCTCAGCAGCGACAGACCGACCGCGAAGGACGCCAGCGCGCTCGCACAGCCCAGCCAGTGTCCCCACCGGTCGGTGCGCCGGCCGCCGAGCAGCAGGGCCGCGGCGCCGGCCGCGGGCAGCGCGACGAGCAGCCAAGTCAGATGTGTCATTCCCTCAGCCCTTGAGCAGGTTGGCGTCGTCGACCGAAGCCGATTTACGGGCACGGAAAATGGTCATGATGATCGCCAGCCCGACCACCACCTCGCAGGCGGCCACGACCATCGTGAAGAACGCCACCATCTGACCGTCAAGGTGGCCGTGCAGCCGGGCGAAGGTGACGAACGCGAGGTTCACCGCGTTGAGCATCAGCTCGACGCACATGAACATGACGATCGCGTTGCGCCGCAACAGCACACCGGCAGCCCCGATGGTGAACAGCAACGCGGAGAGATACAGGTAGTTCTGCGGATTCATGACGCACCCCCTCTCATGACGACGTCAGAACCGTTGGCGCCGTTGAGCAACTGGCAGGTCCTGCTCCTGGACGGGCCGCAATTCCAGGACAGCGGGCACCGACAGCCGGGAGGGCGAGCCGTCGGGCAGCCGCGCCGGAGTGTCGACGGCGTTATGCCGGGCGAAGACGCCCGGGCCGGGCAGCGGGGTGGGGTGGCCGCCGGGCCCGAACCGCTCGATGGACATCTCGCGCTGGGTCTTGCGGCGCTCGAATCGCTCGCGATGGGCCAGAATCATCGCGCCGATCGCCGCGGTGATCAGCAGCGCGCTGGTGAGCTCGAACGCCCAGAGATACCGGGAGAAGATCAGCGCCGCCAGTCCTTGGACGTTGCCGCCCGCATTAGCCTGAGTGAGTCCGGCGAAGCCGTGCGTGGCGACGTTGCCGATGCCGGCGATCAGCACGATGCCGAATGCCAGCCCGGCCACCACCGCCGCCACCCGCTGACCGCGCAGGGTTTCCACCAGCGATTCCGCCGAGTCCACGCCGATCAGCATCAGCACGAAGAGGAACAGCATCATCACCGCGCCGGTGTAGACGACGATCTGTACGACGCCGAGGAACAGGGCGTCTTCGACCATGTAGAACACCGCCAGGATGATCATCGTCATCGCCAGCGACATCGCGCAGTACACCGCGTTGGCTGCCATCACCACGCCGAGCGCCCCGATCAGCGCCAGCGTGCCCAGCAGCCAGAACGTCACTGCCTCACCGGTGGACGTGCGGGTGATGACGTCGGCGGCCAGCTGCGTGGTCACTTCGAGACGTCCGTGATCGGGATGTTGCGCAGGCCATTCGAGGTGACGTTGCCGCGGTAGTAATCGGCATCGGTGGCGCCCTCAGCCCTGGGATGCGGCGCCGGGGTCATGCCCTCGAGCAACGGTGCCAGCAGGTTCTGCTTCTCGTAGATCAGGTCGGCCCGGTTGTCGTCGGCCATCTCGTAGTCGTTGGTCATCGTCAGTGCGCGGGTCGGGCATGCCTCGACGCAGAGCCCGCATCCGATGCAGCGCAGGTAGTTGATCTGGTAGACGCGGCCGTAGCGCTCACCGGGCGAAAACCGCGCCTCGTCGGTGTTGTCGGCGCCTTCGACGTAGATCGCGTCGGCGGGACACGACCACGCGCACAGCTCACAGCCGATGCACTTCTCCAGTCCGTCGTCGTAGCGGTTGAGCTGGTGGCGGCCGTGGTAGCGCGGCTTGACCGGCCCGGGGTTTTCCGGATAGCTCTCGGTGACGGGACGTTTGAACATCGAGCCGAAGGTGACGCCGAACCCGGCAAGGGAGCTGAGGAATTTAGGCCGATGACGATGCGGGCCGGAATCGGCCCGAGGAGGAGTCGGCCGGTCAGATTTAGCCATTGGCTGCCTCCTTGGTCGCCGGTGCCAGCGGCTTACCGGGCATCGGCGGAGTGGGGAATGCCGGTTCGCGAGACGCCGCTTGCACTGACTGCGCCTCCGTTGGCTCGTTGCGGCGTCGCCGCTTGCGAATTTGCCTGTTGTTAAACGGTCTTTGCAGCAGATACAGCAGTACGGCGGTGACGACGATGCTGGACACGACCAACAGCGTCGTCCAGTGCGCGTAACCCTGGTCGCGCAGCGTGCGGATGGCGGCGGCGATCAGCGCCCAAACCAGCGACACCGGAATCAGCAGCTTCCACCCCAGGGCCATGAACTGGTCGTAACGCAGCCGCGGCAGCGTGGCGCGCAGCCAGAAGTACATGAACAAGAAGACCCAGACCTTGGCGGTGAACCACAACACCGGCCACCAGCCGCTGTTGGCGCCGGCCCACATGTTCAGCGGCCATGGCGCGTGCCAACCGCCCATGAACAGCGTGGCGGCCAGGGCCGACACCGTCGTCATATTGATGTATTCGGCCAGGTAAAACATCGCGAAGCTCAGCGACGAGTACTCAGTGTGGAAACCGGCGACCAGTTCGCCTTCGGCCTCGGGTAAGTCGAACGGCGCCCGGTTGGTCTCACCGACCATCGACACCAGGTAGGTCGTAAACGACGGCAACAGTAAGAACAGGTACCAGACCCGGTCCTGAGCCGACACGATCTGCGACGTGGACATCGTTCCGGCGTAAAGGAATACGGTGGCGAACGACAGCCCCATCGCGACCTCGTAGGAGATCACCTGGGCGGTCGAGCGCACCCCACCCAGCAGCGGATAGGTCGAGCCCGACGACCATCCCGCCAGCACGATGCCGTAGACCCCGATCGAGGACAACGCCAGGATGAACAGCACCGCCACCGGCAGATCGGTCACCTGCAGCGGCGTCCAGTGCCCGAACACCGAAACCTGCGGCCCGAACGGGATGAAGGCAAAGGCTGTGATCGCCGGAATCGTCGAGATGGCTGGTGCCAGAAGGAAAATCGGCTTCTCGACACCGAATGGCGTGATCGGCTCCTTGAGCGCGAGCTTGATGCCGTCGGCCAGGCTTTGCAGGTATCCGCGCGGACCGACCCGGTTGGGTCCCCAGCGCAGCTGCATCCGGCCGAGAATCTTGCGTTCGGCCAGGATCGCGACCAGCACCGTCAGGACCAGGAACACAAAGACGAGAAGCGCTTTGGCCAGAATCAGCCACCAGGTGTCGTGTCCGAAGCCGGTCATCGTGTGCTCACTCCAATGTTCACGACTGCACCAGGCGTGACGCCCAGCTGCCGGTGCACCGCCGAGCCCGGCGAGTTCAGCGGCAGCCAAACCACGTGATCGGGCATTTCGGTGATCGTCAGCGGCAGCGTGATCGCACCGCGCGCGGTGCTGACACTGACGTTGTCGCCGTCGGCGGCGCCGATCGCGCTCGCGGTCGCTGCCGACAACCGGACCACAGGCGCGCGGGCGGTACCGGCCAGATGCGGTTCGCCGTCCTGCAGCCGACCGTCGTCGAGCAGCATCCGCCAGCCCGCCAAGACGGCTTCGCCCGCGCCGGGGGTGGGTGCCGCCACCGCGGCGACGTCAGGCGCCGAACCAGGTGCGCCGTCCCAAGTGGCCAGCCCGTTGAGTTCGGCGAGAGCGGCTGCGACCGTGGGGAATCCGAGGTCGATACCCAGCTCGTCGGCCAGGATGTCGAGCACCCGCAGGTCCGGCGTGGCGGTGGGGGTCAGCGCGGCGGGGAAGCTGCGCTGACGGCCCTCCCAGTTGACGTAGGTTCCCGCCTTCTCCGCGACCGGCGCGATCGGGAACACCACGTCGGCGCGTTCGGTCACCGCGCTATGCCGCAATTCCAGGCTCACCACGAATCCCGCGGCGTCCAGGGCGGCCAGCACCGCGTCCGGGTCGGCGAAGTCGTGCGGATCGATGCCGCCGACCAGCAGTGCGCCCAGGCTGCCATCGGCCGCAGCGGCCAGGATGGCGTCGGCGTCACGGCCTTCGGTGGAAGGCAATTCTGCGACATGCCAGCCTGCGGCTACCTGTGCGCGGGCGGTCTCGTCGCGCAGCGGGCGGCCACCGGGCAGCAGTCCGGGCAGCGCGCCGGCCTCGATCGCGCCGCGTTCGCCGGCGCGGCGTGGCACCCAGGCCAGTTGCGCGCCGGTGCCCTCGGCGAGTCGGGCCGCGGCAGACAGAGCACCGGGTGAGCCGGCGAGTCGTTCGCCGACGAGGATGACCGCACCGGGTTTGGCGAGGAGTCCAGCGAGTTCGCCACCGGCCAGCCCGTCCAGCGCGGCGGCCTCCCCGCCGGGCGCGGTCTCGATCAGCGTGCCCTGCATTTTCTGTAAACCATTGCTGGCGAACGGCGCAACCGAGTGGATCGGCAGACCGTGCTTTCGTGCGGCCTTGCGCAACCGCAGATACACGATCGGCGACTCTTCCTCGGGCTCGAAGCCGACCAGAAGCACCGCCGGCGCCGACTCTAGGTCGGAGTAGCTGGTGGTGATCGACGTGCCCGCGACTCGGGCCGCCAGGAACTGCGTCTCCTCGCTGGAGTGCGGACGGGCGCGGAAGTCGATGTCGTTGGTGCCCAAGACAATTCGGGCGAACTTTGAATACGCGTAGGCGTCCTCAACCGTGAGCCGGCCGCCGGGCAGCACACCGGCGCCGCCGGGCGCTGTGGTGAGCCCTGCGATCGCCACAGCGACCGCGTGCGGCCAGGACGCAGGCTCCAGCGCGCCGTCGTCCCCGCGGACGAGGGGAGTGGTGATCCGGTCACCCTGGGTGGCGTAGTTGAACGCCCACCGGCCCTTGTCGCAGTTCCACTCTTCGTTGACCTCGGGATCGTCACCGGCCAAGCGGCGCAACACCTTGCCGCGACGGTGGTCGGTGCGCTGGGCGCATCCGGACGCGCAGTGCTCGCACACGCTCGGGCTGGAGACCAGGTCGAACGGGCGGGCCCGGAACCGGTAGGCGGTGCCGGTCAGCGCGCCGACCGGACAGATCTGCACGGTGTTGCCGGAGAAGTAGGACTCGAACGGTTCGTTGGCGTAGATGCCGACCTGTTGCAGGGCGCCGCGCTCGAGCATCTCGATGAACGGGTCGCCGGCGATCTGCTCGGAGAACCGGGTGCAGCGCGCGCACAGGATGCAGCGCTCCCGGTCCAGCAGGACCTGCGAGGAGATGTTGATCGGCTTGGTAAACGTGCGCTTGACGTCGGTGAACCGAGAGTCCGGGCGCCCGTTGGACATTGCCTGGTTCTGCAGTGGGCACTCGCCGCCCTTGTCGCACATCGGGCAGTCCAGCGGGTGGTTGATCAACAACAGCTCCATCACCCCGTGCTGCGCCTTGTCGGCGGCCTCGGAGCTGTACTGCGTGCGGACCACCATGTCGTCGGCGACCGGAATCGTGCAGGACGCCATCGGTTTACGCTGGCCTTCGACCTCGACCAGGCATTGGCGGCATGCGCCGACCGGGTCCAGCAGCGGGTGGTCGCAGAACCGGGGGATCTGTACACCGATCAACTCGGCGGCCCGGATTACCAGTGTTCCTTTGGGAACACTGACTTCGGTGCCGTCGATGGTCAGCGTGACGAGCTCGGGCTCGGTGACCTTCTTTCCGGTATCGGCCGTCTGCGTCATCGGCGCCGCTCCTCCCTCCCCCTCGCCGCAAGCGGCTGGGTGGTACCCCCACATCGCTTACGCTCTGCATCGTCGCCGGCGCGGTCACGCTTTCACTCCGTCTGCCGCAAGCATGGATTCCCGGGGATCGAACGGACAGCCGCTGCCCTCGATGTGCGCGACATACTCGTCGCGGAAGAACTTGATCGACGACGAGACCGGGCTCGCCGCACCATCGCCCAACGCGCAGAAGGACTTTCCGAGGATCGCGTCGGAGATGTCGAGCAGCTTGTCCAGGTCTTCTGCGGTACCCCGGCCGGATTCCAGCCGGTGGTAGATCTGGCTCAGCCAGAAGGTGCCCTCGCGGCACGGGGTGCACTTGCCACACGACTCGTGCTGGTAGAAGTCGATCCAGCGGCCCACCGCGCGCACCACGCAGGTGGTTTCGTCGAAGATCTCCAGTGCCTTGGTGCCCAGCATCGAGCCCGCCGCGCCGACACCTTCGTAATCCAGTGGCACGTCGAGGTGTTCGTCGGTGAGCAGCGGTGTCGACGATCCGCCGGGCGTCCAGAACTTCAGCTGATGTCCGGCCCGCACGCCGCCGGCATAGTCGAGCAGTTCGCGCAGCGTGATGCCCAGCGGCGCCTCGTACTGGCCCGGCTTGGTCACATGTCCCGACAGCGAATACAGCGTGTAGCCAGGCGATTTTTCACTGCCCATGGACCGGAACCAGTCCACGCCGTTGAGCACGATCGACGGGACGCTCGCGATGGTCTCGACGTTGTTGATCACCGTCGGGCAGCCGTACAGGCCGGCGACGGCGGGGAACGGCGGACGCAGTCGCGGCTGCCCGCGCCGGCCCTCCAGCGAGTCCAGCAGAGCGGTCTCCTCACCGCAGATGTATGCCCCGGCACCGGCATGCACCACCAGTTCCAGGTCATAGCCCGACCCGGCGATGTTGCGGCCCACATAGCCGTTGGCATATGCCTCGGCGACGGCGTTCTGCAACCGCCGCAGCACCGGCAGGACTTCACCGCGGACGTAGATGAACGCATGGCTGGCGCGGATCGCATACGACGCGATGATCACGCCTTCGACCAGGACGTGCGGGGTGGCCAGCATCAACGGGATATCTTTGCATGTACCAGGTTCGGACTCGTCGGCATTGACCACCAGGTAGTGCGGCTTGGCCGCGGCACCGCTGTCACCCTGCGGGATGAACGACCACTTGGTACCGGTCGAGAAGCCCGCCCCGCCGCGACCGCGAAGCCCCGAGTCCTTGACGGCCGAGATCACCGCGTCGGGGTCCATCTTCAAGGCTTTCTCGAGCGCCTGGTAGCCGTCGTTGCGGCGATAGGTCTCCAGCGTCCAGGATTCCGGGTCGTCCCAGTACCGGGTCAGCACTGGCGCCAACGGTGTTTGCGACCCCATTACTTGCCTTCTCCTGAAATGTCGGGCGACGGCGCAGTCATGTTGTGCTCCTTGGCAACCCGCAGTCCGGCCAGCGTGGCCGCAGCGGCTCCACCTTGCCCCTCGTCCGGCCGCGGGTCGGGGAAGCCGGCCAGGATTCGCTCGGTCTCCTTGAATTTGCACAGCGGCGCGAGACCGCGCGATGGCGCGGGAGGATTACCGGATCGCAGTCCATCGACGAGATCGCGCGCCGATTCGACGGTCTGGTTGTCGTAGAACTCCCAGTTGACCATCACCACCGGCGCTAAGTCGCACGCCGCATTGCACTCGATGTGCTGCAGGGTGACCGACCCGTCGTCGGTCGTCTCGTCGTTGCCGACGCCGAGATGGTCTTTCAGCGACTCGAAAATTGCGTCGCCGCCCATCACCGCGCACAGCGTGTTCGTGCACACCCCGACCAGATATTCACCGGTGGGTCCGCGGCGATACATGGTGTAAAAGCTTGCGACAGCGGAAACTTCGGCGCCGGTCAGGCCGAGCTGCGCTCCGCAGAACTCCACACCCGCCGGTGTTATGTAACCGTCTTGCGCCTGCACCAAATGCAGCAGCGGCAGCAGCGCCGAGCGTGGACTGGGGTAGCGGCCGATGATCTCCTTGGCGTCGACCTCGAGCCGTGCCTGCACGTCGGCCGGGTACGACTGCGGTGCGCCGTCGGTGACGAATTGCCCGGGCTCCTCCGGCGGCGGACCGAGTCGGAGGAACACCCGCTCGCCATTGCTGGCGCCGGGCTCGTTATTGCTGGAGCCGGCTTGGGGTGCTGCGGTCATCGATCGACCCCGCCCATCACCGGGTCGATACTGGCCACCGCGGTGATCACGTCGGCAACCATGCCGCCCTCGCACATTGCGGCGACGGCCTGAAGATTGGTGAACGACGGGTCGCGGTAGTGCACCCGGTACGGGCGGGTCCCGCCGTCGCTGACCATGTGCACACCCAACTCACCGCGAGGCGACTCGACCGCGACGTAGACCTGACCGGCCGGCACCCGGATGCCCTCGGTGACCAGCTTGAAGTGGTGGATCAACGCTTCCATCGAGCCGCTCATGATTTTCTCGATGTGCTCCGGCGAGTTGCCCAGGCCGTCCGGCCCGACCTTCAGGTCAGCCGGCCAGGCGATCTTGCGGTTCTCCACCATGGTCGGGCCCGGCTGCAACTTGTCCAGGCACTGCTCGACGATCTTCACCGACTCGGACATCTCCTTGACACGAATGATGTAGCGGCCGTAGGCATCACAACCGTCGTCCGTGATCACGTCGAACTCGTAGTTCTCGTATCCACAGTAGGGTTCGGCCCGGCGCAGGTCATGCGGCAACCCGGTGGACCGAAGGCACGGCCCGGTAATTCCCAGAGCCATGCAGCCGGTCAAATCCAGGTAGCCGACGTCCTTGGTGCGCGCCTTCCAGATAGCGCTCTCATTGAGCAGGTCGCCCATGTCGCGCAACGAGACCTTCAGCTTCTTGAGGGCTTCGGCGATCTCGGTCTGCGCGTTGGGTGGTAGGTCCGCCGCGACGCCGCCGGGCCGGATGTAGGCACTGTTCATCCGGAGCCCGGTGATCGACTCGAACAGCGTGAGGATGATCTCGCGTCCCTGGAAGCCGACGAACATCGGCGTCATCGCGCCCAACTCCATGCCGCCGGTCGCCAGAGCGACCAGGTGCGAGGAGATCCGGTTGAGTTCCATCATCATCACCCGGATGACGTTGACCCGTTCGGGGATCTCGTCGGTGATGCCGAGCAGCTTCTCTACACCCAGGCAGAAGGCGGTCTCGTTGAAAAACGGTGCCAGGTAATCCATCCGGGTTACGAACGTCACGCCCTGCGTCCAGTACCGGTACTCGAGGTTTTTCTCGATTCCGGTGTGCAGATAGCCGATTCCGCATCGGGCGTCGGTGACCGTCTCGCCTTCGATCTCGAGGATCAGTCGCAGCACGCCGTGGGTGGACGGGTGCTGCGGTCCCATGTTGACGACGATCCGTTCGCCGGGTTCGCCGCTCCGCCGGGCGGCCTCGACGACCTTGTTCCAATCTTGGCCCGTGAGAGCGATCAAGGTGTCCGAGCCATCCTCGTGCGCCGCGTTTATGGTGTCGCTCATCAGTTATAGGACCTCCGCTGGTCGGGCGGGGGAATCTGCGCGCCTTTGTATTCCACCGGGACACCGCCGAGCGGATAGTCCTTGCGCTGCGGATGTCCCTGCCAGTCGTCGGGCATCTCGATGCGGGTCAACGACGGATGGCCGTCGAAGAGGATGCCGAAGAAGTCATAGGTCTCGCGCTCATGCCAGTCATTGGTCGGGTAGATGCCGAACAACGACGGGATGTGGGGATCGCCGTCTGGCGCAGCCACTTCCAGCCTGACCCGACGGCCGTGGGTGATGGAGCTCAGCGGGTACACCGCATGCAGCTCGCGTCCGGTCTCGTCGGGGTAGTGCACGCCGTTGACGCCCAGGCACAGTTCGAATCGCAGCTGCGGGTCGTCGCGCAGCCGGCGGGCCACCTGCGGCAGCAGCTCGCGACGCACGTGCAGGGTCAGCTCGTCGCAGTAGACGACGACTTTCTCGACGGCGTCGGCGAATTCGACGTCGTCGTCGGCCTTCAACACCTCGGCCAGCCGGTCGACGACCTCATCGAAGTAGCCGCCGTAGGGTCGCGGGCTCCCTTCGTCGATCGTGATCTGGCGAACCAGTCGTCCGTAGCCCGAGGTGTCGCCGCTGCCGTGCACGCCGAACATCCCCCGCCGGACGCCGATCAGCTCGGCGTCGGAGGTGTCGGTGCCGACCGGATTACCGCCGACCTCGGTGGCCGCACGCTTGGGGTCGTGTTCCGGTGAACTCATCGCAGCAGACCGTGCATCTCGATCGTCGGCCGAGCGGCAAGCGCCGCCTTTTCGGCCTCGGCGATAGCTAGCTCGCGGTTCACACCGAGCGGCATTTCTTGAATCTTGTCGTGCAGCTTGAGGATTGCGTACAACAACATCTCCGGACGCGGAGGGCAGCCGGGAAGGTAGATGTCCACCGGAACGATGTGGTCGACTCCCTGCACGATCGCGTAGTTGTTGAACATTCCGCCCGACGATGCGCAGACACCCATGGCCAGTACCCATTTGGGCTCGGCCATCTGGTCGTAGATCTGTCGCAGCACCGGCGCCATCTTCTGGCTGACCCGGCCGGCGACGATCATCAGGTCCGCCTGTCGCGGGGTCGCCGAAAAGCGCTCCATGCCAAAGCGGGCAATGTCGAATCGCGGGCCGGCAGTGGCCATCATCTCGATCGCGCAGCAGGCCAGTCCGAATGTGGCGGGCCACAACGAGTTCTTGCGAAAGTATCCCGCCAGTTGTTCGACGGTGGTCAGCAAGAAGCCGCTCGGTACCTTTTCTTCCAAACCCACGATTTACCTCAATCCCAAGTCAATCCGCCGCGGCGCCACACGTATGCGTAGGCCACGAAGACGGTGAGCATGAAGATCACCATCTCGATCAGCGCGAACAATCCCAGCTGGTCGTAGCTGACCGCCCAGGGGTACAGGAACACGATTTCGATGTCGAAGACGATGAACAGCATGGCTGTCAGGTAGTACTTCACCGGGAAGCGCTGCCCGCTGCCGGCGTGCGGTGCGTTGGCCGGCTGGTCGCTGGGCTCGATCCCGCATTCGTAGGCCTCCAGCTTCGCCCGGTTGAACCGGGACGGGCCGGTGATCTGGGCGAGTGCCACCGAGCCGAGCGCGAAGGCTGCGGCGATCCCTCCGAGTACGAGAATGGGTAGGTAGAGATTCATCCCGCGACGACGCTTCCTCACTCTGGTCTATGGGCTGGACTGTGAGCGCAACCACAGCCTAGCGACCGTGTGCCGCCGCGCGCTCAGCAGGCTAGCTGTGACCTCAACCACAGCGTGACGACCGGCGAAAATCGCCAGGCGGGTGTTACGGCGCTGCTCATGCGAGGATCGCCAATTACCCAGCGCGCGAAAACATCTGATCGATTTGTCAGCCGGAAATGAAGACGTGATTCGGCGCCGTCCAGCGGCGGGACGGCGCGCTGAGCGCGAGGCCGGTTGTAGGGCTACTGGACCGGGGTGCGCAGCAACTCGAGCACCGTTCGACTGAGTTGGATCGGGTCGATCGGGTGAGGGACCGCTCCCTCGGCGCGTGACCAGGTGGCCAGCCAGGCGTCGTCGCGGCGGCCGGTCAGCACCACGATCGGCGGCCCGTCGTCGAGTTCGTCCTTCAGCTGTTTGGCGATTCCCATGCCACCCTCAGGGGTCGCCTCGCCGTCCAGGATGGCCAGATCGATGCCGCCGGCGTCCATGCGCTGGATGACGACCGGCCCGGTGGCGACCTCGACGTAGCTCAGCTCGGGCAGATCGGGATGGATCCGTTTGCCCAGTGCCCGCATGACGGCCTGTCGGGTGTTGGCGTTGTCGCTGTACACGAGGATCCGCAAGGGGCTGGTGGCAGACACGGTCCAGATCGTACTGCCCGGCGACTTCTACTGCGGCGTCCGCACGAAGTACGCGTCGGCGAAGACCGTCGCCGTCTTCGCGACCATGCCCAGTCGATTCCAGCCGACGTCGAACTGGTCGCGGTCGACAGCGGTTTTCCCCGTCATCTGCACCGTACCGTCGCCGAGCGTCCTGACCTGGACCGGCAGCGGCACCGGCGCGGTGACTCCTTTGATGGTGAACGCGGCCCGGAGATTGGCGGCATCGCCGGACCCGGGCTCGATGGCGGTCACCTCGACGCTGATCTCCGGATAGCGGTCGACGTCGAAGAAGTCGGCCGATCGCAGGTGCTCGTCGCGTTTGCTGATGCCGGTGCGCAGCGAGGCCACCTGGACGTCGAGGCGGCCGTACACCGCGCCTCTGCCGGTGACGTGGCCGTCGGCGCTGACGTCGCTGAACCGCCCTTTGACGTTGACCAGGCCCCAGAAGTTCTTGATGGTGAAACCGACGGTGGAACGGTCCGGATCCAGCCGCCAGACCCCGGCAGTGTCCGGATCGTTCAGCAGTGCGTCGACATTACTCACCCAATACCTCCATAGCCGGTTAACTCATGATCGGCGCGAGATCCGCCGGGTCGAAGTACTCGTCGATCCGGTTGATCAGCTGGTTGACGCCCACCTTGATCACGATGCAGACCCGCAGCGCGATCGATCCGCCGTTGCGACCGGTGGCACGCAGGATGTGTTGCTGGACGAAGCCTCCGGCAAACAGCTGACGATCGAGCACTTCGTAGCTCCGCTCAGCGGTGATGCGGATGAACCACCGCAGCACTTTCATCGCCTGCCTTTTGTCGTCCTCGCGCTGCGCGCCGGCCCGCCACACTGCGATGTCGTCGGCGAAGAGCCTGTCGAGCTCCGGCTCGTCGCCGCGCTCGATCGCCGCAAACAGCGCATCGGCCAGATCGAGCACGGCCTCCGCAGTGGGCATCGCAGCTCCTGAATCGTCGTCCGATCGCGGCACAGCTGAGCAGGTATGAAACTACTCGTTGCCGCGGTCTCAGAACAACGTGTTGCAGAACGGAGCTCGTTCGGTCCGGAACGCCGCTTCCAAGCGCTGCAGGGCATCGCCGTGCAACTCGGTGATTCGGTTGGCGCGGAACAAGTCTGACGCGCGATGGGCGCCGGTGTAGATCGTCGCGAGGTCGGCGAGGCCGATCTCGATGTCGGCGGGACCGTCATGGGCCACGCACTTGCCGACTCCGTCGCGGGTCTGCAGCAGGTACCGTCCGCTCGACAGCCCGAGTGGATCGACGACCTCGAGCACGATGTCGATGTCCGCGGCGTAGGTGCGCGCCCCGAGTGCTTCAGGGACATCGTTGATCCGTACCCAGAGCCAGTCGCTCACGCCTTTGACCTGGGCGGAGCGGTGGTCGGTCAACTTGAGCACAAGTGGGTCATCAAGGGGCACATCGATACTGATGTCGTCGAACATCTCCAGCGTCAGCAGAGTCTGCAGCAGTTCGCTGTGCGCTTCGTCGGTCATCGCGCAGAAATCCTCGACCACGGCGGTGCCCAGGGGAGGCCGGAAGGCGTGATGCGACTCGCCATGGACGCGGTAGGTCAGAAAGCCATCGGGATGGATCGTGCAGTTCAGCGCTGATCCGTTGCCACGCTGCGTCAGCCGGTCCTGCAGGCTGTCGTTCCACCATCCATCGTTTCGCTGAATCGCGCCATTCGTTGCGGCGCAGTACCTTTCGTAAATCTCGGGCAAATGGTGTCGTGCTTGCGCGGCGTTGACCTCGCGTCCACGATTTCCGGCTCGGCGCATCCCGCAGCTTCGCGGACCGACGGTCGATCCGGTAGTTCTGGCTGTAGCTGGCCACACCGGCGCCGACGCTGTCGTACATCGCCGTCTGGGTCGGAACACCGCACACGATCGGGTAGCCCCGCTCGATCAGAATTTCGAGTCCTTTGGAGCTCAGGCGTGCCCAGATGCCGCGTCCTTGATGGGTGGAGGCGACTGCGGTCATCGTCAGCCACGCCGCAGGCAGGCTGGCACCGCCGGGAACCGTCAGCCGAGTGCGGTAGATGATCGTCGTCCCGACGATGAACGGATGTTCGGGGTCTGCGACATCCTCGGCGATCAGGATGTCTTCCAGTTCGACCCGTTGTTTCCAGGCTTCGACCGTCGGCTCGTCCACCGGGTCCCCAAAGGTCCGGGCTTGGTTCTCATAGACTGCCTGCCAGTCCTTTTCGACCGGATGCCGGATGGTGATGGCGTCCTGTGTGGTGTTCATCGTTCATCCCATTCACTCGGAGCGTTGCGGGAGCAGATATGCGGAAACGCCGATGTGAGCCGGGACTGGGGTTCTGAATCCGCGGCGACGCTCGTCGTCGCTTACCCGCCGAGTGACCGGGCGAATCCTTGACGTTCGTCATCATGGAGGCGGGCGGGTCGACGCTTCCGGTGTCACGCCGCCTCGATCGGGTATGCGCCTCAGGGGCCGACACCTGAGCGGAAGGACGCCGAATGTTGCAACGACTGACTCGACTCGCGATAGCTGCACCGCGCCGCATCATCGCTGTCACCATCCTGTTGTTCGTAGCCGCCGCGATCTTCGGGCTTCCCGTGATCACCCGCTTGTCCGGCGGCGGCTTTCAGGACCCGACATCCGAGTCCTCGCAGGCGGCCGCTCTCCTTCGCGACAAGTTCAGTCGGACCGATCAGCAGATGCTGATCGTGGTGACGGCGCCTGCCGGTGCCCACAGCGATCAGGCGCGCCGGGTCGGTACTGACGCCGTCGACCAGCTGAAACGATCGCCATGGGTACTGAACGTGTCGTCGGCCTGGACCTCGTCGCCAGAAGCCGCCGCGGAACTGATCAGCAAGGACGGCAAGTCCGGGATGATCGTCGCCGGGCTCAAAGGCGGCGAGAACGACGCACAGAAATACGCCAGCAGGCTGACGTCCCAGCTGGTGCATGACCACGACGGCGTCACCATGCGCGCGGGCGGCATGGCAGTGGCGTATGCCCAGATCAACGACCAGAACGAGCGCGACCTGTTGCTGATGGAGTCGATCGCGATTCCGCTCAGCTTCGCGGTACTGGTCTGGGTCCTCGGCGGTATGGTCGCCGCGACCCTGCCCATCGTGTTGGGCGCACTGGCGATCGTCTGCACCATGTCGGTGCTGCGGCTGATCACTTTCGCCACCGATGTCTCGACGTATGCCCTGGACCTGAGCATCGCGATGGGTCTGGCCCTGGCGATCGACTACAACTTGCTGATCATCAGCCGCTACCGGGAGGAAATGGCACGAGCCGACGACCGGGCGCAGGCGCTGCTGCGGACTATGGCCACGGCCGGGCGAACGGTGGTGTTCTCGGCCACGACGGTCGGGCTGTCGATGGCGGTCATGGCGCTGTTCCCGATGTATTTCCTGAAATCGTCGGCCTACACGATCGTTGTGACGGCGATCATCGTCGCGCTCGCGGCGGTGGTGGTCACGCCGGCGGCTATCACGTTGCTGGGTCCGAGGCTGGATGCTCTGGACGCTCACCAACTGATACGTCGTTGGTGGCCACAGCACAAGTGGCGCGACCACGCGCACAAACCTGTCCACGAGCAGTTCTGGTACCGATCCACCAGATTCGTCCTGCGCCATGCCATCCCGATCGGCATGAGCGTCGTCGCGCTCCTGCTTCTGCTGGGCGTGCCGTTCCTCGGGGTCAAGTGGGGATTCCCGGATGAGCGGGTGCTGCCGCGGTCCTCGTCGGCACGCCAAGTCGCCGACATGCTGGACAACGATTTCGCCAACGGCTTGGGTACCGAGGTCACGGTTGTCATTCCCGACACCCGCGGGGTCCCCCCTGCCGACGTGCAGCGCTACGCCGCCGAGTTGTCCCGGGTGTCCGATGTCTCATCGGTCAGCGCGCCCGACGGGACCTATGTCGGCGGCACACTGGCGGGGCCACCCGCCGCCGCCACTGGCAATGCGCAGGGCAGCACGTTCTTCACGGTCACCACGACTGCGCCGCTGTACTCGCAGGCCTCCAACAAGCAACTCGACCGACTGCACAAGGTCGCCGCGCCGCAGGGCCGACCCGTCGAGATGACCGGGTTGGCGCAGATCAACCGTGACAGCGTCGAGGCGATCACCAAAAAGCTTCCGCTGGTACTGGTGCTGATCGCCGGCATCACCTTCTCGCTGCTCTTCCTGCTCACCGGCAGCGCGGTGCTGCCGATCCAGGCTCTGGTGTGCAACGTGCTGTCGTTGACAGCCGCCTTCGGTGCAATGGTGTGGATATTCCAAGACGGTCATCTCGGCGCATTCGGCACCACGCCGAATGGGACGTTGAACGCCAATATCCCAGTCTTGTTGTTCTGCATCGCTTTTGGTCTGGCGATGGACTACGAGGTCTTTCTGGTGGCGCGGATTTACGAGTACTGGGTTGGCTCCGAAGTCACCCGCGAGGTACTGCCCGAGGCGACGGTCGCACGCGAGGCCAACGACGAAAGCACCGCCCACGGAATTGCCGGCATCGGTCGAGTGGTCACCACCGCGGCCGTGGTGATGTCTATTTCGTTCGCGGCGCTGATTCCCGCGCACGTGTCGTTCATGCGGATGCTCGGTCTCGGCCTGACCTTGGCCGTACTGGTCGACGCGACGCTGGTGCGCATGGTCCTGGTTCCGGCTTTCATCCACCTGCTCGGACGGTGGACATGGTGGGCGCCGCAGTGGCTGACCCGTCTGCGCGATCGACTCGCGACTGGTGAAGCCGGGGCCGCCGCGGTGGGGGAGCGGCGGTGGGGGCACGACACAGCCGGCCACCACGAGCACGTGATCCGTCGTTCGGCCGCCGCGCCGGAATCAGACGCGCGTCAGACGACCGCATCCTGAAACTGGTCGTCGATCCGGACGGCTTCGACGCGTGCGAGCCGAAAGACCGCCGCCATCATCGCCACCACGGCTAACGCCATCGTGAGGAGTCCGATGCGGCCGGCATTCAGCTTCTCGCCGAGTACGACCACGCCGAGCACTGCCGCGACGACCGGCTGTGACATCTGCAGAGCGGGCATCGACGCCGTCAACGGGCCGGCCCGAAACGCCGACTGACTCCACACAAAGCCCCCGGCCGCGGCGAGCAACCAGGCATAAAGCTCAGGCGCGTGCGTCACCGGCCGGCCGCCGTCACCGAGCCGGGCGACGACTTCCTTGGTCAGCACGGCAAACACACCCCACAGCGATCCCGATACGAACGCATACGACGTCGCCGCCACTGTGCCGCCCCAGACTCGGCCGGCAACCAGGCATCCGATCAGAATCGGCCCGAACACCGCGGCGACCAGACCCCAGGTCTCGATGGGTGCGCTGGTACGGCCGGCCTGCGGGTTGCCGACGACGACCACCAGAATCACCGCAGCAGTCAGCAGGCCGGCCCAGGCCCATTCGTCGCCGCTCACCGTACGGCCGGAAAACCGTGCGTTGATCGGCAGCGCGAAGAGCACCGAGAGCATCACCAGCGCCTGCACCAGCAGGACTGAACCTTCGTTCAGTGCCGCCGCCTGCAGTCCGATACTTGCCGCAAGCAGCACCATGCCGCGCCACCAACGCCGGTTCCGCAGCAGCTCAGCGAGCAATCCGAGGTGGCCAACCGGTTTGTCGGCGACCCCTTGTGCCGCGTGCTGCTGTAGTACGTCACCGAGCGCGACGCACAACGCTGAACCCAACGCCAACAATGCGGCGATGTTCGTGTTGGCCATGAACGCACATCTCCAGGGACCTCGAGCCGGGAATTACTCGACGTCGGTTACCCGATTTCGGCGACATGCAGCCCTCGGTGGCCGGGACCGCGCGCAACTGCCGGTTTGCTAGCTGCCGTAACCGGGATGGGCGGCGGCCAGCCGGCGACCCACCAGGGCCCGTAAGGCCGATTGCACCTGATCTGCGGCGCCGTCCACCTCACCGGCCCGGATAGCCGCAGCCAGCGTGGCTTCGTCGTCATACCCGACCCGGGCCAGCGCCTCGCTCACGCCATGGTCGTCACCATCGGCCAGCAGCTCTCGCTCGACCATGCGCAGGGCGTTGGCCGCCACCCGGGAATGGAAGTTGACCTGACCGGTCGTCGACTCCCGCACGTCGGTCTCGAGAAACTCAGCCACCGCCGCGACCAGTTCGGCTGCGGTGGGACGACCGTATGCGGCGGAGGTCATCAGGTCGCCGGTGCTTCGGGCCCCCGGTCGACGCCGGAACGCAACTTCACCGAAGCGGAATAGGCGAGGGTACGGAATCGCAGCACCGGGTCGTCGGAGGGCTCGATGCCGTCGGTGACACGCATCGGGTCGAACACGACGATATCGCCGCCGTGCTCGCGTTCGGTGTCGATGCCGGTGATCTCGAGGCTGCCGACGGTGACGGTCGCAGTGCTGCGCCAGGGCTTGGACGGGTCGACGGTCGAGTCGCCGTCCGCGGCGATCTGGACCTGATAATCGAACCGAACCGGTTGTGCCGCAAGGCGTCGGTCGAGTTCGGAAATCAAAAAGTCCGCGCCCTTGTTCTTCGCGACATCCGGCGGCAGAAACTGTTCACCGGCCGCCGGCAGCAGGTGGTAGCGCACGAATCGGGAGCTGCCATCGGCGCCAACCCAGCGGAACGCGTGCAGGCCGTGATAGGCGACGGTGCCGTAGCTGGCCGGCACTTTGTTCGCTTCGCGGACGACCGGCAGCGCGGACAGGAACCGGGGATGGGTGGCGATGTATCCGAGCAGCCGCAGGGGAGCAGCGGGGCCGGGACGCATCGCATGCAGCAGCGAGATGAAGCCGTCGGGTGTGCTGGCCGGAAACAGCTTCGCGGTTTGGGTGGATACGTCGGTGGTCGACCCGTCCGGCAGCGTGAACTTCACCGCCATCCCGCGCACGCCCGGCGCATTGTCGGGCTGCTTCGGATTGCCTGAGCCGCTGGAGAATCGGATCAGCGTGGACACAGCTGTGCCGTTGAGGTGTGCGGCTCTGGAGAGTTGGGCGGCCTCCGGGGTCGCGGTGAACGTGCCGCGGTAGAGCTTGCCTTTGGCGTGCAGCGCCCGGCTGCCGGGCTGCGCGCCGCCGGTTTCACGGATTGTCTCGATCGCCTGATCAGCTGTGACCACAGCGAAAGCCTAGGCGCTCAACTGCCATCCCCGACCGCGTTATCGAGCAAGTCGAGCAAGTCCCATTCGGTCTCGCAGACCCGGCGACCGATCGTCGCCAGCTCCACCGAGGGAGTCTGTCCGCTCAGGTGGCGTTCGGCCTGGTAGCGACAGATGACACCCCAGCGCAGCGTCGCCTGCACCAACCACCAGTGAAACGCTGCCCTCTCGACCGGGGCGCCGCCGGCATTTTCATAACCGTGAAGAAAATCCTCGATGCTGCCCAACCCGCCGGCCGCCAGATCCAACGGCGCGCCGAACCGCCAGGCGCGGATGCAGAACCAGGCCAGGTCCTCATAGACCTCACCCACGTGTACCAGCTCCCAATCCAGCACTGCCGCCAAATCCGATCCGTCGACGATCAGGTTTCCCATCCGGAAATCGCCGTGCACCAGACACGGCGGCGAAGGCGCCGGCCGGTTGTCGGCCAGCCACCGGAACGCCCACTCGAACGTGGCGGTGGTGTCACCCATGATGTCCAGCTGCTCGCGCCACTCGGTCAGCTGATCCTCGTGACCCAGCCCGGGGAGGTCGGGGTCGGCTCGATGGATGGCGGCCAGCGCTTCGGCGCACTGGCCCAGCAGTCGTTTCCGGCCCGCATCGTCCAGCTGCCGCTGGATCCGACGGACGATGGTCTCGCCGTCGATGGCGTCGCAGATGAGATACGGATTACCAAGTGCGGCAGCAGAATCGTCGGCGACGATGATGTGGGGCACCGGTGCGCCGGCCGCGGCGGCGGCGCGCTGGGCGCGCGCTTCGAGTTCCATACCGGCGTGCACTTCGTCAGGTGGGCCGGTACGAAGGATCAGCGACCGCCGTTGCTCGCCGGTGACGGCGTCGAACGCCCAGGTGGTTCTGCTGGCACCGCCGGTCAGCGGACGCAGATTCTCGACGGCTGTGCCGGAGCCGACGGCCTGTTTCAGCACGCCGACGAGTTTCGGTGCCAGCGCCTCGGCATCCGTCATGTGCGGCCGAACTTGAACAGCCGCTGGGCTACCCGACGGATCTGAATCTCCTCGGCGCCCTCGGTGATGCGGTAGCGGCGGTGGTGGCGATAGATGTGCTCGAAGGGCTCGTGACGGCTGTATCCCAGACCGCCGAAGATCTGCATCGCTCGATCGGCGGCATCGCACACCAGCCGGTTGGCGCGATAATTCGCCATCGACACCTTGTCCGACACTTGCATGTGGTGGTCGCGGTCGAGGTGCCACGCCGCGTACTGCACCAGCAGCCGGACCATCTGGGCTTCGGTGTGCAGCTCGGCCAGCGGCCACTGCACCGCCTGGTTGGCTGACAGTGACTTGCCGAAAACCATTCGGGTGCTGGCATATTCGGCGGCGCGATCGATACAGTACTGCGCCGCACCGAGGCTGCTGGCCGCCTGACGGATACGATTCTCGTGCAGGAAGGTCTGCGCGACCTCCAGGCCGTGGTCCACCTGACCGAGCACCGCGTCGGCGGGTACCCGCACATCGGTCAGCTCGACCTCGCCGTGGTCGGTCGGCATGTTGAACGTCCACCAGTAATACGGGACGTGGAAGCCCGGCGTGTCGGTGGGAACCAGGAATGCGGTGATCCCGTGGGCCTGGCCCGGCTGGCCAGAGGTACGGGCGAAGATCAAGTCGTGGGTGGCCCGGTGTACACCGGTGTTGAACCGCTTGGAGCCGTTGATGACCCAGGCCCCCTCTTTTGCACCGTCCGGTACAGCGTTGGTTTCCAGCCAGGTGGCGTCGGAGCCGTGCAGCGGCTCGGTGAGCCCGAAGGCCATCGAACGCTCCCCGGTGATCAGCGCCTCCGACCACGCGGCGCGCTGTTCGTCGGACCCGAACCGCTCCATCATGATGACCTGCGGAAAGTTGCCGACGATCGAGGACTCGTTCTGCAGATCGTTGTGCAGGCCAAGACCCTTGTGCGCCAGATGTTCCCGAATGACCGCCATGTCGATGTTGGTGCCGTCGCGGCCACCCAGCGATCGCGGCAGTCCATAGCGCAGCCAGCCGGCCTTGTCGGCGCGTCGGCGCATCTCGGAAAGCAGGTCCTCCCACTCCCTGGTCGGGATGCCGTCGTTGTCCCAGTCGGTGCGAGCATGTTCGCGGCGCTGGTCGAAGTACTGCATGTTCTCGGCTTGCAGCGGGACGATCTCGCGCTCGATGAACGCGTCCATGTCGGCGAGCAGCCCCGGAAGGTGTTCGGGCAACGTGAAATCCACGGTGATTTCTCCTTAAGAGCCGTACAGCGTTTTCTTCCACACGGTCGCCAGCGTCGCGATGGCCTCGTCGTCGCTGATCTCCATGCCCGGACCGGTGCGCCCGACAAACACCGTGGTGAAGTTCTCGAACAACAACGCGATGGCCGCGGCAATGTGTTCGGGGTTGAGCTCGGTGCCATAGCCATGTTGCTGCACGTGTCGCACTGAGGCGGCGACGATGTCCATACCGAAACGCCGAAACTCGTTCTGCACGTCAGCAAATCGCTGTTGGGTGGTCGCCAACTGGGCGACCGCGATCATGATGCCGATGTTCTGCTTGAACATGTTCCAGTAGCCGGTGACCACTGAGGTGAAGAACGCGTCGTCGGCGGGGGAATCCGGCAGCTGCAGGTTCAGCCCGGACGGCGTCACTACCTCGTGCAGAAATGACTCCGCCAGCGCGGCGAGCAGGTCTTCTTTGTCGTCGAAGTACCGGTAGAACACTGCGGCGGACTTGCCGGCAGCAGAGGTGATGTCGGCCAGCGTGGTGCCATGGAAGCCGCGCTCGGCGAACAGTTTGCGGGCGGCCTGCTCGATGGCCGCCCGGGTCTGGCGGCCTTTCGTGGTCAGCGCCGCCTGTGCTGTTCCGCCAGCGGGCATCAGCGCGGTATCCGGTCGCCGGCACGCAGCAGGGCACTTGGCAAGTCATGGCCGACAACCGATCTCGCGACGCCGGCTGCGGCGATTGCGGCCTCGCAGGTCGATATCGACGTCGACGTCGCTGTCACGCAGCAGGTACACGAGGTCCTCGGTGGCGATGTTGCCGGTGGCGCCCGGTGCGAACGGACAACCGCCCAGCCCGCCGGCCGATGCGTCCAGTCGGGTGACGCCCGCCTCGACCGCGGCGTACGCGCTGGCCAGCCCCGCGCCGCGGGTGTTGTGGAAGTGCCCGCCCAGCGGCAGCTCGCCGATCACCGGACGCAGTTGGGCGATCAGTGACCGCACGCGGCCGGGCGTGGTGGTACCGATGGTGTCGGCGATGCAGAACCGGTCGACGCCGTGGTCACGCGCGGCTGCGGCGATGTCGAGGACACGCTGTGGCGGGGTGGGCCCTTCGAATGGGCAGTCCCACGTGACCGCGACGATGACCTCGACGCTGACGTCGTTGTCGTGCGCGATGGCGACGATCTCGCTGATCTGTTCGGTGGCTTGTGCGCTGCTGCGCCCGACGTTGGCCAGGCTGAATGCATCGCTGGCCGCGACCACGTATTCGATCGAGCGCAAGCCCGCCGCGACCGCCCGTTTGGCGCCGTTGGGGCTGGCGACCAGCGCGGAGAAGTCGATGTCGGGGTAGCGATGCAGTTCGGCGGCAAGCTCGGCGGCATCGGCCATCGACGGAACCTTCGTTGGCGACACGAACGCGGTGGCCTCGATCTCGCGTACCCCGGTGGCGGCCACGGCGGCCAGCAGTTCCAGCTTGGCAGACAACGGGATTGGCTTCTCGATCTGCAATCCGTCGCGCAGCGACACCTCACGAATATCGACGTGCGTCATCAGATCACCTTCTCCGCGCGCAATACGTCGAGTTCGTCGGCGGTCTTGCCGAGCAGCCCGAGGTAGACGTCTTCGTTGTGCTGACCCGGACGCGCCGAGCCGGCGTTGCGGACGCTGCCCGGGGACTCCGAGAGCACCGGCGTGATCCCCGGCCCCAGCACCGGCCGGCCGAGCCGCTCGTCGTGGTGCTCGACCAGCATGCCGCGCGCCCGCAGCTGCGGGTCGTTGACTACGTCGGCGACGGTATTGATCGGGCCGGCAATAACGCCTGCGGCACTGAGCGTTTCGATGATGACGCCGGGCGCGCGCTCGGCGGCCCAGGCGCCGATGATCCTGTCGAGTTCGTCTTGATTACGGCCCCGGGCCACGTGAGTGGCGAACCGGTCGTCGGCGGCCAGTTCGGGCCTCCCCATTACCGTGCACAGCCGGGCGAAGACGGTGTCCTGGTTGGCCGCGATCACCACCCACGACCCGTCGGCGCTCTGGTAGATGTTCGACGGCGCAATACCTTCCAGGCGGGTGCCGGACGGGCCGCGCACCACACCGCCCACGTCGTAGTCCGGGATGGTGGATTCCTGCACTGCCAAACATGATTCAGTCAGTGCCACGTCGACGACCTGACCCCGCCCGGTGACGCCACGCCGATACAGCGCGGCCAGCGCCCCCTGAGCGCCGAACATCCCGGCCAGGCTGTCGCCCAGTGACAGCGCCAACCGCGGTGGCGGTCCCCCGGGGAAGCCGTTGAGGTGTCGCAGGCCGCTGGACGCCTCAGCGACCGAGGCATATCCAGCCTTGTGGGCGTCGGGCCCGGTCTGCCCGTAGCCCGATACCCGAACCAGGATGATCCCTGAATTGCGTTCGCTGAGTGTGTCGTAACCCAAGTTCCACTTTTCCAGCGTGCCCGGCCGGAAGTTCTCCACCACGATGTCGGACTTTTCGGCGAGATCGAGAAATAACTCGCGGCCGCGCGGCTGACGTAGGTCGAGCGTGATGGCTCGCTTGTTGCGGGCGTGGACGGTCCAGAACACGTGGTGTCCGTCGACCTCGGCCTGGCCCCAGGTACGCAGCGGATCTGGTGCGCCCGGCGGCTCGATCTTGATCACGTCGGCGCCCATGTCGCCGAGCAGCCGTCCCGCGAACGGCCCCGCGATCAGGGTGCCCAACTCCAGCACCCGAATACCGTCCAGCGGACCTGGAGGTGTCATTGCGGGCCCGCGAAATCGTGGCGTATCAGCCAGTCGGTGACCACGGTGACGGCCTCACGCAATTTGTCACGCTGGTCGGCACCCGCGTAGTAGTGCGTGGCGCCGTGGATTTCGTGCATCTCCTTGTCGGGGTGACCGATTGCCTCGAAGAGACGGCGGGTGTGCTCGGGCGTGCAGGCATCGTCGGCGAGGTTGCCGATGACCAGCGCCGGCACCGCGATGTCGCGGCCGCACGCCACCCCGTCGCCGTGCGCGTCGTCGTAGCTCCACTGCGAGAGCCAACTCCGCAGCGTGCAGAACCGCGCCAGACCGACCGGGCCCATGTTCACCACTCGAGGATCGCCCAAATAGCAGGTTCCCGGGACCCGTTCGTTGGGATCGACGGTCGGATCGAGCCAGCGCGGGTCCGCCATGGTGCCGTGCACGACAAAGCCGAATTCAGCTACATCGCTGCCGGGGCGGCCGCTGACTTTCAACTCCGCGAGTTTGCCCTTGACCCACGCGGTGATTCGGCGATTGCGGTCGATCTGGGCCTGCCGGTAACGGGCCAGGAACTCGTCGTTGTAGGGCGGCTGGTTGGGATTGTCCGGGTTGTAGAGGTCAAGTTCAGGATCGCGTTTGGTCGGATCGGATTCGTCGAGAATCGAGGCGTCCAGCCATTCGGTCAAGGTGCCGTGCCGGCTGATGTGCGCGGCCAGCAGCATGATTCCGTCGGCGGCGGGCAGGTCGAGTGTGGTGAGGTCGGGCCCGTCGCCCGACGGGCTCGAGGTGACGGTCGCGTGCTGGGCCTGCTGCTGATAGAACACCGACAGCGAACCGCCACCGCTCCAACCGGCGAGCACCACCTTCTGATAGCCGAGGCGCTCCTTCGCATCCTTGATGGCGGCGCCGAGATCTTCGACCACCTTCTCCATCAGCAAGGCCGAATCGGTGCCGCGGAATCGGCTGTTGCAGTAGATGACGTGGTGTCCGGCCCGGGCCAGTGCGTTGATCATCGGCAGGTAGGCGCCGCCGCCGATCGGATGCATGAACATCAGCACCGTGTCCGACGGCTTGGCTTTCGGCTTGAGAAGATAGCTCTCCAGCACGATGATTTCGGCTAGCCCGCCATAGACATCGCGGACCCCGGAATTGTTCTGGAAGGCAACAAGATAGGGGATCCGGTCGTAGTCGTGCTTAACCGCGGTGGTTCGTCACTAGTGCTGTCCTAGGTCGTGCGCCAGCACGTCGGCTGACGGGGTGAGCCGGCGACGGGTGTCGACAGCGATGACCTGCCAGTCGACGCGGGAATGCTCGTCGAACTTGCGGCGGGCCCGTTCGCGCGCCTTCTCGGGTGCGCCATGGTGAACGCCTTGCGGCGCATGGGAAATGAGGCCGGGGGGCATCGGGATGCCGTACAGCGATCCACCGTGGAAGAAGGCGATCTCGTCATAGTCGACGTTGCGGTGATACCACGGTGTGCGCTCGGTGCCGGGTACGCCTTCGGCGGGCTTGGGCAGAAAGTTCATCACGTACACCCCGGTGGCTTGCATGAACAGGTGCACGGTCGGCGGGAGGTGGACGCTGTCGGAGGTGATCACGTTGTAGTCGGCGATGTTGAAGGTGAACGCGAAGTTGTCGCCACGCCAGCCTTCGACGTCGAGCGGATTATGTTGGTAGAACAGCGTTGTCGGGCCGCCGTCGTGGACCAGCCGAACTTTGTACTCGTCGCGGCCATCGTCGTCGATCGGTTCGGGGTCGGGGATGACGGCCTGTGCCGGGTCGAACGGGAAATGCCGGCCCAGCGCACCGGCCGGTGGGACACGGAACTCGTCGCTTGCCTCGATCATCAGCAACGTCGTCGCATCTTTTGTTGAGGAGTCCGGCACCTGACGCCAGGTACACGCCTTGGGCAGATACACCCAGTCGCCCGCGCGGTAGCGCAGCGGGCCGAACTCGGTCTCCAGCAGACCCGCCCCTTGGTGCACGAAGCACAGCAGATCCCCGTCGACGTGCCGGACGAAAAACGGCATCGGCTGACCGCGGCGGGACAACGAGATTCGGCAGTCGGCGTTGGTGAACATCAGCAGCGGCCCGCCGTCGGCATCGGTGGCGTCGCTGGGCTTGAGTTCGCTGGAGAGCACGTCGATAGGGCGCAGGGGCCCCTGCGACCGGTAGGCGGTGGGGTCGTGGCGGCGGTACAGGTTCGCGGTGCGGCCGGTGAAGCCACCGCGACCGAGTTCGTCGTCCTTCAGCCCGTCAAGATCGGCGTGCAGGCGGCGCGGTGTTTTGCCTTTGCGCAGGTGAAGGAAGGATTCCATACGGGCTCCAAGGTTGGCGGCGGCATCCGGAACGATAGAAACTGAAAGTGACATTACATTTACTTATCGGCGGTCACAAGGAAGTCCAGATGATTTTTCTGGTTCGGCGGAGTCTGTATCGGTATGACTACCGAAACCACCATCGCCACGATCACGGTCCCCGCATCGGCGGAAGCAGTGTTCGACATACTGGCCGACCCCACCACGCATCAGTTGATCGACGGGACCGGCTGGGTACGCGAATCCCTCGACGGCGAAACCCTGACCCACGCCGGCCAGATCTTCCGGATCGCGATGTACCACGACAACCTGCCCAACAAGCACTACGAGATGGCCAACAAAGTGGTGCTGTTCGACCGCCCCCACGCGATTGCGTGGGAACCCGGGCGGGACGCCGCGGGGGACGGGAATCTGTCATTCGGCGGCTGGATCTGGCGCTATGACATCCGTGACGCGGGGCCTTCTGAAGCTCATGTCACGCTCACCTACGACTGGTCAGCTGTGCCGGCTGAACTCCGCGAGCACATCCAATTCCCGCCGTTCGGCGACGCCCATCTGGAGAATTCGCTCACGCATCTGTCCGATCTGGCAGCGGCCCGAGTCGCCGGCTGAGTCGGGCGGGTAATGCTTTAATCCCGCACGCGCAGAACGACTTTCCCTTTGGCGGTGCGGTTCTCCAGCGAGGCGATCGCGGCGGCGGCCTCGTCGAGCGGATAGACGACCGGCTCGGGAGGCGCAAGCTTGCCGGAGGCGAGCAGCTTCTCGAGTTCCGCCCATTGTTCGGTCAGCGCGTCGGGGTGCTTTCCGGCCCACGCGCCCCATCCGACACCCACCACGTCAACGTTGTTCAGCAGCAACCGGTTTACCTTCACGGTCGGAATCTCGCCGCCGGTGAACCCGATGACCAGCAGGCGTCCACCGGGAGCGAGTGAGCGCAGCGAGTCGGTGAATCGATCACCCCCGACAGGGTCGACCACCACGTCGACCCCGCGGCCGCCGGTCAGTTCCTTGACCGCGTCCTTGAACCCGTCGGCCAGGACGACATCGGTCGCGCCCGCGGCCCGCGCGATGTCGGCCTTGTCTTCGGTGCTGACTACCGCGATCACCCGCGACGCGCCGAGCACCGGCGCCAGCCGCAGTGCTGAGGTGCCGATCCCGCCGGCAGCGCCATGCACCAACACCGTCTCGCCCTCGTGCAGCCGGCCCCGGACAGTCAGGGCAAAGTACACCGTCAGGTCGTTGAACAGCAGGCCGGCGCCCGCGGTGAAGCTCACGTTGTCCGGCAGCTTGAATACCCGGTCGGGTGCCAGCACCGCGACCTCGGCCATGCCTCCGGTCAGCATGGTCAGGCCGACAACCCGGTCGCCGGCCTGCACCCGAGCATCTGCGGGGGCCGAGCGCACCACCCCGGCGATCTCGGCGCCCAATACGAAGGGCGGATCCGGGCGGTACTGGTAGAGGCCGCGGGTCAGCAATGCGTCGGGGAAGGCCGCGCCGGCGGCGTGGACGTCGACGATCACGCCGTCGCCCGTCGGCTCGTCGATCTCGCCGACCTCGACAGCTTCCGGACCGTCGAGCCGAGTCAGTTGTGCTGCGCGCATGCCACCTCCATTGTCAGGCTGAACGTCGCTCGCGCTTGACGTTAGCCCCGGCCGGTGCGGCCTTTCCCGCTCGGTCCCGTTTTGTGCGGGCACTTGCGTAGGTGCAGAACGCGGTCTCTGGCTAGCCGTTGTTGCGCTTGCCTTTTGCCGGCTGACGGTGGCGTTCTAGTGCCCGGGTGAGCCCATCGACGATCAACTCGAGCCCGAACGCGAACTCGTCTTGCCAGGCAACCGGCAGATTGTCGGCGACAGCGACGGTCGCAGGAAACTGTGCCGGATCGAGGTCGTGGAAAATTTGTGTGAGAGCAGCGTCGTGGAGCCCGGTGTCGTTGCCGGTGGGCTGAATGGCGAAACCCAGAACGTATCTGGCCAAGGTCGCATGCGACCGCGCCGCGAGCGCCGGAGGGAATCCGTTGGCGAGCAGCAACGCAATCATCTTTTCCCGCGCGGCCATTGCGTTCGGCCCGGTCGGCACGTCCTGCGCCAGCAGCGGTGCCACGTTGCGGTGCCGGCGCAGTCCGTCAAACAGGCTGTGGGCGACGGCTTTACACGCGTCCTGCCAGGCCATCCTGCTGAGTTCCGCAACGTCGAGTTCGACTGTGCCGAACACCCTGTCGACGACGTGTGCGATCACGTCTGCGCGGCCGGCGAAGTGGCGGTACAGCGTGGCCGTGCCGGAATTGAGCCGCTGCGCCAACGTTCGCATTGACAGTGCCTCTGCACCCTGCTCGTCGATGATCTCCAACGCGGCTGTGACGATCCGATCCAGTGGGATTGCCGGCCGACCCGCGGTCCTTGTGGTCACCGCGCAAGTATGACATCGGCGTTGACAGGCTGCGCTAATTCTGGATACGGTGTAGCCACTATTGCGGTCGTCGATAGTGAGGAAGCCCGATGATGCTGTTACCGCTTGCGCCAGAGCCCTTTACGGCGCCCGTAGACCGGGACATGCTGCCTTCGGAGCGGCGGACGTTCGTACGCACCCACCGCACCTGCGTCTACGGCTACCGCCGCCGCCAGGATGGGCCCGCCATGTCGATCGTGTACTACATACCCACCGACGACGACGAGCTGCTGGTGTCGACGATGGCCGGACGTGGGAAGGCACGGGCTCTCGCGCGCGACGGCAAAGTAAGCCTCTGCGTGCTCGACGAGCGTTGGCCCTTCGCATATCTACAGGTGTATGCCGACGCGACGGTGGAGCGGGATCGCGACCTCGTCGTCGATGTGATGATGGCCGTCGCCGGCCGGATGTCGGGTCAGCCGATGGACGAGCAGGCCCGCCCTCACATCGAAGCGATGGCCGAGCAGGAGCATCGGGTCGTCGTGCGCTGCCGGCCGTACGAGACGTTTGCTACGCCGCCGCGGCATCTCCACGCCAACGATCAAGAAGGATGGATCACCCATTGGGTGTCGGGGTTGGTGCCGTGGGATGCGGTGGATCCGGTTACTTGAGCTCGGATGACGACAGGCCCAGCAGGCGGCGTGCGACCACCAGCTGCTGGATCTGCTGAGTGCCCTCGAAGATGTCCATGATCTTCGAGTCACGCGCCCACTTCTCCAGCAGCGTTTCCTCGGAATAGCCGATGGTGCCGACCATTTCGACGGCTTTGAGCGTGATGTCGCTGCCTACCCGGCCGGCCTTGGCCTTGGACATCGACGCCTCTTTGGAGTTGGGGATGTTGTTGTCGGCCTGCCACGCCGCGCGCAGGGTCAGCTGGTAGCTCGACTCCCACTCGGCCTCCATCCGGAGGAACTCGGCCGCGGCGGCGCTCTGCACCAGCGCAGGCTTGTCGTAGGAGATGTCCACGCCCGCGCTGGTCAGGATCTTGCGCAGTTCTTCCAGGGTGGCGCGGGCGATTCCGACCGCCATCGCAGCGACCACCGGCCGGGTGTTGTCGAAGGTCTCCATCACGCCGGAAAAGCCCTTGCCCGGCTCGATTTCGGGGTTGCCCAGCAGATTGTCCTTGGGAATGCGGGCGTTCTCGAACCGGATGACGGCGGTGTCAGAGCCCTTGATGCCCAGCTTGTTCTCGAGCCGCTCGACGGTGACCCCGGGGTGCTCGCGCGGCACGATGAACGACTTGATCGCGGCGCGGCCCTTCGACTTGTCCAGCGTCGCCCACACCACGATGTGGGTGGCGCGCGAGCCCGCGGTGACGAAGATCTTCTCGCCGTTGATCACGTACTCGTCGCCGTCCAGCTTGGCGGTGGTGGATACGGCCGCGGAGTCGGAGCCGAACCCCGGTTCGGTGATGGCCATTGCGGCCCAGACCCGGCCCAGCCGCTCCAGCTGCTCGTCGGTGGCGACAGCGGACACTGCGGCGTTGCCGAGGCCCTGGAAGGGGATCGACAACAGCATGGCGGCATCACCCCAACTGGCCTCCAACGCCTGCAACGCCGCCGACATGTTGGCGCCGTTGCGGTTCTCGCCGTTGCTTTCGCTGCTGCGAAGACCATTGGCACCGGCCATATCCAAGGTGTTGGATTCGGTGGCGCCGGCGAACAGGTCAGCCAGCGTGTCGAGCTCGACCGGGTAGGCGTGCTCCTTGAGGTCGTACTTGCGGGCGATCGGCCGCATCATCTCCGCGGCGCCCTGGTGGGCCTTTTCGACGACTGCGCGCATCTTGCCGGGCAGTTCCAAATTGATTGCCATGATTGGTCTTTCGTTGCCTTTGGTAAGTCGGACTTAGATGATACTAGATAACTACGACGCCCTCGGCCACACCGATGGCTCGAAGGTCGCGGTACCAGCGCTCGACGGGGTGCTCCTTGGTGAAGCCGTGGCCACCGAGCAGTTGCACGCCGTCCAGGCCGATCTGCATGCCCTTGTCGCTGCCGAGCCGCTTGGCCAGCGCGGCCTCCCGGCTGAACGAGAGACCTTGATCGGCCCGGGCCGCTCCACGCCAGGTGATCAGTCGCAGACCATCGAGTTCGATGGCGATGTTGGCGCACATGAAGGCGACCGACTGGCGATGAGCGATGGGTTCGCCGAACGCTTCCCGTTCCTTGACGTACGGGATCACGTAGTCGAGCACCGCGTGCGACGTGCCGACCGCGAGCGCGGCCCAGCCCAGCCGCGACAATGCGATGGCCTCTGAATAGTCCGCATCGGTTGCCCCGTCTTCGCCCAGGCGTGCACTCAGCGGTACGGCGACGTTGTCGAGTTCGACGCGGCCCAGCGCAGCCGCCCGGATACCCATGCTCGGGTCGGCCCTGACGGTCAGGCCTTCGGACGACGACTCGACGATGAACAGTGCCGGCTTGCCGTTGAGTTGGGCCGCGACGATGAACAATTCTGCATCGGCGGCCGCGGGGACCAGCGACTTGACACCGTTGAGTCGGTAGCCGCCCGGTGTCCGGACCGCGGTGGTTTTCAGCGCGGTCGGGTCGAACAGCGGCTGCGGCTCGGCGATCGCCAGGCAGGCCTGCGGGACGCTCTCGCCGGCGAACTCGTTCAGATAGGTCGCCTGCTGACCGGCGCTGCCCCAGTGGGTCAGCGCAGCCGCGACCCCGGCCGGCGCCAGGATCGGCAGCGCCAGCCCCATGTCGCCGTAGGCCAGCGCCTCGGCCACCAGCACGTTGGTGACGCTGGATCGCTCCGCGGCGATGCCGTCGAAGTCCTCAGGAATGTTGATCGCGGTGATGCCCAGCTCGGTGGCTTGCTTCACCAGATCCGGGGGATAGCTGGTTGCCGCGTCGGCGTCATGCGCCGCCGGACGCAGCACCTCCGCGGCGAACTGCTCCACCGTCTCGACGATGAGTTTCTGGTCGTCGTCGGGGGTCAGGTCGTAGTAGTCCCTGCCGCTGGTCTTCAGCCGGGTTGGGCCGCCGCGCAGGTTCTGGACCTTCTTGAACTGCCGACTGGTGGCTCCGGCCGCGGAGAAGATCGTCCTGGTGCCGTAGCGCAGCGTGCGGTTGAGCGGATCGCGCAGGCCGTACTTGTCCAGGAATTCCTGGCCGACGAGAGGCGTGAGCAGGCCGATCGCCAAGTCGATACCCGTGCGCTTGTGCTTGTGCTCGCCGATCGCGGACTCGTGGCCCGTGCGCTTGGGGCGTGGCTTTGCGCCGTTAGTGGCGCCGTTGGTGTGGGTGACAGTGTTTGTCATGAAGGCAGCCTCGGTCGTTGGGGCAGTGCGATGACTCTATCTTACTCCGGAGTAAGATAGAAGCTGCATGTTGCGCAGCTCACACGTCGCCGGCTACCCAGCGGAAAGCCTGGCCAGCACCTGATCGTGCAATAGGCCGTTGGTCGCCACCGCGGTCCCGCCGTGCGGACCGGCAACGCCGTCCAGGCCGGTGAACGTCCCGCCCGCCTCGCGGACCAGGATGTCCAGCGGGGCCAGGTCCCACACCGACACTTCCGGCTCGGCGGCGATGTCGACCGCTCCCTCGGCGACGAAGCAGTAGGACAGGAAGTCGCCGAACGCGCGCACCCGCCACACCTCATCGGTGAGTTGCAGGAAGCGATCGCGCACGCCGAGCTGGGCCCATCCGGACAGGCTGGAAAACGACAGGCTGGCCGAATCAAGTTGCGCCACTGAGGAAACCGATAACCGGCGGGCCGGGGCGTCGCCGACCGCGACGAAAGCACCCTCGCCGGCGGCCGCCCACCAACGCCGGTGCAAAGCCGGCGCGCTGACCACCCCGACCTCGGGCACACCGTCGACCAGCAGAGCGATCAGGCTCGCCCACACCGGCACGCCGCGCACGAAATTCTTGGTGCCGTCGATCGGGTCGATGATCCATTGCCGCCCGGCCAACGTGGTCGCCCCGCCGAACTCCTCGCCGAGGACGCTGTCATCCGGACGGGTGCGGGCGAGCGTGTCCCGCAGGCCTGTTTCGACCGAGTGGTCCGCATCGCTGACCGGCGTCAGATCCGGTTTGGTCTCGACCCGCAGGTCGACTGCCCCGAACCGGGCCAGCGTCACCGCGTCGGCCTGATCGGCCAGAGCCAACGCCACCGCAAGGTCGTTATGACTCATCTGAGCCGCACTTTCACCGAAACCGTTACGTCTATGTATGACAGCAAACCCGCTTCGGCATCGCACCGGGTCGCTGGGGCGACGCAAGGTTTGCGGCGCGCGCGACAGGGAAGATCGGAGAGGATCACGATATACGCGGTTATCTCCCGTCACGGTGACCGCGCCGGACGCTCGAGAGGGGACGCCGACGATGGCTGACGAAAAGCGTGGGCAGGCAGCTCTTTTCGATGCGTTGACGACCAAGGGCACGGCCTTTTCGGAGGCCGAGCGTCGTCATTACGGGCTGCTTGGCCTGCTGCCGACCGCAGTCAAGACCATGGACGAGCAGGTTGCGCATTGCTGGCACGAGTTCTCGACGCGACGCGACGACCTGGACAGGCACATTTATCTGCGCGCCCTGCAGGACCGCAACGAGACGCTGTTCTATCGGGTGCTGCATGACCACATCCCCGAGACGCTGCCCATCGTCTACACCCCGACCGTCGGTGAGGCGTGCCAGCGCTTCAGCGAGATCTACCGTCGGCCGCGCGGACTGTTCGTGTCCTACCCCGATCGCGACCGTCTCGAGGAGGTGCTGGACAACCGGCCCAACCGCGATGTCGACGTGATCGTGGTAACCGACGGGCAGCGCATCCTCGGACTGGGTGACCAAGGCATCGGCGGGATGGGCATTCCGATCGGCAAGCTTTCGCTGTACACGCTGATCGGCGGGATCGACCCGGCGCGCACGCTGCCGATCGTGCTGGACGTCGGCACCGACAACGTCGAGCTGCTCGAGGATCCGCAGTACCTGGGTTGGCGCCACCGGCGCGTCGGCGACGACGAGTACTACCCGTTCATCGACAGGTTCGTCGCCGCCGTGCGCCGACAGCTTCCAGATGTGTTGTTGCAGTGGGAGGACTTCGCCACCGCGCACGCGCAGCCGATTCTGGCTCGTTACCGCGATGCCTTGCTGACCTTCAACGACGACATCCAGGGCACTGCCGCCGTCACGGTCGGGGCGCTGCATGGTGCCGCGAAAATCGCCGGCCGCCCGTTGTCGCAGCAGCAAGTCGTCATGCTCGGTGCAGGCTCGGCGGGCATCGGAGTGCTCACCATGGTCCATCGCGAGATGGTCAGCGAGGGGTTGTCCGAAGAGTCTGCCCGGGAACGGATTTGGGTGGTCGACGTGAACGGTTTGCTGACCGACGACCGCACCGACCTCTCGGATGCCCAGCGTGATTTCGCTCAGCCCGCTGAGCGGGTGGGGGACTGGGGGCTGTCGGGGCCGGCGCAGCTCGCCGATGTGGTGAACCGCGTCGACGTCGGGGTACTGCTCGGATTATCCACCGCTGCAGGCGCATTCAGCGAATCGATCGTCCGCGAGATGGCGGGCAAGACCGAGCGGCCGATCATCTTCCCGCTCTCCAACCCGACCAGCCGCGCAGAGGCGCACCCAGCCGAGCTGGACCGCTGGACCGACGGGCGGGCGTTGATCGCCACCGGCTCTCCGTTCGCGCCGCTGCACCGCAACGGTACCGAACGCGTTGTGGCGCAATGCAACAACGTCTACATCTTCCCGGCGATGGGGCTGGCTGTGACCGCGGCGCAGGCGACCCGGGTGACCGACGAGATGATGCGGGTGGCAGCGGCAACCCTGGGTGAGGCGTCACCGGCCCTCACCGATCCCGACCAGCCGCTGCTGCCGTCATGGGCAGATGCGCCAGGTGTGGCCGTGCGCATTGCGCAGGCGGTCGCGGTGCAGGCGGTGGCCGAAGGCGTCGCCCCGAAGCGCAGCAGCGAGGAACTCGCCGACCGGATCGCCCAGGTGCGGTGGACGCCGGCCTATCGGCCCGCACCCACCTGACCCGAGCATGCCGCGTCAGCGCAGTCCTACGATGGCCTCGTGTGGGAAATACTGTCGGTGCTGTTGCTCCTCGCGATCCTGGCAGGGTTTCTCGCACCGCGGCTGTTCCGCCAGGGTCCGGGCGCCGGCTCGTTGAGTGGCACGTTGCTGATCACCGGTGTCAGCCCGCGACCGGACGCCACCGGCGAGCAATACGTCACGATCACCGGCGTCATCGACGGGCCGACGATCAGCGACTACACGGTCTATCAGCGCATGGCCGCCGACGTCGACCGGTGGCCGGCAGTGGGGGAATTGAAGCCGGTGGTGTATTCGCAGCGCAATCCCGACAAGTGGGCCTTTGCGCCGCCAGACCCGCCGGCGGCCTGACGCCGTCAGCCGTGTCCGATGTGCAGCAACTTGGTCAGGTTCGGCAGCTTGACCCGGGGCCGCCCGTGCGGCTCACCGGAGGACCGTTCGTGCTCGTCGATCAGCTTCCAGTGCGCATCGGTGATCACTTTGGGCTGCCGTTGCAGTAGCCACTCGGCGAGTTCGTCGGCGTGGTCGGCGCCGAACTCGGCCAGATCGGCGGCGGCGGTGAGGTCGGCGATCAGCGCGTCGACGGTGTCCTGCGAGTCTTTCTTGTTGGTGCCGATCACCCCCGACGGACCGCGCTTGATCCAGCCGACGACGTATTCGTTGCGGCTGCCGTCGATCCGGCCGTCGGCGTGCGGGATCGTCCCGGTTTTCTCGTCGAACGGCAGCCCTTCAGTCGGAACGCCGCGGTATCCCACCGAGCGGACCACCAATTGCACCGGAAGCTCTTCGCGCTCGCCGGTGTCCTTGGCGATCACCCGGCCGCTGTCGTCGGTGACGAGTTCGTTGCGCCCCAACACGATCTTCTCGACACGGTCCTCGCCGATGATCTCGATGGGGGAGGTCTGGAACCGGAACACGATCCGGCGGTGTCCCGGCCGGGGCTCGCGTCCGACGTAGCCCTTCAGCACCTTGATGTTCTGCTTGCAGACCCTGCCGACGGCCGCTGCGTCGTCCTCGGTGATGTTCTCGAAGTCCGCCGGGTCGACGATCACGTCGACGTTCTCCAGGTCTGCCAATTCGCGCAGTTCGAGTGTGGTGAACGCGGTCTGCAGCGGACCGCGGCGACCGATGACGATCACTTCCTCCACGCCACGCGGCCGCAATGACTCCAGCGCGTGGTCGGCGATGTCGGTGCGGGCGAGTTCCTCCGGCTCGGTCACCAGAATGCGCGCGACGTCGAGCGCGACGTTGCCGTTGCCGACCACGACGGCCCGGGCGCCGGACAGGTCGGGCGATATCTCCTCGAAGTGCGGGTGCGCGTTGTACCAGCCGACGAAGTCGACCGCGGCGACGCAGCCGGGTAGGTCTTCGCCCGGGATGTTCAACGGCCGGTCGGCCTGGGCGCCGATCGCGTAGACCACCGCGTGGTACTGCTCGGCTAACTCGCTCGCGCTGATGTGCTCGCCGACCACCACGTTGCCGAAGAAGCGAAACCGCGGGTCCTCAGCGATCTTCTCGAATTGCTTGCTGATCGACTTGATCTTGGGGTGGTCGGGCGCAACCCCGGAGCGGACCAAACCCCACGGCGTCGGCAGCATCTCCAGCATGTCGACGGCAAAGTCGAGATTGTCGTCGGCGTCGGCGGCTTTGAGCAGCGATGCAGCGGCGAAGAATCCCGAGGGACCCGACCCGACGATCGCAACGTGGTAGGGGCGCATAAGCCACGATGCTAAACGTCGGCCGCACCGCCCCGTGGCTAGTCGCGCAGGCGGGGCGCGTTGTCGCCCGGCGGGCTCTGTTGACCGGCCGGTAACGTGATCAGGCGTGGACCCCGACCGCCAGGCCGATATCGCAGCACTCGACTCCACGCTGACCACGGTGGAGCGAGTGCTCGATATCGAAGGTCTGCGCGGCCGCATCGACAAGCTCGAACACGAGGCGTCCGATCCCAACTTGTGGGATGACCAGGCCCGCGCGCAACGTGTCACCAGCGAGCTCTCCCACGCCCAAGGCGAGCTGCGGCGTGTCGAAGGACTGCGTCAACGGCTCGACGACCTACCGGTGCTCTACGAGTTGGCCGCCGAAGAGGACGCCGCCGACACCAAAGCCGAGGCCGACGCGGAACTGAAGGCGCTACGCACCGACATCGAGGCGTTGGAGGTACGCACGCTGCTCTCCGGCGAATACGACGAGCGGGAGGCGCTGATCAACATCCGCTCCGGCGCCGGCGGTGTGGACGCTGCCGACTGGGCCGAGATGCTGATGCGGATGTACATCCGGTGGGCCGAGCAACACAAATACCCGGTCGAGGTGTTCGACACGTCGTACGCCGAAGAGGCCGGGATCAAGAGCGCGACGTTCGCGGTGCACGCGCCCTACGGCTACGGCACGCTTTCGGTCGAGCAAGGCACCCACCGGTTGGTGCGAATCAGCCCGTTCGACAACCAGAACCGACGTCAGACGTCGTTCGCCGAAGTCGAGGTGCTGCCGGTGGTGGAAACCACCGATCACATCGACATTCCCGAAGGCGACCTGCGGGTCGACGTGTACCGCTCCAGCGGCCCGGGCGGACAGTCGGTGAACACCACCGACTCCGCGGTTCGCCTCACGCACATCCCGACGGGTATCGTCGTGACTTGTCAGAACGAAAAGTCGCAACTGCAGAACAAAGTTGCGGCAACGCGGGTCCTTCAAGCAAAGCTGTTGGAACGCAAGCGTTTAGAAGAACGTGCCGAGCTCGACGCATTGAAGGGTGACGGCGGCAGCTCTTGGGGTAACCAGATGCGGTCCTACGTACTGCACCCGTATCAGATGGTGAAGGACCTGCGTACCGAGTACGAAGTGGGTAACCCGGCGGCGGTTCTCGACGGAGACATCGACGGATTCCTGGAAGCAGGAATCCGGTGGCGTAACAGAAAAGATGACGACTAATACCACGCTTCTAGCGACCGGCACGGCGCAGCGCTGGCACGACTTCTGGCACGGCGAAATCGGCCAGTGGATCATCACCCGCGGTCTGCGGGTGATCATGCTGGTGATCGCCGCGATGCTGGCGGTCCGGTTTGTCACCTGGGTCGCCGACCAAATATCCCGGCAGCTCGACGAACGATTCGTCGAAAGCGACGCGCTGGTGCGCTCGGAGGCCAGCAAGCACCGCCAAGCAGTGGCGTCGGTCGTCCAGTGGGTGTCCATAGTCCTCATCGCGATCTGGGGCATCGTCCAGATCGCCGATGTCCTCGACTTCTCCGTCGGGAGCTTGATTGCGCCGGCGACCGTGATCGGTGCCGCGCTCGGCTTCGGCGCTCAACAGGTGGTCAGGGATCTGCTGTCGGGATTCTTCATCATCGTCGAGAAGCAATACGGCTTCGGTGATCTGGTCACGCTGACCGTCGTATCGGCGACCGAAGCCAGCGGCACCGTCGAGAATGTGACGTTGCGGGTGACCAGGCTGCGTTCCCCGAACGGTGAGGTGTTGACCATTCCGAACGGCCAAATCGTCAAGGCGGTCAACCAGTCCAAAGACTGGGCGCGCGCAGTGGTGGACATCCCGGTCTCGACCACCGTCGACCTCAACCGGGTCGGCGAGGTGCTGCGCCAGGAGTGCGAGCACGCCCTGGATAACCCTGTCCTCGGTCAGTTGTTGTTGGATGCACCCACCTTGATGGGCGTGGAAAGCATTCAGGTCGACACCGTCACCCTGCGGATGGTGGCTCGCACACTGCCCGGTAAGCAGTTCGAAGCCGGCCGTCAGCTGCGCGTGCTGGTTATCCGGGCGCTGGCCCGCGCGGGCATCGTGACCGCGGCTGATGCGAAGGTCGGCGTCGTCGACGGCCCGGGTGTCGAGGTGGCAGCGGCCGAACAGGAGGACTACGAAAAATCCCGCGAGCCGGTTCAGCGCTGATGAAACTGACACTCAACGTTCTCGAAAAAAGCAGCCGCGACGCTCATCGGCGGTGGCCGGGCTACATGTTCGGCGGACGGGTCAGAACGTCGACGCTGGTGCTGATCGTCGCGTTCTTCGCCACCTGGTGGACCTACAACACCTACCGACCGCACCCGCCGCCACCGGTGGCGCCGCAGGTGGTGCCGCCCGGCTTTGTCCCGGACCCGCGCTACACCTGGGTACCGCGTACGCGGGTAAAGCAGCCCACCGACGACACGCCGACTACCACGGTGACAACGACGCCGCCGACAACGCCCCCCACCACGACGCCGACGACGACAACGCCGCCCCCGCTGATCCCGCCGTTCGTTCTGCCGCCCCCGTTCGGTCCAGGGACGACGACTACCACCCCGACGCCGCCGCCGGGCCCGGTTCCGGCGCCGGCGCCCGCGCCGGGGCTGCCCGGCCTGCCGGCGCTGCCCAGATGACGCAGCCTGGTCCGCCAGCGCGCCGCGTCGTCTGGACATCTGACGTTCACGGTTAGACTGGCGACCCGTGATGATCACCCTCGACCATGTCACCAAGCAGTACAAGTCGTCGGCGCGACCGGCGCTGGACAACGTCAACCTCAAGATCGACAAGGGTGAATTCGTCTTTCTGATCGGTCCGTCCGGCTCGGGCAAGTCGACGTTCATGCGGCTGCTGCTGGGGGCCGAGACGCCGACCAAAGGTGATGTTCGGGTCTCGAAATTCCACGTCAACACGCTGCCCGGACGGCACGTGCCCAAGCTGCGGCAGGTCCTTGGCTGCGTGTTCCAGGACTTCCGGCTGCTGCAGCAGAAGACGGTGTTCGAGAACGTCGCTTTCGCCCTCGAGGTCATCGGGAAGCGGCCTGACGTGATCAACCGGGTGACGCCCGACGTGCTGGAGATGGTGGGGTTGTCCGGCAAGGCCAGCCGGCTGCCGCACGAACTGTCCGGTGGTGAGCAGCAGCGGGTGGCCATTGCGCGCGCGTTCGTCAACCGGCCGCTGGTTTTGCTGGCCGACGAGCCCACCGGAAACCTCGACCCGGAGACCAGTAACGACATCATGGATTTGCTCGAGCGAATCAACCGCACGGGGACCACGGTCCTGATGGCGACCCACGACCACCACATCGTCGACTCGATGCGGCAACGCGTAGTCGAACTGTCGTTGGGCAGGTTGGTGCGCGACGAACAGCGCGGTGTCTACGGGATGGACCGCTAGGTGCGCTTCAGCTTTCTTTTCAACGAGGTCCTGACCGGTTTTCGTCGCAATGTGACGATGACCGTCGCGATGATTCTGACGACCGCCATCTCGGTCGGACTGTTCGGCGGCGGTCTGCTGGTGGTCCGGTTGGCCGACCACTCGCGCAGCATCTACCTCGACCGGGTCGAAACGCAGGTCTTCCTGACCAACGACGTCTCGGCCGACGACATGAATTGCGAGAGCCCGCAATGTAAAGCGTTGCGGGAGAAGATCGAGAAGCGCAACGACGTCAAGTCGGTGCGGTTCCTCAACCGACAGGACGCCTACAACGACGCGATCCACAAGATCCCGCAGTTCAAGGATCTGGCAAGCAAGGATGCGTTTCCGGCGTCGTTCATCGTCAAGTTGGAAAACCCTGAGCAGCACGCCGAGTTCGACGCGGCGATGCAAGGCCAGCCCGGTGTCGACCATGTACTCAATCAGAAGGAGCTGATCGACCGGCTCTTCGCGGTGCTGGACGGTTTGAGCGATGCCGCGTTCGCCGTCGCGTCGGTTCAGGCAATCGGGGCAATTCTGTTGATTGCCAACATGGTCCAGGTCGCTGCCTTCACGCGGCGTACCGAGGTCAGCATCATGCGACTGGTCGGTGCAACCCGCTGGTACACCCAGTTGCCGTTCCTGGTCGAGGCCATGGTGGCGGCAACGCTCGGTGTCCTCATCGCGATCGTCGGTTTGTTGGTGGTGCGGGCGCTGTTCCTGGACAAGGCGTTGAGCCAGTTCTACCAAGCCCATTTGGTCGCCAAAGTCGACTACGCCGACATCCTTTACATCTCGCCGTTTCTGCTGTTGGTCGGTGTCGCGATGGCCGGTGTGACGTCGTACTTCACTTTGCGCCTGTACGTGCGGCGGTAGCGATGGCCAAGAAGCCGTCGAACAAATCTGCGCCGGCCCGGCAGATCTTGGCAACCAATCGCAAGGCCCGGCACAACTACTCGATCTTGGACGTATACGAGACCGGGGTGGTTTTGCTCGGCACTGAAGTTAAAAGCCTGCGTGAGGGCAAGGCCTCGTTGGCCGACGCCTACGCGACCGTCGACGACGGCGAAGTTTGGCTGCGTAACCTGCATATTCCGGAATATCACCACGGCAGCTGGACCAACCACGAGCCGCGCCGCAACCGGAAACTACTTCTCCACAGGCACCAAATTGATGTACTCATCGGCAAAATCAAGGATGGTAACCTCGCGCTCGTTCCGTTGTCGCTGTATTTTTTCGAAGGAAAAGTCAAGGTGGAGCTTGCATTAGCGCGTGGTAAGCAAGCACACGACAAGCGGCAGGACATGGCCAAGCGCGACGCCCAACGCGAAGTGATTCGCGAACTGGGCAGGCGATCCAAGGGCATGAGCTGATCGGGGCCGCGTACGCCCAGCTTTCTGCAGTCAGCTACGGCGTCAGTGATTTCGTCGGGGGTGTAGCTTCCCGGCGCGCGGCTGCGCTGCGCATCATGCTGGTGACGTATCCGCTGGCAACATTGTTGCTGGCCGTGCTCGCAGTGACCGCCGGCGGACCGATCCACCCCGGCGCGGTGGTGTGGGGTTCGCTCTACGGCATCAGCCAAGCGATCGGGGTCTACTGGTTCTACGCGGCGGTGAGCGCCGGACCCATTTCGGTGGTCTCTCCGCTGGCCGCGGTGCTCAATGCGGCGGTACCGGTGGCGGTTGGTGTAGCGCTCGGTGAGCGACCGGGCGCCAGTGCGTCGGTCGGGGTGGCCGTGGCGATGCTCGCGGTGATACTGGTCAGTCGCGAGTCGCCGGATGACCACGACGTACGGACACACAAATTCACCAGCAAAGTGGCCTGGCTGACGATCGGGTCGGGCGTGGCGTTCGGACTGGACTTCGTTCTGTTGCATCAGGCTCCGGTGGTGTGCCGGATGTGGCCGCTGTTCTTCGCCCGAGCCGCGGCGACCGTCCTGGTGATCGCGGTGGCGGCGGTGAGCAAGAATCTCGAGCTGCCGTCCAGCACGCCGTTGCGGTTGGCGGTCCTCGCGGCGCTGCTCGACACCTGCGCCAATGTCAGCATGCTGCTGGCGATCCAAAAATGGATGCTGTCGCTGGCCAGCATTCTGATTTCGCTGTATCCGGCGACGACCGTCGTGCTGGCGATCATCGTGCTGCGTGAGCGGCTGACCCGCTGGCAGGCAATCGGCATGGTGTTGGCCGCGGTATCGGTAAGCCTGATCGCCGCTTCTTGACCTCGGTCTAACATCAGGCGGCATGGGCGATGTCACCATTCTCGACAAAGCCGACGTTCTGTCCGGTCTGTTCGGCGTGTGGGACAGCCTGGATACCTTGCTGGGCGAGCTGTCCGAGCAACAGTGGCAGGCAGCGACGCCGCTGCCGGGCTGGTGCGTGCACGACGTCGTCGCCCACATGATCGGTACCGAATCCTCGTTACAGGGACTCGACATGCCCGACGCCGATATCGATGTGTCGACGCTCGATCATGTGCGCAACGGCGTGGGCGCGGTCAATGAGGCCTGGGTTCGTTACCTGAGGGCCGACTCCGGAGCCGAACTGCAGCGGCGTTTCAGCTCAGTCACTGCCGACCGGCGCGAACGCTTGACGGGCATGTCGGTCGACGACTGGAACGCGCCGAGGCCGACGCCGGTCGGGCTGGAGAGTTTCGGACGCTTCATGCGGGTACGGGTGTTCGACTGCTGGATGCATGAGCAAGATATCCGCGCACGGCGTCGACCTACCGTCCTCCGACGCAGAGCTGAGCGGTCCGGCGGCGCGGTTGTCGCTCGACGAGATCGCAGCGACGATGGGATTTGTGGTCGGCAAACTCGGTCAAGCACCCGACGGCTCTCGGGTCGCCATCGAGTTGACCGGTCCGCTGGCACGCACCATCCGGGTCGCGGTCGATGGTCGCGCACAGGTGGTCGATGACTTCGGCGGCCTCGACCCCACGGCGTCGATCCGCCTCGACGGGCTGCTGATGGCCCGCCTGGCCGGTGGACGTACCGATGACACGGCCGGTGTCGAGCTCGGCGGCGACACCGAGGTCGGCGCACGCATCGTCGACCATCTCAATTTCGTGATCTGAGCATTCCGGCTGGTCAGAGCCAAAGTGGCTCTGCCACTGCGATATTCATCACAATCGGGCACCAGACGCTTAATCATGCGATCCAGCCGGGTAGCCGGTGATTACGGGCGCGCTCGGCCCGCGCCGAAACAATCTGTCGAACCCAGGAGAGTGATTTCATAGTGACCACACCGGATACGACCAGACTGCTAGCCCAACTTCGAACCCTGCTCGATCTCACCAACACCGAGATTCAGGTGGCTGAAACGCGCGTCGCTCAGGCACGGACCGACGCGGTGCGTCGCGAGCTGTCGCAGAACGCCGCTAACGGCCGTGAGCGTGCGCAAGCCATCGAAACGTCGATACGGGAGCTCGGCGGGTTCCCCGATGTAATCGGCCCGTTCCTGGGCCGCGCCGCCGCCGCCGTCAAGGCGCTGACCGAGCAGGCGCAGCCCTTCGACGAGGCGCTGTTGGGCGACCTCGCCCTCGAGGACCAGCTGCTCGACCGGGCCCGTTACACCAAGGCCCTGGCCGTCGCCGCGAAGAACTCGCAGGTCGAGGAGCTGGCGGAGCGCCTGATCACCGCGCACTCGGCGACCGTCGACTGGCTGACCACCGTGCTGGCTGAGGACGCGCTGGGTGGACCGGCGGCCTTGCGCCGGACCCCGATCCAGGCAGCGGCGGGCACCGCGGTCAAGCTGGTCAACCTTCCGGTTGCCTGGTCGGCGCGTGGACTCGACCGGGCTGTGGATGCGCTGCGCTCTACCGGCCCCGCGCTGAACGACCTTGTCAAGCGTGGCGGTAACGCCGGCGAGATCGCCGCGAAAGCGCTTTCTGCCTCGCAGAGCGCAGCGCTGCAGGCCGCCGAAAGAGTGACTCGCTCCGAAGGCGCAGACAGGGCCGCTGATGCGCTGCACTCAAGCCGCAGCCGGGTGGGAGTGCTGAACGCCGACGAACTGGCGATCCCCGATTACGACGAGCTCAACGTCAACGAGGCCGTCACGGCGATCAAGGAACTCACCGATCCGGGCGACGTGCGGGCGATCATTGCCTACGAAGAGGCGCACAAGAACCGGCAAGGCGTTGTGTCTGCGGCGCAGACGCGCGTTGCCGCCATCGCCAAGGAAGTTGTCGGCATCAACTAGTTCACCCAGCGTCGAGTGCCCTCGGTCATCGTGGCCGGGGGCACTTGGCATCTCGGTCAGCGTTTCGTGACCCGACCGTTGCCGGGGCGGAAGAAATGTCGTTGGACCGGCGGTTGTTGATTCGGCGTATGATGAAATGTCCTGCCGCAAATCGGCAGGGGTGCGAGGGGCTGAACGGTTTCGACTTCGCGCATCGAATCAAGGGAAGCGTGCCGGTGCAGGCAAGAGACCACCGTAAGCGTCGTTGCAACCATATAAGCGCCGTTTCAACACAGCGCGACTACGCACTCGCTGCCTAAGCGACTGCGTGTCTGTCAGACCGGGAGCGCCCTCGGCCCGGACCCTGGCATCAGCTAGAGGGACCCACCTACGGGTTCGGTCGCGGGACCCGTAGGGACATCAAACAGCGACTGGGATCGTCATCTCGGCTTGTTCGCGTGACCGGGAGATCCGAGTAGAGGCACAGCGAACTGCGCACGGAGAAGTCTTGAGGGAATGCCGTAGGACCCGGGTTCGATTCCCGGCAGCTCCACTGTAAAACAGGAGGTCAGAAGGCGGAGAAAGGCCGACAAGCGTTTTTCGCCACACGTTTCACCACATTGGCGGCCAGACCGGCCTACCGCCTCGATTCGTACTGGGGTGGGCTGAGCATGGGCGCGGCCCGGACCTCATCTTTGTTACCGGTTTGATGATCAGCGCTGCGGCCTCCCGCAGGGTCCTCTATGCGCCCCGGGCGCGCAGTGTATCCGAGGGAGTTTCACCGAACTGCTGACGATATTGGCCGGCAAATCTGCCAAGGTGCACGAACCCCCAGCGGCCCGCAACCACCGTTACCGTGATCGAGTCCGGAGAGTTAGCGGCGAGTTCCGCATGCACACGGTGTAGCCGAAGCCGCCGCAGATATAACATCGGCGAGGGATGGCCCGATTGCTCAAACGCCCGCTGCAGGGCTCGTGCGCTGGCTCCGGTTGCATGTGCCAGTTCGGCAGTGCTCCAAGGTGTTTCGAGATGTGCGTGCATCAGATCGATCGCCCGCTTCGCTACAGCTGCGCTGGCCGGGCCGTCGCTTTCGGCCATCGCCTCGGTGTAATTGTGGGGTTGTATCTGCAGCAAGCCCTGTATCAGCAGCAGCTGCAGGTTCTGCACTGCGAGCGGGTGGTTGAGAAGCCCCCCGGGTCGCCGGGCTTCGCGTGACAAGAGTCGTATTAGGTGATACCAATCGTTCGCGGCGGTGGTGGTCAGATTGAGCTGCCGATCGAATGTGATTCGTTTGCGGACAGGGCGGTTGAGCATGGCCTCCAGCTCCCACCGCATCTGCGGTTCCGATACCTTGAGACAGATCTGGCTGCAGTCGCTGGACCAGTCAAGCAAGCATGGCGTGCCCGGGGTGAATACCGCGACCGATCCGGTCGTCGCCTTGACGGTTCCCCCGTCACGCCAGCGACTCACCGCGCTGCCCGATAACGGGGCATCGATGTAGTAGGCGGTCACATCGTCTGCCCGGATAGCGACGTTGACGCCGAAGCTGAGGTAGCCGGCTGTCAACAGGGGAAGCTGCAGCGCGTTCATCTGCATGTTCACCGATTTCGTGCCGATCGGAGTCAGCTCGGCAGCCACATAGACGCGTCCCAAAGCATCGGCCGCTTCATCGACGTTCGTTGTCCGAAATTTAGGCGCCAAGTCGAAAGCTAACCCGGCCATTGTTTGCCCCCAGCTTGGATTCAGCGATCGGCTTCTTTCCGCTTCCCTTGAAGCAAATGCTATTCGCTAGCCATACCGATGCGCGTGGTTTCTGGTTGGCGGGAAGCGGACAAGTTCGGCGCGGTCAGCGGATATCACACTGCTGCATCAGTTCGCTTGGCTACAGGTAGGGCCGTAGGCGCCGCGATTGTCGCGGCAAGTAACGGTGTCTACAAAGGGGTGCGACGATGACCGGTCGGAACAGTGGCAAGCGCAATCAGCGGTCACGCAACGCCAAGGCCCGGCGGAATCGTCGGGTGCTCGGTGCGGGCACGACCGCTGGCGCGTTCTTAGCGTTCGGCTTGGCCCCGCTGGCTACCTCACCGGCTGCCCATGCCGACGAGTTTGACGTGATCATTGATCCCATCATCAACTCCATCCTGGGTTCCTTCACGAGTCTGGATGCGCTCGCCGGTATCGATCCGTCCTCGGCCTTGGATCTGGGCAGCCTGGCCTTGCCTGCCACTGATGTGGCGTTGGCTTCTGAGCCCTTGGCCGCTCTGGGGTCGTCCACGGATGCGTTGGCTGCGGCGGCATCATCGGCGGACGCGGTTACCGCTGCGGCGCCGGCCGCCGATCCATCTCTTGCTGACCTGTTTCAAACGGACTTCTGGCTGCCGCTACACACGGAGCTTGAAGGCTGGATCAATAGCCCGACCGGTGAGGCGTTCGACAACGCGATCAATCCGTATTTCGCGACGGGAGAATTTTGCGGCCTGATTTGCAATGGCGATGCCGGAACATTGGCGGACCCCACTGGCGGTAATGGCGGGCTCTTCTTTGGTGACGGCGGGGCCGGCTATGACGCGGCCAGTGATCCCGGACTAACCGGTGGTGCCGGCGGGGATGCCGGCGGCTGGGGTGACGGCGGGGACGGCGGGGACGGCGGACTCAGCGCCGACGGCGGGGCCGGCGGTGACGGCGGCGAGATGTTTGGCAACGGTGGACTCGGTGGTGACGGCGGTGCCGGTGTCACGGGCGTCAACGATGGCGCCGGCGGGGCGGGCGGCGCCGGCGGCGGGACCGGTCAAGTTCAAGACCTCTTTGGTTTTGCTGCGCTCGGCAACGGCGGTGACGGCGGCAACGGCGGTAATGGGGCGATCGGTGCCAACGGCATCAGTCACCGACACCCCGGGCGCATCGTCCAACGGCGAGGCCGGCGGGGCTGGTGGTAACGGCGGCGCCGGCGGTATTGGCTCGCAGTGGATCGGCGACGGCGGTAACGGCGGTAACGGCGGAATCGGCGCCGACGGCGGCAACGGCGGCACCGCGGGCGTTGGCCTCACCGGTGTGTCGGGTGTCAACGACGGCGCCGGCGGGGCGGGCGGTGACGCCAACGGCGGGGTCGGCGGTAACGGCGGTAACGGCGGGGTCGGCGGTAACGGCGGCCTGTTCAGCGGCACCGCGGGCACTACCGGCAACGGCGGTAACGCCGGCGACGGCGGCAACGGCGGCACCCCGGGCGCTGGCGGCGACGGTGCGCTCGGTGTGATCACCGTGGCCGGTTCCGGTGGCAACCTCGGCGCCGGCGGCGACGGCGGTGACGGCGGCACCGCTAACGCGGGCAACGGCGGGATCGGCGGCAACGGCGGCGCGATCGCAGGTAACGGCGGCAACGGCGGAATCGGCGGCAATGGCGCCGCCGGCGGGCTCGGCGGCAATGGCGCAGTCGGCAGCTTCGCCAACGCCGGCAGCGGCGAGGGCGGCTTCGGTGGTATCGGTGGTGATGGCAGCGCCGCTGGTAGCCGCTGGCACCGGCGGGGCCGGCGGCACGGCCCTCACCGGCACCGATGGCACGACGGGCAACGCCGGCACCGCTGGCACCTTGGCCGGCGCCGGCGGGAACGGCGGAAACGGAGGCGACGGCGCGGTCCTCAACAATTCTGACGGCACGGTGACGGTGACCGCGGGCGCTGGCGGGGCCGGCGGCGCAGGCGGCGCAGCCACCGGCGCTACGCCTGGCTACGGCGGTGGCGGCGGTGGTGGCGGTGGCGGCGCCGAGGTCTCTGCTTCCGATGGGGCCACCATCACCACCGGCACCGCCACTGGCGGGGTCGGCGGGGCTGGCGGCGCGGGCACTGGCACCTCCGCCGGCGGGGACGGCGGCAGCGCCGGTAACGCCACGGTGACAGCTACCGGCGCCGGCACCACCATCACTACCGGCACCACCACCGGCGGGGTCGGCGGCGCCGGCAGCACCGACGGCGGCACCGGCGGCATCGGCGGCGACGCCAACGTAAGCGCCGCCGGCGGCAGCACAATCACCACCGGCACGGTCACAGGCGGGGGCGGCGGGGCAGCCAGCAACGGCGCCGACGGTGGTATCGGTGGCACCGGCACTGTTACCGCCACCGCTGGCAGCACCATCACTACCGGCACCGCGGTCGGCGGGGTCGGGGGCGCCGCCGGTGGCGGCATTGACGGGGGCGCCGGCGGCAACGGCGGCGATGCCAGCGTTACCGCTTCCGGTGGTGGCACCATCACCACCGGCACTCCCACCGGCGGTGCCGGCGGGGCCGGCGGCGCCAGCGGCACCAACGGTGGTACCGGCGGCGGCGGCGGGGCCGGCGGCGACGCCTCGGTGACGTCGACCGGCCAGACCATCGGCACCGCAACCGCCACCGGCGGTGTAGGCGGCATCGGCGGCGCCGGCGGCATCGGCACCAACGGCACCGATGGCACCGACGGCGGCGCCGCCGCCCTCATCGCCACCGGCACCCTCACAGGTCCAGCGGGCACACCCGGCGCGCCCGGTTGATAGCCGCCGCCGATGGATACCGCAACCACGGCCCCGGTCGACCCCAAACCCGACCGGGGCCGTGGTTGCCATTTACAGCGCTGCGACACTCCACCAGAAAGGGCCAGGTCAGAGCCAGGCCCATGGGCAGGCTTTCTTTTCCACGGGTTCGGTTCCGGGCCCGTTGGTTTTCGGATGACGACGAATCGTTTTCGGTTACATCTTCGAACGGCGCGCAGGGACGTTCAGGGTTGCGTGGTTGCCTGATGGCATGATCTACGTCTATGTCTCAGAACGGTCGGAGACCTTGTGACTAGCGCCCGACTTACGACGGGTTGGCGAAAGCAGCGACGCCGTCGTGTGGCAGGCCTCGGGCCGCGCGAAGTGTCAACCACCCCCTGTCCGCCGCACGGCGTCGCGTTGTGTCCGAGCTGAACCGGCGCCGTTTTCTCGGGGCGCTCTCTGCTGCAGTTCTTGGCGGCGTGGGCGTGTCGAGCGACGTCCTCGGTGGACCCAAGCGAACCCCGACGGCCGGTGCCGCTGCCGTCGCCTCGCCGCCCCGAGCGGGCGGCGAGGTCGTTGCTCGGCGCGCTATTGCCGCCGCCCGCGCCCATCACGCGGGTGGCGCTGCCAGGTGGCGGAGTACTCAACAAGCTACCTGGGAACGGCAATCTGTTGGCGCTGACCGTTGATGACGGCGTGAACAGCGACGTAGTGCGCCTCTACACGCAGTTCGCCAAAGACACCGGCGTCCGGCTGACCTATTTCGTCAACGGCATCTACCCCTCGTGGACCGACAACCTGGCGTTGCTGCGGCCTTTGGTCGAGTGCGGCCAGATTCAGCTGGGCAACCACACCTGGTCGCATCCGAACCTGACCAAGGTGCCGGCAAGTCGAGTGGCGCACGAGATCGCCCGCAACGACGGATTTTTGAAAAACACCTTCGGCGTGGACGCGCGACCGTACTTTCGGCCCCCCTACGGAAAGCACAACTCGGCCGTTGATGCAGTGGCCGCCGATCTTGGCTACACCGCGATCACGCTGTGGTCGGGCTCGCTGGCGGATTCCACCGTGATCACCGAGGACTACATCGTCCAGATGGCCCAGCGGGCCTTCACCCCGCAGGCGATCGTGCTCGGACACCTCAACCACCTACCGGTCACCCACGTCTATGGGCAACTCCGCGATCTTATCCGCGCTCGTCACTTACGCACCGTGACGTTTGACGACGTCTTCCTCGCCCACTAGGGGAGGCCAGTCAGGCGCACTCCGTGTTGTGCCGGATGGCGCCCGGTCAGCGTGCGGGCCGCTTACCGGCTGCGACTGCGTCGGGATAGTCGTCGTAGTACGGGACATAGCCTTCCTCACGACCGTTGAGCACGTAGACCGGATCGTCGACGTCGGGTCCGTATCCTTGCTCGCGCAGATCGAGCTTCTTGGTCTTGACCGTCGCGGTGTGCTCCAGCGAATCGACGACCCTTATGAACAGCGGCACCGCATAGCCAGGGAGGCGGTCGTAGACGGTACGGGCCAGCGACGCGCCGTCGAACTCTGTGCCGGGCTTCAACACAACGGCCGCCATCCCGGCGCGCCCGTCCGCGCCGGGCACCTTCACACCGAAGACCGTCACCGCCTCGACCCGCGAGTCGGCTGCCACGGCGGCCTCGACGTCCGTCGTCGCCACGTTCTCGCCCTTCCACCGGAAGGTGTCACCGAGCCGGTCGACGAACACAGCGTGGCGCCAACCCTGTGGGCGCAGCAGGTCCCCGCTGTTGAGCCACACGTCACCGTCGCGAAAAGCGTTGCGAATCAACTTCTTCTCGCTGGCTTCCGGATCGGTGTAGCCGTCGAACGGCTGCGCCTTGGTGATTTTGCTCAACAGCAGACCGGGCTGGCCGCGACGCACTTTGCGGACCCGGCCGTTCTCATCGCGAACCGGCTCGCCGGTCTCCGGGTCGTACTCGACGAACGCGACCGCGGTAGGGCAGAGTCCAGAGGTCTTGGGGATGTGAAAGATATTGACGAATCCGGTGTTTCCCTCACTAGCCCCGTATAACTCGAACACCTGCGGGATGTTGAAGCGAGCAGTGAACTCGTCCCAGATATCGGGGCGCAGCCCGTTGCCGCCGATAATGCGCACTTTGTTGGTGCGGTCCGTGTCCCTTTCCGGCTGGTTGAGCAGATAGCGGCAAACCTCGCCGACGTAGACGAAGGCGGTGGCGTCGTACCGAGTCACGTCGTCCCAGAACCTCGAGGCCGAAAACGACCGGCCCAAAGCAAGAGTGGCCCCTGCACCGATCACTCCCGACACCGCCACGGTCAGCGCGGTGTTGTGGTACAGCGGCAGGCAGCAGTACACAGTGTCGGTGCTCTTCAATCGCATGCCTATGGCGCCGGACCCGCCCATCGCGCGCAGCCACCGGTAGTGCGTCATGACGCTGGCCTTCGGGGCGCCGGTGGTGCCGGAGGTGAAGATGTAGAACGCGGGGTCCTTGGCCAACACCGACGACGTCACCGGCGGGTTGTCGGTGGGCGCGTCGGCAGAGAGGCGATCCAACTCGTCGATGGTCACGGTGTCGGCGACTTCCGCCGCTGATTCGTCGACCGCAGAAAGCAGGTCCTCCTCGCCGACGATCACCTTGGCACGCAACAGCCCGACGCTGTGCGCCAGCACGTTGCCGCGCTGCTTTTCGTTCAGCATTCCGGCGATCGCGCCGAGTTTGACCGCCGCGAGCATCACGAGCAGCGTTCGCGCCGAATTGCGCATGATGACGCCCACGACGTCACCGCGACCGACGCCGCGTTCGGCCAGCGTGGCCGCGTAGCGGTTGACGGTGTCATTGGCCTCGCGGTAGGTCAGCCTTTCGTCGTCGAAACGGATGAAAACGTGGTCGGGGTAACGCGCCGCACGTTCTTGGAAGACCCGGCCGATCGACTTCTTTGCTGACCCGCGGACGAGAAAGGCCGTGACCGTGCCCCGCGCAACGATCGGGCGCGTCCCGCATCAAGGCAGGCAGGCGCGCGGCAATGTCGATCAGCCTGACGGTGTCACCGGCCACTGGCTGGCTCAGTCCGAGTGCTTGGCGCGCCGCCGCCACCACACCTGCGTCGCCCGCTCGACCGGGGCGCGCAGGACGACGGTCGCGACTTCGGCCGGCCACAACCACCACGGGGCGATCGTGCGGGTTCGATCGGTGATCGCCCTCGCAACGGTCTCCGCCGCCTGCTCGGCGGACAGTCCGGGCGCGTTGCGCAGGCTCTTGGTCGGTTCCATCATCCGGGTGTTGACCAGTCCGAAGTAGATCGATGTGACGTCCACTCCGTCGGCGTGCAACTCGGGTGCAACGCTGCGCAGCCACATGTCGAATGCCCCTTTCGACGCCTGGTAGGCGCCCCACCGAGGTCCCGGCGGGGTGCGGACGCCGACGCTCGACACGTTCACGATGTGCCCGCTTCCGCGCCGCCGCATTTCCGGAAGCAGTTCCAGCAGCAGCCGAATCGGGCCAAGGTAGTTGACGCCGATCGTGCGGTCGAAGTCGTGCGGTCGGTCGTACTGTTCATGCAGCGACCGGCGGATCGACTTACCCGCGTTGTTTACGACGATGTCCGGCGCGCCATGCTCGGCGCAGATGCGTTTCGCCAATTCGGTGACCGCGGCCTCGTCGCTGATGTCGGCCGGGTAGCTCACCGCATGCCCGCCGTCGGCGGCGATCGTCGCTCTGAGTTCGTCGAGTTTGTCCGCCGATCGGGCCGCGAGCAGCACGGTCGCTCCCGCCGAGGCGAGTTTGCGTGCGGTGGCCGCGCCGATGCCGAAGGAGGCGCCGGTGATCAGCACGGTCGCGCCCGACACCGCGTCATGCAACCGGTCGGGGTCGGATGCCCGCGGATGGTTCACGAGCATCCCCAGCACTGTTCCGGCCGAGCTCACGAGGTGGGACTTCCCACGAGGCCACCTGATCAATCCTGGGCGTCAACCGAGCCATCAACGTGCCCAGCGATCCCGGGGTGCTTACGGGTCCGATAATTCGGATGAATCGGCTTTCGTCTCTCATCATCAGGCGTAGTTTGCTGCTGGGGCCGACGGCACGACCGGGCATGAGCCGATGTGGATCCCCGCCAGAAAATGGAGGGCCGGGCCATGGTAGATGTCGACTTTTGCGTCGTGGGTGCGGGGTTTGCGGGGTTGATCGCAGCGCTGCGGTTAAAGCAGGCGGGCCACTCGGTGTCGGTGCTGGAGGCTCGTGATCGCGTCGGCGGCCGCACGTACACCGAGGTCCTGGCCGACGGCTCGTGGGTCGATCGTGGCGGCGCGTGGATTGGGCCGGGGCAGGACCGGATCAAGGCGCTGATGTCGGAATTCGGTGTGCCGGAATACAAGCAGTACGGCGACGGCGACGCCATGATGATCATCGACGGCAAGAAGCACCGCTACGGGGGCACGATCCCGTGGTCGATGAGTCCGTGGGCGATCGCCAACCTGGGTGCCGGCCTGCTCGAGGTGCAGAAAATGTGCAAGACGCTCACCCTCGAGGCGCCGTGGGAGGCGAAGAAGGCCGCCGAATGGGACCGCACCACTGTGGCCGGATGGATCGACAAGCACACGCGGTCCAAACAGGCCCGCGAGATGCTGGATATGGCTTTCGCTGGGCCATACACGTCGGCCGGATCGGAGACGTCGCTCCTGTGGATGCTGTTTCAGCAAGCTTCCGGCGGCGGCCCGCTGTTTCTGATTTCGATCAAGGACGGCGCGCAGGACGCCCGCCCGGTCGGCGGGATGGCCGCCATCTACCGCCCGATGGCCACCGAATTGGGTGACGCGCTGCACCTTTCGCAGCCGGTGCGCCACATTGCGCAGAACGCTGACGGGGTCACGGTCCGCTCCGACGACGTGATGGTTCGGGCACGGCGAGTGATCGTGGCGGTGCCAATCGCCATCGCCAGCCAGATCATCTACGAGCCGATGCTGCCGGTGGACCGGTCATTTCTTCATCAACGCATGCCCGGCGGCGCGATTTCCAAGATCGCCATCATCTACGACGAGCCGTTCTGGCGCGCCGATGGGCTGTCCGGCCAATCGTCCGCGCCCGGAACCCCGGCGACGCTGACGCTGGATGCCTGCACCGACACCGGCACGCCGGGGATCATGTGTGTCATCACCGAGGGTCCGTCGGCGCGTCAGCTGAGCAGGCTCGATGACGCTGACCGCAAGGCCGCGGTCATCGGTGAACTGGTCGACCGGTTCGGCGCGAGGGCGGGCTCGCCGGTCGATTACCACGAGCAGAACTGGACCACCGAACGGTACTCGGGAGGCGGGATGCTCAGTCATGCGCCCACCGGTGTGCTGACCGAATTCGGCCCCGCTCTGCGGGACTCCTGCGGGCGGATCCACTGGGCCGGAACTGAAAGCTCGGCGGTCATGTGCGGGTGGATAGACGGCGCGATTCGCTCCGGTGAACGCGCCGCCGCCGAAGTGATGGCACATGAAACGGCCGCGGTCGGCTAACGGAACGGATTAGCTGGCGAGGCACAGGGGATAAAATCTCGGTCTATGCGATTCGAACCGCGCATGAGGCTGGCGATTGCACAATATGTGACGAGCTCCTTTTCCCGAGTCCTGCTGGAAAGCGCCCGCAAAACATGAGGAACGGAGTCGCACTCGCCGTTGCGGTACTGATTTTCAGTGCTTCGCTGGTGTTCGGGTTCGCTGGTACGGCACACGCCCACGGGACATGGACCGCGCCCCCGACGCCGCATTCCCCGGTGGTTCACAGCCACCCAGGGCCGTTCTCCGTCCTCCACCAAGGACCGTTCTCCGTCCTCCACCAGGTGCGCGCTAGGGTCGCCGAACTTTGATTTCGTCACAATTGCGAGCCTCGTTGTGAGTCCGGCCTCGGCGGCGCACACGGCAGCTCGCGGATCGACGTGGCGCCCACATCGGCTGGCTGGTCGGCTGGGGAAGTAACTGGTCCGAGCTGATCAATCACCCGCTGCCGGGTGTCGGCTGTGCCTGCGCGTTTCGCTCGAATTTCTAACCCGCGAAGAAGCCCAACGCGAGACCGGTGGCGGTGCCTGAGACTTCCGGACCCCTATCGCCGCTGGATCGGTTCATTTGTCGGTGCAATGAACTGTTCTGAGCGCAAGCTGCAGTGATGCAGCGATGGGGCGTGACCGCGAGACATCCGACTCCGTGTCGCGGGACTTATGCGCTCCCATGGCTGTTCACGCGTTCGCGATCAGCTAGGAGGTTGTTGAGCAATGGATTTCGCACTGTTACCCCCGGAAATCAATTCCGCACGGATGTATGACGGCCCCGGGTCAGGGCCGATGTTGGCCGCAGCTGCGGCGTGGGACGGCCTTGGCGCCGAGTTGCACTCGACCGCAACCGCATACGGGTCGGTGATTTCGGAGCTGACCGCGGGGCCCTGGCTTGGCGCCGCATCAGCAGCGATGACAGCCGCAGCCGCGCCGTATGTGGCGTGGATGAGGACCACCGCCAGCCAGGCCGAACAGACCGCGATCCAAGCCAAAGCGGCGGCAGCGGCCTACGAGGTGACGTTCGCGGCGATGGTTCCACCGCCGGTGATCGCAGCCAACCGCGCCCTGTTGCAGGCGCTGGTGGCAACAAACTTGTTTGGGCAAAACACCCCGGCGATCGCTGCCACCGAGACCCTCTACGCCGAGATGTGGGCACAGGATGCCACGGCGATGTACGGCTACGCAGGCACCTCGGCGTCCGCGTCGACGCTGCCTCCGTTTACCCCGGCACCGCGGGCCACGAACGGGACATCGGCCCCGACGAGCACGCAACCGGCGGCGTCCCAACTCGCCGCCGCGGCCCTGCAGGGGCTCACATCTACGGCGGCGACCGACGCGACGTCCGCGGCGACGCTGCCGGACTTCGAGTCAAACGTGTTGTTCTTGCCGAATGTGGCCCAGGCCGCGCTGACGCCTTTGAACACCACCGGTTTATTTACCGATTTATCGTTCGACGACGATGAACTCCGGGATGAGGCGTTAAGAAGCAAGGAAGACGACATATTGAGGACGTTCGAATACAACAAATTTGTTCTGCCACCCGGAGTTTCCGTGCAAAGCGAGCTGACGCAGCGGTTGATGCCGGTGGGCCCGGCGGAGGTCCCGTCGGTGACGGCGGGTTTGGGTCAGGCTCCAACGATCGGAAGGTTGTCGGTGCCACCAGCCTGGACCGTGGCGGCACCAGAGGTCCGGCTCGCCGCGGTGACATTGCCGGCCACCAGCCTGGGCGCCGCACCAGAAGTCATGGCAGCCAGCCCCGGAACCCTCTTCAGCGAGATGGCCCTGGCAAACATGGCCAGCCGCGCCGTAGGCGGCACCAATACCCGAGGATGTCAGGAGCGCGCCGGATCCGTTTCGCGGTCCCGCTCCGTGTCGGCGCCGACGTCGCCGAGCGGCCACGGGGCGACAATGGCCGCCGACATTCGCGAATTCGCTGAAGCGCTAGTCACACTCGGCGATCTACGCGATTCAGGGCTCCTGACGGACGAGGAATTCATTGAGCAGAAGGGACGCCTTCTCGCGCGCTAGCTCGTATCGTCATTGAGAACCACCGGAGGTCGGATGTCCCACGAACGCGATGACGACCTAGCACGGATATTCGGCGATCTCGCGGTCGAACTTCAAGAACAAACCGATGCCGAATCAACGCTTTTCGACGACACGTGCTGAATCAGGGCGCTTCCGGCGGTGACTACCTTTACGGACATCATCACGACGTTAGGCACGGAGACCAACGCTGCCGCAGCGACCAGTGCCGGCTCAGGTCAGTACACCTAGCTGCGCACGCACCTCGCGGGTCATCTCGTCGGCGAGGACCTCGTCGGCACCGGACTCGATGCCATCGAGTACCTGGCGAACGACGTGCGCGGGATCGGATTTCGGGTAGTCGGTGAACTTGGCCATGTCGGTGTCCACTAACCCCACGTAGACGCCCATCACTTGTACGCCGCGGGCCGCGAGTTCGGCAGCGCATCGAGTTCGTGGCGTTCCACATCGCCGCCTTCGACACGCCATAACTCGCACCGACGGGCATCCAGGCGAGCACCGACGCGACATTGACGATGGCGCCTGACCTCTCGGCTATCCGATCAGCGAATGCGGATGCCATTGCCAGCGGGCCGAACAGGTTGGTCTCCAGCTCCTCGCGCAGCAACGAGGTGTCCCGGTCAAGGACAGAAGCGCCCCGTGCGATGCCGGCGTTGTTGATCAGAACGCTGACATCGGATGCAACCGTGGCGGCGTTGGCGACGGATGCCGCGTCGGTGACGTCGAGCCTCAGCGGAACGACGCGAGCGTCCGCAACGTTAACTGCCTGCGGATCACGCGCCGCGGCATAGACTTTCGCAACTTCTCGATCGAGAAGCTGCGCGACGTATTCGCGACCCATGCCGCGGTTGGCGCCCGTGACCAGCACGGTCTGATCGGCGAGCGAGGTCATGAAAGTGTCACCCCCGGCATGCGCAGTTGACGTCGGGGATCGTGCCGGGTGATTCCGTTCGTTGCCATGACTCTTCCTTACTAGACCGATTGGTGTATGACTGAACCTCTGTTGCACCGGCGGATTCACTCGTCGATGAATTTGATTGCTGCAGAGGCAAACTCGCGGTGGTACTGGAAGATCCCACCGTGGCCGGAGTTCGGGTAGATGATCAGCTTGGACCCGGCGATCCGACGGTGCATGTCTTCAGAGAGGGCGGAGGGCACCATGCGGTCGTTGTCGCCGTTGGCGATCAATGTCGGCTGGGTGATCGCGGACAGGTCGACGGGTGTCGAGCGCCCCCAACGTTTGATCGCTTTGAGCTGGGTTCGGAAGGCCTTCACCGTGATTGGCCGGTCGCGATCCTCGGTGCGTTCTTCGAGGCGCTCGACGAACGCACGTGCGGCGCGTTTGCCGACCTGGTCGCGGTTGAAAAACAGGAACTCCTTGGGATCCTGACGGGAAAGGGTGGCGCGCAAGCTGTCGTAGTACGTGGTTGTGGCAACTTTGTCGATTCCTTTTCCGCCTGCGGGTCCGGTTCCGGTGAGGATCAGCTTGCGGACGAGGGTGTGGGTGTTTGATCACCAGCGCCTGGGCGACCATTCCGCCCATGGAGAAGGAGAAGATGTCGACGGTGTCGTAGCCGAGTGCGGTGATGAACGTATAGGCATCGTCGGCCATCGACTCGACGGTGTCGGGAACTGTCCCGGTGGAGGCGCCCACACCGCGGTTGTCGAAAGCGATGACGTGATGATGCTTGGCGATCGGATCGATGATCCGGGGATCCCAGTTGTCCAGCGTGGCGGCAAGGTGGACCAGGAAGATGACCGGGATCCCGCCCTTCGGCCCGAGTTCGCGGTAGGCATAAGTGACACCCGCTGCGGTGACGGTACGCGACGGTGCATGCCGGTAAGACGTGATTGCGTCGTTGTGCTGACTCTGATCTGTGTTCATGACGTTGTCCTTACGTTGTCTAAAACTGATGTCTCGCTGAGGAATTCCAGCGCGTCGGATAGGAATGCCCGGTGGTGTTGGAAGACACCGCCGTGTCCTGAGTTGGGGTAGATCTTCAGGCGGGCATTCGGCAGCCGGCGGGCCATGTCGGCCGAGTGGCTGCTGTCGACCATCAGGTCGTGGTCGCCGTTTGCGATGAAGACGGGCTGGGTGATGAGGGACAGGTCGTCGGGTTGGCTCTGGCCGGCGTGCCGGATGGCCTTGAGCTGAGCGATACGGGCCTGCATGGAGATTCGTTTGTCGCGGTTCCGGGTGCGCTCCTTGAGGCGGTTCAGATAATCGGAGGCGGCGCGTTTGCCTTCGTCGGTGCGGGGGAAGAACAGGAAGTTCCTGGGATCGCTGAACGTCAGGCCCGCTTTGAGGTACGCGATGGCGGCAATCTTGGTGATCTGGTCGATGCCCCCGCCGCCGCGCGGACCCGTGCCGGCGAGAATCATCCGTCGCACGAGTTCTGGTGCCTGCAGGGCGACCACCTGTGCGACACCACCGCCCAGCGAAAACCCAAAGAGATCAACCTTTTCCAGACCCAAAGCCCGAATGAAGGTGATCGCGTCAGCGGCCATCTGCTCCACCGTGTGTGGCACCGACGAGCCCGTCGCGCCGACCCCGCGATTGTCGAAGGCGATCACGCGATGGTGCGCGGCGATACCGTCGATTATTCGCGGATCCCAGTCGTCGAGAACCGCTGTCAGATGGTGCAGGAACACTACGGGGACGTCTGATCCGGTACCGAGTTCGCGGTAGGCGAACGAGACGCCGTCGATGTTGATCTTGCGAGTCGGAGTGTCTTTCCAGGTCGTCATCGGGTGCCTTTCGATTTGATCGTGCGCTCTGGCAGGGACATTGGGCAGGTTCTGCGGTGTCGGTGCGGTTGGGGATCGCGCGTCGAGTCGGGACAAAGCCGCCAGCGTCCGTCGGTTTCGGGTCAGGCGCGAGTCCAATGCGGGATTGATCAGCCCGCGCAGCGCCGAGATGGGCTTCCATCTGGATGGCACCATGATGCGCGGCGAGCGATGCGCGATGGCATCGGCCAGTGCTGTTGCGGCAGTGGCGGGTTGGAGGCGTTTCAGCAGGGGCCGCGGCAGGCTCGCGAGAATCTCCTCGACGACAGGGTCCTCATCGACCCCGTGCTTGACCATGTTGGTCTCGATCAGTGAGAAGTAGGCGACGGTGGTCGAGACGCCGTGCGCGGCGAGTTCCACGCGTAGTCCGCGGCCGAGTTGCTCGACGGCCGCTTTGCTCATGGCATAGGGGATGGTGCCCATTCCGTTGAGGAACGCGAACACCGAACTGATCAGGACGAAATGGCCGCGATGCGCAATGACTTCCTCCATCGCCGACTGAACGGTGTTGACGACGCCCGGAGACATTGACGGCGAGCACAGACTCGATCGACGACGTCGGCGTATTGCGCAATGTCGCGGCGCGAGACAGGATGCCGGCGTTGGCGATTGCGACGTCAATGCGCCCGAAGTGGTCGACGACCTCGGCGACGGCGACGTCGAGAGCGTCGCGCGAACGCACGTCAGCGATCGTGCCGATGGCCGAATGTGACGACATGCGCGCGGCGATCTGTGGCGTCTGCGGATCCACGTCCACAATGGCCACTTTCGCGCCACGGCCGATGAGCTCCCGGGCGGTAGCACTGCCGATTCCGCCGGTTCCACCGGTGATCAGCACGACCTTCCCGCGCAGGTCGTAAGACCGATCAGTGCTAAGCGATGTCATCGGCAAGGTCTTCCTCAGCTGCAAGCGGCCCATTGGCGTATAACCGTAATATTATGACTGTAAGGCAATCGCGTATGATTGGCAAGGACGGCTTTCACCGGACGATGGAAGGACGTGGGCTGTGGCGAGATACGACGCGGAGCACAAAGCCGCAACGCGGCGGCGGATCATCGATAGCGCCGGCCGACGTCTCAAGCAGGACGGTGTCGACGGTTCAGGTATCGCCACGCTGATGTCCGATGCAGGGCTGACCAACGGCGCGTTCTACGCGCACTTCGAGTCCAAGGACGATCTCGTGGCCAACGTCGTGGCCGACCAGCTGGCCACCCAGCGCGTCGTCCTCGACTCGCTGCCCGAGGGCGTCGCGGCGCTGGAAGAATTCATTCGCGACTACCTCAGCCCTGGGCATCGTGACAATCCCGGCGCGGGTTGCCCTTCGGCCGCGCTACTCGACGAGATCGGCCGCTGCGGTCACGCCGTCCGCGAGTCCTACACCGAGGGAGTGCAATCCATCGTCAACGTGATCGCGGCGCGCTTGTCTTCCGATGGCCCCACTGATGCGCACACCAGAGCGGTCGGGCTGTTCACGGTTCTCGTTGCTACCCTGCAACTCGCACGCGCCGTCTCCGACCGGAAACTCTCAGACGACATTCTGGAATCAGGTGTTCGGACAGCGCAGCTCCTTCTGCACTGCGGCGAGGTTTCCTAGGAAGATGATTTTGGATGACTGACCTGACGAAACGGTCGCTGAGCAAGGTGCCGGCCGTCACCGCGGGATTTTGGGTCATCAAGGTGCTGGCGACGACGCTCGGGGAGACGGGCGGCGACACCGTCACGATGACGCTGGACTGGGGCTATCTGGCGGGCGTCATGCTTTTCGGAGGAGTGCTGTTGGGGCTCGTGGTGGCGCAGATCGCCGCGAAGCGCTTCTATGGGTTGCTTTACTGGGCGACGATCATCGCCTCAACGACGTTCGGCACGACGTTGGCCGACTTCGCCGACCGATCGCTGGGAATTGGTTATACGGGCGGATCGCTTCTGCTGCTGTGTTGTCTGTTGGCGACCCTCGGTCTGTGGCGTTGGTCGCAGGGGACGGTGGCGGTGGATACCGTCTCGACGCCGAAAGCCGAGACGTTCTACTGGGCCACGATCACCTTCTCCCAGACGCTGGGCACCGCGCTCGGCGATTGGCTCGCCGACACTCGCGGCTTGGGCTACGAACGCGGCGCGCTGGTATTCACCGCGGCTCTCTTGGTGGTCCTAGCGCTGTATCTCTGGACCGGTGTTTCGCATGTCACGTTGTTTTGGGTCGCCTTCATCCTGACGCGGCCTCTGGGCGCAACCGTGGGGGACTTCATCGACAAGCCCGTCGCCGGCGGAGGTCTCGCGCTGAGCCGGCCGCTGGCCTCGGCGGTGATCGCGGCGGTCATCGTCGCGTTGCTCGTCATCCTGCCGCAGCGTCCAGGACGGCACCCCGGCCAGAAGGTAGAGGGCCAGGGGTAACGCTGCTGCTTGACGAGACCCACCGACCCAGCAGTCGATTCCATTCGACTGGTCCGGAAGGCTAACCGTTGGGGCCAATGACGAAGCACCGCCCAGCCCCAGTCGTCAGTAAGACCTCCTGCACCGCTGACTTGTCGATTCCGGGGAACTGAATTTGGTCGTTCAATTGGCCCGGATCGATCGCGACGATCTGGGAAGCCGTAGTGCCGTCCTTCTGGCGAACCTCGGCGGTCACCTGCTCGCCGTCAACCGCGTTGGCCGATTCGCGGAAGTAATAGACATCGATCCCCGAGCCTGACGTGTCGATAGCCCAACCATCGCGGTAGTAGCAGGCCGGGTTGCCCTCAGCGTCCGGCGGCGGCGGGGGGCAGATCGACAACCCGACGCAAGTTGCGGTCGTGCTGGGAGCGGTGGTCGCAGTGGGCGTTGCTGGGGCGGTGCGGGGGCGCCAGTGGTAGTGAGCCCGGTGTTGAGCTTGCTGTGGCGCTTTGCGGCTGCGACGGCGAGGGCGACGAACACGCGGCCAGACCGAAGACGGCAGCCAAAATTGCCCACTCGCTCACATGTGCCACGCGGACCCCTTCGGCGACGTCAAAAGATCCGTTTCACACGGTATGGCGGGGACGGGCTTTCGCACAACCAGGAGCGGCACCGGCAAGTCGCCTGTGTGGGCCGCGTCGCGGTGGCCGCGCTTCGACAGGTCAGCGGAAGTTCTGCGCCGAGGGCCGATTCCCGCCAGGCCCGCATAAGCCCCGTACTCTTCGACGGTGAACGCGATCGACCCGGACAAGCTCAACACGTGCCTGCAGGTGCTGGCCGACATCGAGTCGTTGCCGCCCGAGCACCCCGATGCGGTTGCCGTGCGCCGCGCGACCGCGGGCATCTTCAAGTCGGTGAAGAAAGCCCGCCGCCACGCCAAACGTGATGCGGTGGCAGCCGCCGATCACGCCGTCACCGCGGCCACCGCCACCGGTGCGCCCGGCCGCATCGACGACGAGACTCAAGGTCTGCCGTTGGTGTCCACTGCGGTTGGGGCCACCGCAGGCACGCTGCTTCGGTCGCGTGCCTGCTACATGTGCAAAAACCACTACACGGTCGTCGACGCGTTCTACCACCAACTCTGTCCGGAGTGCGCTGCGCTCAGCCACGCCAAGCGCGACGCCCGCACCGACCTCACCGGCAGGAAAGCTCTGCTCACCGGCGGCCGCGCCAAGATCGGCATGTATATCGCGCTGCGACTGCTCCGCGACGGCGCCCACACCACCATCACCACGCGCTTTCCGAACGACGCCGTGCGCCGCTTCGCCGCGATGCCCGACAGTGCCGACTGGCTGCACCGGCTGCGCATCGTCGGGATCGATCTGCGCGACCCCGCTCAGGTCGTCGCGCTTGCTGACGACGTCGCTGCGCAGGGACCGCTGGACATTCTGATCAACAACGCCGCGCAGACGGTCCGACGAGCTCCCGGCTCCTACGCGGCGCTCGTCGAGGCGGAACGGACTCCGGCACTGGACGTCGCCGACGTGATTACGTTCGACCGCGTCAGCGACGTCCATCCGGCGGCACTTGCCGGCAGCCTCGGCGAGCATCGCGCGCCGCATGCGGTCACCGAACTGGCCCTCGCCGCCCGCAGTGCGTCCCCGGACCGGATCGCCGCCGGCACCGCGATCGACGCTGGTGGCCTGCTGCCCGACACGGCGTCGATCAACAGCTGGACTCAGCGTGTGCACGAGATCGATCCGATGGAATTACTCGAGGTCCAGCTGTGCAACCAGACCGCGCCGTTCATTCTGGTGAGCCGGTTGCGTCCGGTAATGGCCGCTTCGCGTTTCCGGCGCACGTATGTGGTGAACGTGTCGGCAATGGAGGGGCAATTCAGCCGGGCCTACAAGGGGCCGGGACATCCGCATACCAACATGGCGAAGGCCGCGCTGAACATGCTCACCCGCACCAGTGCAGCCGAAATGCTCGAGCAGGACGGCATTCTCATGACCGCCGTCGATACGGGCTGGATCACCGATGAGCGTCCGCACCCGACCAAGTTGCGGCTTGCCGACGAAGGCTTCCACGCCCCGCTCGACTTGGTCGACGGTGCCGCCCGCGTGTATGACCCGATCGTCCGGGGGGAGTCCGGCGAAGATCTGCACGGCTGCTTCCTCAAGGACTACTCGCCCAGTAACTGGTAGCTCACGCCGCCTCGGTGTCGACCTCGGCCGGTTCTGAGCGGAAGACGAGTTGGATGACGTTCGCCGGGCGGACCGCCGCCGCCTTGCGCAGGACATCGTTGGGAAGTGACAGCCGGAACACCTTCTTCCACGCGGAGCCGAGCTGCTTGACCATCGGCCCGCTGACGTAGGTCAGGCCGTAGCGCTCGAACAGGTCTTGGACCTTGGGAGCGATCTCCTGATAGCGATTGCTCGGCAGGTCGGGGAACAGGTGATGTTCGATCTGGAAGGACAGATTGCCTGTCATGAAGTGCAACAACGGGTTTCCGCTGATGTTGGCCGAGCCGAGCATCTGCCGTAGGTACCACTGCCCGCGAGTTTCACCGTCGATCGATCTCTTCTCGTAGGTCTGGACGCCTTCGGGGAAGTGCCCGCACATGATGACCGAGTGAGTCCACACATTGCGGACCAGGTTGGCCGTCAGGTTCGCGGTCAGCGTGGTGACCGCTGAGGGTCCGGACAGCAGCGGGTGCAGAACGTAATCCTTGGTCACCTGCCGGCGGATCTTGGTGAGCGCCTTCTTGCCCTGGAGGCGGAATTCCTCTTTGTCGGTCTTGCCCTTGAGGTACTTGCCGATTTTGAGGTCGTAGGCCGCGATTCCGTATTGGAAGAAGCAGGCGTTGATGAGGTTCCACAGCGGCTGAGCGAGGTAGAAAGGTACCCACCGTTGATCTTCGTCCACCCGCATGATGCCGTAGCCCAGGTCGTCGTCTTTGCCGACGACGTTGGTGTAGGTGTGGTGGATCTCGTTGTGCGAGTGCTTCCACATGTCGGAGGGGGAGGCGTTGTCCCACTCCCAGGTCGTGGAGTGAATCTTGTTGTCGCGCATCCAGTCCCACTGGCCGTGCATCACGTTGTGGCCGATCTCCATGTTCTCCACGATCTTCGCGACGGACAGCCCGGCCGTACCCGCGAGCCAGGCCGGCGGAAACAGCGAGAACAGCAACACGGCGCGGCTGGCCAGCTCGAGTTTGCGCTGAAAGCCGATGACGTTGCGGATATAGTCGGCGTCGCGCTCTCCGCGACTGTTGAGCACCTCTTGGCGGATGGCGTCGAGTTCGCGGCCGAGATTCTCGATGTCGTCATCGGTGAGGTGGGCGATCGGGTTCTGTTCTTGGCGTTGCAGAGTGGTCATGTGGAACTCCTTTAGAGGTCGATGTCGCAGGTGCCCGCAGCTGCGGACACGCACGTTTGGATCAGCACGCCATCACCGGGTGCGGCGGTGGTGATGTCACCGTTGCGAAGGTCACGAACGGCTCCCTGGCGTAGCGGAGCGACACAGCCGAAGCAGATACCCATCCGGCATCCCGACGGCATCAGAACGCCTGCCGATTCGCCGGCGTCGAGCAGTGTCTGGTCGCCCGGGGTGTCCAGGACGGTTGCGGACTTGCTGAACGTGACAGTCCCTCCTTCGCCCGCGGTGACCACCGTGGGCCGGAACCGCTCGGTGTGCAGACGCTCAGGTATGCCGTTGTCAGTCCAGTGCTGCTCGAGTGCGTCGAGCATGCTGGTCGGGCCGCACGCCCACGTCTCGCGCTCGGCGAGGTCGCTGACCAGATCGCCGAGCTCGCCGGTAGTGAGCACGCCGTCGGCGTCAGTGTGCCTCTGAATCAAGCGGATTCGGCCCTGGCGTGCCAGCATGCGCAGTTCACCGGCGAAGATCACGTCGTCGGGGGTGGGGGCGCTGTGCACGACCACAACATCGTCGATGTGCTCGGCCATGTTGCGCAGCATGCCCATCACCGGGGTGATGCCGCTGCCTGCGGTGAGGAACAGGATCTTCGACGGCGCCGGGGTGGGCAACGTGAATTCCCCTGCGGCGTGGTCGAGTTGGACGATAGTGCCGACTGTGGCGTGTCGCACGAGGTGATTGGAGACCTTGCCGCCGGGGATCGCCTTGACGGTGATCGCGATGCAGCCGTCGGTCCGAGCAGTGTCCGAGGTCAGCGAATATGCGCGCCACTGGCGCACACCGTCGACGTCGACACCGATGCGGATGTACTGCCCGGGGGTGTGCTGGCGCCACCCGCGCCCGGGTCTGATGACGAGGCTGACGGCGTCGCGGGTTTCGGGATGGATTGCGACGATCCGGCCGCGCAGGTCGGAACTTGAGCGCAGCGGATCAATGATGTCGAGGTAGTCGGTGGGGACTAGCGGCGTGGTGATCCGCTCGGCGAGCTGGAGGAATCGTTCGCGCAGCGCGCCCATCGGGGTGATCCGGGGTGCTGTTGTTGTCATGAGACCACCATCCCTTGACCTGAGGTATAAAGTCTTGGCCAGACAGGGTGAAATACCACCGTAGATTTGTTCGGAGAGAATAGATTTGATGGGCGACATCGCAGAAGATGACGGCCGACGGGTCACCGGCCTGGTGATGAATGACCTGGTCATTGCCGCTTTGCAGGGGGTGCTGCCCGCGGTCGCCGAACATACTGTGGCCGCCGTCACGGTCGAGGTGCCCAGCTACGCGGATGCCTTCAGCGGTCGGATGGGCCAGCGAATCGAGGGCGCCGTTCAGATGGCGCTCGGCGCGTTTCTCCAATTGGCGACCCGTCCGCAGGACGCCGATCCAGGCCCGACGCTGTCTCCTGCGCTCGAAGGCGCTTACGAACTCGGGCGCGGTGAGGCACGTCAGGGCCGTTCCATGGACGCGCTGCTCTCTGCCTATCGCGTCGGCGCGCGGGTGGCATGGCGTGACCTCTCGGAAACCGCTGTCGAGCGGGGACTGCCGCCGTTGATGATCGCTCGGTTCGCCGAGTTGGTGTTCGAGTTCATCGATGAGCTCTCCGCCGCAAGCGTTTCCGGGCATACCGAGGAGCTGGCTTCCTCGGATCGTGAACGACGGCGGCATCTTGATCGCCTCGGGCAGGACCTTCTCAACGGGGCGCCCGTCGAGATACTGCGGGCACGTGCCGAGCGCGCCGAGTGGTCTCCGCCCGACACTCTTACCGCAGTACTACTTCCGTCTGCTCAGACGCAGGGGTTGGTGTCCCGATTCGGGCAGTCCACGTTGCAACTCAGCGGCGACCTGCCAGGTATCGATTCCTCGGACTCTGTTGTCGCGCTGTTGATCCCAGACATGCACGGCCCCAACCGGTCCCGGCTACTGCGAGAACTCGGCGATCGCCGTGCAGTGGTCGGCCCTTCCCGCGCCTGGACGCAGGCACAGTCGTCTTATCATCGCGTCCTGCAGGCGCGCACACTCCGTCTCGCTGCAGACGGCATCGGACCGATCGACACCGACACCCATCTCGTCGCACTCGTGCTCGGCGCCGACCGCGAAGCCGCTGACGATCTCCGCCGCCAGGTGCTCGCACCGCTGGACCAACTACGCCCCAACACCGCCGAAAGGCTCGCCGAAACACTGCGATCGTGGCTACTCCATCAAGGCCAGCGCGACGCTGTGGCCGCCGATCTGTTCGTCCACGCCCAAACGGTGCGATACCGGATGACCCAACTCCGCGAGCTCTACGGTGAGCGCCTGAACGACCCTCAGGTAGTCCTCGAACTCGTTGTCGCCCTGTCCATCCCCGCAACGGCCGGCTCACCTACCGATTGTGAAAACTCGTACACCGAATTTCTGCGAAACCATGTCCTCTAGAGATCTAGAGGATATAACGTACCCGCCATGGCCAAGTCCTCTACAGTTCCAGAGGAAAATTTCGGCTGCCGAGTCCGGCTTCCTGCGGTCCTTGCACTGCTGGCCGGCATGTCAGTGCTGTCGATGCGCTGATGTCTACGGCGTCGGCTGCGATCGCCAGGGCAGACGACCCGGACGCGGCATTGAACGCGCTGATGATGGGCGGCTCAGGCATGCCGACTCCCAGCGAGTTCTGGCGCGACACCACGATCACCGATTACATCAATCCGGCCACGGGCGGCAACTACACCTCAGTGCTGGTTCCGACACCGGAATCCCTATCGACGACCTCGAATTCGGAAGGTCTGGCGGACCTGCAAGCCGCAATGGCCAACCAGGAAGCGCTCTATCCCGGTGAGCATTTTCTGGTGGAGGGCTATTCGCAGAGCGCGGCGATCACCATTGACGAGAAGATCCAGCTGATGGAAGCCGGTCAGCACCCGGATGTCACGCTGCTGCTGCTGGGATCGTTGAACCGTCCCGACGGGGGGATTTACGAACGGTTCCCCGGTCTGGATATCCCTGGGCTGGGCGGGTTCTTCACCTACAACGGCGCCGAGCCGACCGATGCCGGTATCCCGACCATCGACATCGTCAACCAATACGACTTCTTCGCTGACTTCCCCCAGTTTCCGATCAATCCGGTGGCCGACCTGAACGCCGTTTTCGGCATCATCTATGCGCACGCCGCCTACGGGGACGGCCCGCTGCCCGAACAGATTCCCGAGATCTGGCCTGACTCAGCTCCGTTGTCGGGTCCCTACGCCGATCAGTACGTGCTCGGCTCCCTGGAGAACGTGATGCAGCAGCAAGGGGACACCACCTTCTACTTCATCCCGACCACCGATCTGCCGCTACTGGATCCGCTGCGCAGTCTTGGTGTGCCCGAACCGGTACTGAACGTCTTCCAACCGGCACTGCAAGTGCTCGTCGAGGCCGGTTACGACCGCTCCATTCCGTTCGGAGACCCGACGCCGGCCGAACTCATTCCCACCCTCGACCCGGCCACGTTCACCCTCGAATTCGCCAATGGTGTTGTCCAGGGCGCCAACAACGCCCTGGGACTGTTCGGCGCCCAGCTGCCCGACTTCACCCAGATTGAAAGCGACTTCGCATCGGCAGAGGCCTGGACCGAGGCGAATATCGGCGTCAGCTATGACCAGACCGTCACCGAACTCAACAACGCTTTCGACCCGTTCACCCTCTTCACTTCCGTCGAGGGGCCACTTGGGCAGGACATCCAAAGTCTGCTGGACGTGACCGGCATCCAACAGGACCTCCTCAACCCCATCCTCTCGCTACTTGGAACCGTGGGCGGCATCTTCACCAGCTGACTTCTGTTGCAACACAACCGGCGAGGGTGCTCGATATGATCCGCGGCATCAGCAACCGTCGAAAGTACAACGCGCCGCAACGGCGCCAGGACCTCGCCGACGCCGCGATCCAGGTTCTCGGGAACTACGGAGCCCGAGGGCTCACTCACGCCAAGGTAGACGAGCACGCCGGCCTGCCGGATGGCACGACCTCGTATTACTTCCGGACCCGCGGGGCACTGCAGCTCGCCATCATCGATCGGCTCAACGAACTCGATACGGGCGCGCTCGCCATGATGAGCGAACTCGCTCACGACGACAAGTTCGGCTATTCCGGCACACTCGGCATCGCGCGTCTTGTCATGCTGTCCGGCACCGAACCGTGGCTCACTCGAAGTCGGGCCCGGTTTGAATTGATTCTCGAAACCCGCCGAAACGCCGACATCGCCGCCAAGATCGTCGATTACGGACAGCACTTCTACGCCCTCACCCGCGATGTCATCGTTCAATGGCACCCGCCTGCGCCCCCACCGGATCTCGGGCTTATTCATGAGCAAACAGCCATGATCCTGACGCTCATCAACGGCATCATGCTCAGTTACGTCGCCGGTTTCCCCGCTATCACCGACGCCCACCAGCTCGACAGTCATATCCAGGGGTTGCTGCGGGGCATCACGGTCGCTGAGGCCGACCAGTCATGACCGCGGCGCTGATCGTGCCTATCCGACGGTGTGCACGATAAGGATGTCGACTTTGGCTTTGCGGGCGACGGTGTCGGGCACCGATCCCAACAGGCGCCCGGCGACCGTGCCCAACCCCAAGTTGCCGACGACCAGCAAATCCGCTTTGACCTCGTCGGCCAAATGCACTAGCGCGGTGACTGGCGCGCCGACAATTGCCTGCTCTTCGATGTCGTGGGCGCCCGCGGCTTTCGCTCGGCCGCGGGCATCCTGAAGGATCGCGTATACCGGGGCGCTCCCATGCATCCGGTAACCCTCGTCCCGGAGGCTGTCGGCGGCCCTGCCGTCGGTGAGTCGATCGGGGGCGGGTGGTCTCGACCAGCCGCCTTTTTCCGATGTGTCGAGGTGCGCGCTCGCGATGATCAACTTCGCCGATTCCTGGGCCGCAATCGCGGCCGCACGGTCGACCGCCCGAAACGACGACTCCGAGCCGTCCGTCCCGACGACGATTGTCCGATAGCTCATCGCGCCTCCATCAGCCGGTCAGTGACGACACCATGACACTATCGGCCCAACTGCCCCCGCGCGGCCGGTTACGCCGGGAACTTGCCGGGTCAAGCCGTCGTCACCCGCTGTTGACTACACTTCCCAAGGTGGCACCGCTATTTGCGCCGCGGCATAAGGACCTCGCGGACTGCGGACGGCGCTCGCCATCTCCGCGCTATTCCTGGGGATTGAAATCGGTGGTGCGTCGCTGGCGTCGGCGGATCCGCCGTATCAAGACTGCAACCAGGCCCGCGCCGACGGGCGTTCCAGCATCCCGTTCACTGATCCGGCCTATCGGCCAGAGCTCGACTTGGACGGCGACGGTCTGGCGTGCGAGCCGTCGAAGTCGCGGAGATCGACACGTTGATCGTGGTTAGCTGCCGGCCTCGATAGCCGCGACTCGGGCGGCTGCGTCGGCTCCGCAAAAGTGCTCGAGACTCACTCCACCGCCCGCGAGCACTGAGTCGATGCGGCGCTTGAGATCGCCGGATGACAGATGCGCGTAAAGGTTTGCGCCGGGGCACGAAGTCTGAGCGAAGTCCCGGTGGCCGGCCAGCGTATCGGTCTTGATGCCGAAGTTCTGGGCAGCCCATGCAAAGGCCAGAGCGGTTCCGTGAAGTTGTGCCTCCGACACCGCTTCCTGGTCGAAGTCTCCCTCGCAAAGCACCAGGAAGTGTCCGGTGGTGTCGTAGTCGGTTGCGGTGTCGCCGGCAAGCTCAGGGTTTCGCAATTCGTAGAGGTTGCCGTTGCGGTCGACAGCCGACGTGGTACGCGATGTCGATCCATCCTTTCTGATCTTGGTGATACAGCTGGTCCTTGCGGAGGCGCCCCGGCGCATTTCGGTTGTCGCCGAGCACAACTGCCTCGTGGTGCAATGTCATCCGGGTGATGGTGTGCCGCTTGCCGCCGGGGCGGGCAGGACGCGCGCCCCACGCCTGGCGACACAACAGCAAAGCGGACGTGGCGCTGGTCAGGCGAGCGCGGGTGGTCGGCGTGGCGGCGCTTGAGCAGGCGCCGATCGCCGACGCCAGCGCGGCGCTACCCGCTAGCCGGAGTAGTTGACGGCGATCGACGACGTCACGGCGCGCATCCATGGACTCACGGTACGGATGGCGGTTTCGTCCGCGCGCCGTTATGCCCCTGGTTGATCACTGCCCCGTGACGATGCGCTGCTCGACGTAGCGACCAGTCACGACGTTTGCGGAGGCCTGGTTGGCCCGGCGCCGCGCGTCCCGTTTGATCCGTCGGCTAAGGATCCGGTCGTCACGTCGCGTCAAGGCCGCACCGCGTTTGCTCAGAAGGTCCAATTGCTGCCAGCTGAGCCCATCGAGATCGCCGACGGAATCGTGAGTGGCGACCACAACCGCGCCGTACAGAAGCGGCACAGTCTTTGCGTTGAACTGTGTTGTTGCCAGCAGCATCTCGGTCGCGCCGCGATTGGCTGTCCGCATGCACCGCCGCGTCGACGGAGTGAACCAGAAGTCGAACTGCCGATCTTCGCTGGTCAGGCATTCCAGCCCATAATCGTGAACAAGCTCAACGATATCGGCGTTGCTGTAGACGCTAGTTTCGTAGACGACACCATCGGGGCTGAAGTACAGGATCGTATTCATGTCGGCTGTCCTTTTCGCTCAGGGCTGGACTGTCTCAACGTGTGCAACGGTTAATCACACGTATGTAATTCCCTCGATTGCAATTGGACTAAACATCTCTGACGACGAACGCGCGATTAATCGTCATGTCAGCCGTAGGGCTAGACCCCTACCCGGCGAACAGACCTGCGGGGTTGACCAGCGCGCCGAGTTCAGTGAGCAGGGCTGCTCGAGCTCGACTGGACCAACTCGGTCATGTTCGCCCATTCCAGGGTCGCCAAACCGCCCAGCTCGGTGGGAAAGTCGTTGTTGGCCGTCAAGACCGCGGTCGCCAAGTCGTCGCGGGCGTTGAGAAGGCCGGCGACGATTCCGGTGTTCGGGTCGAAAACCGTGTCGTTGAGCAGGGATCCGATTTGCTGGGGGAATAGCAATGACAGCACCGTCTGCCCCAGCGCCAATTCGGTGGGCAGATTGATGTCGCTGGCCACCAAAGGCAAGTTGTTGAAAATCGCCTCAAGACTGCCGATGGGGTTGGTGATCAGGTCGTGGTCGACGGTGGCCCAATCGGGAGCGAGGGCTGGGGTGAACCTGAGCTCCAACGGGATGGTCGGCTCGCTGCCGAACACCGCGGCGAAGTTGTCGGCACCCATCACGCCCTGGAACCCATGAAGGAGCAATTCCTGTAGCACCCAATCGGGTTGGGCGTGTTCGCGAGACAGGTCCAGGGCGTAGTCGTAGGACAGCACACGCTGTGACATGTCGGCGGCATATTCAGCCGGGCTGACGGTCGGCGTATCGGTAGGCAGATAACTGGCCACATCGGCGACCGGCACCACTTCAGTAGTAACCGGCAGGCCGATCGGATCAGAGCCGTCCGGCAGGTTCTCGAACCGGGCGAAGATTTCGCCGCTGCTGACCCCGCTGCTGTCAAGCCAATTCGCTACGCCGGGATTGGTCGCGCTGACCACGTAGTAGGTGTATCCGTCTGGATCGGCGAATGCGGTGGTGTTGTTCAAGGTGGTCTGCGCCAAGGTGAAGGGCAACGCTGAGCCGAAGACGTTCATCAGCTCGATGCCGCTGTAGCCGGACGGCACGTCAGGCACTTGCACGATCAGCGCCTGGTCGGGATCGAGGTTGAAGTTGCCACCGGAGACGGCTGCGCTGGGCAGACCCGTTGCGAACACACTTGTTTCAGGGGTCAGTGCACTCATGGTGTTGGGCGGCAGGTCGATGCCCGCAACCTCGGCCAGGTGCATATTTTCCTGGTTGAAGGGTCCGACGATGTTGCTGAAGGCGGTGAACAACGTGGTCAGCAGTGAGTCGACCGAGGTGGCTTGGCCGGTAGAAGTCCCTGCCAGAGAGGCTATTTCGGCCGCAGAACCGTCTGCGCCGGGGAAGATGCCTGTGCTCGGTATGGCGAAAAACGCCGGGCAGTCGGATACGCAGTGGATGCTGATACTGCCCGGGCCCTGCGCCCAATTCCCCAGCACATCTCGAATAAGCAGCGAGGCATCACCATTGGTGGTGGCGTCGGTGTCGTTGATGAAATTGACCGCACCCGTCGGCTCGGTAGGCCCGATGTCGACGGTGAACGTGCCGTCAGGATTGACGACCAGGTTGTGGTCGAGCTCGAGGCTTTCCTTGCTGACAGCTGTTGAACCGGTGATGGCTTCCGTCGCGATCGCCAGCGCCTCGGTCCCTTTGCCCACAGTGCCGGTGAGCTCGTAGGTCGCGCCCGGCGCCAGTCCGGCAGTCGCGTGGTAATAGATGTCAGGGGTGAAGAATTGGAAGTACTGACGCGAATCGGCGGCATCAGTGGCCACTGCCTCCGGCGACTGGAAGAAGACCCCGTTGAAAAGCTCGGTGACTCTGGACAACCCGGCCGACAGCAGTTCGTAGTTCGTGTTCTGCAGTCCGGTCAGCAGCATTGCGTCGCTGTCCGCAGTCGCAAACGGCAACCCCGAGTCATAGGCAACCGCCTGCTGCATCGCGTCGAGGAGCTGATCCAGCGCAGGTTGATACGAGGCCGAATCCGCTTTGGCGTGCGGCGCAGCGATCGCCATCGAGACAGCGCCGGCACACGCGGCTGCAGCGATTACCAGGGACCACATCCGGCGCGGCTCAGCTGAAGACACCGTTACGTCGTCCATCGCGGCGGCCATGCCGCTCCCTTCGTCGGGATGGACGAATTATTGGCCATGCCGACCACGAATACGGTGCTTTTCGGTGCTTGGTGCTTGGCGATGCTCCGTCGGCGACCCAAGCGTGCCCCAACTGGCCGGCGCCGATCGGGGGTCAAAAGGTGAAGGGCGTACCCCTGTGGTTCGAGCTATGCTTCAGCGCGCAGGACCACAGGACAGGAGAGATCGTCGTGGCGGACAAGCTGAAGGCCGATCCCGTCGCACTCCACAACGCCAGCGACGACATGCTGAACTCGGTCGGCGAGGCCGCTTTGAGTTTTGTTAGCCATGAGGATGGGCTGGTCGAGGCCGCGCCGGGTTGGGTCGGGTCGTCCCAGCAGGCGCTGGGTGAGCTGGCGACGCGCTGGGAAGCCCGCCACGGTCACCACAAACTGCAGGTCGGCAGGTTGGGGACGCATGTGGCTGATGCGATGGTCCGCTACGTCGCCAACGAGGACGACTCGGCTCAGGCAGTCAGGTCGGTAGGGGAGTAAGAGGTAGCTCGTGGCGCCGCTGACCCCGGCTGATGTCAAGCGCTGGGATCCCAACGCGATCCACGGCGTGTTCCAGACCGCGAGTAATCGCGCGGCAACTTTGCAGACGCTGGGTGACACCCTGCAACAGGTACACAGCAAGCTCAGCGAGTGGCAGGGAGAGGCCGGAGACGACTTTTCGGCTGAGGCAGTCAGGTCGGCAGTCAGGCCGCGAAGGCGAGACCAACTGCATGATCGCACCACTTGACGCGCCTGATTCATTCGGTTTGCGAGCTGATAAATGGCAGTTTCTAACGCGATTCTCTAAGCGTCCTGATCTTCCTCTAGAAGAACTGGTAGAGTTGGCTAGACCTGAATACAACTCTTATGCGAACCCGCTAGAGTGGGTGAGGGATCGCATCGCAAAGCACTACGAGACGGCACACGCGGGGATTCTGGAAATGTATCCGACGGATAAGTAGGTGCACTGCCTAGCCGCCGTTGTTCCTTTCCGCCATTTTGCAGCTCGGCCGGCGACGATGGCGGTGAGCACCGCGACCACACGCTTTCGCCGCCCGGCCGGCGACGATGCCGGTGAACACCGCGACCACAACGAAAACGACTGCGCCGCTGAGCCCGACGACGTTGAGACCTGCCACCGTCCGCGTGAAAAGGACCGCTGCCAACACCGCGATCCCGGCGAGCAGATGCAAAGGCATCAGACGCAGTGCGGCGCGGTGGCCGGCTATCCACGCTCGATCACTGCGCATCGTCGACGGTGTGCGCACGCCGACGAACTGATTACGCCTGAGGTGCCCGTTGGCGCCCGCCCAGTCGATCGCGATCAGCAGTGCAGTCAGGAACACGAAAGTGACGGCCATAAAACTTGTCAGGACGGCGCTTTCAGACCCCATTCCTGCCCCCGATCCTTGGCCGACCGGTATCACGGTTACTGAGCAGGCCCCACTTCTGTTCCAAGACCGTGCGTTCTGGGTACAAGAGCGGCATGCAGCGCCCCGACACGATCATCGAGATCCACCGTGAACGCGTGCAGGATCAGACCGTCGAGATGTTCGGTGGCGACAAGTACACCGAGGCGGTCGACGGACCTGGCTACTCGGCAACGGCCACGCTCGATCTCACCCTCGACCGCGTCTGGTTTGTCTTCGACGAGCAGCAGCGGCTGTGGCAGGAGCAGTCAGGAGACGAAAGTCACGACCCGCTAAGGCATTTCGCGATAGACCTGGCAATCTTCGACTCCAAAATCACCATCGATGCGGTGACGTGCATTCCGCTGGTGTCGTTGCCGCCCATCACGATCACCATCCCGGACGGCCCGCGCGCCGGCGAGTCACGCGAAATTCCTTACAACGAAATACCTTTGTTCGGGCGCTTGACGGTCCACGACCAGCTCGAGGCGCGCGAGACGGAACCGGGCAAGCAGACGATTGCCCTGAATTTCACCGCCCAGGATGCACCGGTTCTGCTGGCCAAGCCGGCGGGTGGCGAGTACGCACCACAGTTGTTCGGGGCGCATATCGACCGACGCCCCGACGGCAGCATCGCCTTCAGCGACCAGGACCCGCGCATCAGTTGGGAACTCGATTACGCCGAGGCGTACTGGATCACCCACAGCATCGCCGGCGAGCTCATGGTCAACCTGGAAAAGCTGCAACATCCGACCCTTTCCGACGACGACGCCAGGATCCGGGTGCTCGACTCGCTGGCGGCGCAGATATCCGAGGCCGTCCGCCCCAAGCTCGCCGAGATGGGTGAGGACGGCGTCATGGAACTGATGCCGGCCCCATTGGAGGTCGACCCCCAATCGCGCGACGACAACACGGTCAAAGCCCTCGACGCGCTCGTGCAACGCTTCGACATCGACGGGGTGGTCCACGAATCCATCGTCATCCAGCTGCAGACGGTGCGAGACCTGCCGTCCGGTGAGGAGCTACCCACATCGATCCTGGCCGAAAACCCTTCTGAGAAAACGGGTTTGGCTGTCACCGGTTGGAGCATTCTTCGTCAGGTGCGCGACACCGTGATGAATACCTTCGATCTCAGCGAGAGCGACTTCGACGCTGACGTGCCGTGCCTACTGGCCGGCCCGAAGACCGTCACGATCGGCGGGCAGGAACGATGCCTGGAGGCTCTCGATGCCGACATTGTGCCGCGAACACAGGACGGCCGGTTGGTCATCGACGGCACGGTCAGCGCCGAAACCACGCTCTACGACTTCAACGCCACCTTCACGGTGACCTACGAGATGGGCCTTGACGAGATACCGCGCGATCCGGACGGCAAGGAGACCCGGCGAGCCGACCTGGAAACGATCGAAAGCCTCCAGCAGGCGCTCAGCGCGGCCCGCGAGAAGAAGCGCGCGGGCCAGTTGAGCAACGAGGACTACGAGGCGGAGGTCAAAAGGGTCCATGAACGCCTTGACGCTCTTCCCAAAACCGTTGGAGTGCGACCGACCCAGAATCCGCCGGAGGCAGAGGTCAAACCGGACTTCAGTCTGACGGTGCCCGGCAAGGTGGCAGCGGCAGCCGGCGCCGCGGCGACGATTGGACTTCTTGCGCTGCCGGTGACGTGGGCCGCCGGAGCGGCCGGGGTCGGTGCTGCCGGTGCGGGGGGCCTGCTGACTCTGGCCATCGTGCAATACCTCACGACCGTGCTGACCATCGACTGGTTCGGTGTCGGCTTCGGGTCGCGGCAAGTGAAACAGTCGCTCAACGATCGGCCCGAAGGCACGTCGTTGCCGCCGATCGGCATACCGGTCGACGTGGATTTCAACCGTCAGCGTCTCGCGGTGTACTTCCGCCCGTTGCCGTCGAAGTTGTGGATCTCCAGCGTCGCGGTCGGCGACGAGGAAGCCGACCCACCTGAGATCCGGCTGGTCAGCGGCCGCTGGCCCACCGATGGCAAGCCCTGGAAGTTGTCCAACGACGACGCCATGCTCTACGCCGACTCGGGCGAACTGCAGCTCTTCACAGAGCCCGACAGTGTCAGCGGGGAGGCCCCGGCCATCAGTGTCGCCACCGCCGCCAATGGACGGCGCTACCTCCAGGTGGAGAACGAGGATTCCGGGAAGCTGCAACGGCTTCCCCGGTGCTGTGGTCAAGACAACACGACGGACGGAAAGTGAGCTCCCGAATGCAACGAACCTGCAGCCCATCGCTCGTGCGCGATGCTGTCGTGGGTCAGCGCCGCGCACGCCGGAACCGACCTCTGTAGGGTTATTCAGGTGTGTGGAGCCACCGGTGAGGTGCGACTCGACGGCCGAGCGCCTGACGTAGCGGCGGTGGCAGCGATGACCGATGTCATGACGCCGAGAGGTCCGGATAGCACGGGTGTCTGGTCGCAAGGGCGAGTCGCTCTTGGTCACCGTCGCCTGAAAATCATCGATCTGACCGAGGCCGGCTCGCAGCCGATGGTTGACTCCGAGCTCGGCCTGACGATCGTCTGGAACGGCTGCATCTACAACTACAAGGAGTTGCGCAGCGAGCTTCAAGGCTACGGCTACCGATTCTTCTCGCACAGTGACAGCGAGGTTCTGCTCAAGGCCTACCACCGCTGGGGCGACGACTTCGTCAGCCACTTCAAAGGGATGTTCGCCTTCGCCGTCGTCGAGCGCGACAGCGGTCGCGTGCTACTCGGCCGCGACCGGCTCGGCATCAAGCCGCTGTACGTCACCGAGGACAGCCACCGGATCAGGTTCGCCTCGACGCTGCCGGCGCTGCTGGCCGGCGGTGGCGTGGACACCCGGATCGACCGGGTCGCCCTGCACCACTACATGACGTTTCACTCCGTCGTGCCCGCACCGGCCACCATCTTGCGCGGCGTGCGCAAGATTCCGCCGGGGTCGCTGCTGGCGATCGAACCCGACGGGCGTCGCGTCGCCACCACCTACTGGTCGCCCGACTTCACCCGGCGCGACGACCGCGCTGACTGGTCCGAACGCGACTGGGAAGACGCCGTGCTGTCCTCGCTGCGGGCCGCGGTCGAGCGCCGACTGGTCGCGGATGTGCCCGTCGGATGCCTGCTTTCCGGTGGCGTCGACTCCAGCCTGATCGTCGGGCTGCTCGCTGAGGCCGGGCAGCATGGGTTGTCGACGTTCTCCATCGGCTTCGAGTCGGCCGGCGACATCAAAGGCGACGAGTTCCAGTATTCCGACATCGTGGCCAAGCGCTTCGAGACCGATCACCACCAGATCAGGATCGGCACCGACCGGATGCTGCCGGCTCTGGACGGCGCGATCGGCGCGATGAGCGAACCGATGGTGAGCCACGACTGTGTCGCCTTCTATCTGCTCAGCCAGGAAGTCGCGCGCCATGTGAAGGTCGTGCAGTCGGGGCAGGGTGCTGACGAAGTGTTCGCCGGCTACCACTGGTATCCGCCGATGGGCACGCCGGCGGCCGCCACACTCGAAGGCGCGGTCGCCGAATACCGGGCCGCTTTTTTCGATCGCGACGAAGCCGGCCTGGCCGCCTTGCTCGCCGACGGTTACGTGGCGCCGGGGAATCCCAGCCAGCGTTTCGTCACCGAGCACTTCGCGAACGCCGGCGCCGAGACCGGCATCGACCGCGCACTGCGGCTGGACACGATGGTGATGTTGGTCGACGATCCGGTCAAGCGGGTCGACAACATGACCATGGCCTGGGGCCTCGAGGGCCGCGTCCCGTTCCTCGACCACGAGCTGGTCGAACTGGCGGCCACCTGCCCCCCAGAGCTGAAGGTCGCCCACGGCGGCAAGGGTGTGCTCAAAGAGGCTGCGCGACGGGTCATTCCATCGGAGGTCATCGACCGTCCCAAGGGTTACTTCCCGGTTCCCGCGCTGACTCACCTCCAAGGTCCGTACCTCGACATGGTCCGCGACGCTCTCTACGCACCGGTCGCCAAAGAGCGTGGGCTCTTCGATACCGGAGCGGTGGATGCGCTACTGGCCGATCCCAACGGCCGGCTGACTCCGCTACGCGGGAACGAACTCTGGCAGATCGCGCTGCTCGAGCTCTGGCTTCAACGTCATGGTGTGACCGGGCCGGCGGCATGACCACCATCGGTCCTTCAGAGGACCACACCGAAGCCATTACCCTCGGTCTCCACGACGCGACGCCACCGCATTTGGTCGATGCGATGGCCAAGGATGTCGAGCTCGAGTTGGGTTGGGGCCGGTTGATTTTCGGTCAGACCTTCGCTGATGCGGGGACCTTGGCCGAGGCGCTCCGCCGGGAAGCTCCCGGGCGGCGCGACATTTGCATCTACGCCCGCGAATCCCACGTCGTGGTGGCCGGGGCGCCGAGCGAACTCTTCATCGACCCGAGCCACACCTATCGGCTGCGCTTCACCGACGGTTCCGATGAAAACCCGTCGGCGCACTCACCGGTCGGTGTAACGGTGCGCCCGCTGAACGACCCCTCCGACGCAGACTTCATGAACCGCGTATTCGTGCGCTGCGGAATGGTTCCCGCGCCGGTCAAGGTGATTTGGGACAACCACCTGAACCAGCCCGCCGTCACCTACCTGCTCGCAGTGCGCGACGACGACGGCGCGGTAGTAGGCACAGTGACCGGTGTCGACCATGAGTTGCTGTTCTCCGATCCTGAATGCGGCTCGAGTCTTTGGACACTGGCGGTCGATCCGGCTGCCGGCATCCCGGGAATAGGCATCGCCCTGACCCGGAAGTTGGCCGAGCACTTCCGTCGTGCAGGCCGCGCGTATATGGATCTGTCGGTGACCCACGACAACGCGGCGGCGATCCGGCTGTACGAGAAGCTAGGTTTCCGGCGCGTGCCGGTGCTGGTGATCAAGCGCAAGAACGCCATCAATGTGCCGTTGTTCAGTCCGCCGCCGGAGACGGTCGACGACCTCAATCCTTACGCGCGAATCATCGCCGACGAAGCGATACGTCGCGGCATCTGGGTAGAGGTTCTCGACGCCGAGACCGGTGAGATGCGTCTGAGCCACGGTGGCCGTAGCGTGATCACTCGCGAATCGCTGTCGGAGTTCACCTCGGCGATCGCGATGTGCCGCTGCGACGACAAGAGATTGACCCGCCGACTTGTCTCCGAGGCCGGAATCACGGTCCCGCGTGCCCGTTTGGCGACTTTCGACGACGGCGATTTCGAATTCTTGAAGGACGTGGGGGAGGTTGTCGTCAAACCCACTCGCGGAGAACAAGGTAAAGGCATCACCGTGGGCGTCACCGTCGAGCACGGTGCCGGTGAGCTGGCCACTGCGGTGGCACGCGCCCGGGAGGAATTCCCCGAGGTGCTGATCGAGCAGCGCGTGAACGGAAACGACCTTCGGCTCGTGGTGATCGACGGCCGGGTGGTCGCTGCTGCGCTGCGGCTGCCCCCGGAGGTCATCGGCACCGGTGAGCACACCGTGCGCGATTTGATCGTGGCGGAGAGTCGGCGGCGCTCGGCGGCCACTGGCGGTGAGTCGCGCATACCGCTTGACGCGCTGACCGAGGCGACGGTCGCCGAATACGGTTGGCAGTTGGATGATGTTCTGCCGCAAGGAACGCGGCTGCGCGTTCGCCATACCGCGAACCTGCATCAGGGCGGCACGATCCACGACGTCACGCCCGAGGTGAACCAGGAACTGTGTCGGGTTGCGGTCACCGCTGCCGAGGCGATCGGCATCCCGGTCACCGGCATCGACCTGCTCGTCCCCGATGTCACCGGTCAGGAATACGCCTTCATCGAAGCCAACGAGCGACCGGGCCTGGCCAATCACGAACCACAGCCCACCGCTGCGGCTTTCATCGACTTCTTGTTTCCCGGCCAGCCCGGGCAACCGTTCGCTTGGACGCCCGAGGAGTCGCCGCGCAACCCAGACGATTCGGTGGTCAGGTAAGGCCGACGGCTACCACGGCGACGGCACGCCCGCGCGGATGCGCGCCACCTCGGCGCGGGCGAAGCGCACCCGGTCGGTCTCGGCGCCGCGCGCAGCGGCCAGTTCATCGCCGAGCGCATAGGCGGCATTGAGGATGTAGCGCGCGCGTCTGCGTTCGTGACGGTTGCGGCCGGTTTTGCGATACGCCTTGCGGGCCTTACGGTTACCGGCCATCGCATCGAGCTCAGCGGGCGTGATCACGTCACGGGCTTGCTCGGGGGCCATGACATCGCGGACGAAGTCGCGCTCTCTGGTCACAGTCAACTTGTACACCCGCGCAACGATGATCAGCGCGACAACGATGGTGCCGATCAGCAACCCGATCAACATCAGCGCATTCTTACCGGCGATGGCGGCCACCGAGTCCCACGTCCCGTGCAGCAGTATCGGTATCGTGATCAGCACCAGGCCGCGACCGACCTTCCGCGGCTCGGCGGGCCGACCGACGAGGTAGACCACACCGGCGCAGAAGATGGCGCTGTACAGAATATGAGCGGCCACCCCGGTCAGCATGCGGAGAATGATGGTGCCGACCGACGCGCCAATCTGGTTGGCGCCGAACTGAGTACCGGCTGACGTCATGGCGTAGGTGATGTCTTCGACGATCTGGAATCCCAGACCGATGAACGCGCCGATGATGAACCCGTCAAACGCGGTCCGGACGTGTCGTTGCGCCAACGCGATCAGCAGCAACAGCCCCGAACCCTTGGCGAGTTCTTCGGTGAACGGAGCAGCGAGCCCGGCACCCCAGTTCAGCGCCCATACCTGGCCAAAGCTCTTGCTGTACAAGGCCAGTATCGCATCGTTGGCGTTGGCGGCCATCGCCCCGGTGGCGGCGAAGCCACCCCACAGGAACGCGACGACCATCAGCTTGTGCGGAAGTTTGGCGTAGTGGTCGATCCGGTCGGTGAACCACCAGAACAACGCCGCATAGATGGCGAATGAGGTCACCGCCAACCCGATTGCCTCCCCGTACGCGTTGTACTCGCGGGCAATGGTGGAGAAGAAGGTCAGGACGCCGATCCCGACCAGGGTCACGTAGCCCCAGAACGCGAAGTTGCGCGGTTGGTAGAAGACAAAGCGTCTGCCCCAGCCGGAGAGGTCGAGCGCGACGTCGCGCGCGCGATCGAGTTCGGCCGTCGTCGTCATCGCTGTTCCTGCTTGATGCTGCCGATCATCTGCAGCACGGCTGCGCTGGGTATGGCGCCGGCGTCGGTCGGTCCCGTCGCCACCGCTTCGACTCCGCGGCCGTCGAAGACGAAAGCGGCGATCAGGCCCGCGGTATGCGGGCCGGTGACACGCACGGTCGCGCCCTGTTTGCCTGCGGCGGTGACAAGCGTGGCGGGCGCGCCGGTGATGTGGACGCCACGACCTTGGTTCAGCGCATCGGAGGTCGTCTCGATCTGATCGAGCAGCTGGTCGGCGTCGCCGTGGAACGGTCCGGTGCGCACCGTGAACTTCAGCGCCCCGTCCTCGACCGTCGCCGAGTCAGGGTACTGCCCGGATAGCGGGGCATGGCCGGCGCGCACACCGGAGGTGACGCCCCAGCCCGGCACCGGCACGAACGTCACGCCACCTTCGATTTGCATGACATCGCCGGGTCTGACGATGTCGTGATAGGGCACCGTCGCATTGACCACCGGCAAGATCACCGACATCACCACAACCAACCCGAATACTGCCAGGGTCGGGCGCAAGGTGCGCCGGTCCAGACCGAAGCGTCGCTCGTCTGCGGGCACCCAGCCCTCGTCGGGTTCGAATCTCGGTGCTGAGGCCGCTGGGGATACTTCGACCATGGGCTCACCTCCTCGTTGGCTCGCTGAATTGTGGCATCCCGTGGCGACGCACGAACGTCGAGACGATGGGAAATTTTCAGCGATATCGCTCAACAAGTCGACGTTCGTAGAGGCGCCGCTGAGCAAGACGGCACAGCGCTACATCTTGATCGCCGGTATCAGCCTCTCGAGGTTCCAGAGCTGATCGCGGCGGGCCGACAGGCACGAGACCAGGATGCCGGCGGCCCAAATGCCGACGAGTACCACGATCGCCTGCCAGAGTCGGCCGTCGATGCCACCCAGGATGAGCTGTCTGAGCCCGTTGACCCCGTAGGTCATCGGGTCGAAGCGGTGCAGAACCTGGAACGGTTTCGTGGTCGTTTCCACCGGATACATGCCGCCGGCGCTGACCAGCTGCAGCATGAGTAGGGCCATGATCAGTACCCGGCCCACCGCTGGGCCGACGAGCGCGTTGATCGCCTGTGTGGCGGCGACGAATGCGAACGAGATCAGGATCATGAAGCCGAGCATCGAAACCGGGTGCACCACATGCATGCCGAGACCGAAGCGCACCACGCAGTACAGGATGACCGCCTGGAACATCGCGATGACGGCAGCGGGAAGGTAGCTGGACAGCGCTACCCGGATCGGTAGTACCTCTGCGGCAATCGCGCGACTCTGTAAGGGCCGCAACACCATCCAAAGCACCAGCGCACCGAAGAAGAGCGCCAGCGTGAGGAAGAACGGTGCCATGCCGGTGCCGAAGTTGGGGGCGGCGTTCTCGTGCGACGTCTCGAGTTGAACCGGACCGCCGATGGTGTCGGCGACGGCTTCCTTCTGCTGTGTGGTCCAGTTGGGCACCTGCTTGGCGCCTTCGCTCAGTTTCGTGGCCAGCTCGGCCGATCCGGACTTGAGCTGCTGTGCGCCATCGTCGAGTTTGGCTATCCCGCTTGCTAACTGGGCGTTTCCGGAAGCGACCTGCTGGGCTCCGTCACGTAACTGGGTGAGTTTGTTCGTCAGGTTCTGCCCGTTGCTTCCGACTTGGTCGAGGGCCGATGCGAGCGGGCTGCCCGGTGCGCGCAGTCCCGAGGTCATGTTGATCGCGGCGTTGCGGGCATCGGTGAGGCGCTGCCGGATCTCGGGTGTGAACTGATGCTGGCGCAGCTGATCCTGTATGCCACGCAACGTGTTCGCCAACGGATCTTGTCTGGCGGCTAGTTGATCGATCACGGCGGACATCGAGTTGGCCGCGGCATCCTGCGCTGTGGCGAACCCGCCGATCTGGTCGTTTGCCTGCTGTAGCGCGGTGGCACCCTGTTGAAGCTGGTCGGTGTTGCCGCCGATGACAGACAGCGCTTTGCTCACCGCCAGCAGCGGCTCGGTGGCGGAGTTGATCCCATCGGAGAGCTGCTTGGCGCCGGTGGCAAGCGTCGCCGAGCCGGAGCGAGCGGTGTCCAGTCCGGCCGCCAACTGACTTGCGCCGTCGGCGAGCCGCGCGGCCCCGTCGGCGGCCTGCTTGACGCCCGATCCGGACGAAACCACCACGGACAGCATCTGATTGACCGCTTGCCCGGAAATTCGTGAGGAGACGGCGTTGAGTACCTGGCCGATCGCGGTGCGGCCGATGCTGGTCGAAATGTAGTTGTTGGCGTCGTTGTAGACGGCAATCAGGTTGGCCTTTTTCGGTTGTCCGGTCACCGGCGACGCGATCGCCGCACTGAAATCCGGTGGCAGCTCGACCATGAAGTAGTACTTGCCGTGCTCGACGCCGTTGTGCGCCTCCTCGGGGCTGACGACGTGCCAGTCCAGGCTGCCGTCGGCGGTCAGGCTCTTGGCGATCTCGGTGCCGGCGTTGAACTGCTGGCCAGACACGACAGCGCCGCGATCGGAGTTGACCAGTGCCACCGGCATTTTGTTCACATGGCCGAACGGGTCCCAAAACGCCCACAGGTACAGGGCGCCGTACACCAGCGGCAGCAGCATGAGCACGACGATCGCCACCCGGGTCATTCGGCTGCGGCCGAAACGCTTGATTTCCGAGCCGAATGCGAGTCCAGCCAGCATCGTCAGTCCCCTTCGGTCAGGATGCGGTGATCGTGTAGTTCGTGGTCCGGCGCGTCGGCGCCGAGCGGATTGGTCGCGCCGACGACGATGGTGCGGTTGGCCGCCAGCGCGCCCAACCGGTCCACCGCGATCGCGCGGCGCCCGTTGTCGCGTACCTGCTCGAGGTCGCCGACAACCAGGATCGGACGATTCGACATCGTTGCCAGTGCGATCCGCAGCAAAAACAGCTCCAGATCAGACAATTCGACGATGTAGGTGTCGGGGGAGGGCGGGGGAGTCGCACCGAATACGTCGGCCAGCGTGGACCTGCCCGCCTCGCGAGGGATCCGCGCGTACCACGGCGCCAGCCACCGCCACTGTTCGGCGAGCACCGTCTGCACGGTCACCGATTCCTCCAGCTCGTCGATGTCGGGGAAGGCCGCGATAGCGCAGTGCCGGCGAATCGCCCGTGGCGTCGTATCGCCGAGCACCGTCACGGTGCCGTGGGACGGCTTGAAGCGACCGGCCAGCGTCAGCAGCAAAGCGTTTTGACCCGGCCCGCCCGGCATCTGAATGGCGTGGAATCCCTCGGGAAGCGCCAAGTCAATGGCGGAGAACAGCGGCCCGTGCTCGCCGTCCACGCCCAGCCCGGTCGCGGTGATCACCGCCGTGGCTTCGGATTCATCCTTCGGGTCCACGTATTGCTCCTAATCGCCTTGCACTGCAACGGAGTTCAGCAGAGCGGTAATCAATTGCCCGAGGAGACCAGGGTCGATTGTCCCGGGACGCAGAACTTCTTCCATCGCGATGCCCAAGTTCATGGTGACAACCAGTTGGGCAAGTTCGGCCGGCGGCCGACCGGAGGCGGTGGCCGCGACCGATCCGGCGAAGTTGTCGGCCTGCTCAGCGGCGGCGGCACGACGACGCGCGATCAGGCGCTCCCGCAATTGCGGGTCACGCACGGCGCGCAGCCAATATTCGACAAACAGGACGTAGTAGTCGGCGTGGTCGTGAACCGAGTCGAGCACTGACCGGCTCAATGCCTGTGCGACCGCGGTGGTATCGCCGGCACTTTCCAGCGCAGTGGCGATCTGCTCGCCGCGAAGCTCGAATTCGCGGTCGAGCAGGGCCAGGAAGAGTTCGTCCTTGGAGCCGAAATTCGAGTAGACCGCGCCTTTGGTGAATCCTGCGGCTTGACCGATCGCGTCGATGGTCGCGCCAGCGAACCCTTCGGCGGCGAAGACTTTCGAGGCTGCATCCAATATCCGGTCCCGGACTTGGCTCCGGGTGGGGCGGGTCCGCGGCGGCTTGACAGGGGACATGCGCGAAAGCATACTCCTGGGTATCGACTGGATACTGATGAGTATCGAAGGGCGGGTTGCTCATGCCGGTTCTCGGTTCAGGCGGGTTGCTGCGGTCGGAGCGCAGCCGAGCGCAACCGTGGCGGATTTTCGATATAGACCGGCATATTTTCGGAAGTCGTCAGCCGTTGGCTCTCATAACGTCCGTGGGTGCACCAAGATTCCTACCGGAGGGCACCACATCATGGCGATGAACGTGCTGCATCAGCGGCGGTGTAGTTCGGAGGGCTGGGCTCACATGGTCCGCGACAAGTTATTGCCGTGGGCGCTCGCGGATGTCGAGTTGGGCGACCAAACCCTCGAGATCGGGCCCGGTTACGGCGCAACGCTGCGCGCACTCGTCGACCGGGCTGACGCGGTCACCGCTGTCGAGGTCGACAAGTCCATGGCCGAAAGGTTGCACCAGCGCTACGGCGATCGAGCGCGCGTTCTGCATGCTGACGGCAGCGATACCGGGTTGCCCGACAACGCTTTCAGCTCCGTGGTGTGTTTCACGATGCTCCATCACATCCCTACCGATCAGGTGCAAGACCGGCTTTTCGCCGAGGCGTTTCGCGTCTTGCGGCCCGGCGGAGTGTTTGCCGGCAGCGACGGCCTGCCATCGCTGCTGTTCCGGCTCATCCACATCGGCGACGTCTACAACCCGATTCGTCCCGACGAGCTGAAGCAGCGGCTCGGTGTTGCCGGTTTCGACGATATTCGCGTCGACGTGGCGGGTATGCGCCTCCGGTGGCGGGCCATCAAGCCCGGATAGTCGCGGGTCCGGTTAGCTTGGCGCCCAATCGAATTCGGAGATATCCAACCGATTCGACACGCCGGGGGTGTGGCCGAAATTGCGCCGGAACACCTCGATGAACGCGCTCGCCGACGACCAACCGCACTGGTGTGCCACCGTCGTCACCGGTGTGCGCTCGGCCAGCAGGACCAGCGCGCGGTGCAGCCGCAACTGAGTGCGCCACTGCGGGAACGTCATGCCGAGGTCCTGGCGGAACAACCGCGACAGACTGCGATCGCTGGCCCCGACCACGCGGCCGAGCTCGGCGAGCGTACGGCTGTCGCCGGGGTCGGCGTGCATGATCTCGCACACCGCCGCGAGCAGCAGGACTGGTCGGGGAGGGCACGTGCAGGGGTTGCTGCGGAGAGCTGCGCAACTGGTCGAGCAATACGGCGCGCAGCCGAGTTCGTTCGGGAGTATCCGCGTCGCTGACGGTGTAGGCGATGATGAGCTCGCGCAGCAGGGGCCCCACCATCAGCACGGTCGGCGAATCGAGTCCGAGCGGATTGTCGGTGCCGGCCAGGCCGACCGTGTGCAGTTTGAGTTCGCCATAGGCGCGGTGCGCATGAAATGTGCCCGCCGGTATCCAGATCGCCCGTGTCGCCGGAGCGATCCAGGAGCCCTTGTCCGTCGTGACGGCCAGCACCCCGCGGCCGGCGTAGACGATTTGATGGTCCTCGTGCCGGTGCGCGGGGATTTGGTCACCCGAGGCGAGTCGCAGGGTGCGGGTGGGCGCATCCGGCTTATGGCGGACTTTCGACATCGAGCAATAGTTTATTAGATTCCGACATCGCTGTCGGCGGCTTGATCAGGTCACCGATGCCGCGTAGATCTCGTCGATGTTCGCCTTGAGCTTTGCGTCGAAGTCGGCATCGGTCTGATCGACGGTGAGGCCCTCGGTCAGGGCCCGCGAGAAGCTTGCGATCAGGCGGTGGTTGCGGGCCAGCATCTCGGAGCTGTGCAACAAGGTGTAGCCGCCGGACAAGGCGACCACCCGCAGCACTCGGGGATGCTCGATGAGCGGCTGGTAGAGGTCGGCCTCGTCCGGCAACGTCAGCTTGAGCATCACCTGCCGGTCGACCGGGAGTTCGTCGAGTTTCTCCTGCAGCGCCGCCACCAAAAGCCGATCGGCGGTCGGCTTGTCGCGGCTTTTGATGCTGACCTCGGGCTCGATGATCGGCATCAGCCCGTATCGCGCGATCCTCGCGGCGCTCTCGAACTGCTGGTCGACGATGGCCTTGATTCCGCCGTCGTTGGGTTCCTGGATGAACGAGCGCATCTTGGTACCGAAGATGCCCCTGCTCGACGGCGCGCTCAAGCAGGCTGTCGAGTTGGGTCATCGGTTTCATGAGCTGGACGCCGTACTGCGCGTCGGCCAGCCCCTGGTCGACCTTGACGAACGGCACGATGTGCTTCTGCTTCCACAGGTAGGCCACGGTGTTCTCGCCGCTGATCGTCCGATCGATCGTCTGCTCGAACAGAATCGTTGCCAGGATTTTGTCGCCGGTGAAGCTGGGGCTCTCCATCAGCCGCGCGCGAGCCTGGTGGATCAGGTCGAACATCTGACTCTCGTTGCCGTACGCCTGCTCGGGAATTCCGTAGAGCGCCAGTGCTTTGGGGGTGCTGCCACCACTTTGATCAAGCGCGGCGATAAAGCCACGCCCGGACGCCATCTGGGTGAGTTGCTCTTCGTTCACTGCCATCCCTCCGCCGTCCCGCTCTATCCAGCATCGCGCAATGTCAACTTCGCGGCTACCACTTCCGATGAGCCGGCAAACCAGCTGTACCAATTGGCAGGCACGATCGTTACCGTAGGCAGACATGGGAGGGGAACCGATGGCGCACGGTGAGCCGGATTCCAGCGAAAGCCTTTTGCAGGAACTGCTGTGGGCGTACGGGCCCTGCGGCCAAGAGGAGGCGGTGCGCGCGATATGCGCCCGTGAATTGCGACCCTTGGTCGACGACATGTGGGTCGACGACGCCGGCAACCTGATCGGCTACATCGGCGCCGAAGCGCCCACCGCCGAGTCGCGTAACCATCGCCAGCGGACGAGCTCGATTTCGGGTGGGTCGGCGATACGGGTCATGGCACACATGGACGAGCTGGCCATGATGGTCAAGCTCGTCAAACCCGATGGTTCGCTGCACATGACGCAGCTGGGCACGATGTATCCGGGCAACTTCGGATTCGGCCCGGTCACCGTGCTCGGCGATAGTGAGACCCTGACCGGCGTGCTCACGCAGGGTTCGGAGCACACCACCAAGGAGAGCCCGCGGATCTGGGAGACCAAACCGGACAAGGGTGATCGCGCGCTGGATTGGCAGCACGTCTACGTCTTCACCGGCCGCACACCCGAGGATCTCGATGCCTCCGGCGTGCACGCCGGGACGCGGGTGTGCGTGGATCGCAGCAAGAGGGATCTCGTCGAGTTCGGCGACTATCTGGGCTGCTATTTCATGGATGACCGGGCCGCGGTGACCGCGCTGCTGCGCGCTGCGCGCACGCTGCACGAGCATGGTCAACGACCGAGCGAGGACGTGTATCTCGTCTTCACCACCAACGAGGAGATCGGCGGAGTGGGGGGCACCTACGCGAGCGCCACGCTGCCCGGCACTCTCACCCTCGCTCTGGAGGTCGGGCCCACCGAGGCGGAATACGGAACCACCGTCGGCGGCGGTCCAATCGTCGGTTACGGCGATCAGTTGTGTGTGTATGACAAAGACGTGGCCGATCGGCTAATGAAGATCGCCACCGATCGCGGACTGTCGCCGCAGCCCGCCGCGCTGGGCGCGTTCGAGTCCGACGCGTCGCATTCCAAGGCCGCCGGGCTGACGCCCCGCGCGGGACTGCTCTGCCTGCCCACGCTGAGCACTCATGGCTTCGAAGTCATCCGGCGAGCCGCCATCGACGAGATGGCCGGCGTCGTCGCGGACTTTCTGTTGAATACCTAGATCTGAGCGTCGCGAGCAGCGCGGCGAGGCCGTACTCGAATACGGCGTCGTAGTCAGTGGGCGACTGGAGTGCCTTCACCAACGCCCGATCGGGCCACTGGTCATCCCACAGCGTCGGGTCTTCCTCGTCGTGCTTGGCCCCGCGCACCGCCGAGAATTGCATCACCGCCGACGATATGACGTGCACCTGCACCGCGCGCAGCACGAGCGCCCCCTTGGTCCCTTTGACATCCAATTCCGCCAGCAAGGCGGCAAGTTTCTGCTGGATCGGCAGAAACAACGTGGGGGTTCGGTCGCGTTCATGCGCAATGGCCAGCAGGTGCTGTCGATCGATCAGCACCCTGCGCTGTGAACGGGCCAGGGAGGCAATGCGTTCCACCGGGGTGCCACCCTCGTCGGGCAGCCGCGCCATCTCGCCGAGCAAGCGGTCGATCAGGCTGTCGAAGAGTTTGTCGCGGCCGCCGACGTGCCAGTAGATCGAGGTCGCTGCCACATCCAGTTCCTCGGCGAGGCCCCGCATCGTGAATGCATTGACGCCTTCGCGTTCGATCAAGGCGGCAGCAGTGTCCAGGATCGTCGCCGCGTTAAGAGCTTGCGGCACTCGGCTCACCTCGCTCTGCATCGTCGCCGCCACGCATGCGGTCTTGTTCCGGCAAGTCGAGATAGCGGTCGAGATTGCGGTGCATGTTGATCACCCGCCGCTCTTCTGCCGACAGCGTCAGGTGGGTGAGGCCGGGCTGGCGCAGACCACGTTGCAGCCCGGCCAGCACCGAGATATCTTGGGTCAGAACAAGTCCCGGCTCAGCCTGGTCCGCGGTCAGTCGTACGTCGGCGGGCGTGACTCGGGCGGCATCGGTCGGCATGCGCATCCACAGCATCATCACCAGCTCGCCGTGGTCGGGATCGGGCCCCGGGCGAGAGCACATCACCGTGAGATGGTCGGCGTTGGCCAGCACTGTCAAATTCGGGAAGATGTTGTACTGGTGCAATCTCATCAGTTGTTCGGTACTGGCCCAGTTCACGTCGACACCGCGTCCGGCAGCGAAAGTTCTTATCTGGTCGGCGATGACGTCGATGACCGGACCCCCACCCGGAAACGGTGTGCCGGCGGCGACACCCATCAGCGCGCCCTGCGTGCACACGTAGGCATCCCAGACCTCGGCGTCAGTCGGCGATTGCTGCAGACGCGGGCTCGGTACACCATAAAGCTGCTCGGACTTGCCGGTGTGCCCCCAAATCACTTGCGGCGCATACACGTCATCCATGCATTTGTGCAACTCGGGGTGCAACGTCTGGATGTGGTAGGTCTCGCTGAACCCGTCGGCGATCGTCTTCCAGTTCGCGTCGACCTCGACGGTCATGGTTGCATAGCAACGGAAGTCGCCGAGGCCCAGCCAGGCGATGTCGTCGGGCACCGCCTCCAGATAGTCGGCCAGCGGCGGCGCTTGGAGGTCGAGATTGACGAAGACCAGCCGCTCCCACGTCTCGACGCGGACAGCGAACAAAGGAAACTCCGCCATCGAAAGCGTGCCGAACCCTTTGCGGTTGGGGACTCGTTTGAGCGTGCCGGCAAGATCCCATGTCCAGCCGTGATAGCCGCAGCGCAGCTCGCGTAAGTTCGAGCCCGACCCGGCGCACAGCGAGTTGCCGCGGTGCCGGCATACGTTCTGGAAGGCGCGCAGTGTGCCGTCGTCGTTCACGATGAGTACCGCGTAAGGCCCGCAACGGTATTCGAAGTAGTCGCCGGGCTCCGCGACATGATCCAGCGTGCACGCGACCTGCCACACCCTGGGCCACATCCGCTCGACTTCGAGCTGCGCGAACGCCGGGGAGTAGTACCGCTCGGCGGGCACCAGGGTCGGCCGCCGGGGCGGTGCGCCGATCGCGTCTTCGCGCCGTAGATCACGCGTGGCGTGTCGTCATGGAAGTACTCCCGAAGCCTCTGTAACGGTGTTACATTCCCTATTGAGCTTCACTGTAGCCAACTAGCAGCACAGTCGAGGGAGTAATCGTGTTCGATCTCAAAATCACCGGTGGCACCGTCGTCGACGGAACCGGTGCCGACCGATACGACGCCGACGTCGCCGTCAAAGACGGCAAGATCGTCGAGATCAGGCGCCGTGGCCCGGGTAGCTCACCGCTGGAAGGCGACGCCGCCGAGACCATCGACGCGACCGGAAAGATCGTCGCGCCCGGCTTCGTCGACATTCACACCCACTACGACGGCCAGGTCAGCTGGGACGCCCTGCTGGAGCCATCCAGCGGACACGGGGTCACCACCGTCGTCACCGGCAACTGTGGCGTCGGGTTCGCCCCGGTGCGACCGGGCCAGGAGGATTGGCTGATCGGCCTGATGGAGGGCGTCGAGGACATTCCCGGCGCCGCGCTCACCGAAGGCATTTCTTGGGGCTGGGAGAGCTACCCCGAATACCTCGACGTGATCGGAAGGCAGGAATTCGCCGTCGACGTCGGCAGTCAGGTGGCCCACGGCGCCGTTCGCGCGTACGCGATGGGGGAGCGCGGCGCCCGCAACGAGCCCGCCTCACCGGACGACATCGCGGCGATGGCACGGCTGGTGCAGGAAGCGATCGAGGCCGGAGCGCTGGGCTTTTCGACCTCGCGCACGATTGGCCACCGGGCGATCGACGGTGAGCCGGTACCGGGGACCTATGCCGCCGAAGACGAGCTGTTCGGGCTTGGCCGAGCGATGGCAGCCGGCGGTCAGGCGGTGTTCGAGCTGGCTCCGCAGGGCGTGGCGGGTGAGGACATCATCGCCCCCAAGAAAGAGCTGGAATGGATGCAGCGATTGGGCGCTGAGATCGACCGCCCGATCTCGTTCGGCATGATTCAGGTCGACGCCGCCCCGGACCTCTGGCGCGAGCAGCTGGATGTCTCAGCGGCTGCGCACGCCGCCGGCAGCCGGCTGTACCCGCAGATCGCTGCGCGACCGTTCGGCATGCTGTTCGGCTTCGATGGCCATCACGCATTCACCCATCGTCCGACCTTCCGCCGGCTGAGCGCCGAATGCAGCCGCGAGGAGCTTGCGCGCCGGCTTGCCGATCCCGCCGTGAAGGCTGCGATCCTTGCCGAGGAGGATCTGCCGCCCGATCCAACTCTGTTGTTCGACAACATGTTTGCTCTCGCTCAGTACGCGCTCGGCCGCACCTATTGGCTCGGCGATCCGCCCGACTACGAGCCGACCGATGAACGCACCGTCGAAAAGATCGCGGCCGAACGCGGCGAGGATCCGCTGTCTACGCTCTACGACCTGATGCTCGAGCATGACGCGACGTCGATGCTGATGCTTCCGTTCTACAACTACGCCTATGGCAACCACGATGCGATTCGCGAGATGCTGACCCATCCGGCGGGCGTGGTCGGACTGTCCGACGGCGGTGCCCACTGCGGGATGATCTGCGATGCGTCGTTCCCGACGTTCCTGCTCACGCACTGGGCGCGCGATCGGCACCGCGGCGACAAGTTGCCGCTGGAGTACGTCATCCGCAAGCAGTCCTACGACACCGCGCAGCTGTTCGGACTATCCGACCGGGGTGTGGTGGAGATCGGCAAGCGCGCCGACGTCAACATCATCGACATGGACGCGATCACGTTGCATCGGCCACAGATGGCCTATGACTTGCCGGCCGGCGGCAAGCGGCTGATCCAGGGCGCTTCGGGCTACGACGCCACGATCGTCAACGGGGTGGTGACTCGGCGCAACGGCGCCGACACCGGCGCCCGGCCCGGCCGGTTGGTCCGGGGCGCGCGCTGAGCACCTAGCAGACTGCTGGGAAGGTCACGCCTTCAGCGTTGCGGGACAACGGGATTCGCACGGCGAACGCTACTGCCGGGCAGTGTCAGGAGACTTTGCCGTACCGACGAACCAAATCGTCTTCGCCGAATACGTTTGCGTAATCCAGGCCTTTGGCGTCGCGGCCGAAGAATGTCCACCTGCGCGGAGCCTTCTGCGGGACGCTGACCATTTTGACGGTGTAGCGCAAGCCGGTTTCACGCAAGGTGCCGATGATGTCACCGACGCGGATCTGCGACGGATGAATTTCGGGTGCGTCACACCAGTTTTGTACAGTCACTCCGTCTCCCCAATTGTTTTCTCCACTGTACGCGCAATCGGCCAACTCGCCGACCGCTACGCCGTGCGAGGGTTACAAACTACTGCCGGTGGCGTATCGTTGGCAGTGAGCCGTTTCGTTGTCAGCGGTGATGCCCACGTGACCGGCGCGGATCGCATTCACGGGCAACGGAATTCCTCCGCTGTCCTGCGCCGGCAGGGGCGACGCCATCCGTGAAGGAATTCCCTTGAACCGCAGCCCTTTTGCTTCACATCGCGTAGTCGTCGGATGAGTGACTGGCGGTCGGCAAATCCTATCCGGCTTTCCGTTGCCAGCCACTTGGGTGGCGAGATCGACGGAGCGTGGTGGCCGCGGGTCGACCGCATGACCGTCGAGTTGCCCGGCCTCGTTGCCGCACTGACTCCGATGCTGGGCGACATCACTTCCATCAACGTCAACTGGCCTCACCTGCAACGACCACCCGACTTCAATTGGCCGGGGTGGGAACACAAACCCCAGCACATCATCACCCTCAACGGCGTGGAGGCGCAGGTCAATTTGTTGATCATCGCGTACACCACCTACAGCGCACTTGCCTTGATGGTGCTGCGCCGCGCCGCCGGCCTTTCCATCGTTCCGGCCGACCGTGACAAGCCCGCTTTCGTGACCGCCGGGTCGATCCTGCAGGCCGCGGTGAAGCAGCGCGCCGTCAGCCTCGAAGCTCAGGTGCCGCAGAAGGTTCGGTAGTCGCCGAAGTCGTCCGGCGCCGGGGCGGCGTAACGCTCCAGACCCGGCCGCTCGTCATACGGAGCGCTGATCGCAGTGAGCAACTGCTGCAAAGGGTTCAGGTCTTCCGCGGTAGCCGCGGCCAACGCCTCTTCGACGAGATGATTGCGCGGGATGTATACCGGGTTGCTTCGGTCCATGGCTTCCGCATCCGGGCCGAGCGCCCGCCAGCGCCCCATCCACTCGTCGATGCCGGCCAGGTTGATGAACAGTCCGCGGGCGGGCTCAGCGTCGCCGCGTGCCGCCTGGCTCAAGGCCCGGAAGAACGCGGTGTAGTCAACGCGGCTCTCTTTCAACAGCGCCAGCAATGCATCGCTGACCGATGTGACCGTCGCGTCGTCGACGTCTTCGGGCAGTCCCAGCTTGGCGCGCATCCCATCGATCCAGGTCGCGTCGTATTGGACGCGGAACACCTCGAACGCCTTCTGTGCGAGGGCGACGCCTTCGTCGACCGTGTCGGCCAGCAACGGCAGCAGCGCCTCGGCGAACCGGGCAAGGTTCCAGCCCGCGACAACAGGCTGGTTGTCGTAGGCATAGCGGCCCCAGTGGTCGATCGAGCTGAACACCGTGTCGGGGTCGTAGGCCTCCATGAAGGCGCACGGGCCGTAGTCGATCGTCTCGCCGGAGATCGTCATGTTGTCGGTGTTCATCACACCGTGGACGAAGCCGATCAGCATCCACTGCGCCACCAGCGACGCCTGCACCGCGGCCACCGCTTCGAACAGCGCGAGGTAGGGATTCTCGAGCATGCCGGCGCCGGGGTAGTGGCGGGTGATCGCATGGTCAGCCAGTCGCCGCAACAGGTCGAGGTTGCCGGTCGCGGCGGCGTATTGGAAGCTGCCCACCCGCAGGTGGCTGGCGGCGACGCGGGTGAGGACCGCGCCCGGCAGCGCCGTCTCCCGTTGCACCGTCCGGCCCGTCGACACCACGGCCAGCGACCTCGTGGTGGGCACGCCCAGTGCGTGCATCGCCTCACTGACGATGTACTCCCTCAGCATCGGGCCCACCGCCGCCAGGCCGTCGCCGCCACGAGCGAACGGGGTAGGACCCGAACCCTTCAGGTGGATGTCGCGAAGCCGCCCGTCGGCGTCGGCGATCTCGCCCAGTAACAGCGCGCGCCCGTCGCCCAGCTGCGGGACGTAGCCGCCGAACTGGTGGCCCGCATACGCCTGTGCGACGGGCGCGGCGCCGTCGGGAACGTGGTTGCCGACCAGGAAGCGCAGCCCGTCGGGGCTTTGGAGCCAGTGCGGGTCGAGGCCCAGTTCGCCAGCCAGCGGCGCGTTGAAAGCCAGCAGCCGCAGGTCGGTAAAAGTCTGGGCTTGCCAGCTGACGACCATCTCGGGCAGATCGCGCGCGAAGCGGTCGTGAAGGGCAACGGTGGTATCGGGTGCGACACTCATCCCACCCAGCCTACGGACGGTGCGGCCGACGAGCTGTGATCCGCCGGCACCGGCGTGACTAACATCGACCAGGCAAACATTCCCAGATTGGAGCTGTCACCCGAATGCTGGACTTGCACGAGGTTGACCGCCTCTTTCCCGCCGACCTGCCCGATCCGGGCGAATGGGAAAAGCGTTATCCACCCCGCGACCTACCCCGGGTGCGCAGGTGACCCGGCTGGCGCCGTCGCCGACCGGCTTCATTCATCTCGGCGGCATCTACACGGCGATGATCGACCAATCGGTCGCCCAGCAGAGCGGTGGCCGTTACTTCGTACGGATCGAGGACACCGACCAGTCGCGGGAAGTGTCGGGCGCGCACGAGCAGTTCGATCGTGCCTTCGCCTATTTCCGGGTCATTCCCGACGAGGGCGTGAGCGGCGGTGAGTACGGCCCGTACCGACAGTCGGAGCGGGCGACGATCTACCTCAGCTATGCGCGTGAGATGTTGCGGTCCGGGAAGGCGTACCTGTGCTTCGCCACCTCCGAGGAGCTCGCCGGGATCCGCACCCGCCAGCAACAACTCAAGCGCCCGACCGGGTACTACGGCGAATGGGCGATCTGGCGCGACGCCGATGTCACCGCCGTTCGTGAGCAGTTGGAGAAGGGGACGCCGTATGTGCTGCGTTTCCGTTCACCCGGCCAGACCGGAGGGCGGGCCTCCTTCACCGACGCCATTCGCGGCGAACTGTCGATGGAGGACAACTACAACGACGTGGTCATCCTCAAGTCGTCGGCAGCCGTGCAACTGCCGACGTACCACTTTGCCCACGCCGTCGACGATCACCTGATGCGGTGCAACCTGGTGATCCGCGGCGAGGAGTGGCTGTCGTCGACGGCGTTGCATCTTCAGTTGTTCCAGGCGCTCGGTTTCGAGCCGCCCACTTATGCACACATCGCGCTGCTGATGAAGCAGATCCCCGGCGGCAAGCGGAAACTATCCAAGCGCAAAGACCCCGAAGCTGACGTCGACTTCTACATCCGCTCGGGCTATCCCGCTGACGCCGTGCTGTATTACTTGCGCGGCCTGGCCAACGGGCGGCTGGCCGAAACCCCGCTGCCCGAAGCTCTCGCTGCGCCGATATCGCTGGCCGAGTGTGGCGGCGCCGGCCCGTTGGTGGATCTGGTGAAACTCGAAGACATCAGCGCCGACCACATCGCAACGCTGAGCGGACCGGAAATCTATGCGGCGGTGCAGGTTTGGGCGGCGGAGTTCGATCCGGAGTTGCAACGGGTGATCGAAGCCCATCCGGAGCAGACATTGGCCGCCTTGGCCGTGGAGCGCGACGGCGTCCCGAACCCGCGCAAAGACCTTCGCAAGTGGTCCGACTTTCGTCCCGCCTATGGCTTCTTCTTCGCTGAGCTGTTCACGCCGGTGGCTGCCGACGATCCCCAACTGGGCGGCCTGCCGGCCGACTTGGTCCGGTCGTTCGCGGGTGACTTCGTCGCGTCCTACCAGGATCTCGACGACCCGGTGCAATGGTTCCAGCAGATCCGGGACCTGGCCGACAAGTTCGGTTTCGCTGGTAACGCCAAGGAATACAAGAAGAACCCCGACGCCTATCCGGGTTCGATCCGGGAGGCGTCGCAGTTGATCCGGGTCGGCTTGACCGGTTCGACGAAGAGTCCCGACCTGTTCCAGATTGCGCGCGCTCTTGGCCGCGACGAGGTGATCCGGCGGGTCAGCAGCCTCGCCGCCTAGCGCCGTCAGCCGTGCTCGGCGTCGGGCAGACCCTCAGGAGGCGGCGTGGAGTATGCGGGATAACTCGGCGGCGTGACCACACTGTCGTCCTCGGCATCAGGGTCGGTTGCGGGCTTCGTCTTGCCGTCGTCATCCGGCGCGCCTGGGGTACTCATCGATTCTCCAAAGCCATCAGTCGAGTCCGTGCTGAATCAAGTCCCGGGCACGGTCGAGCATCGAGGCGAACGGCCCGACCGCGAAGTTCAACTTCGCTGATTCCACGCCGGCATGAGGGCGGGTCGGCGCGATGGCTTCGGCCGCCCGCACCGCGCTTGTCAGCCGCTTGGACTCCTCGTCGTCGAGCTCGTGCTGCAGCTTGGGAAATTCGTAGGTCTCCTCGTGCTGGGCATGGTCGAGCACCGCATCCCGCAGCTTGGTCAGCTCCTCGATGAACTCCTGGGACGTGACATCCAGCTTCTCGATGCCGGACAGCAACTGCTTGGCGTCGTGCTCCTCCTCGAGACGGGCATTGACGATGGAGTCGAAGCCCTCCACTTCGCGACGCGCCCGGGGATGCACCACCATCTCCTCGGCGGTCTCGTGCACGGCCAGCAGCTGGCGCAGTTGGATGAACGGCTTCTCCCTGGCCTGCGGATCGGATGCATGCAATACCTGGTCGAACATGTCCTCGATCAGGTTGTGCTGTGCTTTGAGGAATGTGATCACGTCGTCGGGCGACGCGATGATCATCTCGGACATGCAATACGCCCTTTCTCGACAGGTTGACTCACCACCGGGCCGAGCGCCGGCTGAGGGCGGCGTACCCCGGCAGAATGCAGCTAAACGCGGCCGCGCCGGCGACGATGCAGAGCGAAGCGATGAGGAGGAGCGGCGCAATGACCGCGGGGTTACTCTGCATTCGGCAATGCGTCGAGATGGAGGAGCGGCCGCGTGGGCTCTTCGGATCACGACGTCGCGCGATATCGAGCTCGACGATCTGACCTCGCCCCGGCTAACCGACGTGCAGCGCCAGATTCTGGAGTTCACCGAGGCCAGGCCGGTCCAATTCGACATCGACCGGATGCTCACGGAGGCCGTCGAGCAGGCCGCGGTGGGCGACGATTTCGGCGACGCCGACGGCTTCACAGGTCGGTTGGTGGCGCATGTCGCCGCGATCGAGTCCGACGACGGCCTCAACCAGCTGACCCGCTCATCGCTACGGCAACGAGTCGTGCGCCTTCTGCGCAACCGGCTGTCCCTGGTCGAGCTGATCAAGCGGTATCCCGAGATCGAGTCGATTCCGATCGAAAAGCCCTTCGTCGTCGTCGGGATGCCGCGGTCGGGCACCACCCATCTGGTGAATCTCATCGCCGCCGATCCGCGTCGCCGGGCCCTGCCGTATTGGGAGAGCCAAGATCCGATCCCTGCCGTCGGTCATGGCCCTGACAACTTCGGGGTCGATCCCCGCTATGCACGGGCGAAGGCCGAACACGACGCACTGATGGCCAGCGCACCTCTGGTCGCCGCGATGCATGACCGCTTCCCGGAAGCGATCGAGGAGGAAGTCGAACTTCTGGACCTCGATCTGGCCAGCTACGTATTGGAATGGCATGCGCGCGTGCCGGATTGGCGCGACTACTACCTGGGCCTGGATCAGCATCGGCATTACGCCTACCTGAAAAAGGTCTTGCAGGCATTGACGTTCCTGCGTGGGCCGCGAACCTGGGTCCTCAAGAGCCCGCAGCACTGCGAGCAACTCGGTCCGCTGATCGCGACCTTTCCCGACGCGACAGTTGCCTTTACCCATCGTGATCCGGTCGCGGTGATCCAGTCGGCGATCACGATGATGGCCTACTCCGATCGGCTGCGCCGCAAGAGCATCGACCCGGGCTGGCTGCTCGACTACTGGGCTGACCGGGTGCATCGACTACTCAGCGCGTGCGTGCGTGACCGGGAACTGATCCCGGGCGAGCGCAGCATCGACATCAGTTTCCACCACCTCAACGGTAACGAAATGCCCTTGCTCGAACAGCTTTACCGTTGCGGCGGCGTTGAATTGACGCCGAAGGCGCGAAAGCGTTTCCAGCAGTATCTGGATGGCAATCCGCGCGGCAAACACGGAAGCATCCGATACGATCTGCAACGGCATTTCGGCGTATCGCCCGAGGAGTTGCGGCAGCGATTTGACTTCTACTTCGAACGCTTCGACGTGCGGCCCGAATGAAGGAGTCATCACCGATGTTCGAGCCGATCTACCGCAGCCGGCCCGGCGCTGATGCGCTGGCTCCGGCGTCCGCCGACGCGGCCGAACACATCGCCGAGGGCCTCTGGTGCTCGCCCGGTCTGTCGAACTCCTATCTGTTGACTACCGATGAGGGCCGGGTGATCGTCAACACCGGCATGGGCTTCGAAGGGCCGGTGCACCGCGCCAACTTCGACGCCGTCGACTCCTCGCCGGTCCGCTACATCATCTTCACGCAGGGTCACGTCGACCATGTCGGGGGTCTGGACAGCGTGCGTGATCCGGACACAACCGTTGTTGCCCAAGCAAACTGGACGTTATGGCGTGACGACAACGAGCGGCTCATCCCATACCGGGCGAACCGCAGCGCGTTCGCCTTCAAGAACACCCTGGCGACCGGAATTCAGGCCATCCAACGACGACTCGGTACCCGCCGACTGCCAGGACAGAGTGTCCCGAAGGTCGACTTGGACTTCGACGACACCCTCACGATCGAGGTCGGCGGGCGCCGGATGGAGCTGATCGCGGTGCCCGGCGGCGAGACCACCGACTCGCTGGTGATCTGGCTACCTGACGAACGGATCTGCTTGTGCGGAAACACCTTCGGGCCGATATTCGGGCACATCCCCAATCTGGTGACGATGCGTGGCGACCGTTACCGCGACGCGCTGACCGCGATCGACTCGGTCGAGCGAGTGCGGCAATTGCAGCCCGAGATGTTGGTGACCGGTCACTTCGCGCCGGTCACCGGCGCCGCGCGTATCGATGCGGAGCTGGCCCGATTGCGCGATGCCCTCCGCTACGTTCATGACCAGACGGTCGACGGCATGAACGCCGGCAAAGACGTTGGGACGTTGATGCGCGACATCGTCTTGCCGGCGGAATACGAAGTGGGCCAAGGCTACGGCAAGGTCGCCTGGGATGTGCGGGCCGTTTGGGAGAACTACTCCGGCTGGTTCCATCACCGCTCGACCACCGAGCTGTACCCGGTTGCCTTCGACGAGGTGGCGGCCGACGTGATCGAGCTGGCCGGTGCCGACGCGCTCGTGCAGCGGGCGCGCGATCACCTCGCCGGCGGTCGGCCGCTGCACGCCATCCACCTGGCCGAGCTGGTGGTCGATCATTCCGGTGCGCGCGAAGTTCTGAAGCAGGCTCACGAGAAGCTGTTGGGGGAGAGTACTAACTTCTGGGAACGGGCCTGGCTCGCCGGGCAAATCGAGAGACATACATGACAGGGCAGGTCAGCTTCGACTTCACCGGCGCCACCGTGCTGGTCACCGGCGGGACCAGTGGAATCGGTTACGCGACAGCATTGCTGTTCCGCGACGCCGGCGCGCAGGTCACCATCACCGGCACGAAACCGGCAGCCGGCGAATACGGCACCGACCTGTCCGGCCTGGCTTATCGCCAATTGCGGATCACCGAGCACGACTCGGTCGACGAGTTGGCCACCAGTTTCAACCAGCTCGATGTGCTGGTGAACAACGCGGGCGCGAATTTCCCCGACGGCCTCGACGAATCCAAGCCGGACGGGTTCGAGGCATCGGTAGCGCTGAACTTGACCGGACCGTATCGGCTGACGGTCGGGCTGTACCGCGCGCTCAGAGCGTCAGCGGCGACCGGCGGTGCCAGCGTGGTGAACCTGGCGTCGATGTCGGCGTTGCGTTCCGTTCCGATGGTGCCCGGCTACAGCGCCGCCAAGTCCGGCATCATCAACATCACCCGAAATCTCGCGGCCAAGTGGGCGGACAAGGGAATTCGGGTCAACGCCGTCGCGCCAGGGGCGATCGACACCCCGATGACCGCACCGATGCACGGTGCCGCCGAGATCGTGCAGGCCGAGTTGGCGCACATCCCGCTGCGACGATTCGGATTCGTCACCGAGATCGCGCCCACGGTCGCATTCCTGTGCACCGAGCAGAGCAGCTACACCAGCGGAGCAGTGTTCGTCGTCGACGGCGCGTCGGATTGCGTCTGAAACTATAAGGAAACCAATGACATTCGCGCTTAAGCCTGAGGACTACTACCACACCGGCATCGTGGTGGCCGACCTTGACCTGGCGATGAAACGGCTCAGTACGGTGGCCGGCTACAGCTGGATCACTCCGATGACGTACACACTGCCGTTTCGCACCGTCAACGGAACCCGCGAACTCACCTCGACATTCGTCTACTCGCTGCAAAGCCCCCATTTGGAGCTCATCCAGCAAGTGCCCGAAAGCCCGTGGACAGCCGCGGCCGGCAACTCCGTCCACCACCTGGGCTACTTCGTCGACGACCTCGCCGAAACCGGCGCGGCGCTGGAAGCCAGTGGGTTCGTCTTCGAAGCAACCGCCGACATCTCGCCGCCGAATCTGGCGCTGTTCGCCTACTACATCGATTCGTTCGGCACCCGCATCGAGATCGTCGACCGCAGCTTGTTTCCGGACTTTCCGGCGTTCCTGAAGTCGGCCGCGCCGCCGGCCGACGCCTGAGCGGAGCCTCGACATGGTGCTGCCGGTGCTGCGCTTCAATTTCGCTTCGCCGCAAGGTGATCCGCGCACGCAGGGCGAACTGATCCGCGCCGCACTCGAATTGGCGCAGTGGGGCGAGTCGCGTGGGGTGCTGACGGTGAGTGTCGATGAGCACCACGCGACCGGGCACGGATGGAGCTGCAATCCGGTCCTGGCTGCCGGCATGTTTCTGGCCCGCACGTCCACACTGATCGCCAGCGTGGACTGCGCACTCGGGCCGCTGTGGAATCCGGTCCGGCTCGCCGAAGACATCGCCCTCGTCGACAACATGAGCCGCGGTCGCCTGCACACCACGGTGGGCCTGGGCTACCGCAGCGTCGAATACGACGTACTCGGAGTCGATTTCGATCAACGCGGCCGACTAATGGACAGCCTGATCGAGCGGATGCTGTCGGTGTGGTCAGACTCGGGTTCCTACACCCAACCGCACCCGCCGCTGTACATCGGTGGCGGCGCCCGCGTCACCGCCCGCAGGGCGGCCCGGTTCCGGCTGCCGCTCAGCCTCGCCGATCATCTCCCCGACGTCGCGGCCTACTACCGCGAACTGTCCGCGGAGGCCGGGATGGCGCCGCTGGTCATCATGCCCGGGCCGGTCAACCGCGGGATGATTTACCTGCACGAGGACCCCGACCGGGCATGGGCCGAGCTCGGCGGCCACATCCTCTGGGAGGCAGTCACTTACGGCGAATGGTCGAGCGATCAGCGCTCGCTGATGCACCTACCCGGGGTGCGAACCCTCGACGAAGTGCGCGCATCGGGGCGGTACCGCTTCCTGACGCCCGATCAGCTGATCGCCGAAGTCCGCGACGCCACCGACTACGGGCCGCTGGTACTGCACCCCCTCGTCGGCGGCATGCCGGTCGACGAAGCGTGGAAGTCGGTGCAGCTGCTGGTCGAGCGGGTGTTGCCCGCGCTGGTGAGCTGTGTGTTGACTCAGTAGACGTGCCGGGCCAGACCGGTTCCGCCGTCGCGGTCCGGGCCGTCGACGGACACCACCGCCGGAACCATCTCACTGGTGACCAACCCGTGCTCCGCGGTCAGCTCGTCGACGATGTCGAAGCTGCGCGCGATCCACTCCGGCGTGTCGATGATGACGGTGGCCACGGGCACCCGTCGGGTCAGCTGAAAGAGCTTGTCGCCGTGTGGTTTGTGATCGCCGTGGAATCCCCAGATACCGCGCAGCACGGTCGCGCCGCGCGCCGTTCCGGATTCCAGCAGCCGGTGCACGAGAGCGCGGTGGATCGGCACGCCGCCGTGTGTGGTGGCCTCGCTGGTGTGCACCATCAGCTTCTGCCACAGCGGCCGGCCTTGCTCATCGGTGTCGGGCAGCCGGTGTGGGCGGTCGAACAGTTCGCCGCCGCGTTTGCACAGCCGTACCCGTTCGACGGTGAGCAAGGCCCGCGGCGCGAGGGCGCTGAGTTCGGCGACCGCCGCTGACACCTGCGCCGCTGTCCCGACGGCGATGATCATCAGCGGAACGTTGACGTTGCGGCTGAAGAAGGCGGCCCGGTAGCGCTCGCCGTGTGCGGTGCCGTCGACACCGAGAAAGACTGCGCCCCCGGAGAACTTGAGCCGATGCAGCAGGTCGCACACCGCTCGGTGGGCCGGCAGACCGCCGACGCGTTCTTGGCGTCCGATGTACACCGAGAGTTTGACCGCGTCGTCGTCGCCGCCGTCAGCGTCCCCCTCGCCGACCAGGCGGGCGCGTTCCAGTGTCACCAAACCGTGGCCCGTCATCGCGACCACGTCGTCGACCAGGCCGCTGATCTTGGATTCGACGTCGACCGCCGCGATGGCCACCGGCGGGTCCTCTGACAGGCTCAACGACTCGTCGGTGCGCAACACGTGGCGCGGCCCGAAACTCGCGATGCCACGCAGCATCACGCTGGCCGCGATCTCCCGGGTGTCGAACAGGTCCAGCAACGCGTCGGCGAAAAACCCGGGCCGTCCGCCGTCGCCGACGGTGCGCTGGCGTTCGCCGAAGTAGGTGGTGAGCTTCAGGCAGGGCTGGTTCACAACAGACCGCCGATCCATTGCCCGAACAGCGCGGCCGCGATGCCCAGCACGATGCTGGCGGCGATATTGGCGACGGCATTGCGGGTTTGCCGCTCCTCGCTAAGCCGCTGCGTCTCAAGCATCCAGGTGGAGAACGTGGTGTAGGAACCGACGAAAGCGGTGCCGGCCAGCAACGCGGCGTAGCGATTCAACGCCAGCGCGCCGAGGAACCCGAGCAGCGTGGCGCCGCTGATGTTCACCGCCAGCGTCCCGAACGGGAATGACTTCGCCATCCGCCGACCGACCGCGCCGTCCACCAGAAACCGCAGCACGGCGCCGATGCCTCCCGCAAGCACCACCCCTGCCCAGAGCATTTAGCGCCGCTCCTCCTCATCGCTTCGCTCTGCATCGTCGCCGGCGGGCAGCACAGTCAACGCACCGCCACCCGGCGCACCAGGGCAGTCGCCAGGTACACCGCAAGTAACCCCAAAACGATGCTGGCGCAGGTGTATCCAGCGGCCAGACCGTACTGGTGATGCTCGATCATCTTCAGCGTTTCGACCTGCATGGTGGAGAAGGTGGTCAGGCCGCCGCACAGCCCGGTTCCGAGTAGCGGCCGGCGGTAACTGGACAACGGCAACCGCTCCAGCAATCGCGTCGTGAAATAGCCGACCAGGAACGCGCCGAGGATGTTGACGATGAATGTCGGCCACGGCCAGCGCGTCGGGTCCGAGGCAACCAGGGTGCTCACACCGGTGCGCGCCAGCGTGCCGAGCGCGCCTCCGGCGAACACCGCCGCCAATTCCCGGTAGTCGCGTGGCGACGCAGAGTTTGCCACTGGTCGAAGTCCCTTCGGTCGCGGGAGTGCTCCGGCAGCTTATTGGGCAGAATTGTCGGCATGGTGGCCAACCCTCGTGCCGGTCAGCCGGCCCTGCCCGAAGACCTCGTCGATCTGCCCCATCTGATCACTGCCTATTACTCGGTCAAGCCTGATCCCGAGAACGTCGCCCAGCAGGTGGCATTCGGGACATCGGGTCACCGTGGCTCGGCCCTGAAGGGCGCGTTCAACGAGGCGCACATCCTGGCGATCACGCAGGCGATCGTGGAGTACCGCGCGGCGCACGGCACCACGGGCCCGTTGTTCATCGGCCGGGATACCCACGCTCTCTCGGAGCCGGCGTGGGTGTCGGCGCTGGAGGTGCTCGCCGCCAACGATGTCGTCACGGCCATCGACTCGGCCGACCGGTATACACCCACACCGGCGATCAGCCACGCGATCCTCACCTACAACCAGGGACGCAGCGACGGGTTGGCCGACGGGATCGTGGTGACGCCGTCGCACAACCCGCCCTACGACGGTGGCTTCAAATACAATCCGCCAAACGGTGGTCCGGCCGACACCGACGCGACCAACGCAATTGCCAAGCGCGCCAACGAGATTCTGAGCAATGGTGAGCCGGTGAAGCGGGTGCCGCTGGCCCGGGCGCTACAGACCGTCCAGCGTCACGACTACATGGATGCCTATGTCGCCGACCTGCCGAACGTGGTGGACGTCGACATCATTCGCAAAGCCGGGATCAGGATCGGTGCCGACCCGCTGGGCGGGGCCAGCGTGGACTATTGGGCCGCGATTGCCGAGCGGCACAACCTCGAACTGACCGTGGTCAACCCGCTGGTCGACGCGACCTGGCGGTTCATGACGCTGGACCACGACGGCAAGATCCGGATGGACTGCAGCTCACCGGATGCGATGGCGGGGTTGATCGCCAACCGCGACCGCTATCAGATCGCCACCGGCAACGACGCCGACTCCGACCGGCACGGCATCGTCACCCCCGATGCCGGCCTGATGAACCCGAACCACTACCTGGCGGTCGCGATCGATTACCTCTACACCCATCGGCCGTCCTGGCCCCACGGTGTGGCGGTCGGCAAGACCGCGGTCAGCTCGTCGATCATCGACCGCGCGGTCGCCGGTATCGGGCGCAAGCTCGTCGAGGTGCCGGTCGGGTTCAAGTGGTTCGTCGAAGGTCTGATCGGCGGCACCATCGGCTTCGGCGGTGAGGAGTCGGCGGGCGCCTCGTTCCTGCGTCGCGACGGATCGGTATGGACCACCGACAAGGACGGCATCATCCTGGCGTTGCTGGCCAGCGAAATCCTCGCCGTCACCGGGGCCTCGCCGTCGCAGCGCTACCAGGAGCTGACCGCGAAGTACGGTGATCCCACCTACGCGCGGCTCGACGCGCCGGCAAACCGGGAGCAGAAGGCCCGACTGTCCAAGCTGTCGGCGGACCAGGTCAGCGCCACTGAGCTGGCCGGAGAACAGATCACCGCCAAACTGACGACGGCGCCCGGCAACGGCGCCCAACTGGGCGGTTTGAAGGTGACCACGGCTAACGCCTGGTTCGCCGCACGGCCGTCGGGCACCGAAGACGTCTACAAGATCTATGCCGAATCGTTTAGCGGGCCTGAGCACTTAGCCGAGGTGCAGCGAGCCGCGCAAGAGGTTGTGGATAAAGTCATCGGGTGATCCTCGTCGCCCCACGCGCCCGCTTGACCGAGTGGCGGCGTGACAAGACGCGTCTGCCGCGCGAAGCGTGGGTGCTGATTGGGGCGAATGTGGTGGCCGCGCTCGGCTATGGCGTGGTGTCGCCGGTGCTGCCGGTCTATGCGCGCACGTTCGGGGTCAGCATGGACGCGGTGACGTTCGCGATCACTTTGTTCTCGGTCATGCGGTTGTTCTTCGCGCCACCCAGCGGGTTGCTGGTGCAGCGGCTGGGGGAGCGGCCGGTGTACGTGTCGGGTCTGCTGATCGTGTCGGTGTCGACCGGCTTGTGCGCATTCGTGCACAGCTACTGGGAACTCTTGGTGTTGAGGGCAATTGGCGGCATCGGCTCGACGATGTTCTTCATCTCCGCGCTCGGCCTGATGATCCGCATCAGCCCACCCGATGCGCGCGGCCGGGTCGCCGGCCTGTTTGCCACCTCATTTCTGGTCGGCATGGTCGGCGGGCCGCTATTGGGAAGCGTGACAGCAGGATTCGGACTCAGGGCCCCGTTCCTTTTCTATGGGGTGGCCATGCTGCTGACCGCGGCCGTGGTGTTTTACAGCCTGCGGCGGTCGACATTGAGTGCACCCGTCCGAGCGGGCTGCGCATACGGAAGTGACGATGCGCGCCGCGCTTGCGCACCGGGCATATCGCTCAGCGCTGGTGTCGAACTTCGCCACTGGATGGTCGGTGTTCGGAGTGCGGATGGCGGTTGTGCCGCTGTTCATTTCGGACGTAATGGGCCGCGGGCCGCGCATGACGGGTCTCGTGCTGGCGGTTTTCGCGATCGGCAACGTGTTGGTGGTGATGCCCAGCGGCTATCTGTCCGACCGGATCGGCCGGCGCTCGCTGCTGATCGGCGGATTATTGGCCTGCGGCGTGGCGACGATCGGCCTCGGTGTCTCCGGGTCGCTGCCGGTCTTTCTGGTTGCAGCGGGCGTCGCGGGTGCGGCATCCGGCGTGTACACCTCACCGCAGCAGGCGGCGATCGCCGACATCCTCGGGAATTCGGCCCGGGCCGGCACCCCGGTCGCGGCGTTTCAGATGATGGCCGACTTCGGCGCGATCGTCGGCGCCCTGGCGGTGGCTCAGATTGCCGAGCATTTCAGCTTCGCGTGGGGATTCACGATCAGTGGAGCCATCATGCTGGCAGCCGCCGTGGTCTGGATGTTCGCACCTGAAACCCAGGCTCCGGCGGGGTTGCCAGCCTTGGATGACGCAGTCTGAGCTGCGACTTTGATGGCTGGCAGGCCGTGGTGTAACTTCGACAGGCACATCTTTGGGGCTATGGCGCAGTTGGTAGCGCACCACACTGGCAGTGTGGGGGTCAGGGGTTCGAATCCCCTTAGCTCCACTCAGTGTGATGAGTCGAGTCATACGTGACAGATGAGTCGCGTCATGAGTTACAGATTCCCCGGCCATCGGCCGGGGTTTTTGTTTTGGTTGCGCCAGTAGTGTTTGTCGGCGTCGATGTGGTGGCTGCTGGTGACCACGATCAGTACCGGGGTGCCGGCGTGGGCACGCCCGATGCCGAGGTGGCGCAGTCGGCTGGCCTGGCGCAGGGTGAGTTTGCCGAACTTACCTGTAACGGGTTGAGGGGTGCAGGACTGTTCCCACTTGTGTTTGGGGTGGGTAATTCACGTGGGGAACGGAGTTATCCGTAACGGTGTCAACGACGTTGGTTGGTGTCTGCGATGCCAGTGTTTCGGAGTCTCCGGGACATGCCGGGGCGGTTCAGGCCGCTATGACTGGCGCACCTGATCCATCTAGGCGCTGATTCCATCGCTGCGGTAATCGGTTTCGTCGTCGGTAAGACTGTCCAGAGGTGGCGGGAGCGGCCAGTCGTGGTGGCCAGCCTGGTCTCCACCGCGTCGTTTGGCGGTATACATTGCGGCGTCGGCTGCCGCAATCAGCTCGCTGAGCAAGTCACCGCTATCGCCGGCCCGGTAGGCGGGGTGGATACCGGCGGTGCCGATGCTGGCGGTGACACCGGTGGGTAGCGCGGCTATGACGTCGCAGAGTTGTTGCGCTCTTCGGGTCACGTCGTCGGGGTGCCAGATGTCGGCGATGACGAATTCTTCGCCGCCCGAACGGCCGATGACTGCGGTGTCGTCGGTGGTGTCTCGCAGTGCACGTGCCACCGAGACCAGCGCGTCGTCGCCGGCGCTGTGTCCGTAATTGTCGTTGAGCTGTTTGAAGCGGTCTAGGTCGATCACGGTGATGACGAAAAAAGCGAGCTGGTCGCGACCTTGTTCGAGGCGGCCTTTAGCGCGCCGATGAAAAGCGTGTCGGGTGAGCAGCCCGGTGAGCTGGTCACGTTCAGCGTGTACGGCGTCGGCGCCGAGCACGTGCACAACCACCTGGATCCCGAAAGGCACAGCCAGATTGAGCGTCACGACCACCGAGTATCCACAGAGGGCGCCAAGGATGTTGGGCCTCTCGGCGATCCGTAGGGCTTCGACGGCGCCGAGGGCGCTGGCGATCGCGAAGTTGTAGGCCATCAACGGTGCGGTGTGAAACACCGCGATGTAGCTGGCCATGGTCGCAAACGTGGTACAGATCAGCATGGCAACTATGGGATCGTCTTGGGCCAGGGTGATCAGTGCGATGCTGGCGTTGGCCAGCACGGCAAACCGAAGAGCCACGGTGCGGGTTGGCCAGCATAGGGCCCACAACAGGGCGGCAGCTGCGGCGCCGACGCACGCGGCGAGCGTGCAGGTGAGCTGAAAAACGCCCCGTGGTCCGGGTGTGGCCCAAATCGTCGCGAGCGCGTCAACTGCCAAACCGCCGGCGATCACCGAGATGGTGGCGCGGATAAAAGTGGTCAACCCCCGGGCCTGCAGGTGCGAGCTGAGCGTGTCGTAGTGGTCAGGTTGGCGCCACCACAGACCGAGCCATCCCATTGCGCTCTCTCTTGCCCCTCGGGCGCGGTTACCCCATCCAGGACGCGGGACCGCGGTCAGACGATGATAGAGCAGGGTGGTTGGCTGCGGGCAATCTATGACTAGAACGATAGCTGTCAGATGCAGAAGTCGTGCATTTGGGCCAGTCTGCAGCGGGTGGGCTGCGGTCGGGTGTGTTGCTGTAAACCGCGATAGCGATTCCCCGAGGTTACTCGAGTTAAGTGCTGCCTAACCTCTCGGCAATAAAGGAATGATCGTCGAAAAGTGCAGCGCTTACTGACAAGTGACCACTGACGACTTCCAACACGACCTATGACGCGACTCATCTGTCACCTATGTCGTGAACTCACACCCTTAGCTCCACCCAGTAACCGCAGGTCAGAAGTCCTAGACTTAGGTGCGTCACCATTCGCGTCAAGGCCTTCGTCAAGATTGGCGTCCATTCGCCGCTAAATATCGCTGCGGACTAGCTGTTATACCCGTGAACGCCGTGTTCAGCATCTTCAAGGACGCCGGAAGGCGGGGGCGGGATTCACGATTCTCGACTTTTCGTGGTCGAAAGTCGATAGCATTTGTTTGCTGGAACAGCAAAATGAGTGCGTGGCAGAAGGCATCATGACACTGAAAGTCAACATCGTCGCCGTCTTGCCGATCTGCACTGTTCTCATAACGGCTCTCGGCGCCGTTGCTGGTTTTGCCGCACGCGCGGACGATTTGGGGACTGCGGTGTACAGCGGCGTCAACCGGCTTCGCCAGACATGCGGGGTGATCGGCGACGACCCGGGTTTGACAATGGCAGCGCAGCGGCACGCCGACGACATGCTGAAGAACGGTGTGGACGGCCACATCGGTTCGGACGGCTCTTCACCGCAGGCGCGTATCACGGATGCGGGCTACATCCGAACCGGTTACACCGGCGAGATCGTGTACTGGGGTACTGGATCGGTTGCTACTCCGAGCGCAGCGCTCGACGCGTGGATGGAAAGTCCTGCACATCGAGCGGTCATCTTGAACTGTGCATTCACCTCGGGCGGCTTTGCAGTCGCCTCGGACGGCAACAAGATGACCGCCGTCGTCGACTTCACGAGTCCTTAGAACCGCGGCAATAGTGCAACGCTGCGGCGGTCAACTACATGTGTTGCGCTACAGATACTTTCGCAGGTGGTTCACGATGCCGCGGCCAAACTCCCTGCATCGAGTCGGCTTTGGGCGCCCAGACCGTCGGCCCCCTGACTTAGCAGCAGGCCCTATCGCGTAAAACCACAATCGTCACGCCTGATAGACAGCCCGCTAGCGACCGTCGGGATGCGCTGCGTGCCACTGCTTTTCGATGCCGGTCACCCGGCGCTGCTCCACGGCGATCCACAGCGCTCCGGCAAGCGCTCCGAGCACGGCAATGAGCGCCGTCGTAGCGAGCCACTCGTAATGTCGGTAGGCCGCGGCTACTACCATGCTGATGATCCCGAACGTTGAAACAGCCAGCAGGATCAATCCTGGCCAGAAGAAATTGTCCTTCATCGCGAGACCAGCGTGCGGTTGCGTGGTCCGGGAGTGATCCGTCGGATCGTGATGAGTGTCTCCCATCACCACTCCCTCCGTCGTCGGACGAGCTAAATGAATGGTACCCACTCGGCGGACCTACCGGAATAGCAAAACCTGCCCGGACCAGCGGCGCGCGCTTCCAAACGTCCTAGCCGAAGTGGGTCTGCCACGAATTGTCACGTAGAGCCAGCGCTTGGGCGGCTTAACAGCTCGGGCGCTGACACCGCTCCGATCGTTGTCACGAGCCACACCACCAGCGTGGTGGCCACCCAGGACGCGGCACCGCGAATAGCGAGCCCGTGCGTTACCGCCGCGGCGAGACCTAATGCGAAAACGGTCAATGCCAGGCCGGTGCCTCCCAGCAATAGCGAGGCGTACCCGTGGGGCAACTTCAAGATCAGCAACGACAGCAGCGCCTGCGCTGCCGAAAACACCACGACGGCAACGATGAACCCCGACAGCGACAATGACACTCCCGGGACGACCCACGCGGCCACCACTAGTCCGATCGCCCACGCTGCCAGAAGCAGAACTGCGCGCGACACGATTTGCCTCATGACGTCAAGCGTAGGTCTCGGGAGTGCGGCCGGAAAGGATCTCGACCTTGGTGACGAAGGGCGACGTCATCGCCCGCACCAATGCGCCGTAGCCGACACCGAAGTCGATCTCGTCGCCGACCGCGATGCGGTGATCGCCGAAGTCGACGATCAGGTGGTCGCTGCTCATCCCGAGGATCGTGATGCCCTCGGGTGGCTGCAGACCGTCGGGGTCCACGTCCTGGCGACCGACGGCCAGGATTGCTTGGTGAACGGTCCTGCTGCCGGTGCGGGCCGGCGCCTCGCCGAAGGCCGCCTGAGCACGATCGCCCCAGGGTTGAGCCGGTTTCATGGCGACCTCGATGACCTCGGCGGTCAAGGTGAAGGCGTCGGTGTGCAGGCCGGGGATCGGTGTCCGGTACAGCGGATCGACGCCGAGGAGGATGGCTTCGCCGAGTCGGAGCTCGTCGATCCGGCCGACGTCGTGGGTGTGCAGGGCCCAGCTCAGGTTCGCCGAGTTGCCGCCTGAGATGACGTCGAGCGAGATCCCGTGCAGTGCCTCGATGTCGTCCGCGAGCCCGGTGAGGATGCCCATGTTCCGGTCGTCGGGAATGACACCGTTCTGACAAGCGAGGTTGGCGCCGAGCCCGACGAGCCGGAGCGAGGAGTGACCCAGGACGGCCCGCACGGCCTCAGCGGCGTCGCCGAGCGCGATGCCCTCGCGTAGGTCACCCAACTCGACCATGAGCACGACGGCGTGCATCCGGTTCTGTTGGGACGCGGCCTGATTGAGCGCCGCCAGCACGACGGCCTCGGTGTTCAGACTGACGTCGGCGACGTCAACGACCCGTGCCACTTGGCTGAGCATGGGTGAGCGGATCAAGGTGCGTAACGGAGCTGTGTCGAGCTCGGCCAGCCGAGCGAGGTTCGGCACCCGGGAATCACCGAGGCCGCGGGCGCCGCCGCGCATCATCGCCGCGCCGACTCCCGGCGAGCCCGACACGGCCTTGGTGATCCCGGTGACCCGGATGCCGGTTGCGGCGAGCCGGTCAACCAGGATCCGCGTGTTCTGCTCGACCTTGTCGAGATCGGTCTCGATCCGAAGCGTCACACGGCGGTGGTCGTGTCGGCCACCGCCGCGAGCGCGGGGAAGGCCGCCAGCACCATGTCGACCAGATCCGACGCGGGGCGCGTCAGAGGGTCGGTGACCGGGAGGCCGAGCTGCGAATGATGCTCGGAGATCGCGGTGCTCAGCTCGTCTTCGGTCATTTCCTCGTGGTTGATCGTGATCCCGATGACGCGGGTGTCGGCGAACGCCTCGATCAGTGCGATCTCGCTGGCCGCGGTCGGCATCGGCACCATCGGGAAGTCGCCGAGCACCGTGCGCTTCGGCGCGTGCTGCACGATCACTCCGGCCGGGCGGCTGCCACGCAGGATGTGGGCCGACGTGATGTACGCGGGGTGGCTGAGCGCGCCCTGGCCCTCGACCACGATCACGTCAGGGTCCTCGCCCTCGAACGCGGCGACGACCTGATGTTCGACCTCGCCCGAACAGAACTGGGGGACCAGCGCATCCAGCGCGACGCCGTACTTCCCGCCCTGGATCAAGGTGGTCTGACCGGTGCCGACCATCACCGCCTTGACGCCGCGCGCGTTCAGCGCCTGGACCAGCAAGGTGGCGGTGGTGCGCTTACCGATCGCGCCGTCGGTACCCAGTACCGCGATCCTGGGACATGTGACATCGAAGATCCGGCCGGAGAACAGATGCAGGTCGCGCTTGGCCTTGGGTCGGCGTACATCGGTGATGGTGACGCCGGCGATCACTGCTGCCGCCACGAATTCGGCGTCGTCGTTGAGGAACTCGTGCAGGCCGTTGATGATGTGCATCCCGCGGGCGATCCCGTCGAGCAGCACGACCCGCTGCTCCGCTGACAGCAGGCCATCGGCGGGCGCCAGTCCACAGATCAGGTAGTCAGGTATGTGGCCGGCGTGCGCGATGGACTCGGCGAGCGACGTCAGCACCGGGATGCCGTTCGCGGTGCCGTCGAGCAACTTCCCGGCATCGACTCCGGCCCTGAGGCTGTCGATGACGCTGAGGATCTCGTACTTCTCCGAGTGCCGGACCAACCCGTTGGCGGTCTTGCCGTCCTGCTCGCCGAACTGGCCTTCGCAGTAGACGATCGCCGTGGAACCGGCAGGCAGCGCAAAAGGAGCTCCCCGAAGGGGCCGCTGGCGCTGTTCCGGCGCGTCGAAACAAGGGGTACCGCTGGCGAGCGAAGACATAAAATCCTCTGAGAAGTCTCAGAGAAGGCGACGGCATCGTGGCGGGGCGGTGAGCCCAACGTTCAGCGAGTGGTCTGCCCTGAGGGTCGGCAAGATTACCGGCGTGTTAACTGTACCCGATTGGTTCTGGCTGTCCTGCTTTCGTCGATCCCGAACCATGTGGTGCGTCCGTACACCGTTGACCGGGCAAGGACGCCGCATCGACCTCTGCGCACCCACGACCACGCCTTTCGACCCGTGAGGGTGTAGCGTGAGGGGTGTTGGTACCCCCAGCCATCCGGAATGGCTCAGCTTCTGACGCTGATCTGCCCGAGCATCCGCTCAAGCCGGACATACCGTTTTTACCGCTCAGTCGGGATAATTTTTGAATTTCTCACCGTCGTTTCAGCCGTTGATCGCACCCTTTGGCGTGCAACACTTTTCGTACATGCCGAGCTTTGGCATCCTCGGCACCTACTCGCCGACACCGTGCGGCCTGGCGACCTTCAGCGCGGCCCTGGCCAACGGACTGACAGCCAGAGGCGCCGACGTCAACGTCGTGCGCATCGCCGACGGTGACGTCTCCGAGGAGCCCAACATCGTCGGCGAGCTCGTCAACGGCTCGGCTTCGTCCGTAGAGGCAACCTCCGAACTCCTCAACCAGAGCGACGTCGCCGTCGTCCAGCACGAGTACGGCATCTATGGCGGTCCCGACGGAGACGAAGTCGTCCAGATCATGGCCGGGTTGCGCGTCCCGTCGATCGTAGTCGTTCACACAGTGCTCAAACATCCGACACCACACCAACTTTCGGTGCTCGAATCGGTAATGGCATTGGCCGATCAAGTGATCGTGATGTCGGAGGTGGCCCGCCAACGCCTGTGCGCGGGCTTCGCCGTCGACCACCACAAGGTCACCGTCATCCCACACGGCGCGGCACTCCCCAGCACCAACGGCGTGCACCATCCCGACCGGCCGACCATTCTGACCTGGGGCCTGCTGGGGCCGGGCAAAGGCATCGAGCGGGTCATCGGCGCTATGGCTTCGCTCAAGAGCCTGCCCAACCCGCCGCGGTACATCATCGCCGGCCGCACTCACCCCAAGGTCCTCGCCGCGCAGGGGGAAAGGTATCGCGAAGCACTTGTCGCGCAGGCGAAACGCCTCGGCGTCGCCGACTCGGTGTCCTTCGACGCCGTGTTCCGCAGTCCCGAACAGCTCACCGCGCTCATCCAGACGGCTACCGTCGTCGTCCTGCCCTACGACTCGAAGGATCAGGTCACCTCCGGTGTGCTTGTCGACTCTCTTGCGAGCGGCCGCCCGGTTATCGCCACCGCTTTCCCCCACGCGGTCGAGGCCCTCGGCAGCGGCGCGGGCACCGTCGTCGCTCACGACGATCCCGACGCACTGGTCGCAGCGCTGCGCCAGCTGTTGACCGATCCGCACGTCGCCGATTCCATGGCCGCCGAGGCCCGCGGGCTGGCCCCGACGATTGCGTGGCCCGTCGTGGCCAACGCCTACCTCGGCGAAGCGCAACGGCTGCTGGCCACTCAATCGGCCCTGACGTGACCGGCGCCCCGCCCGCCCCGGTGTTCGCGCACCTGTTGCGAATGACGAACCACCGCGGCACCTTCGAGCACGCCTGCATGACCGAGCCCCGCCGTGAGTACGGGTACTGCACCGACGACATGGCCAGGGTGCTCGTCGTCACCACCCGCGAGCCCGACGCATCGGGTGCGGTGAAGGGCCTCGCCGGCAAGGCCCTGCAGTTCTTGAACGACGCCCAGTCCCACAACGGCTCCTGCCGCAATCGGATGGACCACGCCGGACATTGGACCGACCAGCCCACCACGGACGACCACTGGGGCCGCTGCATATGGGGCCTCGGCACCGCCGCCGCCCACAGCGGCGTCAGCCTGGTGCGCCGACTTGCCGTGATTCAGTTCGAGCGTGCCGCCAAGGCCAGGTCGCCGTGGCCGCGGGCGATGGCGTTCGCCGCCGTCGGCGCTGCCGAACTCCTCAGCGTCGAGCCCGGGAATTCCGCGGCCCTGCGACTCCTCGCCGACTACGCCGCCACCATCGCGAGACCCAAGACCAAGTCCGACTGGCCGTGGCCCGAGCCAAGGCTCACCTACGCGAATGCGATTCTGCCCGAGGCAATGATCGCTGCCGGCGTCGCGCTGGATGACCCCGACTTGAAACAGCGTGGCCTGGAACTCCTGGAGTGGCTGCTCGACTACGAAACAGCTGACGGCCACCTGTCGCCTACCCCCGTGGGCGGCCGTGGACCCCAGGACCGCCGGCCCGCCTTCGACCAGCAGCCGATCGAGGTGGCCACCCTCGCCGACGCCTGCGCACGTGCCGCAGCCGCCGATCCGCGGGCGATCTGGCCGGATGGGATCCGGTCGTCCGCCGCCTGGTTTCAGGGCGCGAACGACTCCGGGTTGCACATGTGGGACACGGAGACCGGTGGTGGTTTCGACGGGTTGCTCGCCGAGTGCGTCAACCTCAACCAGGGCGCCGAATCGACTCTTGCGGTGATCTCCACCCTGCAGCACGCGCAGCGCTTTTCGCTGGTCCCACAATGACTTTGATGTCCGCCGGGCTCGTCACCCGCGACCCTCACCGGATCGCGGCCAACTCGGCGCGGGTGATCACCCAGCTCTTCGTGCCCGGCCAGGAGGGCTTCGAGCTTCAGGAGTCACGGGCGGGAGTAGTGCTCAAGCGCATCCTCGCGCTGACCGACGACGAGGTTCTGTCGTCCCTGGACGACATCATCGTCCGCTTCGACGGACGCCACCGTGACCTCGTGGGCACGTTCCGTCGGCACGCCCACGAGCTCGCCGACCGCCTGGATCCCGACATCGGCCTCTCCGATGCGCGAATACTGTTGCTGGGAGCGACGTTTACCAGCGAGTACGCCATCGAGGGCGCGGCGCTGTGCAACCCCAGTATGGTGGCCCACCCCGATCAGACCGACGTGGCGCCAGGCAGCCTGCGATTCGTGATGAGCGTGCGAGGGATCGGGGAAGGACATCGCTCGTCCATCGGGTTTCGCACCGGTGTCGTCGACGCCGCGGGCCGGGCCACCATCGATGAGCCGGCCCGGTTCGCCACCATCGGAAGGGTGTCGGGCGCGCCGCTGGAGGCCGCGGTGTTCCGCGGCGAACTCGGCCGCGTCGGGCAATGCCGGTGAGGCCGCGAACTACGTTTTCAATGCGCTCGGCGACGGCTTCACGCTTTCCGACCTCGACGCGCGACTCGACAACCTCCGGGCCAACCTGAGCACCCGCGGACATGGGGAGCGCGCGGTCGCCCTGATCCGCGCGATCGCCTCTCGGTCCTATGCCGTCGAATTCCCCAGCGACGTATCCGTTTCCGAGCGCGTGCTGTGGCCGGCGATGGAAGCCGAGCAGGCCGGCATGGAGGACGCCCGCTTCGTCCGCTTCGTCGACGACGACGGCTCGGTCACCTACTACGCCTCCTACACGGCCTACAGCGGATCTCATATCAGCCAACAACTGCTCACGACCAAGGACTTCCGGTCCTTCACCTCCGGGCCGCTCGTCGGGAAAGCCGCGGCCAACAAGGGTTTGGCCTTGTTCCCCCGACGAATACACGGCCGCTACGCTGCTATGTCGCGATCGGACCGCGAGACCAATACCGTCGCCTTCGCCGACCATTTGGCGGTGTGGACGAGTGCATCGCCCTGCCAGCAGCCGGCCGAGGCATGGGAAGTGCTGCAACTCGGAAATTGTGGACCGCCAATCGAAACCGAGGCAGGGTGGCTGGTACTCACCCACGGCGTCGGGCCCATGCGCACGTATAACATCGGCGCAATTCTGCTTGACCTCGACGATCCGACCCGGGTGCTCGGCCGGCTGAGACACCCACTGCTCAGCCCTGCCCGCGACGAACAGAACGGCTACGTGCCCAACGTCGTCTACTCCTGCGGCGCGCTCGTTCACGCCGACACCCTGGTGATTCCATACGGGATCGCCGACGGCGCGATCGGCTTCGCCACCGCGCCACTTCCGCAGCTGCTGGACACGATCGTTCAGCAACCACCGAGACGAGGTCACCATGAGCACGATGAGAAGGTCCAGCGACAGAACGCATAATCCGCTCGGCGAGTACGTACTGCACATGGGTGCGGGATTCGTCGCTAAGGACCGTCCGCACGTGCTCGAGGCGTTGGCCACGCTCGAGCCGCATCTGGGCAGGTGGGACCCGCGTGCCATCAGCCTCGAGGTCTCGTTGCAGGACCGCGGCCGCAAAGAACAGCGCGTCACGCTGCGGACGACCTTGCCCGGTCTTCCGCCGCTCGTGGCCGTCGCCGACGACCGGGACATCACTCGCGCCCTTCACGAAGCCAAGCATGAGTTGATCCGGCAGCTCGAACACCAGAAGTCGGCGCGCGAGCCCATGCACAATCGCAAGCTCGGGCACCAAACGATCCGCCACCCGGGCAGCTCGGCGCAGAGGCCTGCGTTATAGGGCGACGAACCACACGGTGGCCAGCACTGCGGCTCCGGTGCGCGGCGACATGGCTCGCGATACCGCGGCGTTTACCGCCCGCCGCGGATCGCGTTAGCGGCGAAATCGGCCGCTTGGTCCGTCATGCCGTTCGTCTTGTACGCACTGTGCGCGGCGCGGCTGAACCCTTGGCCCGACGAGCACACCGGGTCCTGAGGTGTGCAGAGGTCCAGCGTCTTGTGCGCGTAGAGCGGCCCGATGTTGATCGGGGGCGCATCGCGGTCGACCAGGTTCAGGAATCCGTTGGAGGGCTTGCCGAACAGGGTGACCGCGGCGACGTGCGGGGCCACGTTGGGCGGCAGCGGGCCGTTGATGCCGGCGGGGAGTTCATAGCCGGGCGGGACGCTGTCAGAGGTGATGTAGGCGGCAATGGCCGCGCCCTGGGAGTAGCCGCCAAGAACGATTTTCGTGGCGGGGCAGGTGTTGACGATGTCGAGAACCCGGTTGGCGGCGTCGGCAACGCCGTCGGCGGCTTGCCCGAAGCTCAGTGACGCTGGGTAGTTGACCCCGTAGACGTCGACGCTGCGGCCGCCGAGACGGCTCGTGAGGGCGTCGGCGAATTGCTGCCCGACCGCACCGGGGCCGGGCGGTTCCAGCGTGCCGCGGGCGAAGATCACCTCCACGTCTGAACACGGTCCGTCGGCGGCCGCGGTACCGACCGCTGGGGCGGTGATCGCCACAGCGAACATCGTCATCACGACGGCCGCGCATTGCAGGGTCCTCGTCATCAGCGACGCGCACCATGACATGGGCGATACGCCATAGCGGGTTGTCTCGTGCACGCTGTTGCCTTTCGTCGGGCGAGGATATTTGCGAGCGTATGCGGTGGGCGACTCCCACGCAGTCCGGCCTTCGGCGACGATGCCGTCGGCCATCTTCATATCCCCGCTCTTGCTGGTCAAACTCAGTCCCTTGCAACGCCACTGGCGGCGCTGTTCATCCCCAATACGTCGGCCGTACAGAAAACTGCAGGTGACGAGCAAGATCACCGCTGGTGTATCAGGGGAGACGCTGCAGGTTGGGCCACATTTCTGGGCATCGGGCGGGAGACGCTCGTCACGGATTAGGTTTTCGTCTCAATTCGCAATACGCTTGCGCGCGGTTTGTTCTCGACTCCAGAAAGCGGCAATGTCCATTCAGTCCGTGCTGGTGCGCCCCCGACAGGTGCGCAGCGCCCAGCGATTCGCTTCCCGCATCAATTGCCCAACGGTCGGCCAGTGCTTCGACATCGAGGTCACTCGCGACGCCGACGGGTGGATGATTCAGATACCCGAAATCGGCCGAGCTACCCGCGCCAGTCGTCGCGCCGCAGTCGAAGTTGCGGCGCGCGAGTGCATCGCGATGTGGACCGGTATCCCGATCGGTTACGTCGCCGTCCGCGTCGACAGCGAGCTCGGCTAGCGCTCTGACGCCCAGTTATTGGCCGAGGCGTGTCTCGCGTGTGACCTCACCGCGATGATGACCAGAAATGCTCATCACCATGACCGTGCTCGCGGCGTTCGCCGCACTGGCGTTGGCGATGTGCGCCGGTTACTACTGCGGCCGCCGTGCGGGTTCGGCTCCGGTGACCTGGAAGAAGCGGACAAGCCGGCTCTCGTTGGGCAAGCAAACGGTCGACCTGCTGCTGTCGGTCGCCGCGCGCCGCATTCGGCGCAGGCTGCGGGCCGAGCCCGTGGTAAAGCTGGTTGCACTGAGAATGCTTGCGTCACTTGGGCTCTTGCGCGGGGGCGTTACGCGGATGCGCTCCTACCGGGGTGCGGCAGGCTGGTGAGGCAACGCAGATGTCGACGTTAGACGGCAAGATCGCCTTCGTTACCGGCGCATCGTCGGGACTGGGCGCACAGACAGCACGCCTGCTCTCGCGCCAGGGCGCAACGGTTTTCGGAATAGGCAGGGACACCGCCCGGCTGGCTGAGGTGTTCGCCGACATCGAGCATGGCTCGTACGCATCGGTGGACATCGGATCGGCGCAGGCCTGCGGCGACGCGATCGATCAATGCGTCGGTGAGTGGGGCGGTCTGGACATCTTGATCAACGTCGCGGGCCGACACCAGATGCGCCGAACCGAGTCGATGACCGTCGACGACTGGGCACAAGACCTTGCGGTGAACCTGAACGGGCCGTTTCACCTGTGCCGGGCCGCGTTGCCCCATCTGCTGGAGCGAGGCGGCAACATCGTCAACGTCAGTTCGATCGCCGGCGTGGAAGGCCAGGCCTATTCGGCCGGCTACTGTGCGGCCAAGCATGGTCTGATCGGGCTCACCCGCGCACTCGCGGTGGAGTACACCGCGGATCGCTTGCGGGTCAACGCCGTATGCCCAGGCGGCATGCTCACACCGCAGATCGAACAGTTCACTGCACCGGAAAACCCGAACTACGACCTGATCATGCGCACGGCCTCACCGCGGGGCATCATGCAGCCACTCGACGTGGCGAACGTGATCGCATTCTTGGCAAGCGACGCTGCGGCCGCAGTCCACGGCGCTGTCTATCGGGTCGACAACGGCAAGGGTGCCGGCTGAGCTGGCATTCGACGCTTGCGCAGAAATATTCGTCGGCCATCCTTGACCTGAAGTGTGGTTGAGGTCCTAGCGTGATCGTCGTGGAGCTTACGAAAACTTCTGACAGCGGGTGGCCTGAGGAATTGAGTTCAATCGGTGCTCTCCGATTCGCGCGCCGCTCAGCGCATTTCGACGAGACTGTCCGCTTCTACCGCGATTTGGTGGGCTTACCACTGTGCGCAACGTTCGGGGAGAGCTTCGGCAGCGCAGGCGCCATATTCGGCCTACCGCGGTCAACTCTGACCTTCGAGATCGTCGAGGCGACAGGAGACGTCCCGGTCGACGGTCACGAACAGCTGTGCCTGTATTTTCCCGACGCCGCGGCGCAACAGCGAGGCGACGGCCAGGCTGGCCGAATCGGGAGCCAAACCCGTTGATTCACACCCGTATTGGGCAGCGATGGGAGCGGTTACTTACCGCGATCCGGACGGACGTGAAGTGGTGTTCGCACCGTTTGTCTTCGCCGTGAACGAGCCCGCAGCCAGCGGCTCGTCAGGCGAGCACTGGCCGTAATCCCAGAAATGGGTCCCCGAGAAAGCGGAAGACCACCGGGGTTGAACCCACCGGTGGCCGTCCTTTGTGCTGGCTTGTTGCAATCAGTGCTTGAAGGCGTCCTTGACCTTCTCGCCTGCGTCCTTGAGGCTGGCCTTCGCCTGGTCGAGCTTGCCCTCGGACGTGGTTCCTTGATCGTCGGTGGCCCTGCCAAGAGCCTCCTTGGCCTTGCCGGCAACGTCGTCGATCTTGTTGGTGACCTTTTCGTGGGCTCCCATGCGCTTCAGCTCCCTTTCCTCTGGAACAGTGCTGCTTTGCGTCGGGACTAGTACCCGGCTGGCCCGCCGGTCAAACCCTCGCCAGTCAAACTGGATGTGCGAGATTGGCAGCATGCAGGTCGCGATTCTCGACGATTACCAGCATGTCGCGATGACCATGGCCGACTGGTCGGAGGTCGCCGCCCACGCGACGATCACCGTGTTCGACGATCACCTCGCCGATCCGGACGCCGTCGTCGAGCGACTCAAGCCGTTCGACGTGGTGTGCGTGATGCGCGAGCGCACACCGTTGCCGCGCGATGTCATCGAACGCCTGCCGCGGCTCAAGATGATCGCCTCGACGGGCCCGTTCAATGCCTCGGTCGATGTCGAGGCCGCCAAGGAACGCGGGATCTACGTCAGCACCACCGGCGGCTACGTGGAGTCGACGGTTGAGCTCACTTGGGCGTTGATCCTGGGGACCGCCCGCCGAATCGTCGACGAGGCGGTATCGGTGCGCGGCGGCGGCTGGCAGACCTCCGTTGGCCGGCAACTCGGCGGGACGGTGTTGGGTGTGCTGGGTCTGGGCCGGATCGGCAGTCGGGTCGCGCGGGTCGGCAAGGCGTTCGGAATGGACATCATCGCGTGGAGCGCCAACTTGACTCCCGAGGCCGCCGAACAAGCCGGCGCGACGTATGTGCCCAAAGACGAGTTGTTCGCCTCCGCAGACGTCTTGTCGATCCATCTGGTGCTCAGCGAACGCTCGCGTGGGCTGGTCGGCGCTGAAGAACTCGCGCTGATGAAGCCAACAGCGTTGCTAGTCAACACCTCTCGCGGCCCGATTGTCGACGAGTCGGCTCTGCTCGACGCGCTGCGGTCGCGCCGCATCGCCGGGGCCGGACTCGATGTCTTCGACACCGAGCCGCTGCCGGCTGGGCATCCACTGCGATCGCTGGACAACGTGCTCGCCACGCCGCACATCGGCTATGTCGCCGAGCAGGTCTACCGGGTGTTCTACGGCGAGGCCGCCGCCAAGATCGCGCGCTGGCTGACCCGGCCCGGCGGCGGCTGATTCCGACGCGCGGCGGCGCGACCGCCTGGACTCGGCCAGACTCATCGTCGCTGACACCGCCGCGGCGAGCGCCCAGCCGAACAGGATGTCGACGACGAAGTGTTCGGCGGAATACACCAGGACGAAGGCCATGGCCAGCGGGTAGGCCACCAGCAGCGGGCGCCAGCCACGGGTGACCCGTCGCCACAGGAACATCGAGATCATCGCCGTCACCGCGGCGTGCAACGACGGAATCGCGGCGACCAGGTTCACGCTGGCTTGCCCGGAGTCGAGCAGCGTTCCGGCCGACTGCAGATGCAGCGTTCCCCAGCCGCGGGTGGAGATCCGCTCCACGAACTGGTGGGCGCCGGGCTGCCCGGGGTGCATCGCGCCCAGCAGCCCGCCGTCCGGAACACCGGCAGGGCCGCGAAACATGCACGGCGGATTGGCCGGGCCAGCAGCGACATCGGCGGGCGTGCAACTGGCCGCGGCCCACGGCGGCGCGGCCGGCAGCACCACGTACACCCCCAGCGCGGCGAAAGACAGCGCGACGAACCGGCGGACGAACGCCGCCCACTCGGTCCGGTTGCGCAGCCAGAGCACACCGGCAACGACATAAGGCAGGACAAAAAATGACATGTAGATGCTGCTGATGATGACTTCCCACCACGGTGGTTGAGCCATCTTGATGTGCTCCTGCAACCAGACCGTCGGCACGGTGCCGAAGAACAACCACCGATCCGCGGCGGGCTGGAATTGCCAGAGGGTGGGGGCCCCAAACATGTCGGCGGCACCGCGGCTGAGGTCGTAGAGAATCAGCACGAGGGCGAATGGCAGCCAGTCGCGCAGCACCGCGAACATTTTCTGTCCGCGGCCGATACTCGCGGCGATCAGTCCGGTGGCGATGTAGAGCAGCAGCAGTTCGCGGTTGAACGCCAACCCATCTGTCGCGGTCCGGTAGAGCACCACCGCCGCCCAGATCGCGACTGATGTTCTGCGCGTCCAGCTGAGCCAGCCCTCACGGCGTACCGGCTCGGCACCGGCCGGCTGCGACGGCGCCGCAGGCGTCGAGGGGGCTCGGCGATCGGTGGTCAGTGACACCAGCCCAACCCTATCCTTTTCCGGCTGTTTCCCATCAGTTCATTCTCGTCGCTACGGACGATGAGGCGAGCCGATCTGCCAAAAACACTGTCGGTGAATGGGTTTAACGCAGGTGACACACGGTTTTGCGGGCGCCTATGCGACTGCTGTGAATTCGCTGCCGCTTGCCGGCCTTCACCCGTCGAGATGCATGAGAGCCAGCACGCGCCACTGGCGTTGCACCTTCCGCTCACCGCTGGTGGCGATCAGTCCCGAGGGCGCGAACATTTTCGACGGCACCGGCTCGTCTTCGGAAAGCGGCAAGCCGCCGCCTCGAATTACCTTGATTATCACGGCAATCGCCGAGATCAGTACGACCACCACCACCGCGGCGAAGATCACCGACAGCGTGCCCTGAATGAAAGTATTTCTGACCACCTCACCGAGCTGATCAGCGTTCTTGGCCGACCCGAACGACGTCTTACCCGCAGCTTGGGCCGCGGCGTACTGAAAATGCTGAGTCCAGTAGCCGACGCCGGGGTCGGCGGAGAAGATCTTCTGCCATGACGCGGTCAGCGTGACCGTCAGGTCCCACAGCAGCGGTGCCCCCGGAATCCACGCCCACCTGAGATAACCCTTTTTGACGACGACCACCGTGACGACGGTCAGCGCGATGGCGGCCAGCAGTTGATTGGCGATGCCGAAGAGGGGAAAGAGCGTGTTGATTCCGCCGAGCGGGTCGGTGACACCCATCAGCAGGATGCTGCCCCAGGCGGCGGCGACCGCCAGGCTGCAGAGCCAGACCCCCGGCCGCCAACTCGGGTTTCGCAGCTTGCTCAGCGGACCGCCGAGGTTGCCGAGCGCGTCGGAGAGCATGAAACGCGCGACCCTGGTGCCGGCGTCGACGGCGGTGAGGATGAACAGTGCCTCGAACATGATCGCGAAGTGATACCAGAACGCCTTGAGGCCCGTTCCGCCCCAAACCCGTTGCAGCACTTCGGACATGCCGACCGCGAGCGTCGGCGCACCACCGGTGCGGGACACGATCGACTTTTCACCCACTCCGGTTGCGGCATCAGCGAATTGCGCGGAAGTCGCCGGAGGTCCGGACAAGCCAAGGTGATTGACGTAGTCGGCGGCGCTTGCCGCTGTCCCGCCGGTTCGGGCGGTCGGCGCGTTGAGGGCGAAGTACAGGTGCTGGTCGAGTATCGAAGCGCAGATCAGTGCCATCACCGCGACGAACGACTCGGTGAGCATGCCGCCGTAGCCGATCAGCCGCATCTGGCTTTCCTTCTCCAGCAGCTTCGGTGTGGTGCCCGAGGAAATCAGCGCATGAAATCCCGACAGCGCTCCGCACGCGATGGTGATGAACAGGAAGGGAAACAACGATCCGGAAAACACCGGTCCGCCACCGTGAGCGGCGAAACCAGAGATCGCCGGAGCGTGCATCATCGGACGAGCAATGCAGATACCGATGGCCAGTAAGGCGATGGCTCCGACCTTCATGAACGTCGACAGGTAATCGCGCGGCGCCAGCAGCAACCAGACCGGCAACACCGACGCGACAAATCCGTAGCCGACGATCAACCACGACACCGTCACCGGCGACAAGTTCAACCACGAAGCGCCCCAAGCGGTTTGAGCGACGAAGTGGCCGGACGCCACGGCGAGCATCAACAGCACGAAGCCGACCGCGGACACTTCCGCAACCCGCCCGGGGCGCAGGAAGCGCAGGTAGCATCCCATGAACAAGGCAATCGGGATGGTCATCGCGATGGAGAAGACGCCCCAGGGGCTTTCGGCCAATCCGCGGACAACCACCAGCGCGAGCACCGCGATGATGATCACCATGATCACGAACGCCCCGACCAGAGCCGCCGCGCCGCCGAGGGGGCCGAGCTCGTCGCGGGCCATCTGACCCAGCGAGCGGCCTCGCCGCCGGGTTGAGATCCACAGCACCAGGTAGTCCTGAACGGCGCCGGCCAACACCGCGCCGACAATGATCCAGACGCTGCACGGCAGATAACCCATCTGGGTGGCCAGCACCGGCCCGACGAGCGGTCCGGCGCCGGCGATCGCGGCGAAGTGATGGCCGAACAGCACCCGCCGGTCGGTCGGCACGTAATCGGAGCCGTCGTCGAAAACCTCTGCAGGAGTGGCGTGGTCATCACGTGGACGAACGATCTTCGCCTCGATCAGCCGGGCGTAGAACCGGTATCCAATGACGTAGGTACAGATCGCGGCGACGACGAACCAGACCGCGTTGACCGCCTCGCCGCGAACAAAGGCGATGATCGCCCAGGCCACCGCGCCGGCAACGGCGATGAGCGCGAAGAAGATCTTGTGGCGGGTGCTGATCGGCGAGCGGTCGATGATGGCCACCGGTGGCAGGTCGGCGTCGGCGTGGAGGTAGCTCAGGTGTCTGTTGTCGGTGTCGGGCGTGGGCTGCGGTGGTGCTGCCACTGCGCCTCCTGTCATGGCGAACACGCCGAATTGGGCCGCTGGCAGCTTAACCCGCGTGCATGGCCCGCACGGTGTCGATGGTGTCGGCCTCCCCGGGGCCCTTGTCGTCCCGGTAGCGCAGCACTCGGGCGAACCTCAGCGCCAAACCCCCGGGGTAGCGCGACGACGCCTGGACACCGTCGAAGGCCACCTCGACCACCTGCTCCGGCCGCAGCCGAACCACGTAGCCGTCGGTGCCCCCGACGGCCAGCTCCTGAAATCGGGCGGTCTGCCATTCCAGCATCGCGTCGGTCATGCCCTTGAACGTCTTACCCAGCATCACGTAGCCGCCACTGGCCGGATCACGGGCGCCGAGGTGAATGTTGGACAGCTTGCCCTGCCGCCGCCCCGACCCCCACTCGACGGCCAGCACCACGAGATCGAGGGTGTGCACTGGTTTGACCTTCAGCCAGCCGGCCCCGCGCCGACCGGCTTCGTAGGGCGCCGTCAGCGACTTGGCCATCACGCCCTCGTGGCCGGCGGCCAAGCGTCGTGTCCAGGAAGTCGCGGGCCGCAACGGGATCCGAGGTGACCAGCCGATCGACCCGATTCTGCGGTGGCGCAATCTCATCGAGCGCAGCGGCCCGCTCACTGGCCGGGGCGTCGAGCAGGTCGATACCGTCGCGGTGCAGGATGTCGAAGTAGAAGACCGACAACGGTTGCGCTGTGCGGGCGGCCGCCACATCGACGGAGCGGCCGAATCGCGAGCCGGTGACCTGGAAGGGCTGGGGTCGGCCGTCCGGACGTAGCGCGATGGCCTCGCCGTCGGCGATCAGCTCGCGCACCGGCAACGCCAACGCCGCCTCGACAACCTCAGGTACTCGCGCGGTGACGTCGTCGAGACTGCGGGTGTATACGGTGACCTGGTCACCGGCCCGATGTACCTGCACCCGGGCGCCATCTAATTTGGCCTCGAAAACCGCTGTGCCGCCGAGCTTTTCCAGCGCTTCGCCGACGCCCGCCGCGGTCTGGGCCAGCATCGGGCCGACGGGCCGGCCGACACTCAGGGTGAAAGCGTCCAATGCCGCCGTTCCACCGCTGAGGGCGGCGGCCGCGACCGTGGGCAGGGCACCGCCGAGCATCGCCGCACGCCGTACCGCCGCGGCAGGGATCTGCGCCGCCGCGGCCACCGCGTCGGCCATCACGCCGATCAGTGCGCCCTGACGCAGCTCGCCGGTCAACAGTCGCCGCAGGAACGTCTGCTCGACTTCGGTTGCCGACGAGAACAACCCCGCGACCAGCTCGGCGCGTCTGGATTGGGAACCCTTGCCCGAGACCGCGCCGATCGCCGACAGCATGGCGTCGACGGCATGGACAGTCAGGCTGGGCTCTGCTGCGGCGGGCGGCAGTGATCGCAAAGCCGCCCAACCGACCCCGATTTGGCGCTGCGGCAGCTCGCCGGAAAGCCAGGCCACCACGATCGCCACCAGCGCGGGATCGGATTTGGCCCGGCCGAGCAGCTCGGCGATCCGGGCGGTCTTAGCTCGTCGCGCGGCGGAGCCACCCACCTCGACTGAGGTGGCCGCGACGTCGGCCAGCAGCACAACCCACCTTTACACACCTGGCCGACAACGTCACGCGTCGCCGCGATAGCGTGCAGTACGACACGCGCGGGCAGTGCCCCGACGAACAGGGAGGTCTGGATGGAGATCAACGGCAAGAAGGTCATCGTCATCGGCGGCGCCTCGGGCATGGGGCGCGCCAGCGCCGAGCTGCTGCACGCCCGCGGTGCCAGCGTCGCAATCTTCGACCGCGAAGGCTCCGACGGTAAGGAAGTCGCGGCCGGAATCGACGGCGACTTCTATCCGGTCGACGTCACCGATTTCGCTGGCACCGAGGAAACGCTGAAGAGCGCCGTCGACAAGTTGGGCGGCCTGCACGTCACGGTCACCACGGCCGGTGGCGGTATCGCCAAGCGCACGATGTCGAAATCCGGTCCGCATGACCTGGAGTCCTTCCAGTCGGTGATCGACCTCAACCTCATCGCCTCGTTCAACATCAGCCGGCTGGCGGCCAGCTATATGAGCCAGAACGAGCCCGAGGATGAGGAGCGCGGCGTCATCATCAACACCGCCTCGATCGCGGCGTTCGAAGGCCAGATCGGACAGGTGGCCTACACCGCGGCCAAAGCCGGCATCGCCGGCATGTGTCTGACCATGGCGCGTGACCTGGGGTCGCTGGGCATCCGGGTGCTGGCGATCGCGCCGAGCCTGTTCGCGACCGGGTTGACCAAAGGCATTCCGGACGAATACGCCACCGCGCTGACCAAGGATGCGGCGTTCCCGAAGCGGCTGGGCCGCCCGGAGGAGTACGCCAAGCTGGTGGCGGCGATCGTCGACAACCCGATGCTGAACGGCCAGTGCCTGCGGCTGGACGCCGGGCAGCGGTTCGCGCCGAAGTAACGCGCCGACACCCAAGCCTTCGGGCCGCCGAATGTGAAACCAGTTTCACGTTCGCGCACGAGGGTGAAACCAAGTTCACGTTCGCGCACGATCCGGCCAAACCCAGCCCGACCGACCAGCCGGTTGGGAGATGGTCGCATTTCAGTACACTCTTTCCGACCGGCCAATGGCGTCCAAGAGGAAGGCCCTGCAATGGGTATCGCACTGACCGACGACCATCGCGAACTCGCCGAAGTCGCTCGCGGGTTTCTCACCTCGCAGAAGGCCCGCGCAGCCGCGCGCTCGCTGCTCGATGCGCCGGAGGAGGGCCGGCCGCCGTTCTGGCAGGGCCTCGTCGAACTCGGCTGGTTGGGCCTGCACATCGACGAGGAACACGGCGGCTCGGGATACGGGCTGCCCGAGCTGGTGGTGGTGATCGACGAGCTGGGGCGTGCGGTAGCGCCGGGGCCATTCGTGCCGACCGTCATCGCGTCGGCGGTGATCGCCAAAGACGGCACAGCGGAGCAGAAGTCGCGGCTGCTGCCGGGGCTGATCGACGGAACCGTGACCGCCGGCATCGGATTGGGCGGCAGTGTCAGCCTCAGCAACGGCGTGGCCGACGGTGATGCCGGCATCGTGCTGGGCGCCGGCCTCGGCGACCTGCTGCTGCTGCGGGCCGGCGACGACGTGCTGGTGCTGGAGCGCGATCGCTCAGGCGTCACGATCGAGGTGCCGGAGAACCTGGACCCGACGCGACGCTCCGGACGTGTCCGGCTGGACAAGGTCAGCGTCAGTGCCGACGACGTTCTCTCCGGAGCGCACGACTCGGCGCTGGCCCGTGCGCGGACACTGCTGGCCGCCGAGGCGGTCGGCGGATCGGCTGACTGTGTCGACTCCGCCGTCGACTACGCCAAGGTCCGCCAGCAGTTCGGCCGAACCATCGCCACCTTCCAAGCCATCAAGCACCACTGCGCGAACATGCTGGTGGCCACCGAGTCGGGCATCGCCGCGGTGTGGGACGCCTCCCGCGCGGCCTCCGAAGACGAGGACCAGTTCCGGTTGGCGGCCGCTTCGGCTGCGGCACTTGCCTTTCCGGCCTACGCGCGCAACGCCGAGCTCAATATCCAGGTGCACGGCGGTATCGGCTTCACCTGGGAACACGATGCGCATCTGCACCTGCGCCGTGCGCTGGTCACCACGGCACTGTTCGGCGGTGACGCACCCGCTGACGACGTGTTCGAGCGCACCGCCGCTGGTGTCACCCGGGAGAACAGCCTGGACCTACCGCCCGAGGCCGAGGAAATGCGGGCCCGGATTCGTGCAGAGGTCGCCGAACTGGCCGCGCTGGACAAGCAGGCGCAGCGGGACAAGCTGATCGAAACCGGCTACGTGATGCCGCATTGGCCCAAGCCATGGGGACTGGCCGCAGATCCGGTGGAGCAGTTGGTGATCGAGGAGGAGTTCCGCGCAGCGGGCATCAAACGCACCGATTACGGCATCACCGCCTGGGTGATCCTGACGCTGGTGCAACACGGAACACCTTGGCAGATCGAGCGATTCGTCGAGAAGGCGCTGCGCAAAGACGAGATCTGGTGCCAGCTGTTCTCCGAGCCGGACGCCGGCTCCGACGCGGCGTCGATCAAGACCAAGGCCACCCGGGTGGACGGTGGCTGGAAAATCAACGGTCAGAAGGTGTGGACCAGCGGGGCGCACTACTGTGCGCGCGGTCTGGCCACCGTGCGCACCGACCCGGGGGCACCCAAGCACGCCGGCATCACCACGGTGATCGTGGACATGAACGCTCCCGAAGTCGAGGTGCGGCCGCTGCGTCAGATCACCGGCGGGTCGGACTTCAACGAGGTCTTCTTCAACGACCTGTTCGTACCCGACGAAGACGTGGTCGGCGAACCCAACACCGGCTGGACGGTAGCCAGGGCGACGCTGGGCAACGAGCGGGTCAGTATCGGCGGGAGCGGATCCTATTACGCGGGTTTGGCGACCCAACTGGTGCAACAGGTCAAGGATCAGCCGGATCGGTTGGCGGGCGGGCGAACTCGGGTGGGCTCATACCTGGCCGAGGAGAATGCCTTGCGGCTGCTGAATTTGCGCCGCGTCGCGCGCAGCGTCGAGGGAGCGGGCCCGGGCCCGGAAGGCAATGTCACCAAGCTCAAACTGGCCGACCACATGATCGAGGGCGCCGCGATCACGGCCGCGCTGGCGGGACCGGAAACCGCGTTGCTCGACGGTGCCGGGGCGCTGGCGGGCCGTCTGGTGATGAGCGCTCGAGCGATGGCGATCGCCGGCGGTACCTCCGAGGTCACCCGCAATCAGATCGCCGAGCGGATTCTGGGAATGCCGCGCGACCCGCTGATCAACTGACGCTCAGGCGGGCGCGAAGCGTGCTGCGCCACCCGGGCCGGGCTCCGGCAGCGCCTCCACGCGCATACCGCAGGTCACCGAATCGGGCTCGCAGTCAACGATATTGGCGGCCACTCTCAGTCCGGGCTGCTCGGCAAGCTCGACGAGCGCGATGACGTACGGTGTCGCGATTTCCGGATTGAACGCGTGATAGTTGACCGTGTAGGTGAAGACCGTGCCCTGCCCGGAAACCGGCTTTGCGACCAGCGCACCACCGCAGTCGCGACATGTGCCGCTGGCGGGATGGACCCAGCGTGCGCAGTTGTCGCAGTGCTCGACGAGCAGCTGTGACGACGCCTCGGTTGACACGGGCAATACAGTACACTCAATTCCCTCGGGTTGGTCCAACGGACGGCGCACATGAGCTACTTCGAAAAAGACGCGATCATCTCCGGCATCGGTATCTCCCGAATCGGCCGCCGCACCGGCATTCCCGGCTTCGAGCTCACGATGGAAGCGGTCCGCACCGCGATCGACGACGCCGGCCTGGTCGCCACCGATATCGATGGCATCGCCACGTTGGGTGACACGCCCGCCGCCGAGGTCAACGCCGCGCTGGGCATCGAGGCGTCCGACTGTGGGACGGGATTTCACACCGGTGGCCTGCTGAACCCGGTGATGTCGGCGTGCCGCGCGGTCTCCGAAGGTCATGCGCGGCATGTGATCATCTACCGGACCATCCAGATGCTGGGCGGTACCGTCCTGACGAAACAGGACGCAGGCGCGCCCGTTCCGCCGCTGGCGAAGATGTTCGATACGCCGGAAGGTGAGACGCCACCGGCCGTCGGCCCGATGGATGATGTCAACGATCTCATTGCTGCCCAAGCGTATTCGGCCGCGAACTGGCTGGCGCTGGCATGTCGTCGGCACATGGAGCTGTACGGAACCACTAAAGAGCAGCTGGGCTGGTTGGCGATCAACAGCAGGCGTAACGCGGCGCTGAATCCCCGTGCGGTGTATCGGGATCCGATGACGATGGCGGACTACCTTGCGGCGCGGCCGGTGTCACTGCCGCTGGGCCTGCTGGACTGCGACGTGCCGATCGACGGATCGGTCGCGGTGGTGGTGTCGGCCGCCGACTACGCCGGCGATTGCCCGCACCGGCCGGTGAAAGTCGAAGCGGTCGGGGGCAGCAACGGCGCCGGTGGCTGGTTTCACCGCGCCGACTATCCGAAGATGGCGTCGGTGGACGCGGCCGCACAGATGTGGTCGCGCACCGACCTGACGCCGACCGACCTCGATCTCGCCGAGCTCTACGACGGTTTCACCTTCCTCACTTTCGCCTGGCTGGAAGCCCTGGGCATCTGCGGTGACGGCGAGGCCGGTCCGTTCGTCGAAGGGGCCGAGCGGATCGCACTGGACGGCACACTGCCGCTGAATACCTATGGCGGCCAGCTTTCGGCCGGACGCATGCACGGCTACTGGCTGCTGCACGAAGCGTGTCTGCAACTGCGCGGCGAGGCGGGGGAGCGGCAGGTGTCCCGTCGGCCCGAGGTCGCCGTTGCTGCGGTCGGTGGCGGGCCAATCGCCGGCTGCATGTTGTTGACGTGCTGAATCACCCTGTGCGGGCGTGCAGTTGAGCGCTGACCCGCGTGCGCGGGTGCAAGCCGGTCCGGCCGCCCAGCGCCGGCCCGACAAGCGGGCTTCCCAGGTTGCCCGTCGCATCGAGGCCGACATCATCCGGCGCGGCTGGCCGGTCGGGCAGTCGCTGGGCTCGGAGCAGGCGCTGCAGCAGCGCTACCAGGTCAGCCGATCGGTGCTCAGGGAAGCGGTTCGACTCGTCGAGCATCACCGGGTCGCGCGGATGCGTCGCGGTCCGAATGGCGGTCTGCTGGTTTGCGAGCCGGATGCGGCGCCGGCCACCCAGGCGATCATCATCTATCTGGAATACCGGGGCATCACGATCGACGACCTGCTGAATGCCCGGCTGCTGTTGGAACCGCTGGCGGCATCGCGGGCCGCGCTGCGCATCGACGAAGCGGGCATCGACCGGCTCCGCGCCGTGCTGCGTGCCGAACAAGACCGCCGACCCGATCCGGCGGCGCCGAATGACGAGTTTCACGCCGCACTGGCTGACCAGTCCAAAAACCCAGTGCTGCAACTGTTTATCGACATCCTGATGCGACTGACCGTCCGGTATGCCGAAGACACGCGCCCGGATTCCGCCCGCGACGCCTTGGCGGCGATCGAGCACCGCCACCGCGACCACTCGGCCATCGTTGCCGCCGTCACCGCCGGCGACGCGGCGCGGGCGATGACGCTGAGCGAACAGCATGCGGCATCGGTGACGAAGTGGCTGCACGACCACCATCGCCCGGGCGGTCGACTCGCCGGTGAACAGCGCCGATCCTGAAGCGCCACAAGGCAAGCTGGCCGAAGTGCTGGCCGCCGCCATCCGCGACGATATCGCCGGCAGCGGCTGGCAGGTGGGCGAGGTCTTCGGCACCGAGATGGCGTTGCTGCAGCGCTACCAGGTGAGCCGGGCGGCTCTTCGAGAAGCGGTGCGGCTGCTGGAGTATCACGCCGTCGCCACCACCCGGCGGGGCCCCGGTGGCGGGCTGGTGGTGGCAGAGCCTCAGGCGCAGGCCAGCATCGACACCATCGCGCTGTATCTCCAGTACCGCGAGCCCCGCCGAGAAGACCTGACCGTGATTCGCGACGCCATCGAGATCGACAACGTCGCCAAGGTCGTCGCCCGCCACGACGCACCCGAGGTGCGTGCGTTTCTGGACAGCCAACGCCTGATGATCGAGCGGGCCGGTGATGATCCCCGCAAGGCCGGCGTCGAGGAGTTCCTGTTCCACGCCGGGTTGGCGAAGCTGGCCGGCAACGCCGTGCTGGAGTTGTTTCTGCGGATCCTGGTCGAGGTCTTTCGCCGGTACTGGGCCAGTACCGACCAGCCGGCCCCGAGCCACGCCGATCTCCTCGACGTCAGGCACGCTCACCTGCGCATCATCGAGGCGATCGCGCACGGCGACGACAGCCTGGCCCGTCACCGCATCCGACGCCACCTGGACGCCGCTGCGTCCTGGTGGCTGTAAAGGTCGGCAGGGATTAATGAAGTTGCACCGTCCGGCCAACAAGGTCTAACCTCGCGATCGTGCACCACCTTCTCGTAGTAGCCGGCACCCGCAGCGGGGTCTGATCCAGACCGACCCCCCGCTGTGGGTCGGAGCTACTACCCGTCGGTCACTCCTTCAGACCAGAGAAGACCGGCACATGACAATCACCCTCGCTCCATCCGAATCGTCGACACTGTTGTTCGACGGCATTCCGCTTCCACGCGGACTGCGGGAAGACGCCGACACGCATGTCGTGGAGCACCTTCACCGCCACCTATGCGCCCAACGCCGGTCCGCTGCGCCTGGGGCAGTGGCACTGCACCGACGCCGACCGTCCGGCGACCCGGTTGGGGCCCCGGACATTCCAGGCCACCCTGGCGCTCGGTGATCGCATCGAGACCGCCACCGCCACCGCGAACGGCCCGGTCGCCGCGCTCACCGCGATGCTCTACGAACACGGAGTTGCGGTCGAGATGCTGCGGTTCCATCAGCTGCATTCAGTCGACACGACCGCGACCTTCATCCAGGGCACCGACGGCGCTCGCGCCGAGTGGGCAATGGGCTGCTCGCAGGATCCGACCCAGTCCGCTCTGTCGGCGGTGGTTGCCTGCGCGAACCGGCTGTACGCCGGCAACCGCTAGTTAACTAACGGCGCCGCAACATGATCGGCATGCCGTCCATCGGGATTGGCATGCCGCCGTAGTCCCACCTGGGCTGGTATCCGGGGCGGGCGAGTTCGAGGCGGTACCTGCGCAGTAGCCGGTGCATGACCGTCTTGACTTCCAGCCGGCCGAACACCATGCCGATGCATTTGTGGGCGCCGCCGCCGAACGGCGCGAACGCGTAGCGATGTTGCTTGTGCTCACAGCGCGGCTCGGTGAACCGTTCCGGGTCGAACTTCATTGGATCGGTCCACAGCTCAGGCAGCCAGTGGTTGGTGCCCGGCCAGGTGACCACGTTGGTGCCGGCCGGCAGGTAGTAGCCGAGCAGGTCGGTGTCGCGCACGGTCTGGCGCATGTTGAACGGCAACGGGGTGACGAGCCGCAGCGACTCGTCCATCACCAAGTCCAATGCCTCGAGCTTCTCCAGCGCCTCGATGTCCAACGGTCCGTCGCCGTGCCGGTCCGACTCGTCGCGGCAGCGCTCTTGCCACTCCGGGTTGGCGGCCAGGTTGTAGGCCATCGTCGTGGTGGTCGACGTGGAGGTGTCGTGGGCCGCCATCATCAGGAAGATCATGTGGTTGACGATGTCCTCGTCACTGAAGCTGTTGCCGTCGTCGTCCTCGGTGTGACACAGCACCGTCAGCATGTCGGTGCCCTCGGCGTCGCGCTCGCTCGGCGACCCGCTCGACGAAGTAATCCTCGAGCACCTTGCGGGCCTGCAGCCCGCGCCACCACTTGAACGGCGGAACGCTGGTCCGGATGATGGCGCCGCCGGCCCGGGTGGTGGTGGTGAACGCCTGGTTCACCTTGGTGACCAGATCATGGTCGGTGCCGGGCTCGTGGCCCATGAACACCACCGAGGCGATGTCGAGGGTGAGTTCCTTCATCGCCGGGTGGAACAGGAAGCGGGCGTCGTCGGTCGGGTACGTGGCCACCACCGCCGAGGCCACCTGATCGATGTGGTCGACGTAGCCGGTGAGCCGGCTGCGGGTGAAGGCCTCCTGCATGATCCGGCGATGGTGCATGTGCTCGTCGAAGTCGAGCATCATCAGGCCGCGGTTGAAGAACGGCCCGATCACCGGGTGCCAGCCCTTCTGCGAGTAGTCCTTGTTGCGGTTGGAGAAGATCGCCTGGGTGGCATCCGGGCCGATGGCGACGATCGACGGCAGCGCCGGCGACTCGGCGTAGAACACCGGGCCACGCGTCTTGTAAAGGTGCAGTGGGAATTCCGGTCCGCCGCGGAACATCTCGATGATGTGGCCGAGGACCGGCAACCCGCGGTCGCCCATCACCGGCTTCAGGCCGCTGCCGGGCGGGGGGGTCGCCAGCTCGCGCTGCTTCCAGTCGACGTTCAACAGTCGCTTCTCGAGCAGGCCCATGCCGGGGATGGTGTTCACCGTGGGGGTGAATCGGCGCTTGGCCTGGTCGAGCAGGTAGCCAGTGGTGCTGACAGTGGCCTTCGACATGTCCTGACACTCCTTCGTGGCGGGCGTGGGGGCGTGTGGCCAAGGGTGGATCGACGGTGTGGCAGACCTCACTCACTGTCATCCTTGGGTTAAACTTGACGGCTGTCAAGTTTGCTTTTACAGATGGCTAGTGCAAGGTCGAAGGGTGCGCATCGAGGAGAGGGGCGACGGGTTGACCGAGCATGCTCCGGTTGTGCCGGTTCCGCGGCGACGCGGTGATCGGCAACGCCAGGCCATCGTGCAGGCGGTGCGCGAGCTGCTGGAGGTGAAGCCGTTCGCCCAGCTGTCGGTGAGCACCATCAGCGACCGCGCCGGCGTCGCCCGATCGGGGTTCTATTTCTACTTCGACTCCAAATACGCCGTGCTGGCCCAGATCCTCGCCGATGCCACCCGCGAACTCGAGGAGTTGACCGAGTACTTCGCGCCGCGCGGCGGCGACGAGTCGCCGGCGGCATTCGCCGAGCGGATGGTGGGAAGTGCCGCGGCCGTCTATGCCCACAACGACCCGGTGATGTCGGCGTGCAACGCCGCGCGCAACACCGACGCCGAGATCCGCGATCTGCTCGACCAACAAGTCGAGGGCGTGGTCCAGCAGATCCTCGGCATCGTCAACGACGAGTTGCGGGCGGGTACCGCCCACCCGATCAGCGACGACATTCCGACGCTGGTGCGCACCTTGTCGGTGACCACCGCGCAGATGCTGTCCGGCGACACCGCTTATCTGGGCGACCACGGTGACGTGCAGCGCGGCGTGCGGGTGCTCGAGGCGTTGTGGCTCAACGCGCTGTGGGGCGGTTCGCCGCAGGCGTAGGCGGGCTGTGGCCGGTATCGTCACCTGCCATGTCGAAGAAGACGTTCGCGGGCAAGCGGTGTCTGATCACCGGTGCGGCCAGCGGCATCGGCCGCGCGACGACACTGCGGCTCGCGAGCCGAGGCGCCGAGCTGTATCTGACGGATCGCAACGCCGACGGTCTGGCCGAGACGGTGAATGCCGTTCGCGCGCTCGGGGCTCAGGTCCCCGAATACCGGGCGTTGGACATCGCGAACCACGACGAGGTGGCGGCTTTTGCCGAGGCGATCCACGCCAACCACCCGAGCATGGACGTCGTGATGAACATCGCCGGGGTGTCGGCCTGGGGGACCGTCGACCGGCTGTCGCACGAGCAGTGGGAAAAGATGATCTCGATCAACCTGATGGGTCCGATCCACGTCATCGAGAACTTCGTGCCTCCAATGGTGGCGGCGCGCAACGGCGGACACCTGGTGAACGTGTCCTCGGCGGCAGGCCTGATCGGCCTGCCGTGGCATGCCGCCTACAGCGCCAGCAAGTTCGGGCTGCGCGGACTCTCCGAGGTTCTGCGGTTCGACTTGGCCCGCTACCGCATCGGGGTGTCGGTCGTGGTGCCCGGCGCGGTGCGCACCCCGCTGGTCAACACCGTCGAGATCGCCGGGGTCGACCGCGACGATCCGCAGGTGAGTCGCTGGGTCGACCGCTTCAGCGGGCACGCGGTGTCGCCGGAGAAAGCCGCAGACAAGATCCTGGCCGGGGTCGCCAGGAACCGGTTCCTGATCTACACCTCGGCCGACATCCGTGCCCTGTACGCGTTCAAACGCGTTGCGTGGTGGCCTTATAGCGTCGCGATGCGGCAAGTGAACGCGGTCTTCACCAAGGCTCTCAAGCCCGCGCCGGTGGTGCCTCGTTACGGTCCGGCATCTGCAATTCCAGCCGAACCCCCAGCAGCCGCACCGGACGGTCCAGTTCGAACAGATCCAACACCCGCAACGCCGCCGCGACAATGACGCCGGAGTCGATGGTGGGCTCGTCGAGCTTGCGGATCTTCGTCCGCGTGTAGAACGTGTTGGTGCGTACCGTGACCGCCACCCGGGTGACGATCCGCGAAGCCGCCACCACTTCGTCGAGTGCTCGTCTCGCCAATGCTGTTACGGCCGAGTCTATTTCGGAGCGATCGGTGAGGTCGCGCGGAAAAGTGATGACATGGCTGCGCGAGCGCGGTACCCACGGTTCGGAGCTGACCGTGTCGTCCCCGCCGCCGTTGGCCAGGAGCAGCAACCACAGCCCGGTGCGCGGCCCAAACGTCGACGTCGAGCAATTCGGCGTCGGCCTGCGCCAACTGTGACACCGTGGTGATATCAAGGGCGGCAAGCTTTTTCGTCGTCTTGGGGCCAACGCCCCACAGCGCGTCGACGGGCCGGTCACCCATCACGGTCATCCAGTTCGACTCGGTGAGCGCGTAGATCCCGGCCGGCTTGGCGAAGCCGGTCGCGACCTTGGCGCGCTGCTTGTTGTCGCTGATGCCAACGGAGCAGGACAAGCCGGTGGCAGACTCGATCACCGCGCGGATCTGCTCGGCCAGTTCGTGAGGGTCGTCCACATCGGCGCCAACGTAGGCCTCGTCCCATCCCCAGACCTCCAATGGATGTCCGAGGTCGCGCAGCAGGGCCATCACTTGTTCAGAGGCGGCGTCATACGCTTCGGGATCGGACGGCAAGAACGTGGCCTCCGGACAGCGCCTGGCTGCGGTGCGCAACGGCATACCCGCGTGCACGCCGAACTCGCGGGCTTCGTAGGACGCACAGGTGACCACTTTGCGTGCCTCGGCCGGGTCGCCGCTGCCTCCGACGATGACGGGCAGCCCGACTAGTTCGGGGTGACGTCCCAGTTCGACCGACGCCAGAAACTGGTCGAGATCGACGTGCAGGATCCAACGCGGCTTCATCGCCCACAAAGCTTGCGGGCCAGGCTCTCCCACGCATCGCCAAGCACCTGCAGAGATTGGTCGCGCTGCGTCAGCTGGTGCTCGATATAGTCGGCCTCCAACAACGCCAGTAGGGCATCGGTCTGGGCGTCCAGATCACCGGTCGTGCCCGCCCTGGCCAGCAGCATCCGGACATGCGTGCGCAGCACCGTCGCCGCGGCGCCGAAGCGGGAGTGCGGATCGCGGCTGGCCGCCACCAGCAACTCGCGGTGCGTGTGTGCGAATTGCAGCCGGGCACGCCCGAACGCCAATAACCGATCCAGCGGCGGCGCATCGGGACCCAGCGGCGGCGGGCCGAACATGAATGCTTGCTGGCTGGCTTGCTCATCCTCGTCGAGCAGCACCATCATCAATCCGGCCCGGCTGCCGAAGCGGCGAAACACCGTGCCTTTACCGACTCCGGCGGCCGCTGCGACGTCGTCCATGGTGACCGCGTCGGCGCCACGCTCGTCGATCAGTCGCCGCGCCGCATCCAGCAACAGGACACGGTTACGCGCGGCGTCGCCGCGTTCCTGCGGAACGGAGACCGGCAGGTCGCGAACCGAATCAGTAGCGCTCACAAAATTACTGTAGCGTCATCGGAACAAAGCGGACCATAGTCCGGTTATAGTTCGCCATGGGAAGATGGGCACCAACCATTGAAGGGAGCGCAGATCATGCCGGAGACCAAAGTGTTGACACTGGTAGGAAGCTTGCGTGCCGCGTCGATCAATCGCCAGATCGCCGAGCTGGCCGCCGAGGTGGCCCCGGACGGCGTCGCGGTAACGATCTTCGAAGGCCTGGGCGATCTGCCGTTTTACAACGAGGAGATCGACGACGCGATGAACGCCGAGGCCGCGGCCCTGGCTTCAGTAGCCGCGTTGCGCGCCGCGGCGGCCGGAGCCGACGCAGCACTGGTGGTCACCCCGGAGTACAACGGCAGCTATCCCGCCGTGGTCAAGAACGCGATCGACTGGCTGTCCCGGCCGTTCGGCGACGGCGCCCTCAAGGGGAAGCCACTTGCCGTGGTCGGCGGCTCCTTCGGCCAGTACGGCGGGGTGTGGGCGCATGACGACACCCGCAAGTCGTTCGGGATTGCCGGCGCCCGGGTGGTCGACGCGATCAAACTGTCGGTTCCGTTCAAGACGCTGATGGGTCAGCACCCGCGTGAGCATGCCGAAGTGTCGGCACAGGTGCGCGAAGCGGTGGGCAAGCTGGCTGCCGAAATCAGCTGATTCTCCGCACACGCCCCGGCGGCTCGCATGCCGCCGGGGCGCTTTGCTGTGGGGAGTCGGCCGACGGATGCTGTCGGTGCCGGGTGGTAGATCTGTTGCTATACCGCCGTGAGGCCAATTTGTGACCTGCGACACGCCGGAGACACGTCGACTTGAGGCCTTACGACCAGGGAATTTCATGAATGTATTTCCGAACATGTTGTATCTATACTTATTGTCGACCACTAGGTGTAGTGTTTCCGACACCGGCAGAGCCCAGGTTGACCTGGTCGGTCGGGACGCACCAGCCGGTAGCGAAAGCCAGCTGACGCGGACCGCCGAGACGGGAATTCTGCGGCCTGGCGGTTCGCTGAATAGCAGTACCTGAGTAGTTGCCAGTCTTTGCCTTTCTCCACTATCACCATGACAGAGGGGTCGTACCGCCGATGAGCGTCACCGTTTACACCAAGCCCGCCTGCGTGCAGTGCAACGCCACCTACAAGGCGCTGGACAAGCAAGGCATCGCCTACGAGATCGTCGACATCACGCTCGACTCCGAGGCGCGTGACTACGTGATGGCTCTCGGGTATCTGCAGGCGCCCGTCGTGGTGGCCGGTAACGAGCACTGGTCGGGTTTCCGGCCGGACCGGATCAAGTCGCTCACCGCCGCTGTTCTGAGCGCATAGCTGACGACGTCGTACAACAGCAGAGGGATCGTCGTGCCGTCCTGCAGCCTGGTGTATTTCTCCAGCGTCTCGGAGAACACCCACCGCTTCGTGCAGAAGCTGGGCATGCCGGCAACGCGGATACCACTGCACGGCCGCATCGAAGTCGACCAGCCGTACGTGTTGGTACTGCCGACGTACGGAGGCGGGCGGCCCACTCCGAATATCAACGACGGTGGTTACGTCCCCAAACAGGTGATCGCCTTCTTGAACAATGAACACAACCGGTCGTTGATCCGAGGTGTCATCGCCGCCGGCAACAACAACTTCGGCACCGAATTCGCCTATGCGGGCGACGTGGTGTCCCGCAAATGTGGCGTGCCCTACCTCTACCGCTTCGAACTGATGGGGACCCCGGACGACGTGGAAGCCGTCCGCGCCGGTCTGACTGACTTCTGGAAGGAACAGACGTGCCAACAACCGTCGCTGCAGAGCCTGTAACCACCGGCACTCACCCCTCGCTTCCGGGGGGCGCGCCCGAAATGGACTATCACGCGCTGAATGCGATGCTGAATCTGTACGACGCGGACGGCAAGATCCAGTTCGAGAAGGACCACGAGGCCGCGCATCAGTACTTCCTGCAGCACGTCAACCAGAACACGGTCTTCTTCCACAATCAGGACGAGAAGCTCGACTACCTGATCAAGGAGAACTACTACGAGCGCGAGGTTCTCGACCAGTACAGCCGCAACTTCGTCAAGACGCTGCTGGATCGCGCGTACGCCAAGAAGTTTCGGTTCCCGACCTTCCTCGGCGCGTTCAAGTACTACACCTCGTACACGCTGAAGACGTTCGACGGCAAGCGGTACCTGGAGCGTTTCGAGGACCGCGTTGTGATGGTCGCGCTGACGTTGGCGTCCGGCAACACCGGGCTGGCCGAGAAGCTGGTCGACGAGATCATCGACGGCCGGTTCCAGCCGGCGACGCCTACCTTCCTCAACTCCGGCAAGAAGCAGCGCGGTGAGCCGGTGAGCTGCTTCCTGCTGCGTATCGAAGACAACATGGAATCGATCGGACGCTCGATCAACTCCGCGCTGCAGCTGTCCAAGCGCGGCGGGGGAGTCGCGTTGCTGCTGAGCAACATTCGCGAGCACGGCGCGCCGATCAAGAACATCGAAAACCAGTCATCGGGCGTCATCCCGATCATGAAGCTGCTCGAGGACTCGTTCTCCTACGCCAACCAGCTGGGCGCGCGCCAGGGCGCCGGCGCGGTGTATCTGCACGCTCATCACCCCGACATCTACCGCTTCCTGGACACCAAGCGGGAGAACGCCGACGAGAAGATCCGGATCAAGACGCTGAGCCTGGGCGTGGTGATTCCGGACATCACCTTCGAGTTGGCCAAGAACAACGAAGACATGTACCTGTTCTCGCCGTATGACGTCGAACGTGTCTACGGCCTACCGTTCGCCGACATCTCGGTCACCGAGAAGTACTACGAGATGGTCGACGACGCGCGGATCCGCAAGACCAAGATCAAGGCCCGCGAGTTCTTCCAGACGCTGGCCGAGTTGCAGTTCGAGTCGGGTTATCCGTACATCATGTTCGAGGACACGGTGAACCGGGCCAACCCGATCGAGGGCAAGATCACCCACTCGAACCTGTGCTCAGAGATCCTGCAGGTCTCCACCCCGTCGTTGTTCAACGATGACCTGTCGTATTCCAAGGTCGGCAAAGACATTTCGTGCAACCTCGGGTCGCTGAACATCGCCAAGACGATGGACTCGCCGGACTTCGCCCAGAGCATCGAGGTGGCGATCCGCGCGCTGACCGCGGTGAGCGACCAGACTCACATCTGGTCGGTGCCCTCGATCGAGCAGGGCAACAACGATTCGCACGCGATCGGACTCGGCCAGATGAACCTGCACGGCTATCTGGCCCGGGAAAGCATCTTCTACGGGTCCGAAGAGGGCATCGACTTCACCAACATCTACTTCTACACGGTGCTCTACCACGCACTGCGGGCCTCGAACCGCATTGCGATCGAACGCGGTTCGCACTTCAAGGGATTCGAGAAGTCGAAGTACGCGTCCGGTGAGTTCTTCGACAAGTACACCGAGCAGGTGTGGGAGCCCAAGACCGACAAGGTGCGTCAGCTTTTCGCCGATGCGAAAATCCGCATTCCGAACCAGGACGACTGGAATCGGCTGAAGGAGTCGGTGCAGGCGCACGGAATCTACAACCAGAATCTGCAGGCGGTGCCGCCGACCGGATCGATCTCCTACATCAACCACTCGACGTCGTCGATCCACCCGGTCGCATCCAAGATCGAGATCCGCAAGGAAGGCAAGATCGGGCGCGCCTACTACCCGGCGCCGTACCTGACCAACGACAACCTGGAGTACTACCAGGATGCCTACGAAATCGGCTACGAGAAGATCATCGACACCTATGCCGCGGCCACTCAGCATGTGGACCAAGGGCTTTCGCTGACGCTGTTCTTCAAGGACACCGCGACCACCCGCGACGTCAACAAAGCCCAGATCTACGCCTGGCGCAAAGGCATCAAGACGCTGTACTACATCCGGCTTCGGCAGATGGCCCTGGAAGGCACCGAAGTCGAGGGCTGCGTCTCCTGCATGCTGTGACGGTCGCGGAGGCTGTCTACCGGGCCAGGTCAGCAAGTGTGCTCACGGACCCATCGACTGCGCAGGCCTCATGAGACCGGCGACGGACCGGCACACAGTAAACTCACATGTTTATCACTTGGCCCTCAGGTTTTCTTCAGCTAAAATTGCGCTCGTGAGAAGTCGCGCCCGTGAGCATCGGAGTGACCGTGAAACGCTGTGGCGCACGTGTTTAAGCAGTATTGGTCGTGCTGGGGCGCGGTGCGAGTCGAGTCAGCGCCGCGATCTGCTCGAGACCGGCCGCGGTGCGCCCACGCCGACGACATAGAGACGCTGCCGCTCCTGCCGTCTACCCCGGACTGGATCGATTTCCATACCCCCACGGCATTCGTTCTCGGGTTCTCCGCCTGCGGAGGCAGATATCGCAGAACGCCTATAGAACAGTCCGACGATTCCGTTCGGCAATTGAGCGCTCAATGGGATCGACAATCTACGCAGACTGCTGTCGGCAGCTGGCGAATTACGCAGACGCATTTTGACGCTCAATTGACTGACGGTGATGGCCGTGCCGACAGATTGGTACGACCACGATTCCCAAGTCGGTCACCGCCAGCGACGAGTGTGGCGCACCGATGTGGCGAACACGAGTTGGATCACACTGCAATTGTACTCGCCTTCGTGGGGCTGGTCTTCATTACCACGATGTCGACGACCACAACCAGCTTGACTACGCCCGGACGGCACTGTCGACGTTTCCCACGCCGTGCATGACCATTCGCTTTGTGTTGACGTGAGTGGACAGCAATGAGTTCTACAACGGCTCGCGGGCGCGGGACATCTTCGACGATCTGCGTGCCATCGACCCGACATACCGGTGCCACCGTCATCCCGAACAGGCCTCATTGACATCCTGCCGAGCCGACACAACGTGCGTCGGCGGCTAGGGCGCCGACCGCGGATGTTCGCCACGCTTGCAATGGCCGTGCTGTAACTCAGACCGATCCACGCTCTGACTGACCCGCGTCCGGCAGGCGGTCACGCCAGTGGCCACTAATGCACGTATACGGGCCGTCTGCGTGTCGCGAACTGGCCTCTCGACGCGCGGGTACAAACCAGTCTGCCCAGGTCAGCGGTTCCGCCGAGGTATGGTGTTCGACGTGGTCAGAATTCCGCGGCCTGCGCTGCCGCACCCCGGGTCCAAGCCTGCGGTGAAGGTCGACGCGCGCAGTGAACGCTGGAAAGAGCACCGCAAGAAGGTGCGCGCGGAGATCGTGGAGGCGGCGTTTCGCGCCATCGACCGCCTCGGCCCCGACCTGAGCGTCCGCGAGATCGCCGAAGAGGCGGGCACCGCAAAACCGAAGATCTACCGGCATTTCACCGACAAGTCCGACCTGTTCCAGGCGATCGGTAAACGTCTGCGCGACATGCTGTGGGCAAGAGTCATCCCCTCGATCGACTTCGCCAACGACTCGGTCCGCGAAATCATCCGTCGCACCGCGGAGGAGCATGTCAACCTGGTTGACGAACATCCCAACGTGCTGCGCTTCTTCATCCAGGGCCGCTTCCCTGAGCAATCAGAGACGACGACGCGGACGCTGAACGAAGGCCGCGAGATCACGCTGGCCATGGCAGAGATGTTCAACAACGAGCTGCGAGAGATGGAGCTCGACCCGCGAGCCTTCGAACTCGCGGCGTTCGCGGCGTACGGTTGCGCGGCGGCGGCCACCGATTGGTGGCTCGGTTCCGATGTCGACAGTCCGCGACGGATGCCGCACGCACAGTTCGTCGAGCACCTGGCCACGATCACGCTTGGCGTGATCAGCGGCACCGCGGAGATGCTCGGCATCAAGATGGACCCTGACCGGCCGATACATGACGTCATGCCGCACACGTCCGCTGCCAGCTAGCCGGCTGGCGTTGATACCCTCGGTACCGGATACCCCGCAGCGGAGGAGCGACGCAGATGACTATTGCCGAGTCGGTCACCCAACCCGAGGCGCAGGCGCCGCCTGTTCGCACCCGCGCAGTCATCATCGGAACCGGGTTCGCCGGGCTCGGGATGGCGATCGCGCTGCAACGCCAGGGTGTGGACTTCGTCATCGTGGAGAAGGCCGACGACATCGGCGGCACCTGGCGGGACAACAGCTACCCCGGTTGCGCTTGCGACGTGCCGTCGCATCTGTATTCGTTCTCGTTCGAGCCCAAGGCCACGTGGAGCAAGCTGTTCTCTCCGCAGCCGGAAATCCTGGACTACCTGCGCGGCGTCACAGAGAAATACGGCCTGCGCCGCTACATCCGGTTTGGTGAAAAGGTGAGTCGGGCGCACTGGGACGACAGCGAATACCGCTGGCATGTATTCACCGAGTCGGGAAGTGAGTATGTCGCCCAATTCGTGATCTCGGGTGCCGGCGCGCTGCACATTCCGCGGCTGCCCGACATCGAAGGTATGGACGAATTCCGCGGCGCTGCTTTCCATTCCGCGCAGTGGGACCACAGCGTCGACCTGACCGGCAAGCGGGTGGCGGTGATCGGAACCGGCGCCAGCGCGATTCAGATCGTGCCGGAGTTGGTGCGCCGCGATGCCGGGGTCGCCGAGGTGCAGCTCTATCAGCGCACCCCGCCGTGGGTGGTGCCGCGGCCGAACAGCCTGTTGCCGGATGCGGTGCGCCACGCCTTCGCGTATGTGCCCGGTCTGCGGTTCGCGGTGCGGTCAGCCATTTACTGGGGACTCGAGGGTCTGGGCTACGCGATGACTCAGCGACCCGGCCTGTTGCGCGCCGTCGAGCTGGTCGGCAGATGGAACATCCGACGCAGCGTCCGGGACAAGGATCTGCGGCGCAGGCTCACCCCGAGCTATCGCGCCGGCTGTAAGCGAATCCTGTACTCCGGCAACTACTACCAGGCGGTGGCCAATCCGAAAGCGACGTTGATCACCGACCGGATCAGCCGGATCACCCCTGACGGCATCGCCACCGATGACGGCGTCGAGCATCGGGCCGACGTCATCGTGTACGCGACCGGATTCCACACCACCGACTCCTATACCTACGTCGACGTGAAAGGCCCACGCGGCGAGGATCTGGTGGATCGCTGGAACCGGGAAGGGGTTGTGGCGCACCGCGGTATCGCCGTCGCCGACATGCCCAATCTGTTCTTCCTGCTCGGGCCGAACACCGGGCTGGGCCACACCTCGGTGGTCTTCATGATCGAGTCGCAGATCCACTATGCCGCCGAGGCAATCGCCGCGGTCGACAAAGCCGGTGCACAAGCGTTGGCGCCCAGTCGTTCTGCGCAGGATCGCTACAACGCCGAACTACAGGCCAAGCTGTCCGGGTCGGTGTGGAACACCGGTGGTTGCAGCAGCTGGTATCTCGACGAGCACGGCGTCAACCGGACGCTGTGGAGCGGCATGACCTGGCAGTACTGGCGTGACACCCGCTCGCTGAAACTGGCGGAATACAAGTTCTTCGGGGTGGGCAAGGGCGTGCGCGCCGTGGCGAAGGCTTAAGCGCTGACCACTGGGCTCGGCTGGCTTACCTTGGGCGCGAACCGCTGAACTTGCAGCCGCACAATGCGATCGAGGGTGCGGTCGGGGAGAAGTCGGCTGATCCGCACCAGGATAGCGGCGTCACGCCCGATCGTGTAACGGGTGCGGGGACGAGATGCGGTCGCTGCCCTGGCGACCACAGCCGCGGCCGCTTCGGCTGACACGCCGGTCTCGTTGAACGAGCGGGCTTGTGCGGTAACAGCATCCATGACGTCGCCGTAACGGGTGAGCTCGGCTAGCGCTCATGTCAGCCATCAGCTGTTGCGACGTGGCGATTCCCCGCTCGGCGATCTCGGTCTTGACCGCTCCCGGTTCGACGACGACGACGTTGATTCCGGCGGCACCGACTTCACGGCGCAGTGCGTCGCTGACGGCTTCCAGCGCGAACTTGGAACCGGCGTAGGCGCCGTAGGTCGGCAACACCACCTTGCCGCCAACCGAACTGATATTGACGACGGTGCCCGAGCTGTTCCAGCAGAGCAGGCAGCAGAGCCTGAGTCATGGCGATGTGGCCGAACAGATTCACCTCGAACTGCTGGCGCCACTGCGCGATCGGCAGCGTTTCGACCGGGGCGTTGATGGCAATCCCGGCGTTGTTCACCAGCGCACGAAGGGGGCGATGCCGAGGGTCGCAGGCCACCCGTTCGGTGACCGCGGCGATGTCCGCTTCTACGGTGATGTCCAGGAGGACCGGCTCAATGCCGCGGACGTCCAGGTCTCGAAATGCCTCGGCGTCAACTTCGCGGCGAACGCCCGCCAGTACGTGAAAGCCCTTTTGTGCCAGCCGCTTCACGGTGGCCGCGCCGATGCCCGTCGATGCTCCGGTCACGACGATCAGCTCGTCCCGGTGAGGGTGGCTGCGAATATTCATCTGCGCTCCAGGCTCTTGAGTTGACATTGTCCACTGAAAGCTATCAGTTATGTTGACGTTGTCAACTGAAGCGCGGGCTTTATGCTCGGCGGATGACGACGCGAGCGGAGAGTGCGGCGGCTACCCGCCGTTCGTTGATCGAGGCGGCGGGCACGTTGCTCGACCTCGGTGGACCCGACGCCGTGACACTACGCGAGGTGGGTGCCCGAAGCGGCGTGTCGCGTTCGGCGGCCTACCGGCATTTCGCCGACAAGGAATCTCTGCTCACGATTCTGGCCACCAACGCGATGACTGAATTGGGTGATGCGCTGGAAGTGCTGGCGGGGAGCCAGGATTCGGCCGAGGCATCCTTGCGGTCGGGACTACTTGCCCTGATCGGCATCGGCCGCACCCGGCCGCACCTGTATCGGCTGATGTTCACCACCCCGGCGGGTGATCCCGCGGCGGCCGTCCAGGCGGCCGAACGCACCCAGAACCTGTTCCTCGACATCGTCGGTCGCATCACCGGGCCGCGGCGCGCCCGACGCTATGGTGCGTTGCTGTTGACGACTGCCCACGGAATCACGGGGCTGGATCTGAGCGGTCACCTGGACTTGGACAAGTGGCATACCACCGCCGAAGAGCTCGTCGACACCGTCATCTCCCTGCTGCCAAAGTCGAATTAGCGCAACGTATGTGCTTCGCCGCGCAACAGGCTCGCGAACGCTTGAGCGGCCGCATCGACGCCGGCCTCGTCGCCAGTGGCGACCAGATCCAGCAGCAGGCCGCGAATCACGGCGAGCCCGAGTCGTGCCGCGGCGGGCTCGGCAAGACCTTCAGTGAGGGACAGCCAATCGTCGACCGCTCCCGGAACCATCCGGTCGAATGGTTGTTCCCCGTTGGCCGCTCGCGCGTAGCACTCGAAGAAGAGGCGCTCGAACGGGCGCAGTTCTGGCCTGCGGACGTCGGCCCACATCGCAGCGAAGTGATCGGCGGGATTCGTCGGCAGATCGGGCAGGACTGTCATCTGGCGTCGCTCGACTTCCTCGACGATCGCCACCAGCATCTCTTCTCGAGAGCCGAAGTGATGCAACAACATTCGATGACTTGTGCCGACCGCGGCGGCTACATCGCGTAACGAGCGGTCACCGACGCCGCCGACAGCGAATTCCTCGACCAGCGTGTCCAGCAGCTGACGGCGACGGCTCTGGTCAGGAGTGCGTGCCATCGGCATGGTGGAGTTGCTCGGCACGTGCCTTGAGCCCGCGGGCTTCCAGCTGCAGGAACCGCTTGGTCTTGTTGACCATCAACCGCGCGACCAGTGCGCCGAGCATGCCGCGCTGGTCGAGTTGCTGGCGTATCAGGGTGCGCCCGCCGGGCAGGGCGATGACATCGTGTCGAGCGGTCGTGAGCGCGCCGGGTGCGCGCTGCACCCATGTCCAGGACTGGCCCGGATCGACCTCGGTGACCTTCCAGACCAGCGTCCCCATTCCCGGCTGCTTGATCACAAACCGTTTGCCGACACCCAGGCGAGGGCCGTCGCGGCCGACCAGGGACGTCACCGACGCGGTCCATTCGGGCCAGCGTTCGACGTCGCTGAACACTTCCCACACCAACTGCGCTGGAGCGTCGATCTCGATGCTGTCTTCGGTAATCATGTACCAAATGGTACATCCAGCAGGTGAGGAAGCCTGCGTGGATACGATGTCGATCCCGGGTATTCCGGTGGCAACGGTCGTCTGACACGAACTCGTGCGCGACACGCGAACACAACTTCTTGTGTTCCGTCGCCTTGTCGCACCCCAGGGGTAGTGTTTGTGACCTACGTAACGTCGACTATCTGTCCTGGTGAAGTGGGGTTCTGGTGACTGATGGAGTGAAGCTGATCGACCGGGTTTCGGCGATCAACTGGAACCGTCTGCAAGACGAGAAGGACGCAGAGGTCTGGGAGCGGCTGACCGGGAACTTCTGGCTGCCGGAAAAGGTGCCGGTGTCCAACGACATCCCGTCCTGGGGCACGCTGACGCCCAACGAGAAGCAGCTGACCATGCGGGTGTTCACCGGCCTGACGCTGCTGGACACCATCCAGGGCACGGTCGGTGCCGTCAGCCTGATCCCCGACGCGCTGACGCCGCACGAGGAAGCGGTGTACACCAACATCGCCTTCATGGAGTCGGTGCACGCGAAGAGCTACAGCTCGATCTTCTCGACGCTGTGCTCGACCACCGAGATCGACGAGGCGTTCCGCTGGTCGGAGGAGAACTCGAACCTGCAGCGCAAGGCCGAGATCGTGATGCAGTACTACAAGGGCGACGACCCGCTCAAGCGCAAGGTGGCCTCGACGCTGCTGGAGAGCTTCCTGTTCTACTCCGGGTTCTACCTGCCGATGTACTGGTCGAGCCGGGCCAAGCTGACCAACACCGCCGACCTGATCCGGCTGATCATCCGCGACGAGGCCGTGCACGGCTACTACATCGGCTACAAGTTCCAGAAGGGCCTGGCGCTGCAGGATGCGACCAAGCAGGACGAGCTCAAGGAGTACACCTACGACCTGCTCTACGAGCTCTACGAGAACGAGGCGGAATACACCCAGGACCTCTACGACGAGGTCGGCCTGACCGAGGATGTCAAGAAGTTCCTGCGCTACAACGCGAACAAGGCGCTGATGAATCTCGGCTATGAGGCGCTGTTCCCGCGGGAGGAGACCGACGTCAACCCGGCGATCCTGTCGGCCCTGTCTCCCAACGCCGACGAGAACCACGACTTCTTCTCCGGCTCGGGTTCGTCGTACGTGATCGGCAAGGCGGTCAACACCGAAGACGAGGACTGGAACTTCTAGGCGTGCCAGACCGCTCATTCCGTGAACGGTGCGTGAATTGTGGAAAAGGTCGCGCGCGAAAGTGGCGACGGCGAGCCCGAAGCCGCGACACTGGTCCGGTGGCGATAACACCAGCTTCCGCGGCCTCCTCGGCGGCCAACTTCTTCCGATCCGTCATCGCGTGGCTGCAGGTGGGCTATCCCGAAGGCGTTCCCGGGCCGGACCGCGTGGCGCTGCTGGCATTGCTGCGCAGCACGCCGCTGAACGACGACGAGATCACCGAGGTCGTCGACTCGATCGACGAGGAAGAGCTGTCCAACGGGACCGTCGATCGTGATGTCATCGCCGACTTCATCTCCGACATGACGCACTACGACGCGGGCCCGGAGAACATCGCACGAGTGGCCGCGAGGCTGGCCGCCGCCGGCTGGCCGCTGGCTGGGATCAACGACCAGGCCGACACGACAGCCGCCTCGGGAACTAACTCACAGGGTTGATACGTCGATCACGAAGCGGTAGCGCACGTCGCTGGCCAGCACCCGCTCGTACGCTTCGTTGACGTAATCCGCCTCGATGACTTCGATTTCGGGCAGCGTCTTGTGCTCTGCACAGAAGTCGAGCATTTCCTGGGTCTCGGCGATACCGCCGATGTTGGACCCGGACAAGCTGCGACGCGCCAGCGCCAGCGGGAAGGCCGGCACCTCCATCGGGTGCTCGGGAATGCCCAACTCGACGAGCGTGCCATCGACGTCGAGCAGGCCCAGGTAGGCGCCGAGGTCGAGGTTCGCCGAGACGGTGTTCAGGATGAGGTCGAAGCTGCCGCGCAACTTCTTGAAGGTGTCCTGGTCGGCGGTGGCGTGGTAGTGCTTGGCGCCCAGTCGCAGACCATCTTCCATTTTCTTCAGCGATTGCGACAACACCGTCACCTCGGCACCCATCGCGGCGCCGAGTTTGACGCCCATGTGTCCCAGGCCGCCGAGGCCGATGATCGCCAACCGGGTGTTGGGCCCGGCCTTCCAGTGCCGCAGCGGTGAAAACAGCGTGATGCCCGCGCACAGCAGCGGAGCCGCGGCGTCCAGTGGCAGCGAGTCGGGGATGCGCACGACGAAGTTCTCGTCGACGACCACCGCCTGGCTGTAGCCGCCTTGGGTGACGGTGCCGTCTTTGTCGATGGAGTTGTAGGTGAACGTCGCACCGTTTTTGCAGTACTGCTCGAGTCCGGCCTGACAGCTGCTGCAGTGGCCGCAGGAGTTCACCATGCAGCCGACGCCGACGTGGTCGCCGACCTTGTGCTTGGTGACCTCGGAGCCGACCGCGGTGACGACGCCGGCGATTTCATGGCCGGGCACCACCGGGTAGTTGGGCGTGCCCCATTCGGCCTTGACGGTGTGGATGTCGGAGTGGCAGATCCCGGCGAACTTGATGTCGATGGCGACGTCGTGCGGGCCGGGCTCGCGGCGGGTGATCGTGGTCTTGCTCAGGTGCCCCGTCGAATCAGAGGCGGCGTACGCGGAGACAGTGCTCATCAGTAGTCCTCTTCAATGCGCTTGGTTTCGTATCGAATTCTAGTGAACGGCATCCAGATTATCATAGACAGGCTATGTATTTGCCGGAGTGCGTCCGACCTCACACCACTGCTCAGTTGATGGGAGCGTTGATCCAGCGCAGGTCATCGATGATGCCGCGGGCGGCGACGACGCCACCGCCGGTCTGCCAGACCTCGTTGTTGACCACGAAAATCCGGTTGTCGCGGGCGGCCGACAGCCTGCGCCAGGCGTCGCTGTCGAGAATCGTCGGCGCGCGGTCCTTGGCCTGCGGCGAATCGAACGACACATAGATCACGTCGCCATCGGCCGCCGAGAAGTTCGCCCCGCCCGCCAGGTCGTGGTCGGTGCTACCGGCCTCGACATAGGGCTTGTCGGTAAACCGTTGCGCCGCAGGCCGATCCACGCCCACTGCGGTCAAAACGCTGCCCGGGAAATTGTCCGCGCCATAGACGCGGACCGCGTTCTGCGGTGAACTGCACGACCGACGCCTGATAGTGGGCTGCGTCGTGCGCGGCGCCGTCGTCGTGGGCCTTGGCGGTGAAACGGTCGATCAGGTCGCCCGCGGCGCCGGACCGCGCGGTCGCCTCGCCCACCCCGCGCAGGTTGTCCTGCCACGCCGCGCCGGGCGACCCGGTGAACACCGTGGGCGCGATCGCCGCCAACTCCGGATACAGCTTCGGTGTCAGCCCTTGCGAGCCGAGGATCAGATCAGGCTTGGCGGCTTTGATCGCGCCGAGGTCAGGGTTGCTGCGAGAGCCCACGGCCGGCAGTTTGTGCACGATCGTGCCCAGGTACGACGGCTGGTCGGACGAGCCGTCCGGCAGTGCGGCCGCGACGATGCGCGACTGCAGGCCCAGCGCGCACAGCGCGTCGAGTTGGTCGCCGGACAGCACGACGATGCGCTGCGGCTCGTCGGGAACCTCGGCGGTGTCGGGCTGCACTCCGGCGGCGTTGTGCGCCGGCCGCGGCGACGGGCCAGGGTCGGGGGCGGCCGGTTCTGCAGCGCACGACTCGTCGGGCCGGCGCTGATTGCCCAACACACCGGCGCCGGCGATCTGGGTGGTGCTGGTGATCACCGATGCCGCGCTCGCGCCGCCTTTACCGGAGGAATTCGAGTTGCAACCGCCGCAGACAGCGGCGAAAACACCTACCGCGGCGGCAGCGGCGAGAGCGCGTCGGACACCCCTGAGCGGCACGGGTCCGACGTTAACATCTGGCCAGGTGAAGCGACTCCAGCGAGCACGCGACCGCACCGGCCGGAAGTGTTCACCGGCTCATTACGACAGCTTGTAGGACCTGTCCGTCGGCGCGACCGCTCGAACGCTAGACTCGGACACCACTGATCGCGGTTGCCCTGCTCGACGTTTGGAGGAGCTCTTGACTGCCGAAGCCCCCCCGCTGGGAGAACTCGAGGCTAGCCGCCCGTACCCGCCCCGAACCGGCCCTAAAGGCAACCTGATCTACCGGCTGATCACCACCACCGATCACAAGCTGATCGGCATCATGTACGTGGTCACGTGCTTCATCTTCTTCTTCATCGGCGGCCTGCTGGCGCTGCTGATGCGCACCGAGTTGGCCGCGCCCGGACTGCAGTTCCTGTCCAACGAGCAGTTCAACCAGCTGTTCACCATGCACGGCACGATCATGCTGCTGTTCTATGCGACGCCGATCGTGTTCGGATTCGCGAACCTGGTGCTGCCGCTGCAGATCGGCGCGCCCGACGTGGCATTCCCGCGACTGAACGCCTTCTCGTTCTGGCTGTTCCTGTTCGGCGCGACGATAGGCATGGCCGGCTTCATCACACCCGGCGGCGCCGCCGACTTCGGCTGGACCGCCTACACGCCGTTGACCGACGCCATTCACTCACCCGGCGCCGGTGGCGACTTGTGGATCATGGGTCTGATCGTCGCCGGTCTGGGCACGATCCTCGGTGCGGTCAACATGATCACCACGGTCGTGTGTATGCGTGCGCCGGGCATGACGATGTTCCGGATGCCGATCTTCACCTGGAACATCCTGGTGACGTCGATCCTGGTGCTGCTGGCATTCCCGCTGCTGACCGCGGCGCTATTCGGGCTCGCCGCCGACCGGCACCTGGGCGCCCACATCTACGACTCGGCCAACGGTGGAGTTCTGTTGTGGCAGCACCTGTTCTGGTTCTTCGGCCATCCCGAGGTGTACATCGTTGCGCTGCCGTTCTTCGGCATCGTGACCGAGATCTTCCCGGTGTTCTCCCGTAAGCCGATCTTCGGTTACACCACGCTGGTCTACGCGACGCTGTCTATCGCCGCGTTGTCGGTGGCCGTGTGGGCGCACCACATGTTCGCCACCGGCGCGGTGCTGCTGCCGTTCTTCTCGTTCATGACCTATCTGATCGCGGTGCCGACCGGCATCAAGTTCTTCAACTGGGTCGGCACGATGTGGAAGGGGCAGTTGACGTTCGAGACGCCGATGCTGTTCGCGGTCGGCTTCATGATCACCTTCCTGTTGGGTGGCCTGACCGGTGTGCTGCTGGCCAGCCCGCCGCTGGACTTCCACGTGACCGACAGCTACTTCGTGGTCGCGCACTTCCACTACGTGCTTTTCGGCACGATCGTGTTCGCCACCTTCGCCGGCACCTACTTCTGGTTCCCGAAGATGACCGGACGTCTGCTCGACGAGCGCCTGGGCAAGCTGCATTTCTGGTTGACGTTCATCGGATTCCACACGACGTTCCTGATCCAGCACTGGCTGGGCGACATCGGAATGCCGCGGCGTTACGCCGACTACCTGCCGACCGACGGCTTCCAGGCCTACAACGTGGTGTCAACGATCGGCGCGTTCATCCTTGGGGTGTCGATGATTCCGTTCGTCTGGAACGTCTTCAAGAGCTGGCGCTACGGCGAAGTGGTCACGGTCGACGACCCGTGGGGATACGGGAACTCGCTGGAATGGGCGACCAGCTGCCCGCCGCCACGGCACAACTTCACCGAGCTGCCCCGCATCCGCTCCGAGCGCCCGGCGTTCGAGTTGCACTATCCGCACATGATCGAGCGGATTCGCGCGGAGGCTCACGTGGGTCGCGCGCACGGCCCGTCCGACGGCGACGTCACCAGGGCCGACGACGTCAACGTTCGCTCGTGATCGCTTCTCGCGGAGGCAATGTGGGGTGAGTACCCCCCGCAAGGTGTCGGCTTTGATCACCGTCACCGGTCACGACAAGCCAGGCGTGACCTCGGCGCTCTTCGAAGTCCTCTCGGGGCACAAAGTCGAGTTGCTCAACGTCGAGCAGGTGGTGATCCGGGCTCGGTTGACGCTGGGTGTGCTGGTGACCGCGCCCGTGGAAGTTGTTGAGGGCAAGGCGTTTCGGGATGAAATCGAGGCGGCGATCCACTCGGTGGGTTTGGACGTCAGCATCGAGCGCAGCGACGATCTGCGCATCATCCGGGAGCCTTCGACGCACACCATCATGGTGCTGGGCCGTCCGATCACCGCCGAGGCGTTCGGCGCCGTCGCGCGCGAGGTCGCGGCGCTGGGCGTCAACATCGACCTGATCCGCGGCGTCTCCGACTATCCGGTCACGGGCCTGGAGTTGCGGGTGTCCGTGCCGCCGGGAGGCGGGGGACAGCTGCAGGAGGTGCTGACGCGGGTAGCCGCCGACGTGGGCGTGGACGTCGCGTTAGAGGACTACAGCATCGCGCGTCGGGCCAAGCGGCTCATCGTCTTCGACGTCGACTCGACGCTGATCCAGCAGGAAGTGATCGAGATGCTCGCGGCGCGGGCCGGCGCCGGGGAGGCCGTCGCCGCGATCACCGACGCCGCCATGCGCGGCGAGATCGATTTCACCGAGTCGTTGCACCAACGGGTCGGCACGTTGGCCGGCCTGCCCGCCGAGGTACTCGACGAGGTCGCCGACGACGTGGAGCTGACGCCCGGTGCGCGGACCACGATCCGCACATTACGTCGGCTCGGTTATCACGTGGGCGTTGTCTCCGGCGGTTTCCGGCAGGTCATCCAGCCGCTGGCGGACGATCTGATGCTCGACTTCGTCGCCGCGAACGTGCTGGAGGTCGTCGACGGCAAGCTCACCGGGCGGGTCGTCGGCGAAATCGTCGACCGCGCCGGTAAAGCAAAGGCGCTGCGCGACTTTGCGAGTCAAGCCGGCGTGCCGATGGCGCAGACGGTCGCGGTCGGAGACGGCGCCAACGACATCGACATGTTGTCCGCTGCGGGACTGGGCATCGCGTTCAATGCCAAACCCGCGCTGCGCGAAGTCGCCGATGCGTCGCTGAGCCACCCGTACCTGGATACCGTGCTTTTTCTGCTTGGCGTGACGCGTGGCGAGATCGAGGCCGCGGACGCGCTCGACGGCGTGGTGCGCCGCGTCGAGATCGACAGCGACTAGTCGGCGAGCAGACAAGTAGGCGCTCGACCCGACAGCCGCCGTGGCGTCGCGGTACGGCACGATGGTCGGGTGGCCGACGACACGAGTGAGGCAGTCGACCCCGACCTGCTGATCGACTTCACCGACGTGTCGCTGCGTCGTGACGGCTACACCCTGGTGGGGCCGGTGACCTGGTCGGTGGAGCTCGACGAACGCTGGGTGATCATCGGGGCCAACGGCGCCGGCAAGACATCGTTGCTGCGCATCGCCGCGGCGGCCGAGCATCCCACCTCCGGGGTGGCCTACGTGCTGGGGGAGCGACTCGGCCGGGTCGACATGTCCGAGCTGCGCTCGCGGGTGGGCTTGAGCTCCTCGGCACTGGCGCAACGCATTCCCGGCAACGAGGTAGTCCGCGATCTGGTCGTCTCGGCCGGCTATGCGGTGCTGGGCCGTTGGCGGGAGCGTTACGAAGACGTCGACTACAACCGCGCCGTCGACATGCTGGAGAGTTTGGGCGCCGAGCATCTGGCCGACCGTCGCTACGAGACGCTGTCCGAGGGCGAGCGCAAGCGAATCCTGATCGCCCGCGCGTTGATGACCGACCCCGAATTGCTGCTGCTCGACGAGCCCGCCGCCGGCCTCGACCTGGGCGGACGCGAGGAGTTGGTGGCGCGCCTGGCTGACCTGGCTGCCGATCCCGACGCACCGGCACTGGTCTTGGTCACCCACCACGTCGAGGAGATTCCGCCCGGCTTCAGTCACTGCATGCTGTTATCGGAGGGACAGATCGTTGCGGCGGGACTGCTGTCTGACGTGCTGACCGGAGACAACTTGTCCGCGGCATTCGGTCAGTCGATCGATGTCGACGTGATCGACGGGCGTTACTTCGCCCGTCGCACCCGAACCCGCGCGGCACATCGGAGGCGTTGATGGCTGAAAGCACGTTTGTACCACTACCGGTGCGGCCGGCTGCGACCGTGATGCTGCTGCGCCAGGACCCGGACGGTATCTCGGTCTTCCTGATGCGACGGCACGCCGCAATGGAATTCGCCGCCGGGACAATGGTGTTCCCTGGCGGCGGCGTCGACGACCGCGACCGCAACGCCGAGATCGCCTGGGCCGGGCCGCCGCCGCAGTGGTGGGCGCAGCGGTTCGGCACCGATACCGACCTGGCCGAGGCACTGGTGTGTGCTGCCGCCCGCGAGACCTTCGAGGAATGCGGTGTGCTGTTCGCCGGCCCGGCGGACGACCCGAGCGGCATCGTCAGCGACGCATCGGTCTACCGCGAATCCCGTCAGGCGCTCGCGGACCGGACACTGTCGTTCGCCGACTTCCTGAGCCGCGAAAATCTGGTGTTACGCGCCGATCTGCTTCGGCCCTGGGCCAATTGGGTGACGCCGGAAGCCGAGCGCACCCGACGCTATGACACCTACTTCTTCGTCGGCGTCCTTCCCGAAGGACAGCGTGCCGACGGCGACAACACCGAATCCGACCGTGCCGAGTGGACTACGCCGCAGGCTGCCGTCGCCGAATTCGAAGCCGGCCGCTGCTTTCTGCTACCGCCGACCTGGACGCAACTGGACTCACTGATCGGGCGTTCGGTTGCCGACGTGCTGGCGGTCGAGCGGCAGATCGTCACGGTTCAACCGCACGTCGAAATAGACGGCGACAACTGGATTTTCGAGTTCTTCGACTCCGACCGCTATCACCGCGCCCGCAAAGCCGGCGGACTCAAGTGGCGACATTGAGCGAGTTCGTCAGCGTCCACCTGGACCCAGGCCATCCCGGGATCGGGACGCTGGTGCTCTCGCGGCCGCCCACCAACGCTCTGACGCGGCAGGTCTACCGGGAGATCGAACAGGCCGCGGCCGAGGTGGCTGAACACGACGGCATCGCCGCCGTCATCCTCTTCGGCGGCCACGAAATCTTCTCCGCGGGCGACGACATGCCCCAGCTGCGCACGCTGACCACACCGGAAACCGAGAGTTGGCTACTCGTGCACCGCGCCGCCGTCGACGCCGTCGCGAGGATCCCTAAGCCGACCGTCGCCGCGATCACCGGATATGCGCTGGGAGCAGGGCTGGGTTTGGCCTTGGCCGCGGATTGGCGGGTGGCCGGCGACAACGTCCGGTTCGGCGCGACGGAAATCCTGGCCGGCCTGGTGCCCGACGGCGACGGCATGGCCCGCCTGGCCCGTGCGGTCGGGACCAGCCGGGCCAAGGAGCTGGTCTACAGCGGCCGGTTCTTCAACGCCGAAGAGGCCACGGAGCTGGGGCTGATCGACGAGATGGCCGCTCCGGATGGCGTATACGACGCGGCCGTGGCCTGGGCGAGCCGTTTCATCGACGCGCCTCGCGCTGCGCTCGCCGCTGCCAAAGCCGGCATCAACGATCTTTACACGCTGGCTCCGGCGCAGCGGTGGGATGCCGAACGCCGTCGTTACCTCGAGGTATTCGACGCCAATTTGCGACGATCGGCGGTCCAGCCGACTTAGAGTATGGCTGGCTCACATCGGCGTCGGCGCATTTGGAGGTCCACATGATCTTCCGGACGTACGGCTTGGCCGGTGTCGCCGCCGCCGGGGTTGCGGCGATGCTCACCCAACCGGTCGCACATGCCGACGACTTCGGTCTCGGCGACGCGCTCAGCGACCTCGTCGTCAGCGCCAGCACCGCCGAGCTCGCCAATCACGCCGTCGACCAGGCTCTTGCCGCGAGTACGTCGAGCGCCGAAACAATAACTGCCGCAGGGCTTTTCCAGCAATACATCTACGACCCGATGCACGCGAGCGTAGAAAGCTGGATCAACAGCTCGTTCGGGGAGCAGGTCGACAATGCCATCAACACAGCGTCCGGGCAGTTCTTGATCGGAAACGGCGCCGACGGCACGGGGCTGCTCGACCCCAACGGCGGTGATGGCGGCCTGTGGTTTGGTGACGGCGGCAACGGCTGGGACAGCGACCAAGCCGGCATGGCCGGCGGCTCCGGCGGCGATGCCGCCGGTTTTTTCGGAAACGGCGGTGAGGGGGGATCAGGCGGCCTGGGCGCCGGGGGCGGTGACGGCGGCGACGCTGGGTCGCTGTTCGGCATCGGCGGTGACGGCGGCAACGCGGGCACGGGCGCCACAGCTGCCGGCCTGCCCGCGCTCGGCGGGGCCGGCGGCAATGCCGGTGTCTTCGGCGAGCACGGAGCTGTCGGCGACTTCGGCACGCTGCCGGCGGGACTCAACCAGACCGCGGACACTCGACAGCTCGCTGCTGCCGCTCGGAACCTCGGGGGCCTGGCTGACCAACAGCGATGGGCAGGTCGTCCTGCTGCACGGACTCAACGAGGTGTACAAGGTAGCGCCGGGCGAACCGTCGGCGTCGGGATTCAGCGACGACGACGCTGCGTTTCTGGCCCAAAACGGTTTCAACGCAGTGCGGGTCGGGCGTCATCTGGTCGGATCTCGAGCCCGAGCCCGGCATCTTCGACCCGGCCTACCTGAACTCGATCGAACAAACCGTCCAGACCCTCGGCAATCACGGCATCTACAGCATCATCGACTTCCATCAGGACGCCTACAGCACCGCGTTCGGCGGCGAAGGCGCGCCCGACTGGGCGGTGCAAACCGACGGGGTGGCCAACCCGTCGCTGCCCTTCCCGTACAACGAATTCTTCAATCCCGCAGAGCAACAGGCCTGGCAGTCGTTCTGGACGAACACCGAGGCCCCCAACGGGATCGGTCTGGAAAACAACTACAGCCAGATGTTGGAGTACGTCGCCCATGCCTTCAACGGCAATCCCAACGTGGCTGGATTCGAGCTGATGAACGAACCATCGCCGGGCTCATCGACGTTCCTGTCGACGCTGTTCGGCAACCCGTTCTTTGACTCCGAGCAGCTGACCCCGTTCTACAACCAGGGTGCCGACGCGATCCGGGCCGTCGATCCGAACACACCGATTTTCTTCGAACCCAACGTCCTGTCCAACGCGGGCGTGCCCACTGATCTGGGCACGGTGGACGCCTCGAACACCGTCTTGTCGTTCCACGACTATTGCGAGTTCGACCTCGGCCCGCTGGGCTGCATACCCAGTGTCAGTGGGATCGTCGGTAACGCGGAGTCCTACGCGCAGGCGCACGGGATTCCGGCATTCATGACCGAGTTCGGTGCGACCAGCGACCAAGCGGCGATCTCGGCCCCGATGCAGGGCGCCGACCAGCATCTGATCGGGTGGACCGAGTGGGCCTATTCAGGCCAGGGTGACATCACCACCAGCGCGAATCCGCCAAGTTCGGAGTCGCTCGTGTACAACCCTGAGCTACCGCCGACCGGTGACAACGTCAACACCGCCAACCTGGAGACCCTGGCCGAGCCGTACCCGCAACTGGTCTCGGGCACCCCGGAGTCCTACTCGTTCGGGGGCGGCGTCTTCCACTTCAGCTACTCCACCGACGAGCCCGACGGGCTGGGCAGCTTCCCGGCCGGCTCGCACACCACCATCGCGATTCCGAGCGTCGAATTTCCGCACGGCTACACCGTCAGCGTCGTCGGCGGTGAGGTCGCCTCGGCGCCTAATGCCGCCGAACTGGTGATCACCAGCAGCGGCGCCAGCACCGTCAGTGTCACGGTCAGCGCTGCGCCGAACTAGCCGGGAACTAGCCAGGCTGCCCGCCGAGCCGCTCGGATAGGCTGGTCGACCATGACCAGTACCGACCCGGCGCCGCAACCGCACGCCACCGCTGAGCAGGTCGAGGCCGCGCGCCATGACAGCAAACTGGCCCAGGTGCTCTACCACGACTGGGAAGCGGAGAACTACGACGAGAAGTGGTCGATCTCCTATGACCAGCGGTGCGTCGACTACGCCCGCGACTGCTTCGACAGCGTCGTCCCCGACGACGAGATCCGCCGGTTGCCCTACGACCATGCCCTCGAGTTGGGCTGCGGTAGTGGTTTTTTTCTGCTGAACCTCATCCAGTCAGGAGTTGCGCGGCGCGGCTCGGTCACCGATCTTTCGCCGGGCATGGTCAAAGTCGCCACCCGCAACGGGCAGTCGCTGGGACTCGACATTGACGGCCGGGTCGCCGACGCCGAGCGCATCCCCTATGACGACGATTCATTCGACCTTGTCGTCGGTCATGCTGTGCTGCACCATATTCCAGACGTTGAGCTGACCTTGCGTGAAGTGCTGCGGGTGCTGCGGCCCGGCGGCCGGTTCGTCTTCGCCGGTGAGCCGACCACCGCCGGCAACACCTACGCGCGCACACTGTCGACGTTGACCTGGCGGATCGCCACCAACGTCACCAAGCTGCCCGGACTGCAGAGTTGGCGCCGTCCGCAAGCCGAGCTCGACGAGTCCTCGCGCGCCGCGGCGCTGGAGTCCATCGTCGACCTGCACACCTTTTCCCCGGCTGACCTGGAGACGATGGCCAGGGCCACCGGTGCCGTCGACGTCGACACCGCCACCGTCGAGTTCACCGCGGCGATGCTCGGCTGGCCATTGCGCACCTTCGAATACGCGGTGCCGCCAGGCAAGCTCGGCTTCGCGTGGGCCAACTTCGCGTTCACCAGCTGGAAGGTGCTGAGCTGGGCCGACGGCAACGTGTGGCGACACGTGGTGCCGAAGGGCTGGTTCTACAACGTCGAGATCACCGGGGTCAAGCCGTCCTGAATTTCGGTCTCGACGACGTCGTCTACCTGACGTCCGACGAGGGCTCGGCCGCGCTGGCCGTGGTCGAGGCTCTCCCGTTGACCGACCGTGTCGGCGAGATCGCGCGGCTACGAAAGCAATTCGGCGACCGGACGCCGGTGCTGGTGGAGACGGTCTTGCTGCGTCGACGGGCGAACACAAAGCTTGCCGAGCTGCCGGGCACCGGCATGTGGCTGTTTACCGACGAAGCGCTGCAGCAGGCCAGCGCCGCGCCGGTGGCGCTGCATCGGTCGAAGCAGGTTGAGCGGCAAGGTAGTTCACGACGTGACCTGCTCTATCGGAACCGAGCTGGCCGCGTTGCGCGGCTCGGCGGCTGGACTCGTGGGCAGTGACATCGACCCGGTACGGCTGGCAATGGCGCGACACAATCTGGGCGGCGCCGCCAACCTGTGCCGCGCTGACGCCCTGCACCCGATAACACGCGATGCCGTGGTAGTGGCCGACCCAGCGCGTCGCACCGGTGCTCGGCGCCGGTTCAATCCGCGCGATTACCAGCCCGCCCTCGACCATCTGATCGAGGTGTATCGGGGCCGTGACGTGGTGGTGAAATGCGCGCCCGGAATCGATTTCGACGCGATGACGCAGCTGGGGTTCGCCGGCGAAATCGAGGTGACCTCGTATCGGGGCTCGGTGCGAGAAGCGTGTCTGTGGTCGTCGGGATTGACCGAGCCGGGTGTGCGCCGGCGGGCCAGCATGCTGGACCGCGGAGAACAGGTCACCGACGCTGACCCCGACGAGTGCGAGGTCCGGGACGCAGGCCGATGGATCGTCGACCCCGACGGCGCGGTAGTGCGGGCTGGCTTGGTGCGTCACTTCGCCGCGCGGTACGGGCTCTGGCAGCTCGACCCGAACATTGCCTATCTGTCCGGCGATCGCCTGCCGCCCGGCGGCCGCGGGTTCGAGGTTCTCGAGCATCTCGCCTTCGATGAGCGCCGACTACGGCAGGCGCTGGCCGCGCTGGACTGCGGAACGTTGGAGATCCTGGTTCGCGGCGTTGATGTCGATCCCGACGCGCTGCGCCGGCGATTGGCGCTGCGCGGCAGCGAGTCGCTGTCGGTGGTGATTACCCGGGTCGGATCGGGCGCGGCTGCGCGGGGGATCGCATTTGTGTGCCGACCGTCGCGATAAGGCCCATACGGGACCTGCCCATAAAATAAGTAAAACTCACCCTGCACTGAACCCGGCGCGTGAGGTTTGCCAGCGGCGTCAGCAGCTACCTGGTAGCGCTGGACCGGGCAGCTCCTTTCCGTGCCGTCCGGGGATTTGCCGCGCGCTAGGAAACCGAGCTTGCTAACTGGTGAACTTTTATCAGGTAACCTGGCTTTTAACAAATCCGCAGGCTTACATTTGATGCAGGCGCATTAGACGACGAATTCCACGCTGCCGACCAGGCCGTCGGCGAAAGGACGTTCATCGATGAACTCTTCTGGCGTCGCCCGACTGGGCTTACTGGCTTCCGGCTTGGCAATCAGCGCGACAGTGGCACTGGCTCCAGACATTGCGGTGGTCAGCGCCGAAAACCTCGCTTCCAGCGGTGCCAACACGTCAATCACCAGCGCCAAGGAACTCGTAGCACAGCAGGGCAACGGTTGCGAACGAACCCGCCGGCCGGCGTGCAACCGCCCAGGCCGACGATCAACGCATCGGTAAACGCATCGCCTTAGGTTCGTAACCAATATTTCTTCTAACAAGCCGCGTCGGGTCGCTGGCTTCCGCTTCTACGGGACGCTGCATCCGGACCGGCTCCCGATATCTCAGGACCCGCCTGCCGGGTCAGTGGCCGCTGTTGGGGAGGATGGTGGCTGCTGACCTGGGCAGGCGTTCATCTGCGAGACGTTGGCAGTCCGTCGTGAGGGGGGCCAGGTACGCTGGCGAGACGGCATTCAGCCGTTCTGAGTCTGCGAGGACAAGTCGACCGATGCGCAACATGATGTCGGCCGCGCTGATCGCGGCCGGAGCCCTGCTGGGTTGGTCCGGCGGTGCGGTCGCGGCCGCGGATTCGGTCTGCACGAACTTCGGCGGCTCGCTCCGCGATGATCAGACGTGCACCGTGCACTCCGCATCGCCCACCTACACGTTGAATATGACGTTTCCGGTGGACTATCCCGACCAGGCGTTGATCGATTTCCTCAGTCAGAATCGGGACGGCTTCGTCAACGTCGCACAGACGTCGTCGCAGACTTCCGGACCGCGCGATGTGCCCTACCAAATGGAAGTCACCTCCGAGCAATATCACTCCGGCCAGCCGCCGGGGGGCACTCGAAGCGTCGTATTGAAGGTATTCGAAGATCTGGGCGGCCCGCGCCCGTCGACCTTCTACAAGGGCTTCAACTACGACGTCGCCGCGCAAAAATCGATCACCTTCGACACACTTTTCCCGCCGAATACGAAGCCGCTCGATTCGATTTATCCCATCGTGCAACGGGAGGTGGGAAAGCAGACCGGACTCGGCGCCGCAATTGCACCCGGTTCCGGGCTGGACGCTTCGCATTATCAAAATTTTGCGATCACCGACGACGAGTTGATTTTCTACTTTGCACCCGGCGAACTTCTGCCGTCGTTGGCCGGTGCGAGTCAGGTTCATGTCCCGCGCAACGCCATTCCGCCGCTGGCCATCAAGAGCTGAGAGATCACCTAGCTCGGGGCGAAGCTGTACACCTGGCCGTCGCTGGTGGCGGTGACGACACGGCGATCATGGCCGATGGAGACGCCGACGGGATAACCGGTGGCATCCGGCAGCGGGTAGCTGTTCAGCGTTTTGCCACTGCGCGGGTCGAAAACGAGCAACGTCATTCCCCGCGCACCTTCACCCGGGCCACCGGTCACCACGGCGTAGCCGACACCGCTGCCCGCCAGGCTCGAGGTCGACAGTGGGCTGACGTCGTTTCGCCGCCAGGCCTCTTGGGCATGGTCACCGGCGTCTTTGAAGGCGACCAGGCGGGTGTCCGGGCCGCCGCCCGCCACGATCAGTCCGCCCGGTGTCACCGACGGTGGCGTTTGTGCCAGGAACTTCAGTGGGACCGACCATTTCGGCTTGCCGTCGGCGGCGTGCAAAGCCCACAGCCGCTCATCGCGCCCGTTGACGTAGATCGTGGAGCCATCGCTGGAGATAACCGGGCTGGCCTGAACGCCGGCGGCGATGGCATTGCTGGTCCATTCCCGGGTGAGCAGCGGATCCTGCCCAGGGTGGTACTTCAGTGCGACCAGAATCGGTGCCGGCGCGCCCGGCTCCCACAGGCCGAGGACCACCAATCCGCTTTGCTTGGCGAAGGCGGGGGCGGCCGCGACCGGGCAGCCTTCCTTCGCCGGTCCACAATCATCCAGCCCACGGGTGAAGTCGGTCGGGTCGACGTTGTCGACGAGGTCCACCGAGTTGCCGACCACGGTGCCGCGATGGCCGTCGAAAACCTGCACCTGCCCCAGATGGGTGACGACCAGCACGTGGCCGTTTCCGAGAATCCTTGGTGTGGAAGGCATTCCCATCACCGGACGGCGCCAGCGAATCCACTGGGTGACGGGGAAGGACAGAAACGCGCCCGGCTGGCCGACATAGAGGTTGTCGAAACCGTCGAACAGTGGGCCGGAGATACCGCCGCCCTGGTATAGCCGGGTGCACCAGCGCTGGCGGCCGTTGTCGTCGTTCTCCCACTCCATCAGCGAACAGCCGGCGGGGGTTTGCGCGTTCGCGGCGAGCCAATTACGCGAGCTGAGCGCGACGGCCGACGCGAGCGAACCCTTGACCGAGCGGGTCCAGCGCAGGCTCAGTCGCTCGGCCCCGGCCGTCGGGCTGTAGCTGCTGTTGGCTGCGTCACCGTATTGGGCGGGCCAACCTTCGGCCGGCACGGTGTCGACCCAGGCGTCGGTATCGCCGCAACCCGCTGCGGCGGCTGCCAGAAAGACGACCGATACCGCCGTCGACCAATGCCGCAGTGCACCGCGGGGAATCGGCCAGGACACGGTGGAGGTTCCCCATCCTTCCCGGAGCGCGGTGGCGCGGCGGCCATCAGCAGATATCGCGTACAGCCGAGGGTAACCTGTGCCGGTCCGAGGTAGGACCGATTGATCGGCGTGCCACCTGACCGCAGTAGGCTTTCCGGCCATGACGAGCATGTGGGGGGCCCCGATCCACCGTCGCTGGCGGGGCTCGAATCTGCGCGACCCACGGCAGGCCAGGTTCCTCACGCTGGCCTCACTGAAGTGGGTGTTGCGCAACCGCGCCTACACACCGTGGTATCTGGTGCGCTACGTCCGGCTGCTGAAATTCAAGCTGGCCAATCCGCACATCATCACCCGTGGAATGGTGTTCATCGGTAAGGGCGTCGAGATCCATGCGACGCCCGAACTGGCGCAGCTCGAAATCGGGCGCTGGGTGCACATCGGCGACAAGAACACCATCCGCGCGCACGAGGGCTCGCTGCGATTCGGCGACAAGGTGGTACTCGGTCGCGACAACGTCATCAACTGCTACCTCGACATCGAGCTGGGCGATTCGGTGTTGATGGCCGACTGGTGCTACGTCTGCGATTTCGACCACCGGATGGAAGACATCACGTTGCCGATCAAAGACCAGGGCATCGTCAAATCCCCGGTCCGGATCGGACCCGACACCTGGGTCGGGGTGAAGGTGACGGTGCTGCGCGGCACCGCCGTCGGGCGGGGATGCGTGCTGGGCTCCCACGCGGTCGTCAGAGGCGAAGTGCCGGACTACTCGATCGCGGTCGGAGCTCCGGCCAAGGTGGTCAAGAACCGGCAGTTGGCGTGGGAGACCTCGGCGGCACAGCGCGCCGAACTTGCTGCTGCGCTGGCCGACATCGAGCGCAAGAAGGCTGCTCGCTGAATCGCGCCGTCAGCTCATGCGGTGGTAGCGGCGCAGCGCTTCGACGCGTTCGGCGGTGTGGTCAACCATCGGTTCGGGATAGCCGGCCGGACGCTCTCCTTTGGTCAGCGTGACGTCGTCGGCATCGGCGAGCTCAGTGACCCATCGCCGGACGTAATCACCTGAGGGATCGAACTTCTCGGCCTGTCTGGTCGGGTTGAACACCCGGAAGTAGGGTGCGGCATCGGTGCCGCAGCCCGCTGCCCACTGCCAGCCGTGCTGGTTGTTGGCCATGTCGCCGTCGACCAGTTGGTCGAGGAACCAGCGGGCTCCCCACTGCCACGGCAGGTGCAGGTCCTTGACCAGAAACGACGCGACGATCATCCGCAGCCGGTTGTGCATGAAACCGGTGTCGCGGAGCTGACGCATGCCCGCGTCGACGATCGGAAATCCCGTGTCGCCGGCTTTCCAGGTCTCAAGGCGTCGTTCGGCGTCCTTGTCCGAGTCGATGTCGATGGCGTCGAAGTCGCGGTTCCAGTTCGACCATGCGCTGTCCGGCCAGTGATGCAGCACGGCCGCATAAAAGTCACGAAAGGCCAACTCCCGCAGGTAGGCTCGCGCGCCCGCATGAGGCAGGTTCAAGTCGGTGACCATGGTGCGCGGGTGAATCGCGCCGAACTTCAGGTGCGCCGACATTCGGCTGGTACCAGCGTGGTCCGGCCGGTTGCGCTCATCACCGTAATCCTCGAGGCCGTTGTCGACGAACGTCTTCCACTGCCGTCGCGCCGCAGCCTCGCCCGCGACCAGGTCGAGGCCGACGCCGGGATCGGGAATCTCCACCGGCTCGGCGCGCTTGCCCAGTTGGCCCGGATCAACCCACTGCGCGGATTCGGCTCCCGAGCGGGCCGCCGACCGCCACCCCACGTCGCGCCAGCGGGCGAAGAACGGTGTGAACACCTTGTAGGGCTCGCCGTCGTCTTTGGTAACCCGTCCCGGGGAAACCAGATACGGCGAACCCGTGCCCACCAGCGGCACATCGCCCAACGCCTCGCTCACGCGATTGTCGCGTCGTCGGCCGTACGGCGAGAAGTCCTCCGAGACATGTACCGACGGCGCCTCGATTTCCTTGACCAGAGCCGGAATTCGCTCTTCGGGCCGACCCCTTGTCACCAGCAGCCGGCCGTCCAGATCGTCGCGTAGCCGGCGGAGCGAGTCGCACAAGAACTGCATCCGCCGATCGCCAGACGATGCCTCCAGGCGGGGATCGAGCACAAAGCAGGCCAGCACGTCGGTGCTGTCGGCGACGGCCCGCACCAGCGGTGGAAGGTCACCCAGTCGCAGATCGCGGCGAAACCACAACAGCGTCGGCATCAGGGGATCGCCTGATTCATCGGCGATTGAGGACCCAGATATGCCCAGACATCACCGTGGCGAAGCAGCACCACAGCGGATACGGCAGTAATGCGGCTCCGGCCCGCGGATCCGCTGCGGCCGTCCGTCTGGCCAGATCGGCACTGCTGGCGGTGAGAAGAGCCGCGCCGACGGCCGCAGCGCCCAGCTTCTGGTACTTGAAAAACAGCCAACTCCAACCGGCGTTGAGGAACAAGTTGGTCGCCAGCGCGACAACGTAGTTGCGGGCCTCGTGGTGGCGGCCTGCCGCGCGCAGGCGATCGATGGCCGTCGCGGAAGTCACCGCGATGTCGGCATAAAGCGTGGTCCAGGCGATCGGGAACACCTTGTCGGGCGGCACGTACTCCGGCTTCCGGAGTCGGGAATACCACCGGGTGATCCGAGGCTTGCTGGCCACGCTTCCCGCCGCTGCGGTCGCGCCGACAGCGAGAGTCGTCGCAGTCAGTGTCTGCTTGTTCACCGTTGATCCCTTCTCTCGATCCAATTCTTTCAATAACTTAAGTATTAATCAACTGAAGTAATTTGATGATACGGATAAGCTGGGAGATGTCATGGGCCCCGATGAGACCGCAGGCGGCCGAGCCAAGGATGCCGTGCCGGCCGATGCGAACGGGATGACGACGCGTAAGCGACGTCATATCGACGTGTGCCTGAACGAGCGGGTCAGCTATTCCGGCGTGACGACCGGGCTGGAGCGCTACCGCCTCCCGTACAACGCGCTGACGCAGACCAGCCTTGCCGATGTCGATCTGTCGACCCAGTTTCTCGGCTCGACGCTGCGAGCGCCGGTATTGATCGGTGCGATGACGGGCGGCGCCGAACTGTCCAAGACGATCAACAAGAATCTGGCTGAGGCGGCACAACTACTGGGCGTCGGCATGATGCTCGGCTCCCAACGGATCATGCTGGACAGCGCGTTGGGGGAGCAGGCGGCATCCAGCTTCGCCGTTCGCGATGTCGCGCCGGATGTGTTGTTGTTCGGCAATATTGGCCTCGCGCAGCTCACGACGGCTGCCGTCGAGGATATTTCGAACGCACTCCGCCGAGTCGGCGCGGATGCGCTTGCGGTGCACACCAATCCGCTGCAGGAGGCGGTCCAGCGAAACGGCGACGGTGATTTCTCCGGCTCGCTCGCCCGACTACGTGAGGTTGCGGCGGCGCTGGAGTATCCGATCCTGCTCAAGGAGGTCGGCCACGGAATCGGCAGCTCGGCCGTCGCCGAATTGACGAGTCAGTCCGGCGGATTGCCAGTGGCAGCGATCGACGTGGCGGGGGCCGGCGGCACCTCGTGGTCGCGGGTGGAGCAACTCGTGCGCTACGGCGAGGTTCGATACCCGGACCTGGCCGACTGGGGAATACCCACGGCGCGGGCGATCGTCGAGGTGCGTGAGGCGCTGCCCGCCGTCCCACTAGTGGCCTCCGGTGGCATCCGCACCGGCATGGACGCGGCCAAAGCGTTGGCGCTCGGCGCCGACGTGGTGGCGATAGCCCATCCTCTGCTGTCTGTTGCGATCGAATCGGCAGCGGCCGTGGTGGATTGGCTGCAGCGATTCATCGACGAGTTGCGGATTTGTCTGCACGGCGCCGGCGCCGCCAACCTCGTGACGCTGCGCCGCATTGGCGTCACGCTGATCCAGTAGTGCTGGCGCTCAGTCATTTTCGGGCTAGACGAGATCGCGCGTCCGCGTGCGGCGTGCAGCCGATGCCGGCTTCTGCTGCGCCGCGAGATCGCCTTCGAACGACGACATCGCGGCGATCATCGCGGTGAACACCTGATGCGCGGCAGCCAGGTCCTCGTCGGGCAGATCCGCGAGCGCGGCGCGCAGATGGACCCCGAGCGGTGTGAAAAATCCGTGCGCCAGTTCCATGCCGCTGGCTTCGTAGCGAAGCAGCGCCTTACGCCGGTCCGCGGGATCAGACTCGCGCCGGATATGGCCCGCATCGATCATCCGGTCGACGAGATAGGTGATCGCCGCCGGCGAGACATCCATTCGCTGCCGTAGCTGAGCCATGGTCAGTGGGGTTCCCGCGGTCTCGGCCACCATGACGTGCAGCAAGGCGTGAAAGTCGTTGCCGCTCACGTCGTGCTGACGCGCGAAGTAACGACCTATCCGGTCGGACTGCGCCGTGACCGCCCGCATGTCGGCCGACATCAGCTTTTCCAGCTGTGGCCTGCCAGGAGGTGAATTGCTCGTGTCCCGCTTGGTCACCTGACTGCATCCTTTGTAGCGAATCCCGATCCAGGCTAGCGGAGACCCGCTGGATCAGGGACGATACGCCAGCGCCGACACATTGTCGCCCCGACTCGCTGCGGCCGCACCTCGGGTGCGGTCGTCGGCGAATGCCAGATTCGGCCTGCGACAAGGCGTTGCGCGAGCTGCGCAATAGAACGCGTCGGCGTCGTCAAATGTGCGTGCATCTACTTGCTGCCCTGCGGGTATAACTATATACTTAACTATTAAGATTGTGAAGAAGCGGCCGGATTGTGGCACCGGATCCGGTGCGGCGTTCGCCGCCGGCCGTAAAACCAGACAAAGCCGAGGAGTCAACGATGCGGTGTGTCATCTTCGGCGCTACGGGTTACCTGGGTGCGCGCCTTGTTCCCGAATTGCTGGCAGCCGGTCATGAAGTCCGGGTGATGGCCCGAACACCGGCCAAACTCGACGACGTGCCCTGGCGCTCGAGTGTGGATGTGGTTGAAGGGGACGTCACCGACGCCGACACAGTTCGCCACGCGCTGGAGGGTCAGCAGGTTCTCTACTACTTGGTGCATTCGATGCTGGCCGCGGATTTCGTCAACGTCGACGCGCGTGGCGCCTCGATCGTCGCGGACGCCGCCGAGCAGGCCGGGCTGTCGCGCATCGTGTATGTCGGCGGGATCATCCCGGACGAGCAAGAGTTGTCCGACCACCTGGCTTCGCGCGCCGAAGTCGGCGAATTGCTCTCGAAATCTGGTGTTCCCACCGTGGAGCTGCGCGCGGCCGTCATCATCGGAGCGGGATCGGCGAGCTTCGAAATGCTGCGCTATCTGACCGATCGACTCCCGTTCATGGTCACCCCCAAGTGGCTGCGCACTCGAGTGCAGCCCATCGCCGTGCGCGACGTGTTGTATTACCTGACGCACGCGGCAGAGTTGCCCGCAGAGGTGAGCCGGGCCTTCGATATCGGCGGCCCGGACACCTTTACCTACACCGAGATGAGCGCCCGCTATGCGGCAATCTCGGGCCTGCGAAAACGCATCGCCGTCCCCGTGCCGGTGCTGACTCCCCGCCTCTCCTCGCACTGGGTCAATCTGATCACCCCGTTGCCGCGGTCGTTGGCGTCGTCGCTGATGGACTCGTTGGAAAACGATGTGGTGTGCACCGAGCATGACATCGCTGAGCACATCCCTGACCCCGACGGCGGCCTGACTCATTACGAAGACGCCGTTGAACTCGCGTTGTCGCGCATCAGTGAACCTCAACTGCAGACCCGATGGTCCCGGCTCGCCGCCGACGACTGCCCCGCACAGCCGTTGCCGACCGACCCGGCCTGGGCCGGCGGATCGCTGCACGAGGAAGAACGCGAACGACGAGTCCACGCCGACACCGAAACGGTGTGGCGGGCCTTCGAATCGATCGGCGCCGAGCGTGGTTGGTCGGCAGGCCCGCCGTCGTGGGGATTGCGTGGCTGGCTCGTCGAGCACACCGAGCGTCCCCATCTGCTGCGACTGCGCGCGAACGCTTCTCTGCCGGGCCGGCTGTGGCTCGAACTGTCGGTCCGCGATGACCGCGACGGCGGTTCACGATATCGTCAGCGTGCGCTGTTTCAACCGTATGGCCTTGCCGGCGAGGCATTCTGGACGGCGTCATCTCCGTTCCGACGGGCAATCCTCGGCGGTATCGCCCGCGACATCACCTCCAGGGCAAACGACGCTGCCGCGGCAACCCGCGCACAACCGCAGTCCGACGCAAACTACGCCCTACCGGAACGCAGTCGGTAGCGGCGCTCGGCGTAGGCGAGGTCGTCCTTCCACAGCCGGGACGACGCGACGCGCATGAGCCGACTGATCAACGGGGCGGCACGGCGGGCCCGGCGGAATCCGGTCCGGCCGGAGTGCGCGACAGTCACCTCGATCACGGCTGTGCGCGGAAGTTTGTCTATCCCCAAACCGAGTGGCGTGGCGTGAGTTTCGACCACGCTGCCCACACCCTCGCCGTCCACGATGCGCATCACGATGGTACGTGCCTCGGGGCTGGTGAACTCGGCGACCGTGGGGACGCCGACGCGGCCGATCCGGAAAGTCACCGCGACCAGAAAGCTGTCCACATCTTCGGTCGGGGTGCTCAGCACCTCGAGCTGAGTGAATGAGTAGGGGTGATACCACCCGCCGTGCCACGGATCGAGGCGGTTGGCGATGACGTCAGACGGTTCACACGTGCCGACCATCCTGGCAACCGCGTCCAGCGTGTCACCGGACGGTCGGGCCGGGATGACCGGGTAATCGAGCGGCTCCTCGCCGCCGACGCCGTCCAGCCGGACCCACGCCAGCACGCCATCGTCATAACTGGGCAATGCCCGCCAACCGATTTCGTCGGTGCTGCTGTCAAGGCACATCCCGTGCCATCGACAGATCAGCGCGCCATTGTGGACGGCGGCGGTGGCAAGGTCAGCGCCCAGATGCGGGCAGCTGCGGGGACCGACGCACAGCCGGGATTGCTGATCGCGCCAGGCGACCAGCTCGACGCCGGCGACGCGGGTGCCGAGTGGCTGTCCGTTGCGCACGTCCCTGCTGCCGGTGAAGGCGTACCAGTTACCCGTCGGTCGACGCTGCGACCGATCCAGTGCGGCGTCGATGATTGCCGGCGAGGCGTCGCGGTAGGTCGGACGTTGGCCTGCCCACGATCCCGGCGGGATGGGTTGCAGTGGCCAATCTTTGGGCCAGCGGCGTCGTACGTTGTCGCCGATGTTCATGATCGCGAAAGCCTTTCTCGGCCGGCGAGATTACGCAGCAGCGCCGAGCGTCCTCGGATGGGGACCGTGGTCAACTCGTGGCCGGCGATTCCCCATCGCTGCAGTATCTCGTTGGCGGCCGTCCAGCCGGTAGTAGCCGCACGCTCCATCAGCGCGACCGGCAGGTCGATGCGTACCCCGTCACCGGCCAGCAGCAGTCCAGGTTGAGGAGTGACGACGCTGGGCCGTTGTGCATAGGTGCCCGGCGCGAACAGCGGGCAGTCGTTGCGACGCAGCAACCGCTCGTGAACCACGCGGGCGCCGGCGGTCTCCGGGTAGAGCTCACGCAGGCGATTGAGCATGGCATTGGCGGGCTGTGCGGATTCGACCGCGTAAGAATGCAATTCGACGACAGAGCCGCCGCAGCGCTGGGCCCAGTCGTCGGCTTCGCGTTCATAGCGTTCCAGGACGCTGATGTTGTCGATCGGTTCGTGGCCGGCGGTACCCAGAAACGCGGCTCGGTCCCGGGCCACCGGCCGGTCGAGCCACAGCCGCTGCACCAAGAACGGCGGAGCCGTACGCAGACGCTTGATTCGCGCGCGCCAGGTTTCGTCGCAAAGTCCTGGCGATGCCTCGACGATCCGCTGCAGCCCGGCGATATCGGTGGCCAGCACCACGGCGTCGAGGTCCAGTCGGTCGCCGGCGTCCGTGCGCACGTCGAATGTCCGGCCATGGCCGCTGCTGATACTGGTCACCGAAACACCTTGCAGGAAGCGAACTCCCAGGTCTTGCAGGTACCGTTGCAGCGGATTCCACAGTGCGGTGTCGTAGTTGGCGTTGGCGACGTCGAAGATCAAGCCCTCGCTGGAGCCGAGGAAGTAGATGTGGAACATGGTGGCCAGCTCCGCTGCCGACAGCTCGGCGGGGCTGGCGAAAAAGCTGCGGGAGAAGACCTCGAAGGCCAAGTGTCGCGCTGCTTCGGGAAAGTTGATGCTCTTCAAGAAGGTCTCGGCATCGATGTGGTCGAGGCGATGGAAAATGTCGGGCAGTGACACCGCGGCAAGCGGCGCTGCGGCGCGCGCGTTGATCTTGGCCAGGTCGGTCAGCCGGAAAGTTGGGCTGCGTAGCGCGAATACCAACGCGTTCCACGGCGGGGTGCGGGGCAAACCACGGAAGGTGTCCCGGCGCCCGGCGCCATCGATGAGCGGGTAATCGTCCACCGCGGTCAGCATCGACAGCGTCGGGTCGACGCGAGCCAGCAGCGCACGCAAGTTGTAGTACTGCCGGAAGAAGGCATGAAAGCCCCGGTTCATGGCGAGCTCGGCGCCGTCGAAGCGTTCGGTCCAGGCGCCCACCCGGCCGCCGAGGTACTCCTCGCGTTCGATGACGTCGACCGCTATGCCCCGTTCGGCCAGTCCCGTTGCGGCTGCGAGGCCTGCGATTCCGGCGCCCACGACGACGGCGCGCGGCTGCGACGACAGCGCAGCGGCGCTGCCTAGGCCCGGCGCTGCGGGGAAGGTGCGGCGACGGCGGTCGATCATGAGGAGGCATTCCCGAGGAAGGTGTGCGCAATGTTGGCTTCCCAGCCGGGCATGGTTTCGCTGCGCACCCGGGTGAAGCCGGCATCGCGCATCCGTTGCCGCAATCGTGTTGCGCCGTCGAACGTCAACACGCTGCGCCACAGGTGCCGGTACAGCGTCGTGTCGTGGGTTCGCCACCAGCCGGAGGGAATGATGATGCCCCAGGCCACCGCATGCCAGATAGCGGTGGCGATGCGGGAATCACGCACCGAGTAATCGTGAACCGCCAGCGGGGCACCCGGCGCCAGCAGGCTGAGCAGCGCACGCAACTGGGTGTCCGGGTCGGCGAGGTTGCGGACCAGATACGCGGCCATGATCCCGTCGAACGGGCCGACGATGCCGTTTTGCGCCAGGCTTTCCACCGGGGTGTGCACGAAACGGACCGACGAGGGCCACGATTTGGCCCGCGCCTCGTCGAGCATTTTGCGTGATGCGTCGATGGCCACGATCTCGGCGTGTGGGGCGACGCTGAGCAAGGCAGCGGTCGACGAGCCGGTGCCGCATCCGGCATCGAGCAACCGCAGCCCACGGCCCTCGTCGGGCAGCTGCAATCGTCGGGCCGAAAGCCGAAGGTGGGCATGGTATCCCGGGCTTGCGCCGACCAGACGGTCGTAGGCGTGCGCGCCGAAATCAAAAGCGGCCGGCACCTCAGCCCGCGGCAGGCCGGTGCTACCGATGCTCACGTTGACGCTCCCATAGCAGCAGGACGGCGGTGACCAAGGCGAAGCCGAACAGGAAGTCCTCGATCGGGATGTCGAACGGAAACCGGATGCCGCTGGTGTGCCGATCGTCGTACACGACGATCGGGGCGCTGCGCTTGGTCAGCCAGCCGTCGGTCAGAATCTGAAATCCGATCACGATCAGCATCGACAGCCAGTAGGCCGGACGCCGAAAAAGCCCGGTACGCAACACCGTCAGCTCGAGCACTCCGACGGCGACCGCCGACACCACCGACGGGACGGTGTAGCCCAGGCCGGTCATCGGCGGTTACGCAATCGCAAAATGGCGCTCACCGCGTTGTAGGTCAGCAGGGCGCACAACGGAATCACCAGAAAGAACAGGACCTCCTCGATCGGCATGTGAAATGGGAGGTAGACACCGGTGATGTATGCGGGATTGTAGGTCCAGATATGGGTGGCGATCGCGACTTCGTCCCACACCACGAACACCGCGGCGACCGGTAGCACCGCGCGCGCGGCCCGCCACGCCTGCCGGTACACGCCGGGCCGAAAGACCTCCAGCGGCACCGTGATCGCCAGGCATGCGCCGAGCACGACCAGATATTGCCAGCGATCCATCATCCCGCACCGTATCTGCGAACACCCGAGCCGACGGCTTGAATTCGCCGTGCCCGCCAGGACCGCACCAGGCCGGCAGCGGCCACGTGCAGCCTACGTCCGTTGCCCACGGTGGCGCGCCGACTGAATACCGCGAAGTCGCAGTCTTCGATGCGATCGAGGATTTCCGAATACAGCGTCAGCGCGGCCGCAACGCAGGGCCGCGAGCGTGGCTGCAGCATCGCGACACCCTCTGCGGCGTAACGGTAGACGTCCCGGACGATCTGGTGCTGATCGGCGAGCGCGCTGCGCACCCGCCGGTCGGTGCGCCGGTGGTGGTGGCACCACATCAGCACATCGCGATCGACATCATGCGCGGCCAATTCGTCGGCGGGCAGGTACACGCGCTGACGCATCAGGTCTTCATCGATATCCCGCAGGAAGTTCGTCAACTGAAACGCCCTGCCCAGCGCCGCTGCGTGCGGTGCCGCCTGTTCGCCGGCGGTGACCGTGCCCAGGATCGGGAGCACCTGCAGCCCAATCGCTTCCGCCGAGCCCTTCATGTACCGGTTGAGTGCGTCACGGTCGGGATAGTCGGTGATCGTCAGGTCCATCCGCATGGATGTCAGAAAGTCGGCGAACAGTTCGTCGCTGATGCCGAAGCGCCGCGCGGTGTGCTCGACAGCCGCCAGCACGGGATTATCCGGATGCTCATGGTGGGCGAAGAACTGGTCGGACAGTTGCTGCAGGCGCGCCGCCCGGACCGTCGCATCCAGCGCCGGATCGAAGTCGTCGAGAATGTCGTCGGCATAGCGGGCGAAGCCGTACAGCGCATGGATCGGCGGACGCTGATCCGGCGCGAGAAGTCGGGTGGCGAGAAAGAACGTGCGACCGTGCGCGGCGTTGAGTGTGCGGCACCGTCGGTATGCCCCACGCAGACCCGGATCGTCGATACCCGCGGCGCTCAGCTCCGTGCGGATCATGACCGGCCCGCTTTCGCGACGACGGTACGGTTCGACCCCGCTGCGATGCCGGTGATGCGGTCGGCGGCCAGCCGACCGGAGATCATCGCCGTAGGCACGCCGACGCCGGGAACGGTCGACGACCCGGCCAGTACCGCATTGTCGGTGCCCCGCACCAGGTTGGCCGGCCGGAAAGGCCCGGTCTGCGCGAACGTGTGAGCCAGCGCGAACGGGGTGCCGGCCACCATCCCCTGAGCGGCCCAATCCTCGGGATTGACCACATGTAGCACCTCAGCGCCGTCGCGAAAACCGGGAATCAACCGTGCCTCAACGGTATCGATGAGTTGTTCGGTGTAGCTGTCACCGACCTTCGACCAGTCGACAACGCCACGGTCGAGGTTCGGGCGCCGGGGCAAGGACATAGAACAATTCGTGTTCGCGCGGGGCCAGGCTCGGATCGCTGGCCGTGGGGCGGGTGACGAGCAGCGAGGGATCCCGCATCAACCGGCCGTCCCGGATGATGTCGGTGAACGTCCGGTCCCATTCCTCGCCGAAGATGATGTTGTGATGTGCCAGAGCACGTATTCGCCGACGGCGACTGGCGGCGGCCGATATGCGCGACGACCGCCGACGGCGCGGGCCGCAGGCGACCGAGGCGCCGCGGCTTGCGGCCCAGCAGCGCATAGGTGGTGGGCAGTTCGGTGGTCAACACCACGGCGTCGCAGGTGATGCGCTCCTCGCTATCCGTGAGCGCGGCAGTCACCCGACTGCCGTTGCGCTCCAGGCCTGTGACGGTCGCGCCGTAAACGAAGCGCACCCCGGCAGCGGTGGCCGCGGCGGCCAGCGCGTCGGGCAGCGCGCGCATTCCGCCGCGCGGGAAGTAGACCCCGGAGATGGTGTCCATGTAGGCGATCACCGCATACACCGCCAGCGCCTGTCGCGGTGCCACACCGGCGTACAGCGACTGAAAGGTGAAGACCCGGCGCAAGCGCGGGTCGGAGATGTAGCGATTGACCATGGTGTCCCACTTGCGGAATGCGCCGAGCGCCGTCAGCCGCGCCAACTGCGGATTCACCAGTGACAGTGGGGAATCGAAGTTCTGCGAGATGAAACCGTCGAACTCGGCGTGGTACAACCGGGTCAGCCAGTCGCGCAGCTGCCGATAGCCCTGCGCCTGCGTGCCTCCGGCGAATCCGGCGACCGCATCCGCCATCAGATCTGCGTCGCTGTGCACGTCGAGGCTGCTGCCGTCGGCAAACTGTGCGCGATAGGCGGGATCCACGGTCATCAGATCCAGCCGGTCCGAACGGTTTTCGCCGACCGCGGCAAAGGCTTCGTCGATGATGTCGGGCATGGTGAGCACTGTCGGCCCGGTATCGAGCTGATAGCCGTGGATGTCGACGCGTCCAGCGCGCCCACCGGGCCAGGTCTCCCGCTCGATGACGGTCACTTCGCGACCGCGGCCGGCAAGGTGCAAGGCCGCGGTCAGCCCTGCCAGGCCGGCGCCGACGACGATCACTCGGGTGTTTGGACCTTTCAGGCTGCGCATTACTGCGTCCGCTCCGTGCACACGGCCGCCATATGCGTCAATGCGTCCCGCACCGGCTCGCCGATCCGCAGCTGGTCGAGTTCGTCGAGCGCCGCGGCGACCCGCCGGCTGATCATGTCCTCGATCCACTCCACCGCGCCGGTGGTGACGATCAACGTTCGCCAGCGGTCGATGACGTCCTCGTCAACATCCCTGGCGTTCATCAACTCGGTCAGCTGCCTGCGGGTCGGCGGATCGGCCAGCTGGTGGGCGGCGATGACCACGCTGGTCGCCTTGCGTTCGACGAGGTCTTGGCCGCCAGGCTTCCCAGTCACCGACTCAGTGCCGAACACACCCAGCAGGTCGTCGCGCAACTGGAACGCTTCGCCGACCGATTCGCCGTAGCGGCCCAGGCCGGAAATCGTCCGGTCGCTGCAGCCGCTCATGGCCGCGCCGATCTCCAGCGGCCGACGCACGGTGTAGTTGCCCGATTTGCGCCGAGCCACCTTCAGGACCGTGTCGATCGATCGGCAGATCGCGGACATCGCTAGCCAGGTCGGCGAATTGGCCCACCGCGAGTTCGGTGCGCATGGCGTCGTAGCGCGGCCACGCCTGCTGCAGACTGCGATGCTCCACGCCGCTTTCCCGCAGCATCTGCTCGGCCCAGATCAGGCAGAGATCACCGAGCAGGATCGCCGCTGATTCGCCGAATCGTTCCGCCTGGCCCGACAGCTCCCGGTTGCGATGCCACTGGCTGAATTGAAGGTGCGCGGCGGGACGACCGCGGCGCGACGACGCCGCATCCATGACATCGTCCTGTAGCAAGGCAAAGGCATGCAGCAGTTCCAGTCCGGCGGACGCGAACAGCGCTTCGTCGCAGTCGGCGGAACCGGCGAGCCAGCCCAGGTACATGTAGGTCGAGCGAAGGCACTTTCCGCCGGCCACGAAATCCAACAGGATATCGCCGGCCACCTCGACGCCGGACTCGGCCAATTCTGCGGCGCATCGACCGGACACGAATTCGCTGAGATGCGCGAGAACCTTGCGTCGCAACCCAATTCGCCATGCCTCGAACTTCGTGGGATCCGGCCAGGATTGCTGATCCAGCTCAGCAGGCGCCCCGGACGGCGCCAAGGACAGTGCGCGCACCTCGCCCACTTCGGCCCCTCTCGAAAGATCGGGTCGCGACCGGCCTCGCGGTTCGACTCAAGCGCTGTACCTCGCACGCGACGAAGACAAACACGTTCGCCCTGCCCAGGCCGATCGCTTCACATCCTTAAAGGTTAACTTACTGAACATATGCCCGGCTCGCCAGCAGGATGTCTCGCCTATGGTGGGGCCATGACGCGCGCCGGCGACGATCAAGAGGGCAGTGCGATCCGAAAAGGACAGGAGGAGCGGCGCTCATGACCGCAGCGCAACGTGAACGAGGCGCGCTGGTGGCCACCTTCCGCGAGGTGGGTCCGCACGCGCCGACCCTCTGCGAGGGCTGGAACACCACGGACCTTGCTGCTCACCTGGTTATTCGTGAACGCCGTCTCGATGCCACGCCCGGGATATCGGTGCCGCTGCTGGCCGCCTACACCGCCCGGGTCCAGCACAAGACAGCGCGGTCGACCAGCTGGGATGCCCTGGTGGAGATGGTCGCGTCCGGTCCGCCGATCTACTCACCGTTCAAGCTGCTGGATCCCGTCGCCAACCTCGGCGAGATGTTCATTCATCACGAGGACGTGCGCCGAGCGGTCGACGGATGGCAGCCGCGAGTGCTCGACGAGACGATCGCCACGCCGCTGCGTCGCCAGCTAGGGCTGATGAGCCGGATGATGCTGCGCAAGATGCCGGCCCAGGTTGTCCTGCAGACGCCGACGGGTGACCGGATCGCCCGGGTCGGTCGCGGCGACGCGGTGACGGTGACCGGTGAACCGCAGGAGCTGTTGTTCTTCGTCGCAGGACGCGACGCAGTGCAGGTCGAATTCGACGGCGACGCGCACGCCGTTGCTGCGGTGCGGGCGGCGCCTCGCGGCCTCTAGCCGCGGCCCAGCAGATGCCGCAGGGTCTGCTCCAGGTCAGGACGGCGGAAGCGGTGGCCGGCCTGCAGCAGCCGGGCGGGAAGCACCCGTTGACTGGCCAGAGCGAGCTCCCGTGCACCCTGCTGGCCGAGTAGCGCCGCGGGCCCCAGCGGCGGCACCGGCAGCAGCGCTGGGCGGCGCAGGACATGAGCCAGCACGCGGGTGTAGTCGACGTTGCGGAGAGGTTCGGCGGCGACCGCATTGACCGGCCCGGACAAATCGGTATCCCACAGCGCGCGGTGGTAGATGTCGACGAGGTCGTCGATCCCGATCCACGAAAACCACTGCTGACCGTTGCCGAGCCGGCCACCGAGGCCGGCGGCGAACAGCGGTCGCAGCAGGCGCAGCGTCCCGCCGGCGGGAGACTGCACGATGCCGGTGCGCACCCGCACAACGCGGATACCGGCCTGCTCGGCCGGCGCGGTCGCGTCCTCCCAGTCGGCGACCACCTCGGCCAGGAACCCGTCACCGCGCCCGCTGTCTTCGGTCAGGGACTCCTCGCCCCGGTCGTAGCCGTAGTACCCGACAGCGGATGCGCTGACCAGCACCCTGGGTCCGCCGGAGGATTGTGCGATCAACTCAGCCAGCCGGCGCGTCGGCCCGATTCGGCTGTCGCGGATTGCCGCGCGGTGGTGGTCGGTGAATCGGCCTGCGATCGAGGCGCCCGCGAGGTGGATCACCGCGTCGATGCCGGCCAGTAGGCCAGGATCAGGGTGGTCCGGATTCCATTGTCGCTCATCGGGTTTAGCGGTCGGATGCCGCACCAGGCGGACCACTCGGTGACCGCCGGTGGACAGGAACGCGGCCAGCTGCGCTCCGACGAGTCCCGAGGCACCGGTGATGGCGACGGTGAGCGGGGTCAACCCATGGGCGGCCGCCGTCCGGTGTGCGGCGATGTCGTCGGCGAGCTGGTGGTGCCGGTAACGGAACATCGGCCGCAAGGCTCTCGCCGGGACCGGCGTCGCGACCCGGTCGGTAACGCGCGTCTGCCCCCCGGCGACCTCTTCGAAGTCGTGGGTGTGCTGCCAGCGCACCGCGAGCTTGACCGGCAGCGACGCCAGACTGTCGGTGCCGATGGTGTCGACGAAGCGCCGCGGCGGGTCATAGGCGTCGGGTTGGTGATCGGCCACCCAGCGCAGACCGCCCGGTAGACCGAGCACGGCGCGCCCACTCGCCAATGAGTCGGCCTCGGCGATCAGATGGCCCGGTTGCCAGGGCGGAGTGAGCCGGGTGAATGCGCCGGGCCGGGCATGCCAGTCGAACACCTCGTAGATGGGCGCGTCGATCACGCTCGAATACTCAAGTCCCATGGGGCCGACGGTACTGCGCGTGCAGAGATGCCGTCGCGGTGCCGACTACCGATCCGGCAGCGCGTGTTCGACGATGGGCAGCCGCGGCAGCGGTTGGCGTTCGGCCCGCTTGGCGGCCAGGTACACCTGTGCGGTCTCGTCGGCCACCGTGTGCCAGTCGAAAGCCGCGGTGAGGCGCTGCCGAGCAGCCTCCGCCCGGCGCTGAGCCGCCGCCGGATCGTCGAGCACCGCGATGACGGCCTTGGCCAGCCCGGCGACATCGCGCGGCGGGCACGACATCCCGGTTTCGCCGTGGATCACCGCTTCACCCAGGCCGCCGATGTTCGAGGTCACCAATGGGGTGCCGGCGGCGGCGGCTTCCAGCGCAGCCAGCCCGAACGGTTCGTAGTGGCTGGGCAGCACCGCGGCGTCGGCGCGATGCAGTGCGGCCAACAGATCGTCGTGATCGAGCCGGCCGACAAAATGAGTTGCCTTGAGCACCCGGTGTTTACGCGCCTGCTCGACGAGCCAATCCTGCTGCGTGCCTTCGCCGGCGACGGTGAGCGTTGCGCCCGGGTAGGCCCGCCGGACCCGCGGCAGCGCGGCGATCGCCTCGTGCACGCCCTTCTCGTACTCCAGCCGGCCGACGTACAGCAGCTCCGGCGGCCCGGGGTGCGGCGTGCGGCGCGCGAACGGCCATCGGGCCGCCTCGATGCCGTTACGGATCACGGTGGTCTCGGCCAGTCCGGGCCCGAACAGCTCGGTGATCTCCTCGCTCATCGACGCAGAACACGCGATCAGCGAGTCGGATTCGCGCACCAGCCACGACTCGACAGCGTGCACCTGCCTGCTCAGCGCTCCAGCGACCCATCCCGAATGCCGGCCGGCCTCAGTCGCATGAATCGTGGAAACCATGGGCACGTCATAAAACTCGGCGAGTGCGACCGCCGGATGGGCGACCAGCCAGTCGTGTGCGTGAACCACGTCGGGCCGCCACGGATCGTCGCTGCGCCGTCGCTTGAGCGAGAGCCCGGCACGGACCATCGCGTGGCCCATCGCCAGCGTCCAGGCCATCATGTCGGTGCCGAAGCTGAACTCATGCGGGTCCTGGGCGGCGGCGACCACCCGGACGTTCTCGTTGATCTCGTCGGACGACGGGTGCGTGCTCGGGTCGGTGCCGGTCGGGCGCCGCGACAACACCACAACCTCGTGGCCGGCGGCGGCGAGCGCGGTCGACAGGTGATAGACATGCCGGCCCAGTCCGCCGATCACCACCGGCGGGTACTCCCACGACACCATCAGAATTTTCATCGCGGCAGCCTCCGGGCATCCAACGCGCCGAACAGGCCATCGGCCCGATTCCAGCCGTCGGCCAGGCGCTGCGCCACCTCGCGGCGTCCCGAAGCCAGTGCGCCGGCGATCTCGCGAGTGGCGTGGGCATGCAGGTGCGCCCGGTAACGGGCGTAGTCGGCGGCGGAGTCCTTGCTCACCATGAACGGCCAGTCGCTGGACACCGTGAGCAGTGTCTCTCGCAAGATCTGATCGGCAATGTGGTCGCGGGGGACCGGCCCGTCCAGCGAGGCGGTCTGGGCCAGCGCCTTATCGACGCATGCCAGCGCGGTGTCGACGACCTCGGTGTTGAGCTGCACCAGATCGGCAACTTTGTCGCCGGACCACACTTGCCAGTCTTTGCCCGAACCCCAAGAGCTGGGCGGCAATTGGACGGCACTACCGACCAGGCCCGCACCGGCGGCGTCGCTCAGCGTGCCCAGGCGCACCCCGGCCTCCGGCAGCGCCCGCAAGACTCGTTCGAGCCATGCCGGCCCCTCGTACCACCAGTGGCCGAACAATTCGGTGTCGAACGCGGCGACCACGTGCGCGGGTCGCCCGATGCGCTCGGACTCCGACAACAGTCGGCGCCGAACCACGTCGACGAAATCTGCGACGTGGCTGTCGATTGCACGATCGGCGCGCTCGGCGTCGTAGGGCGCTTTTTTGTCCGAGGGCACGTTGCGGCCGGTGACCCGGGCCGGCTTGAGGCCGGTGCGATGGTCGTAGGTGTGGAAGTCGCGATAGGCCGCGTGACCCGGGTAGCCGGATTTGGGCGACCACACCCGGTAACTCACCTGCAGATCGCGCCCGAAGGCGACGACGTCGGAGTCGCCGACCGGCCGGCCCAGCGCGGTGTCGCCGTGCAGCGACGGCCCGTCGACCATGAAATGGCCAACCCCGGCGGCGGCGTAGTCATGTTCCATGCCCGGGGCGTATGCGCATTCCGGAGCCCAGATTCCGGTTGGCTTGTGCGCCAATCGTTGCTCGGGCATCCGCCAGTCCTTCGCGCAGCGCGAACTCGCGGAGCCGCGGGTTCAACAGCGGCTGAAAGGGATGGGCCAGCGGGCCGCCCAGTAGTTCGACGGTGCCCGCGTCGATCAGTCGTCGCAGCAGCGGGCTGACACCATGGCGCCAGTAGGTGGTGAAATCCTCGAGCGCGTGCTCGGTTTCGGCCATCTCGCGAATTCCGAAGGCGCGCAGAGCTTCCGGCGCCGATGCAGGGGAGCCATCGGTCGCATCTCCGGGCCTCAGGCTGGCGGCCTCGGCGGCGCGCAGGTGCCAGTTCGCTAGCCAATGATGCATGCCCTCAAGGCAATACGGGTCGTCGAGCTGCGCCATGACGACCGGGGTGACGCCCAATGTGATCAGCCGGTGCCGATCCTCGTCGGCCAGTCGGCGCAGGACCCGCAGCAGCGGCAGGTAGGACGCCGCCCACGACTGGTAGAGCCACTCCTCACCGACCGGCCAGCGACCGTGATGCGCCAGCCACGGCAAATGGGTGTGCAGCACCAGGGTGAACAGCCCGGGCACCGGCTCGCCCGTCATGGCCGCACCGCGATCGCAACCAGATCCAGGCTGTCATCGATGTGTCGCGCGTCGACGGTGCCGGCCTCGACGATGTCGAAGTCCTGCGCGGTGACGGCCGCGACGTCCGCCAGCAGATCGGCCGGCCAGGGTGCGTCGGCGACGGCGCGGGCGACCTGCGCGTCGATGATCGAGCCACCGATGGCGGGCGTCCATCTCGAGTAGCCGCGGACCGTGAAAAACGCCGTACACGCCGTCCATCGTGAAGCCGGCGTCGCGCAACAGCCCGGTCAGCTCCTCGGCGTTGAGCTCGCGGGTGTGAAACGGATTGATCGGAGTGTCGCGGCCGGGGGAGAACGTGATCCGGTTCGGCGTGGACATCATCAGCAGGCCCGGACGGTCGCAGCACCCGCGCGCACTCGCGGACGAATTGTGGCTGATCCCACAGGTGCTCGATGACCTGGAAGTTGACCACGACATCGACCGACTGGTCGGGCAACGGCAGCTCGGCGAGATTGCCGTGGATCACCTGGACCCGCGGATAGCGGGCCCGCACGTGCGCGACGGTCGCCTCGTCGTAGTCCACGGCGGTCACCTGGCGTGCGACACCGGCGATCAGGTCGGCGCCATAACCTTCGCCGCAGCCGGCTTCGAGCACGTCGCGACCCACGCAGCGCTGAGCCAACCGCTGGTAGACCACCTCGTGGCGGCGAAACCAGTAGTTCTCCACGTCGAGGCCCGGGATGGTGCGTTCACCGGTCAACGGCAGAACGGCATCGGCGGGGGCGTGCGGAACACCAGGGATGAATGCGCTCATTGCATAGGGAGGCTAACCCGTCGCGATCGAGTTCGCGAATGCTTCGCAACGGGTAACCCGGCGTCCGGGGTAGGTCGCTGCCCGGCTGTCACGGGCACACGGGGACAGAACCTGCAGGACGACCCGCTATGGTGTGAGAGCGAACCGCGCAAAGTTACCGGTCAGTAACATGCGGGTGCGGGGCGCACAAGACGTGACCTTTAGTCCTGCCGCTTCCGGCTGCAGGACTCACTCGAGGAGGACGAGCCACTCTCATGACGAACATCGTGGTCCTGATCAAGCAGGTCCCGGACACCTGGTCAGAGCGCAAACTCAAGGAAGGCGACTGGACGCTGGACCGCGAGGCGGCCGACGCCGTGCTGGACGAGATCAACGAGCGCGCCGTCGAGGAAGCGCTGCTGATCCGCGAGAAAGAAGCCGCCGACGGCATCGAGGGATCGGTCACCGTGCTGACCGCCGGCCCGGAGCGGGCTACCGAAGCGATCCGTAAGGCGCTGTCCATGGGTGCCGACAAGGCCGTTCACCTCCTCGACGAGGGACTGCACGGCTCGGACGTCGTCCAGACCGGCTGGGCGCTGGCGCGGGCGCTGGGCACCATCGAGGGCACCGAGCTGGTAATCGCCGGCAACGAGGCCACCGACGGAACCGGCGGCGCAGTGCCGGCGGTCATCGCCGAGTACCTGGGTCTGCCGCAGCTCACCCACCTGCGCAAGCTGTCGCTGGACGGCGACAAGATCACCGGCGAGCGCGAAACCGACGACGGTGTGTTCACCGTCGAGGCAACGCTGCCCGCCGTCGTGAGCGTCAACGAGAAGATCAACGAGCCGCGCTTCCCCTCCTTCAAAGGCATCATGGCCGCCAAGAAGAAGGAAGTCACCACGCTCACCCTGGCCGAGATCGGTGTCGAGGCCGACGAGGTCGGTCTGGACAACGCGGGCTCCAAGGTGCTGACGGCGACGCCCAAACCACCCAAGACTGCCGGCGAGAAGGTCACCGACGAGGGCGAGGGTGGCAGCCAGATCGCCCAGTACCTGGTCGCCCAGAAGATCATCTAAGACGTCAACCTTTAACCGAAAGACACGGATAACTCATGGCTGAAGTACTGGTGCTCGTCGAGCACGCTGAAGGCGCCCCCAAAAAGGTCACCTCCGAATTGATCACCGCCGCACGTGTTCTGGGCGAGCCGGCCGCCGTCGTAGTCGGTAAGCCCGGCACCGCCGAGCCGCTGCTGGAGAGCCTGAAGTCGGCCGGCGCCGCCAAGATCTACGTCGCCGAATCCGATACAGCGGAGAACTATCTGATCACCCCGGTCGTCGACGTGCTGGCCGCGCTGGCCGAATCCGCCAGTCCGGCAGCAGTTTTGCTGGCCGCCAGTGCCGACGGCAAAGAGATCGGCGGCCGGCTCGCAGCCCGGATCGGTTCGGGGCTGCTGGTCGATGTGGTGGACGTGCAACCGGACAACAAGGCCGTGTGGTCCATCTTCGGTGGCGCCTTCACCGTCGAGGGTCAGGCCAACGGCGACACCCCGGTGATCACCATGCGGCCGGGTGCGATCGACGCCGAGCCTTCCGAGGGTGCCGGGGAGAAGGTCGACGTCGAGGTTCCCGAGCCGGCCGAGAACGCCACCAAGATCACCTCCCGTCAGCCTGCCGTCGCCGGAGACCGGCCAGAACTCACCGAGGCCACCATCGTGGTGTCCGGTGGTCGCGGTGTCGGCAGCGCCGAGAAGTTCAGCGTGGTCGAGGAGCTGGCTGACTCGCTGGGTGCCGCGGTCGGCGCATCGCGCGCCGCGGTGGACTCCGGTTACTACCCGGGCCAGTTCCAGGTAGGCCAGACCGGTAAGACAGTCTCCCCGCAGCTCTACATCGCGCTGGGCATCTCCGGGGCGATCCAGCACCGCGCCGGCATGCAGACCTCCAAGACGATCGTCGCGGTCAACAAGGACGAAGAGGCGCCGATCTTCGAGATCGCTGACTACGGCGTGGTCGGCGACCTGTTCAAGGTCGCGCCGCAGCTCACCGAGGCAGTCAAGACCCGCAAGGGCTGAGTTTCTTCCGCGAACAGTCGCAAAAGTTCCCGCACGCGCGGGCCTCGCCTCGCGTATGCGTGGGCTTTTGCGCATTTTCCGCCGCTCGTCAGCGGTGTTGGGTCGCTTCCCGCTGTGGTGGCGTTGGCAGCGGCGGCCCCGTCACGACTGAGGTCAGCTGTCGACGTCCATCTCGGTCAACACCCGTCGCAGCAGCTTGCCCGTGGCATTGTGTGGCAGCTCGTCGATGAACACCACGTCTCGGGGGACCTTGTAGCGCGCCAAATTGTTCTTGACGTGGAGCTTGATCTCCTCAGCGTCCTGCGGGGCGCCCGGCTGAGAAACAATGAAGGCGCGCAACCGCTTTCCGAACTCGTGGTCGTCGACACCGACCACGGCCGCATCGAAGACATCGCCACGCTCGATAAGCAGATTCTCGACCTCCTGCGGGAAGACGTTCTCACCGCCGGAAACGATCATGTCGTCATCGCGCCCGTCGACGAATAGCAATCCGTTCTCGTCGAAGTAGCCCACGTCGCCGCTGGACATGTAGCCGTCGATGATCTGCTTGTGCCGGCCATCGGTGTAACCCTCGAATGGCGCCGAATTGCGAACGAAGATCCGACCCCGCTTGTTGGCCCCACAGACACGACGATCGTTGTCGTCGTACAACACCACTTCGCACGTCACCGGTGAGCGGCCCGCGTTCCCGGGAGCCTTACGGAGTTCGTCCGGTGTCGCGATGGTTGCGATCCCGCACTCGGTGGAGCCATACATGTTGTAGAGCACATCGCCGAACGTGTCCTGTACGCGATTGGACAGCTCGGGCGTCAGCGCCGACCCGGCGATCACTATCGCCTTCAGCGACGACACGTCGTACTTGGCGATGATGTCGGGCGCGAGTTCGACCATCCGGTGCAGCATCGTCGGGACCGCCACCAACATGTCGGCCTTGTGCTCCGCAATGAGCTTGAGTGTGCGTTCGGGATCGAATCGCCGGGCAGTGACAACCTTGTTTCCCAGCGACTCCCCAACCAAGAAGGTGGCCAGACCGGTGCTGTGAAAAATCGGCGACACGATGACCATGGTCCCCTTGCGGGGGTAGGGGACCCGGTCGATCAGCTGCACAGTCGCAAACGGCGAGACCTTGGCACGGGGCGCGCCTTTTGGCAGCCCAGTCGTGCCGCTGGTGAGGACGACGGTCCCGCCGGCCTTGGTCGGCGGCGGCAACGGTTCGGTGCTGTTCGCCGCGATGATGCCGTCGATCGTCGACATGTCGTCGGATGGGTGGGCGCTCTCGTCCACCCAGGTCAACGCCCGAGGCAACTCGGCTGGCAGCGCGTCGAGCAAGCCCAAAAATTCGCTGTCATGAAGCACGACCTTGACGCCCTCGCGCTCGCACACCTGCGCGAACTGCGGCTTGGCGAAGCCCGTGTTCATCAGGACTGTCCGGGCGCCGAGCTTTCCACACGATGCCATGGCGACTACGAGCCCGGAATGGTCACGGCAGAGGAGGCCCACGACCGAACCTTCATCGACGCCGAGGCTTTTGAGCCCGCGGGCGAGCGCGTTGGACATGTCGTCGACCTGCTTATAGGTCAAGGTCCCGTGCTCATCGACAATCGCAGGCAGTGACGGGAATTTGCGACCGCCCTGGATCGCCATCGTCGCCTGCGGTCCGTACACGCGCGAATTCTTCACGGTCTGCAGCGTCACGCCGAGGTTGCGGAGGTCGACGATGCCGCTGGCGTGCAGTCGCTGGACACCTTTTGCCATCTCGGCGGCGCGACTCGCCTTCTGCCGGAATCCGCTCAGTAGATCCGCCATTGGGCCTCCTCGGCGCCGTTCCCCGCCGTGTCGAATGTAGGCCGCGACGACCCCTTCGATGACGGTTATCGGAAATGGGGTACTGGACTACTCATGTAACGAAAGGTGGCCCATCTGCACGCGGTGGGGCCAGTTCAGCGTTTGGAATCGCACGCATCGGTGTATAAAAGCTTGCTACCCCGGTCTAGGAAAGGACTCGATGATGAAGGCAACGGCAGCGGCCGCGATACCGATCGCCGCGCTTTTGTTCAGTGGGTGCTCGGCGTCGAAAATCATCAACACCGGTGGTGACACCAAGTGCAAGGACTTCACCTCGCAGGACGAGAAGAAGCAGAACGACGAGGTCACCAAGATGCTGAAGGACAAGGGCGGATCCGATCCCGCTAACCTCCAGATCACCACTACCCGGCTCTCTGCGGCCACCTACTGCCAAACGCTGGGCAAGCCGGACAGCAAGATTTCCGAGGCGCCACACTAAGCCGCGTATCGGTTGCGGCGACGGCTCACTCGTCGTCGGCTTGCAACACCATCATCGCCCGGCCGGCGACCCGAACCGGTTTGCCGGCCGAGGTTGATTGCAATTCTTCGGGACTCGTGGTCGAGGCAGTATCAATCACCGGGACCCACGCCGTGGCGAACTCTTGCGGTGGCAGGGTGAACTCGATCGGCTCGTGGTGGGCATTGAAGCACAGGAAAAACGAGTCGTCGGTCACCCGTTGCCCGCGCCCATCGAGGTCGGGGATACCCAAGCCGTTCAAATAGACCGCCACGGATTTGCCGAATCCCGAATCCCAGTCCTCGTCATCCATTTCGGAGCCGTCGGGCCGGAACCACGAGATGTCGGGCTGCCCTTCCACGCCGCGGCGGCGCACCGGTACCCCTTTGAAGAACCGGCGCCGGCGAAACACCGGGTGAGCCGCCCGTAGTGCCGCCACCGAACGGGCGAACTCCAATAGGTCGGTGTCCACCGATTCCCAATGCACCCAGGTGATCTCGTTGTCTTGGCAGAAGCCGTTGTTGTTGCCGTTCTGGGTGCGCCCGAGCTCGTCGCCGTGTGAAATCATCGGAACCCCTTGCGACAGCAGCGTCGTCGCCAAGAAGTTGCGTTGCTGGTGGGCGCGCAATGTGTTGATTTCAGGGTCGTCGGTGGGACCTTCGACCCCGCAGTTCCAGGACCTGTTGTGGCTTTCGCCGTCGTTGTTGTCTTCTCCGTTGGCCTCGTTGTGCTTCTCGTTGTAGGACACCAGGTCTCGCAGCGTGAAACCGTCATGCGCGGTGACGAAGTTGACCGAGGCCACCGGGCGGCGCGCGGTGGACTCGTAGAGGTCGGCCGACCCGGTCAGCCTGGAGGCGAACTCGCCCAGCGTCGCGGCCTCGCCCCGCCAGTAGTCCCGAACGGTGTCACGGAACTTGCCGTTCCATTCCGTCCACTGTGGCGGGAAATTGCCGACCTGGTAGCCACCCGGGCCGACATCCCACGGCTCGGCGATCAGCTTCACCTGGCTGACGACCGGATCCTGTTGCACCAGCTCGAAAAACGTGGACAGCCGGTCGACATCGTAGAACTCGCGGGCCAGTGTCGAGGCCAGGTCGAAGCGGAAACCGTCGACGTGCATCTCGGTCACCCAGTAGCGCAGCGAATCCATGATCAATTGCAGCGTGTGCGGATGCCTGACATTGAGGCTGTTGCCGGTGCCGGTGTAGTCCATGTAGTACTGCTGATCGTCGTCAACCAAGCGGTAATACGCGGCGTTGTCGACACCGCGCATCGACAGCGTGGGACCCAGGTGATTGCCCTCGGCGGTGTGGTTGTACACCACGTCCAGGATGACTTCGATGCCCTCTTCGTGCAGGGCGCGGACCATCGTCTTGAATTCCTGCACCTGGCCGCCGGGCGTGGCGCTGGAGGCGTACTTGGAGTCGGGAGCGAAGAAGCCAATGGTGTTGTAGCCCCAGTAGTTTGACAGACCCTTGTCCACCAGCGTGGAGTCGTTGGCGAAGTGGTGTACGGGCATCAGCTCGATCGCGGTGACACTCAGGCTCTTCAGGTGCTCGATGATCGCGGGATGGGCGATGCCGGCGTAGGTGCCGCGCATCCGTTCGGGGATGTCGGGGTGCAGCTGCGTCAGCCCTTTGACGTGCGCTTCGTACACGACGGTGTCGGCGTACTCGTGGCCGGGCGGGCGGTCGTTGCCCCAGTCGTAGTACGGGTTGATCACCACCGACTTCGGCATCCGCGGTGCGGAGTCGTCGTCGTTGCGGCTGTCCGGGTCGCCGAAGTTGTAACTGAACAGCGCCTGGTGCCATTCGAAGTTGCCGTCGATCGCTTTGGCGTACGGGTCGAGCAACAGCTTGTTGGGGTTGCACCGTTGCCCTTGGGCCGGGTCGTAGGGCCCGTGCACTCGGTAGCCGTAGCGCTGACCAGGTTCGACCCCGGGCAGGAAGCCGTGCCAGACGAAGCCGTCCACCTCGATGAGCGTCACCCGGGATTCGGCGCCGTCGGCATCGAAGAGGCACAGTTCCACCTTCTCGGCGACTTCACTGAACAGCGCGAAGTTGGTGCCCGATCCGTCGTACGTGGCGCCAAGCGGGTAAGCCTTGCCTGGCCACTGCTCGATGCGCACCGACCCAGTCGACTCCACAGTTTCCGTCACCAGTGCACCTCTTTCGCCACGGGGCCACGAACCCGCAGCCCGACGCTGGAGACTACCCACCGGGCGGCGAGTCACACCTTGTGTGAACTGGGCCACGATGGCGTGGTGAATCGGTGGCCGAGGCTAGTTGATCTGACCGCTCGGCGTCGACTCTCGAACGGCAAACCCCTCGAGCGTGCCGGCTGTCCGCCAGGCGCCCAGGATATCGGCGTATTCGGTTGGGCTGCCGAAGAAGAAGCTGTCCCGGTTCAGCCGGGCGGACGCTTGGCCTTCGCGGTTGTAGTAACCAGGGGTGCACGACTCCCGTCGGCCGGCGATGACGCTGGAACGTTCGACGACGGTGTCGACCCAGGCGGCTTCGGCGTCTGCGGTGGCCTCCACCTCGGCGACGTCGTGCTGCAACGCCCACGCGATGACCCAGGCGATGTGGCGGGACTGGGTGTCGATGAGGTACGGAAAGTTCACCGTGAAGCCGGACTGGGCGATGCTTTCGATGAAGCAGTTCGGGAAACCGTTGACGTGCAACCCGTGCAGGGTGCGGACGCCGCCGGCCCATTTGTCGGTGAGGGTGAGTCCGTCGCGGCCGACGATCTCGAAGCCGGTGCGTCGTGAGTAACTGGTCCCGACTTCGAACCCGGTGGCGAAAATCAAGCAGTCCAAGGCATATTCGACGCCGGCGACGATCACTCCATCAGCGGTGATCTGCTCGACGCCAACTCCGTGGGTGTCGACGAGGATCACGTTGTCGCGGTTGAAGGCCTGCAGGTATTCATCGTGGAAGCATGGTCGCTTGCAGTAGTACCCGTACCAGGGCTTGAGCGCCTCGGCAGTGGCGGCGTCGGTGACGATGGATTCGACGCGGCCCCGGATCTCCTCCATCTTGGCGAAGTCGGCCATCTCGGCGGCGTTCGGCCCACCGTCGTTGACGATCGGCATTTTCTTGGTGAGGCTGGTCCACGCGTCATCGACCAAGTCGACCTCGGATGACCCTCCGGCAGTGAGTATTTGGAAGTTCTCCATCCGCCGCTGCTGCCACCCGGGTTCCAGTGACGCGACCCAGTCCGGTTCGGTCACACGGTTGGCCCGCACGTCCACCGTGGAGGGGGTGCGCTGGAAGACGAACAGCTGACCGCATGCCTCAGCGAGTCTCGGCACACACTGGACCGCCGTTGCGCCGGTGCCGACGATTCCGACCCGCTTGTCGGACAGGCCACTCAGGTCGGTGCCGGTGTATTCGTAATCCCAGCGACTGGTGTGGAACGTGTGCCCGCGGAAGTCGGTAATACCGGCGATGCCGGGCAGTTTGGGTTTCTGTAGGTAGCCGTTGGCCATCGCGACGAAACGGGCCCGGATTTCATCACCACGATCGGTTGAGATAACCCAGCGAGATGTCGCTGACTCCCAACGGATTTCAAGCACCTCGGTCTGCAGAAGCGCGTCGCGATACAAGTTGTAGTGCTCAGCGATACGGCGGCAGTGCGCCCAGATTTCGGGGCCTTTGGCGTACTTTTCGGTCGGGATGTAATCGAGCTCTTCGAGAAGCGGCATGTAGACGTAGGACTCGACGTCGCAAGCAATTCCGGGATAGCGATTCCAGTACCAGGTTCCGCCGACGTCGGCGGCCTTGTCGATCAGACGCACGTTGTCAACACCGAGCTGCTTGCACCGCGCACCGATCAGCAGTCCGCCGAAGCCGCCGCCGACGACTGCGACGTCGACGAAGTCGTTGACCGGGTCGCGGCTGAAGTCGGGGTCCGCCCACGGGTCGTCGCCGAACTTGCTGAAGGCGCCGGTGATTTCCACGTACTGCGAAATGCCGTCCGGGCGTAGCCGGCGCCGGCGTTCCTCGGCGTACTTGGTGCGCAGCGCTTCGGGATCGAATGGCCCTGCGCTGCTGCTAGCAGGTCACGGCTGAACAGTCAATCAAGTTTGTGGGCAGGACGACGCCTAAATGCCGGCGATTGTTCAAATTGCCGCTGCGACATCGTCATCTAGCGTGCACGGACACGTTACGGCTGCGATGCCGTTTGGCTGAACAACAACGCCACAGTGGCGCCCGTGAGTACGGATTCGATTCTCATACCCGCCGACCAGCGGACGCGTTCGTCCGCCGAACCGCGCTATTGCCTGCTGCTGTCCACCGATCCCGGCCATATCGAAGCTGCGCAACGGCTGCGCCACGACGTGTTCAGTAGCGAGGCGGGCTTTGCCCTGTCCGGACGAGACGACGGCCTGGACGCGGACCGATTCGACGAGCACTGCGACCACTTGCTTGTTCGCGAGGAAGATTCCGGCGAGTTGGTGGGCTGCTACCGGATGCTGTCACCGACCGGCGCTATCGCGGCCGGGGGGCTTTACATGGCGACGGAATTCGACATCCGGGCGTTGGATTCGCTGCGGCCGTCGCTGGTGGAGATGGGCCGCGCGGTGGTACGTCACGACCACCGCAACGGCGCCGTCGTGCTTTTGATGTGGGCCGGCATCCTGGCCTACCTCGACCACTGTGACTACGACTACGTCACCGGTTGTGTGTCGGTGCCGGTCGTCGTGGACGGGGAACCGCCGGGCACCCAGATTCGCGGCGTACTCGACTTCGTGTCGCGACGGCACGCCGCCCCGGCCGGTCACCGGGTGCATCCGCGCCGGCCGGTGATCATCGACGGCCGCCCGCTCGACCAGATCGCGCCGCCCGCGCGGCCGGTGATACCGCCGCTGATGCGTGGCTACCTGCGGTTGGGCGCACGGATTTGCGGGGAGCCGGCCCTTGACCGCGATTTCGGGGTGGGGGATTTCCCGGCGTTGCTGGACAAGCGCCAAGCCGACACCCGCTACCTGCGGCGACTCCGGTCGGTATCGGCCGCCGCCGAGGCAGCGGGCCGGGTGGCCTGATGAGCCCGTCAGCGCCGCGTGACCACGCCTGGCTTCCGAAGGCGACCTGCGACACCGATTGCATACGTGCCGGGGGCTACGAAGCCACCCGGCGGCTGATTGTGGCGCTGCGGGTTGCGCGCCGGATCACCCTGCTGGTGCTGCTGGCACCCGCGCTGCCGCTGCTGGCGGGGGTGCTGCCGGGCTGGTCGAAATCACGCCAGATCTACTGCCGACTGCTGTTGTGGTGCCTGGGTGTCAAGATCACCGTTTCCGGCGGCCCGATCCGCAACCTGCCCGGCGTCCTTGTGGTCAGCGACCACATGTCCTGGCTGGACATCCTGACGATCGGTGCGACGCTGCCGTCCAGCCGCTGGCGGGCATCGCCGCTGTCGTTTGTCGCCCGCGCCGACGTGGCCGCCACGTCCGCAGTGCGGATGATGGCCCGCATCGTCAGGGTCATCCCGATCGACCGCGCCAAGCTGCGCGAACTGCCCGAGGTGGTGGCCGCCGTCGCCGCCCGGCTCTATGCCGGCCACACGGTGGTGGCCTTCCCCGAGGGGACCACCTGGTGCGGCGGGCTCTCCCGTGGTTCCCACCAGGGATCCGGGCCGTTCTACCCGGCCATGTTCCAGGCCGCCGTCGACACCGGTCGCCCGGTCCAGCCGCTGCGGCTGGGTTACCAGCACCGCGACGGTCGGGTGTCGACTGTCCCGGCCTACATCGGCGACGACACGCTGTTGCGTTCGATCGGCCGGCTGATGGTGGCCCGACGCACGGTCGCACGCATTTACGTCGAATCGTTGCAGCTACCGGGCGCCGATCGTCGAGAGCTGGCCCGCCGCTGTCAGGCCGCGATCCGTATCACAGCGACGCCGCACACCGGCCACGGCCAGCGGTCGTCCGTGCTGGCGTCCTGACCGCCACGGGCTGGGCGGGCCGGGCCGTCGCAGAGCGTCGGTATCCTGGGCAGGTCATGGTCTACCTGGATCACGCTGCCACCTCCCCGATGCACCCGGCTGCCGTCGAGGCGATGACGGCCGTCTTGAGCACAGTCGGTAATGCCTCGTCGCTGCACGCCACCGGTCGCCTCGCGCGCCGGCGGATGGAGGAGGCCCGCGAACTGATCGCGGCCAAACTGGGTGCGCGACCGTCGGAGGTGATCTTCACCGCCGGTGGTACCGAGAGCGACAACCTCGCCGTCAAGGGCATCTACTGGGCCCGCCGCGATGCCGAGCCGCGGCACCGCCGCATCATCACCACCGAGGTGGAGCACCACGCCGTGCTGGACGCGGTGAACTGGCTCGCCGAGCATGAAGGCGCCGACGTCACCCGGCTGCCGACGAGCGCCGAGGGGTCGGTGTCGGCAGCGGCGCTTCGCGAGGCTCTGCAATGCCACGACGACGTCGCCCTGGTCACGGTGATGTGGGCCAACAACGAGGTCGGCACGATCATGCCGATCGACGAACTCGCCGCCGTGGCCGCCGAATTCGATATCCCCATGCACAGCGACGCGGTTCAGGCGGTGGGGCAGTTGCCGGTCGACTTCGGCGCCAGCCAGTTGTCCGCGCTCAGTGTGGCCGCGCACAAGTTCGGTGGCCCGCCCGGCGCCGGCGCGCTGCTGCTTCGTCGTGATGTCAGCTGCACGCCGTTGTCGCACGGGGGCGGCCAGGAGCGTGACATCCGCTCTGGCACACCCGATGTCGCCGCCGCGGTCGGCATGGCCACCGCGATAGCTCTTGCCGTCGACGGCCTGGAGGCCAACAGCGTCCGGCTGCGTCTGCTGCGGGACCGGCTGATCGACGGTGTGCTGGCTGCTGTCGAGGACACCCGCCTCAACGGCGCGACCGGCGTCCGCCGGCTGCCGGGCAACGCGCACTTCACCTTCGACGGGTGCGAAGGGGATGCGCTGCTGATGTTATTGGATGCCAACGGGATTGAGTGCTCCACCGGATCGGCGTGCACCGCTGGTGTGGCGCAGCCGTCGCATGTGCTGATCGCGATGGGCGCCGACGCCGCCAGTGCCCGCGGATCGCTGCGGTTGTCCTTGGGGCACACCAGCGTCGAGGCCGACGTCGACGCGGCACTACAGGTGATACCGGGGGCGGTGGCCCGCGCGCGGCAGGCGGCACTTGCCACCGCCGGGGTGTCTCGATGAGGGTGCTCGCGGCGATGAGCGGCGGCGTCGACTCGTCGGTCGCCGCGGCCCGAATGGTCGATGCGGGCCACGACGTGGTCGGTGTGCACCTGGCTCTGTCACACGCCCCCGGCACACTGCGGACCGGCTCACGCGGCTGCTGCTCCAAAGAAGACGCCGGCGACGCTCGGCGAGTCGCTGATGTGCTCGGAATCCCGTTCTACGTATGGGATTTCGCGGACAAGTTCAAAGAAGACGTGATCGACGACTTCGTCTCGTCCTATGCGCGCGGCGAAACCCCGAACCCGTGCGTGCGCTGCAATGAACGGATCAAGTTCTCCGCGTTGGCCGCTCGCGCGCTGGCGCTGGGTTTTGACGCCGTCGCCACCGGGCACTACGCCCGGCTCTCGGGCGGGCGACTGCGCCGCGCCGTCGACGCCGACAAGGACCAGTCCTACGTGCTGGCGGTGTTGACCGCCGATCAATTGCGTCATGCCGCGTTCCCGATCGGGGACACCCCCAAATCGAAGATCCGCGCGGAGGCGGCGCGGCGCGGCCTGGCAGTCGCCGAGAAGCCGGACAGCCACGACATCTGCTTCATTCCGTCTGGCGACACCCGCGCCTTCCTGGGTGAGCGCATCGGGGTGCGCCGCGGCTCGGTGGTCGACCGAGGCGGCGCCGTCCTGGCGACACATGACGGGGTGCATGGTTTCACCATCGGCCAGCGCAAGGGCCTGGGTATCGCCGGGCCGGGGCCCGATGGTCAGCCGCGCTACGTCACCGCGATCGACGCCGACACCGGCACCGTCGAGGTCGGCTCGGCCGCTGACTTGGAGATATGGCAGCTGACCGGCCACCGACCGGTGTTCACCGCGGGCACCGCGCCCGGCGGCCCCATCGACTGCGCAGTGCAGGTGCGTGCGCACGGTGATACGGCCGACGCGCGAGCGCAGCTGGTCGGTGGCGAACTGGCGGTCCGGCTGCGCACCCCGCTGCGCGGCGTCGCGCCGGGCCAGACGCTGGTGCTGTATCGCCGCGACCCGGACGGCGACGAGGTGCTCGCCAGCGCGACCATCGCCGCGACGTCCTAACCCTTCGCCACCGGTGCACGCTCTGCCTAGCCCGGCACGTTGGCGGCGATGTTCGAGATCACGATCGTCGACACGGAGTCCGGGAACCCGCAATAGGTGACCTCGACCAACACCACCGACTTGAGCAGGTAATCGCGCCCGCAGTCGCCGGGCCGGGTCTGCAGCGACCGGTCGTCGGCGTCCCAGGCGCCGACGAACCCCAGGCCGGCTGAGCTGTCGGCGCAACTGCGGACCGCGGCCACCAAAGCCCCGAATGCGCGCCGGGCGATGTCGGTATCGCGATAGGCCGCGGCACCTTCAGAGATCAGGCCGCCGCGCGGTGGATCCTGAAAGGTGGTCTTGTGGAACGCCTCGATGTCGCGCCCGAAGGTCGCTGTGTCGGAGTAGACGAAACGGCACTCAGGCGGCGCAGTGCGGGCGAGCGTGTCGATGTCGACCGGGGAGGTGGCGTCCATCGAAGGGATGATCGTCAGGTGCTCGTCGCCGCCGGTGATCGCCTGCATGCGCGACTGATCCAGCAGCACCCGTTCGACGTCGACAGCGGAACGGTTGGGGGTGCCGAATTCCGCAGCGACAGTACCGCTCACCACGCGGGTGCATGCCGTGGCGAGCAGAGCCGCGGCACACAGCATCAGCTGTCGCGTCGTCATCTTGACCCGAGCGTAATCGCACCGAGCCGCCCTGGTGCCGTGCGCCGGCAACGCGATCGAATACGGTTGCCCGGTGAGCATTTTCGCAACCGGGACCGGCATCGGGTCCTGGCCCGGCACTGCCGCGCGGCCGGCAGCAGAAGTTGTCGTCGGCGAGTTGGGCGCCGCGATGGCCCATCTGGTCGAGTTACCCGCCAGGGGAGTGGGCGCCGACGTCGTCGGGCGGGCCGGCGCACTGCTGGTCGACATCGCCATCGACACCGTGCCGCGTGGTTACCGGGTGGTGGCCCGGCCCGGCGCGGTGACGCGACGATCGGCCAGCCTGCTCGCCGAGGACGTCGACGCGCTGGAGGAAGCCTGGGAGGTCGCAGGGTTGCGGGGCGGCGGGCGACCGCTCAAGCTCCAGGCGCCCGGGCCGATCACGCTGGCCGCCGAGCTGGAGCTGCCCAATGGGCACCGGGCGATCACCGATCCGGGCGCGTTCAACGACCTCGCCGCTTCGCTGGCCGAGGGGGTCGCGGCGCATCGGGCCTCGGTGTCTCGCCGGCTCGACACTCCGGTCGTCGTGCAGTTCGACGAGCCGTCGTTGCCTGCCGCGGTCGCCGGCCGGCTGTCCGGTGTCACGTCGCTGAGCCCGGTGGCTGCCATCCCGGAGACGGTGGTTACGACGATGCTCGACATCTGCGCGGCGGCCGCCGGATCAGAGGTGTCGGTGCACAGCTGCGGCTCATCGATTCCGTGGAAAGCCTTGCAGGACAGTATGATCAGCGCTGTATCGGTCGACGTCGGGACCCTGCAGGCGGCTGATCTGGACGCCGTCGCGGAGTTCATCGAATCGGGACGGGTCGTCGTGTTGGGTGCGGTGGCATCCAGCGCACCGGAGCGTCGCCCCACGGTAGAAGAGGTGGCCGGCAGCGTGGTGGCCATCACCGACCGACTCGGCTTCGGCCGATCGGTGCTGCGGGACCGCATCGGCATCACCCCGGCATGTGGGCTGGCCGGTGCGACCCCGGACTGGGCCCGTACCGCTATCGGCCTGGCCCGCGGCGTCGCGCAGGCGTTCGCCGACGATCCGGACGCGATCTGACGAATGCGCTGGATACCGGCGTCCGCGGGGACGACTCGCAGCTAGCGTTGCACGATGTCCATCGCCCCGTCCGACGTGCAAGAGATGCTCGATGAACATGCGCTGCGAAAGCTCGTGCACGCATACTGCCGTGCGGTAGATCGCGGCGACCTGGATACGCTCCGCAGTCTCTACCACCACGACGCCGAAGACCGCCACGGAGCATTCTCGTCAGGTTCCGTCGACACCTTTCTGCGGACACTCGCCGATATGCGGCCCTTCATCCGGTCGATGCAACATCACGTCACAACAACCAACTTCGTCATCAGTGGCGACATCGCCGAAGGTGAGATCTACAGCATTGCGACACACTCGTTTGCCGCGGGCAACGGTGAAACCGAGGTCGTCGTTGGCGGGCGGTATCTCGACAAATATGAAAAGCGCCACGGGGCATGGAAGTTCACGACGCGAAGCATCGTCACCGACTGGGCGCACGTCCATGATCCGTCCACCGTCGACGTGAGCCATCCGATGACCCGGAACACGCCACGAGGCCGTCCCGGCTTGGATGACCCGTCATACGAATTCTTTTCGTTGCTGAGGCCATCAGGACACAGTTAGGCACTGCGTCGCACGTTCGTCCGCAACGCCGTTCACGCAGTTCCTATACGCTGGCGATCTCCTGTCGGAGAGGACGACGACATGCAGACCAACGGCACAACCGGAACTGGGCGTCAGCGCGTGCTTTTGGCGACGTCGCTCGCGGTGATCGGGCTGGCCGCCGCTGCGTTTCTGGTCCAAAGCCCGGCCATGCCGTCCGCCCGGGGGACGACCGCCAGCGCGCTTCCGGCACCGACCCTCGACGAGCCGGCGAGCGGAGGTCCGCAATCCGAGACCGCGGTCGTTGCCGGCGGCTGCTTTTGGGGTGTGCAAGGCGTGTTCCAGCATGTCAAAGGGGTGTCGGCGGCTCAATCGGGATACGCCGGTGGAGACGCCGCGACAGCCGACTACGACACCGTCAGCACGGGCACCACAAAGCACGCCGAGTCGGTGCGGATCACCTACGACCCGACTCAGGTCACGTACGGCCAGCTGTTGCGGGTCTTCTTCGGCGTCGTTCAGGATCCGACCGAACTCAACTATCAGGGGCCCGACATCGGCCCGCAGTACCGCTCGGTGATCTTTGCCCAGGACAATACGCAGCAGAAGATCGCCAATGCCTACATCGCACAGCTGAACCAGGCGGGCGCGTTCCCGGCGCCGATCGTCACCACGGTGTCGACGGGAGCGTCGTTCTTCCCGGCCGAGGCGTACCACCAGGACTACCTCAACCTGCATCCCAACAACGCCTACATCGTCGCCAATGACCTGCCCAAGCTCGGCGCGCTCAAGTCGGACTTCCCGGACCTCTATCGCGACTAGCCTGCCGTGGACCGTCGGTGACCTCCGATAGCCTGCCAACGTGAGCTCACCAGAGGCTGATCCGCCGGAGGCTGATCCCATTGGGCCCGAGGTGCGTCGTTCGTGGCGCGAACTCGCCGACGAGGTCCGTGAACACCAGTTCCGCTACTACGTGCGCGACGCGCCGATCATCTCCGACGCGGACTTCGACACACTGCTGCGCCGTCTTGCCGCGCTCGAGGACGAGCATCCGGAATTGCGCACACCCGACTCACCGACGCAACTCGTCGGCGGTGCCGGTTTTGCCACGGATTTCAGTTCTGCCGACCATCTGGAACGGATGCTGTCGTTGGACAACGTGTTCAGCACCGAGGAATTCGAGCTGTGGTCCGGCCGCGTCCGGGGCGAGGTCGGCGCGGATGTGCCGTATCTCTGCGAGCTCAAAATCGACGGCGTCGCTTTGGCTTTGGTCTACCGCAACGGCCGGCTGGTTCGGGCCGCGACCCGTGGCGACGGGCGCACCGGCGAGGACGTCACGCTCAACGCCCGCACCATCGACGACGTGCCCGAGCGGCTGACTCCCAGCGACGAGCATCCGGTGCCCGACGTGCTCGAGGTGCGCGGCGAGGTGTTCTTCCGGCTCGCCGACTTCGAGGCGCTCAATGCCGCCCTCGTCGAGGACGGCAAGGCGCCGTTCGCCAATCCCCGCAACAGCGCGGCGGGCTCGCTGCGGCAGAAGGATCCGGCCGTGACGGCCCGTCGCAAACTCCGGATGATCTGCCACGGACTGGGTCACGTAGAGGGCTACCGGCCGGATACCCTGCACGACGCCTATCTGGCGCTGGCCGCGTGGGGGCTTCCGGTCTCCGACCACACCACCCGGGTGGAGAACACGGCCGGCGCCCTCGAGCGGATCGCCTACTGGGGCGAGCACCGACACGACGTCGATCACGAAATCGACGGCGTGGTGGTCAAAGTCGACGATGTGACGCTGCAACGCCGGCTCGGGTCGACGTCGCGCGCACCGCGATGGGCGATCGCCTACAAATACCCACCGCAGGAAGTTCAGACTCAACTGCTCGACATCCGGGTGAACGTCGGCCGAACCGGGCGGGTCACCCCGTTTGCGTTCATGACGCCGGTCACCGTCTCCGGGTCGACAGTCGGGCTGGCCACCCTGCACAACGCCGCCGAGGTCAAACGCAAAGGCGTGCTGATCGGCGACACGGTGGTCATCCGCAAAGCCGGTGACGTCATTCCCGAGGTCCTCGGCCCCGTCGTCGACCTGCGAGATGGCTCCGAACGTGAATTCGTCATGCCCACAACGTGTCCGGAGTGCGGTACCACCCTGGCGCCGGCGAAGGAGGGCGACGCCGACATTCGCTGTCCCAATTCGCGGTCCTGCCCGGCGCAGCTGCGTGAGCGGGTGTTCCACGTCGCCGGACGCGGGGCTTTCGACATCGAGGGCCTCGGCTACGAGGCGGCGACCGCGCTGCTCAAAGCGGGGGTGATCGACGACGAGGGTGATCTGTTCGGCCTTACCGAAGACGACTTGTTGCGTACGGAGTTGTTCGTCACCAAGGCCGGCACCTTGTCCGCGAACGGCAAACGTCTGCTGGCTAACCTGGACACCGCCAAGAAGCAACCGCTGTGGCGGGTGTTGGTGGCGTTGTCGATTCGACATGTCGGCCCGACGGCGGCGCGGGCATTGGCCACCGAGTTCGGCAGCCTGGATGCGATCACCTCGGCGTCGACCGAACAACTCGCCGCGGTCGAGGGCGTCGGCCCGACCATCGCCGACGCGGTGACCGAGTGGTTCACCGTCGACTGGCATCGCCAGATCGTCGACAAGTGGCGATCGGCCGGGGTGCGGATGACCGACGAGCGCGACGCCAGTGTGCCGCGCACGCTGGAAGGTCTGACAATCGTCGTCACCGGGTCGCTGCCCGGGTTCTCCCGCGACGACGCCAAAGAGGCGATCCTGACGCGCGGCGGCAAAGCCGCTGGTTCGGTGTCGAAGAAGACCGACTACGTGGTCGCCGGGGATGCTCCCGGGTCGAAGTACGACAAGGCGGTCGAGCTCGGAGTGCCCGTCCTGGACGAGGACGGGTTCCGAAAGCTGTTGGCGGAAGGGAAATCCGGCAGTTCAGCTGAAGAATGACGGCCCACGGTGTACTACGGTGGGCAACGTTTCCGGCAACGTGATACGGGAAAGTACGGATGACTGATCTCGAGAGCCACCACGACGGATATCCGACACACCGCCGCAAGGCTCGCTTCGACTGGTCGAACACTCCGTTGCACTGGGTTCCGGGCGACCCGTTTACCACCCACATGTTGAATGTGTTCCATCTGTTGCTGCCGGTGAGCGAGCGGTGGTTCATTCAGGCCATCACCGAGGCGGAACCGCTCGTTGACGACGCGGAGCTGCAAGCTGCCATCAAGCCCTTTATCCAACAGGAGTCCTGGCATGCCTTTGCGCACCAGATGGTCCTTCGGCATCTGGCGGAGCAGGGCATCGACACCACGCCGTACACCGAGAAGCTGGAAAAATGGCTGTCCAAACTGGGGAAGCAGCGCCCGGAATGGCCACGGGTACTGCAGCGATTATCGCTCTACCGGCGCCTCGCGGTTATCGCCGCACTGGAACCCTTCAACGCCGCGTTGGGAGCGTGGCTCATCCAGAACCGGGGTCTTGATTATGCGGGAGCTGACCAGACCATGCTTGACCTGCTGCGCTGGCACGGGGCCGAGGAGATCGAGCACCGCTCGCTGGTGTTCGACGTTTACCAGAATGTGTGCGGTAATTACGCTCTGAGAGCCTTGACGATGCTGTCAACTGCGCCGACTTTCGCGTTCTGGTGGATTGCGGGAATGCGGTTCTTGATGGCGAACGACCCGACCATCAGCAGCAAGCCGCGTTGGCGGGACTGGTTGCGAGCTGCCCGGCAGTACCGCGTGCCGGGACCGTGGCTGGTCGCGGTGACGGTGCCGGGTCGCTACATTCGGCCGGGCTACCACCCCAGCGCGGAGGTGTCCACGAAGCTCGCGATGACTTATCTGGCGCAGTCACCCGGGGCTCGTGCCGCGCAGTAAACCGGCTGACGCCCAGTCCACTGGACCCGCGGGATAACAAGTGTCCTGGATTCACGGCAGCAGCGGCAGGCGCCACAGCGGGGTCTTGGGCTCCAGCAGCCACATGCGGACCACGGTGAACCGGATCAATCGCAGCGCGCCGGTGATGAGGATGGCGGCCAGCGGGAGATCTCCCAGTGCGGCGGTCAGGATTGCGATGCGAAAGTCGTTGGCGCCCGCGGTCATCAGGTCGAACCAGGCATCACAGATCAGTAGCACGCCGGTGGCGAACGCGGTCAACAGCATGACTTGCCGGCGCAGCATGCCGAACACCACGGTCGCCGCCATCAGGCCGAGCAGCAGAAGGTCGAAGCCGACCCAGGTCGCTGTCCAGTCGTGTACCAGGTAGTCGTCAGGCAGCGCGAAGGCGAGGTAGACGATCCACGGGATCAGCACCAGCGTCCCGCCGGTCATGATCCCCAGCCAGCTCCAGCGGATGCGGTGCGCTACCTCTACCGGCAACAGCTCGGACAAAGGCCGTTCGAGGCGTTGGACTAGCGTGCGTCGCTCGGCAGGCGACATCGCGGCGATCTGGGCGTCGGTCAGCAGGTTCACACCTGACGAATACCCGTTTGGCGGAATGCGTTCAGTGCAAAAGGGTTGCGACGATGCCGGCCAGGTATCCCAGCCGGGCGACTTCCGAAGGCCGGAAGGCTGGGCCACCCGGCCTGCCGAGCACGACGGAGGTCTCGGGGATGCCCAGCGGAGCCGCCATCAGGGTGGTGTCCAGGTCCCGCCAGACCTGCGGCACCCAGTCCTCGGTGGCGTTCAGCGCGATGGCGTGCTCGATCGGCATCCACGGCACCTCGCTCAGTCGGGTCTCGGGCGCGCCGCGGACTGCCCGCGACCCGTTCGAAATCTGTCGTCCGGACTTGCGCAGCACCGTGCACCAGCTCACCCGCAGCACCTGCGGCGCCTCATTGACGAGCACCTGCAGCTTGGCGGCGGTGCTGCCGGCGGCGGCGACGTGGTCGATGAGCGCCAACTCGCGGTGCGCATCCAGCAGTCCGGTGTGTGGTCGCAGGCTGTCGACCCGCACGCCCTGCAGCGCTTCGGCCGCCGTGATCAAGCGTGTCCGGCATGCCGCCCTGGCGGCAATTCGACGACGAGATCGTCGATGGCGTAGTCGGGTCCGCGGTCCACGACGTCCAGCGAAAGGATGTCAGCGCCTACCGATCCCAGGGCAACGGCCAGCGAGCCGAGACTACCCGGCCGGTCGGCGAGCTGAACCCGCAGCAGATACGAGGACACGCGCCACTGTTCCACAGCGGACGCCTGCTCGGCATGTCGGCGGACTGCCACGGCCCGTCACTTGCCAGTGGCACCTCGCGTCACTCGGCTAGTCTTTTCAGTCGTGTCCCAGATCTCCCGCGACGAGGTAGCCCATCTGGCGAAACTGGCTCGGCTGGCGTTGACCGACGACGAGCTGGACAGTTACGCCGGCCAACTCGACGCCATCCTTACCCACGTGGGTCAGATCCAGGCCGTGGACGTCGCCGGCGTGGAACCGACGGACAACCCGCTCAAGGCGGTCAACGTCACCCGCCCGGACCGGATCGCACCATGCCTGACCCAGCAAGAGGCGCTCGCTGAGGCGCCCGAAGCCGTCGACGGCCGTTTCGCGGTTCCGCAGATTCTCGGAGAAGCGGAATGAACGACATCATCCGCCAGGACGCCGCCTCGCTTGCCACGAAAATCGCCGCCAAGGAGCTGTCGTCCACCGAGGTCACGCAGGCTTTCCTGGACCAGATCGCGGCGACCGATCAGCGGTACGGCGCATTTCTGCACGTGGCGGCGGACGCGGCATTGGCGGCTGCGGCCGCAACGGACAAGTCGCTGGCCGCCGGTGAGCAGCCGGCGTCCGCCCTGGCCGGCGTCCCGCTGGCCCTCAAAGATGTTTTCACCAGCGTCGACATGCCCACCACCTGCGGGTCGAAAATCCTCGAGGGCTGGCGCTCGCCCTACGACGCCACCGTTACCGCGCGGCTGCGCGCGGCCGGTATCCCGATCCTGGGCAAGACCAACATGGACGAGTTCGCCATGGGCTCGTCCACGGAGAACTCGGCCTACGGGCCGACCCGCAATCCGTGGAATACCGACCGGGTGCCGGGCGGATCGGGCGGCGGTAGCGCCGCCGCGCTGGCGGCGTTTCAGGCGCCGCTGGCCATCGGCACCGACACCGGTGGATCGATTCGCCAGCCGGCAGCACTGACCGCGACGGTTGGAGTCAAACCCACCTACGGCACGGTGTCGCGCTACGGCCTGGTGGCCTGCGCGTCGTCGCTGGACCAAGGCGGCCCCTGCGCACGCACCGTGCTGGACACCGCCTTGTTGCATCAGGTGATCGCCGGACACGACCCACGCGACTCGACATCGATGCAGGCTGACGTGCCCGACGTCATCGGCGCCGCGAAGCTCGGCGCCGCAGGCGATCTCAGCGGTGTGCGCGTCGGGGTGGTCCGGCAGCTGCGCGGCGAGGGCTACCAGCCCGGCGTGCTGGCGTCGTTCAACAAAGCTGTCGAGCAACTGACCGCGCTCGGTGCCGAGGTGTCTGAAGTCGACTGTCCCCATTTCGATCACGCGCTGGCCGCGTACTACCTGATTCTGCCGTCGGAAGTGTCGAGCAACCTGGCCCGCTTCGACGCGATGCGTTACGGGTTACGCGTCGGCGACGACGGCACCCACAGCGCCGAAGAAGTGATGGCGTTGACTCGGGCGGCGGGATTCGGGCCGGAAGTCAAGCGGCGCATCATGATTGGCACCTATGCGCTGTCGGCCGGATATTACGACGCCTACTACAACCAGGCGCAGAAAGTGCGCACGCTGATCGCGCGAGACCTCGATACCGCATACCAGTCGGTTGACGTGCTGGTGTCCCCGACGACGCCGACGACGGCGTTCCCGTTGGGGGAGAAGGTCGACGACCCTTTGGCGATGTATCTGTTCGATCTGTGCACGCTGCCGCTGAATCTGGCCGGGCACTGCGGAATGTCGGTGCCGTCAGGGTTGTCCGAGGACGACAACCTGCCGGTCGGACTGCAGATCATGGCGCCGGCGTTGGCGGACGACCGGATCTATCGGGTGGGCGCTGCCTACGAGGCCGCCCGCGGTGCGCTGCCGTCGGCTATCTGAGCAGACCCGAGCGCTGCTCCAACCGCTTCCGCGGGGCAAGATGAGAGTATGCGGATCGGAATCCTCACCGGTGGCGGTGACTGTCCTGGCCTCAACGCCGTCATTCGGGCGGTGGTGCGCACCTGCGATTCCCGCTACGGGTCCTCGGTGGTCGGATTTCAGGACGGCTGGCGAGGACTGCTGGAGAACCGGCGGATCCAGCTCGCCAACGACGACCGCAACGACCGACTGTTGGCCAAGGGCGGAACGATGCTGGGCACCGCGCGGGTCAATCCGGACTTGTTACGGGCCGGCCTGAACCAGGTCAAGCAGACACTGGATGACAACGGCATCGACGTCCTCATCCCGATCGGCGGCGAGGGCACACTTACCGCCGCGCACTGGCTGTCCGAAGAGAACGTGCCCGTCGTCGGTGTGCCGAAGACCATCGACAACGACATCGATTGCACCGACGTGACTTTCGGCCATGACACCGCATTGATGGTCGCCACCGACGCCATCGACCGGTTACACAGCACAGCCGAGTCGCATCAGCGGGTGATGCTGGTGGAGGTGATGGGCCGGCATGCCGGCTGGATTGCGCTCAACTCCGGGTTGGCCTCCGGTGCGCACATGACGCTGATTCCCGAGCAACCTTTCGACATCGACGAGGTGTGCCGTCTGGTGAAGCGACGTTTCCAGCGCGGAGACTCGCATTTCATCTGTGTGGTCGCCGAGGGCGCAAAGCCGGCTGCAGGCTCGATGAAGCTGACCGAAGGCGGCACTGACGAGTTCGGTCACGAGCGGTTCACCGGTGTCGCCGCGCAGCTTGCCGTCGAAGTGGAGAAGCGGATCAACAAAGACGTCCGGGTGACCGTGCTGGGCCACGTGCAGCGCGGCGGTACACCGACCGCCTACGACCGCGTCCTTGCCACCCGGTTCGGCGTCAACGCAGCCGACGCCGCGCACGCCGGCGAATACGGGCAGATGGTGTCGCTGCGCGGCCAGGACATCGGTCGGGTGGCGCTGGCCGATGCGGTGCGTCAACTCAAGCTCGTTCCGCAAAGCCGCTACGACGACGCTGCTGCCTTCTTCGGTTAGCTCGACCACTCGCCTGACAAGGTGAGAGGGCTTCTGAGCTGCAGGTTGTGTGGTGCTACCGAAGCTACAGAAGATTCCGAAACGCCGGCGAGGAGGCTATCAGCTCCCGATCCGCATTCGACCATGCGTTGCTGAGCGGTGATGCGAGCCAGAACGGCGATGGAGCGGCCTCCCAGACGCCCAATTAGGATCGTCTGCATGACTTCTGTGGCGAGCGTTCCCAGTGCTCCCGGGGGCGAGTTGCTCGACTACGAGGACGTGCTCGCGCGCTACGAGCCGGTCCTCGGCTTGGAGGTGCACGTCGAACTGTCGACCGCCACCAAGATGTTCTGCGGCTGCGCCAACGAGTTCGGTGCTGAGCCCAACACCCAGGTATGCCCGGTCTGCCTCGGCCTGCCGGGTTCGCTGCCCGTGCTCAACGAGGCCGCCGTCGAATCCGCGATCCGGATCGGGCTCGCACTCAACTGCGACATCGCGCCGTGGGGCCGGTTCGCCCGGAAGAACTACTTCTATCCGGATCAGCCGAAGAACTACCAGATTTCCCAATACGACGAGCCGATCGCCGTCAACGGCTATCTCGATGTTCCGCTGGACGACGGCACCACCTATCGGGTGGCGATCGAGCGGGCGCACATGGAGGAGGACACCGGCAAGCTGACCCACCTGGGCAGCGACACCGGCCGCATCGCCGGGGCAACAACGTCGCTGGCCGACTTCAACCGTGCCGGCGTGCCGCTGATCGAAATCGTCACCAAGCCCATCGAGGGCACCGGCGAGCGGGCGCCGGAGATAGCCCGCTCATACGTCACTGCGCTGCGCGGCCTCCTGCGCGCGCTGGATGTCTCCGATGTCCGGATGGACCAGGGCTCGATGCGTTGTGATGCCAACGTCTCGTTGAAGCCAACCGGCGCAGTTGAATTCGGTACTCGCACCGAGACCAAGAACGTCAACTCGCTCAAGAGTGTCGAAGTCGCCGTCCGCTACGAAATGCGGCGCCAGGGCGCTGTTCTGGAATCGGGCGGTCGAGTTATCCAGGAGACCAGGCACTTTCACGAAGATGGTTACACCAGCCCGGGTCGTACCAAGGAAACCGCCGAGGACTACCGCTACTTTCCCGAGCCCGACTTGGAGCCGGTCGCGCCCAGCAGCGACCTCGTCGAGCGGCTACGCCAGACGATTCCAGAGCTACCGTGGCTGCGACGCAAGCGAATTCAGCAAGAATGGGGTATCTCCGACGAGGTGATGCGTGACCTCGTCAACGCCGGCGCTGTCGATTTGGTCATCGCGACCGTCGATCAGGGTGCACCCAGCGAGCAGGCGCGCGCCTGGTGGGGCAACTTCCTGGTGCAGAAGGCCAACGAGGCCGGCATCGAACTCGAAGAATTGTCGGTCACCCCAGCCCAAGTTGCCGCGGTGGTGGCGCTGGTGGAGGAAGGCAAGCTCACCACCAAGATGGCCCGCCAAGTCGTCGAGGGCGTGCTGGCCGGTGAAGGTGAACCTGAGGAGGTCATGAGCGCGCGCGGCCTGGCCGTGGTGCGCGACGATTCGCTGATCCAGGCCGCGGTCGACGAAGCGCTGGCCGCCAATCCCGATGTGGCCGAGAAGATTCGGGGCGGCAAAGTGCAGGCCGCCGGGGCGATCGTCGGCGCCGTGATGAAGGCCACCAAGGGGCAGGCCGACGCGGCGCGGGTGCGCGAACTGGTGCTGGCCGCCTGCAGCTGATTGGACGACGTTGTCAGTTCGGTGAACACGTGGACCAGTGGCTGGGTGAGTGGACGGCGGGTGCTGAGATTGCAAGACTCTGAGGCCGTGTCCCTCTCCGCACCGGCTCGTGCCCGCGTGGTCGTCGCCTGGGCCTGCGGGAAGGACATCACCGACCAGGGTCGGACGATGGTCGATGACATCGCCGCCAAGGTGCACGTGTGACGTCGCGGGATCGGGGTCGTCGTCGACAGCAGATAATTACGCTGACCGAGCGCGTGGGCGCCGGAATGACTGAAAGAGGTGGCAGTGACTGATTGGTCTGGGGGCGGCGGATACGGCGGCCCTAATCCGGTCGGCCCGGGCGGTCCGCCGCAACCTCCGATGAGGCCCGAATCAGGACCGCAGCCGTGGCCGACCGCGCCGCAACCCGAGCGGTGGTCGGCACCGCCGCAGCCTCCGCAGTCCTGGCAGCCCACCGCGCCGGGTTCTGGACCCGGGGGACCAGGCGTAGCGCCGCCGCCGCCCGGCATCGGGCCTGTCGGCCCGCCGGGACCGTTCGGATCACCGCCGCGGCGCAACCGCAGGCCTTTGCTCATCACGCTGGGCGCCGGAGCGGCGGTGCTGGTGGTGATCGTCGTCGTGCTGGTGATCACCCTGACCGGCGGCAACTCCGGTCGCGGCGGGGGATCGGCCGCTGACGCGGTCAAAGGTTATCTGGGGGCCCTAGCCCGCGGCGACGCCGAAGCGGCGCTGTCTTACAGCGACGATCAACCGGCCTCCAAGGATTTCCTGACCGACGACGTCCTGAAAAAGCAGATTGCAAAATGGCCGATCAGCAACATCAGGATCCTGAACGACGACTCCAGCGCCGCCAGCATCGGTATGGGGCAGGTGCACGTGGCAGCCAACTTCGGTGACAAAGTCTCTGATGCCACGCTCAGGACCAAACGCAACAACAAGCGCTGGTATCTGGAGTCTGCGGCCATCAAGCTACGGCCTACCCCTGGCTCGTCGGTCAACGGCGCCGACAAAACTCTGACCCTGCTCGGTAAGCCTCTGAACGGCGATACGACCTATGTATTCCCCGGCTACGTCGACATCGGCAGCAGCAACCCCTATATCGGCGTGAAAGCCCAACCGCTGCTTCTGGATTCGCTGACCTCGTACACGCCATGGGTTCAGGCTGAGTACTCCCTCAACGACGCGGGCGTCAAGGCGGTCAATGATGCACTGGCCGCGGCGTTCGCAGCATGCCAGACCTCGACTGCGCTCAACCCGCCGCCGCCCTGCCCCCTGCAGGCGCTTGATCCGTACAATTACGTTGAGGGAACGGCACACTGGGGGAAAGCTGATCTGAGCAAGATCAAGATCTCGGTCTTCGACCAGTACCATCTGAACGTCATGTTCATGGGTGAAGTCACCGTGCCGGTCAATGTGCAATCCAAGTCCGGGCGCGTCGGTGACGGCACAGTCACTCCGTTTCTGTCGGGCAACGCCGACATCTCCAAAGTCCCGCCGACGCTGACCTACAGGTAGCGCCGCACCCGCCGAGGCATCGGCCTGTGTACCACGACGCTGACAGAAAGGCGCCCATGACCACTACGCGCTTGCCACAACCCGACCCTCAACAGATGCAGACCGCCCAACGGCTCGTCGCAGCTGTCTCTCAAGCATTCGCCGAGAAGGTGGTCGGCCAGGACAACCTCCGTGAAACGCTTCTTATCGGTCTGCTGGCCGGTGGGCATATCCTGCTGGAAAGCGTTCCGGGCCTTGCGAAAACGACCGCGGCCAGGGTCATCGCGGAGGCGGTAAACGGTGGGTTCCAACGCATCCAGTGCACCCCGGACCTGTTGCCCAGCGACATCATCGGCACACAAATTTACGACTCGTCGACGAATTCCTTTGCCACCCAATTGGGCCCGGTGCACACCAATATCTGTCTGCTGGACGAAATCAACCGAAGCAGCGCAAAAACGCAGAGCGCGATGCTTGAAGCGATGGAGGAACGTCAGACCACGATCGCGGGCACCAATTACCTCATCCCCGAACCGTTTCTGGTTATCGCCACCCAGAATCCGGTTGATCAAGAGGGCACCTATCCGCTCTCGGAAGCCCAGACGGACAGGTTCATGCTCAAAGAGATCCTGCGCTATCCCTCCCCTCAGGAGGAGGTGGAAGTGATGTCGCGGATCGATGCCGGCGTCTACGACAAGAGCCACCCGGCCCGCCCCGTCGTCGACCTAGAGGACATTCGGCACCTCCAACGGGTGGCCGCGGCTGTGCACATGGACCAAGGCTTAATGCACTATGCGAGCCAACTCGTCGGGGCTACCCGCAGGCCGCAGCAGTATTTGCCGCCGCAGCTGGCACGCGTTGTCGAGTACGGGGCCAGTCCGCGGGCGACCATCGCGTTCTGCAAAGCCGCTCGCGCCAACGCCGTGCTGCGCGGCCGCAACTACGTGATTCCCGACGATATTGCGACGGTGGCCCACCGGGTGCTGCGGCACCGACTCATCCTGGGATTCGAGGCGGCCGCAGCCAACATCACAGCCGAAACCGTGATCGACGCTGTGATGCAAAGCGTGCGCGTCCCTTAGCCGGCATGGGTAAGCATCTCAATCGCGCGAAACTACACTTCGGCACCGACAACCGTGGGCTGCTCGAAGGGGGTCGCTATGCGCTGCTGCACACACGTAGCCTCGAGTTCGACGACCTCCGCCCGTATGTGGCTGGTGACGATGTCCGCGACATCGACTGGAAAGCCTCAGCTCGCTCAGGTTCGGTGCTGATCAAACGGTTCGTCTCTGAGAAGCACCACAAGATCCTGCTGATCGCCGATGCCGGACGCAACATGAATGCGCTTGCTCCCAGCGGGGAGTTCAAACGCGATATCGCCACAAACATCATGGGCGCGATCGGGCTTATCACTTTGGGCCGCTCGGACGAAATCGGCTTGGTCTACGGCGATTCACGCGGATCGGCGAACACCCGCAATCGTCGCGGCGAGACGCACATCGAATCGCTGCTCGACCGGTTCTACGGTCACACACTCCACGGACCGGGCTCCAGTGACATCGTCACCCAGTTGCACTACGCCGCCGTGGGGTATCGACGGCGGCTGCTCATCATCGTCGTATCCGACGAACCTGACACCAACGAGCGGCTTGCCGACGTTCTCCAGCAACTTTCCGGGCGGCACGAGCTGATGTGGGCGATGGTTTCGGATATGGCCGCCGTCGGGTCATCGGAGACAGAGGCCGACGGATTCGACATCAACACCGGCGCTTTCGTCCTCAACGGTGCCACACTCGGGCCACGAGTCATCGCCGCCTACCAGCGCGCCGAACAACAACGACTAGCCACGCTGGACACGTTCATGACCGAGCGGTCAATCCGCTACGTCCGGATCGGCGCCAGCAGCCAAATACGCGCACAGTTGGTGGGCCTTACCGAGAGTTTCCGCCATGCAAACTGATCTGCTGCGCTACGTCTCGGGGCCTACCCCGTTTTCGTTGTGCTGGTTGGTGATCGCGGCGTTGTTGATCGCCGGTTTGGTCGGATGGTATGTCGCGGTCTACGTGTGGACGATGCCGCCGGCAACGCTGCGCAAGATCCGAGGAGTATCGATGCTGCATCGCAGGCTGCTCGCGCGTCGCTTCGCGCGAACTGTCGCGGCGACCACCAACACCTACCGGGCCGGAGCGATCACCGAGGTGCAGGCGTGCGCGGGGTATAGCCGCACACTACGAAGTTTCCTGAACGTCGCGACCGGCCAACGGGCCCAGTACATGCACACCGCAGATCTCGCCGCCGGGGCGCTGGCGCCTGCGGCCCCGCTGATCGCCGCGCTCAACGACGCCCGCTTCACCCCGCTGGCGCGCGTCGACGTCGAGCGGATCGCTGTGAGCGTCGAGGAGATGATCCGTTCGTGGACCTGAAATGGTGGCCGATCACCGCCGGTGGCGTCGTGGCGCTAGTGGTGGTCGTCCTTGTCGCGATGGTGATCCCGCTACCGACCGTGACGCGGGTCCTTCGTCCCTTGGCGCATGTCAACCGCCTCACCGAGCTTCCCGAGTACGCCCGCGTCGCGCGAGCCCGCTTCCTGGCACTCATCATCACCGCGGCCCTGCTGCTGATCTTATTCGTGGCCGCGATCATCACCGCGGGACGGCCCGTCGGATTCTCCTCAGCCACAAGGAACTTCGAAGCGCTGCATCCCGAGGACATCATGATCTGCGTGGGAGAACCGGTGACCGACGCCGCCACCGCCGGGCTGCTCAACTACTTCACCCAGCAGATGAAAAGTTTCCAGACGCAGCGCATTGGACTAACCTCGCCGACGCTGCGGATCGTGCCAATGACCCGTAACTACGACTGGGCGGGCCAACAATTCAGCGATTACGCGAACCTGTCAGCGCTGCAGCGTGACATCGATGCCGGAAAGAAACTGGGGGCTGGGGAAGTCGCTCAGCTGAGCAACGGAATAACCAGCTTTTCACGCTTTATCAATTACACCGACTATGTGCGCTCGGTGGAAGACATCTTGGCGCTGTGCATGACCGGGTTTCCCGGCTTCGAGGACAAATCCGGCCATCGCCGCTCCCTGATCTACATGGGCTACAGCAACATTCGCTCGGACACTGATCGTCGCCGATCGTTATATTCCACTCAGACGGTCAAAGACATGGCTGCTCACGCCGGGATTCAGATCAACGCAATCGCGCGCAGTGACGTGCTCAGCGGACCAACGCAGTCCTCGGGTTCGCTGTCTTCCATCGTGGAATCGACCGGCGGCCGGTTCAGCCTGTACAACCCGGCCGGCACCGGAGCCGATCCCGGCAACACGGACGCCACGTTGACGAACTTGCTGGATCGCATCCGGGACACGCCGCCCAACGTTGTGTTGCCGAACGGAACGATGATCACCCGCCGGTCCTGGGACTACCCGACACTTCCGATAAGTATTTCCCTGGCCGCAGCCATCCTGTTGTGCGTTTCCTTGGCGGTGCTGCGGCGATGACATTCGAACCTGTTCTGCCGGTGTGGCTTCTGGTCGCCGTCGCGGTGGTGCTGATCGGTGTGCGCATGGCCGCCCTGTACCGGGTGCTGGTGCGCACTGGGACAGGTCGCTACCGATCGGTGGTGCTGCGGTGGAGTGGGCTGACGCTGGCGGTGCTCATGCTGGTAGTCGCCGGGGCGCGGCCGGGCCTGGAATCCAAAGACGCGCATCAAGGGGAACGGCCGCCCACCTCGCCGGCGGCTTCGACGGCCAATCTCAATGTGTACTTCGTGATCGACCGCTCGGTGGACACCCGCGTCGAGGATTTCGCCGATCGGACCTCACGGATGGCGGGGATCCGTGACGACGTGCTGGCTCTGATCGACCAGTACCCGCGGGCCCGGTTCTCGGTGATCGAGTTTGCCTCGAGAGCCCGTGAGCTGTGGCCCCTTTCAGACGATGTGTGGAGCCTCAAACCCCTGATCCAGGGGCTCTCCTCGTACACCGAAGTGCCCGAAGACGCGATGTACCAGATTGACGCCGGCGCCGCCGACGACACCCTGCGCCGCACGTTGACCCAGGCCCGATACCAGCACCAGGGGTCGAAAAACGTGGTCTTCTACCTCGGTTGCGGGGCCAGCGGGTCGCGCGCACCCCAAACCGGCTTCACGCTGGGCGATCTCGTGGCCGGCGGAGCGGTCCTCGGTTACGGCACACCAGCGGGCGGTCCGATCCCACGCGGCTTCATCGGCGGCGACCTGGTCTACATGGCCGACCAGCAAAGCGGCGCCCCACTGGTCAACAGCCTCGGCGAAGACACGCTGAAGGCGCTGGCCGGCGAACTCGGAGTCAGCTACCACCACCGGGACAAAGGCCAATCCATCTCCGTCGTGGTGCCCGCGGTCACCGCCCAACCGGCACCCGATGCAGACCTGCTGCAAGCATCAGAAACCGTCGAGCGCACGGAACTTTACTGGCTTTTCAGTGTTCTCGCGGCAGCTCTGATAGCCGTCGAAATCTATCTGACCACGCGCGATTACCGCCGTACCCGGCGTGCGGGATCGGACGGGAAACCATGATGCTTCGTGCTGATCCCCGGCCATGGGCCCGACGCGCGACAACGCGAACCTTGATCTGGTGGCGGGCCGGTCCCACTCGCCTACGCCTGCGTCGACACCTGGTGGCGATATCGGTCGTGCCGGCGTTGCTGCTGCTGGTGCTGATCGCCAAACTGCTCTCAGTCCAGATCGTCGGTTACAGCATGATCGGCGACTTCGCCCACCACGACAACGAAGCGCTGCGCGACGATATCGACATCCTGTCGCTACTGAACATCATCGAGCCGCAGAAGATTACGTTCGCGCAAGGAGACCTGGCCGTCCTGGAAGGCCGGTTAGACGATGCAGAACATGCCTTTGACTCAGCGATGGCTCACCCCGGGGCCGGCGACACCTGCACGGCCCGGGTAAATCTCGAGCTTGTCCGAGAGACGCTCGGGGATCTTGCCGCGCGATCCGGCGACAAAGCAAAAGCGCGGCAGCGTTACTCCAGCGCCCTCGGCGTTGTTACCGCCGCTCCCGCATCCGCACATTGTTTCGCGGGCAACGACGACCCCAACCCAGATCGTCGCCGGATCCGCGATGCCACCCCACAGCGGCTCAACGACAAGCTCAAGTCCTTGGATCGCCCGCCGGGCGCACCTCCCGCGCCCCCGCCCACCGCGGCACCGACGGATCCGTCGGCACCGCTGACGCCGACCACGTTGCCACCCCCACCCGCGCCCGCCGGGCCGCCAACTCCCGAGGCGCCCACACCGCCACCGCCGCCACCGACGCAGGGCGGGCCGGCACCCGTCTTCGGCCCCGGTGCGGCCGGCGGCCCCGGCGGTACCGGCGCACTCAACGATGCTGACCCGGACCGCCTTCCCAGCCAAGGTGGCGGAGCCAACCCCGGACATGCCCTGGGTGGAGGCGGCGACCCGCTAGACAAACTGCGCGACGCACTCGGCACATCAGACTCCACCGGCGCGAGCCGCGAGTGACGCGGGAGCGACTGCCGCCTGCGCGTGGCCTCTACGATATGAACGCCATTGCGACAAAATCTATGTGAAGACCGGGAACCTACATCAGCGATGACGGACATCGGCGATCAGCTCCGCGAACAGACAGTGCAGACTGTCCTCGGCCGAATTCGGCTGCAAGTCGCGGGATCTGGCGCACCTATCGTCTTCTGGCCAAGCCTGCTGATGACCGGCGATATGTGGCGCGGCGTGGCTGAGAACCTCGTCGCTCGCCGACAAGTGGTGCTCGTCGACCCGCCCGGGCAGGGCGGCAGTGCGCCGCTGACGGACTTCTTCAGTTTTGCCGACTGCGCTCGCTGCGTCGCCGACATCCTCGACGGCCTCGGCCTCGACAAGGCGCACTTCGTCGGCAACTCGTGGGGCGGCATGATCGGCGCGACCTTCGCCGCCACATATCCCGAACGGATCGGGGGCGCGGTGCTGATGAATTGCACCGCCGACCGCGCCAGCCTCCGCCAAAAAGTTGAGTTCGCGATGTTACTTGAGCTGGCGAAATGGAACGGCAAGATCGGTTCTCTCCTGAATCGCCCTGTGCTGAAAGCGTTTTTGGGACCGACAACCATGCGCGAGCGACCTGACGTGGTCGCGCATGTGAGTAGCGCGGTGAAGTCCGTCGACATCGCGTCCGCTTCGTGGGCAGTAAAGAGTGTGGTGACGCGCCGACCCGATCAGCGAGCACTGCTGGGCCGCATACGCACTCCGGTGATGGTTGTCGGCGGTGCCGAGGATGCGACGTTCCCGCCGCACGAGGCCATCGAGATGGCCAAGGCGATTCCGGACGCATCCGTCCGGGTACTCGGCGGCGTGGCTCACCTTGCCGGCCTGGAGAACCCACCTCTGGTGAGTGCACTGGTCGAACAGTTTCTGTTCGACGGCAACCAAAGCGACGTTGGGGCACCGTAAATGAGCGTTGAGTCGTTCGATCAGCTGGTCGACTTGCTGGACTACACCATGTTCGTGGTGACGACCCGGGCAGACGGCGAACCGTCGGGATGCCTGATCGGCTTTGCCACGCAGGCCAGCATTGATCCGCCACGATTCCTTGCCGGGATATCCCGCAACAACCACACCCGCGAGGTGGCCGCGCGGTCGGAGTATCTGGCCGTACATGTAGTGCAACGTCGCCACATCGAGCTGGCCCAGCTGTTCGGCGGCGAAACCGGCGACGAGGTCAACAAATTCGATCTCTGCTCGTGGCACACCGGACCTGAAGGCATGCCGATTCTCGATGACGCGGCAGCCTGGTTCGTCGGTAAGACGCTGGAGCGGATCGAGCTCGGTGACCACATCGGCTACCTGTTGGAGCCCGTCGCCGGAGCTGTCCCAAATAGCTTCTGGAGATCTGGTCAGGTTGAGCGATGTTATCGACCTGACGCCGGGCCATGAAGCCTGAAACTTTCCCGATGTCGCGGACCGTCGGCGAGTTAGGTCTTGTCGTCGTTGGCGCGGGGGAAGCCGCCGCCCTGCGGGAATAGCGGGAACACCACGTCGTCCAACTTTGCCGCGTCGCCGCTGGTCTTGTTGACCGTCGCCCCCCAGATGTTGCCGTCCGGCGACATCCGTAGCGCCCACGCGTGTCCGTGGGTGTCCTGGCGGACGACGTCGGGCGGACCGGTGACCGCGCCGGTGCCCTGCGCGAGGTGCACCGCCACCGTCTGCTTGGTGTTGACCAGATTGACCAGCACGGTGCCGTCCAGCGCCGAGCAGCCGGCGGCACCGGGCCGGTCCGGCCATGTCCAGACCGTGGACACCTTGGAGTCCTTGGTGATTCGCTGCAACCGGTCGGAGGTGGGTGCCCGGTCGACGACGAAGAGCGAGCCATCGACGGGATCGGTGCACAGCCCGCCACCCTCGCCGATACCGCTCAACGCCGTCGTCGGCGGTGCCTGGTTGATCGTGGTGGGCTGCTCGATGCGAATCACCTTGCCCGCCAGCGATGCCGGGTCATTGGCCATCGCCGGGTTACCCGCGTCGCCAGTCAATACGACCAGCGTGGTCGGACTCGTGAAGAGCAGGGCGCCGGTATTCCCGTTGCCGCCCTTGGGGATTCCGGTCAGGATGTCTTTGGGGACGTCGCCGTCGGCGACCCGGATGACGCGGTTGTCGGTGGGCGTGCTGATGTAGGCATACATCAGTCGGTCCTGTGAGTACGTCGGCGAGAGCACGATGTCCATCAACCCGCCGTCACCGGCCGGGTCCACCGGGATGACGGTCTTCACCTTCGGCTCGGCGCTGACCGACACCTCCTTGACCGCGCCGGTCGTCCGCTCGGCGACCAGCGCCGACTTGCTGTCGGGCTGCATCAGCAGCCCGCTGGTGCTCTCCAGGCAGCCCTGCATCACCCCGGGCGCGGGGCATTCCTTCGGGAACGGCTTGTCGGGCAGTGGTGGCGGAGGAGGCGGTGTCGAACTCGGCGCGCCATGCCGCTCGGGTTCAGTGGTGAATGGTTGCGACTGCACATCGTTGAACTGGGCACAACCAGCCAGGACGAGCATCGCCGAGCAGAGCACAGCCATGCCGTGCCGTCCCGACCACCACAACCGCATGGTTGCCAGATTACGGATATGTCAGCACGCGCGCCCGTGACGGGTACCTGCCGAGACCCGCATGCGCCCGCAAACACCGACGCGTGCCACTCTGCCCGCAAATCGCGACTGCGAAAGCGCCGCTCAAATCCCCGATTCGGCGGAATTTGCCTTTACCCTGGCACGGGTGAGCAGTCAACCGAATGACGCGCATTGGCAACGACAGGACTCTGCCGCGGTGCCGACCCCGGCACGACCGGCGTCCGCGAGCCTGGTCGACCCCGAAGACGACCTGCCGTCAGACACCTTTGCCGGCGATTTCGAGACCACGTTGATTCCGCACTTCGACCCGGCTGACTCCGGCAGCGTCCGCTCGTCCAGCAGCGGAATCGGGCTGATCGGCGGCCGGCAGGAGCCGCTGCCGTACCAGCCCCAGCCGACGGGTCGACACTCGATTTTCGCGGGCGAAGGTATCGATGAGCACGAGCACTACGACAACGAAGCGGTTCGTGCCGCAAGCCGTCGTGGCACGCAGGACCTGGGCCTGCTGATTCTTCGCGTCGGCCTCGGGGCCGTCTTCGCCGCGCACGGGTTGCAGAAGTTGTTCGGCTGGTGGGGTGGGCAGGGCCTGACCGGATTCAAGCACCAGCTGTCCGGCATCGGCTACCAGCACGCCGACATCCTCACCTACTGCGCGGCCGGCGGCGAGATCGCCGCTGGCGTGCTGCTCATACTGGGACTGTTCACCCCGCTGGCTGCGGCGGGCGCGCTCGCGTATCTGACCAACAGCTTGCTTGCCGGCATGTCGGCCCAGCACAGGCCTCGGTCGTTCCCGTACTTCCTGCCCACCGGGCACGAATACGAGATCACGCTGATCGTGCTGGCTGCCGCGGTGATCCTGGTCGGACCCGGACGCTACGGCTTCGACGCCGGTCGGGGCTGGGCCCGTCGGCCGTTCATCGGGTCGTTTGCCGCCCTGGTGGTGGGTATCGGCGCCGGTGTCGGCCTGTGGATCCTGCTCAACGGCGCGAACCCGGTCAGCTAGTTCGCGTACGGGTTGGGGACTCGGCCCGCACTGGCCCGGGTCAGCTGCGGCAGCGTCGCGAAGGTGACCGCCGGTAACCGCACCTGGCGTCCGTTCTTCAGTTGAGCGCGGGCCCACGAGCCTCTGTTAAATCGCAGCCCGTCGATGTCCTCCCAGCGCAACGAGCGGCTTCCGAGCAGCGTGCGCACAGTGACGCCGGTGTCGTCAGCCTGGGTCCGAAGTCGAACGATCAACGCCGACAACAGCACCGGGATGATCAACAGCGGCGCGGTGACGGGCCAGGTCAAAACCGGCACCAGCAGACCGAGTGCGAAGAAGCCGACCGCGAAGTGGGCCATCGGGGAGATGGTGATCACCACCGGCGGTGTGGTTGCCGCTTCCTGCGGTGAATCGGTGGCCATGCAAGCATCATGGCATCGACGTCTGAATCGGGTCGTCACCGAGAGTCCAGCAGCCGCCGGGATTTGACGTTTGACCAGTACGGCGGCTACCGTCGTGGGGCGATGAACACTTTTGGAGAGCTCGTAGTAATCCGCCTGCGCGTTGGTGCCTGACTGATCAAGCCAGACCAACGCGCAACCCTCGTGCAGCTGCTGAGCTGACGGGGGTTTTTTGTTGCCCGTCAACTCTCCAGAGCAGAACGCAGAGACCACGCAGTGATAGAGGGACAAGAGGACACAGTGAGCGCACCCGCCAGATCGCACTCCGAGCCGCAGGCGTCGGCTTCGAAGCCTGCGTCCCAGGATGTGGCCCGTATCGCCTCAGATGCGGTCAAGCCCGCCGCCAAGCCACCGACGGTTCGGCCGAAACATGTTGCACCTGAGCAACTTACCGGCGCGCAGTCGGTAATCCGATCGCTGGAGGAACTCGACGTCGAGGTCATCTTCGGGATCCCCGGCGGTGCCGTGCTCCCGGTCTACGACCCTTTGTTCGACTCGAAGAAGCTGCGGCACGTCCTGGTCCGCCATGAGCAGGGCGCCGGCCACGCGGCCAGCGGTTACGCGCATGCCACCGGCAAGGTCGGGGTGATGATGGCCACCTCGGGACCCGGTGCCACCAACCTGGTGACACCATTGGCCGACGCGCAGATGGACTCGATTCCGGTGGTCGCGGTGACCGGCCAGGTGGGGCGCGCGCTGATCGGGACGGACGCCTTTCAGGAGGCCGACATCTCCGGCATCACCATGCCGATCACCAAGCACAACTTCCTGGTTCGCGACGGCGACGAGATTCCTCGGGTCATGGCCGAGGCGTTCCACATCGCCTCGAGCGGACGGCCGGGCGCGGTGCTGGTCGACATCCCGAAAGACGTGCTGCAAAGCCAGTGCACCTTCAGTTGGCCGCCGCAGATGGACCTGCCCGGCTACAAGCCGAACACCAAACCGCACAACCGTCAGATCCGCGAGGCCGCCAAGCTGATTGCTGCCGCACACAAGCCTGTGCTCTACGTGGGTGGCGGAGTCATCCGTGGCGAGGCGACCGAGCAGCTGCGGGAACTGGCCGAGTTGACCGGCATCCCGGTGGTCACCACACTGATGGCGCGCGGCGCGTTCCCCGACAGCCACCGCCAGCACCTGGGCATGCCGGGCATGCACGGCACGGTCTCGGCAGTGGCCGGCTTGCAGCGCAGCGACCTGCTGATCGCCCTGGGCACCCGGTTCGATGACCGGGTCACCGGGCAGCTCGACTCGTTCGCGCCCGAGGCCAAGGTCATTCATGCCGACATCGACCCTGCCGAGATCGGCAAGAACCGGCACGCCGACGTGCCGATCGTCGGCGACGTCAAGGCCGTCATCACCGAGCTGATCGCGGCGCTGCGCCACGATAGGGAGGCGCGCGCTACTGGAGTGCCAGATATCGCCGACTGGTGGACCTACCTCGACGACGTGAAGGCCACCTACCCGTTGAGCTATGGGCCGCAGAGCGACGGCAGCTTAAGCCCGGAGTACGTCATCGAGAAACTGGGCGAGATCGCCGGTCCCGACGCGGTGTACGTCGCGGGTGTCGGTCAGCACCAGATGTGGGCCGCGCAGTTCGTCTCCTACGAAAAGCCGCGAACCTGGCTCAACTCCGGCGGTTTGGGCACCATGGGCTTCGCCATCCCGGCGGCCATGGGCGCGAAGATGGCCCGGCCCGACGCGGAGGTCTGGGCGATCGACGGCGACGGCTGCTTCCAGATGACCAACCAGGAGCTGGCCACCTGCGCGATCGAAGGCGCGCCGATCAAGGTGGCGTTGATCAACAACGGCAACCTCGGCATGGTGCGCCAGTGGCAGGCCCTGTTCTACGAGAATCGGTATTCGCAGACCGACCTGGCCACCCACTCGCGCCGGATCCCCGACTTCGTCAAGCTGGCCGAGGCGCTGGGTTGTGTCGGATTGCGTTGCGAGCGTGCCGAAGACGTCGTCGACGTGATCAACCAGGCTCGGGCGATCAACGACCGTCCCGTCGTCATCGACTTCATCGTCGGCGCCGACGCGCAGGTGTGGCCGATGGTGGCCGCCGGCACCTCGAACGACGAGATCCAGGCCGCCCGCGGTATCCGCCCGCTGTTTGACGACGGAATCGAAGGGCACGCGTGATGCGCGCCGGCGGCCCGACCATGCGCCGCATGAGCGGTGCCATCGAGGAGGAGCGGCGCAGATGACCGGATCGACGACTACACACACCCTTTCGGTGTTAGTGGAGGACAAGCCCGGTGTGCTGGCCCGTGTCGCCGCGCTGTTCTCCCGGCGGGGGTTCAACATCGAGTCGCTCGCCGTGGGCGCCACCGAGCAGAAGGACATGTCGCGGATGACCATCGTCGTCTCCGCCGAGAGCACCCCACTCGAGCAGATCACCAAGCAACTCAACAAGCTGATCAACGTCATCAAGATCATCGAGCAGAACGACGACAATTCGGTGTCCCGTGAGTTGGCGATGATCAAAGTCCGCGCCGACGCCGGAACCCGCAGCCAGGTGATCGAAGCAGTGAACCTGTTCCGCGGCAAGGTGATCGACGTGTCGCCGGAATCGCTGACCATCGAGGCCACCGGCGACCGCGGCAAGCTGGAAGCGCTGCTGAAGGTCCTCGAACCGTTCGGCATCCGCGAGATAGCGCAATCGGGTGTGGTGTCACTCGCGCGAGGTCCGCGCGGTATCGGCACCGCCAAATAACCAATCCATTTCGAGATCCAGATCGAAAAGCCAACAAAGAAGGAGACATTCACGTGGCTTTGGAGATGTTCTACGACGACGACGCCGACCTGTCGATCATTCAGGGTCGCAAGGTCGGTGTGATCGGCTACGGCAGCCAGGGTCACGCACACTCACTGAGCCTGCGTGATTCCGGTGTCGAGGTGCGGGTCGGCCTGAAGGAAGGCTCGAAGTCGCGGCCCAAGGTCGAGGAGCAGGGTCTGACCGTCGACACACCCGCCGAGGTGGCCAAGTGGGCCGACGTGATCATGCTGCTGGCGCCCGACACCGCGCAGGCGGAGATTTTCAGGAACGAGATCGAGCCCAACCTCAAAGACGGCGACGCGTTGTTCTTCGGTCACGGGCTCAACATCCACTTCGATCTGATCAAGCCGCCTGGCAACGTCACCATCGCGATGGTCGCGCCGAAAGGCCCGGGGCACTTGGTTCGCCGTCAGTTCGTGGACGGCAAGGGTGTGCCGGCGCTGATCGCCGTCGACCAGGACCCGACCGGCAACGGTGAGGCGCTGGCGCTGTCCTACGCCAAGGCCATCGGTGGTACCCGCGCCGGTGTCATCAAGACCACGTTCAAGGACGAGACCGAGACCGACCTGTTCGGTGAGCAGGCCGTGTTATGTGGTGGCACAGAAGAATTGGTGAAGACTGGTTTCGACGTCATGGTCGAGGCGGGCTACCCGCCGGAGATGGCCTACTTCGAGGTGTTGCACGAGCTCAAGCTGATCGTCGACCTGATGTACGAAGGCGGCATCGCCCGGATGAACTACTCGGTGTCCGACACCGCCGAATTCGGTGGCTACCTGTCCGGGCCGCGCGTCATCGACGCCGACACCAAGGAGCGCATGCGCGCCATCCTGCGTGACATCCAAGACGGCACCTTCACCAAGAAGCTGGTTGCCAATGTCGAGGGCGGCAACAAGGAGCTCGAAGGTTTGCGCAAGCAGAACGCCGAGCACCCGATCGAGGTCACCGGCAAGAAGCTGCGCGACCTGATGAGCTGGGTCGACCGGCCGATCACCGAGACGGCCTAGCGCTTACCTTCGTCGATCTCGATGTTCCGGCGGATCGACTAGGACGCCGAACACCGGCTGCCGCACGCCGCCATTGCTGAATTCGGCGCACCACGGCCGGTGCCCCTGTTCGTCAGGCCAGACCAGCTGAAGCGCCCGGAGGTCAGGGCCGTAGATCGCGATCGCGATGTTCATGTGGGCCTCGGGATGTTCGACTTGGACGACTACAACCGTCGATTCGCTTCCGATCGAAATCCAGTCACCCGCTACTGGCCGCCCTCCGTCCACCAGGTAGGCGGCGACGTTGTTCAGCATGCGAACCGCCGGCTCCGGTGCCAGGCCTGTCACCAACAGCTCGGGTAGGCCGCGCTCATGCAAACCGATCGTGTAGGCGTACGGCGTGATTTCGCTCTCCACGAACTGCACCGCCCAGCCGTGCTCTCGCACCGTTTCGCGGATAACCTCCAGCCACTCCTGCATGGTGGAATCCGGGTGATCACATCTCCAGCACATGTTGTGTTTCTCCTGTCGTCGCGCTTACCGCCAGGATTCACCGGGGTACCGACACGTAGAGCCCTGCGCCGAACGTGCACTCAGGGCGAAATTTTTGCGGTGTTGTCAAGCGGTGAGTGCAACGTTGGGTTAGGCGGCGTGGTCGAGCAGGGCGGCGAGGCGTTGGGCCGGGGTGTCGAGATTTAGGGTCGGACGGGGCCGGCGGTTGAGGGTGTCTTGGATGCGTTTGAGGTCGGCTTTGGTGTGGGTGTTGAGATCGCTGCCCTTGTCAAACCAGAACCTCAAGAGTCGGTTGGTGTTTTCGTTGCTGCCGCGTTGCCATGGCGAATGCGGGTTGCAGAAGTAGACCGGGGCGGCCAGTTGTAGGTGGATGCGCCGCCATTGGGCCATTTCGCTGCCGCGGTCCCAGGTGATGGAGCGGCGCAGGTGGTCGGGGAGTTCGCGCATCGCGTCGATCATCGCGGTGGCCACGGTGTCAGCGGTGTGGTTGCCCGGTAGGTGCAGCAGCATTACAAAGCGGGTGCTGCGCTCGACCAGCGTGCCGATCGCACTGTTGTTGGGTCCCACGATCAGATCGCCTTCCCAGTGACCTGGCACGGCCCGATCGGTGACCTCGGGCGGGCGGTCGCTGATCCTGAATTCCTCCCCGCTGCTGTAAGCACCTCGCCGATTGTCGATGCGGCCGCGCGGTTTACGCGTTGTCCGCTTGGTCGATAGGCATTTGTTCAGATCAGCGCGCAGGCTGCCACGGGTCTGCACATACAAGCACTTGTAGATCGTCTCGTGACTCACCCGCAAAAGCCTGTCACCAGGATGATCACGTGCCAACATCTGCGCGATCAGTTTCGGGCTCCACCCCTCATCCATCCACGCTTCGATGCTGGCGCACACGGGGTTAGCGGCGAGCTTGAAGGCTTTGGGCCGCCGCGCTTTTGAAGCCGCACGGCCATGGGCCATCCGGGCGTGATAATCACCGTCGGGGTTGCGGTTTCGCCCGACTTCGCGCCAGATAGTGATTCGGTCGCGCCCGATCTGGCGACCGATCTCGGCGTAGCTGAGCCCGGCGTCGAGGCCCCGCATGATGACGATGCGCTCATCGAGGCTCAGTCGATGTCCCTGACCGCCGGGCATCGACATATTTCCCGGATCGGCGAGCCCGCCGCCCCGACCGCCAACTAATTTCATCGCTCCAGCGTGACGCCACCAGACAAACGCAACTGTCGTCGACACGCCCATCTCTTGCGCCGCCCGCCATAACGGGACACCCAGGCACACCTGGTCGAACAACCTCCAGCGCACAGCTCTCGAATGCGGATATCCACTCGGCATCGCAACCCCCAAATCCATGGATGTTGCACTGACCGTATGAATCCACCTGCGATTTTCTCGCACTGAATGCACGTTCGACGCTGTTAGTGGCCGCGATCGGCGACCGTGGCGCAATTCGGCCCAACCGCGAGGATGGCTCATGGCGGTTAGGCTCTGCGCCCGGCTCCGAGCCGCTGATCGATTCCCGCCGGCCCATGGCGGTAGACCCGCTACGCCCGGCTTCGCCGCGCTGGCGATCACCGCTTAGGCTGGCCCGCGTGAGCCTGCCTGTTGTTCTCATCGCTGACAAACTTGCCGAATCGACCGTCGAAGCCCTGGGTGACCAGGTTGAGGTGCGCTGGGTGGACGGCCCGGACCGCGAGAAGCTGCTGGCGGCGGTCCCCGAAGCCGACGCGCTTCTGGTCCGTTCGGCGACCACCGTCGACGCCGAGGTGCTTGGCGCCGCGCCGAAACTGAAGATCGTCGCGCGCGCCGGGGTCGGGTTGGACAACGTCGACGTCAGCGCCGCCACCGAACGCGGTGTGCTGGTGGTCAATGCCCCGACGTCGAACATCCACAGCGCCGCCGAGCACGCCGTGGCGTTGCTGCTGTCGGCCGCTCGCCAAATCCCGGCAGCCGATGCCTCGCTGCGCGAGCACACGTGGAAGCGCTCGTCGTTCTCGGGCACCGAGATCTTCGGCAAGACGGTCGGAGTGGTCGGGCTGGGGCGCATCGGGCAGCTGGTCGCGCAGCGGCTGGCCGCTTTCGAGGCCCACATCGTGGCGTACGACCCCTACGTCTCGGCGGCGCGCGCGGCGCAACTCGGTATCGAGTTGCTGTCGCTTGACGAGCTGCTCGGCCGGGCCGACTTCATCTCTGTGCACCTGCCGAAAACACCTGAGACGGCAGGCCTGATCGACAAAGAGGCGCTGGCGAAAACCAAGCCCGGCGTCATCATCGTCAACGCCGCCCGAGGCGGACTGATCGACGAGGCCGCGTTGGCCGACGCCATCACCAGCGGACACGTTCGCGCCGCCGGTCTCGACGTGTACTCCAAGGAGCCGTGCACCGACAGCCCATTGTTCGAGCTGTCCGAGGTGGTGGTGACGCCGCACCTGGGCGCGTCGACCGAAGAGGCGCAGGACCGGGCCGGCACCGACGTCGCGGCCAGCGTCAAGCTCGCGCTGGCGGGGGAGTTCGTCCCGGACGCGGTCAACGTCGGTGGGGGAACGGTCAGCGAAGAGGTGTCGCCCTGGCTGGATCTGGTGCGCAAGCTCGGCGTGCTCGCTGGTGCGCTCAGCGAAGAACTGCCGGTGTCGTTGTCGGTGCAGGTCCGTGGCGAATTGGCTGCCGAAGATGTTGAGGTGCTTTTGCTTTCGGCGTTGCGAGGCCTGTTCTCGGCGGTCATCGAGGACCAGGTGACGTTCGTCAACGCGCCGGCGATCGCCGAAGAGCGCGGTGTGGCCGCCGACATCAGCACCGCCACCGAGAGCCCCAACCACCGCAGCGTCGTCGACGTGCGGGCGGTGGCCGCTGACGGTTCGGTCGTCAACGTGGCCGGCGCACTGTCCGGGCCGCGGCAGGTCGAGAAGATCGTGCAGATCAACGGCCGCAACTTCGACCTGCGTGCCCAGGGCATCTACCTCGTCATCAATTACGCCGATCAGCCTGGGGCGCTGGGCAAGATCGGCACGCTGCTGGGCGCCGCAGGGGTGAACATCCAGGCCGCGCAGCTGTCCGAGGACGCGGAGGGTCCGGGCGCGACGATCCTGCTGCGTCTGGACCGCGACGTGCCCGCCGACGTGCGCTCCGAGATCAGGTCCGCGGTGTCGGCCAACAAGCTCGAAGTGGTTGACCTGTCGTGAAACTCGCCGTCATACCGGGCGACGGCATCGGGCCGGAGGTTGTGACCGAAGCGGTCAGAGTGCTCGACGCGGTGTTACCCGGCGTGCAGAAGACGCATTACGACCTGGGTGCCAAGCGATACCACGCGACGGGCGAAGTGCTGCCGGAGACGACGGTGGCCGAACTGCGCGAGCACGACGCCATCCTGCTGGGAGCGATCGGTGATCCGTCGGTACCCAGCGGTGTGCTCGAGCGAGGCCTGTTGCTACGGCTGCGATTTGAGCTCGACCACCACGTCAACCTGCGGCCGGGCCGGCTGTACCCGGGAGTGAGTAGCCCACTTGCCGGCAACCCCGACATCGACTTCGTGGTGATCCGCGAGGGCACCGAGGGTCCCTACACCGGTACCGGCGGCGCGATCCGCGTCGGCACTCCGCATGAAGTGGCCACCGAGGTCAGCATCAACACCGCGTTCGGCGTCCGCCGCGTCGTGGAAGACGCCTTCGCCCGCGCGCAGGAGCGTCGCAAACATTTGACGCTGGTGCACAAGACGAACGTGCTGACCTTCGCCGGGTCGCTGTGGTCGCGGACCGTGCAGGAGGTCGGCGAAAAGTATCCCGCCGTCGCGGTGGCCTACCAGCACGTCGACGCCGCCACCATCCACTTGGTCACCGACCCCGGGCGCTTCGACGTGATCGTCACCGACAACCTGTTCGGCGACATCATCACCGACCTGGCTGCGGCCGTCTGTGGCGGCATCGGTTTGGCGGCCAGCGGAAACATCGACGCCACCCGGGCCAACCCGTCGATGTTCGAACCGGTGCACGGCAGTGCGCCCGACATCGCCGGTCAGGGGATCGCCGATCCGACCGCCGCGGTCATGTCGGTGGCGCTGCTGCTTTCCCACGTCGGCGAAGACGCTGCCGCCGCGCGAGTGGACCGGGCCGTGGCTTCCCATCTGGCCAGTCGCCCGAGCGGAAAGCTATCCACCGCCGAAGTCGGCGAAAGGATTGCGTCCGCGCTCTAGTCTCCAAGCCGGGAGGCAACGTCCTGGCCGGGACGATGGGCACCGCGAGGAGCGGGAACAGCGCGCAGACAACGAATCCCGGCGGATAGCCGTGGCTGGCGATCAGCCCACCGAACACCGGCGGCGCGCCTGCGGCCATCAACCGCTGATAGGTGTTCTGCAGTCCCAGCGCGCGACCGCTCCAGAAGGGGCCCGCGTACTCGGTGATCGCGGTGGACTCCAACCCGTTGTCGAGCACGGCCACCACCGACGCCGCGACCATCAACGGCACCGCAATCGATGAGCGCAGATGATCGGCGAACGCCAATCCGGCCATCACCAGCGCACCCACCACCGCCATGATGCGCACCGGACGCAATCGCGATCCGACCCGGTCGGACCATCTGCCCACCATGACGCGGCCCACCGCGCCGAGTAACTGCGACACCGTGACAAGGCTTCCCGCCAACGCAATCGAATACCTGTAGTTCGCGATCAGCCAGACCAGCATGAATGTCACGGTGACCGTCTGGGGAACCATCAGCAGCGCCGAGACCACGTGAATGCGTCGCAGCACCCAGGATCGGCGGTACGGGTTGGCCAATTCCTCTGCGGTGGCCTCGTCCCACTCCTTGCGCGGTGGATCGGTGATGGCCACGACACTGAGCACCGCAGCCGCGGCGCACAACATGGCGGGAAGGATCAGCGCCGACGTCGCCGACTTACTGCCTTCCGCCAGCTCGGGAATGATCAACGCGCCCAAAGCAATTCCGAGCGGTTGCGCGGCCTGCCGAACGCCCATCGCCAAACCGCGCTGTTCCGGTGGGAACCATCCCGAGACCAGTCGGCCGCCGGCCGAGTTACAGCTGGCGGCCGCCATGCCTCCGATGAACAGCCACACGGCGAATGCGACCATCGAATGCATGTTGGCCGCCGCGTAGGCGGCGCCGGCCGTCAGCGCTGAGCCCACCGTCAGCACGATCCGTTCGCCCACCCGGTCGAGCACGTAACCCCATAGGATCAGCGTCGCCACCATGCCGAAGCTCGGCATCGACGACAGTAATCCGGCTTCGGCGAGCGGCGTGCCAAGGTCGTCCTCGAGCGCGGGAATCATAAACGCGACGCCGTTGATGAAGACGAAGGCGCTCGCGGTCACCAGAAGCGAGACGACGACGATGGACCAGCGTCGGCCCGTACTGAGTGTGACCGTGCCGGTCGGGTCCATCGGCATTGATCAATGCTCGCATAGCAATCTCGTCGGGGCTCGCGACCGCCGGGCGTCGCCGCGCTCGCGACCGCCACTCACTGGCTCTCGGTGTCGGCCCGCTGCGCCCGGCGTCGCCGCGCTCGCGACCGCCACTCACTGGCTCTCGGTGTCGGCCCGCTGCGCCCGGCGTCGCCGCGCTCGCGACCGCCACTAGGCTGAAGCGAATGCGCCTTGGTCGAATTGCCAGTCCCGATGGCGTCGCGTTCGTTTCCATCGAGGGTGAACACGACGACCTGACCGTCCGCGAGATCGCCGAGCACCCATTCGGCAGCCCTACCTTCACAGGTCGCTCCTGGCCGCTGGCCGACGTACGGCTGCTGGCCCCGATTCTGGCCAGCAAGGTGGTCTGCATCGGGAAGAACTACGCCGACCACATCGCCGAGATGGGTGGCGCCGCGCCGGCCGACCCGGTGATCTTCCTCAAACCCAACACCGCGATCATCGGACCGAACGTGCCGATTCGGTTGCCGGCCAACGCATCGCCGGTGCACTTCGAGGGCGAGTTGGCTGCCGTGATCAGCCGGCCCTGTAAAGACGTCACCGCCGAGCGGGCGGCCGAGAACATTCTCGGCTACACGATCGCCAACGATGTGTCAGCGCGCGATCAACAAAAGTCCGACGGCCAGTGGACGCGGGCGAAAGGCCATGACACGTTCTGCCCCGTCGGACCGTGGATCGAAACCGATATCGACCCGGCCGATCTGGCGTTGCGCACCGACGTCAACGGCGAAGTCAAGCAGGACAGTCGTACGTCGCTGATGATCCACGACGTCGGGGCGATCGTGGAATGGATCTCAGCGGTGATGACCTTGCTGCCGGGCGATCTGATCCTGACCGGCACACCGGCGGGCGTGGGCCCCATCGTCGACGGCGACACCGTCAACATCACCATTTCCGGAATCGGGACCCTGTCGAATCGCGTTGTCAAAAAGCACGATTCGTAGGGGGCCGATCGGCTCTGGATTGGCGCGTCCCGGCGTGGCTGCCACTAGCACCGCGTTACTACGTGCGCAGTCGGGCGCTGGTGAGGGGTGTTCTGTTTGTTTGGTAGTCTGCTCGTCGGCCCATAACGGCTGGCATCAGTGCCCGCACGACCGCGCGAGGTCTACTGGCAAGGCCCTGACCAGCAGTTTTAGGCGCCCAATGGGGTATGGTGTAATTGGCAACACAGCTGATTCTGGTTCAGCCATTCTAGGTTCGAGTCCTGGTACCCCAGCGGTTTTCCTCAACGTTGTTCCACCGCCTAGCAATTAGGTGGGCGTACCGCAGTGAGCTATGCTGGCTGCTCGGATCGGTTCCGGCCCCGTCGTCTAGCGGCCTAGGACGCCGCCCTCTCACGGCGGTAGCGTGGGTTCGAATCCCATCGGGGCTACTCATCCTTCAACAAGCAGCAGCGGCATGCCGCGCTAGCGCTAGCTGGCTGCGGGCGCGGTCGAACCGCCGACCGGCATGTGCGGAATTCCGAGCTTGCTGTGGTCCCACGAACGGGTGCGCCGGCTGACAATGCGCACCGCGACCCGCTTGTTCATCATCATGTCGACGGCGGGCTTCATCTCGTCGGTGTAAGGCCCGGTGTAGCGCTCCCACACGCTGACGCCGACACGGAAGATCGCGTCCGGGTCGTCGACGATCTCGGCGACGCCTTCCAGGGAGACCCCGCGCAGGGTGTCGTAGGTGTCGCCGTCCTCGATCATGAAGCTCACCCGCTGATCGCGCTTGAGGTTGACCGCCTTCTGCGACTTGGCTTTGGTCTCCAGCCAGATCTCGCCGTCGACCACGCCGTACCACATCGCGGTCAGGTGCGGCTGTCCGTCGGAACCGATGGTGGCCAGCGTGCCGGTACGGCTCCTGGTGATGAAGTCGGTGATCTCCGATTCGGACATGACGATCTGCGCACGTTGGTTCGCTCCCATGGCGACAGTGTCTCAGGTCACGAATCCCTGCCCGAACCGCGGGCGATGCGATCTGACTCACAACCGCCGGGTCAACGCGTCGGCGGCCGCCAGCAGATCGGTCGCCCAGCGTTCACCCGGCCGGCGACCCATGCGGTCGATGGGACCCGAGACCGAGATCGCGGCCACCACCGCACCGCCGGCATCGCGCACCGGCGCAGACACGCTGGCCACCCCCGGCTCTCGTTCGGCGGCGCTTTGCGCCCAACCACGTCGCCGCACTTCGGCCAGCGCGCGGTCGCTGAATTTGGCCCCGGGCAACACCGCGGCCCGGGTGGCGTCATCGCTGTAGGCCAGCAGGACCTTGGCGCCCGAGCCGGCCGTCAACGGCATCCGTGCACCGACCGGGACGGTATCGCGCAGCCCCGCAGGAGGTTCCATCGCGGCGATACAGATCCGCGACGTACCTTCCCGGCGGTACAACTGGACGCTCTCGCCGGTGATTTCGCGCAGCCGGGGCAGAACTGACGCACTCGCCGCCAGCAGCGGGGTCGTTGACCTGAGCCGCCAATTCACTGACCGCAGGTCCCAGACGCCACCGGCCCTCGCCGTCGCGCGCCAGTAGCCGGTGAACTTCTAAGCCCGCGGCCAACCGGTGTGCAGTAGCCCTGGGCAGACCCGTTCGCTCACACAATTCGGCCAGCCCGCACGGTGATTCCGCGATTACCTGCAGTACCCCCACGGCTTTGTCGAGAACGCCGATGCCGCTATCCTGTCTCACAGAGAGATACTAACGTCTCGCATAGTGAGATCGACGAATTGGGATGAGCTCGTGACGAATCAATCAGCCCGTGACACAGCGGTGCCTCGCACGCTGGCGCAGAAGGTCTGGGATGACCACGTTGTGGTTTCCGGCGGCGGCACCGAACCCGACGTGATCTACATCGATCTGCACCTGGTGCATGAGGTGACCAGTCCGCAAGCGTTCGACGGGCTGCGTCTGGCGGACCGGCCGGTGCGTCGTCCTGATCTGACGCTCGCCACTGAAGACCACAACGTGCCGACGATCGACATCGACAAGCCGATCGCTGATCCCGTGTCGCGCAAGCAGGTGGAGACGCTGCGCCGCAATTGTGATGAGTTCGGAATTCGGCTCTACCCGATGGGCGATATCGAACAGGGCATCGTCCATGTCGTCGGGCCGCAACTGGGTCTTACCCAGCCGGGCATGACAGTCGTGTGCGGCGACAGCCACACATCCACCCACGGTGCATTCGGCGCATTGGCCATGGGCATCGGGACTTCCGAGGTCGAGCATGTGCTGGCGACACAGACCCTTCCGCTGCGACCGTTCAAGACAATGGCCGTCAACGTCGATGGCCAACTGCCGGCCGGGGTCACCGCCAAAGACATCATCCTTGCCGTCATCGCCAAGATCGGAACCGGTGGCGGTCAGGGGCACGTCATCGAATACCGCGGCAGCGCTATCCGATCGCTGTCGATGGAAGCGCGGATGACGGTCTGCAACATGAGCATCGAAGCCGGCGCCAGGGCGGGCATGGTGGCGCCGGATGCCACCACCTACGAATTTCTGCGCGGCCGGCCGCACGCTCCGACGGGCGCTCAGTGGGATGCGGCGCAGGCGTATTGGGACCAGCTGCGCACCGACGACGGCGCCGAATTCGACACCGAGGTCTATCTGGACGCCGCGTCGTTGAGCCCGTTCGTGACGTGGGGGACCAACCCCGGGCAAGGTGTGCCGCTGGGTGCCGCTGTCCCTGATCCCGAGCTGATGACCGACGACCACGAGCGACAGGCAGCCGAGAAAGCGCTGGCCTACATGGACCTTCGGCCCGGTACGCCGATGCGGGAGATCGCGGTCGACACGGTGTTCGTCGGATCGTGCACCAACGGCCGCATCGAAGATCTGCGTGCCGTCGCCGAGATCCTGCGCGGGCGAAAAGTCGCTGACGGCGTGCGGATGCTGATCGTGCCGGGGTCGATGCGAGTCCGTGCGGAGGCCGAAAGCGAAGGCCTGAACCAGATCTTCACCGCCGCCGGCGCCGAGTGGCGCCAGGCCGGCTGCTCGATGTGTCTGGGCATGAACCCCGACCAGCTCGAGCCGGGGCAGCGCTGCGCGGCCACCTCGAACCGCAACTTCGAAGGCCGCCAAGGCAAGGGCAGCCGTACGCATCTGGTGTCACCGGCAGTCGCCGCCGCCACCGCGGTACGCGGAAAGCTCTCCGCGCCGGACGACTTGAACTGAGGAGAGAGATCCAATGGAAGCCTTTCGCACCCACACCGGGATCGGAGTGCCGCTTCGGCGCTCCAATGTCGACACTGACCAGATCATTCCCGCGGTCTATTTGAAGCGAGTCACCCGAACAGGTTTCGACGATGGATTGTTCGCGGCATGGCGCAACGATCCGTCTTTCATCCTCAATCTCAGCCCATTCAACAGAGGTTCAGTACTGGTCGCCGGACCGGATTTCGGCACCGGCTCCTCGCGCGAGCACGCGGTGTGGGCGCTTATGGACTACGGCTTCCGGGTAGTGATCTCGTCGCGGTTCGGCGACATTTTCCGGGGCAATGCGGGGAAGTCGGGTCTGTTAGCGGCCGAAGTTGCTCAGGATGATGTGGAACTTCTTTGGAAGCTCATCGAGAGCAGCCCGGGGCTGGAAATCACTGTAAATCTTCAAGATCGGAATGTGTCGGCCGCAACGGTGGTGGTGCCGTTCAAGATTGACGATTACACCGCGTGGCGTCTGTCTGAAGGTCTCGACGACATAGCCCTTACGCTGCGGAAACGCGATCAAATCGAAGTCTTCGAGGCGGCTCGTCCGGATTGGAAGCCGAGGACTTTGCCTTCGTCCTAACGGCTCGATTGGGCCCGAATTCGCGGCGACCGCAGGGCCGTATTTGCGCGCTGCGCCACCTCTCAAGGGCGGCAAGCGGATTCCTAAAAAGTTCGCCAGGAACCATTGAAATTGCGCGTGGCTCTTGGAAATCAGGCGCCTGAGGGTTTACCGTGTCCTCTAGTCGGTCCAACGAGGACCACTAGCTTCGGAGGATTTGCATGAACAAAGCAGAGCTCATCGATGTACTCACAGACAAATTGGGCTCAGACCGTCGGCACGCAACCGCGGCCGTCGAGAATGTTGTCGACACGATTGTGCGCGCCGTGCACAAGGGCGACAGTGTCACCATTACCGGTTTCGGTGTTTTCGAGCAGCGGCGCCGCGCGGCCCGCGTAGCCCGTAATCCCCGCACCGGCGAAACCGTCAAGGTGAAGCCCACCTCCGTGCCGGCATTCCGGCCCGGCGCACAGTTCAAAGCGGTTGTCTCTGGCTCGCAACGTCTCCCGGCGGAAGGACCTGCAGTGAAGCGTGGTGTTGTCGCAAGCGGTGGAGCCAAGAAGGCGGCCAAGAAAGCGCCCGCCAAGAAGTCGGCTGCAAAGAAGGCTCCGGCCAAGAAGGCCGCGACCAAGCGGACGGCGACGGCCGCGAAGAAGTCTCCGGCCAAGAAGGCCGCGACCAAGCGGGCTCCGGCCAAGAAGTCGGCTGCAAAGAAGGCTCCGGCCAAGAAGGCCGCGACCAAGCGGACGACAACGGCCGCGAAGAAGTCTCCGGCCAAGAAGGCCGCGACCAAGCGGGCTCCGGCCAAGAAGGCGACCAAGGCTCCAGCCAAGAAGGCCGCCGCCCGTCGCGGTCGTCGCTAAACGCTCGACCCGTCAAACGCAGATTCGCCGCGGAACGACTCTCCTGAGCCGGCCGCGGCGAATTTGCGTGTCAGGCCTCTACGTTGGACGCCAGTGCGCTGCCGATGTGATCGGCCGCGATCACCCGGCCGTTGGCCAGGGATAGCACCCAGGTACTGCCCTTGCGGTTACGCGACTTGTCCGGGCGTACCCCGTCGCGCTCGCACCACCAGGCGATCAGGTCCGGAATCACCTTGCCCTGAGTACAAATCACCGGCGTGCGATGGGAATCCGCGATCTGTAGCACTCGGCGCCGGGCCCGCTTCGGGTTGTCGGCGTACGACTCTTCGGTCAGGGCCGGCTCGTTGTTGATGGTGACGCCCAGCTCCTCGGCGAGCGGTTCCACTGTCTGGTGGCAACGCACGCGGTCCGCGGAAAAGATATCGGTCGGACCGAAGGTCGCCAGCTGGGCGACGAGCGCCTCTGCCTGCGCCCGGCCCTTCTTGTCCAAGGGCCGGACCTTGTCGTCGCCGGAGAACCGGGACTTGCTGCCGGCGGTGCCGTGCCGCACGATCAGAACCGATTTGGTATCCGCCGGATGTTTGGCCCACCGCCGCAATACCTTTCGGTCGTATGGATACGACACCTTCTTGATCGCGGCGGCGGCTGGCAGCCAGATGAGCTCGTCCACCTCGTTGTTGGGCGCGAAACTGCCGCCGAGACTGCGGGCCGACCAGTACTGCACCTTCTTCGTGCGTTGTTCGATCGGGTAGCTCACCGACGCGATTCGACGGCCGAGTTGCACATGGTGCCCGGTCTCCTCGAACACCTCACGAGCAGCGGTCACCGGCTCGGTCTCGCCGGGGTCGACTTTTCCTTTGGGCAGCGACCAGTCGTCGTATCGTGGGCGGTGAATCACCGCAACCTCGGCGGCGGATTCTCGGTGCCCAGGCCGCCACAGGACGCCGCCAGCGGCCAGAACAATCTTGCTCGCCGAGGATTGTGTCGACACCTGCACTCCTGCAAGTTCATTGGGACCGGGTGGACCCTGCGGTCAGAAGGTCGTGGGCTTGCTGTGGTTAGGCGCTGCGGTGCTTTTCCATCAGCGACACCTGGTGGTCGCGAACCGAGTGGCCCTCTTGCGGCAACGCCTTCCACAGACCTTCCGGCCTCAATTCCCAGCAGCGCGTTGCGGGATCCAGCGCCGAGTCGAGGATGTCGTTCAGTTGGGCGGTCAGGCGGGGATCTTTGACCTGAACCAGAACTTCCACGCGGCGGTCGAGATTGCGATGCATCATGTCGGCGCTACCGATCCAATATTCATTGATGCCGCGGAAATCGAAGATTCGCGAGTGCTCGAGATATCGTCCCAGAATTGAGCGCACGGTGATGTTTTCGGAAAAACCTTCGACACCGGGGCGCAGCGCACAGATTCCCCGCACGACGACCTCGATGCGCACGCCGGCTTGCGACGCGCGATAGAGCGCATCGATGACCTGCTCGTCGACCAGCGAGTTCATTTTGAGCCGGATGTGCCCGTTACCGGTGTCCTTGTGCGCGGCGATCTCGCGGTTGACGCGATCGATGATGCCCACGCGAATCCCGTGCGGCGCGACCAGAAGGTTGCGGTAGGACAGTTTGCGTGAATACCCCGTCAGCGTGTTGAACAGGTCGGTCAGGTCCGCGCCGATGTCAGGATCGGCGCTCAGCAGGCCGATGTCCTCGTACAGCCGCGCCGTCTTGCTGTTGTAGTTGCCGGTCCCGATGTGGCAGTAACGCCGGATGGTGGAACCTTCGCGCCGCACCACCAAGCATGTTTTGCAATGCGTCTTCAGACCGACGAGACCGTAGGCGACGTGAACCCCCGCCTGCTCCAGTGCACGCGCCCACTTGATGTTGGCTTGTTCGTCGAACCGGGCCTTGATTTCCACCAACGCCACGACTTGCTTTCCCGCAGCGGCCGCTTCGATGAGGGCCCGCACGATCGGTGAATCGCCCGAGGTGCGATACAGCGTCTGCTTGATGGCGAGCACGTTCGGGTCGGCGGCGGCCAATTCGATGAATCGCTGCGTGCTCGTCGAAAACGAGTCGTAGGGATGGTGCACCAGCACGTCGCCTTCGCGCAGCGTCGCGAAAATGCTCTTCGGCGTTTCACGGTCGGCGAATGCCGGGCTGGTGGCCGGGACGAATGCGGGATCCTTCAACGCCGAACGGTCGACGCCGTAGATCTGCCACAGCGAGGACAGATCAAGCAGCCCCGGAACTTGGATGACGTCACCCGGGTGCACATCGAGCTCCCGCAGCAGCAGCTCGAGCATGTGCTCGGTCATGTCGTCGGCCACCTCGAGGCGCACCGGCGATCCGAACCGCCGACGGGCGAGCTCGCGCTCCAGCGCCTGCAGCAGATCTTCGTCGCGGTCTTCGTCGACCTCGAAGTCAGCGTTTCTGGTGATGCGGAATGCATGGTGCTCAACGATTTCCATGCCCGGGAACAGCGCGGTCAGGAAGGCCGCTATCAGCTCCTCCATCGGCAAGAAGCGGACTTCTTTCTTACCGGGCGACTGCTCTGAGCCGTTACGGTCGTCGAGCTCGACGAAGCGGTCGACGTTGTCGGGCACCTTGACTCGCGCAAAATGCTGGCCGCCGTCGTCCGGCTGTTTGACCGTGACGGCGAGGTTCAGGCTCAGGCCACTGACGAACGGGAACGGGTGCGCAGGGTCCACTGCCAGTGGCGTCAGGACCGGGAACACCTGCTCGGTGAAGTAGGTCGAGAGCCGGTCGCGTTCGGCGTCATCCAGATCAGCCCACGTGACAATGTGAATGCCCTCGCCGGCCAGCCGCGGTTCCACCGAGTTGAGAAACACTTCGGCGTGCCGGGTCGCGATCCTCTGGGTTTGCTCGCCGATCCGGCGGAGTTGCTCGCGCGGGGTCAGTCCGTCCGCGGAGCGCACGGATAGGCCCATTTCGTCGCGCCGCTTCAAGCCGGCGACGCGGACCATGTAGAACTCGTCAAGGTTGGAGGCAAAGATCGCCAGGAATTTCGCGCGTTCCAGCAACGGCAGCGAAGGGTCTTCGGCGAGCGCAAGGACGCGTGAGTTGAAGTCCAGCCAGCTCAGTTCGCGGTTGAGATAGCGGTGTTCGGGAAGCGGGTTCACAACTGCGGCGGCGGTGGTGGCAGGCGGTGCACCCGGAGCCGAATTGGTGGCTGGCCACTCGGGCGACTCGGCGACGGTGGTGTCCGGGGCTTCGATGTCAGTCACGCTTGCGATCATTCCCCATCGGTGAGGGTGTTGCCAGCGACTATGGGCCGGACATTTGCCGTTGAGGAGCTGTTTACCCTTCGTTACCCGGCTTGGGGTTCCAATCCCTCGATCGCCCTCGCGGTCGCGGGCCCTATTCCCAGGCCGCGCGCAATTACGAGATCCTCGGGGGTGTCGATGTCGCAGCGAAATCCCGGCCATTCGCCAGTGAGTTCTATTGCGCCTGAATGACGATGCGCGGCAGCCGAATTGAAGCCAAACCGCGGGTCGAGGGCGACGCCGAAGGCGCAGAGCGCTGCGCTGCCGGTGCCGAGCCGGTCGGCGACGAAACTCCGGGGGTGTCGACGTCCCTCGGCGATCGCCTCACTGAGTTCCCGGGTCTGCAGGGCCGGTAAATCCCCTTGCAGCACAACGATATTCGATACTGATTTGGACACCACCCGCTCGGCGGCAGCGATCGCGTTGTTCAGCGGATCCGGGTGACCGTCCGGCGTCGGATCCGCGAGTACGTTTGCGCCGGCATCGATCGCCGCGGCGGCCGCGGCTTCGTCGGGCGTGACGACGGTGATCAGGCCGACCGAGCTCACTCGCGCAGCGGCGCTGAGGGTGTCGACCAGCATTCCCAACACAATGTTCTCCCGCGCTGGTGCGGAGAACATCGGCGCGAGCCGGGTCTTGGCGGCGGCCAGACGCTTGACGGCGACGATCAGGCCGACATCACCCATGGCGTCGGCACGGCTGTGGCTCACCGCACCATCCTGCCAGTGCCAAATCACGCAGAGCTACGGTGAAGCGCCGGGAGTTAGAGCACACTGACGGGACGGGATCTAGTCGACCATGCCCACCACGACAGCAGTAATGGGTTCCGGTGCGTGGGGGACGGCGCTGGCCAAGCTACTCGCTGACGCCGGCAGCGAGGTGACTTTGTGGGCTCGCCGATCTGATGTCGCCGACCAGATCAACACCACCCGCCGCAACCCCGACTATCTGCCGGGAGTGGAGTTGCCGGCGGCCGTGAAAGCCACTACGGATGCCGACGAAGCGCTCGGCGGGGTGACGACGGTGCTGCTCGCCGTGCCCGCGCAGACGATGCGGACGAACCTTCAGCGGTGGGCCGGCCTGATCTCGCCGGGCGCCACGCTGGTCAGCGCGGCCAAGGGTATCGAGCTGGAAACGCTGATGCGGATGAGTCAGGTCATCGTCGACGTGACGGGTGTCGATCCGTCGCAAGTCGCGGTGATATCCGGGCCGAACCTCGCCAGCGAGATCACTGCGGGCCAGCCCGCGGCCACCGTGATCGCCTGTAGCGATTCCGGCCGGGCAGTGGCCTTGCAGCGCATGTTGAACGCCGGGTACTTCCGGCCGTACACCAACGCCGATGTCATCGGCACCGAGATCGGCGGTGCGTGCAAGAACGTCATCGCGCTCGCCTGCGGGATGGCCGCAGGGGTAGGTCTGGGAGAAAACACCGCGGCAGCGATCATCACCCGCGGCTTGGCCGAGATCATGCGGCTGGGCATCGCGGTCGGTGCCAAAGGCGCGACGCTGGCGGGACTGGCCGGCGTCGGTGACCTGGTCGCCACCTGCACCTCGTCCCAGTCACGCAACCGCAGCTTCGGCGAAAGCCTGGGTCGCGGCGAGACGATGGAGGCGGCCCTGCGGGCGCGCGGCGGCCACGTCGTCGAAGGAGTGACCTCCTGTGAGTCGGTACTGGCGTTGGCCTCGAGTTACGACGTCGAAATGCCTCTGACCGACGCCGTCCACCGGGTTTGCCACAAGGGGTTATCAGTGGACCAAGCGGTGGCTCTGCTGTTGGGCCGCAGCACCAAGCCGGAATGAGCTTGTAACCAGCACCGCTGCGCCAGGCGGTAGCCTCTTTAGGTTGTGAACGCCCGCCCGTCATCCAGCGCACCCGGTCAGGGTCGCGTCCGGGTCGCCGTGGTCTTCGGCGGACGCAGCAGCGAGCACGCTATTTCCTGCGTCTCGGCGGGCAGCATTCTGCGCAATCTCGACTCGGACAGGTTCGAGGTCGTCGCGGTCGGCATCACTCCCGAAGGCTCGTGGGTCCTCACCGATGGTGACCCCGATGCGCTGGCCATCGCCAATCGGCAGTTGCCGGGCGTCGGTTCGGAGTCGGGTCGCGAGCTCGCGCTGACGGCCGATCCGCGCCGCGCCGGTCAACTGGTCTCGCTGTCACCCGGCGGGGCCGAGGTGCTCGCCAACGTCGACGTTGTCTTCCCGGTCCTGCACGGTCCCTACGGCGAGGACGGCACCATCCAGGGTCTGCTGGAGCTTGCCGGTGTGCCCTATGTCGGTGCCGGGGTGCTGGCCAGCGCGGCCGGGATGGACAAGGAATTCACCAAGAAGCTGCTGGTGGCCGAAGGGCTGCCGATCGGCGACTACGCCGTGCTGCGGCCGTTGGAGTCCACGCTGGACGCCAAAGCGATTGACCGGCTTGGTCTTCCGGCTTTCGTCAAGCCTGCACGCGGCGGTTCGTCGATCGGTGTCAGCAAGGTGGCCAGCCGCCAGGAGCTGCCCGACGCGATCGCCCATGCCCGTAAACACGACCCCAAGGTGATCGTCGAGTCGGCAATCGTCGGTCGCGAATTGGAATGCGGTGTGCTCGAATTCCCCGACGGCACAGTGCAAGCCAGCACCGTGGGTGAGATTCGGGTAGCCGGGATCCGCGGGCGCGAGGACTCGTTCTACGACTTTGCGACCAAATATCTCGACGACGCCGCCGAACTCGACGTGCCCGCCAAAATCGACGACGACGTGAGCGACGCCGTGCGCGAGTTGGCGATTCGGGCGTTCAAGGCGATCGACGGCCGGGGTTTGGCCCGGGTCGACTTCTTCCTCACCGACGATGGGCCGTTGATCAACGAAGTCAACACGATGCCCGGATTCACCACGATCTCGATGTATCCGCGGATGTGGGCGGCCAGCGGCGTGGACTATCCGACCTTGTTGAGCACCATGGTGGACACCGCGCTGGCTCGCGGGACCGGTCTGGGCTAGTTGCCCGATCAGCCGGCTGGCGACGGGTTGACCGGGCGGGCGGGCATGATGCGATCGATCAGCTCGGACAATTGCTGGATCGGCGTCGGGCCGGAGCCCGCGGGCAGCGTCAGCGCCAGGTAGACCGGCCGATCGACGGCGTACCAGGTGGATCGCTGGTCTTGGCGCACCTGGAACCACTGCACCCGGTCGACGACCTGGATCGGGGATCCGACAACGAAATCGGCCGGACGCTCGAGGCCACATCTGAGCACAATGGGATCCCCGGGGTCTGCGGGCTGCCATGCGGCGGCGCCCGCCGGAGCGGGCTGAACAACCCGAGCCCGGTTGTAGTCGCCCAGTCGCTGCGGCAGGGCCTCGGTCAGCGTCCGGCAGGCAGGATCTTGCGCCTGCGGCGCGGGCACGGCCGCGATCACAGCCGGAGCCGTCCGGTGGCGGGTCGCCGCGATCGCCAGAATGACGCCGACCGTGCCGATAGCCACCACGAGCGCCGCGATCAGCGCCGCCCGTGGCGGGCCGTCAGAGTCGGTCATAACCTCACCCTCTGCTCGATACCGGCGCTGTTGAACCTACCGTTGTTCGCAGACGGCGATCGGTCAGGAGGCGGCGTGGACAGCGGTGAGTCAGATCGCACGCTCGGCGAGGTCGGTGAGTTCGAGGTGATCGACCGACTGACCCGCGGCCGGCCCGCGTCGGGCGATGTGGTTGTCGGGCCCGGCGACGACGGCGCGGTGGTAGCGGCCTCCGACGGCCGGGTGGTGGTATCCACCGACATGCTCGTGGAAGGTCGCCACTTTCGGCTGGACTGGTCGACGCCGCATGACATTGGCCGTAAAGCCGTGGCGCAGAACGCCGCCGACATCGAGGCGATGGGCGCGCGGGTGACCGCATTTGTCGTCGGCTTCGGTGCGCCGGCGGAAACGCTCCGCCGCCCAGGTCAGCGCGCTGGCCGACGGGATGTGGTACGAGGCCGGCCGGTTGGACGCGGGAATCGTCGGAGGAGACCTGGTCAGCAGCCCGCAGTGGGTGGTGTCGGTGACCGTGCTCGGCGATCTCGGCGGCCTTGCGCCGGTACTGCGATCCGGCGCCCGGCCCGGCTCACAGCTGGCCGTCATCGGTCAATTGGGCTATTCGGCCGCTGGATACGCGTTGTGGCACAACGGTATTGACCGATTCGACGAGTTGAGGCAGCGCCATCTGGTGCCCCAACCGCCATACCGGCAGGGACACACGGCTGCCGAGGCGGGCGCGCAGGCGATGATCGACATCTCCGACGGGCTTGCTCGGCGATCTGCGTCATGTGGCCGATGCGTCCGGCGTCACGGTCGACGTGCACACCGACGCGCTGCTAGCGCCGACCGTGAGGCGCTGGTGGGCGCGGCCGAGGCCGTCGGCGCCGACCCGTGGAACTGGGTGTTGGGCGGCGGGGAAGACCACGCCTTGGTCGCGGCGTTTCCCGGCCCGGTTCCCCAGGGGTGGCGGGTGATCGGACGGGTGCTCGACGGGCCGGCGGCGGTGGTCGTCGATGGTGCGCCGTGGGGCGGGGATACGGGGTGGCAGTCATTTGGCGCCGATGCCGATGCGGGCCGCTGAGCGGCCCGAAGGGCAGGCTGACAATCGGGCAGTAGGGTGACCCGGTGACCGCCCGTCCGCTCCGTGACCTCGTCGAGGACGGGTGGGCCACCGCGTTGCAGCCGGTCGAGAAGCAGGTCGCCATCATGGGCCAGTTCCTCCGGGAGGAAATCGCGGCCGGTCGCGGGTACTTGCCTGCCGGAGAGAATGTGCTGCGCGCCTTCACTTTCCCCTTCGACAAGGTGCGGGTTCTGATCGTCGGCCAAGATCCCTACCCGACGCCCGGACATGCTGTGGGCCTGAGCTTCTCGGTGGCCCCAGACGTGCGACCGCTGCCACGAAGCCTGGAGAATATCTTCAAAGAATATGCCGGCGACCTAGGATTTCCCGCGCCGTCCAGCGGCGACCTCACGCCGTGGGCGCAGCGCGGGGTGCTGATGCTCAACCGAGTGCTCACCGTCCAGCCGGGTAATTCGGCTTCCCATCGCGGCAAGGGCTGGGAAGCTGGTCACCGAGTGCGCGATTCGCGCCCTGGCGGATCGCGGCCAGCCGATGGTGGCGATTCTGTGGGGCCGGGACGCGTCGACGCTCAAGCCGATGCTGGCAGGCAGTGATTGCGTGTCGATCGAATCACCGCATCCTTCACCGCTGTCGGCTTCGCGGGGATTCTTCGGCTCACGGCCGTTCAGCCGCGCGAACCAACTGCTCGCTCAGATGGGCGCTGAACCCATCGACTGGCAACTGCCGTGAAAGCTGTCAGCAGCGGCCGAGGCCGAACGGTCTAACCGCGGACGACCTTGCCGGCCTTGATGCACGACGTGCAGACGTTGACGCGATGCTTGTTGCCGCCTGGGCGGTCGGCGACACGCACGGTCTGGATGTTGGGATCCCACCGACGGCTGGTCCGGCGATGAGAGTGCGACACCGACTTGCCGAAGCCGGGGGCCTTCCCGCAGATATCGCAGACGGCAGCCATAGGTGAAACTCCTCAGACTCTGGGGCCAACGACCTCAACAACGTTACGGGTGGCCCGACGACCTGCAAAAGGATAGCTGCCGCCGGGCAGAACTGCCAAAACGATCAACAAACGGCGGGTGTCATGAGACCGGTGCTGTCGTCGCGAGTGGATAGGCTGGCGCCCACCGAGGCAGGCGCGAGGAGGTGGGGCCAACATGGGGTCGGGGCTGGCTGGGCCGAGTCGCGCGCTGGACGCGTCGGCGTTGCGTGACTGGGCGCACACCGCCGTCGGTGACCTGATCACCCACATCGACGAGATCAACCGGCTCAACGTGTTCCCCGTCGCCGACGCCGACACCGGCGTCAACATGCTGTTCACCATGCGCTCGGCGCTGGCAGAGGCCAATACCGAGGCGAAATCCGCCGATGTCGCCAACACGGCGGCGGCCCTGTCGTCGGGCGCACTCAACGGCGCGCGCGGCAACTCCGGAGTGATCCTGTCGCAGATTCTGCGCGGCATTGCCGACGTCACCGCGCATGCCGCGGCCGATTCCGGCGGCGAACTGCGCGACATCGACGCCGCGTTGCTCGGTGCGGCGCTGCACCGCGGGGTCGAGCTCGTGGTGGCCTCGATGGGTGGCCGCGAGGTCAAGGGGACGATCGTCTCGGTGCTGAAAGCCGCCGGTGAGGCCGTGGAGAAGGCGGCGAACGCCGGCGACGGGCTGCCGCAGGCGGTCACCGCGGCCGGCGACGCCGCGGTGGTCGCGCTGGAGAAAACCCCCGAGCAATTGGACGTGCTGGGAGACGCCGGGGTGGTCGACGCGGGCGGTCGCGGCTTGCTGGTGCTTCTCGACGCACTGCGCTCGACGATCACCGGCCAGGCGCCCAATCGCAAGGTGTACGAGCCGGCGCCGCGTCGGGCGGCTCCGGAGCTTGCCGCGCGACCCCCGGCGCCACAATTCGAGGTGATGTACCTGTTGGGCGGGTGCGACGACGAGGCAGCCGGCCAGCTGCGCGAACGGCTGGACGAGCTGGGTGAATCGGTGGCGATCGCGACATCCGGCGTCGTCGGCGGCTACTCGGTCCACGTGCACACCGACGATGCCGGTGCAGCGATCGAAGCGGGCCTGGCGTTCGGTGACCCGCGACGAATCCAGATCTCGATGCTGACCAGCGGCACCAGCGGATTGCCGCCGGGCAGCTGGACGCGGGAGCGGGCGGTGCTGGCCGTCATCGACGGCGACGGGGCGGCCGAACTGTTCGCCGACGAAGGTGCCTGCGTGCTGCGGCCCGACGCACTTGCCGAGGACCCGACAACGGTGATCACCGCCCAGCAGCTGCTTCGTGCGATCGTCGACACCGGCGCCGCTCAGGTGATGGTGCTGCCCAACGGCTACGTGCTGGCCGAGGAGCTGGTGGCCGGATGCACCGCGGCAATCGGGTGGGGCATCGACGTGGTGCCGCTGCCCAGCGGGTCGATGGTGCAGGGACTGGCCGCGCTCGCGGTGCATGAACCGGGCCGGCAAGTCGTCGACGACGGGTACACGATGGCCCGAGCCGCGGGCAGCGCCCGGCACGCAGCGGTGCGCGTCGCGACCGAGACGGCGCTGACCTGGGCGGGCACCTGCGAGCCGGGCAACGGACTGGGCGTCGCCGGCGACGAGATCCTGATCGTGGCGCCCGACGTCGCTTCGGCCGCGACCGGCCTGATCGATCTGCTGCTGGGTGCCGGCGGTGAGCTGATCACTGTGCTGGTCGGCGGCGGGATCGACGTCGATTCCGTCGAGTCCGCGCTCCGGGCGCACGTGCACGACCGTCACCCGGGCAGCGAGCTCGCGATCTATCGGACCGGGCACCGCGGCGACGCGCTGCTGATCGGAGTCGAGTAGCCGTGGCGTCTCTCAGCGACCGCCTGGATTACGTCGTCGGGGCCAAAGCCGCAGCCCCGCTCGACGAGGTATTCGGCATCCGCACGGTCGACGATCTGCTGCGTCATTACCCGCGTAGCTACGTCGAAGGCACCACCGTCCGGGGCGCTGACGACGAACCACCGCCCGAGGGCGAGCACGTCACGCTCGTCGACGAAATCACCGAGACAGCGTTGCTTTCGATCAAAAGTCGCCCCAAGGACAAGCTGTTTCGTGTCACGCTCGGGTCTGGTCGAGGCAAAGTCACTGCGACGTTCTTCCATCCGAAAAGGTGGATCCAGGATCAGCTGACCAAGGGCACTCGCGTCATGCTGTCCGGGGAAGTGGGTTACTTTCGCGGCGCCATGCAACTGACCCATCCCGACTTCCTGGTGCTGGATTCAGCGGACGGAAAGAATCACGGCAGCAGGGCGCTGAAGATGATCGCCATCGCCTCGCAAGCGGTGAGCGGGGAAGTGTTGCAGCAAGAGTTCGAGCGCACCTTCTATCCGATCTATCCGGCCAGCACCAAGGTGCAGAGCTGGGACATTTTCAATTGCGTTCGGCAGGTACTCGACGTGCTCGATCCCGTGCCGGATCCGCTGCCCGAGAAACTCTGTGCCGCACATCATCTGGCTTCCGAAGATGAGGCGCTGCGTGCTATCCACCTGGCCGAGAACGACGCCGACCGGCGGCGAGCCCGTGAACGGCTGGCCTTCGACGAGGCGGTGGGGCTGCAGTGGGCGCTGGTGAGTCGACGTCACGGCGAACTGTCCCAGTCCGGGCCGGCGGCACCGTCGACGTCAGCCGGCCTCAAGCAGGAACTGTTGCAGCGCCTGCCGTTCGAGTTGACCGCCGGTCAGCGCGAGGTGCTGGACGTGCTTTCCGGCGAGCTTGCGACGACCCGGCCGATGAACCGACTCTTGCAAGGCGAGGTGGGTTCGGGCAAAACCATCGTGTCGGTGCTGGCGATGCTGCAGATGGTCGACGCCGGATATCAATGCGCGTTGCTGGCTCCTACCGAAGTCCTTGCCGCACAACATCTCCGGTCGATCAGCGACGTGCTCGGGCCGCTGGCGATGGGCGGTCAGCTCGGCGGCCAGGACAACGCGACCAGGCTTGCGTTGCTGACCGGCTCGATGTCACAGGCTCAGAAAAAGCAGGTCCGGGCCGAAGTGGCCGGCGGCGAGGTCGGCATCATCGTCGGCACGCACGCGCTGCTGCAGGACGCGGTCGAGTTCCACAAGCTCGGCATGGTGGTCGTCGACGAGCAGCACCGGTTCGGCGTGGAGCAGCGAGACCAGTTGCGGGCCAAGGCGCCTGCCGGTATCACGCCGCATCTGCTGGTGATGACCGCGACGCCGATACCGCGGACTGTGGCGCTGACCGTCTACGGCGACCTCGAAACGTCAACGCTGCGCGAGCTTCCCCGCGGCCGTCAGCCGATCACCACCACCGCGATCTTCGTCAAGGACAAACCCGCCTGGCTGGACCGGGCCTGGCGCCGCATCATCGAGGAAGTGCGCGAAGGACGCCAGGCCTACGTGGTGGCACCGCGGATCGACGACTCCGACAGCGGCGGCCAGAGCGACAAGGACCAAAGGCCTTCGGCGACAGTCGAAGATCTCTATGCGCGGCTGAGTAGAGACCAGCTGGCCGGTCTTCGGCTCGGGCTCATGCACGGGCGGTTGAGCGGTGACGAGAAAGATGCCGTGATGGCGGCGTTTCGGGCCCGCGAGATCGATGTGCTGGTGTGCACCACCGTTATCGAAGTCGGCGTCGACGTGCCCAACGCGACCGTGATGCTGGTGATGGACGCCGATCGCTTCGGGATCAGCCAGCTGCACCAGTTGCGTGGCCGCATCGGGCGGGGCGAACACGCCAGTATCTGCCTGTTGGCCAGTTGGGTGGCGCCGCATTCCCGTGCCGGCAGGCGGCTGAGCGCTGTGGCCGGAACGCTCGACGGCTTCGAGCTCGCTGATCTGGACCTGCGGGAACGTCGTGAGGGAGATGTGTTGGGCCGCAGCCAATCCGGCCGTGCGATTACGCTTCGGCTGTTGTCGCTGATCGATCATCGAGAGGTCATCGAGGCCGCGCGCGAGTTCTGCGAGCAGACCTACGACGACGGATCCGCGAATCCGGGTCTGGCGCTGCTGGCTGCGCCGTTCACCGGCAACGAGCGCATCGAATTCTTGGACAAGTCATGACCCGCAAAGGCGTGGCTGTGGCTGTCGGCGGTCGCGATTCTCGCTGTATTGGTTGCCTATCAGGTGGTGGTCACCTCAGTGGGGGATCGCGACCGGGAGTTCGCGGCTCGCGCCGACGTTCCGACCGTGCCTCCCGGAGTCGACGTGCTCGCTGGGATCGCGATCGTGCCCTCGAGGGTCCGCCACTACGACTACCACCGCTCGGCGTTCGGTGACGCCTGGACCGATGACAACGACGCACCCGACGGGCACAACGGCTGCGACACCCGCGACGACATCCTCAATCGCGACCTGGTCGACAAAATCACTGTGTGGACCAAGCGCTGCCCTGACGCCGTGGAGACCGGCACCTTGCACGACCCGTATACCAACGTCACCATCAATTTTCATCGTGGCGCCAAGGTCGGTGAAGTCGGTGCAAATCGATCACATCGTGCCGCTGGCGCTGGCCTGGGACATGGGCGCCTACGACTGGCCGGTCGCCCAGCGGATCCGCTTCGCCAACGACCCGGCGAATCTGCTTGCCGTACAAGGTCAGGCGAACCAGGACAAGGAAGATTCCCAGCCCGCACTATGGATGCCGCCCAACGCCGCGTTCCACTGCCAGTACGCCATGCAGTTCATCGCGGTGTCCCGCGGATACGGGCTTCCCGTCGACCTGGCTTCCAGCAACGTGCTGCGCCAGGCCGCGGGGACCTGCCCGACCGGGTAGCTAAACGCCGGTGTAGGTCAGCGGATCCTCGCGGACCCGGGTGCCGTCGTTGAGCCCGTTCAGCGCCTCCATGTGGGCAGCGGTCAGTTCGAAGTCGAAGACGTCGAAATTGCTGGCGATCCGCTCGGGGTTACCCGACCGCGGGATCACCACATTGCCCAGCTGGATGCTCCAGCGGATCAACACCTGTGCCGCGGTGCGGTCGTACTCGCCGGCGATCGATGTGACAGTGGGGTTGTCAATCAGTCTGCCGACCGCCAGCGGGCTGTAGGCCTCGGTGACGACATTGTGCCGCGCGTTCACCGCGCGCAGCTCGGCCTGGTTGAGCAGTGGATGCAGCTCGATCTGGTTGACCGCGGGGGTGACATAGGTCAGATCGATGGTCGTTTCCAGATGTTCCTCGGTGAAGTTGCATACCCCGATGGAGCGGGTGTGGCCCTCCCCGCGGGCCTGGATCAAGCCGCCGAAGGTGTCCACGTATTTACCGAATTGTGCCATCGGCCAATGAATGAGGAACAGGTCGACGTAGTCCAGTCCGAGCCTGTCCAGGCTGACTTTGGCGGCGTCTTGGGAGGCCTGGAATCCCTGGTCGGCGTTCGCGATCTTGGTGGTGACGAACAACTCCGCGCGCGGGATTCCGGACGCCGCGATGGCGCGGCCGACGGCGGCTTCGTTGCCGTACACCGCGGCGGTGTCGATCAGCCGGTAGCCGACCTCCAGCGCCGTCGACACGGCGCGCTCGGTTTCTTCTTCGGTCAACTCGGCGACGCCGAGGCCGAGCACCGGCATCGTGTATTCGTCGTTGAGCGCAATAGAGGGAACTGGAAAGTCGGAGCCCGGCATTGTCTACCTACCTGTGAAGTCGAAGGTTCGTGGATCAGGGCCGAGCCGGTGTCCGTCGTCGAGCGAGGAGATAGACGCCATGTCGTTTTCGCTGAGTTCGAAATCGAACACGTCGAAGTTGCTCGCAATCCGCTCGGGGTTTACCGACTTGGGGATGACGATATTACCCAGCTGAAGATGCCATCGAATCAGAACCTGGGCCGGCGTGCGGCGCAGGGCCTCCGCGATCGCGGTGACGGCGGGGTTGGTCAGCAGCGAACCCTGCCCCAGCGGTCCCCACGCTTCGGTCGCGATACCCAGGCGGGCGTGCAGCTCGCGTAGCTCTGTTTGCGGTAACCGCGGATGCAGCTCGACCTGGTTGACGGCGGGAACGATCCCGGTGGCGTCGATGAGTGCGTTGATGTGTTCGGGCTCGAAGTTGCTGACCCCGATCGACCGGATCCGGCCCTGGTCGCGCAGGTGGGCGAATGCCTTGAAGGTGTCGATGAACTTGTTCAGCTTGGGCACCGGCCAGTGCACCAGGTACAGGTCCAGGTAATCGATCCCCAGCCGTTCCATGCTGGCGTCGAATGCGGCCAGGGTGCTGGCGTAGCCCTGCTCGGAGTTCCACAGCTTGGTGACCAAGTAAAGTTCGTCCCTGGGCACCCCGGATTCGGCGACCGCGCGACCGGTCTCGCGTTCATTGCCGTACATGGCCGCGGTGTCGATATGGCGGTACCCGGCTTGCAGCGCGGTGCGCACCGCCTGCTCGGTGTCGGACGGCGCGACTTTGAAAACGCCGAATCCGAGCGCGGGGATGGAATTACCGTCGTTCAGTGCAACCGAGGGACTCGAGGAACTAGCCATGACACGAAGTCTGCCAGGCGCGCCGGCTCGGCAACGGTCTACCGCCGGCTGGACCCGCCGGCTGCAGAGCGCCGCAACCACCGTCGGCCTCAAGGTGATTCCCTGGGTGCCGACCCGCGCGAAACGGCTGCTCACCGGGGGCCGCGCGGTCACCATCGACGGCAACACCCTGGATCCCACCCTGCAATTGGCCCTGGCCGGTATGCGCGCGTTCGGGATGAACGGCTTGGTCCGGGACGAAGACGCCGCCGCCTCACGGGCTCAGCTGCGCGAGATGACGCTGGGCTTCGGCGGCCCGCAGATCCACGTCGGTGTCCGCGAGCGTATCGATTCCCGGACCTGCCGGACCGATCGCAGCCCGTCACTACCGCCCGGCGACATCGCAGCCGGCGCCGCTGCTGGTCTTCTACCACGGCGGCGGCTGGGTGATCGGTGACCTCGACACCCACGACCCGCTCTGCCGGCTGACCTGCCGGGACGCCGACGTCCACGTGCTCTCGATCGACTACCGGCTGGCTCCCGAACACCCGGCACCGGCCGCGGTCGAGGACGCCTACGCGGCGTTCACCTGGGCGTACGAACACGCAGCGCGAGCTCGGCGCGATCCCGGGCAAGGTGGCCGTCGGCGGCGACAGCGCCGGTGGCAACCTGGCCGCCGTCGTGTCGCAGTTGGCCCGCGATGATGACGGCGGCCCAAAGCCGGTGCTGCAGTGGCTGCTCTACCCGCGCACCGACTTCACCGCGCAGACCAGGTCACTGAGTCTGTTCGCCGACGGGTTTCTGCTCACCAAGACCGACATCGACTGGTTCAGCCGAGCAATACCTGGGCGGCTCGAGCGTCGACGCCGCCGACCCGCGGATCTCGCCGTTGCTGGCCGAATCGCTGTCGGGTCTGCCGCCCGCACTGATCGCGACCGCCGGCTTCGACCCGTTGCGCGATGAGGGTGACAGCTACGCGGCGGCGCTGAGCGCGGCCGGGACCCCCGTCGATCTGCGCACGATGGGATCGCTGACCCACGGATTCGCCAGCTTGTTCCCGCTCGGCGGCGGCAGTGCAGTGGCCACGACCGAGTTGATTTCGGCGTTGCGGGCTCACCTCAGCCGCGTCTGACCTGGCAATAGCGACGGTAGGGTAGGAATTGCCCGTGGGCCTGGCCGGGCGAGTACCTGACCGTCCGCTGAAATTCCGGGGAGCTGTGACGTCGCCGTAACGCCGACACCCGAATGCCTTGGCCGACCTCTCGGTAAACGATGCTGAAGACGGCAGTGCTCTGCACGGATACACGACTTTATTGGGGGCGGGCTATTACCCTAAAACCCAGCCCCACGGTCCGGTCGGGAGCTCAGCAGCAAAGTGACCGGACACGCCGGGGCGATTCAAGGAGTTGTGCCGGTGCGATGAAGGTGTTCATCAGTTACTCGCGCCACGATGCAGGCGCGGTCAGATCGATGGTTAGCGATCTTCAGCGAGCTGGGGTCCAGGTCTGGCTGGACGAAGAACTTGGTGGCGGTGACGCGTGGTGGTCCGAGATCCTTGAGCAGATCCGTGGGTGCGCGGTGTTCCTCTTCGCATTGTCGGACAATTCGCTGCACTCCAAGCCGTGCCGGGCCGAATTGGGTTACGCCCAGGAGCTGGGGTTGCCGATCTTGCCGGTGCAGATCGGTGAGCTAGGTAGCTACCGCGCCGACCCGATTTTCAGCAGGCAGCTAGTCGACTACCGAACGCCCACTGCGGCGACCCGGCGCCTTGATGGGGGCCCTACACGAACAGGCCGCGCGCCGCAGCGACCTGCCCGACCCGCTGCCCGAAGGACCTCCGATTCCCTACGAGTACTTGCAGCGACTCGGTGCATCGATTCACGATGCCGCGGTGCTCGCACCGTCGGTCCAGGCGCAAATGCTCTTCGAGCTGCGCAATGCGCTGACGGAAGAGGACGATTCGACCGTTGTGGATGACATCCGCACGTTGCTGGGCGTACTGCGCCGACGCACGGATGTCACCTATCCGATAGCGAGCGAGATCGACACCATCCTGGGCAGAGATGTGGCTGATTTGAGCCACACCCCGGCGGGGTCACCCGCCGAGGACATCCCAACGGTCGGCAGCCAACGGGCAGATGCCGTCGCATCCGCGGCTACCACGCAATCGGCTGAGTTCAAGCAGGTGACGGTGCTGTTCGCCGACGTTGTTAATTCGATGGACATCGCCGCGGCGCTGGGTGCGGAGCGGTTTCGCGAGGTCATGACCGAGCTGGTCAACGGTTCGGCTGCGGTGGTGCAGCACTATGGCGGAATGGTGGACAAGTTCACCGGCGACGGGATCATGGCGGTGTTCGGCGCGCCGGCGGCGTTGGAGGATCATGCGCTTCGGGCATGTTTAGTGGCCCTGGGAATCCAGGAGGAGGTCAAGCGCCTGGCTGCTGAGGTCGAACGTCGCGACGGTGTGGACCTGCAATTGCGCATTGGCCTCAATTCGGGCCAGGTCATCGCCGGTGAGATCGGTTCGGGTTCTTTGGGTTACACCGCGGTTGGCGAGCAGGTCGGGATGGCGCAGCGGATGGAATCCGTCGCCCCACCCGGCGGGGTCATGCTCAGCGAGTCCAGCGCACGGCTGGTCGAGCGCGCCGCGGTGCTGGGTGAGCCGGAGATGGTCCGCATCAAGGGCGCCGATAACCCGGTGCCGGCGCGTCGCCTGCTGGGGGTGGCGGCGCAGCCGGGGGAGACCGGTCGCTTTGACACCACGTTGGTGGGACGTCAATGGGAAATGAACACCATCACAGGCATCTTGGATCGAGTGGGCGCCGGCCAAGGGTGTGTCGTGTGTGTGGGGGGAGCGGCGGGCATCGGCAAGAGCCGGCTGGTTCACGAGACCGTCGCGATCGCGCGCCGTCGTGGTGTCGAGGTGTTTTCGACCTTTTGTGAGTCGCATGCCGGTGACATCTCGTTTCATGTGGTGGCGCGGCTGCTGCGGGCGATCGGGGGGATCAGCGATCTGGACGATGAGGCCGCGCGGGCGCAGGTGCGCAGCCAGAGTTCCTGACGGCGTCGACCCGCAGGATCTGGTGTTGCTGGATGACCTGCTGGGCATTCGTGACCCGGATACCGAGCTGCCGCCCATCGACCCGGCCGCGCGGGGGCGGCGGTTGGCCGCGCTGGTCAACGCGGTGTCGCTGGCGCGCACCGAGCCGGTGCTCTACATCCTCGAAGACGCGCACTGGATCGACGCGGTCAGCGAATCCATGCTGGCCGGGTTCTTGAAGGTGATCCCGCAAACCCCGTCGATGGCGCTGATCACCTACCGCCCCTACTATCACGGAGCGCTCGCACAGGTGCCCGGCGCGCAGACGGTGGCGCTCACACCACTGGGTGATGCGGACATCTCGGCGTTGGTCGGTGAGCTGGTGGGCGCGGATCCCTCGGTGGGCGCGGTGGAAGCGTTGATCACCGAGCGGATCGCCGGTAACCCGTTTTTCGCGCGAGGAGATGGTGCGCGAGCTTGCCGAACGCGGTGTGCTGGAGGGCGAGCGCGGTCACTACCGGTGCCGCGCCGATGTGGCCGAGGTCAGCGTGCCGGCCACCGTGCAGGCGGTCATCGCCGCGCGCATCGATCGCCTCGAACCGGGTGCCAAACAGACGCTGAGCGCCGCGGCGGTGATCGGATCGCAGTTCGGCCCGGATCTGTTGATTAGCCTGGGGATCGATCCGGCCCTAGAGGCGCTGGTCGAGGCGGAGATGATTGATCAGGTGCGGTTCACCCCGCGCGCCGAGTACGTATTCCGGCATCCGTTGATCCGCGCGGTGGCCTACGAGTCACAACTGAAATCAGACCGTGCCAAGCTGCACCGGCGCCTGGCCGCAGCCATCGAGGCCGGCGACCCGGGATCGGTCGAGGAGAACGCCTCGTTGATCGCCGAGAATCTGGAGGCAGCCGGCGATGTGCAGCTCGCCTATGGCTGGCATATGCGTGCCGGCGCGTGGTCGACGCACCGCGATATGGCCGCGGCGCGGCTGAGTTGGGAGCGCGCGAGCGAGATCGCCGACTCGTTGCCCATCGACGATCCGGCGCGCACCGGGATGCGTATCGCGCCGCGCACCCAGCTATGTGGCACCGCCTGGCGAGTCCATGCGGACAGCTCCCCGCGCGCTTTGAGGAGTTGCGTGAACTGAGCACGCTCGCCGGCGACAAGGCATCGTTGGCGATGGGCATGGCTGGGCAGGTGATGGACCACTGGGTTCATGCCCGCGTGCAGGAGGCCTCGGCGCTGGCATCCGAACTCATGGCTCTGGTCGAGGCGATCGGGGATCCGGACATGACGGTCGGGCTGTCGGGCATGCCGATAATCGTCAAGATCGAGACCGGCGAATACACCGACGTGCTGCGCTGGTCACAAACCGTCATCGACCTGGCCGACGGCGACCCCATCAAGGGCAACTTCATCGTGGGGTCTCCGCTGGCGTTCGCCCACGCCACGCGCGCGGTTGGCCGAGCGGTCCTGGGCCACCCGCTGTCGGAGGGGCTGCCTGCCCTCCCCGTGGCCGTCGCCATGGCCCGCGAGACGGACCCGACGACCTATGCCATGGTCATCGCCTTCACATACGGCACTAGGGATATGCATTGGGGCGCTGCTGGCCGACGACGCCGCGCTGGAGCTGATTGATGAGGCGCTGCAGATCGCCGAACGATCCGCTGACGATTTCGCGCTGGGCCACGCCCGATAGGCGCTGGGCCTGGCGCTGATGCACCGCGACTCCGCAGCAGATCGTGAGCGCGGACTGACGGTGCTCACACAACTGCGCGAGATGTGCCTGCAGGAGCACTGGACCTTGTCCGAGGTACCGATACATCGAGGCCTACGTCGCCTGGGAGCAGGCCAGGCGTGGAGACCTCGATGGTGCCATCGCGGCGTTGCGGGCAGCTGTGGACGACCTGTTCCATGCAGGACAGTTCGCCTGGTGCATCCCTCCCACCGGCATGTTCGTGGAGACGCTGCTGACCCGCGGCGGCGAGGCTGATCTGCAGGAAGCCGAGACCGCGATCGAGCGGTTGGCGCGCCGCCCCGAACCACGGGTTGGTGGACCGCGAGATCTGGCTGCTGCGGCTACGCGCGCTGCTGGCCGGCGCCCGCGGCGACGAGGTCGCCTACCGCGATCTCCTCCAGCAACACCGCGCCATGGCCACAAAGCTTGGCCGGCTAGGACATATGGCGATGGCCGATTCGTGGACTGTCCGCGCTGCGGCGGCAGGCGCAAGCCGAATATTGTCTACTTCGGCGAGAATGTCCCGAAAACCCGTGTGGAACAAGGCTTATTCAATGGTCGACGGCGCCGAGGCGACGTCGCTGACCGTGTTCTCGGGCTACCGATTTGTGCGGTGCGCCGCGGCGCGCGGAGTCGGGTCCGTCGTAGTCGGTCTGAAATCGCCCCGATGCGCAGCGGCGACCACCGAAGTCGGTTTCCGCGTTGCGTGCTCACCTCGGCCGCGTCTGAGCTCGAGTAGCGACCTGCGTCCTCGCCGGACTGACCTGGCAATAGCGACGCCGGTACGCTTAGACGCTATCGCCGACCGCACCGCGGTCGGACAGCGAAGCCGACAATCCGGAATGGTGAGCAAGCCCATGGGCGATAAAGCCGCCAAATCGAACCGTCCAGCCAAATACGACCTGAACGCCGCCGGGCGGCGACGCGATCTGCTCGTCAGGATCGGGCTCACCTCGATCGTGGTGCTGTTCGCCGTCGTGCTGGTCGGCTACATCGTGATCTCGCACGACAAGAAGACCGCCGCCAACGGTGCCCGCGCGATCCGGGTGACGTCGAGCAAGCTGGTGACCAAGGACGGGACTCACGACCCGAAGGCCGTGGTGGCCTTCTATGAGGACTTCCTCTGCCCGGCGTGCGGCAACTTCGAGCGAGGGTTCGGCCCGACCGTCTCGAAGCTGATCGACGACGGCGCCATCGCCGCCGACTACTACATGACCGGTTTCCTCAGCAGACCGCAGAACCAGAACTACTCGTCGCGGGCCGCCAATGCCGGCCTACTGCGTCGCCGACGAATCCGTCGACGCCTTCCGCCGTTTCCATACCGCGTTGTACACCAAGGAGATTCAGCCGGACGAGGGCGGGACGTCGTTTCCTGACAATGCCAGACTGACCGAGTTGGCCCGCGAGGCCGGCGTCGTCGGCAAGGTGCCCGACTGCATCAAGGACGGCAAATACCTCCCGATGGTCAACGGATTGGTCGCGGCGACAGGCATTCACGCCACCCCGACGGTCCGGATCAACGGCCAGGAATACCAGTGGACGACACCGGAGGGCTTCGTCGCCAAGATCAAAGAGATCGTCGGGGACGTGCCCGGAATCGACTCGGCTGCGACCCCAGCGGCGTCGTGACAACCACCGCGTCAGCCAAACCAGATGGCCCGGTAGGGCATTGGACGGCCGGCTCGCAGTCCTTGCCGGTCATCTCAGCGGCCAGCGCGTGGTGGGTCCTGATCGCGGGCGTGGCCGGCCTGGTCGCCTCGGCCACGCTGACCATCGAAAAAATCGAGCTGCTGCTCAACCCGTCGTACGTGCCGTCGTGCAACCTCAACCCGATCGTGTCGTGCGGTTCGGTGATGACAACGCCACAAGCATCGGCCTTCGGTTTCCCGAACTCGCTGATCGGGATCGCCGCGTTCGCGGTCGTCACCGTCACCGGCGTGCTCGCGGTGACCAAAGTGCCACTGCCGCGGTGGTATTGGGTCGGTATAACTCTCGGGACGCTGGCCGGCCACCGGGTTTGTGCACTGGCTGATCTTCCAGAGCCTCTATCGCATCGGCGCATTGTGCCCGTACTGCATGGTGGTGTGGGTGGCGACCATCTCGCTGCTTGTGGTGGTGGCCTCGATCGCGTTCGGGCCCGCTGGTGACGGCCGCGGCGGAGCCGTCGTGCGGGAGCTCCACCATTGGCGGTGGTCGATCGCCACAATCTGGTTCACCGCTGTCTTTCTGCTGATTGTGGTCCGGTTCTGGGACTACTGGTCCACGCTGATCTGAACAACCGACGATAGGGACGTACGTGATCTCCAAAGTACTGGTTGCCAATCGCGGCGAGATCGCCGTTCGGGCGTTCCGGGCGGCCTACGAACTCGGCGTCGGCACCGTCGCTGTCTACCCGTACGAAGACCGAAATTCGTTGCACCGCTTGAAGGCTGACGAGTCCTATCAGATCGGCGAGATCGGCCATCCGGTCAGGGCGTACCTGTCCGTCAGAGAAATCGTCGACACCGCCCGCGGCGCGGGTGCCGACGCGGTGTACCCCGGGTACGGGTTCCTTTCGGAGAACCCGCAATTGGCCGCCGAATGCGCCAAGAACGGCATCACGTTCGTCGGCCCCAAAGCCGAAGTGCTTTCCCTCACCGGTAACAAGTCCCGTGCCGTGGCAGCGGCTCGTGAAGCAGGCCTGCCGGTCCTGACATCCTCGGCGCCGTCATCGTCGGTCGATGAGCTGGTGTCGGCGTCGGCCGGGATGGAATTCCCGCTGTTCGTCAAGGCGGTCGCCGGCGGCGGTGGCCGCGGGATGCGGCGGGTCACCGACGCCGATGCGTTGCCCGAAGCCATCGAGGCGGCCAGCCGCGAAGCCGAGTCGGCGTTCGGGGATGCCACCGTCTACCTCGAGCAGGCCGTGCTCAACCCGCGCCACATCGAAGTTCAGATTCTGGCGGATACCCACGGCAACGTGATTCATCTCTATGAGCGGGACTGCAGCGTGCAACGGCGCCACCAGAAGGTCGTCGAGCTGGCCCCTGCTCCGAATCTGCCTGAGGAGTTGCGAGCCAAGATCTGCGCTGACGCGGTGGCCTTCGCCCGCCATATCGGATACAGCAACGCGGGCACCGTGGAATTCCTGCTCGACGAACGTGGCCGGCACGTGTTCATCGAGATGAATCCCCGGATCCAGGTCGAGCACACCGTCACCGAGGAGATCACCGACGTCGACCTGGTCTCCAGCCAGCTGCGCATCGCGGGCGGTGAGACGCTCGACGATTTGGGCCTGCGCCAGGACGACATTCGCCCACGCGGCGCCGCGCTGCAGTGCCGGATCACCACCGAAGACCCGGCCAACGGGTTCCGGCCGGACACCGGTCGGATCACCGCGTACCGCAGTCCGGGTGGTGCGGGCATACGTCTTGACGGCGGAACCAATCTCGGTGCAGAGGTCAGCGCCCACTTCGATTCGATGCTGGTGAAGCTGACCTGCCGGGGCCGCGACTTCAGCACCGCCGTCAACCGGGCGCGGCGGGCGATCGCGGAGTTCCGTATCCGTGGTGTGTCGACGAATATCCCGTTCCTGCAAGCGGTCCTGGACGACCCGGACTTCCAGGCAGGTCATGTCACCACCTCGTTCATCGAAGAGCGCCCGGCGCTGCTCACCGCGCGATCATCGGCCGACCGCGGTACCAAGATCCTCAACTACCTGGCCGACGTGACAGTCAACAAGCCACATGGATCCCGGCCTTCGGCGGTGTACCCGCAGGACAAGTTGCCCGATGTCGATCTGACGAAGGCGCCGCCGGCCGGCTCCAAACAGCTGCTGGTCGAACTCGGCCCCGAAGGTTTCGCGCGCTGGCTGCGTGACTCCTCGGCGGTTCGCGTCACCGACACCACTTTCCGGGACGCTCACCAGTCGTTGCTGGCAACCCGGGTGCGCACGAGCGGCCTGGGATTGGTGGCGCCTTACATCGCGCGGACGATGCCGCAGCTGTTGTCCGTCGAGTGTTGGGGCGGCGCGACATACGACGTCGCGCTGCGGTTCCTCAAGGAAGACCCCTGGGAGCGACTGGCCGAACTGCGCGAAGCGATACCCAACATCTGTCTGCAGATGCTGCTGCGAGGCCGCAATACCGTTGGCTACACGCCGTATCCGGAGCTGGTCACTTCGGCGTTCGTGGATGAAGCCACGGCAACAGGGATTGACATCTTCCGGATCTTCGACGCGCTGAACAATCTCGAGTCGATGCGCCCCGCCATCGACGCGGTACGCGAAACAGGCTCTGCGATAGCCGAAGTCGCGATGTGCTACACCGGCGACCTGTCCGATCCGGGCGAAAACCTCTACACGCTGGACTACTACCTCACACTGGCCGAGCAGATCGTGGATGCCGGAGCGCACGTGCTGGCCATCAAAGACATGGCCGGCCTGCTGCGTCCACAGGCCGCCCGCCAATTGGTCGGTGCACTGCGCAGTCGTTTCGACCTGCCGGTGCATGTACACACCCATGACACGCCCGGCGGTCAACTGGCCAGCTACATCGCTGCCTGGCAGGCGGGCGCCGACGCGGTCGACGGCGCGTCGGCGCCAATGGCCGGAACCACCAGCCAGCCCGCGCTTGAGCTCGATCGTGGCGGCTGCCGCGCACACCGAGTACGACACCGGATTGTCGCTGTCGGCGGTGTGCGCGCTCGAGCCGTACTGGGAGGCGTTGCGAAAGGTCTACGCGCCGTTCGAATCCGGTCTGCCGGGGCCCACCGGGCGGGTCTATCACCACGAGATCCCCGGCGGCCAACTCTCGAACCTCCGCCAGCAGACCATCGCGCTGGGACTGGGGGACCGGTTCGAGGAAGTCGAAGAGGCCTATGCCGGCGCCGATCGGGTGCTGGGCAGGCTGATCAAGGTGACGCCGTCGTCGAAGGTGGTCGGCGACCTTGCGCTGGCGCTGGTTGGCGCGGGCTTGAGCGCCGACGAATTCGCTTCCAATCCAGCAACAACTCGACATCCCTGAGTCGGTGCTCGGTTTTCTGCGCGGGGATCTCGGCGATCCGGCGGGCGGCTGGCCGGAGCCGCTGCGTTCGAAAGCTTTGTCCGGCCGCGGCGAGCCGAAACCGGTCCAGGAGTTGAGTCCCGAAGATGAGACCGCACTGGGTTTGCATGGGCCTAAACGCCAAGCCACTCTCAACCGGCTGCTATTCCCCGGTCCGACAAAGGAATTCGAGACCCATCGGGACACCTACGGCGACATATCGCGGTTGTCGGCCAATCAGTTCTTCTACGGCCTACGGCAGGGCGAGGAGCATCGGGTGCAGCTGGAGCCAGGTGTCGAGCTGCTGATCGCTTTGGAGGCGATCTCCGAACCCGACGAGCGCGGGATGCGCACGGTGATGTTCATCATCAACGGCCAGCTGCGGCCCGTGGAGGTGCGGGATCGCAGCATTGCCAGCGAGATTCCCGCGGCGGAAAAGGCTGACCGGAGCGATCCGAACCACGTCGCCGCTCCATTCGCCGGAGTCGTGACCATTGGGGTGTCCGTCGGCGACAAGGTGAGCGTTGGTCAGACCATCGCCACCATCGAGGCGATGAAGATGGAGGCGCCGATCACCGCGCCCGCCGACGGCACCGTCGAGCGAGTGGCCGTGTCGGACACGGCCCAGGTTGAGGGTGGCGATTTGCTGGTGGTGCTCGCCTGACGCGCATCGTTGGAGGCGTGGCCGGGGGACGGCGCATCGCTGTTCCGCCGCGCGGAACCCGGCCGACGACCGACCGGGTGCGCGAATCTTTGTTCAACATCGTGACCGCGCGGCTGGATCTGACCGGCCTCTCGGTGCTCGACCTGTACGCCGGCTCAGGAGGACTGGGCCTGGAGGCGCTGTCGCGCGGAGCGGGATCGGCGTTGTTCGTCGAGTCGGACCGCCGCGCGGCGACGGTGCTCGAACGCAACATCGCAACGCTCGGCCTCAGCGGCGCGACCGTGCGACGCGGGCAGGTGGCCGCGGTGATCGCCGCCGGAACGAACGCGCCGGCTGACCTGGTGCTGGCCGACCCGCCCTATGAGGTCGATGGTGGCGAGGTCGAAGCGCTACTCACCGCGCTGGCGGTCAACGGCTGGGTGCGTGACGGAAGCGTCGCGGTGGTGGAGCGTCCAGCCGGCGGCCCAGCACTGAATTGGCCCGCCGGGTGGGACTCCTGGCAGCCGCGAATCTACGGCGACACCCGCCTGGAGCTGGCCGAACGGCCTGTGACTCAACGTGTACCGTCATGCCACATGACCGCCGGCGACGATCGCGACAGAGCAGTGCGATCGCGAAATAGGGCGGGAGCGGCGCAGATGAGCGGCGCCGTGTGCCCGGGATCTTTCGATCCGGTGACGCTGGGACACATTGACGTCTTCGAACGGGCGGCGGCCCAGTTCGACGAAGTGGTGGTGGCCATCCTGGTCAACCCCGCGAAGAAGGGGATGTTCGACGTCGACGAGCGGATCGCGATGATCGAGGAGTCGACGATCCACTTGCCCAACTTGCGGGTGGAGTCCGGCCGAGGTCTGGTCGTCGACTTTGTCCGGTCGCGCGGCATGACAGCCATCGTCAAGGGCCTTCGCACCGGCACCGACTTCGAATACGAGCTGCAGATGGCTCAGATGAACAAGCACGTCGCCGGCGTCGACACGTTCTTCGTGGCAACCACCCCGCGGTACTCGTTCGTCTCGTCCTCGCTGGCCAAAGAAGTCGCGACGATGGGTGGCGACGTGACCGAGCTGCTGCCCGATCCGGTGAACCGCCGGCTGGCGGAGAAACTGCGCTCGGCGAAGGCGCCGTAAACCATCAGCGCGACCGGGCAAAAGCCGCGGCCGCGCTGATGATCTGGTTAGGTCAGCTCTCGGCGAGTGCGCCGTGCAGGGTCTGCTTGGCCTCAGTGATCGCCGCCAGCACCTTGGCCCGCGCTTCGGTGAGCTTTTCCTTCTGAGCGTCGGTGCCCGACCAGTGGATGGTCCGCGCCAGCCCGGCGAGCTCGAACAGACCCCACCGAATCTTGGCGACGTCTCCGAACTTGCCGGCCTGAGCGAGCCGCGCATGGATGCTCTCGCTACTGATGCCCTTCCACTGCAACACGTTTCGGCCCAGTTCGGACAGGGTGGCCACCCCGTCGTCGACCGTCACAAAGCCACGACCGGCCAGCTTGCCGATCGCAAGCTCGACGATCTCTTGCGGAGGGGCAAACGCACCGTCAGTCGCCTCAGAAACACGCTCAACGATCTGCTCGGCGTTCGCCGGCCCGTCGAGCAGCAGGGCCGCGGTACCGACCAGCACCCGCTTGTGGCGCCCACCGAACCCGCGTCCGCCGGGTCCGCCATGTCCGCCCCAGCCGTGGCCACCGAAACCGGGGCCGCCGAAACCGGGTCCGCCAAAGCCCGGGCCACCGAAACCGGGCCCACCCCAACCGGGTCCACCAGAAAATCCTGCACCGAACATCCTTGTTCTCCTTCGTTTGGCGGCGACGAGCCGGCTGGCCCGATCGCTGCATTGCATATCTAGTTCCTTGATACCGAAGGGGTATGCAGGTGTCAAGAAACTTGATATCGCTGAGAGAAAAGCGGCAGTGTGCGGTTCACCTGCTGGTGCCGACGCGTCCGGTAACAGGACGCCGGACCGGCAATTCCATGTCAGCATGGGGGAGATGAGCGACGTCGACGACCAACCGCTGGGTTTTCTGGTGCGCGGGTTGATGGCCCGGCTGCGCCCCCACGCGGTACAAGCGTTGCGGCCGCTCGGGCTCGGGCTACCCGAATTCGTCTGTATGCGAATTTTGGACGACGACCCGGGCCGCACCAGCGCCGAGTTGGCCCGCCACACCCATGTCACCGCGCAGGCGATGAATCAGGTATTGCAAGGGCTACAGGAAATGGGTCTGGTGACCCGGCCGGCGACGGCTCCGTCAGGCCGTGCGTTGCCGGCTCAGCTCACCCGCAAAGGCAAGGTGTTACTCAAGCGTGCCGAGGATGCCGTCGCAGCATCGGACGATCAGCTACTGGCTCACCTCAGCCTCGCCGATCGGCGCCAGCTCAAGCGGCTGCTGTACCGCGCCGGCAATCCGCCTACCGACGACGGTCCGGTCTGCGCCCAACTCGATTAACCGCGCGCGCAACGTCAGTGGCAATGATGGTGGCTGTGGTCGTGCTCCGCTTCGGGGGAACCGCCCATGGCCCGCAGCATCGGGATGCCGCCGGTGGCCACGAAGCGCGCGACCAGTAGCGCGGCAAGGCCGAGCAAGGCGATGTTCAGCCAGGTGGTGTAGTTCCAGGAGATTGCGGCTTCCATCACCGTGGCATTGCGCTGAGACGGAATGAGACCCGCTGTGCCGAAGATGATTTCGACGAGGTAGCCGGCAACGACCATGGCGGCATAGAACGTGCCCAGCAACGTCAGCATCATCGCGGTGCCGTAGTACTTCCGGTAGATATTCAGGATCGGCAGGATGAGCAGATCGGCGAAGATGAAAGCGACGACGCCGCCAAAGCTGATGCCGCCGTTCCACAACACGGCGGCCAGCGGGACATTGCCGATCGAGCAGACGAACGAGGCGATCGCCACGACGGGCCCCACGATCGGACCCCACACCGCCGACCACGTCGGGTGGTCAACGAAAAAGAAGTGCTGCCAGAATGATTCGGGCACCCACGCCCCGATGGCGCCGGCGATCAGCAACCCGATCGCGAGGTCGCGAAGTATTGCGGCCCACTCCATGACGAACACGTGTGAGACCGAGGTGAAGCCATCCCGCGAGAACAGCCGTCGCAGAAATGAGCCTTCCCGTTGGATCGACATGTCCATGGCCGCATGGCCTTCCATCGAACCGGCCAGCCCTTGCTCGGCCTGGCTGCGGGCCGCGTCGACGAGGCGCGAGCGCACGAAGAGCCGGAACAACAGCGCCAGGACCACGATCATCAGCGGGCCACCGACGAACTCTGCGGCGGTGAACTGCCAGCCCATCAGCAGGGCCAGGATGATGCCCAATTCCACCACCAAATTCGTCGAGCCGATTTCAAACGCCATGGCGGCGGTGAAATTGGCGCCCTTGCGGAACAACGACCGCGCCAAGGCCACCGCGGCATAGGAGCACGACGACGAGGCGGCGCCCAGTCCGGCCGCGACGGCCAGCGTGCGAGGCCGGTCATCGCCCAGCAGCGCCACGATGGTCGAGCGGCGCACCAGAGCCTGCACGACGGCGGACAGCGCGAAACCCAGGATCAAGGCCCAGAGGATTTCCCACGTCATGGACCCGGCCAGCGCTAACGCGTGTCTCACGGCATGTGTCATGGCACCTCCAACTTCATACCCCCAGGGGGTATTCCTGCATGGGTGAACAGGCGCGCCGGGCCGCATCTGGTGCCGGTCCGGGATTGCCGCCTGAGCGCGTGAGTCGACATAATCACCTCAAGTGTGCAGGTAATCGGGCCAGTTCTCAGACCCGATTCCCGACACACCGAGCCTGGCAACGCAGTCACAGACGCAACACCAGGCACACTGGTAACAACAACGAAGCCGGGAGGGTGTTGCCGTGTACCGAGTTTTTGAGGCGCTCGATGAACTGGGCGCCATTGTCGAGGAAGCTCGTGGCGTCCCGATGACCGCGGGCTGCGTGGTCCCCCGCGGTGACGTACTCGAATTGATCGACGACATCAAGGACGCGATCCCGGGCGAGCTGGACGACGCCCAGGACGTGCTCGATGCCCGCGACTCACTGTTGCAGGAAGCCAAGGCGCACGCGGACTCCATGGTGTCGTCGGCGACCACCGAGTCGGAGTCGATGGTCAACCACGCTCGTGCCGAGGCCGACCGCTTGTTGGCCGACGCCAAGGCGCAGGCCGACCGGATGGTCGGCGAGGCCCGTCAGCACAGTGAACGGATGGTGGGTGAGGCGCGCGAGGAGGCGGCGCGCCTGGCGGCGTCCGCCAAGCGCGAGTACGAAGCCGCCACCAGCCGTGCGAAGTCGGAGGCCGACCGTCTCGTGGAAAACGGCAACATCTCCTACGAGAATGCCGTCCAGGAAGGCATCAAAGAACAGCAGCGTCTGGTGTCGCAGACCGAAGTCGTGCAGTCGGCGAATGCCGAATCCGCCCGGCTCATCGACGCCGCCCACGCGGAGGCCGACCGCCTGCGCGGCGAGTGCGACATCTACGTCGACAGCAAGCTCGCGGAGTTCGAGGAGCACCTCAACACCACCCTGCGTTCGGTCAACCGGGGCCGCCATCAGCTACGGACGGCGGCGGGCGTGCACGACTACGCTCAGCGGTAGCTCTCCCACCGGCGGCACGAGGCCGCTGGTAGCGCCCGTAGAATTGCGGACATGGCGCGCCAGCGGAGTCATCGCGGCTCAATCACGTTCGGGTTCGCCGCTCGTCGTCGACATCACCCGGCTGGGGCGACGCCCCGGAGCGATGTTTCCTCTGCAGCAGACGGTGGCGAGCCCCGCGCGCATCGGGCTGGACATGGCCGGGGTCGCAACCGGTGCGCTCTTGGACCTCGATCTGCGGGTGGAGTCGGTGTCCGAAGGCGTGTTGGTGAGCGGGACCGTCTCGGCGCCGATCACCGGCGAATGTTCACGGTGTCTGACGCCGTTCCAGGACCGCATCGAGGTGGACCTGACCGAGCTGTTCGCCTATCCGGACAGCCTTACCGAGGCCACCACCGAGGAAGACGAGGTCGGGCGGGTGGTCGGCGACACCGTCGACCTGGAACAGCCGATCATCGACGCCGTCGGCTTGGAACTGCCGTTTTCGCCGGTGTGTCAGGACGACTGCCCGGGGCTCTGCCCCAGGTGCGGGGTCGCGCTGGCGACAGCAGAACCGGGTCATCACCACGACGAGATCGACCCGCGCTGGGCGAAGCTGACGGCGATGCTGGGTTCTGACAACGACGGAACCGGCGATGAGTGATCTCCTCGACGCGCTCGAGGTCGATCTGCCCGACGATCTGCTGACCCTGGCGCTGACTCATCGCAGCTATGCCTATGAACACGGCGGACTGCCCACCAACGAGCGCCTGGAGTTCCTCGGTGACGCCGTGCTGGGGCTGACGGTCACCGACGAGCTTTTCCACCGGCATCCGCAACGCCCGGAGAGCGATCTGGCCAAGATGCGGGCCGGGGTGGTCAACACTCAGGCGCTGGCCGAAGTTGCGCGGTCGCTGACCGATCAAGGACTGGGCGCACACCTGCTACTGGGCAACGGCGAACTGAAATCCGGTGGCACGGACAAATCCAGCATCCTTGCCGACAGCCTCGAATCTTTGCTCGGCGCCATCTACTTGCACAGCGGCATCGAGGCCGCGCGGCGGGTCATCCTGCGGTTGTTCAGCGAATTACTCGATGCCGGTGGCCTTTTGGACTGGAAGACCAGCTTGCAGGAGTTGGCTGCAGCTCGCGGCCTGGGCACGGTGTCTTATCAGGTGACCGCCACCGGGCCCGACCACCAGCGGGAGTTCACTGCGGTCGTCGTCGTCAAGGACACCGAGTACGGGTCCGGAATCGGTCGCACCAAAAAAGAAGCCGAGCAGAAGGCCGCCGAGAAGGCGTGCCAGGCGCTGACCCAGTTAGACGGCGCCGTGCCGGGAGAAACTGCCGGCTAGATGCCCGAACTACCCGAAGTCGAGGTGGTGCGGCGCGGACTGCAGGCTCACGTGGTGGGCAAGACCATCACCGCCGTCCGCGTGCATCACCCCCGCGCCGTCCGCCGCCACGAGGCCGGCCCCGCCGACCTGACGGCGAGGCTGCTGGATGCCCGGATCACCGGCAGCGATCGGCGCGGCAAGTATCTGTGGCTCACCCTGGACGGGCCGAGCGGTGACGAGCAGGCGCTGGTCGTGCATCTCGGTATGAGCGGGCAGATGCTGCTCGGGGAGGTGCCCAACGCCGGTCATCTGCGCATCGCCGCGCTGCTCGACGACGGCACCACGCTGAGCTTCGTCGACCAGCGGACGTTCGGCGGTTGGCTGCTGGCCGACCTGATGACCGTCGACGGCAGCGTGGTTCCGGCACCCGTCGCGCACGTGGCGCGTGATCCGCTGGATCCGCGCTTCGACATCGACGCGGTGATAAAGGTGTTGCGGCGCAAGCACTCCGAGATCAAGCGGCAACTGCTCGATCAAACGGTGGTGTCGGGGATCGGCAACATCTACGCCGACGAGTCGTTGTGGCTGGCCAAGCTGAACGGCGCCCGGCTGGCCGCGACGCTGACCCGCAAACAGCTGACGACGCTGCTGGAAGCCGCCGCCCAGGTGATGCGCGACGCGCTGGCGCAGGGCGGCACCTCGTTCGACTCGCTTTATGTCAACGTCAACGGCCAATCGGGCTACTTCGAGCGCTCGCTGAACGTCTATGGCCGTGAAGGCAAGGCGTGCAGGCGCTGCGGCGCGGTGATCCGCCGTGACAAATTCATGAACCGGTCGTCGTTCTACTGCCCGCGCTGCCAGCCGCGGCCACGAAGCTGAGACCGCGCGGCGTTCGGTACAAAGTACCCATGACAGAACTATGGGTCGAGCGCACCGGAGTGCGTCGCTATAGCGGTCACAGCTCGCGGGGGGCGGAGGTGCTCGTCGGCTCCGACGACGTCGACGGGGTTTTCACGCCGGGCGAGCTGATGAAGATCGCGCTCGCGGCCTGCAGCGGGATGTCCAGCGATTCGCCGCTGGCCCGCCGGCTCGGCGACGACTACCAGGCGACCGTCCGGGTGTCCGGTGACGCCGACCGTGAGCACGAGGTCTACCCGCTGCTTGAGGAGGCGCTCGAAATCGACCTGTCGGGTTTGGATGAGGCCGAGAAGGCGCGCGTCCTGACCGTGGTCCAGCGCGCGGTCGACCAGGTGTGCACGGTAGGGCGGACGCTGAAATCGGGAACGAAAGTCAACTTCCAGGTCGTCGATGTCGGACGTTGACGACGTTCGGCTCACCGCGTGGGTGCACGGCCGGGTGCAGGGTGTCGGCTTTCGCTGGTGGACCCGATCGCGCGCCCTGGAGCTGGGTCTGACCGGCTACGCCGCCAACCGCGCCGACGGCCGGGTGCTGGTCGTCGCCCAAGGACCGCGTGACGCATGTGAACAGCTGTTACGCCTGTTGCAGGGTGGAGAAGCGCCAGGCCACGTCGACACTGTTATCCCCGACTGGTCGCCGCGCGGCGAACCGATCAGCGGCTTCAGCGAGCGGTAGTCTGGCACGCCGTGTACCTCAAGAGTCTGACGCTGAAGGGCTTCAAGTCCTTCGCCTCGCCGACGACTCTGCGGTTTGAGCCCGGCATCACCGCAGTCGTCGGCCCCAACGGGTCAGGCAAGTCCAACGTCGTCGACGCGCTGGCGTGGGTGATGGGGGAGCAGGGCGCCAAGACGCTGCGCGGCGGCAAGATGGAGGACGTCATCTTCGCGGGCACCTCGTCGCGCGCGCCGTTGGGCCGTGCCGAGGTCACCGTCACCATCGACAATTCCGACAACGCGTTGCCGATCGAGTACTCCGAGGTGTCGATCACCCGTCGGATGTTCCGCGACGGAGCCAGCGAGTACGAAATCAACGGCAGCAGTTGCCGTTTGATGGATGTTCAGGAATTGCTGAGCGACTCGGGGATCGGCCGCGAGATGCACGTCATCGTCGGGCAGGGCAAGCTGAACGAGATCCTGGAATCGCGACCAGAAGACCGGCGCGCATTCATCGAAGAAGCCGCCGGAGTGCTCAAATACCGCAAGCGCAAAGAGAAAGCGGTCCGCAAGCTCGAATCGATGTCAGCGAACCTGGCTCGGCTGACCGACTTGACTACCGAGTTGCGCCGCCAGCTCAAACCGCTAGGCCGCCAAGCCGAAGTGGCCCGCCGCGCCCAAACCATCCAGGCCGATCTGCGCGACGCCCGGTTGCGGCTGGCCGCCGACGACGTGGTCACCCGACAGTCTGAGCTCAACAACACCAACCATGCCGAGGCGGCGTTGCGCCGCGAGCACGACGAGGTCTCGGCCCGTATGTCGGTCGCCTCAGAAGAACTGGCCGCCCACGAGGCGGCGTTGACGGCGCTGTCTGAGCGGGCGGAATTGGCGCAGCAGACCTGGTTCCGGTTGTCCGCCTTGGCCGAACGGGTCAGCGCGACGGTGCGCATCGCCAGCGAGCGGGCTCAACATCTAGACGTCGAAACCGCGACGACGGGTGGCCCGGACCCCGACGAATTGGAGGCGGAAGCCGAGCAGGTGGCCGCCGCCGAGCAGCAGCTGCTCAGCGAGCTAGCCGCCACCCGCAGTCGACTCGACGCCGCGCGAACGGAGCTGGCCGACCGTGAGCGCGATGCGACCGAGGCTGAGCATGCTCATGTGGCGGCGGTGCAGGCTGAGGCTGACCGGCGCGAAGGCCTGGCCCGGCTGGCCGGCCAGGTGGAGACGATGCGGGCGCGCGTGGAGTCGATCGACGACGGTGTCGCCAAGCTGTCGGAGCGAATCGAGGAGGCTGGGGCCCGCGCCCAGCAGGCCAAGGTCGAGTTCGAAACCGTACAGGGCCGGGTCGGTGAACTCGACCAAGGCGAAGTCGGTCTCGACGAGCACCACGACCGGACGGTGGCCGCGTTGCGATCGGCCGACGAGCGGGTCGCCGAGCTGCAAGCCGCCGAGCGCAGCGCCGAACGTCAGGTCGCTTCGCTTCGTGCGCGCATTGATGCGTTGTCGGTTGGGCTGGAACGAAAAGACGGCGCCGCCTGGCTCGCCGAAAACCGGTCCAGTTCAGGCATTCTCGGTTCAGTGGCCAAGCTGGTCAAAGTGCAGTCGGGTTACGAGGCAGCGCTGGCCGCGGTCCTCGGGGCCGCCGCCGACGCGTTGACCGCCGATAGCTTCAGCGCAGCCACGGACGCGGTGACCGCGTTGAAGCATGCCGATGGTGGCCGAGCCGCCATCGTGCTGAGTGACTGGCCCGCCCACGAGCAGGAGCAGGGCGGCGCGCTGCCCGACCGCGCTCGCTGGGCCCTCGATCTGGTGGAGGTGCCGGCAAGGTTGCGCGGCGCGCTGGTCGCCATGCTGTCCGGCGTCGCCGTTGTCGAGAACCTCAGCGAGGCAATGAGTCTGGTCGCCGATCGTCCACAGCTGCGCGCGGTCACCCGCGACGGCGATCTGGTCGGCGCCGGACGGGTCGTCGGCGGATCCGACCGCAAACCGTCGACGCTGGAGATCACCTCCGAAATCGCCAAGGCGCGAGCCGAACTCGCTGCAGCTGAGGCGCAGGCCAGCGAGCTGGGCGCGGCGTTGTCGGGGGCGATGAGCGAGCAGACGGCCCGGCAGGACTCCGCCGAGCAGGCGTTGGCGGCGCTCAACGAATCCGATGCCGCGATCTCGGCGATCTACGAGCAGCTCGGGCGGCTGGGCCAGGACGCCCGTGCCGCCGACGATGAGTGGCACCGGCTGATGCGCCAGCGCGAGGAGCTGGAAACCGGGCGCGCCCAGACCCTCGGCGAGCTCGGCGACCTCGAGACCCGACTCAGCAACGTCGAACAAACAAAGGGTGTTTTGGCCGAGCCTAAGCATGGCGAGGTCCGGCAGCAGATCGCCGCGGCAGCTGAAGCGGCGCGCGGGGTCGAGGTGGAAGCCCGGCTGGCTGTGCGTACCGCCGAGGAGCGTGCGAATGCCGTTCGCGGACGCGCGGATTCGCTTCGCCGCGCCGCGGCCGCGGAGCGCGAGGCGCGGGTCCGTGCTCAGCAGGCCCGGGCCGCGCGTCAACACGCCGCCGCGGTGGCCGCCGCGGTCGCCGACGCCGGTCGGCGTCTGGCCGGCCGGCTGAGCCAGGTGGTCGCGGCGGCCTCGCACAACCGCGACGTGCTGGCCGTCGAGCGTCAGCAGCGTTCGGTCGCGATGGTCGCCGTGCGCGACGAGGTGAACACGCTGAGCGCTCGGATCGGGCTGCTGACCGAGTCGCTACACCGCGACGAGGTCGCTAAAGCCCAAGCGGCGCTTCGTATCGAGCAGCTCGAGCAGATGGTGCTCGAGCAATTCGGTATGGCGCCAGATGTTTTGGTTGCCGAGTACGGGCCCGAGGTATCGCTGCCACCGACCGAGCTGGAGATGGCCGAATACGAGCAGGCCCGCGAGCGCGGTGAGCAGGTGACGGCGCCGGCCCCGATGCAGTTCGACCGGGCCACCCAGGAGCGTCGCGCCAAGCGCGCCGAACGTGAGCTCGCCGAGCTGGGCCGGGTGAACCCGCTGGCCCTCGAGGAGTTCGCCGCGCTGGAGGAGCGCTACAACTTCCTGTCCACTCAGCTCGAGGACGTCAAAGCGGCGCGCAAGGATCTGCTCGACGTCGTCGCCGACGTCGACGACCGCATTCTGCAGGTGTTCACCGACGCCTACATCGACGTAGAGCGGGAATTCCAAGGCGTTTTCGCCTCGCTGTTCCCCGGCGGCGAAGGCCGGCTGCTGCTCACCAACCCCGACGACATGCTCACCACCGGTATCGAGGTGGAGGCCCGTCCGCCCGGCAAGAAGGTCAAGCGGCTTTCCCTGCTGTCCGGTGGCGAGAAGTCGCTGACCGCAGTGGCGATGCTGGTGGCCATCTTCCGGGCCCGCCCGTCGCCGTTCTACATCATGGACGAGGTTGAGGCGGCGCTCGACGACACCAACCTGCGGCGGTTGATCGGCCTGTTCGATTTGCTGCGGGCCAAATCGCAGCTGATCATCATCACCCACCAGAAGCCGACCATGGAGGTCGCCGACTCGCTGTACGGCGTGACGATGCGCGACGACGGCATCACCACGGTGATCTCGCAACGGATGCGCGGTCAGCAGGTCGACGAGCTGGTCACGACTACCTAAGCGAGGAATACGTTGCCGCAAGCCCTCTGGATCGCGATTGCGGTTGCCGCCGCGCTGATCGTCATCGCCGTCCTGGCAGCGGGACTGGTGCGTTACCGGCGACGACGGATCAGTCTGTCGACGCGCGAGCAGACCCCCACCCTTGATCCCTCCGGCGGTTATGCCGCATCGTCGGGGATCACGTTCAGCCGCACCGATACTGGCGACCGAGTCGACACCACCGGGTTGCCCGGCGTCGGCGATGACGCGGCCCTTCCGCGTGATGCACCCAAGCGTGAGTTCGTCGATGTTCAACTACCGCAGCCGGATACGGCACCGGTTGAGCCTGCGCCGCCGGCCGAGCCGGAAGCCGCCGCACCCGAACCCGACCCGCCGCGGCAGAGGCCCCCCGCAACAGAGCCCGTAATCGAGCAGATCGCCCCGGCCGAAGGGCGATTGGAGCGGCTGCGCGGGCGACTGGCCAGGTCGCAGAATGCTCTGGGCCGCAGCCTCTTAGGCCTCATCGGTGGCGGCGATCTTGACGAAGATTCCTGGGAGCAGATCGAAGACACCCTGTTGATCGCCGACCTGGGCCCGACGGTAACCAGCTCGGTGGTGGCTCAACTCCGCACCCGGCTCGCCAGCAAAGACGTGCACACCGAGGCCGACGCGCGTGCAGTGCTGCGGGAAGTGCTGATCGGTGAGCTGCAACCCGATCTGGACCGTTCGGTGCGGGCGCTTCCGCACGACGACCACCCGTCGGTGCTGCTGGTCGTCGGCGTCAATGGCACCGGAAAGACGACCACCGTGGGCAAACTCGCGCGCGTGTTGGTCGCCGACGGCCGCCGCGTCGTGCTGGGCGCCGCCGACACCTTCCGGGCCGCCGCCGCTGATCAGTTGCAGACCTGGGCTTCCCGTGTCGGCGCCGAGGTGGTCCGTGGAGCCGAGGGCGCCGACCCGGCGGCGGTGGCCTTCGACGCCGTCGACAAAGGCATCGAGACGGGCGCCGACGTCGTGGTGATCGACACCGCGGGCCGGCTGCACACCAAGACCGGGCTGATGGACGAGCTCGGCAAAGTCAAACGCGTGGTGAGCCGGCGTGCGGCAGTCGACGAGGTACTACTGGTGCTCGATGCGACCATCGGGCAGAACGGCTTGGCGCAGGCGAGGGTGTTCGCCGATGTCGTCGAGATCACCGGAGCGGTGCTCACCAAGCTTGACGGCACCGCCAAGGGCGGCATCGTCTTTCATGTTCAGCAGGAGCTCGGAGTGCCGGTCAAGCTGGTCGGCCTGGGCGAGGGGCCCGATGACCTGGCGCCGTTCGAGCCGGCCGCCTTCGTTGACGCGCTGCTCGGCTGATGGCGGCGACCCGTCCCCCGCAAGCGGGAGGTGCCCCCAGCGCCCGGCTGCGCCGCGCTTGCGATCGCCGCGGCTGATGGCGGCGACCGCAGCCAAAGCCGGGCAGATGTAACACCGGCGAAACCTGTCAGCGCCGCATTTTGTAACAACCACTTTGCAAGGTTCTCCTGCAGGCCGCAGTCATCTGTCTGGCGGCTGTTGATGGCCGACCGGAGGTGATAGCGAGTGAGTTTCCCCACATTGGGCCAGCCCAATACCGGCGACACCGCTTGGATGCTGGCGAGTTCCGCATTGGTGTTGTTGATGACCCCGGGACTGGCGTTCTTTTACGGCGGGATGGTTCGCGCCAGAAGCGTGCTCAACATGATCATGATGAGCATCAGCGCGATGGGCGTCGTGACGGTGCTGTGGGTGCTCTACGGCTACTCGATGGCGTTCGGTAACGACACCAAGAACGTCGTCGGCAACCCCACCGATTACTGGGGTCTCAAGGGCCTCATCGGTGGCAACTCGGTGGCCGCGGACCCCAGCAAGGGCATTGCGGCGACCGATATCCCGCTGGCCGGAACGCTGCCGATGACCGTGTTCGTGGCATTCCAGCTGATGTTCGCGATCATCACGGTCGCGTTGATCTCAGGCGCGGTCGCCGACCGGCTGAAGTTCAGCGCCTGGCTGGTGTTCGCCGGACTCTGGGCGACCATCGTCTACTTCCCGGTCGCGCACTGGGTGTTCTCGTTTGACGGTGTCACCGGCGAGCACGGCGGCTGGATCGCCAACAAGCTGCACGCCATCGACTTCGCCGGCGGTACTGCGGTCCATATCAACTCCGGTACGGCCGGCTTGGTGCTGGCGATCGTCCTCGGCAAACGCAGAGGCTGGCCCACCACGCTGTTCCGTCCGCACAATCTGCCGTTTGTGATGCTCGGCGCGGGCTTGCTGTGGTTCGGCTGGTACGGGTTCAATGCCGGTTCGGCAACCAGCTCCAACGGCGTCGCCGGGTCGACATTCATGACCACGACGATCGCCACGGCCGCAGCAATGCTGGGCTGGCTGCTCACCGAGCGCATCCGCGACGGCCACGCGACGACGCTGGGAGCGGCATCGGGCATCGTCGCCGGATTGGTCGCCATCACACCATCCTGCTCGTCGGTCAACGCGTTGGGCGCCTTGGCGATCGGCGTGGTGGGCGGTGTTGTCTGCGCCTTGGCGGTCGGGCTGAAATTCAAACTCGGCTTTGATGACTCGCTGGATGTGGTCGGCGTGCACCTGGTCGGCGGTTTGGCGGGCACGCTGCTGGTGGGTCTGCTCGCCGCACCGGAAAGCCCCGCCATCAACGGCGTGGCCGGTGTGTCGAAGGGCTTGTTCTACGGCGGCGGATGGGGGCAATTGGAACGGCAGGCGGTCGGCGCGTTCAGCGTTCTCCTGTACTCCGCCGTCGGCACCCTTATCATCGCCCTGATACTCAAATACACCATCGGGCTGCGTCTGACTCCCGAGGCAGAAGCAGTCGGCATCGACGAATCTCAGCACGCGGAGAGCGGTTACGATTTCGCGACAGCCACCGGCTCTGTTCTTCCTCATGCGAGTCTGCCGGACAGCTCTAACGGCCTGGAAGATCGAGTGGGCGACAAAGTAGAGGCGGAATAGACATGAAGCTGATCACTGCAATCGTCAAGCCGTTCACGCTCGAGGACATCAAGGCCAGCCTCGAGCAGGTCGGAATCCTGGGGATGACGGTCAGCGAGGTCCAGGGGTATGGCCGGCAGAAGGGGCACACCGAGGTCTACCGCGGTGCCGAGTACTCGGTCGACTTCGTCCCGAAGGTCCGCGTCGAGGTGCTGGTCGAGGACTACGATGCCGACAAGGTGCTGGACAGCATCGTGCGCTCGGCCCGGACCGGAAAAATCGGCGACGGCAAAGTGTGGGTCAGCCCGGTGGAAACCGTGGTGCGGGTGCGCACCGGTGAGCGCGGAGCGGATGCGATCTGACAGCGGTCGCATGACGACTCCATCGGCTGTGCCGATCCGACCAGGATGGGAATGACGCAGCGCGAGCACGAGTCTCCTGATCCGCCGGGACACCAGCACACGGCGGGCAAGATATCCGGCGCGGCAAACGATTTGGCTGCCGCCCGGGAGAAGCTGCTTGCCCGCGGGCCGAGTGAACTCGACTCTGCTGCCCTTCGGGAGGCCTGGGGCGAGCTGCACGAATTCTGGTTGACGACAAAGGCTTCCGAGATCGGCATCATGCCCGGCAGCGGCTTCGCGATTGTCGCCACGGGTTCACTGGGCCGCCGCGAGCTGGTGCCCTACTCCGACCTCGACCTGCTGCTTCTGCACGACGGCATGAACACCGACGCTGTCCGAGACGTCGCCGATTCGCTCTGGTATCCGTTGTGGGACGCCAATATTCGTCTCGATCACAGTGTGCGTACCGTTGCCCAGACGCTGAAGGTCGCCACCGGCGACGTCTCCGCATGCCTGGCGATGCTCGACACCCGGCACATTGCCGGCGACGAGGAACTGTCCGGCCGCCTCATCGAGGGAATCCGCCGCCAATGGCGATCCGGAATCCAATCCATCTTCGGTGAAGTCGTCGACGAGACCCACGGCCGGTGGCGCCGCTTCGGTGAGATCGCCCACCGGGCCGAGCCCGACCTGAAATCCGGTCGCGGGGGGCTGCGCGATATTCAGCTGCTCGACGCGCTGGCGATCGCTCATCTCACCGACCGGCTGGCCGTGGGCGAAACCGACGACCCGCTGGGCTCGCTGACCGGGGCTCACCTGACCCTGCTCAACGTGCGCACCGAACTGCACCGGGTCTCGGGTCGCGGGCATGACCAGGTGTTGGCTCAGTTCGCCGACGAGATCAGCGCCGCCTTGCACATCGGGGACCGCTTCGACCTGTCGCGGGTGCTCTCCGATGTGGGACGCACCATCAGCTATCGCGTCGACGCCGGATTGCGGACCGCCTCCAATGCGCTGCCGCGGCGGGGGATGTCGGCCATCCGACGGCGTCCGCGTCGACCGCTCGACGAGGGCGTAGTCGAGTACGCAGGCGAGATCGTGCTCGCCCGTGATGCCCGGCCGCAAAGCGACCCCGCTCTGCTGCTGCGCGTGGCGGCGGCCTCCGCGGTCACCGGCTTACCGATTGCGGTGTCCACGCTGACCCGGCTGGCCGATACCGCGCCGGAACTGCCGACTCCCTGGCCCCGCGACGCGTTGGACAACCTTCTGGTCATGTTGACCGCCGGCCCGGACACCATCGCAGTCATCGAGACCCTGGATCGCACCGGGCTGTGGGGACGGCTGTTCCCGGAGTGGGGGGCGGTGCGGGACCTTCCGCCGCGCGACGTGGTCCACATCTGGACCGTCGATCGCCACCTCGCCGAAACCGTTTCGCGGGCAAGGATTTTCACCACCCGGGTGGCACGGTCGGATCTGCTGATCCTGGCTGCGCTGTTGCATGACATCGGTAAGGGGCGCGATGCCGACCACTGCGTGCTGGGCGCACAGCTGGCCACCCAGATCGGCACCAGGCTGGGCATGTGGCCGACGGACGTCGAGATGCTGTCCAAGCTGGTGTTCCACCATCTGCTGCTGGCCAAGGTCGCGATCCGCCAAGACCTGAACGATCCGCAGACCATTGCCACGGTGTGCGATGCGCTCAATGGCGACCCCGTACTGCTGGACGTGCTGCACGCGCTGACCGAGGCGGACTCGTTGGCCACCGGGCCCGGGGTGTGGAGTGACTGGAAAGCATCGCTGGTCGGCGACCTGGTTCGGCGCTGTCGGATGTCGATGAACGGCGAGGCGCTGCCGCACGCCGATCCGCTGGATCCCGAGTACATGGCGCTGGCCGCTGATCGCAAGGTGCACGTCGAACTGCGGCCAGGCGCCGACCGACGGCTGCACCACGCGGTCGTGATCGCCCCGGACCAGCGCGGGCTGCTCTCCAAAGCGGCCGGGGTGCTGACGCTGAATTCGCTGCGCGTGCATTCGGCGTCGATCAATGTCGCCGACGGCGTCGCGATCAGCGAGTTCGTGGTGTCACCGCATTTCGGCAGTCCGCCCGCATCAGGGTTGCTTCGCCAGCAGCTCATCCGCGCGCTGGGCGGACAGACCGACGTGTTGAGCGTGCTGCAGCAGCGCTCAACCGACACCAAACCCAAGCCGATCGGCGAGGCGCCAACCGCCGTTCCGGTCCATCACCCGTCGGCACCGCCGCGGATCATGTGGTTCGAGGGCACACCGGGACGGCTGATCATCGAGATCCGGGCCAACGACCGCCCCGGTCTGCTGGCACTGCTCACCGGCGCGCTGGAGCGCGCCGGGGTGGATATCGACTGGGCGAAGGTCAGTACGCGCGGGTCGATGGTCGACGACGTGTTCTGCATCGCGCTGCCGGAGCGCAGCGCCGCCGCCAAGGCGACCGGTGAGCCCGGCTCGAGCACCCGATCGGCGATCGAGCATCACCTGCTGGCGATCCTGGAAGGCCCCACGACCCCGCACGACGCGGCCGCGGTCTAGCCGAGCCGGCGCGTTGCCGACACGCGCGCCGAGCGTCGACTTGTTGTCTCAGCGACCAGCGATCCGGCCCGACAACCCCACCCTCGGCGAACGCCATTAGGCTGGGCGGCGTGTTTGAATCGCTGTCCGATCGGCTTACCGGTGCCCTGCAAGGACTTCGCGGCAAGGGCCGGCTGACCGACGCCGACATCGACGCCACCACCCGCGAGATCCGGCTGGCGCTGTTGGAGGCCGACGTATCGCTGCCGGTCGTCCGGGCGTTCGTCAGCCGCGTCAAAGACCGTGCCAAGGGTGCGGAGGTCTCGGGCGCCCTCAACCCCGCCCAGCAGGTCGTCAAGATCGTCAACGACGAACTGGTTGCCATCCTCGGCGGCCAGACCCGCCAGTTGTCCTTCGCCAAGACACCGCCGACCGTGATCATGCTGGCCGGTCTGCAGGGTTCGGGTAAGACCACGCTGGCCGGCAAGCTGGCGCTGTGGCTGCGCAACCAGGGTCACACCCCACTGCTGGTCGCCTGCGACTTGCAACGACCGGGCGCGGTCAACCAGCTCCAAATCGTGGGGGAGCGGGCCGGTGTCGCGGTCTTCGCGCCGCACCCGGGCAGCCTCGGCGGAGGCCGATCAGGCCGCCGGGCCCGGTGACCCGGTGGCGGTCGCCGCGGCCGGGCTCGCGGAGGCGCGCGCCAAGCACTTCGACGTCGTGATCGTCGACACCGCCGGACGGTTGGGTATCGACGAGCAGATGATGGCCCAGGCCGGCGCCATCCGCGACGCCGTCAACCCCGACGAAGTCATCTTCGTTCTGGACGCGATGGTCGGCCAGGACGCGGTGGCCACCGCGCAGGCGTTCGGCGAGGGTGTCGGCTTCACCGGTGTCGTGCTGACCAAGCTGGATGGCGACGCGCGCGGTGGTGCAGCGCTGTCGGTGCGTGAGATTGCCGGTGTGCCAATCCTTTTCGCATCGGCTGGCGAGAAGTTGGAAGACTTCGACGTCTTTCACCCGGATCGGATGGCCAGCCGGATTCTGGGCATGGGCGATGTCCTCAGTCTGATCGAGCAGGCCGAGCAGGTCTTCGATGCGGAGCAGGCCGAGGCCGCCGCGGCCAAGATCGGTTCCGGCGAGCTCACTCTCGAAGACTTCCTCGAGCAGATGCTGGCGATCCGCAAAATGGGGCCGATCGGCAATCTGCTGGGGATGCTGCCCGGCGCCGGACAGATGAAGGAGGCGTTGGCCGCCGTCGACGACCGGCAACTCGACCGGCTGCAGGCCATCATCCGCGGCATGACGCCGCAGGAGCGGGCCGACCCCAAGATCATCAACGCCTCACGCCGGCTGCGCATCGCCAACGGCTCGGGTGTAGCGGTGTCTGAAGTCAATCAGCTGGTCGACCGCTTCTTCGAAGCTCGCAAGATGATGTCGTCGATGGTCAGCGGCATGGGCATACCCGGTCTGGGCCGAAAGTCGGCAACCCGCAAGAACGCAAAGGCCAAGGGCGGCAAGGGCAAAAAGGGCAAGAAGCGCGGGCCGACACCGCCCAAGGCCCGCGGCCCGCTCGGCGCAGGCATGCCGGCCGGTTTCCCCGACCTATCCAATATGCCGCAGGGTCTGGACGAATTACCGCCCGGGCTCGCCGATTTCGACCTGTCCAAGTTGAAATTCCCGGGCAACAACTAGTGCCTCACCACGTTCGAGGGATCGGGCTTCCCGATGAAGAACCCATCGAACTGTGGATCGTCGACGGACACATCAGCCGCGAGCCGATCAGCGGCGCCGACACAATTTTCGACGGCGGCTGGATTTTGCCCGGGTTGGTCGATGCGCACTGCCATGTCGGGCTCGGGCCGCAGGGTGGTGTCGAACTCGACGAAGCGATCGCACAGGCAGAGGCCGAACGCGACGTCGGCGCGCTGCTGCTGCGCGACTGCGGATCACCGATCGACACCCGCAGCCTGGACAACCGCGACGACCTGCCCCGCATCATTCGCGCCGGTCGGCATCTGGCCCGGCCCAAGCGTTACATTTCCGGCCTGCCGATCGACATCGAAGACGAATCACAGCTCCCGGACGCGGTCGCGTTGCAGGCACAACGTGGCGACGGCTGGGTCAAGCTGGTCGGCGACTGGATCGACCGTGGCATAGGCGATCTCGCGCCGCTGTGGTCCGACGACGTGTTGACCGAGGCGATCGACGCTGCACACGCCGACGGTGCGCGAGTCACCGCGCACGTCTTCGGCGAGGAGGCACTGCCCGGACTGATCAAGGCGGGTATCGACTGCATCGAACACGGCACCGGGCTCACCGACGACATCATCGAGCTGATGGTCGAACACGGAACCGCGCTGGTGCCCACCCTGATCAACGTCGAGAACTTCCCCGGCATCGCCGACGCCGCGGCAAAGTATCCCGTCTACGCCGCCCACATGCGGGACCTGTATGCCAACTGCTATCCCCGGTTATCCGCGGCCCGAGAGGCCGGCGTGCCGATCTACGCCGGCACCGACGCGGGCGGCATGATCGCCCACGGGCGGATCGGCGACGAAGTCGAGGCGCTGACCCGCATCGGGATGAGCCCCACCGACGCGCTCGGCGCGGCGTGCTGGGATGCCCGGGACTGGCTCGACCGCCCAGGCCTCGACGATGGTGCTTCGGCGGACCTGTTGTGCTACTACGACGATCCCCGTTACGGCCCCGAGGTGCTGCACCGCGCGGACGTGGTGGTCCTGCGCGGCCAGTTCTACTGACGACCGAACTTGGCGAGTCGGTCAGCCCTCGATGGAATTCGGGTCGAGACGATTGGTCGGTACCCCATTGATGTAGGTGGCCTTGCCGTCGCCCATGGAAAAGTCCGGCTGGGTGACGGTCATGAGGTTGAAGAAAACGTCCTCCGGCCGTACGTGCAGCTTCTCGTGCAACTGGTCTACGACCGCCTTATAGAACGCGGCTTTTTGCTCAGGGCTCGCGACATCGAGGAAGATTAGCTGAATGAAGATGCAGTTTTCGGACCGGTAGAGACCGAGGTAGTCGGGGTCGAAAAAGAAGTTCTCCGCCTTGTGCTCAGTGATGGTCTGAAATCGATCCTCGGGCACTCCCAGACATTCAATCATCTTGTCGTACACAACGTCTGCGACGGTGCGACGGTATTCCGCCGACTTGCCCTCGATGAGGTCGATCCGTGCGAGTGGCATGACGGCTGTCCTTTCCAGCGCTGATGAGAAACAAGAAAAGCTTAGAGGCGAACTACTCTGCGCGTAACAGACCCAAGTTTTCACGGGGTCTGGTCGTTGGCACCGGACGTGTCCTCGTGACGGTCTCTGTTAGAAACGGACTATGCCGATACCGGAATTCATCGTCGAGCTTCGCAGGCACGTCGGACACGCACCGCTGTGGTTGATCGGCGTCACCGCCGTCGTCATCCGCGATGGGCGGGTTCTACTGGTGAAACGGTCAGACAATCGCGCGTGGACCCCGGTGACCGGGATCGTCGAGCCGGGCGAGAACCCGGCCGACTGTGCCGTCCGAGAAGTGTTCGAAGAAGCCGGTATCCATGCGGTCGCCAGACGATTGGCCTGGGTGCAAGTAACGCGTCCGATCGTCCATGCCAACGGCGATCACGCGCAGTACCTCGACCATGTATTCCGGATGGAGTGGGTGGCCGGCGAACCGTTTCCCGCCGACGACGAAAACCTCGAGGCCCGCTGGTTCGATTTCACGGAGCTGCCGGACATCTCCGATGACATGCGCGTGCGGATCGAGCGTGCCAAGGATGACGAATCCGGCTCGCCGACAGTTTTCGAGACAGGCACGTCATGACTTATACCGCCGAGCGGCTCGCCGAATTCGTGGTTACCGCCGGACAATCCGATCTTCGCGAGTCGGCACGGGCGACGCTGAAGCGCAACGTCCTGGACAGTGTCGCCTGCGCCGTCGGTGCTCTTGACGGCGAGCTGATCCCGGCGATCCGCGCCCATGCCGAACAGTTCAGCGGCCGTCCGACTGCGACCTTCGTGGGCGGCGGCCGCGGGTCGGTGGATCAGGCAGCCTTCTTCAATGCGGTGCTGGTGCGCTATCCCGATCTGCTGGACACCTACCTGACTCCCGGCGGTCTGTGTCATCCGGCCGACAATTTCGGAGCCGTGTTGGCCGTCGCCGAACACGTCGATGCCGGCGGGACGGATTTCCTGCTCGCTCTCGCGGTCGCCTACGAAGTCCAATGTCGGTTCAGCGCACAGGTTCCGGTGATGGGCCGAGGACTCAATCATGCGTTGCAATTGGCGATCTCGGCAGCAGCCGGCTCGGCCAAGCTGCTCGGTCTCGACGCCTCCGCCACCGCCGACGCGATCGCGGCGTCCGCGGTGGACAACGTGTCGCTCGCCGCGGTGCACACCGAGCCGGTGTCGACATGGAAGGGCATCTCGCCGGCGATCACCGGAATGCGGGCCGTCTACGCCACGATGCTCGCGAGCCGCGGGATCACCGGCCCGCGAGCCTTCTTCGAGGGGCCCAACGGCCTGGAAGAACTATTCGACCAGCCGATCGACATGCGCGCGTCCGACCGTTCGCTGACCGCCGTCGAGCAGACCTATCTCAAGCAGTACTGCTCGCTCATTCACGGTCAGGTGGTCATCGACGCGACGTTGGCACTGCGCGACGAACACGCCATCGCCGCCACCGACGTCGCGACGGTGACCCTCGAGGTGTTCCAGGGCGCATTCGACATCGCCGGCGGTGGCCGCTACGGCAACAAGGACCATCCGTCGACCAAAGAGCAGGCGGACTACAACCTCAAATATCTGGTGGCCGTTGCGCTGCTGGACGGGCAGGTCGGCCCCGAACAGCTTGAGACCCAACGGGTCTGCCGCGCCGATGTACAGGAGCTGCTGGCCCGGGTGAACGTCCGTGCCGCCGCCGACCTGACCGAGGCCTACCCCGAACGCACCGCGGCACGTGTACACATCGTCCTCAGCGACGGACGCGAGGTCCACCGTGAGCAATCCGACTTCGAGGGATCGCCCACCCGACCAATGTCGTGGGATCGGGTGGTAGAGAAATTCCACTGGCTGGCCGAGCCGTTCGCCGATGCCGCGCTGCGCGGCGAGATCATCGACGCCGTGGCCCGACTCGATGAGATCCCGGTGGCCGGCCTCGCGGAATTGCTGGGCGCCGTCAGCCCAGTCGCGCAGCGTGCCCGGACCCGAGGCCGACTGTAAGGCCGGCTAAAGAAAGATTGCGAGTACTCACTCTCTATGTTAGGTTCGCATTACCCCAACGATGCGGAGGACAGCAGTGAGCTACGACGTGATCATTCGTGACGGATTGTGGTTCGACGGCCTCGGCAGCGCCCCGCAGACCCGCACGCTGGGCATTCGCGACGGAATGGTGGCTGCAATCGTGTCCGGCGCGGGCTCGGACCGCTTGGATGAGACCGGATGCCCCGAGATCATCGACGCAAAGGGTAAGTGGGTGGTCCCCGGTTTCGTCGACGTCCACACCCACTACGACGCCGAGGTCCTGCTGGATCCCGGCCTTCGCGAATCGGTGCGCCACGGTGTGACCACGGTGCTGTTGGGCATGTGCTCCCTGTCGACGGTCTACGCCGACGCCGACGACGCCGCCGACCTGTTCAGCCGCGTCGAGGCGGTGCCCCGCCAATTCGTCCTGGGCGCTCTGCAGGACAAGACCTGGTCGACGCCCGCGGAGTACGTGCACGCAATCGACAGCTTGCCACTCGGCCCGAATGTCAGCTCGCTACTGGGTCATTCGGATCTTCGTACCGCGGTGCTCGGTCTGGAGCGCGCGACCACCCGCGACGTGCAGCCCACCGACGCCGAGCTCGACAAGATGGCGGCTCTGCTCGACGACGCACTCGACGCCGGGATGCTGGGCATGTCCGGGATGGACGCGGCGATCGACAAACTCGACGGCGACCGCTTCCGGTCTCGCGCGTTGCCGTCGACGTTCGCGACGTGGCGCGAACGCCGCAAGCTCATCAAGGTCCTCCGCAAGCGGGGCCGGATCCTGCAAAGCGCGCCCAATGTCGCCAAGGCCGAGTCCGGGCTGCTGTTTTTCCTCGCGAGCAGCCCGATGTTGGGGCTACGCAAGGCGGTTCGGATGAGCCTGCTGGTATCCGCCGACGCCAAGTCGATGCCGTTGGCCGTGCACGTGTTGGGCCTCGGCACTCGGGTCATGAACTTTCTGCTGCGCTCCAAGGTGCGCTTCCAGCATCTGCCGGTGCCGTTCGAGCTGTACTCCGACGGCATCGACCTTCCGGTGTTCGAGGAGTTCGGGGCCGGCACCGCGGCGTTGCACCTGCGAGACCAGCTGGAGCGCAACGAATTGCTGGCCGACGAAGAGTACCGCCGCAAGTTCCGCCGCCAGTTCGACCGCATCAAGCTCGGACCGTCGTTGTGGCACAAGGACTTTCACGAAGCCGTGATCGTCGAATGCCCCGATCGGACGCTGATCGGTAAGAGCTTCGGGGCGATCGCCAAGGAGCGCGGGCTGCATCCGCTCGACGCATTCCTGGATGTGCTGGTGGAAAATGGTGAGCGCAACGTGCGCTGGACGACGATCGTCGCCAACCACCGGCCCAAGCAGCTCAACAAGCTGGCAGGAGAACCGAGCATCCACTTGGGCTTCTCCGACGCCGGCGCGCATCTGCGCAACATGGCGTTCTACAACTTTTCGTTGCGGTTCCTCAAGCGCACGCTGGAGGCGTACCGGGAGGGCGAGCCGTTCATGACCATCGAACGCGCGGTGTATCGCCTGACCGGCGAGGTGGCCGACTGGTTCGGCCTGGACGCCGGCACGTTGCGGGAAGGTGACCGCGCCGACTTCGTGGTCATCGACCCGGCGGGTCTGGACGATTCGGTGGACGGCTACCACGAGGAGAAGGTGCCGTTCTACGGCGGCCTGAGCCGCATGGTCAACCGCAACGACGCCGCGGTGGTTGCGACCGGCGTCGGCGGCGCAATCGTGTTCCGCGACGGGCAATTCCGTGAAGGTTACGGAAAGACCGTGAAGTCCGGCCGGTACCTGCGGGCGGGCGCGGGCCAGTCACAGCTCGCCGGCTCGAGCGCGTAGGTCCTCAGATGGCACGGACCCAGCAGCAGCGCCGGGAGGAGACGGTGGCGCGCCTGCTCGAGGCCAGTATCGCGACGATCATCGAAGTCGGGTACGCGCGAGCGTCGGCGGCGGTGATCACCAAGCGGGCCGGGGTGTCGGTCGGCGCCCTATTCCGGCACTTCGACACCATGGGTGACTTCATGGCCGCAACGGCGTACGAAGTGCTTCGGCGCCAACTTGATTCGTTCACCAAGCAGGTCGCTGCGATCCCGTCTGACCGGCCGGCGCTGGAAGCGGGACTGACAATCCTGCGCGACATCACCAGCAGCCCCACCAACGCGGTGCTCTACGAGTTGATGATCGCTGCGCGCACCGACGACAAACTCAACACCACGTTGCAACATGTCCTCGAGCAATACACCAGCAAGATCTGCGACGCCGCGCGTGCGCTGCCCGGTGCCGGCGATTTCTCGCAAGAGACCTTTCCGGTCCTGGTGGCATTGCTGACCAACACCTTTGACGGCGCAGCAATGCTGCGGGCGGTGCTGCCTCAGCCCGAGATCGAGGACCGTCGCATCGCCTTGCTGTCGTCCTTGCTGAGCGGAGTGGGCCTGCCGGCCTGATCGTCAGATGTCGGTGAGCTTGCTGACCGCGTCGTCGAGCTGGCGGCACAAGCTCATCAGCTCGTTGATGCCCAGCAGGGTGAGCGGCCGGTGGGTGGCCGGACCGTCGGCCACCACGCAGAACGGGGTGGCGTCACCGAGGGTGTCGCGCGTTTTCATCAACACGCTAATTCCGGCCGAACCCAGAAACTCGACCTTGGTCAAGTCGACGATCAAGCCTTTCGGCTTTTTGGCGAGTGCGGCATCGATGGCCTCAGACAGACCGGGGGCGGTGAGCATATCCACGCTTCCGCTGACGGACACCACCGCCAACCCGTCGACCTCGGATTCGTGGGCGCTGAAGTCGTCGGATTGAGGAGGCGAACCGCAGGCAGCTGTTCTGGTTTTCAGCCATCATCGATTTCTCATTCCTTACGTAAACCCGCGTTGACGTGTGGTAACGCAGACATCGTGGGCAATGGCTGTCGACTCAACCTCCGGACATTGTCGACCTGTGTCGACCGAACTCTTCTGCGCAACAGAACGCCACGGCATCAGGAAGACTAGCCGAAACCACGGCGACTGTCGTCCGAGGCTACAGCGTGCCGACTCCGGATTGCGGGTTCAGGGCAAACCCCCAGTCGAGCAGGTTGCCGGCCTGATCCCAGTAGGTTGGCCCGCCCTCGTGCACCAGCCCGTACATCATAGCCACCACCAAGCGGCGCCCACCGCGAGCCGCCGCGCCGACAAACGTTTTGCGCGCGGCGTCGGTAAATCCGGTCTTGCCGCCGATCGCGCCCGGGTAACGCGTCAGCAACTCGTCGTGGTTGACGATCGGGCGCTCGCCGCCGTCAGTGAGCCCGTCCGGAAACATCGCTGATGGCTCGGCGGTGATCTGAGCGAACACGGGGTTGGCCATCGCCGCTCGGAAGATGGCCGCCAGGTCGTGGGCCGTCGACCAGCCCGAGCCGCCGGGGCCGTCCAGACCCGACGGGGTCGTGGCATGGGTGTTCACCGCGCCCAGTGAGGCAGCCTTGGCGTCCATCTTGGCCACCGTGGCGTCCTGGCCGCCCAGCATGTGCGCCAGCGTGTTGGCCGCGTCGTTGCCCGACACCAGCAGCAGGCCATCCAGCAGTTGGCGCGCGGTGTAGGAGCGACCCGGCCTTCACCCCCACGCAGTTGCACTCGACCTGGGTGTCGGCCGGGTCGGCGACAACGGTCGAATCCAGGCTCAGCTCGTCGAGCGCGACCAGCGCCAGCAACACCTTGATCGTGCTCGCCGGCGGATGGCGAACGTTCTCATCACGTGCGGCCAGCACCTGCCCGGAATCAAGGTCGGCCACCAACCAGGTCTGCGCCGGACCATCGGGGATGGGTGCCGAGCCGACCGGTTGCACGCCGGCGTCAGCCCACGCGGTTGTGCCGGCGCCGACAAAAAAGACCGCAGCCGCGACTGCGGCGATCAGCATCCGCATGGCCACCGAGAGTACCGGGCCCCCGCGGGTGTTCAATCAAGCCATGTTGAGCCACGCCGAAATCTCTGACCGGTTGGAAATCCAGCAGCTGATCACCGATTACTCCACCGCGATCGACACCCGCCGCTTCGACGATCTGGACGCCGTCTTCACCAAAGATGCCTACATCGACTACACCGCCCTCGGCGGGATCGAAGGCAGCTATCCCGAAGTCAAAGCCTGGCTGGCGGAGGTGTTGCCGAACTTTCCGATGTATGCCCACATGCTGGGCAACTTCTCGGTCCGCATCGACGGGGACACCGCGTCGTCGCGGACAATCTGCTTCAACCCGATGGTGTTGCCCGCGGGGACGCACAAGGACCAAGAGCAGATCATGTTCTGCGGCCTCTGGTACGACGACGAGTTCTCCCGGACCGCCGACGGCTGGCGGATGACTCGCCGGGTCGAAACCAAGTGCTTCCAGAAAATCCTCTGACGACTGCCTGCGCGTCAGCGAATTTCTGCCTTTCGGCCTGGCTCTGGCACAATAGGCGGCTGTCCGTCGCGCGACCCACCGCTACCGCGGTGCTTGTTCGGCGGTCACACCCGCGAGGCAAAACCGGATCCGGGCATTCCCGCCCGAATCGCTGAATTGCAGCGTGACACCCGTAGGAGAAGTGGCTTCACCATGGCTGTAAAAATCAAGCTCACCCGGCTCGGCAAGATCCGCAACCCGCAGTACCGCATCGCAGTCGCGGACTCGCGGACCCGCCGCGAAGGCCGAGCCATCGAGGTCATCGGCCGGTATCACCCCAAAGAAGAGCCCAGCCTGATCGAGATCGACTCCGAGCGCGCCCAGTACTGGCTGTCGGTCGGGGCTCAGCCCACCGAGCCCGTTCTCAAGCTGCTCAAGATCACCGGTGACTGGCAGAAGTTCAAGGGACTGCCCGGCGCTGAGGGCCGGTTGAAGGTCGCTGCGCCCAAACCGACGAAGCTCGAGCTGTTCAACGCGGCCCTGGCCGCCGCCGATGGCGCTCCCGACACCGAGGCCGCCAAGCCGAAGCAGAAGAAGGCTCCGGCGAAGAAGGCCGCGGCGAAGAAGCCGGCCGACAAGGCCGAAGCCGCTCAGCAGCCTGCCGCCGAAGCCGCTGCGCCGGCCGCTGACGATGCAGCCGCCGAGCAGGCCGAACCGGCAACCGAGAGCTGACCGCCGCCATGAGTACCGTCGTCGTTGACGCCGTCGAACACTTGGTCCGCGGGATCGTCGACAACCCCGACGATGTGCGCGTCGATCTGGTGACCAGCCGGCGCGGCCGGACCGTTGAAGTGCACGTCCACCCCGAAGACCTCGGCAAGGTGATCGGTCGCGGCGGACGTACCGCGACCGCGCTGCGCACACTGGTCGCCGGCATCGGTGGCCGTGGCATTCGTGTCGACGTGGTGGACACCGACCAGTAGCGGAGACTCCCGTGGAGTTGACAGTCGGGCGCGTGGTCAAGGCGCACGGCGTCACCGGCGAAGTTGTTGTCGACATTCGCACCGACGACCCCGAGCTTCGATTCGCCCCTGGTTCGGTGTTGCGCGCCAGAGGATCTGATCGCCGGGAGCGCATCTACACCGTCGAGACGGTTCGCCCGCACGGCAGCCGCCTGTTGCTGCGGCTGTCGGGCGTGGCCGACCGCGATGGCGCCGACTCGCTGCGCGGCAATGTGTTCGTGATCGACTCAGCGGACCTGCCGCCCATCGACGAGGCGGACACCTACTACGACCACCAACTCGAAGGCCTTCGGGTGCGAACGACGGCGGGCCTTGAACTCGGCACGGTCACTGAGGTTTTGCACACCGCTGCCGGCGAGCTGCTGGCCGTCAAGCGCGACCAGGCTCCCGAGCTCCTGGTGCCGTTCGTCAGTGCCATCGTCACGTCGGTGTCACTCGAAGACGGTGTTGTCGACATCGATCCGCCCGATGGTCTCCTTGACTTGGAGAGTTGAGGGCGCATCGACATGAGAATCGACGTCGTGACGATCTTCCCGTCCTACCTGGATCCGCTGCGGCAATCGTTGCCGGGCAAAGCTATCGAGTCCGGGATCGTCCAGCTCGAGGTGCATGATCTTCGCCGGTGGACGCACGACGTGCACCGCTCAGTCGACGATTCGCCGTATGGCGGCGGACCGGGCATGGTGATGAAGGCGCCGGTCTGGGGTGAAGCACTCGACGAGATCTGTTCTCAGGAAACACTTCTCGTCATCCCGACACCCGCCGGAAAATTGTTCACCCAGTCGACCGCACAGCGGTGGGGCAACGAGTCACATCTGGTGTTCGCCTGCGGTCGCTACGAGGGAATCGACCAGCGGGTCGCCGAGGATGCCGGCAGCCGGATGCGCGTCGAAGAGGTGTCCATCGGCGACTATGTGTTGCCCGGCGGGGAATCCGCGGCGCTGGTCATGATCGAGGCGGTGCTGCGGCTGTTGCCGAGCGTGCTGGGCAATCCTGCGTCACACCAAGACGATTCACATTCCGCCGGGGCGCTGGAGGGGCCGTCGTACACCAGGCCGCCCAGCTGGCGTGGACTCGACGTTCCCGAGGTGCTGTTGTCCGGCGATCACGCCCGCATCGAGTCCTGGCGGCGTCAGGCATCCGAGCAGCGCACCCGCGAACGCCGTCCCGACCTGTGGCAGCAAGACCGGGGTTAGGGCTTGATTGGCCGACTCCTCCCGGACGGAAACATCGTTTCGACGTCCGTCTGACAGCCGCGATGACCAGCAGCGGAAGCGTGTCGCATGGTCATTTCGTGGACGTGTGTACCATTTGCCCACGTCACGCCGAGGCAGGAAATGGCGGCGATTAGCCGTGATTTCGCTGCGTGGGCCCGATCTGGCACAATTGACCAGTTGTCTGCAGCGGTTGTCGGCCGGCCGGCTTGCCACCGCCCACCGCGAGACTCCCAGATGTCCGAACCCATCGGCTGAGTTGCCTGCTCACCCGCCTGTAGCGGCGAGCAGCGGCACGTAGCCGCGACCGCAAGGAAGTGTCTCCGACATGAACACGCTGGACTTCGTCGACAAGACGTCGCTGCGCGACGACCTCCCGGCCTTCAGCCCCGGAGACACGATCAATGTGCACGTGAAGGTCATCGAGGGCGCCAAAGAGCGCATCCAGGTGTTCAAGGGCGTGGTGCTGCGCCGCCAGGGCGGCGGAGTCCGGGAGACCTTCACCGTGCGTAAGGAGAGCTACGGCGTCGGTGTCGAGCGGACCTTCCCGGTGCACTCGCCCAACATCGACCACATCGACGTCGTGACCCGCGGTGACGTCCGTCGCGCCAAGCTCTACTACTTGCGCGAGCTGCGCGGCAAGAAAGCCAAGATCAAGGAGAAGCGCTGATTTTCAGCGCCCCGTCGGCGGTTCTGCGGCGGCCGTGCCGAACCGCACGGCAACGCTGGCTACGCTGAAGCCGTGACTGAGACGACCGACTCGCCTGAGGGTCAACCCGATTCCGATACGGCCGATCCAGAAGTCGCGACCAACCCGCCGTCCACCCCTGCACCGGACTCGGCTCATGAGGACGAGCAGATCGGCAAGAAGCAGGGCGCGCTGCGCGAAACCGTCGTCCTCGCGGTGATCGCCCTGGTGCTCTACTACGTCATGTTGACGTTCGTGGCCCGTCCGTATCTGATCCCGTCGGAATCGATGGAACCCACGCTGCACGGCTGCTCGGGTTGCGTCGGAGACCGGATCATGGTCGACAAAGTCACGTTTCAATTCAGCTCGCCGCACCCCGGTGACGTCATCGTCTTCAAGGGTCCGCCGCCGTGGAATGTGGGCTACAAGTCGATCCGGTCGCACAACGCGGCCGTCCGTTTGCTGCAGAACTCGCTGTCGTTCATCGGCTTCGTGCCGCCCGACGAGAACGACTTGGTCAAGCGCGTCATCGCCCTGGGCGGTCAGACCGTGCAGTGCCGCAACAACACCGGGCTGACGGTCGACGGCAAGCGATTGAACGAGCCATACCTGGATCCGGCCACGCTGAACGCCGACCCAGCGGTCTACCCGTGCCTGGGGCCCGAATTCGGGCCGGTCCACGTCCCGCAGGGACGGCTGTGGGTAATGGGGGACAACCGCACGCACTCGGCGGACTCCCGGGCCCACTGCACCAGCACTCCCGGCGACGCGATCAACGGACTGCTGTGCACCGGCGACCCGATGTCGGGCACGGTGCCGGTCGGCAATGTCATCGGCAAGGCCAGGTTCATTGTGTGGCCGCCCTCGCGATGGGGTGGTGTGCGTGCGGTGAATCCGCAGCAGAATCAGTAGGTATGGCCACCACCTGGCCGCCGCGGACGGTGATCCGCAAATCGTCGGGCCTGCGCACGCTGGAGTCCGCGCTGCATCGCAGCGGGCTCGGGCCGGTGGCCGGTGTCGACGAGGTCGGGCGCGGCGCGTGCGCCGGGCCGCTGGTGGTCGCGGCGTGCGTGCTCGGCCCGGGTCGACTGGAAAGCCTTGCCGCTCTTGACGATTCGAAGAAGCTCACGGAGAAGTCGCGGGAGAAACTGTTCCCGCTGATTTGCCGGTACGCGCTGGCCTACCACGTGGTGTTCATCCCGTCGACCGAAGTCGACCGGCGCGGTGTGCACGTGGCCAACATCGAGGGGATGCGACGGGCGGTGGCGGGACTGTCGGTACGCCCCGGCTATGTGCTCAGCGACGGGTTCCGGGTGCCGGGGCTGGCGGTGCCGTCGCTACCGGTGATCGGTGGCGACGCCGCAGCGGCGTGCATCGCCGCGGCCAGCATATTGGCGAAGGTCAGCCGGGACCGTCTGATGGTGGCGATGGAGGACGAGCACCCGGGCTATGGCTTCGCCGTGCACAAGGGCTACAGCACCCCAGGCCATTCGGCGGCGCTGACCGAGCTGGGTCCGTGCCCGGAGCATCGGTATTCGTTCATCAACGTCCGGCGGGTGGCGGTCCAGTCAGGTTTTCGGACGGTGGCGGAATGCCATCCGGCAGAGCCGGGCCAGCAGGTCGAGGACGGGTGGGGGAAGATGGATCAGGTCGATCGACCACGGGACGGAGAAGGACGGCTGAGCAGATGAGTGCCGAGGATCTCGAGAAGTACGAAACCGAGATGGAGCTCTCGCTGTACCGCGAATACAAGGACATCGTGGGGCAGTTCAGCTACGTCGTGGAAACTGAGCGCCGCTTCTATCTGGCAAACAGCGTGGAGATGGTTCCACGCAATGCCGACGGCGAGGTCTACTTCGAGCTGCGGCTGTCCGATGCCTGGGTGTGGGACATGTACCGGCCCGCTCGTTTCGTCAAGCAGGTTCGTGTCGTCACCTTCAAAGACGTCAACATCGAAGAGGTCGAAAAGCCCGAGTTGCGGCTGCCCGAATAGGGCGCCCGTGCTAACCCCGGTCGGCCTCGCCGAATTGCGGATTGCCCCGGCTCTCGATGACCGAGCGCGCCACGTCAGCCAGCTTGATGTTCAGATCCTGCGAATACCGGCGCAAGACGTTGAACGCCTCTTGCTCGTCGACCTTGTGCAGCATCATCAGCATTCCCACGGCCTTGCCGATCTCACGGTTGGACAGCAGGCCACGCCGCAACGTGGAGACGTCCTCGCCCTGCGCGACCGCATTGATCGCGACGCTGGCGAACGACGCCAGCACGGTCGCCTGCCCTGCGGATTCGGTGTCGAAGGCGCCTGATGTGTCGCTGAACAGGTTGAGCGCGCCGGTTTTGCGCTTGTCCACCAGGATGCGGCATCCCATCGCGCCGCGCACGGGCGTCTCGGCAACGATCCGGGCCGCCAGCCGCTGCCACTGCGTCGCGTTGGCCAGGTCGGTTTCGATCTGGGGGGTCTCTTCCTCGATCGCGTCGACGCACGGTCCATCGCCGACCAGCCGTTCCAAGTCGTCGATACGCTGCGCGATGCCGTCGCTGGCGCCGACGGTGACGTACTGACCGTCCCGGCGCACCAGCAAGCTCGCGTGATCACACCCGCTGACCACCAGCGTCGCGGCGACGCAGATGGCCGCGTAAATCTCGTTCGACTCCGAGCCCTGATAGATGATCTCGGCCAGCGCGGAGAAAACCGTGGCAGGGTCCGCTGCCGTCGGCATTTCGCCAGAACCCTTGTTCGTCTCGTCTGCCACATGTACATCCTTTCAAGCCGCTCACACTGGCGCGCACCGTATCGACGTTTCCGTCGAGGTCGCGGCGTTCGACCTGCGCAAGGGGCGCGATCTCTGTGAAGCGCGGGAAGCGCTGGAGGCATCAAGATCCCGTATGGAAGGAAGCGGGGCGGTCTCACTTCGGTTAGGAATGGCTCGTGACAGGTTCGGCTGCCGAATACAAGATGGCGCCATCATTCCTTGACGGCTGGAAGCGGGTCTTCCTCGGCAAGCCCATGATCACTGAAGACCTTCAGCATCGAGAAGTTATCGAATCCTGTTGCGATGGGCGCTCTTTCGCCGGATGCGATCTCCTCGACCGCATATGGCCCCGAGCAGATCATGGTCGAGTTGCTGCCCGCCGCGGGGATGGCCGCGTTTGTGTTGTTGCTTCCGCTGATCGGCGTGATCCTGCTGATTTTGTTGCTGGTCACCGCGTCGTATCGGCAGGTTGTGATGGCCTACACCCGGGCCGGGGGCTCCTACATCGTGGCCAGGGAGAACTTCGGCCCGCGCATAGCCCAGGTCGCAGCGGCAGCGCTGTTGATCGACTACGTGGTCACTGTGGCGATCCAGTGCGCGGCGGGCACCGTGGCCGTGGCCTCGGCGATACCGGTGCTGGGTCCCTACAGCCTGGAAATCTCGGTCGGTGCGGTGCTTATCTTCTGCTACGCGAACCTGCGCGGATTGCGGGAGGCGGGCCGGACGTTCGCGGTGCCGACGTACTGGTTTATCGGCATGCTCACGCTGATGATCGTGGTCGGCAGTAGCTCGTGAAGTGCTGGGGAATCTGCCGGCATACGACCCGCAACACATGGACGGCGTAGTGCCGATCCAGCAGGGCAACGGCCTGGTGATGGGGGCGACTATCCTGGTGATCCTGCGGGCGTTCGCCAACGGCGGTTCGTCGCTGACCGGGGTGGAGGCGATTTCCAACACCGTCAACCTGTTTCGTAAACCGGCAGGATCTAATGCGCGCCGGGTACTGACTGTGATGGCTACGGTTCTCGGGCTGTTGTTGGCCGGCGTGGCGTGGCTCGGCTGCGCCACCCATTCCGTTCCGTATTTCTGCCGGATACCCCTCGATGCTCTCCGAGATCGGCCGGGCGGTTTTCGGCCACGGCATGATCGGCAACGTCTTGTTCTTCTCTGTTGCAGGCCGCCAGCGCAGCGATTCTGTACAACGGCGCCAATACCAGCTTCAACGGTTTTCCCGCGCTGACTCACTTCGTTGCCGAGGACAGCTTTTGCCCGGCCGCTGATGAAGCGCGGCCATCGGCTGGTGTTTTCCAACGCCATCATTCTGCTGGCGGTGCTTGGCGGTGGTGCTGCTGCTGGCGACCGGAGGCGTGGGTCAACGCACTGGTTCCGCTCTTCGCGATGGGGGTATTCACCGCATTCGCAATGGCCGGCTACGGGATGACCAAACACTGGCTGACCCAACGTGAGGCCGGCTGGCGCGTACAAGCTGGCGATCAATTTGTCGGCCGGCCTCTTGTCGACGAGTCGTGGTGTCGATCTTCGCGATTGCGAAGTTCACCGAGGGCGCCTGGCTCGATCGTGGTGGTCTTCCCGACTCTGGTGTTGGCGTTGATGCGGCTCAATAAGCAGTACCGCGCGGAAGCCTCGGTGTTGGCGATGTCCGCGGCTGAGCGTCCCGACTTGGCCACGCATGCGCGGCATCGAGTGCTGGTATTCATCGATTCGGTCGACCTGGCCGAGGCCGAGGCAATGCGCTACGCAATGGGATTGCACGCCGACAACCTGACCGCCGTGCACTTCGTTTTGGACGAGGCTCGTGCCGCGCGTTGCAGGTGCGCTGGGAGCGTTCGGCGACGACACGGAGTTGCAGCTGGTCGAGTGCGAAGATCGACAACTCAGCCGGGCCGCCCAGCTGCTGGTTGCTAGGGTCAAGAGACGACCACCCGACAGCACCGTGACCGTGCTGTTGCCTCGGCGGATGTATTCGCCATTGGCGGGCCGGCTGCTGCACGACCGTACCGCGGACATGATGGCGCGGGTGATCAGCCGCGATCCCGGGCGCAAGCGCCCAGATTCTGGCCTACGACGTGGGGTCCCGGGTTGCACGTGCGCTGCGGAGCGCAGACGGCGAAAGTCTCCGCCCGATCCGCCGGGTTCCGACGGGAAAAGTGCAGGCGCGCCGCGCTGAAACTCCTGACGATTCGGCCGCTCCGCCACGCCCGGCCGAGCTGTTAATTCACTGAGAATAAGCGTGGCTACCACCTACTCGGGTAACGCTAATCCCCAGTAGGAGCCGCTACCCTTCTCGGGCGTAAGTTTCTGCGTAAGAATCGAACCGTGAGGGCGGGGGAAGAGCATCACCGTGGTAGATCTGGCGGACGAGCAAAAGGCCCCGTCGACTTTCACTCGATACCTGGAAGCGGTTTTTCCTGGGCAAAGCCGCTGATCAACGAGGATCTGGAACACGAGAGCCTATCGAACCCATTGCGCTAGGCGCTCTTTCGCCCGATGCGGTCTCGTCGACGGCCTATGGTCCCGAGCAGATCTTAATCGAACTGCTACCCGCCGCGGGGATGGCGGCGTTCACGCTCGATCCTGCCGCTCGGGGGGGTCATCCTGCTGATCTTGGCCCTGGTAACCGCGTCGTATCGCCAGGTGGTGATGGTCTACACGCAGCGCGGGGGATCCTACGTCGTGGCCCGCGCGAACTTCGGACCCAAGATTGCGCAGCTCTCCTCGGCGGCTCTGCTGATCGACTACGTGGTGACGGTGGCCATTCAGTGCTCGGCGGGCACGGTAGCAGTGGTCTCCGCACTACCGCGTCTGGGCCCGTACCACCTGGAGATCACCGTCGGGGCGTTGTTGCTGCTCTCGTTCGGCAATCTGCGCGGCATGAAGGAGGCCGGCCGGCTCTTCGCCGTCCCCGTGTATGCCTTCGCCGCGATGATGACGACGTTGATCGTGACCGGTGTGGTCCGCGAAGTGTTCGGGAGCTTAACGAAATACGACCCGGAACACATCGTCGGAGCGGTGCCGGTTCACCAGGGCAACGGCTTTGTTATGGGCGCCACGATCTTGGTGCTGCTGCGCTCGTTCGCCAACGGTGGCACATCGTTGACCGGGGTCGAGGCGATCGCCGACGCAGTCAATGTCTTTCGAAAGCCGCAGGGCCCCAACGCCCGCAAAGCGCTGACGATGATGGCGTGTCTGCTCGGGTTCCTGCTGTTCGGGGTCATCTGGCTGGCGCACGTCACCCACGCGACTCCATACGCCGCCGGATACCCGTCGATGTTGTCCGAGATCGCCCGGGCGGTCTTCGGCAGCGGGACCATCGGGAACATTCTGTTCGTACTGCTGCAAGCCGGCGAGCGCAGCGATCCTGTTCTTCGGCGCCAACACCAGCTTCAACGGTTTCCCGGCGCTGACGAGTTTCGTCGCCGAGGACAGTTTTCTTCCGCGACCGATGATGAAGCGTGGCCATCGTCTGGTGTTCTCCAATGCGATCATCGTGCTGACGGTGATGTCGACGGCGCTGGTGTTGGCCACCAACGGCTCAGTCGACGCGGTGGTGCCGCTGTACGCGATGGGCGTCTTCATGGGCTTCTCGATCTGTGGTTACGGCATGACGAAATACCATCTCGGCCATCGCGATCCCGGTTGGCGCCGCAAGCTGGTGATCAACCTGTCCGCAGCGATCTTGTCGACAACGGTGGTGCTGATCTTCGCCATCGCAAAGTTCACCGAAGGCGCCTGGCTGGTGATCGTGGTGTTCCCGATACTGGTGTTCGCGCTGATGCGGCTCAACCGCCAATACCGCAGTGAGAACTCGGTTTTGGAGATGCAGCTGACCGAGCGTCAAGATGTGGTCAAGCATGCGAGCCATCGGGTTTTCGTCCTGGTGGATCACTTCGACTTCGCGACGATCGAGGCCCTGCACTACGCGAGCGGCTTGCAGGCCGACAAGTTGAGCGCCGTGCACTTCATCATCGATGCCCGCCACGCCCAGCGACTGCAGGAGCGTTGGGAGCATTTCGAGGACGACATTCCGCTGAAGATGGTCGAGTGTCCGGACCGCTACCTCAGCCGCGCGGCGCAGGAACTGGTGATCCGCGAGATCGAGCAACAGCCGGGCACCAAGGTGACGGTGTTGTTGCCGCGACGCACCTATGCACCGCTGGTCGGCCGGCTGCTCCATGACCGCACCGCTGACAAGATGGCTGGTGCGATCAGCCGGGTCGAAGGTGCGACCGCGCAGATCGTCGCCTACGACGTGGGTTCTCGAATCGCGCAGGCCGCAGCGACGGCCCGTTCAGAGAAACGCGATGCGCCCGTAACAGGCTGAGTTCGTTCGACGCACCAGGCGCGCCTCCGCGCGAGGTGGCAATTGACTGAGAACCATCGCTGGCAGCACTGTCTCGGGTAACCGATCCCCGGCAAAACCGCTAACGTTCACGACGTACGTATGGGTGAGCGACGTGAATGGTGCGGCAGGGAAGACATCTGTGACGATTCCGGCTGACGCGGATAAAGCTCCGTCAACTTTCGTCGATGGCTGGAAACGCCTTGTCCTGGGAAAGCCACTGATCAACGAGCATCTCGAGCATGAAAGCTTGTCTAATACCGTTGCACTGGGAGCGCTTTCACCGGATGCAATCTCATCGACTGTCTACGGTCCCGAGCAGATCATGGTCGAGTTGCTGCCGGCAGCGGGAATGGCGGCTTATCTACTTGTACTGCCGATCGCCGGCGTGATCCTGCTGATTTTGGCGTTGGTGACCGGGTCATATCGCCAAGTCGTGATGACCTACACCCAGCGGGGCGGGTCGTATGTGGTCGCTCGGAGCAACTTCGGGCCGCGGATCGCGCAGATCTCCTCGGCTGCGCTGCTGATCGACTACGTGGTCACCGTGGCGGTGCAGTGCGCGTCGGGCACCTTCGCGGTGGTGTCAGCGGTGCCGTCGCTGGGCCCCTATCACTTGGAAATCACCGTGGGGGCATTGCTGCTGATGTCCTACGCCAACCTGCGCGGGTTACGAGAATCAGGCCGGATCTTCGCCATACCGGTGTACTCGTTCATCATCATGCTCGTGGTGATGATCGTGACCGGAGTCATCCGTCAAATCTTCTGGGGCTTACCGCAATACGATCCAGCGCACATTGTCGGGGCGGTGCCGGTGCACCAGGGCAATGGGCTGATCATGGGCGCGACGCTACTGGTGTTGTTGCGTGCGTTCGCCAACGGCGGCACTTCGCTGACCGGGGTCGAGGCGATCGCCGACGCGGTGAATGTCTTTCGAAAGCCGCAAGGGCCTAACGCCCGTCGCGTGCTGACGAGGATGGCCTGCATCCTGGGGTTTCTGCTGGTGGGTGTCATCTATCTGGTGCACGCCACCCACGCCACTCCCTACGTCGCCGAATATCCCTCGATGCTCTCCGAGGTCGGCCGTGCGGTCTTCGGCCACGGCTTGATCGGCGCGGCCATGTACGTCCTGCTTCAGACCGCGAGCGCGGCCATCTTGTTCTTCGGCGCCAACACCAGCTTCAACGGGTTTCCGGCACTGACAAGTTTTGTTGCCGAGGACAGTTTCTTGCCGCGGCCGATGATGAAACGTGGTCACCGGCTGGTGTTTTCCAACGCCATCATCATTCTGACCGCGCTGGCAGTGACATTGGTGATAGTCACCGGCGGCTCGGTCGACGCAGTGGTGCCGCTGTTTGCGATGGGGGTCTTTACCGGATTCTCGATGGCCGGCTACGGGATGACCAAATACAACCTGACGCATCGTGAACCCGGTTGGCGACGCAGGGTGGTGGTCAACTTGTCTGCGGCGATCTTGTCGACGATCGTGGTGCTGATCTTTGCGGTCGCGAAGTTCACCGAGGGCGCGTGGCTCGTCGTCGTGGTCTTTCCCATTCTGGTATTCGCCTTGATGAGGCTCAATCGTCAATATCGCGCCGAGAGCTCCGTGTTGGAGATGACGTTGACCGAGCGGCAGAATGTGGTCGAGCATCCGCATCATCGTGTCGTCATCTTGGTCGATCACTTCGACTTCGCGACGATCGAGGCGATGCATTACGCCAATGGGCTGCATGCCGAAAAGCTGGAGGCCGTCCACTTCGTGATCGATGCGCTGCACGCCGCGCGACTGCAGCAGCGCTGGGAGCATTTCGAGGATGAGGTTCCGCTGCGGATGATCAAATGCGCGGACCGTCACTTGAGTCGGGCGGCGCGAGAGATGGTCCAGCAGGAGATTCACGATCACTCAGGCACCAAGGTGACGGCATTACTGCCGCGTCGGACGTATGCACCACTGATAGCACGGCTGCTGCATGACCGCACCGCCGACAAAATGGCTCGGGCTATCAGCCGGGTCGAGGGAGCAACCGCGCAGATCCTCGTCTACGACGTCGGATCCCGCATCGCCCAGGCGACCGCGCTCCGCGCACGCGGAAGCGATGCTGCGGGAACGAGTTGAGGGCGCTGCCCAAACCGTGGCATAACCGGGCCGTTCGACGACCTCATACCTAGTTCCTTGTCTGATCTCCCACCAGGGCAAAGCGTTATCAGCATTCAGCGCTCGTCGTCGAACTAGGTTCGCCGCCTGAACCGGGTGCCAATGACGGTCTAACGCCAGATCAACGTGGCACGCACGGCCATTGGGGATAACTGCGTGACTGGGGATAACCGGCCGTTATTCGACAGTCGTTCGGGCGCGGCGGATAACCACGTCGGCGCCCTCGCAACAAGGTAGCGGCATGACGATGTTGACGCGGGCCGAAATCGGGGCGCTCGGCGAGCGGTTGGCGGCCGACCACCTGACCGGGCTCGGGCTGCGGATCGTGGCCCGCAACTGGCGCTGCCGGTATGGCGAACTGGACCTGATCGCCGTCGACCCGGTCGCCGACGCGGTGGTGTTCGTTGAGGTCAAGACCCGCACCGGGGACGGCTTCGGCGGCCTGGCGCAGGCGGTGACCGCACAGAAGGCGCGGCGCCTGCGTCGCCTGGCCGGCATCTGGCTGGCGACGCAGGACCAGCGATGGGCGGCGATCCGCATCGACGTGATCGGCGTGCGGATCGGCCGGCGGCGCACCCCGGAACTCATGCACCTGCAGGGCGTGGGCTGATGGCGCTCGGACGCGCCTTCTCGGTCGCGGTTTTGGGACTGGATGGCCAGATCGTCGAGATCGAAGCCCACATCACGTCGGGTTTGCCGGGCGTGCATCTGGTGGGTCTGCCCGACGCCGCGCTGCAGGAGTCACGCGACCGCGTCCGCGCCGCGATCACCAACTGCAACAACCAGTGGCCGATGTCGCGCCTGACGCTTGCGCTGTCACCGGCGACGCTGCCGAAAATGGGGTCGGTCTACGACCTGGCGATCTCAGCCGCGGTCCTGTCGGCGCAGCGGAAAAGGCCATGGCGGCAACTGGAAACGACGGTGGTGCTCGGCGAGCTGGCGTTGGACGGACGAGTCCGGCCGGTGCGCGGGGTGCTGCCGGCGGTGCTGGCGGCCAAGGGCGCCGGCTGGGGCGTCGCAGTGGTTCCGGTCGAGAACCTTCCCGAGGCCACTTTGGTCGACGGCATCGAGGTCTGGGGTGTGCGGACGCTGGCGCAGCTGTTGGGTTGGCTCAATGGTTCGGCGCGCCTTGATGAGCCGGTCAACGGGTCGCTCCCGGAGGCGGAGCCGCCCGCGGATCTGGCCGACGTGGTGGGCCAGGCTCAGGCGCGTTTTGCCGTCGAGGTGGCCGCTGCCGGGTCGCATCACCTGATGCTGACCGGGCCGCCCGGGGTAGGTAAAACGATGCTGGCGCAACGGCTGCCGGGGCTCCTGCCGCCACTGTCGGACGATGAGTCGTTGGAGGTTACGGCGATTCACTCGGTGGCCGGCCTGCTGTCGGACACCACGCCGCTGATCACCCGGCCGCCGTTCGTCGCACCGCATCACAGCTCCAGCGTCGCCGCACTCGTCGGCGGCGGTTCCGGAATGGCCCGGCCCGGCGCCGTGAGCCGGGCGCACCGCGGAGTGCTGTTTCTCGACGAGTGCGCCGAGATCCGCGTCAGCGCACTGGAGGCATTGCGAACACCATTGGAAGAGGGCGAGATTCGTCTTGCCCGTCGTGACGGGGTGGCGTGCTATCCCGCCCGTTTCCAACTTGTCCTGGCGGCCAATCCCTGTCCCTGTGCACCGGCCGATCCTCAGGACTGCATGTGCGCAGCGGTGGTCAAACGGCGTTACCTCGGCCGACTGTCCGGGCCACTGCTCGACCGCGTCGACTTGCGAGTGCAGATGCATCCCGTGCGGATGAGTGTGTTCGCGACCGCTGAAGCCGAGTCGACGGTGCAGGTGCGTCACCGGGTCACGGTCGCCCGTGATGCGGCGGCGCAGCGCTGGCGGGAGCATGGCTTCCGGACCAACGCCGAGGTGAGTGGAACACTGCTCCGACGCCGGTTCCGCCCGGGCAACGCTGCGATGGAGCCGCTGCGGACGGCGCTGGATCGCGGGTTGCTCAGTATCCGCGGACTCGACAAGACACTGCGGGTCGCGTGGACGTTGAGCGACCTGGCCGGGCGCATCTCACCGGGGCGCGACGAGGTGGCCACCGCGCTGAGCTTCCGAGCAGCCGGGGACATCCCGATGACCGACGCGACGCAGCGGGCATGGGCTTACCTCTCGCGGGTCGTCGAGCCGCCGTGCGCGGAGCTCGCCGCTCTGGTGGCCCGGGTTGGTCCGGTCGAAGCTGCCGACCGGGTGCGGCAGGGCCAGGTCGACGTCGCCCTCGCGCGACGCACCGAGGCTAGGCGCGAAATCGACTGTGCTGCTGATGATCTCGAACTTCTGGCGCGTCGCGGCGGTCGACTGGTCAGTCCGGATGACGACGAATGGCCCGCGCTGGCGTTCGCTGCGTTCGGCGGCACCGCGGTCGCGGCGAAACCGCAGGGCAGGCCGCCGCTGGCGTTGTGGGTGCTCGGCCCGTCGCGGCTCGACGATGCCGCGCAGCGGGCCGCAGCTGTCGTCGGGACCCGTGCGGCGACCAGCTACGGCGAGCACGTGGCGGCGGACCTGGCGGTCGGGCTGGCCGAGCGCGATGTCGCGGTGGTTTCCGGCGGGGCGTACGGAATCGACGGGGCGGCGCACCGCGCGGCACTATCCGTCGACGGACTGACTGTGGCGGTTCTGGCCGGAGGTATCGATATTCCTTATCCCGCAGGCCATTCCGGACTGCTGCATCGCATCGCCACCGACGGGTTGCTGGTCACCGAATACCCGCCGGGGGTACGTCCGGCCCGGCACCGGTTTCTGACCCGCAACCGGCTGGTGGCCGTGTTCGCCGGGGCGTCGGTCGTGGTCGAGGCCGGCTTACGCAGCGGTGCCGCCAATACCGCTGCCTGGGCACGGGCTTTGGGCAGAGTCGTCGGTGCAGTACCCGGCCCGGTCACGTCCTCGGCGTCGAGCGGATGTCACGCTCTGCTGCGCGCGGGCGCAGAGGTCATCACTCGCGCCGAGGACGTCGTCGAGCTGGTCGGCCGGATCGGCGAGTTGGCGTCTGAGCAACCAAGCCCGGCAAGCCCGCTTGACGGATTGGGCGAAGACGAGCGGCGGGTGTACGAGGCGCTGCCGGGACGGGGGACCGCCACGGTCGACGAGATCGCCGTCGCCGCTGCAGTGGAGCCCACCCGAATCCTTGGACCACTGGCGATGCTGGAGATCGCCGGCCTGGTCGAGCGTCACGAGGCCAGCTGGCGGATCGTGCGAAATCGTAGACAACCGACGTAACCGGTGCGCCTCTATAGTCGAAAGGGTCAGCCCCGAAGAAAGGAATCAGGTGCCCGGTCGACCAGTCCACACGTTCGAAGTGGTGCGCACCGAACAACTCACGTCGCACATGGTTCGAGTTGTCTTGGGCGGTAACGGCTTCGACACGTTCAAACCCAGCGAGTTCACCGACTCCTACGTGAAACTGGTGTTCGTGGCCGATGACGTCGATGTGGCTGCATTACCGCAGCCGTTGACGCTGGACTCCTTCGCCGACCTGCCGTCCGCCAGGAAGCCGGTGATCCGCACCATCACGGTTCGGCGTGCAGACCAGGTCGCCCGCGAGATCGCCGTGGACATCGCGGTGCACGGTGACCATGGGACGGCCGGACCATGGGCCGCGGCGGCGCAGCCCGGGCAGCCGATGTATCTGATGGGCCCCAGCGGGGCCTATGCCCCCGACCCGGCCGCCGATTGGCACCTGCTGGCGGGTGACGAGACAGCGTTACCCGCAATCAGCGTCGCGTTGGAGTCATTGCCCGCCAGCGCAATTGGCCAGGTGTTCATCGAGGTCGCCGAGCCCGAAGACGAAATCCCGCTGACCGCACCCGAAGGCGTCGAGATCAACTGGCTCTATCGCGGCGGTCGGGCCGACCTGGTCGGGGAGGACCGGGCCGGCGACAACGCACCCCTGGTCCACGCGGTAACAACCGCGTTCTGGCTTCCCGGGCAGGTGCATGCCTTCATTCACGGTGAGGCGCAGGCCGTCATGCACAATCTGCGCCCGTACATCCGCAAAGAGCGTGGCGTGGACGCGAAATGGGCGTCGATATCCGGGTATTGGCGCCGGGGCCGCACCGAAGAGACGTTCCGGCAGTGGAAGAAGGAACTCGCCGCAGCCGAGGGCGGAGGCCAGTAGGGCCTCGTCAGCCCGATTCGCCGGCTGGCATGCTCATCGCATGGCATTCGGCGACTATCAGAACGAGATCTACCTCCAGGGCCTGGGCGGAGTGGCGCCGTCGCTGCCGATGATCTTCGCGGAACTGGAAGCCAAGGCCGAAAAGGCTCTGCCCCCGTCGATCTGGTCATACGTGGCAGGCGGCGCCGGTGACGAGCGCACCCAGCGGGCCAATGCCGAAGCCTTCCAGCGATGGGGGCTGATCCCGCGAATGTTCGTCGGCGCCGCCCAACGTGACCTGTCGATCGACCTGTTCGGCCTGAACTTGCCGAGTCCACTGTTCATGGCGCCGATCGGCGTGATCGGCCTGTGCGCCCAGGACGGCCACGGCGACCTGGCCACCGCGCGCGCCGCCGCCCGCACCGGGGTCCCGATGGTGATGTCGACACTGACCCAGGATCCGCTCGAAGAGGTCGCCGCCGAGTTCGGCGAGACGCCCGGGTTCTTTCAGCTCTACACCCCGACCGATCGCGACCTGGCCGCCAGCCTGGTACACCGCGCCGAAGCCGCCGGCTTCAAAGGCATCGTCGTCACCCTGGACACCTGGGTGACCGGTTGGCGCCCCCGCGACTTGAGCACCTCGAATTTCCCGCAGCTGCGCGGCAAGTGCCTGAGTAACTACACCAGCGACCCGGTGTTCCGGGCGAGCCTGGCGCAAAGCCCCGAAGAGAACCTGCAAGGCGCGGTGCTGCGCTGGATCTCGGTCTTCGGTAATCCGCTGACCTGGGACGACCTGCCGTGGCTGCGCTCGCTGACCACCTTGCCGCTGATCGTGAAGGGCATCTGTCACCCCGATGACGCGCGCCGCGCCAAGGACGGCGGCGTCGACGGAATCTACTGCTCCAACCACGGCGGCCGCCAGGCCAACGGGGGACTGCCCGCACTGGACTGCCTGCCCGGTGTGGTGGAAGCCGCCGACGGGTTGCCGGTGCTGTTCGACTCGGGAATCCGCAGCGGCGCTGACGTGGTCAAAGCGTTGGCGCTGGGCGCCACCGCGGTAGGTGTCGGGCGGCCCTACGCCTACGGCCTGGCTCTCGGCGGCGTCGACGGCATCGTGCACGTCCTGCGTTCGTTGCTGGCCGAAGCCGACCTGACGATGGCCGTCGACGGCTACCCGACGCGCAAAGATCTCACTCCGGACACCCTGCGGCGCGTCATCTGAGCCTTGGCGGGCGTCTCTGCGACCGTGAGGGAGTGGAGGCGATCCTCGACGAGTTCGACAACTATCTGGAGCTGCAGTGCCTTCGCTCGGCGCATACCCGCCGCGCGTACCTGGGTGATCTGCGGTCGCTGTTCGCGTTTCTCGGCGAGCGCGCCCCGGGCGGCGGCCTGCAGGCCCTGAGCCTTCCGCTGCTGAGGTCGTGGCTGGCCGCGGGCGCAGGTGCCGGCGCCGCGCGCACAACGCTGGCGCGCCGCACCTCGGCGGTCAAGACGTTCACCGCGTGGGCGATGCGTCGGGGCCTGTTGGCCGGCGACCCCGCGACCCGGTTACAGGTGCCCAAGGCGCGTCGGGCGCTGCCGGCGGTGTTGCGCCAAGACCAGGCTCTTGCCGCCATGTCGGCGGCGAAATCCGGTGCGCAGCAAAATGATCCGTTGGCCTTGCGGGATCGGTTGATCGTCGAGTTGTTGTATGCCACCGGTATCCGGGTCAGCGAGCTGTGCGGTTTGGACCTCGACGACATCGACACCGGGCACCGGTTGCTGAGGGTGCTGGGGAAAGGCAACAAGCAGCGCAGCGTGCCGTTCGGAGAGCCGGCGGCGGACGCCTTGCGCGGGTGGCTGACCGATGGGCGTCCGGAGCTGGTCACTGCTGATTCGGGTCCGGCGCTGCTCCTGGGGGTACGCGGACGACGGCTCGACGTGCGCCAGGCACGCACGGTGGTGCACCAGACGGTCGGCGCCGTCGACGGCGCACCCGACATGGGCCCGCACGGGCTGCGGCACAGCGCGGCAACGCATCTGCTCGAGGGCGGAGCCGATCTGCGTGTCGTGCAGGAACTGCTGGGCCATTCCAGCCTGGCGACCACCCAGCTCTATACGCACGTCACGGTGGCCCGGCTGCGTGCGGTGCATGACCAGGCTCACCCGCGCGCCTAGCCGTCACCCGTGCAGGGGCTTCAGCCGAATCGGTGTGGACGCCAGCAAGCCCAGCGGATCGACGTAGTCGGCACGCGAAGCCGGGCCCCACATCGCACCCCAGTGCAGGCACGCCGCCACTGGGCAGCCCGGATGTCCGGCCTGCAGCTCACCGATCGCCGCTCCCGCGGTCAGCCGCTGCCCGACTCGGACACCGGCCCGGACCGGCTCGTAGCTGGTGTGCAAGCCGCCCGGATGGGCCAGCGACACCAGCTGACGACCGGCCAGCGTCCCGGCGTACACGACCGTGGCGTCGCCCGCGGCGTACACCTGCTGACCGGGGCTGCCCGCCAGGTCCACCCCGCGGTGGCCGCGGTTCCAGTTCGGCGAGGGCGCATCGAAGGTGCGCACCACGGCCGGCGGCCGCAGCGGCCACTGCAGCCGCGCGTCATCGCCGCGGGCCGGCACCGCGCAGGCCAGCATCACCGCCGAGATCGCCGCCGCCCATCGCACCTGTTCAGTCCACCGCGGCAGCCGGGAGCCGGCCAGCCAGCGCTGTGGACAAAGCACCTGGGAGAACCGTGTAAACTGCTCTGCGCAGCCCGTATTACGAGCTGACTTCGCGCGTCTGTATCGCGTCTCCCGTTTCACTAGGAGAACGCAGCAGCATGCCGGGCGGTCCCGTTCAACGACGGGTCCGGCATGCAGCAGCCGCCAGGGCCCGGCTTCACCCGTCGCTGGGCGACAACCGTCACACAAAGGCATAAGCATGGCCGTAGTAACCATGAAGCAGCTGCTTGACAGCGGCACCCACTTCGGGCATCAGACCCGTCGCTGGAACCCCAAGATGAAGCGGTTCATCTTCACCGACCGCAACGGCATCTACATCATCGACCTGCAGCAGACGCTGACCTTCATCGACCAGGCGTACGAGTTCGTCAAAGAGACCGTCGCGCACGGTGGTTCGGTGTTGTTTGTCGGTACCAAGAAGCAGGCTCAGGAGTCCATCGCCGCCGAGGCGACCCGTGTCGGGATGCCGTATGTCAACCAGCGCTGGCTGGGCGGCATGCTCACCAACTTCCAGACCGTGCACAAGCGCCTGCAGCGGCTCAAGGAGCTCGAGGCGATGGAGCAGACCGGTGGCTTCGAGGGTCGCACCAAGAAGGAAATCCTGATGCTGACCCGCGAGAAGAACAAGCTGGAGCGCAGCCTCGGCGGTATCCGCGACATGGCGAAGGTCCCCTCGGCGGTGTGGGTCGTCGACACCAACAAGGAGCACCTCGCGGTCTCCGAGGCCATCAAGCTGGGCATCCCGGTGATCGCGATCCTGGACACCAACTGCGACCCCGACCAGGTCAACTACCCGATCCCGGGCAACGACGACGCGATCCGCTCGGCGGCGCTGCTGACCAAGGTGATCGCCTCGGCGGTGGCCGAAGGACTGCAGGCGCGTGCCGGCGTCGGCCGCGGCGACGGCAAGCCCGAAGCCGAAGGCGCCGAGCCGCTGGCCGAGTGGGAGCAGGAGCTGCTCGCGTCGGCAACCGCTACCGCCGCGCCGGCAGAACAGGCCGCCGCGGTCGCAGCAGAATCAACCCCCGAACCTTCCTAGGAAAGGCTGAGCATTGGCCAACTTCACCGCTGCCGACGTCAAGCGTCTTCGTGAGCTGACCGGCGCAGGCATGCTCGACTGCAAGAACGCCCTGGCCGAGAGCGAGGGCGACTTCGACAAGGCCGTCGAGGCGCTGCGGATCAAGGGCGCCAAGGACGTCGGCAAGCGTGCGGAGCGGGCCACCGCCGAGGGCCTGGTCGCGGCCAAGGACGGCGCGCTGATCGAGCTGAACAGCGAGACCGACTTCGTCGCGAAGAACGCGGAGTTCCAGAAGGTCGCCGACGAGATTGTCAGTGCTGCGGCGGCGGCCAAAGCAACCGACGTCGACACCCTCAAAGCAGCCCAGATCGGCGACAAGTCCGTCGAGCAGGTAATCGCCGAGTTGTCCGCCAAGATCGGCGAGAAACTCGAACTGCGCCGGGTCGCGTACTTCGACGGCACCGTCGAGACCTATCTGCACAAGCGCGCTGCCGATCTGCCGCCGGGCGTTGGTGTGCTGGTCGAATACACGGGAGACGATGCCGAGGCTGCGCACGCAGCTGCGCTCCAGATCGCCGCGCTCAAGGCCCGCTACCTGACTCGGGAAGATGTGCCCGAAGACGTCGTGGCCAGCGAGCGTCGCATCGCCGAGGAGACCTCGCGCGCGGAGGGCAAGCCCGAGCAGGCGCTGCCCAAGATCGTCGAAGGCCGCCTGGGCGGATTCTTCAAGGACGTCGTGCTGCTCGAGCAGCCGTCGGTCTCGGACAGCAAGAAGACGGTCAAGGCGCTGCTCGACGAAGCCGGCGTCGACCGTCACCCGGTTCGTCCGGTTCGAGGTCGGCCAGCAGTAGCATCAGCCGAATGCGACACGTGCATGCATTCGGTGACGACGCACTCGGCCACCTCGACGCGGTCGGTGTGTCCGAGGCGATACAGACGGGCCGCGTTTCCAGGGCTGAGGTCGTCGAGGCGGCCATCACCCGCACCGAGGCCGTCAATGCTGCTCTGAATGGGTTGGCGTACAAGGCGTTCGACCGTGCACGAGCTGAAGCGGCGGCACCGGCTCGCGCCGGCTTGTTCAGCGGTGTCCCGACCTTCATCAAGGACAACGTCGACGTCGCAGGACTGCCGACGATGCGCGGCACTGACGCGTGGCCGCCGCGGCCGGCCCAAGCCGACGGCGATTTCGCACGGATGTACCTGGCCACCGGCGTGACACCGCTGGGCAAGACCCAGATGTCGGAATACGGCTTCAGCGCCTCGGCTGAACACCCCAGGCTCGGGCCGGTGCGCAATCCATGGAACACCGACCACACCGCCGGCGCGTCGTCGTCGGGCTCCGGTGCGTTCGTTGCCGCAGGGGTTGTCCCGATCGCGCACGCCAACGACGGCGGCGGATCGATTCGAATTCCGGCGTCCTGCAACGGACTCGTCGGGCTCAAGCCGTCCCGCGGTCGGCTACCGCTGGATAAAGAAGTCAGGCAGATGCCGATTCGCGTCGTCGCCAATGGGGTGGTCAGCCGGTCGGTGCGCGACACCGCGGCGTTTTACGCCGAGGCCGAGCGGATCTGGCCTACTGCCAAGCTTCCGCCGATCGGCCATGTGAAGCATGCCGGCACCAGGCGGCTGCGGATCGCCGTGGTCACCCGCTCGCTGCTGCGCGAATCCAGCCCCGAGGTTCGCGAGCTGACATTGAAATCCGCGGCACTGCTCGAAGAACTCGGCCACCGCGTCGACCATCTCGAAAAGCCGCCAGTGCCAGCCAGTTTCGTGTCGGACTTCGTGCTGTACTGGGGCCTGCTGGCAATGGGCCAAATTCAGCAGAACAAGCGCGCACTCGAAGGATTCGACGTGACCCGGCTGGACAATCTCACCCGAGGCCTGGACCGGCACGGGCGCCGTAATCTCCACCGCCTCCCACTTGCGCTGATCCGGCTGTCCCGCACACGGAGGTACACGGCCCGGCTGGCTCGCACCTACGACGTGGTGATGACGCCAACGTTGGCCGACGAGACTCCGCAAATCGGTTACCTCGACCCGATGGCTGACTACGAGCAGGTTATCGACCGCCTGCAGGAGTGGGTCGCGTTCACTCCGCTGCACAACATCACGGGTGAGCCGGCCATCTCGTTGCCGTTAGCCTTGTCCGCCAACGGATTACCGGTGGGGACGATGTTCTCGGCGCCCATCGGACACGAGGCCCATTTGCTGGAACTGGCGTACGAACTCGAAGACGCCCGGCCCTGGGCGCGCATCGACCAGCAGGCCTAATCGGGCCCCAATGCCGCCAGCATCCGGGTGAACTCGCGTTGCTGCGACGGTGACAGCTTGGCCAGCACCCGGGCGTCGGCCTCGCGCACCGCGGCTTCGGCACGTTTCAGCAGTGCCCGGCCGTCGGCGGTGAGCGAAGCGGGCAGCGCACGACCGGAAGCCACCGATGCGGGGCGGGTCACGGTCTGCGCGTGTTCCAACCTGTGCAACACGGTGTTCATCGCCTGCGGTGAGACGTTGCCGAGACGGGCCAAATCGGCACTGGATAACCCGGGGCTCATGGAAAGCATTCGCATGCAGACGAATTCGGGAAGTGTCAGGCCCAGCGGACTCAGCGCGGCCGCTACCTCAGGCCGCAGCGCAGCCATCACCTGATGCAGCAGGTAGCCCAGCGGCGCATTCTCGGGTGTGCCCATATCAATGATGTTGACACATATCAGTCACATTGATATACCTGGGGCATGACTGAAGCGCAGAAATTCGATTTTGATTTTGATCCGGCCTATCGCGGGGAGGCCGCGCAGTTCTCGGGCCGTCGACCGCCTTGGAGTTTGGGCGAGCCGCAACCAGAGATCGCGGCGCTCATCGACCAGGGCAAAATCAAGGGCGACGTGCTCGACGCCGGCTGCGGGGAGGCGGCGTTAGCGCTGCACATGGCGGCCTTGGGGCACAACGCCGTCGGGCTGGACGCATCGCCCACGGCGATCGAGCTGGCCAGAGCCGAGGCTGCCCGGCGCGGGCTGACAACGGTGTCATTCGAAGTGGCCGACATCTCGGCGTTCACCGGTTACGACGGCCAGTTCGACACGATCGTGGACAGCACGCTGTTCCATTCCATGCCGGTGGAGCTGCGCGACGGCTACCAGCGCTCGATCGCGAGGGCCGCTGCGCCGGGCGCCTCGTATTTCGTGCTGGTCTTCGATCGAGGCGGGATGCCGAACGGTCCGGCCAATCCGGTGACCGAGCAGGAGTTGCGCGACGTGGTATCGCAGTACTGGGTCATCGACGAGATCCGGCCAGCCCGCATTCATGCCAACTTCGGCGACGCCCCCGACAACCCTGAATTCCCGTTCGGCGATATTCGAGACGAGGGCAACGGACGTAAGTCCGTGCCGGCCTGGCTGCTGTCGGCGCATCTGGGCTGATCGGCGAAAGCCCTCACGTGCCAACCAGATGACTGAACCGCTCGATGTGCGCGTGCACATCGAGCGGTCCGTCGTAGACCTGTGCGGCCCCGGCCTCTTCCAAGGCTTGCCGCGGGGTGCCGCCGCTGAGTACCGCGGCGACCGGGACGCCGGCGCGACGCGCGGCGTGCATATCCCAGACGGCATCGCCGAGGAATATCGCCTCGGCGGGTGCGGCCTGCACACGTTGCAGCGCGGTCGCCACGATATCGGGATGCGGCTTGGCGCGATCCGCATCGGCCGCTGACGTCACGGCAGTGATCAGGTCCTCGCAGTCGAGTGTGCTGCGCAGCACTGCCAGCTCTTCTTCGCCGGCAGACGTGGCAAGCACGGATTGCCAACCTCTTTCGGCGATCGCCTCCAGCAGTTCACGCGTGCCAGGAAGCCGGCGCAAGAGAGCCGCGGAGTCGAGGAAGTACTTCACGTGCAGCTCCTTGACATGTGAGCCGTGCTTGTCGGCCAGCTCGTCGCCCAGGAGAGCACTCAGCAATTCGTCTCCAGACCGGCCGATGCAGCCCAGAATCCGCCAGCACGGCACCTCCTGGCCCACGTCAAGAAACGCATGGTGCCAGGCAACGACATGGTGGAAGTTGGAGTCGACCAGCGTGCCGTCGACGTCGAACAGGACAGTGGTCGGTGCCATCGCGACGAAACCTTTCGGTTGATTCGGGTCAGGCGGTGGGTACCCCGCACGAGACCTGTTGACTCAGCCGATGCTGCAGCCAGCCGCAAACGAGTCTCGAGAGGTGAGCCATGCCCAAAACGACAAAGTCCGGTCAGCCCAAGCAGAGCGAGTTGCCGAGCACGGTGAAACGGTCGAACACCAAGGCGCAGCGCACCTTTGCGAAAGCACACGACGCAGCTGCTGACGAGTACGGCAGCGAGGAACGGGCCCACCGGGTCGCGTATGCGGCACTCAAGCGCAGCTTCGAAAAGGTCGGCGACCGTTGGCTGCCCAAGAAAAAGCGTGGACCCTCTGATGCGCGCGCTGAACGGGGTGGCCTGGACAACCCGATTCCTTCCGAGGAAGGTGTCGACGCCAACGCCAGCAAGAAGCATCTTCTCGAGATAGCCCGCAAACTCGACATTTCCGGCCGATCCACGATGGACAAGTCGCAGTTGGTCGACGCGATCAAGAAACATAACCGTCGGGCCCGGGGCACGTGAGCTGGGCCTCGTTCACCTCGACCCCGGCGCGCCGCCCACCGAGGTCGTCTACAACGACGGCGTAAAAGACGTTCTGGTCTGGAGCTGAACGTCGGAGCCTTAGCGATATCGACCTTCCCGCGTCACCGCGATTGGTGGCGCGGGAAGCTCGTCTGAGCGGGCCTAGTGTCGCACCGGCCGAGCGCGGCCGTCCCGTCCGCGGATTGCGCGGCGCTCGATCGGGTATGCGAGCCAGTATGAGTGAAAGCGATCACCGACCTGCTGAAGTACGCGAGCAGGCGCAACGGCAGGCCGACCAAGCGCGAACCGCCATGGCGGACCGACGCGAGGGCAAGGCCGGGGGAATGAGCGGCTGGGTGGCTGAGCGCGCCGGCGAATGGGATCTCAGCGGACCCGACGAGACCACGCTGCAGCGCACAAAGTTCTTCTGGAACATGCTGGTGGACTATTGGTTCCGGATGGAGATCGACGGTTGGGAAAATGTCGGAGAACCGCCCGTGCTGCTGGTGGGCATCCACTCCGGCGCGCCGTTCGTCTGGGATGCATGGACGGTTGGCGTGCAATGGTGGCGCCGGTTCGGTTCGGAGCGGCCGCTGCACGGCACCGCCCACGACGCGCTGATGGCCATTCCAGGATTCGGCCGGTTCTTCCGTTCCATGGGGGTGCTGCCCGCGGCACCGGACGCCATCGCTACGGCACTGGCCGAAGGACACGATGTGGCACTGTGGCCCGGCGGCGAAGTGGACTCGTTGCGGCCGTGGCGTGAACGCGACCAGGCGAACCTGGCCGGCCGAAAAGGGTTCGTCAAAATGGCGATCCGCGCCGGAGTGCCGATCGTGCCGATCGCGACAGTCGGAGGCGCCGACGCGATGCCGGTCTTGATCCGTGGGGACAAGCTGTCGCAGTTCTTGCGTCTCGATAAAGTCCTACGCCTAAAAGTGTTCCCACTCGCCATCTCGTTGCCCTGGGGCATCGCCCCCGCCGCACTCCCACAATTTCCCTTGCCGGCCAAGATCCGGACGCGCTTCATGCCTCCGGTGGAAATTGACAATGATGCCGCCCGCGCGGACGACGACGATTATGTCGACCGCAAGTACCACGAGGTTCAGGACAGCATTCAGCGGGGAATGAACGCGTTGGCGCGCGAACGGGCGTTGCCGGTGTTCGGCTGAATTGCTGCTGGGACGACCAGCTTTGACTTTCGCAGAAAGCGGCGGGCCCCGGTCCACACTGACCGGGGCCCGCCGTTAAAGCTCAGAAACTAGTTCTGGTGCGACTCCTGGCGCTTTTCCGCCGTCGAGGCGGCGCCACGAGCGGACTCGGCTTCAGCTTCCTTCTTGGCTGCATCACGCTGTGATTGCGCCTTGTCCTGCTGAGCCTCGCCTTCTTTTTCGAGGTCTTTGTTACCGACCACGCTGCCGACGGCTTCTTTGGCTAGACCTTTGGCCCCTTCAACGACGCCCTTGATGCCTTCTTCAGGCCCACTCTTGTTGTCGTCTGACATTGCGTCCTCCTGTTGGCGCTTGGACACCGGTCCAACACCGACGGGGGGTCGGACCAGTCTTTCGCGCGGCCCGAGCCCTAGAACTGCTTTCGACTCTTCTCGCCGCAGGCAGGGGCATTCCCCTGGCGCTGGGTCGTGAAACCTTTCCGCGACCGGAGAACCGCCTGGACTCGAGTCGACGTGTCATCAGCGCTGTTAGGAGGCCTGAAAGCACCGGTGTGACGTCAGACACGAGTGGGGTAGCCGGGGTACAGGGCGTCGACGATCTGGCCCGTGGGCTGGCGCCATTTCCCACTACGGCGGCCACCGACTATGCCCTACCTGCGGGTGAAAATTCCTTATGCTGAAAAGCCTTGATGTGCACGTATTTTCGACACATGAGGATGTGCTGGACGGCGTGCATTCGTAGGGGGTACCGCTTTACCGCGGCTGCGTTAGCCAACGTGACGTGAATGGCGCGATTACAGCCCGATGCCTGCGGCACAGCAGCGCGCTGTCCTGGAATCGAAGCGCGATATTGTGCTGTGCGACAACATGTTTCGTGGTTGTGTCGAGAGCGAGCGGCTGCCGGTGGCCACCGCCGGAGACCCTTAGGTCGCCCAAGGATGCTGACGCGATCGTTGTGCTCAACGAGTGGCCGGAATCCGGCGAGCTGGACTGGGACACCGTCGAACGGCGGGGCCTGGTGATCGACACGCGCAAACATCCTCGACCGCGAAGCGGCAACGGGCTCGCGGCCGGTTTGCCCGGCAACGGGACCGTGGGGCTACTGAGGCGCGCGCCTCAATGCAGCCCACTCCCGGGACGCACGGCCTGCCCATAAGGCAGGATGGACCCGGCTGTTTTGGGGATAGCCGTCGGGGACTGCTGGAGGGGCGTCCTCCCGTGCGAGGAGTCAGATGACGGAGCAGGAGCCGGCAGGCACCAACGGCGACCAGTCGTCGAGGCGGGCCAAATACACCCGCGTGCTGCTCAAACTCGGTGGCGAGATGTTCGGCGGCGGTCAGGTGGGCCTGGATCCCGACGTCGTGGCGCAGGTCGCCCGTCAGATCGCCGAAGTGGTCCGCACCGGCGTCCAGGTCGCGGTGGTGATCGGCGGAGGCAACTTCTTCCGCGGCGCGCAACTTCAGCAACACGGCATGGAGCGCACCCGGTCGGATTACATGGGCATGCTCGGGACGGTCATGAATAGCCTTGCGCTGCAAGACTTTCTGGAACGAGAGGGGATTGCCACCCGGGTGCAGACGGCAATCACCATGGGGCAGGTGGCGGAGCCCTACCTTCCGCTGCGGGCCGTGCGGCACCTGGAAAAAGGGCGGGTGGTCATCTTCGGCGCCGGCATGGGGCTGCCGTACTTCTCGACGGACACCACCGCCGCGCAGCGGGCGCTGGAGATCGGCGCCGACGTGGTGTTGATGGCCAAAGCGGTCGACGGGGTGTTCGCCGAGGATCCCCGGGTCAATCCCGGTGCCGAACTGTTCACCGCGATCTCCCACCGGGAAGTCATCGACCGTGGACTGAAGGTGGCCGACGCCACCGCGTTCAGCCTGTGCATGGACAATCGCATGCCGATCCTGGTTTTCAACCTGCTGACCGATGGCAATATCGCTCGGGCCGTCGCGGGTGAGAAGATCGGGACGCTGGTCACCACCTAGAAGGGAGGAGCGGCACAGATGATTGACGAGACTCTCTTTGACGCCGAAGAGAAGATGGAAAAGGCCGTCGCGGTCAGTCGTGACGATCTGTCGACTATCCGGACCGGCCGGGCCAACCCCAGCATGTTCAACCGCATCGTCATCGACTACTACGGGTCGCCCACCCCGATCACCCAGCTGGCCAGCATCAACGTGCCGGAGGCGCGGCTGGTGGTGATCAAGCCGTACGAGGCCGGTCAACTCGGCAACATCGAGGCCGCGATCCGCAACTCCGACCTCGGGGTCAACCCCACCAACGACGGCACGCTGATCCGGATCGCGGTACCGCAGCTGACCGAGGAACGCCGTCGCGAGCTGGCCAAGCAGGCGAAATCCAAAGGTGAGGACGCCAAGGTGTCGGTGCGCAACATCCGCCGCAAGGCGATGGAGGAATTGCACCGCATCCGCAAAGACGGCGAAGCGGGTGAGGACGAGGTCTCGCGGGCCGAGAAGGATCTGGACAAGGCCACCCAGCAGTACGTGAACCAGATCGACGACTTGGTCAAACACAAGGAAGGCGAGCTGCTGGAGGTCTAGCGGCCGATCAGCAGACGACGTTCGTGGCAGAAACTGATACCGGCGCAGGCATCCCCGCCGAAGATTCGGTGCAGGAGCCCCGGCTGGCAAGCGAAAGAAATCGCGGGCCGGCCGCAATCTGCCGGCAGCGATCGCCGTCGGCGCCGCCTCGCGTTCACGATCGTCGCGATCCTGATCTGGGACCGATACCTGTGGGTTCTGCTGGTCGCTGCCGCGAGCGCCGCTGGCGACTCACGAGGTGGTGCGCAGGCTGCGCGAGGCCGGTTACGTGATCCCGGTCATCCCGCTGCTGGTCGGCGGCCAGCTGATGATCTGGCTGACCTGGCCCTATCACGCGGCCGGTGCGCTGGCCGGTTTCGGCGTCACCGCGCTGGTCTGCATGTTCTGGCGGTTGGCGCTCGGCGCTTCATCCGCGCCGGACGGGTCGGCCGACTCGCCGTCCGGGAATTACCTGCGCGACGTCGCTGCCACGGTGTTTCTGGCGGCCTGGGTGCCGCTGTTCGCGTCGTTCAGCGTGCTGCTGGTCTATCCGCCGAACGGTTCGGGCCGGGTGTTCTGCCTGATGATCGGCGTGGTCTTTTCCGACGTCGGCGGTTATGCCGTCGGCGTGCTGTTCGGCAAGCATCCGATGGTCCCGTCGATCAGCCCGAACAAGTCGTGGGAGGGCCTGGCGGGCTCGCTGATGTTCGGGATCACCGCGACCACGCTGGCCGCAACCCTGCTGGCCCACAAGCCGGTGTGGATCGGGCTGTTACTGGGCCTGACGATCGTGGCCACCGCAACTCTCGGCGACCTGGTCGGAGTCGCAAGATCAAGCGAGACCTGGGGATCAAGGACATGGGCCGCATCCTGCCCGGCCATGGCGGCCTGATGGACCGGCTGGACGGGACGTTGCCGTCGGCGGTCGCGGCCTGGACCGTCCTGACCCTGCTGCGCTGAGGTCTGCCAATCATGAAGCAGCAGTTGGTATTCGAAGCACCGCGGCGGGCGCTGCCGCCGCGACACCTGGCCGACCTTGACGAGGCCGCCAGCGCTGAGGCCGTCGCGGCGCTGGGTCTGCCGCCGTTTCGGGCCAAGCAGTTGGCGCATCAGTACTACGGCCGGTTGATTGCCGACCCGCAGCAGATGACCGACCTGCCGGCCGCGGTCCGCGGCCAGGTGGCCGAGGCGCTCTTTCCGACGCTGCTGACGGTGGCCCGCGAGGTCACCTGCGATGCCGGCGAAACCCGCAAGACGTTGTGGCGGGCGGCCGACGGCACCACCTTCGAGTCAGTGCTCATGCGCTACCCGAAACGCAACACGGTGTGCATCTCGTCGCAGGCGGGCTGCGGGATGGCGTGCCCGTTCTGCGCCACCGGTCAGGGCGGCCTGACCCGCAATCTGTCGGCCGCCGAGATCGTCGAACAGATCCGCGCCGCGGCCGCGACGCTCCGTGACGAGTGGGGCGACCGGCTGTCCAACGTGGTGTTCATGGGTATGGGGGAGCCGCTGGCCAACTATGCCCGAGTGCTGACGGCGGTGCGTCGCATCACCGGGTCGGCGGAAAAAGGCGCCGGCTTCGGCATCTCGGCGCGGTCGGTGACGGTGTCGACGGTCGGCCTGGCCCCGGCGATCCGGAAACTCGCCGACGAGCGACTCGGTGTGACGTTGGCGCTGTCGCTGCACGCCCCGGATGACGAGCTGCGCGACACGCTGGTGCCGGTCAACAACCGGTGGAAGATCAGCGAAGCGCTGGACGCCGCCCACTACTACGCCGAGCAGACCGGTCGCCGGGTATCGGTGGAGTACGCGTTGATCCGCGACGTCAACGATCAACCGTGGCGCGCGGACCTGCTGGGCAAACGGCTGCGCGCGGCGCTGGGCCCGCTGGTGCACGTGAACCTGATTCCGCTGAACCCGACACCGGGCAGCGAATGGGACGCCAGCCCGAAAGCCGTGGAGCGGGAATTCGTTCGACGGGTCCGCGCCGCCGGCGTTGCGTGCACGGTGCGCGACACGCGAGGCCGGGAGATTGCCGCCGCGTGCGGCCAGTTGGCCGCCGAAGGCGGGTAGCTGGAGCGGATGCGCATTCAGCCCGCATGCGGCCAGTTGGCCGCCGAGCTGCCTACTTGAGCCAGCCGCGCCGGCGGCCCCAGACGTCGCGCACGAGGAAGAAGGCGCCGAGCGCGGCGAAGCCGATCACCCACAGGTCCTCGACGTGGCCGACGTGGTTGCCGCGCAGGAAGGCCAGCAGCAGCCCGATGATCAGCAGGCCCGTGACGTGCCAGTTGCGGTAGTTGATCTTGCTCCAGCCCCAGTTCGCCGACGGCACTTCGGCGACGTCGACCCCGTCGGAGCGCTCCACCTCGGTACTGGCCACGGCAAACTCCTCGGGGTCGGGATCGGGATGCCTGCACATTCTGGCATATCGGATTCGTCGGGTGCGGCGGTGGCGCGGCACAATGAGTGGGTGACTGCCCATGTCGACGGCGGCGCCGATAGTGCGCCCAGCCGCACTTTCGGCGTCCAGAGTGCAGCCAGCCGCACGCTCGGCGGTCGGCTCAAGGTCTTGGTGCTGGGCAGCACCGGTTCCATCGGCACCCAGGCGCTGGAGGTCATCGCCGCCAACCCCGACCGCTTCGAGCTGGTGGGGCTGGCTGCCGGCGGCGCTCACCCGGACCTGCTGGCCCAGCAGCGCGCCCAGACCGGAGTGAGCAATCTCGCCGTCGCGGACAGCGCGCGGCGCAGGTGGTCGGCGATGTCACCTACTGCGGGCCTGATGCCGCCACCCGGCTGGTCGAGAACACCGAGGCCGACGTCGTGCTGAATGCGTTGGTCGGCGCATTGGGCCTGCAGCCGACGCTGACCGCGCTGGCCTCGGGGGCGCGCCTGGCCCTGGCGAACAAGGAGTCGCTGATCGCCGGCGGGCCGCTGGTGCTGGCCGCGGCGCAGCCCGGTCAGATCGTGCCGGTGGACTCCGAACACTCCGCGCTGGCGCAGTGCCTGCGTGGCGGCGGCGCCGACGAGGTCGCCAAGCTAGTGCTCACCGCATCTGGTGGGCCGTTCCGCGGCTGGTCGGCGGCCCAGCTCGAGCAGGTCACACCCGAACAGGCCGGCGCGCATCCGACCTGGTCGATGGGGCCGATGAACACGTTGAACTCGGCGTCGCTGGTCAACAAGGGGCTCGAACTCATCGAAGCTCATCTGCTGTTCGGCATCCCTTACCGCCGCATCGACGTCGTCGTGCATCCGCAGTCGATCGTGCACTCGATGGTCACGTTCATCGACGGCTCGACGATCGCCCAGGCGAGTCCGCCGGACATGAAACTGCCGATCGCACTGGCACTGGGCTGGCCGGACCGGGTGCCGGCGGCCGCCGCCGCCTGCGACTTCTCCACCGCCTCTACCTGGCAATTCGAGCCGCTGGACGACCAGGTTTTCCCGGCCGTTGCGCTGGCCCGCCACGCCGGTGAGGTGGGTGGCTGCATGACCGCGGTCTACAACGCGGCCAACGAAGAGGCGGCGGAGGCATTCCTGGCCGGGCGGATCGGTTTCCCGGCAATCGTGCACACAATTGCCGACGTCCTGAGCGCCGCCGACCAGTGGGCCGCAGAACCCGCTACCGTGGAAGACGTGCTCGATGCGCAGCGCTGGGCACGTGCTGAGGCACTCGATCTGATCGGGCACACCACACAGGAGGTTTCACCGACTCGATGATGTTTGTTATCGGCATTGTGCTGTTCGCACTCGCCATCCTCATCTCGGTGGCGCTGCACGAATGCGGCCACATGTGGGTAGCGCTGGGCACCGGCATGAAGGTGCGCCGCTACTTCGTCGGCTTCGGACCGACCTTGTGGTCGACGCGTCGCGGCGAAACCGAGTACGGACTGAAGGCGATTCCGGCCGGCGGCTTCTGCGACATCGCCGGCATGACGTCGGTGGAAGAACTGCAACCCGACGAGCACGAACGCGCGATGTACAAGCAGAAGACCTGGAAGCGGGTGGCCGTGCTGTTCGCCGGCCCGGGCATGAACTTCGTGATCGGCCTGGTACTGATCTACGCGATCGCCGTCATCTGGGGACTGCCGAACCTGCATCCCAGCGCAGTCATCGGTCAAACAGCTTGTGCGGCAGCAGAAATCAAGCAGGGTGACTTCGAGAAGTGCGCCGGCGACGGCCCGGCGGCCAAGGCCGGGATCCGGGCCGGCGACGTGGTGCTCAAGGTCGGCGACACCCCGGTGACCGACTTCTCCGAGATGGCCGGCGTAGTGCAGAAGCTGCACGGCACCGTCCCGGTCGTGATCAAGCGCGACGGTCAGACGATGACCAAATACGTCGACATCGCCCAGCGCCAGCGCTGGGTGGCCAACGGCAAGGACGGCGCGAAGCCGGCGACGATCGGCGTCATAGGGGTTGTCGGCACCCAGTCCGGCCCCACCCACTACAACCCGATCAGCGCGATACCGGGAACGCTCAACTTCACCGGCAATCTGACTGTGCTGCTGGGCAAGTCACTCGTTGCCATTCCGACGAAGGTCGGCGCGCTGATCCACGCGATCGGCGGCGGCGAGCGTTCCCTTGATACCCCGATCAGCGTCGTCGGGGCGAGCATCATCGGCGGAGACACCGTGGACCACGGCGTTTGGGTGGCGTTCTGGTTGTTCCTGGCCCAGCTGAACTTCATCCTGGGCGTGATCAACTTGATCCCGTTGCTGCCGTTCGACGGCGGGCACATCGCGATCGCGGTGTACGAGAAGCTGCGCAACATGCTTCGCACGGCCCGCGGGAAAGTCGCGGCGGCGCCGGTCAACTACCTCAAACTGATGCCCGCAACCTACGTAGTGTTGGTTCTGGTCGTCGGTTACATGCTGCTGACGGTGACTGCGGATGTGGTCAACCCGATCCGGCTGTTCCAGTAGCGCGGGCTCGTTCGCCTCAAGGCCCCGGCTACACCGAACGAAAGCGAGAGAAGGCACACAGTGACCACAGGTCTGGGTATGCCGGCGGCGCCGGCGCCCACGCTGGCACCGCGGCGCAAGACGCGACAGCTGATGGTCCGAGACGTGGGCGTGGGAAGTGATCACCCGATTTCGGTGCAGTCGATGTGCACCACCAAAACCCACGACGTCAACGCGACCTTGCAGCAGATCGCGGAGCTGACCGCCGCGGGCTGCAACATCGTCCGGGTGGCGTGCCCGCGTCAGGAAGACGCCGACGCGCTGCCCGCGATCGCCAGCAAGAGCCAGATCCCGGTCATCGCCGACATCCACTTCCAGCCGAAGTACATTTTCGCGGCGATCGACGCCGGCTGCGCTGCTGTGCGAGTCAACCCCGGCAACATCAAGGAATTCGACGGCCGCGTCGGGGAGGTCGCGAAAGCCGCTGGCGCGGCGGGCATTCCGATCCGCATCGGCGTCAACGCCGGATCGCTGGACAAGCGGTTCATGGAAAAGTACGGCAAGGCAACCCCGGAAGCGCTGGTCGAGTCGGCGCTGTGGGAAGCCTCGCTGTTCGAGGAGCACGGCTTCGGCGACATCAAGATCAGCGTCAAGCACAACGACCCGGTGGTGATGGTCGCGGCCTACGAGCAACTCGCCGCCCGGTGTGACTACCCGTTGCACCTGGGCGTCACCGAGGCCGGTCCGGCTTTCCAGGGCACCATCAAGTCGGCCGTCGCTTTCGGTGCGCTGCTGTCGCGGGGCATCGGAGACACGATTCGGGTGTCGTTGTCGGCGCCGCCGGTCGAGGAAGTCAAGGTCGGCAATCAGATTCTCGAGTCACTGAACCTTCGGCCGCGCGGGCTGGAGATCGTGTCCTGCCCGTCCTGCGGGCGCGCGCAGGTCGACGTGTACCGCCTGGCCAACGAAGTCACGGCCGGCCTGGACGGCCTCGATGTGCCACTGCGGGTGGCCGTGATGGGCTGCGTGGTCAACGGTCCGGGGGAGGCGCGCGAGGCCGATCTGGGCGTCGCCTCGGGCAACGGCAAAGGTCAGATCTTCGTCCGGGGTGAGGTGATCAAGACCGTGCCCGAAGCGCAGATCGTCGAGACGTTGATCGAAGAGGCAATGCGATTGGCCAGCGAGACAGAGGCTGGCGGGCCAACGGCGAGCGGTTCCCCCGTTGTGACCGTAAGCTGACGGTGGCCTAATCGGGCCAATATCCGTCGCAGAAAGAGTCAGTATGTCGGCTCCGCCCATCCGCCGCTTGGCCGGCGAGCGACGGGTGTCAGTTGTGCGCGACGGCGCCTCGGTGCGCCGGGTTTTCGACGACGACCCGGTCGGCTCATGCATGGTGGCCGCCAGGGTGGCCGATCATGGCCTGGATCCCCATTCGATCGGCGGAGAGCTGTGGACGCGCCGCGGGCCCGAGGAGTCGTTGTGCTACGCCGGCGCCAACCTGATTCCGCTGCGCGGCCGACCCGACGACCTGTACGCCTTCGCCGACGCCGCGCTGACCGGGTCGCGACGGTGCTCGTCGCTGGTCGGGCGGGCCGAGTTGGTGATGCCGATGTGGCAGCGCCTGGAGCCGGCCTGGGGTCCGGCACGCGACGTACGTGACCGTCAGCCGTTGATGGCGCTGACCAGGATGCCCACCTGCGCGATCGATCCCGGTGTGCGGCAGGTCAAGCCCGACGAACTCGACACCTATCTGGTGGCGGCGATCGACATGTTCATCGGCGAAGTGGGCGTTGACCCACGGCTCGGGGATGGCGGGCGCGGCTACCGCCGCCGGGTCGCCAGCCTGATCGCGGCCGGGCGGGCGTGGGCCCGTTTCGAGAACGGTCAAGTGGTCTTCAAGGCCGAGGTCGGATCACAGTCGCCGACGGTCAGCCAGATCCAGGGGGTGTGGGTGCATCCCGAGTGGCGTGGCCGCGGCCTCGGCACGGCGGGCACTGCGACGTTGGCCGCGGTCGTGGTCGGCACCGGCCGCACGGCCAGCCTCTACGTCAACGACTTCAACACGGTTGCGCGCGCTACCTACGACCGGATCGGATTCGACGAGATCGGCACGTTCGCGACCGTTCTGCTGGACTGACCGGCCCGGTGCGCCGAAATCGACGGAGGCGCGATCCCTACTCGCACTTTCACGCGCTCTCGTCGATCTGGGCGCAAATACTCCGGTAGCCGCCCGCGTAACGATTCCGTCTCGGTGTGTCGCCGTCCGTCCGGCGTTCACAGTTCTAACATCAGCCACAATGGCAACAAAATTCACAGTGGCATCAGCTGCCACAGTCGGGGTAGCGGTACTTGTCACCACGACCGCGGTGTCGGGCTGCACGCCGAAGCAGCAGGGCCCCGCGCCGGCGGCCCAGAAATTCTTCGCCGCGCTGGCTACCGGCGACACCGCGGCGGCTGCCGATCTCAGCGACAACCCCAGCGACGCGCGCGAAGCTCTCAATGCGGCCTGGGCCGGCCTGCAGGCCAGCCACCTCGACACCCAGATTCTGGGATCGAAGTACGCCGAGGACACCGGTTCGGTCAGCTATCGCTACACCTGGCATCTGCCCAAGAACCGGAACTGGACATATGACGGGCAGCTGAAAATGGCTCGTTACGAAGGTCATTGGCAGATTCGCTGGAGCAGCACCGACTTGCATCCGCGCCTCGGTGAGCATCAGACGCTCGCGCTGCGGGCTGACCCGCCGCGACGGGCGTCGGTGAACGAAGTCGGTGGCAGCGATGTGCTGGCGCCGGGCTACCTGTACCACTACACATTGGACGCATCGAAGGCCGGCGCCTTCCTGATCAGCACGGCCCGGTCGGTGGTCGACGTGCTGCATCCCTTCGACGAGACGATCAACGACCCACAGCGACTGGCCGAGCAGGCCAGCGGCAGCGGCAAGCCGGTCGACCTGATCACGCTGCGCACCGATGACAACAACAACATCGCCCCGGCCCTGGGCAGCCTGCCCGGTGTGGTGATCACCCCGCAGGCTGAACTGTTGCCGACGGATTATCACTTCGCGCCGGCGCTGATCACCCAGGTGAAGAAAGCGGTGATCGACGAGCTCGACGGCGAGGCGGGCTGGCGGGTCGTCAGCATCAACCAGAACAACGTCGATCTGGCCGTACTTCACGAGGTTCAGCCGTCGCCGGCCCCGTCGGTGTCGATCAGCCTGGACCGCGCCGTGCAGAACGCCGCTCAGCGCGCGGTCGACAATCAGGGCCGCCAGGCGATGATCGTCGTGATCAAGCCGTCGACCGGGGAGATCCTCGCCGTCGCACAGAATTCCGCAGCCGACGCACTGGGGCCCGCTTGCCACCACCGGCCTCTACCCACCGGGGTCGACGTTCAAGGTGGTCACCGCGGGTGCGGCGCTCGAGCGCGACATGGCAAGTCCCAATACGCTTTTGGGCTGTCCCGGCCACCTCGATGTCGGGCAGCGGGTTGTTCCCAACTATGGCGGCTTCGATCTGGGCGTAGTGCCCATGTCGCGCGCGTTCGCCAGTTCGTGCAACACCACGTTCGCCCAATTGGCCAGCCAGATGCCGCCGCGGGGACTGACGCAGGCCGCCAACAAGTACGGGATGGGACTGGACTACCAGATCGACGGCCTCAGCACGGTCACCGGATCGGTGCCGCCGACGGTCGACCTCGCCGAACGCACCGAAGACGGATTCGGCCAGGGCAAGGTGCTGGCTTCCCCGTTCGGTATGGCGATGGTCGCGGCGACAGTGGCCGCGGGAAAGACGCCGGTACCCAGGCTCATCGAGGGACGGCCCACCACGATCACCGGCGACACCACCCCGATCAGCGAGAAGATGATCGACGGTCTGCGCCCGATGATGCGACTGGTGGTGACCAACGGGACCGGCAAGGAGATCGCCGGCTGCGGCGAGGTGTACGGCAAGACCGGTGAGGCCGAGTTCCCCGGTGGATCGCATTCCTGGTTCGCCGGCTACCGCGGCGACCTGGCCTTCGCGTCGCTGATCGTCGGGGGAGGCAGTTCGGAGTACGCGGTGCGGATGACCAAGTTCATGTTCGAGTCGATGCCCGCCGATTACCTGGCTTAAAACAAAGCTGTCGCCCGGCCGCGAGGGGCAGCCGGGCGACAGGGCATTGCGACTTGGGCCGACAGCAGGTGATCAGCGAACCGGTTGACGAAGTACCACATTGAGATCAGAGCATGTGCAACGCCGATCTGACCGGCGGGACCGTTGCGGTCCCGCCAGTCAGACAGCCACCTCTATCGAGGTGGATTGTCGCGATCAGACGTCGAGACTAGGCGACGCGGGGCAGCCCAGCAGCATGTCGATCAGCGGGCCCAGAAGCACGGGTCAAGACCCGTCGGGGTCAGCAGGTCGTAGTCCAGGCCCGTGGCCGAGGTAGCCGAGGAAGTCGTCCGGAACCAGGTACCCACCGGCGTCACCGGACCATTGGCCGCCGTGAGGTAACCGGTGACGTCCGCGGTCGAACTGCGACCGCGTGATGCGCTGAGGTCGATTCTCCAGAACAGTGCTCAGCGGGGTCGCTTCGAAAGGTGCGACTGATTCGAAAGTGATCGACTCGTAGCCTGGTCAGGTTCCCCTCAGCCGCGACTACGCCAGACGTTCATGTTGTCGAACGCCTGCGCGTCCCGAGCTCCGAACAGCATGTCGTACGCGTCATGCCGGCGATTGCAGGTCGCCGGCGGTGACAGACGTCGGTGGTAGAGTCCGGGATCAATGAAGTCGTCGGCGTGGGCGGTGCCCATGCCAACGAACGCGGCGACTGCTGCGCCGGCCAAGGCCGGCCGACGCCGATTGCGGTAGAATACTTGTGACTCATGTGCGAGCCTCCAATCTCGGTATTTCTCTCGACAGTGGATTGTGGGGTTGCCGCCCCACAGCCGTTGGCTCGCACATGAGTCCTAATCTCCCCCATGGCGGACGAGCCTTCGACTGAACGAAGCATATAACAGGTCGGCGCTCATGTTAAGCAAATCTCTAACAAAAATCTCAGGTGAAGCACTAACAGCGTTAAGTCTCCTCTTAGGCGCAGTTCGAGGGCTGTTTGATCCTTCACGTAACTCCATCGCCAAGCGTGTCGCGGGTCCGATTCGAGCTGAAGCAGGTAGCGCATAGGCGAAAAGGGCTAGTCAGCGGCCTGCCTTCGGGCGAGACGCCGCCGGCGGAATTGCGGCTGCCGGACTTCAGGCGCCTCGGCGTCGTCGGGGCACCGCGCATCCGCAGAGCGTATGTCCGGATAGTTGGACTTAAAATCCCGTTTTCCGCACGTCTTGCCTGAGAGGCGCCAACAATGGTTTGACAGTTTTGCTCGAATATGTCGAGAACTAAATCAGGGCCATACGTAATTAGCCATTAATCTGAATGACTTCGGGCAAGTCGCCCTCAGCTACTGGTCGACGGCCCACGTGATTCTCGTACCGTCGGGACCAACTCGCAGCGTCCGGCAGGGCCGCCGTGCCGCATCTGCCGCCGCTGACGCTGCGGCGGTAGATTGGTACCGCCATGACACGTCCAGACGCACTGTCCGAACTGCGAGTCTCCGATGCCGACCGCAACGGCACGCTCCGACGCCTGCACAACGCGGTCGCGCTGGGGCTGATCGACATCAGCGAGTTCGAGGAGCGATCCACGCAGGTGTCCTACGCCCGGACCCGCAACGAGCTGGACAGCCTGGTCGGCGATCTGCCGGGCCCGGGGGCGATCGTCACCTCCGCCGCCGACCGGGTCGAGCTGCGCGGCTGGGCCGGATCGCTCAAGCGTCACGGCGAATGGACGGTTCCCACCCGGCTGGCGCTGGTACGCCGAATGGGTTCGGTCGAGCTGGATCTGGTCAAAGCCAGATTCGCCGGACCGGTGGTCGTCATCGAGCTCGACATGCGGTTCGGTTCGGTCGAGATCCGATTGCCCGAAGGCGCCAGCGCTTCCATCGACGACGTCGAGGTTTACGGCGGCAGCGCCAGCGATCGGCGGAAGGTCGCGCCGGCTGAGGGCACGCCGCACGTGGTGTTGACCGGCCGGGTGGTCTGCGGCTCGGTGAAGGTCAGAGGTCCGCGTCGGTCGCTGGTACGCCGCCGCGGCCGTGCCTGATCCAGATACCCTGACCACATGCCTGTTCGTTCTGCCCTGTCCGCCGGTGTGGTCTCACCGACTCTTCCGGTGCCCAAGTCGATCGCGCGCCCGGAATACGTCGGGAAGCCGACCGCGCGCGAAGGGACTGAGCCGTGGGTGCAGACGCCCGAGGTGATCGAGAAGATGCGGGTCGCCGGGCAGATCGCCGCACGCGCGCTTGCCGAGGCGGGTAAAGCCGTCGCGCCCGGCGTGACCACCGACGCACTGGATCGAATCGCCCACGAATACATGGTCGACCACGGCGCCTACCCATCGACCCTGGGCTACAAGGGCTACCCCAAATCGTGCTGCACGTCGCTGAATGAGGTTATCTGCCACGGCATTCCCGACTCGACCGTGATCGAAGACGGCGACATCGTCAACATCGACGTCACGGCCTACATCGACGGTGTCCACGGCGACACCAACGCCACATTCCTGGCCGGTGACGTTTCCGAGGAACACCGCCTGCTGGTCGAGCGCACCCACGAGGCCACGATGCGGGCGATCAAAGCCGTCAAACCGGGGCGCGCACTGTCGGTCGTCGGCCGGGTCATCGAATCGTACGCAAACCGGTTCGGCTACAACGTCGTTCGCGATTTCACCGGTCACGGTATCGGCACCACATTTCACAACGGCCTGGTGGTGCTGCACTACGACCAGCCGGCCGTCACCACCATTCTCGAGCCGGGAATGACCTTCACCATCGAGCCGATGATCAACCTCGGCTCGCTGGATTACGAGATCTGGGACGACGACTGGACCGTCGTCACCAAAGACCGCAAATGGACCGCGCAGTTCGAGCACACGCTGCTCGTCACCGATTCCGGTGCCGAAATCCTGACCCTGCCGTGACGTTTTGCGCCCGGCAAAAGTGAGCGGCGCACTGCTGGTCGCCGGCACCACATCGGACGCGGGCAAATCGATGGTCGTCGCCGGGCTCTGCCGGTTGCTGGCGCGCAAAGGAATTCGCGTCGCGCCATTCAAGGCGCAGAACATGTCGAACAACTCCGCCGTCACCGTCGAAGGCGGCGAGATCGGCCGGGCGCAGGCGATGCAGGCCCGGGCAGCCGGTCTGGCACCCAGCGTTCGATTCAACCCGATCTTGCTCAAACCCGGCAGCGACATGACCTCGCAACTCGTGATCAAAGGGCAGGTGGCGGGCACCGCGACCGCCGCGGAGTACTGGTCGGATCGCAACAAGCTGTCCGCTGTCGTCCAAGACGAACTGGCGAAGCTGCGAGCCGAATTCGATGCGGTCATCTGCGAGGGCGCCGGATCGCCAGCCGAAATCAACTTGCGGGCAACCGATCTGGTCAACATGGGCCTGGCGCGCGCCGCGCACCTTCCAGTGGTGATCGTCGGTGACATCGACCGCGGCGGGCTGCTCGCGCATCTGTTCGGCACAGTGGCGGTACTCGACCCGCCAGACCAGGCATTGATCGCCGGATTCATCGTGAACAAATTCCGCGGTGACGTCTCGCTGCTGGAGCCCGGTCTGCGTCAACTCGCCGAACTCAGCGGCCGTCCCACCTACGGCGTCCTGCCCTACACCGATGACCTCTGGCTGGACACCGAGGACGCGGTCCCGGTGCTGGCACACCGGGTCCTGGGTACCCCGCGAGCGCCCCGCGGCTCGCAGTGGCTTCGGGTGGCCGTGCTGCGGCTGCCTCGCATCTCCAACTCCACCGATGTCGAAGCGCTGGCCTGCGAACCCGGCGTGCTGGTCCGCTGGGTCCGAGAACCGGCCGACCTGGCCGACACCGACGTGATCGTGCTGCCGGGCACCAAATCCACTGTCGCCGACCTGACCTGGCTGCGCGAGCGGGGGCTGGAGCAGGCCACCCGCGCGCACGCCGCCTCGGGCCGCGCCGTGCTCGGCATCTGTGGGGGCTTCCAGATGCTGTGCCGATCGATCCACGATCCGGTGGAAAGTCGATCAGGCCAGGTCGAGGCGATGGGGATGCTGGACGCCGACATCGCGTTCGAGGCCGACAAGGTGCTGCGCCGCCGGGAGGGCTCACTTCACGGCTACGAAATCCATCACGGGCGGGTGGCCCGCTGCGCGGAGGCCACCTGGTTCGAGGTGGACGGAGAGCCCGAGGGATACCGGCGTGGCCAGGTGTACGGAACACACTGGCACGGTCTTTTCGACAACGACGAGTTCCGCCGGCAGTGGTTGACCGCCGCTGCAGCGGCCGCCGGCCGCGACGGGTTCGTCGTTGCCGACGACACCAATGTGGCCGCGCGGCGCGACGCCCAACTCGATCTGATGGCCGATCTGCTCGAGGCGCACCTCGACGTCGACGCGATCACCGGATTGTTGGACTACGGCCCGCCCCGGCGTCCGACGATCGTCGCCGGGCTGCGGTGACCGCGGCCAATCGCTGCTCCAATCAAGGGTTTTCGCCGACACTGTCAGGCGTTGTGCCCGCCGTCGTCGCAAGAACTGCGCATGTTGCGCAAACGTTTCCAATTGCCACACAGTTAACGATCCGGCCGAAAACGCCCCCCGCGCGCGGCAATTCACTGTAATTTGCTGTGGTGCCTTCGACGATGATGACTACCGTCGACGGGTTTCCCATCCAGGTCTGCGACACCGGTCCGGAGAAGGGCTCCGTCGTCGTGCTGCTGTGCGCGGCCCAGCGGGCACTCCCGGCGTACGACGCGTTATGCGAGCGTCTGCATACCGCGTCGCTGCGTACCATCGCCGTCGCGTCGGACCCGCGCCTGACGCCCAAGTCGGTGGTGGGCATTCTCGATGTCCTCGACGTCAGTTGGGGAGTGCTGGCCGGCGACCGCGAAGGCGCCGAGCTGGCCTGGGACCTGGCGGCCACCCGGCTGGACCGCTTCACCGGCCTGGTGGTGATCGACCGCGGCCATCCGCGGGTCGCCGATCTCGCGGGCGTGGTGCGCGACGTGGAGTGTCCACCAGTCGAGATCAACACGACCGCGCTCGTCAGCAGCCCCGCGAACCATTCGGTGGCACAGGCCAGCCAGCAGTTCGTCTACGGCGACTACCGGGTGGTCGAGCTGCTCGGACGACGCAACGCGCACGAGTCGACGGCGCAACTTGCCGCCGAGATCGTCCTGCGCACCAGCACCTGGTGACCGCTGTCATTCTTTCCCGCGACGAGCTGCGGCGACTCATCGACGCCGGTGATATCGACACGGTGATCGTCGCGTTCGCCGACATGCAGGGCCGGCTGGTGGGCAAGCGGATCTCGGCGCGCTTTTTCCTCGAGGAGGCCGTCGACGTCGGCGCCGAGTGCTGCAACTACCTGCTCGCCGTCGACGTCGACATGAACACCGTCGAGGGCTATGCGATATCGGGGTGGGACACCGGTTACGGCGACATGGTGATGAAGCCGGACCTGACGACGCTGCGACAGCTTCCGTGGCTGCCCGGCACGGCGCTGGTGCTGGCCGATGTGGTGCGGCATGACGGCGGCGCCATCGAGCCCGCTCCGCGTCGCATTCTGCAAAGACAGCTGGACCGGCTGCGCGAACGCGGGCTGCAGGCGTATGCCGCCACCGAGCTGGAGTTCATCGTCTTCGACGACACCTACCGCCAAGCGTGGGCGACCGGCTATCGCAACCTGACCCCGGCCAGTGACTACAACATGGACTACGCGGTGATGGCCTCCAGTCGCATCGAGCCACTACTGCGCGACATACGACAGCACATGCAGGGCGCGGGTCTGCGCTGGGAGGCGGTCAAGGGGGAGTGCAACCGCGGACAGCAGGAGCTCGGATTCGGCTACGACGAGGCGCTGATCACCTGCGACAACCACGCCATCTACAAGAATGGCGCCAAGGAAATTGCCGATCAGCACGGCAAGTCGCTGACGTTCATGTCGAAATACGATGAGCGCGAAGGCAATAGCTGCCATATCCACCTGTCGCTGCGGTCGCTGGAAGGTTCGCCGGTATTCGCCGGCGACGGTCAACCGATGGGCATGTCGCCGATGTTTCGCAACTTCGTCGCCGGCCTGCTGGCCACCCTTTCAGAACTCACGCTGTTCTATGCGCCGAACATCAACTCCTACAAGCGGTTTGCCGATCGAAGCTTCGCTCCCACCATCGTGACGTGGGGCGTGGACAACCGGACCTGCGCGCTGCGCGTGGTGGGGCACGGCGACGGCATGCGGGTGGAATGCCGGGTTCCCGGCGGTGATGTCAATCAATACTTGGCCGTCGCGGCGCTGATCGCGGGCGGGCTGCACGGTATCGATCGTGAATTGCCGTTGCCCGAGCCATGTACGGGTAACGCTTATCAGCGGGCCGAGGACGACGCGACTCAGCGATTGCCCGGTACGCTGGCCGAAGCCGCGACGCTGTTCGGCGCGTCAGCGGTCGCCCGGCAGGCATTCGGTGACGAAGTGGTCGACCACTACGTCAACAACGCCCGCATCGAGGTGGCCGCATTCAACGGGGCGGTTACCGATTGGGAGCGAGTGCGTGGGTTCGAGCGGTTTTGACCAGGTGACCATGCGTGAGTGCTAAGGCGCCGGTGATCGGCCTGACCACCTACCTGGATCAGGCGCAGACCGGGGTATGGAACGTGCCCGCCAGTTTCCTTCCGGCCGTCTACTTTCAGGGCGTCACCGCGGCCGGCGGGGTGGCAGTGCTGCTGCCTCCGCAGCCAGTCGATCCCGACATCGCCGGCCGGGTTCTCGACGGCCTGGACGGACTGCTGCTCACCGGCGGCAAGGACGTCGATCCGGCCGTTTACGGTCAACAGCCGCATCCGAGCACGGATCGGCCCTCAGCAGCAGCGCGATGCATGGGAGTTCGCACTACTTCGCGCGGCGTTGCAGCGGCAGCTCCCGGTGCTGGGTATCTGCCGCGGCGCCCAGGTGCTCAACGTCGCGCTCGGCGGAACCCTGCACCAGCACCTGCCCGACGTCATCGGCCACGGCGGGCATCGGGCCGGCAACGCCGAATTCAGCACGCTTTCGGTGCGGGCAGTGCCGGGCACCCGGCTGGCCGACCTGGTCGGCGAGTCCGTCGACGTGCGTTGCTACCACCACCAGGCCATCGCCGAGCTCGGTGACGGGCTGGTCGTCAGCGGCTGGGACGCCGACGGCGTGATCGAGGCGTTGGAGCTGCCGGGGAATGGCTTCGTGGTCGCGGTGCAGTGGCACCCGGAGGAGAGTCTGGACGACCTGCGGCTGTTTTCGGCGATCGTCGAGGCAGCGCGGACATACGCAAACGAGGAGCGGCACTGATGGCTGGACCTGACGCAGCGGCTGGCCGGAAAAATCGCCGTGGTCACCGGCGGCGGCGGCGGCATCGGGCTGGCCTCGGCTCGGCGGCTGCATGCCGAGGGAGCCACCGTCGTCATCGGTGACATCGACGGTCGGACCGGCGCCGCGGCCGCCGAAGAGATCAGCGGTCTGTTTGTGCCAGTGGATGTTTCGGACGAGGCATCGGTCAACTCGCTGTTCGATACCGTGGCGGGCCGCTACGGTGCAGTGGACATCGCAGTCAACAACGCCGGTATCTCCCCACCCGACGACGATCTGATCGAGAACACCGAACTGCCGGCCTGGCAGCGAGTGCAAGACGTCAACCTGAAGTCGGTCTACCTGTGCTGCCGGGCGGTGCTACGGCACATGGTGCCGGCCGGACGCGGGTCGATCGTCAACATCGCCTCGTTCGTCGCGGTGATGGGTTCGGCGACGTCGCAAATCTCCTACACCGCGTCCAAGGGCGGGGTGCTGGCCATGTCGCGCGAGCTCGGCGTGCAATTCGCCCGCCAGGGCATCCGGGTCAACGCGCTGTGCCCCGGGCCGGTGAACACCCCTCTGCTGCAGGAGCTTTTCGCCAGCGATCCCGAGCGCGCGGCTCGGCGGATGGTGCACGTGCCGATGGGCCGATTCGGTGAAGCCGACGAAATCGCCGCCGCTGTCGCATTTTTGGCCAGCGACGACGCGTCGTTCATCACCGCGGCGAGCTACCTCGTCGACGGCGGCATCAGCGCCGCCTACACCACGCCGCTGTAGAGCTGCACGGTCATCCCGCCGCCGGTGGGTGTGCCATCACCGTCGGGCGGAACCCGTAGTGTGGAGTGGCGGCGCGGAAGCGATTTCCGGCCGCATTGGCGGACGGCATGGCGGGTATGCCGGCCGCGACTGCAGGCGGAGGGGCTGGCGGCAGCGGCGTCGCTCCCAAGCCGCCGGACAGCGGGCTCACCGTGGGGGTGATCGCAGTCCAGCTGGGCGGCACCGCCAACGCGCCGATCGCCGTACCCCGACCTATGGCGGCCGACGCCGCGCCGCCCAGACCGCCGAGCTCGCCCAGTCCCGCAGCCGGGGCCGCCACCGCACCCCCGATTCCGTCGGCTGCCGCCGCCGCTTCCCCGGCCCCAGCCGCCGCGTCACCCGCAGCCGCGCCGCCGAACAAACTCGTAAAGGCACCCAGCGTGTTAGCAGGCGTGTAGAAGCCTGATGAAAATATGGTGTTCCAGATATTGGCGTTGAGCCCCAAGCCATTCGACGAGAACAGCTCATTGAAGAGCCCCGAGAACCCCGTCGTGGACGTCGAGTTCCCCGTCAGTAAATCCAAAAGCCCCTGAAGTCCGGATCCCGACGACGTCGACGTGGCAGGGGGAGGCCAGCCCCTGTAGCGCAGCGGGGACCGAAGTCACCAGCTGTGACAGCGTCGTCGGCGTCCCCGTGTCCAAGGACTACCTACTCGTGGTGGTGGCTGGCGGCGCGACGAACGGCGTCAATGTCGATGCGGCCACCGAGGATCCGGCGTAGCCGTACATCGCCGCGGCGTCTTGTGCCCACATCTCGGCGTAGTGGGCTTCGGTGGCCGCGATCGCGGGGGTGTTCTGGCCGAGGATATTGGTGGAGATCAGCGACGCCAACAACGTCCGGTTGGCTGCGATGACCGGCGGGGGCACCGTCGCTGTGAACGCAGTGTCGTAGGCACTGGCCGCCGCTTTAGCTTGATTGGCGGCCTGTTCGGCTTGCGCGGCAGTGGCATTCATCCAGGACACGTATGGTGCGGCGGCGGCGACCATGGACGCCGACGCCGGGCCTCGCCACGGACCGCTGGTGAGATCGGAGATCACCGACCCGTAATCACCTGCCGCCGAGGACACCTCGGCGGCCAGGCTGTCCCAGCAAGCGGCCGCTGCGATTATCGGCCCGGAGCCCGGACCGGCGTACATCAACCCGGAGTTGACTTCTGGCGGTAATGTTGCGAAATCCATTGCAAGACCTCTTATCCGGTAGCAGCCGCGTTGGCGGCCTCGGTGGTGGCGTACGCCTGGGCGCCGGCCGCCAACATCGTCACGAACATTTCGTGAACCGCCGCAGACTGCGCGCTAACCGTCTGGTAAGCGTGGGCATGTGCAGCGAATTGGATTGCTGTCAAGGTGGATACCTCGTCGGAGGCGGGCGGGATCAAGACCTGTGGTCGGTACCACCGCTGCGGTGTTCTGCGCTTGAAGTCGCAAGCCGACAGATTGAAGGTTGTCCGCTGCAGTGGATAGGATCTCCGGTACGATGGATACGAACGACATTTGGGTTTCTCCTTTGAATCGGGCGCACGACGACGACGCAAGTCCGATACCCGGACTTGCGTGAAAAGTGTTTTGGCGCAGGCTGATTGAAGACAGCAAGCACCGCAACGCCGACCGGATGAAAATCTGCGGTCATCAATTTGTGTCGGCGGCGAAAGCCACCGGCTCAGCTCAGGGCTGTGACGAACTTGGGCTCGACACCCGGCTCGGGCACGGTGGTGATCGCGACCTGGGGTGAACCCAGGCCGATTCTTCGACGCGTCTCAGCCGACGCGTTCGGCCTGCACCGTCCACTTCTCCTCGATGCGCCCGTAGCGCCAAATCAGCAAGGCGCCGGCCCATGTGACCACGAACAGGCCGACGATGAGAAAACCAATGGCATTGAGATCGATACCGCCCACCCAGCTCCAGAATCCGCTTGCCCAGCCCAACTGCTCGGCCAGCAGACCCAGCAATTCGACGGTGCCGATGAGGAGCGCGACAACCACCGACAGGCCGGTGATGGTGATGTTGTAGTAGACCTTGCGCACCGGATTCGAAAAGGCCCAGCCATAAGCGAAATTCATGAACGAACCGTCAATTGTGTCCAGCAGGCACATTCCCGCGGTGAACAACACCGGCAGGCACAGGATGGCATACCACGGCAGTCCGGCCGCGGCGCTGGTGCCGGCCAGCACCAGCAGTGCGACTTCGGTGGCGGTGTCAAAGCCCAGGCCGAACAGCACCCCGATCGGATACATATGCCACGACGCGCTAACCGATTTGGTGAAGCGACCGAGCAGCCGATTGAGCAGTCCGCGATTGTTCAGCTGTGCTTCGAGCTCTTCTTCATCGAAGTGGCCGCGGCGCATCTGCATGAACACGCGCAGGATGCCCACCAGGATCACCACATTGATGATCGCGATCAGGTACAGGAACACGCCCGAGACGCTGGTGCCGATCAGGCTGGTGTAGTGATGCAGTGCCGAAGAGTCCTGCTCGACGGGTCCGATTATTGCCTTGAGCCCGAACGCGATCAGCAGTGCCAGCCCGAACACCACCGACGAGTGGCCGAGGGAGAAGAAGAAGCCGACGCTCAGCGGCCGCCGCCCGTCGTTCATCAGCTTGCGGGTGGTGTTGTCGATCGCGGCGATATGGTCGGCGTCGAATGCGTGGCGTAGTCCCAGTGTGTAGGCGGTCAGGCCGATCCCGATCCCGAATGCTTTGTCTCCGATGCTCAAATGCGCCGGCTCGACGACGAGTATCAGTGTGCCCCAACCGATCAGGTGCAACGCGATAATGATCGCGAACATCGACCACAGGCGCAGCCACTCGTCAGGTGTCAGAGCCCCGCGTAGTCGGGAGCGCGACGATGGTTGCCGGCTGAGTGTGTCAGCGGCCATGTCGCGTCCCCTCTGTGATTAAGGTCCGGGCCACCATTGACGCTAATCCACCGACAAACGTGTTGCAGACGATTCGCAGGAATACTGCGAGTATTTCGCAGGTGAAATATCGAGTCGTCGATTGTGCTCCGGTCAGCCCCGAAACGTGATCAGCGGAATCGCCATCTCAACGGGCGTTGCCGCTCCATGGAAGCCGATGAGCTGAGCCACTTCCGGTGGCTCATGGGCGCTGGCCAGCACCGCCGTGTCACCCAGACAGCTGACGACGACGTCGCCGATCCGCGGCAGGTGGTCGGATACCACGTTTCCGAAGAACCCGGCTGCGACGGCGTCGTCGCGACTGCGCACGTCGGCCCGCCCATTCAACAGCTCGCTCCAGGCGGCGATCACGTCGGAAGCCGCGCCCGGCTCGGTGTGCAGGTAGCGCACCCGCGGATCGCCGGCAACGACTCGCACCCCGGCACTCAACTGCGAATCCGCGTCGAGGTCGATTCGCTGAGTTTCCGGCACGTTCAACCCGCCGTGGTCGGCGGTGATCAGCAGTGCGGCATCCGCCGGCAACGCCTCGACCAGCCGGGTGAGCAACGCATCCACGTAGGCGGCGGCGGCGTGCCACTCGGGTGAGCCGACACCGAACAGGTGCGCCGCGGTGTCGAGTGCGGCGGTGTACGCGTAGACCAATCCGGGCTCGGCCCGTAGCTGGTCGACCACGAGCTGGGCGTAGTCGTCGTCGTTGGTCGCCGCCTGAAATTGGGCACCGCGGTATACCGCCTCGGTGAGGCCGCTGCCGAGGAACGCCGCGGGCAGCACAGCGCGAGCACTGATGCCGGCCCGCTGCAGCCGTTCGAACCATGTTGGGACGGGCTGCCATCGGCTGGCTGGCGGATCGTCGCGCCACCAGATGTGGTTGAGCACCCGTTCGGTTCCGGGGAGCTTGACTGTGAAACCCAGTATTCCGTGGCGGCCCGGTGCGACTCCGGTCGCCAACGACGCCAGGCTGGTCGGTGTGGTGGAAGGGAAGGTGCAGGCGAGTTCGTCAAGCCGGCCGGCGTCACCGGCCAGCACCGAGGCCAGCAGCGGTGCGTCGGCGGCCAATTCCGGTAGCAGGTGCCAGCCCATCCCGTCGACGAGAACGACCACAACGCGCCGCATTGTGCCGACACGTTCGGTTATCCCGAGCGCGTCCGCCGCCCCGTCGACGGAAAGCAACGCAGCCGCGGCGGGCAGCACATCGCAGATCGACAATTCAGGCACGGCGTCAGTCTGACAGCGTCCGATCCAGCCGTTGTCTGTGATTCGACGATCGCCTGCGTGATACTGGACGAGTGGCCAGCCCCTCGGCTTTGGATCCGGCCGTCATCGAGCGGATCGGCGAGCTGCTGCGCGCTCACGGCCTGCGCCGGATGGCCTCTCGGATAGCAGTCTTGGCAGTGCTTGAGCCGGTCCACGGTCATCTGTCGGTTGCCGAGATCGACCAGCGGTTGCACGAGTGCGTGCCGGCCGAAGATCAACCGCCGGACCTGGCGACGATCTACCGCACGGTGACCACCCTGGTCGACCAGGGTGTGTTGCATGCGCTGACCTTGGAAGGCGGAGTGACCACCTACGGTCTGGCTGCCGACCCGCACCATCACGCGGTGTGCACACGCTGCGGCTCGATCATCGAAGTGCCCGCGGGTCGACTGGCCTCTGCGCTGCAACATGCGATGGCCGGCAGTTCGTTCACGCTGTCCGACCGTGCCGGCCTCACCCTGCACGGACTGTGCCCGCAGTGCCAGGGTGACGGACCACGGGACGCCGGGCGGCCACGACGCTAGACGCGCGCCAGCCGCTGATTCGTCTTGCGGAGCTGACTGGTGGTGCTGTCGGCCAGCGCTTGGATCTGGTCGGGTTGCAACCGGCCGCACAGCCGATCCCAGTGGATCGCGACCTCGTCGCCGGCCGCCACGTCGGGCACCGCGCTGTACCCGTCGACCCAGACGTCGAGTCGGCGTGCCGACGGCTCGGACAGCGTGAGCGCTTGACCATCCCAGGCCAGCCCCTGGCACATGACCTCGACGCTGATCGCCGATTGCGGGAAAGCACTGTGCCCCAAGTGATCCGGCAATTGTCCAACACACTCAGCGGCTGCTCGTCCATGCCGCGGCCTAAAAACCGCGTCCACGGATAGACACCGAAGACATGAAAGCAGTGATTGCCTGCCGCCTCACCGGCCAGGTCGGGCGTGAGATGCGACCAGTACTGGCCTGCCTGCGGGCCGATGATGGCCAGCAACGCGTCGAAAAATTCGCCCGCGTCCAGGTTGGCGCCGACTCCGCCGCCCAGCCAATATGACTCGACAAGTCGGTAGTCCAGCGGATCGCTGATGCCGGTCATCTTCGCGAGCACCCGCAAGTACGGCCAGGCGCCGGAAAACTGCGTCGCGGCGCGGCGCACATCCTCGACCGAGCCGTCCCGCAAGGTGGCGCCCAGTGGGGGACCGCAATACCCCAGCGCATTGGGCGCGTGGGCATACCGAGCGAACATCTCGGCCCCGCGGCTCTCCGGGTCCAACTGTCACGCCCGCCCGGTTTGCCCAACCAGCTTGGCGGCGTCGCGATGCATGCGGCCGAAGTTGTAGTAGGCCGCGCATGCTCCCTCGGGCGACACCATGCAGGTGCCGATCGGCGTCTCTGGGGTGCAAGCGGTACCGAAAACCTTGCATTCCCAAGGCTTGAGCACACCTTTGAGTACCTCGCCGCACTGGCACGCCTTGGGATCGGCGACCCGCACGCCGGGCATCGAGAACCGCTGTTCGGCGTCGAACTCCGCGAAGTCGTCGTGCAGCCGCAGCGCGCTCTGCGAGATGAATCCCAGCCCGCGCCATTCGAAGTGCGGCCGCAACGCGAACACCGTGCCCATCAGCGCGAGGGCGGCCGGATTACCGTTTTCGGGTACCACGCGTTTGTACTGGTTTTCCACCTCGCATCGGCCTTCGCGGATCTGGCGCAGCAGCATGGTGACCGCCGCCAAAATATCCAATGGCTCGAACCCAGCCACTACCAAGGGCTTTCGGTATACCTCGGTCACGAAACGGTATGGCCGGTTGCCCACCACGGTCGACACGTGCCCGGGGCCGATGAAGCCGGACAACCGCAGGTCCGGTGATTCCAGGATCGCCTTGATCGGCGGCACGATGGTGACGTGGTTGCAGAACACACTGAAATTTCGCAGGCCAAGATCGCGGGCACGCACCAGCGTCACCGCGGTCGACGGGGCCGTGGTCTCGAAGCCGATGGCGAAGAACACCACGTGTTTGTCGGGGTTGTCGACAGCGATCTTGAGCGCGTCGAGCGGCGAGTAGACGAACCGGACATCGGCGCCGCGTGCTTTGGCGTCCAGCAGGCTGCCGGCCGACCCGGGCACCCGCATCATGTCGCCGAAGCACGTGAAGATGACATCGGGTTGGCCGGCCAGCCACATCGCGTCGTCGATACGGCCCATCGGGATTACGCATACCGGGCACCCGGGGCCGTGCACCAGCTCGACGTTGTCGGGCAGCAGGTGTTCGATGCCGTGCCGGTAAATGGTGTGGGTGTGCCCGCCACACACCTCCATGAACTTGAATTGGTCGGGACCGCTGCCCGCCAACTGCCCGATGGCACCCAGCAGCTTGCGGGCGGCCGCCGGATCACGGAATTCGTCGACGAATTTCATTCCGTCCCCCTTACACAATCGCCGACGAGTCGAAGGCTTCGATTTCGGTGGTATAGGCCTCGCCCAGCTTCTTGACCGCTGCCAGAGTGAGCAAAGCCTCGGTCTCGTCGATTTTGGCCATCGCGAAACCCACATGGACCAGCACCCAATCGTCGGGCGCCGGCAGGTCATCCTCCAGCAGCCGCACGCTAATCGTGCGTTGTACACCGCTGACATCTACCTTCGCCAAATAGTTGGCAGGATCGGTGATCTCAACGATCCGGCCCGGGATCCCAAGGCACATCGCGGTCTCCTCCTCTCGTGTGACGATCCGCTGCACCCGGCTTCGCCGCGCTTACGATCGCCACGTCAGCTCAGCAGATTCGTGGCAGCGGATCGCCGACGAGCATGTCGACGATCCGGGTGCCGCCGAACCCGGTTCGCAGCACGACGCTTTCCGCCGGTTCGTTGACTATTTCTCCGACCTCGGCCGCATCGGCCCCCAGCGGATGTGACCGCAGCGCGGCCAGCCCTGCCTCGGCCTCCGCCGGTGCGACGACGGCGACGAGCTTGCCCTCGTTGGCGACGTAAAGCGGATCAATCCCAAGCAACTCGCACGCGCCATTGACCATGGGTTGCACGGGCAGACGCTCCTCTTCGAGCAGCACCCCGAGGCCGCACGCCTGAGCCAGCTCGTTGCACACGGTCCCGACTCCGCCTCGGGTCGCGTCCCGCAGCCATCGGGTGGACGGCGCGGCCGCCATGAGCAGTTCCACCAGGGGGCTGAGGCACGCCGTGTCGGAATGGATGTCGGCCTCGATGGCCAGATCGCCCCGGGCCAGCATCACTGCCATGCCGTGATCGCCCATCGAGCCGGACAGCAGAACCTTGTCGCCGGCGCAGACCGACGCGGGCGAAAGTTTGCGCCCTGGCGGAATGACGCCGACCCCCGTGGTGGTGACGAAGAGGCCGTCGGCGGCGCCCTTGGGTACCACCTTGGTGTCGCCGGTAACGATCTGCACGCCCGCTGTGGCAGCGGCGGCGGCCATGTCGGCGACGATCTCCTTCAGCTCGGCGATCGGAAATCCCTCTTCCAGAACGAACGCCGCCGCGATCCAGGACGGCACCGCGCCGGCCATCGCGAGATCGTTACAGGTGCCGTGCACGGCAAGCTCACCGATGGATCCCCCAGGAAAACGTCTGGGCTGCACGACAAATGAATCGGTGGACATGGCCAACCGGTCGCCGCCGGGCAATGTGAGGATTGCCCCGTCGCCGAGCGACTCCAGCAGCGGATTGCGGAACGCCTCCATGAACACCGCGTCGATCAGTGCGGCCGAAGCCTTGCCGCCCGCTCCGTGCGCCAGGTTCACGTGGTCGTCGAGCAACCGGGGCCGGCGCCTGCGGAACACTTCGATCCGCTCGATCACCTCGCCTTCGGCGAACTGCGGGCCCGACGACAGGTATTCACCTGTTGGCTTGCTCATGCGACCCCCAAACCTTGATCGGCGGCCCGTTGTTGGGTGGTCAACCACAGCTGGTAACCCAACAGGGCTTGGGATTCCTGAATACGGTGGACACTTTGCGAGCGAACGATGAAGCAAACATCGACATTTGGGTTGTTCGCGAAAGCGCCGCCGTCATAGCCGGCGAACCCGATGGTGTACAAACCGCGCTGGTGGGCCTCGGCCAACGCGGCGAGCAGATTGGGTGAACCGCCGCTGGTGGACATGGCGATCGCGATGTCACCGGCCTTGGCGCGGGCGATCAATTGCCGGGCGAACACCAACTCGAACCCGACATCGTTGGCCAGTGCGGTGACGATCGCCTGATCGGCGCTCAAGGACCAAGCGGGTGACGGGCTACCGGCCGGCGGGTGGGAGAACAAGGTGGCTAAGGTCGTGGAATCGGTGCAGCTGCCGCCGTTTCCGAAGGTGAACAGCCGGCCGCCGGCCGCGAAGCGGCGCGCCATCTCGGTAGCAGCCTGTTCCAGCAGGACGGCATTAGCTTCCAAGGTCGTACGCCGAAGCGCCGCACTCTCGGCAGCCTTTGCCTGCGCTGACGAGGCCAGGTCGGCAAGCAGCGATTCCGGATTGTCTTCCTGCGCGTCGATGAACGGATAGAGGAAGTTGGTGGGTTCTTCGCTGGGGCGGGCCATCAGGCGTCCTCCTCCAAGCGAGTGATCGCGGTCCCTGCGTGCACCAACAGCAACTCACCGGCGGCGACCGGATCGATCAGCGCCGTCGCCACCTTCTCGATGCCGCGGGCGGTTCGCACCGCGGCCATGCCGTCGGGCGACGTCGTCACCACTTCTCCCAGGCGTCCCTCGTCGCTGCAGGTGACGCACGCTTGTTCGGCACGTTCGGGTTGGAGCAATCCCGGGTGCTCGAAGCACACGTGGGTGAGTTCCCACAACAGGTGGTAGAACAGCACAAATCCGCCGTTTGCCGGTATGCGCGGATCGGGGTCGTCTAGCCACAGGACGTGATCTGCGGCGCCGGCAACGGGTCGTTCACCGTTACCGATCCAGACGGTTGCGGCACCCCAGGCCGGACCGCGGCGCATCGCCGAACGCAGATCTGGCTCATCAGCCGTACCGACTCCCATCACGATGTCGCCGGGCCGTACCGACACCCTCATGAGATCGACCAGGTTCGGTCCGGTCAGGGCAACGGCCGGCAGTGCGCGCTTTCCCATGATCACCGGATGCACAAACTCGACCGCGATATGCAATGCATGCGGTTCCCACGACGGCGCGATGGACCACATGGTCGCTCCCGCGGCGAATCGCTTGGCCAATGTGAAGGCCGTCGCGGCCAAATCAGCGGCCAGCTCGCCATCGAGCCCCTGATCGATCGCAGTAGTCATCTCAACTCCGCTTCGTCCAGCGCGGTCAACACTGATATCGCAGCCTGACCCAGCGCCAGCCCCCCGTCGTTGGGCGGTACCGTGTGATGGGTCAGTACCTCGAATCCAGCCTGCTGCAACCGTTGTCGGCATCCCCGCGTCAGCAGTACGTTCTGGAACACCCCGCCCGTCAGGCCCACCAATCGCACCGGACCGGCGACCCTGCGCACCACCTCGACGACCGCGACCGCGACCGCGTGGTGGAACTGGGCGGCCAGCACCGCGGGTTTCACGCCTGCGCGCAGGCCCGTCACCATTGTTCGGAGCATGTCGCCGGGGTCGATCACCCCGTCGGGGCGAACAGCCAATCGCATCTTCGATCCCGCGGTGTCGCCAATCGACTCGGCCAGCGCCTCAAGCTCGATGGCGGCCTGGCCTTCATACTCGATTCGGTGCCGCACCCCCAGCAGCGACGCGACCGCATCAAACAGTCGGCCCATGCTGGAACACGGCACGCAGCCGGTGCCGCTCTCTAATTGTGAACGGGTGAGGCGCAATTCGTCCCGGGTCGTCGCGATGACCGGGGGTAGGTCCGCTGTCCACTCGATACCGGCCACCCATAACTGAGACAGCGCCATCCGCCACGGATTGCGTACCGCCGCATCACCGCCCACCAGCGGCACCGGTAACAGGTGGCCGACCCGGACGAACCGGTGACTGTCACGCCCGAGCTTGAGAATCTCTCCGCCCCAGATCGTGTGATCGCAGCCGTAGCCGGTGCCGTCGAACGAAACCCCGATCACGGGATCGCCGATTCGTCCGTGCTCGGCCAGCAGCGACACCACATGCGCGTGGTGGTGTTGAATCAGATCCAGCGGCAGATCGCCCGCCCGGCGCTCCGCCCAACCGCGCGTGTGATAGCCAGGATGCAGGTCGGCGGCCAATCGCGCTGGCCGGTGCCGAATCTCGCTCAGTTGGCCGACCGCACGCTCGAACGCCCGGAGGGTTTCCAGCGTCTGCATGTCCCCGATGTGCCCGGAAAGATATGCGCGCGCACCGTCGGTGAGGCAGAAGGTGTTCTTCAATTCGCCGCCTACCGCCAGCACCGCCGGCCCGCGGCGGCCGAGGTCGACGGGCAGCGGTGCATAGCCACGCGACCGACGGATCGGCAGTTCGCGATCGTCCACTACCCGAACCACGGAATCATCGCAGGGCACCTGGATCGGCCGGTTGTGGTCGAGCAGCGCGTCGCACAAGGGCGGAAGACGTTGCGCCGCATCGTCTTCAGTAAAGCAGATGGGAGCATCGGATCGGTTGGCGCTGGTCAGCACCAGAGCGTCGAGTACCGGGGCTGCGGCACTCGGGACGGGTGCGAGCAGCAAGTGATGGATCGGCGAGTAGGGCAGCATGAGCCCGACCAGCGGACTGCCGGGTGCGACGGCGTCGGCGAGCGGCGCGTCCTGGCGGCGTCGCAACAGCACGATCGGTCGGGCCGCACTCGAAAGCACCGCGGCTTCAGCGTCGTCGATGTGTGCGTAGCGGCGTGCGACGTCCAGGTCCCGCACCAGCATCGCTAACGGCTTGCCGCCGCGCGCTTTTCGGGTGCGCAGCTCAACGATCGCGGCCTCGTCGTCCACTCGACAGGCGAGGTGATACCCGCCGATGCCCTTGACCGCGACCACAGCGCCTGCACTCAGTGACTGCTGGGTGGCCGCCAGCGCCGCATCGGATCCGTCGACGCGGCCGGCGCGCCCGGCGAACCACAGCGACGGCCCGCAGTCCGGGCAAGCGATCGGCTGGGCGTGGAATCGCCGATTGTGAGTGTCGTGGTATTCGGCGGCACAGCGTTCACACATGGTGAACGCCGACATGGTGGTGGATACACGGTCATAGGGCAGGGCACGGATGATGGTGAACCGGGGACCGCAGTTGGTGCACGTAATGAAAGGGTGCCGGTAACGGCGGTCGTTGCGGTCGAATAACTCGGTGATGCAGTCGTTGCAGACGGCCACGTCTGGCGGAATCGGAGTAGCAGCAGCCCCGGCGACCGTCTGGCTTTCCACGATGCGAAAGCCGCTGTCGGACATACCATCGGTGCCAACATCGACGACCTCAACAGCACTGATCGCGGCCAGTGGTGGCGCTTCGGCGCGCAGCCGGCGACGGAATTCGTCGACGCGTGCGCAGGGACCCTGCACTTCAAGGAAGACCGCGCCCGAGTCGTTGCCGACGAATCCGGTGAGCCCGAGCTCGGTGGCGATCCGGTGGACGAACGGCCGGAACCCTACGCCCTGGACGACACCGAACACAGTGAAACGTTGCCGAACGTCGACCGTGCCGACCAGCGTGTCAGTCATCGTCGGGGCCCCGGCCCATCAGCTGCAATCCAGCCATCGCCTGCTCGGCGCCGTTCCGGTCGGTTTTCTCTACGACGAAACCCATGTGAATGATCACCCAATCACCGGGTGCAAGCGTTTCCTCGGGCAACATGCCGACATTGACCTTGCGTTGCTTCCCGGCGACATCGACCAACGCCAGCTGTCCGTCATAGCCGTCCAGTATCTCGACGAGTTTTCCCGGTATGCCCAGACACATCGCTCAGCCCCGCCCTTCCAGCGATGCCGCCGGTGATCGAACCCGCAAGCCCTCGACGACTTCCGCAACGGTGCGGATGGCCTGTGGCACAGCGCCTGCGACGGCTTCGGTCAGACCGATGCCTTCGTCGACGCTGCCGGCCTCGCAGCCGATCGACGACTGTGTAAGGCGGCCTGCCACCCAGTGCCTTCAGGCTGGCGAACACCGCGGCAGGATCCATGCTGTGCGCATCCAGAGCGGCTGTGGCCGAATGTGATTCGTGGTCGGCCTCGAAGACGTGTAGGGCGCCGGGGCTGCCGCGGCTTGGTATCGCGTCGACGAGGACCAGCGCATCCCAGTGCTCGAGCAAGTCATAGGCCAAGTGCATACCCCCGATCCCGTAGTCGACAACCTTGATGTCCGGAGTGTCCTGCTGGACTGCGACATGCCGGACTACCTCGGAGCCGAACCCATCGTCGCCCAGGAAGATATTGCCGATTCCGCCCACCAGGATTCGCATTGGAATCGCACTGTCCGGTGACGCTACATGTGCCGGATCTTGAGGTATCGCCGGGCATCTGGAATGGAAACCAGCCCCATCACGACTCCGGCCAGCGCGGCTAACGCCAAGAGGCCGACGAACACCCAGCCTAAGATTGCCATGTCGAATTCCTTTCTGTGGTAACGGTTTCGAGTGGTTCAACTTCATCGGGGGAGAAGTACAGGTAGCGCCCGTACCAGTCGTGCAGGTCGGCCGCCGGATCGTCCTCGACGACGACACCGACGTGCTGGTTGCCGTCGACGTCCTCGTGCACCGACGTGACGCGAGCCGTCTTCTCCGCGAAGAAGAGGTCTTGGGCATCCGCCCGGCGTGACGGATGCAAGCAGCACCCGACTGCCCCGCGCTACCCGAACACCGTTCACCAGGACCGCGTCGAGATCAGGTTGTACCGCATTGTCGGCCAGCGGATCCCACCAATCGACGCCCTCGGGAATCTCCGGAATCAGGCTCACGGCCTCCCGCGGATCCCGCAGGGCCCCGTGCAGACGTGACATGGCCTCGGGCGACATGGCGTCGCAGTGGTCGATGATCTGCGCGGCCCGCGGGTCGGTGGCCCGGGCCTGTGCCTTCTCCTGGTCGGTCATCGTCATTACCCGCAAGGTCAGGATCTCGTCGATCTCGGTGCAGTCGTATAACGCGGTTTCGCTCTGTTCGGCGACCTCGGGGTGGTCGTAGAGGATGATCGGCGAGATCAGCAGCAGATCCGTGGCGCCGGGTGCGCCGGCCAGCACCGGGAAGCAGCGGTGCCGGGTGCATCGCGACACTGCATCGGTGGCGGCCGGCGGCGGCTCGAGCAATGAGACGAACTGGCCGCCAATAGCTTCCGCGATGATGTGGGTGCCGATCAGTGATCGCGCGATCGCGTCGTCCTTGTCCGTAGCGGCGGCACCGGTGTTGGCAACACGCACCGAGACACGGTGCAGTGCGTCGTCCGGCTCGATGCTCATGGTCAATGCGGCGCTCACCTCCCGCCGGTGCCGGACCAGCCGACCGCCATCGACCAGTTCGATTTCGGTTGCCGCGGGGGCGGTCAGCGAGAGCGTCCACGGTTGAGCCGGATCGTCGAGAGCAAAAGGCCCGAAGGATCTTTCACATTCGATCGCTTCGTCCCACGTCAGCCACGAACCGGTCGGCGTGATCAATTCGTCGACGGCTTCGAAGCGCCCGCAACCGGTGTCGCGCTCGGTGCGTCGATGCTGCAGTTGCAGGAAGCGCACCATCAGCGTAATCGCCTGCACTCCGTCGACCAGAAACTGCGCCGCGATACTGTCGTCCTCGCCGATTCCGGCGTCGGCTGCGCCGGCAGGGCCCAAAACACCCCACTGCCAACGTGATCGGTTCCTACTCGAGGTCGCGCGGTACGGGTAGAGCAGATAGCCCTCGTACAGGACGGCGTCGGCGACGGCGCGAGCCCGGTCCCAGTCCGCAGTCATCGCGCCTCCTGGTGCGCAACGGCCAGCAGCGTGGTGACCGCGTCTTCGATGCTCAACAGGCCGCGTGCCGATTTGTAGGCGGTCAACGCGGCGATCGCGTCGTGAGACAGGCGCACCCACCCGGTATTCGGGTAGTGCTGCCGGATCAGCTCGTGCCACACCGCCACCGGCATGTCGTAGCGGTCCTCGCAGTCCCAGGACACCTGCTGAACGGAAAAGCCCCGTTGACCCGCCATGAAAACGGTTCCGCTGAAAAGGAATTGGAGTGGCACGGTACCGTCGCGCAGCGCGTGCAGGTACTTGGCGGCGGCGACCTCGAAGTCGTAGGTGCACTCCAAAGACAGCGTCATCTCGGTGGCGTCGACGAAGGCCGGCACCATTGCCGTGCAGTGCTGCCACAGGAAGGTGTGTTGGGTGGTGGCCCAGCGTTCCCGTGGCCCGAATAAATCAATGAGCCCCACCGCTTCCTCGTCGGAGTAGCCGCGTCGCAACGGTTCGATCCGGACTTGGCAGCGCAGCGCGATCGCCTGGACCGGTTCGTGGTCGGGCGACGAAACACTGATGCGTGCGGTCAGTATCGGGACTGTCGCGTAGGGCTCGGGGACCACGTCGAGGACGGTGAACGCCAAGGCGGTCGCCGGGGCGGTTGGTTCGGTCATCGACGCCGCTCCGTACTGCGGCTAGCCAGCTGCTCGAAGAAGCCGTCGATGAACGCGCGCGCCTCTTGGCCACCGTCGAAGCCCCGCCAGAGCATCCGCAGCCCACCGATGAACTCGTAGCAGGCGTCGATGGGGACCAGATAGCAATCGGGTTGTTCGTCCTCACGCACTCGCACCAGCAGCGCCTCAATGTCGTCGGCGAGCAGCCCCACCCGGGGGTCAGCCGAGTTGATCGCGGTCCACGCCTCGAGGTCCAGGTCGGATTCGGTCGCCCCCGCGGGTCCCGGGTAGAACGCGACGGTGCGATCTAGCGCGGAGTTGCGAAAGAAGAACGCCAGGCCGACCGGTATCTGCAGTGCTTCCCAGGTGCGGCGATCAAGCGCGAAGTCGGGAAAGGACAGGTACCGGTCCGGAACTGAGCGGTAGCGCAGCTGCGCGTGGCTGTCGGTGAACAGCAGATAGCAGCCGCGGCACACGCACATCAGTTGCCGCCCCGCCACATTCACCACATGCTGGTGCTCATCGGCGATTGCCTCCGAGCACATTTCGCACCGCTCGCCGGCCGACTGCGGTGCCTGCCGGTTGCTGGTGATCCGGCTCAGGACGTCGTACGGGGTCATCATGCGGGCGCGCCCATCGGCTCGGCCGGTACTGCGATAGACAGCACGCCGTCGCGCCGTAGCAATGGGATGGGATCGAGGTGTCGGGCGGGGCCGTCGTCGAGGCTCGCCCCGGCATGCACGACGTCGAAATGCGCGTGACAGCGCGGACATCGCAACACTGGCTCTGCCGGACGCCGCACTCGTCGATGCAACGCCGCACCGGCCAATGATCCGTCGCAGGCCGGGCAGTGGTCACGATAGGCATACAACTGGTCGCCGACCCGGCAAGCCAGCACCACGACGCCGGCTATCGAGAAGCCGCCGACTTCGCCGGGCGCCAGGTCGGCCAGATCGGGCAGCGGATGCCAGGCTGAGCCGCCGCCGTTGGTTGACGCCTTGGAACGGACCTGAGCCAGCAACGATTCCGCCGGGATCACCGTCGTTGGCTCGGCTGGCGCCGCTTCGGGGGCCACCACCTCGATCGACGAAACCTCCGGTGCCGCAGCCCGAATCGCGTCCTCGACCGCCAACTCCAACGTCACTGCCGACGACGGGCAGCTCTTACAGCTTCCGGCGAACTGAAGCTGCACGGTATCACCGGTGATGTCGAGCAGGTGCACATCGCCGCCGTGCGAGCCCAGATACGGCCGGACCCGCTCGAGTGCGTCGGAAACTCGGCGACGCACATCGTGCGGGTGCAAGCCGTGTACAAGCAGCAAGCTGGCTACCAAGTCGTCTGCGACCAGCCGGTTCAACATGCCGGGGTCTGGCTGATCGCACACTGCGGCGATGATCCGTGACAGGCCCGCGCCGTAGAGCTCGACTACCTCGCGAACCAATTGCTCGGCGCGCTCACGCGCGACCGCCCCGCCGGCCGACGTCGCGTCCAACAATGTCTGGATCCGATCGCCCGCCGAGCGCCACTGCGCGTCCCCCTCCAGCTCTTCGAGGCGATCAGCCATACATCACTCCCCGGTCGCTGCTTGTGTCGGGGAGTGCAATCGCTCCAGTGTCTTGCCCTTGCCGAGGTACATATGCACACCACAGGGCAGGCAGGGGTCGAAGCTACGCACGGTTCGCATGATGTCGATGCCCTTGAAATGCTCCCGGTCGTTCTCCTCGAAGATCGGTTGGCCTTGCACCGCATCCTCGTACGGCCCGGGCGTGCCGTACACGTCCCGTGGGTTCGCATTCCACGGTGTCGGTGGATAGGGATGGTAGTTGGCGATCTTGCCGTCCCGGATCACCAGATGGTGGCTCAACACTCCGCGCACCGCCTCGGTGAAGCCGCAGCCGATGCCTTCGTCAGGCACGTCGAACTTCTCCCACGTCTTGGTGCGGCCGGCCCGTATTTCAACCAATGCCTTTTCGGCGAAGTGCAACGCGCACGCCGCCGCATAAGCCTGGAAGTATGTGCGGGCCCGGTCTCGCTCGATCGTGTTGGAGCCGTGCTGGGGGATCTTCCATTCGAATTCGACCGGACCCTTCAGCGCGGTCTTCGGCAGGTTGATCTGGACCGAATGTCCGGTGGCTTTGACGTAGCCGACATCGACCAGACCGGCCAGTGCGGTCGACCACAGCCGGGCCAGCGGGCCGCCGCCGGTGTCCAGAGCCAGGTGGTCCTTGCCGTCGAACCAGCGCGGCGACATCACCCAGCTGTATTTGCCGCCGTCCATGTCTCGCTTCTGTGGACGGGGATTGGTGTGCTGGTTCCACGGGTGGCGCCGATCCACCGGGTTGCCCAGCGGATCGTTCTTGACGAACATCTCCTGATCGGCCCAGTCGTCGTAATACGAACTGCCCAAAAGGATTCGGATACCCAGATTGATGTCGACCAGCGATGTGGTGACCAGCTTGCCGTCGACGACAACACCGGGCGTCACGAACATCTTGCGGCCCCACTGCTCCATGTCCTTGTACTCGAAGTTGCAGTACTCGGGGTCCTGGAAGGATCCCCAGCACCCCAGCAGGGTGCGCCGAAGTCCGACCTTCTCGTAACCGGGTATCGCCTCGTAGAAGAAGTCAAAAAGGTCGTCGTGCATGGGCACGACCTTTTTCATGAACTCCACGTAGCGCATCAGCCGGCTCATGTAGTCAGTCATCAACTGGATGGTGGCCACCGTGCCGACGCCGCCGGGATAGAGCGTGGACGGGTGCACGTGGCGGCCCTCCATGAGGCAGAACATCTCGCGGGTGTACCGCGATACCTGGAGCGCCTCGCGGTAGAACTCGCCGCTGAACGGGTTGAGCGAGCGCATGATGTCGGCGATCGTCTTGTACCCATGGGCGTCAGCATGCGGGGCCGCCGTGTTCTCGGCTTTGGCCAGCACACTCGGGTTCGTCTCGGACACCATCTTTTCGCAGAAGTCCACACCGACCAGGTTTTCCTGAAAAATGTTGTGGTCGAACATGTATTCCGCGGCCTCGCCGAGGTTGACGATCCACTCACCCAGATGCGGAGGCTTGACGCCGTACGCCATGTTCTGCGCATAACACGAGCAGGTGGCGTGGTTGTCACCGCAGATACCGCATATGCGACTGGTGATGAAGTGCGCGTCGCGAGGATCCTTGCCCTTCATAAAGATCGAGTAGCCGCGGAAGATCGACGAAGTGCTGTGGCACTCCACGACTTCGCGGTTCTCGAAGTCGATCTTGGTGTAAATGCCGAGGCTGCCGACGATCCGAGTGATCGGATCCCATGCCATCTCGACGAGTTGGCCGGGCTCGCGCTTTGCGTGGGACGGCTCGGGGATGATCGTTGTCATCGAACTTTGCTCCCTAGTTTTCAGCTGAGATCGTGCGCATTACCAGGTGCGCCGAGCGCCCGTCGTGAGTGTGTCGCCCTTGTGCCGCCACTTCGGTTCTTTGTCCACTGTGCGGCCGGTGATCTGCCGGAGACCGCGAATCACGCCGCCGTAGAGTCCGGACGCCGTGGTCGAAACTTTGCCTCCCGGTGGTTCATCCATGAAGGGCATGAATTTGTCCGGAAAGCCGGGCATGGTGCATCCGATGCAGATCCCGCCGACGTTCGGGCACCCGCCGATGCCGTTGATCCAGCCTCGCTTGGGCACGTTGCATTTGACCACCGGCCCCCAACAGCCCAGCTTCACAATGCATTTGGGAGAACCGTATTCGGTGGCGAAGTCACCCTGCTCGTAGTAGCCGGCCCGGTCACAGCCCTCATGCACGGTTTGGCCGAACAACCACTGTGGGCGCAGCGCGTCATCAAGTGGGATCATCGGTGCCTGGCCGGTGGCCATGTAGAGCAGGTAGGTCAGCGTCTCCGACAGGTTGTCCGGATGGATCGGGCAGCCCGGGACGCAGACGATCGGGATTCCGGCCTTGCTCTTCCAGTCCCAGCCGAGGTAGTCGGGCACGCCCATCGCTCCGGTCGGGTTGCCGGCCATCGCGTGGATGCCGCCGTAGGTGGCGCAGGTTCCCACCGCGACCACGGCGGTCGCCTTCGGGGTGAGCCGGTCCAGCCACTCGCTGGTGGTCATCGGCTGCCCGGTCGCCGGGTTGTTGCCGAACCCGCACCAATAGCCTTCTTCTTTAATCGCCTCGTTGGGAATTGACCCCTCGACCACGAGCACGAAGGGTTCCAGCTCGCCGCGGTCCGCCTTGAAGAACCACTCGAGGAAATCGTCTGCCCCGCCGTTGGGGCCGCACTCGAAATCGATCAGCGGCCAGTGCACGGCGACCTTGGGCAGCCCGGGGAGCGCGCCGAGCGCGATCTCCTCGACACTGGGTTGGGTGGCGGCAGTCAACGCCACCGAATCGCCGTCGCAACTGAGGCCCGCGTTGATCCATAGAACATGGATCAATGTTTCTTCCGCTTTGACTGCTGCTTCCGTTGGCATACCGCAGCTTCCCGGGGCCGGGGCTAGGTCCCTGGCACCGCGGGAGTCGAAGGTCGGCCCGCTTACGCGGCACTAGTTTCTGGGTCTACTCCCGCAGAACGGCCTTGTCAACGATCTGTGGCGATCCCGGAGACTTGGTACGAGCTTTCGGATTTCGCTCTCCACGGCTCGACGTGAAGCGTAATCTCGCGGCACCGAATTCCTGCAAATTGTTCGCATCTGCTGTCTTGCAATCAGTTTGCATCTAAGTTGCCCGCGCGGCCGTGGTGTGGGCGCGGCGCTCAGCCACCCCGCGTGATGGACGGCCGATCGCGTTGTGCGGCAGGGCATTTGCGATATAGCAACCCGGCGTCGCGATCGCACGGCGTGCCGCGGTATCTGTTGGTTTGGCTTTCGTCCGCCCGGGTACGCCACCAGGTGACCTTCTGCGCAGTGCCTGCGCTGCAGGGTCACGAGGAGGAATCATGCAAGAGGACACATCTGGCAGTCAGCCGTCAGAGGAGCCGCAGTCCGAACGGGGCGAGATGGGATCGCGCGACACCGGATCTGACGGGCCCAGTGGCGGACCCACCGACCGCCCGGAAGGCGCCGTTCGAGGCGACGAATCGGTCCCGTCGCACGGTGGCTCCGAGGAAGGACACGTCGGCGGCGCCGGAAACCTGACGCCGCAGGCGACCGCGCCGGCAGTGCCGCCCTATGAGGGACGCCAGACCGAAGCCAAGCCGTCCGGCGGAAGTGGTGCCGAAGGAGGCGTGAAACCAGTTGAGTCGACGTCGTACAAAGCTCCTGCACCCGGAAGTACGCCTGGAGGCCGGACGACGTCACCCGGCGATGAGCAACCGGCGGGCGAGCAGCCTGAGACGGACCTCGGCGACGACCGGGTCGGCCCAGCGCACGACGCCGGTACCAGGCGGGGCGAAAAGCGACTTTGACCCGCGCGGCGCGATCATTCCCGAGGCGCAATAACCGAATCGGCGTGTCGAGCAGAGGCTGGATCTTGTAGGCCGGCCGCGAACCGCCGCAGCCAGTCGAACCAGTCCGCCATGCCGACTCCGGTCTTGGCGCTGACCGGTAAAATCGTTGCTGTCGGATTGACCGCCCGGACATGGCGGATGTATGACTCGATGTCGACATCCAGATACGGCACCAAATCCGTCTTGTTCAGAAGGACCACGTCGACGGCGCGGAACATTACCGGGTACTTCAGTGGTTTGTCGTCACCCTCGGTGACCGAATACACCATCGCCTTTGCGTGTTCGCCGACGTCAAACTCGGCCGGGCACACGAGATTTCCGACGTTCTCGACGATCACCAGGTCCAAGACCGACAGATCAAGGCCTTGCAACGCGCGGTTGACCATGGGCGCGTCGAGGTGACATTCACCGCCGAACCCGTTGCCGGTATTCAGTAAGGAAATCTGTGCGCCACGGCCACCCAGCTTGGCGGCGTCGAGGTCGGTGGCGATGTCACCCTCGATCACTCCGATGCCAATCTCGCCGGCGAGTTCGTCGAGAGTGGCTTGCAGCACGGTCGTCTTCCCGGAACCGGGAGAGCTCATCAGATTGATGGCACGAACGCCGTTGGCCTCAAATGCCTTTCGATTATAGTCGGCACGGATGTCGTTCTCGGCGAATATTGCCTCCAGCACGTCGATCCGCTGGGAGCCGGTGTGGTAGCCACTGTGATCGCCGTGATCGCCATGATTCGCCGTGGTCGCCGGCGTGGGTGTGCGTCTGGTCGCCGTGCTCGTGGGTATGCTCGGTTCCGTCATCGTGCCGATGAAATCTACCCATTGCGAACACCTTTCACGATACGTCTAATGATGTCACCAAGAACTCGTTGCCGCGCAGGACTTCCACGTCGGCGCTTTCGCAGAGCGGACACAATAATGACCAACGCGAGGTAATCGTCGACTGATTGCCGCAGGAGCGGCAGTTCACTTCCGCGTCGACCAACTCGAGTTCCAACTCGGCATCGGGCATGTCCTCGTAATCTCGGACGAGCGTCCAGCAAAATGACAACGAGTCGGGAACCACCTGGCGAAGCGCGCCTATCCGGACGCGGACGATGTCGACGTGGCGACCGCCGGCGTATGGCTGGACTGCGCTGGCGATCGCCTCGCACAGCGACAGCTCATGCACGGCTGATCACCGCGGAGTCCCGGAGCCCGGGCACTTGATGCCCATGGCCACTGTTTTACACCCCAGACGCCGCGAGGATTGCGGACTACACAGGATGCAGTCAATTCACAGAGTGCGACGTGTTCCCAGGACCCATTGCGGAGAGCAGAATAAATACGTCCCGGATTGCACACGACAGGGAGACGACAGTGACGCCCGATCAACACGGTCACGACGAACCGCACACCCACGAACACAGCCACGACGACCTTACTCACTCGCACCCGCACACCACCCACGACCACGAACATGTCGAGCACGACCACGACCATGCCCACGCCGACGGAACCGAACACGCACATCCCCACGTGCACCAAGCCGACCTAGGGGAAGAGCACAGCCACTCGCACTAGTCAGTCGGCAACCGATCTTGCGGGCCGACGGAACGTGGCCCGTCCGGTGGTTCGCCGGTGCACGCCGTGGCCTAACGCGGGCGGCGGGTGATGCCTGTCCGCAGATCTCACCGGTGAAGAGACTGTGACCAATCTCAACTGCCGACTGTGACGGCGGCCATTGCCGGCTGCTGCCGGCGCCGCAGACCCTGATACCCGACTTGGCAGTTCGGTACAGGGAGCACCCGGTGAGTCGTGAACCTGATCGTGTGGCGTTTGCCTACGACCTGACGCTTGATGAAGCGCGCCGTAGGGCCGCTGTCATAGCGGCGATCGGGGACGACTGGAGCCCGCTGGAAGTGCTGGCCCAGGAGGATCGCGCGTACGCGATGCTGTACTCCGGTCTCGATGATGACCAACAGCAGATCTATGACAATCTGGTGGCCGCCGGAGTGCTGCCCGATCGGGTGGTCGGCCGTGTTCCCGATTGACCCTAGTGCTGATCCGGCTCGGCGAGCTTGGTTCAACTGCCCACAGTGCAATCACGGCGTTGGGTGTGCTGATTGCCGGAGCAGCCGCAATTGCGATGTGCACTGGCAGTACCTGCTGAGCAGTCAGGCCTGGCTCCTGCACCTGCAATGTCCCGACTGTGGTCATCTGTGGTCGACCGACAGCCGGCCGCGCGGTCGGTCGTCAACCACGCGCGGCGTAACGGGACTGCGACGTCAGTCCGCCAGGCCCAGTAATGCGTTTTCGACGACTTCGGGCAGCGCCGGGTGAATCCAGTACTGACCGCGCGCCATCTCCTGCACGCTCAAGCCGAACGTCATTGCCTGAATGAGTGGCTGGATGATCGACGAGGCCTGGTGTCCCATGATGTGCGCGCCAAGCAGTCGGCCGCTCTTCGAGTCCGAGATGAGCTTCACGATGCCGACGGTGTCTTCGGCGGCCCAGCCGTAGGCGACGTCCGCGTAATCCTGAACCTTGCAGGACACGTCGAAACCCTGTGCGACGGCCTCATTCTCAGTCAGCCCGACGTAGGCGACCTGCGGATCGGTGAACACCGCGGCGGGAACGTAGCGGTGATCGGTGGCCACCATCGATGCGGTGTCATCCCAGTCGCGGAGGAGGTTCTGCTGCACCACGCGCGCTTCGTGGTTAGCGACGTGCTTGAGTTCATACGGCGACGACACATCGCCGAGCGCGAAAACGTTACGTGCGCTGGTCCGTTGGTATTCGTCGACGACGACGCGGCGATCATCGAGCTCGATTCCGGCCTTCTCGGCGTCGAGTTGATCTCCGTTGGAGCGTCGGCCGGTGGCCACCAGCACGGCATCGGCCTGCAACTCCGAGCCGTCGTCGAGTTCGAGCATGATGCCGGAGCGGTTCTCGTGCGAGCCGAGAATGTTGCGGTGGCTGCGCACTTCCCACTTACTCGACGCGATGCGGGTGAAGCGGCTGGACAACGTGTCGTCCAGATGCCGCAGCAGCGAGCCGCCGCGGATAACCATCGTGATCCGGACGCCCAGCGCCGAGAAGATGTGCGCGAATTCGCATGCCACGAAACCGCCACCGACGATCACCATGTGCTGCGGTAGTTCGGCGATTCGCATGACGTCGTCGCTGGTGTAGTAGTGCACGCCGCAGTCCAGGATGGCCGGCGGAATCACCGGCCGGGCACCCGCGGCGATCACCACTTGTTGCGCGGTGAACTCCCGACCATCCTCGGTGCGCAGCAGATAGCGACCGTCGTCCTGGACATCGGCGAAACGGGTGTGCCGGTGATAGACATCGACATTGGGCTGAGCCTGCCGGTAGTCCTCGCCGCCGATCGCGATCGGGTCGATGCGCCCGAACACCCGCGAGACGATGTCGTCCCACCGCACCCGGTCGATGTGGGCGTCGATGCCGTAACGCGATGCGTGGCGGATGGTTTCAGCGACCTCGGCGGCATAGACGAACATCTTGGTAGGAATGCATCCGACGTTGAGGCAGGTTCCGCCGAAGGTTCCCTGCTCGCAGATCGCGACCCGCTTATTCGCGTAACGGTCGTCGAGAATGCTGTTGCCGGAACCGGTTCCGATGATCGCGAGGTCGTAGCTCTCCACTCGGTAGCCCTTCAGCCTCGGTGGGATGCGGTGTCGGAGGCCGCGCCCAGATAGTCGTCCAGCCAGGTGTCCAGCTGCTGGTAGGCGAACTGCCGCGGCTGCGGCAGCGACAAGAACACATCGTGCTTGGCGTCGGTTACCGGAATGATGGTGCTGCGGTTACCGATGCAGCCGGCCCAGCGCGCGATGAGTTTGACGTCGAGAACCGCGTCGCCACATTGCAGGGCGGCCGCGTCCGATGCTTCGATCACGCTGCGGTCGGAACGCAGGATCAGATTGGGCACGCCGACATCGAGGCCGCGATGCAGCTTCGCCTGGCCGGCTCGAACGGCGGACAGCCAGCCGAAGGTAATAGGGAAGCCGCCCAACGGTTTCCACTGCAGGTTGTAGTCGAACTCGCCGTGATAGTCGCGATGCAGGCTGGCGCCGTAGCCGCCGCCGGTCTCGTTCGGGGCCCGGGCAACCCGCTTGTCGGCGACCCGCGCGATGGCGGTGATCAGCGCCCTGGTCGCCGGCCAGCGCAGCGGCATCGGCCCGGGCACGTCCAGGAACGGACTGTTGAGCACCAACCCGGCCACTCGTGCGCGGCTGAGCGTGCCACGCTGGCGCATCCGGTCCAGCCACAGCGAGACGATCAGTCCACCCGCCGAATGCCCGTACACCAGTACCCGCGCCGACCCGGTCTGCTCTCCGATGATCTCGAGCGCCCGATTGAGTTCGCGGTCGTAGTGCGCCAGGTCGGTGGTGAAGTGTGGCGTCAGGCCACTGCGCGACGAGCGGCCGCACTTACGTAGGTCGAGCGCATAGAAGGCGAAGCCACGGCCGGCGAAGTGATCGGCCAGCGAGGTGTGGAAGAAGTAGTCGGTGTACCCGTGCACCGCCAGGACGGCATCGCTGGCCGGTGCCGCATCACCACGACGCAGCAGGGTCGCGTCGATGCGGCCCTCGCCGTCGGGATCGTCGCCGAGCGGGATGGTCAGTTGCCAGTAACCTGGCAGGACGTCGGGCTGCCAGCCAGTCACGCACGCCAGCTTAAGGCGTGACACTTCGCGGCGGAATCAGTGACACCAAGGTCGCAGACCAGCGGACGGGATCGGCGCGGGATAACCTGACCATCGAATACGGCCCGCTCCAGGGAAAAGGATGACCAGCTCGGTGCCAGGTCCCCAGCCGCGTGCAACCTCCAAGGTCGACGCCGTGCTGATCGGGACCGGGATCATGAGCGCCACCCTGTCGGCACTGTTGCGCCGGCTGGAGCCGAACTGGTCGATCACCGTGGTCGAGCGGCTCGACGGCGCCGCAGCCGAAAGCAGCGGCCCGTGGAACAACGCCGGCACGGGCCACGCGGGGCTGTGCGAGTTGTTCTACACCCCGCAGCTGCCCGACGGTTCCATCGACATCACCAAAGCGGTACGGGTGAACGAGCAGTTTCAGATCACCCGCCAGTTCTGGGCATATGCGGCCGAGCACGGCATGGTGTCCGATGTCGGCGGCTTCCTGAATCCGGTTCCGCACGTCAGCTTCGCGCAGGGCCGCGAGCACGTCGACTATCTGCGCCGTCGTCACCGAGCGCTCGCCGGTAATCCGTTGTTCGCCTGCGTCGAATGGGTCGAGGGCGCCGACGAATTCGCCCGTAGGCTGCCCTATATGGCCGCCCAGCGCGACTTCTCGGAATCTTCTGCACCCATTGCGCTCACGTGGGCCGCCGAAGGGACCGACGTCGATTTCGGTGCACTGTCACGCCAACTCATCGGCTACGGCCTGCGCACCGGCACCACCACGTTGTTCGGCCACGAGGTGCGCAACCTGAATCGACAGCGCGACGGAAGTTGGATATTGAACGTCTGCAACCGACGCACCGGTGAACGCCGCACGCTGAACGCAGCATTCGTCTTCGTCGGCGCCGGGGGACAGGCACTGCCACTGCTGCAGAAGTCAGGCATCAAGGAAGCCAAGGGTTTCGGTGGCTTCCCGATCAGCGGACGATTCCTGCGCAGCGCCAACCCGGCGATCACCAGCGGGCACCGGGCGAAGGTGTACGGTCTGCCGGCACCGGGCGCGCCGGCGATGACAGCGGCCCACCTGGACACCAGGATCGTCAACGGCAAACCATGGCTGATGTTCGGCCCGTTCGCCGGCTGGTCGCCGAAGTTCCTCAAGCACGGGCATCTCAGCGACCTGCCTCGATCGGTCAGACCCGGCAACCTTGCGACGGTCATCGGAGCCGGGCTCGGTCAGCGGGAACTGGTCCGCTATCTGATCGGCCAGCTGCGGTTGTCGAAACCGAATCGCATCGAGGCCTTACGCGAATTCGCCCCCAGCGCAGTGGATTCCGACTGGAGTTGACGAACTCAGGCCAACGGGTTCAAGTGATGCGCCGCGAACGCCGAGGGGGCCGGCTGGAATTCGACACCACCGTGGTCACCGCGGCGGACGGCAGCATCGCTGGGCTGCTCGGCGCGTCACCGGGGGCCTCGACCGCGGTGTCGGCGATGCTCGACGTTTTACAGCGCTGCTTTCCCGACCGGTATCAGGCGTGGCTGCCGACGTGCAAGGAGATGGTGCCGTCCTTGGGGGTCACGTTGTCCAACGAGCCGGCGCTCTACGACGAGGTGCGGTCGTGGACCACCAAAGCGCTGCGGCTGCAGGGTGCAGAGTCATGACCGTCGCGCTGCGGATGGCTCAGGTCGGCGACTATCCGTGCCGGATCAACGCTCCGGTATATCTAGCGGACATGTATGCCCAGCATGGATTCGTCCGAGACGGCGACGACATCGCATGACGACACCGGAGAATCCCTATCTGGCCGGCTTGCGGCTAGCCGGCAAAAAGGTCGTCGTGGTCGGCGGCGGCAGCGTCGCACAACGCCGGCTCCCGCTACTCGTGGCCAGCGGGGCGGACGTGCTCGTCATCACTCGCAGCGCCACCCGCTCGGTCGAGGCGATGAGCGGAATCACCTTGGCGCTGCGCGATTACCGAGACGGCGACCTGACGGGCGCCTGGTATGCGATCGCGGCCACCGACGACGCGCAGGTGAACGAGGCGATCGTCGCCGAAGCCGACCGCAACCGCATCTTCTGCGTGCGGGCCGACATCGCGATCGACGGCAGCGCGGTGACACCCGCGTCGTTCGAATACGCCGGGCTGTCGGTAGGAGTCCTGGCCGGCGGCGAACATCGCCGCTCAGCAGGCATCCGCTCGGCGATCCGCGAGGCCCTCCAGCAGGGCGTGATTTCCCCGGAGAGCTTCCAGAGCAGTGACGTGGTCCGCGGCGGCGTGGCGTTGATCGGCGGCGGACCCGGCGATCCGGAGCTGATCACCGTGCGGGGCCGCCGACTACTTGCGCAGGCCGACGTCGTGGTCGCCGATCGGCTGGCGCCACCGGAACTGCTCGCCGAGCTGGCGCCCAACGTCGAGGTGATCGACGCAGCCAAGATCCCGTACGGACGGGCGATGGCCCAGGACGCCATCAACGCGGTGATGATCGAACGGGCTCGGGCAGGTCACTTCGTGGTGCGCCTCAAGGGCGGCGACCCGTTTGTGTTCGCGCGCGGCTACGAGGAAGTGCTGGCGTGCGCCGATGCCGGCATTCCCGTCACGGTGGTGCCGGGCGTGACGAGTGCCATCGCGGTGCCGGCATCCGCGGGCGTTCCCGTCACCCATCGCGCGGTCAACCACGAGTTCGTGGTGGTCAGCGGCCACCTCGCCCCGGATCATCCCGAATCGTTAGTGAATTGGGACGCGTTAGCAGCCATGACCGGGACCATTGTTTTGCTGATGGCGGTCGAACGCATCGAGCTGTTCGCCGAAGTCCTGATAAAGGGTGGTCGACCAGCTGATACGCCGGTTGTGGTGGTTCAGCAGGGTACGACGGCCGCCGAGCACACTTTGCGGGCCACGCTGGCGGACGCGCCGGAGAAGATTCGTTCGGAGGGCATTCGACCTCCGGCGATCGTCGTTATCGGGTCCGTGGCGGCTTTCGGCATTTAAAAGATCCCTAAGATTACTGTAGGGTAAGTTCTTATGACGGCTCTCAACGATGCAGAGCGGGCTGTCCAAAGATGGACTACTGAACCCTCGAAGCGAGCAGTTCACATGCCCGAAACGCAGCCAGAAAAGACCGCCGAGTCCACGTCGACCAAGACGTCGACAACGTGGATGCCGACGCGGCGATTCTTCGCCGCGGTGATAGCTATCGCCGGTATGCAGTTGATGGCGACCATGGACGGCACCATCGCCATCGTCGCTCTTCCCAAGATCCAGAACGAGCTGAGCCTGTCGGACGCCGGCCGTAGCTGGGTGATCACCGCCTACGTGCTGACCTTCGGCGGTCTGATGCTGCTCGGTGGCCGCCTCGGCGACACCATCGGCCGCAAACGGACCTTCATCGTCGGCGTCACGCTGTTCACCATCGCGTCCGCGCTGTGCGGCATCGCCTGGGACGACGTCACTCTGGTGATCGCCCGTCTGCTGCAGGGTGTCGGTGCCGCTATCGCCTCGCCGACCGGTTTCGCGTTGGTCGCCACCACATTCGCCAAGGGGCCGGCGCGTAACGCCGCCACCGCGGTGTTCGGCGCAATGATGGGTATCGGTTCCGTGATGGGCCTGGTGGTCGGCGGGGCGCTGACCGAGATGTCGTGGCGGTTGGCGTTTTTCGTGAACGTGCCGATCGGGCTGGTGATGATCTACCTGGCCCGCACCGCGCTGCGGGAGACCAACCGTGAGCGGATGAAGCTCGACGCGGCCGGCGCGGTGCTGGCCACCTTGGCGTGTACCGCCGCGGTGTTCGCCTTCTCGACGGGACCCGAGGCGGGATGGATCTCGGTTCACCACACTGGGTTCGGCCGGACTGGCGCTGGTCGCGTTCATCGCGTTCGCGTGGGTGGAGCGCTCAGCCGAGAACCCCGTCGTGCCATTCGATTTGTTCTTCGACCGCAACCGGCTGGCCACCTTCGCGGCCATCTTCATGGCCGGTGGCTGATGTTCACGCGTGACCGTGCTGGTTGCGCCTGTATGTGCAGGACATCATGGGGTACAGCGCGTTGCGCGCCGGTGTCGGCTTCATCCCGTTCGCGATCGCGGTGGGCATTGGTCTGGCTGCCTCCTCGCAGCTGGTACCGCGCTTCCAGCCGCGGGTCCTGGTCATCGCCGGCGGAGCGCTGGTGGTCGGCGCGATGGTCTACGGGTCGACATTCAACGGCAAGATGCCGTACTTCCCGAACCTGATCGTGCCGGTCGTCGTCGGTGGTATCGGCATCGGCGTGATCGGCGTACCGGTGGCGCTGTCGGCGATCGCGGGTGTCGGCTTCGACCGGATCGGGCCGACCTCGGCGATCGCGTTGATGCTGCAAAACCTCGGTGGCCCAGTCGTTCTCGCTATCATCCAGGCCGTCATCACGTCGCGCACGCTGTATCTCGGCGGCATCGAACGGCCCGGTGAAGAACATGAATACCGCGCAGCTGAATGCGCTCGACCACGGCTACACCTACGGATTGCTGTGGGTGGCCGGCGTGGCGGTCATCGTCGGTGCAGTGTCGCTGCTGATCGGCTACACCGCCGAGCAGGTGGCGCACGCGCAGGAAGTCAAGGACGCCATCGACGCCGGCGAGTTCTAGCTCGCCTATCACCGCCGCGAGCAGACATCGAGTCGCATTCCGGCGGGTGAAATCGTGCGATTCTGCGTCTGCTGACAGTCGCAGTTAGGCTTGCGCGCTGTGATCACCCGGATGTCCGAGCTGTTCTTGCGCACGCTGCGCGACGACCCCGCCGAAGCCGAAGTAGCCAGCCACAAGCTGCTGATCCGCGCCGGCTACGTGCGACCGATCGCGCCGGGCCTCTACAGCTGGCTGCCCTTGGGCCTGCGGGTGCTGCGCAACATCGAACGAGTCGTGCGCGAAGAGATGAACGCAATCGGCGGCCAGGAGATCCTGTTCCCGGCGCTGTTGCCGCGTGCCCCGTACGAGACGACGAACCGGTGGACCGAATACGGCGACGGCGTGTTCCGGCTCAAGGACCGTCGCGGCAACGACTACATGCTCGGACCCACTCACGAAGAACTCTTCGCGTTGACGGTCAAGGGTGAGTACAGCTCCTACAAGGACTTTCCGCTCACGCTGTACCAAATCCAGACCAAGTACCGCGACGAGGCACGTCCGCGCGCCGGCATTTTGCGTGGCCGCGAATTCGTCATGAAGGACTCCTACTCGTTCGACATCGACGACAGCGGCCTCAAGAACGCCTACCACGCACACCGGGAGGCCTACCAGCGGATCTTCGGTCGGCTCAACATCGACTATGTGATCGTGTCCGCGGTATCGGGCGCGATGGGCGGTTCGGCCTCCGAGGAATTCCTGGCCGAGAGCCCGATCGGCGAGGACACCTTCGTGCGGTGCCCGGAATCCGGTTACGCCGCCAACGTCGAAGCGGTCATCACCGCGCGACCGGAGACCCTGCCCGCGGAATCGTGGCCGAACAGCCCGACGCGGTGGTTTACGAGACCGGTGACACCCCGACCATCGCGACTCTGGTCGAGTGGGCCAACGGCGCCAACCTCGGTCGCAGCATCGCCGCCGCCGACACCTTGAAGAACGTGTTGCTCAAAGTGCGGCAACCGGGCGGCGACTGGGAGCTGCTGGGCATCGGGATACCCGGCGACCGCGAGGTCGACGACAAGCGGCTGGGTGCCGCGCTCGAGCCGGCTGAGTACGCCCTACTCGACGACGCCGATTTCGCCAAGCACCCTTTCCTGGTCAAGGGATACATCGGACCGAAAGCATTGCTGGACAACGGTGTTCGCTACCTCGTGGATCCACGCGTCGTCGACGGCACCAGCTGGATCACCGGCGCAGACCAGCAAGGCAAGCACGTCGTGGGCCTGGTGGCCGGTCGTGACTTCATCGCCGACGGAACCATCGAGGCCGCCGAGGTGCGCGACGGCGACCCCTCTCCCGACGGCCGTGGCGCACTGGTCGCCGCGCGCGGGATCGAGATCGGTCACATCTTCCAGCTCGGCCGCAAGTACACCGACGCGTTCACCGTCGACGTGCTCGGCGAGGACGGCAAGCCGGTGCGGCTGACCATGGGCTCCTACGGAGTCGGGGTGTCGCGGCTGGTGGCGGTGATCGCCGAGCAACACCACGACGAGTTGGGGCTGCGTTGGCCGTCGGAGGTGTCGCCGTTCGACGTGCACTTGGTGATCGCCAACAAGGACGCCGAAGCGCGTGCCGGGGCCACCACACTGGCCGGCGATCTGGATCGGCTCGGCATCGAGGTACTGCTCGACGACCGGCAGGCGTCGCCCGGGGTGAAGTTCAAGGACGCCGAGCTGCTCGGTGTGCCGTGGATCGTCGTGATCGGGCGCGGCTGGGCAGACGGAAAGGTCGAGCTTCGCAACCGATTCCACGGCGAAACCCGTGAAGTGCCGGTCGGCGCGGGGCTGGCCACAGCGCTGGCCGCAGCCGTCTCCGGCTAGATCGGCACGGCGATCAGGTGGCGCCAGGGAATGCGGTGGTGATCGGCCAGTCGCCGAGCTGTTGCTTCCAGCGGGCGGCGAGGACCGCGCTCTGAGTCAGAGCCGTCACGCCGAACGCCCGGTCCTCGCTGCTCTGGGCCTGTTCGACGACCGCACGCCAGGCGGCCTCGGTGTCGCTTTCCATCCGAGCGGCCAGGCGCGCGGCGTCGGTGGGCGTGTCGACCGGGATCGGCAGCTGATAACCGGCGGCGGCCACCGGTGCGGCGACCTTGCGGCCCGCCAGCATCGAGATGGTCTGGTCGCGACGCTCGCGGTGCTGACTGAGCGAGGACGACACCAGCGCGTTCACCTCCGGCGCACAGTGCGCCGACACCATGCCGTAGCCGTAGATGACGGCATGCTCATTGGCCAGCGCAGCACACAGCGCGGTGTCGGCAGGCCCAGACGGCTCGGCGGAGGTCACGACGCGGCTGCCCCGAACGCCAGCGCGACGCTGTAGGACGCCGTGCAGGACGCGGCGATCGAGCCGAGCAGCCCGGCGCGATACCCCGACGAGGTGCTCGCCAGGTTGGCGGCGCTGTCCGCAGAGGCCCGCAAGGCTTTGACCACGTCGGCCAGCGGAGCGGGGGGAGCCGCGGGGGCCGACGCGGTGCTGGTCGGAGTTGTGGTCGCGGCCGAGGTTGACGTCGGGCTGACGGCGAGGCGGGCGATCTCGGTGCTCAGCGCCTGCGCGTGTTGGCTGCGCTCGGCAGCAACCTGCGCGAGCGCGGCGCTGACTGCCTGCGATGTTCCGCTGGCCGCCGCGGTGGCCAGCTCGCTGTCTTGGCGGGCCAAGGTCAACTGCGCTTCGAGTTCGTCGACGGCCGGCGGCGCGGGCGGGGAACTGCACGCGGGCGTCGCGATGGCTAGCGCGGCGAGCGCAGCGCCGCCCGTCAACACCCGTCGTCGGTTGACGACGGGCCCGAAACCTGGCTCCGTGCGCAGCATTGCCACATCCTGCCATTGCCCCGACGGCGGACTGTAACGCCAGGTGACCTCGCCGCGATCACGTCTCACAACACCGTCCTGGCGTATCGTTGAAGGCTGCTCGTCGGGATAGCCGAATTTCTGGCACCGCCGGGCTGACTGACCGGACAACTCAAGATGAGGAGCTCGCCGTGGCCACCGGGCTACCGTCGCAGATGCAGGTGATCGAGCTGCTCGATGGTGAGTTCGCGCGCGCCGGCTACGAGATCGAAGACGTCGTCATCGACGAACGCTCGCAGCCGCCACGGATCACCGTGATCGCCGACGGCGACACCGCACTCGACTTGGACACCGTCGCCGAGCTGTCCCGTTCGGCTTCAACCCTGCTGGACTCCCAACGCGATATCGGCGGTACCTACGTTCTGGAAGTCAGCTCGCCGGGCGTCGACCGCCCGCTGACCAGTGCGAAGCACTTTCGCCGCGCGCGGGGCCGCAAGGTCGAGCTGTCGCTGACGGACGGTACCCAGGTCACCGGTCGGGTCGGCGAGACCCGCGACGGCGTGGTGGATGTGGTGATTCGCGAGGGCCGCGACTGGACAGTGCGGCCGATTCCGCTCGGTGACGTGGTCAAAGCCGTTGTCCAAGTTGAGTTTTCGCAGCCGCCACACCGTGAACTGGAGCTGGCAGGGGCCGATAAGGCCGATCGAGATGCCGGGACGGAGGGCACAGCATGAACCCGCCGGCGACGATCGACAGGGCAGTGGGATCCGGAACGGGCAGGAGGAGCGGCGCATGAACATCGACATGGGCGCTCTGCACGCGATAGTGCTGGAGCGCGGCATCTCGTTCGACGATCTGCTCGAGGACGTCAAGGCCGCGGTGCTGAGCGCCTACCGGCACACCGAAGGGCATCAGCCGGATGCCCACATCGACATCGACCGCAAATCGGGTGGCGTCCGGGTGTTGGCCCGCGAACTCGATGAAGACGGCAACGTGCTCAGCGAATGGGAGGACACCCCAGAGGGGTTCGGCCGGATCGCCGCGACCACCGCGCGGCAGGTGATGCTGCAGCGGCTACGCGATGCCGAGAATGAGCGCACCTACGGCGAGTTCTCCACCCACGAAGGGGAGATCGTCGCCGGCGTGATCCAGCGCGACAGCCGGGCCAATTCGCGGGGTCTGGTCGTCGTGCGAATGGGCAGCGAAACCAAGGGCTCCGAAGGCGTGATCCCTGCGGCCGAGCAGGTTCCGGGCGAAGCCTATGAGCACGGCGACCGGCTGCGCTGCTACGTGGTCGGTGTGAGCCGCGGCGCCCGGGAGCCGGTGATCACGTTGTCGCGCACCCACCCCAATCTGGTCCGCAAGCTGTTCTCGCTGGAGGTTCCCGAGATCGCCGACGGCTCGGTGGAGATCGTGGCGGTGGCCCGCGAGGCCGGTCACCGGTCGAAGATCGCGGTGGCATCGCGACTGCCGGGTCTGAACGCCAAGGGTGCCTGCATCGGCCCGATGGGGCAGCGGGTGCGCAATGTGATGAGCGAGCTGTCCGGGGAAAAGATCGACATCATCGACTTCGATGAGGACCCGGCGCGGTTCGTCGCCAATGCGTTATCCCCGGCGAAGGTGGTTTCGGTCACCGTGATCGACCAGAACGCCCGGGCCGCCCGGGTGGTGGTGCCCGATTTCCAGCTTTCGCTGGCGATCGGCAAGGAGGGACAGAACGCGCGGCTGGCCGCCCGTCTCACCGGCTGGCGGATCGACATCCGCGGGGATTCGCCGGACCAGGAGGACGATCGTCCCGAGCACGGCGCGGCGCACGGCATGGCGCACGACCTCTAGCCGTGCGGGTGGTGCTGAGCACCCTTCGGATGCAGGTAAACTAAGCCGTGATCCAGCGCGAGTCTTCGGCCTCGGCGCATCGACGTACCGAAGGACCGGTACGGACCTGCGTCGGTTGCCGAAAGCGAGAGTTGGCCGTCGAACTGCTCCGAGTGGTCGCTGTGTCGACCGGGAACGGCAAATACGCCGTGACCGTTGATCTAGCAGGTACTCTGCCGGGGCGGGGTGCTTGGCTGCATCCCGTTCCACAGTGCGCCAACGAAGCAATCCGGCGGCGAGCTTTTACCCGCGCGCTGCGCATCGCCGGCGCACCGGATACGTCAGCGGTGGTCGAGCACCTAGAGTCTCTGCGAGGCTCTGGATGCGCCGGCCATCCCGCCAACAGAACAGGCAGCGAAGAACATGAGCACACCGTGAAGTCCCGATGACCATGTGTCATAGCTAAACCCGAGGCGCGGCCTACTACCGCTGTCGCCTCATAGACAGGAGATGTAGTGGCAGGCAAGGCCCGCGTACACGAGTTGGCTAAGGAACTCGGTGTTACCAGCAAGGAAGTTCTCGCCCGGTTAGGCGAACAGGGCGAATTCGTCAAATCCGCCTCGTCGACCGTGGAAGCACCGGTCGCACGGCGACTCCGTGAGTCATTCGGCGGCGGCAAGCCCGCACCGGAAAAGGCCGCCGGCAACGGCGCGGCCGCCGCGAAGCCCGCCGCCGAAGCCGCGGCCCCGGCGGCCAAGCCCGCCGCCCCCAAACCCGCTGCACCGCCAGCACCCGAGCCGCCGGCGCCCCCGGCACCGGCGGTCGACCAGCCGGCCGCTGGCCCGGCAACGTCGGCGCCGAGCCCGGCCGGTCCGACACCAGGTCCGCGCCCCGCGGCTCCGAAGCCGGCGGCCCGCACGCCGCGCGTCGGAAACAACCCGTTCTCCTCGGCGCAGCCCGTGGAGCGGGCCATCCCACGTCCCCAGGCGCCACGCCCAGGTGCGCCGCGCCCCGGCGCCCCACGCCCGGGCGGCGCCTCACCAGGCAACATGCCACCCCGCCCGGCCGGTGCCGCTGGTCGTCCACCGCGTCCCGGTGGTCCCGGTGGTCCGCGACCCGGCCCCGGCGGACGTCCCGGCGCGCCAGCCGGTGGCGGTCGCCCCGGCGGTGGTGGCGGCGGTAACTACCGCGGCGGCGGTGCCGGCGGCGGAGTCGGTGCCCCACCCGGAGGAGGCGGCGGCTTCCGCGGTCGCCCCGGCGGTGGAGGCGGCGGTCGCCCCGGTCAGCGCGGTGGTGCTGCCGGTGCATTCGGTCGTCCCGGCGGTGCGCCGCGACGCGGCCGCAAGTCCAAGCGGGCGAAACGCGCCGAATACGAGAACATGCAGGCCCCGGTCGTCGGTGGGGTGCGGTTGCCGCACGGCAACGGCGAGACAATCCGTCTTGCCCGTGGTGCCTCGCTGTCCGACTTCGCCGAGAAGATCGACGCCAACCCGGCTTCGCTGGTGCAGGCGCTGTTCAACCTCGGCGAGATGGTGACGGCCACGCAGTCGGTCGGCGACGAGACGCTCGAGCTGCTGGGCAGCGAGATGAACTACGTCGTCCAGGTCGTCAGCCCCGAGGACGAGGACCGCGAGCTGCTGGAATCCTTCGACCTGACCTACGGCGAGGATGAAGGCGACGAGGACGATCTGCAGACCCGGCCGCCGGTGGTGACCGTCATGGGTCACGTCGACCACGGTAAGACCCGACTGCTGGACACCATCCGCAATGCCAGCGTCCGCGAGGGCGAGGCCGGTGGCATCACCCAGCACATCGGTGCCTACCAGGTCGGGGTCAACTTCGAGGGCAGCGAGCGGCTGATCACCTTCATCGACACTCCGGGTCACGAGGCGTTCACCGCCATGCGTGCCCGCGGTGCCAAAGCCACCGATATCGCGATCCTGGTGGTGGCCGCCGATGACGGCGTGATGCCGCAGACGGTGGAGGCGATCAACCACGCGCAGGCGGCCGACGTGCCAATCGTGGTGGCAGTCAACAAGATCGACAAAGAAGGCGCCGATCCGGCCAAGATCCGGGCTCAGCTCACCGAATACAATTTGGTGGCAGAGGACTTCGGTGGCGACACGATGTTCGTCGACATCTCCGCCAAGGCCGGCACCAACATCGAGGCGCTGGAAGAGGCAGTGCTGTTGACCGCCGACGCCGCCCTGGACCTGCGGGCCAACCCCGACATGGAGGCCCAGGGTGTGGCCATCGAAGCGCACCTCGACCGCGGTCGCGGCCCGGTGGCCACCGTGCTGATCCAGCGCGGCACGCTGCGGGTCGGCGACTCGATCGTCGCCGGCGACGCGTACGGCCGGGTGCGGCGGATGGTCGACGAGCACGGCGAGGACGTCCACGAGGCGCTGCCGTCGCGGCCCGTCCAGGTCATCGGCTTCACGTCGGTGCCCGGCGCCGGTGACAACCTGCTCGTCGTCGACGAGGACCGGATCGCCCGGCAGATCGCCGACCGGCGCAGCGCCCGCAAGCGCAACGCGCTGGCGGCACGGTCCCGCAAGCGGATCAGCCTGGACGATCTGGATGCCGCGCTGAAGGAAACCAGTCAGCTGAACCTGATCCTGAAGGGCGACAACTCCGGAACCGTCGAGGCTCTGGAGGAAGCTCTGCTGGGCATCGAGATCGACGACGAGGTGGAACTGCGCGTCATCGACCGCGGCGTCGGTGGTGTCACCGAAACCAACGTCAACCTGGCGTCGGCATCGGACGCGATCATCATCGGGTTCAACGTCCGGGCGGAGGGCAAAGCCACCGAGCTGGCCAACCGCGAGGGTGTGGACATCCGCTACTACTCGGTGATCTACCAGGCCATCGACGAGATCCAGAGCGCGCTGAAAGGCATGCTCAAGCCGATCTACGAAGAGAACCAGCTGGGTCGTGCCGAGATCCGCGCGCTGTTCCGGTCGTCGAAGGTCGGGATCATCGCCGGTTGCCTGGTCCAATCCGGAATCGTGCGCCGCAACGCCAAGGCCCGATTGCTGCGGGACAATATCGTGGTGGCCGAAAACCTCACGGTGTCCTCGCTGCGGCGGGAGAAGGACGATGTCACCGAGGTTCGCGACGGTTACGAATGCGGTCTGACGCTGACCTACTCCGACCTCAAAGAGGGCGACGTCATCGAGACCTACGAGTTGGTGGAGAAGGAGCGCGTCTGAGGATGAACTCCGACAAGCTGAACCTGCGGCATGGCTGACCCGGCGCGGGCGCGCCGGCTGGCCAAGCGGATCTCCGGGATCGTCGCCACGGCGATCGAATACGAGATCAAAGACCCGGGGTTGGTCGGAGTCACCATCGTCGACGCCAAGGTGTCCGGCGACCTGCACGACGCGACGCTGTACTACACGGTGATCGGCTCCACGTTGAACGAGGAACCCGACTATGCCGGGGCCGCCGCCGCATTGGAGCGCGCCAAGGGTGTGCTGCGCAGCAAGGTTGGGGCCGGCACCGGTGTGCGCTTCACGCCGACGCTGACCTTCATCCGCGACACGGTCTCGGACTCCGTGCAGCGGATGGAGGAATTGCTGGCACGCGCGCGCGCCGCCGACGCCGATTTGGCTCGAGTGCGCGAGGGAGCCACGCCGGCCGGCGACCCTGATCCGTACCGTGTGAGTGATGCGGAGCAGGATGACGATGCGGAGCATGATGAGGATGCGGCCCGGGGGGAGCCGGGCGATTAAACTGCGGTGACGATGCGGGCCGTGGAGCGGCCCGCGGAGGAGCCGAGCGATCGAATCTGGGGGCACCGACCGCTAACGGAGAAGGCGCCAGTGACGACGACGAACTCGAAGACTGAACCAAACACGGCAACACAACGTGTGGACGCCGTCGGCGCCGCCAAGGTCCTCGATGACGCGGCAACGATCGCGGTGCTCTGTCACGTGCATCCCGACGCCGATACGATTGGCGCGGGCCTGGCGCTGGCGCTGGTGCTGGACCGGTGTGGCAAGTCCGTCGAGGTCAGCTTTGCGGCGCCGGCCGCGCTCCCGGAGTCGTTGCGGTTACTGCCCGGCGGACGGCTTCTGGTCGATCCCGGTGTCATCCGGCGAGACGTCGATCTCGTTGTGACCGTTGATATCCCGAGTGTGAACCGGCTCGGGGACCTGCGCGACTTGGCCGGTGACGGCCGCGATGTGCTGGTGATCGATCATCACGCGTCGAACCAGATGTTCGGTACGGCGAATTTCGTTGAGCCGTCCGCGGACTCGACCACAATGATGGTGGCTGAGCTGCTCGACGCGTGGGACAAGCCGATCGACGCCGACGTGGCGTACTGCCTTTACGCGGGTCTGACCACCGACACCGGGTCGTTCCGGTGGGCCAGCCCAGCGGCCTATCGATTGGCGGCACGGCTCGTCGAACTGGGCATCGACAACGCCGCGATCAGCCGGTCGCTGATGGACACCCACCCCTTCGCCTGGCTGTCGCTGCTGTCCCGGGTGCTGGGCTCGGCGCAGCTGGTGCCCGATGCCGCCGACGGCCGCGGCTTGGTCTACGCCGTCGTCACCAACCAGGAGTGGTCCAGCGCGCGCCCGGAAGAAGTCGAAAGCATCGTCGACATCGTCCGCACCACGCAGCAGGCCGAGGTGGCGGCGGTGTTCAAAGAGATCGAGCCGCAGCAATGGTCGGTGTCGATGCGCGCCAAGGATGCCGTCGACCTGTCTGCCGTCGCTTCCACTTTCGGCGGTGGCGGACACAAGCTGGCCGCCGGCTACTCGACCACGGGTTCGGTCGACGAGGTCGTGGCCGCGCTGAGCGCCGCTTTGGGGTGAGTGGGCCGGCCCAGTCGCAGCCGGGCGGTCGCTCCCCCGCAAGCGGGAGGTACCCCCAGATCGCGCAGTTGGCGCTGCCGGCCCTGGGCGTGCTGGCCGCCGAACCTCTCTATCTGCTCTTCGACACCGGGGTCGTCGGCCGACTCGGCGCACTGCCGCCTGGCCGGGCTGGCCATCGGGGGACTGATCCTCGGCGTGGTCAGCTCGGATTTAACGTTTCTGTCCTATGGGACGACGGCTCGTTCGGCTCGCTACTTCGGCGCCCAAGACCGGCCCGCCGCGGTCGCCGAAGGAGTGCAGGCGACCTGGCTGGCGCTGAGCCTTGGGGTGTTGATCGTCGTTGTGGTGCAGGCCGCGGCGGCGCCGCTGGTCTCGCTCATCGCGGGCTCGGGTGACATCGCGCATGCAGCGTTGCCGTGGCTGCGCATCGCGATCATCGGCGCACCGGCGATCCTGGTGTCGCTGGCCGGCAATGGCTGGCTGCGCGGGGTGCAGGACACCGCACGCCCGTTGCGCTACGTGGTCGCGGGTTTCGCGCTGTCGGCGCTGCTGTGTCCACTGCTGGTATACGGGTGGCTGGGGCTTGCCCCGGATGGGCTTGGCCGGCTCGGCCGTCGCCAACCTGTCGGGTCAATGGTTGGCCGCCGTGTTGTTCGGGCGCGCGTTACTGGCCGAGGGCGTGCCGCTGCACCTGAATCGTCCTGCGCTGCGGGCCCAAATCGTGCTCGGGCGCGATCTGCTGGTGCGGACACTGGCTTTCCAGGCGTGCTTCGTGTCCGCCGCCGCGGTGGCTGCCCGCTTCGGTGCGGCCGCGGTAGCCGCCCACCAGGTCGTACTGCAGCTATGGGAATTCCTTGCGCTGGTTCTCGATTCGCTCGCCATCGCCGCGCAGGCATTGGTCGGTGCGGCGCTGGGAGCCGGTGACGTTCGGCTCGCGACCGCAACGGCGCGGCGGGTGACGGTGGCATCGGCCGTCGCGGCGACCGGCCTGGCCGCCGTGTTCGCCGCGGGTTCCTCGGTGCTGCCCCGGCTGTTCACCGACGACAGCTCGGTGCTGACCGCGATCGGGGTGCCGTGGTGGTTCTTGGTCGCCCAACTGCCCTTGGCCGGAATCGTTTTCGCCCTCGACGGGGTGCTGCTGGGTGCCGGCGACGCCGCGTTCATGCGCACGGCCACCGTGGTCAGTGCCCTGGTCGGCTTCCTGCCGCCGATCTGGCTGTCGCTGCGGTTCGATTGGGGGCTGGCCGGAATCTGGTCCGGGCTGAGCACATTCATTGTGCTGCGGCTGGTCTTCGTCGGTTGGCGAGCCGTGTCCGGTCGCTGGCTAGTGACCGGCAAGTAGGGCATCGGGCATGCCAAGTCAGCGCGACCGGATGCTCAGCGGCCGACCGTACCGTGCTGATGATCCCGAACTGGTGGCCGCTCGCCGGGCATGTCAGCACTTGATCGGGCTGTTCAACGCGGGAGGGGCAGACGACGAGCGAAGCCGACAGGTGCTGCGCCAGTTACTCGGATCCTTCGGCGAGGGATCGGAGATACTTCCCCGATTCCAGTGCGACTACGGCGCCCAGATCACCGTCGGCGCGCGGTGCTTTGTCAACTACGACGCGATCTTTCTGGACTGCGCCTCGATCACCATCGGTGACAACGTGTCGATCGGCCCGCGCGCACAGCTTGTCACGGCCCTTCATCCCGTCGACGACTATGACGCCCGACGAGCGGGGTGGGAATCGGCAGCACCGATCGTCATTGGCGACAACGTGTGGCTGGCCGCCGGCGTGATCGTGTGTCCTGGCGTGACCATCGGCGACGACGCGGTGATCGGAGCGGGCAGCGTCGTCACCAACGACGTACCGGCGCGGGTGCTGGCGGCCGGTAACCCATGCCGGGTCATCAGAGAACTCACGCCGGTGCGGGCCCGCGGGCCGGGGACGCCCGAATAAGCCCACGGAGCAGCATGCGCTCAGCGCACTTGTGCGCGACCGCGCTGCAGGACCGCCTCACGGTTGGCGGCGATATCGTCGCCGGAGGTCCGAAATGCCCGTGCCGCAGTCGCTTCCAGCCACAGTCCCTCACTGGTGTTGGAATCGTCGATGCGGTGATAGGAGCTCAGCAGCGCCCGCACCGCGTCCTGGTTATTGCCGACGATGCTGTCGGCCACCTTGCGTGCGGCGGGCAGCAATTGCTCGTGCGGCACCACCTCAGTGACCAGGCCGGCGCGCAGCGCCTCCTGCGCGGACAGGTAGTCACCGGTCAGGCTCATCCGCCGGGCCAGGCCGACGCCGACTTTCTGGGGCAGCCGCACGCTGAGGCCCCATGTCGGCAACAGGCCGACGCGGGCATGAGTGTCGGCGAATCGGGCTTGCTCGGAAGCGATCAGGATGTCGCAGTACAACGCCAGCTCGAGCCCGCCGGTCACTGCCGCGCCGTTGATCGCGCCGATGACAGGCTTGCTCAGCGCCGGCCAGCGCGGCGAGATGTCCGGAAGCGCCGTTTGCCCACCCAGCTCTTTGAGGTCGAGACCCGCACAGAACACCGGGTCGGTGCCCGTGACGATGATGACGTCGACGTCGTCGTCGGTTTCGGACTCGGCCAGGGCGCCGAAGAATTGGTCCCGCAGCGCAGCTGATAAGGCATTACGTGATTGCGGCCGGTTCAGCGTGAGGGTCCGTACCCGCTCGTCGGTGTGGATCAACAGAATGTCGTCAGTCATGTCGCCACCGTAGTCATCCCCGCACACGGCAAGCAGACCGCCTTATTGTTAAGGCATGTGCCGGAACATCACCGAATTGCGCGGACTCGAGCCGCCGGCGACCACCGCCGAGATCGAGGCCGCGGCCAGGCAGTATGTGCGCAAGGTCAGCGGCTTCACCCACCCCTCGTCGGCCAACGCCGACGCTTTCGAGGCCGCGGTTGCCGAAGTCGCGGCCACAACGACGCGGCTGCTGCACGTCCTGCCGGAGCGCCGCCGGCCGCCCAAGGCCGATCCGCCGTTGCGCCGCCTCGCGAGCAGATGACCCGGACCGCCTCCGTGCCCGCTCTCAAAGAGTGGAGCGCGGTGGTGCATGCGCTGCTGGCCGGCCGGCAGCGGGTGCTGCTGCGTAAAGGTGGGATCGGGGAGAAGCGTTTCGACGTCACGCCGGCCCGCGAGTTCGTCTTTTTCCCAACCGTCGCGCACAGCCATTCCGAGCGGGTACGTCCGGAATTTCACGACTTGCTCGAGGCGGCGGCGCGCGACAGCGATGAAGATCGTCTCATCGTGCGGGCGGCTGCGAAAGTCGTTGCGGTGCAGCCAGTCAACCGGCCAGACAACATCGAGGCGATCGAGGATCTGCATATCTGGACGGCCGAGTCGGTGCGGCGTGACCGGCTCGACTTTCGCCCCAAGCATCGGCTCGCTGTGCTGGTCGTGCAGACCATCCCGCTGCTCGAGCCGATAGAACTTCGACGAACGCCCGACTATGCCGGCTGCACCAGTTGGGTGCCGCTAAGCGACCCGTCGCTGGCCGACCCGGCGCTGGGGGCGCCGGTGCATACCGAGGCGGCGCTGCGTGAGGTTGCGGCACGCGTCCGGGCAGCAGTCGAATAGCGCTGAGCTGCAACTGTTACGGAGTCTGATCGACGAGCACTGCGCCCTCGGGCCAGTCACCGACCGTGCACAGCGACGTCGGTTCGCCCGAGGTGGTCAGTCGCACGACGTCTGCCAGCTGCTCCGGGGCGTCGCACTGCAGATAGTGATCGGCGCTCGGCAGTATCCAGTAGCGATTCAATCCGGGCTTGTCCCTGAGGAACTCCTGCCACACGTAATTTGCCACCCGGACCGGGGCGACATTGTCGTGCAGGCCCCACACCAGCGTGGTGTTGACCTGGCTGGCGGAAAGCGCTGCAAGCCAATTGGTTTCATCTGCGGCGCGTTCGTTGAGGTACTGAATGGTGTCCGGCAGCACTGCGATCTGGTCATTGTGCGCAAAGCACTGCGCCAGCGCGGCGATCTCGGAATCGTTCAGGTCTCGGCGTGGCATGAAGGTCGTCGCGCCCATGCCGGCGGCCAACATCTCCGGCGTGGTCGCGCGCGCGGTGCTGCGGGCGACGGCCGGATCAAGCAGCGCCGTCTGGAAACCAGTCAGATTGGCAAGCGGGAGGTAGATATTCGCGTTGGTGAGGATGACCTCCGACGGCGGGCTGGTGTCCTGGAGGGCGGCGAACATCGACAGCGCGATCATGCCGACGCTGGTCCCGCGGTCATGAGTCAACATCGTGTAGTCGGTCAGCTGCCAGAGTTGTGTGATCGCGTGGATCAGCAGGCGCGCATCGTCGTAGAGCGAATACACGTACGGCGCAGACGGTTTGTCGGACAGTCCGTAACCGGGGAAGTCGAGCAGATAGATATCGAAATCTGCCTCGAGTTCGCGGGTCAGCGCGTGGAAGTCAATGCTTGCCGTCGGAAAGCCGTGCACGCAGACCAATACCGGCGCTCCGGGCGTGCCGCACCGGCGGGTGAATACGGTGACGTCTGCGCCGGAGTTCTCCGCAGTCGTTGACTGCCAACGTATTTCCGTTCCCGCGCGTTGCCATTCGCCGAAGAGGTCCGTCACGAGCCCACCGGCAGCACGATCCGCGAGGTGCCGAAGTGCACCTGGTGGGTGGACGGGGTGAACCGGCTGCCGGTCGAGGTCGCCTCGCCGTTGCCGAGGTTGCGGTCAAAACGTGGATGGCTTCCGCCGGCGATCAGCACGCGGATCCGCGTCCCGGCGCGAAACCGGTGCGAGATCGCGTCGAGTTCGAGGCTGACGTGGTCGGCCGGGTGGGCCAGCCGCCGATAGCCGTCGCTGACGTTTCGGGAGCGGCCCTTGGCGTCGACTTCGCTGATCCGGACGAACACGTCGGCGTGGGGATTATCGGAGCTGTGCGCCAACTCGGCGACCGGGCTGCCGTGCACGACCAGGTCGGCGGCAAGCACCTCACCGGTGAAGCTGAGCACGTCGCGGCGCGCCGCCAGCGCGGTGTCGTCGCGGTAGCCGCCGTCGGGGGAGAGCAGTCGCCCCCCGATGGTGGGTGTCGGTTCGGCCGGGTCATAACGGAAGCTCACCGAGGATCCGGCCGTCGGCGCCGTGTCGGCCAGCCCACCGCCCGGCTGCAGATAGAGCGGACGCTCGGTGGTGGTCGGCGGCCAGTCGGGCAACTCGCGCCAGCCCTCGTTGGCCACGAAGAACCTGAATCGGCCGATACGCGCGGTTGCGGGTCGCCCGGCGAGATGAGTGTCCAGCCATTCGTGGGTTTCGCGCGCGATCGTGGGCAGCCCGGCAAGCAGCAGCTGGGTGTGAGTCCACGGGCCCATGGTCAGCGCGACGTCGACACCGCGCTGGCGAAGGTGCCGAAATTGGTGCAGCGTCTGCGGCAAGAACAGGTCTTGCCAGCCGCTGAGCAGCAGCACGGGCGTCTGGACCCGGTCGAGCGCGGAGTCGACCTTCAGCGGCCCCCAGAACGGATTGTCGTCAGCCGGTGGTGTCAGCCATGACTCCCACCACGGCGCCGCGTCGCCGAGCAGCGCCCGCCCTGATGCGCCCAGCGGTGCTGCACCGGCCGCGCGCACCACGGTTTTCTGTGCCCGCAGCTGCCGGATGCCGCCGCGGATTCGGCCCGGATCTTCTTGATGGGCAACCAGGTTGCTCCAACCGAGGAAGTCGTTGACGGTGAACGCCCCGGTGCCCCAGGCCGACCGGCTCATATCGTGGGGCCCCGCGACGATCACGCTGGTGACAAGCTCCGGCGGCGGATCCTGCAGCAGGGCGAACTGAGTGAACCCGAGATAGGAGATCCCGATCGTGGCGAAACGCCCGGTGAACCAGGGCTGCCGTCGCATCCACTCGACCGTGTCGGCGCCGTCGGCGGCTTCGTGAACCATCGGCGAGAACTCTCCACCCGACCCGAATGTCCCTCGCACGCTTTGCAGCACCACCCGGTAGCCCCGGGCGGCGTGCAGATCGCCGAACACCAGTGAGAACGGAAACGCGCGACCGTAGGGCCCGCGGGCCAGCAGGGTGCCGACCGTTTCGCCGGTGGGCTCGTAGACGTCGGCGAGCAGCTCGACGCCATCGCGCATCGGGATCTTCACGCTGCTGACGGTGTAGCTCGCGGTCGGCGCGGGCAGTCGCAAGGTCCGGGCCAGGGCGCGCCCGGCCAGTCGTCGGGGCAGTGTGCGCAGCGTCGACCCAACGGGCCGATCGGAGGTGGTCGTCACCGGATCAGGTTATGGGCGCGACGACGCTCGCGTGCCTAGAACTTGTAGTACGGCGAAAGCTCGTTGGCGCGCTGCAGGTTGGTGGACGGGCAGTCGACTTCGGGGCTGGAGTAGATCGTCGAGTAGAACAGCGACTGCTGGATGACCCCGTAGCTGGTTTTGAACGCCACCATGCAGGAGAAGTAGAAGTAGCTGTTGTGGTAGGTGGGCTTGAGGTTCCACCACTGCGCAGCGCGGTGGCCGTTGATCGTGGTCTCGACGGCGTCGGCCGGTAGCGACTGGTCGTATTGCCGCCAAATGATCGGCTCTACCGCCAACTGGTAGTTGCCCGCGTCGTAGTGGCAGCGCAGTCCTTCCTCGGCTTCCGGCGGGGTGAACGCCAGACCCAGCCGCTGAACCACGTCGAACGGGATGTCCTCACATGGGTTGAACGGGCTCGGGTCGGTGGTCGCCACGATCGGACTTTTCATCGTGGTGGGCGGATCCATCGGGGCGGCGGTGGACCGCAGCTGCACCCGCGACGCTGGCGGCGGGGTCGGCGGCGCGCTCTGCCAGACCACCACCACCGCCGTGAACAGGGCAGTGAACGCTGCAAGCAGTCGTAGCTTGCCGACCATGACACCCCCAGATGTGCCTAGTTGTCCGCCTGCTGCTCGGCCCGGTTGGCGGGCGCAACGCCGGCAGACGCGCTGGACTTCTGCGGGGAGCTTACAAGTCGCACCCGCGCCGCCACAGAGTAAACGAGAACCTGTTCTAGTCCGCCGCGGCGGCGCGTGACACCTCGCCCGGCGACCCACCGTAGGCTGGGGAGTCGTGGCTTGGCAGGAACCTGGGCAGCAACAGTCCCCGACCGCACGACAGCCGACCCTGTGGGCGGTGTCGGATTTGCATACCGGCCACGTGGGCAACAAGCCCGTCACCGAATCGCTGTATCCGTCGACGCCGGACGATTGGCTGATCGTCTGCGGTGACGTCGCCGAACGCACGGACGAGATCCGCTGGGCGCTGGACCTGCTGCGACGACGGTTCGCCAAGGTGATCTGGGTGCCCGGCAACCACGAACTGTGGACCACCAACAAGGACCCGATGCAGGTCTTCGGGCGGGACCGCTACGACTACCTGGTCAATGTGTGCGACGAGCTCGGTGTGGTGAGTCCCGAGCATCCGTTTCCGGTGTGGACCGAGCGAGGCGGGCCCGCGACCATCGTGCCGATGTTCCTGCTGTACGACTATTCGTTCCTGCCGGCCGGCGCGACGACCAAAGCCGAGGGCCTGGCGATCGCGCGGGAACGCAACGTGGTGTGCACCGACGAGTTCCTGCTCTCACCGCAGCCGTACCCGACCCGGGAGGCGTGGTGCCATGAGCGCGTCGCGGCCACCCGTAAGCGGCTGGATGATCTTGACTGGATGAACCCGACCGTGTTGGTCAACCACTTCCCGATGGTGCGCCAGCCGTGCGACGCGCTGTTCTTGCCGGAGTTCTCGCTGTGGTGCGGAACGACCGAGACCGCGGACTGGCACACCCGCTACAACGCGGTGTGCTCGGTCTACGGGCATCTGCACATCCCGCGGACCACCTGGTACGACGACGTCCGCTTCGAGGAGGTGTCGGTGGGCTATCCGCGGGAGTGGCGCCGTCGCAAGCCCTACAGCTGGCTGCGCCAGATACTGCCGGACCCGCAGTACGCGCCGGGCTATCTCAACGACTTCGGCGGCCACTTCGTCATCACCGCCGAGATGAAGGCGCAGGCTGAGCAGTTCCGCGATCGGCTGCGACAGCGGTAGTCCGATGACGCTGAACACCTTGATGTCCGCGGTGCTGCCCGACACCCCCGACTTGGCCTGTGCCGAGTTGTATTCCGACCCGCCGGGGTTGACGCCGATGGCCGAGGAAGAACCCCTCATCGAACGGTCGGTGGCCAAGCGGCGCAACGAGTTCATCACAGTCCGGTACTGCGCCCGTATCGCGCTGGGCGAGCTCGGATTTCCGCCGGTTCCGATTCTCAAGGGGGAGAAGGGCGAACCATGCTGGCCCGACGGCGTGGTCGGCAGCATCACCCACACAGCGGGCTACCGCGGCGCAGTGGTCGGCCGTGCCGGAGCTGTCCGTTCGCTCGGTGTGGACGCCGAACCGCACGACGTGTTGCCTGACGGTGTACTGGGCGCGATCAGTCTCCCGGCCGAGCGCGCCGAGCTGGCGGCGATGCCTTCCGGTATCCACTGGGATCGAGTTCTGTTCTGCGCCAAGGAAGCAACGTACAAGGCGTGGTTCCCGCTGACCAAGCGATGGCTCGGCTTCGAAGACGCGCACATCATCTTCACCGTCGACGACTCCGGCTCGGCCGGTTCATTCGAATCGACGATTCTGATTGACGGACAAACGCTTTCGGGTCCGCCGTTGAGCGCGCTGACCGGACGGTGGTCGGTGAACCGTGAATTGGTGCTGACGGCGATCACGCTATGAATCCTGGTCTTGTCATCGTCGACAAGCCGGCCGGTATGACCAGCCATGACGTGGTGGGCCGTTGCCGGCGCATCTTCGGGACCCGGCGGGTAGGGCACGCCGGAACGCTGGACCCGATGGCCACCGGTGTCCTGGTGATCGGCATCGAGCGGGCGACCAAGATCCTCGGCCTGGTGACCGAGGCCTCGAAATCGTATGCGGCCACGATCCGGCTGGGCCAGACCACATCGACGGAGGACGCAGAAGGCGTTATCACGCAAGAGGATTCGGCCCGCAATGTGACCGACGAGGCGATCGAGGCGGCGATCGCCGGTCTGCGCGGCGACATCGCGCAGATCCCGTCGGCGGTCAGCGCGATCAAAGTCGACGGGCAGCGGGCTTACCGGTTGGTGCGCGAGGGCCACGTCGTCGAGTTGGCTGCCCGGCCGGTGCGCATCGACCGGTTCGAGATGCTGGCAGTGCGTCGCCACGGTGAACTCGTCGACGTCGATGTCGAGGTGGACTGTTCGTCGGGAACCTACATTCGCGCGCTGGCCCGCGACGTCGGCGCAGCGCTGGAGGTGGGCGGTCACCTGACCGCGCTGCGGCGCACCCGGGTCGGCCGGTTCGGTGTCGACCAAGCACGTTCACTCGATGAACTGGCCGAACATCCCACGCTGAGTCTGACCCTCGACGAGGCATGCCTGCAGCTGTTTTCCCACCGACAGCTCACCGACGAGGAAGCCGACGCGGTCGCCAACGGCCGCGCGCTGAGCCCGGCCGGCATCGACGGCGTCTACGCCGCGCACACCGAAGACGGCCGGGTCATGGCATTGCTGCGCGACGACGGTGCCAGGACGAAGTCGGTGGTCGTCATCCGGCCGGCAACCTTATAAGCACACATCGAGCGTCGAAGTTCGGTAACATTCCGCATTGAACGTAAGTTGACGGGAAGGCTGGGCGGTAGACACTGTGGCGAAGTCAGCGAACGACGTGTTCGGCGGACACAAGCGAGCGCAGCGCCGCGATGCGCACGCGTCTGCTTGACGCGACGATCGAGTGCCTGGTCACCTACGGCTACGCCGGGACGACGACGCCGCGGTCGCCGAACTCGCGGGTGTCACTCGAGGGGCGCAGATTCACCACTTCCGCTCGAAGGAAGATCTGGTGGTCGCGGCGATCGAGCATCTCGCCCAGCAACGGGTACAGGCGGCCATGCGCGAGTTCGGGCGCGTGCAAGCCAGTAGCGATCCGGTCTCGACGGTGCTGGATTTCCTCTGGGAGGCCACCAGGGCCCGATGTTCGTCGCGACCGTGGAGCTTTGGGTTGCGGCACGCACTGACCCCGTGCTGGCCGCGCACATCGAGCGGGTGGAGCCGCTGGTCAACAGCACGCTGATCTCGGCGATCGCCCAATTGGTGCCCGATCACGCCGTGCGCAAAGACCTGCGCAACTTCGTCTACACCGCGATGGACGCACTGCGCGGGATCCTGCTGAACAGTTTCGTCGACCGCGACACCGCTCGCGCTCGTCGGCGCTGGGACCGCGCCTGCGAGCACCTGCGGATCATCGTCGACCGGACTGCTGACCGCCGATTCCCTGGACTGACTTCCGCCGTCCAGACGACGCCGTGACGTCGCAGAACGCAGACCCGTTGCAAAGATACAATCAGGTGTGTATGTTTTGTGACCAAGACGAGTGTGAGTTCAAGGGAGTGTGATGTCGAACAGGGTCTACGTCATCGGTGTCGGAATGACGAAGTTCGAGAAGCCCGGCCGCCGGGAGAACTGGGATTACCCGGACATGGCGCGCGAGTCCGGCACCAAGGCGCTCGCAAGACGCCGGTATCGACTACGCCGCGGTCGAGCAGGGCTACGTCGGCTACGTCTACGGCGAATCGACGTCGGGCCAGCGGGCGCTCTACGAGCTGGGCCTGAGCGGAATCCCGATCGTCAACGTCAACAACAACTGCTCGACCGGGTCGACCGCGTTGTACCTTGCCGCGCAAGCGATTCGCGGCGGGCTGGCCGACTGCACGATCGCGCTCGGTTTCGAGAAGATGAAGCCCGGCTCGCTGGAATCCACCTACGACGACCGCACGAACCCGATGGACAAGCACGTCATGGCGATGGCCGAGATCTCCGAGGTGCTGTTCCCGCCGGCGCCGTGGATGTTCGGCGCGGCCGGCCGCGAGCACATGCAGCAATATGGCAGTACCGCAGAGCATTTCGCCAAGATCGGCTACAAGAATCACAAGCACTCGGTCAACAACCCGTACGCCCAGTTCCAGGAGTCCTATTCGCTGGAGGACATCATGGGCTCGCGGATGATCTACGACCCGCTGACCAAGCTCCAGTGCTCGCCGACATCGGACGGGTCGGGCGCGGCGATCCTGGCCTCGGAGGCGTTCGTCGACAAGCACGACCTGGCGGGCCAAGCGGTGGAGATCGTCGGGCAGGCGATGACGACCGATTTCGCCGACAGCTTCGACGGCACCTGCAAGGGGCTGATCGGCTACCACATGAATGTGCAAGCCGCTCAACGTGTTTACGACCAATCTGGTTTGGGGCCGTCGGACTTTCAGGTGATCGAGTTGCACGACTGCTTCTCGGCCAACGAGTTGCTGCTCTACGAGGCGTTGGGTCTGTGCGCCGAGGGCGAGGCGGCCAAGCTGATCGACAACGGCGACGTCACCTACGGCGGGCGCTGGGTGGTCAACCCGTCCGGCGGACTGATCTCCAAGGGGCATCCCCTGGGGGCCACCGGTTTGGCGCAGTGCGCGGAGCTGACCTGGCAGCTACGCGGCAAGGCGGACAAGCGGCAGGTCGACAACGTCACCGCCGCACTGCAACACAACATCGGGCTCGGCGGCGCGGCGGTCGTCACCGCTTACCAGCGAGCCGAACGCTAACACCCGGCAAACAAAGCACGAAAGAGGAACAATCATGGGACACATCGAGGCAAGCCGCGAACTGTCGGCCGAGCCCGGACGCGTTGTGGGGGACCGTCACCGACCTCGCCAACTGGGACAAGTGGTTCACCGTGCACGAGAAGTGGCTCGAAGGCCCGCCTGAAACCGCTGACCGAAGGCGCCAAGCTGACCGCCAAGATCGTCATGCTGGGGATGGCCAACAAGATCGAGTGGACGATCGAGCAGGTCGACGCGCCGCGATCGCTGGTGCTCTCGGGCACCGGAATGGCCGGCGTCAAGGCCAAGTTCACCTTCACCATCGATCCGGCCGACAAACGGCTCGAAATTCACGGTTTTCGGCGATTTCGAGGGCGCGATGATCAAGGGCGCGTTGGGCAAGGCCGTGGAGAAGGACGGCGTCAAGCAACTCGACAAGACGCTCGACCAGCTCGACGCGCTGGCGTCAGCATCGGCGTGAGGCCGCTGATGACCGAGACGCTGGAATTCGACGACACCGGGTCTGGATCGCTGGACCGACGATGAGCGGTTCGACGTCACCCGGGAGCGGTTGGCCGAGTACGCGGCGGCCACCAACGACCCGATCGAAGCGCACCGAAGAGGGGACGTTGCGCCACCGGTATTCGCGATCGTCCCCGTTTTCGAGGCGCTGCTCACTCCGGCGGTCGATGTGATGCCGGTCGAGGCGATCCCGCGAATCGTTCACGGCGAACAGGACTTCCACTTCCACCGGCCGATCCGCCCGGGCGACAAGCTGGTCTCGCGGGGGAAGATGATCGGATACCAGGGCCTGGAGAAAGGCACTCGTGCAGCGATCCTGCTCGAATGTCGCACCGAGGACGGCGAACTGGTCAACGAGCAGTACGTCACCACGTTCGTGCGGGGCATGACGCGTCGACAAGACGGTCGGTGAGCTGAGCCCCGAGCACAAGTTCGACGACAAGCTCCGCGAACAGGCTCCGGTGGCCAAGGTCGTGCAGCACATCGACAACGACCAGACCTTCCGCTACTCGCCCGCGGCCGGCGACCCGATGCCGATCCACCTCGACGAAGAGGTGGCCAGGGACGCCGGTCTGCCCGGGATCATCGCGCACGGGCTGTGCACCATGGCGTTCACCTCGTGGGCGGTGCTCACCGAGCTTGGCCGACTCGGATGTCAACCGGCTCAAGCGGTTCGCGGTCCGGTTCTCCAAGCCGGTGCTGCCCGGCGACGACCTGGAAACCAGGATCTGGAGGGTCGGCAGCGCCAACGGAACGACAAGCTACGCATTCGAAACGGCGAGAAGCCGGACGGTGGCGACGATTTCGTCATCACCGACGGCCTGGCCGTACTGGCCGACTGACACGAAGGAGTCTCACAACGATGGGTGCATTAGAAGGCCGGGTCGCGGTCATCACCGGCGCGGGCCGCGGCATCGGACGCGAACACGCGCTGCTGTTCGCCAGGGAGGGCGCGAAGGTCGTCGTCAACGACCTCGGCGGCAGCAACGAGGGCGAGGGCGCCGACAGCCGGCCCGGCGCACGAGGTGGCCGAGGAGATCACCGCGGCCGGCGGCACGGCCGTCGCCAACACCGAGAACGTCTCCACCTGGAGCGGCGCGGAAAGCGTTGTGCACCAGGCGATCGACGAGTTCGGCGGCCTCGACATCCTGGTCAACAACGCCGGCATCCTGCGCGACTCGTTCATCGCCGGCATGGAGGAGGCGCAGTGGGACGCGGTGATCGCGGTCCACCTGAAGGGCCATTTCGCGATGCTGCATCACGCGGCCGCGTATTGGAAAGCGCAATCGAAGGCGGGCGATCAGCCCAACGCCGCGGTGATCAACACCGCCTCGGGTTCCGGTGTGACGCTGCCGAATGCCGGCCAGGCCAACTACGGCTCGGCGAAGGCCGGGCATCGCGGCTCTGACGCTGATCGCCGCCGAGGAACTGGAGCGCTACGGCGTACGGGTGAACGCGATCGCGCCGATCGCGCGCACCCGGCTCACACTGGCCACGCCCGGCATGGGTTCGCTGATGTCCGAGCCCGAGGAAGGCGAACTCGACCTGTTCAGTCCGGCCAACATCTCGCCGCTGGTCGCCTACCTGGCCACCGAGAAGTGCCCGATCACCGGCAAGGTGTACGCGGTGCAGGGCGGCGCGATTTCGGCGCTGTCCGGGTGGCACGACGTCGACACGATCGAGACCGACGGCCCGTGGCTGATCGACGACATCGCCGCCCGGCTGCCGCAGTAATCAAGGAGCAGAACGATGTTCGAATGGTCCGACACCGACCTGATGATGCGGGACACCATCCGCGGATTCATCGACAAGGAGATCCGGCCGCATCTCGACGCGCTGGAGACCGGCGAGATGCCGCCGTATCCGATCGCGCGCAAGCTGTTCAGCGAGTTCGGCCTCGATGTGCTCGCCGCCGAAGCGGTCAAGACGATGCTGGACAACGAGCGGGCCAAGCAGGAAGCCGGGCAGGCGACGACGCCGAGAAGAAGTCATCCGGCGGGTTCGCCGGTCTGGGCGCGCAGGGGTCGATGGCCGCCGTGCTGGTCTCCGAACTCGCCGGGGTCAGCCTCGGCTTGCTCAGCACGGTCGGCGTCAGCCTCGGTCTCGGGCGCGGCGACGATCATGAGCCGCGGCACGCTCGCCCAAAAGGAGCGCTGGCTGCCGGAACTCATGACGCTGGAGAAGATCGCGGCGTGGGCGATCACCGAGCCCGATTCCGGCTCCGATGCGTTCGGCGGGATGAAGACCACGGTCACGCCGGCGACGGTGACGACTACCTCCTCAACGGGCAGAAGACGTTCATCACCAACGGGCCGTACGCCGACGTCATGGTCGTCTACGCCAAGCTCGACGACGGTTCGGCCGATCGGCGCGACCGGCCGGTGCTGACCTTCGTCCTCGACGCCGGAATGGCGGGACTGGTTCAGGGCAAGCCGTTCAAGAAGATGGGCATCCATGTCCTCGCCGACCGGCGAGCTGTTCTTCGACAACGTGCGGCTCACCCCCGATCGTCTGCTCGGCGAGACCGAGCAGCACACCGGGCGGGGACGGCCGGGAAAGCGCGCGGGCCAACTTCTCCGCCGAGCGGATCGGCGTGGCGTTGATGTCGCTGGGAATCATCAACGAGTGTCACCGGCTGTGCATCGACTACGCCAAGACCCGCACCCTGTGGGGCAAGAACATCGGCCAATTCCAGCTGATCCAGCTCAAGCTGGCCAAGATGGAGGTCGCGCGGATCAACGTGCAGAACATGGTGTTCCAGACCCTGGAGAAGGCGCAGGCCGGCAAGATGCCGTCGCTGGCCGAGGCGTCGGCGATGAAGCTGTACTCGTCGGAGGCGGCCACCGAGGTGGCGATGGAGGCGGTGCAGCTGTTCGGTGGCAACGGCTACATGGCCGAGTACCGGGTCGAGCAACTGGCCCGCGACGCGAAGTCGCTGATGATCTACGCCGGCAGCAACGAGGTCCAGGTGACCCACATCGCCAAGGGCCTGCTCGCCTGATGGCACGGAGATCGACGGGCAAACGGGTTGCGGCGCAGATCGTTTGCTGCGCTGGACGGGCTGACATACCGTCCGGTTGCCCGGGTGTCGTTCAACCTGATGCTCGATGGGCTGCTGTGCACGCCAGTCGACGCTGGCTCGGCTGCGCCCGGTTGCCGACTACGCGATCGCCCGCAGCAGTCCGCCGCTGCCGGGCACCCGGGTGCGACCCGGTCCGCCCGGCATTCCGGGCGAATGGGTCTGGCCGCCCGGCGTCGACGGCGGTGTCGGCGTCGTGCTGGTCCTGCATGGAAGCGGCTACCTGATCTGCTCGGCGCGCACCCATCGCGGGTTCGCGTCGCGGGTGTCCAAATACTCGGGCATGCCCGCCTTCGTCATCGACTACCGGCTGGCGCCCGAACACCCTTTTCCCGCAGCTGAAGACGATGCGCTGGCCGCGTACCGCTGGCTGCTCGATCAGGGGCATGACCCGACGAAGGTCGTGGTGGCTGGCGACTCGGCCGGCGGGCACCTCGCGGTCGGTCTGGCGTTGCGCGCCAAGGCCGAAGGGTTGCCGGCCCCGGCGGGCCTGGCGTTGTTCGGGCCGCTGATCGACCCGGCGTACCGCTGCTCGATCGCCGATCCGCGGACCCGGCGTCAACCGCTCGACCCGCGGGCTGCGGCGCGCGCAGTCGCGCTGTACGTCGGCGACTTCGATCCGGCGGATCCGCGGCTGTGCCTGCTGAACGCGGACCTGGCCGATTTGCCGCCGACGCAGGTGCATTACGGTTCCCGGGAAGTGATGCGCGCCGACGCCGAGGCGTTCGCCGAGCTGGTGCGCGCGGCCGGCGGTCGCTGCGAAGAGATGTTGTGGCCCGGTCTGATGCACGGCTACTGGCTGTGGCCGCGTCACGACGACGGAAGCCTGCAGCAGCCTGAAGACGGCGGGCGAATTTCTCCGTGGGACGGTCGGTCGAGGCCGACCGCGGCATCATGAACGCGCTCAACGACATACGCGGCCGATTGGCCGCGGCGCGAGTGCTGGCGCGCCGTGGAATGGTCGACCTACGCCGACCCGACGAGGCGGTGCGGGCTTTCCTGGCCATCCGCCGCTATGGAGCGTTCGGCGGACTGCTCGGCCACGCCGCAGACCGTTACGGGGACGCGCCCGCCATCACCGACGACCTCGGCACGGTCAGTTTTCGCGAACTCGACGAAACGTCCAACGCATTGGCACGTGGTCTGGCGGTCAACGGGATTCGGCCCGGCGCGGTGGTCGCGACATTGCATCGCAACAGCCGCGACGTCATGGTGACCGTCGGCGCGCGAACAAAATCGGCGTTCGGACGGTGCTGATGAACACCGGCTTCGCCGGCCCGCAACTGGCGGATGTGTCCGCGCGGGAAAAGGTTGGCTGCATTCTGGTCGACGACGAGTTCGAAGACATCCTCGAACACGCTGCCGCCGGAAACGCTGCGCTTCACCAGCAGTCGGCAGCACGAGTTGATCGACGGTCAGTCGAGCGCACCGCTGCCAGCGCCGCGACAGCCGGGCGGAATGGCGTTACTGACCAGCGGAACCACCGGTACCCCGAAAGGCGTGCCGCGCAACAAGATAGACCCGTCACAGTCTGCACAGCTACTCGATCGGATTCCGTGGCCAAGCGACGCCGCCTACTACATCGCGGCGCCGCTGTTCCATGCGACGGGTTTGGCCACCTGCGCGCTGGGCCTGGCGCTGGGCAACCGCGTCGTGATGGCGCGGCGCTTCGACCCGCAGGCGACGCTGAAGGCGATCGCCGACTATCGAGTCGGCGCGGTGGTGCTGGTGCCGACGATGCTGCAGCGCATTCTCGATCTGGGCCCTGATGTGCTGGCGAAGTACGACACCTCATCGCTGACAGTGCTTTTCGCTGCGGGGTCTGCGCTGTCACCCGACGCTCTGTCGTCGTACTCACGACGCGTTCGGCGCCGTGCTGTACAACCTGTACGGTTCCACCGAGGTGGCGGTCGCCGCGGTCGCCACGCCGGACGAACTGCACCGCGCGCCCGGCACCGTCGGTCGCCCACCCGTCGGTTGCACGGTGGCTATCTACGACGAGAATCGCCGCAAGGTAACCGAACCCGGCAGGGTCGGCACCGTATTCGTGTCCAGTGGTCTGAGTTTCTCCGGCTACACCGACGGCGGCAACAAAGAGATCGTCGAGGGCCTGCTGTCCACCGGCGACACCGGGCACTTCGACGAAACCGGCTTGTGGTTCATCGACGGCCGCGACGACGACATGATCGTCTCCGGCGGTGAGAACGTCTTTCCGCTGGAAGTCGAGAATCTGCTTGCCGATCATCCCGACATCGTCGAGGCATCGGTGGTGGGTGTCGACGACGCCGAATTCGGCAAGCGGCTCGCTGCCTATGTCGTCAAGCACGGCCACGATCCGACCTCGACGGCGAGGACGTCAAAGTCGCTACGTCCGCTCACATCTGGCCCGGCACAAGATCCCGCGCGATGTAGTCTTCGTAAAGCAGTTGCCGCGCAACGAGACTGGCAAGGTGCTGAGGTCCAAGCTGAAGGATCACCAATGACACGTGCGCCACAACAATATCCGCGGCACGAGGTCGTCGCGATCACCGGAGGCGCCCGGGGCATTGGCAAGGCGACCGGTGAGGCGTTTCTGCGTGCGGGTGCCGGGTTGCGCTCGGTGATATCGACACCGAGCTGGTCGAGAAAACAGCTGATCGAATTGGCCGAGGCTGACCGGCGGCGATCCGTCTGCGGCTTGGCGCTGGACGTCACCAGCCGCAAGGCGATTCGCGGCATTTCTCGACGACGCCGAGGCCAGCTCTCGGGCCCACTGGACGTCCTGGTGAACAACGCCGGCATCATGCCGACCGGATGGTTCGTCGACGAAGGCGACGCGATGACCGACCGGATGGTTCGTCGACGAAGGCGACGCGATGACCGACCGGATACTCCGCATCAACCTGTGTGGAGTCCTGCACGGGTCGAAGCTGGCCGCGCAGCGGCTGGGCGGTCGGGGCGGTCACATCGTCAACATCGCGTCGGTCGCGGGGGTGGCCGGCTTTCCAGGGGTGGCAACGTATTGCGCGACCAAGCACGCGATCGTCGGCTTCTCGGAGACTCTGCACCTGGAGCTGGCCGACATAGGGATCGGCGTAACTGCGGTGCTGCCGGGATTGGTGCACACCGAACTGTCCGCGGGTAACCGGGCGCCGCGGTGGGTACGCCCGATGACCGACGTGGAGCCTGAGGACGTCGCGGCCACGGTGGTGGCGGTCGTCGGCAGTCGCCGCAACAAGGCGGTGGTTCCGGTCCGGCTCGGCGTGATGCTGAAGACCATGGCCCTGCTGCCGGACGGTATCCGGCACCGGATCGGACGGGCTGCGCATTTCCACGCCGCATTCACCGACCTGGATCCGCAGGCGTGGGCGGCTTATCACCGCCGGATACGCTAGCGGGCGACCATCCAAATCGCTTGAGCCGCAGGGCTTCCCAAGTCGACCGTGGTGGGCGCGCCGTCTGCCGATTCCACCGCGACCGAGATCATCCCGGCGAATTCTCGACGGGTGAGCACGCGCAACCTCGAGTCGAGGCTGATGCCGATGCTGTCGAAATAGCGCAGCATCTCCGGATCCTTGTCCGATATCCGCGCGACGGTGCCGGTGTCGCCGTCCGCGCACGACCACAGCTGACGAGCGGGCGGAGTCGGCACCTGGCCGTCAGAGCCCGGAATGGGATCGCCGTGCGGGTCGCGCTGCGGAAACCCCAGCTTGGCGTCGATACGCGCGATCAGCCGGTCGGACACCGCGTGCTCGAGCACCTCGGCCTCGTCGTGCACCTCGTCCCAGCCGTAGCCGAGCTCGGTGACCAGGAAGGCCTCCAGCAGCCGGTGGCGCCGGACCATCGCCAGCGCCGCTCGGCGTCCCGACTCGGTCAACGTGACCGCACCGTATTTCTCGTGGTCGACCAAGCCCTGCTCGGCGAGTTTGCGGATGGATTCCGACGCGGTGCTGGCCGACACCCCGAGCTTTTCGGCGAGCATCTTGGTGCTGACCTTTTCCAACGACCATTCCTGGGCATTCCAGATGACTTTGAGATAGTCCTGGGCAACCGAGGTGAGCTCGTTGGACTCGTCAGCGGGGTGCACAACGGAAGTTTAAGCAATCCTCATCTGATCTGCGGCTCACGCACGACCGCACGCTACCTGGCACCGTAGGCTGGCAGTTGTGCAAAGGTGGCGCGGCCAGGACGAGATCCCCACGGACTGGGGCCGATGCGTGCTCACCATCGGCGTGTTCGACGGGCTGCACCGCGGGCATGCCGAGCTGATCGAACACGCGGTCAAATCGGGTCGCGCGCGTGGCGTGCCGACGGTGTTGATGACGTTCGACCCGCACCCGATGGAAGTGGTCCACCCCGGCAGCCACCCGGCTCAGCTGACGACACTGACCCGCCGCGCCGAGCTGGCGGAGGAATTCGGCATCGACGTCTTCCTGGTCATGCCATTCACCACCGCGTTCATGAAGCTCACCCCGGAGCGTTATGTCCACGAGCTTCTCGTCGAGGACCTGCACGTCGTCGAGGTCGTGGTCGGGGAGAACTTCACCTTCGGCAAGAAGGCCGCGGGCACCGTCGACACGCTGCGCCGCGCCGGCGCACGGCTCGGGTTCGCGGTCGAAGCGATGTCGCTGGTGTCCGAGCACCACAACGCCGAAACGGTCACCTTCTCCTCGACCTACATCCGGTCCTGCGTCGACGCCGGTGACGTGGTCGCGGCCACCGAGGCGCTGGGCCGTCCGCACCGGGTCGAAGGTGTGGTGGTGCGTGGCGACGGGCGGGGGACCGAGATGGGCTTCCCCACCGCGAACGTGGCACCGCCGATGCATTCGGCCATCCCGGCCGACGGTGTGTATGCCGCCTGGTTCACCGTTTTGGGCCACGGCCCGGTCGCCGGCAGCGTGGTGCCGGGCGAGCGCTACCAGGCTGCGGTGTCAGTGGGAACCAACCCGACCTTTTCCGGACGCACCCGCACGGTCGAGGCGTTCGTCCTCGACACGGCCGCCGACCTGTACGGGCAGCATGTGGCGCTGGACTTCGTCGCGCGGATCCGCGGGCAGGAGAAGTTCGGCTCGGTGAGCGAACTGGTCGAAGCGATGCACAATGACACCGAGCGCGCACGCACCCTGCTTTCGGCTACCTAGCGTCGGCTCGACCGGCCGCTACCAGCGGATTGAGGCCTGAGACGGCCCGCTGCTAGACTTCCCGGCGATACGGCGCGTGCTGCAGTTCGCGGCGGCCGCCCCTGAAATCGACGATCGCGGACCTATTGATGGAGATATTTCGTGGCGCTTACCGCCGAGCAGAAAAAAGAAATCCTGGGCTCTTACGGCCTGCACGCGACGGACACCGGTTCCCCTGAGGCGCAGGTCGCACTGCTGACCAAGCGGATCGTCGACCTGACCGAACACCTCAAGCAGCACAAGCACGACCACCACTCGCGGCGCGGACTGCTGCTGCTGGTCGGTCGGCGGCGCCGGCTGCTCAAGTACGTCGCCCAGGTCGACGTGGAGCGCTACCGCTCCTTGATCGAGCGGCTGGGCCTGCGTCGCTGACGCCTGCGGTCCCGGTGAACCGGGCGTGGAAATCGCCAGGTCGGCGTGTAGAGTCAAGGTGTTCTGGGTCTATTGACCCGAGCCTGGTGCGGCGTGCGCAATCCGCGCGCACCGTTCCAGCGAGGCACGACAGGACTTCGAAGGAAGACAAGTCTGTATCGCGCGGTCTTCGGTAGTGGCTGCCGAACTCCCCGAATCCGGGGCAGGTCGGCCGCTTCGATCGACGGCCGTCGCCGCATCCGGACTTCGCCTCCTTCACGTTGTCCTACAACCCAACGGGTTATGTGTGCCTGCGCGAAATAGCTGAACAAATCCAGAGAGGCTGCACGGACGAAATATGTCTGTAGCTGAAATCGACGAAGGCGTGTTCGAGTCAACCGCCACCATTGACAACGGGAGCTTCGGCACCCGCACCATCCGTTTCGAGACCGGCCGGCTGGCCAAGCAGGCCGCCGGCTCCGTCGTCGCCTACCTCGACGACGAGACCATGCTGCTGTCGGCCACCACGGCCAGCAAGTCGCCCAAGGACCACTTCGACTTCTTCCCGTTGACGATCGACGTCGAAGAACGGATGTACGCCGCGGGACGCATCCCCGGTTCGTTCTTCCGCCGTGAGGGCCGTCCCTCCACCGACGCGATCCTGACCTGTCGGCTGATCGACCGCCCGCTGCGGCCGACCTTCGTGTCCGGTCTGCGCAACGAGATCCAGGTCGTGGTCACCATCCTGAGCCTGGACCCCAAGGACCTCTACGACGTGCTGGCGATCAACGCCGCGTCGGCGTCGACCCAGATCTCGGGGCTGCCGTTCTCCGGGCCCGGTCGGTGGTGTGCGCGTCGCGCTCATCGACGGCCAGTGGGTCGCGTTCCCGACCGTCGAGCAGCTCGAGAACGCCGTGTTCGACATGGTCGTCGCGGGCCGCAAAGTCAACGTGGCCGGAAAAGACGATGTCGCGATCATGATGGTCGAGGCCGAAGCCACCGACAACGTCATCGAGCTCGTTGCCGGCGGGGCAGGCGCGCCTACCGAGAGCGTCGTGGCACGAGGGCCTGGAAGCGGCTAAGCCGTTCATTGCCGCGCTGTGCACCGCCCAGCAGGAGTTGCACGACGCCGCCGGCAAGGAGACCGCCGAGTATCCGGTGTTCCCGGAGTACCAGGACGACGTGTTCTACGCCGTCTCCTCGGTGGCCACCGACGAGCTCTCCAAGGCGCTCACCATCGCGGGCAAGGAAGCGCGCGACGCCCGCACCGACGAGATCAAGGTCGAGGTGCTCAACCGCCTCGCCGAGACCTACGAAGGCCGTGAGAAAGAGATCAGCGCGGCGTTCCGCTCGCTGACCAAAAAGCTTGTGCGCCAGCGCATTCTGTCCGACCACTTCCGGATCGACGGTCGCGGCATCACCGACATCCGCGCGCTGTCGGCAGAGGTCGCGGTCGTCCCGCGGGCGCACGGAAGCGCGCTGTTCGAGCGTGGCGAAACCCAGATCATGGGCGTGACCACTCTCGACATGGTCAAGATGGCCCAGCAGATCGACTCGCTGGGGCCGGAAACGTCCAAGCGCTACATGCACCACTACAACTTCCCGCCGTTCTCCACCGGCGAGACCGGCCGGGTCGGCTCGCCCAAGCGGCGCGAGATCGGCCACGGCGCGCTGGCGGAGCGTGCGCTGGTGCCGGTGCTGCCCAGTATCGAAGAGTTCCCCTACGCGATCCGGCAGGTCTCGGAAGCCTTGAGCTCCAACGGTTCCACCTCGATGGGCTCGGTGTGCGCCTCGACGCTGTCGCTGCTGAACGCCGGTGTGCCGCTGAAGGCGCCGGTCGCCGGCATCGCCATGGGCCTGGTGTCCGACGACATCGAAGTTGAGGGCGGGGGCACCGAGCGTCGCTTTGTCACCCTGACCGACATCCTGGGTGCCGAAGACGCGTTCGGTGACATGGACTTCAAGTGCGCAGGCACCAAGGACTTCGTTACCGCGCTTCAGTTGGACACCAAGCTCGACGGCATTCCGTCGCAGGTGCTCGCGGGTGCGCTCGCGCAGGCCAAGGACGCTCGACTGACCATCCTGGAAGTGATGGCCGAGGCGATCGACGAGCCGGATGAGATGAGCCTGTACGCGCCGCGGATCACCACGATCAAGGTGCCGGTGGACAAGATCGGCGAGGTGATCGGGCCCAAGGGCAAGATGATCAACTCGATCACCGAGGAGACCGGCGCGCAGATTTCGATCGAAGACGACGGCACGGTGTTCGTCGGCGCCAGCAACGGCGAGGCGGCGCAGGCCGCGATCGACAAGATCAACGCGATCGCCAACCCGCAGCTGCCCAAGACCGGCGAGCGGTTCCTCGGAACCGTGGTCAAGACCACCGATTTCGGTGCGTTCGTATCGCTGCTTCCCGGTCGCGACGGCCTGGTGCACATCTCCAAGCTCGGTAGGGGTAAGCGCGTCGCGAAGGTCGAAGACGTGGTGAACGTCGGCGACAAGCTTCGTGTCGAGATCGCCGACATCGACAAGCGGGGCAAGATCTCCCTGGTGCTCGTGGACGAGGACTCCGGTGCATCCGGCAACGGCGACGCTGCCCCCAGCCCGGAGACCGCGCAGCCCACGGAAGCCGATGCCGCGACGGCCAGCAGTTAGTCCTAAGGCGGCGCTGGGGGTACCTCCCGTTCACGGGGGACCGTTACGCCGCGGCCGGCACAGTTCTGAGCCGTCCGCGGCGTTCCGGCGCACCACACTTCCCGGCGGTTTGCGGGTTGTCACCGAGTACCTGCCCGGGGTGCGCTCTGCCTCGGTAGGGGTGTGGGTAGGTGTCGGATCGCGCGACGAGGGTGCCACCGTGGCCGGCGCCGCGCACTTTCTGGAGCACCTGCTGTTCAAGTCGACTCCGACGCGCACCGCTGTCGACATCGCGCAGTCGATGGACGCGGTCGGCGGCGAACTGAACGCGTTCACCGCCAAGGAGCACACCTGCTACTACGCACACGTGCTTGACAGCGACCTTGCTCTGGCCGTCGACCTGGTCAGCGACGTTGTACTCAACGGCCGTTGCGCCGCAAGCGATGTCGAGGTGGAACGCGACGTCGTTCTCGAAGAGATCGCCATGCGCGACGATGATCCCGAAGACGCACTGGCCGACCGGTTCCTGACGGCGCTGTTCGGTGACCATCCAGTGGGTCGCCCGGTGATCGGCAGCGTGCAGTCGGTGGAATCGATGACGCGCGCCCAGCTGCATTCGTTCCATCAGCGGCGCTACACGCCCGACCGCATGGTCGTCGCGGTGGCCGGCAACGTCAACCACGACGACGTGGTGGCGATTGTGCGGGAGCACTTCGGGCCGCGGTTGGTCCGGGGCCGTCATGCGATCGCACCGCGCAAGGGTGCCGGCCGGGTCACCGGTCGTCCGAGCTTGACCGTCGTCAACCGCGATGCCGAGCAGACCCATGTTTTTCTCGGAGTTCGGACCCCGGGCCGGCACTGGAAGCACCGCTGGGCCCTGTCGGTGCTGAACACCGCGCTCGGCGGAGGACTGAGTTCGCGCCTGTTCCAACAGGTTCGGGAGTCACGCGGGCTGGCCTACTCGGTGTACTCGTCGCTGGACACCTTCTCCGACGCCGGAGCCTGGTCGGTGTATTCCGCATGCCTGCCCGAGCGGTTCGCCGAAGTGATCCGGGTGACCAGCGATGTGCTCGAGGAGGTCGGGCGCGACGGCATCACCGAGACGGAATGCCGGATCGCCAAGGGCTCACTGCGCGGCGGGCTGGTGCTCGGCCTGGAGGATTCCAGTTCACGGATGAACCGCATCGGTCGTGGCGAACTCAACTACGCTGAGCACCGAAGCATCGACCGGACGCTGCAGGAGCTCGATGAGGTGACGCTGGACGAGGTCAACGCGATTGCGCGCCAACTTCTCACCAAGCCCTACGGCGCAGCCGTTCTAGGGCCACACCAGTCGAAAAAGTCCTTGCCGCAAGAGCTTCGGACAATGACAAGGTAGCGCGATGGTACTGGGCTTCTGGGATCTCGACGTGCCGATCGTGGGTGCTCCGATGGCAGGCGGTCCCGGTACGCCCGCGCTGGCCGCGGCGGTGTCCAACGCAGGCGGGCTCGGCTTTGTGGCCGGCGGCTACATCAGCGCGGAACGCCTGGCCAACGACATCGCGGCGGCGCGCGCAAGGACCACCGGCCCGATCGGTGTCAATCTGTTCGTGCCCCAGCCCAGCGTCGCCGACGTCATCGCGCTGGATCACTACGCCGAGGCGCTCGACGAGTTGGCCGAGCACTACGACGTCGAAGTCGGCTATCCGCAATTCGGTGACGACGACGGCTGGCAACAGAAGCTCGAGGTGGTCGCCGACCTTCGGCCCGAGTTGGTCTCGTTCACCTTCGGTGCGCCGTCGCCGGATGTGCTGCGCTGGTTCGGTGCATTGGGAATGCTGCTCTACATCACCGTCACATCGGCGTACGAGGCCGGGGTAGCCGTCGCCGCGGGGGCAGACGGCCTGATTGTGCAGGGGCCCAACGCAGGTGGGCATCGCGGCACGTTCGCGCCGGACATGAGTCCCGGCACCGAGCCGCTCGGCGATCTTCTGGATCGTATCGGGCACAGCCATGACGTTCCGCTCATCGCGGCTGGCGGGCTGTCCGGCACCGAAGACGTCGCTGGGGTGTTGCGCCGGGGAGCGGCCGCCGCCCAGATCGGTACCGCGTTGCTGCTGTCCGACGAGGCCGGCACCAACGCCGCGCACCGCTCGGCGCTGGGACATCCTCAGTTCGACACCACCGTCGTCACCCGGGCGTTCTCGGGCCGGTATGCCCGCGGCCTGGCCAACGACTTCACCCGGATGCTCGATGACATTGCGCCGCTTGGCTATCCGGAGATCAACCAGATGACGTCGCCGATCCGCAAGGCCGCCGTCGAGTTGGAAGACCCACACGGCACCAACCTATGGGCGGGAACCGGGTATCGGCAGGCCGCAACCGGGCCGGCGAAAGACATCGTCAGCACGCTGGGCCACGTCTGAAGTCACACTGTCGTTGCGCCACCTTCACCGGTTAGTCCAGGCGCGTCGGGCCAGGAGGCGCATGCCGTTGAGTCCGACGATGACGGTGGATCCTTCGTGGCCGGCGACACCGAGTGGCAGCGGTAGATGTCCCAGTAGGTCCCAGAGCACCAGTCCGGTGATGAAGGTGGTCGCGATGGCCAGGTTGGCGATCACGATCCGGCGGGCGCGGCGCGATAGTGCGATCACCGCGGGGAGGGTGGCGAGGTCATCGCGGACGATGACGGCGTCGGCGGTCTCGAGGGCTAGATCGGATCCGGCGCGGCCCATTGCGACGCCGGTGTGTGCGGCGGCCAGGGCGGGGGCGTCGTTGACGCCGTCGCCGACGAGCAGCACGCGCCGCCCGGCGTCCTCAATCTCGCGGACAGCGGTGACTTTGTCTTGCGGCAGCAGCCCGGCGCGGATGTCGGTGATTCCGATGTGGGCGGCGAGTGTGGTTGCGGCGCGGCGGTTGTCGCCGGTCAGCAGCGCCGGTGCGGTGCCGGTAAGTGCGGTGAGTTCGGCGACGGCGTCAGCGGCGCCGGGGCGCAGTTGGTCGGCCAGTGCCAGGATGCCGGCTGGGGCGCCGTCGGCGACGAGGATGACCACCGTCTTGCCGGCGGCTTCCAAGTCGGCCACCGCGGCGCTTATCGGGCTCGAGATATCGGCGTCGGACAGCAGATGCCTGGGGCTGCCGACTTCGACGGCATGACCGTCGATGATGGCGCGGACACCGCGTCCGGGCGCGGAGTTGAAATCCTGGGCCGCGGGCAGTCGCAGGCCGCGTTCGCTGGCGGCGGCCACGATGGATCGGGCCAGCGGGTGTTCGCTGGGGTGTTCGGCGGCCGCTGCCCAGGTGAGGATGGTGTCGGTGTCGTAGCGCGTCTCGTCGAGTGTTTCGACGTCGGTCAGTTGCGGTGCGCCTTGGGTGAGGGTGCCGGTCTTGTCGAAGGCCACGGTGGTGATCGAGCCGAGTTGTTCCATCACGACGGCGGATTTGACCAGGACGCCGTTGCGTCCGGCGGTGGCCATCGCGGCCAGCAGCGGTGGCATGGTCGCGAGGACCACCGCGCACGGGGACGCGACGATCATGAAGGTCATCGCCCGCAGCAGCGCCGGCTGCAACGCGGCGCCCAGGGTGAGGGGGACGAAGAAGACTGCCAAGGTGGCGGCCACGACGCCGATCGAGTAGTACTGCTCGACCTTTTCGATGAACAACTGGGCTTTGGCTTTGGTGGCGGAGGCTTCCTGCACCATGGTCACGATGCGCGCGATCACAGTGTCGGCGGCGGCCCGGTCGACCCGTATCCGCAGCACCCCGGTGCCATTCAGGGTCCCGGCGAACACCTCGTCGCCGGGATTTTTGGCCACCGGTAGCGGTTCACCGGTGATCGATGCCTGATCCACGTCGCTAGCTCCGGAGACGACCTGCCCGTCGCCGCCGATCCGCTCACCGGGGCGCACCACGATGACGTCCCCGACCGACAGAACGGCCGCATCGACCACGGTCTCGTGCCCGGATTCGGTGATCACGGTGGCACTCTCAGGAGCCAGATCAAGCAGGCTGCGCACTGAATCGGCGGTCCGCTGAGTCAGAAACGCTTCCAGCGCACCGGATGTGGCGAAGATGACGATCAACAATCCGCCGTCGAGGACCTGGCCGATCGCGGCGGCCCCTATCGCGGCCACGATCATCAACAAATCGACATCAAGGGACTTTTCCCGCAATGCCTGCACTCCGGCCAGCGCCGGTTCCCAGCCGCCGGTGACATAGCAGGCCAGATAGAGCGACCACCACAACCATGCCGGCACTCCGCCGAACTGGGCGGCCAACCCGAACACGAATAGGACCGTGGCCACGGTTGCCCACCGGACCTCGGGTAGCGCAAACGGACGTGTCCGGGCGGCCGGTTGACGATCGGCGGCAACAGCGACGCGGGAGCGGTCGAGGACCGGAGGTGACATCGGAAACTCCACATTCGGTAAGACGGGCGGGACATCCGCCACGATACAGCAACATATGAACACGTCTTCATAGAGATCATTAGGTAGGATGTGCCGTCATGGGCCACGGCATCGAGGGCAAAACCACCCCGCCCGCGCAACTCGACGCCGACTCCGCAGCATCGGTCGCGGCGACGCTGCAAGCGCTGGCGACACCAAGCCGACTGCGGATCCTGACCCGCCTGCGCCACGGCGCATGCTCGGTCAACGACCTCTCATCGGCCGTGGAAATGGAACAATCCGCGGTCTCTCACCAGTTGCGCCTGCTGCGGGCGATGGGATTGGTCACCGGAACCCGAAACGGCCGCAGCGTCATCTACGCGCTCTACGACAACCACGTCGCGATGCTCCTCGATGAGGCTGTCTACCACATCGAACACCTCGGCCTCGGTGTCGCCGACGAGCCCTCCGCGACCGCCTGAACGGCTGGAATGCTCCAGCGCCATAGTCGCCGGGGCAGAACCCGCTTGAGAAGCTCGATTATTCGGGTGGCGGGTCGGGAGCGAGGCTGCCGTCCGGGGCGATGTGGACAAAGATCTGCTGGATCAACGTGAGCACATGGGGATCCTCAACGGTATAGATATGGCGGCGCCCTTCCTGCCGCACGCTGATCAGACCGGCCAGGCGCAGCTTGCTCAGGTGCTGGCTCATGGTGGCCACGCCGACGCCGGTGCGCTCGGCCAGGGTGGTGACGTCGTGCACATCCTGGGCGGCAAGCCACAGCACGTGCAGCCGGGTCGCATTGCCAAGGAGCGCGAAAGTGCTGGAGGCCGAGGCTAATTGGGGCCGGGTGGGTTCGGCGCGCGACACCGCGTTCGTGGTTTCGGATCGCCGTAATTTCTGGTTAGCCATGGCGGCATCCATTCTTACGCACTGGTGAGGATGGGCTTCGCCTCTTCAAACATTTTAACACTTGCGAATATGACGAAATGTCGTCAGGATGAGGGCGGTCGAACGGTGAGTTCCAACGCTTCCCATCTGGATGCGGACGAGGAAAGGCAGGGCCCTCGTGGTGCATGTCGTGTTGCTGATTGCCTGTGCGGGAGCGATTTATCTGTCCTGCGAGTGGTTCGTCAATGCCGTGGAGTGGCTCGGCCAGCGGCTCAACATCGCGACGATGGCAGTCGGCACCATTCTGGCTGCCTTCGGCACCGCGCTGCCAGAGTCGGTGGTCACGCTGGTTGCCGTCACGACCGGCCCCACCGCCGAGATCCGCAACATCGGGGTCGGTGCGGCCATGGGCGGCCCGCTGGTCCTGGCGACCGTCGCCTACGGGGTGACCGGTGCCATGCTGCTTCTGCGGCGCCGCACCCAAACCCGCATTCACGGCGGCGAATTGGTCGCCGCCGGAGTCGGAGCGGCAAGCCTCGATCTCCGCACGCTCGAGCGTGACGACGACGCCGGTGCGACCTTGGCCGATCGCGCCGACACGGCCCGCTTAATGAAAGACCAGCGCTGGTTTATGGCTGTGTTCGCGGTCAAAGTCACTCTCGGGTTGACGGCGTTCGCGATCAAGCCGTGGCTGGGTCTGCTGTTCTTCGCCGCCTACGGCGTCTACTTCTGGCGCGAAATCCGCGGCGGCACGGTCGGCGACCACGATGAGCACGAGTTGGCGCCGCTGCGGTTGCAACCGCGCGCGACACGACCGGCCAGCACGGCCGTCGTGGCGCAAACGCTGGGCGCATTGGCCGTCATCTTCGTATCCTCCCAGATATTCGTCCACCAACTCGACGCCATCGGCCCCATGCTCGGACTATCCAGCGCCGTCACTGCGCTACTGCTGTCCCCGATCGCCACCGAAATGCCCGAGATTATGAACGCGATCATCTGGGTGCGACAGGGCAAAACCCAACTCGCTCTTGCCAACATCTCCGGCGCGATGATGATCCAGGCCACCGTGCCCAGCGGGATGGGCCTGTTGTTCACCGATTGGCGACTCGACCACGCCCTGTTCTGGTCGGGCGCCATCACCATGGCAGCCGTCACCTACCTGCTGGTGACAATGCGCGCCAACAGACTCACACCCACACGACTAGCCATCGCCGCATTGCTCTACCTGATCTTCGCCGCCGGCCTAATCCCGATCCTGACCTGATCAACCAACCCCACGATCAACAACGATTAGCGAACTCGCCCAACTCTTACTCACCCAGAATGCGAGGCCAGAGATGCTTTCGCCCAATCCTTCCCGAGCACTGATCGGCGGCCTTGTTTCGGCGGTCGCGCTACTGAACGTCATGGGAGTAGCTGCCCCGACCGCGTATGCCGACGCGGCCGACAGCGGCAATTTCTTGGGTGCGCTCTCCTCCAGGGAGATCACCTTCGCGTCCGCGCAAGCGGCGATCGTCGCCGGTCATGAGGTCTGCGATGAACTTGATCAAGGTAGGCAGGCGAGTGACGTCGCGAACGACGTGATCACAGAAAGCCACTTGGACGGCTACCACGCCGGGTTTTTCGTCGGAGTCAGCATCGCCGCCTTCTGCCCAAGGCATAGCTAGCAGAACCAGATACAGTCAGACCAGCAGTGCCGCCGGGTCGGTGAACGGCAACGCCAGGTCGGCGGCGACACGCTGGCACACCAGCGCCCCGTGATGGGTCGAAAGCCCTTTGGCCAGAGCTGGATTCGAGCGGCACGCGGCTTGCCAGCCATGGTCGGCGAGGTCGATCACATACGGCATGGTCGCGTTGGTGAGCGCTACCGTCGACGTGGCGGGAACCGCGGCAGGCATGTTGGCCACGCAGTAGAACACAGTGTCCTGCACGGCGAACGTCGGGTCGTCGTGAGTGGTGGGCCGCGACGCTTCGAAGCATCCGCCCTGATCGATAGCGATGTCTACCAGGACAGCTCCCGGCTTCATATGAGCGACAAGCGAATTCGGCACCAACGTGGGAGCCTTTCCGCCGGGCAACAAGACGGCGCCGATCACCAGATCGGCCCGTTTGACGGCTTCCGCCAATCCCAGAGCCGTCGAGTAACGGGTCTGCAGCTGGCCACTGAAAGCATGGTCGAGTTCGCGCAGCTTGTCGATGTTGACGTCGAGGACGGTGACCGCCGCGCCCATTCCGTGAGCGACCCGGGCGGCGTTGTAGCCAGCGGTTCCCGCGCCGATGACCACCACCGCGGCCGGCTCGACGCCGGGCACACCGCCCATCAATACGCCTCGGCCGCCGTGCGTGCGCATCAGGTGATAGGCCCCGACTTGTGCCGACAGGCGACCGGCGACCTCGCTCATCGGGGCCAGCAGCGGCAAAGCACCGTCAGCGGTCTGCACGGTCTCGTAGGCGATCGAGGTGGTGCCCGAAGCCAGCAGCGCCTCAGTGCATGAACGCGACGCGGCCAGATGCAAATAGGTGAACAGTGTCTGGCCCTGCCGCATCCGCGGATATTCAACCGGGAGGGGCTCTTTGACCTTGAGAATCAGGTCGGCGTCGGCCCACAGGTTTTCGGCGGTGGAGACCATCTGCGCGCCGGCCGCTTTGAAATCGCTGTCGGCGATCGCCGAGCCTTCACCGGCGCCCGACTGGATGACGACTTCATGCCCCCGGTGGGTCAATTCGGCGACACCGGACGGGGTGATCGCTACCCGGAATTCGTTGTTCTTCAGTTCGGTTGGGACGCCAACGCGCATCCTTCCATTGTGAAGAAACTTCGCCCTGGGCGCAAAGACAGCGAAGACACGGCGGTATTATCCGGAGATGGTTGATGGAAATGCGGGATATCCGCCTAGCGCCCGGTCGACGTCGAAGGATCTTCGAGCCACCGATCTGGACCATGTCGACCGCAAAATCCTTACCCTGCTGCATGCCAACGCCCGGATGACCAACAACGCCCTGGCCGAAGAACTCGACATCGCTCCATCAACCTGTCACGGCCGGGTTCGTCGATTGGTGGAATCGGGCGTCATCCGCGGCTTCTATGCCGACATCGATCCGTCGGCGGTGGGATTGCCGCTGCAGGCGATGATTTCGGTCAGCCTGCAGTCGCACGCGCGCGGCAAGATTCGCGACTTCATCCAGCAGATTCGTCGCCGCCCCCAGGTGATGGACGTCTACTTCCTGGCCGGTACCGACGACTTCATCCTGCACGTCGCCGCGCGCGACACCGAAGACCTGCGTTCGTTCGTCGTGGAGAACCTCAACGCCGACGCCGACGTGGCCGGCACCCAGACGTCGCTGATCTTCGAGCACCTGCGGGGGGCCGCACCCGTCTGACCGCGGATTATTTCCGATACCGGCGGTACCGGGTATGCTGCTGCGAATGTTCACGGTCAACGACGACGCGGTCGGCCCGCACCTGCAAGGCCGGGGAGCCCGCCGCGACGACGGGCGCGATCACGAGCGATTGGTCCTCGAAGCGCGCGACGTCGACTTCGACTGGGCGAAGCTGCCGTTTCACTATGTGCCCAATGAGCCGTTCACCACGCACATGCTCAACGTGCTGCACCTGCTGCTGCCGGCCGGCGAGGAGTTTTTCGTCGACCTCTTCAAGCAGGCACTCCCGCTGATCAGGGACGATCAGCTGCGCCTCGACGTGCAGGGTTTCATCGGCCAGGAGGCGATGCACGCCCAGGCGCACACCGGTGTGCAGGAGTACTTCGCCGCCAACAAGATCGACGTGACGCCGTTCACGGACCAGATGAGATGGCTGTTCGGCACGCTGTTGGGAGACCGGCCGCAGTGGAGTGTGCGGCGGCAGCGCAACTGGCTACTCGAGCGCGTTGCAGTCGTCTCGGCCATCGAGCACTACACCGCGATTCTGGGTGAATGGATCCTCAACACCCCGCAGCACGATGCGATCGGCACCGACCCGGTGATGCTGGACATGCTTCGCTGGCACGGCGCTGAAGAAGTCGAACACAAAGCTGTGGCCTTCGACCTGATGAAGCATCTGCGGGCCGGCTACTGGCGACAGGTCCGCACCCAGGTGGTCGTAACACCGATCATGTTGCTGATGTGGGTGCGCGGAGTCCGGTTCATGTACTCGGTGGACCCGCAGGTGCCGCCCGGTGCCAAGCCGCGCTGGCGCGACTACTTCACGGCGGCACGACGGGGACTGATGCCGGGACCGCTGCGATTCATCCGAGTCATCGGCGCCTATTACCTGCCCCGCTTCCATCCCTCGCAGCTGGGCGGGGTGGAGAAGGCGGTCGACTACCTGGCGATCTCGCCGGCCGCCCGCGCCTCGCACTGAGCCGAGAGGATCCCATGACCACCGCACCGGCTGGTAGTTCCCACGTGCCGACCCGCGCCGCCGTGAAGGCCTCCGATGGCATCACGTTGGCGGTGCACGCCTATACCGAGATCGACCCGCACCGGCCGACCGTGCTGGCCATCCACGGCTATCCCGACAACCACCACCTGTGGGACGGCGTGGCCGAGCATCTGCTCGGCCGCCACAACGCCGAATACAACATTCGTCGCGTACGACGTGCGGGGAGCCGGGGAATCCGAACGCCCGGCGGGCCGCTCCGATTACCGGTTCGCTCAACTGATCTCCGATGTCGAGACGGTCATCGACAGTCTGGGCGTCGGGCGTGTCCATCTGCTGGCTCACGACTGGGGCTCGATCCAGGCCTGGGCCGCGGTCACCGACGCGACCGTGATGGCCAAGGTCGCCTCGTTCACCTCGATCTCCGGGCCGCACCTGAACTACGCGGGCAAGTTCCTGCGGTCTGCGCGCACTCCGCGCGCTCTCGTCGACGTGATCCGGCAATTCCTCGCTTCGGGCTACATCTGGTTCTTCCTCACCCCGGGCCTGCCGGAACTGCTGATCCGGGCAGGGGTGGGCGTGAAGCTTATCGAGGCGTTCGGTCGTATCGGGAACTCCAGCACCAGGACCCGCCGCGGCGAGCCGGTGCGGTCGACCGGTGACTATGTCAACGGACTCAACTTGTACCGCGCGAACATGCCCGGCCCATTTTTGGCGCCGGGCGCAAAGCTGCCGGACACCACGGTTCCGGTTCAGGTGCTGGTGCCGCGGATGGACATGTTCGTCACGCCGGCGCTGCAGCGGTTCACCGGCTCAATCCCGTTGGGCAGCAGAGTAGTTCCGATCGAGGGCGGCCACTGGGTGGTGACCGCACGTCCGGACGTCATCGCGCGACTGGCCGCCGAATGGATCGACCGTCATGTCAGCGGCGCGCCGTCAGCCGCCGCGAGCGCTGTGCAGAGCGGCCCGCGCGAAGTCCGCGGCAAACTCGCGCTGGTCACCGGAGCGGGCGCCGGTATCGGCCGTGCCACCGCCATCGAGTTGGCGCGGCAAGGCGCCGACACCGTCGTGATCGTCGACCGCGATCTGGCCGCAGCGCAGGACAGCGCCGCCGCGGTCCGCGAAGCCGGCGCCGCTGCAGCGGCCTACCAAGCCGATGTCAGCGATGAATCCGCGATGAATGCGCTTGCCGCACAAGTCAATCGCGAGCACGGCGTGGTCGACATCCTGGTGAACAATGCCGGCATCGGGATGGCCGGCCGCTTCCTGGAGACCACCGCGGAGAACTGGGACAACATCCTGGGCGTCAACCTGCGCGGCGTGCTCAACGGAAGCCGGGCGTTCGCCGGCCAGATGGTCGACCGCGGTCAGGGCGGCACCATCATCAATGTGTCGTCGGCCGCTGCGTTTCTGCCGTCGAAGTCGATGGTCGCTTATGGCACGACAAAAGCCGCGGTGCTGGCGTTCAGCGAATCGTTGCGCGCCGACCTGGCAGACGACGGCATCACCGTCACCGCGGTATGCCCCGGATTCGTCAACACGAATATCGCCAAGAACACGGTCTACGCCGGAATGACCTCCGACGAGCAGGAAGGCGCCCGGCACAAGGCCGACGTCGCCTACCGCCGGCGTAACTACACGCCGGAAGCCACCGCCAAGGCGATCGTCAAAGCGATCAAGAGCGGTCCTCCGGTGCTGCCGATCGCGGCGGAGTCACGAGTCGGCTATGCGCTGCGGCGTATCAGTCCGACGCTGATCCGGCTATTGGCCCGCTATGACATCCGGCCTTGAGGACGTTGTGCCGGAAAGCATTTGGGCCAGCAGGCCAGCCGACATCTACGGTCGCCGTAAGCGCGACCGGCTCTACACGGCGATCTGGGGCCTGGCCACCGCGCTCAGCGGGTTCTCCTCGGCGAGTCGCTGGAAGCCTTCCCGCGTCGTTCCGGTAGGCCGCACCCACACTGCGGTGATCACCAAGCGCGAACGGCTCAGCCCGGACGTGGTCGCGTTGACGTTCGCCGATCCCGAGGGTGGGCTGCTGCCGTCGTGGACGCCCGGCAGCCACATCGACGTGCAACTGCCCTCCGGACGTCGCCGCCAATACTCGCTGTGCGGGCCGCCCGGCCGGCGCACCGACTACCGAATTGCGGTGCGCCGCATCGCTGATGGGGGCGGCGGCTCGATCGAGATGCACGACGCGTTCGCTGTCGGTGGCTCACTGCGTGTTCGAAGGGCCGCGCAACGCGTTCTACCTCGGCGGCGACGAGCGTGACGTGCTGTTCGTCATCGGCGGGATCGGCGTGACCCCCATGTTGCCGATGATGCGGGCCGCGCAGCAGCGCGGAATGGATTGGCGCGCAATCTATGCCGGTCGCAGCCGGGAATACATGCCGCTGCTGGACGAAGTGACCTCCCTCGACCCCGACCGGGTCACCGTCTGGGCCGACGACGAGCGTGGAAGATTCGCCACCGCCGAGGATCTGCTGACCGACGCCACATCGAGCACCGCGGTGTACGTGTGCGGGCCGACCGGAATGCTCGAATCGGTGCGCGTGGCCCGTGACGGTCATGCCAATGCGCCGCTGCACTACGAGCGGTTCAGCCCACCGCCGGTCGTCGACGGAGTCGTGTTCGAACTCGAACTCGCCCGTTCCCGGCGGGTGCTCGACGTCCCGGCCAACCGCTCGGCGCTCGACATGATGCTGGACAACGACCCTACGACGGCGCACTCCTGCCGGCAGGGTTTCTGCGGGACCTGCAAGGTCAAGGTGCTCAGCGGGCAGGTCGAGCGTCGCGGTCGTACCGCCGAAGCCGACGGCGAGATGCTGGTCTGCGTCTCGCGCGCGAACGGTGGCCGCGTGGTGATCGACGCTTAAGTCGCCAACTCCAAATGGAGGTTGTTGTTCTCCTGGTACCCCTGCGGGTTGCCGCAGGCGGCCACGTTGTTGGTGATCTGCACGTTGCCGTCCAGCGAATTGGGGTCCCAGGTGTAGTGGAAGGCGATCGCGTCAGGAACATCGCCGCCCTCTTCACAGGAGACGCCGCCCTTGCCGTCCAGCGTCCACTGCCCGTCGACCAAATGCGCGTCGCCCAAGTGCTTGATGGAGGCGCAGCCGTCACCGCAGGGAGTGATGTACCAGTCGTCGTGGATCGAATGACCGTCCGGATAGGTTTCGGTCTCGATGTAATGGCCGTTGAGCGGGTCCGCCGAGGACACCGGAGCCGTAAGTACCAGGGCGAGACCGGCGAACAGCGCACCGGTGGCAAAACCGCGTGTGATCGTGATCATCCGGTTCCTTTCGTCAAGCTGATCGGTGCGTCGAGCACCTGTTGGTGGGTATCACAAGAGCTTCAGTGTTCGTGTGCGTTTGGCGATTCTGCTGGATGAACGCACGGTGACGAATACGAGAGCGACGCGCTCAGCCGCGCATAAAGCCGATCCGTCTAGGGTGAAAGCCATGCGAGTTGCGGTGCTGGGATCCAAGGGCAAGGTCGGAGCGACGATGGTGCGCGCGGTGCAGGACGCCGACGACCTGACCCTGTCTGCCGAAGTCGACGCGGGGGACGCGTTGAGCTTGTTGACCGACAACAACACTGAGGTTGTCATCGACTTCACCCATCCCGACGTCGTGATGGCGAACCTCGAGTTCCTGATCGACAACGGCATCCACGCCGTCGTGGGAACCACCGGCTTCACCGATGAACGGCTGCAACAGGTTCGGTCCTGGCTGGCCGCCAAGCCAGGAGTCTCGGTGCTCATCGCGCCCAACTTCGCCATCGGGGCGGTGTTGTCCATGCATTTCGCCAAGCAGGCCGCACCGTTCTTCGAGTCGGTCGAAGTGATCGAGTTGCACCATCCGCACAAGGCCGATGCGCCGTCGGGCACCGCCGCCCGGACCGCCGCGCTGATCGCGGAAGCACGAAAAGACTTGCCGCCCAACCCCGATGCGACCAGCACGAGTCTGCCCGGTGCCCGCGGCGCCGATGTCGACGGCGTACCGGTGCATTCGGTGCGACTGGCCGGGCTGGTCGCGCACCAGGAGGTGCTGTTCGGCACGCTGGGGGAGACGTTCACGATCCGGCACGACAGCATCGACCGCACGTCGTTTGTTCCGGGCGTGCTGCTCGCGGTTCGCCGGATTGCCGAAAATCCCGGGCTGACAATCGGAATCGAATCGCTGCTGAATCTGCGATGACCTCAGAGTCGCGGGCCGTGCGCCAACAGCTGATGATCGCGCTGATGTGCGCGGCGCTGCTGGGGTACATCATGCTGCTGGGCAGGACCGCGCTCGTGATGATCGGCTCCGGGCGTGCCGTCGGCATCGCGCTGGGTGGCGCGCTTCTCATCCTGCCGGCGATCGGGGTGTGGGCGATGGTGGCCACCGTGCGCGCCGGCCTCGCGCATCAGAAGCTGGCCCGCCTTGTCGCCGAGGACGGCATGGAACTCGACGTGAGCGCATTGCCGCGTCGGCCGTCGGGACGCATCGAACGTGATGCCGCCGACGCTCTATTCGCTGACGTGCGTGCCGAATTGGAAACCGATCCGGGTGATTGGCGTCGTTGGTACCGACTGGCTCGCGCGTACGACTACGCGGGAGACCGGAGCCGCGCCCGGGAAGCCATGAAAAAAGCCGTCCAACTTCAGGGGCGCCAATGACCAAGACGCTGTTGATCGTTCACCACACACCGTCGCCGGCCACGCGGGAGCTGCTCGAGGCGGTGCTGTCCGGGGCCAACGACCCCGACATCGAGGGCGTGGACGTGCTGGCGCGCCCGGCACTGGCGGCCACCATTCCCGACGTGCTCGAGGCCGACGGCTACCTGTTCGGTACCCCGGCCAACCTGGGGTACATGTCCGGGGCGCTCAAGCATTTCTTCGACACGGTGTATTACCCGAGTCTGGATCACGTGGCGGGACGGCCGTACGGCCTGTGGGTGCACGGCAACGATGACACCGTGGGTGCGGTGGCGTCGGTGGAGCGGGTCGTCACCGGGCTGGCGCTATCCAAAGCCGCTGATGCGCTGGAGATTACCGGCGCGGTCGACGCCGGAGTCCGTCAGCGGGCATACGAGCTGGGCGGAACTCTCGCGGCGACCCTGATGGAATGATGCCCGAGCCCGGTGTCAGTGCGGGCGCAGAATGGTGATCGCGTTGTCGAACTTCTTGAACGAAGTTGAACGTGTCGGCGGGGACACCGAAGATCGCGGACAGCACTTGCGGCGGAAGCTGACTCAACGACTCGCCGATACCGATGTTGTCCTTGTCCTCCGGTGCGCTGGAGTTCTGGATGATCAGGACGTCCAGATCTTCGGTGCCGAGGTTCTCGAAGTAATGCAGTGAACCCTGGGGCGCGAACACCAGATCGTCGACCCGGGCTTCGAAGCTTTCGTGATTGCCATTCCCGTCGATCAGGACCCAGCTCGCGACTCCCTTGGTGACCAGGTTGATCTCCCACGCGCTGGGGTGCCAATGCGGTTCGCGAATACCGCCGGGCTGCAACGTGATCAGCTGAATGCTGGCCTCTTGGCCGGCGAGAATCGGGAAGTTCTGTTCGTGAGCCTGCCGCTGGGAGCCGCCGTCGTAGGAGGCCGCGGGCTGGGCGCTGAGCTCGAACAGGTGCGATCGCGAGGTGATCGTCTCAGCGGGTATGCGGGGATCGCCGAAGCGCTCCGCGTCATCAGTCATCGAGTCTTCCCTGCTAGGGCCGTCGCACGATCACGGCCGCTTTGTCGAATTTCTTGAAGGAGTCGAAGGTCTTCTCCGGGACGCCGAAGATGGCCGACAAAACCCGCGGCGGCAGTTTGCTGATCGACTCGCCGATGCCGATGTTGTCCTTGGCTTCTGGCGCGCTGGTGTTCTGCACGATGACGATCTTCATCTCGTCCGGTCCGCGGTTTTCGAAGTAGTGGAAGGAACCCTGGGGTGCGAACACCACATCGCCGACCTTTTGGTCGAAAGTTTCGTGGTTGCCGTTCCCGTCGACCAGGGCCCAGCTGGCGACACCTTTGGTGACGATGTTGATCTCCCACGCGCTGGGGTGCCAGTGCGGTTCGCGAATACCGCCGGGCTGCAACGTGAGTGAGACGATGCTGGCGGCTTGACCTTTGAGGATCGGGAAATTCTCTTCATCCGCCTGCTGGAATGAGCCGCCGTCGAAGCGGCTGACCGGCTGGGCACCGAGATGGAACAGATGGGAATGCGAGGTGGTCGTCTCAGCGGGTATTCGAGGATCGCCAAAACGTGCGGCATCATCGGCCAGCGACACGTCAGTGCCGGTGCGATAGCCGGAGACCAGGTGATCGACGCCCACGCCCGCGGCGGCTGCCGCGCCGGCCAGTCCTGCTCCACCAAGGACTTTGCGACGGTTGAGTGACACCCGCCGAAATTACCCCAGGGGTCAGGCCCAGGACACAAAACGGCTGCTACGGGTCGATGTGGGTGTCTGGCGTTGCCACGATGGGGTTGGCCTCCTTCGGCGGGTCACCCGCGCTCATCGTGTAGCAGTCGACCTCGGCGGGGTTCAGCGGCCCGGCCGGGTAGGCGGTCAGGCACCGCTCCCACATGCCGTCGGTGTCGACGGGACTGTCACACAGCTGTGCCAGCGGAAGCCCCGCGGGTTTGATGCATCCGGCGCTGGCCGGGGCCGCCGTGGCGGTCAGTCCGGCGGTCGCCAGCGCGGCCGCGACCGCTGCGATCAGGTAGGGCTTAGTCATCGTGTCCTCCACTGCGGTGTACCGCTCAATCATCGATATGCGTTGGTGGGTCATTAAACGCCAGACCCCACGGGTGAAGGTCGGGGCCAGACAGCCGGCGTTGGCCGGCGGCGACGTCACCAGCACTGCGGCGACCAGCACCGCGGCCACTCCCGCGGCCGCTCCCGCGAAGCTGCGGTGCTTCATTGCTCGCTCCTTCGCATCGATGCCCGCAACAAAACTACTCGTTTCGCCCGGACGCGGGAGCCGATAGCCAGGTAATCGCGGCAGCGGCATGATGTGATCGGGGTGGACGATGAATCCGACCAGGGCCGACCTCAAAAAGGACTAGACGTGACGCGCCTGCTGATCGCTAATCGCGGTGAGATCGCGCTCCGAATCATCCGCACTGCAACCGAGTTGGAGCTCGGCACAGTTGCCGTCTACGCCGAGGACGACGCTGACTGCCCGCATGTGCACGCGGCCGACGAGGCAATTGCTCTGCCCGGCGCCGGACCGGCCGCCTACCTGGACCGCGAGGCGATCCTGGCGGCGGCCAAGGACTGCGGCGCGGAGCTGATTCATCCCGGTTACGGGTTCCTCAGCGAACAGGCCGAGTTTGCGCAGGCGTGCGCGAGCGCCGGGTTCAGGTTCGTCGGGCCGGACGCCGCCGCGCTAGAGCTGTTCGGCAACAAGTCATCGGCCCGACGGGCGGCGACGGCGGCGGGCGTGCCGGTGCTGCCTGCCACCGACGGTCCGAGCAGCGTCGAGGAGATTCGCGCCTTCGCGGCCACCCAGGGCGGCCCGATTGTGATCAAGGCGCTGTCCGGTGGCGGCGGTCGCGGTATGCGAATCGTCGAGAGCGCCGAGCAGATCGATGATGCCTATCGGCAGTGTGCCGCCGAAGCCGAACTGGGGTTCGGTGACGCCGCGTTGTTCGCTGAGGCGCGGCTGGCCGACGCGCGTCATATCGAGGTGCAGATCGTCGCCACGCCAGGTCGGGCGCTCGCATTGGGCGACCGCGACTGCAGCATTCAGCGGCGTCACCAGAAGTTGGTCGAAGTCGCACCAGCACAGGCTATTTCGCCGACGCTGCGCCGTGATCTGCATCGCGCCGCTGCCCGGCTGTGTGCCCAGGCTGACTACCGCGGTATCGCCACGGTCGAGTTTCTGGTGACCGGCGAACAGTTCGTCTTCCTCGAAGTCAACCCGCGGATCCAGGTGGAGCACACGGTGACCGAAGAAGTCACCGGCGTCGACCTGGTGGCCGTGCAGTTGCGGATCGCTCAGGGCGCGGCGTTCCATCAGCTGAGGTTGCCCGCCGGCGTGACGGCCGACGGCGACGAGGTGGTCGGCGCGCTGGCCGCGGTGCGCGGTATCGCGATCCAGACGCGGGTCAACATGGAAACCATCGATGCCGACGGCTCGGTAATTCCCACGGCAGGCACCCTGGTGGCGTTCTCGCCGCCGAGCGGGCCGGGCGTGCGGGTGGACACCTTCGGTCGTGCCGGTCTGACGCCCAGTCCGCGTTATGACTCTCTGCTGGCAAAGGTCATCACCCGGGTGCGGGGTTCGTCGTATTCCGCCGCAGTCCGCAAGGCGCACACCGCACTGGACGAATTCGGCATCGAAGGCATTCGGACCAATATTGGTTTTCTCCGGGAAGTCTTGTCTCACAGCCTCACTCATGCGGGCCCGATCACCACGAGCTTTGTCGACGAGAACCTGTCCGCATTCGTCGGTGCCGCGCAGTCCCGGCGCCAGGAGGTCCGGCTCGCGACGCCGGAGCTGTACCCGGGCGAGGAGGTGCTGCGCGCTCAACTGGCCGGCACCGTGATCGAGGTTGCGGCTGAAGGGACCGAGTTCGCCGCAGGCACGCAGTTGGTCGTGCTGGAAGCAATGAAGATGCAGCACGTGCTGACCGCTCCTGACGCGCTGCGCACGGTCCGGACCCTGGTGACGCCCGGTCAGGTGATCGGAACGGGTGAGCCGCTGATGGTGTTCACCCGCACCGGCGAGGACGGGGGAGCCGGCGACGCTGACGGCGTCCTCGACCTTGACCGGGATCGTGCGGACCTGGCCGAGGTCCAGCGCCGTCACCTGCTCACCCGGGATGAGGGCCGCCCAGCGGCGATCGCCAAGCGACACAACCAGAATCGGCGCACGGCACGGGAGAACATCGACGACCTGGTCGACCCGGGAAGCTTCATGGAATACGGAGCGCTGGCAGTGGCCGCGCAGCGCAGCCGGCGCTCGGAGGAAGACCTGATTGCCAACACCCCGGCCGACGGTCTGATCGCCGGGGTCGGGAGGATCGGCGACGCCGAGGTGGCGGTGCTCTCGTACGACTACACCGTGCTCGCGGGTACGCAGGGCATGCGCAACCACGCCAAAACCGACCGGATCTTCGAACTGGCCACCCGTCGAGGGCTGCCGGTCGTGCTGTTCGCCGAGGGTGGCGGTGGCCGGCCCGGCGACACCGACGTCGCGACCGTCGCCGGTCTCGACGTTCCGACATTTCGGGCGCTCGGTGCACTCAGCGGCCGGGTGCCGCTGGTGTCGATCGTGTCCGGGCGTTGCTTTGCCGGTAACGCCGCACTGGCCGGCACCTGCGACGTGATCATCGCAACACCCGATGCGAACATCGGCATGGGCGGCCCGGCGATGATCGAAGGCGGCGGACTCGGCCGGTACCGCCCCGAAGACATCGGGCCCATCGACGTGCAGCGGCGCAACGGCGTCGTCGGATTGGCGGCCCGCGACGAGGCGCACGCGGTGTCGTTGGCCAAACAGTACCTGTCCTATTTCCAAGGCAGACAGGATGACTGGGAGGCACCCGATCCGCGGCTGGCTCGACATGTGGTGCCGGAGAACCGGTTACGGGCCTACGACGTGCATCGCGCGATCGAGTCGGTCGCCGACATCGGATCCATTCTGGAGTTGCGGGCGGACTACGGCGTCGGCGTGGTCACTGCACTGGTCCGCGTGGAAGGTGTGCCGTTCGGACTGCTGGCCAACAGCAGCCATCACCTCGGCGGCGCCATCGACGCCGCGGGCGCCGACAAGATGGCCGACTTCCTGACGCTCTGCGAATCTGCTGCGCTACCGGTCATCTCGCTGTGCGATACACCCGGCTTCATGGTCGGACCGGATGCCGAAGTCGACGCCGCTGTTCGGCGATTCAGCAGACTGTTCATCGTCGGTGCGCGGCTGACCGTGCCATTCGGCATGGTGATCCTGCGCAAAGGCTACGGCCTGGGTGCGATGGCGATGGCCGGCGGCTCTTTTCGCGCCCCGGAGTTCACGGTCGCCTGGCCGACCGGGGAGATCGGCGGCATGGGTCTCGAGGGTGCGGTCCGGCTGGGATTCAGCAAGGAATTGGCTGCCGTCGCCGATCCGGCGGAACGTGAGAAGCTCTTCGACACGTTGGTCGAGGCCGCCTATCAGCATGGCAAGGCGCTCACGTCGGCGACCACTTTCGAGCTCGACGACGTGATCGACCCTGCGGATACCCGGGACTGGATCAGCAGACTGCTCTCCACGAAAGCCCCGATCGACCACGAAGCCCGAATCGCCGAGAAGGGGAGCACTTGTGAAAGTCGCCGACAAGGTCGCCATCGTCACCGGCGGCGGCAACGGTATCGGCGCTGCGTTGTGCGCCAAGCTGGCGCAACTGGATGCCAGAATCGTCGTCGCCGACTTGGACGGCGACGCCGCGCAAGCGGTGGCGGACACCATCAACGCCGAGCGACCGGGGATGGCCGTCGCGTCTGGTGGTGACGTCTCCGACACCGCGCACATTGAGCAGTTGATCGCGTTGGCGGCCACCGAATTCGGGCCCGTCGACCTGTATTTCGCCAATGCGGGTATCACCGGGGTCTCAGGGCTGGAGGTCACCGACGATGAGTGGGACCAGTCCATCGACGTGAACCTGCGGGCCCACATCCGCGCCGCGCGGCTGCTGGTGCCCGGCTGGATCGAACGCGGCGAGGGCTACTTCATCAGCACCGCCTCGGCTGCGGGGTTGCTCACCCAACTCGGGTCGGCCACCTACTCGGTGACCAAGCACGCCGCGGTCGGTTTCGCCGAATGGCTGAACATCACCTTCGGCGATCAAGGCGTGCGGGTCAGCTGTTTATGCCCGATGGGCGTCAACACCAAACTGCTGTATTCGCCTGGTGAATCCGACGACCCGCTGGCCCGGCTTGCGACCCGCGCAGTCACCGCCGCGGGCGACGTGATCGAGCCGGCCGACGTCGCCGAGATCGTGCTCGCCGCGGTCGACGAGGAGCGCTTCCTGATCCTTCCGCACCCTGCCGTGCTGGAGATGTACCGGCACAAAGGCACCGACTACGACCGCTGGCTGCGCGGCATGCGTCGTTACCAGCACAGCCTGATGGAGGCGCTATGACCGCACCGAATTTCAACGGCCGCACCGCGATCATCACCGGCGGCTCGCGGGGAATCGGGCTGGCGATCGCGCAACGGTTGGCCCTCGGCGGTGCCAACATCGTGCTGACCTCGCGCAAGCAGGACAGCGCTGATGCGGCGGCCCAGCAGGTCGGGGGCAACACCATCGGCGTTGCCGCGCACGCGGTCGACGAGGACGCCGCTCGGCATTGCGTCGATCTGACCCTCGACCGCTTCGGCAGCATCGACATCCTGGTCAACAATGCCGGCACCAATCCGGCGTACGGCCCGCTCATCGAGCAAGACCACGCGCGCTTCGCCAAGACCTTTGACGTCAATCTCTGGGCTCCGCTGCTGTGGACCTCGCTGGCCGCCAAGGCATGGATGGTTGAACACGGCGGCGCAGTGGTCAACACGGCGTCGATCGGAGGCATGCATCAGGCGCCGAACATGGGCATGTACAACGCGACCAAAGCCGCGCTGATCCACGTCACCAAGCAACTGGCACTGGAACTTTCACCACGGGTGCGGGTCAACGCGATCGCGCCGGGGGTGGTGCGGACCAAACTTGCCGAAGCGTTGTGGAAGGAGCACGAAGATCTGGTGTCGGGCGGAACGGCGCTGGGACGCATCGGCGAGCCGCCTGACGTAGCGGCCGCGGTGGCTTTTCTGGCCTCCGACGAGTCGAGCTGGATCACCGGCGAAACCATGGTGATCGATGGCGGCCGGCTGCTCGGTGATCCGGCGGGCTTCCGATGAGCGCCGCGGACCTGGACGCGCGGGTACGGGCGCTGCTCGACGAGCACGACCCGGCGCAGAGCGACCCGCGCGAATTTCTGGCTGCGCGATTCGACACCGGATTGGCCTGGGTGCACTTCCCCGTCGGCTCCGGCGGACTGGGCCTGTCGCGCAGTCTTGCGGCGCACGTCGAGGACCAGCTGACCGCCGCAGGTGCACCGCCCGGTGGTGGCGGCGCTCGCAACGGCATCGGGATGGGTATGGCCGCACCGACCATCGCGGCGTTCGGCAGCGATGAGCAGCGCCCAAAGCTCCTGCGGCCGTTGTTCACTGGCGAACACATCTACTGCCAGTTGTTCAGCGAGCCGGGCGCGGGGTCCGATCTGGCCGGCGTGGCCACCCGCGCGGTCCGTGACGGTGATGACTGGATTGTCAACGGGCAGAAGGTCTGGACCTCGAGCGCGCAGAACGCTCAGCGGGCAATCCTGGTGGCGCGGACCGACCCGACGGTGCCCAAGCACCGGGGCCTGACCTATTTCGTGCTCGACATGACCGACCCCGGCGTCGACGTGCGGCCGCTACGCCAGATCACCGGTGAAGCCGAATTCAACGAGGTGTTCCTCACCGACGTACGCGTGCCCGATGCCAACCGGCTGGGCGCCGAGGGCGAGGGCTGGAAGGTCGCCACCACCACGCTGAACAACGAGCGGGTGGCCATCGGCTCGATGGCCGGCGGCAGCCGGGAAAGCGGAATCATCGGCAAAGTCACCCAGGCGTGGCGCGCGCAACCCGAGTTGCGCAACGCCGCGATGCATGACGAGCTGATGAGGCTGTGGGTGGAGGCCGAAGTCGCTCGGCTGACCGGTTTGCGGCTGCGGCAGCGGCTTGCGGTCGGGCAGCCCGGACCCGAAGGCGCCGGGATGAAAGTGACGTTTGCCCGACTGGCGCAAGCGGTTTCGGGATTCGAGATCGAACTGCATCCCGAAGCGGGCTTGCAGTACGACGACTGGACGATGCGGCAACCGGACGCGGTCGATTTCATCGGGCGCGATCCCGGATATCGCTACCTGCGAGCCAAGGGTAACTCGATCGAGGGCGGCACATCGGAGATACTGCGCAACACCATCGCCGAGCGCATCCTCGGTTTGCCGCCCGAGCACCGGGTCGACAAGGACGTGGCTTTCAAGGACCTGGACAGGTGAGCACGATGAGCGATCTGCTGTACTCCGACACCGAGGAAGCTTTACGCGACAGTGTGCGACGGCTGTTCGTCGACCGGTGCCCGCCCGAGGCGATTACCTCCCTGTACGACACTGCACCACAGGAGTTTTCCGGCGTCTGGCGCACACTGGCCGCCGAACTGGGCGTGGCCGGACTCCTGATACCCGAGGAACTCGGCGGTGCGGGTGCAACGGCCCGTGAAGCAGCGGTGGTGATGGAAGAGATCGGTCGCGCCGTGGCGCCGGTGCCGTATCTGTCCAGCGCAGTGGTGGCCACCGTCGCACTACTGGAGGCGGGCGACACCGACACCGTCCCAGCCTTAGCCGCCGGTTCGCTCACCGCTGCGCTCGCCGTGCCGTTGTCCACTGCGCCCGGTGACACGATCAAGGGAGTCAAGGCCGACGGTCAGGGGCTGACCGGTCGGATCACCAGCGTGATCGGGGTCCGCGAGGCCGATGTGCTGCTGGTACCGGTCGCGGGGCCCGACGGGCTGGAGCTGCACACCGTCGCCCGGGACGCAGCCGGGGTGAACGTATCACCGATTCTGAGCCTGGACATGACCAGACCCCTTGCCACCGTGGACTTCTCCGGTGCGACCTCCTCGCGCGTCGGTTCCGGGCCGGCCGACGCCGCGGTGGCAGCAGCTCTGCAGACCGGGGCGGCGCTGCTCGCATCCGAACAACTCGGCATCGCGCAGTGGTGTTTCGAGACCACACTCGCCTATACCAAGCAGCGCAAGCAGTTCGGCCGGGCGATCGGCTCGTACCAGGCCATCAAGCATCGGCTCGCGGATTTGTGGATCGAACTCAACTCCGCTGCGTCGGCGGCCCGATACGCCGCTGACACGTGTGCCCGAGACGACGCCGACGCGACGGTCGCGGCGGCCGTGGCGCAGGCCTACTGCAGCGGTGCCGCCGTCCACGCCGCCGAGGAGTGCATTCAGTTGCACGGCGGCCTCGGCATGACGTGGGAGTATCCGGCGCATCTGTATCTGAAGCGAGCCAAGAGCGATCAGTTGGCGTTCGGCACCGCCTACCGCCACCGCGCCCGGTTGGCCGGCCTGGTGGATCTGCCGGCGTCGTAAGGGGAGTAACACATGGACAAGCGCACGCTGGGTGGCAATCTCGAAGTCTCGGCAATTGGCTTGGGCTGCATGGGAATGAGCCGCGGCTTCGGCCCGGCCGGACCCAGAGCCGACATGATTGCGGTGATCCGCGGCGCGGTCGAGCGCGGCGTCACGTTCTTCGACACCGCGGAAGCCTACGGAGACAACGAGGAACTGCTCGGCGAGGCCCTCGCGCCATTCGCCGGGCAGGTGGTGATCGCGACGAAGTTCGGGTTCGCCTTCGGCGCCGACGGCAACGTCGCCGGGCTGAACAGTCGGCCCGAGCACATCAAGGAGGTCACCGACAACTCGCTGCGCCGACTGGGTGTGGAGACCATCGATTTGCTCTACCAGCACCGCGTCGACCCGCAGGTTCCGATCGAAGACGTTGCCGGAACGGTGAAAGAACTGATCGACAGTGGCAAGGTGAAGCACTTCGGGATGTCGGAAGCGTCAGCAGAGACCATTCGTCGTGCCCACGCCGTGCAACCCGTGACCGCGGTGCAAAGCGAATATTCGCTGTGGTGGCGTGAGCCGGAGTCGCCGGAAACCGGGGTGCTGTCCACGCTGTCGGAGCTCGGCATCGGATTCGTGCCCTACAGCCCGCTGGGGAAAGGCTTTCTCACCGGAAGCATCAGCGAGAGCACTCAATTCGACAGCTCCGACATCCGCAACAGCATTCCGCGTTTCGCCGCCGACGTCCGCGGCGCCAACCGCGCCGTCGTCGACCTGCTCCAGACCATCGCCGACCGCAAGGGCGCCACGGCCGGCCAGATCGCACTCGCCTGGCTGCTGGCACAGCGACCCTGGATCGTGCCGATCCCCGGCACCCGTCGGCTGCAGCGCCTCGAGGAGAACCTCGGGGCAGCCGAAGTGGAGCTGAGCGCCGACGATCTTCGCGAGATCGATGCCGCCTCAGCCGATATCGAGGTCCACGGTGCGCGTTATCCCGACTTCATGCAGCGCCTGATCGGGCGCTGACCCGCCGGGCGACCTCGCCGTATCGTTCGAAGCGATCCGGATCGCCGACGGCGTTGTACAACACCAGGCGGGTGGCTGTCCCGGCGTACTTCTCGATCAGCGTGTCGGCCAACATGTCCCATGTCGACTCGGTGGCGAAGGCGGCCACATGGTCATCGCTGACCTGGGCTGCCATCCCGGCGAAGTCGCCCGCCTTCTGCTTCTCCCGGATCCGCGCGGTGGTGCCCTCGAACCCGGCCTCGTCCCAGATGAACGCGTAGTTGGGGGTGCTTCCGTAGAACGCCATACTGGCGCGCACCGCTTCGCGCTGCCGGTCGCGCTCTTCGTCGGTGTCGCCGACCACCGTCATCACCGGCACGATGATCGCCACATCCGACAGCCGAGCGCCCTGATTTCCGTGCTCCCTCAGCGACTTTCGGTACCACATGGCGGGCGATATAGCCGGGCTCGCCGATCGGGTGGACGTGCACTCCGTCGGCCACCTCGCCGGCCATCCGCAGCATCCACGGATTCACCGCCGCGATGTCGACTTTGGGGTCGGGCGCGTCGATCGGCCCGGCACTCCATTGCGGGGTGATGAAATCCAGGTTGTAGAACTCGCCGTGGTGATCCAGCTTTCCGGATCGGAACGCTGAAAAGCACGCCTTCACCGCCAGCAGATAGTCACGCAGGCGTGGGCCCGGTCGCTCGAATGCGGCCCCGTACCGCCGCACGACATGGGTGCGTACCTGCGTGCCCAGACCCAGCCGGAAATTACCGCCCGACGCTTCCTGCAGTTCCCACGCCGCTGCCGCGGTGACGAACGGACTACGCGGGAAGGCGACCGCGACGCCGGTCGACAACTCGAGGCCGGGCGCAGCCTGCGAGGCGACCGCGGCATTGAGGTACGCCGTGCGGGCCGTCTCGGTGAACAGCAGGCCGGAGAAGCCGGCGGCCTGCGTTCGCTGGGCCAGCTCGCCGATCTGGTGCAGCGGCTGCGGGACCGTCATCGCGTCGACGTGCACGCTGCGCTACTTCAGGTTCGCTCCGAAGACCTCGCGCATCGCCGTCCAATGCCGCTCGGCGGCGTCGGCGTCATATGGCCGGTTATCGGGCACGGCGAAACCGTGCCCTGCCGAATACTTTTCGATCCGTGTGCCGGACACCGGCTGCGGTCAGCGCTTTTTCAAGCTGCTCGGCATGGTCATCGGTGAACGATGCGTCGTTCTCCGCGCCGCCCACATAGACCTCGCCCTGGATCTGGTCGGCCTTCAGGTGCGGGCTGTCGCTGGAGTCGGTGACCAGGCCGCCGCCGTGGAAGGAAGCCGCAGCCGCAACCCGCTCGGGAACACGCCCGGCAATGATCAACGAGGCGCGCCCGCCCATGCAGTAGCCGGTGACGCCGAACGTGCTGCCGCGGACCTCGGGGCGTGCCGCCAGGTAGTCGAAGTATGCGTTCGCGTCGGAGGCCCAATCGTCGGGGCTGATGCTGCCGATGAACGACATCAGGCGTTTGCGCTGGGAGCTGTCGCTGAAGGCGGTCGCCATGTCGAACGGCTCCCAGTCGCCCTGGCGGTAGTAGACGTCGGGCAACAGCACGGCATAACCGAAATCTGCCAGGTGGGCGGCCATATCGTTGAAGGTCTGCCGGACTCCGCCGGCGTCGGGAATCATGACCACGCCTGGCCACGGGCCTTCTCCGTCAGGGGTGAACAGGCGGACCGGGGCCGAGCCGTCGGGAGTAGTGACGGTGTCGGTGATGTTGGGCATGCCCTCTGTTCTACTCCCCGGACTCCGACGTGATTATTTGGCGTCGACCCGCCGCGCCTGGCTTCGCCAGTCTTGCGATCGCCGCTAGAGTTATCGCGTGCCGATCCCCACGCCGTACGAGGACCTGCTACGGCTGGTACTCGAGCAGGGCACACCCAAGGCCGACCGCACCGGCACCGGGACCCGCAGCCTGTTCGGACACCAGATGCGATTCAACTTGTCCGACGGCTTCCCGCTGATCACCACCAAAAAGGTGCATCTGAAGTCGGTGGTTTATGAGTTGCTGTGGTTTTTGCGCGGCGACTCCAATGTCAGCTGGTTACACGAGCACGGCGTCTCCATCTGGGATGAATGGGCAAGCGACACAGGCGATCTCGGGCCGGTGTACGGGGTCCAGTGGCGATCCTGGCCGACGCCGTCCGGCGAACACGTCGACCAGATCAGCGCGGCACTGAATTTGCTGCGCGACGACCCGGACTCGCGTCGCATCATCGTCTCGGCCTGGAATGTCGGTGAGATCCCGCAGATGGCGTTGGCTCCGTGCCATGCGCTGTTCCAGTTCTACGTGGCCGACGGCCGGCTCAGCTGCCAGCTCTACCAGCGCAGCGCCGACCTGTTCCTCGGCGTGCCGTTCAACATCGCGAGCTACGCGCTGTTGACCCACATGATGGCCGCGCAAGCTGGCCTGGGTGTCGGCGATTTCGTCTGGACCGGCGGCGACTGCCACATCTATGACAATCACGTCGAGCAGGTTCGTACCCAGCTCGATCGCGATCCCCGTCCGTACCCGGAACTAGTTCTGGCACAACGGGATTCAATCTTCGATTACACCTACGACGATGTCGTGGTGAAGAACTATGATCCGCACCCGGCGATCAAGGCTCCCGTCGCTGTATGACGCGTCACGACGATGATGCCGGCGTAACCGGGATCGAGGAGTGGCGCAAATGACGGGACTCGGCCTGATCTGGGCGCAGTCGACGTCGGGAGTGATCGGGCGGGATGGTGATATCCCGTGGCAGGTCCCCGAGGACCTGCTCCGCTTCAAAGAGGTCACCGTCGGTCACACCGTGGTGATGGGCCGGCGGACCTGGGACTCGCTGCCGGCGAGGTTCCGGCCCCTGCCGGGACGCAGAAATGTCGTAGTGACCCGCCAGACTGACTTCGCGGCTGACGGCGCAACGGTGGTACACCGCCTTGAGGATGCGCTGACCGATCCGGACACCTGGGTGATCGGCGGCGAACAGATCTACACGCTGGCCCTGCCGCAGGCCAGTCGCTGCGAGGTCACCGAGATCGACATCGACCTGCCTCGCGAAGACGGCGATGCCGTGGCCCCGGTTCTCGACGAGCGGTGGGTCGGCACTGCGGGAGAGTGGCACATCAGCCGCGCGGGCGTGCGCTACCGCTTTCACACGCTACCACCGCGGCTGACCTGCGTCGCAACCATCGCCTGACATACTCGTCCGGGACTGGTAGCAAACGGTTCCACAAGGGGGTACAGGCATTGACAACCGAACCCGCGCAGATGTTCTCTCGCACACTCTGGGGTTACAACCCGTCCGCCGTCGACGCTCACATCGAGGTGTTGACCACCAAACAGCAATTCCTGCTCAACGACGTCGAAAGCTTGCGAGCCCGACTCAAGGATTCCGGCGACGAATTGGCCGCGCTGCGCAAAGAGGTGGCCGTCCTCACCGACACCTCGTCCTCCCCACATGCGTTGCAGGAGCGCATGGCGAAAATGTTGCGGCAGGCGGTTGACGAGGTTTCCGAGATGCGGGCCGAGGCGCAGGCGGAGGCGGCGGCGTTGGTCGCGGCGGCCGAAGTCGAGGCCGAGGCCACCAAGCAGAAGCTCAAAGACGAGTTGGCCGAGTTGGCTGGGCAGAAGAAAGCGTTGAAGGCCGAGTGCGACGAAACGAAGAAAGCGCTCGAGGCTGAGGTGGCAGGCATGCGCGCCGACGCTGAGCAGCAGCGCGAGCAATTGCTTGCCGACGCGAAGGAGGAGGCCGACCGACTACCGCGAGCAGGTCAAGGCGGAGGTGGATGAGGCGAGTCAGCAACGGCTCAAGGTCTTGGAGCAATTGATGGGCGTTTACCGCGATCTGGAAGCCGTGCCGGCCGCGCTGGAGTCGGCGTATCAAGAAATCAAGAACCCGTCGCAGACAAGCACTGTGGGTAGTGGCAACTCGAGTCGCTAAACTATCCGCTACCCAAGCACGGCGAATAGCCGTTGCAGCACAAGGGTTTAACGAGCCAAGACCCCAGGGACCGGTCACGCGCGCCCACCTGCGCCGGCTGATCTCGCGCATTCACGTACTGCAACTGGACTCGGTGTCGGTCGCGGTGCGGGCGCACTATGCGCCGGTGTTCAGCCGGCTCGGGCCCTACGACCGGGACGTGCTCGACCGTGCGGCGTGGGCGCACAGCGCGCGCTCGCCCCGGCTGCTGGTGGAGTACTGGGCGCACGAGGCCGCGCTGATGGCGGTCGACGACTGGCCGCTGATGCGCTGGCGGATGGGTCAATACCGGCACGGCCGCTGGGGCACCCACATCGTCAAAGCAAACCCCGAACTCGCCGATAAAATCGTGGCCGCCGTCGAGGAGCTGGGGCCGAGTACGGCGGGGCAGATCGAAGCGCATCTGGCCGCCGGGCCACGCGGACCGCGGGGAGATTGGTGGGGCAGCCGCAGCGACACCAAGTGGGTGGCCGAGGCGCTGTTCGCCGCCGGCACACTGACCACGGCGACCCGGGTGGGCTTCGCCCGGCACTACGACCTCGCCGAACGGGTGCTCCCGGCCGAGGTGGTGGCGCGTGAGGTCGCTGAGGACGACGCGGTCCGCGAGCTCGTGCGGCGGGCCGCCAGCCGCGCTGGGTGTTGCCACCGAGCCCGACCTCCGCGACTACTTCCGGCTGGCCCCGGGCCAGTCGAAGCCGGCGATCGCCGAGCTGGTCGCTGCCGGCGAGTTGGAGGCCGTCGAGGTCGAGGGCTGGTCGGCGCCGGCGTACTTATCCGCCGGCCAGACTGTTCCGCGCCGCGACCGCGGCACGGCGCTGCTGTGCCCGTTCGATCCGCTGATCTTCTTCCGGCCGAGGGTGGAGCGGCTGTTCGGGTTTCACTACCGCATCGAGATCTATACACCGGCCGACAAGCGCCAGTACGGCTATTACGTGTGGCCGTTTCTGCTCGACGGTCAGCTGGTCGCACGGGTCGACCTCAAAGCCGACCGCTCCGCGGACGCATTGCAGGTCGTGGGCGCTTTCGTCGAAGCGGATCGTCCGCCGGCGCGGGTGGCCGAAGCGCTTGCCGGTGAACTGCGCACGATGGCGCAGTGGCTGGGGCTGGCCCGCGTGACGGTCGGTAAACGCGGCAATTTGGCGGGCGCGCTGCGGTCGGCTCAGGGCTAGCACCGATAGTTCCGCTCGGCTGCGCGTATTCGGCCGGATCACCGGCCAACAGGTCCCTGACATATGCAGAGCCACATATGCAGAACCGCGCGACGCGTAATGGGCGAAGACGCGAAATTCGCTGTAGCTCGACGTATTCTTGACAATCGTCGATCCACATCAGCAATCAGGATCGGACGACGGCGTTTTGGGTTTGCTTCGCGCGAATGCCGTGGTGCGAATGCTTGGACGGAACCGATGACGCGACCTTGCCTTTACTGTGGCACCGAACTGACCGGAGTCAATGGCCAGTTGTGCGACGCGTGCAATCCGGCCGCGGCGCCGCCCGATGAGCGCGGCGAGTACAAGCAAGTGACGGTGCTGTTCGCCGACGTCGTCCGATCGATGGACTTGGCGTCCGAGTTGGGGCCCGAGCGATTTCGCGAGATCATGACCGCCGTCTTCGACTTTGCGGCAACAGTTGTGCGTCGATACGGCGGTACCGTCGACCAGTTTACGGGCGACGGCATCATGGCCTTGTTTGGTGCACCTGTCGCGCTAGAGGATCACGCACTGCGGGGTTGTTTGGCCGCGTTGGGAATTCAGCAGGAGACCAAGGACCTGGCCGCGGCCGTGCTCGCGCGCGATCAGGTGACGTTGCAACTTCGGGTCGGCTTGAACTCGGGTCAAGTCGTCGCCGGCAAAGTCGGTTCCACGATGGGCAGGTACACCGCATTCGGCGAGCACGTCGGGTTGGCGCAACGGATGGAGTCCGTTGCGCCGCCCGGCGGAGTGATGATCAGCGAATCGACGGCTCGCCTAGTCGAGCACGTCGCGGTACTAACTGAACCAGAACTGGTACAGATCAAGGGTTCTGATGATCCGGTACGAGCCCGCCGACTACTACACACGGTCGCCGACCCGGTGTTGTCTCGTCGTCGCACTTTGCCGTTAGTTGGGCGGCAGTGGGAGATACGGGCACTCAACGGCATTCTCGACGAGTCGATAGCTGGAAGGGGATGCGTGGCCGGAGTCGTCGGTGCGCCGGGGATCGGCAAGACACGGCTTGTGCGCGAACTTGCCTCGACGGCCAACAAACTTGGCGTTGAAGTGCATTCGACATTCTGCGAAGCGCATGAGGCCGAAGTCCCGTTTCACGTCCTTGGGCGGATGGTGCGAGCGGCGTTGCGAGTCAACGATCTGGACGCCCCGGCTGCACGTGCACTCGTCGAAGCCAGATTCGCCGCGGCCGACCGGGACGATTTGTTGTTGTTGCAGGACCTGATCGGCATTGCCGACAGCTCTGTTGCGTTGCCGGCCATCGAACCCGACGCCCGACGGCGCCGACTCGCGCAGATGATCAATACGGCGTTGCTGAGACGGCAGGCGCCGGCACTGTACGTGATCGAAGATGTGCACTGGATCGACGAGTCCAGCGAGACGATGTTCGCTGAGTTCTTCGCAGTGATGCCACGGACTCACTCGATGGTGCTACTGACCTACCGTCCGGAATACCGCGGCGGGCTGGCTCGAATGTCCGGATCTCAGACCATCACGCTCAGTCCGCTAAGCATTCCGCACGCCGCGGCGTTGACCAACGAGATGATCGGTTCGCACCTATCGCTGAAACGGGTGGCGGTCCAGGTTACCGAGCGGGCTGCCGGCAATCCGCTTTTCACCCAAGAAATGGTGCAAGATCTGCTTGAACGCGGTGTGCTTGAGGGAGATTGGGGCAACTACAGGTGCGTCGGCGATTTCGCCGACGTGAGCGTTCCTGCCACCATCCAAGCGACGATCGCCGCCCGCATCGACCGCCTGGAGCCACGGGCCAAACGCACCCTCAACGCAGCCGCCGTTATTGGTTCGAGGTTTGACGAGGGGACTTTGACCAGCCTGATCGGCGATATTGCGCTGGAGGAGTTGGCCATCGCCGAGCTCATCTATCCAGTGAAATTCACGCCGCGAACTGAATACTCGTTCGGGCATCCGCTGATCCGGACGGTCGCGTATGAGTCGCAATTGAAGGTCGGGCGTGCCGAGTCGCACCGGCGGCTTGCCCGCACCCTCGAGTCACGCGATTCGGACTCCGTCGACGAAAATGCTGCGTTGATTGCCGTTCACCTGGAGGCTGCGGGAGATCTGCGGGATGCCTTTAACTGGCACATGCGCGCGGGGGCGTGGTCGATGTACCGCGATATCAGCGCGACGCGGTTGAGCTGGCAGCGCGCTCGCAATGTCGCCGACCGGCTGCCCGTCGACGACCCGGACCGCACGCGGATGCGCATCGCGCCGCGCACCCTGCTGTGTGGAAGCGCCTGGCGGATCGCGGGCACCGTCGCGGACGCTGGTTTCCAGGAATTACGGCGGCTGACAACGGCCGCAGGGGACCGTCGGTCGCTGGCGGTCGCGATGGCCGGGGTGGTTCCGGCGATGGCGTTCAGTGCCCGCTATCAGGAGGGCTCACAGCTGGCGTCGGAATGCGTAGAGCTGATCGAGTCGATCGGCGACGAAGAGTTGACGGTCGGATTCCTGTATGGGCCTGCCTATACGAAGTATCTGGCCGGTGAGGCGCACGAAGCCTTACGCCTGACGCAGCGCGTGATCGATCTCGCTGCCGGCGACCTGACCAAGGGCAACGTAGTTCTCGGGTCGCCGCTGGCCTTGATGACCAGCGGCAGGGGTGTGGCCAGAGCTTGCTTGGGCATGCCCGGCTGGAGCGACGACCTCAACGACGGGATTGCGTTGGTGCGCTCGTTCGACCCGACGAGCAGAGTGATCGCGGCGTGGTTCAAATTTTGGACAGTGCCGAACGGGGCCGTCCTGGCTGATGCTGCGGCTCTGAGCCACACCGCCGAGGTGCTACAGATTGCCGAGAAAGCCGCCGACGACTTCAATTTGGTCATCGCTCGACTGACCCGCGGCCTCGTCTTAGTTAACGCCGAGGGCGCCGACCGCGCGGCAGGCTTCGAACTCCTAGGCAAAGCGCGCGAAACGGCCGCGCAGGGCAGTTTCTATCTGCTGGCACTGCCCGTCGTCGATATTCAAGTCGCAGGTGAGAAAGCCCGCACTGGCGATCTCGACGGTGCAATCACATTGGCGCGCAGCGTTTTTGATGCTGAATTCAACGCCGGGGAGATGGTTTACCGGGGTGCGTGCGCGTCAGTTCTGGTCGAAGCGCTGCTGGAGCGCGCAGCGCCAGGCGACGTCGAGCAGGCGCAGCACGTGATAGATCGCCTGGATGCGGTCCCCACCGTGCCGGGTTTCGTGCTGAACGAGCTCCCACTGCTGCGCCTGCGAGCCCTGATGGCACAGCATCGATGCGACGGCGCCGGCTACCGCGAATGGGCCGAACGCTACCGGGTCCGCGCTGCGTCGTGTGGCTTTCACGGCCATATGGCAATTGCCGAATCGATGACCTGAGTTCGATCCGCTGCGCGCGCGCGCTGGCCGCCGTATTTTGAATTCGTGGCAAATGCAGCGCCAGTCGATGACGTGGCGGTATTAGGCGGTGGAGTCGGCGGGCTCAGTGCCGCCCACGAACTCGCCGAACGCGGTTTCTCGGTTACGGTATACGAGGCTCGCACCGCGTTCGGTGGGAAAGCCCGCTCGATGCCGGTGCCGAAATCAGGTGTCAGCCCACGCGCCGATTTACCGGCCGAGCACGGCTTCCGGTTCTTCCCGGGTTTCTATCGCCATCTGCCCGACACGATGGCGCGTATCCCAACTCAATCGGGTACGAAAACAGTCTTCGACCACTTGACCGCAACGCGCGAAATGCTCATGGCACAGTCAGGTGGCCGTCGCAAATTGGTCGCTCCGACGGAGCTACCGGATTCGATCGGTGATCTCGAATTGGCTCTGAAATTCCTGTGGGATTTTGGCATCGGGCTCGGCATCAAGCCTCAAGAGCTCATCTTCTTTTTCAATCGTCTTCTCACATTGCTGTGTTCATGCGACGAGCGCCGTTACCAAGAGTGGGACTGCATAAGCTGGTGGGACTACACCGATGCTGCCAACAAATCGCCGGCATTTCAAAAGTTTCTCGCCACCGGGCTGACGCGAACGCTTGTGGCAGCGCAAGCAAAGCAGATCTCGGCACGCACCGGTGGTCTGATCTTGTGTCAATTACTACTTGACATGGTGAACGGCCAGCACGTTGATCGGGTGCTCGATGGTCCTACCAGCGAGGTGTGGATCGACCCGTGGATCGCGCACCTCCGCAAACTGGGGGTTAAGTTCTGCGACGACGCCGCTGTATCGGGGATCCACTGTGATGGAAAGCAAATCACCGGGGTGACGGTGCACGGACCCACCGGTCCGGTGCACTTCAACGCCGGAAATTACGTGATGGCGATGCCGGTCGAGCGGTTGCGGGAGTTGGTTTCCGACTCGCTCCGCGCCGCCGAGCCGCGCCTCAACGCGCTGCCCCGGTTAGTCGTGCGCTGGATGAACGGCGCCATGTTCTACCTTCGCAAGGATGTGTCGGTGGTGCCGGGTCACATCATCTTCATCGACTCGCCATGGGCCCTGACTGCCATTTCGCAGAAACAGTTCTGGCCCAACGTCGATCTGACGACTCGGGGCGACGGGACGGTGCACGGGATTCTGTCGGTCGACATCTCGGACTGGACCGAACCGGGACCGCTGACCCGCAAGGTGGCAATGGCCTGCAACCGACAGGAGATTCACGACGAGGTCTGGAATCAGATCACCGACGCGATCAAGGACAAATTGATTCAGCCGTCCAATGTTGCCAGCTGGTTCCTCGACCCCGACATTCAATTCCCGAATCCAACCAGCGCGACGAATCTCGAGCCGCTGCTGATCAACACCGCCGGCTCGTGGGCTGACCGCCCCGACGCGACAACGCGGATCCCGAATATGTTCCTGGCCGCCGATTATGTCCGCACTTATACCGATCTAGCAACAATGGAAGGCGCTAACGAAGCGGCGCGCCGCGCGGTCAACGGAATTCTCGACGCGACCGGAAGCCGCGAAAAGCGCTGCCGCATATGGAAGCTGAAGGAGCCCAAATTGCTGGCGCCATTCCGCGCTTTGGACAGAATTGGGTGGCAACTGCACCTGCCCGCGCGACAGCCATTCTGCGTGAATCGATCCGGACAACTGACTGCCGCCGACCCGGTAGCGCGAGGCATCGTCGAGACCCACCGCTTCGTGTCCGACC
>CAVXKX010000002.1:0-798697 GCA_963762535.1 uncultured Actinomycetota bacterium
AAAAGGGGCTGACAGTCGAAGGCCTTGGAAACGTTCGCTTTGGGCGCCGATCAAGCGACGTGCCACGAGTCCGAAGGGGGCCATTAGCGACGCGCTTACCCGACAGGCGATCCGTTAGTGGTGCTGGGTAGTAGCGCTTGTCATGCACACCTGGAACCACGCCAGGTGGTGATTGGCTCCGGTTCTGTCGCCTCGGACTAGTGCCTCGATCGACGCCAGAAGCTGCCAATTGCCAACATCCTGGGGATCCACCTCATCGGGGTATGCGTCAAGCACACGCTTACCGACGTCATGCATCTGTTGCTGTAGAAGTTCAACTTCCGACGGATCAACGCCAGTGCCGGAGGAAGCCGCTTTGGCCAGGGTGTGCGCTAGTCGCGGAAGTCCGTCGCGCCAATGGGTGGCGCTGCTGAGCTCCCATCCCAGTTCATCGATTTCCGACGCGCGCCGCGGACGCTGAGACGTGGGCACCGGCTCATCAGTCTCAGGGACATAGCGGTCCGGCGTGTGATGCACAGCCAACTTGACTTCACCGAGTAGCGATTCGAGATCGCCCCGACGGCGCCCTGGCTCCAATAGCGTTGCCGCATTGGGGATATCGATGCCGGGCGGAATCCAACCACCGGCCAGATCGGTGAGCAGGACCGTCGTATCGTCAGGGCGATCTCCGGCAGCCCATGCAAGCCGCGGCTCTTGCCGGGCAACCGCATCGACTATCCGCTGCAACCGATTTCGTGCTGTCGCATCGGCCGAAACCGCGCCTGCGACAGCCCCGCCGGCACCGGCCATCACAGATTGGCCCGCAATTCCCATGGGGGCTGGCTGCTGCGACAGCTGCACAGGTACCGGACGCGCCGCTGCGGCTTGCGCGACACTTCCGGATCCAGCTGTGGGGTTAGTTGCAGGCGAGCCTGGCGCTGGTGGCGGGCTGGTCACAGGAGGAGGGCTGGGCGAACCAGCAGGCACGGACGCCGCCGGAGGTCGCAGATCCGAGCCGTAGGAAGGCAGAGCGCCCCCCGCGTAGGACGTTGACGGTCCAGCCGAGGACGGTGCATAACCCGCATTCATCGGCGACGGCGTATTCATCACCGGCGACGCGGCCTGCGAACTATAAGACGGCGAAGACGCTTGCGGCACCGATGGCTGCTCGGTAGGGATCGGCGAATGCCAGTCCCCTGAACCGGCCGTCGGCGCAGTCGTTGGTGACACCGGCGGCGGCGCAACCTGCGGTGTGATCGGCGCGTGCGGGCGTTACTGCGTTAGCCCCCTGCCCAAGCCCCATGTCAGCGTGGTGCATCCACTCGCCCGAGCCGAAACTGGGCGGCGGGGCCCCCTGGAAAGCCGCTGCGTTGAAAGGCATGCCGGCGAGGCGGACGGTGTCCTGCCGCCGAAGCCGGAGGAACGCCTGGCTGAACATCGGCGGAGGACGGCCGACGTGGCGAACTGCGGCAGGTGCGAGCCCGCTGCGCGGCAGGTGCGTCCCTGTGGAGCCGACCCGCAGCCAACGGGGCCAGGCGCCGGCACTGCCCGCGGCGCCTGAGGTAGCCAGGCCCGCCAGCCGAGGCCGGGGGCGGCTGAACCGGCGCACCGGCGGCGCCTGTGGCAGCGCGGCCCCCCGCCGAATCCGCGGCGCATGAACCTGGGGCCGTCGAAGGCGGCGGCGCAGCCGGCGGAGTGAGGCCAGCGGCGGTAGTCACGTAGCCGGCGCGGGGCCGAGCGTCGTGGAGTACCGGGCTGCCGACGGATTCGGCCTGAGGCCGTACCGAACCGCCTGCTACCGGTATACCGGAAGCCGGATTCCACCCGGTACGCGCCGGACTCACCACCAGCCGGCAAACCACCACCGCCGAATTACCCGCACCGCCGGCACTGCACCCCAGCAGCCGCCCCCACCACCAGCAGTTCCACCCGACAGACCACCCCAGCCGCTGCACCCGACGCAACACCCGACACCGCCGGACTCACCCCGCGGCACCGCCACCACCAGCAGCCGCTCCACCCAGCCAGCAACCCACCACCGCCCAGCGCCGCCACCAGCAGGCACCCAACCGAACCACCCGACACCGCCGGACTCATCCCCGGCCAGCGCACCACCGCCGAACGTCCGACAGCCTTGGCCGTTAAGCATGTCCTTGAACAGTGGGCTCAAGGCCTCTCGGTCTCGCGCGACCGGAAGAGCTGACCCATGTCGATGCCATTGGCACTGGCGAATTGACGAAAAGACTGGCCGCCCGCCTCTTGGTCCAGAATGCGCTGGCCGGCATCGCCTATATCGCCGCCGCAATTCGCAGCGGCAAGGTTGGCTTCCTGCTGGCCTCTTCCAATCGCCTCGAGAATATGCGGACACCTTCACCGCAGCCGGCTCTTTGGACTCCAAGATTTGTTAATTTCCTGGTTGTAGCGGTCTGCAATATCGGATAGCTTGTCCCTGAGGTTGTGGACGCTGGCTAAGGGCGGACGCGTAGAGTCTTTTTTCACGCCATTTTTGTTGGCGACGTCCCGAGCGAGCTGCTCGCCCTCGTCGAAGAGCTGAACGAGGGCATCGGCCGTTTTGCCCTGCTGCATGGCGAGCGGTCCGGTTTTGGCGGCGTTAAGCAAGTCTGCGATATTGTGGTGAGCATTCGCGATTTGCCCACGATTCTCAATCCACGCATGCAGGCCCGCGATTGTCATTTCGCTCGGCCATTGGTGGCCGACGATCAGCTGCGACCACCCGCCAGAGAGCCTCCGCCGGTTCTGCATCACTTGCAAAGCTCCTGGATTTTAGCCCCGTCTCATTGGCGGCATTATGGCCAGCATCCTGCGGTCACCGACCAAACCGTCAAGGGTCACGACCTGGTATAGATCGAGCGAGATTTTTCACCGCCGCGGCGAGATCGGGGGGAGCAGCAGGTTCCTCAGCCAGGGTTGTTCACAGGTAAACGCTGCTAACGACGAATACTTGCCGCCAATTGATAGCGATTAGCAACTGCGTATTAGGGTCATCGCCCGCGGTTCGAGCAGAATTAACGTTGCTGCGTTTATGTACTTTCTCGTACGCGGCGCACACCTTCGACTTCGCGTCGGCTACTTGCTTGCTCGCTATACGAGGGCTTCGGCAGGAGTCGCTGAGTCGTTGTGCGGGATCGGCCGCAACCAGGCAGCAACCGCCGCGGCCACGGCGACCAGCGTGATCAGGAACATCACGAACATCGGCCACCGCGCGGGCCTGCTCAACGGAATCGGGCCAGGAGGCCCCCACGGACCGGTCGGTGGCGGCACAGGGGGAAATCCAGCCGGTCCTATCGCCGAGGGATGCCCGGTGGGAGGCGTTTCCGACATGAAGCGATGGTATCGCTGATCGGCGTTTCCGGTATTCAGCTTTCGCGGCCGACGCCTGGGCACCGCCTAGACGGCACGATGAAGTGAATAGCGGCGTCGTTAATCAGCGATACCATTGCCGAATACGCCGTCTGGCACGTCGGGCGGTCGGGTGGCGCGGTCGGGAACCGCGACCACAGCAGCCACTCCAATACGGCAGGAGATCGTGATGGCAGGCGGTGACGAACTCCGCATCTACGTCGAGGAGCTCGCGCGGGCTCTGCAGCACAATATGCCGCCGCCGCCTATCCCGGCCGACATGCCGCCTGGGGCGATCTCCGAAATAGACATGCTCCTCGCCGGGCTGGGGATGGCGGGGAACTCCGGTGACCCAACCGATACGGCAGCGGGCCAGGCCGGGTTCGAACAACGCGGCCAGAAGACTGGCGAAGCAATGGCCAAATTCCCTGCGGCGGACCAGGATTCAAGCAAGATGCTTGAGCAGATGATGGGCACCGTTCAGCAGATGCCCCAGCAGGCCATACAAGCCTTCACCGGAATGTTCCAGGGTTTGTCTCAACCCCTCAACCAGGTCATGCAACAGATTTCGCAAATCAGCTCGCAGCTGACCAGCACCTTGGGCAAAGCGGGCCAAGGCGCCGGCATGGGCGCATCACTGCCCGCCGATGCCCTCGGTGACGCGCTCGGCGCCGGCGGCGGCGCGTTGGGCGCCGGTGGAGCAGGTGCGGGGCTGGCCGGTGCCACCACCCCGGCCGGAAACCTCGGTCCGCCGCCGACTCCGTCGGCCGGCACCGTTCCGATGTCGTCGCAGCAGGCACCCGTGACTTCGCCACCCCCTGCTGAAGGGGCGGGTGCCCGCGGGCAGATGGGTGGCGGCATGCCGATGATGCCGCCAGGTGCTGGCGGCGGCGCCGCGAGCGGAAGCGACAGCAAGGCCGAGACCAAGCGCGTCGTCCCGCCATCAGTGAAAAACGGCGCCCCCGTACAGGGCCGCATCACCACGCCACAGGCTGCACCTGAAGTGGTCAAACGCGTTGCCGGCAAACCGATTGCCAGCCGTCGCATCCTGGCTCCCGACGACAAACGCGACGACGACGAGGACGACGCCGGCCGCAACCGCTCCTAACAGCAACACCCGGCTCAGGGTGAATTGTGCCGCCTGCGTGATTTGGGCCTCTACTGCGCTCGCCGATGTCATGCGATACCCGGTGATGACCCCGTTGGCGCGGCCTTCCGCCACAGCTAAGACAATTTGCATCCAAGGTGCTCGAGGCCGTCGCGGTTACCCGTGATGGGTTGTGCCTATTAGGAGATTGCGTCCGCGTATCCGCAAACGCAACCTGATTGCGATTCCAATCCACGCATACAGACCAGCAATTGCCATTTCGTTCGGTCACTGGTGACCAACGATCTTTTGCGACCAGGACCGGAGAGGCCTGCGCCTTATCGCATCACCTGCAAAGCTCCTGCACCTTAAGCCCCGCCTCTTTCAGCTCATCATGATCAGGGCCAGTATTGTCGCCCGCGAGCAAATCGAGCGTGACGGCCTGGTAAAGACGAGCGAGGTTCTTGGCCGCCGCCGCGAGGTCGGCGGAAGCTGCCCTTTCCTCAGCGAGAGTTGTGATGAGATAAGCGCTTCCAACGACGTATACCTGCCGCTGAGCCGTCGCTATCACCAACTGCGTGTTCGGATCATCGCCGCCGTTTCGAGTTGCATTGATATCTGTTGCGTGCAGCACTTTCTCGAACGCAGCGCACACCTTCGACTTCGCATCGGCGACTTGCTCGTCACTGTACGACGGTGCGGAAGGCGTCGTTGAGGATGTGACTCTCGGGCCGGGCCGCGACCAGGCCGCGACTGCCGCACCAACCGCGACCAGGGCGATCAGGGACACCACGAACATCGGCCATCGTGCCCGCCTGCTCAACGGAATCGGCCCAGGAGGCCCCCACGGACCCGGCGGAGGCGGCCCAGGTGGAAACCCAGTGGGTCCTATCGCCGAATGCCCGGTGGGAGGCGTTTCCGACATGAAGCGATCGTATCGCTGATCGGCGTTTCCGGTATTCAGCTTTTGAGCGAGCGCCTGGACAGCGCCTAGACGTCACGATGAAGTGAAACGCGGCATCGTAAGTCGATGATATCGATGCCAAATACGTCGTCCGGCAAGAGGGGCCGGTCTAGTAGCGGGGTAAGTACTGTGACAACAGCGGGGGCCCCAATATGGCACCAGGCCACAGACTGCGCCCGAAGTGGTCAAACGCGTTGCCGGCAAACCGATTGCCAGCCGTCGCATCCTGGCTCCGGACGACAAACGCGACGACGACGAGGACGACGCCGGCCGCAACCGCTCCTAACGGCAACACCCGGCTCAGGGTGAATTGTGCCGCCTGCGTGATGCCTTTAGCTTTACCGCTATGGCGGAGCACGAGATGGTCCGAGTTCAACCTGAAGCCATGCGCGTTGCGTCGCAGGCGTTATCGAGCGCGGCGAAAGATTTGCACACCCGGCTCATCGAGCTCGACGGTCAAGTCCGCGACCTGCTGACCGGATGGCGCGGCGGCTCAGGTGGCGCCTACGCCGAGGCGTGGGATTCCTGGCATCGCGGCGCTGCAGAGGTGCAGTCAGGTCTGTCGATCATGGCCAAGGCCGTGGGAGTAGTCGGCGTCGAATTCGACAACCAGGAGCACGCGTCGACCCAGACGGTGGACGGCGTTTACCGTGGCTGACGCGTTCAGCGTCGATCCCGACACACTCGCGGACGCGACGCAAAGAATGGGCGACTTCCTGCTGCATATCGAGAGTGTGGTCGCTGAAATCGATTCGCTGGTAACACATCTGCACGGTTCGTGGTCGGGCCAGGCAGCCACAGCTCATGCCGAGGCACACCGCCGCTGGTCGCACGGCGAGGCGACGATGCGTCAAGCATTGAATTTACTCAAAGTTGCCGGCGGCACAGCGCACCACAACTACACCCAAGCCATGGCGACGAATTCGGCCATGTGGTCCTGAGCTGATGGCACCGCTATCCGTTGACCCGGAGGTGCTGGATACCGCTGGCGCCGCCGTCATTTCGGTCGGTGAAGATCTAGGGTCCACCGTTTCAACGTTGACCACCGCGCTTGCCGGGTGCCACGGGATGTCCGGCGACGATCCGGCTGGCGCAGCCTTCGGCCACAGCTACGACAAGTCGGCGTCCGCATTGCTCGAGGCGATGGCCACCACCCGTAACGGGTTGTGCCGCTTAGGTGATGGCGTTCGCAAATCCGCGCACAACTACTCCATCGCCGAAGCCAACTCGAATATCTCCGGGCACAGCCATCCCCTACCGGACTCGCATCCAACCGGTTCGATCGCAGCGGGTTCTTCACCGTCGTCTGTCGGCCGCGGCACCGGGCCACCGGCGGGTTGGGGTTGGGTGTCCAAATACATCGGGATGATATGGCCGAGCGGGGATTCAGCGAAGCTGCGCGGGGCAGCCGCGGCCTGGACAATCGCCGGCACCAACTTCGAGGTCAACGAGATACTTGGCGCGACCGGGCCGATGACCGGCATTGGCGCTCAACAGATCCCGGAAGGGCCAGCGATCGCCGCCGCTTTCGCTGAGACCCACCGTTGCGCAGCGGGGATCTTGCGACAGTGCGCGACTGTCGCGACGCACCTCACCTCCTATGCGACCAAGATCGACACGGTCCATGCGGCGATCATCGATCTGCTGTCGCGCATTTGCAATCCGCTGACCGGGATCAAAGAGGTCTGGGAATTCCTCACCGATGAGGACGAAGACGAGATCAAGAAGATCGCCAACGACATTCGCATCATCGTCAACCAGTTCACTGCGGAAGTCGACGCACTGCGCCAACAAATCGCGACTGCATTCGCCGAAGCAAAGACAATCCTCGGCATCATGGCTCGCTACGCCGACAAGGAGTGGGACCACTTCCTGCATACCACTGAGGTCGGCCGCGCATTAGACCACTTCGGACAGATCTGCGTCGGGGTCTTTTCGGAAGCGGAAAGCACCGTCAAGGGTATCTGGACCCTCAATCCGGTTCGGCTCTTGGTCGACCCAAAGGGCTTCTGGCACTCCATGTCTGGCTCACTGGAAAAGCTGGAGGCGCTTTCCGGATTAGACGGCGAGCAGAAGTGCGCAGAGTCCTGGAAGGACCTCGGAAAGGACCTTGCCCACTGGGACGAATGGAGCATCAACCCGTTCAAAGCCGCAGGCGAAACTGCCTTCGATGTCGGCACCTTCTTACTCCCGGGCGGGGCGGCGTCGAAAACCTCGAAGTTTGGCCACCTCGCCGCAGATGCCGCCGAGGCTCCCAAAGGGTTTCGCCCGCCGACGCCGGGTCGGCTGCCCAATCCCGCGCCCCACGACAATCCGCCGCCCACGGAACGAGCCACCAAAAAGCGGACAGCCCGAGCCCGCACCGAAACCCAAGAGCCCGCTGCCACCGTATGGGCTGACCGAGTCGAAAACTCCGGTCGATCAAAAGCCTCGCGCCCACAGCCTCGAAACATGCGGTCGAGCCGGTGTCTCCGGCCGGGCAGCCACCGCCATCGACACCGATTCACGCCCCACCTGAGCACGCCGGCAGCGCCGTCGGCGCCAATTCCCCACGGCCCAGCACAGGGCGGAGCACCGAGCGGCCACCTACCGCAATCACCGACACTCGACCATCACGGACCCGTTGCCCACACCGAACAACCACTGACGACCGGGGATCTATCGGCGTTGGCCGATTACAGTGGTCTGGGACATCAGGACCTGAACGACGCGTTGAGGAACGGCACTATGGATGCATTCCAACAAGAGCGCGTTGACGCACTGAATCAAGCACTGGACAAGTTGCCTCCACACCAGGGCCCCGTTTTTCGTGGCACAGCACTTGCCAGACGACGTGCTTGCGCGATATCAGCCGGGCGTCGTCGTTACGAGAACGAGCTTTCGTCAGCACTTCAGTGGATCCCGCAGTAGCCCGGTTCGCGGCATTCGCGGGCAATGTCGAATTCAGGATTCTGTCGAAGACAGGGCGAGACATCTCATCGTTCTCGATGTTTCCCACTGAGCGAGAAGTGTTGTTCCCGACGGGCGTCCAGTTTTACGTGCTAGATCGAAGGTCTGAGCCCGGCACGGGCAGGACAATCATCGAAATGATCGAGCGATAGAAGGAATTGCGTCAATGAGTAAAGAAGTAGCCGGAAGGATATTTTCCACACCCGAGGAAGCTGGCGTGACCCCGCCGACCGACGCGGAGATTGCCCGCGCACGCAAGCTGTTCGACGAGTTTCAGGAACAGATCGATCGCGTGCCCGAGGAAGACATTCCCAAGGAGGTGCCATCGAAATTCTTCGACGACGTCTCCGGTACCGAGTACGAAGGACGCCCGCGGAGCTAGACCTCCGCGCCCACCCGGCCCAACCCGCCACGGCCCGATAGTGTGAAACCGTGACCGCTTTCGGCGGCCCGGGCAGTGTCGAACCCGGCCCTAATCCAGAACCCGAACCGGCTGACCAGCGATTCGAGGCGCTGGCCGCCGACGCCAGCGCGGAGCAGGCCCTGGAAGGCATCAAGGACGAGGAACCTGGCCCCGAGCAGCCGCCCGTCGATCTGACCGCAGCGGCGTTCTTCGACGTCGACAACACCTTGGTGCAGGGCTCGTCGATGATCCACTTCGGCCGCGGCCTGGCCGCACGCAAGTACTTCACCTATCGCGACGTCCTCGGTTTCGTCTATGCGCAGGCCAAGTTCCAGGTCCTCGGCAGAGAGAACAGCGACGACGTCGCCGCGGGCCGACGCAAAGCGCTGGCCTTCATCGAAGGACGCCCCACCTCCGAGCTGATGCGACTGGGTGAAGAGGTCTACGACGAGATCATCGCCGACAAGATTTGGGAAGGCACCCGCGATCTCGCCCAGATGCATCTGGACGCCGGCCAGCAGGTCTGGCTCGTCACGGCCACGCCCTACGAGCTCGCGATCACCATCGCCCGCCGCCTCGGCCTGACCGGCGCACTGGGCACCGTCGCCGAATCCGAGAACGGAGTCTTCACCGGCCGTCTCGTCGGCGACATCCTGCACGGCCCGGGCAAGGCGCACGCCGTGCGCTCGCTGGCCATCCGCGAAGGCCTCAACCTCAAGCGCTGCACCGCCTACTCCGACAGCTACAACGACGTACCACTACTTTCCCTGGTCGGCACGGCCGTCGCGATCAACCCCGACGCCGCATTGCGCGATTACGCCCGCAAACGCGGCTGGGAAATCCGCGATTTCCGGACCGCCCGCAAGGCCGCCCGGATCGGCGTACCGTCGGCGCTGGCACTGGGCGCGGCGGGCGGCGCCTTGGCCGCCGTGGCGTCTCGGAGGCAGTCCCGCTGATAAACTGCGCCGCTGAGCACCCGTAAGAGTGGAGAGCAGCGCATGTCATTGCCCGCAGGCACCCAAGGCCTGATCGGCACGCACTACCGGTATCCCGATTACTTCGACGTGGGTCGCGAAAAGGTCCGCGAGTTCGCCGAGGCGACCCAGAACGACCACCCGTCGCACCACTCCGAGGAGTCCGCAGCCGAGGTTGGCTACGACAACATTGTGGCGCCGCTGACCTTCCTTGCGGTCGCCGGACATCGGGTCCAGTTGGACGTGTTCACCAAGTTCGACATTCCGATCAACCTGGCCCGGGTGCTGCACCGCGACCAGAAATTCCTGTACCACCGCCCGATCAAGGTCGGCGACCGGCTCTACTTCGACACCTACTTGGACTCGGTCATCGAGTCCCACGGCACCGTGATCGCCGAAATCCGCAGCGAAGTCACAGACGCCGACGGCAACCCGATCATCACCAGCATCGTGACCATGCTCGGCGAGTCGTCAAATCCCGACGCGAACGCAGAAGCGACAATCGCGGCAATTGCATCCATCCGCGCCGGCGCTTAGTGTCAGCCGGAACCTTTTAGGGGGAGACCCAAACCAATGAGCACCGATCTCACGCCAAATTTCGACGACGTCCAATCGCACTACGACCTCTCCGACGAGTTCTATCAGCTCTTTCTGGACCCGAGCCAGACCTATAGCTGCGCCTACTTCGAACGCGACGACATGACGCTCGAAGAGGCTCAGCTGGCCAAGGTCGACCTGTCGCTGGGCAAACTGGGCCTGGAGCCCGGTATGACGCTGCTCGACGTGGGCTGTGGCTGGGGGGCCACCTTGCGTCGCGCGATCGAGAAGTACGACGTCAACGTCGTCGGCCTGACGCTGAGCAAGAACCAGGCCGAGCATGTACAGAAATCGTTCGACGCGCTGGACACCCCGCGCTCACGCCGAGTGCTGCTCAACGGCTGGGAACAGTTTCACGAGCCGGTCGACCGGATCGTCTCGATCGGCGCGTTCGAGCACTTCGGCTTCGAACGCTACGACGACTTCTTCAAGATGGCCTGGGACGCGCTGCCAGCCGGCGGCACGATGATGCTGCACACCATCGTCGTCCCGAGCGACCAGGAATTGGAAGACCGCGGCATCAAGATCACCATGGCCAGGGCGCGGTTTGCCCTGTTCATGATGCAGGAGATCTTCCCGGGCGGGCGGCTGCCGACGGTGGCCATCGTCGAAGATCACGCCACCAAGGCCGGCTTCGAAGTCGCCCTCGTCCAGCCACTTCGCCTGCACTACGCGCGGACCCTGGACTGCTGGGCCGAGGCGCTGGAAAAGCGTAAGGACGAGGCCATCAAGATCCAGTCCGAAGAGGTCTACGAGCGCTACATGAAGTACCTCAAGGGTTGCGCCAACTTGTTCCACGAGGGCAGCTGCGACGTCTGCCAGTTCACCCTGGTCAAGCCAGCGGCGTAACAGCTCAGCCGAAGAACATATTGCGACGGCCCGCCAGCAGCCGGTACAGCGTCTGCTGGATGGTCTCGCGCACCTGGTCGGTCAGCTCGAAGGTGACCATCGGATCCTCGGCGTCGGCACCGTCGTAGTGCGCGGTGTCGATCGGCTCACCGAAAGCGATGTGCCACTTCGACGGCAGCGGCACCAGCCCTGCCGCACCGGCCAGCGGAAACAGCGGCGTGATCGGGAAGTACGGCAGCCCGAACAACCGCGCCAGCAGTCTCACGTCGGTCAGCATCGGGTAGATCTCTTCCGAGCCGACAATCGAGCACGGAATGATCGGCGCCTTGGCGCGCAGTGCGGCGGCGACGAATCCGCCACGGCCGAACCGCTGCAGCTTGTAGCGGTCTTTGAAGCGCTTGCCCAGACCTTTGTAGCCCTCGGGGAACACCGCGGTCAGTTCGCCCGCGGCCAGCAGCCGATGCGCATCGGCGGTGCATGCCATGGTGTGGCCGGCCTTGCGGGCGGCCGCGCTCACCACCGGCAGGTCGAACACCATGTCGGCGGCCAGCAGTCGAAGATCGCGATGGGCGGGGTGCTTGTCGTGGACGGCGACGGACGCCATCAGCCCGTCGAACGGCAGCACGCCGGCATGGTTGGCCACCACCAGACCCGCGCCGGTGTCGGGGAGGTGCTCGATGCCGCTGACCTCGACGCGGAACCACGAGTTGAAGAAGAACCTGCAGCATCGGCCGCACGATCGCGTCGTTGAAGTGCGGGTCGAAGCCGAACTCGTCGACGCTGTAGTCGCCGGCGAGCCGGTGTCGCAAGAAGTCGGCGACGGCACCGACCTTGTGCGACGAGCTCGTTGCCCTGCTGTTCGGCATCGCCTCGGGCACCTGCCTGGCGACGGTGCTGGTCGATTTCACGGACGACGGCGGCGATCTCGTCAGCCGAAGCGCGGGTGTCAGGCTCGGAAAGCAGGGAGGGATGCTGGCGAGAGGCCTGAGTGCGTTGCCCGGCACGCCGCTGAGCCGCTGCGCGACCCGAATTGCCGTGCAGCGGAATGACTTTCGCTTTCGAATCGCCCGCCACTGGTCAATCACCCCACGCCTTTAGTTGATTTTGGCTCGGCCACCAAAGCGCTGCACTGCTGCCACGGCCCGACCTTCAATGGAGCGTACCCATTCGGGGTCGATAATGGGAGTCAAACCTCGGCCGCGAACGTAATCGTCAAAAGCCTCCGCAGTCGACCACTTGGGATGGTATTCGAGCTCCTGTTCCATCCGTGTGGTATCCATCACCCGGCCGTAGCTCAGGTAGTCGAGTTGCTCGCGGTTGATCTCCAGGTAGCCGTTGGCACGCCGCAGCGAATCCAGCGCTGAAAGTCCAAACCCCGGTACCGGCAAGGCAACTCGGCCAGCCCGCCGGATCGCCTGCGACAACATGATGATGCCGCGGGCGCCGATGTTGAAGGTGCCCGGTTTGCCGGCCATCACGGCGCGCTCCAAGGCGCCGAGCGCATCCTGCTCGTGCAGCAGCTGCAGCCGGGCGTCGCGGCCCAGCACCGTCGGAACCAACGGCCCGGCCAAGTACCGCGACAGGCTGGTCTCCATCGCCGGACCGATCATGTTGGCCAGTCGCAGGATGGTCACCGAGATGTCGGGCCGGCGCCGGCCGAGCCCACGCGCGTAGCCCTCGATGTCGAGGCTGTCTTTCGGAAAGCCTTCCCGAAATGGCCGACGGCTGCTGCTGTCCTCGGTGAACAGCACCGGGTCGTGCGGGCTGGATCCGTAGACCTCCGAGGTCGACTTCAGCACGACGCGACGCACCGACGGCGCCTTCTGGCAGGCCGCGAACAACTGCATCGCGCCGAGCACGTTGATTTCCTTCAGCGCCGCGCCGCCACCAGACCGCGGCGCAAACGACGCCGCTGCGGCGTGGACGACGGTGTCGACGTCGCCATTTCTGATCACCTTGGCGACAAAGGGGTTGCGGATGTCGGCGCGCACGAACTCGGCGCGGCCCATCCGGCGCAGCATGTCCTTGCTGGGCGCTACGGCGTCGACGGCGATGACCCGGTTGATCATCGGGTTCTGCGCCAGCCGGGCGGTCAGATACCCGCCGAGGAACCGGCACGCACCGGTAACCAGCACAACCTTGGGATAGTGCAGGGTATCGGCGCCGGTACCTGACTGACCGCCCGAGGAATCCACCTGGCTAGCCTAACGACGGCGGCAGCAAGAGTTACTTACCGAGTTTTCTGCGCTGAACCCGCGTGCGGCGAAGCAGCTTACGGTGCTTCTTCTTCGACATCCGCTTACGCCGCTTCTTGATTACTGAACCCATAACTCCGCTATCTGTGCTGGATTGCCCGACTTCTCCTCGGGACGCTGCGCGTCCCGCATCGTCGTCGCGCGCTGTGGCGGCCCGAGTCCGCCGTGGCCGGGCATGTGCAATAACCCGGTCACTCTACCCGGGAGAGCAGGTCGAACACCAAAGCGCACCGGCGGGCCGATCAGGGCTCACCGGTGCACGCGGCTAGAAGCGAACGTCGCACCAGCGTGGCGATCGCGTCAGCGATCCGCCAGCGGAACGCCGGACGCGGCAAACGCTAGCCCGCGTCGAAGTAGGAGCTCTCCAGCATGTCGTGCACGGCCTTGGCGTGCACGCGGAAGGAACGGCCGACGCGGACTGCGGGCAGCTCACCGTTGTGAACCAACCGGTAGACCGTCATCTTGCTGACGCGCATCAGTGCTGCCACTTCTGCCACCGTCAGGAATTGCGTCCGGGGCTGCTGGCCGTCTGACGGAACCCGTGTCTCGTCCCGATTTACCGCCAGCCGATGGCCCGTTCATAGACGTCATCGCAACCCAATCAATCAGGCTCCTGCAGTCCCAGCGGCTTCCCCTCCGCTGGCACCAACAGGTGCATACCAACTAGGAGAATAGCGGGACTAGTGTGGTTATTGCGACGGGTGGTGGCAATTAAATAAAATTCTATAAATTACTCAGATGTAATTCTTAGCTGCTCAGAGCGGGTTTTCGCGGCCCGAACCGCCTCGTCGACAGCCGCACGCAGACCATGCTTTTCCAATTCCCGCAGCGCAGCGGCGGTAGTGCCGCCCGGCGAGGTAACAATGGCGCGCAGCCGCGCCGCGGTGGTATCCAACGACAGATCACGCCGCGATTCCGTGCCCGCACGGTCCTGTTCCATCCGGTCCAGCAAAAGCGCCGCCGAGCCCGCCACCGTCTGAGCCACCAATTCGGTCGCGACCGCGCGTGTCAGGCCCACACCGACCCCGGCGTCCACCAACGCCTCGATCATCAAGAAGAAGTACGCCGGACCCGACCCGGAGACGGCCGTGACGGCGTCCATGTGTTCCTCGGAGACGGTCAGCACCGCCCCGACCGAGTCGAACAGCGCTGCGACCTCCTTGAGCTGCTCAGGGGTCGCAAAACGGCCGGCAGCCATGGCGCTGATCCCGGCGCCGACCAACGCCGGCGCATTGGGCATCACCCGCACCACCGGTGTTCCGGCCAACAGCTTGGATTCCAGGTACGCCGTGGTCACCCCGGCCGCGACGGTGATGAACACCTGGTCGGGGCTGTCATGGGCGGCATCGGCGGCCACCTTGCCGATGTCGCTGATCACCGATCCGACATCGGAGGGTTTGACCGCGATGATCACGAAGGTGGCGTTTTCCACCGCATCGGGCAGCGAGGTCACCAGCACGCCATAGGTGTCGGCGAGATAGCGGGCGCGGTCGGGCATTCGCTCGGCGACTGCGAGGTCCTTGACCTGCCGTCCGGCCCGGAGCAAGCCCGACAGCAGGGCTTCGCCCATGCTTCCCCCACCGACAAGCGCAATTCTGGCCATATTGCTCAGCATGGCAGAAGCGTGCGACTTTTTCGCCAGGGCGGTCGCAAGCGCGGCGTGGCCGGGCGCAGCGGGCCGCCCTCCGATGGCCCAGGGAGTGGTTACGGCGCGGGCACCATCGCCAACTGGCGGCTCTGCACGATGATGCGGCCTCGCGAGTCGACAACGGTGTGGTCCTCGTCGAACCAGTCCTGGCCGATCTGCATGCAGGTGCACACCACCCGCAGCCAGCCGTCGGCCGGCAGGCCACGCAGGTAGGACGTGAGCTGCACGGTCGGCGCCCACCCGGTGCGGTCGACGGCGAAGCTCACCGGCGCCGAGATGTCGCCGCACATCAGCGCGAACAGCACGTCGGGGGCCACATCGCGCGGTCGGACCCAGTTCTGAATCACCGGCGGCCTGCCGTCGGTGACGATCCCCAGCGTCGAGGTCAGCGTGCGTACCTCGCAGCCCTCGGCCAGGTTCACCAGCCCGGACAGCTGGTGGCCCGGTCCGATCGGCAGCACATCGTCGGGCGGTTCGGGGTCCATCAGGCCGACCGCCGGGTTGGCCGACAGCAGCGGCGGGGCCATGTGTTCTGGCTCCCCCAGCGTGACGACGGCGTGCACGGCGGCGCGGTCACCCTGGATCAGCTCGACGTCGACGACGCTGATCCGGCGACCGCGTTTGCGCATCGAGGTGGCCAGCCGCATCGGGCCGGGGTCGGGCGCGGACAGGAAACTGGCCGAAACCGCCACCGGCTCAACGGGTCCGCCGTGCGCGGTGCGAGCAGCGTTGGCGCACAACGCAACCATCGCCCCACCGTGCACTTTGGGCCCGATGGTCCAGTGCTTGTTGAGCTCGCCTTCATAGAGGCTGTGCGCGCCGTCGGTCTGGATCTCGCGAAGCTGCATCGCCTCGGTGAATAACGCGGTCAACGTGTCAGAGTCCCTCGGTTCATGGCGCCGCTCCTCTTCATAGCTTCGCTCTGCATCGTCGCGTTTGTCAGCGCATCAGGTGCGTGCGAGCGAATTGCAACGACTCGACCAGCATGTCTTCGCGCTCGTGCACCGATCGTGCCGACGAGGTGGACACCTCCAGCACCACGTGGCCGGCGAATTCACCGGTGGCCAGCATCTGGCACACCTCGACCACCGGCTGGTTGCCGCGACCCGGCGTCAGGTGCTCGTCGGCGGGCAGGCCGGTGCCGTCGCACAGGTGCAGGTGCACCAGGCCCGACCCCATCCGCTCCGCCATGTCCAGGGCATCGGTGCCCGCTGTCGCGGAGTGCGACAGGTCCAGCGTGTAATGCGCGTGATTGCCGTCCAGCGGGTCATAAGACGGGGCGAACGCCGAGATCCCCGCTCCGGGTCCCCCACCGCGTCGGCGCATCCGCTCCTTGCTCTGGCCCGGGAAGAACCGGTCGGCCCGGAACGGGAACATGTTCTCCACGGCCACCAGCACGTCGCTGGACGCCTCCAGCTCGGCCACCTGCTCGCTGAACCCCTCGACGTAGCGGCGCTGCCAGCGGAACGGCGGATGCACGACGACGGTCTGGGCACCCAGCTTTTCGGCCGCCCGCACGCTGCGGTCCAGCTTCGAGATCGGGTTGGCGCCCCATACCCGCTGCGAGATCAGCAGGCACGGCGCATGCACCGACAGCACCGGCATCCGGTAACGCCGCGACAGTTTCGCCACCGCGTCGATGTCCTGGCTGACCGACTCGCCCCACACCATCAGCTCGACGCCGTCGTAGCCGAGATTTGCCGCGAATTCGAAAGCGGCCTCGGCCTTCATCGGATAGACCGAGGCCGTCGACAGACCGACCTTGATTGCGGGGCGCACGTGAATGCTGTTGCGCTCAGCCGGATTGCAGCAACGCTAGTGGGCCCAGCGTGACCAGCGCCCCCACAGCGACCGCGATCAGCGTGCTGCCGATGTCCTCGGTCTTACGCACCACCCGCACGCCGACCACCAGGCCGAGGATGACAAGCACCGAAAGCACCAGCGCGACGATGTTGTTCCACCGCCACAGCTGGTCGAACGCGATGAACAAGCCGGCACCGAACGCAACAGCCAAAAACGATTGCAGCACAACCATTCCGGTGAACCGCATGCTCTCGGCCCGCGACCAGGTGTGCTCATCGTCGAGATCGCCGTCGTCGGGGTAGTCCTCCTCGTCGGCGAGGTCGTCGATGCCGGGGTAGCCCGCACCAGACCGCGATTCGACATCACCCTTACCGGCAGAGGACTGCAGGTAGGAGCGCACGTAGGCGGAGTCTTCGATGACCGGCTCGGCGTCGCGCACGTCGGTGTCCATCACGTCCACCGACATGCCGGCGTAGTCCTCGAGCGGATCGGGGTTCATGCCTTCGGCGCCGGACCGCTCGACCGTGTTGTCGTCGCGCAGCTCGGGACGATCGGCGGACTCGGCGCGCACGGTGTTGCGCACCGGACGCGGATAGGCGCTGCGCTGTGGCCGCGATTCACGCGCCGTGGGCGCGCTGTCACGGGGCCGGGGCGGCGCGGACGCCGGCCAGCGCGGCTCAGGCTCCGACCAAAACGCCTTTTCGGCCGGCTCCTCGACGGGCGCCTCGACGACTCGCGCGAAGCGTGCGGCGCCGTTGGCGCGATGCAGCACGCGGTTCCGGGGTCTGGTGCTCTTCGGCGTCGGGATCGGTGTCGTCGGTGATGACGGGGATCTCGCCGGTCAGTTCGGCGACGGTCACCGCGTCGGAGTTTCCACGACGACGGCGACGCCGTGCCGGAGCCGGAGCGCCGAGCGTGCCGTTCTTGGCGAGCAGCTCGGCAACCGAGATGGGTCGGGTGGTGTCGTTGGGTCCGGTCATTTCTTGCCGCCATTCCGATTGGCTCGCTGGCTACCAGCATCCCGCACGGACGTCTCTACGAAAGCGGTTCCATCAGCTTCACTATCGAGTTTGCGCAAGATGACGCCTTCCCGTAGCGCCCACGGGCAGATGTCCACCGTTTCTATCGACAGCGCTCGCATACTTGCCTCTGCGACCAGAGCTCCCGCCACAATTTGCGGCGCTCGCTCGGCGCTCACCCCTTCCAGTTCCGCACGGTCAGCGGTCGTCATCCTAGATATGAAAGATATGAGTTGTCTGAGGCCATTGGCCGTCAGCGTGCGCTTGACCCGTGGCCCCGCGGCCGACGGCGCCGCACCCGTGAGCCGGGCCAACGACCGGAATGTTTTCGAAGTCGCCACGGCCAGATCGGGAGCTGCCGGCATCCAGCATTTTGGCCGCGGAATCAGCCAGTTCGGCGTCCAGCCAGTCGCGCAGCATGTCGACCCGCCGACGGCCCGGCGGATCCTCGTCGAGCCACTCGCGGGTCAGCCGTCCGGCACCCAGCGGCAGCGACATCGCGACTTCGGGCTCTTCGTCGACACCGTTGGACAGCTCGAGCGAGCCACCGCCGATGTCGAGGTTGATGATCCGTCCCGCGCTCCAGCCGTACCAGCGGCGAACCGCGAGGAAGGTCAGCCGCGACTCGTCGACGCCGCGCAGCACCTGCAGCTGCACGCCGGTCTCTTTCCGGACGCGGGACAGCAGATCGTCGGAGTTCTTGGCGTCGCGGACCGCCGAGGTGGCGAATGCCATCAATTCGGAGCATCCGGAGCTGTCGGCGATCTTTTCGAACTCCTCGATCGTCTCGATCAGCTTGTCGGCGCCCTTGCGAGTGATCTTGCCGGAGTTGTCGATCGACTCCGCCAGCCGAAGCGTGGCCTTGGTCGAACTCATCGGCGTCGGGTGCCCGCCGCGGCGGGCGTCCACCACGAGCAGGTTGACCGTGTTGCTGCCCACGTCGAGCACACCTAATCGCACGAGACACAACCTTACGGTGACGATGCGCGCCAGGGATTGGTCTACCGTTGAAACCGTGGCAAGTGCGCAGCCAAATCACCCCGGCGAAGTCGAATTGGACTTCGCCCGTGAGTGGATCGAGTTCTACGACCCGGACAACCCCGAACACCTGATCGCCGCCGACCTGACCTGGCTGCTGTCTCGGTGGACGTGTGTGTTCGGGACGCCGGCATGTCAGGGCACGGTCGAAGAGCGTCCCGACGACGGCTGCTGCTCGCACGGCGCCTTCTTGTCCGACGACGACGACCGCGCCCGACTGGACGACGCGGTGACCCAGCTCACCGACGCCGACTGGCAGTTCCGCGATAAGGGTTTGGGCCGCAAGGGTTACCTCGAACTCGACGAGCACGAGGGCGAACAGCAGTTCCGCACCCGCAAATACAAGGGCGCCTGCATCTTCTTGAACCGGCCGGACTTCCCGGGCGGCCCGGGCTGCGCCCTGCATTCCAAGGCGTTGCAAATCGGCGTCCAGCCTCTGACGATGAAGCCGGATGTCTGCTGGCAGTTGCCGATCCGTCGCAGCCAGGAGTGGGTGACCCGCCCGGACGGCACCGAGATCCTGAAGACCACCGTCACCGAATACGACCGCCGCGGCTGGGGCGCCGGCGGTGCAGACCTGCACTGGTACTGCACCGGCGACCCGGCCGCCCACACCGGCGCCGAGCCGGTGTGGGTGAGCATGGGCCCGGAACTGACCGAGTTGCTCGGCGAGAAGGCCTACGCCGAGCTGGCCGCAATGTGCAAGCGGCGCAGCGGTTTAGGACTCATCGCGGTGCACCCGGCCACCCGGGCTGCCGAATAGCGGAGTCAGCCCTCCAGCTTGTAGCCCAGCCCGCGGACGGTCACCAGATGGATCGGGTTGGCCGGATCGGACTCGATCTTGGATCGCAACCGCTTGACGTGGACGTCGAGCGTCTTGGTGTCGCCGACGTAGTCAGCACCCCACACCCGGTCGATCAACTGTCCACGCGTCAACACCCGGCCGCTGTTACGCATCAGATACTCGAGCAAGTCGAATTCCTTGAGCGGCAACGTGATCGGCTCACCATTCACCGAGACGACGTGACGTTCGACGTCCATGCGCACCGGACCGGATTCCAGCACTCCGTCGGTGACCTCGGAGTCGTCGTCACCGCCGCGGCGCAACACCGCCCGGATCCGCGCGATCAGCTCGCGAGCCGAATACGGCTTGGTGACATAGTCGTCGGCGCCCAACTCGAGCCCGACGACCTTGTCGATCTCGCTGTCACGCGCGGTCACCATGATGACCGGCACGCTGGAACGCGACCGCAATTGCTTGCACACATCGGTGCCCGACATGCCGGGCAGCATCAAGTCGAGCAGCACGATATCGGCGCCGGCCCGGTCGAACTCGGCCAACGCGGTCTGACCGTCGGTCACCACGGTCGCTTCGAAGCCCTCCTTGCGGAGCAGAAACGCCAGCGGGTCTGCCAGCGATTCTTCGTCCTCCACGATCAGCACACTGGTCATTGGTGCCCCTCCTCCTCATCGCTGCGCTCTGCATCGTCGGCGACGGGTCATCTAGGTTCCATCATCGGTGTAGTTCTTCCTCTCGTTGGGGCTCCCGTTGGGGCTTTATAGCGCGCGACTCGCGCTCGGGTGACTGGTCGGTCGGCTCGACTTCGCCGGCATAGGCCGGGATCGACAGGGTGAACGTCGACCCGGTGCCGAGCTGGCTCCACAACCCGATGCTGCCGTTGTGGTTGGCCGCAACGTGCTTGACGATGGCCAGTCCGAGTCCGGTGCCGCCGGTGGCGCGCGAGCGGGCTTTGTCGGCGCGGAAGAACCGCTCGAAGACGCGCTCCTGGTCTTTGCGGTCGATTCCGATACCGCGGTCGGTGACGGCGATCTCGATGTTGTCGCCGCGGCGGCGCCGGCTGATCGACACCAGCGAACCGCGCGGTGAGTACGCGATCGCGTTGGACACCAGGTTGGCCAGCGCGGTCACCAGCAGGGCCTGCTCACCGTGCATCCGCAGGCCGCTGGCGTCATCGGTGCGAACGATGATGTCGGCGTTGTCCGCGGGCACCTTGTGTCGCGAGATTGCTTCGGAGACAACGTAATCCACGTCGACCGGGCCCATGTCCGGCATTCGCTCGGCACCCTGCAGCCGGGACAGTTCGATCAACTCGGTGACCATACTGCCCAGCCGGTTGGCCTCGACGAGCACCTTCTCGCCGAACCGCCGCACGGTTTCGGGGTCGTCGGCGCAGGACAGCAGCGCCTCGGCGAGCACCGACATCGCACCGACCGGCGTCTTGAGCTCGTGGCTGACGTTGGCCACGAAGTCGCGGCGCGTCGCCTCCATCCGGGCGTATTCGGAGTGGTCGTAGACGAAGACCACGGCGAACCGGCGATCTTCGTCGCTGAGCAGCCTCGCCTGTCCGTGCACCGACAGGTCCGTCCGACCTGGCGCTTGCCGCTTGCTCGGCAGCAGATCGAACTCGACGTCGGCGCCGTCGGCCAGCGTCTTGCGGGCGGCCTTCCACGCCTCGTCGTCCAGTTGCCGTTCGTGGACCAGACCGAGCTCTTTGGCCCGGCCGTTGTGATAGACGACGTCGCGATGCCGGTCGACGACCGCGGCTCCCATGGGCATCAGCGCGACGATGCGTTCCAGCATCTGGGCGACGGTGATCCCGGCCGCTTCGACCGCCACGCGTTGCCGTCGCTCGATCGCCCGCGGCGCCCAGCGGGCGCCGACGGTGACTCCCACGGCCAGGGCCGTCAGGAACAACACCCCGGCCAGTGACAGGGCCGAGAACACGGTCACGTACAAAGCTTACAAATACGGTGAACGCCAACCCAGCAGCACAAGGCCAAAACTGGTCATCTCACAGGCTACGAGGCAGGTATTCGGGGTCCGTTCACCCGGCGTTTGCCCAGTTGCTGGGAAAAGGCGCTTACTTCGCGCCTTGGCTGGCCACCGCCGCCGCGCCGGCGGCCGCGGCCTGCGGGTCGAGATAGCTGCCGCCGGGAACCAATGGGCGCATGTCGGCGTCCAAGTCATAGCGCAACGGAATTCCGGTCGGGATGTTCAGACCGGTCACCTCGTCGTCGGACATGCCGTCGAGGTATTTCACCAGCGCGCGCAGCGAGTTGCCATGCGCCGCGATCAGCACCGTCTTACCAACCCGCAGGTCAGGCACGATGACGTCGGTGAAGTAGGGCAGAAAACGCGCCACCACATCGGCCAGGCATTCGGTCAGCGGACCGCCGCCGATGTCGATGTAGCGTGGGTCGGCGTCCTGGCTGTGTTCGCTGCCCCTCTCGATGGGCGGGGGCGGGGTGTCGTAGCTGCGCCGCCAGGTCATGAACTGCTCGTCGCCGTAACGCTCCCTGATCTCGGCCTTGTCCAGACCCTGCAGGGCTCCGTAATGCCGCTCGTTGAGCCGCCAGGTGCGGTGCACCGGGATCCACAGCCGGTCGGCGGTGTCCAGGGCCAGATGTGCGGTGGTGATCGCGCGGCGCAGCAGCGACGTGTAGAGCACGTCGGGCAGCAGGTTGTGCTCGGTGAGCAGCTCCCCGCCGCGGACCGCCTCGCCACGGCCCTTGTCCGTGAGGTCGACGTCCACCCAGCCGGTGAACTGGTTACTGGCATTCCATTCGCTCTCACCGTGGCGGAGCAGAACTAGCGTCGCGACAGCGTCTCCCATGGCGGAAAGTCTCTCACCCGGCGGTTCGTCGCCGCCCAGGGTGTCAGTCGTCGTCGTCTTCGTCGTCTTCGTCGTCTTCGATCAAGTGCGCGAAGGCTTCCAGGTTCTTCAGCGACTCACCGCGAGACACCCGCCACTCCCATTCCTTCTGGATTGACGAGCGAAAACCCAACTCCAGCAACGTATTGAAGTCGCTGTCGACCGCTTCGAGCACCTGCCCGAGCACGCGGTCGATCTCGACACCGTCCACCGACGCCAGCGCCATCCGGCCGACCAGATAGATGTCGCCGACGTTGTCCAGGGTGTAGGCGACGCCGTATAGACGGCGGTTGCGCTTGAGCAGGAATCGGTAGACGCCCTCATGGTTTTCGTCGGGCTTGCGGCAGACGAAGGCCTCGACGCGCACCGAATGCTCGCCGATGCTCAGGATGGTGTTGGTCTTGAGTCGCCGCTCCCCGGGCAACTCGACAATGATCCCCGGCAGCCCGCCGTGCGCCCCGTTGTGACGGGAGTAGCTCAGCTCGTTGGTGTCCAGGGTGTCTTCGATCAATTGCTGGACTTGGGTGATCGGCCGATCGTCGTCGGGGGGCGTCATGCCCACGCCTTGCGGCGCGACGGCCATCGACCGGCCTGGGCCGCGCGCCGCGTCGACGTGAGACCGCGCACCGCACGGCGGTGGGTGAAATCGCCGATCGCGCGTCGGTAGCTGGCCAGCAGCGAGTCGACGGTGTTGTCCCAGGAGAAGGCCGCCGCATGCTCGACCGCCGCGCGGCCCAACGGCTCAGGGTCGAGCCGCAACGTCTCGTCGATGGCACGCGCCCACCGGTCTGCGTCGTGACCCGCCACCAGCGTGCCGGTCAGCCCGTGGCGCACCGCCACCGGCAGGCCACCGACGGCGGCCGCGGCCACCGGTGTCCCGCAGGCCTGCGCCTCCAGCGCCACCAGGCCGAAGGACTCCGAGTAGCTGGGTACCGCCACCAAGTCGACGGCCTGAAAAACGGTCGCCAGGCTTTCCCGCGATTGCGGAGGCAAGAACGTCACCCGCTCCGAGATACCCAGTTCGGCGGCGAGCCGAACAAGCCCGTCGGGGACGGCCAGCCCGCTGCCCGAGGGTCCGCCGACCACCACCACGTGCACGCGCGGGAGTTTGGCCGCCGCGCGCAGCAACACATCCGGGCCCTTCAGCGGCTGGATGCGCCCGACGAACGCGACCACGTCCTGATCCGAGGGCAGGCCGAGCCTGGCGCGTGCGGCGCGGCGGTCACCGGGACGGAACACGTCCAAGTCGACGCCGGGATGTGCGATGTCGATTCGGGCCGGGTCGGCGTGATGCAACGAAACCAGTTGTGCTGCTTCGTCATCGGTGTTCACGATCAACCGGTCGGCCTCGTCGACCACCTGCTGCTCACCCACCGTGCGCAGCGGCGGCTCAGGAGTGTCGCCGTCGGCCAGCGCGGCATTCTTGACTGCGGCCAGTGTGTGCGCGGTGTGCACCAGCGGCACCGACCACCGGTCGCGGGCCAGCCACCCGACCTGACCGGACAGCCAGTAGTGCGAGTGCACGATGTCGTAGTAACCGGGCTCGTGCGCGGCCTCGGCCCGCAGCACGCCGGCCGCGAACGCGCACAACTGCGTCGGCAGGTCGTATTTGTCCAGGCCTTCGAACGGGCCGGCCACCACGTTGCGCACCAGCACACCCGGCGCCACCCACGCGACGGGCGGATCGGTGGACGCCGTGGCCCGGGTGAAGATCTCCACCTCGACGCCGCGGCGGGCCAGGTGCAGCGCGCTTTGCAGCACGTAGACATTCATCCCGCCGGCATCCCCCACACCGGGCTGCGCAAGCGGCGAGGTGTGCACCGCCAGCACCGCGACGCGACGGGGATCGGTCAGCTGTGCAGCGTCCGGCCGGGAGATGTCAGTGAGGGCCACCCCGCCATCTTTGCAGGACCCGGTGGAGTCCCAGGTCAGGCGGGTGTCTCGACGTCGACCTCGTAAACGGGCAGCGGCGGCGCGGCGCGGCGCATGGCGCCCAGCGGGTCGGAATACAGTCCGGCCAGCGACACGATGCCGGCGCCGGACTCCTGCACCCGGTTGCCGAAGGCGGTCACCCGGATATCGCGCGCGGGCAACACCAGGCGGGCCTTGTAGGCCTCCTCCACCCGCGCCATGCCCTCGGGATATTCGGTGAATGCCTGCCCGCCGACCACCAGGTCGTCGGGGTTGAGCAGATCACGCAGCAGCGCAACCGATTCGCCGAGCACCCGGGCCCGCTCATCGAGCAGATCCTGGGCCTGCTTGTTGCCGCTGCGGGCCGCCTTCAAGACCTCGGTCACGGTGCCGCCCGATCCGCCGTTGTGCGCCGGCAGGATTCGCAGCCGGCGCGCGGCGGCCAACACGGCCTCGTCGCTGACGGTGGACTCGAGCAGTCCCGAGCCGCCGAGCAACTCAGAGTGCGCGGGCAGGTTGGTGATCGTGCCGGGTCCGCTCGCGGGGCTGTGCACCCGGCCGTCGATCATCAGCGCGTAGCCGACGGTCTCGCGAGCGTAGACGTACAGGCTGGTCGACGAGTTCGGCCCGAACCGGCGCATGCCGAGCAGCAGTTCGGCGGCCGCCATCGCGTCGACGTGCGAGGCCACCGACACCGGCAGCTCCAGCGCCTCGGCGATCGCCGGGCCGACCGGCGCGTCCCGCCAGCCCAGCCGGGTGTGGTCGACATGGCCGCTGGCGGCGTCGACCGTTCCACCGATCGCCACCCCGACCCAGAGCGCCCGACGGCGGTGCCAGCGCCGCAGGTAGCGACGGGCGCCGTCGGCCAGCGCAGCCAGCGCCGGGCCCTGAGCGGTACGCGGCGTCGGGGTTTCGACGGCGTCCAGGGTGCGGCCGAACAGGTCGGTGGCCACGATGCTGGTGGTCCGCGCGCCGATGTGGATGCCCAGGGTCAGGAACGGCTCGTGGTTGACCTCGACGGGCACCCGGGGACGTCCGATCGCGCCGGAGACGGCCAAGTCGGCACGCTCCCGCAGGATTCCCGCGTCCAGGAGGGCAATGACCTGGCGGTTTACCGTCGCGATCGACAGCGAGGTGACTTGGGCGATGACGTCGCGGCCAATCGGCCCGCGCAGTCGCACGGCCCGGAACACCAACGACGCGGCGGCGTCAGAGAGCTGTAGCGAGGGCGCCACCACACGGTGACGGCCCGGTCCTCGCCGCCGGGCGGCCGCGAGCGGGTTGTGCTGGTGAGAGGTGAAAGTTGTTGAACGCATTGGCGAGTCCTTGTCCGAGTTCCGATGGCGGTCTGGGAGCCGCACACCGTCGCAAGCGCTTGCGCTTAGCTCAGGAGCGGCTAGTTGCGCGGCGACAACACGCGCAGCCCGCGCAACAACACGCGGGCAGACAGCCGAACAAGGTGCTGGAGTACACAGGAGGAATTTAGCACGGTTACTAGAGTCATTCAGATGAGTTCCACTGATCCGCATTCGACGACATCTGAGCACCCACCGGGCGAACATCCGGTCGCGGTCGTCACCGGTGCCAGCGCGGGTATCGGCGAGGCGACCGCGAAAACCCTTGCTGCACAAGGCTTTCACGTGGTGGCGGTAGCGCGCCGGGCCGACCGGATCAACGCGCTGGCCGCCGAGATCGGCGGGACGGCGATTGTGGCCGACGTCACTGATGACGCGGCGGTCCAGGCGCTGGCCGGGCAGCTGAGCCGGGTGGACGTGCTGGTCAACAATGCCGGCGGCGCCAAGGGTCTGGAGCCGGTGGCCGACGCCGATCTCGACCACTGGCGCTGGATGTGGGAGACCAACGTGCTGGGCACGCTGCGGGTCACTCGGGCGCTGCTGCCCAAGCTGATCGACTCCGGCGACGGGTTGATCGTCACCGTCACGTCGATCGCGGCGATGGAGGTCTACGACGGCGGCTCGGGCTACACCGCGGCCAAGCATGCGCAGGGGGCATTGCACCGCACGCTGCGCGGTGAGCTACTCGGGAAAACCGGTGCGGCTCACCGAGATTGCGCCCGGGGCGGTCGAGACGCGAATTCTCGCTGGTGCGTTTCGAGGGCGATCAACAGCGCGCCGACGCCGTCTACCAGGGGATCACGCCGTTGACGCCGGGCGACGTCGCCGAGGTGATCGGCTTCGTGGCGTCGCGGCCATCGCACGTCAACCTCGACCAGATCATCATCCGGCCGCGCGACCAGGCGTCGGCCGGCCGGTTCAACCGCCAGGCCGAGCGGGGCTAGTCGTCGTCGGGGTGCCCGACAGCGTCGGCGCATCCCGGGGAGTGGCCGGAGCGTTGTGCGGAATCGACACCGGCGCCGGCTTGGCACCGTTCGGCGGCGGCAGCGCCGACATCCCCACCCAGGTGTTCCAGTCGACCGCCCAGTCCCAGATGTCGCCGTCGGAGTAGGACAACTCGATCGTGCTGCCGGTGACCTCGACCGGGTCGCCGTAGATCGCGCTGCCGAAGTACTGCTCGGCATCGGCGGTGGACAAGTTGATGCAGCCGTTGGTCACATTGGTGTTGCCCTGCGCGCCGGCGCTGTTGGGGTTGGCGTGGATGAACTCGCCGTTGTTGGAGATCCGCACCGCCCAGCGTTCGTGGATGTGGTTGTAGCCGGCGGCCGGGTTGGACATGTAGAAGTCGGCGTACTTCTCGCTGACCACGTGGATGCCGTTGCGGGTGACGTTGCGCGGCTTGTCGGCTTCGCCGTAGCTGCAGGGAAAGTCCATGATCACGCCCTCGTCGCGGATCACCTGGATGCGGTGCGACGAGACTTCGGCCTTCACCACCTGGCGGCGGCCGATGTCGATTTTGAGGCTCATGTCCTGCTTGCCGTAGGCACCGTCGCCGAAGGCCAGCCCGTAGAGCTTGGCGTCGACGCTGACCTTGGTGCCGGCCGGGTAGTACTCACGGGTGCGCCAGTGCACGCGGGCGCCGCCGACTTCGTCGGGCAGCCACGCCCAACTGCCCTCGACCGGCGGTTCGGTGGTGACCTTCAACGCCCGCTCGACGGCGGCTTTGTCCGAGATCGGCGCGTCGAACTGGATGATGATCGGCGCCGCGACCCCCACGGTCTGGCCGTCGGCCAGCTGGAATCCGCCGTCGACGACCTTGGTGGGCGCGACGGTGGTGATCTTGCCCTTCACCGCGACGGGCTTGCCGTCGTGGCCCACGGCAGAGCCGCTCCAGGTGTAGGTCACGTCGTAACCGAGCGGCTCGGTGAGGGTGTAGAGCGTGCGGTCCCGGTTGAGGACCCCCGCGACGACCTTGCCGTCCGGGTTGGTCAGCGCGACGTGCTGGAACCAGCCGTCGCGGACCTCGACACTGATCGGCGCGGTCGGCAGGACGTTTTTGGCGTTGTCGCCCGGCCGGAATGTCAGTGCGGCTTCCTGCGGCGGTTTGGCCTTCTCGGCCTGCTTGGCCGCTCCACCGAAGCAGGCGGCCAGCACGTTGGGGGCGACGACGCCGACCGCCAGGGTCGTCAAGGCCCGGCGCCGGCTGACCGGCGAAAGACCACGCGCTGAGCTCACGACATCAAGATACCGGCGCACATCGCTGTCCTCGAACGCCCGAGATCTACAGGACGCAGCCGACCAGCACCGGTTCGGGCACCAATGTGACACCAAACACGTCGCGCACGCCGTCGCGCACCGTGCGGGCCAGCGTCAGCACGTCCTGGGTGCCGGCAGCACCGCGATTGGTCAACGCCAGCGCATGCTTGGTGGACAGCCGGCAGGGCGCGTCGTCGACCCCCGGATAGCCCTTGCCGAAGCCGGCCTGCTCGACGAGCCAGCCGGCCGCCAGCTTGACGCCGCCCGGTGCCGGATAGTGCGGCACCTGGCCAGCGGCCCGGTCGGCCAGCTCTCGGTAGAACTGCTGCGTGACAACAGGGTTGGTGAAGAACGATCCGACGCTCCAGGTGTCGTGGTCGGCCTCGTCGAGCACCATGCCCTTGGCTGCCCGCAGGGCCAGCACAGCATCCCGCACCGCAGCGGGGTCGGCGCGCTCACCGGCCGTCGCGCCCAGCGCGGCCACCAGTTCGCCGTAACGCAGCGGCGCGCTGCGGCCCGAGGGATCCAGCGCGAATTCCACCTCCAGGACGGTGGCCGCATCGGAGTGCTTGAGCACGCTGGTCCGGTATCCGAAACCCAGTTCGTCGGCCGCCGCCCAGCGGACCTGTCCGCTTCGCCGGTCCAGCATCCGAACCCGGGTGATGGTGTCGGCCACCTCGACCCCGTAGGCGCCGACGTTTTGCACCGGGGTGGCGCCCGCCGACCCGGGAATCCCCGACAGGCATTCCAGCCCACCGAGTCCGGCACCGATCGCCGCGACGACCACGTCGTCCCAGACCGCACCCGCCTCGGCCCGCACAAGGTTGCCGTCAAGCCGAATACCGTTGGTACACAACCGGATTACGGTCAGATCGGCCAACTCGTCGGCGATCACCACGTTCGAGCCACCAGCCAGCACCAGGAACGGTTGAGGGTCTTGGCCGTCGAGATCACGTAGCGTCGCGATCACCTGCTCGGTGGTCGTGCAGGTGATCGTCCGCGATGCGACCGGGCCGACGCGCAGCGTGGTCAACGGTGCCAACGGCACGTTCTCGTCGACCCGCGCACCGGCGAAAACCGTTCCCACCCCGCCCCCTTCAGACCCGGGTTCATCACTGTTGACGGTAGCCTGACCTGCTATGCCGCGATCGTTCGACATGTCCACCGACTACGCGGTCACCGTCGAAGCCGTGCTGGGGGCGTTCAGCGAAGAGCAGTACTGGCTTGCCCGGCTGGCTGATTCGGGGGCCGACGACTTCACCCTGGATTCGATGGAAGTCGGTGGCCCATCCGGCGACGACGGCAGCATCGACGTGATCACCACCCAAGTGCTGCGCGCGGATCGGATGCCGGCCGTGGTCACTCAGTTCCACCGCGGCGATCTCCGCATCCGTCGTGAGGAACGCTGGGAGCCGATCAGCAACGGCTCGGCGACCGCGACGGTCACCGGTTCGATCCTGAACTCGCCGGCGTCGTTGACCGGCACCGCGGTACTGGAACCAGTGCCCGAGTCGGGTAGCGCGCGGTTGACATTGCGGGCCACTGTGGAGGTGCGCATCCCGCTGGTCGGCGGCAAATTAGAGAACTTCATCGGCAACCAGCTGGTCGAGTTGCTGGTCCGCGAGCAACGCTTCACCACGATGTGGATCGGCGAGGCGTCCTAGGTGCGGCCTTCGGCGGCGTCGACGGCGCCGTTCAGCAGTTCGCCGATGACCCGCTTGAGCACCGGTGTCAGTAGCCAATCCAGGCCGCGGATCTTGGGTTTCGACTGCAGGTGCCAGCTGACCTCGGTGCCGCTGCCGGCTGGACGCAACGTCACCGTGCCGACGTGATCCCGGACCGGCGCGCCGGCGACCAGCTTGTAGGCGTAGCGGTGTGGGCCGCTCGTAGTCGATGATCTCCTCGACGATCGCGGGTCCGAGCGCCTCGATACGCCGCACGGCGCCGACGCCGTTGGGCGCGGGCGTTCCCTCACGGTCCAGCGTGCTGCGGCGGGCCGCCTTCGCGTAGTTCGCGATGCTGCGGTGATCGGTCAGGGCGTCGAACACTGCCTCGATCGGCGCCGTGGTGGTCCGCGTCAGGGTGAACTCGATCATGGGCATGATCATGGCATGGACGTCCCGAGCGTCGATGTGGGTGCAGCGGATACCGCGATTTCACCGACAACTCGACGCTGGCTGAGCATCTAGGCTGGCGATCATGCACATCGCGGTGGCACAGATCCTCAGTGGCACCGACCCGACCGACAATCTGCAGATCGTGCGGGACTACACCTCGCAGGCCGTCGAGGCCGGCGCGTCGCTGGTGGTGTTCCCGGAAGCGACCATGTGCCGGTTCGGGGTCCCGCTGGCCCCGATCGCCGAGCCGCTCGACGGCCCGTGGGCCGACGGGGTACGCCGAATCGCGGCCGACGCCGGCATCACGGTGGTGGCCGGCATGTTCACCCCGGCCGACGGCGGACGGGTGCACAACACCCTGTTGGTGACGGGCCCGGGCACCGACGCCCACTACGACAAGATCCACCTCTACGACGCGTTCGGGTTCACCGAGTCGAGCACCGTCGCGCCGGGCGAGCAGCCCGTCGTCGTCGACGTGGACGGCGTCGGGGTGGGGCTGACGACCTGCTACGACCTACGGTTCCCCGAACTGTTCACCAGGCTGGCCCAACGCGGGGCCCAGCTGATCGTGGTCAGCGCGTCGTGGGCCGCCGGCCCCGGAAAACTCGAGCAGTGGACGTTGCTGGCGCGCGCCCGCGCGCTGGATTCCACCAGCTTCATCGTCGCCGCCGGGCAGGCCGACCCGGGCGAGCCGCTGGCCTCCAGCGCGCCGACCGGGGTCGGCGGCAGCCTGGTGGTGTCGCCGTTCGGCAAGGTGGTGACCTCGGCGGGCGCAGACCCGCAGCTGCTGGTCGCAGACCTCGCGCTGGAGCAGGTGACGAAGGCCCGCGAGACAATCGCGGTGCTCCGGAACTACACAGCGCTCGCTCATCCGGATAAGGCAGAATCGCCCAGATGACGAATCCGCAGGGGCCCCCACACCAAGAAGACCAGTCGTCGCCTTGGTCTCGCCCCGGCGATCAGAGTTCGCCCACCCAGCCCGCCGGGCAGGCCGAGTACTCCCACCAGCCGCCGACGCCGCCGATGTACCCGCCGCCGGTGCAGGAGTATCCGACCGCGACGTTCGATCAGCCGCCGCCGCCCGACACCGTCGAGCCCGGAAAAGCCAAGCGCCGCTTCCGCCTCCGCGGTGACCCGGTGTCGATCATCCTGGTGCTGGTCATCGTCGCGGCGCTGGGTATCGCCGGGCTGGTCGGCGGCGAGCTCTACGCCCGCCACCGGGCGGACAGCGTGGTGGCCAGCGCCACCGAGTGCGTCATTCGGGACGGCGCTACCGTATCGTTCGGCTCGAGCCCGTTTCTGTTGCAGCACTTGATGGGTCACTACAAGGACATCACGATCCACACCGCCGGACACAACATCCGTGACGCCAAGGGCATGAAGGCCGACATCGAGATCAACGACGTGGACCTGCACGGCAACGCCGATTCCAAGGGGACCATCGGCAACCTGGATGCCAACATCACCTGGACGTCGGACGGCATCCAGGAGACCGTCCAGAATTCGCTGCCGTTCATCGGAGCCCTGGTCAATAGCGTCACGACCGACCCCAACGCCGGCACCATCGAGCTCAACGGCGCGATGGGCCTGGGCGGCGTCACCGTCAAGCCGCAGGTCAGCAATGGGCAGCTGACGTTGCAGGTCGACAAGGTCAACGCGCTGGGAGTGATGATCCCGCACGAAACCGCCCAAACCGCGCTGGACACCTTCACGGCGGCGTTGCTCAAGCAGTATCCGCTGGGCATTCAGGCCCAAAGCGTACAAGTCACCAATGACGGTGTGGTGGCGCACTTCTCGACGCACAACGCATCGATACCGGCAGCCCAGAACGACCCATGCTTCGCACATGTCTAAGGCGGAACGCTAATGACGAACCCACCAGTGCCCCCGAGCAACGAGCCCCCCGAGCGGGGCGGCTTCCCGCCACGGCCCGCCGGGCCGCCCAACCGCGGCTTTCCGCCGCGGCGCAGACCCGCGCCACCGTCGGAATCGCCGACGCGCCACATCCCCCAGCCCGGCCGCCCGCAACAGCCGTCGGCTCGTGACGTACCGCGCCCGCAGCAACCCGGACGCCCGCCCGGCCGGCCGCCGCAGCAGCCGTCGGCGCCGCCGCAGCAGCCGTTTGCGCCGCCGCAGCAAGGCCTGCCGCCCAACCCGCGGCCCCAGCAGCCCGGTCCACCGCTGCTGCCTCACGAAGGCCCGACCACCCGGATCTCGAAACCGACGCCGCCTCCGCCGACCGCGGAATCGAAGGAGTCGGGCGGACGCAGGTACTTCGCCAATCGGACGTCGATGTTGTTGTTCCTGCTGATCGTGGCGCTGCTCGTCGTCGCGGTGCCGATCGGTGCCGAGTTATACGCTCGCCACGTCGCGAGCGCCACGGTGGCGAACGCGGTGCAATGCGAGGTGCAGGACAGCGCCAAGGTGTCGTTTTCCGCGGCGCCGCCGGTGTTGTGGCAGTACCTCACCAAGAAGTACAGCGACATCTCGGTGCAGACAGCGGGCAATCAGGTGCGCCAAGCCAAAGGCATGAAGGTCAGCTTCGACATCCGCAACATCAACGTGAACGACACCAACAACTCCAAGGGCACGATCGGGTCGCTGAACGGCACCATCACCTGGTCCGCGGATGGCATCAAGCAGTCGATCCAGGACGCCATTCCGGGGCTGGGCAAGTTCGTCACCGGCGAGGTCACCACTAACACCGGCGACGGCACCATCCAGCTCAAGGGCCTGTTGGACAGCGCCACCGTCAAGCCGCAAATCGTCAACAACGGGCTGTCGCTGCAGGTGGTCAGCTTGAGCGCGCTGGGCTCGAAGATGTCGACCACCACGGTCCAAAAGGACCTCGACGACCTCACCGCCAAAGCGACCCAGAACTATCCGCTCGGCATTCATGCCGACAGCGTCAAGGTCACCGACAGCGGGGTTGAGGCAACATTCTCGACCAGCAACGCCACCATCCCGTCGTCGCAGTCGCAGCCGCAGTCCGGCCAGGATTGCTTCAGTGGAGTCTGAGCGTCTAGCCCAGCCCGTCGAGCACGGCGCGGGTGCCCGACAAACCGAGCCGGGTGGCGCCGGCGTCGAGCATCGCCACGGCGGACTCAGCCGTCCGGATGCCGCCGCTGGCTTTGACTCCCAGCCGACCGCCGACGGCGTCGGCCATCAGCGTGACGGCGGCCGGCGATGCGCCGCCCGCGGGATGGAAACCCGTTGAGGTCTTGACGAAGTCGGCGCCGGCATCTTCGGCGGCGCGACACACGGCGACCAGCGTGCTCTCGCCGGCGAGGGTCAACAGGGCGGCCGACTCGACGATGACCTTGAGGACGGCGTCGGGGACGGCGGCGCGCACCGCCGCGATGTCGGCTCGCACCGCGTCGACGTCGCCGGCCAGCGCCGCGCCGACGTCGATCACCATGTCGACCTCAGCGGCACCCGCCGCGACGGCCAGCGCTGCTTCGCGCGCCTTGAGCTCGGAAAGATGCTTGCCAGAAGGGAACCCGGCGACCGCGGCGACGGGAATGCCGGCGCGGGCGGCGTGCTCCACCATCGACGGCGAGACGCAGACGGTACAGGCACCCAGCGCCGCCGCCTCGTCGGCGACGGCGGCCACCTCAGCGGCGGTTGCCTCCGGCTTGAGCAGGGTGTGGTCGACGAGGCCGGCGACCTGGGCGCGGGTCCATGGCATCAGAACGGGCTCCCCCGCGCCGCCGGGATTGCAGCCGGTGCTGACCATCGTCGCGTCGTCGACAATGGGCCGCCAGGGCTCCAGATTCCAGCTTGTCTTGCCGGGTTGGACCGTCTCGGCGAAATCCCAGTGGCAGCGGAACTGGTCGTACATACCGGGGCTGTCGGCCTGCGGCGTCAGCGCGAGCACCTCGGCCCACGCCTCGCCCGCCTCGGGGCTGGCGGACCCGAGCCGCTGGGAGGCCGCGCGGCCTGACGCCGTCGGGTAGACCCGCAGACTGGACAGCTGATTCTCGTCGGACCATCGGGCCCAACGAATGTGGTCGACGAATGGTGGCGCGTACGGAAACGCGCTCGGACCCGGATCCGCTGACGCGGGTGCAACACCGGCCAGCACGGCCAGGGCCGTCGCCGCGAGAATCAGAACTCGCATAGAGCTATCGCGACTTACCTTGTATCTCAAGGAGTTTCGGCCGCACATCGGCCAGGTAGACACCTGCCGCGCAAGCCCCGACCAATGGCCGATAACCGAACTCGCTGATGCATCATGGCCAGCGGGAAGGTGGCGACACCCAAGAATCAACAACCACACCGGCTTGGTCATCTTGTCGGCCGCCGTGTAGGCGTCGGGCCGCTGCATCGCCGCGTGAACAAAGGCATAGAGCGCTATCATCGCCACAGCAACCTGCAATACCAACATGACGCTATTCACAGCATTCACCCGATCAAGCGTAAACGGGCGCCGCCAGAAACGTCGACTCCGAGTCACCCGAGCAGGGTGACTCGGAGTCGAGTGGTCGGGCCAGTCCGCGTTGCCCGGCCGGGCAACGCGGACTACCGGATTACTTCTGGGTGACCTTCTTGGCCGGAGCCTTCTTGGCCGGAGCCTTCTTGGCAGGCGCCTTCTTGGCCGGGGCCTTCTTCGCGACGGCCTTCTGGGCCTTCTTGGCGCCCGAGTCGGTCTTCTTCGGCAACTCGATGCCGACCAGCTTGGCGGCGCGCTCGCCGACCGCGCGGGTCTGCGAGGCAACGGTGCCCAGCGCTTCCTGGGTCAGCTCGACCGCCTGGTCGACGTAGCCCTCGGCGCGAGCCGAGGCGTCGTCCAGACCGGACTGGCTGCGCAGGCGCTCCAGGGCGGCCTCGCCACGCTCGACCAGCTCGTTGTAGCGCGAGGTCGCGGCCTCGACGTAGCCCTCGGCGGCGCTACGCAGCTCCTCAGCGGTGAACTTGTCGCGCAGGTCGCGCAACTGCTCTGGCAGGTCCTCCTGCAGCTTGGTCAGGCGAGCGCGGCTCTCCTCGACCCGGCTGCGGGTGTCGCTGCGGGTCTCCTCGGCGCGGTCACGCAGCTCGGCGAGCAAGTCGTTGACGGTGGCCAGGGCCAGGTCAGCTGCACCCAGTGCGGCAAGCAGCGGAGCCTTCAGATCGTCGATGTTCGGGTTGTTGTCAGCCATGATGTTTCCTCTCGTCGTTCTTGGTCTTGTCGATGGTTTTGCCAGGTTGTCCGTGTCTAAGCAGGCGCAGTCTCCTCACGGGCAGCAGCCTCGTTTTGTTGAACGAAGGACGTGTAGATGTCCAGCAGGACCTGCTTCTGCCCTTCGGTGATCGTCGTGTCGGTGACGACGGCGTCACGGACCTCACTTTTCGGTCCGGGCTCGAGCATCCCGGCCTGGACGTAGAGCACCTCGGCGGAAACCCGCAAAGCCTTGGCGAGTTGGTTGAGCACGCCGGCCGAAGGTTTGCGCAATCCGCGCTCGATCTGGCTGAGATACGGATTGCTGACACCGGCTTTTTCGGCCAGCTGTCGCACCGAAACCTGGGCCGCCTCACGCTGCGCTTTGATGAAGCTGCCGATATCCGACGCAGCGGTCGTCACCACAGCGGCAAGGTTTTCTTCCTGCGGCATGGCTGCTCCCTTGAGTGCGGGCGTCGGGTGTTTCGTGCGAACGCGCCCACCGTAGCTAACAGGTGCTAGCTTTTGCAAGCACTGTTAGCAGGGCTCAGAACAACAGCTGCGCGACGGCGTAGATGACCAGCCCGGCCAGCGAGCCCACGACGGTGCCGTTGATCCGGATAAACTGCAGGTCACGGCCCACGTGCAGCTCGATACGCCGACTGGCTTCCTCGGCGTCCCAGCGCTCGATGGTGTCGGTAATAATCGCGGTGATCTCGATCCCGTACTGGGCGACCAGATGCTCGGCGCCCCGCACGATCCAGTTATCGACTTTGTCGCGTAATTCCGCGTCATCGCGTAGCGATTCACCGATCTGGACGATTGCGTCAGCGATGCGGGTGCGCAACGCGCTGGACGGATCGTCGACGCCCTCCAGCACCAACCGCTTGAGTGTTTTCCAGGCCGTCGCGGCCGCGTTGGTCACCTCGTCGCGCGACATCAACTGCTCCTTGACCGCCTCGGCCCGCGCGATCGTCGCATCATCGTTCTGCAGGTCGTCGGCGAACTCGAACAGGAACCGGGTCGCCGACCGGCGCAGTTCGTGCTCGGGGTTGCGGCGGACCTTGTCGGTGAAGTCCATCAGCTCGCGGTGGATCCGGTCGCCGACGAGATGGTCGATGAATCGCGGCGACCAGGTCGGCGAATCGCGCTCGATCACTCGCTGAATCACCTCGCCGGCGTTCAGCGACCACTGAAATGCCCGGTCGGCAAGCAACTGGATCAGGGCTTCCTGGCGGTTCTCGGCAAGCAGCGTCGACAACACCCGCCCGACCGGTGGTCCCCACTGCGGTTCGGCGATGCGCCGCACGATCATTCGGTCGATCACCAACTGCACGTCGTCGTCGCGGAGCATCTCCACCACCACCCGCAGCACGGTGGCCGACTCGGCAGCCACCCGCTCGGCGTGCGGAAGCTGGGAGAGCCACTTGCCCAACCGGCTCGGAATCTGCGCGTCGCGGATCTTGGTGCCCACCACTTCCGGGGACAGGAAGTTCTCCCGGACAAACGTGCCGAGGCCCTCGCCGAGCTGGTCCTTCTTGCGCTTGATGATCGCGGTGTGCGGGATCGGGATGCCCAGCGGGTGGGTGAACAACGCGGTCACGGCGAACCAGTCGGCGAGCGCGCCGACCATTCCGGCCTCACCGGCAGCACCCACATAGCCGACCCAGGCGGCGGCGCCACCGGCCTGCGCCCACCGGCAACCGAGGAACACGACGGTGGCGCCGACCAGGAAGCCCAGCGCCACCATCTTCATCCGCCGCAGGCCCCGGCGCCGCTCCGCGTCGGCTTGCGGATCGGCGCCGGCGAAGGACTCGGCCAAGGACGCCGGCTTGCTCCGGTCGCCCGGCGGCAGCGGCGCCGCGTCCGCGCGCCGATCGGCTCGGTGCTTGGGTCCGGAAGCGGGTCTCCCGTTGAGTCCGACGGCCACTGCACCATCATCCGCTATCGACGTCGCTATTCGGTGACGACGCCGGTCCCGCGACCTGCGCCGCGGCGGCTGAATAACCGTGGTAACTGTTACCGCCCCGGCCGGGAAACACCGTTGCCTGAGGTACAGCCGAGAAATCGCGGAAGATAAGCCGTACTATCGAGAAGACCAACAGGATAGGAACCGGCAATAGTGGCAGCACAGGTCTCCGCCGCAAGGGTGAAAACCGACGGCCGGAAGCGACGTTGGCACCAGCACAAGGTGGAACGCCGCAATGAACTGATCGACGGGACGATCGAGGCCATCCGCCGCTGCGGCCAGTACGTCAGCATGGACGAGATCGCTCACGAGATCGGCGTCTCCAAGACGGTGCTCTACCGCTACTTCGTCGACAAGAACGACCTCACGACCGCGGTGATGATGCGGTTCGCGCAGATCACGCTGATCCCCAACATGGCCAAGGCGCTGTCGACCAACCTGGACGGCTTCGAGCTGACCCGCGAGGTCACCCGGGTCTACGTCGAAACCGTGGCCTCCGAGCCGGAGCCCTACCGATTCGTGATGGCCAACAACTCGGCCGGCAAGAACAAGGTGGTCGCCGATTCCGAGCGGATCATCGCCCGCATGCTCGCGGTGATACTGCGCCGGCGCATGCGCGCGGCAGGCATGGACGTCGGCGGCGTGGAGCCGTGGGCCTATCACATCGTCGGCGGCGTGCAGCTGGCCACGCACTCGTGGCTGCTGGACCCGCGAACCAGCGCCGACGAGCTGATCGACTACCTGACGATGCTGAGCTGGAGCGCGCTGTGCGGGATCGTCGAAGTCGGCGGGTCACTGGAGAAGTTCCGCGGTCAGCCGCATCCCTCGCCGATTGTGCCCCCGCTCGCCGACTAGCGGACTAGGTTGCGGGCATGGCGCCCAACCCGACGACGCGGTCTCGCTTCAGCTCGTGGGCATACGCCCTGCGGACCACCAATCCCCCGCCGGACGTGCCGGTCGACGCGGTCACCCGATGGCTGGTCGTCACCCGCGCGGCGGTCCTGCCGATGACGCTGTTCGCCGGGCTGGTGGCCGCATTGCTCGCGGTGGGCCAACCCGGATTGGATTGGCGCTGGCTGACTCTCGCGATCGTCGGGATCCTGTTGGCGCACACCGCCAACAACCTGATGAACGATCTGTACGACACCCAGACCGGCCTGGACAGCGAAACCTATCCGCGGGCCCTCTACGCCCCGCACCCGGTGCTGTCGGGGTTGGTCAGCCGTCGGACGCTGCTCGTCGCGATCGGCCTGGTGAACTTGGCCGACCTGGCCATCCTGATCGTGCTGACCTGGGCGCGCGGCTGGCCGGTGGTGGCGTTCGCGCTGTCCGGCTTCCTGCTGAGCTTCGCCTACACGGCACCGCCACTGCGACTGAAGAAACGCGGCCTCGGCGAGCCGGACGTGCTGGTGGTCTGGGGCCCGTTGATGGTCTGCGGCACCTACTACTCCGCGGTCGGCCACGTCGGCTGGCCGGTGCTGCTGGCATCGCTGCCCTACGGCCTGCTCTGCACGACGGTGTTGATGGGCAAGCACACCGACAAGATCCCCTACGACGAGCCGCTCGGAATCCACACGCTGCCGGTGCTATTCGGCGAAGCCCGGGCCCGCGTGCTGACGCTGGCGATGATGGTCGGCTTCTACCTGCTGGTGCTCGCGGCGGTGCTGGCCAAGGCGATGCCCTGGCCGGCGCTGCTCGTGGTGTTGGCGCTGCCCCGCCTGGTCAAAGTGTGGCCGTACTTCCGTCGCCCACCGCCCGACGAACCGCCGGCCGACTTCCCGGTCTGGCCGCTGTGGTACGCGGCTCTGGCCTGGCTGCACGTCCGCCAAGCGGGAGCGCTGCTGGTGGCGGGCTTGGCGATCGGCGCTTTCGTGCCGGGGCTCAAGTGAGCGCGGACGTCAGTTCTTCACCAGCGTGAATTGACCGACCTCAGAGATGTTGCGCTGGAAGAAGTCTGAGCACCCCACCAGGTAACGGTGGTAGCGGTCGTAGACCTCGACGGAGGTCGCCGCGATGGCTTCCTCGCGTGCCGCCTCCAACTTCGCCGTCCAGGTGTCCAGCGTCCGGACGTAGTGCGGCGTCATCTTCTGCAGGCGCTCAACCGAAAACCCTGCGTTAGCGGAGTATTCGACGACATCCTCGTCGCAGGGGACCGCGCCGCCGGGGAAGATCTCCGCCGCGATGAACCGCATGAACCGCAGGTCGCTCATGGTGATCGGGATGCCCATCTCCGGCCAGCGCTTGAGCGGGTGGCCCATGATCGTCTGCAGCACCATCCGGCCGTCGGCGGGCATGACGCGGTAGCACAGATCGAAGAACGCCTTGTAGCGCGATTTCGGGAACGCCTCGAATGCCTCGATGCTGACGATCCGGTCTACTGGCTCGTCGAACTCCTCCCACCCGCGCAGCAGAATCCGTCGCGACCGATCGGTGTCGATCTGATCGAGAATCTGCTGACCCAATGCGCGTTGGTTTTTGCTCAACGTGAGACCGATGACGTTCACGTCGTGCTTCTCGACGGCGCGTTTCATCACCGAGCCCCAGCCGCAGCCGACGTCGAGCAGGGTCATGCCGGGCTGCAGATCCAGCTTGCCCAATGCGAGGTCGATCTTGGCGAGCTGAGCCTCTTCCAGCGTCATGTCATCGCGTTCGTAATACGCACAGCTGTAGGTGCGCGACGGATCCTGGAATAGGCCGAAGAATTCGTTGGAGGTGTCGTAATGGGCCTGGACGTCCTCGTAGGCCGGCCGCAAATTCGAAGAACTCTCCGACCCGCTGTCCGTCATCTGAGATGGGCCTTTCACAGAGGTCTCGTTCAGGTCGTCAGGTGCTGTTGTTGCGAATGCTTTGTTATAACGCACTTTTCGGGATCCGGCTACGCGGGGGCCTTTTCGCAGGTGAATTGACAAACATCGGTATACCCTTCGCGGAACAGATCGGCGCAGCCAGTCAAGTACTTCAGGAATCGCTCGTAGATCTCCTCGGAGGTGATCGCGATTGCTTCGTCTTTCTTCGACTCGAGGTTGCTCGCCCAGGTGTCCAGAGTCCGCGCATAGTGCGGGCGCAGACGCTGTTTCAGCGTCACCGAGTACCCCGCCTTGACCGCGCTCTCCTCGACCTGCGCGGCCAGCGGCAGACGACCGCCGGGATAGATCTCGTCCATGATGAATTTGATGAACCGCACCCGCGACATCGTCAAAGGCAGCTTCCGCTCTTTGATCTCTTCGTCACTCGGGATGATGATTGTGTGCAGCATCATCACGCCGTCGTCGGGCATCAAGTTGAACGTCTTTTTGAAGTAGTCGTCGTACTTGTTGAAGCCGAAGTGCTCGAAAGCGCCAATTGAGACCACTCGGTCGATTGGCTCATCGAAGTCTTCCCAGGGCTGCAGACGCACTTCCATGCTGCGGTTGGTGTCGATGTTCGGAAACCGGTTCTGCTCGATGTGCTGCTTCTGGTTCTCCGACAGCGTCAACCCAATGACGTTGACGTCGTATTTTTCGACCGCGCGCTGGATGGTGGAGCCCCAACCGCAGCCGATGTCCAGCAGCGTCATGCCGGGCTTCAGTCCCAGTTTGCCCAGCGACAGGTCGACCTTTGCCAGCTGCGCCTGCTCGAGCGTGTAGTCGTCCTTCTCGAAATAGGCACAGCTGTACGTCTGGGACGGGTCCTGCCACAGCCGGAAGAAGTCGTTGGAGATGTCGTAGTGGAACTGGACTTCCTTCTTGTCCGAGCCGCGGGTTTGCGCCGCGGACTTCGACAACCACTTGGACTGGGCACTGGGTGTTGCGCTTGAGATATCTGACACCATTCTGTCCTGGAGTATCGGATTGACTGAGCATGTGAGTGCGTGCCGGTCTCTTGACACTGGGTAGAGGTTACGCCCCCGACGCGCGCCCCTACGGTAACTGCTGGCGCAAGTCTAATGCGTGCATCAATACCGTCCGAAAGCCAGTGCGACGTTGTAGCCGCCGAAGGCGAACGAGTTACTCACCGCATACCGGTAATCCCCGTGGCGCGGCTCGTCGGTCACCACGTCCAGGTCGATCTGCGGATCGAGGTCGTGCACATTCAACGTCGGCGGGATGACGCCGTCGCGCAGTGCCAACACGGTCAATATCGCCTCCACCGCGCCGACCGCGCCGATCGAGTGGCCCAGTGCCGCTTTGGGTGCGTACACCGCCGGTGCATGTGCACCGAGCGCCCGATTGATAGCCCTCGCCTCTGCGAGGTCACCGGCGACCGTGCCGGTGGCGTGCGCGTTGACGTGATCGATGTCGCCCTCGCTCAGCCCGGCGCGTTGTATCGCGTCCGTCATCGCGCGCGCGGCGTGCTCCCCGGCCGGATCCGCCAGCACGGCTTGGTGGCCGTCCGACGTGATGCCGGCACCCATCACTCGACCAATGATGTTGGCATCGCGCGCTTTTGCGTGCTCCTCCGTCTCGATGACCATGAGCGCGCCCGCCTCGCCGAAAACGAAACCGTCTCTGTTCTTGTCGAACGGGCGGCAGGCAGCGGCTGGATCGTCGTTGTTGGTCGACAGCAGGCCCTGGTTGCAGAACGCGGCGATCGGCACCGCTTCGATCTTGGTCTCGACGCCTCCGCAGATCGCCATGTCAGCCTCGCCCAGCACGATGTTGCGCCACGCCAGGGCGATCGCCTCGGCGCCGGAGGCACACGCTGAGACGGGCGTGAAGACCCCCCTTTCGCGCCGCGTTCCAATCCGACAGCCGCAGCCGCGGCGTTGGGCATGGCCTTTTGCACACCGAGCGGGGAGATCGCCCTGATACCCCGCTTGCGGATATCGTCGTAGCCCCGGACGAATTCTTCCGTCGAACCCATCCCGGTTCCGATGGAGACCAGCAACCGATTTGTGTCGACCTCCGGTGACCCGGTGTTATCCCAGAGCCGCCGACCGAGCACCGTCGAGATCTTCTGCAGGAACAGGAATCGGCGCAGCTCCACGCGGGTGAGCAGCTCGTCGAAATCCTCGACCAGGGGCCCGCCGATATGAACCGGCAACAAGAATTCGTCGATGAACGGATAGTCGAGATGGCGGATTCCGCTCTGCCCGGCCAGCAACCCTTTCCAGGTCTGATCGGCATCGGCGGCAAGTGCCGTCGTCATCGCGACAGCAGTGACGACTACGTCGGGAAGACCATTTCCGGTCGACAGTCTCACCATGGCCGGTCTTTATTCCTTCACTCGACGGTGCAATCACGCCTCTGATGTCCGTGACCGATGCGTGCCGCGAGCTGTGGGAATCGCGGCCGGGAAACAACACAGGGCACGATTGCTGGACTCAAAAAGGGGTAAAGCGCCGCCGTTCTGCGCGCTACAGCGGTCGGCATAGGCCCACCAGACTCAGAGAAACTCGACCTGCAGCCGGCATGACGCTGTTGGCTCAAAACATACACCGCGGCGAGTCCGCCGAAAAGCTGTCAGCATCCGTGCGACAAGCCTTTGGACGGCGTCCGCCTGCATCAGTAGGAGTAGAAACCCTTGCCGGATTTCTTACCGAGATGCCCGGCCTCGACCATGCGTTGCAGCAACGGCGGCGGCGCGTAGTGGGCGTCCTTGAGTTCGTCGTACATCGCGTCGGCGATCAGCTTCATCGTGTCGAGCCCGATGAGGTCGGAGAGCCGCAACGGACCCATGGGATGCGACAGCCCGGCGACGATCGCGGTGTCGACGTCGTCGACCGACGCGACCCCCGACTCGACCATCCGGATGGCCGACAACAGATAGGGCACCAGAAGTGCGTTGACGACAAAGCCGGAGCGGTCGCCACAGCGCACCACCTTCTTGCCGAGCACGTCGCTGGCGAAGTGCTCGACGCGCGCCAGCGCTTCGTCGTTGGTGACCAGTGTGCTGATCAGCTCGACGAGCGGTAGTACGGGTACCGGATTGAAGAAGTGCAGGCCGAGCACGCGGCCCGGATTCTTCGTTGCCGCAGCGATTTTCATGATCGGGATGCTCGAAGTGTTGGACGCGAGCACAGCCGTGGGGTCGGTGACGATCTCGTCGAGCTCGGCGAAGACCTTCGCCTTGACGGCTTCGTTCTCGACGATCGCCTCGATGGTCAGTTGGCGGTCGGCGAGGTCGGACAGCGTGCTGGTGTAGCGCAGTCGGGCCAGGGCCGCATCGCGCTGGTCGGCGGGCAGTTTGCCCTTGCTGACGGCCCGCTCCAACGACGACTCGATCCGGGCCTTGCCCGCGGCGGCAAGCTCCTCGGTGGGCTCGAAGACCACCACGTCGGCTCCGGCCTTTGCCGATACCTCGGCAATGCCCGCGCCCATCTGCCCGGCGCCGATAACGCCAACGCGCTCAATCTCAGTGCTCACTGTCGACGACGTCCTCTCGATATGCGTCAGGCCCCGCCCAGGGTTTCCGGGCGGGGCCTGCGCTGTCAAGCCGCAAGCTTGTGGCTACGGCCTGGTCTTGGTGGGTGCCGAACGTCGAGTTGTTGGGAGAAATCAGCCGAAAACCCGCAACAACTCGACGTTGGGCGCTACTGCGTCAGTGGAACTGACCCTCTTCGGTGGAGCCGGCCAGCGCGGTGGTCGACGACGACGGGTCCACCGTGGTGGCGATGCGGTCGAAGTAACCCGCGCCGACCTCACGCTGGTGCTTGGTCGCGGTGTAGCCGCGCTCTTCGGCAGCGAACTCGCGCTCCTGCAGCTCGACGTAGGCGCTCATCTGGTTGCGGGCGTAGCCGTAGGCCAGATCGAACATCGAGTAGTTCAGGGCGTGGAAGCCGGCCAGCGTGATGAACTGGAACTTGAAGCCCATCGCGCCGAGCTCCTTCTGGAACCGGGCAATGGTCGAGTCGTCCAGGTGCTTGCGCCAGTTGAACGACGGCGAGCAGTTGTAGGCCAATAGCTGGTCGGGGAACTCGCTCTTGACACCCTCGGCGAACCGGCGGGCCAGGTCGAGGTCCGGAGTACCGGTCTCCATCCAGATCAGGTCGGAGTACGGCGCGTAGGCCTTGGCGCGGGCGATGCAGGGCTCGAGGCCGTTGCGCACCCGGTAGAAGCCCTCGGAGGTGCGCTCACCGGTGACGAACGGACGGTCGCGCTCGTCGACGTCGGAAGTGATCAGCGTGGCGGCTTCGGCGTCGGTGCGGGCGATGACGACGGTCGGCACGTCGGCGACGTCCGCCGCCAAGCGCGCGGAGGTCAGGGTGCGGATGTGCTGCTGGGTCGGGATCAGCACCTTGCCACCGAGGTGTCCACACTTCTTCTCCGAGGCCAGCTGGTCCTCCCAGTGCGAACCGGCGACGCCGGCCGCGATCATGGCCTTCTGCAGTTCGTAGACGTTGAGTGCGCCACCGAAGCCGGCCTCACCGTCCGCGACGATCGGCGCGAGCCAGTTGTCGATGGAGGTGTCGCCCTCGACCTTGGCGATCTGGTCGGCGCGCAGCAGCGCGTTGTTGATCCGGCGGACCACCTGCGGCACCGAGTTGGCCGGGTAGAGGCTCTGGTCGGGGTAGGTGTGGCCGGACAGGTTCGCGTCGCCGGCGACCTGCCAACCGGACAGGTAGATCGCCTTCAGCCCGGCACGCACCTGCTGGACGGCCATGTTGCCGGTCAGGGCGCCGAGCGCGTTGACGAACTCCAGGTCGTGCAACTGGCTCCACAGCACCTCGGCGCCGCGGCGGGCCAGAGTGGACTCCTCGACGACCGAGCCTTGCAGGGCCACCACGTCGGCGGGGGTGTAGGTACGGGTGATGCCCTTCCAGCGGGGGTTGGTGTCCCAGTCCTTCTGGATCTCTTCGGGGCTCTTCGGCGTGCCGACGCTCGACATAGCGTTCTCCTCAAATTGTTGACCTGAGGACCCGAGATTTCCAGCGTTGCTAAGGACCCCAGCATCGTTGCTGACTTGCTAATTCGAAGATGGCACAGCTCAGCAGCCCAGGTCCACCTATTTTGGTGCCAATTTTGGCTAGGCCGTCGGCGATTTTTGCGAAGCTTGCGAAGATCGACGCCACTGAAACGGTTCAGCCGTTACCGGCCGGTAACTTAAATCCGCAGGTCAGACCGGACGTTTGCATAACGCTCGTACGGTTAGAGCGGGAAGATGGCGGCGAGCGCTTTGACCTCATCGCCGACCGCATATGTGAGCGTTCTAACAGTGCGGTCGGAGAGGTTCTCGCCGAATCGATCGGTGGAGCCGGCGGGGTGCACGTGCGAGATGATCTCCAGCTTGTCGCCGAGCGCCACCGGCGCATCGTGCTCGATGGTCACCCGCAGCGGTGCCTTGAGCAGTTCCGGGAACGACCAGAGGTAGTCCTCGATCACGCTCCAGTAGACCGAGTTGTTCATGTGGTCGAACAGGTCGATATCGGTGACCCGAACCGGGAACTCGTGGATCTCGGCCGCGTCCTCCCGACTGTCCGCCCGCAGGTAGGCCTTCCACCGCAGTCGGTCGATGTCGGTGGTCTTGCGCAGGCCGTCGAGGAAATCGTCGGAGATGCGCGACGGCATCTGGGTGTCGCGGTTGATGTTGATCCAGAACGCCTCCGACTCGATGAGGCCGCGCCCGCGCTTCCCATCTATGCGCACCCGCATGTCACACCACCGGTTGGAGGTGCCCGAGCACCAGCGGCGCATCCGCAGCATGTCGCCGAACTCGACGGGACGAATCAGGTCGACCATCGTCCGGCGCACGATCCATAGTGGATGGGTTTCCTCAAACCCCATCTCGCGCAACTGATCCTGACCCGCGTCCTGGATGTGGCGGGCGGCCGCATCGAACCGCAACCGGCCCTCGCGATCGCTGTCGGCTACGCGTAGCGGCCACTCCCGGTCGAAGACATCGGGATGCCCATCCGGCACCGGCATCATCACTTTGTCCAAGCTCACGGCTTCACTCCCGCTACTCCTCAGGCTGGGCCTGTTGTCGCGGCAACACGACATAATGCGTGGTTGCCAGGCGCCTAGCTTAGGGTCCCCCGATCGGAAATGATGCCAAACAATCGGGCCGCAGCACCAATTGCCCGGGCCGGTGCGAATGTTGCTAACCGCATCTTCGCAACACGGGTACGCTGGCCGAATGGCCAAGACGTTTGTTGGCTCGCGGGTCCGGCAGCTCCGCAGCGAGCGTGGGTTCAGCCAGGCCGCCTTGGCGCAGATGCTGGACATCTCTCCCAGCTACCTCAACCAGATCGAGCATGACGTCCGGCCGCTGACGGTCGCGGTGTTACTGCGCATCAGCGAGGTGTTCGGTGTCGACGCCACGTTCTTCGCCTCGCAGGACGACACCCGCCTGCTCGCCGAGTTGCGCGAGGTCACGCTCGACCACGACCTCGGCGTCGAGGTGGACCAGTCGGAGTTGGCAGATGTGGTCAAGGCGCACCCGGCAATGGCCCGCGCGCTGGTCAACCTGCACCGCCGCTACCGGCTCACCACGACGCAGCTCGCGGCTGCCACCGAAGACCGCTTCTCCGACGGCAGTGGCAGCGGCTCGATCACCATGCCGCACGAAGAAGTCCGCGACTACTTCTACGAGCGGCAGAACTATCTGCACGAGCTCGACACGGCCGCCGAGGAGCTCACGGTACGGATGCGCATGCACCGCGCCGACCTGGTCCGCGACCTCTCCGATCGGCTCACCTCGGTGCACGACGTCCGGATCAAGCGAATGGACTTGGGCGGCAACGTCCTTCACCGCTTCGACCCGCAAACCCGGACGCTGGAAATCGGCGGACACCTGCCGTCGGGCCAGTATGCGTTCAAGCTCGCCGCGGAGCTGGCCTACCTGGAGCACGGGCCGCTGATCGACCGCCTTGTCGACGAGGGCAGCTTCACCAGTGACGAGTCACGCACGCTCGCCCGGCTCGGGCTGGCCAACTATTTCGCCGCCGCGACCGTGCTGCCGTACCGGCAATTCCACGAGATCGCCGAGAGCTTCCGCTACGACGTCGAGCGGCTGTCGGCGTTCTACACCGTCAGCTTCGAGACGATTGCCCATCGCCTGTCTACGCTGCAGCGACCCTCGATGCGCGGCGTGCCGCTGTCGTTCGTTCGGGTCGACCGCGCCGGCAATATGTCAAAGCGCCAGTCCGCCACCGGTTTTCACTTCTCCTCCGCAGGTGGGACCTGTCCGCTGTGGAACGTCTACGAGACGTTCGCCAACCCCGGCAAGATCCTGGTGCAGATCGCCCAGATGCCGGACGGCCGCAGTTACATGTGGGTGGCCCGCACCATCGAGCGGCGGGCATCCCGGTATGGTCAGCCCGGTAAGACCTTCGCGATCGGGCTGGGCTGCGAGCTCCGGCACGCCCATCGGCTCGTCTACTCGGAAGGACTCGACTTGTCCGGCGACCCCGCCTTGTTAGCCACACCGATCGGCGCGGGCTGCCGGGTCTGCGAACGCGACACCTGCCCGCAGCGGGCATTCCCCGCGTTGGGTCGCGCACTGGACCTCGATGAGCACCGCAGTACTGTCTCGCCCTACCTGGTGAAGCACGTATGACCCGCGACGCCGACGATGCAGAGCGCAGCGATGAGGTGGGGCCCGCATGCGGGAGGAGCGGCGCCATAAGACCGCCGCCGACGATGCAGAGCGCCAGCTGCCCCAGGAGATTGGCCGGGTGCCGGCGGGCGGCTTTCGCGAATTAGGCCCGATCAACTGGGTTCTGGCGAGGTCGGCGGCCCGCACGGTCCGCGCACCGCGGATGCATCTTTTCGCCACGCTGGGCCAGCACAAGCGGCTGTTTTTGTCGATGATGCCGTACTCGGCCCTGCTGCTGCGCGGCCGATTGCCGCGGGTGGACACCGAGCTGGTGATCCTGCGGGTCGCTCACCTACGCAATTCCGAGTACGAGTTGCAGCATCACCGCTGGATGGGTCGCCGTCGCGGACTCGACGACCAGACGCAGGAGATGATCTTCGCCTGGCCCAACCAGACCGGCAACGCCGGCGGACTGACCGACCGCCAACAGACACTGCTGCGCGCCACCGACGAGTTCATCGTCGACCGCTCGATCAGCGACGAGGTCTTTCAGCAGCTGTCCCACCACCTCGATCGCCGTCAGCTCATCGAATTCTGCTTGCTGGCAGGACAATACGACTGTCTGGCCGCAACCATGTCGGCACTGCAGATTCCGCTGGATCACCCAGCCGATCACAAATAGCTGTAGGCCAGCACCAGCGCCGACAGCAGAACCGGCAGAACTGGCAACCCGTAGGCGAACGCAGCGAGGGTGAGGTTTCCCCGGGCCCGCGCCCGCCGTCCCCACAGCGCCGCGCCCAGCGCCAGCACCACCGAAATTGCCAGCACGATCGGGCCCCACAGGCCGGCCATGGTCAGGAAGTTCCCGATCGAAATCGCGATCAGCCACAGCACGTAACCGGCGAGAGCACCGCCGAGCGCGGCCCAAATCGATTCGGCTCGTACCGCTTTAGACCTGGCCACTGGGCCATGGTAGCCCGCGCGGTCACGTCAGAAGTTGATCATGTGCCCGGTCAGGCCGTGGAAGCACTCCTGCAATGCCTCCGACATGGTCGGGTGGGTATGAACGTTGCGGGCCAACTCGTTCGCGGTCAGGTCCCACTTCTGGGCCAGCGTCAACTCGGGTAACAACTCCGAGACGTCATGGCCGACCAGGTGGCCGCCGAGCAGTTCGAGGTGTTTGGCATCAGCGACCAGCTTCACGAATCCACTCGGATCACCCACGCCGTGCGCTTTGCCGTTGGCGGTGAACGGGAACTTGGCCACCACCACGTCGTAGCCCTCGTCGCGGGCCTGCTGCTCGGTGAGCCCGAAGCTCGCGACGTTCGGTTGGCAGAAGGTCGCGCGCGGCAGCATCCGGTAGTCACCGAGCGCCAGAGTCTCAGCGCCGGCGATGGTTTCGGCCGCCACCACACCCTGCGCCTCGGCGACGTGGGCCAGCTGCAGCAATCCGGTGACATCGCCGATGGCGTAGACGTGCTCGATGTTGGTGCGCATGTACTCGGTGACCCCGATGGCCTTGCGGTCGGTCAGCGCGACGCCGGCCTTGTCGAGGCCGAAGCCATCGACATTGGGCGCAAAACCGATGGCCTGCAACACTTTCTGCGCCTTGATCTCCTCGCTCTTGCCGTCCTTGGCGACGGTCACCGTGACCACGGACCCGTCGTCGGCGATCGACTCGACCTTGGTGCCGGTGAGGATCTTGACACCGAGCTTCTTGAATTGCTTCTCGATTTCCTTGGAGACATCGACGTCTTCGTTGGGCAGGGCCCGGGGCAGGAACTCGACGATGGTCACGTCGACGCCGTAGTTCTTCAGCACGTAGCCGAACTCGATGCCGATGGCTCCGGCACCGGCGATGACGATCGATTCGGGCAGCTCGCGGGACAGGATCAACTCTTCGTAGGTGACCACGTTCTGCGACAGCGAGGTACCGGGGACCAGCCGGGTGCTGCTACCGGTGGCGATGATGACGTTGTCAAAGGTGACATCTTCGGTGCCGCCGTCATTCAGCTCGACGGAGATCGTGTGGGCGTCGGTGAACCTGCCGTAGCCGTGGATTTCGGTGATCTTGTTCTTCTTCATCAAGAAGTGCACACCGGCCACCCGACCGTCGGCGACCTTGCGGCTGCGGTCGAAGGCGGCGCCGTAGTCGAAGGTCACCTCGCCGGCGATGCCGAAGGTCTTGGCTTCCTTGTTGAAGATGTGCGCGAGTTCGGCATTGCGCAGCAACGCCTTGGACGGGATGCAGCCGACATTGAGACAGACTCCGCCCCAGTACTTCGGCTCAACGATGGCGGTATTCAGTCCCAACTGAGCGGCGCGGATAGCCGCTACGTATCCGCCGGGTCCGGCTCCGAGGACGACAACGTCATAGTGGGTCACGGCAACTACCCTAATGGCCTCGCGCCAGGCATCAGATGGCCAGCCATTGATCGATCCTGTCGTCGAAGCTCTCGGTGACGCGCAGCCTGCGACCCGGTCCGCGGGTGAGCCAGCCGCGGTCGAGGAACACGCTGGTGATCGCCGCCGGAAGCGCCCCGGCCAGATGGATCCGGCGGTCGGTCCAGTCGACGCAGGACCGGGCGAACATCCGGCGACTGGCCCGCAGCGCGGCCAGGTCGATGCCCAGCTTGTCGACCAGGTGTTGCCCGCGGTCGGTGAGCTCGTGGTCGCGGTCGTCGAGTTGGCGGATGGCTCCGACCGTCAGCAGCCGCTCCCGGATGTGCACGCCGCGGCGGCCGGCCAGGTGGTCGTAACACGTGCGGGCCTCCGACAGTTCGACCGCGACGCGGTCCTGGTCGAGTGAGCGCACCGGCGCCGGCGGTGCGATGTGCGCGATGGCCTCCAAGACCGAGGCCACCTCCGGATTGACGATCTCGTGGTACAGGTGCCGGCCCTGGACCCGGACTCGGACCAAACCGGCCTCGGTCAGTTGGCGCAGGTGCACCGAGGCCGCCCGGGGCGGGAGTCCGGCCCGTCGCGCCAATTCGCCGGCCGGCAGTGCTCGCCCACCGGCCAGGGCAGCGAGCATGGCCGAGCGCACAGGGTCGTCGATCACGCTGACGATGGAGGTGAGGTTGCGATCAGCCTGCGACGCGGAGGCCGCGGATCGGCAGCGTGTCGCTCACCCCGCCAGCCTTGCACAGCCGCAGCGCGGTTGCTCAGTACGGCAGCACGCCCGCCGCGCAGTGCCGCTGGCTGTGCTCGCAGTAGAACTTGCCGTAGACCGGGGCCGCGGCGACAACCGAGGCGAACACCGCCGAGAGCATCGCAATTGCCAACGCGGACACCAGCGGCCGGTCGGGCACCATCGCCAGGATCAAGCCGGCGACCGTGCACACCACCACATAGGCCAGCACGACGAAGACCACCGCGGTTTTGTGTCGGGAAGCGTCGTGGCTCCACCAATAGAACAGCCCGGCCCCGATGGCCCCGGCGGGAACCCAGACCGCGAGCAGTATCAGGATGAATTTCCACCACTTCAGATGCAGCTGCTGGTCGTCCACCGTGATTGCCGGAAGCGCTTCGGACGGCGACGCGTCGGTCTGGGTGTACGCGGTCGGGATGACGCCGCTGGCCGGTTCGTCCACTGCCGCGTCCGACCGTCGGTGCCACCAGCGGCGTCGACGAGGCGGCGCCTCGGGCTCGATGAGCTCGGGTTCGGCTCGCTGCTGCACACCGGTGTCGAACATCGGCTTGTACGGCTCGGTCAGCGGCATCGACTCGGTCTCGACGCGTTCGTAATCAGCCACGAGTCACGACCTCGACCAGAGCGAGCACGCCGAAGTATCCCGGCGCCAACGCGAGGATGAACACGCCCAGCGCAGTCAGCCACCGGCGTCGGGCCATCAGAATCACCAGCAGTCCGACGGCGCTGGGAAATCCGACCACCAACGCGATTGCGACGTCGGGACGCATGCGGGCGTGGTCCACAGTCAGCGCGGCGGCCGCGCCCAACAGCCCGGTCGCGACACCGAGCAGCATCGCGCTGGTCAATAGCCAGGGCCGCGGCAGCGGAATCACGATTCAAAGATACTGCGGCGACTGCCCGCTACGGCTTTACCGGCGCGGCGCGCCCTGCGGGTACTGGGCAAGCATCGCCGGCGGCCGCGACCACCGGAGCCCGCTGCGGCGGCCGCGCACCGCGCTCGTAGTCGGCTCCGGTGATGACCGCAGCCGTCGCCAGTTCCGCGTTCTCACTCTCGGAAAAGGCCCGGCCGCGGGACAGGAAACGCTTTCCCTCGGGCGCTTCCAGGCTGAACCCGCCGCCCCGGCCGGGCACCACGTCGATGACCAGCTGGGTGTGCTTCCAGGCCTGAAACTGCGGCCCCGAGATCCACACCGGCACCCCGTCGACGCCGACGTCGAGCACACCGAGCAGCACGTCGCGATCACCGACGATGAACTCGCCATCGGGGTAGCACATCGGCGACGAGCCGTCGCAGCAGCCGCCGGACTGATGAAACATCAACGGGCCGTGCTGTTCTCGCAACTGGTCGAGCAGCGCGGCGGCGTCGGCGGTGACGACCACCCGCGGCATCATCAGAAAAACCCTTGCGCCTTCTGCGAATACGACACCAGCAGGTTCTTGGTCTGCTGGTAGTGGTCGAGCATCATCTTGTGGTTTTCCCGGCCGATGCCGGACTGCTTGTATCCGCCGAACGCGGCGTGTGCCGGGTAGACGTGGTAGCAGTTGACCCACACCCGGCCGGCCTGGATGTCGCGCCCGGCCCGGTAGGCGGTGTTGCCGTCGCGGCTCCACACCCCCGCGCCCAGGCCGTAGAGGGTGTCGTTGGCGATCGCGATCGCGTCGTCGTAGTCCTTGAACGACGCGACCGAGACGACCGGCCCGAAAATCTCTTCCTGGAAGATCCGCATCCTGTTGTTGCCGGCGAAAATCGTGGGCTGTACGTAGTAGCCACCGGAGAGGTCACCGCCCAACTCGGCGCGCTCGCCGCCGGTGATGATTTTGGCGCCTTCGTCTTTGCCGATTTCGATGTAGGACAACACTTTCTCCAACTGGTCGTTGGAGGCCTGCGAGCCGACCATCGTCTCGGTGTCCAGCGGGTCACCTTGGCGGACCGCTTTGGTGCGGATGGCCACCAGTTCCAGGAACTCGTCGTAGATGTCGGACTGCACCAGGCTGCGCGACGGGCAGGTGCACACCTCGCCCTGGTTCAGGGCGAACATGGTGAACCCTTCCAGTGCCTTGTCCTGGAAGTCGTCGTGAGCGGCCATCACGTCGGAGAAAAAGATGTTGGGGCTCTTGCCGCCCAGCTCCAGGGTCACCGGGATCAGGTTCTGGCTGGCGTACTGCATGATCAGTCGACCGGTGGTGGTTTCTCCGGTAAAGGACACTTTGGCGATCCGGTTGCTCGACGCCAGCGGCTTGCCGGCTTCGACGCCGAATCCGTTGACCACGTTGACGACGCCCGGCGGCAGCAGATCGCCGATCAGCGACATCAGGTACAGCACCGACGCCGGAGTCTGCTCGGCGGGCTTGAGCACCGCCGCGTTGCCCGCCGCCAGCGCCGGCGCCAGCTTCCAGGCGGCCATCAGGATCGGGAAGTTCCACGGGATGATCTGCCCGACAACGCCGAGCGGCTCGTGGAAGTGGTACGCGACGGTGTCGTCGTCGATCTGGGACAGCGAGCCTTCCTGGGCGCGGACGGCGCCGGCGAAATACCGGAAATGGTCGGCGGCCAGCGGGATGTCGGCGGCCAGGGTCTCCCGGATCGGCTTTCCGTTGTCCCAGACTTCGGCCAGCGCCAGCGCATCCCGGTTGGCATCGATCCGGTCGGCGATCTTGTTCAAGATCGCAGCGCGCTCGGCCGGGGCGGTCTTGCCCCAGGCCGGTGCCGCGCCGTGGGCGGCGTCGAGCGCCTTCTCGATATCGGAGCCGTCGGACCGCGCCACCTCGCAGAACGGCTGGCCGGTAACCGGCGTCAGGTTCTCGAAGTACTTGCCGCCGGCCGGCGCGACCCACTCGCCGCCGATGAAGTTGTCATACCGCGATTCGAAGGACATCAACGCCCCGGCGGAACCCGGTCGTGCGAAGACGGTCATTTTGCGCCACTCCTCTTCATCCCGAGACGGTGTTACTCAGCTCACACTACCGCCGCGGTAACAATGGGTCCCATGGCTGGTGATCAAGCGGACGACCCCTACCTCTGGCTCGAGGACGTGCTCGGCGAGGAGCAGCTCAACTGGGTGCGCGCCCGCAACGAGCCCACGGTCGCGCAGTTCGCCGGTGAGGACTTCGAGCGGATGCGCACCGAGGCGCTCGAGGTGCTCGACACCGATGCCCGGATTCCCTACGTGCGCCGTCGCGGCGACTATCTGTACAACTTCTGGCGCGATGCGGCCAACCCACGCGGATTGTGGCGGCGGACCACGCTGGACAGTTACCGCAGCAACGCCACCGACTGGGACGTGTTGATCGACGTGGACGAATTGGCCCGCGACGACGACGAGAACTGGGTCTGGTCGGGTGCCATCGTCATCGAGCCCGAGTTCGACCGCGCCCTGGTCAATCTGTCGCGGGGCGGCGCCGACGCGGTCGTCGTGCGCGAATTCGACGTACAGACGCGCGAATTCGTCGACGGTGGTTTCGAGCTGCCGGAAGCCAAGACCCAAATCGGCTGGGAAGACCCTGACACCGTTTTGATCGGCACCGACTTCGGGCCCGACTCGCTGACCGAGTCCGGCTACCCGCGCATCGTCAAGCGGTGGAAGCGGGGCACACCGGTGGACGAGGCGGAGCTGGTCTTCGAGGGAGCGCGCACCGACGTCAGCGTGGGCGGGTCGGCGGACCGGACACCAGGTTTCGAGCGCACCTTCGTGTCACGTTCCACCGACTTCTGGAACGGCGAGCGCTACGAACTGCGCGGCTCCGAACTGATCCGCATCGACGTTCCCTCCGACGTGAGCAGCCTCTCGATTCACCGCGAATGGCTGTTGATCGAACCGCGCACCGACTGGACGGTCGGCACCATCACGTATCCTGCCGGGTCACTGCTGGCAACCAACTACGACGAATTCCTCAGCGGCGGACGCGAATTGAGCGTGATCTTCGAACCCGACGCGCACACCTGCCTGCACCAGTACGCCTGGACCCGCGACCGGTTGCTGCTGGTCACGCTGGCCGATGTGGCCAGTCGGGTCGAGATCGTCACCCCGGGCCGCTGGGAACGCGCCCCGGTGGCAGGCATCCCGGCGGCAACCGAGAGTGTGATCGTCGCTGCCGATGACACCGGTGACGAATTCTTCCTGGATTCCAGCAGTTTCGACAGCCCGTCGCGCCTACTGCGTGGTACCGGCGCCGAACCGCTCGAGCAGATCAAATCCGCACCCGCCTTCTTCGACGCCGAAAACCTTTCCGTCGAGCAGTACTTCGCGACGTCCAAAGACGGCACCGCGATCCCGTATTTCGTTGTCCGTCCCGGCGACGCCGACGGCCCCGGTCCCGCGCTGCTCTACGGCTACGGCGGATTCGAGAATTCCTACACCCCCGGCTACAGCCCGGTGATGGGCCGGTTGTGGCTGGCCCGCGGCGGCACGTATGTGTTGGCCAACATCCGCGGCGGCGGCGAGTACGGACCGCGCTGGCACACCCAGGCGATGCGGGAGGGACGTCACCTGGTGGCCGAGGACTTCGCGGCGGTGGCAACCGATTTGGTGGGCCGCGGCATTACCACCGTGGCGCAACTCGGCGCGCAGGGCGGCAGCAACGGTGGGCTGTTGATGGGCATCATGCTGACCAAGTACCCGGAGCTCTTCGGTGCGCTGGTGTGTCAGGTGCCGTTGCTGGACATGCGCCGCTTCCATCTGTTGCTGGCGGGAGCGTCCTGGGTCGCCGAGTACGGCAACCCCGACGACCCCGCCGACTGGGAGTTCATCGCCGAATACTCGCCGTATCACCATATTTCGGCCACCGCTGACTACCCGCCGGTGCTGATCACCACGTCCACTCGCGACGACCGGGTCCATCCCGGGCATGCCCGTAAGATGACTGCTGCGCTGGAGGCCGCGGGCCACCGGGTCTGGTACTACGAGAACATCGAGGGCGGCCACGCCGGTGCGGCCGACAACGCCCAGAGCGCGTTCAAGACGGCGCTGAGCTTCGCGTTCCTGTGGCGGATGCTGGGTACTTGACAGTCAAACTCGTGAAGGTGTGGTGTTGTGCAATGCGCGTGCCGTACATGCTGTGTGCGACGATCGCCGCCGTGGCGTTGCTGGCGGTGCCCGGTTGCTCGAAAGTGGTGACCGGTACCGCGGCCCGTGATCCACATGCACCACAGCCCAAACCCAACGGATGCGAGCAGGTTTCAGCCCCGCTGACAACCATCGATGCCCGCGCCGAGGGCGAGCCGCAGCTGAAGATTCCGCAGCCGCCCGGTTGGGAGCGCGCCTCGATGCTCGACTCGGATGTCATCCGCTTCACGATGAGGAACAAGAGCCTGTCGGCCAACAACTTCATGCCCACCGCGGTGGTGACCCTGGAATCGGTGCCCCAAGGCAGTAGCGACAACCAAGCGATCTTCGACCAGGAGCGCGCGGCGTTGGTCGACCGTCTCGGGGCCACCGGCCTGAGCACGTCGCCGACAAGCCGCTGCGGCGACGAGGCGGAACTGGTCGACTACGACGCCCCCAGCATGGGCCGGATACCGCCGCGCAGAATCAGAACACTCATGGTGGCGAGCAGCGTCGGCAACAACACCTTCGTGGCGACGGTGACGGTTCAGTCGACCGACCCGGGAAACAGCGTCTACACCCGCGACACCGACACCGTGCTGACTGGATTTCAAATGCTTCCTCCGGCAGTGAGTTGACAATGACAGCAACCGATTTCGAAACACTGCTGTACTCCACGGCCGGGCCGGTTGCGACCATCACGCTGAACCGCCCCGATCAGCTCAACACGATCGTTCCGCCGATGCCCGACGAGATCGAGGCCGCCGTCGGCCTTGCCGAGCGCGATCCGGCGGTAAAGGTCATCGTGCTGCGCGGCGCCGGCCGAGCCTTCTCCGGTGGCTACAACTTCGGCGACGGCTTCCAGCAGTGGGGCGAGGCGATGAACACCGACGGGAGTTGGGATCCCGGCAAGGACTTCGCCATGGTCAGCCGCCCACGAGAACGGGGCCCACGCAGAAGTTCATGGCGATCTGGCGGGCCTCCAAGCCGGTGATCGCGCAGGTGCACGGCTGGTGTGTCGGTGGGGCAAGCGATTACGCGCTGTGCGCTGACATCGTCATCGCCAGCGAGGACGCCGTGATCGGCACGCCGTACAGCCGGATGTGGGGTGCGTACCTGACCGGGATGTGGCTGTATCGGCTCAGCCTCGCGAAGGTCAAGTGGCATTCGTTGACCGGCCGGCCGCTGACCGGCGTGCAGGCCGCCGATGTCGAGTTGATCAACGAAGCGGTCCCTTTCGAGCGGCTGGAAGCCCGGGTTGCCGAAATCGCCGCTGAGTTGTGCGCGAATCCCGTTGTCGCAGTTGCAGGCTCAGAAGCTGATCGTCAATCAGGCCTACGAGAACATGGGCCTGTCGTCAACCCAGACGCTGGGCGGCATCCTCGACGGACTGATGCGCAACACCCCGGAGGCGCTCGGCTTCATCCAGACGGCCGCGACCGATGGCGTCCGCGCCGCCGTCGAACGCCGCGACGGCCCGTTCGGCGACTACAGCCAGGCGCCACCGGAGCTGCGCCCCGACCCCTCGCACATCATCACGCCGTGACGTAGTGCCGCCTCCCTCTCACTGGCCGGGAGGCATCAGCACTGTGTCGATCATGTACACCTGCGCGTTTGCGGTGGGCACTCCGCCGCACACCAGGCCTGCATTGTTGACCTTGAGTGCGTCGCCCGCACCTGTGACTTTCACCGGCGCGCCTTCGAGGGAATTATGCGATCCGCCAACCTGATTGGGGTTGAGCTGGCCGGAAACGACGTGATAGGTCAGGATGCTTTTCAGCATGTTCGAGTCGGTCTTGAGCTTGTTGATGGTGTCTGCGGGCAGCTTGTTGAAGGCTGCGTCAGTCGGAGCGAATACGGTGTACTGGCCGCCGTTGAGCGTGTCGACCAGATTCACCTGCGGGTTGAGTTGACCCGAGAGCGCCGAGGTCAGCGTGGTCAGCTCGGGGTTGTTCGACGCCGCCACCGCGACGGGGTCCTGCGACATCCCAGCCACCGATGCGGGCCCGTCGGAGTGCATCGCCGCGTAGTCGGCACAACCGGCGCCGACGAGATTTGGCGCGGCCACTGCGGGTGCAGAGGTGGCGAGGACGAGACCGACGACGGATGCCGCCAGACCAGTCGCGGGGATCAGTTTGCTGTACATGTTCATAGTGGGTGATTCGGAGCCAACTAGAAACCGGATTGGCGCTGAACGGAAATTAACCGTAGGTGAAAGAAAACACCTGCAGTCCTTTGCTGACGCGGATGTCGAGTGAATCACGGGCCACATCGTCGGTAGCGACGATCTGGTGTGACGTCGGCGGCCCGCTGACCGGCACCGTCGTCGTCGTTCCGTCGCGGGCTACGGTGAGGCTGCCGGTTCCACCGACGACGATGTAGACGCTCTTCGCGTGGTAATTCAGTTTGATGCCGGATGAGTCGCCGCCGGCCGTGGCGCCCTGATAGTCCAGAGCCCATGGCCCGCTCAGGGCGAACGTATCCGGTGGCAGCGTCGGCGGATACGCGAATGTTGCCCGCCCCTCGTCGTAGACGCCGTTGCCGGCGTAGTTGGAGATCTTGCCCACCCCGAAGTAGGTTTCGGGAGTCAGATCGGCCGTGGGAGTGGTGTCGGGCGCACCCACCGGCGGCGGCAGCGAGACCCCGGGCCGGGCGGTGGTGAGCAGCTGACGGATCAGTTTCTCGGTGCCGTCGTAGTCGCCTTCGCCGAACTTGACGTGGCGCACCGCGCCGTCGGCGTCGATCAGGTATTCGGCTGGCCAGTAACGGTTTCGGTAATTCGTCCAGGTCGAGTAGCCGTTGTCCAACGCGACCGGATAGGTGATGCCGACGTCAGCGGCGCCCTTTTTCACGTTGTCGGTGACCTTTTCGAATGCGTACTCGGGAGTGTGCACACCGATGACCTCGAAACCGCTGTCGCGGTAGGCCTTGTACCAGCCTTCGACGTGCGGGATGGCGCGTTGGCAATTGATGCAGGAGTACGCCCAGAAGTCGATCAGCACCACTTTGCCGCGCAGGGCATGCAAATCGATCGGCTTATCGCCGGGGGTGTTCAGCCACGCGGTGATGCCCTTGAGGTCAGGTGCCGGCCCGCAACTCTGTAGCTGCGGGGACTCCTTGGCGCAGTTCGACAATCCCGCGTTCTGTTCGTTCACAATGCCGCCGAGCTGTTGCTGCACCTGGCGGTCGTCGGCCAGCTTGTCCTGCAGCGAGCTGGTGTAATCCGGTAGTGCGCGTTGCAGCGCCGCCGGCAGATTGAACACCAGCGCCACCGCCAGCAGAATCGTCACGATTCCCGCCGCAACCCGTATTGCGCGTTGCCGGCGTCGAAAAGCACTGATGCGGTTGGCGACTCGCTGGCCCGCCAACGCAAAGAACAGCAGCGGCACTGCGGTTCCCACGGCGAACGTCACAGTGAGCACGACGATGGGCAGACCGATCTGCGCAGTGGCCCCTGCCACCACTATCGCGGCGAGCACCGGGCCGGCGCACGGAACGTACAACACGCCCAACGCCAGGCCAAGGCCAAACCCGTTGGCGCGCTGCATGATGCGCTTCTGCGGGATGTGAGAGAACGGCTTTTCCAGCAACTCTTCGAAGCGCGGGAAGATCAGGCCGAGACCGATAGCGACCAGCGCGACCAGCGCCGCCCAGCGAATGGCGTCCTGCGGCAGATGCAGCAACGACAGCAGCGCCGAGCCGAGCAGGGTGACCAGGCTGAAGCTCAACACCAATCCGGCGATCACCCGATACGGCCGCGAAACATCGCGTTTCGTCTCGACGGCGACCGCTCCATCGGCCGCGCCGGAGGTTCCGGAGAAGAAGATCACCGGCAACACCGGCAGTATGCACGGCGAGATGCCGGTGATGAGGCCTCCGATGAGACCGATCAATGCGAGCGACACCATGATCATTATTCGCCACCGGAGCGGATCCGGATTGGTGCCGTGGCCTTCAAAGGCCAGATAGGGCAGCCCGCGTAACGGACTGCCCTATCTCACGACGTGCCGCGACCGCTACTGGCTGGGCGGCACCAGCACAGTGTCAATCATGTACACGGTCGCGTTAGCGGTGTGCACCCCTCCGCACACCAAACCCGCGTCGTTGACCTTGAGGTTGTTGCCCTGACCGGCCACATTCACCTCAGCGCCCTGCAACGTCTTGTGCTGCCCGTCAACTTTCATCGGGCTCGCCTGACCTTGCACGACATGGAAAGTCAGGATGCTCTTCAGCATGTCGGCGTTGGTCTTGAGTTCATCGATGGTGCTGGCCGGCAGTTTGTCGAAGGCGGCGTTGGTCGGCGCGAACACCGTGTACTGACCGTTGTTCAGCGTGTCCACCAGATTGACATTCGGGTTCAACTTGCCCGACAGCGCTGCGGTCAAGGTGGACAGCAGCGGGTTGTTCGACGCCGCGGTCGCGACCGGGTCTTGCGCCATTCCAGCCACCGAAGCCGGACCATTCGGGTGCATCGCCGCGTAACCGGCGCAACCGGAGCCGATCAGGTCGCCGGCCGGGGCCGCCGAAGGTCCGTTCATGGCCGGAGCCGGCGCGCTGCTGGTCGGTTGCCCGCTGGTCTGCTGTGCGGAATCCGACTTATTGCTCGAACACGCCGAGAACCCCACCGCCGCGAGTGCTGCAAAGCCCACCGCGAACGTCTTCCTGTGGCCGACCTTCATGCACTAACTCCTTCGTCAAGGCGACGGACGCCGCCGTTTTGGATCTTGGTGCAAGGCATTCGGAGCGATCCTGGCCGCGGATGGGTGTGGCGCATGGCTCGCTGTAGCCGTCATCCGGGGGGCGGTCCGCTCCGAATACCTGGTGTGTACGAGCACAGATCGGCCGAACGTGACGACCGCCGTCGCTGAGCCGATAGGCTACCGGGCGATGACCGACACACGGCACGTCAGCGAACTCGACGCACTGCTGCGTCAGGTCGCACGTCGCGATGCCGATGCCTTCGCGGCGCTCTACGACCGCACGAGGTCCCGGGTCTACGGGATGATCACCCGCGTGCTGCGCGATGCCGGCTACAGCGAGGAGACCACCCAGGAGGTCTACCTCGAGGTGTGGCGGACCGCCGGCGCCTACGACTCGGCGAAGGGGTCAGCGCTGTCCTGGCTGATGACCATGGCGCACCGCCGTGCGGTCGACCGGGTGCGGACAGAGCAATCCGCCGGCCAACGAGAGTCGCGATACGGCGCGGCGACGGTCGATCGGCCCGCCGATCTCGTCGCCGACTCCGCGATCGCCGCCGACGAGCGGCGCAGGGTAACAGCATGTTTGGACTCATTGACCGATGTGCAGCGGCAGTGCATCGAGTTGGCGTATTACGGCGGACTGACGTACGTCGAAGTCTCCCAGCGGTTGTCGGCCAACCTGTCGACAATCAAATCCCGGATGCGTGACGCATTGCGCGGACTCCGCGGCTGCCTGGGGGTGTCATGACCGAGCCCACCGAATTCGAACTGCTCGAGCTGGCTGCGCCCTATGCGCTGAATGCGGTCTCCGAGGCCGAACGCGTGTCGATCGAACGCCAACTCTCGACGGCGCCGGGCGCGCTCGCCAACGCCTTCTACGACGAGGTGCGCGCCGTGCGGGAGACGATGGCCATCGCGTCGGCAGCGACCGCGACCGAACCGCCCGATCACCTGCGCGCGGCGCTGCTGGCAGCCGTCCAGCACGACACAGCGATCCGATCTCGCTGGCGCACTGCAGTATTGGCGGTAGCAGCTGCGATCGTGGTGGCATTGGCCGGCTTCGGCGCCGGAATCGCACTGAAGCCGTCGCCGACGCCCACAATGGCCGAGCAGATCATGTCGGCACCCGACATGCGCACGACATCGACACCTGTCGCCGGTGGGACAGCGACGGTCATGTTCTCCCACGAACGCAATGCCGCTGTGCTGATGATGAATAACGTCCCGCCGCCGGCGCAGGGCACCGTCTACCAAATGTGGTTGGTCGGCGACAAGGGCCCGCTGTCGGCGGGGACGATGGACACCGCGGCCGTCACGCCGTCGATTACCCACACCTTCACCAGCCTGGAGAACTCCAGCGTGTTGGCGTTCACGGTGGAGCCCGGCGCTGGGTCACCGCAACCGACCGGAAAGATCTTCGCGAAGCTGCCACTGACCTAGCGGCCGATCATGGATCCACTAGCGTCCGCGGCAAGGGGAGGAAACGGGCGTGACAACGATTGACGCGGACTATCTGGTCGTCGGTGCGGGAGCGATGGGAATGGCGTTCACCGACACGCTGGTGAGCGAGACCGACGCCGAGGTGGTGATCGTTGACCGCGGACATTCCCCGGGCGGCCACTGGAATCGCGCGTATCCGTTCGTCCGCCTGCACCAGCCGTCGGCCTATTACGGCGTCAACTCGCGCGGGTTGGGCAGCGACAGCATTGACCAACTCGGCTGGAACGAAGGGCTTTACGAGCTCGCCACCGTCGGCGAAATCTGCGCCTACTTCGAAAAGGTGATGCACCAGGACCTGCTGCCGAGCGGGCAGGTGTCGTATTTCCCGATGGCAGAGTATCTGGGCGAGGGCCGTTTTCGCGCGCTGGCCGGCGGCGACCACATCGTCAAGGTTCGCAAGCGGATCGTCGACGCGACCTACCTGCAGACCACCGTGCCCTCGATGCGCCCGCCGGGATACGACGTCGCCGACGGGATCGACTGCGTGCCGCCCAATGATCTGCCGGCCTTCGCGGTAGGCCGCGAGCGATTCGTCATCGTCGGCGCCGGAAAGACTGGCATCGACGCGTGTTTATGGTTGCTGCGCAACGGTATTCCCCCCGACCGGCTCACCTGGATCATGCCACGAGACTCGTGGCTGATGGATCGCGCCAACATCCAGCCCGGCCCGCAATTCCTGGAGCGGTTCCAGGCCGGTTTCGCGCACCGGCTGGTCGCGATCGCCGCCGCCACGGATGTGGCCGACCTCTTCAACCGCTTGGAAGAGTGCGGCAACCTGCTGCGACTGGATTCAGCGGTGCGGCCGACGATGTATCGCTGCGCGAACGTGACGAAGACGGAACTGGAGCAGCTGCGACGGATCAGCGACGTCGTGCGGATGGGCCGCGTGCAGCGCATCGAACCCGGCAAGGTGGTGCTCGATGACGGCGCGATCCGCGTCGACGGCTCTGCGTTGTACGTCGACTGCAGTGCTGATGGCCTGGAAAAGCGGCCAGCAACAACGGTTTTCGACGGCGACCGGATCACCTTGCAGAGTGTGCGCGGCTGCCAGCAGGTGTTCAGCTCCGGCCTGATCGCCCACGTCGAAGCTGCCTATGGCGATGACGAGACGCGAAATCGGCTGTGCCAGCCGGTGCCGCACCCCAACACCGACGTGGACTGGCTGACCACGACGCTCGCCGAGCAGCGCAACCAGATCAGCTGGTTCGAAGACGGCGAGCTGATGGACTGGCTGTGCCAAGCGCGGCTGGATCTGATGCGGCACATGTACGCGCCGCTGATCGGAATGCCGCAGAACAAGCGCGACAAGGTATTCGCCATGATCGCGGCGGGGCTGCGCTCGGCCAACGAAAAGCTGGACACCCTATTGGGCGAACATGTTTCAGCTCCTGCGCAGGCTGCCGAGGCCGGCAACTAGCACGCCCAGCAGCATCAGCCCGCCGCCGGCGGCCAGCGTCACGTCGAGCCAGTCGTGCAGGCTGCTCTGGGCCTGGCCGACCATGACGTCGGCGATCCCGCGGATACCGCCGGTGGTGTTGTTCAGTGCGTCGTTGAGCGGGTATCGAGCCAATTCGATAGCGATCCACCCCGCAGCGCCGGCCAGCAGCGCGGAGACGCCCAGGCCGGCCAGTGCCCGGCCACGGCTGCGCGCCGCGACGAACGTCAGCAGAGCGAAGACGCCGGTCAACGCGACCACGCCGATGCTCGCCCACAGACCCCACGTCGGTCAGCGGCCGTAACTCGCCTGGCCGCAACATCTTTGGCGTGGATATCGTCACCGGCACCCGGACCGTGTCGGGCACCTTCACGTCATAGCTCGCCAGCAGCTGCTCGAACGCGGTGTCTTTGAGCATGCCGGCCAGGTCGACAACCCACTGGTCACCCTCGGACTGCGGTGTGGGCGCCGGTGAACATCCAGTCGTGCGCCAGTCGGTTGGCGTCGGCGAACTGCGCCGGAAAGTCGGGACCGGCGGTGTATCCGGCCGCCACGGCATGCACCTGCGCCGCGTCGACATGGCTGGCTGCTCTTGTCGATCAGAACCGTTGCCCTGGTGGCGAGTTCGGCCGCCACCGCCGCCTGCAACGCCTTGTCCCCCGCCGCTTTGTGCGCCATCGCAGTGTAGCCGTCGACGTCGACGACGTGGGTCTGCGTCCACACCGTCGGCACGGCAATAGCCAGCGCAACCGTGGTGCACAGCCACAGCAGCGCCGTCAGCGCGAATCGCACTACTTGGCGACGCGCCGCGGGCGCGACAGCGCCATCTTGGTCATCAGCTTGTTCATCCGCCGCAGCGCTTTGAGCGAGTTGTGGTAGTAGTTACCGCCCGCGCCGACGTTGGTGCGCGGCGTCACGACCGTCTCGACCCGACAGAACTTGCGCATCCCGTCGGCGCCGCCGAAACGCGCCCCGATGCCGGACGTCTTCCAGCCACCCATCGGCGCGCTCAGACACATCAGGTTGGCGATTACGTCGTTGATGTTCACCGCACCGCAGTCAAGCTGCAGCGCAACGTCTTTGGCCCGGTCGATGTCACGGGAGAACACCGAGGCGCTGAGCCCGTATTCGCTGTCGTTGGCCAGCCGGACCGCTTCGGCGACCGAACCGACCTTCATGATCGGCAGCGTGGGGCCGAAGGTCTCCTCGGTCATACACGCCATCGAGTGGTCCACGTCGACGAGCACTGTGGGCGGGTAGAAGCTGCCGGACATGTCGGTGCGCTGGCCACCGGTCAATGCGCGCGCACCGGCCGCGATCGCCTCGCGGACGTGGCGCTCGGTGACCGCCAGCTGCTGCTCGTCGATCAGTGCCCCGAAGGAGTGCCCCTCGCCGGCGCCGACCTGCAGCGCCTGCACGTCGCGCACCACGGCCTTGACGAACTGGTCGTAGACCGGCTCGAGCACGTAGACCCGTTCCACCGAGACGCAGGTCTGTCCGGCGTTGAACATCGCTCCCCACACCGCGGCGTGCGCGGCCAGGCCGATGTCGGCGTCCTCGAGAACGATCATCGGGTCTTTGCCGCCCAGTTCCAGGCTGACCGGCGTCAAGCGTCGCGCGGCCCGCTCCATCACTTTGCTGCCGGTGGCGCACGAGCCGGTGAACTGGATGTAGTCGGCGTTGTCGATGACGGCCTCGGAGATGGCGCGGGCACCCTGAACCACCGCGAACACGTCGGGCGCCCCGGACTCCAACCAGCCGCGCCGCAGCACCTCGGCGGTCAGCGGAGTCCGCTCTGAGGGCTTGAGCAACACCGAACAGCCCGCGGCCAGCGCGCCGATCCCGTCCATCAACGCGTTCGCGACCGGATAATTCCACGGGGCGATGATCCCCACGACCGGCCGCGGCCGGTAATGCACAGTGACCTTCTTGATCGCCATGAACGGCAGTGCCGCCGGCCGCTTCTCCGCCTCGAGCGCCTTGCCCATCGTCTTGATGTAGTACGACAGGATCATGATCAGCAGCGGCACTTCTTGCGCCGCGTCGGCGGCCGACTTTCCGGTCTCCTTGATCAGCAGCTCTTCGATCTCGCCGCGGTGCTCACCCAGCCACACCGCGAAGCGGGCCAGCGCTTTCGCGCGTCCGTCCGGCCCGCGCTGCTCCCATTCGCGCTGAGTGGCGCGCAGCCGTGCGGCAATCGCCGGCACGTCGGCGGGCTCGGTCCACTGAAGCTGTCCGGCAACTGCGCCGGTCGCGGGGTTGTGGATGGTGCCGGTACCGGAAAACTCAGTGGTGCTGGGTGCAGTCTCGGGAGGCTTGGTGGCGGTCATAAGCGCCATGGTAGACGTGCCACTGTGACCTGGGTCGCACGGGTTCGACAGGTGTCAAGTTGCCGTCCCGCCGATGAGTTTTACTCGGCCGGGCAGTCTTGCCTCTGTGACGGTTTTGATGGAGGGCATCACGTTCGGTGAGTCGCCGCGCTGGCACGACGGGCGGGTCTGGTTCTCCGATTGGGGCGCGCATCAGGTGATCGCCCTCGATCCGCAGGGCGGCCACGAGGTCGTCGTCCGCGTCGAGTCGTTTCCGATGTGCATCGACTTTTTGCCCGACGGGCGGTTGCTCGTCGTGGATTCAGCCCGGCGACGACTACTTCGTCGCGAACCCGACGGCTTGACCGTTGCCCATGCCGACCTGTCACCCGTCTCCGATAAACCGTGGAATGACATCGTGGTAGACGCGCACGGCACCGCTTACGTCAACACCATCGGCTTCGACTTCCCCGGCGGGGAGCCGGCACCCGGACGAGTCGTACTCGTCACGCCGGCCGGCGCAGTCCGGGTGGTCGCCGACGATCTGGCCTTCCCCAATGGCATGGCGATCACGGCCGACGGAAAGACGTTGATCGTGGCCGAGTCTTATGGCAATCGGCTCACGGCCTACGACATCGGCCGAACCGGCGACCTGACAAGACGGCGGACGTGGGCGGAGCTGGGAGGAGACCACCCCGACGGCATCTGCATCGACTCCGAAGGGGCCGTCTGGTATGCCGACGTGGGAAACCGACACTGCGTCCGGGTGCGGGAAGGCGGCGAGCTTCTTGACACGGTCGAACTCGATCGCGGCGCTTTCGCGTGCATACTCAGCCGCGGCGATCAGGAGCCACAGCTCTATGTCGTGTGCCAGGAGTGGGGCGGCACCCGGCCACCACCGGAGCCGACCGGGCAGATCGTTGTCTTCCCGGCCCCGGCACCTGGCGCTGGGAAGCCTTAAGGGGCGATGCCGCGCAGATAGGCCGCTTGGCCGAGGTGCTGCGCGCAGTCGTCGATGATGCTGACGATGCGGGCGCTGGCGGTCACCGGGGGATCCCAGTTGCGGTCGACGATGCGCTCCAAGTCCTCCGCGGTGACGCCCGCGACGAACTCCAGCGTCAGCGTGTGCACCGCGTGGTAGTAGCCGGCCAGCAGATCGGCCGGCGCCTGCACCTTGGCCACGTCTTCAGGACTGTGGCCGTAGCCGGTGTCGTTGCGCGGCAGGTCGAGACCGAACCGGTCCACCCATCCGCCGGTCTCCCACACTTGCTCGACGCCGGCGATCGGCGCGAGCTGTGCGTCCTGCACCCGCGCGCTGTGCCAGATCAGCCAGGCGATGCTGTTGGCCTCCGGAGCCGGCCGGTAGTTGGCCTGGTCTTCGGTCAGACCGTCAGTCAGCTCGTCGACGTGCTCGATCAGCCGAGTGAACGCGTCGCGCAACAACTCTCGTACTGCGGAGTCAGCCATACCTGCCGACCCTACGCGTGACAGACGGCTTCGACGTTGTTGCCGTCGGGGTCTCGGACGAAGGCCGCAAAGTAGCCAGCGTGGTACTCCGGCCACAGTCGCGGTGCGTGCAGCGACTCGGCGCCGAGTTCGATCGCGGCGTCGTAGAACGCCCGCACCGCGTCGTGATCGGCGGCGGCGAAGGCGAAGTGCGTCTCCCGATTCGGTCCCATACCCGCTCCTTCGGCGATCCAGAAATCCGGGTGGCCTTCGCTGCCGTAGCCGACGGCCTCGCCGAAGTCCATCTGCCGCGAATAACCCAGCACGCCCAGGACCCGGTCGTAGAACTCCTGCGACTTGGCGTAATCGGCACAGTTGATTCCGAGGTGATCAATCATGGCAACATCCTGGCATCACCCACCGACACGGTCGTAGATTCGGGAGATGACCTACGACCTCGATCATCCGCAACGGCACCATCGTCGACGGGCTGGGCGGTGAGCCGTTCGTCGGTGACGTCGCCGTGCGGGACGGGGTGATCGCCGCGGTCGGTCACGTCAATGGATCTGGCGCCACCCGTGAGATCGACGCGACCGGGCTACTGGTCACGCCGGGCTTTGTCGACCTGCACACGCATTACGACGGCCAGTCCATCTGGTCGGAGCGGCTGACACCGTCGTCGGCGCACGGGGTGACCACCGTGGTGATGGGCAACTGCGGGGTCGGCTTCGCACCCTGCCGCCAGGAGGACCACGACGTGCTGGTCGACGTGATGGCCGGGGTCGAAGACATCCCCGGCGTCGTGATGACCGACGGCCTGCCGTGGAACTGGGAGACGTTCCCGCAGTACATGGATGCCCTCGAGGCGGGCAAGCGGGATATCGACGTGGCCGCCTACCTCCCACACTCGCCGCTGCGGGTCTACGTGATGGGCCAGCGCGGCGCCAACCGCGAGCCGGCCACCGCCGAGGACTTGGCCAAGATGCGCGAGCTGGCCAAGGAGGCGATCGAGGTCGGCGCGCTCGGTTTCGCGTCGTCGCGTCTGACCATCCACAAGACCGAGAGTGGCTCGCCGATCCCGAGCTACGACGCGGCACGCGAGGAGATCGAGCAGATCGCCCGCGGTGTCGTCGACGGCGGCGGCGGGTTGCTGCAGTTCGTGCCCGACATTCCTGCCGGGGGCTATCAGCCGGTGTTGCAGACGGTGTTCGACGTGGCCGAGGACGTCGGGCTGCCGGTGACCTTCACCCTCGTCGTCGGCAACGCCGGCGACCCGACGTGGCCGGACGCCATCACGATGATCGAGAAGGCGAACGGGAGGGTCGACGGTGACCCACAAGTCACCGCGCAATTGCTGCCGCGCCCGATCGGGCTGATCATCGGGCTGCAGCTGACCGCCAACCCATTCGTGCTGTATCCCAGCTACCAGGAGATCGCACATCTGCCGCTGGCCGAGCGCGTCGCCGAGATGCGTAAGCCTGAAGTCCGCGCCCGCATCCTCGCCGACAAACCCGGCGTCGGGCACCCCATCCTCTACGTGACACAGATGTGGGACTGGATCTTCCCGCTGGATGACAATCCCAACTACGAGCCCGACCCCGCCGACAGCATCGGCGCACGGGCGCGCGCCAAGGGCATCGACCCGATGGAAGAGGCCTACGACCGGCTACTCGACGACGACGGGCGCGCCATGCTGCTGGTCGCGACCAGCAACCTGCAGAACCAATCGCTGGATACCGTCGGCGAGCTACTGCATCGCGACGACGTGGTGCTCGGTCTGGGCGACGGCGGCGCGCACTACGGAATGATCTGCGACGCAAGCTATTCGACGTACTTCTTGACGCACTGGGCGCGCGACCGCAAGTCCGGCCGCTTCGAGGTATCCGACGCCGTGCGCCGTCTCACCTCGGTGCCGGCCCGCGTCGCGGGTCTCGCCGACCGCGGCCGCATCGCGGTGGGCTACAAGGCCGACCTCAACGTCATCGACCACTCGGCGCTGCGGATCCACAAGCCGGTGATCACCTACGACCTGCCCGCCGGTGGCCGCCGACTCGACCAGACCGCCGACGGCTATGTGGCCACCATCGTCAGCGGCGAGGTGATCGCCGAAAACGGTGTGCCGACCGACGCGCGGCCGGGCAAGTTGGTCCGCGGCCGCCAGTCGGTGCCTGCCTGATCCGCTTCGGGCCCGGGCCGCCCGGGACCGCCGAGTGCTGCAGCTTCTGCTCGCGGAAATCGCCCGACAGCGCAGATAACCTACACATTCGGCGCCAGACGGCTTAGCTCGCGTTCAGCGCGTCGACCAGCGCCGCCAGCTGGTCCGGCGACACCGAGTTGGGGCACTGGCTCCTCAGGTTCAGCAACGGCTGGGCGATGTTCTTCAGGTCCAACGCCTCGCCGGGGTGGCCGATGAAATATCCCCGGATCGTCGATTTCGCTTCGGCGGGCGGCTGACCGGCCGCAGTCGTCAGCAGATTGTTCGCGTCCGGGTGGCCATCGAGGTATCCGCTCGCCGAATTCAGCACCCCGCTGGCGGTGGCGGCGACGCCACTAGCCGAGCAGGGGTCGGCACTCGCCGCCGGCGCGACGATGAGGCACAGAACGCAGCCGGGGATCACTCCAAAAACTGTGCGCCATAACGATTTCCTCATCTGCGTGGCCCCTTCGTCCCCAACTGTTCGAATGTTCAGTACATCAATTACCCAAAAATACGAAAAACCCGGCCCCACGCGGGGACCGGGCTTCTCGTTTGCGTGTCGCGGACCTCTTATTGTCCGACTTCTCCTCGGGCCGCTGCACGGCCCGCATCGTCGTCGAACTAGAAGTCCATGCCACCCATGCCACCGGTCGGGTCGCCGGCAGGTGCGGCAGCCTTCTCCGGCTTGTCGGCCACGACGGCCTCGGTGGTCAGGAACAGCGCCGCGATGGACGCCGCGTTCTGCAGCGCCGAACGCGTCACCTTGACCGGGTCCGCGACGCCCGCCTTGAGCAGGTCCTCGTACTCACCGGTGGCGGCGTTGAGGCCGACGCCCGGCTTGGAGTTGGTGACCTTCTCCGCGACAACGCCGGGCTCGAGCCCGCCGTTGAAGGCGATCTGCTTCAGCGGAGCCGACAGCGCCACGCGCACGATGTTCGCGCCTGTCGCCTCGTCACCGGTCAGCTTCAGATCGTCCAGCGCAGGAGCCGACTGCAGCAGGGCCACGCCACCACCGGCGACGATGCCCTCTTCGACGGCCGCCTTGGCGTTACGCACGGCGTCCTCGATGCGGTGCTTGCGCTCCTTGAGCTCCACCTCGGTGGCAGCACCGGCCTTGATCACCGCAACACCGCCGGCCAGCTTGGCCAGGCGCTCCTGCAGCTTCTCGCGGTCGTAGTCGGAGTCGCTGTTCTCGATCTCGGCGCGGATCTGGGCGACCCGGCCGGCGATGGCGTCGGAGTCACCGGCGCCCTCGACGATCGTGGTCTCGTCCTTGGTGATGACCACCTTGCGGGCCTGACCCAGCAGCGAGATGTCAGCGGTCTCCAGCGAGAGGCCGACCTCTTCACTGACAACCTGGCCACCGGACAGGATCGCGATGTCCTGCAGCATGGCCTTGCGGCGGTCACCGAAGCCCGGCGCCTTGACGGCGACAGACTTGAAGGTGCCGCGGATCTTGTTCACGACCAGGGTCGACAGCGCCTCGCCCTCGACGTCCTCGGCGATGATCAGCAGCGGCTTGCCGGACTGGATGACCTTCTCCAGCAGCGGCAGCAGGTCCTTGACCGTCGACACCTTCGACGAGACCAGCAGGATGTAGGGGTCCTCGAGGACCGCTTCCTGACGCTCGGGGTCGGTGACGAAGTAACCCGAGATGTAGCCCTTGTCGAAGCGCATACCCTCGGTGAGCTCGAGCTCCAGGCCGAAGGTGTTGGACTCCTCGACGGTGATGACGCCCTCGTTGCCGACCTTGTCCATCGCCTCGGCGATCAGCTCGCCGATCTGGGTGTCGCCGGCCGAGATCGCAGCCGTTGCGGCGATCTGCTCTTTGGTTTCGACCTCTTTGGCCGACTTCAGCAGGGTCTCGGTGATCTTCTCGACGGCCTTCTCGATGCCGCGCTTGAGGCCCAGCGGGTTGGCGCCGGCCGCAACGTTGCGCAGGCCTTCTTTGACGAGCGCCTGGGCGAGCACGGTCGCGGTGGTGGTTCCGTCACCGGCGACGTCGTCGGTCTTCTTGGCGACCTCTTTGACCAGCTCGGCGCCGATCTTCTCGTAGGGGTCCTCCAGCTCGATCTCCTTGGCGATGGACACACCATCGTTGGTGATCGTGGGGGCGCCCCACTTCTTCTCCAGAACAACGTTGCGGCCCTTGGGGCCCAACGTCACCTTTACCGCGTCGGCGAGGGCGTTGAGGCCCCGCTCGAGGCCGCGACGGGCCTCTTCGTCGTACGCAATTATCTTGGACATTGCGAAGTGATTCCTCCGATTAGGGGATCGCACGTTCATTGGTCGGGCGCAGTGCCCGCGACGGACGACTGGGGCTGTGCTCGCAGAACTTGCGGCCCCGGTCTCACCGTCCCGACCTAGCACTCGCCGGTCGCGAGTGCCAAGGTCATTTTTAGCACTCGCCTATATCGAGTGCAAGGTCGCCCCCGCCTGGTTGCGCGACGGGCGTAAACCGTCGATGACGACGCCGGTCACCCGCGCGGCCCGCTCCTTGTCGTAGCCCTGCATCGCCTGACACCCCACCAGGAGCGCCTTGATCTCCTGCACGTCGACATCCGGGCGTACTGTCCCGGCGCTTTGGGCCGCCACCAGTAACTCAGCGAGCAGGCCGCGGAACGCGTCTTCGGCATCAGGCGCGACCGACTTGACGTCGATGCCCAGCCCCCCGAGCGCATCGACGAGACCCTGATCGGTCGCACCCCATTCCAGGACCATCGACCGCAGGAAAGCGAACAGCGCCTCCGCCGGCCCCGGCTCCTCCAGCAGCGCACGACCCGCGGTGATGATGTGCTGCAGTCGGCTTTCGACGACCGCCGCGAACAGGTCCTCTTTGGTCGGGAAGTGCCGGTAGATGGTGCCGGCCCCGACACCCGCGCGACGGGCGATCTCGTCGATCGGCACCGACAGGCCTTCGGAGGCGAATGTCTGGTAGGCGGCTTCCAGCACCCGGGCGCGGTTACGCGCGGCGTCAGCGCGCAACGGTCGAGCACAAAAGGACATGGATCACCTAGCCTGAGCAAATTGCAAAGCGGGGCGCACGTTCCGTATAGTCGAGCTCAACCGGAGCGTACGCCCCGTTTACTTTACAGCTGAGGGAGCTTTTCCATGACCAAGTGGACCACCGCCGACATTCCCGACCAGACCGGCCGCGTCGCCGTGATCACCGGCGCCAACACCGGACTCGGCTACGAAACCGCCCTGGCCCTCGCGTCCCACGGCGCCCACGTAGTGCTGGCCGTCCGCAATCTCGACAAGGGCAAGGACGCCATCTCCAGGATCGTCTCCCAGAGCCCGCAGGCCGACGTCGCGCTGCAGGAGCTGGACCTGACGTCGCTGGAGTCCGTGCGCTCCGCGGCACGCCAACTGCGCGCCGACCACGACCGCATCGACCTGCTGATCAACAACGCCGGTGTGATGTGGACGCCCAAGTCGGCCACCAAGGACGGCTTCGAGCTGCAGTTCGGCACCAACCACCTGGGCCACTTCGCTTTCACCGGTCTCCTCCTGGATCGGCTGCTGCCGGTCGCCGGCTCCCGGATCGTGACTGTCAGCAGCCTCGGCCACCGAATCCGTGCCGACATCCACTTCGACGATCTGCAGTGGGAGCACGGGTACAACCGGGTTTCGGCCTACGGGCAGTCGAAGCTCGCCAACCTGCTGTTCACCTACGAACTCCAACGACGGCTCGCTCCGCTGGGCGCAACGATCGCCGTCGCCGCCCACCCCGGCGGCTCGAACACCGAGCTGGTGCGCCACCTGCCACGATGGGCTTCCGCCATCTACCCCGTGCTCGAACCACTATTCCAAGACGCGTCCATGGGCGCCCTGCCGCAACTGCGGGCCGCCACCGATCCCGCGGTACAAGGCGGGCAGTACTACGGTCCCGACGGCTTCGCCGAACAACGTGGCTACCCGAAGGTCGTCGGCTCGAGCAAGAAGTCGCACGACGTCGACCGGCAGCGCCGACTGTGGACGGTCTCCGAGGAGCTGACCGCGGTCACGTACCCGGTCTGATATCGAGCAGCTGCTCGTAGAACCCGCCGATGCGACGGGCCGGGTCGTTGAGATGGATCTCCAGAATCCAGTGACAGACCCGGCCCTGCGGGTCGTTGCGACGCATCGGCTTGGTCGATCCGGCCGTGACATACCACTCGGCGTCGTTCCCGACGATCTTCTTGTGCGGGAACTCCCCGAGTAGATGCCCGGCGATCGGGCTGCCGAACTCGAAACCCTCGGCGTGCGCCACATCGACGACGTGGCCGTACAACTCGTCACCGGTGATGTCGGGGTGGCTGTCGAAGTAGTCCCGCCCGGCATGCCAGACCCGCGGCAGGGCGTCGCGCACCGCGAGCTTGTGCGGGTCGTCGCCGAGCACGAACGTGCGGCCGAAGTCGGCCTCCCACTCCTCGAAGATCGGACCCAGGTCGAGGAACGCGATGTCACCCTCGGCGATCACCCGATCCGGCGGATGCTCTTGGAACGGCTCAAGCGTGTTCTCGCCGGCCCGCACGATGCGCCGATGCCAATGAGCTTTGACCCCAAGTAACTCGGCGGCCAGGTCGCGGATCTCGTCGGACAGTTCCTGCTCGCCCACGCCGGGGCGGATCAGGCCACGCTGTTCGATCTCGTCGAACAGCTGCGCGGCCTTATCCTGGGCATCGAGAAGCCTTTCCGCGCGAGCATTTTCGTCGACGATCGGCATCTGCACAGCAACGATGCTAAGCCACAACCGAGACCCCAACGGAGCTACTGATGTCGCTCGTGGTGCCGCCCTACCCGCCGCCTCGCTACACCAAGGACGAGCCGGAGGTCAGCGCATGGCTCAAGCGATCCGACGAGCCGCCAGATTACGAAACCTACGGCGTCAAGTACCACTACTTGGCCAACCAGTTGCAGTAGCCGCCTTCAGCCCCACTGCGCGAAGTACGGTCGCTCCGGCCTGCTCTTCTCGACGAGGATGAACACCACCCCCCACGGGTCGATAAACCACGTCGTGCGAACACGCGCGACGTCCGCAATGCCGTCCACCAGAAAGCGCACACCCCTGGCCTCGAGTTCGGCCCGCGTGGCGTCGATGTCGTCGCAGATCAGCCCAACGTGCGACAACCCATGGTCAGTCAGGGCTGCGACGCTGCGCTGATCGCCGCCGGCGACGCCGAGATACTCGATCACCTCGAGGACCCGATCGCCGTCGTCGTCGAAGCCGACGATGGCCGCCTTCATGGTGGGATCGGACACCAGCTGACCCATGTCGTCTCGAATCGCGTCGCCGGCCATCACGTAGGGCGGCGACAACACCCGCAGGCCCAAAACGTCGCGATAAAACGCCACCGCCGCTTCGCAGTCCGGCACGCACACGCCGGCGTGGGCCAATCCGGTAATCACGCTCTGAACAATGTCAAAAATGTCGACGCCGCACTAGGGACCGCCACGGCTCGCCGGTGTCCTGGGGAGATGCACGCCCCGATGTGCTTGCCCTAGACTGCATCTCGATCAGATAGGAGTCCTCGGGTGCGGCCAGTTGAAGCGCCCAGCACCCGGGCTTTGCGGGGCTGGCAGCGGCGAGCCTTGGTGCGCTATCTGAGCGCCAAACCACGCGATTACCTGCTGGTGGCTACCCCCGGCGCCGGCAAGACCGCGTTTGCTCTGCGCATCGCCGCCGAGTTGCTGGCCGATCGCACCATCGAAGCGATCACCGTCGTAGTGCCCACCGAGCACCTCAAGGTGCAGTGGGCGATGGCCGGCGCCGTCGACGGCATTGCGCTGGACCCGAAGTTCAGCAACAGCGCGGCACACACCTCGGCGGAGTACCACGGTGTGGTCGTCACCTACGCGCAGGTGGCCAGCCACCCGACCCGCCACCGGGTACGCACCGAGGCCAGACGGACACTGGTCATCTTCGACGAGATCCACCACGGCGGCGACGCCAAGAGTTGGGGCGATGCGATCCGGGAAGCGTTCGATGATGCCACCCGCCGATTAGCGTTGACCGGCACGCCGTTTCGCAGCGACGACTCCGCGATCCCGTTCGTGCGCTACGAACCCGACGCCGGCGGGCTGATGCGGTCGCAGGCCGATCACACCTACGGCTACACCGACGCACTCGCCGACGGCGTGGTGCGCCCGGTGGTGTTCATGGCGTACTCGGGAGAGACCCGGTGGCGCGACAGCGCCGGTGCGGAGTATGCCGCGCGGCTCGGTGAGCCGGCCAGCGCCGAGCACACCGCCCGTGCCTGGCGCACCGCGCTGGACCCGGCCGGCGAGTGGATGCCCGCGGTCGTCACCGCGGCCGACACCCGGCTTCGACAACTTCGGGCCGGCGGAGTTCCGGACGCCGGCGGCATGGTGATCGCATCCGACCAGCAGGCCGCCCGCGCGTATGCTGTTCTGCTGCAACGGATTACCGGCGAAGAGCCGACAGTGGTGCTGTCCGACGATCCGGGCGCGTCAAAGCGCATCGCCGAGTTCTCCGCCGGTACCAGCCGCTGGCTGGTCGCGGTGCGGATGGTGTCCGAAGGTGTCGACGTGCCGCGACTTGCGGTCGGCGTCTACGCCACCAGCGCCTCAACACCGTTGTTCTTCGCTCAGGCCATCGGCCGGTTCGTCCGGTCCCGGCGGCCCGGGGAGACCGCGAGCGTCTTCCTGCCGTCGGTGCCCTCGCTACTGCTACTGGCCAGCGAGTTGGAGGCGCAGCGCAATCACGTTCTCGGCCAACCACATCGAGAGAAAGATGAGCTGGCCGAGGCGCAACGCCAGCGGGACGAGCCGTCGGAAATGGACAACAAATTCGAGTCGCTGGGCGCCGATGCCGAGCTGGACCAGGTGATCTTCGACGGCTCGTCGTTCGGCACCGCCACCCCGGCCGGCAGCGACGAAGAAGCCGACTACTTGGGAATCCCGGGCCTGCTGGACCCCAGCCAGATGCGAGAGTTGTTGCGCCGTCAGCAAGAAGAGCAGTACGACCGCCGTTCCCGCGACGGCGTGGCCACCGCCCAACCCGTCACCCGGCACGGCCAGCTGCGTGACCTCCGTCGCGAACTCAACGCGCTGGTGTCGGCGGCGCACTATCGACTTGGCAAGCCGCACGGCTGGATTCACAACGAGTTGCGCCGGTTGTGTGGCGGCCCGCCGGTAGCCGCGGCCACCAGTGAGCAACTTGCCGCCCGCATCATCGCGGTGCGCGGGCTGACTGCCTGACGGTCTAGCGGCGAGCCCAGATGCTGTCGGCCACCCACGGCGACGCCTCGGCCGCGATCGACCAGACCAGATCCTCCGGCACGTCGATCAGCGGATAGCGCTTGACGCCCGCGGCGGTCGCCGCGACCAGCGTGGCGACCTTGGCTCGGCGCTGGAACAGCGTCTGACGCACCGTCCAGCTGATGATGCCGGCCGTGGCGAGGCAGTCGCGGCGCCGTTCCACGCTGCCGGATCGCATCACCAGCCAGCCGTCGTGCACCCGGTGACCCAGCGCCCCGATCCGGTCGACTGCCAGCAGCGCACACCACGCCGTCACCGCAATCAAGGCAGGCCACACCCACACGGGCACAAGGGATTTCCCGTACAGCACCGTCACCGTCGCCAGCCCCACACCGGCCACCAGCGGCAGCCCGAGCGCGCGCGTCCATCGTCGGGTCGCTGCGCGGCGGCCATGCCCGCGCAGCGGCCCGGTCACCACGTCGGCGTCGCCGACAAGCTCGGTCAGCACCGCTTCGGCCGTGGCCACCGGACACGGCGGCAGCAGCACCGATGCCTCGCCGGCGCCGTGCACGCCGGTCATCACCGCGTCCAGCCGCGCGCCGCCGAAGATCCGCACCACCAGCGGTTGCCGCAGCGTTCCGCCGCGCAGCCTGCTCATGTCGAAGGCGCGCTCGCGAAGCCGCAGCAGGCCATGCCTCAGATGCAGGACGTCGGCCTGGCGCTCCAGCACCAGGTTGCCGTAGGTCAGTAGCGAACGCAGCACCGCAAGCAGGACCGAGGCGAGCAGTACCGCGCCGCCGACAATGGCGACGGTCTTGGTCGTGCCCAACCGTTCGGCGTCGTCGAGCACCGACGTGACGATCCGTGAATGCTGCAGCGGCCCAACGAATCCGCTCTGGTAGATCACCCCGGCCGCGGCGGCCAGCGACAACAGGCCGGACACGCTCAGCGGCGAGTACCGCAACCAGGCCGGCTGCCAGCGGGCCAGTACGACGCCCGCCGCCGACTCCTCCGCCGTCGTGGCGTCGACCCGCTGAGCCGCGTCGGCCAGCAGCATCGCCCGCAGCCGCGGCACCTGGCCGACCTCGACGGCGTTGAGCTCGAATACGCCGGAACCGTTGCCGCCCTTAGCTTCTTGTCCGGTACTGACGCGCACCACAGCCAGGCCCATCAGCCGGTGCAGCAACCGCGCGTCGGTCTGCACCGAACGAATCCTGCTGAGCGGCAACGACAGCACCTTGCGCTGTAGCAGACCGGTCCGCAGCTGCAGCTGGCCCGATTGCGGGTCGGCGTCGATACGGTAGCTGGTGGTGACCCAGCGCGCCACACCGACCACCACCGTGTACGCCAGCACCGCCGCGGCCCAGGACTGATTGCCGGTGGTCGTGCCCAGCACAATGGCACCGATCAGGAAAGGCAGCTCGCGCAGCAGTTCGTGCACCGGGTGAATCAGCAGCATCCTGGGACTCAGCCGCTGCCAAGCGTTTTCACGCCGGCCAGGCCGAGTGGTCACGTCGCGTCCTCGGCGCCGATCGCAGCGATGTCGGTCAGCTGTGCGACGAGATGGTCGGCCACGTCGGCATCGAGCGCGACGATGTGTACCGCGCCGGCCGACGATGCCGTCGTGACGGTGACATTGGACAAGCCGAACAACCGGTCCACCGGGCCACGGTAGGTATCGACGGTCTGCACCCGCGAGATCGGCGCGATTCGCCTTTCCTGGACCAGCCATCCGGTGCGGGTGTAGATCGCTTGCGGGCCGAGCTCCCAGCGGTGCACCCGGTAGCGCCAGACCGGAACCACAGCCGTCGCGATGATCGCGCCGAGCACAGTCACCACGCCGATCAAGATGTGCAGCCACGGCATTCGCTTGTCGAATTCGAACCATGCGACTTGCCCGGCGGCCAGCAGCAGCCAGGGAATGATTCCGCCGACCGCCCACCGCAGCGGCGCGCGCCTACTCGGCAGATGCGCGGGATCGACCATGCCCGCGACCGGGCCGGGCGTGCGGTTGTCCACGCTGTAGAGGATGCCACCGACACCGAAGCGAATCGCACCGACACGGCGACTCGGAAGCTCGGGTGGGTATCGTTTTCCCCGATGAGCCCCGACGGCAAATGGACCACCAGCGACATACCCGACCAGAGCGACCGGGTGGCCATCGTCACCGGCGCAAACACCGGAATCGGCTACCACGCCGCCGCCGCGCTGGCCCAAACCGGCGCCCACGTCGTGCTGGCGGTGCGCAACCTGGAGAAGGGCAATCTCGCACTGGCGCGCATCGTCGCCGCCCACCCCCACGCCGACGTCACGTTGCAAGAACTCGACCTCAGCTCGCTGACCTCGGTGCGCACCGCCGCGGCAGCACTGCGTAAGACCTACCCGCGGATCGACCTGCTGATCAACAACGCCGGGGTGATGTGGACGCCCAAGCAGCTCACCGCCGACGGCTTCGAAATGCAATTCGGCACCAACCATCTGGGCCACTTCGCGCTGACCGGGCTACTGCTGGACAACCTGCTGCCGGTCCGGGGCTCACGGGTGGTGACGGTCAGCAGCACCGGCCACCGGCTGCGCGCCGCCATCCATTTCGACGATCTGCAGTGGGAACACCGCTACGACCGCTTCGCCGCCTACGGGCAGTCCAAGCTGGCCAACCTGCTGTTCACCTACGAATTGCAGCGCCGGCTGGCCGAGCACCAGAAAAACACCATCGCCGTAGCCGCTCACCCCGGCGCGTCCAGCACCGAGCTGGGACGCAACATGCCCACGCTGATCAAACCGCTGTTCGCCCTGGCGAGCCCGCTGCTCTTTCAGGGCGCGGCGATGGGCGCCTTGCCGACGCTGCGCGCCGCCACCGACCCGGACGTCGAGGGCGGGCAGTACTACGGGCCCGACGGCCTCGGCGAGCAGCGCGGCCACCCGAAGCCGGTCTCATCCAGTGCACAGTCGCACGACGAGGATCTGCAGCGCCGGCTGTGGACGGTCTCCGAGGAACTGACCGGCGTCACGTATCCGGTCTGAGGACCGTCGCGGCTCTTCTAAGATGACCGCGTGGCACGACGTCCCCGCACGACCGCCGAGAATCCGACGATCAGTCCCCAGCACGTGCTGTCGCTGCTGCGGGCGACCGTTCCACCCGTGCACCCAGCGGGCCTTCCGTTCATTTCCGCCGGCCTGGGATTGGCCCTGGTCGGCCGGCGCTCCCGTTGGCTGCGCCGAGCCGGGCTGCTGGCCGCCGGCGCCTGCGCAGGCTTCTTCCGGCACCCGCCCCGGGTCCCGCCTACCCGCTCCGGCGTCGTGGTCGCACCGGCGGACGGCCAGGTGTGCCTGATCGAGTCGGCCGCGCCGCCGCCCGAATTGGGCATGGGCGATGCGGAACTCCCCCGGGTCAGCATCTTCCTGTCGGTGTTCGACGCCCACGTGCAGCGGGCCCCGGTGAGCGGTGAAGTGATCGCCGTTGCGCACCGGCCGGGCCTGTTCGGCTCCGCCGATCTCCCGGTTGCCAGCGAGAGCAACGAACGCAACAGCGTCCGGATCCGCACCGCGGAGGGTGCCGACATCGTCGCCGTGCAGATCGCCGGACTGGTGGCCCGTCGCATCGTCTGCAAGATCCGCGTCGGCGACAAACTGTCGATCGGGGACACCTACGGCCTGATCCGGTTCGGCTCACGGCTCGACACCTATCTGCCCGCCGGCTCCCAGGTGGCGGTCAGCCTGGGCCAGCGGGCGGTCGCCGGTGAGACGGTGCTGGCAGAGCTGCCGTGATCACAAGCAAGCCTCGCGGCAAGCGGGTGGTCCCGCTGCGCATCCTGCCCAGCTCGATGAGCGTGCTGGCGATCTGCGCCGGGCTGACGTCGATCCGGTTCGCGCTGGAAGGCCAGCCGCACGTGGCGATCGCGCTGATCGCCGCGGCCGCGATCCTGGACGGGCTCGACGGCCGGGTGGCCCGCGCCCTGGACGCCGAGTCGCGGATGGGCGAGGAGATCGATTCGCTGGCCGACGCGGTGAACTTCGGGGTGGCCCCCGCGGTCGTGGTCTACGTGTCGATGCTGCCCACGCTGCCGGCGGGATGGGTAGTGGTCATGCTGTACGCGGTCTCAGTTGTGTTGCGGCTGGCGAGATTCAACGCACTGCTCGACGATGTCAGTCAACCGCCGTTCGCACGGGAGTTCTTCGTCGGTGTGCCGGCGCCGGCCGGAGCGATCTGCGCGCTCGGCCCGCTGGCCGCCAAGCTGCAGTTCGGCTGGGGCTGGTGGACGTCCCCGTGGTTCGTCTGCACCTGGATGGTGGCCTGCTCGCTGCTACTGGTCAGCAGGTTACCGATGCGCAAGATGCACGCCGTCTCGGTGCCGCCCAATTTGGCCGCACTGTTGCTGGCCGGGGTGACCATCGTCGCGGCTGCCGCGTTCCTATTCCCGTACATCTTGATCATGGTGAGCATCGCGGCCTACCTCTGCTCGATTCCGATCTCCGTGCGCAGCCACCATTGGCTGGCCGCGCACCCCGAGGCGTGGGGCGAGAAACCCAAGCAGCGCCGCGCCACCCGGCGTGCCATCCGCCGGGCTCAGCCCAGCCGCCGGTCAGTGGCGCGACTCGGGCTTCGCCGGCCGACCGGCCGGACATGACTTCTCCGGCTCAGCTGACCCTGACCGCCCGACTCAACACCTCCGCCGTCGACTCTCGCCGCGGCGTTGTCCGGTTGCACCCCAGCGCTATTGCCGCCCTTGGCATTCGGGAGTGGGATGCGGTGTCGCTTACCGGGTCGCGGACCACGACCGCGGTGGCCGCGGTGGCCGGTCCGCAGACGCCGTTCGGCACCGTGCTGTTGGACGACGTGACGTTGTCCAACGCCGGCCTGAGCGAGGACACGGCTGTCATCGTGGTGGCCGCCACCGTGTACGGCGCGCGGACGGTCACGCTGAGCGGTTCGACGCTGACCACCCAGTTGGTGTCGTCGACCACGTTGCGACAAGCGTTGCTGGGCAAGGTGTTGACCGTCGGTGATGCGGTGTCGCTGTTGCCGCGCGACCTGGGTCCCGGGACCTCGACGTCGGCGGCGACGCGTGCGCTGGCCTCCGCGGTCGGTATCAGTTGGACGTCGGAGCTGTTGACCGTGACCGACGTGGACCCGTCCGGACCGGTGAGTGTGCAACCGAATTCGTTGGTCACGTGGGGCAACGGGGTATCAACCCAACACGCCAAGCCGGCTGCGCCAGAGCCGGTGGTCGCGAAGGCGCCCGAGCTCACGGTGAACGACCTCAAGGGCGTCGGCGCGCAGGCGGCCAAGTTGACCGAGTGGCTCAAGCTTGCCCTCGACGAACCGCACCTGTTGCAAACCCTCGGCGCCACAACCAATTTGGGCGTCCTGATATCCGGTCCGGCCGGTGTCGGCAAGACGACGCTGGTGCGCGCGGTATGCGCCGGGCGGCGGCTGGTTGAGCTCGACAGCCCCGAGGCCGGGGCGTTGGCCGCCGACGACCGCCTGCAGCGGGTGGTGGCGGCGGCGGCGAAAGTGCGCGGTGTTGATAGTGGCGGCGCAGTGCTGCTGATCGCCGACATCGACGCGTTGCTGCCGGCCACGGCCGAACCTGTCGCGACGCTGATTCTGGCCGAGCTGCGCAAGACCGTCGCCGCCGCGGGTGTGGCGGTGATCGTCACCTCGGCCGTCCCGGAAAATCTCGACCCGCGGCTGCGTGCTCCGGACCTGTGCGACCGCGAACTGGTGTTGAGCCTGCCCGATGCGCCGACCCGCACGGCGCTACTGCAAACCCTGCTGAAAGCGGTGCCCACCAAGGATCTCGATTTCAGCGAAATCGCCGACCGCACACCAGGCTTCGTGGTTGCAGATCTGGCCGCACTGGTGCGCGAGGCAGCCCTGCGCGCGGCGGCGCGCGCCAGCTCGGACGGCAGCGCACCGATACTCACTCAGGACGACCTGCTCGGAGCGCTCACCGTGATCCGGCCGCTGTCCCGCTCAGCCGCGATGGAGATATCGGTCGGCTCGATCACCCTGGACGACGTCGGCGACATGGTCGAAACCAAGCAGGCCTTGACCGAGGCTGTGCTGTGGCCGCTGCAGCACCCCGACACCTTCGCCCGCCTCGGTGTCCAACCACCGCGCGGTGTGCTGCTGTACGGCCCGCCCGGATGTGGCAAGACGTTCGTGGTGCGCGCACTGGCCAGCACGGGCCGGCTTTCGGTGCACGCCGTCAAAGGCTCTGAGCTGATGGACAAATGGGTCGGCTCGTCGGAGAAGGCCGTGCGCGAACTGTTCGGCCGCGCCCGCGACTCGGCGCCGTCGCTGATCTTCCTCGACGAGATCGACGCGTTGACGCCGCGGCGCGGGCAGAGCTTCGACTCCGGCGTCACCGATCGGGTGGTGGCGGCGCTGCTCACCGAACTCGACGGTGTCGAGCCGCTGAACGACGTCGTGGTGGTCGGTGCCACCAACCGGCCGGACCTGATCGACCCGGGCCTGCTTCGGCCCGGCCGGCTGGAAAAGCTCGTGTTCGTCGAACCGCCGGATGCCCAAGCGCGAGTGGACATCCTGCGCACCGCCGGCAAGTCGATTCCGCTGCGCGACGTGGATCTGGACGCATTGGCAGCCGACCTGGACGGGTACAGCGCCGCCGACTGCGTGGCGCTGCTACGCGAGGCTGCGCTCACCGCGATGCGGCGCTCCGTCGACGCGGCCGAGATCACCGCCGCGGACGTCGCCGCCGCGCGCGAAAACGTGCGTCCTTCACTGGATTCCGCGCAGCTGGCCGACCTGCGGGCGTTCGCCGCGGAACGCTGAGGTGCGGCTACGGGATCTCTGATAGTTCGCGGTGGTAGTAGAAGCTGGGCTGATCCTGCCCGGCCTCCATACTGGTGTAACCGCGGCGCTCGTAGAACCGATGCGCGTCGGTATCCGCGCCGTCAACTGCGATTTCGATCAGCCGGCCACCACGCTCACGGGTGAGCGATTCCACCGCGGCCAAGAGTGCCGAGCCGAGTCCGCGGCCGCGCGCCTCCGGTGCGACATAAAGCTCGTCGACGATGCCGACCGGGCCGTCGTACCACACGTTCGGACGCATCGTCAGCAGCGCAAGCGCAACGGCGGGATCGCCTGCAAGAAAGGCAATTACATCGCTACGGGCCAACAGGTTTTGCAGTCGGGTGGTCAAGACGTCCGGCCCCGGTGTGGGCGCGTGATATTCCCGGTTGAATGCGTCCAGCAACCGTGCCACCGTTTCGGCATCTGATTGCGTCGCGGCTCGCGGTGCGGGGGAACTCATAGCGCGAGTATCGCTGCATGGCCCTGCTTCCGGTGGTTGTTGGCGAGAATGCTGGACCCGACCACTGCGAAAAGACCACTGGATCCACGATCGTTCGGGGCAGCACGCTTAGAGTTCGAATGTGACCACCTTCGTTTTCAGGCTCGAGGCACCTCGCCCAAACTTCGCGCTAGACATGACCGATGAGGAGCGGGAGATCATGACCCGTCACGCCGCTCACTGGCAGCCATTGATCGACTCCGGGCAGATGGTGATCTTCGGTCCCGTACTCGATGGGACCGGCTCCTGGGGCCTCGGCGTCGTAGAGGCCGACGACGAGGAAAAGTTGCGCGCGTTCGCCGCGAACGACCCTGTCGTTACAACCCAGACTGCCCACATCGAGATCGGCACGCTGCTCGCTGGCTTCGTGCGGCCCGCGCCGACCGTCGCGTAGCTGAGCCGCGGCAGCGGGCCTTTCAGCGCGGCCGGCAACCGGGTCAGCCGGCGCTGAGCGCTTGCATGAGTCGGTTCATCACGACACCGGCCTCTTGGCGAGCGTGGTCGTGATCTTTTGCCCGGGCCACATAGAGGGTCGCTTCGCGCATCGCCCCGAGCATCGTCAGAGCGGTCGCTTCGACCGGCTGCGGCGGGATGCGCCCGATCTCGATAGCGCCGGCAAGCAGGTCACGCACGAAGCCGATGTTGTAGCGGTTCCCGATCTCGGTCCAGCGCGCCCAGCCCAGCACGGCGGGGGCGTCGACAAGCAGGATGCGCTGCACCTCCGGATCCGAGGAGGCATCCAGCCAGAAGTCGACGCCGAGCCGCATGATCGTGACCGGATCAGTCTGGTTGGCAGCCACGATCGCCTCGCCCATCCGCGCCGCCAACTCCCCTTCGACCTGTTCGAAGACCGCGGCAAAGAGCTCGGTCTTGTCAGCGAAGTGGTGGTACAGCGCACCGCGGGTGACTCCCGCGGCCCGCACGATCGTCTCGAGCGCGACGTCGGCGAAACCGTGTGCGGCGAACAGCTGACGGCCCGCCGCGATGAGAGCGTCGCGCGTGTCCGCGGCGCGCTGGGCTTGGGTACGACGCGTCGATTCCACCAGCTCTTGCCTTTCATACATACGGTATGTATGTTCATGCATACCGTATGTAGGTTGCTCCACATACTCCACGAGTTCCGACGGTCCTATCAGACCGCCCGGTCAATCGGAAAGGTTCACCACGATGCCCAGTTCAGCACTGAAGGCCATTGAAGCCGACCGCGACGCGCTGCTGGCGCTCTGCCGGGGACTCGACGACTCGGTCTGGTCACAGGACAGCGGATGCCGGGGCTGGACGGTCCAGGATCTGGTCTCCCATATGGCGTGCAGTTTTTGGCTCGCCGTGGACATGTCGAAACTGCCTGACTCGGCGGGACTGCCGGCCGAACGAGCCGCGGACCTATACGTCGAGTCGCGCCGTTCCATGACTCCGGCCGAAATTCTCGCGGACTACGAGTCGGCCAGCGGCAGAGGACTGGAGCTACTCGCTGCGGTGCAAAGCCAGGACGTCGAGGTGCCGCTCGGTGATGTCGGGACCTACCACGCGTCAGTCGTGCCGGCCGCCTACGCCTTCGAGCACTACGTGCACATCAGATACGACCTGTTCCCGCCGGATGGTCCGTTCAGCGGAGAACCGCCGGCGTCCGACGAGCTGCGCCTTGCCCCCACGCTCGATTGGATCGAGGCTGCGCTGCCACAGCAGAACAGCGAACTTCTCGACGGTGTGGACCAAGCGGTGAAGATTCGGCTCACCGGCGTTGCGGGGCGGACCCTACACATCGGCGATGGTGATGTGGCTGGCCAAATTGACTGTGACTCAGCAGCATTCGTCCGTTGGGTCACCCAACGCGGCAACTGGGAGTCGCTTTGCGTCAACACACAGGGCGATCCGGCCGCGCTTCAGATCGCTGGCAAGCTGCACGTGTTCTAACCACACAGCATCCTAATTGCAGTTGACTGCACTATTGCGTACTACTGCAATATAGGGCTACCGTTGTCCGGGTGACAGTCACACAGAGGACAGCGCAGTCGCTGACCGAATTCATGGACGACCCGATCAACTTCTTCGGCCAGTCCTACACGCAGATGCACAGCATCGACCGCAACGAGCTGGAATCCTTGCAACGGCAGGCCATGGCCATCCGATTTCAGCAGCATTACCAGAGCATCGAGATGCTGCGAAAGCTGGCTGACCGGCTCGGTATCACCGCAATCAACGAGTTCAACGACGTTGTGCCGCTGTTCTTTTCGCACACCGCATTCAAGTCGTATCCGGCCGCGCTGATCGACAAGAAGCGCTTCGACCTGATGACCAGGTGGCTGGGGAAGTTGACCAGTTACGACCTGTCTGCCGTTGACACCACCGACTGCACCGGGATCGACGACTGGATCGAGCGGCTCGACGCGCAGACTCCGCTGGAAGTCATCACGTCCAGCGGCACCACCGGCACCATCTCGCTCCTTCCCAAGGACAAGCGCGGCGCCGAAGACGGCATGGTGCTGTGGAAGATCTGCCTGTTCCAAACCTTCGGGCACGAGCCCACCGACGAGCAACTCAACCCGTCGGTCGATGTGGTGTGGCCGAACTTCGCCGACGGCAAGCTCGGCCATCTGCGCATCGCCAACATGATCAAGCGTGGCTTCACCGGCGGCGACGAATCCAGATTTCACGCCCTCTACCCGTTCGCGGTCGACACCGATCTGATGTTCCTTGCGTCCAAGATGCGGGCGGCGGCCTCCCGTGGCGAGCTCGACAGGCTGGAGATCGACCCGGCGCTGGCCGCCCGCAAAGATGAATTCGTCGCCATGCAAGCACGGCAGAGTCAGGACATGGATGCGTTCTTCACCCGCATCACCGAACAATTGCGCGGCAAACGGGTATTCATGCTCGGCACCTATCACCTGATGTATGACATAGCCAAGGCCGGCCTCGAGCGCGGAGTGCGCAACGTCTTCTCGCCCGACTCCGCGATACTCACCGGTGGCGGAATGAAAGGTGTTGCGCTGCCGGATGATTTCATGGATGTCATCACCGATTTTCTCGGCGTCGACCGCATCCAGGTCGGATACGGTTTCTCCGAATCCAGCACGTTTCACTGGGGGTGCACCGAGGGTCGCTATCACGTGGCGCCGTGGGTCATCCCGTTCGTGCTCGATCCCGAGACCAGCAAGCCGCTCCCCCGCACCGGCGTACAGACCGGCCGCGCCGCGGTATATGACATTCTGCTTCGCGCCCACTGGGGCGGCGTCATCTCCGGCGACGAAGTCACCATCGACTGGGACCTGCGGTGCCCGTGCGGACAAGCCAGCGTGGCGTTTGAACCCGGCATCATGCGCTACAGCGAAAAGCAAGGCGTCGAAGATGACCGGATCACCTGTGCGGCAACGCAAGAGGTGCATGACGAGGCAGTGAACTTCATGAAGGGCGTTGAGCTGTGATCGCCTACACCGTCCCGCTGTTCTTACGAGGGCGCGTGATCACCGACGACCTGGTTCGGTTCGATACCCGCGTCGGCCCCGCGCAGTTCCAGGCGCCGGACATGAGCAAATACGTCGAGCAGCTGCCGCTCAAGAGCCCGGCCGACATGAGCGACCTCTACGACGTGAGCTTCGACGAGATCCTCGACGTGCTCGAGGCCCTCGGCAACGCACTGGATTTCGACTCGAACGCTCACCTGCAGGAGGCCTACGAAGCATCGCTGCTGGCCAACGTCCTGCCGCCGCAGATGATGCAGAACAGCTACCGCATTCTCCAGCCGCTATTTTCCCGCGACAATGTCACCGAAATCGCCGACAGCCAGGTCGGCCTGGACTATCTGAACGGATGGGTTCCACGCACCTTGCGCGACGGCCGCGAATTACGGGTGCGCGCGTTCGGATCGCGAGTGCTCCATATCCCGGCCGGCAACGGCGGATTGGTCTCGGCAGTCACCATCCTGCGGTCGGTGATCACCCGATCGGACGTGATCGTCAAGGCGCCGTCCAACGACCCGCTGACCGCGATCGCCATCGCCCGCACACTTGCCGATGTCGCGCCGAATCACCCCATCACCAAACACCTGGCGGTCGGGTATTGGAAGGGAGGCGATTTGGCGGTCGAGGAAACCCTCTACAAGCCGCAGCACATCGAAAAGATCGTGGCGTGGGGTGGGCTTGCATCGGTCAAGCACGTAACCCGCTACATTCAGCCCGGTTTGGAGCTCATCGCGCTGGATCCCAAGCGCAGCGCGACGATTATCGGCGGCGAGGCGTTCGATGACGACGACACCATGCGCGAGGTGGCCCGCCGCGCCGCGACCGACATCGGCGTCGCGAATCAAGAGGGGTGCGCCAACGCACGGGTCATCTACGTGCTGAGCGGCACCGATGCCGACGGCCTCGCGAAGGCGAACCGGTTGGGCGAATTGATCTATCGAGAGTTGACTGCGCTGCCCGCCATTGTCAGCACCCCACCGCGCTACCCCAACCGCGAACTCCTCGACCACCTGGAGGCCTCGCGGATGACCGAGGACTTCTATCACGTGATCGGCGGTGAGCAAGGCGAGGGCGCGATCGTCGTCTCCCAATTCGATGAGCCGGTCGACTACTCGCCAATGCTGTCGGGGCGCGTTGCCAACATTGTGCCGGTGGATAGCATCGACAAGGTGACCGGTGCAGTCAACGCGTATACCCAGACGATCGGCATCTATCCCGAATCGCTCAAGCGCCGGCTGCGAGACACGTTGCCGCTGTTCGGGGCCCAACGACTGACCAGTTTGGGCTACGCCTGCAATGTCGCGATCGCCGCACCTCAGGACGCCATCGAGCCGATTCGACGAATGTGCAAGTGGGTCGTTGACGAGGAATGTGAAGCCGGCGTCGTCATCCCGCTGTGGAAACTGGCGCCGGCATGACCGAGCCGCGCAGCGCCCTGCACGTCGTCGAAGGTATCGACCTGTCGGGCAAGACATGTGTGATCACCGGGGCGTCGTCGGGGCTGGGCCGCGAGTCGGCCCGGGCGCTGGCCTCAGCGGGCGCGCGGGTGATTCTGGCCGCCCGCAACGCCGATGCCCTCGGCGACGCGGACCGGTGGATACATGCCGAGGTTCCCGACGCGAAGACCGCGACGGTGCAGCTCGATCTGACCTCGTTGACCAGTGTGCGCAGCGCGGCCGAGAGGATCCGCGCGGCCACGCCGGTCATCGACATCCTGATGAACAACGCGGGCGTCATGTTCACGCCGTTCAGCCGCACTCAGGACGGCTTCGAAATACAGTTGGCCACAAATCATCTCGGGCACTTCGAATTCAGTCGGCTCCTGACGCCGCAGCTCGCGGCCGCGGGAAACGCCCGGATCGTCATCCTGTCCTCCGGAGGCCACATCATGGGCGACGTCGACCTCGACGATCCGAACTGGGAGCATCGGGAATACGACAAGTTCGTGGCCTACGGCGCGTCCAAGACGGCGAACATCCTGCACGCGAAGGAAGCCGACGGCCGTCTGTCGGAGTACGGGATCCGCGCCTACGCCGTGCATCCCGGGACCGTGGCCACCTCGCTGGCGAGGTACATGTCGAGGTCCGACTTCTCGCAGTTGCGCAAATTTGCCGTCGCGAGCGGGTCCGCACGTGGCGAAAATACCGACGGCTACCTCGACTTCACCACACCGGAGTACGGCGCGGCCACTCAGGTGTGGGCCGCGGTAAGCCCTGAGCTGGTCGATCAGGGCGGGGTGTACCTGGAAAGCTGTGCTATCAGCGATGCGGTCGCGCCCTACGCGAACGACGGGGAGCACGCTGCGGGGCTGTGGGATCTCTCCGAGAAGCTGTGTGCGGCAACGTGACCAGAACGGAACGTCGCAAGCAGGAGGTTCGCGAGAAGATTCTCGCGGCCGCGTTCGAACTGTTCCTCGCTCAGGGTGTTGCTGCGACCAAGATCGAGGAGATCTGTGAGCGTGCCGACGTGGCCAACCGGACGTTCTTCAACCACTTCGCCACTCGCCAAGACATGATGCGCGCATTGGCGCAGCGTCGGCTCGTCAACCTGCACGATGTTTTCTTCGATCGCGGCGACGAGGCGATCCCGGTGCGGCTTATCGGAGTGTTCGACGACATTGCCGTCGCGCTGGTCAAATCCGGTGACACCTACCGGGAGATGATCGGGGAAATGCTGGCCGCCAGTGGCTATGGCATCCAGCGTGGGTTCAACCTGCACGATACGTTCGTCGAACTCGTCAAAGAGGGCGTGACCCGCGGCGAGGTCAGCACGCGACATGATCCGGAAACGTTGGCCGACATCATCGTTGGTGCGCTATCCGGCGGCATCGTCAACTGGACCGTCGACGGTACCTACTCACTGGAAACCAACCTGCACAACCTGGCCGTAGCCCTGGCCGAACTACTCACGTCCTGAGCCATGCTCACCGCTCCGGGTTGGGAAGCGGAGTCCACTCGGCCGAGACTCGTGCGCTGAACCGTGGCGCCCGCCGCTCCAAGTACGCGCTGACGCCCTCGCGAGCGTCGTCGGACCCCATCACCCGGTGGTGCAACTGAGTCTCCAGCGCGGCCACCTGCTGCGGCGTGTAGCCGTTGATGGCCGTATCCCACAGCAGCCGCTTACTCAAGGCCGCTGACATCGGCGCGACATTGGTCGCGATGTCGTGGGCGATCTCCATCGCCCGGTCGAGCACCTCCGCCGGCGGAAGCGCCCGGTTGGCGATGCCCCACCCGACGGCCTCGGCGCCACTGAAGGTGCGGCCGGTGAGCAAGACCTCCGCCGCTACGCCAATATTGGTCAGCCGCGCCAGTGTCCAGTGCGCCATGCAGTCGGGTATCACGCCCCGGCGGACTTGCACCACACCGTATTTCGCGTCATCGGCGACGATGCGAATATCGGCCTGCAGCGCGATGGTCAAGCCGATCCCGATGGCGTGGCCGTTGACGGCGGCGATCACCGGCTTGCGCAGTTCGAAGGCGGCCGGATTGATCGGCGATGCGCTGAAAGCGGAGTCGTCGGCCGGGGTGTCGAAGGGCGCCGCGCTGCCGGAAAAATCCGCTCCGGCACAAAACGCCCGGCCCGCGCCGGTGACGACGATGGCACGCACGTCGTCGTCACTGTCGCAGTCGCGGTAGGCCCGGCTCAGCGAGGTGCCCATGTCGGCGGTGTAGGCGTTCAGATGTTCGGGCCTGTTGAGGGTCAGCACGGCCACACCCGCGTCGACATCCACAACCACATCGGTGTTCATCGCGACGAAGTACACCACGCGACCTCGGGTTCAGCAGGAAGTTTCGGATTTCACTAGCCTGGTTCTGTCCGACAGCGCGGTCGCCCTATTCGGCCGGCCGCGGAAGCGAGATGGGCAATGGTCATGACACGTACTGACGGTGACAGTTGGGACATCACCGAGGGCGTCGGTGCGACGGCACTCGGCGTGGCGATGGCTCGCGCCGCTGAATCCGATTGCGGATGTCCCTTGTTCACTGACCAGTACGCCCAGTTGTTCATCGACGCGGCCACCGCACGCGGCTGGGACTCTTCAGATGTCGCCAAGCATCTGCCGCTGGTCCAGGATTACGCCGCAGCTCGCACCAAATGGTTCGACGAGTACTTCATCGCCGCCGGCGCCAACGGCATCGACCAGGCCGTCATTCTGGCCGCAGGCCTGGACGCCCGCGCCTGGCGGCTGCCCTGGGTCTCCGGCAGCGTCGTCTACGAGATCGACCAACCCCAGGTGCTGGCGTTCAAAGCGCAGACGCTCGACGCCCATAACGCCAGGCCTACTGTCGAGTATCACGCCGTGCCGATCGATCTTCGGGCGGATTGGCCGACGGCATTGCAGGAAGCTGGTTTCGATCCGTCGACACCCACGGCATGGTCTGCCGAAGGGCTGCTGCCGTATTTGCCGGCGGCGGCCAGGATCTTTTGCTCGACTGGATTCTGAGCCTCAGCGCCACCGGCAGCCGAATCGCCGCAGAAGTGTTGAACCCCAATGCCTTTGACGCGGACTACCTCGAAGAGGTCGAAAATATCTGGGCGACACCGAGCTAGACATTCCCGAGCTGTTGTTCAGCGAGGAGCGGGCCGATCTTCAGCAGTGGCTGACCGGCCGCGACTGGGCGGTCACCGCGATCGAGGCGCTGGATCTGATGCAGCGCTATAACCGGATGCCGGACGACGACCTCAAGGATCTGACACCCCGCAGCGTCTTCATCGAAGGACGTCTGGTCACGGTTCCCCCGCAACCACAGACGGCCTATTGCGAAAGCTGAAATTCGATGATCGCGGCGACGGAGTCCACCGCCTCGCCCAGCGCCGTCAACCGCGCGTGCGCCGTCGGGGCGGCCAGCACGGAGTAACGGTCGGCCGGTCCGATCGGAATGCGTGATGCCAACGCGTACAACCGTTCTCCGGCGTCGGGGAAGTCGATGCCGGAGCCGAGCACTTCTTGGCGATCCGGCACCGGGAAGTCTCGGGCCTTGGCGATCCGCTCGAACAGGGCCATCATCCGGTCTTCGAGCTCTTCCAGTTGGCCGGCACTGACCGACTCCCCCGGCTCGTCTGGCCACTCCTCCACGATGGCGCGCGGGTAGGGGTCGTCGGGCAACCACTCGCACACCTTGATCCGCTCGGCGGTCCGGCACCGCAGCATGAACCGGCCCGAGCCGTCGACGTCGACGCATTCGTCGATCCTGGCCAGGGTGCCGACGTCGCATCGCACATCACCGCCACCGACCTCGCGGCCCTGCGAAATCAAGACGACACCGAACCGTGGACTGTTGTCGCGCATGCAGTCTCGTACCATCTCCGCATAGCGGGGTTCGAAGATCTGCAGCGGCAGATCCTCACCCGGCAGAAATGCCGATTGCAACGGAAACATTGCCAGTCGGCCGAATTCAGCTGCTGTATCCATCAGATCTCCAGCTCCGCGACCAGCCCATCCACGACGGCGCGCAGGTCTCCGTCGTGCTCCTCGGCGACCCGCCGCTGGCGTTGATATGACGCTCCGCGCCGGGGAATGTCAGCCACCGCGGCGAGCTCGTCAGCGCAATCCAACGATCTCGCAATGGGTTCCAGCCGGGTCAGCACATCGTCGAGGTCCTCGGTGACTAGGCGCTCATTGCTGTCGCTGTCGAGGATGATGATCGCGTCCAACCCGTAACGGGCTGCGCGCCATTTGTTTTCCTGGTTGTGCCACGGGGGCATGGACGGCAAGGTCTCGCCGGCGTCGAGGCGACGCTCGAGATCGACCACCAGGCAATGCGTCAAGCGCAACCAGTGCGCCGAGTTCGCGAAGGTTGGACACGCCGTCGCAGACCCGCACCTCGAGGGTTCCGTTGCGCGGCGACGGCCGAACGTCCCAACGCACCTCGTTGACGTCCTCGATGATCCCGGTCTTCTTCTGGTCGTACACGAAACCTTCGAACTGTGCCCATTTTTCGAACTGGAACGGCAAGCCGGCAGTGGGAAGTTGCTGAAACATCATCGCCCTGTTGCTGGCGTAGCCGGTGTCATCACCCACCCACCAGGGGGACGACGCGGACAACGCCAGCAGATGCGGATACCAGTTGAGCAACGCCGACATGACCGGCATCACCTTGTCCGGCGAGGAAACTCCGACATGCACGTGGACTCCCCAGATGAGCATCTGCCGGCCCCACCACTGGGTGCGCTTGATCAGTTCGGCGTATCTCGGTGCATCGGTCAGTTTTTGGCGTCGACCAACTCGCGAAAGGATGTGCGCCCGCGCCGAACAACTCCATCCCCTGCTGCCGGACGATCGGCAGAACGGAACTCAGCGTGGACCGAAGATCGTCCATCGCCTGCGCGGTGGAGTCGCACACGCCGGTGACGACTCTCGACGGTGTTGCGCAGTAATTCCTTGTGCACGCGCGGGTTTTCGCCGAGCTCGGCGAATACTGCGGTGGCTTCGTTGCTCAGGTCGCGCGTCTGCGCGTCGACGAGCGCGAACTCCCATTCGACTCCGAGCGTCGGGCGGGGTGATGACGCGAAGTTCACCCTGATAGCGGTACCCCTGTCCGACGAGGAATTAACTGGAGCCGATCACACCGCACGCCACCCGCTTGCCGGCGTCGCCAGTCGACATGGTCGTCTGGTCCGGTCCGGGTGCGCCGCTGCCGACCTGGGTGTAGCGGTCCGCCGGGATGTTGCCGAAGTTGTCCTCGCCGGCGTGGATGACGATCGAGGTTCCCGCACCGGCAAGCAGGTCGGCTTTGGTGAACCCGTCGGTGGTGGTTTGGAGCAACGCTCCGCCGTCCTTGCGTACCTGCAGCGAGGTCAGGTCGCCGCTTTCGTGCTCGCCGTGCGCCATGAAGTGCCCGCCCGCGGAGAGGAAGTCGCCGGGCGCACCACCGGTCGGAGCGGTCGAGTTGGCCTCGCATTTGCCCACCGAGTGGATGTGCACACCATGGAAGCCGGGGCTCAGCTGGCCGGTGCCGGTGGTCTCGATGGTGACTGTCACGTAGCCCTGGTTGAAGTCGAATTTCGCGGTGGCGATCTTGGTGCCGGTCGGGCCGTTCAGCTGCGTGGTCAAACTGTCGGTTCCGCCCTGCTGACCCGTCGGCGCAGCACTCGAGGGGCCCGGTGAGCCGGTCCAGACCGGCGGCTGGGTGCCGGGAGAGGTCGCCGGCGGTTGGTTCGGCGCGCATGCGCTCATCAGCGCGGCCGAGGCGGCGAGTGGGATCAGTGCACTGGCGGCAGCCGATTTGCGGCTGCAGGCGAGCTTGAGCATGGGGTAGAGCCTATCCCGGCGACGAAGCGGGTCGGAACGACCCGCTGAGGAGCGGCGCCGCGGCTCCGAACGACCCGCTGAGGAGCGGGATCAAGCGGCCGCAGCCCGGCGACGTAATCCGAGGCGGATACTTTTGTAGCGCCACGCATTGCCAGGAGTTGCCGCCGGAAGAGTCTGGGGTGAAGCGAAATGGTGGACCCGTAATGACTGATGCGCCCACCGGGGGCAGCAAGCCGTTCGTCCGGCTATGGGATCGCAATTTCAAGGTCGTCTACTCAGGCGAAGGCGACATCGGCGAGGTGCTCGGCCAGCTGACCGTCACCGCCGACCACATGGACGGAACACCGAGACACCACCGGGCCCACCACCGCGGCCTCATCACCATCACCGGACCAGCAGATGATCTCAGCGTCACCGACAGCGCCGGGCGACCCCTAAGCCCAGGATCACTCGCACGCCGGCCCACCCGTCCCCCGCCCGCCGTCCCACCATGCCCCGGCCCACCGGCGAACGCGCCGACTGGTGGTGGTATGAACCCTTCCAACCCCAACCACCACCAACAACCAACAACTAGGCCGATAGCGGCATCGTATCCACGACGAAACCCGTTGGGGCAGAGAGAATTCTGGATTCGCTACCCGCTGCTCTCGGATCTTGTCAATCAAATACCTAAGGTCGCCATCAAGAACGCCGTTGACGTCGCACCAATTTGAGCCAAGTCAGGGCGTTGCCTCATGTGATTGTGCGCGCTTGGGGACTCGGGCCCAGGTAGCGCGCTGCTGTTCCCCACCCTCTGCATACCCACCGGTGATCTGCGCCACCGCACCCGTTGCGGCGCTGGGCCAGTGCGGTGAGCGGACCGCGATGATGCCCAGACGCCGCCGCACCCGGCACAAGACGCGCCCACCGCCGTTTTGAGACGCGTCAGCCGGTGACCACGACGATCACGCCGGGAGGCTGATCGGAAACCTCCGGTGTCCGGGGCGCGACCGGTGCTTTGAGCAACTTGCCGATCGCTTCGGCGGTCTCCTGTTCGCCGGCGGCGCTTCCGAAGTACACCGTGGTGGCCGAGACCTTGGGCAACGTCAGGTTGCCGACGTCGGTGACGTTGTAGCCACCCTGTTTGATTTGGTCGGCGGTCTTGCCCGCGATGCCCGCCTGGCTGGAGATGTTGTAGACGCGCACGTCGGACTTGGCCACGACTTTGGCCGACGTTTTCGGCGCTGCCGAGCTCGTGGTCACGCTCGCCACCGATGAGTCGTCGTCGGTGTTGCCGCCTGATCCCATGGCCTGGAACCCGACCAGTAAAAAGATGACACCAAGAAACAGCAGCACCATCACCATGGCCCGCAAAGGGAGCCCAGTCGAGTCGGGAACGCGCTCATTCATTGACGTCACTGTATCCAGGAGTACCGGTAAACCCACACCGACGCCCGGTGAGCAGGCAAAATCTCAGGTGAGCTCGAAGCCCAGCCGCCGGGCGGCCCGCGCCTTCTGCCGGCTGGCCCGCAGCCGGCGGAGTCGTTTCACCAGCATCGGATCGGCGGCTAATGCCTCGGGGCGGTCGACCAACGCATTGAGCACTCGGTAATAGGCAGTGGCTGACATTGCAAACAAATCTTTGATGGCTTCTTCCTTGGCGCCGGCGTATTTCCACCATTGGCGCTCGAAGGCCAAAATGTCGTGCTCGCGGCGGGTCAACCCATCGGCGAGCTCAGAGTCGTCTCCCGATCGATTAGCTCGCGCCATAGCGCTGTCCATATCGCGTCCTCGACCCTTTCGGCACAATCTCGAATGCTCGCTGCTCCGGCGATTATTCAACCACGTCGACAAGTGTTGACCTGGAAGCCAGGCCCGCGAGTCGGCTGACTAGTGAGGTTGCCCGTCGCACGCCCACTCCGCAACCGGAGCAGATGGACGCGGGCTTAAGCTTTGCGGTCATGGCTGTCGTACCCATCCGCATCGTGGGAGATCCCGTCCTACACACTCCCACCACACCGGTGCGAGTGGCGGCAGACGGCTCACTGCCGGCCGAAGTGGCCGAGCTGATCGCGAACCTCTACGACACTATGGACGCCGCCTTTGGGGTCGGCCTGGCCGCCAACCAGATCGGCGTGAACCTCCGGGTATTCGTCTACGACTGCGCCGACGAGCGCGGGCAGGCAGCGCGACGGCGCGGCGTGGTGATCAACCCGGTGCTGGAAACCTCCGAAGTTCCCGAAACCATGCCGGACCCCGATGACGACGACGAGGGTTGCCTGTCGGTGCCCGGTGAATCGTTTCCCACCGGCCGGGCCGACTACGCCAAAGTCACCGGCCTCGACGCCGACGGCAACCCGCTAACCCTCGAGGGCACAGGGCTATTCGCGCGGATGCTCCAGCACGAGACCGGCCACCTGGACGGCCTGCTGTATCTGGATCGACTGATCGGACGCCACGCCCGCGCGGCCAAGCGGGCGGTCAAAGCGCACGGCTGGGGTGTTCCCGGGCTTGTCCTGGACACCGGGCGAGGGACCGGATCCCTTCGGCCACTGATGGTTTCATGGCCCGAGCTCGGAACCAGGGTGATGGTGCGTTACCGCCGGCCGGCCGGGTCGGTACCGCCGTTGACCGACGTCATCGGTCACCTGCTCGAGACCACACCGCTGGTGCGCGTGCAGACGAAGACGGGAGCGGTGGTCGATTTCGCGCCCGACGATGCGATCGCGCTGCGCATGCTCAGCGACACGCCAATCCGCTCGTCACAAATTCGAGCACTCGAGCACGCCGACGCGTTGGCCTGGCCGGGTCTCGAGCAGCAATGGCTGGACGGCTGGCTGCTGCGCGCCGGACGCGGGGGCACATACGACGCGAATTCCGCTGTGCCACTGGATCGCTTCGCCAGCCAGGCGGCATTACCGGCGATCGTCGACTGGTATCGAAGCCGCGGCCTGACCCCGCGGTTGTCGGTCGCCGACCGCCTGCTGCGCCTACCCGATGAGGGCGAGCGAGCCAACTGGATGCTGGTGCGCCCGGTGCACCTCGCCGAGCCCGATCCTGCGGTCCGGTTGGCGGCCGAGCCGAGCGGCGCGCACCTGCGCGACATACCGATCGAGGAACTGACCGCCGTCGTCGACGGCGAGCTGATCTTCGGCACCCACGCCGGCGCTGCGGCGCGGGCCTCGGTCACCAATTCCCCCGACAACACTCGTTGGGTGGGCCTGTCGGTGATCCATCCGGCAGACCACGACGCAACCCACACGCTCTGCGAGGCACTGTTGGCGTGGGGAGCGTCTCGCGGCGCGACCCGGGGCTACCTCCGTGTCGACGACGACGATCGCGCCGCCGCGGCTTTGACCCGGTCGCTGGGGTTTGTCCTGCACCACCACGCGCGCTACATCACGGTCGCGTCGCTCACGTAGGGTCGCAACCATGCCTGACGACGGCCAATCGCCGCCGCGCCTGCGGATAGCCACCTGGAACGTCAACTCGATTCGCACCCGGCTGCCCCGCGTCCTCGACTGGCTGGAGCGAGCCGAGGTGGATGTGCTCGCGATGCAGGAAACCAAATGCTCCGACGAGCAGTTCCCGGCGATGCCCTTCCTGGCGCTCGGCTATGAGGTCGCACACGTCGGTTTCAACCAGTGGAACGGTGTGGCGATCGCGTCGCGGGTCGGCCTGGACGACGTCGAAGTCGGCTTCGACGGCCAGCCGACCTGGAGCAGCAAACCGGACGTCGCCGCATCGGGTGAAGCGCGTGCCATTGCCGCCACCTGCGCAGGAGTGCGGGTGTGGAGCCTCTACGTACCCAACGGTCGCGCGCTGGGCGATCCGCATTACACGTACAAACTGAATTGGCTTGCCGCTCTGCGCAATACCGCGGAAGGATGGCTACGCGACGACCCATCGACACCGATTGCTCTGGTCGGCGACTGGAACATCGCTCCGACCGACGACGACGTCTGGGATGTGAACGTCTTCAAAGGTGCCACCCATGTGTCCGCGCCGGAGCGCGAAGCGTTCAAAGCGATGATAGATGCTCAATTCACCGACGTAGTAAGGCCTTTCACGCCCGGCCCCGGCGTCTACACCTACTGGGACTACACCCAGCTGCGATTCCCGAAAAAACAAGGGATGCGTATCGACTTCATCCTCGGCTCACCCGCGTTCGCCGACCGGGTCATCGATGCGCAAATCGTTCGGGAAGAACGCAAAGGCAAGGCGCCCAGCGACCATGCACCGGTATTGGTGGATCTTCGCGACATTTGACGCATGAGATGACGCCTATTGGGTATTCATTCGCTGTTAATTTGCCAATCGAGGTCATAGGATTGCGAGCATTCGGATTGAGTGCCCAACACGAAATGTCAGGGAGTCATCATGGGTGTCGTTGACGGCGCCGCACGCAACGTAAGTCGGACGGTCAGCCGAGCCGCCTCAGCGACCACAGCCGCGGCCGGCGCCGTGGGCGGTGCCGCAGTCAACGGCGTCGTCGGCGCCGTGACCGGAGCGGCGGCCGGTGTGCAGAAGGGCATCGACAGCGGAAGCCACTCCACGCCGGCTGCCGCACTGACGCTGGGCGCGCTCGGAGTCGCCGGCCTCGTGGAGTGGCCGATCTTGCTGGTCGTCGGCGGCGGCGCACTCTTGCTGCGACGCATGAGCAACTCGCGCAGCGACGGCCCCATCGCATCGGTTACCTCGGTGAAGGCGGCTCCGGCCAAGTCGACCAGCTCCGCGAGGCCACGCAAGACGCCGGCCAAGCGGACCCCCGCGCGGCAGCCACGCGGCACGCAATCGCGCACCCGTCGCTGATTTCGCCGAGCAGGTAGCGTCGACTTGGTGCGTGCACCCTTCCCGTTTCGCGCGGTAACGCTGGGCTTGCAGGCAACATCTGCACTGGTCAGCACCGGCCTGGCGATGACCGCCATCCCGGTTCGCGAAGGCGCCCGCGCGCTGTCGGCCGGACTTCCCGCACCGACGCTGACCCGGCACAGCTGGCACGGGCGCGGGCGCGCGTGGATCGAGGTCCGCGGCCTCGACGGTCCGGACGGCGCAGAACTCGGCCGCTTCGTGGTCGACGCCGTTCGCGCGCGATCGGGCGTCAAATCGGTCAGCGTGAACCGCCCGCTGTCGCGGATCGTCGTTGGCCTCAGCAATGATCAGATCTCACTGCGCGAACTCTGCCGTGACGTCGATGAGGCCGAGAAGCGTTGGCGGGCAAGCGATACTGTCGATGCACGACGTAGTGACACTCGCCCGAAACCGCTGCCGGGCGATGGCCTGCTGCTTGCCACCAACGCGTTGGGGGTCGGCGCGACCGCCGTCGGCGTCAGCGCTGCCGTCGTCGGTCGGGTGCTGCGATGGCCGCATTTGTTCTACGGCGTCGAGGCAGTGGTGGTGGCCGTCGACTATCAGCCGCGGCTGCGCCGTCTACTCGAGGACAGCATCGGCCACTCGGCCACTGACGCAGTGCTTTCGGTGGCGATGGTGGTGGCGCATGTCCTTGAACTGTCACCGGCGTCGCTGACCGTCGACCTGGCGGTGGAAATTCTGAAGGCCGCCGAATATCAGGCCGAAGCGCGGGCCTGGGATCGTCACGAACCGGCGCTGGCCCGCCATGCCGAGCAACCCGAGGTGCACCCACCGTCGCGGCCGGTGCCACCGGCCGGGGGGCCGGTCGAGCGGCACGGCGGGCGCAGCGCGCTGCTCCAGCTGATCGCGACCGCCGCCGTCGGCGCGTCCAGCCGCAACATCGCTACGGCCTCGACCGCGACCCTGGTCACCACTCCGAAGGCCAGCCGCACCACGCGCGAATCGTTCGCCGCGGCACTGGGGCAGGGGTTGGCGCAGCGGTATGCGGTACTGCCGTTGCACCCGGAAAAACTTAGGTGGCTCGATCGCGTCGACGCACTGGTCGTCGACCCGCGGGTGTTGTGCACCAACACGCTGCGGGTGGTCCATGTTCGCGGCGCGAGCGAAAAGGAGCTGACACCGGCGTGGACCCGCGCCCAGTTGCTCCTGGAGCGCAAGGGCCTCAGGGTGGGGTGGCACCCGGTCGACGCCAAGGTCGAGGCGCTGATCGGCCCGACGCACGATCCGCTGGCCGCGGCGGTGCTGGCCGAAGCACGCCGCGCCGGCCTGGAACTGATCTCGGTCGACATCGAGGATCTCGGCGAGTTGCAGCCCGCGTTCGATGAGTTGCGGCCGTTGCAGCGGGCGTCCATCGACGACGCACTCGCATCGGCACTGGCAGATCTACAAGAGGCTGGCCACACCGTTGCGGTCCTGTCATCGGCTGCGGCACAGGCACTTTCGTCGGCCGATATCGGTTTGGGCCTGATGCCAAACTCTGATTCCGAAGCGCCGCCCTGGACCGCGCATCTGATCCTGAGCGACCTGGAAGGTGCATGGCGACTGCTACACGCGATCCCGGCGGCCAAATCAGCGAGCCGACGCGGCGTCGAATTAGCCACCGGCGCAACGGCATTGGGCGCACTACTGATGGTTCCTGGCGTGCGCGGGCGCGGTCCCGGTCCGGTGACGACTGGCGCTGCCGCCGGTCTGCTGTCGGGATACCTGATGGCCCGAGGGGTGCTGCGCGCGCCGGCTCCCCTGCCGGCACCGATCAACGAATGGCACGCGATGTCGATCGAGCAGGTCCGCAAAATGTTGCCCCCACCGGATCCCCAGCCGGAAGTGGAGAAACGGCAGGGGTTGGCCATTCGGGCGATCGGCACGGCGCAGCGCGGCGCCGAACTGACCGACCGTCCGCGTCAGGCGGTTTGGCAGTTCCTCAAGGCGGTGCGTGCGGAACTGTCCGACCCGCTGACACCGGTGCTTGCTCTGGGCTCGGCGGCCAGCGCGATACTGGGTTCGCCTGTCGACGCGGTGCTGGTCGGATCGGTTCTCACCGGAAACTCCATGCTGGCGGCCAGCCAGCGGCTGCGCGCCGAGAGCCGACTCGACGAGCTTCTCTCGCAACAGATTCCGCTGGCCAGGAAAGTAACCTTCGGCCGCGACGGGGCGCCGGTGTACACCGAGATGAAGGCTGCGCAGCTGCGGCCCGGCGATGTGATCGAGGTGCGCACCCACGAGGTGGTTCCCGCCGACGCGCGGCTGGTCGACGAAGAAGATCTCGAGGTCGACGAATCCACCCTGACCGGTGAATCTTTGCCGGTGGAAAAGCAACTCGACCCCACGCCGGGCGCTGACCTGGCCGAGCGCCGCTGCATGCTCTACAGCGGAACCACCATCGTCGCGGGCACCGCGGTGGCGCTGGTGACCGCCGTCGGCGCCGACACCCAGGAACGCCGCGCCGCCGAGCTGGTGTCCACCGAGCACCCCCAGATCGGGCTGGAACATCAGCTCAGCCAGCTCACCAATCGGGCCTTCCCGGTCAGCGCCGCCGGTGGTGTGCTGGTCGGTGCCCTTGGCTTGTTGCGCGGCAGGGGTTTACGCCAGGCCGTGGCCAGTGGCATAGCGATCACCGTGGCGGCGGTGCCCGAAGGCATGCCGCTGGTGGCGACCCTCGCGCAGGCGGCGTCGGCCCGGCGACTGACCAACTACGGTGCGCTGGTACGTGTCCCGCGGTCGGTGGAAGCACTGGGCCGCATCGACGTCGTGTGCTTCGACAAGACGGGCACGCTGTCGGAGAACCGGCTGCGGGTGTCGCAGGTGCATCCGGTCGAGGGCTACTCACGCGACGACGTCCTGCGATTCGCGGCAAGTGCTGCACCGGACGCCAACGGCGGGCCGCAGGTGCACGCGACCGACCGCGCGATCATCGAGGCGGCACAACCGGTAGCAGAAGGCATCGAAGTCTCAGCGCACCTGCCGTTCCGTTCGGGCAGGTCGTTCTCGGCGTCGGTGTCGGGCGACGAGTTGACCGTCAAGGGCGCGCCCGAGGTCGTATTGGCCGCCAGCAACGGCATCGGGCCCGAGATCGAGGCGACCGTGCGTGGGCTGGCCGCCGAGGGGCTGCGGGTGATCGCCGTCGCGCGCCGCCGGCTGACCCCGCAACAGGCCCAACTGGTCACCGAGGACGAAGACGCCATCGCAGACCTGGCCGGCGGTGAGCTGTCGCTGGCCGGCTTCCTCGGGCTGTCCGACACCCCGCGGGCCGAAGCGCCCGCGCTGCTGGCGGCGCTCACCGAGCGGGAAATCGGGATCCGGCTGATCACCGGCGACCACCCGATCACCGCCGCGGCGATCGCGCGGGAACTGGGGATGTCGGTGACGGCGGACCAGGTCATCAGCGGCGCCGAGTGGGATGCCCTGTCGCGTAAGGATCAGGAACGGGTGGTCACCGAGCGGGTGATCTTCGCCCGGATGTCGCCGGAGAACAAGGTGCAGGTCGTGCAGACGCTGGAACGCGCCGGGAAGGTCTGCGCGATGGTCGGCGACGGCGCCAACGACGCCGCCGCGATCCGCGCCGCCACCGTCGGCATCGGCGTCGTCGCCCGCGGCAGCGATTCCTCCAGCGTCGCGGCCGACGTGGTGCTGCTCGACGCACGCATCGAGGCGCTGCTGAACGCGATCGACGAAGGCCGCGAGCTGTGGCGGCGGGTCCAGGCAGCGGTGTCGGTGCTGCTCGGTGGCAACGCAGGCGAGGTCGCGTTCGCCATCATCGGCGCCGCGATCACCGGCAATTCGCCGCTCAACACCCGCCAGCTGCTGCTGGTGAACATCTTCACCGACGCCCTGCCCGCCGCCGCCCTGGCGGTCAGCAAGCCCAGCGGCCCGGTGCAGACCGAGGGCCGCGGCCCCGACCAGGAGGCGCTGTGGCAAGCGGTCGCAATCCGCGGCGCGACCACTGCGGCGGCGGCGACAGCGGCGTGGGCAATGGCCGGAGTCACCGGACGCCCGCAACGGGCGTCGACGGTGGCACTGGTCGCGCTGGTGTCAGCGCAGCTGGGTCAGACGCTGCTGGATTCGCGTACTCCGCTGGTGGTGTTGACCGCGGGCGGCTCGCTGGCCGTGATGGGGACGCTGATCAGCATCCCCGGCGTCAGCCAATTGCTTGGCTGCACTCCGCTGGGCCCGCTCGCCTGGGCCCAGGCGCTGGGCTCAGCTGGGGTTGCGACCGCCGCCGTGGCCGTCGCGACCCGTGCGTTCGCCGATAAGCGGCTGGTCGAGCTGGAGGCCGGCGATCCGCCTCCGCCCGAGTCGCCACGACCTCCACGGCGCCGAAGCGCCACAGAACGGCGTACAACTGGGTCAGTGGAACGGTCAGCAGGCCCGCCACAGCTCCGCCTAGTGGGTCGGCGAGAGAGTCGGTCGTCGACATGACTCCACAGTGACCGCACCACCAGTCACAATGGCAACGCTAACGTTACCGAAAGGCAAATGATGGCGGAAAAGAAATCGCGCCGCGCGACGTCCCAAGCGGATGCCGTCGCCCATATCCGGGGCGGCGAGACGTTCGCGATCAATCTGCCAGTTATCGGGCAAGTCGAAATTCCCCGGCCCGAGCAACTGGCCTACTACGGCGGTTTAGCCGCTCTAGCTGCATTGGAGCTCATCGACTGGCCGGTCGCCGTGGTCATCGCGACGGGTCACTTGCTGGCCAGCAACCACCACAACAAGCTGCTCGAAGAGCTCGGCGAGGCGATCGAGGACGCGGAGTAGCGGTTCGGCTTCAGCCGGCGCCTTCCCGCAGTGCTGTCCGCGCGGCCTCCGCGTCGTGATGAATCGGCATGCACATCAGCTCCGCTACCCGGTACATGAAGCTGTCCGGGGCCAACACGATGACGATCTCCCCCTGCGCGAGCAGTCGATCCAGGGCCGAGAAACCGGCACTGTCCAGGTACTTGATGTCGCTCAGGTGCAGGATGGCCGGCCGCCCGCCCGGCAGTTCGCGCACCGATCGAGCGAACTCGACGACATTGGACGCGTCGACCTCCCCGGTGACGGCCACCTCGACCGGCGTTGACGCGCCGTCGACCGCCAATGTGTGCAGCTGAAACTCCGCGCGGCTCATGTCGTGAGACCTTCCATCAGACCGGGCTCTGAGAGGACCGCGCGCTCGAAGGTCAACGTGATCCGGGTGCCGGCCGCGGTACGAACGGTCCGCACGTCGTCGGCCAGGCCATTGATCATGGTGAGCCCGCGACCTCGTTCCAGGCCGCGCTGGCTGGCCGATGAATCACCCGACCACTGACCGGCATCGCTGACCGTCGCGGTGACGGTCTGGCCGCGGACGAACGCTTCGATCGACACCGTCATGTCGGCATCGCTGCCGCTGCCGTGCTCGATGGCATTGGTCACCGCCTCTCCGGTCGCCAGCAGGATGTCGGCTCCTCGCCGCGGATCAACATCGGCGCCGCAAAGCCAGTCGCGCAACTGATGTCGCGCATCGGCGATGTGGTCCAGCGACGCAGACACCACGGTCGCAAAGCTGCGCGGTGAGCTGTGGCACGGACGCAGCGCCAGCACGACGACGTCGTCGGTGTAACCGCCGGGCGGGGCCATCCGGTCGAGCAACTCGTCGCACAGCTCGCCGACCGGAAGATCGGCGCGATATGCCGCCGCGCCCTGCAGCCTGGTGAACCCGTGATCGAGCCCCTCGCCCGGCCGCTCGATCAGACCGTCGGTGTAGAGCAGGACCGCACTGCCCGGCGGCAACTCGTGGACGGCGGTGTTCTGCGTGAATGGGGTCTCCCACGCGGCCACTGGCGGGCGCCGGCCATCCGACAGGTACACCGGTTGCTGATCGGGGGTCACCAGCAACGGATAGGGGTGTCCCGCACAGGAATAGCTGATCCGGGCGATTCCGTCTCCGGTGTCCGGGTCCGAGCCGTCGTCGATCACCGCGTAGCTGACTGTGGCGCAGCGTGCACCCGGCACAGTGGCCGCATACCGGTCCAGGTTGGCCAGCAGCGCACCCGGATCGGCGTCAGTCAGCGTGCTCGCCGCCACGCCCGCCCGCAGCCTGCTCATCGCGATGGCGGCGGGCAGCCCGTGCCCCACGACGTCGCCGACCGAGATCGCAATCTGGCCTTCCTTTTCCAGCGGCACGACGAGATACCAATCACCGCCGACACGCATTGCCTCAGCAGCGGGCTGGTAGACCGCAGCGACCACCGCCGCCGTCGAGCCGCGGTCGAGATCGAGCAGATGGTCCTGGAAGTCGACGGCGATCCGGTGGTCACGTTGCACGTTGCGGATGCGGTCGACGGTCGATTGGGTGATCCTGGCAACCTGTGCGGCCCAGTCGATTTCGGCAGCATCGAATTGCCGCGGCGTCGCCCACAGCATCCCGAGTGACCCGATGACCTTTCCGTCCATACCCCGCAGCGGCTGGCTGATGCATGACCGGACCGCGTCCGAGGTCTCGCCCACCACGTGCCGGTAGCGCGGGCTGAGATCGAGCGTATCGGTGATGATCATCGGTTGACCGGTCTTGACCACGTCCACGGGCACGATCGGAGTGTCCATCGAGGCGATGTGGTAGCGGTCGCGCATCACCGGCGGGACCGGTGAACCGTAATCGAATCGAACGTTCTTGCCTTCGTGGTCAAGCAGTCCCAGGCAGATGACCGGTGCCTCACTCGACCCGAACGCAGCCCCCTGCAGCGCCTCGACGATCGCCGCAGCCGAATCGGCCGCCTGCAGAGCGGCATCCAGCTGTGCGAAGTCCAGAGCGATCTGGGCGCGGGCGTCACTGGATCGCCGGCTGGCGCGCTCTCGGGCAGCGGCCGACACCCGCGCCGCCACGCGATCGATTAAATCCTGTGAGCTGAACGGCTTTGGCAGATAGTCGTCGGCGCCGCCGGCGAACCCCTCGCTGATCGCTTGCGCATCTGCCCTGGCTGACAGCATCAGCACCGGGGTGGCCGCCAGCGCCGGATCGGCACGGATGGCGGTGATGAGTTCAAAGCCGTCCATTCGCGGCATCATCACATCGGTGACGACGACGGCCGGGTGTAGCTTGCGGACGGCCTCGATGGCTTCTTGGCCATCCGCGACGAGCACTGTTCGCCAGCGCGACGAGAGCACCCGCTCCAAATGGGCTCGCATGTCGGCGTTGTCGTCGGCGATCAGCACCAGCTCGCCGCCCATCGGGCGTGGCGTCGCCGGTCGACGACGCTCGCGACATGACCCAACGGTCCGCCTCGAGGACGTACGGGTTGTCCAGCAAGCCGGCGGGTGAATGGTCGACGGGCGTGCCGTGGGCTGACCGGGGCAACCGGATGGTGACCGCGGTGCCGCACCCGAGTTGGCTGTCGAACTCCACGGTGCCGCCCTGCAAGTCGACCAGGCCCTGCACCAGAGACAACCCGATTCCGGTGCCTTCTACGCTGCGTCCGTGCGAGCCCTCCGCGCGAAAGAACCGCTCCCCCAGCCGCTTCAGGTCAGCCTCTGCGATGCCGACACCGGTATCACGAATCATGATGTGGCCCAACGACGCATCGCTGCGTACCGTGACGGTGATAGAGCCTGCCATGGTGTACTTCACCGCGTTGGACAGCAGATTGAGCAGGATCGTCTCCCACATGCCCGGATCGACGTCGGCCAAGACCGGATCGGCAGTCGAGCACCAGCTCGAGCCCGGCCCGCTGACACAGTTCGGAGAACGACGACGCGATGTGCGATGTCAGCGCGCCGACGTCAGTGCACAGCAGGTTGGCGGTGGCACGGCCCGCTTCGATCCGGGAGAAATCCAGCAGCGAGTCGACCAGTCGTTGCAGGCGGCCCGCGTTACGTCGCGCGATCCTCAGCTGACTCTCGATCACGCTATCGGGACTGCTGCCCGCCAGCGCATCGTCGAGTGGACCGAGTAAAAGCGTTAGCGGCGTGCGGAACTCGTGGCTGACGTTGGTGAGGAAAGCCGATTTCGCACGGTCGAGTTCGGCGAGCGCGTCGGCCCGCCGTCGCTGCTGCTCGTAGGACACCGCGGAGGCCATCGCCGAGGACAACTGGTCGGCCAGTAGCTGACAAAATCCGACGTACTGATCGTCCAGCGGGGAAAGCGGATTCGTGCCGACCAGCAACGCGCCGGCGGCCGGGCCCTCGCCCAGCGGCAGCAGCAGCGCGTGGTCTGGACAGTCGACACCCAGCGCCTCGTGGACACCGTCGATCATCGCGGTGACGTTGTCGATGACCTGCGCTTCCGACCGGGCCCGCGGCACCGACGCGGATTTGGTCAACTCCGCCAGGGTCGGCGGCAACAACGGCAGCACCGAAGGTGTCGCCGCACGCAACGTGACGTCGCCTGTGTCGGGATCACCGACGTACGCCGCGACGAACGGCACGTCGGCCGGCCGGTCGGCGCACACCGCGACGGCGGCCTGCACCGCGTCGTCAATTGTGTTGGTATCCATCACCGCTGAGGCCACCCCGTTGAGCAGGTGCAGTCGACGTTCGCTCAGCACCCGGTCGGTGGTCTCAAACGACGGGCAGATGATCCCGAACGTCGTACCATCCTCGTCGACCAGCGTGCTGTAGGTGAAGGTGAAGTACCGCTCCCGGCGGCGGCCCGCGGTCAGGATCGGCAGCATCAAATCGCGCGACCACGTTCCCTCGCCGGTGGCGATGACGCTGGCGAGCATCGGGCGGACCGATTCCCACACATCCCACCAGGCGTACTGCCCGCGCTGACCCAACGCGCCCGGGTGCCGGTCACCGAGGATCGGAATGTACGCGTCGTTGTAGATCAGGAACAGTTCCACGGTGTCGAGCCACAGCACGGTCGGAAAGCTCGACGTCAGCACCATGGCGACCACCGACCGCATCGACGTCGGCCACGACTGCGGCGGCCCGAGAGGATGTGCAGTCCAATCGAACTCGGCGAACCGCCGGCCCATCTCCCCGCCGAGCGCTACGGCGGCGGCGAGGTCAGGTGGCAGGATTTTGGGATCGCGTGGCCAGCCGCGGCGTTCGTGCCCGCTCACGGTCCCGGCTCGGAATCACGGCCTTCCAGTGCGTCCGGCAACGAGGGATAGAGGTTGAGCAGGCTGTCCAGGTTGGTCACCTCGATCGGGCGAACCACCAGTTCGTTGTCGGCGACCAGCCGGACCGAAGTCCCCACGCGCAGACCTTGCTTGTGACAGTCCAGCACGGCGTTCAACCCGGCACTGCCGAAGTACGTCACGCCCTGCAGATCGACGATGAGCAATCGGGACTCTTGACCCGCGGCCAGTTGCAACGCGGAGTCCAGCTGCGATCTGAGTTCGGCTGCGGTGCCGGAATCGATCTCCCCTTTGGCAGCACACCAGGACAGCGTCCGGCCGAACCTCAGAGTCGACCACCAACAGTTCCATCGCGCTCACCCGACCTGCCGTCCACCGTTGGGACGAGCGTAACCGGCAGTGACCTCACGTGGTCGATGCACCCGCGACACGTTGATGGACCGTCAGCAGCAGATGGTCGAAGGCGGCTTGGACATCCGCCGGCGGCGGTGGCTGCGCGGACATTTCGGTGATGAGCTGCTGTGCCAGCGAGCGCACCTTGATATTGGTCTCTTGCGACCGCCAGCGCAGCACGCCGAAGGCCTGCTCCGGGCTGACCCGGTAGATGGCCATCAGGATGCCCTTGGCCTGCTCGATGATGGCGCGCGACTCGAACAAGTCGGGCAGCGCCTCGTCGAGGGCCGCCTGGCGGTTCTTGACCAGGATTGCGGTGAGGTCGAGGTAGTAACCGACAGTTCCGACCACCGCACCGGTCGCGTCGGACATCCGGTCGGCCACCACGATCGCATCGTGCACAGCGCCGGCGGTGTCGATGAAGCGGTGGCGGCTGGAAAACGAGCCCTTGGACAGCAGGGCCCGGTCGAGGTGGTCCTGAACGTGACTTCGGTCCTCGGGATGCTTGTGTGACATCAGCAGCTCGGTCGTCGGCTCGACGCTGCCGGGTTCGTAGCCGTGCATGCGGGTCAGCTCGTCGGACCATTCCCAGCGCTGCCCGACGAACCAGAATCGGAACGAGCCGACGCCAGGTTTGTCGGCGTCGACGGCGGGCCACCGGGCCGGCCAGGCCTGGTTCCCAGAGCTCGTTTCGGCCACCTCTCGCACGCGTGAACATCCTCCCACCGAGGCCAGACCTTGCGCAGAGATTGGGCCGGACCTGATTGGGTAAGCCTGCACGATCCTCAGGCTGCGCTAGCGTGGGAACTGCATACGTCCCGTCGGTGACGATGCGGACCGCGAAGCGGTCCGAGGAGGAGCCGGCGAATCAACCACCGTCGGCGACGATGCGGACCGCGAAGCGGTCCGAGGAGGAGCCGGCGAATACAACCACAGCGGGAGCGCACGCCCGGTGCGCTGAGAGGACGGCTCGGGGCCGTCGACCGTACGAACCTGACCGGGTAATGCCGGCGTAGGGAGACGGAAATGACCGATCTGGCAGTCGAACCGACCGTGACCACCGGCGCAATCGCCGGCAGCAGCAAGATCTACCGAGACGTCGAGGTCTCCCCCGGCGGGCCCCCCGCCAAGGTGCCGTTCCGGCGGGTCAATCTGTCCAACGGCGAACATCTCGATCTCTACGACACCTCCGGCCCCTACACCGACCCCGACGCGGTGATCGATGTGGCGGCGGGTCTGCCTGGGCGCCCGGGCGTGGTTCGCGACCGCGGCACCCAGCTGCAGCGGGCCCGTGCCGGCGAGATCACCGCCGAGATGGCGTTCATCGCCGAGCGCGAGCAGATGCCCGCCGAGTTGGTGCGCGACGAGGTCGCTCGTGGCCGCGCGGTGATCCCGGCCAACCACAACCATCCCGAAAGCGAGCCGATGATCATCGGCAAGGCGTTCGCGGTCAAGGTGAATGCCAACATCGGTAACTCGGCGGTGACGTCGTCGATCGCCGAAGAGGTCGACAAGTTGGTGTGGGCCACCCGATGGGGTGCCGACACCATCATGGACCTGTCCACCGGCAAGGACATCCACGCCACCCGCGAGTGGATCCTGCGCAACTCCCCGGTGCCGGTCGGCACGGTCCCGATTTACCAGGCGCTGGAGAAGGTCAACGGCGACCCGACCGAGCTGAACTGGGAGATGTACCGCGACACGGTGATCGAGCAGTGCGAGCAGGGTGTCGACTACATGACCGTGCACGCCGGCGTGCTGCTGCGTTATGTGCCGCTGACCGCCAAGCGGGTGACCGGGATCGTGTCCCGCGGCGGCTCCATCATGGCCGCGTGGTGTCTGGCCCATCATCAGGAATCGTTCCTGTACACCAACTTTGAAGAGCTCTGCGACATCCTGGCGCAATACGACGTCACCTTCTCCCTGGGTGACGGGCTGCGGCCGGGCTCGATCGCCGACGCCAACGACGCCGCTCAGTTCGCCGAGCTTCGCACGCTGGGCGAACTGACCAAAATCGCCAAATCCCATGGCGTGCAGGTCATGATCGAGGGCCCCGGCCACGTCCCGATGCACAAGATCGTCGAAAATGTGCGGCTGGAAGAAGAGCTGTGCGAAGAGGCCCCGTTCTACACGCTGGGACCGCTGACCACCGACATCGCGCCGGCCTACGATCACATCACCTCGGCGATCGGCGCAGCGATCATCGCGCAGGCCGGCACGGCGATGCTGTGCTACGTGACACCCAAAGAGCACCTCGGCCTGCCCGACCGCAAAGACGTCAAGGACGGGGTGATTGCTTACAAGATCGCCGCGCACGCAGGCGATTTGGCCAAGGGACATCCGCACGCCCAGAAGCGTGACGACGCGTTGTCGACGGCACGCTTCGAGTTCCGCTGGAACGACCAGTTCGCGCTGTCGCTGGATCCCGACACCGCGCGCGAGTATCACGACGAGACGTTGCCGGCGGCGCCGGCCAAGGCTGCGCACTTCTGCTCGATGTGCGGCCCGAAATTCTGCTCGATGCGTATCACGCAGGATGTCCGCGATTACGCGGCCAAGCACGGGCTCGACAGTGAGGAAGCTATCGAGGCGGCCATGGCCGAGAAATCCGCCGAGTTCGCCCAGCACGGTAACCGGGTATATCTGCCGCTCGCCCAGCAGTGATCGCGCTTCCGCTGGCGCCGTCCGGGACGACGCCGCTGCGGGTGCTGACGATCGCCGGATCCGACTCCGGCGGCGGCGCCGGGATGCAGGCCGATATCCGCACCTGCACCATGCTGGGCGTGCACGCGCTGTGCGCGGTGACGGCCGTGACCGTACAGAACTCGTTGGGCGTCAAGGGTTTCCATCCGGTTCCGCCCGACGTGGTCGCCGCTCAGATCGCGGCGGTGTGCGACGACATCGGATTGCAGGCCGCCAAAACCGGCATGCTTGCCTCCGCCGAGATCATCGAAGCCATCGCGCAGAGTTGGCGCGACCACGGCGCGGGCGTACCCCTGGTCGTCGACCCGGTGTGCGCATCGATGCACGGCGACCCGCTGCTCGACGGCGCCGCACTGAATTGCCTTCGGGCCGAACTGTTTCCGCAGGCGACATTGGTGACACCCAACCTGTACGAGGTGCGGCTGCTGGTGGACATCGACGTCGTCGACGCGGCAAGCCAAGCCGATGCGGCCCGCGCCTTGCACGCGCTGGGACCCACATGGGCGATGGTCAAGGGCGGACATATGCCCGGCTCGGCCAGCAGCACCGATCTGTTGTTCGACGGCAACGACTTTCACGAGTTCGAATCGCCGCGGGTGAACACCGCCGATGACCACGGCGCCGGCGACACGTTGGCCGCGGCCACGGCGTGCGCGCTGGCGCACGGCTACCCGGTGCCGGACGCCGTCTCGTTCGCCAAAACCTGGGTGACCGAGGGCCTGCGGGCCTCGTATCCGCTCGGGCACGGCCACGGCCCGGTGTCACCGCTGTTCAGGCTGCGATCGTGAGCCGGCGACGATGCAGAGCGCAGCGATGAGGTGGGGGCACCTCCCGCTTGCGGGGGAGAGTGGCGTCATTTGAAGGACTCTCGACGATATTGCGGGCATCGCCCACGAACCTGACGGCACACCGGCCGGTGTGGTGGTGCTGACGCACGGGGCCGGTGGCAACCGGGAATCGCCATTGCTGCAACGGCTTTGCGATGAGTGGGCCCGACGCGGCTGGCTGGCGGTCCGCTATGACCTGCCGTACCGGCGGCGACGGCCCAAGGGACCGCCGTCCGGGTCCGCGGCCACCGACCGCGCCGGCATCGTCGAGGCGATTACCGTATGCCGCGGATTGGCGGACGGCCCGGTGATCGTCGGGGGCCATTCTTACGGCGGCAGGCAGACGTCGATGGTGGTGGCCGCCAAAGAAGCGCAAGTGGACGTGCTGACGCTGTTCTCCTATCCGGTGCACCCGCCGGGTAAGCCGGAACGCGCCCGCACCGAGCACCTGCCCGACATCGAGGTGCCGACGGTGTTCACCCACGGCACCTCGGACCCGTTCGGGACGTCGGAGGAGGTACGCGGCGCTGCGGCCTTGATCCCGGCGCCCACCCAGATCGTCGAGATCGCCGGCGCGCGACATGATTTGGGCTCCAAGACCCTCGACGTGCCGGGGCTGGCCGTGGCGGCGGCGCTACGTCTGCTCGGCCGTCAATAGTTCACCGCAGCCAGTCAGACCGCGGGACGCGCGCGCGTTCGCACGACGTCGGCGGCGACGTCGGCGAGCTTGACGTTGGTCGCCTGCGACGTTTGGCGCAGCAGAGCGAAGGCGTCGTCGTCGGAGACGCCGTTCAGCACCATCAGCATGCCGATGGCTTTCCCGATATCACGGCTGCTGGCGAGTCCGCGTCGCAGCGAGGCGGCGTTTTCACTCTGCGCCACAGCGGTGGTCGCGACCGTGGCAAACGCGCCCAACATGAGCGCGCGCTCGACTGATCGCTCGTCGAGGGCATGAGGTTTGTCGGAGAACAAGTTGAGCGCGCCGGTCCGGTCCCGGTCGACCGGCAGCTGAACACTCAACGCCCCGCGTACCGGAGTCTCGGCAAGCACGCGACTTGCCAAATCCGGCCACCGGCTGTCGGCGGCCAGATTCGGCTCGATTTGGGCGGTGCGCTCTTCGATGGCATCCAGACAGGGCCCGCTGCCGAGCGCCAACTCGAGCTTGTCGATCTCCCGCGCGATAGCGTCACTGACCGCAACGCTGCTCAAGGTGCCGTTGTGGCGGATCATCAGGCTGGCATGGTCGCATCCCGGAATCGTCAGCGTGGCCGCCACACATATCGCGGGGTACATCTCTTTCGGCGCAGCGGCTTTTCGGGCCATCTCAGCGAGAGACGTGAACACGCCTGACGGGTCGACAGGCGAATCCGATGGCATGACAACCTCCCTGAGCGCGCAAGGACGAATCCACCGTTATCCGGTGGCTGCGGTGGGCGGCAGGGTCCAGACGCGTTGTCCTGCGGCGCTGCCGCCCACCGTCAACTCAGACTTCGACCATTTCGCGCTCGCGGGTCGCCTGCGCATCGCTGCGACCGATCGTGATCTTGCGCGGCTTGGCCCTCTCGGCCACGGGAATTCGCAGTCGCAGCACGCCCTGCTCGTAGGACGCCTCGATCCGCTCGGTGTCGAGGTTGTCGCCCAGAACCAGCTGACGACTGAATACTCCTCGCGGTCGCTCGGTGGCCAGCATCTCCCGGTTGGGGTTGACGGCCGGGCGCTCGGCGCGCACGGTCACCACGTTGCGCTCGATGTCCAGATCCAAGGACTTCTCGTCGATCCCCGGCAGATCGAACTCGACGAAGAACGTGTCACCCTCGCGCCACGCGTCCATCGGCATCACCGCTGGGCGGGCGGCGGTGCCTGACACCTGCTGGGCAAAACGGTCCAACTCACGAAATGGGTCGGTACGCATCAGCATGGCGGTCATCTGACTCTCCAATCTTGCGCCGTCTCGGACTATTTCCTGTGCCTGGTGGCATAGATTTGATATAGCACGCGTGCGATAAAGTCGCAAGTGTGATAGACAGGTTTCTTATGGAAGCGGCCAAGGACGAGTAACCATGACCCAGCGACCTGACATGGCCGGCCCGCCGACCGCGGATCGGGGGGTCTACGGCATTTCCGTGGCCGCCGAACTCTCTGGCATCCCCGTGCAATCGCTACGTCTCTACGAGCGTCACGGTCTGCTCAGCCCGTCACGAAGTAACGGCGGGACCCGCCGCTATAGCGCGGACGACCTGACCCGGCTGCGCCGGATCAGTGAATTGCTGGCCGCCGGCATCAATCTCGCCGGCATCGGTCGCATCCTCGAACTCGAAGACGACAACGCAGCCCTGGCTGCCGCGAACGGCGAATCCGCCGAGAAAGCGGCGCCCAACCTCAAACGCCGCTAGACCGGCCAATTACCAGTACCAGGGGTACCGGGTATATTGTCGTGCCATGGGTTCGGAGCAGTTCGAGGTTCTCATCGTCGGAGCCGGCTTCGGCGGTATCGGGGCGGCAGTCCAGCTCAAGCGCCTGGGTATCGACGACTTCGTCATCGTCGACCGCGAGGACGATCTCGGGGGGACCTGGCACGTCAACCACTACCCCGGCTTGGCCGTCGACGTCCCCACCACCACGTACTCGTACTTCTTCGAGCCGAACCCGAACTGGTCGCGGTTGTTCACCCCCGGGCCGGAGATCAAGCAATACGCCGCAGGGGTGGCCGACAAATACGACGTGCGCCGGCACATGCGGTTCAACACGGTCGTGGAAAGTGCCCGTTGGGATGAGGAGGCCCGTCGCTGGGAGGTCGCGCTGGCCGGCGGCGACGTGCTCTCGGCGCGCTATCTCATCACCGCGACCGGTTTCCTGTCCCAGCCGAAGACACCCGACATCCCCGGGATCACCACGTTCGACGGCAAAGTCATCCACACCACCGAATGGGAAGACGACTTCGATCCGACCGGCCGCCGGATCGGGATCATCGGGACCGGTGCAACGGCGGTGCAGCTGATCCCGAAACTCGCCGAGAAGGCCGCAGAACTCACGGTCTACCAGCGCACCCCGATCTGGGTGGCGCCGAAGATCGACCTGCGGTTCTCGGATCGGGCCAAAAAGCTCTTCGCGCGCCTGCCGTGGACCCAGCGAGCGATCCGGGCGATCACCGACACCATCTACGAGTTGATGATCACCGTCGGCGTGGTGCGATACCGGGTTCCGCTGTTCCGGCGACTCAATATCTCCGCGATGGATCTGTGCAAGATCAACCAGTTCCTGGCGATCCGCGACAAGGAACTGCGCCGCAAGCTCACCCCCGACTACGACATCGGGTGTAAGCGGCCGACGTTCTCCAACAGCTACTTCCGCAGCTTAGCCAAACCGCATGTGCATCTTCAGGCCGACGGGATCGAACGCGTCGAGGCCGACGGAATCGTCAATGCCGACGGATCCAAGACCCACATCGACACGCTGGTGCTGGCCACCGGATTCGACCTGTGGGAGGCCAACTTCCCGGCCATCGAGGTGATCGGTCGCGACGGCCGGAACCTCGGAAAGTGGTGGCGCGAAACGCGATTCCAGGCATATCAGGGCGTATCGATGCCCTACTTCCCGAACTATCTGAGCCTGGCCAGCCCGTTCGCCTTCCTGGGGCTGAACTTCTTCAACACCATGGAATATCAGATGCGGTTGATGGAACGGCTTTTCGGTGAGCTCAGACGTCAGGGTGCAGATACCTTCGAAGTGACCGAGGAAGCCAACGCGCGTTATCTGGACCGGATGACGGAATTGCTCGGCGATTCGCTGTGGACACTCGGCAACTGCGCAAGCTCGCGTTCCTACTATTTCAATCCGAGCGGCGAACCGTCGCTGTTGCGTCCGATGGCCACCTCGACCGCGATCGCTGAGGCCTCGAACTTCCCGCTCAGCGACTACGCGATCAGCTAACGAATGCGCCCAACGAACCTGATAGCTGTCGGCTGCCCTCATTTTAGCCAGTCTTAACTGTACAGTCTGGACTGTCGAGTGTAGGGTTGACCACGTGGACGGGATCAGTGAGTCGGCAGCAGCGGCGGCCCGCGATCTACGGGTGGTGTTCAGTCGGCTACGCCGCCGGCTCCGCAGCGTCGGCACCGGCGACGGCCTGACGCCGTCGCAGACCGCGGTGCTCACCCGGCTGTGGAAAGACGGCTCATCGTCGACCAGTGCGCTGGCCGCAGCCGAGCAGGTGCGGCCGCAGTCGATGGCGGCCATCGTGGCCGCACTCGATCAGCACAACCTCATCCGGCGCTCGCCGGACCCCGATGATGGCCGGCGACAGGTGATTTCGCTGACCGCCGCCGGACGCCGGCGCGCGGAAAGTGACCGTCAGATCCGTGAGGAATGGCTGGCCCGCGCCATGCAGGAGCGCTACTCGGAGCGGGAACGGCGCGTGATCAACGACGCGTTGTCGCTGCTTGGGCGCTTGACCGATTAGCGAAGGGAATCATCTATGGAACTGGGCATACATTTCATCGATTTTCTGCCGGGCGATGCCGCCGCGCTGGCGCCGACTCTGCTGTCGTCCGCGGTGGCTGCCGAAGACATCGGCGCGACGTTGTTCACCCTGGCCGACCACTTCTTCCAGATGGAAAATGTTGGGCGCGCCGAAGACCCGTTCTTGGAGGGCTACACGTCGCTGGGCTACCTGGCCGGCCGGACCACCCGCATCTCGTTGGCGCTGCTGGTCACCGGGGTCACCTATCGGCATCCCGGGGGTGCTGGCCAAGACCGTCACAACGCTTGACGTGCTCTCCGGCGGCAGGTCGATGTTCGGTATCGGCGCCGCCTGGTACGAGCGCGAGCACCACGCCCTGGGAATCCCCTATCCATCTGTGAGCACTCGGTTCGAGATGCTCGAGGAAACACTGCAGATTTGTCAGCAGATGTGGAGCAACAACGATGGGCCCTACGACGGCAAGCACTTTCAACTGGCCGAGACCATCTGTCAGCCGCAGCCGATTCGGCGGCCTCCGATCCTGATCGGCGGTGGCGGTGAGAAGAAGACATTGCGACTCGTCGCGCAGTATGCGGATGTCTGGAACTCCACTGATTCCGAGATCGATGTCCTGACGCACAAGATCGACGTGCTGACGCGCCATTGTGACACCGTCGGCCGAGACGTCGCGGAGATCCGCAAAACCGTTGGCGTGTTTGACGATCCGTTCGCCGACGTCGACGGATATCTGAAGAAGGTCGAGCGGATGGCCGGGCTGGGTGTCGACATGATCAACACCGGCCCGATCCCGGGCTCACCGGATCCGGCTGGCTTTGTGAAACGCTTCGGCGATGAAGTGATGCCGAGGCTGTCTGAGATCGGTTGAGCCTGTTGGGTTGATCCAGAACGGCCGTCCGGCCACCGGGCGTCGTCGTCAGACAGCGCGCGGTGGCCGGGAGGCAACCGGTACTAGGGGCAAGTGATGTCGATTTCGAACGGCTTGTTGACCGGTCCTCCCATCGGGTTGGCCATGTCCACCCCGGTGGCGGTGCCGCTGATCTTGTACGAGCTGCCGTCCTTGGTGGCATCGGCCTTGCCGGTGGTGCCGCCAACGCCCAGCGTCACGCCGTTGACATTGCCCAGCGCAACAGATTTGACGACCGGCGGATTGGCGTCTGTCAGGACGGCACCGATGCCCGCGGGCGTTCCGGCCGATGCCGCTCCGCTGATGGCGATGTTCACCGTGCCGGCAGTCGTCGTGCAGGCAACCTGGCCCTTGACGTTTTGATCTTTGCCGTCGACGAGCACTTTGGTGTTCGATGTGCCGGCTGCCGCCACTGCGGCATTACCGACGCTGGTGGCCTTGTCGTGGTGTGAACAACCCACCAGCACCGTGGCGAGAGTTGCCGCCGTGCCGGCCATGATCAGGACTTCGCGTTTCATTGGGTACTCCTTGTTTGTAGTGATGAGGTGGTGAGTAATTACTGTGCGGGAGTGGGCTTTATGGATCCTTAATGCCGCTCCGCCCGGTCACGCCGATGCGTCGGCAGACATGTCGAGGTACATCGACTGCAGGCCAATCCGACCCGGACCGGTGAACCGATTGAAGACGAGATTTCCGGTGCCGCCGAACATTCCGGTGCGCAATCCGTAAACCTGCGCATCCATTCGGACACTCTCATCGCGGTAGATCCAGCTCCCGGGCTCGACATCGATCTGTTCGCCGGGCGCGAGAACTTTCTCGAAGACGTTGCCGTAGCCGTGCAGCCATACCACGCCCTCTGACTCTGTTGCACTGAACCGGTCCACGAAGAACCCGGTCGAGCCGAAGAACATGTTCCGGATCCCTTTCTGGCGGGTGAATCCGTACTCCAGATTCCCTGTGGCCGCGAGGTATTGGTGTTCGCGTACCTCGATGGCTGATCCCGGTCGCAGATGCAGTGGAAACACATGTCCGGCGCCGTCGCGAGAAAACGCGACCTGACCGGGTCCGCGGGCCTCGGTGAGGAGCAGTTGCATGCCGGCGATCATCCGCTTGAGCGCACCCTTGCCCTTGAGCCCGATGTCGAGCGCCGGGTCCTTCCACAAGATCACGTGATGCTCGAAAAAGACTGGCACGCTGCCGTCGAGCCAGATGTGCAGTACCGGCACCAACTCGCCGTCGATGCGGTAGTACACACCCGGGGCGCGCCCGTCGGCGACGGTGGTGGGCAGTATCTGTGGGGGCTCAGGTCGATAGGACGAGTGGGTCATCGTCGCGGCTCAGGGCCGCTTGGCGTAGCGAGTGAGGAAGCCGGTAGCGGCAATCGCCGCGACGGCCCCGATCACGCCCCACAGGACCACGGAGAACATGAGTGATCCGAACAAGAAGTCGTAGGTCACCGAGAGATAGATCGACCACAGCACCCGGTAAAGGCACCAAAACGCAAGCAGCCCGGTGCTGATCCCAATGGCCAGGCTGCGGTTGCGATCGACGCGGTCGATCTGCTCTTCGATGTTGGTGGGCAGAATTTTCATCAGCGTTGTCCTTCCGTGAGGTTGCGGTGTTGCGTTGCAACACCTGCGCTCGCTCACTGTGCGGGACAGCGCTTACTGGATCCTTAATGCAGCGGAGGCTCGACTCCGGTGTCGAGCGTGAACTCCTCGTCGCCGATCCGGATGCGATCGCCGTTGTGCAGTTCGGCGCTGGGGTCGATCCGTGTGCGGCGTACCCGAACCCCGTTCGCCGATCCCAGATCGGTGATGAGGATGGTATGACCATTGTCGGCGATCACCGCATGGTGGCGGCTGACCTTGGCATCGGAGAGCACGATGTCGTTGTCCGGGCTTCGCCCTATCCGGGTGGCCGCGCCGGCAAACGCATGGCGTCGCCCGTCGGGCCCGACCAGTGCTGCGACCGCAGGGCGCCGGACGCGGATTGCGTTGTCCGACTGGGCGATAATGGTGTCCTCGGCATGTGACTGGGCGACCTTGCGCGCATCCAGCGGCTCTTGGCGCAGGATCCGCTCGTACAGCTCTCGGATCGTCCATCCCGGGTCGATACCCAAGTCTTCAGCCAGCAGAGCTTTCAGCCGCAGGTAGGCGTCCAGAGCATCCGATTGGCGGTCCGCCAAGTAGTAGGCGGTCATCAGCTGCGCCCACAACGGTTCCCGATAGCCATACCGGGCGGTCAGCGTCTCGAGCTCGGAGATCACGTTATGTGGTTTGCCGCAGGCGATCTCGGCTTCAGCACGAGCGATGTGAACCAGCACCCGTTCTTCGTCGAGCGCCGCGGCCAGGGTCTCCACGAATTGAAAGTCGCTCAGGTCCTCCAGAACCGGGCCGCGCCACTGGCTCAGCGCAGCCGACAGGTGCCGGCCGGCCTGCTCGAACTGCGCATCAGCCGCAGCCTGCACGCCGGCGTTTCGCTCGGCGATGAAGCGGCCGAAGTCGTACTGCTCATCGCTGATGGACAGCTGGTATCCCGGCGGCCTACTGGCCAGCACGGAACGGTCGATGCCCGCGCCATCCATCACCCGACGCAGATTGGAGATGTAGGCATGCAAGGTGGCCCGGGCTCCCGATGGCGGCCGTTGATCCCATGCCGCGCCGATCAGCGCGTCGACGCTCACCGGTCGATTCGCGTTGACGATCAACATCGCCAGCACGGCACGCTGCTTCGGCGTGCCCAATGGCACCAGTACGTCGCCCATCCGCACCTGCAATGGGCCCAATACGCCGAACTGGGCTGCCGCAAAGGACTGCCCAGCACCCAACTCATCGGCCATCATGATGTTTCCGCGTTCACGAGGTTCGCCAGCTAAACAACTCCCAGCTTAGCTTCCGGCTAGGATCTGGCCATGCCGGTATCGGTAGGCGAAATGTTCGCGGGATTCACGATCCTGCGGGTAATCGGCGCGGGCGGTATGGGCACGGTCTATCTCGCCGCACATCCGCGGCTGCCGCGACAAGATGCGCTGAAGGTGTTGCCCGCGCAGTGGACCGCAGACCCGCAGTACCGGGAGCGGTTTCTGCGCGAGGCGGATCTGACCGCCAGCTTGTCCCATCCCAACATTCTGGGTGTCCACGACCGCGGCGAACATGACGGCCAGTTGTGGATCTCGATGGACTACGTCGGGGGCACGGACGCCTCCCGGCTGGTACGCGAGCACTATCGGAACGGGTTACCTGCGGGTCAAGCGGTAGAGATCATCACCGCCGTCGCGTCGGCACTGGACTACGCCCACCAGCAGGGGCTGCTACACCGCGACGTCAAGCCGGCCAACATCCTGCTCGATGAGAAGGCGCACCGAATCTTCCTCGCCGACTTCGGCATTGCGCGTCTGATCGACGACCCGGCGGGACTGACCGGGACCAACATGGCGGTCGGCACGATGGCGTACGCGGCACCCGAGCAGTTGCGCGGCGAAGCTATCGACGGACGCACAGATCAATATGCGTTGGCCTGCACTGCGTTTGACCTGTTGACGGGTTCGCCGCCGTATGTCGATTCCAACCCTGCGGTGGTGATCACCAAACACGTTGCGGCGCCGATTCCTTCGCTGGCGGAACGTCGTCCGGAACTGGCTGCGCTGGATCCCGTGCTGGCCAGGGCGATGGCCAAGCTGCCCGCAGACCGGTATGCCAGTTGCTCGGACTTCGCCATGGAGCTGAACTACGCCCTCAACCCGCCGTCCGGCCACGTGCACAGAGCTCCCCCACCGCCGGCGACTATGCCTGAGCCCGCACCCACCCTGATGACCGCGACCCGGCGGCTTCGGCGACCGAAAACTGTTGTGTTGCTTGCGGTCAGCGCTGTGGTAGTCGCGGCGGCAGTGGTGGCCGGCGCGCTGCTGGTCCAGCGTCATGACCGGTCGACCACCGCATCACCGTCGGCCGCCACCGTCCACCCGTTTTCCGGCACCTACCGTGCCGACTACGGTCCGGGCACCGACCTCGAGGGCAAAGCCGGCCGTCGGTGCGCCGGCGATGACGGGCACCTGGGATGTCCGGTCCGCCTGCGGCGCGGGCGGCTGTATGGCGACGGCGTCCTATACCGGCGGCAGCGGGATCGTGCTCGTCTCGAACCTGGTGTTCGATCAGGTGGGCGCCAATTGGGTTGCTGTCGGCCTGGGTTCGACATCCTGCAACGACGCGCCCACCGAAGTCTGGGTGGTCTTCACCCTGCAGCCACAACCGGACGGCACCCTGACCGGTGACACCACCCGGTCCACGATCAACAGCTGCAGCGCCGCCAAGCGCACCGTCACCTTCACCCGCACCGGCGATCCCGATCTCACCAAGGTCCCCGACCCGGCGTCCTTGCCGCCGCGGGCGGCGTCTCCGTCGACTGCGCTGCGCGGCCGCTACCACGAGACGATCACCTACGCGAACGGCGGTTCCGCGCCGGGGCAAGACGATCTCACGGTCCGTACCGTGTGCCTGCGCACCGGTGATCGGTGCATGAGCCTGTTCCATGCGATCGACGGGGTCGTGCCACTGGTCTTCAGCGGCGGGAAGTGGACCCGCGACGACGAGGGCACCGTGGCGTGCAACCCCGGCGCGCCGGTGCATATCAAACTCAGCGCCGAGTATCCGCTGCCTGACCCACTGCAGGATCCGATCCCGTTGCTCACCGGTCACGGCCACAATGATACGACCGGAAGCGCTTGCGCCGGAGGCGATTTCGAGGACAAGTTCGAGCGTACCGGGGACTGAGTCGTGGCAGCCGATCTCTATTCAGAATTCATTAAGTGGCGCTGCTTAGAGTGAGCGCCATGAACATCACGCACAATTCGAAGCGGACCCTCGCCGCTGCACTGCTGTCAGGCGGCGTCGCGGTGGCCGCATTGGCGACCGGTACTGCCCAGGCTGCACCCGGGGACAACTTCTCACAACCCCACCAATGGTGTCCGGGACAGTCCTTACCCATGGACGACGTCCACTGGGACAACAACATCTGCCACACGTGGTTCTGGGTCCCGGTCGGCGGAATGGGCAATGCCGGCCAGTTCGTCTGGGACGGAGCGACTCCCCCACCGCACGGCCCGCCGCCCTGCTACGGCGCCCCGATCTGTCTGCCCGGGCTGTAGCGGCTAACTCACTTCTTGGCGAGCTCGTGGCGGGTTCGGTCTTCACGGACCGGGACGCCGTTGTGCCCGGAGAGGTCTTGCGCGTAAAGGCCGGTCGCGTAGGCAACTCCGCCGCCGTTGATGCCCAGCTCGGCGCGATCGATGTGCTCCAAAGTGTCTGTGTTCTTGTGGTAGTTCGGGTCGTACGGCTGGTCCGCCGGCCCACCCCACAGCTTGGCTTCTTCGCCAGACTTCTTGTTCTCGGCACCGGAGAACAGCCCGCCCGCCGGGATTCCGGCGGCGGTGAAGCTGTCGTAGTCGGATCTGCCGTCGAACGACGTGTCCTGCGGGGTCTTCCCGGCGGAGTTGAGGTAGGCGGCCAGCGACCGCTCGATACCGGCAGAGCCCTCGGGCACGACCGGGTTTCCTCGCTTGTCGGCCGGCAGTGACTGATCGCCGTCGTAGGTGAAGTAGCCCGGGTTCGGCGAGGCCAGCATGTCGAAGTTGAGATACAACGCAATATCCTTGAGCGCGTTGACATCCAACGACTCCACGTACTTCCGCGAACCGATCAGCCCGAGTTCCTCGGCGCCCCAGAAGCCGAACCGCACCGCGTTGTGGACCCTCGGCGAATTACCCAGTTGCAGCGCAGTCTCGAGCACCGCGGCCACACCGGATCCGTTGTCGTTGATGCCCGGTCCTTCCGGGACGCTGTCGAGATGCGCCCCGGCCATCACCACATCGCTGGTCGAACCGGTCTTGGTCTGCGCGATCACGTTGCGGGCGGTGATGGTCTTGGTATCGGCGGACACCTCCACCGTCGCGGGCCCCGTGATCGTGCGCAGCAGCGCGCCGTCAGCTTTTGTGACGCCCACGACCGGGATCTTGACCGGGTTGGTCTCGCCGAGCGTGCCGGCGATGTGTTCCTCGACGACGTTGTCCGCCACGACCATTGCCACGGCGCCCTTTTGGGCGGCGGCCCCTGCCTTCTGCGCGAACGGGCAGGTGCCGCGATCCACCATCACGACGGCACCGTTGACCGGGAGGTTGTCGTAGTCGGCGGGATTGCAGCCCGGTGTTCCGTCGGCCGGCGTCGCGACCAGCGGGCCGGTCACCCCGCCCGGCGGGGTGCCGAGGCTGTACTCCAGCGCCCGTGCGTCGACTTTCTTGTCGGCGACCGTCACCGACCCCGGGTCGGAATGGAACACGTGCGCGTCGAACTGCATGGTCTGTACGTCAAAACCCTTGTCCCGCAACTTGCCCACGACGTAGTCGACGCTGGCGTCGTAGCCCGGCGTGCCGACCGCCCGGGTGTTGTTATTGGCATTGGCGATGTCCTGCAACTTCGTCAGGTGGGCCATCATCGCGTCGGTGCTGACCCGCCCGCGCAGCGAGGCGGCGAAGTCGGGAGCCGACACCGGCTTCATCGAATTGGCGGTGCCAGAGGATGCGCATCCGCCGGTTGCCAACATCAGCGTCGCGACAGCGACGAGCAGGGGTTTTGATGTGATAGCCATTGCGCCCCAGGTTAGACGCACCCCGCGTCTGCGGCCCCGTCAGCTCGCCGCTTCGGAGGGTTCCGCGCACCTGCAGGTAAGCGTGGACGGTGGTGCCGGCGGGCGTCGTGTGCGTGCGCAACAGGTCGGCGATCGCGTTCACCACGAACAGTCCGTATGCACCGGCGCCGGTCGCGCCCGGTGGGCGTCGCCCGGCCAGCGGGTCCGACCACTGACCTATGTCGCGCGACTCGCAGATCACGTATCCGTCGTCGTACCAGAACGCCAGCTGGCATGGACCGCCGGCGTGATCGAGGCTGTTGGTGGCCAGCTCGGTGGTGACCAATAGCAGGTCGGCAAGCCGATCCGGGCTCATCCCGAGTAGCCGGCCGTAGCGTTCGGCGCTTCTGCGGGCACCGGCCAGGTCCCGTGGCTGCACGACGGTGTGCTTCACCGCAGCCGGACTGGCCGCCAGCGGTTGGTTGCAGCGCTCGAGTGCGGCGTCGACCGCGTACTCCGGACAGTGTGTCCGCGACCCGCCCTGCCATACCTGGGGATGGCTGAGGCGGACGTGCTCCAGAAGGCTCTCGTTCAGACACGATGCGTCATACGGGCACAACCCGGTGATGCTCGAACCCGAGAACGCGATGTTGGCCAACGCCTCGTGCTGCATACACGCGAGGTACTCGTGTTCGGTTCGGCCCGCCCAGGCCGGTTCGGCGACGATGCGGACGTGCTGGTCGGGGTGGCGTTCGACGAAGGAGTACTGGCCGGCCAGAATCCGCCCGGGATTGCGGCCGAACTCGGTCATGTCGGCCATCGTGACGTCGTCGGCGTCATCGCCCAATGCGCGCCGCAACGAATCCAACCGGTCTCCCGGCACCACAACGAGAACAGGCTGCCGCTGCGTCAACCCTTCGGCGATGAATTGCACCAACGAGTCGACGTATTCGCGCTCTGATTGGTAAAAGAGCGCGGAGTGATCGAATCCGCGACGGTGCATGAGCGCTTCCAGTGTCATGTCGACGGATATGATCCCCCGGCAGTAATTGCTGCGTTGGTCGCCCGTTGAATTACCCAAGCCTGCCAAACCTAATCAGGAGTGCCGGCGTGTTCGGTGACCAAGCCGGCCACGGCGCGCATACCTGCGGCGTTGGGGTGAAACGGCGCCGGGCGCCACGGAAGCGGCCAGCCGGCTGCCGTCGCCCAGGGGTCTGGTGACCAGCCGTGGTGGTCGCGGCTGGCCTGCCCCGCCCGCACCAGATCGCATCCGGTGGATTGGGCGGCCTCTGCGGTGGCTTGCTCGAGGCGCGCTGCGACGAAGCGACCGAGCTCGGTGTGCTCAGCCGACAGCGGAGCTGCAGGTGCACCGGCTGGGGGCAACAAGGTGAGGTAGTCGACGAACATCACCCGGGCCCGCGGCGCCCGCCGGCGTACTGCGGTCCCCACGGCGCGCAACGCGTCACCGACCCCGTCGAGTGCCTTGACACGCGCGTCGCGGTCGAGCAGCTCACGAACTGCGGGCAGCCGTCGCGCCAGGCCCGGTAGCGATGCCGCCATCAGCAGTGGCACGTATCCGACGTCGTTGCCGCCGATCGTGATGGTCACCAGCTCTTCGGAGCCGTCCAACGCCTCGATCTGCGGTGGGGCGCTGCGCTGACGCTCGGTGAGCACGTTGGCGGTGGTGGCACCGGAGAAGGTGACGTCGACCAGGTCGAGGTTCAGCCGTTGCGCAACCAGATGGGCATAGTTTCGCGCCGAGCGGCCCGACCTGAACGGCGCGCCCGGCGCAGCCGGCCGGATCCCCGGCCCGGCGGCCATCGAGCTGCCGAGCGCGACATACCGGCTCATAGGTCGGGGCTGGACGCCTGCGCCCAGAACCTTTTCGGGATGCGCCCGGCGCGCCGGGCCAGGTAGCCGGCGGTGACGGCGGCGGCCATCGCCGCGGCCATCGCGGGCGGGTCGGCGGCACGGGTCACCGCGGTGGCCAATAGCACTGCGTCGCAACCCAATTCCATCGCCAGCGCGGCGTCACTGGCAGTGCCGATACCGGCGTCGAGCACGACGGGGACGCCGGCTTGGGCGACGATCATCTCGATGTTGTGCGGATTGGCGATTCCCAGGCCGGTGCCGATCGGTGAACCGAGCGGCATCACCGCGACGCATCCGGTGTCTTCCAGCCGTCTGGCCAGCGCGGGGTCGTCGTTGGTGTACGGCAGCACCACGAAGCCGTCATCGACCAGTTGCTCTGCGGCACGAACCAACTCGATGGCATCGGGCAGCAGGGTGCGCTCGTCGGCGATCACTTCCAGCTTGACCCATTCGGTGCCGAGCGCCTCGCGGGCGAGTTGCGCGGTGAGTACTGCTTCGGCCGCGCTGCGGCACCCCGCGGTGTTGGGCAACGGTGTGATGCCCAGGCGGCTCAGCAGGTCGAGCATCCCGGTGCCCCCGTCGGTGTCGACGCGGCGCATCGCCACCGTCGTCAACTCCGTGCCCGAAGCGATCAGGGCTTCTTCGAGGACGGCAAGGTTGGCCGCGCCGCCGGTGCCCATGATCAGCCGCGAGGAGAAGCTGCGGCCGGCAATGGTCAGTTTGGCATCAACCACCCTGCACCGCCGTCACGACCTCGATGTTCGCGCCGTCGGAAAGTGTTGTGGCCCAGCTTGATCGCGGTAGCACGGCCTGGTCGACAGCGACCGCGACGCCGCGGTCGGGGTAGCCCAACGACTGCAGCAGCCCCGCGACGGTCATGTGATCGTCGACCTCGAGATCGTCGGCATTGATGCGGATTTTCATGTGTGTGCTCCAACCGGAAGGAGTTCGGACACGATCTGCTCGGCCGTCCAGGGCGCCAGCAGGAAACCTGACCGGCCGTGGCCGGCAGCGACCAACGTCCGCGCGTCGAGCCGTCCCACCAACGGCAGGTTGTCCGGCGTCATCGGACGTAAACCGGCGACGCACTCGGCGAATTCGTACTCGCCGAGCGCCGGCATCACCGCGCACGCATCGTCAAGCAGGTCGCGCACTCCGGACACCGTGGGCGCTGTGTCGCGGCCGTGCTCGTACTGGGTGGCGCCGACGACCACACCGTCGGCCCGTGGCACCACGTACACCTGACGTCCGTGCACGCGAGCCCGGATTACCCGCTGCGGCAGCGGCATACACCCCTTGCGCCAGCGCAGTCTCAGCACTTCGCCTTTCACCGGCCGAATCGGCAGACCGGGCCACAACGACGGGGCGTCGATCCCGTTGGCGATCACGACCGCGTCGGCCCGGACGGACTCGAGGTCGGTGACCGGGCCGTCCCACTGGACGCCGAGCTGTTCGCAGGCCGCCGACAGGGCGTCGAGCAGCGCACGGTTGTCGACGGCCAACTCGGTGGGCGCCCGAAAGCCGTGCCGAATGCCTTGTGCCAGCATCGGTTCCACGTCGCGGGCGGCCGACTCCCACAGCACCGGATGTCCCTGCGCGGATAGCCAGTCCGCGACCGTGTGCAGGTCGGCCACGTCAGCGCGGTCGACGGCGACCACCAACGACTCCCGCGCGGTGATCACCTGCGCGGGCAGTCCGTCGATGAATTCACCGTGGTGCCAGAGCCGCAGCGACTCGAGACCGAGCTGCAGCAACCGCTCCTCACCCGGCCAGCCTTCGCTGTGCGGCGCCAGCATTCCGGCGGCCACCCAGGACGCGCCCGGTTGCCCGCTGCGATGCACCCGCACCGACCAGCCGGCCTGGGCCGCACGCCGCGCCACCGACAGCCCGATGACGCCGCCGCCGATGACGGCCAGCGATCCCGCGTCCGATGGCATCTCTCGCTCCCTTCGCCGGCATGATCCGGATCAGGTTTGACGGTAAGGGCGACGTGCCCACTCTCAGACCCCGTATAAATAGCCCGGCTCCTCCTCAGGCCTTCGGCCTGCATTTGCCGGGCCGCGGGACTCCCGTGTCGACTCACCACGGTAGTCGTTAGCGTCTCGGTGTGCACCAAAGTGATCGGCTGGCCAGCGCCAGGCTCTACCTCTGCACCGACGCCCGCCGCGACCGCGGTGACCTGGCCGAGTTCGCCGACGCTGCGCTGGCCGGCGGGGTGGACATCATTCAGCTGCGCGACAAGGGTTCGGCCGCTGAGTCCCGGCTCGGGCCGCTGGAAGCGCGTGACGAGCTGGCGGCGCTCGAGGTGCTCGCCGACGCCGCGCGCCGGCACGGCGCACTGCTGGCCGTCAACGACCGCGCCGACATCGCCCGCGCGGCCGGAGCCGACGTGCTGCACCTGGGCCAGGGCGACCTGCCGCTGACCGCAGCGCGCGACATCATCGGCCCGGACCGGCTGGTCGGCCGATCGACGCATGATCAGGCGCAGGTCGCTGCGGCGATCGCCGAGGATGTCGACTATTTCTGCGTCGGGCCGTGCTGGCCGACGCCCACCAAACCGGGACGCTTCGCCCCGGGGTTGGCCCTGGTGCGCTCGACCGCCGCGTTGGCCTGCGACAAGCCGTGGTTCGCCATCGGCGGCATCGACGCGGATCGCCTGCCGGAAGTGCTGGAGGCCGGGGCGCGGCGCATCGTTGTGGTCCGGGCGATCACCGCGGCCGAGGATCCGCGGGCCGCGGCGCAGCAGCTCAGCTCGGCACTTGCAGCAGCGAGCTGATCCGGGAGCTCAGCTGCGACGGTTCCTGGTCGGGGTGGCCGGCCGTGCACCAGACGAAGACGCCCTGCTCGATTTCGATCGTGCGCGGCAGGGTGCGCCGCAACTGATCGTCGTGGCTCAGCGGCAAAATCTCAGGCGCAGTGCGCAGCCGCTGCCAACTGGCCGCAAACCCGGGGTGCAGCGGTAGCTGGTCCACCTCGTCTTCGCCAACCCAGCGCATCTCGGCACTCTCGTAGTTGGGCACGGTCTGCAGTTGTTCAGCCGCGTCGGCGACGACGGTGGTGTACGTCCAGTGTGTGCCGTCCGCTCTGGCGGTGACCACGGCCGCCCGCACCGACACCAAGTGGCTCGGTAGGCCGGCTTCCTCGTGAGCCTCCCGGACCGCGGCTTCTTCGGGACTCTCGTGGCTGTCGCGAGCGCCGCCCGGCAGACCCCACGTCCCGCCCTGATGGCTCCACGCTGCCCGGTGCTGGAGCAATACCGCCGGCGAGCCGTCCGGGCGCGGCGCTCGGAGCAGTAACCCCGCCGCGCCGTATCGACCCCAATACGGGTTGCCGGTGTCGGACACCACCCATCCGTCACCGTCGCCGCGCACGGATTCAGGATAAGCACGCCCGATAAAACCGCGGCGAGTGTCGCAGTGCGGTAACGAGTCGGGAAATCTGAGAACGCAGGTCCCCGCATCTCAGCAAAACACTCTTAGACTTCACTTAAGACCGTTTGTGACATGCACGCCTGGAAGCCGAGGTCTCAAAACACGTGACCGTTGAGTTGGCGCACCCGTCGACTGAACCGCTGGGTTCGCGGGCGCCGATCGAACCGGCCCACCCCCGCTGGTGGTTCATCGCGACGACGCCCGGCCGCATCCTGTCGATCGGGCTTGTGCTGGCCATCCTGGGCGGGCTCAGCGCGTTCGCCACCTCGACCACCATCAACCAGCGCCAGCACGCGCTGACGACTGTGCTCAGCCACACCGAGCCACTGGCATTCGCGGCCGCGCGGCTCTACACCACGCTGTCGGTGGCCGACGCCGCTGCCGCGACCGCCTTCATCGGTCAAGCGGAGCCGCGAACCGTCCGGCAGCGCTACGAGCAGGCAATCACCGATGCGGCGGTGGCCGTGACCAGGGCGTCGAGTGGTCTGACCGATGAGCCGCTGGTCCAGTTGCTCGGGCGGGTCAATGCCGAGCTGGCGGTGTACACCGGGCTGATCGAGATCGCGCGGACCAACAACCGGGCCGGTGATCCGGTCGGTTCGTCGTATCTGTCCGAGGCCTCCACGCTGATGCAGTCGACGATCTTGCCGGACGCGGCGCGGCTGTACAGCCAGACCGCGGAGCGGGTGGACGCCGAAACCACTGCCTCGACCCAGATTCCGGCTCCGGTGATCCTGGTCGTCTTTACTACCGCGGGGTTCGGCGCGTTCTCGCACCGATGGCTGGCCCGTCGCACCAAACGACGGATCAACCCCGGTCTTGTCGCCGGTGCACTGGCGATTCTCGTTATGGTGGTGTGGGTGGGAACCGCGCTGTGGATATCCACCAGCGCCAGCATTAGCGCCAAAAACACTGCGGCAGAGTCACTGAAGACGATCACCAACCTGTCCATCAGTGCGCAGCAGGCACGTGCCGACGAGACGTTGTCACTGATTCGGCGCGGGGACGAAGAGGTCCGCAAACAGTCCTTCTACGAACGCATCGACGCCATGCACAAACAGCTCGACCAATACCTCGCCCGTGGCGATGCCGTGGACAAGAACGACTTGCAGGGCGCCGATCTACTGCTGAATCAGTGGCGGCGGGCCGATGACCGGATCAACGCCTACATCTCGGTCGGCAATTACCGGGCCGCCACCCAGGTGGCGTTGGGCAGCGGCGAGGACGACTCCACCCCCGCCTTCGACAAACTCGACCGCGCATTGGTGAAAGCGATGGAGCAGAGCCGCCACCAATTGCGTGACGACGTCTTGAACGCGCGGCAAGGACTGGCCGGCGCCACGGTGGGCGCGATCGTGCTCAGCTTGGGCGCGGGTGTGGCGGTTGCGCTCGGGTTGTGGCCCCGGTTGATGGAGTACCGATGAGGCCCCAGCCGCTGCGGATGTTGTGCGCCGCCGTGGCGGCGGCGACGGTGCTCGCCGGGTGCAGCGAGTCGGGCTCGATGGTGGTGGCGCCCGCGCCGACGCTGCCGCCGCCCACCCCGGCCGGCATGCAGGAGATGCCGCCCCAACCGCCGCTGTCACCGGACAATTCCGCCGACGATTGCAACCCCACCGCGAGCCTGCGCCCGTTCGACAACCCGGCCGACGCCGACGCTGCGGTGGCCAACATCCGCGCCCGCGGCAGGCTGATCGTGGGCCTGGATATCGGCAGCAACCTGTTCAGCTTCCGCGATCCGATCACCGGCGAGATCGTCGGCTTCGACGTCGACATCGCCAGCGAGGTAGCCCGCGACATCTTCGGCAATCCGGCCCAAGTGGAATATCGAATCCTGTCGTCCGAGCAGCGCATCACCGCGTTGCAGAAGGGTGAGGTGGATGCCGTCGTCAAGACGATGACGATCACCTGCGACCGGCGCAAGCAAGTCAACTTCTCCACGGTTTATCTCGATGCCTCGCAACGCATTCTGGCTCCCCGCGACTCGCCGATCACCAAGCCGGCCGACCTGTCGGGCAAGCGGGTCTGCGTGGCGAGGGGCACCACGTCGTTGCATCGGATCCGCGAGATCGCGCCGCCACCCATCGTGGTCGAGGTGGTCAACTGGGCCGACTGCCTGGTGACGCTGCAGCAGCGGCAGGTCGATGCGGTGAGCACCGATGACTCGATTCTGGCCGGGCTGGTGTCGCAGGACCCCTACCTACACATCGTCGGGCCGAACATGGGCACCCAGCCCTACGGCATCGGGGTCCAGTTGGACAACACCGGACTGGTCAAGTTCGTCAACGGAACGCTGGAACGGATCCGTCGCGACGGAACGTGGAACACGTTGTACCGCAAGTGGTTAACCGTTCTGGGTCCCGCACCTGCACCGCCGAATCCGAGGTACGTGGACTGATGGCCGAGCAGCCGGAGGATCTGGAAGGTCCCGGACGCGGACGACGTCGGTCCGGGTACCCAGCCTGCCGATGCGATGGTGGACTCGTCTGCGCAGAGCCGTCCGGTGGCCACTCAGGCGATCTTCCGCCCGGACTTCGATGATGACGACGAGGACTTCTCGGGGCGGTTCAGCGACACCACGCCCACGGCGCGGACGAAGCCCACCACGCGTGCGCCGGTTCGCCGGCTGGGCGGTGGATTGGTCGAGATTCCGCGGATTCCGGACATCGATCCGCTCGAAGCGTTGATGCCCAATCCGGTTGTGCCGGAGTCGAAACGCTATTGCTGGAACTGTGGACGGCCGGTGGGTCGCTCCACCAAGGACCAGAAGGGGCCCTCGGAGGGCGATTGCCCTTATTGCGGGAGTCCGTATTCGTTTCTGCCGCAGCTCAATCCGGGTGACGTGGTGGCCGGCCAGTACGTCATCAAGGGTTGCATCGCGCACGGTGGACTGGGCTGGGTTTACCTGGCGCTCGACCGCAACGTCAATGACCGTCCGGTCGTGCTCAAAGGCCTGGTGCATTCCGGTGATGCCGAAGCACAGGCGATCGCCATGGCAGAGCGGCGATTCCTCGCCGAGGTGGTCCACCCGTCGATCGTGCAGATCTTCAATTTCGTCGAGCACACCGACCAGCATGGCGAACCGGTCGGCTACATCGTCATGGAATACGTTGGTGGGCAGTCGCTCAAGCGGACGCAAGGGTGACAAGCTGCCGGTCGCCGAAGCGATCGCCTACGTGCTGGAAATTCTGCCGGCCCTGAGTTACTTGCACTCGATCGGTCTGGTCTACAACGATCTCAAGCCGGAAAACATCATGCTCACCGAAGAGCAGCTCAAGCTGATCGACTTGGGCGCGGTGTCGCGGATCAACTCGTTCGGCTACCTGTACGGCACACCGGGTTATCAGGCACCCGAGATCGTGCGGACCGGCCCGACGGTAGCCAGCGACATCTACACCGTCGGCCGCACCCTTGCGGCGCTGACGTTGAAACTGCGGGCCCGCGGCGGCCGCTACGTCGACGGCCTTCCCGAAGATGATCCGGTGCTGGCTGAATACGATTCGTTCGGCCGATTGTTGCGCCGCGCAATAGATCCGGACCCGAGCCGGCGATTCGCCAGCGCCGAAGAGATATCCGGCCAGCTGTCGGGTGTGCTGCGTGAGGTGGTCGCCCGCGACACCGGCGTCCGACGGCCGAGCCTGTCGACCATCTTCTCGCGCAGCCGCGCGACATTCGGCGAATCTTTGTTGGTCGCCCACACCGACGTGTACCTCGATGGCCATGTGCACGCAGAGAAGCTGACTGCCAAGGAGATTGTCACCGCGCTGCAGGTGCCGCTGGTCGATCCGGCCGACGTCGCTGCGCCGTTGTTGCAAGCAACCGTGTTGTCGCAGCCAGTGCAGACCCTGGATTCACTGCGCGCATTCCGGCACGGCGCAGTGGATTCCGAGGATATCGACTTGTCGGACTCCATCGAGCTGCCACTGATGGAGGTTCGCGCTCTGCTGGATCTCGGCGACGTCGCCAAGGCCACCCGCAAGCTCGACGACCTGGCCGAGCGGGTGGGCTGGCGCTGGCGGTTGGTGTGGTATCGCGCCGTCTCGGAATTGCTCACCGCCGATTACGACTCGGCGAGCAAGCATTTCAGCGAGGTGTTGGACACCTTCCCAGGCGAGCTGGCGCCGAAGATGGCGCTGGCCGCGACCGCCGAATTGGCGGGCACCTCAGACGAGCGCAAGTACTACGAGGAGGTGTGGAAAACCGACGACGGGGTGATCTCGGCGGCCTTCGGGTTGGCCCGAGCTCAGTCGGTCGAGGGAGATCGTGTTGGGGCAGTACGTACGCTCGACGAAGTCCCTGCTACCTCAAGGTATTTCACCACCGCGCGGCTGACCAGTGCGGTGACGCTGCTGTCTGGCCGGTCGGCCGGCGAGATCACCGAGGAGCAGATTCGCGATGCGGCGCGACGGGTCGAGGCGCTGCCGCCCACCGAGCCGCGAGTGCTGCAGATCCGTGCGCTGGTGCTCGGTAGCGCGTTGGACTGGCTAGGAGAAAACGAGGCCAGCACCAACCACATTCTCGGTTTTCCCGTTCACCGAACACGGGCTGCGGCTTGGCGTCGAGGCGTCACTGCGCGGATTGGCCCGGGCAGCGCCTACCCAGGCCCACCGCTACAAGCTGATCGACATGGCCAACCGGGTTCGGCCGATGAGCACGTTTTAAGCGGCCGGCGGTGTCACTCTCTGTAATCGACTGTGCTTCCTGGGCTTCCACTGTGCATCGTCGGTGCGGTTTCGGCGGCGGGTCCAGCCTTCACTGCACACTCGACGACCGTCATTGCACACTCGAACGCCGGGCTTCCAGGGCGTACTGCACTCGCCGCACGATTTCCGCGGGCCGGTCTTCGGCGACAACCCGGACGATGAGCCATCCCAGGTGTTCCAGCAGCTCCAGCCGGCGAATGTCTTTGAGGTACTGGTGTCGGTCAACTCGATGGTGGTCGCCGTCATATTCCACGGCGACCATGAGATCTGGCCAACCCATATCGAGGTAAGCGACCGGAAGGCCGTCCGCGCCGAGCACCGGAATCTGGGTGTACGGCCGAGGCAAACCGGCCTCGATGAGTAGCAGCCGCAGATAGCTCTCCCGCGGTGATTGCGCGCCCGAGTCGACGAGCTCCAGCACAGTTTCCAGTCGGCGGAGTCCGCGGGCTCCGCGGTGACGCCCGGCGATGGCCAGCACGTCGTCGACCTTGAAACCGGTTGCGCGAGCGAGTGCATCGAGTTGGGCCACAGCGCTCCGACGCGGCGCACGCCGCCCGATGTCGAAGGCAGTGCGCTCGGGCGTGGTGACTGCACGGCCAGCTAGGGTCTGGACCTCATCCGCGAGCACGATGTCGCGGCGCGTCAGCACGCCTTGCGGCGGGTGGGGATTGACATGTATCAACTCGACTGGGACGTCGTCGTCGATCCACTTTGTGCCATGCAGCGCGGCGGCTGCCGTTCCGGCGATGATCCCCTGTCGGCCGGACCACAGCCACGTAGCGGCAATACGCTGCTGCAGCGACGGATGTGTCTGCTTGGGCAGGTAGACGTTCGGCAGAACGGCTCTGTATTGCGTCCGTAATTGGTGACGGCTGAGTAGACCGCGCGCTAGTGCCTCGCTGCCAATGAACGGCTCACCCATGCCCGGACGATTACATGCACCGCAGCCACGCCGTTACCGCTATCCACAACTAACTCATCAAATCCCCAGCAAAGCGAAATCAAAACGCAAGAAAAGCCAGGCACAGTTATGCCATGGCCGGCCAGTCCGATGGGTGGATCAGCACTGCTCGCGTTCTGCGCCGGACCGGGTTCGGGACGACCGGTGCACAGGTCGACGCCGTGGCTGCCAAAAATTGGTCGAACTACGTCGACGCTGCGCTGAGCGCAGACCCTGAGGCGGACCCCGGCGCACGAGCGACGCCGATGCCGACGCTGCCCGTGCCACGCGGCCCCGGAAAGGGAGCCAGCGTGGCCGTCCGCAAAGAGTTCAATCGCGAGCTATCTGAGCAGATGACCGAGTTGTCGCGATGGTGGTTTCGGCGAATGGTAGCGGTCCAGCAGCCCATTCACGAAAAGCTGACGTTGTTGTGGCACAACCACTTTGCCACCTCCGCGCAGAAGGTGAGGGTCGCGGCGTACATGGCGGCGCAGAACCAGAAACTGCGCAGCCTGTCGCTCGGAGATTTCCGCCCGCTCGCCTACGCCATGTTGACCGACGCCGCGATGATGCATTGGCTTGACGCTCAGACCAATACCGCCAAGGCGCCCAACGAAAACCTGGCGCGGGAGTTCATGGAACTGTTCGCCCTCGGCCACGGCAACGGTTACACCGAAGAGGATGTGCGCCAAGGTGCCCGCGCGCTGACCGGCTGGGTGATTCGCCCGAACGGCCAGACGATGATGGTGCCCAAGCGCCACGACCGCACGGCCAAAACGATGTTCGGAGTCACTGGCAACTTCGATGCGGCCGGATTCTGCGACACCGTGCTGGCCCAGCCGAAATCGCCGCAATACGTGGCCGGAAGGCTTTGGCAGCAGTTGGCCTCCGATACCCCGCCGTCTCCGCAGGCGCTCGACCGCTTTGTCTCCGCCTATGGGCCCGCGCCGCGACCTGCGGGCACTGACCCGAGCGATTCTCACCGACGACGAATTCATCGGCAGCCGGGCGGCCATCGTCAACACGCCGGTCGAGTGGCTTGTCGGGGTGATCCGGACACTGCGCGTTCCCGTCGACAACCCGGCACGGCTGAAGATGATCGACACCACACTGCATGCCCTGGGTCAGCGGCCGTTCTATCCGCCCGATGTCGGCGGGTGGCCGCACGGCCGGGTCTGGATGTCGACCGCCAGCGCCGACGTGCGGATGCGCGCCGCGAGTCAATTGGCCCGCGCCGGTGATCTTTCCAGCATCGAAGATGCCGCTGTTGACGACCGGATCGACGCCGTCGGCTATCTGATCGGGGTCGGCGGGTGGTCAGACCGGACCGTTGCGGCTCTTGAGCCGTTGACACGCAATCCGGTTCAACTGGTCGCAGCCGCCGTCAACACACCGGAGTACCTGACATCATGACTGCTCTGAGTCGACGCAAGTTCTTGATCGCCAGCACCGGACTAGGCGCGGTCGGTCTTGCCACGGGAGCGATGGGTATCAGCTGGCCGGACCTGATGAGGGAGGCCAAGGAAAGGCCGCTGGCCGAGGGCAGCGGCATCCTGGTGATTCTCACGCTGTACGGCGGCAACGACGGCATCAATACTCTGATCCCGTACGCCGACAACGCCTACCACGACGCCCGGCCCGAATTAGCCTATGCGCCCGGCGATGTGTTGCATCTCGATGACCAGCTCGGACTGAATCCGGCGCTCAAAGGCCTGGCCCAGCAATGGAATAACCGGAAGCTGGCGATTGTGCGCGGCGTGGGCTACCCGCAGCCCGACCACAGTCACTTCCGGTCGATGGATATCTGGCAGACCGCCTCGCCTGCCGAGCCTGTCTCGACGGGCTGGATCGGCCGCTGGCTCGATGCCACCGGTAACGACCCGCTGCGTGCCGTCAATATCGGCTCGGTACTTCCGCCGCTCGCGGTCGGTGAAAAGTGCACGGCGGCCGCTCTTACCGCGTCCGAAAAACCGGAGTATGCGGGCAGATTCGCCGAGACGATGGATGCGCTAGGCACCGACGACGCCAACGACACGCCAGCAATGGCGGCGGTCTGCGACGCGTACCGCGCGACTCGCACCGCCGACGCGACGTTCGGCGAGCTGAAACCGTCTAGCGGAAAGCACAACTCGTTGGCCGGCCAGCTCAGCATGGTGTCGTCGGCGGTTCAGGCGGGGGCGCCCACCCGGGTGTACGCGGTGCAGCTCGGCGGATTTGACACGCATGCCGACGAGAGAGGGACGCAGCAACGTCAGCTGCAGACCCTCGACGAAGCCGTAACCCCGTTCCTGCAGCAGATGGCCGGCGACCGTTACGGCAAAAACGTTGTGCTGCTGGCGTATTCGGAGTTCGGGCGACGGGTGAAGGCCAACGCTTCGCAGGGGACCGATCACGGCACCGCCGGCCCGGTGTTCGTCGCCGGAACGCCGGTCAAGGGCGGCTTTTACGGCGAGGAACCCAGCCTCACCGACCTCGACCACGGCGATCTCAAAGCCACCACTGACTTCCGGGACGTCTACTACGAGCTGCTGTCCACGACGTTGCAGACCGACCCCACACCTTCGGTTGGGGCCGGTCGGCGGAGCCTGGGATTCCTTTAGCGCAGCACGTTCACAATGCCACCGGCCATCCGGACACCGGACCTATCCCAGCTTTGGGGTCTCCCATCGACGGGGCCAGGACGATTCACGACCGACGCGTCGAAGGCCTCGCGGCGCTAAGACAGATTCGACCGGCCGTTGCGGGCCGGTCGAATCTTGTGGGTAGGTGCGGATAGGTTAGCCGGAGGGGCCCGTCGGGCCGGTTGGGCCGGTCGCGCCCGTCGGCGCCATTCGCCCCATCCGTGCCGTCGCTGGCCGAAAGGATCCCGCCTTGACCGCCGTCACCGCCGTGCCCGCCGGGGCCGCCGTAGCCGCCGGACCCGCCGTACCGCCGTCGGGGCCACCGGCTCCGCCGGCACCGCCGTTGCCGCCGTCGCCGCCGTCGCCGCCATCGCCGCCATCGCCGATCAGGAACGCGCCGTTGCCGCCGGCGCCGCCGGCGCCGCCGGCACCGCCGGTGTCCCCAGTGCCGCCCGTCTCTCCCGGGAGGGTAGCGTCGGTTCCGGTGGCGCCGGCGGCGCCATCCCGCCCGTGCCCGCCGTCGCCGCCGTTGCCGAAGAAGAAGCCGGTCGCGTCACCACCCGCGCCGCCGTTGCCGCCGTCAGTGCCGAGCGATAATGGCGTCACTGCCGTCGCCACCGTTACCGGCGAAGCCGTAGCCGGTGTCACCACCGGCCCCGCCAGCGCCACCGAGGGCCCCGTCGCCGCCCATGCCGCCGTTGCCGTCGAACGCGGCGCCGCCGGCACCGCCCTGACCGAGCAGATCGGTACCGCCATTGCCCGCCGTCGCCGAACCACAACCCGCCAGCACCGCCATTGGCCTCCGCCAATGATCCGCCGTCGATACCGTCAGCGCCGTTGCCGATCAACTCGCCTTGGCCGCCGATGTCACCCCAGAACGCATTTAGCGCGTTATCCCACTGAACAGTGAGGTTGCCCAGGAAGGTGGTGCCGGCAATCCACTCTTGGTCCCAGGTGTGCGACGGGTCGTAGATGTACGTCTCGTACAGGCTGGCAAACGAGTCGGAGGCCGCCGGGTCGGCCGCCGGAGTCGGGCGGAGGTCGAAGCCGCGGACAACGCGGAGTCGACACTCGACGGATCGAGGGCAGACGCGCCACCCAACGCGGCATCCACACTCGACGGGTCGAGGGCTGACGCGCCACCCAAGGCGGCATCCACACTCGACGGATCGAAGGCAGACACGCCACCCAACGCGGCGTCCACACTCGACGGATCGAGAGCAGACGCGCCACCCAACGCGGCATCCACACTCGACGGATCGAAGGCCCCATTTAGCGCGGCGTCGAGAGCTCGACGGGTCAAAGTTCCCCGCACCCTGCAATGCGGCGTCGAGGCTGGAGAGCCAGCTCTCATGTCCAAAGCCGCCGTGGGGTCCACGGCGGAGAGGGAATTGATGATTTGATCGATGATGATGTCTTCGCCGTCAGCCCTTGCCACCGGCATGGCGGCCAGCGGCGACAGGCTGAGGGTTAGGAACGTGCCGGCCGCAGCGCTCAGGCCGATGAAACCAACGGCGCCGCGCCCGGCGTCTTTACGTGATTGCCGGTCTTGCTTCTTCGAACGCCGATGTGTGCCATCGTTCTTACCTTCCCCGGGCCGTTCCTGTGGACTACGTGTGTTGTCTTAGGCTGTGCTTAGGCTGCGCTGGAGTCCATTTACGCGTCGGCTTGCGCCCAAACTGCGGCAATCCGCGAAGCGTCTGCGGGCCCCATGCAGAAGCAGAAATTAGTTCGTTCGTTTGCATATGCAATGTTCAGTGGGGTGATTGCGGTCGTGGTGAACGAGTAAGCAATGCCGGCGAGACCGTTGGTCTGACGGCAACGGAGCGCTTGTGCGTTCCGCGACTGCTGGCTCCAACAAGCCATGGCCCACCTCGTCCGACTTAGAGCTTCTCAGGTCTCGCTAAGGTAACTCTTCGACGCGCATCAGGGAAGGGAAATCTCCAAAAAATCGGAAAGATTTTCTGATAATCCGAAGAATCGCGGTGTTGTGCCTGGTCAACGGGCTGTTTTGCCCGGCTCCGGTTTTAGGCACTATCAGAGGGTTGCTGAATAGCTTGGTGTGTGGTATACGGGGTCTTCGAGTCATGTGTCTGAGAGTTGGAGTCGCTCCGCCAGGCGACGCTCGCGGGAGTGCAACGGGTGTGAGTTGCTCCTAAGCCGGAGACACCCGGCGCTAAGCGGCGGCGGTGTATCTGACACTGGATGCGCCGCCGCAGAGCGGGACGAGCTTCTGGCGGAGATCGCGAGCTACGGGTGACGCAGGCGGCCTCGACCACCCGTTCGGAGCGCAAGCGGTTAGGCGGTGAAGAGGCGGTAGCGGCTCCGCGTTTTCGGTCGTCTACGACCCGTACAACATCGAGCACAGGGAGTCTGGGAGCTGATGGAATCCGTTGCGGGCCTTGTACAACGGCCTCGCAATCTGGGACGCTGCGCTGTATCCGCCGTTCAGGTGAGGGTTGCTTCCAGGATGGGCTCGACGCGAGATCGCGGAAATACGCGGCAGCAATCAAGACGACGGGGGCGGGCCCAATGCACGACTTTGACGATGCGACCAACTCGTTCCGCATGCTCGGTGTGCCATACCTTGACTTCCTTACCGCATTGCACACCCATCTGACGCCGCGCACATACTTGGAGGTCGGCACAGAGACTGGGTCTTCGCTGGCGCTCGCGGGTTGCGACGCGATCGCGGTGGACCCTCAGTTCCAGCTTGACGTTACCGCCACCGGCGACCGCAGGCGCACGTTCTTCTTCCAGATGCCGTCGGACACTTTCTTTGCGACCGAAAATGTGCGGGAGTTGCTGGGACGGCCGGTGGACATGGTCTTTTTGGATGGCATGCACCGGTTCGAATTCCTGCTGCGCGATCTGATCGGGACAGAGGCTGCCTGTCATCCCCGCTCACTGATCCTGCTGCATGATTGCGTGCCTTTGAATCCGCGGATGGCGTTGCGGCAGTGGTTGCCGGGCGGTCCCTCGGAGACGGAAACTGCTCCCTTCTGGACGGGTGATGTTTGGAAGTTGCTGCCAATCCTGAAAAAGTACCGCCCCGACCTGCGGCTACATGTGCTGGACTGCCCGCCGACCGGCCTGGTCGCCATCACCCGCGTCGACCCGGCATCGCGCATTTTGGCCGATCGCTACTACGACATCATCGATGAGCACGCCGCAACCGTCATGGACGAAAATCGACTGCGGTCGTTGTGGGAGGAACTCGAAATGACCGACTCGGGTCCGCTCTGCGAGGAACCCGACCGCCTGACCGAGCTGTTCAGCCTCTACTGAGCCTGCATAAAGATGCCAAACCAGTGCTCGCCACGTTCCAGGCACTGCGTTGCTGTCTTGAAACGGTTCGCCGGCAACGAAATTCGACCGCAGATACCGAACGCAGCATTCCACCGGCGGCTTATCCGGCTCTTTCCGAATGAGCGTGCAGCGGTGGTTGCGGATATCTGCGGCTTGGGTCGTGTCACCTCGGGATCGATGCGTCGCGCCCCCAACGAAACGTCGATGTGCCGTTAATGTGTTGCGGCGGTCGATGATTGGCCGCACCACGGGCTGGGCGATCGCCATCGATCCTGGCATCTCCTGGCACACCGTGGGCACAATCGCTATAGGAGGCCACCGCCTCATTGCTGGCCGCCGCGGGCCCGACCGACTGGCCGGAGCGAGGATTGTTGCCATCGATGAGTACCGGTGGCCGCCATGGAACCGAGGGATTGGTGATGTCATAGAGCTCAACAGCACTGTTCTAAATCGGTCCGAAGGTTTAGAGAGCGACGTGAGATCGTGCCCCTCGTCGCGTCAGTCGCGATCGAGCTCGATCAACCGCGCGTCACTTGACCTCGAAGTAATGCGCGAGCTCGTGGAGCACGACGTGTCTGACCTCGCGGCGTAGACGATCGGCGTCGCCGGCAGCGAGTCGCGTGATCGGCCCGCGGAAGATGCTGACCTTGGCGGGCAACAGTCCGCTGGCGCCGAACCCCATCCCCTGTGCGCCAGCGGCACACCGTGGTACAGGCCGAGCAGCGGCAGCCCGCCGGGAGGCTCGTCCTCGACGAGGATCGCAACGTTGCTGATCGCCGCACGGAAATCGGCCGGCAACGGAGCTCAGCGCCTCGTCAATCGCCTCTTCGAACGGATCGTCGAGACCCGGGTCCGAACGCGCATCCATCTCCGCAACGATGCCACAATCGGCGCTGGGATAGTGGCGGCTTTTCCAACTGGAGGAGATCGCCCAACTCGGCCGCACCCTGTGGCGCCGCCGCGTCGACATCCTTGCCTTCTTCGACCACCACGCCTCCAACGGACCCACCGAAGCCGTCAACGGACGGCGAGAAGCTTTGCGCCGCAACGCCCTCGGATTCCGCAACCTTACCCACTACCGCTGGCGCTCACTGCTGCACAGCGGAGCGCTCCACCAACTTGTCAAGGCACTCTGAATTACGAAGAGCCCGTTAAGTCAGGAACACCTCACTTCTTGCGGTACTTTGCTACCCATGCGATTCGCCGTCGCGATTGTGTCACCTCCGAATTTTCAGCACAGCAGAGCATTTGACGAAGTTGCGGAGGGATTGCACCACGCTCTTCTGGCGCTTGGCCATGACTCGGTGCTGACCAACCGTCTCGACCTCGACGAGCGCCGCACCATCGTGCTCGGCGGAAACCTCCTCGTCCGGAACGGCTTGGAGCCGCCCAAAAACCCCATCTTCTACAACCTCGAGCAATTGGGTGACGACTTGCCGTCGATGACGTTGCCTGGCATTCTTCGACCTTTTCCGGCGTTACCCGACTTGGGATTACAGTCAAGCCAACATCGAGCGGCTCGCTGCCCTGGGACTGCCCCGGCCCACCTACGTTCCGATCGGATACGTCCCCGAGCTGACACGGATCGCCCCAGCCCCCGAGGACATCGACGTACTTTTCTACGGCGCGCCCTACGAGCGCCGATACGCCGTTCTCAGGGACCTGCACGACCGAGGTCTTCGGGTCAAATGGCTATCGGGCGTCTACGGCGCGAGCCGCGATGCCTGGATCGCACGCTCGAAGATCGTCCTCAACCTCCACTACTGGGAAGCGAAAATCTTCGAAATCACGCGTGTTTCCTATCTGCTCGCCAACAGACGGGCGGTGGTCTCCGAGCGTGGTGCCGATCCGACATTGGAGCGCGACGTGGAGTCCGGCGTCGCGTTCGCAGACTACGACGGACTGGTCGATCGCTGTGTGGAGCTCCTCGGCGACGAGCGCGCGCGACGCGAGCTCGCCGAGCGGGGCTATCAGGCTTTCTCCGCTCGCAGCCAGGCCGACATTCTGCACCGCGCGCTGGCAGACCTCGAGGATGTCCCCCACGAGACCGCTGCGCGGCGACGACCCTTGCATCGATGTGCGCCTCGAAGGCAAAGACCACAGCGCAGATCATCAGCTCCGCGAGCGCCAACTGTTCAGGCATAAGTTTGCGCCCGACCGCGATCTGTGGCTGGCCAAGGTCGAACGCAATCCCGAGGATGCGCGGTCGGTCTTTTTCCTAGCCGAGACCTCCTTCCAATTGGACGATTTCGTCGACGCGCGCAAGTGGTATGCGCGGCGGGTCGAGATGGGCGGCATGCGACGAGGAGGTCTACTGGGCGATGTACCGGCTCGCGGCGTCGATGGCGGAACTCGGTGAGCCGTGGCCGGATGTTCAGGAGGCCTACCTCAAGGCGTGGGAGTTTCGACCGACCCGCGCCGAGGCGTTGCACGCCATCGCCTTTCGGTGTCGCGTCGAGCAGCGCTACCGGCTCGGTTACCTGTTTGCCCAGCGCGCCGCCGAAATCCCATTTCCCGAAGAGGACCTCTTTGTCCTCGGATACTTCGCAGAGATTTACGCCTGGCGCGCAACCGATGAGCAGGCGACTGTGCGCATCCTGGATCGGTAAGCACGCCGAGGCGTTCACGCTGTGCCGGCGCCTGCTGGCCCGCCCCGACATCCCCGACGCCGATCGGCAACGGATTGCGGCCAACCGCGACTTTTCGGTGCCGGCCATGATCGAGGCGGCCGCACCCTACCCCGAAGCCCTGGTGCAGTCCCTGGCCGCCGGTCCCGGCGAGGCCGAGGTCACCGTCAGCCTGGTCGCCGGACCGGACCGCCACACCACCGAGCAGACCATCAACTCGTTTTTGACCTGCTGCCTCGACGTGTCACGGGTCGGACGCTTCCTGGTGCTCGACACCGGCCTGTCCGCCCCCGACCGCGCAATGCTGCAGCAGCGCTACGGGTTCCTCGAGTTCGCCCGCCGCAATCCCGACGACAAGCCCGCCGCCCAGCTGGCGCAGCTGCGCGCTCAGATCGACGGACGGTTCTGGCTGCACCTGGGCGAAGGCTGGCGGTTTTTCGCCCCCGAGAACTACATCACCCGCCTCACCGCGGTGCTCGACGCCGAACCACAGGTGTTTCAGGTGGGCATCAACTTCGCCGACGCGGTCAAACTCACCGGCGCCAGCGCCGCCGAGCAGGCGATACGCCGGGCACCCGACACCGGCCGCTACCTCCTGACCGAGGCGATGGCCCGCGGCCCGGCGATGTTCGACACCGCACGCCTGGATCGGGCCGTCGGTGTGCACAGGGACCCGATCCGGCGACCGCCCGCCGCCAGGCTGCGCACCGCCAGCCTCGACGAAGTGCTCTGCATCTCAGGTCTGAACCCCTAGATCAGACGGGGCTTCGCCCGCACGAATACGCCAAGAAACGCAGGTGTCGCGCGTCTCCGTGGGCGCAAAACCGGCTCCAGAAGTGCGGAAAGTCAGATATAAAGTAAGATCGCTTCACGAATTGGTGATTGGCTTGGATTTCGGTTGGTAGGTCAAGGGTCGCTAGATGCGACGGTGCGGGGTTCCCTGCCTGGGCACTGCAAGGGAATGGCAGGAATGCGGCCGTGAGCAACGCACGTATGACTCCGATTGCTGTCATCGGCATGGCGTGCCGGCTTCCTGGGGGCATCGATTCGCCCGACCTGTTGTGGGAGGCGCTGCTGCGCGGCGACGACCTGGTCACCGAGATTCCCGCCGACCGCTGGGACGCTGACGAGTACTACGACCCCGAGCCCGGTGTGCGGGGTCGGTCGGTGTCGCGATGGGGCGGGTTCCTCGACGATATAGCGGGCTTCGATTCCGAGTTCTTCGGGATCGCCGAGCGGGAGGCAACCGCGATCGACCCGCAGCACCGCTTGTTGCTGGAAACCTCATGGGAGGCGGTGGAACACGCCGGTCTGGCGCCAAAATCGTTGGCCGGCTCCCTGACAGGTGTGTTCGTGGGATTGGCCCACGATGACTACGCATCCGTTACCAGCGACGCGGGTGCGCTGGACGATGCATACGCGTTCACCGGCACCCCGTTCAGCATGGCGTCTGGGCGGGTCGCCTACGCGATGGGGCTGCGCGGTCCTGCGATCACTGTGGACACCTCGTGCTCGTCAGGCCTGCTTGCCGTGCACATGGCTTGCCGCAGTCTGCAGGACGGCGAGAGCAACCTTGCCCTGGCGGGTGGCTGCTCGGTGATGCTGGAACCGCGCACGTCCGCGTCCGCTTCCGGGCTGGGCATGCTCTCGCCGACCGGACGCTGCCGGACCTTCGACGTCGCCGCCGACGGGTTCGTACGTTCCGAGGGTTGCGCCGTGGTGATGCTCAAGCGGTTGCTGCCTGCGCTGGCCGATGGTGACCGGATCCTGGCCGTATTGCGTGGCACGGCCGCCAACCAGGACGGTCGCACCGACAACATCTTGACGCCGTCGTTGGATGCGCAGGAGGTGGTGTATCGGGCGGCGTTGGCTGCCGCTGGGGTAGACGCCGGCACCGTCGGCATGGTTGAGGCGCACGGCACCGGTACCCCGGTTGGTGACCCGATCGAATTCAGCAGCCTGGCAAGGGTTTACGGCACCGACGGGAACCCATGTGCGATCGGATCGGTCAAGAGCAATTTGGGACATACTGAGTCCGCGGCCGGCGCAGTGGGGTTGATCAAGGCGATCCTCGCGCTGCGGCATGGCGTGGTACCGCCGATGGTGCATTTCACCCGCCTGCCTGATGACCTTGCCCAGATCGAGACGAAACTCTTTGTGCCGCAGGAAATCACGTCGTGGCCCACCAACGGTCACCAAGCACCCCGGCGGGCGGCGGTGTCGTCGTTCGGAATGTCGGGAACGAATGTGCACGCCATTGTGGAGCAAGCTCCAGAGACCGTTGCCCGGAAGAGCGGGGCAGCCGGATCCGGTATGGCCTCCCCGCTGTTGTTTGCGCTGTCGTCGACCTCCGCCGACGGGCTGCGGCAAACCGCGCGCCGGCTCGGCGACTGGGTGAAAGAACACACAAGACTCCATTGTGTTATCGGATCTGGCTTATACGCTGGCGCGCCGCCGTGCCCACCGGCCGGTGCGCACGGCGGTCATCGCCGCTGATCTTGAGGAGCTGGTCGAGGGGTTGCGTCAGGTCGCCGAGGGGGATGTTCCGTATCAGGGCGCGGTCGGGCAGGACGACCGGGGTCCGGTATGGGTGTTCTCGGGGCAGGGTTCGCAGTGGGCGGCGATGGGCGCCGACCTGCTCGCCAACGAACCGGTGTTCGCCGCCACCGTCGCGGCGGTGGAACCGCTGATTGCCGCCGAGTCCGGGTTCTCGGTGACCGAGGCGATGACGGCGCCGCAGACCGTGACCGGCATTGACCGGGTGCAGCCGACCTTGTTCGCCATGCAGGTGGCGCTGGCGGCCACGATGAAGTCCTACGGGGTCACCCCGGGCGCCGTCATCGGGCACTCCATGGGAGAGGTGGCGGCGGCCGTCGTCGCGGGAGCGTTGTCGCTGGAAGACGGGGTGCGCGTGATTTGTCGCCGCTCCCGGCTGTTCGTCGCGACTCGCCGGTGCCGGCGCGATGGCGTCGGTGGAACTGCCGGCTCGGCAGGTGCGTGCGGAACTGGTGGCTCGCGGCGTCACCGACGTCGTGGTCTCGGTGGTGGCCTCTCCGCAGTCCACGGTGATCGGCGGGGCGACCCAGACGGTTCGCGATCTCGTCGCAGCGTGGGAGCAGCGGGAGGTGATGGCCCGGGAGGTCGCCGTCGACGTGGCATCGCACTCCCCGCAGGTCGATCCGATCCTCGACGAGCTCTCCGAGGTGTTGGCCGAGGTCGCCCCGATGGCACCGCAGGTTCCGTTCTACTCGGCAACCCTGTTCGACCAATGTGATCGGCCGGTGTGCGATGCCGGTTACTGGGTGGACAATCTGCGTCACACAGTGCGATTCGGCGCGGCGGTGCAGGCGGCGATGGAGGACGGGTACCGGGTATTCGCCGAGCTGGCACCACACCCGCTGCTGACCCACGCCGTCGAGCAGACCGCCGCCAGCCTCGACATGCCGGTAGCCGTCTTGGCGGCGATGCGGCGCGAACAACCGCTGCCGCACGGGCTGCGTGGCCTGCTGGCGGATCTGCACAGCGTGGGCGCCGCGGTGGACTTCTCGGTGCTCTATCCCGGTGGGCGGCTGGTGGATGCACCGCTGCCGGCGTGGACGCACCGTCGCCTGCTTCTCGCCCCGAATCATCATGCGCACGAAGCGAATACCGTTTCGGTGCATCCGCTGTTGGGCGCGCATGTGCCGCTGCCGGAGGAGCCGGAGCGCCACGCCTGGCAGGCCGATGTGGGCACCGCGGCGCTGCCCTGGTTGGGCGATCACCGGATCCACAATGTGGCCGCCCTTCCGGGGGCCGCCTACTGTGAGATGGCGCTGGCCGCCGCACGCATGGTCCTCGGCGAAGGGTCCGAGGTCCGCGATATCCGCTTCGAGCAGATGCTGCTGCTCGATGACAAGACCCCGGTATTCGCCCTCGCATCGGTGACATCGCCGGGCGTCGTCGACTTCGTCGTGGAGACCTTCCAGGAAGGTGAGCGGGTTCGGCGGGCCGCGGCGGTGCTGCACGCGGGAGACGGTCAGGACCAACCACCGCCCTACGACATGGCCGCTCTGCTGACAGCGTATTCGTTCGACTTGGACCGGGCCGAAATCAGGCAGTGGTTCGACGACCATGGTGTGCACCATGGGCCTGTTTTCAGCGGTGTGACGGCCGCGCACGCTGCCGACAGCACGGTCAGCGCGATACTGGCCGACGTCGCGCTGCCCGGTTCGATTCGCTCACAACAGAGCGGTTATGGGATTCATCCCGCTCTGCTGGATGCCTGCATCCAGTCCGTTTATGCCCACCCCGCCGTCCAGGGCAGCCGAGATCTGCTGCTGCCGTTGGGCATACGACGCCTACGCGCCTACGCGCCTGCCCGCAACGCCCGCTACTGCCATACGACGGTCACCAATGCTGACGCCGCCGGGGTCGAAGCTGATCTGGATGTGCTCGACGAGCACGGCATGGTGCTGCTTGCCGTGCGTGGGTTGCAACTGGGAACCGGGGTCTCCGAGCACGCAAGCCGCGATCGTGTGCTCAACGAGCGGCTGCTGACCATCGAATGGCAACAGCGAGAGCTGCCCGAGGTGGACCGTGCCGACGCCGGAACATGGCTGCTGATAAGCGCTTCCGCCACTGCCGATGTGGTGGCCACCGACCTTGCCGACGCGTTGAAGCTCCACGGCGCGCAATGCACGGCCATGTGCTGGCCGCAGCATGCCGACCAGGTGGCCAATGCCGAGCGGCTGCGCGGTCAGCTCGGTGCCGGCGGGTTCACCGGTGTGGTCGTGCTCACTGGTCCGCGTAATGGCAACCCGGATGAGGAGTGCGCCGTGACACGGCGCTGAGTGCGTCCGGCATATGGTGCGCATCGCCCGCGAAATGCCCGAAATCGCGGGCGAATTGCCGCGGCTATATGTCGTGACCCAGAACGCGCAGACGGTGCTGGCCGATGATGTCGTCAATCTCGAGCAGGGCGGGCTGCGCGGCCTGCTGCGGGTGATCGGCGCCGAGCATCCGCACCTGCGCACCACCCAGATCGACATCGACGAGCAAACCGACGCCGAGCGGGTGGCGCGCCAACTGCTGGCCGGCTCGGACGAGGACGAGACCGCCTGGCGACACGGCGCGTGGTTCACCGCGCGCCTGTGTCCCACTCCGCTGCGCCCCGAGGAGCGGCGAACCACCATCGTCGACCACGAGCACGACGGTATGCGCCTTGCAGATTCGCACCCCCGGTGACCTGCAAACGATGGAGTTCGTCGCGTTCGACCGGGTCCCGCCGGGGCCGGGCCAGGTCGAGGTCGCGGTCAGCGCATCCAGCATCAACTTCGCCGATGTCCTGGTCGCCATTGGGCCGATACCCCAGCTTCGAGGGACAACTGCCGCAGCTGGGCATCGATTTCGCGGGCGTGGTGACCGCGGTCGGGCCGGACGTCACCGATCACCGGGTCGGCGACCATGTCGGCGGGCATGTCCGCCCAACGGTTGCTGGGGCACGTTCGTCACCTGTGACGCCCGCCTGGCCGCGACGCTGCCGCCGGGCCTAACCGACGCCCAGGCCGCCTCGGTGACCACCGCGCACGCCACCGCCTGGTACGGCCTGCATGATCTGGCCAGGATCAGGGCCGGTGACAAGGTGCTGATCCACTCCGCGACCGGCGGCGTGGGGCAGGCGGCGATCGCGATCGCCCGCGCCGCGGGAGCGAAGATCTTCGCGACAGCCGGCAGCCCGCAACGGCGAGCGCTGTTGCACGACATGGGTATTGAGCATGTCTACGATTCGCGAAGCATCGAGTTCGCCGAGCAGATCCGCCGAGACACCGACGGCTATGGCGTGGACATCGTGCTCAACTCCGCTGACCGGCGCCGCGCAACTTGCCGGGATCAAGCTGCTGGCGATGGGCGGACGGTTCGTCGAGATCGGGAAGCGCGACATCTACGGCGACAGCAAGCTGGGGCTCTTCCCGTTCCGTCGCAACCTGTCGTTCTACGCCGTCGACTTGGCGTTGTTATCGGTCACCCACCCCGCTCAGAGTCCGCGAGTTGTTGAACACGGTGTACACGCTGACCGCCGACGGCTCGCTGCCGATGCCGCAAAGCACCCATTACCCGCTTGCCGAGGCGGCCACCGCGATTCGGGTGATGAGCGCGGCCGAACACACGGGCAAACTCATCCTCGACATCCCGCACACGGGGCGCAGCAGCGTGGTGCTGCCCCCGGAACAGGTTCAGGTCTTCCGTGGCGACGGTTCCTACATCATCACCGGCGGCCTGGGCGGGCTGGGGCTGTTCCTTGCCGAGAAGATGGCCGCGGCCGGCTGCGGCCGGATCGTGCTCACCTCGCGCTCGCAGCCAAATCACAAGGCGCTGGAGACAATCGAGCTCATTCGGGCGATCGGATCCGACATCGTGGTCGAATGCGGCGACATCGCCCAGCCGGGCACTGGCCGACCGGTTGGTTTCCGTGGCCACCGCCACCGGGCTTCCGCTGCGCGGTGTGCTGCACGCGGCGGCCGTGGTCGAGGACGCCACCCTGAGCAACATCACCGACGAGCTGATCGAGCGCGACTGGGCGCCCAAGGTTTACGGCGCCTGGCACCTGCACCAGGCCACTGCCGGACAGCCACTGGACTGGTTCTGCTCGTTCTCCTCGTCAGCCGCCCTGCTGGGCTCGCCGGGTCAGGGCGCCTACGCCGCGGCCAACAGCTGGCTAGACGCCTTCACCCACTGGCGACGGGCTCAAGGCCTGCCAGCCACCGCGATCGCATGGGGCGCGTGGGCCGAGATCGGCCGCGCCGCAGCGCTGGCGGAAAGCGGCGACACCACGATGATCACTCCCGACGAGGGCGCCTACGCGTTCGACGTACTGCTGCGCCACGACCGCGGGTACACCGGCTATGCGCCGGTCGTCGGTTCACCATGGTTGACTGCGCTCGCGCAACGCAGCCGCATTTGCTGAGCTGTTCCAATCCGCGGGGCAAAACCGTTCGGGCACAAGCAAATTCCGCAGGGAGCTGAATGAGCTACCGCTGGACGAGTGGTCTCCCCGACTTCGGCGTCTGGTTTCCGAGCAGGTCGGCCTGATTCTGCGTCGCACCGTCGATCCGGATCGTCCGCTCTTCGAGTACGGCCTCGACTCGCTGGGCAACCTCGAACTGCGCACCCGCATCGAGAGCGAAACGGGAATACGCATCAACTCCACCCACATCACCACCGTGCGGGGTTTGGCCGAGCACCTGAGCGACACGCTGGCGGCACAGGCCCTACCGAAAACAACGTGATGACCGGTCGCCTACGGCGAAGGTCTGTCGATACTTCAGGCACTGAAGCACAGGAGCGAATGTGATTCGTCTAGGAAACGTGACTTTGGGATCAATCCACGACTCGGTGCCTGAGCCGGGCTCCATGGTGTCGTGGCACCCGTCCCCTGCTTCACTCGCCAAAGCCCGAGCAAGCACCGATAAGTGCGGTGCCGGCTAGCTACATGCAAGCCGACTACCTTGATAGCTTTCGCGGAAACGCAGCGCAGGGTCGCGAGATACCAGGACTACTCATTACCTCCTGGGACATAGCCGGTCAATGCGATATCCGTGCCATGACGTACGTCATCAACGCGCACCTTCGTCGCCACGACACCTACCGCAGCTGGTTCGAGTACACGGATGCCGACCACATTGTGCGGCACACTATCTCTGACCCCGCCGATATCGAGTTTGTCCCGACCGCGCATGGCGAAGATGACGCCGGCCGAATGGCGAGGCTGCATACTGGCCACCCCGAATCCGCTGCAGTGGGATTGCTTCCGCTTCGTGCTTATTCAGCGCTCGGACCACTTCACATTCTTCGTGTGTGTCGATCATCTCCACAGCGACGCGGTGTCTATATGCGTGGCATTCGCCGAGATCCACATGATGTATGCCGCCCTGGTGGACGGCGGACGACCCATCCGATTGGCGGAGCCGGGCAGCTATCACGACTACTGCGTCCGGGAGCGAGCGTCGCTCTCCGCGTTGACGTTAGAGTCTCCGGAGATACGCCAGTGGATCGAGTTCGCCGAATACAATGGCGGAACCCTTCCGGGCTTCCCGCTGCCACTCGGCGATGAATTGGCGCCCGCTGATACAGTGAGCATCCAGCTGATGAACGAGCGGCAAACAGCCGAATTCGAATCCGCTTGCATCGCGGCGGGTGCCCGTTTCAGCGGTGGCGTGTTCGCGTGTGCCGCGCTAGCGCAATACGAGTTGACCGGCGCCGAAATATATTGCGGACTTACTTCTGCCGAAACTCGCCGCACCCCGGCAGACTTCATGACGGTAGGTTGGTTCACCGGCCATGTTCCGGTCGCCGTCCCGATCACCGCATCGTCCTTCAATGCCACCGTAAGTGCCGCGCAGGCGTCCTTTGATTCGTTTAAAGAATTGGCGAATGTGCCATTCCGCTGTCGCACTGGAGCTGGCGCCCTGGCTGAGGTCTCCTGGACTAAACCACCTTCCGATGCTGTTCTACTTCGATGCCAGCGTTCCCCCTCTTTCTGCGATCTTCGGCTCTCAATCGGACGGGTTGAATTTCAGAGCAGTACTTCAGCGGGGTCGCGGCCGATTTCAATATACGTGTTATGCGGCTTGAGAAGGAGACTCAATTGATGGTGCGGTTCCCGGACAATCCGGTGGCCCGCGACTCAATTACCCGCTACATAACGGCGCTGAAATCTGTGTATGCCCGCGTCGCGCCGGTGCCGTAGGCCGGACGGCAAAATTGACCGGCCCGCCGGTCAACCATATGTGCGCGTTGGGCTAGACGATTCCGCTCGCGGCCTTGACCGCAATCACGACGTCCTGCCCGCTCATACCGTTCGTTCGGCCGCACCACGTGCCGTAGCGCAACGGTTCCCGAACCTCGAGGCCGCATTCCTTATACAGATCCCTGACGAAGGCTTCCGGGTAGGCGATCGCCGCTTCAGGATTTTCGACGCTGGCCGTTCGTACACCTTGCATCTCATGCTCGAACGTGATTGATCCCTTTCCCTCCTTGCTGAGGGCTGACGACTCCTCATTGAGCAGGAAGAAGGTGATCAGGCTTCGCCCGCCCGGCTTCAGCACACGGACGATCTCGTGCAGATAGTGCTTCACGTCTGCTGGCAGCATGCGCGTGAATTCCGAGGCGACCAACACTACGTCGAACGACTCGTCGGGATACGGAAAACGGAAGTCTGACGGCTTGTAGTTCCCTGTCGGGTTGTACCTTTTTCTCTGAACATCTGCGACTGTGAAATCGAAGTTGGGGTGTGATCCCGAGATGTTCTCCGTGCACCACGCGATTGCTTTCCGTGCGACATCGAAGCCGGCGTAGCGGCCCTGGCGGTTCAGGTAGCCGGTGAGCGGCAGAGCCGTCCGCCCTGAGCCGCAACCAACGTCGAGCACTGCATCACCTGGCTGCAACCCACATAGGTCAACCAAATAACCTAAGAATTCATTGCTCTTGGTCTAGATGAGCAGCTTCGTGCCGGACGTTTCGATGCGAGCGGCTTGTTCGGTGAATTCGTCAGTTCCGGCCCGCCGGCAAAGCGGACCGAAACCTTATCGGACGGGGCGATGGGTGCATCGAAGACGAATTCGAAGCCTGCGTTGATCGGCAGCCCGTGCGGCACGAGGTCAGGGCGGCGCCAACGGCAACGGATCCTGGCGATCGTCCGATCGTTGACCAAGACGTCTAGCTCGGCGGGCATGCCGTTCTTTACGCCCCACCCCCCCAGGCGCGTACTCGTGCACAGGTCAAAGTGTCCTTGATACTCGTTTGGCAGCGGCACTGATCCCCGTACTGATGAGCCGTTTGGCTTTTGTTTAAGGCCATAAACGTCGAGGAATCCCGCTACCATTGCCGCAAGAGACGGCGGTTCAGGGGTCGCGCCGGAAAGGCGCTCCCAAAGGCCGGTTTCCGTAGAGGCTCTCCGCATGACTGCGGCCAGGGCGTCGGGGTCACCCCGGGTAAAGTGGATGCCATCAACGTCATCGGTGACGCGCTCGGCCAGAGCCCCAACATCGGAACAGATGACCGGGCGGCGGAACGCCCACGCCTCCGATACCACGAGGCCGAAAAGCCTCTTCCCAGAGGGAAGGCACAATGGACCAGTCAACGCGTGCCATTCGGCTAGCCAGTTGATCTACTTGGTAGGAACCATTGCTTGTGCACGATTCGCTCGCGCAAAAGGGCGCTCATTCTCTTCGGCGAGGAAATCTTCGATTTCCTTTGCGAGCGCCGGCGTGGCATAGCGGAGGTTGTCGCCGTTCAACTCAACCTTGAAGTTTGTGAAGCCCTGCTCCCGAAGGATTGCCACCGCTCGGAGGATGATTTGAATACCCTTGATGTCGACCATCTGCCCAAAGAAGCCGAAGCGGTTCTTTGGACCGTCAAAAGCGGGAAGCGTCGAACCGCGGGTGCAGTCAGCTTGACCGTTCGATACGTGACGGATCTTTCCCGCATCGATTCCCCACGCTACATAGCGGTCGATCATGAAGCTGCTGGGGCAGGTAAAAACGTCCACTTCCTGCAGGTGGCGCATGAACCACATCTTCCGCAACGAAAAGTGTTCGGGCGGAAGGTTGGGGAAGCACTGATGACAACGAACGGAGCTCGCTTGCGAGCACAGCGATTGATCGGTCATTCGCACCATGTGTCCGTTCGCTTCGCAGATGCTGAGAAATTCGTGAAACGTGAAGACAAGGCGCGCATTGGGCAGAACTCGCCTGGTCAAGCTGAGCAAATCAATGCCAAAAGTCAGGAAATGATGAAAATGAACGATATCGGGCCGAATGGTCTCAAGAAATTCGCAGTAGGCCTCGATCAGACGGACTGAGGATGTCCGATGCCAGGCACCGTCGTATTCATGCCGGTAGGAACAGGAATTCGTTCGGCCGCTGGTCGAAGCCAGTGATGCAGGCTCCGGCTTTATACAATGCCGGATACGCCCTATCGGTCGAAGCCAGAAGCACCGGTTCGATGCCTGGTTCGTTCTGCAATCCCTGGAATAGTTCATAGGCGATCTGCTGCGCACCGCCCCGCATCAATTCGGGATGGTGGAGACTGACAATGAGAACTTTGGCGTTGCCCTCCGTTTCGGTCATTTCCCTCTGCCTCAAAAGTTGTTCGCAGCGAGCGCTCAGCGGTGAGCCGGAGTCGAGAAAGCTTGTGACGCAGGACCGTGGATGCTCTTCTTCACGATTTCGCCCCAGACTTTGGTGAAATGCCATCGATTCACAAGACGTCCGCCTTCGTGAGCTGGACGGTATGCAGACCCCTTGCCCTCGAAATGCACGAACGGCAGGTAATGGAGCCACGCCGGCTTGCCGGCGCTGAAGCTCTTGAGGCAAAGGTCAGCATCCTCGTAGTGTCCGTAGATGTATTCCGGCGAGAACCCCCCCAACGACTCGAACCACTCGCGTTCGACAGACATGAAGGCCCCGCTCACGGCTGGAACCGGGCGTGAGACAAGAAAAGGGTTCGTATGCGGCGGCGCTCCCTTGCCGTAGTGTTCCACTCTGAGCATCTCGCAGCGCGTGGCTTGCTGATCCCGAAAAGAGAATTCTACGTCCACTTCAAAATACATACCCCCATGCATCAACGACCCGTCGTCGTAATACAAGGGTGCGCCAAACAGCGCAACTTGCTCCGGGGGCAGATCGTTCACGATCCGGCTATGCTGCGACGGCCATTCCGGATCCATCGGAAAAATGTCTGGATTCACTATCAGAAGGCGAGCACTGCGCGCGGCGTTGGCCGCAATGTTATTGGCGACGCCAAACCCCGCGTTGCCCGGCAGAAGAATCAGCGTGATCGGCATTCCATAGATCCGGTTCGCGATAGTAGCGTCCTTGATCAGCAACTCTGCCATCTCGGGACTATTCGAGACGTAGATGAATTCGTAGTTTTCGATGCCACGGCACTTCGAGAAGAGCGCACACTGAATCGTAAGCAATTCCGGCCTGCCGTACAGACATACGATGACTGATGCTTCCGGGCGAGCCGGCGCCACGCCAATTTGAACCGTCTGTGCGCCCAGGGCCATCCGCCTCGAAACCTTGAGATTCAACGCGATCAGCGAACGTCCTAATCCGGCGTCCAAGTAGCGAAAGATTTCCACGGGAGCATGCCCGACGGTTTGGGTCCTAGCCAGATGCTCAAGAGCAAGCTCCATGAATCTTTCTTCGTCCACCAGACGGATTTGACACTTGAATGTCTTGCGCTCGGCTCCTACCGAGAGGGTCACTTCGGTGCCGGCGCACTCATGGTTTCGGGCCTTTCGATCGCTACAATCGCCCAGAAACGCGAGATTTCTGTCCTCCGGCAGATTCCAGATGGCCTGTGACATCCTTGCGGCGGTACCGGTAGAGTGCCGTCGTTGAACCCCGCAAACCAAGGGCGTTCCGCAGCACCAGTTTGCTGACGGGATCCTGTTCGTCGTCGTTTACCCAGCCCAAGACCAGGCATTGCCCGTCTTTGCAACCGTAGATCCTATCCACGCTGGCTGCGGGAAATCCGGCTGTGTCGGCGCGAATGAGCGCCTCATAACGAGGGTCCGCAAGACGGCCCTCGCGCTACCATAAAATTCATAGTGGTGTAATGCCGAACGAAATTTTCCGTCCTTGATGGATCTCGCGACGTCCGGAAACGCTGCGAGATAGGCTGACTCATCAAAATCTTCCGGGGCAGTATCGGAGGAAAGTGTCGCGCTAACTGGCTCAGCTCGCTTCGGAGGCGACGTTGCCGCGCTCACTTTCGGCGGACTCTGATCTGTCGAAGCGATCTTGCCGGCACCGTCCACGATGGTCATAAGGTAATTTCCTCCGGCGCCGTGAGCGACCTAGACGGAGTGGAGTCCTCAAGGACATTCGGGCGTCGCATCGTCCTCGGCGTAAGCACGCGACATCCGCCCCTTCCTCGTGAAGCAGCCCCCGTTCGGCCAACAGCTTATAGGGTCAGCCGGGTGCCGGTCGGCCATTTCGACAGATCCACCAGTCTGGTGGGTTCGGCGAGCCCAGGTGCCTTCGCGGGTGGCGCCGCTGGAATCGACGTACCTCGCCCACTGCGGGCCAGCCAACCCCGGCCCCTGCAACCGAGTAGGAACCAAACCTGGGGCACTTGAGGCCAACCCGTCATACCGCATGCCACAATCGTCACTACCAGCCGATCAGAACCCGGTTCACACGATCGCCATCAACCTGCATATAAATTCGAGGCTAGGAGACGCCCGGAATGGATGATCTGCCGCACCGTGAATTGTTCGCGAGCTGCGCCCGAAGTATCACGGTTGCCTCGACCAGTTTTCCATTTTATATCACGCCGTCGTCTTCGAAGGATGGGCGAATGAAGCCGATATCGAGATCTATTACGACGACACAAGGCTGAATGTGAGTCTTACCTCCGTGAAGAGGCCCGACCTCGTGCCTCTATTCGGCAAGGACGCCGAAGATTGGGGTTTCGCCGCCTGCGCGACGCTTCCGACGAAGGAAATTGACCGGACGAAATTCAAGCTGCGCCTGAACCAAGGCATTCCCAGCGCCAACAACGACATCTTCAGCACCGCCCTAGTCCCCGCCGACAAGGTGTTCGCAGCAGATGGTCGACGCCTTCATTGCGGCGGTGGCGCAGAAGCCCGATCCCAGCCTTTTGGAGATCGGCTCCCGGGCGCGAAGCGGAAATACCTATCGCGACTGGTTTCCGGAGAAGCTGGACTACGTGGGAATGGACGTTCACGCGGGGCCGAACGTCGACGTCGTCGGCGATGCGCATCACCTGAGCCGATGCGTCAATCGCAGATTCGACTTCATGTTCTCCATCTCGGTGTTCGAACACCTCCTCATGCCGTGGAAGGTCGCCCTGGAAATGAACAAGACGCTGAATGACGGCGGACGGGCGCTGATCATTTCGCACCCGTCGTGGCCGCTGCACGAAGTGCCGTGGGACTTCTTCCGATTCTCGAAAGATTCCTGGCACGGCATCTTCAACGTTCATACCGGGTTCCGCGTCGTCGACGCGCAGTATCAGTTTCAGGCGAGCATCGTGCCCATCTTTAGCAACGCCCCGCACTTGGACAACATGAGCAACTTCCCCACGTACCTGCTCAGCGGATGTCTCGTCGAGAAGACTGGACCGCCTCAGGTCGCCTGGGAGGCGGAGGCCTCGGCCGTCTACGACCTGAACTATTCCCACGAATGAAGCGAGCGCGGGCCGCCCTACAGCTGCAGCCGCACGCCGAGCAGACCGTGTCGGCGCTGTAGCTCCTCCCCGGCAGGTAGGAGGCGACCTGCTGGTGCGCCCAATCGCCTTAGCACGGCCTCGCGCGACAGGTGACCTGACGAGAAATTGACGTGCGGCGCGTTCGGCGGGTGAGTGAGGCGACTCACTCCGTTTGCCGGGCTTCGAATTCTGTACCGAAAGCCGATCCTGGGTCTTCTCAACTCATCTCAAGCCGCTTTTGCTCGGGCGGCAAACCCTGAGCGAGAGTTGGAATGGGTCTGCCGAGCGCCTGCAGAGCGGAAACCAGAATATCTTTCCAGCATCCAAGCGAAAGGGTGCTCCAATCCGGACGACTGGCTCAGCAAATGCGTCTATGTAACCCTTCAGTAGATTGTTGCCGATCATCTCGCACTGCCCGACCAGGTGTCTCTCATCCGGTCCAGCGACGGTAATCCAGAGCAGCGCCGCCTTCGGGTTATATCGGCGCATCAAGCTGATGACAGGCAACACCTCGAACTCGTCCAGCGGAAGGCCCCTTCTAAAGAGAACGAAAACCTTTTCTCCATCCTCGAGATCTTCTCTGAAGAGTCGCACCAACATTTTCAATCTGGTCGATTCCTTGCGGCGCAAGGCATCAACATCCACATTCTGATCAAGCGGAACCGACGTGTGAAAAACCATATCAAGACTTTTGTACTCGCTGAGATATTCCCGGGCCGAGTTGTCTGGCACAAGGATGTTCAATTCCTGTTCGTCGGTAAGTTCCGAGAACTCGCTGCGAAGACATTGAATCAGAGCATGCTGCCAAGTCAAAGCAGAATCTGAACAATCCTAGAGGCTCGGCCCCACATTCCCTTTGTACCGCTCCAAATTCACAGTCCTGTCCCATGCTTTGGAACATGGAAGCGATCTTTTTCCAGTCGGGGATTAAGGCTTGTGCGCGCCAATCGCTCGACACAAATTGGCCCGTCCTTCCGCGCCAGCCCATCAATTCATCAGCCTCCGTCACCGGCAGCAAAACGGCCTCGTGCACCCCGATCGCCAACTCGCGAGAATCCGGCGAGATTCCAAACTTCTGCGGGCTCCCCGCATCCGGATGGACGAATACGATCGCTAGCTTCTCCGAGACCACCGCCTCCGCCGAGATGCGAAAGCCGATCCAGCTAGGCCGTGGCCATGATGCGAGGTTCACTTCGGCAACCGTCTCAGCCCCGCAAACGACAGTGCAGCGCTGACAGTCAATCTGACCATTTGCAGTGTACGGCGCGACCCGCAACATAAGAATGAAATCGGCAGCGTTGCTCCCCGTCGGCATCGGCAAGGCAAGCACGCTGAATCCGCCGATCATCCAGCGGCCATAATCTTCTTGGAAGGACCAGCCCGGGCCAATTACCTCCTCGCTATGGCCGCTTTCACCAAAAGAAATTGACTTTCCAAACCTGGGCAGATCAGAATTATATTCATGCACGATCCGTGACACGCGGGCCAGCAACTCACCGGGCGAGCCGCAGTTCGCTGTCGAGCCGGGCGGGACACTCCCAGTCATGATCCCACCTCACTGTAATCAACCGAACTTGTGCGCCGTCTCAACCACGCCTCACTATAAGGGCCCTTCGGCCCCTTCGAGGAGTATCCAATTAACGGCGGGTGTCGCCCGGTGTCGGCGCAGAGTCGGCCAAGGGCGCACGCGAGTTGGCAGCGTAGCCGGCGGTTCTCCTCGGAGAGTTCGCGTTTGCGGCGGTTGGTGAGGTAATTGAGGAAGTAGTGGGTGGCGCCGCCAGCATCAGCACGCACGAGAAACCGCGCAACCCACCCGATAGCCGGTATCAATCGGCAACTGCGCCAAGGCCTCTTTGACCACGGTGACGTCGTCGGCGGCCACGTTCGCGTCAACATTACTGACCGCAACAGGATCGCCAACGCTTCATCGGTACCGCTCGGGCCGTGATCGACGAACGCGCAAACCGGGTGAAACCCGAAGCCTCGCTTATACGTTGGAGCGGCCGACTCCTTGTCCGAATGCGCAGGCACCAGGGTCGCGTCCAGATCGACGATCAGCGGTGATCGGCATCACCACCATGACCGGGACTCGATTCCCGGCAGCTTTCCACGCCGCCGAGCGAGCCGATGCACGGGCCGCGGCGATCGCTCCTAACGCTGCGGCTGCATCGGCGGCCAGCGTGCTGATCAGCCGCGACACTAGGCCGACCTGATCGATCTTTTGCTCGATCGCGGCGCACACGTCGCAATAGTCGGCGGACCCGAGGAGCGGGCGCTATTCTCCACCTTGGTGGAGCGCGTGCGAGATCCAAAATGTGTCAACAACCTGGCCCGCCAGTTGCCGCTGAGCGAACTGTCGGGGCTGTTGACGCGAGCTTGCCTTTGTTCGTTGGTGAGGAGAAGCGGCGGATTGCCGTTCTCTAATTGATGAAAGCTGATGGCCAATATGACTCGCTGATAGCGTCAGGAGTTTCTGCTGGATGAGAGAAACAACGCTGTACTGGCTGCCTGAATGTAAAGACTTTCGAGCACGGGCGCGGTCACTGCTAGTTACCGAAGTACCGCCCACCTGGTCGGATTTGGTAGCGTTCGCCAACCATGATCTGGATTTCGTCCAGACCAATACGCTGGATCAGATTCTCGCAAAGCATTATGGTGCGGGCGCGGCACCTCCCTCGGTCAAGAGCCTGCGGGTGGCCATACTCGGCTCTTCGACCGTTACCCAGCTGCACGCGGGTCTTCGCGTGGCCGGCCTACGCCGAGGCCTACACGTGCTCACATATGAAGCGGAGTACGGTCAATACCGGCATGAATTGCTGGACGTCGAGTCGCCACTTCATCGCTTCCGCCCTCATGTCGTTCTCTTCGCACTCGACGCTTACCATCTCACGCAGGGCCTGCGGCCCGGGCTCGACCGACCGCAGGCTGCAGGCGCGTTAGAACAGGTTCTCGCGTCCATCCGAGAATGCTGGGCTTTGGCAAAAGAAGCCTTCAACTGCAGCATTATTCAGCAAACAGCGCTCCCCATCTGGCATGACCTCATGGGCAGCAACGAGCACCGGCTGCCAGGTTCACGAGCGCACTTCCTAGATCAATTGAATCTTCATTTGCAGGCTGCCGCGGATGCCGGCGGTGCGCACCTTGTCGCAGTCGACCGCCGCGTCCGGCAGGATGGTCTTGATGCCTGGCATGATGTGGCGCTTTGGCATCGAAGCAAACAGGAGATCAAATCGTCCGCGGTTCCATGCTATGGAGAATCGGTAGCGCGTGTCCTCGGCGCACAGCTGGGACTTTCCTCAAAGTGCTTGGTGCTCGATCTCGACAATACGATCTGGGGTGGCGTCATCGGTGACGACGGATTGGAAGGGATTGTGTTGGGCCAAGGGAGCGCCTTGGGGGAAGCCTTTCTCAGCCTGCAAAGCTACGCAGTGGAACTCTCCGAACGCGGAGTGATTCTTGCAGTGTGTTCCAAGAATGACGAGCACGTTGCAATCGATGCTTTCGAGCGCCACCCTGAGATGATTCTTGACTCGCAAGCAGGTGGCGAGTTTTGTCGCCAATTGGGACGATAAGGCGACCAACTTGCGCCGCATTGCCGCGGAACTCAACATCGGTCTTGATTCACTGGTATTCGTCGACGACAACCCATTCGAGCGCAGTTTGGTCCGGCAGGAACTGCCTATGGTCGCCGTCCCAGAGCTCCCCGAGGATCCCGCACTGGTCCCACGGTGCATCGCGGATGCCGGATATTTCGAATCTCTTGCCATCACCCCGGAAGACCGCAAACGGACCCAGCAGTACTTCAATAACCGCGAACGATCCGAGCTGCAGAGTAGCGCTACCGACATGGAGGGCTACTTGCGGGAGCCTGGAGATGCGCTTGCAGTGGGGGAATTTCGACAAAATCAACCTGCAGCGCACGGTTCAGTTGATCAACAAAACGAATCAGTTCAACCTGACCACCAAACGCTATTCCGAAGATGAAATACTCGCAGTCATGGAGGACCCGGAAGCCTTCGGAATCTACCTGCGCTTACGCGATCGCTTCGGCGACAATGGCATTATCAGCATCGTGATCGGCAAGCGCGTTGCCGATGCGGTACTGCTCGATACCTGGCTGATGAGCTGTCGCGTTCTTGGTCGCCAAGTCGAACAGGCAACGCTCAATGTGGTCAGCGAAGAGGCTCGGCGGCTCGGCGTTCGGCGCATCGTCGGTGAGTACCACCCGACTGCAAAGAACAGAATGGTTAAGGATCTCTATCCGAAATTGGGATTCGCCTCCCTCGCCGAGGACGTAGCCGACCATGGCAAATACGCTCTAATGCTTGACGATTTTGTTCCGATCAAGACCCACATCACAATCGAAAGGCACCAAACATGACGGACGGGGAGATTTACGAGCAGCTGACGGAGATCATCCGTGACGTGCTCATGGACTTTGATCTGGTGCTGAGACCCGATCTCACAGCGAAGGAAGTCGACGGATGGGATTCGTACAAAATGATAGAAATCATCGTGGCGGTCGAGAGCCATTTTGGATTGAAGGTGAAGTCAAAGGAGCTCGACGACATGGAAAACGTTGGTGACCTCGTGGCGCTCATTCGCAAGGCGAAGTCGGCGGCGAGTACCTGAGGTGATTGCCTCTACCGCAGTTCGGCGGATTTTCGTTAGACGACCAACAGGCGTTCGCGGAGGTATCGGGCGACTTCAATCCGATGCACATGGATCCGATAGCGGCGCGCCGTACCTCTGCCGGCGACTGCGTCGTCCACGGCGTGCAGTCCATGCTGTGGGCACTGGAGGAACTTGCAGACTCGCTTGAAACTCGAGCGGTTGCGTTCCCTGGACGCGGATTTCGTGCAGTTCCTCTACGTGGGTGAACTCGTCGAGCTCAGTTTGGTCCGGCATAACCAGGAGGAGGCGCGTATTGAGTTGCGTGTGGATGGCACTCGAATCTCTCGATATGTGCTCAAGTTTGGCTCGCGTGCGCGGGTTGAGGATCCTCCGCCTCAAGTGGGTGCCCAAATCGAATACGCCGCGGAGGCTAAATCCCCTCTGCCGCTGAGCTGGGAGGAAGTCTCTGCCGCAAGCGGCTGCGTCTATTATTTCTCGTCTGCCGGTACCGTTCGACATCGCTATCCCCGGCTCGCGGCGAAGATCGGCGTCGAGCGAGTAGCAGGGATCCTTGCGTTCACGCGCTTGGTGGGCATGGCGTGTCCAGGATTGCATTCCATCTTCCACCGCATCAACGTGCAACTGGTCGGCGCCTCATTGGAGGGATCCGATCGCTTGTACTTCTCCGCCAGCCGCAGTGATCCACGCTTTTCTGTCGTCACCCTGAACGTGCACGCTCAGGGCATCCGTGGATCGCTGCGAGCGTCGCGGCGCTCCCCACCCACGGTTCAGGATTCCGCAGCAGTTTTGTGCGCGACGTTCGCTCGGGATTGTTTCGCCGATCTCGCGCGCTGGTTGTTGGAGGATCCCGAGGCCTAGGAGAGATAACCGCCAAACTATGAGCGATGGGTGGTGAGGTGACGATCACTTTCGCTCAAGGGGCGGCGGACTCCCTCAGCGAAGGAACTCACCGTTCTTGGCCAGATCTTGCGGGAGCCCCTATCCGGCGCCATGGAGACATAATGGTGGTTGGCGCCGAGTGGACCGCCGCCTCAGTCTGTGCGACGCCAGAATGAGCATCGGAGATCGACCTGGACCAACGGATCCACAATGCCCCGACTATCGCGGAACTCATCAACCGCCTTACGGCAGTAGGTCCACCTATCCTCGCCGTAGTCATCGATGATGACGAATCCGCCGACCGACAGCTTGTCATAAAGCGCCGTCAGCGCGTCCATCGTTGACGAGTAATAGTCCCCGTCCAACCGCATCACGGCAAGACGGTCAATCGGAGCAGTGCCCAACGTGTCCTCGAACCAACCGGGCAGAAACTTGACCTGATCGTCGAGCAGACCGAACGCTTCAAAATTGCGCTTCACCAGGTCAATTGGTGCTGCGAAGCGGTCGTATGCCTGCATGACCGGACCACCGTAAGACTTCGCCTCGATCGGGAATTCGTCAGCGGACGGTTCCGGCAGCCCCTCGAACGAGTCGGCGACCCACACCTTTCGGGTTGTGTCGTTGAAGGTTTTCAATAGGGCACGCATAAGGATCGTCGCGCCGCCGCGCCACACACCGGTTTCTATGAGGTCGCCGGGGATCCGGTCTGTGATGACTTGCGTGACGCAGTCTTCGATGTTGTGCAGCCTCGCCATGGGTAGCATCGTTATCGCCGGCGCACGAATGTAGTGCTTAAGAAAGGCCGCTACGAATCTGTGCTCTTCCTCGTTTATGTCGGGCTCTTCCTGAAATAGCGTGTTCGTGAGAATCCTCTTGAGGAGATCAATATAGAGGACGTCCATTCAGCGCTCGTTCCTTCCGGAGTAGAAGTCGACGTTTAGCGGCTCTTCGATTTTGGACCGGGCAATCAGCGCGCTGTCTAGGTGGCGGCCCGCCGTCTGCGGGTGCACTGGAATCGTATCCGGACCTGATCGATCTTTTGCTCGATCGCGGCGTACACGTCGCAATCGTCGGCTCGGTAGCGAACGGCTTTTCCAAGTCGCCGGCGGCGGCCAGCAGCGGCAACCACAACTCCAGCATGACCACCAGGTACCTGCCGCACGGCATGCCCACGAACGCCCACACATGCTCCGCTTCCACCTGATCGACCATCTCCGGGCAATACGCGCGCTCACCCAGCAGCGACGCCCACCGGCGATACGACCTGACGAGAAGATTGACGTGACGTGGGTGGTGCGGCGAGTGGCTCGGTCAGGAGGCCTGCTCCAGGGTGACGTGGTAGCCCATGGCTTCGAGTTGACGGACGGCGTTGCTGCGCGCTTTCTGCGGGTTGAGGCGGGTGAAGTAGTCACCACCGAGGTCGTGGTAGACGGTGTTGGTGGTGGCGATGTGGAAACGCCCTGAAAATCCCGGAGGCGTCTCACTGCTCCACCGCCAGGCCGTTGTCCTGCAGCCGGGCGATGTGACTCTTGAGGGCTCGCGCGAAGGGGCCGTAGCTGTTTCGCTCGAACTCTAAGGCAGTGGCAATTCCAGTTTGCGAGGCGAAGTAGACGAGCTTCTGGAAATATGGCGTGGCCAACCGGCCAGTGATACGGCTGGCCTTGTAAGCGATCGAGGAATGCGACGATGGCCACCCATTCTGGCGGCAGAAATCTTGAGTGGAGGTACGGTCGGACAAGAAAAGACGATCTGACGATAAGGGGAGCAAGAAAATGGATATCAACGAGTATGTCCGCGGGCTGACCTATGGAATGGCGTCCTACCGCAACTTTAGCTTCCCGCCCGCGAGGGAGCGCAAGCCCAACCCTCTCGAGACCTGGTTCGATGGTCACGTCGAGGGGCCGGGCGTCTTCAAGTGGCGCCATTACCTGGAGGCCTACCACCGGCACTTCGCCAAGTTCGTCGGCACAGAGGTGCACATCCTCGAGATCGGCGTCTTCAGCGGCGGCAGCCTGCAGATGTGGAAGGACTACTTCGGCCCCGGCTGTCGCGTGTACGGCGTCGACAACCGCGAGGAATGCAAGGCGTACGAGGAGGAGTCGATCCGGATCCTGATCGGCAACCAGGGAAACCCACTGTTCTGGGATGCGGTGTGCGCGCAGGTTCCCAAGCTCGACATCGTCATCGACGATGGGAGCCACTTTCCCCCCCACCAGATCACGAGCCTCCAAGCCCTGCTGCCGCAACTGCGCCCAGGGGGCGTGTACATGGTCGAAGACAGCTATGGGGTGATCAACGGGTTCCACGACTACGCGGCCGGCATCTCCCGTAACATCCACGCGTGGGCCCAGCCCAAGCCCGGCTTGCACGACCACCACGACGGGCAGATTCCGGAGGCGTTCCAGCGATCGGTGGGATCGGTGCACGTCTACCCCTACCTGACCGTCTTCGAGAAGCACGACGATCCTTCGCGCGAGTTCTCGGCACCTCGCATGGGAGACAGCTGGATGCCCTTGTGATCGGTGCGGCACAACTCAACAAGAAGCGAGACCAAAATGGGTCGCAGTGACGATTGTCCTCGCCAAATGGCCTGTTTGACAGGACTGAGCGCGAGCGCGGTCTTCGATTTGAGCTGCAAGCTGCTGGCGATTAGATATCCCGAGCGAAAATGACGCGAGCAGAATAAGATGCGGGCCAAGAAAGTGCTGGTGGAAGGGAAGGGAGCGTGGAGTAGGTGTTTCGCCCATTTTTGACTAGGTGGCCTAACCGACATGGGATTGATCTGCAAGCTGGCGCAGGTGGGGGTCTCGTTGACTATCACGGCTACCTCGACCGGTTTTCCATTTTAAATCGCGTCGTCGTCTTCGAAGGATGGGCGAATGAAGCCGATATCGAGATCTATTACGAGGACACAAGGCTGAATGTGAGTCTTACCTCCGTGAAGAGGCCCGACCTCGTGCCTCTATTCGGCAAGGACGCCGAAGATTGGGGTTTCGCCGCCTGCGCGACGCTTCCTACCAACGAAATTGACCGGACGAAATTCAAGCTGCGCCTGAACCAAGGCATTCCCAGCGCCAACAACGACATCTTCAGCGCCGCCACCGACAAGGTGTTCGCTCAGCTGGTCGACGCCTTCCGGGCGTCAGTGGCGCTGAAGCCCAATCCCAGCCTTTTGGAGATCGGCTCCAGGGCGCGAAGCGGAAATATGTATCGCGCCTGGTTTCCGGAGAAGCTGGACTACGTGGGAATGGACGTTCACGCCGGGCCGAACGTCGACGTGGTCGGCGATGCGCATCACCTGAGCCGATGCGTCAATCGCACATTCGACTTCATGTTCTCCATATCGACGTTCGAACACCTCCTCATGCCGTGGAAGGTCGCCCTGGAAATGAACAAGACGCTGAATGACGGCGGACAGGCGCTAATCATTTCGCACCCGTCGTGGCCGCTGCACGACGAGCCGTGGGACTTCTTCCGCTTCTCGAAAGAATCCTGGCACGGCATCTTCAACGTTCATACCGGGTTCCGCGTCGTCGACGCGCAGTATCAGTATCCAGCGAACATCGTGCCCGTCTATAGCAACGCCCCGCACTTCGAAGGAATGAGCATAGAACGCACGTACCTGCTCAGCGGATGTATCGTCGAGAAGACCGGACCGCCTCAGGTCGCCTGGGAGGCGGAGGCCTCGGCCGCCTACGACCTGAACTATTCCCACGCCTAAAGCGAGCGCGGGCCGCCCTACGGCTGCAGCCGCACGCCGAGCAGACCGTGTCGGCGCGGTAGCGGGTCTACGCCGTAAGCCGCGGCGCACTCGGTTGTCTTCATAAACTCTGAACTGCGTGTGATCGCCTGAGTGGGGCCCAGTTGGGTCGTTTTTCTTCACGAATTTTGGCTCCATCTGGGCGGTGATCCGCTGCGCGGTGGGGTCAGCGTGTCGTCGCCACTATTGGCCCCACCCGGGATGCGATTTCCACGTCAGCCGTCATCGGACGTGGAGGTTCGGGAATGGCGCGGTCGAAGGTGGAGCTGTTCGAACAGATCAGACGTGACAGGCGGGTCGAGGAGTTGTCGATCCGCGAATTGGCCCAGCGGCATCGGGTGCATCGGCGCACGGTCCGCCAGGCGTTGGCCTCGGCGGTCCCGCCGCCACGCAAGGCGTATGCGAGCCGGTCGCGGCCGGCGATCGATCCGTATATCGAGGTGATTGACTCCTGGTTGAGAACCAACTACACCGACTCAGCGACAGACCCGCCGGACGCAACTTTGTCGTACAACACCTGGTCGAAGTTGTATCAAAGGCTCAAGCGCTTCGCGTATGCGGGGGTCGCGGGGGTCAAGCCCGTACTTTGTTTTCGCAACATTTTCGCGAACGTTCACGTCGGAAGCGCTACAGCGCTCCAGGCGCATCTTTTCAGCCACCTTGGTGAGGAATGACGGGACGCGGTCGCTTATGCCGATGAGATCGAAGATTTGCAAGTTCCCGATTGCCACTTGAAGGTCACGTTCCGTGACACGATCGGTCGGCTCTTGGTCGGTAAGGTAGCGAACTTGACAATTGTCGAAAAGCGACTGGCCTGCATGCGATAAGTCGCTGGCCCATTTCTTCAGATGCACCGGGGATCCAAGATCCAGTTCCGCCAGGCATGTTGCTATGCGCTGGAGCTCAGTATCATGTTGGTAAAAATGCTCTTTCGCGTCTGGGTCAGCCAGTCTACGGGCCCACGCGATGTGGGAAATAATCTGATCTATGGGGTCGCGCAGCACGGTAGTAACAAGTGTGTTTAGCAAAAACAGCTTATGCCGTAGATAATAGAGAGGCACGTGACCGGAAAGAAATACTTTATCCTCAATGTAATTCTCAATGTCATCCTCAATCTCCGGTCCGGTATCGAACTCCCATTCCGGATGGCCTTCGATATGGGACACGCACGCGCGCTCACCCAAGCAATGCTCCATGAAGGCGTTAACCGAAGACCCGGCGGTTTTGGGGATGTGTACGAGAAACATCCGTTGGAATGCGTCGCTTTTGCCGCCAAATGAGAGCGAATGCACGGCTCGGACCATACCGCTGGAGTCTGTGAACCTCAATTCCACCTTTTGGCCTAGCAGCACGGTAGCTGGCAGCTCCACATCAAAACCCACAAGGCCGTCCGTTTTATCGCCAAAGCGACGCGCCACGCCGGGGCGGTAGATCTCGCAGCTTGCCACTGCCACCTCGTGTTCACCTACAACAACGTGGAGCGTCAACGCGGTACTTTCAAGATAGGCCCAGCCACGGATTTTCACAGAGGCATCGGGACGTACGATTGTGCGCGCGACAGGCTCGTCCAACATGAATATGTAAGGCGACGCCGGCCGAATAACCATCTTTGACCCTTGATAGCGCCAAGTTATTGGCCGCTGTTGGGGCAGTTCAGATCTCATTAAAGTAACACCTTGCTTTCTCGGCTGGTGAAGGCATCGCCGGTCAGGAACAGCTGAGCCCGTGGCCCCACAGACGGCACGGCGTTCGAAACGACCGTATTCGAGATAGTGATCCGCGGGATCGACGCGCGCTTGCATGATATCTGGGTAATCACTATCGGCTTACCCAGCGGGCCAATTTCCAGCCCTTGCTTCTCGAGCTTCAGGTTTTTGGTGAGGGTCGCGGCGCGGTAGGGTGCGGTCATCGGGGGTACTTCCTTAGTCGCGGCGACTGGAATACGTGATGAAGTCGCCGTGGTCGAGCGAAAGTGCGGGGTGGTAATAGGGATCGTGGAGTAACAAGTCGCCCCAACGAGCTCGCATGGCCTCGGCTTCCTGATCGAGTCGGCGAGATCTCGACGATGTGGTGTCTGAGCCGCGGGTGACGGATTCGTGGTGATAGAGTTCGGCGTTGGGGGTCCACACATTGCGGTAGCCTTTCTGCGAAAGACGCAGGCAGAAATCCACGTCGTTATATGCGACCACAAAGGATTCGTCGAAGCCGCGGACGGCCTCGAAACGGTCTCGCTTTATAGCCATGCAGGCGGCGGTGACAGCCGACATTTCCTGAACCAGCAGGGCACGGCATTTGTCGCCGTGGTATCCGCGGGGCTTGCGGTGGTAGGAGTGACCCGCCACGCGATGCGCTCCCAGGCCGAGAATAATGCCAGCGTGTTGAATATGATCATCCGGGTAGTAGAGCATCGCGCCTACAGCTCCCACACCTGGCTGAATCGCCAGTGATACGAGCTCCCTGAGCCACCCTGCCGTAATGATTTCGGTATCGTCATTCAGAAACACCAGAATCTCACGAGCGCTTTGCTTCGCTGCGGTGTTGTTCAGGCGTGAAAAGTTGAATGGTTCGTCGAAAATGATAACTCGTTGGTGCTGGCGCTGGCCCTCCCGTTCGAGCAGGTCGATTGTGTTTTGCTCGTCCGATTGGTTGTTGACGATCACGATCTCGTAGTTGCTGTAGTCGGTACGTTCCCGGATGCTGTTTAGGCAACGCCGCAGGACCTCACCGCCATTCCGGGTCGGGATGATGATCGACACCGATGGTTCCGCCTCCGGAAGCTGGTAGGAAAGGCGCCAGGTGCCGGTTAGGCCCGTGACGGGTGTGACGCAAGCCTCGACGCCCTGACGTTCGAAGTGGGCGTTGATCGACTTTTGAGCTGCAATGTGCGCGTAGTTCTTCTCACCTGGCGCGAGGGCCGTTGAACCCGTAACGGCACGCCAGTGGTAAAGAACATGAGGAATATGGACTATTTGTTCACGTCCCACACGTTCGATACAGCGGAAAGCCAGATCGTAATCTTGACTACCTTCCCAACCTTCGCGAAAACCACCAACGTCGCGCACCAAATCAAGCGAATAGACTCCGAAGTGGCTGAACATGTTGTGGCCGCAAAACAGGAGGGGGTTCCAGTCCGACTTGAAATACGGATCGTAGCGCTTCCCAGTCTCGTCGATCTTATCTTCATCGGAGTAAATGAGTCGCGCCTCGGGATGTTTAATTATAGTCTGGGCGACGTGAAACAGGGCGTGCGGGGGCAGCACGTCGTCATGATCCAGCAGGGCTATATAGTTACCGCTCGCTAGTTCCAGTGCACTGTTGGATGTCGCCGATATATGGCCGTTTTTCTTGCGAAAGACAACCTTGATCCGTTTATCTTTAGCGGCGTACTTCTGCAAGACCCTTCGCACGTGTGGTTTTGTCGAGGCGTCGTCGGCGATGCAGAGTTCCCAGTCGCCATAGAGTTGGCTGCGGACGCTGTCCAGGCACGCGCGCAGCCATCGTTCGGGCGTGTTGTACACCGGTAGAATGATGGAGATCAGCGGCCGTTCTTCCATTGCGTCAATATCGTCCCTGATCTGCGCGCGCAAGCTGTCGTCCAAGGTGTCGTGGGTCTTGATCCACTCGGAATAGTCCGTTCCCCATTGCGTGTTGCGGTGCAGATTCTTGAGCGCAACCGTCGGGCCGCGGTGCAGCGCCACGCAGACCTCGCGCACGATTCGCAGCCATGTTTCGTCCCGGTCTTGCATCCGCCTGATTTCTGGGACTGCCAGGCGCCGCATTGCCCCCAGCGGACTGATGCGGCGAATACGCAGGCTGCCTAACAGGAATTCGCTAACGGTAGAGTTGTCGCTAGGGTCAAGGCGCAATGCGTATATGGGACGTTCGACCTTGATGAGTAGCCGGTGGTGGGTGGTGTTGTCGGCAATTACAAGGAGGTCGCTGTCTTGCTCTCGAAAGCCATCACCATGATCACGGTACAGCTTTGGATGACTTAATCGGCCTGCGGTCGGCATGAGCGCCACGCTCAGCACATACCAGCCGGGATGTATGCGAGTAGAGCCCGGCGGCAGATGCAATTGGAAACTAGGGTCAATTCCGGTGGTCGACCAAATTTGGCCATCGTGGAACGGCATCTGGACAACCGGTTTCACGTCAGCAATCGGTGTCGCCGACAGGCGTATACCGGACAATCCGTGGTTCAGACGTCGCGCGAATCTAATCAGGTACGCAGAGCGTACGATCTCGGGGGCCAATTGTGTCTGTGCTGGAATCTGTTGGTCCTGCTGCCCGAGTTTGGAGAGCGGTTGGATGCAGAGCACCTCGTCGAGACTGGCAGTACGTGGCTTGGTGCCGTGCGGGCCGGTGGCTGGGTTAAGGCGGGTGGTGGCTGGGTTAAGGCGGGTGGTGTCGAACATTGCTGGGCCGTGGGCCAAGGTTTCGGTGAAGGCGTAGCGGCCGGCGTCGGGTGTTCGGTGTGCTAGGTCCTCGATTGCGGTGGTGCCGGTGAGGGTGGTGGCGTCGGCGAAGTTGATGCCGACCTGGAAGACCTGTGGTTGGGCTTGCAGTACCGCGGTGAGGCGGCTGATGAGATTTTCGGGGGCGAAGAACTGCCAACCTTGACCTAGGTGTAGCCAGTACCGTGCGTCGATCTGGGTGTGAAGCTGTGCTAGTTCGGTTCCTGGTCTGCTGGTGAATCTGCGTCGGATGAACTTGAGGAATCCGTAGCGTTGCTGCAGTGCGGCGCGGTCAGGCGCCGAGAGGCCGGTGTCAAGGACTAGGAAACGTCCGACTCGTGACACGTCGAGGCAACATGTCAAAAATGAGTTGAGGGTTTGCACGATGGTCAGCGGGTCCGGTCCGGCGATGAGGGTGACGGTGAGCTGGGCATCGCCGGGTTCAGCGATCAGGGACTGCACCACGGCTTCGGGATATGGTGTGGCGGCTTCGAGCATGGCCGGTACTGAATAGTCGCGGTTAGTCGCGATGCGTTGCCGGTCGCAGTCGGGGATGTCAGGGCGGGCGACTAGGCGTCGGCACAGCGCGAACGCCTCGGCGTGTTTACCGGCCCAATGTGCGCACACCGCCTGCTCATCGAGCGCGCGCCAAGCGTAAATCTCGGCGAAGTATCCCAAGACGAAGAGGTCCTCTCCGGGGCATGGGATTTCGGCCGCCTGCCGGGCAAGCAGGTAACCAAGTCGGTAGCGTTGGTCGAGGCGGTATCGAACGGCGATGGCGTGAGGGGCTTCGGCGCGGGTCGGGCGGAAAATCCAGGCGCGCAGGTAGGCGGCTTCAACGTCTGACCACGGTTCGTCGAGTTCCGCCATCGAGGCCGCCAACCGCAACAGTGCCCAGTAGATCTCCTCGTCATTGCCGCCCATTTCGATTCGTCGCGTACACCAGTTGCGAGCGTCGGCGAAATCGCCCATCTGGAAATAGGTCTCGGCGAGAAACAAGACCGACCGTGCATCCTCGGGATTGCGTTGGACCTCGGCTAGCAACCGATCGCGTTCCTGCTCTGACTTATGCCTGAACAGGTGCATCCGTTCAGCGGTGTTCTGCTCGTGGAATTCACGGAATAGCGATGTCGCGGACTCAGTGGCCAGCGAAGCCAAATCCGAAGAGTCACCCAGCATTCTGCGGGCCGAGACTACCTTTAGGTACTCCTCGAGGGCGGGCTGCAGGATCGGCCAGATGCGGGAGCGTACGGTGTCGTCAGGCTCGTGGATGATCGCCTTCTGGAGGTGGTGGAAATCACGAATCTGCAGCGCCACACGAATCTGCAGCGACGCCCGCAGCCTGATACTGCCGATCATTGTCGCCAACATGAGCGGGAAAAGCCTGTCGTTGAGGGCGGTCGACCGGCCGCCCGGCGCGCCGTCCAGGATCCCCCGATCGGTCGTGACCGCGGTAAGGAAGCTTTCCACCTCCGCCTCAGACAATCCAGCACGGCAGTATTCGGTCCAGGTGGTAACGAGAGACCGGTACTGCGCATCGGTGAGTCTGGCCTCAAGGGCCTTGATGATGAGCCGGCCGGGTGGAAAGTTGGCGCGGCGGAATATCCCAAAGGCAAGGAGCAGGACCGCCGTGTTGGACGGCCCTGCAGCGTCGACAGCATCGGCGATCACTGCGGCTGCCCCCGCGATGTCCCCGGCGTTCATTAGATTCCGGAGATTCCGGGTCAGCTCTGCGTCACGGTGGGTCGGACTCGGCTTAACTCGAAGCTCGTCGCCTACGAGGTATCCCGCCTCGGCATTACCCGACTGGCCACCCCGCCTTGGTCGCTTGACGGGTTTACACCCGGCATGCTGCTTATGTGCGGTGTCCGACTCCGCGACCACCAGCGAGGTCCTTCCGACGGTCGGATTACCCAACGGGTCGCCGCTGGCCAGGTCGCCACTGGCCCCAAAGCCCTCGACACCGCGGCCGATCGCAGCGAGCAGGAACGTTGATCCGGCCACGCGCTGGTTGCAAGCGAGCTCGGACCGGCCATGCCGTGCCCAATGTTCGTAGCCCGATGAGAATCTGCCATCGCGCACGGCAAGCGCGATGTCGGGAAACGTGTGAAGGTATAGCTCCTCGTCGAACAGTTCGCTGCGCGGCAGTTCGTCCATTCCGGCAGTCTCCTAGTCGATATTCGCGGCCAAATATGCCCAGCCGCCCCATTTCCGATGTAGGTAATATCGGTAAACCATAATTGGTTCGGCCCCGTCTGACACGAATTCGCGCCGGGCGAGGTCGACCAGGGCGTCGCTGTTGGCCTCGTCGCGGATCGTGGCGGCGCGGTACGGGCGTGGATGCACTTCGGTCAGGCCTGCGGCGCGGGCGACGGACACGCCTGGGCGAATGCTGCCGGCCCAGCTTGGCCAGTTCGGCGACCAGCCGATCGATACCCAGACGGCCCTTGTGATCCTCGTGGATCTTTTTGATCACCTCAGTCAATTCCGTGTTGTCTTTTTCTCGATCCGACTGGTTTCGTGTCAGCCAGGCGTAAAATCCGCTGCGGGATATGTCGAGCACCTCGCACATCAAGGGAAATTTAAATTCGGTGTTTGCGTGGTTTGCGTCGTACTTCTCCATCCAGATCTCGAATGAAGACGAACTTCACATGCTCTCTTTCGCAAACCATGCCGCCGCCTTTTTAGGATCTCCCGTTCCATCTTTCAAACGACGATTTTCCTCTTCCTTTCAACCGTGCACGTTCGTCGATCTCGAGCGGCTTTTCCTTGAAATCGCCGCGCGCTTCTTCGCCGCTTTCATCCATTCCCTAATGTCACATCGCTGATTCCGAGATCCCGAGCAATTTCGCTACCGGCTTGCCTGAGTTGATCAAGAACTCTACGGCCTCGGCCTTAAACTCAAGAGTAAACTTTCTGCGTGTCGAACCCATAACTGTTCTTCTCCTTAGACAATCATTCGACTTCGGTGACCGTCTACGAAAGTGATCGTCCTCCAGCCACCCCCAATCTCCTGGTCGCACGAAAGATCGACGTCTATGTTTGCCTGCGTTCAGCTTCGACCTGCCCGGCATAACCCGCGCCCTTTTTACGGTACGTTGCACCCATGCTGTTCGCCGTCGCAGTTGTGTCACCTTCTAGCCATCCAAACATTGGCGGAGGATTTCGCGAGATCGCGGAGGCAGTGCACCATGGTCTTCTGGCGCTCGGCCACGACTCGGTGCTCACCAACCGTCTCGACCTCCACGATCGCCGTACCATCGTGCTCGGCGCAAACCACGTCATTCACTATGGCCTGGAGGTGCCAAAAAACCCCATCTTCTACAACCTCGAACAATTGGGTCACGACTCGCCGTGGACGGCGATGCCTGCATTCATCGACCTTTTTCGTCGCTACCCGACGTGGGACTACAGTCCAGCCAACATCGAATACCTCGCGACGCTGAGGCTGCCCCGGCCCACCCACGTTCCAATCGGATACGTCCCCGAGCTGACACGGATCGCCCCGGCCGCCGAGGACATCGACGTACTTTTCTACGGCATGCCCAGCGAGCCCCGGTATGCCGTCCTCCGGGACCTGCACGACAGAGGTCTTCGGGTCAAATGGCTGTTGGGCACCCTCGGCGCGAGCCGCGATGCCTGGATCGCACGCTCGAAGATCGTCCTCAACCTCCACTACTGGGAAGCGAAAATCTTCGAAATCGCGCGCGTGTCCTATCTGCTCGCCAATAGACGCGCGGTGGTCTCCGAGCGTGGTGCCGATCCGACATTGGAGCGGGGCTTGGAGTCCGGCGTCGCGTTCGCGGACTACGACGAACTGGTCGATCGCTGTGTGGAGCTCGTCGGTGACGAGCGCGCGCGACGCGAGCTCGCCGAGCGGGGCTACCAGGCTTTCTCCGCCCGCAGCCAGGCCGACATCCTGCACCCCGCGCTGGCGGCCCTTGAGGATGTCCACCAAGAGACAGCTGCGCGGCAGGACCCTTGCATCGATGTGCGCCTCGAAGGCAACGACGACAACGACGATCTTCAGCTCCGCAACCGCAATTTGCTCAGGCATAAGGCTGAGCAGGAACGCGATCAGTTGCTGGCCGAGGTCGAACGCAACCCCGAGGACGCGCGCTCGGTCTTCTTCCTGGCCGAGACCTGCTTCCAATTAGGCGACATCTACATTGCGCGCAAGTGGTATGCGCGGCGGGCCGAGATGGGCGGCTGCGATGAGGAGGTCTACTACGCGCTTTTTCGGCTCGCGCAGTCGATGCAGCAACTCCTTTTACCTTGGCCAGACGTTGAAGACGCCTACCTGCGCGCCTGGGAGTTTCGACCGACCCGGGCCGAGGCGTTGCATGCCATCGCCTTTCGGTGTCGCGTCGAGCAGCGCTACTGGCTCGGTTACCTGTTTGCCCGGCGCGCCGCCGAAATCCCGTTTCCCGAAGCGGACCTCTATGTCCTCGGGTACTTCGCAGAGATTTACGCTTGGCGCGCAACCGATGAGCAGGCGGTGTGCGCATCCTGGATCGGCAAGCACGCCGAAGCGTTCACGCTGTGCCGGCACCTGCTGGCCCAACCCGACATCCCCGATCCCGATCGGAAACGCATTGCGGCCAACCGCGACCTTTCGGTGCCAGCCATGATCGAGGCCGCCGCACCGTACCCCGAGGCGCTGGTGCAGACCCTGGCCGCCGGTCCCGGTGAGGCCGAGGTCACCGTCAGCCTGATCGCCGGACCGGACCGCCAGACCACCGAGCACACCATCAACTCGTTTCTGACCTGCTGCCTCGATGTGTCACGGGTCGGGCGCGTCCTGGTGCTCGACACCGGCCTGTCCGCCCCCGACCGCGCGAAGCTGCGGAAACGTTACGGGTTCCTCGAGTTCGCCCATTCCGTTCCCGGGGATAAGCCCGCCGCCCATCTGGCGCAGCTCCGCGCCCGGATCGACGGACGGTTCTGGCTGCACCTGGGCGAAGGCTGGCGGTTCTTCGCCCCCGAGAACTACATCACCCGCCTCACCGCCGTGCTCGACACCGAACCACAAGTGTTTCAGGTGGGCATCAACTTCACCGATGCGGTCAAGCTGACCGGCGCCTGCGCCTCCGAGCAGGCGATACGCCGGGCACCCGACGCCGGCCGCTACACCCTGACTGAGGCGATGGCCCGCGGCCCGGCGATGTTCGACACCGCACGCCTGGATCAGGCCATCGGCGGGCAAACCAGCGACCCCGATCCTGGGCGACCGCCCGCCGCCAGGCCGCGCACCGCCAGCCTCGATGAAGTGCTCTGCATCTCAGGTCTGTGCCTCTAGACGCAACTGCCCTGAATCACCTCGGTCGGGGTTGTCATTGTCGAGCTGCTAATCGCTGGTGCCGGTCGCCAGGCAGGCGGTACAGATGGTCCCAGCGCGCGCTTCGCTGCGGTGGTGGCGAATTCGAAACTCGGTGTCGTACCGCCCAGAGAAACACGCCCCTATCAAAGAAGATTTGCCGGCCACACACCGCGCAGCACACCCTCGGCTTGCCGAGGTCGTATCTGTCGAATCGGTCGTGAGCGCGGTTGCTACTTCGGGTGAGGCGGCGCCGGGCATTTGCCTTCAGCGTTGGCGGGGGTCAAGGTGACAGCAATCGCCTGCAATGTCCCGCCCCCGTCTATCGTTCCCCGTGCGGTGATGCACTTGCCTTGCGCGACGGCCTGCGAAGTTGCAGGGACGCCTTTGTTGTATTCCGCCTTGTCGGTGACCGTCACCTCGGTTTGAGACGGGTTGCCATTGGCGTCGATATCGGCGACTTTAATGTCGTTACCGTCGACAGAAGTAACCGTGCCGGTCGCCAGGAAAGGTTGGTCAGGGCCCGGGGCGCCGGGCGAACCGGCTGCTGCGGGCTTCGGTTGAGGGCACTTGCCGTCACCCGCCGGCGGGTTCAGTTGCACGGCTACGGCCGTGGCCGGGCCACCGGGGGGCGGGGCGGGTTTAGCAATCACTCTCACGCAGTTGCCGACAGCCACATCGGTCACCTGAGCCTTGGAGTATTCGGTGACCTTCGCCGAGGGGCCGAGGTCGACGGTGGCCGTCCCACTGGTCTCGGTGACCTGTACTGCGTTGCCGGACACCGACGCGACCTGGCCTTGAACCGAGTCTTTGTTTTTGCCTTTGGAGACCGCCGGTGCCGACGACGTAGGTGGGGACCCCGCATTCTTCGATGAAGTGCACGCGCCCACGGACAGCGCGGTTGCGGCCGCAACCGCGAGGATCGCCAATCCGGTCAGCCGGGCGGGCTCGAAAGTTAGTTGCATCGAGATCCTCTCAATCATCGGCCACTTTGGGCAGATTAGCCAAGCAACGGTTCCACCAGCGGCGGAACTGAGTAACGGCTGATGCCTCGGTATCAGACTACTGCGTTTTCTGGGCGGTCGTGCCGAATCGTCTGACCGGAAAATCACCGCCTGGAAGGACCCGCTTGTCGAGGGCAAAGCCGTGGGGCGTGGAAAGCTACCTCTCCTCGCCGGTGCCCGAGCAGCTGACGCTGCCGTCGCAGGATGTCATCTTCGCTCACTCGTTTTTCTCGCACATGCCGGAGACCACCTGGGCGCGCTGGCTGAAGGCTTTGGCCAACGCCCTGGCGCCCCGGGGCGTGCTGATCTTCACCACCCCAGGACGTCCTTGGTGAAGTTCACGGCGTCGAGGTGGATGTCGCGGGTCGCGAAAAGGCTGTCGGCGAACACATGCCGCAGGTGCCTGGCGGTGCAGCCATAGCCCGATGCGAAGTCCAGCACTCGGCGAGGCGCCCAATCCCATTTGGAACTTTCGTAGGCCTTCTGGACGTCCGTGATCACGGTCTTGGTCAGATCGGCGGTATAGCGGCTGAGGGTGAAATAGCACTTCGCAGCCCGCTCGCGCCCGCCGTTGGCCGCCCAATAGCGGTCCGTGAAGTGGAAGATGAAGTCGTTCTCGCGGATGGCGGGACTGACGCCCATGGCCTCGGCAAAGGCGATGTTCTCGGCCGACAGCGGGATAAGCGGATGCTTGGTATTGTCGCGAGACCCGGTGGCGCTCATGGCATTCTTCTCAACTGGAAGGCGTTGAACACAGACCAGTAAGGCTGCCATTCCAGCGGCTGGCGAAGGGGCAGGATCGGCCTAGGTGCGATCATTTCGGTTGCTGGCCTGATGATCGAGTCGAACATTTCCCTCAGGCTCGACCGGATCAATACGTAAGGTCAGCGGCCCCGGCGTTGTTCATCCCCGCACAGGGTGAATGAATACGCCGTGGGCCAGTTTGGCTGTGCCGCAGCCCGATTCGATCGTCTTGCGCACTCGACGGAGGTCCCGCTCCCCGACCAGCCCCAGCATCCCGGGCCGCCGGTTGAGCATCACCCCGACCTCGTCGTCGCTCAAGTCGGCTTCGCGGCAGAGGTAAGTCGCAGTGCCGGGTTCCATGTGACCGCGCGAGTACCCATCACGAGAAACTTGATCGGCGCCAGCCCCATCGAGGTATTGATCGGCTGCCCACCAGCAATCGCCGAAGCCGATGCACCGTTATCCAGTTCAGGACAACCTGATTCACCTCCTCCCATGGGTGGCGAAGGAAAGCCGCGGTCTGCTCGCTGACGTAGCGATGCGAGGTGCCGTGAAATCCGTACCGCCGCACCTGCCACGTCCGCGCCAGCTCGCGATCGATCGCAGGTGGCCGCAGCGGCGGGAATGTTATGGAAGAAGGAGGTGCTGAACACCACGACGTGCGGTACATCGTGCGGGCAATCTGGATGCCCTGCAAAGCGGATAGGTTGTGCAGCGGGCCAGCGCTGACAACTGCTTCAAATGTGAAGTGAACCGCGTCATGGATGACGGTCCGCCGAAGAGACGCAGCGGCTGTTCGACCGATTGGGCTAGCAATTCCTTCAGAAAGCCTCAAACGCATTCCCTGCCGCACGTAGGCTCACCGCAATGTGGAGAACGTTTCTACTGGGCCTGTCGGATTCCCGCGGATTTGTTGACGCGGCGCGGCACGAGTTCTGCGCAGGCACGTTGCGGTGACCGATCCCAACGACACCCAAGCTGCTCCAGATCTGGATGATCGGGCGGAGCAAAGCACGAAGATATCGCTGGGCGAGGCTGAGGCGCGTGAAGCGGCGTTGACGTGGTCGCAAGACGATACCGACGACGACGTCCCCTACATCCATCACCGCTCCGTCCGGAAACGCATAATGGAGGCAGCCGGATTAAGCTTGCTACTAATCATGGTGCTAGGCGGGACCGCGGTGACGTTCGTGAGCATAACCAAGCACCCCACACGGCCGCCTGTACAACCACCCATCAAAGCCGTGAAAGGTCCGATTGACGGCACTTATCGCGTTGACCGATACCGAAGCGAAGGCACCACCCGCATGCCAGACGGGAAAATTTCAGCCCCCGCACCTAAATACAGCACTGTCGAAACAGAATGGTGGGCTTTTCAATCGGCCTGCCCACCGCCATCGTGTATTGCAGTCGACACACGGCTCGACAACACCACCCACACTCAGACCGCGGCAAGACTCGCGCCGGATCTAGCTGAGAACGAGAAGATGCGATCGCTTCGTTTGGTCAACGGGCAGTGGGTGAGTGATCCCCCTAACCGCGCGCCGCAGGACTGTGCAGCCGGTATGCCGGGACATGACATGTGGCGCTTCACCATGGAATTGGTGAAGCTCGCCGACGGCACACTCAAGGGTCAGGAATCCGATTTGATCGAATCGAACGAATGCGGCCGTGCCGGCACTGTGGTGACGACACCGATTGTGGCGACGCGTATTGGCGATTTACCCACTGGGCTTCCACCGTTGAAAACAAAATAGGACCCCGGCGAGTCTAGGAGCCAAGGGGCTTGACAAGACCCGCCGGGCGGTTCTCGCTGTTACCAGTTGGTGCGGTCAGCGCATACACCACGGCAGCCGCAGCGTGGAGGTGCGGAACTGACCCAACCCCTGCAGTCGCAGCCCATGTGATCGGCCTTCGAAGTTAGACCGGTAATCATGGCTTCCTTCACTTCGTCGAAGCACCATAAACGCCGCCTGCCAATACGAGTGGACGGCACCCGACGAGGGATCAGGCGCTTACCGCCACAGGGGGTCGGCCGGCAAAGGGGCTCAGCGTCTCGTCAATCGCTTCTTCGAATGGATCGTCGCGACCCAGCTCCCTTCCCGTCGCGGAGCGATCCCAGAGTAGGCGGCGCCTCGGGTGAGCCTTCTCCCGAGCCGCGGCGGTGTGACGCGGCGACCCTGCTGGCAGCACGACTCTGAGAACCCTTAATAGAAATGCTGTTTCCTCAGCGCTACCTCAGTTACAGTCGTCCGGAATATCGGACTCCTCGTCGTCAGGAGTCAGCCATGTCGCGCGGCCCTTCGCCTCGGAATCAGTGCTGGCGCCGCGCTTGCCGGCACCAGCCCCATCGCCGTCACTCCGGCCGCCGTCCCGGGGCCTGACGTTCGGCACGCTCAGTTGCCGTCAATCCCTTCATCAAGCCGATCGACGCCGTCGCAAGCACATTCGGCCTACCGACGATTATCAAGTAACCGTCGACATTCCCAGCGTTCCGACTATCCCGACTTCGGACATTCCGTCAATCAGCGCTATCGACCCTCAGGTGAATAGCACCTACGACCTTCCCGACGTGACTGATCCTGGCGTTCCGGCGTACACCGCGGATCTCGGGCAGAACGAAATGGCGATTTTGGCCAGCTTTGCCGGCCTGGCCGCCCCAGTCACCGACACAGTCAGCAGCGCCGACTTCGGCAACTTCCTGGCACCCGATTCGATCACGAACTTGGGCAGCCTTTTCGATTCCGCGATGGCCAGCCTGTTGGCGATCATCCCCGGCGACTCGCTCACATTGAACGCCTCGTTGCCGCTCGACTGGGCGAACCTGGTGGCCGAAGGCCTGTAAAACGTCTTCACCGCAGGCTGAGCTGCTCTAGATCACCCGCAGGCAGTCTCGCGCGATCGCCAGCTCTTCGTTGGTCGGGACCACCAGCACCGCGACCGGCGAGGCGTCGGTCGAGATTCGCCGGGCCTCCTTGGCGGGCTTGGCGTTACGCGTCTCGTCCATCTCGATGCCCAAGCCCTCCAGCCCACTGAGCGCATCCAGCCGTACCGCGGCGACATTTTCCCCGACGCCGGCGGTGAAGCTGATCGCATCGACGCGGCCCAAGATCGCCAGGTATGCGCCGACGTATTTGCGTAGTCGATGAATGAAGACGTCGTATGCGAGTTGCGCTGCGCTGTCGCCTTTGTCGATACGCTCGCGCAGCCGGCGAAAGTCGCGCTCACCGGCCAGCCCCAACAACCCGGACTGCTGGTTGAGCATCGACTCGATATCCTCGACGCTCATGCCGGCCTCGCGGTGCAGGTAGCTCACGATGCTGGGATCGATGTCACCGCTGCGGGTGCCCATCACCAGACCCTCCAACGGCGTCAGACCCATCGAGGTGTCCACCGGGCGCACCACCGGCGATCGCCGATGCGGACGCACCGTTACCCAGATGCAGCACAATCTGATTCAGCTCGTTGCACGGCTCGCTCCAGGAAAGCCGCGGCTTGTTCGCTGACGTAGCGGTGCGAGGTCCCGTGAAATCCATACCGCCGGATATGCCACTTGTCCGCCAGCTTCCGGTCGATCGCATAGGTCGCTGCGGCCGCCGGAAGATTGTGGAAGTAGGCGGTGTCGAAGACCGCGACGTGCGGCACATCGGGCAGCATTCTGCGGGCGACCTCGATGCCTTGCAGCGCGGGCGGATTGTGCAGTGGAGCCAGTGCCGACACCTTCTCGAGTTCGGCGATGACTTTGTCGTCGACGACGGTCGGGCGATAGAACACCGCCCCGCCGTGGACCACCCGGTGCCCGACGGCGGCCAACCCGCAGTCCTTCAGGTCGATGCCGTCGTCAAACAGCTTCTCGAACGCGGCCTGCAGCGCCGCGTCGTGATCGGCGACGTCAGACGATGGCTCACCGATCTGCTCGATGGTGCCGTCGGCCAGTGATTCACCCGAATCAGGTTCGATCAGTTGGTATTTCAGCGAGGACGAACCGGCGTTCAAGCACCAGTACGACCGGACGGGACATCAGTTGCCCTGGGCCTGGATCGCGGTGATCGCGACCGTGTTGACGATGTCTTCGACGAGCGCACCGCGGGACAGGTCGTTGACCGGTTTGTTCAAGCCTTGCAGCACTGGGCCGATGGCGATGGCTCCGGCGCTGCGTTGCACCGCCTTGTAGGCGTTGTTGCCGGCATTCAGGTCGGGGAAGATCAGCACGGTGGCCTGGCCGGCCACCGGTGAGTCGCGCATCTTGGTGGCCGCGACCGACGGCTCGACGGCGGCGTCGTATTGGATCGGACCCTCGACCAGTAGCTGCGGAGCCCGGCTGCGCACCAATTCAGTTGCCGCTCTGACCTTGTCGACGTCGGCTCCCGACCCGGACTCCCGGTGGAGTACGACAGCATCGCGACCCGCGGTTCGATGCCGAACTGCGCTGCGGTCTGAGCGGCACTGATCGCGATGTCGGCGAGCTGCTCGACCGTCGGGTCCGGGACGATCGCGCAATCTCCATAAGCCAGAACCTGATCCGGCAGGCACATCAGGAACACACTGGACACCGTCGACGTGCCGGGGGCGGTGCGGATGATCTCGAAGGCCGGGCGAACCGTGTGGGCGGTGGTGTGCGACGCGCCGGACACCATGCCGTCGACCATCCCGTTGTGCACCAGCATGGTGCCGAAATAGGAGACGTCGTGGATGATTTCGCGGGCCTGCTCGACGGTGACACCCTTTTCCGCACGCAGCTGGGCGTACTGCTCGGCGAACTTGTCGCACAGATCGCTGGTTCGGGGATCGAAGACCGTCGCCTCGTCCACATTGACCCCGAGTTCTGCTGCGCGGGCCCGGATCTGGCTCTCGTCACCGAGAATGGTCAGGTCGGCGATTCCGCGCTGCAGCACTCGGCCGGCGGATCTGAGGATACGGTCGTCATCGCCCTCGGGCAGCACAATGTGCTTGCGATCCGACCGGGCTTGCTCGCGCAACTGGTAGGTGAACATTTGCGGGGTGGTCACCTTGGGGATCGGAATCGCCAACTGCGCCAGCAGATCCTCGAGGTCGACATGGCTCTCGACCAACTGCAGCGCGGTGTCGATCTTTCGCTGCGACGACGCGGTGACCCGGCCGCGGGCTGACCCCACAGCGCTGGTCGTCGTCGAAAGTGCCCATCGTGGTGGCAATGATCGGCAGCCGCAGCCGCAGCCCCGCCACCAGCGCTCGCGATCGACCGATGCAACTCGAATCCGCCGTTGAGGATGATGCACGCCAACGACGGAAACCCATCGGCGGCATGGGCACTCGCTACAGCGAGCACTACGTCGGAGCGGTCACCGGGCGTCACCACCGCCGACAGCCTCGCCCAATCGCTCGAGGACGTGATCGGCAGTCATGCCGGCGACCACCACGCCCATCACTTCGCGACTCATCAGCGCGGTGTCGCCGCTGAGCAGCGTGCCGTCCACCGCGGCCTGCAGATCGGCGACGGTCGGCGCTACCAGCAGCGGGTCGTCGGGCACGGCATAGGTCTTCGGCGCGAATGTCCGCAAGGCCTCGGTGATCGCAGTCAATTGCCCTGGCTCACAACGGTTGGCGATGACAGCGGCGGTGTGGGCATGCTGGGCGTTCAGCTCGGCCAGGCACACCTCGACGGCATGTACGACTTGCTCGGCGGTGCGGTCCTTGGCGCGCAGCGTGAGCACCACCGGCGCCCCGAGGTTGACTGCGATGCGGGCATTGACGCCCAGCTCGGCGGGGCTGGCGACATCGGTGTAATCGCTTCCGACGATGACCACCGCGTCGCACTCGTCAGCCATCGCGTGATAGCGCTCGACGATGTCGTCGATTGCGCCGTCACGGTCGGCGTGCAACTGCTGGTAGTCGACACCGAAGCAGCGCTCGTAGGGCAGGTTGGCGGTGCTGTGTGCCAGCAACAGCTCCAAAATATAGTCCCGGTTGTCGCCAGCACGCGTAATCGGCCGGAACACACCGACTTTGGGGACCGTTGCGGCCAGCCGATGCAGGATCGCCAGCGCAATCGCCGACTTGCCGCTGTCGCCCTCCGGCGCCGCGATGTAGATGCCGGCCGGCTGCGATGAACGGGAGGCAGGCACGCTGCGATTCAGCCGAGCCGTCGCAACCGCGGCTCGAGATCCCTCTGGAACAACTCCAGGAAGCGGCGCTGATCGTGACCGGGCGCGTGGAACACCAAGTGGTTGAGGCCCCAGCCGACGTAGTCCTTGACCTTGGCGACCGCCTCATCGGGATCGGACGCGACGATCCAGCGCTTGGCGACCTGTTCGATCGGCAGCTCGTCGGCGGCCTTCTCCATCTCGAGCGGGTCGTGAATGCTGGTCTTCTGTTCCGCCGTCAGCGACAGCGGCGCCCAGAAGCGGGTGTTCTCCAGTGCCAGTTCGGGATCGGTGTCGTAGGAGATCTTGATCTCGATCATCCGGTCGACGTCGTCGGGGTTCTTGCCCGCGGCCTCGGCGCCCTCGCGCATGGCGGGAATCAGCTTGTCCTTGTAGAGCTCCTCGCCCTTGCCGGAGGTGCAGATGAAGCCGTCGCCCGCGCGGCCCGCATACTTGGCCACCTGCGGCCCGCCCGCCGCGATGTAGATCGGGATGCCGCCCTCGGGCACGTCGTAAATCGAGGCGCCCTTGGTGTGGTAGTACTCGCCTTCGAAGTCGACCCGGTCGCCCAGCCACAGCTCGCGCATCAGCCGCACCGATTCGCGCAACCGTGCGTAGCGCTCCTTGAACTCCGGCCACTCCCCCTCGTAGCCGGTGGCGATCTCGTTGAGCGACTCGCCGGTGCCGACCCCGAGGAAGATCCGGTCCGGGTACAGACACCCCATGGTCGCGAAGGCCTGCGCGATCACGGCGGGGTTGTAGCGGAACGTCGGCGTCAACACCGAGGTGCCGAGCTGCAACCGCTTGGTGCGTTCGCCGACCGCTGTCATCCACGCCAACGAGAACGGCGCATGCCCGCCCTCGTGCCGCCACGGCTGGAAGTGGTCACTGACCGTTGCGCTATCCATGCCGTGCGCCTCGGCCGCAACCGCCAGCTCGACGAGTTCGCGCGGCGCGAACTGCTCCGCCGACGCCTTATATCCAAGTTTGAGTTCAGCCACGCTTTGTTTCTACTCCCTCTTGTCGCCGGGCGACACGCTGCGCCCGGCTTCGCCGCAGCTTGTGATCGCCCGGTGCCTAACAGTTGACCCGTAATTGTTTGTCGGTCTTTAGGTTCCGGAGTCCGGCGATTGTGTGGAGGCTGTGGTTGATGGCCGAGCAGCTCCACTACGGCGTGTCGGACCACGATGACGTCGTTGCGGTTACCCGGCGAGCAGCGGTCGGTGGGGACCCGACGGCGCGGAGCGCAGATGATGATTTGGGCGTTGACACTGCGGCGGTAGTTCTTGCTGATGGCGGTAATCGACTGGGCGTGCACCGGGATCTGGGTGCCGTCGATGATCCATGGGTAATTGCTGGTGTCGGCGGTGGTTCGCAATGCGCGCGCCACTACCGGCACCAGGTTTCGCCAGGAGTGCGGCAGCAGGTCGATGTCGGTGGGTGATGGTTTCATGGCCCCATGGCAGCCGCGCTCACCGACACCGGCACCGCAGTCAGCGGTGATCTGGTGGAGCCGCCTCGGCGGCGCGGCAAGTCGAAGGCCCCGAACTTCACATACGACGGCCCGGTGTCGGTGATCCGTCTTGAGGTCGACGCCAGCGACTCGGCGGTGCTGCGGAGGGTGGAGCGGCAGTGGGAGGCGGTGTTTCGGCTGCGGCGGGCGCTGCAACGCGATGCCGCGGCGCGGTGTCGGGCGTATTGGGCCGCTCACCAGGAACGCGATGTGGACGCGAAAGGGTTGCGGCAGCGATTGGGCCTGTCCCGCAAAGGAATCGAGGCGGCGGCTAAGGCACATATCGAACGTAGCGGGTGGATGCGCGATCATCTGACCAAGGCAGTGGGTTTGCATGTGGCCGACCAGGTCTGGGAGACCGTCGATCGGCATTTGTTCGCCGACTCTTCGGGGCGCCGGCATGGTGCGCCGCGGATCGGCTCGTGGTGGGATTTCACCTGCATTCCCGGCCGGGCGCGCTCCCACACCAAGACCGTCCCCACATGGGAGACATACCGGCTGGTCGGGACTCTCGACGGACACCTCGGGGCCTACCGGCGCCCGGGGCCTGCGACCGCGGTGACCACCGCCTTGGCGGCTGCAGGCCAGCCGGCTGGCACCTCAGTTCTGGCCCAGCCGGCCCGACTGCCCGCGCCGGCCAAGCCGACGTGGGGTTCGTGGTCGGATCATGACGGCGCGTTGGCAGTAGTGTTCACCGGCCTGCCCGGCGGGGATCTCGTACTACCGGTGCGGCTGCCCCATGGCGGTGGCCGGTGGGCCCGCTTGTGTCATTTCCTGGCAGATCCGAGTATCTGGCACAAGATCGATCTGGTGCGGGTGCGTGATCGCAAAGCCCCCGGGGGCTGGCGCTACTACGCGCATCTGCTGGTCCATCGGGGCGGTTATCAGTCGGCGGCCACCCGGGCTCGTCGCGCCCAGGTCCCCACCGATCGGCGTGCGGGAGTGGATGCCAACGTATCCAACTTGTCGGTCGCATCCATTCCTGGTGATGCGCCGGGGCCGCTGGTGGCCGAGCGGATCGGCTGCACCGGTGAGCAGCGGAACGCTGCGACTCGGGCGGCTAAGCAAGCCCGAGTCCGGCAAAAGGCGCTGGATCGGTCTCGGCGTAACACCAACCCCGGCCAGTACGGGCCAACGCAACGGCAGCACCGGCGCGCGCAGCGGCGCGCCGCCAAAGGGCTGGCGGCCAAACAGCTCCCCAACCCGGGTGGCCCTCGGAATGCCCGCGCCGATGGGGTGCCGCTGCGCGCTTACCGCCGCGACAACCTCTCCCGCCGCTACCAGCGCACCCGCTGTGATCACGCCGCCGAGTCGCGCAGCGCCCGTCAGGCCAAACAGGCCCGCGCCGGCGACCTTGCCACTCGGATCGTGGCTGCCCACGGCAACATGCTGACAGTTGAAGACACCAACATTTCCGCTTGGGCGCAGTTGTGGGGCAAACAGATTGCCGTGTTCAGCCCCGGCATGCTGGTGGCGGCCCTCAAACGCGAATGCGAAGCCACCGGCGGCGCACTTTCGCGCGCTGGCACCCGATCCACTGCGCTGTCCCAGCACTGCCTGTGCGGGGCGCGGGTGCCGAAGACCCTGGCGCAGCGCACCCACGACTGCCCACACTGCGGGCTGCGTGGGGACCGTGACGTCGTATCGGCCGCCTTAGCGGCCTGCGTCGACCTCACCGACCTCGAGGATCCGCGCACCGCACGGGTCAATTACCAGCTTGCCCACGCCCTGCGGGCGGGGCTGGCCTCCCAGCAAGAGTGGGAGGGCTCAGTCAACCGGCACCAGCCACCAACACCATCAGGTGCTGGATCAGCCAGGGCCGGCAGCCACCATCCGGTGGCCTCTGCTGAACAAGCAGCACCCGGCTCACCCCCGAACAGACCAGGCCCCGAGCCCGGACGTCGCGGGCCCAGCCGGAACAACCAGCCCCCACGGTGATTGGCGCTGCATGACCCATTACGGGTTACCTCTTAGACTCTGGGACATGGCTCCGGTGCTCAACGCCGTCACCGAACACGTGCACCTCGCCCAAGGCGGGGCGGTCAACTGGACGCTGGTCACCGACGAACGCGGGGTCATGCTGATCGATGCCGGCTATCCCGGCGACCGCGAGGACGTGCTGGAATCGCTGCGGCAGCTGGGGTACCAACCCGGCGACGTGCGCGCGATCCTGCTGACCCACGCCCACATCGATCACCTCGGTTCGGCGATCTGGTTCGCCAAGACGCACCAGACTCCGGTCTACTGTCACGCCGACGAGGTCGGCCACGCCAAGCGGGAGTATCTGGAGCAGGCGTCGCCGATCGATGTCGCGATGAACATCTGGCGGCCCCGCTGGGCACGGTGGACCGCCCACCTCGTGCGCGACGGCGGCTTGAGCCGCGAGGGCATCCCCACCGCACAACCGCTGACCCCCGAGGTCGCCGCGGAGTTGCCCGGCAACCCGATGGCCATCCCCACGCCCGGTCACACCGGTGGGCACTGCTCGTATCTGGTCGACGACGTGCTCATCAGCGGCGACGCGCTGGTGACCGGACACCCGTTGCTGGCGCGACCCGGCCCGCAACTCCTGCCCGAGCTGTTCAGCCACGACCAGGACGGCTGCATCCGTAGCCTGGCCGCGCTCGCACTCTTGAACACCGAGATTCTGCTGCCCGGCCACGGCGATCTGTGGCGCGGCCCGATCCGTGAAGCGACCCAACAAGCGACCGCGTTGGCGCAGTAGCTGGTCACAATTCGGTCACGGATCACGTCACGATTATTTAAGAGACGCTCGCGGTTTCTAAGAGCGGAAGCCCGACTCTGGCCGGTTACTTAGCCAAAACCGCCCCAGCTGCGACTCAGTTCACACCAGAACCGCGAAACACTCCGGCTACGAACGGTTCTCACGCGTTCGGCACAGCTCGACCTTCCCGAGCCGATGCGTACCTTGGGCGTTGGGTCTCGGCAACCCAGAAGTCCAGTACGACATCAAGGAATTCACACCATGACGAAATTCAGTGGTAAGACTGCGCGTCGGCAAGCCGCCGGCGTGTCTTTGCTCGCCGGTCTGGCCGTTGCCACGATTGCCGCACCGTCGGCGTGGGCTGCGCCCGACTGCAGTGCCGCCGGGGTGAGCAGCACGGTCAGTTCGGTGACAGGCTCGGCTACCCAGTACCTGAACGGTCACCCAGGTGCCAACCAGGTGGTGACGGCAGCCAGGAACGAGCCGCGCGGGCAAGCGGCGACGGATCTGCGCAACTACTTCACCGCACACCCGCAGGAGTACTACGAGTTGCGGGGCATTCTGGCGCCCATCGGTGACACCCAGCGCCAGTGCAACACCACGGTGCTGTCACCGGATCTGGAGTCGGCCTACAACGAGTTCATGGCCGGCTAAATCCTGCCGTTAGTCCAGCTGGCATGTCGCGATGAGTTCGCGACATGCCAGCTGTCGCGGCGTAGGTCATGGGGTCACAAGTCGGTCAGCCGGTCAGCCCGAGATGCTCCCGTAGCGTGGTGCCGCTGTACTCGGTACGGAACCCGAAACGTTCCTGCAGCACCGGCACCACACGGTCGACGAACTCGTCCAGCCCGTGCGGCGTCAGGTGCGGGACGAAAATGAACCCGTCGCACGCGTCGGCCTGAATGTAGCGGTCGATTTCCGCGGCGACGTGCTCGGCGGTGCCGACGAACTGCTCCCGGCTGGAGACCGCGATGATCAGCTCGCGGATCGAAAGGTTCTGCGCCTCAGCGCGTTCGCGGTAGCGACGGGCCACCTCGATCGGGTCGCCGTGCCGCACGCGGCCCTGGGTGATGCTGGTGTCACCGGTCGGGTCGTCGTCGGGAAGTGGGCCGTCGGGATCGTATTCGGATAGGTCGCGACCCCACACCTGCTCGAGCATCGCGATCGCCGTCGGGCCACTGACCTGCTGGCGGCGAATGTAGTGCGCCCTGTCGTCGGCTTCTGCTGCGGTATCGCCCAGCACGAACGTTGCCGCCGGAAAGACCTTGAGCTCATCGGGGTTTCGCCCAAACGAGGCCGCTCGACTTTTCACGTCGGCGTAGTAGCGCTGGCCGTCTTCCAGTGACCCGTGCAAGGTGAACAGTGCGTCGGCGTAGTGAGCGCCGAAGTTGCGGCCGTCGTCGGAGTCGCCGGCCTGCAACAGAACCGGATGCCCCTGCGGCCCGCTGGGCAGCGTCGCCATTCCGCGGACGTCGAAGTGCGGGCCATGATGCTCGACCACGCCGACCCGGTCGGGGTCAACGTAGATTCCGGCATCGACGTCAGCCCGGATGGCATCCGGTGCCCAGCTGTCCCAGAATTCGCGGGCTACGGCGAGGAACTCCTCGGCCCGCTGGTATCGGTGCGCATGGTCGAGGAAGCCGCCGCGCCGGAAGTTCTCGCCGGTGAACGCATCCGACGAGGTGACGATGTTCCAGCCGGCCCGCCCGTCGGACAACTGGTCGAGGGTGGCGAATTGGCGTGCCACCTCGAAGGGTTCGTTGAACGTGGTGTTGATCGTTCCGGTCAGGCCGAGCCTGTCGGTGACCGCGGCCAACGCCGCCAGCACAGTGAACGTGTCCGGCCGGCCCACCACGTCGAGGTCGTATATCTGACCGCGATGCTCACGCAGCCGTAGCCCCTCGGCGAGGAAGAAGAAGTCGAACAGTCCCCGCTCTGCCGTGCCGGCCATGTGCGCGAAGGACTCGAAATCGATCTGGCTGCCGGACTGCGGGTCGGTCCACACCGTGGTGCTGTTGACGCCAGGGAAATGGGCGGCCAAATGAATAGGCTTGCGCTGCTTACCTTCTCGAACGCTCATGCGCTGATCCCCCAGCGCTTGGCGAGCAACTCGTGCGAGCGTAGCCGGGCCTGGTGGTCGTGGGTTACCGATGTGACGACCAGTTCGTCAGCCCCGCTCAAGCGTTGCAGTGCCGACAGCCGTTCGGCGACCTCATCGGGATCGCCGACGAATTGCGTCTCCAGCCGGTCCTTCACCACCGGTAGCTGCTCGTCGGTCAGCGGCGGGCTGTCGCCCGGGGCCGGGTACGGCATGGCGCCGACCCCGGTACGAATCGAATACACCCACTGCCCGTAGCCGGACGCGAGTTCCTGTGCGGTAGAGCTGTCTTCGGCGACGACGACGTCAGCCGAAACCACGACATAGGGCTCCTGCAACGTTGCCGACGGAACGAATGTGTCGCGGTAGGCCTCGATCGCCTCCAGAGCTGTCGCCGGGGTGATGTGGTAGCTCGCGACGAACGGCAAACCGTGCGCGCCGGCCAGTCGCCCACTCTGCCCACGGGTACTGCCGAAGATCCACGGCACCAACCCGGATCGCTCCCCCGGCACCGCGTGCACATCGAAGCCGCCCACCTGGTAGCTGCCGTCGAGCAGCGCGAGGATGTCGCGCAGCTGGTCGGCGAAGTCGGGTGCTACCGCTTCCGGCTGTTGCAGGACACCCATCGTCGCCATCACACGCTCGGTGTCGAGCAGCCCGCTCAGGTTGAACGGCAGCGGGATCACCACACCGTCGACTTCGCGCCACTGCCGCGGCGGACGATCCTTGCCCGACGGGCGCTTCGGCTTGAACCCGGTGTCGCGGCGTTGGCCGCGGCCCACCCCGAGGTCGATGCGGTCAGGGTAGAACGCGTCGAGCATGCCGAAGCTCTCGACGACCGCCGGAGCGGTGGTGTGGCTCAATTGAACCGCAGCCGATCCGACCCGAATCGTGTTGGTAGCAGCCGCGATCTGCCCGATCAGTACGGCGGGTGCGGAGCTGGCGACGCCCACGAAGTGATGCTCGGCGATCCAGAATCGGCGATATCCCCACCGCTCTGCGTGCTGGGCCAGATCGATGGTGTTGTGCAACGCCGTCGCGGCGTCGCTGCCGGCGCTGATCGGCGACAGGTCCAGGATGGACAGCGGAACGCGGCTCATGGCGCCACTCTCCCCCGCAAGCGGGAGGTACCCCCACCTCATCGCTCCGCTCTGCATCGTCGTCGGCGCGATTCATGTGTTGGCCCTCGCGTAGCGGTTGGGCGCGACGGGCAGGCCCAGCCGATGCCGCAGTGTCTCGCCGGGGGTGTACGCCGTGCGAAACCGGTTGGCTCGCTGCAACAGCGGAACCACCTCGTCGACGATCACCGGAAGGTCGGTGGCGTTGACCGCCGGCCGCAGTCGCGCGCCGTCGAGGCCCCGCTGCTGCCAGCCCAGCAGCAGATCCACCACATCGGAGGCGCTTCCGTCGAATATCAGGGCGTCGGAGCCGAATTCGGTGTCACCACCGAACGTCACCACCACGTCGGCGTAAATCTTCAGGTGCTGCCCGCCGGCCGCCTTCACCTCGTCGAGAATCGCATCGAAGGACGCATCGTCGGTAGGCGTGACGAAGACCAGATCGGCACTGGCCGCAGCGAATTCGTAGATGCGCGGCCCGTGAGCCAGCGCAGCCACCACCGGCTGGCCCTGCGGTGGGCGCGGGGTGATCGAGGGACCCTTCACCGAGAAGTATTTGCCGCGAAAGTCGATGTAGTGCAGCTTTTTCCGGTCGATGTAGCGCGCGGTTTCGACATCGCGGATGATCGCGTCGTCTTCCCAGCTGTCCCACAGTCGGCGGGCCACCTCGACGACGTCGGCGGCTTCGTCGAACAATTCGTCGGCGTCGGCGGACGCATCGCGCCGGCCGAACAGCGCGGCTTCGTGGGCGGTCGAGCTCACCCGCGGCTGCCAACCTGCTCGTCCGTGTGACACGTGATCCAGTGTCGCGATGGCCTTGGAGAGGTGGAACGGCTCGGTGTGGGTGACGGTGGCCACCGGGATCAGACCGATGTGCTCGGTGACCGGGGCGATTCGCGCCGCGACGAGGACGGCGTCGCCGCGGCCGGCCAATCGCCGCGGGCTGAGCGGTTCACGCCGTCCCGGTTGGGGTTGCAGGGTGTCGTCGATGGTGAGGAAATCCAATAGCCCGCGCTCGGCGGTGGCCGCCAGCCCGGCCCAGTACCGACCCGACAGCACCGAGTCCGTCGCGGGGTCGGCGGCCAGGGTGGGTCGCCATGCGTGCGGATGCCATCCGTAGCCGTCCAGCGCGACACCGAGATGCAGAGTCGTCGGCGTGGTCACGACAGCTGCTTCACGAAGGCGATCGGGAACACCGGGCCACGCGCCGGCAGTGGTTCAGGAAGTCGGGTGTAGCCGGTCGCCTGATAAAGCGCCTCCGCCTCGGGTTGGCGGTTACCCGTCGTCAGGTACACCCGCCGATACCCGCGTTCGGCGATGACGTTCTCCAGCTCCGACAGCAGCGCCCTGGCATGGCCGCGCCGGCGGTGGTCCCGGTGGGTCCAGATCCGTTTGAGCTCGGCAGTCTGCGCGTCGAATCGCTGGAACGCTCCGCCGGTCACCGCCACCCCGTCCACCTCACCGATCAGAAAGCCGCCGTCGGGCGGCGCGAAATCCTCAGCCGGGACCGACCTCAGCCAGGCCGTGACCGTCGGCGTCGTGCTCTCGTAGCGTTGCGCATACTCGACGGCCAGCTCGTCCAGCAGGGGCTGGGCCCTGGGATCGTCCGCGCGCACCACGACAAAACGACGCTGCTGCGCGTACGCCGGTTGGCTCGATGGTGGCATCACTACATTTCTAACGTCTCGAGGTGGGCCGCATTCCGGCGCGACTACGTGAAAACCGCACGAACATAGCGGCCCGCCACCGGCGCGCCCTTTAGATCCTGACGACGCAAACCCGGTAGCCCTGTCGCGGTGAACAGTTTCTGGAGTTCGGTCACCACGGTTCGCCAGCCGAGTGCCGCCAGCGATTCCGCGGGATCGTAGTGCTTGTCGGGATACGTGAGTTCAGCCATGTCACCCCGGTATCCGAACCGTCGCCAGCGCTTCGCCAGTTGATGTTCGTGGCTCAGCAATGGTGGTTGGCGCTCGGGGAAGTAGTCCGCTGCGGCCCGGCTGCCCGACGCGCTCAACGCAGTGACATTGTCAAGCAGCCGGTCCTGTTCAACCGGTGTGAGGAATCCGATGAGCAGCCCCTCGGCGATCCACACGGTGGGCTCGGTGGTGTCGAAACCGAGCCGCCGCAGAGCTTCCGGCCAGTCCCGCCGGAGGTCGATGCCCACTGCGCGCCGATGGGCGCTCGGAGTGGCATCAATGTCACGCATTGCCTTGGTCTTGAAGTCGATCACCGGTGGCTGGTCGATCTCGTACACAGTGGTGTTGGCCGGCCACCACATCCGGTACGGCCGCGCATCCAAGCCCGACGCCAGGATCACCACTTGCCGGATTCCGGTCCGGCACGCATCGGTGAGGAAGTTGTCGAAGAACCGCGTCCGGACCGCGAAAAGGTCTGTCAGCAAGGCCATTCCGTTGTCGTCACCGAGGTCGCCGAGCGCCAGTTCTCCGGTGGCCACCTTGGTGAAAAAGTCCAGCCCCACCGCGCTGACCAAGTGCTCGGCAAACGGGTCGTTGATCAGCCCCGCCCGATGCGCCAATGCCCGCGCCGTTGCCACCAAGGTGGCGGTGGTTCCGACGCCGGTGGCCGGGTCCCAGGTGTCGTTGTCTGTCCGCGGCATAAATCAAGCCCGCCTTTCGGGCACTGCAGGGCGCCGTCCGAGCCGGGCGATCGCTCGCCAACCGAGCAGCAGCACTGCGGTGACGGTGCCTGCGACCACGATGAAACTGCCGGCCACGCCCGCGGAGGTGAGCTTGCGCAGCGACATCCCGACCGCGACCGTGCACAGCCACACCGCCACGCCGGTCGGATACACCGCGGCCGGTCGGCGCCAGGCTTGCGACACCAGCCAGCCCAGCGCGGTCCCGCTCAGAAAGGGCCACGCGGTGGTTCGCGATGCCCGCGACATTGAGGCCTTCATCGTGGCTGCGCCGCCCGACGGCGCAAAACACCAGCACACAGGCCACATCGATGCCCAACCACACCGGACCGCGCCGCGGAGGCTCCATGCGCTGAGGCTACCGGTTTGCGGTCGGGTTCAGCGGATGACGTAGCTATGAATCATGGTCGGCCAGACGGCAAAAGGCTGCTGAAGTGTTGTCATGCAACGGCGTGGTCACCCGGGGTCGCCAGCGCGGCCGGTTATCGTTGAGAAATGTGACCGTTGCCGACCAACCGCCCGAAAGCACCGAACAGGAGATCGCCGGCGTCGCGGACAGCGGCGCCGCCCGCGGGCCCAGTTCGCGTAAGGGAACCTGGTACGTCGAGCATCCGGAGAATCGGGTGCGACCCGGCGCAAAGCGCTCCGCCGATGTTCGGCGCGAGGGTAGCTTCTGCAGCTGCGGCATGCAGTTGTCGTTGACCGGGGTGTGCGTCAACTGCGACTAGCGTTGCGGCTGAACGTTTTACGGGACCCGCCGACACGCGAAGTAATGGGGGCATACCTTTTCCTCCATGCTGGTCCCCCAACGGCAGCCTTCAATCATTGAGTGAATAACTCCTCGAAATAGCTTGTCCCCTGGCCTGTTGCTTTTGCCTGATACATCGCAAGGTCGGCGTCGCGCAGGATTTCGACAGCACCACGTTGCTCGTCGGCCAGTACCGTTACGACACCGATGCTAGCGCTGATACAAGCGCAAACCCTGCTCGCGCAGTCACGTTCGTCGCCAATTACTATCGGCTCTTCAAACGCCGCATGCAGCTGCTCGACGAGCTCGTCGATCTCGGCGCGCTCCACGGGCGGGGCTATCAATGCCACAAACTCGTCGCCGCCGACGCGTCCGACCACGTCATCGGGGCGCAATGTCCGACAGAGACGTTGGGCGGCAACCTCAAGGACGGTGTCGCCGGCGTGGTGTCCGAGCGCGTCGTTAATGCTCTTGAATTTGTCCATATCGATGAAAAGGACAGCGCCCAAACGGTATTCATCGGCGGTGATTGCGTCGGTGATGAGCGCGACGATGTGGGCACGGTTGGACAGCCCGGTCACCAGATCGTGGGTGGCCTGGTAGGTGAGCCGCTGATGGGCGTTGTGCCGTTCGGTGATGTCGGTGAAGACACCAACACCGAGGAACGGCTGGGATCGGTGGCGTCGAGCAACGACCAGTTCGCCGACACCCAGGTCCGCCGGCCGTCGCCCCGTCGATCGACCCCGTAGATACCTCCCCGCGTGGGGCGACTTGTCAGGGTTTCCAGAACTGGTCGCTGGTCGGCGCTGAGCAACCGACCGTTGGCGTCGTAGACCGGAACCGTGGCCACTTTCGCCAACTCGACGCCGTCGACCCCCGGCACACCCAGTATTCGTAGCGCCGCCGGGTTCACTGATTCCACCGCCCCGCTTGGGCCGATGACGATGACCCCTTCTTCCAGCGAGGACGACAACGGTTTGGAAGTGTTGCTCAGCGCGCCGCAGGGCGGTGTGGTCAGCGCATAACACCACGTATCCGTCGTCCATGCGGGACACCGACACCCGCACGTCCAACGCGGATCCCTCGGCGCTGTGATGCGTAGCGCGCACAACTCCCCCGCTCGCCAGCACCGCTGCCAGGTCCAGGTCAGCACCCACCGCCTCGGCGATCGGTAGCCCTAGCGTTGCGGTTGCCGACCGGCCGTAAAGCCCTCGGCCGCCGGATTCCAACTCGTGACCACGCCAGTGGGGGTGGTGCCGATGATGGCATCACTGGCGTGCGTGACCAGCGCTGACTGCAAGCGCAGGCTGGCCTCGGTGGCCTTCTGCGCGGTCAAGTCCCGGAAAATGACCTGGCGAGCGGGTTTGTCCTCCCATAGCGTCTGGATTGCCAACGCTTCAATCTCTCGAGTTGTGCCGTCCAGCGGCATGATGACCAGTTCCAACGGTAGGGCCGCCTCCTCGTCAGATCGGCGAGCAGCAACGCGAGCCTGGACCGCAGCAAGCGAGTCGGGATGCACGAAATCCGTAATTGGACGTCCGACAAATTGGTCCGCCGATCTGACCCGCCATTTTCCGCACCAGGGTTTCGTTGACATAGACGTAGCGGCCGTCCACGTGCACCCCGATCGCAACGGGACTGCGGTCGAGTAGCCACCGGTACGCTGTTCGACGTCGTCGACCTGCAACTCCGCGGTCGCAGCGGCGAGACCCGCAGCGCGCCCGGCGACGGGCTCTTCGCTGGTTTGATCTTCCAACCGCCTCACCAGCCCAATCTAGGCGACGTCGTCATTGCTGCATAGTCGAGCACAGGACTCGGGGGAACGGCCGTGGTCGGCATGAGCGACGGACCTACCATGACTGGATGACTAGCTTCAACCCGCAGGACCCGCTCGGCCTGGACGGCTCGCTGTCGGACGACGAGATCGCGGTACGCGACACGGTTCGTCAGTTCTGCGCCGAACACGTCCTCCCCCACATCGCGGAATGGTTCGAAATCGGCGATCTGCCGGTCCGTCAGCTGGCCAAGCACTTCGGCCAGCTGGGCCTGCTCGGGATGCACCTGGAGGGTTACGGCTGCGGTGGAGCGTCGGCCGTGCACTACGGGCTGGCGTGTACCGAGCTGGAGGCCGCCGACTCCGGCATCCGCTCGATGGTCTCGGTGCAGGGTTCGCTGGCGATGTTCGCGATCTGGAAATTCGGCTCCGAAGAGCAGAAGCAACGCTGGCTGCCGGGTATGGCCGCGGGCGAACTCCTCGGCTGCTTCGGGCTGACCGAACCCGATGCCGGCTCCGACCCGGCCGCAATGACAACCCGGGCGCGACGGGACGGGTCGGACTGGATCCTCAACGGCCGCAAGATGTGGATCACCAACGGATCAGTCGCCGACGTCGCGATCGTCTGGGCGGTCACCGACGACGGTGTGCGCGGCTTCGTCGTCCCCACCGATACGCCCGGCTTTACCGCCAACACCATCCACCACAAACTCTCGTTGCGGGCGTCGGTCACCAGCGAGCTGGTGCTCGACGACGTCCGGCTGCCCGAGGATGCGCTGCTGCCCGAGGTGAAGGACTCAAAGGCCCGCTGTCGTGCCTGTCGGAAGCGCGGTACGGGATCGTCTGGGGTTCGATGGGCGCCGCGCGTTCGGCGTGGCAGGCCGCGCTGGACTACGCCGGCCAGCGCACACAATTCGGCCGGCCGATCGCGGGCTTCCAGTTGACCCAGGCCAAGCTGGTCGACATGGCCGTCGAGTTGCACAAAGGCCTGCTGCTCGCGCTGCAGCTGGGACGGCTCAAGGACAGCACCGGTTTGCGCCCCGAGCAGGTCAGCTTCGGCAAACTCAACAACACCCGCGAGGCGATCGAGATCTGCCGGACGGCGCGAACGATCTTGGGCGGCAACGGTATATCGCTGGAGTATCCGGTGATCCGGCACATGGTCAACCTCGAGTCGGTGCTCACCTACGAGGGGACTCCCGAGATGCACCAGCTGATCCTGGGCCAGGCCTTCACCGGCATCGACGCTTTCCGCTGATATGGAGTGATCCGATGAGCGCACGCCTTCAATACACCTCCGAGCACCGCCAGTTTCGTGACATGGTGCGCGACTTCGTGCAGCAGACTGTCGTCCCGGCCCACGAGGAATGGGAGAAGGCCGGCTGTGTGGACCGGTCGCTGTTCACCGAAGCCGGCAAGCTTGGGCTGCTGGCCTTTTCGGTCCCCGAGGAATTCGGCGGCGCGGGTGTCGAGGACTTCCGCTACAACGCGATCGTCGTCGAGGAGCTCCAGCGGGCCGGAGCGGCGGCCGAGGCTATCGGCTTGTCGCTGCAGAACGACATCGTGCTGCCCTACCTCACCGACCTGACCACGCCTGAGCAGAAGCAGCGTTGGCTGCCCGGCGTCGTCACCGGGGAGACGGTGATCGGCATCGCGATGACCGAGCCGGGCGCCGGCAGTGACCTGGCGGGGATCCGCACAACCGCGGTTCGCGACGGTGATCACTACGTGCTCAACGGCGCGAAAACCTTTATCTCCAACGGCCAGACCGGAGATCTGTTCGTCGTGGCGGCGCGCACCGGGCCCGACCGGCACAAGGGCCTGTCCCTGTTTGTCGTCGACCCGGATACGCCGGGCTTCAGCCGTGGCCGGAACCTGGAGAAGATCGGTCTGCATGCCCAGGACACCAGCGAACTCAGCTTCACCGATATGCGGGTTTCGGTGGACGATCTGCTCGGCGAGGAAGGCCGCGGCTTCTATCAATTGATGAACAACCTGCCGCAGGAGCGGCTGTCGCTGGCCGTCGGGGCGGTGGCCGCCGCCGAGGGCGTACTGGCCGAAACGCTGGAATACGTCAAGCAGCGCAAGGCATTTGGCTCACCCATTTCGGGCCGGCAGAATACTCAGTTCGTGCTCGCCGAGCTGGCGACGGAAATCGACATCGCGCGGACCTACCTCGACGACTGCATCGCCGAACATCTGAGCGGTGAGCTGACTGCAGCGCGGGCGGCGCGGCTGAAATGGTGGACGACCGAACTTCAGGTGCGTACCGCCGACCGTTGCCTGCAGCTGCACGGCGGATACGGGTACATGCGGGAATATGCAGTGTCGCGCGCGTTCGTCGATGCCCGCATCCAGACGATTTACGGCGGGACCACCGAGATCATGAAGACGATCGTCGCCAAGGATCTCGGGATCTGACAACGCTCAGGCGCTCGACCTGGAGACCATCGACATTCCGTTGACCCCGGGGACGGCCGGCGCTTCGAGCGGGGAAGCCAGCCGCTCGGCTGCTCCGACCAGGATCAGCGATGCCGCGGTGTTGGGATCCACCTGCCATTGCGACCCGCCGGCGTACTTGAGCAACTTGTCGCGACTTTCGACATCTGTGGCGAACATGATCCACACGGGTTCTGAACTGTTATCCATGATGGTTACCTCTGCGAGGTTTGTGGAATAGGCGTGTGTCAAAGGGAGTGGGAGGCAATCGCTAAGCCACCTCGAATGCGTGCGACAAGACGAGCTGCGCCGGGGTGGACGGCACCAAACTGGAAACGCCGGCGCCGACCTGGCTTCTGCGGAATTGCTCGTGCAGCAATTCCTTTGTCTCACTGACGATTTTGCCGAGCTGGCCCGGAATCGCGTGGCTGACGAAATCTCGCCGGTTCCACCACATCATCTTGGTTCGGTAGTGCTCGTTGGGATACGGCGTCGCCGGGATGGGCGCCACCACAGCCCCAGACGACCGCCAGCTGTTCAGCACCGGCGTGGCGGCCGTGCACATGGTGTACTGGAAATCCAGGATCACCATCATGTAGAAGCAACTGCGTGCCAAGGTCGCTGGTGAGAAGCGGATTCCGGCCGGCGGCGTCGGTCACCCAGCCGGTCTTCATTTCCAGAACCCCATAGGGCACGCGCTCGGCGATCATCTGTCGCACGTCCTGCTGGCCGGGCTGGCCCGCCCACTCCTCGACCGCATGGGAGTCGTCGGCTGAGCGCAGCGCGATCGCCCGGTAACCGCCCACGACGTGCCCGGAGTCGTTGACCACGGCGCCGAACATGATCGTGTCGTCGCCGCTGCGCAGCGCCTCGATGTCGAGAGCGCATTCGACGCCTCGCTTGCTGTAGCTGCGGACGGCGCCGGCGGTGTATTCGGCCCATAGCTGCGGCTCAGCGACGGCTGCGAGATGACGAGAGTGCCTTCAATGTCGGGATCGGGCCAGCTGAAGCCTTGATCGAGGGAGAATCCTCCGACGACGGCGCCCGTAGATGCAGATCTCATCGGTCTCCTTTCCCGGTGGCAGACTGACGCTTGCGCAATCTGCCATATTTCATTCTTTGAGTATCTTTTTCCGTTTCTACAGATATCAGACGGTATCTGCTCGACGCAATAGGCAGTCGGTCCGACTTGTCGGACGAAATATGCTAGACTCGGTATGTCGCGTCCGACGCGTTAGGCGCTGACCGGTATGTCACGGATCCGCCGAGCCGTTCGGACGCCGTTCCGCCCGGCCGCGACGGTCGGTTCGGCACCAGAATTGACACCTGTAAAGTCCGTCGAATGGACAACATCAGGGGCAAGACCATCGTGATCACCGGTGCTGCCCGCGGCATCGGGTACGCCACCGCGCAGGCCCTACTGGCCCGGGGCGCCCGGGTCGTCATCGGCGACCGCGACCTCGATGTGCTCGAAAGCGCGGTCGCCGGTATCAGCGCGCTGGGACAGGTGAGCGGCCATCCGCTCGACGTCACCGACAAAGAGTCGTTCGCGGCCTTTCTCGACAAGGCCCGTGCCGACGGCGGCGGGCGCATCGACGTGTTGATCAACAACGCCGGCGTCATGCCGGTGGGTCCGTTTCTCCAGCAGTCGGCACAGGCGATCCGCTCGTCGATCGAGGTGAACCTCTACGGCGTGCTCACCGGCTGTCAGCTGGTGCTGCCGGAGATGGTCAAGCGCCGCAGCGGGCACATCATCAACATCGCATCAATGTCGGGCATGGTCGCTGTCCCCGGCCAGATCGTCTATGCCGCAACCAAATTCGGCGTGGTCGGGTTGTCCACCGCGATGTCCGACGAATTCGCCCCGCAGGGGGTCAACGTCACCGCGGTGTTGCCGACCTTCACCAACACCGAACTGATCTCGGGAACGACGCCGTCGTCCGCGCAGAAGCCGGTCGAGCCGGCCGAGATCGCCGCGGCGATCGTCAAAGTCCTCGACAAGCCGAAATCGCGGGTCTCAGTGCCCAGTTGGGGTAAGTCATTCGCCGCCGTGGCGACACTGATACCCGACCGCGGTCGGCGCTGGCTCAACAAAAAGATGGGCAACGACACGGTGTTTCTCACGTTGGACAGCGGCGCCCGCCGCAGCTACGAAGACCGCGCGCAGCATGCGACCGGAGTCGTCGAACACAAAGAGTGATCAGCGCGCGGTCATGCCCTAGCCGGCGGCCGAGGCGCTCAGGGATCTGATCGTCTGAGATTCGATGTTCTCGAAGGCAGTTCCGTCCGGCCGCAGCAGATCGTGGAACCACACCCGCGGGACCGCCGAGTAGGGGTGCTTCCAGGAGTCCCATGGGAAGTACGTCTGTGTCTTGCCGGCAACCAGACCCCAGTTGATCGCGCCGACGTTGTGCCGCTTGGCAATCGGCAAGATCGACTCGATCGTGCTGCCCTGCGGCCGGGCCATGTACTCGGTGCACAGAATCGGGCGCCCGTGCGGGGTGAGCTCACCGATCCGCGACTCGAACGCCGACGGCCCGGCGTAGGAGTGGAAGCTGATCACATCGGAATTGGCCAGCTGAATGTTCTGAATCGTGGTGCGGCTGCCGGGATCTGCCCACTCGCCGTCCCACACCCCACTGGTCAGCGGCTGCCGCGCGTCGACGGAGCGCGCCCAGGTGAAAACTTGAGGAAGCAAATCGGCCACCCGGTCCAGCTTGTCGCCGCGCTCGACGCTGGCGTACTGCGGCGCGGGATTGTCGGGCTCATTCCACACGTCCCAACCCAAAACCCGGTCGTCGTTACGGAATTGGCCCATCACCCCGGTGACGTAGTCCTGCAGCGTGCGGGTGTAGCTCCTGTCGTCGATGCGGTCGGCGCCGGGGCTCTGCACCCAGCCGGAGTTGTGCACCCCGGGGGTCGGGGCATGCTGGCGACCCACTTGGGGATGCGGATCCCAGCAGGAGTCGAACAGCACGAATAGCGGTTTGATGCGATGGCGGGCCGCGATGCCGACGAACTGCGCCAACCGGGTTTGGAAGCCGCGCGCATCCTGAGCCCACAACTGGTCGTGCAGGAACACCCGCACCGTATTGAGTCCATGCAAACGGGCCCAACCGAGTTCGGTGTCAATGCGGCGCGGATCATAGGTGCCCGGCTGAAACATCTCGAGCTGGTTGATCGCGGTCGAGGTGATGAAGTTCGCGCCCACCGGCCAGCCCTGGGCTTGATACCAACGATTGGCCCGATCCGATGACCACCGACTCGACTCGGCGGACGCACGCGGCGGCTCGGCGGAGGCGCGCGGCGCTTGAACCAAAGCCGTGCCGGCGGCCAGCAACAACGGCAACTTCAGCACGGTGCGGCGATACACAAAATGACGATAAGTTGCGCTTCCCGCAGTTCCCGGTATTCAACGAGCGCGTCGCGCCAGTTGTTATCGCGCCGTCACCAAGGGATCAACCCGACGCGGCCAGCATCCGTTCCATCGCCAACGCCTGAGCGCCGGCCGACACGGACGTCTGTGCAGACGTGGCAATCATCGCCCAGCGGCAGGGCACGACGGCCACCTCCTCGCAGGGCTGCTGCGTGGTCGAGAACTCCGCGACCACATCGCGGATCCGCTCGGCACTTTTCGTCGCTTCCGGACTCAGGACGCGGGTGGCCGCGCCGCCGCCGATCGCGGGGTGGCGCGCCATGAATTCCCGAAGGAACAGCGCGCCGGTGACTTTCGGATTGATGTCCTGGACAGCGGCCATGACGGTGTCGCCGAACACACCGCCCACGGTGCCGACCGCAAAGTCGATGCCGCAGTGCAACAATCCCAGCCGGCGCTGCACATGAGCCATCGTCGTACGGATCTCGCTGTAGAGGCTGTTGTCCAGTCCCAGGCTCTGCCAGTCCGCGGACCCGACGAACATGTTGCCTTTCCAGGACGTGCCACGCATGAACTGCAGGGTGAGGCCGTCGAGCAACTCGCCGGAGCGCACGTGCGCCGACGGTGTGGTCAGCACGCGTTCGCCGCCGACCGCTCTGTCGAAGTAGCTGACGTGCGCCTCGAGAACCTGGTCCCCGCCCAACTTCCAGGCGTTGGCCGCGAGCACTTCCAGACGTCCAACGTCGTCCAGTTCGATACCGGGCGTGATCCGTCCGCCGTTGCCGCCGTCAGACGGTTTCAGGCAGGCGTGGCTGAGCCCGTACCGGCCTTGCAGCAGCGCGCCGGCACGCAGCAGATCGCGACCGAAGGCGTGACGATCCGCCTGCCAGGTGACGGTGTAGCCGGGCAGCACCGGAATCGGCACGTGCAGCGCCCGGAACGCTGGACTGCGTTGATGCTCGTGCTCCAAGATGTCGGCACCCCGTCGATCCGCGACCTCGCTGTCGATGCTCAGCGCGGATTCGACGGTGGGGTGCAGCATGCGCTTGCCGTTCCACATGCTGAGGCGAGAATCGTTGGCGTCAACCCGAATTCGGCTCAATCCGGTGGTGCGGGCCAGCCAGGCCACCAGCAGCTGGAATTCGGGTTCGAAGTCGTAGGGGCACACCACCGCCGAAGGGTGTGCGCGCAGAAACTCGATGATCTGCCGCATGACCGGATCGCGGTCACCGCCGTCGACCGCGCGGCGCAGCAGCGCCTGCGACATGTAGTAGTAGTCGGTATCTGGAAGAGGCAGCCGCTGAACACCTTTCGCTGCCCGGCCGCGGCGCCACGGCCGGGTACGGCCGACGACCAGATCGCCACTGCGCGCGAGGTAGAGACCACGGGTCTCCACATAGGTGGTGAGGTCCGATACCGGCCGCCCCTCCACCATCGCGGTGAGATCCGTTTCGTAACTGTTGGCATAGGGAGTGGTCGAGTGCACCATCAGACGAGGCTGGCCTTGGCTGGGCGAGGTGAATTCGATGTGTTCACTGACCAGATCAGGGAGTTCCCCCGGTTCGATCGACAACAGCTTGCGCGTCGCGATGGCGAAGTCGGTGTCATCGAATCTCAGCGGGCCAGCGTAACTCTGCCAGGAGACTTCGTCGCCGTCGACAATGACAGCCCAGTCGTAGAAGTCGCCGGTCAGCGGATGAGGTGAGGTCCGCGGTCGGGCGACGCAGGAAATACGCACCATTCCACTATCGCGCCGAACCGCCTTGCCGCACCGAATGAATGGGAAAGACTAAACAACAACACAGTGAATAGACAGGTAATCGGCTGCCGAATCTGCCGATCGCCAGCGACCTCTCAGCAGACTCCTAGCTCAAGGCCCTGTCGATGTCGGCGATCAGGTCGTCGGTGGCCTCCAGTCCGACCGAGATGCGAACGACCCCGTCGCCCAGGCCGATAGCGGCTCGGCCTTCTGGGCCCATCGCCCGATGAGTTGTCGTTGCCGGATGCGTGACAAGGGATTTGGAATCGCCGAGATTGTTGGAGATGTTGATCAGCCGCAGTCCGTCGAGCACCTCGAACGCACGCTGCTTGGCGGCGCTGTCCGGCGCGTCGAGTTCGAAGGTCACGACGGTGCCGCCGCCCGACATCTGCCGCTTGGCCAGGTCGTACTGCGGGTGCGACGTCAAGAACGGGTAGCGAACCCACCGCACCGCGGGGTGGCCCTCCAGGTATTCGGCGATTCGCTGTGCCGAGTTGTTCTGGTAGTCCACCCGGATTGCCAGTGTCTCAAGGCCTTTCAGCATCACCCAGGCGTTGAAGGCGCTCATTGCGGGCCCGGTGTGTCGCATCAGTTTCTGCACCGGGCCGTCGATGTATTCCTTGTCGCCGAGGATGGCGCCGCCCAGCACGCGTCCTTGCCCGTCGATGTGTTTGGTGCCCGAGTAGACCACCACGTCGACGCCCATCGGAAAGCCCTGCTGCAGCAGCGGAGTCGCAAAGACGTTGTCCAGCACAACCTTTGCTCCGGCCGCGTGAGCGAGCTCGGTGACCGCGACGATGTCGACCAGTGACTGCATCGGGTTGGACGGTGTCTCGAAGAAAACCGCTTGGGTGGGCACCGAGAGTGCCTGCTCCCACTGCGACAGGTCGTCGCCGTCGACAAACACCGATTCGATGCCCCACCGCGGCAGGATCTCGTTGCACACCACAAAGCAGGAGCCGAATAGGCTGCGGGAAGCCACAAGTCGATCGCCCGCGCTCAGCAGCGCGCCCAGCGAGGTGAACACCGCTGCCATTCCGCTGGCGGTGGCGAATGCCGCGGGGGCGCCCTCGATCAAACGCAGGCGCTCCTCGAACATCGTGATCGTCGGGTTGCCGTAGCGCGAGTAGACGTAGCGGTCGACCTCACCGGTGAACGCCTGCTCTGCCTCAGCCGCGGAGCCATACACATAACCCGAGGCCAGATACATTGCCTCGGAGGTCTCTTCGAACTGCGACCGCAGGATCCCGCCGCGCACCCCGATGGTGGCTTGGCTGACGCCGTCGGGTAGCGGTTCCGGGATGCGGACCGACGGGACATCAGCTGCGGTGCGCTGCTCCTCGTCGCTCATGTCTGCTTCCAGGGCAAACCGATTGCGCGCCAGCCCCCTCCACCGCGGTGGCTGTCGCCGTCGAGCTGGCCTTCGAAGCCGTCGAGCACGTTGTAGGAGGGGCTGATGCCGGCCTCGGTGGCGGCCTCGGCCGCCCCGATCGAGCGATTACCGGAGCGACACAGGAACACCACGGGCCGATCGTCACCGGGCGGAACCTGCTCGACGCAGGTCGGCGACGAAGTTGTCGTTGTGCTTTCCGTCAACGGTGTTCCACTCGATGTACACCACGTCGCGGCCCAGGCTGGCCAGGTCGGGAACACCGACAAACCGCCATTCGGCGTCGGTGCGAACGTCGACCAGCACCGCCTCGGGATTCTCGCTGAGTAACTTCCACGCCTGCTCGGGGGTGATATCTCCTGCGTATGGACGCTTTGATGCTGTGCTCACCTGCGGTTTCCCCTGCTCGTTTGCGGACGTGTAGTTGACAATATCCGTGCGTGAACACCAGCCGAAATCTCCCTGCCGTTTCCACCTTCGACCATCGGAGGTGAAGTGTTGCTAGCCGAGCAGCGCGCGACGCCCGGCGCGCTCAGCGAAAGCGTCTAGCGCGCCAACAACTTCAGGGGCGCGCCAGGCCCGATTGCGGGCCTGGTCGGTGAACTCGACGATGATCTTGGACTCGACAAGGGGGTCCAGGTATCGGTAGACGTTATTGATCGCGATGCTTAGTTCGTCGCTGAGGAGTTGCGCGTTGACCACGGGGCGTTTGATGAGCAGGTCCGCCACTCGGTGGACAGCCGAGTTGCGGCGGGCTGTGATCTTCGACGCCCACTGCGCTCTGATCCTTTGCAAATCAGCCACTAAGTGGCGACCGTTGACGACAGCCAACAGTGAAGCCTCCGACAATCTCTCGACTATTGGGGCAGGGTCTCCCTCACGGTAAGCAGTCAGCGCCTGGAAATACGACGTGGTGTCTGTTAACAATCCCGCCGAAATGGGCACAGTGACCTGGCGAGTTAGCCGCTTGTTGCGCAACATCGACTGGACCAACGCCCTCCCGGTACGCCCGTTGCCGTCGGGGAACGGGTGGATGGTTTCGAATTGTGCGTGCGCATAGGCGATTTGAGAAAGGACCCCGATATCCGTGCGCTTGGCGAACCGGACTAGGTCATCGATGGCATCGGGAACTCGGTCCTTGTGCGGTGGAATGAAGTCGGCGCCTCGTGGACCGAAGTTGCCGCCGCCGATCCACACCTGTTCGGTGCGCCATTTGCCGGCAATCGTCGGCTCACTCTCACGCATCAGCGCGTCATGCATGGCAAGTATGGACTCGTCGCTGATCTGACCGGCTAGGTCGATGGCCGCCTGCATTGCTCTGGTGTTCGCGACAATCAGGGAAGCGTTGCGGCGGCTAGTGGTTCCCAGCGTTTCAGCTTCAGCGATTGCGCGCGCACTTGCGGTCAAGTTCTCTATTTTTGAGCTGGCCGCTGATTCTGTTCGCAGAAGCACAGAGGCGAATGGCGCGATCTCACCACCGAGTTCTGTATCAAATCGGGCGATCTCCTGGCTGGCTTCTTCGGCGTCAGCCAAAACACGAGATGGCAGCGAGACCGCCAAGTCAGCGATCTCTGCCGGGATCGCGGCTTGGAACTGGCCCGACTGGCGCTGAGCGGCCCGTAGGTCGCTGCGCTGATAGCCCGCCTCGGTTGGCACACCCCAGATGAGGGTTTCGTATCCGACTGCAGTGCCCGAGCTAACTGATGACACCAACAGATCATATCATCACTTAGACATCAACTGATAACACCATCGCTGTTGTTATCAGTTCGGCAGTACAGCTGCCTTACCAGAGCCTGCGCAGCGCGGCCGCCGCATCCCGGGCACGCCCGCGGGCAGTTGTCACGTCACCCGCGGTCACGACGGCGGCACCGAGCGGACGCCGTGCTTCAGACTCATCGCGAGTGAATACCCGCACGTCGCTCTCGGTGATGCGCAGCGCATCGCCCAGCGCGCGGGTAGGCCGAGGGCCCTGGGGGCGTGGCACTGCGCCGTCGGCGCCGGCGTAGATCACCTCCGCCGCTCCCGGCGAAATCATGATGGTGTCGGTCGGCAGCCCCAGGATGGCCCGCGCCTGCAGCTCGAATTCCGATAACCGTTGACTGCGCACGGTGACCAGTCCGCTCTCGAACGGCCGGGCGGTCACATCGCTGAAGTACACCTCGTCGCCGCGGACCATCAGCTCGACGCCGAACAGGCCACGCCCGCCGAGCGCTTTGACGACGCGGGCCGCGATCGACTTGGCGGCGTCCAGCGCCGCGGGGCTCAGGTCTTGCGGCTGCCAGGATTCCTGCACGTCACCGATGGCTTCGCCGTGGCCGATCGGCGCGCAGAATTCCAGCGTCGGCCCCGACGGGCCCTCGCTGCGCACGGTGAGCAGCGTGACGTGGAAGTCGATCTCGACCAGGGTTTCGGCCAGCACCCGGCTGTGGGCCAGCCGGCCACCACCGGAGACCGCCCGCTGCCACGCCGGCTCCAGATCGCCCGGCAACAGCACGATCGACTGCCCCTCGCCGCCGACGGCAGCCACCGGCTGCACCCGCAGCGGGTAGCCCGCGTGGTCGGCGATGGCGCGCAACTCCTCGAGCGATCCGGCGAACCAGAACGGCGCGGTGGGCACACCGAGCTCGTCGGCCGCCAGCCGGCGCAGGCCTTCCCGGTCGGCGGTGAGCCGCGCGCAGCGCGCGGTCGGGACGAACTGCGTGGCGCCGGTGTCGGCGGTGGCGATCAATGCGTCGGAGGCCACCGCGTCGGACGCCGTCACCACGAAATGCGGCCGCAGCCGGTTGATCGCGGCACCCAGCTCATCGGTGTCGGTCATGTTGACCACCAGCGCCTGATCGGCCACGCCGTGCGCCGGTGCGTCGGCATACCGCTCGACGGCGATCACGTGAGCGCCGAGCCGCTGCAGAGCGATCGCCAGTTCGCGGCTGAACTCACCGGCCCCCAGCAACATGACCGTCGGCCGGTCGTCGCCTGCTGGCTGTTGAGCCGACTCCTTGTGCTGCGTACCGTCAGCCACCGGTTTTACCTGCTCCCATGATCACGGTGCTCAAGGATAGGTGGGCCGGCTGAGGATGGTTTCAGGGCTGGCCCGGCAGTAACCGGACCATCAGGCCGTTGGCCTCGGCCAGCAGGGTGTCGCCATCGAGCAGTTCGCCACGGACAAACGCCTTGCGGCCCTCGGTCGCAGCCACATGACCCCGGACCGTCAGCGGGGTGTCGATCGGGGTGATTTTGCGGTAGTCGACGTGCAGGAAGCCGGTGCGGCTGATCGGCCGGGCAGCGGCGTGTACGACCATCCCGAATAGATGGTCGAACAGCAGCGGCAGCACACCGCCGTGCACCGCGCCGTTGCCGCCGACGTGGAATCGGGTGAAGTGGCCGCGCATCTCCACGCCGTCCGGGTCGTACCGGCTCATCGTCCACGGCGGCAGCAGCAGGCTGCCCATCCCGGGAAGTTGCGGCGACCGGCCCGCCGGGGCCTGGCCTTCGGGTGCCTTGAACGGGGCGAGCTGATTGGCCAGGGCCTCCGCGTGCTCGGCGGCGTCATTCCAGACGTCGTCGCTGGGGTCGGCGGATACCGCCAGATCCTGCAACCGCCGCATGACTGCCACGAACCGGCCGAACCCGGGGCCGGGGCTGGCGGCGCCGTACTCCGGGAAGCCGCCGTGATGGTCGTAGTCGGGGTCGAGTTGGTCTGGGCTCTCCGCGGGCTCGGTCATGGGCGAGCCGCCAGGACGTCGCGCCGCACGATGGTCTGGTCGCGGCCCGGGCCCACACCGATACACGAAATATGCGCTCCGCCAAGCTCTTCCAGCCGCAAGACATAGTCACGGGCCTTGGCGGGCAGGTCGTCGAACTCGCGCGCCTCCGAGATGTCTTCCCACCAGCCGGGCAGCTCTTCGTAGATCGGTTCGGCGCGGTGCAGATCGCTCTGGGTCATCGGCATCTCGGAGGTCTCCTTGCCGTCGACGCGGTAGCCGACGCAGACCGGGACCGTTTCCAGGCTGGACAGCACGTCGAGCTTGGTGAGGAAGTAGTCGGTGATGCCGTTGACCCGGGTGGCGTAGCGGGCGATCACCGCGTCGAACCAGCCGCAGCGCCGACGACGCCCGGTGGTCACACCGAACTCGCCTCCGGTCTTGGACAGGTATTCACCGTTCTCGTCGAACAACTCGGTCGGGAACGGGCCGGACCCGACGCGGGTGGTGTAGGCCTTGAGGATTCCCAGCACGGTGGTGATCCGGGTCGGGCCGATACCGGAGCCCACGGCCGCTCCCCCAGCAGTCGGATTCGACGACGTCACATAGGGATACGTGCCGTGGTCGACGTCGAGCAAGGTGCCCTGCGAGCCTTCCAGCAAGACCGTTTCGCCGGCCTCCAGCGCGGTGTTGAGCAGCAGCCGCGTGTCGGCGATGCGGTGCTTGAAGCTTTCGGCCTGCTCCAGCAGGGCGTCGACGAGCTGGCCCGCGTCGAGCGCTTTGCGGTTGTAGATCTTGACCAGCACCTGGTTTTTGAATTCCAGTGCGGCTTCGATCTTGTGGTTGAGGACCTCGTGGTCGAGCACGTCGGCGACCCGAATCCCGATGCGGGCGATCTTGTCCTGATAGCACGGCCCGATGCCGCGGCCGGTGGTGCCGATTTTCTTGTTGCCCATATAGCGTTCGGTCACCTTGTCGATGGCCACGTGGTAGGGCATCAGCAGGTGGGCGTCGGCGGAGATCAACAGCTTCGACGTGTCGACGCCGCGGTCCTGCAGGCCCTTCAGCTCGTCGAGCAGCACCCCGGGATCGATCACCACGCCGTTGCCGATGACGTTGGTGACGCCGGATGTCAGGATGCCCGACGGGATGAGGTGCAGCGCGAAGTTCTCGCCGCTGGGCAGCACCACGGTGTGTCCGGCGTTGTTGCCGCCTTGGTAGCGAACAACCCACTTGGTGCGGCCGCCGAGGAGGTCGGTGGCTTTGCCCTTGCCCTCGTCGCCCCATTGGGCGCCGATCAGGACGATTGCCGGCATGGCTTGCTCCCGTTAAATCCCACGTACTCAGGCCGCTTATTGTGGTCCAGCCGGTGACCCACACTAGCCCTGCGACGATGCGGGTTCCGAAGGACCCGCTGAGGAACAGGGCGATCGACCCCGCCCCAGCCGTTTGCGAGGAAGCTCCTGAATACCCCAGACGTTGTCGTCGTGGCATTCGCCGATCACCTGCCGCGCCTGCTGCGCGGCCTGCCGATCGCCGATCCAGGTGACATCGACACGGCGATTGCCGGGGCGCGGCGGGTGGTGGTGGTCGGCGCCGACGCCGACCTCGCGTCGGTGCTGACCCGGCTGCTGCGCGCGGAGTCGCTGAACGTCGAGGTGGCCTACGTGCCGCGCCGCCGCACCCCGGCCACCCGGGCCTATCGTCTGCCGTCCGGCCGTCGAGCGGCCCGCCGGGCCCGGCGCGGGACGGCCCAACGGGTACCGCTGATCCGCGACGACACCGGGTACGTCATCGCCGGGTCAGCCGTCTGGCAACCGGCCGCAGCGGAGCAGCTGCTGCACGGTGAAGCCGTCGTCGACGACGCGGTGCTCTTCGACGGCAACGTCAGGCAGGTGACGATCGAGCCGACGGCGGCGCTGCCCGGGTTGCGGGCCCGCGTCTCGGGTGAGCGCCGTTGGGTGATCGGGCGGGCTGCGCAGCTGGGCTGCGCGGCAGCGTCGGTGATCCGCGACGGTGTGGCCGCGAGGGCGACCGGTGCGCCGCTCGACGATCTACCGGCACACCGAGGGTTGGTTAGCCGTCCGGTGACGAGCGCCGCGAGGCGCGAGGATCCGGCGCCATATCCCCGTCCGGTAGTTTCGTCGCGTGAGCCCCCGCGACCTGCACCAGTCGGTGCGGCCCAGCCCGATCTTCTGGACCATCGTGGGGGTGACCGCCTTAGGCGGCGGGTTGGCCTACTGGGTCGGCGACGACATCGGGCCGCTGGCCTACGCCGCGGTGTTCATCCTGGTGATCGCCGGCTGGGTGGTGTCGCTGTGCCTGCACGAGTTCGGGCACGCCTTCACGGCCTGGCGTTTCGGCGACCGTGACGTCGCGCTGCGCGGCTACCTGAACATGGATCCACGGCGATACGTCAGCCCGATGTGGTCGATCGCGGTGCCGATCGCGATCACCGCGATCGGCGGGATCGGCTTGCCCGGAGCGGCGGTGTATGTCCGGATGTCGTCGATGTCCACCAAGCAGCGCACGCTGGTCAGCCTGGCCGGGCCGGCGGCGAACCTGGTGCTGGCCGTGCTGCTGCTCGAGGCGACCAATCTGTTCTTCGACCCGCTGCACCCGGTGCTGTGGGCCGGCGTGGCGTTCCTGGGTTTCCTGCAGATCACCGCGCTGCTACTGAACCTGCTGCCGATTCCCGGCCTGGACGGGTACAACGCGCTGGAGCCGCACCTGAGCCCGGAGACCCAGCGGGCGCTGGCGCAGTTCAAGCCGTATGGCTTCCTGCTGCTGTTCCTGTTGTTGCTCGCCCAGCCGCTGAACTACTGGTTCTTCGACCTCGTCGACCAGGCCTTCGAACTTTCCGGGGTGCCCAGTTTGCTGTGGCGACTCGGCGCCGGACTGACGCAGTTCTGGCGCCACCTGGGTTAGATCGTGGCGCCTGATACGCCAGCTTGCAATACATGCGTCAGAATCACGCATATATTGCTGGCTATGGGCGCCGGACACGACCACGCACCCCCGGGCACGCCCGCACCCAGGCTGGCGATCGCCACCGCGCTGCTCGCCGGCTTCTTCCTCGTCGAACTCAGCACGGCGCTACTGATCGGCTCCATCGCATTGCTGGCCGATGCCGGCCACATCCTGACCGACGTCGCCGCCACCTTCATGGGTCTGTGCGCGGTGATCCTCGCCCAGCGCGGGAGTAAGTCCCCGGCCCGCACCTACGGCTGGCATCGCGCGGAGGTGTTCACCGCCGTCGCCAACGCCGTCCTGCTGATCGGGGTGGCCACCCTGATCCTGCGTGAGGCGATCGGGCGGATCGGCCAGGCACCCGAAGTGCCGGGCGTCCCGATGATCGTCGTCGCTTTGGCCGGACTGGCCACCAACGGCGCGGTCGCGCTGCTGCTGCGCTCGCAGTCCACCCAGAGCCTGGCCGTCAAGGGCGCCTACATGGAGGTGATCGCCGACACCGTCGGCAGCATCGGGGTGCTGATCGCCGGCGTCGTCACCATCACCACGCACTGGCCGTACGCCGATGTGGTCGTCGCCGTCCTCGTCGCGCTGTGGGTGTTGCCCCGGGCACTGTCGCTGGCGGCGGGAGCGCTGCGCATCCTGTCCGAAGCGTCGCCCAGCCACATCGACGTCGACGAACTACGGTCCGCGCTGGCGGCGCTCGACGGCGTGAGCGAGGTGCACGATCTGCACGTCTGGACGCTGGTGCCCGGCAAGGACATGGTCACCGCCCACCTGGCCAGCCGCGACAACTCGGCACGGGTACTTCACCAGGCCCAGGCGATCCTGGCCGAGCGTGGACTGGATCACGCCACCATCCAGATCGAGCCGCCCGACGGGATCGGCGACTGCGTGGCCGACTGCTGACCCCGTCAGCTCAGGCCGAGACTCTCGCGGGCAGCCGGGTCGCAGTCATCCAGCAGATCCAGACACCTGGCCTGCTCGTCGGTCTCGCCGATCGCGTCGGCCGCTCGGGCCAGCGCGGCCACACAACGCAGGAAACCCCGATTGGGCTCATGCGAGAACGGCACCGGGCCGAAACCCTTCCAACCGTTGCGGCGCAACTGATCCAGGCCACGGTGATAGCCGGTGCGGGCGTAGGCGTAGGCGGTGATCGCCTTGTCGTCGGCCAGCGCATCCTCGGCCAATGCGGCCCAGGCAACCGAGGCCGACGGGTGAGCCGCGGCGACGGCGGTCGGGTTGTCGCCGGCGTCCAGTTGGGCCTCGGCATCCGGGTCACCGGGCAACAGAGTCGGTTCGGGTCCCAGCAGATCGTGCATCGGCGTCATGCCGCTATTGTGCCGTGCGACGGAACAGGGTGCCATGACGCCGATGACCGCCGTCGGGTCGCTAAGCTTCAACAGGTATTTCGAAACCGAAGAGGACAGCTGCGCCTATGCCCAATCCATCAGGGTCTGACCGCGACAACACCTCGGACTCGGCCGATCCGGGCGCCGCGGGCGACTCGGAGCAATCCGAGGCTGACACCGCTGTCGAACCCGCGGCCGATTCCAACGAGAAGACGACCGCGAGCCCGCAAGCAGCGGAGCCGGCGACCGAGGTGATCGACGCGGCCGGATTGGAACAGCAGCCGCCGAGCCCCGCAGGTTCACCCCGGTGAACGTCGATTCACCGCCCCGGGTTTCGACGCCAAGGAGACCGCGATCATCAGCGCGGCCAGCGAGCCTGCCACCGAGGTCTTCACGCAGGGCAGGTCACCCGGCGGCCCAACGGGCGCGAGAACCGCTACGCCTCAAATGATTCCGCCTCGCCTGGGGTCCAAATTCCGGCCGTCGGGCCAGCGGAGCTGGGGTTGGGTGCTGGCGCTGATCCTGATCATCCTGGCGCTGGCCGCGATCGCGGTGCTGGGCACCGTGCTGTTGACCCGCAACGACAGAAAGTCCGCGGCGTCACAGGAAGACCAGGTCCGCAACACGATCCAGAGCTTCGACGCCGCGGTGCAAACCGGCGATCTGACCAAGCTGCGCAGCCTTACCTGCGGGAGCATGCGCGACGACTACGTCAACTACAACCAGCGCGAGTGGACCGACACCTATCAGCGCGTCGCCGCTGCCAAGCAGTATCCGGTCGTGGCCAACATCGACCAGGTGGTCGTCGACGGAAACCACGCCGAAGCCAACGTCACCGCGTTCATGGCGTACGCGCCGCAGACCCGCTCGACTCGCAGCTTCGATCTGCAGTACCGCGACGACCAGTGGAAGATCTGCGAATCCAGTACTGGCTGAGGCTAATTGGCTGCGGCGGCCGGGCAGCGGCCACGGTCCAGCGGTCGCATGCGAGACTGATCGAGGTTGGTGATATCGCATATGGTGCGAAAACGAAAAAAGCGAGTCCCCTCAGACTAGTGGCGCTAGTGGCTTGTGCGGCTGATGAGGTTCGTCGCCGTCACCCGGTGACGGACTTGCCGGTGCAGTGCAGGTCGTTGCAGGCCTCGATGACCCGCTCGGTCATCGACGCCTCGGCCTTCTTGAGATAGCTGCGCGGGTCGTAGACCTTCTTGTTGCCCACATCGCCGTCGACCTTCAGCACGCCGTCGTAGTTGGTGAACATGTGCGCCGCGACCGGGCGGGTGAACGCGTACTGGGCGTCGGTGTCAACGTTCATCTTCACCACCCCGTAGCGCAGCGCCTCTTCGATCTCGGACTTCAGCGAGCCCGATCCGCCGTGGAAGACGAAGTCGAACGGCTTGGAGCCGTCAGCCAGATGCAGCTTCGCCGCGGCGACCTTCTGCCCCTGAGCCAGGATGTCGGGGCGAAGCTTGACGTTGCCCGGCTTGTAGACGCCGTGGACGTTTCCGAACGTCGCGGCCAGCAGGTAGTGGCCGTGCTCGCCGTGGCCCAGGGCATCGATGGTCTTTTCGAAGTCCTCGGGGGTGGTGTAGAGCTTGTCGTTGATTTCGGCCTCGACGCCGTCTTCCTCGCCGCCCACGACGCCGATCTCGATCTCCAACACGATCTTGGCGGCGGCCGCCTGCTTCAGCAGTTCCTGCGCGATCTCGAGGTTCTCGTCGATCGGCACCGCCGAACCGTCCCACATGTGTGACTGAAACAGCGGGTTGCGCCCGGCGGCCACCCGCTCGGCCGAGATGGCCAGCAACGGTCGCACGTAGGTGTCCAGCTTGTCCTTGGGGCAATGGTCGGTGTGCAGGGCCACGTTGATCGGGTACTTGTCGGCGACGACGTGGGTGAACTCGGCCAGCGCCACCGCACCGGTGACCATGTCCTTGACTCCGAGGCCGGATGCGAATTCCGCACCGCCGGTGGAGAATTGGATGATGCCGTCACTGCCGGCGTCGGCGAAGCCCTTCAGCGCCGCGTTGACGGTCTCCGACGAGGTGCAGTTGATCGCCGGAAAGGCGTACTCGTTCTCCTTGGCACGTCGCAGCATCTCGGCATAGACGTCTGGCGTCGCGATGGGCATGAGTTCTCCTCCTGAGCAGGTGTCGCGCTGAGCCCGATTTGACCATCAGTATCGCAACAGTCGTACGACGGCCGCAGGCCAGCCCGGGACGCGCCTGGTAAGAGCCGGTCGGAAGCGCCGGTATCTTGAAGACCGTGATCGCAGCCGCAGAAGCCATCGTGGCCCTGCCCAACATCCTCGACCCGATGTATTGGATCGGACCTCAGGGACTGTTCGCATCGGCCGTATTGCCGACGATCCTGGCCATCGTCTTCGTCGAGACCGGTCTGCTGTTTCCGCTGCTGCCTGGCGAGTCGCTGCTGTTCACCGGGGGTCTGCTGGCCGCCCATGGCACGCTCGACATCTGGGTGCTGGCCCCGGCCGTGGCGCTGACCGCGATTCTGGGCGACCAGACCGGCTACTTCATCGGCCGACGGATCGGGCCCGCGCTGTTCAAGAAGGAAGACTCGCGCTTCTTCAAGCAGCACCACGTCACCGAGTCACACGCCTTCTTCGAGAAGTACGGGCCCGCGGCGGTCATCCTGTCCCGGTTCATGCCGTTCGTGCGGACGTTCACGCCGGTGGTCGCCGGGGTTTCCTACATGCGCTACCCGGTCTACCTGGCCTTCGACATCGTCGGCGGCGTCCTGTGGGGTGGCGGCGTCACCGTTGCCGGCTACTTCCTGGGCAATGTGCCGTTCATCCACCAGAACCTGGAAAAGATCGTGCTGGCCATCTTGTTCGTGTCGATGCTGCCGGCGTTCATCGCCACCGGCCGGGCGTACCTGAAGCGCCGCCGCGCCGCCAAGGACGACGAAGAGCAGCTGACCGCCGTCGATTAGTCGCTAGGCCGGCCGAAAGCCCATCGCCACGCCGTTCATGCAGTAGCGCAGTCCGGTCGGCGGCGGGCCGTCGTTGAAGACGTGGCCGAGGTGCCCACCGCAGCGGTTGCAGAGCACTTCGGTGCGCGACATCCCGTCGCTGTTGTCCTGCTGCTCGAGGACGGCGTTGTCGAGGGCCCGGTAGAAGCTCGGCCATCCGGTGCCGCTGTCGAATTTGGTCGTCGACGAGAACAGGGCCTGGGCGCAGCCCGCGCAGTTGAAGGTCCCGGACCGGTGCTCGTCGTTGAGCGGGCTGCTGTAGGGCGCCTCGGTCGACGCGGTCCGAAGTACGGCGTACTGCTGCGGGGTCAGCAGATGGCGCCATTCGTCGTCGGTGTGGTTGACCTCGAACGTCTTCGCCGGTGTTCGCGGGGCACCCGATGCGGTGCAGGCCAGCACAGATCCGGTGGCGGCCAGCGCACCGGCCACGGCGGCGCCGAACAACGCATGCCGCCGGGTCAGTATCGAGTCGGTCATCTCTTCAACATACGTCGGTTTCAGACGGCGACCCTGAAATCGCAACCGGTCTTGGCGCGGACGTCGGCGACGGTGACGCCGGGATGCAGTTCGATCAGCGTGAGACCCCGGTCGGGTTCGACGTCGAAGACGCACAGATCGGTGATGATCATGTCGACCACGGCTTTACCGGTGACAGGCAGCGAGCACTGCTTGAGGACTTTCGGGCTGCCGTCCTTGGCGGTGTGATCCATCACCACGATCACCCGTTTGACGCCGGACACCAAATCCATTGCGCCGCCGGGACCTTTGACCATCTTGCCCGGCACCATCCAGTTGGCCAGGTCGCCATTTTCGGCGACCTCGAGGCCACCCAGAATCGACAGGTCGATGTGGCCACCGCGGATCATCGCAAACGAGTCGGCGCTGCTGAAAAAGCTCGACCCGGGCAGGCTGGTGACGGTCTGCTTGCCGGCGTTGACGAGGTCAGGGTCGACGGCGTCCTCGGTCGGGTAGGCGCCGATGCCGAGCAGACCGTTCTCGGACTGCAGCGTCACCTTGATTCCGTCGGGAATGTAGTTGGCCACCAACGTCGGAATGCCGATGCCCAGGTTGACGTAGTAGCCGTCGCGCAACTCCTGCGCGGCGCGCTGGGCCATCCGCTCGCGGATCGGGCTGTCGTTCTTCAGCGCCGCGCCGCCGCTGGTGGTGCGGAATTCGATGCGCTTCTCGTAGTCCGCGGCCTTCGATGATCCGGTCGACGTAGATGCCGGGGGTGTGGACCATGTCGGGGTCCAGCTCGCCGACCTCGACGAGTTCTTCCACCTCGGCAATGGTCACCGTGCCGCAGGTGGCGATCATCGGATTGAAGTTGCGGGCCGTCTTGCGGTAGATCAGGTTGCCCGACTTATCCCCCTTCCACGCCTTGACGATAGCCACGTCGGCGCGAATGCCTTCTTCCAGAACGTATTCCGTGCCGTTGAAAACCCTGGTGTCTTTACCCTCGGCGAGGTTGGTGCCGAACCCGGTACGGGTGTAGAAGCCGGGAATGCCTGCGCCGCCGGCACGTAGCTTCTCCGCGAGTGTCCCCTGCGGCGTCAGCACCAGGTCCAGCTCGCCGGCCAACACCTGACGCTCGAACTCCTTGTTCTCCCCGACGTAGGAGGCGATCACCTTGTTCACCTGACGCCCTTTGAGCAGCAGCCCCATGCCGAAATCGTCGACGCCGGCATTGTTTCCGACGATGGTGAGATCCTTGACGCCGCTGTCCACCAAAGCCCGGATCAGGTTCTCCGGGATGCCGCAGAGTCCGAAACCGCCTGCGGCGATGGTGATTCCGTCCTTCAGCAGGCCGTGCAACGCCGACTCGGCATCGGCGTGGACTTTACTCATCACTGGTCCCTTCATCAACGTCGCCGGCGGTCACCGCGTGGGCGGCCTCCATCAGCATCCAACCCGACAGCTGCACCGACAAATCGCGCTCCGGGATCTCCGAAGCGTTGACGGCCCCGCCGACGAACTGTGCCTGCTGCCCACCGGCCGTCGGCAACTCCGCGGTCTCGTTCCACGACGGCCCGAACAGTGGTAGCCCGTCCACCGACTGGCGGTTGTCCCAGGCCGCCCGCGCCGAAGACAGCACGATCTCGCGAGCGGTCTCGCGGGCAGCGACATCGGCGGCGGAATCGCCGGGCAGCGTGGTGGCGACCAACGCCAGATAGCGGGCGGTGATGCCGGAGAACAGCCCGCCGTCGCCACCGCCCGAACCGCGCAGCACCCCGCCGGCCGTCATGTGCTCGTCGACGGCGGCCACCAGGCGATGGACCCGGGGCCCGTGCCGGTCGTCGTGGGTGCGGGCAGCCAACTCGGTCTCCAGACCGAGCACCACACCCTGGCAGTAGGTGTACTGCGCGCGGACCAGCGAACCCGCCTTGATGCCGTCGAACACCAGGTGCGTCTCGGGATCGATCAGCGTCTCGTCGATCCAGTCCGCCATCTGCTGGGCGCGGCGCAGCCGGTCGCCGTATCGGGCCAGGAACAACCCCGCCGGGCCGTTGGCCGGGGCGTTGAAGAACTGGTCCTGCTTGCGCCACGGGATGCCGCCGCCGTCCTCGGGAACCCACGCGTTGACCAGTTGATCGTTGAGCTTGCGCAGCGCGCGCTCGCGGCCGATGCCCGCGATCCGGGACGCTCGCTCCAGCGACAGCGCCAGCCAGGCCATGTCGTCGTAGTAGTTGTTGACCCAGGATCCGTTGTTGCGCAGCCGGTGTGCGCGGATCTGCCGCTTGATCTTGATGCGACGTTCGGGCTGCGGATCACGCAGCTCGGCGTCGACCAGACAATCCAGTAGATGCGCCTGCCACCAGTAATGCCAGCCGCCGAACCATCGGTCGCGCCGGGTCGGCGGCCACGCCACCACGCCGAGCTGGGTGCCGGGCAGCGCCCACAGCCTTCTCAGATGCCGACCAGCGACCGCGGCCTCCGCGCTGACCGCCCGGTTGACCCATACCTGATCCATGCCTGCGATCCTGCCCTACCACGCACTTCCGATATTGCCGTGTTGGCAGATCCAGGCATGCATCGCGATGCCGGCGGCGACCGCGACGTTGATGCTGCGCGTCGAGCCGAACTGCGCGATCGAGACGGTCAGCGCGGCGCCGTCGCGCGCGTCGTCGCTGATGCCGGGACCTTCCTGACCGAACAGCAGCAGGCAGTCCCGGGGCAGCGTCGTCTGCTCCAGCCGCGCCGCACCGGGCACGATGTCGACGGCAACCACCGTCAGGCCCGCGTCAGCGGCACAGCGCAGCAACTCGGTGGTGGTGTCGTGATGCTGCAGACGTTGGTAGCGGTCGGTGACCATGGCGCCGCGACGATTCCACCGGCGGCGGCCGACGATGTGGACGGTGTCCACCGCGAACGCGTTGGCGGCGCGCACTACCCCGCCGATGTTGGCGTCCTGGCCGAAATTCTCGATCGCGACATGGAGCCGGTGGCGCCGCCGGTCGATGTCGGCGACGATCGCCTCGCGCGTCCAGTACCGGTAGGCGTCGACGACGTTGCGGTTGTCGCCGTCGCGCAGCAGGGCCGGGTCATACCGCGGATCGTCGGGAAGCGGACCCTGCCAGGGACCGACTCCGCTTGCGGGAGCGCCCCATTCAGTGGGCCCGGGCGCGGCGTCGCTTCACTTGAGCGTCCAGACCGCGGCGTGGGTGCCGACAATCGAGACCGTCGCGTACAGCAGCGCGTCGTTGATCTCGCCCTGGGTGCACAGTGACGCGTTGACGTGCACGGCGTCCAGCGACGCCTCGGGCAGGATCAGCACCGACGCCCCGTAGGCCGTGCAGGCGGGGTTCAGGCCGGGCGGCGGCAGGGTCGGCGAAGCGAGCAGCATCATCGGGCCGCCGCGGGCGGTGGAGTCGTCGCGGTATTTGGCCGCGATGGTGTCGGCCTGCAGGCCGAGCAGCATGTAGCCGCTGCCGTTGAACGCGGCCGGGTCGCCGAGCGATTGCTGGTTCAGCTGAGTGCCGTCGGCCCGCCATGCCGCCACACTGGCGGTGCGGACGACCAGTCCGGTGTCGCTCTCTTTGGTCGGCAGCACCCCGACCGGGAACGCCGCCGGGTAGGCGGCCGCGGTTTCGGCGATGCGGTCGCGCGGCGAATACAGGTAGACGCCGCGGACAGCGGCGCGGTCCTTCATCGGGCCCAGGCATACCGTGCCGGTCATCGCTTTGCTGCCCGTCGCTGTAAGAGATTGGAGGACAAGGTTTTTCACACCGTCGCAACTGCCGATGCCGACCGCTTCCATCGGATGCGCCAGCGCGCCGTACAACCCGAAGCGGATATCACGCGGGTCGGCATGCGGCTTCGCCGGGTCGGTGGGCGCCGCATCGACGTCGACGAGGACGTAGTCGTCCTGCCAGCGCAGGTTCGATACCGACGTGTTCCAGCCCAGCACCGCCAGCGATTCACCGATCCGCGCGGTTCCGGCGCCGTAGATCTGCTGGCGGGCAGGCGTGATTCGAACACCCACCCAGCAGCGCCAACGCCGCGATCATCGCGATGACAATGCGCATGGTGACTAACTCAGCCCGAGGTCCGCCAGCCCCAGCACGCTGCGGTACGGAAAGCCTTCGGCCTCAATGGCTTCGGCCGCACCGGTAGCCCGGTCGACGACGGTCGCCACGCCGACGACCTGTGCGCCGGCGTCCAGCACCGCCCGCACCGCGGTCAGCGCCGACCCGCCGGTAGTGCTGGTGTCCTCGACCACCAGCACCCGCCGACCGGAAATGTCGGGCCCTTCGATAAGACGTTGCATGCCATGGGCTTTCACTGATTTCCGTACGACGAAAGCGTCGATCTCGCGGCCGGGTGCGTGCAGGACGGCAGCGGCGACCGGGTCGGCACCCAGGGTGAGGCCGCCAACGGCGTCGTAGTCCCAGTCGGCGGTGAGCTCACGGACCAGCCGGCCGATCAACGGGGCGGCCCGGTGGTGCAGGGTGGCCCGGCGAAGATCGACGTAGTAGTCGGCTTCCTTGCCCGACGACAGCGTGACGCGGCCGTGCACGACCGCCAATTGGCGTACCAGATCGGCCAATTCGGCGAGGTCAGGTGCGGCCACGGCCCCGGCCGAAGACACTGGTGGCGGCGCGCGCCAGGGTTCGCGGCACCATCCGGCTGGCGGTGGTGAGCGCCTTGTACTGCAGCCCCGGAATGATGAGCACGTTGCCGCGGGCCACATCGGCGAGGGTTTCCCGGACCACGTCGTCGACCTCCAGCCACATGAACGACGGCAGCGATGTCATGTCGATGCCGGCCCGGTCGTGGAATTCGGTGTGCACGTAGCCCGGACACACGACGTGGATCCCGACGCCGGTGCCGCGCAACCCGACGGCCAGGCCTTCGGTGAACGACACCACATACGCCTTGGACGCCGAATAGGTCGATCCGCGACCGGACAGCAGGCCCGCCACGCTCGAGATGTTGATGACCGTGCCGGCGCCGTTGTCGATCATCGCCGGCAATGCGGCCCGGGTCAGCTGCATGACCGCGGTGACGTTGACGTCCAGCTGCCGTTGCAGCATGGCGGGGTCGGCGGTCCAGAATTCGCCGGACGTGCCGAAGCCGGCGTTGTTCACCAGCACCTCGACACCGGCGGCCAACCGCTCGGCGACCTTGTCCCGGCCGGCGGCGTCGGCGAGATCGGCCGCAAGCACCTCGACGTTGCAGCCGCCCTCGTTGGACAATTCGGCGGCCAGTTGGTTGAGCCGGTCAGCGTCGCGGGAGACCAGGACGACGTCGTAGCCGTCGGCGGCGTAGCGACGAGCGAAACCCTCGCCGATTCCGGAGGTGGGCCCCGTGATCAGGGCGACGCGGCGAGGCACGGCGCCAGTGTACTGAGCGCCGGTACGACGCTGACTCAGCGTTGCTGTTGTGACGCCTGCTGGCCGTTACGGCCGGTCGGCGGGCGGTGGCTCGGCTCTTGACGCGCCGGCGGCGGGGTTGCGGCGCGCGTCGTGGATCCAGTCTCGCGGGTGGTCGGCTCGGCATGCCGCTGCGGGGCCGCCTCGCTGCGACCGGCAGGTGCCAGCGGACGGCTGGGCGCCGCCTTGCGGCGCGCGGACGCTTGCGGCGCACCGGCTGCCGCCGTCGACTGCGGGACCGGCGGCAGCACGCGCAGCAAGTCGTTGAATTGGCGCACCGTGCGCAGGCCTTCGTCCCACTGGGCGCGGGTGCTGCCGATCGGCATGCTGACCAGCGTCCAGTTCTGCTCGTTCCACATGATCTCGGCGCAATCGGGCGCGGTGTGCGCGAAGGTGACCATCCGGCGGTCGCACGCCCGACGCGCGGCGTCCAGATTGGTGGAGTACACCATCCGCGGCCCGATCGCGCCGAGCAGCCAAATGTCGTTCTCGCGAGGCTCTTTGAGGCCCTTGAGCCGCACGTCGACGACGACGTTGGTGCCGACCTTGCGGTGCAGGGCGATCACGGTGGCGACTTCCTCGAGGTCGAAGATGAAGACCGCCTCGCCGCGGATCTGGCCCAGCACGACGTTGCGGGCCGGGATGTTGCTGCCCACGGTCGACATCACGCCGCGCTTCCAGCGCTGGAGGATTTCGGTGGATTCCTGCTCGTAGTCGAATCCGTGCGAACGAGCCCACGACTTACGACGCCTGCCTCGTCCCCGGCGGCGGTCGATGTCGACGTACAGCAACACCGCCGCACCGACGAAGCACAGCGCGGAGAGGGTGAACCAAAGCGGAACCATCGCCACGTAGCCTAGCTGCTGTCGGCCCGTAACCGAGAATGCCAGCAGGTCACAACCGAATTAAAGTTTGCTACCGCTTCGATGCCCGCCGATGCGCCGAACGTCGAGTTGTTGGGGCGTTCGACGAGAAACCCGCGCAACAACTCGAGTTGGAACATGTCAGCCGTGGCGATCGCGAGCGCGGCGCAGCCGGGCGAAGCGGGTCGCCACTATCACCCCAGCACCAGCGAGTCGCCGTCGGCGCTGACGTTCACCGGCACGGTATCGCCGTCGTGCACGTCACCGGCCAGCAGCATCTTGGCCAGCTGGTCACCGATGGCCTGCTGCACCAGCCGCCGCAGCGGACGCGCTCCGTAAACCGGGTCGAATCCGCGGTGCGCCAGCCACTGCTTGGCCGGCAGCGACACCGCCAGCTGCAATCGCCGTTGCGCGAGCCGCTTCTGCAACTGAGCCAGCTGAATGTCGACGATCTGCACCAGCTCCCCGGGCTCGAGGCCGGCGAAGATGATCACGTCGTCGAGCCGGTTGATGAACTCGGGCTTGAACGCCGAGCGCACCGCCGCCATCACCATGTCCTCGTCGCCGCCCGACCCCAGGTTGGAGGTCAGGATCAGGATCGTGTTGCGGAAGTCGACGGTGCGGCCCTGCCCGTCGGTCAGCCGGCCCTCGTCGAGCACCTGCAGCAGCACGTCGAACACGTCCGGGTGGGCCTTTTCGATCTCGTCGAACAGGATCACCGTGTAGGGCCGCCGCCGCACCGCCTCGGTCAGCTGACCGCCTTGGTCGTAGCCGATGTATCCGGGCGGAGCACCGACCAGGCGGGCCACCGAGTGCTTCTCGCCGTACTCGCTCATGTCGATGCGGACCATCGCGCGCTCGTCGTCGAAGAGGAACTCCGCCAAGGCCTTGGCCAGCTCGGTCTTACCGACACCGGTCGGGCCCAGGAACATGAAGGAACCGGTGGGCCGGTTGGGGTCGGCGACCCCGGCCCGGCTCCTACGCACCGCGTCAGAAACCGCAGTCACCGCTTTCCGTTGGCCGATGACGCGCTTGCCCAGCTCCTCTTCCATCCGCAGCAGCTTGGCGGTCTCGCCTTCCAACAGCCGGCCGGCCGGGATGCCCGTCCACGCCGACACCACGTCGGCGATGTCGTCGGGTCCGACTTCCTCTTTGAGCATCACGTTCTCGCGTGCCTCGGCCTGCGGCAGCGCGGCGTCGAGCTTCTTCTCGATCTCGGGGATGCGCCCGTAGCGCAGCTCGGCGGCCTTGGCCAGGTCGCCGTCGCGCTCGGCGCGGTCGGACTCCCCGCGCAACGCCTCGAGCTGCTCCTTGAGGTCGCGGACGATGTCGATCGCACTCTTCTCGTTGTGCCAGCGGGTGGTCAGCTCGGCCAGCTTTTCTTTCTGGTCGGCCAGCTCGGCGCGCAGCTTCTCCAGGCGCTCCTTGGACGCCTCGTCTTCTTCCTTGGCCAGCGCCATCTCTTCGATCTCGAGGCGGCGTACCAGTCGCTCGACCTCGTCGATCTCGACGGGCCGGGAGTCGATCTCCATCTTCAGCCGGCTGGCGGCCTCGTCGACCAGGTCGATGGCCTTGTCCGGCAGGAACCGCGCGGTGATGTAGCGGTCGCTCAAGGTGGCGGCCGCGACCAGCGCGGAGTCGGTGATGCGCACACCGTGGTGCACCTCGTAGCGGTCTTTCAGCCCGCGCAGGATGCCGACGGTGTCCTCCACCGACGGCTCGCCGACGAACACCTGCTGGAAGCGGCGCTCCAGCGCGGCGTCCTTCTCGATGTATTTGCGGTACTCGTCGAGCGTGGTGGCGCCGACCAGCCGCAGCTCGCCGCGGGCCAGCATCGGCTTGATCATGTTGCCGGCGTCCATCGCGCCCTCGCCGGTCGCGCCGGCGCCGACGATGGTGTGCAGCTCGTCGATGAACGTGATGATTTGGCCGGCGGAGTTTTTGATGTCGTCGAGCACGGCCTTGAGGCGTTCCTCGAACTCACCGCGGTATTTGGCACCGGCCACCATCGAGCCCATGTCCAGGTTGATGACGGTCTTGTCGCGCAGGCTCTCGGGCACGTCGCCGGCGACGATGCGCTGGGCCAGGCCCTCGACGATCGCGGTCTTACCGACGCCGGGCTCACCGATCAGCACCGGATTGTTCTTGGTGCGACGGGAAAGCACCTGCACGACGCGGCGAATCTCGTTGTCCCGACCGATAACCGGGTCGAGTTTGCCTTCGCGGGCGCGGGCGGTCAGGTCGGTCGAGTACTTTTCCAGCGCCTGGTAGGTGGCTTCGGGGTCGGCGGTGGTGACCCGCGCGCTGCCCCGCACCTTGGCGAACGCCTCCCGCAGGGCTTGCGGAGAAGCACCGTGGCCGGTCAGCAGCTTGGCGACGTCGGAGTCGCCGGTGGCCAAACCGACCATCAGGTGCTCGGTGGAGACGTATTCGTCGGCCATCTCGGTGGCCAAATGCTGCGCCGTGGTGATCGCAGCCAGCGATTCGCGGGACAGCTGCGGTTGCGAGCTGGCCCCGCTGATCTGCGGCAGCTTGTCCAGGATGCGCTCGGCTTCGGCACGGACAGTCGCGGGCTCGACGCCGACAGCCTCGAGCAGCGGCGCGGCGATCCCGTCGTTCTGCGTCAGCAGCGCCAACAGTAGGTGAGCGGGCCTGATCTCGGGGTTGCCGGCGGCGCTGGCCGCCTGCAGGGCCGACGTCAGGGCCGCCTGCGTCTTGGTCGTCGGGTTAAAAGAGTCCACTCCGGCCTCCATTCGGTTTACAGGGGGATGCCCAAAAATGCTTGTCGCGATGTACAACGTCGTCGAGGTTGAGTCTGTTCCGCTCAACTCTAGCGGATTTCGATGAGTTCCCGCCACACTGAGATACGACGAAAGGTGGCACCGAATGCTGGCAATCAACGAGGACGGGCCGGTACTGCGGGTCGAGCTGAATCGCCCCGAGTCGCTCAACGCCCTCGACGACGACGTGCTGCTGGAGGTGGCGGATCTCTACACCCGCCTTCAGCAGCGGTTCGATCTGAAGGCGGTCGTCCTCGGCGGGCGCGGCCGCGCGTTCTGCGCCGGCGCCGATCTCCGCAACCCACCCGGATTCGCGGGCACCGGGGGCCGGGAGCGCCGCTACCAATCACAGATCGGCTACCGCGCCTGCCAGGCCATCGCCGACTGCGAAGTGGTGACGATCGCGCGGCTGCACGGGCATGTCATCGGCGGCGGATTCGCGCTCGCGCTGGCCTGCGATTTCCGCGTCGCCGCCGCCGACACCGTGTTCAGGCTGCCCGAGGTCGACATCGGTGTGCCGATGACCTGGGGAACGATACCTCGACTGATCGCCGAGGTCGGTGCTGCCAGAGCACGCGAGATCGTGCTGCTCGCCGACCGCATCGACGCCCAGACCGCGCATCGCATTTCGCTCGTTCACCGGTTGGCAGAACCCGACGAGCTTGACGACGCAACCGAGGCACTCGTCGATCTCATCGTCGCCAAACCCGACTACGCGCTGCACGCCAGCAAAACGCAGTTTCGTGCATACAGCCGCGCATCAGGCGATCCCACGTTCGCCGACGGAGACCTGGTGAGCCTCTCCACACGCTTCAATGCCCGGCGTGAGACCTCGAACCCCTCACCTTAGACGGCGATTCGAACGTATGATCGATCAGTGGGAGACCTCGCGTCGATCGGATACAACGGACAGCCGGTCCGCAACCCGTTTCGCGTGGTGCGCCCGCCGATCACCGTGCTGGGTTGACCTGACGGTGCGTGTAATCCCCGCGGCGAACCGCACCGCTCTGGGCGGTATCGGCCGAAGGCCTGCAGTTGCATAAGGTCGTCGAAGGGGCGGCTGAACAGCCTGCAGGGGCATCTGCGAGCAGGGCGACTGGTAAGGGGTCTGGTGACCTACCCGATCGTCTACGGGTCCAAGCGCAAAACCGTCACGCACTGGGTCCCGGCCTGGGACGCCCGCCGGCAAGGGGTTAGTGCCGAGTGGGCGAAGGCGGCGGTGTTGCGGCAGTCTCGACCGTCGTATCGATGAGGGGCCGTGCGCTGTTGTGCCGCATATTGGTAGCCACCATGACGCGCTTGGCTGGCGAACGAGCCAAGCATCGCTCAAGGGCGTTCCCACAAGCCGGGATCGCTGCTCGAAAGTCAGACACCGGTACGACCGGGCCGACGGAATGCGGCGGCCCGGCGATCGGCGATGATCGACGGTCACCCACGAGCGGGGCCTTAGAGAGCGGCCATGAACGCCGACACCCTGACCGGCACGACATCGCCACGGTTGGACCGAAACCGCTAGTGCCAGCAAGCCGTCAAATGCATTATCGGCCCCGTCGACGCCCTCGCCTACAAGGTGCCTTCACCGATCCGGGTGGCTCACAACGACCAGTTTATCGACGCAGCTTGCTGCAGGGGTGCGAAAAACATCGATCACCTTCCAGCGCGACCACCGGGACCAACGAAGAACGATCGCTGTCAATCGACCAGAAGAACTGCAGCCGCGATCCAGACAGGCGATTCTATCACCGCTATGACACCGCCTCAGAACTTTGTTAATCGAGCGATCTGCAGGATCAGACCAAGCTCACTAACTGTCTGTCCGCAGCAGAAACTGATTTCCAAGGTCCGAGGATCGGTGCCAAGGCGCCCCGAACACGGCACGGAAAGCCACCTCGCTCACCGCTGGTCGATCCTCACCACGACCGAGCGGCCGCATAGCAGGCCAGGCAGCGAGCGCGACGTTGAAGCAACACTCCGCATGAACGTCAGACCAGCCACGAACGCGGAGCCGAAGGCGGCGATGTAGTAAGATCGGATCGTGAACGAAGCGATCGATGTAAGCAAGCGCGTTCGCATGAGTTATCGAACGACTTTCCAAACATCCTACACGAAGCCCATCGTCGGGATACAGATCAGGCAGTCGCGACAATTCCGGAGATCGTCGAGAGGACCGGGAACACCAAGAGCGAGGAAGTCACTTTTCAGGACGTCCCAGCTCTGGGCCGTCAGCGCCTTGCCACGTTCTATCTTGTCGCGGCGCTTGCTCATCGAGCAGAGCATAGGTCCGCCTACCGGCGCGCATTGTCCGGCTTTAAGACAACTCCTCACCACGGTCGAGATCCGGTCCGGCACGCACGCGACCGCGCTAGTCATGCGAAGATTCAGCCCGTGACAGGAAGTTGGGGTTCCGTGCTGACCACGCTGATTCCGCTCGCGCTGGTCATCGCGATCTCGCCGTTATCGGTCATCCCTGCGGTGCTGGTGCTGCAGGCGCCCCGCCCGCGGCCGACCAGCCTCGCTTTTCTCGGCGGCTGGCTGCTGGGGCTGGGCGCGTTGACCGCGATCTTCGTCGCGTCCTCCGGCGCACTCGAGGGGCTGCACGGCAAACCGCCCACCTGGGCGTCGTGGCTGCGCGTCGTGCTCGGATTGGCGCTCATCGCGTTCGGGATCTATCGGTGGCTGACCCGCCATGGCCACACCGAATCGCCCAAGTGGATGCGGTCTTTCGCGACCCTGACGCCCAGACGGGCAGTGATCACCGGGCTGGTGCTGGTTGTGGTCAGGGTCGAGGTGCTGATCATGTGCGCCTTGGCCGGTTTGGCCATCGGCAGCAGCGGGCTCGGCATGGCCGCTCACTGGGTGCTGGCCGCGATCTTCGTCGCGGTCGCCGCATCCACCGTCGCCCTCCCGGTCTTGGCTTACGCGGCCGCCGGTAACCGTCTCGACGATTCGATGGCGCGCATCAAGGACTGGATGGAAACGAACAATGCCGCGCTGCTCGCGGCGATCCTGGTGTTGATCGGTTTGATGGTGCTGTACAACGGCGCTCACCCACTGCTGAACCACGCCTAAAATCGGCGGCCGTGAGCCTCAACGACCGGGATGCGCTGGCGGTATTGCATGCCGCCGTGGATCCCGACGACGGCAACGGGCTCATCGGCAGGTTCTACACCCGCTGGTTCTCCTTCGACGTCTCGCCGCGCGACCTGTTCCCGCCCGACATGGCCGCCCAGCGGGCCGTCTTCGCCCAGGCGCTGAAGTGGCTGTACGGCGAACTGGTCGCGCAGCGCTCCGAGGAGCCGGTGGCGTTTTTGGCCCAGCTGGGCCGCGACCACCGCAAGTACGGGGTGCTGCCCGAGCACTACGAATCGCTGGGGCAGGCGCTGTACGCGACCTTGCGCGACGCGCTCGCCGACGTGTGGACCGATGCCGTCGACGCCGCCGCCCAGCAATCGCTGAATCTGTTCACCGGGGTGATGAGCGGGGCCGCCGAGGCCGAACAGGGACCGGCCTGGTGGGACGGCACGGTGGTCGAGCATCTTCGGGTCTCCCGCGACCTGGCCGTGGTCCGGCTGCAACTGGACGATCCGATGCCCTACCACGCCGGCCAGTACGTCAATGTGGCTGTGCCGCAATGCCCGCGGCGGTGGCGATACCTGAGTCCGGCCATCCCGCCGGACGAGAGCGGCGCCGTCGAGTTTCACGTCCGGGCGGTCTCAGGTGGGTTGGTCAGCAACGCCGTCGTCAACGAGACCCGGCTCCGGTGACCGGTGGCGGCTGTCCAGCCCGCACGGCGCCCTGCAGATCGACCGCGACGGCGGGGACGTGCTGATGGTGGCAGGCAGCACCGGGCTCGCGCCGCTGCGCTCGATCGTGATGGACCTCGCCCGCTGGGCCGAGAACCCGCGCGTACACCTGTTTTTCGGTGGCCGCTACCCGTGTGAGCTCTACGACCTGCCGGTGCTGTGGCAGATCGCCTCGACCAACCCCTGGCTGTCGGTGACGCCGGTTTCCGAGCTGGGCGGCGATCCAGCCTGGGCCGCGGAGTATCCCGACGTGACGCCGCCGCGTGGCCTGCACCTGCGACAGACCGGCAAGCTGATGGACGTGGTCACCCGATACGGCAATTGGGGCGACCGGCAGATCCTGATCTGCGGCGGACCGGAGATGGTCCGCGCCACCAAGGACGCGCTGGTCGCCAAAGGCGCGCCAGCGGAGCGTATTCAGCACGACCCGCTTTCCCGCTAGTCGTTTGGCATAGCCGCCGACGATGCAGACCGCGAAGCGGTCTGAGGAGGAGACGGCTGAATTCGGCGTAGCCGCCGACGATGCAGACCGCGAAGCGGTCTGAGGAGGAAGCGGCTGAATTGGCATAGTCTCATCGGGTGCACATCGCCACGCTGCGCGACCCGTCGTCATCGGTAGAAGCCCAGTTCGTGCCGGAGGCCGGCATGATCGGCGTCTCCTTGACCGACGCGGGCGTCGAATTGCTCGGGCAACGCCGCGGGCTGGACGCCTACGTGAACAACGGCAAGACGATGGGCATCCCCATCCTGTATCCCTGGGCAAATCGGCTGGGCGCCAACACATATGAAGCCGAAGGCACGACGGTCACGCTGACCGACGGCGAATACGGGGTACGAACCGATCCCAACGGCCTGCCGATCCACGGCGTACTCGCCGCCTTTCCGCATTGGCGGGTGACCCACGAATCGGGCCACGAGATCACCGCCCAGGTGGACTTCACCACTGACGAGGAGCTGCTGGCCAGCTTTCCATTTCCGCATCGGTTGGCGCTGACCATCACGCTGTTCGAGCGCACCTTGCGGTTGCGCGTTGCAGTGACGCCAACCGGGGAACACGCCGTGCCGATGTGCTTCGGATTCCACCCGTACCTGCAACTGCCCGATGTTCCGCGCGATCAGTGGGTGATCGAAACCCCGGCGATGCGGCACCTGAAGCTCGACGACAAGGGCCTGCCGACCGGCGACGCGGTGGTCCAGCCTGACCCTCAGTGAACCGTTGGGCGACAGAGCTTTTGACGACGGATACGACCAGGTCGCCGACGGCTCGGCGTTCGCGGTGTGGGGTGGCGGCCGCCGGATCGAGGTCCACTTCGAAGAGGGTTATTCGGCCGCGCAGATCTTCGCCCCGCTCGGGGAGAAGGTGGTGTGCTTCGAGCCGATGACTGCACCGACGGACGCGTTGCGGCGGGGCGGCTACCGGTCGGCGCAGCCCGGCGACTGGGGAATCGCCCAGTTCTCGATCCGGGTCTGATCTCGGTAGCTGCACGCTCGGCGGAGGCCATCCGCGGCGTCTAGCGGCGCGGCTTCCAGACCACCACGGCGGTGCTCTTCGGGACGACCGCGAGGTCGCGCCGTTGGTTGGCTCGCAGCGACGTCGATCTCGGCGGCCATCTCCTGCAGTCGCGACTGCAGCGCTTCGACCTGATTGGTCAACTCGATAATCCGTTTGATCCCAGCCAGATTGACGCCCTCGTCCTGGGAGAGCCGCTGTACCTCGCGGAGCAGATCCACGTCGTGCTCCGAATAGCGGCGTCCCCCACCGGTACTGCGGCTCGGGCTGACCAGACCGAGACGGTCATAGGTACGCAGCGTCTGCGCGTGCATACCGGCCAACTCGGCCGCCACCGAGATCAGAAACGTCCGGGAGTTCGATTCTTTGGGGTTCTTGGCCATCAGCGATTACCCGCCCATCCGGCACGAGGATCAAAACCACTGGATCGTTCGGCGACCGCGTAGGCCTCCAGCGCCTCTTTGGCCGCGCCCTCCAGATTCGGCGGGACAGCCACTTTCACGGTGACCAACAGGTCGCCCTGACCGCCGGAGCGCTTCGGCACACCACGCCCGCGTACCCGCAGGATCCGACCGTCTGTCGTTCCTTTGGGCACCCGGACACCCACCTTGCCGTCCAATGTCGGAACGGAAAGCGTTGTGCCCAAAGCTAACTCACTGAAGCTCACCGGCACGGTGACAGTGAGGTCATCACCGTCACGGGAGAACACCTTGTCGGGTCGAACATGCACGGTGACGTACAGGTCTCCCGACGGGGCGCCCCGCAAGCCGGCCTCGCCCTGCCCGGCCAACCGGATCCGCTGCCCGTCTTCCACACCAGGTGGAATCCGGACGTTGATGGTGCGGCTGCGCGTGGTGACACCGGTTCCCTTGCACTCGTCGCAGGGGTGCTCGATGATCGACCCGCGTGCCGCGGCAGTCGGTGCATGGCTCGGAAAAGCCGAAGGCGCCCTGGTTTCGGCTGATTACACCCGAGCCGTTGCACGTCGGGCAGACCTTGGGGCTGGTGCCCGGCCTGGCGCCACTACCGTGGCAGTTGGTGCACGGCGCCGGACTGGTCAGCCGCAGCGGCATCGCCACACCCTTGGTGGCTTCCAGGAAGTCGAGCTCGGCCTCGGTTTCCAAGTCGTTTCCACGACGGGGCCGGCTGGGCCGGGGCTGAGCCCCACGGCCGAACAATCCGCCGAACAGGTCACCGATGTTGCTGCCGCCGCTACGCCCGGCCGCGTCGAACAAGTCGTTGAGGTTGAACTCAGCGCCGTCTCCGCCGAAGCCGGCGGTGAAATCGCCACCGCCGGCCACCGTTGAATCGACGGCCGAAGCCGCCGCCGGCGAACAGCCGCCGCGTCTCGTCGTACTCCTTGCGCTTGGCCTCGTCGGACAACACGCTGTACGCCTCGGAAACCGCCTTGAACCGTTCAGCGCCGCCCGGGTTTTTGTCCGGATGCAGGTCGGAGGCCAACTTGCGGTACGCCGTCTTGATCTCTTTGGCGCTGGCGTCAGAGGAGACGCCCAACTCCTTGTAGAAGTCCTTTTCGACCCACTCCCGTTGAGCCATAGCGCGTCACCTCCTCCGCCTCTTCTCGAGTCCTGCCGCCGTTATTTCTCCGACGGCTCTGATTCTGCGTTCTGCTCACCCTCGTTCGCTTCGTTATCGGCCGTGTCGGTGGTCGCGGAATCGTCCGCCACCGTGTCGACCACCCCGACCAGCGCGTGCCGCAGCACCTGCTCGCCGAGTTTGTAGCCCTGCCGCATCACCGTGCCGATCACCGGTCTGGAGCCTTCGCCACCGTCGCCCTCGTGTTGGACGGCCTCATGCAGCGCCGGGTCGAAGTCGTCACCCTCGGCGCCGAAACCCGTCAACCCGAGACCGGTCAGCGCACCGACCAGTTTGTCGGCGACCGACTTCAGCGGGCCCGAATCCAGATCTCCATGGCTGCGTGCACGCTCGAGATCGTCCAGCACGCCCAGTAATTGGTTCACCACAGCGGCTTTCGCGCGCTCGGCGGTTGCCTCCTGGTCGCGCAGTGCCCGCTTGCGGTAGTTGGCGTAGTCGGCTTGCACCCGCTGTAGATCAGCGGTCAGCTCGGCAACCTTCTCGTCGGTGGCCGAGTCCTTGCCGCCTGTCCGGCTTCCGGCGCCGCCCCCGAAGGGGCGGCACCAGAAGCAACGTGACGTACTTCGCCGGTCTCAGGGTCGATCCGCCGCTTGTCGGTGACGGTTACCGGTTCTTCTGGGTTACCTTCGCTCACTGGGCCTCCCGGTCATCGTCGACCACCTCGGCGTCGACAACGTCATCGGCACCGCCCGCACCGGGCTCGCCGCCGCCGGCGGCTTGCTCGGACTGAGTGGCCTCGTAGATGGCCTGACCGAGAGCCTGCGACTCCTGGCCCAGCTTCTCCATCGCGGACTTGATGGCGCCGATGTCGGTGCCTGCCAACGCCGTCTTGGCTTCCGCCACTGCGGCGTCCACCTTGTTCAGCGTGTCCTCGGGGACCTTGGATCCGCCCTCGGCCTCGCGCTGCTCCTTGACGAATTTCTCCGTCTGGTAGACCAGGGTCTCCGCTTGGTTGCGGACGTCGGCCTCCTCGCGACGCTTGCGGTCTTCGTCGGCGTGCGCCTCGGCATCCTTGATCATCCGGTCGATCTCTTCCTTGGAAAGGCCGGAGCCCTCCTGGATTTTGATCGTGTTCTCCTTGCCGGTGCCCTTGTCCTTGGCCGTGACGTGCACGATGCCGTTGGCGTCGATGTCGAAGGTGACCTCGATCTGCGGGACGCCGCGCGGGGCCGGCGGGATACCGGTCAGCTCGAAGGAGCCGAGCAGCTTGTTGTGCGAAGCGATTTCGCGCTCACCCTGGAAGACCTGGATCTGCACCGACGGCTGGTTGTCGTCGGCCGTGGTGAAGGTCTCCGACCGCTTGGTCGGGATCGTGGTGTTGCGCTCGATCAGCTTGGTCATCACACCACCCTTGGTCTCGATACCAAGGCTCAGCGGCGTGACGTCAAGCAGCAGAACGTCTTTCACCTCGCCCTTGAGCACACCGGCCTGCAGGGCGGCGCCGACCGCCACAACTTCATCGGGATTCACTCCCTTGTTGGGCTCCTGGCCGCCGGTCATTTCCTTGACCAGATCGCTCACCGCGGGCATCCGGGTGGAACCACCCACCAGCACGACGTGATCGATTTCGGAAACCGCGATACCAGCGTCCTTGATCACCGACTGGAACGGCTGCCGCGTGCGGTCGAGCAGATCCTGAGTGATCTTCTGGAATTCGGCGCGGGTCAGCTGCTCGTCGAGGAACAGCGGGTTCTTGTCCGCATCGACGGTGATGTAGGGCAGGTTGATCGAGGTGCTCTGACTCGAGCTCAGTTCGATCTTGGCCTTCTCGGCCGCTTCCCGCAGCCGCTGCATGGCCATCTTGTCTTTGGTCAGGTCGATGCCCGCGCTGCCCTTGAACTTGTCCACCAGCCAGGTGACGATCCGGTCGTCCCAGTCGTCACCACCGAGGTGGTTGTCACCGGAGGTCGCGCGGACCTCGACGACACCGTCGCCGATCTCCAGCAACGACACGTCGAACGTGCCGCCACCGAGGTCGAAGACCAGGATGGTCTGTTCCTTCTCGCCCTTGTCCAGGCCGTAGGCCAGCGCGGCCGCGGTCGGCTCGTTGACGATGCGCAGCACGTTCAAGCCGGCGATCTGGCCGGCCTCTTTGGTCGCCTGACGCTGGGCGTCGTTGAAGTACGCGGGCACCGTGATGACCGCGTCGGTGATGTCCTCGCCGAGGTAGCTTTCGGCGTCGCGCTTCAGCTTCTGCAGAACGCGAGCGCTGATTTCCTGCGCGGTGTACTTCTTTCCGTCGATCTCCACGGACCAATCCGTGCCGATGTGACGCTTGACCGACCGAATGGTGCGGTCGACGTTGGTCACCGCCTGGTTTTTGGCGGGCTGGCCGACCAGCACTTCGCCGTTGCGCGCGAACGCCACGACGGATGGAGTCGTCCTTGCGCCTTCTGAGTTTGCGACGACGACGGGGTCGCCACCCTCCAGAACTGCGACGACGGAGTTGGTGGTCCCGAGGTCGATACCGACCGCACGAGCCATAGTGAATCCTCCCTGATAATCGAGCTTTGTCTGCACTACGCTACTGAGTGAACTGCGCTCAACATTGCCTTCAACGGTGGCCCGCTGTCAAGCCAGGGTTGAGTCTATATCACTCAAGATTGTCACTGGGCTCAACGAGGTCGCCCGACTGTTTGTTCCCGAACGGTTGAGGCGGACATCACAGCGTGGGATAGTTTCGCCAACCAGCCCCTAAGCGGTCGTGCCCGGCGCCGCAGTGTTGCCCCACGACGATAGGAACTCCATGCCTCCGCCGCCCAGCACAACCGGTCCTGCCGCGGGCGGAAATGCCGCGTTCGCTCGCGAAGACGCCGGCTACCACCATGATCTGCGCCCCCGCCAGATACAGATGATCGCCATCGGCGGAGCGATCGGAACCGGTTTGTTCCTCGGCGCCGGCGGCCGGCTGGGATCGGCCGGCCCCGGGTTGTTTCTGGTCTACGGAATCTGCGGCGTCTTCGTCTTCCTGATCCTGCGCGCGCTCGGCGAACTCGTGCTGCGCCGGCCGTCGGCAGGCTCGTTCGTTTCCTACGCCCGCGAGTTCTTCGGCGAGAAAGCGGCCTTTGTCGCCGGCTGGATGTATTTCCTGAACTGGGCGATGGCCAGCATCGTCGACTCCACCGCGATCGCGAACTACTTCCACTACTGGGCACCGCTGAAAGCGATCCCGCAGTGGGCCATTGCGCTGGTCGCGTTGATCGCCGTCGTGTCGGTCAACATGATCTCGGTGAAGGCGTTCGGCGAGCTGGAATTCTGGGCGGCGATGATCAAGGTGGTGGCCCTGACGGCGTTCCTGGTGGTGGGGACGGTGTTCCTGGTCGGCCGCTTCAAGGTCAACGGCCACGACACCGGGCCGGGTCTATGGACTCATCACGGCGGGTTCTTCCCGACCGGTCTGCTGCCGGTGGTGCTGGTCACCTCGGGCGTGGTGTTCGCCTACGCCGCCGTCGAATTGGTCGGCACCGCCGCCGGCGAGACCGCCGAGCCGGAGAAGATCATGCCGCGCGCGATCAACTCGGTGGTGTTCCGGATCGCGGTGTTCTACGTCGGGTCGGTCGCCCTGCTGGCGCTGCTGCTGCCCTACACCGACTACAAGCACAACGAGAGCCCGTTCGTCACGTTCTTCTCGCATGTCGGGTTTGGCGGTGCGGGCAGCCTGATGAACATGGTGGTGCTGACCGCCGCATTCTCCAGCCTGAACGCCGGGCTGTATTCCACCGGCCGCATTCTGCGGTCGATGGCCGTCAACGGCAGCGCGCCGAAGTTCACCGGCCGGATGTCCAAGAACGGTGTCCCCTACGGCGGAATTTTGCTGACCTGCACGATCGGTCTCTTCGGTGTGGTGCTCAATGCGGTCAGGCCGAGCCAGGCTTTCGAAATCGTGCTCAATATCGCGGCGCTGGGTGTGTTGGCGGCGTGGGCGACGATCGTGGCCTGCCAGCTGCGGCTGTATCGGATGGCCAAGGCCGGGACCACGACCCGGCCGGCGTTCCAGATGCCGCTGGCGCCGTACAGCGGCTACGTGACCCTGGCGTTTCTGGCCGGCGTGGCGGTGCTGATGGCGTGCGACTCCGAGCGGGGCCCATGGATCATCGCCGCGCTGATCGTGGCGGGCCCGGCGCTGACCGGCGGCTGGTTCCTGGTGCGAAAGCAGGTGCGTGCCGCGACCGCCGAACTGAGCCAGCCCACTTCGGACGTTCCGCAGCTGACAGCGGAGTAATAGAGCAGACGCTCTGTTATAGTGTCGTCATGCCCCGCCCACGCGTCTACGAACCAGACCGCGTTCTGGACGCCGTCGAGTCGTTGGCCGTCGCATCCGGGCCCGACGCGGTAACCATCCGTGCGATCAGCGCCGCCGTTGGTGTGTCCAACGGCGCGCTCTACCACACCTTCGAGTCGCGGGCGGGCCTGATGGGCCGGGCCTGGCTACGGGCCGGGCAGCGGTTCCTCACCGTGCAGAACGCTCTGGTCGAGCAGGCCGCCCTGCCAGCGACTGAGCCGCAGGCAGCACTTGCCGCGGTGGCGGCGGCCGCCGACGCGCCGGTCGTCTTCGCCGAGCGGTACCCGAACTCCTCGAAACTGCTGTGGGCGGTATCGCGGGAGGAGCTGCTGGAGTCGGATCTGCCCGACACTGTCGCCGGCGAAGTGCGCGATCTGCAGCGACTGCTGATCGCGTTGATGATCCGGCTCGCCGTCAACCTCTGGGACCGCAAAGACGCCGGTGCCGTCGACACGATCACCACCTGCATCGTCGACCTGCCCACTGCCATCGTGTTGCGCCGCGACCGGTTGACCGATCCAACAGCACGAGAACACCTTCGGGCAGCGGTACGTGCGGTCCTCGACGTGGGACCACCGCCTGTGAAGGCGCCTGTGAAGAAAGGAAAGAAATCGTGGGACTCAGCCTGAGCTACGACGACAAGATTGCCGTTTTGGACCTGGGAGACGACGAAAACCGTTTCTCGCCAGAGTTTCTCGACCAAGTCGACGCACACCTCGACGAGTTGGTCGCCTCGGATGCGCAGGGACTGGTGACCACTGGCAGCGCCAAGTTCTACTCCAACGGCCTGGACCTGGATTGGCTAACTGCACACGGCGATCAGACCACCTGGTACATCGGACGGGTGCAGGGCTTGCTGGCCCGGTTTCTTACCCTGCCGATTCCGACGTCGGCCGCGGTGGTCGGCCACGCGTTCGGCGCAGGAGCGATGCTGGCAATGGCGCACGACTTCCGGGTGATGCGCTGCGACCGCGGCTACTTCTGTTTTCCCGAGGTCGACATCCGCATCCCGTTCACGCCGGGAATGGCCGCACTCATCCAGGCCAAGCTCACACCGCAAGCCGCCGTCGCCTCGATGACCACCGGACGACGTTTCGGCGGCGACGACGCGGCAAGCCTGGGCATCGTCGACGCGGTCGCGGGTGAGGGCGCGGTGAGCGCCGCGGCGGTCGATCTCCTGCGCCCGCTCAGCGGCAAGGACCAGGGCACGCTGGGCGCCATCAAGCAGGCGATGTTCGGTTCCGCGGCGCAGACGCTGACCAGTCAGTAAGAGCCGCAGAGTGCCTCGGACGGGATCGCCGGCTCGGAGCGGTGTGTCTTTTGCCCACCTCTAAGCGAATTCCGCTGTTGCTTTCGCTCGAAGGCGGGCAAATCGGATGCCGGCCCGGCGCGTGGCCGCGCGGCTGGGGCCCGCTGGCGACGGGCGGATTCAGCTCACCCGCGCGTCACTGCCGTCGCTTGCGTCACCTCCTGCGTACGCTTGGTTCGCAATGTTTCCGCTTGGAGTCAAGACCCCCGAGACCGGCGGCCGGCTGCTGGCCGGCCTGATGCTCAGCGCTGCTCTGATCAGCGGATGCCACTCGACCACACACGGTCACCCGGTGGCCGCTCCGGGTGCGGGACCCACCGAGCCGTCATTCCCGAAAGCCCAACCGTCGATCCCGTCGCCGGCCCCGACACGTCCCGCTCCCTCCAACGGAAAGCCACCGGCCGCTGCAATCCCGTTGCCGCCCGACCCGAACGGCCACGTCTTCATCGAGACCAAATCCGGACAGACCAGGTGCCAGATCGACAGTGACAGCGTCGGCTGCGAGGCGCAGTTCACCAACGCGCCGATGGAAGAGGGCGAGCGCGCCAACGGCATCAACATCACCGCGAACGGCGACGTGCAATGGGTGTTGGGCAACCTCGGCGACATCCCCACGGTGACCATCGATTACGAGACCTACAACGCGGCCGGCTGGACCATCGCGGCCAGTGAAAGCGGCACCCGCTTCACCAACGAGCACACCGGCCATGGCATGTTCGTCAGCATCGAAAAGGTCGACACCTTTTAGATTCTGGAGCTGAGCCCCGCGATCAGGTTGATCGTGACAGCCAGAACTACCGCGCCAAGCAGATACGACACCAGCGCGTGCCGCAGCACGGTCGCCCTGATCGCGCTCACGCAGATCTCCGTGTCGGAGACCTGGAATGTCATGCCGACGGTGTAGCCGAGATACGCGAAGTCCTGAAAGCGCGGCGGGTTCTGATCGTGAAAGTTGATGCCGCCCGGCTCATCTGAGTAGTACAGCCGCGCGTAGTGCACGGTGAACAGGGTGTGCACCGCAAACCAGGACGCGGCGACGGTCAGGATCCCGACCACGGCGGCTTCAAATGCTCCGATCCCGGCCAACTTCGATCCCGCGGCCACGACGTAACCGACACCGCCCAGGCTCGCGATGCTCGCCGTCAGGATGACCACGTCGGCGAGCCACCGGGTCGGATCTTCCCGCGTCACCCATCGACAGGTCTGCTCAGCGTCCATTCTGCCCAGAATGCGTTGCGTTGAAACGACATACAGTGCGGCGGCAGCCACCCAACCGGCAAGCGCGAATCGCCAGCCGACCGTGTTGCCCACCACGAGAGCAACGACGACACCGAGCGCCACCGAGACCAGGATCCGAATCGCGACGGTGTCGCGGAATAACTTCGCGAAGGAATTCACGATCCTGACCTAACCATCAACGCGGCCGGTCGGGCTCAGCTTCGAATAACGCGGTATCGCAGGTGGACCACGCTTGGGGCTTCGAGCACCCGGTCGAGCTCAAGAGCCGGCTTGCCCGCCGGGAAGCCGTCGAGGAGGCGCTCTCCCGAGCCCAGGATGACCGGGTTGACCTGGAGGTCGATCTCGTCGACGAGGCCCGCAGCGATCGCTTGCCTGGCACACGACGCTCCGCCCGCGATAGAGATCGGTGCGCCGCCGGCCGCTTTCACGGCGTGGGCGTAGGCGGCCTCGATGCCATCGGTGACGAAGTGAAACGTCGTTCCGCCCTTCAACTCGATCGAGTCGCGCGGATAGCGGGTCAGCACGAAGACCGGGCAATGGTACGGCGGTGTTTCGCCCCACCATCCTTGCCAATCGGAGTCACCCCACGGCCCGCGAACCGGTCCGAACATGTTGCGGCCCATGATTGTTGCTCCCATACCGTCGAGCATTTCGGAGATCACCTGCCGATTGACCGGATGGTCTTTTGTGGTGCCGAGGTGCCACTCGTGCAGGGCTTCGCCGCCCACGCCGAGTGGGTGCTCCCGGCACTGACTCGGCCCGGCGACATAGCCGTCGGCGGATATTGACATCGAAAGATTCGTTCTGCTCACGCCTCAGACAGACTCGGACTCGCACCGATACTCATCGGAGGCGCCGAGCCACTCGCCTACTCTGGCGCCGTGGACTTTCGGGTATTCGTTGAACCGCAGCAAGGCGCCAGTTACTCCGACCAACTCGCAGTCGCGCGCGCAGCGGAATCGCTGGGGTTTTCCGCGTTCTTCCGTTCCGACCACTACCTGGCGATGAGCGGTGACGGGCAACCAGGACCGACCGACTCCTGGGTCACGCTGGGCGGCATCGCCCGCGAGACGTCGACGATCCGGTTGGGCACGTTGGTCACCTCGGCGACGTTCCGGCACCCCGGCGCGCTGGCCATCTCGGTCGCCCAGGTAGACGAAATGAGCGGTGGACGCATCGAATTCGGCATCGGCACCGGGTGGTTCGAGAAGGAGCATCTGGCCTACGCGATCCCGTTTCCGCCGCTGCGCGAGCGATTCGCCCGGCTCACCGAGCAGCTCGAGCTGATCACCGGCCTGTGGACTACCCCGGTCGGTGAGACGTTCGACTACGCGGGAGCGCATTACGCCGTCAACGATTCACCGGCCCTGCCCAAGCCGGTGCAGCGGCCACACCCGCCGGTCATCATCGGCGGGTCGGGAGCCACCCAGACGCCCCGGCTGGCTGCCACGTTCGCCGACGAATACAACGTGCCGTTCGCGCCGTTGGAGACCGTCACGACACAATTGGACCGGGTCCGCGCCGCCGTCGATGCGGTCGGCCGACCCGCTGATTCGATGACCTATTCCGCGGCCTTCGTGGTGTGCGCCGGGCGCGACGAGGCCGAGATCGCCAGGCGGGCGGCCGCGATCGGGCGCGAGGTCGACGAGCTGCGGTCCAATTCGCCGCTGGCCGGAACTCCTGATCAGATCGTCGATCAGCTCGGCCCGTACGCCGCGATCGGCTTGCAGCGGGTGTATTTGCAGCTGCTGGACTTGTCTGACCTCGAGCACCTCCAGCTTTTCGCCGACGAAGTGCAGCGGCAACTCTGACGTAGCATCGGGGCGTGACTGGCGTTCCGGACGACCCGAGCGAGCGGCCGACACAGATGGCCGAATACGGTTCCGAGGGTCTCGACCACGACTCCGCGGTGTCCGACGGCGCGCCCGAGCCCTGGTATCGCCATCGCGTGCTGTTGGCGCTGTGGGCGCTGATCGTCGCGCTGCTGGTCACACTGCTCATCTACGGCATCGTCGAGCTGTCACGCGGCGGCGGCGAGACCGGCGGCCCGGCCACCACCACCTCGTCCACCACATCGACGAGCCCATCCAGCACGGCGTCGACGACCACCACCGAGACACCGCCGCCACCCGAGACGCCCGAACAGTCACCCGAAGAGGCGCCGCCGCCGGCGAACCGCTCCCCAGCCCCGGCCGAGCCACCGCAACACCATCACCATCTCCCGCATATCCCGTCGACAATTCCGTTGCCGCATACGGTGATTACGCTGCCGCACGGCTTCTGAGCCCGACCGCGCAATTCGCGGCTGCAAAACTGCCCGGATCCACGGCTAAGATCGGCATACGTGACCGGTAACGAACCTCCAGAGGACCCCAGCGAAGCGCCGACCGGGTACTACAACTACGGCGAAGAGGAAGGGGACCCCGACCGGGGCAAGCCGTGGTACCGCAGGCCCATGATCTCGCTGACCGTCGGCGGCTTTTGCCTGCATCTTGCTCGGCATCGTGCTTGTATCTAGCTCGCCGACCAGACGCAAGGGAACCGGCGGTACGACGCAAACCCCCACGTCGCCGACGACGTCGACCGTCGCGCCGAGCACCTCCACCGAGGTCACTACGACCACCGAGTCGGTCGCCCCGTCCGAGACGACCACGATGACTGCTCCGCCGACAACCACCACTGCGCCGACGACGACAAGCAGTACCGATGACCACCATCACCATCACCATCACCATGACAGTGGGACGCCGTAGCAGTGACCGGCGACCGGCCGTCGTACGGCGGTTACTCGACTACCGATGAAACCGAGCGGTTCACCGTCACCGATAGCCCGTCGCCGTGGTATCTGAAGCGATGGGTCCTGGCCCTGTGGGTGCTGGCGGTGGTGACACTGATCGCGGTCATCGTCTACGGCCTGGCCATCCTGGCCCGCGGCAACGGCGGCAGCGCACCAGCACCCACGACGCGCATCTCGACCACCACGCCGTCGCATACCACCACGCCGTCGCACCACGCCGTCCACCACCCCGTCGACGACCGAGCCGACCACCACCGACCGAGACCATCGAGCCGGTACCGCCTCCCACCGCAACCTGGACGTCGCAGCGCCCTCGGCATCACTGGCGGCCAAGCAATTTGCCCCCCATACCGGCGATACCGCACTTCTGAGTGGGCGGCACTTCATCTGGGTATAGCACCGGACCGCAGCCAAGTTAGGGCATCCTTCGTCGCGGCAACCCCCGCGGAGATGTCACTATGAGCAGGCTTACGCGGCTTGAGCAGGTGCAGTAGTTAAGTTACCGGCTAGTAGCATTACTCTAGTTACTCGTCGGTAACATGGATTTGGGGAGATACTCCGTGCACACGCAGATGCTGATCAGACTGGTTGTCGGGCTGGGCGGGACGGCGATCATCGCTTTGCTCGCGCTTCGCCGGGTGCTGTGGCTGGTCAAACTGACGCTTTCCGGCCAGCCGGTCACCGGCCGCACCGACGATGTCGGCTCGCGGCTCTGGGCGCAGATCTCGGAAGTGTTCGGCCAGCGCAAGCTGCTGAAATGGTCGATCCCCGGGGTGGCGCACTTCCTGACCATGTGGGGTTTCATCATCCTGCTCACGGTCTACATCGAGGCCTTCGGGTTGCTGTTCCAGCCGAACTTCCACATTCCGATCATCGGGCGATGGGACGCGCTGGGCTTCCTGCAGGACTTCATCGCTCTGGGCGTGCTGCTCGGCATCACCACCTTCGCGATCATCCGGTTGCGCTCCGAACCCAAGGAGTACGGCCGTTCGTCGCGGTTCTACGGCTCGCACACCGGTGGCGCGTGGCTGATCCTGTTCATGATCTTCCTGGTCATCTTCAGCTACGCGTTCGTCCGCGGCGCCGCCGTCAACACCGGCAACTTCCCCTACGGCTGGGGCGCATTCTTCTCGCACGGCATGGGCGTGCTCATGCATCCCCTCGGCACCGCCGCCAACGAGTGGATCGAGACCATCGCACTGCTCGCCCACATCGCGGTGGCGCTGGTGTTCTTGCTGATCGTGCTGCACTCCAAGCACCTGCACATCTTCCTGGCGCCGCTCAACGTCACCTTCAAGCGGCTGCCCGACGGCTTGGGGCCACTACTGCCGATCGAGGCCGACGGCAAGCCCATCGACTTCGAAAACCCGCCGGACGACGCGGTTTTCGGCCGCGGCAAGATCGAGGACTTCACCTGGAAGGGCAACCTCGACTTCGCCACCTGTACCGAGTGCGGACGCTGCCAGTCGCAGTGTCCGGCCTGGAACACCGGTAAGCCGCTGTCTCCGAAGCTGGTCATCATGGACCTGCGCGATCACTGGATGGCCAAGGCTCCCTACATCCTCGGTGAGAAGGAGTCTCCGCTGCAGAGCACGCCCGAGGGCGGCGTCACCGAGGACCTCACCGGCGAAAAGCACGACGAGCAGCACCACGTGCCCGAGTCCGGGTTCGGCCGCATTGTCGGCTCCGGACCCGAGCAAGCCACGCGTCCGCTCGTCGGCACCGCCGAGCAGGGCGGCGTGATCGACCCCGACGTGCTGTGGTCCTGCGTGAACTGCGGCGCCTGCGTCGAGCAGTGCCCAGTGGACATCGAGCACATCGACCACATCGTCGACATGCGCCGCTACCAGGTGATGATGGAGTCCGAATTCCCCTCCGAACTCTCGGTGTTGTTCAAAAACCTTGAGACCAAAGCCAATCCATGGGGACAGAACGCATCCGACCGGACCAACTGGATCAGCGAAGTCGACTTCGACGTCCCGGTCTACGGCGAAGACGTCGACAGCTTCGAAGGTTTCGAGTACCTGTTCTGGGTGGGCTGCGCCGGCGCCTATGACGACAAGGCGAAGAAGACCACCAAGGCCGTCGCCGAATTGCTGGCCACCGCCGGGGTGAAGTATCTGGTGCTGGGCACGGGCGAGACCTGTAACGGTGACTCGGCCCGCCGCTCCGGCAACGAATTCCTGTTCCAGCAGCTGGCCGCACAGGCCAAGGAAAGCCTGGACGGACTGTTCGAGGGCGTGGAGACCGTCGACCGCAAGATCGTGGTCACCTGCCCGCACTGCTTCAACACCCTGGGCCGTGAATACAAGCAACTGGGCGCCAACTACACCGTGCTGCACCACACTCAGCTGCTCAACCGGCTGGTGCGCGACAAGCAGCTGGTCCCGGTGAGCCCGGTCTCGGAAGACGTCACCTACCACGACCCCTGCTTCCTGGGCCGTCACAACAAGGTCTACGAGGCACCCCGCGAGCTGATCGGCGCGGCCGGCGCGAAGCTGGCCGAAATGCCGCGGCATGGCGACCGCAGCTTCTGCTGCGGTGCCGGCGGCGCCCGGATGTGGATGGAAGAACACATCGGCAAGCGGATCAACCACGAGCGCGTCGACGAGGCGCTGGCCACCGGTGCCACCACCGTGGCGACGGCCTGCCCGTTCTGCCGCGTGATGGTCACCGACGGTGTCAACGACCGTCAGGAGGCCGCTGGACGCGAAGGCGTCGACGTCCGCGACGTCGCCCAGCTGCTGCTCGAGTCGCTCGACCGCAGCACCATCACGTTGCCGGAGAAGGGTTCGGCGGCCAAGCAGGCCTCTGAACGTGCCGACCGTGCCGAGAAGGCGGCACCCAAAGCCGAGGCCGCTGCGACCGCCACCGCGACCGCCCCAGCCAAAGAAGCTGCCGAACCTGATGCCGCCTCAGCGGCCGAGGACAAGTCCGCCAAGGCCGTCACCGGCTTGGGGCTCGCCGGCGGCGCCAAGCGGCCCGGTGCGAAGAAGGCCGCGGTAAAGCCCGCTGCCGCAGCGCAATCCGCTCCGGCGTCCGAGCCCGAAGCCAAGACCGAGTCCGCACCGGCGGCGCCGGTCAAGGGGCTCGGCATCGCCGGCGGCGCCAAGCGGCCCGGTGCGAAAAAGACCGCCACAAAGCCGGAAGCCGCAACACAATCCGCGACCAGTGCCGAGCCGGAGACGAAGTCCGAACCGGCGGAGGCTCCGGCGGCACAAGCACCGGCTGCACCGGTCAAGGGATTGGGCATCGCGGCCGGGGCCAAGCGGCCCGGCGCCAAGAAGGCTTCCCCGGCCGCGGCGGCCCCGAAGCCGGCGTCCGAACCGGAGACTGAGTCGAAACCGGAGTCGAAGCCCGAGCCTGAGGTCAAGGAAGAGGCGCAAACCAAGCCTGCCGAAGGCGATGGTGACGCTTCGCCGGCGGCACCGGTGAAGGGTCTGGGCATCGCCCGTGGCGCCCGTCCACCGGGTAAGCGCTGATCAGGGCCATCGAATAATTGTTAATTAGATAGACAACCATGGCACCATGGGTGATGTGACCACTCACCAGCTGCCGTGGCAGAGCGCGGGGCAACAGCCGCGGCAGCGTACGTTCGCGCAGTCATCGAAGCTGCAGGACGTGCTCTACGAGATCCGCGGGCCGGTTCATGACCACGCCGCGCGGCTGGAAGCCGAGGGTCACCGCATCCTCAAGCTGAACATCGGCAACCCCGCGCCGTTCGGCTTCGATGCGCCCGACGTGATCATGCGCGACATGATCCAGGCGCTGCCGTATGCGCAGGGCTACTCGGATTCCAAGGGCATCCTGCCGGCGCGGCGTGCGGTGGTCACCCGCTACGAACTCGTCGAGGGTTTCCCGCGTTTCGACGTCGACGACGTGTATCTCGGTAACGGCGTTTCGGAACTGATCACGCTGACACTGCAGGCGTTGCTCGACAACGGCGATCAGGTCCTGATTCCCGCGCCGGACTACCCACTGTGGACAGCGTCGACGTCGCTGGCGGGCGGCACTCCGGTGCATTACCTGTGCGATGAAACCCAGGGCTGGCAACCGGATATCGCCGACATCGAGTCCAAGATCACCGAACGCACCAAGGCATTGGTGGTCATCAATCCGAACAACCCCACCGGCGCGGTCTACAGCCGCGAAGTCCTCACCAAGATCGCCGATGTGGCGCGCAAGCACCAACTACTGCTGCTCGCCGACGAGATCTACGACAAGATTCTCTACGACGACGCCGAGCACATCAGCCTGGCTTCGGTGGCCCCGGATCTGTTGTGCCTGACGTTCAATGGGCTGTCGAAGGCCTACCGAGTCGCCGGCTACCGGGCCGGCTGGCTGGCCATCACCGGCCCCAAGGACCACGCCAGCAGCTTCATCGAAGGCATTCACCTGCTGGCCAATATGCGGCTGTGTCCGAATGTTCCTGCCCAGCATGCCATTCAGGTTGCGCTGGGCGGTCACCAGAGCATCGACGACTTGGTGTTGCCGGGCGGGCGGCTGCTGGAGCAGCGCGACGTCGCCTGGTCGAAGCTCAACGAGATCCCCGGGGTCTCCTGCGTCAAACCCGCCGGTGCGCTCTACGCGTTCCCACGGCTCGATCCCGAGGTCTACGAGATCGTCGACGACGAGCAGCTCGTTCTGGACCTGCTGCTGTCGGAGAAGATCCTCGTCACCCAGGGCACCGGATTCAACTGGCCCGCACCGGATCACCTGCGAATCGTCACGCTGCCATGGGCGCGCGACCTCACCCACGCGATCGAGCGCCTGGGCAACTTCCTGGCCAGTTACCGCCAGTAGCTCGCCTGCTCATGTCGGGTCATCCCGATGGCCGTCCGGGCAGTACACGTCTATTGCGGTGTCGGCGAAATCGGTGGCGGTATCGACCGACATACCCGGCGATCCCTGCAGGATGTCCTGAACGATTTGGTCCTTGCTCTCGCCACCCACAAACCGGCCGCAGACGAAATGTGCGTCTTCGACCGCCGCGGCGTCCGATCGGTCCAGCCGCAGGTTCTGAACGGCCAGCCGCCGAAGGAACTGGTCTTCCTTGCCTGGGCCATCGACGGCCGAGGCCGTCTGCGCAGCCGACGCCCTGGATGGCGAGGCATCCTGCTTCATCCGGCCGACAACGAGTACCGCGGTAAAGGCGCCGGCCAGCAGTAGCACCGCAGCCACGATGGCCACGACGGGAAGCGGCTTCGGGTCCGGGGTCGGCGTCGTCATGTCGGTTATCCAGCGTATGCGGTGTTCACCTGCCGGTGTCGCACCGTTCGCCAAGCGTCTGAAGCGACGTCACGTCAGCGACGTGACCAGGTATTGCCACCCCGCAGACGCTCCGACGGAAAGTTTGAACTTTCTATGAATTTGGCCGCAGAGCCGCGCGCCCGGCATGAAGGTTAGGCGCACTATGGGTTACATCTCTGCCAATGCTTCCGCCTCCGTTGGCCTGCCACACAGTAGTGGTTGTACGAGTCGTTCCGCGGTGTACACAAACCTGATTGCCTTCCCCGAGCCGGCGGCCCACGCGATTCCTGTGCCCCCGGATCTGGATAGATCAGCCTTTACCGAAAGGAGAGTTGCGATGTTTTCTGTTGCACAGCGGGCACAGTCGCCCGTGGCAACGGCCGACCGCAACCGATCGTGTAGCTCGACGCCGTCCGGGTCGGACGTCTGACCATGGATTTTGGCGCGCTGCCACCTGAAATCAACTCTGGCAGAATGTATTCCGGCCCTGGGTCGACACCTTTGCGTGCTGCATCGGCGGCGTGGAATCTGCTCGCCGCCGAGCTCGATTCGGCGGCCAACCAGTACCAGACCACGATCAACGTCCTGGCCGACGACGACTGGCGCGGCCCGACATCAGCAACCATGGCAGCCGCCGTCGCCCCGTACATCTCCTGGATGGGGACCACCGGCGCGCAAGCCGAGCAGGCCGCAGCCCAGGCATCGGCCGCCGCGACCGCCTACGAGGCGGCATTCGCGTTGACGGTCCCACCTCCGGAAATCGCGGCCAACCGCGCGCAGTTGGCCATGCTGGTAGCCACCAACGTCCTGGGCCAGAACACCCCGGCGATTGCCGCTACCGAGGCGCTGTACGGCGAGATGTGGGCGCAGGACGCCGCCGCGATGTACGGCTACGCCGGAAGCTCGGCGGCGGCCTCGACGGTCAAGGCGTTCACCCAACCGCCGGAGACGTCGAATCCCGCTGCCCAGGCGCTACAGGGGTCGGCGGTCACCCAGGCAAACGGTGCCAGCACCGGGACCGGTGTGCAGTCGCAGCTACAACAGGTGCTCTCCAGCGTTCCGTCGTCGTTGAAACAGCTCACCTCGCCGTTGTCGGCAGCGTCGAACCCACAGGGATGGTTCGGCCAATTCCTGGACTTCTTGGATGGCGCGGACGGGAACTCGATCGGAAAGTTCCTGGACTCCAACTTCCTGAACGGTTTCACGTCGGCCGGGTATGTGAGCCCCGCGCTCATCACCCCCGCGATCACCAGCGGTCTGGCCGACATCAACTCGTTGGGACCCGGTGAGATGGCGCCGGGCGGCGCCGGCGTGACCGGGATGATCGCGCCGCAGCCGCCGGCGCCCGCGGCTGTACCTAACGTGGGCGTCTCGGTGAACACGTCCGGCAGCACTCTGGTCGGCCGGCTGTCCGTCCCGCCGGCGTGGACGGCGGCGGCGCAGGTCGCCAACCACAGCGGTGTGACGTATGCCGGTGGCGGCTGGACCAATGCGGTGGGCCCCACTGGCGGCGGTACCTCAGCGGTTCCGGCCGGCCTGCCGGGTATGCCCGGCGCATCCGGGGCCAGGTCCGGCGGGTTCGGTCACGGGCCGCGCTACGGAAACCGCCTGACGGTGATGGGACGACCACTGTCGGGTGGCTGAGCGTCAGCGCCGTTCCAGCAACCGCAGCAGGTAGGACCCGTAGCCCGATTTCAGCAGGGACTTGGCGCGCTGGGCCAGCTGGTCGTCGTCGATGAAGCCCCTCCGCCACGCGACTTCTTCCGGCACGCTGACCTTCAAACCCTGCCGACGTTCCAGCGTGCGAACGTAGTCACCGGCATCGGCCAGTGAGTCGAACGTTCCGGTATCGAGCCAGGCGGTGCCGCGGGCGAGAACCTCGACGGCCAGGCGCCCCTGGTCGAGGTACGTCCGGTTGATGTCGGTGATCTCGTATTCGCCTCGCGCAGAGGGCTTTATCTGCTTGGCGATCTCGATAACGTCGTTGTCGTAGAAGTACAGGCCCGGCACCGCATAATGCGATTTTGGGGTGGCCGGTTTTTCTTCGATCGAGAGCGCGATGCCGTCATCGCCGAATTCGACGACCCCATATGCCGACGGGTTGGCGACCCAGTAGGCGAAAATCGCCCCGCCGCTGAGGTTTTGAAAGCGCCGGAGGTTGCTGCCCAAGCCTGGGCCATAGAAGATGTTGTCGCCCAACGCCAAAGCTACCGAGTCAGAGCCGATATGGTTGGCCCCGATCACGAATGCCTGCGCCAGCCCCTCGGGTTGGTCTTGGACCGCATAGGTGATGTTGATGCCGAATGCGCTCCCGTCACCAAGCACTCGCCCGAATGCCGGTGCGTCAGCAGTAGTGGTGATGACCTGGATGTCGCGGATGCCCGCCAAGATCAGCGTGGACAGCGGATAGTAAATCATCGGCTTGTCGTAGACCGGCAGCAGCTGCTTGCTGACGCCCATGGTGATCGGATGCAGGCGCGTACCCGCGCCGCCGGCCAGGATGATTCCGCGCATGCCTGCTCCTCAGTCGACGCGATCGGCGTCGGTCAACTCGGTCGCGGCCAGCGCCGCTGCCAGATCGTCGTGACGGAACACCGAGGTGACGTGGTCGTTGACCACGCGGAAGGCCGATGCGACGGTGGAACCGGATTCGCTTGCGCCGCCGACCTTTTGTTCGACGACGACGACGCCTTCATGGACGAATATCCGCCCTACTTCGGCTTTGCGCGGGCGGGCGATCGCCCATTCACGCAGCGCGGCATGCCCTTGCGCCGCGCCGTGCGCGTCACCGATTTCGATGTCATCGCTGGACAGGCCGACCAAGGTGTCGAGGTCGGCCGCATTCAACGCGTCGTGCCATGCCAGTACGGTGGCGATCTCCGATGTGGTCATGACATGAAACGTACCGTGTGCGGCCAGACAGACGTGCGGTTCAGGCTCGCTTTCGGGTCAGAAGCTCGAGCGCCCGGTCACGCCACCCGCCGCCCCAGGCAGTGGACCCGCCAGCCGGCTTGCTGCCAGCGCTGCACATCCAGGCAATTGCGGCCGTCGACGACGACGCGAGAGCGGACCCGGTCGGCGAGCACGTCCGGATCGAGGTCGACGAACTCCGGCCATTCGGTCAGCACCAGGACTGCGTCGGCGCGGTCACACGCTTCCTGCACCGAGACTGCGTAATTCAGGGTCGGGAAGAGTCGCTGCGCATTCTCCAGCGCCTTGGGGTCGTAGACGTTGACGCCGGCCCCGTTGAGCTGAAGCTGACCCGCGACATTGAGTGCCGGCGAGTCGCGCACGTCGTCGGATTCCGGCTTGAATGCCGCTCCCAAAACCGCGATGTTGGCGCCCAACAGCGAACCGCCACATGCCTTGGTCGCGAGTTCGACCATCCGGGTGCGACGCCGCATGTTGATGTTGTCGACTTCCCGCAGGAAGGTCAGCGCCTGATCGGCACCCAGCTCGCCGGCGCGGGCCATGAACGCGCGGATGTCCTTCGGCAGGCAGCCGCCGCCAAAACCCAAGCCCGCGTTGAGGAATCGGCGTCCGATTCGCGGATCGTGACCGAGTGCATCAGCCAGCAGGGTGACGTCGGCACCCGCTGCCTCACACACCTCGGAGATCGCGTTGATGAACGAGATCTTGGTGGCCAGGAAGGCGTTCGCGGACACCTTCACCAGTTCGGCGGTCTGCAGGTCCGTCACCAGGAAGGGGACTCCGGCGTCCAGCATCGGCGCATACATCTCGCGGATCGCCACCTCGGCACGGGTCGAACCATCCTGTACGCCAAGCACAATGCGATCCGGCTTCAAGGTGTCCTGAATCGCAAAACCCTCGCGCAGGAATTCGGGGTTCCAGGCGATTTCTACGTCCACACCGGGACGTGCGGCCGCGAGCGCGCGGCCGACCAGCTCGGCAGCGGTCCCGACCGGAACGGTAGACTTTCCGACGATCACCGATGGCCGCGTCAAACGTGGTGCGAGCGTGTCGATTACGGCGTGGACATGGGTCAGGTCAGCGCCGTATTCGCCCCGCTTCTGCGGAGTGCCGACTCCGAGGAAGTGCACATCAGCGAACTCGGCCGCCAGGTCGTAGTCGGTGGTGAAGCGGAGGCGACCGGCAGCGATGTTGTCGCGCAACAACTTTCGCAGGCCCGGCTCATAGAACGGAACCTCACCCCCGGCGAGCTTGGCGACCTTACCCGGATCGATGTCGACGCCGACGACGTCATGCCCCAATTCGGCCATCCCGGCCGCGTGGGTGGCACCCAGATAGCCCGTACCAAAAACGGTGCACCTCATACACCCGTGTGTAGATCGCTGCAATGAGCTAACGGCATCGCTCTTCTGAGCGGGGGGCAAACGTCAGATGACGGTTGTCCGTCGAAGGTTAAAGGTCCAGGCCAGGCATGCCGAACCCGTGACCGAAACCACCGTGACCCCCGCCACCATGGCCGCCGCCGAAGCCACCGCCACCGCCGAAGCCGCCACCGCCGCTGCCGTGGCCGCCGCCACCAGGCCAGCCCCCGCCGCCGGGTTCGCCACCGGGGTGGCCGCCGCCGCCGGGATAGCCGCCATCGCCGCCCCACCTGGGCCCCCCGAAGATCGGCGGAACGCCCGGGATCGGAATCGGTACCGGAACCACGGCGGGAGGCGGAGGGGCCGGCGCAACCGGAGGCGGAGCTGCCGGAGGCGGCGCGGCCGGCTCAGGGGCCGGAGCGGGTGCAGCGGGTACGGGTTGCGGCGCGGGTGCAGCCGGAGCGGGAGCAGGCGCCGGCGCTGCAGGTTCGGGGGCCGGTGCCTCGGGCGCCGGGGCCGGCGCGGGTGCCGCCGGCGCCGGGGCCGGGGCGGACGCTGGTGCGGGAGCCGGGGCGGACGCCGGAGCCGGGGATGCGGGCGCGGCGGGCGCCGGCTTGGCGTTGTGGCCGGGGTCGGGCCTGGTGGCCGCAGCTCGGTCGCATGCTGACAGCCAGCGCAACGAGCAGCGCCGCTGCCCCGACGACGAAGAGCGCCGCGACAGCACTGGCCACTAAGACGAGCGGCCTGCGGCCACCGTCTGACGGAACGTCGGCGATGCCGGTATAGGCACCGGTCCCCGGATCCGCCTCGTCGGCGGCGATCGCGGTGTAGGCGTCGGCGTCTTCGTCCGGAACGGCGCTGTAGGCCAGGGCCTGCTCGCCGTTGGCGCCGTCGGCGGCGACGTCGAAGTAGGCGGGTGCGACAGCGTAAGGGTTGACGAAGCCGGTGCCGGGATCCTGCGCGTAGGCCAGCGCTTCGGTCGACGACGTGAACAGCGGCGCGTTGGCCGATGCCAGCGCGGCGCCGCGGGCCAGCGCGGTTTCAGGCTCCTCGGGCGCGCTGACGATCAGCCCGGTCGCCGCCTCCAACTGCGGCTTGAGCGCAGCGATGTCGACACCACCGGAGCCGATCAGGAAGAGCCCGTCGGGCCGGCTGTCCAACGATTGGGCGCCGGATGCCAGCGCGGCGATCTCGGCGACCGCATCGCGACCGGGCGTCAGCGGCTGGCGGTGCACATCGGTGATCGAGCCGTCGGCGGTGTTGACCACGGCCAGAGTCGCGGTGTCGGGTTCGACGAACAGCAGCCCGGTCTGGGCGTGTCCGACGGAGCTGCCGACGACCTGGGCCAGGGCTGCTGCGGCCATAAACGACGACACCAGCATCACGTTTTCGACCTTGCGGGCGGCCAGCGCGTCGCGCAGAGCACCCGCCTCGATCGGATCGGTCCAGGTCACACCGACCGATCGGACCTGGTAGCCGCTGTCCATGGCACCTTCCTGGGTGCCCAGAATGGCCGACACGACCTGGTCGGCGGCGTTGATTGTCGGGGCGTCGGCGGCCGCGTTGACGTCGAAGCCGTCTTCGTCGACTGTGACGCCGTCGGCGTTTTCGCCTTCTACGAGAACCATGCGGACCGCAGTGGGTGCCATCGACACGCCAAGTACGGTGTCCACGTTTCCTCCAAAGCTGCTTGGTCGCTTACCGGGTCATCAATGCCTTGTCTGCCGCGCGCGGCAGGCGATGCGGTGTGATTACCCGATTTTCGCTACTAACGACGATACCGACGGTCGAACGCGGCGGCTACGGGTCGATTACCGAATTGTGCAGGCTCGCTAGTGGCCGTGGCCAAAGCCACCGTGGCCCCAACCGCCACCACCGTGACCCCAACCGCCACCGCCGTGACCCCAACCAGGAGCGCCACCACCCCAGGGACCGCGCTCAGGCTCGTGCTGAGGAGGTCCGAACACCGGCGGGGGCAGCAAGCCCGGAAGAATCGGCGGGATGATCGGGCCAGCCGGGATCGGCATCGGCGGGGCCGCGGGAGGCGGTGCCGGAGCCGGAGCGGGCACGTGAACGGGCGCGGGGGCCGGCGCCTGAACGGGTGCGGCTGCCGGCGCAGGTGCCGGTGGTGCTGCCGGAGCCGGAGGCGGAGCCGGAGCGGGAGCCGGGAGGCGGGCCGGGGCAATCACGTTGTGGCTCAGGCTGGGCCGCGTGGCGGCCGACGGCCGGATGCTGAAGGCCAGCGAAATCACCAGCCCCATCACGCCGGTGACGAAGATCATCAGCACACCCATCGCCACGAGAAACGGTCGTGCGGCTTTCCGGTTCCTGCTCCAACCGGCCGAAGTCGGGATACATGCCGGTGGTGAAGTCTTCTTGCTCGTCGACGCCCGCGTACGCGTCAGGCGCCAGGTCGGTGTAGATCGCCGCTGAATCGTCGGCGACGGCGCTATAGGCCAGGGCGTCGGGGCCCACTTCGGCGCTGGCCGCCGCCGCTTCAGCGACCGCCAGGTATCCGGGTGTGTTCGCGTGCTGGCTCACCGAACCGGTACCCGGGTCCTGCGCATAGGCCAGCGCGGCGGTCGACGAGGCGAATAGCGGCGCACTGGCCGAAGCCAGCGCCGCGCCACGGGCCAGCGCCGTTTCGGGATGCTCGGGCACGCTCAGCGGCAGTGAGGTGGCGCTTTCGAGCGCCGGCTTGATCAACGGGATGTCGACACCTGAGCCCACTACCAGCAGGCCTTCTGGCTGGAGGTCGAGACCTTCGGCAGCGGAAGCCAGGTTGATCAGCGTGGCGACGGCCTGGTCGTCGTCGTCAGGCAGTTGCTGCCGTTGGACGTCGATGATCGAGCCGTCGTTGGTGTTCACCACCGCCAGGGTCGCGGTATCCGGCTCGACGTAGAGCAGCGCGTGATGCATGTAACCGGTGGCGCTGCCCACCGCCTGTGCCAGCGCGGCCGCCGCCAGAAACGACGAAACCAACATGACGTTCTCGACTTTGCGAGCGGCGAGCGCGTCGCGCAGTTCGGCCGCCGCTCGTTGGTCGGTCCATGTCACGCCGGTCGACAGCAGCTCATAGCCGGCCTCTTTGGCGCCCTCACGGGTGCCGAGAATCGCCGCGACCACCTGGTCGGGGCGCTCAAGGTTGCCGGGTCTTCGGTTTCGGTAACCGGGAAGTTGTCCTCATCGACGGTTGCCCCGTCGCCGTTTTGTCCCTCAACCAGCACCATGCGGACCGTCGTGGGTGCCATCGACACGCCGAGTACGGTGTCCACCATTCCTCCCGCCACTTTGCTGATCGTCCGCGGGCCATCTCCGACTGCGGCCCATTGAGGCCACCATCACAAAGGTATCGCCACTTCGGAGCGCGGCGCTACTACCGCGGACTCAGTCGCGTTCTACGAAGATGCGACGAGGAACAATGGCCGATCTATGCCCCCCGGCCGACCCTTCGAACCCGACTTTACCTCGTCGCCCGCCGAACCACCCGGACTAGTGGTGGCCGCCGCCAAACCGCCGAAGCCGAAGCCGCCGCTGAGCCCCGCCACCGAAGCCGCCGCCGCCGAAGCCGCCGGAGCTGTGGCCGCCGCCGAAGCCACCGGGACCGCCACCACCAAAGCCACCCGGATTACCGCCGCCAAAGCCGCCCGGGTTGCCACCACCAAAGCCACCGGGGTTGTGGCCGCCGCCAAAGCCACCGGGGTTACCGCCACCGAAGCCGCCTGGATTACCGCCGGGATTGCCGCCACCGAAGCCACCCGGGTTAACCGACCACCGGGGGGATTGAAGGATGGTCCCTGCGGTGGCGCGGGGGCCGGGATGCCCGGAATTCCGAGCCCCGGTAACCCCGGGAATAGCGGCGGCAATTGCGGGGTGGGCAGGTGCACCGGCTCCGGCTGTTGCACCGGAACGCTGACCGGCGGCCGTACCGGAACGCTGACCGGCGGCCGTACCGGAACGCTGACCGGCGGCCGTACCGGGACGCTGACCGGCGGCCGTACCGGGACGATACACCGGCGGAGTCGGCCCGTGCACCGGACCGACATGGACAGGAGTCGGCGGGCGCACCGGAATCGGCACCGGAAGTGGGATCACGACCGGCAGCGGGCGCGACGACCGGCGGCGGGGCGGCGGGCATCGGCGGCGCTTCCGGTATCGGCCGGGCGGCGAGAAGGGCGGCGCGGCCGGCGGCGCTAGCGCGGGTGGCGGCCCAGGGATCGACACGTTCGCGTGCGGGGGCGCGACCGCCGGAGCGATCAAGTGGTTGGCTTCCGGCACGTCGACACTCGCCGGCGCCGAGAGCGGGCGCCGGAGCCTGGATAATGAGGTTCTGCAGCGGTCGGGGCAGCAACGCGACACTCGGCCGAATACCAAGCGCCAGAGCGACTTCCAGCGACAGCGCGGCGGCAACGAAGACGACCGCGAGGATACTGCCGACGAGCACCAGTGGTCGACGCTGGTGCTCGCTGTCAATGTGCTCGTTGCTCAGCACTTCGTGAGCAATGGTGTTGGCGTCGGCGTCCTCGTCCGGAACAGCGCTGTAGGCGAGATCGTCTTCACCCAACGTGGTGCCGATCGGAACATCCGGTACCGCAAGGTATCCCGGTGACACGGCGTAGGGGTCGATCGCGCCGGTGCCGGGATCGAGCGCGTAGGCCAGCGCCGCCGTCGATGAGGCAAACAGCGGAGCGTTTGCCGACGCCAGCGCTGCGCCCCACGCCAGCGCGGTCTCGGGTTCTTCGGCCGCGGTGACAGGAAGATTTGTCGCCGACTCCAGTTGAGGCTTGATCGCGGCGACGTCCACACCGGAGCCGACAATGAACACGCTCTGCGGCCGCGTCTCCAACGTCGCCAAACCTGCGACCATCCCGGCCAATTCGGTGATGCTGTGGCCGCCCGACATCACCTCCTTGTGAACGTCGGTGATGGAGCCGTCCGCGGAATCGATCACAGCCAGCGTCGCGGTGCCGGGCTCGAGGAAGAGCAGGGCGGTGTGCGCGTCGCCGATCGTGCAACCAACCGTCTGCGCCAACGCGGCCGCGGCCATGAACGACGACACCAACATGACGTTTTCGACCTTGCGAGTGGCAAGGGCATCCCGCAATGCGACGGCATCCATCGGATCGGTCCACGTGACCCCGGTCGATGTCAGCGCATGGCCGGCCTCGGTGGCGCCTTCGCGGGTGCCCAGGATCGCCGAAATCACCTGGTCGGCCGCACTCAGCGTCGGCGCATTGTCGTCCGCCGCGAAGGAGAACTGGTTGTCTTCGACGGTGGCGCCGTCGGCGTTTTCACCTTCTACCAGCAGCATTCGAACCGATGTGGGTGCCATCGACACCCCGAGCACGATATCCACCGCGCCTCCAGAGCCATTCGCAGCGCGCCACGGTTTGAGGCGGAGGGGACACCGCGTCCGGCGCTACAACTGCATACTCTCCGCGCAAGCTGTGCGATGCAGCAGCCGAAGTTAAGGAGAGCTTATGAAATTCAAATACGACCGCGACGGCGTCGGCCCGCGCTGGCCCTGATACTTCGACCCGGCATGCGCACTGCCGTAGGGATGCTCGGCAGGGCTGGTCAGCCGCAGGATGCACAGCTGCCCGATCTTCATGCCCGGCCACAGCGTGATCGGCAGGTTGGCGACGTTGGACAGCTCCAGCGTGATGTGGCCGCTGAACCCGGGATCGATGAAGCCGGCCGTCGAATGGGTCAGCAACCCGAGACGTCCTAACGACGACTTGCCCTCCAAGCGCCCCGCCAGGTCGTCGGGCAACGTGCACGTCTCCAGCGTCGAGCCGAGCACGAACTCGCCGGGATGCAGCACGAATGGCTCGCCCTCGGCGGGTTCCACCAGGCTGGTCAGCTCGTCCTGCTGCTTGGCGGGGTCGATGTGGGTGTAGCGGGTGTTGTTGAAAACCCGGAACAGGCTGTCCAAACGGACGTCGACGCTGGACGGCTGGACCAGGGCGTCTTCGAACGGGTCGATTCCCAAGCGGCCGGCGGCGATTTCGGTTCGGAGATCGCGATCGGAAAGCAGCACGCGACGAGCGTAGCGGCTCGGTTATCACCGGCGATGTCGGCGCTCGGAGCGCAATCCGATCACCACGTCGAGCGCGATCGCCATACCGGGCTTAATCGAGCACGTCGCAAGCAATTGGTCACGTTGTGTTGTCGCACTCCGTGCCGATCACGCACCACTTGGTGACGCTGCTCCGGATCGACCAAGGTGCAAGCGGTTCGTGGTTCTTCGCGAGAGCTTCGGCGAGGTCGGGCGGCGGGGGCTCGGCGGCTATGGACAGAACCACCTTAATGGCGACGAATCCTAAATCCTCTGCGAGATTGTCCTGGGCGTTGTAGAACTTGGGATGGCGGTCCCCCGCTCGAGGCACGCAATGCCATTGCCGAAGCCAGAAGGCGTTTAGAGTGAAAGAGTTGTTGAGCAAGGGAATTAGATTCTTTGTGGCACTAGGGGTTACGTTGTGGGTAACCCTCAATTCCCCGCGGCCTGGGCGGGGCCAGGCGGCAACATTCCAGGCCCCGGCGTGTGCGACTATCCCGGTGTTGGCGGAAGTAATTTCGAGGCGGGGGCCACGTCGTACTACTGTGATTTTCCCGTCGAGGAGAACAGCACGCACTGGCACTGCGAATACGGCGGATGGAACATGGGTGGTCCGGGTGGCAACGCCCCCATCGGTGGAACTTTTATGGGTTTTGGGTTAACCGTTCCTGCAGGCGATTTCGGGGGTGCAACCGGTGGTTGTTCATGGCGCTGGCCGGATAACACTATCGGCCCTGCACCGAACCGACCGGGCGCTGGAAGAACAACTTGGTGACCAAGCCGCCACCGGCCGAACATCGGGCACCCCCGACTCAACCGGCTAAGCCGGAGTCCGGACCACCACCAGGAGCGAATCCTAATCCGGGCGAGGCGCCACAGACACCGGCCAACACAAACGCGGCGTTTCCGAATCCCGGCAGGACTCAGAACCGGCCAAGTTAACTTGTGTCGCAGCCACCTAGTAATTCGCTTTCTTCTCAAGGGTGTCTAGAGGGGTTGTCCTGGGCGTCGTAGAACTTCCTGACTTTTATCAAACTAGTGTGCAAGCGGTTCGTGGATCTTCGCGAGAGCTTCCGCGAGGTCGGGCGGCGGGGGCTCGGCGGCGGTCAGGGTGTGCTTGCCAGGCCTGGATGGTGACGGTGCGGTAGCGCCGCGCTGATCGGATGAATTTCTTGATGCTCCAACCAGTTTGGTGCTCGAGCCAATGCGAGACAGCCATCGCAGCGAACGCGACGTAATCTGTCGCGCTACTGGGCCGAGGCCGTGCAGGCGGCGGGTCTGCGGCACACTCCGGATGCATGAGTTATTTTGAGTTGTGACATTCTGTGACTCTGAGGGTCAGAGCCAGGCGCGCTGAACAGCGTTTTCCGCAGATCAGGACCACCTTGCCGATGTAGTTCAATGGCAGAACATCAGCTTCCCAAGCTGAATACGCGGGTTCGATTCCCGTCATCGGCTCCACATCTCAGTCCGCTCCCGATGGGCGAATGAACCACGGCGGCATCGTATCTACCAGCGGACGGCAGATCGCTCATCGGGCGCCGATCAACTGGGGGATCATCGATGCCGCAACGGGGGCGCCGAAGTAGTAGCCCTGCCCGACGTCGCAGCCGTGCTCGCGCAGCCAGTCCGCGGTGCCGGCGTCTTCGATGCCCTCGGCGACCACGGTGACGCCCAGCTCGTGGGTCAGGTCGATCACGGCACGCACCACCGCGGCAGCACGCCTGTCTTCCGTGATCGACGAGATGAACTGGCGGTCCAGCTTGACCTCGTCGATGGGCAAGTCGCGTAGATAGGCCAGCGCCGAAAAGCCGCTGCCGAAGTCGTCGATCGCAACGCGGATACCTTGTTCGCGCAACCGGTGCAGGACCGCCGTCACCCGGTCGATGTCGTTGAGGATCAGATCCTCGGTAATCTCGACAGTCAGTAACGAAGGTGGAAGGCCGCGGCTCCGCAGCGCCCCGCGCAGCGCATCGGGCAAGGCCGCATCCTTCAGGTCCGGGGCAAACACATTCACCGCGACCGCCGCACCCGTCCCCGACGCCTCCCAATGCGCCGCATCGTCAAGAGCCCTGGTCACCACAAATCCGGTCACTTGTCGCATCAGTCCGTGCTGGCGCACCAGCGGCATGAACTCATCCGGTCGCAATACACCCAGCTGCGGATGCGGCCAACGCAACAAAGCCTCCATCCCGACGACCCGGCCGGAACGCAGATTCATTTTCGCTTGGTATACGAGATCCAATTCGGCGTGATCGATGGCTCGGCGCAACTCACCCAGAAGCCGAATGTGCGCAGCCCCGTCAGCAGGACGATCGGTGGCGCGTCCCGCGAGTCCCATCAGGTCAGGCCCGGCCAGCTCCATGTCCGGGCTGAATGAGTGCAGGCCTGATGAGCGCGAGCGCTTGGCGGCATACATCGCCATGTCGGCGCGCTTCATCAGTGCCTCTGGCGCGAGATCCGGCTCGTCCGACGACGCCAACGCTATGCCAACGCTGGGACGCAGCAGCATCTTTTCCCCGTCGATGACGAAGGGCTGGTCGAAGGCCTCAACGACGCGGCCGGCCACCAGGTAGGAGTGGTCCGCCCGGCCTTCGAGTAATAGGGCGAACTCATCTCCACCCAGTCGGGCGACGGTATCGCCTGGCCGGACGCAGGCGATGATGCGCTCGCCGACACTGACCAGAATGGTGTCTGCAACGGGATGGCCCAGACTGTCGTTGACCAGTTTGAAGTCGTCGAGATCGATTGACACGACGGCAACCGAACGGTCGTCGCGCTGGCGAAGCATCATCACGTGGGTCAGTCGGTCGTAGAAGAGCGTGCGGTTGGCCAAACCCGTCAAGGGATCCTTCAGCGCTTCGTCGGCGGCGGCGGACAGTAGTCGCCGGTTCTCCCAAGCGGCCACCGACTGTCGGCAACACACAGCGACTACGACGAGCGGCACGATCACCGACTCAACGCCCGACATGATGATCATCGGTCCCACGGTGCCGGCGAGCAAAAGAGGCAGATACGGCAGCCACAACGACGAGTTCGACGCCAGACGCGCCGCCGGTACGGGCTGTGAACGCGAAGGACGGCTCAAGTGTGCGGCGGCGGCGAAAGCGATCAGCGCAGCGGCCCAACCGAGATCAAGCAGACTGCCAGTCTGGAAGTGGCCATTGGCGACGAGGTGCGCGTAGCCGAGGTGCGTGAGCGTCATGACGGCTATCCCGGTGGTTAGAAGCCACAGCTCCCATCGATGACGTGCGTCAGCGCCAACAACGGTTTGCAGAGCCGTGGTCAGCATCACGAGTTCGCCGAGCGGAAAGAGCAGCTGCACAACAGGTATGTCTCGATGCACCGCGATGTAACTGTCGTAGGTGCCGTGCAGCACGAGCGTCCACATGAGCAGAAACAGGCACAGCGTCACCGTGGTGCCATCGAGCACGATGCGCAGCAGCGACCCCCGTAGCGACCAGGTTGCGAACAGGGCCATCGCCAACCACGCCAACACGGTGAATGCGACATAGCAACCGTCCGTCGGAGACGGAAAGGGATTGCGCCCCAAGGTAATTACGAAGAATGACCAACTCAGTGCTCCGACGGTCCAGGTGGCCAGCGCAACCGCCATCATCGTCCAGGCCCTGCGACCACTTCGATGAGCACGTCGAGCGGCCACTACCGCACAGACTGTCGCATAGGTGGACAACGCCACCAGAGTCAGGCTGTCGAGCGTGCGTACCGCGCCCTCGCCGCCCCACCGGAAGATCAGCAACATAGCCAAGGCAACGCCGAGCGCGACCGGCAGGGTCAGCACTGCCGCCACGCGCGGCAGAAGTCGACGACTGTTCACGGCCCCCCGACCTCCCAACCTTGCCGATCGATCCTCGCAGAGTGCCAGATCCGGCTTGTATTGGCGCGGCTTTGCTACGCCGGCTCCTGCCATCAGCTTCAGTCAGTGCGGCAGAACCGCATCTATCAGATCCGCAATCGCCTTCTGGGCATCCTTGATGGCCAGCGGAACCGTCGCGAACATTTCGGCGATCATCATCGCGACGGGTGTCGTCCACAGCAGCATGCCCAACGCGACGGCGTGATCACGCTCGGCAATGGCGTCCAAGCGTTGAATCAACGCCGTCAGCGCCGCACCGAGGCGTTCCATATGCCGCTCATCAAGACTGGCACGCAACTCCCTGGTCGCGATGAGAATCTCTAAGCCGGCCATCGCTTTTGGATTCGCGAACGCCTCCCACGCACCTGTCACCAAGGTTCGGGTATTTGTGGCATGCGCCGGATCGGCCAACACTTCAAGCGATGCGATCAGACCGTCGAAGGCATCTTCTATCACCGCAGTCAGCAGACCGTCACGGTCTCCGAAGTGATGCTGGATGACACCCCAACTCAAACCTGCCCTTTTGATGATGTGCCGCGCGCTGGCCGCTGAGAACCCTTCTTCGCGAATGCATCGAACCGTCTCGTCGATGAGTAGTTCGCGGGTCCGGTCTCCCCGCTCTTGACGTCCGGTGATCGGACGACGCGGGATAGAACGCTTGCCCGAGGTCACTGTTGCAGTCCGCCCTGCTCACCGTGGTTCTGCATCACTAGAAGATTAGGGCACGAGCCTTGTCAGCAAAACATGGCACGTGCAATGCTATGGCCGTGCTAATTCGCCTGAGGCATGAATCATGACGGAGACGACCGGCGCCGAGGCTGAGCAAGCTTCACCACCTGAGCTCGGCTGGTCCTCACTGCAAAAGTCGCTCTTTGGCGTCCTAGCGTTTTTCTTCGTCATTCATGTGGCGTTCTGGTATCTCGAATTTCGTATCGGGGTGTCCCACGTCGTCGCGTCCACGACATTGGTCGCCTTGGTGGTGAGCTGTTTCATGACAGCGCTTGCACTGCCTTGGCTACCGCTTCCAGACCAGCGTGACCGCACGAGGTGGGAACGACTGAGCGCGATGGTCATCGTTTGGGTCTTCATCGCCCTGATACCGCGATTCATCTGGGAGCTGCCGTGGCTGTTGTTCTTCGACCAGATCAGAGCAGGCGTCCAGAACGGTGCGCTCTGGACCTACATGTGGTCGCCCATCCTTCTCGGAGGCGATGCGCGCTATTTGAACGGCGACCCGCTCATCATCGTTCTCGAGTGGATCGCGTTCTTCATCGGACTCTTCGAAACGTACGCGATCGTGCAGTTCTTTCGGAACGGCAAGCGGTTCAACAGCATTCAATTGTCCTTCATCATGGGCGGGATGATCGTGGAGGTCACGCTGCCAGCCGTCTACTTCGGGGTCGAGATCGCGAACAATCTGCAAAGCATGACGAGCCCAGTCGAGATGTGGATCAAGTTCGTGGTCCTGAACTTGTTGTGGTGCACCATGCCGCTCGTCACCTACTTCTGGGGTGTTCGCAGGTTGGTCAACCAGGATTTTGCGGTGACGTTTTAGCGGGTCTGCTGCTGCAACGACTCCCAAGCTGAATACGCGGGTTCGATTCCCGTCATCGGCTCCACTTTGACCTCCGGCGTTTCGCCCGGCCGTAGACCGGGAAGGTGCTCGGCATGTCGCTGCGCATCGCCATAACCGGGCCGACCGGTGAGATCGGCATTTCGACGATCGAGGCGCTGGAGAGCCATCCCGAGGTGGAGCGAATCATCGGGATGGCGCGACGGCCATTCGACCCCGCCGAGCGAGGCTGGTCGAAGACCGAATACCGGCAGGGCGACATCCTCGACCGCGACGCCGTGGACGCATTGGTCGCCGACGTCGACGTGGTGGTGCACCTCGCTTTCATCATCATGGGCTCGCGCGAGGAAAGCGCACGGGTGAATCTGGCCGGCACCCGCAACGTGTTCGAGGCGACCGTGGCCGCGGTGCGCCCGCGGCGCCTCGTCTACACGTCGTCGGTTGCCGCATATGGCTACCACGCCGACAATCCGACTCCGATCACCGAGGATGTTGCACCGCAAGGCTCGCCCGAGCACTACTACTCCGAACAGAAAGCGGCGTGCGAGTCGGCGCTGCGCGAAATCACGGCGGGCTCATCGCTGGAGGTTTTCGTGCTCCGGCCAAGCATCGTCGCCGGGCCCAAGGCGACCCTCCTCGCCAATGCCATGCCCTGGAACCAGTTACCCAGCCCCGTCCGTCGATTGACCCGGTCACTGCCGCTACCCAAGCCGCTGCTCCCTGACCCCGGCACCCCACTGCAGCTCGTTCACCACGACGACGTCGCGAACGCCATCGCGTTGGCCGCCACCACGACCTCAGCTCCTGCGGGCGCCTACAACATCGCCGGCGACGGGGTGCTGTCGATGTCGGATATCGCCGACGCGCTCGGCGCAAGGCCCGTCAGAGTTCCACAGGCCGCGGCGGTGGTGACGTCGAAGGTGATCGCGCGGCTGCCCTTCGTCCCGTCGGCGTTAGAGTGGCTGCACGCGGGCCGAACCTCCGTGGTGATGGACACCAGCAAGGCTAAGGAGCAGCTGGGGTGGCAGCCCAAATACTCTGCAGCCGAGACGCTTTCCGCGCTGGCCAGCGCTCTCGACTAGGACCGCCACGCAATACGGCGAAATGAAGCTCGCCGCAATCGGTTTCGTCCCAGCACCACAAGCCGCCTGGTAGCTTGATCGGCTATGGGTGCTTTGGATGGACGCGTCGCCTTGATCACCGGTGGAGCCCGTGGACAGGGTCGCGCGCATGCGCTGGCACTGGCCGGCGAAGGAGCCGACGTCGTGATCGCCGACGCCCCGAACGCGATGGCGGACCTGACCTATCCGCTGGGCACCGAGGACGACCTCCGCGAGACGGCAAAGCTGGTCGACGAGCTGGGCCGGCGGTGCGTCCCGCTGACCCTCGACGTACGCGATGCCGCCGCCGTCGACGCCGCAGTCAAACAGACCGTCGCCGACCTGGGCAGCCTCGACATCGTGGTGGCCAACGCCGGGATCGTCAGCACCGGGCCCGTCGACGAAGTCAGCGACGTCGTGTGGCAGCAACTCGTCGACACCAACCTGAGCGGGGCGTTCCATACCCTGCGCGCGGCCATACCGGTGATGCGGCAACAGCGCTTCGGCCGCATCGTCGTCATCTCGTCGATGGGTGGCCGGATGGGCATTCCCGATCTGGCCGCCTACAACGCCACCAAGTGGGGCGTCATCGGCCTGGCGAAGTCCGCCGCCCTGGAGGTCGCCAAAGACGGTGTGACGATCAACGTCGTCTGCCCCACCACCACCCAGACGCCGATGGTGCAACCCACTGGCGGCGAAGACATTCCGGATGACCTCGTGCGCCGGATGATGAAGGCCAACCCGATCCCCCTACCGTGGCTGCAGCCGGAAGACGTCAGCCGCGGAGTGCTGTACCTGGTCACCGATCCTGGGGTGATCACCGGCAGCGTCCTCGAGATCGGGCTCGGCGGCAGCGCTCGCATCCACTGACGCTAGGAGTTGGGACGTGTGTGATCGCGGTAAGCGGTTCATCGTGCCGACGGCCGTCCTGCGCCGGCTCGCCGACGACGACTCGATGCCCGAAGAGTCCCGCGAGGCGATCCGTGAGAGTTACGCCGTCGAGGGCGCCTGGCGAGAGCTGCGTGACGCTCACACCGCTGCGACCCGGTCCACCATGTTGGCCGCAGAGACCATCGGCTTTCGTTTCGCCGGGGCGCTGGCAACTGACCCGGCGGTGACGGTCTATGACTGTAAGAACACTCGATCGCTGCCCGGCTCACCGGTCGCGCATCCCGGTAGCAGCACCGACCTCACCGCGAAACGTGCGTTCGACACAACGCGCGCCGTGGTCGACTATCTACCGAGACTGCTTCAGGCGCAACTCTATTGACGATGCCGGCATGACACTGATGTCGTCGATCCACTACAGCGTGCGCTACGACAACGCTTTCTGGAACGGCGCTCAGATGACCTACGGGGACGGCGACGGTCGGGTATTCATCGACTTCACCACATCGGATGACGTCATCGGCCACGAGTTGACCCACGGCGTCACGCAATTCACCGCGGGCCTGGATTACTCCGACGAGGCCGGGGCTCTCAACGAGAGCATCTCGGATGCGTTCGGCGCGATGTTTCACCAATGGCGAAACAAGCAGGACGTCTCCGAAGCCGACTGGCTCATCGGCCCAGGTGTCCTCGGCCCGGCGGCAATTGCGAAGGGATACAACTGCCTTCGTAACATGGCCGATCCCGGCTCCCCGCAGTGCCTTTCGCCGCAGCCGTCGCACTACTCGGACTACATCGCCGGCGGCGACCCACACGAGAACAGCGGCATCCCCAATCATGCCTTCTACCTGTCGGCCACCAACGTCAGCGGCCGGTCATGGGAAAAGACCGGCAAGGTCTGGTACGCGGCGTTGACCAGCCCGCACGCCGAACCCTCCATGAACTTCGGCGAGTTCGCCGCCCTCACCCGTTCCGCGGCGAGATCACTGTTTCCCCGCGACCGCGACGTCTATCGTGGGATAGACGACGCATGGACACGTGTCGGCATTCCGCAGCCCCACGTCTCTGTCTGAGCCGAAGCAGCGGAACAATCGAGGCAGGCAGTGCAGTACATCATCGAGCGACGCGGCGGACTTGGCCGGGCTGAAGGCCAGCTGCATCCTTGACGGCGATGCGCTGGATCCCGGCGATCGCGAGACACTCGAGCAACTTCTCGACAGCGAAGAACCTCTGGGCGCCGATCCCGGCGCCGACCGCTACACCTATCTCGTTACCCGCCAGAGCTCTTCAGGAACAACGACGCGGGAGATTCCCGAAAGCGTGATGCCGCAGACGGTGGCAAGCGTTGTCACAGCCGACATGTGACAGTTAGCCGATGGTGCCGACCCGCTTCGCCCGGCTCCGCCGCGCTCGCGATCGGCACTCAGGCTGCCGACTTCTCCAGGATGTGCACGCCGCACGCCGACCCGAGCCCGATCACGTGAGCCAGCCCGACCCTGGCGTTCTCGATCTGACGGTCGCCGGCCTCGCCGCGCAGGTGATGGCACACCTCCCAGATGTTGGCGATACCGGTGGCCGCGATCGGATGGCCCTTGGACTCCAGCCCGCCGGAGACGTTCACCGGGGTCGAGCCATCGCGCCACGTGGCACCCGAGTTGAAAAAGTCAGCAGCGCCGCCCTTTTCACACAACATCAGATTGTCGTAGTGCACCAACTCGGCCGTGGCAAAGCAGTCGTGCAGCTCGACCAGGTCAAGATCACCCGGGCCGATACCGGCCTGCTCGTAGGCGGTCGCGGCGGCGTTGCGGGTCAGCGTGTTGACGTTCGGCAACACTTGGCAGCCGTCCTCGAACGGGTCGGTGGTCAGGATCGATGCCGAGACTTTCACCGCACGCTTGCGCTGCTGCAGGGCCAGCGACTTCAACGTCTCGCCGTTGCACACCACCGCCGCCGCGGCCCCGTCACAATTGGCCGAGCACATCGGCCGGGTGTTCGGGTAGGCGATCATGACGTCGTTCATGATCTGTTCCAGGGTGAACCTCTTCTGGTAGGCCGCCAGCGGATTCAACGTCGAGTGGGCGTGGTTTTTCTCGCTGATCTTGGCGAACAACTCAAAGCTCGTGCCGCCGTACTTGTGGCCGTATTCGGTGCCTATCTGAGCGAAGACGCCGGGCATGGCCTCGGTGCCGATCCGCCCGTCGACCGGCGCGACGGCGCCGTAGCGGCCGGCCGGGGCCCAGACGTCGTTGTCCTTCTTCTTCGTTCCGGCACCGCCGAGCAGCCCGGCGCCGGACAGCTTCTCCACACCGACCGCCAATCCGTACTTCACCTCGCCTGCCTTCACGGCCATGATCGCGGTCCGAAGTGCGGTGGCACCGGTGGCGCACGCGTTGGCGACGTTGTACACCGGGATGCCGGTCTGTCCGATCTGTTTTTGCAGCTGCTGACCGATTCCGGCGTTGGCGGCCATCAGGTTCCCGGCGGCGATGACCCCGATGTCTGCCATCGTGACGCCGGCGTCGGCGAGTGCGCCGGTGGCGGCCTCGGCGGCCAGGTCGACGGTGTCCTTGTCGGGGTGCTTGCCGAATTTGGTCATCCGAATCCCGAGGATCCAGATTTCGTCGCTGGCGCTCATGATGGCTGCTCCTTGCTACACGTGGATCGTCAGGTTGCCGGTTCGAATCCGAAGCCGATCGCCTCGGTGCCGGCCGAGTCGGTGCCGATCGGGAATGTCGCCAGCCGCACCTTCATGCCGTCGCGGACATGCTCGGGATCAGGCTCGACATTGACCAGATTCGCGCGTACCTGAGTCCCGTCGCAATCGACGACGGAAGCGACGAACGGGGTGGGGATGCCGGGCGCGGCGAAGGTGACAATCGTGAACGCCCGCACCGTTCCCTCGGTCGGGACGGCAACAGGGGAAAAATCGGACGCGAAACACTTGGCGCAGGCATTACGCCGATCGAAGAATCGGGCGCCGCAGTTCGCGCACTCCTGCGCGACGAGGTGCGCATCGCCGTCGTCGAGCACCAAATAGTCGACCAGCGGAATCTGCCCGGCCATAGATACCTCCGTTGTACGTGTCATCGACCGTAGCGCTCCTAGCAGTGAGAACATATGCCGGGACCGTGGCAGACCTCACCGACACCCCGGTCGGGCTCGGCCACCTGCTGCCGGCGGTGTCGCCAGCCCGGCTATCCCAACACCGGACCGGCTTCGAGAGCCGCAGCGCCACAGTGGAATTGATGGTTTGTTTAGCCGGGCATCCCAGCGGGTACAACGCCGGAGCGCAGGCCATGGCGCACTCTCGAGTGCGGCCCGGTCTCCTCGGTTGAAACACGCAGCTGACGCGCAAGAAGTTTCCCTGAACAGCCACGTCGCCACATCAATCGGCACGCGTGGCTGCCAGAGGCGTGTTCTCACCTGAAGTGAGGTGGCCCGATGGGCACGGCAATCTTCACACCCTCCCGCATCCCCGGTACCGCTGCGTTGCATGGCAAAAGCGGTCGCGTCCGGCTGTGGGCCCACGACGATCAACGTAGAACGGGGCATCGAATGTTACTGCTGGGCAATGCCGGCCGCCGTCAAGGCGAGGCCAAGCATCTGACTGAGCGCGCACTCTATGACGTCGCGCACGGTCGCTTCGAACGCTCGCTGTCCGGGCTGACCGCAATGGCGGCCGTCGTCACGACCGCGGAAATCTACTTCGAGCACTACAAAGCCAGCTTCGGCAACAAATGGATGTGGAGCCCGATCGTGGTGACCCCGCCCGTGGTGGTCGCCGGGATCGGCGGGGTCTTCTCGCGGCGCTGGGCCAAGCGCTGGCTGCCGATCACCGCCGGCATCTACACCGCCAACGGGCTGATGGGCGAGTATTTGCACGCCCGTGGGGTCGCTCGTAAGCCGGGCGGATGGAAAAACGCGTCCTACAACGTGCCGATGGGACCGCCGATCGCGGCGCCCGGGTTGATGTGCATGGTCGGGGGCATGGGACTGCTGGCGTCAGTGCTGCGTCGCGAGACATTCCGGGACTGAACGCAATGGCCGACACCTCACGTCCCGATCACCTGCCTAACCTGCGCGCGGACGGCGCTCCGCCGCATCCGTCCTGGCTTCCGCGGCAGCGCCGTGGCACCACGCCGCAGATGATCGGGCGCTACCCGGATTTCGATGTGCTGGAGACCGCCGACTCGTGGGATGACGCCACCAGGAAGGTTGTCCTCGCGCGACTGGACCCGCCGGGCCCGCTGCGGTTTTTCACCGCGCAGGAGGAACCGTGCCTGCGCGCGTTCTGTGACACCGTGCTGGCTCAAGACCACGAACCGCGGGTTCCGGTGGCCGAATCCGTCGACTCGAAGCTCGCCGACGGACGCCTCGACGGCTACCAGTACGCCGATATGCCCGACGACCGCGACACGTGGCGGCTGGTGCTGCGCGCACTCGACGAGACGGCGTCCGACCGCTACGGCAAGCCATCGTTCGCCGCAGCCGAGCCTCACATCCGCGAAGCGATCATCGGCCAGTTCTCGCAGGGCCGTCTGGACGGCGGGACCTGGGACCGTCTCAACGTCAAGCGCGCCTGGTCGGTCTGCATGCGGGCGACTTTGTCGGGCTTCTACTCCCACCCGTGGGCCTGGAACGAGATCGGATTCGGCGGTCCTGCCTACCCACGCGGATTCATGCGCCTCGGTGGTGCCACCGGGCCGGACGCGGCGCGCGAACCGTACGAGTCTCCCGGCGCCACCGACGAAGACCCGGTCCGTGTGGTCGGGGACGGAGAGATCTGATGGGCGATTTCTGGCGAGGCCTGCTCAAGGGGTCGGTCGGACCGCCCGACAACGACTCCCGATACCTGCTCGACGTGCATTCGCGCGACTTGCCCGGCGAAAAGACCATGCGGCGCTACCGCGACGAGGACGAGGTGGACCTTGTCGTCGTCGGGGCCGGCGCCGGCGGGTCGGTACTCGCGCAACGGTTGGCGCGGGCGGGCTGGCGCATCGTGATACTGGAGGCCGGCCCGTTCTGGCATCCCGACCAGGACTGGGTTTCCGACGAGGCCGGCTCGCATGCCCTGTACTGGACGCAGAAGCGCATTCTCGGCGGCGATGACCCGATCGAGCTGGGCAAGAACAACTCCGGCCGCGGCGTCGGCGGCTCGATGGTCCACTACGCCGGGTACACGCCACGGTTCCATCCCAGCGACTTCGCGACGTACACCCTCGACGGCGTGGGAGCAGATTGGCCGATCGGCTACGAGGACGTCCGTCGCCATTACGAGCGCATCGAACTCGAGTTGCCGGTGGCCGGACAGAACTGGCCGTGGGGCTACCCACACCGTTACTCCTTTGCGCCACACCCGATTTCGGGGGCAGCCGCCAAACTCTGGCAAGGTGCCCAACAGCTCGGCATCGAGATGCGGGTCGGACCGGTCGGCATCGTCAACGGCACTTTCGGCAACCGCCCGCACTGCATCTACCGCGGCTACTGCCTGCAGGGCTGCAAGGTCAACGCGAAGGCCAGCCCGTACGTCACCCACCTGCCCGATGCGCTGGCGCACGACGTGGAGATCCGCGCCAACTGCATGGCCGCCCGCGTCGAACTCGATGAAACCGGAACTGCGCGCGGAGTGGTCTACTACGACGAGGTGGGCGGCGCGGAGCGCCTTCAGCGGGCCAAGACCGTTGCGGTAGCGGGCTATTCGATCGAGACTCCGCGCTTACTGCTGAACTCAGCCAGCGAACACTTCCCAAACGGGTTGGGCAACAACGACGATCAAGTTGGACGCTATGTGATGGTGCAGGGCGCCAGCCAGTCGGCCGGCCGGTGGTCCGAAGAAGTACGGATGTACAAAGCGCCGCCACCAGAGGTGTCCTCGGAGCAGTTCTACGAAACAGACGCATCCCGTGGGTTCGCGCGGGGATTCTCCGTCCAGACTGTGTCGCCCCTGCCCATCGGATGGGCTGAACATGTTCTCGCCGAAGGTCATTGGGGCCGCGCGCTGCGCGAGTACATGCGCGACTACAACCACTGGGCGACCATCGGCGTGCTGAACGAGCTGTTGCCACAACCGGACAACCGGGTCACGCTGGCTGAGGAAGCCGACCCATACGGCATCCCGGTGGCCCGGTTCGATTACACGCTCTGCGACAACGACAAGGCCAACATGGCCTACTCCAGCAATGTGCTCAGCGACATCCTGTATGCGGCGAACGCCCAGGACGTGCTGACCATTCAGCGTTTCGCCCACCTGATCGGCGGCGCCCGGATGGGGACCAGCCCGCAGAACTCGGTGGTCGACTCCGACCACCGAGTGTGGGGAGTACCGAACCTGTTCCTCACCGATGGCTCGGTCTGCCCGACGCAAGGCTCGGCCAATCCGGCGCTGACGATCATGGCGCTGGCGTCGCGGCTCGCCGAACGGATGGCGAACGGCCGCATAGGCGCCGACCCGGCGAGGCGGCCGTCGAAAGCAGGGGCTCGTGGCTGACCGCATTACCGGCACAGAAGGAAAGGCAGTACTGCGATGACACAGACAGTGGTGATCACCGGAGCCAGCGGCGGCATCGGCCGCGCCACCGCTCAATTGTTCGGCCGCCGCGGCGCGAACGTCGCCCTGCTCGCCCGCGGTGCCGCCGGGCTGGAAGGCGCGGCCCGCGACGTCGAGGCCGGCGGGGGGAAGGCGCTGGCCATTCCCACCGACGTATCGGACTATTCGGCTGTCGCCGCCGCCGCCGATCAGGCCGAGGAAGCGTTCGGCCCCATCGACGCCTGGATCAACGTCGCGTTCACCTCGGTGTTCGCGCCGTTCACCGAGATCACCGCCGAGGAATTCAAACGGGTGACCGAGGTGTCCTACCTCGGATATGTGCACGGCACCATGGTGGCGCTGGCGAAAATGCGGCCCCGCAATCGCGGCGCCATCGTGCAGGTCGGCTCCGCGCTCAGCCAACGGTCCATCCCGTTGCAGTCGGCCTACTGCGGCGCTAAACACGCCATCAACGGTTTCACCGAATCGGTACGTTGCGAACTGCTGCACGAGGGATCGCAGGTGCGGATCACCGTGGTCCAGATGCCCGCGGTCAATACGCCGCAGTTCTCCTGGGTGCTGTCGCGACTCCCCCGCCACCCCCAGCCGGTACCACCGATCTACCAGCCGGAGGTCGCCGCGCGCAGCGTGCTGTACGCCGCGGATCACCCTGAGCGCAAACAGTATTGGGTGGGTGAAAGCACCGTGGTCACGCTCGTCGCGCAGAAGTTCATCGCGCCGCTGCTGGACCGGTATCTGGCCCGCACCGGATACCAATCGCAGCAAACCGAAGAGCGGGTGAACGGCCACCAGCCGCAAAATCTTTGGCGGCCAGTCGATGACGAGCCGGGTAGCGACCACGGCGCCCGCGGAGAGTTCGACGACCAATCTCACGCCCACAGCCCGCAACTGTGGTTCTCCCACCATCCGGTCACCGGAGCCGCCGGCGCCGCCGGCCTGGGCTTGGGCGCTTTGCTCGCGGCGCGCGGAGTCTCCGGACGGGCGCGATGACCACGTTGGCGCGGGTCGTCTACGGGGTTTTGCTGGTTGCCGTCCCAAACCCGTTGTTGCACATGGTGTCAGGTCAGCGGGCCAGCGCGCGGGAGCGGACGCTGACCCGCGTCCTGGGTGCGCGGTTGCTGGCACAAGGGGCGGTGACCGGCGTCCGGCCCGACGCGGTGAGCGCGGCCCTGGGCGCCGAGGTCGATCTCGTGCATGCCGCCTCGATGCTTGTCTGGGCCGTCGTTGACCGCCAGTCGCAGCGGTTGACCCTGATGAGCGCCGCGCTCGCCGGAGTCTTCGCCGCCGCCGGGGCGGCGCAGGCCCGACGGTATCCCGCGGTCGCGCCTGTCTCGCAGAACGGCCAACTGCTCAACCTTCTGGTCGGTCTGCGTCACCAGGTCGCCGTCGCGGTCGCCCGCTACACCTTGCCCGAGGCCGCGCGCGCCGCGTTGATCGGCTAGGACAGGTCCGCCCCGCGTGTGCTTGGACCTGCGCAAAAACGGGAACTGATAGGCCACACGCCAAGCAGAGCAGCGTGCAGGAGAACGGCAATGGCTGTGAACTTCGAAGACACGACCGCCGCCGCTTGCGACGGGCAATCGCCGTCCGAGGCGTTGATGTCCGATGTCGTCGCCGAACCGGAATTCCGCGCCCTCGATCTGGTCCTCGGCCTCGGCGCGCCGCAACGGGTCGGCAGATTCCGCTTCTTCATCGAGGGCCAGCGCTGGGAGTGGTCGGATGCGGTCGCGCGCATGCACGGCTACCAGCCGGACGAGGTCGAGCCCACCACCGATCTTCTGCTGCAACACAAACACCCCGAGGACCGTGACCGGGTGGCGGCCATCCTGGATCAGGTCCGCAACGGCACACCGTTCAGCAGTCGGCACCGCATCATCGATACGGCTGGACGCATCCACTGCGTGGTCGTCGCCGGCGACCGGATGGTCGACGACAACGGCGCTCTGATCGGCACGTCGGGGTTTTACATCGACGTCACCGACTCGCTGCAATCCGACATCACCAACGTCTTGGAGGCAGTAGCCGATGCCCGCGCACACATCGAGCAGGCCAAAGGTGTCCTGATGGCCGCTTACGGCATCGCCCCGGAGCGCGCCTTCGACATCCTGGTGTGGCGGTCGCAGGAAACCAACCTCAAGGTTCGTGACCTCGCGGCCCGATTCCTGGTCGCCGTCGCCGGCAGGACGTCGAGCGATACCCGAAGCCAAGTGGACCAGGCGCTACTGACACTCGAGTAGACACTGGTCGATGCCGAAAACCGCGGCGCGGCAACCGGTAATACCATCTCGCCGCAGCGGGGTTTCGAACCGTCCGCTTCGGGTAATGCAGCGGCATGGTGGCTGTGGATCCCATCGCAGAGCCGTGGGGGGTCCGCACCCCCTACGGACCCGGGCAGCCATGGCCGGAACGAGTCGACACTTTCCTCGCCGAGGGCATCGAGGCGGAATCGGTAGACCGCTGGGTGCAATCGGCGGCCGTGCTGCACTCCAACGGTGACGGCCTGGACATCGCCGTCAAGGACGGGCGCATCGTGGGCGTCCGCGGCCGGGCCGTCGACCGGGTCAACCATGGCCGGCTCGATCCCAAGGACATGTTCGGCTGGCAGGCCAACGCGTCGAAGGACCGACTCACGACTCCGATGATTCGCGTCGGCGGTCGCTTGCGTCCCTGCGATTGGGACACCGCCATGGACGCGATCGTCACCCGCAGCCGGCAGCTACTCGACAGCAGAGGCGCCGGCTCGATCGGGTTCTACACGTCCGGGCAGCTGTTCCTCGAGGAGTACTACACCCAGGGAGTCATCGCGCGCGGCGCCATCGGCACCAACCATCTCGACGGGAATACCCGCCTGTGCACAGCGACCGCTGCGGCGGCGCTCAAGGAATCGTTCGGCTGCGACGGACAACCGGGCTCCTACACCGACGTCGATCACGCCGACGTCATCGCGTTGTTCGGCCACAACGTCGCTGAGACGCAGACGGTGTTGTGGGCAAGGATGCTGGACCGGCTCGCCGGCAGCGACCCTCCGGCGATCGTGTGCGTCGATCCGCGGCTCACCCCAGTGGCCCGGCATGCCACCGTGCACCTGGCACCGCTGCCGGGCACCAACGTCGCGCTGATGAACGGACTGCTGCACGAGCTGATCGCCCACGATTGGCTCGACCACGACTTCATCGACTCACACACCGTCGGTTTCACCGAGCTCCGCAGCCGGGTCGAGGACTACCCGCCGGAGCGGGTTGGCGAGATCTGCGACGTCAGCGCCGACGACATTCGCCGCGCTGCGCAGGTCATCGGCACGGCGAAACGATTGTTGTCCACGGTGCTGCAGGGTTTCTACCAATCGCACCAGGCCACCGCTGCAGCCGTGCAAGTCAACAACATTCACCTGATCCGCGGCATGCTGGGCAAGCCGGGATGTGGCGTGTTGCAGATGAATGGACAGCCGACCGCAGAAAACACCCGCGAATGCGGCGCCGACGGCGACTTGGCCGGCTTCCGTAACTGGGCCAACGACGACCACATTCGGGAATTGGCGCAGCTGTGGAACGTTGAGCCGCTGCAGATTCCGCACTACGGGCCGCCCACGCACGCCATGCAGATGTTCCGCTTCGCCGAAGAGGGCACGCTGCGGATGTTGTGGGTGACGGCCACCAATCCCGCGGTCTCGCTACCGGAGTTGGCACGTATCCGCGACATCTTGTCGCAGAAGCGGCTGTTCCTGGTGGTTCAGGACATTTTCATGACCGAGACCGCCGAATTGGCCGACGTCGTGTTGCCCGCTGCGGCGTGGGGCGAGAAGACCGGTACCTTCACCAACGCCGACCGCACCGTCCACCTGTCCGAAAAGGCGGTCGAGCCACCGGGTTCAGCGCGTCCTGACCTTGACATCCTGCTCGACTACGCACGGCGGATGGATTTCCGCGACAAAGACGGCCAACCGATGCCGCCGTGGACGGACGCGGAATCGGCATTCGAGGCGTGGAAGAAGTGCAGCGCCGGACGCCCTTGCGACTACACCGGTTTGAGCTATGACAAGCTGCGCGGTGGCAGCGGTATTCAATGGCCCTGCAATGACGAGTACCCGGACGGCTGCGAACGGCTCTACGCAGACGGAATCTCCTGGGCCAAACCGGATTACTGCGAGGCCTATGGCAAAGACCTGGTTACCGGCGCACCCGTCGAGCCCACCGAATACCGGGCGATGAACCCCTACGGCAAGGCAATTATCAAAGCCGCACAGTACCTTCCGCCGCACGAGCGGCCAAGCAAGGACTATCCGTTCGCGGTGATCACCGGGCGGACGTTGTATCACTTCCACACCCGCACCAAAACAGCGCGGGCACCCCAGCTGCAAAACGCGGCGCCCGATGTGTGGCTGGAGATCTCGCCCGGCGACGCGCGACGCGTCGGCGTCGAAGAGGGTGACCTGGTCGAGGTGGAAACGCCGCGCGGTTGCATTCGATGTGCGGCGCGGATCAGCGGTGTCCGCGACGGTGTGGTTTTTGTGCCGTTTCATTACGGCTACTTCGACACCGACGGCAGCGGCCATCACCGAGCCGGTAACGAACTCACGCTGACCGATTGGGATCCGGCGTCCAAGCAGCCGATCTTCAAAACTGCCGCTGCCCGGCTGCGCCGCACCGGCCGCCGCGGCGTCGCCAACGCACCGACCACTGCGGCGTCGGCTCCGCTGACTACATCCGCTTCACCGACGGCGGGTGGTCCGATGGCCGCTGTTTCGGAATTGCCGAAGGCCCGAACATGAAAATCAACCTGGCTATCCGAGAGCTGCATCGATCGGAACGACGGCTGGCGCGCAGGCTCGACGCGATGGCTGCCCGGCACAGCAGTGACCAGGACATCTATCACCTCGCGCACGACTTGGCGCAGTGGTCACAGCAACACGCCACACAGTTGGCCGACTACGGCGAACGCCACGGTCTGCGGTTGGCCGCACACTCGGTCCCCCGCGCACGCACCGCTGCCCTGCAAGCGCGGATGAGCGCCATGGTGCGCAAGCGCAGCGCGCCGGGGCTGCTGTTGCTGGCCGACTTGCGGCGGATCCATCAGCTCACATCGGGGGTGTCGCTGGATTGGGAACTGCTGGCGCAGGCCGCGCAGGCATCCAAGAATCAAGGCCTGCTCGAGCTGACCGAGGCGTGTCATCCCGAGACGTTGCGACAAATGCGTTGGTCCAACGCCATGCTCAAGGAATTGTCTGCGCAAGTGCTGACCAACTAGCTCGCCGGCACTGGACCCGTGAGGACCGCGCGACACTGTGAGCTTCGTCATAGTTGGCCTCAACATCGACGCTGACGCGCTGCTCAGCGGCGGTATCAACTCGCCGTCGGCATCGCTTGCCGCCCGGCGCCTTCCGGCGGCGGCGCACTGTTTTCTATCCTCGAGCTTCTGGGTACACAGCGGCATGAATTTCCGCGCTGTCGCGTTTGTCCGCCGGCAGCAGAATCCACCCTCGCCGACAAGCAGCGTTCGGCGACCGAACCCCCACTGAAACCATGACCTACTCGTTGACGATCACCACTGCGCCACGGTCAGCCTCCGTCACCGTCACCGTCACCGGCGACCTCGACTACGAGACCACCGACGACTTTGTCGAGGCGACATCACGATTGCTCGCTCGCAACACCATGAGCGAGCTTCACGTGGACTTCAGCGAGTTGACGTTCTTGGATTCAGCGGCCTTGTCCGGCCTGGTGCTGCTGCACCGCCGCAGCTCTGAAGTCGGCGTAGTGCTACATCTCGACCATCGCCCGCCATTCCTCGACCGCGTCCTTCAGGTCACCGGATTGTTCGATCACTTCGATCTGATCCGCAGCGATGCCGAGATCGGCAACTCGGTTCTTTCGGGCCAGATGAGTTCGGGTCAATCCGGCGCTCGTTGAGCCCTGAGCTCGCGCGCGGACAATTCTCGCGAGCCGTAGCCGAAACGTGACCAAGGCTTTATCGAATCCGCACGCGCCCTTACACTTCCAACATTCCGGACATGCCTACGATCACTGTTGCAACCTCGTCTACTAAAGGAATGGGTGGATGCGCGCGGTCTTTCGGTCTGTTCTGGTGGCGGCTGGCACGACCGCGTCCGTGGTCGCCGGCCCCTCGGGCGTAAGCCTGGCCGCGTCGGATCAATCCATCCGGTTTCCGGTGGCCTCGGTGGGGCCGACGGCAGGTCAGCTCGTGGGCGTCGCACACCCGGTCGTCATCACGTTCCGCTCACCCGTCGTCAACCGGAAGGCGGCGGAGCGCGCCATCCACGTCAGCTCCTCGCCGTCGATGACCGGCAAGTTCGAGTGGATCAACAATGATGTCGCACAATGGGTTCCAGATCAGTTCTGGCCGGCACACCGTACGATTCCGTTGTCGGTGGGCGGCGTGTCGGCAGAGATCAAGACGGGGCCCGCCGTGCTCGGCGTAGCCGACATCTCAGATCACACATTCACCGTCAGTGTGGACGGGGTTCCGAGTGGACCGTCGCAGCAGCTGCCAGCACCACACCACCAACCGCACTTCGGCGAACCAGGCGTAATGCCGGCCTCGATGGGTCGCCCGCGATTCCCGACGCCGGTCGGCGTTTACACGGTGCTGTCGAAAGAGCGCACGGTGGTTATGGATTCGAGCAGCGTCGGCGTCCCGATCACCGACCCTGAGGGCTACAAAACCAAGGTGGAGTACGCCACCCGGATCAGCAACCGCGGGCTGTTCGTGCACGCGGCCCCGTGGGCGGCTCAGTCGCTTGGTCGCGACAACGTCAGCCACGGCTGCATCAGCCTGAGCCCTGCCGACGCCGAATGGTACTTCAACAACGCCAACATCGGCGACCCCGTAGTCGTCAAGGAATAAGGCCTGCAGCACTTTTCATCCTGACATAGAAAAGCCCCCCGAGCTGGACTCGGGGGGCTTTTCGTATGCGCCTTACTCGGGGGGGCCAGGATTCAGCGGCTGGCCGGGCAGCGGGCCGCTGGTCGGCGCCGAACCCGTCAGTGCGCCCTTACCGCCCGCGACACCGGCCATGTCCACGATTGGGGCGCCGGGCAATCCACCCAAGGCAATCAGCGGAGCGCCGGCCGGAACGGCTGCGGGCAGTGGGGCGCCGGCCGGAATCGGGGCACCGGCGGGAAACGGAAGCCCGGCCGGGATGGGAGCTCCGGCCGGAATCGGCGCACCGGCCGGGACAGGGGCACCGGCAGCCGCCGGCGCACCGGCCATGTCCGCGATTGGGGCGCCTGCCGGCGCGCACGCCGCACCTGCTACCTGCTCCACCGGCCGCTCCGCCTGCTCCGGCGGCCCCAGCGGCTGCCGGCGCGCCGACTTCGCCCGCCGATCCGTACATGCACGCGGCACCGCCCGTCTTCAACGGGGCAGCCATCGCGGCTGGGCTCAGGGCCAGCGCGGCACCGCATAATCCAACGCCAGCAACAACTTTGATGCTGAATCGGTCGAAGGTTGTCATCGCCGTCAACTCTCTCTTCCACGCCCGGGCATTGCCCGCACATCAACACAGGTGCAGCCGCACCGGGGTCGCGGTTCGACGACCAATTCATTTTTAATAGACTCGTGTACAACGCGCACCCGCCGCGCCGGACTGTTTCCAAATAGAGACGTTCGGCCAGAATCAGCGGGCGCCCAAATTGCCCAACGGCGGCGAACTTTCGACCAATGATACGTCCGGCGATCATATCGGTCTCCCGAAATCTACACCAGCCCTTGGTGTTTGATCGAGACATCACAGATCGGCATCAAAACGGTCGGTTGAGATAACGACTTTGGTTGCAGCAGGAGCGTTTTCGCGCCTGGTCAGCGAATATAGACTTCACCGCCGGTGGGGTATCCCCCACCGTGAGTGGTGATGTGCACGTGGTCGTAGTGGCCATAGCCGGACCCGGACGGGCCGTGAGGCGTGTAGTACGTACCGCGCCAAATGCAATCCTGCAAGGAGAACTTGCCCGCGTTTTTGAGCGCGTACGCGACGATCTCGTTGCCGAGCGCGATGCCGGCAGAACTGGACGGGTTGGGGATCATCACGTCGATGGCCAAGCCCCGAGGGTGCCACGGGAGTGAATCCGGCCGGACGCCGCCGATGCTCTTGATCTCCGGAAAAATGGCGCTGATGGCGCGGGCCACCAAGATCGTCTTGACCTGAAGACCCCGTTCTGAAGCGACGTCTGCGATCAGCACCTGAGGCGCGTTTTTCGAGGCGACATGCCAGCGCGAGGCGCGCGACGCGGAAGCCGTCTCGACGGCAGCGCCGTTGGGTTGCACGGCGGAGGCGTCCCACGACGACGCCATCGGCACGGCGGCCGTCACCTGCGGCTGACAACACGCCGCGGTCTCGTCAGCTACCGACTCGGCGCCGCCATGGCGGCCCTGTGCGTGGGCGCTGCCGCCAAGGGCAAATATGACAGCGGCGGGGGCGATGGCCGCAGCCATCACTACCTGCGACTTTCGCTTATCGCTGGCTAAGTTGTGACGACCCACGGCAGCAGCTTACGAGCAAATTGCGAAATAGTCACGATCAGATAACGGCGACGCTGGTGAGGCCGCGTTATCCCGTACGTCAGGTGCCGTCGCTATCCATCAAGTCGCCGCCCGCGGCGGGGGCGAATCGCAGCGCGGCCACTGGAGGCAACGACCGCCGGCGGTCGAGCGATATCGCGTCCAACATCAGCACGACGTAGCGCCGCCAGCCGTCGTTGCCGGAGTCCATCGTCCACAGCACGGTGTGCAGCATGGCGATCATGCGGGGCAGGTCAGCGGGCACCAGATCGGCCCGCACGACGCCGGCCTGCTGACCGCGACGGACAAGCTCGTTGAGCGCGTCGTAGAGAGCGGTGGATACATCCGGTGTCAGCGACCCGGCTCTGCGCGCCGCGGTCAACAGATGGTGTTCGCGTGCGCCCAGCGAGATAGCCGCGTCGATCAGCTGAGCGAGACCCTCCAGCGGGTCTGTGGCGCCGCGAACGGCCTCGATCGTCGGCGTGAGGTCCTCGGCGATGCACTGATCCAAAGCGGCCCGGACCAGCACCCCCTTGGTCGGGAAATCGCCGGTAGAGGGTGCGCTCGCCGACTCCGGCCCGACGGGCAACCGCCTCGATGGGCGCCTCGGGGCCGAGCTCGCCGTAGACATCCCGCGCGGCCCGCAGGATCCGCTCGGCATTGCGCGCGGCATCGGCGCGCAACGGCCGGTCCGACACCGCAGTCATGGCCACCAGCGTAATTGACAGTTGACTGCCAGTCAGCCGGGTTTTACGCTCGTGCAATTGACAGCCCACCGGCACTTAAAGAGGAACTCGGTGACCTCAACGACTTCGGATCTGCCCGTGATGCCGCTGGGCCGTGCGGCGCAGTGTCCACTTGCACCGCCCGCCGAATTCGCGAGTTGGCGGCAGGAGTCCGGCCTTCGGCAGGCGATGTGGAACGGCCAGCCGACCTGGATCGTGAGCCGCTACCAGGACATCAGAGCCGCGCTGGTCGACCCGCGTCTGTCGGCGGAGACTCTTCCGGACCTGTTCGATTCGTCGAGCGGCAACACCGCGCCGGTGATTTTCGCACGTACCGACGATCCGGAACACCATCGGCTGCGGCGCATGATGACGAGCCAATTCACCTTCCGGCGCACTGAAGCAATGCGGCCCCAGATCCAGGAACTGGTCGACAGATACCTGGACGCAATGATCGAAAAGGGTCCGCCTGCCGACATCGTGCGCGACTTTGGCCTGCCGGTCCCATCGCTGGTGATCGCGCTGCTACTGGGGGTCCCTCCCGAGGATCTCGAGCTCTTTCAGCACAACACCTCCGTCGGACTGGACGTGAACTCCACCGACGAGGAACGGGCGCACGGCTTTATCGAGATGTATGCGTACATCCAGGAGTTGGTGGCGGGCAAGGAGCGCGACCCGGGCGACGACCTGATCAGCCGGCTCATCACCGACTACGTCGCGACCGGCCTACTCGACTACAACACGGTCGCGGTCAACGCCGTGATCATGATGCAGGCCGGCCACGAAACCACTGCCAACATGATTTCGTTGGGCACCGTTGCGCTGCTCGAGCATCCGGAAGTTTTCGCCCGACTCGGGCAGACCGATGATGCCGCCGTCATCGCCAACGCCGTCGAGGAGCTGATGCGTTATCTCTCGATCGTGCATGCCCAGGTGGACCGGATAGCCACCGAAGACCTGATTCTCGGCGGCCAGCAGATTCGCGCCGGCGAACGATTGTTGATGAGTTTGCCTGCCGGAAACTGGGACAGCGAATTCGTCGATAGCCCAGAGACTTTGGACATCACCCGAAACACCCGTGGGCATGTCGCTTTCGGGTACGGAACCCACCAGTGCATCGGAGCCAACCTCGCGAGAGTCGAAATGCAGGTGGCGTTCGCAACATTGGCGCGCCGGCTTCCCGGACTTCGACTAGCGGTGCCGCGGGATGAGCTGAAGTTCAAGGACGCCGACATCTACGGCATGAAAGAGCTACCGGTCACCTGGTGAGCAACAACATGCGGATCGGCGACGCAGGTGAACGCCGCGTATCTCGGCGCTGAGGCTACAGGTGGCTGGCGGCGTAACCCGCAGCTTGCGCGGTCATCCCGTTCGCCGGATACGACGCGTGCGCGAAGGTCGGCAGACCACCCGGGTCGCCGTTGCAGATCGTGTCGCCGTCGGCGCACAAGTCGTCCGTTTTCGGCGTATACAGCGGACCGACGGCGATCAGCGGCGCGCCGTAATTCTGCAGCCATTGCGGCGACGGCTTTCCGAACAGCGTCACCGCGGCGACGTGGCTGGCGACCGCAGTCGGCATCGGCTTGGGTAAATATGACACGTATTCGGCCGGCACTCCGGCGGGGGCCGACGCCGAGGTGACGGCGGCGGCCACGGCCGCGCCCTGGGAATACCCGCCGAGCACAATCCTGGTCTTGGGGCAGTTGGCGGCGGTTGCCTCGATATGACCACCGGCGTCCTTGACCCCGTCGAGGAAGCTCTGGGCGAACTCGATCCGATCGGAGAAATCCCCGCTGGCCTCGTAGTTAACCGGGTACACATCGAGCGACCTGGGGGCGATCGCGGTGCGCAATTCGTCGACGAACGCCTCTCCGATACCACCGACGCCGGGCGGCTCTCCGGTCCCGCGGGCGAACACCGCCTCGACATCCGGGCACGGCTGCGCGGAGGAGATTGGCATCGGCGCGCTGAACAACCCACCAAGGATCACCAGCGCTGCGAAAAGGACACGGCCGATCTGGCTGACAGACATGGACCCCATTCTGGTGCGAAGAAAGCGAACGTGCGGAAAGTGACGTCGCGGCTACCCGCGCAACGGCCTTATGAAACCTCGTCGGAATCGTCGAGGACGCTGACCGCGATGCCGTAGGGCAGGAATCGGACCTTGCGGGTCGGGTCGGTGTTGTTCCGGTTGGCCCGCAACGCGTGGAGTTCGCTGGCGTACACCTCCTCGACCCGCGCGCCGCCGTCGGCGCTGACCGTGTAGATCGCCCAGACCCCGTCGCCGGCTTCGCCGGTGGTCTCGGGCCTGGTCCGGGTGCGCCGGGTCAGGTCCTCGAAGACGGAGGACCATCCGGCCCGCTCACCCGGGCGTGGCGAAGAACCGGCTGGCGCCCCCGAGTAGGTCGCGAAGGCCTTCGGTCGCGTCGCGGATCACGTGCTCGAAGTCTTCCGGCTCGAACCCGAATCGGCCCTTGTCGTCGTCCATTGCAGCCTCCTGGCAGCTCACACCGAATACCCCAGTGTGCGCATTTCGGGCGGTTTGCGCCACGCTTAGTCGCCGTAGCCCGGTGATTCCGCCGCCGACTGCTACGGCCCTGGCGGCGGGGGCGGCGGGTTGAGCGGAATCGGGACAGTGACGAACGGCAGATGAAGGTACATCACCATCGGCGGCAGTCGCGGTTCCGGAGGAGCAGGCGGGGGTGCGGCCGGCGGAGGCGGCGCCGCCGGCGGGGGTGCCTGATCTGCCGCGGGAGGCGGTACGTAGACCGGTGCTTGCCGAGTCGGCGCCCGATATACCGGGTTCGGGGTCACCGCCCGCTGCGGCGACTGGTGCACCACCGGAGTCGGCACCGTGACCGGCGGCGGTGGAGGGGGTGCCGCCGCTGGCGGCGGTCCTGCCGACGGCTGGTGATCTGCCGGCGGCGCCGATGACCCCGGCGCGGCCACCGCAGGTGCGTGCGCGCTCGGCGGCCGGGACATCTGGTTGGTGGGGATGGCATTTCGGTGGGGGCTGATACGCTGGCCGGCCGTCGGCTCGGCCCCGGCTACCAGCGAAATCACCAGCGCCGCAATGCCAATGACGATGGCCGCCGCCACTCGATTACTCGCCAGCAGAAACGGCCTGTGCGAGCGGAGCCCGTCGTCGACCTCGTCGTCGACTAAGGCGCTATAGGCGACCGCGCTGTCGCCCACCCGGGCGTTGGCGGAAACGTCGAGATACGCCGGAACGAGCGCGTTGGGATTCACCTCACCGGTGCCCGGATCCTGCGCGTAGGCCAGCGCAGCGGTCGACGATGCGAATAACGGCGCGTTTGCCGATGCCACCGCCGCTCCACGGGCGAGCGCCATGTCCGGCTCCTCGGGTGCACTCACCGGAATCGAGGCCGTCGCCGCCAATTGCGACCTTACGGGGACGATATCGACGCCGCAGCCGACGATAAACACGCCGTCTGGCCTCGACTCCAGCCCGTCGAGTGCAGCGACCATCGCCGCCATCTCGGTGATTGCCTCGGGGCTGCGTCCAGCGCAGTTCATCCCCCGTCGGTGCAGATCGACGATCGAACCGTCGGTGGTCTGGACCACAGCCAAGGTGACGCTTTCCGGCTCGACAAACAGCAGCGCGGTGTACTGGTAGTCCATCGCTTCGCCGACCGTTTGGGTCAGCGCGGCGGCTGCGAGCAGCGGCGAGATGAGCATGACGCTTCGCATCTCGTGGAAGGCCAACGCGTCCCGTAGCGCGCCAACTTCGGTCGGCTCGGTCCAGGTCACTCCAGTCGACATCAACCGATAGTTGCCTTCAGCGGCGCCTTCACGGGTACCGAGGATTGCGTCAACGACCTGGTCGGCTGCCCCCGAGGTTGCCGAGCCGTTCGCGGCATCGACCTCGAAGACCTCGAAGGCGCTTTCCTCGACGGTGACACCGTTAGCGTTTTCGCCTTCTACCAGCAGCATGCGGACCGTCGTCGGTGCCATTACCACACCAAGTACGAGGTCCACTGCTCCTCCGGAATCCCTTCGCTCACCGCGGTCCAGGCAAATGTGCACGGCCCACGGGAGGCGTGGCCGCCCCACAAGATGCGGCGTTACTTCCGCGATTGCTGGCCGTTATGACTGCATGGTAGACCGACACGGCCGCGTCGTCAGGTGACCAGATAGGGACCGGGATCGACCGGCGACTTGACGGTGATGGCCGAGTCCGCCGGTCGCTTCAACCGCCGAGTCGCGATCACCGCAACGAGTGCTACGCCTAGTAGCCGTACCCCGGGCTCGCGTAGGGATTCTGCGGCATATAAGGGCTCTGTTGGTACGGATTCTGCTGTAGGGGTTGGTAGGGGTTCTGCTGCTGGTACGGGTTCTGCGGCTGCTGGCTCGCGCCGGCCTGGCCTTCAGGGACCTGGACCGGGATCGGCACCGGAACGAAGGGCAAATTCAGATACGTCGTCGTCATGGCCGGTGACGACGGCGCGCTCGACGTCGGCGGCGGGGGCGGCGGCGTGGTGCTCGGGGTAGTGGTGGTCGCCTGCGGCGGCGTCGTGGTCGGCTGCGGCACGGTGGTCGTGGCCTGCGCTGTGGTTCGCGGCGGGGGCGGCGGCTGGTAGGTCTGTACCGGCGGGGGAGGCGGCGGAGGCGGAGGCGCCTCGCTGGTCGGCGGCGGGGCCACGATCGGCGACGGCGCCGCGCTGGGTGGAGGCGGCACCGGGCTTGGCGACGGGAGTTGCGAGCTCAGCGGCGGCGGTGGTGGCGCCGTAGGTGCTGGGCAGCGTCGGGGTGCGGTTGCTGCTGGTCAGCGTGAATGCCACCCCGCCGATCGCCACCATCGAGACGAGCGCGGCGAGCCCCAGGAACAGCTGCGGCAGCCGCGTTCCACGGGCCCGGCCCACGGCCGCGGGCGGCTCGTACCGCGGCAGTTGCATCAATTGCGACGGGGTAGCGCGGTTGTCGTCTGGCTCGTACGGGTCGCCGGTGTAGGGCACCGGCTCGTCGTCGGAGTCGTCGGCCTGCGACCAGGCCAGCTGGGTCAGCCGTTCCGACGGGTCGTCGAACACCGCACCAGCGGTCGGGATGTCGAAGGTGCCGGTCGACGCGCCGAACGTGCCGGTGGTGGTACCGAGCGCGTCGGTGGGTGCAACGAAACGACCGGTGGTGGCCAGGCCGCTGGTCGACGTGGCGAAACCGCCGGTCGACGCGCCCACCAGTGCAGCCATCGTGGTTTCTTCTCGATCGCCGTCCCGCTGCTCGATCGGCCGGCGCGCGGAGAGCTTGACGGCGCCGACGGCTGTCGCGAGCCCGGGCTGGGTGGCGGTTATCACCGAGGTCTTGGTGTGCGACGAAAGGCGCTGGGCGACAACGGGAATCTTGGCCGTTCCGCCGGCCATCGCGACCGCCGCGAGGTCTCCGCTACGAATCTTGTTGCGCCGCAACATGTCGTCGAATGCGGCGAGCACGCCTTCGAGCCGCTCCTCGATCAGGCTGTCGAACTCGGCCCGGCTTATCTCCATCCGGGTCCGCCGACCGGACAGGTCGAAGGCCAGCTCGGTAGTGTCTTCGGTGGACAGCCGCTCCTTGGCCAGCCGGCATTCTTCACGCAGGCCGGCGAATTGCCCGACGACCGCGGTGCTGGCCGGATCCACGCCGTCGCCGCGGCCGGCGTTGTCCAACGCGTGCAGCATCAGCGCCTGGTCAACCAGGTCACCGGAGAAGTCTTCATAACGCAGGGTGTCGCCGACGGGAGTGAAGTCCGACGCGGCGTCCGCCAGGGTGATGCTGGTCCCGCCACCACCGAAATCGAGCAGCGCGACAACACCTTTGTCGGGCAGCCGGGAGTCAGAGTTCAGTGCGGTCAGCGCGGCAACGGAATCTGGCACGATTCGCGGCGCGATGCCGCCGTGGACGAAGTCGGCATGGGTGTTCAACGCGGTCTGCATGCCCCGCAATGCCTCTGCGCCCCAGTGCGCCGGAACGGCCATCGTGATGTTCGACGTCGCTGCTTCGCCGCCGGTCTCGTCGATCAACGCATCCAATGCCTCGACCAGCAGCAGGGATGGGTCATGGACCGAGCCGTCAACCGATTTCACGGTTGACGGATCCGCCGACTCGTTCGACGAAACCGGTCATCAGCGTGCCGGTATTGTCGGCATCCGAATCTTTTTCGGGCAGGCCTAATTCCGGCGCGCGGTCCGGGAAAAGGGTCAGCACGGCTCGCCGCGACACAGGCGGTTTACCGCTGCGGACCGCGACTAAGTTTGTGGTCCCGATCGATAACCCCAACGGGTCATACATAAAGCGAATACCTTCGTCGATTGCTGTCGGTGGCCAGCGTCAACGATAACGGCGGGTGGCGCTATCACCGTCGGGCCCAAGATCATCGGTATCCGGTCGATGCGGTTGCGTCACCGAAGTGAGACAGGCGGCATCTTGACAGCTCGAGCCGGCTCAGACCACGGTCAATGGCAGCGATCGCCGCGGCTGGAATTGGAAAGTCGCTCCGCCGCTCACTTTGGCGATCGCAACCTCAGGGAGCTCCTTTGCGGCAGTGTCGGTCTCGGACAACTCGGCGGTCCAGTCGGTGCTCGTGCCGGTGACCCGGACTTCGATATGCGGGTCGACTGCGGTCGCGATCGCCTGCAGCGGCTGGATCGAGTCCGGCGAACACAGCGAGATCCACGCCGCGTCGTCGTGGGCGGGTGACCGGTGGATCGTCAGGTGGTCGCCGATTTCGGCGTTCACGTATCCCAGTGGGCTGAAGAGCGGGTGCAGCTCGAAAACCCTTCGCACGCCGTCGATTCCTGCGGGCAGGCCGAGTGCCCGATGGATGCGCTCGGCGCCGAGGCCCGCAACGCCGATCAGCTGGCGGGTGCAGATCGAGTCGGCCAGCTCGATGTCGGATCCCGCGCGCGCCCGCACCGCGATCGCAAAGGACAGATACAGCAGATGCATCTGCAGGCAGACTTCGTCGGCCATCCGCACCAGTGCCGAATGCGAGTACGCGCCAAAGTCGAAGTCGGACACCACCGGTCCCGAATAGTCGGCCAGCCCGTCCTCGGAGCGGTCGATCTCGCCGAGTTCCCACTTGGCAGCGCGGGTTTCGGCCACGATATCCAGCGCTGGAATGCCCTCGACCGGCGGATGGGACTCGTCGATCACCACCGTCCAGGCGCAGTGCGGATGCCGGTCCGACGGAACCCGGGGCGGGCGGTGGATGGGACGCACCTGCGCGCGCGCATTGGTCGCGACCGCAGTCGCGTCGAAGGTCGGGTCTTCGATGGTGTGGCACATGCCGAAGACGTAGTCGTGACCCATCGGCTCCACGTCGAGCAGCGCGCCGCAGTGGTCGAGATGGAACTCACCGTGCCAGCGATCGTGAATGGTGTAGCGGAAGTCCATGAACTGAGGCGGCGCCCCGATGTCGAGCTGCAAGCCCTTGAAAATCGTTGGGACGTCGACGCCCTCGTAGTTCAGCGCGCGCTGCATGCGTCGGGTGTAGATCGGGCTGGCGCCGGCCCACTCCTCGATGGCGATCTGCACCATCTCGTCGCGCCCGAACTCCTGGATGCACCACGCCATACCGGAGCGGTCGATCATCTGCCCGATCAACAGCAGTTCGGGAAGCAGAACAGCGAGCTGTTCGCGGGACAGCCGGGCATAGCGGGATTGGCTCACTGCCCAAAAATAGAGCTGACTATGTTATAAAGTCAACAATGTCTATTTCCGCAGGCCAGAAGGCCGGTCCTGCCGTCAGCCCCACCCGGCGGACACGCGCGCCACGCAAGCGCGGCGACGACACGCGCGCGAAGATCATCGACGAAACCGTCCGCTGCATCGTGGAGGAGGGCTTTGCCGCCGCGACCGCGAAGCACGTCGCCGAACGGGCGGGCGTCACCTGGGGAGTGATCCAGTATCACTTCGGCGACCGCAACGGCCTGTTGATGGCCGTCGTCGACGACGGGGTGGCCCGACTGCTGGAGAGTCTTTCCTCGGCCGATGTCAGCGAACTGCCGATGCGGAGAGCGCATCGAGGTCGTCGTCGACACCGCATGGAGCTGCTACAGCAGCCCGATGTCGATGGCGGCATTCGAGATCCTGCGCGCCAACCGGGCGGGCTCGTCGCGCCGGCATCTGCTGAAGATGAACGCGGCGATCAATCAGCTCGGCCGGCTGATCACCGAAGACCCTGCCAATGACGGTGTGGCCGACGTTATTTGGGCCACGCTACGTGGTGTCGTGTTGGCGCAGATGATCGTTGGGGCCCCAGTCGACTGGCAACGGGAGCGGCGCGCGCTGATCGAGATGGTCACGCACTACCTGCGTTGAAGTCTCGGGTGCCCGGAGAATACCCGCCGGCATGTGCTGGAATGACGAGATGAGCTCCCAAGATCATGCCGTCTGGCTGGCCGACGTCACTGCGATAGAAACGGTCAAGTACCGCTACATGCGTGGACTGGACACCAAGCACTGGGACGACTTCGCCGACACGCTCACCGAAGATGTGGTCGGCGACTACGGGTCGTCGATGGGCGAAGAACACCACTTCACCAACCGTGCCGACCTCGTCGAGTACATGCGGTCACAGCTCGGGCCGAGCGTAATCACCGAGCATCGCGTCACCCATCCCGAGATCGAGGTGAACGGCGACGAAGCCACCGGCATCTGGTATTTGCAAGACCGGGTGATCGTGGCCGAATTCGACTTCATGCTGATCGGTGCCGGGTTCTATCACGATCGGTACCGTCGCACTCCCGACGGATGGCGGATCAGCGCGACCGGCTACGACCGGACCTACGACGCCTCACTGTCGTTGAAGAACCTCGACTTCAAGGTGACCCCGGGCATCGCGCTTGCGCTGTAGTCAGAACCGTTGGTGCGCAACGACTTACTGGGTGATCGCCATAACGGCGCCGGGCCGCAGCCACTGAATGACCTGAACCAGCTTGGCATCGTCGATCGCGACGCACCCTTCGGTCGCACCGCCGTCGGTGGTGTGGAAGAAGAATGCCGCACCCTTGCCGGGCTGACGGTTCGGGTTGACGCCCATCACGACCGCGTGTTTGTACTGCGGGATTTGCAGGTTTTCGCTCGCTGCGGTGTCGAACGGGCATTGCGCGCGCTGACACACCTGCATGGTGTTGAACGTGGCGCTGCCGTCATCGCCGTTCCACCAGTGATTCGAGTCGACCTGAACATATTTGAGCCCGCCACCGGGATTGGGCGCGGTCCCGAACGCAAACGGTAGCGAGAACACGCCCATCGGCGTTGCGGGATAACCGCTCTTGGCTTCTGGCGCAAGGCCTGCCGAGCCGACGTGAGTCGGTATGCCGGCCTCTACCGGTTGCCAGCCGTCGTTACCCCGTTGATAGATATCCATTTTCGCGTTCGAACCGCCGGTTCCGACGACCGAGATCACCTGCGTCGCGTTGCCGACCATCGGAGCAAACCAAGGTGCGCCGACTGCACCCCCCATCGGAGCTGTCGCCATGGGTACAACGGCTGCGCACACCGCAGCGCACAGTAGACCCAGCAGTCGGCGCACCGTCTTATCGTCGGCGCAGCTCGAGCGAGCGGTCAAGTCAAGGTTTAGCGTCGATCAGGTCACCGCGCGGACGCGACGTAACTCTCATTGACTGTCGCCGCTGGTGCACCGATATGTTCGTAGGCGTTACCAGGTGGATCTCCGGGTATAGAAAGCGTTGAATGTCACCGACAGACCGCCGCCCTCAACCCACTGACGGCGGCGATACCACTAAGTTCGCCGCGGCGAGCGGCGTCAGCGTGCCGCCATTGACGGTCTTTCTCGGATCGGCGATGTACACCTTCCCGATCAACCGGGACGTCGTCGTGGGCCGCGGCCGCGAATGCGACATCTGCTTTCACGACATCAATCCCGAAGACCTGACGCTGATATCGCGAGTGCACGCGATCCTGCGGTTCGACGGTGACCACTGGGTGATCGTCGACAAGAGCCAGAACGGCATCTTCGTCGCCGGCGTCCGTTCCAACCTGATTCCCGTCCGCGATCGCCTCAGCGTCGCACTGGGCAGCCCGCGCGGGCCCGAGTTGACCTTCCGCGTGCAGGCGCCGGCGACACCGTCTCCTACCGGCGGCGACAACAGCCCCGCAACGGAGATGTTCCGTCCCGTCGGGCCACCGCCGCCGGCCGGGGCCGCCGCCACCGACCGGCGGGCGACCACCCGTGACGACGGGGGCACGGTTGCGGCCGTTGCCGCGGCCGCCAGCGCCGCCGCCGAGCCGGCCGTCCCCAGTCCGTTCCCAGGTCGCGATGACAGTCGGTCGCGCCAAGACCAACAGCGTCGTCGTCGAGGACGCGCTCGCGTCCCGCGTGCACGCGATGCTCACGTCGACTCCGGCCGGCCTGGAGATCCGCGACAACGGCAGCAGCAACGGCACTTTCGTCAACGGACGGTTGATCACCAGCGCGAGGCTGCGCGACGGTGACGTGGTCACGATCGGTAACACCGACCTGCTCGCGACAGGCAACACCCTGGTCCCGCAGCCGACGTCGGCCCGCACCAGCGGGCTGACCGCGCAGGGGCTGGCGCTGACGGTCGATGGTCGCCAACTGCTGCAAGACGTGTCGTTCAGCGCGAAACCGGGGACGCTGACCGCCGTGATCGGGCCGTCCGGCGCCGGCAAGTCCACGCTGGTCAAGCTGATCGGCGGCGCGATGCCACGCAGTGCCGGTGTGGTCGCGTTCGACGGACACGACGTGCACGCCGAGTACGCGTCGATGCGCTCACGGATCGGGATGGTGCCCCAGGACGACGTCGTGCACCGGCAGCTCACCGTCGAGCAGGCGCTCAACTTCGCCGCCGAACTGCGGCTGCCACCGGACACCACCGCCGACGATCGACGGCAGGTGGTTCAGCGCGTGCTCGACGAGCTGGAGTTGGCTGCGCACAAGGACACTCGCGTCGACAAGCTGTCCGGCGGGCAGCGCAAGCGCGCATCGGTGGCGATGGAACTGCTGACCGGCCCGTCGCTGCTGATCCTCGATGAACCGACCTCGGGGCTCGACCCCGCGCTGGACCGTCAGGTGATGACGATGCTGCGACGGCTCGCCGACGCCGGCCGGGTGGTCATCGTCGTCACGCACTCGCTGACCTATGTCGGCATGTGCGACCAGATCCTGCTGCTGGCGCCGGGCGGCAAGACCGCCTTCGCCGACCCGCCCGCGCAGATCGGGTCGGCGATGGGCAGCACCGACTGGGCCGACATCTTCGCCCGCGTCAGCACCGATCCCGACGGTGCCCATCGCGCGTATCTGTCCCGTCATCCCCCGTCCGCGCGCCGACCATCGCCGACCGCCGGCGCGGCGCCGCTGGGAAAGCCGCCGCGAACCAGCTCGTGGCGCCAGGTCATGACGCTGGTGCGCCGCCAGACTCGGCTGATCACCTCCGACCGCGGCTACTTCGCCTTCTTGTCGGTGCTCCCGTTCGTCCTCGGCGTGCTGTCACTGGCGGTGCCCGGTAGCACCGGCCTGGGTGCGATCAATCCGGCCGCACCGGAGGAGCCGATCGACATCCTGATCCTGCTCGATATCGGAGCGGTGTTTCTGGGCACCGCGCTCACCGTGCGTGATCTGGTCGGCGAGCGGATGATCTTTCAGCGCGAGCGGGCCGTCGGCCTGTCCGCGTCGGCCTACCTGATCGCGAAAATGGTTGTCTTCAGCATCGCCGCCCTGATCGGGACCGCGGTCATGGTTGCCATCATGACGATCGGCAAGGGCACCCCGTCGCACGGCGGGGCGCTGCTGGGGCACGGCGTGGTGCACGGCGTCGTGGAGCTGTACCTGGGCCTGGCGCTCACCGCGATCACCTCGGCGATGGTGGGACTGGCGCTGTCGTCGCTGGCCCGCTCCACCGAGCAGGTGCTGCCGATGCTCGTGGTGACCATCATGGTGTCGATGGTGCTGGCCGGAGGCTTGATCCCGGTGACGGGACGGCTGGTCCTGGATCAACTGGCCTGGTTTGTGCCCGCCCGCTGGGGCTTTGCGGCCTCGGCCTCGACGGTCGACCTGAACAGCGTCGAGGCGGGGCTGCCCGTCGACCGGTTGTGGCGACACGTGCCCGGGGCGTGGCTGCAGGACGTCGGGATGCTGGCGGTCTCGGCCGCCGTGCTCGCCGGCCTGGTCCGCTACCGGCTGCGGTTGGGCAAGCGCGCCCGCTGAGCTGAATTGACGGCTCGCCCGCCGGTAGTAGCGTTGCTGCCTAGTTCGGGAAAGGGTTAGCGATGCGCGTCGACACCGCCAAGCTGCACTCCGGCGCGGCCGGGTCGTTCCGCGCGAGCGAGCATGCGCAAGCGGGGGCCAACCACTTGTCCGGTGCGCCGCCGGCGGCCGGGATGTTCGGCGACTTTCCGGACGCCGACGATTTCCATGAGGCCCTCAGCGCTGCGCACGCTCAGCACGTCACGTCGCTGCAAAACCATCAGCAGAGCCTCAATGATGTTGGCGCGTGGGCACATCGGGCCGGTTACTCGTTCACCGCGATGGACGAGCGCAACACATCGGAGTTGCGAGAACTCTAGTGACGCTCCGCCATATGAGCCGGGGCCTGCTGTCCATGTTCGCCGGGGGCGACCCCTGGAAAGTCAACGCGACGCTGCAAAGCGGCCGGCCGACCCAGATCGCAGAACTGGCACAGGCGTTTCACAACGCCGGCCAATCGACACGAGAAGCCGACCAAGCATTCACCGATGCCCGCAACCGCCTCGATGCGTGGATCCGCGACAACGGTCAGCATCCGATCACCGCCTCGCCCGAAGTGCAGCGAACGGTCACTGGGTTAGGCCTGCAGGCCAGCCAGTTACCCAAGATCGCAACCGATTTGGAGACCATCGCCGCGGCGCTGGCCCAGACCCAGGGAACCGCGGCCGGCTACATCAGCTCGCTGGACGCTCGGCTTCAGACCCTGGACGACTGGATCGGCCAAGCCGAGGACTTGATCAAGCGGGACGAACAACTCCTTGCTCAGGCCGAAGACGACGACGACATCTCCGAACTCGAAGACGACATCGATCGGCTCCAGCAGTACATCACCGACTGCGAGCACGAGGCGATCGACGACACGAAAGCCACGCTGCATGGCCTCGAGCAGATCCGCGACCAATACGCCGACGGACTCAAGAAGGCGAAAGCGAACCTGCGGACCGACGGGCTCGACCCGAATTCGATCTATGCGATGGATGGCGAAGCCGGCAAGCCCGGCGACGTTCCGCCGTCGGTATTCGACGCCGCCAGAACTGGCCGACCTCAACCACGTCATGAATCAGGCAGTCGTCGATCAGATGGCAAAAGTGCGCGCCGCGCAGAAGGCCGTGGATGACGCCGCCCGAGCCGCCTACACCGGCGGCGCCGGGTCGCCGGAGGCCAAGGCGGCTATGGACCGGCTTCCCGAGCTGAAAAAGAATCTCGCCGACGCGCTCAACGATCTGGGCAAATTGCCCGACTACGGCAACGTCGATCCGTCCGCGGTGCGAGCCGGCGCCGACGGCCACTTCCTGTTTGGCTACGACGCCGATGGACAGCCCGTCCAGGTGACCGGCCAACTGAAGAACGGCACCGGCGAAATCTTCGACCAGGGACGCGGCACGTACTACACCTTCAAGGACGGCAAGCTGGTCGGCATGCGCACGCCCGACCCGGGCCGTGTCGAAGCAACCGACGAGCCGTTGTTGTCGGCCGTCACGCTCGCGGTGGGTGCGCCCGAACTCAAAGCGGCCGGAGAAGGCGCCGTCCAAGGGTTCAAATCGCTCCTGGAACGACGGGCGGTCGGGCTGACCGCCGATATCACGCCGGACAATATTCTCGCCCAAACTTTCAGCGCGGCTGAGCTTCGCGAAAAGATCGCCTTCCGGGAACTCGACGGCGAGGCAGCCACCCACGCGCCGGCTTCGCTTCCGCCTGGCACGGTGGCAGACCACCCGCCGCCAGTCACGACGGACCACCGGGGCCCCTCCCGACCCACGAGCCGCCGGCGGTTGAGCATGCACCCGTCGACGGGGGTGGCGGTGCGCACGACTATCCCAGCTGAGCCCCGGCCTACGTGCCGCACCCGCTGCCGCCCGATTCACCGCTGTTCGAGGGATACCACCCTGATGGATCCGGGCCCGGAATTCACCAATCCTGACGGCAGCCTGCATCTATCCGGACGCAACTCTCCCAGGCCAGCTCTATGCAATCCCTGGCACGATTATCCCTGACGCACAATTGCACCCCCGGCGCCAGTCATCGACCGATTCGGCTCGCCCTACGGTGGCTGGCTTATGCGCCTGAAGGAGTTCCCTTCGCCGAACGGTGCACTTCCCCCGGACAGCGCTCTCAAGCCGTACTACCAGTACATTGTCGGTGATCCCAGCCAGCTTTACAGCCCGGCTAGCACATTGAGGAATCCCAGGCGGCGCCATGGTTCCATCAGCCCGGCGGCGGCACGCAGTATCGCATCATCGAACCGGACGGCAGCACCGGATGCGCCAGTAAGACGATCTGCTCCGATCCAGGGAGTACTCGAAGGAGGACCAGTAAATGATGGACAGACTTTCTCTCGCTTATCTTCAAATTGGGCTCGAATGGTGCACCCGCGTCAGGACCTCGCAGACGTAACAGTGTTCGGCCAAGTGCGAAGATTGTCGAAATCTTGTTCGGCTCTCGGGATTATTCTGTACATCTCCGGAACGACGGCGACGTGGTGGGTGATCGACACAGTCGACGATCGAGGAGCAACGCTCCAATGGCGACGCCACATCTATCGACATTTCCAATTGACGGAAAAGTATCTGATCTGGGACTGGATCACTGCGACGCAACGGGGTGCAGTTGGCGTCCGAACCGTTGGGGGCGCATTTTTATTCTAAGCAGGGCTATCGCCGACTGGAATTGAGGTAACAGACCTCAAAGAAGCGCACACATCGAACTCCGTCCTGGACGGGGAGTGCGGTGCAATTCTGATCTCCGGTACCGCAACGATTTTCAGCCATCTGATGTTGAAGTCGGTAGATGAGCTCGAACTAGTCGTCGCGACATCTGGTCGCTGAAACGCTAGTGAGCGGCTAAAGCCGATGCCTTGCACCTGAGGTGTAGAGCGCAGTGACCAATGTCTGTTGAGTGCCGATGCGTACGCATATCAATCTCGACGAACCGGCGAGCGGTGTCGAGTCGGCTCGACTTGGCTCAAATTTGTGCGCACGCCAACGGCGAAGTTGATGAGGGCAGTGGATATCGGGTCGATGGCATTGACGGATCTGGTTGTCGGCGTTGATACAAGATCCGCGAGCAGCGGGTAGCGAACCCGAATTCGCTCTGCCTCAACCGGTTTCGTCTTGGATGCGTTGCCGCTGAGCGGCCTAGTTGGTTGGTTGGCGGTGGTTGGGGTTGGAAGGGTTCATACCACCACCAGTCGGCGCGTTCGCCGGTCGGGCCGGGGCATGGTGGGACGTCGGGTGGGGGATGGGTGGGCGGGCGTGCGAGTGATCCTGGGCTTAGTGGTCGCCCGGCGCTGTCGGTGACGGTCAGATCATCGGCGGGTCCGGTGATGGTGATGAGGCCGCGGTGGTGGGCCCGGTGGTGATAGGGGCATACCAGCACCAGGTTGGCCAGCTCGGTTGGGCCGCCGTCTTCCCAGTGCCGGATGTGGTGGGCGTGCAGGCCGCGGGTAGCACCACAGCCGGGAACCGCGCAGCTGGGCTGGCGGTGCTCGAGCGCGCGGCGAAGCCGCCGGTTGATCAGCCGGGTCGCCCGCCCGGCGCCGATGACCTGCCCGCCACGTTCGAACCAGACTTCACAGGTGGCATCACAGCTCAGATATCGGCGTTCAGCGTCGGTGAGCAGCGGACCCAGATGCAGCGCGGCGGCGCGCTGCTCAACATCGAGGTGCACCACCACCGTGGTGTGCTGCCCGTGTGGGCGGCGGGTCGCCTCGACATCCCAGCCGGCCTCGACCAGGCGGATAAACGCCTCCAGGGTGCCCGGCAACGGCGGCGCGGTATCTGCGGCGCCCTGGCCATCGCCGCGATCGCTATCGCCGCGGTCGTGTTTCCACTCGGCGATCAGCGCATCCCGATGCGAGGCCAGCGCCGCGTCGAACTTCGCCGCATCCAGATGCCCAAGCCTGATCCGCCAACAGGTGAACTCCTCACTGGAGGTTTTGCTGATCGAGGGCTGCGGTTGCGGCCCAGGATCGGGTTGCGGGCGGGGTTCCAGCTTGACCGCGGTGCGCAACTGGTTGACCGTGGCGACTGCGGCGAGCTCCGCATAATGCTCATCAGATCCCGTCAGCGGCGCGCGCGGCGATGACACCGACCTGATCCAGCGACAGCCGACCCTCCGCCAGGCCGCCACACAGCGCGGAAACTCCTGCAGCCGGCCCGCCACCGTGGTGATCGTGTGGGCGTTGGCCGATGAGATGCCCAGCTTCCAGGCCACCAACGCCGCCACCGAGCGGGCGCCGGTGGCCCCGCACAGCTCGTCGCGCTCCAACTCGGCCACGATCTCCACGATGCGCCCATCAATCGCGTTGCGCTGACCCGCCAACTCCGCGAACTCCTCGAACAACACCTCAAGACGCTCGGCACGGCTCACCGCCACGGGAGGCGATGCGGTCAACGACATAACCTGCATCATCGCAGCCAGGTCCGACAAGTTCCGGCCGCCGATCCGCGCCCGGATGCGTGCCGTCACCATTGGCCAAGCGGGACAAAGCGAATAAGCCCGCTCGGGTAATCGACATGATGAGCGCGAGTACTTGGTTAGGGCCTGAGTGTCTTCGACTGCCGAGGTACACCGCCCACATGATGTTGCCGGCAACCGACGCCAGGTATCTGTTACAGAGGTTTACCAACAGGTCATCAAGGCTGGCCACGGAGGGAAAGTCCCAGATCTCTTGATGGCTATCCGTGTCGTCTCCGGCATGGACCGATTCGCGGTCAACGATTACTCGAACGATGGCGTTGCTCATGATGCTTAGGTTCTACCTCGTTCGAATTCGCGCCCGGTCAGACGGCCGAGGAACGCGTGAACATCACCACCGACGCCATCGTCATACTGGAATCATGCCGGTCTTCGTCCGCAAGCTCTTCGGCATCGGCAAGCTACCCGCCGACGTGCGGGCGGCCGTCGAGGCCGAGGGGCTGATCCATCTCGCCGACTTCGTTCCCGTCACCCGCCGATTCAGCGGCGCCATCCCCGGTCTGCGTTCGGCGCACAGCCTCGCCAGCTACGTCGGGTCGGTCGCGTTCACCTCGGAGCGGGTTCTGGCCACCTTGTCGTCGTTGCCCAAGTTGGCCGGCCCGACCGTCGACGTGCGTTGGGATGCACCGCAATCCGGTGTCGCGGCCGCAGAGATATCGTCAACCGGCCTGCAGGTCGATGCCGACGTCGACGAGTTGGACCCGACGTTCACCGGGCATCTGTCACTGCACTACAAGCTCACGCTGCCCGGCGATGTGCTGGCGCAACTACCCCGGCGCTCGCTGATTTTCGACATGCCGCCGGAATATGTTCTCCGTGCCGTCGGCGTCACCTACCGGCCATAACACGCCACGCTTCCTACGATGGGCTTGTGGACGAGCACGCATTCAGCAAGCCCGAGCGCCAGGCGATCTATCGCGTGATCGCCGAGCGCCGCGACATGCGCCGGTTCGTCCCCGACAGCAAAGTTTCCGACGACGTCCTCGCCCGGTTGCTGCAGGCCGCCCACGCCGCTCCCAACGTCGGGCTGATGCAGCCGTGGCGATTCATCCGGATCACCGACGACGAACTGCGGCGGCGCATCCACGCGCTGGTCGACGAGGAGCGCCAGCAGACCGCCCAGGCGCTGGGCCCGCGCGCGCAGGAATTTCTCGCGCTCAAAGTTGAAGGCATTCTCGATTGCGCCGAACTACTGGTGGTCGCGCTGTCCGACGGCAGGGACAGCTTCGTATTCGGCCGCCGAACGATGCCGCAGATGGATCTGGCATCGGTGTCCTGCGCGATCCAAAACCTTTGGCTGGCAGCACGATCCGAGGGCCTCGGAATGGGATGGGTATCGCTGTTCGATCCGCCGAAGCTGGCATCGCTGCTGTCCATGCCCGCCGACGCCGAGCCGGTGGCAATCTTGTGCCTCGGCCCGGTGCCAGATTTTCCCGACCGGCCCTCGCTGGAATTGGACGGCTGGGCGCTGGGACGCCCGCTGCCGGAATTCGTGTCAGAGAACGGCTGGGGTCAAGCGCCGCACCGCGCGACCTGACGCCGACCGGGATACCGCGCACGTCGACGCATCTTCTTGCCGGGCTCGCAGACGCTCGTCCGTCACTGATCCGGGGCAGCCGGCCTTACGGCGGTTACGATGCCGGGGTGCAACCACCTCCGCCAGGTCCCCCTCCGCAATGGGGCCCCCCGCCCGGCGAGCCCTGGGAGCACACCGGGCCAGGCGTCGGAGGTCAGCCTGGGCAGGAGAGCTACGGACAGCCGCCGCCGCCGCCCGGCTACGGGCCGCCGCAGTGGGGCGGCTACGGCCCGCCCGTGCCGGTCCCGACCTCCCAGCAGACGATCGGCTGGGTCAGCCTGGCGGCTATCGGGTTGTTGGGGCTACTCGGTGGCATCCTCACGCTGACCCTATGGATCAATCTGAACAGTGCTGTCAGCCGCGCCGCCGACGTCTGCAATCGATTCGCGGGTGAGTACGGCAAAATGTGCCGCCACCAGATCCACACCATGGTCCCCACAGTGCCGGTAGCCCTGGTCGTTTGCCTCTTCCTGATCATCGCGGCCTGCCTTGCGGTGGCCGCCGGCGCAGTGATGCTCTTTCTCAGAAGGCCACTGGGGCAGTTCCTGATCCTCGGGGGCGGCATCGTGATGCTCGTCTTGTCCATCGGTCTGGAAGCCCGCTACGGAGCGACGAGCCGAATTACCTACGACCTGATCGCAGGTCTGGTCATCGCCGTCACCGGCGGCCTGATGTTCATCCCGGCTTTTCGGTGTGCTGCTGGGACTGCCACCGCACCTGACGGCCGGGCACAGCGGATATCCGGGCGGCGGACAGTGGCCGCCGGGACCACCCCAGCCCCCGCACTACAGCCCTCCCGGACCACCGCAACAGTGGTGAGCGGCCCGGCCAGGTAGGCCCTGCCACATACCGCAAACCGCCGGGGCCGATAACGTCGACGAGGCCCGGCAGAGCTCAGGAGGTGGCGGCGATCGGCGGCACAGACGCAAACCCAGGCGCGGCGCATCCGCAACGCGACAACGTGCTGCTCGTGCACTGGCACGACCTAGGCCGGTATCTCGGCGTCTACGGCCATCCCGATGTCTGCAGCCCGCGGCTGGACCAGCTGGCCGCCGAGGGCATCCTGTTCACCCGAGCACACGCCACCGCGCCGCTGTGCTCCCCGTCGCGGGGGTCACTGTTCACCGGCCGCTACCCGCAGAGCAACGGACTGGTCGGGTTGGCGCACCACGGTTGGGAATATCGCCCAGGCGTCCGAACGCTGCCGCAAATACTTTCCGACTCCGGCTGGTACTCAGTGCTTTTCGGGATGCAGCACGAGACATCCCATCCCTCACGGCTGGGTTTCGACGAGTTCGACGTGTCGAATTCGTACTGCGAGTACGTCGTCGAACAGGCCCAGCAGTGGCTGCGTGACCATGATGCCGGCCGACCGTTCCTGCTGACCGCCGGATTCTTCGAAACCCACCGCCCTTATCCGCTGGATCGTTATGAGCCCGCCGACACCGACGCAGTCGATCTGCCCGACTATCTGCCCGATACCGCTGAAGTACGGCAGGATCTCGCCGAGTTTTACGGGTCGATCACGACCGCCGACGCTGCAGTCGGCCGGATACTGGACACCCTTGCCGACACCGGACTGGACGCCAGCACCTGGGTCATCTTCCTCACCGACCATGGCGCGGCATTTCCCAGAGCCAAATCCACGTTGTACTCGGCGGGCACCGGAATCGCGATGATTGTCCGCCCACCGACCCGGATGAAGCTGCCGCACAAGGTTTACGACGATCTGTTCAGCGGGGTGGATCTGGTGCCGACATTGCTGGAGCTGCTCGGAGTGACGACGCCGTCCGACATCGAGGGCGTGTCGCACGCGCAGGCGCTGCTGCCCGGGGATCATGTCGGCCCAGTGCGTGACCATGTCTACACGGCCAAGACCTACCACGACTCGTTTGACCCGATCCGCGCGATCCGGACGAAAGATTTCCTTTACATCGAAAACTATGCACGCCGACCACTATTGGACCTGCCGTGGGACATCGAGGAAAGTCCGTCCGGTCACGCCGTGGCACCGCTGGTCACTGCCCCGCGACCTGAACGTGAACTCTATGATCTGCGTGCAGATCCCACCGAAACGACCAATCTGCTGACCGGAGACGGAGACGACGGCTCGGACAAGGTGGCCGCCGACCTTGCTGTCCGACTGCATGATTGGCGACAGCGGACCAATGACGTCATTCCTTCTGACTTCGCCGGCAGCCGCATCGCGGCACGCTACACCGAGACGTATCTGCAAATTCACGCAAAGGCGCCCACCAGCCGCTCAGGGATCGCCGCCGACCGCGGTATCGACGATGCGACCCGTCGCACCGAACCGTAGTCGCGACCATGGGATGTGCGGTTAGGCTCTCCCGGTGCCCGCGGATCCGACGTCCTATCTCGTGCTTGCCTCGCAACGCTGCGGCAGCACGTTGTTGGCCGAGGCGTTACGCGCAACCGGTACGGCGGGCGAGCCGCAGGAGTTCTTCCAGTACCTGCCGACCACCGGGATGGCGCCGCAACCGCGTCAGTGGTTCGCCGACGTCGAGGACGAGACGATCCTGCATCTGCTCGACCCGGTTGACCCCGGCACGCCGGATTCCGCGTCGTCGGTCGCCTGGCGTGAACACATCCGCAGCTCGGGCCGGACACCGAACGGAATCTGGGGCGGCAAGCTGATGTGGAACCAGACACCGCTGCTGCAGCAGCGGGCGTCATCGCTACCCGACCGATCCGGGGAGGGTCTGCGAGCAGCCATTCGGGATGTGATCGGCAGCGAGCCGGTATACATCCACGTCCACCGGCCAGATGTGGTCGCACAGGCGGTGTCGTTCTGGCGCGCCGTCCAGACTCGGATGTGGCGTGGCCGGCCGCACGCCGAGCATGGTCCGCGGCCCACCTACCATGCGGGTGCGATCGCCCACGCGGTGGCGATGCTGCGCGAGCAGAACGATTCCTGGCGGGCCTGGTTGGCCGAAGAAGGCATCGATGCGATCGATGTGCCCTATCCGATGCTGTGGCGCAACTTGACCACGGTCGTCGCGACCGTGCTGGAAGCGATCGGCCAGGATCCCCGGCTGGCGCCGGCGCCGGCGCCGCAGATCAACAAACACTCGGATGAGTGGGTGGAGCGCTACCGCGACGACGCCCGGCGGTTGGGACTGCCGGTATAGCCGACGGTCAGCCGCCCACCTGTGCGACGAAGAAGACCCGACGGAACGGGTAGAACGTCGTCCCGTCCGGCCGGGGAGGGTACGCCTCGGCGAGCAGCGGGATGAGGTCTTCGCGGAACTGTTGGTACTGCTGCTCATTGAGCCGTTCGCGCACCGGCAGCAGCGCGGTACCGCTGATCCAATCCAGCACCGGATGCTCGCCGGTGAGCTGATGGATGTACGTGGTCTCCCAGGCGTCGACCGTGCAACCGGCGTCGAGCAGCAGCTCGGCGTAATGCGCGGGACTTTCCACCACAGTGCCGACCCGAAACGCAATGTCTCGCAACAACTCCGCGTATGCCTGACGTCGGGCCACAGCGCGCACCGCGGCGTGGGACGGAGTTTCGAAGTTGCCGGGCATCTGAACCGCCAGCCACGACCCGGCCGCCAGTTGCCCGGCCCATCGGATGAACAGCTCGCCGTGCTCGGGGACCCAATGCATCGCGGCGTTGCTGAGCACCACGTCGGTATCCGGTTGCGGCGTCCACGTTCTCACGTCCGCGACCGACGCGTTCACGCCCCGTTCTCGGGCCGCCGCGACCATTTCCGCTGAGCTGTCCAACGCCTCGACGGTCGCATCCGGCCAGCGCCGCGTCAGCTCAGAAGTGAGGTTTCCGGCGCCGCAGCCCAGGTCGACCACGCGTCGCGGATCCCGTGCTGGCACCCGGGCCAGCAGGTCGTAGAACGGGCGAGCGCGGTCATCGGCAAAGCTCAGGTAGACGTCCGGATCCCACATGTCGCCGTTCGCCCGCCGGACTAGTTCAGGCGATCGGTTGCAGTTGCGCGGTGCTGGCCCAGCGCAGCCGCTCCAAAAGCAGCGACTCCGGAAGGGGGACGTGGCCGTCGAGACGCTGACTCGACAGCGGGTCCAGTGCCGTCAGCGCCGCGCGCTGGATCCCGGACTTCGAAATCAGGCCGGGCAGTGGCCCGCTCGCGCCGGGGGCGGCGTCGGTCACGAATGCGCACGCCACCGCCAGGGTCTGGTCGTCGCCGGCTCCAGACACTTCGGCCGCCGTCCACACTTCGCGGACCGGGTAGGACCAGATCGCCGCGAGCGTGTTGGGCAGCGCGGTGTCGACCTTTACCCCGTATGCAGCAACGTGATTCGAACTTCCCTGACGAACTCCCGACCACGTCTCGCGCGCCGATCGAGGCAGCGGCGATGGAACGTCATCGGGGTTAGCCAGGGCGGCGGTCCAACCGCTTTCCCGGAGGTGGTCGGCCAGGCGGCGGGCCGCGACCTCGGTCGTCTCGCGCAGCGGAATCTGCGCCGAGCGGGCCTGCAGGGCCGCGAGATTGTCTGCGGCAGAAAGCGTCACGCCGATCCAGGTTTCCCGTTCCCGCGTGCCGACTTCTGACGTGCTGTCGCGACTGGTCACACGGATGGCGTCGGCCCGCAGACCGTAGCGCTGTGCGTAACTGGCGATCAACGCCAGCGGCAGCGAGTCGGCATCGCCCAGCGGCGGCGACACTCGCAACAGCGCCGTCGTCCGGACATCGGTGACCGACTCCTCGGCCCGGTCCACTCGCCGATTAGGACGCAGTATCGCCAGCCGCCGGCGCAAGATCGTGGTGACAGGCAGCCCATGCCAGCGGCTCAGCAGCACGATCACCGCCACGACCGCGGTACCGAGCACCCAGCGCTCTCGCACTGTATGCCAGGGGAACGCGATGGCTGCGGCCACAACGGCCAACAGCACCAAGGTGATCCGCCCGGTGGGCGGCGAGGTGGATTGGTGCGCGCTCACAGCGATGGTTCCTTTCGTCGGCGTGCGGCGATCGCGGCGGCAGCCACGACGGCCAGGAGCAGAGCAGCCGTCCCACCGAATGCGACGATCCGGGGCAGCGGGCTCTTCGGTGCGGGTTCTGGCGGCGCCGCAACATGTTTGGTTGGCGATGTGTCACCGTTGGTCGCGGCGGGCAGCTCCCAGGTCAGGGCTGCCACCGGGTCCACCGCGCCGGCGCCGACGATGTTCGACGGCGCCCGGGCGCCGTTGTGCGCCGACCTGGTGATCCGCTGAATCACCTGGGTCGATTTCAATTCCGGGTACTTGCTGCGCACCAACGCCGCGACACCGGACACGTATCCGGCCGCGTAGCTGGTACCGGCCAGCGGCACCAACTGCTGATGTTCGTTCGGCAGTCCATTGGCGAGTCCGCCGTCGTCGCGGTTGCTCACCGACACGATGCTCTCACCGGGCGCGGCCACACCCACCCAGGGACCGGCCATCGTGAATTTCGACGGCTGATCACCGGCCGTCAGGGACCCCACCGACAGCACGTACGGCTGCCACCACGAGGGAACCGAAACAGACGTCACACCAGCCCAATTGCGCGGATCATCGGGACGGCCCAAGTCAGTCAACGGGTTCGAGTCACACGCCGCCCCGCTGGCCGCACCGGCGGCACCGATGTTGCCCGCCGCAGCCACGATCACCGCGTCCTTGTCGACGGCGGCATACCGGATCGCCGCTCCGAGTGCCCCTTGGTCGACGTTGCGGTCGGCGGGCAGACAGGTGATCCCCGAGACGGTGATCACCCGCGCTCCGAGATCGGCAGCGTGCACGATCGCGCGGCCCAGCGCCGTCACGTCGACGACGGCCCGCCCCAGGGTGGGGTCACCACCGGCGCTGCGCGCCGAGAACTTTGCCGACGTCACCCGCAACGACACCAGCCGGGCCCCGGGCGCGATCCCGGCGAAGCCGTCATCACCCGGCTGGCCGGCGATCAGCCCCGCCACCGCCGTCCCGCGGCCGTCGCAGTCGATCAGCCCGTCGGTCGACTCGACATAGTCACCACCGGGTTGAACGCCGGGCAGCCGTGGCCCCGGCCGCACCCCGGTGTCCAACACCGCGACCAGTTGCCCGTCACCGCGGGAAAACCGCCATGCCGCAGACGGATCCAGAGTCTGCTGACTCGGCGGCACCGCTTTGAAATCCGTGCCCGCGATGACGCCGGTCGCGCTGCACTCGCCGTTCTTCTCCATCGGCGCCACCGGACCGGGCGCACCGGGAGGCGGCGGCGCACCGGGATCGACCTGAGGGCGGTCGATCGCCAACGCAGGCGGGCAGGCCCACAGCGTGGCAACCAGAGCCGCTGCGAGACAACCGAATCGCCGAGTGCGGGCAGAGCTCATCGATCAAGCACCCACGCGAACAGCCCGACCAGGTACGCGATCACCGGGATCAGCGACGCGTCGATTCCGGATGCGACAAATCCCACCAGCCGGCGCAGCGGCAGCGAATAGGTCTCCGGCGAAGCGATGGTCGGGCTCAGTGCGGCGATCACCCAGGCCGACACCAACGCGGCCAGCACCGCCGCGATCACCAGTGCGGTCAGATAATGCGCCGTCGCGGTGTAGAGGACCACCAACGCCACACCGACCAGATGCGGCTGGGCCAGTAGCCACGCTTTGATGGCCGCCGAGTCCCACACCCGGGCCCGCAGGGTGGCCGCGGCAGCAGTCGCGGCGATCACGTACCAGCCCCAGAACGACAGCGTTTCCGGCCGCCACGCGATGGCCAGCGAGCCGATCACGCTGAGCAGCACGGCGCCGGCGATGAAGCCGGTCTGGTGCGCGTCGCTGATCCGAACCCGGCGCGGCAGGTCTTCGAGCACGCGCGCCGAGGGAGCCGACGGCGTCGGGTCTCCGGGCGCGGGGATGACCGGCAGCGGGAATCGCGCCCACAGCGCGGACAGCTGCGGGGCCTCGACGGTGAACAACAACGCGACGACGAGCACTCCCGCCCCCAGCGTCACCAGCGGCAGCTGCCAGAGCGAGCTGGCACCGGCAGCCAGCAACACACCTACGCCCAGCACGGTGGTCGCGGTGAAAAAGCTGATCACGCTGTGGTTTTCGCGGCGCGGCAGAATCAGGCTGATCAGCGACCACGCGGCCACCCCGGCCGCGGCCAGCGTCACCTGTGGCGTGCCGAAGTGACCCGGTACCGCCAGGGCGAGCGCCGCGGTGATCGGCACCAGAGCAGCAGCGGACAGACTGGCGCCGGCCCGCGGCGAGCGCACCGCCAGACCCGCCACCACGCTGAGCAGCGCTATCGCACCGACCACGAACACGCCGGCAGGCGAACCGGTGGCCACCCGATGGACGACCCCGAGACCTGTTGCTGCCCAGATCAACCCGACAATGGCCGCGATCGCGCCACGCTGAATGTGCGCGGTGCCCCAGGGCTTCAACCGCGACGTCGAGAAGATGACGGCGGCATCGGCGATGTCTTCGACGATGCCCGGCGCGGCCGGACCGGCCGGGATCGGCTGCAACGCCAACAGGTCGCCGTCAACCACACCGACCGTTCCCAAACTGGCGTCCAAGCTGAACGGCGCGCCACCGATCGGGGCAAGGCTGAGCCGGGCAGGCGTCGCCGGCTCAGCTACGGAGCCTCCGGCGGCAGTCCCATCGTCAGCGACCGCAGGTACGACCAAACGTTCTACTGCCGGCAGGATTTCGCGCAGCGGCAGGTCCACGGGCAGAGCGACCTCGGTCAGCCGGCTCTCGGCAAGGATGGCGACGCGCACGACGGGTATGACAGCGCTGGACATCACCGGCTCCTCAGGATTCTGCGGGACATTACTTCTCTTTCTGTTCGGGAATGACGATTGTTCTGGCGGGAGGATCAGACGGTTTGTGGGTTGGTACTGGTGAAGTCTCGGGAGAGCCGATTGCCCTCGAACCAGTGGCCATCCGGTAGCTGGTCGGTGAGCTGTTCGGCCGCAACGGCAATAGCGAACGCGGTTCCGGGGCTGAACGTGGAGATCCATTCACCGTCGAAGGCACGCGACGGGCTCACCAACACCCTGCCCTCGGTGGTGTCGACGATGCTCATGCCCACTTCGGTGCTGATGTGACGACCGTCGTGGCGACAGCCCGCGACGATCTCCACGTAACTGCGTGGTCCGGTGAACACCGATTCGACCACCGCACGCGCCGACCGCGGGATGCTCAGGTAATCAAGAACTTCGGTGAGCGGCGCACCGTTGCGCAGCCGCTCGTCAGCCCGTGCGCCGACCTGCGCCGGCAGATTGAATTCGTCGAATCGGGCCGGCGGGCGTTGCGCCAGGCCTACACCGAGGATCGGCACCAACGCGCGGGCGTCGTGAATATCCATCGCAGTGAACGTGACCAGCTGCGCGTTACGCAGTGCCACAACGGTTTTACTGCCGCGCCGGGCGATGATCCCGCGCAGCAGATCGTCGCTCCCCGAGACGGCGGCCGAACCCACATAGCGCAGGTCCAGCCACCGGTCCGGAAAGCACACCACCCGAATCCAGTCGGCTACCGCTCGATTGACGACGCCATCGGCCGACACCAAGCCCATGCGGGCCAGTTCGGCGGTCTGGGCTGCGAGGAACGCACCCCGTTCGGCGGCATCAGTGTATGGCGTGGTGATCGCCAGAACCCACGGGAACGTTCCCGCTCCAACGGTTTCAGCAATGCACCACGCCTGGTCGACGGTCAGCTCGACGGCGTTGGGCTCGTTGGTCATCTACGTAGCGGACCCATTCGGCTCGATCCGCTCCACAAGCGCTGCCGTAGCGGTTGTCAGGCGCCCCACTTGGCGCCTTCGGCCTGGTCGCGGGCCAGCATCGAGGTGGTGTTGTTCTCGTGCGTACTGGCCATCGCACGATAAGACAGCACCAACTGCTCCATCGCCTGATTCCACTGCGCCTGCCAGGCCTGATAACTCAACCCGGTGTCACCCTGCCAGCCCGACTGCAACGCCGCCTGCTCAGCAGAAATATCGGCACCCAAGCTCTGCAACGTGCCCGCATACCCGGCCATATCCGCCGAATGCGCCAGCATCGCCGGGTAGTTGTACATGATCTGCGACATCACAAACCCTTTCGACTAATCCGTATCAACTCAAAAACCCGGGTAACTGCTCGCCGCAGCACTGTCAGCAGCCACATAAGTACCCGCCGCATCACCCAAATTGGCCTGAGCGATATCCAGCAACGAATTCACCTTCGCCGCCGCCGCCACAAAACGGGCATGCGCCGCCTGAAACGCCGCCGCACCATCACCGGCGAAAAACGCCTGCGACGACATCGCCTCCTGCTCAGCCTGACCAATCGTCGACCGCATCAACCCCGCCTTGGCACCAAACGCCGACTCCGACGCCACCAACTGCGGAATATGAGCATCCAACAAACTCATCCTGAAACCCTCTCCTCATCCGATAACCGTTGCCACACGAACGCACGCTCAGCTGTGGTCCCCCTCCCCCTCCGATGCCTCCGAGTCCCATGTGCCCGGCACCATCGGCATGCGCGGACCACTGCCAAAACCGTTGCTGCTCAGCCTCGCTAACCCCGACGCCGCGGCGAGGCTGTCCTTGTCCACCGTGCCGGCGAACCCCAGTGAACCCGTACCGTTCTGCGAGGCGACCGCCGCCGCGACCGGCTCCCGGTCGTTCGGCGAACCCCAATCCGGGTCGACATCGACGTTCATGTCGGCGAATTCGTCAGCGTGGTCGTGCATCTCGGACTTTCGCCGACGGCGCGTCCGCGCCTTGGTTCGATTCGCCGCACCCACGGCGGCTGCGGCGGCAATCGAGCCCGCCGGGGCCTTGTTCTCGTCGCGGTCGATCAATGTCGGCCCTGGGCCATCGTCGGGATCGATGCCGCCCACCATGTAGGCCACACCGACAGCGGGCGCGCCCGCCGGGGTGGCGCCGGTCGCCGCCGGCACCGCCGGTGTAGATCCCGGGGTCGCCGAGGCGAAAGTTCCGGTCGAGGTGGGCGCCGCGGCCGGCATCCCGCCACCTTGCCCGGTCCGAAAGCCAGGCGCTCTAGCGACATCTGGTGCCGGTTCAGGTGCAGTCGGAGACGCCAATACGCTGAGCGCCAAGGCGAGAATGAGCGGCAGAAAGGCCGGCGAACTGAGCAGGACCGACCAGAAGGTCGTCCCGAACGGAATGAAGAATGCCTCGTAAGCGACGAAGAATAACAGCGGGAACCACGGGCCGGGGTTGGCAAAGATCGAGCTGAGCGTCCCGGTCGGGTCCTGAAAGAGTTGCACCAGTTGGTTGAAGATGTCGGTCAGGAAGTTTCCCGACGATGGCGGGTCCGCGGCGGCCGCCAGCGCGTTGTTGGTCTTGAGCACCGGAGGCGCCGCCTCGGTACGCGGAGCCGAGGCCAACGCCGACCCGGACACGCCCTGGTAGGTCGCCATCGTGGTAGCGGCCTGAATCCACATCCGGGCATAGTCGGCTTCGTTGAGCGCGATCGGGATCGTGTTGACACCAAAGAAGTTCGTCGCGATCAGCACACCGTGGATCGCATGGTTGGTCGCCAGCTCCGGAAGCGTCGGCATCGCGGCCAGCGCCGCGGTGTAGGCGGCGGCGGCGACCTCGTGGTGGGCCGCGGTCGCGGCACTGTTCGCACTTGCCTCGGTCAGCCACGCCAGATACGGCAGGTGTGCGCTGACATACGCTTCGGCGCTCGGCCCTTGCCACGGCCCTGCTTGTACCGCGCCCATCAGTGAGGTGAGTTCGCTTGCTGCCGAAGCATATTCAGTGCTCAGCGCAGTCCAACCCGCTGCGGCCGCCATCAGCGACCCGGGGCCAGGACCGCTGCTGAGGAGCACCGAATGCACCTCAGGCGGCGAAGCCATCCACACCGGCGCGGTCATCGTCAGTGGCCGGCCAGGAATGTCGCTGCGGCAGCGGCGTCGCCGACTGCATAACTCACACCGGACTCGCCGACGCCGACACCGGCGCGACCGAGCTCCTCGACGCCCTCAGCCGCCACCGCCGCGTGCTCGGCGCCCTGCGCACTGAAGCCGGCCGCGGTCTGCAGCGAGACCGGGTCAGCGGCCGACGGGACCACGGCAGTGATGGCCGGTGCGGCACTTGCGTGCGCGGCCGCCAGCCGGGCCGTGATGGCCTCGACGGCGGCGCTGGCCGATGCCAAACCTTCTGGAACAACTCGCAGTGTCATGATTCATACCCCTTTCGTTTAAAACTCACCGGCCGCCATCGACGGCGGCGCTCTCGCTGACGAGCGGATTGACCAACTGCACGTACGTGGGGGTGTCGGTGTCGGTCAGCAGAATCGCCCGACCGGCCGGCAACCGGTCGAACCGCTGACCGCGGACCTTGCCGCCGTCGACCGGGTTGCCCGACAACATCAAGGTGGTCGCCTGCAGGTCGTTGAACCGGCGTAGCAGCGGACTGGTCATCAGCGCATGCGCGGCTCCGCTCGCCCGCGCGGTGATGATGACCCGCAACCCCAGGTCGCCCGCCTGCGCCAACAGTCCGATCAGCGGGGTCCAAGGACGCTGTCCCACATAGGGACCCGTCATTGCCGGCGAATCCGGGATCTGGTCGACATCGTCGATGATCAGGTAATGGGTGTGGCCTTCGAACGACCAGCCGGTCAGCTGCGACGCGTCCAGACCTGCTGGCGGCCGTCGCTTCTCGATCAGCGCCGACAACCCGAGCATCGCCGGCGTGACCCGGTCGATGTTGGCGGTGTACTCGTTGTCGGGGAACAGCGGCTCGTCGACGAGGTGCAGTCGCCGGTCCAAGACTGTGAATGCGACGCGGTCCGGTGTCGAGTTGTCCCGGATGGTGCGAATGATGTGCCGCAGCAAGGTGGTCTTGCCGGTTCTGGTGTCACCGAGCACCATCAGCAGCGGGTTCTGGGCGAAGTCGAGTTGGACTGCGGCCAGGTCTTCTTCGCGCTGACCGATCACAATCCGATCGGCACCGCCGTACACCGGTTCGAGCGCCGCGGGTTCCAGGTTGGTCGGCAGCAGCCGCACCGGTGGCGCGGTGATGCCTTCGTGCCGGGCATTGATCGCGGCGACCTGGTCGAGCTGGGGCGCAGCGATCAGGAAATGCTCGGCGGCCATGGTCAGACCGCGACCCGGCTGGTCGGCGGGCACGGCTTCGGCCGGGCGGTGCAGTGCACCGACCACCCGGACATTGCTGTCGCGCGCGTCGTGCAGCTTGAGTTCCAGCCGCATACCGAGACCGTCGCGCATCGCCAACGGCACCTCGAGCCAGCTGGGTGTGGTGACCACCACGTGGATGCCGTAGGCCAGTCCGACGTTGACGAGTTCAGTCACCTTGCTCAGCAACGGGTTTCGGGTGCTGAACTGGTCGGTGTTGTCCCGGCTGAACGCGTACAGGTTGTCGATGACCAGGAACACCTGGCCGAGCCCGTCGTCCGGACCTTGCTTGTCGCGGAAGACTTCCCGCTGCTGACGCGAGCGAAGCAGCTGCTCGATCTCACCGAAGGTGCGGCGGATGCGTTCGGGCTCCAGCGACGACGCGACGCTGCCGACGTGCGCCAAGTCCTCCAGCGCCCGCAGCTGGCCGCCGCCGTAGTCGAGGCAGTAGAAGCTCACCTCGCGGGGAGAGTGCAGGCTCGCTGCCGACAGGATGAAGGTTTGCAGCGCAGTCGATTTACCGGACTTCGCACCACCGTGGATCAGCAGGTTGCCCGCCGAGGACCGCGCGTCGAACATCAGCGAGTCGCGGCGCATCTGGAACGGCCGGTCGATCTCACCCAGCGGCCAACGCCATTCGCCCCGCGGCACCGACGCACGCGCCAGCGCTGCGCTCAGCGGGATGACCTCGTCGAGCGGCGGCAGCCACAGCTCGGGGGCACGGGGGCCGAAACGCGCCAACTGGTCACCGATGGTGGCGATCAGCTTGCGCGACGGCGCGATCGGCTCGTCGTGCCCGTTCTTGGCGATCACCGTGGTCTGGTCGGGCTCCACCCGTCCCGCGGTGAACAGTTTTGGCTCGGGAACCGAGTGCACCACAAGCGTTTTCGGGGCCTGCGGCGGGTCGTAGATGCCGTCGACGTAGGTGCTGCGGAATTTGATCGGCGCAGCGCCGGGCGCGGGCACCAGGAAGCCGACGCCCTTGTGCTCCTTGCCGGCTTCGATGTGGTACGCGTCCTCCACACCGATGATCGACCGCGACACCGCCGGACTGGCTACCTTCAGGCCGATCCGGTACGAGGTGTTCTTGTCGATGTCCTTGATCTTGCCGACATCGAGGGTCTGCGATGCGAACAGGATGTGGATCCGGAACGAGCGACCCTTGCGGGCAACGTAGTCGAATAGCTCCGCGTATTCGGGGTGGTCGGCCAGCATCAGCGTGAACTCGTCGGCGACGACGAACAGCGTCGGAATCGGCGCCAGGTCGTGCCCGGCCGCGATCGCGTTCTCGTACTCGGTCACCGAGTTGAACGCGCTGCCCTGGACTTTGCGGCCGGCCTCGCGCAGCAGCGTTTCCCGGCGCGCTACCTCACCGCGCAGCGTGTCGGCGAACCGGTCGGCCAGCGACTTCTTCTCGGCCATGTTGGAGATGACCGCGACGACCTGGGGGAAGTTGCGGAAGATGTCCGCGCCGGCCTCACCCTTGAAGTCCGCGTAGATCACGATCAGCCGCTCGGCGGAGTGAGTCGTCAACAGCGCCAACAGGATCGACATCAGCGTCTGCGACTTGCCGGCACCGGTCATACCGATCATCAAGCCGTGCGGCCCCATCCCGCCTTCGGCTTCGTCCTTGAGGTCGAACATCAGCGGCTCACCGGTGGCCGTGACACCGATCGGCACTCGTAACTCGTCGTCGCGGTGTCGCGGCGCCCACAGCGCCGGGACGTCGAGCCGGGACGCATCCGGAATTCCCAGCAGCGTCGTGAATGTCGCCCCGCGGGTGGCCGTCGACTGCAGGCCGCTGTGCGTCGGGTTGGAGTCCCAGCGGGACAGCCGGCGCGCGATGTGCGCCGCGTCGTCGACACCGAGCGAGTCGGCGCTGTCGATGTAAGGCTGCCAGCCGCCGGTCTGCCAGCGTTCGATCGCGCTGTTGGCGATCCGCAGGATCGGCCGTTCGGGATCGGAGTACTGCTCCCGGTGCGGCGCGGTGGCCGATCGATAGACGACGGTGACACCGGCCCGCCCGGCGGCCAGCGGTGAGGCGCTCAGGTCGAACTCCGGATCGTCGACGATGATCAGCAAGTGCCGCAAGGCATCGGCTGGCCCGCCGGTGAACGCCGGGCGGTCTGACAGCGTCGGCCCGAGCAGTGCGACCAGCTCGTCGGGCTTGGTGGTCAGGTAGCGGGCCGGGCCCACCCCGTCGGCTTCGGCAGGGATGTCCACGTGCGGCAGCCACTTCAGCCAGGACCAGTCCGGTCGACTCAAGGTCGGACGCAGCGACCGCCACGCCGAGCACCGTCGGGTCGTGCCAGGTCACCGCCTGAGCCACCCAGGCCCGCAGTGCGCCGCGGACCTCGTCGTCGTCGCCGAGCACGGTGATCCGCGACAACTTGGTCAGGTCGATTCCGGTCGGGACATCGCGCACGGTCCGCTGCGTGTCCAGCAGGCTGCGTAATGCGCTGTGCGACACCGGCTCCAGGTCGACCTCGTCGGCGGCGTCGTTGACCCGCAACGCGGTGTCCAACGCGGCCGAGTGCACGCCGGCACGCACCACCAGGAAGTCGCCGTCCTGGGGATCGCGTTCCCACTGCCGTCGCGACCCGGGGATCGCGGCGAGATCCACCGGGTCCGGGTGTGACCATTCGGCGGCGGCGCGCTGGGCGGCGGCCTGTGCACGGATGTTGTCCCGGACCACCGACAGGTAGCGCAGGTAGTCGGCGCGCTCGGCGTCGACTTCCTCGGTCCGCGACTTGTTGTCTCCCCCACGGAAAAACGCCGTGGCGGCCAGCAGCAGGACGAACGGGAAGAACAGTGTCTGCGGTGAGATGAGTCGCATTCCGGTGGCGACCATTGCGACGATCATCCCGACGATCAGCAGCACGATCACCACCGGCAGCGCGCGGCGCAGCATCGACGGCGGAATCACCCGCGGCAGTTCCGGGGGTGCTTCGATGCTGATGCTTCCCTTGCGGGTCACCGGCGACGGCAGCCGGCGGCGTGCCTCGAAGATCAAGCGGCTCATCGGTTTTGCCCCTCGGCAGAAGTACGACCAGGTCGGGAGTCAGGCGCCAGTCCGTCATGCGCGAGCAGCGCATCGGCCCGCGAGAGCGTGGGCCCGGGAGCGTACAGCGACAGGACCGACCACGGAATCGGAGTGGCCGGTGACGTCAACCCAAGTGCATCAGCGGTTTTCGCGTTGCCGGTGACTCCGCCCTGGGCGGCTTCGTTGTCGATGCCGTAACGCACCCCGGTGTCCGAGATCCAGAACAGCGACCCGGCTGCCGGCGACGAGGCAGTCTGACCGACTGTTTGCGCGAAGTATCCGGTCCCAGGCGCCATCGCGATCCGCCTGGCTGTCCCGCCGATGCCCGCGGAGACCAGATCCTCAGTGTGCACCCGGTCAGGAATCGGCAGCACCGAACCGGCAAGCAGCGTCAGCGAATTCGTGCTGGCACCGGATGCTTTGCTCCAGTGCGCGCAGGTGACGGGGTCGTGCGTCGCGTCCAGCAGGCTGATGCGCTGCTCGGGGTAGCGGCTGGTGTCCAGCTGTCGGGACACCGGCAGCTTGGCGACCTTGTCGGCACCCAGCCGCGGCGGTTGGTCCAGGCCATAGGAGTTGGCGTTGCGCAGGATCGCGGCCAGCACCGGCGAGATCTGCTGCAAACCGTCCGGCAATACTGCGTAATAGTTGGAGTTGCTCTCCAGCCCATGGGATTCCACGACGCCTCCGATCGGGGCGGGCACCGGGAATCGGGCCGGGGTGCCGGCTTCGGGGATGGCGGGCGCGGTCAGCGGCGGCGACTCGGGAATCGCATTGAACAGGCCGGCGGCGATCGGGCGCGGCGGGTGAACGTCGGTACCCAGGCCCAGCGCGCTGGTCACGGCGTGATCGGCGAGGTCGATCCGGCTGCGCCGGCCGTCCCACAGCAGCCAGGTGCCGACGGGGTTGCTGACCAGGACGGCCTTACCGGTCTCCAGCGCCGATGCCCGGGCGCCGGTGCTGTCCGGAGCTCCGGCGATCACGGTGACGCCGGCGGCTGTACCGCTGGCCGCGTCGCAGACCGTCCAGTCGGCGTCCTTGCGGGTGTTCTGCGCCAACCGCTGCGGCGCACCCGGGATGCCGATCAGGTTACCGAGCGGAAACTTGTCCAGCTCACTGCTTTTCACCTGTGTGGGGTTAGCCGGCTTGCCGGCGATCAGCCGGGCCGAGGCCAGGTTGAGCACCGGGTGCAGTTGATCGCCCACCCGCACGTAGAGCGCGGCCGTCGACCGGTCAGCCAGGATGGGATTGTTGGCGGCCGATCCGTTCGGCCGGATCAGCGAGAAGACGAAGCAGCCGACCAGCGCGGTAACCAGCACGACGACGCCCATCAGCACCGCGCGCGTCTGGGTGCGCAACGGGTCGACCAACATCCGGGTGTCGTGCAGAGCGACACCAGAAGCGATGCGGCGCATGACAAATCGCCAGCCCGTCACCTGGTGGCGGGTGACGAATCCGCGGCGGTAGACCACCTTGTCGGGGTTGTCGTTCACCGGGGTACGAGAGGCGAATGAGCGCCGGTCGTCCGGCCCCTCCGGGGCGGTCATGCCGGCATCTCCAGCCGCAGGCCCTCGAGCAACGGCGGCACGGTGTTGGCCACGTCAGCGGCGGTGATCGTCATCAGCTCCTCGTCGGTGAATTCACCGGTCTTTGCATGTTCGGAGTGGTCCAACCGGAATTCCCGTTCCTCTTCCGACTTTTCGACGACGTTACGAACGAATCGTCCGTTACCGGCGATGTCGAGGCCGCGACGTTCGACGCCCACCGAATCTTCCTTCGTCGTGCTGGCCAGGTGAGCGAACAGAGCCTCGAGGTCGTCGAGTGCCGCCTGCTCGAATGTGCTGTCGCGCCGGGTGGCCATGAAGTTGGCGATCTCGATCAGTTCAGGCGGTTGGTAGGACGGGAAGTCGATGGTCCGGGTGAACCGGGATCGCAGACCCTGGTTGGTGTCCAGGAACCGATCCAGGTCGGCGCGGTATCCCGCGATGATGACCACCAACCGGTCACGGTCGTTTTCCATCCGCGCCAGCAGCGTGTCGATGGCCACCAGGCCGAAGTCGTTCTTGGCGCCGGTGGCTACCAGCGCGTACGCCTCGTCGAGGAACAGCACGCCGTCCAATGCGCTGTCGATGATCGCGTTGGTCTTGGCTTCGGTCTCGCCGATGTGCTGTCCGATCAAATCGGCGCGGTGGACCTCTTTGATGTTTTCTTTCTTCAAAAGGCCAAGGCCGCAATAGATTTTCGCGACGACACGGGCAATGGTGGTCTTACCGGTCCCGGGCGGGCCGGTGAACACCAGGTGGTGGGTGCGCTGAGCCACTTCGAGTCCGCGTTCTTTACGGACCAATTCCATCGCCACCGCGCTCTTGAGCCGCGCGACCTGATCCTTGACTTTCTCCAGTCCGATGAACTCGTCGAGCTCACGCTCGGCCTCCGACAGCAGAACGGCCTTGCGTTCCTGGGCGCCGGGGTCGACGAAGTCACCGGGCTTGGGCTCGGTGCTGACGTCCCATGGATCGCTGCGGGCGTCGATGCGGTCCGATGTGGTGGGCACAATTCCGAAGCTGGTATCCGTCAACGCCTCTTCGACCTGAGCGTTTTCCGGGTTGGCGGCGTAGAGGTCTTGCAGCACCTCGCGGGCGGTGTCCTCGTCGCCGTCGGCGCGCAGCGACAGCGCTCTGGCCAAGGCGCCGTCGACCGCCGCGACGGCGACCGGGCCTTCCGGCTCCTCGAGGTAGGACAGCGCTGCCGCAAACATACCCAGCCGCGCCAGCGAGATCCCGAGCGCGATTTTGACGGCATGGGCGAAGTGCTCGTCCAGCTCGGGGTCGTTGACCAGCGGGGACAGCAGCTTTACGACGTCAGACCAGCGCTCGGCGCGGTAGTGAATCGTCGCGGTCACCCACCGCGCTTCGCGTGAGCTCGGTCGATGACGACTGACGTCACTGACCAGTTGGTGGGCAGCCGCGAACCGGCCATCGCCGGCCAGTGCCGAGGCGTAAGCAAGGTGGAAGTCGTCGGGCTCGGTCGCCCGGAACTTGAGGTAGAGCCCGGTGTCGTAGAGAAAGCCCAGCGCACCCTCGGTCAGTTCGACTTGGCGCTGCAGTACACCTGCCGTTGCCGTGTTGTGCGAAATCGCTTCCAGCACATGCAGAGACGTGTCGCCGGCGGCGGCCAGCCCGACCCATGCATCGGCCTGATCGTGGGCGATGCGGACCAGTGCGGTGAACCCGGATCGGGCCGCGGCCAGGTCCGCCGGCCGCTTGCGGTCATAGACGGTCAGCCCGAGCGCCCGGCAACAGGTCGCGAATCGGCTCGCTACATCGTCATCGACCCGGGCCGTTTTCGGCCGGGCGGCGACGATGCCGGTCTCCACGGTTTCCACGCCTCAGTCTCCCCTTCGGACGTAGTATTGCCTAAGCTAACTTCGGCGAAGTTAGCATCGCACATGGTAAGTGTCGAGACGCACGTGCCGTCTGGATACGACGGCCTGGTGCCGCGCTCCGCGCATCCGGAGAAACCACAGGTCACAACCGGTACCGGGCCGCCGGAGCCGGTTTTCGGCGCTGCGAGACTAATAGGCTCTCGAATTTTCTCGCCGCTCGCGCTTAATGAAAATGAGTGTCATTATCGGTGGACTGTACGCCATCGCGTTCTCACCGCTTGACCGCCCTGACCACAGTGGTACGCGCGGCCATCGGTCCGGCCTCGGTATCGGGTCCGGGCACCGCGCGCCCAATCCAGCCACGACGGCATTGAATACGACATGGCGTCGTAGATACAAGACCCCGTCCGGGTAGGGGGTATCGCCTGCTAGACCAGCGGGCGTCCGGCTTTGATCCGCCGGTCCAGGTCCCACAGCAAGACATTGAACGGAAACCGGCGGACGAACCGCGGCATCGCGTTGTTCAGCGTGCGCAGGCCAGCGATCAGCCGGTCGAAGCGCCGTTGCGTGGACGCATCCCAGAAGAATTGCATCTCGTCGCGGAAGCGCTGCGGTAGAAAGCCGGCGGTGAGCAGCAGAGCCAGCTTTTCCGGCTGCCGACGCACCACTTCCGGTAGGCGCAGCGCCTGAATCCGCCCGACGGCTATGGGATAGAGGTAGGCACGGACGGCGTCGTCGATATGGACCTTGTCGAGCTGCTCGTTCCAGTAACGGTCGAACGCGGTCCGGTCCGCGGGCCACATCTCCGGCGGCACCTGCAACGTGGAGCCGAGCACCACGGCTTCCCGATAGTGCCGGTCGGCATCGACGTCGTCCATCTCGCCGATGAACATGCGGTAGAAATCCACCCCGCCCTTGTAGAGGCACGCCGCCACCCAGAGCTGCAGATCGGGGTCGAAGGCGTTGTATTGGACCGGGCTGTCCGGAGTGGAATAGACCTGGGCGTGAGCACCGATTCACCGCGCGCCGAAATGCCGCCTTCTGGATGTCGCTACCTGCCATGGCGACCGCAAGGTAGGTGAATGTCGTGCGAGCCCGCTTGATCGGGTGCAGGTCGATGCGCCCACTTTCCACCCGGCTTTCCATCACGCCGTAGCCCACGCCCGGCTTGGCCAGCTGCATGATCACGTTCGCCGGCCCGAGCAGCAACGCCATGCCCATCAGGGTGTCGTCGAGCCGCGGTGTGCGGCGCGGGCGGCGGCCGGTGAGCGGCGGCTCGCTCACCGTGCGTTCGACATGCCTTATCGGTTCGCTGACCGTCATCGTCCACCTGCCCGCCAATTCTGAGAACGTCTGTTTCCTGATATTGCTGCCCGAGGGGACCGGTGTCAAGATGGGATTCGTGGCTTCAGTCCCGACCAGCGCGCGCCCCTATCGCGGGATCGACGCTGCCGACCGGCTGGCGAGCCGCCGGTCCAGCCTGCTGGAGTCAGGCCTGGATCTGCTGGGTGGCGACGAGTCCGTGGAGTTGACGGTTCGGGCTATCTGCGGGCGGGCCGGCGTGGCCATGCGTTATTTCTATGAAAGCTTCAGCGACAAAGACGAATTTGTCGCTGCGGTGTTCGACTGGGTGATCGCCGAACTGGCCACCACCACCCAGGCGGCGGTGGCCGCGGCACCGCCGGAGGAGCAGACCAGGGCCGGCATGGCCAATATCGTCCGCACGATCGGCGACGATCCGCGGGTCGGGCGGCTGCTGTTCAGCGCGCAACCCGCCAACGCGGTGCTGGTGCGCAAGCGCGCCGAATCCAGCGCCCTGTTCGCGATGCTGTCCGGCCGCCACGTCGAGAATGCGTTACAAGTGCCGGAGAACGACCGGATCAAGGCGGCCGCGCATTTTGTGGTCGGCGGGGTGGGGCAGACGATCGGCGCTTGGCTGGCCGGTGACGTGCGACTCGATCCCGATCAGCTGGTCGGCCAGCTCGCGTCGCTGCTCGACGAGCTGGCCAACCCGAGCCTGTACCGCGACTGACGTCTAGTGTGTGGCCGGGACCCGGCGATCGGCTGATGTCTTGGGCACGGCCTGTGCGTCGTTGGCCGTGAATTCTTTGACCCAGCAAGCGAACTCGAGTGTGATCCGGTCAGGATCCTGGAAGTAGAACGACCGCACGTAGACCCCGGGGTGCACGGTGGCCGCGATCTGCCGCTCACTCTCGTCGTGGTTGAGCACCGGCCCCACCCGCACGCCTTTGTCCTTGAGCCGCTGACGATAGGCATCGAATTTCTCGGCCGGCACGTGAAACGCCAAGTGGTTCATGGTGCTGACGGCGCTGGTGATTTCGCCGATGCCCGGGATGGCCGCCGGCGATGACAAACCGGGCACCCTGTCGGGTGCGTCGGCGAACCAGAAGAACGCCACGCAGTCGCCGTTGCCCGCGTCGAAGAAGAAATGCTGTCCGACGCCGCCGGGCAGGTCGAGCGACTTGATCAGGGGCATGCCCAGGACGTTGGTGTAGAAGTCCACCGTGCGGGCCATATCCGAACACACCAGCGCGACATGGTTGATGCCGCCGAGTTCGAATTCGGAATTGCGGTTGTGCGGCTTGATCATCCCCGGGCTCCCGTCCTTCGGCGTCGCGCTTCGCTGGTTCCGTGGCGAGGATCTGAATCTGAACCTAACATCACATCCAGATCTATTCCAGGAAAAGCGCCGTCCGTGGGATGCGCGGAGATCCCGTGGTCACGACGAAGGAGGCGCGTCGGTGTGTACCGTGTCCGACCAGCCGAGCCTTGGTGCTCCGCTACCGATGTGCTGCGGTCGCGGCACCCCGGCGCCCGCGCTGCAATCGGTTCTATCTCAACTCCTTTCGTTGCCGAAATGGTTCGGCGGCCCCACGCCGACGGCGGGGGGCGGCTGAGGTGGCCCGTACCGCCGGCGCAGCCGGGGTCGTCCGCGAATTCATCGGTCTGCCGTCGCCGACCGGCAGACGCGCCGGCGCCGGTGGACATCCATGCCAGGGGCTCTATCACCGCGGCGTCGGGCGCAAACCCAAGGTCGCGGTGATCGCCACCCACTACCAGATCGACTTCTCCGAGCATTACCTCGCCGATTACCTGGCCACCCGGGGCATCGGATTCCTCGGGTGGAACACCCGGTTTCGCGGTTTCGAGAGCAGTTTCCTGCTCGACCACGCGCTGGTCGACATCGGCGTCGGAGTGCGCTGGCTGCGCGACACGCAGGCCGTGGAAACGATTGTCTTGCTGGGTAATTCAGGAGGCGGCTCGTTGATGGCCGCCTACCAGGCACAGGCGACCGATCCGCATGTGACGGCGGTGCCGGGTATGCGGCCCGCCGCGGGGCTGACCGATCTGCTGCCGGCCGACGGGTACGTAGCCAGCGCGGCCCACCCCGGCCGCCCGGACGTGCTGACCGCCTGGATGGACGGCGCTGTCGTCGACGAGAACGATCCCATCGCCACCGACCGAGACCTCGATTTGTTCGACGGGCGAAACGGGCCGCCGTACTCGCCGGACTTTCTGAGCCGCTACCGCTCTGCACAGCTCGCACGCAACAACGCGATCACCGACTGGGTCGAGACCGAACTGAAACGTGTTCGGGCCGCTGGCTTTTCCGATCGTCCCTTCACCGTGATGAGAACATGGGCCGACCCGCGGATGGTCGATCCGACGATTGAGCCCACTCATCGACCGCCCAATATGTGCTACGCGGGGCTGCCCGCGAAGGCCAACCGCTCGGCGCACGGCATCGCTGCGGCCTGCACGTTGCGCGGCTGGCTGGCGATGTGGAGCCTGCGCACCGCGCAGACCCGGGCCGAGCCGCACCTGGCCAGGATCACCTGCCCCGCGTTGGTGATCAATGCCGAGGCCGACACCGGTGTGTTCCCGTCGGATGCGAAGCGCATCCACGATGCGCTGGCCAGCACCGACAAATCGCAATGCTCGATCAACACCGACCACTACTTCACCACGCCCGGTGCGCGCAGCGAACAAGCCGACACCATTGCCAAATGGATCGCCAAGCGGTGGCACTGAGGGTCCTCGCTCACTTCACCCCTGGTCCCAAGGTGCTGGAATTCCTTGCGCCGGAGACTGATTGGCTCGATATCCGCTGGTGTACCGACGATGAGACGTTCTACCGCGAGTTACCCGAAGCTGAGGTGATCTGGCATGTGCTGCGGCCACTGCCGGAGGCAGATCTGGCCCGCGCCACCCGGGCACGGCTGGTGCACAAGTTCGGCGCCGGGGTGAACACCATCGACGTCGACGCCGCCACCAAGCAGGGCATCGCGGTGGCCAACATGCCGGGGGCCAACGCGCCGTCCGTGGCCGAAGGAACGGTACTGCTGATGCTGGCCGCCCTGCGCCGCCTGCCGTCACTCGATCGCGCCACCCGCGCCGGCCGCGGCTGGCCGTCCGATCCGCAGCTGGGCGAGACCGTCCGCGATGTCGGTGCCTGCACCGTCGGCCTGGTCGGCTACGGCAGCATCGCCAAACGGGTCGCCACCATCGTCGCCGCGATGGGCGCCACGGTGCTGCACACCAGCACCCGCGACGACGGGCAAACCGACTGGCGACCGCTGCCGGAGCTGTTGGCCGTCAGCGACATCGTCTCGCTGCATCTCCCGTTGACCGCCGACACCGACGGGCTGATCGACCGGGCCGCGCTGGCACGGATGAAACCCGCTGCAGTACTGGTCAATACCTCGCGCGGTGCGATCGTCGACGAGAACGCGCTGGCGCACGCGCTGCGCGAGGGCCGGCTGGGCGCGGCCGGCCTGGATGTCTTCGGCGTCGAGCCGGTACGACCGGACAACCCGTTGCTCGGGCTGGACAACGTGGTGCTGACGCCGCACGTCACCTGGTACACCGTCGACACTATGCGGCGCTATCTGAGCGAGGCCGTCGCCAACTGCCGCCGGCTACGGGACGGGCTGCAGCCGGCCCATATGGTCAACCAACCCACCGGTTGTTAGCTTGGGGGTCGAGCTCTCACAGCACCCGGGAAGTACCGAGGAAGGCGACCAATGCCGATCGCAATCAATCCTGAACATCAAGACCTCGCCGACTCGGTGCGGTCACTCGTGGCCCGGGTGGCGCCATCGGCGGTGTTACACGCCGCAATGGAGACACCTATCGACAATCCGCCGCCGTATTGGCAGGCCGCGGCCGACCAGGGCCTGCAGGGTGTGCATCTGGCCGAATCCGTTGGCGGACAAGGGTTCGGCATCCTCGAGCTTGCCATCACACTCGCCGAGTTCGGCTACGGCGCGGTGCCGGGGCCGTTCGTGCCGTCGGCGATCGCGAGCGCGCTGATCTCGGCGCACGACCCGGAGGCCAAGGTGCTGGCCGATCTCGCGGCTGGCTCGGCTATCGGCGCGTACGCGCTGGACTCCGGGCTGACCGCAACGCTGCAGGGCGATTCTCTGGTCATCCGCGGTGAGGTCCGGGCAGTCCCGGCCGCAGCGCAGGCGTCGTTGCTGGTATTGCCGGTAGCGATCGACAGCGGCGAAGAGTGGGTGGTGCTGCCGTCCGACCGGCTCGAGATCGAGCCGGTTGCCAGCGTCGACCCGCTGCGGCCCATCGCCCATGTGCGCGCCAACGCCGTCGAGGTCTCCCGCGACGTCGCGTTGAGCAATCTCGGCGCGGTCACCGCTCAGGCGCTGATCTCCACGCTGCTGTCGGCGGAAGCGGTGGGGGTCGCACGGTGGGCCACGGATACCGCCGCGGAATACGCCAAGGTTCGTGAGCAGTTCGGCCGGCCGATCGGTCAGTTCCAAGCCGTCAAGCACAAGTGCGCCGAGATGATCGCCGACACTGAACGCGCCACGGCCGCCGTATGGGACGCCGCGCGCGCCCTCGATGAGGCCAGCGAGCATGTCGAATTCGCTGCGGCGGTGGCGGCCACGCTGGCGCCCGCCGCCGCCCAGCACTGCACGCAGGACTGCATCCAGGTGCACGGCGGTATCGGCTTCACCTGGGAGCACGACGCAGGTGTGTACTACCGCCGCTCGCTGATTTTGGCTGCCGGCTTCGGGCGCGCCTCGGACTACCCGCAGAAAGTGGTGAGTACCGCGACCACCACCGGCATGCGCGCAATCGATATCGATCTGGACCCCGATACCGAAAAGCTCAGGGACGAAATCCGTTCCGAGGTCGCCGCGCTCAAAGAGATGGACCGCGAGCAGCGCACGGTTGCGCTTGCCGAGGGTGGATGGGTGTTGCCGCATCTGCCCAAGCCGTGGGGCCGGGCATCGAGCCCGGTCGAGCAGATCATCATCGCCCAGGAGTTCGCCAGCGGGCGCGTCAAGCGGCCGCAGGTCGGTATCGCGGCATGGGTCATCCCGTCCATCGTCGCGTTCGGCACCGAGGAACAGAAGCAGCACTTCCTGCCGCCGACGTTCCGCGGCGAAATGATTTGGTGTCAGCTCTTTTCCGAGCCCGGCGCCGGATCCGACCTAGCCGGTCTGAGCACCAAGGCCATCCGCGTGGACGGTGGCTGGCGGATCACCGGGCAAAAGATCTGGACAACTGCCGCGCAGTTCTCCCATTGGGGTGCGCTGCTGGCCAGGACGGAACCGCACGCTCCAAAACATAACGGCATCACCTACTTTCTGCTGGACATGCAGAGTGAAGGCGTGACGGTGAAGCCGCTGCGCGAACTCACCGGCGAGGAGTTCTTCAACACCGTCTACATCGACGACGTGTTCGTGCCCGACGAGCACGTGCTCGGAGAGGTGAACCGGGGCTGGGAGGTCAGCCGTAACACACTGACGGCAGAACGGGTTTCGATTGGCGGCAGCGATCTGAACTTCCTGGCCACCCTGCCTCAGCTCGTCGAGTTCGTGCGCGACGGCCAATTCGACCAGGTTGCCCGCCACCGTGCCGGCCAACTGATCGCCGAAGGGCATGCTGCCAAACTGCTGAATCTGCGCTCTACATTGCTGACTCTGGCCGGGGGTGACGCGATGCCGTCGGCAGCGATTTCCAAACTGTTGTCGATGCGGACGGGGCAGGGCTATGCCGAGTTCGCCGTGTCCTCCTTCGGGTCCGACGCGGCGATCGGCGACAAGGGCACACCGCCGGGCAAGTGGGACGACTACCTGCTATCCAGTCGCGCCACGACCATCTACGGCGGCACCTCGGAGGTCCAGCTCAACATCATCGCCGAACGGCTACTGGGGCTACCCCGCGATCCGTAGTCCGCACATCAAAAAGTTCACGCCGATCTGACGGAGCTCAGGTTCGGCGTGAACTCTTTTGGAGGAGGCGGCTGGCCCCGTCTGTCCAAGAACGGGGCCAGCCTTTTCCCCCCGATTTCTGGGGCTCACCACCACTAGTGGTGGTTTCCACCCCAGAAGCCTGGTTGGCCCGGCTTTCAGGCCTAGGCGATGTGTATGCCGCCGTGACTGTGGTGGTGGTGATGGCCAAACAACACAGGGGCGGCATGGATGGCTCCCGGTCCGGCCGTGGGCGCCGAGGCAGGAACCGAGGCGGCCTGCGCCATGGGGATGGCGCCGAACAGCATCGCTCCGGCCAACGCGCTGAAGGAAACTGCGCCAACGGCTAGGCGATGCGCCGACGAAAGTGAGATCGACATTATGTTCGCTCCTTGGTGATCGTGCGGGATTGACACAATGAGACGCTAAGGCGCAAGTCTTAGCAAACGCTGAAATTGCGCAGAAATAATGCTGATAGCTTCACCGCCAGGGCATTTTGGAGATATTTGCACGCGACAAGTCATATCCTACTGAAAATCGCTCATACACTACTGCGTAGATGAGCTCATCCCTCCCGTACCTACGCGCTTCAGTATTGGAGTACGTCACGATAATTGCTGCGTAAACCCTATCTACTTGTCTACTGAAGTCCGTACTTCTGCGTTTACTTACTTCATGGAAATTGTCCCCTTTGTTACGTAGCGGCTCCGCGCTAGCCTCGAATTGTCGGACAGACAGCCCCGCACAGGAACCGATCAATGTTTTGTGCCTACTTCAAGAGTTATTTGCGTCCAGCAAGCTTATTCAATAGGCACAGGTAATAAATTGAAGCAGGTCTTCGCGCAGATTGACACCACATCGGTGCCAGACCCCGCGGTGAACCCGGCATCGGCGGCGCGGACACGCCGTAGGTCAGGCGCCGATGCGCGGCGCGGCTTTGACGGACATACTTAAGTCCTGATCTACTGAAAACGCCCCCAAACGAGAAGGGTCACCCAGCCGCATGGAACACAGCTCGCCGTCGTTTCGAGCCACACCACGCGCGCGTGCCAACGCCACGGCGCCAACCGAACGTCTCACCAGCGTCCGGCTGAAACGGGACCACCAGAAGCCCGAGCCGGCATCGCGGAGCCAACGAGTTCGCCGCACCGTCGACCTGTCCCCCGCCACCCACCGCGCCCTCGACATTTGGCAGCGGGACGCTGCCGACCGACTCGGATACGTTCGAGTGACCGGACAAGAAGTGATTTCCGCGCTGATAGAGCTGCTCCTGAAGGACGCGAAACTGTCCGCCGAGGTGACCCGCACCATCCGCGAACGACGCTGATCCCGGCGGTGCTAGCTTCGCGGTCATGGCAGAAACGGAGCGCGGCAATCGTCGCGAGCGCGGCGTCAGCGGCGAACGCGCCGTCCTGGAAGCCTTTCTCGACGACTACCGGGACATCCTGGTACGCAAGGTTTCCGGGCTCTCCGATGCCGATGCCCGCCGAAATCTCGTCACATCGGCGACGACTGTCGGTGGGTTAGTCAAGCACCTGCGTTGGGCGGAATACGGCTGGTTCGAACAGTTTCTACCGGGACGACTCGACGACAACCGACGCACACACGATCGCGCCTGGGAATTCGAGATTCAGCCCGACGAATCGCTACCGACGCTTGTTGCCCAATACCAGGCGCAGTGCGAGGAGTCCCGCCGCATTGCCGCCCAATATCCGCTCGACCACGAACTGCGGCACGGTCGCCTCGAAACGACCGTGTCGTTGCGCTGGATCTACCTGCACATGATTCAGGAGACGGCCCGGCACACCGGGCAGATCGACATCTTGCGCGAGCAACTTGACGGCAGTACCGGCTTCGACGGGTGAGCGACCGAGCTAGTCGGCGTCCAGCTCGCGCAGCTCGCGCTTGAGGATTTTGCCGGTTGGGTTGCGCGGCAACTCGTCGAGGAAGATCACCTCGCGCGGCACCTTGTACTTGGCCAGCTGATCCTTCACATGCTTCTTCACGGCGTCCTCGTCGAGGTTCGAGTTGTCCTTCTTCACCACGAAGGCGCGCAGCCGATGGCCCCATTCCTTGTCCTCGACGCCGATCGCGGTGGCCTCCACCACGTCGGGATGGCCGCTGATGCAGTCCTCCACTTCCGCCGGGAAGACGTTCTCACCGCCGGACACGATCATCTCGTCGTCACGGCCGCTGATGTAGAGCAGCCCGTGCTCGTCGAAGTAGCCGACGTCACCAGAGGACAGCAAGCCGTCGATGATCTGCTTCTTGCCACCGCCGGTGTAGCCCTCGAACGGGAAGCTGGTGCCCACGAATATCCGGCCGACCTCGCCCTGCGGCAACTGCTTGCCGTTCTCGTCGTAGATCCTGACCTTCACGCCCCTGACCGGGGGACCGGCGGTGCTGGAATTGAACTGCAGATGCTTGGGCTGCGCGATCGTGGCGAACGCAATCTCGGTGGAGCCGTACATGTTGTAGACCACCGGACCGATGTCCTTGAGCGCCCGTTCAGCAACGTCGGCGCCCAATGCCGAACCCGACACGAAGATGATCCGCAGGCTGGACAGGTCAGGCTTGTCGGCTCGCTTCTCCAGCGCATCGAGCATGCGCGCCAACATGACCGGCACCACGACGACCGCGGTCACCTTGTGTTCTGCGATGTCGTCGAAGACCTGGTCCGGCTTGAACTTGCTGTGCACCACCAACGTCGACCCCAGGAACATGCCGATGGTGGCATGCAGGAAACCCAGCGCGTGGAACATCGGCGCCGGCAACGCGGTCACCTCATTCGCCTTGAACGGCACGTGCGACAGGATGCCGCCGATAGGCGCCAGCGTGGGCGGGGTGCTGCGGTTCGCGCCCTTCGGGGTGCCGGTGGTGCCGCTGGTCAAGATGATGATCGACGAACGCTTGCCGGCCTTGGGCGCGGGTGACTTGCTGTTGGCGGCGACCAGATCGGCCAGCGTGTCGTCGGTGCTGCCGGAGTCCTCGCCGTTCGGATTGGTGGGCAGCGCTCGCAGCTTGCCCAACGGCGGATCGGCTTTGCTGACGTCCTCGGTGTACTCATCGTCGTAAATGATCAATTTGGCGCCCTCACGGTCGGACACCTCTTTGATCTGCGGGCCGGAGAACGAGCTGTTCAGCAGAATGATTCGGGCACCGACCCGCGCGCAGCCGAACTCCGCGACAGCGAACCAGCGGTGGTTGCGGGCCAGAATCGCTACTCCGTCGCCGGCTTTCACGCCTTTGGCCAGTAGCCCGTGCGCGACCGCGTTCGCGGCCTCGTCGAGCTCGCGGTAGGTGAACGAGCCGTCGTCGTCGATGATCGCCGCGCGGTTCGGCGTGCGCCTGGCATTGAACGCCGGCAGCATGCCGATCTCGCCCCACTTCGCGATGTCGGCAGCCATCGCCGCGTAATTCAGCGGATTGTCCAGCCGGAACGTGCCGGACTCGATGATCTTTCGCAGGTAGTGCAGTTCGGACACACCGCGTTCGCCATACTGCTGAACCAGGGCTGCGGCCTGCCCGGGCAGCTGGAAAAGATTAGGCATGCTTCCACCCTATGTGACGGACGTCGCACCGCGGCCGGAACGCTGTGCCGAATTAGCATGGGCGGATGGCTCAGGTGTCGCTGGACGTGGGCGGACGCGAGGTTGCTCTCACCCACCCCGACAAGGTCGTCTTCCCGGGCCGCGACGGGCAGGCCGGTCTCACCAAGCTCGACCTGATTCGCTACTACCTGGCGGTCGCCGACGGCGCTGTGCGGGCAGTGGCCGGACGGCCGATGATCCTGAAGCGGTTCGTCAAAGGCATTGACCAGGAAGCCATATTCCAGAAGCGCGCGCCCGAAAAGCGGCCGGATTGGGTCGACGTCGCCGAACTGCGCTATGCACGAGGCACGTCGGCCAAAGAGGCCGTCATCCATGACGCGGCCGGACTGGCCTGGGCGGTAAATCTGGGCTGCGTCGACCTCAACCCGCATCCGGTGCGCGCCGATGATCTCGAGCATCCCGACGAACTGCGCATCGATCTGGACCCTATGCCCGGGGTGACGTGGCGACAGATCATCGACGTCGCGCAGGTGGCCCGCGAGGTGCTCGAGGATCACGGGCTGACCGCCTGGCCCAAGACGTCGGGCTCACGCGGGTTCCACGTCTATGCGCGGATCGCACCGAACTGGTCGTTCAAGCAGGTGCGGCTGGCCGCGCAGACGGTGGCGCGAGAGGTAGAGCGACGCGCTCCCGACCTGGCCACAAGTCGGTGGTGGAAAGAAGAACGCGAGGGCGTCTTCGTCGACTTCAACCAGAACGCCAAAGATCGCACGGTCGCGTCGGCGTACTCGGTGCGGGCCACACCGGACGCCCGGGTCTCCACTCCCCTGGGATGGGACGAGGTTGCCGATTGCGAACCCGCCGGCTTCACCGTGGCCACCGTGCCGCAGCGGTTCGCTGACATCGGGGACCCATGGGCCGCAATGGACTCCTCCGCCGGCGTTCTCGACCGGTTGCTCACGCTGGCTGAGGAACTCGGCCCCGCGGAGAAAGCGCCGAAGGGCGCCCGACGTGACGGGTCTGGGCGACGCCAGTCGGTGATGCCGTTGATCGAGATCGCGCGCACCAAAACCAAGGACGAAGCGATGTCCGCGCTGGATACCTGGCGGCAGCGTCATCCCGCGGCGGCCGAACGGCTGCAACCGGCCGACGTCCTGGTCGACGGCATGCGGGGGCCAAGTTCGATCTGGTACCGGATCCGAATCAACCTGCAGCATGTGCCGGACGGCCAGCGGCCGCCGCAGGAGGAGTTGATTGCCGACTACAGCCCCTGGCGGACGCGTTGACCGCGCTACGCTCACGCCATGGTCGAGCAATGGAATCGGCGAGGGTTCCTACGCGTCGGCGCGACAGCGAGCCTGCTCATGGTCGCGGGATGCTCGTCGGATAAATCACCGTCCGCGGCGAACGGTGGTGGCGGGCATGTCACGATCACGCACATCTTCGGCGAGACGACCATCGCCGAACCGCCCAAGCGGGTGGTGAGCGCCGGATTCACCGGGCAGGACGACCTGCTGGCCCTCGGCGTCGTCCCGATCGCGGTGACCAACTGGTTCGGCGACCAACCGTTCGGGGTGTGGCCATGGGCGCAGCCCAAACTCGGCAACGCCAAACCCGTTGTGTTGAACCTGGACAATGGAATTCAGCTCAGCCAGATCTCAGGTCTGAAGCCGGATCTGATCGTCGCCACCGACGCCGGTCTCGACCAGGACACCTATCAGAAGCTGGCGGCGATCGCGCCGACACTGGCGCAGTCCGATGGGGACGCATTCTTCGAACCCTGGAAAGAACAGGCAAAGGCCATCGGCCAGGCGGTTTTCCAGTCAGGCCAGATGGCCTCGCTGATCAACGGTGTCGACAAAGGATTTGCCGCCGTCGCCGACAGGTACCAGCAGTTCAAGAACAAGCGGGTGTTGTTGTTACAGGGCAGGTTGCACGAGCAGAACGTGGTGGCAACCACCGGATGGCACACCGAATTCCTCACCCAGATGGGGCTGGCCATCCCCGAGGGCCTCGCTTCGTTCGCCGCCGACCAGCTGCGTGCATTTATCCCGCGCGAGAAGATCAAGTCCGTCCTCGGCGACGCCGACCTATTGATCTGGACGACCGAAAGCGACCAAGATCAGGCTGATCTGCTGGCCAATCCCGATGTGGCAGAGCATCGTTCGCGCAGCATTTTCACCACCAAGGACCAGGCCGGGGCGATCGCCTATGCCTCACCGCTGAGCTACCCGCTGCTGGCAGACCAGCTGCCCGGCCTGATCGCCAACGTCCTGCACTGAACGTGAACGTCCTCGACTACGGAGACCAAGCGCTGCTGCTGCAATTGGACAGCACCGCAGAGGTTTTGGCGTGGGCTACCGCGCTACGTGACGCCGCGCCGCCCGCTGTGCTCGACATCGTCCCGGCCGCGCGCACGGTGCTGCTCGAGCTCGACGGACCCAGGCGACAGGCTGCCGTCCGCCGCCAACTCCAGACGATGCGGGTGTCGGCTGGCGCCGAGCCGACCGCGTCGCGCGAGCCGCGGGTGATCGACGTGGTGTACCACGGCGCCGACCTCGACGAGGTGGCTGAACTCACCGGATTGACCGCAGCACAGGTGGTCGATGCGCACACCGCGAATCCCTGGCGGGTCGCATTTTGTGGATTCGCACCAGGTTTCGCGTATCTGGTCGGCGGCGACCCGCGGCTGGCCGTACCTCGACGGTCCGAGCCGCGCCCTTCCGTCCCGGCCGGCGCAGTCGGCCTGGCCGGCGAATTCACCGGAATTTATCCGCGTAGCTCCCCCGGTGGCTGGCAGTTGATCGGCCGCACCGACGCCGTGCTCTGGGACATCGACCGACCCGACCCGGCTCTGCTGAAGCCGGGCAGCTGGGTCCAGTTCCGGGCTGGGTAAGACGATGGCCACCCTGGAGATTCTGCGCACCGGGCCACTGGCGCTCGTTCAAGACCTCGGGCGGGTCGGGTTCGCCCACCTCGGAGTCACCCGGTCCGGAGCCGCCGACCGGGGTGCTCACACCCTGGCCAACCGGCTGGTGGCCAACCCGGACGACCGCGCCACGATCGAGGTGACCATGGGTGGATTCGTCGCACGAGTCCGGGGCGGCGACATCGACATCGCGGTCACCGGCGCGGACCCTTCTGCGACTGTTGGCTCAATAGTGTTCGGCGCCAACAGCATTCAGCACATCCGCGACGGTGGCCTGATCGCACTGGGCGTTCCGCAGTCCGGCCTGCGCAGCTACCTCGGGGTGCGCGGCGGAATCGATGTGGCACCGGTGCTCGGTTCGCGGAGCCACGACGTGCTGTCGGGGATCGGGCCGGCGCCACTGCAACCCGGTGACGTGCTAACGATCGGGCAACACACCGAGCAATATCCCGAACTCGACCAGGCTCCGGTCGCGGCGATTGCCGGCCACCTCGTCGAACTCATGGTGGTTCCTGGTCCACGCGACGACTGGATCGTCGATGCCGACGCGCTGGTGCACAGCGTGTGGACGGCCTCCGACCGCAGTGACCGGGTGGGCATGCGGCTGCAGGGTCGCCCGCTGGCACACCGCGATCCCGGCCGTCAACTCCCCAGCGAAGGCGCGACCCGTGGCGCGATTCAGGTGCCGCCCAACGGATTACCAGTAGTACTGGGTCCTGACCACCCCGTCACCGGCGGCTATCCGGTGATCGGAGTGATCGCCCATCACGACATCGACAAGGTCGCCCAGGTGCGCCCCGGCCAGCACGTACGACTGCATTGGTCACGACCGAGATCCGTGCCAACTTCTGTGTCGACTTCGGTAGCGGTGAACCAGCCGAACTGGTAGACCAAGCAGTGTGCACACCCAGGTTCACACCGCCCGCCTGGTCCACACCGCAGACTTGGAAAGCGACGCGCGGCAGCGCGCGCACGAGATGGTCAGCGATGCGTTCGCCGGCGAGTTCAGCGCCACCGACTGGGACCACGCGCTGGGCGGAATGCACGCGCTGATTTGGCATCGCGGCGCGATCATCGCGCACGGCGCCGTCGTTCAGCGGCGCCTGCTTTACCGCGGTGTCTCGCTGCGCTGCGGCTACGTCGAAGCTGTTGCGGTGCGCGAGGATTGGCGCGGTCAGGGTCTGGCCATCGCGATACTCGACGCATGCGAGCAAGTAATCCGCGGCGGATATCAGCTCGGTGCGCTGAGTTCCTCGGACCGGGGCCGGCAGCTGTATGCGCTACGCGGGTGGTTGCCGTGGCGCGGGCCGACGTCGGTGCTCGCGCCTACCGGACCGACACGGACCCCCGACGACGATGGGTCGGTGTTCGTCTTCCCGCTCCTGACCGAGCTGGACCCGAGCGCGGGGTTGATGTGCGACTGGCGCGACGGGGACGTCTGGTAAGCGCCCGAATCGGGAGCAACGCCGCGGCAATTGGCCGGTAACGCCGCCGACATCCGGTTGGCATACACACTTCATATGAATCCGCCCGAGGAGCCGTCGCTCGCCGGGTACCGGGGGTTGCACACCCTGCGCGCAGCGGGTCATCGGATCCAGATCCGCGGCTCCCGGGTGACGGTCGACGACGCGGTGCAGCCGCTGTCGCCGGCCATGATGGCGATTCTGCGCGCGCTGGCGCTACGGCCCGGATCTGTCGTCGCGCGCAGCGAGCTGCTCCGCGCCCTGCCGGGCAGCGCCGCCGATCCCCACGCGGTGGACACCGCCGTGCTTCGACTGCGAAAGGCGCTGGGCGACAGGAACATAGTCGCGACGGTGATCAAACGTGGCTACCGGCTGGCGATCGACGAGAGTTCCGGAGCGGCCTAGTTCGCTGACAGCGAAAGAGGAGGTGGAACTTAAGCGTGGTCGACTCATGTTTGTACCTGTAGATGCCGGCAGAGCGTCGGTACTCACAAAGCAGGAGGAGCAGACATGAGCAACCTGGCACTGGGGTTGGTACTTGGCGAAGCTGCCCGCGCACATCTCCGGCGACGCCGTCTCGGCGTCCTACGACGCCGGCGTGCTGACCGTACGGGTTTCCGGGGCCCACGCCGGAACTCAGCCGCAGCGCATCGCGATCAGCAAGTAACCCGATAGGAGTCCGGTGGAGCCCAGCGGCTCCACCGGATTCTTGTCAGGCGAAAGCCTGCGCGACGTCGACCCCGACGACCCGAAGCAGGTTCACCACTTTGCGGTCGAGGCCACGGCCCACCTCGGCTACCTCGGCGATGCCCAGACTGGCAAACGCGGGGCCGGGTTGGTCCATCGTGAAGACCGCGTTGCCGTCTGCGTCGCCGTAGACCAGCATGCGCAGCGGCGCGTACAACATCGCCTTCGGATCGTGGCGGAACATGGTCTCGGCGACCACATGGTTGCCGATCAGATACTCGACCGCGGGCGTGCGATGCCCGGCGATGCCGAAGTAGGCCCGCGTATCGATCCTGGCGTAGACCATCAACTCGTTCGGGGCGTTCTGGGCCGCGGCGGCCCGTACGTCATCCCAGTTTCCGCCGGCCGCGAGAATGCGCTCGAGCGCCGTCAGGTCGACCGGTGGGGCTGCTTTCTCAAGATCAGCGATGAACCGCTCGAAGGGAATACCGGTGTCGACGTCGACGCGGGTCATGCCGTGGGACTCACGGTGAAAGCCGGCTGTCATCCGGGCCACCTCTCTATGGTTCATTGAACGAACTAATCGAGCTCCAGCTTATGGTTCGGTGAATGAACCTGCAAGCAGTAGAATCCATGGGGTGGCCCTGCCCCGCGAATACACCGCTGAGAGTTGCCCAATCGCGCGCACGCTGGAGATCGTCGGCGAACGATGGACGCTGCTGGTAATCCGCGACGCCTTCTACGGCGTGCGCCGGTTCAGCGATTTCCGTGCCCATCTCGATATCCCGAAAGCCGTTCTCACTGACCGCCTTTCACTTTTGGTCGACGAAGGAGTATTGGTCAAGGCGACGGGTGACCACGGCCGCGACGAGTACACGCTGACCCCGAAGGGCCGTGGGCTGTGGCCGGTGATCTGGTCGTTGGCCAGCTGGGGCAACGAAAACTACGTCGAACGGCCGCAGCGACGCAGCTACCGGCACGCGGACTGCGGTGGCGCTATCGGTCCGGACCGGGTGTGCGCGTCATGCGGGCAGTGCCCCGACGTTGCCGATCTCGTTCTGCATCCGCCTCGACGGTCGCGCGAGCGCGCGGTGCGCCACGATCCGGTCAGCGAGGCACTGCGAAAGCCGCACCGACTGCTGGAACCGATCGCCCGGGACAGCCGCCGCGGGTGATCTGTCTCACGCTGCGGCCGTGCGCTGGATAGTATGGGAGTCGCACTGTGATCCATGACACCTTCGCTCCCAGGGAGATCCGTTGTCCACCACTGCCGAACTGACCGAACTGCATGACCTCCTCGGCGGTTTGCGGCGGTGCGTGACTTCATTGAAGGCGCGCTACGGCGACAGCCCCGCGATGCGCCGCATCATGATTGACGCCGACCGCATCCTCGGCGACGTCGAATTACTTGACACCGATGTTTCCGAATTAGAATTAATACGCGCTACGGTGCAGCAATCCGGCGAGAAGATCGCCATTCCCGACACCGATTACGACCGCGATTTTTGGCGTGGCGCCGACCACGAGGGAGTCGGGGGTCACAGCAGGTCCTAAATTCGCGCCCCGCCGAGAGCCTTTGGGGCGTCCCTGGGTACTCTTCGTCCAACAGCCCGTTCGAAGAGGAACAATTGATGAGCGCACCTACGGCGAACCATCCTGCGTCCGGTGTCTTTTCACCCACGCGCGCCCGTATCCAGCAACGGACGTTGCGCACCGACCGATGGTGGCTTTCGCCGCTGCGGATCGATCTGGGCTTCGCCGCCTTCGTCATCTACGCCACCGCGCGCGCGTTCCAGCAGAACTACTTCTTCGTGCCGCAGTACCACTACCTGACGCCGTTCTACTCACCGTGCCTGAGCAAGGGCTGCGGCGAGGCCGGCGACATCTGGCCGCAGTTCCTGCCGGACGTGTGGTGGCTTCCGTATGCGGCACTGTCGCTGCCGTTCCTGCTGCTGTTCCGGCTGACCTGCTACTACTACCGCGGTGCCTATTACCGCACGGTGTGGCAGTCGCCAACCGCTTGCGGGGTCGCCGAGCCGCGGGAGCACTACACCGGTGAGACCAAGTTCCCGCTGATCGTGCAGAACACCCATCGGTACTTCTTCTATGCCGCCGTCATCATCTCGGTGGTCAACAGCTACGACGCGATCGTCGCGTTCCACTCCGATCACGGCCCGGGCGGATTCGGCTTCGGCTTGGGCAACCTGATCCTGCTCGGCAACGTGATCATGCTGTGGATCTACACCCTGTCTTGCCACTCGTGCCGGCACGTCACCGGCGGGCGACTCAAGCACTTCTCCAAACACCCTGTGCGGTATTGGATCTGGACTCAGGTAAGTCACCTCAACACCCGGCACAAGTTGTACGCCTGGATCACTCTCGGCACGCTGATGTTGACCGACTTCTACGTCGCGCTGGTCGCCAGCGGCACCATTTCCGACCTGAGATTTGTTGGCTGAAAAGCCATTTCAGAATTACCGAAATAGCTGAGCGAGGATTTCATGGCTGAGGTCGAACGGCATTCATTCGACGTGGTCGTCATCGGTGCCGGCGGCGCCGGTTTGCGCGCGGTCATCGAGGCGCGGGAACGCGGCCTGAAGGTTGCGGTGGTGTCCAAGTCGCTGTTCGGCAAGGCGCACACGGTGATGGCCGAGGGCGGCTGCGCCGCGGCGATGGGTAACACCAACCCGAAGGACAACTGGAAGACCCACTTCGGCGACACCATGCGCGGTGGGAAGTTTCTGAACAACTGGCGGATGGCCGAACTGCATGCCAAGGAAGCGCCCGACCGGGTCTGGGAGTTGGAGACCTACGGCGCGCTGTTCGATCGGCTCAAGGACGGCAAGATCAGCCAGCGAAACTTCGGCGGGCACACCTACCCCCGCCTGGCGCACGTCGGTGACCGAACCGGCCTGGAGCTGATCCGCACGATGCAGCAGAAGATCGTCTCGCTGCAGCAAGAAGACCACGCCCAGCTCGGCGACTACGAAGCCCGGATCCGGGTGTTCGCCGAGACCACGATCACCGAGCTGATCAAGGATGGCGACGCGATCTCCGGAGCCTTCGGCTACGTGCGCGAAACCGGCAAGTTCATCTTGTTCGAGGCCCCCGCGGTCGTGCTGGCCACCGGCGGCATCGGCAAGTCGTTCAAGGTCACCTCGAACTCCTGGGAGTACACCGGCGACGGTCACGCGCTGGCGCTGCGGGCCGGGGCAACGCTGATCAACATGGAGTTCGTTCAGTTCCACCCAACCGGCATGGTCTGGCCGCCCAGCGTGAAGGGCATCCTGGTCACCGAGGGTGTGCGCGGCGACGGCGGAGTCTTGAAAAACTCCGATGACACCCGGTTCATGTTCGACTACATCCCGCCGGTGTTCAAAGGCCAGTACGCCGAGAGCGAGCAAGAGGCCGACGCGTGGCTCAAGGACAACGACTCGGCTCGCCGTACGCCAGACCTGTTGCCTCGTGACGAGGTCGCGCGCGCGATCAACTCCGAAGTCAAGGCCGGTCGCGGCACCCCCCACGGCGGCGTTTACCTCGACATTGCCTCGCGGCTGACGCCCGAGCAGATCAAGAAGCGACTCCCGTCGATGTACCACCAGTTCATGGAGCTGGCCGGCGTCGACATCACCAAGGAGCCGATGGAAGTCGGACCCACCTGCCACTACGTGATGGGCGGTGTCGAGGTGGACGCCGACACCGGTGCGGCCACCGTTCCCGGGCTATTCGCCGCGGGCGAGTGCTCCGGCGGCATGCACGGCTCGAACCGCCTCGGCGGTAACTCGCTGAGCGACCTGCTGGTGTTCGGTCGTCGGGCCGGCCTGGGTGCTGCCGACTACGTGGCGGCGCTGAGCAGCCGGCCGACAGTCACGGAAGACGCCGTCGACACCGCCGCCAAGCGGGCACTGGCCCCCTTCGAGACCCCGGCGAACGGCGCCACCCCGGAGAACCCTTACACGTTGCAGCTGGAGCTGCAGCAGTCGATGAACGACCTGGTGGGCATCATCCGCAAGGCTGAGGAGATCACCGAGGCGTTGTCGCGGCTCGACCAGCTGCGCGAGCGGTTCAAGCGCATCCACGTCGAGGGCGACCGCCGGTACAACCCCGGCTGGAACCTGGCGCTCGACCTGCGCAACCTGCTCCTGGTCAGCGAGTGCGTGGCCAAAGCGGCGCTGGAGCGCACCGAAAGCCGTGGCGGGCACACCCGCGACGACCACCCGGGGATGGACTCGTCGTGGCGCAGGGTCCTGCTGGTCTGCAGCGCCTCGGGCGACGACCCGGTGGTCCCTGACATCACGGTGACGCACAAAGACCAGATCCCGATGCGGCCCGACCTGCTCGAGGCGTTTGAGATTTCGGAGCTGGAGAAGTACTACACCGACGAAGAGCTGGCCGACCACCCAGGACGGAGAGGCTGATGACCTACGACGCGACTTTGCGGGTATGGCGTGGCGACGAGGCCGGTGGCGGCTTGCAGGACTTCACCGTGGAGGTCAACGAGGGCGAGGTGGTGCTCGACATCATCCACCGCCTGCAGCAGACCCAGACGCCGGACTTGGCGGTCCGGTGGAACTGCAAGGCCGGCAAGTGCGGCTCGTGCTCGGCTGAGGTCAACGGCAAGCCACGACTGATGTGCATGACACGGATGTCGACCTTCGCCGAGGACGAAGTGGTGACCGTGACGCCGATCCGGACCTTCCCGGTGATTCGTGACCTGGTCACCGATGTGTCGTTCAACTACGAGAAGGCCCGGGAGATCCCGTCTTTCGCGCCGCCGAAGGATCTGCAGCCCGGTGAATACCGGATGCAGCAGCAGGACGTGGAACGTTCCCAAGAGTTCCGCAAGTGCATCGAGTGCTTCCTGTGTAACAACGTCTGCCACGTGATTCGTGACCACGAGGAGAACAAAGAGTCGTTCGCCGGACCGCGGTACCTGATGCGCATCGCGGAGTTGGAGATGCATCCGCTCGACACCGGGGACCGGCGCGACCTTGCCCAGGAGGAGCACGGGCTCGGCTACTGCAACATCACCAAGTGCTGCACCGAGGTCTGCCCCGAAGGCATCAAGATCACCGACAACGCCTTGATCCCGATGAAGGAACGCGTCGCCGGCCGCAAATACGACCCGGTCGTGTGGCTGGGCAATAAGCTTTTCCGTCGCTGAGCAGCCGGTGTCAGTCAGCGCCGTTCCGGGTACCCATCGGGTCGGACCGGAAGGCGGCGAGAATGGCTATCCGAAAGCCCACGAGCGTCAATCAGCTCCGAACGGCGATCCACGAGTTGTCGGTGCGCGCCCGGGTCGCGCGCAAAGAGGGTCGCGATAGCGAAGGTGCCGAGATCGAACGTCGGGTACAGGCTTACCGCGACGAACTCGGCAGGCGCCCCTAAACCCCGAGGCGGCGAAATACACTGCGGTGGAAGACGATCGGCGCGACATCCGCGTCGACTCGGACATCGCTGACCCGCAACACCACGATCGTGTGGTCCCCGGCCGGGATGAGCTGTTCGATCGCGGTCTCCATCCAGAGGCTGGTGCCCTGGATGAAGACCGCCCCGCTGTCGTAGGACACCGTTTCCAGGTCGGCGAAACGATTTCCGGTTTTCGCCGCCAGAGCCCGGGCTGCGCCGTCGTGCGCCTCGCCCAGCACGCTGATACCCAACGCCTGGGCGTCCTTGAGCTTCGGCCAGGTCGTGGAGGTGTTCTGCACACAGAACGACACCAGCGGCGGCTCCAGTGACACCGGAACGAATGTGCTGGCCGCGAGTCCTTCTGTGGCCCCGTTGACTTCGGCGGCGATGGCGATGATGCCGGATGGGAAATGGCCAAAGGCCTCGCGCAGGGAGGTAGGCGTCAGCTTGTCAGGTGTATTCACCGGGCTTCACTCGCGTCGACGGGATTTTCCAAGGATCGACCCTACCTGCCGGGCGTTACATCTATCTGGCTGCCCGTCACGTAGCCGTGCGCTGCTGCGACGTCCGGATGCGCCCGCAGCCGGCTCTTCCACGCATTTCGCCCATACACCGGGAAGATCGGGTCGGACGGGTCCGCGCGCCGCTCGGCCTGCCGCGACAATTCGGCGGGTAACGGCAATATCGGGATCTGCGCGTCCAGTCGCGGGTTGAAGAAGTAGGGCACCGAGATGCGCTCGGCCGATTGGCGCAGATTCACCCGGTGCTCGGTGGCGCGTAGGTAGCCGCCGGTTGCGAACTCCAGCAGCTCACCGATGTTGACGATGAACGCCCCGTCCAGTGCGGGCACGTCGACCCAGCCGCCGTCGAGTCCACGCACCTGCAACCCCGCGCTGCCCGGTTCGGCGAGCAGCAGCGTCAGCACTCCGGAGTCCCGGTGCGCTCCGACGCCCTGCGAATCGGCCGCGTTCGCCGGGTAGCGCACGACTTTGATCAGCGTCGCCGGCGTGGTAGCGAACGCGGCGTCGAACACCTCCGCCGGACTGCCCAGGGCGACCGCCCAGTGCCGCAGCAACCTGCGGGATACCGCGGCCAGGGCCGCGTCCCACTCGGCGATGATGCCCGGCAACTCCGGCATTCCAGCGGGCCACTGATTCGGCCCTTGCAGCCAGAGGAAGTCGGGCTTGCCTGAGCCGCCGATCGGCTCGCGCTCCGGCCCGATGTCGATCTGCTCGCGCCAGTCCACCCGGCCGCGGGTCAGCTCGCCCCCCAACCGGGTGTAGCCACGAAAATGTGGACTGCGGCTCATGGCGATGGCGTCCTTGTCGGCCTGCGGCAACTCAAACAGCCGCCGGGCCGCCGTCAGCACCCGGCGGGTGAGTGATTCAGGCACCCGATGTCCGGTCAGGTAGAAGAAACCGACCTCGTGGGCCACCGCGCGCAACCGTTTCCTGAGTTGGCCAGCGGGGTGGCGCAGGTCCACTTCGGGGACCGCCGTGACGCGTGACACAGTTGGCACCTATCCATCATTACCGCAGGTAGAACCGCATGCCAGCGTCGCGATCGGCGCGAGGCCAACTGGTTGGTTGATTAGCCAATGAAATTTAGCTCACAGTCGGTTGCGCGTCCGTTACCGATGGGTATAGTTTAGCGGTGTTACTGGTGGGTAACTTAGCCCTAAGTACCCAACCTGACGTGGCGTTCTCATCGAGGAGGAACCCAGTGAGCCACTACAAGAGCAATGTCCGCGACCAGGTATTCAACCTGTTTGAAGTCTTCGGCGTTGACAAAGCATTCGGCGAAGGCGACTACAGCGAGCTGGACGCCGACACCGCTCGCGAGATGCTGACGGAAATGAGCAGGCTGGCCGAGGGGCCCGTTGCCGACTCATTCGTCGAAGGCGACCGCAACCCCCCGGTGTTCGACCCCGAGAGCCATTCGGTGAAGCTGCCCGAGCTGTTCAAGAAGTCGGTGCACTCAGTCATCGAAGCGGGCTGGGACAAGGTCGGTCTCGACGAGGAACTCGGCGGTATGCCGATGCCCAAGGCGATGCTGTGGGCGCTGCACGAGCACCTGCTCGGCGCCAACCCGGCAGTGTGGATGTACGCCGGCGGCGCGGGATTCGCCCAGATCTTCTACAACCTGGCCACCGAAGAGCAGAAGAAGTGGGCCGTGCTGGCCGCTGAACGGGGCTGGGGCTCGACCATGGTGCTCACCGAGCCCGATGCCGGCTCGGATGTCGGCGCCGGCCGGACCAAGGCCATCGCGCAGGACGACGGCTCCTGGCACATCGACGGGGTGAAGCGCTTCATCACCTCCGGTGACTCCGACGACATGTTCGAGAACATCTTCCACTTGGTGCTGGCCCGCCCCGAGGGCGCCGGTCCCGGAACCAAGGGTCTGTCGCTGTTCTTCGTGCCGAAGTTCCTGTTCGACTTCGAGACCGGCGAGCCCGGCGAGCGCAACGGCGTCTTCGTCACCAACGTCGAGCACAAAATGGGTCTCAAGGTCTCAGCCACCTGTGAGCTGACCTTCGGCCAGCACGACGTGCCGGCCAAGGGCTGGCTGGTCGGCGAGGTGCACAACGGTATCGCGCAGATGTTCGAGGTCATCGAGAACGCCCGCATGCTGGTCGGCACCAAGGCCATCGCGACGCTCTCCACTGGCTACCTGAACGCCCTTGCTTACGCCAAGGACCGCGTGCAGGGGGCTGACCTGACGCAGATGACCGACAAGACGGCCCCGCGCGTGACGATCACGCACCACCCGGACGTCCGTCGCAGCCTGATGACCCAGAAGGCCTACGCCGAAGGGTTGCGCGCGTTGTACGTGTACACCGCGACCTACCAGGACGCGCCGGTCGCCAAGGCGGTCCACGGTGTGGATGCCGACCTGGCGGTCAAGGTCAACGACCTGCTGCTGCCGATCGTCAAGGGCGTCGGCTCCGAGCAGGCGTACGCCAAGCTCACCGAGAGCCTGCAGACCTTCGGTGGATCCGGCTTCTTGCAGGACTACCCGATCGAGCAGTACATCCGCGACGCCAAGATCGACTCGCTCTACGAGGGCACCACGGCCATCCAGGCGCAGGACTTCTTCTTCCGCAAGATCGTCCGCGACAAGGGTGTGGCGCTGGCCCACGTGTCCGGGCAGATCGAGGAGTTCATCAAGAACGAGTCCGGCAACGGTCGCCTGAAGGCCGAGCGTGCGCTGCTGTCCACCGCGTTGGCTGATGTCCAGGCGATGGCGGCGACGCTGACCGGCTACCTGATGGCCGCCCAAGACGACATCTCCAGCATCTACAAGGTCGGCACCGGTTCGGTGCGCTTCCTGATGAGCGTCGGCGACCTGGTGCTCGGCTGGCTGCTGCAGCGTCAAGCTGCGGTGGCCCTGGAGGCGCTCGACGCCGGCGATGTCAGCGACGCCGACCGGGCCTTCTACGAGGGCAAGATCGCCGTGGCGTCGTTCTTCGCGAAGAACTTCCTGCCGCTGCTGACCAGCACCCGCGCAGTGTTGGAGACGATCGACAACGAGATCATGGAGCTCGACGAAGCAGCGTTCTGACCCAAGCTAAACAGCAGAATCCCCCGTTCTCACTTGGCTGAGACGGGGGATTTTGCTATCCGGGATTCAATCCGGTTAAGGGGCCGCCGAGGGATTCCCTCGTTCCGTCGGCGGCCCCGGCCTTCACCTGTCGCCTGAGCAGACGAGCAGTCGATTCGAAGGACGCCCCGCGCTGCCATCGGGTCGGGGGTCGGACGACAACACGGAGCTATCCGACCCGGTGGCTACCCGGGCGCCGATGTGGTCAAACACGGACCGCCGCGGCGGTCAGGCCTCCAAGATCGCGGCGACGCCTTGGCCGCCGGCCGCGCAGATCGAGATCAGGCCACGCAGCGGCTTGTCCGAATCCTGCTGCTTCGCCTTGGCCTCATGCAGTTGCTTGGCCAGTTGCGCGAGGATCCGTCCGCCGGTCGCGGCGAACGGGTGCCCGGCCGCCAGCGACGAGCCGTTGACGTTGAGCTTGGACCGGTCGATGGACCCCAGCGCGGCGTCCAGGCCCAGCCGCTCCTTGCAGTACTCCTCGGACTCCCAGGCCTGCAGATGCGCGAGCACGACCGAGGCGAACGCCTCGTGGATCTCGTAGAAGTCGAAGTCCTGCAGCGTCAGTCCGTTGCGCGCCAGCAGCCGCGGCACCGCGTACGTCGGCGCCATCAGCAGACCGTCGGCCCCGTTGACGTAGTCGACCGCTGCCGTTTCGGCGTCGACGAAGTAGGCCAGCGGGGTCAGCGATCGCTTGGCGGCCCATTCCTCGCTGGACAGCAACGCCACCGAAGCACCGTCGGTCAACGGCGTGGAGTTACCCGCGGTCATCGTGGCGTCGCCGGCCTTCACCCCGAATACCGGCTTGAGCTTGGCCAGCTTCTCCGCCGACGAGTCCGCCCGCAGATTGTCGTCGCGGTACAGACCCAGGAACGGCGTGACCAGGTCGTCGAAGAACCCGCGGTCGTAGGCCGCCGCCATGTTGCGGTGGCTGGCCGCGGCCAGCTCGTCCTGGTCGACCCGCTTGATGCCCATCTGCTTGGCGGTGATCGCCTGGTGCTCGCCCATCGACAGGCCGGTACGCGGCTCGCTGTTCACCGGGATCTCGACGCCCACGCTGGCGGGCAGTTTGCCGACCAGTTTGAGCCGGTCGACGTTGGACTTGGCGCGGCGCAGCCCGAGCAGGGTGTGGCGCAGGTTGTTGCCCAGCGCGATCGGCGCATCGGAGGTGGTGTCGACCCCACCGGCAGCGGCAGCCTCGTAGCGACCGGCGGCGATGCCGTCCGCGGCCGCGATGGCCGCCTGCAGCCCGGTCCCACATGCCTGCTGCAGGTCGAAGGCCGGGGTATACGACGACAGCGCGGAGCCGAGCACGCATTCGCGCATCAGGTTGAAGTCGCGGCTGTGCTTGAGCACTGCTCCGCCGATCACGGCGCCCAGTCGCTCACCGGACAGGTTGAACCGGTCGACGAGGCCGCTCAGGGCGGCGGTGAACATGTCCTGGTTGGACGCCTCGGCGTAGGCGCGGTCCGAGCGCGCAAACGGGATCCGGTTGCCGCCCAGCACGACGACACGTCGTTTGGCGGCGGTCGCCTGCGAACTCGTAGAGGTGCTTTCAGTAACCACGCTTATCTCCGTCAGTTGTTGGTTATCCGGTGTTGAGGGCCATACTATCCACTGTTCTTACTCTGGAGTAAGTTAGCTCTCGACTACGGTACTGATACCCGACAGCACGGAAGGCAACTCAGTGGCACCCGATTTATTCTCCCAAGTCGTCAACTCCGGGCCCGGAGCTTTTCTCGCCAAGCAACTCGGCGTGCCGCAGCCCGAGAAGCTGCGGCGCTATCGGGCGGGTGAGCCGCCGCTGGCCGGATCGCTGCTGATCGGCGGTGAAGGCCGAGTCGTCGAGCCACTGCGCGCGGGGCTCAGCAACGACTACGACGTGGTGGGCGCAAACCTGGGCGGCCGCTGGGCGGACTCGTTCGGTGGGCTGGTGTTCGACGCCACCGGCATCACCAACCCGACCAAGCTGACGACGCTGCACGAGTTCTTCACGCCGCTGCTACGCAACCTCGGCCATTGCGGTCGAGTGGTCGTCGTCGGCACCACACCCGAGGATGCCGAGAGCAGCGACGAGCGGATCGCCCAGCGTGCGCTGGAGGGGTTCACCCGCTCGCTGGGCAAGGAGTTGCAGCACGGCTCGACGGTCGGGCTGGTTTACCTGTCTCCCGACGCTAAGCCGGCCGCCACCGGGCTCGAGTCGACCATGCGATTCCTGCTGTCGGCTAAGTCGGCCTACGTCGACGGCCAGGTCTTCTACGTCGGTGCCGCCGACTCCACCCCGGTCGCCGACTGGGACCGCCCGCTGGATGGCAAAGTCGGCATCGTGACCGGTGCCGCCCGCGGCATCGGCGCGACGATCGCCGAGGTGTTCGCGCGCGACGGGGCCCGCGTCGTGGCGATCGACGTGGAATCCGCCGCCGAGGCGCTGTCGGAGACGGCCACCCGGGTCGGCGGCACGGCGCTGGCGCTCGACGTCACCGCCACCGACGCCGTCGACCGGATCACCGAACACCTGCGCGAGCACTACAACGGCCACGCCGACATCCTGGTCAACAATGCCGGGATCACCCGCGACAAGCTGCTCGCCAACATGGACGACGGGCGCTGGAACTCGGTGCTGGCCGTCAACCTGCTGGCACCGCAACGCCTGACCGAGGGATTGGTGGAAAACGGCAGCATCGGCGAAGGCGGCCGGGTGATCGGTTTGTCGTCGATGGCCGGCATCGCCGGCAACCGCGGGCAGACCAACTACGCGACCACCAAGGCGGGCATGATCGGGCTCACCCAGGCGCTGGCCCCGCAACTGGCCGACAAGGGCGTGACGATCAACGCCGTCGCGCCCGGGTTCATCGAGACCCAGATGACGGCGGCAATCCCGCTGGCCACCCGCGAGGTCGGTCGCCGGCTGAACTCGCTGTACCAGGGCGGTCAGCCGGTCGACGTGGCCGAGACGATCGCCTACTTCGCCAGCCCCGCCTCGAACGCGGTGACGGGCAACGTCATCCGGGTCTGCGGCCAAGCCATGCTGGGAGCGTGACGGCGACGACATGACAGCAAGCCAAGCGGGCTGAAGAACATGCTGCGCGCGGCTGCCGGGGCGCTGCCGCTGGTACCCCGGGGCGGCCAGTTGCCGGATCGCACGGTGACGGTCGACGAGCTGCCCATCGACCGTACGAACGTGGCCGAGTACGCCGAGGTCACCGGTCTGCGATACGCCGACGCGGTGCCGCTGACGTACCCGTTCGCGTTGACCTTCCCGACGGTGATGTCCCTGGTCACCGGTTTCGACTTTCCTTTTGCCGCAATGGGATCCGTGCACCTGGAGAACGTGATCACCCGGTATCGGCCGATCCGGGCGACCGACACGGTCAGCATCGCGGTGCACGCAGAGAACCTGCGCGAACACCGCAAGGGACTGCTGGTCGACGTCGTCACCGATGTCAGCGTCGGCAACGACCTGGCCTGGCATCAGGTCACCACGTTCCTGCATCAGCAACGCACCAGCTTGTCCGATGAGCCCAAGCCGCCACCGCAGAAACAGCCGAAGTTACCCCCGCCCAAGGCGATTCTGCGGATCAGCCCCGGACAGATTCGTCGTTACGCCGCGGTGGGCGGTGACCACAACCCCATCCACACCAGCTCGGTCGGCGCCAAGCTGTTCGGATTCCCCACCGTCATCGCGCACGGAATGTTCAGCGCAGCAGCGGTATTGGCCAACCTGGAAGCCAGTCTTCCCGATGCGGTGACCTATTCGGTGCGATTCGGCAAGCCGATGCTGCTGCCGGCCAGCGCCGGGTTGTACGTCGACCAGGTCCAGGACGGCTGGGACATCAGCCTGCGCAACCTGGCCAAGGGCTATCCGCACCTGACCGGTTCGCTTCGGTCGCTTTAGCGGCGTCCGAAACCGCGCCAGGAGGCGTCGACTGTGCGGGATATATGCGAGATTTCTGCTTTTTCTTCAGCACAACCTACACAGTCGGCGTGGAGGAAATTTAGCGGCGGCGCGCCCAACCAGCAGCCGCAGGCCGTAGGTGCTCAGCGAAGCCGTCAGAAAAATCAGCAACACCCACAGCGGCGGCCTGGCCAGCTCCCAGACGAAGATCGCCGCCCACAGTGGCGCGCCTTGGGTGATGGCAAGCACGCCGGCGGAGCCGGCCAGCGCGATGGCCGGCACGTGAAACTGCGTGCCGGCGACCGCGTTGATCGTCAGCACAAACAGTGTCCCGGCCGCGGCGCCGGTCGCCAACGCCGGAGTGAACAGTCCGCCCCTGGCGCCGGCACGCAGAAAGGTCGCTGTCACAACAAGTTTGAGAACCAGGATGATGGCCGCGGTGCTCAGCGTCATTCCGCCGGCGAGAATCACATTGAGGATCGATCGGCCGTTACCGGGCAGTTCGGGCCACCAGTGCGAGCACACGCCCACCAGTAGGCCCGCACCGCCGATCGCCGGGATCAACAGCCACGACCGGGGCAGCTCACGCTGACCTGCCCACCCCATCAGCCGGTTGAACACCACCCCGATAACCAGCGCCAGCGGCGCCAGCGCCATCGCGAACGCGATCAGCCGGTAGGACACGTCCGGATTGGGCCAACGCAGGTTCGGCTGATTGTGGGTCACGAACGACGACACGGAGACGGCCAGGCTCGAGGTGATCAGCGCCGCGCCCACCGCGCGAGGATGCCAGGTCTTCAACATGATTCGCAGGGTGAACAGCACACCGCCGAGTGGCACCGCATACACCGCACCCAGTCCGGCCCCGGCCGCGCACGCCAGCAGAATCTCGCGGTCGCGGCTCGGCAGCCTTTTCAGCCAGCCGAGGGCGAGATTGCCCAGCGCGACCGCGAATTGGCGCGGCGCCACCTCCCGGCCCAATGAGGCACCGGAGCCGACCACCAGCACTTGCAGCGCAGCGTCGAAGGTGAACGGCAGCAGCCGGATCCGCTCACGATTGGCGACGGCCACGGCCAGCGGCGGCACCTCAGCCCTCGACCGCAGAATCCACCAGCCCAGACCGGCCAGGGCGCCGCCGATCATCGGGCCGACCGCCCGCCGGACGGCACTGCTGGTCGAGACACCGTCGAGCAGTGACCCGAAGGTGTAGTGATAGGTGAGGTGCTCGATCGAGCGCAGCAGCAGCGTCGTCGCCAATCCGGCGAATCCGGCCAACAGTCCGACAATCACCACCGCACACCCGAAATCGGCGTTGCGGCTGCGCATCACGACTAACCGGATTCGGCGACGGGCTCGGCGTCTTTGTCGCTCGGTTTGCCCTTGAGTCCGCGCCAGAACAGGTTGATCATCACGTCGGCCGCCCCGTCGACGTCGGTGTCGCCGGTGCTGAGCCGGGTCGCGATCGCCTCGCCGGCGCCGACCAATGCGGCCGCGATCATCTCGAAGTCGGTGTCGGGTTCGGGATTCCGGGTGCCCGCCTGCAGGACTCGGACTACCAGGGCGATGATGCGCTCACGCCCTTCGCGCACAGTGTGGGCGAACGCCTGCGAGTTGGTGGCCTGGGCGTACATCACGATCCACGACGCACGGTTGGAGTCGATGTAGCGCATGAACGCCACAATTGTGTTGTGCAGCAAGTCTCTCGGACTTTGCTCGAGGTCGATGTCCTCGCGCACAGCGTCGATGAATCGCGCCAGTTCGCGATCCAGGCACGCGCCGAACAGCTCCTCTTTCGAGCCGTAGTACAGGTAGAGCATCGGCTTTGAGATCTCGGCCTTGGCCGCGATCGCGTCCATCGAGGTGTCGTGATAGCCGTTGATGGAGAACATCTCCACCGCGGCATCCAGCATCTGTTGTTCACGGACAGCACGCGGTAACCGCTTGGTGCCACCGGCCATGCTGTCCCCTTCTAGCGAGCCATTCTCCGATTCAGCGTAAGCAATGCGCGGTCGGCATGCCTTATTTCGGTCCGCAGTCGGACTTGTGGCCCTTGAACTTCGCGATCCGCTGCACCGACGCGTCGACGTCGGGAACCGCCAACTCCCGTGCGGCGACGGCCTTCTCCAACCGGTCCAGCACCGCAGATACCTCGTCGGTGGTCACCCAGAGCGCGACGTCGACGCCGGCCTGCAACGTCTTCAGCACCGCGTCGGGCACGCTGTAGCGGTCCTTGATGGCAGCCATGCTGGACAGGTCGTCGCTGAATACCGGGCCGTCAAAGGCCGGGGCGTGGTAGCCGGTGCCGGCGCGCAGCAACTGCACAGCGGCCCGGTTGAGGCTGGCCGGCTCGTCGCCGGTGAGCTCGGGGACCTGAAGGTGGCCGACCATCACGCCGACGGGGGCGGCGGTCACCAGCGTCCGGTATGGAACCAGGTCATCGGTCTGCAGTGTCGACAGCGGTGGTGTCACGACCCCGCCGGTATGGGAGTCACCGGAGCCGTGGCCGTGGCCGGGGAAATGCTTGATCACCGGCAGCAGCCCGGCATCCCGCAGCCCGCGGGCGTACGCGGCGGCGTACTCGGTGACCTTCGCCGGATCCGAGCTGAACGAGCGGTCGCCGATCACCGTGTCGTCGGGTGCGTCGGTGACGTCGACGTCGGGCGCGAAGTCGACGGTGATGCCGAGGCCGCGCATCCGGTGGCCGCGGTCGAGGGCCATCCCGTAGACCTCGTCGGGGGTGTGCGTCTGCGCCAGCTCCCGCGCCGAGGGCGCCGGCCCGATCAGCTTGGACAGCCGGGCCACCCGGCCGCCCTCCTCGTCGACGCTGATCGCCAGCGGCAGCGCGGTGCTGACGCTCAGATCCTTGGCCAGATTGGGGCCCAGCATCGACAGGTCGGTCCAGCTGCCGATGAAGATGCCACCCACGTGGTACGTCGCCACCACGGTTTTGGCGTCCTCGCCGTTGCGCACGCCGACCATCAGCAGCTGGGCCAGTTTGTCGCGCAGCGGTATGGCTGCCGGGTCTCCGCACGCCGGCCGGGCCGGCGGGACCGCCTTGGCCGGCGACGAGGCCGGAGGCGCGGACGCGGGCTTGGAGGTGTGGCTGCACCCCGTCATCAGCGCCGTGACGGCGGCGAGCATGGCCAGGATGCGTGGCAAACCCATCAGGCCATGCTGTCATGGGCTCGAGTCGGCCATGCCGCCGACGACCTCAGCGGCCGCGACCTCGACTTCTGCTAGGTTGGGCAGCGATGAATCGCTTTGTTGCACCCGCCGCCGCCAGCGTCGTGGTCGGCCTGTTGCTGGGTGCAGCCGCGATCTTCGGGATCACGTTGATGGTCCAACAGGACACCAAGCCGCCGCTCCCCGGAGGCGACCCGCAGTCGTCGGTGCTCAACCGGGTCGAGTACGGCAACCGCAGCTAGCCCCGAAACGATGCGGGCCGCAACCGGGGCCCGCCGAGGTCACGCCACTGCCCCGACGCTGGTTGGGGCTGGTCACCGCGATCGCGCTGGCGCTGAGCTTCGGCTCGTCGCCCGGCCGGATCTCCCCGGACACCAAGCTCGACCTGACCGCCAACCCGCTGCGTTTCCTGTCCCGCGCGACCAATCTGTGGAACAGCGAGCTGCCGTTCGGACAGGCACAGAACCAGGCCTACGGTTACCTCTTCCCGCACGGCACCTTCTTCCTGGCCGGTCATCTGCTGGGGCTGCCGGGCTGGGTCGTCCAACGGCTGTGGTGGGCGCTGCTACTGACCGTCGGCTTCTGGGGGCTGCTGCGGGTGGCCGAGGCGCTGGGCATCGGCAGCCCGACGTCGCGGATTGTCGCCGCTGCGGCGTTCGCGCTGTCACCACGCGTGCTGACGACGTTGGGATCGATCTCGTCGGAGACCTTGCCGATCATGCTGGCGCCGTGGGTGTTGCTGCCCACGATCCTGGCGCTGCGCGGTAGCGATCCAGGCGGACGATCGGTGCGTCGACTCGCCGGCCAGGCCGGGGTGGCCGTGGCGCTGATGGGTGCGGTCAACGCGATCGCCACGCTGGCCGGGTGTCTGCCCGCGGTGATCTGGTGGGCCTGTCACCGGCCCAACCGGCGGTGGTGGCGCTACACGGCGTGGTGGCTGCTGGCGATGGTGCTGGCCATGACCTGGTGGGTGGTGGCGCTGGTGCTGATGGCCCGGATCAGCCCGCCGTTTCTGGATTTCATCGAGTCGTCCGGGGTGACGACGCAGTGGTCGTCGGTGGTCGAGGTGCTGCGCGGCACCGACAGCTGGACACCGTTTGTGGCGCCCAATGCCACCGCGGGCGCGCCGCTGGTCACCGGGTCGGTCGCGATCGTGGCCACCTGCCTGGTGGCCGCGGCCGGGCTGGCCGGCCTGGCCATGAGCGGCATGCCCGCCCGGGGCCGGTTGGTGACGATGCTGTTGCTCGGGGTGGCGCTACTGGGCGCCGGGTACAGCGGCGGACTGGGTTCACCCGTGGCGCAACACGTTCAGGCTTTCCTGGACGCGGGTGGAGCGCCGCTACGCAATCTGCACAAGCTGGAGCCGCTGATCCGCATCCCGGTGGTGTTGGGCCTGGCGCAGCTGCTCGGCCGAGTCCCGTTACCGGGTAGCGCGCCGAAAGCGCTGTGGCTCAACGCATTCGCCCATCCGGAGCGCGACAAGCGGATTGCGGTGGGGATCGTGACGCTGACGGCGCTGATCGCCGCCACGTCGCTGGCCTGGACCGGGCGGATCACCCCGCCCGGCACGTTCACCGCGATACCGCGGTACTGGCACGAGGCCGCGGACTGGCTTTCCAGCCACAACACCGGGACGCCCGCCGCCGGCCGCGTGCTGGTGGTTCCCGGCGCGCCGTTCGCCACCCAACTGTGGGGCACCAGCCACGACGAGCCGCTGCAGGTGCTCGGCGACAGCCCGTGGGGTGTGCGTGACTCCATCCCGCTGACCCCACCCCAGACCATCCGCGCGCTGGACGCGGTTCAACGACTGTTCGCCGCCGGGACACCGTCGGCGGGGCTCGCCGATACGCTTGCCGGGCAGGGCATCTCGTATCTGGTGGTGCGCAACGACCTGGACCCGGACACGTCCCGCTCGGCCCGTCCGATCCTGGTGCACCGGGCGATCACGGGGTCACCCCGGTTGCAGCGGGTCGCCCAGTTCGGCGGGCCGGTCGGGTCTGACCCGGTGGCCGGATTCGTGTCCGACAGCGGCCTGCGTCCGCGATATCCCGCGGTCGAGATCTACCGAGTCGCCGCCGACACCACAGTCACCGGCGGCGCTCCCTACCTTGCCGACATCGACCAGATGCCGCGCATCGACGGCGGCCCGGAAGCGCTACTGCGCCTCGACGAGCGTCGACGGTTGACCGGGCAGCCACCGCTGGGCCCGGCGCTGATGACCGCGGATGCGGTGGCCGCGGGCCTACCCGTTCCGCTGGCCCTGGTCACCGATACACCGCTGGGCCGCGAGACCGACTATGGCCGGGTCGACGACCACTCGTCGGCGATCCGGGCGGCCGGCGACACCCGGCACACTTTCAACCGCGTGCCCGACTATCCGACGCCGGGCGCCGAGACCGTCTACGGCGCATGGACCGGCGGCCGGCTGACGGCATCCAGTTCATCTTCCGACTCGACGGCGCTGCCCGACGTCGCCACCGCCGCCTCGCCCGCCGCGGCGATCGACGCCGATTCGGCGACCGCGTGGGTGTCCAACGCGTTGCAGTCGGCTGTCGGCCAATGGCTGCAGGTCGACTTCGACCAGCCGGTGACCAACAGCGTCATCACCATCACCCCCAGCGCGACCACCGTCGGGGCGCAGGTCCGCCGGGTGGAAATCGAAACTGCAACCGGCACAACAACATTGCGGTTCGACGAGGCTGGCAAACCGGTCGCCGCCGCGCTGCCCTACGGCGAGACCCCGTGGGTGCGGATCACCGCGGTCGGCACCGACGACGGATCCCCAGGGGTGCAGTTCGCCATCACCGACCTGTCCATCACGCAGTACGACGCCAAGGGCTACGCACATCCGATCAACGTGCGGCACACCGCGCTGGTGCCCGCCGCCCCGCCGCATACCGCTGTCGCGCAATGGGATCTAGGGACCGAACCGCTGGGCCGGCCGGGCTGCGCTGAGGGTCCAGGGGACCCGGTGACCATGCAATGCGCGCCCTCGATGGCGCTGGCGCCGGAGTCGCCGGCCTCCTTCAGTCGCACCCTGAGTGTGCCTACGCCGATGCCGGTGGTGCCGACGATCTGGGTGCGGGCACGTTCGGGACCCAAGCTGGCCGATCTGGTCGCCGCGCCGAACACCACCCAGGCTCACGGCGACTCGGATTCGGTCGACGTACTGGGCGCTGCCTACGCGGCCACCGACGGCGACCCCAGCACCGCGTGGACGGCGCCGCAACGGGTGGTGCAGCACAAGTCACCGCCGACACTCACCCTCACCCTGCCCCGGCCCACCGAGGTGGCCGGCCTGCGGCTCACACCCGCTTCGTCACCGGTACCGGCGCACCCGACGATGGTGGCCGTCGACCTCGGCGACGGACCGCAGGTGCGCACCTTGGAAGTGTCTGGGTCACAGACTGTTTCATTGAAGCCGCGGGTCACCGACACCGTCACGGTCAGCGTGCTGGACTGGAAAGACGTCATCGACCGGACCGCGCTGGGTTTCGACCAGCTCAAACCGCCGGGCCTGGCCGAGGTCGCGGCGTTGGGCACCGACGGCAGGCCGATCGCCGTCGCCGACACAGCCCACAACCGGGGCCGTGACGGTCACCGTCGACTGCGAACACGGTCCGATCGTGGCCATCGCCGGGCGATTCGTGCACACCGAGGTGCACACCACGGTGGGCGCACTGCTAGACGGCGTGCCGGTGCGCGCGCAACCCTGTGACAGCGAACCGATCCAGCTTCCCGCCGGCCAGCAGGAGCTGGTGATCAGCCCCGGGCCACAATTCGTCGTCGACGGCGCAGCGCTGGCCGGTCCGCTGGCAGCGCAGTCGACCACCGCCACCTCAACACCGGTGACCACCGGCGCATGGGGTCCGGCCCGACGCGAGGTCCACGTCCCGGAAGCGAAGACGTCGCGGGTGTTGGTCGTGCCGGAAAGCATCAACGCCGGCTGGGTGGCCCGCACCAGCACCGGAGATCGGTTGCGGCCGTTGGCAGTCAACGGCTGGCAGCAGGCATGGGTGCTACCGGCCGGAACGTCGGGCACCATCACGCTCAGCTTCGCCCCCAACTCGCTGTACCGGGCCGGCCTGGCCGGTGGGCTGGCACTGTTGCCGCTGCTGGCCCTGCTGGCATGGTGGCCGCAACGGCGCCGGCCCGCCGATTCCGCGGCCTGCCCGCCGTGGACGCCGGGACTGTGGGCCGCCGTGCCGGTGCTGGCCGCCGGCGCCGTCATCGCCGGAGTGACCGGCATCGCCCTCTTCGTCGCCGCCCTGGGCCTGCGTTGGGCGCTGCGGATGCGTCCACGAGCACGCGAGCACACCACCCTGTGGTTGAGCGCCGGTGGACTGATCCTGGCCGGCGCCACACTGTCCCGCCACCCGTGGCGATCGGTCGACGGGTACGCCGGGCATTCCGCGGGAGTGCAATTGCTGGCCTTGATCTCCCTTGCCGCATTGGCCGCCTCAACAGTGACGCGTAACGCCGAGCGTTGATCAGCATCGGCGACACGTTTTCCAGCCGGCCAGACGGGTACGCGCGACGACATGGGCTGGCTGAGCGCGCCGGAGTACTGGGTGGGCAGGCTGGTACTCGAACGCGGCACAGCGGTCATCTACGTGTTCGCGTTCGTCGCGGCCGCGCGTCAATTCCGCGCCCTGATCGGCGAGGACGGGCTGCTTCCGGTGCCGCGTTACGTGGCCCGCCAACCCTTCGGACAGGCCCCGAGCATCTTCTACGCCCACTATTCCGACCGGTTCTTCGCAGCCGTGGCATGGTCCGGGGCGGCGCTGGCCGCGGCGATGGCAGCCGGATTGGCCGACGTGCTGCCGCTCTGGGCGGCGGTGCTGCTGTGGCTGCTGCTGTGGGTTCTCTACCTGTCGATCGTGAACGTCGGCCAGACGTGGTATGCGTTCGGCTGGGAGTCGCTGATGCTGGAAACGGGTTTTCTGGCAGCGTTTCTCGGCAACAGCGACGTAGCGCCGCCGGTGCTGACGATGTGGCTGGCCCGCTTGTTGTTGTTTCGGCTCGAGTTCGGCGCCGGCCTGATCAAGCTGCGCGGCGACTCCTGCTGGCGGGATCTGACCTGCCTGTTCTACCACCACGAGACGCAGCCCATGCCGGGACCGCTGAGCTGGTTCTTCCACCACATGCCCAAACCGCTGCACCGGGTGGAAGTCGCGGCCAATCACGTGTCGCAGCTCGTCGTCCCGTTCGGCCTGTTCGCCCCACAGCCGGTGGCCAGCATCGCCGGCGGCATCGTGGTGATCACCCAGCTGTGGCTGGTGGCCTCCGGTAACTTCGCCTGGCTCAATTGGTTGACGATTCTTCTGGGCTGCAGCGTGATCGACACGTCGTCGCTGGCGGCGGTTCTCATTGTCCCCAGCCGGCCGGTGCTGGACGATCCGCCGCTCTGGTTCGCAGTACTGGTGATCGTGCTCGCGGTGCTGACACTGACGCTGAGCTACTGGCCGGTGCGCAATATGATTTCGCGACGACAACGAATGAACATGTCCTTCAACCCCTTTCATCTGGTCAACACCTACGGAGCCTTCGGCAGCATCAGCCGCATCCGCCAAGAGGTGGTGATCGAGGGCACCGACGAGGCCAGCATCACCGACGAGACGGTATGGAAGGAATACGATTTCAGAGGAAAACCGGGACGGCTACGGGACATGCCGAGGCAGTGGGCACCGTATCACCTGCGGTTGGATTGGCTGATGTGGTTCGCGGCGATCTCGCCGCAGTACGCCTACTCATGGTTTCGGCCATTGATGCTGCGACTGTTACGCAATGACGCAGCGACGCTGCGCCTGCTGCGCGGCAATCCTTTTCCCGATGCCCCGCCGTGCTTCGTGCGCGCCCGGCTGTATCGGTACCGCTTCACCACCGCAGCCGAGCTACGGCGCGATCACGCCTGGTGGCATCGCACGCTGGAAGGTGAGTACCTGCGCCCGATTTCGGTCAGCGACGTGACGACCCCATCCGGGTAGTGGCTACAGCGTCTCGTCCAGTTCGCCGAGGCGATCGGTCAAGCGCAGATTTTCTGAATAGTCCACCGGGCAGCAGATCAGCGACACCCCGTCGTCGTCGAGAGCGGCCTGCAAAGTGGGCAGCAACTCGTCGGCGCTGGTGATCTGATAACCCTTGGCGCCAAAGCTTTCCGCGTACTTCACGATGTCGGGATTGCCGAACTTCACGTAGTGGTGTTCGCCGAGCTCAAGGTCCATTTTCCACTCGATGAGGCCGTATCCGCCGTCTTCCCAGATCAGCACCACCAGCGGAATCTCTTCCCGGACGGCGGTTTCGATCTCCTGCGAGTTCATCAGGAATGCCCCGTCGCCCACCACGGCCAGCACCTTCGACTCTGGTTTCGCCAACTTGACCCCGAGGGCACCGGGCAACGCAAAACTCATGGTGGACAAGCCATTTGAGATCAGGCAGGTGTTGCACTCGTAGGTCGGATAAAGCCGGGCCATCCACATCTTGGTGGCGCCGGTGTCGACCAGCACGATGTCGCTGCGGCCCAGCGCGGCGCGGGTGTCGGCAACCACGCGCGCCGGCGCCAAGGGGTAACGCGAATCCTGTTGCCCGCGGGTGAATTCCTCGTCGAGCAGACCGGATCCCGGAATCTCCGGGTCGGCCACGAAGTCCTGGTCGTCGAGCGCCTCGGCGAGCGCGTCCAGTGAGGCGCTGATGTCGCCGATGATCCCGACGTCGACCGAGTAGTGCGCATCGACCTCGGCCGGGAAACGGTGGATGTGGATGATCTTCTTGTCGGCCTTGGGATTGATCCGAACCGGATCGAATTCCTGCAACTCATAACCCACCGCGATGACGGCGTCGGCGTTGTCGAAGCCGAAGTTGACGTAATCGTGCCGCATGAACCCGAGCGCCCCGATGCTGTTGGGGTGGTCGTCGGGCATGACCCCTTTGCCGTGGAAGGTGTTGGCCACCGGCATGTTGAACTTCTCGGAGAACCGCACCAGGGCATCGGTCGCGTTGGAGCGGGCGGCGCCGTGCCCGGCGAGCATCACCGGCCGCTGGCATGTACGCAGGACGTCGACGGCGCGCGCCACCTGCCGGAAGGCCGGTGCATCAGCACGAACCACATTGCGCGGCAACGGGCCGAGGTCGTAGTCGGCTTCGTCGGCATCGATGTGCTCGGGCACGGCGAGATAGACCGCCGCCGGGCGTTCGGTCTCGGCGACCTTGAAGGCTTTGCGGACCATCTCCGGTATCGCCTGCGCAGTCGGGATGCCCGCAGACCACCGCGTGATCGGCGCGAACATCGACACCAGGTCGACGTACTGGTGCGATTCCTTGTACTGGCGGTTCTGGCCCACTTGCGCGGAGATCGCGACCAACGGTGTGCTGTTGGTGGTGGCGTCGGCGACCCCCAGTTGCATGTTGATCGCACCCGGACCCAGCGTGGCGGAGACCACCGCCGCCCGCCCGGTGACCCGCCCGTACATCTCGGCCATGAACGACGCCGCTTGCTCGTGCCGGGTGAGCACGTACCGGATGCTCGACGAAGCCAGCGCCTGCACGAAGCGGATGTTCTCCTCACCGGGCAGCCCGAAGACCACCTCCACGCCCTCGTTCTCCAGGCACTTGACAATCAGCTCGGCAGCTTTGCTCATCGGCACCTCCCTTTTTGGAACGATAGTGGCAGGCTGGATGTTGAACTGATCAGCCACTGCGAACACGACTGCGAAGGAGGGGCCAGCGTGCCCATCGCCACCATCAACCCGGCCACCGGCGAGACAGTCAAGACCTTCACCCCCGCTACCGACGCCGAAGTCGAGGCCGCGATCACCCGCGCCCACGAGCGGTTCCTCGACTACCACCGCTCGACTACGTTTGCCCAGCGCGCCGAGTGGGCAAACGCGACCGCGGACCTGCTGGAAAAAGAGGCCGACGAGGTCGGCGCAATGATGACCCTCGAGATGGGCAAGACCCTCAAGTCCGCCAAGGCCGAAGCGCTGAAGTGCGCCAAGGGTTTTCGCTACTACGCCGAGAACGCCGAGAAGCTGCTGGCCGACGAGCCGGCCGAGGCCTCCAAGGTCGGTGCGAAAAGGGCTTACACCCGCTGGCAGCCCCTCGGCGTGGTGCTGGCGGTGATGCCGTGGAACTTCCCGCTCTGGCAGGCCGTCCGGTTCGCCGCACCTGCGCTGATGGCCGGCAACGTCGGCCTGCTCAAGCATGCCTCCAACGTTCCGCAGTCCGCGCTGTATCTGTCCGACGTGATCGCCCGCGGCGGATTTCCGGAGAACTGTTTCCAGACGCTGCTGGTGTCGTCCAGTGCCGTCGAATCGATTTTGCGCGACCCCCGGGTCAAAGCGGCAACGCTCACCGGCAGTGAGCCGGCGGGCCAGTCCGTCGCCGCCATCTGCGGTGACGAGATCAAGCCCAGCGTGATGGAACTCGGCGGCAGCGACCCCTTCATCGTGATGCCGTCGGTCGACCTCGAGGAGGCCGTCAAGACCGCGGTCACCGCCAGGGTGCAGAACAACGGCCAGTCCTGCATCGCGGCGAAACGTTTTATCGTGCACACCGACATCTACGACGCGTTCGTGGACAAGTTCGTCGAGAAGATGCAGGCGCTCAAGGTCGGCGACCCGACCGACCCGGACACCGACGTGGGCCCGCTGGCCACCGAGTCCGGTCGCGACGAGATCGCCAAGCAGGTCGACGATGCCGTCGCCGCGGGCGCGAAGGTCCGCTTCGGCGGCAAGGTGCCCGACCAGCCCGGCTGGTTCTACCCGCCGACCGTGGTCACCGACGTCACCAAGGACATGGCGCTCTACACCGAAGAGGTGTTCGGCCCGGTCGCCGCGATATACCGCGCCTCGGGCATCGACGAGGCGATCGAGATCGCCAACGCCACCACCTTCGGGCTCGGGTCCAACGCGTGGACCAACGACGAAGCCGAGCAGGAGCGCTTCATCGACGACATCGAGGCCGGCCAGGTCTTCATCAACGGGATGACGGTGTCCTACCCCGAACTCGGGTTCGGCGGCGTCAAGCGTTCCGGTTACGGACGCGAGCTTGCGGGTCTCGGCATCCGGGCGTTCTGCAACGCCAAGACCGTCTGGGTCGGCGAGCCGTCCAGCGGCGCATCGGCGGGCGACTCCAAGGTCGAGTGACGGTCAGACGGCGGCCAGAGTCTTCTCGTCTTCAGCGGCGAAGGTGTCTTCGAGCTGCACCGGCGAGTAGTCGAGGTCGATCTCGGCAAGCGGCCGTCCGCGCGCGCTGCTGATGGTGCCGAATCTGCGCATCCCCTTGTCGGCGGCGTACTGCATGAACTCGTCCACCGAAAGGCCGAAGGGCATCGGGTCGTAGAGCGCGAAGCCCTCTTCGATGAGGCGCAGCCCGAGCGGCATCAGCTCGTTCATGCGCGCTTCGAAAACGTCCCAGTTGCGGTCGTCGGCGGCGACGTGACGCCGACAGGTGAAAGTGCCCCACGCCATGTGGCGTCGCTCGTCGTCTCCGATGCGCCGGACCAGTTCCTGCATCCCGGGCAGGATGCCGCGTTCCACGCAGATTTTATGCCAGCCAAAGTATCCGGTCAGCGCCAACATGCCTTCGACCATGTGGTTGTAGGTGACCGACGCCCGGATCTGGGCCGCCGGTGACGGATCGGTCGACAGCGCGTTGAGGGACTTGGGCAACTCCTCGTAGAAAATCGTGCGGTACGTGGGCACGTCGTCGAGATACTCGTGCAGATCGTCGGTGATGCCGACAGCGTCGAGCCACATCCGGAACACTTGGACGTGTTTGGCTTCTTCGAACGCGAACTGCGTCAGGTACATCTCGTCGCCGAGCCGACCCTCTGCCCGCATCGCGGACATGAACGGCTGGATGTCCTCGGTGACCGCTTCCTCGCCGGCGATGAATTCCGCGCACAGCCGGGTGGCGTAGTGGCGTTCGTCGTCGCTGAGTCGTTCCCAGTCCGCCCGGTCGTGGGAGAAGTCGATGTCGGCGGGATTCCAGAATTTGGCGTTGCCGCCGGCAAACAGCTTCAGCGGCAAGCTGTCCCAGTTTAGCCCGCCAGCAACCATCGAAGCTGTACTCGTGCGTGTCATGAGACCTCCTCAGATCTTTTGCGGCTGAATTGTGCTGCTGTCCAGTGGAATCGGAGCAAACGCCGCGCTCAGCACGGCTACCAGCCGGCGCACTGCCAGCGCCGGCTGATCGGGATCGGGGTCATCGAGACCCAGAATCGGATCCAGCCCGCGCATGTACGGCGCCAACGCCAGATGCGGAAAGATCAACAGCAGCAAGGACATCAACGCGTCGACGTCGGCATCCTTGCGAAAGTCGCCCCGGAGCTGGGCGTCGCGCACCAGTGGCCGCAGCACCTCCAGGTAATGGCGATGGATGACGCTGCGCACGCTGATCCTGGCGTCGGTGTCGACCTCCAGGCTGGCGGCCGCGTGCAGCGAGCGTTCGTGCGGATGGTCGGCGAAATAGGCGACCCACACGTCGAGCCAGTCGGTCAGGAAGTCGAAGAACGGCCGAGTCGGATCGAGGTGACGGATCCGATCTTCCATGTATGCCCGCACCCGCTGACTGACGACGTCGGCGATGAACGCGTAGAGGTCGCGTTTGTCGGCAAAGTATTGGAACAGGCTGCCTTTGGCCACGCCCGCACGCCGGGCGATCACATTGAGGCTGCCGCCCGAGAAGCCGTGCGCGCCGAACTCCGCCTCGGCAGCTTCCACCACTGCGGCACGGCGCGCGGCGTCGACGCGAGCCCAGGTGACCGTCGGCACCAGCCCCCCTTCCGTGGATGACCACTGGTCACTTTACTGTGAGCCACGTCACTTCGCAAGAGTCGGCCGCGATGTTCTTCGCGCACGCCGTGCCGCAACCGGACCGGCCACGGTCGCCAAAAACTCCGAATAGCCTCGTGAGACGCGCGATTCCCGCAATACTGCTCCGCGAGGAGGAGGGGATCCATGGGGCATTACAAAGCCAACCTGCGTGACATCGAGTTCAACTTGTTCGAAGCGTTAGCGCTCGGTGACGTGCTGGACTCTGGATCGGCCGGTGACATCGACAGCGCCACCAGTCGCGAGATCTTGGCCGAGGTGGCCAGGTTCGCCCAAGGGCCGGTCGCCGAGTCCTTTGTGGCCGCCGATCGCGAGCCGCCGGTCTTCTTGCCCGACCAGCACACCATCACGGTGCCGGGCCCGATTCGCAAGACGGTGCAGGCGATTTGGGACGCCGAATGGTGGCGCCTGGGTGTGACACCCGAAATCGGTGGCACCGCGACGGCGCGCAGCGTGGTGTGGGCGGCGATGGAGATGATCATCTGCGCCAACCCCGCGTTGTTCTTCTTCTACGCCGGACCGGCGATGGCCGACATCCTCTATTCGCTCGGCAACGACAAGCAGCGCGCGCTGGCCAACGCGGCGGTCGAGCGGCACTGGGGCGCAACGATGGTGCTGACCGAGCCAGACGCCGGCTCCGACGTCGGGGCCGGACGCACCAAAGCCGTCGAGCAGCCGGACGGCTCGTGGCACATCGAGGGTGTCAAGCGCTTCATCTCCGGAGGCGATCTCGGCGACACCGTCGACAACATCTTGCACCTGGTGCTGGCGCGTCCACAGGGGGCGGGCGCGGGCACCAAGGGTCTGAGCCTGTTCGTCGTGCCGAAGTATCTCTTCGATTGGGACAGCTTCGAAATCACCGAGCGCAACGGTGTTTTCGCGACGGGGCTCGAGCACAAGATGGGATACAAGGCCTCACCCACGTGTGAGCTGACGTTCGGCGCGCACGGCGTGCCTGCCAAGGGCTGGCTGGTCGGCGACACCCACGAAGGCATCGCGCAGATGTTCAAAGTCATCGAGAACGCCCGGATGCTGGTCGGCATCAAGTCGTCGGGCACCTTGTCGACGGGCTACCTCAACGCGCTGGAGTACGCCAAGACCCGCATCCAGGGCGCCGACATGACGCAGATGACCGACAAGAGCGCTCCTCGGGTGCCGATCACCCGGCACCCCGACGTGCGCCGCTCGCTCATCATGCAGAAGGCCTACGCCGAGGGGCTACGCGCGATCTACCTCTACACCGCGGCCCATCAGGATGCTGCTGTCGCCGAGGCGGTTTCGGGCGCCGATGCCGAGTTGGCGAACCGGGTCAACGATCTGCTGCTGCCGATCATCAAGGGCGTGGGCTCCGAGCGGGCGTATCAGTACCTGACCGAGTCGCTGCAAACTCTGGGCGGTTCGGGGTTCCTGCAGGACTACCCGATCGAGCAGTACATCCGCGACGCGAAGATCGACTCGCTCTACGAGGGCACCACCGCGATCCAGGCGCAGGACTTCTTCTTCCGAAAGATCGCCCGCGACAAGGGCGTGGCGCTGGCGCATGTGGCAACTCAGATCCAGTCCTTCATCGACAGCGATGCGGCCGACCAACGACTCAAGGTGGAGCGTGCCTACCTGGGCACCGCGCTCGAGGACGTGCAGGCGATGACGGCGACCCTGACCGGTTACCTGATGGGAGCCGCCGACGCCCCCGGCGATCTGTACAAGATCGGCCTCGGCTCGGTCCGCTACCTGCTTGCCGTCGGCGATCTGCTGATCGGCTGGCAGCTGCTCAGTCACGCCGAAATCGCCTTGCGTGCATTGGATTCCGGCGCCGACGGCAAGGACAAGGGGTTCTACGAGGGCAAGATCGCCGCGGCCCAGTTTTTCGCGGGCAACGTGCTGCCCGAGATCACGGCAACCCGGGGCATCCTGGCCCGCACCTCGACAGCACTGATGGACCTCGACGAGGAAGCCTTCTGACCCGAACTTCCCACGGCGGCTGATCGGTCGTCCTAGAGTCGGCTACGTGTCGTTAGTGAATACCGCTCAGGGACCTGTCAACACCGCTGATCTCGGCGTCACGCTGATGCACGAGCACGTGTTCATCATGACCACCGAGATCGCGATGAACTACCCGGACGCCTGGGGCGACGAAGACAAACGGGTGGCCGACGCCATCGACCGGCTCAACGAGCTGAAGTCGCGCGGCGTCGACACCATCGTCGACCTCACCGTGATCGGGCTGGGCCGCTACATCCCGCGCATCGCCCGGGTGGCCGCGGCCACCGACCTGAACATCGTCGTCGCGACCGGTCTCTACACCTACAACGACATCCCTTTCCGGTTCCACTACGAGGGCCCCGGCGGCTTACTGGGCGGCCCGGAGATCATGACGGACATGTTCGTGCGCGACATCGAGGAGGGCATCGCCGACACCGGCGTCAAGGCCGGAATCCTCAAGTGCGCCACCGACGAACCCGGTGTCACTCCGGGTGTCGAGCGGGTGTTGCGGGCGGTCGCTCAAGCGCACAAGCGCACCGGGGTGCCGATCTCCACGCACACTCACGCCGGGCTGCGGCGCGGGCTCGAGCAGCAGAAGATCTTCGAGGAAGAGGGCGTTGACCTGAGCCGGGTGATCATCGGGCACTCCGGCGACAGCACCGACGTCGGCTACCTCGAAGAGCTCATCGCCGCCGGCTCCTACCTCGGGATGGACCGATTCGGCATCGACGTGATCCTGCCGTTCGAGGAGCGGGTCGGCATCGTCGCGCAGATGTGCGAGCGCGGGCACGCCGACAAGATGGTGCTGTCCCACGACGCCAATTGCTACTTCGACGCGCTGCCCGAAGAACTGGTGCCGCAGATGGCGCCGAACTGGCACTACCTACATATCCACAACGACGTCATTCCGGCGCTCAAGCAGCGCGGGGTCACCGACGAACAACTGCACACCATGCTCGTCGACAACCCGCGCCGGATCTTCGAACGGCAGGGCGCCTACTCGTGACCGCGCCGATCCCGCCGATCGGCGCCCAGATCTCCGCACTAGCCGCCCTCGCTCCCGACGAGCCGGCCGTCACCTGTGACGGTCGCACGCTGAGCCGCGGCGAGCTCGACCGCTCGACCAACCGACTGGCCCGCGCCTACGCCGAGCGCGGCGTGGGCGTCGGTGACTACGTGACCATCGTGCTGCCCAACTCGATCGAGTGGATCCAGGCCGTGGTGGCGTGCTGGAAGCTGGGCGCGGTGCCGCAGCCGCTGTCCGCGCGAATGCCCGACGCCGAGCTGGCCGGCCTGCTCGAATTGCGTCCACCGAAGCTGCTGGTGGGTCGCGAGGTTCCTGAGTTGCCATGTGTTGCAGCCGATTTCACACCCGACCAGGCGTTGTCCGACGCCGCGCTACCCGAAGCGGTGTCACCGGTGTGGAAAGCGATGGGCTCCGGCGGCAGCACCGGTCGTCCCAAACTCATCGAATCCGGCGGTGACAGCCGCATTCCGGCGGCCATCGGCTACCCGCTGGGCGCTCAAGAGGGCGACATCACTTTGGTCCCGGTGCCGCTGTCACACAACACCGGTTTCACCACCGCGACCATCGCGCTGTTGATGCGCCACCACTTGGTGCTGATGAGCCGGTTCGAGCCGGAGAAGTTCCTGCGACTGATCAGCGACCACCGCGTCACCTTCCTGACGACGGTGCCGACCATCATGCAGCGGGCGCTGCCGGTCTACCACGACAACCCCGATGCCTTCGACCTGTCGTCGCTGCGACGGTTCTGGCATTTGGGCGCGCCGTGCCCGCCAGCGATCAAGCAGGCCTGGATCGACCTGCTCGGACCGGAGAAGGTCTGGGAACTGTACGGCGGCACCGAATTACAGGCGCTAACGTTCATCTCCGGCGACCAGTGGCTGACGCACCGCGGCTCGGTCGGCGTAGTGGTGGCCGGCGAAATGAAGGTGCTCGACGACGACGGCAATCCGTGCCCGCCCGGCGAGGTGGGCGAGATCTACATGCGGCCCAGCCCGGGCAGCGCTCCCACCTACCGCTACGTCGGCGCCACGGCGAAGTCCCGCGACGGCTGGGATTCGTTGGGCGACCTCGGCTACTTCGACGCCGACGGGTTTCTCTACATCTCCGACCGCCGGGTGGATATGTTCACCGTCGGCGGGCGCAACGTGTATCCGGCCGAAATCGAGGCCGCGCTGTCTGAGCACCCGGATGTGTTGTCCTGCTTGGTTGTCGGTGTGCCCGATGAGGATCTCGGGCAGGTGCCCTATGCCCTGGTCCAGGCCGGCTCCGAGCTGGACGAGCAGACAGTGCAAGAGTTCGTGCGCGGCCGGCTCGCCGGCTACAAGGTGCCCGTGACCGTGGAATTCGTCGATGCTCCACTGCGCGACGACGCCGGTAAGGCCCGCCGCTCCGCGGTCCGCAACGACGTCATGGCGCGATTGCGTCTTCTTGAGGCGCGGTGACGGCTTTACCTGCCTGCGGTCGAACATCCCTGCGGGATTCCCAGCGCCGCAACGCTTCCCGGCACGGCGATTCGACCAGCGCATAGCTCACCGCGGAAATCGCGATGGTGAATACCAGCGTCAACGCCAGCACCTCGACCATGTGCCCATGGAATGCGAACTGACCGATGACCGGAAACACCATCGTCAGCGCGGCAAGGTGCCAGATGAAGATCCCGTAGGACCAGCGTCCGAGCGTCACCATCAGCGAGCTACCCAGCAGGCGGTGGCTGTCGTCGGGCCGGTCGAGCACCAACGGCGCCACCAGACCCGCGGCCACCAGCGCACCCATCGCGGTCTTCACGGTGAATTGCGCAGCGCTGCTCGGGACCAGCCCGGCCGGTCCGGCCAGCGGCGAGGCCGCAACAAGATAGGCCGCCAGCACGACGACGGCCATCAGCAGGCGGTGTCGCGCCAGTCGGTGCGGCCAGCCGATCGGGCTGTAGATCCATTCGGCCAGCAGCATGCCCGCGGCGAACCACGAGAAAAACGCCGGCGGCCAGGTCAACGGATTGAGGCCGGGCTCGGTGTGAAACGGGAGCCAGCCCCAAAACCAGCTCGCGACAGCCAGAGTGGCGATGGCCGGCACCCGGGCACGGACTGGCAGACGGACGGCCAGCATCGCCAGGATCGGCAGCGCCAGATAAAAGCTGACCTCGACCGACAGGCTCCACATCTGGGTCAGCCCGGCGGTCAGCGTCAGCGGCACGTAGACCTGGGTGAGTGACAGATTCGCCAGCCACACCGTCGGGCTTGGGTGATTGCCGTCCGGCAGCAGCGTCAGGATCACCACCACCGCAACCACATACGCGGGCATGATGCGCACCACGCGTGACCGCAGATAGTGACCGGTGGCCGGGCGCGGTCCCAGACCGCGAGCCGCGGCGGCGTGGCTGCGCCAGAGCAGGAATCCCGACAAGGCGAAGAACACCGCGACCGCCAGGTCGAAGCGGCCGAACAGTCGGCCGTCGAATCCGCTGGCGTGCCCGGTGTCGAACGCCACGTGGGTGATGACGACGCCGATCGCAGCGCAGGCCCGCATCCCTTCGACAGCGGGCAGGAATCTGCGAGTGCCGCCCACGCGCCGGCCAGCGTCGCTGCGCTCTGCGTCGTCGCCGGCGACCCGAGCCGCCGCTCCTCAGCATCGCTGCGCTCTGCATCGTCGCCGGCGGCCCGAGCCGCCGCTCCTCAGCATCGCTGCGCTCTGCGTCGTCGCCGGCGGGGGAGTCCACACCGACAGTGTGCCCGGTTTATTTGGGTACCCCCGGTTTGGCCTACCCCCGGGACATAAACAGCGAGCTTAAATAATGCTGTTAGGGTCGAACGAGTTTTGCTTCGCTGTCGCCGCGACAGATCCCCAGGTCGCCGGGGGTTGCGGGCAAAACCGGTTTGCTGGCGTGAACCAGACGAGACCAGAAGGAGGTCCACGGCAACGTGAACCGAGCAGTCATGTTGCGGATGGCCGCGTGCGGGATCATGGGACTCGGAGCTGCGCTGTTGATCGCCGCACTGCTGTTGTGGACGTACACCGGCAGCAGGATCACCAAAATTCCGCTCGATCTGAATGCGACGTTGATCGGTGAAGGCAGTGGGACGTCGGTCGACCCCGCGTCGCTGTACAGCCCGAAGCTCGTCGTCGACAAAAACGTGCCGGTGGTGTCGCAGCAACAGCTCGACGTCGAATCCCCGGCCAACGCCGACGTCGTCACGTTCCAGGTCGGTAGCTCGGTTCGGCGCAGCGACAAGCAGAAGGATTCCGGCCTGCTGCTCGCTCTCGTCGACACGGTGACCCTCAACCGCAAGACGGCGTCAGCGGTATCCGACGACACCCATCCCGGCGGCGCGGTGCAGAAGCCGCGCGGATTCAAAGACGAAAGCCCGGCCACTAATATCGCGCTTCCGCACGAGGGGCTGTCCTACCGCTTTCCGTTCCACACCGAGAAGCGCTCGTACCCGTACTTCGATCCGATTGCACAGAAGGCGTTCGAGGCCAACTACATCGGCGAAGAAGACGTCAACGGTCTGACGGCCTACAAGTTCATCCAGGATGTGGGTTACGACGCTGACGGCAAGCTGGCCGAGCCGATCAGGTACCCGTCGCTGTACGCCGACGACGCGGACAGCAAGATCACCAATACCGCGTTCATGTGGGGCCTGCCGGGCGATCCCGACGAGAAGATCACCATGACCCGCTACTACGCCGCGCAGCGGACGTTCTGGGTCGACCCGGAGTCGGGCACGATCGTCAAAGAGCAAGAGCGCGCCAACCACTACTACGCGCGGGACGCGTTGAAGCCAGAGGTGACGCTGGTCGACTACAAAGTCACCTCTACTGAGGAGACGGTCGAGTCGCAGGTCAACGCCGCGCGCAACGAGCGTGACCGGTTGTCTTTGTGGTCCAGGGTGCTGCCGATCACCTTCACCGCGGCGGGCGTGATCGCGCTGATCGGCGGGCTGCTGCTCGGCTCGTTCAGCCTGCGCACCGAGAATGCGTTGAACGAAAGCGGACTGGACTCGGCCGATCACGGCTTCTTCGGTCGCGGCGAGCCGCCGGTCGAGCGGGTGCCCGGCGCCGAAGCCGAGACCGAGAAGATTCCGACGCCGCCCAAGGACGTCAAGCGAGACGGACCGTCGAGTTCGGGGGGCCCTTCGACCCCCGCGCCGCCCGACCACCTCCCGTAGCCGGTTCAGCGCGTGCGGGCGATCGCCCACCGGGTTCTGCGGTGGTCTCGTCCCGGTTATGCACTGGCGCTGACGCTGCTGGTCGTGGCGCCGCTGCTGAGGCCCGGCTACTTCCTGCTCCGCGACGCGGTATCGACCCCGCGCTCGTACGTCACCGACAGCGCGCTCGGCCTGGTATCGGCGCCACGAGCGACGCCACAGGATTTCGCGGTCGCACTGGCCTCGCACGTTGTCGACGGCGGGATCGTTGTGAAGGCGTTGCTGATCGCCGGCCTCTGGCTGGCCGGCTGGGGTGCGGGCCGCCTGGTCGCGCAACTGCTGCCGGAGTCCGGTGCAGGCGGCCAATTCGTGGCGATCACGCTGGCGATCTGGAATCCCTACGTCGGCGAGCGGATCCTGCAAGGGCATTGGAGCTTGCTGCTCGGATACGGCTGCCTGCCATGGGTGGCGAGCTCGCTGATCACGCTGCGCTCGGCCGAAACCAGCATCTGGCCAAGCTTTTTCAGCCTGGCGTTGTGGATTGCGTTGGCCGGCCTGACCCCGACCGGTCTGATCCTGGCCGCAACCGTCGGGTTGGCCTGCGTCGCAGTGGCGGGCGCTCGGGTATCGCGGTGGCGTTGCGCCGCACTGGTAGTGGGCGACGCTGCGCTGGCGGCGCTGCCATGGCTGACCGCCGCGTTACTGGGCCTGTCGTCGACGGATCGCATGTGGTCCCACACCCCGGGCATTGCCGCATTCGCGGCACGCGCCGAACCGGCATTGGGCACACTGGGCAGCCTGGCCAGCATGGGCGGCATGTGGAACGGCGACGCGGTACCAGCTTCGCGCACAACGCTTTTCACGCTGGTGTCCGCTGGCGTGCTGCTCGCTGTGGTAGCCGCCGGGTTTGCGGCGCTTCGGCATTCGCGCGCCGCACGACCCTTGCTGCTACTGGCAGCCGCGGCCATTCTGGTACCCGCTGCGCTGTCCACCGGCCCCGGTTTGGCCGGCCTGCACGCCGTCGTTGAGGCGGTACCGAGCCTGGGTGTGCTTCGCGACGGACAGAAGTGGGTCGCCCTGGCGATGCCGGGCTACACGCTGGCCGGCGCGGGTGCGGTGTTGACGTTGCGACGCTGGCTCGGTTCGTCAGGCCCGGCCGTCGCGCCGCTGGTCTGCTGCGCCGCGCTACTGCTGTCGCTTCCCGACTTGGCTTGGGGTGTCGGGGGAAAGGTCGAGTCGGTCCGCTACCCGAGCGACTGGCCGGCCGTTGCGGCAGCGATCAACCGCGCGCCCGCAGAGGTCGCGGTGTTGCCGGCCGAGACCATGCGGCGGTTCACCTGGTCCGGTCCTGCACCGGTGCTGGATCCGCTGCCGCGCTGGCTGCGCGCCGACGTCTTGACCACGGGCGACCTGACGATCTCGGGGACGACGGTTCTCGGGGAGGGCGACCGGGCCCGTGAGGTGCAGCGGCTGCTGCTGGCGGGCGCCGACCCCGACCAGCTGCGAGCGGCCGGTGTGGGATGGCTGGTTGTCGAGGAGGGCACACCCGGCGACATGAGCACAGCCACAGAGACTTTGGAGCGACTACCTGTCGCCTATCGCGGACGTGACCTGATGCTGTACCGGGTCGGTGGCGACACGGCCGGCGCGCCGGCGGGTCGTCGGGCAGCGGTGCTCATCGCGCACCTGCTCTGGCTGGCGATGCTGATCGGCGGGGCTGTCGGCACGGCAGTCACGCGTCGGCGGTCGTCAGATCACTCCGGTGACGCGGTCACCGGCGACAACCGACTCCAATAACGACCGCATCGCGTCCGCGCTTTGTTCCCAAGAGAATTCGGCGCTGCGCGCTTGCGCCTTGGCGCCGAGCTGATCGCGCAGCACCGGATCGGCGAGTAGCTGCTCGAGTCGGCTCACGAGTTCGGCACGGTCGTCGACCAGCACACCGGTGACCCCGTCGATGATCGAGTCGGCCAACCCCCCCGAGGACCGGTAACCGATGGTCGGCACCGCATGTTGCGCCGCCTCGATGACCGCCAGCCCCCAGCCTTCCTTGCGGGACGGCAGCACGTGCACCCAAGCCTGTTGCATGACATGGTGTTTGGTGATGTCATCGACGTGTCCATGGAATGTCACCGCGTCGCTGATCCCCAGCCGCTGTGCGTGTTCGGTCAACCGCTGATTCCACCAACCGCCCCCGACGATGTCGAGTTGCAGATCGGGTATCGAAGGTCGCAGCTGGGCTACCGCCTCCAAGGCGTCTTCGATCTGCTTGTGCGGCACCAGCCGCGACAACACCACCACACGTGGGGTAGTCGCCCGGGAGCCGCTCAAGGATGCCACGGGTGCCTCGTCAAGCCCGTTGCGCACGATAGCAATTCGCTCATGGTCGACGCCCAGGCTGACCAGGTCGCGTGCCGACGGGAGTGACACCGTCACATACTGGTTGCGGCGATGCACCTTTGGCGACAGCCACGATTCGACGAACCAGCCGACGCGGCTGAGGAACCGGCCGGCCACCGGCCACTGTTCGCGGTGGCAGTGGTGTACCAGCACCACGACGCGCGAGCCGTAGATCAGCCGGGCCAGAAACGGCAGGCCGTTCTGAGTGTCGACGACGACGTCGGGTCGCACGCCGCGCAGTGGCCCCACGCCGATCCTGGACGCCGCCATCGCCAGCAGCGCCCAGATGTAGACCGAGTACCGACCGCCGGCGCGGTCGATGTGGACACCGTCGACGACTTCGCGACGCGCTGCGCCGGGGTAGCGCGCGGTGCGTAGCGTGACCTCCACGCCGGCTGCGGCCAGCTGGGCGCCGATGCGCTGCAGGTAGGTTTCGCTGCCGCCGCCCTGTGGGTGGCCGGTATCGCGCCAGCACAGCAGCAGCACCGAGCGCACACCGGACATTCGGCCAGCCTAGCGATGCCCGGCCTTTAGGGTTGGCCGGTGGCCGTGACCGAGGTGTTCGCGCGGCGGGCGACGTTGCGCCGCTCGGTACGGCTGCTGTCGAGCTTTCGCCACGAGCAGGCCGAGCCGGCGCGGTTTTACGCTCCGCTGGCCGCTCGACACCGTGCACCTGGTCAGCGACCTGTGGCAGGGCGTTCACGGTGAGCGACCGCTGGGTCGACGGGTACTCGACGTCGGCGGCGGGCCCGGCTACTTTGCCGGCGCGTTCCGCGATGCGGGGCTTCACTACATCGGTGTCGAACCGGACCCCAGCGAAATACACGCTGCCGGACAGGTTTCGGCGCGCGATAGCGGGACGTTTGTCCGGGCGTCGGGTATGGCGCTGCCGTTCGCCGACGACAGCGTGGACATCTGCCTGTCGTCCAATGTGGCCGAACACGTGCCGCGGCCCTGGCAACTCGGCGGTGAAATGCTCCGGGTGACGCGGCCCGGCGGCTTGGTGGTGTTGTCCTACACGATCTGGCTCGGCCCGTTCGGCGGCCACGAGATGGGTCTGACCCACTATCTCGGCGGAGCCCGGGCGGCGGCCCGCTACGCCCGCAAACACGGCCATCCAGCGAAAAACAACTACGGGTCGTCGTTGTTCGCGGTGTCGGCCGCAGAGGGGCTGGACTGGGCCGCGAACACGGGCGCGCTGATCGCGGCCTTCCCGCGTTATCACCCGAAATGGGCCTGGTGGCTGACCGCGGTACCGGTGCTGCGTGAGTTCCTGGTGAGCAATCTTGTGCTGGTGCTCCAACCGCAATAATGAAACGTGTTCTCGTTTCGCGTCGACTTGGGTATCGTGGCGGCCATGAGCCACGTCACAACGGAGCAAGCAACAACGGAGTACGACAAGCTTTTCATCGGCGGCAAGTGGACCGAGCCGTCGACGTCCGAGGTCATCGAGGTGCACTGCCCGGCGACCGGCGAGTACGTCGGCAAGGTGCCACTGGCAGCAGCAGCCGACGTCGACGCCGCGGTCGCCGCGGCCCGCGCGGCGTTCGACAACGGACCATGGCCTTCCACGCCGCCGAAGGAACGGGCGGCCGTCATCGCCAGCGCGCTCAAACTGATGGAAGAGCGCAAAGACCTTTTCACCAAACTGCTCGGTGACGAGACCGGCCAGCCGCCGATGTCCGTCGAGACGATGCATTGGATGAGCTCACTGGGCGCGCTGAACTACTTCGCCGGCCCGGCCCCCGACGAGGTCACCTGGAAAGAGATCCGCACCGGCGGCTACGGGCAAAGCATCGTTCACCGTGAGCCAATCGGCGTGGTGGGCGCGATCGTGGCGTGGAATGTTCCCTTGTTCCTGGCGGTCAACAAACTCGGCCCGGCGCTGTTGGCCGGCTGCACAGTCGTGCTCAAGCCGGCCGCCGAAACACCGCTGACCACAAATGCTTTGGCAGAGGTGTTCGCCGAGGCGGGGCTGCCCGAGGGTGTGCTGTCCGTGGTGCCCGGCGGCATCGAGACCGGCCAGGCGCTGACGTCCAACCGGGACGTCGACCTGTTCACCTTCACCGGCAGCTCTGGTGTCGGCAAGGAAGTCGGCCGTCGCGCCGCGGAGATGCTCAAGCCGTGCACCCTGGAACTCGGCGGCAAGTCGGCAGCGATCGTCCTCGACGATGTGGACCTTGCCTCCGCGATCCCGATGCTGGTGTTCTCCGGGATCATGAACACCGGGCAGGCCTGCGTGGCCCAGACCCGAATCCTGGCACCACGTTCGCGTTACGACGAAATCGTCGACGCGGTAAGCACGTTCGTGCAGGCGTTGCCGGTCGGGCCGCCGTCGGACCCGGGGGCCCAGATCGGTTCGCTGATCTCGGAGAAGCAACGCGCCCGCGTCGAGGGCTACATCTCCAAGGGGATCGAAGAGGGCGCCCGGCTGGTCTGCGGCGGCGGCCGCCCCGAAGGCCTGGACAACGGTTTCTTCGTGCAGCCCACCGTGTTCGCCGACGTCGACAACAAGATGACCATCGCGCAGGAGGAGATCTTCGGCCCGGTGTTGAGCATCATCGGCTACGACACTGAAGAGGACGCGATCAAGATCGCCAACGACTCGGAGTACGGCCTGGCCGGCAGCGTGTGGACCAGCAATGTGGAGCATGGCATCGAGATCTCCGAGCAGATCCGCACCGGCACCTACGCGATCAACTGGTACGCCTTCGACCCGTGCTGTCCGTTCGGCGGTTACAAGAACTCCGGGATCGGGCGCGAGAACGGACCCGAGGGCGTCGAGCACTTCACTCAGCAGAAGAGCGTACTGATGCCGATGGGCTACACCCTCGAGAGCTGACCGGCGTCAGAACGCTTCTTCGCGCAGATCCATCACCGCCAGGTCGACGTTGGCGGCGATACCGCGCTCGGCCGTCAGTCGCGGTAGCACGTTCTTGACGAAAAATGTTGCCGCAGCGACTTTTCCGCTGTAGAAAGCCCGGTCGGCGGCTGACGGGTCACGGTCGAGTGCTGCCAGCGCGATCTCGGCCTGCCGAAGCAGCAGCCAGCCGATCAGCAGATCGCCGACGGCGAGCAGCAGAGGCACCGACTCGAGGCCCACTCGGTAGAGTTCGCGGGCGCTCTGCTGAGACTCGACCAGGTAGCCGGTCATGGTGGTGATCCACGCCTGCAGATCCTCGAGCGCGGTCGACAGCTGCGCGCGGGCATCGGCGAGTTCGGATCGGGCGTCGTCGCTCTGGATGAATGACTCGATCTGCGTGACAACATGTTGCAGCGCTTTACCGTGATCGCGAATGATCTTGCGAAAGAAGAAGTCCTGCGCCTGGATTGCGGTGGTGCCCTCGTAGAGGCTGTCGATCTTGGCGTCCCGGATGTACTGCTCGATCGGGTAGTCCTGCAGGAAACCGGACCCGCCGAAGGTTTGCAGCGATTCGGTCAACGTCTGGTAGGCCCGCTCGGATCCCACGCCCTTGACGATGGGCAGTAGCAGATCGTTGACCCGGTCCGCCAGCTCAGCGTCGGCGCCGGACACGACCGCGGCCGCCGCCGGGTCCTGGTGGGCGGCGGTATAGAGATACAGCGCGCGCAGGCCTTCGGCGTAGGACTTCTGCATCATCAGCGCCCGTCGCACATCGGGATGATGAATGATGGTGACCCGCGGTGCGGTCTTGTCGGTCATCTGGGTGAGGTCAGCGCCCTGGATCCGAGTCTTGGCGTATTCCAACGCATTCAGGTAGCCCGTCGACAGCGTCCCAATCGCCTTGGTGCCCACCATCATCCGTGCATACTCAATGATCCTGAACATCTGCGCGATGCCGTTGTGGCTGTCACCGACCAGCCATCCTGTCGCTGGGACGCCGTGCTGGCCGAACGTGAGTTCGCAGGTGGCCGAAACCTTCAGGCCCATCTTGTGTTCCAGCCCGGTGACGAATGCGCCGTTGCGCTCCCCCGGTTCACCGGTCTTCGGGTCGAGGATGAACTTCGGCACCAGAAACAGGCTCAGTCCCTTGGTGCCCGGTGCGGCTCCCTCGGGTCGCGCCAACACCATGTGCAGGATGTTTTCGAACAGGTCGTCGGTGTCGCCGTTGGTGATGAACCGCTTGACGCCGTCGATGTGCCAGGTGCCGTCGCCCTGATCGATCGCTTTGGTGCGGCCCGCGCCGACGTCGGAACCGGCGTCCGGTTCGGTGAGAACCATGGTGGCGCCCCAGTTGCGGTCGATCGCCAGGGATGCCCAATGCCGTTGCTGCTCATTGCCGATGCCGTGCAGGATGTTGGCCAGAACCGGTCCGGCCATGAACATGAACACCGGCGGATTGGCTCCGAGAACGAACTCGTTGATCGCCCATTGCACCATTGCCGGCGCCGGGACACCGCCGACTTCTTCGCTGAGTCCGACCCGGAACCACTCACCGTCACGCCATGCTGCCAGCGACTTCTTGAACGGTTCCGGAAGGGTGACGACATGTGTCTCGGGGTCGAACGTCGGCGGGTGGCGGTCGCCGTCGGCGAAGGACTCGGCCACCGGACCCTCGGCCAACCGGGCGGCCTCGGAAAGCATTTCCCGCACCGAGTCGCCGTCCAGATCGCCGAACGCTTCGTCGGCCAGCACCTGTTCCAGCCCGAGCGTTTCGAACAGGTTGAACTCCAGGTCGCGCACGTTGCTCTTGTAGTGGCCCATGGGTGACGCCTTCCCCGATCCGCTGGGTTGAGCCTAGCCCGGCGACGATGCGGCCGGAACGGCCGAGGAGAAGCCGGGCGATCAGACCTAGCCCGGCGACGATGCGGCCGGAACGGCCGAAGAGAAGCCGGCCCATCAGACCCAGCGCGGTTCGGCTCGTTTGGAATCGGGCTTGGTTTCGCTCCGTGCACGCTCAAACAGAGCCGCGCAGCGGTAGCTGTCGTTGGCGGATGACTCGGCGACCGAGCTGGGCGAACTCGTCGACACAGGCTGCGCTGACCCCGCGGACCGCATTGTTGATGCGATTCGCAAACCGCGCTCACGCTGCAGGGATCGTCAGGGCTTAAGCCCAACGCCAGAGTATGCAATAGCCCATAATCGAAGGCCGTCATGAGCCATGACAGCGCCGTGAGAAGGTCCACCTTTAGGCCCTACCTGCAACGTCCCCCTAGCAGTTGCTTGGTCGACTCAACCGTTATATGGTCTACTACATAGTCCTCAGGAGATGGCCATGATGATCGTCGAACTCAACGTCGCCGGCTACCAGGTGAGCGGAGAATGGACCGGCCTGCGCCGCAACATGCTGCGGCCCGCGCGTTTCGACCCGAGGACCATCAGGTGGCGGATGCCACATCTTCGCCAGACCCACGCAGCCTGACGGCCGGCTGGTAGCCCAAGCATGACGACTGCGACACAAACGCGCCGGACGCGCGGCGATACCCGAACCAAAATGCTAGTCAGCGCCGCCGAGGTAATGCGTGAACGCGGCGCTGCCGGCCTCACCATCGACGAGGTACTGGCCCGAAGCGGCGCACCTCGCGGCTCGGTGTACTACCACTTCCCGGACGGGCGCAACCAGATCCTCACCGAAGCGTTGCAATTCGCCGGCGATGCCATCACCGCAGACATCGACGACGCCGCCGGCCGCGGCGCCAAGGTGCTGCTGCGGCAGTTCGTCGACTTCTGGGAGCGCGTGCTGGCGGAAAGCGACTTTCATGCCGGCTGCCCGGTGGTCGCCGCGGCGATCGGTTCGGGCGATGACGAAGTCAGGCTGTCCGACGAGGCGGCGCGGATTTTCGTGCGCTGGCGCACGGCGCTCACCCGGGCGTTCGTCGCCGACGGCTTCGGGGAGTCCGACGCTGACGCGCTGGCGGTGATGTCGATTGCCACGCTGGAAGGCGCGGTCGTGCTGTGCCGGTCGACCCGCAGCAGCGAGCCGTTGCACAAGGTCTACGAGCAGCTCGAATTCCTGGTCAAGGCAAGGGAATTCGTTCGCCGCAACGGACTTTCGGCGGGGCGTTAGTCGCTGGCCGGCAGCGGCTTGGCTTCCTTGAGATGCAACGCCGTCTCGCCCACGGCCAGCGTTCCAGCGCCGGCCTTGGTCACCAGCACCTCGGCGCCGCTCTCGTCGACGTAACGCTTGCCCATCACCGCGCCGCCGGAGAACGCCGGGTCCAGCTCACCGGAACGCTCGGCACCCAGTTCCACCATCGGCGCTCCCCCGCAGCGCAGATCGTCGAGGCTGTCGGCGCTGCGGACGACGATCACCTGGGTGTCGCAGACCTGGCTGGCCAGACGGGTTCCGTTCTTGATCATGATGTCGATCCTCGGTTCGTTTACTGCTCGGCCGGAGCGGCGCGAAGCTCTTCGACGATGACGCGGCGAAGCACTTTGCCCGTCGCGTTGGTGGGCAGCTCGTCGCGAAAGACTACCCGGTCAGGGGTCCGCGATCCCCGCAAACTCTTGCGGACATACTCGCGCAATTCCTCGGCGTCAGGCTCTGCTCCGACGGCCGGTACCACCACCGCGACGATCGCCTGCCCCCACTGCGAATCATCGACCCCGACTACCGCAACGTCACGCACATGCGGGTGCTCGACGAGCACATCCTCCAACTCCGCGGGCGCGATGTTCTCGCCCCCGCGGATGATCGTGTCGTCACTGCGGCCACCGATGAACAGGTAACCGCCCTCGTCGAGCGTGGCGATGTCCTTGGTCGGGAACCACCCCTCGGCGTCGAGCACCGAGCCGATACCGGTGTAGCGACCCGATACCTGCTCACCGCGGACGAACAACTCGCCGGTCTGCCCCGGCGGCAGTATCGCGCCGTCCTCGCCGCGGATCTGCACCTCGACGCTCGGCACCGGCTGGCCGACCGAGGCCAATCGGCGCAGCACTGCCGGGTCGGCGGCGCCCTGAGCCTCGCGGTGGTCGTCGGGAGTCAGGACGGCGATCGTCGAACTCGTCTCGGTCAATCCGTAGGCGTTGACGAAACCGACGTGCGGCAACAGTTCCAGGGCCTTGCGGACCAGCGGCAACGGCACCTTGGAACCGCCGTAGGCCAGGCTGCGCAGCGACGGCAGTCGATGCCCGCCGCCTTCCAGGGCGGTGACGATCCGGTCCAGCATGGTCGGGACCACCGTCGCGCTGGTGACGTGCTCGGCGTCGACCAGCCGCAACCACTCCTGGGCGTCGAACACGGGCAGATAGACCATCTTGCGTCCGGCGTAGAGATTCGACAGGGCCGCGCTGACCCCGGCGATGTGGTACGGCGGCACGCAGATCAGCGCGGCATCAGTCTCTTCGGCGGACCCGAATTCGACTGTGCCGGTGACGTAACTGGTCAGATTGTTGTGGGTGAGCTCAACGGCTTTGGGCTGCGACGTGGTCCCGGAGGTGAACAGCACGATGCCCACCGAGTCCGGATCGGCGAATGCCACGGCCGGCTCGGCGTCGTGGGCCTGCGCCAGAAAATCATCGGAACGGAGGACCCCCTTCGCCAGCCCGTCCAGGCCATCCGGGCCGCCCAGCTCGTCGAGGTAGCGACTGTCGGCGATGACCAGTGGATCGGGCAGTCGCGCGATCAGCGTCTTGATGCCCTCGGCCGAGAGTCGATAGTTGATCGGCGTGAACGTCAGCCCCGCGCGCGCCGACGCGAAGATCAGCAGCGGCAGCATCGCGCCGCCGAGGCCGACGTAGACGACGTGGGAAGCCTGCGAGCCGGCGATGACGCCGGCCCCGCCGTCGGCGAGATCGCTGAGCTGCTGCGTTGTCAGTCGGACATCACCGGAGACGACGGCCGTCCGCTCAGGATCGCTCGAGCTGGCCATCTCGAGAAGTAGCGAAATACTCACGCCCGCACTTTCTATGGTGTCCACACGTTACAGAACTCGCCCAAAGTGTCATGCCAGTTTAGACGACCTCAGCAACCCTGCGCGCCGCGCCCGCCACCGATGCGGGATCAGGTGCCGGTCCAGCGGGCCGGTCGTTTCTCGGCGAACGCGATCGCGCCTTCCTTGGCGTCGTTCGAGCTGAACACCGGCATCAGGATCTTGTTCTGCTCGCTGAACTGATCCTCAGGGCTCCAGCCGCGGGATTCGACGATGATCCGCTTGGTCGCGGCCACCGCGAGCGGCCCATTGGCGGTGATCCGCTCGGCCAGTTCGATCGCCGCTTCCAGCGCCCCGCCGGGTTCGGCGAGCACGTTGACCATGCCCAGTGCGTGAGCCCGCTCGGCGGTGAAGGGTTCGCCCGTCAGCGCCAGCTCCATCGCGATCGCCGGCGGGATGCGGACCGGCAAGCGCAACAGCCCACCGCCGCCGGCCACCAACCCCCGTTTGACCTCGGGAATGCCGAACGACGCGTCCTTGGAGGCCACGATCAGATCGGTGGCCAGCGCCAGCTCCGTGCCGCCGGCCAGCGCGTAGCCCTCGACCGCGGCGATCAGCGGCTTGACCGGCCCACGCTCGGTGAAGCCCATCCCGCGACCCTCGACGATGGGAACTTCGCCGCGGGCAAACGCCTTGAGGTCCATGCCGGCGCAGAACGTTCCGCCTGCCCCGGTCACGATCCCCACCGAAAGCCCGGGGTCATCGTCGAGCCGGTCCACCGCGTCAGCCAAACCATGGGCGACCGCGGAGTTGACCGCGTTTTTGGCCTTGGGCCGGTTGATGGTGATGATCAGGATCCGGTCCCGCTGCTCGACGAGGACTTCGGGTTCGGCGGCTTGTTCAGTGCTCACGAGCGGTGTCGCGCTCCTTTCTGAATTCATGACAGCTGTCTGTCGAGGAGATGGTATCGAGCCGTTTCGGGTCGGCTAGCATCGCAGCCAAATGGCTGCAACGGATATCGAACCCAACGAGATTTCCAAGTGGGATCCCGGGCTCACCGAACGCGTGATGGGCTGGCTGCGACCCCTGATCAAGGGCTACCACCGCGCCGAGATACGCGGGTTGGAGTCCTTCCCGCCGGGCGGTGCCCTGGTGGTCGCGAACCACTCCGGGGGGCTGTTCGCGATGGACGTGCCGGTGTTCGCCACCGGCTTCTACGAGGAGTTCGGCTACGACCGTCCGGTCTACACCCTGAGCCACGACGTCATCTTCACCGGACCCACCGGCGACTTCTTCCGTCGCACCGGTTTCATTCGGGCAAACCATGAAAACGCCGAAGAGGCTTTGCGATCCGGCGGTGTGGTGGTGGTTTTCCCCGGCGGCGACTACGACGTCTACCGACCGACGCTGTCGGAGAACGTGATCGATTTCGACGGGCGAACCGGTTACGTGCGGGCCGCGATCAACGCCGGGGTGCCGATTGTTCCAGCGGTGTCGATCGGCGGACAGGAAAGCCAGCTCTACCTGTCACGCGGGATGGGACTGGCCAAGGCGCTGCGACTGGACAAGCTGATGCGGGTGAAGATTCTGCCCATCTCGGTGGGCTTCCCGTTCGGGCTGTCGGCGGTGCTGCCGGTGAACCTCCCGCTGCCGACCAAGATCGTGATGCAGGTACTCGAGCCGATCGACGTGACAGCCGAATTCGGCGAGCAGCCCGATATCGACACCGTCGACTCGCACGTCCGGCGCGTCATGCAGAAGGCGCTCGACGGGCTGGCCAAAGAACGTCGCCTGCCGGTAATCGGATAGCAGCGCAATGGCACCACTCGGTCTGCTCGGCAGCTTGGTCCGCGCAGGGATCATCGCACCGATGCGGCCCGACAAGTATCTGCGCATCGTCGGCGTGGTTCGTCGTGAAGGGCTCGCTGTCACAAGCGGATTCGGGATGTCGGCGCAGCGCTGCCCGAACCGGCCGGCGCTGATCGACGAGCTGGGGTCGCTGACCTACCGCCAACTCGACCAGCGCGCCGACGCGTTGGCCACTGCCCTGCAGCAGTTGCCCGGCGGTACCCCGGAGGTGGTGGCGATCATGTGCCGCAACCACCGCGGATTTGTCGAGGCGTTGATCGCCGCCAACCGGATCGGCGCCGACGTGCTGCTGCTCAACACCTCATTCGCCGGCCCGGCACTGGCCGACGTGGTTGATCGCGAGGGTGCGGACGCAGTGATCTACGACGAGGAGTTCACCGAGTCGGTGGACCGCGCGCTGGCCGGCAAGCCCGACACCACCCGCATCGTCGCGTGGACCGACCACTCCGAGCGGCACGACATCACGGTCGAGAGGCTGATCGGCACTCATACCGGCACGCGGCCCGTCAAGGCGGTCCGCAAGAGCAAGATGATCCTGCTGACGTCAGGAACAACCGGTAACCCCAAGGGCGCCAAGCATTCCGGCGGTGGTGCCACCGAGCTCAAAGCGATCCTGGACCGGGTGCCGTGGCATACCGAAGAGACGACGGTCGTGGTGGCACCGATGTTTCACGCGTGGGGTTTCTCGCAACTGATCTTCGCCGCGTCGCTGGGTTGCACGGTGGTCACCCGGCGCAAGTTCGACCCGGAGGCCACGCTCGCTCTGATCGACCGTCACCAGGCCACCGGCTTGTGCGTGGTGCCGGTGATGTTCGACCGGATCATGGATCTGCCCGACGATGTGCGCCGCCGCTACAGCTGTCGCTCGCTGCGGTTCGCCACCGCATCGGGTTCGCGGATGCGTTCCGATGTCGTCACCAAGTTCATGGACGAGTTCGGCGACGTGGTCTACAACAACTACAACGCCACCGAAGCGGGGATGATCGCCACCGCGACGCCCGAGGATTTGCGGGCCGCACCCGATACCGCCGGAAAACCCGCTGTGGGCACCGAGATTCGCATTCTGGATTCCGAGCATCAGCCGGTACCCACCGGCGAGGTCGGCCAGATCTTCGTCCGCAACACCAACCGCTTCGACGGCTACACCTCCGGGACGGGCAAGAACTTCCACGACGGGTTCATGGCATCCGGTGATGTCGGCCGACTCGACGAGGCGGGGCGGCTGTACGTGGTGGGACGCGACGACGAGATGATCGTGTCCGGCGGCGAGAATGTCTACCCCATCGAGGTGGAGAAGACACTGGCCACGCACTCCGACGTCGCCGAAGCCACCGTGATCGGCGTCGACGATGAGCAGTACGGGCAGCGTCTGGCGGCGTTTGTGGTGTTGACGCCGGGCGCGTCGGTCACCGGCGAGGATCTCAAGCAACACGTCCGCGACAACCTGGCCAATTACAAAGTGCCGCGCGAGATCATCGTGCTCGACGAGTTGCCGCGAAGCAGCACCGGCAAGATCTCCCGACCCGAGTTGCACGCCCGCCTGAAAGAGAAAAGCTAGCGTCGAGCGTGCACACTCAGGCCTGGGCCAACGCGCGTTCGATCACCGTCAGCTCATCGGAAAGCCCGGCAGCACGGCGGATTTCGACGAGCTCGTCGATGACGGCTTCGGTGACCTCATGCGGATCTTCGACCGTGGCACCGTCGCTGAGCACCGACACGTTCAGCTGATCGACGTAACTCCACACCGTGATGTTCAGACCGCTGCCGGTGGTCAACGGACCCACCGAATAGATCTCGGTGACCAACGCGCCGCCGACCCGGCCATACTCACGCGGACCCGGGACATTGGAGATCGGCAGGTTGAGCACCTTGTTCTGCCCGTCGCGAGAGGCGAGCCAACGGAACAACGACTGCGAGGGCGCCGGCGGAAAGTAAGCCGCCCACCGGCTGACCAGCTCAGGGCCGAGCAGGTGGTGACTTTCCTTGGCGTCGACCGCGTAATCGTGTGTTCGTTTCACCCGTTCCAACGGATCATCGATGTCGGCGGGCAGCGCCACCATCATTCCGGTGAACAGGTTCCCCGAAACCCGGTCCGGTGAGAAGTCGAAGCTCACCGGCACCGATGCCAGCAGCGGGTGGTCGGAGTTGCCGTCGTAGCGGAACCGCAGTTTGCGCAATGCCCCGGCCGACAGTGCCAAGACCATGTCGTTGATCGTGACACCGAGGGCCTTGCCGGTCTCCTTGACGTCGCTCAGCGCCAATGTCGCTGTGGCGAACCGCCGTTCGGGAGTGACCATGTGGTTCATGAACGTCGGCGGCGGAGTGAACGGCATCGTCAGCTCCGGCGACAGCTTGCGTGAGCTGCGGCGTACCCGGTTGATGCCCTTCATCGTGTAACCGATGGTCCCGGGGATTCGCCCGATATGGCGGACGTGATCGGCAAACGCCGACCGCACCAGTTCCCCGGTCGTTGGCGCCGGGTCGGGCGCATACCGGGTCTGCTCGGAGTCGGGCCCGGGCGCCAGATCCATGCCGCGCGCGAGCAGGTTCGCTGCGGCCACCCCGTCGGCGAGCGCGTGGTGGATCTTGCCGACCACCGCGATCCGGTTGTCGGCCAAGCCCTCAACGAAATACATCTCCCACAACGGGTGGTCGCGGTTCAGCGGCGTGCTGGCGATCTCGCCGATCGCCTCGTCCAACTCGCGACGACCGCCCGGCGCGGGCAGCCGCCACGGTCGCACGTGATACGTCAGGTCGACCTCGCAGCTCTCCCGCCACATCGGATGATGCATCTTGAGCGGAATGTCAACCAGCTGATAGCAAAACGGCTCCAGCTTGTAGAGCCGGCTGTGAATGACCCGGCGGAACGCCTCGATGCCGAAGTCGCGACGATCGGCGTCCAGCTCGATCACGGCGACTTTCAGCGTGTGCATGTGCACATTGGGCGTTTCACTGTAGAGCAGTACCGCGTCCCACCCGCTCAGCCGCTTCATGGGGAAACCCTACAATCGCGCGGCGGCTAAATAACCTCTTTAGCCGCGATCATCCGGTTGCGATAAATCTGGTCCAGAAACAGCCCGACCGCCATTGACGTTGCGCCGGTACGCGCACCATCGGTCATGTCGAAACCGTGTCCGGCGCCGGGCAACTCCACGTAGCCGACGACCGAACAGGAAACCGCCCGGAGTCGCTCGACGAAGCTGCGCGCCTGCTCGACCGGGATCACCCGGTCGCTGCTGCCGTGAATCACCAAGAACGGCGGTGCTTCTGGATGTACCCGGGCGATCGGCGAGGCCTGGCGGAACACGTCGGGATGCCGACTTATTCTGCGTTTGACCACCACCCGCTCGAGGAAGTCGACGAACTGTTGCCGCTCAGGGGTCGAGCGGTCCTCCCAGTCGTAGCGGCCGTAGATGCCGACCACCGCATCGACCGAGGTATCGGAGTCGGGCGGCAGGTCGGCCTGCATGTCGGGATCATTGGCGGTCAGGCCGGCCAGCGCTGAGAGGTGCCCGCCGGCTGAACAACCGGCAATCGCAATGAAATCGCGGTCACCACCGAACTTGTCGACGTTGGCCCGGGCCCATGCGATCGCGGTCTTGACGTCGGTGACGTGCGACGGCCAACGGTGGTGCGGTGACACCCGGTACTCGGCTGACAGACACACCCAGCCCATCTCGGCCAGGTGTGACATCAGCGCATAGCCCTGCAGTTGCCGACCACCATGCACCCAGGCGCCCCCGGGCACGAAGATCAACACCGGCGCCGGGCGGACCGGCAAGTCCTTGCGGCGCCACACGTCCAGCAGTTGCGATGGCTCCCTGCCATACCTGACCGACGTCCGGTGCAGGTGGCGGCGATGTTGCCGCGCCCGCCAGAACGGCGGCGCCCGGTCAGGCACCGGCCACTCGATGTTGACGTCACTGTTGGGCACCAGGCCGCGCAGCGCTGCGTCGAGGACGGCTCGGGTCTGGTTCCGGTCGGCCTTGCGGGTCTCGCCGATGCCGGGAGTGAGCCACGACTTGGCCGCGGCAGACAAGAACTCGGGTGCCAGCCGGTAGCCCCACACGCCCATCGCGGTGATCCCGCCGAGTGGTTCCAGGTGTCGGCCGACCACCGGTAGTGAAGCCATCGCGTCGCTGGCCGCCAGCATGTAGTCGCCTGGTCGAGCCCGGAGTAACCACTTGATCTGCGACGCCAAGGTGCGCCCAGCGGGGCGCGGCGCCGGTCGTGCCGCCATCAGGGCAGCGTACCCCGCGAGCGCCTCGTCAAAACGGCAAACGTAGAGACACTGTCACGCGTTGCGCTCAGCACGACGACGTTGAGTGGCCGCTGGCCGGTGTTTCGTGATACCGCCAAACTGGCGACAACCCGCGCGGCGATCAGGTGAACTGGCGCCATACTGAGACCAGTTGGTGGGCGAGCATCTCGGCGCTTTCACCCCGAAAGAGGCCTAGCGAATTGCGGACCGGGCTGCCAACTCCGCGGCCCGGATGCGCGGCGGGCCTCCTCCAGGCCGACGTTGCCGTCCATTTCAGCCCGGATCGCCGGCCGGGTCGACACCCAGCGCCGGAACACCTCGCCGAATCGAATAGGCAACCAAATCTCCTGGACCGCAACCTAATTCGATTCGCGATCCGGAACTGCACGGTCGTGCACGCCATCGTCCAACTCGCGGCTCGACTGATCGAGCTAAGACTCCGACTCTGCCGAAACCGGCATTAGGGCACTCGTCGCGGCTCTGATGCCGTCTAGCGGCTGCAATGAAAGTCGTTGTGCTCTAGTGCTTCTTGTTGTGAAGTAATGCATCGGTGGTCGCGGTGCCGACGGCAGCCTTGGCGTGCTTGACGGCGCGCTTCTCCTTCAAAGACTTTCCAGACTTCTTACTCATGGTTTTCCGAGGAGATTTGTCGGACATCACTGGACCCCTTGATCATGGGGGCCTGATTGGTCCCGATACTTCGATTCTATCCCTATCCAACTGTAATCAGGGCGCGAGTCGACTCTCGCGGTGATCTCGACGTTGCAGCACGCGTGGAATTTGTCGATTGTGCGCCATTGACCGACTCCAAGTTATTCACCTCCAGCGACAGGAAGGAGCGTAACGTCATAGACATCGAGTAGCTCGGTTGCGAGCGAACATGCTCGACTGAAAAGGAAAAATTTCATGGCTTCACCCACGATGTCCAAATCGCCCTACATCCAACGTCTCGAACTGGTCAGGGACACAATCACGTCTCACTCCAAGCTCGAAGATAAGGCAGCAAGCGAACTGGCGGAACATGTTCTGCACGCGCTGAGTTCGATTCCCGAGAAGATGCGCTGAGAGGGCCCGAGCCGCATTTCGTGATCACATGGCTATCCGGTTCGTGCGCACTCTATAAAGCAGTCCATCAGAGGTGCGCTGATCACTCGCGATCTATATCGGCCTTTTGCCGTCGCAGCTGACGTTTGAACCATGACAGTTGGCGTGACACTCCACGACGGCTAAATCGATAAATACATGCGGTTCGGCGACACCTACATCAAGCACAGCCGTTTACGGGTTGGTTCAATCGAGACTCCACGGCTTCCCCGCCGGCGTGGAGCCCCTTAGCCCGCGCTTGCCATTGACCCCGGAAACGGCTGTTCCATGCAGTCGTCAAACGCGGCCCCCTGGGATCCGCTGTCGTCGAGATCTCGTCGACACCGCGCATTCCGGTGAGAGTCATTAGCGGCCAACCGTGTTCATCGATCAGCCACCTGCATCGCGTTGAAATCTCAGAACGTCGGGAAGTGGCCGTCGCGGCGTGATGGGAGGTAGCTCGCCAAGCACACGGGCTTCGCCGACGCGGATCACTAGTTGCGGCAGAGCGGCGCGTCCGGTCATGGTGCCGATGAGGTGACGGCTGGACTGTAGCTCTGTGAGATGGCTCAGCGTGCATGTCGCCATGCCAGCCAATGTGCACTCCAACAGCACCGCCGAGAGTGCTTCGCCACACCTGAAGGCGTCCTCGCGGGTGTCCTCGTCGGTGGACAGCACGATTACTGTCGACTGGTCCCGGCCGATGCCAGTGGGTCGCTCGTCGTGACGGCTAACCGGGAAAGCACGTCCGACGTCGACTCGATCGTGTTCGGCCGCAGACAGCAGCGAACTGCGCGGAATCCCATCGTATTGCTCGAAATGGCCAGTCCACCAGTTTAATTCGGTGTGATACGTGGAATCGTAGAGTCGTAGCGACTCGGTGAGTCGTGACGCCCTTGCCAGGTCCGGGCGCAGGTCCTCGGCTATCACGTCGAGATGAACTTTCCGGGCAACGACGGCGTCGCGCAGTCTAGGTTCGAAGGACTCCCAGTTCCTCGGTGCGAGGAAGGGAAGCCGGTCGGTGCGACGGTGCCGAATTGCGCTAGCCCGATGGCGATGCTGATCGGTGACGAGGCCCATTGGGCTGAAATCGAGTGACGCGAGATGACTGGGATCGTTTGGGTCGGGAAATCTGTCGACGTTGACTGTCCACCCGGCTGCAGCCATCGCGATACATAGATGGTCGAGTATGGCGCCGCAGCCGATGTGGGCTTCCCGCCCCGACTTGTCGGCGGACGGAAGAATCCGGCCGTAATCGAGGTATAGCTGCAGCCCCGCACCATCGGCAACCCATTGCCAGGGCTGACTGTTGTGCAACGACGGGGCCCGGCATGCCAATTGCACTGCGTCCCTGAGTACGTCGATATCCACCACGGTGTCCGGCATGATCAACCTCCAGTTCGTGCCTGAGTCAATAACGCACCCAGTAAGCGTCCATCCTGTGCAGGACTTCTGGTTCAAGTGTTCGAGTCGTCATGTGGTGGTTCTCTGGTCGGCTCGCGGCTATCCCGTTCGCGTCGACGTCTCAGCCCCATTCGCGATGGTTACCGCTTGGGATGGGGATGCGACGGCGGCACTTTCTCTGGCGAGGAAGCCGCTCAGTTCACCGATCGCACTCATCAGCGGCGCGGGGAACACGATGGTGGTGTTCTTCTCCACACCGAGTTCGACAAGCGTTTGCAGATTGCGCAGTTGCAGAGCCAACGGGTGCCTCATCATCGTGTCCGACGCCTCACCCAACGCGGCTGCGGCCATCGATTCACCTTCTGCCGCAATAATTTTTGCTCGCTTCTCGCGCTCCGCCTCGGCCTGCCGAGCCATCGCGCGCTTCATGCTGTCGGGCAACTGGATGTCCTTGAGTTCGACCAGTGTCACTTCGACACCCCATTCGAGTGTTGCGATGTCGAGGATCTTCCTGATATCCGCATTAATGGTGTCGGTCTCCGACAACGCCTGATCAAGGCTGTGCTGGCCGACAACTTTGCGCAACGTCGTCTGCGCGATCTGGTTGATCGCGGCGTGGACATTCTCGATCGCGATCACCGATTTCACGGCGTCCACAACTCGGAAGTAGGCGACCGCCGAAATGTCGACGCTGACGTTGTCGCGGGTGATGATGCCCTGGGACTGGATCGGCATGGTCACAATTCGCAGCGACACCTTCACCAGCTGATCGACGACCGGGATGATGACCGCCAGCCCGGGTTCTTTAACACCTACGACCTTGCCGAGGCGGAACAACACACCCTTCTCGTACTGGGTCACCACTCTGATTGACAGCGACAAAACGATCAAGGCCACCACGAGAAGCACCGCGACCAGGATGATCAAAGCTTTCATAGCGTGTCTTTCGTCGATAACGAGGAATTTGGGGTCTGGTCCGCAGCCGCGGATGAAGCCGCTGTTCCGCACGAGGAAGTCCGCGAGGCAGCCGATGTCGGAATCTGTTGCGCCAGAGAGCAGATAGATTGATGACCGCGGTACGCATGGGCCACCATCGGCTGGTTCACCGGGCCGACGAGCAGGGAAATGCCGTTGTCGGCACAGAAAGCAAGTGAAGTGGTCATGGCGACCTGACCAGCATTGGATCATCGGTTGTGAGGGTTCGGAGCCAATGCTCCCTGAGTTAAGCGGCGGACGGCCGAACTCATCCCGGACCAGCTGAAATTCTCAGCACGTTCGACGCTACACCCATTGGACGGCTCGCGTTGACGGCCTAGCAGACTAAGACGCGACAGCGTGTTTCCGCTCCACCGCCGCCGGCGTACCATCAATTCAACAACCAGCTTGTGACGGTTCCACCCTCGGTAGGGTGCTGGGCTTCGGTGTCGATTCCCAGCGCCGCCAAGACTATTGAGCGCAGGTATGACGGAGTTCACCGATAACGCCGACGGCTTACCTTCGGGTTCCCTGAGCGCCCGGCAGGCTAGCGCTGATGCTGCCGACTTGCGGGCTGGGATCAACGACCTGGCAGGCTTGGTGGCCGGCAGTCTGGGGTTGCCTGAGTTGCTGGCCGAGGTGTCGACGTTCGCGGTGCACGCGATACCAGGCGCCGACGGTGCCGGGGTGACCTTGTTGCAGCTCGACCGGCTGGACAACATGGTGGAGGCGTTGGCGGCCAGCGCCCCGTTTGTCGCCGAGATCGACGAGATTCAGTACGTGACCCTCAAGGAGGGGCCCTGCATCACCGCGGCGCTGGAGCGGCGCACGGTCCGGTCTGGCTCGTTGGGTGGGGAGAAGATGTGGCCGCGGTTCGGTCCGCGAGTGGGCCGCTTGGGCGTGCACAGCGCGCTGTCGCTGCCGCTGCTGCTGTCGGACCGGGTGATCGGCGCGATCAATGTCTACGCCCACGGCAAAGACGTCTTCGATGAGCACGCCGCCGAACTGGGGGAGCTGTTCGCCAAACCCGCTGCGGTGGCGGTGCATAACGCGCAGGTCCTCGCGCACGCGATAGCGCTGACCGCCCAGTTGCAGAAGGCGTTGTCGACGCGCCCGGTGATCGATCAGGCGATCGGCCTGATCCGGGGACGCAGCGGGCGCAGCGCCGAGGAGGCGTTCACTCAGCTGCGCGCGATCAGCCAGACCGAACACCGCAAATTGGCTGATGTGGCCCAACACATCGTCGATGAAGCCGTGCGCCGCGCCCGCGCCCGACGCGAACCGATCTGAGCCCGAGCCACCGGGTCGGCCCGCAGCCGAACTGCCGCTGCAGGGTGTGACGCGCGTAGGTTGGTGGATGGGTAAACAGTCAACGCGACGGGTCCTGACTTGCGTCGCGCGTTTCCCACCCTGCAGGCGACTCGCCTGTTCGGCACCGGAAGGCTCGATCCGCGCTCGGGCGCGCCCAGCGGAGCAATCCCGTCATGAAGATCAGTGCGGCTCTGGCCGCCGATTTGGCCATCCTCACCGCCACCCTGGATGAGCCAGCCGCCGACGTGCTGCACAGTCTGCACCGCTTGGGCGTCGACGCCCAAGCGGCGGTCCCCACCTTCATCGGTTTGAGCGTGACCGTCGACGGCAGTGATCCGTCGTTCACCTTCACCATCTTCGAGGAAGGCGCGGCCGACGGTGTTCGCACCTCGCTTCGGCTGACGCTGCAGGGTGTCGGTGACGGCGCGGCATCGCCCTCGGTTGCCCTTATCCTCTACGCGGGGACGCCGGGAACATTTGTCGATCTCGCCGCGGACCTGGCGTGGCTAACCGACCGTCCGCCCAGCGACTTCGCGCTCGATCAGCACCTGAGCGTCCCCGCCGGGCCGGACGCCGTGACAGCTCTGCGAGCGGCGTCGGTCATCAACCAGGCCATCGGGGTGCTCATCGGCCGCGGCTACACTCCGCGGCAAGCACATTCGAAATTGGATACCCAAGCTGATGGCGCAGGTACCGATCGATACACCACCGCGCAGTCCATCCTCGACACGCTCACCGCCGCGGCCCCGGCCGACGCCGAGCGCGCCGATCAGGAGCCCAACATCAGCTGACAGCGTTGGCACGCAATAACCATGCTGCGCAGTGGCTCCACGTGTTTGCCCCATCTAGCGTCGGCTATGTTGACAAGCCAGCCAGTCCGGGACGAGGTCAGCTGCCGGCCGCTGTCCTCGATCGTGCGGATGACCTTCTCCGCCAACGTAATCTGTCCGACGAGCACGTCATGCCAGATGTGAACACCTTCGCCTCCGGCCTGAAAGTACTGATTGTGATAGCCGTCAAGCCATCCAGACCACGCTGGTAAATCGACCAGCGGTGTCTGCGCCGCCTCTAGAGGAACCCCGGGTAGTGGCGCGAGTCATTGAGCCCCTACAGGGCCCGCGCCCGGCTCTCCCGCGACACCGAATGCTGCCAGGCGCTTACCAGCTGGCTTCGCACCTACAATTCACCACGGCCACACCGGATTCGGCGGCCAGCCACCGCTACCAGTGTGCCTGACCTCTCAGGTCAGCATCTGGCCCGGAGGTACCCGACGGGTGTAGCGTTGACGCTGCTGAGTCCTTCAGCCCGTCCGGAAAGAGTCTTGGCTGTCCGCCGCCGAACTTGATGAGCATTTGCTCACGCCGCACATCCTGAATCTATCCTTTGCGGTCACGAAAGCATGATGCCGGGAATACCTCGCCGCGCAACGAAGGATGCGCCCATCGGGCCGAGCAGCACCAACTCGCTTGAGCACCAAGCTAAATGACACCCTCCCAGACCGCGGCCCGAGCCGGGCGCAGCGAGCTGAGTTTCGTTGGCAATCGACACCGGAACCCGACGACAAACCCAACCGAAAAGGACGTTTATGGCGATCACCGACGTTCCGGCCTTCGTTCACTTGACCGATACCGACATCGACAGCCTGGCCGTCGAGCTGGACGCGATCAGGCTGGATATCGAGGATTCCCTTGGCGAGCGCGACGCGCGCTACATCCGCCGCACGATCGCCGCGCAACGTGCTCTGGACCTCGCGGGCCGGCTGATGCTGGCCGGTAGCTCGAAACGCTCGGCATGGTGGGCGGGAACGGTGACCCTCGGTCTGGCCAAGATCATCGAAAACATGGAGATCGGCCACAACGTCATGCACGGCCAGTGGGACTGGATGAACGATCCCGAAATCCACTCCTCGACATGGGAGTGGGACATGAGCGGGGCTTCAAAGCACTGGCGATCCACCCACAACTTTCAGCACCATAAGTACACCAACATCCTCGGCATGGACGACGACGTGGGCTACAGCACGCTGCGAGTCACCCGTGACCAGCCGTGGAAGGGCTACACCGTCGGCAACCTGCTGTTCAACACCATCCTCGCAATCGGATTTGAGTGGGGAATTGGCTTGCAGCCCATCGATTTCGGCAAAATCCTCCAGGGTGGCTCTGAGCGCGAAACCACCCTTCGGCAGATCCGCGAATTCTCAGCCAAGGCCGGCGGGCAGGTCGTCAAGGACTACGTCGCGTTTCCGGCGCTGACCTCGCTGTCACCGGTGGCGACTTATAAGTCGACGCTGGTGGCCAACGCTGTGGCCAATGTGATCCGCAACATCTGGGCCAACGCGGTGATCTTCTGTGGGCATTTCCCCGACGGCGCAGAGAAATTCACCAAGACCGACATGATCGGCGAAACCCGGGGTCAGTGGTATCTGCGCCAGATGCTGGGCAGCGCAAACTTTGAGGCCGGCCCGGCGATGCGATTCATGAGCGGCAACCTGTGCTACCAGATCGAACATCACCTCTACCCCGATCTGCCCAGCAGTCGGCTGTACGAGATCTCGGTGCGGGTCAGGCAGGTCTGCGACAAATACGACCTCCCGTACACCACGGGTTCGTTCCTGATGCAGTACGGCAAGACGTGGCGCACCATCGCCAAGCTGTCGCTGCCGGACCGCTACTTGCGCGCCACCGCCGACGACGCTCCGGAGACCCGCAGCGAGCGGATGTTCACCGAACTTCAGCCCGGCGTCACCGGTATTGACCTGGTGACAGGACGCCGCCGCGGACTCAAGACGGCGATCTCGGCCGTCCGCCAATGGCGCCGCGACTCGCGCAGATGAGCGAGATCTACTAGCCAGTAACCTACTGGACCGTAGGTCAAGTTATAGTCGGCTAACAGCGAGCCGGCATGCCAGAACACTGTTGGACGGAGACCAGTTCACGTGACCGAGATGAGCTATCTCGAATTGCACGGCGACCGTATTGCCTATCGGGACGCAGGGGCCGGCGAGGCGCTGCTGCTGATTCATGGAATGGCGGGAAGTTCGGCGACCTGGCGTGCGGTCATCCCCGAGTTGGCGAAAAGGTATCGCGTTATCGCGCCGGACCTGCTTGGGCACGGTGAATCTGCCAAGCCGCGCGGTGACTATTCGTTGGGTGCGTTCGCGGCGTGGCTGCGCGATCTGCTCGATGAGCTGGGTATCCGCCGGGCGACGGTGATCGGTCAGTCACTCGGTGGCGGTGTGGCCATGCAATTCACCTATCAGCATCGCGACTACTGCCAGCGCCTGGTTCTGATCAGCAGCGGTGGTCTCGGCCCCGACCTGAACTGGGTATTGCGGATCCTCTCGGCACCCGGAGCCGAGTTGGTGCTGCCGGTGGTCGCACCGCAGCCGGTTTTGAACCTCGGCAACAAGCTGGGGTCGTGGCTCACGTCGGCCGGAATCAAGTCGCCGCGTGCCGGCGAGATGTGGAGCGCCTACTGCTCGTTGTCGGATCGGCCGACTCGCCAAGCATTCCTGCGTACGTTGCGTTCGGTGGTCGACTACCGCGGCCAGGCGGTCAGTGCGCTCGGCAAGATCCATATCAGTTATGGATTACCCACCTTGCTGATCTGGGGTGAGCAGGATCGGATCATTCCCGTCGCCCATGGTTACGCCGCTCACGACGCCGTACCGGGCAGCCGACTCGAGGTGCTCCCCGGTGTCGGACACTTCCCGCATGTGGAGTCCCCGGCAGCGGTGGTGGACATTCTTAACGACTTCATCGCCACCACAGGTCACGATGTCGATCCGACGCTTCCGATTCCCTTGGACTGAGCATCTGCCCACCACTCCAAGGCGGCAGATCTCCGATCGACGTTCGTTGTGGCCGCACCTAACGTCGGATCCGCAGGTGTTGACAATTGCTCCAATGGGGTGGAACGTCAACCGAGTTGAGACTTCAACCAGTTCGGGATAGGTCAGCCGTCCGCCGCTGACTTCCGGGAGCATTAGCTCACGCCGAACAGACGGGTGACAACCGCACGTCGGGGATCACCATGAATGCCATTCCTACGCCATCTATGCCGCGGGCCAACGACTTTCTTTCCCAGCCGTGGGAGAGTCACACCACACGATTAGCCCATCGTCAGCTGAGATCATCGGTAGCCGTCATCAGCGCCCACGGGCTCATCGATGCATCCAACGCTGACACTCTGACTGAGTACACCCTGGGGCATCTAATCCGTTGCCGCGGATTGATCCTCGATCTGCGCGACCTGGATTTCTTTGGAACCGAGGGTTTCTCGGCGCTGCACAGGGTCTCGGTCTGCTGCGCGCACGCTGGCACAGGCTGGGCGGTAGTACCCGGTGAGGCAGTCTCCCGGGTGCTGCGGATCGTTGACCCGCAGGGTTTGCTACCCGCCGCACGCACCGTCGAGGCAGCGATGGCGATCATCCACGGCCAGCCTCACCATCCACCATGCCCATCCCGGGCCACAGAGATCCCGGGCAATCCACGGGCTGCCAACGCACGGTGTGCTTAGTCTGCGGCTGTCAGAACAGGTCCGGCACGAAAGGGTGACCTCGACAAAAGGTGATCACGAACGGCGCCGGCAAGGAATGTCGAGACCGTGCCGACCCGACGGTTAATGTGTTGCGGGGGTTGGTGGCTCGCGCGACGACGCCGTTGCTGCCCGATCTGCTAGACCACTCGGGCTGGACGCTGAGCGGGCCGCCTAGAGGCTCAGCGGCGCACTGGGGCTAGGCGGCTGTTGGTTGGGCGCCGATACTGCCGATTGTCGATAGTGGCCGTCAATATGGTCGTGGTACCAGGTCGTTTGCCCGGGCGCCGGCAGCCCAGCCTCTCGGAGTGTGATCGACAATGGACGGTAGGAGGGCGTCAGCGGTATCCGGTCAACGACATGCACGATCGCGGGACGCTGGCCGCAAGGGAGGCTACTCAAAGCGCTGGTCAGGCTGGCCGCGGTGAGGCTGCCGCCTTTGCCGAGCGTCACGGCTGCGACCGCGACGTCGTGCGCGTCGGTCGCAACGGGATAGACCACGGCCAGGTCGATCACGGTGAGGTCGCCGAGGGCATCGCAAATTGGCTGACAGAAGACCGGCCCGCGCATCGACTGGATCACGGTGTTCCTGTTGTCGACAAACCAATAGTCGCCGCCGCTGTCGCGGCGAAACAGGTGGTCTGTGGTGATCCAGGTATCTCCCTCGGTAAAAACCCCGCGCATCGATACGCGTGCGGCGTCGAGTCCGGGGCGCGACTTCGCCAGCAGCACGCCGACCTCGTCGTCGGCGCAGGCGGCGCACAAAACCGTAGTCATCCTCGATGAACCGGCCTGTCGTGGCGTCGTATCCGCCGAGCCGAATCTCGGTGCTGCCCGGCAGCGGCCGACCCTTGGCCCCGATCTTCGTCCCGGCCACGTTGGCGAGCACCGCATCCCCCTCGGTGGACGCATAGAATTCCAACACTCGGGCCGGGGCGAATCGCTCGGTAACCTTGTGCCACAGCCCGATTGGCATTCCGGCTCCGATGAACAGGCGAATCGGATGGTGTTCCTGAAGCTCGGGCGACGTCGCCTCCACCAGTTCGCTCAGCATGGCCCAGGTGTAGGACACCACTGTGACGCCGTAACGGTGGACCTCGTCGGCGAACTCGGTTGGATGGACGCCCCGGGTCAAGGCGATGCGCGACCCGCCGGCGACCGCGCCGCCGAGGCTGACCATCAGGCCCGAGGGATGGTGCAGCGGGGTCAGGCAATAGATCGTGTCACTGCGGCCGAGCGCGGCGGCTGTGGCCGTGCCGTAGGCCGACAGCGCCCACCGATAATTGGTGACCTCCTTGATCACTCGGCGTCCGCCCGTCGTGCTGAAGAACACGAAGGCGAGATCACTTGCCCGGCCTGGGTTCGGGCGATACCAGCGCGGTAGCCGCTCACCGGACAGACTGAGGCGGTCTAGCTCGATGACCCGGTCTGACTCCGTATGACCGAGGTCCGCGGTGCGGTGGCCCTGACCGAGGATCAGCACCCTGGCGCCGGTCGCTTCGGCCGCTGCCAGATGATGGGGATCGGTGACGATGTCGGCGACCTCGCACAGCTGGACGGCCGCGGCGAGGTCGTCGTCCGGGGGGAGCAACACCGCGACAGCCCCGAGCCGCGACAATGCCGCGATCGCGACCACGGCGCTGGGACTGGTGTCCATCAACACACCGATGCGGGCTCCCTGCCGGATACCGACGGCGATGAGGGCGCGCACCACTTCGTCGATGCGGTGATCCACCGCCGCGTTGGTGTGGACCCGATCATCGAAGAGGAAGCATTCCCCCTCGGGCGCTCTGTTCGCCTGTTCGGCCATCAACCCGGCCAACGACACCTGAGTATGAGGTTGCAGTCCGCCGAGGCGGGCGAGCCGGGGCAGGGTACGCACGGCCTCCCCAGCGATCTCCCTTCCACTGCGCACCGCTCCCACCGCGGCACCGGCCAGCCCTAGGCTCACACCGATGCCCACTTCGGCCAGCGCACCCGCCGAGTGGGCGATACGCGACGACAGACCGACAGCATCATGTATCCCGACGAGGGGATCGGCCTCCATCGCATGCACGTCCGGCGGCCTGGGCCCTCGACCCTCTTGCCATAGCACCCATTTACCGACATTGGGCCACGTGTACGTCGCGGCGGTCGATCCGACCACGAGCCCGAAATGACCCGCCCGCATTAAGACTTCGGATACCTCGGCGCGGGGGGCGGCCCGCCGGATTCCGCGCACAGCCGCGGGTTGGCCGATGTCATCAACGTCTCCGATGAACGCAAGGATCGGACAAGTGATCTCCGCGAGCGTTATCAGCGTGCCGTCGATCGCCGCGCCGCCGGCCATCATGCGGTTGTGGACCACGAACTGCCGTAACAGTTCGGCGACCGCGGGGCCCGACCATGCCACCCAGCCCTCCACCTCGAGGAAGCGGCGTTGTTGTTCCCTGGGCAGCAACGCCTCTCGGTCATGGAGCTGCCGCAGAAAGTCCCACCTCGCCCGGACCGTCTTGATCGGGTCCAGAAGTTGAAACCCGGTGCGGGCCATCCGTCCGGACACCGAGAGCCGGTTGAAGACGTGGTCGGCGACCAGCTGCGCGCCGCGGCCCGCCAATACCGCGGGAATTCCGAACGGCAGACCGCTGAGCGAATCGACGGCGGCGCCGAATGTGATCACGCTGGCCAAGCCCTCGGACCGTCGGTAGGCCGCGGTCTGATAGCAGAACATGCCACCCTGGGAATAGCCGGCCAAATGCACCTTGTGGCCGGTATGCGCGTGGACTGAATCGATGACCCGGCTGAGCGCGACAACATGGTCACTCAATGTGCGTTCGAGCCCATCGGTTTCCAGGTCCGGCGAGCCGAAGTCAACCACCCACGGGTCCACCCCGAGATCATGCAGAACTCCGACCGCGCCCTGGTCTCTCGTGACGTCAAACACGTTGGCCGACATCATCATTGGCGGCACCAGTATGACCGGTGGCCGTGACGGATCATTCGCACTGTCGGGGAAGTAGCGCCGCAACCGGTACATGTCGCACCGCTCCACGGTCTGGAAGGGCGACGGACGAGATCCGGTCTGAAGGCCGCCGAACCGCAGCACCTCGACACCGTTCTGCAGGGTCGCGACCACTCGGTTCGCGGAACCCGCAATCAAGCTGCTACCCCATGTCATCGACACCACACGTCGCACCGACACTCCCGGTGATCACGCATGGGTTGACGTCACTCACTCGACACTACGCGCGGCGACTGTGCCGCGGCGACGAGCCAATATGACGATTTCATCGCCACCACAGGCCACGACGCCGGTCTGACGAATCGGCAAACCTGACCGCAACGGCTTCAGCCGACGGCGGACCATGGCGTCAGGACGATTTTGCCGCCGAGTCCGCCGGCCTCGATGCGGGCATGGATTTCGCGGGCGGCCGCCAGCGGAAGACGATCGATGACGACCGGATGGATGGCGCCGTCGCGCAGTAGATCGAACAGGGTGGCCATGTCGGCCTTGAATTCTTCCGGTCGCTTCTTTCGCCGCGAGGTGATGCTGTACCACGCCGCGCTGCGACCACTGAACAGGAACGGGAACGCGCGCCACAGCTGGAGCCTGGCCAATCCGAGCCCGGCCGAGAGCAGGCCTTCCCTGCCGTCGGCCATGGTCTGCGACCCGTAGCCGACGAGCAGGCCGCCGGGTGCCAGGCAGGCGAACGAGCGAGCGAAATGGGCGCCACCGATCGCGTCGAAGGCGGCGTCAACGCCGGCGCGATCATTTTGCGCGGCGGTCAGCTTCCGCACGGCGTCGACGAAGTCGCCGGCGCGATAGTCAATGGCCTGCGCGCCAAAGCTTTCCACCACCGACATGTTCGATGCCGAGCAGGTTCCGATGGCGTTCAGACCAAAGTGGCGCGCCAGGTCGAGCAGCGCCGTGCCGACGGAGCCCGAGGCGCCGATCACGAGGATGGTCGCCCCCGCAGTCAGCCGGCGGCAGCGGGTGAGCATCTGAAAGGCGGTGAGGTAGGCCAGCGGTATGCAGACCGCCTCGGCCGGATCGACACCGTCAGGGACCGGAACCAGAAACTTCGCCGGCCGAATCGCGTACTGGGCATAGCCGCCGACCACACACAGGTCGGCCACCATCTGCCCCTCCTGAAGGTCGGCGACGCCGGGACCGACCTTGTCGACGAGCCCGACGATCTCGTAGCCAGGGGTGAACGGCACCGGTCCCTTGTAGTCCGGGTAACGGCCGCGCCTGATGAAGATGTCGGTGAAGCCGGTCCCGGCGGCCAGTACTTTGATGCGGACCTCGTCGGGGCCGGGAGCCGGGACGCTCGATTCTTCGGTCAGTTCCATCACTTCAGGGCCGCCGAACCGCGAGATGGAGATACGTTGCCAGCTCATCGTGTCACCGTAGACCCGTGGCCTGGCGACTCGGTTTGGTTGAGCCCGGGACGGCGCCGCGGCGGGCGTTGGCGATACTGGACTGATGCCGAGCACCGATTTTCACCCCGACCTCCGCAGATTCGCCCGCCTGGCGCCGCGGGCACTCGTCGGTCCGAAGACACTGAGGCTCGTCCGCGCATTGTCCACCGGGGTGCGGCGCAAAACCAGCGACGACGTCGAGGCGCTCATCCTGGCCTCCGGTGTCGGGGTGCGGCTGCACCGCCCGGCCGGCATCAGTCAACCCGGGGCGGCGCTGCTGTGGATTCACGGCGGCGGTTACGTCATCGGCAATGCCCAGCAGGACGACGCGCTGTGCGGCCGGTTCGCCCGCGAGCTGGGTATCACCGTCGCGGCGGTGGACTATCGACTGGCCCCCGAGCACCCCTACCCCGCACCGCTGGAGGACTGCTATGCGGCGCTGACCTGGTTGGCGGGCCTGCCTGCGGTCGACCCGTCGCGGGTGGCGATCGGCGGCGCGAGCGCCGGCGGTGGATTGGCGGCGGCCCTGGCGCTGCTGGCCCGGGACCGGGGCGAGGTGACGCCGAGCGTACAGCTGCTGGCCTATCCGATGCTCGATGACCGCAGCGGGTCAGTGCCGGAGAACCCGAACTACCGACTCTGGAGCCCGAAGAGCAACCGCTTCGGGTGGGCGGCCTACCTCGGCAACGCCGACCCACAGGTCGCGGTTCCGGCACGCCGCGAGGATCTGAGCGGACTGCCCCCGGCGTGGATCGGCGTCGGCACTAACGACCTGTTCCACGACGAGGACCTGGCCTACGCCGAGCGGCTCACCGCGGCCGGGGTGCCATGCCACGTCGAAGTGGTCGCGGGCGCATTTCACGGCTTCGACCTGATGGTGCCGAAAGCCACCGTGTCCCAGTCGTTTTTCGCCAGCCAATGCGCGAGTCTGCGAGCCGCGCTGGCCGCGACGGACTGATCGGCGGCTACTCGCCGAAGGTGAGCCGGCCACCGACGATCGTGGCTGCGACCAGGCCGGCGTCCAGCTCGGCCAGGGCGGTTTCGGGCGGCACGCTCAGCAGGCACAGGTCCGCGGGCTCGCCGCGGTGCAACGGCACGAGCCCGGGTCGGCTGATCCGGGCGACCCAGGAACATGGTCAAAGCCGTTCGGGCCGTGACACATTCACCGGCCCCCAACACGGCTCCGCTCGGTGTGGCGCGATACACCGCGGCCCGCATCGCTGCCCACGGGTCGCCGTCGCCGAAGGGCATATCGGTCGACAGTGCCACCGGCACGCCCGCCTCGATCAGCGACGCGACCCGCCACAGGTGATCGTGTTCGGCGGTAGGCACCTCGTCGAGGTACTGATCACCGCGCTCGGCAACGAAATTGGGCTGCGTCACCACGGTCACCCCAAGATCGGCCACGTCAGCCAGAGAATCCGGCGGTACGACGGCAGCGTGCTCGATGCGGTCGCCCGGGTGCGAGCCGGCTTCGCGCAGGGCCGCGATCGTCACCAGCAACTGCGCCGCGGTGACGCAGTGGATCGCGACCGGGTGATCGTCGCGGTGCCGTTCGACGATCCAGCCGGCCAGCTGCTCGAGGTCAAGGTCATCGTCGTGCAGGATGCGTTTGCCCGGGGCCAGGCAGTGCACATGCTGACGTAGTTCACCGTGGCGGTACAGCTCCGAGAACCGCACCACATCGGCAATGGCGAGATCTGGTGTGGCGTCGGTGATTCCGGTGACACCGTAGCCGCTGAGCCGCTGGCTGAGGTCGGCCAGATTGGTTTCGCTGCGCCCCAAGGCGTCCGCCCAGGAATCGGTGCTGCGCAGCCTGCCGTCGCGATGATCGGCCAGGCCGACGCGTGCCAGGCCCGCCGAGTTGAGGATCCACAGCACGCCGCTGCGGTGCTGAATGCGCAGCGGCATCTCGGGCGCCACGGCGTTCAAGGCGTCCAGTGCGTCGCGGTCCAGCTCCCCCGCGACCGAATCGTGGTATCCGACGGCGCGGATCCAGCCGTCCTCGCCGGCCTCGGCGTTCGCCAGCGCGGCGACCAGCGCCGCGCGATCGCGAACCTGCGGTGGGCCCACCCGAATCGACGTCGCCGCGGCCGCCGCTGAGTACAGGTGCACGTGGTGATCGTGCAGGCCCGGCAGCACGGCTCCGCCCGCGGCGTCGAGCACGTCCTCTCCCGATGTCGGCGTCAGGGTTTCGGCGACCTCGTCGATGCGGTCGCTCAACCGTACGTCGACGGCAGTGCCGTCGAGCGTCACTCGCGTGCTGAATCAGCATGCTACGCCCAGTCTTTCGGCAACCAGGCGCTCCACCGCGGCGTTATCGGCCCCCAATGGCGATGCGGGTGGCGCCGCGGGCCGGGCGGCCGTCGCAGCGACACCGCGTGGCAGTGCCGCGTATCGGGCGGCGACCTGAGCCATCGCCACGTCGATCACTTCACCGCCACCGCGGCGCAGCGACTCCCCTATCGCGCGCGCAGCCTCCAGCCCGCTGAGCGGGTCGGCGACCGCGTCGCCGCAGAACACCGGTCCGTCGTCGTCGGCGTCGACCAGACCGCCGGCGACCGCGGCGTCGTCACCGAACGCCGGCCGGTCCGGCTGATCCCGATAGCCGTTGATGCGCAACCATATTCGGCCCGGCCGCCCGGTTAGGTCGGCGGCGCTGAGCCGGCGGCGGCGCAGCGCTGCCGGGCGCGAGCCCTCGATGACGATGTCGGCGACGCTGAGCAGGCGGCGCAGCGCATCCGCTCCCGCGTCGAAATCGATCGCGTAGGAGAGCTTTCCGCTGTTCATCCAGTCGAAAAACGCCGGCTCGCCGCGTCGGGTGCCGTCGGGCCGGCCGGGGCTTTCCACCTTGACGACTACGGCGCCCGCGCGGGTCAGGAGCTGGCCGCACAGCGGTCCGGCCCACAGCGACGACATGTCCACCACGAGCAGCCCGTCGGCCCGTCGCGGTCCTGCGCCGGCACCGCACGCCCGGACCGTCGGCACCCCGGCCGAAGCCTCACCCAGCGCCGCGGCGGCGATGTCGAGCAGCTGAGTGCGGGCGACGACGTCGTCACTGGAATGCGTTGCGGCCCAGCGCGATAGCTCGATCCAGGGATCGCCGATGACCGCGTCGGTCTGCATCAGGGCCGGCAAGCGCCGCGAGATCGTCGTCGCGCGGCAGCGACACCGCACACCACCCGTCGGCGGTGGGCAGCAGTCTGGTCGCGCCGCCGGCCGAGATGCGGCCCGGTGGGCCGAGATTCATGATCGCTGCCCGGCCGGCCAGGACGGTGGCCGCGTCGACGCCGACACCGAGAAGTCCGCCGATGTCGGCGGCCACGCGGCGGGCTTCGTCGAGCATCAGAACTGCAGCGCGGTGAAACGCCAGTCCAGGACGTGCCGCGGCTCGTCGGGGTCATCGGTGAACGCGTAGACCAGCGAGCGCAAACCGAGCACCCCGCCGTGATCGGTCTGCTCGGCGGACTCGATGTGCAGTTCGCTGTAGAGGGTGTCGCCTTCATACACCGGCGCGATGTGATCGCAGGACTGCCAGCCCAGCACGGTCGCGATGTTGGGTAACAGCTTGCCGGCCTGCGCCAGGGCCAGCCCAATGGTGTGACCGCCGTAGACCAGTCGCCGTCCACCGAGGCGTGAATCATGGTGCACGCCGGCGATGTTCAAGGTGAGGCGGGCTAGCTCCGGTGCGCTGCTGACCACGTCGGCACTGCTGTGCAGCACCGATCCGGCCAGGCCCGGGTCGAAATGCGGCCCGGTGACCCGCTGGCGGAACGCGTCGCCGTTCCACTCGGCGGCCGCCGACGGCGGTGACGCGAGGTCGGTGCCGATCGACGACAGGTCGTCGGCATGGTTGGCGCCTTCGGGGTCGGCGCCGGGGCTCAGCGGCAGCATCGCGCAGCGGTAGAAGTCCAGGATCAGCCGGTCGGCCTGGTCGATGGTGGTGATCCGCAGGGCCATCAGCCCGGTGGGCGCCCGGCCCGGCTTGGCGGTGTTCTTCTTCAGCCCGACGATCTCGGTGCGGGTGAACAGCGTGTCACCGATCGCCGGAAACCGGAAGAAGGTCAGGCCGCGGTAGAACAGGTTGGCCTTCACGTGCTGGGTGGCCAGCGTCGACTGGCCGATCGCGACGTCGCAGACCAGTCCCGGATGCGCCAACGTCCCGGGCAGACCGGTGACCACGGCGGACAGCTCGGCGTCCAGCGGCAGCCGCAACCGGTCGCCCAGGATGCTCTGGTGCACGGCGGCCACGCCGGGGGTCAGCGTCATCGACGGCGCACCCGTGAACACCTGACCGGTGTGCACCTGGTCGAAGTAGGGGCCGACGGTCATCGTGACCGTCCTGACCGGCGTGCCACCATGGGCGGATGAACGACGACGAGGCGATGTTGGTCGCGACGGTCCGCGAGTTCGTCGACAAAGAAGTCAGACCGACGGTGCGCGAAGTCGAGCATGCCAATGAGTATCCCGAAGCGTGGATCGAGCAGATGAAGCGCATCGGTGTCTACGGCCTGGCGGTGCCCGAACAGTACGGCGGGACGCCGGTGTCGATGCCGTGCTACGTGCTGGTGACCCAGGAGCTGGCGCGCGGCTGGATGAGCCTGGCCGGCGCGATGGGCGGCCACACCGTGGTCGCCAAGCTGTTGACGCTGTTCGGCACCGACGAGCAGAAGCAGCGTTATCTGCCGCCGATGGCCACCGGTGAATTGCGCGCGACGATGGCGCTGACCGAGCCGGGCGGTGGCAGCGATCTGCAGAACATGTCGACCAGCGCTGTGCCGGACGGCGCCGATGGGTCTGTACTCGTCGTCAACGGCGCCAAGACCTGGATTTCCAATGCACGCCGGTCGGGGCTGATCGCGCTGCTGTGCAAGACCGACCCGGCCGCCCAGCCCCGGCACGCCGGCATCTCGGTGCTGCTCGTCGAACACGGCCCCGGGCTGACGGTGTCGCGCGACCTGCCCAAGCTGGGCTACAAGGGAGTCGAGAGTTGCGAGCTGTCGTTCGACGGCTATCGCGTGCCGCGGTCGGCGATTCTCGGCGGCGAGGCCGGCAAGGGGTTTTCGCAGATGATGAAAGGCCTTGAGACAGGCCGTATTCAGGTGGCCTCGCGCGCGCTGGGGGTGGCGACCGCCGCACTGGACGATGCGCTGGCCTACGCGCAGCAGCGGGAGAGTTTCGGCAGGCCGATCTGGAAGCATCAATCGGTCGGCAATTACCTGGCCGACATGGCGACCAAGCTGACCGCCGCCCGCCAGCTGACCCGCTATGCGGCCGAGCGCTACGACAGCGGCGAGCGCTGCGACATGGAAGCCGGGATGGCCAAGCTGTTCGCCTCCGAGGTGGCGATGGAGATCGCGTTGAATGCGGTGCGGATCCACGGTGGCTACGGGTATTCCACCGAATACGACGTCGAGCGGTACTTCCGCGATGCGCCGCTGATGATCGTCGGCGAGGGCACCAACGAGATCCAGCGCAACGTGATCGCCGCGCAACTGGTGTCCCGCGGCGGCATCTAGCGCTCGTCGAGTGGCCAGTTGCGTCACGACTTTCCGCGATTTTTAGGCCATAACTGGCCACTCGGCGGCCTACCGCACCGCGTCGACCAGGCCCCAGGCCAACGCGGTATCGGCGTCTAAGGTCTGGCCGCTCAGCACCAGATAGGCTGTGCGCCAACGCCCTATCCGTCGGGTCACACTGATCGTGCCGCCGGCGCCCGGTAGCAGACCCAGGCTCAGTTCCGGCAGCCCGAACACCGTGCCGGGCGCGGCTTCGACGCGACCGCAGAATGCGGCCATCTCCAATCCGCTGCCGAGCACCTGGCCGTGCACTTCGGCGCGGCAGGCCGCACCGAGCCGGGCGGTGATCGCGTCCAGCGCCAGCGCCGGGCTGTAGCGGGTACGGGCCAGGTGCGCGCTGGCCGGGTCACTGAATGTGCCGAATTCATCGAGGTCGCCGCCGCTGCAGAAGGACGGCCCATTGCCGATCAGCACTACTTCGTCGACCGACGAATCCAGTTGCGCCACAGCTAAAGCCTCCAGCAGAGCGGCGCGGGCATCGGTGGAGAACGCGTTGTGGCGCTGCGGGCGGTTGAACGCGATGTGCACGGTGTCGCCGTCGCGACGGGCCTGAACCGGATCGGCGATGTCGGGCACCGTGGCCGGTCCGCGGTGGGCCAGCCACCGGGCGAATTCCGGACCGGCCTGCAGGGTCGAGTAGGCCAGCGACTCGGTCACCACCGCGGGCAACGCCGCACCCGCCGGGTCGACCGAGCGCAACACGTCGTCACATGTCGCCGCCGCGATCGGCCACCGCCGAACCCGCTCGGTCAGCTCACCGAGCGCGGTGTCGATGGACGGGACGCTGATCGCCCGGCGATCCTCGGCGTCGTCTTCGGTGAGCGTGAATGTTGCATGCTGCAACCAGTATTCGCAGGCGCCGGTCAAAGAACCGACCGCTACCACCGGGTCGCCGAGCAGCGCAGAGTCGACCGCGGAGTCCGGCTCCGAGACATCGACAACGCGCAGCGTCACGCCGAATACTTCTTGACCAGTTCGTGTTTGAACATCTTGCCGGTGTCAGTCCGCGGCAGCTGCGCTTCGAACGAAATCGACTTCGGGCACTTGTAGTGCGCCAGGCGCTCGCGCAGCCACACCAGCAACTCGCCGGCGAAATCGTCGGTCGCGTCGGCCGGGTCGACGGTCTGCACCGCGGCCTTGACACTTTGTCCCATCTCATCGTCGGGAATCCCGAATACCGCCGCATCGAGTACTTTTGGATGGGTGACGAGGAGATTCTCGGCTTCCTGCGGATAGATGTTCACTCCACCCGAGATGATCATGTGGTGGCGGCGGTCGGTCAGGAACAGGTAGCCGTCCTCGTCGACGTAGCCCACGTCGCCGACCGTGGTCCAGCCGTGCTTGTCTCGCGACGCCGCTGTCTTCTCCGAGTCGTTGAGGTATTCGAAGGAGAAGCCGCCCTCGAAGTAGATTTCGCCGGCCTGGCCGGGCGGCAACTCGTTGCCGTTCTCGTCGAGGATGTGCAGTTGGCACATCATCGGCTTGCCCACCGAGCCGGGGTGGGCCAGCCACTCTTCCGCGCTGATCAGCGTGGAACCGATGGCCTCGGAGGAGGCGTAGTACTCGTCGACGATCGGGCCCCACCAGTCGATCATCTGCTTCTTGATCTCGACCGGGCATGGCGCGGCGGCGTGCATCACCCGTTGCAGGCTGGACAGGTCGAACGAGTTACGGGTTGCCTCAGGCAATTTCAGCATCCGGGTGAACATGACAGGTACGAATTGTCCGTGCGTGACGCGGTGGCGCTGGATGGCGTCCAGACAACCTTCGGGGTCGAACTTCTCCAGGACCACGGTGGTGATGCCGCCGGCCTGCACCGTCATCGACCAGACCGACGGCGCGGTGTGATACAGCGGCGCGGGGCTGAGATAGACCGCGTCCGGGTGCATCCAGAAGCCGACCAACGCCGACATCATGCCCGGCGCTTCGGCAGGTGAGACGTGGGGCAGCGCCCGTTTGATTCCCTTGGGGCGGCCGGTCGTTCCCGACGAGTACTGCAGCAGATCCCCCTCGACCTCGTCGTCGATCGGGGTATCCGGCTGGCCGGCAACACATTCGGGATAACGCTGCCAGCCGTCGAGCTCAGGCTCCCCTTCACCGGAGGCGAGTAGCAGCAGAGCAGGTAGGCCGTTCGGTAAATGCTCGGCGAGGTTCTCACACGTCTTGCGCAGCGCCGCCGACCCGATGATCGCCTTGGCGGCGCTGTTGTCGATGATGTACGCGGCTTCGGCAGCAGTCAGGTGCGTGTTGATCGGCACGTAGTACAGGCCGGCGCGCCGGGCGGCCCACATCACGGCATGGATGTGCTCGTTGTTCTCCATCAGGATCGCGACCGCGTCGCCTTCGGCCAGGCCGGCTTGCCGGAAGTAATGCGCCAACCGGTTGGCGCGGGCTTCCAATTCGTCGAACGTGATCACCGTGCCGGACGGGTGCAGGATGATGGCGGGCTTGTTGGCGCCCCCGTGGCCGGAGGTGTGCTCGCGAATCTGCATGCGCAGACTGTACCGGCGGGAAAATTGACAGCTGTCAAGAGGGCGCGATCCGCCCTCCTGACTACCGCGAATGCACCTGTTCGGGATGCGGGTGCGGGTGCCCGCCGTGCCGCTTGGCCCGGCCGCCGAACGGCGCCGACAATGTCGCCGGCAGCTCGCGGCGATAACGGATCAGCGCCACCATCGCGATCACCGCATACACCGCACTCAGCACCAGGCGGCCCTCGGTCGAGGTGAGCGGGAACTGGACGACGAACAAGCCGAGCATCGCCCAGGCCGCCCAGCGCTGAAACCGCAGGCCGAGCAACAGCGCCACGCCCATCAGGGTCTGTGCTGCGGTCAGCACGATCTCCTCGACCTGGCGGCCGTCCAGATGCATTGCGGCGCTTCCGCCGCCGAGCATGAACGCGACCGGCAACGACCCGACCAACAAGGTCCATTGGTTGACTTTCGCCGAGATCAGCATCGCGATCGCGTTGCCGCCCTTGCCCCGGGCGGCGAAGATGGTCGCGATGATGAACTCCGGCGCCTCAGAGGCCAGCGGGGCGAGCCACTGCACCAGCAGGAAGCGGTCGATGCCGAGCTTTACCCCGGCGCCGATCAGGTTGTCGGCAAACGGTTTTGCGCAGGTGACGATCACCGCGGCGGCGAGGATGAACAGTGCGGACACGGTGATGCGGCGCACCTGTTCGGGCAGGGCGCCCAATGCCTCGGCAGTACCGATCAGCTCGGGTTCCTCGACGTCCCCGCGGCTCAGCTTGTACAGGTAGAAGCCGAACCAGCCCAGCAGCGCCAGCCCGAATGCGATGTGGATACCGCCGGTGGCCGGTATCGCGAAGGCCGCCACCCCGGCGATCATCAGGAAACCGATCTCCACCCGGTTGCTCGTCTCGAGTGTCAACCCGTCGGGCGTGCGGCCGGACCTCCGGCGCGCCACCAGCACGCTGACCAGCACGACGACCGGCCAGCCGAGTCCCATCAGCAGCCGGTTCGAGCCGGTCATGTTCGCCGCCGCGTACTGGGTGTATTCAGGCACGTGGCCGGCGGTGTAGGCGTAGTACAGGTCGACCGCGTACTCGGGCAGCACAGCGATGACGGCCAGCACCGCGACCGCCAAACTGCCGGACACGTCGACCTGGGCGGCTTCGGCGGCCCAAGCGAGCACGAAGCTGGCACCGACGACCGCGGCGCCGTAGGCGATCAGTCCGACAACCGGATCGAGCTGGATGCCGAGAACCCGGAGCACCAGCGCCGGTGCGATGACCACGCTGACAATGGCGAACGACCGGAACAACGTCCGCGGACGGGTAGCCGAACCCGTTACAGCGGGGGCGGTTGTTGTCACGTCGCCAAGGTACCCGCCGAGAGGCGGATCCAGCAACATAGCCTAGCTACCGAATTGATCCGGCGCGCCGTTCAAATTTGCTGCTCAGCAGGGTCGCAACTGAGAGTTCGGCTTGCCGATCTTCAAAGTGCGGCTACCCTGCCAGCGCCGTGGGTATGCCTTAGTCGGATTCGGCCAGGCGCTGCTTGAGCGCCTCGAACTCGTCCCGGACGCCGGTCGGCAACTTGTCGCCGACGAACTCGAACCACTCCTCGATCAGCGGCAGTTCTTGGCGCCACTCGTCGGCGCTGACCGCCAGGGCCCGGTCGACGTCAGCGGCGTCGACGTCGAGGTCGGTCAGGTCGAGGTCGCCCGCGGTGGGAACGACGCCGATCGGTGTCTCCTGGCCACCGGCCCGGTGCTCGATGCGGTCGACGATCCACTTCAGCACGCGGCTGTTCTCTCCAAAGCCCGGCCAGAGGAACTTGCCGCCTTCGCCGCGACGGAACCAGTTGACGAAGAACACCTTCGGCAGCTTGGACTCATCGGAGTTCTTGCCGAGGTCGATCCAGTGCTGGAAGTAGTCGCCGACGTTGTAGCCCAGGAACGGCAGCATGGCCATTGGGTCGCGGCGCACGTCGCCGACCTTGCCCTCGGCGGCTGCGGTCTGCTCGCTGCCCATGGTGGCGCCCATGAACACGCCGTGCTGCCAGTCGCGGGCCTCGGTCACCAACGGCACCGTGGTCTTGCGGCGAGCGCCGAACAGGATGCCCGAGATCGGCACGCCCTGCGGGTCGTCCCACTCCGGCGCCAGGATCGGGCACTGCGACATCGGGGTGCAGTATCGCGAGTTGGGGTGGGCGGCCTTGGTCTCCGTTTCGCGGAGGAGCCAGTCGTTGCCCTTCCAGTCGATCAGGTGGTCGGGCTCGCCTTCCAGGCCTTCCCACCAGACGTCGCCGTCATCGGTGAGTGCGACGTTGGTGAAGACGGTGTTACCGCCCTCGATGGTCCGCATGGCGTTCGGGTTGGACTTCCAGTTGGTGCCCGGCGCGACCCCGAAGAAGCCGAACTCGGGGTTAACCGCGTAGAGCCGGCCGTCCTTGCCGAACCGCATCCAGGCGATGTCGTCGCCGAGGGTCTCGGCACGCCAGCCCGGGATGGTGGGCTGCAGCATCGCGAGGTTGGTCTTGCCGCAGGCCGAGGGAAACGCCGCGGCGAAGTAGTACGCCTTGTTCTCCGGCGAGATCAGCTTGAGGATCAGCATGTGCTCGGCGAGCCAGCCCTCGTCGTGGGCCATCGCCGAGGCGATCCGCAGCGAATAGCACTTCTTGCCCAGCAACGCGTTTCCGCCGTAACCGGATCCGAAGCTCCAGATTTCGCGGGTCTCCGGAAAGTGCGTGATGTATTTGGTGTCATTGCACGGCCACGGCACGTCTTTTTGCCCGGGCTCCAGCGGAGCGCCGATTGAGTGCAGTGCCTTCACGAAAAAGCCGTCATCGCCCAGCTTTTCCAGCGCCGCCTTGCCCATCCGGGTCATCACCTTCATCGAGGCGACGACGTATTCGGAGTCGGTGATCTCCACCCCGAGCTTGGGGTCCTCGGCACCGAGCGGGCCCATGCAGAACGGCACGACCCACATGGTGCGCCCGCGCATGCAGCCGCGGTACAGCTCGGTCATGGTGGCCCGCATCTCGGCGGGCGGCTTCCAGTTGTTCGTGGGGCCCGCGTCGACCTCGCGCTCCGAGCAGATGAAGGTCCGCGACTCGACCCGCGCGACGTCGGAGGGGTCCGACAGCGCCAGGTAGGAGTTCTTGTGCTTCTTCTCGTTGAGCTTGGTGAAGGTGCCGGCTTCGACCAGCTGGTCGGCCAGTCGTTGCCACTCCTCGTCGGAGCCGTCCGCAAAGACCACCCGGTCGGGCTGGGTCAGCTCGGCGACCTCCTCCACCCAGGACAACAGGCCCTGGTGATTCGTCGGGGCAGTATCCAGACCAGGAACGGTCGCTGAAGTCATCAAAATCTCCTGCAGTCGCGGTGTGCGTAGTGCGCGGCTAGTGTGCGGCGGCCTCTACACAGGTTATCGCGAGCTGAATACCCATTAAGTGCCGGGAGACTATCGCTTAACTCACAAGAACGATTCAGATCACGTTATCGGCGGTATTTGCGGTCGAACTTCCGTCAATTTCCCCGGCTTCGGCGTCGTCGCGCACCGGCGCCCCGGACTCCTCAGCCGCATCCCCGGACGCGGTTTCGCCCTCGACGTCGACAGCTGGCTCGGGCTCCCCGAGCTCGGCCCGGACCGCCGCCAGGGCGGCCAGCAAGGTCGGCATCTCCTTGCCGCGCAGCGCCGCCGCCCGCGCCCCGACGACCGAGTGCTCCCGCAGTTCGGTGTCGATGACGCTGACCTGCTCGGCGACCCGCGTGCTCTCGCCTTCGTCCTGCTCGCTCAGCGCGGCGGTGAGCGACGACTCCGCGGCCAGTACCCGCGTCGCCACTAACTGCTCCGCCGCAGACTGCACCAGCGCGGTGGCTTCGCCGGCCCATCGGTCCAGCAGGGCCCGGTCCCGAAGCAGCCCGCGCATGCCGACCACCCAGACGGTGAGCCCGAGCCCGACCGCCGCGCATGCGACGGCCCCGGCCACGGTGAGCCCGGGGGTCAGGTCGGCCAGCAGCCGGCTCAGCGTCAGCGCCACCCCCAGCCCGAAGCCGGCGCCCACCAACATCATCAAACGGGTCTCCAGCTTCCGCGATTTCAGCGCGGGTGCCGGCAGGTCGACCGTGGGCAGCGGCGCGGCGGCGGGCGGGTCGACCTCTAGATTCAGGGTCTGAGCGACCTCGGCCAGGTGCGTCGTCGTGCCGTCGTCCACCTCGGCGATGACTTCCTTGAGCCGGGCCGCCGCCTCGGACTCGAACTCCGCCAGCTTGCCCCGGCTCAGGCTCGAGGCGTCTTCCTGCAGCTCCGAACGCACTGAGGCACAGCGATTGCGGGCGAAATAGGACAGTTGCACCCGGGCCTGCTGGGTCTGGCTGCGCAGCGCGATGGTCCGCTCGGACTTGGACAGCCGTCGCTGCCGCAGGATCTCGCTGCGCTGCTCCCGCAATGCCTCGACCCGCGCTCGGCGGCCCGCGCCGTCGGCGTCGCGATCGTATCGGTCGGCGACAGTGTGCAGCCGAGATTCCCAGGCCCGCAACCTGTTTCGCCGCGCAAGCTCAGGATCGGCGAGCAGGCCGGACAGCGCCGCGATGAGGTCGTCGATCGCGGGGCTCGCCCTCCTCGGGCGCGGCGGCCACCCCGACCCACGGCACGTCGCGGTAGCGCGGCGCGTGTGCGGCCAACGTTTCCCGGTTGCCGGTCAGAACCTCTGCCCAGTTCCGGTGCACGTCGATCTTGGAGACCACACCGATCACCGCGTCGGTCTCGGCGGTCGCCGCGTCGAGCAGTGCGCAGTCGGATTCGGTCAACGCGGCGGCGGCCGAGACGACGAACACCACCACCGACGGCGCCTCGCCGGCCTTCAGATCCGTCGATTCGATGAAGGTCTGGTTGGGCAGCCGCTCGCTGAGCGCAGCGACCAGGCCGGTCACCCCGGCCAGCCACGGTCCGGTCACCAGCACCGCGTCTCGGCGCTCGATACCCGGCGAACCGAGCTGCGGGCCGATCGCGGCCACCATCGCATCCACCTCGGCAACCGCGTCGTCGGAATTGCCCTTCTTGCCGCTCACACCGATCCTCCGACCTTCGACCACAGCCGCAGCGAGCCGCGGACGATATCCGCGCTGCACGCCCGCTCGGTACCGGTGACCGGTGCGCGGCGGTAGCGCTGCCAGTGCACCGCCCGACGCAGGTGCGCCGCTGCCGTGTCACCGCGATCCACACTCATGCCGACCGCCTCGACCGCTTGGAAAGCGGCCATCATCCGGGCGACCACGGTGTCGTCGTGTGCCAGGAAGTCGCTGATCCGCCGGTCGGTGACGGCCATCGTCTCCAACTCGGCGACGGCATCCAGCATTCGCTGGTAGCGGGTTTGCCCGCCGAGCCTGCCGATCTTGTCGACGAGCGCGTCGATGCCGCTCAACCCGCGCAGCAGGGCATCGACGTCGCCGCGGGTGGCTCCGCGCCGGATCGCGGCGATCGCCTGCCGGGTGCCGAACACGTCCAGGGTGTCGGTCAGCTGACCGCGGACGGCGGCGTCGACACCGTGCCCGCCGGCAAGGTCGCGCAGCCCCTGCCACGATGCGTCGTCCAGCGCCGCGACGGCGAGGATCCCGACCAGCGGCTCGATCCGAACGCCGGCGCGGGCGCAGAGCTGCGCGCACCGCGCTCTGGCTGCGGAGGTCGGGCCATCGGGGTGGCGGCCGGGTGCAGTGGTCGCGATCAGGTCGGCCTTGTTCAGCACCGCCAGCACCGGCCGACCGGCCGCGTCGATGGCGGCGCGATCCTCGGGTTTGACCACCTCGGCCAGCACGTGGACGTGCACGTCGGCATCCGCTGGGGCCGTCACCGCAAACCCCGAACACGCCAGCGCGTGCGCCACCGTGCTGCGGCCGACGCCGCGACGTCCCGTGACGGCCACCCGTAATCCGGTGGCGAGCCGCTCGGCGATCGCGACGCAGCGCGGGTCGGAGACCGCGTGCGCAAACCGCTCCAGCTCTTCGACGAAAATCGGATGCCCCTATCCGCTCAGGTCGCCATGCAGGTGCTGCTAACCCCTCATTGTGGCTGAGTACCTGCCGATCGCGGCGAAGCACCACCGGTTTGTCAGTCGAATGGTGACATTTGCTCGGCCCGGAGGCGAGTCACCTGATACCAGGCAAAGGCAACTGTTGGGTATCAATCTGCCCCGCGGGCGGCGACATGATGGGTTCATGGGTAACGATGAACGGATGCGCGCGCAGCCCTGGGTGGACGCGGCCACACCGCCGACGCCTCCTACCGCCGTGGCTGCGGGACGTGTTGTCGGCCAGTACCGCCGGACCACCAGTTTCCGCACCCGGCGCTCACAACTGTCGGCCGCGCAGCAGCGGACCTGGGAGCGGCTGTGGCCCGAGTTCGGCATCGTCGCTACAGCGGGAAGCGAACAGCAAGGCCCGCCCGAACCCCTGGACACCCAGGCCTGGTTTGGCCGCGACGCTCCGCTTGTCCTTGAAATCGGCTGCGGCACAGGCACTTCCACGCTAGAAATGGCGAAAGCCGAGCCGGACGTCGACGTCATCGCGGTCGAGGTGTACCGGCGCGGACTGGCGCAACTGCTCTCGGCCATCGACCGGGAGAACGTCACCAACATCCGGCTGATCCGCGGTGACGCCGTCGACGTGCTGGACCTGCTGCTGGCTCCCGGCTCGTTGAGCGGGGTGCGGGTGTTCTTTCCCGACCCTTGGCCCAAGGCTCGTCACCACAAACGGCGACTGCTGCAGCCCGCCAACGTGGCGATGATCGCTGACCGGCTGCGCCCCGGCGGGGTGTTGCACGCCGCGACCGACCACGCCGGCTACGCCGAGCAGATCGCCGAGGTCGGCGACGCCGAGCCACGGCTGACCAGGCTGGATCCCGGAGCGCAGACCCCGGTCTCGACCGTCCGCCCGGCCACGAAGTACGAGGGCAAGGCGCGCGACGCCGGCAGCGCAGTCACCGAATTCCTCTGGGAAAGAAAGCGCCCGTGAGCCTGACCGAAACGACCAGCCCCCGGTGGGACTGCCGGGGGGGCCCGCGGACGAATCGGGGCCGCCGCCGCGGCGGGTACTTCTGGTCTGGGACGCGCCGAACCTCGACATGGGCCTCGGCTCGATCCTCGGACGACGGCCCACCGCGCTGGAACGCCCCCGTTTCGATGCGCTCGGGCGCTGGCTGCTGAGCCGTACCGCCGACGTTTCGGCCCAGTACGACGCCGTGTCCACCGAACCCGAGGCGACCGTCTTCACCAACATCGCCGCCGGTAGCGCCGACGTGGTCCGGCCATGGGTCGACGCGCTGCGCAACGTGGGATTCGCGGTGTTCGCCAAGCCGAAGCTCGACGAAGACAGCGACGTCGACAGCGACATGCTCGCGCACATCGCGCAGCGGTCAAGGGAGGGCTTAGCGGCGCTGATGGTGGCGTCCGCCGACGGTCAGGCCTTCCGCGAGCCGCTGGAGGAAATCGCGCGCAGCGGGGTGCCCGTCCAGGTGCTGGGATTTCGCGAACATGCGAGTTGGGCGCTAGCGTCGGATACCTTGGAGTTTGTCGACTTGGAGGACATCGCGGGTGTTTTCCGGGAGCCCCTGCCGCGAATCGGCCTAGATTCGCTGCCTGACAAGGGTGCGTGGCTGCAACCGTTCCGGCCGCTGTCCTCGTTGCTGAGCTCGCGTGTCTGACAACTAAAACCAATGCGCGGGTCGTTGCCGATCCAGTAAAGGAGATTACGTGTTCGCCTGGTGGGGTCGAACTGTATATCGCTACCGGTTCATCGTGATCGGCGTGATGGTGGCGTTGAGCCTGCTCGGCGGCCTCTTCGGGCTCAGTCTCGGCAAGCACGTGACGCAAAGCGGTTTCTACGACGAAGGCAGTCAGTCAGTCAAGGCGTCGGTGCTCGGCGACAGCACCTATGGGCGTGACCGAACCAGCCACATCGTGGCGACCTTCGCCGCGCCGAAGTCGGTCAACGATCCGGCGTGGCAGAAGAAGATCGTCGACGAACTCAACGCCTTCAAAAAGGACCACCCCGACCAGGTGGTCGGCTGGGCCGGTTGGCTGGCCGCGCCGACCAGCACCGACCCCGTCATCAAGGGAATGGCCAGCGACGACGGCAAGCACACCTTCGTCAGCATCCCGCTCAAGGGCAACGACGACGACACGATCCTGACCAACTACAAGGACATCGAGCCGAATCTGCAGAAGCTCAACGGCGGCCAGGTCCAGCTCGCCGGCTTGGAGCCGATCGCCAACGCGCTGACCGGCACCATTGCGACTGACCAGAAGCGCATGGAAGTGCTGGCGCTGCCGTTGGTGGCGGTGGTGCTCTTCCTGGTGTTCGGCGGCGTGATCGCGGCCGCCCTGCCGGTGATGGTTGGTGGACTGAGCATCGCCGGCTCGCTGGGCATCCTGCGACTCATCACGATGTTCGGGCCGCTGAGTTTCTTCGCCCAACCCGTCGTGTCGATGATGGGTTTCGGTATCGCGATCGACTACGGGCTGTTCGTGGTGAGTCGTTTCCGCGAGGAGATCGCCGAGGGATACGACACCGAGGCCGCGGTTCGCCGCACGATGATGACGGCCGGCCGCACGGTGGTGTTCTCGGCGGTGCTGATAGCAGTGTCTGCGTCTAGCCTCTTTTTGTTGCCGCAGGGCTTCGTGAAGTCGCTGACCTACGCGGTGATCATCTCGGTGACACTGGCCGCGATCCTGTCGATCACGCTGCTGCCGGCGTGCCTGGCGATCCTCGGCAAGCACGTCGACGCCCTCGGCGTGCGCACCCTGTTCCGGATACCTTTCCTGGCGAACTGGAAGCCGTCGCGGTCCTACCTGAACTGGCTGGCCGATCGGCTGCAGAAGACCAAGACCCGCGAAGAGGTGGAAGCCGGGTTCTGGGGCAAGCTGGTCAACGTCGTCATGCGGCGGCCGCTGGTCTTCGCCCTCCCGATCATTATCGGGATGATCGCGCTGGTCATCCCGTTGCACAACCTCTCCTTCGGCGGGATGAGCGAAAAGTACCTGCCGCCGGACAATTCGGTACGTCTGGCGCAGGAGAACTTCGACAAACTGTTCCCCGGCTATCGGACGAACCAACTGACGCTGGTGATCGAAGAGCGACAACCACAGCAAGGTCACCGACCAGCAGGTGGCCGAGATCCGCAACGATGCCGCGTCGATCAGCGGATTCACCGACACAACCTGGCAAGAGCGGGCCTGCCCGACCATCGAGGGCAACCCGTGCGTCTCGGGACCGCAATGGCAGCCACCCCAAGAACGACTCGGTTCGGGTGATCCAGAACGGTCTGTCGAAAGCCAACGACGCGGCCAAGAAGCTTGCTGAGCTTCGATCGATCACGCCACCGAGAGGCTTGACCGTCTTGGTCGGCGGCGTACCGGCCCTTGAGCAGGACAGCATCCACAGCTTGTTCGACAAGGCGCCACTGATGCTGGTGGTCCTGCTCACCACGACGATGCTGTTGATGTTCCTGGCGTTCGGATCGGTGGTGCTGCCGATCAAGGCCGCCGTGATGAGCGCGCTGACCCTCGGCTCGACGCTGGGCATCTTGACCTGGATCTTCGTCGACGGGCATTTCTCCAGCTGGCTGAATTTCACGCCGACACCGTTGATGGTCGTCCTGATCGCGCTGGTGGTCGCGGTCGGATTCGGTCTGGCCACCGACTACGAGGTCTTCCTGGTCTCGCGGATGGTGGAAGCCAGAGCACGCGGCATGTCCACTGCCGAAGCCATCCGGATCGGCACGGCGACCACCGGTCGACTGATCACCGCAGCAGCGTTGGTGCTCGCCGTGGTCGCCGGCTCGTTCGTCTTCTCCGACCTGGTGATGATGAAGTATCTGGCGTTCGGTCTGATGGCCGCACTTTTGCTGGACGCCACCGTCGTCCGGATGTTCCTGGTGCCCGCGGTGATGAAGCTGCTCGGCGACGACTGCTGGTGGGCGCCGATGTGGATGAAGCGCCTGCAGAATCGCTTGGGCCTCGGCGAGATCCACCTGCCCGACGAGCGCAAGGTGCCGTCGGCGCGGGCCCGTTCCGCCCAGCCCGCCACCACCCGCCCGCCGGTCGCGCCGATACCGCGCGCCGCCGCATGACCCCACGCATCCCAGCGCCGAGGGCGCGTCGCGAGCGGCCCGCCCACCGGCCCCTCCCGCGCCGCGACCCGATTTCCGGCCGCCGGCTCAGGATGCGCCATCGGCCACCGGAACCACCCGGATGTCTGCACCGGGACGGACCGAGCCCAAAGAGGCGCCGACGACCCGCTTCTCGGCCCAGCCGAACCCGTCGGCGGCCCCGGCACCGGGTCGCCCGCCGGGACCCGGTGCTCCCCCGCAACCGCCGCACGGCGACGAACGCGAAATCGAGTCGTGGCTCAGCGATTTGCGCGGTGGAAAGGCCCGCGACCCGCGTAGCGCTGCTCCCAAGGCGCCGCAGCCCTCTGCCGACGAAACTCGGGCGCTGCAGATCCCGCCGCGTGACACGCCGTCGGACCCGCCGCCCACCAAACCTGAAGACGCCACCACCGCGATCCCGACCGCACCGCGGGAGGGCAAGGATTCCGACCCCGACACCGAGAAGCTGAACGCGCCCGGCGAAAAGCCGCGTCCACGCCGCGGCGGCGGGCTCAGCGCTCAGGACCTGCTGCGCCGGGAAGGCCGCATTTAGCCGCGAATTCGCTTCGCGTTACTGGCTTTTGGATTCCACGTGGTCGGCATCGGCCTGCATGACCGACGCGTCGTCGTCTCCGGTTTCGGCCGCCGCTTCTTCCGGGTCGTCGGCCAGTAGCACCTTGAACGCGTTGTTCAGGAACGCGACGGTCGGGACCGACAACAGCGCGCCGACGATGCCGGCCAGCACGCCGCCGGTGGAGATTGCCACCACCACCGCCAGCGGATGGATCGACACCGCCCGGCCCATCACCAGCGGCTGCAGAATGTGGGCCTCGAGCTGGTTCACCGCGACGAGTAGGCCAAGGGTGATCAGCGCGTAGACAAAGCCTTTCGCCAGCAGTGCCACGATCACCGCCAGGAAGCCGCTCAGAACGGCACCGACCAGCGGGATGAAAGCGCCCAGGAATACCAGCGAAGCCAGCGGCAGCGCCAGCGGCACACTCATGATCGCCAGCCCGGTACCGATTCCCACCGCGTCGACCAACGCCACCAGGAAGGTGGCCCGCACGTAGCCGGTCAGCGAGTGGAATCCGGCGCCACCCGCCTCGCGTACCCGCTCGCGAACATGGCTGGGCACGATCTTTGTGACGTAACTCCAGATATTGCGTCCGCCATACAAGAAGAAGATCAGCGTGAACATCATCAGCAGCGCCGCGGTGACGATTTCGGTGATCGTGGCCGCGGTCGACAAGGCTCCGCTGGTCAACTTCTCCTGATTGTTCTGCAACGCCTGGACCGCCGAGTTGCCGGCGTGGTCGAGCTGCTGGCGGCTCAGATGCAGCGGTCCCTCGATCAGCCACTTCTTCGCGGAGTCGATGCTATGGGTGACCTGGTTCACCAAATCCGGTACACCGATGATGAATTGGCTGACGACGAAGGCCAGGATTCCGCCGAGGATCGAGAAGCCGGCCAGCAACACCAACGCGACCGCGCCGCCGCGGGGTGCACCGCGAGTGTCCAGCCAGTCCACAACGGGAACCAGCAATGCGCTCAGCATCAACGCGAGCGCCAGCGGGACTACGATCACTTCCAGCCGCTTGACCGCCCACAGCAATGCCACGACAGCGGCCAGGATCACCAGCAACCGCCAAGCCCAGGCCGCGGTTTTGCGAACTATCGGTTCTACCGATTCGGCGTAATCGGACGCGGCCCCGGATGGCATACCGCCAACACTAGGTGCGGACACCGGCGCCGCGCAGCGATCCGGGCGCGACCTGCGGAGCTACGCTAAGCGCGTGTCGCATGACGCAGCGGCCAGGAACGTCGACGGTCAGGTTCCAGAGCGACGACCGCGGCAGGTACTGGTGGCTGCGGTGGGCCGCTCTGGCTGTCGTCGCGATCGTGCTGGCCGTCGAGGTGGCGCTGGCGTGGGATCAGCTGGCCAAAGCCGCTCGCAGTCTCTACTCGGCGAAGTGGTGGTGGCTGCTGGCCGCGGCCTCGGCAGCGGTGTTGTTGATGCACAGTTTCGCCGAGGTCCAGCGGACGTTGCTGGCCTCGGCCGGGGTGCGGGTGCAGGAATTACGCTCCGAGGCGGCCTACTACGCGGCCAACTCACTGAGCACCACGCTGCCCGGCGGGCCGGTGCTTGCGGCGACGTTTCTGCTTCGGCAGCAACGGCTTTGGGGCGCGTCGACGTTGGTAGCGTCCTGGCAGCTGGTGATGTCGGGAGTGCTGCAGGCCGTCGGCCTGGCGCTGCTCGGGCTGGGCGGCGCGTTCATCCTCGGCGCCAAGAACAACCCGTTCTCGTTGCTGTTCACCTTGGGCGGCTTCGTCGCGCTGTTGCTGCTGGCGCAGGCCGTGGCATCGCGACCGGAACTGATCGAGGGCATCGGCTGCCGGGTGCTGGCGCGGTTCAACTCATTGCGCGGCCGGCCGGCCGACACCGGCCTGGCCAAGTGGCGCGAAATGCTCTGCCAACTGGAATCGGTCAGCCTGAGTCGCCGCGATCTGGCGGCTGCCTTCAGTTGGTCGGTGGTCAACCGGTTCGCCGATGTCGCCTGCCTGGCATTCGCGGCGTACGCCGCCGGCGCGCACGCGTCGCTCGGGGGGCTGACGGTCGCATGCGCTGCTGCCCGCGCGGTCGGGACGATCCCGCTGATGCCCGGTGGCCTGCTGGTGGTCGAGGCGGTCCTGGTGCCGGGCCTGGTATCCAGCGGCATGTCACTGCCGAACGCCGTCTCGACGATGCTGATCTACCGGTTGATCAGCTGGCTGATGCTCGCGGCGATCGGCTGGGTGGTGTTCTTCTTCATGTTCCGCGCCGAGGACCATCTCGATCCCGACGAGACGCTGCCGCTGCCTCGCCGCCGTCACCGCCGTCCGACGACGAACGGACTACTTGAACGGCGCCCTATTTGAAAGCGCTCAGCCCCGGCATGGCTGCGGCGGCGCCGGGCACGGCGGCCGCACCGCCCGGGATCGCGTTCTGAGCTCCGGAGATCACGCCGCTCGGCATCCCACCGGGCACGCCGCCTGGCGTCGCACCCTGCGCCGACTGCATGAATCCGAGCACCTGCGGAAGGCTGATCGCCATCTTGCACCGGCTGGACAGTCCGGCGAGCGGCGACGCGATGGTCTGGATATCGCCGGCTGCCTTGGGGTTGGCGTCGAAGTAGGTCTCCAGCGAGCTGACCGATGCCTGGCCGGCCGGCTGCTGCATCACCGACGTCATCGCCTGATTGGTCTCCGGGTGCCCGTCGAGGTAGTCACCGGCGGACCGGGCCACATTGCTGATCGTCCGCGCCATTTCACTGGCGGCACACGGATCCGACGCACCAACCGCCGAGGGCGCGGACAGCAACACCACCGCGGTGGCGCCACCCATCCCCGTCGCGGTCAGGGCGGCCAGCAGCCGACGGCGCACCGTCGCGGTACTCCCGGTCAGGGACCTCATTCACAACTCCTCATGGCTTGCGGGCTGATGTTCGCCCCGCAGACAGCTGCCGGCGCCGGGCCGACGCATGACCGCAATCCTGCCATCGAATCCGGCGGCGTCGCCAACTGTGCCGACCGGGTTCTCGTCACACCTATGTGAAACCTGTGCGGGAATCGACACCGTTGCGGAGTTGTTGCAGCTCAGCGACCCAGAAGCAGCCTCGGCACACAGCCGGCTGGGGTAGGCTCGCGGGCACGCAATGCCCGCGGCGACCGCAATCCCAGCCAAGCCGGGCGCAGCGGGTCGTCGCGTGACAACGAATGCGGGGAGACCGAAATCCAGCACTTCATGATGCGCTTGAGCAGCAGCCTGCGCAGGCTTCGCTGGCTGGTCTTCACGGGCTGGTTGCTCGCGCTACTACCCGCCCTCTACCTGGTGCTGACCCAGTCGGGTCATCTCACCGGTGGAGGATTCGAGGTGCCCGGATCCCAGTCGCTGCGCGTCCACGACCAGCTCGAAGCGCACTACCCCGACCAAGGCACGTCACCGCTGGCGCTGGTCGCGGCGCCGCGGGCGGATGCCAGCTACGAGGACATGAACGCCGCCGCGGCGTTCCTGCAGCAGGTCGCCAAACAGATGCCCGACGTGGTGGTGGTGCCCAATCCCGCCCAGCCGTCGCCGCAACCCGACCGGCCCTACGTGCTCTCGTTGCGGCTGGACGGGGCAACCAACAACAGCGCCAGCGATGCCGCCAAGAAGCTGCGGGTCAAGGTCGGCGTGCAGGGCGAGCGCCCCGGCCAGATGCAGAACGGCCGCGTCCGGCTCTACGTGATCGGCCAGGGCGCGCTCAGCACCGCCGCGGCGGCCAACACCAAACACGACATCGCCAAAGCCGAGCAAGTGGAACCTTCCGATCATCCTGATCGTGTTGCTGGCGGTGTTCGGCTCGCTGGCCGCCGCCGCGATCCCGCTGACGCTGGGCATCTGCACCGTCATCATCACGATGGGCCTGGTCTATCTGCTCTCGGCGTACACGACGATGTCGGTCTTCGTCACGTCGACGGTGTCGATGTTCGGTATCGCGCTGGCCGTCGACTATTCGCTGTTCATCCTGATGCGCTTCCGCGAGGAACTGCGCGCCGGACGCCAGCCCCAGGAGGCCATCGACGCGGCGATGGCGACGTCGGGCCTGGCGGTCGCGTTGTCCGGGATGACCGTGGTCGCATCGCTGACCGGCATCTACCTGATCGACACTCCGGCGCTGGCCTCGATGGCCACCGGCGCGATCCTGGCGGTCGCCGTGGCGATGTTGACGGCGACGACCATGACGCCGGCGGTGCTGGCGACCTTCGGCCGGTCGGCGGCCAAACGGTCGGCGGTGCTGCACTGGTCACGGCGCCCGGAAACCACGCAGTCGTGGTTCTGGACGCACTGGGTCGGTGCGGTGATGCGCCGTCCGTGGGGGTCAGCGGTCGCAGCGTCGGCTGTGCTGCTGGCAATGGCGGTGCCCGCGCTGTCCATGGTGTTGGGCAACAGCCTGCTTCGCCAGTTCAACTCCGGCCACGAGATCCGCGCCGGGGTGTCGGCGGCATCCGAGGCGCTGGGTCCCGGCGCGCTCGGGCCGGTCCAGGTGCTGGTGACCTTCCCGGGCAACGACGCGTCGTCGGCCACTCAGCGCGCAGACCCTCGCCGCCATCCGCGACCAGATCGGACACTCTCCCAACATCCTGTCGGTGGCCCCGCCGGTCTTCGCCGACAACAACAGCAGCGCGATGTTGTCGGCGGTGCTGTCGGTGGACCCTGAAGACCTCGCCGCCCGCAACACCATCGACTGGATGCGCGGCCATCTTCCGGCGGCCGCCGGCGACTCGGCGCAGGTGAGCGTCGGCGGACCGACCGCGCTGATCAAAGACTTCGACGAGGAGGTGTCCAGCACCCAGTGGCTGGTGTTGGTCTTCGTCGCGCTGATCGCGTTCGTGATGCTGCTGCTGTCGATCCAGTCGGTGTTTCTCGCGCTCAAGGGCGTGGTGATGACGATGCTGTCGGTGGCCGCGGCCTACGGCAGCCTGGTGGTGGTCTTCCAGTGGGGCTGGCTGGAGAAGCTCGGGTTCGCGCCGATCACCTCGATCGACAGCACCGTTCCGCCGCTGGTGCTGGCGATGACGTTCGGCTTGTCGATGGACTACGAGATCTTCCTGCTGACCCGTATCAGGGAGCGGTTCCTGCAGTCGGGCAACACCCACGACGCGGTGGCCTACGGCGTGAGTACCAGTGCGCGCACCATCACCAGCGCCGCGCTGATCATGATCGCGGTGTTCATCGGCTTCGCGTTCGCCGGTATGCCTTTGGTGGCCGAGATCGGAGTGGCGTGCGCGGTGGCGATCGCGGTCGACGCCACCGTGGTGCGACTGGTGATGGTGCCTGCCCTGATGGCGGTATTCGCCGAGTGGAACTGGTGGCTACCCGCCTGGCTGGAACGCATACTGCCGTCGGTTGACTTCGAAAAACCTTTGCCTGCAGTCGATCTCGGCGACGTGTTGATGATACCCAACGACATCTCAGCTCCGGCGGTGCCCAGTGCCGATTTGCGGATCGTGCTCAAATCCGCAGCCCGCCTGAAGAACCTGGTTCCGGATGCGATCACCGTCGCCGACCCGCTGGCCTTCATCGGATGCGGGCGCAGCAGCGAGCCGCACGTCAAGGTCGAGGGCGGCAACTACGTAGCCAGCGCCGCGTCTCGTCAATTGGCGGTGATCGGCACGCCCAACGGCGGCACCGGCGCCGTTGGGCAGTCGGCGGCAAGGAAGTTCGTCGGGGGCCGGTCCCATCGCAACGGCACGGGGCGGGCCGCCCCGCGCGCCGTGCACCCGGTCACGCTGTGGCGGGGCCGGCTCTCGGTCGCCCTGGATGCGTTAGGAGCACAAGCCGCCGCCAGCGAAAGCGACCAGCCGCAATTCGAGCGGCGCAGCCCGGTGGAAACCACCCACGTGCAACTGCCCACCGGCGACCGGCTGCAAATCCCGACCGGCGCCGAGACGCTGCGGCTCAAGGGCTATTTGATTCTGAGCCGTAACAGCAGCCGCGATTACGCCGAATTCGCTGAGCTGGTCGACACCATGGACGCCGAGAACGCCGCAGTCGTGCTGGCGGGCATGGACAAGTATTACTCTGGTCAATCACCACGGCGGCAATGGATCGCCAGCCAGTTGGTCCGACGCCTCGCTGACCCGCATCCGTCGGATGTTGATAACGACGGTTGGCCCGAGTCCGAGACGAAGGCAGACTGGGAAAGTGTCAGGCAACGCTGCCTCGCGGTAGCGGTGGCGATGTTGGAGGAGGCGAGGTGACGTTGGCCGCGGATCGACGCCATGGGCAGGCGCCGCACCGAGCCCCGGCACGCCCCCGCAACGGTGACCGGCCCGTCGAATTCTGGCCGACTTCAGCGATTCGCTCGGCGCTGGAAGGTGGCGACATCGCCACCTGGAAGCAGATCGCGGTCGCGATCAAACGGGACCCGTTCGGTCGCACCGCCCGTCAGGTCGAAGAGGTGTTGGAGAGCTCGCACCCGTACGGCATCTCCAAAGCCCTCGCCGAGGTGCTGGACCGGGCCCGCGCGCATCTGGAAGCCAACGAGCGCGACGAAGTCGCCCGCCATGTCCGGGTCCTGATCGAACGGTCCGGCCTGAAGCTGCCCGAGTTCGCTTCCCGGATCGGCGTGCCCGTCGACGAACTCGGCGCCTACCTCGACGCGACCACCAGCCCATCGGCGTCGCTGATGATCCGGATGCGCCGGCTGTCCGACCGCTTCGCCAAGGCCCGCTCGAACGAACCTCCTCAGCAGCCGGCTCAGCGCGCTCCGCAACGTCCACCCCGCGGCTACTGATGGTCAGCCAGCCTGACGACCAGACTCTGCGGCAGATCCTGGCCGAGACCCGGACCATCGCGGTCGTCGGCGCGTCGAACAAGCCGACCCGCCCCAGCAATGAGATCTACTCGTATCTGGTGGCCACCGGCCAGTACCAAGTCTTCCCGGTGAACCCGACGATCACCGAAATCAATGGCGCACAGGTGTATCCACGGTTGGCTGACCTGCCGGTGATACCCGACATGGTCGACGTGTTCCGGCGGTTCGACGATCTTCCCTCGGTGCTGGCCGAAACGCTCGCTCTGAGCCCACGACCGAAAACCCTTTGGCTACAAGAAGGTTTGTGGCATGAGGACGTCGGTCGCGATGCGGAGGCGGCCGGTCTGCAAGTGGTCATGGACCGCTGCCTGATGGTCGAGCACGCCCGGCTTCGCTGACCGTTTTCACCGCGGGTTGAGCGGCGATACGCCAAGCACCAGCCAGCGGCCACCCTGCTTGGTCAGCGTTACCCGCAAGGCCAGCACGGCGTTGTCTGGCGGCTGACCCGGTTCCTGCTGGGTCGCTCGCATGATTACCGCCACGGCGGCCGCAGACGGCCCGATGGCCTCGAGGCCCGCCTCCATCGTCGACGCGGTGGCAATGACGTTGCGATGCGCCAAATCCGTTGTGGCCTTGCCGAATTGCTCCTTGAAGGTATGCCCCTGCTCGGGCACCATCATCGCCACAGCCCGGTCGATGGCGGCCATCGGCTCCTGCGGCGAGAACGTCGCCGTCGCTTCGGCCATGCCGGTGGCGATACGGACCACCTCAGCTGAGTCGACTTTCAGGTCGTGGTCCGGCGACGTCCAATGCCGGTACCCGGTCAGCACCGCAGCCACCAGCGCTGCCGTGGTGAGCGCGACAACCGCCAGACGCAGGGCCGGCGCATCGTCGTCGGTGCCCATCGTCACCGAATCACGGCGCAGCAGCCAGATGTTCACCGCCAGGCCCTCGACGATCAGCAGCACCAGCACCGAACACAACGACACCCACCACGCCGGCCACGTCAACACGTATCCGATCGCCAGCAGCGCCGCGATCGCGGCCAACGGCGCCGCGACGTCGAAAGCCAGTACCCGCCAGGCATTCCTCATCGGATCGACTCCAGCCGCGAAATCATCAGCTTGCCGTCCACGTCAGCGATTCCGAGCCGCAGATTCCAATGCACCGTCTGCGGCTTGCCGCCGGCGTTCTCACTGACCGAGGTCGCGACCACCATGACCGTGTCGGTGCGGCGAGCGATGGCTGCCGGCAACTGGTCGGACGGCGCGGGCCGACCCGGCTGCGCGTCCAAGTCGTGGTGCACCGCCTCGAGGGCGACCGCCTCGACCTCGCCGCGGCTGCGGGACTGCAGCCGTTCCACCACTTGCTGATACGGCTGGATCGACGAGTCGAAATCGGCGTTGAGTTCGCCGACGGTGCCGTCGTGCAGCCGCTGCAGGCTTTCCTTGATGTTCTCGGTGTTCATGTTGATCAGCACGCCGGTCCAGTCGGCAGCGGCCTGCATGGCCCGGGTCTGGTAGCTGCGCTCGTCGACGTCGTTGCGGTGGTGAGTCCAGATCACCGCGCCGAGCGCGATCGCCGCCACGCACAGCGCCCCCAGAGCGGCCGAGGCGATGCCGTAGGGCGAGAAGGTCGGACCGCCGGCGTCGTCGGGGGTTGGCGTGTCGGCGGGCTCGTCGGCCGGTGGGGCGGCCTGCTCCTCGTCGGGCATGGCCGTGAGGCTACATGCCTTGGTTAAGCAACAATGGTGGGCGTGACCGTTGAAACTATCCGCTCGGGCATCGACCTGAGCCATGTCGATGCCGGTGCCCGCCCGCAAGACGACCTGTTCGGCCATGTCAACGGTCGCTGGCTGGCCGACCACGCCATCCCGGCCGACCGCGCCACCGATGGCGCTTTCCGGCTGCTGGCCGACCGCGCCGAAGAGCAGGTGCGCGACATCATCACCGAGGCCGCCGCCTCGCAGGGCGCCCAGGGCACCGACCCACAGCGCATCGGCGACCTCTACGCCAGCTTCATGGACATCGACGCCATCGCCGAGCTCGGCGTCCGCCCGCTACTCGATGAGCTGGCCGGCGTCGACGCCGCGTTGACGCCGACCGAGTTGGCCGCCGAACTCGGCGAGCTGCAGCGCACCGGCATCGGCGGTGCCACCGGCGTGTACGTCGACACCGACTCGAAGAACTCGTCCCGCTATCTGCTGCACCTGAGCCAGTCCGGCCTCGGGCTGCCCGACGAGTCGTATTACCGCGACCCGCAACACGCGGCGATTCTCGACGAATATCCGAAGCACATCGCACGGATGTTCGCGCTGGTATACGGCGAGCACGAGGGCGACTGGGACGCGACCGCCGCACACATCGTCGCGCTGGAGACCAAAATCGCCGCCGCGCACTGGGACGTGGTCAAACGCCGTGACGCCGACCTGACCTACAACCTGCGCACTCTTGCTGAATTATGCGCGGAGGCAAAGGGTTTCGACTGGCCGGTGTGGCTGCATGCGTTGGGCGTCTCGGGTGAGCAGGCCGACGAGGTCGTGGTCCGCCAACCCGACGCATTGATCGCGTTCGCCGCGCTGTGGGACAGCGAGGACATCGAGGACTGGCGGCGCTGGTTGCGCTGGCGGGTGATCAGCGGGCGGGCGTCGCTGCTGTCCGACGACATCGTCGACGAGAACTTCGCGTTCTACGGCCGCACGCTGTCGGGCACCGAGCAGTTGCGTGACCGGTGGAAGCGCGGCGTCGGCCTGGTCGAGAGTCTGATGGGCGACGCCGTCGGCCGGCTCTACGTCGAGCGGCACTTCCCGCCGGAGGCCAAAGCCCGGATGGACGAGTTGGTGGCCAATCTGCGGGAGGCCTACCGGGTCAGCATCACCGACCTGGCGTGGATGACGCCGCAGACCCGGCAGCGGGCGCTGGACAAACTCGACAAGTTCACCCCGAAGATCGGCTACCCGGCGAAGTGGCGCGACTACTCGACACTCGTCATCACCCGCGACGACTTGTACGGCAACTACCAGCGCGGCTATGCGCTGGAGTATGACCGCGACCTGGCCAAGCTCGGTGGGCCCGTCGACCGCGACGAATGGTTCATGACGCCGCAGACCGTCAACGCCTACTACAACCCCGGGATGAACGAGATCGTCTTTCCCGCAGCGATTCTGCAGCCGCCGTTCTTCGACGCCGAGGCCGACGACGCCGCGAACTACGGCGGCATCGGCGCGGTGATCGGCCACGAGATCGGCCACGGCTTCGACGACCAGGGCGCCAAGTACGACGGTGACGGCAACCTGGTCGACTGGTGGACCGATGACGACCGTGCCGAGTTCGGTTCGCGCACCAAGGCTCTCATCGAACAATACGAGGAATACGTCCCGCGCGCACTTCTTTCCGGGGATGCCTCCCACCATGTCAACGGCGCGTTCACCGTCGGGGAGAACATCGGCGACCTGGGTGGGTTGTCCATCGCGCTGCTCGCCTATCAGCTGTCGCTGAAGGGCGAGGAGGCGCCGGTCATCGACGGCCTGACCGGTGTGCAGCGGGTGTTCTACGGCTGGGCTCAGGTGTGGCGCACCAAATCCCGTGAGGCCGAGGCGATTCGGCGACTTGCCATCGACCCGCATTCGCCGCCGGAGTTCCGCTGCAACGGCGTGATCCGCAACATCGACGCGTTCTACGACGCCTTCGATGTCACCGCGGAAGACGAGTTGTTCCTGGATCCGCAACGGCAGGGTCAGGATCTGGAACTAGCCCCGATTGCCCGACTTCTCAGCGTGCCGTCCGGCGCGCATCGTCGTCGAGCTAGCCGCTCGCCTAGAGCTGCCAGTCGTTGGAACCGTCGTTCTTGCTGTAGGTCCCCACGGAGTTCTTCACGACGACGGGATCGCCGGTGCCGAAGTTGGCGAAGAACCACTTGGCGTTGGTCGGGCTGATGTTGATGCAGCCATGGCTGACGTCGCGCTTGCCCTGGTCGGCGACCGACCACGGCGCGCTGTGCACGTAGTCGCCGCTGTTGTCGAACTGCACGGCGTCCTCGACGTCGACCTTGTACCCGTACGTCGAGTTGACCGGCACGCCGTAGGTGGACGAATCCATCACGACCTTGGCCTTCTTGTCCAGCACGTAGTAGGTGCCGTTGGGCGTTTGGTGACCGCCTGCGGCCATGCCCATCGACATCGGGAAGGTTTGCTCCACCTTGCCGTTGCGCGTGACGATCAACTGGTGGGTGGCATCGTCCGCGGTGGCCTGCAACGCGTCGCCGGTGACGAAGTTCTCCTGGGTGCCGGCCGCGTCGACGTGCACCGCGGTGTGGGCGGGCCAGAAGCTGAGTGGGCGCCAGCGCACCTGGCTCGGAGTCAGCCAGTAGAACTTGCCGGACACCGGCGGGTTAGACGACACGTGGATCGCGCGCTCGGCCATCGGCTGGTCGGCGATCGGGCGGGCGAAGTTGATGATGATCGGCTCGGCCACGCCGACAGTCGAACCGTTGACCGGGTTGAAGGTCGGCGGGACGAACGGCGGCTGACCGGTGAACGGCTCGGGGTTCTGCCCGACGACCGGCCCCGACGGCACGGCGGCGGGGGTCGCCGGCGGCACAGCCAGCGGGTCACCCGGCGGCGGAACGACCGGCTCGCCCGGTGGGGGCGGAACCGGCGGGCCTGCCAGCGGGTCGGCCGGCGGCGGCGGCGGAGCGACCGGCTCGCCCGGCGGCGGCGGAGCCGGGGCGTCCACCCCGGGTACCGGCGGCGGTGGCTCTGGGTCGGCAACAGCGATACCGCTGGCCAACACCAGTGCAGCGGCCACTCCCACTGCGCCGGCAGCAGCAGTCAGAGGACCGTTGGTCCATCGCGACATTTGATTCCCTCCAAGTCACGGTCTCAGCCCAGTATGCAGCAGCGGCGGGCCCGGCCATCAATCCAGCGACCGCCGCACACCGTCGACACCGACCTGCGACAGGTCGCTGAGCTGCGACTTCACCCGCTACTGCGGGTCGGCGGCGGGGACGGCGAAGAACTGGCGGTCGGCGGTCATTCCGGCCGCTCCGATGCCGATCAGGGCGGCCGAGGCGGCGAACATGGCCAGCACACCGTGCTCGTAAAACAGGCCGCCCGCGAACGACCCGGCCATGATGCCCACCTGGAAAGCCGCCATGTACAGCCCGGATGCGCCGTCGGGATCGTCGGCGCCGGCGCGCATCGCCGCAGCTTGCAGCATGGGTGACACGGCGTTTGCGAAAGCACCCCATAACGCGATGGCGATGACGCCGACCAGCGCGGTCGCCAGCGCCGGCAAGCGGTGGAAGGTGAGGGTGGTCAGCACCAGCAGCGTCACATACAAGCCGACCATGCAACTGATCGCAGCGCCTCGTGGATGATGGTCCAGCGGCCGCGCCACCAGCGGCATTGCTACTAGTCCTGCGATGCCGTAGATAGACAGCAACCAGGCGATATCGGGGCCCCGGATGCCTACGACATCGCGAATGATCACCGCGATGAACGTAAAAGAGATGTAGTGCCCGGTGACCGCGATCATGGTGAGCAAGCTCACGAAGACCAGCCGGCGGTTGCGGTGGTGCCCGGCGGCACGGCCGACTCGGGAGCGCTGCTCGTCGCTCAGCATCAATGCCGGTAGCACAGCGGCGGCCGCGACGGTGACGACTGCGGCGATCGCGGCCACCGACCCGACCGCGATCCGCCAACCCCATGCCAGGCTCATCGCCGCGGTCGCCGGGCTGCCGACCACCACGGCCAGGCTGATGCCGATGTAGATCATCGTCGTCGCGCGTCCAGAGTGACTGGCCGGAACCAACCGGGTGGCGACCGGGGCGATCACCGACAGGATCAGCCCGTGGGTGACCGCCGACAGCGCCCGGCCGCCGGCCAGCACCACGAAGTTGGGCGCCAACGCGGAGATGATCTGGGAGGCCGTCAGGCAGGACAGCGAAAGCAGCAGTGCGCGGCGGCGCGGCCAGTGTGCGGTCCAGCGAACCAGCGGAACCGTGGAGACCGCGGCGACCAGGGCGTACCAGGCCAGCAGCGTGCCGACCATCGGAACGCTGACATGGAGGTCCCGGGCGATCGCGGGAAGCGCGCCGATCGGCAGCAGCTCAGCGGTGACGTAGGTAAACGCCGCGGCCGCCAGGACGGCCAACTGCAGGGCGATCCGGCGAGTCCAGGGCCCGCTCCGGATTGTCAGCGGGTTTCGCCCCCTAGCGGCACGGGCTGGCCCCACGGCCACTACTCAACCACGCGCGGCACGGATCCGTTAACGATCAGGAGCGCACGAGTCGCGCGATGGCCGCGGAGGCTTCGGCGAGTTTCTGCTCGGCCTCTGAGCCTCCCTGCGCTACCGCGTGGGTGACGCAGTGTCCGAGGTGCTCGTCGAGCAGATTCAGCGCGACCGACTGCAGTGCGCTGTTTGCGGCACTGATCTGGGTGAGGACGTCGATGCAGTATTTGTCGTCTTCGATCATCTTCGCGATACCCCGCACTTGACCCTCGATACGCCGTAATCGTTTGGCGTAGTTGTCTTTCTGCGATGAGTATCCGTGTGTGGGTGCCATCTGCCCCTCCGACATCGTGGTATTGCGGATCGTGCTCGGGGCCATCGCGACGGCGCCGGTACTGCCACCATTGTCAACGATCGGCCCGCGTGCGCGCCACGCCACCCTGGTGAAGCCGGGTTTTGTCGGGCCGGTAGCCCCAGCCGTTTATACCCCGTGGGGGTATTTTAATGATTTTGGCCGACCTGCGCACACACGCATACTTGAGCAATGGCCGACAAGGATTCCTCTCCCACCATCGACATCAAGCCCCGCAGTCGCGAGGTCACCGACGGTCTGGAGAAGGCCGCGTCGCGCGGGATGTTGCGTGCCGTCGGGATGGACGACGACGATTTCGCGAAGCCGCAGATCGGGGTGGCGTCGTCGTGGAACGAGATCACACCCTGCAACCTGTCGCTGGACCGGCTGGCCAAATCCGTCAAAGAAGGCGTGTTCGCCGCCGGTGGTTACCCGCTGGAGTTCGGCACGATCTCGGTGTCCGACGGCATCTCGATGGGCCACGAGGGCATGCACTTCTCGCTGGTGTCGCGCGAGGTGATCGCCGACAGCGTGGAGGTGGTCATGCAGGCCGAACGGCTGGACGGATCGGTGCTGCTGGCCGGTTGCGACAAGTCGCTGCCCGGGATGCTGATGGCCGCGGCCCGCTTGGATCTGGCCTCGGTGTTTTTGTACGCGGGCTCGATCCTGCCCGGCCGCGCAAAGCTTTCCGACGGCACCGAACGCGACGTGACGATCATCGACGCCTTCGAGGCGGTCGGCGCCTGCGCCCGAGGGCTGATGCCACGCGAAGACGTCGACGCCATCGAGCGGGCCATCTGCCCCGGCGAGGGTGCCTGCGGCGGCATGTTCACCGCCAACACGATGGCCAGCGCCGCCGAGGCACTGGGCATGTCGCTGCCCGGCAGCGCCGCTCCCCCGGCCACCGACCGCCGCCGCGACGGCTACGCCCGGCGCAGCGGTGAGGCGGTCATCGGCCTGTTGCGTCGCGGCATCACCGCTCGCGACATCTTGACCAAGGAGGCCTTCGAGAACGCCATCGCCGTGGTGATGGCGTTCGGCGGTTCGACCAACGCGGTGCTGCACCTGCTGGCCATCGCCCATGAGGCCGAGGTGAAGCTGTCGCTCGCCGACTTCAGCCGCATCGGCGCGAAGGTGCCACACCTGGCCGACGTCAAGCCATTCGGCAAGCACGTGATGTTCGACGTCGACCACATCGGCGGAGTGCCGGTGATGATGAAAGCTCTGCTGGACGCCGGTCTGATGCACGGCGATTGCCTGACGGTGACCGGCAAGACGATGGCCGAGAACCTCGCGCACATCGCCCCGCCGGACCCCGACGGCAAGGTGCTGCGTGCACTGGACAACCCCATCCACCCCACCGGGGGGATCACCATCCTGCACGGTTCGCTGGCTCCCGAAGGCGCTGTGGTCAAGTCAGCCGGATTCGACTCCGATGTATTCGAAGGCACGGCAAGGGTTTTCGAGCGTGAGCGAGCGGCGCTGGACGCCCTGGAAGACGGCACGATCACCCACGGTGACGCAGTGGTGATCCGCTATGAAGGCCCCAAGGGCGGTCCCGGGATGCGCGAGATGCTCGCGATCACCGGTGCGATCAAGGGCGCCGGGCTCGGCAAAGACGTGCTGCTGTTGACCGACGGCCGGTTCTCCGGCGGCACCACCGGACTGTGCGTCGGGCACGTCGCGCCCGAGGCGGTCGACGGCGGACCGATCGCCTTCCTTCGCGACGGCGACCGGATCCGGCTCGACGTCGCCAAGGGCACGCTGGACGTGCTGGTCGACGCTGATGAATTCGATTCTCGCCGTGCGGGTTTCACCCCACTGCCGCCGCGTTACACCTCGGGCGTGCTGGCCAAGTACGTCAAGCTGGTCGGATCGGCGGCCAACGGGGCGATCTGCGGGTGACGCAGGGCCGCCCCCGGCCGGCATCATCCGGCCGGGAGTGGTACATCGCCGCTGCTGTCAACCGGTTGTTGAGTTATGAGCGCGCAGACCGAAGTACATCGCGTTCAAACCCAGTACGGTCAGCACCGCACCTGCGATCACGTTCGACCACACCATGCCACCGTGCGGCGAGACACCGTGCAGGATCCATGGCGAGACGATGAACCACACGCCGAAGACCGGCAGCGTCCACGTCATGCCGTGGCTGCGGTCCAACGCCATCGCGAACGCGAACGCCAACGCCACACACACGATTCCGACGATGAAATCGTTGACAGCAAGCGCTCTCGTTCCTTCGAATCCGACAATCCATGGCGACAGAGCTGCATACGTCGCAGTCACCAACGTGAGACCGAAAGTGCCCTGCGCCGTCATCGACTCTGCAGCGCGCCCATACCGCTCACGTAGCGCCAATAGATCGGGGTGGTGATCGATTGATGAATGGACTGTACTCATTTTGTGACCTTTCTGTTATGCAGCAAGCCTTTTGAGCCGACTGCACCATCCATCTACACCAAGGCTACGCTCGTCAGCGCGCGCCAGCAGCGAACACCAATGGCCCTTGCGACAGTCGAAATTTCCACGCGGGTTTCGGAATCCAGCCAACCGGAGTAGCTTCCGCGATAACCGGTGCCCGGATCTTTCCCGGCCCCCCGATCACAGGCGTCCGGAAACCGAGGTATGTATGGACATCGCGGATCGACTTCGCCTCGATGTCCCAGTCGGTCAGGCCGGAATGGGTGGCGGTCTGGCCGGTGGGCCGCTGGCCGCGGCGGTGGCCAAAGCGGGCGGCCTGGGGACGCTGGGATTGACGGTGCCCGACCAATTGCGAGCGGCGATCAATCACGTTCGCGCCGAGGCCCCGGGCCGCGCTGTCGCGGTGAACCTGTTGATGCACTTCGCCCGTCGTAGCCACGTCGCGGTGTGCGTCGATGAGGGCGTCGAGGTAGTGGCGGTGGCCTTCGGCGGCGACCGGAGCATCGTCGAGCATCTGCGCAATGCCGGAATCTTCGTCTTTGTGATGGTCGGCACTGGATCTGAAGCGCGACAGGCAATCGGTTGGGGCGCTGACGGTTTGATCGCGCAGGGACGGGAGGCCGGCGGGCATCTGGTCGGAACCATGCCTGCGCTCGACTTTTTGCCACATGCGCGGGCGGCGGCCGGTCGACGGCCCGTCTTCGTCGCCGGCGGGGTGGCCACTGGCGCCGACACCCGCCGGGCGCTGGACGCCGGGGCAGATGGCGTCATCGCCGGAACGCGGTTTCTGATGACGCACGAGGCCAATGCGCATCCGGAGTATCAGCGACGAGTCCTCGACGCCGAAACGACCATGGAGACCACGCTTTTCGGTCTCAGCTGGCCGCTTCGGCATCGCGTTATCCCGAATGCCGCCACCCGGCGGTGGTGCCGCAGCGACGGAACCACCAGGGCGCTGCCCGCTGCCCTTAACGCCAGCAGCCGCTGGCTGGCGGCACTGGGGTATTTCGACGCCGGCTCACTCATCCGCGTGCAGTCACCGGGGCGGCCGCTATTCACACCGCTGGCGCCGCTGAAGGGCATGCCGGATAGTTCGGTGAACACCGCAGCGCTCTACGCCGGTGACACAGCCCTGCGGATAAGCGAGCTCATTTCGGCACAGCAAGCCGTCAACGACCTGGCGCCCTAGCGGTTACTTCACCAACGCAAACGCCAAGCCGTCCCAGTGCTTGGCCCCGACCGTCTGCAGCACGGCGGTGTCGAGGTGGGGATGCTCACCCATCAGCTCGAGAACTTTCCTCGTTCCGAGCAGCACGGCGTCCTGGCCAGGCGACAGGATCGCGCCCTCTCGAATCACGTTGTCCACCACGATCACTGAGCCTGGCCGGGTGAGCTTGACGGCCCACTCCAGGTAGCTGGGGTTGTTTTCCTTGTCTGCGTCGATGAACACCAAATCGAAGGGACCGCCGGTCACGCTCGGCAGGGTATCCAGGGCCGCGCCGACCAGCACCTCGACCCGGTCGCCCAACCCGGCGCGATCGATGTTGGCGCGGGCGACTTCGGCGTGCTTGGGCTCGTACTCCAACGTGGTGACCCGGCCGTCCGGGCCGGCGCCGCGGGCCAGCCAGATCGTGCTGAACCCGCCCAGCGTGCCGATCTCCAGGATGCGACGGGCCCCGATCGCGGCGGTGAGCAGGCTCAGAAACTTGCCCTGCTGCGACGACACCGCGATCTTCGGCAACCCGGCAGCATCGCTGGCCTCCAGCGCAGCCGATCAACACCGGGTCGTCGTCCAGCACAGTGCGGTCCAGGAAATCGTCAACATCGGCGGGAGCGGGATTTTGGCTCATGCGTCAAAACTAGCTCGCCGGCGTCGACGCCCGCCACCGCATTAACCGTCCTTGCCGCATACCCCCAGGGGGTATAGGCTGGTTGACGTCAGGCCCCCGACCCGTAGAGGTGGAAACAATGTCAAACGAAGCAGGCACCCTGTTGAGCTGTGGCCACGACGGCTGCGGATGCCGTGTGCGCATCGAGGTCGCATGCCATTGTTCCGGCGATCAGGCCTATATCTGCAAGTGCGGCGACGAAATGGTCGAGGTCGCCGGCTAACGCGCGCCTTCTTTGGCGTAGACCACCCGCAGCACGTGCCCGACTTCGGGCCCCATGACCAGTTCGGTCAAGGCGCACAGCGTCATGACGTACCGCGAGCCGTGCGGTGGTTCGTCGTGACACAGGTGATGCGCGATCTCGTGCAGGACCACCAGTTCGCGTAACGCCCAGTCAGCGTCGTCGTGGTGAGGTACCGCGATAACACCTGCGCCGTCACGGTTTTCGTAGTGAGCTGCGGTGGCGGCCCGCCGCGCCCGGACCCGCAGCGGGGCCACATCGGCCCACCGGCTGCGCACCGCCGGCAGGGCCAGTACGTCGTCGACGTAGCGCTGCACCGCATCCAGCGATCCGAACCGCGCCTCGGGCGGCAACGTCAACTGCGCGCCGAAGAATTCCACGCTGCGCGACCCGTGTTCGGCGGCGCGATCGAACAGCGTGCGGACGAATTCCTCGGCGGCGTACACCTTGGAGCGCTGCGAGTCCCGCACGGACTTCTCTGAGCCTCACCGTTCCAGCGCGGACCGCGCTCCGGACAACTCGGATCCGCTGCCCAGTCGCGCCCGCTTACCGGCCCGGTCACCGGCCCGTCGCGCCGCCGACGAATATCCCGCGGTCGCCCGGCTGGCCTGCCAGGTGCCACGAGCCTTCGACGCCGTGCGGTAATAGTCGTGCAGCTCTATTTCCTTGTTGCGCAGAGCAATTGCCGTACCAGGCGGGCGTCGACGATCTTTCTTGGCTTCCCGCCGGGTCTGCTCGCGGGCCTCGGACAACCGCTGGCCGACCCGCGCGCCGAACGCCAGCTGAAAGTTCAGCCGGGCGGTGATCGTCGGGGTAGGCCGGTGCTCTCCCGACGAGATGTAGGAATCCGACGCGCGCACCATCTGCACCACCAGGCTGGCGTACAGCGCGTGGGTGGCATCGATGTCCTCGGCGAACCCGTAGGCGTAGACGAATGTCGAGTTCGATGCGATGTCGCAGCGCACGTCGTTGGCCGCCGCGATCACGACGAACAACTGGACGTAGGTGCGCAGCCCCTTGGAGCCGGCCGCGCCGATGGTGATCGTGCGCTGCACCGGCGTCTGCGCCGGCGTGCGCTTGTCGGCGTGCGACCGGGCGACGGCGAGGTCGATGGACGTTGCCGTGGCCAGCCGTTGCGCGGCCGACATGAACGCCTCGGCCTCATGCGCGTTGTCGGTGCCTTCGGCCTGACGCAGCAGGGCGGCGATCCGCGCCAGCATCTTGTCGTCACTCATGGCACCCAAACTAGGTCAAGCACCGTGACACTCCGGCACCGCCATTCACAGTCGCGCGTTGATCCAGGACACGACGTCGTCGAGCACCTGCTCCTGCTCCGGCTCGTTGAACACCTCGTGGTACAGCCCCGGGTAAATCTTGAGCTCCACATCGGAACTGCCCACCGCGGCGACCAGTTGACGGCTGCCGTCCGCGGCGATCAGCCGGTCGTCAGATCCATGCACGACCAGCAGCGGCGCGGTCAGCGACGGAGCCCGCCGCGGCATCGTCTCGCCGACCAGCAGCAGCGCGCGGGCCACACCGCCGGGAATCTTGCCGTGATACACCAGCGGATCGGTGTTGTAGGCGTTGACCACCGCGGGGTCGCGCGATACCGCGCTGGAGTCCAGGGCCTGCAGCGGCAGCCCCGGTGCGATCGCCCCCATGATCTTGGCGACCCGCGCCAGTAGCGGCGACACCGCGGTCTGCGCAGCGACCGCCGGTCCGGAGAGCACCATCAGGTCGTAGTCGTCGGGGTGTTCGACGCCGTAGGCGAACACGATGGCGCCGCCCATGCTGTGGCCCAGAACGATGCGGGTGGCACCGGGGTGTTCCTTCGCGGCGATTCCGACCAGGGTGTCGAAGTCGCTGGTGTATTCGGAGATGTTCCTGACCACTGCGCGCTTGCCGCCCGAGCGGCCATGTCCGCGATGGTCGAGGGCGTAGGTGATCAACCCCTCACGGCCCAACCGCGCGACGACGTGGTCGTAGCGGCGAGCGTGTTCGCCCAGCCCATGAGCGAGAATCACCACCCCGCGCGGCGTGGTGTCGGGGGTCCAGACGTCGTAGACGATGCGCACACCATCGACACCGTCGAAGGATCGCTCAGTCCGCGTGGTCGTCATCAGGGGCAGCGTAGACCCAACGTCAGAGTCGGTACGTAAGCTCTGTCGGGTGAGCGTGCTGGCCCGCGAGGTGGCCGATGACGGCCAGACGGATTTCTCTGCCACCGTCGAGCCGTACCGGCGCGAACTGCTCGCGCACTGCTATCGGATGACCGGGTCGTTGCACGACGCCGAAGACCTCGTGCAGGAGACGCTGCTGCGCGCCTGGAAGGCCTACGACCGCTTCGAGGGCAAGTCGTCGGTGCGCACCTGGCTACACCGGATCGCTACCAACACCTGCTTGACCGCGCTCGAGAATCGTCAGCGGCGGCCGCTGCCGACCGGCTTGGGGGCGCCCAGTTCGGACCCGACGGCGGAATTGGTCGAGGGTGCCGAGGTGCCGTGGCTCGAGCCGTTACCGGACGCGGTGGGTGGTGCTGCTGATCCCTCGACGATCGTCGGTACTCGCGAGTCGGTCCGGTTGGCGTTTGTAGCAGCCCTGCAGCATCTGTCTGCCAGGCAGCGGGCCGTTCTGCTGCTGCGCGACGTCCTGCAGTGGAAGGCCGCCGAAGTGGCCGCCGCGATAGGTTCGACGACGGCCGCGGTCAACAGCCTGCTGCAGCGCGCACGCGCGCAACTCGAAGTGGCCGGGCCGAGCGCCGACGAGCGGCTCGCGGCGCCCGATTCACCGGACGCCCAGGACCAGTTGCGGCGCTACATCGCCGCGTTCGAGGCCTACGACATCGACCGGCTGGTGGACATTTTCACCAGCGAGGCGATCTGGGAGATGCCGCCGTTCGTCGGCTGGTATCAGGGACCGCGGGACATCATCACGCTGATTCATCAGCAGTGCCCCGCGGATACGCCCGGCGACATGCGGCTGATCCCGTTGACCGCGAACGGACAGCCCGCGGCGGCGATGTACATGCGCGACGGCGACGGCCATGCGCCGTTCCAGCTTCACGTGCTGGACGTCCGCGCCGACGGCGTGTCCCGGGTGGTGGCTTTCCTGGACACCGCGCTGTTCGCGAAATTCGGTCTGCCGCAGCGGCTTTAATCCCTCGCCGAGTGGCGGGTCAGAACAGCCGGCTGTCTGGTGGCGGCCCGGTCACCGCGCCGACCAGCCCGGCACCGGTGATCAGCGGTAGGTCCAGCGCCGAGAGCAGTCCCGGCTGCGCCCGGCAGACCGCCGGGATCGCGTTGACCATCCGGGACGCGCCGGCGATCCGGGCGCCGAGGTCGTGGTCGTGGTCGTCGGCCATCTCGAACTCGCAGCGCATACTCGGCGAGCCCTCGATCTCCACCCGGTACAGACCACGGCCGGACGCCGGTCCAAAGCCCAAGTCGCGCGGGGGGATCGAGATGTGCGGTTGCGGCCAGTGCGGCGCCAGGTCGTCGCGCATCCGCGTGACGTGATCGATGACGAAAGTCGGCCTGCCGTCGATGTATCCGGTAAGGGTCGAGCGCATCGCCCCGACCGTGCCGGCCGCGATGTGTCCGGTGGGCGTGTCGAACGATTCCTCGGCGACGATCCGTTCGACGTTCTCGTCCAGGTTGTCGATCTTGACGCCCAGCCCCGCCGCGAGCTGGTGCAGTACTGGACCCCAGCCGAAGGTGAACATCCCCGGCGCCGCGGCGAACGCGGTGAACTCCGGCGGCTTGCCGAATCCCAGTATCTCGTAAACCGCGTGTTTGTCCGGGTATGTCGCGTAGTTGAACATCTCGGTGACCCGCACCGATTCGATGACCCGTGACACCCCGGTAAGCACCAGCGGCAGAACATCATTGGCGAAGCCCGAGTCGATTCCGGTGGTGAAGAACGACGCACCGCCGGCCGATGCGGCTTCACGCAGCGGCGCGGTGAACCCGGCGTCGACACCATCGGGATACACCAGTGGCACCACCGAGCAGGACACCACGTTCTTGCCGGCCCGCAGGATCGACACCATGTCGTCGATCGCTTCGGCCGGGCGCAGGTTGGCCGCGGCCGCATAGACCACCACGTCGGCATCGCCGGCCAACAGGGCTGACGGATCCTGCGTCGCCGTCACTCCCACCTGCCCCGCGCCGCACAGCTCCCCCGCGTCGCGGCCGGCCTTGGCGTCGCTGTGCACGACGAGATCGACGAGTTGCAACTGGGGGTGGTCGATCACCCCGCGCAGGGCGATCAGCCCCATCGAACCCGGTCCCCATACGCCGACTTTGTACACTGCCATCTCCTATTATTAGGATGCACTGATCCATATTTTGGACGGATGGTAGGAACATCGGCATGGATTCGTCAACAGCGCAGTTGTCCGTGGCTGGGCCGGGCAAGTCGCCGCCTACCAGCCGGGTGATGGATGTGCTTGCGGCGCTGGCGGATTCACCGGAGGGGCGGACATCGGCCGAGCTGGCCAAGACCTGCGGGATCAGCACATCGACGTGCGCACTGGTGCTGGCCGAACTCGAACGGCGCCACTGGGTGACGCGACGGCAGGATCGTCGCTACACGCTGGGCAGCGGGCTGTTGGGCGTGGTGCACGGACTGCGCGCGCAGTTCCCGCTGCTGGATCGGGGCCGCGAGGCGCTTACCTACTTGCACACCACGCTGGGGGCAGGCTGCTCGATGTCCAAGATCGGCAAGGCGCACCTGACCACCGTCGATGCTGTCGGTCACGGCACCGACGGTGAGCATGCCGTCGGCCAGCGCTTCCCGATCGGGCCCCCGTTCGGACTGGTGGCGATGGCCTGGCGGGACGCCGAGGCAATCCGACGGCTGGCTGCGCCGGGTGACGCCGCGCCTGACCGACGCCGACATCGCGGCGCATCGACGGGTGCTCGCCGAGATCAGGGACCGGGGCTACGGCGCCTGGCGTTTCGACGCTGCGCACAGCTCGCTGCACGACCGGCTGGCCGCAGTACTCGCGTCGCTGGAACCCACCGCGCAGGTGACCCGTGAGCTGAATACACTGATGACGATCGTGACACTGCAATCGGTCACGAGTGTGCTCGAAACAGAGTTGCCGTCAACGGAATTCGTGGTGCTGCCGATCTTCGGCCGCGACAGCCAGCCGGAGTATCAGATCGAGATCCATCTGGGCGGCCGCGGGGACTTGGACTCTGGCGGACCTCGACGCCGCCCTGCAGCACGCCCAGGATCTGCTGGGCCCCGGAGTAGCGTGACAGCGTGCCCGCCACCGTTGAGATCCGGCGCGCCGCCGACCGGGCGGTCACCACGACGTCATGGCTGAAGTCACGGCATTCGTTCTCGTTCGGCGATCACTACGACCCGGGCAACACCCATCACGGCGTGCTGCTGGTCAGCAATGACGACATCGTGTGCCCCGGCTGCGGGCTTTGATACCCACCCGCATCGCGACATGGAAATCGTGACCTGGGTGCTCGACGGCTCGTTGGCGCATCGCGACTCGGCGGGCAATAGCGGTGTCATCTATCCCGGCCTGGCGCAACGGATGTCGGCTGGCAGCGGTATCTCGCACTCGGAGCGCAACGCCTCGACCGCCGAGCCGGTGCGCTTCGTCCAGATGTGGGTGCAACCCGACGTCGCCGGAATCGAGCCCGGCTACCAGCAGCACGCGATCAGCGACGATCAGCTGGCCGGGCGCCTGGCCACGATCGCCTCGGGGATACCGGGGGCAGACGCGGCCATCACCATCCACAACCGGTCGGCGTCGCTGCACGGTGCCCGGTTGCGGCCCGACGACGAATTGACCCTGCCCGATGCGCCTTATCTGCACCTGTTCGTCGCCCGCGGGCAGGTCGACTTCCAGGACGCCCAGCTGAGCGAAGGTGACGCGGTCCGGCTCACCGGATCAGCCGGTGTGCGCGTCGCCGCGCGCGTGCCCGCCGAAATCCTCGTCTGGGAGATGCACGCGGCTCTCGGCGACTAGGGTGGGCGCGGACGAACAGGAGCCGGTATGTCCGAACCGTACGCCCGTCATGCGACATCTGACATCGCTTACGACGACGACCCCTTGGTCGATGACGGTCCGAACGCAGCCAAACCGACTCGTACGGTCCGCTTTTGGGCCTTCCCGATCCTCAGCACTCTCGCCGTGTTGTCAGCGCTGGCCGCGTTCTACCTCAGCGGAATTCTGCAGCCGATGACCAACCTGCGGCACTTTCCGGTTGCCATCCTCAACGAAGATGCCGGGCCGACCGGAGCGCAGGTGGTCAAGGGCATGCTGGCCGAATTCGACCACGACGCCTACGACGTCCGGGTGCTCGACCACGATCAGGCCAAGGTCCAGATGGACACCGGACAGGTCTACGGTGTCGCCGTCATACCGCCAAACTTCTCGTCCAAGCTTCAGACTTATGCGAAAAGCGCTCTGACTCCGGGCCGGGTCGAGCGGGCGGTCATCATGGTGTCAACGAATCCCCGCGCGGGAACATTGGGCGCCAGTATCGCCGGGCAAACGCTGCAGCGCGCGATTACGATGATTAATCAGCGTGTCGGCCAGCGACTTTCGCAAGAAGTTGCGCAGCAGACCGGCAAGGCCCCCGAGCCCGGCGCCGTCGCGTTGATGCTGGCCAACCCTGTCGAAGTCAAGTCAACCGTGCACAATGCGCTGCCCAATGGCACCGGTAACGGGATGTCCGCCTTCTACTACGCACTGCTGTTGGTGTTGGCCGGCTTCACCGCAAGCATCATTGTCAGCAGGCGGGTGGATTCGATGCTCGCCGGGCAGGCCACGATCTCGCGGCTACGAAAGCTGCTCATCAAGTGGGCGATGATCGCCGTCCTGGCGTTGCTGACCTCTGGCGCCTACCTGCTGATCGCCGGAAAACTGGGCATGCCTGTCCAAAACAGTCTGACGCTATGGCTTTTCGGTGTTTTCGCGATCCTGGCGGTCGGCGTCGCGTCCACCTCACTGATTGCGGCATTGGGCGCCGCCGGTGTCGCGGTCAGCCTGTTTGTGTTCGTCATCCTGGGGATCCCGTCGGCCGGTGCGACCGTGCCGTTACAGGCGACTCCGGCATGGTTCGAATGGCTGGCGAAGTTCGAGCCCATGCACCAAGTTTTCGTGGGCACACGGTCTTTGCAGTATCTGGGCGGTGGCGCCGGTTCAGGCCTTTCGCAGTCGCTGGCGTGGATCGCCGCCGGGCTGGCAATCGGCGTGTTGCTCGGTGCCGCCGTCACCCGCATCTACGACCGGCGCGATGACCACCACCTGCCGGGGAGCACCGCCGACTCGACTCCGGCCGCCGAACTCCCCTACCCGGAGCAGTAAACGCCGGACCGCCGGCAAACGCTCGGCGGCCGAACGTCATTGGACTGCTGCCGAACCGTCATGCCGCTGTTACGCACGTTGCTGTGTAATACCTGACAACGACATTCGGGCCGAAGGGGCAACCGTGCCATACCTCGCTGCCGCCTTCCGGCGTATCGCAGCCTGCTGCGCCGGCGGCCTGCTGTGTCTGACACTGGCGACCAGTACGGGTCAACCGGTGGCGCGCGCCGAGGCACGCGAACTGCTGGCCAGCGCGATCGCCAATACCCAGGGCTCGTATCTGGTGTACAACTTCGGCGGTGGGCATCCGGCACCGATGCTCAACGCCGCGGGCAGCTGGTACGACGGGGGCAGCGGCGGCCACCTGATGATCATCAAGGCCGCCTCGCAGCGACTCGAACCGCATCTGCTGGTCGACAGCCATCAGGGCTATCAGTCGCGCTGCGAACGCAATCCGCACGCGCGCACCGGCGATGGGCTGCTGCAGGCCTCGGAAACCTACACCGCGGTGCAGGCCTGGCAGGCGCTGGGCCAACCGACGATCGCGATCAACGCGAACTTCTTCGACATTCGTGGCCAAAAGGGTGGCTCGTGGCGCTCGACAGGCTGCAGTTCCCCGCTGGGGGCGTACGTCGACAACACCCGCGGGCAGGGTCGGGCCAATCAGGCGGTCACGGGCACCATCCCCTACGCGGGCAAGCAGGGCCTGTCCGGTGGAAACGAAAACTGGAGCGCACTGGCGACAATGGTTTTGCCCAAGCGTGGGGCACCCTCGGTGCTGTGGCCGCGAGGTGGCCGCGACGGCCACGACTACGACGCCGCCACGTCTGTCGTCACCGGATTGGTCGATCGCGGCGAACAATTCGTCGCGGTCAGCGGGCTCGGGCTGCTGGCACCGGGAAATACCGGTCAGCTCAACGACGGTGGCCCGAGCGCGGCCCGCACGGCGCTGGCCTATTCCAAGCCGCGCGACGAAATGTACGTGTTCCAGGGCGGAAGCTATACGCCGGACAACATTCAAGACCTGTTCCGCGGACTGGGCAGCGACAACGCCGTACTGCTGGACGGCGGCACCTCGTCGGCGATCGTGCTGCGCCGCGACACCGGCGGCATGTGGGCCGGTGCCGGTGTGCCCAAAGGCAATTGCGATACCCGCGAAGTGCTGTGCGACGCCCACGAGCGGTCGCTGCCGGGCTGGCTCGCGTTCAACTAGAACTTGGGAGTGAGGTCCAGCGAAGTGATCGTGGTCATCTTGGTGACCAGCCAGCGCGCGTGATCCCGCTGCAGCACAAGCCGATAGGACAGATACTTCAGCGACGGGGCATCTTTGGTGGCCGGACTGGTCGACTCGGTGTTGGTGTAGACGATCGCGGTCGCGTCCGAGGCGCTCAGTGACTCCACGGCCGCGCCGACGACCTGCGTGGTGTTGGTGATCTTCGCCTGCTTGTTGGGTGCGACGAGCGCGTCGAGGTATTTGCGGTAGGCAGCCTGGAAGTCACCGCTGAGGTACTGCGATGCCCGATCGGCCAGCTTGTCGATGTTCTCCGGAGTGTAGGTCCACAACGTCGTGATCGCGTTGGCGGCGGTTCGCGCGACTTTCAGCTTGGTGGCCACGGTCGCGCGATCGACCAGGTACGGCTGCACGGTCGCGCCGGCGAACGCGCCGGCGCCGACGAACAGCACAGCCGCCACCGCTGCCGCGATCACCGACCACTTGGTGGCCGGCCGTCGCTGCCGGAACCGGACAACGGGGTCGTCACGCTCGGTCTCGGCGTCTTCGGTTGTGCCGTCGGCATTTTCGTCGTCGTTATCCGATGCGTCGGGATCCGATGCGCCGTCATCCGACACGTCGACCTCCGTCTCATCGACCGGCGCGGCGTCGGTCTCAGCGACGATGGTGTCGACGGCCGACTCGCCGGTCAGATCACCTGTTGCAGGCTGCTGATCTTCCACTGGTTGCCTTCCCGCTGAGCTGTGACCAGCCAACGATTTGTCGTGTCGATTTTTTGCTTGCCGTCCGGCGTTTTGGACGAGATGTCAGTCGCCACCATCACATTGGCGCTGCCGTCGTCGTTCCAGCGCTCCACACCGGCGGCCAGTGCGGTTCCTTTGGTCGGCTCCGCCTGGGCGATGTGCACCAGGATGTCGTTCTGCTTGTCGTGATACTGCTTGGCGAAATCGCCGGTCGCGTTGGCCATTATCCGGTCGTAATAGGCGTTGGCGTGAAACGGATCCAGCGTGGTGAATCCGGTCATGAAGGCCTTGACGTAGCCGAGCACGTCAACTTCCTCCATGGCGTTCCGGTGATGTGAGCGCTGGTCGACCAGAACAAGTGCCGACGCCGTGACCGCGCCCACCGTGAGAACGGTGGCACCGGCTGCCGCGGCGGGCAGCGCCCAGGTCCGCGACGGTTTCCACCACTGCGCCGGCAGCGTCGGTCGCCATGGCAGCCGCGACCACAGCGTCGGCTTGGGGGCCTTCAGCAGCGGCTCTTCGCCGGGCTGCAATTCGTCTGCGGGGACTCACTTCTGGCCTTTCGGCGGAGCCGGTTCCTTGGGCGGAGCCGGTTGCTTCGGCGGAGCCGGTTGCTTGGGCGGAGCCGGCTTCGGCTTGGTGACGACGTCCAGGTTGTCGACCAGCCACTGGCCGTCTTTACCTTTGACGAGCGTGACCCGAACCGTGGCAGTGATGAACCGGTCCTCGCCGCCGCCGCCGCGGTGGCCCTGCATGAACAGCAGCATGGTCGCGGAGTCCCTCGTTGCGGACAACACGGTGCTGTCGATCACCCAGTATTCGTTGATCGCCGGATGGCCTTTTCGCACCGACTCCTGCTGCTTGACCAGCTCCGGTCGATACTTGTCGGTGGTCAGCGACCGAGCCCGGGCGAAATCCTGGTCCAGCGATTTGGGATCGTAGGTAAGCATTTGGGCGACGATCTTGGGCCCCTGCGCGTTGACGGCTCTGCGGGTCTGATCGGAGGCCTGGCCCGGCAGGTAGACCGCGAAGATGCTGACCGCGGCACCGGCGACGCACAGCAGCACAGCCACCCCGGCAACGTACGCGGCGTGGCGCCGGATGTCTGCGGGTCGTCGACCGTCTGCGACACAATGCACTTCGGTACGCAGCAGCAGGTCGGCGAAGGTGCGCCGACGTGAATCCCACAGCGGCCAAAGCCATCCCACGAAGACCGACAGGGTGTCGAGCAGGTGCGCGAGTTCTCGCAACAGCAACCGCCCGACTCCGACGGCGGCGCCGTCTTGTTGCACGACCTCGATCCCGAGCAGCGCCCGGCCCAGGCTCCACCCGAAAGTCGCCGGTAGTACCGCGCGGTTGGCCATCGTCGCCAGGGCCGCAGCGACGAGAACCGATATCGACGCCCACCCCCAGAGACTTCCCGGCGGCGTCGCCAACCAGACCAGCGCCATCGTCGCCACGACAGCGACACCGGGCAAGACGTCCACCGCTAGGGCGGCAGCGCGAATATGCCAGCGCGCCAAACCATTCGGCGCTGCTTCGTCGACTGCCGGTGCGGCACTGGGTCTCTTCGACCAGCACCGTCACCTCGCCACCTGGTCGAGCTTGGAAATCCGGTACTTACCCTCGTCGCGCACCATCGTCACCCGCAGCCGGTAGCCCGCTTCCTGGTTCTGCGCCTCGGCGTTGGAGACCTTCACCCGCAGCGGCACCAGAATCTCGACGGAACCGTCGGGGTTGTTGCGCTCGACCGCCGCACGCAGATCGGTGACCTGGACGTGGGCGTCCGCCGCCTGATAGGCGTCGACCAGCAGCCCGCTGTACAAGATGGCCTGCGACCGGAAGGCTCCCGTGCCACATTCGATGATCTTCTGCGCACTGGAAGCCATCGCCGCAATGTCGGGCGCCTGGGTGGCCGCGACACAGTCCTTCGCGGCTTCCACCGCGGCGACATCGCGGCCCGCGGTGGCCTGGCTTGCCTGATGCGAGCGCAGAAACACCAGGTACCCACAGGCGCCGAGGCCGCCGGCGAGCACGACAAGTCCGGCTGCGATACCGATGAACCAGCCACGACCCAGACGCGACTGACCGCGCGGGTCGCCGTCGACCTCAGCGTCCTCAGCGACGTCTTCGGCGTCTGACTCGGAGATCTCGTGCTCGGCCGCGTCATCGGATTCCAGCGAGTCGTGCGCGGTTTCCTCAGCGGTCGAATCGTCGGCTACCGCATCGGGTTCCAACGGGGCTTGCTCGTCCGTGTCGTTCGGGGTCAGCCGGCTGGCGCCAGCATCTCCTTCCATCCGTCATCTCCTGTGTTGCGTGAGTTGTTGACGGAGTACGTAGAACCGTCGGGGCCCGTTACCTCGCCACTCATCGGACTATAGACGGCTGCCGGAGGCCCGCCCGGAGTGTAGATGCAGGGGTTGGGTTGCTGCCCGTTGCACTGGACCGAGCCCGAGCCCGGCCGCTGCAACGGGTCACTTTTCGGCGGTGGTGTCTGTCCTCCAGGTGGCAGGCGATTGGCGGGCAGCGGATTCAGCCCGGTGTTGATCGACGGCGCCGGGATCACAAAGCCTGGTTTCACCGCCTGGTCGCAGCGCGCCCCCGGGGCAGGGCAGTTCAGGATCTGGTTGGGGTCGCCGTACCACGGGTTGGTGCCTAGCGGCACGTAGGGCTTGTTGCTGCGGCACTCTCTCGGGGAAGCCGCGCGTTTGCCTGGGACATCAGCGCAAGGGATGTTGCGTGATCCACGCACCACGTTGGCCGGAGTGTCCATCGGGATCTTGCAGTACGCACCCTCTGGTATCGGCGCCAAGCTGACGTCTGCAGGCGAGCGCCACTCCGATGCCGGAACAAAGCCGGTCAGGCAGGGCGGAGGGATGTTTATCGCGAACGCGAGGTCCAGCGCGAGTTGGCGGTCTTTCTCGAACGGGGCGGAGATCGTCTGTGCGATCGATGAGTACTCCGGCAAGATGACCAACGTCTGCTCGACGCCGGGGTGGTAGCGCTTGAGCATATCGATCACGATCTCGAGGTTGGCCAGCGTCTGGGGCAGTGACTCGCGGACATCGCTGAACACCGAGTTCAGTTGATCAGCGGTCGGGGCCGCTTGGCTCAGAATGCTTTTCAGGTGCGAGTCCTGCTGCGCACTCTGCTTACCCAACGTGTTCAGGTTGCGGGCCCAGCGTTCGATCGCGTTACTCGAGACGGCCTGGCTGTCCAAGATCGGCCCAGAGTTCTGAATGATGTCGTCGACCTGGTTGATGTTGGTTTTGAAGTCGCCGACGATCGCCTGGGTGGAGTCGACCAGTCGCTGTAGCGAGGGGCCCAAGCCTCCGACGGCTTCGGACGTCTCGTCGAGTAATTGAGCGATCTTGTCCTTGGGCAGCACCGCTAAACCGCGGTTGGCGGTGTCCAGGGCCGGCCCGATCTCGCTGGGGACCGTGCCTTTGGTGATGGTCTGCCCGGGCGAGAAGACTCCGTGGACTTTGCCTTCCGACACCAGGTCCAAATACTGCTCACCGACCGCCGACACCGAGTGCACGTTCGCGACCGAGTCGAGCGGGATCTTGAACTGGCTGTCGATGCTCATTGTCGCCTCGGCGCCTTTTTCCGTCGGCTCGACGGCGGTCACCTTGCCGATGGTGATCCCGCGATACGTCACGTTCGACGTCGCGTACAGACCACCGGAGGCGGGCAGCTCGGCCTTGAGCTGGTATTGGCCGATCCCCATCAAGGTCGGAAGCCGCAGGTAATAGATGCCCAGCACCAACAGGGCTACGGCGGTCAGGATGCCGAAGATGACCAGCTGGCGCTTGATAAACCGAGTCAGCATTGCCGGTCCGCCCTCTCCACCAGTGGTCCGCCCGGCGCGTCGTTCGGGTTCGGCGTGTAACGCACGTCCGGAATCATCGTCGCGGGATCCCGGCCATATGACTGTTCCAGGGCCCGCAACGCTCCGGAGAACCCGGTGCCGGTGAGGAAGACGTTGTCGGTGGTCGACAGGGTCGTGTCGAGCGTGAGGGAGGAGTTCATGAAGTCACCGCGGATCAGCTTGGGAGCGGTGTCGATGTCGAACGGAATGGTCAGGATTAGTTTCAGAGCCGATTGCAGATAAGGCGAGGCACGGCCCAGTTCGCGAAGCGGGCACTGCAGCGACTGCAGGTCTTGATGGATCGCGCCCCGAGCCTCTCCCAGGTACTGGGCCGCGGCCTGGCTGAGCGCGCCCACCGATTCGACCGCGTCGATCAGATGCTTCTGATACTCCGGACCCGCCAAGTACTTGATCAGCGGCGGGAATTCGGTCAGCGCGCGATCCAGCACATCGGACCGGTTGCCGACGTAGGCCAACAGCCGGTTGGTCGAGTCGATGGCGTGGGTGATGTCGTCGCTCTGCTCGTTGAGCCGGCGGGTGAAGGTGTCCAGCTTGTTGAGGAACTCGCGGATCTGTGGGCCGCGGCCGTTCAGGATCTTGTAGACCTCGTTCTGCAAGACTTCGAGGTTCGGCAGGCCGCCGCCGCGCACGACCATCGCAAGGCTTGCCAGCGTCTGCTCGGTACTGGGAAAAGCCGACGCGTTCTTCAGCGGGATGGTGTCGCCGTTCTTGAGCAGCTGCGGCGACGGGTCCGCCGGCGGTGCCAACTCGATGTGTTGGGAACCCAGCAGGCTGGTCTGCCCGATCTTGGCGGTGGCGTTTTTCGGCAGCTTGATGTTCTTTTCCAGAGCCCAGCGTCAGGGTGGCCACCCAGTTCTTCAGCTCGATCTTGCGGATCGAGCCGACGAAGACATCGGCCACCATGACCCTGCTGTTGCCGTCGATGGCCAAGGTGTCCGGCATTTGCACGTATACGGTGTAAGCGCCGGAGCCGCTGCCCGGACCGCCGGGCAGCGAGACGTTCGAAATCCCGTGCCAGCCACAGGAACTCAGCATCAAAGCGGCTACCAGCAGCACCAGGCTCTGCCAGGTACGGCGTCGGACTTTGCTGACCATCACACTCTCATTACTGGCCACCCCCTGCCGCCTCAGCGGGTAGCGGCGGTCCGGGGGGCGCCTGATTTGACAGCGGCGACGGTCCGGGTGCCGGCGTCGGCGCCACCGGGCCGGGAATCACATTGGGTCCCGGCGGGGGTGGCGGTATCGGGGCCGGGTTGCCGGGAACGCCGATGAACGGCGCCGGGCCGGGCTCCTCGTTGTAAGCGTTCGGGTATCCGGGCGGGGTCTGCAGATTGGATTGCACCGGCACGATGTCCGGACCGCCCATCAGTTCGGCCAGCGATTCGGGGGTCAGCAGGCCCGCGGTGACTGGTCCTACCTTTACGCCCTGCATGCCTGGGCGCGGTGATCCAGCCGTGCTGGGTGTTGCGGTGCGACGTTGGGGTGTCGGGAACCCAGATACCCGGGACGGTGGTGTCCTTGTAGCCGGTTCGGCGGCTGCAGCCGCGGCTCAGAGTAGGCGACTTCCTTGGGTAGCGTCGCCGCGGTGCTGAAGAGGTTCATCCCGAACGGCAAGTAGTTGAACTTGATGGCGTCGAGAACTGGTGCCAGATACTGAGCACACAGCTCGGCGGATTCTTGGTAGCCCTGCCGGCTCCCGGCTTGAATCGCGCTGCAAAAGAACTGCATTGGGTTGGCGAAGCCCTGGGCGCCACCGAGTGAGATGGGCTGGCCGACGAGGGCACCGTGCGCTGGATGGTAAATCTCCATGGCGTTCGCGAGCGCCGTGGGGGCCGCGTGAAGCACAGTTTCCAACCCGTTCAGTGGGTCGGGCTGGACCAGTGTGTTGGTCGTGTCGGCGAGGTTGTTGATGTCGTGGGTCAGCACGTCGCGGTTCTTGTCGAGGAACGGCCGCACTGTCGTCAGCAATCCGTCGAATTGCTGGATCGCGTTCGCCAGGTCCTGGTCGGAACGGGTCAGGCTGTTGGTGAACTGGGCCAAGTTCTTGTTCAGCGCCACGAACTTCTGGTCGTCGGCGTGCAGCGCGTTGACGAACAGCGCGAGGCTGCGCACTACAGCGAAGAAGTCACCCCGACCCTGGTTGAGCGCGGTCAGCGCTCGCGACAGGTCGTTGAAGGTGGTGTTGATCTCCTTGCCCTTGCCGGCCAGCCCGTTGGCGAAGGATTCGATGACCTCACCGAATGGGCCCTTGGGCTGCTCCTTGGTCGGGCCGAGCTTGGAGATGACGTTGGTGATGCTGTTGCGCAGTTCGTCGTACTCGGTCGGTACTTGGGTGCGCTCTTCCGGGATCACCGCGTTGTCGGGCAGCACCGGCCCACCCTTGTACGGCGGTTCCAGCTGGACCAGCCGCGACGCGACCAGCGTCGGGTTGAGGATCACCGCCTGCGCGTCGGCGGGCACCTTGTACTTGTTGGCGTAGTGGAAGGTGACCTTCATCTTGTCACCGGCCGGCTCGACCTTGTCGATCGCGCCGACCTTGACACCCATGATCTCGACCCGGTCGCCGTTGTATAGGGCGTTGGCGACCGGGAAATAGGCCACCACGGTGTTGTTCGTCAGCTTCTTGTACAGCTCAGATCCGAAGTAGGCCAGCACAAGTGCCGCCACCAGTACCAGCGCGCCGATGATCAGCGACGCGCGCGACAACTTCGGCAGCCGCAGGTTGCGGATATCAAAGACGGTGCTCAATTCTGGTTACCTCCTTGCGCACCGCTGCCGCCGGCGCCACCCGTGTTGGGGATATAGGGCGCAGGCAACTGCGCGCCGGGTCCCGGCGGGGCTGGGGGGCCGGGGGCCACTGGCGCCGGTGGTGGCGCCGCGGCCGGATTCGCCGGGGCCGGGCCGGGTAGCGGTCCCAGCGGCTCGGTGCGCGCCCCGGGCGGTCCCGGTGCGATAGGCACCGGTGTGCCGGGCACGTCGGGTTGGACCTGTCCGGGTCGCCCGGCGATCGGGATCCCTGGGGTCGGGGGCAGACCGGCGGGATTCGGCGGCGAGGAGGCGACATCCGGCAACGCCGGATACGGCCCATTCGGGCCGAACGGTCCCAGGTTTTGGTCGATACCGGCACACGGCATCGGGTTGCCCGGCCGCGGCAGCAGCTCCGGTGTCGGTGTGTACGAGCACGGGGACCCCGGCGCCACCGCCGGATGCGGATGATCCGGGGTGCCTTCCAAGGTGGTCGGCGCGGGCGGCGGCGCACCATTGGGGAATCGCGTCCCATTCGGGTCGGGGAATCGGAAAGCCGGCAACCCGGCATTGCGCCAGAACTCCTCCGGATCGATGCCGCGTTTCTTGAATGCGGAGTCCACCCACGGCTGCAGGATCCAGTACGGCAACAAGTTGGCCAGCGATATCTTGAAGTACGGTCCCGATCCGACCGCCTCGTTGAGCATTGTGACGTTCTTGCCGAGCGCTACGAGTGAGGTAGCCAGATCGTCCTTGTGCTTATCCAAGAGGTCGGTGACTGTGCGCAGCTGCTCCAGCACATGGTTGAGGTTTGGGTTGTCGTTGATCAGGTTCTGCACCTGGGCGGAGAACGTGGCCACGTTGCTCAGTAGCGCGTTGATGGCGCGGCTGCGCTCGTTGAACGCGGCGAGCAAGTTGTTGGAATTGACGAAGAGCCGGTCGACCTGTTGGCTTCGGTCACCCAAGATGCTGGCGATCTTGTTGGCCTGCGCGAGCAGATGCGTGACCTGCTCGTCGCGCTTGCCGACGGTGTCGGAGAACTTGGCCACCCCGTCAAGCGCCGCGCTCAGGTGTGGATATGTCTGGTCGATGGTCTCGGACAACACGTGCAACGACTGTTTGACGGTTTCGATGTTCCAGCCGGAGGCGGCTTTGGTGACGTCGAAGAACGCGTCGTAAATCTGGTAGGGGGTGGTGGTTTGCCCGATCGGCAGCGTGCCGTTGGGTCGCAACGTCTGGGTGCCCCGCGGCTCGATCTCGAGCACTTTTTTACCCAGGATGGTGTCGGTTTTGATCGCCAGCCGGCTCTCGGTGCCGATGGTGCTGCTTCCGGTCGAGAACTTCATCACGACGTGATCGCCCTCGATCTTGATGGCCTCGACGTCGCCGACGTCGACCCCGGCGATCCGCACTTTGTCGCCTTTGTTGAGCTGACCTGAGTCGGTGAACTGCCCGTAGTAGCTGGGCTGCGCGAACAACTGCGGGGTGCTGGTCAGGGTTTGGCCCACACCGACGACCATCACCGTCACGATCAGCCCCATCAGGCCGATCCGCTTCCTGTTGGCGGGCTGTAGCGTTCTCATTGCGGCGTGCACCTACCAGTCGGCTGCGCCCAAACTTTGACCGTGCGCACCGGCCCGCCGGCCTGCAGTCCGTTCGTTTTCAGCGTGAGGTCGCACAAGTAGAAAGCCAGCCAGTCTCCCGAGCTGAAGGCGCGGCCCACGGTGTTCAACCCTGGTGGCGTGCGACTGATGAGGTCGTCGTACTGAGCAAGCTGATCGACGATCGGCTGCTGAATGGGCTCGAGGTAATTCAGCGTCTTATGCAGCAGAGTGCGGTTGTCGGCGAGCAGGTCGCCGACCGTGCCGGCCCCGTTGCTGATGTTCGCGATGCCGGCCGCGAACGGCTCGGCATGGTTGTTCAGGCCGGTGATCAGCTTCTCGAAATTGTCGACGGTTTCGTCGAAGTCTTTGCGGTGCTTGACCGTGGTGTCCAGCACGATGTTGAGGTTCTTGACCACCTCGCCGATCGCCTCGTCACGCTCGGCGATGCGGGACGTCAGCTGCGCGGTCTGGTCGAGGATGTCGTTGATGGTGCCGCCTTGGCCCTGGAAGACGGTGATGATGGCCGTCGCGATGGTGTTGACCTTTTCCGGGTCGAGCGCCCGGAACAGCGGCTTGAAACCGCCGATCAGTGCGTCCAGGTCGAGCGCAGGCTGGGTGTGGGACAGCGGGATGAACCCGTGCGCCGGAAGAACCCGGTCGCCACCTTCGCCGTCGCCGCGCTTGAGCTCGAGGTAGCGGTCGCCGATCAGGTTGAGGTAACGCACCTGGGCAGTCGTGGACTGATACAGCGGAACGGAGTGGTCGACGTTGAACTCGACCCGCACCCGATGGCCACCATCGACCAGCTGGATGTCTTTGACCTTGCCGATCTCCACCCCGGAGGCCCGAACGAATTGGCCGGAGCGGAGTCCGCTGACGTTGTTGAACTCCGCGGCGTAGGTGGTGGTCCGGTCGAAGCGCATCTGACCGAACACGACGGTGATCAGCGCGGTGAAGAAGATCAACACCAGCGAGACGATGCCGAGCTTGACGAGGGTTCCGGTGATTTTCATGGGTTGATCGTGTAGTCCCCCATTTGGCGGCCCCAGACGTACTCGACTGCGTACGGGGAGCCGGTATCAATATGGTTGTAGGGAGCGAGGCTCACCCCGGTGTCCATGACCACGTATGGCGCGGGCCACAGCTCACGGGTGATGTTCTGCCAGCAACCCGGCGCACCGCCCGGCCCGCCGTGCGCATTGGTCCGCGGCAGATTCTCCGGATACATGTACGGGTTGGGCGATCCACCGATCAGCCCGGCCATCGCGAGCAGTCCCTGTGAGGCGAGGGTGAGGCCAAGCCCGGGGAGGCTGAGCGCAAGGTCGAGTCCGCCGAGGAACGCCGAGTCGGACCGCAGCGAATATGGGCTGGTGGCCGCAGCGACCTTCGGCTCGGAATCGTGAAGGTTGCGGATGGTGCAGAACAGTTCGGGGCTGTAGGTGTCCAGCAATTGCGCTGAGGGCACCAGGTCCTTGGCCCCGCGAGCCAGGTATGGCCCGCCGCGGTTGAAGATGTCGGCACCGGTGGCGCCGAATCCGGTCGCCGCCAGCAGCGCTTGGTCCAGATCCTTTTCCTGCGCGTGGATCGTGTGCGCCGTCGTCGACGCGTTGTTCAAGAACTCCAGCAGGTCAGGTGCGGCGTTGGCGTAGGTGTCACCCAACGTCGGCCAACTGCTGAATGTCGTGGCGGATGAGCGGCATTCGCGGGTTGACGTCATCGAGTGTGGCGCTGCCGTTGATCAGCGACTGCCCGAACTTGTCGCCCAACCCGCTCAGCGCCTGCGCCGCAGCGCTCAGCGTCAGGTTGATCTTGACCGGGTCCAGCTTCTCGGCGATCGAGGTGATGGTCTCGAAACAGCGTGTTGATCTCGGTGGTCACCGACCGGGCGTCGATCACATTCTTCGGCGTGATCCGTTGCGGCAGTGGGTTTTTCGGCGCGGTCATCGACACGTACTTTTCACCGAACACCGTGGTGGCCACGATCTTGGCGTCCACGTTCGCCGGGATCAGGTGCAAGTACTTGGGATAGACGTCCAGAGTGAACTTGGCCGCGGGCTTGCCATCGCGCTGGATCTCGTCGATCTGGGCCACCCGGCCGATCTGCACACCGTTGTAGGTGACCTTCGAACCCGGGTCCATCACCAGCCCGGCCCGATCCGACAGCATCGTCAGCTTCGTCTTGTCGACGAAATGGCCGCTGTACTGCAGGTAGACCAACCACAGCACGAGCGCGGCAATGAGAAAGACGATGAGGCCGGCGATCCGGAACGGCTGGTTCGGCAGCTTGTTGATTTTCCCGCGTGGTTGCGTCATAGCCGGCCTATACCGTGAAGTTGAAGTTGGGATTGACGCCGTAGAGCGCCATTTCGGCTAACAGGATCACGACAGGGGTGGCGACCAGTGAAAAACGCATCGACCGGCCGACCGCCTCTCCGACGCCCACCGGGCCGCCGCTGGCGTTGTACCCGTAGTAGCAGTGCGAGAGCATCACCACCGCGGCGATGATGATCACGTCGACGAACGACCAGAACACGTCGTCGGGGCGCAGGAACGTTCGGAAGTAGTGCTCGTAGGTGCCAGACGTCTGTCCATACAGGAACGTGGTGACGACTTGCGGCGAGAGGAACGACAGGATCAAGCCCACCGAGTACAACGGGATAATCACCACCAGTCCGGCCATCATCCGGGTCGACACCAGGTACGCGTTGGACTTGACCCCCATCACCTCCAGCGCGTCGATCTCCTCGCTGATCCGCATCGCGCCCAACTCGGCGGTGGCTCCGGCCCCGACCGTGGCCGCCAGCGCGATGCCGGTGACGATGGGGGCGACAAGGCGCACGTTGATGAATGCGGAGACGAACCCGAGCAGGGTCTCGAGCCCGACATGGCCCAACGACGCCAGACCCTGAATGGCCACCAGCGAACCGGCGGACAGCGTCACGAAACCAATGATCACCGCGGTGCCGCCGATCACGGCCATGGCGCCGGTGCCCATCCCGACCTCGGCGATCAGTCGCAAGATTTCTTTGCGATACCGGGTCAGCGCCCATGCCATGTCGCGGACGCCGATAACAGTGAACCAGCCCAGCTTTCCCGCTTCGTCGAGCGGTTTCGTCGCGGCGTCACCGAAGCGGCGAATATCGCCGGATAGCCGTGGGAAACGGGAGCGCAGTACCTGGATACTCGACATCTCAGCGCCCCGTTCCGTATCGCACACCGATGGTGGTCAGCACCACGTTGACCGCGAATAGCGCCACCACGCAGAGCACGACGGTCTCGTTGACCGCGGTACCCAGCCCCTTGGAACCGCCGCTCACGGTCAAACCGCGGTAGCAGCCGACCAGGCCGGCGATCATTCCGAAGGACAACGCCTTGATCGTCGCAATCACCACTTCAGGCAGTCCGGTGAGCTGGGTCAGCGTCGCCAAATAGGCCCCGGCCGAAACGTGCTGGAGATAGACGCCGAAGACGAACCCGCCGACCAGCCCGACCATGCTCACCAATGCGTTGAGCAGCATCCCGACCAGGGAGCAGGCCAACACGCGCGGCACCACCAGACGGTGAATGGGGTCGATGCCGAGCACCTCCATCGCGTCGATCTCTTCGCGGATGGTCCGCGCACCCAGGTCTGCGCAGATGGCCGTCGACGCTGCGCCGGCAATCACCAGGACGGTGTTGAGCGGGCCGATCTGGGTAATGACGGCGATACCCGCGCCGGCGCCCGACAGATCGGCCGCGCCCACCTGGATCAGCAGGATGTTGAACGTAAAGATGAACAGCGCCGTGATGGGCACCGAGATCGCCATGGTCGGCAGAAGCGCCACCCGCAGGATGAACCAGCACTGGATGATGAATTCTTTCCACTGAAATGGCGAGCGGAACAACGCCTTTCCGGTGAGGACGCACATCCGGAAGAAACCGCCGATGAGGACCAACGGTGGGCCCACCTGGTCACGGATGTAATCAGTGACACGCGGCTGCGTCGTGGTCACTGGGACCCCCTCCCGATGCAACCTTGCGCCTTGCGAGGGAGCGGCGAAAAGTCTCGCACGGCCCCTCCTTGCCCCGTTTCTAGGTGTGTGATCCGCGTCTCACTACTGGCAGGTAGTAAGTCGGACCACAGGACTGTACCCGATGGGTTCGCGGGCGTGCATGGCATCGGCGTTATTAGCCTTTCGTCAATATGACCTGCGAGTTCTTCGTTATGTCAGCTCGATCTACTCGGTGCGGAATCCGCTGATGTGGAACCGCTTTGAGAGACCGCGGAGACGCCATAACGCTTCCGCAATTCGGTCTTCAACACTTTGCCCGCCGGGTTGCGCGGCAGCGCGTCGACGATCTCCAGCACCTTCGGATGCTTGTACCGCGCGAGGCGCTCACCGAGGAAATCGTCGAAGTCTTCGATGCTGAGATTCTGCGGCCCGCCGCTTGCGACCGCCGCGACCGCGACCGGTACTTCGCCCCATTTCTCGTGTGGCCGACCGATCACCGCGACCTCCACTATCGCGGGATGACTCGCCAAGACGTTCTCCACCTCCGCGCAGTAGATGTTCTCGCCGCCGGAGATGATCATGTCCTTCTTGCGGTCGACCACCCAGACGTAGCCTTCGTCGTCCATCCGGACCAGGTCGCCGGAGTGGAACCAGCCGCCGTGGAACGCCTCGGCAGTGGCCGCCGGGTTGTTCCAATAGCCACTCATCAATGTGGGTGCGCGGTAGACGATTTCACCGACTTCGCCAATGGGCACGTCATTCATCTCCTCGTCGACCACGCGGGCAGCCACGGTCGGAATCACCTTGCCCACCGAGCCGAGCTTCCGCAACGCGTCTTCGCCGAGCAGCATGCAGGTCACCGGCGACATCTCGGTCTGACCGAACGCGGCCAAGATCTGCGACTCGGGAAAGGTTTCTGACATCTGACGCAGCAGGGTATCGGACGCCGGTGCGGCCCCCCAGGAGATGACCCGCAGCTTGAGCTCTCGTGGATTCGCCTGCTGCGCAGCACATACCGCCTGCCACTGGGCCGGGACCAGGAAAATGCCGGTGACTTTTTCCGCGGCCAGGACGTCGAGCAGCTGTCCGGGGTCAAATGCGCCGAGTGGATGGATCACTGTGGGAAGACCCATCAGCAGTCCGGTCAACAGGTTGCCGATGCCGGCGATGTGGAAGAACGGGACGCCGATGAAGCCGACGTCGGTGGCGGCGAAGCCGTGGGTGTAGAGGTTGGCCATGGTCTGACAGGTCAGGTTGGTGTGGGTCAGCACGGCGCCCTTCGGCCGGCCGGTGGTGCCGGAGGTGTACATGATCAGCGCCGGCGAGTCGTTGGGGATGTCGGCCAGCGCGGCCGGATCGCCGGACTCATGCACCAGAGCCTCGTAGGCCAGCAGGCCTTCGTCCGCGGAGTCGCCGGCCACCACGATGGATCCCAACACCGCGTGTGGCACCGCGGACGGCAGCGGCCACCGGGGCCAGCACCGGCTCGGTGATCAGCAGCCGGGCCTCGCAGTCCTCGATCAGGAAGGCGATCTCGGACGGTGTGAGCCGGAAATTGACGGGCACGGCGATCGCCCCGATCATGTTGGCAGCCAATACCGACTCGACGAACTCAGTGCGGTTCAGCATCAGGATCATCACCCGGTCGCCGTTGCCGACCCCGCGGCGACTCAAGGCTCCGGCGAGCTTGCCGACCCGGTCGCGAAGCTCGGCCCAGGTGACGGTGTTGCCCATGAACCTCAGCGCTGTCGCGTTCGGCTGCATGAATGCGTGCCGTTCGAGTTGGTTGACCCAATTCTGCCGTCGCGCCAAGTACGGCTGCTCTAGAAAACCAACGTCAGCGTGGTGGGTGTCATGGCCGCCGTGGCCGGCCAACTGCGCGGTCAACTGGTCGCTCTCCTTCGTTCTAGGCGCTCCGCTTAAGTTGATATTTGATAAAATCTGGTGTTGTCTGGGTCACACTATGGTCTTGGCGTCACGAAGACAAGCCCGGTGAGTTCGGTGAGCGCGCTCGCCGCGACGCGGGTTCCGCTGCGCCGGGCCCAGTTGTCTGACGAGGTCGCCGGCCATTTGCGAGCCGCCATCATGTCCGGGGATCTGCGGGCCGGCTCCTTCATCCGGCTCGACGAGACCGCCGCCCGACTCGGGGTCAGCGCGACACCGGTCCGCGAGGCGCTGTTGAAGCTGCGCGGCGAAGGCATGGTGCAACTCGAGCCCCATCGCGGACATGTGGTGTTGCCGCTGAGCCGCCAGGACGTCGAAGACATTTTCTGGGTGCAGGCGACCATCGCCAAGGAGCTTGCCACCTCCGCGACGCAGCGCATCACCGACGCCGAGATCGACGACCTCGAACACCTCACCGATGCGCTGGCCGCCGTCGTCGCCGCGGGGGACGTCGACGCGATCGCGGCGACGGAGTTCGCGTTTCACCGCGCCTTCAACCACGCGACCGGGCGGATAAAGCTGGCGTGGTTTCTGCTGCACGTGGCCCGGTACATGCCGCTGATGGTGTACGCCGCAGACCCGCAATGGGGTGTCACCGCGGTGCAGAACCACCACGAGGTGGTGGCGGCACTGCGCCGGCGGGACACCGCCACGGTCATCGAGCGCACCGTGTCGCAGTTCACCGACGGCGCCCGCCGGCTCACTCAACGGCTGGACAGCAGCGGGATCTGGGACTAGCCGCCCGAGGTCAGCTCCTCGGCGCGCTTCTTGAGGTTCTCGGCGAGGTAGTCCAGAACGTTGCCGGCCAGTTGCTTGACCATCGGCGCCGGAATCGGCATCGTCGGCTCGACATCGAGATCGACGGTCAGCAGCGACGACGTGCCGGTGTCCACCACGCTGAACAGTTGCTCTTGCTTCTTGAACAGGTTGCCCTGCTGCAGCACAGTCTGGATCTGAGTTGGGCTCGGGTAGTAGACCGCCTGGATCAGACTGTCTTCGAGGGCTTCGTATTTGGCGTCGAGGCGCAGCTGGCTGGGACGCCCATCGTCGTAGCGGGCCAGCACCCACAGGCCCACGACTCCGTCGTTCCACTCGGGATAGGACTCGAAGTCGGCGACGATGGCCAGGATCGTGTCGGCGTTGGCGGCAACCTCAACGGTCTTGCTGACGAAAGGCATTCGCCGAGCATAACGAGAACGCTGCGGCGGTCAGCCAACGCAGGCCGTCGACAGCAGGCTGCGGATGTCGTCGGGAATCGGAGTCGGCCGCCGGGTGGTCTTGTCGACGTAGACGTGCACCCAATGGCCGACCGCGGCGACGGTCTGCGCCTCGGACTCCTCCACGGCAGGGAAGAGGCCGAGCCGATAGGTCACGCTGCTGTTGCCGAGCCGGGTCACGGCCACCCCGACGACAAGCCGTTGCGGGAAGTGCAATTCCGAGTAATAGCGGCAGCCCGATTCGGCGACGATGCCCTGCGCCGACGTGGTCACCGGGTCGAGCGTGACATTGGTGCCGATCCAGCCGTTGATCGCGGTGTCGAAAAGCTGGTAGTACACCGCGTTGTTCAGGTGGCCGAACATGTCGTTGTCGGCCCATCGGGTCAACACCGGCCAGTGCACCGGAAAGTCGCGGCTGGTGAGCCCGTCGGAGTGCGGCGGCACTGCGGAGAACGGAGTCATGGTTGTATTCGACCATGCGTGAAATCCGGGGCGCCGTGCTGGAGCAGATCGGAGCGCCACGGCCGTATGCGCAGTCCCGGCCGATCACCATCGCCGACGTCACGCTGGCTGCGCCCGGCGCCGACGAGTTGCTGGTGCGCATCGAGGCCGCAGGGGTCTGCCATTCCGATTTGTCTGTGGTAGACGGCAACCGGGTGCGGCCGACGCCGATGCTGCTCGGGCACGAGGCGGCCGGCATCATCGAGCGGGTCGGCGACGGCGTCAATGACGTGGCCGTCGGCCAGCGGGTGGTGATGACGTTTCTTCCGCGTTGCGGTCACTGCGCGGCGTGCGTCACCGACGGCCTGACTCCGTGCCAGCCGGGCAGCGCGGCCAACAATGCCGGGACGCTGCTGGGCGGCGGGATGCGGCTCAGCCGCGGTGACGACAAGGTCTTTCACCATTTGGGAGTGTCAGGTTTCGCGACGCACGCGGTGGTCAATCGCGCCAGCGTTGTCCCGGTGCCCGACGACGTGCCGCCACCGGTGGCGGCACTGCTCGGTTGCGCGATGCTGACCGGTGGCGGCGCGGTGCTCAATGTCGGCAAGCCGCAGCCGGGGCAGACGGTGGCCGTCGTCGGGCTCGGCGGCGTCGGCATGGCCGCGGTGATGACCGCGCTGTCGTATGCCGGAGTACGCGTGATCGGGGTCGACCAGCTTCCCGAAAAGCTCACCGCCGCAACGACGCTCGGAGCCCATTCGGCTCACACCCCGCAGCAGGCCATCGATGCCGGCGTGAAGGCCGCCGTGGTCATCGAGGCTGCCGGCCACCCCGCTGCGTTGGAGACCGCCATCGCCCTCACCGCTGCGGGTGGCCGGACCATCACCGTCGGCCTGCCGAGGCCGGACGCGCGGATCAGCGTGTCCCCGTTGGGTTTTGTCGCCGAAGGCCGATCGCTGATCGGCAGCTACCTCGGGTCGGCGGTGCCGGACCGCGACATCCCGCAATTCGTCGAGCTGTGGCGTTCGGGCCGGTTACCGGTGGAGTCGCTGGTGTCCTCGAGGATCGCCCTCGACGACATCAACGCGGCGATGGATCACCTGGCCGACGGAACTGCCGTCCGGCAGTTGATCACCTTCTAGCCGTAGAAGGCTCGCCGCAGCGCACTGCCCTGCAGGGCGAACAACTGCTCGGCGACTTCCCAGTCGGGCAGCAGCGAGTCGAATCCGTGACAGGTGCCGGCGAACACATGCAGTTCGGTGGCAACCCCGTCGCGCAACAGCCGCAGCGCGTAGTCGAGCGCTTCGTCGCGTAGCGGGTCGATGTCCGAGCAGCTGATGAAAGTCGCCGGCAATCCATGTAATCGGTCCCGCCGGGCCGGCACGGAATCCGCCGACGGTTCGGTGGTGGCGAGGTAGTGCTGCCACATCAGCCGGGCGGCCGGCGCCGTCGAACGCCGGTGTCGCGTCGAACTCCGACTTGGATCCGGTCCCGCGGTCGTCGAGCACCGGCTGGTGCAGCAGCTGTAACGCCACCGGAGGCAGCGACCCGTCGGCGCAGCGTTGGGCAAGACATGCCGCCAATGCGCCGCCGGCGCTGCTGCCGGCCACCGCGATGCGCGAGGCGTCGACGCCCCATGCGTCGGCGTTGGCGACGACGTCGTTGAGCACCGTGACCGCGTCCTCGAGCGCGGCCGGGTACGGGTGCTCGGGCGCCAGCCGGTAGTCCAGCGACACCACCGAGCACCGTCCGCGGCGGGCCAGTTCGACGCACTGGCGGTGGTCGGTGTCCAGGTTGCCGAGCACGAATGCGCCTGCGTGGCAATAGATGACGGCCGGCGCCGGCGCCGGCGCGCCGTGGTAGACGCGCACCCGTATCCCGGAGGCAACCCGGTCGCTGATCGACACACCGGTGGCGTCGATGCCGGCGACGGCCGCGCTGCGCCGCGCGTCGAGCCCGTCGCGCAGCACGCCGATCGTGGACACGTCGGACAGATCGGTGCGGGTCGTCGCGACCGCGCGCAGCACCGGGTCGAGTCGCTGGTCCATCACCACGGCACCGGCGTGGACGCCGACCGTTATTGGATCTTGAGGCATTGGCCGCCGTCGATGACGAGTTCCGAGCCGGTGATGAACGAGGCCTGCTCCGACACCAGGAATGCGACCGCATCGGCCACTTCGGACGGTTGGCCGATCCGGCCCGATACCGACGTGGCCGTCAACCGGGTTTGGGTGTCGGCATCCAGCATCGGTGTCGCGATGGGTCCGGGGAACACCGCGTTGACCCGGATTCCGGCCGGTGCGAGTTCTGCGGCCGCGGCCTGAGTCAGCCCGCGCAGCCCCCATTTCGCCGAACCGTAGGCGACGTGGTTCGGGAACGGCCGGATCGCGCCGGTGCTGCAGGTGTTGACGATGGCCGCACCGTCGGCCGCATGCAGCTGGCCGAGCGCCGCCTGGATACCGAGGAAGGCACCCAAACAGTTGACCCGCCATGACCTTTCGAAGCCGTCAACCGACTCCTCGGCAATCGACGCGCGGTGCAGCAGACCGGCGTTGTTGACCAAGGTGGTCAGCGATCCGAACACATCGACGGTCGTCGCCACGGCCTGCTGCCATTCCCACTCCAACGTCACGTCGAGCGGTATCCCGATCACTGCGTCATCGCCCAGGCTGTCGACGGCGTCGCGCAGCCCGGCCGCGTTGACGTCACACGCGGCAACCGAAAAGCCGTCGGCGCGTAGCCGTTGGGTGATCGCCCAGCCCTGCCCGCGGGCGGCTCCGGTGACCAGCGCTACCCGTCGGGTCACCGGTCGCCCTTGGCTTCGTCGAGCCCGGCAGCGGCGCCGCGCCGCAGGGCCTGCGATTCCGCGCCCAGGGTGATCATGCGAAAACCCAGTTCTGCCATGGCATGCCCGACGCGTGCCGTTACCGGCATGAACTGCCGGCACCAGTCCGGCGGCCGAGGCGGCCTTGCCGATGCCGACGATGGCCGCGCGTACGTCCGGGTCGGTAGTGGCTTTGGACGACGTCCACCCCCATCGAGATCGCCAAGTCCGCGGGTCCGACGTAGATTCCGGCCAGCCCGGGCACCGCGCAGATCGCGTCGACATCGGCCAGGGCTGCGGCGGTTTCGATCATCGCGAACACGCTGACCCGTGCCTCCAGTGCGGCGGTATCGACGCCGAGGCTGGCCCGTAGCGGCCCGAAGCTGCGTGCGCCGGCGGGCGGGTAGCGGCTGGCGGCCACCGCAGCGGCGGCTTGGTCGGCCGACTCGATCATCGCGACGATGATGGCGTCGGCGCCGGCATCGAGTACCCGTCCGATGGGCGCCGGCATCGGCGTTGGGTAGTCGCACCGCAGTGCCGATGGGTACATGTTCGATGCGGCGCAACATGTTTGCGATGTCGGCGTCGTCGATGTAGCCGTGTTGGGCGTCGAAGCCGACGTAGTCGTATCCGGCCCGGGCGAACTCCTCGGGCCCGATCGCGGTCGGTCCGGTGATCCAGCCGCCGAACACCGGCTCACCCGAGGCGAGCGCCCGCTGCAGGTGGCTGGGCGTCATGACGCCACAATCGCGATCTTGCCGCGTGCCGGAACCGGGCGGCCGGCCAATTCGAATGCGCCCTGGACGTCGTCGATCCCGAAGGTGTGGGTCGAATACCTGGCCAGCAGGCCGGGATGATCGGCGGCGAATTTGTTGGCGAGTTCGAGCATCCGTGGGCGATCAAGTGCCACACCCGATTTCAGCGTCAGGTTGCGACGCAGCATGGTGCGCATGCTGATCGGGTAGCTGTCGTCGTCGGGCACACCGAAGTAGAACACCGTGCCGCCGGGCGCGGCGGCTTCGATCGCATGATTGAGCGTGGCCACCTGATGGCCGACGGTTTCGATCACGACGTCGGGGCGATCGTCGGGTGCGAGGTGGCTGACCCAGCGGTCGCTGGTGGCCCGCACATAGGTGTCGGTGCCGAATGTGGTGGCGATCTCGGCCCGGTCGACGGGGTCGACGCCGGTGACCTGGCGGGCACCCGCCGCTTTGGCCGCAGCCGAGAACAGCAGCCCGATCGAACCCTGTCCGATCACGCCGACGTGGCGACCGTCCAGGTCGGGCAGTTGCTCGATCGCATAGAGCACGCAGGCCAGCGGTTGCAGCCCGACGGCCTGCGCCGGGCTCAGCGTCGGGTCGTAGGACGCCACCTGATCGCCGTCGGTGACGACCCGCTCCATCAGGCCGTCGAAGCCGGTCGCCCACCCCACCACCCGGTCTCCGGGCCGATGGCGGTGGTGTCGGCTGGCGATCACTTCCCCGGCGACTTCATGGATCGGGTAGCCGTCTTTCTCGGCGCCGCTGCGACCGTCGTCGCCGGGCAGTACGCCGCGAACGCCGCGGAAGGCCGGCATGTCGCTGCCGCAGACACCGGCGGCCAGGAACCGCAGCAGCACCTGGCCGTCGACGAGGCAGTCGGGTGTCTTCTCGGTGATCGAGGTCCGTTCGAATTGATAGGGCGCGACGATCCGGAAGGACCACATGTCACACCTCCACCGGCAGCCTGCTCCAGCCCCACTGGAAGCTGGACGGCGGGCGGTACGCCGCCTCGTCGATGATGCGGTAGTCCGGCACGCGCCGCAGCCATTCGGTCACCAGAACCTCGACCTCCAGGCGGGCCAGGTGATAACCCAGGCAGAAATGCTGTCCGCGGCCGAATGCCAACGAGCGGGCGATCGCCCGATTCCAGATGAACTCGTCGGGTCGGGGATACTCGCGTTCGTCCCGGTTGGCCGAGGCGAGCAGGGTGATGATCCGCTGCCCCGGTTCGATGGTGATGTCGTGAATCGTGAACGGTTTGCGCGCGGTTCGGGCGAACCATTGGGCGGGGGCGCAGTAGCGGATCATCTCCTCGCGCGCGACGGCCACGTTGGCGGTCGGGTCCGCGCGCACCGCGGCCAGTTGGTCGGGATGTCGCAGCAGTTCCCACAATCCGTGGGCCACCACCTTGGGCACGGTCTCGGTTCCGCCGATGAACACACACAGCATCTGGGTGGCCACTTCGACGTCGTCGAGTGCGCTGTCGTCGGGCAGCCGGTAGCCGAGCAGGCCGTCCACCACCGGTAGCTCGCCTTCGCTCGGCGTCAGCTCGCCGCCGCTGGACGGCGGGGATCAGGTGTTCCAGGTAGTTCGGCCGGGCCGCGGCGGTGTCGACGCCACTGCCGGGTTCGGCCAGGCTGCCCGCATTCACCGCAGCCAGCACCTCGGCTGCGAATTCGACTGGGATGCCCAGTAATTCGCACACCACCGAGGCGACGACAATGCCGCCGTAGTCCTGGGTGAGGTCGAAGGTACCGCGCGGCAGCAGCTCGTCGAGTCGGTCGTTGGCCAGCTCGCGGATCCGCGCTTGCCATCCCGCCGCCCGCTTCGGCCGGAACGGCTGGCTGTGCGCCCGCCGTACGCCGTCGTAGATCGGCGCGTCGAAGACCGCGTGAAACGGCATCGGGTGCAACGGCGGTTCGGCGACCGGTCCCTGGTTGTGGTGGGCCAGCACGGTCGCCGGTGGCAACGTCCCCTCCGAGGCGACGAAGGTTCCGTCGTTGAGCGCCAGCACATCCCAGATGTCGTCGAAGCGCGACAGCGCAAAGGTGTCCCATTTCGGGAGGTAATACACCGGATGGTGGTCACGCAGGATCCGGTAGTACGGCAACGGATCGGCCATCACTGCCGGGTCGAACGGATCGTAGCTGAATTCCTGCACCGCGGCGTCGCTCATTGCAGTGGCGACGGCGGAAGTGCTTGCAGGATCGAATCTTCCCAGCCGTCGCGCAGCGCCGGGGCAACGCTCATCCAGGTGACGATCTCGGCCGGCGGACTTTCCTTCCACGACGGATAGTGCTCGGCGAAGCACTCCCAGCCGCCTTCGAGCGCCCAGTAGTGGATCACCTCGTTGAAGCGGAAGGTGGTGGTGAACGAACCGAGCCAGTGCTTACCGGTACGCTCCGACCACGGCACGTAGAGTCGCTCCAATTCCCGGATGTAGTCGTCTTGGCGGCCTGGCTTGGTCTGCATGATCTCTTGAATCACCAGTGACGCATTGAAATTCGCGTCGCGTAACTGGGCGAGCGTTTTGTTGCTCGCCCCCGGATACATGATCCGGCCCTCACCGGAAGCTCCGACACCGGCAAGGAAGGCCGCCCATTTCTCGGCGGCCGTGTGATGGCTACCGCCGCGCGCCTGCGCCGAGCCGATCCGCGCATAGTCGGCGAACGCGTCGATCTCCCAGATGATCGTCACCTGCGGCCAGTGCCCGTTGTACGGCGTGGTTTCCCAGAGCGCGAACAGCCGCGCGCCCAACTCCTGCATCATCGGCTGATAGATGTCGGTGAATGCCTCGGTGAATCGGTCGCTCGATCCTGAGCCCAACCCGATCGTCTCGTGCAGATACAGCAGGGCCTGGCTGCGGTACTTGCGCATCAGCCAACCGGGATCAGTTCGGAATCGACTGGCAGCGACGATTTCATGTCGCTGCGCAGCGTCTCGGTCGGGACCGACGACCGCCGGTACGCCGGCCGCGGCGAGCGCGTGACGTTTGAATGCGCGCGCAGCGCCGGACAGCACATGCTGCACGGTGCTGGTTCGGTGCCCGACGTTCAGGGGCCAATCGTCATGCCAGAGAGTCACTTCCGTCATCCAGCGATCCAGCGCCGCCAAGACTGCCTGCCGGACTCGCGGGTCGGCGGCGAACATCTCCGCGCTGACGGCCAGACCGCGGGCTGCGCATTCACTGTCCGCGGACAGCAATTGCGGGTCGAGGTCCACGGCGTGGACGCCGAGGATCTGCAGCGGACGCTCGTCGCAAGCCTGCGGCAGCAGGACATTGACGTCCCAACCGGACCGCACCCGGTCGTAGAGCCAGCCGCCGATCGAGCTCACCACGTCCACGGCATTGGAGGCAACGACGTCGAGCCGGTAGGTGACTGACCCACTATCGCGATGGGGCGTGGGTGGCCGCCGATTCTCGAAGTCCACCTCGAACGCCACCATCGCATCCCTTCAGCAGATCGAACGCCACACCGCGTTCGATGATCCGGGACCAGCGTGACAGTTTCGGAGCAATCTGTAAAGTTTCGATTCGATCAAGACTGTCGCCTCGCCGCGAGCTCGGCGAGGATTTCGTCGGTGTGCTGACCGAGCTGCGGGGCGGGCGAGCGCGGCGCCCACGGCGTGCCGTGGAAATCGGCCGGCGTCGCGATCATCGGTATGTTACCGCAGGTCCGTCCGTGGCACGTCGACCATGCCGCCGGCCGCGTGGAACTGCTCGTCAGCGATGACATCCTCGATGGTGTTGACCGGCGACCAGAAGAAGTCCGGTTCGTCGGCGAAGATCTCGGCCCACTCGTCCAGGGCTTTGGTGGCGAAGATCTGGTCCAGCTCGCCGATCAGCTCGACGGCGTTGACGGCGCGGGACCGCGCGTCGGCGTACCGCGGATCATCAAGCCACTCGGGCTTGCCGACGGCCCGGCACAACGGCGGCCAGTGCCGCTCGACCTCCAAGCCGACAATCCAGAACCGGCGGCCGTCGCCGGTGGCGTAGTTGTTCATGCACGGGTTGAACATCTTCTCGCGTTGCCCGATCGCGATCGGCTGACCCGACATCAGGTAGGTGTTCAGGTCGAAGCTGACGGTGTAGGCGCCCTGACGGTAGAGCGACGTGCTGACCAGCTGACCGGCTCCGGTGCGGTCCCGGGCCACCAGCGCGGCGCAGACCGCCGCCGCCAGCGTCATGCCGGCGGAGTGATCACCCATCCCCCCGCGCTGGAACGGCGGCGTCTCGCCGGGGCGGGTCAGCAGGTGGGCCAACCCGCCGCGGGCCCAGAACGCGGCGACGTCGTAGGCGGCCCGATCGGCGTCCGGCCCGGTCTCGCCGTAGCCGGTGATCAACCCGTACACCAGCCGCGGGTGGTCGGGGGCCAGCGACTCGTAGTCGAGCCCGAGGCGGCGCAGCGCACCGGGTCGGACATTGGTGATGAAAACATCTGCGCCGCTGACCAACTCGAGCGCGGTGTCGCGGCCGTCGTCGGTGGTCAGGTCGACGACGACGCTGCGCTTGGACCGGTTGTCCATCTCGAACGGCGGGCTGACCTCGACGTCGAGTCCGAGCATGCGACCGAACATCCGGGCCGGGTCGCCGGTGGGCGGCTCGATCTTGATGACGTCGGCGCCCCAATCGGCGAGGATGCCGCCCGTCGCAGGCCCGGCCACCCACACGCCGAGTTCGACGACGTTGATGCCTTCGATCGGTCCGGCCATGCCACACACCATGCCACGGCCCGCCCGCCGCGACTCTGGAGTGGTCACACGTCATCCGCGTAACGTCACCCACCATGAGCATGGTCACCGGCCACGGGCCGCTGAGCAGCGATCCCGCTGGATGGTTCTCGCCGCCACTGCCCGCGCCGGTGGTCTACGTCGAGCCGCATCCCCGCCGGATCCGCGCGATCAAGGACGGTCGGGCGGTGATCGACACCGAGCGGGCATTACTCGTGCACCGACCGGATCGCCCGCTCAGCTACGCATTTCCCGCCGACCTGGTGCCCGGTCTGCCCGGTGAACCCGTTGCCGAGGCACCGGGATTCGTGCAGGTGTCCTGGGATGCGGTGGACACCTGGATTGAAGAGGGACGCACGCTGGTGCACTATCCGCCCAACCCGTATCACCGCGTCGACTGCCGGCCCACCACGCGGCGGCTGCGGGTCGACGTGGCCGACACCACGCTGGTGGACACCGACGAGACCGTGATCGTGTTCGAGACCGCCTTGGATCCGCGACTTTACGTTCACCCGGCGCACGTGCGCAGAGATCTTCTGCGGCAATCGGTTACATCGACATATTGCAACTACAAGGGCTACGCAACCTACTGGTCGGCAGTCGTCGGCGATACCGAAATCCCGGACGTGGCGTGGTGCTACCTCGATCCCCCACCCGAAAGCCGGCCCATCGCCGGCTTTTTCAGCTTCGACGCCAGCCGCGCGGCGGTGCTCGCCGAGCTACCCGTTCACGATCTCGGCGGCGCGTAGCTCGGTCGCCCGAGGCCCAGCGCGTGCTGGGCGATCATGTTGCGGAACACCTCGAGCGTGCCGCCGTAGATACCGACGGGCGCGGCCAGCCGGAAGATGTATTCGGCACCACCGTCGTCGACGGCCCCCTCGGTGTCGACTGGAAGCGCCGATGCGGTGCCCAGGATGTCCATCAGGTCGGGCGCGACGTCGCGCATGGTCTGGGCGTTGGCCACCCGGCCGAACATTCCCGGTGTGCTCAAGGCCGCTTCGGTGCGGGCCACGCTGCGGCCCAACCGATATGCCACCGAACGATCGTCGATCAGGCGACGTCCGTCGGCACCCTGCTGGGTGGCCAGGGCCGCGATCCTGTCGATCGCCTCTGCCATCAGCGTCAGGTGCTCGCTCATCACCGCGACTCTCTGCAAGCCGTCGTCGCCGGTTTCGGCCGTGCCGTGCTCCACGTCGAGCGCGCCCCGCAGCACCGCCCAGCCTCCGTTGACCTCACCGATGCGGTATCTGTCGTCGACCCGCACGTCGCTGTAGTAGACGATGTTGGTGCGGTCGCCGTCGACGGTGCGGATGGCTTGGATGTCGACGCCGGGCGTGTCCAGCGGCACCAGAAACATGGTGAGGTTCTTGTGTTTCGGTGCCTCGGGATCGGTATTGGTGAGCAGGAAGACGTAGGTGGCGTTGTGCGCATTCGAGGTGAACATCTTGGAGCCGTTAATAACCCAACCGTCGCCGTCGCGGACCGCGCGGGTTTTGCAGGTCGCCACGTCGGAGCCGCCCTCGGGCTCGGTGTAGCCCAGGCACAGCCGGGTCTCACCGGAGAGCACGCCGGGCAAGACTTCCTCGGTGAGTTCGGGCGGCCCGAACTGGCGCACCAACTTCGCCACCACGGCGGTGGTGCCCCAGTGGAACCACGGCGTGTGGGCCCGGCCGATCTCCAGATCCCAGATGCGGCGGCGCAACGCGCTGAAGCCGCCGTCGGCCTCGTCGTGCCAGTCGGCGGCCAGATACCCTTCGGCGCCCAGCGCCAGGTGCACGCCTTCGTCGAAGTTCTCGCCCGTCTCGCGGTCCCGGCGGATCACCTCGTCGGTGACGACGTCAGCCAGGAACGCTCGAAGCCGATCCCGGAATTCGATGTCGTCGGGCGAAAGTTGGACCCTGGCGAAATCCATGAATGTTACAGCCGCGCTTCGGTTTTGATCGCGGTGTCGCTGGTACGTAGCGGGCGGATCAAAGCGTCCTGAGTGAACGACGCGATCAGCTCGCCCTCCTCGGTGTGCACCAGGCCACGGACATACGACATGCCCGCACCCGCCTGCGTGCTCTCGTGGCTGTAGAGCAGCCAGCCGGTCCAGGACACCGGCTCGTGAAAGCTGACCGAAAGTGTCAGCGGCGCGGTCGACACGGTCAGGTGCGACTGGGCGGTCCCGATGCCTTCATGGGCCCGCATCGTGGTCGAAATGCCAAGGTGGCCGGTGAAATACGCGACCAGCGCCTTGGCCAGCTCGTCGCGGGCCGGGATCGGGTCGTAATGCAGCCAGGCATACAGTTCCGGCGGCCCCACCTCGTCGGGGCTGTTCACGTCGACCACGTCGACCAGCCGCACCTCCCGGCCGGTCATCGGCATCCCCCCGTCGTTGGCGTCGGCGGGCGCGGCCACCTCGGGGCGGGCCAGGTGGTGGCGAATCACGTCGTCGGACGGCACGTCGAGCAGCGTGGTGACCGTGATCGCGCGACGTCCGTTCTGCGACACGCCGACCACCGCCGTCGCCGTCGAGCGCCCTTCGGCGACGACGTCGATGTCGAACTCGACCGGCGGGCCGACCAGCACGGCGCGGGCGAACACGGCGTGTGCCGAGCGCACCGACTTCTGCGGAAACCGTTTGGCGACAGCGACAATCACCTGCGCGAGCACCTGCGTGCCTTCCACCACCTGGCGTTGGTCGTCGCCGGCGATACCGGTGTCGGCGGTGAATCGGCCGTCTCCGGCCTCGCGCGCGTCGAACAAGTCCAAGAGGCCGGCGACCGACCAGTGTGTCTGCTCAGAGTCTGTTGTCACCTAGCGAGAATGACATTCTCATCAAAAGTTGTAAAGCCTTCGGCGCGGCCGCCGGGGGCTCACGCGGCGTCCAGGACCAGGGTCTTGAACCGGTCGATCACCTCGATGGCGTGCGTCAGGCTGTCGCCGGGAAGGCCCACCTGCACCCAGGTCACGCCGAGCTTGGCCAGCTTCTCCAGCTCGGCCAGGTAGGCGTCGGCGTTGAAATCGTCGTCGGCGGGGCTGCCACCGTCGAGGTTGGTGAAGACGATGTCGATCTTCGAGGCGTCCCGTCCCGCGTCGTCGATCCGGCGGCGCAGGTCGTCGATGCCGGCGGCGAGGCTGTCCAGCGAGTCGAGGGATGCCGTTCGCGCGGTGTGAGCCAGCGCGGCAGGCGCCGGGAACGGGCACCATCCGTCGCCTTTGACGGCCGCCCGCCGCCGCGCGGCAGCGGTATTGCCGCCGATCCAGATCGGCGGATGCGGATCGCTGACCGGCCGCGGGTGTGCGGTGATCCCCCGGGCGTTGAAGTGCTTGCCGTCGAAGTCGACGTCGTCGCCGGTCCAGATCGCTTTGATCACGTCGAGTGCTTCGTCGAACAACTCGGCGCGCTCGTCGAAGTCCACTCCGAGCGCGGCGAACTCGCGCTTCAGATAGCCGACCCCGACGGCCAGGGTGAACCTGCCACCGGACAGCAGATCCAGCGTGGCACCAGACTTGGCCACCACGAACGGGTTTCGATACGGCAACACCACGATGTTGGGGATCAGCCGCAGCGTCGTGGTGTGCGCCGCGGCGTATCCCATCGCGACAAACGGGTCCAGCGCGTCGTGCCCGCCGGCTTCCAGCCAGCGCTGGCTCGGCGCGGGGTGGTCGGTGAACCCGAAGCCGTGGATGCCGGCCGCTTCGGCGGCCGCGGCCACCGCGGCGATGCCGGCACCGCTGACCAGTTCCGGGTTGTACGGGTGCCGGTGCATCGGGTGGGTGATGGTGAAACGCATCTGCCACTCTCCTTCGCTGAGCGCCGACGGTGTCCCTGCAAGTTACCGCGTGACACTTGTACGATAATCTGTAAAGTCAGCGGAAGACAGGCCGGTCCGTTCTAGCGCCGCGAAGGAGCGACGACGTTGGGGGAGGCACTCGATGACGGCAATGGTTGACGGATTGACCCCGCTGGCGACCGGGTTCTGCTTCGGCGAGGGTCCGCGCTGGTTCGAGGGTCTGCTGTGGTTTTCCGACATGCTCGGTGAGGCGGTGCACACCGTCACGGTCGGCGGGTCGATGACCACGCTGCCGCTGCCCGGACATGCGCCGTCCGGCCTGGGCTTCCGGCCGGACGGGACGCTGTTGATCGTGTCCGCCGAAAAACGCACGCTGCTGGCCTACGACGGCGAAACCGTCAGTGCCGTCGCTGATCTGAGCGCGCTGGCACCGGCCGACCTCGGTGACATGGTCGTCGACCACCACGGCCGGGCCTACATCGGGTCGCAGGCCTTCCAAGGCGGCGTGATCCTGCGGGTCGACCCCGACGGGGCCGTCAACGTGGTGGCGCGCGAGCTGGACTTTCCCAACGGTATGGCGATCACACCCGACGACCGGACGCTGATCGTCGCCGAGTCGATCGGCCGGCGGTTGACCGCGTACACCATCGGCGATAACGGCGACTTGTCCGATCGACGGGTTTTCGCCGATGGTGCTGGACGGACCGCCGGACGGCATTTGTCTCGACGCTGATGGCGGGGTGTGGACGGCGATGACGCTGGCCCACCAATTCGAGCGCATCGTCGCCGATGGCCACACCGGGCAGGTGACCCATCGCATCGACATCGGCGATCGGGCGGCCATCGCCTGCATGCTCGGCGGGGCCGCCGGCCGCACGCTGTTCATGCTTTCGAGCAGCGAGGCCTATCCCAAGCGTCTGGTCGGCACGCGGCTCTCCCGGGTGGACACGGTGATCGTGGATACGCCCGGCGTAGACGCCGTGGGATGCGAACGATGACCGACTCGTATTACGAGTTGATCGACGCCGCCGACCCGGTGGGCGAAAGGTTCACGGCGACCGACCTGGTCCGCAGCACCTGGACGGCGGACATTCAGCATGCCGCGCCGGTGTCGGCGCTTCTGGTCCGCGCGCTGCAACACTGCGCGCCGCGCGACGACGCCCGGCTCAGCCGGGTCGCGATCGACCTGCTGGGTCCGGTTCCGGCCGACGGCGAGATGTGGGTGCGTTCGCGTGTCGAGCGTCCCGGTAAGCAGATCGAACTGATCAGCGCCGAAACGCTGGCGCTGGGACCCGATGGCCGGCCACGACCGACGGCGCGGGCGACCGGGTGGCGTCTGCAGCAGCTCGACACCGCCGAGCTGGCGCACGCCGCCGCGCCGCTGCCCGCTCCGCTGACTGCGGCGCGCAGCCGGAATCTCGAGAAGGACTTCGACCGCAACTACGTGCACAGCCTCGATTGGCGCTGGCTGACCAAGCCACTCAACGACGGGCCGGGCGAGTCGTGGATCAAACCGACGGCCAGCCTGGTCGCCGGCGAGACGATGACACCGTTGGAGCGGCTGTTCGCGGTTGCCGACTGCGCCAATGGAATTGGCTCCAAGATCGACATCAGCAGGTGGACGTTCCTGAACAACGACCTCGTCGTCCACGTGCACCGGGTCCCCGACGGCGAGTGGGTCGGCGTCCGCGCCGAGACCAACTACGGCCCGGACGGCATCGGGACGACGGTGGGCACGCTGTTCGACGAGACCGGGGCGGTGGGCAGTATTGCGCAGTCGGTGCTGATCCGCCGGCGGCCCGGCTGACCGCGAGGATGCGGCTAGTAACGCATTTCTCGGTGTGCGCCGTCGCTGATTGCCCGTTCGCTGCGCACCGAGGTGGACGATTCCCCGCCACCGCAGCAGTGAGTAAGTGTTCCGATCCGTCGGGTCTTGTTGCGCAGTAACTGGATCGATCAGTCACGGTCTGCTGGGCGGTGGCGTCGCAAGGCGGTCGACGCAAAGTCGTGATGCGCGCGTGCCGAGTGCGTAGATGAACACGGGGAAGCTAGCCCGGTTCGCGGCGCTGCAGGCGTTACCGCGGTTATGCTTTCCTGCGGGGGTGCTACGGCAGATCGAAGCGAGGCGACGCGGATGCATCCGAAGCAACCGCCGGTGGGCAGCGTGCGATGAGCGGTTCCCATGGCGGCTATCACAGCGGCTCATTGAGCCCGCCTCCCGGCAAGACAGCCGTAGGGCGTTTCTGGCGCGACTACCGGTGGTGGGTGTTGGGCGTCGCCGCCGTCGTGGCCTATGCGCTCGGCGTCGCGGGATTCTTACAGCGCGACCCCTCTCCGACTGATGCCATTTACAACAGCTTCAAACTGTTCGTCTTTCATGTATCCGAGGCCAACGAGGGCGTTGATCTTTACCTGAACATCGCGCGGTTCCTCGCGCCAGCGGTGGCCGGGTACGCCGCACTTCTCACGCTTGGATCGCTGTTTCAGGATCGCTGGTTACAGATGCAGATCCCCCGACGGCACGGCCATATCGTGCTGTGCGGCCTGGGCTATATCGGCAACGCATTCCTCGACGCCCTCCACGACGCCGGGAGGCAGGTGGTGGTCATCGAAAAGGAAGCGCAGAGCCCGAACCTGCGGCTGTGCCGTGAGTTGCGTGTCCCGTTCATCGTGGGCGACGCGCAGCAAGAGAGAACTTTGCAGGCGGCTGGGGTTGAGCGCGCGGCACGGCTGCTCGCCGTAACGTCAAATGATTCGGTCAACGCCGAGATCGTTACTCGCGCAAAGATATTGACAGGATCTAAAGTGGAGGAGCGTCCGCGCGCACCGCAACCGCCGGGAGCCCGCCGTCGCAAGCGCGAGTTGGTGTGTCTGGCGCAGATAAGTAATCCTGAGTTGTGTATGTGGCTGCGGATTGACGAGGGCAAGCGCAGCGGTGCCGCGTCAGCGCTGGACTTCTTCAGCATCCACGAGATCAGCGCACAGTTGCTGCTCGAGAAGTTCCCATTCGACGCGGCCGGCGAACGCCCACACATCCTGATCGCTCATCTGGATGCCATCGGGCCCATGTTGATCCTCAACGCGGCCCGCCAATGGCACGACCGCCGTGCCGACCTCGAAGTGCCGCTGCTGATCACGGTCGTGGACGACCAGGCGGACCAGCAGATCCACGCAGTCCTCGGCGAATATCCGGTTCTTGACGAGGTGTGTGAGTTCGTGCCGTGCGAGGCCTCGGTTCGCGCCGTTCGCCTCTGCCTAAACGACGCACCGACGCTTTCTCGCGCCTATGTGACTGCGTACGACGAGGCGCGGGGGTTGGAAACCGCCTCGCAGTTGCGCCACGAGTTCGAGGCGCTGAATGCCAAAGTGCCGCTGGTTGTCGCCCTGTCGGGCGCCGAGGGGATGGCCTCGCTCGTCGAGAAGCTCCGATGAGCCAAGCATGGGGGTGTTCCGCACACTGGAATGCATTTGCACTGTTGATTTCGCCGAAGGTGGATCTTACGAGCTGATGGCGCGGGCAATTCACCGCCGCTACAGCGATCTGCAGCCCCTCGGCGCCCAGCCGCCACCGTGGTCGAGGCTGGACGTAGAGATGAAGGAGTCCAATCGGGCTCAGGCTCGCGACATCACAGCGAAACTGGCCCGCTTCGGTTACCAGATTGTGCCGTTATGCGCCTGGGACGCAACCGACTTCACCTTCGAGGACGATGAGGTCGAGCAGCTCGCGAAGTCCGAGCACGATCGCTGGTGGCAGCAGAAGATCGATGACGGCTGGCAGTGGGGCAAAGTGAAAAGCGACGAGAAGAAAACCAACCCGTACATGGTGCCTTCAGAGGATTTGCCTAAAGATGTCGCCGAATGGGATCGGGAGTTTGTCAGGACGATCCCGGCTGTCCTCGCCTCGGCGGGCCTCCAGATCATGGGCAATTCAAGGGTCTGACCAGTTATTCCTGATGGCAACGCTGGATTCCTACCGATTAGGCTGGCCCGCAACCGAATCCGACCTCCTGCTCGTGTCGGTGGGTACCGGCATGTGCCCGAAGGCTGATGACCGGTTGCGGCCGGACGCGATGAATCTGCTGTTCAATGCGAGTTCTGTCTCGGCGGCGTTGATGCATGCGGCACTGAACGAACAAGACCTGGTGTGCCGGGCCTTTGGGCGCTGTCGGCACGGCGCGCCCGTCGATTCGGAGGTGGGCGATCTCAGTCAGGTCGGGCAGGCGATGGCAGGCGAGGTGGCAGTGGAACACTTCGCCGGCTTTCTCGAGGGCCGCCCGTGAGATCACCGTTCCGGATTGAGTTGGCCGGCAACGACTCCGGCCTTGGTGTGCACGTCAGCGAGGTCACCGAGTTGCCGGCCGCGATGGAAGCGCTGGGGTTGCATCCGCCGCGGCCCACCGTGGTGGTCGTAGGGGGGGCGGCGAGCCTGGAGGAGGCCGGCATCGAGGGTCTGCGGCCGGTGTTCACCACGGGCATCACAGCGGTGATGCAGCGGTACGGGGCCGCCGGTGTCGATGGCGGAACCCCGTTCGGCGTGATGCGTCTGTTCGGCCAAGCCCGCGCCGCCGCCGTGCCGGCATTCCCGCTCGTGGGCGTGGTGGCCGCTGGGACGGTGCAGCTGCCGCGCGGCCAGGCTGTCACGCATGCCGAGACAGTGCTCGAAGCCCATCACACGCATTTCGTTTTCGTGCCCGGCGACACGTGGGGCGACGAAGCGCCCTGGATCTCCCGCACCGCAACCGTTCTCGCCGGGGCTGCACCCTCGATCACCGTTCTCATCGGCGGCGGGCAGATCGCCTACGCAGATGTTCACCACAGCGTCGAGGCGGGTCGGCGCGTCATTGTCGTTGCCGGTTCTGGGGGCACCGCAGATGTGATTGCCGATGCGCTGAACGGCGATCCGGCGGATCATCGAGCGGCGGCACTGATCGGGTCGGGGTTGATTTGTGTAGTCCAGCAGGATCAGCCGACGCATCTGGCCGACGCGCTCACCGAAGCTCTCGGGGGGCCGGCGGCCACGTAAACGCGTGCACCGGCTGACGGGCAAGAGGGAGGATTCGCTGACTTGTGACCTGTGTATCAGTTGCGCACGACCAGGACACCGCGCCTCGGTACGACGCTTTCCTGCCCCACGCCCGCGAATCCGGAGTTGCTCAGTGCTGCTTGACCTCGACCGAACCCGGTCCATCGGCGCATCCGTGACTGCGGTCGCGGCCACGCTGGATCGACTCAACGAGCTTATCGATTTCGATCTCGAGGTCGTCGCCGCTGAGCTTGACTGCGTGCAGCGAGGCCAGCGCGGCGATCGACTCCGGCAGCTCGGTGGCTGACGGACTCGGTGCTTCGTCCACCAGCGTGGGCACCACCACCGCCCCTTGGCGTTGCAGTCCGGCCTCGACCTCCCGGCGCACCCAATCGTTGGGATCGTCGATGCGCCGCCGACCGTCCACCTGCTCAAGCCAATTGGGTCCGATCAGGACGAGCATGGCGCTGCATCCGCGGATCGCTTCGGCGATCCGGTTGGGAAAGGTTTCACCGTAGTCGATCGACGATTTGTCCATGAAGACGCTGGCGGTGCCGAAACGGCTGACCAGCTCGCGTTTGATGTCGCGGGCGTGCCATGCGCTCTGGCTTCGCCGGTAACTCAGGAAGAATGCCGGCGGCGTCTGGGGAGGCAGCAGGTCGCCGAGTGCTGCTTCGAGAGCCTTGCGCTGGCGCCGCTCCATGTAGGAGTCCACCGCGATCACGCCCGCCGTCGCCATAGCCAGCCCCGTCAGCGGATACGCGACGGACACGATCCACCCGGCGCCGAAGGCAAGCTGCACGCCGACCAGAAAGACCACACAGGTGCCCAGAGCAGCGGCGAGGCTGTACAGCGCCGGGTAGCGTGCACCGATTACGGCCGGGATGGCGATCACGACCAGGATCAGGGCGAGGTCAACCGCCGCGGCCGCCGATTTGAGAGGTACGCCGGCGAGCAACGTCCACAACGCGTTGGCCTGGACCTCGACGCCGGGTACCGGCCTCGACGAGATCGCCGTCACGAACACGTCGTTCACGGGGTCGGTGGTGCCGATGAGCACCGTTTTCCCGGTGAAGGCGGTCGGCGGGACGGTGCCGGACATCACGTCGATGAACGAGTACTGCGGGAACGAGTGCGGACCACCCCGGTAGTCGATCCACTGGTGAGAAAAGGGTGTCACCGGGTGGCCGATCAGCTCCGCGGCGCGAACAGCGAACGTTGGTAATTGCACCGGCGCGAACAACATTCGGCGCAGGACCCCGTCGGGGTCGGTATCGATGGCGGCGCTCGCGGAAATGACACCTGGAGCGTCACCCACCCCCGCGGGCACCGGGATGGGCCCCTGGTCGCCCTCATGGGTGGCCAGGATGACGGGCCCGTCGCGGGCGATCGCAGCCAGCAGCGCCTGGTCATCGGCGGGGTGTGAGCGACCGATGAATTGGGTGTCAATCGCGACGAGTCGCGGTGCGCCAGCATGGATTCGGTCCAGGACGTGGGCGTAGTCGGCGCGCGGAATTGGAGGCTGAACGTTCAGCGCGGTCAGCGTCTTCTGGTCGATAGCGACGATCACGATGTCGGCGCCGGGTGACTGGGCGCCCCGCACCGAGAATCGGGTGTCGATACTGGCCCGCTCCAGGCTTGCGAGCGCGCTCAGGCCATACAGCGCGAGCACGAGCACCGCGACCACGCCCGCGACGCCGGCCACTAACGTGTCGCGCAGCGTGAAGCGAGGGAGCCACCGCCGGCCAATCGTGGTCACGCTGGCTGGACCTCCGGGGGCCCGCACCCGTCCTGGTTGCGCCGGTCCGCGTCGTCGGGCCAATACCTCCCCGGCGCCTCGGCGGATTGCCTACTCCCCGAGGCTATGTGGGGCACCCTGAACTCCGAGAAAATCCGGCGTGCCCCGGCGATGTGGTCCCACCGGGATGTCGGCAGTTTCATCGCTATCCCGGAGCTGCCACCGTCAGGTCGTTGCGGAGGTTAATGGCAGCAGGGCCGCCCGCCTGTTCGTTGAGCCCTGCTGATTGCCGGGCGTCAGCGGTCACGTGAAGAGTAGTCGGGCCATTGGATCGGAGGTAGGCGATCGCCGAGGACGACAACGGCACACCGATCGTCCGCGTCGCGCCCGCGTCCACCACAAGGTCCGAACGGCCGCCGAACGTCGGGCCTGAGAGTATGACGACTCCCCTGCACTGCGCCGCCAGATGACATGCCAAGGTCACCGGCACATACCCATCCGGGTCGGCGGTGACGGTGCCGTTGGAGACAACCGTGACGGCGTACTGACTGGGGGCCGGCCCAGCGCCGCCGTAGCCGCCCGCATCCTGGCAAAAGGTGCCACACCCGATTCGGTCCCCGCCCGGATCGGCGGCGGCCTTATCGACGTTGGACGTGGACAAGAGCCCAACGGCGAACAGTCCCACGCCCGACATCAGCAGCGTCGGCAACGAAAAGCGGCAGCTCATCAGACCCTCCGTTACTTTCGGGCCGGTTAGAGCCGCCAATTTAACCCGCTGCCGTTATTTCGATGCCCGACTGTTCATTTTTTTAGCGAATCCACAATTACTACTGCGCCGCCGCTTTATTGGTGAACGTAGGCTCTGGCGAAGAGCACGCCGGTGACGGGTGACGTCAGCGCGTCACGCAACTACTCGGCACCGGAGTGTCGCCAGTCCGGCCTCCCCTCCCCCAGCGGTAAACCCCCAAGTTTGAAACTGTCTTGCAGGCGGGCGAATTCGGCGTCGGTCATCGGTGGATAAATTTTGACGTAGCCCGTGATGCAGACGACCTCGGCGACGCCGGCGGGCCGACGTCTACAACGTCTCCCGTCGCGACCCGGCGTCCCTGGCTTTTGAAGAGCCCGAAGTGCTTCCACCGCGCCTCAATCTGCTGCCTAGCCGTGAATACCAGCGGTATTGTCTGTCAATGCTCGTTCGTGGTCTGTGGGTCGCCTGCGTCGTTCTCTTCCCTGTCTCGTTCATCATGGCAAAAATGGCCCCGCAAGACGCTCATGGCGACGTTGCACAGCCTTGGGCCGTGTTGTCGGGCGGCCTTTTCGTCATCGCCGTGCTCTGCCTCATCGTTGCCATCGTGAACTTGGTGGTTCGATACGTAACGGCTAAGCGAGGTTCGAATACGTAACGGCTAAGCGCTGGCTGCGCCGGTGATGACTTGCGCCGCAAAGGGCACTCCGTAGGACGCAGTGGTGCTGGCAGCGAAGGCTCGGCTTGTCGGGTGGGATTCGCGTTTAGCCCTCAGACCACGTCGCCGGATGCCAGACTTGTGGCTGGCCAGCCCACTACCGCAGTCGAGGGTCAGGGCGTGTAGATATTTGCCCAGGCTGCCCGGGATGGGAGTCGATGTGAAACGCCACCCCTACCTGATGATGATCATGGTCGCGATAAGCGTCGCCACGCTTGCGGCCTGTAGCGGCGGATCGACCAGCTCCCAGCCAATGCTAGTTGACACCAGTACCTCGCCCGCTCCGACGGGAGAACTCCGGCCGGGATGCGGAACGACCTGTCAGAGCGCGGGCGGGTACGGCGGCACCGCCAACCCCGAGGGCAAAACATGGGTGGAGATCACAAAGGTGGTCGGCGGTGCGGTTCACCTTGAGGCCGATGGGTACGTGCCCGTGACGGTGACCTGTTTGGTCGCCGCGACCTGCAAGGGCTACATCACGCTCGGTGTCAAAGGCGGCCCCCAGTCGGACCTCTGCGGTAGTTACCACCACGACGGTTGCTCGGATATGGTCATCAACGCCAACTCGACCCAAACATTCGGGGTCCCGCTGCTCCCAGGCGCGCTGGCATATGCGCGAGCGCACAGCCCGGTAACGATCGGCGTGACGGCCTACGCCAGTTCGCCCGCCGATTGCGAGGACGTCCCGCAGTTGGCCCCCAGCTACTGCGCACACAACATTTTCAAGTTCGACAGCGATGCAATCCTGCAGGTGACTGGGTGACCGCTAAATAAACGTTTTACACGCCAAGTGAAGCGTACTTTCCGCTGAGCGTACGCCGAAAGTTTCGGTTGCCCTTAATGTCTCGGAAGCGAGCTACGCCACCGCATCCGTCGACAACGCCGCGCAGGCTGACAGGTCGTCCAATTCTAAGATGAATTTCCGCGCCGCCGATGGTTTCGGAAGGACTTAGGGCGCCGTTGGTGTTGGAACCCCGCGACGGCAAGTCAGTCGTCGAATTCCTCACGCCGGCACGGCCTGCGGTGCGGGCGATGCCGATGGCGCGGTATCGGTGCGGATGACCTGCAATCCAACACCGGCCAGCAACTGGGGGATCTCCCGGACGAAAAGCCGGTGTATTCCGCGATGTCGGGGTATTGATCCAGTAAGTCTTGCCAGGGAATCATGTACGGACTTTCCTTGCGACGTTTCGCCTCCTCGAGTAGCCGCTTCACTTCTTGATCGTCCTTGCCGACCGGCATCGGGATAAGTACCCATCGCTGGCGTCGACGTTCATCCCACCAGCGCTGGTGTTCGTCGATGCCAAGCTTCTCCACTTCCTGATCAGTGAACGCGAAATCCTTTGCGTCCCAATCCTGCAGCGGTGCGATGGCGCAGTCGATGCTGTCTAGCTTGGCGCCAATGTCGCGCGCCTGGTCACGGCTGGACTCCTTGCGGGATTCGTCGAGGTCTTCCCACATCGGCGCCGCATTGCCTGCCGCGATTTGCTCGGTTCGCCACCGTTCGTGGATCGCCTCGGCCAGCGGTTCAAAGGAGCCGCCCCGCAGAAGTTCAACGGAACATGTTTTCTCCATCGTCGCGAACACCTCGAGACCGGCGAGCGCACCGGCCTTCTTGGCGTCGGAGAGAAGTTCGGCCACCCCCTGGGGGCGCGACAGCGCCAGCACCACCGGGACGGCCGGATGCAGTCGATGTAGTTCGTGGTGCAACTTCAGCGCGGTCTCGAACGCCTGACGGTCCTGGTAGGCGGTGACATAGGCGTGGCTGATGGGTGGTGTTGCCGGGTCGAGATGGTGAGCAGGCAGTTGTTCGCGAATGTGCTCGGCGGACGCGTGATAAAGCTTGAACTCGCAGTGCTTTTTCAGTGCGGGATGCTGGCTCTTCAACGCCGCCACGCTGTTTTCGGGATCGTTATCCAAGACGGTGACCAGCAACGGGGTTTTCTTGTCACCCTCGTCGTACCAGATTCGCGCCGCATGCCAGACCAGCCACACACCCAGCGGATCAAGGTGTCCCACCAAAATGTGCGGCTGCGGACAGTCGGTGTTGAAGGGGAACTTCTCAGTATCCGGCGCGCACCGATCTCATCGATGTTGAAAAAGTCCACCCACGAGTCGTCTCGCCTGCGCGCCTGTTGTATGCGCAGCAGGGAGCAGTAGTCCGGGTCACGAGCGCGCCAGGCACCCCGCCCGCGCAGAACCGACTCCGGGAGCTTCCGCCACGCCGCCAAATCTGGGTGTTGACCCATCGTCATCGGTTACCGCCAGAATGCGGCGGGCATGATGGGCTCCGCCGCCTGCAGCGTCTTTGGCCGCTGGGCATCACCGATGATCACCGGAACACCCAGGCTGCGGCACAGCTCGATATTCGGGTTGGCGACGTCCCGTTCGATGACCACCACCCGAATGTGCTCGTCCCGCAGATGCCGAAGAAAGATGGTCCCCACGTACTGGCCGAGACCGCAGATCACCACGTGCCGGCGCATCATCGGAATCCGCATTTGCTGGATGCGGTCGCGGAATAGTCCGGCCAGCGCGCTGTACCCGGCCCAGCCGGCCACCAGCGGGGCCAAGAATCGGGCCACGTTCAGCTGCCATGGAATCACCTGGTCGGCCGGGGAGTTCATCAGAAAATCTTTGAAACTCCAGTACGCGATGAAGGCCGCGTCACCGGCTGTCGGATGGGCCTTGGCTTTGAACTCCCACCATCCGATGCACCCCAGCGCGAAAGCCACGATCCCGGCCACCGCCAGGATCCACCAGCGATAGGTAGCGACCCCGTCGGCGAACCGGCGCCACGCTTGAGCTGTCCACCGCCGGCCAGGCGTATGTCCCCCTAACCCGTTGGCCCGCTGCGATTTGCGGGTGGGCACGAGGCGGACCGGCAGGCTCATCGCGGCCCGTCGCGCCGGTCGAAACGCGGCGAGCTAGCAAAGCCGACAACGATCATGCCCGCGCCGAGCTGATCAGCCGGGCCCAGGGACGGATCAGCCAGAGCACGACACTGAGGACTTTTGCGTTCTCGTCACTGGTCACGGTGCCTCCGGCTATGGCGGTGTGCGGCGTCACCAACGATTGGATCACATGCCATGAGCTGTGCCGAGCCATTTCGGCCGGGCGGCAGCAAAGCAGCTGCGTGCGGGCGGCCGTCGTCCTCAGGAGCGCACACGGCCCGATTTTGGAGCACAAAACCATGCGCGGCATCGCAACGCGCTAGACCGTACGCGCCCCGCGCACCGTTACCCGCTGCGGCCGCCCACGCTCGTCAAAATCAGTGAGCGTGAAGCCAACTGTCTAGATTCGTCGGCGCGGGCGCTCCTGCGCCAACATCGGCGCGGGCATCGAGGGATCGCTGATTGCACTTTCGCGGCGCGACGGGATGACGTCGACGACACGCAGGTGCATGTGGTCGGGCGAGCTGATCGCCGCCGCGATCAGGCAGCCGGCGTCCTCCGGTGGCACGGCGCCGGTCGATCGGACGATCGAGGCCCGTACCCCGGTGCCGACGAACTCGGCGTCCAGACCGCTGACCCACGCCTCGAGCATCCGGTCCGCACCGGCCGGCGATGCCCCGGCCAGTTGTGGGCTGAGCAACACAACGTCGCCGCGGCCGTTGTCGATCATCGGCGGAACGAGTTGTCCCACAAGGTGTTGCGCACCCGCCCAGGATCTGTCGACCACACCGGCGGTGCTGATCAGCACATCGGCCTCGCCGAGCAGATAGTCGGCGGCCTCGACGAATCGATCGACAGAGGGCGGGTCGGCCAGGTCCAGGTGAGCGGCGAACACCGACGCGCCCCCGGACCGGAGCCTGGCCGCGAACCCCTCGCAAATATCCGGCCGGCGGCTGCCCATCAAGACCAAATGCCCGCCCGCCGCCAACCGCGCCGCGGTCGCGCATGCGACCGGCGACGACGCTTCGGTGATGACCACCGCTCTGGCGTGGCTCACCGCAGAAGCCCGTCAACCTGCGTCTGCCCGGCTAAGCTTTGGTAGTCAACCACCAGTGACACGAAAACAGCGTGACACTTCGGGTAAACTTTGTAAAGTTGCGGGTATGGACCAGACGTCGACCATCGAGGGTGACACCTCGACGCAGCAGCGGATCCTCGCGGCGACCGCTGAGGTCCTCGGCCGCAACGGCAAGCGCAAGCTCAGCCTCTCCGACGTCGCCGTTCAGGCCGGGGTGTCGCGGCCGACACTGTATCGGTGGTTCGCCTCCAAAGAAGACCTGCTCTCGGCGTTCTCCCAGTACGAGCGGCTCACCTTCGAAAGCGGGATGAGCCGGGCAACGGCCGGACTCAAAGGCACCGACAAACTCGATGCGGCGCTGCGCTTCATCGTCGACTACCAGCATTCCTACACCGGGGTGCGCATGGTCGACATCGAACCCGAGCACGTCATCGCCCAGTTCTCCAGCGTCATCCCGCAGATGCGCGACGGCCTGCAGCGGTTGGTGCCCGGCCCCAACGCCGCGGTCAAGGCGGCCACTGCGATCCGGGTGGCGTTCTCGCACTACATGATTCGCAGTGACGACGCCGACGAGTTTCTGGCGCAGCTGCGGCACGCGGTCGGAATCAAACCGGCCGACTAGCTAGTCGAACAGCACCGCGGCGTTGAGATAGCCGGTCGGGTCGAACGCCGCCTTCAACGAACGCATCGCCGCGACATCGGCGGCGTCGCGGGACATGCCGAGGTAGCGACGCTTACGGCTGCCGACCCCGTGCTCGGAGCTGACGTTTCCGCCGCATTCGGCGATCAGGTCCATCATCGCGGCGTAGAGCCGCTGTTCCTGCTCAGCGCTGCAGCGCAACACATTCAGATGCAGGTTGCCCTCACCGATGTGGCCGAACAGCACCCCGACGGCGTCGGCGGCGTGCCGGCGCACCAGCGCCTCGGCGTCACGGGCGAACCCTGCCACTGCGGACAGCGGCAGCGACACGTCGAACTTCAGCGGCGGCCCGAACACACCGACCACGTCGGCCACTGATTCGCGTACCCGCCAAAGCCGTTGCTGGGCAGCAATATCGACGCCTACCGCCGGCTCGCTCGATGTACGGACGCCCTCCAGCGCCTCGGCGAGGCGCTCGGTTTGGTCATGGTCGGCGGCCAGCTCTACCAGCAGCAGCCAGCGGCCGCGCACCGGCGGGGGCGCGCCGAGATGCTCCTCGGCCAGCGCGGCGGCCCGGCCGTCGATCAGCTCCAGCGCCGCGATGGCGTCCAGATCGCGGAACAGCCGGCCGGCGTCGACCAACGCGCTGAGCTCGTCGAAGCCGCAGACGGCGGTCACGCGATGCGCCGGCTCCGGGTGCAGGCGCAGGTCCAGTGCGGTGATCACACCGAGCGTTCCCTCGGCGCCGACGAACAGCGACGGCAGGTCGTAGCCGGTGTTGTCGGCCCGCACCTGCGAATGCCGTCGCACCACCGACCCGTCGGGAAGCGCAACGTCGAGCCCGATGACCTGGCTGCCCATGTTGCCGTATCGCACTGTGCGCAGCCCGCCGGCATTGGTCGAGGCCATTCCGCCGACCGTGGCGGTGTCGCGCGCGGCCAGGTCGACACCGAATACCAGGCCTGCCGAGAGTGCGGCGCGCTGCACTGCGCTCAACGTCGCCCCGGCCTCGGCCGCTACCCGACGTTCGATCGTGTCGATATCGCTTATGGCACAGAGCCTTTCGGTGGACAGCAATACGTCGTCATGCTCGGGAACGGTTCCGGCCACCAGCGAGGTCCGGCCGCCCTGGACAGTCACATGAGCTCCGGCGTCGCGGCATACCCGCAATACCTCGGCGACTTCGTCGGCCGAACCGGGCCGCACCAGAGCGCTCGCGCGGCCGCGGTAGCGGCCGGTGTAATCGACGCTGCGGCCCGCCAGCACATCGGGATCGGTGCTGACATACTTGGCCCCCACCAGCGACGACAGCTGTTGCAGCACATCCGCGGCCATGGCGTGGGTCTACCACACGCAGTGATCGCCGTGCAGGATGAGTGCCATGCAGCGTGAGGATGTCTGGTTCAACTCCGGCAGCGACCGGATCAGCGCGTGGCTCTATCGGCCGGCGAGCGACGGTGGATCGCGGTACCACTGTTGGTGATGGCGCACGGGCTGGGCGGCGTCCGCACGATGCGCCTGGACGCGTACGCGGAACGTTTCGCCGCCGCCGGTTACGCCTGCCTGGTATTCGATTACCGAAACTTCGGCGACAGCGAGGGCGCGCCGCGTCAGCTGCTCGACATCCGGATGCAGTTGCAGGACTGGACGGTTGCCGTGGCGTTCGCCCGCACCCTGACCGGGATCGACCCACAGCGAATTGGCTTGTGGGGCACGTCTTTCAGCGGCGGTCACGTGATCGCCACGGCGGCTCGGGTGCCCGGGATCGCCGCGGTGGTGTCACAGTGCCCGTTCACCGACAGCGTCGCGTCGCTGGGCGCGGTGAACCCGCTGGTCAGCGCTCGCCTGACCGCGTTGGCGGCCCGCGACCTCGTCACCGCCCGCTTCGGCGGCAACCCGGTGATGGTGCCGACCGCCGGACACCCGGGTGAGGTGGCGCTGATGACCTCCCCCGACGCCTATCCCGGCTTCCTCGGTCTGGTGCCCGACGGTGTGCAGATGCGTAACGAGGTGGCCGCTCGGATCGGCGTGAAGCTGCTGCCGTACCGGCCGGGTCGGCTCGCGGCGAAGGTGCCCTGCCCGATCCTGTTCTGCATCTGCGAGTCCGACACCGTCGCGCCGGCAGGACCGACCCGCCGCTACGCCGCGACGGCGCCCCGCGGCGAGGTGAAGCTCTATCCGGAAGGGCATTTCGAGATCTACGTCGGCGACGCCTTCGAGCGGGTGATCGCCGACCAGCTCGAGTTCCTCGGCAGGCACTTGCCGACAATCAGGCCTACCGGATGACGCTGACGCCGCCGTCGACCGGAATCACCGCGCCGGTGATGTAACTGCTGGCCCGGCTGGCGAGAAAGACCGCGATGCCCGCCATGTCGTCGGGCTGCCCGATCCGGCCCAGCGGAAAGCCTGCGCCCACCGCGTCCGAGCCGGCCGCCAACAGCTCCTTGGTCATCCGGGATTCGAAGAGCCCAGGGGCGATCGCGTTGACCAGAATCCGCGGCGCCAACTCTCCGGCGAGATGCTGGGTCAGCATGTGCACGGCCGCCTTGCTGGCGCTGTAGGAGAAATTGTCCCGGCCGCGTCCCGGCGGAACGATCCCGTCGATGCTGCCGGTGTTGATGACGCGGGCCGGGTCGCCGTCGCTCGCCCCGGCGGTGAGCATGGGCACCAGTGCGCGGGTCAGCATGAAGACGCCCTTGACGTTGACGTTCATCACCTTGTCGAACCCAGACTCGGGAAACTCCGCCAGCGGCGCTCCCCACGCGGCGCCGGCGTTGTTGAACAGCGCGTGGATCCTGTCCTCGCGTTCGGCCAGCGCTCCGGCCAGCGCCTGAACACCGTCAGCTGTGCCAAGGTCGGCGGGTATCGCCTGCACCGTTCCGTGCGCCGACAACTCGGCGACGGCCGCGTCCAGCTCGGCTTCCTTGCGGCTGGACAGATACACCGAGGCGCCCGCTTGCAGCAGTCCGCGGGCGATCATCAGGCCGATGCCGCGGCCGCCGCCGGTGACGACCGCGACCTTTCCGTCGAGGCGAAACAGGTCGGTCATGGCGTGACGGTTTCGGTTCTTAGCTGTCCCGAGCGGGGACTCCACCCGGATCGCCTCGTCGCGAATCAGGCCACGCAGCAGCGCGGTGCTGAATTCGGCGGCGATCTCCTTGGCGCTGCGCCGTCCGCTGGGCCGCAGCCAGCGGTAGGCGCCCAGCGTCATCCCGATGTAGCCGAGGGCCAGCACGTGCGAGTCGCACTCGTAGAACTCGCCGCTGGCGATGCCGCGGTCGATGAGCCCGTGCACGTGCTCGTACACCTGGGTCTCCTTCTCGCGGACCGCGGCGACCTGCTCCTCGGTGAACCACTCGGTGATGTAGGGCTGCTCCTGGAAGTAGACCGCCGCGCCCTCGGGGTTGGCGGCGATCTGGTTGAGCAGCCGGACGGTGTACTGGTAGAGCGCCTCGCGGGCCGACATCGCCGGATCGTCGTGGACGGCGGCCAAGGTCCGCTCGGCGGCCTGCTGGTAGATGTCGTAGAGGATCAGCGACTTGCTGGCGTAATAGTGGTAGACGGTGGCCTTGTTCAGACCGACCACGTCGGCGACGTCGTCCATCCGGGTGCCGTGATAACCACGAGCGGCGAACAACTTGGTGGCAACAACCAGCAGCTCCTCGCGGCGGGTGAGCCCGTTCTCGGATGGCATGTCTACTCGCTATCGGCGGTCCGGGGGCAACCCGGAGTCAATCAACTAGTTGGGTAGTCTAGGCAACACGACAGATCACTGTTGCGCGTTGCCCGCCGGGACTAGACTTCGGCGTGAAACGCGAGCCGACTCGAGAGGTAGTCAGATGCAACCGGATCCTGATCCCAGCTACGACTTTTCCGACGAACTCGAGTTCTACTTCAAATACCTGCCGTGGGGACTGCGCGGCGTCACCGACGGTCAGGGTTACCCGCCGCCGGCGTACCCGCCCGTTTAAGTCTCGCCGCCGCTCCTACAGCGCCTTCAGCTCCTCGGCCACCTCGGACACCGACTTCTTCGCGTCGCCGAACAGCATCGTCGTGCCCTCGCCGTAGAACAGTGGGTTGTCGATGCCCGCGAAGCCGGAATTCATCGACCGCTTGAGCACGATCACCGACTTCGCCTTGTCCACGTTGAGGATCGGCATGCCGTAGATCGGGCTGGACGCGTCGTTGCGGGCCGCCGGGTTGGTGACGTCGTTGGCGCCGATGACGATCGCGACGTCGGTCCGGCCGAACTCGTCGTTGATGTCGTCCATGTCTTTCATCGCGTCGTAGTTGACCTCGGCCTCGGCCAGCAGCACGTTCATATGTCCCGGCATCCGGCCGGCCACCGGGTGGATGGCGTACTTCACCTCGACCCCCTTGGCCTCCAGCAACGCCGCCATGTCCTTCACGGCGTGCTGAGCCTGCGCGACGGCCAGCCCGTAACCCGGGACGACGATCACCTGGTTGGCGTACGCCATCTGGATCGCGGCATCGGCCGCCGAGGTGGACTTCACGGTCTTGTCGCCGGCGTCACCGCCACCGGGCGCAATGCCGCCGCCGCCGAATCCGCCGGCGACGATCGCGGGGATGGAGCGGTTCATCGCCTTGGCCATCAGGTTGGTCAGGATCGAACCGGACGCGCCGACGATCATGCCGGCGACGATCATCGCGGTGTTGTTCAGCGCCAGGCCCGCCGCGGCGGCCGACAACCCGGTCATCGCGTTGAGCAGCGAAATCACCACCGGCATGTCGGCACCGCCGATCGGCAGCACCACCATCAGGCCCAGCACTGCGGCGGCGGCAAGCAGGCCGATCATCCACCACAGCGAAGCCCCGCCGCTGCCCGGATGCGCATGCAGTCCGATCTCGACCGCCGCCACGATCGCCCCGATCAGCAGCAGCAGGTTGACCAGCTGTTGTGCCTTGCCGAGACCGATCGGTGCGCCGGAGATGATCTCTTGCAGCTTGCCGAAGGCGATGATCGAGCCCCAGAACGAGATCGACCCGATGATCGCGGCGAACAGCGACGCCACCACGATGTGAACGGTCGGTGACTCATGGTGCTGGAACGCCGAAAAGCCTTTGGTATCAATGAATTCCGCGAGCGCGATGAGCGCGACGGTGCCACCGCCGACGCCGTTGAAGAACGCCACCAACTGCGGCATCGCGGTCATCTTGGTCATCCGGGCCGGCGGAACGCCGAGCACGATGCCCACGACCAGCCCCGCGATGATCAGCACCCATGATTCGGTGTGGCGGATCTTGATCAGCGTCGCCGTCACGGCCAGTGCCATACCGACCGCGGCGATCAGGTTGCCGCGCACGGCGGTCTTGGGGCCGGTCAGGCCCATCAAGCCGTAGATGAACAGCGCGAACGAGATGATGTAGAGGCCGATCACCAGGTAGTTCATTTGGCCACCGCGTCTTCCGTCGTCACCGGCGCCTTCTTCTTGCCCTTGAACATCCCGAGCATCCGGTCGGTGACGATGAAGCCACCGATGACGTTCAGCGTGCCGAACACCACGGCCACGAACAGGATGATCTTCACCGCCAGCGACGGATGCTCGACCTCTCCGAAGACCACCAGCGCACCGAGCACGACGATGCCGTGGATGGCGTTGGTGCCCGACATCAGCGGGGTGTGCAGCGTGTTGGGCACTTTCGAGATCACCGCGAACCCGACGAATCCGGACAGCACCAGGATCGCCAGGTTGGCGAGCAGTTCGTTGTACATCTAGGCCTCTCCAACCGTCTTACGCCGCTCCTCCGCATCGCTGCGCTCTGCATCGTCGCCGGCGGCCTTCGTGCGCGTGACGCATGAGTCCGCGATGACTTGGTCGTCGAAGTCGGGAGCCAGCGCGCCGTCCTTGATCAGCAGGTCCAGCAGCGCGGTGATGTTCTTGCTGTAGAGCTCGCTGGCGTGCTCGGGCATGGTGGCCGGCAGGTTCAGCGGCGAGGCGATCGTGACGTCGTGCTTGACGACGGTCTGACCGGGCTCGGTCAGCTCGCAGTTGCCGCCGGTCTCCCCCGCGAGGTCGACCACGACGCTGCCAGGCTTCATGGCTTCGACGGCGGCGGCGGTCACCAGCTTGGGGGCCGGGCGGCCCGGGACCAACGCCGTGGTGATGACGACGTCGAATCCGCTGATCGCCTTCTCCAGCGCCTTCTGCTGCTGCGCACGCTCCTCGTCGGTGAGCTCACGGGCGTACCCGCCTTCACCGGCGGCATCGATCCCCAAGTCCAACCATTGCGCGCCCACCGAGCGGACCTGGTCGGCGACCTCGGGCCGCACGTCGTAGCCGGTGGTCCGACCGCCCAGCCGTTTCGCTGTCGCCAGCGCCTGCAGGCCGGCCACGCCGACGCCGAGCACCAGCACGGTGGCCGGCTTCACGGTGCCGGCCGCGGTGGTCAGCATCGGGAAGAATCGGGTCGACTCCGAGGCGGCCAGCAGCACGGCCTTGTAACCGGCGACGTTGCCCTGCGAGGACAACGCGTCCATCGCCTGGGCCCGCGAGATCCGCGGAATGGCCTCCAACGCGAAGGCCTGCACACCGGCCTGCTCGAGGGCGCCGATCGAGTTCTCGGCGTTACGCGGTGCCAGGAAGCCGATCAGGGTCTGCCCGCGCTTCAACCGGCCGACCTCTTGGGCGGTCGGCGGCGCGACCTTGACCACGATGTCGGCCGACCACGCGTCCCCGATCGTCGCTCCGGCCTCGGTGTACAGCGCGTCGGGAAGCAGCGCGCGCTCACCGGCGCCCGCCTCCACGACGACCGACACACCACTCTTCACCAGCGGCGCGATAGCCTTCGGCACCAGCGCGACGCGCCGCTCGTCGGCTCCCGACTCGGCGACCACGCCGACCGTCGTCTGCGTTTCTGTCATGGCGTCCGCATCTACTTCCTGTACTCCCTGACCCCGGTAGATCGGCAACAACCCTAACCTGATCGCCTGGGTCGACTACCAAAGCGGGAGGTCTTGGCCATATCCCTCGGTCGGGCGCGGGCCGAAGTACCGGCGCTCAGACGCGTCGATCGCGACGTCGTTGATGCTGGCTTCGCGCCGGCTCATCAGGCCGGCCTCGTCGAACTCCCACAGTTCGTTGCCGTAGCTGCGCCACCACTGGCCGGACGCATCGTGACATTCGTACTGGAACCGGACGGCAATGCGGTTGTCGTGGAAACTCCACAGGCTTTTGCGCAAAGCGTAGTCAAGTTCGCGCTGCCACTTGCGGGTCAAGAACTCGACGATGGCGTCGCGGCCGACGACGTGCTCGCCGCGGTTACGCCATTGCGAGTCAACGGTGTACGCGCGGCTGACCCGGTCCGGATCACAGCTGTTCCACGCGTCTTCGGCGGCTTGAACTTTCTCGATGGCCGTCGCCAGTGTGAACGGTGGCAGCGGCGGGCGGGTGTCGGTCATGGCTTCATCCTGCGCCCGCGGTGTGGGCATGGGACGGGTGGCTTATCGTGACGGTCATGGACTTCGCGATGTCAGCCAAAGCCAGCGACTATCACAAGCGACTGAGCGAGTTCATCACCGATTACGTCTTTCCGGCCGAGGCCGAGTACGACAAATACCGCGAGGAAGTCGGCCGCGGACGATCACACCGTTCCTCCGGTCATCGAGGAGCTGAAGGTCAAAGCCAAGGCGGCCGGATTGTGGAACCTGTTTCTGCCGGCCGAGTCGGGTCTGACCAACGTCGACTACGCCCCGCTGGCCGAGTTGACCGGGTGGAGTCTGGAGATCGCGCCCGAGGCGATCAACTGCGCGGCGCCCGACACCGGCAACATGGAGACCCTGCACCTGTTCGCTACCGAGGAGCAACGCAAGCAGTGGCTCGAGCCGCTGCTGAACGGTGAGATCCGCAGCGGGTTTTCGATGACCGAGCCCGCGGTCGCCAGCAGCGACGCCCGCAACATCGAGACGTCGATCGTGCGCGACGGCGGCGACTACGTGATCAACGGCCGCAAATGGTGGACGTCGGGCGCGGCGGATCCGCGCTGCAAGATCCTGATCGTCATGGGCCGCACCAACCCTGAAGCGGCAAGCCACCAGCAGCAGTCAATGGTGCTGGTCCCGATCGACACCCCGGGCGTGACGGTGGTCCGCTCGACATCGGTCTTCGGCTACCAGGACCAGCCCGGCCACTGCGAGATCATTTACGACAACGTCCGGGTACCGGTCACCAACCTGCTCGGCGAGGAAGGCGGCGGGTTCGCGATCGCCCAGGCGCGGCTGGGACCGGGCCGCATCCACCACTGCATGCGCGCGCTGGGCGGCGCCGAACGGGCGCTGGCCCTGATGGTGCACCGGGCCAACACCCGGATCGCATTCGGCCGGCCACTGGCCGACCAGGGCATGGTGCAGCAGGCAATTGCTAAGTCCCGCAACGAAATCGACCAGGCCAGGCTGCTGTGCCATAAGGCGGCCTGGACCATCGACCAGCACGGCAACCGGGCTGCGCATCTGCTGGTCTCCCAGATCAAAGCGGTAGCACCGCAGATGGCCTGCGACGTCATCGACCGCGCCATCCAGGTGCACGGCGCGGCCGGCGTCAGTGAAGACACCGCGCTGGCCCGGATGTACGCCTGGCAGCGCGCGATGCGCATCTTCGACGGACCCGACGAAGTGCATATGCGGTCCATCGCGCGCGCCGAAATTGGCCGGGAGAAAAGCGCTTTCGCCGCGGCGGTCACCTAAAGTGACCACCGGTTTACGAGACCTGCACGGAGCCTGGAACTTTCGCGACGTCGCGGATACCACCGGCGTGCTGCGGCCCGGTCGGCTGTTCCGTTCCGGCGAGCTGAGCGAGCTGGCCGACGAAGGCCGAGACGAGTTGCGCCGCTTGGGCATCACCGACGTCGCCGATCTACGTTCCCGCAGTGAGGTCCTGCGCCACGGCCCCGGCCTGGTACCCGACGGCGTCGACATTCACCTGTTGCCCATCCCGGACCTCGCGCCCGACGACGTGAACCCGGACGGCGAAGCACCGCACGAGCACGCCTTCAAGCGTCTGCTGGAAGACAAGCCCGACGGCGAATCCGTCAGCGACGCCGCCACCCGGTACATGGTCGACGAGTACAGCCGCTTTCCCACCTACCCCGGCGCCCGCGAGGCGCTGCACCGCGTCGTGACGCTGTTGGCCGACGGACGCACGGTGCTCGCCCACTGCTTCGCCGGCAAGGACCGCACCGGGTTCACCGTGGCGCTGGTGTTGGAGGCCGCTGGAGTCGACCGCGACGCGATCGAGGCGGACTTCTTGACCAGCAACCTGGCCGTCCCGCTGCTACGGGAGCGCATCCTCGACGCGATCCGGCAGCGGGCCGACCTCGACATGACACCCGAGCTGATGTCGACCACCGAGGCGCGGCTGTCCGAAGAGGTGCTCGGCGTGCGCGCGGAATATCTCGGCGCCGCGCGGCGGACCATCGACGACAATTTTGGATCCCTGGACGGCTACTTCCGCAGCGCGGGCATCACCGAAGACGATGTCCACCGGCTGCGCGACGCGCTGCTGGGCTGAGCGGGTCACTGTAGTAACACCGGTACCAGCCTCCGGCCATGGAGTGCTTTTCAAAACGTGGGCGTATGCGATATCAGGCCTGCGTTGATATCACTCGTGCGCTCGTTTCGAAAAAGCAGCATGACCTCGGGTCAGTGACAGCCGGGGCTTCTGGGGCAGCTGGTGCAGGTCCGGCGTGTTGGACACAATACTCAAATTTCGCCAACGAAAACCTGTGTGTTTCTCAGACATCGGCGTCTAATAAGCGTAGACATATGCCTAATAACCTGCGCCGCTGGGGCCGCCGAATGCCCTGACGACCAACAGCCCGCAGCCCGAAAGGTCGCACAATGTCTGGTCGCACGCCTCGAGTCATCGGTCTGGGAATGGTCGCCATCGCTGGCGCCGGTTTCCTCAGCGTGGCAGCCATGATGAACTCCACCGCGGCGCGCGCCGACGACATCGGCCTGGTCGTCGGTGGCAGCGGCACACCGATCCCCGGCAGCGACTACGTGGAGTCCGCCGCCTTCCATTACCTGTTTCCGACCTACGGCAACGGCATCGACTTCTACCAGTCCACCCCGTCGAATCCCTTCGGCGAGGGTGTTTTCACACCCGAGGGCCTCTACCCGCTGACTGGTGTGCACACGCTGCCGTTCAACTACCCCTCCGGCGCCGACGGTTTCCCGTCGGACAGCACCTCTGTGGGCCAGGGCGACACCATTCTGGCCAACACGATCGAGTCCGAGATCGCCAACGGCAACACAGCCACAGTGTTCGGCTACTCCCAGAGTTCCGTGATCTCTGGCCTCGTCATGCAGCAGCTGACAGACGCGGGTATTCCCAAGACCGATGTGAACTTCCTCCTCGTCGCCGACGAGACCGCGCCGAACGGTGGATTGCTCTCGCGCTTTGACGGTTTCACTCCGTCAACGGGTCCCGCGGTGTCCGACCCGCTAAGCCTTCCAAGCCTGGGGATCTCCTTCGACGGCGCCACCCCCTCCAGCGATTACGCCACTCAGATCTACACGATCGAATACGACGGTTTCGCCGACTTCCCGAAGTACCCGCTCAACTTCTTGTCCGACCTCAATGCGTTTTTGGGCATTGAGACGCTGCATGGCACCTACCTGAACGGCGGTGACGGCACCGGGGGACTCGGCTCCGGACCGTCGCTTGCCGACATCGCCCATGCAACCCCGCTGCCGGTTTCAGGCGCCGACACCGGCACCAACTACTTCATGATCACCACGCTCGACGGAACGGACGCCGCTGCGGGACACGAGATCACGGCGCCATTGGTCGCGCTGCTGCCGACCCAACTCCAAGAGTTGCTGGGGCCAGACCTGACCTACCTGATCAACCTGGGCTACGGCGACGGCAGCGTGGGCTATTCGACCACGGACGCCGACGTCAACACCCCGTTCGGGCTGTCCAACGGCGTCAGTGCGACCACCGAGTTCAACACCCTCGTCTCCGACACGCAGCAAGGTATTCAGAACTTGATGACGGACACTGATCCGTACGCGGCCGCGGCCACGTCGAGCGGAGCGGAGGCCGCGACCGCGGTCCCGGCGGCCACACCGACGATCACCGACATCGCCAACGCCTTCTCCAGTGCGCTTTCGGCGGCATACTCGGTTTTCCTGCCGCTGCAAGACATCTCGAATGCCCTGGCGACCAGCATTCCCGCCTACGACATCTCGCTGTTCACCGACAACCTGGCCACCGGCGACTTGACGGACGCCTTCGGGCTGCCGATCGCGGCGAACACCGCGCTGGAAACACTGGCTGCCGGCTTCGCCGTCGAGGTCATCCAGAGCGCCGCGTCGCAAATAGCTGCCGACTTCGCGTCAATCGGGTTCTAACACAAGAGCAGGAAAGGCGCCGCGACCCAAGCGAGGGGGCGGCGCCTTTCTCTTGGTCGAGCGCGATCAGCGGATCGAGAAGTTGGCCGGCTTCGCCGCAGACAGGTCGTCGATCTCGCCCCAGTGCGAGGCAATGTCGTCGACGGACGGCGGCGTCGTGAAGGTGGCGCCCTCGTTCTGGAACAGCGCGGCGCGCTGCACCTTGCCGCCGCCCACGATGAAGATGGAGCCGGTGTCGGGCACTTCTTCGGTGACCAGGTAGGCCACCACGGGTGCAACGAATTCCGGCGTCAGGTTCTTCAACACCTCGGGCGGCAGGATGTCTTCGGTCATCCGGGTGGCGGCGATCGGCGCCAGCGCGTTGGCCTTGATGTTGTACTTGGCGCCTTCCTGGGCCAGCGTGTTGATCAAGCCGACCAGGCCCAGCTTGGCTGCGCCGTAGTTGGCCTGCCCGAAGTTGCCGAACAGCCCGCTGGTGGAGGTGGCGACGAGCACGCGGCCGTAGCTCTGCTCGCGAAAATGCGGCCATGCGGCGCGGATGACGTTGTAGCCGCCGTAGAGGTGCACCTTGAGCACCGAATCCCAGTTCTCGAACGACATCTTGTGGAACGTGCCGTCGCGCAGGATGCCCGCGTTGCTCACGATGCCGTCGATCTTGCCGAACTCGTCGAGTGCGGTCTTGATGATGTTCTCGGCGCCATCGGCCTCGGCCACGCTGTCGTAGTTGGCAACCGCCCGTCCGCCGGCGTCCTTGATCTCCTTGACGACGGCGTCGGCCATGTTGTGTCCGGCACCGGTGCCGTCACGAGAACCACCGAGGTCGTTGACCACGACGCTCGCGCCTTCCTTGGCGAGGGTCAGCGCGTACTCGCGCCCCAGACCACCACCGGCTCCGGTGACGACGACAACGCGATCCTGCACTCCGGGCATTACGTTCCTATCTCTCGATCCTCAATGACCAACGATTCACAACGGGCCGGCAAAGTCAGAACAGCCGGCGCGCCAACTTCATTGCCTTCTCTGTATACGGCGGGTAGATGAAGCTGGCGATGTCGGGGCGGGTCGGCTTGGTCAGCACCGATTTGCGATGACTGAACTCCTCGAACCCGAACTTGCCGTGGTAGGCACCCAGGCCGGACGGACCGACGCCGCCGAACGGCAGCTTGTGGGTGGCGAAGTGGAACAGCAGGTGGTTGACCACCATGCCGCCAGCGGGCACTTCCTTGATCACCCGTTCCCGGACAGCTTTGGCCTTGGTGAACAGGTAGGCGGCCAGCGGCTTGGGCCGCGAGTTCACGAATGCGATTGCCTCGTCCAGGTTTTGAACGGTCAACACCGGCAGGATCGGGCCGAAGATCTCGTCGGTCATCAGCGGCTCGTCGACTGCCGGATCCACCACCACGGTCGGCTGGATGTTCAGCTTCGAGAGGTCCGACCCACCACCGATGGCGATCTGACCCTGCGTCGCGGCGAGTGCGGCGGTGAGCCGGTTGAAGTGGCGCTCGTTGACGATTCGCTTTCCGCCGCTGGCGTTCTCGGCCTCGAAGCCGATGACCGCTTTCTGGATCTCGTCGACCAGCTGGTCGCGGATCGGCGCCTCGGCCAGGACGTAGTCGGGCGCGATGCAGATCTGGCCGGAGTTGATCAGCTTGGTCCACGCGATCCGCTTGGCGGCGACCTTGATGTCCGCGTCTTTCGACACGATGACCGGGCTCTTACCGCCGAGTTCGAGGGTCACCGGGGTCAGCTGCGCCGCCGCGCCCTCGTACACCTTGCGCCCGATTTCGGTTCCGCCGGTGAACAGCAGGTGATCAAAGCCCTGCGCGATGAGCTCCTGGCTGACCGCGCCATCGCCCTCGATCACCGCGATCGCGTCACTGTCGAGGTAGCGCGGGACCAACTCGGCCATCAGCGCCGAGGACGCGGGTGCCACCTCAGAAGGCTTGAGTACCACGGTGTTTCCCGCGGCGATCGCACCGGCAGCGGGGCCGAGGGTCAGCGCGAACGGGAAGTTCCAGGCGCCGATGATCAGCACGGTGCCGTACGGCTCGTACTCCACCCAGCCACGACCGGGCAGCTGCGACATCTCCAGCAGCCGGTGACGGCGCTTGGCCCACTTGCCCACGTTCTTCGCCGCGTACGCGGCCTCGCCGGAGGTGCTGGCGACGTCGGCGAGCCAAGCCTCGAACGGCGACCGGCCCAGGTCCTTGTCGAGGGCGTCGGCAACCTTCGCCTCGTTCTCGACCATCAGTTGCTTGAGCGCGCGCAATTGCTCTTTGCGCCACTCCAGGTTTCGGGTGCGACCGGTGGCGAACGTCTGACGCAACCGCGCGACGGTCTTTGCGACGTCAGAGCCTGGTAGGCGAGGCAGTGGGGGCAACCGGAGCAGTGATTTCGGTCGTCATGGGGATCCCTTCCTCGACCGGCGAAATCCCAATCCTAATCAACCACCCGGTTGGGCAACAGGTCCCCTCGGCTATCGCCGCTTCGTGTGGACGCGACCGCTCAGATGCGTTCGGCGGTCACAAACTGCGAGAACGCGTCCTTGTCGCCGGCGGACGGCACACCCTCGACCCAGCGGTCCAGCCGGCGCATCTCGTCACCGGAGTTCTGCGCGGTGGCCCGCCAGCCGTGATCGTTGAGCCACGCCGCGACGTCGGCGCGATCGTCATCGTGGTAGATCAGGTCCTGGATGTCGACGTTGCGCTCGATGCCGAGCTTGGCGGCCACCCGATCGAGGCGCTCGCGCATCTCCTGGCGACGGTCATCGGCGTGGTTGGCCGCGGTTTCGGCCGCGATCCGGCTGCCCGGCGAGCTCAACTCACTGATCTGCGTGAACAGCCGGTCCTGGGCGTCGGCGGGCAGGTACATCAGCAGCCCCTCCGCCAGCCAGGCGGTCGGCGCCTTCGGGTCGAAGCCCGCCGCGATGAGTGCTGCCGGCCAATCCTGACGCAGATCGATGGCCACCTCGCGGCGGTCGGCTGACGGTGTCGCGCCGTGCGCCTCCAGCGTCGCCGCCTTGTATTCCAGCACCTTGGGCTGGTCGATCTCGTACACCGTGGTGCCGGCCGGCCAGTCCAGCCGGTAGGCCCGTGAATCCAGGCCGGATGCCAGGATCACTATTTGGCGGATCCCGGCGGTCACCGCATCGGCGAAATGGGCGTCGAAGAAGTGCGTGCGCACCGCCTGGTAACCCTGCATGTGCTCGAAAATCGCCGCGGCTTCCGCGTCGATCGTCGCCACCTGGTCGAGCAGCGAGCTGTCGAGCATCTTCTCCCACACGCCGGTACCGGCCTCGCTGACCAGAACTTTGGCGAACGGGTCGCGAATCAGCGGCTCGGGACTGTCGGTCTCGGCGGCACGGGCCGCGGCCACCATTACCGCGGTCGTGCCCACACTGGTGGCGATGTCCCAGGTGTCGTCATGGCTGCGCAAGGTACTCATCGAGCTCCTGACTTCTACGAAAGTGGTTGGTCGTCAATCAGTTACGCCGAGCTCGGCGCTCAGCAGTGTGGTGGTGAAGGCTTCGGCGGCCAGATCGGCGGGAATCGCCCGGCCCAGCCTGGCCATCTCGTCGGCGTTGCTGACGGCATTCACGTGCCAGCCGTGCTCGGTCAGCCAATCCGCGGCGTCAACCCGGTCGGGTTCCTGGTAGGTCAGGGTCTCGACGTTGATGTCCAAGCCGAGGCGTTGGCGCATCCGGTCGAAACGCGCCCGCCGTGCGACACGACGCGCTTCTTTGTCGCCGGTACCGAGGCTGAACGCTTCGACGGCTACCCGGCTGCCCGGTGCGCTCAACTCGGTCAAGATCTCGAACAGCCGGTCCTGCGCTTCGGCCGGTAGGTACGGCAGCAGGCCCTCGGCCAGCCAGGCGGTCGGCTGGTTGGGATCGAAGCCGGCGGAGGTCAAGGCGGCGGCCCAGTCGTCCCGAAGGTCGACCTGCACGGTCCGTCGCTCGGCGGTCGGCGCCGCACCGGCGGACTCCAGCGTGGCCGTCTTGTAGGCGACGACCTGCGGCTGGTCGATCTCGTAGACCGTGGTGCCGGCCGGCCAGTCCAGCCGGAAAGCCCGTGAATCCAGGCCCGCGGCCAGGATGACCACCTGCCGGATACCAGCGGCAGCGCCAGTGGCCTCAGCGAAGTAAGCGTCGAAATAGTGGGTGCGCACTGCTTGGTAGTCGACGGCCAGCTGGTGCGCGCGGCGACCGTGATCGTCGTCGGCGATCCAGTCCAGCGAACTGGCCAGCCGCGCCCACGGCTGCCCGGCGGTGGAGACCAGCAGGTAGGCGAACTGGTCGCGGATCAGGGGATCATCCGATGCGGTCTCGACGGCGCGGGCCGCGGCAACGCTCAAAGCGGTGGCGCCGACGCTTTCGGTGATGTCCCAGCTGTCGCCCTCGGAGCGGATGGAGGTCGCGTCGTATACATCAGTCATGGCGCCACCAATGCTACCTAATCACTTAGGCAATCTATCTGGTTGTGTGCGCTACATCACTGCGCTCAATCGGGCGGCCGAGTGAGGCTGCGGGCCAGCAACGATTTCAATTGGTCGGTGATGGCGTCGAATTCGGGACGGCTGTTCACAAAGCCCGCATAGAAGCCGACGCCCAACAACACCGCAAGCAGCATTTCGGTGAGCGCCTCGGCGTCGGTGTCCGCGCTCAGTTCGCCGCTCTGAACGCCGTCGTTGATCGCCCACAGCAGGAATGCCCGCGTCATGCTGACCGAATCTGCGCCGCCGGGCCGGCTCAACTCGGGGTGACGCTGCGACTCCAGCGTTGCGGCGATCAAGAACGCCGAGGCCGCGTGGTTTTCGAGTTCACCCTCGATGGCGCCCTCGATGAACCCTGATACCCGGGCGGTCAGGGTGGTCTCACTGCGCGCCCGCTGCACACTTGCGGCGACCACGGCGTTGTTGGTCTCTTCCAGCACCTGCCAGTACAGGACGCGCTTGTTTGCGAAGTAGTGATTGATCGCGGGCCGGGTCAGGTCGGCCCGGATGGCGATCGCCTGAAAGGTGGCCGCGTCGTATCCGCGTTCGCTGAACACCTCGCGAGCGGCGCGCAGAATGCGCTTCCGCGTCTCAGCCGCCTTTGCTGCGGGGGGGCGACCCGGTCCCCGGCTCGCGGGCTGCACCACCCGTCGATTGTGCCATAGGTCACACCTGCGCCGGTGCCACAATTGACTGCCGCGTTAGCTACGGGGGCCTAGGAGTGGTGCGGCATCAGCGCCCCGGCGGCACGTTGCCGAATTTGCCGGCCTGGAAGTCCTCGATCGCCTGCATCACCTCGGCCTTGGTGTTCATCACGAACGGGCCGTAATGAAACACCGGCTCACGGATCGGCTGACCGCCCAGGATCAGCACCTCGAGCGCGGGAACCCGCGACTCCTGCGACGACGCGGCGTCGACGGTGATTCGATCGCCGGGGCCCAGGATCGCCAGGTTCCCCTGCCGCACGGGGTGCGCGGCCGGCCCCACCGACCCGCGTCCGGCCAGCACATAGACCAGCGCGTTGTGGTCGCGGTTCCACGGAATGTTCAGCCGGGCGCCGGGGTGAATTGTCGCATGCACCAAGGTGATTGGCGTGTGTGTAACGCCTGGCCCATGGTGGCCGCCGACCTCGCCGGCGATGACGCGGATCAACGCGCCGCCGTCATCGGACGACAGCAATGCGACGTCGCCACCCTCGATCGCTTGGTATCGCGGCGTGGCGAACTTATTTCCTTTCGGCAGGTTCACCCAGAGCTGGACGCCGTGGAACGTTCCGCCGCTTTCCACCAATTCCGCCGGTGGCGTCTCGATGTGCAGGACGCCTGCTCCGGCGGTCATCCATTGGGTCGCGCCATCGCCGATCAGTCCGCCACCGCCGTGCGAGTCCTGGTGCGCCAAGCGGCCGTCGATCATGTAGGTGACCGTCTCGAACCCTCGGTGTGGGTGCCAGTCGGTTCCCCTGGGCTCGCCGGGCTGGTACTCCACCTCGCCGATCTGGTCCATGTGCACGAACGGGTCCAGTGCCGCGCTGCTGACCCCCGCGAATGCGCGGACCACCGGGAATCCTTCGCCCTCATAGCCGCGCGGCCCAGCGGTGATGGATCGGACCGGGCGTTGCGTCTCGATCGGATCCGCGGCGGACAGCCGCGGCAAGGTCAGTGTGTCAGCGGTGATCGCGGGCATCTCAAGCCTCCTTGTGCTTCGATGCCCAGTACAACCGGACTACGGTCCGGTTATTCCCGGCTCGTCTGCCGGGACCGACGCTCAACTCTGGGTTCTGGCGGACTTCGCCGCCCGCTCTTCGGTGGACGAGCCCTCGTGAACCAGCGCTCCGCCGGCATTTTCGAGGTGTGCGCGGACGAACCACTGGAACTTCTCCAGCTCCGCGGCGTGGTCGATCAGGATGTCCTGCGTGACCGGATCAAGCTCTTCGGTTTCACTGATACCTCTGCGGGTGTCTTCGATGACGCCGTTGTAGACCAGGTCGAGCGCCGCCAGGTGGGCCTGCACGGTGTCACGGCCCACCGAATAGTCGTCCCAGGTCCGGTCTTTCAGGATGGCCCCCGGGGTGCCCTGCGGCGATCCACCAAGCGTGGCGATCCGCTCGGCCACCTCGTCCGCGTATCCGCGGACCAATTCCACTTGCGGGTCGATCATTTCGTGCACCCCAATGAAGTTGGGGCCCACCACATTCCAGTGGACGTGCTTGAGCGTCAAATGGAGGTCGTTGTAGGTGCTCAACTGCTTCTGCAGCAGATCAACGATTTTGGCGCCCTGTTGATCGGTCAGGCCGGGAACGGTGAATTGAGTCATGGGCGGCGAGTACCCGATGACCGCAATGCGTAATCCCGGCACTCACAATGCGCGGATGTCCTGCAGTGGCAACCGCGCGCCACGACGCGGCTCGTAGGCCAGGCCGCTGGCCTGCAGCAACCGGACCACCCGGTGGCGGTGCGGGCGCATCGGTTCGAGAAGCTCGACCATCTCGGCGTCGTCGATCGGACGGCCCAGCAATGTCCAGCCGACCATCTTCGAGATGTGGTAGTCGCCCACCGACAGCGCATCGGGATCGCCGAATGCCCGTTGCGCTGTCTCGGCGGCGGTCCAGATCCCGACGCCGGGCAGCGACGTCAGTGCCTCGCGGGCCTGCTCCACCGGCCACGAGGTGAGCCGCTCCAACGATGCGGCCCGCTGCGCACACCCGACGATGGTGCGGGCCCGGCCCGGGTCGACGTTGGCGCGGTGAAACTCCCACGATGGGATACGCCGCCACACCTCGGCCGACGGTGGCACCCGCATCCGCTGCGGCGCCGGTCCGGGTGCTGGCGTTCCGAACTTGGTCACCAACAGACGCCAGGCCCGGAACGCGTCCTTGCCCGGCACGCGCTGCTCGATGACGGCGGGGATCAGCGCCTCCAGCACCGATCGGTGCGACCCAGCCGCAGGTGCGGTACCCGTCGGTGCGCCTCGGCGACGATCGGGTCGACCGGCGCGAAATCCGACGGGTCGTCGTGGGCGCCGAGCATGGCGGGCAGCGCGTCGAGGAACTCCTCAGCGCCGCTGCCCCAGGCCATGCAGTCGACCGCGTCGGGTGCGGCACGGCTGATCCGCGCGGTAGCAGATCCGCTGCCTAACAAGCTGGTTCGCCAGATCGCGCCGTCTTCGCCGATCTGAAAACACGGGTCTCCGGGACCTCTGCGCAGCGGCAAGAGGGTGTTGCCGGGGCTGACCGCACTGGGAAATGTCACCGTGCGAGCGCTATTCACCATGTGCTCCCGCCGGGTACCGCGATTGCTCGATCCCGACGATCATAAGGCCGGCCCGGGCTTGGGGATGGGCGTGCGCTTCATTGACCGGCCGGCGTGCTGCGCGTAAGGATGGCGAAGTGACCACCCCGTTCGACGCTCCGTCCGCCGAGCTGGCGTGGATGTTCTTGCAGTGTCTCTCCGACGGCGGTGACATCGACGAGTGCTTCGAGTTGCTCGGCGACGATTTCACTTACTGGAGCATCGTGACCCGCGAGTCGATCGGCAAGTCGTCGTTGCGCGAGGAGTTCGAGCGGCGCAGACGGCGCGTCGAATTGGACCTCGACTTCGTCCAGTGCTTCAACGACGGTGAAAGCGTGGTGATCGAAGCCGAAGCCCACGGCGAGACAATCGAGGGGGTCCACTACAACAGCCCCGCCGTCTTCATCTTCGAAACCCGGGACGGGCTGATCTCATCGCTGCGCGAATACAGCGACACCCGGTTGGCGTCGCAGGTGTTCGGCGCCGCGAGTTCTTAGGCCGGCTCGACGGTGATCTCGGCCTTGTCCGGGTAGAACGCCAGATGGCCGGCGATTGCCGCCACCGCCGGATAGGGCTGCTCGTAGAACCAGATCACGTCCTCGACGGTGTCACCGGCGGAGGTGGTCACGCTGTAGTAGGCGGCTTCGCCTTTGAAGGGGCAGTACGTGCTGGTGTCGGTGCGGGTGAGCCGGTCGCGCACCACATCATCGAACGGGACATATTGCACCGCAGGGTAAGTGGACTCGTGGAGCTCTAACGCGTCGTTGGTGTCGGCGACCACTTCGCCGTTGACCCGAACCACAACGCGCCTGCCGGTCGGGTTGATGGTGATCGGATGCTCAGCGGTGGGTTCCAAAACGGGCCGGCTGGTCATGATGACGTCTCCTCACGTGCGGATAGTTCATTCAACGCCACCCGGCGCGCAAGATTCCCGTCGTCAATGAATCTCGGTGCGAGTCAACCCGCCGGCGCCAACATGTCCTTCCATCCGCTGTCTCCGGTGTGGCGCGAATCCTCGAGCAAGTACTTGGCTCCGTCGGGTCCCACGACTTCGCCGCTGGACGGCAGATAGATCGGCGCTCGGACTGGCCGGCGTGTAGACGCACGGGTTGGGTTGCTGCCCGTTGCACTGCACCGAGCCCGATCCGGGCCGCTGCAGTGGATCGTTGGCCGGCCCCGGTGGCGCCGGCAGCCGGTCGGCCGGTGCCGGGTTGAGGCCGTTGTTGACCGACGGCGCCGGGATCACCTTGCCGGGGTCGACTGGTTGGTCGCATCGGGCGCCCGGTGCCGGACAGTTACGAATCTGGTCCGGCGTGCCGTACCAGGGATTGGTACCCAGGGGGACGTACGGCTTGTTGTCGCGGCATTCTCGTGGCGTGGCCCTGCGCTTGCCTGGGACATCGACGCACGGGTAGTTGCGGGCGCCGCGTACCGCATTGGCTTGGGTGTCTTGCGGGATCTTGCAGTAGGTTCCGGCCGGCAGCGGCGCCACGCTGGTATCCGCGGGTGAGCGCCACTGCGAGGCCGGGAGAAATCCGGTCAGGCACGGCGGCGGATTGTTCAACGACAGGTTGAGGTTCATCAGCACCGCCCCGGGCGCCGACGCGATCAAGGTCTGGGCCACCGAGCCGACCTCCGGCAGAGAAGACCAGCAACTGCTCGGTGCCCTTGTTGTAGCGCTTGAGCATGTCGGCGACGATCTCCAGGTTGGCAATCGTCTGCGGCAGCGACTCGCGGACGTCGCTGAACACGCTGTTGACCTGATCGGCGGTCGGCGCGGCGTTGGCCAGGATGCTCTGCAGGTGTGGGTCGTTGCCGGCGATCTGGGCGGTGAGGACTTTGAGGCTGCGTGACCACTGCGCGATCGAATCGCCCGAATCCACCTGGCTGTCGATGATGGGTGCCGCGTTGGCGATGATGTCGTCGACGTCGGACAGGTTGGCCTCGAAGTCACCGACGATGGACTGCGTCGAGTCGACGAGTCGTTGCAGCGCCGGTCCCAATCCCCCTACCGCAAGCGATGTTTCGTCGAGCAGCGAGGCGATCTTGTGCTTGGGTAGTACCGACAGACTACGCTGCGCGGAGTCCAGGGCGGGACCGATCTCGCTGGGCACGGTGCCTTTGGTGATGGTCTGGCCCGGCGAGAAGAACTTGCCGGGGTCGGCGGCCGACACCAGGTCCACGTACTGCTCGCCGATCGCCGACACCGAGTGCACGTTGGCGGACGCGTCGACCGGGATCTGGTAGCGACTGTCGATGCTCAGTGTCGCCCTGACACCGTGTGCTGTCGGCTCGACCTTGATCACGCGGCCGATCTGGATTCCCCGATAGGTCACGTTCGATGTGCGATACAGGCCGCCGGACGCCGGCAGCTCAGCGATCAACTGGTACTGGCCGACTCCGAGCTGGCTGGGGATGCGCAGGTAGAACCAGCCGAGCGCGATCATCGCGGCTAATGTCAAGGCGGCGAACACAATCAGCTGATTGCGGATGAAACGAGTCAGCATCGCATCACTCGCCGCGCTCGACCGGCGCGTCAGCCGGGTTCGGCGTGAAACGGATGTCGGGAACCATCGTGGCAGGGTCACGTCCCCACGACTGCTCGAGAGCACGCAAGGCCCCGGAGAATCCGGTGCCGGTGAAGATCGCGTTGTCGATGGTGCTCAGTGTGAGGTCCAGGGCCCCGGAAACGTTGATGTAGTCGCCGCGAACGATTTTCGGCACGCTGTCGATGGCGAACGGCGGTGACAGCAGCAGCATCAGCGCATCGACCAGATACGGTGCAGAACGGCCGAGTTGTTTCAGCGGCCGCTGCAGGTCTTGCAGATCCTGGTGGAGATCGCCCCGCGCGGCAGTGAAGGTCTGATCGGTCACGTCACTGATCCGGCCCACCGATTCCACTGCATCGGCGAACAGATCCCGCTGCTTGGCGAAATGCTCTACCAGCGGCGGGAATTCGGTGAGAGCGCGATCAATGGTGTCGGTGCGTCTGGCCGCGTACCCGAGCAGCCGGTCGGTGGAGTCGATCGCCTGGTGGATGTCGTCGCGCTGCTGGTTCAGCTCGCTGACGAATGTGTCCAGTTTGCCCAGGAAGCCCCGGATCTGGTGGGCCCGCCCGGCCAGGATCTGGTAAACCTCGTTCTGGATCACCTCGAGGTTGGGAATGCCGCCGCCGCGTAACACCATTGCCAGGCTGGCAAGTGTCTGCTCGGTGGAGGGATACGCCGACGAGTTTGACAGCGCGATGGTGTCGCCGGCTTTCAGCATCTGAGGCGACGGGTTGGGTGGTGCCGCCAATTCGATGTGCTGAGAGCCGAGCAGGCTGGTCTGGCCGATTTTCGCGGTGGCGTTCTTGGGTAGCCGCACTGCCCTGTCCAGGTCGACGGTCAGTGTGGCGACCCAGTTTCGCAGGTCGATCGACCGTACGCTTCCGACGAAGACATCGGCCACCAGGACTCGGCTGTTTCCGTTGAGCGCCATCGTGTTTGGCATCTGAACGTAGATCTTGTAGGAGCCTGGCCCGCTGCCGGGCCCACCGGGCAACGGCACATTGGCGATACCGCGCCAGTTGCCGCACGAGGTCAGCACCACTGCGGCCGTCAGCACCGCCAGCGCTTGCCAGACCGTGCGGCTGATCAGCCGCGCCGCCCTCATCGTGCGCCCGCTTCCGCTGCGCCGAGCGGAGGGCCCGGTGGCGGCGCCGGCGGTCCCGGTGACGGCAGCGGTTGCGGATACCACGGCGGCGGCAGCGGATTGTTCTCGTCGTAGGCGTTCGGCGGTCCGGTCATGGTGCGCCCGGGTGGCGGCGCGGGTATATCGGGTCCGCCCATCAACTCGGCCAGTGACGCCGCGGTCAACAGATTCTGGGTAGCCGGCTGGACCTGCACTCCCTGCATGCCGGGCGCCACAACCCAGCCCGGCTCCGAATTGCGGTGCGACCATTGGGTGTCCGGGGAGAAGATGCCCGGCACGGTGGTGTCCTTGAAGCCCGGCGGCGGCTGCAGCCGCGGCTCCGAGTACGCGACGTTCTTCGGTAGGGTGTCCGCGGTGCTGAACAAGTTGATGCCGTAAGGGAAGTAGTTGAATTTCATCGCGTCCAGAATCGGCGCCAGGTATTGCGCGCAGAGTTCCGCGGAGTCCTGGTAGCCGAGTCGGCTGCCGGCCTGGATCGCACTGCAGATGAACTGCATTGGGTTGGCGAAGTTGACCAGCGCGGGCACCCCGGTCAAGCCGCCATGGGCCGGCTCGTAGATCGCCAGCACGTTGGCGGCCATGTTCGGCAGGATGTGCAGTGCGGTCTCCAAGCCGTCGCGCGGTTCGGGCTGCATGATCGCGGTCGTCAGGTCGCCCAAGTTGTCGACGTCGTGGGTCAGTGCGTCACGATTTTCGGCCAGGAATTTCTGCGCGGTTGACAGCACGCTGTCGGTGTCCCGAATTGCGTTGGCGGCGGCCTGATCCGAACTGGTGAGGTTGTCGGTCAGCTGGGCGAGGTCTTTGTTGAGCGCGACGAATTGCTGGTCGTCCTGGTGAAGCGCGTTGACGAACATCGCCAGACTGCGCAACACGGAGAAGAAGTCGCCGCGACCTTCGTCCAGGGTGTTCAGCGCGGTGGACAAGCTGTTCAGCGTGTTGTTGATCTGCTGGCCTTTGCCTGCCAGGCCGTCGGCGAAAGCTTCGATGACGTCGCCGAACGGTCCTTTGGGCTGGTCCTTGGTCGGCCCGAGTTTGTCGATGATGTGAGTGACACTGTTGCGCAGCTCATCCCACTCGACCGGCACCTGTGTGCGTTGGATCGGGATGACCGCCCGGTCGGCCAGTACCGGCCCGCCTTTGTACGGCGGTTCCAACTGGATGCTGCGCGAGGCGACCAGCGTGGGGTTGAGCACCACCGCCGACGCGTCGGCGGGGACCTTGTACTTGTTGCGGTAGTGGAACGTCACCTTCATCCGGTCACCGGTGGGTTCGATCTTGTCGATCGAGCCGACGCGGATGCCCATGATCTGAACCTTGTCCCCGGTGTAGAGGGCGTTGACCGCGGGGAAGTAGGCGACCACACTGTTATTGGTCAGTTTCTCGTAGAGCTGCCAACCCGCCACTGCCGCAACAAGACCCACTGTCACGACGACCGAACCGATGACCGCCGCAGTCTTCGACACGTGCGGCAACCGCAGTTTGCGGATGTCGAAAATTGTGCTCATCGACCGCTAACCTCCGTTTCCGCCGGGTGTGAGGAACGGCGCCGGTAGCTGCGGGCCGGGGCCCGCCGGTGCCGGGGGACCGGGCGGCAGGGCAGGTGCGAACGTCGACGGCGGGGGAGGCGGACCGGCCGGCTGCAAGCCCTCCCGCCGCGCTCCCGGCGGCGCGTTTACCGGCAGCGGCACGGGCGTACCCGGCACGTTCGGCGCCGGGGCCCCGGGGAGTCCGGCATCCGGCACACCCGGCGTCGGCGGCAGACCATTCGGGTTGGCCGGCAACGGGAGCACATCGGGCAGCGCCGGATACGGACCGTTGGGGCCGAACGGTCCCTGACTCTGGTCGATGCCGGCACACGGCATCGGGTTGCCGGGCCGCGGCGACATCTCCGCCGGCGGCGCGTACGAGCAGGGTGAGCCGGGCGCGACGGCGGGGCCGGGGTGGTCCGGCGTGCCTTCGAGCACCGGCGGCGCCGGTGGCGGGGCTCCGTTGGAGAAGCGTGTGCCATTCGGATCGGGATAGCGGAAAGCCGGCAATCCCGCACTGCGCCAGAAGTTCTCCGGGTCGATGCCGCGCTTCTTGAACGCGGCGTCTACCCATGGCTGCATGATCTGGTACGGCAGCAGGTTGCCGATCATCACCTTGAAGTACGGTCCCGAGCTGACCGCCTCACTGAGTGCCGCGGTGTAGTTGCGCAGCGTATCCAGCACCGAGACAAGGTCGTTCTTGTGTTCGGCCAAGACGTCGCTCACGCCGCGCAGTTCCTCGAGCAGATGGTGCAGATTCGGGTTGTCGTGGATCAGCCCCTGCACCTGCGCCGAAAAAGCCGATACATTCGCCAGCAGTGCCGCGATGGCTTTGCCTCGTTCGTTGAACGACGGCAAGCAATGTCTGGGTGTTGCGCAGCAGCGCGTTGATCTGCTTGCTGCGATCGCCGAGCACGCCCGCCACTTTTCTGGCCTCGCCCAACAGGTGTTTGAGTTCGTCGTCGCGCTTGCCGATGATGTCGGAGAACTTCGCCACCCCGTCGAGGGCCGAACTCAAGTGCGGATAGGTCTGATTGATGGTGCGCGAGAGCACATTCAGCGATTCCTTGACGGTATCGATGTTCCATCCGGCGGCGCCCTTGGTGACATCGAAGAAGGCGTCGTACACCTGATACGGCGTGGTGCTCTGGCCCAGCGGCAGAACGTCATTCGGACGCATCTGATTCGGCCCGCGGGGCTCGATCTCGAGTACCTTCTTGCCCAGCAGCGTGTCGGTGCGGATCGCCACCCGGCTCGCGGTGCCGATGGTGTGCGTCCCGGTGGTGAATTTCATCAGGATGTGATCGCCGTCGATCGACATGTCCTGCACGGTGCCGACATCCAGGCCGATGATGCGCACCTTGTCGCCCTTGCTGATCCCACCCGAGTCGGTGAATTGCGCGTAGTAGCTTGCCGTCGCGAACAGCATGGGCAGACTGCCGAAGCTCTGTCCCACACCGACAACGAGGACCACGATGGCGATGGCCAACGCCCCGACTCGGACCCGGTTGGCGGGCTGCAGCGTTCTCATTGCAGCGTGCACCTGCCCGACGGCTGTTGGAGGAGTTTGACCGAGCGGACCGGTCCGCCGGGTTGCAGCCCGTTGACTTTGATCGACAGGTCGCACAGGTAGAAGTTGAAGAAGTCGCCGTAGATTCCGCTGGCGCGCCCGATGATGTTGAATGCGGCAGGCACTTTGGCCACCAGGTTCCCGACCCGGGCACGTTGGTCGTTGAGGGGACCGGCGAGGGTTTCCAAGTGGGTCACGGCGCCGTGCAGCAGGGCCCGGTTGTCGGCGAGCAGGTCCGACACTGTCCCGGCCGCGTTGCTGATGTGCGCGGTCCCGTCCGCCAGCGGATCGGCCCGGTCCTTCAGTCCGGTGATCAGCTCCTCGAATTTGTCGATGGTGGTGTCGAGTTGGTCGTGGTGGCGCTCCGTGGTGTCCAGCACGGTGTTCAGGTTGTGGATCACGTCGCCGATGGCCTGGTCGCTTTCGGCCAGCCGGTCGGTGAGTTGTGCAGTGTGGTCGAGGATGTCGTTGATGGTTCCGCCTTCGCCCTGGAAGACGGTGATGATCGACGACGCGATGGTGTTGACCTTCTGCGGATCCAGCGCCCGGAACAGCGGCTTGAAGCCGCCGATGAGCGCATCGAGGTCCAATGCCGGCTGGGTTCGCGACAACGGAATGAATCCGCCTGGCGGCAGGGCTCTTTGAGCGTTCTCGCCGGATCCTCGGCTGATCTCGAGGTAGCGGTTGCCGATGAGGTCCTGGTAGCGGATCTGCGCGGTCGTCGATTGATAGAGCTGCACTGACCGGTCGACGGAGAACTCGACCCGGATCCGTTTGTCGCCGTCGACCAGATCCACCTTCTTGACTTTGCCCACTTCCACGCCGGAGGCGCGAACGAACTGCCCCGCACGCAGACCACTGGCATTGCTGAATTCCGCGGAATAGCTGTTCGTGCGGTCGAAGCGAATTTGACCGAACACCACGACGATGACTGCAGTGAAGAACAATTGGACGGACACGACTGCAGCGAGCCGCGCGACGGTGCCGGTGAGTCTCATGGGTTGATCGTGTACTCCCCGTACTGGCGGCCCCAGACGTATTCGTTGGCCAGCGGCTGGCCGAGTTCGAAGTGGTTGTAGGGCGCAATGCTGTTGCCGGAGTCCATCACCAGGTACGGCGCCGGCCACAGGTCGCGGGTGATCGGCTGCCAGCACCCCGGCTTGCCGCCGGGTCCGCCTCGGCCGTTGACCCGGGGCAGGTTGTCCGGGTAGACGTACGGGTTCTCCGTGCCGGTGATCGACACTCCGAGTTGCGCCGCGTAGTGGTTACCGCTTTCGAGCTGGGCGACTTTGGGCGCGATGTCGGCGAAGTTGCGGATGGTGCACAACAGCTGCGGGCTGTACGTGTCCAGCAGATGCGCGGTCGGTTTGAGGTCGGCGGCCAGGCGTTCCAGGTAGGGCCTACTGCGGGTGAAGATGTCGTTTCCGGTGTTGGCGAAGCCGATTGCCGCCAGTAGGGCGGCGTCGAGTTCGGCCCGGCGATGGTTGAGCGTGCGCGCCGTGGTCACGGCATTTTCCAGTGCGTCGAAGAGATCCGGCGCCGCCTTGGCGTAGACCTCGCCGAGCGCAGCAAGCTGGTGGATGTCGTGGCGGATCGTCGGCATTCGGGGGTTCACGTGGTCGAGGATCGTGTTGCCGTTGACGATCGACTTGCCGAACTTCTCGCCCAGCCCGGTCAGCGCCTGCGCCGCGGCGCCGAGTGTGAGGTTCACCTTTACCGGATCGATGTTGTCGGCAAGTTCGACGAGCGTCTCGAACACGGTGTTGAACTCCGTCGTGACCGATGTCGCGTCGATCACCGAATTCGGCGTGATCCGCTGCGGCGCCGGGTCTTTCGGAGAGGTCAGCGACACGTATTTGTTACCGAACACCGTGGTCGCCTGAATCTTGGCGATGACGTTGCTCGGGATGAGCTCGACATACTGTGGGTCGACGTCGAGGGTGAAGCGCGCCGCCGGCTTGCCGCGATGCTCAACCTCGGAGACACCGGCCACCCTGCCGACGCTGACGCCGTTGTAGGTGACTTTCGAGCCCTTGTCCATCACCAGGCCTGCGCGCGCGGCCAGCATGGTCAGCTTGGTCTTGGGCGTGAAGTCGCCGCGAAACTGGCCGTATACCAACGCAAGCAGCACCGCGCAGGTCAGGAACAGACCCAGGCCCGCAGCGGTGTCCGGCCAGGTCCGCGATTTTCGCACTCGCGTCTTTGTCGTCTGAGTGGTCGCCATCGCCCTACACCGTGAGGTTGAAGTTCGGGTCGACGCCGTAGAGCGCGAGCGAGGTCAGCAGCACGACGATCACCGTGGAAACCAACGAGAATCGCATCGATCGCCCGACCGCCTCGCCCACCCCGACCGGTCCGCCGCTGGCGTTGTAGCCGTAGTAGCAGTGGGTGATCATCACGATCACCGCCATCACGATGACTTCCCCGCCGGACCAGAACACGTCCTCGGTACGCAGGAAGGTGCGGAAGTAATGCTCGTAGGTGCCCACCGACTGCCCGTAGAACAGCGTGGTGACCACCTGTCCGGAAAGAAACGACATGACCAGGGCCATCGCGTAGAGCGGGACGACCACCGCCAAGCCGGCCATCAGCCGGGTCGACACCAGGAATGCCACCGACTTGATGCCCATCACCTCGAGCGCGTCGATCTCCTCGCTGATCCGCATCGCTCCCAGCTCCGCGGTCGCGCCCGCGCCGACCGTCGCCGCCAGCGCAACCCCGGTCACCACCGCCGTGACGACGCGGACGTTGGCCAGCGCGGCGAAGAACCCGGTGAACGCCTCGACGCCGATGTTGCCCAGTGACGCGAATCCCTGGATCGCGATCAGTGACCCGCCGGACAGCGTCACGAAACCCACGATCGCTGCTGTCCCACCGACGACGGCCATGGCCCCGGTGCCCATGCCGATCTGCGCAATCAGCCGCAGCGTCTCTCTGCGATAGCGGCGCATCGCCCAGCCGGTCGACCATGCGCTGTTGACCGAGAACCTGGTCAGATGCCCGGCCTTGTTGATCCCCCGGATGGCGCCGCCGCCATAGTGATTGACGCCCGCGACCACGCGCGGATAGCGCGCGCGAACGACCGACGCGGTCGACATCTCAGCGTCCCGTCCCGAACCGGACGCCGATAGTGGTCAGCACGACGTTGACCGCGAACAGCGCGAGCACACACAGCACCAGCGTCTCGTTGACAGCGACGCCGACGCCTTTGGGGCCACCTTTGGTGGTCAGACCCCGGTAGCAGCCGACCAAACCCGCGATCATGCCGAAAATCGCGGCCTTGATCGTCGCGATGATCACCTCGGGCAGACCGGTGACCAAGTGTCAGCGTCGCGAGATAGGCACCGCCTGAGACATTTTGGAGCTTGACGCCGAACAGGAATCCGCCGACCAGGCCGATGGTGATCACGGTTCCGTTGAGCAGTGTCGCGACCACGGTCGCGGCCACCACCCGCGGTACCACCAGTCGGTGGATCGGATCGATGCCGAGAACCTCCAAGGCGTCGATCTCTTCGCGGATCGTGCGGGCACCCAGGTCGGCGCAGATCGCGGTCGATCCGGCGCCGGCCACCACCAGCACGGTGGTCAGCGGCCCGAGTTGGGTCACGGCACCAAGGGCGGCGCCCGCACCCGAAATGTCAGCTGCGCCAAAAGCGGACAACAACGTGTTGAGGGTGAAGACGATCAGGACGGTCAGCGGTATGGAGACCGCAATCGTGGGCAGCAACGCCACCCGGGTGATGAACCAGGTTTGGACGATCGTTTCGTCCCAGTGAAAAGGCCGACGGAACAATGCTTTTCCGGCCAGCGTGCACATCCGGGCGAATCCACCGACGGTTGTCAGCGGCGGCGTGAGCTGATCACGCAGATAGCCGACGAGCCCGACCGGCGTGGTTGCGGTCATCGTCGCCTCGCCAACGAGGTGTGCGAATCCGCCCGCGGCGCGCGGTGGCATGCGTCAGCGCAATGGCACCACTGCTTCACCATGCGTCACACTATGTAACAGAAATCACTTCAGCTACATCAGACACGCGGGTTGGGTTGCATTCAAAACCGATTGCGCGCCATCACGTTCGGGCGGTCGCTATTCAGCAGGTGTTGCTTTACTGCTGCGCTTGGCGTTTTTCATACTGGCCCAGAACCGGGCGGCCTCACGGATCGATTCCTCGACCGGCCTTGGCTGCCAACCCAATTCGCGTACCGCCTTACCGTGATCGACCGGAGCCTCGGCGCGCATCATCCGCACCGACGTCATGCTGAGTTCGGCGTCCTTACCCGTCAACCGGGCTCGAAGACTGCCCAGTACCCCCATCCCGTAGAGCACGGGCACCGGGATGGAGCGCCGCGGCGCCGGCACACCGGCCTCGTCGGCGGCGATCTCGACCACGTCTTTCAGCGAAATCATCCGCTCCGAGATGATGTACCGCTCGCCGTTGCGGCCCCGCTCGGCGGCGATCAACATCGCTTTCGCCGCGTCGTCGACACCGACGGCCTCCAGCTGAATGCCCTTCATCAAGAACGGCAGCTTGCCGAAGACCGCGCCCGCGATGAATGCGCCGTGCGGGGTGCGACCCCAGTCGCCGTCGCCGTACGTGGTCGATACGCACATGGCGACAGCAGGCAGTCCCTTCTGCGACGCGTACTCCAGTACCAGATCCTCGGCCTCTACCCGCGATGCGACGTAGGGGGTGAGCTTGCGGCGGTCGATCTGCTCGTTCTCGGTCGCCACGTGGCCGTGCCGTCGGGCCATCGTGGCGTAGGTGCTGGTGAACACGAAGCGCTTCAGTATGGCGGCAATCGGCGCTTCGACGGCAACGTCGAGGACGTTGCGCGTTCCCTCGACGTTGGTGCGGAACAGCGGCGCCGGATCCTGCAGCCAGGCCCGGGTGTCGACCACGCAGTAGTACACCTGATCGCAGCCCCGCATCGCTTCTCTCACGGTGGCCGAGTCGAACACGTCACCGTGAAAGCGGGTGACATCGAGGTCATCGATGCTGCGGGTGTTGGCGCCTGGCCGGACCATGACCCGCACGTCGGCGCCCGTCGCGACGAGCTGGCGGGTGACGTGCGAACCCAGGAAGCCGTTGGCGCCGATGACCAGCTTGGGTGCGCTCACTGTGTTCCTCCGAACGCCGCGCCGTAAGTCTTCAGCCAGCTCGCGGCGTCGTCATCAAGCGTGCCAAGGCTTTCCGCCTTTTTGCACCACTTGATGCCGGCCTGCATGAACCGCAGTGGGTTGTAGATGTCTTCCTGACGAGACCACTTGCCGTCGCCGGCGTAAGTGACGATCGAGATGTTGGTCGCGCTGATGATGGTGCCGTCGCCGGGATCGCGCATCGGGTTGTCCAGCTCGCAGATGATCCGTCCGGTGGCCTCGTCGATGACCGACCACAATGACGGGAACTCCGTCATGTGGCTTCCCGGGAACGTCGACATCGTCTTGCTGATCCAGGTGCGCACTTCGTCGCGCCCCTTCATGGTGCCGGCCGCATGCTCGATGTAGTCGACGTCCGGGGTGTAGTGCTGCACCCATTCGTCCCAGTTCTTGGTCTCGGCTGCGTGCGCCACGGTCTGCTCGAACGTGTCGAACGCGGCGGCGAGTTCGTCACGACTGAAAACCTGCTTCACGCAAGAAACTAGAACACGTTCTACTGGGGTTTGTCGAGCACGTGGATAATCGGGAAGATGACGGAGTTCAAGAAGGCAATCCTGGCCGGCGGCTGCTTCTGGGGCATGCAGGACCTGATCCGCAAGCAACCCGGCGTGGTGTCGACCAGGGTCGGCTACACCGGCGACCCGCATGTCCGCCACGCCACGTACCGCAATCACGGCAACCATGCCGAAGCCATCGAGATCACCTACGACCCGGCGCAGACCGACTTCCGGGCCCTTCTCGAGTTCTTCTTCCAGATTCACGACCCGACCACCAAGAATCGGCAGGGCAATGACGTCGGGCCCAGCTACCGCTCGGCGATCTTCTACACCGACGAGGATCAGCACCGGATTGCGCAGGACACCATCGCCGATGTCGAGGCGTCAGGTCTGTGGCCCGGCAAGGTGGTGACCGAAGTCAGCCCCGCCGGCGACTTCTGGGAGGCCGAGCCCGAGCACCAGGACTACCTGGAGCACTACCCGGGCGGGTACACCTGCCACTTCATCCGGCCGGGCTGGAAGTTGCCGCGACGGGCCGGCGTCGAAAGCTAGCGTCGACGGACTGTGATCTTCCCGCCGTCCTTCGGCGTGTAGGCGACACCGCGCGAGTGCAGCTTCTCCCCCGGCGCGTCTGTCGGTTCGATAGTGAAGTGGCGCAACACCGTTCGCAGCACCACATCCATCTCCATGTTGGCGAACACGGCGCCCACGCAGCGGCGGGCACCGCCACCGAACGGGATCCAGGCGAAGCTGGGCGGCTTGATGCCGACAAAGCGCTGCGGGTCGAACCGCTCGGGCTCGGGGAACAATTCGGCGTCGCCGTGCAGCCGCGAAATGCTGACGATGATGGTGTGCCCGCGCGGGACCGACCATTCGCCGAGCTCGTACACCGGTGCGTAGACGTGGCGACCGACGGCGTCGATGACGGTCCGGCTGCGCTGCGTTTCCAGGATTGTCGCCTGCCGCAACTCGTTGTCGTCGGTATCGGCCTCGGCCGCCAAACCGCTCAGCACCTCCGGGTGCCTGCTCACCCGCTCGAACGTCCAGGCGAGCGCGGACGCGGTCGTCTCGTGCCCCGCCGCCAGCAGGGTGAGCAGTTCGTCGCCGATGTCCTGGCGCGACATGGCCGATCCGTCTTCGTAGGTGCTGCGCAGCATCAGCGCCAGCACGTCGGTGCGGTCCTCGAAGTGCGGGTCGCCGCGTTCGTCGTCGATCAGCTTGTCGATGACCGCGTCGTAGCGGGCCCGCCACTTCGCCAGCCGGGCCCAGGGCGTGTAGCGGGCGAAGGCCTGAGGCGGTTTGGGTAACGTCGCCAGCCGCGAACCGAGCGTGACCCACGGCGGAAGGATCCTGCGCAGCTCGTCGAGTTCGGCGCCCTCGGCGCCGAATACCGCGCGCAAGATCGCGTTGAGGGTGATCCGCATGGTCGACGGCAGCGTGGCGAACGGCGTTGCCTGCGGCCAGCTGGCGATCTCGCGCAGCGTCTCCTCTTCGATGATCGTCTCGTAATTTTTGATGCTCTTGCCGTGAAAAGGCGGCGCCAACAGCCGGCGGCGTTGCCGGTGCTCATCGCCGTCCAACGCGAAAACCGAACCCGCACCGAGTAACCGGCTCAGGTTGGGCTGGATGTTGCCGAGCACGTCTGGGCTGGTGGTGAAGATCTGCTTGGCCAGTTGCGGATCGGCCACGACGACGATCGGGCCGTAGATCGGCACGTGCAGCGAGAAGACGTCACCGTAGCGCTGCGCGACCTGGTGCACGACTCGTCGCCGAAAGAACCCGAATGCCAGGCCCTGCAACCCTTTTGGAATCCGTGGGCCAGGCGGCAGCGTGATGGTGGGCGCGGACGAATCCGCGGGTGTTTCGACGGTGCTCATCGCGGTGCACTCCCAACGTCGCCGCGTGGTACTGCGCCGTACCACGATCTTGGTACGGTACCGTCTGGTACCAAGCGCTGGCAAGGGTTGACACCAAGGAGGCGACGTGGCCGCGACCGTCGCTGGCGATACGACTTCGACAGGGAGCTCCCCCGAGCCGGCCGACATCGATCCGTTCCGGCAGCGGCTGCTCGACGGTCTCGCGGCCGCGATCGACGAGCGCGGATATCGCGCCAGCACGGTCGCCGACATCGTCCGGTACGCCCGCACCTCCAAGCGCACGTTCTACGACCAGTTCGCCAGCAAGGAGCATTGCTTCCTCGAGCTGCTGCACGCGGACGTCGGCAAGCTGGGCGAGGACATTCGCGACGCCGTGGATCCCGACGCCGACTGGCAGGCCCAGATTCGGCAGGCCGTCGAGGCCTACGTCGGCCACATCGAGGCCCGGCCGGCGCTCACGCTGAGCTGGATTCGCGAGCTGCCGTCGCTGGATGCCGCCGCACGACCGTTCCAGCGTCGCGGTATGCAGTTGCTGACCAGCCTGCTGGTGAACCTCAGCGAGAGCCCGGGCTTTCAGAACGCCGACGTGCCGCCGTTGACCGGCCGAAAGCGGTGATCCTGGTCGGCGGCTTGCGTGAGCTGACGGCGCAGGCAGTCGAAGACGGGCACAGTGTGCGCGACATCATCGAGCCCGCTGTGCAGGCCTCGATTGCGATGGTCGGGTATCGCCACTAGAACATCACGCCGATCGGCCTACCGGCCTAGGCTAAGGCGATGCGGCTATCGACACGGAACCAGCTCAGCGGGACTATCTCCGAAGTCGATATAGGCAGCGTGATGGCGATCGTGAAGGTTCGGCTAGACGGGGGCGATCAGGTCGTCACCTCGTCGATTACCAAAGACGCGGCGCTCAGCCTCGATCTCCAGGTCGGGCAGCCCGCAACGGTATTCATCAAGTCCACCGAGGTAACCATCGGCGTCGACTAGCTGCGTGCGCCCAGGTCGATGTACTGGTGCCCGACCCAAGCAACGGACCGGACCCGTTGTGGCAGGTCCGGTCCGAAGTAGCTGTGCCGCTTAGGCGGCGACCAGCTCGCGTTCTTTCGGCTTGCTGTCGCTGCGGTCGTTCGGCGGGAAGGCCAGCTTGATGATCTTGCGCACGACCGTGCCGAATTGCCTGGGCAGCGAACCCGCGTTGTACGGGATGCCGTAGCGCCGGCAGATCTCCTGAATCTCAGGCGCAATCTCGACGTAGCGGTGCGCCGGCATGTCCGGGAACAGGTGGTGCTCGATCTGGTGCGACAGGTGGCCGGACAGCAGGTGGAAGAGCCTGCCGCCGGTCAGGTTCGCCGAGCCCAGAACCTGGCGGAAGTACCACATGCCGCGGGATTCGCCCCGCGTTTCTTCGACGCTGAATTCCTGTGTGCCGTCCGGGAAGTGACCGCAGAAGATGATCATGTAGGACCACACGTTGCGCATCAGGTTGGCGGTCAGGTTGCCGGTGAACACGAACGGGGCGAACGGGCCGGCCAGCAGCGGGAAGGCGACGTAGTCCTTGAGCGTCTGCTTGCGGGTCTTGCGCCAGATCTCCTGCAGCACTTCGCGTTTGTCTCCCAACCGAATCTCGCCGGAGGTGATGCGCTCGCTTTCCATCTCATGCAGCGCGACGCCGTACTGGAACAACACCATCAGCAGGAAGGCGTAGATCGGGTTGCCGAGGTAGTAGGGCCTCCACGGCTGGTCCTCGCTGATCCGCAGGATTCCGTAGCCGATGTCGCGGTCCATGCCCACGATGTTGGTGTGGGTGTGGTGCATGTAGTTGTGCGAGTGCCGCCACTGGTCGGCCGGGCAGGCGGTGTCCCACTCGAATTCCTGGCCGCGGATCGACGGGTCACGCATCCAGTCGTACTGGCCGTGCATGATGTTGTGGCCGATCTCCATGTTGTCGAGGATCTTTGAGATCCCGAGCATGGCGGTGCCGGCCAGCCAGGCCGGCGGCAGAATCCCGGCCATCAGCAAGGCCCGGCCGCCGACTTCGAGTGCGCGCTGCGTTTTGATGACGCCACGGATGTAGTCGGCGTCGCGCTGGCCGAGATCGGCCATCACGCGCTCTTTGATCGCGTCGAGTTCAGCGCCGAACGCATCGGCCTGCTCGGGGGTCAGGGTGATCTTGGGTTGGGACATGGTGGAGCCTCCTGTTTTCTGAAGTGGCTTACAGAGCGATGTCGACGTCGCCGACGGGCACGGACACGCAGATCTGCACGTCCTCGTCGGGGGCGGTCGACACCGCACCGCTGGTCAGGTTGCGAACCACGCCGCTGCTCTTGCGGCGCGTGCAGGTGTGGCAGATGCCCATCCGGCATCCGTTTGCGGGATTCAGTCCGGCCGACTCCGCCTGCTCGAGCAACGAGCGGCCGTCATCGGTGACCTCGATAGCGCTGCCGGAGAACGTAACTCGCCCACCGGACGGTTGGGCCGGCACGTCGAGAGCCGGCGGAACGAAGCTTTCCGAATGCGCGTCCGCGCAGTGCTCGCGGACAGCATCGACCAAAGCCGCGGGGCCACAGACGAATACCGCGTCGGGATCGGGCATGGCAGCCGCCAGGTGCTCGGCGCCGAACCGGCCGTCGAGATCGCCGCCCGCCGATCGGGTGTAGCCGTGCAGCACCCGCACACCGGGCATCGCGACCAGCTCGTCGTGGTAGCAGGCCTCGGCGCGGTTACGCGCGTAGTGCACGAACGCGATCTCGCCGGCGTGGCCGTCGTTGACCAGAGTGCGCAGCATCGCCATGACCGGGGTGATCCCGCTACCGCCCGAGACGAACAGGATGCGCTGTGGCCGCCGCGCCGGCAGGACGAAGTCGCCGCCCACTCCGGTGAGCCCGACAACCATGCCGCGGTGCGCGTGCTCGTACAGGTATGTCGAGACCAGCCCGTCGTCGTGCTTTCCGATGGTCAGCTCCAGGTGCGCGGCGCCCTCGGCGTTGGCCGGTGAGTAGCACCGGACGTAGCGGCGTCCGTCGATCTCGACGGCGAGGTTCACATACCGTCCCGCACGGAAGGTTCGGCCGGCGTCGGTGAACGCCTCGTTGGGCGCCAGGATCAGGGTGACGCTGCGCGGGGTATCCCGTCGCACGTCGACGACCTTGGCGCGGCCCTCGGCCAGCGTCCAGGCCGGATCGACCTGTTCGGTGTACCGGTCCACGCCATGCGGGCCGGTGAGCAGGTTGACCAGGTCGGAACCTAGCACCCGCCGCTTCAAAGTTTGAGTGAACATGTGTATACCGTGCGCCCACATACCCCAGCTCGTCAAGGGTTTACCCTGGTCTGTGTTAGGCTTCACACAGTGAACAGTCGTGCGCCTAGCTCACGGCCGCACCGATCGAGTCGCGGCCGTAACGGCGACGGGTCCTCCCGCGAGGAACGTAAAGAAGCGACCCGGCGAGCCATTGTCGCCGCGGCGCTCAAGCTCCTCGACGAGCACAGCTTCAGCGGCCTGAGCCTGCGTGAGGTGACACGGGAAGCAGGCATCGTCCCCGGGGCGTTCTACCGTCACTTCGAGTCGATGGAAGCCCTCGGACTCGTCCTGATCGACGAGTCGTTTCGAATCCTGCGGGACATGCTGCGCGGTGCGCGCGCCGGCAAGCTGGACCCGAACCGGGTGATCGAGTCATCGGTGGAGATCGTGGTCGCCAGCGTCACCGAGCGTCGCGAGCACTGGCGGTTCATCGGCCGCGAACGCTCCAGCGGTGTCACCGTGCTGCGGTATGCGATTCGCACCGAATTCCGGCTCCTCACCTCCGAACTTGCCACCGACCTGGCCCGGTTCCCGGGACTGAACACCTGGAGCACCGACGACCTGAACGTATTGGCGATGCTGTTCGTCAACTCGATGATCGTGATCGCCGAGGCCCTCGAGGATGCCCAGGGCCCCGAGGCGATCGAGGAGATCCGCCGGACCGCGGTCAAGCAACTCCGGATGATCGTGATCGGCATTACCGGCTGGCGCAGCCAGCCTTAATCACCGCCTGGGTCTTGCGAGCCATGATGGATGCATGGGCACCCGAATGCGAGACCTGCTCGGCGACGCGCTGGGATCGCTGCGCTACGAACCCACCGAGAAGCGCCTCCGGGCCTACCTGGACGGCGTGCCGGTAGCCGACACCGTCGAGGGCCTGCTGGTCTGGGAACCGCGCCGAGTGGTCCCGACGTATGCGGTGCCGCAGGCAGACGTCGCGGCGCAGCTGGAATCGGCCGGGCGAGTCGACCACCTTGCCGAGCTTCCTGTGCTGGTGCCGACGAATCCCTTTGCCACGCATACCTGTCACGGTGAAATGCTCGACGTCCTGGTCGGTGGTCGGCGATGCCCGTCGGCAGCATTCCGCCCTGACGATCCGGACCTGGCCGGCTATCTCACCCTCGACTTCAGCGCCTTCGAGTGGCGTGAAGAAGAGGAGCCGATCGTCTCGCATCCCCACGACCCGTTCAAACGCCTCGACATCCTCGCCAGCAGCCGCCATGTCCGGATCGAGTCGCAGGGGCGACTTCTGGCCGAGTCGTCGCGGCCGCTGCTGCTGTTCGAAACCGCGCTGCCGACCCGGTTCTACCTTCCGCCCGCCGACGTCGTCGTCGATCTCGAGCAGAGCGACAGCCTCAGCTACTGCGCCTACAAAGGCCGGGCGTCGTATTTCTCGGTGCCCAATGGTCCGGCGGACATCGCGTGGACCTACCGCGATCCCCTACGCGAGGCGGAGCCGGTCCGGGATCACATCGCGTTTTTCGACGAGCGGGTCGACGTCGTCGTCGATGGGCAGCGCCGGCGCCGGCCCATCACCCCGTTCTCGGACTGACCGTGGAAGGCAAGCTGGCCGACATCACCGGCCCGGGCCGCACCGATCGATTCGGGGCGACATGCACCGATCTCGGCGCGTCGGTCATCGCGCCCGACGGGGCGCTGGTGTCGGTATTCGGCGACACGTTCTCGGGTGAACGTGTCGGACAAGGTGATTGGCGGTCTCCGGTCATACTCATCGGAACCGGCGACGCCAGCCGGCCGATCACCTATCACCGTGCCGGCGGCGCCGATCCTGAATACGCACAACAGCTTTGGCGCTACCCGCACCGCAATGGCGTCTTGAGCCGCGCGCGCCGGGGCATCAGCACGGTGATCCCGTCGGACCTGCTGCGGGTGGGCGACGCGCTCTATCTGCACGCGATCGTCAACCGTGGCTTCGGCAATGTGGTCTGGACCGAGATCTGGCGATCCGATGACAGCGCCGCCTCGTGGCGACGCCTGGGCGGTAACACGAAGTTCCCCGCCGGACTGCACGATGGTCACGCGCAATGCTGGTCCTGGGACTACGACCCCGCCGATGGCTGGATCTATGTGGCCTCCACCGGCTTTCAGCGCAACAAGGGAATCATCCTGCAAAGGGTCCGTCCCGAACACATCGCCGATCGGCGCAAGTACTTCGGCTGGGGACGGACCAGAGGCCTCTGGTCATGGGGTAAGGCAGCCACACCAGTGACCCCCTCAGGAGAGACCTGGGGTGAGCTGTCGCTGCGCCGGTTGGAGACCGGCAGATGGATTCTGGGCGGGTTCCTGTCCTCGGCCTACGCGCTGGGCTATCGGGTGATGAAGTCCCCCACCGCGGTGCGCGCCGCGCCGCTGCAGCGGCCGGTGCGTCGGGTCCGGGTGGGACGACGAGGACCACGCCGGCTGCCGGGTGGCGCAGCTGTACGGCGGCTACATCCTGCCGGGCTCGAAGCTCGACGTGCCCGGCGGTGTCGGCCTGGTGGTGTCGCAATGGAACACCGCGCGCGGATGGCCTTACCGGGCAATGCAATTCAGTGCAACGCTGCGTGACACCACCGAAGCGCGTCACCTGCGAGTTTATAGCGAGTCGCCGTCCTCGGGGGTGCCGCTGATCTGACCACGATGTACCCGCGCGGGCCGCTCCTGGTCGACGCCGACCTCGTCGAGCACGTCGGGTTCCTCTTCGGCAAGCCGATCGTCGAGAGATTCGCCCTCACGTTCTTCACGAGCCGTCATCCCGAATTTGTCGGCCTCACTCCAGTCGTCCGGCGGGTCGACCACGGTATCGCCGTCGTCGTTGCGCACTTCGTCGGAGTCGGTCGATTCGCTGGCATTCAGCGTGTCGCCTGGGCCGCCTTCTTCCGGGAAATCATCGTCAGCCATGGCCACTCGGTTGCCCCTCAGGTGCGACAGCTAAACGCGGCGCTCATCGTCGCCGACTGTGCGTGTTGTATCGCCGGTTTAGCGAATTTGCCGACCATAAACTGCACACTCAGCGCAACCTCCCGAGCCGCTAAACACCCGGCACTACCGCGGTGGGCGCCACATCGGCCACAGGGTTGGACCGCCCGGAATGACGAGCTCGCCGCTGACCTCGAAACCGAACCGCTGGTAGTACGGCACGTTCTCGGCTTTGCTGGATTCGAGGTAGGCGGGCGCGTGTTCGGCGTCGACGCGGTCGAGACGGGACTGCATGAGGGCCTGCCCGTAACCTTTGCCGCGGACCGAGATGTCACTGCCGATCACCGCCAGGTACCAGTGCGGTTCCTCCGGGTGCTGTTGCTTCATCTGGTTGAGCAATGCGCCGAGTTTGCGGCTCATGGTCAGCCGCGGCCCGAATCCGAGGGCGAACGACGGCAACATCCTCAGCTGTTCGCGGGTCGACTGCTTCCATCGTCCCGGCGGATCCCACAGTGCCGCCGCGCCGATGGCCGACCCGTCGGTGGCCACCTCCACGCCGCCGCCGGCCAGGTGATGGTGGCGGGTGACGGTCGCGAAGAACTTCCGCAGGTGCTTCGCCCGGGCTTTCTCGTCGGGCATGATCCACATCGATACCGGGTCGTCGAAGAAGGCGCGGCCCAGTGCATGCGAAAGCTCGGAGACGTCGGCCTTGTGCCCGGGACGCGTGTGGATTGTCATCAGTGCACACAGTAGTAGCGTCACCAGTCGTGTGGGACTTCGAAACGGACCCGGAATACCAGCAGAAACTCGACTGGGTCGAAGAATTCATGATCAATGAACTCGAGCCGCTCGACCTGGTGTCGCTCGACCCGTACGACAAGAAGGACGCCCAGACCATGGCGATCCTGCGGCCGCTGCAACAGCAGGTCCGCGATCACGGCCTGTGGGCCGCCCATCTGAAACCCGAGCTCGGTGGGCAAGGCTATGGCCAGGTCAAGCTCGCGCTGCTCAACGAGATCCTGGGCCGGTCCCGCTGGGCCCCGTCGGTGTTCGGCTCGCAGGCACCCGACTCCGGCAACGCCGAGATCCTGGCGTTGTTCGGCACCGCGGACCAGAAGTCGCGCTACCTGCAGCCCCTGCTCGACGGCGACATCACCTCCTGTTACTCGATGACCGAACCGCAGGGCGGCTCCGACCCCGGACTGTTCGTGACCCGCGCCGAACGCGACGGTGACGACTGGGTGATCAACGGCGAGAAATGGTTTTCCACCAACGCCCGGCACGCGACGTTCTTCATCGTCATGGCGGTCACCAATCCCGAAGCCCGCACTCGCGACAAGATGTCGCTGTTCATCGTTCCGGCCGGCACCCCGGGTGTGGAAATCATCCGCAACGTCGGGGTCGGGACCGAGTCACACGCCACCCACGGCTACGTCCGCTACGCCGACGTGCGGGTCCCGGCCGACCACATCCTCGGCGGCGAGGGCGAGGCCTTCGCGATCGCGCAGACCCGGCTGGGCGGCGGCCGCATCCATCACGCCATGCGCACGATCGCGTTGGCCCGCAGGGCGTTCGACATGATGTGCGAGCGGGCGGTATCCCGCCAGACCCGGATGGGCCCGCTGTCGAATTTCCAGATGACACAGGAGAAGATCGCCGACAGCTGGATCCAGATCGAGCAGTTCCGGCTGCTGGTGCTGCGCACGGCCTGGCTGATCGACAAGCATCACGACTACCAGAAGGTCCGGCGCGACATCGCCGCGGTCAAGGTCGCGATGCCGACGGTGCTCCACGATGTCGTGCAGCGCGCTTTGCACCTGCACGGCGCGCTGGGGGTGTCCAACGAGATGCCGTTCATCAAGATGATGATCGCCGCGGAGTCGTTGGGTATCGCCGACGGCGCCACCGAGCTACACAAGATGACGGTGGCCCGCCGCACTTTGCGCGAATACGAGCCGGTCTCAACGCCTTTCCCGTCGCAGCATCTGCCCAGCCGGCGCGCCGAGGCGCAGGCCCGGTTGGCCGAGCGGCTGGAGCACGCGGTCGCCGAGTTCTAGCTTTCGGCGGTGAGGCGGTCGATGTGGGCCAGAAAGTGGGTGAGCACCGCGTCGGGCGCTTCCAGCTGCGGCCAGTGACCGATGTCGTCGGCGAGCATCACCACGTCGGCGGCCGGGATCACCTCGGCGTAGCGGCGCGCCATGTGGGCACCGGAATTGGGGTCGACCGGCCCGTCGATCAACCGCATCGGCACGTCGCGTCTCGCGCATGGCCCGCACCCACCGATTGCGGTGTGTGTAGCGGTCTTTGATGAATCGGCCGACCTTGTGCAATACCCGGCGACCATCGTTGTAGCCCAGGATCTGATGGAACACGTCCATCATCTGCGGGCTCGGTTTGGTGTTGGGGCCGAACATCTCGCGCAGCGTCGGGTCCAGCACGCGACGCGACAGCGGGCTGTTCTGAAACGGACTCAGGATGTCGCCCAACGGAGTTCCCGACAGCAGCTTCTGCGCGGGCCGCGGCGTGTAGGTCTCGACGAACATGCCGCCGTTGAGCCAGGTGATCGAATCGATACGTCAGCGCGGCGTAGGCGTGCTGGTCGAACACCTGGCGGGCCAACAACTCCTGACCCACCGAATCGCCGAGGTCGTGGGCCAGGATATGGGCGTTGCGCACACCCAGGTGCTGCAGCAGCGCCTCGTGCATGTCGGCGTGATCATGCACCGAATACTCGTAGGCGACCGGCTTCGCGGAGAAGCCCATACCCAGCATGTCCGGCGCGATGACGGTGAATCGCTGCGTCAGCGTCGGCCAAATCAATTGCCAGTCAAAGGAATTGAACGGGTATCCGTGGATCAGCAGCAGCGGTCGGCCCGCTGCCCTCGATCCGGTAGAAGATGTCGAAGCCGAGGTAGTCGAAGTAGAGTCCGGCGTCCAGCCAGGAGGCCAGCCCCGCGTCCATGAACCGGCCCGCCCTAGGAGATGTAACGGACGACGCTTTCCGCCACACACGCCGGTTTGTCGCTGCCCTCGACCTCGACGGTGGTCGACACGGTCGCCTGGGTAGCACCGTTGCCCAGGTCCTCGATGTCGACCAGCGAGCTCTTCGCGCGGACCCGCGAGCCGACCGGGACCGGCGCGGGAAAGCGAACCTTGTTCAGCCCATAGTTGATTGCGAGTTTGATGCCGTTGACGGTGTACATCTGGTGCTGAAGCCGGGGCAGCAGCGCCAGCGTCATGAACCCGTGCGCGATCGTCTTACCGAACGGCCCTTTGGCCGCCCGCTCCGGGTCGACGTGAATCCACTGATGATCGCCGGTCGCATCGGCGAAAAGGTTCACGTCTTCCTGGCTGATCGTCACCCAATCGCTTTCTCCGATGCTTTCGCCCTTGATCGAGGCGAGGTCGGCGACTGAATCGAAGGTGCGCATAGCGTTATCTCCTCTGGTGTCGCTGGAAACGATACTGTCGGTCGTCATCCGGCGGGTTGAGACCCCGGTTTTGCAGCGTCGACCCATGGGTAGACCCCCAAGAACTCATGCCGCCATCCCGCACAGTGAATTGCGCACGATCAGCAACGGCCCGCACGGCTGCAATATGACGCGTGCCGACGAATTCGACGACGCGCTGCTCGATTTTCTCGCGGCGTGACCGCGTCGAAGCCCCGGAAGGAGACCGAACACATGGCCGACGAAAGAAGCTACAAGACTGAAGACGATGTCGAGGGCGAGGACCACCAGACCGAGGCCCGCGACGGACGTGACAGCGCTGGTTCATACGTGGGGCGGACGGCCGCCGACGACGCCATTGACGCCGGCGAGACCGGCGCCGAAGCCCGCAGCAAAGACACCTCGTAGACCGCCTGTTTCAGGATGGCCCGGTGAAGCTGTTACTGCTCGCCGACACCCATATTCCCCGGCGCGCTCGCGATCTACCGGCACAGGTGTGGGACGAGGTGGCCCGCGCCGACGTGGTGGTGCACGCCGGTGACTGGGTTGTACCGGAATTGCTCGACGAGCTGACCGCCAGGTCGGCGCGCCTGATCGCGTGCTGGGGCAACAACGACGGCCCGCAGTTGCGATCGAGGCTCCCGGAACGCGCCGATGTAGTGCTGGACGGGCTCCGGTTCACCGTGGTCCATGAAACCGGCGGCAGCGCTGGACGAGACGCCCGCATGGCTGCCCTCTACCCGGACACCGACGTGCTGGTGTTCGGCCACAGCCACATCCCGTGGGACACCACCACCAGCACCGGGATGCGGCTACTGAACCCGGGCTCGCCGACCGATCGCCGGCGACAGCCGTTCTGCACCTATATGACGACGGGCATCCAAGACGGGGCGCTCACCGACGTGGTGCTGCATCGCCTGGAGAAGTAGCTCGCTACTAGCTCGGGCATAGCGTCTACACATACTTAGCTCGTAAACAGAGACATGTGACCACTCTCATCGACCCCGCCAGCGAATTGTCGCGCGTCGTCGGCAGATTCCGGCGCCAACTTCGTCGATCAACCGAACGTGACTTCGATTCCGCAGGGTTGACCGAATCGCAGTCGGAGCTGCTGTGGCTGGTTGCCCGGCAACCCGGCATCTCGGTCAGCGCCGCCGCCGCGGAACTCGGTCTGGTCGCCAACACCGCCTCGACGCTGGTCTCCAAGCTGGTGCGCAAGGGCTTCCTGGTCCGGACCGCCGACCAGACCGACCGCCGGGTGGGTCAATTGCGGCTGGCCGCAGCGGGCCAACAGATCGTCGACACCTCGCGTGCGGCGCGGCGCGCCACGCTGGCCGACGTGCTGAACGAACTCGGCGACGACCAAATTGAGTCTCTGTCAAAGGGGTTGGCAGTTCTGGACACGATGACCCGACGACTACAGGAGCGATGAGGCCATGAGCATCCAGAGCACTGCCGATGGCGGTGCGGCGGCCGTAACCTGACCTACCGTTACGGCCAGTTCACCGCCGTTGACGACGTGGACCTTGCAGGTGCGGCCGCGGCGAGACCATGGGTCTACTCGGCGGACCCAATGGCGCAGGCAAAACCACAGTGGTGCGGATGCTCACCACGCTGACACCCGTGCAGCACGGCGAGCTACGCATAGTTTCGGCCTCGACGCCGCGCGACCAGCGGAACGACATTCGGAGCAATATCGGCAATGTGCCAGAGCAACAGCTTTCGATTGAACCTGCGCTGACGGGCCGGCAGAAACGATGGGCACTGGGTTCGCCGGCGGTTGTACGCGAGTGAACCCCGCTCCCAGCGATCCGAGCGGGGTGAGAGCGAGGCGTGTGGGAAAGCTACGCGATTGGAACCTTGCATCGACGTCGCCGACCGCGCCGGGCCGGAACGTATTCCGGCGGAATGGTTCGTCCGCCTGGAGGTGGCGCAGGCCCTGGTGAACCGCCCGTCGCTGCTGGTGCATCGACGGAACCGACCGTAGGGATTGGACCCGATCGCCCGCGACCGGGTCTGGAACCAGGTGCTGAACATGCAGAGCCAATTCGGCATGACCGTGCTGCTGACCACCGAAAGCACTACATGGAGGAAGCCGACGCGCTGTGCGATCGGGTGGCGCTGATGCATCACGGCATGCTGCGCGCCGTCGGGACCCCCGCGAAGCTGAAGTCGACGGTGTCGGCCAGCGCGACGCTGGAGGACGTCGTTCCGTCACTACGCCGCATCCGACCTGTCGGAGCGAGCTCCGAACCGAGATATCGAGCTCACTACGGGCTGAAATCCGTTACCAGCAGAAAGGTTGCCAGCCGTGCCGGTTGATTCCACTGTAACGTGCCCGCCCCAGAGACGCCATCGCTGGCCCGGCTGCACACTACGGGTCTCGGCACTGCGCGGATGATCACCGGATACCCGCGACGTTGGGCCGCGTCGGCGCGTTCGCGATCGTGGAGATGCAGAAGCTGCGGCATGATCGCACCGAGCTCGTCACGCGGATGGTGCAACCGGCGCTGTGGCTGTTGATTTTCGGGACGACGTTCAGCAAGCTGCGCGTCATCAGACACCGGGCCGGTGTCCTACCTGGCGTTCCTGGCGCCGGGGATCATCGCCCAGTCGGCGTTGTTCATCTCGATCTTTTACGGCATCCAGATCATCTGGGACCGCGACGCGGGAATCCTGGCCAAGCTGATGGTGACGCCGGCACCGGCGTCCGCGCTGGTCTCCGGCAAGGCTTTCGCGGCGGGGGTGCGCATCGGTGGCGCAGGTCGTCGGCGTGCTCGCGCTGGCCTACGTGATGCGGATCGCGGTTGACGGTCAACCCGCTGCGCATCCTGGCCGCGATGGCCGTGGTGATGCTCGGGTTCGGCGTTCTTCGCCTGCCTGTCGATGACCCTGGCCGGATTGGTGCGTAACCGCGATCGGCTGATGGGTATCGGCCAGGCCATCACCATGCCGCTGTTCTTCGCGTCCAACGCGCTCTACCCGGTCGACGTGATGCCGGCGTGGCTGCGCTGTGCTCAGCACCGTCAACCCGCTCAGCTACGAAGTCCGACGCATTACGGGCACTACTGATCGGCACCCCGTTGAACCCGCTGGACGTCGATCGTGCTGATGGCTGCGGCAATCCTCGGAATCGCCACTGCGTCAACACTTTTGCGACGACTGGTCGCCTAGATAACGATTTCGTAACTCCCCCTGCTGAATTCTGTTTCAGCAGGGGGTTTTTCGTGCTCGGCTAGCTGCGATCCGTAATCGTTATCTGCGGGTAACGCTTCGAGCCTCAATCGTTAGCGAACCGCGATCCCCCACCCCGAGTCGAGTGACATGGTTGTAGTTACTGGCGTGTTTGACTGCCACAGACGGCTACTCGACCGCTTATGCGGCAAATGAAAGTTGGGATAGGAGCTATGAAGTTCGCAGAGAAATTCCGCGGTGCGGCAGGAAGTCTGCCGCGCAGATTGGCAATTGCGACCGTCGGGGCAGCGCTGCTGGCCGGCCTGGTCGGTGCGATCGGCGGCTCGGCGACCGTGGGGGCGTTCTCCAAAAAGGGTCTGCCGGTCGAAACTTTGAACGTCCCATCGGCGTCTATGGGCCACGACATCAGGGTGCAATTCCAGGGCGGTGGACCGCACGCGGTCTACCTGCTCGACGGGCTTGCGCGCCCAGGACGACTTCAACGGCTGGGACATCAACACTCCGGCGTTCGAGGAGTACTACCAGTCCGGCCTGTCGGTGATCATGCCGATCGGTGGACAGTCCAGCTTCTACAGCGACTGGTACCAGCCGGCGTGCGGCAAGAGCGGTTGCCAGACCTACAAGATGGAAACCTTCATTACCAGGGAGCTTCCCGCATATCTGCAGGCCAACCGAGGCATCTCCCCGAACGGCAATGCCGCGGTGGGTCTTTCGATGTCGGGTGGGTCAGCGATGATCCTGGCCGCGTACTACCCGCAGCAGTTCTCCTACGCCGCATCGCTGTCCGGCTTCTTGAACCCCTCCGAGGGTTGGTGGCCGACGCTGATCGGTCTGGCGATGGGTGATGCGGGCGGCTACAGCGCCTCCAACATGTGGGGCCCGACCAGCGACCCGGCCTGGAAGCGCAACGACGCGATGGTGCAGATCCCCCGCCTGGTGCAGAACAACACCCGGATCTGGGTGTACTGCGGCAACGGCACTCCGAACGAACTGGGCGGCAACAGCATGCCGGCCAAGTTCCTCGAGCAGTTCACCCTGCGTACCAACGAGACGTTCCGCGACAACTACACCGCCGCGGGCGGCCGCAACGGCACGTTCAACTTCCCGCCCAACGGGACGCATGACTGGGGTTACTGGAACCAGCAACTGGTTGCCATGAAGCCCGACATTCAGCGGACACTGAGCGCTGCCCAAGGCGCAACCTGATCGACCCACCCCCACATCGGCCGCAGCGCTCCCCCAGCGCTGCGGCCGATGTTCTTGTGGGCGAAGCTAATTCAGCAGGGCCCGCCGATCCTGATGGAAATAGGTATAGCCGGTCGCCAACGTGCACATCGCCGAGGAGAAAACCAGCATCCCGGTGCCGTTGACGACCAGGCTGATGGCACCGCCGACGGTGGCGCCGAAGACGAAGCTGCCGAACAGCAGGAAATAGCCGAGCCAGTCGGACAGCTCGCCGCCGGCGATATGACGTTCGATGCCCTGACCCATCTTGACCAGCGTTCCGGTCACATAGCTCAGTGGCACCGACACCTCGCCGTCTTTGACGAATGAGGTGTTCAGCGCGCCAATCCCGAACGCCAGCAACATGATCGGCGGGAAGTCGAGCTGACTTTCCGACCAGCCCTCGTCGAACACGTCGACGCAGGTCGCCGCCAGCAGACTGAACGTGGTCAGCACCGTCGGCCCGTGCGGGTGCGCCACCCAGAAGTGCCGCCGACACACCGACGCCACCACCACGCCGGCCACGAAGCTCAGCAGCAGCAGTCCGGCCGTCACGGACAACACCACGTCGTCGCGAAAATATCCCAGCACCGCGCGCTGCGCGTTGCCGGTCATGAACGTGACGAAATATCCGGCGGAGTGGGTGAAGGCCGTCGCGCCCAGTACACCGGCCAGAACCGCCAGCACATACGCTAGGCGCGCCTCACTGTCGAACGTTTCACCAAGGTCGGACGTCGCACGGGGCATGAAAACCATGGTTTCATCGCAACTGCGCCGTGTGCACAGCGGGGACGGCCATTCAGGCGCGATTCACATCAATCTGCTACAAACTTCGCGATCGACCGTAGCGGGATGGGCAGCCAACCGGGCCGGTGCCGAGACTCATAACCCGCCTCGTACACCGCCTTGTCCAGTTCGTAGGCGGTCAAGATCAGCTCGGAATCGCGCGGATCCACGCCAGACGCCGCGGCGTATCCATCGCAAAACGCTGTTCGGTTGCGCTGCCACCCACTCTCGGGCACGCGCAGCCAACTGCTTGTCGGACGACTGGTCGACCAGCGGCCCATACGCGGCGTAATCGAACGATCGCAGCACACCGGCCACGTCGCGCAACGGAGAGTCCGGTGCGCGACGCTCCTCCAGCGGTTGGCCCGGCTCACCTTCGAAATCGATCAGCAACCAGGATTCCGGCGTGCGCAGCACCTGACCCAGATGCAGGTCGCCGTGCACCCGCTGCACCGTGATGGTCTGATCTGCCAGCTTCTGAAAGCGCTGCTCGATCGCCGAGACGTACGGCTCGAGCTCGGACACCGCCGCGGCCGCCGACTCCAACCGGGCCAGCATGGTGTCGACCGGGAACAGGGCTTGCGAGGTGCCGAGCGCTTCGGCAAGCCCGGCGTGCACCGAAGCGACGGCTTCGCCCAGGCGATAGGACTCGCCGGCGAAGTCACCGCCGACCTCGTAGGCGTACAGGTCTCCTTCGGCGAACAGGTCGCGCACGCTGGCGGTGGCCATCGCCCAGCCCTCGGCCGCGTTGCCCTCATACTCGGTCGTCATACCCAGCGGGCAGCTGGTGTCGCCGTCCGGTGCGGTCAGCTCATAGGTGCCCAGCAGCCGCGCGACGTGCGGGTTTCCCGCCCGGCCGAGGACCCGGTTGAGCTCGATGTCGGGGTTGACGCCGTCGCTGACGCGGCGGAACACCTTCATGATGGCGTCGCGGTCGAAGATCACGCTGGTGTTGCTCTGTTCGGCGTCCGACACCCGCGGGTAGGCGTTCAGCGGCAGGGTCACGTCCGGCTCCTTGCTGAACGACACACCTTCCCGGGTCGCCGACGAATCGAGCAGCGACAGCAGAAACGCAGCGGAGTCCGGGTCGTACAGCGCGTCGAAGCCCACGCGATCGCCGTCAGCGCCGATGGTGGCGACGGCGCTGAACTCGGCGGGCGGCTCGGAATCCCAGCCGACGATCACCTGGTAGCGCTCGGCCGAGCCGTCGGTGTAGGTGACGTCGACCAGCACGAGATCCAGATTGTCGCGCAGACCGACCACCAGACCCGGCTCAGCGGTCGCCAGTTCGCGGCTGCGGCCGGCGTACCAGCGCTGCTGCGGCAGCCACTCTGACCAGGGCAGGTTCATTGCGGCCCCTCCGATCCACACAACTGGAACCAGTAGAACCCGTGCCCCGGCAGTGTCAGCAGGTAGGGCAGGTGGCCGATGGGCGGAAATTCGACATGCCCGGTGAGCTCGATCGGTGTGTGGCCGCTCCAATGTTGCAGGTTCAGCTCGATGGGTTGCGGGAAACGCGACAGATTGTTGACGCAGAGCACGGTGTCCCCGTCATTGGGTACCTGCCGCAGGAACGCCAGCACCGATGGATTGGAGCCGCCGAGTTCTTCGAAGGTCCCGATGGCGAAGGCCTCGTGTCTGCGGCGCACCGCGAGCATCATCCGGGTGAAGTTCAGCAGCGACGTCGAGGTATCGCGCTGGGCCTCCACGTTGACGGCCTGGTATCCGTAGACCGAGTCCTGGCTGGCCGGCAGATACAGCCGACCGGGATTGGCCTTGGAGAAGCCGGCGTTGCGGTCCGGTGTCCACTGCATCGGCGTCCGGACCCCGTCGCGGTCACCGAGCCAGATCACGTCGCCCATGCCGATCTCGTCGCCGTAATACAGCACCGGCGATCCCGGTAAGGACAGCAGCAGCGCGGTGAACAGCTCGATCTGGTTGCGATCGTTGTCCAGCAGCGGCGCCAGGCGGCGGCGGATCCCGACGTTGGCCTTCATCCGGGGATCTTTGGCGTACTCGGAGTACATGTAGTCACGCTCTTCGTCGCTGACCATCTCCAGGGTCAACTCATCGTGGTTGCGCAGGAAGATCCCCCACTGCGCAATGTCCGGAATCTGCGGCGTCTGCCCCATAATCTCCGAGATCGGGAACCGCGACTCGCGACGGACCGCCATGAAGATGCGCGGCATCAGCGGGAAGTGGAACGCCATGTGGCACTCGTCGCCGCCGGTGCTGGGATCGCCGAAGTATTCGACGACGTCCGCGGGCCATTGGTTGGCCTCGGCCAGCAACACCCGCCCGGGGTACTCGTCGTCGACGACTTTGCGGACTCGTTTGAGGAAGGCATGTGTCTCGGGCAAATTCTCGCAGTTGGTGCCCTCGCGCTCGAACAGATAGGGCACCGCGTCCAGCCGGAACCCGTCGATGCCGAGGTCGAGCCAGAAGCGCAGCACGTCGATCATCGCTTCCTGCACGGCCGGATTGTCGTAGTTCAGGTCGGGCTGGTGGGAGAAGAACCGGTGCCAGTAGAACTGCTTGCGCACCGGGTCGAAGGTCCAGTTCGACTCTTCGGTGTCGATGAAGATGATGCGCGCATCGGTGTACTTCTCGCTGGTGTCGCTCCAGACGTAGAAGTCGCCGTACGGACCGTCGGGATCATGCCGCGACTCCTGGAACCACGGGATGGGAGTCCGAGGTGTGGTTCATCACCAGGTCGGTGATAACCCGGATGCCGCGCTCATGCGCGGCGTTGAGCAACGCCACGAAGTCTTCGACGGCACCGAATTCGGGGAGCACCTTGTAGAAGTCCCGAATGTCGTAGCCGCCGTCGCGAAGCGGTGAGTCGTAAAACGGCGGCAGCCAGATGCAGTCGATGCCGAGCCATTGGAGGTAATCCAGCCGCTGCAGCAATCCGCGGAGGTCTCCGGAGCCGTCGGCATCGGCGTCCAGGAAGGCGCGGACCAGTACCTCGTAGAAGACCGCGTGCTTGAACCAGGTCGGGTCTGCGGGTAGTGATTTGGCTTCGGTGAACTCGTCGGCGTTGGGGTGTTCGACCACGCCGCCTTGGACGTGGCTTCCTTCCGCGGGGTCATGCTCGGACGAGTGTTCCCTGTCCCTGGTCAAGTCCACGACCTTACACGTACCCGAGGCGCTGCATCGAAAACCTTATGCGCCAAACGAATTCAGTGCAGCCGCTGAGCGGTGCGCCGGATCAGCCCGGCGGCCCGTCTCCCAGCGCCACGTCGACAGTCCGGCCCTGCAGCCCGACGCTGACGTGATCGCCGGGGTGATGCTGATCGAGAATGTTCGTCAGCGCGGTGGCCGAGTTGACCGGCTGGCCGTTGATCGAAGTGATCACGTCACCCGGGTTGATCCCGGCGCCGGCGGCGGGGCCGGCCGGAATCACCTGGCGGACGATCGCGCCCGCGCCACCCGCGGCGTCGTTGACTCCGACGCCGAGGAACGCGGTAGGCCCGATGTGCACGGTCGGCGACGAGGCGCCGGAGCGGATCTGTCCCGCGATCGCCATCGCCTCGTTGATCGGGATCGCGAAGCCCTGGCCGCGGCCGAGGTGGTAGTTCTGCGAGGCCGCGGTGTTCATGCCGACGACCTGGTTGGCGGAGTTGACCGTCGGGCCACCGGAGTCGCCCGGACGGATGTTCGCATCGACCTGGATCAGCCCGACCAGGGTTTCGGTGCTGCCGGTCAGCGCGTCGTTCGCCGACACGGTCTGGTTCAGCGCGGCGATGCGCCCCTCCTCCACGCTCGGCGCTCCGCCGACACCGCCGGCGTTGCCCAGCGACACCACCGGCTCGCCCACGGCCAGGCCGTCGGAGTTGCCGATGTTTGCCACCGGTAGGCCTCCGCCGGCGAGTTGCAGGACCGCGATGTCGTGCTGGCGGTCGAAGCCGATCACGGTGGCCGGGTAGGTCTGGCCGTTGGCGATCGACCGCGCGGTGAGGTCGGTAGCGCCGGCGATCACGTGGTTGTTGGTGAGGATCACGCTGGGATCGATCACGATGCCGGTCCCGGCGCCGACGGCGCTCTGGAATCCCAGCTTGGCGTCGATGTCGACGATCTCCGGGCCTACCTGCGCGGCGGCCGACGCGGCGTCCCGCGGCAGGGGCGGCATGGCCGGCGACGCGTTCGCCGGCGCCGTGGCCAGACCGAGTGCTGCCGATGCCAACAGACTGAGCAAGCTCAGCGACCTCCGCGGTTTGCGGCGGTGCGATCCGCTCATCCCGTCACCTCCTGCGTGAGTTACAGCCCGGGTCAACCAGAAATGTCGTCACCGGTCAGTGACGACACCAACTTTGTCTCAGTTTATGTAACCGTAGCTTGCCTCGCTGAATCGGGCATATCGACCTCTGGTGCGATCTCGGTCTCCGACGACATGCTGCTAGCCGGTAGCTTCAAAGCTTCGGCTGGACGGCAACTCGACGGCAAAGGTGTCTCATCCATGAGCGTTCTGGATTCGTTCCGACTCGACGACAAAGTGGTGATCGTGACCGGCGCTTCGTCCGGGCTGGGCGTGTCGTTTGCCCGGGCGTTCGCCGAAGCCGGCGCCGACGTCGTGTTAGGGGCGCGCCGCGTCGACCGGCTGGCCGAAACTGCGGCGCTGGTCGAAGGCGGGGGCCGAAAGGCACTGACGGTCGCCACCGACGTCAGCGTTCCCGAACAGGGCCAGGCGTTGGTGGATGCCGCGATGCAGACGTTCGGCCGGGTCGACGTGTTGATCAACAACGCCGGCGTCGGCAGCGCCCGCCCGGCGACCCGGGAGACGCCCGAGGAGTTCCGGTCGGTGATCGACGTCAACCTCAACGGCGCGTACTGGGTGGCGCAGGCCTGCGGGCGGGTCATGCAGTCCGGAAGCTCGGTGATCAACATCGCCAGCATCCTCGGCATCACCACCGCCGGCCTGCCGCAGGCGGCCTACAGCGCGAGCAAGGCCGCGATCATCGGCCTGACCCGGGATCTGGCCCAACAATGGGGCGCCCGCAAGGGTATTCGCGTCAACGCGCTCGCTCCCGGATTCTTCAAGACCGAGATGACCGACGAGTACAAGCCCGGGTATTTGGAGAGCCAGTCGCATCGCCTGATCCTCGGCCGCCTCGGCGACGCCCGCGAACTCGCTGCCACCGCAGTGTGGCTGGCGTCTGCCGCCGGCGGCTACGTCACCGGGCAGACGATCGTCGTCGACGGCGGCCTGTCGATCAACTGATATGCTGATGTAAATGGCTGACTTCGACCCCGAAGCCCGCTTTGCGCTCGCGCCGGCGGCGCGGCTGGCCACCGCCACCCCGGACGGCCGTCCGCATCTGGTGCCGGTGGTCTTCGCATTGCACGCCGGTGTCGCCTACACCGCGGTGGACGGGAAGCCGAAGACCACCCAACGGTTACGCCGGCTGACCAACATCGAGCGCAACCCGCAGGTGAGCCTGCTCGTCGACCATTACGACGAGGATTGGACACAGTTGTGGTGGGTTCGCGCCGACGGCATCGCCACCATCCACCACGACGGCAGCACGCTGGAAGCCGGACGGGATCTGCTGCGCGCGAAATACCCCCAGTACGAAACGGTTTCGCTTACCGGTCCGGTCATCGCCGTGGCCGTGCGGCACTGGAGCAGCTGGCACAGCTGAAGCCGCCCGACCTGACGCCGCCGCCGCTGCGGACGCTTGCCAACTCGTGATCAGCGCGACGCCCCGGACTCGGCTCTTCGCCTCGAATAGGCCGTTCAACTGGGCATATCGGCGGTAGAATGGCTGTCACTTGCGACCTGCGCAACTTATGTCCCCTTTGCTGAGCGGAACATAGGGCATATTGGAGGCAATGTGAGCGGGGGCTCGCATCGTCTCGAAGGGGGACACCGTGGCTAGAACGATTCGGACGGGTTGGCTCGCGGCATTGACCGCCGCGCTGACCATGGTGGGTTCGGCCGCCCCGGCAGTGGCGGCCATCGCACCCCCGGTTCCGTTCGGCACCGTCGCATCGATCCAGCCGGCCGCCGGCGCGGTGGTCGGGGTGGCCCACCCGGTGATCGTCACGTTCACCGGCCCGGTCACCAACCGCGCGGCGGCCGAGCGGTCGATCAGAATCACTGCGTCCCACCATATCTCGGGCACATTCGACTGGCCCGAACCGAACGTCGTCGAGTGGAAGCCGGACGGCTACTGGCCCGCCCACAGCCATGTCGGTGTCCAAGTGCACGCGTTGTCAACGGGTTTCGACACCGGCGACGAGGTGGTCGGTGTTGCGAGCATCTCCGCGACACACCTTCACGGTCAGCCAGAACGGCGAGGTACTGCGCACGATGCCGGCGTCGCTGGGTAAGCCCAGTCGTCCGACACCGATGGGCAACTACTCCGCGCTCTCGAAAGAGCGCACGGTCGTGATGGATTCGCGCACCATCGGCATCCCACTCGAGTCTTCCGACGGGTACAAGATCACCGCGCAGTATGCCGTCCGCGTCACCTGGAGCGGCGTGTATGTGCATTCGGCGCCGTGGTCGGTGGACTCCCAGGGCTATGCGAATGTCAGCCACGGCTGCATCAATCTCAGCCCGGACAACGCTGCCTGGTATTTCGACATGGTCCATATCGGCGACCCGATCAACGTGGTGGCCTGAGCCGTCGAGGCTTGACGTCGTCCACGGAATACAACCGCGGACCGCTGAGTTTGGGCCTACATGACAAGTGGACAGACGCGTGCGGTTCGGTTCGACAGTTACGGCGGGCCCGAGGTCCTCTACATCGCCGATATCGACCGGCCCAAACCCGGCACCGGCGAGGTGCTCGTCGAGGTGCGGGCCGCCGGCATCAACCCCGGTGAGGCCGGCATCCGCACCGGAGCGCTGCACGCGCAATTCCCGGCCACCTTCCCGTCCGGGCAGGGCAGCGACCTGGCCGGTGTCGTCATCGAAGTCGGTGACGGGGTCAGCGATTTCGCCGTCGGCGACGAGGTGCTCGGGTTCAGCTTTCAGCGATCCAGCCACGCCACCCACACGAACGTCCCGGTCGACCAGCTGATCCACAAACCCGCCGAGCTGAGCTGGGAGGTCGCCGGTTCGCTGTACGTCGTGGGCGCCACGGCGTACGCCGCGGTCAATGCGGTTGCGCCGCAACCGGGCGAGACCGTCGCGGTCTCGGCGGCCGCCGGCGGAGTCGGCAGTATCGCGGTGCAACTCCTCGCCCTGCGCGGCGTGCGGGTGCTGGGCATCGCGTCCTCGGGTAACGCCGAGTGGCTCCGCGCGCACGGCGTCGAGCCGGTCGAGTACGGCGAGGGGCTGGCCGACCGCCTGCGGCAGGCGGCACCGGACGGCGTCGACGCGTTCATCGACCTGTTCGGGCCGGAATATGTGCAGCTCGCCGTCGATCTCGGTGTGCCACGCGAGCGGGTCAACACGATCATCTCGTTTGCGAAGGCCGCTGAAGTCGGCGCGAAAACCGAAGGCAGCGCTGAGGCTTCGACCCCGGCCGTGCTGCAGGAAATCGCCGATCTGATCGTCTCCGGTGCGCTCGACTTTGATGTTGCTGCGACCTATCCGCTGGACCGGGTCGTCGACGCCTTCACAGAACTCGAGCAACGGCACACCCACGGCAAAATCGTGCTGCTGCCTCAGACGTCCGCCTAAGGACTGGCGGCCATCACCGCGGTTTCAGCGACTGCTCGAGCCAGGGCGTCATCCACTGCACGCCCTCCTCGGTCAAGTGCACGCCGTCGCTGCGGACATGGATGCCGTCCACATCGGCCGTATACGTTCCTTGCGGGCAGAGCTTCTTCTTGAGGTCGAGGACGTGCACGTCGGGGCGATTGCCAATGGTCTTGCCCAGCATGGCATTCCATTCGTCCACTCGCTGGGGCTGATCCTCGGGATACAAACTGCCGTCGGGCCGTTCGCCCCGCCTGCTGTAGGGCAGGTTCGCGACGGTCAGCGGCGCACCGCTGAAGCTCAGGATGTCGACCGCGCGCCGCAACTCGGTGCTGATGTACGAGTCGAACGCCGGATCCCCGATGTGCGTCCACCGTCCTTCGTTGACCCGGTCAACGGTCTCCCAGCGCCCGATGACCAGCAGGACGGCATCGGGTTGATCGGCGGCGATCTGCGCGCTCCATCGGCCCGGCCATGATTCGCACTCACTCTTCTGATCCAGGGCCTGGCCGAGATAGCTGTACGGGCCGCCGCGCACCAGGCTGCAGCCGATCACGGTGTGGTCGATGAACTGGAATCCGGGCGTGGGCGGCAGGAAGTGCATCATCGTCCAGCCGATCGAGTCGCCGAACACCGACACGGTGAACGGGCGCCGCGGGTCTCGCTTGGTGAGCGCCCGCGCGGGCCGGACTCCCTCGGCAGGAGACGGTGAAACGACCGCAACCGGCGACACGCCTGGCGGAAGGCTGGCGTCCAGGGCGCTGACACCGGCTTTCGGCACGACCGGAACCACCAATAACGTCACCGCCGCGGCGGTTGCCGCGGTGGCTCCGGCCAGCGGAAGCAGTGGCACCCGCATCGGGCGCCACCTTCGGACGGGTTGCTCGATCGCCCACCACGACAGCACCGAGATACCCAGCGTCACAGCGCAGCGCAGGGCGAACAGCGAGAGTCCGTGCCATCCGGTCCGCTGGCCGTTGAGAACCAGGAAAATTGGCCAGTGCCACAGGTAGATGCCGTAGGAGATGCCGCCGAGCCAGGCCAGCGGACCCCAGGCCAGCGCCGTGGCGACCGGTCCGCCCTGGTCCAGTGCCACCGGGGCGATCACCAGCACCGCCGCGACGGCGACCGCGGTCAGAAGGCCGCTGTGGAACTCGCGAGCGCTGCCGGTCGCGAAGTGCACGGCCGCCCCGAGCAGCGCCAAGCCGATCACCGGAAGCAGCCGGGCGATCCACTTCCCCGTTCGGGAGCGGATCAGCGACCAGCCGCGGTTGAGTGCCGGCCAATCGCCGACCAGCAACGCCGACGCCGCGGCGCCGACCAGCAGCGCCTGAGCTCGGGTGTCGGTTCCGAAATAGACCCGGTCGCGGGTCGAGGCGGATGCCATCATGATCGCGGCCGCGGCAGATGCCAGCGCCCCGAGCGTGGCAAGAAGCAACACCGTCAGGCGGACCGCGCCGACCGTGGCCCGCTTCTTCTGCCGACGTGCGCGGGCAGCGAGTCCCACCGCCACCACCGCCAGTACCAGCGGCCAGGCGATGTAGTACTGCTCTTCCACACCGAGCGACCAGGCGTGCTGTAGCGGTGACGGTGGAGTTCCCTGAGCGAAGTAACCGGTCTTGTCCGCGACGAACATCCAATTCGCCACCCAGAAGAAGGCGGCCACGGCGTCGTCGCGCAGGCTGGCGATCGCCTCCGGGGAGAAGAGTTGGCGCCCGACGGCCACCGCCAGCACCATCAAGACCAGCGCCGGCAGCAGTCGGCGCGCCCGCCGGATCCAGAAGTTGGCCAGGTCGATCCTGCCGGTGCGGCCCAGTTCGTCGAGCAGCAACGACGTGATCAGGAATCCGCTGAGCACGAAAAACACGTCGACTCCCAGGAATCCGCCGGCCATGCCGGGGATGCCACCGTGGTCGGCGAGCACCAGCCCGACGGCCAGCGCGCGCAGACCGTCCAGCGCGCGGATTCCCGGGCGGCGTTCGGGGAGGTCACCGTCGTCGCTCGTCCGCCGGGTGGTCGACCGGCGGGCCGGCGGTGGGGCGACCCAGCGGGGTTTCCGAGCAGAATGAACCGGCACGGGGTACGCCCCGGCCGGTTCCATGTTCACCTCTCCAGCGCACCGACCGGTTTCCTGGTCGGTGGCCTTGATGCCGCCGATACTCGGGTGCCCCTCCCTGCTGATGCAGGCGCCAGTTTAGGTCCGGGTTGCGCGCATCAGCGGCAGACACGGCGCGGCGGGGGGCCGAAATATGCTGCCGCGCGCCAACTCCGCGCTACGCCGAGCCGTGCGCGGCGGCTTCTTCGGCGTCGGGCGCCATGCCGAGTTCGGCGAGCACCTCCGCGGTGTCGGCGCCCAGCTGCGGGGCGGGCCCGGCGACGCGGCCGCGGGTCCGGGAGAACCAGGTCGGCACACCGGGGAATCGCACCGGCCCGTGCTCGGTGTCCAGCGTCTCGAAGAAGCCGACGGCGTCGAGATGCGGGTCGTCGAACAGCGCTGCCGGGGTCTGCAGCGGGGCCGCGGGAATCTGCAGCTCGCGGAAGAGTTCCAGCCACTCGCCGGTGGTTCGCTCCTTGAGCGTCTCCGCGACCAGGGAGTACACCGTGTCGATCTGGTGCGCCCGCCGCTCGAGGGTGGCGTACAGGTCGCTTGCCCACGGCGGTTGCACGGCGCTCGACGAAGGCCGACCAGTGCCGGTCGTTGTAGATCAGCGCGGCGATGAAGCCGTCGCTGGTGCGGTACGGCTTGCGGTTCGGCGCGACCGTCCGCGGGTAGATCGCGGGCCCCAGCGGGGGGTCGAACATGGCGCCGTTGGCATGCTCGACCAACATGAACGATGCCATGGTTTCGAACATCGCGACCTCTACTTCCTGACCTTCGCCGCTTCGTTGCCGGTGAAACAGCGCCATGGTCGTGGCGTAGAGCGCGGTGAGGCCGGCGACCTTGTCGGCCATGATCGTGCCCACATAGTTGGCTTCGCCGGTCAACAGTTCCTGCACTGCGGGCAATCCGCACTCGGCCTGGATGGTGTCGTCGTACGCAGGCAGGTCACGATCGGGCCCGCGGCGGCCGTAGCCGTAGCAGTTGGTGTAGACGATCGCCGGGTTGATCGCGGCAACCTCGTCGTAGCCGAATCCCAGCCGCGCTATCGCCTTGGCGCGCATCGAATGAATGAATACGTCAGCCGTCTCGATCAGCGCGCGCAGCGCGGTCTTGCCGGCCTCCGAGCGCAGATCGAGCACGACGCTGCGCTTGCCGCGGTTCACGTTGACGAACACACCGCTCATTCCGGCGGCGGGACCGACCGAGATGTAGCGGGTGTCATCGCCCTCCGGCGACTCGATCTTGATCACGTCCGCACCCATGTCGGCCATGATCTGCGTGCAGTACGGGCCCATCACCATCGCGGTGAGGTCGACCACCCGGACTCCGGCCAGCGGGCCGGTGTGTCCGCTGGGTTCAGCGCCGTTGACCATCACCGGCCCCTTCCCGCTCGACCCGAGCGAAGCTGTAGCGCAGATGTTCGGCGTGGCCATCGGGGACGACGGGAAAGATCAACGGCGCGTTGGTGTCCCGGATGCTGTCCAGATTGTCGCGGACGTCTTCGATCGACCACGACGGTCGATAGACTCCCGGCGATTCGGCTACCGCAGCGCGGGCCACCCGGCCGGCGACAGCGATCAGCATCTCGCCGGTGATCGAACAGGACTGGTGAGCCAGCCAGCCGACCACCGGCGCCACCTGGTCCGGACGCATCGGCGGATAGGCGGAAGTATCAAGGCCCTCAGCCATTCTGGTGACCGCCGACGGTACGATGACGTTGCACTTCACGTCGTCGGCGGCGCCCTCGAGGGCTACCACGTTGGACAACCCGATCACGCCCGCCTTGGCCACGGCATAGTTGGCGATGTCGTGGTTGCCGTACAGTCCGCCGATCGACGAGGTCAAAACGATGCGCCCGTAGTGGGCGGCCCGCATGAACGGAAACGCCGGGCGCACAACGTGGAACGCACCGCGCAGGTGAACGTCGAGCACCGCGTCGAAGTCTTCGTAGCTCATGTCCGTCAGCGGGGCGCGTCGGACGGTGCCGGCGTTGTGGACGACGATGTCGACGCGGCCATAGTGGTCGAGCGCGGCCTGGATGATCGCCCTACCTCCGGCGCCCGTCGCGACGGATTCGGTGCAGGCGACCGCTTTTCCGCCGGCCGCCTCGATCTCGCGCACCACCTCGTCGGCAGGACCGGTGTCGGCGCCGTCTCCGGTGAGGCTCGCGCCGGTGTCATTGACGACGACCTTGGCGCCCCGCGATGCCAGCAGCAGGGCATAGGAACGGCCGAGTCCCCGGCCGGCGCCGGTGACGACGGCGACCCGATCGTCGAACCTCAGCTCATTCATCCATGTCCCAGGACGAGACCGTCCAGGTCACCTTTGTCGCGCCATTGCGCGAGCAGGTCACCGAAGGCGTAGAAGCCCGGGCCGTAGGGCTGACCCAGGTGTGACCGGATGCCTTCTCCCCCGCCGCCGCCTTCGTTGTTGTAATAGCCTGGCGTGCACTGGGAATCGAACGCCGAGTTGTCGATCGCGGTTTCTTCGATGGTCGCGCACCAGTCGTCTTGTGCGCGCTGGCTGGGTTCGACGGTTGTCGCGCCACGCGCCATCGCCTCGGCGATGATGTAGGCGATGTGCTCGCCCTGCAGTTCGTAATTGGCGGCGATGTTGGCCGAGATGCCCACTTGGGTGAAGCCGGTGAAGAATTGGTTGGGAAAGCCGCGGCTGGTCATCCCGTGCAAGGTCCGGTAGCCGTCGGCCCAGTAGTCGAACAGCGTGAGTTGGTCGCGGCCCTCGATGGCGTCGATCGAGTATCGTCGGCTCATTTCGGTGGTGATCTCGAACCCGCTGGCATAGATGATGCAGTCCACCGGGTATTCGATGTCGTTGGCGACGAGTCCCTTTTCGGTCGCCCGCTGCACGCCCTTCGTCGTGGAGACATCGATCAGCGTGACGTTGGGCCGGTTGAAGGTCTCCAGGTAGTCGTCGTTAGAACATGGCCGCTTGCACAGGAATCGGTAATACGGCTTGAGTGCCTCGGCGGTGTCGTCGTCGGAGACGATGCTGTCGACGCGGCGGCGCAGCCGCTCCATGAGTTTGTAGTCTTCTTCCTCGCGGATCGCCATGAACTGTTCGGGAGTCAGCGCTGCGGGATCTTCGAGCGCCAGCACGCGGGCGGCAGTGTTGCGGCCGAGTTCGGTCCAGAAGTCGCAGACCAGGTCGGGCTGTCCGAGGGCCATCCCTTCGAAGGTCCACGAGTGGAAGTTTCGCTGGCGTTCTTTCTGCCAGCCCGGCTGCAGCGACTTCACCCATTCCGGGTCGGTCGGCGTGTTGTTACGAACGTCGACGGTGGACGGGGTGCGCTGAAAAACGTAGAGGTGCTTGGCATGACGGGCGATGAACGGCGTCACCTGGATGCCGGTCGCGCCGGTGCCGACCAACGCGACCGTCTTGTCGGCGAGCTTGTCCAACCCGCCGGTGCAGTCGCCGCCGGTGTAGGAGTAGTCCCACCGCGAGGTGTGGAAGCTATGTCCCTTGAAGTTTTTGATGCCGGGGATGCCGGGCAGCTTGGGCCGGTGGAAGGGTCCCGACGCCATCACCACGAAGCGGGCGCGGATGTCGTCGTCGCGGTCGGTGCTGATCCGCCAGCGCTTGGCCGCGTCGTCCCAGCGCATGTCGCGGACCTGAGTGGAGAAGATCGCCCCGTCATACAGGCCGAAATGCTTGCCGATATTTCGGCAATGCTGGTAGATCTCCGCGCCGTCGGCGAACTTCTTGCTCGGCATGAAGTCGAGCTCTTCCAGTAACGGTATGTAGCAATAGGATTCGTTGTCACACTGGATCCCGGGGTAACGGTTCCAGTACCAGACTCCGCCGAAGTCGCCGCCCAGCTCGATGATCCGTACGTCGTCGACGCCGGCCTTCCTCAAGTGAGCGGCGCAGAGCAGGCCCGCGAAGCCGCCACCGATCACCGCGACGTCGATGTCCGCGACGATCGGGTCGCGTATCAGCGGCGGTGAGTGCGGGTCGGTTTCGTAGTATCCAGCGAAGTCGTCTTCGAGTTCCACGTACTGCTTGGAACCTTCGGAGCGCAAGCGCTTTTCACGCTCACGCCGGTACTTCTCCCGCAGCGCCGGAATGTCGACATCGTCGGGTGTGTCTGTCGGTTGCGGGCAGTCGGAGGTCATATGGCGCTACTCCTCCTCATCGCTCCGCTCTGCATCGTCGTCAGCGCTATGCCAATGCGTTCTCCGGCAGAGCCGCGGGGTGCAGCGGCGCCGCCATCTTCTGCACTTGCGGGAGCACCTCTTGGGCGAACAGCCGGGTGCTGGCGATCGCTTCCTCGTAGGGCATGGTGCCGAACTGCGGGACGATGGTGAGCTCCTGGAACGAACACGCTTCCTGCGCGGCCTGGATCCGGCTGAAGATCTCCTCCGGCGTGCCGATCAGCAGGTTGGATGCGTGGTAGCCGGGCGTCTTCGGCTTGCCCTTGGCTTCCGCTTCACCGCCGGTGACCGCGGAGGCCAGCACCGCCGTGGCGGTGGCTTCCCTCGACGCGTAGGCCTCGTAACCCTTGACACCCTTGAAGTTCGAGGCGTCGGCGAATCCGTAATGCACGGTGACATCGCGGTTCGCGGTCCAGATCCACTCTTCGGTCTTGGCGACATCGTCGGCGTCGGGCGTGCAGTACATGAACATGACGTTCTTCGGCTGGCAGGGCGGTAAGCCCCTCCTCTTTGCGGAACGTGTTGACCTTCTGCACTTCCCGGCCGGCGTCCTCGATCGGCTTGTTGCCGACGAACAGCGGGACCATGCCCCGACGCGCCAGGATCTCCAGCGACTCTGCCGTCGAGGAGGAGCTGTAGATCCGCGAGAACAGGTCGCTGCTCAGCGGCTCCGGGCGAAGCGACATCTCCGGAACCTTGAAGATTTCGCCGTCGTAGGAGAACCGTTCGCCGGAGAAGGCGAGCTCGAGGATGTCGAGGGTCTCGTTGAATCGCTGCCGGCTTTCCTCGCGGGGCACACCCACCGCGTCGAATTCGGTCTTGGACACTCCGCGGCCGATCCCGATCGTCGTATAGCGGCCCTTGGAAATGATGTCGAGATAAGCGATCTGGTGCGCCAGCCTAATCGGGTGCCACCACGGTGCGACCGCGACGAAGGTACCGAGGCCGACCCGTTCGGTCCGACCGGCGAAATAGCTCAGTGTCTGAATCGGGTTGGGTGTCATGCCGTATGGCGTTCCGCAGTGCTCGGGCATCCAGATGCCGTCGAACCCGAGCGGCTCGGCCAGATCGGCAAGCTCGAGCGTGCCGTGCACGCACTGCCAGTCCGGAGTCGCCGGCGGTCGGCTGAAATCTCCAGCCAGCACGCGGTCGTCCCAATCATGGGAGTTGTGCGTTCCGAACCCGAGATTGACTTTCATCGTTGCTCCTTCGCTACGTTCCGCGGCGCACCGGTGCCCATGTATTCGGCGAGGTTGCGATGCAGGTTGACGGTGCTGCGTTCCATGTAGGGGTTGGGCTTGGTTCCGGTGAAGCCAAGCGATTTCATGCCTTGCTGCACGGCGGCCATGTTGGAGAAGTCCTGCGGGAACACCGTGCGCCAGTCGGGATCATCGGCCTCCAGGTACACCCATTCGGTATGCGGCTCTTGGCCTTCGGGGTAAAGCTCGTAGCAGGCCGCCTCGAAGATGCAGCTGTCGGGGTCGTAGCCGTTGGGCCGCGCGCTGTAGCACAGCGCCGTCGTCAACCCCTGCCCGATCTGGAAGTTCGGGAAGATCTGCCAGGCGGTGCCGCTCTTGGCCAGGTGCTCGGGGTCGATGGTCGGCCAGATCACCCCGCGGGCGGCGTCGTCTGCTCGCGCGGCGGCCAGCCAATGGCTGAGCACCTTCTCGGGCGGAGTGCCCTCCGGCAGGTCGTCGGCCAGTCGCTTGGCCGCGTCAACCAGCGTTTTGGTGGTGGTGGCGTTGGTTTCCTCCAGCGTGTACACCTGCATCTCCGCCGTCGAGATCCGCGGATCGCCCGAACCGAGCCGGATTTTGGACTTGGTCTCGGTGAGATCTTTGGGGGCGTCGTAGCCGATGTTGCTGTGCTTGCCCTGCGCCTTCGCCCAACCACGGAACGTGCCGAACTTGTTGAACTGCGGGTGGGTAGTGGCGACATGGTAGGTCTCGTTGAACGCCTCGATCGCCACCTTCCAATTGCATTGGAAGGTCAGCCATTTGCGCCATTTGACCCGCATGTTCTGCAGGCAGAACGGGTCGAGCATGGTGGCGGCCGGCTCGAGATAGTCCCGTAGCGGCTCGCAGTGCGGATCCAGATTGATCCAGATCCAGCCGCCCCAGGTGTCGACATGCACCGGGGCCAGGTGGGTGTTCTGCGGGGTCAGCGAGTCCTGCCAGTCCTGCTGCTCCGGAATGTGGGTGCACGCGCCATCCAAGCCGTAGGTCCAGCCGTGGAACCCGCACACGAACGACTTCTTGTGCCCGCACGCATTTTTCATGCGCTCGGGAGTGTCGATCAGGCGCCGGCCGCGGTGCATACACACATTGTGGTGAGCCGTGAACGTGTCCGGTCCGGTGCGGACCACGATGACGGAATCGTCGAGGATCTCGTAGGTCAAAAAGCTGCCGGTTTTCGGCAGGTCTTCGACCCGGCCGACTTGTTGCCACACCTTGCGCCACAACTTGTCACGTTCGGCACGGGCATAGTCCTTCGACAGGTAGGCCTCGACGCCGATGGTCATCGGAGTGCACAGTTCCTCGACGGCTTCGACGTTGGTCATCACGTCCTCCTTATCGCTGCTCGGAAGGAGTCGTCCTTGAGGAAGAGCGAGGTGTTGTCGGCGTCGAGGTGTGTCCACTTGAGGTCCAGGCCACCGTCGACCAGCAGGGTCTGGCCGGTGATGTAGCCGGACAGATCGGACAACAGGAACAGGATTGCGCCGGCGATCTCCTCCGGACGGCCGCGCCGGCCCATGGCGATGGCGCGACGATCCCGGTCCGGGTCGTCGTCGACGTAGGTGAGCGAGGCCGGGGTCGCGGTGACGCCGGGGGCCACCGCGTTCACCCGAATCTCGTCGGCGGCGAGTTCGACGGCCATCGTGCGGGTCATCGCCGCGATCGCCGCCTTGGCTGTGCCGTAGGCGATGTGGAACGGCGCGGTGTTCATTCCGCTGATCGAGGAGATCGACACGATCGACCCGCGCCGACTGCCGGCTTTGAGTTCCCCGGCCACCGCCTGGCTCATGAAGAACGTGGTCTCCAGGTTCTGGGCGAACAGCTCGCGCCAGTCGCTGCGAGTCACCCGGGTCGACGGCATCCAGGTCTCCGGCCCGGCCCCGCCGGCCACGTTGACCAATCCGTACAGGTCGCCGTCGGCACGCAGCGCCTGCTCGATCGCGGCGGCCACGCCGTCCTCGGTGCCGACGTCCGCGGCGACCGCGACGATCGGCAGTCCGCGTTCCACCAGCGGAGAAATGTGGGTGTCGAGGTTGTCTTTGCCTCGGCTGACCGCGATGACCGTCGCGCCCGCCTCGGCAACCATGCGGGCAACGGTGGTGCCGATGCCACCACCGGCGGCCCCGGACACGATGACAACGCGCCCTCGCAGATCGAGCAGATTTTCGGCCACTATAGGAATTCGCCTATGGTTTGTCCGGACAACGCATGGAGATGCGCATAATTGAGAATATGATTCTCTGCAAATGGCTGGGCGTCAAGTGGGTCGGGTGGAACTGGGCCTAGCTATTGTCTGGACCAGACTGGGTTGCTAACGTCACCGGCTGACCCAGCCGCACGTCGCGGCAGCCGCGCACATGGGAGTCATCACCGATGTTGCTGCACGAAGGGCGCTCCGGCGCAGCGGGTTCGCCCGCCCTCGCAGCGGGCTGGCGCATGGAGTGGCTCACTCCGCCCAGCAGGCTGTTCGGCGCCAACGGGCTGCGGACCGGACCCGACGGGCGGATCTACATCGCCCAGGTGACCGGCAGTCAGATCAGCGCGCTCGACGTCGATACCGGTCAACTCGAGACCATCAGCGCCAAGGGCGGCGAGATCATCGCGCCCGACGATGTGGCTTTCGGTCCGCGCGGCGAGCTCTACGCCACCGAGGTGATGGACGGACGGGTCAGCGTACGCGGCGCCGACGGTCACGCCCGGGTGCTGCGCGCCGACATCCCGTCGGCCAACGGCATCACCGTTCACCAGGGCCGGTTGTTCGTCGGCGAATGCCGCGAGGGCGGAAGGCTTCTCGAGCTGGGCCTCGACGGCGGTGCGCCGCGGGTGATTCTGGACAACGTCCCGTCGCCCAATGCGATGGAAGTCGGACCGCGATGGCTTGCTGTACTTCCCGGTCATGGGGGCCAACGAGATTTGGCGCATCGGCCTCGACGGCGGTGCACCCGAAACGGTCGCCTCCGGTCTCGGCGTGCCTGACTCGGTGAAATTCGACTCGGCCGGCCGCATCGTCTCGACTCAGGTGCACAGCGGCCAGGTACTGCGCATCGACCCGCGCACCGGCGACCAGACGGTGCTGGCCAATCTGAGTCCAGGGCTGGACAATTCGACCTTCGTCGGCGACCGGCTGTTCGTTTCCAACTTCACTGGCGAGATCACCGAGATTCGCGCTGACGGCACGACCGAGGCGCTGTTGCCGGGCGGGCTGAATTGGCCACTGGATCTGGCGGTGGGCAGCGACGGCAGGCTGTATGTCGCCGACGGCACCTACTTTTACGTGCTGCATCCCGACGGCGCCTTGCACACGGTCGGCATGCTGTTCACCCCGGGCTATCCGGGATTCCTTCGCGGGCTGGCTTGCGCCGGGCCGGGCGAGTTCATTGTCACCACCTCCGGTGGCCAGGTCTCACGCTACCGGCCCGCAGCGGGCGAAACCGACGTGCTGGCCGACGGTTTGGATCAGCTCTACGGCGTGGCGATCGCCGCCGATGGGACGATCGCGGCCGCCGAACTCGGAACCGGGCGGGTGGTGTCGATCCGGAGCGGGCGGGTCGAGGTGATCGGGTCGGGGCTGTCCGATCCGATCGGGGTTGCGGCTCGACCCCGACGGCCGGTGGCTGGTCTCGGAGGCCGGCGCCGGCCGGGTGGTCGCGCTCACCGGGTCCGGTCCGCAGACCGTCGCCGCCGAATTCGACCGTCCGCAAGGCATTCTGGTCGACCACAATCGGCTGTACGTCGTCGACGCCGGCGCCAGGGCATTGGTCGCAGTGGACCTGGCCGACGGGTCGCGGCACACCATCGCCTCCGGGTTGCCGCTCGGCGCCGCACCAGGTGTGGTCCCCAAGCCGCTGAAAGGCATGCCGCCGTTCTCCGGGCCGCAGGGACCGTTCGCCGGCATCACCGCCGGACCCGACGGCACCCTGTATGTGTCGGCCGATGCGGACGGCAGCGTGCTGGCTTTTCGGCACGGCGGTCGCGATGGCTGACACCACCGACCACCGCTACCTACAGGTGGCACGGGCGCTGCGGAAGGACATCGTCGACGGCGTGTACCCGGTCGGGTCGCAACTGCCCACCGAACACCAACTGTGCGAGCGCTTCTCGGTCAGCCGCTATACGGTCCGGGAGGCGTTGCGACGACTGCGTGACGACAATCTCGTCGCATCGCGGCCGCGGGCCGGCACGCTCGTGGTACCGCGTCCGTCCTCGGACTCCTATGTCCAGGACGTCGTCTCGATCAACGACCTGCTGGCCTTCGCCACCGGCGCGCAATTCGCGATCGAATCCACCGGGATGACCGTCGTCGACGACGATCTGGCCGCCCGGACTGGCCTGGCCCGGGGTGAAGAATGGTTGGCCGTCAAGGGGTTTCGCCGAATCGAGGGCGCCGAATTTCCGGTCTGCCGGACCGAGTACTACATCAACCGGGCATTCGCCGGAGTCGGCCGACTGCTGCCACGGCACACCGGTCCGATCTTTCCCCTGATCGAAGACATCTTCGGGCTGAGCATCGTCGAAGTTCGCCAGGAGATTGCCGCGGTGCTGATCTCACCGGCGTTGGCCGAGCAGCTCAGCGTCGACGCCGGCAGCCCGGGGCTCGAAGTGCACCGCACTTATCAGACCTCCGACGGCGAAGTCGCCCAGTTGACGATCAACACCCATCCGGCGTCGCGTTTCCGTCACACGATGACGATGCGACGGGTCCGCGGCTAATCTCACAAGCGGCGATGTCGAACACCAAACTGATCGGTGGACGAACGGTCCGCTGGGATGACGAGCGGGCCGCGGAAGCCTATGCGCGAGGCTGGTGGGTGCGCGACACCTTGGCTGACTCGCTCGCCGGCGCCGCACAACGAACCCCGCAGCGGGTGGTGCTGATCGACGGCGATCGCGAAGTCGACTGCCGAAGCCTCCACGAGCAGGCGACGGCGCTGGCGGCGGCGATGCTGGACCGGATGCCGATCGGCAGCGTCGTGTCGTTCATGTTGCCCAATTGGCATGAGGCCGCGGTCATCTACCTTGCGGCGACGCTGGCCGGGATGGTGGTCAATCCCATCCTGCCCTCGCTGCGCGACCATGAGCTGCTCTACATCCTCGACGACGCGAACACCCGGATGATATTCGTGCCGTCGGTGTTCGGACGACATGACTACGCGTCGATGCTGGACCGGGTCGTGCGACAGATGGCGAATCCACCCGAGGTGGTCGTGGTACGCGGCGGCGCATCGCTGCCGGCTTCGGCGACAACCGACTTGCCCACGCTGGATCCCGACGCTGTGCGGATGATCCTGTACACATCGGGGACGACTGGCCGACCGAAAGGCGTCCTGCACAGCCATAACTCGATGCACGCATTGATCACCCAAATCCGCGACCACTGGCAGGTGCGGCCCGGTGACCGGTTCCTGGTGCCGTCGCCGATCGCTCACATCGGCGGCAGCATCTACGCATTCGAATGTCCGTTGCTGCTCGGCACGTCGGCTGTGCTGATGGACCGCTGGGATGCCGGCGCGGCGGTCGAGCTCATCGGACGACAAGGCTGCACTCATATCGCCGGCGCGACACCGTTTCTGGAGCAATTGCTGGTTGCGGCTGAGCATGCCGGAACCCGATTGCCTGAGCTGAAGCTATTCGTCTGCGGCGGCGCTTCCGTCTCGCCGGCTCTGATCCGCAGGGCCGCGGCATATTTCGATCGGGCCGCCGTCACTCGGGTATACGGCTCCACCGAAGTTCCGGTGACCACGGTCGGCGCGCCACTGGATCCCGACCACGCCGCGGACACCGACGGACGGCCAGGATTTGCGCAGATCGCGTTGCGCGGCGACGCCGGCGAAGTCCACGCGCGCGGACCGCAGATGCTGGTGGGATATCTGCATGCCGCCGATGACGCCGAATCATTCGACCCGGCGGGCTATTTCCGCACCGGCGATCTGGCTCGCTGGGTCGACGACGACTACCTCGTCATCACCGGCCGCGCCAAGGACCTCATCATCCGCAACGGTGAGAACATCGCACCCAAAGAGATCGAAGACATTCTGATCGGTCATCCCGGCATCGCCGAGATCGCGATCGTCGGCCTGCCCGACTCTCGCACCGGCGAGCGAGCCTGTGCGGTCGTCGTGCCCAACGATCAGCCGCAACCCGACGTGGACAGCCTTCGCGTCTTCCTGCAATCCCAGGGAGTCGCCACCTTCAAAGCGCCCGAGCAGGTGGTCATCTGGGAGGCGCTACCGAGAAATGACGCCGGCAAGGTGCTCAAACACCAGATCCAGGCGGCCCTGACAACGACGGATGGATGACATGCAGGTAGCGATCGTGACCGGCGCGACCGGGGGAATCGGGTTCGGATGCGCGACCAAGCTGGCCGAGACCGGAATGGCCGTGCTGGCCACCGGCCGTAATCAGACACGGTTGGACGAACTGGCCACTGCGATCGGCGATCCCGATCGCGTCGCCACGGTGGCGGTGGACCTGACCGACCGTGACGGGCCGGCCCGCGTCGTGGGCGCCGCGGTCGAGCGATGGGGGCACGTCGACTTCCTGATCAACAATGCCGGGGTGGGCAATCCAACGCCATTGCACGCCACCGACGACGAAACCCTCGACTATTTCCTCGACGTCATGTTGAAGGCGCCGTTTCGGCTCGCGCGAGACGTGTTGCCGCACATGAAGTCCGGCTCGGCGATCATCAACATCACCTCGACCTTCGCTGTAGTGGGCGGGCTGCGCGGTGGACCGTACTCCGCGGCCAAGGGCGGACTGACGGCGCTGACCACCCACATCGCGGCCCAGTACGGAGCGCACGGGATCCGGTGCAATGCCGTCGCTCCCGGCGTCATTCAGACCCCGATGACCGAAGACCGGCTGCAGGACCCGAGGTTTCGCCGGATCAACACCGAGATGACTCCGCATCAGCGCCTTGGCACCGTCGACGACGTGGCGAGCACGGTGGCGTTCTTGTGTTCGGCGGGCGGCAGTTTCATCAACGGGCAGACCATCGTGGTCGACGGCGGATGGAGCTCGACGAAGTACCTGTCGAAATATGCGCTGACCTCCGAGTGGACGGCGCAGTGACCCTGAGGGTCAACGGCTTTCGAAGTAGCTGCGGATGCCGGCCAGCATGGCGACATGCGCGTCGACCGCCTCGCGCTGAGTCATGGCGGCAAGAGGGCGGGGGGCTGCGATAGTCAGCCGCTCGGTGAGCCGGGTGCCCATCTCGATCGGCTGAAAGCTCACCACCCCGTCGAGCCGGACCATCGGGAATTGACGCGCCTCGGTGATCACGTCGCCCTCCGCCGGAACCTGCACCCGCGCCCAGTACGTGATGCGCATCGACACCGGCCCCAGCGGAATACGGTCACGCACCCGATAGGTCTGCTGGTAACCGCGGTCGTTCTGGTTGCGCGATAACACCTGCACCGAAACGACCAGCGGGTGAAACTCTTTGATGTTGTCCAAGTCGACGTAGAAGTCGCGGACCGCATCCGGTGCAGCGGGTATCTCCTCGCTGATTGTCCGCTCGGCGCGGGCGATCCACAGACTCACGACCTGTCAGCGCCCACGTGCCAGCGACTCCAGAAACCCGGCGATCCGGCCGCGGGTCTCCTCAGATATCCAGCTTGACCGCACGTCCGCGTCCGCTGCGGCACCGTCGTTGATCGCGGCGCGAACCGGCTTGTGCAGCTGCTTTTTCGTGGCGGCGTAGGCGGCCGGCGAGTACTGACCGAGTTCACGCGCGAGCGCCAGCGCCTCGGAGATCAAGTCGTCCTCCGGAACGACCGCGTCAACCCATCCGCGGGCGAGCGCGGTATCGGCGTCGATCGTCTTGGCCTGCAACGCCGCGCGGGGCGCCGATATCCCCATCGAATAGCGACATATCTCGAGAGCGGCCACCGGAAACGGAACACCGACGGCAAGCTCGGTCAGACCGATCGTCCCGCCGGACATCAGCCGCACATCGGCGCACATGGCCAACACGCACCCACCCGCAATCGCGTGTCCGTTGACCGCCGCGACCACCGGCGCCGGGTGATCGAAGATCGCCCGAAACGCCTTCGACAACGCGATGACGAAACGCTCGGCGTAGCGGGTGCCGCCGTCGATGAGGGCTCGCAGGTCGACGCCTGCGGAGAACGCCCGACCGGCACCGGTCAGGACGACCGGGCCCGCCACGCTTCTCATCGAGGCGATGATGACTTCCAGCAGGTCGAGATCGAGCGCGTTCACCGGCGCGTTGTCGAACCGGACGATCGTCACGCCATCGGCGGTTTCGAGATCCGTCACGAGCCCTCCTTGCCGGGAGCCAGACGTCACGGTCGTGACCTTGTGATTCTTACAGCCCTGGCTTATGCGTCGGCACAGAAGGGTCGATCGGTCATTGACAATCTCGGCGATCCGCTGTGTAGTGATCGGACACTAAACGAAAATGTTGTTCTCATTTAAGGCCACCGGATGACCGCCCCACGCACACGGCGTCGCAGCAAGCTGGCGCCCGATCCGGACGTCCGTCGCGCCATCCTGGCCGCCGCCGCCGAGGCATTGCGTGAACAAGGAGTTCGAGGGCTCAGCGTCGCGGCTGTCCTGGACCGCGCCGACCTGAGTACCCGCGCCTTCTACCGGCATTTCGAGTCGAAGGACCACGTGGTTGCCGCGGTATTTCTCGAGATGGCCCAGGCCGAAAAGCGCCGGCTGCAAAGGAGAATGGCGAAGGCCGCGGATCCGGTCGAGGCGGTCGGCCGCCTGGATCGACGGACGCCTCGATCTGGCGTTCGACGAGAACATGAAATCTGACCTGCACCGGCTGTCGATGGAGGCGCAGTCACAGATATTCGCCGCGCCCGAGCTGATCCAGCCCGCGTTCGAAGAGATGCTCAAGCCGCTGATCGAGCAGCTGAGCCGTGGGCTGAGCAGCGGCGTATTCCACGACATCGATCCGCTGAGCGAAGCGCAGTCCATCCAAGGCGTGGTGTGGGCGAGGACCGAACGGCATTGGGCCGCAGGCGATTGCGAACGGGCCGAGGTTCGCAGCCGCACTCTTCGGTTCTGCCTGCGCGGCCTCGGGGTAAAGGCCGCAACCATCGATGACGTCGCCGCGCTGCGACCGACTGTAAGGAGCAGCAATGGATTTGGGACTGACCGGATCGACGGCCGTTGTCACCGGTGGCAGCAAGGGTATGGGCCTGGCGATCGCGCAGACTCTGGCAGCCGAAGGTGCCAGCGTCGCGGTGATGGCGCGCGGACAGGCAGCCCTGGACGCTGCGGTCGACTCGCTCCGGGCAGCCGGCGCACCGGACGCCGTCGGGATCAGCGTCGACATGACCGACGCTGCATCGATCGCGGAAGGCTTCGACCAGGTGTCGCAGCGGTGGGGACGGCTGAACAGCCTGGTCCACACGATCGGTCCGGGTGACGGGTTTTTCGAGCAGATGGACGACGCCGACTGGGATGCGGCTTTCACGCTCGGCACCATGTCCGGGGTCCGCTCGGTGCGTGCCGCGTTGCCGATGCTGCGCGCGGCGGACTGGGCCCGCATCGTCACACTGTCCGCGCATTCGATTCAGCGGCAGAGTCCCCGCATCGTCGCCTACACCGCGTCGAAGGCCGCGCTGTCCAGCGTCACCAAGAACCTGTCGAGGAGCCTCGCCAAAGACGGGATCCTGGTGAACTGCGTGTGCCCGGGCACCATTGTCACGGCGAGCTTCACCGAGAACCTCAAAGACATCCTCGCCGCCGACGGGCTCGACGCATCCGACCCGCACGACGTCATGACATGGATCGAGAACAACTTCCACCAGCCTTGCGACCTGGGACGGGCGGGTCTTCCCGAGGAGATCGCGTCGATCACCACGTACCTGGCGTCCAAGCGAAACGGCTACGTCACCGGCGCGACGGTCAACGTCGACGGCGGATCGGACTTCGTCTAGTCCCGTTGCGCCGGCACGGTCGCGAAGAATAGCATTCTCCTACTACGCGAACGAGTGTTCCAGAGCTCGCGACGGAGAGGGCTCGATTGACGGCGACCGAGACGTTGAGCGTGCAGCGGCCACACGAGGGCGTCGTCGTGCTGCGCCTGAATCGGCCCGAGCGCCTCAACGCGATCAACGAGGTCATGGCCGGCGAGCTCGCCCGCGCGCTCGCCAGTTTGGGCGCCGACACTTCGGTCAATGCCGTCGTCATCAGCGGTGCCGGACGCGGCTTTTGTTCAGGCATCGATATGCGGAATTTCGGTGCCGGGCTACCGGCGCCCACCGCGCCCGCGATCGACCGCTTACGCTTCCAGGAGACGATGGCGGCACTGCCCCAGGCGATCCGCGGCGTCCCGCAACCGGTGATCGCCGCGGTCAACGGTCCGTGCGTCGGCGCGGGACTTGCTCTCTGCCTGGCCGCCGACATCAGAATCTGTTCGACTGCAGCTTCATTCGGCAATGCCGCAATCCTGCTCGGCCTTTCCGGCGCGGAGATGGGAATGAGCTATTTCCTACCGCGCGTCGTCGGCACCAGTGTCGCCACCGACTGGATGTTGACCGGCCGCACGGTATCGGCGGAGGAAGCCGACCGGCGCGGATTGGTCAGCGAGGTCACCGAGCCTGAGGAACTCGCTGACCGCGCGCTCGAAATCGCCCGTGGCATCGCTGAACTCACACCGTTGGGTGTCCAATTGACCAAGCGCGCATTGCAGGTCAACGCCGACGCCCCCGGGCTCGCTGCCGCCCTCGAACTCGAGAACCGCAACCAGGTGCTCAGCCACGCGACCGAGGAGGCGGCGGCACACCGGCAGTCGTGGTCGTCATGACCGGCCCGCTGCACGGGGTGCGGGTGGTGATGATGGGCGGCCTCGGGCCGGGCCCCTTCTGCGGCATGCTGCTCGGCGACCTCGGTGCCGAGGTGGTGCGCGTGGACCAGGTTCGCGAGGTCGACACCGGGCTGCCCATCGACTACACGGTCCGGCGTAACCAGCGCTCGATCGCGGTCAACATGAAGGATGCGTGTGGGCCGGAACTGGTGCGCCGGCTCGTGGCGGACGCCGACGCCTTCGTCGACGTGTTCCGTCCGGGCGTGGCCGAACGCCTCGGCATCGGACCCGACGAATTACTCGCCGCCAATCCGCGGCTGGTGTACGCCCGGATGACCGGCTACGGACAGGACGGCCCGTACGCCGATCGCGCCGGCCACGACATTAACTACATCGCGTTGACCGGTGCGCTGCACAGCATCGGCACTCCCGAAAATCCAGTGCCTCCGTTGAATCTCATCGGCGACTACGGCGGCGGCATGCTGCTGGCCGTCGGATTGCTCAGTGGGATCTTGGAGGCACGCGAATCTGGCGAGGGCCAGGTGCTTGACGTCGCGATGGTCGACGGGGCGGCGACCATGATGGCTCCGTATTACGGCATGGTGCATGCCGGCACCTGGCGCGACCATCGAGGCGACAACATCCTGGACGGCGCGGCGCATTTCTACGGTGTCTATCGGACCGCGGACGACAAGCACGTCGCGGTGGGCGCGATCGAGCCACAGTTCTACGCCGAACTGTGTCAGCGTCTGGAAGTCGGCGTACCGCACGATGTGAACACGCCCTGCGCGTGGCGTGAGCACCGGGAAGTGCTGGCCACCCGTATCCGACAGAAGACCCGCGCCGAGTGGGAGGAATTGCTCGGGACACCCGGAACATGCGCCGCGCCGGTGCTGACCATCACCGAGGCGCCGCATCATCCGCACAATGTCGCGCGGCGGACCTTCATCGAGGTCGACGGGGTGCCGCAGCAAGCGCCCGCACCGCGTTTCTCCAGAACCGTTGCCAGGCAACCGGAGTCGCCGTCATTGCCAGGCGATCACACGCACGCGGTCCTGAGGGGGCTGGGATTTGACGCGCGGGCGGTCGCCGAACTGACCGATACCGGCGTGGTGCGGCAAAGCGCAGCGGCAAAAACAGAGTAGCGGAGGGGCGATCGGTGGCTTGGGACTTCTCAACCGACCCGGAGTGGGCGGCGCAACTCGCGTGGGTTGACGACTTCGTACGCTCGGAGTGCGAACCGATCGACCTGATCGTCAAAGAATCTCACGACCTCAACGATCCGGTACGCCAAGCGTTGATTCCGCCGCTGCAGAAGATTGTCAAGGAGCGTGGGTTGTGGGCGACCCACCTGGGACCGCATTTGGGCGGCCCGGGCTACGGACAGGTCAAACTTGCGTTGCTCAACGAGATCCTCGGCCGGTCCGAATGTGCTCCGATCGTTTTCGGTTCCCAAGCACCGGATTCCGGTAACAGCGAGATCCTGGCTCATTACGGCACTGCCGAACTCAAGCGGCGTTACCTCGAACCGTTGCTGGACAACCGAATCATCTCCTGCTTCTCGATGACCGAGCCGCAGGGCGGCGCCGACCCGAAGGTGTTCACCACGACCGCCACCCAGGACGGCGACCATTGGGTGATCAACGGCGAAAAGTGGTATTCGTCGTTCGCGTCGATGGCGTCATTCATCATCGTGATGGCGATGACCGACCCGCAAGCTTCGCCGTATCAACGGTATTCGATGTTCGTGTTGCCCGGCGACACTCCAGGCATCAACGTCCTGCGTGACGTCGGACTGGGGTATCAGCCGCTCGGCAGTGGCGGCCGGGAAGGTTACGTCCGGTACGAGAACGTCCGCGTTCCCGACGACCACATGCTCGGCCCGCGCGGTGGCGCGTTCGCGGTAGCACAGACCCGGCTCGGTGGCGGGCGCATCCACCACGCCATGCGGACAGTGGGATTGGTGCGCCGAATCTACGACATGATCCGCGAGCGCGCCGTCTCGCGCTACACCCAAGGCAGCGCGCTGGCCGACAAGCAGATGGTGCAGGAGATGGTCGCTGACTCGTGGATGGAGATCGAGGCATTCCGGCTGCTGACCCTGCAGACCGCCTGGAAAATCGATCAATTCAACGATTACCAAGCGGTGCGAGGCGACATTTCTGCGGTCAAAGCGATGATGCAGAAGGTGCTTCACGACGTGTCCGCGCGGGCGCTGCAGATCCACGGTTCGTTGGGAACGTCGCACGAAATGCCGTTCGTGCAGTACCTGACCGAGTCGTTCGTTCTCGGGCTGGCCGACGGCCCGACCGAAGTACACAAGGTGACTCTTGCTCGCCTGCTGCTCAAGGACGTCAAGCCTGCACCCGACACCTTCCCGTCGGAGCACATACTGCGGCTCCGTCAGGCGGCCGAGGAGAAATTCGCTGACAAGCTCGCCGGCGTCCCGCGGAGCTAGCCCAGCAAATGCTCTGCCCACGAGAGCAATTCGGGCAGCGCCGCCGCCATGGACTCCAGCTCTGGATCCGGGCTGTTGCGCCGCCGGTTGTGCTTGACGATCAGCGACCACGTCGCGGTCGATTTGAAGCACGCCAGTGCGCAGAACCAATCGAGCTCCGGCACTGCGGTTCCCATCTCGTCACGGTAAATCAGCGGCGAGGTCCTCGCGCGCCGGTACCGTTGTGCAGTAGCGAGTCGGTCGGCGGTAGGTGCGCGGGTCGCAATTGATCAGGAACCATCCGGCGTCGACACGCGGGTCCCCGATAGACCAGATCTCCCAGTCGATGACGGCGGCGATCCGGTTGCCGTCCGCGACCAGATTGCCGAGCCGGAAGTCGCCGTGCACAATCGCGGGCGCCGCGGCAGGCGGCGCGCTGCTTCGCAAGACCGCAGCGACGTCGCGCCAACCCGGGGCGAGCGCGGGATCGACCGTTTCCAGTGTGCGGCACCACCGCTCGACTTCGTCGAGCGGTCCAGTCGCCGGCTCCGCGGCCAGCCCAGCGGCGTCCGGGTCGAGGCTGTGCAGCTGAGCCAGGGTCACCGCGGCATTCCGATAACGCTCGGCGACAACGTGTTCGGGCCCGGCGTCAGAATTGTCGAACAGCGGCTCGCAGCTGACCCCGTCGATGAAGGACATCACGAAGAGCGGCGGCACGCCGGGCGGGTCACCGTGATCTTCGAGCAGTAGTCGGGGTACCGGTACCGGCGTCGGGCCCAGAGCTTTGATGAGGCGTGCCTGCCGCAATACGTCGCGGTGCGCGGTCGGCTGAACTCCCACCGGAGCAACCTTGACAACCACGTCTTCCTCCGCACGCCGTCCCGCGAAGGTGAGGCTGGACGCGCCCCCCGCTAATGGGCGTAGATGCGTGACGTTTTGCGGAGCAAGGCGCATCGTGATCTGTTCCAGTAGCGGGTCGCTCAGTGCAACCACCCGATTTCACGCAGGAACGGCTGTGTGTGGGCGATCCGCCCGGTCATCGACGCGGGGTCGGCAGTGACGAGCGCGAGTGCGGTTTGAGTGATGAGCTCGATATCTTCGGTGTCCGTCTTCGCCAGATCGAGCGCGCCCGCGCCCTCGGTGGCCACCGGCTTCGAGGGGGCCGCGGCATTCACCGCGATGCCGTCGTCATACAGCTCTGCCGCAAGGCTTTTGGTGAGCCTGTTCAGCGCTGCCTTCACGGTGCCGTAGACCCCGAAGCCGGCGGCGCGGTCGAATTCGGAAAACGGCGGCCCCTCGGGCAGGTCCCCGCCGACCGACGTCACGTTGAGAACCCACCCGCGACCGCGCTCGCGCATGGCCGGGATTGCGAGTTGGGTCAGATGCATCGGTGCGAGGACGTGCATTTCGATCATCAGCCGCGCTCGACGTTCCGGGAACTCATCGAGTGGGCGCAAAAACGTCACGGCGGCGTTGTTCACCAGAATGTCTGGCGCGCCAGCTTTTTCGACCAGCTCAGTAAACAGTTGTTCGCGGTCTTCGGTTTTCGACAGATCAGCTCGGATGGCAAGCGCGGAGCCGCCGGCGGCGATGATCTCGTCGAGCGTCTGCTGCAGCGATCCCTGGTACTTCGGATCGGGCTCCATCGTTCGGGCGGCAAGGCCGACGGTGGCGCCCTCACGAGCCAGTCGTTGCGCGATCGCCTTGCCCAATCCCCGGCTGGCGCCGGTCACCAGAGCAACCTTGCCGTCGCACGCTCCCGCCATTGCCTGACCCACTTTCTCCGGGGGTGGAAACGGCTTCTCTTCTATCGAGAATGTCGTTCCCTCGACGGTTCGAAGTATAGGGACCGACGGTCGGCGCAGGTGACTGCTGGGATCACTGAGCTGCGCCTGAGCGGCACCGACAAGTTGACCGCACCCATGCGCCTTTGCTAGCACGGCCCGAAGAAGCACCCGAGCTGCGGCGATTCGCGCCCACCAGGCCTTTCCAACGTTGTTGACAATCTGTCAATAACCTGGCAATTTGCTGGGAACCTGAGAGCTGTCCAAGATTTTGCATTGACTTCCTATATTACTGCTGAGTAATCTCCCGTGTCGTTACTCACAAGTAGCACCACGCCCGCCCCCACATCACACACGAGCAATAGGAGCAAGACCTATGCAACATCGCCTGATACTGGCCGGTTTGGCGGCCACCGGCGGGCTGTTGACCACTGCGTTTCTGCAGACGGCAGTGGCCGTCGCGGACGCCGGTGCAGCTGCAGCCGCCGGCGCGGACGCCTTCACGATCGGTGGCTTCACCTTCGACCCGCAACTGGCTGCGGGAGGCGAAGGTTTCGACCCCGTCGCCCAGCTCACCACCTCTCCCCCGTTGCTCGAGCTCGGTGGCGGCACGGCACTCGGTCTACCGCTCGCGCAGCAAGACTTCGAGGTCTACAACCCCACCACCGGTGCTGACTTGGGGAGCATCCAGGGCAACGAGACGATCACCAGCCTCTTCGGCCTGACCAACGGGGAGTTCACCGTCGCCGGTTCGACCCCGATCGGCGATGCCACCCTGCCGACCGAGGGGTCCGTCTACGACGTGTTCAACCTGGGCAACGGCTACGAGAACGTCTACATCGCCACTCCGGGATCTGACGGCACCGTGACCGACACTCTGGTGACGCCCTTCGGCAACCAAGACCTGAGCTCGTTGTTCACCTTCAACGCGGCCGACCCGCTCAATCCCGGCGACGCGTTCACCGGTCTCGACGTGAGTGGAATCACCGGTGCCCCAGAGGCTTTCAACATCGCCGGCCTCACCCTCGACCCGATCAGTGCAGCCGGGGGCGAGGGCTTCAACACGGTCGAACCGCTCGCGACGGCTGCACCGCTGTTGGAGCTCGGGCGGCTCGTCGCTCGGCGATCCGGCCAACCCCGGCGATGACCTGGCTACCCAGATTTTCGACGTGTACAGCGGTAGCGGCTCGTCGGCCACCGAGATCGGCACCATCAACACCGGTGTGGATGTGACGAATCTGTTGGGCCTCACCAACACGCAACTGGTGGTGACGAGCGGCACGCCGACGTCGGGACCGGCATTCCGACTCAGGGAACCGTGCTAGGACGCGATGAACTTTGGTCACGGGTACGAAAACGTCTACACCGCAACGCCTGACGTGACGGCCGACGGCGTCACGACGCCGGCACCGTGACGGACACCCTGGTGACGCCGTACGGCAACATCAACCTGGATTCGCTGTTCGGCAACATCAATGTGGCCAACCCACTGGATCCAGGCGACGCCTTCACCGGTCTCCAGGCCGGCGACGGCGCCATCGGTGCCGACGCGTTCAGCCTCGGCGGCTTCACCTTCGACCCGACCCTGGCGGGCGGCGCCGAGGGCTTCACCCCCGTCGAGCAACTCCTCGGCGCCCCGCCGCTGCTGGATCTGGGTGGCGGCACGCCCGACGATCTTCGGCATCACGTTGTCGCTGGCTGAGCAGAACTTCAACATCTACGACGGCACCGCGGCGGCCGACCAGATCGGCAGCATCACCACCAACGACGAGGTGACGAACCTGCTCGGCTTCGTCAACACCGAGTTCACCGTCACGGGTCACTCGTTGCTGGCGGATGCTCCTGCCGGATCGGTGCTCCCGGTCGACGGATCGGTGTACGACGTGCTGAACCTCGGTGGGTTGGAGAACATTTACACCGCAATCCCGGGTCTGGCCGGCGGAGCCGACACTGTCACCGACACCCTGGTGACGCCGTTCGGCAACGTGGACCTCAGCGACCTGGTCTCGGGTATCGATGCCATCCTCCAGCTGAACCCGGGCTGACGCGTTCGGTGCCGGACTGGACGTGGCGACTTCGGCGGCATCCGAAGCGGCGGCCGGTGCGGCCACCGCGATCGACCCGCTGGCGTTCCTCGGGCTGTAACCCGACCGGCAACAACCAAACATCCCAGGTCTCTCGGGGCCTGGGATGTTTGGCGTTGATGGCCCCGCTCGCTCAGCGTAGGAATATGCAATGGGTCAAACTGATGGCGCCGGCGTGGTAGAGCGCTATCTGGCGTGTCTGGCGGTGCACGACTGGGACGGACTGGCGGCCACGATCGCGGATGAGGATCTGATCCGAGAAGGTCCGTACTGCGACCGCGTCGAGGGCAAGCAGCCGTATCTGAAGTTCCTGCGCGGCGTGTTCGCCCGGCTGACGGGTTACCGGTTGGACGTGCAGCGGATCTCGCATGCCTCGGATCGGGTCTGTTACGTCGAGCTGAGCGAGACCTTCGACACCGACGGCGTGCCCACCGAGTATCCGGAATGTCTTGTCTTCGAACAGAATCCCGACGGGACTGATCAACCGCGTCAGCGTGTTCTTCAAACAGGGTGGCAGCTGACGCGTCAGTCGCTGCCGCCGGTCGAGGGCGCCGAGCAGTTGGGATGTTTGGCGTCAGGCCCCAGCGTCGCCGGCCCTCATGACGGCAAGAAGCGCCGCGCCACTGTGGCTCCGACGTCGCGGAGACGCTGCGAAACACGCAGCGAGAAAACCGGATTGAAGATGTCTTCCCGTAGCCGCGAAAGTTTCGACGTTTTGATCCGCCATTGCCCGTCTATTTTTTCGTAGGTCTCGTGGTAGTGGCCGTAGCCGTTCAGGTTCAGACCTGGCGCCAAGCGCACCACATCTTCTAGGGCCCACACGCCGCGGGCCGTCGTCTCCGACAGCAGCTCGATCTCCGGGGCATGCACCTGATGAACCGTCGGCTGGGACGGCTTTCCGAGCGTCTTGCGAATGTAGGCCAAGAATTCGTCAGCCCCGACGATCACTCGGCCTCCCGCCTCCGCCGTGTCGCTGACGAAGTCGTCGGCGAAGATGCTGCGCCACGCCGGCCAATCCTTGGTGTCCAGGTAACGGCAGTAGCGGGCCTTCAATTGTTTGATCGATTCGATCTCCCGCAGTTCGGCAGCGGCGTCCATCTTCGGCCTTCCTTAACTGTCGGCGCCCATGGCCGCGGCCTGGGCTTGCGTGACGAGCTTGACAGCTTCGTTGCGGGTCAACGACGCCAGCATCGGCGCGACGGCGCGCATCATGTCACCGGCCAGCAAAGTTGGTCCGTTGCTGAGGTTTTCGAATGCCTCGGCAATGACCTGCTCGACGCTGTCAGCATCCGTCGGTGCCGCGTCTTCGGAGCTCAGATGTCCGCGGCTGTGTTCCAGACGGCGCAGTGCCGGCGTGTTGGTCTTACCGAGAATGAGTCCGAGCACGTCGACACCTGTGTCGTGCAGTTCGCTCCACAACGCTTCGGCGAATACCATGTCGAACGCCTTGGTGGCACCGTAGGCCACCATGTTCGGTCCGCCGGCGAGTCCTGCGCCGGAGCCGAACAGCACGATGCCGCCGCTGCCCCGCTGAACCATCGCCGGGGCGAAATGGTGACAGAGTTGCATCGGCACCACGCAGTTGCGGTGCACCATGGCCTCCGCGGTCTCGATCGGGTTGGCCAGGAACGGCTCGAAGTTCGGGTCGGCCCCAGCGCAGTAGACCAGGAAGCCGATCTCGAGGCCGGCGGTCGCGGCGGTCACCTGCGACGCCGCACCGGCATCCGCGAGATCGATTGTCAGCGTCCGGGTTTGAACACCGGTACGGGCGGTGATCCCCGCCGCGACCTCGTCGAGCACGGCTTGGCGCCGCGCCAACAGCACAACGTTGACGCCGCGCTGGGCCAACCCTTCGGCGAATGCGGCGCCCAACCCGTCGGACGCACCGGCCACCAGCGCCCACGGACCATACTTGGCCGCGAACGTCATGACGGCACGCCCACCGGAGTCACCCGCACCTGAATGAACCGACGACGGGCTACCCGCCACCCGTTGTCGCTACGGATCAGCTCGTCGTCGTAGAAGCCGGCGGCGTTGACCCCTGAGTTGTTGTCGCCCACCATGATCAGCGCATCGACGTAAATCCGTGACTCGGCTTTATCGCCGTCGACGGTGATTACCTGATTGGTCAATCGGTGCATGGTGTGGCTTGCCATCGCATGCGCCTGCTGCATGAATTCGGTGATCGCGTCGACCCCTTTCCAGGACCCGATTTCGCCGTAGTCCAGTTCGCAGTCGTCGGTGAAGACGGTGCGAAACAGCGGCCAGTCCCGGCGATCGATGCCGGTCGCATAACGCAGCAGGACATCGGTGATGTCTTGCCGATCTTCTCGATCGCTCACGTCACGTCTCCGTTCGGATGGACGGTGATTCGCGCAGGGCCGGTTGACGTACGGGCCGAGTCGAGCGCACACCCCGGACGTCAATGTATCGGCTTCCCACCGAGTGGCCAGTTATGCAGAGGAATCAGGCCGTTCGACCGCCAGCAACTGGCCGCTCGAGCTGGGAGAACAAGCCGCAACTTGATAGCTCGGCTAAATACTCGTTATACTAACTAAGTAACGCCCGACTTACCGAAGGAGCACGCATGCCGCGCACCGACAACGACACCTGGGACCTCGCCACCAGCGTTGGAGCCACCGCGACGATGGTGGCCGCCGCCAGGGCCGTCGCCACCAAGGCCGAAAACCCCATCATCCACGACCAGTTTGCCGAGCCGCTCGTCCGCGCCGTCGGCGTCGACTTCCTCACCCGCTGGGCCTCCGGTGATCTGAACGCCGCCGAGGTCGACACCGACGATGCCACCTGGAAGCTCCAGCAGATGCCCGACGCGATGGCCGCCCGGACCCGGTTCTTCGACGCGTTCTTCGCCGACGCGGCCAAGGCCGGCATTCGCCAGGCCGTCATCCTGGCCTCCGGTCTCGACGCCCGCGCCTACCGACTGGACTGGCCTGCCGGCACCACCGTCTTCGAGGTCGACCAGCCCGAGGTGATCGCGTTCAAGACCCAGACGTTGTCCGAGCTGGGCGCCAACCCGACCGCCGACCGTCGCACCGTCGCCATCGACCTGCGCCACGACTGGCCGGCCGCGTTGGTCGAAGCCGGCTTCGACCGGACCCAGCCGACCGCCTGGATCGCCGAGGGATTGCTCGGCTACCTGCCACCTGAGGCCCAGGACCGCTTGCTGGACAACATCAGCGCGCTCAGCGCCGACGGCAGCCGGCTGGCCACCGAGGCGATCCCCGACCTGCCCGACGTCGATCGGGAGAAGGCGCGCGAGTTGATGCGCGAAGCCACCGAGAAGTGGCGCGCACACGGATTCGACCTGGACTTCGACGAGCTCGGCTACCAGGGTGAGCGCCACGACGTCGCGCACTACCTCGACGGGTTGGGCTGGCGCTCGGTCGGCCGACCGATGAGCCAGCTGCTGGCCGAGCACGGCCTTCCGCCGGTCCCGCAGACCACCGACTCGGTGTCGATGGCCGACACGATCTACTACACCTCGACCAAGTGACGGACGTACCGCAACGTCGCGGTTTCAACGACGTCGTCACGCGGTTCTGGGGCGTGGCGGCCCCGGCCTACAACCTGCCGTTCCTGCAGCAGTGGGTCTACCGCCCGGCGCACGACGAGGTGGTCGCGCAGCTGCGCGACCACCAGTCGGCGCGGGTGGCCGACATCGCCTGCGGGACAGGGATTCTGGCTGACCGAATTCAGCGAGACCTGCACCCCGCCGCGGTATACGGCGTGGACATGTCCGAGGGCATGCTCAAGCAAGCCCAATCCCGATCGAGCGAAGTCACCTGGCTGCGCGGCCCTGCCGAGCAGTTGCCGTTCGATGACGGAGCGGTCGACGCCGTCGTGACGACCTCGGCTTTTCACTTCTTCGATCAGTCGGCCGCGTTGCGCGAATTCCACCGCGTGCTGGCCCCCGGCGGACTTGCCGCCGTCTCGACACTCAGCGCCCGCCAGTCATTCCTGCAGGCGAGCAACAGCTGGGCACCGGCGCACAATCCGACGGCCGCCGAGATGCGAGATCTGTTCGAAAGCGCCGGGTTCACCATCAGCGAGCAACGTCGAGTGCGGCGGCCGCTATGGACGCGGGCGATCTCCGACCTGATCACCGTCGGCATCAAAGGCTGACCGGGCCCGCTGCGCCTGCAAGGCCTCGCCCAGTGTCCAGACCGCGACACCCAGCAGCACAACATCTTTGAGCAGGAACTGGCCGGGCATCGCTGAGAGCACCGGAACCGGCCCGGCGAACCGGCCGACCACCCCCGGCGTGGTGAACAAGAAACTGACCGTCCCACAGAACAGCACGATCGCCAGTGCACTGCCGATCGCCGACAGCCGAGCCGACACCGGTCGCGCGGCGATCAAGATCGCCGCCAGGATTTCCAGCGTTCCCAGCCCGCGTGCCACGGTGTTGACGCTGATGACGTCGTAGATCCAGCTCATCAGCGGGCTGTGCTCGATCAGCACCCGGCTTTCCATCTTGATGTACTTGCCGAATCCGATCCACGCCAGGACCAGCGCCAGACCGTACCTGCTGATCGCCTGTCCGATCGACGAAAGCCGGTTGGGCACTTGGTAATCAGCTCGTGTCGTTGCCGTCGACAAATCACCCTCCATGTGGTTGATCAGCGCCATCTTCGTTCAGACAACGGGTCGCGGGCCCGCTCGGTTCAGCCGCTCTCGTACCCAAATTCGTCCCAGTGGTCGAAGTTGACCACCTCACTCAACGGCCTGCGCCGCACCGGACCATGCCTGCCTTTGGGCCAGCCGATCACGATGTGCCCGGCCAGCATCCAGTCGTCAGGCACACCGACCGCTTTCCTGAGCAGTTCCTCGCCGCCGTAGGCGCCCCAACTGGTCAGGCACGCGCCCAGGCCCTGCGCCCGGGCGGCCAGCAGAAAATTCTGCATCGCCGGGAAAATCGAGCCACCGAGCAGCAGCTCCGACGCCGTGGGAAAGTGCTTCTGCGCGAACAGAATCGACGTGAACTCACCGGCCCGGTCGTGCAGCTCGTAGGTTGCCCGGTTGGTGCGGGCGCGCCGGCTGTCGTCGTCGGCAGCCGGCCGGCTCATTCCGTAGACGGGCTCGATGACTTTCAAGGCCTGCGCCGCGGCCCTGGCCACCACCGCCCGCTGCTCGGGCGAGCGCAGCACGACGAAGCGCCATGCCTGTGCGTTGGCACCCGACGGCGCCCACATCGCAGCCTGCAGACAACGCTCAAGCGTCGCCTCATCCACCGGCTCGTCGGTGAACCGCCGGATCGTCCGCGCGGTGGACATCACCTCCCAGACATCGCTGGTCGCTCCCGGCATGCCGGCTCCCTTCCGGTTTCGCTTTCCGGAAGAACTTACTGCCGACGATTCGATCGGGTGTCAGCTGCGCGGCGGACGCGGATCGTCGGGATCGTTCGGGTCGGGTTCGCCGACACGCTGTCGTTTTGGTCAATCGAACAGAACGGTCGGGCGGTGTCTGGTTAGCTCGTGCCGGGGGACGGCAGCGTCGGTGACGCACGAAGGAGCCAGGTATGTCTTTCTCAGAGACCGTGTCCCGCCGGATTCTCATCGGCGTGATCGGGGCCGGCGCAATTGCCGGCACGCTGTTGTCTCCGGCCGGCCAAGCCACCGCCGACCCGGCGCCCCGGCCACCCAACTGCTCAGCCGCGGACGTCGCCAGTGTTGCGGCCGGCGTCGCGACGGCGCTGTCGAACTACCTGTTCACCCACCCGGACGTAAACGGGTTTTACACCGGTCTTCAGGATCAGCCCAAGGATCAGATCAGCACCGAGGTGCAGAACTACTTTGGCGCCAATCCAGAGGAAGAAGCGGATCTGGAAGGCATCCGGCAGCCGCTGACCGACATCAGGGAACGTTGCAATTGGACGCCACTACTCGGGCAGGGCGCAGCATGATCCGGACACAGCCGCGGTCGTGGATCACCGCGGCAGCTGCGATGGCGGCCGTCGCATCGAGTTGCATCGTGCTGCCCGCCGATGTGGCCAACGCCGACGTGTGCGCGAGCGTCGGCAGGCGTGTCTCGGTGAGCGGCTGCACCAACCTTGCCGAGGCCCCGCCGCCGGGCTACTACGCACCGCTGCCGCAGGACTTCCCGCCACCACCGCCGCCTCCGCCGGTCAACGTCTGCGTCGGCGCCGGCCGGCGGATCCACGTCAGCGGCTGCGCCTAGCCGTACTGCACTTCCTCGCCCGGCCGGGTGCCGGCGTAACACGTACGCTCGTCTGATAGCCGGGGACCGCGAGCCTGTCCCCGTTTCGTCGAGTGCCGCCGCGTTGCCGAGACGGCTCTAATCGACACAGCAGACGTTGCGAAGGATGGGTGATGAGGGTTCCAGGTGTGACCGCCTTGGTCGGCGGTGTCGCCGGTGGCGCAGTGCAGATGTTGCAGGCCGGCGCGCAAGGCGTGGCCAGTGCCGCCGAAGCCGTGCAAACACTGACTAGCCCGGTGGTCGACACCGTGACTCATTCGACGGCACGCGTGCTGGGGGCCGGCCGCTCAGCCAACCGCGGCACCGACGGCGCGTCGGCGACCGTGCGTTGGCAGAGCGGGCGACGTGTGCACCTGGACCTGGATCCATTGCTGCCGTTCCCGCGTTGGCACGAGCACGCCGCGGTGGTCGAAGGACCGGTCCGCGCCGTAGCCGGCGTCGCCAGCGCGCACGTCGAGGGCGCGTTGGGCCGTCTGGTGGTCGAACTCGACGACGACGCCGACGCCGACGTCGTGCTGGAAACCGTCCGCGACGTGGTGAACTCAGCGGCCTCCGATCTTTTTGCCGCGGGTCGCGAGCCACAGATCCGGATCGCGCCGTTCGCCGATCCCGGCAACCCGCTGGCGATCCTGGTGCCGCTGACCGCAGCCGCCTTCGACGCGGTAGCGATCGGTGCCGCGGTGACCGGTTGGGTCGTCAAGCTGCCCGCCGCGCCCAAGACGACCCGGGCGGCCGCGGCCCTGCTCAACAACCAGCCGCGAATGATCGCGGTACTCGAGTCGCGACTGGGGCGGGTCGGCACCGACCTCCTGCTGAGCGCGTCGACCGCCGCCGCCAACGGGCTGACGCAGGCCGTCGGCACACCGCTGCTGAACCTGGTGGAACGGGTCCTGCAGATCTCCGAAGCCGAGGCGCACCGCCGCCGCTGGCGCGACCGGGAGCCGCAACTGGCCTCCCCCAACCGTCCGCAAGCTCCCGTCGTCCCGGTCATCTCCTCCACCGGTGTCGCCAAGGTGCAAGCACCGCAGCACAATTCGGTGGCAGCGTCGGCCGGCGAAGCATCCCACGTCGTGGTCGACGGATCGATCGACGCCGCCATCGACACCGCGAAGGGATCGATGGCCGGACCGATCGAGGAGTACGTCGACTCGGCCGCCAACGGCTCGCTGATCGCCGCCGCGAGCGCGCTGGTCGCCGGCGGCGGCCCCGAAGACGCGGCAGGCGCGGTGCTCGCCGGGATACCGAAGGCCGCGCACATGGGTCGCCAGTCCTTCGCCGCGGTGCTCGGCCGCGGGCTGGCCGACGACGGACAGATGATCCTGGACCCCGGCGCCCTGCGCCGGCTGGATCGGGTCAAGGTCGTCGTGATCGACGGCGCCGCACTGCGCGGCGACCACCGCGCGGTACTGCACGCCCGCGGCGACATCCCGGGCTGGGACGACGACCGGGTGTACGAGGTCGCCGACGCGCTGCTGCACTCCGAGGAGCCGCCGGAGCCCGATCCCGACGAGTTGCCGGCCAACACGGCGCGGTTGCGGTGGCTGCGGCCGCAGGGCCCCTCGGCCACCCCCGCCCAGGGTCTCGAACATGCCGATCTGGTCGTCGACGGCGAAACCGTCGGCCACGTCGAGGTCGGCTGGGAGGTTGACCCGTTCGCGGTTCCGCTGCTGCAGATCGCCAACCGGACCGGCGCCCGTGTCGTCCTGCGTCACGTGGCCGGCACCCAGGACCTGGCCGCCAGCGTCGCCGCCAGCCACCCGAGCGGCACCCCGCTGCTGAAACTGGTCCGCGACCTGCGCGCCGACCGTGGGCCGGTGTTGCTGGTCACCGCACTGCACCGCGACTTCGCCTCGACCGACACCCTGGCTGCGCTGGCCATCGCCGATGTCGGTGTCGCACTTGACGATCCGAAGGCCGCGACGCCGTGGAGCGCCGACATCATCACCGGCACCGATCTCGCTGCCGCGGTGCGGATCCTGTCGGCGCTACCGGTCGCACGGCAGGCCAGCGAGTCGTCGGTCAACCTCGCCAAGGGCGGAACCACGCTGGCCGGACTGCTGCTGGTGAGCGGCAATCCGCAAGGGCCGAGCAGCCCGTTGGCGCTACGGCGCTGGCTCAACCCGGTCAACGCCGCCGCCGCCAGCGCGATCGTTTCGGGCGCGTTCGCGGCCAACAGGGTGCTGCGCCAACCCGATCCGACGCCGCAACCGCTGACCGCCTGGCACGCGCTGGACCCGGAGATCGTCTACGCACGGCTGGCGGGGCGGGCCCGGCCGCTGGACGTCGAGCCCGGCCTGCCGGGCTGGCGACGCGTCCTCGATGACCTGTCCTACAGCCCGTTGGTGTCGCCGCTGCGCGGGCCGGCGCGTCAGGCAGCCAAACTGCTGTCCGCGACCCGCGCCGAGCTCGCCGATCCGCTCACCCCGATCCTGGCCGTCGGTGCTGCCGCGTCGGCGATCATGGGCAGCAACGTCGACGCGCTGCTGGTCGGCGGTGTGATGGCGGTCAACGCGCTGACCGGCGGCGCGCAACGGCTGCGGGCCGATGCCGCCGCCGCCGAGTTGTTCGCCGAGCAGGACCAGTTCGCCCGCCGCGTGGTGATCCCAACCGTGGCGACCACCCGACGGCGGCTGGAAGCGGCGCGAAAGGCTGAGCGTCTGGTCACCGTGCCGGCAAGTGCATTGCGTCCCGGTGACGTCATCGACCTGGCGGCGCCCGACGTGGTGCCCGCCGATGCCCGACTGCTGGTGGCCGAGGACCTCGAGGTCGACGAATCGCTGCTGACCGGCGAATCGCTGCCGGTGGACAAGCAGGTGGATCCGGTCGCCGCCACCGACACCGAGCGGGCCAGCATGCTGTTCGAGGGCAGCACGATCGTCGCCGGGCACGCCCGGGCGATCGTGGTCGCCACCGGCGTGGGCACCGCCGCGCACCGCGCGATCTCGGCGGTCATCGACGTCGAATCGTCGGCCGGGGTTCAGGCCCGGCTGCGTGAGCTGACCAGCAAGGTGTTGCCGCTGACTCTGGCCGGCGGCGCCGCGGTGTCCGGTCTGGCGTTGCTGCGACGGGCCACGCTGCGGCAGGCGGTTGCCGACGGCGTCGCCATCGCCGTGGCCGCCGTGCCGGAGGGCCTGCCGTTGGTGGCGACGCTGTCCCAGCTGGCCGCCGCGCAGCGGCTGTCGACGCGCGGTGTGCTGGTTCGCGCTCCCCGGACGATCGAGGCGCTGGGCCGGGTGGACACGATCTGCTTCGACAAAACCGGCACACTCACCGAAAACCGGCTGCGCCTTGTGCTTTCGGTGCCGGCCAGCACCAGCCCACATGGGCCGTTCCCCGGCATCGCCGACCCCGAAGCCACCCGGGTGCTGCGCGCCGCCGGCCGCGCCTCGTCGCAGCCGCACGAATCGCAAGGCCACGCACACGCCACCGACGAGGCGATCCTCAAGGCCGCGGAATCCTATGCCGGCAACAGCGATTCGGAATGGAACCTGCTGGCAGAAGTGCCGTTCGAGTCCAGCCGCGGCTTCGCCGCCTCGATAGGCACTCTCAGCGCCGACCCCACGCAACCCGTACTGATGCTCAAAGGCGCTCCAGAGGTCGTCTTGCCACGCTGCCGGTTCGCCGACCCGCAGGCCGATCTGGATCACGCGGAGTCGTTGGTGCACAACCTGGCCGAGCAAGGCTTGCGAGTGCTGGCGGTGGCGAAGCGCGCCTGGAGCCACGCCACCGACGACGAAGACACCGACGCCGACGCCGTCGACGCTGCCGCCCGCGATCTGGAACTGATCGGTTACGTCGGGCTGGCGGACACCGCCCGCCCGTCGGCACGTCCGCTGATCGAAGCGCTGGTGGAGGCCGACCGCGACGTCGTGCTGATCACCGGTGATCACCCGGTGACCGCGCGCGCGATCGCCCGCCAGCTGGGACTGCCCGACGATGCACGGGTGATCACCGGCTCCGAACTCCACGGCCTCGACGAGGACGCGGCCGCCAAGCTCGTCGCCGATGTGCAGGTGTTCGCCCGGGTCAGCCCCGAGCAGAAGGTGCAGATCGTCGGGGCGCTGCAGCGGTGCGGACGAGTGACCGCGATGGTCGGCGACGGAGCCAACGACGCCGCCGCGATCCGGATGGCCGACGTCGGCATCGGGGTGAGCGGTCGAGGTTCGTCGGCCGCCCGCGGCGCCGCGGACATCGTGTTGACCGACGAGGACCTGGGCGTCCTGCTCGACACGCTGGTCGAGGGCCGCGGCATGTGGGCCGGTGTGCGCGACGCGGTGACGATCCTGGTCGGCGGGAACGTCGGTGAGGTGCTGTTCACCATCATCGGCACGGCCCTGGGCACCGGGCGGGCGCCGGTAGGTACCCGTCAACTGCTGCTGGTGAACCTGTTGACCGACATGTTCCCGGCGCTGGCAGTCGCCGTCACTCCGCAGTTCCAGGAACCCGAGGCCGACGAATACGACACCGAGGAAGAGGCCCTGCAAGCCCGCCGCGCCTATCAGCGGTCGGTGCTGACCGGGCCGACGCCGTCGCTGGACGCCGACCTCATGCGCCAGATCGTCACCCGTGGCGCCGTCACCGCCATCGGTGCCACTGCGGCCTGGGCCATCGGGCGCTGGACGCCTGGCACCGAAAGGCGAACCTCCACAATGGGATTGACCGCCCTGGTGACCACGCAGCTGGCGCAGACATTGCTGACCCGCCGGCACAGCCCGCTGGTGGTGGCGACCGCGCTGGGCAGCTCGGCAGTGCTGGTGGCCATTGTGCAGACGCCCGGTGTCAGCCACTTCTTCGGTTGCACCCCGCTCGGACCGGTCGCCTGGACCGGCGTCGTGGGATCAACCGCGGCGGCCACCGGGCTGTCGGTGCTTGCGCCCAACTGGTTGGCGAAAACCGCCGGAATGGTGCAGCCCGACGAATCGTGACGCCCAGATCGACGTTTGGGCGGCAAGTGCAGGGCGACAGATTCGCATTCCCGCACCGCGCAGCGGGTACTGCAGCAAAATCACGAATGCGAGTTTCCCGAGCAACTCAGAGGAAGTCCGATGAGCCACAGCAGCGCAACCCTGACCGATGCCGCGAATTTGGCGCAGTTGTTTTTGCAGCGCGTCGAAAAGTCCGGCGACAAAGAGGCCTTCCGCATCCCGGAGAACGGCGATTGGACCTCGATCAGCTGGAAGCAGGCGGCTGACCGGGTAGAACCGTTGGCTGCCGGACTGTTGTCGCTCGGCGTCGAGCCCGAGGATCGTGTTGGCATCGCCTCGACCACTCGGCTCGAGTGGATCCTGGCCGACCTGGCGATTTTGTGCTCCGGAGGGGCGACGACGACCGTCTACCCGAGCACCAATTCCGCCGACACCGCCTACATTCTCGCCGACTCCGAGTCCAAGATCGTCTTCGCCGAGGACGCAAGCCAGCTCGAAAAGCTCACCGAGCGGCGCAGCGAGCTGCCCAACCTGGCCAAGGTCGTGCTGTTCGACGGTGACTCCGACGACGACTGGGTGATCACCCTGGACGACCTCGCCGACCAGGGAGCGAAATACCTGGCCGAGCACGCCAACTGCGTGAGCAGGATCGCCGAGGAGACCAAGCCCGAACAGTTGGCGACGCTGATCTACACCTCCGGGACCACCGGCAAGCCCAAAGGCGTGCGGCTGCGCCACAAGGCCTGGGTGTACGACGGCGCGGTGATCGAAAGCATGGGGCTGCTCAGCGAGGACGACATTCAGCTGCTCTGGCTGCCGCTGGCGCACGCCTTCGGCAAGGTGCTGATCTCAACCCAGCTGGCATGTGGCTTCGCCAGCGCGATCGACAGTCGGGTCGACAAGATCGTCGAAAACACCGGAGTGGTCAAGCCGACCTTCATGGGCGCGGCCCCACGCATCTTCGAGAAGGCCTACTCCAGGATCGTCACGCAGCAGAGCGGCGCCAAAGGCGTGCTCTTCGGATGGGCATTCGCCGTGGGCAAGGAGGTTGCCCGTCGCCGCCGCGAGGGCAAGTTCGTGTGGCCGCACCTGATTTGGCAGCAGAAGCTGTTCGACAGGCTGGTGTTCTCGAAGATCCGCGACGTGTTCGGCGGGCGGATCCGGTTCTTCATCTCCGGTTCCGCGCCGCTCAACCGCGACATCGCCGAATGGTTCGAAGCGGCAGGCGTTTTGATCCTGGAGGGCTACGGGCTGACCGAGTCGTCCGGGGCAGGCTTCATCAACCGGCCGGACAACTACAAGCTCGGCACCGTCGGTCTGCCCTTCGATGGCACCGAGGTCCGGATCAGCGACGCCGGCGAAGTTCAGTTCCGCGGTGACGGTGTGATGGCCGGCTACCACCACTTGGACGACGCCACCGCCGATGCGCTCAGCGAGGACGGCTGGCTGTCCACCGGAGACCAGGGCAAGCTCGACGACGACGGCTTCCTGACGATCACCGGCCGGATCAAGGAACTGTTCAAGTTGTCCAACGGCAAGTACGTCGCGCCGCCGGCGATCGAGGCGAAGTTCGCGACGCTGTGCCCGTACGCCAGTCAGTTCATGGTGTTCGGCGAAGGCAAGAACTTCGCCGTCGCGCTGGTCACCCTGGACGAGGATTCGATCAGCGGGTGGGCCAAAGACCACGGTTTGAGCGGCAAGCCTTACCAGGAGCTCACCAAGTCCGACGCGGTGCACGACATGATCGACGAGGACATCAAGAAGCTCAATGCCAGCCTGAACCGCTGGGAGACGATCAAGAAGTGGGCGGTGCTGGACCACGACCTCTCCGTCGAGGGTGGTCAGTTGACCCCATCGCTGAAGGTGAAGCGCGGGGTGGTCGCCGAGCAGAACAAGGAGACGCTGGATGACTTCTATTCCTGAGCCGCTCGCCGAGCAGTCGGCTCAGGTCCCCGACGCCGCCAACGCGGCCCCACCGGGACACCTGCTCCGCATGCTCGAGTGGCGTACCGGCGTGGAGTATCTTTCCGCGCGGCTGGCGATGCGGCGCATCGCCGGCTGGCCCACCGGCGACGGCCATCCCGTCCTGGTGCTGCCCGGATTTCTGGCCGGCCCACTGTCGACCGATCTGCTGCGTAATGTGCTGCGCCGGTTGGGTTATCGGGTCTACGACTGGGGGCTGGGCACCAACATGGGCTACCGCGCCAGCATGAAGGAATCGTTGCCCGCACGCCTGCATCAGATTCGCGAGCGTAACGGTGGCCGAAAGGTGAGCCTGATCGGATGGAGCGCCGGCGGCATCTACGCGCGCGAACTGGCCCGCGGGCTGCCCGATGATGTCCGGTCGGTGATCACGTTGGGCTCGCCCTTCCGCGGCAACCATCAGGCCAGCACCGCGTGGAAGGTCTGGCGGCTGGTGAACCGCGGCGCGGACGCCACCGAGTCCGTCTCCCAGCAGGCCCTGAACCGCCGCGCCACACCGCTGCCGGTCCCGACGACCTGCATCTACAGCAAGTCCGACGGCATCGTGGCCTGGCAGTGCTGCACCAGCGTGCCTGCCCCTCGGACGGAGAACATCGAAGTGCGCAGCAGCCACCTGGGCTACGGGCACAACGTGCAGACGCTGTCGGTGATCGCCGACCGGCTCGCTCAACCAGAAGACGGCTGGCAGCCGTACCGGCGATAGTTACCAGGCCGCCGTCTCGAGATACGGATCGGCGTGGCGGCTGGACGAGCCGACTTCGTTCATCGACGTCGGGCCGACGTAGCGTTCGAAGATGCGCCATCCGTGCTCGGTGCGGCGCAGCCGGTCCGTCATCGCCGAATAGATCCAGATCTCCGGCGCATCAACGACACCCGTAACGACCTGGCCGGAGACGATGCGTGGCGAGGCCGCCTGCGACGTGCTGCGAACCAGAAGGTTGTGATACCGGACGATCACTCCGCCGTCGTCGTCGGGATCGACGATCGGGTTGAGGGCTTGCCGGCTGACACCGGGTGCCATGTGCGGGCTCTGCTCCTGGAAGAAGCGTCGCGTCTCGATCTTGCCGCGGCTGACGCCGTGGGTGTGAAACGTCGCGCTGTCCGGCAGGAAGGCCTCGACCATTGCGTCGATGTCCCAGGCGTCGAACAGCCAGTTGACCCGGTTGATGAAGTCGATCGCGCTGACGCGGTCGGCAGGGTCGACGGCGCTGTCGAGGACGACGGCGGGCAAGCTTGGCGCAAACATCTCGGTACCTCCCGATCGGTCGTGATCCTCGAAACGAAGGGCCTGACCAGTGGTGTTAACTATCCGTTCACTTTAGATTCATGCAAAGTCCAGCTTGAGTTTACGCGAATGTCGGTTCAGCGCCAGCCTTCATGCTGTGAATTTGCCGATTCGTGTCCGGGCGTACCTGCTGCGCGAGATGTCGCGGCGGCGAATGCTTCGGCTACAACCGGTTAATTCCCCGCGAAAAACGTTATCTGTGAAGCTGATTCGCGGGATGTCAATTGGCTGCGTGATACGGCCTGCGACATGATCGGAGCTATGGGCGACATCGATTTCTCGCTGCTGGACGTGCCGAGGACGGAACCGGTCGACGATCCGGAGGCCTACCTGCGTGCGGCGATCGCCTGGCACTTCGGCGAAGAGACCGGCAGTGCCTTCTGGCTACGGGCGGCGCGGTCCCTGCCGTTCAACCCGCTCACCGACGTCAACACCTTCACCGACCTACGGCTGTTTCCCAATCTGCTCACCGAGTTGAGGACCGAACCCGTCGAAGGCCTCGTCCCGCGCGGCTACGGCTCACCGCCACCAGTACCGCAGATCTTCGAATCCGGCGGCACCACCGGCGCACCGAAAAGGACTGTGCAGCTGCCGGATTGGGTGGCACAGGTGGTGCGCTGGCAGACCGAGGACTTCGCCGAGGGCGGCTTCGTGCGCGGCCATGGCTTTCTCTGCATGATGCCGAGCGGGCCACACGGAGTGGGCTACTTCTCGCGTCTGGTCTCGCAGCGGCTCGGCTCGACCTTCCACGCCATCGACCTGGATCCCCGGTGGGTGAAGAAACTGGTGGCCCGCAACGCCGCCGCGGAGATGACCGGCTATCTCGAGCACCTGGTCGAACAGGCTGTCCACGTGCTGGCGACCCAGCACGTGGCGAATCTGCACACCACTCCGCCGCTGCTCGAGGCCATGGCCCGTGCCGATGACGTGGTCAGCCTGATCAACGAGAAGATCCGCTTCATCCTGCTCAGCGGCGCGCACGTCGACATCGACACGCTCGACCTGCTCGACGCGATCTTTCCCAACACCACGATCACCATGGCGTTCGGCAGCACGATGATCCTTTCCCAGGCGATCACCAGCCGCGTCGACGGTGACGGACCCTTCGTCTTCCACCCGCGCAGCCCGTACGCGACCTTCTGGGTGGTGGATCCTGACACCGGTGACGACATCCCGTACGGGCAGCGCGGCCAGGTGATCATGAACCACATCAGCAAGGGGATGTTCCTGCCGAACAACCTGGAGCGCGACAGCGCCATCCGGCTGCCGGGGCCCGCGAACCAAGTGGGTGATTCGCTCAGCGAGGTGCGCCCCGTCGCCGCATTCGAAGGCGAGCCGGTCATCGAAGGCGTCTACTGAAATGGCCTCAGAGGCAACCGATCTGATCGTCATCGATGCACTCGGCCCTGATGGGTCCTATCGCACCCGCGGCCGCGTGCCGGTCAGCACCACCGATGGCGTCACCGTCGCCGAGCTCAGTCTTGCCCCACCGCTGTACGTCTCGCGCGCGATCGCAGCTCAACGCGGTGCCCGTCCGCTGCCGGCCGGTGAGCGGGAAGCCGCGCTGGCCAAGGCTGCCGAACTGTTCGCCCACGGCGTGATCGGCGGGCTCGACTTCGACGCCTATACCGCCCTGACCAGCCGGATTTCCGGGGTGCCGATCTCGGTGACCCGCGCCGGGGCGCGCGCTGTCGCCGACGGTGTCGCATCGGCATTCACCGGCGTGCAGCAGGCCCGGCCGTCGGGCGCGGTGCTCGACTGGCGCGACACCCGGAAAGGTGGCGCGGTGTGGGCGCGACGGGGCGACGTGTTCGCCGTCCTGGCTTCCGGCAACGGCCCTGGGGTGCACGGGCTGTGGCCGCAGGCGCTGGCGTTGGGTTACCGGGTCGCGGTTCGGCCCTCACGCCGCGAGCCACTGACTGCCCACCGCCTGATCCAGGCGTTGCGGCAGGCCGGATTTCGGCCACCTGACGCCATCTACCTGCCCACCGACCATCGCGGGGCCGACGAGATGATCCGGGCCGCCGATCTCGCCATGGCCTACGGCGGCCGCGACGTCGTCGACAAATATGCCGGCGACCCGACGGTGTTCGTCAACGGACCGGGCCGCGCGAAGATTCTGATCACCGCCGACCACGACTGGCGCGACTACCTCGACACGATCGCCGATTCCATCGCCGGCCTGGGCGGAGTGGCCTGCGTCAACACCACCGCTGTGCTCTACGAAGGCGACCCGGCGCCGCTGGCCGCGGCGATAGCCGAGCGGTTGTCGGCCATCGAGGTGCTGCCGGCGGACGACGAGGCGGGCAATCGCTGCCGACCCAGAACATAGACGCCGCAACGGCTTTGGCGGGCCACCTGGCTGCAGTAGCCGCCGGCAGCACGCCGCTGCTCGGCGCTGATCAGGTCGTCGCCGCGCTCGGTGACGGTAATGCGGCGCTGCGCCCGGCAGTGCACCTGCTGGCCACGCCCGACGTGGCCAAGCTCAACGTCGAGTTGCCGTTCCCCTGCGTCTGGGTGGCCCCGTGGTCACGCGCCGACGGGCTGGAGCCGCTGCGGCATTCGCTGGTGATCAGTGCGATCACCGACGACGACGACGTGATCGACGACCTGCTCGCCGAGCCCGACGATCGCCAACGTGTACGGCGGCCATCACCCGACCCACCACACGGCGCCCGATATTCCGCACGACGGTTTCCTGGCCGATTTCCTGATGCGCAACAAGGGATTCATCCGCGACTGAGTTGTTGGCCCTAGCGGTCGCCGACTGTGCAGGTTACGCGCGCTCAAGCCCAACCAAGAGCATTCACAAGCTGCACGCTCGGCGGGACTCGCCGCCGGCTGAGGCGCTAGTGCCGGCAATGCCCTAACGCCCTAATCGGCTTCCGCGGTCATCCGCTCGTTGAGGAGGGGATAGATCTCGTCGAAGGACCCGTTGCGCTCGGCGAACCGGAACGCCTTCGCAGCCTCGACGACGATCTCCTCGGCATCCGGCGTGGTCTGCAGCAGTGCCATCGTCTCGGCGATGTACTCCCCCAGCGGCATTCCCCGCGGGTCGAATCCACGCCCGCCCTGCAACGCCGTCTGCACCAGCGGCGGAATGATCTCGATGACCTGGACCGCGGTGTCGCGCAGCTGGTAACGCAGCGACTGGGTGTAGGAGTGCATCGCCGCCTTGCTGGCGCAGTAGGTGGGGGTGAGCGCGCTGGGGACGAACGCCAGCGCGGACGTGATGTTCAGGATCGCGGCGTGCGGCTTGCCGAGCAGCTGATGCAGCACGGCGGCGGTGAGCCGAACGGGTCCGAGCAGGTTGATGGAAATGGTCAGCTCCGCGGTGCCGGGGCTCCCGCTGGTCAGGTCCTCGACCCGCTGGATGCCGGCGTTGTTCACCAGGACGTTGACGTCGGGATAGTGGTCTTTCACCTCGATGGCGAACCGCCGGATGTCGCCGGCATCGCCCTGATCCAGCCACAGGTACTCGATGCCCGGGTTCGCCTCGGCCACCTCCTTCAGCAGTTCGAGGCGCCGGCCCACGATGACGACCTTGTTCCCCGTTTGGTGAAAGGCCTCGGCCAGGCCCCGCCCGATCCCGGTACCCCCTCCGGTGACCAGAACGGTGTTACCCGTCAACTGCATGGCGCTCTTCCTCTCGTCGCTGTCTGATACCTGCATACTCGCGGCCCCGCGGCCAGGAAGCGACTACCGCGCACAAGACTTCGTAAACGTGTCGGTGTCCTGCTCTAGCCTGTAACAGTGGCGCAGTTTCCGCGGACTCGCTACGCCAGTTGCAGCGAAGTCGACATCGCCTACCAGGTCTTGGGCGATGGACCGAACGACGTACTGGTGCTGCCGGGGCCGTCCATCCCGATCGACACCATCGACGCCGAGCCGTCCATGTACCGCTTCCACCGGCGGCTGGCATCGTTCAGCCGGTTGATTCGACTCGACCAGCGCGGCGTCGGCCTGTCCTCGCGTGCCCCGTCGCTCGGCGAGATCGGGCCGCGGTTCTGGGCGCAAGACGCCATCTCGGTGATGGACGCCATGGGTTGTGAGCGGGCGACGATCTTCGCCCCCGGGTTCGCCTCGATGACCGGACTCATTCTCGCCGCCGACTATCCGGAGCGCGTCGCCAACCTGGTGATCGTCAACGGCGCCGCTCGAACGCTGCGCGCCGACGACTACCCGATCGGTTTCGACATCGTCGACGACGACCCCTACACGACGGTGGCGATGGAACCGGACGCCGTCGACCAGGGCTTCGACATGCTCGGTTTCATCGCGCCCAGCATGGTCGACGACGACGCGTTCCGCGCCTGGTGGGACATGGCCGGAAATCGGGCCGCCTCGCCCAGCATGGCCCGCGCCATCATCCTGACCGTCAGGCATTGCGACGTCCGCGACACCCTGGCGCGAATCACCGCACCGACGCTGGTCTTGCACCGCGAGGAGTCGGAGTTCTGCCCAATTGCCAACGGCCGCTACATCGCCGAGCGCATCACCGGCGCGCGATTTGTCGAACTGCCCGGCGCGGATGCCCTGTACTGGGTCGGCGACACCGCGCCGTTGCTCGACGAGATCGAGGAGTTCGTCACGGGCGTACGTGGCGGCTTCGGCGCCGAGCGGGTGCTGACCACGATCATGTTCACCGACATCGTCGCCTCCACCGAACGGGCCGCCTTGCTCGGCGACGGTCGATGGCGCGACCTTCTCGACAACCACGACACCATCGTGCGTCACGAGCTCGAGCGGTTCGGCGGCCGCGAGGTCAACACCGCCGGCGACGGATTCGTCGCGACGTTCATCAGTCCGAGCGCCGCGATCGCCTGCGCCGAGAATCTTGTCGACGCGATCCGGGTGCTGGGCATCGAGGTCCGGGTCGGCATCCACGCCGGCGAGGTCGAGGTGCGGGCCGGCCTCAAAGATGACGTCGCCGGGTTGGCCGTTCACATCGGTGCGCGCGTCGCGGCCCTGGCCGGACCCAGCGAAGTGCTGGTGTCGTCGACGGTTCGCGACATCGTGACCGGCTCGCGGCACCGCTTCGCCGATCGCGGTGAGCACGACCTCAAAGGTGTGCCCGGTCAGTGGCGACTGTGCGCGCTCGAGCGGGCGCACGCGCCCGTCACCCATAGCTAAACGGGAGACGTTGTGCCGGTTTCTTTTTCGCCGAATTCGAATACCTTTGCCGCAATCTCGTAATCACACGCCAGCGCCGACCGGCCGACGAGTAGCGGGCCGCCCTTGAGGCCGAGCCGTCCGTCGACGCCCACATAGCTGCCCGGCGGGATCGGCTCGCTGATGCAATACAGGCTCGGTGCCGCGCCCTGCTCGATGTCGTTGCCGAACCGGTCCGCCAGCGCGCCGACCGCCCGATGAAAACCGGCCATCAGCCGCTTGTCGGACACGTTGGAAAGGTTCGACGACACCCAACCGGGGTGCGTCAACTGAGCGACGACCGGCGATTGCGCGGCTCGCAGCCGGCGGTCGAGTTCGAGAGTCCACAGCATCACCGCAAGCTTCGAACGGGCGTAGGCCGGGTAAGCGGCCCACCCGTGCGAGCGCAGGTGCATGTCGTCCAACCGCAGCTTGGCGCTCTTGTGGGCCTCGGATCCGACGTTGATGACCTGCGAACGCACCCGGCCCAGTAGCAAGTTGGTCAACGCGAACGGACCCAAAAAGTTGGTGCCGATGGTCATTTCGAAGCCGTCGACGGTGTCGGTGCGATGCTGGCTCAAGCCCCCGGCGTTGTTGATCAGGATGTCGACAGTGCCGTCGAACTGGTCGGGGAATGCCCGCACCGATTCGAGATCGGCGAGATCGAGTTTGGCAATCGAGGTGGAGCCGCCGATCTCGGCGGCTCGCTGCGCGCCCAACTCGGTGTTGCGGACGGCCAGGATGACGTGCGCACCCGCGCGGGCCAGCAAGCGCGCGGTGCCCAGACCCACCCCGTTGGTCGCTCCGGTCACGATGATGCGCTTGCCGGACAGGTTGCCGAGTCGGCTCGGCGACCAGGATGTAGTCACGTTTCGACATTAGCCCGGCGGCTGGGGCTGCGACCTCGGCGGGTGGAAGCGACCCGCAGCCCGGCGTAGGCTGCGGGCGGAGAGCGGGTGGTCTACCGATCGCCGCTTGTCATTCGTAAACACTTGTGAAACAGACTATTTCGGCAAAGGATGCACATGACCAACGATGTGAGCACGACGTTGCCGCCGGCGTTGGGCAGAGCGCTGGATTTGCTCATCGACCCCCCTGCTGAGCCCGACGTCAGCAACGGCTATCTGGATCTGCTGGGCACCACCGCCGACGACGCCCCCAAGAACAGCGGCGCCATCCAGGCCGCCTGGGCATCGCCGATCGGGTCGTTCGTCTACGACAACCTGCAGGCGTTAACCCGACGGTTCATCGCCGCATGGCAACTGCCGATCGACTGGCTGGACGTCCCGCACGGCGGCGTCGCCCTGGACGTCGGCTCAGGCCCCGGATCCGTCACCACCTCGCTGGCCCACGCCGCCGGACCCGACGGGCTGGCGCTGGGTGTGGACATCTCCGAGCCGATGCTCGCCCGCGCGGTGCGGGCGGCGGCGGGTCCGCAGGTCGGGTTCTTGCGCGCGGACGCGCAGCGACTCCCGTTGCGGGACAACACTGTCGACGTGGCGGTGTCGATAGCGGTGTTGCAGCTGATCCCCGATCCCGCGGCGACGGTGTCCGAGATCGCCCGGGTGCTCAAGCCGGGTGGTCGACTGGCGGTGATGGTCCCCACCCTGCGTCCTCCGGTTGACCTCTGGCGCGCGCTGCCCACCGGCGGGGCGCACATCTTCGGCGAAGACGAGGTCGGCGACATCTTGGAGCGCCACGGCTTCACCAGCGTGCGGGTCAAGAGCGCCGGCACATTCCAGTGGGTACGCGGCAAGCGGTCCTGACGGCGTGACCTTCAGACCAGCGGCTGGTTTTCCCGCACTCCGCCGTACATCCCCCGGCGCACGATCAACGGCATCACCAACCGGTGGACTGGCCAGGGCGGCAAGCGAAACGCCTGGCCGGTAGGCAGGAAGACCTCCAACCCATCGGGCTGGATGCCCAGGATCGAACCCCACCGGCGCCCGGGCGCACGGAAAGTGCCCAGCCGTCCCCCGGTGAACTCGGCGCGGACGTTGCGCGCCACCAGCGCGTCGCCACGATTGCGGGCGGAGCTGCGAAGAGGGTCGGTGGCCGCCACGTCACCGACCGCGAACACCTTCGGGTGACCGGGCACCCGCAGCTCGGCAGTGACGCGGACAAAGCCGCCACTGTCGAGCAGCTCGCGTGGCAGCCAGTGGGTGTTGGGCTGCACCCGTCCGATCGCCCAGAGCACCGCATCGGCTGAAGCCGCCGGCTGTCCGGTGCTCCAGTCGACGCCGCCGCTGGTGATCTCATCGCCCGCGAAACCGTTGGTCAGCGCCGCCCGATGCCCGGGATGCAGGCCGACCCCGAGCGTGGTCAGGCGGTCGCCGGACGCGGTCCCAGATCCGCGGGTGGTAATCGCTCAGCGCGCGATCACCGGGGAAGTACAGGTCAATGCGCTTGTCCGGCCAGGTGGTTGCCAGATTCACTGCACTGGTCACCGCGGCAGCTCCACCACCGACGACGATCACCGATGCGGCGGCGGCCACCCGATCGTGTGCGGTATGGAGGTCAGCGCCGACGTCGGCGGCCGACTGCAAGGTGGGCCGGCGCCAGAAGCCGTTACTGACTCCGGTCGAGATGACCAGCGCGTCGTATTCCTCGGCGAACGGTGTGCCGTCGTCGCCGTGGCCGGACACCGCCCGCTCGGCGAGGTCCACCCCGGTCAGCGCGCCCTGGATGATCCGTACCCCGTCGAGGCGGCGGAACCTGTCGAAGGGGATCCAGTAGTCGCGCGCCCAATCGCGGGGACGGGCCAGCCGGACGCCGAGTTCCTGCCCGCTGACCAGGCCCGGTTTGACCGAGACGCCGACGACGTCGAAGTGTTTGGCGAGCCGGATCGCAGCGAGGATGCCCACATCGCCCAGGCCCGCGACGACGACGCGTTTGCGGCTCATGCGAAAAAACTGTAACAGGTTCTAGTTGTCCGGAATCCCGGCGAGAATCTCCCGATTTGCAGCCGCGGCTGGCTACACTTCGGCGTGTGAAGACGCCGTCGACCCCGTGGGGGAACGAGCGTGGGCAGGTGTTGCGAGTGAGTAATCATCTCGCCGGCCGCCGGCAAGCGCGACGACTGAGCCGGCGCTTCGCCCGGGTCGGCGTGACCACGTCGCCCGATCAGGTCCGGCAGATGCTGGCCGGTTCGCCCGTCGCCTGCGCCGAGGTCGCCGACTTCAAGTTCGCGCTGATCGCGACGCAGTTCCGACGCGATGAGTTCAGTGCAAAGATTCGGCGCATCAAGCGCCGCGGCACCCGTTCGCTGCTGTTTGTCGGCATGGTTCTGGTCACGCTGAATTTCTTGTTCTGCATGGCTTACGCACTGTTCAGCCTGGCGCTCGAGGCCCCGCCGCTCTGACATCAGAGTTACCCGGGAACGTCGCGGCGGCGAGCTCGAGAATTTCCGCGCGGTCGGCGGCCAACAGGAAGCCCGACTCGATCGCCGAGTCGAGCGACGCGGTGAAGCGTTCCAGATAGTCGGCCACCCCGTCGGGGTAAAGCCGGTGGACGGTCTCGGCATCGAAAAGCTCGCCGGAGCCGAAGATCGACGACATCGTGATCTCTTCGCCCCCGACGCCGGATGTCCGGGCGATCGGCACGTCCACCCACGGCGTCCTGACACCACCCCGCACGAGACCGTGCGAATCCAGCGCGGGCTGATCACCGGTCATCTCGATGGGTGTGCCGCTGGGCGCGGGCTGTCCGGTGCTCACCCAATCGTGCAGTTGCGCCAGAGCCGCCTGCAGCACGTAGTGGTGCTGGGGCGCGAAATTGATGCAATGGTCCAGTTGCTGACCCATCAGAACGCTCGTCGGCGCATAGGCCGCGACCACGTCGGCCAGTGCCGCAGACCCGCTGTCAATCGGCGCCACCTGGATGGTGTAGTTGTCGGCATGAGCCGCGCCGGCGATCTCCCACACCCGAAGTTGTTGATTATCAGGCTGTCTCGCGCGGTAATACCCCTCTCGACGGCCACCAAATAGGTCGGTCTCGGTGATGATCGTCAGCAGCGGGACGCGTAGATCGGGACGAAACATGACCGCCTGAGACGCGTCGCTGTCCAGCGTTTCGAATATCGAGCTGCCGTCGAGCGGGGCAGCGGATCCGAACCTGGAGTGCACCAGAAAGCCATCGAAAACCCGGGCGATGGGGTCGACGGCGTTGATGTAGGTCGTCAGGAACAACGCCGACTGCGACTCGCCCAGCGCCACGACGCGTTCCGGGAGCAGCCCACGCAGCAGCTCTTCGGCTCTGGCCAGCCGCCCAACCTGGGAGAAGATGTCGTAGGAGTACGCGTCGCCCGGATGGTGCAGCGTCGAATACCGTTCCGCGTCTTGACTTTTCAGCGACATGTCGATGCCCATGAGGTTCTCGCCGCCCTCGACCCCGACGCGTTGCGCCGACACCGCGACGTAGGCGTAGCCGGCGCGCAGCACTTCGCGGTGCGCCATCATCCACACCGCCGGCGCATCGATGCCGCCGCTCACATTGAGCCACTCGACCAGCACCGTGCCGTTGAAGCGCGATCGATCCTCGGGCGTCAGCGCCACGATCCGGGTGGTGTAGTCAGCGGCTGCCGCCGGTGACACCTCCCAGCAGCCATCGGATCCGAGATCGGCCACCGGAAGGTACGACTGTGCCGATCCCGAGACGAAGAATTCCTCTGCGACATATCCCACATCGGCGATGTCGAAGGCGCCCAACAGGAGTGCAGGCTTGCCGGGCACCGGCTGGTAGATCGCCGCATCGCCGCTGGTTGCCACCTGCGGATCATAGAGCCGGATCTCAATTCGGGGACTGCATCAGCTGTCCGGAGTAGCGGTTAATTGCGTTGCGGTCGCCGTCGGACCGGGAATAACTTTCCCAGCGTCGTGGTCGTGTCTGATCGCGTCTATCAGGAGGAAGGGATCCATGAACGCGGCGGACGGAGCAACGGGCCTGCTGCAAAGGCCGCGCTCGAGCGCCGGTGATGGCTCCAGCCTCCAGTTCGGAACTGTCCTGGCTGTCCTGCTGGTCACCGGCTGGGTCGCCAACCACTTCGTCGCGTTGATGCCCACCATCAGCGACCGCCAGCACCTCAGCACGGCAACGCTCGACGCGATCTTCGCGATCTATGCGGTGGGGCTGCTGCCCGGGCTGCTCATCGGCGGCCGCGCCTCGGATGCGTTCGGCCGTCAGGCGGTGGCGTTGACGGGCTCGGCCACCGCGGTCATCGGCACGGTCGCGATGCTGCTCTCCCAGCAGCCCGACGTGTTGCTGGTGGGACGCCTGATCGTGGGCGCCGGAGTGGGTCTGGCGATGACGTCGGGCACCGCGTGGGCTTCCGACCTGCGCGGCGCGGCCGGTGCGGCCACCGCCGGAGCCGTGCTGATCACCGGGTTCGCCATCGGGCCGCTCGCCGGTGGACTCCTTGCCGGGGCCGGCGATCGCGGCGTTCAGCTCTCGTTCGCGCTGGCAGCGGCGCTGGTCGTAATCGCGATGATCGTCACGGTCATCGCGGCGCGGCGCGCGGCAGCGCCGCCGGCTCCTTCTGACGGGAAAGTGCCGGTAGCCGAGGGTCTTTCGGCCATCCGGGCGTTGAGTTGGGCTATGCCGTTGGCGCCGTGGGTGTTCGCCTCGGCGACGTTGGGATTCATCACGATTCCCGCGCGGGTGCACACCGGGCTCACCGCACCTGTTGCCGCGGGCCTCGCGGCGCTGATCGTCAACGGCTCCAGCGGCGTCATCCAGGTGATCGCCCGCGCGGGATCCTGGGGCCCGCGGGCCGGCACGGCGGGCGCGGCGCTGGCTGCGCTGGCCTACGCGCTGATCGCCGTGGCGCCGCCGGCGATGACGCTCACGCTGGCGTTGCCGCTGCTGCTGATTCTCGGTTGCGCGTCCGGCCTTTCCCTACGCGAAGGGCTGATCGATCTGGAAGCCGCAGCGCCACAACATGTCCGGGGCGCGTTGACCGGCGCTTTCTATGCACTGACCTACGTCGGCTTCGGCTTGCCGCTGCTGTTGACCACTGTCGGGTTCGGCGCCGCGCACAGCATCCTGGCCGGCATGGCGGCGGTCGCGGCATCGGTCGCGATCTTCAGGACGATAAGGCTACGACGAGACAGCCACCGGCTGAGCTGACTTACGCGGCAACGCCTTTGCGCGGCCGGACGCCGGCAACCGGGATCGGGTCGTTACTGACCACGCTCAGCCCGGCGAGGCGACGCCAGGAGCGAATCGCGTTGCGGGTGACCTCCACCATGCGCGCGGTCCCGGCATCACCATTGGCTAGCCGGTGCGCGCGCAGCGCATTTCCGGTGACCGCGTCCAGGGTGTCCCAGTCGTCGGTCTCGACGAGCGCGGTGGACTGGCAAGCGGCCCGCACCGCGTACAACTCGGCGCCCTCCGACGCTTCAGCGGCGGCACGGCCGGCGCGCGCGGCGCCGTCCCAGCTGACGATCGACGGCACGTCCCCGGGTACGAACGTCCGGTGCAGGTCCGCGATATCGGCGATCGCCTTGGCCGCCGCGTCGCCGGCATACCGCAGGACGCCCCACGGCGGGCTGGTCAGCAGCTTGGTCACCCAGATGTGCATGATCGCGTCGGCGACGTCGGCAGTCCCGACGGTCAGCCAGCCGAGATCGAGCACCAGCAGACTGTTCTGCGGCGACAGGTAGCCGTCCGGCTCGGCCAGCAAGTCGTTGCACAACTGCACGAACGACGCCAGCGGACGGGCCGACGTCGCGGGGAAGTCGGTGATCTGCTCGTCCCCGTTGATGTAGGAGATCACGTTCATCGCGCACCCTTTACCCGATCCGGGCTGGTGCGATCCCCGCGCCAGCCGTAGCGGGCTGGTGATGCGGTCGACGTCCATTTGAATTGCTTCCTAAGGGTTTTCGAGCTCAGCGATCCACACACTTGAGACCGTCATCTTATGACAGGTGGACGCGTCGACGGCCGCGACACGGCGGGCCGCAGCGTGCTCGAATCGGCGAAGCCCGCCGAACTCACAGTTCGCCGGTAAAGTCCGCGGTGAGCCAGCGGTCAGGCCGAATCGTGAACAGGATGCCCGGCTGGTCCGCCATCCCCTGGACAAACGCGCGGCCGCCCTCCTCACCGAGGTAGCGGATCGCGATGGCCTCGCGCACATCCAGTGGCGCCGGTGTGGTGGCGTCGACGACGGTGCCCTCGACAACCACGTACTGATACGGCGGATCCTCGCGCTGCACCACCAGCGTCACCACACCGGCCCGCTCGATGAGCTTGGTCTTGCGGGCCCCCACGCCGGTGTTGATCACGATGTTGCCGCCCGGCGTGTAGCCGTACCACATCGGGACGCTGGCGGGCGGCCGGCCGTCGGCCGCCGCCACGGACAACACCGCGACGTGCTTGCCGGCAAGGAACTCTTCACGCTGGGTTTTGGTAAAAGCAGCCATAGCGTTGTGTAACGGGTTCGCGGCCGGGCTATTCCCGCAACCCCAGGATCAGCTTGCCGGTGTTTTCGCCGCGGAACAGCTTGAGCAGGGTGTCGGGGAAGTCGGCGACATCGCCGTGCTCGATCTGCTCGTGCGATTGCAGCTCGCCGCTGTGGAGCCAGTCCGCCAGTTGCGCAATACCTTCGGGGTACCGCGCGGCATAGTCGAAGATCACGAACCCGGTCATCGAGGCGCGTGCGACCAGCAGTTGCATGTAGTTGGACGGGCCGCGCGGAGTGTCGTTGTACTGCGACACCGCGCCGCACAGCACGATGCGGGCGCCGCGAGCGAGCCGGTTCAGCGCGGCCTCCAGCGTTGCCCCGCCGACGTTGTCGAAATAGACGTCGACACCGTCGGGAGCGTGAGTCTTGAGCTCTTTGCGCAGGTCGGCGCTCTTGTAGTCGATCGCGGCGTCGAATCCGACGTCCTCGACCAGCCAGCGGCATTTGTCCTGGCCACCGGCGACGCCGACCGCGCGGCAGCCCTTGATCCGGGCGATCTGGCCGACGATGCTGCCCACCGAACCGGCCGCCCCGGAGACCAGCACGGTCTGACCCGGCTCGGGCCGGCCGACATCAAGCAAGCCGAAGTAGGCGGTCAGACCGCTGATCCCGAGAGCACTGAGATACACCGGCGCCGGCGCCAAAGCGGTGTCGATCTTGTTGACCCCGGTGCCGTCGGAGACGGCATAGCGCTGGACGCCGAATATCCCGGACACGTCGTCGCCGACCGCGAAGCCGGGATGCCGCGATTCGATGACGCGGCCGACGCCGAGCGCGCGCATCACTTCGCCGATCTCGACCGGCGGCACGTAGCTGCGGCCGGCATTCATCCAGGTGCGCATCGCCGGGTCGATGGACAGGTAGTCGACCTGGACGACGAATTGCCCTTCGGCGGGAACGGGTTTGGGCTCCTCGACGATCGTCCAGTCGCTCGCCTTGAGCATCTCGGCCGGTCGGGCGGCAAGTCTGCACTGGATGTTGACGGTGGTCATGACGCGGTCTCCTGAGCTGGTGAGGTTGGCTGGCAGAGGTCTGCGACGCAGCGCAGGGCGACCCGGCCGGCGGGGTCTTCTGCGGTCACCGGTATCACCGCGACGGTGTCGGCGCCGGCATCCAGATAGCTGCTGATCCGGTCGGCGACCTGATCCGGTGTGCCCAATGCGGCCAATTGCTGCGCCAATTCGAGCGGAATCGACGCGGCCAGGTCCGTCCGTCGCGCACCTGCGCGAGCCCGCTCGACGAGATCGGCAAATCCGAGTTCGCAGAACATCTCGCCGTATCCGGGCGGGGCGAGGTACGCCGCGAGTTGGCCGGCCAGCTGACGCAATGCGGCCTCACCGGGGCGCACCGCAACCGGCACCCACGCCGTGACGTGCGGCGGCATCCGCCCTGCGGCGGCCGCGTGCCGCTCAATCTGTTCGCGGACCTGCGAGACCCGTTGCGGTGAGGCGAGATTCAGCACGACTTCGTCGGCGAACTCGGCGGAGAGCTTCATCATCGACGGGCCGAATGCGCCGACGCCGATACGGCTGTGCGGCAACGGGTTCCGCAGCCGAAATCCGTGACAGCGGACGAAGGCTCCGTCGTAGTCGCCGCGCTCACCACGCAGGATCGGCCGCAGGCATTCGATCGTTTCCCGCATCCGTGCGGCACTGCGCGACCAGTCCCGGTCGTGCCATCCCGAAACGATGAAGGGGCTGGAGGCACCCAGCGCGATGTCGACCTGGGCGCCGGTGAGCGCGGCAACCGAGCTGGCGCCCAACGCAATCGAGGCCGGAGTTCGCACGCTGATCGGCAAAGGTCCGATCCGTAGCCCCATCCCCGGTGCGCGCATACCGATGGCGGTGGCCAACGCGAAGGCATCGAAGGTGGCCATCTCGCCGATCCACAGCCCACCGATGCCGGCGGCATGGACGGCCTCGGCGATCTCCATCGCCTCCAGATCGGGCCGGTCCAGCCAGAACGGCAAGACCGCTTCGATCGGTGACCTCACAGCATCGCCGCCTCACCGGCCTGACCCAGCAGGATGCGGCCGGGCAGTTCGCGCGACGCCTCGTTCACCTGGAAGTGCGCGGTGGCGGTGAACGCATCGCGCAGTCGTCGTTGCAGCGGTGCGCCGTCGTAAATCGCGCTGCCCCCGGCGAGGTCGTACATCGATCGCACGACATCTGCCGAGACGCGTGCCCCGTGCGTCGCGGCCAGCCGCAACCGGGTACGTGCCGCCAGCGGCACCGACGGCCCGTCCAGGCTTGCCTGCCAAGCGGTTTCGATGGCCTGGTAGTAGCCGGCCCGCGCGGCTTCGAGTGCCGACTCGGCGGTGGCGACGGCCACCTGGATGGTGGACCGTTCGGCAAGCGTGCGCCTGGCGGCCACGCCTTTCTTGGTGGCGGCCAGGTCGACGAAGTCGTCGATCGCGGCCCGCGCGTTGCCCATGGCCGCCGCCGTGATGCAGGCCGCGAAGAAGCCGAACGGTGGGAACCGGTACAGCGGACGGTCGATCACCGGGCCGTCGAAGATCGAGAGCACCCGCTCGTCGGGAACGAAGACCTCCTCGGCGACGGTGTCGTGGCTGCCGGTGCCGCGCAGACCGAGGGTGTGCCAGGTGTCCAGGATCTGCAGTTGCTCGGTGGGAAGCGCCACCACAGCCGGTTTTTCGTCCAGGACGCATCCGGCGAACAGCACGTCGGCGTGGGTGATGCCACTGCAGAATGCCCAGCGGCCGGAGACCACCACGCCCCCGGCAACGCGGCGTGCCTTGCCCTGCGGTGCCCATACCCCCGCAGCCAGGCCACGACCGTCACCGAACAGTTCGTCACGACTCTGCGCCGGCAGATACGCGACCAGCAGGGTGCTGGTGATCCCGATCGACACGCACCAGCCGGCCGATGCGTCACCGCGCGCCACCTCCTCGGCGCACCGCAGAGCGATGCCCGCGGGCAACTCCAAAGCACCGACCTCGGCCGGCGCACCGGCCCGCAGTAAGCCTGAATCCCGCAGTGCCTCAACTAGTTGCGGGGGCAGCCGGCGGGCGGAGTCGATGTCGTCGGCCATGCCGCTGGCCAGATCGGCGATCTCCCGTGCGCGGGTCAGAACAGGCGCGTTCATGACGTCGGTGTCCATACGTCCTCGCTTTGCACGACGGTGTGGTGGTTCAGCCACGGTAGCACTACCGGTTTCATTTTTGAACCGGTACATTAGGTGAACCATGGCGTACCCCGATCTGTCCCACCGCTTCGAGGGCGAATCCGTCGCGCGAACGCTGGAGATCGTCGGCGAGCGGTGGACTCTGCTGATCCTGCGCGAGGCGTTCTTCGGAGTCCGGCGCTTCGGTCAGTTGGCGCGCAACCTACAGATTCCGCGGCCCACGTTGTCCACCCGGCTGCGGACCCTCGTCGACAAGGGACTGCTGGAGAAGGTGCTCTATGCCAGCGATCCCGACCGTCACGAGTACCGGCTGACCGACCCGGGCCGGGACCTGTTCGCGGCGATCGTGGTGTTGATGCAGTGGGGCGATCAGCATCTGCCCCATCCTCAGGGCCCGCCGATCGTGCTGCATCACCAACCGTGCGCTCAGACGGCCGAGCCGATGCTGGTCTGTGCGCACTGTCGGCAGGAGATCACCGCGCACAACGTCACGCCTGAACCTGGACCCGGCTTCCGGGAGCCTGCGCCGGCGAACGCTCAGACGACCCGAAAGACGGGGTACTGATCCACGATTCGCTCGAAATCCTGATTCGTCGCGCGCGGTCACTTCCAGGCGAAGACCGGCTGCTCCAGCTCGTCGACCCGATCGTGACGGCCATCGAGGCAGAGCCAGCGCAGCTGCAACAGCACCGCACCGGTCGGGGCGTGAATGAGGTCATTGCCCAGCGGTATCTGGACGACCGGCCGCGGGCTCTCCGGGATGGAGATGAATCGCGGCGAGTCGGACCGCTGCAACTGGTGCATCCCGACGCGGTACACCGCCACCACTTCGTCGGGCGCCGGTTGCGGGTCGAGCCGCCCGCCACCCCAGATCACCACCGGGGTGATCACATATCCGGACCGGGTCGGATAGTCGTCGAGCAGGCCCAACACGTTGGAGGGGGCGAGCTTGATCCCGACCTCTTCATCGACTTCCCGAAGGGCAGCGTCGACCGCGCTCTCCCCCGGGTCGAGACGTCCACCCGGAAGAGCCCACTGCGCTGGATGGGAGGTCAGGCGAGACGTTCTGCGGCACAACAGGAACGCGGCACCGCCGGATACGTCGACCATGCGGCCGTCAAGCGCTTCGGGCATCGGGCGTCCGGCGATCCAATCGTCGACAGGCGCCGGGTCGATCCGGTCCTCTCCGACCTCCGAGTCGACCAGCACCACCGCGACAGCCGCGTGCCGCTTGGCCGGATCGGCCACCACACGACGGTCATGAGCGCCGAGCCGATCCCGGATCTGCTCACGTAGTGCGTGGTCGTAGGGAATGGTCATGAGCCGAGCGTAGTGATCGACTCGGCCGCCGAAAGTTGATCGGGTTCGCACGCCACGGTTGTCGCACTGCTGATTTACTGGTCGGGATGGCTGACATCACCATGTTGATCCTCGACGACCACGACTGGTTTCGCGAACAGTTCGCCAAGCTGGACGAGCTGCAGGCGCAGACGCCCGTCGATCGGCGCGCCCTCGAGCGGGTATGGCGTCCGCTGGCCGACAAACTCGATGTGCACGCCTATATCGAAGAAAAGATCTTCTATCCGCAATTGCTCACCCGTGGCGGCGAGGAAGCCGAGGGCGAGACGCTCGACGCGATCGGCGATCACAACGACATTCGCGACGGTGTGCGCGACGCCAACGCCGCGGAGACGGCCACCGACGAGTGGTGGGCCGCAGTCGGTCGCACCAGGGTCGCCAATGACGACCACATGGCCGAGGAAGAGCGCGAGGGGCTGGCCGACTTTCGCCGGCAGGCCCCGATCGGACTCCGCGAAGCACTCGGACGTCAGTACCGCGAATTCATGGACCAACATCCGACCACGCGTGGGCTGGAGATCGTGGACCGCGACCCGCAGGAATACGTCAAAGGGCGACAACGCAACCCGCGGCCGTCACGCACCGACCACTCGCTCGGCATCGGCAGTCTCAAGGGACAATGACGAGCGCCCAGAGCTAAACGACTCATGCGGCCTGGAGTCACCAGACCGCATGAGTCAATGCCGGTGGGGTGGTTCAGGCGTGACCGGCACCGCAGCCGACGCCCGGAAGGCAACCGGTTCCGCCGGGCACTCCACCCGGGCCGGCGTTCTGACCGCCGGAGCCGCAGCCAACGCCGGGAACGCAACCCTGACCGCCGGGACCGCCACCGGGGCCGCTGAATTGGCCACCGGAGCCACAGGTGCCGTTGGCGTCGCAGCCGCCGCCGCCCGGGTCCTGCTTGAAGATCACGTGGGTAGGCGCCGCGCTGACCGGGCCAGCACTTGCCTCGGCTGCCGCCACAGGCATGACAGCCATCGCTGCGGCAACAGCCCCACCAGCAACAATCGGTTTCAATACACTCAGAATGGACATGTCGGGATTTTTACCCGTTCCACACGTGTCCAAAACATCGCATTTCAGTCGTGGTGATTCACGATGTTGACGACGTTGCCGTCCGGTGCCCGGACGAAGAAGCGTCGCACCCCCCATGTTTCGGTGGTCAGCGGATGGACGATGTCGTAGCCCAGCTCTTGGGCCTCCGCATAGGCGCCGTCGATGTCGTCGGTGCAGACCGAGATCACCGAGTCTTCGGCGGCGGTGCGGTCGCCGGTCACCAGCTGCAGCCTCGCCCCGCCGTCAGGTGAGCCGTACCGGGCCACCCAGCCCATGTTGAACTCTTCGTCGGCAAGACCCAAGTAGTCGGTGTAGAAACCTTTGGCGGCTTCGATGTCGGCGACTCGCAGGTTGGCGAATATTTTGGTGGCTTGCATGCGTCTCTTTCCTGGATGAGTGATCGCGGTCAGCCCGGAAACGGCTCGCCGCGGTAGTCGCCGAATGACCACAGATTGCCCTCGGGGTCGCGGACAGCGAATTCGTTGGCGCCATAGTCGGTTTGGGCGAGCGGCCGGATGACGTCAGCGCCGTGCGCGCGAACACGCTCATACAGCGCATCGGGATCGGCGGTCACGATGTATGCGCCGGCAGTGCCGGGCTCGCGGCACCATTGGGCGCCGGGCCGGTAGCTGCCGAGCATGATGCCGCCAGCTCCCTCGGGCCACAGCAGTTGGGCGTGGTCGACGTTGTCGCCCTCGCCGTAGCGCGCTGCGAGGACCATGCCGAAGGTGTCGACGTAGTACTCGATGAGCTTCGGCGCGTCGTGTGCTTGCAACGTCGGCCAGACGGTCGGATTAGAAGCAGTCATCCGGGCAGTCTGCGCCGAATGTATGGCCGCCGTCTTGAATGTTTCGGAACTCCTCGGCGATCCAGCGACGTGGCGGCGCGCCCGCGAAGCGCGCAAATTCGCGGGTCAGGTGGGCTTGATCGCTGTATCCGGTTCTCGCCGCGACCACAGCGAGATCGACTGCCCCGCAACGCCGCACCGAGTTCGCGATGGTAGTGGTGGCCCGCTCGAATCTCATCAGCATCGCGACCGTCTTCGGCGACCGGCCGACTTCGCGGTGGAACAGCGTCGTCAAATGCCGCGCGGTCACACCGACGCGATCAGCCACCGCGCCCACCGGGGCCTGCCCACCGCTGAGCGCCAGCAGCTGCCAGGCATGCGCCACCTCGGCCCGCGCCGTCGTGCCGTCACGGCGCCACCACGCCTTCGACAGATACTCGGCGATCCAGCCGAATGCCTCGCCCCAGTCCCGCGCCTCACTCACTCGGTCACGCAGTCGAATACCACTGCGCCCCAACACCGCGGTGGCGTCCCACTCGGCTGCGTTCAGCTCCGCGCTGGGGGTGCCGAACAGGGCGCGCGCGGCCAGGGGATGCACTGCGAGCTGCACACCGGTTTGTCCGGGGCGCTGCCGGACATGAGCGGCTTGTACGTGTAGTCCACCCAGCAGCAGCGGGTTGGGCCTGGCGGCTGCAAGGGCCTCGGCCGACTCGGCCGCCTGCACGCCGTCGTCGAGGCTGACGATGAAAGTCAACATCGAGGACGGCATACCGCGATGAAGTTCGCCCGGCTTGTCCACGGCGCGATATCCCACCATCGATGTCACACCCGGGAGCGATCCGCGGCGGTGCGACAGCGAAATCCCAAACCCGCTGCTGATGCCCACCGCTCACGACATCCAGGTTAGCGGGCCGGTGTTTCCGGGTTCGGCGATTAATCTGGTGCCATGACCGGTGACCGGGTGCCCGGCGGGGTGGTGCACAAGCTTCCCGCGGACCTGCGTACGGCGCTGCTGTCCAACTCGACCGCGCTGGCGGCGTGGAAGGACATCACGCCGTTGGCGCGCAACGAATTCATCTGCTGGGTCGACGACGCCAAGCAGCAGGCCACCCGAGAGCGCCGGATCCGTCGCACCCAGGAAGAGCTCGAGGAAGGTCAGCGACGGCCGTGCTGCTGGCCGGGTGCAAGCACCGCGAGCGCACCGGCAAATAGGTCCCGATACGAGTCTTTACGCCGTCCCGAAGTAGTACTACTCTTTGTGGTACTACGTTGCATAGTAGATGCTCGGCTGGCCGCAGAGCAGCGGCTTCAGCCGTGAGGGGATGGCTGGCATGGACCTCCGACCGGCGAATACCGCGACGCGCGCAGCCCACAGTCTCGACGCGCGATATCACCCCTCGGCCGCCCTGCGGCGCCAACTCAACAAGGTCTTTCCGACGCACTGGTCGTTCCTGCTCGGCGAGATCGCGCTGTACAGCTTCATCGTCCTGCTGATCACCGGGATCTACCTGACGCTGTTCTTCGACCCCTCCATGACCGAGGTCACCTACCACGGGGTGTATCAGCCACTGCGCGGAGTGCAGATGTCGCGCGCCTACGAGTCCGCGCTCAACATCTCCTTCGAAGTGCGTGGCGGACTGTTCGTCCGTCAGGTCCACCATTGGGCCGCTCTGCTTTTCGCGGCGTCGATCATGGTGCACCTGGCCCGCGTCTTTTTCACCGGCGCGTTCCGCCGGCCGCGCGAAGCCAACTGGGTCATTGGCTCGCTGCTGCTGATTCTGGCCATGTTCGAGGGCTACTTCGGTTATTCACTTCCCGACGACCTGTTGTCCGGTATCGGGCTGCGCTGCGCACTCTCGTCAATCATGCTGGGATTTCCGCTGATTGGCACCTGGCTGCACTGGGCCTTCTTCGGCGGCGACTTTCCCGGCATCGCGCTGATTCCGCGGCTGTACGCGCTGCACGTGCTGATCCTGCCGGCGATCATTCTCGCGCTGATCGGCGCACACCTGGCAATGGTGTGGTTTCAGAAGCACACCCAGTTTCCCGGCGCCGGTCGCACCGAACGCAATGTCGTCGGCGTGCGCGTGATGCCGGTCTTCGCCGTCAAGTCCGGCGCCTTCTTCGCGATCACCACCGGCGTTCTCGGGCATGATGGGCGGCCTGCTGCAGATCAACCCGATCTGGAACCTGGGCCCCTACACGCCATCTCACGTGTCGGCGGGATCGCAGCCGGACTTCTACATGATGTGGACGGAGGGCCTACAGCGATTGTGGCCGGCGTGGGAGATCTACGTCGGCCACCACACGGTGCCCGCAGCCGTTGGTGCCGCGCTGATCATGGGCATTGTGTTCGTGTTGCTGACGATCTATCCGTTCCTGGAGAAGCGGTTCAGCGGCGACTACGCGCACCACAACTTGTTGCAGCGTCCCCGTGATGTGCCGGTACGCACCGGCATCGGGGCGATGGCGATCGCCTTCTACTCGGTGCTGACGCTGGGAGCGATGAACGACATCGTCGCGCTGAAGTTCCACATCTCGCTCAATGCGACCACCTGGATCGGGCGCATCGGCATGGTGGTGCTGCCGCCGATCGTCTACTTCGTCACCTACCGGTGGTGTGTGGGCTTGCAGCGCAGCGACCGTGCGATCCTCGAGCACGGCATCGAAACCGGCATCATCAAACGGCTTCCGCACGGCGCCTACGTCGAAGTGCACCAGCCACTGGGACCGCTGCCGCTGGAGTATCAGGGCGCCCCGGTGCCGAGCAAGGTGAACAAGCTCGGCGCCGGCGGCTCCCCCGGCTCGGGCAGCTTCCTGCACGCCGACCCGGCCGACGAGGACGCCGCACTCTCCGCGGCCCACCACGCGGCCGAACGGCGCGCGCTCACCGCGCTGCGGACCTGAGGCTCCGTCTCGCGAGACATGATGTCGGGATGACCACCGACATCCGCGTGCTCGCCAGCGAAGACGACCTTGTTGCCGCGGCCAATGTGTTCCGCACCGCCATGATCGGATTCCCGCGTCTGGCCGGCCTCGCGCCGGGGCAGATCACCCAGCTGCTCGAACCCGGCCGCACGATCGGCGCTTTCGTCGACGACCAGCTCGTCGGTACCGCCGACGCCGTGACGAGCACGCTGACGCTTCCCGGTGGAGACCAAGGTCGGCCATGCGGCCGTGACGCATATCGGGGTGTTGCCGTCGTTCACCCGACGAGGCGTCGCGACTGATCTCGTTCGGCATCAATTGCACGACGTCGCCGCGCGCGGCGAGGTGGTTGCGACACTGCGGGCATCGGAAGCGACCATCTACGAGCGGTACGGCTACGGCGTGGCGAGTTCGTCGCACACCGTCGAGGTGCTGACTGCGCGTGCGGCGCTGCGCCCGGGCGTCGCGGCAGGCGGCCCGGTGCGATTGCTGGATCCCACGGACGTCTGGGACGTGTTGCCGCGGATCTACGCCGAGCACCGTCCGTCGCGCCCCGGAACCATCGACCGCCCCGATGTGTGGTGGAACGGCGCGCGACTGCGCACTGAATCCGGCTCCGGCCCTCGGTATGTCGCGGTTCACGGCACACCAGGATCCGAGACCGGTTTCGTCCGCTACCGCCCGATCGACACCGACACCTGGTTCGTCAGCGATCAGCGCACCATCGTGGTTGAAGACTTCTTCGCCCCCGACCTCGACTCCTATCTCGGCCTGTTGCGTTTCCTGCTCGGACTCGACCTGATCGACCGCGTGGTGTTCTGGATGCTTCCGGTCGACGACCCGCTGCCATGGCTGTTGCTCGATCGGCGGGCAGCCCGGGTGACCGCCACGCACGACGAAACCTGGCTACGCGTCATCGATGCCGAAAAGGCGCTGACAGCAAGGCGATACGCGGGTGACGGAGCCGTGACTATCGCCGTCGACGACCCGCTGTTGCCGGACAACTGCATCACGGTGTCCATCACCGGAGACGCCGCCGAACGAACCGACCGGCGCCCGCAACTGCGCATCGGCGTCGCCGGACTCGCTGCGGCCTTGCTCGGTGGCACGACGTGGCACTCTCTGGCCGTCGCAGGACTGGCCCGCACCGATGATCCGGTGCACCTCGCTGGCCGCTGACCGGCTGTTCGCGGTGCCGCAGGCCCCCTACGCGGGATTCTTCTTCTGACCGCCACGACGCCGGTGTGCAACGTCGCTGTTCACGCTGACCGGCGGCGGCGCAGCTGATAAACAGCTGCCCCGGCGAGCAATGCAGCCAGGCCCGCGGCCACCGACAGGACAGGCAACGCGAGGGCGACGACGACGCAGCCGATGACTCCGAGCGCCGGCACAATCCTGGCGCCGAGAGTCCATGCTGAGGCGTTGGCGATCGCGTAGTACACCAGGACCGCAAACGACGAAACCCCGATGGCGCCGCGGATCTCGGTGGTGCCGGCCAGCACCGCCACGACGATGCCGACGGCCACCTCTGCGCGATACGGCGTCGCGAAGGTGGTATGCACAGCGGAAAGTTGTTGTGGCAGATAATGATCACGCGCCATGGCAAAAGTCGTCCGCGAGACGCCGAGGATCAACGACAGCAACGATCCCAGCGCTGCCAGCACCGCGACAACGCGCACGACCGGCTCCCATCCGGGCGCGCCGGCGACGGCTACCGCATCGGCGATCGGAGCCGTGGACCGGGCCAGCCGCGAGCTGCCCAGCGCAACGAGCACCGCGACCGCGACGACCGCGTACACGACCAATGCGATACCCAACGCGATCGGAATCGCACGCGGGATAGTGCGCCGCGGGTCACGCACCTCCTCCCCCAACGTCGCGATACGCGCGTAGCCGGCGAACGCGAAAAACAGCAGACCCGTTGCCTGCAGCACGCCGTGCACACTTGCGTCGACACCGAGTTCGATCCGGCCGAAGTCGGACCGCGAAGCCGTCAGCGTGACGGCCGCGACGCCGGCCAGCGTTGTCAGCACTACGGCGACGATGACCCGCGTCACCAGTAGCGACTTGCGAATGCCGGTGTAGTTGATCGCGGTCAGCGTGAGCACCGCGCCTACCGCGACCGCGTGGGCGTGGGCCGGCCAGGCGTAGGAGCCGACAACCAATGCCATCGCCGCACACGAGGCGGTCTTGCCGACGACAAACTCCCAACCAGCGAGATAGCCCCAGAATTCGCCGAGCTGCCGGCGCCCGTAGACGTAGGCGCCGCCGGATTCCGGGTAGCGGGCAGCGCAGCGAGCCGTCGACGTTGCGTTGAAGTAGGCCACCAGTGCCGCGACCGCCAACCCGATCAGCATGCCGCTTCCGGCAGCAGCCGCGGCCGGCGCCAGCGCGGCGAAGATGCCGGCCCCGATCATCGAACCCAGCCCCATGACGACCGCGTCGCCGGTGCCGAGTCGGCGCCGCAGCTCGGAGCGCACCTCCCGATCCGGCCCGTCAGTCACCGGCGATCGCCGTTACGCCGAGGGGCCGATGCCATTGGGCGAGACTACGTCTGCCTGTCGGGCTGGGTTCAGACCAAGTAGTAGTAGTGCTTGGCATCTCCGTTGGCGCCGACGGCTACCGCCGGGACCGCTTCGCCGGATTCGTCGAAGCCACGCAGGGCGTGGGCATAGCGGACGGCCTTGAGCGTCGCGGAGAACTCCTCTTCTTCCTCGGGGAAGACGCGCTCGGACGGGAACCATTTGTCGAATCCGACGTTCGTCAACAGCGTCCACAAGTCGTCCTGCACACCGGCGAGCAGGACTGTGACGCCGCGGTCGGTTTCTTCCCGAACGAATTTCTCGATCCGCTGTATCACCACGGCATCCGGGTGACGCACCCGCTTGACTCGCAACACGAGGTACTTGATGTCGTCGTCTTTGATTCGCCGACCCAGCGCTTCCAGATAATCCTCGAGGTCAGGTGCGGCGCCGAAGAACAGCTCACCCTCGAAGTCGTAGATGAGCGTCGATGGATCGGACGGGTCACCCGGCACCCGCTCGCGGACCACTCGTTCGGGGGCGACCACCAGTTCCCTGGCCTTGAGCTTGGCCGCCCGCGGCACGAACAGCAGGATCGACAGCGCAACGCCGAGCAGCACCGCGGTGTCCAAGTCGACGAATACGCCGACGAGCGCGGTGAGGATCACCAGCCCCGCGTCGTAACGGGATGCCTTGATGGCGTAGCTCAACCGCTTGATGTCGATCAGTCGCGCGGCAGTGATCAGAAGCAGTCCGGCCAGCGCGGCCCGGGGCATGTAGTGCAATAGCGGCGCGAACAACAACACGATGATCGCGACGCCGATGGAAGCGATCACGCCGGAGAACCGGGTCGCCGCGCCGGCCTGGTAGTTGATCGGCGAGCGCGTCACCGAACCCGAGCCCGGCACGGCCTGGAAGAAGCCGCCGGTGAGGTTCGCCAGGCCTTCGGCGATGATCTGCCGGTTGTAGTCGATCTTCTGCCCGCTCTGGTAGGCGATCGCCTTGGCGATCGACAGCGCCTCGAGCAGTCCGATGAACGCGATGGCCAGTGCGCCCGGCGCCAACTGGGTCACTTCGCTGAGTTGCACGGACGGGATGTGCGGGTGCGGCAGGCTCTGTGGGATTTTCGCGGTCAGCTTGATCGCGGTGTTGCCGGTGTGATCTTCGGTCGCCCATCCGGCCAGATACGCGATCAGGGCCGCAAAGATCAGCGTTGCCAGCAGGTCGAGTTGGGGCAGGCCGAATCGCTTCACCAGGCGCCGCAGCACGACAGCGAGGACGATGGTCGCGACGCTGATGATCAACGCGCGGTAGTTGAAGGCCTCGCCATGGAACAGCGTGAGGTAGGTACGGTTTATCACCGACTGCCGGGCGTTGCCTTGGTCTTTCACTCCCAGTGCATTGCCGAGTTGACCCAGCGCGATCAGGACGGCCGCGGACAGCAGAAAGCCGAGTATCACGGATTCGGAGATGTACCGGGTCAGATCACCGAGCCTGAACACCGCGATCAAAATCTGGAAGGTGCCAACCAGAACGCCGAGCAGGAACAGCGCCTCGAACAGGACCGTCCGGTTCTCCGGGTCGATGAACGCCAGCGAACTGAACACCAGCAGCGATATGGCACTCGTCGGGCCGTTGACCAGATGCGACGACGACTGGAAAACCGACGCGACGAAGGTCACCACGATCGCCGAGTAGACACCGAATTTGGGGTCGACACCGGCTACTAACGCGTAGGTGATGCCCTGCGGAAGCGACACCGCAGCGACCGTGAGGCCCGCTATCAGGTCGCGACGCGCTTTGTCCCTGTCGTAGTTCACGCTTTTTATGCGTGCAGAAATATCCGGAAGGCTCATGGGTTCTTCGTCTTTCGCCGCGGGTGTGCAGACGCGACTCTGGCCGGAGCCGAGGAGACTACGTCGTAGATGCCGTTACTGCCGAAGAACTTCTCCTGCGCGTCGTACCAGCTCTTGGCGATCGCAGTGATGGGGAACAGATCGATGGGCGGCAACCGATCCGCATGCTTGGCCAAGATTTCCGGCTTCAGCGGGCGGTAGCCGTACTGGGCGACGGTCTCCTGCGCCGCATCGGTGTAGAGGTACTCCAGGTAAGACTTGGCGTAGGACGCGAGCTTTTTGTCCTTGAGGTTCGCGTCGACCCAGGCGACAGCGGGCTCGGCGAGGATGCTGACTGGTGGGTAGACGATCTGGAATTCGTCTTTGTTCTCTGCGACTTCCCGCAGGGCTTCGTTTTCCCACGTCAGGTGTACGTCACCGACTTTCTCGGTCGCGAACGTGATCGCTGCGCCGCGCGCGCCGGTGTCGGCAACTTTGACGTGGCTCAGCAGCGCTCTGACATAGTCCGTCGCCTCTTGTTCGCTGCCGCCGCGCGTCGTCACTGAACCCCAGGCCGCGAGCACACTCAGTTTTCCATTGCCCGAGGTGCGCGGATTGGGTGACACGATCTCGACGCCGTCTTTGACGAGATCAGGCCAGTCGTGGATTCCGAGTGGATTGTCTTTTTGGACAACGAACACGATCGTCGACGTATAGGGCACTGAATGATTCGGCAGACGCTTCTGCCAGTCCGCTGCGATCAGTCCGCGCTTCCGCAGCGCGTCAACGTCACTCGGCAAGGCCAGCGAAACGACGTCGGCTTTCTCATGGCCTTTGATGACTTCCGCCGCCTGCCGTCCCGAACCACCATGCGACTGCTTGACCTCCACCGTGACGCCGGTCTGCCGCCGGAACTGGTCGACGAAGCTCTTGTCGAGGGCCAGGTACAGTTCCCGGGTCGGGTCATAGGAGACGTTGAGGATCTGGTTCGGCGAATTGTCGTGATGCAGATTGTGGACGCCGATCAGGCCCGCCGCGACCACAATTGCCGCGACGCCGAGCACATTGATCCGAGATACCGAAAACGGCAGTTGTTTTCGGCGCTTCTGCGGCTGCGCGGGCTCCGTCATTGCCGCCTCCTACTGTCGGATTCGTGGGGATTGTCGGTACAGGCTATGGACCGCTTTGGGAGCTAATGGTTCTCACCAGCCACGAGATTTGGAGCGTAGCCAGCGCGTCCCTGAAAGACAGCTGTGTAAATCAGCCTGATCCAAAGCGAAACGTATTTCGCCGGGCACACGTGGATCGCCGGAAACGTTTCCGCAGGCTAAGACCGCCTGACGGCGCCGCTATCTGGGCCGTCGCCGCTCCAGAAGCTTTCGCACCGACCGCAGCTGCTGGCCGTCGCGCCCGGGCGCCCACAACCCGATCAAGACGGCACTGACCGCGATCAGGACGCCCAGCACCAGTAGCGACGAGTGCATGGCGTCGATGAACGCCGTCTTGGCGACGTCCGCCAGTCGGGCACCCGCCGGCCCGAGGCGTCGCGCGACCTCAAGCGCTTGGCCCAGCGATGTGGACGCGGCGTCGTTCACCGATTTTGGGAATCCAATCAGGTTGGGCGCCAACGTCTTCGCGTATCGGCCAGCCAACATCGACCCGGCCAGCGCGATACCGAGGGCCGCACCGATTTCACGGCTGGCATCGTTGACCGCCGATGCCACCCCCTGCTTGTCGTCGGGAGCGGTCGTCATAATCACCGACGTCGTCGGCGCGGTGCACAATCCGATACCGACGCTCATCACCAGCATCGGCCAGGCTGCTCGCCAATAGGGCGAACCCACTTTGATGCCGAGCAGGCAGAGCGCCCCGGTCGCGATCAGCAGCAACCCGGTGACAACCACTGTGCGCAGCCCGAGGCGCGGGAGATACCACGACGACAACACCGACAGCACCAGCATCGGGCCCAAGATCGGACTCAGCGCCAACGCCGTCTTGTTGGGGCTGTAGCCGAGGATCAGCTGCATGTACTGCATGAGCAGAAACAGGTAGCCGAACATCGACAGGAAGAACACCGTGATGGTGGCCGCGCCGGTGGCGAACGCGGGAACCGCGAACAGTCGCACATCCAGCAGCGGATAGCGCTGCCGCACTTCGACAAAGCCGAATGCCAGGGCCAGTAGCAGGCCCGACCCCGATGCTGGTCAGCACCAGCGGATGGGTCCACCCGCGCTCCGGCGCCTCGAGGATGCCGAAGACGAGTGTCGCCACGGCGGCGCCGATGACGACTGCGCCCCGCCAGTCCAGTGGCGTGCGCGTCAGCCTCGCGCGAACTCGCGATGGTCAGGCTCAGGACGAAAATGGTCAGTGCCGCGCCCGCGAAAGCCCAGAAGATGGAGTGCCAGGACCAGAAGTTCAGCAGGGCGCCAGATCCGAGCATTCCGATGACGGCGCCCGATCCGGCCACCCCGGCCCAGATGCCGACTGCCTTGTTGCGCTGATCTTTTGGATGCGCCGCGGTGATCAACGACAGCGTGGCGGGCATGATCAGCGCCGCGCCCGCACCGGCGACCCCGCGGGAGACGATCACGATCATCGGGTTGGACAGCACGGCCGGCACCAGCGATGCCCCGGCGAATATGGCCAGACCGGCCAACATCGCGCCGCGCCGACCGTAGCGGTCACCCAGCGCACCGGCCGGAAGTAGCAGGCACGCCAGAACCAGGGTGTAGCTGTCGACGATCCAGGTGAGCTGGGTCTGCGTGGCCGAGGTGGCGATCGCGATGTCGGGCAGCGCGGTGTTCAGCGCCACCATCGAGGAAATCACCAGCAGAACGCCGAAGCACGCGACGGTGAGCAGCCAAAGGCGGGCGCGCGATGACAGCCCGGCGAACGCGAAGTCGCCGTCGGGATGGGGGTCGATCAATGCCTCGGCCAAACGAATGCCCTCCACCCGACGTTTTCCGAAGCCGTCAAGAAACGAGACTATCAGTCTCGTTTCTTACCCGGCGATGCGGAACAATAAACTCGATCCGGAACGTGGATGCGGCTGTGCGGAATCAGCTCGTCATGCTGCGCTGGCAGTGACGCCGTAATTCTCCTTGCGCAGTAGCGCAAGCGGTCAGACCTGGTTGAAACCGCCGTCGGCGGTGACCGTCGAACCGGTGGTGAAGCTGGACAGGTCGCTGGCCAAAAACACAGCTGCGTTGGCGATTTCGACGGGATCGGCGAAGCGCCCTAATGGGATGGTCGAGATACGAGCGGCGCGGAACTCCTCGATCGACGAGTCGGGGTCGGTCTGGGCGGCCAAGTTGTCGCTTCCCGGTGTCGCGGTCGAGCCGGCGACCAGGACGTTGACCCGGATACCGCGGTGGGCGAGTTCGTTGGCCCAGGCGCGCGCCAGCGATCGCACGGCAGCCTTGGACGCGGCGTAAATGCTCAGTCCCGGGCGTCCGCGGTCGGCGGTGGTGGATCCGATCAAGATGACCGAGGCACCGTCGTTGAGCAACGGCAGCGCCTTCTGGACGGTGTAGACCACGCCCTTGACATTGGTGGTGAGCAGTGTGTCGAGGTCGTCCTCGCTGATCTCACCCAGCGGCGCAACTCTGGTCGAACCGGCGTTGGCGACAACGACGTCGAGGCCGCTACCGGCCGCAGCGACCTCGGCATAGAGGCGGTCGAGGTCCTCGGGCACTCCCACGTCATCCGGGCACCGGGACCGCTTGGGGTCCCAATTGAGCTGCGGCGGCGCGTGACTTCGGTTTGTCGCCGGCCGGTGATGAACACCCGCCGCGCGCCCTCGGCGATGAATCGCTCGGCGGTGGCCAAGCCGATGCCGGAGTTGGCACCGGTGATGACCGCGGTTTTCTGGTCGAGTAACCCCATCAGCTCATACTGCCGCTCCCTCAGGCGACAAGTGGTTGGGAGTGTCCACAATCGAATAGTCGCTGGCATCGCCGGCGACCACGCGGCTGCGCTCTCCGTTGACGCTGACCGGGATGTCGCCGGCGAGCGTGATGCGATGCACCGCGCGGCGCTGATTGCCGAAATCGGAGACGGCGTAGTGCTGGGTCGCGCGGTTGTCCCAAATCGCGACGTCACCCAGTTCCCAATTCCACCGGATCGTGTTCTCCAGCCAGGTGATCCGGTCCTGGAAGATCCGGTACAAAGCCTGGAACTCGGCGCCGTTGAGCCCGAGGAAGGATTTGGCGAATGAGCCCAGCAGCAACGACTTCTCGCCTGATTCCGGGTGCACACGGACCACCGGGTGCTGCGTCTCGTAATGCGTCGAGTGGAATTGGGAGGCGTAGTTCACGATCGCCTCCGGATCGGCTTCCGGCCGCCGCCAGCTTGGCCGGATCGATCTGGGCATAGTCGAAGGCATTGTTGTGCACGGCCCACAGGTTTTCCGCGAGTTCCTTCAGGGGCTGCGGGAGCTGTTGATATGCGGCGACAGTCGACGCCCAGGTGGTCGTTCCGCCATAGGGCGGCAACTCGACGGCTCGCAGGATCGACGCTTTCGGCGGGCGGTCGACGAACGTGACATCGGTGTGCCACTGGTTGGCGCCCCCGCCGGCGATGGATTCCAGTCGCATCACCCGGCTTCCCTCGAACTTCAGCGTCGGATGTGGCGTGGTGGGTACGCCCAGGCTTTCGGCGAAGGCGTAGTGGGAATCGTCGTCGAGGTGGTCCTGCCCGCGGAAAAAGATCACTTTGTGCGTGACCAGTGCCTGATTGATCGCCGCCGCGGTCTCGGCATCGACCGCGCCCAGACGTACCCCATCGACGCGTGCCCCGATGTTCTCGCCCAACTGCACCACACGTAGGTCACTACTCATCGCTGCTCCCTGTTCGACGGGTCCGGTGTAGGCAACTGTCTACACCGGTCATTATCGGCTACTGTACACACATGGCTACACCAGCGGCAACGGTTTCGACCACAGCGAAGCCAATAGGCAAAGACGAGGTCAGCGCCGCCGTCCTCGAAGCGGCCAGCCAGTTGTTCGCCGAGAAGGGGCCGGCCGCGACATCGATCCGGGAGGTCGCCGCCCGGGCCGGCGTCAACCACGGCCTTCTGCATCGCCACTTCGGCAGCAAGCGCCAACTCCTGGCGGCGACACTGCAGCATCTCGCCGACACCGCCGCCACCCTTCGTGCATCCGGGGCTTCGCAGTCGCGCATGGAGGCCGCCTACGAATTCCAGGCGCGCGTCATGGTGCGATCGACCCTTGACGGCTTTCCGGTGGAAGAACTCCAGCAGCGTTTTCCGGGCATGGAGGCATTCCTGGAGCAGGTGCGAGCCGATCACAGCGATGACCGGACGGCGCGACTATTGGCCGCGCATGGCATGGCCCTCCAGGTCGGATGGGGATTGCTGGGGCCGACGCTGCGTGTCGCGTTCGGGCTGCAAGATCTCGATGACACCGAGATCCGGGCCGCGATCGCCGAGCAGATCGCCAAAATCGTTGCCGCTGAATAGCAGAGGCTCGCGGACAGACCACTCTGTCTAAGCTGTGCTAGTTTGGCTGTCATGCAGACCGCGGATAGGCAGCGGCCGCACGCCGCGCTCGACCAAGGGCACCGGATCTGCACCGCCGGCCGATCGGCTGCTCGCCGCGGCAACGGACCTGTTCGGTAAGTACGGAATACGGGCCGTCGGCATCGACCGCATCCTGCGCGAAGCCGATTGCGCAAAAGCCAGCCTCTACAGCACTTTCGGCTCCAAGGACGCACTGGTCATCGCGTACCTGACGGAATTGGATCTGGCCGACCGGAGCCGATTCGGCCAGGCGATCGAAAGGCGTCACCGATCCGGTAGTGCAGGTTCTGACGTTCTTCGACCTGGCACACACCAAAAGCTTGCGACACGCCTTTCCCGGGCTGCCTCTATGCCAGCGCCGCATCCGAATTCCCTGGTGTACGTTTCGAACCCATCGACGAGCACCGCCGGTGGGTTCGGTCCACTTTGAGTCGGTCTGGTCAAAGCGGCGGGCGTCCGGCGGCCTGCGCCATTGGCTCGCCAGATCCAGCTGCTGTACGACGGCGCGCTGGTGGCGTCCAAGGTCGAACAGTCCGCGGAGCCGATTCGTTTCGGGCGCGGCCTGGCCGAGGACGCCATCGCCAGGGCACGCTCCGCGCAGTCCTGACGTCGGGGCGTTCGAATCACCGCGATTCGATCGCACACGGCGCCGGTAACGGCGGCTCACCGCGACGTTCGCGGCTGACCCGTTGCGAAACGCCTACCCTCCGGAATAGACAGAGTGGTCTGTCTATGTCACGGTGTGAACAGTCACCACCGAACTTCGAGGAGCCAGTAGCCATGACCACCTTCTCTGGTCGAGCTCTCACGATCGATGCCGCTGGGCTGGACCGGCTTTCGTGCAACGCAAAGGCCGACCCGACGACCGGAAGGAAGACCCTGGCAAGGCGAAAACGGTGTGCGGATCCAACTTTCGCAACCTCACCTATGTGCGCGATCTGGCGCCGATGCTGGTCGGCGAGCCACCGGCTCTTCTGGGCGACGACGCAGCACCCAACCCTTCGGAAACCATTCTGGCAGCGCTGGGTTCGTGCATCGCGGTCGGCCTGTTGGCCAATGCCACTCACCGGGGTGTCACGTTGACCAAGGTCGAGGTAAGTATGGAAGGCGACATTGACATCTCGGCGGTCTGGGGCGTCGGTGACGTGCCCGACGACAAGGTCCCCGGGTTCACCGCAGTCCGCAGCCAGGTAGTGCTGGCCGGCGACGCCGACACCGCGACCCTGCAGGAAATCCACGACAACGCCATCCGGTGGTCTCCTGTGGTCAACACGCTTCGTCGGCCTGCCACCGTCGATTCGGCCCTGACCGTCGAATAACCGACCCGAGGACTGAGATGACCGCCGACCTCGATCGCGGATTGACAGAGACTCGCCCCGCGATGTTGACGTCCGATGTCGCCCGCCAGATCGCAGACAGTGCAACAGATCTGGACGAAGGCATCCGTGACACGCGCGAGAACCTTGCCCTGCTGGCAGGCAACGGACTACTCGGATTGGGCGCTCCCGGCAATCACGCCCAGGCGCTGCCGGCGATGGCCGCGGTGATCGCCGAAGTGGCCGGTCACTGTCTGTCGACCGCCTTCTCGGTGTGGGCGCATCGGATGGCCGTCGAGTACCTGAGCACGGCGGCCACGCCATGGTCGCTGAGCACAGTCACCGCTCTGACCGGAACCGGGCCGTTGGGCGTGACGGGAATGGCCTCGGCTTTCAAGGACGCCGCCGGCTGCGGCTCGATCGAACTGACCGCGACAGCTACCGACGGCGGCTATCGCCTCAGCGGCACATTGCGATGGGCCAGCAACCTCTACTCCGATTCGATCATGGTGACCGCCGCGCAGACCAACGTCGGTGAAAAGATAGTGGTCGCAGTACCGCTGGTGACCGACGGCGTCACGATCGGTAACCACTTCGAACTGCTCGCCCTGGGTAGCACCGCATCGTCCTCGGTCAAACTCGACGACGTCTACATCGGCGATGAGCAGATCCTCAGCCGTGACGTCGACGGGTTTCTGACCAGCGTTCGTCCGACCTTCCTGGTGCTGCAGTCGGCCATGTGTCACGGGCTGGCACGCCGATGCCTCGACGAGGTGCAGCACAGCCTCGGCGGCGTCAACGCAGCGTTTGGCAGCGAATTCGACTCGCTCACAGCGCAACTGGCTGCGATCGACTCACGGCTGACAGCCTTTGCCTCGGCCGTGGGCGGTCCGAAAACGCCGGCAAAGCACGACCTGCTGACCCTGCGATTGGCCGCCGCCGACGCCGTCAACGCTGCCGCGGCGCTGGAAATCCGAACTGCCGGCGGCAAGGGCTATGCACGCCGCACCGGCGCCAGCCGCCGATTCCGCGAGGCCGCATTCATACCGGTGCAATCCCCGTCAGAAGCCCAGCTCCGCTGGGAACTGCGTACCGGCCGCTGAGTCCACACCACCTTCACTGGGAGACCACCGTGTCCGTACCAACGCTCACCGACACCATCGCCGAGCCGCTAACCGCGACGTCGCAGCCGTCAGCAGCCCGAGATCCGTTTGAACTGTTCACGATCGGCGAAATGACCACGCGCGTCGCCGAGATCGCCGTCGAAAAGGCCGCGCACCCCTGGAGTTTTCTGGTTCGCTCGCTGGTCGGCGGTGCCATGGTCTCATTCGGAGTGTTGCTGTCCCTGGTTGTCAGCACCGGCGTCTCGTCACCGGGAATCGCCAGCCTACTGATGGGCTTGGCGTTCGGGATGTCCTTCGCGCTCATTCTGGTGTCGGGCATGTCGCTGATCACCGCTGATATGGCGGCCGGAGCCATGGCGATTCTGCAGCGCCGAATGTCTCTGCGCGGCTACCTTCGTCTGCTAGTGATCGGTCTGGTCGGAAACTGCGTCGGCGCTTTGGCCTTCGTTGCCGTGTGCGCTGCGGCCGGCGGGCCGTACCTGGGCGCGTTCGCGCAACGCGCCGCCATCGTGGCAACCGCGAAGTCCTCGCAGCCGACGCCGACCGCCATCCTGCTCGCCGTGGTGTGCACCTGGTTTCTGCAGACGTCGATGTGCCTCTTCTTCAAAGCCCGAACCGACGTTGCCCGAATGGGATTCGCTTTCTACGGACCTTTCGCGTTCGTCATCGGCGCCACTCAACACGTCATCGCCAACATCGGATTCCTCGGACTACCGTTGCTGCTGTCGGCGTTTCACCCGGAAGCCCCGCACACCGCACTGACGTGGGGCCTGGGCGCGCACGGGCTGCTCACCAACGTCGCGATCACCACGGTGGGCAACCTGATCGGGGGCACAGTGTTCGTTGCGCTACCGTTCCAGCTCGTCACCAAGTTGCAGGACCAGGGCCGGTAGCTCAGCCCCCAGTCGGCGAAGATGTCGCTCTGTGACCTGAGCGTGGCCGGCACGTGCCCCTTGCTCGGCTACCTTTACCACTCGGCTGATCGACAGCACACCTGACGGCACAGGGCGCAGAACGGATGACAGGCAAGGAGTTTTATGGACTTCGAGGGTGACCATACCCGAGAACTCATGTCGCTGGCTCACCGAGCTTTACGAAGCGACGATGTCGACAAGGGGTCGCTGTGTTCGGCCGCGATCAGGGTCATCGACAATCCTCCTCGAGACGGCATCTTGCGCAGCCTGGCTGACCATGTCTGCCAAGCCGTCTTCGACTGGGCTTGCTTCGATGGCTCCACCGCCCGGCTGGAGGGCGTCGTGCACGGCTACGAGACGGCGGCACGTGCACTTCAGGTGGACGACAGGCTGAACACGCTGCGGCATTGAAGCTGAACACGTTGCAGTTCAAGCATATTGGCGCAAGAACGCGGTCAGTACCGGGTTGACCTGGTCTGCATGCGTCAGGCTCGGCGTATGCCCGGCACCGGGTACCACGACCAAGTCAGTGGCGTGCGGTAGGGCTTCGCGCAGCAGCTGTCCGCGTTGCAGCGGTATGGGCTGGTCGGCTTCGCCGTGCACGATCAACGCCGGCTGGGTGATTTCGCTCAGCCGGGCGGCGATGTCGTCGACTCCCATCAGCACGGTGACCGCATCGGCCAGTCGATCATTGGGCTGTTGACGCCAGGAACGCAGCCAGTCATCGTGAATCTCCGGCTCACCGAGCAGCATGTCGAGCAGACCCGCGGCGACCGCATCGGGGCCACCGGTACGGAATCCGTCACTGATGTCCCGCATCTGAGCCACCGCCTCCGGCGGCCACGCCACTGCCGCGGTGTCGATCAGAACCAGCGCGGTGACCCGGTCGGGTGCCAGCAGCGCTGCGCGAAGCGACAAAAAGCCGCCCTGCGAATGCCCGACCAATGTCGCGCGTTCGATGTCGAGATGGTCCATCAGACCTAACAGGTCGGTGGCCGAATCCCAGTAGGTGTACAGACCGTGGTCGTCTTCGGTGTGCCCGTGCAGACGCTCATCCCATACCACGCAACGGAATTCGGTCCGCAGGGCCTCGATCTGCGGTGCCCACATCCAGCGGTTCATCAGATTGCCATGGCTGAAGACGACGACTGGCTTGTCGCCGCCGCCATCCTCGAAGAACAATCGTTGGCCATTGACCGATGCGAACGGCATGCGCCCATCCTGTCAGCGCGACGGCGAGTACCGGCGGATTTCGGCAGCGAGCGTCTACTCGGTGGCCGTTTGCGGTTTCTACGTCAAGGTGGCGGTCAGGTAGCCAGATCCACTACCGAAAGACGCCAGCTCGTCGTTGGGCACCTCGAAACCGTTGGCGGCGTAGGCCTGTTCGGTTGTCGTGATGTCGGTTCGCCAGCCGTGCGCCCTGAGGTAATCGGCGGCCGGGTTGCGGTCGCCGGTGTAGAACAACTCGGCCAGATTGATGTTCGAGCCGATTCGCCGCGAACGTTCGGTGAGTCGCTCGGCCCAGTCGGCCGGCACGTCGCGCATATCCATGTGCTCGGTGGCGATCCGGCTGCCTGGCGCGGACAGGGCCGCGATGTTGTCGAACAGTCGGTCCTGCGCCTCCGGCGGCAGGTACACCAGCAGGCCTTCGGCACTCCAGGCAGTCGGCTGCTGCGGGTCGAATCCGGCTTGCAGCAGTGCGGCGGGCCAGTCGTCGCGCAGGTCGATGGCGACCGTGATCCGTTGAGCGGTCGGTTCGGCGCCGAGGTCAGCAAGGGTGCGGGTCTTGAACGCGATGACCTGCGGCTGGTCGATTTCGAAGACCGTGGTGCCGCCGGGCCACGGCAAACGATAGGCGCGGGTGTCCAAGCCGGATGCGAGAATCACGGCCTGGCGGATGCCCGCCTCGGTCGCCTGCACGAAGAAGTCGTCGAAATATCGGGTCCGCACAGTGATCTGCTCATTCATGGCCCGACGATTCAGCGGCGGGTCGTCGCCTTGTTCGATTTGTCCATCGATGAGCTTGACGAAGGTGTCGATTCCGACCGCGCGGACCAACGGGTCGGCCCACGGGTCCTGCAGCAGCGCATCCGGATTTTGTGAGGCCAACGGCGCGTGAGGCGGCGACTGCCGTTGCGGTCGCGCCGACGCTGGACGCCAGATCCCACGTGTCGTTGTCCGTACGAGCCATGTCGATACCTCTCCTGCATACGTGATTACTTAGCTTAATTAACTATATCACGCAGTCGGTCTGGGTTCCGAAAGCTAGTTCAGCTTGGCGTATTCCGCATGCAACGCATCGAGGCGACGGAGGCTCTCGTCGCGAGGCTGGGTCGGTAACTCGACGGTGACGTGCCCGATGCCGAGATCGCGGTAGCCCGCCAAGACGTCAGCCGTCACCTTCCCGATGTGAGAGGCGATCACCGGCACGTCGGGTCCGGCGATCTCGCGCAGCGTCGCCAGGTCGCCGGCGAGCGCATCGGCAGAGGGACTCAGGGAAAGCCAGCCGGCATCGAACTCGGTGATGCGGGAGAAGTTCGCCGTACCACCGCCGACGTACACCGGCGTGTGCGGCTTTGTCAGCGGCTTGGGCCAGCTGTAGATCGGGTCGAAGTCGACGTACTTGCCGTGGAATTCGGCCTCGTCCTTGGTCCAGATCTCGATCATCGCGCGTAACCGCTCGTCCATGACGCGGCCGCGCACCCGCGGATCGACACCATGATTGGCGATCTCTTCGCGCAACCAGCCCACGCCCACACCGAAGAGGAAGCGGCCCTGTGACACCAGGTCCAGCGAGGCGACCTCTTTCGCCGTCAGGATCGGGTCGCGTTGGGTGAGCAGCGAGATGCCGGTGCCCAGCAGCAGCGATTCGGTAGCCACCGCGGCGGCGGTCAGCGACACGAACGGATCCAGCGTTCGGTAATACTGCGGCGGAATCGGGCCGCCGCCGATCGGGTAGGGCGTCTTGGTGTCAACCGGGATGTGGGAATGCTCGGTAACGAACAGCGACCCGAACCCGCGTTCCTCGAGCGCGACGGCGAGGTCGACCGGACCTATGCCGGTGTCATTGAGAAATGTGAACACACCTAGACGCATCGACGCTTCCTTCTCCACGGTGGACTCGAAGCTGCAACTGTGCCGACGGCCGTCCTTATTCCGTAGGCTGCGGGCTGTGGTGAATCGCGATCACGGCGACGTCGGAGACGCGCCTTCGGTGCCGCCGCCGCTGCAGCCGCCGGTCATCGCCGCGCAGCCATCGGCAGCAGAGCAAGCCCGAACCATCGCGGCCGGCGCCAATGCGGCAACCTTGGCCACCTTGACTGCCGACGGGGATCCCTGGGCGTCACTGGTGGCGTACGGGCTGGTGGGTGGCGCGCCGGTGCTGTGCGTGTCGAATCTTGCCGAGCATGGCCGCAACCTGGCCAACGACCCGCGCGCCAGCCTGTCGGTCGTAGCGGCCAGCAGTGACCCCGACCCGCTGGCAACGGGCAGGATCACCCTGGCCGGAGTTGTCACACCGCCGGCCGAGGCTGATCGGGACGCGGCGCGAGCGGCCTACCTGGCCGCGGTGCCGGCTGGACGGTTCTACATCGACTACAGCGACTTCACCCTGTGGGTGCTCAGGGTCGACCGGGTGCGCTGGGTGGGTGGATACGGTCGGATGGACTCGACAACCGGCGCGCAGTACCTCGGTGCCGAGCCGGATCCGGTGACCCCCGCCGCGGCGCGCGCGATCGCGCACCTCAACGCCGATCACGCCGACGCGCTGACGTCGATGGCTCGGGCATTCGGCGGCTATCCCGATGCCGAGCAGGCGGTGTGTACCGGCATCGACCGCTATGGCCTCGATGTGCGCGTGCACACCCCGCGCGGAGTCGCCTACACCCGCGTCGGCTTTCCGGAGCCGCTGCGTTCAGCTGATCAATTGCGCTCTGTCACTGCAGATTTGGCTCACGCCGCGAGTCCGGCAAATTAGCCGCGATACGGTGCCGCGGTCGAGCTACTAATGCTTCTTTTTCGCGTGCGTGGAGCAGCAATGCCCCATCTCGCAATGGTATCGATCACTGCATTCATGCGAACAATAAACTGATGCGGCCGGAAGCCACTCCGGATTGGACAGGTCACGCCACCGGTCGCTCGGATCGAACGTGTGGCCGCAATGCACGCACGTCTTGATCTTGGCCTTGGTCTTGGTAGCCATGCAGGTCAGGGTACGCGCGATGGCCCTCATTCGGTGCTGGTTTCAGGTCGACGGCGAAAAATCGGTGTCTTCCCCAAAACACCTGGCGTCCAATTCAATTGCGCCAGCGAATTGATTATTTAAGGAAACTAACTCAACCGGCTTCCATTCTCGCCGCCGCAACAGATCATCGGGCACGAAATTTATGTACCTCTGCGGAATCTATTGTCGTGCAAGATGTTCCATGACAGCGCCTCCGCAGCCGTCTCCGGGGCCATCCGCCTTGCCGATGCGGCCATCCGATCCTCGGTTGATCGTGGCTTCGTCGTGGCCGCATGCGAGTAGCAACAGTGCGGCTACGGCCGGGTCGGCGACGTGGCTGCGACGCGAGGGCGCACCGCGGGAATGAACCCGGAACTTGAGGCGTTCGGCTTGCGGTGGCGCCCACGAGGATTTGTCTTAATATCAGCCCATCGAGCAATCAAGATCAGGAGGAACGGCTGTGAAGCTTCTCGGGCGGGCATGGGTTCCGCTCGTCGTGGTCGTGGCGCTGATCATCGGCGGCGTCGCGGTTTTCCGGCTGAACAGCGTCTTCCCAGGACCCGGCTTGGCGAAGCCTGATCCCCGGGATGCGACCCCGCCGTACGCGGCCAAGACCGCCATTTACGAAATCCTGGGGCCGCCCGGGACGACGGGCGTGGTGAACTGGATGGACGCGGAGTCGCTACCGCAGAAGGCCAACTTCACCACGTTGCCGTGGTCGAAGACGATCGTCGCCGCGATGCCCGGCATCTTCGCCTACGTCGTCGCCCAAGGTGATGGCCCCTCGATCGGCTGCCGGATCACCGTCGACGGCAAATTGGTCGATCAGCAACAGGTCAATACGCACGACGCGCAGGTTTCCTGCTTGGACAAGTCCGCGTGACCGACCAAACGAGCGACACGGACAAAATCCCCGTGGCGCCAACCCTATTCTGTTGAGCACAAACCGCGGCTGGCCCGCTCCATCCGGGTGTTGGCGCTGCCGATCGTCATCTTCTGGGTGCTGCTCGCGGTCGGCATCAACGTCTTCGTCCCACAGTTGGAAAAGGTGGCCGAGGAAGTCTCGGTGCCGCTCTCGCCTTCCGACGCGCCATCGGTGACCGGGATGAAGCACATCGGCGAGAAATTCAAGGAGTACGACTCCGACAACCTGGTCCTGGTGACCCTGGTCGGTGACAAACCTCTGGGCCCCGACGCTCACCGGTATTACGACGATCTGGTCGCAAAACTCAAGCAGGACAAGGATCACGTCGAGCATGCGCTGAATTTCTGGGGGCAGCGGTTCACGTCCTCGGGGGTGGAGAGCTACGACCACAAGGCCGCCTACGTCCAGGTCAACCTGAAGGGTGATCAGGGCGGTGCCGTCGGCGACAAATCGGTTGACTCGGTTCGCAAGATTGTGGACGAATCGAAGCCGCCGCCGGGGGTGAAGGCCTACGTCGCCGGTCAGGGAGCCCTGACCGACGACACGATCGTGGTCGGCAACGCGAGCCTGGCGAAGATGACGATCATCACCATCATCATCATCGCGGTCATGCTGATGTTCGTCTACCGATCCATCGGCACCGTGCTGCTGACGATGGTCATCCTGTTCGTCGGATTGGCTGCCAGCCGAGGCGTGGTAGCACTGCTGGGCGACACCGGCATCATGGGGCTGTCGACCTTCGCGGTCAACTTGCTGACCGCACTGGCCATCGCGGCGGGGACCGACTACGCGATCTTCATGGTGGGCCGCTACCAGGAGGGCCGCGAGCGGGGGCTGGACCGCGAAGCCGCCTACTACGACATGTTCGCCGGCGTCAGCAAAGTGGTGCTGGGCTCGGGTCTGACGATTGTCGGGGCACTGTTCTGCCTGAAAGCCACTCGGCTGCCCTACTTCAGCTCGCTGGCGATTCCCTGCGCAGTAGGTCTGCTCGTCGTGGTAGGCGCCGGGGTGACACTGACGCCGGCGCTGATCGTGTTCGCCAGCGGCTTCGGTCTGTTCGACCCCAAGCGCGAGTTCAACTACACCCGGTGGCGTCGTCTGGCGACGGCCATCGTGCGCTGGCCGGCGCCCATCCTCGCCATTTCCGTCATCCTGGCGATCGTCGGCGCCCTGGGATTGATGGGCTTCACTCCGCGCTACAACGACCTGTATTACCTGCCGGACAGCGCAGCCTCGGTCAAGGCGTACAACGCCGCCGATCAACACTTCACCCAGGCCCGGCTGAACCCGGACCTGCTGATGATCGAATCCGACCACGATCTGCGCAATCCCACCGACATGCTGGTGCTGGACAAGATCGCCGGCGCCATCTTCCGGGTGCCCGGCATCGAACGGGTGCAAAGCATCACCAGACCACTTGGCCCACCGATCGAAGACGGATCGATTCCGTTTCAGCTCAGTGTGCAAAGCGCACCGATTCGCGACAACCTCAATTACCTGAGGGCCCGGGTCGGGGACATCAAGAAGATCACCGGTTTCCTCGACACCCAGATCGCCCTGTTAGAGCGCCAGTACACGGTGACCAAGAATCTGGCCAACGCCGCGGACGACAGCTCGAAAACCACCGGCGACACCGCAGCCATCACCGACGAAATCCGGGATCACATCGCCGATTTCGACGACTTCTGGCGACCGATCCGCAGTTACTTCTATTGGGACAAACACTGCTTCGACATCCCGATCTGCTTCTCGCTGCGCAGCCTGTTCGATGCCCTGGACGGCTTCGATCAGCTCGCCGAGCAGTTCCACAAACTCACCACCGACCTCAACCACACCGCGACCGCCACGCGCGAACTGCTGGCGATCATCCCGGAGAACATCGCCGTCTCCAAAGCGATCCGCGATACCACGCTGACCATCTACAGCTCGTTTGACAGCCTGATCGATCAGTTCGACCGGCTGACCGACACGAACGCCGTGATGGGCAAGTCGTTCAACGACTCTCGGGTGGAGAGCCTGTTCTACCTGCCACCCGAGATCTTCCAGAATCCCGACTTTCAGTTTGGGTTGAGCTTGATGGTGTCGCCGGACGGCAAAGCCGCTCGCTTCATCATTACGCACGCAGTCGATCCGGCGACGACGCAGGGAATCGCGTCGGTCAATCAGGAACGCCAAGCAGCCAAAGAGGCCATCAAACTCACCTCGCTGGAAAACGCCGACATCTATCTCGGCGGTACGGCCGCGACGTTCTACGACATCGCCAACGGCGCCAAGTACGACCTGATGATCGCCGGGGTGGCTTCGATCGTGCTGATCTTCATCATCATGGTGATCGTCACCCGCGCCCTGGTCGCTGCCGGCGTCATCGTCGGCACCATCGTGATGTCGTTGGGGGCCGCCTTCGGGTTCTCCACCCTGATCTGGCAGCACCTCGGTAACTTCCAGTTGCACTGGGTGGCAACCGAATTCGCGTTGATCGTGCTCTTAGCGGTGGGGTCGGACTACAACCTGATGCTGGTATCGCGGATCGAGGAAGAAATCGGAGCCGGCCTGAAAACCGGACTCATCCGCGGCATGGGCGTCACCGGCCCGGTGGTCACCGCCGCCGGTCTGGTGTTCGCCGTCACCATGGCCACCATGATCACCAGCGACCTGCGCGCGATCGGTCAATTCGGCACCACCATCGGCATCGGCCTGCTGTTCGACACCTTCGTCGTCCGCTCACTGATCACCCCGTCGATCATGACCGTGATGGGACGCTGGTTCTGGTGGCCCAAACGGGTACGCGTGCGCCCAGCCAGCCAGATGCTTCGCTCCGACCGGGCCCCGCCCGCTGGTTCGTGCACTGCTCTACCAGCCACGGCAGACGGTCCCGCCGGACCCGCAGACCTAGCTCACCGGACCCGGCGTGCAACCTCTTCGAAGGCGCATGCAGTCTTGACGGATGGACCATTACCGCCATAACGGCCTGACGTTCGATGTCCGCGATGCCGGGCCCGCCGACGGGCCCGTCGTTGTGCTCCTGCACGGCTTCCCCCAGCACAACGACAGCTGGGACGCCGTCATCGCCCGCCTGACCGCGCAGGGCTACCGCTGCCTGGCGCCCAACCAACGGGGATATTCGCCGGGTGCCCGGCCGACCCGTCGCCGCGACTACCGCATCCCCGAACTCGTCGGCGATCTCGGCGCGCTGATCGATGCCAGCGGTGCGCAGCAGGTGCACCTGGTCGGACATGATTGGGGCGCCGCGGTGGCATGGGCCGCGGCGGCGGAGATGCCACAGCGGTTGAAGACCGTATCGCCGGTGTCGGTGCCGCATCCCGCGGCGTTCATCAAATCGTTCCTGAACAGCCGACAGGGCTTGGCGTCCTATTACATGTATCTCTTCCAGCTGCCGCGTATCCCGGAGTGGACGATGCTGCGTCGCAACGGCAGCTTCATGTCGAAATCACTGCGGCGGGCTGGACAGACGCCCGCCGTGGCCGAGCGCGATGCACAGGCCATGCTCGAACCCGGAGCCCTGACAGCCGCGATCAACTGGTATCGCGCGATACCGCTGTCCAAACCGCGCTCGATCACCCAAAAGGTCTCTGTGCCAACGCTGTACGTGTGGAGCGACGGAGACATCGCCTTGATGCCTAAATCGGCCCACAACACCGCTCGCTACGTGGACGGCGAATACCGCTTCGAGATCATGCGCGGGGTTTCGCACTGGATACCTGACGAACAACCCGACCAGCTGTCCGATCTGTTGCTGGAGTGGTTCGCCGCTCACTGACCCAGTCGAGAACGGCTGTCGCTCAGGGCCTTTCCGATCTCCGCCCAGGTTTGCTCGACGATGCGTGCTGCCGGCTGAAGGTCGATGATCCGCGAGGACACCTGACCGGTGTTGGCGACGCTGGCTTCCATATCGCCTTCGAAGTACAGATCGGTGATCCGGCCGAGCAGCTGTATCCCGGGCTCGGCGGCCGCGGCACGTGCCGCGAGACCGGTTCGCAGCACCCGCATCGTCGGGTTGCCGGGCAGGTCCAGCATCACGGTGCCGTCATCGCCGGCCGCGATGATTCCGTTTTTGAAGTTGGCGTGCACAGCGGCTTCGTGGCTGGCCAGCATCCGGGTGCCCATCTGCACGCCCTCGGCGCCGAGGATGACAGCGGCCGCGGCGGACCTGGCGTCGCAGATCCCGCCCGCCGCGATGATCGGTAGATCAACACGGTCGGCGACCAGTGGAAGCAGGACCAACGTCGACGCACCCAGCGCGGACTTGAACCCGCCGCCCTCCACGCCTTCGACCACCAGCGCATCGACGCCCGCGTCGACAGCCTTCATCGCGCCCTTCAGCGATCCGATCACGTGGATGACGGTCATCCCGGCGTCGTGCAACCGCGTCGTGAACAGGGCCGGATCGCCGGCGGAGGTGAAGACGTGGCGAACCTCGGCGGCAACCAGTTCGTCGACGATGGACGGGTCGCGCTTCCAGCCCTGAATCATCAGGTTGGCCGCGACCGGGCGGTCGGTGAGTTCACGCACCCTGCGCAGGTCAGCGCGGCCTTCTGGGGTCAGCGTCTCGATCATTCCCAGGCCGCCGCCTTGCGAGACGGCAGCGGCCAGCTCAGCCCTGGCGATGTAGGTCATCGGCGCCTGGACGACGGGATACTGGACGCCCAGGAGCGATTGGATGCGGTTGGTCACGACCTCATTCTCTGCCAGGCCCGTTTTGGCATATTCCGCGCCATAAGTGGCCACTCAAGGATGAGGGACACCCGCGCGTTAGTGTCTTTTGGTCGGCTTAAGCAACAAGGCGACAGAAAAGTTGGGCAATTCATGACTGCAGCTACAGAATCATCGGTGCTCGAAGAGCGGGTCGGCCATCACTACCAGATGGACACCACGTACCTGGTCGGCCGCGAAAAGATACGCGAATACGCCCGTGCGGTGCAGGACTACCACCCGGCCCATTGGGACGTCGACGCCGCCATCGAACTGGGTTATCCCGATCTGGTCGCGCCGCTGACGTTCACCTCGACCCCGGGCATGACCTGCAATCGCCTCATGTTCGAACAGGTTGTCGTCGGCTACGACACCTACATGCAGACCGAGGAGCTGTTCGAGCAGCACCGCCCGATCGTGGCCGGCGACGAGCTGACGATCGACGTCGAACTCACCTCGGTGCGCAGAATGGCCGGCCGAGACCTGATCACCGTGACCAACACTTTCACCGACGCGGCCGGCGAGCGGGTGCATACCCTGCACACCACTGTCGTCGGCGTCACCGCCGCGGACATCGATCCGGCGATCAAGACGGCGGTGCAGAACGCGATGATGCACGACGTCGACATCTTCGGGATCGGTGAGGACACCTACCGGAAGACCGTGCGCCCCGAAGGTGCGATTCGGATCGCCGACGAAGGTCTCACCCGCACGCCGGGCACGGCGTCGTTCGATGACGTGAAGGTCGGCGACGAGCTTCCGGTGCGCCACGCCCGGCTGACACGCGGCGACCTGGTCAACTACGCCGGTGTGGCCGGCGACGCCAACCCGATTCATTGGGACGAGGACATCGCCAAGCTGGCCAACCTGCCCGACGTGATCGCCCACGGCATGCTCACGATGGGTCTGGGTGCCGGGTTCGCGTCCTCCTGGACAGGTGACCCTGGTGCGGTCACGCGCTACGCGGTGCGGCTATCGGCTCCGGCGATCGTGTCGGCCAAAGAGGGCTGTGATATCGAATTCGGCGGCAGGGTCAAGTCTTTGGACCCTGAGACCCGCTCCGGTGTGGTCATCGTCACCGCGAAATCTGCCGGCAAGAAGATCTTCGGGATGGCCACATTGGGCGTTCGCTTCAGGTGACCTGAGCGGAACCACCGTTCGGTGCTTATCCACTTTCGATGGTGGTCTTCAGGATCGTTCCGACGGAACGCATCCGCTCTAGCACCGCGTCGGTGAGGTCGGGACCCGAAGGGTCCCAGTTCGCGATCACGGCGTAGGAGAGCGCATTGGTGCCTCGTCCGACCGTCCCGACATCTGCCCTGACGCCCGGATCGGCACCAGTCTTGTTGTGAAGAATCATGTTTCGATGCGGCGGTGTGTGTGCCAGCGGATCCAGGCCGAACGCCGACGCAACCATGGACACGTCTACTCCGGTCGTCAGCCAAGCGTTCACCTGTTGCGACACCGCCGGCGATACCAGCGCGTGGCGGAACAACTGACTCATCACATGCGACAGTTCCGATGCTGAGCCGGTCGACAGCGCCGTAGGGTCAGCTGGTCCGCGGCTGTCCCGGACGTAGTCGAGCAACACCGTGTGGACCAGGCCGAGGGATTCGGCCAGCGCGCGAACTGCGGGCAAGCCAACCTCTTTGAGGACAACGTTTGTCGCGAGGTTGTCGCTGACGCTGGCGATCAGAACACAGAGATCATCGATCGACAGCTTATCGACGTGAAGGTGTTGCCAGAGACCGGAATCGGCGACCAGGAGCTCGGAATCACGCTCTACCAGGGCAGCACCGCTGAGCTCACCGGCGTCGCGTTGCCGCGCGACCTCGATGAGCAGCAGGAGCTTGCCGATGCTCGCCGTGTGCATCGCGCGATTGGCGTTGCTGCGAGCCAACTCGCGACCTGATGCATCCCGGATGCACATTGCCCACTCGACGCCGGCGCTCATGCCGAGGAGATCGTCGATTGATTGCTGGAGCACCTTTAGCCCTCGAGCTTTTCGAACACCGAATGGGTGGCATCGACAGTACCGCGCAGCGGCGTGCCGGCCGTTGCATGGCACGCTCTTGCCGCCGCGAGGCGATCGGCGCAATGCTTGGTGGCATGCCGAAGCGAATTCTGAACGTCGTCACCAACGTCTCTCACTACGAAGATCCGTCCGAACCGACTGGGCTGTGGCTCGCTGAGCTGACACACGCCTACGATGTCTTTGCCGGCGCGGGTTATGAACAGAAGATCCTCAGTCCGAACGGCGGGGTCTCACCGCTGGAGCCGCGGTCGCTGAAGTTTCCGAGCTACAACAAGAGCGCGAAGGCATGGAAGGCCGACGACGCCAAGATGGCGCTGTTGGCCAACACCGCCTCGCCCGATGAGGTCGACTCGGCCGATTTCGACGCGATCTATCTCACCGGCGGCCACGCGGTGATGTTTGACTTCCCTGAAAGCGAAGGGCTGCAACGTATTACGCGTGAGATTTTTGAGCGGGGCGGAATCGTGTCCTCGGTCTGCCACGGTTACTGTGGGTTGCTCAACACCAAGCTGTCGGACGGATCATTCTTGGTCGCGGGGCGAAGGCTCACCGGATTCGCCTGGTCAGAGGAAGTGCTGGCCCGGGTGGACAAATTGGTGCCTTACAACGTGGAGGACGAAATACAGAAGCGCGGCGCCAGGTACCACAAAGGCCTCATTCCTTTTGCCCCACACGTCGTCGTCGACGGGCGGCTGGTCACCGGGCAGAATCCGGCGTCGGCGAAGGCTACGGCCAAGAAGGTGGTCTCCGTGCTCGAGAGCTGACCGGCCGTCGGGCGTCGTTCAGAGACCGATGTAGACGGCCTTGGTGTTGAAGTAGGCCTCGATGCCCTTTCGGCCACGCTCACCGCCCCAACCCGACTGCTTGTGACCGCTGATCGGCATCGAGGGGTCCGATGCGAGTGCGGAGTTGACCCAGATCTGGCCCGCGTGAAGCTCATTGACGACGCGGTGGGCCCGGCTGAGGTTCTCGGTCCAGATCGAGCCGGCCAGCCCATAGTGGGTGTCATTCGCGGCGGCCAAGACCTCGTCCTCGTCGTCGAACGGGATCACGCAGCCCACCGGCCCGAAGATCTCTTCCTTGATCAGCCGCATGTCGGGCGTGGTGTTGGTGATGATCGTCGCCTCGTAGAAATATCCCTTGCGGTCCATCGGCTTACCGCCGGTGATCACTTCTGCTCCGCCGGCCACGCCGTCGTTCACGATGCCTTCGACGCGAGTGCGCTGCTTGGCGCTGATCAGTGGTCCCAGAACCGAATTGGGGTCTTCGCTGCCACCCATCGGCAGCATCTTGGCGAAGGCGGCGAGCCCGTCGACCACCTGGTCATAGATGCCGCGCTGGACGTATATCCGGGAGGTACACGAACAGTTCTGTCCCGAGCCGGCGAGCAGGCCCATCCCGGCACCCATGATCGCCTTGTCGAGGTTGGCGTCGTCGAACATGATCAGCGGCGACTTACCGCCGAGCTCGAGCGTCAGGCGCTTGAGGTTGCCGGCGGCCGCCTTGACGATCAGCCGTCCGACCTCGGTGGATCCGGTGAAGGAGATCTTGTCGACGTCCGGATGCGCCGTGAGCGCCGCTCCGGTGGTCTCGCCGTAGCCGGTGATGACGTTCAGCACGCCATCGGGCAGACCTGCCTCGCGGAAGATCTCCTCCAGCTTCAGTGCGGTCAGCGGCGTCTCCTCGGCGGGTTTCAGCACGGCGCTGCAACCCGCGGCGAGAGCGGGCGCGACCTTGAGCATCGCGACGAAGAAGGGTCCGTTCCACGGGATGATGAGGCCGACCACGCCGACGGGCTCGAGCTGGGTGAACGTGTGGTAGGTCTCCCAGCTGCCCAGCAGTCCGTCGGACACCAGATTCGCGGATTCGCCGTGGATCTTGCCGACCCATCCTGCGTAGTACTTCAGCATGTCGACCGATACCGGAATGATGTGCTTGGCGGCGTTCGTGTTCATCCCGTTGTCTTGCGCCTCGAGCGCAGCAAGCTCGTCGGCACGCTCTTCGATGATGCGCGCGGCACGGAACAACACATTCGCGCGGTGCGTTGCCGGTGCCTTGCGCCATACACCCGACTCGAAGGTCGCGCGCGCCCGTGCCACCGCCGCGTCGACGGCCGTCTGGTCGGAATCAGGGACCTCCGCGATCTGCTCCTCATTGGACGGGTTGAAGACCGCGATGGCGTTACTCAATGTCCGTTGTCCTTTCACGATTCCGTACAGCAGCAGAACCTACTCTATTAAATTAGAGTAGGTTGTCGCGGCAGGATCGCGACCAGGAATATCCGGGGTGCTGCCAAGTCAGCGTGGGCCATGCGCCTCGTCGAAGGTCAGTCACGTATCGCGCGGAGGCGCCTCTGTGGTCGGCCTGTCGCTCGGCGAAACGCCATCAAGCGCGGTCGACACCGTCGGGTATATCGCCAGGAGTCGTCAATCCCCAACAGTTGCATAGGCCTGATGGTCACCGGCCCGCTGCGCGACAACACGAAACGGAATGCCCAGTTCCTCGCTCTTGCGGTCGGCCTCCATCAGAACGGTCATGCCGGCCGTCGCCAGGAAACTGACGCCGTGAGGTCGACCACCAGAGCCGCTGGTCGCTCGCCGCAGGATCGCACGGATCTGATCGGTCAGAGTCGGAGCGGCCGCCACGTCCACGATGCCCCCCGCAGCCAGCACGACCGCGTCGCCGTCGGCGTCGCTCGGCCAGCGTCAGCGGGGGCGGCTTGTTCATCGGCAATGACGATGCCGGCGGCACGGGGACTCGCGGCAGGGCTGGTAGCCGAGTCATCGCGAGAGGCCACGTGCACTCCTCCCGCTTCGATGCGACGGAGATCCAGCGTGCGGCGTCCGCCAGCTGATCAACCGGAGAGGTTCCCGCTCGAAGCCCCGTTCAATCGCCCGTTGGTCGAGTTGGTTCGGCCGCCGGCAGCTGCGCGCAGCCCGACATCGTCGGTTTCGACTGCCGCATGGCGCCGGCGCCGCACCCAACCGGCGACCGCGGCCACGGCTGCGATGCCGCCAACCGCGACAACAGGCCAGGTGAGCGTTTGAAGCAACCAGATGCGGCGTTGAACCTTTGCGACCCGAATCGATGCCTGCCGCACTCGAGCCACGTTGCCCATGACGCCTCCTGTGCCTGGTGTCTGGGGCGGCGAGCGCACGGCCCGCAACGGTTGTACCCAGCGGCACTTCCGGGAAACCCCACGAACTAGGCCTGAGACAGGTGCGCTCGCATGCCGGCGCGTCGAGATGCCGGGATGATGGACAAGTGAGTCTGCATATGGGTCTGGTGTTGCTGTTGGCTGCCGTCGCCGTGATCGTGGCGGTGAATTGGATCGCCGAACGCACCGGATTGCCCAGCGCGGCGTTACTGGCCCTGGGCGGTATTGCCTACGCGTTCCTGCCGGGACCCAATGTTGCGCTTCGTCCCGAACCCGCGCTGTACTGCATCCTGCCCCCATTGCTCTATTACGCGGCGCTGGAGTCATCGCTTGTCGAAATCCGGCGCAACCTGCGCGCGGTGATCAGTCTGTCGGTGGCTCTCGTTCTGCTGACGGCGTGTTCGGTGGGCGTCGCGTTCGCGGTGCTGGTCGGCGGCGCAACATTCGCGGTCGGCACCGTGCTCGGCGCGGCGGTCGCGCCCCCTGATCCGGTGGCCGCACTCGCCGTAGCGCGCAAGGTCGGCCTGCCGGCGAACATCATCACGTTGATCGAGGGTGAGGGTTTGCTCAACGACGCGACGGCGCTGACCACGCTGTCGGTAGCCATCGCGGCGGCCAGCGGTGCCGGCATTTCCGCGCCCTCGGCAGCCGGAAAATTCGTACTGGCGGCTGCCGGCGGGTTTGCGGTGGGAGTGGCGATCGCCGTCTTCCGGCGCCTGCTCAGCCGCTGGACGCCCGACATCTTGACGGCCAATACCGTTTCGCTCGCCACGCCATTCGTGGCCTACCTGACGGCTGAGGAGCTCTCGGCCTCCGGCGTGCTGGCTGTGGTGGTCTGCGGATTGATAGTCGGACACGATCTGCCGCGCGCAGAGTCCGGCGCCAGCCGATTGCAGACGCGGGCAGTGTGGCGGCTGGTCAACTTCCTGCTCGAGGGCTTCGTCTTCCTGCTCATCGGCCAGCAGCTCCCCGGAATCCTGACGGGCCTCGACGATTACTCGACCCCCACCATCGTGCTGGCGGTAGGTGTCACCCTGGCGGTCGTGCTGTTGGTGCGGCCGCTGTGGTTGCTGGTCACCCAAATGCTGCCGCGGCCGCTGCACACCCGTCTCGGAGATGTCGCGGGCGCGGATCTCGACGAACCCGTGGCCTCCGCCCCGGCCCCCCGGTCGCGCGACCGGGACTCGCAGCGACTCAATGGCCGTGAGTTGTTCGTGCTGAGTTGGGCCGGCACCCGCGGCGTCGTGAGCCTCGCCGCGATCTTCACGGTGCCACTGCTGACCGAAACCGGTGCACCGTTCCCCTACCGGGATCTGCTGCTGTTCTGCACGTTGGTGGTTGTGCTGGTGACGCTGATCGGACAAGGGCTCACGTTCGCCCCCTTGGCACGCGCGCTGGGTATCCGCGCCAAGCCCGCCGACGAGTCGCGGCTACGCAAACTGGCCGGCGTGGCCGCGATCCGGGCCGCGATGGAGCGACTGGATGCGCTGAAACAGCAGAGCCATAACACTATTGAGCGGCAAGCCATCGACACCGTGCGCACGCAACTTGCGGCTCGGCTCAAGTCTCGACAACGGCAACTTGATGTGCTCGAGGTAACCGACACCGATGGCGTGCCCGCCTTTCCCAACGACGAGGCGCTGCTCGAGATACGGCGAGCGGCTATCGACGCCCAACGTGAAGAACTCGTGCGCTGGCGCGACGCGGGCATGCTTCCCGATCAGGGTCTGCGTGCTCTCGGACGGGCACTCGACCACGAAGAGGGCATGCTGACGTTCAGTAGGCCGTGATCGAGCAATGCCGCTGCGACGCAACATCAACGACTAGGTGACCAATTTCGATCGTCCAGCAGGAATCGGTGGCCGCGCCGCTTCGCCGGCTGCGTAAACCGCGAACGCCTCAAAAACGCCGTGGAAAGACGACGCTCAGCGCGATCTGGTCAGGTCAGAGGTGGCCGGCCCTTCGAGCAGCGTGCCATCGGGGGCGAACCGTGACCCGTGCAGCGGGCATTCCCACGCTTTGTCGGCGTCGTTCCAGTTCACGATTCCGCCCAGATGCGGGCAGACCGGCGACACGTGGTGCTCGGCGCCATCGACCCGGCATCTGGCTTCCAGGTGCCATGGCGGTCCGCTCACCACGCCGCCCTCGTCGTCGCCCGGGCTGCGCCTGACAGCCCGCGCGGTCGGGGTGATCCAGCCCTTGGTCAAGTTGAAGCCGACCTCGAGGTTGGCTTGGAGAGCCGTTGCCAGCCCCGACAGTTCATGGGCGCTCCAACTGGCGAACGCGCTGGACCAATCCATCCGACCGCCCAGCAGACGGCTCGACAACGCTAACGCCGCGGCAGGGCCATTTGTCATCCCCCACTTGCTGAAACCTGTTGCTACGAAGATCTTTTCGCTACCCGGCAAGATAGGGCCGACGTAGGGCAGGTCGTCGATCGGCGTGTAGTCCTGCGCGGACCAAAAGTGGGTCTGCTTGGCGCCGGGATAGTGCTTGCGCGCCCACGATGCCAACTCCTGCAGCGATTCGGACGGGCTCTTCTCGCGACCGACGGTATGGCCGGCGCCGCCCACAATCAGCCGCTCCCCGTCGGCGACCGGCGCGTAGCGCACCGAACGGGTCGGCGAGTCAGTGGAGATCATCATCGGCCGGGTGATATTGCCGGGGACCTTGAAGGCCAAGCAGTAGGACCGGCTCGGCTTCAGCCGCGCGAAATAGCCCCCGCGATCGAGGATCGGAATCCCGGTGGCCAGCACTACTTGCCGGGCGGCGGTCTCGACCTCTCGCTGCGTGTCGTCGTTGACGTGGACGCGTCAGGCCGTCTCTATGGGAAGAGATCCGCCGTACCCGGGTGTGTTCGACGATCCGTCCGCCGTGGGCGAGTAACTCGACGGCCAACGCGTCCAGGAATGGCATCGGATCGAACTGCGCTTGGTCGGCCAAGCGCACGCCGCCGTGATACGGGAACGGGACGTCGGCGTCGGCTTCCCAGGTGGCAGGCAACCCCACCGCCTGGCAGGCCTGTAGTTCGCTGCGCGCCGTTGCGACGCCGTCGCTGGATTGGGCGTAGGTGTAGGCGTCTTCGCGCTGCACCGCCACACCGTGTGACTCGCAATAATTCAGCACCCAGTCTTGACCCTCGCGATTGCCGTCCACGATACGCGCGGGCCATCTTTTTGCCGTGTTTGGACAGAATCTTCGAAAGGTGGCTGCCCTGAAGCAAACTCACCTTGGCGGTGGTGTTTCCCGTCGCGCACGCACCTACGGTGCGAGCCTCCAGCACCAACACGTCCTTGCCGGCGCGAGCCAACAGGACCGCGGTCATCAGTCCGGTGATTCCAGCACCCACGACGATCACGTCAGCGGAGCGGGGTCCATCGTCTAGCTCGCTTGCAGCCCAAGCCTGTTCGGTGCGGTTGCTCAGCCATAAAGAAGACACGAGTGAGCTGATACCCCGGCAACACCGCGAAGAAACGCCGCGCAGCACCACCTGATGCACCCATCTGCGCGTTTACCTGAGCCGGCGCGCTGGTTATCCACGCATGATGGGATTTCCAGAGCAACAGCAAACCGTGCCGGGCATCCAATCTCAGATGGATCCGGTTCCCGACTGTGGCGAGAACAGCTATGTGGGCACCGGGAAACTATCCGGAAAATGCGCGGTCGTCACGGGAGGCGACAGCGGAATCGGACGTGCGGTCGCCATCGCTTTCGCCCGTGAGGGTGCCGACGTTCTCATCGCGTACCTCAACGAAGACGACGACGCTCACGACGTCGCCCGCTACATCGAAGACGCCGGACGCAAATGCGTATTGGTCAGCGGTGATCTCTCCGACTCCCAGCATTGCCAGGCAGTTGTCGACCGTGCAGTAGCAGAGTTCGGCCGGATCGACGTGCTGGTCGTCAATGCGGCGTACCAGATGACCCACGAGAGCCTTGAGGAAATCGCCGACGAGGAATGGGACTACACGTTCAAGCTCAACGTCGGATCGTATTTCTACCTGACCAAATCGGCTCTGCCGCATATGAGCGAGGGGGCATCGATCATCGGGAGCTCGTCGGTGAATTCCGATTCCCCGAATCCGACGCTGGCCCCATATGCGGCCACCAAGGCGGCGATCGCGAATTTCTCGGCCAGCCTCGCTCAACTTCTCGGCCCACGCGGCATCCGGGTCAACAGCGTGGCACCGGGACCGATATGGACGCCGCTGATCCCAGCGACGATGGATGCTGAGAAGGTGAAGTCGTTCGGGGACAACGTGCCCCTGGGACGCGCCGGCCAGCCGGCCGAACTCGCTCCGGTATACGTGCTGCTTGCGTCCGACGACGCGAGCTACGTCTCCGGCGCCCGCGTCGCCGTCACCGGCGGCAGGCCGATCCTCTAGGTCGTCCGGCTGGCCTTAGCCCGCCGCCACCCAGCTCACTGCTTCGTCCACCGTGTCGTACACCGACAACACCTCGTCAAGGCGGAGGAGCTGGAGTATCCGGCCGGCGGCCGGGCGGCGTGCTACGACGGCAAATCGCTTGCCCACCCCGATTTTGTCCTGTGCCTCCAACAAAACCCGGACGCCGACGGAGCCAAGAAACTCGACTTCCAGCAGATCCAGGACGAGCCCCCGCGGATTACCCCCCAGCGCCTCACCGATCGCGCTCTTGAAAGCCGGCGCACTCGCCACGTCGACCTCGCCGCGTACTGTCAGCACCGCAATTCCATCTCGGAATTCGATGGAGCTGCCGATCGGATCTTCGAGAAGCAACCACTCACCCCCTAACCCCAACGCGCCGTCATTTTATTGCATTCGCGGCGCGACATTACGCCGCTCAGCGGGATTGCACGGCACTATTGGCGTCCACCACAGATGATGTCGGCGGCTGAGGAGATGCGGCGACCCGTCCCGGTCGGCGGTGTCGGCGCTGTCACCACATCAGCCCGCGGATGATTTCCGATTGCGGGATGTCCTCGACGGCGATCAGTCCCTGGGGAGCGCGGCAGATCCAGTCGATCGCGTTGACCACCCGGGCGGCGGTCGCCAGACATCCCGCCTCGGTGACGTCAAGCATCGGGTGTGACACGTGCGTGTTCAGCTCGACGCGGGGGTCGCCGTCGACCACGACCCGGTGAACACCGGGAAGGCCGCCGGGCGGGTAGGGCCATTCTGGCGCGGCGGCGGCGGTGAGCCGGGTGATGTGCTCCATGGTGATCACCGGCACGTCGTCACGAACTCCTTCGACCGCGAATTTCACCGCGGCCATCTGTCCGGGCTCCACTGTCGCCATCTTGCATTCGATCCGGGTGTCGGTGTACCACGGCTCGATGCGTTGCCGGACGTCCTGCAGCTGCACTCCCAGTTGGTCGGCGAGGTTACGAACTGCGCCGCCCCACATCGTGGTGAGGACGCCGGGCAGAAACAGCATCGGCGTCTCGTCGTCGGCGCTGACACCGAAACCCATTTGTTTGCCGGTGAATTCGTAGTCGTCGTAATTCGCATAGTCGAAAATCTCCTGAACGGTGACCGACCGGACGCGAGTGACCAGGCTCAGCGCTGAATGCACCTCGGTGTCGCCGGAGTAGCCGGGGTCGATGCCGTTGACGTACAACGAGGCGTTCCCGGTCCGGCAGGCCTGTTCCAGCGGCACCCGCAACCAGTCGTCGGCCTGCCGTGGAGTCACCAGCCACACCAGCGACGTCGCCGCGATGTTGATGCCCGCCGCAAGGAACTTCGACATCTGGTCGATGACTTCCATCGGCCGCGTCTCGCCCTGGGCCGTGTACACCACACAGTCCGGTTTCAGCGCAATGAGCGCGTCGACGTCATCGGTGGCGACGACGCCGGTCGGCTCGTCGAGCCCGCATAATTCGGCGGCGTCACGTCCGATCTTGTTCGGGCTGGCGGCGTGCACACCGACCAATTCCAGGTCCGGACGACCGATGATCGCCTTCAGCGAATGGACCCCGACATTGCCGGTCGAGAATTGAACAACTCTGCGCATCCTGCGTTGGTCCTTGATCAGTAGTCGGGGATCGGCAACGGCGAGTTGTTGGAATCGATTCCGCCATCGACATGAAAGATCGCGTTGGTCGCATAGCAGTCCCGCGTGGACAGATACACGCACAGCCGCCCGAGGTCAGCGACGTCTCCCAGACGGTGCAGCGGTGTCGCCTCCTGCATCTTTTCCCGCGATCCGGGCATCAGGTCGAGGCTGCCCTGCAGGCCATCGGTGGCAAATGAGCCCAGCGCGATCGCGTTGACGCGGATCTTCGGCGCGAGCTCCTGAGCCATCGCCCGGGTCAGGGCTTCCAAGCCGCCCTTGGCGACGCAATACGCCGTCAGCGCGCGAATGCCGAAACGAGCTGAGCCCGAGGAGATGTTGACGATGTTGCCGCGGCCGGCCTCGATCATGTGCGGCGCAACCAGCTGGCTCATGATGAACGCCGATGTGACGCACCAGTCGAAGGTGTGCCGGAAATCCTCGTCGGTGATGTCGAGGAAGCGCGCGTAGGTTGAACCGCCGACATTATTGATCAGGATGTCCACCCGCCCAAAGGCTTCCATCGCCGAAGAGACGACCCGTTCACTGTCCGCACGGCTCATGGCATCCGCGACCAGCGCCAGGCCCTTGCCGCCGGCATCTTCGATACCGGCGATCGTGGCGCGGATGTCGGATTCGGTACGCGCGGTGCCGACTACGGTTGCGCCTGCCTCAGCCAGGACTCTCGCGATCCCCTGCCCGACACCCTTTCCAGCGCCGGTAACGATCGCGACGTGGCCGCCCAGGTTGAACTGCTCGAGCGCCATCGCGATCCTCTCGTCCGCGTCATACCGTGCTCATCTAACAAATAAAACTGACTTTAGTCAACGGAATGGTCCGGTCCTGACCGCCGCAACGACAGCTATCCTGCAGACTGGCGGGTATCGGGATCGAAGGACGGGCTATGGCAACGGTGGAAAAGCCGTCGGCGCGCGAGACCAAGCGGCGGCAGACGCGAGAGCGCCTCCTGGGAGCTGCCATCGCCGAGTTCAAGCGCGCAGGCATGGCAGATGCCGACGTCGGGTCGATCGTGACGGCAGCAGGAGTCGCCCACGGCACATTCTTCTTTCACTTCCCGACCAAAGAACACGTGTTGCTGGAACTGGAGCGGCGCGAGGAGGAGCGCATCGCCAAACAGCTCGACCGCTACGTCGACGCCGAACACGATCTGTCCGCCACGCTCTCCGAATCGGTTCGATTGATCGTAGGTCTGGAACGCCGCCTTGGCGCCAGCCTCTTCAAAGACTTTCTTGCCCTGCACTTCTCGCAGACCCGCCCCGCCGACGAAAGCAAAGAACACCCGGTGATCGTGCGGGTGGCCCAAGAGATCGAGCGAGCTCAGCAGCTGGGTCTCGTTGCACCGGAGGTCGTTCCGGTGCACAGTGCCGTGTTCTTCCTGTTAGGTCTGTACGCCTTGCTGACCACCACACACGATTGGCCGACCCAGAGCGCGATGCTCGATGACTATGTGGCCAGCACGCTTCGCAGCATCGAAATTCGATAGTTCATTGACGCTAGTCAGTTTCTGCGGGAAGATCGGGCCACCCCACCCGTAGGAGATGTCGTTGAATTCGCCCGCACTCACCGCCCCAGGCAGTGACCTCGACGAGCACTTCGAGCGGTCACGCCTCGCGCAGCGCCAAGCAGACAAGTGGCTCATCTCGGGCAGCATCCTCATCGGCACCGCGGCCCTCGGCGTCTTCGGTCTTCCGCTGTTCCTGCGCGGGGTCTGGTTGTTGCGCCGAGCTCAGCGCGACGGCATGGCAGTCCGGCCGATGCTGGTGACGCTGCTGGGTTACCTGGTCATCATCGATGCGGCCATCAACACCGTGGGTTGGGCGCTGGACCTGGTCGCCAATCACACCATCATGGCCCGAATCCTGTTGAACGGCTGGGGGGCAATGTTCGATGCCGGTTACTTCTGGCATTACAACGAGCTGTGGCTCGGCGGCGCGGCCGGGCCGGGTGAGAAAGCCCTCGAAGTAGGTCTCATCCTCACGGTGTTCACCATGCGGATTGCGGCCGCGATCGGGTTCCTGCAGATGAAGCGGTGGGGCCACCAGTGGATGGTCATCACTTGCTGGATGGGCGTGCTGATCTGGTGCGTCTACGTCTTCAACATGACGATGTTCGCCGACGTGCGCTTCGCCGGCGTCATCTTCCCCGTCGTCGGCTGGTGGCTCTACGACATCTTCTACATCAGCCCATTCCTTGCGATTCCCTACCTGCACTCCGTCAACCGCGAGATCTTCACCGACTGACTTCGGGGCTTCAATGACTTAACTCATTGACTCTGGTCAGTCTGGGCTGCTAGAAAGAACAGACCATGGGGCCACAGGTCAAATCCACGGCACGTGAGGTGCGTCGACGACAGACACGTCAACGCGTCCTGGACGCCGCGATCACCGAGTTCAAGCGCTCGGGTATGGCTGCCGCGGATGTGAACACCATCGTCGCCGAGGCCGGGGTCGCACACGGAACCTTCTTCTTCCACTTCCCGAGCAAGGAGCATGTGCTTCTCGAGTTGGAATTTCACGAAGAAGCACGCATCGCCGCAGAGTTCGCACAGTTCATCGAGAACACACACGAACTTGTAGAAACGCTGACAGAAGTCGTCCGCGTCGTGGCCGGCCTCGAACAACGGCTCGGACCGCTGCTATTCAAAGAACTTCTGGCGCTGCACTTTTCACCGACGCGTCCCAACAAGGACGACTGGAGCGACCATCCGGTCATCGTCTTGCTGGTCGACGAGATCGAGCGGGCGAGAGGTGATGGCGCAGTGCATCCCGAAGTAGATGCCTTCTACAGTGCCACGTTCTTCCTGCTCGGCATCTACGGCATCCTCACCACAACCGACGACGCCGACAGGCGGAACACGATGCTGGGCAAGTTGGTCGCCAATGCCGTACGTGGCTTGGAGATCCGGTGAGGCAACCACGCACGCCACAACCCCTGACCAAGGAGGTCTGAATGGATTGGGTCTGGGAGATCCTGCGCTATGTCGCCGCCTGGGGCGGGACAGGTCTGGTCATCTGGTTCTGGTACTGGATCTTCTCTAACCTCGGCACGTTCTGAGCGTTGATGACCGAGCTTTCCGACGTACACGCAATGGCGATCGAACGCGGTTGCGCCGTAACGGCTGTCGCCCTGAGTGGGCAGCGCCGCGCGGGTGTGCGCCTGGTGACCGGTGAGCACCGTGCATTCGGCTTGAGTTCCACACTCGAATTCGTGCACGTGCCCTACCCTTCGATCGGCAAGGACTGGACCCGCAGGTCCATCACCTGCGGTGTGGCACTTCAATGTTCGCCGTCCAAGGAACGACTCGTGACGTTACGGCTCAACGAGCTGTCGGCGCGCGAACTCCGTGCGCTCACCCTCGTCGAGGCAAGTGTGGCCGTGGGCTGGATCGCGTCGAACTGGCCCGGTCTGGTCACTGAGGTACGCCGGTTACTGCCAGACCTCCCGGCGTTACCCGCCGGCACGGACGCCGGCGAGATGGCCGATCGTGCGATCTCGATGTCACGCACCGGCGCGCCGCTGACCGTTCATCCCATCCTGGGCAGTCTTCCGCTGGCCTACACAACGCCACGGGGATTGACCGACAAGCTGCGTCGCAGCTTCGGCAGAATGCCGTGGACCACAACGCAGAAACGCCTGCCTCGCCGCTATTCTGTTCCGGTCGGCGGCGACGGTGGCGTCCGCAACCCCAACCTGCCGCCGCCCAGCCGGCCTCAGGACAACGACCTCGACGTCACACCGCAGCATCGGCCGGGCATCCCCTACCCGGAGTGGAATTACTGGACAAAGAGCTTCATCCGCGATCATGTCGCCGTTCTCGAACGCAGCCATGCCACCCAGCACTCGCTCGCCGGAGCCGGTGTCCGCGGACCTGCGGAAATGGTTCGAGGAACACACCCACCGGGCGATGAAGAACCGGCTCGAGGATGGCTCTGACCTCGACGTCGAGCAGTACGTGCGCCACTACATCGACCTTGCGACCGGTGAAGCAATCCAACCGCGGCTCTTCCGCGACTTGCTACCCCACAGCCGCGACGTCACCACGGCGCTATTGCTCGACGGCAGTTCATCACTGGGTGTGCACGGCGGTCGAATCTTCAGGCTCGAATTGGCCTGCGCCGACGCGCTGTCAAAAGCAATGACGCTCGCCTGGGAGCGCCACGGCATCTTCGTATTCAGCGGTAACACCCGCCACCGCGTCGAGGTCACCTGCCTCAAGGACTTCGAGAATCGACGGTTCGTGCCGCCGGGCCATCTGGGCCTGGCCACCGGCGGGTACACCAGGCTCGGTGCACCGTTGCGGCACTTGACAAGTCGCCTCCTTGCTCAACCATCCGAGCGGCGGTTACTCATCGTGATCGGCGACGGCCTGATCTCCGACGAGGGTTATGAGGGACGCTACGCATGGGCCGACGTCGCGCATGCGGTCGAAGAAGCCAACGACGCGGGAGTCTCCATCTACTACGTCGGCGTGGGACCGACACGCGTCGACCCGCTGCCCGAGGTCTTCGGAGCCCGCCGCTCCCAACGGATTCGGCGGGTCGAGGAGCTTCCGCGGGTACTGGCGCACGTCCACCGTGAGCTGGTGACCGCATGAGCGACAACAGCGGGGACACAATGACCGGCAACACCTACTATTCGAACGGCAACGAAGTGCGGTTGTTCGAGCAGGCCTATCATCAGCGGCTGCCAGTGATGCTGACCGGGCCGACCGGTTGCGGCAAGACCCGGCTGGTCGAGCACATGGGCCTGCTGCTGAGCCGGCCCGTGGTCACGATCAGCTGCCACGACGACTTGACCAGTTCGGACCTCGTGGGCAGGTTCATGGTGACCGGCGGTGACGTGGTGTGGACCGACGGCCCGCTGACCCGGGCGGTGAAGGCCGGCGCAATCTGCTATCTCGACGAGGTCGTCGAAGCACGCCACGACTCGCTGGCGATTCTGCATTCGCTGACCGACCACCGCCGTGCCCTCTACCTCGACAGGGCAGGCGAAGTCGTCACGGCGCCCGACACTTTCATGCTCGTCTGCTCCTACAACCCCGCCTACCGCAGTTCGCTGAAGGAACTCAAGCCGTCGTTCCGCCAGCGATTCGTCACACTGCCGATGAGGTATCTGCCTGCTGACCGCGAGGCCGAGATCATCGTCGCCGAATCGGGCATCGAGCTTGCTATCGCGCACCGGCTTGTTGCGTGCGCCACCGCCATCCGAACCGCCGAACATGCCTTCCACTTCGAGCCGCCCTCGACCCGCGTCCTGGTCACCGCGGCCGCGCTGATCGCCGCCGGCGCAACCGAACTCGAGGCCGCCGAAGCCTGCGTCCTCGCACCGCTTTCGACTGACGGTGCCATCGCCGACGGCTTGCGCGAGGTCGCGGCCGCCAGTCTTGCCGCCGCCGAGTCGAGCATTCCTCGCTAGAGAATCGGGAAGGGAGCCAACCGTGGATCACCAGGAACGACAGCGCAAGAAAGCCCTCATCGTCTTGCAGATCGTCATCTACGGCTACTTGCTGCTGATGTTCGGAATCCAGCTCTACATGTCCTTCGCGCGTGGGTGGTGGGAGTTGTGAATCTGCCGCTCTTGAACCGTCTTTCGGCCGGGAAGCCGGCGTCATCCGGTGACGTGCTCAGCCTCGAGGACCATCACGACGAATCCCGTCTTGCCCAGCGGCGTGCTGACAAGTGGATGATCGTCGGCGCCGCCCTGATGGGAATGTGGGTCCCGGGATTGATCGGCTTTCCCATCTTCATGCGCGGAGTCTGGTTGCAGCGCCAGGCCTTGAGGGCAGGCCTGTCGGTACGGCCGATGATCGTGACCCTGATCGGCTACCTGGTCCTCATCGACGGAATGCTCAACAGCCTCGGCTGGGCCTTGGATCTGGTCGCCAACCACACGCTGATCAACCGGGTGCTGATGGTGGGCTGGGGCAACATGTTCGACGCCGGCTACTTCTGGCACTACAACGAGCTGTGGGTCGGTGGCGCTGCCGGACCCGGTGAGAAAGCGTATGTTGCGGGCCTGATCCTGACGGTGTTCGCGATGCGCTGTGCCGCCGCCATCGGCTTCCTGCAGATGAAGAGGTGGGGCCACCAATGGATGGTCATCACCTGCTGGATGGGCGTGGTGATCTGGTGCGCCTACGTGTTCAACATGACCATGTACGCCGACGTGCGTTATGCCGGCGTGGTGTTCCCCGTCATCGGCTGGTGGCTCTACGACATCTTCTACATCACACCGTTCCTGGCCATCCCGTACCTGCACACGGTCAACCGAGAAATCTTCACCGACTGAACAGCTTAGGAGCACCGCCGTGACTTCACCCTCATCTGCGCCGGCGTCGACCGACAACGACCCGGCCGAAGAACTGCCGCCAGGCACCACGCCGTATTACGCGCGAATGCACACCTACATCAAGCGGGCGGTCCTGGTCTGTCTGGTCGCGCTCGTCATCGAAGGCGCCTTCACGCTGCCCTTCATGGCGGTCTACTACGGCTACCCGACGCTGAGCTTGACCCAGATCTGCAGTGAGTTGCTGAAAGTGCGCTACTCCGACGACACCTTGGAATGCAAGGTCCCGTACCCGATGCTGGGGCCACCCGAGGGCGCCGAGGGCAAGGACACCGCCCGCGACCAGTGGGGCATCCAGCCGGTGCCGAAATACCACCGGCTGGGATTTCGGGAACTGGTGCGCATCCACGACGCGCGGTTGGCCCGTCAGCACGCCACACCGCACCCGTGACCTACCGGGTAGTTCAATGGACGACGGGCAACGTCGGCACGAAGTCGGTTCACGCCATCGTCGAGAATTCGCTGCTGGAGCTTGTCGGATGCTATGCGTGGTCCCCGGATAAGGTGGGCCGCGACGTTGGGGAGCTGTGCGGCATCGAACCGCTCGGCGTTCTGGCCACCGACGACATCGACGCCCTGATCGCACTCGAGCCCGATTGCGTTGTCTACAACCAGATGTTCGCCGATGTCGACGATCTGGTCCGCATCCTGGAATCCGGGGTCAACGTCGTCACCACGTCTGAGTTCATCACCGGTCATCGACTCGGCACCGGGCGGGAACGCATCCTGAAAGCGTGCGAACTCGGCGACTCGACGATCTTCGGCAGTGGGTTGAACCCGGGCTTCATCGAACTCTTGGCGATCGTTTCTGCGGGACTCTCGGACCGGATCGACCGGGTGCGGATCGTGGAATCGTTTGATACGACGATATACAACTCGCCGGAGACCGAAAAGATCATGGGATTCGGATACCCCATCGACGACCCGGACCTGCCGGCGGTGACCGAGGCGGGGTCGGGGATCTTCCGCGAGGCGGTCCTCGTCGTCGCCGACGCGCTGGGCGTGGAGCTAGATCAGATCCGTTGCCAGGCGCAGTACGCACAGGCCACCGAAGATGTCCACCTCCCCGGGGACTGGGTCATCGCCAAGGGCTGCGTGGCCGGAATTGACGTGAGCTGGAAGGGATTTGCCGGCGAGCGTGACGTCGTGGAGGTGCGCGGGGTGTGGACCAAGGGCCAGTCACTGAAGCCCACCTGGACGATGGGCTTTGGATACAACATCACCGTCGAGGGGCGGCCGACGATCAAAACCACGCTGGCGTTCGAGCCGCCGCCGGACTTTGTGGCAGAGACGATCGAGGATTACGTGCTGCTCGGTCTGACGATCACCGCGGTGCCGGCCATTACCGCGATACCGGCCGTCGTCGCGGCGTCACCCGGCATAGCGACCTACAACGATCTGCCCCTGCTACTTCCGCGCGGAGTCATCAATGCCTGAGACGCAGCTTCATCACGTCGTGTTCGCCGTCGCGCCGGAACGGCAACCGGCCGTGGCGCAGATGTTCACCGAACTTGGCTTCAGCTTCGAGAACACCGAGCTGACTGAACTCGGCTTGACGATTCAGCTGGACTGGAACGGCGGTGTCGAGCTGATCAGCGCGGTCCCGGGCGCGACCGCCGACGTCGCGACATCCGTCAGCGAATTCGTGAAGCGCAACGGCGACGGCGTGTACACCGTGGTGCTCCGCGTCCCCGGCGCCTCGGACGCCGAAGCCGTCACCGAACGCTACGGATCGAGAACCCGTTTCCGGCAGAGCTTTTCCGGTGACGGCTCGTATCTCGACGAAATCGACCTGTCGGTATTCGGCCTTCCCCTCACCTTGCTGTCGACCAATATTCCATGACGATGCGGCGGCGAGGAAATGTCATGACCGTTGACGCGGCTGGGCCAAGCGTATTCGAAGCCGGATTACCCACCCTGAGTTACGACTTCACCGACACCCCGCAACAGATCTACCCGCAGTTCCGAGCCGCGCAGCAAGTGGCACCAATCGCCTTGGGACCGATTGGCCCCGAGGTGCTTTCGTACGAGCTTGCCCGATCGGTCCTGCGGGATCCGCGGTTCGTGATTCCTCCGGGCATACACCTGTCCGCCCACGGAATCACCTCGGGGCCACTGTGGGACAGGGTCACTCGCAGCATATTGAACATGGAAGGCGACGAGCATCGTCGACTGCGCGGCCTGGTGTCCAAAGCTTTCACGCCACGCGCGACCGCAGGCATGGATGACACGATCCACGTCGTCATCAACGAACTCATCGACCACGTCGTCGACTCGGGGCGCTGCGAATTCGTCGCCGACATCGCCCGGCCCTACCCCATTCCGGTCATCTGCGCGCTGCTCGGCGCACCCCGCGAGGACTGGCAACAGTTCTCCCGATGGGCCGAAGACATCTTCAAGATCGTGAGCTTCGACTGCGATCTTGCCGAGGAGGAACCCGTCATCCTCCAGGCGTGGGGTCAGTTCGACGACTACATCGACGACATGGTCTCCCGTCGGCGCCGCCACCTCACCGAAGACCTACTGTCCGAGCTGATCGGCATCGAAGATGCGGGTGACCGCCTCGATGCCGGCGAGCTGCGCATGTTGGCCTTCAGCATTTTGGTGGCCGGCACCGATACGACGCGCAGCCAGCTGGCGGCATCCATGCAGGTGCTGTGCGATCACCCCGATCAGTGGGCGCTGCTACGCGTCCAGCCTGAACTGGCAATGCGCGCCGTCGAGGAAACCATGCGACATTCACCGTCGATGTGCAGCACGGTGCGCAGCGTCACCGAGGACGTCACGATCGGCGACTACACCTTTCCCGCAGGCACTTTCATCGTAGTGAACACCTACGCAGCCAACCGCGACGTCACCGTCTACGACGATCCGGCGCGCTTCGACATCACCCGCGACGAGCCCCCGCCCATCTTGACGTTCGGCGGAGGGGTGCATTACTGCCTGGGCGCCAATCTCGCGCGGCGCGAACTCGCCGAAGCGCTCAAGATCCTCGCCCGGCGCCTGCCGAACCCGCGGCGAGCCGGACCGGCGCCGTGGAAACCGTTGCTCGGCATGAGTGGGCCGACCAGTTTGCCGATGGAATTCGGCTGAAGCGTTTGCATCTGACCGTAGCGTCTCCACACTGACGCTTGGGCAGCTGCATTCATGGGCGGCGCGGCGGGAGTAAAGTCCTGTGTCGTCACATTCTCGGGAGGTCGTCCGGATGGCCGATGTGAGCGGGCCGCTGCACGTGCTTCCGGCTGCGGTGCGGTCTGCGTCGGGAATCATTGGCGGTCATGCCGCCAAGTTGGCCTCGCCTCTGCCCGCCTTGCCGCACTCAACAGAAGCGTCGGGGATCGCGGCCGCCGGCGTGCAGGCGGCATTTGCCGGCTTCGGCACCGCGCTGTCGAGCAGGTTGTCAACGGTCGCGACCGATCTGATGGCAGCGACTGGGGCATTCACCGACATGGACACCGTGGGCAGCGCCGAGCTGGCCTCCATCGCGCCGAACGGTGCGCGCTAGGGATGGCCAACGTTGCGGCGATAACACGCTCTCGCATTGTGCGTTTCGACCAGACGGCAACGACGTTGTCGGAGCTCGCCGGGCAGATGCGGACCGGGGCAACGCAATGGCAGAACGCCACCGACGCCTATGTCGAGCAGATCGACGCGCCGAACGGGACCGAGTGGACTGGGCAGGCGGCCAACCGCTACTTCACCGCCGCGCGCGCTGACCGGTCGGTGGTCAACACCGCAGTGGAGCATGCGCATTCGATCGCCGATATCGCCGAGCACGGTGCCGATTCGCTGCGCGGGGCACGGGAATCGGCGCTCGAAGCCATCACCCAAGCCGAAGAGGACAACTTCGCCGTCGGCGAGGACTTGTCCGTCACCGACCGAACGTCGCCGAACTCGGCGGCTGCTCGGATGGCCCGCAGGCAGGCGGCGTTCGGCCATCACAACTACATCGCTCACTGCGCGGGACGACTGCAATCGGAAGATGAACGGATCGCCGCCAAACTGCACGCCGGCGCCGACGAGATGACAAGCATGACCCCCGCCGACTGGAAGAAGCAGCCCGGCACCACCCATGCACTCGACAACAAGTTCAAACAGGACCGGCCCGGGGACATGTCCTCCGGTGACCTCAAGGCCATTGAGCAGGCCAACCTGAAGCTGCTCGACGAGATGGAGCAGGAATACAGCCAGTTGCCCGCCGGACAAGTGCGAACCGACCGACTCGCCGACATCGCCGGCATCCGGGATGCCTTGAAGACGCCGGACTCCCACCTGATCTACCTCGCCAAGCCAGACGATCCCTCACAGATGATCCCCGCTGCCACCGCGATCGGCGATCCGTTCAAGGCCGACCACGTCTCGGTGACCGTGCCCGGTGTGGGAAGCACCACCCGGCAATCGATCGGCTCCATGACCAGAGAGGCATACGGCCTCCGGCAAGAAGCCCAAGACATCGGCCGGCGGATCGGCGACAACAGCAGTGTGTCGACGATTGCCTGGGTGGGCTACCAACCGCCGCTGACCCTTGACTCCAAGGAGACGTTGACCGATGCCGTCGCGAAGGCCAACGCCCCCAAGTTGGAGTCGTTCTTGAGCACGCTGAACTCTGCGTCATCGAACCCGACGCACACTACGGCGCTGTTCGGACATTCCTACGGGTCACTGCTCTCGGGCATCGCGCTCAAAGACGGTGCCAGCGCGGATGTCAACAACGTGGTTCTGTACGGCTCGCCCGGTTTTGAAGCAACATCGCCGGCACAGTTGGGTTTGGGTGACGACCACTTCTTCGTGATGTCGGCGCACGACGACCCGATCCGGGCAATCGGGGCACTTGCCCCGCTGCACGGGTGGGGAGCCGATCCCAATGCGATCATCTACGGCGACACCGACCGGTATCGGTTCACCCACCTCGAGACCCAAGCGGGTACTGTCCATCTCGACGGCCAGGAGCTGAATAAGACTGGCGCCAGCGGACATTCAGAATACGGCCGAGATCCGCTGCAAAGGATGACCGGATACAACCTGGCCACGATCCTGCTCAACCACCCCGAGCTCGCCGTCAAAGAAACGCTGCCGCCTCAATGAACGCCAGACATCGAATTGCCGCCGCCGTGATGGCCGGGATGATGGCGGTGTCCGTGGGTAGCGGCTGCACGGAATACCAGAAACTTCGGAAGGGTGTGGACCAGTTGAGTCATCCCGATAGCGGACCGCGACCACTCACCGACGAGCAGAAGATCAAGCTCATCGACAGCATGCGCGCCAAAGGCTCATTCGAGTCCGCCCGCGATCGGCTCACCGGTAGCGCCCAGGCGATCGCGGAGCGGATCAGCGCAGTGGTGGCAGGCCAGACATGGAAATTCGCCGATGACCGCAACGAGCAAGACGCCTACCAAAACGGGTCGCTCTGCGAAAACCTCGACCCCAGCCTGGCGCGGCGACCCAGAGCCAGAACCGTAGAATTCGGCACGCCCTTCACCACCGACGGATTCACTGCCGCCGTCGCCGTCGTGCGGCAGGAAGCCGCTAAATACGGTGCCAGGCAAGAAAGTTCACTGTTCAACGAACCCGCCAAGCGCGACTACGACGTGCAGGGCGACGGCAACGAATTCAACCTCGGACAGGCCAAAATCGCCACCCTGCTCATCACCGGCGACTGCTTTCTGTTTCAGAAAGTCCTCGACACACCGCCAGGGCAGCTGCCCAACACGTCGGCTAGCCCCACGTCACCAACGCCCTGATCAGCCGGCCGAGGGCAGGTCGAGCCTGAACGGTGCCGGATCCGGACTGAAATCGGCCAGCGAGGCTACCCTGTTAACAGCTGTCACATTGTTAACATCACCCGATGCAGGACTCGTCGGGGACTATCAGCCTCCGGCGCTCACGCCCGATTTCCCGGCGTGACGCATTGCGCTACGCCACCGCTGTGTCGGCGCTCGCCGGGCTGGGTGCGGTGTCAGCAAGTGTCGGCAGCCCGGCTGCCTCCGCAGCCGCTCCCCGACTGATCGACTTCGCCATGCACCAGATTCCGGCCGAGCACATCAAAGCTGCCGGCTATTCCGGGGTAGTCAGCTACGTCTCGCTGTCGCGCCCGGGCTCCTCGTTCGGCGCCAAGCCGATCACCCGGCAATACGCGGAGTCGTTGACCGCCGCCGGCCTGGTGATCGTCAGCAACTATCAGTACGGCAAGCCAGGTGGGACAGTGCCATCGGATTTCACGCGCGGGTTCGCCGGCGGCGTCGCCGACGCTCGCACCGCCTGGCAACTGCATACCGCGGCCGGTGGGGGCCAGAGTGCACCGGTCTTTTTCACCGTCGACGATGACATCAATCGCGAGACCTGGAACACCGTTGCACTGCAGTGGTTTCGCGGAATCAACTCGGTGCTAGGAGTGCAGCGCACCGGTGTCTACGGTGGTATCAATGTGTGCCAGTGGGCCGCCGCCGATGGCGTTATCGGGACCTCGGGAACGCCCGGCCACCGGTGGGCCTGGCAGACCCGTTCCTGGTCGCACGGGCAGATCGACCCTGCGGCAGTTCTTTACCAGCGGGTGGTGAGCACCGCATCGACACCAGGTCCGGTGGTCGGCGGCCAGGAAGTCGACGTCAGCGACGTCCTGGCGCAGGATTGCGGCCAGTGGAATCTGCATCGGTGACTTGATCGTCCCAGCTGCCCGGCACCATCGGCAGCGTCGGTCCAGCGTCGAACTGGCCTGCGGCCACGGTCGTCAACCCCGCCGCCTCGCGAACCCTCGTGCCTGCGGTGCCGGCGAAGCCCATCGGTCCGGCACCGCTGAATCCCTCACCGATATCGAGGTATTCGTAGCGATGGCCCCGGTCGATGACGGGCCGCCGGTTGCGCCGCAGTCGTGTCTGCGCCTCGGGCACGGCCACCGCTTGGACCGCCCGGGCGGTATCTCCGGCTGCCGCGGTGCCCTTGGCCTGAGCCCGGGCACGCACGCTCGAGTCAACGTCGATGCTGCCCACCAGGTAACCGAAGTCGTGCGCATCCCCGATCGGAGGCGGGACCCCGGACGGCGGAGGCGCTGAAGGCGTCGGCGCGGACACCGTCGTCGGTGCCGAGATCGTCGCCGAATTCGCGGCCGGCGCCGGGGCGGCACTGACGACGTGCGCGCCGCCCAGCGTCGGCGCGGGGGTGACGGCCGGAGTCGCCGTGATCAAGGGCGCCGGCACGACCGGAACGGCCGCAGCCGGCGGGACCAGCGCGGCCAACCCGGTCAGACCGGCCAGACCCGGCAGAGCGAGCGCTGCTCCCAGATAGGGGATGGCGATGTTCGCCGCGAGCGGCAATAACAGCGGCAATTCCTGGACCAGAAACCGCAGTGTTCGCAGCGTCCAGTTGACGGCACGAAATGTTTGCCAGGCGATGAAATAGTTGATCAGCTGCGGGAATTGCGACGGGTTCGTCAGGCCCTGCCAATTCTGTTGCAGCCAGGCCAGCGCTTGCTGGTTTCCCTGCAGGAAGTTGGACAAGTTCTGCAGGTACTGCGCAGGAGTCCAGTTCGGTTGGCCCTGGCCCGGGAACTGTTCGCCGTCCGGGCCGAAGATCATCTGCCAGATCTCGGCCGGCGTGGGCAACTGAAACGAACCGCCGCCCGATCCCTGGCCGCCGCCACCACCACTTCCGGCCTGGGCTGCGTCGGCCGTGGCTTGATAGGTGCTCATGGTGGTGGCTGCCTGCACCCACATCCGCGCGTAGTCAGCCTCGTTCAGCGCGATCGGAATCGTATTGACGCCAAAGAAGTTGGTCGCCATCAGAGCGGCGTGGACGACATGATTGGTAGCGAGCTCCGCGAGGGTGGGCATCTCTGCCAACGCCGAGGTGTAACCGGCGGCCACCGCCTCGTGCTGGGCGGCTGCCGCGTTACTGGCGGCGCCGGCCAGTTGCAGCCAGGCCAGATACGGCAGGTGCGCGGCCTGGTATCGGCCGGCCGAGGTGCCGTCCCAATCCTCCTGTGCGCGGGCCAGGACCGCGGCCAATTCTTCTGCGGCCGAACGGTATACGGTGCTCAGCGAATTCCATGCACCGGCCGCGGCCAGTAGTGGTCCGGGGCCGGGACCGCCGCTGAGCAGGCCCGAGTGCAGTTCCGGCGGGAACGCCATCCACACCGGCGCAGTCAACCGTCAGTCTCCCGCGATCAGGTAAGCCGACGCGGCTGCCGCATCGCCGGCGGCATAACTGGCGCCAGCTTGGGCGACTCCGGCTCCGGCCCGCCCCAACACCTCGACGCCACGGGCTGCCGCCGTAGCGTGCTGGCTGCCCCTGCCACTGAAGACGGCCGCGGCCTGAATCGACACCGGGTCAGCGCCGGGCGGCATCACCGCTGAGATCGTCGGCGCCAACCCGGCCTGCGCGGCCGCCAGCTGCGCGGTGATGGCTTCGACTGCCGCGCTCGTGGCAGCCAGACCCTCCGGAACGACTCGCAGAGCCATGACAGCTGCTCCCTTCCCACCGAATTCGAAACATTGCGCTCGCTTGCTTGGACGCAACTTTGTTCATTCCCGACGCGACAACCCAGCCGAGCAGTCCGGCCGCCAGGCCGAAAGCCAGATGGAATTCCGCCTTTTCGGCCAGCCCGGCCGGTAATGACACCAACGGACCTGCGCCACCGAATCCGGCTGGAAGGGACCCGGCCAGCGCAACCAGATGAATCGGGGCGGCCGCCGGTGCGATCAACCACCGCCGGTGACGGATCGCCGGGATAGCGGTCACCACGTACAGCAGAACGGCGGCCGCGAGGTAACGCGAACTTGCCGCCAACCCGGGCGCGGTGTGCAGCGCCTGCGTCGCTGTCGTCGAGGCCGCGCCGACCGCAACGACCGTATGCCGGTTGCACGTGACCAGGACAACGACAACCAACGCGGTCAACCACACCAGTCCGCGGTGCCCTGGCAACCCGATCGGCACCCTGATGTCCGCCGACATCACGATCACCAGAACGGCAAGCGCGGGCACAGCGATCTCGCGGCCAATCGTCCCGCCCAGCAGCTCACGACCGGGGGATCGCAGCAATGCTGCGCCTGCGCCACGACGGAGCGGAACCATGCTCATCTGCAACCTCAGTTACGGACTGTCAGCCCTCAAATGCTTCTCACATATGTATCTCATCGTTGCATATAGTCCGCGTATGCGGTAATTGTTTGCTTAATCTGAGCTGAGAGATTCGTCGTAATCGGATGGGGAGGCCGCGACGTGACTCATCAACGCGGCGGCGCGCTCGTTCTGACAACCGCGGCCGCTGCATTCCTGGCTTTCGGTGCCGGACAGGTGGCTGTCGCGCCTATCGCGCACGCCGACATCGTCGACCTCGTCGTCGACCCGGTTGTGGACTCGGTGAGCGGGGCGGCCGGCGCCTCCTTCACCGCGGCAGACTTTCCGTTCGACAGCTTGCTCGACGCCGCCGCTGTGCCATCGGTCTCCGCTGCCGCTTCGGACTTCACTTCATATCTTGACGCTCTTGCTCAACTCCACACCGCCGGCGAAGCGTTCTTGAATGATCCGGCCAACGCATCCTTCGATCAGGCGATCAATGCGCCCTTCGTCGAGTTGTTCGGGCGCGATCTGATCGGCAATGGCGTCGACGACTTCACCGGAGCGAACACGTCGTTATTCGGCAGCTCCGGGGATTTTGGCAACCTCGGCGACGGCGGGTTTTTGTTCGGCGACGGCGGGGCAGGCGCGCCCGGTGAGGTTGCTGTCAACGGCGGGGCCGGCTTTGACGGCGGCGACGCCGGATTCTTCGGTGACGGCGGCGCTGGCGGAGCGGGCGTCGACGGCGGGGCGGGCGGCGCCGGAGGTGACGGCGGCTCGTTCTTCGGTGACGGCGGCGACGGAGGAGCCGGCGGCACGGCCCTCACCGCCGGTGGGGCAGGCGGAGCCGGCGGGGCAGGCGGCAACGCCGGTACATATTTCGGCAATGGTGGTGACGGCGGAGCCGGCGGGGCGGGCGCGACTGGTGCCGGTGGCGCGGCCGGCGGAGCGGGCGGTAATGGTGGCGCAGGCGGTAACGGAGCCGCGCTGCTGTCGGGCGACGGCGGAAACGGCGGGGCCGGGGGTGTCGGTGGCAACGGGACGACCGGCATTGCCACGTCTCACGGTGGGGCCGGCGGCCACGGCGGCAACGGCGGCAGCGCTGCCCTGGAGTCCGGCAACGGCGGTAACGGCGGCGACGGGGGCAACGGCGGATTCGCCGGCGTGAAAGGCCCGGGCAGCCCAGGCGGCCAAGGCGCGGCCGGCGGCACCGGCGGCGCAGGCAGCATCTCAGGCCAGCCGGGCACCGACGGCACCCACGGTTTTACTCCAGGTACCGGCGGTGGCAATGGAGGAGGCGGTGGCCCCGGCGGGGGCGGTGGAACCGGAGGAGGCGGGGGCTGTGGAGGCGGTCCTGGCGTAGGCGGTCCCGGCGGGCCCGGTAGTGGCACCGGCGGCGGCACCTGCTGAACCGACGTTCGTGATCAGCAGGTGTCCGCTCGTCCGCAGGCGAGTCCCGGATCCGCAGCACCGATGAGCTCGGTCGGGCAAAGATGTGTGGCGGCGCTGCTCCTGGGCGCTGGCCTTACCGCGTGCGGCTGGACCGAGACGGGCGGCGCCGCCGGGGGCGCGGGGCTTGACGTCCAGCAAAGCGGACGTCTCTTGGCCCGCTTGAGTTTGCCGCAGCTGCAACAGCTTCCGCAGGTCGAAGTGCAGACACCGCAGTCCCGGGGCGCTCACATCCAGAAGGGCCCCACCGTGCGCTCGATCCTGGACCGCGTGGGCGCCACCGGTGTCTCGAGCCTGCGTGTCGAGGGACGCGACCCCGCGCAGACGCTGACTGCCGCCGAGCTCACCGACGAGCTGATCCTCAACGTCACCAAACGCCACACACTCAAGCTGGCCGGAACACAACTGGGCATTCAACGATGGGTCCGAGACGTCACCACGTTGGACGTCAATCCATGACCTACCCGACCGCGCTGGCCGGCGTCGACCTTCTCGTCGGCATCGACGACACCGACGACCACTGGAGTCCGGGAACCGGTCGCCGCGCCCGCGCGCTTCTGCACGAGCTGGCCGCGGCAGGCCTGGGTGCTCCGGCCGGCGCCACCCGTCACCAGCTCTTGGTGGACGACCGAATCCCTTACACCTCACACAATTCCAGTGCCTGCCTTGCCTGGCGCAGCGCGCAGGCGGACCCCGACGCGGTGCGGACCACAGTCGTCGAGCTCGCCGGGAATTTTCTGGAGCGAGTCTGCCCACCGGGCGCCGATCCCGGGCTCGCCGTCGCGGTTCCCGGCCGGCTGACCGCCGAAAGCACCCGTTTACTCGTCGATTTCGGCCATCGTGCGCAGCGAGAAGTGCTACCGACCGAGCAGGCCCACCAACTGGCCGTCGCCACCGGCGTGCACCTGTCTGGACACGGCGGTACCCGCGACGGCGTCCTCGGCGCACTCGCCGCAGTGGGGCTGCACCTGTCCGGAAACGACGGGCTGTTCATCACCTTGCCCGGAATCCGGGAGTTGCCCCACAGCGCTACTGCCGCAGACCTGCGCAAGATCGCGCCGATCGACGACGCCCGCGACGAGGCGCATCGGCGCCCTGAACTGGGCGAGACGATCGAGCTGGGTGACTGGGTACGCCCCGTACTCCTGCACGGCCGTGCGGTGTTGCTTCTCGAGCCACCCCGGCAGCAGCCGGACGGCACCCGGATGTGGAGAACGGCGCCGCGCTCCGTCGTGAAACAGTACTGAGATTTCATCTAGCATCTGTTCGTGGCATCGATGCGGATCCGGCAGGCTGCCGAGCTGCTGGGGGTCAGCGACGACACCGTCCGCCGCTGGATCGACAACGGCGCTCTGCCTGCCAGCCAAGACGACTCGGGCCGCAAGGTGATAGCCGGGCACGCGTTGGCCGAGTTCTGGCGCAACAACGCGCAACCGTTGCCGCCGAACCCGCTCGGTACCGGCAGCTCGGCCCGCAATCGCTTCGTCGGCTTGGTCACCAACGTGATCAGCGACAAAGTGATGACACAAGTGGAGATGCAATGCGGCCCGCACACGGTCGTCTCCCTGATGAGCACCGAGGCCGCCCACGAATTGAAACTGGAGCCCGGCAGTCTCGCCGTGGCGGTCGTCAAGGCCACCACCGTGATCGTCGAAACGCCTGCAACGTTTGCGGATTGAAGCAGGTGGGTACGCGCGGGCCGTGGGTGCCGCGGGCGCAGTCATCGAAAGGTGGAAGAGCAGCCAGCTGTTTGAATGGCTTCGGCTGAAAGGCTGGATCGCCTTCAATGTGCCTCGAGCTGTGAGCCTGCTGGGAACAGCTCTGTTGATCGGAATCGCCGCGGTCCATTTCTATGTTCTGACCAGCCGGCCGGCGTTGCCAACGTACTTCGTCGTTTACGTCGCCATCCTGGAAGCTTGCTGCCTGTTGACTGCCGCTTCCCTGTGGCTGGGTCGCAATCCCCGTGTGCCGCAACTTGGTTGGTTCTTCGGCGATCTGGTCTCGGTCGTCTTCCTGGGTTTGTATCTGGCCAGTCGAGCAGCGACCTTGCCCGGACTCGTGGCGCTGACCGGGCGGTGGGATTTCGCGCCCGGGCACGTTGGCGGCCGCGCTCGCGTTGGGCTTCGTCGCCGTCCACATGTCAGTGCTGCTGGGCATCAATGTGGCCTATCCGCAACGCCAACAGTGGACGGACTAATGGAAACTGCGCGATGACGACATTCGATTATCCGGCGTGGCTACGAATCGACCATTGGCTCAACGTGCTGTTCCTGACGTTGATCATCCGCAGCGGCATCGAGATCCTCGCCACCCATCCGAAGTTGTATTGGCATGACGACAGCAGACCAGGCAGCGAATGGGCGCGTTTCACCCGCAAGGTGATGCCGAAGGACAGGTTGTTCGACACCCTCGATGAGGAAGAGGACTACAGCCCGTTCATCTCCTTACCGGGGCACGCGCAACTGGGCATCGGCCGGCACTGGCATTTCTTCTCGGTGATCGGCTGGATTCTGGTCGGACTGTCCTACTACATCCTGCTGTTCACGACTGGGCAATGGCATCGTTACTGGCCGGCTTCGTGGTCGATCTTCCCCCAGGCCTGGGACGACATCGTCACCTACCTGTCGTTCAACCTGCCGCCGTTGCTGCCCGGTGAACCGCTGGACGCGATGCAGAAACTGGCGTATGCGGGCGTGATCTTCGGCTTGGCGCCCTTCCAGATCCTCACCGGCGCAGCCCAATCGCCGGCGATCGAGGCCAGGTTCCCGTGGTACGTGCAGATGTGGGGCGGACGGCAATGGGCGCGCAGTCTGCATTTCCTGGGACTGGTCGCATTCCTGGTCTTCATCGTCATCCATCTTTCGATGGTGTTCTTCTGGGGCTGGGGGCATCTCACCGCCGCGATGATCTTCGGCTCGGTGCGCAACACCTATTGGGCGACCGCGCTGTCGCTGCTGATCATCGCCGCGATCATCGGTGTCCACGTCGCGGCGACAGTGTGGAGTTTGCGCAACCCGCGTTCGGTTCAGCGCGTACTGGGTGCGGTGGTGACCCGGGCCCGGCTGCTGTTGCTGCGGCCGTTGAATTCGAGGCAGAACTACCCGGAATCGAAACTGACCCACCAGCACCGCGTCAACGGCAAGCCACCTTGCTCGCTCGAGTACAAGGTGATGGCCGTGCACAACTTCGTCGACTGGAAGCTGCGGGTCGGCGGATTGGTGGAGAACCCGGTCACGTTGGACTTGGCGGCGTTACGCGAGTTGGCCGACCCGGAGACGCAGCGGACCATGCACAACTGCGTTCAGGGCTGGACCAGCATCGGTCAGTGGAGCGGCCTGCACCTGAGCAAGCTGATCGAACTGGTGCGCCCGCTACCGGAGGCGAAATACATCTGCTCGATGACCATGCAGGACAACGACCGCGACGAGCCCGCCTCACATGGCGGAGGTCAGTTTTACGAGGTAATGGATCTCGAACTGGCCTACAAGCCGCAGACGATTCTGGCCTACGAGATGAACGGCAAGCCGTTGCCGATCAAGCATGGCGCCCCGCTGCGGCTGCGGGTGGAAACCCAAGTCGGATTCAAAATGGCCAAGTGGATCAACCAGATCGAGTTCATCAACGATTACGCCGGCATCGGCAAAGGCGCGGGTGGTTGGCGGGAGGACAACGTCTACTACGACAAGGATGTGGAGATCTGAGCAGATGACTGACATGGTGCGCCCTGAGCTGATCAGCCTTGTCCCGGTCGACCGGGACCGCGTCGCGGCGGAAGTCACGGCAAAAGGGGGGCACTGCCAAAGCTGCGGGGGAACCGATTTCGAGATCGGCCACGCCCTTTACCTCGGCTATCTTTTCCTCGACGAAGACGACGACGCGTACATGGTGGCGCTGACGTGCCGCAACCCAGGATGCGCGCAGCCCCACACCGGAATCAAGCTGCGCGAGAAGGAGTTTCTCAGCCGCGGCGAAACATCAGCCCGCGCCGCGACTTGGCTGGCTTCTGCTCCGTGAACACGGGCTGGGCCAGCCCGATTCGATCGATCAAGTCGGATAGGCCCCGCAGCTCGTCACAGAGCTGCTTGAAACCGGCGCTCGTCGGCCTCGTCGAGCAGCCCGCGCGAACTGTAGTGCACCAGCCTCGGCAAGCGTCCAGCAAGCGCGGTGCCCCATCTGATGCTGAAGTCGTACTTCTTGCCATCGTCCACTTCGCCTTGTCTGGCCAAGCTGTTTGAGCGCCGTTATCTGTTCAGTGAGCCATTCGACATCGTCGTCGATGGTGATCGGTGCCGGCGTTTCGTCCATCTCGCCGCCCATGGTCCTCCAGTTGTCTTGTCACAGATGAGGTTTGGCGACACTCACCACTAACGGCGTCCCTTTGAAGGTCAGGTACACCCGGTGCGGCCCGAGGGCCATACCCGAGAGCGGCGCCGACCGTTGCGATTCGGGAAGGGCCGATCGGTAATTGGTGATCCGCAGCACCGGGATTTTGTCGTTCTCGAAGCGCATGAAACTGTTCGTTTCCAGTGTCGCTACCTCCCGGTCAGTGGCCGCATAGATGCGAGTGTCGTCCGAGCCGATTCGCCGGATGGGCGACGGCAGCTGGGTGGCGGCCCGCACCCTCATGTCCTTCCCGGTGCGTCGCACGTCGATGACATACAGGGTGTCGTCGTTAGGGCGTGCCACATAGCTACGCGTGACCGCGGTGCCATCGCCTGCCGAGACCGCAACGTCCATGTCCAGCGACCCGCGCTCCTCGGGCGGCGACGAAGTCCCTTTGTAGTAGCGGACTCCTGATCGCCCGCAGATGTGGTACTCGATGTCGCGCCCACGGTTAGCCCCGTCGATCGTGTCCGAGGGATCACCACTGACCTTGGCCGTCGATAGTTTCCGGAAGCCGTATTCGTCGACCGGGGTCACCGCCGATCCGTCTGCCGACAGCGCGAGCAGCACCCGCAGTCCGCTGTCTTCGGCGAGGTAGGCGGGGGCAGGGCCGGCGTCGAACTCGTCGACCTGACGCAGACTGTCCAGGTCGATGACGGCAACCTTGCCGCGTTGTGGTTGCGGCACGAAAATGTGCCGGTCGTCTTTGCGGCTGATCTGGACGTTGCGGCCCACGGCCATCGGCGACGACAACCGCGTCGTGGCTTGGCCGGAGCCGACGGGATCGGTCACTTCGGCGAGCCGGTTGTCGTCGGTGAGCCCCACCAGGGCGCCCATGCGGTACGACCACACCGGGTCATGCAGGCTGGCGCCGGCGGTCGTCACCGTGACTTCGGGCGTCGCCTCCACTGCGGTCCCCGGCGTCGCGCAGCCGGCGGCCGCGACGACACACACCACCATCGGCACCCATCGGTGCCGTCGCCCGATTCCCGCGATTCGCGCCATCCTGGTCACCTCGATACCCCAGTACCCAGGATAGATGCCGCTCTACACGTGGCGCGGCGTTGACAGGCAACGTGAAGGAATAAGGGGGCAGATTGTGGGTAACTCCACTTCGGGGATCAAAACGGCTCGGGAGGAAAGCGCGATGTCCAAGCAAGAGGTTGGCGACTACCTGTTGGAGCGGCTGCGGGCCTGGGGCGTGCAGCACGTGTTCGGATACCCGGGCGACGGCATCAACGGAATCCTTGCCGCTTGGGGCCGAGCCGACAACAAGCCGATGTTCATTCAGTCGCGTCACGAGGAGATGAGCGCCTTCGAAGCGGTCGGATACGCCAAATTCAGCGGCAAGGTCGGGGTCTGCATGGCGACCTCGGGGCCGGGCGCAGTCCATCTGCTCAACGGTTTGTACGACGCCAAACTCGACCATGTGCCGGTGGTGGCAATCGTCGGACAAACCAACCGCAGCGCCATGGGCGGGTCTTACCAGCAAGAGATCGACCTGCTGAGCCTCTTCAAAGACGTTGCCAGTGACTACGTCCAAATGGTCACTGTGCCAGAACAGCTGCCCAACGTGCTGGATCGCGCCATCCGGGTGGCGATGACGCAACGCGTCCCGACGGCGTTGATCATTCCTTCCGACGTGCAGGAGCTGCCGTACTCGCCGCCGACTCACGCCTTCAAGATGGTGCCGTCCAGCCTCGGTATCGAGTGGCCGGCGATTTCACCCGACGATGACGCCGTCGCCCGCGCGGCCGCCATCCTCAACGAGGGCAAGAAGGTGGCCATGCTGGTGGGCACCGGCGCGCGCGGAGCCCGTGAAGAACTCGTCGAGGTCGCCGACCTGCTCGGCGCGGGAGCGGCCAAGGCTCTGCTCGGCAAGGACGTACTGTCCGACGAATTGCCTTGGGTGACTGGTTCTATCGGCCTGTTGGGGACTCGGCCCAGCTACGAGATGATGCGCGAGTGCGACACCCTTTTGACGGTGGGATCCAGCTTCCCGTACACCCAGTTCATGCCGGAGTTCGGGCAGTGCCGATCGGTGCAGATCGACGTCGACGGCCGGTTCATCGGAATGCGTTACCCCTATGACATCAACCTGGTCGCCGATGCCAAGGCGGCCTTGCGCGCTCTGATTCCGCGGCTGCGGCGCAAGGAGGACAGGTCGTGGCGTGAAGGCATCGAGAAAAACGTCGCCCGCTGGTGGGAGACCATGGACATGGAGGCCATGGTCAGCACAGATCCGATCAACCCGTTGCGGCTGTTCTCCGAGCTCTCGCCGCAGCTCCCCGACAACGCCATTGTCACAGCGGATTCCGGCTCGGCGGCCAACTGGTATGCGCGAAACCTGAGGTTCCGCGGCAACATTCGCGGGTCGCTGTCGGGAAACCTCGCCACTATGGGTCCCGGTGTTCCTTACGCGATCGGCGCCAAGTTCGCCAACCCGGAACGGCCGGTGATCGCATTTGCCGGCGACGGCGCCATGCAGATGAACGGCATGGCCGAACTCATCACGATCAAACGGTACTGGCAGCAGTGGGACGATCCGCGCCTGATCGTGGCGATCCTGCACAACAAAGACCTCAACCAGGTCACCTGGGAAATGCGTGCGATGGCCGGAGCACCGAAATTCGCTGAGTCCCAAGTACTTCCAGATGTCGATTTCGCGGCGTTCGCCGCCGGTCTGGGACTCAACGCTAAGTCGGTCAAGGACCCGGATGAGCTTGGCGACGTCTGGCGCGAGGCGCTGTCAGCTGACCGTCCCACCGTCCTGGACGTCTACACCGACCCCGACATGCCGCCCATCCCGCCGCACGCGACGTGGGACCAGTTCAAAGCGGCCACTGCCGCGGTACTCGGCGGCGACGAAGACCGCACCGGCTTTGTCAAGGTGGGCCTCAAAACCAAAGCGCAGGAATTCCTGCCGCACAAGAAGAGCTAGGGTCGAGCTCCTCAGCCTTCCGCCGAATGTTGGGCCATCGCATAGGCAAGCTGAAGAAAGTCCGCGCCAGCCAGCGCGCTGAAGACGCCGGCGACCAGCCGGGTGAATCTCGGCGCGAAGACCAAGCCGATGGCGAATCCGGTGGCCACCCACATGTCGAGACAGAACGGGCAGGTCAACAGCTCTCCCACGCTGTGCCGCAATTGACTGTCGTGCCTGGCTTCTTCGTTGACCTCGGCCACTCCCCCAGAGCCGGCGTAGCGAGTAAACGGCGCTCGAAGCGGGCTGGTCACGGGATCCTTGGCCAGAGTCCGCGAAAGCTTGTGGGTGCCCAATGTCACCATCGCCAGGTCTTGCAGTCGCCACTGGCTCGGCAACCGCCGGCCGGTGGCGACACCGATCAGCGTCGCGAGACTCACCACGACGCCGTAGATGCTCATCGTCGCCAGGTATCCGCCCAACGGCCGAGGACTATCGCCGCGGTAGGCATCCGCTTCGTGACGCGCGGCGGCGAGCACGCGGCCAGCGCCGGCTTGCGTCGCGTGTTCCATTGCAGCTCCTTGTGTTCCTAGCGGGGGGACCCGGATCGGGCGGGGGCCCTAAACGCGAAAGGCCGAGCCCCGGCATGCAGGACTCGGCGCCTTCGTGGATGTCTATTTCTGTTCCGACTTCTGCCGGGCTTCGTTGGTCTCGGCTGCGCCGCGGGCGCTTTCAGCTTCAGCCTCTTTCTTGGCGGCCTCACGCTGCGCGTCAGACTTCTCCTGCTGAGCCTGTCCTTCGCGCTGTATGTCGTCGCGGCCCGTGACGGTGCCGGCAACTTCCTTGGCCTTACCCTTGACGCCCTCGACGACGCCCTTGACGCCTTCTTCTGGTCCGCTGTTGTGTTCGCCCATATGCCTACTCCTTCCCGAGTAAGTCTCTGCTTTGATCGGTCGCGCATTGCACGCGCCCACGGTGTCGGTTTCCCACCGCTACTGCCGCCAAACCCGATCCCATCGGAAAAATATCGTCACGTTCTGGGCAGTGCCGTCATGAATTCCCGTCGGATGGTGGCAGTAAACCTCGCGTAGCGATGACCCCTTCCGGGTAATCCGCAAACCATGTCTGCGATCGGATAGTTCCTGTCCTGTGAACAATTTCGGCAACCGGTGGCTGTCGGCAGGCGTGCGCTGTGAGTATCGAAAAAGGAGAACGCATGCAGATATCAGACATCGTTGCGCTGCCGTTGCAACTCGGTTCGGCCGTACGCAACCGACGGGTGTTTCATCCACTGGGCGTGCTGGCCCACGGGCACCTCGAACGGGTTGCACCTTCGGGTGTGGGCCTGCCGATCGAGTCCGGCGACGTGCTGGCGCGAGTATCGAAGGCGGTCGGCACCCCCGGTGGCCTACCCGACTCGATCGGCCTGGCATGGCGGATGCCGCCGCACGGATCAGGAGCCAGACCTTGGGACGTGCTGATGGTGTCAGCGGGTTCTGGACTGCTGACCCGCTTCGCCTTACGGCCCACGACCTCGTGGACGGGCACCACGCTTTCGACGCTGATGCCGCTGCGCCGCGCCGACGGCTGGTGGTGGCTCACGGCGACGGTCCGAACCACACTGGGCGGCAGGCTCTCCCTTGAGGCTGTGCGCGATGCTGTCAATTCTGACGGCATGGTGTTCGACATCCACCAGGCACATGGGAGGGGCCCGTTCGAACCGCTGGCCGAACTGACCTTGACGGCCGTCATACCAACTGATGCCGAACACGACGTGTCCTTCGATCCCGCCCGCAACACCCCGCCAGACGTCGGGCTGGGTCCGCAGTGGCTGGCCCGGTTACGGGAACGCGCTTATCTGCGCAGTCGCCGAGGCAGGGACGCGCCCGACGAGGACGCTTTCTGACTAGCCGCTCTTGGGCGGCTCGGATGCATCCCCGCCGTCGAGCGGCGGTGTGGCGTCCTCGGGATCCTCCGGGTATTGCTCCCGGTTGTAACTTCCGGCGTTGTCGGCCTCTTCGGCCGCGCGGCCAGACTGCCCGGGCGCGTCGCGCGCGTTCTCGTCCACTCCGTTGTCATCCGCAGACATCGCGTTGCCTTTCTGGTTCACGCCGCTACTCGACGTCATCGGGGGTCAGACGTTCGGCGATCGCCGCGAGGCGCCAGGTGCACTCGCGGTTGCGGGGGAAGGCAGCGGCTAGTGCCAACCGCTTCGGCACCCACCCCATCGGAATGCCGACGGGCACTTCCGCCATCTCGATGCGACAGCCTCCGCCCTCGATATCCGTCAGCCGCAAGGTGATTCGGGCCTTTCCGAATGGCCTGCCTTTGGCCACCAGCACCAGATGTTGCAGCGGCTGACACTCTTCGACAATAGTGACGTCGTCGCGGAGCAGTGGCCACACGCCGATGGAGTGACAGATCGTGCTGCCCACTTGGGGCCAGTTCGGGTCGACCGCACGCATCCGGCTGTTTCCCACCACCCATTGCGAGTACGTCCAGCCATCGGCTATTACGGCCCACACCTTTTCGCGGCTGGCCGTGGTGTTTCGTCTCACCGTCAGCGGGCTCTCGATCTCTTCTGGTATTTCCGTCATACTGCGTTCCTTACTGCGTTATCGGTCACCGAACGGCCTGGAACCCAGCCGGTTGCCCATGGCTTTGAGTGAATCCGGAAGCGCACGCGACACCACACCGGACACCTTGCTGGTCAACGAAGACGCCACCACATTCTGCTCGCCGTGTCCTCCGGCGTTGGCCAACTGCTTTGCGGTGTCATCGATTTCAGCTTCGTCGGCAACCACGACCAAGTCATAACCATCGGCGGCGAACAGCCGGGCCAACTCCAGCCCGATCCCGCTCGACGCGCCCGTCACCACCGCCAGCTGCCTAGAACTCATCTCCGGTAGCTACCCGCCGACGGACCGGCCCAACCATCAGCACGCCATCGCATTTGCTGCGCGCCGGCGGGCCGTACCTCTTACTTGAGCATGCTTCCTGCATCGACGGTGAGCGGAAGGCCTGTGATGTATCGGGATTCGTCCGAGGCGAGGAACAGCACCGCGTTGCTGATGTCTACTGGCTCGACCCATCCGATCGGCAGGACGTGCATGAACTGCGCAGCGACTTTGAGGTCGTCCGGTCCGGGGTTGTCGAGATCGGGTCGAAATAGTTTCATGGTGCCGTCGTTCATGAACATCGGCGTGTTCACGTTGGTGGGATGCACGGAGTTGACGCGGATGAAGTGCTGGCCGAGTTCGACGGCGAAGGTACGCATCAACCCCACCACACCGTGTTTGGCGGCGATGTAGTGACCGGTGTGCGGATAAGCTTTGAGTCCGCCGACCGAGCTGGTCAAGATGATCGACCCGCCCTCACCTCGTGAAATCAGGTGGGGCACGCCCGCTTTGACGGTTTTCCAGACTCCCGAAAGATTGACGTCGATCATGGCTTGCCAGTCGTCTTCTCTGGTTTTGTCGAGGGTCTGCCCGCCGTTGCCTATCCCGGCGTTGGCGCAGATGATGTCCAATCGGCCCAGCTGCTCGACACCGCTGTCGACCGCCGCTTTGAGCGCGTCGTAGTCACGCACGTCGACTTCGGCGGTCACGACACGACGGTTGAGGCCCTTGACGAGGTCGGCGGTCTCAACGAGGTCATCCGGTGTCGACGGGGGGATCTCGCTGTTGCTGCTGACTTTTCGGCAGATGTCGACCGCGATGATGTCGGCGCCTTCTTGCGCCAGGCGTACCGCGTGACTGCGTCCCTGGCCGCGAGCCGCGCCGGTGATGAACGCAACCTTGCCCTCAACCCGTCCAGCCATGACTGCACCTCGTTATCCCAAGCGGCATCGTCCCAAGCGGCCGCAAAGCACGGGCAGGGTGCGCATCTAGCGGCGATATAATTTGGTCGATCGATCAGGAAGCGTGGCATTAATCCGTGCCGGTGTCAACCGAGCACTGCGGGAACCAACTCCGATAACGCGATGCGCTCAGAAATGTCGTGGCACCTCCGTCTGGGACCGCTGGCCGGTACTAGCGGCGCTTCGTCGGCACGGACGCCGGTCGCCGTCAACATGCTGATCTGGTGTTCGACGAATGCGCGCAATTCATCATGTCCCTGGGTGACGCCCACAGCGCTCTCATTGCACAGGCTGCGCGCGGTCTGCGCGATGAGCATGGAGATCGCCGTCGGCGGATACACCTCGAGATCGACCCCACTGGCGCGCAGCACCATTGTGACAGCCGCCGTCTCGATGTCGCGGACACGTTCGGCATACGCCTTCAATTCCGTGCCGATTGACTTGCGGTGGTTAGCCAATGCCATGAACTCGGCATGAAGACTCGTCAGTGCCGAATCGCTGTTCATCTGCCACAACGCACGCAGGGGGTCGTCATCGCCCAGCAGGGCTCGCATGCGCGTCAACGCGGCCTCTGCACCCACCCGCAGCACCTCCAGGAACAGATCGTCCATGGTCGGGAAGTAGTAATAGACCAAGGCCTGCTTGACACCTGCGTGGGCGGCCACCCGGCGTGACGTGGCCGCGGCATAGCCTTCCTCGCGCATGATGCGGGCGGTCGCCTCGATCAGCTTGCTACGTGCACCCGCATCACCGTTTCCCTTTTTTCGCGGAGTCGCCGTCGGCTTGGGCACGCCCGGTTTGCTTGACCGCTCGGCGCGGTGCGTGGTAGGCATACCGCATCCTAGCAATTTGGTCGATCGATCAGTTTCTGTCCGAGGGGACGAGCATGCGCGTGCGGGTGGATCAGCACCGTTTCCGGCGCGGAAAGGACGTGGACGCGTGACTGATCTCGCTGACGTCGACTACTTCACCGACGCAGAAATCGCGCAGGACCCCTACCCGTTTTGGGACTATCTGCGCAGCCAGGGGCCGGTGTTCCGGGAGCCGCATCATGGCGTGGTGGCCGTGACCGGTTACCAGGAAGTTCAGGCCGCGTTCAAAGACGTCGAGTCGTTTTCTGCGGTCAACGCGATCGGCGGCCCTTTCCCGCCACTGCCGTTCACCCCCGAAGGGGACGACATCAGCGACCAGATCGCAGCTCATCGCCACGAGTTTCCGATCTTTGAGCACATGGTCGTCATGGACCCGCCCGACCACGACAAGGCGCGTTCCCTGTTAGGTCGGCTGCTGACGCCGCGTCGGCTGCAGGAAAACAGGGAGTACATCTGGCAATTGGCAGACCGCCAGCTCGACGAGTTCATCGCCAATGGCCGCTGCGAGTTCCTCGGCGAGTACGCGAAGCCATTCGCGACATTGGCGATCGCCGATCTCCTCGGGGTTCCGCACGAGGATCGCGCGGAGATCCGCCGCAATCTGGGAGCGGGCAATGCACCCGGTGCCAGGGTGGGCGCGCTGGATCACGAACCTGTGGGCAGCAATCCGTTGCAGTACCTGGACGATCTGTTCAGCGGCTACATCGCCGAGCGGCGAGAGCGCCCGCTCGAGGACGTGCTCAGCGGTCTGGCCACCGCCACCTATCCCGATGGCTCGACGCCGCCGCTGTTAGAGGTGGTCAGGCCGGCCACGTTCTTGTTCGCGGCCGGCCAGGAGACCGTCACCAAACTGCTCAGCTCGGCCGTGCAGGTCCTCGGGGATCAGCCCGATCTCCAGGAACGTCTGCGTGCTGACCGCGACCTGATAGCTCCGTTCATCGAAGAAGCAATGCGCATGCAGAGCCCGACCAAAGTCGACTTCCGGCTGGCGCGTAAGAGCACCACGCTGGGCGGGGTGCCGATCCCGGCGGGGACGGTGATCATGCTCTGCCTAGGTGCGGCCAACCGCGACCCACGAAAGTTCGATAATCCCAACGTATTCCAGGTCGACCGAAAGAACGTGCGCGAGCACATCGCTTTCGGTCGGGGTATCCACACCTGCGCGGGTGCCCCGCTCGCCCGTGTCGAAGGACAGATCACGATCAACCGCATGCTGGACCGCACGCATGACATCGCGATCACTGAGGCCAAGCATGGCCTGCCTGGCAACCGCCAGTACCGCTACGCACCGACATTCCTGTTGCGTGGGCTTACCGAATTGCACATCGAGTTCACGCCAACCGGCTGACACCGCCGATCAGCCCAAGTTCTTACCGAAAAGGGCTATCCGATGACCGTTTACACCATTCTGGACGAGATCCGTGACCGCCGAGGAACCGGTGAGGTGATACCCGTCATCAATCCCGCCACCGAGGAGCAGATCACCGAATTCACCGACGGCGGTGCCGCCGCGGTCGACGAAGCCGTCGCCCAGGCTCGCGCCAGCGCCGACGCGGGAACCTGGCGTGGGCTGCCCGGAAACGAACGCGCGAAAATCCTTTGGCGCGTGGCCGATCTCATTGATCAACGCTCCGATCAGCTTGCCCAGCTCGATTCGCTGAACACCGGCATGCCCTACAAGCAGGCGCACACGATCATGTCCGCCAGCGCCGAAACCTTTCGCTACTACGCAGGCTGGTGCACCAAGATCAACGGCGTCGCGCATGACGTGCAGCAGACCGGAGGAATCAGCGGCGCATACTCCACCATGCACGCCTACACCCTCAAAGAACCGTACGGCGTAGTCGGACTGATCTTCCCGTGGAACGGTCCGGTGTTCAACGCCTGCACCAAGCTCGCGCCCGCACTCGCCGCAGGCTGCAGCACGGTGGTCAAACCCGCTGAGGAAACCCCGCTTTCGGCGCTGCTGCTGGAAAAAATCCTGATCGAAGCAGGGATACCCGACGGCGTAGTCAACCTCGTCACCGGCTACGGGCATACCGCCGGCGCGGCGATCACCGCCCACCCGGGTATCGAGAAGGTCGCCTTCACCGGCTCGACCGAGGTTGGCAAGCAGATCGTGCAGGCGGCCGGCGGCAATCTCAAAAGAGTCACGCTCGAACTCGGTGGCAAGTCACCAGTGCTGATCTACGAGGACGCCGACGTCGATTCCGCGATCACGATGGCTGCGATGGGGATCTTCATCCACTCGGGCCAGGGCTGCATCAGCGGATCACGGATCTTCGCCCAGCGCGGCATCTACGAACGAGTCGTGGAAGGCGTTGCCCGAGTGGCGAACTCGATCAAGCTGGGTGGCCCCGCCGACGACGCAGTGGTCGGTCCGATCATCAGCGACAAGCAACTCAAGCGGGTCATGGGCTTCATCGACGAGGGCAAGCGCGACGGTGTAGAGGTGGTGACCGGTGGTGAGCGGCTCGATCGCAGCGGTTACTTCGTTCACCCAACCGTGCTCACCGACGTCGACCCCGCCATGCGGCTCTATCAACAGGAGATATTCGGTCCCGTCGTCGCAGTGTTGCCGTTCGATGATGACGACCAGGTTGTCGCCTTGGCCAACAACTCCGACTACGGGCTGGCCGCCACCGCGTGGACCAAAGACATCAGCCGGGCGCACCGGTTGGCCAAGCGCCTGCAGGCCGGCACCATCACCCTGAATTGCCAGATGGTGTTCGACCACTCGATGCCGTTCGGTGGACACAAGCAATCCGGGTGGGGCTACGAATGGGGCCGCGATGGCATCGAGAGCTTCATGCAGACCAAGACCGTCTACGCGCAGCTCTGATCCAGGTGGGCAGCCTCAACCCATACCGATGCGGATATTTTTGGTCCGCTGAAACTCGCGCAGCCCGTCGATGCCCCCGGTGCGGCCGAACCCACTTTGCTTGTAACCGCCGTAGGGCCCTTGCGGTTGGATGTCGCTGAATTTGTTGACCCAGACCGATCCTGCTTCGAGCTGACGGGCAACGCGGTGTGCGCGATTCAGGTCCCGGGTGTGGATGAAGGCATTCAGACCGAAGGGGGTGTCGTTGGCGATCCGCACTGCTTCGTCGTCATCGCTGAACCGGATAAGTGACACCACCGGTCCGAATGTTTCGGTTTGCGCCAGCGTCGACGAGTTGTCGACGCCTCCGAAAACCGTTGGTTCAATGTAGTAGCCGCCGGCAAGTTCGCCTCCGAGCCGATGTCCGCCGGTGAGAAGCTCGCCGGCGGGGGCGCTGACGGCGTCGTCGATTGCCTGCAGTATGCGGTCGACGGCGGCCTTGCTGATGACGGGCCCGAACATCACCGAGGGATCGAAGGGGTCGCCGACGTTCGCCGTGGTGACACACGCCAGTAATTTCTCCGCGAACGTGTCGTAGATCGACTCGTGCACCAGTAGCCGGCTTGCGCAAGCGCAGCTTTGGCCGGACTGCATCAGCGGGCCTTGATGGGCGGACATCATGGCGGCGGTGTCCAGGTCGGCGTCGGCGAAGACGATGTTGGCCGACTTTCCGCCGAGCTCGGCCACCACCGGAGTCAGGTTGATCGCGGCCGATTGCAGGACTTTGCGCACCGTGGCGCCGCTGCCGGTGAAGTGGAGCTTCCCGATGCCGGGATGCTCGGCCAGGGCTTGCCCGCCGTCGGGCCCGGCGGGGACGACGTTGACGAGTCCTGGTGGCAGGCCGGCTTCGACGCACAGTTCACCGAAGCGCAACGACGCCAACGGTGCCAGCTCAGATGGCTTGAAGATCACCGCGTTTCCCGCGGCCAAGGCCGGGGCCACGCAGGATCCCGCGACCACCAGGGCGCCGTTCCAGGGGGCGATGACGCCGACGACACCGTAGGGTTCGCGTTCGACGAGATTGACATCGAACGATCCGGTGACCGGCGTATTCGATCCGTGCGGTTTGTCGGCGTATCCGGCGAAGTAGCGCAGGAACCGTTCCAGCAGTATGGAATTGCCGGCCATTGACACCGGAACCGCGTAGTCGTGGACGTTGAGGGCGCTGAGCTCGCTGAAATTCTCCTGCACCGCATCGGCCAGGTCGATGAGCAGATCGCGGCGCCGATCCACCGTGAGCGCCACCCACTCCCGTTGCGCTTCGCGTGCTGATGTCACCGCGAGGTCGATCTCCGCCGCGCCGGCCAACACGACGGTCGCGTTCGGCTGACCGGTGGCCGGGTAGATGTGGTCGTGGAATCGCCCCCGACGAGGTGGTGATCCGGTCACCGCCCACCAGGAGGCCGACCGGATCACCGGGTGCGGCGGGCAGCGCGGTGTCGGCGACGGTCATGAGGTTTCCTGGCCTTCTGCCGCCCACTCACTGAGCACACGCTGCTTTTGCTCGGTGATCACGTCGCTGAGATGGGAGGCTTTGGCCCAGCCGTAGTAGGCCGCGAAATGCAATGCCAGTTCTTCCATTTCGTCAAACGACACGTCACGGCTTTTCAGCGCCGCGTAGACGTGGCTCAGGATCGGTATGGGCGCGTCCTGAATGGCCACGCATGCCACGGTGATCAGCCGTCGCTCTTTCATTCCCAGGCCTGGGCGCAGCCACATCTCGCCGAACACGAAGTTCAAGATGCCCGCGCCGGAGTACGGGTTGTCCCGGATCGGCACGTACGGCATGCAGTTCACGTCACGAAATGATTGCTCGCCGACCAGCAGGCGTTGCTGCGGGTCACTCGGGGTGACCAGCGGCAGCAGCGGCTCGGGGTCCGGTGTTGATTCGCCGCGCTCGCGATGGATGCGCTCCCATTGTTCGTCGACGATCATGTTGAACCGCGAGGCCTTGGGCCACCCGCTGTACACCGCGAAATGCAAGACGGTTTCCCGCATTTCGGTGATCGACAGGTCACCGCTGTTGAGGGATGCATAGATGTGGTCGCGCAGCGGTTGTTCGGCGTCAGCGGCCGCCACGCAGGCCAGCGTGACGAAACGCCGGTCTCGCCGACTCAGAACCGGGCGCGACCAGATCTCGCCGAACACGAAGTCGAGCAGACCGGCAACGGCCGCGGGACTGCGGTCCTCGGGCGGATCGAAGGTCATCACTTCAGCGAACACGCGTCGGCCCCGCTGGGAACGTTCAGTATCGACTGCTGTCATCGGCTGGCTTTCTGCTTTGGGCCCGGCGGCATTCACCGCAGGGTGACGCCGGCGTCGACCTTGAACTCGAGGCCGGTCACGAATCTGGACTCGTCGGACACCAAGAACAGCACCGCGTTACTGATGTCGATCGGCTCGGCCATCACAGTGGGCAGCGCGTTCAAGAAAATCGGAATCAGATCCGGCCGGGTCTCGCGCCAGAATCCCCTGCAGCGACTCTGGGCGCATCCCCGTCTCGACACCGGTGGGATGCACGGTATTGACCCGAACATTCTGCGCGGCAAGCTCATTGGCCAACGCCCTGCTCAGCCCGACCACCCCATGTTTGGACGCGGTGTAGGGCAGGTGCAACGGGGTGCCTTTCAGGCCTGCCGCCGAGCTGATGAGGATCACGCTGCCGCCGGCACCGACCAGATGCGGAAGTGCCGCCGCGCAGGTGTTCCAGGTGCCGATCAGATTGACGTCGACCACGGTGCGCCATTGCTCGGACGTCGTCGCGTCCCAGGTGCCGACCGTCAGGACGCCGGCGTTGGCCACGGCCGCATCCAGCCCACCCAGTTCTTGCACGCCGTCGGCGACCGCGGCCGCCAACGCGTCGGCGTCGCGGATGTCGACGACGCTGATGACGGCGCGACGACCGTGTTTTTCGACCAGGCGGGCGGTCTCGTCGAGATCTTCGCGCGAGGCCAACGGGTACTCCAACGCAGGCAGCGACGCACAGATGTCGACCAGGAGAAGGTCGGCACCCTCTTCGGCCAGGCGCACCGCATGACTGCGGCCCATCCCGCGGGCAGCGCCGGTCACCAATACCCGCTTGCCCGCCACCCGTCCGCTCAAGGGCGTTGAGCCATGAATGTTCTTGTCGCTCATAGCTTGTTGCAGAAGCCGGCGTCGACCGGGAAGGTCACGCCGGTCACATACTTGGCCTCGTCGGACACCAGGTAGGCGATCGCGGCACTGATGTCGGCGGGCTCGAGCATCTCGACCGGCATCGGGTTCTGCAGATGTGCACCCGATCCGGGATAGTTCTCCAGGAACTCCGTCATCGCAGGGTTGACGGCCATCATGGTGTTGACCGCGGTCGGGTGCACGGTGTTGACCCGAATGTTGGCCGGCGCCAAGGCGTTGGCCAGTGTGCGCATCAGCCCGACGATGCCGTGCTTGGACGCCGAATAACCCAGCCCACCACCTTGCAGGCCCCCGAACCCTTTCAGCCCTGCCGTGGAACTGGTGAAGATGATGACCCCACCCCGGTTGCCGGCCAGCAGATGCGGGACTGCCGCCTGCGCAGCGTGATACGCCCCGTCGAGATTCACCGCGACGACTGCTTTCCACTGCGCCAATTCTTCTTCGATACTCAGCTCACGGAAGGCCACCGGCGCAATTCCGGCGTTGGCCAACACGATGTCGAGCCGCCCGAAGTGCTCGACACCGGCATCCACCGCGGCCTTGATTTGATGGAAGTCACGCACGTCGGCGACCGATCCCAGCATCTTGCCGCCTTCGGCCTCGACGAGATCGACCGTCTCGTCGAGCTCGGCCCGGTTGGCCATCGGGTAGTGGTTGGCGGGGATATCTGCGCAGATGTCGACGCCGATGATGCTGGCCCCCTCGCGCGCCAAGCGAATGGCATGGCTGCGGCCCTGTCCGCGCGCCACCCCGGTGATGAATGCGACCTTGCCATCCAGACGACCCATCAGTCCTCGCTTCATTGCGCCGGCGCGGTGATCCAGCGAACTGGCAGTAACCGCGTTATCCGGAGTACAGTAACCGCGTTACTCCCAGACGGCAAGGGGTGTTGTGGATCGTGACCCGTTCTCGACGACGCGCAGCTAGATGCACGGGTGCGCGACGCCCGGATCCTGGACACGGTCGTGCAGATTCTCGAGACGAAGGGCTATGACGCCGTTCAATTGCGCGAAGTTGCCCGGCGCTCGCAGACCTCACTGACCACGATCTACAAGCGCTACCCGAACCGCGATGAACTGATCGCCGCGGCGGTGCAGATGTGGATGGACGAGCATCGATTCGCCAAGCTCGCGGGCCAGCTCCACCAACCTGGAGAATCGCTCTACACCGGGCTGATGCGCGGGTTGCGCACCATTTTCCTGCCCTGGGAGAAGCACCCCGGCATGCTCAGGGCCTACTTCCGTGCCCGGGCGACGCCGGGCGGGCAGCAACTCGTGCGCCACGGACTCGATATGGCCGTGCCCGCGTTCTTCGAAGTGCTCGGCGACATCGAGGAAGGTTTCATCGCCGACCTCGACACCATCATCTCTACCCTGGTGTACGGACTGTTGGGCCGATTCACCGCCGGCGAAATCGCCGTCACCGACATCCTGCCGATCCTCGATCGCGCCGTGTTCCGCCTGACGAGCGGATACCAGGCACAAGCCCCGCGGACAGCAGCCGGGAAAGCCGGTGGAACACAGTGATTCTCAGCCGGTAGGCACGAGATCCTTTGTGCTGGGCCAGGGTTGGGGAATCGGGCGCGGCCGCACGCGTTGCGGCCACCAGAACCACCGCCCCAGCAGTGCAGCGAGCGACGGTGTCATCAGCGAACGCACCACCAGGGTGTCGAACAACAGGCCCAGCCCGATCGTGGTGCCCACCTGACCGATGACGGTGAGGTCGCTGACCGCCATGGCCATCATCGTGAAGGCGAACACCAGACCCGCAGAGGTCACCACCGATCCCGTGCCGGCCATCGACCGGATGATGCCGGTGTGCAGTCCGGCGTGGATTTCTTCCTTCATCCGAGACACCAGCAGCAGGTTGTAGTCGGCGCCGACCGCCAGCAACACGATCACCGACATCGGCAGCACCATCCAGTGCAGCGGAATGCCGACCAGGTGCTGCCAGAGCAGGACCGAAAGACCAAAGGAGGCACCGAGACTCAAGACCACCGTTCCGACGATCACGGTGGCCGCGGCGACGGCCCGGGTCAGGACCACCATGATCAGGAAGATCAGGATCAGCGCGGCGACCGCGGCGATCATCAAGTCATAGTCCGCGCCCTGCTGCATGTCTTTGAACATGGCCGCGCTGCCGCCGACGTAGACGGTCGAGCCTTCCAATGGGGTGCCCTTGATGGCATCGGCCGCGGCGATGCGCAGCGGTTCGATGTGCGAGGTGCCCTCCTGGCTCAGCGGGTCGCCCTGATGGAAGACCGTGAACCGCACCGCGTGGCCGTCCGGTGAAAGGAACAACTTGATACCGCGTTTGAAGTCGGCGGTCTGGAAGGCCTCGGGCGGCAGATAGAAGGTGTCGTCGTTGCGGGCAGCGTCGAACGCCCGTCCCATCGCGGTCGAGTTCTGCTGGGTGGCGATGTTTTGGTCTTGCTGCATCTTCTGCGCTTGATACTGGTTGAGCAGGTACTGCTTCTGGTTTTTCATCGTCTGGATCATCTCCGGCATCAACGCCGCCAGTTGCGGCGTCAGATCAGCCAGCCGGTTGATGTCGGGCACCAGATCCTGGATGTCGTCGGACAACGTGCTGATGCCATCGAGCGAGTCGAAGATCGAACGCAGGGCCCAGCACACCGGGATGTCGAAACAGTGCTTCTCCCAATAGAAGTAACTGCGCACCGGCCGGAAGAAGTCGTCGAAATCGGCGAGGTGATCCCGGATCTCGTTGGTGTGGGCCGAGGTGTTGGCGAACTTGGTGGCCATTTTGCGGGTGACGTCAGCCATCTGCAGGGTGATGCTCTGCATCTTCGTCATCGAGTCGATCGTGGTCTGCATCTCGTTGGCCTGCTTGAGCGTATTGTCGAGCACCGTTTGCTGGTAGTCGTTGTTCATCAGCTGGCCCGTACCGCTTTGACCCATGGTGTAGGCCAGCGATGCATGCTCGATCGGTTTGCCGTCGGGACGCGTGATGGTTTGCACCTGAGCGATTCCGTGCACGCGGACCATGGCCTTGGCGATCTTGTCGATCACCAGGAAGTCGGCTGGGTTGCGCAGATCGCGGTCGGCTTCGACCATCACCAGCTCGGGGTTCATCTTTGCGTCGGAGAAATGCCGGTCGGCAGCGGCCATTCCGACGTTTGCGGGCACCTCCGCGGGCAGGAAGATCCGGTCGTTGTAGGTGGTGTGGTAGCCGGGCAGGGTGAGCAGGCCGACGAGGGCCAGTGCGACAGCCATCACCAGCACCGCGCCCGGCCACCGGACGGTGGCCGATCCGACGCGGCGCCAACCCCGCGCACGCCCCCACCGCTTCGGCTCGAGGACTGTGCCGAAGCGCGTCAGGATCGTGATCAGCGCAGGTCCCAGCGTGAGGGCCGCCGCGACCACGATCGTCATGCCGACCGACAGCGGGATGCCCATCGTCTGGAAGTACGGCAGCCGGGTGAAGCGCAGGCACAGTGTCGCGCCGGCGATCGTCAGACCCGACGCCAGCACAACGTGCGCGGTGCCTTCAAACATCGTGTAATAAGCCGACTCTCGGTCTTCACCGGAGCGACGCGCTTCCTGATAGCGGCCGATCAGAAAGATCGAATAGTCGGTGGCGGCGGCGATGGCCAGCGTCACCAGCATGTTGGTCGCAAACGTGGTGAGCCCGAACACCTGGTGGTAGCCCAGAAACGCGACGACGCCGCGCGCCGAAAGCAGGCCGACCACCACCATGCCGAGCGTGACGGCCACCGTAACGACCGACCGGTACACCAGCAGCAGCATGATGGTGATGACGGCGAAGGTGAGTCCCTCGATCATCTCCATGCTGGCATCGCCCACGGCGTTTTGATCCGTCGACGTTGCTGCCGGTCCCGTCACGTAGGCCTTGACGCCGGGAGGCGCCTTGACCCCGTTGGCGATCGAGCGCACGGCGTGCACCGACTCGTTGGCCAATGCCTCGCCTTGGTCGCCGGCGATGTAGACCTGGACGTAGGCGGCTTTTCCGTCGATGCTCTGCGCACCGGCCGCCGTCAACGTGTCGCCCCAGAAGTCCTGGACGTGCTGGACGTGGGTGGTGTCGGCGCGGAGTTCTCGAACGATCTTGTCGTAGAACGCGTGTGCGTCGGCGCCGAGTGGATGATCGCCTTCCAGCACGATCATCACGCTGCTGTTGGTGTCGTATTCCTTGAACACCTCGCCGACCCGCTTGGTGGCGACCAGTGCCGGCGCGTCGTTGGGGCTCATCGACACCGCCCGTAGCTTTCCCACTACTTCCAGCTGGGGAACGCTGGTATTGAGAACCGCGACGATCGCGATCCAGCCCAGGACGATCGGAATGGCGAAGGTACGCAACAGGTGCGGCAGCCGAGGGCGGCCAGCAACGCGCGCGGTCGGGATGGCGTCGGTGGCGGCGTCCTCGGCGGTGGCGTCTTCGGTGAGAGCGCTCATGCCGCCTTCACCAAGCAATACGTTGCGGCGTGCACTCCCTGCGCCGTCCTTTCGTCCTTCACATGGTCATCGACGATGACGCGGCAACCGATCGAGTGCCCGTCGCCCTGCGCCAGCAGATTCGGCATCACAGACGGGATGGTGGTCTCCAGCCTCAACGACCACGGCAGGGGTACATCTCCCGCCCGCTGCGGCAAACCGTTCAGGTCGGTGTAATTCACGACTGCGCTTCTGCCGCTTCCGAATACCTCGTAGACGACGACCTTGGGGTTGAACTTCTCGGCGGTATCCGACCCGACCGGTGTCACCACCGCCCCATGGGAGCCGAACACCGAGCGCAGGTGGGCCACGCTGACGACGCCGAGGGCGATCGCCACCACCACGAGGACGGGCAACCAGGTCCGTTTGACGGTCGCGATCACCGCCGCTTCCCCGTCCGTGCGCTCACTATCGGTGGATTCAAGGCCCTGACCTTTCGACGACGACTGCGGCAGATCGACGCGTCAGCCGGCGATCTCGGTAGCCAATCTAAGTCTTTAAGTGGATAGCGTCAATCCGGTTATGGACATGGGTAACGCACATCACTAAGCTGGGCCAGATGAGCGAACAACCGTGCCGCGGCCTGCGCAAGGACGCCGAGCGCAATCGGCAGCGCGTGCTCGAGGCGGCCCGCGAGTTGTTTGCGATCAAGGGTCTGGAGGCGACCCTCAACGACGTCGCGCATCACGCGAATGTGGGTGTGGGCACGGTCTACCGCCGCTTCGCGACGAAGGAGGAACTGGTCGAAGCCATCTTCGAAGACGGGATCGATCAGGTGGTCTGCCTGGCCGAGACCGCGCTGCAACTCGAGAACTCCTGGGACGGCTTTGTGTGGTTCGTCGAGCACCTGTGTGAATTGACCGCCACCGACCGGGGTTTGCGCGAGATGGTGTACAGCAAGTCTGGTGGCAACCGCGTCGAATGTGCTCGAGAACGGCTTATCCCCTTGCTGTCCAAGCTGGTTGAGCGCGCCCGCGACGACGGCCACTTGCGCCCCGATATCGAGCACACCGACATGCCGATCGTCGGCTTGCTGGCCGGAACGGTCAGCGAATGGGCCGGTCACGTCGAGCCGGAGTTGTGGCGCCGCTACGTCGCGCTACTTCTGGACGGCATGTGCCGTCAACGAGGCCAGCAGCGCCTTGCGGTCGGCGCACTCGAGGAGGACCAGATGGACGCGGCGATGCGCGGGTGGCAGCCGGCGGGCTGAGCGCCGCCCTTCGAGCGAGTCCTTCATTAAACTGCGTCTGTGGCGGCGGTAGATCCCAACGACGACAGCATTCAGCGCTGGGTCGTGTGGCACTTCCGCTATGACCCGGAACGCAAACAGCGCCGAAACGTCGTTGTGGCGGCCTTCGACAACGTCGACGAGTTCAACGAAACTATCCAGCGGCTGGCAGCTCGAGCTTCGTCAGCGCAAAGACCGCGGCGAAACCGTCGATCACCGTGAACACATCGGCGGAACTCCGTACGAACCCGGTCACCACAGGCTGCAGGACAACGCTCACATGGTGAAGCGGGCCATCAAACGCGGTGTCACACCGCCTGGCCTTGACGATATCGAGCTGCCCTCCAACGTCAAATCTGCACAAGCTCATCGCCTGGAGTGACAGGGCAGGGGGCCGGTCAGGCCCGCAGTGGCTGCGGCACATGCACTTTCAGACGCATTCGGACGTTTTTGTGTTGAGCCGCTGCGCCGTCAGCTCTTTGTTTGGTCGAGGAGTGTCTGTACGGCCTGACGCGCGTGGGTCCACGGCGCGGGGTCGTCAAGCGAGGTGGACAACGCAGCGGCACCTTCGTACAGCACGGCGAGTTGGTTGCCGAGAAGTGTGGGATTGGCGGCGCCGGCTTGGCGGGCCAGCTTGATCAGGCCTTTGATGTAGTTGCGCTTGTGTTCCTGGACGATGCCGTGAATTTCAGGCATGGCGTCAGCGGCTTCGACCGCCGCGTTGTGGAACGGGCAGCCGCGCATCTGCACGCCCGGGGGCGGGGTGGCGAAAAGGGCGAGGATCCGTTCGCGAGGCGTGCGGTTGGCGGCGCCTGGCCCGGGGTGGATGGGGTCATCGATACTCTGCTGGATGCAACGCAGATACTCCTCGACGACGGCTGTCTTACTCGGAAAGTGTTGGTAGAGAGTCCGCTTCGAGACCGACGCTTTGCTGGCGAGTCGCTCGACACCTGTTGCGTTGATGCCCTCACGGTAGAACAGGTCGCTGGCCGTACTGAGGATGCGCTGTCGTGCGCCGCGACCGCCGCCTGCATTGGTGGGCTGCGCCTTGTGGGTCGTCATGGCCTCGAGTATACCGATGGGTTTACATCGAGCGCGAAGGCGTGTACCGTCGCCACGAGCAAGTAAACCGATCGGTGTATTAGGGGGGAAGAGATCACATGCCTTCAGTATTGGTTACCGGCGCCGGCAGAGGAATCGGTCTGGCGATCACCGAACACATGAGCCGCCACGGGTGGGACGTCTATGCCACCGCTCGATCCGACGCGGCCCTGCGCAGCCTCGACCGCCTGCCCAACGTGCACCCGGTCCGACTCGACATCACCGACCGGTCCGCCATTGCGGCGCTTCCGGCCCAGCTTCCCGCGGTGCTGGACGGCGTGGTCAACAACGCCGGCATCATCGTCAGCGGACCAGTAGAGGGATTGTCCCTCGACGACTTGACGCGGCAATTCGACGTCAACGTCATCGCCCAGATCGCGGTGACCCAAGCCGTGCTGCCGAAGATCCGGGCCGCCCGCGGCCGGGTGGTGTTCATGTCCTCGGTCAGCGGGTTGTACACCACCCCGGGCACCGGCGCCTACAACGCGTCGAAGTACGCGGTCGAATCGCTGGCCGATGCACTGCGGATGGAGTTGCGCCCCTGGCGAATCCCGGTCTCACTCATCGAGCCCGGCCCGATCCGCACCGACATGTGGGGCGACGTGTTCAACGACTACGACACGATGGTCAAACAGCTATCCGAGCAGCATCGCGAACTGTACGCATCCCACCTCGCCGGCAGCCGGAAACTCATGGGACGCCTGCAGAAACTCGCCGCTGATCCCAAACGAGTTACCAAAGCGGTCGATCACGCGCTGACCTCGAAGCGGCCCAAGCGTCGCTATCTGCTCGACATCGCCAGCCGCGCCCAAAAGAGCATCGTCGCCATCACCCCCACCGCCATCAACGACGCCGTCCTCGCCGCCGCGACCACGTCGAAATCAACGGCGCGATCAGCCGCGACGACCGGCAAGCCGGACCGCGCTAGTCTCAGCTGACCCGAATGACTACCTTGCCGATGTGTTTGCCTTCGTGCAGTCGTTCGAACGCGGCTCTCGCGTCGGCGAATTCGAAGATCTGGTCGATCACCGGCGCGAGTCCGGTCGACGGTGACAGCGCGTATGAGGTCCTGTAAATCGGCGCGATCTCCGACGGTGATGGACCGGGTTGTCGCGCCGGCGCCTTTCAGTAGGAAGTAGTCGATGCCGGGATTGTCTTCGCTGAGGAAGCCAATCAGCGTCACCTCGCCACCTACGGCGACTGCCCGCAACGACTGATCGATGGTGGCTGGGCCGCCGACTTCGACGACGCGATCCACTCCCCTGCCTCCGGTCAGCTCGCGGACTCGCTCACCCCATCGCGGGTCGCTACGGTAATCGACGACTTCGTTGGCGCCCAACGACTTAAGGGTCTGTGCCTTCTCACGGCTCGAGGTGGTCGCGATGACGCGAGCGCCCAGCACCTTCGCCAGTTGCAGCGCGAAGATCGACACTCCTCCCGACCCGAGTGTCAACACGGTCTGACCCGCGCGGATCGGCGCCGGGCCGGCGAGCGCATTCCAGGCCGTCACTCCGGCGCAGGGCAACGTCGCGGCCTGTTCGTCGGGCAGTCCGGCGGGTACGCCGACAACCGATTCCCGTGACACCACTTTGCATTCGGTGAGCCACCCATCCCGTCCGCTGCCGTAAGTGTCGGAGTCCGCCGTCGCCGGCGCCGGGCCGCCGAACCAGCGCGGGTGAAATGTGCTGACCACGCGGTCGCCGGGTCGGTAGTCGTCGACACCCTCGCCGACCTCGACGACCTCGGCGGCCGCGTCGCTGCACGGCACCAGACCGGTTGTGCTGTCCCGCACGTAACGACCCAGCGGGATCGCGATGTCACGGTAGTTCAGCGCCACCGCCCGGATCTTGAGCAGCAATTCCCCCCGCTGCGGCGACGGAGTGGGTTCATCGTGTACTTGCAGACCGTCCAGTCCCCGGGAGTTGTCGAAACGGTAGGCACGCATGCCGTCCTGCCTTCCTGCCGATGTCAGCCAGCGCCTATGTTTCCTTCCCCAGTTGCCGGGCGCTTACACCTGGGTGCCATCGACATTGACAGTGACTCGCATCTTCTGGAAACTGAATCCCCGGGCGTGGAACCGCGATTCCGGTACGCACGACGACGCCGGCGGTGACGGTAGTGATCATGACCTCTGGCCCGCCTTGTCCGGCGCCGCCTCGACTACCTCCTGCTGCCGGCCTTCGTCCTCGGCATCATCAACGCCATCGTGCTGAGTCTGCCGGAAGGACTCGGAGTCCCTGTCGCCCCTGACAGCCCGTGGCCGCCATTGCGGGCCTTGCACACCTGGGGCGTCGAGCAGGAACCACAGCATCTGGTCATGCCGCCCGCTTTGCAGGCCTCGCTTCTTTACGACGGGTTCGTACAACTGCCGCTGCTCGTCGTGCTCAGCGTCGCCCTCTGGAGGCTGAAATCCTGGCCGTGGCTGCCCGCCCTGGCCATGGCTTATGCCGTCAGCGCAGTGATGAACATGTACTTCTATTTCATGCAGACGTTACTGGGCCCTGACAGTCCGCCGCACTTGATGACTTACCTGCCGATCAACCTGCCCTGGCTGATCCTGCCGATGTTGGTGGCCTACCGATTTTGGCCCCGGTCACCCGAAATCCGTTGACTAGCGCGTATCCAAGATCTGGGTCTGTGTGTCGGAGGTCAGATTCGACTGCAGCTGGCGAAAGTGCGGGTAGCGCGGCGATGATCGCCGCCCGCTGTGCCGGAACCAAGTCGTTCAACGACGCGGACAAGATGTGTTCGCTGGCCTTGTCGTAGCGGTTCAACAGTCCCGCCGCGAACTTCGTCACCGTGACATGGACGACCCGGGCGTCGTCGTCGCTGCGGGCAAGGGTGAGCAGCCCTTCCCGTTTCATGCTGTTGATCAGGTTGCTGACTGTGGGCCGCGCCAACCCAAGCCGATCTGCGATCGCGCGCGGAGTGATCGCTGGACTGTCCGCCACCGTCCGCAAAATCTCTATATGGCTGTCCGGCAGGTCGGGTAACCCTTCAGCGGCACGGGTGGCCCGAAGAACGGCGCGCCGAAGCGGACCCAGAACTCGGGACAGCTCCGCGGCCTCAGTCGAGCTTGATGCCTTAACCATTCAAGTAGGTTCCTTACAAAACTAATTTGAAGTAAACTCATTCTATGCCACACGGACCAAGCGCACCCACGCCAACCGATCCCGATGACTTCCAGTCTCGTCGGACACCGCTTCATCTATACCTACGCCAACGGCTGGCAATACGAGATGTATGTCAAGAACTCCACCACCATCGACTACCGCATCCACTCCGGTCACGTCGGCGGGCGCTGGGTCCGAGATCAGAAAGTTGACCTCGTCGCGCTGGCTCCTGATGTGTACAAGGTCTCCTGGACCGAACCGACCGGCACCTGCGTCGTGGTCAACGTCATGCCCGTACAACGCCGGTTGCACGGGACGATCTTTTTCCCGGACTGGATTCGGACTGATGGATCCAAAACGGTGCTGTACCAGAATGAACACCTTGACGAGATGCGCGCCTACCGAGACGCGGGTCCGACGTACCCCATCTACGTGGTGCCGGAGTTCGCCACCATCACCTTGTTCGAATACGTCGGTGTTGACGACGAGACGGTCATCGCGACTGCTCCGGGCGATCTGCCCGCCGGATTCGCGGACCGCCGAAACTAGGTCGATGCCCGCCAAACCGCCGCTCTTGCTTCTGCATGGCGTGACCATGTCCGCTGCCGCCTGGGACGATGTCACGCCTCTGCTCGCTGACCGCTTCGATGTCATCGTGCCCACCGCGCCCGGCCATCGTGGTGGTCCGCCGATTTCGGGACGGGCCACGATCCGAGCACTGACCGACGCCACTGAGGAGCTGCTCGACCAACACCGACTTCCCACCGTCCATGTCGCCGGTAACTCACTGGGCGGTTGGATGGCCATCGAACTCGCCCGACGAGGCCGCGCGAAATCGGTGTGCGCACTCTCTCCCGCTGGGCTTTGGTCGGCGCCAGACACCCACAGCCGCGGCCGGGACAGGCTGCGCCGCACCAAAGTGCTCGCCGACGCCACCCGCCACCTTGCGCCCGCCCTGCTGAGGTTTGGCGCCGTGCGCCGACTCGGAATGCGTGACGTCGCCGCACATGCCGAGCGCTTGACCTCCGATCAGGCCGTCCAAGCCTTCGGTGACCTAGTCGGATGCCGCGTCACCGACGATCTACTCGACACCAGCGAAAGCCTTCAACCGCTCGACCCACTCCCGTGCCCGATCACGGTGGCATGGTCAGAGAAGGACCGCATTTTTCCGCCCGCGATTTATCGTGGCCACAGCACGGCAACGATTGCCGCAGGCACGGTTCATCACATTGCCCGGCGTCGGCCACGTACCCATGATCGATGACCCGGCGCTGTGCGCCCAGACGATCGCCGAATCAATTCCGCCTGCCAGCACGTGAGGGCAATGACTCACTTAGCCTGCGAGACGGCGTGATTCACGAGAGGACTGCCTTGAACACTGCCTTGCCTTCTGCGCCCGCATGATCGAGCTCGTCACCGCGCTCGATGGCGCGAAGTGCTGTGGACCGTAAGCCGCTGGTAAGCATGTACGCGCGTTCCAGGGAGATCGGCGCTTCGGATGCCGCCGATTCGCGGGCGTGCTCGCGGTCACCGATACGAGGAATTCGGCGAAGCGTTCCAATCCTTCTCGCTGGGCGCGAACGATGCGGTCACCGACCGAGGGGCTGGACAGCGCCAGCGTTAAATCCGGCTCACTGGACAGTACAGATAAGTACGCGTCGACGGCCTGCTCGATCTGCAGGGTGCGTGCGGCATTGAAATCGATTGCCGCGGTGACGGCCTCAATGATGTTGGTAGCGCTCAGCTGAACGAGTTCGACGACGCAGGAGTCCTTATCCGGAAAATGTTTGTAGAAGGTGCGGCGTGAAGCTCGCGCATGGCGAACGATGTCGCTGACATGGGTACGCGGGAGCCCCATTTCGCGGATCGAGGCCGCCAGACCGTCGAGCAGTCTGAGGTGCTGTTCTTCGACCTTGGCTATTCGGTCTGCGGCCACAGCTGACCAACCTATCGCGTCCCGTGTCCTTCTTGGTCGGCCGGCCGCGATGCGCGTCACCACCGAGCAAGACCTATACAAAAGGGGTACTCGCGAGTACCCTTTCGCATGCGCGTGATCGGGACCGATGGCATCGGACATGTCGGTGCCGACCCGAGGTGGTGAGGAGTATCTATGCCGTTGTCGCCAGTCGAACTGCTGATGCGGGTCATCGATCGCTCGTGGGGCAACATTCGTCACCTCGTGCGAGGCCATGTATGGATTTACCGGGTCAGCGGTGGACGTCTGGGCCAACACGTGCCCGGGACTCCCCCGATGCTCCTCCTGGACCACGTCGGAGCGAAGAGCGGAACGCCCAGAACGACGCCCTTGGTCTACATGCCCGACGGGTCTCGATACATCATCTGCGCGGCCAAAGGGGGCCATCCCCATAACCCCGCGTGGCTCTACAACGTGCGCGCGCGCCCGTCGGTCACCGTCCAGATCGGTGCACACCGTCTCGACATGAGCGCCCGAGAGCTCGATCCAGACGAACACCGAGCGCTATGGCCACAAGCCCTTGCCTATACGAGCCACTGGCGTCGGTACGCCCGCCGAGTACCACCATCACGCACGATCCCGCTCGTCGCCTTGGAACCGCTTGGCTATGGCGCGCCCTAACTTTCACTGACCCGTTTTTGGCTTCGGTATATCGCGCCCAGCGTGGTGAGCGAGTGATGGATTCGAGCCTCGGTGGTGGCTCCGTATCCCAGGACGAGTGCTGGTGGCGCGGTCTCGTGCGCTGACCAGTGCCAGCTTGCTCCTTCTATCAGCAGACCTTGTTCGCGCGCGGCATCGATGAGGCGGCCTTCTTCGTCGCCGTCGGGCAGCTGCACATACAGATGCAAGCCGGCCGCGATGCCTTTGGCTTGTGCTGCCGGCAATGATGCCGCGACCGCTTCCAGAGTGGCGTCGCGCCGGCGACGGTAGACGGGCCGTACCCGCCGAAGGTGGCGCGTGAAGCCGCCGGTCTCGATGAACCGAGCGAGTGTAAGTTGTTCGGGCACATTAGTTCCCACGTCATCGAGCAGCTTCTGCTGGGCAACGTCGCTGACCAGCCAGCGTGGCAGCATCATCCACCCGAGTCGCAGCGCTGGGCTCAAAGTTTTACTGGCACAGCCGGTATAGACAACCCGCTCGGGCGCCAGTCCTTGTAGCGCGCCCGAGAGGCGCGCGGTCGTATCGGAATTCGGCGTCGTAGTCATCTTCGATGATCAGCCGGTCGTTTTCGTGCGCCCAGGTGAGTAGCGCAGCGCGGCGGGCGGCACTCAAGACTGCGCCGGTCGGGTAGGAATGGGCGGGTGCGGCCAGCACTGCGCCGACGTCCAGCTCGGCCAGCTTGTGCACCTGGAGCCCTTCGTCGTCGACCGGCATCCCGACAACCTTCAGGCCGGTGTTCGCGATGGCTTGGCGGTGCAGCCCAAAGCCCGGGTCCTCCATGGCGATCGAGGTGAGGCCGCGGGCCCGTAACGCTCGGCACACCAACACAACCGCCTGTGTGATCCCGCCGCAAATGACGGTGTGTTGGGGTTGCGCGGCGACACCGCGAACACGACTGAGGTAATCGCTGAGCGCACGGCGCAGCTCGAGTGTCCCGAATGGTCCCGGGTACCCCAGTTGTGCGTTGGCCATGTCACGCAATACCGAGCGGTAGTGACGCAGCCACTCGGCGCGCGGGAACAGCGCCGGGTCGGGAAGTCCGCCGAGAAGGCTTACTACAGAAGATGACTCAGCGGCAACCGGTTGGTCGGAAGCTGCGGGCTGGGTCACTGGCAGCACCTGGGTGCCTGACCCCTGTCGCGCCGACAAGTAGCCCTCAGCCGCAAGCTGCTGGTAGGCGTCGACGATGACGCTTCGGGCGACGGCGAGATCGTGTGCCAAGACGCGTGAGGGTGGAAGTTGTGTTCCCGTCGGTAGCCGACCCGCCCGGATCAGTGCACGCAGCTGCTCGGTGAGCTGTTGAGATAGCCCGCGTTGAGATCGATCCAGGTGCAGAAGAAGTTCCTCGCTGAACCCAGGCGGCGCAGGATTGGTCTGTTCAAAAATGTCGGTATTGGACCGTGACATAGACCAATCTTAGCTCGATGCTGGCTTTGTGAGGAAGCCCGAGAAGTCAGCGCCGCCGTTGGTCATGTCGTGGATGCCCGGCCCGTATGCCCCTGGCGAGCAGCCAGTTGTGGTCAGTGTCACCGAGTTTCGCAGTCACCATCCCGTGGACCTGCCGGCGGTGGCTGCCAAAGGGCTCCGTATGCGCTATGGCTGGTATGCGATGACGGGTGCGGTTGGGCTGTGGCTGTGGTCGCTTCCGGCAACGCTGCGCGGGGGTTCGATATCGGTGTGGGACAGCGAGGACAGCCTTGAGCGGTTCATCGGCCTGCCGCACCATGTTGAGATCATGAACCGCTACCGTTCCCGTGGAACCGTTCGTTCCGACACATGGTCGATGGAGCGCTTCGAACCCGACGCCGTGCTCACACGGGCGCGTGACTGGATCGGCCAGTCAGCCACCCATTCCACGAAGTGTTGATCACGCGAAGAACCTCATCGCGCACCCTCAGGTGCGCGTCAACGTCGGCCGCCGCTGTATTTGACGCCCTGAGCGGCGCACAATCGAGGCACGGATGGCGTTGAAGGGAGCGACGGGTGAAACGATCGTGGCAGCTGCGGATGCATTGGCTGACCGGATACGGGATCCCGCGGACCGCGCTCAAACTGCTGGCACACAGAGGTGATCCTGCTGCCAAACTGCTGATCGATACCAGCGAGGCCGGCAACGTCTCGGCACTGACCGAGCAGGTTCGCGCCCGAGGACCAATATCGTCGTTCGCACGAACCGGCTGGGTCACCGCCGACGCGCACGTAATCCGGCAGATTCTGCGTGACAACCGATTTCGGACAGTCAAACCTCGCGACCGATCCGGTCTGCGCCCGATCCAATGGGTCATCGCCAAAACAAATCCCGGCCTCCTCAATCCTTTGGAGCCGCCATCGATGCTTTTCGTCGATCAGCCCGAGCACACCCGCCTGCGCCGCTTGGTGATGCGCGGTTTCACCCCTCGCGCCATCGAAGGTTTGCGCGCACGGATCCAACAAGTGGCCGACCGCGAACTCGATGCCCTTGCAAACGAATCACAGGCCGACCTGGTCGCTGCCTACACCGCACGCATTCCCATCGCCGTGATCGCCGCCATGCTCGGTATACCCGACGACGATGTCGAGTACCTCCATCACATCAGTGCACCCGGCACCCGGCTCGTGAGCAGCGCGATACCGTCATGGCGCGACTACCTCGGTGCCGTGCACGCACAAGACGAACTCGACATCTACCTCGATAGGCACATTGCGCGGCTGCGTCAAAGCGGCGCCGACAACAGCATCCTCTCCGAAGTCATCCGCGACGACAGCCTCACCCACGTCGAGGTCAAGACGGCCGCGATGCTGCTTCTGGGTGCCGGTTTCCTCACGACCACTCACATGCTCGGCAACGCCATCGTGACGCTGCTACGTCACCCCGACCAGCTGGCCCGCCTACGTACAAATCCAGACCAGTGGCCGCAGGCCATCGAAGAACTCGTTCGATACGCCGGCCCGTTCCTGTGGACGGTGCGGGTCGCGAGCGAAAGCACCGAGATCGCTGGAAGGCAGATACGCGCCGACCAACCGGTGTATCTATTCTTCTGCGGAGCCAACCGAGATCCCGCGGTTTTTCTGCACCCCAACGAGTTCGACGCGACGCGCACCAAAGCCCGTGAGCACGTCACGTTCGGCACCGGTATCCACGTCTGCCTGGGCGCCACGCTCGCACGCATGGAACTGCAGGTCGGGTTGTATTCGCTTTTCGAGCGCTTCCCTCACCTCGCGCTGGCCGGCGAACCGCGATGGTACGACAGCATCGCCGTGCACGGTTACCAATACCTACCGGTAACGCTTCGACCGGAATTCAGCAGCGCCGCTTGACTTCTGGTGTGCGCCAAAGTGCAGCACGATGTCGCCCTTCGAATCAGGCGATGAGCAGCCCGATGCCGAGCGATGCGAGTCCCACGGCCAGAACGATCCCACCGGTGTAGACGAGCGCGATGAACGCATTGGGTGAGGTGCGGCCGTCGCCCATCGAGGAAAAGAAGAAACCGGCAGGCATCAACACTGCCGCGACCGGCGCCCCGACACGCGACAACCAGCCCCATAGCCCGGTCAGGTGTACCGCGTCGGCGTAGAGCAACGCAGTCAACGACAGGATGAGCAACACCCCCGCGTGGGCGTGTCCCGCTCGAGCGAAGCCCAGCTGAAATGGCGTCGCACGACGCCGCGCCCTGCACTAGCCGCACAAGGTAGAGACCGCCGCTCTCCACGGTGACCAGGGACAACAGCAGAATTCCCGCCAAAATCCGGGTCGTGTCAGTCATCGAACGCCTCCTTTATTGGTGACTACAACTCTCCAATATTGGATAGCTTCACTGCCCGATATGTCAAGATGTGTCATGCGATTAGCCGAACTCTCCGCCCGCAGCGGTATCCCCGCGACGACGATCAAGTACTACCTGCGGCTCGGTTTACTGCACTCCGGCGAGCGTCAGAGCAGCACCTGGTCGGCCTACGACGACTCTCACCTGCGTCGCCTGGCTCTCATTCGCGCGTTGATCGACGTCGCCGGACTGAAACTTGAGGCCGTGCACCGAATACTCGAGGTCGTCGATGACCAATCCGTGCCGCTGCACCAAGCTCTCGGCACCGCGCAATGGCTCCTGTCCCCTAGTGTCGCTGAGGAACCCAGCGCGGAATCCGCAGGCAGGGTCGACGCGCTACTCAGCCGGCACGGCTGGAAAGTGGCGCTCGACAGCCCGCACCGCGCGGTGGTCGCCGCTGCCCTCGACCGACTCGACCGCCTGGCCTTCCCGGCACCGGATGCGCTGCTCGACCAGTACGCCGAAGCACTGTCCCGCTTCGCTGCCGCCGAGGTCGAACCCATCACCTCCGAGACGCATCGCGCAACCGCAATCGAGCACCTCGTGATCGGAACCCTGCTCTACGAACCACTATTGGTCACCATGCGCCGCATGGCACACGAATCTGAATCCGGCCGGCGCTAAGAGGTAAGCCGAGTGATGACCAGCTAGCAGCCTTACCGCGAATTGCATCCAGGGCGGCAGTTTCGATAGGTCCTCAGTGGTCACATCCGACACTTCATCACCGTCTCCGACCAACACTCACTGTTTCAAAACGTGACCGCATGCGATATCACCGACCCGTGATATCGCATGTGGTCACAAAACGAAAAAAAGTGCTACCCCCGAAGCGGTCCGGCAGGGAGGGCGTTGGCCCGCAGCTAGCAGGACCCGTCGCGCCTGCTCCTCGGCGGGCCGCCGCAAGATTCCGCGGACGACGCGTCGGCGATTCAACTAACGTCGCCGGAAGGGGGCCCGAAGCACCTATCTGCAGACCTCGGCTAAGTACGGCATCTTGATCGCGGGGAGGGAGCGCATGAAGCACCGCCCGAACCTGGTTGCCGTCGTACTGGCGGTAATGTGCCTTATCCCGGCAGCCAGTGGATGCTCCCCTACCGTGATGGCCGGGCGGCCGGCCTCGATGTTGTATGACCCGGACCGCGTTGGCGGTTTGCATGCCACCCACGGCTTCAGCGGGCGACGACCGGACGCCCCGAAGCCCCAAGGAGATGTCGAGGCTACCGACGGCGGCGACGACGATCGACTAGCCCTGTTGGCTGTCAACGACATCCAAGAGTTCTGGGCCGCCGCGTACCCTCAATTCTTCGCCGGCGAGTACCGGCCTATTGCGGCCATTAGATCCTACGACTCGCAAAGGCCGTCCAGCCGAGGCGCGTGCGGCGGGCGCAACGGCTACAAGTCGGTCAACGCGTCGTATTGTCGCCTCGACGACTCGATTGCCTGGGACCGCGGTGTCCTTATTCCACTGACGCGCAAGTACTTTGGCGACATCGCGGTCGCCGGAACACTCGCCCATGAGTTCGGGCACGCCGTACAGACCAGGGCGCACAGCGTCCACTTTTTCACCCGTACGCTGGTCAAGGAACAGCAGGCCGACTGCTTCGCCGGGGTTTACCTGCATTGGGTGGCAGAGGGCCACTCAACCCGTTTCGCGATGAACACCACCGATGGCCTCGATCACGTGCTCGCCGGCGGAATCACATTGCGCGATCCCACCGATGAACCCGAAAACGCCTTTCATGCACATGGTTCCGCGCTCGACCGAATCGCCGCTTTTCAAGAGGGGTTTGACGGCGACCCCTCTACCTGTGCGGCCATCGACCACGACGAAATAGCCCGCCGCCACGTAGGCCTTCCTCCCGCGCTGCAAAACTACTCATCGGACGACTCCCCCGCTGGCGAGATGCCCATCACCGAACAAACTTTGGGGCAGTTGATGGAGACGCTGACGGCAATCTTTCACCCCGAACATCCACCCACCTTGACCGTCGGCGGCACTCTCGTGTGCCCCGACGCGCGGCCGAGCCCGCCAGCCTCATACTGCCCCTCCACCAACACCATCAACGTCGATCTATCCGGCCTACGAGAGATCGGCACCTACGCCGACAGTGAGAGTCGGCAACTCCTGCAGGGCGACGACACCGCCTTTTCGGTGGTCACCTCGCGATACATGCTGGCGGTGCAACGCCAGCAAGGCCTTGAACTCATCGGTGAACGCGCGGCACTTCGTACCGCATGTCTTACCGGAGTCGCCCAGCGGAATATGGCCACTCCGGTCTCCGTGCCATCGGGTGACAGCCTGATATTGAACGCCGGCGACCTTGACGAAGCTGTGTCTGGTTTGCTCACAAATCATCTCGTGGCCAGCGACGCCAACGGCGACACCGTGCCGGCCGGCTTCACCCGAATCGTGGCGTTTCGTTCCGGTCTGGTGGGCAGCGCCGCCCAGTGCTACGGGAACTTCCCGTGAACCGCCCACCGCCGCCAGGCTCGGGAGGCGAACACCGGCCCGATACCCCTTGGTATCTGCGCCGCCCGGACGCCGACGACCCCACCACCCGCGTTGCCCGACCACATCCGCCCGCCTCCAGATCCATCCCTGGGCCGCCATACGGCCGCCCGCCGGGCGTCGGCCGTCCGCAACGATCACCAGACCGCCAGTGGTACCTGCAGCGTCCAGACCGACCCCCGCCCTCGGCGCCAGTTGCACAAGAAAAGCCCGCCGTTGTTCGGAAAGACAGCGCCGCATCAGATCTCAAGAAATTCGTCCCGTGGCTGCTGGCCGGAGCAGGCGGTCTGGCCGTCCTGATCGGGGCCGTGGTGTTGATCGGCAACATCGCCCGCCTCGGCATCACCGGCGGCATGGTCCTGGACGTGACCAAAGTGCAGTCCGGCGTTCTGCAGACTCTGTCGGATCCCGCTAGCGGATACGGCGCAAACACCGTCACCGACGTCAGCTGCAACGGCGGACGCAATCCCAGCGCTCATCAGGGAACAACGTTCACCTGCGACGCCATTGTCAATGGCGCGCCCCGCCATGTCACCGTTGTTGTTTCCGATGACCGCGGCACATACGAAATCGACAGTCCTCGATAGGGCTGGAATTGTCTAGCCCGAAATCTGTATCGATGCCACCTCCTAACACTGGAAACCGGACACCCAGAAGTTTGCTCAGCTGTCGTGCGTGTCCCGCTGGAACAGAATGAACAGCCATGCCAGTGCTGGCGTGAGCAGGATGAATCCGATCACCGCAGTGATGGCGGTGGCTTGCATGGTCGCCTGCGGGGCGGCCGCCTGATCAAGGTTTAGGCCGGGCAGTAGTTGCGGGTATTGTGCGATAGCCCATCCCCAGAGCAGGGTCGTGACCGCCAGAGCAGCGCTGGCACGTACGGCGATGTATCGGCGCCGGCCGAGCAGGAGCAGGGACAGCAGCCCCATGGCAATGGATGCGGCGATCAGCGCGAGGCCGCGGTGGGTAAGCCGCTGATAGAGCTGGTTGGCGTCGCTATGGACGACAGCGATCGCAACGAGCACGACTATTCCGACGACAAGGCCACTGATCAGACCTTGCCGGCGAAAGTATTCGGCCAGCTCCGTGCGGCGGTCCCGACGTGCGTCCGCGGTCAAGTAGATCGCTGCCAGATAGGCACAGACCCCCACAGCTAGGATGCCGCAGACCAGCGAGGTGGGATTGGCCCAACTGGTGATGATATTGCCGCGGGCCACCCCCGGCGGAACGCGATCGGATGCGATCGCCCCGGCGACCGTGCCCAAGAAGAATGGCGTGATGACAGACGAGAACGCGAACGCCGCCCCGAAAATCCGTCGTTGCCAAACTTCGGTGACGGTTTTGCGGAACGCGAATGCCGACCCCCGGGCGATAATGCCGATCGCGACCAGGGTGAGTGGGATATACAGAGTGGAAGCGACAGCCGCGAATAGTGGCGGGAACGCGGTCCACGCGACGACCAGGACGAAGATCAGCCAGACGTGGTTGGCTTCCCAAACGGGCCCGATGGAGCGCTCGATGAGTGCGCGCCGGGACTGACCGTGCTGAGGGTCGCCGGCAGTCAGGTCCCAGAACCCGCTGCCGAAATCGGCACCGGCCAATAGGGCGTAGGCGGTGAGCGATAGCCAGGTGAGTCCCAGCAGTGCGGCGGCCAGCGACATGGCTAGTGCACCTCGAAGTCGGTCACGTCGGACTCCTGGGGTGCCAGTGGCACGGGGTGGGTTCGAGTCATGTATCGCAAGACGTAAATCGTGGCGGCAGTGAGCACGGCATAGACGACCAGCAGCACAGGCAACCCCCAGCCGATGCCCGCGGCCGGGTTGACCGCGTGGTCGACGCGCAGCAACCCGTAGACGATCCAGGGTTGGCGTCCGACCTCGGTGGTAATCCAGCCGGCCTCCATGGCCACGACCGACGCAATGCCCGACACTGCGACTGCGCGCAGAAACCATGTCGTGGAAGGCATGTCGCGGTGTCGCCACCACGTCCAGGCCAGCCACGCCCCGAGCGCCAGCAACGCGAACCCAAGACCGACCATGGCGTCGAAAGCGAGGTGCACAACGTTCACCGGCGGCCGCTCGCCGGCAGGAATGCCGTCTAGGCCGGCGACATAAGCGTTGGGATCCAGATGGGCCAGCAGCGAGAGACCGTTGGGGAGGCGAATCGCGCCGTGCATTGCGTTGTCGTAGTACACGCCTCCGACCGAGAGCGGGGTGCCGTGCTGACCGTGGTAGAGGCCTTCCATCGCGGCCAGTTTGGCGGGCTGATCGTCGGCGACATAGCGGGCTGCCCAGTCACCGACCACGATCTGGACGGGCGTGACCGCGCACGCAAAGCTCAGCGGAACGAGCAGACCAAGCCGGTGATAACGGCCGCTGCGACCACGCAGCATCGCGACAGCGTAGACGCTGGCAGTCACGAAACCGGTGACCATCAAAGCCGCCAGAATCATGTGCACCGTCTCAGGCCAGGTAGCCCGGTTGAACATCGCCGCCCACGGGGACACGCTGACCAGTTTCCCGTTGCGCTCGGTAAACCCCTGCGGACTATTCATCCACGCGTTGGCGCACACGACGAAGAACGCCGACAGCACGCCGGCGATGAATATCGGGATCCCGGCCAACAGATGAATACGCGGCGTGAGCCGCTCCCAGCCATATAGGTAGATGCCGAGAAAGATCGCCTCGACAAAGAAGGCGAAACCCTCAATCGTGAACGGCAGACCGATCACCGAGCCGTAATGCTCCATCAAACCCGACCACAGCAGGCCCATCTCAAACGACAAGATCGTGCCTGAGACGGCACCCACAGCGAACAACACACCTAGCGCGCGAGCCAACCGCCGGGCCAACAAGCGGTAATTTACATCGCCTGTGCGTTGCCCACGCCACTCCATGAACAGGATTAACCCGGGTAGGCCCACCCCCAGACAAGCCAAGATAATGTGCCAGCCCAGTGAAAACCCCATCTGTGAACGCGGCGCGATGATACTGCCGACCGCCAGAATCGACGTATGCATGCCCACAGCAGTCATCCTTCACTCGGCCGCCCTTAATGTCATCCCGCGGTTGGACGGCTGAACTGAATCAAGCTCCCGGTTTCGCGATGGCAGTTGCGCTAATCGCCGCACGCGCAACAGTCTCAATCGGCTCACCGGCCCGACGGGATTGCTCTTACTCGGGCCGTTTCTGAAATAATTTGTCCCTCTTGAGGTTCAGCTAATCAGAGTCGCTGCGGAGAGCCTCGGTAGCCACTCGACTGCGTACGGCGAGCCGGTGTCGATGTGGTTGTAGGGAGCGAGGCTGTTACCGGTATCCATGACCAGCGTTGGCGCGGGCCACAATTCGCGGGTGATGGTCTGCCAACAACCCGGCGCGCCACCCGGGCCGCCGTGCCCGTTGATCCGGGCAGATTTTCCGGATAGGTGTAGGGGTTGGGGCACCACCAATCAGCCCGGCTAACGCAGATAGCCCCATGGTGGTTGCGTGCGTTGCGGCATCAGTGTTTTCACCAGCCCTCCTTCAAACGGGGTTGTACGCGCCGAGGCGTCGTCAGCCACGGCTGAGCACCGGCCGCGACGGACTTGCAGGATCTAGTCATACTTGACGATATCGTCATTGTTTGGTTTTGTAGAAGTCGACCGTGCAGGGCGCCCGTGTCTTGTGGGCACGTGTAGACGTCGACCACGCGGCGCGCTGCACCCGCCATAGGGAGGGACTCGCCATGGGGAACGCCGCCAGCGCGCCGGTGTATCGACGGGATATCTACGCGCGCAGCGCGATACGCGATCCTTACCCGCACTATGCCCGGCTTCGGCAACTCGGCGCGGTGGTGTGGCTGCCGCGACAGCGGGTCTATGCACTACCCCGCTACACCGAATGCAAGGCGGTGCTGCGCGACGACACGCGTTTCGTGTCGGGCCACGGTGTGGCACTGAACCCACTGGCCAACCGGCTGTCTCGGGGCACCACCCTCAACAGCGATGGCGAGGACCACGACCGGCGCCGCAAGTTACTCGCCCACCGCCTTACGCCGAAGGCGCTGCGCACCATGACGGAAGCGGTCGATCGGCAGGCTGCGGCGGTCGTCGAGGCGGCGGTTGCCCAGCGCCACGTCGACGGGGTCCGCGATGTCGCCACCGCGCTTCCGCTGGCAGTGGTGCCTGACCTGGTGGGGTGGCCCGAGGGGGGCCGGGACAACCTCCTCGAGTGGGCGGCCGCCACATTCGACTCGCTTGGTCCACTGAACCGGCAGTGGCTGCGCACGATGCCCGCTACCTTGTCGATGCTGCGATTTTCCCGCCGGGTCGTTCGTGATCGCGCGGTGTTACCCGGGAGCATGGGAGACGATGTACTCCGCGCGGCCGATGCCGGTGAGTTGCCTCGCTCGGAATGCCCGGCATTGATGATCGACTATCTGGCGCCCTCGCTGGATACCACGATCAGCGCCATCACCTCGGCGCTGTACCTCTTCGCGGCCCATCCTGAACAGTGGCAGGCGCTGCGTGAGGACCCGTCACTCGTCGGGAACGCCGTCAACGAAGTCGTACGAATCGAGTCCCCGTTGCGGGCGTTCTCCCGCAAGGTCGTTGCTCAGGCGGAGATCGGCGGTGTGATGATTCCACCAAAGGCGCGGGTTCTAGTCCTCTACGCCTCCGCCAACCGTGACGAGCGCGAGTGGGATGACCCCGACACCTTCGATATCACCCGTGATGCCAATAGGCACTTGGGTTTTGGCTATGGAACCCACGGCTGCGCGGGACAGGGATTGGCTCGCTTGGAGTCACAAGCCATCCTGCGCGAACTCGTCGCCCGGGTGGACCGCATCAACCTCACGGGCCCGGCGACCTGGGCCATCAACAACATCATCCACCGCTACCAGCGACTGCCCCTCGAGCTGGTACCTGCCTAGAAAAGGAACGCTGATGCGTGTCATCCTCGATCGGGACCGTTGCGAAGGCCACGGCCTGTGCAGCCAGTCTGCCCCGATGATCTTCTCTTTCGACGACGACGGAGATCTGGTCAATGAATTCGCCGATACCGACGTGCCCGACGACCTCGCCAAGGCCGCCAAGGAGGCCATCGACGTCTGCCCGGTCGCGGCACTACGGGGCGCCTGAGCCCTCACGCCGCCGAATATGGCGGCGTGATCGCGTCCAGATCGGGCAGCGGGCGGGCACAGATCTTGGCTGCATCCTTGGCGGACATGCCGAACAACCGGAGCACGTCCGCAGTGACGGAATCAGCGGCATGAGCATCGTCGCGCCCGGGATCACTGCTCAGCAAGGCGCCCAAACCCAGGATTGCGCCACCGGCGACGGCCAACGCCAACTGCGGATCCTCGACAACGAACCGCCCGGCGCTGACGGCGGCTTCGATATCGCGCAGCGCGCGTGGTGCCAATCCGCGATCCGACGTCAGCAAAGAAGCCCCGTTCGCCAGCAGGATCCGGCTCTCTTGGGGGCGGCGACGAAACAGCCGCCCGGTAAGCCGGAACCGGCACGCGAAGGTCTCTGCCGGGTCTTCGATGTCGACCGTCAGCGCGTCCAGGAGGGCGCCGTGCGCATCAAGAGCTTCGGTCACCGCGGCGGCGAACAAGTCTTCCTTGCTGTCGAAATGGTTGTAGAACGAACCCATTCCCACGTCGGCGGCCTGGGTGATGTCCAGTACCGGCACGTTGAGCCGGCCTTCGGCGATGAATTTCTGCGCCGCACCGATCAGCGCCGCGCGGGTGCGTTGCTTGCGTCGCTGCACCCGATTGATGCCCGGTTGCACCGGCTCACCCATCACTACCTCACCCGACTCGAACGGAAGCTCAATCTAGCAGCTGAGTCATTCGTGAGGATATCGTCACCTACCTTGACTGAGCAATGCGTCGTATGTGACGATTTCATCAGATCATCGTGAGGGGTGGGCAGCACATGGCTGGTAGTCACAGCGATCTGCACAGCGAGCACGGCGCTCTACCAGGGGAACTCACCGGGCGCGCGGAAAATCCGGTGATCAAGATCCGCGACATCGCCTGGCTCGAGTTCGAAAAACCAGATCTGGTGCGCGCCGAGGCTTTCGCGCAGGCCTTCGGCTTTCAGGCGGCAGTGCGCACCCCAGATGAGTTGCAATTACGCGGCACGGATGCGAGTGGGCCGTGCGTGATCCTGCGTCGCGGCCAGAAGTCCCGCTTTCTCGGCATCGCCTTCCACGCTGCCGATGAAACCGATGTTGCCCGGCTCGCCGCCAAGACCGGCGCGACGGTGCAGCCTTTTCCCGAGAGCATCGGCGGTTCGGCGGTCCGACTCGTCGACCCGAGCGGATTCCCGGTCCGGGTGGTGGCGGGCACGCACGAGCTCCCACAGTTGCCCGGCCAGACGCCGCTGCTGATCAACACCGGCCACGACGTGGTCAGGACCAACGCCACCCAGCGGCCTCCGCGCGCCCCGGCCCGGGTCCAGCGTCTGGGTCATGTGGTGGTGCAGTCGACCAAGTACCTCGAGGCCCTGCACTGGTACCTGGACAACTTCGGGATGATCGTCAGCGACTACCTGTTCTTCCCGGGCCAGCGCGACCGCGGACCCACCATGGGCTTCATCCGCTGCGATCGCGGCACCGAACCCGCCGATCATCACACGCTGGCGATGGCGTTGGGTCCGGCAAACCGCTACGTCCATTCGGCCTACCAGGTCAGCGATCTGGATGCGCTGGCGGCCGGCGGGGAATACCTGCGCGAGCGTGGCTACTCCCGGTCCTGGGGTATCGGCCGCCATATCCAGGGCAGTCAATTGTTCGACTATTGGCGTGATCCCGACGGGTTCCTCGTCGAGCACTTCACCGACGGCGACATGTTCGACAACACCCTCGAACCTGGCTGGGCGCCGTTCACCGCAAGCGGCCTGTCGCAGTGGGGTCCACCGGTGAGCGCTGACTTCCTGGGCACCAGCCCGCGCGCCGCCCGCTCGGAAGCCCTGTCGATCCTCACCGCTCTACCGCAGCGCAATGAGTTCGACGTCCACCGCCTCATCGGCCTACTGAAAGTTGCCCGCTCATGAGCACTTCCGTCCTGCGCACCTCCGACGGCTGGTGGGTCAAGACCGCCGACGGCGCCACTAAGATCGCCACCACCGCCGACACCACCGCGCAACTCCTGGCAGACCGCGCCGCCATCGATGCCGCGGGTGACACCGTCGCGGTCGACGGTCTTGATCTGCTCTCACCGGTTACGCGACCGTGTCGGGTGGTAGCGCAGATGACCAACTTCGAGTCCCATGTCAGAGATTCCGGCATGGACCCCAAGACCGTCCCGCTGACGTTCTTCCGCAAATCCTCGGCGTCGATCAGCGGCCCGTTCGACGACATCGTCAAGCCCCAACACGTGCAATTCCTCGACTACGAGGTGGAAATCGGCCTGGTCATCGGGCGCGACCTACCGGTCGGCAGCACACTCGGTCCCGGGGAGCTCGCCAATTACGTTGCCGGGCTGGTCATTACCAACGACGTGTCCGCACGTGACATCCAATTACCCCAGACCCAGTTCTACGAGGCGAAGTCCTACCCCACCTTCACCCCGGTCGGACCGGAGCTCGTACTCCTCGATGCTGACGAGCTTGCCCGCTTCGGCGACCTGCGCCTTCGGTTGAGTGTCAACGGCGATGAACGTCAAAACGCGTTGGTCGAGGGCGACATGCTCTACCGGCCGCTGGCCGCGTTGCAGTCGCTCACCCGGTTCCAAGATCTCGCCGCCGGCGACCTGGTGCTGACCGGCACCCCGGCCGGCACGGCGCTGAGCGCACCACCCAAGCCCATCGAGATGATTGGGGCGTTGCTGCCGCCGGCGGTGAAGTGGAAAGCGTTCTTCAAACGCCAGGCCTCCAACCACAAGTACCTCCAGCAGGGCGACGTCGTTACGGCGTCGGTGGCAACCGACGACGGTGCGATCGATCTCGGCACCCAGCAGATGAAGGTTGTTTTCGCATGACGACTGGTCAGCTGTGGCCGCAGTGAGTTCAGTCGAATGATTCCGCGTCGGAACAGCGACTCGCACAAAGCTATTGCGAGGTCACCCGTCGTCATCGTCGGTGCCGGTCCAACCGGCGCCACCGTGGCAACCCTGCTGGCGCAGTACGGCATCGGCAGCCTGGTGTTGGACCGCTGGCACGGCGTCTACCCGCAACCTCGCGCCGTGCACCTGGATGACGAGGTATATCGAATCATTGCGCGGTTGGGCATCGCCGAGCAGTTCGCCGAGATCTCCCGCCCGGCGCAGGGACTTCAGCTGCGCGACCACGATCACCGCGTCCTCGCCGAGTTCCGCAGAGATATCCGCCCTGGCATCAACGGCTTTCCGCAAGCAAACATGTTCGACCAGCCCGAGCTGGAATCCGTTATGCGGGAGAATCTTTCGCGGTACCCCTGGATCGAAGTGCGAAGCAACTCCGAGGTAACCGGCGTCGAACAACGGGCGGACGGCAGAATCCGAGTCACCTATCACGACCGGGGCGACGGCAGCACACAGCAGCTGGACACCGAATACGTACTGGGCTGCGATGGCGCCAACAGCTTCGTGCGCTCGGCGATCGGGTCGCGGATGGATGACCTGCGGTTCGAGCAGCGCTGGCTGGTGATCGACGTCGAGACCAATGCCGACCTTGGCCAGTGGGAAGGCGTCCATCAGGTCTGCGACCGCACCAGGGCCGGCACCTACATGCGTATCGGAGATACCCGCTACCGGTGGGAGTTTCAGTTGCTCGACGGGGAGGTTGCCGAACACTTCTCGAACCTGGCCAAGCTCAAGCCGCTGATCGCGCCGTGGACCGGAACCGTATGCGACGACCACCTTCAACTCATCCGTGTCGCCGAATACACCTTCCACGCCCAGCTCGCCGACCGCTGGCGCAGAGGCAACGTTTTCCTGCTCGGCGACGCCGCTCATCTGACTCCACCATTCATCGGCCAAGGCATGGGAGCTGGTCTTCGCGATGCGAACAACCTCGCATGGAAGCTGGCCGGCGTGCTGTCCGGTGACCTTCCGCCGATCGTCCTCGACAGCTACCAGGATGAACGAAAGCCTCACGCGCGAGCGATGATTCGGCTCGCCCTGGCGGTCGGCAGATTCATGACCGCGGGCGGCGAGGCGGGCACTTTGCTACGTCGCATCGTGGTGCCGCGGCTGGGCCTGATCCCGGGCGTCCGCAATCGGGTCATCGACTCCTCGACGCCGGTGTTGCACCGCTCGGTTTTCGTCCAACGCCGGTATGGCCCAAGGTCACTGACTGGGACGTTGTGCCCGAACCCAGCGTTGCCCGACGGCCGACGAGTCGACGACGTGCTGGGTCTGGGCTTCACCCTCGTCACCGCGGTACCTCTCACACGGGCCCAGCGCCTAGCGGCCGAAGAACGAGGCGCCACCGCATTTTTCGTCGCGCCCGGCACCCAGTTGGCCCGGTGGCTGCGTCGCGGTCGCACCGCTGCCGCACTGGTTAGGCCCGATCACACCGTGATGGCGACCTCGAGGCGGCCCTGCGACCTGCTCGCGGCAATTCCGAACTTTCACTCGACCGCAGCCGGTACCACGGCGCCTCGGGGCATCCGCGATCCGTTGTCGAACACCTCGGCGCGGTCAGACACCAAAGGACAGTCATGAACGCTCCCGAAGGCCCGCGCGCCGACAGCGCGTGATCGCGGATCTGGATCTCTGACCGTCGGGGATGGAAAGAACTTCTACGGGTTTGACTGAAAGCCAGCCTTAGCGGAACCCAAGGTTTACCTTAGATCTGCTTAAGGACGCTCATACTGCTGCCCGGAAAGGTTTGAGCCATGGCGCATCGACACTCCAAGAAGCGCAATCCAGTTTCGCGTAAGGCGATGGTGCAGCGGCGTCGACGCGCGATCGGGATGACCGCCGGGGTCAGCGCGTTCCTGACGTTCGGGCTTGGGGCGCTGACCGACGCTCCCAAGGCCCATGCCGATGGGTTCGACGCGGTCATTGACCAGGTCTTCAACGCGATCACGGCTTCGTTTGGCGATCTGGCCGGCGTTTCCGGGGCCGTTCCGGAGCTGGGCAGTCTTGGCCTGAGTGCCGCCGACGCGGGCTCGGTGGCTGCGACCACCCCGGCCGATGCCTGGTTGCAGGTGCTGGAGCAGGACTGGACGGCGTTCGGTCAGCAGGTGGACACCGCGCTCAACACCTGGTTCAACCACGTCGATCCCGCTGCCGTTCCCACCGCTGATGCGCAGGCGATGAGTGAGAATTTGCTGGTCAACCCCAGCTTCGAAACGGCCGACCCGTCCGGATCCGGCTTCAGCGGGGTGACCATTCCGGGCTGGACGGAGAGCGGCACCCCGACCGTGATCGCCTACGGCACCCAGGGCGGTTATCCGCTCGGACTGTCGACTCCGTTCCCGAAGTTTTTCGACTTTCCACAGACCGCGCCCCCAGGGGCCGGCGACAATTTCGCCGGCGGCGGACCCGTGGCCACGTCCACCATCAGTCAGACCGTCGACCTCACCGGCGCAGCCGGAACGCCGTTCAACGCTGAGTGCAGATCTCGGCGGCCAAGGATGGGACCCGTCCGACGCCTCAGTGCAGGTCACCTTCCTCGACCCCCATGGACGACGTTCTGGGCACCGACTCGCTCAACCCGGTCACGGTATGGGATCGCTTGGGTTTCACCGGGTTTGAGGAACGCGACATCTCCGGGACGGTCCCGGTGGGCAGCACCTCCGCGCAGGTGACCACGACCTTTACCGACAACGACACGTTCCTCGGCAACTACAATGGCGCCTACGCCGACAACGAGTCGTTCACCGTCGGCGATCCCAGCCTCACCGCGGCGCCGCTCACCCCACCGACGTCCGACGTCGGCCAACTGGATCACGTGTTCTTGATCTACCTGGAGAACAAGGGTGCCGGCGACATCGTCGGCAGCCCCAACGCTCCGTACATCAACAGCCTGATCAACACCGAAGATTATGACACCAACTACTTCGCGCTGGGCCACCCCAGCGACCCCAACTACATCCGGCCCCTGGGCGGATCGGACTTCGGCATCGACTACAACCCCACCGGGAACGTCATCGACGCGAACAGCCTCATGCAAGAAATGGATCAGGCGGGCATATCGTGGGCCGGCTACGCGCAGAGCATGCCCACCCCGGGTGACCTCATGTCATCGGGTGACTACTCCGTCGACGAATTACCCTTTGCCCAATTCAACTACGTCTACGACAACACCCCCGCCTACCTGCAGGAACACCTGCTCCCGCTGACGGATTTGTCCACCGATCTCCAGGACCCGAGCAACTTCCCGGAATTCACCTGGATCGCTGCTAACGAGGCCAACAACGGGGAAGGCCCCATCAATAGTCTCCAAGGCATCGGCCAATTCATTTACAGCCAGCTCACGGACCATCAGTACAACGTCGCGGCCGCCGACCAGTTCGTCCAGCAAGAGGTGTCCGCCATTGAAAACTCGCCGACCTGGACTGACTCGGGCGAGAAGGACGCGATCATCATCACGTTCGACGAGGACAACAACAACCTGTCACTGGGCATCGGTAACGAGGGCAACAACGTTCCGATGATCATCATCCCGAACGGGGGCGCCGAGGCCTGCTGGGATGGAATCTGGCCCCTTCACCACCGACCAGTACGCCAACGAGTACAGCCTGATGGCCACGATCGAAGACGCCTTGCGTGGCAACGCCCTGCCGACTGTGACGGACCCGTTGGCCCCGCTCACTGCCAACGACATGTACGCCCAACCCATGAACGCTTTCTGGAAAACGGTCGGGCCTTAGACTTCACCTCAGCAGGCCGGCGGTTGTGCCGCCGTCGACGGGCAACACAACGCCTGTTGCGTCGCTGAACGCCGCGAAGTAGAGGGCGGCTTCGGCGACGTCTTCGGCTGTGCCGTCTCGAGGTAGCGGGCGGTCGGTACGCATCTTCGCTCGAGTCTTCTCCACGAATTTGTCGACTGCTTCCGGGCTGAGTCCCTCGACCGAGGATGCCAGGATCGGCGTTGGAATGCCGCCTGGTGCAATGCAGTTGACGCTGATACCCAATGGGGCGAGTTCGGTGGCGACGCTTTCGGTGAAGTGAATGACGGCAGCCTTGGAGGCGCGGTACGTCATGACGCCGCCGCCCGGGTTCATGCCGCCGACAGAGGCGATGTTGATGATGGCGCCGCCGCCGTTGTCGGCCATGTATCGCGCCGCCTCGCGTGTTCCGAGCATGACCCCTAAAAGGTTGACTCCCATCACTTGTGAAAAGTCGCTGAGATCGTCGTCCAGGAAGCTTCGGTGCATTTTGCTGGAGATCCCAGCGTTGTTGACCATTACGTCCAGTCGGCCGAAGTCATCAGTGGACTTTCGGATGACCGCGTTGACGTGCTCGGGGTTGGTGACGTCAACGTGTTGGTAATGAGCGCCGATGCCGATCGGCGTACGCTTCACCGTCGCGGTCATTGATGTCGGCGATGACGACAGCGGCACCGGCTTCGACGAAACGCTGAACGATGCCGAGGCCCAGTCCTGAGGCGCCACCGGTGACGATGGCGACCTGGCCGGCCAGAGATGTCATTGCAGCCTCGTCAGCCTGTGGCTTCGCCGACCAGACTCAGGTAACGCATCACCGCTGGCGGCTCGGTCTCTACCGCAACAGGTTTGGACATCTGGCCGCTTTGAAATGCTGCTTTGAGGTTGGCACGGGCGGTGTCAACGTCAGTGTCGATCTCATAGAGCGTGATGAACGATTCACCGCCGTCGGCCTGCCAGCGACGTGCCCCGACGAATCCGTCGATGGTGAGCATCTCGGGAATATGCGTCTGCTCGTGCCATTTATGGTATTCATCGACCAATTGCGGTGATATGGGCTTACTTTCGACCAGCAGCAATGCTTTGGCCATGTGAATCCTCCTCGTCGCGGTAATGGGTTATTCGATCGGTTCGTCACCAAGGACCGTGGTGCGCAGCATTTCCCGTTGCGAGTCAGGGTCGTAGGGAGCGGCGCGGTGCAGGACTCCGCGGTTGTCCCAGATCACGGTGTCGCCGATGGACCAGGTGTGGCTGTACACCTTGTCGCGCACGGTGGCGCGCTCGAGTAGCTCGTCGAGCAATGCTCGACCCTCATCGAGGTCCATCCCGACCACATAGTCGGCCGATGCGCCCAATACCAGCGACTTGCGCCCGGTGCGATGTGTCCACACCATTGGGTGCTCGTGGGTACGTCGGGAGCGCCAGCGCTCCAACAACTCTGGCGAGGGGTCCGGGTGAACGCGCCGCTGGGAGGCCTCCAGTGAGTGCACGACGCGAAGCGCGCCGAAGCGATCCTTCTCCTCGTCGGTGAGGGCGTCGTATGCGGCATAGGAACTGGCGAATTCGGTTTCACCGCCCCACTCGGCGACCTGCACTGCCGACAGCACGGTGGCCTTCTGCGGGCATTCCTCTGCCAGGGGGGTGCAGCCGTCGATATGCCAATCAAAGGTCGCCTTCAAGTACGCGGCTGAGGCATTTTTGGTCTTGTCCAGGGTGATCGGGTAAATCCCGGCGACAGGATGGTGACCGTCGGAGGAATGATCGATCTCGCCGAGCCGGCGGCAGAAGTCGACTTGAGCCTGTGGGTCGAGGTGTAGGCCGCGAAAGACCAGAACCCCGTTGGCTTCCAACGCATCCAAGATAGCGTCGCCGACTGAGTCGTCGGAAGCCAACGAGCCGGGGTCGAGGCCGGCGACCTCCGCGCCGACGCACTCGCTGAGCTTGGAGATGGTGAGCAGACTCATGGTCACTCCTTTCTGACGGTGGATGCTGCGTGCGCGGTGAGCACCCGCAATCACGGAATCGGTTCGCCGGTGCGAATCATGACGGCATCGGCGCCGTCAACCGGTGCGGGCTGGTGCATGATCTCGACCGCCATCGCGACCATGATCAGCGAATAGATCATGCGCAACAGGTTGAGCGCGTCGTCGGGCAGACTGTCGAGACTGAACTTGTCGCAGTACTCGATCGCCTCCTCCAGGCGGGGGAAAAACGCATCGTAGAACTCGTGCAGCTCGGGCATCGTCGCGCCGATTCGGGCGTTCCACCGCTCGGTTTCCGTTGCCAAACACCACGTTTGCGCGTACTTCTCGAATTCGGCAAACGCGCTCGGCAGCATGGCGTCTGACATGGTCACACCCCCGCCGGGGAAGTCTCGCGCTGGTAGGCGTCGACCCAGTCCACCACGACCTTGTGCAGGTGGCGCACCAGGATTTCCTGGTCGCTGAGCGGAAAGTCATCGACGATGTCGTATTCCAGTGCGGCCTGGGTGCCGCCGAGCATGCCGGCGTCTTGCAGCGCGAACTCTTTGAGCACCACCGCGGCGACCTCGTGTTCAATCCGCTCGCGCACACTGCCGGCGGGATGGAAGTAGGTGTAGGCCTCGAAGCGGTGGGTGTTGTGCGAGGTGGGCCAGTACCGGTACAGCAGATACCAGCCGCCGTAGATCAGGATTTCGGTGTTGGGGAAGATCTGGAAATTGCTGATCCCCCATGGCTCGATGCCGCCCGGATTGAGGCCGGCTTCTGGGAGTTCACCGATGTCGGGTGTGCGCCACGGTCCGACCAGCCCACTCTTGGTGGCCCGCTCGATCGGATACATGTACTCCGGCGGCAGCAGCCAGCGGCGCCGTCCCGCCGTGGACACCAGCCGGTGCGGGCCGTCGAGTTGGAAGTGCCCGCAGGTGAATCCGGCGTTGGGGACCCGCACCTCGGCGGGCACCTGTTGGGAGTGCAGCGCAGGCACGTGGTAGTACTCCTGGAACGCGTCGGCGAAGATCTTCCAGTTGCTGTTGTTGTGCGCAACCCACTCGTAGCGTTCGGTCAGCTTGCCGAATGGGTAGCTGTCCAGAGCGGTGATCATCGGGCCCAGGAATTCACGCAGGCTCTGGCGAGGCTCGTCGTCGAAGTTGATGAAGACGAAGCCGTTCCACACATCGCAATGGACCGGCCGCAGGCCGTAGTCGGCGGTGTCGAGGTCGAAGAACTCCTGTTCCTGCTGGACGAATGTCAGGGCGCCCTGCAGGTCGTAGCGCCACCCGTGGTACTTACAGGTGAAGGCGCGGCAGGTGCCGCGGGTCTCCTCGGCGGGAAAGTCGTTCCACACCAGCTTGTTTCCCCGGTGTCGGCAGACGTTGTAGAACGCGCGGATCTGATCGTCGCGGCCTTTGACCAGGATCACCGAAGCGCCAACGACCTCGATCTCCTTGGTGACGTAGCTGCCGGTGCGGGGCAGTTCCTCGATGCGGGCGACATTGAGCCACGCCCGTTTGAAGATCGCGTCGCGCTCGAGTTCATAGAACTCTCGAGACGTCGAATCGCGGAATGAGACTGGACCGGTGCCTAATTCGGGATAGTGCTCGGTCCAGGAGCCTTCCGCGGGCCGACTACCTGGTCGCGTCATCTCGTCCTCCCTGTCCGCTGTGTTGACGCCAAAGTCGTAGTGGATTGCGCGACGTCACATCACCGCTCCCCCGTTGACACCCAGCACCTGACCGGTGATGAATCCGGCTTCATCGGAGCACAGGAAACCCGCCGCCGCGGCGATGTCGGCTCCGGTGCCCAGATGGCCCAACGGGATGTTGCGGGCGAGTTCTTCGTTGGAACCCAGGTATCCGGCCGCTTGACCCTGGTGCTGCATCGGGGTCTCGATGCCCGACGGTGGAATGTTGTTGACCGTGATTCCGTGCGGTGCGTATTCGCGCGCCAGCGATTTGGTCAAGGTGATCACCGCGCCCTTGGACGCGGCGTAGTGGGCGGCGAACGGAGATCCGCGCTGCGCGCTCGACGACGAGATCATCACGATGCGACCCCATTTCGCGTCGATCATGTCGGGCAGCGCAACTTGGCAGCAATGAAACGTGCCAGTCAGATTGACGTCGATGATCCGCGCCCAGGATTCGACGGTGATGTCGGTGAAGGGGGAGAAGTCAAACAGGCCGGCGCTGGTCACCAGGACGGTGACCGGGCCCAATTCGCTGCGAACCTTGGCGAACGCCTCCTCGACAGCGGCCCGGTCGGTGACGTCGGCACCCACCCCGACGGCGGTGACACCGTCGGCGCGCAGGTCTTCGGTAACGCGGTGCGCTGCAGCCTCGTTGACGTCGAGGACCGCGACGTGCATTCCGCGCCGGCCCAATTCGTGGCAGGTCGCCTCGCCCATGCCTGAGGCGCCACCTGTCACGACCGCCACCCTGCTCATCGACTGCACTTCATCGGGGTCGTCCTCCTTGGCGTTCACTCGTAGACCACCCGCACCTCGCGGCTGGTCGGCAGGGCCTGACAGGTCAGCACCCAACCGTCGTCCACTTCGTCGTCCTCGAGCGCGTCATTGTTGAGCATCCGAGCACTGCCCTGCGTGATACGGGCCATACATGTTCCGCAGGAACCGACTTCGCATGACGACGGCGCCCGCAGGCCGGCCATCCGGGCGGTCTGCAGCAAGGTGTCGCCGCGGGAGTAGGCCACCGTGGTCTTGCGCCCGTCCAGCTCGATGGTCACCTCCTCGGTGAGCACCTCGCCGGTGGCGGTCGGCAGGTCAGCGGGGATTTCGGCGAGCTCGAAATGCTCCAGGTGCACGCGATCCCCCGGCACCCCCGCCGATCCCAGCGTGCTCTGCACGATGTCCATGAACGGCCGCGGGCCGCAGATGTAATAGTCGGCAGCATCGGCGTTTTGGGTGTGCGCGACGAACGCTTCGATGTGGGCGGGCGTCACGACACCGGCGTCGTCGTCGAAATGACGGTGCAGGACGAGGCGGCGGCCATGACGATCTTCCAACGACGCCAAGGCCTCGTTGAAGATCGCCGACTCGAGGTCGCGGTTGGCGTAGAACAGCCGGGTCGCGCGGTCACCGGATATCAGCGCGGACCGCAGCAACGAGAACACCGGCGTGATGCCGCTTCCGCCGGCGAACGCGACCAGGTCGCGATCGGAGTCTCGCAGTACGAAGCGCCCCTGGGGTGGCAAGGCGTAAATCTCGCCGCCCGGGGCCGCTGTGTCATTGAGCCAGTTCGAGACGACGCCCTCGCGGTCGCGTTTGACCGTGATGCGCAGGTCCTCGGCCGCCTCCGGCGCCGACGACATCGAATAGCACCGCCGATACTGCTGCCCGTCGATACAGACCAGCAGCGTCAGGAATTGCCCGGCCCGGTAACCGAAGCACCGCGCAGCTGCTTCGGGAACATCGAAGACGATCGATATCGCGTCGCGGGTTTCGCGGACAACGCGTTTCACCCGCAACGGCATAAAGCCGTCGGGCAGCGCAGCCGTATCGGTGCCGGCTGGGTGAGCATCAGTCGCCGCGTCTTGCATCCACGCCAGAGTATCAACTACTTGTCATTGATCTCAAGTACTAGACACTGGTGGCCCCGGGTGGCGCTGCTCGCCCCCAGGTCAGGCAGGCGGGTCAGGTGTCGATGCGGTCGTTGAACAATTCATGGCCGGTGCCCTTTTCGACGACACGGCCGAGCAAGTCACGCAAGGTCTGCTGCTCTTGGGTGCTGAGCACACCAAAGACCTTCTCGTGTGCGGCAATTGCGTCGTTGACGACCGTGGCCGCGATGTCCCGTCCCTCCCCGGTGAGGTAGGCCTGCAGAATGCGCCCGTGTTGGGGGTCTTGTTTGCGTTCCACCAGGCCTCGGCGTTCCAGCGCGGTGAGAGCGAGCTGCACTCCCTGGGGGCTGATCAGCAGGCGTCGCGCCAGCTCGGCACCGGACAGACCCGGTTCGTTGGCAAGTTGACGCATAACACCGATCTGAGCCGTGCTGACACCGTGGACGCTGACCGCCTCGTTGACGGTGGTTAGTGAAAAGTAGAAAGCCTGCTTGAGGAGCCACAGGATGTTGTCAGTGAGCTCCATGGCCGCCTCCCTGCCAACGATCGACACTCCGTTATCCGACGTTATCGCACGTGACGGCGGTTGGTGTTTTGTAGACCTGCCCGTTCTTCATGACAAAGGAGACGTCGAGGGTGACGCCGATGTCGTGGGAGGGATCGCCCGGCACGGCGACGATGTCGGCGAGGTAGCCCGGTGCCAGACGGCCCAGCTCGTCGTCGGCCTCGACCAGTTCGGCGGCCACCACGGTGGCGGCCCGAATCGCCTGCATCGGGGTCATGCCCCGGTCCACCAGTGCAACGAGTTCTTTGGCGTTCTGGCCGTGCGGTATTGCCGGCGCGTCGGTGCCGCATGCGATACGTACTCCGGCGTCGATTGCCTTGGGCAGCATGGCTTTCGCGCGCGGGAAGACGTCCTCGGCCTTTTTGCGCAGTTCGGGGGCGATACGGTCGATTGCCAGCGCATCGGTCAGATACGTGGTGGAGACCAAGAAGGTGCCGTGGTCGGCCATCATCTTGATGGTGTCATCGGTGGCCAGGAAACCGTGTTCGATGCAGTCGATTCCGGCGCGGATGCACGCCCGGATCGCGCTGTCGCCGACGGCATGCGCGGCCACTCGCACGCCGGCGCGGTGCGCTTCATCGGCGATCGCGGCGAATTCTGCGTCGGAGTACTGCTGTGCGCCCGGGCCCGTGCTGTGTGACATGACGCCGCCCGATGCCGAGACCTTGATCAGCTTGGCGCCGTGCCGGATCTGGTACCGGACGCAGGCGATCACGTCCGGGACGCCGTTGGCGATGCCCTCGGCGACGGTCAGCGGCATGATGCCGGGGGCAAGCCGCTGGAAGACCGTCGGGTCCAGATGCCCGCCGTACGGGGTGACGGCGTGGCCGGCCGGATAGATGCGCGGCCCTACGTGCCAGCCCTGATCGATGGCGCGCTGCAGCGCAACGTCGAGTAAGTAGCCGCCGGTTTTGACCATGAGCCCGAGATTGCGCACGGTGGTGAAGCCGGCCTCCAGCGTGGTGCGCGCGTTCACCGCCCCGCGCAGTGTGCGATACGCCGGATCGTCTTGAACACCGTGCATGGGCGACGGCAAGCCCTCGGGCCCACCGGGTCCGCCGATGAGCAGGTTGAGTTCCATGTCCATCAAGCCGGGCAACAGCGTGACATCTCCGAGGTCGATGACCGCGGCCGAATCCGGCAGCGGCCCTTCGGGATTGATCGAGCTGATGCGGTCGCCGTCAACAACCACTACGGCCGGAGAGCGGACCTGGCCGGTATCGACGTCGCCCCATCGGGCCGCCCGCAGGACTGTCAGACCGGTCACGGGACGGGCTCAGACACGCAGTCCAGGGTCGAGGCACCGGAGTCGGGCACCCGCGGCTGCTTCCAGCATTCCACCGGAAACGACACCATGATCATCGAGTACAACAGCTGCATGAGGTTCTCGACATCGTCCGGCAGATCGTCGAGGGGGAACTTGTCGCAGTAAGCCAGAGCCTCTTCGGCCCGCGGCGTGATCGCGTCGTAGAAGGCCTTCATCTCAGCCATCGAACTGGCCAGCCTCTTGGCGTAGCGCTGCGGTTCGCTAGGCAGACACCACTGCGCGAAGGGCTCCAGGTCGGCGAATTCGGTTGGCAGCAAACCAGACATCGCGGTCACACCCCCGCGCCGGACGTCCGGCGATACTCGTCGATCCAGGTGGCGGTCTCGACGTGAAGATGACGCAGCAGGATCTCCTGGTCGTTGAGCACGAACTTGTCGATGACCCGCGATTCGATCATCGTCTGGGTCGCTTCCAGCGTATTGGCGTCCTGCAGCCCGTATTCCTTGAAGGACACCGCAGCGAGTTCCTGGGCGACGCGTTCACGCGGAGTGCGCGGCTGCGGGAAGTACAGGGTGCCCTCGAAGATGTGGCTGTTGTACGACGTCGGCCAGTAGTGGTAGGTCAAGTACCACCCCTGCCCCCAGAACAGGATGACGAAATTGGGGAACAGCTGGAATGAGTCCAGGCCCCATGGGTCGCATTTGGCCGGGTTCAGCCCGACGGGCATCTCGCCGAGGTCTGGCTTGTCCCATGGTCCGAACAGTCCACTCTGACAGATGTCTTCGATCGGCTTGCGCATCTCGTCGGCCATCTCCCAGGCGCGCACGCCTGATGTACTGACCAGCCGGTGCGGGCCGTCGAGCCGGTAGTGCGGAGCCTCGAAACCCGCCTGTGCGGCCGCTTTCGAGTAGGCGGCCGGCGACTGGTTCGCATGCAATACCGGCGCGTGATAGAACTCCTGGAAGGCGTCCATGTAGAGCTTCCAGTTCGCCTTCACTTCCGATCGGTAGCGCCAGCGTGAGGTCATCTGGCCGAACGGGTAGCCCTCCAAGTCGGTGATCATCGGCCCGAGAAACTCCCGCAACGACTGTTGCGGCTGCTTCGCGAAATTGACGAAGATGAAGCCTTCCCAGACGTCGCAGTGCACCGGCACTAGTCCATAGCGACTCTTGTCGAGGTCGAAGAACTCCTCCTCCTGTTGGACGAACGTCAGGTTGCCGTCCAGGTCGTAGCGCCAGGCGTGGTATTTGCAGGTGAATTGACGGCACACACCGCTGGTCTCTTCGAGCGGCATGTCGTTCCACACCAGCTTGTTGCCTCGGTGACGGCAGACATTGTGGTAGGCCTTGATGTCCCCGGATGTGGTGCGCACCAGGATGATCGAGGTGTTGACGACCTTGAGTTCCTTGGTGAAATAGCTGCCCTTGCGCGGAAGCTGTTCGACCCGGCCAACATTGAGCCAGGCGCGTTTGAAAATCGCCTCGCGCTCCAGATCGTGGATCTCCGGGCTGATGGAGTCCTCGTAGGACACCGGCTCAGTGCCGAGTTTCGGGTAGTGCTGCGTCCAGCTGCCTTCCGGCGGCTTGGGAAATCGAGCCACGATCGCTCCTGTCCGTTCCGATCTCGCACGGACCCCTCGGCGGTCGGGCAGTCATTCCGATGGGGAATGGCTGTGCAGTCACCGTTTTCAGTGATCCGTATGACTCCGTCGAGCCGACGGTATATGGTCGAGGAGGTAATCACAAGTAGTTGATATTGCAGAGGTGAGATTGATGGATCGGAACGACGTGGCAACGATCGCCGAGCGCCGCACAGTGCAGACACACGGAGAAGTCTTCGACGTCATCTCGCCGCACACCGAGGAATCCATCGCCGAAGTCACCGCTGCCGCGCCAGCCGATGTCGACGCAGCCGTAAGTGCTGCACGCGCGGCCTTCGACTCCGGCCCCTGGGGCCGCAGCGAACCCCTCTACCGCGTCGCGGCGATCCGTCGCCTCGCCGAGGTCTACGACCAACACCGCTCGCAGATGGCGGCCACCATCAGCGCAGAGATCGGCGCTCCGATCACCTTCGCTCAGCGCGCACAGGTCGGCCTGCCCGCGATGATGATGCGGGCATTCTGCGACCTGGCCGAACACCACCAGTGGCAGGAGACCCGGACCGGTTTCTTCGGAACCGATGTGCATGTCCGCAAGGAACCGGTCGGCGTGGTCGCGGCGATCGTGCCGTGGAACATGCCGCAATTCCTGATCGTCACCAAACTGGTGCCGGCGCTACTGGCCGGCTGCACGGTCGTGCTCAAGCCGGCCGCCGAATCACCGCTGGACGCATTGCTTTTGGCTGACCTCATCGACCAGATCGACTTGCCCTCGGGCGTGGTCAGCGTGCTGCCGGGCGACGCCGCCGTCGGTGAACTTCTGGTCGGCCACCCCGGCGTGGACAAGGTGTCGTTCACCGGTTCGACCGCGGCCGGCCGGGCCGTCGCGGCGGCATGCGCGCCCAATCTCACCAAGGTCAGTCTCGAACTCGGCGGCAAATCCGCGGCCATCGTCCTGCATGACGCCGCACCCGAAGCCGTCGCCGCCGGAGTGCGCTCGGCCAGCCTGTCCAACAGCGGCCAGATCTGCAACGCGTTGACGCGTGTTCTCGTGCCGCAGGAGCGTCACGACGAATACGTCGACGCTCTCGCTGCCGAAATGGTGGCCCTGCGGATCGGCGATCCCAGCGATGCCGAGACCCAGATCGGCCCGCTGGTCTCCCAGCGCCAGCAACAGCGCGTCCGCGGCTACATCGAGACCGGCCGCCACGAAGGCGCGCAACTGGTCATCGGCGGCAGCGAAACGCCCGAGGGATTGGAGCGCGGCTGGTACGTCCAGCCCACCCTGTTCGCGCGCGCCGACAACACCATGCGCATCGCCCGTGAAGAGATCTTCGGGCCGGTGATCACCGTCATCCCCTACCGCGACGAGGACGACGCCGTGGCGATCGCCAACGACTCCGACTACGGCCTGGCCGGATCGGTGTGGACGGCCGACACCGACCGGGGGCTGGCGATCGCCCGGCGCATCCGGACCGGAACCTTCGGGGTCAACCAGGGCTACACCATGGATCCGTTCGCACCGTTCGGCGGCGTCAAGGCCAGCGGCTACGGTCGCGAACTGGGACCGGAAGGGCTCGACGGCTACCTCGACACGAAGTCCATCGCCGTCGCCCCCACCTCCTGAGACAAGACCGCGTCATCATCCTCGCACCGGTTTCGGCGCGCTGAGTTCCCGCAGCGCTGAAAGAAACAACTCGTCCATCTGGGGGCTCAGCTCGGCCAGAGACGCGGCGCTGGCATAGCTCGCGGCGCCGAAGACGCGTTCGAGCGCATCGGTGGCCGCGGCGGCGCCAACCGAAAGGCACAGGCAGGCAACGCCGTCCACGCGGAGCTCTTCGAGAGCCTTAGCGGTGTCGGCTTCCGCGTAACGGCCTTCGTAGCCATCGTCATACGGGAAACCATCCGACAGGACGAGCAGCAGCCGGTTTGGTGTGCCGGCCTCGGTCTTGAGAATTTCGCCTGCGCCACGGATGCCGGCGCCCAGGCGCGTATAGCTCGAGGGTTGGAGCTGGTTGAGGCGGGCTCGCCCGACGGCGCCGAAGCGCTGTCCGAACGTTTTGATCGCCGGCAGGTGGACTGCGTGTCGGCCTTGGGACCGAAATGCGTAGACGGCGACGCGGTCGCCAAGCTCTTCGAGCGTGACGGCCAGTGTGGCGGCCGCCCGACGCTGATGGTCGTGCACCGCAAGGCCATCCGGATCCATATCGGTGGCGGATCCGGAGGCATCGAGCAGGATGAGGACGCCGAGGTTGCGGGCAAGTTTGCGGCGGTCCAGGTACACATGTTCGGGTGGCGAGTAGCCGGAGCGCAGATCGACGAACAGATCGATGAGCGCTTCGATGTCGAGTTCGTCGCCATCGGGACGGCCGCGCAAAACCTTGGGGCCCAGCCCGATCCGAGACAGGCGTCGCCGAAGCACGTCGTCGTGCGGAACACCGGCGTCGGAGACGTCGGCCGCGGCCGTGAGCGGAAAGTCAATGACTCGGCACCACTCGGGCCGGTACCGGTTGTTGTGTACGTCCCACTCCGGGTAGAGCGCACCGCCCACGCCGAGGGCAGCGCCAGGCTTGCCGTCATCAGTGAAATGGAGTCGCGTCGGGAGAGGCCGGGCATTTGCTCCGACCTCGTGCACTCGTCGAACGGAACGAACCGGTATCTCTGCACCGGCAGGGCCATCCCCCGACGAGCGCCCGCCACCCAAGAGTTTGCGGAAATAGTCCGACAGAGCCTGCGAGTTAAACAGCGGGGTCTCAAACAGTTTGAGGATCTTGCTCTCCCCGGACCGCTCGTCGTCGCCGTCGTCGTCGTCCGCCTCGGGTACGTCGGTGGGGTTGAATTCAAGGCGCAGCTCTTTGTTGGTGACCGGCCCGCCGGCTCCGGCAGAAGCCGAGAGCAGGCGGGAGGGTCTGATGACTCCGAACCAATCCGGGGGGTCGGGGACCTCGACACGGCCTCTGGCTACTTCGAGTGACTCGTCGGCAGTTGCGGTGCTCGGTTCCTCGTCGGGGCGCAGCGCAGCCGCGAGTGGGAGCTGCCCGGCAAGTCCGGCAAGCACTCGGCGACCTTCGAGTGCCAGGTAGCGGCGTGCCACCGAAGGGCGTGCCCGTAGAGCCTTCACCCTTTTTTGATCCAGGCTGCCGGCACCGAGCAGGGCGCTCTGGAGCACGATCTCGCGTCGCCGCTCTGCATCCGGTCGGCCCGCCGAGACGAATATGACCTGCCCGTTCGTGTGAGCGACCTGGCCGTTCGGTGCCTCCGCGATAGCGACAGACCGCCCAGCGATGAAAGTGGCGAGGAGTCGAAACCGGTCAGGGGACCCCAGCTCGGATTTGGTCACGTCCGGGGCAGGACCGCATCGACGAGCTCGCCGAGCGCGCGGACGATATCTTTGTCGTCCGAGAGGACCTGGACGACCGCCGACTGGACTGCACTGCGCAGGCTGAGCCCTTCGGCAACGAGGCCGCCAGCCAGGACCAACATCCGGGTGGAGGACACTTCGCGCAGCGGTGAATTGTCCAGGTTGCGGATGGCGTTTCCGAGCGTTACCAGGGAACGCGCAGTCTCGGAATCGATACCCGGCTTCGTAGGCAACCACCTCGACCTCGGTCTCGGCGGGTGGGAAGCCGAGCTCGATCGCGACGAAACGCTGACGGGTCGATTCCTTGAGGTTCTTCAGCACGCTCTGATAGCCCGGATTGTAGGAAATCACCAGCTGGAACCCGGGCGCCGCCGGGACTGTTGTGCCGAGTCGATCGACCGGGAGCTCACGGCGGTGATCGGCGAGCGGATGGATGACCACGGTGGTGTCTTGGCGCGCCTCGACCACCTCGTCCAGATAGAAAATGGCGCCCTCGCGCACCGCCCGGGTCAAGGGCCCGTCCACCCAGACCGTCTCTCCGCCCTTGAGCAGGAAACGGCCCACCAGGTCCGCCGACGTCATGTCCTCATGGCCCGCAACGGTAATCAGATCGCGGCCGAGCACGTGGGCCATCGCCTCCACGAAACGCGTCTTTCCGCATCCGGTGGGGCCCTTCAACAGAACCGGCAGACCGCGGCGCGCCGCCGCGCAAAATACGTCCACCTCATCGCCGACTGCCCGGTAGAAAGGTGCCTCCGAAGTAGAGCGGACCGGGTGACTGTTGGCTAGCACGTCAATTCCCGCTCTGGAACAGGACAACCGGTGGAAGCTCCTTGCCGTCAGGAAGAACGAGCTTGCCCTTGGTGTTGACGTGGCCGGAGCGTTTTGTCGGCATCGGCAGAACAGGATTGGGGCACGGTTGATCGGTTCCGTCGCCGCAGATCCCGCCGTTGAGGTAGGAACGCTGTTGGACATCAGTGGGCCAGGGGTCGGCATGCATTGCGAGCCATTGCGCGGGGAGGTTGTAGAAGAAGAAGAAGCATGCGCTCACCGCGGCGAAGATCGCCAGGAACCGGATCGACTGCCCCTTGGCGAAACCGCCTCGGACACGGTCCAATCCGCGCTCAACGATTGTCCGGCCGCGGTCGTCGGTGAAGTAGCGTAGGCAGCAAAACGCGGTCAGCACACCGCCCCACATCAGCCCTTCGTAGACGGGCCATTGGTAATAGGTGCCGGCGTTGATCGACACCGCCCGAATCGCCCCGGGGTAGACGTAGAACCCGATGGGCAAGAAGATCAATCCCTCCATGACGAAGTCGAGAAGGATGTTGAACGCGAAGGTGACGCCGATCAACCGCATATTGCTGAGATTGGGCCAGCGCGCCTTGGCCTTTCGCATCACCCAGCAGCTGAGGATGACCATCAGTAGATTTCCGAATGAGTAGCCCGGCACGTTCGTCAGCAGTGGTTCCACGACCTGATGGCCCGGCACCTCCGGCGACACCCAGCCGGGAATATTCGATGACCAGGAGCCGCGGTTGGGCATCCAGGTGTTGTAGGTACACCAGGTGTTCAAGTAGTTGAGCAGAGGATCCTGGAAGAACATCAGGCCCATAGACACCATGAGCATGCCGTCGAGGGTGAACCGTCGCTCGCGCCGCCACGGCCGGATGATGAACCACCACACCGCGATCGGCAGGCCGATCCAGGCCGCGACCGCGTTCGCGATCAGCGGCACTTTCATATACATCGGCGGATCGCCGGGGCCTGACGGCACGTGCTGGAAATAGGGCCCGGTGATCCAACGGATCCATACGTATAGCTGCAGCGCGAGGAGCGCCCCTCCGACGGTCGCCCAGATCGTGACGGGTTTGACTTTGGACTGAGCCTCGTTGCCGAGTGAGGCCGCGCCGTCGAGCGACTCGGTGACAACGGGCGCAATCTTGCTGTCCGATAGTTCGGTCACGACGCCGTCTCATTTCGAATTGTGTTACAGCGCAGGAGCATTCACTTACCTCGCTCGAGGGGAACGACGGCCGGTAGCCTTACCCCGTCTGGAAGGACAAGCTTGCCGTCCTGATTGATGTAGCCGGAGTGCTTGTTCGGGATCGGCAGCGCAGGATCAGGGCACGGCCGGTCAGTACCTTCGCCGCAGATGCCCATCAAGAAATAGGAGCGCTTCAGGAGGTCCTGAGGCCAGGGATCCTGGTGCATGGCGAACCATTGGGCGGGAATGTTGTAGCACACGAAGAAAAACATGCTGCACGCGGCGAAGATCGCCAGGAAGCGGGTGAGTTGCTGCTTGGCGAACCCGCCTTGAACGCGCTCCAGTCCGCGTTCGACGAATGTCCGCCCGCGATCATCGGTGAAGTAGCGCAGAGCGCACAGACCTGCCTGGACACCGCCCCACATGATCCCTTCATAGAGCGGCCACTGGTAGTAGGTGCCGGCATTGATGGATAGCGATCTGATGGCACCGGGGTAGGTGAAAAGGCCCATCGGCATAAGAAAGAGGCCCTCGATGAAGAAATCGAAGATAAACGTCCAGCCGATCAAAACGCCGATCAATCCGATGTTGCTGATGTTCGGCCAGCGTGACTTGGCGCGGCGCATGACCCAACAGCCGAGCATCGTGCACAGCAGAACTCCGAACGAGTAGCCCGGCGCATTCATCAAAACCGGTTCGGCCATCATGCGGCCCGGTTCCCCGAACGACATCCAGCCCGGAATGTTCTGCACCCACGAGCCGCGGTTGAACATCCAGGTGTTGTAGGTGCTCCACGTGTTGATGTAGTTCAGCAGCGGATCCTGGAAGAAGAGCAGTCCGCAGGCCACCAGGAGCATGCCGTCAAGCGTGAATCGTCGCTCCCGCCGCCAAGGCCGGATGATGAAGTAATAGAGGCTTGCCGGCAGGCCGACGACAATGACGCCCGTCCAGGTCAAGAGGATCGCCTTCATGAACATCGGCGGATCGCTGGGTCCCGTGGGCACCCGTTCGAAATTGGGTCCGGTCATCCATCGGATCCACACGTACAACTGGAAAGCCAAGATGGCGCCGCCGATGATGGCCCAGACCCGGACCGGCTTGACCGGAGACTGAACCTCGGCACCGAGCGAGGCCGCTCCTGCCAGCGACTCGGTAACAGGGGGCGCGGTCTTCTTCGACGGTGCGCTCATGACGCTCGGCTCCTTCTACGTCGGGTAGTGCAGCGCGCTCGCGACGAGCTCAAATTTGGGCTCGTCGTTGACGTTCTCGGTCGACGGGGCAGTCATGAATTGCAGTCTTCCGGCAGCCGCGTCGTCGCTAACATACCAGTGAGTATCTCAAAGAAGAAGTGGTTTCTTGGATTCCCTGGCATAATCGCTGGCATGGTGGAGCGTTGGACGCGGGAGCGACGTCTCGAGCACACCCGTACGCTTCTCCTGGATGCTGCGGAGGAGGTGTTTGCCGAAAAAGGTTTTACGGCAGCAACTCTCGACGACATCGCACATACGGCGGGCTACACCAAAGGCGCGATTTACAAGCATTTCGCTGCGAAGGAAGACCTCTTCTTGGCGGTGAGCGACCGGTACTGGCGTCGTTACTTCGATAATTTCGCCGAAGTGCTGTCGGCGGCGACCGAGCTGGGAGCGCGTGAACTCGACGACATAGCGCAGCGCTGGCGCCAACTCAGCATCGACCGCGGCGCCGAGCACGCCGCGTTGGGCCACGAGTTCACGCTGTATCTGCTTCGAAACCCCGATGCGCGGGAACGAGTGGCCGCCAAGAGATCAGAGGTCGTCGAGGCGCTCGGGAAGTTTATCGTCGAGGGCATCGATCGGCTCGGCGCAGCCCTGCTGATCCCACCTATGACCTTCGCCCAAGTACTCGTCGCCACCACTGACTCCGTCATGCTGGGCAGCCAACTCGATGGCGTCGACCTCTACCGGCCGGTTCTCGAAATGTACGTGTCGGTGATCAAACTGCCCGGACGTGAATGACGCTGTGTGCTCAGCTTCGCTGAGTTCTCAGACATAGCGAAACCTTTGGGTGATCCCGCGACTGCGGGGTACGACAGTGCCCTGTCGTACCCCGCGGCGTGGTGGAGCTCAGCCGGCAAATTCGGTGGCGCCGAGAGCCACCTCGAAGTTGTCCAGCCCCTCGCGGGCGAGGCCCATGAGGACCAGACTCGTTCCTTCCAGCCAGTGCGCCATGTTCAAGCCACCGACATCCAGCGGGCGCAGCCCGAGGCTCGCGATGAACTCCGACACGCCAGCCTTGGCCTGCGCATCGTCGCCGGCGAAGAAGACATCCAGCGTCCGACCCTCCTTCAGGACATGACCGAAGACGGTGTTGAACGCCTTCACCACGCTGGCGCTGGCCGGGGCCGCCTTGGCAACGTCCTGCGCGATCGAGGTGTCATCGGGGATCGCCAAACCGTCGGCGTCGGCATTGAAGGGGTTGCTGATATCGACGATCACCTTCCCCGCCAAGGCATCTCCGTATTGCGTGACGACCGGAACGACATCGGCGTACCTCAAGGCCATGATGACGATATCGCCGGCTGGGGCGGCGCCGAACTCTCCCGTCGTAACGCGCCGCCGAGGTCCTTGGCAAGGTCAGCGGCCTTGGACTGATCGCGGCCGATGACCTCGACGGTGTTACCGCCGGCTACTGCCAGTGCGCCGATCGCGCGGGCCATGTTGCCGGTGCCGATGATGCTGATGCTGCTCATGAGAAGTCCTATCTTGTTTTCGAATAAAAGGTTGACTCCTCCACCATATGCAGATTGGTAGATTTGTCAACCAATCTCGGGATGTGGGTCGTCGGTCGTCACTGCTCGTTCGTGCGTAATTCCCAGCGCGGCATGCCGATTGCCTCGGCAAGGTTGCGCTGCAGCGCAACACCGGCAGGCAGCGTGCGGTAGAAGATGCGTCACCTCGGCGATCTTGCCGTCCGCATCGAGCAGGACGAAGAAGATGCCGTTGACCGCAGCGTCGCCGACTTGAAGCCGGAAGTGTGCGGCGTGGTGAGTCTCGCCGCTGAGGACCTCCAAGTAGGTGTCGTCGGACGACAGTTTGTTGACTTTCTTGATGGTCTCCACGGCGGCCTCGCGGCCAGTGACTGGCTCATCGCCGAACGGACCGTACAACGTCACCTTCTCGGCAAGCAGGCTCGTGAGGACGTCTTTGTCTACACCGCCGTTGATGCAGTCGACGAAGGACTCCAAGGTGTCGCGATGCGGGGCGAATGCGGTCATGGTTACTCCTCGTATTGCGTGAATTGGTTTGTGCGCCTAGGCCGTCAGCTGGCCGGCGAAGTAATGACCGTTGTCTAGATCGGCGAACAGGCCGGGCTCAGTGGGTTCCCAGCCCAGGGTCTGGCGGGTGATCAGGCTGGTCGCCGGGAAGGATCCGGTGACCAGATTCATGAACTGGCCGAAGTATCCCGGCAGCATCAGGACATCCATGGGAATGCTCACGGCGGGCAGATCCAGACGGCTCCCGATCGCCTCGGCGATGTCGCGGAACGGGATGCCCTCATCCTGAACCGCGTGCCAATATCTACCGGCCGGACCCTTCTCCAACGCCAGGCGGAACAGGGAGGCGACATCGCGGATATGTACGGCGCACCAAAGATTCGTGCCGTCTCCGGGGTAGCCGGCGAAGCCCTTCTCCTTTGCGAGCGCGATCAGCCCCGGCAGGAAGCCAGCGTTATCGGTCGTGTCGTGCGCGATGAGTGGGAGCCGCACGATCGAGGACCGCACTCCCTGCTCGGCGAGGCCAATGACCGCCCGTTCCACGACGTTACGAGCCCGCAGGGTGCCCTTGTCCTCCTCCCTACTGGGAAGGGCCGGGTCTTCCTCGGTGGCCGGCCGGCCCAGGTTTCCAGGCGAGCCGATACTGCCCGCTGCGACGAGTGGCTTTCCGGTTCCCGCGAGTGCCTCGCCGTACGCGAGCATGATCGGCAGCTCGGCGGCGGCCACGGCGTCCATCCCGCCAGTCGGTAGCAGGTCTTGCCGGTGGGCGACGTGGATGACGCCGTCGGAGTCCGCGGCCGCCTCCTTGAGCCCGTCGAGATCCTCGAGGTCGCCGCGACGAACCGTCGCGCCGAGCGCGGACAGGGCCTCTGCGGATGCGTCCGACCGGGCCAGACCGGTGACCTCGTGCCCGGCGGCGATCAGCTCGGGGATGATGTGCGAACCGGCGTGGCCGGTCCCGCCAGTGACGAAAACGCGCATGTTGCTCTCCTTTTGATGGTGCGAAGGCATCCTGCCTAGGACTCATTAGATGGAAAGGTTGACTCCTCCACCATATGATATTTGGTAGAGTTGTCAACAAAACGATGAGGCGTGGGGGCTGGATGGAACCGAACTGGCTGAACGCGCGTGAAGCCCGCGCTTGGCGCACCTTCGTCGACGCGCACCATCTACTCGAGGTCCACCTGAGCCGACGCCTCCAGGAGTCGGGCCTGTCCGGGGCCGACTACGAGGTCCTGGCGGCTCTCTCCGAGGTCGACGGGGACCGCATGTCAGCCCGCGAGCTGTGCAATGCACTGGGCTGGGAGAAGAGCCGCCTCTCCCACCAGGTGCGGCGCATGCAGACCGACGGGCTGGTCAGCCGTGAGCCCAATCCTGGCGACGCCCGCAGCACCATGGTCTGTCTGCTGCCGGCCGGCCGCGCTGCCATCGAGAACGCGGCGCCCGGGCACGTGGAGGACGTCCGCCGGAACTTCGTCGACCTGTTCGCCCCGGCTGAACTCGGCAGGCTCACCGCCCTCAACCAACGAATCCTGGATCACCTAGCCGCGGCCGACGACTCCCCCGCCGGCGACGGGCCCTCATAGCCTTATCAGCCGTGAACGAAACCAGTTGGGCGCCTGCAGATTCGCTGGATCGAGGGTTGTCACGTCTCCGGCGTCGGGCGTGGGCAACGGTCACAACAACGGCTGGGCTCTCCAACACCGCCGAAATGAAACAGCCGGACGCGCAAGTGCTTTCAGCTCAAATCATGGATGATTAACCATCAAACCCGGTCGCGTGGTTCGAAGAAGACGCGGTCACCGCCGCCCACCGTGCGTCGTCGGACTCCAAAGGCCAACTGGTCAATCGCCGTCCATCATCCCGCCTGACTTCAGTTTGACCAGGGGTACGCAAACAAGGGCCCCATGACTGCCGATGTGAGTAGCCACACCAGTGCGCACAAGAGCAGGAGCCAGATCGCCTGGGCGAAAAATCGGAACTGGTTCGCCGAGAACAGTTCGGACCGGATGATGGTGCTCAGCCGGTGCAGATCGGCCGCGGTCAGTAACACGCTCCCCGTTCCGACCCTCAGCACGTAGCCGCGCGTCCCGTCACGACGGTCCAAGCGTAGGAGGAGGAGCCGATCGCCACTGCTGTCGCGCAGGCCGATTAGGCTGGTCAGCTCAGGCTGTCGCACGGTATTCCCCCTAGTTTGGGTTGGGACTTTCCGGTGCTTGGGGCGCTTACGCTACTCGCCGCAAAGATTACGCACAATAATCTGTCGCACAGGCGAATTCGTATCGCCGCGGTACGCCGGCCGGTCAGCAGCTGTCGAGGCTGTCAAACCAGAACTTGAGGTCGTCGAGGTAGTCATACTCGTACGAGTTTTGCTTTTCCCCAACCTTTTTCGGGCTTTTAACCTTTTTCACGTCGAGTGCCGCGCCGCGGCGTTACCTCCCGGTAGATCGACGCCGAGGCGGCCAACTACGCCGAAGAGTTCTTCGTAGATGTTCGCCGGGATGGTGAACGGCTCGGTGCCTGAGATCTCAGCGAAGTGTTCGGCTATGTCGTCCGCGGTGGCGTCGGTGTCGATGTCGGCCAGCCAGCCTTCGCCGAGGCCGACGAACACGCGTGCGTATCGTCCCGCGCAAGCGGAGTAGTTTTCGTGGCTGGATTGGCAGGCACGACTGGCCAGATAGGTCACGATCGGCACGACCTTATCGGGTCCGATCAGGTCGAGCAGTCCCATGCTTTTGAGAGCGTCCGGGTCAACGGTCTCGGTGACCATCCTGGAAAAACCAAAGGGCAGAACGGTGTTGGATAGGATGCCGTGGTCGGCTCCTTCGAGGGCGATGATGTTGCTCAGCCCCACGAGTCCAGACTTCGCAGCACCATAGTGGGCTTCCAAGTGCTGTCCGAACATGCCACCTGACGACGAGATGAAGACGAATCTGCCGTAACCCTGTTTCTTCATCACTGTGAACGCCGGCTGGCTTAGGTAGAACCCACCGTCCAAGTGCACCGACAGCATTTGGCGCCACTGTGTTGCCGTGAGCTCGTCGAAAGGGATGCTGTTGAAGATGCCGGCGTTGCTGATCACGATGTCGAGTCGGCCGAAATTGTCGACGGCGGCACGCACGATCGCCTGGCCTCCGTCGGAGTTGTCAACCGAGTCGTAGGAGGCCACCGCTGCTCCGCCGGCGGATGTGATCTCGGCGACCACGTCGTCGGCGACCTTGGGATCGGAGCCCTCGCCGCGCATGGTGCCGCCCAGGTCGTTGACGACTACCGCAGCACCACGCCGGGCTAAGTCCAGTGCGTAAAGCCGGCCAAGGCCGCGACCCGCCCCGGTAACCACAGCCACCTGATCCTTGAAATCGATCGCCATGCCGCCTCTCCCGCAGTTCGCCTGCCCGCTGCCGTCAAAGGTCCTAGGAGGAAGGCGCCAATGCATGTCAGGTGAGTCGCCCCAAGCGAGTAGGTGGGTGGCGCAAGAAACAAGACCGCTTAGGCGATTCGACTGACAACGTAAACCGGAACAGAAATTTGGTCAACATGGTCCGTTGCGCCTTCGGTTTTGTGGTCGGCCCGTCGCAGAGCAGTCGGCCGATACCGTTAGCGCCTGGAGGTCTACGGCCGAGCCGCCGTCGAATCAGCCTCCGGGCGTGCGGTTGACGAGCTGGGCGGCCTTGACGTAGACGTGGCGAACGCGGGCATCGATGGCTCGCTCGATGCAGGCGAAGCAGGTCGGGAAGTACTCTAAGCAGGAACAGATATTTGGTTCGACTGCGTTCGTCCCGCCTTCGGAGCTCGTCAACCGCATCAAATCGGGTGGGCAACCCTGCGAGGTGTCAATGAGTGAGGACCCCACGGGTCTGGCTGGGATCGATCCATCGCTGCGCGCCGTCGCCCGCTTGTTGCCCTACAGGAAGGGACTGTTCGCACGTCATCTCACAGTCATGCGCGCAGGAACGGCGTTGGCGCGGCGAGTACTGGCGCGCCGTGATTGCGAGGTGGTTGCGGTGTCGTCGACGGCCAGCGTGCGAATTCACCGGCCGCCCGGCGTGGGGAAGACGGCGCCGGCGGTGCTGTGGATCCACGGCGGGGGTTACGTGGCGGGTGCGGCAGCGCTAGAGGACCGTGTGGTTCGCAGGATGGCCGAAGAAGTTGATGCACTGGTGGTCAGTGTCGAATATCGGCTGGCGCCCGAACATCGGTACCCCGCTGCACTCGATGACTGTTACGCCGCGCTGCAATGGCTTGTTGCGCGCGCCGACGTCGATTCGCAGCGCATCGTTGTGGCCGGTGTGTCCGCGGGCGCAGGGCTTGCCGCCGCGCTGACCCTGCGCTGTGTGGATTCGCGGCTGGCGGATTTGGCCGGCCAGGCCCTGATATGTCCGATGCTCGACGATCGTACTGTCCGCCGAACAACTGTGGCCGGCGCCCGTGGATGGACCCCCGAAGATAACGCTTTCGGGTGGCGTTCATATCTGGGCAGCGCAGCCGGAACCGACGGTGTCAGCGCTTATGCTGCGCCGGCGCGACGCGAGAACCTTTCGCGGCCTGCCACCCGCATGGGTCGCCGTTGGCACCGCCGATCTTTTCCACGACGAAGTTGTGCACTATGCGCACAGGCTTCAGTCAGCGGGAGTATCCACTCGACTTGAGATCATCCCCGGCGCATTTCACGGGTTTGAGATCGCTGCGGCCTACACCGCCCTTGCGCGACAGCTCACCGCCGCCCGCAACGCCGCAATAGGTGGATTCGTCGCGATGCAACCGGCATAGCTGCGCTGACACGACGCCGTCGTGTCCGGGCCGTGCAACGGCCACACGCCGTCGAGCGGCTCAGCTAGGAGCAACAACTGGTCGGGCAGCACAGTTGACGAATCTGTTTAACCGCACGATCGAACGGTTAACCCGCATCAGCGTCACCGCGTTCGCGGGCATGAGCGAAGGAGTGCACTGAGATGAATGGTCGCCGATTGGTTCTTGTGGCGGGAGCGATTCTCTTCGTCGCCGGAGTGGTCGGGTTATTTGTGCCCGTGTCGATTTCCGGCGGTATCGGGTGTGGCAATGCGGTGCACTCCGACGTCTCCGCCGCGCGGGCTCAGGACAATCAAAATGTCGGGAACTCCCCTGTGGTCCAGCAGATCCCGATCGCCAATCAACTCGCTCCTAAAAGTCAGTTCGTCTCGGAGTGCAATCTGCGTTGGGGAATCGGCGCTTGTGGACGATTCCGTTGACCGTGGTTGGCGTCGTGATCGCAGGCACGGCGTTCGTGCGACGGCCGCAAGCATCCGCCAGCGGTATCTGATGCCGTGACCGCGGCCAACGTGTCCGCTCAGCTCTGCGACCGGCAGTCGGCCTTGTTGACGCAGCGCTTGATTGCGCGACCGGGCGGCGAATCGCCAGGTGCGGTTACGGACGAAGCGACGCTGGGGCTGATGGCGTCTTGATGCCGGCAACTGTCCACGCGGACACGTCGGACAAGCGGATGCGCAGCGAGTCATGTTCGACCATGGTGCCTGCGACATAACACCGGGCTTTACGGAGATGAAGGAAGACTCTCTCTTGCTCGGCCTCGAGGGATCCGATACGGCCGGCGACATCCTCGGCATCGTTTCTGGTGAAAAAGTTGGCGACGTAGTGGCCGAAGTATTCGCTGGGCACCGTTATTCCCGTCGCCACACCCCAGGGCAGGTACAGCGTCACTTCGATGCTGACCGAATCGGCTTCGGCGTCGATATGACGCAGGATCGCGTCAACCTCGATGGCGTCGGAATCAGGTAAGGCCATGTCCGGATCGTAGAACACTTCCGGGCGGGACGAAAGGAAATCTATCGCGTCGACGGTAGACATTCGCCATCGGTGCGGTTAGAGTATCCCCCGTAAAGAGAACAGAGGGGTGATGGCACGGGAGATGACGAACTACCCGTGATGTCAGACGAATCATTGGCGGTAGGCATGCGGAGGGCCCGATTGAACCAGGGTTCCCAGACCGTCAAGCAAGTGAAATGCAGTACCGGCAAGTGAAGTAGAGGAAGGGAGGAGCTACCGTCGGATCGCCCGCGATATCAAGTATCGGGCCGACGCCGCAGCGTCATTGCAGTGTCGATCGATGGTAGGAATCTCCTCAGGCCCGGCACCCCGGTGCGGTCGTGCACCCCGGGGTGCCGGGCCTTCACCATGAGCAAACTGCCCGCTCACCACTGGCCGGGACCCGACCGTGCAGGAGCGGTGCGGTGACAGTCGATCACCTGCTAGTGCGCTCTGGTGGCTCGAAAGGTGTTGTGGTACACGCGAAGAACGGTTCAGCCGAAAGTAACCCGAACGATAAGTTCGATGACGAGGACTACCCCGCGTACAGCATGGGTAGCGCCGCACAAATTTTGGGGACCACACCCGGGTTCCTGAGAAGCCTCGACGAGGCGAAACTTCTGGCACCTCAACGCTCCGAGGGCGGACACCGCCGCTACTCCCGCTATCAACTGCGGGTCGCGGCGCGGGCTCGTGAACTCGTCGATCGCGGCACCGCGCTGGACGCGGCGTGCCGCATCATCATCCTTGAAGATCAGCTCGCTGAGGCCCACGCCATCAACGACGAACTTCACCGCAGCCTCGACCGGCTCGCGGGCTCCACTGAAGACCCTCAGACATAAACTGCGATCCCAATCATTCGCCTCAGGTAAGGCCGCCGGGTGAATGAACAACCCACGAATCGTCTTGCAGCCCGAGGCCCACACCGTTTTGCACGCGGCCTTGTATGCTCGACGACACGAAAGTGAGACTAGGGCAACAGTTTTTGAGAGCCGACACTCATTCTCGTGTCATATCTCCCTCCGAACTGCGACCACTGACCGAGTGGCCCACGGCGACCACTAGCGCCTGGTGCCGCTGCATATTTCGCTCTCGCTGCCCCTTAGGGCTTAGGCGTAGCGCCGAATTCGTTCGACCTCGATTTTGCGTAGGTCGATGTCGTCACAGCGGTATTCGCAAGACAGTTGTCAGGAGGTTGGCAGGTGTCGAAGCGGACGCCGGCCTTTCCCCGCCCGCACACTGACGAGTATGCGTATGGCCGACGCCCACAACCTGATCGCCATCGACTGCTTCAACGCCGCCCAGTCGGCCGGCGAGCACGTAACCACGACGCTCGTGCGGCGAGTAATCGACGAACTGCTTACGCACCGAACCGAATGCGACTGCGGGCACTGCGAGGCGGCAGCGATCGCACGAATCGGCGACGTGTGCAACATCGCGGCCAACTGGCAACGAATAGTTGCCGCGGTCCCCCGCCGAGCGGCACGCTGAACCGTCAACACCTGCATTGCACAGCCAGTTGAGTCTTAGGTTCGCCGCCGACTGCGGTATCGACCGCGCGGGGCCGGCTCAGATTCTGCACGAGTGGAATGTCGTTGAGCGTGTAAATGACTTTCACCCACCCAGCAGCGGCGCGGCGAAAAATCCAGGCTAACCGCTTCAGCGTGCCTCATCACACGGTGCGCCGTCGAAGCGGGCACGCGCATCATGGATATCGGAATAGCGGGTATCGGCCCAATCGATGAGGCTCGCCATCGGCTCCAGCAGCGATTGGCCCAGCGGGGACAGGCGATATTCAACGCTCGGCGGCTTGGTCGGAAAGACATGGCGGGTGATCAGTCCGTCACGCTCCAAATCGCGCAGCGTCTGGGTCAGCATCCGCTTGGAGATGTCCCGAATAGCCCGGTGAAGCTCGCTGAAGCGCTGCGGCCGTGCCGCGAGGGTCATGATCATCAGGATGCTCCACTTGTCGCCGATGCTGTCGAGCACGTCGCGCACCGGGCAATACACGGGTCCCGCCGACTCGGCGTCCTCGGATTGGTATCGGCTGAAACGCTCGATCGCGCTCACTGCTGAGTTCACGGAGTCCATACGGGTTCCCTCGCTGTCGCCTGGTTACAAATAACTGCCTCCTTACGGCGCAGCCACAAGGTCCATATATTAGACCGGGTCTGGAAATTAGACCAGGTATCGAACGTAGACCGACAGGCGCTAGGAGAAAAGGCATGAAGATACTGATCTTGGGGGCAACCGGCGCAACCGGTCAGCTCATCGTCCGCGACGCCACCGCCAGCGGTCACCACGTAGTGGCGCTGGTTCGTGCGAAAGCGAGCTCTCATCTGCCAGGAGCCGAGGTGATCGAAGGCGATGTCCGCGACGAGGAGACCCTTGCGCGCGCGTTGAACGGCTGCGATGCCGTCGTCAGCGCGCTGGGCACCGGGATGGGATTGCGCGAGGTCGACCTGCTTACCGTCGCGACCCGGGCCCTCGTCGCGGCGATGACCCGCGCCGGCGTCCGCCGTCTCATCTGTATCTCCGCGCTCGGAGTCGGCGACAGTCGCAACCACGGCGGCTTCGTCTTCGACCGGCTATTCCAGCCATTGCTGCTCGGCCCTGCCTACAAGGACAAGGACCGCCAAGAAGCCGCGATCCGCGCCAGTTCGCTCGACTGGGTTGTCATCCGCCCCGCCATGCTCACCAACGGCGCAGCGCGTGGCCGCATCACGGCCACCACCGACCTCGCCGGCGTCAACGGCGGCAAGATAGCGCGCGCCGATGTCGCTCAGTTCGTGATCGAGCAACTGACGACCGACACCTGGTTGCGGCAGACACCCGTCATCCTGTGGTGATTGGTGACCCGAGTTAGTAGGTGCGAGATCTCGACGGTGTCGATCACGCGAAGCTATCGCGTGAAGGCGACCGCGGCCGCGGCGTTTCGGACGCTGATAGCAGGAGCGTGACCCTCAGCTGTCGGCATCGGTGCGCGCCGTGCCTGCCTTATTTCAGCGTCGCGGCGATGTAGCTCATATTCCGGAAGGAACCCACCGCCTCGTCATCCGGCAAGGTGAATCCATTGCGCTGGTAGAGCTCTGAGGCAGGATGGACTCTCACCTGCCAGCCGTGGCCGGTGAGGTAGTCGCCCACGAAGTTGCGTTCGCCTTGATAGAGCAGATCGGCCGCGTCGAGATCGAAACCCTCGCGTTGCCAGCCCTCAGTGAAGCGCTGCGCGCCTTCGTCGGAAGCGGCCTGATCAGGGATGTGTTCGGTGGCCAGCCGGCTGCCCGGTGCGCTGAGCGCGGTGATGTTGTCGAATAATCGGTCCTGGGCCTCGGACGGCAGGTAGGGCAATAATCCCTCGGCGCTCCAGGCGGTCGGCTGATCGACGTCGAAACCACCGGCCCGCAAAGCGGCCGGCCAGTCGTCGCGCAGATCGATGCCGATCGCCTGGTGTTCCGCGTTCGGTGTGGCGCCGAGATCTGCCAACGTGCTTGTTTTGAATTCGATCACCCCGGGCTGATCGATCTCGTAGACAACCGTTCCGGCCGGCCACGCAAGCCGGTAGGCCCGAGTGTCCAAGCCCGACGCCAGGATCACTGCCTGACCGACGCCCGCCTGGGTGGCGCCGGTGAAGAAGTCGTCGAAAAACCTTGTCCACACGAGCATTTGTTCGGTGCTCGTTGTTGCGATTCTGCATCGGGTCATCCTCGGCGCTGGTGTCCCCGTCGAGGATCCGCAGGGATGCGGCAAGGCCCACCGCGCGCACCAGCGGTTCGGCGAAAGGATCGTCGAGCAGCGGCTCGGGTCCCTGCGCCGCCAATGCGCGCGAGGTCGCCACTATGGTCGCGGTCACCCCCACACTGGAGGCCAGATCCCAGCTGTCGTCGTTGTTCCGTGGCATCGAATAACTCCTATTTCTCGTTGTTAGCGTCCGCTGGCGCACATCGGTTGATCCGAAATCCTTTGGCCGGAGAATCGGCATCAGGCGACGCCCGCGCCGCCGTCGATGGGCAGGCACGCCCCGGTGATATAGCTGGCCGCCGGCGAGGCCAGGAACCCGACCAAGTTGGCGACGTCCTCGTCGGCGCCCATCCGCCCGAGCGGCACGTGCTCGTCCATGGACTCGGTGAACGCCGCCATCTTGCCGGGTTCGGGCCAGAGCTTGTCGAAGACGGGGGTCCGGATCAGGCCGGGAACCACGGCGTTCACCCGGATTCGGCGTGCGGAGAGCTCGATTGCCAGCGAGGGCACCAGGGCCATCAGCGCGCCCTTGCTCGCGCTGACAACGGACCAATTCGCCAGCCCTTTCCTGGCGCCCAACGCGCCATTGAAGATGACCGATCCGCCATCGCCCAGCAGCGGCAGGACCTTTTGCAGGGTGAAGAACTGGCCCTTGACGTTGACCGCGAAAATGTCATCGAACATCGCCTCATCCACCGCCTCGATCGGCGTCATCCGATGGATTCCGGCATTCAGAAACACCACGCTCAGCGGGCTCGGCAGTGCCCGTATTGCGTCGGCGACACGGGCCGCGTCGGCGAGCACCCGGACATCTGCACGCAGCACAACGACATCACCGGGCAGCGCGCGCTTGGCCGCAGCGATCGTGTCAGGATTGTGTCCAGTGACCAGCACGACGAAGCCCTGTCGATGTAGGACGCGGGCAGTGGCCAACCCGATTCCTGTTGTCCCACCGGTGATCAGAGCTGCACCCGGCGAATTGGGTGTCGTCATCCTGTGTCTCCTCTTGGGTGTGTCGTAACGCGTCTATTCTGTAGTGGACACTACATAAGTAAAGGCGACTTGTATAGTGGTGTCTACAGAAAGGAGACCATTGAAACCCGCGACATCACCACGGATGGGCCGACCGCGCAGCTTCGACCGGGGCCAAGCAGTTGCGCGCGCGATGGAACTGTTCTGGGCACTGGGCTACGAGGGCACCACCCTCACCGACCTGCAGCAGACCATGGGCGACATCAGCGCGCCGAGCTTCTACGCCGCATTCGGCTCGAAGGAGCAGCTCTTCCGCGAAGCTGTCGAGTTCTACACCCAGACCCAACGTGCACCGATGGCGCGCGCCCTGAAACAACCAACCGCACAAGCCGCGATCAAGGGCGTACTACGCGCGGCGGCCACATCGTTTTGCCTGCCGGGGAAACCACGGGGCTGCCTGGTGGTGCTTGGAGCGATCAACTGCGCAACCACCAACAAGGGTGTCCAGGACTTCATGCGCGGCCAACGCGTCCTTCGGCACAAAATCATCCGGGAACGGCTCCAGCAAGGCGTAGCCGACGGCGACCTACCACCGACCGCCGACCTAGAAGCGATGGCCGCCTTCTACATCACCATCATCGACGGCCTGGCCATCGAGGCACGCGACGGCGCATCGCGCAAATCCCTGCGGACCACCGTGGATAACGCTATGGCAGCCTGGGACATCCTCACCAGCCCTACAGCGTGAGGCTTTTTCATTCGGAAGGGGCGAATCATTCCCGTATGGGTCTGCCGTCCATGGATGGCCAGTGGTCGTGCTGCCAACCTCTTGACGCCGTCCGGTGTTCGGTGTTTGAGGTCAGTTGAGACGTCAGACGGCGAGGCGACCGCCATCCACGGGCAGCACGGCACCGTGAATGAAACTGGCCTGGTCGGTAGCGAGGAAGGCGATGGCCGCGGCGATCTCTTCGGGCCGCCCGACTCGACCGGCCGGTCCCGCTGCGGCTATCTGGTCCAGTGCGTCGCCCATGGACAGGGTGCCTTCGGTGCGAGTGGGGCCGGGGCTGACCGCATTCACGCGGACGCCGGCCGGGCCGAATTCAGCCGCCCAGGATTTGGTCAGCAGGACCAAGGCAGCCTTGCTGGATCCGTAGAGGCCCATCCCGTTTCCGCCAAACGCCGCCGCCATGGTCGTCACATTAACAATCGCGCCGTGCCCACGTGCGGCCATCGCCGGGGCGAGGGCGGCCACGAGAAGATAGGGCGCCTTGACGTTGACGGCGAATACTTCATCGATCTGGTCGGCCGGAGTGTCGGCGGTGGCGCCGAAGGGGAAAATGCCTCCGCTATTGACAAGGATGTCGACGTGGCCGCCGCCCACCTCAACGGCGCGGGTCGCGAGTTCGCGCACGCTGTGCTCGTCGTTCAGATTGGCTGCGACGAAGTCCGCGGTCCCGCCGGCGGCGCGGATGCCGGCGACGACTGCGTCGCCGCGTGTCTTGTCTCGGCCCGACACGATGACGTGCGCCCCGAGGGCGGCGAGATGGTCAGCGGTGGATTTACCGATGCCGCTGGTGGCGCCGGTGATTAGGGCGGCGGAGCCGGACAATTCAGTGGTAGACATCGGAACCTCTCAATTAATGGAATGAGCACTCCAAACTATGCACCGATAATTCTGGAGTGTCAACTCCAAAGTCGAGCTATCCTGTTCGCGTGGGCACCAGTCAACAGTCGACGGGCCGACAGACCACGACGGCCGGACTGATCGGATGAGCGCGGTCGCCGGGGGCGGGCCGGAACTGACGCCAGCCCGGAAATTCACTGCGAAGGGCCTGGCAACCCGAACACGCATCATCGCCGCCGCCGCCGAGCTGGTGTTCGCCCACGGGGTCGCCCGCACCAGCATCGAGGACGTCCAACAGCAAGCGGGCGTCAGCGCGTCGCAGATGTATCACTACTTCACCGACAAAGACGACCTCATCCGCGCCGTCATCGCTCACCAGGCCGACGGCATCCTCGCCGCACAGCGACCCGTGCTTGACGAGCTCGACAGCTTTGCCGCGCTCGAGCGGTGGCGCGACCTACTGATCGACCTGCAAGAGAAGCGACACTGCGTCGGGGGCTGCCCGATCGGATCGATCGCGGCCGAACTCGCCGATGACGACCCGCGCGCCCGCACAGATCTCGAAGCCAGCTTCGAGCGGTGGGAAGCGCCGATCCGCGACGGCCTGGCGCGCATGCGCGCCCGTGGAGACCTGCGCCCGGAGACCGACACCGACACGCTCGCGCTTGCCCTACTCGCCGCACTACAAGGCGGGCTCCTGCTCACCCAGACTCGCCGCAACACCGCACCCTTGCGAGCCGGCCTCGACACCATTCTGGGCCACATCCGAACTCACGCAGCGCGATAGATCACCACCCCGCCGACCCGGGTCGGTTTGATGCCGTTACGTCGTGCTGGGTTGCTCTGTGGCGCTCGTGTCAGCCGCGTGGTCGTCGATGAACTCTAGCCCGGCGCGAATAGCGGGGCGGTGACGCAGGATTCGGTAATGAGCTAGTCGGCCGAGCCCTCGCGTGGTCAGTAATCGTGCGCCTTGCCATGAGGTGGCCAGTCGTTCGCTGGCGGCATAGGGGCTGTCCGGGTCGTCGGGGTCATGGATGAGGAGCAGCGGCGGGTAGTTGGCTCGTCGACCGATTCGCGTCATGTTCGTGTCCTGCAGTGGCATGGCGATTCGTTTTTCCAGACGACGGTGCAGGCCCGCGCGGATCCGGCGACCGAAGCCATGGCGTGCGGCGAATAGGTCGAGATAGAGGGGAAAATCGCCCATGGGCGCTAAGAAGACCAAGCGCCCTACGTGTGCGCCCTGCGCCGCCGCCAATGCAGTCGCGTTAGCTCCGAGTGAGTGAGCTACCACTGCGTGGGCGGGCCCATGGGCCTCGATCATGGCCGTAATCGCGTTGGCGCACTCGGTTGCAGTGGTACGCCCGGGCGCGAGCGCACCCGGATCAGATTCGTTGTGGCTAGGCAAGTCGAACGCAACGACCCGATACCCTGCCTCCACCAGCGGTTTGACGAACACTGCCAAATGCGGCCGCTGGCCGCCCCAACCGTGTACCAGATATATCGGCGGACCCTCGCCCCATTCCTCACCAGCGACCCGATGCCCATCCCAATACGCTTCTATCGGCCTGCCCGGGGACACACCCGGCGGCATGCGCAGACTCGACTCGAGAACCGGTGGGGTGCACCACAACTCGACTGCCCACCGCGATCCCAAAGAGGGCGCCAACCGTTCGAGCAGCCAAAAAAGTCGGCGCACTCGGGCAGCGACCGGGGGAACGACCCCGGACCCGACGACATCGAGCGGGGCGATCTCGCCAGCTTGTGCTTGCGCCGACTCCGGTCCAAGTGCACCCTCCGTCATGAACCGCGATCGTAGTATGGGCCGGCCCGCATCGGCCCCGTGGGACAGTCATGCGCTCGGGTGCTGAGCATCTTGCAGGGCTGGACGGAAATATTGTCCGGGTAGTCAGCACCCTCGGACGCCCGTGGCACGGCGGCGCCAAGCTCGAAGCGGATCCCGTGACGTCCGGCACTTTCACGCGATGGGGTATCGATAAGCTGCGGCATGCCTTCGAGGGTCGCGGCGTTCATGATCATCCTGCTGACAACGGTGGGCTGTGGTGCGCTGCCCTCGAAAACTGTTGTCGGACACCCGACGGGTACGAGCCGCAGCCAAGCGTCAGCTCCACAACCGGCGCTGCCCAAGATGGAAGGTTCCTACAAGGTCGTCGCAGGTCCTCCGGGCACGTTGCCCGTCACTTGGGTTTTCACTCCATGCGGTGAAGGCTGCGCCGAGGTCGAGATGGGCGAGGAAGGCTCGAGCCAGCGGGGAACAGCTCGCTACATCAAATTTCAATGGACGATCAACGTACACACCACCGGGGCGCTGCAGTGCGGCGATGGAACTCATGTTCCCGGCACCGCGCACTACAGCTGGAATCCCGACACTCTCGAGGGTCGCTACTGGTCAACCGCGGACAGCAGTCGTCCATGTGGGTATGAACAATCGCTCGACACATATCCCGTGCCGCTGACCTTGAAGAAGGCCGGCGCATAACGGCTTAACTGCCGCAGTCCGAGCAGGTGCGTACTCAAGGGTGTGGCCCGTTCTTCGAGGCGACTTGGGCGATCTGCCGGTTCACCGATACGGCGCGCAGGCTCCCGACCAACGCCAACACATTGATGTCCGTCATGGTGGTCTTCTATTCAGTTCTGATTTGTCAGAGCGATGTGGGCCTACGCGGGTGCGGCGTCGCCCTCTGATCCGGTCGGCGCGGCGGGTGCCTTGACCGCCTCTAAACACACGGTGACGTCGACGGTGTCTCCGAGCATCGGGCCGCCTCCGGCTAGCACGGGAGTGTCGGTCAGGACGCCGAAGTCGCTACGCTTCAGTTTGATCACGCCTTCGAACCCGGCCACTTCACCGTGACCCATGCCGGCGCTCACGCCGAGAAATGAGAACGCCAGTGGAAGGCGTTGGGTGATTCCGCGCAGGGTGAAGTCGATTATGAGCACCCAGTCGTTTTGCCCGGTGCCGTGCATGTCGACCGAGACGAGTGTCGCGGTAGGGAACTCCTCGGCGTCGAAGACGTCGGGTGCCCGCAGGTGCTCGTCGCGGGTTGGGTTGCCGGTGTCCACCGACCCGACCGCGATCGTGGCCGTAATGCTCGGAGTTCCGTTCTCGGGCACCGTGATCGCCCCGGAGAAGTCGCCGAATCGCCCAAGTACCCTGCCGACCATCAGGTGGCGAACCGAAAACGTGATGGACGAGTGGACGGGGTCGATCGTCCACGTGCCGGGGGTGAGATCCCGCCCAACCGCCGACGTCACCTGAGTGGCCTTCTCGAGTTCGGACGGCAGCTCGTAGAGTTCGCGTAAGACCAGGGCGTTGCGGGCTTGGATGAGCACACCACCCTGGTCGAGACGTCCGAGTTCGATTGGGGCGAAGCCGAGATCGGTGCACAGCCCGGCTACCGTCGCGCTTGCCGCGGAGTCGTTGCTGGCCACGAAGACCACGCGTTTCCCAAATTCGGGTGGGCGCTTCTCGGCGAGCTGCCTGGCGGCGGTTTGGTTGAACGACTTGACCACCGCGGCGCCCGGAAACGCCTCGGCGTTGTACTCGGTCGACAGGCGTCCGCCGAGGATTTGCTCGGAATTAGGCACCAGAAACGCGTTCGTCGCGTCGACGATGATCTTGCCCGACCAGTCTGGACGGCGCCCACCCAGCTCACGGACCTGGAGGAACGGAATGGCCAAGATGATCACGTCTGCATCCAGGGCCGTGTCGAGGGTGACCGGTGTGATCGACGCAGACAGTTCGGTGACGTCGATCGTCTCCGGACCTCGCGTGTTGGCCCAGAGTGCTGGGACGTGGTGGTCGGAAAACCGTTGCGCCAGAACGGTGCCAACGGTGCCGGTGCCCACGACGGCGTACTGCAGAGTGCTGCTCATCGCACGACCTCCGCGGTCCGAGCGGCCGCGATGAAGACCGCCAGCGCCAGGAACACCGCGTTCACCGGCCACTGCTTGTACTCCGAACGTCGACCGTGGAACACCGCCGCGCCCGACCTGCAGCAGCGCGAGCCCCACGGCAGCGGCAGGCGTCAGGATAGGCGCGATGCCGGTGAGCCACGGCAAGATCAAACCGAGAGCGCCGGCCACCTCGACGCCGCCGATGAGTTTGATCGACGTCGCAGACAACGCCTCGGCGGCGCCAGCCATGGCGGGGTTCTCCGCTAGGCGCTCCTTGGACGTCAGCAGTTTCGTGCCACCGACAAACAGATATGCGGCGGCGAGTAATCCGGAGGCGATCCATACCGCGATGTTCACGAAGGCTCCTCGAAGACGTAGGCGAGCGAACAGGGTTGGCCCGAGCGGTTGCACCTGCGAATCTCGCATTCACGCGGGCACAGCGGGCGGCATCAGTTGATGCTTCAATAAAGCTAGCCCGTGGTAACGTGACGCGTCAACTAATGGGGACTGCAGCGCACTCAATGCCGTCGCAAGTCGGCGGTTCACGTTCAATGGTTGATGGTGGAACTATCCTTCAGACGGAGGAGGAGGTTCGGATGACAGCTGGGCGATGGGACACCATCGGGTCGTCGCGATGACGCGACCCAAGCGTGATCGTCGTCGACCGGAAACGGTGTGGCTCGACGACGATCAGCAGCGTGCGGGCGTCAGCTCCTGTCGATGATCATGGAGCTTCCGGCGGCACTGGAGAGCGATCTGCAGCGCACCACCGGCCTGACGACGTTCGAATACGTCGTGTTGGCGAATCTGTCGGAAGCCGACGACAGGACGCTGCGGATGTCGGAGCTCGCCTCCACTGCGAACTCCTCGTTGTCGCGGTTGTCGCACGTAGTCAAGCGCCTCGCAGACGATGGGTTGGTGATCAAGCGTGTCTGCGCCGATGACGGCAGGGTGAGCGTGGTCGAGCTCACGAAGGCGGGAATGAGGCGGGTCGCCGCCGCGGCCCCATTGCACGTCGCGAAGGTGCGCGAACTGGTGGTGGAACCGTTGACAAAGGCCGACCTGATCAAGCTCGGCAGAGCGGCCGAGGCCATTACTAACCGGATCGCCGAGTCTTCAGGCGATCGCCGTTGACCGAGGGGACCGCGCGCCACGACGAGACCGCCGCCAACGACGCGTAAGCCGACCACCGCGAAAGCCGTGCCGCAGGAAGTAAAGACGGCAAAGCGAGTCGAACGCACAGTCGCAGCTGTCGATGGAGAACGATCCACCGACATCCCGGTCTGCGGCGTCGCCACTGATGGTGACTTGCGCCAGTTCTCGGTGACTGTTAGTGCATAGTCAGCGCTGGCAGTAGTGAGGTGACGAGATGGCGGCTAGTGGACAGTTCCGGCTCGATCTGGAGGCGCTGGGCTCTTCGGCGGCACATGTGACCGGCCAGGGTGAGGATTTGGCGACGGCACACTTGTCATCGGACAACAGAATCGTGGCCGCGCAGGTCACTCGGGTGGGCGATCACGCGAGCGACCTGCACCAAGATGGGATTAACTTTGCGGCCATGGAGCGCGCGCACGCCCAACAGCTGCGCGCACTCGTCAATCCTGCCGACGGAGTGCACGGGTCGGCCCGGGGCTGACCAGTGGTCTTGACAGTGGCCGATATCGAGCGCTGGAGTGCCGAGCAGGTGCGCGAGGTCTTTCACGCGGCTCAACAACGTGGGCAGGCGACGCTGGAAGCCTCACGCCAACTCAGCACACTCGCGGTGTTCGACACCTGGGAGGGCGCCACCGCCGAAGCCCGCCAACACACCAACGCCTCAATCCGCCAGGACCTCGACGCGCACGGCAACGAATCACTCGCCGTCGCCCAGGCGGCCAACAAAGCCGCTGGCGACATCGAGCACGTGCAGTCCGAGCTGCGCACGCTGCGCCAAGACGCCAGCGAACTACAAATGACCATCGATCCGTTGACCAATCAGGTCGTGCCCCGTTCGTCGTTCAACGGCCCGGTGACCGCGGCCGTCCTCATCCAAAAGCAGCTACAGCCCCGACTGGACGCCATCATCGCCGAAGCCAACACCGTCGACACCGAACTGGCCACCGCGATCAACATGGCCGACGGCGACACACCGATTCCCCAAGGCCCGCACGAGAACCGGCCCGATATCCAGCAGGCCCTGGCCAAACCACTGCCCAGTGACCCCAAAGAATTCGCCGATCTATGGAACAAGCTGACCCCGGAAGAAAAAGACTGGCTCTACAGCCGCGACCACGACATCGGCAACCACGACGGAATGCCCTGGGACCCCAGCGATCACCTCGGCAAAGACCACTACAACCGGCTACACCTACCCGAACTCAAACAGCAAGCCCAAGCCGACGTCGACTGGATGCAGCACAGCCTCGACGAGCTCATGGGCGAACGCAACGCCGACGACGGCGCCATCTACTCCCTGCAGTCACAGCTGGCCGCCGCCAAAACCCGCCTGCAGGGCTACCAGGACGTCGAGGCGACACTGAACAAATCCGGTCCGCATCGCTATCTTGGCCAGCTCGACCAGTGGGGCCACGGCGCCGTCGCGATCAACAACCCCGACACCGCCAAACGCAACGCCATCCTGGTTCCCGGCACCGGCCAAGACCTGACCACCATGGACGGCGCCGACGCCAAATCGCTGGCCATGTATCAAGCGGCGCTTCGGGCCGACCCCAGCCTCGGGGCCCAAGACGTTGCAGTCACGACCTGGATGGGTTATGACCGACCCATGGACCTCGGGCAAGCCGACTTCCCCGGCCCGGCGCAAGCCTCTGCCGCCGCCCTGGACTCCTTCGAAGCCGGACAGCGAGCCTCCCATGTCGGCGCCCCCTCGATCGACACCATCCTTGGGCACAGCTACGGCTCCACCATGGTCGGCGCCGCCGCCTCAGGAGGACACAACCTCGGCGTCGATAACATCGTCGCCGTCGCCAGCCCGGGCATGCTCGCCGATTCCGTCCACGACCTCAGCCTCAATCCAGGCGGGCACGTCTACGCGATGCTCGCCGAGAACGACATCATCGGGCCCGCCGGCATCGGCACCCAGTGGACACTCGGCTACGAACCGACCTCTCCACAGTTCGGGGCGATGCGCCTCGACGCCGACCCCGGCCCCGCAGGCCCGCTGGGGTCACCCACCATCGACGCCCACAGCAGCTACTGGAACCCCGGCAACAAAGCACTCTCCAACATGGGAGCCGTCATCGCCGGCACACCACCGCCCTTCCCCTACAACTACGGACACCGATGAGACACCCAATAGTCGTGCTCTGCAACGTCGTAGCCGTCTTGCTGGTCGCGCTGCTCATCGCCGGGTGCGGGCATAGCAGCCGTCTCGGTCCGCCCACACCAACCGGCGCAACCATTTTGGGAGGCCCCAACATGACATCCGCATCGCCCCCACCGCCCGGCTGGACCGAAAAACCCATCGTCCCCACCAGCCAACAACAAGCCCAAGACACCGTCATCGGCTACCTGAAAAAGACCCTGCAAGCACTGCCCCCGGGAACCATGCTCGACGCCACCCGCTACAGCGGCGGCACCAACACCGCGCCCTGCCAAGACGTCGAAACCGGCAAATCTCCCAACAACTTCACCACCATCGGCGACCTGAAACTTCCTGACGGCACCAGCGCCGACACAGCGATCAAACGTGCCGGCGAGACCTGGAAGAGCTGGGGTTGGTACGTCACCGAACGAGACGGCTTCTACAAACCCAACCAATTCGGTTACGGCCCCGACGGATACCGCCTACAGATCATGGCCGCAGCGAAGCCCGGCTACCCGCCCAGCCTCGAATCCATCTCCCCCTGCTTCCCCGCCGACCTGCCAGACAACCGCAGCCCATTCCCCCCCATCCTCAGCGCTGGCTGACAGACATTCGGCTCGCGGCCACGACACCACGTCATTGGAGCCGAAGATGCCGTGCAGTCGGTACACGCCGAAACCGGTGATCGCCACGACGAACGCGGCAACGATCACCATCCACCGTCGCCGCAGCAAGTCGCCACCCGAAACACTCATTTTCCTGCCCTTCAAAAAAGCGCGCGCTACACGACATTCGGAACCAGGCGCCGGGGTCCGGTTGTCGCCCTCATCCAGCAAGCACACCCAGACAGGTACTGATTAGGTCGGCGCCCTGGAAATCAGCCGACTTTGAGTACCGATTTCACTCAGGACGACGTTGCGGTCTGCATTGCGCTGCAGCCACTCTGATGTCGCTAAAGGTGCGCTGAGAGGGCTTAGTTGTTACGAACCAACCGACGGACATGCTGTGGTGTGGGCGTCCTGGAACCTATCGCTTGGGGTTGAGTTGGGTTCGCAGGCGGATGACCGGCAGTTCGCGGTCGGTTTTCTTCTCGTAGCCCGCGAAACGTTTTGCGGTGCTGGTGATCTGGCGCCACGCGTGCTCGCGGGCAGCGCCTGTGAGCTGCTCGGCGCATACCGCGTAGGTCCGGCCGGCGAGCTGGATCTGCACGTCGTCGGGGTGCGCGCGAAGGTTGTAGTACCAGTCGGGGTTTTTGGCGGCCCCGGCCGCGGACGCCACGATCAGCCAGCTGTCGGGGCCGTCGGGGAAGTAGGCGACCGGGGTGTGGCGTGGTGCGCCGCTCTTGGCGCCGACGGTGGTCAACACCAGCGACGGGAAGCCCATCACCTTCGGGGCCTTGCCGCGGATCCGTCTCATGTTAAAGGCGTTGATCCAGTTCATCAGCCTCTTGCTGGGCAGGCGGGCACCGCGGGTGCCGTGGGGGGTATCAAAGCTCATCAACTCTCTCCTTCTACTTTCGTTTTTTTGCTTGACGGTCAGCGGTCGCTGAGCCCGTCAGAGGGGCCGGTGTTTCACAGGTCCGTGGAACTGGAACCGTGGTCTATCTCAGGGGTGAAGCGGACCTCGCAGACGATGGGGTCGCCGCCCGATTTCGAGAGTGATACCCGCGAGACTGAAGGCGACCACGACGATCTCTGCTCTGACGAGGTGCAGACTCTGCTCGACGGTGGAATCGACGTTCATCCCGAAGATGCGAACCGCGAGAACGACACCGTTGAACAGGGCCGAGAAGATCAGACCGGTGAGCGTCCGTTGATTCGTGCGCAGGCAGTACGCGAGGAACGCGGCGCAGCCTAGCGGGAAACCGGCGAAGCCCACGCGATAGATCGTCGCGCCCAGGGGATTGGTGAAGGCAATGCCCCGTTCTGCTGCTTGTTCTTCTGGATGGGCCAGGTTGCGGACACCGACCATGGTCAAGATCGCTGCCGGCGGTAGCAAGACGGACTTGCTCATCCAGGGTGAGAACTTCCAGAACATATTCACTCGAGCCTCCTTGGCACGAACCTGTGGTGCTGACATCGCGTCTTCCCGACAAGGGATCGTGAACCGTCGAAAGTTCACGATTCCCTTGGCGGATAGGCGCTTTCGTGCATCTGCGCGGTGGACGTGTCTACCGCCCATGAGCCTTAGGGGTCAATCGGACGCCGCGCCCCACAGCTTGGCGCTCTCCATGACGAAGTCGTAGTAGGAGCGCGGGCTGCGGCCCAGGCGTCGGCGCAGACGCTCGAGTTCGGCGTCGGTCGATGCGGGGCCGTTCTCTTGGAAGTGCTTCATCATGTACTTGAAGTCGTAGACCATCCAGCTGGGGGCGAAGGCCTGCAAGCTCTGGACGTATTGGTCGAGGTCGTCCCCGATGTATTCGATTGGGCGGCCAAGCGCTTCGCTCCACAGTTTGACGCAAGCTTCGCCGGTCAGAACGTCCTCGGCGGTCACCTCGTAGACTTCTGGACCGAGTGCTTCCTCGGCCGCCAGCCGGCGTTGAAATTCCAGTACGGCGACCTCGGCGATGTCGCGAATGTCGGTGAAGGACACGCCTTTTTGCCCGATCGGGAACGGGAACACGCCCTGGCCGACGAGAGAATCCTTGACGACCGGGCTCTGCATGTAGGCGTTCGGGCGCAAGATGGTCACCGGCATGTGGAATTTCTCGATCATGCGCTCGGCGGCGAATTTCGAGGCGAAGTGGGGAACGTCCGCGGTCTGCTCGACCTGAAACACCGACAAGTACACGATGGCTTTGATGTTCGCCTCGCGACACAAATTGAGCGCGGAGATCGTGGCGTTCAACTCATCGGGCACGACCGGACTGAGAAGGAATACCGCGTCGACGCCGTCCATCGCAGCCCGTAGCGCATCCACGTCGAGCAGTTCACCCTTGACCGCAGTGACACCCGGCCCGTACGTTGCCTTTTCCGGGGACCGCGTGAACGCTCGAACGTCCAATCCCGCCGCGACCAGCTGTTCGACCACGACCGAGCCGACGTTGCCGGTCGCGCCGGTGACCAAAACACTCATGATTTCCTCCGATACTGTAAGGATCGGCCGCCGTGGCGCTATGCGAGATCCTTGGATTCGTAGCCATAACTTAGCTTCACAACCGAAGCTACGCTACAGTAGCTTATATTGTGTGGAGGAGTCAACCGGAGTGTCTTCAGAATCCCCGACCCCAGCCGGCCCGACGAGGGGCGCTGATCCGCCGCGGCGTTCCAAGGAAGCCGTGAAGTCCGCCAGCCTGGCCGCCGCCTACGAGCTGCTGACCGAGGCCGGCTTCAGCGGCGTCAGTTTCGACGAGGTATCACGCCGTTCCGGTGTCGCCAAGACCACGATCTATCGCTATTGGCCGACACGCTCAGCCCTATTGTTCGATGCCGTCATGCAATTCGCCCCTCGGCTTCCGACGCCCGCCACCGGCAACCTTCAGGCCGACCTGACCGCATTGGCGCTCGCTTTGGCTCAACGCTTGCAGACAGGCCGGTGGTCTTCCGCGCTGCCCTCGATCATCGACGCCGCCGAACGCGACCAGGAGGTCGCTGATCTTCAATCGCGCACTCACGCGGGAATGATCTCGGGCTTCAACACGATTGCGGCGCGGGCGCAGGAACGCGGCGAACTCGACGCGTCGTTCGACGTCTCCGAGCTCACTGCCAACATTGCCGGCCCCATCTTCTACCGCCGGTGGTTTGCACGCCAAGAGATCGACGATGCCTTCGTCCGCGGGGTCGTCGAGCGGGCGCTTCGCACCCCGTGATGCCCGCGTTGCGCCCACGGCCCCGTTCCTCTCCGTGCTTGTAGGCCCAGGGGTTTCGACCGTGAACCGCCTTGCCCTGTGGGACGCAGCGGCGGCGGACACGGGAGTAATGGTTCTGCTCGGATCGCGGGTGGGTGGGTCCCGGCGAGCGTCCCAACCGACCTGTCGGTTGCCGCAGAACGCCGTGGCGTCCCAGGCCTTGGACTAGCGGCCTCACGTTGCGGGGCTGATGTGTAGACCGCCGTTGACTGCTACCCATAGCTACGATAGCGTATCGTAGCTAGTTCAAGGCGGAACGACATCAGGAGAACTCACGATGACTCTCGAGCAAGCCCGACTGGTGACCGGCGACGTGGCGACGCTGACGCGCTTCTACGAGGGCGTCAGTCAGGGGAAGGCTGCAATCATCAACAGCGGCTATGTCGAATTCCACAGTGAGCCCTGTGGAGGATTGGCCATCGTGGGCCCCGCGGATATTCAGGCATATCGCACGGGTGTCGTCGAGCCGGGGGCCGCCGACATCGGGGCGACGTTGAGGCTATTCGTCACCGAGGTACGCCGTTCGGGGCGCCTGTGACGATTCACCAATTCGGTTTGGTGGCAATGGTGAACCCGATGAGACACCCCTCGACACCGGGCTCCTGACGATGACAACGACGGACGCCGTGAGCGCCCTCGACCGGTAAGACCGTGGGCGCCGTCCAGGATGCGCCCCCACCGATTGGTAGCGGATCGACCGCCGACGCCGGCATAGCCACTGCCGATGACTCCGGGTTACCCACGGCTGCCAGCCGGAAATGCTCAATCTGTGCCGATTGCTAAATCGCTCTGTGTCATGACTATTCGCCGCTAGGCTCCCCGGCAAAGGGGCGAAAGGAAACACGATATGACCGCATCAGCCGGCCAGCCGTATCAGCAGTGGGACTACCGATGCCTCACCTACACGGACGAGAGGCTGGAAATTCTTCGAGACAAAGTAACTGAGACCGTGAAGGAGCTGGGACAGCAGGGTTGGGAAATGGTCAATGCCTCGCTGACACATGCCCACACATCGACAGAAACCTCACGCGGCTATGCGGTTCTGCATTTGACGTACAGCGTGCTCTGCTATTTCAAACGCCCAATCGGCGCGTAGCCGAGGCCAGTGCCATCGCGCTTTGCGCGGCGCCGCGGGAACCCTTACATGCGCAGACGTGGTGCTGGCAGGTTTGGGCGATTCGCGGCGATTGGCCAAGGTCAGCGCTACGATCGTCACGATCGCTTGATCTTTAAGGATCTAGGAGGCACCACGATGGGCTCTACTTTGCTCGGGCTCATCTGGTTGGCGAGTCCCGTGCTATGCCTGGTAATCGCCAGAAAAAATGGGCTGCCTTGGGGCCCGGCCGCCGGATTGGGCTTACTGCTTGGTCCGATCGGGGTAGCAATCCTCGTCTGGGGTGGGCGTAGGAAGCTGTCGTTGGACCGGCGGGAACGTAATCGGAGACCCACACTCGACTCTTCGGGTCCGGCCCTAGACGACTCGTCGGGGCCTGCCCGAGACGCAGACGCAGGACCTTCCGTTAGTTGATGGCGCTGGTTGCGGCGCTTACCGTCAAACCAGCGAGACAGGCAAGATCACCTGATGCGCGAGGGCTTCGACCCGTTTTGCGGTCGGTAGTTTCGTTGTGTACCTGGGCTTGCGCTGGCTTCAGCGTGTTGGTGAATGGCGGCAACAGCTTCTCTAGACGTCTGAAGCAGCACGGCATGGTGGTTCGTCCCTTACTCCGCGTCGGGGCAGAGATAGTGATGGGCGGCATAAACAACATCTCCGGACTGTGCACGGCCTAAACCCACCTTCTCAAGGTTGTCGATGAGGAAACTTTCGGATCGGCCGGCGCGCAACCCGGCGCACTCCTGCGTCCCCATCGACTCAAGGCTCGTCCCGTTGGGCAGCGGGTCTGGCACGCCGTGGTTCTGTAGCCACGCCAGATAGTCGGCGGTGTCCGCGTGGGCTGGCGCGGCGAATGCTAGCCCCGCTCCTAGTGCCAGGGCCGCTAGCGCGGCTGCTGGACTCGTTGTAGCGCGTCGCGGTGTGGTCGGCGAAATACGGTTGTAGCGCTTCGCACAGGTACGCCGAGGCCGGGTAGGTGGCGCGATGCGGCTGCCCCCCACCGGCCAGCGCGGCGACCACCTCGTCTGTCAATTTATTTTGCTGCGCGGCGCGCAGAGCGAGCGCCAATTCCACTCTGCGAGAGCAAACTTCCCACGGACCGACTTTGTCGATCAGGTTGACTTTACGGTCGGGCTCGAACAACGAGACCTCACAGCGCCGTCGGTGGTCAACGCGCGCACGGCGCCGTAGTTGTCGCTGTCGGTGGCGGCGATGACGCCGGCATACATCGTCAGCGTGGCCGGCAGAAGCGCCAGTGCTTCCAGGTCCTCGTCGCGGCTCGGCGAGCGCGGTCACGGTGTCTCTCCAAAGCCGTTCGTGCGCCCTGTTTTGCACCCGGCAGCCTTCGGTCACCCGCTCGATCAACGGTGCCGCAACGATGCGGTAGCGGTCGGCAATTCCCCTGGATTCGGTGCCGATGCGTCTCCAGCTCGAAGCGGGAGCTAATGACGCTGTTTGAGAATCTAGTGACATTCAGGTGACATCAATTTTGAGAACCTACAAGAACCTACAACTACTATTGTAGGTTCTCAAACTTCGTGTCCACTCGCGATGCGCTGAACTGCGCCGATGCGTCTTGTCTCACGTGATGTCCACAGCTATTTGTCTCACTCGCGTGTCCACTTTTTATGGCTGCGTACTTCGCGGCTACTGAGCACCGATGGCGAGGAGTAGGGGGCTTACCGCACCGGTGATGATTCGTCACGGTGCCGTCTGCGCTTGATGTCGCCCCGCGAGCCGTCGGATATCCAATGTTGTGCGTGACAAAAACCTGGCCGGTTTCTAAATCCGTTGCAGCAAGACAATTCTGAGCCACTAACGCTTATCAGTGCGCGCGTTGTGTGTCCTTCCGGTCGGTTGAGGTGAGATCGACGGGTGTGGAGAGCGGCTTGGGACTCAGCTACTAGCATTCGCCGCTCGGTGCGCCCGGAACAGGTTAGTTTGGCCCCGAACACCTTTGAGCTGCGTTGATCCAGCAAAAGACCAGGCCAACCCGTTCGCATCACCGATCGACTCTCGCGCAGATCCTGCCACCAGCACGACGCCCGGCGGAGCGATGGCGGTGATTCGGCTGGCGACATTAACCGGGCTGCCGAACCAGTCGCGGGCACGACTTACGGCCCAACCTGACGCCATGCCAATCCGTAGTTGCGGCAGTGTCTCATCGCGGCCAGCTGCTTCCGCCAATTCCAGCATCGCGTCGATCAGCTTGACCGGATTCGGGCAGACCAACATCACCGCATCACCGATCGTCTTGACAAGTCGGACTGGCGGCTCCACTAATTCACGTGCGAGATCAACTAGACGTTCAACCAATCGCACCAGATCCTCCGGCGGCACACCTTCGCCTAGCCCGGTGAAACCAACCATGTCAGCGAACGCGACGGCAAGTAGGCGAGCACCGGGAAGCGCAGTGCCCGAGGCCCTTTCGCTGGCGTTCAGCTCCTCGCCTTCCACCGCACGACGAAGCTGCACCATCGTGATGTCGCAGATCATCGGGCCAAGGACGGGCTCGATTTGGCGAATCATCGCCTCATACGCCTGCGCAAGTTCAAGCTCTGTAATTCCCGGGCGCAAGACCACCGACATCGCGCCGTACTGCATGGCTGGGACCGCTCGTGAAAGGCCTTCAGCAAGTCTGCGAACGATCAAGATCACCCGATCGGCGTCGAGCCCCATATCAATAAGCTGCTGTGGCCGTACCGCAGTCTCGGCATCCGCTCGCACATAAAGAGGCGCGTCAGGATCAATTGCCTTAGGCAGCCCCAATGCTTGTGTGAGGCTTCGCAGTAGGTCTAAATCGATGCCATGAGCCTCACTCATCTCGCGAGCCGACACTCGGCTGCCGTCGTATCCCAGCGCTCGTCGCGCTGGCAGCAGCATCGGGGCGAGTTCATTCCGGATCTGTTCTACGCCGAAGCCTTGTTCGAGGAGCCAAGCGATGAGCTCGACCCGTTCTGGTCGGATGCCATCGTCCAGACCATCCAAAAGACCCGTTTCCTCGAACTCATCAACAGATGTTGTAACGCCACGCGCACCGGAACCCTTAGCTACAGCTACGGGGTGCTGACTAGTTCTGATGCGCTCTACGCGTATGGTGCGTGTGGCGACGAGAGGCGCTGGCGAGCAGTCAAACTCGTGCTGAGGCGGTAGGTTACTGGTTGCGCTGATGACTGACACTTTGATGCGGTCGTAGACGTATCGCAAAAGTGCTTCGCTGTCAGTTCCTGCGTAGCCTGCGATCCATTGCCGGACTCCAGCCGCTAGCTCAAACGGCAGCTCGGCGTCGTTTCTTGCAAAGAAGACAAGCAGCTCCCTGATGGCGCGATCTTGCTGGCCAGCCCCAATCTTTAGGCAAACTGCTGTGCGATCGGCCGAGTTCATGTGCACGCGAGCCGTGTCTGCCAAGGCCCAGGCAAGCCTTCCTACGTCAACCGTGCTCACTCGTCGAATTCCGTTCGTACTTCTTCTCGTCCACTCCGAACAGAGAGGCCTTCTGCGAGTCGGCGAACGACCAAGACGACTCGATCGGCGTCGAGCCCCATATCGATGAGCTGCTGCTGACGGGCTGCGGTCTCGGCGTCTGCCCGCAGATAGCAAGGTGCGTCTGGATCGCCCACCTTGGGCAGGCCCAATGCTTGTATGAGGTTTTGCAGCAGTTCCAAGTCGATGCCATGAACCTCGCTCACTTCGCGCGCCGAAACATAATTGCCGTCATCTCCCAGCGCGCGGCGCGCTGGGAGCAGCATTGGTGCGGGTTCATTCCGGATCTGTTCGACGCTGAAGCCTTGTCCTCGAAGCCATGCTATGAGTTCTGTGCGTTCTGTCGTGATGCCGTCGTTCAAGCCGTCTAAGAGGTCCGTTCCGCCGAGTTCGTCAACAGCTGTCGGAACGTTGGGACGCTGAGTGGCTTCGATGCGCTCCACGTATTCGCTGCGTCTGGCGACGAGAAGCGCAGGCGGACGGTCAAGTTCGGGCTGGGCCGGCGGGTCATCGGACGTGCGGGCAACTGATACTTTGACGCGGTCGTATACGTATTGCAAGAGCGCTGCACTGTCAGTGTCTGCGTAACCTGCCATCCACTGCCGGACGCCGGCCGCTGACTGAGCCGGCAATCGGGCGCCGTTCCTCGCGTAGATGACCAGCAGATCCCTGATCGCGCTATCCTGCTCGCCAGCACCGATTTTCGCGCACACTGCCGCGCGGCCGGTAGTGTCTATGAACGAGTTCGCCGCGTCTACCAGTGACCAAGCGAGGATTCCCACATTGACCTTATTCACGTTTTGAGCCTCGTCGGTGTTGATTGTCGTCCGCCCCAATAGGCAGAGAAATTCCTTGACGTCATCGTCTGGCCGATACAAATCAATGTGCGATTGATTGGGTCGGCCGGGCCGAACGCAGTTGCCTTCGTTCGGTGGGACAGTGACCGTCTCGCACCGTCGTGACAGTCGACAAAGGCGTTGCGACTCTCGCGATTACGGCTTGCACGCTGTTTCGGCATCGCTATCAGACACCACGGTCCCCGATGCTTTAGCCGGACGCCGTGATTCCGAGCTCGCTCAGCCGGGCGTGGTAGGCCTCGACGCTGGCCAGTTTGACGTCCTCATAGCCCCGCACCATGTCCGCCAGACTTGCCACTTCCACTGCCCGGTCGTAATTTGTCTGGTCCAGCTCCCCCGCGAGCCGCGTGGCGACATCGACATACTCGGTGAGCAGGCTGCGCTCGACCCTCCGGACGTGGGCATAACCGAACGGGTCGAACTTCGTGCCGCGCAGTCGCTTTCCCTTTGCGAGAATGCGCAGAGCGACGTGGCTTCGTGGACCGAGGCCGATTTTCTTGCTCCGCCCCATCGCCCGCAGCACGGGCGGGTGGAGCTTGTAGGTCAAGTTCTCGCCGGCCGGGACCTCGGATTTCACGTACGAGAGGAACTGCGGGTCGGTCAGAAGCCGCGCCACCTCATACTCGTCCTTGTATGCCATGAACTTGTAGAGCCCCTTCGCGACGGCCTCACTGAACTCGGTGCGATCGCCTACTGCACGCTCAGCGGTCCAGATCGACTGCAGGAGCGTCACGTATCGGCGCGCGACCTTCTCACTTTGGAACTGAACGAGGTTCGCAGCCCGTCGTGAGATGAGGTCGCCGACCTCGCTGGAGAACGTGGCGCCTTCAAGGACGCGCCAAGGCGGCAGTGCTGGGCGCCGGTCGCGCGCGGGTGACACCACGTCGTCGAAGCGGGCCGGGTCGGCAATGGCGATGCGTCCCCAGCCGAAGGCGGCGACGTTGGCCTTGACGGCAACGCCGTTGAGTTCGATGGCCTCTTCGATTGACTCCGCCGGAAGCCGCAGCGCCCCAGTCTGATAGGCGGCCCCGATGAGCAGGAAGTTGGCTGCGGCCGTGCTGCCGAACAGGTTCTGCGCGGCGGCCAGGGCGTCGAGGGAGTGCACGGTGCGCGACACCTGGCCAAGGCGGTTGAGCAGGTATGCAGTTTTGGGATAGGTGATCGTCTTGTCGTAGACCATGTCACCGGTCGGCGTCTTGCTGGTCGACACCACGGAGACCGTCTTGGCGTGGTCGCCGTATCCGAGGTTCTTCGTGTCGGCAGCTGCCAGCAGATCGAAGGCCAGGATGCAGTCGGCGCTGCCGGGAGTGAGGCGGTTGGACGGATCCAGCTTGCCTGCAGCGAATCTCAGATGCGACACGACGGGCCCGGCCTTCTGACTCAGCCCGATCTGATCGAGGCTTTCGACGTCATAGCCGGCACGCAACGCTGCCGTGGCGAGTACTTGATTCACCGTGACGATGCCGGTACCGCCGATTCCAGTGAGGAAGACGTTGTGGGTGGCGGTGATTGGCACGACGTCAAGGTCGGGCAACACCGGAGGCTCGGGCGCCGACGGTGTGCGCGGCTTCTTGCCCGGGCTCACCTCCACGGTGACGAAGGACGGGCAGTCGCCGTCAAGACAGCTGTAGTCGGTGTTGCAGGAGGTTTGGTCGATCCGCGTCTTGCGGCCGAACTCGGTATCCACGGGCTGCACCGACAGGCAGTTGGACTTGACGCCGCAGTCTCCGCAGCCTTCGCAGACCGCCTCGTTGATGATCACCCGGGTGGCGCGGGTGGGCAGCGTGCCGCGCTTGCGTTGCCTGCGTGCGTCGGCCGCGCAGTGCTGGTCGTAGATCAGAACCGTCACGCCCTTGACGTCGCGCAGTCTCTTCTGGGCATCGTCGAGGCGGTCGCGGTGCCAGACGACGGTGCCCCTGGCTAGTGCATGCTTGTCGTGCCGCTTCGGTTCGTCGGCGCAGATGATGATCTGCTTGACGCCTTCGGCGGTCAGTTTGTGGGTCAGCTGCGCGACGGTGAGCGCGCCCTCGGCGTCCTGCGCACCGGTCATCGCCACGACCTCGTTGTAAAGCAGCTTGTACGTGATGTTGACGCCGGCCGCGACGCAGGCCTGGACAGCGAGTTGTCCTGAGTGGAAGAACGTTCCGTCGCCGATGTTCTGGAACAGGTGGGGCACGTCGGTGAATGGGGCCTGACCGATCCACTGGCTGCCCTCCCCGCCCATCTGGGTGAGCCCGGTGACGGCGCTGTCGGTGCGGCTCGACATCGTCACCATGGCGTGACATCCGATCCCGCCGCCGGCCAGGGAACCTTCGGGCACCGCGGTCGAACGATTGTGCGGACAGCCACTGCAGAAGTAGGCGGCACGCTTGGCGGGAAGCACTTCCAATGAAAGAGCGGGCGGCGCTGGCCTTTTGAGTTCCAGTCGACCAGCGAGCACGCGACGCAGCGGAGCCAGCAGGCGTTCGGCGGTTAGTTCGCCGTCGGTGGGTATCAGCAGCCGCCCCCCAGCGTCCCTCTTGCCGACGATCCGCGGTGAATTAGTTCGACCGTAGAGGATTTCGCGCACCTGGGTCTCGACGAACGCGGTCTTGTCCTCGACGACGAGGATCTCCTCAAGCCCCTCGGCGAAGGCGGCGACGGTGTCCGGAACCAGTGGCGTGGGCATGCCGATGCGCAACAGCCTGATCCCGGCCTGGTGGAGTGCGAAGTCGTCGGCGCCCAGGTCGGCGAGCGCCTGCCGCACGGAGTCGAATGTCGTTCCGGTGGCCGTGATCCCGATGGTCGCATTGGGCGAATCGAGTTCGATGACGTCGAGCCCGTTGGCGGCACCGTACGCGCGGACGACCTCGGCACGGGGTCCGTAGAGGTCGGCCTCGGCGTCCAGGCTGGTGGCAGGCGCACCCATCGGCCGCTGACGGTAGACGAACGGTCTTCCTTCCCAATGAACTTGGGGAACGACGATGTCGACGGCCACGTCGTTGCCGTTGACTGACCAAGCGCCGTCGGCCACATCCGCGACGATCTTGAGCGCCACCACACAACCCGACGCCCGCGACATCGCCACACCGTGCATGGCCATCGTCACGATCTCGCGGGCGTTGCGCGGGAACAGCACCGGGATTCCGAGCGCGGCCAACGAACGCTCACTGACGGCAGGCACGGTGGACGACTTGGCGGCTGGGTCGTCGCCGACCAAGAGCACAATCCCGCCGCGCGGGTTGGCGCCATACATGTTGGCGTGCCGGAGGGCGTCGGCCGCCCGGTCCAAGCCGGGGCCCTTGCCGTACCAGACTCCAACGACTCCATCGTGAGTGGCCGTGCCCATGGGTAGGTCGGCTTGACTGCCCCACACCGAGGTCGCCGCTAACTCCTCGTTGAGGCCGGGGACGAAGGTGATCTCGTGTGCCGCCAGAACGTCAGGCATCGCTGCGAGCATCCGGTCGACACCACCGAGCGGGCTGCCCTGATACCCCGAGACGAACGTCGCAACCCGCTGGCCGGCACGCGCGTCGCGCTCGTGCTGTTCGAAGAGTGCGCGGGCGATGGCCTGCACACCGGTGAGCACCACTGGACCGGATCCCGTGCGGTAGCGATTGCCCAGCTCGTCGGGCTGCCGGTCCGGTCGGCGGATGTCGAGATCTGTCACCTGAGCTAACCACCTAGGTATTCGATGGGCGTATTGCTTCTTCAAGCGTTACTGCACCGACATGTCGGAAGCCTGTCGCCGCATCGATCAGCATGGGTACGGTCACGCCGCTGTGCCAAACTGAGGGTCATGGCTTCTCTGGTTCAAAAGGCGTGGGGTACATATGCCCGCTTGCACCACACCGTCTATCAGCGGACCAGTGGTTGGATCGGTCATCGAATGATGCTGTTGTCTAGCCTGCTGCTGCACACCGTCGGCGCCAAAACGGGTAAGGCCCGCACCACGTCGCTGACCTACGCCCGTGACGGTGGCGACTACCTGGTGGTCGCCTCCAACGGCGGGGAGCCACGATCGCCCGGGTGGTACCACAACCTTAAGGTGAATCCCGACATCGAAATCAACCTCGGGCGAAAGCGTTTCGCGGTGACAGCTCAACCGGTGCTGCCCCGCGACCCGGACCGCGAGCGGCTGTGGAAGGTCGTCACCAAGTGCAGCAAGTCGATTTGCCAGGAGGGCTAGCGCGTGACGAGCGACACAGGATACAGCAGACCCCAGACGCGGCTGGCGCCCAGCCCGACCGCCGAGTCGACGGCGTTCTGGACGGGCGGACGCAACGGGGAGTTACAGATCGACCGCTGCCACAACTGTGGGCACTACTTCCATCCACCGGGACCTGCATGCTGGCGCTGCCGAAGCACCGACGTCGCACCAGAGCCCGTCTCCGGCAAGGGCACCGTCGCCGCCTACACCATCAATCGGCAGCCATGGATACCCGGGCTCGACCCGCCATACATCGTGGCGATGGTGGAGCTCGCCGATGAGCCCGACGTAAGGCTCATCACGAATATCGTCGATGTGTCGCTTGACGACATCCGCGTCGGCCTGCCGGTCGAGGTGTTCTTCGAAGACTGGACGGCGATGTCCGGCGAAGAAGACAGCCGGGTGTGGCTTCCCTTGTTCCGTCCCGTGAACTAGCCGTCGTTGCTTTGCAAGCCTCGGAAATGCTCTGCGCCGAAACGGTATTCCGGCAGGTCGTCACGCGAACCTTTCCTGCGACGTTGCAGCCTCGGCGAAATTACTCGCCCACGGCGAAGCGGACGAGCGTCGTTTTGGCGGCGGCAGCGAGCAACTCCTGTCGGTCGGGCTGACGGTCCCCCGGCAATCCAAGCATCAGCCCCTTCGCGGCTTTTGGTCCGTTGCGTTGGGCGAACTCACCAAGGATGTCGGCTTTCTGGTCGTCTTGTCTTATTACGGTTGGTTCGGCATGGAACCAGCGGCGCTTGATGAGCACTTGGATGTTGTTGGCGCTATTGATCGTCTTGGGCCAGTTAGCCGAACTCAACACGAGCGCATCTCCGTCGTCCCAGGGGAAGTAGCCGACGGCGAAGACATACTTGCGGCCGGTCTTGCCGCCGACGTAACTCAACAGCATCAGGCGGCTGCTCAGTAGGGCGTGCAGCGGCGACTTCAACAGCGGCCGCATAACCGTGTTGGCTCGTGCGAAGAACTTTACGAGGCGTTGCGGGTCGTCAGGCATCAGTGTTGTACCGGATCTCTCGTGTAGTCAGGCCGCGGCATGGAGTTGCTGAAGCGTCTCGTCATCCAGTTCGATGTCGGCGACAGCGGTGTTCTCCTCGAGGTGCTGCACCGACGAGGTGCCAGGAATCAGCAAGACGTTCGGCGCGACGGATAGCGTCCACGCGAGCGCGATCTGCGCCGGAGTGCGTCCGAGCTTGGAGGCTTCGCGCTGTACGGCTGGGTGGCCGAGCACCGGATTGTCCGCAGTGAAGCCTGAGCCGAGCGGGAAGAACGGCACGAACGCGATGCCGTGTTCCATGCAGGCGTCGAGCACCGGCTGCGACGTGCGGTCGACCAGGTTGTAGGCGTTCTGCACGCAGACGATCTCGGTGCGGTCGAGCGCGATCTGCAGATGGTCGAGGCTGACGCTGCTCAGCCCGATCCCGGCGATGAGGCCTTCGTCGCGCGCCTTGATCATTGCGGACAGCTGCCGGTCGAAACGGTCACGGTCGACTGGGCCGACTGAAGTCGCATCACCGGTGTCGATGCTGCGCAGATTGACCGCGGCGAGGCGGTCGATGTCCAGCGTGCGCAGGTTCTCCTCGATGCCGGCCCGCAACTCGTCGGGCTCCTGCGCGGGCAGCCATCCGCCAGCGGCGTCGCGGCGCGCTCCCACCTTGCTGACTAGAGCGAGGTCGGCGGGGTAGGGATGAAGCGCCTCGCGGATGAGCTCGTTGGAGACGTTCGGACCGTAATACTGAGAGGTGTCGATGTGGTTGACACCCAACTCAATTGCGCGCCGCAACACCGCGATCGCCTGGTCGTGGTCGCGCGGCGGCCCGAACACTCCCGGCCCGGGGAGTTGCATGGCGCCGAAGCCGACGCGGCCGACGTGGAATGAGCCGAGCGGGAACGTTTGCATTTGAATGCCGCCGTCACAGAGTCCGGGTCGGGGTGAACACCGTTAGGTGGACGCCGTCCGGTTCGTCGGGATCGAGGGGCCGAAACACGGCGGTGACGGCCATGTCCAGCGCCAGTTCATCGGGTGTGGCTCCCTCGATCGTCGTGATGACTCGCGGCCCCTCGGCCAGGTCGACCAAGGCTGCGATGTAGGGCAGGCGGTCCCGGAAGGGCGGCAAGTCGTTGACATGGATGACCGAGTACGTGTGCAGCGTCCCCTGGCCGCTGGCCTCGACGGGCTGGACTTGGTCACTCCAGCAGAACGGACACATCGGCCTTGGGTAGTGATGTTTTCTGCCGCAGGCTCCGCAGGCGGCGATCAGCAGTCGTCCCTCGCGCGCGGCGTCCCAGTACGGGGCGCTGGTTGCGTCGATAGTTGGACGGTCAGCGCCGGGCATGTGCACCGCCCCAGCCCGTCGAGTCCTCATCGGACCCGGATTGCCTCACTATCAGTACGGCCATGGTGTCCCTTTCTTCCTGCCTTCGCCGAGGGCCATGCGAAAATTGCTGGCCCCGTTACGGTCCGGTCTCGCGACGCGACTGCCCTCGTTCTTGGAACCGACGTACCAGCGCGTGGTGCTCGTCTGACAGCGAGAGGACCGAGTTGGCGAGCCGCTCAAAGTCGCGGGCAGTGCCACGGTCCATCGATGCCGTTGCATCGATAGCCAGTTTCGCCACGCCGACCGCCTCGTGCGGCAGCTGTGCGATTCTTTGCACGAATTTGTCGACCTCGTCGTCGAAGGAATTTTGGGGATGGACCGCGTGTACAAGGCCGATCTGCAGGGCCGACGCCGCGTCGACGGTGTGGCCGGCCATGACCAGCCACTTGGCCCAGTGAGGTCCGATGAGCTGGGTCACTCGGCTGATGCCGCCTGAGCCCGGTATGACACCCAAGTTTGGCACTTCGGGTAGCGCGAATGTGGCTGCATCAGAGGCGATCCTGAAGTCGCAGGAGGCGCCCAGTTCGACGCCGACGCCGAAGCAGGGCGCGTGTGCCGCGAGAACGATTGGCTTCTCGATTGATTCGAGCTCGTCGAACAACAGATGCAACCGACGGTAGGACCGCCGCAATGCGCTGCCTGACCCGTCCGCCTCACCAACCCTGGCGGCAAGGCTGCCGATGTCCAGCCCGGCCGTGAAGTACCGGCCGGTGGCGCGGATCACCATGACCGACAAGTCGCGCCGATCGCCGAGGTCTGCAGCTGCCCGACGCAGCTCGTCAATCATGTTGTCGCTGAGCGCATTCAACTTCGCATCTCGGTCGAACACGATGGTCAGGACGTTGTCCTGGTCAATACGCCTGATGTCCTCGCTCATGGGAGTTTGCTCGCCGCTTTCCGGTGACCGCGGCGGGCACCTGATCGATCTGTGATGACATCGGCGAACCGGCGCCGCAAATCAACCTTGTTGACCTTCATCATCGGGGTCAGTGGCAGTTCATCGACCAGGACGAGTTCGTCCGGGCGCTTGTAGTCAGCCAGGTGCTCGCCGACGAATCCGCGCAGATCACTGAGAGTCGGAGGCGCCGCTGGGTCGGTCGGAACGACGAAGGCAGCACCGATCTCGCCGATCACCGCGGCCGGCATTCCCACGATGCTGATCTGGGCCACCGCGGGATGTGTGGCCAGGACACTCTCGACCTCCAGTGGGTAGACGTTGTAGCCGCCCCGGATGTACATGTCTCGTGAGCGGCCAGCCAGCACCAGGTTCTGGTGCTCGTCCAACCGGCCCACATCGCCGGTACGCAGCCATCCCCCATCGAATGCCGCCGTCGTTGCGTCCGGATCGTTCCAGTAGCCGCGCATCACGCAGGCTCCACGGACCTGGACCTCACCAGTACCTCCGGCGGCAACCGGCAACCCGTCGGCGTCAACGATGCGGACCGACATGCCACCCTGTGGGCGACCGACAGTGCCGCCCTGCATGTTTGGTGGATCGTCTGGCTCGGTACCGGTGATGCTGGGCGATTCGGTCATCGCATAACGAACCACCAACGGGCATCCGAGCTTGCGCCGGACGGCCTCGATGAGCGTGGGCGACGCCGCTGCCGTCGCCGCGACACCGATGCGCAGATGCGCCAACCGCGAAGGTGTCAGGGTCGGCAGTTCGAGCAGCTTTTCCCATTGCGTCGGAACAGCTCCCGCAACCGTGATCTGCTCCGCGACCAGAACCCGCGCCATCGACTCCGCGGTCCAGGGGCGCGGTGCGAGCACGAACGTGGTGCCGTAGGCCAATTGCTCCCACACCTTGGCCATGTAGCCGGCGTGTGCGAACGGCGTCGCCACCAGTCGTCGTTGGTTATGCCCGCCCACCGCACCGGCAGAGGCGACGCCCGCGGCAAGGCCGGCATGGTCAAACCACGCGCCCTTCGGATGGCCCGTCGTCCCGCTCGTCCAGATGATCACCGCCGGAGCGTCTGCGGTTCCCGACCACCGGATCGGCGACGCCGTTCGGCCAGCACAGGCGTCCGTCAGCTCGTCGAGGTACGACACAGGGAAGCCCACGGGCGCCGGAAGGCCGGTTGATTGGTCATAGATCACCAGCGCCGGCGCGCATTGCGCAAGGATGCGGTCGACCTCGAGACGGCCGAGCCGTGTGTTCAGACCGGTGACCACCGCGCCCAGTCGCAACGTCGCCGCATAGGCCACCGCGTAATCGATCCCCGGCGCAAGCATCAACGCGACAACGTCGCCCGGACCAACGCCGCGCGATGACAATTCGGCGGCCAGCTTGCCGGACCTCGAAGCCCATTGCGCGAAGGTCATCCGCGCGATCCCGTCGACGTAGGCCTCGCGGCTGCCGAAGGTCCGGGCGGCGCGATCCATTTCACTGCCGAACGTGGAGCAGTCACCCCGCGGCGGAATCGACGTGGTGCCCTGCACTCCGGTGCTGCCTTTCCTTCACGCCGTCCGCCAGTCCTGAGGCGGGCGATTCATGATCCAGTCAGTCAGAAATTAGATCGTACCTGTCGCGCGAACCCGCGAGTATTGACCTGGGCGACCGATTACTGTACGTATCGATAGTACACTTCGTGTCAGAAATTGGAACTGCGGCCCGTCTCTACGCCACCCTGAACGGCGACGCGGACGCATCAATTCGAGAGGACCTTTGTGATCCGACATAGCCTGTCCGGCACCGCCGCGAAGGACGGCCGGCGGTGAGCGAGGAGGGCGACGGCGTCGTTGTCGTCACCGACGGTGCGATCCGACGCATCGTGCTGAGCCGGCCGGCAGCGGCTAACGCCCTGCGCCCGCAGGATCGCGACGTCGTCATCGAGGCGTTGGCAGCGGCAGACAATGACCGCGAGGTCCGTGTCGTGGTGATCTCGGCGACGGGCAGACACTTCTGCGCCGGCGCCGACGTCAAAGCGCTCGCCAGCAAAATGGAAACGCAGATGCACATCGGCGACGCCATGCGCACGATCATGACGGGAGCCCAGCGGCTCGTCAGTAGCGTGTTGGACTGCGGCAAACCGGTGATCGCCGTGGTGCAGGGCGCTGCAGCCGGCATCGGCGCCCACCTGGCCTTCGCGGCCGACCTGGTGGTGGCCAGCGAAAACGCCAGTTTCACCGAGTCTTTCGTCAAACGGGGAATGGTGGTCGACGGCGGGGGCGCCTACCTGCTCAGCCGCCGTATCGGGTTACAGAGGGCCAAGCACATGGCGTTCTTCGGCGACCCAATTTCTGCCGATCAGGCCCATGCGCTTGGTCTCGTCAACGAGGTCGTCACCGCCGAGGATTTGCCTGCGAGCGCCGAGGCGCTCGCTGGGCGGCTCGCCGCCGCGCCGACCAGCGCCATTGCGCTGATCAAGCGGCTGTTCAATTCCGCACCGGACAACGATCGCAGCGCAGCGTTTCTGGCCGAAGCGATGGCCCAGGAACTCCAGTCGAATGCGCACGATCACGGCGAGGGTGTTCGCGCGTTCGTCGAGCGCCGCTCACCCAATTTTCTCGGCCGATGACACAAGGAGGTTCAGTGAATACGCCTATTAAACCGGCACCGACGGGCGGTGCCGAGTGAGCGCCCTGCTGACCGGCAAGGTCGCACTTGTGACCGGCGCCGGACACGGCATCGGTCGTGGCCACGCGCTGGAACTCGCACGACAAGGCGCCACGGTGGTGGTCAACGACCTGGGGTCGTCGGTGGCCGGTGAGGGCCGCGGCAAAGACGCCGACGACGTCGTCGACATCATTCGCTCTGCCGGTGGTTCGGCGGTAGCCGACTACGGAGATGTCGGCGACGAGGAGCAGGCCGATGCGATGGTGCAGCGGGCCCACGACGAGTTCGGCAAGCTGGACGTCGTCGTCAACAACGCAGGCATCGTGCGTGACCGAGCGATCTGGAACATGTCTGCAGCAGATTTCGACCTGGTGATGCGGGTGCACGTCCGCGGCAGTTGGCTCACCAGCCGCGCCGCGGCCACCCGCTGGCGAGCGGCGGCCAAGGCCGGCGACGGCACAATCTATGGCCGCATCATCAACACCACCTCAGGTGCGGGGCTGCTTGGACACTTCGGCCAGACGAACTACAGCGCCGCGAAGGCGGCGATCGTCGGCCTGACCCAGACATTGAGTCTGGAGTTGGCGGGGATCGGCGTGACCGCCAATGTGATCAGCCCCGGTGGCCACACCAGGTTGTCTGCCGGCGTCGGTGCGGTGGCGGACGCGCCTGAACCGGATCAGCGTGACCCCGATGCGTTCGATCCGATGGACCCCTCCTTGTGCAGCCCCGTCGTGGCCTGGTTGGCCAGCCCGGAGGCCGGATACGTGAGCGGGCAAGTCGTCCGCGCAATCGGCGAAACGATCGATCTCATGTCGGGCTGGTCGAAGGCCGTGACCATCTCCAACGGGGCGACCCGCTGGGATGCCAACACCCTGGGCCAACGACTGGCCACCGACGTGTTCAAGGTGCGCGCGCCGGGGTTGAGGCTGGGCTCATGACGTCGGCCACATTGCGCACCCCAGTGCTGATCGTCGGGGGCGGGCCGGTCGGTTTTTCGCTGGCCCTCGACCTTGCGCAGCGCGGCACATCGAGCACGCTGGTGGAGCGCGACGCGGGGACGGCTCTACATCTGCTGGCCAAGGCGGGCACGCTCTATGAGCGAAGCATGGAGTACTGCCGCCGGCTCGGCATCGCAGAGAAAGTCGCTGCGGTCGGGTTTCCCGACGACTATCCACGCGACACGGTGTACTGCACCGCGCTGAACGGGTTTCCGATCGGGCGCGATCCGCTGCCGTCCACCGCCGAGCGGCCACTGGCGCCTGAGACGCCCGAGATGTTGCGCCGGTGCCCGCAGTACGTCTTCGACCCGCTCCTGGCCGACGCGGTGCTGGAGCGCGGGCTCACCGACGTGCGCTACGGCCACCGCCTCACCGGTCTGACCGAGCACGACGACGGCGTCACGGCGACCCTCGAGACAGGCGACGGCGACGAAGTGATCGTCCACGCCGACTACCTTGTCGGCTGCGACGGGGCGGCTAGCACGGTGCGACAGTCCCTGGGTATCCCGTTCGACGGTCAACAACTCGACTACTCGGTCAGCCTGATGATCTATTGCGCCGACTTTGAGCGCTACCACCCGTACGGCCGATGCGAACGATGGATGTTCGTGGCGCCAGAGGGCACTTGGGGGAACATCACTACCGTCGATGGCCGCGGCCTGTACCGGTTCACCATCATCGGATCACCCGAGCGTATCTCCCCCGACAAGCTCGACGTCGGCGCTTTACTTCGACGCGCCATCGGCGACGACACGATCGACATACCGTGGCATGTCGTCAATGTGATGCCATGGCGACGCAGCCAGTGCGCAGCAAGTGTATTCCACAGCGGGCGTGTCGTTTTGGCGGGCGACGCCGCACATACGACTTCACCTACCGGCGGCCACGGCCTCAACACCAGTTTGGGCGACTGCAGCGATCTGGGATGGATGCTGCCCGCGCTCCTGCAGGGGTGGGGCGGGGAGGGCCTGCTGGCCGCGTACACCGCCGAACGGCGCCCTGTGGCCATCCGCAACAGCTCGCTGTCCACCCGGAACTACAAGGTGTGGGTGGAAAATCATGGGCGCGAACACATCCTCGAGGACTCCGACGTCGGCCAGCAACAGCGCGCGGCGTTGGGCGCGCGTATGAGCGCACTACTCAAACAGGAATGGCAGTCCTTCGGAGTCACCATGGGATACAGCTACTCGGATTCGCCGATCATCATCTCCGACGGCACACCGGCCCCTCCCGATGAACCGGGCAGCTATATCCAAACCGCCCGCCCCGGTCACCGTGCACCGCACGCGTGGTTATCCCCGGGCCGGTCAACGATTGACCTATTCGGTGAAGGATTCACACTGCTGGTGTTCGGAACGGAAGCCACCGATGTCAGCACGCTGGTCAAGGCGGCGGACAGTGTCGGTATGCCGCTGAAGGTTCAGACGATCGATGATCCACAGATCATCGAACTCTACGAGCGCCGCCTGGTACTGGTTCGTCCTGATGGGATGGTCGCATGGCGGGGTGACCAGTTACCCGAAGATGTCGACGGCTTAGTGGATAGGGTGCGCGGCGCCGGTCGGCAGTCGTGACCCAGCGGCCGCCGGCTTCCATCCCCGACGTGGTGGCGCAGCGCGCCGTGCGCACCCCCCATGCGCTTTTCATGGCTGATACCAGCGGCGCCACAATGACATTCGGCGAACTTGCCGAGGCGGTCGAGCGCACGGCAGCGGGCATCGCGCAATGGGGTGTGAACCCCGGCGACGTGGTCTCCTGGCAGCTGCCCAACGGCTGCTCGACGGTGGTGCTGATGCTGGCGCTGCGCCGATTATCCGCGGTGCAGAATCCGCTGATCACCACGCTTGGTCGTCGCGAGGTCACCTTCATATGCGAGCAGGCCCGCACCAACCACCTGGTGGTGCACAGCCGATCCGACGTGCCGGACGACACGGCGGCTGCACAGTCCCTAGCCGGTCGAGCGAGTGGCCTTCAAGTTCATGCCCTCGACGGTGAGCTGCCCTCGGATGTCGCCGACCAACCCCGAAGTCAAGTCTCGATGGACGATGAGTGTCGTTGGCTCTTCTACACCTCAGGTACAACGTCGTCGCCGAAAGGTGTTCGGCACCGCGACCAGAGCTTGATCGCGGCGGCCGCCCACCTGTGCGACACCATGACTCTGGGGCCCAAAGATCAACTGGCGGCGCCGGTTCCGATGGCCCATGTCGGCGGCATCCTTCATGTGCTGTCGGTCCTGATGGCCGGCGCGAGCATCTTGACCTGTGCAGCCTTCGACGACGCAGCGATCGACTTCTTCGCCGCTCAACGCGTGACCGTCCTCGGATCAGGAGTGCCGTTCTTTCACGCTTATCTGAAGCGACAGCGTGCCCGTGAGCAGGGCCCGCTGTTTCCGCACCTGCGCGCCGCGTTGTCGGGCGGCGCGCCGTGCCCGCCGTCGCTTCGGCAAACGGTCAAACGAGAGCTGGGCGGTGCGGGGGTGGTGTCGGGCTGGGGGCTGACGGAGTGCCCGTTCTTGACCATCGGGCGGCCCGAAGACGCCGAGGGAGCAGCAGAGGGCAGGCCCGCGGCGGGGTCCACCGTGGAGGCCGTGCGGCCAGACGGTACCCCCGCACCGTCTGGCCAGGAAGGTGAGCTGAGGGTCAAAAGCCCGCAGATGATGCTGGGCTATACCGACCCAGCACTGGTCACTGACGCGTTCGACGACCACGGCCGCTTCCGCACCGGCGACCTCGGAGTGGTTGAGCCGAGCGGAGTGGTCCGAATCACCGGGCGCCTCAAGGACATCATCATCCGCAAGATGGAGAACGTCTCCGCCCAGGAGATCGAGGAGCTGTTGTACATCCATCCCGCGGTCGCCGACGTCGCAGTCGTGGGCATTCCTGACCAACGCTGCGGCGAGCGGGTGTGCGCGGTGATCGTCCCGGCCGATCACCGAAACCTGCCCAACCTCGCAGACTTCGGCGCGCATCTGCGCGGCCTGGGCCTGTCGACGCGCAAGCTCCCCGAGCAGCTTGAAGTGCTCGACGCGCTGCCCCGCAACAGCATGGGCAAGGTCGTCAAGAGTGAGCTACGCGCCCGGTTCACGCCGTGAACCCTTTGGCGCTACAGCGCATTACGGTAAAACCCGATGTTGCTCAGCGGTAGAGGATTTGCATCCCGTAGAGCACAGAGGGCTTCTCTGCCCCGACCACGCGGATGTCCCACTCGTTGGTCACCAACGTGCCCCCGCTCTTGGCAACGACGTTCGCGAGCCGCGCGCGGCCGTGCAGGCGCGACCCAGCAGGTACGGGGGACAGAAAGCGCAGCTTGTCGGCGCCATAGTTCACGCCGGCGGAGTGACCGATGACCTTGACCGGCGGACGCGTCGCAACTTTCGGCAGTAGTGAGAGGGTCAGGAAGCCGTGGGCGATGGGCCCACCGAACGGGCTCTCCCGCGTCGCGCGCTCGACGTCGACGTGGATCCACTGGTGATCGCCGGTGAGTTCGGCGAAGGCGTCGATGTCCTCCTGCGTCACCTCGACTTCGGCTCCGAAGTCGCCGTATTCATCCGAAACAGCCGCCGTCAACGACTCGATGTCGTCGAACCGAATCTCCTGCACTTGTCACTCCTCGTGAACGTCGTCGCCAATCGGGTGCGGCAGATCAAACAGCCGGGTTGGCGAGCTAGGAAGGGCCTTCGGGCGGGAGTCCGAGTATCGCGCTGCCGTTGATTGTCAACCCGCCATCCACTGTGACCAGAGATCCTGTGGTGTAACCGTTTTCGTCCGACGCCAACCACAGTGCGCTGTAGGCGATGTCATGCGGGGTGCCGAGCCGGGGTGTGAGGTGTCCTCCGCCGACAGCGACGCCCGTGTCCGCAGCGTGGGAGATGACGCGCCCGACGCTGATGGTGTTGACCTTGATGTTGTGCGGCGATCCTTCGACGGCGAGCACGCGGGTGATGGCGTTCATGCCTCCCTTGGCCGCGGCGTAGGCAGCGAAGCCACCGATACCGATGACCGCGTGCCCCGACGAGATGTTTATGACGTTGCCTCCCCCGGCCGCCTTGAGGTGGGGCACTGCATACTTCCACGGCCAAAACACGTTGCCGGTCAAGGTGCCGCACAGGATGTGTTCCCACTCTGCGGTGGTGTATTGCGTGAGGGGTTTTACGGTCGTGCTGATGGCGTCGGTGGGCGCCGCGTTGTTGACCAGAGTGTCCAGCTTGCCGAAGCGCTCGACGACCGCGTTTATGGCACTGCGCACGCTGCCTTCGTCGGTGACGTCGAGGCGGAAGAATTCGGCCTCCCCGCCCGCCTCACGGATGCCCTTGACCACCTTTTCGCCCTTGGCCACCGTGCGCCCGGTTACGCCGACTTTGGCCCCCTCGCGGGCGAATAGCTCAGCGATCGTGCGCCCGATCCCCCTCGTCGACCCGGACACGTAGGCAACTTTGCCTTGCATTCTCATATCATTCCTTCGTAGGCGTGCAGGGACGCCGTCAGTCGCCGGCCCCGAGAATCAGTGTCGCGCTGGAACAAAACCATCCGCCGGTCCCGGAAACACACGCCAGTTCGGCGTCGGTGACCTGCCGGGTCCCGCACTCACCGCGCAGTTGGCGGACGGCCTCCACGATCAGGAACAGGCCGCGCTGTCCCGGGTGACAGGCCGACAGCCCGCCGCCGTCGGTGTTCGTCGGCAATGCTCCGCCGATGTCCAGGCGGCCGCCGCTGACGAACGCGCCGCCCTCGCCCTTGGCGCAGAAACCCAGATCCTCCATCGCCACCACGATCATGTAGGTGAAGGCGTCATAGATCTGGCATACGTCGATGTCGGCGGGCGTGACTCCGGCTCGTTCAAAGGCCAACGGCCCCGACACCGCCGACGGTCCGGTGGTCAGGTCCGGCCACTGACTCGTCGACATGTGCGACAGCGCCTCGCCGCTGCCCAGCACCCAAACCGGCCGGCCAGGTATGTCCGGGATGCGGTCCTCGGCGACGAGCACCACCGCCGCTGCGCCGTCGGAGCGGATGCAGCAATGCAGTTTGGTGAAGGGATCGGCGATCATTCGGCCGGAAACCACGTCGCTGACGCTGATCGGGTCGCGGTAGGCGGCCTGCGGATTGTCCTTCGCGTTCGCGCGGGCAGACACCGCCACTTCGGCCAATTGTTCAATCGTCGTGCCGTACTCGTGCATGTGACGACGAGCCGCCATCGCGTATTTGCCGATCAGCGTGTGCCCGTATGGCACCTCCCATTGCAGCGATCCACGCGACCCCCAGTCGAGATTGGCCGTCCGCAGGCCTTGGCGCAGGTCTGATTTTGCGGTGGAACCATAGGTCACCAAGACCACGTCGGCGTGTCCGGCGGCGATGGCGTCTGCGGCGTGTGCCACCATCGCCTCCCACGAGGCACCGCCGATCGACGTCGAGTCGATCCACCGCGGGCGCAGGCCGAGGTACTCGGCCACCTCTACCGGAGGCATCATCCCGAGGCCCGTTGAGGCCAGGCCGTCGACCTGGTGCGGCGAAAGCCCCGCTTCGTTGAGCGCGCGCTGAGCCGCGCTCGCGATGAGGTCGTAGGGGCTAGTTGGCCCTTGAGCGATGTCGGCGAGGGCGACGCCGACGATCGCTGCCCGCCGGGTCAACTCGCCGCCTCCTAGCACGAGCAACTCATCGAGATGGGTTGCGCGGGAGCCGAAGAGATGATCCAGAATATGGGCCCGCTTGAGGTACAGGTGCACGTCGTGCTCGAAGGTGTAGCCCATGCCGCCGTGGACCTGAAGGGCCTCCGACGGCGTTGGACAACGCCGCCTTCGTGGCGACGATTCTGGCCGCCAGCGCGTGCAATTTTGCGTCGCTGTTGCCCTCCTGCAGCGACAACGCCGCGTACACCATCTGCTGCAGCGCGGCCTCTGCGGCAACCGCCATATCGGCACAGCGATGCTTGACAGCCTGGTTCACACCGATAGGGCGCCCGAATTGGATGCGGTTCTTGGCATGTTCGACTGACAGATCGCGGCACGCTTCAGCGATGCCGACCTGCATGGCGGCGGCCAGCACAAGGCCTCGCAGCCAGATCGGATCCCGCTCGGCCGGCACAAAGCAGCGCAACTCGGCCCCGTTGACGTCACCGACCGCCAGCCGTGATCCGGGATCCAGGCAGTTCGCTGGTAAGCAATCGAAGCTATCGGAGGGTGCCGTTGACAGTAGACCGGCACCGGCCTGATCGGCGACGACGGCATAGTCGGCGCCGGCCGCATCGACCAAGTGCACCCGCCCGGATATCCGATCAGGCGATAGGCGCGCCCCGCTCACGATGGCAAGACCACAAAGAACCTCGCCGGACACGAACTGCGCGGCCAGTTCGGAGTCACCACACAGCGTTGCGACGCGGGCCGCCAACACCGTCGGCAAGAACGGCCCCGGCATCAGCGCACGCCCAAGTTCACGAAACACCAACGCCTCGTCAGCCAGGAGCATGTCCAGACCACCCACGGACACCGGCACAGATATGCCGAGCAAACCGAGTTCAGCTCCTGCCGACCAGTTTTCGCCAGGCAAGGCAGTCGGCTCATAGCGACGCCGCCGGATCAACTGCGTCGTGTCGACCTGCGCGCAGAAAGCCGCTGCGGCGCCGGTCAGTTCGAGTTGATCCGGCGAAGGCAAAAGGTCCACTCAGCAATCCCCGCCCTGTTTGACGACGCCGGCCCACAGTGTCACTGGCTCGGCTCCGACGCGTTGGATCCGTAGCGCTCGTCGCGCACCCGGAGTTGATGGTCGTCGATCGAGAGGGAATGCGATCCGCCCCGCAGCACAAGAACTTCAAACTCGACGGATCCTTCTGAACGCAGCCTCTGGCCGGGTCGCACGCCGGCAGCGCTATCGGTGGGCTCGCTTGGCGATGAGTCGGCAACGGCAAACATTGGCTCTCCCCCGCAGCGCACGATCGACGGCGCTGCGGGTGCACGCACCACCAGCACCTCGGTGGTGTCGACACTGCTCTTCAGCCGTACACCGGCACGCAGGGTTATCGCGCTCGCATGATCGGTTACATCACCCATAACCGGACGGTAGCCGCCGCAACGTTTCACGATGATGTCGATCAGGGTTCGGTCAGCTCGATGGCAGAAGCTGTCGCTGGCATGTCGATTTCGGTGCGCAGGGCCGAATCCATTGTTGTCAGTGGGCCTTTCATGCCATGATCGGCCGACGTTCGACTGCTGAGCGGCTGACGTGAGTTGACCGTCCAAGCCAACATCGGCCGGTCCATTCCCGGGAGGCAACGTGTATTCGCACATCACCCTGGGCTTCAACGACGGAGTCGCTCACATCCGGCTTAACCGCCCCGAGCGGATGAACGCCCTGGGGCTGGGCCGCGGATCCAGCCGTGACGAGATCGCCGACGCCATGCACACCGCCGACAAGGACTCCTCCAGTGGCTGCATACTGCTGAGCGCCGTCGGCGCCAACTTCTGCGCCGGCGGCGACCTGTCCGGCGCGCCCGAATCGGTAACCCCCTACGACGACTTCAGCTTCGTCCGCCAGCTCGATGATTTCTATACCTCCGTGCGCCAGGTCAGAAAACCGATCGTCGCCGCCGTCAACGGGTTGTGTCTGGGCGCCGGCATGGGCTTGATCGCGCAGTGCGACCTCGTCATCGCCGCCGACGATGCGCGTTTTGGGCTCATCGAAGGGCGGATCGGACAGCCGGGAGCCACCGAACTCGTGCCGATCATCGGTGGCGCGTGGGCGAAGTTCCTCATTCTCACCGGCGAACTCATCGATGCCAGGCGGGCTGAACGTATAGGCCTTGTGTTAACGGTCGTCGCGGATGACGAATTGCAGGAGCGCACAACAGAACTGGCGCACCGGATCGCCGCGGTACCCCGGGAGGCGGCCATCATGAACAAGGCCGCGGTGGACGCCGTCGACGATGCGATGGGGCGCCAGGCCGGACGCCTGGCCGGCCGCGCATACGACGTCACCACTAAGGCGCACGCCAAATGGGCGACCGCGCCCGACGGTCGCCGATTCGAGGACATCATCCGGCAGGAGGGCATGGCCGGCCTTAAACGGGCCCGCAACGCACAGTTCAGCGACTCGTGGCTGTCCCGTCAGCTGAGCACTTCCGAGGATCCCCGACAAACGTCCATCACCGCCACCACGAGGCCACCGATTGGAACCGCCATGAATGAACCGTTCACCGCACTGGTCATCGACGACGTCGACGGCAAACCCGTCGCCGGCTTCCGAGAACTGACACAGGCCGATCTACCCGACCACGACACCCTGGTGCAGGTCGAGTTCTCGTCGCTGAACTACAAGGACGGCCTGGCCGTATCCGGGCGTCAGAAGATCGCGCGCCGGACACCGCTGATCGGCGGCGCCGACCTGGCCGGCACCGTCGTCGAGAGCCGAAACCCGCGCTGGGCGCCGGGTACGCGGGTAGTCGTCAACGGCTGGGGGATGTCGGAGACCGAGTCTGGCGGCTATACCCGCTATCAGCGCGTGCGCAGTGAATGGCTGGTACAGATACCCGATGGTCTCAGCACCGAACAGGCGATGGCGATCGGCACGGCCGGCTATACGTCGGCGCTTTGCGTGGATGCCCTGGCCGGCAGGGGCTCCGTAGGTGATGGGCCGGTGCTGGTTACGGGCGCGGCTGGTGGCGTCGGTTCGGTGGCCGTGGCACTGCTGGCGCGCCGCAGGGGTGACCGTCGCAGCCTCTACGGGTCGCGCCTCGACGCACGACTACCTCACCGCGTTGGGCGCATCCGAAATCATCGACCGAGAGGAATTGCTCTCCGCCGGGCGGCCTCTGCAGAAAGAGCGCTGGGCTTCCGCGATTGACTCCGTGGGCGGCCAAACCTTGGTCAACGTCCTATCGCAGATCCGCTATGGCGGAGCCGTGGCAGCGTGCGGCCTGGCCGGGGGAAACGACATGCCGGGAGCCACCGTGCTGCCCTTCATTCTGCGCGGCGTATGCCTGATCGGTGTCGACTCGGTGATGGCCCCTGCCGCTCAGCGCGAGGCCGCATGGGAACGCTTGGCCAAGGACCTACGTCCTGAGGTTCTGGCCACGCATCACCACCGTCGAGCCGATGTCCAAACTGCCTGAGCTTGCCAACGAGATTCTGGCCGGGCAGATCCGCGGCAGGGTGGTCATCGACGTCACCCGCTGACTTGTTGGACGGCGTCAGGTCGCGGCGCACCAGTCGGCGCCGGCACGGCTGACCATACCGGGCAGCTGGCGCCCCAATTGCCCAGCGAGCCAATGTGCCGTCCCCACAACGCCGTTGAGGTCGACCCCGGTCTGCCTTCCCATGCCGTCGAGCATGTACACCAGGTCTTCAGTGGGGATGTTTCCGGTCGCGGCCGGTGCGAATGGGCAGCCGCCGGAACCGCCAACAGACGCGTCAAGCACACTCGCGCCCACCTGCAGTGCCGCAAAAGCATTGGCAATACCGGTGTTTCGGGTGTTGTGGAAGTGGAACCCGATGGGTACGCGGAGGGCCGCTGATCTGATCGGACACCACGCTCGAACAGATCGTGTACCTGGGTCGGGACGCCCACGCCGATCGTGTCGGCCAACGTGATCTCCGCCGCCCCGCCAGCCGCGAAATGGGCGGCAAGTGCGGCGACGGTCGACGGGGCTACCGGTCCTTCGAACGGACAGCCGAAGGCGGCGGCAATCGACACCGTGACCGGCACCGACGTCCGCGCGGCCAAGACGATCACCTCGTCCAATTCGGCGACCGTGTCGGCCACCGCTTTGCCCTGGTTTCGCATGTTGAAGGTCTCGGTAGCCACCACCACACAGTTGAGTCGGTCAACGCCGCAGGCCAGCGCACGCTGGGCCCCCTTGAGGTTGAGCACGAGGCCGCTGTATTCGACCCCGGGCCGACGGACGATTTGGTCGAAAACCTGCTCGGCGTCGGCCATTTGCGGCACCCGACGGGCGCTGACAAAGCTTCCCACCTCGATTCGGGGAAAGCCGCATTCCGATAGCCGGTTGACGAGCTCCACGCGAGCCGCCACGGACAAAACGCGGTCTTCATTCTGAAGTCCGTCGCGAGGACCTACCTCGCAGACCAGTACCGGTGCCACTAGATCACCCCCTGCTCCCGCAGCGTCGCGAGTTCTTGATCGGCCAGTCCTAGCCAGTGACGTCAATACGGCACCGTTGTGCTGTCCCACCTGCCCGGGGCCCGTCCAGCGGTGCGGGCCGGGGGTGTCGCTGAATTTGGGCACGAATCCGGGCACGGCGAGCTCGCCGATCTGGTCATCGTGCACGCGCATGACCATGTCGCGGGCCTGGATGTGTTCGTCGGCGACGATGTCGGCGACGCTGTAGATAGGACTGGTCACCACCCCGTGTGCGGTGAGGACCTTGTCGATCTCCTGTGCCTCGAACCCCGCGGCCCACGGAGCGATGATGTCGTCGAGCTCTTCGGCGTTCGCGCCGCGCGCCAGATGGGTGGCGAACCGTTCATCGGCGGCCAGGCCGGGCTTGTCCATGGCCGCACACAGTCTGGCGAACAGCGTATCGGCGTTGGCGGCGATCACCACCCACTTGCCGTCCAGCGACTTGTATATGTTCGACGGCGCGATGTTGCGCAGCCCTGTTCCGCTCGGCTCTCGAATGATCCCGAGTCTGTCGTATTCGGTGATCGCACCTTCTAACATCGCGATGCATGACTCGAGGATCGAGGCATCGACTACCTGGCCGGTTCCTGCCTTCAGTCCGTCACGGCGGTAGAGAGCCGCCAGCAGCCCTTGCACGGCGAACATTCCGGCGAGCATGTCCCCCATTGAGATTCCTGCGCGCGGCGGTGGCTGATCGGGATAGCCGTTGATATAGCGCAGGCCGCCCATCGCCTCTCCCGCACTGGCGAAACCGACGCGGTCGGCGTACGGACCCGTCTGGCCGTACCCCGATACTCGCACCACCACCAGCCGAGGGTTGAGCTCACGTAGCTTGTCCGGCCCGAGATTCCACTTTTCCAGCGTTCCTGGGCGGAAGTTCTCGATCAACGCGTCGCTGCGCTTCACGAGTTCACCCAGCAGCCGTTGTCCCTCTGGGTGAGCCAGGTTCAAACTGACGGACTTCTTGTTGCGGGCAAGAGAAGGCCACCACAAACCGTGGCCACTTGCGTCGTGATGTCCCCACTCGCGCATCGGGTCGCCGCGCCCAGGCGGTTCGATTTTGATCACTTCGGCGCCCATGTCGGCCACCAGGTGACCGGCGAAGGGGCCGGCAAGGAGTTGTCCCAGTTCCAGCACTCGTAGGCCCTCGAGGACACCGCCGTTTGCACCCGTCATCATTGTCATCCTTCCTTTGCCAATGTGGCCTCTGTTCAGTGGATTCCACTGCGGGACAACGTGATTGCTGCGGTGACCGATGCGCAGGGGATCACACTGCACACGAGCTTGCTGATCACGCGGTGCGCACGAGCAGACGCCTGGGCCCGCGCAGTGACAGATTCGGCGGGTAATCGTCCGCGCTGACGTCGCCCTCCAGCCGCAAGCGCGGCGCGTGCTGGGTCAGCGCCTCCAGGCACACCTTCATCTCGAGGCGTGCCAGCGGAGCACCTTTGCAGTAGTGCGGACCCTTGCCGAATGTCAGGTGTTCGGTCGCGTTGGGCCGCGCCAGGTCCAGTGCGTCGGGGTTCGCAAACTGGCTGCCGTCCCGGTTGGCCGCAGCAAACAGCAATGCCACCTGGGCTCCGGCGGGGATGGCTTTATCTCCAATTGTGGTGTCCACGACGGCTTGTCGCCGCCATGTGGTTACCGGCGGGTCGTATCGAAGCAGCTCTTCGACCGCGCGCGGGATCGCGGCAGGATCATCGACGAGCCGCTGCCAAAAATCGGGGTGGCGCAACAATGTCAGCACCCCGTTGGCGATGAAGTTCGTCGTGGTTTCGTGTCCGGCCAGCGCCATCGAGTACACGATGCTGACCAGGTCGGTGCGGTCGGGAGCGTCGGGATCGTCCTGGTGCAGTCGGATCATGTCGCTGGTGAAATCGTCGCGCAGATCCTCGGCGCGGCGAGCCACAAATTGGTCGCAGTAGCGCCAGAAGTCGACGACATCCCTGGCAGCCTGCATCTGTTCGTCGGCGGTCAGGCGACCATAGGTCAGTTGCGCACGGTTACCCGCCCACGCCTTGATCTGTTCGAAATCCTCCTCGGGAAATCCCAACAGGCCCAGTCCGGCAAATGCGGGTAACGGAAACGCCAGGTCGGCCACGAGGTCAGCCACGGGCTTGGCGACCATCGCGTGAACGAGTTCCTCGCCCTTGGCGCCCACCATCGGTTCGAGCAGTTTGAGGCGGCGCACCGACATGCATTTGCGAACCCCTGCGGCGATCATGGTGTGCCGCGGCGGATCTGCGTTGGTGAGGGCAGGCAGGCGCCGATACCCACCCTCGGCCAGCACGGCCTGTGCGGCCTCGGTGATCGGACACACCGGCGCAGATGCGTTGGCGGCCGAGAACCGCTTGCCATCGCTGGCGGACAGCACCTCAACGATGTCGGCGTGGCGGGTGACGAAGTACATCTGCATCTCGGGCGAATAGAAGACGCGGTGCTCGTCGCTGAGCTGCTGGAGCAAGGGATACGGATTGTCCCGCGCGAAGCCGTCCGACAGCGGATCGAAGCAAGCTACGACTGGACAGCCCACGTACTTTCCCTTCAGCCGTTGATTGCGGCGGCGAACTTCCTCCGACCGTGCCACTCGGGGTCTGTCGCGAGCATGTCGATAGCGTCGAACGTTGTTGTCGTCGAGCACGTGCCGTGGTGCGGCCCGCGGGCGCGAGGGGGATGCCGACCGGGTCAGCGGCCGGGTGTCGGGTCCGACAGCACCGCGCTGAGGTAGGTCAGGTCGGCGAGTTCGGTCATCATCTCGTGGTCGGGCAGGGCGAAACCGTTGGCGGCGTATAGGTCTACGGTGCCTCGGGCGGTGACCTGCCAGCCGGCGCCGCTCAGGTAAGCGGGCACCTGGGCGCGGTCACCGTGGTAGACGAGGTCGGTCCAGTCGACGTCCATGCCGTAGCGCCGCCAGCGCTGGGCGAAGTCGGCCATACGGTCGTCGTCGGTGAGGATGCTGAGATCGGGAACGTGTTCGGTGGCCAGCTCGCTGCCGGGGGCACTGAGCGCGGTGATGTCGTCGAAGAGGCGGTCCTGGGCCTGCGGGGGCAAGTACACCAGCAGCCCCTCGGCGCTCCACGCCGTGGGTTGGCCAGGGTCGAAGCCACGCTCGCGCAGGGCGGTGGACCAGTCCGCGCGCAGGTCGATGCCGATGGTGCGACGCTCGGCGGTCGGGACGGCACCCAGCTCGGCCAGCGTGCGGGTCTTGAATTCGATGACCTGAGGCTGGTCGATTTCGTAGACCACCGTGCCGGCCGGCCAGGGCAGCCGGTAGGCACGGGTGTCCAGGCCGCTGGCCAGGATCACGGCCTGCCGGATGCCGGCGGCTCCGGCCCGAAGGAAGAAGTCGTCGAAGAACCGGGTGCGCACGGTGACCTGTTCGGCCATCTGCTGACGGTTGAAGATCGGGTCGTCGGCGGCCTCGTCGGCGTCCTCGCTGAGCATGCGGGTGAACGCGTCCAATCCAACGGCGCGAACCAGCGGTTCGGCGTAGGGGTCATCGAGTAGGGGCTCCGGTCCGCGGGCTGCCAGCGCGCGGCCGGCGGCGACCCCGGTGGCGGTGGCGCCCACGCTGGAGGCCAGGTCCCAACTGTCGTGATCGGTGCGTGCCATGGTTGCGTCCTCTTTCGGGTCGTCTCGGATGGGTGCGGGAAAGCTGTGAGTGGTGGGGTGGCTTACGGCGCGGGGGTCGACGGCTGGACGAGCTCGGTAGCGATCCTCAGAGCGGCGGCGCGGCGGTCGGTCTCGTCGTCGGCGGGCTCGAGGTCGGGATCGGACAGGGTGGCCAGTTGCAGTGCCGCCAGGGCGACCTGTGCACGTAGCCGGTCTTCAGTTTGCTCGCCGGGCCCGGCCAGCACATCGATCAGCGCGGCGAAGTGAGCACGAATCTTCATGCCAAGTGCCAACTCTGGGATCTTCGCCATCCCCTCGCGCATGAAGCGGGCCAGCTGCGCGGTGCGCCCGGTCAGCAATGCGCTGTAGCGACGCAGTACCTCCTCGCGGACGTCGACGTCGGAGGGTTGTTCATGGGCCCATTTCACCAGCGCATCCAGCTGAAGGAGGAAGTCCTCGATCACGCTGGCGAGGATGTCGTCCTTGGTGCGGAAGTGGTAGTACAGCGCGGCCTTGGTTACGTGCAGCCGCTCGGCGATCTCCCGCAGCGAGGCGCGGTCGTATCCCTTCTCGGCGAACAGCTCCAGTGCCACGGACTGGATCTGCTCGCGGGTGTCGGTGCGCCGCTGATCCATCCGCTCACCTCCCTGCCTCGACCGGTTGGTCCGGCAACCACTGTAGCGGGCTAACTTGACGCCCGGCTAGTGACCGCTACCGTGATCGATGAATCGCACGGTAGGCAACCTTGGGATGTGAGGTCTGACATGGTGGCCGCGACGGAGTCGACCGGCACGCCCGCGGCTCCTTTTCGGCCGGTGAGTTCTGATCTGCTCGGGATTTGCTGAGGACCTCCAGGCCGAGGTAACGGCGGGATTCGGCCCATTACGTCGTGCTGTTCGGCCAACAGGGCACCGACGAGGCGGATCGGGGCGGTGCGAACGGGAGTCTCGTAACCTCCGAACCCGATTGCCGGGCGAAGCGGGCCCGCACGGAAAGCGGCGAAGTCAACGTGCAAGATGCATCCGTTGTGCGCCCGTGCGTGCCCGTATGTCGACCGGAGTCTCGACCCCGGCCGATTTCGAGTTCATTAATATCGGCGTCGCCATCGCGACGGTCCAGCAGGCGTTCACGGCGCCGACCACCTCGCGGTTGGGCACGACGATGCCATCTTGACGGCTGGCGGTTGATATGGCCGGCTTCGGCAGGGCGACACGCATTCCAGTTCATGCGCGCCTGGGCCGGCTCTCGGGCGCGGGGATCGTGGCCGGCTATAGCGCGCGGGTTCGGCTGCTTGAAGTCGGCATTCTGGTCGAGGCGTTCGTCGATGTCGAACTCGCTCAGGGCGCACTGCAAGCGGTTATTGATGCGCTTGGCAAAATGGCCAATGTCTTAGAGGTGCACGTGACAACCGGACGAGCGGACCTCATGGTGCGTATCGCCGCGGGCACGCATGAAGAGCTGCAGCATCTGATTCAGGCCAAGTACGACATTGACGGCGTAAAAGGCTCAGCGCGACAGGCCGAGCACACGATCCCCGATGACTTCAAGAAGACGGATTTACCCGTACCGGACGGGCCCAGCAGAACGCTGACCTCGCGCTCTGGGACCTCCATCGTGACGTCTTCCCAGATTCGCTGGGACCCGAAAGACTGGGTCAGTCCCTCAACCGAGATACCGATACCCATGCGAAATTCCGTCTTATCGGAGTGCGCCGGCGATGTCGCCTGAGATCGCGCCCAGTTGCCCGGACCACGAGCCCCAGCCGTTGTCACCGCCTGTGGGGATGTCGAAGTGGCCGTTGTGCCCGCCGACGGTGCGGTACTGCTGGTAGAACTCCAGTGCGCTGCCGTTGGCTTGCTCCGGGTAGCCGATCATCGCCGCGAGATCACTGGCGCCGCCGGGGGCGCTGAACACCCAGATTCGCGTGTTGTTCTGCGACAGCAGCGCGGCGTGCACGTAGGGGTCGTGCCACTTCCACCGGCCCAGCTGCGGGGCGCCCCACATCCCGTTGCCGTCGACGCCGCCGAACTGGTGCATGCCGGCCAGGATCGCGCCGTTGTAGTTGGTGCTCGAGGGGTTCAGGAACCCCGACAGCGAACCGGCGTAACTGAAGCGGTCGGGGTGAAACGCGGCCAGCGCCATCGCGGCGTAGCCGCCCTGGGAGGCGCCGACGGCGCCGTGGCCGCCGGGCGCCAGGCCCTTGTTGGCGGCCAGCCAGTTGGGCAGCTCGCTGGATAGGAACGTGTCCCACTGTTTGCTGGCATCGTTCTCCCAGTTGGTGTACATGCTGTAGGCGCCGCCGGCGGGCGCCACCACCGAGATGCCCTTGCCGGCAAGGGTGTTCATCGCCTTGCCCGCGGTGACCCAGTTGCTGACGTCCGGGGCGGCGTCGAAGGGATCCAGCAGATAGACCGCGTGCGGGCCGCCGGCGAGAAAGGCCACCGGGATATCGCGGCCCATCGCCGCCGAGGGAACCATCAGGTTTTCATAACCGGCCGCCCTGGCCTTGGCGCTGGCTCCTCCCGTCACCGTCGCCCAGGTCAGCCCCAAAGATAGTGCGGCCATGCACAACACCCGCACTAGCGTTGACAGACCCCTTATGAGCCTCATGTCCACCCTCCATTGTCCAGTTGCCGAGTGACCAAGCCTGCATACCTTCATGAGCCCGCCTAGCGCTGTCTGCTAGCCCGGTGGGGGCTGGTAGCCTGCGGCTGAGTTGCGCAGCTGCCATATCTGGGCGGGGCACAGCAGGTTAACCGCATACGAGACAAGGTAATTGGCCGCAAATTCGTCGTTGGGCATCACGTCGCGTTTCACATCGCCCATTACCTGGCCATAGCTTTGGCCCCCGCTGACCTTGTCGCAGATGCCGTGGCCGTAGGCGATGGCCTGGTCGGGGTTGGCAAAGTTGTAGTGGCGCCGCACCATGACGTCATAGGTGTATTCCACTTCCGGCGCCGGCGCGGCAGACACCCGCGCGGCGAGCGCCGGTGTCGCGCCGAGTATCGCAGCAACGACGACAACGGCGCCCAGCCGCGTCACCCGCGTGGCCGCGGCTGCCCGAGTACCGTGTATGTCACGCTCAAGGCGGCCGGACGGCTTGGAGCCGGGGTAGGGATTCATCTCATTTTTTCCCAAACATGATGCGGGGGTGGAGGTTGCACGGCGTGGTCTATTGCGGCGGGTAGGCGGGTGGCGGGCTTACTCCCCGCAGGATCCAGGGCAGCCAGCCCAGGCCATGTTCGAGCTCGTCGCTGGCGTCGTAGTCGGGGCTGGGATCGAGCGGAATGTTCTCGCCCGCGGTGTTTACCGGTTGTGCTGGTTGCCCGTAGACGGCGACCACGACGGTGCGATCGACACTGTTCAACGACCACACGCCGATTTGGCTGTTGGCGCAGTTGGCCATGACGGCGTGATAGGCCGGGTCGTGATACCACCGGTTGAGTAACTCGATGCCGCTGATGGCCAGCGCGGGGTGGATCGCCACGGTTTCAGCCACCTGGCCGTGGTAGCCGGCGGCGTTGGCGCGGTCTTGCGGGGTGGACCCGTCCGAGCCGATATCACCGTCGAGGGCCCGGTTGTTCAACACATCTTCGGTGTGTTGTTGGGCGGCGAGCTGCAATTGCGGGTTGGGCCTGACGTCGTTGGCGCAGCCCGCTTGATGCTGCATGGTGTAGACGTTGGCGACCACGCCGTCATTGAGGCGCTTGTTGTTGGGTATGAGCGTGTTGTTGTCGTTATCCGCATGCGCGCCAGGCATGCCCAGTAGCGCGCCGGCGGCCACGATCACCGAGCCCGACAACGTCAGGGGCCCATGATGCATGTCGATCTCCTCGCTGTTATTCGCCACGCGGCGACACGGTGGTGGTAGCGCCGCTGTTTTGTTCTAGATGGGGTCGAACTGTGACATGAGCCATCGCCCGTTGACCTTGTCGAGGGTGACGCGGACGGTCGAGGCGCTATCGGTTGGTGGATCGCCACCGATGGTGACGGTCTGGTCGACGAAAGCCAGCACCACTGCATGGTTTTCGGTTGCCGATACCGATGCGGCGGCCGCTACCTTGGCTACCGCCGAGATCTTCTTCTGTTTGGCGCCGGGAATGACAACGTCGTTGATCAACCGGGTGTAGTCGTCCCGGAACTTCCCGGTCATCCGGTTGCCCGCGGAAAGCAGATCCTTATCCACGGTCTCCGGGCGGTAGGAGAGCATCGCGACCGTGCCTTCGGTTGCGGCTTGCCTCGACTGGACGGCCGCCGTCTGCGATAGCTGCGCCGAACTAACCTGCCACTTCAGATACGCCGCGCCCGCAGCCAGGATCAACGCCAGTGCGGGCAACAGGCCGAAGGCCAGGATGCGTTTGGCCGAGAACCGGCCGGCCCGCTCAGCCGGATCCTCAACCGCCTCGAACTGGTCCCCCGCATCAGCCGCCTCGGCCTCGTCACATAGATCGGTGCGTTCGTCGATATCTGCCGCGATGTCGTCGTGCACCGGCGCATCTTCAAGCTGAGCCGGCGGTGCATCCGCACTGCTGTCGGTGTCGATCGGCACTGTGCGCTCCATTTCGGTCGTCGCGCGCTGGTTATTTGCCGTCATGGCACGAACTCAACAGCGGATACCTTCACGGCATCGCCGACTTTCTGGACGCCGATCCGCATCCGCCACCTCCGTGGGTCTTGTTCTGGCGCACCGGCACTCGATGTTTTAACCGACACCGCGACGAGCACCTGTGCCTGATCACCTTGCTGCGATTCCAGGCCCGCCTCGGTGATGGTGCCCTGCGATTTCGACTGCACCTTTTTAACGACTTCTACAAATGGTTGCGACCGCTGCTGGAAATCGTCCCGGAAGGTGCCTGTCCCGCAATCCAGGATTCGCTGCACGTCTGCGTCCACTTGGGTGTAGTCAATGGTGGTCAAATTCAGCGCGCCTTGACGCGCGACCGCGATCCACAGGTTTCGCTGCGCCTGGGTCTGCCGGGTTTCATATGTGCGGTAGCCCAGCCAGCCAGCCAAGGACCCCAATGCGACCACGACGGCAGCGGCTATAGCGACCGCGGACCGCAGGCTCGAAAGACGTTTCAAGCCAGACGGTTTGGTGCCTTCCTCACTACATCCATCGGTTTCGATCGCATCCGTTCGGCCATGATCCGCCGCCGCGGACGAGCCACTTAGGGCCCGGTCGGCGGGATCAGCAGGGTTTGCCATGTTTGTCCCTTCAGCTGTGACGCGGCGGATTCCGTGATCGAGGGTGCCAGTTGGCGGCTGTCGGTAGCATGTCGATAGCCTCAGCGTGGCAGGCCGAGTACACGGTCACCGATGATGTTGCGCTGGATCTCGGAGGTGCCGCCGCCGATCCCCTGGCCGAACGCCCACAAGTAACGCCCGGTCCAGTTCCCCGCCATAGTGTTTGACGGGTACTGCAGCATTTCGGGTCCAAGAATGTCCAAGGCCAGACGGGTGACTTGTTTCACCAGATCGGCGTAGTACAGCTTGAGCATTGACCCTTCAGGACCCGGTGTGTCCGCCCGTAGGTTGCGACAGATTCCCGCGTAGGTCATTGCCCGCAGCGATGCCACCTCGGCGCGCGCAGTGGCCAATCGCCTTGCCACGGCGCGGTCTTCGATCACGGCGGGCAATCCGTTCCTACGGAACCCACCACTGGCCGCCAGCGCGATGAGCTCTTCCACCATGACCGCCAAGGTCACCTGGTTGGCAGTGAAGGCCGTACCTCGTTCGAACGACAACGTCGACATCGCCACCGCCCATCCCGAGTTGATCTCACCGACCACATTGCTCAATGGGATGCGGACGTTGTCGTAGAACACCTCGCAGAAATCTGCCGCGCCATCAATCGTCTCGATCGGACGGGCCTCCACGCCGGGGCTGTGCATATCGCAAATCACCCAGGTGATGCCGCGGTGTTTGCTGTCAGGCTTCCCGGTGCGTACCAGCAGCTCCTGATAGTCGGCCGTGTTGGCGAAGCTGGTCCAAATCTTCTGGCCGTTGACGATCAACGCGTCACCGTCGACCGTGGCGCGGGTGGACAACGATGCCAGGTCCGATCCCGCACCCGGCTCGGAGAAGCCCTGACACCAAAGTGATTCGCCACGAAGGATTTTGGGAAGGTGGAACCTCTTCTGCTCTTCGCTGGCCATTGCGATCAGCGTGGGAGCGGCATGACGCAAGCCGACGAAGCAGGAGTCCATCACTGTCAGCCCGCAGCGGGCGTACTCCTCATGCCAGATGAGCTGTTGCAATAGCGTAAGGCCCCGACCGCCGTATTCTTGGGGCCAATCGATGCCGGCCCAGCCTCCGACCCACTGTGTGTGCTGCCAGGCCAGGTCGTATTCGCGGATGGCCTTGGCTTCGCGCGGACGCTCGTCGCGAGGTACGTTTTCGCCCAACCAGGTACGAACCTCGTCCCGAAACTGCAGCAACTCGGGCGGGTAGTGCAAGTCCACGATGCGTCTCCTCGAACTGTCGACCGGCCAGTGGCTCGGAATCGAGCCCAGTCCGACGTTTCTGACACCGCGTACAGGTTAGTACCCAGAGTGTCCAGTAGCCTCGTCCAACGGCGTCGAGGACATGGTCTCGAAATGCTGGCCTAGATAGCGTTCGACAAAACAACGTGACGCACGACCGCTGGGAGCCCTGCCGCATGCCGCTTGAGCAGACGTTTGCACACAGCTGGTCCCGTGCGGTGCTGATATGGCCAGACCGGCCCTTCTTGGTGTGGGAGTCGTCGGCCGGCCAGGTCACGCATTGGAGTTATGCAGCCTTCGACCGCCTGGTCGACCGGGTCGCGGGAACACTGCACGCGGCCGGGGCCGGTCCGCAAGCCGGCGTCCATTTGGCTTTGACCAACTCACCGGCGTTCGTGGCGATATGGCTGGCCGCGGTACGCCTCGGGTCGTTCGTGATTCCCTGCGATCCCCACGCCGCGGCTCCGGAGATCGCGCACCAACTACAACGCACCAAACCGGCCGTCGGTGTCGCCTCCATGCGCCGCCTCGAGGACTACCGCCAGGCGGCGTCGGGGAAGATCGAGATGTTCAGCCTGGATGAGGACGATGTCGCGCTCGAGACGTTCGACGGTTCCGCGCCCACCGCGCTCGAAGATCCCGCGCCGCTGGACACCGCCGCAATCATGTTCACGTCGGGCACGACAAGTACCCCCAAGGGTGTGGTCATCACGCAGGCGAACTACGCCTTCGCGGGCGAAATCATGGCTGCCGCTGCCGATTTGGGTCCCGACGACCGCCAGTTGGTGGTATTGCCACTCTTCCACGCCAATGCCCAGTACTACTCCTTCGCCTCCGCCATTGCGGTGGGCGCCAGCGTCGCGCTGATGAGCGGGTTTTCTGCATCGCGCTTCACCGCGCAGGCAGCGCGGCATGCCGCCACCCATGCCAGTCTGTTCGGCGCGCCGATGCGAATGATCCTGGCACGGGGCGCCTTCGGTCGCGACGACCTCAGGTTGCGCCACGTCTGGTATGCCCAGAACGTGACCGGCGAGCAGTATCGGTCGCTCAGCGCGCTTCTCCGGTGCCGGCCGCGGCAGCTGTACGGCATGACGGAGACCATCCCCGCGGTCTTGGCTGCATCGGTCCAGGACACTGATGGGGACGGTTCGATGGGTCGGCCCACACCTGGGTGCGCTGTCACCCTCAGAGACGTCGACGGCGAGGGCGTCGGGGAGCTGCTGGTGGGAGGCAGGCCTGGACTGGAGTTGTTCCGTGAGTACCTGGACGACCCCGCCACCACAGCACAGTCGTTCACTGAGGACGGCTGGTTTCGCACCGGAGATCTGGCCCGATGTGAGGGCGGGCGATACTACTTCGCCGGCAGAAGCAACGACGTGCTGAAGGTCGCCGGTGAGAACGTGTCGCTGCCGGAAGTGGAAGCGGTGCTTGCCGAGCATCCATCGGTCTTCGAGGCAGCCGTCGTAGGACGCCCAGACCCGATCCGCGACGAAGTGCCAGTGGCCTACGTGGTCACGCAAGAAGACGTGGCCCGCCCGACAGTCGACGAGTTGGCGCAATGGTGCGCCGCCCGGCTGAGCCCGCTCAAGCGTCCTCGCGATTACATCTTCGTCGACGAACTCCCGCGCACGTCCGTCGGCAAGATCCGGAAGTTCTTGCTGCGCTGACGCTTCCGTCAGCCGTGGCTGTCCGACAGCCCGCGCTCGCGCTTAACCGGCCAATGAGTTGTCCGAAGACTTGGGCCGTCCAGGGGTGAAGGTGATCGGAAGGTGCCGTACCGCGTACACCGCACTGGCATCAGCATAGCGAACCACTTCACTTCTGCGCACAGCCAGATCCGGTACCCGCGTGAGCAACTCACTGATCATGATCTTGAACATGGCTCTGGCCAGATTTGATCCCAGACACCGGTGCACACCGAGTCCGAATGCCATGTGACGAGTAGCTTTGCGGGATAGGTCGATCGTCTCAGAATCATCGAAGTGGTTCGGATCACGGTTGGCCGCGGCATACATGACGAATACCTGCTCACCCTTCTTGAGCTGTCGCCCGTGGAACTCGGTGTCTTTGGACACCGTCCGCGGCAGCCCCAACGTCGGAGTTGCATAGCGCAGGAACTCCTCCGTGCCCTGGTCCAGTACCGATGGATCGGCCAGGATCTGTTTGCGCAACTCAGGCTGGGCATCGATGAGCAGCAACGAATTTCCGCATAGACCGGCCGTCGTGTCCATGCCACCGAGGATAAGTAGGAACACCATGTTGGCCAGTTCGTCGTCGGTGAGCGCGCGACCGTCGCATTCCGCGACGACCAGATCGCCGAGCAGCCCCGGCCGGGGCTGTGCCCTCGCCGAGCCGATTTCTTGGTAGATCTCGGCGAACATCGTCATCACCTTTGTCGCCGCGCCTTCCGGGTCAACAGTGTGGTCGTGAACGAATCCATGTACCCACGAGACCCACTCCGCCCATCGCGAGGCGTCAAGCCCCAGGATGCGCAGAATCAACTGAGCCGGCAGCGGGGTGAACAACTCCTGCGCCACGTCGGCTGTTCCTCGCTCGATGAACTGATCGATGAAATTGGTCGTCATCTCTCGGATGAGCGGCTGCATCTCACGAACCGAGCCCGGCGATAAGGCCGAAAGCAGGAATGAGCGGTACATGCCTAGTTCCGGCGAGTCGTAATCGATAGGTACCAGACCGCCGGCGCCGGGCACCGGTGGTACCCCGCGACCGTGCTCGCTGGGCCTGCTGCTGAAGACCTCAGGTGTGTGCAGGGCTTCGAACGCCACGTCATATCCGGTCAACAGCCAAAATCCGCCCCATTGACTCGATTTGGCGATGGGGCATTTCGATTGCAACTCCGAGAGGGCCGGGAACGGATCGCGTGCATACTCCGCAGAATGATGGTCCAGATCGGTGTCGAACTCGTCGGCTTCTCGCCGCGGCGAATTCTCGGTTGATGTCATCTGTTGACCCCGTGGTGTTCTCATGTTTTCGTCGGCGGCTAGGACAGGGTGAAGACGCGTTCCGGGCAGGCTTCTGCACCCTGACGCGCTCTGTCGACGTCTTCTTGTTGCACCTCACCAGACGTCGAGGCGATGTGGCCGATGTCGTCGAGGGTGAAGTAATCATCAGACATCAGGGCACACAGAGCGTGCCCCTGGCATTTTGAGCTGTCGATCTCGATGTGCATCGCTACTCCTTCGAAAAGTGACCGCCCACACAAACGATCTGCACGAACCTAGAAGACACAGGATGTCTGTTGAATGTCGATGCGCCCGTTATCGTGACGCTGGGATCGCTGCAGGTCTACACGCAAGTGACATCACCGCGCCCATAGCCTTGAAGACCGTCGGGCAGGTTGCGCACGCAGAGAGGAAAGCCATGGCTCGGGCCCTGAGCGGGATCCGCGTGATCGACATGACGTCGACCGTGATGGGACCGTCGGCGACCCAGATGCTCGGCGACCACGGCGCCGACGTCATCAAGGTGGAGTCAGCGGCGGGCGACACCACCAGACAGGTGCCTCCGCACAAGAGTCCCGACATGGGCGTGGCATACCTGCAGCTGAATCGCAACAAGCGCAGTGTGGTGCTCGACCTCAAGCGCGACGCCGGTCGGGATGCGATGCGCGCGCTGCTCAAGACCGCCGACATCTTCATCTACAGCGTTCGTCCCGCCGCGATGGCGCGGCTGGGGTTATCCCCCCAGGAGGTGGAAGCGCTTAACCCGCAACTGATCACGGTCAGCTTGGTCGGGTTCGGTGAAGGTGGTCCCTACGCGGGCCGACCGGTATACGAAGATTTGATTCAAGGGCTCACGGCCGTGCCTTCCTTGCTTGTGCAGGCTGGTTCGCCACAACCGCAGTATGTTCCCGTCGCGTTCAACGACCGCGCGGTCGGGTTGTACGCCGTTGCGGCGATACTCACGGCCCTGTTTCACCGGCTCCGCACCGGTGAGGCCCAACACATCGAACTGCCGATGTTTGAGTCCATGGCCCAGTTCGTGCTGGGGGACCACATGGGGGGCCGCTCCTTCGAACCTCCGTTGGGCCCTCCGGGTTATGCCCGCACGCTGACTCCCGAGCGTCGCCCGTACCAAACGGCAGACGGATATGTGTGCGCGATCATTTATACCGACAACCATTGGCGGGCGTTCGGCAAGCTGGTTGGCAGGCCCGACCTGGTCGACGAGGACGAGCGGTTCGCGACGTTGCGGTCACGGACCATATACGCCCACGACACGTACTCCTTCGTTCGAGAGATCATGCCGTCACGGACGACGGCGGAATGGCTGAAACTGTTAGAAGAAGCCGATATTCCGGCAACACCATTGCACACGCTGGAAACGATTTTCGACGATCCGCATCTCATCGCCACCGGGTTCTTCCAGCGCACGCAGCACCCAACCGAAGGGACCCTGCTGAGCGTTCGCGGACCTGCCAATTGGTCGAAAACGCCGCCCGCCATGATCACGCCGGCTCCCAGGCTCGGCGAGCACACAAGGCAAGTGCTCTCAGAATTGGGCTATTTGCCCGCCGAGGTGCAGAAAATCACCGGCCCCTCGGCGGACTCGACCGGGCGCGGCGACCGCTAACCACCATTGAACAGCGCGCGTTGAACGACATCCTGCATGACCGATACGATCCGCTCGTCGGAAACGTCCGGCTCGATCTCCATCAGGGCCTCAGGCAGTCGGTCGAGCATGGCGACGAATACGGCCGCAGCGACGTCGACATCCAAAGGATATCGTCGCTGCACCCGTCCTAACAGCGACCGCGCGATCTGGTGGGTCACCGCCATACCGTTACGGTGCCTTCTCAGCAGCTCTTCATCGGCAACGACACCCTGCGCGATGGTGCGAAACACCCCAATGTAGCGGCGGCTGAATACGACGAAGTCCGACAGCCATTCTCGCAGTTGGTCATTGGGTTCGCCGGTCGGCTCGACAGTCAAGAGTCGATCGACGAGTTCGACGGCGGCCGCGCGGTACTCGCGGGCCAGTGCGCGCAAAAGAGCCGGTTTGTCGCCGAAATAGCGGTAGAACGTGGCACGGCCGACCCCTGCCGCTGCGGCCAGATCATCGATACCTGTGCCGTTGTAGCCGCGGTCGGCAAACAGCCGAGCCGCTGCAGTCAGAATTCGCCCGACGGTCTCACTGGCCCGGGGTCCCAATGTGGACCCGGGCGCGGCGGCCTCGGCTTCAAGCTCCACCAAAGGTTGGCGTGAAATCGTTGGGGCAGCGTGGATTTCACTGAACACCGCGGCCGGGGTCTCCGGAAACAACATCAACTGCATGCACGCCGCCAACCCATCGATGGCGTGCTCGGCACCCGGTAGCGGCACAAGTGCCTCACACCGCAGGTAGTTGAAGTGGTGCACGAGACTTGTGAGCAACAACGCCCCCGTATCAGCCTCTGGGCCCGCCATGCCGCTGGCCATCAAACGTTCCGCCACGCGTGCACTATAGGAACGGATGAACCGCACCACCATCGCCCGAACATCGGCGTCGGAGGCTTCCACCTTCGTCGCCTCGACGAACATCGTCGCGTAGCGGTCATAGACCCATGCCCAAGCGCCGATCCACCAGTGCAGCGTTTCGAACCCTTGGGCGGTGGGCCCGAGCGGTCCAAGCCGGCGAGCCAGCCGCATCAGCTCCGCGCCACATGTCTCCAGTAGCTCGGTGAAGATCTCCTCTTTGCTGCTGAAGTATTGGTAGAGGGTGGCACGCGAAGTTTCGGCGGCATCGGCGATTTCGTCGACCTGCGTGCCATAAAAACCGCGCTCACCGAACAGCCCTAACGCCTCTGACAGAACGCGCTGCCGGGTGCGGACGCCCTTGCTACCCACGACTGGATTACTGGGCCAGTATCCCTCGCGACGCAACAGCGGACGTTCTGACATCACGTACAGGATACTGTAGCCGCGTGGTCCGCGGAGAGTGTGCGCACGTCGGAACCGGTGGAATCGCCGCGTCAGCTGTCGTGGGAAGGTGGCGGCTTGTGCTGCTCGGCGATCATCGCCGACAACTCGGGGCCGACGGCGGTCCCTTTCTCCTCGGCAAGTTGGACCGCCGAACGTTTGGCGGCGACCCACTCAGTCAACGCCGTCGCCGCAGCAACTGCTTGATCGTTCCAATCCGGTTGCAGCGGAGTGGTGATCTCCAACCGAACGTCGTTGATCGGGTCACGGAAATAGATGCTATAGACGATGCCGTGGTCGACTGGGCCGACGACCTCGAGTCCGTGCGCCAGCAAATGCCGGTACCATGCATCTACCTCGGCAACCGAATCGGCGTGCAACGCCAGGTGGTCGAACGTGTCATAGGCGGCATGGGGAGGTGGAGGGCGGTCAGGCAGGCCCGGCGCTTCGAAGAATGCCAGGGTCGACCCGTCTCCCAGCCGGAAGAAGATGTGGAAGTAGGGAATCGGCTCACCCGTTGACGGAATCTTGCCGTCCACCACCGCTTGGACGAACTTCATGTTCATCACGCGGGTGTAGAAGTCCACGGTGGCCTCGGCGTCGGGCGTCACACGGGCGAAATGGTTGAGCATGCGAGGCGGGGTGTTGACCACTGCGGACGCCGCGCTGCGTGGGGAAGAATCAATTTGGCTCATCGATGTCCTAGACGACGTAGGTACGGGTGCAATGACTCGACGGTAGGAGCCGTCACGTGTCATGAAGATGTCGTCGTTGGCGTGACCGCCCCGTGCTACTGGGCACCACGATCGCTGTGGGTGCGCCGCGCTCACCGGAGTATGCGCGCATACTGCGATCGAGGGGCACTTGACCGGTCAGTGATTCTGACAAGCCCAACTCCCGCAGAGGTGGTTCCGCGTATCCAGGAGGCACAAGGGCGGGCCCGATCGCCCTCGGACCGCACGGACCCGAAGTTCTCATACCAACAACGGCTTGTGGTTGTCGCCCAACGCGGCATGCTCCGTTCGCGGCTCGTCGCCCGGCGGGTCATAGACGGCGCCTGACGAGCAGTGCAGGAAAGCCTTTGCGTCGCGGCAGTGGGCCGTCAAAAGCCCGACGGATTCTGCGTTGGCTCCGAGGTCTTTGTCCCAGTCCCCGCTCTTGGCCACCGCCAAGTTCAGGACGTAGTCAAAATCGGTTGGGATTCCAGTAAAGTCCCCGGCAGCCAGGTTGACGCTCTCGCACCGCACGCCTGACTGTTCCAGGGCATTCCGCGCCGCGGCATTGGTGAATCGGGCAACGGGTGAGGCGTCTTTTTCATCAAGAATGAGCGTGTTCCCTCGTCTCATTCCCGGTAGCCGAATTTGCTGCGAAGTGCTTCCCCGTTTGGCACTCCGCCTAGAGCGGCAGAGATTTGATCCCACGACCAATTCACCGAGCGGGCCTCCCGCACCGCGACTTCCATAGCCTTCTGAGCGAAGCGGCCGGCCTCGATGGCGGCAGCGACAAGATCATCAACATTTGTCGTGACGCCACATACAACGACACGGTTGACGGCATATGTCGAGCGCCTGGCAGTCGCTCTGGTGCGCGCTGGGTATGTGCTGCGCTTGGCGATGAGCTGGCGTGGGGAACGGTGAGCTTCGGCCTGGGGCCGTTGATGGTTGGCGTTGGTCGCGGCTGACACACTGATCCGATCGTAGATGCGGCGAAGGATCGGCTCACTGTCACTTCCTGCATAACCTTGAATCCAAGCCCGTACCCGCGCTGCCAGCTCGCACGGTAGCTCGGCGTCGGTATTTGAGTAGAAGATAAGTAGGTGTTTGATCGCGCTACCCTGCTCTCCAGCACCAATTTTCGCGCACATCCTCGCACGATCGGCTGGTTTCAGGAATACCTTCGCCGAGTCGGCCAATGCCCAGGCGAGGGCTCCTTCATCGGTTCTGTTCATCACCTACTCCAGTTCTGGATTGGCGTCGCTGGCAGCAGCCCTAAGCGGCCGATCGGCGGCCGGCACCTATGCGCCGAGGACGATCCGGGTGACCATTTGCTCTCCTAGTGCCCGATGCAGATCACTATGCAATTGGGTGTCTCCGAGGCGGGTGATTGAGGTGGCCAGAGAGGTTGTTGCGAGGACGGTTCGGGTGGGCCAAAGTCGATCAGCGGCTTCTGGGCCAAGGGGTCGGTCGACGGCAAGCCGTGGACGTTGAGCGGCAGCCCCGGCCCGAGCCCCTCCGGGTTCTCCAGATGTCGCGTCACCGATCGGCGGTGCGGGTCCGGTGACCGGCGGCAGGTCTACCGGCACCACGCCGGTGGCATAAGCCGCGGCCCAGCCCAGCACATTTCGAGCGTACGAAATCGAGTTGTTATAGCGCAGGATCGCCGCCATCACCTGAGACGGGTCTCGCAAATTAAGGCCGCCACTGCAGAGATACCGCGCGGCGGCCAGCGTGGAGTCGTAAAGGTTCTGCGGATCGGCCACCCCGTCCCCGTCGCCGTCGGAGGCATACCGTGCCCAGGTAGCGGGCAGGAACTGCATCGGCCCCATCGCGCGGGCATAGCTGACTTGACCGCCGGCACTGCTTTGGGCGATCACCTCGTTTCCGGGCAGGGTGCCATCCAGCGCAGGTCCATAGATCGGTCGGACCGCGGTCCCGTGGGCATCGGTCGCACCACCGTTGGCGTGTCCAGATTCGATGCGCCCGATACCGGCCAACAGATTCCAGCTAATCCCGCAGCCGGCGCTGGAGGTAGCCATCATTTGCTCAGCGTTACGATAAGCAGCCAGGGCCATCGACGGAATACCCAGCACACTAGGCGAATTCATCACCGTAGCCGGCGGCGGAGCCGACTTGGTGGCCGCCGCGAGATGTAGGCTGACCGGCCGTCGCGCGACGGCGACCACGGCCGGACCGGACAACCCATTGCCGGTGGCTGCAACGACCGCCACCGGAGTAATGGAAACACGGGCCAAAGCCGTTGTGGGCTGGGGCATCCGGTGCGCCGCGCCACTGACAGCACACGCAAGTACCAAGAAAGCTATCGCTGCGACGCTCCACGCTGGGCTGCGCGTCATAGCGATCACCCGCTGGCCCAACGTCGCGCGGGGACACTGGTTAAAGCCCCAAACCGCGAGGGCTGCACGGGATCTGCATGCCCAAGCTGGCTCTTTGGTAGGTGGCCTTCGCCGGTGACGCGGCATTTTGTCTCAGTGCCCCCGTTGGGCGGGGATCGATGCGGTGACGTCGTCCTCGTCGCGATGCCGGCCAGAGGCAGCGTCGTAATCCTGGACTGGTTGCTTGCCGTTGCTCTCCAACGACTCCAGGATGGCTTCCTGCGCGTTCTTCGGCAGCAGGTGCAGGTTCTCCCGAACTCGGGCTTGGCGACGTTCGACCGCCTTGCGCTCCGGCTGTGGCACAGTCAATGCCCTGAGCCTTCCTCGATCGCCGGGATACACCGCGCTAACTCCGCACCGAGAGGCGGCCTTTTGCCGCGCTGCCTCATTAGTTCGCCGCCCTCAGATATAGGCCGGCGATGAGTTCGAGCCACTGGCGGACGTCTTGTTGGGTAGGCAGCTGAATGCGGCGCGGGATCAGGTTGGCCTGCGACCGGTCGACGGCGTCGACGGTCCTTTTAGTGACATACATCAGCCAGCAGCAACGGTCGACAGGTTTGAATGCGCCGCAGATCTCTGCCCGGTCAGCCCCGAAAACACTTATCCGCCGACCGCCGTCGTCGTCGATGGTGGTGACTATGGCCGGCAGTCCTGTGCTTGTAGGATTTGCAGCCAGGTCGGCTTCTTGTACGTTGCGCATTGCGATCACGGCTTACTTGGTTTCACTCAGGCGGCGAGTCGAAGCTGAATCCCTGGTGTGGGCCGCGCAACCTCACGAGCTCCCACGGACAAACCATCCGCGAGGTACCCACAGTCGTCGTGACTTGAATGAGCATGGTGCCTACGTCGGTCACCGTCCCGACGTGCAGACCGTCGCGAACTTTGTCACCTATGCAGAATTGCATTTTGCTGCCCTCCAAGGCTTTCCATGCCTGCTATCGCGGGTGCATCAACAGACGGCGACCGCCGGTACGTCGACGCCGTTGAATACGGTTCCCAACACCGCCGCTGCAGATTCCAGCACGATGCACTCCTGACTTGTGAACGCATTGCCACTACGGCGGGCGAAGCCAACCTGCCCCCACGCCGAGTTGTGGTCGATCAGCGGTACCGACAAGTGGAATCGACACTCGGCTACCCGCATCAAACGCGACGAACGACGGTATCGCGTAGCGGCCTGCGACGTTTCAACGTAGCTACGTATCTGCCGGGAGTTGACGGTGTCGGCCGCTAGGAATGATTCGGTCAGCGGAATGCCCGCGGCGACGGCATGTTCCCACTCCGGAGGCATCCCCTGTTGAACTACAAGTCTAAGCTGATCGGCACCCACGCCCCTGGTGAAGACAGCGGCACCGTCGCATACGCCTGCGGCGACCACGGCCGAAACCAGCAAGCTGCAGGCGTGGGGGCGGTCTTGCGCACCGATCAACGACTTGTTCAGGCTGCGTAGCATCCTGGCTAACACCAACGTGGTGCTCTCCTGAGCGGTGCCAGTCCGCGCGGAACCGCGGTCGTCACCGAACTCCACTACCGGCCGGTCGAACAAGTATCCGAGTCCGCGAACCAATTTGATGAAGCGCACTTGTCCGCAATCGTCAGCGAGTTTGTTGCGCAATCGATTGATCTGCAAGCGCAGCGCATTCCGTTCGTGGGTGTACTTCCAGTTCCATACCGACTTCAGGATCTCGTCATGTTTCACCGCGATTTGGGGTCGCGTCATGAGCAGTCGGAGAATGTCGAATTCGGTCGGGGTCAGATCGACTTCCCGGCCCTCGACGAACGTGCGTCGCGCCCACAGGTCGATCGTCAGATCTTCGGCCTCCAGAAACCGCAGCGTTGGTTCATTAATTCGGGCATGGCGGACCAGCGCTTGCGCAGCAGACTGCACCAGTTCTGATCGCGAGGTGGACGCCAACACCATGTCGGCACCCAGGCGCAACATGGTCGCTTGCCGCTGCTCCAGCTCAGGCGACAAGGCCAGCACGGGTGCCTTGGTCACCGGCCGCAACTCCGTGAGTACATGCGATAGCCACCGCAAACTGTGCCCACACACCACGATCAGGCCGAAATTTCGGATCGAAGCCAACCATTGAGCGCGCTCAGCATCGCAGGTGACAATTGGATTCCAACCGGCAGTGCCGAGCTGGCGCGCGGTGTCGCTGAATTGCACGGCGGACTCGAGGACCACTAGCGCTTTGCCGCCCTGCGGTGCCGCACCCACTTGCTGCTGGGCCGTCGCGCCTTCAATGCGCCTCATCGGGGTTCCAACCCTGGACTCCGATGTCCAAAGACTTCACTCACGATCGCATCACTCCTGTTTCGATCTTCCGATCCAACGGTATTTCTGACACAGAGTATCGGTACGGAGGGAATATACCCCCCTTTATGGGGCTCGTCCACCACTATGTGTGGCCTCATTCATCGAGCCCGTGCGAAAGGAGGGCAAGGCGGCGGGATCCGTCATAACCTCTGGCAGCAGGCCGCACGCTGGTCGGCAGTGGCCTGCCGGATCTGAGGTGATCACTGCCGCGCGCGACCCACCGCACCCGTTGACCGCCTTCGGCGATCGCGCGACCCGGATCGGGGCCTAGACGCCGTGTCTCGGTCTATCCATGGGATAGACCGAGGACTTTCGTCTGCTCCCATCTCAGTGCTAGGGGCCCTGAGTCGACCACGTGGCCTAGCAGGCCCGGGTCCGCGCCCGCCTCCTGCGCCGCCTCCAGGGCGGCAGCAATGTCCTTGCGCAGGAACGGTCCGGTCACCTCGGCGAAGCGGTCCATCCCGCCGCTGCGGTGGGCATAAGCCGCAGCATTGCTACCGGCACTGCACACCTGCAGCGTCGAAAGCAGCGTGTCCGGATCCACACCCAGTTGGTCGCCCAATCGCGTTGCCGCCGCGAGAAGTTGCGCGTTCGCAGCGAACAATAAGTTGTTGACGAGCTTGAGCGCCAATGCACTGCCCAGCTCGCCGGTCGGCACGATTGGATCGGCATAGGCGGCCAGCACGGGCGTCACCATCGGCACTGCATCGCTCGGTCCGCCGAGCAGCACGGTCAGCGTGCCCGCGACGACGTCGTCGACGGTGCCGCTGACCGGAGCGTCAAGGATGACCGGGGCCGAAGCCGAGCCGTCCGCTAGCGCTTTCAAGGTGACGACGGTGCCGGTCGTGTGAGAGACGAACACCGCCCCTGGTTTCGCGTTGGCGATGAAACCGTGTGAGGCCAAACCAATTTCGCGTAGTTGTGCGTCGGAGAACAGGCAGGAGATCAGGATGTCACTGTGGCGGGCCAGGTCGGCGACCGAATCGGCCAGGACAGCGCCCTGCGACGCCAACCGGTCGCGCACATCGCCTCGGCGGGCGTACAACAGCACGTCATGGGACGCCGCGAGTAGCCGCGAAACCATCGGCTCTCCGAGTTGCCCTGCACCGATGAACCCGATGACCTCGCCCATTCACACTCCCGTCTGTGAGCACCGAGATGTACGGCTCCCCGGACCGCGAAGCACAAAACCCAGCAGCTGCTCTATTTCGTCAGCGACATCTGTAGTCGACTTTTGTCGGAACCGGTCAAGGAAGGCGGCTCCGAACGCCGCGCGCAGCGGGTGCCCTGACGCTATGCGTTGCCGCGTGTCATGAACGTGTCAGTGCCTTTGACACACCAATGACATCCGGCGGTGTCGATGCTGACGGACATGGACGACTTGCTCAACGAACGGGTACTTGGCATCCCGATGGCCACCAGTGGCGAAGTCGATGTTTTTTCGGGGGTGGCCAGGCTGTCCGGGCGGATCTGGGCCCGAGAGGTCCGTCCCGCGGGTGCGAGCAGCCGCACGGCGGTGCTCATCAACCACCCCACGTCGAATTTCCTCGGCCACTACCTGCTCGAACCGCTCGCCAGGACCGGTGTCGCGGCGGTCGGCATGTGTACTCGCTATGTCGGTAACGACAGCGCCTTGATGCTGGAGAACTGTGTGCTCGACGTCGACGCGGCCGTCAAGCATCTGCGGCGTGACTACGAGCGCGTCGTGCTGCTCGGCAACTCCGGCGGCGGGGAACTCAGCCCCCTGTTTCAGGGGCAGGCCGAAAACCCGACGATCACCGGTTACCCGGGCGGCGGCGGGACAGACCTCACTAAGGCGGGACTGCAGCCCGCCGACGCCCTGATCCTGCTCAACGCGCATCCCAGTCGGGCGATGATCCTGACCCAGTGGCTAGATCCCTCGATCGTCGACGAGGATCGTCCGTTCGAGCGCGATCCGGCCCTAGACATGTTCAACCCGCAGAACGGCCCACCGTACTCCGATGAGTTCGTCACCGCCTACCGAGCGGCACAACGACGCCGCTCCGAAAAGATCACGGCATGGGTGAAAGCCAAGATGGCCGAAGTCAATCAGCGCTTCGATGGAGCGCTCAATGACTTGCCTTTCGTCGTGCACGGGACGACAGCGGACTTGGGCTCACTCGACGGATCGATCGACCCCAGTGACCGCCCGCTGGGCAAGACCTTGTGGGGGCGCCCGGACGTCTCGAACTATCTGCCGACGTCGCCGGCACACTTCTGCTCGTTGCGGTCCTGGCTAAGCCAGTGGAGCGTGGCTGACACGAACGGCGGTGCCCACAACCTGCGCAGCGTGTCAGTACCCATACTGATTCTGCATGGGACGGCTGATGAAGCGGTGCCTCCCGCGCATATTCAGGAGTTCATCGACAACATCACTCACGACGATTGGGAGTACCACGAGCTGGCCGGGGTGACGCATTACTTCGAGGGCAAGCACGACCTGTTTGACACAGTGGCCAAGCAGATCCACCAATGGTTGGACGAGCACAACTTGCTCTAAAACGTGACTGGCGTTCGCCTTTGCACGTGTCTCAGGAATTGGCATAGAAGGGCGCTGCATGCTGGCCCCACAGACCACACATCCATCGCCGATCGATGACATCGACGCGTTGGAAGAGATCGCTGACCATGTGCTATGGCTGGCCACAGCAATCATCCATCACGCCAACAGGATTCGCCCGAATCCCAGGGGGATGAAAGTAGGAGGCCACCAGGCTTCCTGCGCATCGATGGTCGAAATCATGACGTCGCTGTACTTCGAGCACCTGCAAGCAGGTGACAGGGTGTCGGTCAAGCCGCATGCCTCACCGGTGCTGCACAGCATCAACTACTTGCTTGGCGCCCTTGATGAGAGCTATCTGAGCCGGCTGCGCGAACTCGGCGGACTGCAAAGCTATCCCAGTCGGACCAAGGACCCCGATCCGATCGACTACTCCACCGGATCGGTCGGAATCGGGGCGACCGCACCGATTTGGGGTGCGATCGCGCGCCGCTATGTCGACACCGTATTCGGCGGCGCCGGAAAGGGCAGGCAGTACTCCCTTGTCGGTGATGCGGAATTGGATGAAGGAGCGGTGTGGGAGGCGATCCTCGATCCTTCCGTGAGCGAACTCGGTGAGATCGTGTGGATCATCGACATGAACCGTCAGTCGCTCGACCGCATCGTGCCCAACATCGCAGCCGGTCGCATTGCAGCGATGTTCTCGGCAAATGGGTGGCAGGTCATCGACCTGAAGTTCGGCAAGCTCCTGGAGGCGCTGTTCGAGCAACCCGGCGGTGAATCGCTGCGACAGCGGATCCTGGATATGCCGAACTCCGAATATCAACGCCTCTTACGCTGCTCTGCCGAGCAGCTGCGGTCACGGTTGCCCGGCGAGGGCCCTCATGCCGCAGCCATTGCGGAATTGATCGCCGACCTCGACGACGATGCACTGGTCCGTACTTTCGGCAACCTGGGCGGGCACGATCTGCGCTCACTGCGGGAAGCGTTTAACCAAATCGACGACACCCGGCCAACGGCCATCATCGCTTACACGATAAAAGGCCACCGGCTGCCGATCCAGGGGCATCCGCAAAATCATTCGTCGTTGCTGACCGCCGAAGAGTTCGACGAGCTGGCGACGCGGTTGGCCAAAGATCCAGCACGGCCATGGGTTAGGCCCGCCGCCGACTCGCCGGCCGCAGGCATCTGCCGGACCGCCGCGGAGCGCTTGCGCCGCAGCGCAATTGATCCTATCGCCCCACCAGCCGTTCCCATGGCACTGGGACGAAAACCATTGGCTGTCACCACCACCCAGGCAGCGCTCGGCCGTACACTGCTAGACCTGTCAAGGGAAGCTCCCGAGGTCGCAAGCCGGATCGTCACGGTCAGCCCCGATGTCACCTCCACTACCAACCTTGCCGGTTGGCTGAACAAGGTCGGCGTCTGGTCCCCGAGCGAGCGGCTCAACTGGTTTCACGACGACACCGAGACCATCATGCATTGGCGCGAGCGACCCACCGGTCAGCACATCGAGCTCGGCATAGCCGAAACCAACCTGGTTAGCTTGTTGGGCGAGCTCGGTGCGACATGGAGCCGCTGGGGCCAACCCTTGTTTCCCATCGGCGTTGTCTATGACCCGTTCGTCGAGCGTGCCCTGGAGCCATGGTCTTTCGGGATCTACTCCGGCGGTCAGTCTATTCTCGTCGGTACGCCCGCCGGGGTGACCTTGTCGGCCGAGGGCGGGGCGCACCAATCCATCAAAACGCCGTCGATCGGCGTTGAGCAACCCGGCTGCACGGCATACGAACCGGCATTCGCCGTCGAGGTCGAGTGGATACTGCTTCACTGCCTATCGCGGCTGGGGCGTGCCGATGGACGCTCAGCGTATCTTCGGTTGTCCACCCGCCCGGTCCAGCAAGAGCTCTGCGCCCTTCCCGGTGATCCGGCCGCGGTCGAACGGCGCAGGCGCCAGGTGATCGCCGGCGCCTATCCAGTGCGTCCGTGCCCGCAGCCGGCGGTGACGATTGCTGCCGTGGGCGCTCTGGTCACCGAAGGCTCTTCAGGCAGCGGAACGATTGGCCCACATGGGGATTGCCGCAGAAGTCATCTGCATCACCAGCCCGGGATTGCTTTTCGAGGCCATGCAGGGACGTTGTGGCCGTAGCGACTCCCCTACGTGGATTCTCGATCAGGTCTTCGCGGCCGAGCGTGCTGCTCCCATGGTGACCGTTCTCGACGGGCACCCACATACGTTGGCGTTTCTGCCGTCGATCAACAAGGTGCCCGGCAGGTCGCTGGGGGTCAGCTGAGTTCGGGCAGTCCGGCTCGCTGGAGCAGGTCTTCGGCTGGCATGGCATCGACACTGACAGCATCGTGCGCGCCGCGCTCGACCTGGTCGATTGACCGCGCACCGAGTAGGAGTGAAAGGGGAATCATCGTATGAGGGGTGAACCGTCGATCAAGCACCTCGATGACGTACCCGCCGAGGAGATGGTGCGTTATGAATTCGCTGATGGCCGTACGGCATCGATATGGGAGAAGTGGATTGAACTGTCACCGAGATACGTTGCGTTCTGGAACAAATGGGATCCTGGCGCCATCTCTCCTCGCCATGGCCACGTCGGCGATCACAGCAATTTCATACTGGCGGGCGAGATTCGCTGCGGTGACATCGTCGCGCGCACCGGAACACACATCATGCTCGAATGGGGCGACGTGTTCGGACCCTGGGAGGCCGGCCCACACGGATGTGAGTTGTACGGGTTTATCGCCGGCGAGGGCCAGCCGTTCAGCGGTGACACCGCCGCCTACGAGGCGCTGCTCAAAGCCCGAGGGGCCCAGTCTGTTCCGCTGCCCATGCCCAAACACCTGCCACCGTGGATGCTCGCCAAGCTCGGCGGCGACTTCACGTCATCGGTCACTCAGTGGGATGCCGATGGCCGCATCCGGTGAAGCCACGGTCACCCACAGTCGCTCGCTGGAAGATACTGCGATGCTGAGTGTTTGGATCAACACAGGCAACGAACGACGTGCGGAGCTAGGCCGCGATCGGCCCGACGTGGCGTTCGTACCCTTCGAGGCTAACCTTCCGGTGTCATGCGGTTGACTCCCCCTTGCCATGGAGAAAGGTAGCGCAGGTTGCTAAATCAGCTATTTGGTTATTGCCTTATGAGCCATACAAAGACAGCGAATGAGAGGGCCCGCCGTGGCTGACACCGTCGTAATCGACAACGTCGAAATCGAATACAACGACATGGGATCGGGGCCGCCGTTGGTTTTCGTCCACGGCGTCTATGTAACCGGAGCGTTGTGGGACGACGTGGCAGCGCGGCTGTCGGGAGCGCACCGCTGCATTGTGCCGACCTGGCCATTCGGCGCGCAACGCAAGCCTGTTGGTCCGGGCGTGGATATTGGCGTGGAGGCGGCCGGCCGACGAATCCTCAAACTGCTTGAGGTGCTGGATCTTTCCAATGTCACGTTGGTGGCCAACGACACCGGCGGCGGTATTGTGCAGGCAGCGCTGGGCAACAACCTGCACGACTTCGACAGGGTGGCGCGGCTGGTGTTCACCAACTGTGACAGTTTCGAGCACTTCCCGCCCTCCGGCTTCGCGCCCCTCGTGCGGCTATGCAGATTCAACACGAAACTCGGCGCCGGGGTCTTGCGGCTCTTGGCGACCAAGCCAGGCCTGGACCAGTTCGCGTCGCAGGTCACCCGACACGGCATTGACAAGGCTCGCCGGGACGAAATATTCGGCGGTTTCGCCAGTTCGGCTGAGGTCCGGCGAGAGGCGGTACGGCTCACTGCAGACCTGAACCCCCGCTACACGCTGGCTGCCACCACGGCGATCAATGCCTGGGAGAAGCCGGTGCTGCTCGCCTGGGGCAATTCCGACAAGCTATTTCCGATCAGCCATGCCCAACGGCTCGCCGATGCGTTTCCGCATGCCGTGCTGCACACCATCGATGACAGCTCAACCTATGTGATGCTGGATCAGCCGGATGGAACGGCGAGCGCTATAAGCGAATTCATTAAGAGCGCCACCAAGTGACCCAGCGGCGGGCGGTGGAGCTTCGCCGAAGTCGCGAACCGCGTGAATCAGTCGGTGAACAGCGCGACTTTGGCTAGTG
>CAVXKX010000003.1:0-121194 GCA_963762535.1 uncultured Actinomycetota bacterium
TTCGCAATGCCGCTGTCCTTCCGAGAGCGGCCTACTGTGAGATGGCACTGGGTGCGGCCCGCGCGGTTCTTGGCGAGGAGTCCGAGGTCCGTGACATCCGCTTCGAGCACGAGCTTCTGCTGGATGCGCAGACCACCGTCGGCGCCGCGGCGTCGATGGCCTCGCCGGGCGTCGTCAACTTCGCGGTGGAGACCGACCAGGATGGGGAGCACTGCGGCGTGCCGCCGCGGTCCTTTACGCCGTCGGGGACGATGACCGACCGACCGCGCACGACGTGGCCGCCCTGCTGGCGGCGCACCCGCGCACGGTGCATGGAGCCGAGCTTCGAAAATGGTGGGATCAGCGCGGTATCCAGTTGGGTCCTGCCTTCACCGGACTAGCCGCCGCTCGCATCGCCGACGGAACCGGTGCCACAGTGCTGGCCGAGGTCAGGCTGCCTGGCTCGTCCGCTTTCGGCGCAGCTACGCAGTGCACCCTGCGCTGCTAAATGCCTGCTTTCACTCGGTGGCGGCCCACCCCAGTGTCGTTGAGGTTTGCAATGGCGGTCTGCTGCTGCCGCTGAGCGTCCGTCGGCTGCGGGTCTACGGTTCCACCAGCAACGCGCGCTACTGCTACTCGCAACTGACCAGAGTCGCCGACGCGGAGGTTGAGGCTGACCTCGACGTCTTGGACGAACACGGGGCGGTGCTGTTGACCGTACGCGGGCTGCAGATGGGCCTGGGGATATCGCAAAGCAACGAGCACGATCGTGTGCTGAACGAGCGGCTGCTCACCATAGAGTGGCAGCAGCAGGCGCTGCCTGAGGTGGCGCACACCGATGCAGGAGCGTGGCTTCTCGTCAGCACTTCCACAACCGCGGATGCACTGGCAACCCAGTTGACCGATGCGTTGAAACTCAATGGTGCGCAATGCACTTCCGTGTGCTGGCCGCAGCACGCCGACCACTCGTCGAATGGCGAAGCGTTGCGCAGCCAGCTCCGAGCCGCTCGATTCGACGGACTAGTGGTCCTGACGGAACCGAAGAACGGCGACCCCGACGAGCACATTGCGTTCCAGGGCGGCGAATACGTGCGGCATCTGGTGCGCATCGCCCGCGAATTGCCGGAGGTCCCCGGCGGCGCGCCTCGCTTGTACCTCGCAACCAGGAATGCCCAACCCGTGTTACCCGACGACGTGGCCAACCTGGAGCAGGCTGGGCTGCGCGGTTTGATGCGGGTGATCAGCACCGAACATCCGCATTTGCTTGCCACCCAAATCGACATGGATGAAGCCATCGACGCCGAACAGCTTGCGCGGCAACTGCTCAGTGGATCCGAAGAGGACGAGACCGCTTGGCGTAACGGGCAGTGGTACACCGCCCGCCTTTGTCGCGCTCCGCTTCGCCCCGAGGAACGACGAACCACGGTGATCAACCACGGGCGCGACGGTGCACGCCTGCGAATTCGAACGGCCGGGCACCTGGACACAATGGAACTGGCCGCATTTCACCGCGTTCAGCCGGGGGCGGGGCAGATCGAGGTCGCGGTAAGCGCATCCAGCGTCAACTTCTCCGATGTGCTTGTTGCGACGAGCCGCTCCCCCAGCATTGACGGACAGCAACCAGAGCTGGGTATGGATTTCGCCGGCGTCGTCACGGCGGTCGGGCCGGACGTTAACAACCACCACGTCGGTGATCGTGTCGGCGGCTTTTCCGGAAACGGCTGTTGGGCCACGTTTGTCACGTGTGACGCCCGGCTGGCCGTCACGCTGCCGGCCGGGCTGACCGACCATCAGGCGGTCGCAGTGGGTACCACGCATGCCACCGCCTGGTATGCCCTGCACGATCAGGCCAGGATTGCCTCGGGCGACCGGGTCTTGATCCACTCGGCGACCGGCGGCATAGGCCAGGCAGCCGTAGCGATCGCCCGCGCGGCAGGAGCCGAAATCTTCGCCACCGCTGACAGCCACCAGCGTCGACAGCTGTTGCGCAACATAGGGATCCAGCATGTTTACGATTCGCGGAGCGTGGACTTCGGCGAACAGATCCGCCGCGATACCGACGGCTACGGCGTGGATATCGTGCTCAACTCCTTAACCGGCACAGCATTACGCGCCGGAATCGAGTTGCTGGCCATCGGCGGACAGTTCGTCGAGATCGGCAAACGCGACGTCTATGGCAACACCGGGCTGGAGCTCTTCCCATTCCACCGCAACCTCACGTTCCACTATGTCGACCTGGCGATGCTGTCGATCGGCCGCCCCCAACGCGTCGGGGAGCTGCTGCGCACAGTGTTCCGGCTAGTAGTGGATGGGGAATTGCCTCCCGCGAAGCACACCGACTACCCACTGGTCGAAGCGGCCACCGCGATCAGGGTCATGAGCGCGGCCGAGCACACCGGCAAACTTGTGCTCGACGTCCCGCAGGCGGGGTCTCGCACTGCGGTACTACCACCGGCGCAGGCTCCGATTTTCCGTCGTGACGGCGCCTATGTGATCACCGGGGGCTTGGGCGCGCTTGGGCTCTTCCTCACCGAGAAGATGGCCACGGCGGGCTGTGGGCGCATTGTGTTGAACTCCCGCTCTCAACCGAATTTAAAGGCACTGGAGACAATCGAGCTCATCCGCGCAATCGGCGCCGACGTCGTGGTGGCGTGCGGCGACATCACCGAGCGCGAGACAGCCGAACGCTTGGTGGCCGTGGCGACCGCCAACGGACTCCCGCTGCGTGGGGTATTGCACGCCGCAGGGGTGGTCGAGGACGCCACGCTGCCCAACATCACCGATGAGCTCATCGATCGCGGCTGGGCGCCAAAGGTGTACGGCGCTTGGCATCTGCACCGGGCAACCGCCAACCAGCCGCTCGACTGGTTCTGCTCGTTCTCCTCGGCAGCCGCGCTGGTGGGCTCGCCTGGTCAGGGCGCATACGCCGCGGCCAACAGCTGGCTAGACGCATTCACTCGGTGGCGCCGGGCTCAGGGCCTTCCGGCCAGCGCGATCGCATGGGGAGCATGGGGTGAGATCGGGCGCGCCGCGTCGCTGGCAGAAGGCAATGGCGCCGCGCTGATCACACCCAACGACGGCGCCTACGCTTTCGAGGCGCTGTTACGGCACGACCGCACCTACACCGGCTACATGCCGTTCATCGGAATGCCGTGGTTAGTGGCGCTTGGGCAACGCAGCCCATTCGCTGAACTCTTCAAACCCACGGGGCAAAGCCGCACGGACACAGATAAATTCCGCGCCGAACTCAAGGCGTTGGCACGGGAAGAGTGGCCGACCCGGCTGCGTCATCTGGTGGGTGAGCAAGTCAGCCTCATTCTGCGGCGTTCCATCGACCCGGATCGTCCGGTGTCCGAGTGCGGACTTGACTCGCTTGGCTACCTCGAACTGCGCACGCGCATCGAGATGGAAACAGGCATCCGCGTAGGCTCCACAGATATCACCTCCATTCGAGGTCTGGCCGACCACCTGTGCGGAGCGTTGGCGGGCCTCGAAGGCGCTCCGGCGTAACAGGTCTCCGATGAACCGCAACTGCTGAGAGACTCGGAGGAAGAGTGATAGAAGTCGCGAACGTGGAAGTGGGAATGCTCCACGATTGGGCGCCCGAACCGGGCTCATTCGTGTCATGGCACCCATCGCCTGCGACCCTCGCGAAAGTCCGGCAGGCGCCGATAACCGCTGTCCCGGCGAGCTATACGCAAGCCCAGCACCTTCGTGACTATCGCGCATACGCCGCCCGGGGTCTGGATATGTCACGGTTGGTCATCGCAACCTGGTCCATACCCGGCCGATGCGATATCCGTGCCATGACGTATGTCATCAACGCTCACCTTCGTCGCCACGACACCTACCGCAGTTGGTTCGACGACACCGATCGCGAACACATCGTCCATCGGACCATCGCCGAAGCCAGCGACATCAACCTCGTCCCGACCAAGTACGGCGAGATAACGCTCGCAGAATTTCGAAGCCATCTACTGGCTACCCCGAGCCCACTCCAATGGGATTGCTTTCGCTTCGCAATCATCCAGCGCGCCGACCACTTCACATTCTGCCTGTGCATTGACCATCTCCACACCGATGCAATGCTTTTCAGCTTGGCATACACGGAGATCCATCTTATGTATGCCACCGTGACGAGAGGTGGCGCTCCCATCTCGCTGCCGGAGGCCGGCAGCTATCACACTTACTGCGTCCGACAGCGCCGGCACACGTCCGCGCTGACCTTAGAGTCCGCGGAGGTAAGGGAATGGATCGAATTCTTCGAGGACAACGACGGAACCCTTCCCGACTGGCCGCTGCCACTCGGTGACCCATTCGTCCCGTGCGACGTCATCGGCGCACAGCTGCTGGACAAGCGACAGACTCTCGAATTCGAATCCGTTTGCCTATCCGTCGGGGCCCGGTTCTGCGGCGGCGTGTTCGCGTGCACGGCGCTTGCCGAATACGAATTGACGGGCGCTGAAACGTATTACGGAGTTGTTCCCATTGATATACGGCGCACTCCGGCAGATTTCGTGACAACAGGCTGGTTCATAGGCTACGTGCCGATGACCGTTCCGGTCGCGTCGTCTTTCGGTGCGACGGCCAGAGCCGCGCAGGCATCCTTTGATTCGGGTAGACGTCTGGCGGACGTGCCGCTCGATCGGGTACTGGAATTGGCGCCGTGGCTGAGGAAAGCTGAATGGGGCGCTCCCTTGATGTTCTACCTCGAGGCTGGTATCCCTCCCCTTTCTGCTGTCGCCAACTCTCAATTGGACGGATTGAATGCCGGGCACTACGGCGACGGCAGAATTCTCCTGGGTCGAATCAATATCCGGGTGATTCGGCTTGAAAACGAGACCCAATTGGTGGTGGTGTTCCCGAAAAACCCGATCGCCAGCGAATCGGTTAGCCGTTATGTAAGGGCCATGAAATCGGTATTTACCGACGTCGCGGAGGGGCGTACTGCTGTTGCACCTCCGCAGAGCGTCGCTGGCATCCGATGAAGTGGATGCACGCAGGCAGCGAGATCGCCACCCAGGAATCGATGGTCGCCGATCCCTACGCCATCCTCGCCCCGCACCACCTCACCGAAGCCCGGGACGTCGCCACCCAGATGACCAAACCTTCCGCCAGCGTTACCACCGCCGCCGATCTACTAGAAACGAGGCTCCAGCCATGAAGTTTGCGTTGGCAGCCCATGGACTTCGCGGCGATGTCGAGCCCTGCGCCGCCGTCGGCCTGGAGCTTCTGCGCCGCGGCCACGAAGTGGTCATGGCGGTCCCGCCCGACCTGGTTGGCTTCGTCGAATCGGCCGGGCTTGTGGCGGTCGCCTCCGGGCCGCAGTGGCAACTGGGGCCGAACGATTTCGCCCGCAACTTCTGGAAGATCCACCATCCGATCAATTTGCTGCACGCAACCCGCGAAGCTATAGAGTTCAACACCCGGGGCTGGGCGGAGATGAGCAGGACCCTGACGTCGCTGGCGGACGGGGCCGACCTGCTAGTGACAGGCGCGCCTTTCCGGGAGGTCGCCGCCAATGTCGCGGAGTATTACGACATTCCGCTGGCCGCACTGCACTACTTCCCGATGTGCGTCAACGGCCAGCTCATTCCGGGACTGCCCTCACCGCTGATGCGCTCAGCAATGACGATGGCCTGGTGGATATATTGGCGCATGACGAAGCAGGCCGAAAACATGCAGCGCGCTGAATTAGGCCTGCCCAAGACAACAGGCCCGTCACCGCGACGGATCGCCGAACGCGGATCGCTCGAGATCCAGGCCTACGACGAGTTCTGCTTCCCCGGGCTGGCAGCGGAGTGGGCGGATTGGGCTGGCCGAAGACCCTTTACCGGCGTGCTGACGATGGAGTTGCCGACGGATAACGACGACGACGTCTTGTCGTGGATTGCCGCTGGAACACCACCGATCTACTTCGGCTTTGGCAGTATGCCACTCGAATCTCCCGCCAGCACAGTAGAACTGATCAGCACCGCCTGCGGGCAGCTAGACGAACGAGCCCTGATCTGCTCCGGCGGCAGCGACTTTCGCCACATCCCCCATGTCGACCACGTAAAAATCGTAAGCGACGTCAACCACGCGGCCATCTTTCCCACCTGCCGCGCCGTCGTCCACAAAGGCGGCGCGGGCACCACCGCCGCCGGAATACGCGCCGGAATCCCCACCCTGATCCTGTGGATGGGGGCCGATCAACCAATCTGGGCAGCGCAAATCAAACGGCTGAAAGTCGGCTCCGCTCGGCGATTGTCGAGCACCACCCGGGAGTCCCTGGTCGCCGACCTTCGCTCCATCCTCGCCCCGCAATACCTAACCCGAGCCCGCGAGGTCGCCACCCACATGACCAAACCCGCCGCCAGCGTTACCACCGCCGCCGATCTACTAGAAGACAGGCTCCGCCGATGATATGGGCTACGGTGCTGGCGCTTGCGCTTGTGGTGGCGCCAGACCCAACGCGCCTCGCCATCGTCGCACTCTTGATTTCGCGGCCACGGCCCCTGGTCAACTTGCTCGTGTTCTGGCTCGGCGGTATGGCATCGGGCACCGCCATCGCCCTCGGTTCGGTACTGCTGCTGCACGACTTCGCACTTATGGTGACCCAACATGTGGCGTCTGCGTTTGCAGCCCTTAAGAGCGGGTATGTCGGAATCGTCATTGGTGCGCTGCGCGCTGCTGATCGCCGCGCTACTGTCCGCGCGATTGCGTCACCGAGCGACGGTGGCGATACCCAGCGGTGATTCGCCGGTTCTGGTATCGGAGTCGAGCCCAGCGCACGCATTTCGCGGGCTGTCGAGGCGCGCCCGCGGTGCGCTGATAGGCGGGAGTCTGTGGGTGCCGTTTGTGGCCGGCTTCGGATCAGCGCCGCCGCACGTCGAGTATCAGGTCGCAATCGCCGCCATCCTGACCTCGGGCGCCCCTATGGTTACGCAGATCAGCGCAGCAATGATGTTCACCGTTGTGGTGCTTGCAGCCGTCGAGATCCCGCTCGTCAGCTACCTGGTGACACCGGAGAGGACACAAGCGGTCATGCTGCACGCACACGACTGGATGCGAGCTCACCGTCGGCAGCTCCTCCCCGCCATCGCCGCGGTGACGGGAGTCTTCCTACTGACCAGCGGGATAGGAAGCGTCTGAGGTGGTCAGCTTGCGCGCTACGAGGGCATCGATCCGTGGCCGAGGCACAGCAGTGCCAGTCTGGATACGTCCCGCACGTAGATCCACTAACCCCAACGGATCCAACGGTGATACGCGGCTGGCCGAAGGAGCTGGCGCCGGCGCCGAGATCTCCCCTTGTTTTGTTTTGATCTCGGCGACCTCGGCTCGGTGATGGGCCGCCTCGATGGCACCGACGCCGAGTCCGTCACCGCGCGAGGGACGGTGCAAAACCTAACGCGGCAGAGGCTTGAGCGACTAGGCAGCCACATGGAACTGGTGCGTGGGCGCATCGACGGCAAGATCGCCATCACCATCATCCGCTATCAACCTGGTGTCGAGAACACAAAGCCCCCCTTGCGTGAGGTTGCCACGCATATGCTGGCTGAGTTCGGCCTGGCGGGCGAGATCGATTGGGGACGGATGACCGAGACTTTAATCGATGATTTTCTTGCCGCTCGGTCACGGCTGGAAAGAGGTTAACGTCAGTGCAGGGCGCGAGAGGGATTCAGTGGGAGATCCTGCGGTATCTGCGGCTGCGAGGGCGATTCCCCATGGAGGGAACGAGTTCCGCACGACAACTGCGCTTCCTGATGTCCATCGTGCAGCGCAAAAACGCGCGCCGGATTGCAGAAATCGGATTCAACACCGGCGCCTCAAGCTACGCCTTCCTCAACGCCCATCCCCACACCCATGTCGTTGCGTTTGACCTGAACGAGCATGCATCGGTGCGGACGGCTAAGAAGTTGATCGACAGCAAATTCCCCGGCCGGCATACGTTGATCTACGGAGACTCCCGCGAGAGCGTGCCCGAATACGCCCGTCGTAATCCCGATTCGCGGTTCGACCTGGTCTTCATCGACGGCGGGCATCAGTACGAGGTCGCCCAGGCTGACCTGGCCAACGTCTGCGCACTATGCACCGGCGAAACGGTGGTAATCATGGATGATCTGTGCCCCTGGCGTTCCTACGGCGCTGGGCCGGCGAGGGCGTGGGGCGACGCGGTCCGCAGCGGTGTAGTGCGCCAGGACGCCCTATTCAAGGACGGCAAGCCCACCAAGGTGATTGAGCGACCGGGGAAACGGGCATGGGCTGTCGGCGGCTATATCTTTTGACTTAGTGGTTGGCGCAGGGCTCGACATCAACGCGACGTGCACAACTTGCCAAGACAAGCTTCCCCGCGGAAGCCTTATTCGCGGCGTGCTTAAGCATCCAAGCGGGTGAATTGATTTTGCCGGTACTGCTCGGCGCACGCCGCCCGCCTGACCTTGCCACTGCTGGTGATAGGAATCGAACCAGGTGCTACCAGAACGAGATCCGCGACAGCGAGGCCGTGCGAGTTTGAAATCGCCGAGCTAACTTCGCCTTTGACGCTGACGAGCTTATCCATCGCGTCCTCGTCGGAGTCCCCACGCATCTTGAACTCGATGATCGCGACCAGCTTCTCCGTGCCCTCATCCGGGACTGATATCGCCGCGCAACGTCCCCGCGTGATCTCGTGGACCGTCGCCTCGATGTCGTCGGGAGAGTGGTTGCGACCATAGACGATTAACAGATCCTTGGTGCGGCCAATGATGAACAACTCGCCGTCGAAGAAGAAGCCCGAGTCCCCTGTTCGTAGCCAAGGCTCTTGTGGAGTGCCTACGGACGAAGTGAGAAGCCTTGCGCCGAAGGTGCTTTTCGTCTCTTGAGGTCTCCGCCAATAGCCCATCGCGACGTTCTCGCCGTGCACCCAGATCTCACCGACGGTTCCCGGGGGACACTCGATACAGGTACCGGGATCGACGATGCGGATTGTCTGCGACTGCGGCGCGCCGTAACTGATGAGCGGCCTACCGCCTCCGCTTTCGCACCGCTTCGCGCGGCCGGCGGACAGTTTGTCCGATTCGAAGTGGACGATTTGTGGCCGTTGAGCCGGTGCGCGGGTCGCCACGTAGACCGTTGCTTCTGCAAGCCCATACGAGGGCCGTATCACCGTGTCGCCGAGATTGAACTTGGCGAACCGCTCAGTAAAGCGGCGCAGCGTCTTGGGCTGCACTCGTTCGGCACCGTTTTGGATGATTAGCACGTCCCCGAGATCCAGCCCGGCCATGTCCTCGTCGGTGGTTTTCCGTGCCGCCAAGTCGAAAGCGAAGTTCGGCGCCGCGGAGAACACATGACCATTGCTGGCAAGCAATTGCATCCAGCGGGCTGGACGCTGCAAAAACGCCACTGGACTGGTGAACACACCCGGGACTCCGGCCAGAATCGGTGCGCAAATTCCTAAGATCAAACCCAGATCATGATAGAACGGCAGCCACGACACAGTAGCGGTGCCCGGCGGAGCAACCTTTCCATACTCCAGAAAGTAGTCGGACGTGATCTGTTTGAAGTTGGCCAGAAGATTCCTGTGCGAGATCATGACCCCGGCGGGCCGACGGGTCGACCCAGACGTGTATTGCAAGTAGGCAGTAGCGGGTCGAGTAGCAAGCCTGCGCGGCGCTGCTCTGGCGCAGTCCAGGTCCAGCGAATCAACCTCGATGACGGATGGACCGGATTCACCGCTGCGCGGTTGGGAGTACTTGCCGACATCGCTGACGGCTGAGGAGGTCGTTAAAATGACCGACGGCGATGTGTCGTGCAGGACCGAATCAACCCGCTCATCGTGGGCGCCGCCCATAGGAGCCGAAAGCGGAACGGCGATGAGCCCGGCCTGCAACGCTCCCAGAAACGCGGCGATGTAGTCGAGGCCCTGTGGTGCCAATATCACCGCCCGGTCGCCGGTCGACGCGCAAAGGCTGAGCTCATGTGCAACGTTTAAGCTTCGGCGATAGACCTGAGACCAGCTAAGGCTTTTGGTAACACCGGCCCAATCCTGCTCGTAGTCAACGAACGTGAAGGCTGTGCCATTCGGCCTGAAACCGGCACGCTCACGCAGCACATCCGAAATGAAAGGACCGCTCACAGGTATCTCTTTACCTTCATCGGCCGCCGATGCGCCCACCATATGTTGAGTTCTCACGGAATTGTAGTGGTGCAACGGTTCGCCATGGGCCGCGCCGCACGCATTTCCAGGTGACCTTGAAGTTCGGTGTCCAGCTGAAGAGTGCTTGTTAAACCGTCAGCCGGCAACGGCTCCCGCTTCGGGGAACGGCGAACCGAAATCGGCCACCCGCTCGAAACCATCTCTGCGCGCCGCGGCGGCGCCCATCCTGCACAGCGCGCTCGTCGCGACGAACCCGGCGTGATCGAGGACCACGAACGGCGACAGCAACCGGTTGTGCACGAATCCGAACGCCAAACCGCGGTCCGGGTCGGCCCATCCGAGTGAGCCACCCAGACCCACATGGCCGAAGCCCGGTATCGCCTCGAACGGCAGGCGGTGATAGCCCAGGTGGAAAGCCAGCGGGATCACCAGGTTTCCGTCTGGCCGCAGATTGCGCCGGCCACTCAGTCCGGCCGCCACTTCCCGCGACAGGAACTGGGTGCCGTCGATCCGGCCGCCGTTGGCGATCGCGCCATACATCCGTGCCAGTCCGCGGGCCGTCGCCACACCGTTGGCGGCCGGAATCTCGCCATCCAGCAACGGGATATCGCCCTGGGCAACAGCTTTCACGCCCGGAAAGTACATCGAGCCGAATCCGGCCGACAGCGGTAGAGCGGCGATCATCGGCGCCACCGCGTTGAACACCGGATTCTGGAAAGCGCTCTGCGGCATGATGATCTGGGCGGGCCGTGTCGGAGCTCCGGCCGGTGGGCGGCCCAGGTGTAAACCATCGGTGCCCAGCGGCTCCGCGAGCTCGGTGCGGATCAGCTCGCGCATGCCCTTACCGGTAACCGCGCGGGCCAGCCCGGACAACAGCCAGCCATAGGTCAGCGCGTGATAGGCCGACTTGCCGAATGAGTAACCCGGCCGTGCTGCGGCAAGGCGGCGTTCCATCAGCTGATGGTTCAGCAGGTCCTGCTTGCTGGCGCCGTGTAGCGCCGACAGCCCGGCCTGGTGGCGCATCAACTGCCGGACGGTGATGTCGGCTTTACCGTTGGCGCCGAACTCCGGCCAGTAGTGCGCAACTGGGACGTCGTAGTCGATCAGTCCACGGTCGACGAGACGGTGGATGACTGTGGAGGCCATGCCCTTGGTCGCCGAGAACACCATGGTGGCGGTGTCCGCCGACCAGGGCACCCGGCCACGCCGGTCCGCGTAGCCGGTCCACACGTCGACGACAGGTTCGCCCGTCCAGATAGACCGCCAGCGCTCCGCCCCCGAATCGGCGACCGTGGAAGATGCTGGCGAAGCTGCGGACCGCGCAGGCGAAATGTGGATCGGCTGCGCCGTGAACGCCGCGCGGCAGCACCGACCGGCGATTGCCCACCACTTCGAGGGTCATACCGTCAAATCTAGTAGCTTCTCTCTACAAACGAAGTGGACTTTATCCTTCCGTTATTGAAGCAAGCTCCAATATTTGCCGAGCGGCCAGAGCGGGCGTCAATTCTCCACTCAAAACCTGGCGCTCTACGTCGGCGCGCGCTTTGCGAACTGCCGGGTTGGACATCACCCGGTCCAGCACGGTGTCGCGCACCATCTGCCACGTCCAGTCCACCTGCTGGGCTCTGCGGCGCGCGTCGAACTCCCCTGCGTCGGTGAGCACGTCCCGATGCCGCTCGACGGTGTCCCACAGCTCTTCCAGCCCGGCGCCTTCCAGTCCGCTCATGGTGAGGACCGGTGGACGCCACAGAGTTTCGCGGGGATAAATCAGCCGGATTGCTCCGGACAGCTCGCGGGCGGCTTTGCGGGCCTCGGTCAGGTGATCGCCGTCGGCCTTGTTCACCACGACGATGTCGGCGAGCTCGAGCACACCCTTCTTGATGCCCTGCAGCTGATCGCCGGTGCGCGCCAGGGTCAAAAAGACGAAGGTGTCGACCATGTTGGACACCGCAACCTCGGACTGACCGACTCCGACGGTCTCCACCAGGATCACGTCGAACCCGGCCGCCTCCAAGAGCACGATGGTTTCTCGGGTGGCTTTGGCGACGCCGCCGAGTGTGCCCGACGTCGGTGACGGACGAATGTAGGCGTCGGGATGCGTTGCCAGTTGCGGCATTCGGGTCTTGTCACCGAGGATCGATCCGCCGGTACGGGTCGAGGACGGGTCGACCGCCAGGACGGCGACCCGATGTCCGCGCCCGATCAGGTACATGCCGAGGGCTTCGATGGCGGTCGACTTGCCGACTCCGGGCACCCCGGTGATACCGACGTGAAGGGCGTTGCCGGCTGCCGGCATGAGCCGCAGCAGCAGTTGCTGCGCCCGGTCGCGATGGTCGGCCCGGGTCGATTCCACCAGCGTGATCGCCCGCGGCAGCGCCGCCCGGTCGCCGGAACGGACCGCCGCGGCGAGTTCGTCTATAGCGTCGCCGTTGTCAGTCGCCATGTGGCTAAAGGGTGTAACCGAGTCGCTCGGCCAGCTTGTGCAGCAGATCGATTGCGGCGTCGGCGATCACGGTGCCGGGCGGGAAGATCGCTGTGGCGCCCGCCTGGTACAGCTCGTCGAAGTCGCCGGGCGGGATCACCCCGCCGACCACCACCATGATGTCGGAACGGCCCACGTCGGCCAGCGCGTCGCGCAGCGCCGGCACCAGCGTGAGGTGACCGGCCGCCAGCGACGACACTCCGACGACATGCACGTCGTTGTCGGCGGCCTGGCGGGCCACCTCGTCCGGCGTGGAGAACAGCGCACCGACGTCGACGTCGAATCCGATGTCGGCGAAGGCCGTTGCGATCACCTTCTGTCCGCGGTCATGGCCGTCTTGGCCCATCTTGGCCACCAGGATTCGCGGTCGCCGGCCGTCGGCCTCGGCGAACTTTTCGACGAGCTCGGTGGCCGCGGAAAAGGCGGACATGTTGCCACCTCCTTCGGCTCCCGATGCTTCGTCGCGGTAGACCCCGGCGATGGTACGGATCTCCGCCTGGTGCCGCCCGTAGACCCGCTCGAGTGCGTCGGAGATCTCGCCGACGGTGGCCTTGGCGCGAGCGGCGTCGATCGCCAGTGCCAGCAGGTTGTTGCCCAGCCCGTCTCGATCCCCCTTACCGGCTCCGCCGGATTGCGCGGCGGCGGCACGGGACAGCTCAGCCAGAGCGGCCTCGACAGCGGCTTTGTCCCGATTCGCCCGCAGGTCTTCGAGTTTGGCCAGCTGCTCGGACCGCACCCGGCTGTTTTCGACCTTGAGGACCTCGACCTCTTGATCCTCTTCGACCTGATACTTGTTGATCCCGATCACCGGTTGGATCCCGGAGTCGATGCGAGCCTGGGTACGCGCGGCCGCTTCCTCGATCCGCAGCTTGGGGATGCCTTCGCTGATCGCCTGCGCCATACCGCCGTGCTCGGTGACTTCGGCGATGTGAGCGCGGGCCCGCTGCGCGAGCTGGTAGGTCAGCCATTCCACGTAGTACGAGCCGGCCCACGGGTCGATCGGCCTGGTGGTGCCGGACTCTTGCTGCAGCACCAGCTGGGTATTACGGGCGATGCGGGCCGAGAAGTCGGTAGGCAATGCCAGCGCCTCGTCGAGGGCGTTGGTGTGCAGCGACTGGGTGTGGCCCTGCGTCGCGGCCATCGCCTCGATACAGGTACGCGCGACATTGTTGAATGCGTCCTGCGCGGTCAGCGACCAACCCGAGGTCTGCGAATGTGTGCGCAACGAGAGCGATTTCGCGTTCTTGGGTTTGAACTCGGCGACCAGCTCGCTCCACAACAGCCGGCCCGCTCGCAGCTTGGCCACCTCCATGAAGAAGTTCATCCCGATGCCCCAGAAAAAGGACAGCCGGGGCGCGAACTTGTCGATGTCGAGGTCGGCGTCCAATCCCGCCTTGATGTAGTCGACACCGTCGGCAAGCGTGTAGGCCAGCTCCAAATCCGCTGTGGCACCGGCTTCTTGGATGTGATACCCGGAGATGGAGATCGAGTTGAATTTCGGCATTTTCGCGCTGGTGTAGGCGAAGATGTCGGAGATGATCCGCATCGACGGCTTCGGCGGATAGATGTAGGTGTTGCGCACCATGAATTCTTTGAGGATGTCGTTCTGGATGGTGCCGGCCAGCTTCTCCGGCGGCACTCCCTGCTCCTCGGCGGCTACCACGTAGAGCGCCAGGATCGGCAGCACGGCGCCGTTCATGGTCATCGACACCGACACCGTCGACAAGTCGATGCCGTCGAACAACTGACGCATGTCGAGGATGGAATCGATGGCGACACCCGCCATTCCGACGTCACCCTGTACGCGGGGATGGTCGGAGTCATAACCGCGGTGGGTGGCCAGGTCGAACGCCACCGACAGACCCTTCTGCCCGGCGGCCAGGTTGCGCCGGTAGAACGCATTGGACTCGGCTGCCGTGGAGAATCCGGCGTACTGACGGATCGTCCAGGGCTGGTTGACGTACATGGTCGGGTAGGGCCCGCGGACGAAAGGCGGCTCGCCCGGGAAGCGTGTGCAGCGGATATCCCTGCGACTCGACGGCGGCGCGGTCGGCGGCGATGTAGACGGGTTTGACGTCGATGTCTTCCGGGGTGTGCCACACCAGCTGGTCCGGGGCATACCAGTGGGCGGCGGCCGCGGCTTCGACGTATGTGCGCACCGTTTCGTCGGTCGGTCGCGCGACGTTGCGATCGCTGTGCAGCGGGATATCGGCGAAGCTGCCTACGGCGGGCGTCGTGGTCGTCATGGTCGCTAGGCCCCCAACCGGTCGAGAAGATGCGAAAGGACGTCCACCGCATCGATTTTCATGGTCAGGAACTCATCGGGCCGGTGATCCGTTTCGGTAACCGCTTTCGGTGGACCGGCCAGACAGACATGGGATACCCCAGCGCGATGAGCCGCCTCCACGACGGCGGACGCCTCGGAGCCATACCGGCTGTCGGTAGCGCAGATCACCGCGACCGTCGGCGTGCCCGCGTCAGCGACCGCCTTGGCGACACCCTCGGCGTCAACGGTGCCCGGGTTGACCGCTTCGATACCGCCGGATGCCAATAGATTTGAGGCGAAGGTCGTACGAACGTTGTGTTCAGCCAGCGGCCCCAGCGGCAGCAGCAGCGCCTGTGGTCGGGAATCGGTGCGGGCCAGATAGGCGTCGGAACGGTCGCGCAGCGCCTCGAACTGGGCCGCATAACGGATCAGCTTGCCCGCTGCCAGCGGTGAATACGACGAATCAGGCTGCGGCAGTGGCGGTTCGGTGAGATTCGGGTACTCGTTGACACCGGTGATCGCGGTCTTGCGATGCGCGACGTCGTCGGTGCGCCGGGCGGCGATCTCGGCGATCTGTTCGGTGATGTAGTCGCCTGCGTCGACGAATCCGCCGCGCTGCTCAACGGTTTGGAAGCACTGCCAGGCCTGGTTGGCCAGCTGGTCGGTGAGGTCCTCGACGAACCAGGACCCGCCGGCGGGATCCAGGATCCGGCCGACGTGCGACTCCTCGAGCAGCAGCAGCTGGATATTGCGGGCCATCCGGCGCGCGAAACTGGTGGCCATGCCGGGAAAGCCGCCCTTGATCGCGACGTCGAACGGGAACACCAGAACGGTGTCGGCGCCCCCGACGCCGGCGCCGAACGCCGCCAACGTCGTTCGCAGCATATTCACCCACGGATCGCGCTGGGTCATCATCGGCAGCGATGTCTCGGCGTGCACTACGGCCGCGCCGCTATCCGGCTCGCCCAGCACCTCGGCCACCCGCGCCCACAACCGACGTAGCGCCCTGACCTTGGCGATGGTCAAGAACTGGTCGTCGTCCGCGGCCAGTCGGAAGCTGACCTGCCGCAGCGCCGCTGCCACCGTCAAGCCTGACCCGGTGAGCACGCGCAGGTAAGACACCGCGGCGGCGATGCTGCCGGCGAGTTCCCACGTCGCGTTGGCGCCCAGATTGTGGAACGCCGGCCCGTCGACGGTGATCGCCCGCACCCCGTGGGCGTCGGCCAGCTTGGTGGCCATGGTGACGACGTCATCGATCGGCGGGGCGGGCCGGTGACTGATCAGCGCAGTGAGCGGATCGCCCCCGAGATCGATCGACAAGGTGGCGCGCTGGTCGTCTTCGACGCGGCCCACCAACTCCAACAACACCTCGGCGGCAGCCTGATAGTCGGCGCCGGCGTCGAGAATCACCGGCACCATGCTCAGGTAGACGCCGTCGAACACCTTTTCCAGCTGAGCCGGCGCGACACCGGACTCCCCCACCCGCACCAGCAACGCGCTGACGCCCTCGGCCAGCCCGGCCAGCACCGCCGAGTTGACGTCGTCCGCCGCCACTCCGGGGACCCGGTTGGCCGGAATGGCCTCGGCGACCTTCCAGCCGGACTTGACGTCGCGCGATGCATCGGCGCCGCGCAGGAAAGGCCACTCGCCGGGAAGCGGCGGCTCGGGTAGCTCGTCGAGCGCGGTGTAGAGCGCCCGGATCGCGATGGCCTCGTAGGTCGGTGTCTCCAGCATCTGCTCGGGCTCAGGCCCGAGACCCGCGATGTCACTGGGGTCTCGCTTCGTGCTCTTGGCCAGCACCTCGGCCACCGCGGCGCGCCAGCGGGCGCGGCCCTGCGCCAGGTCGGCAGGTTCAGCGGACACATCGACTGACACCGGCGGCTCCTTGTCCAGCACGTGACATCCCGACACTGGTCTGTCACCCGACAACCAGGCTAAATGATGCTCAATAGTGTCGCGGCACACACTGCGGCGGCCGGGCCTGAGGAGCCATGACGGCCCTGCAGGTAAGGAGTACCTTACTAACGTAGGCCCGCTAACGTTAGGGTGATCATGCGTACTCGGCCGCAGAGCGCAGGCGATCAATCCGATTCGGTGATCGTGCTTGCGCAGGTGACGCCCGGAAAGCGGGCGACGGTCGTGGGGATGGTCGCGCAAGCCAATCCGGTGATCGCGGAACGTTTGGGACAGTTGGGCTTTCGGGCCAAGGCTCACGTTGACGTCATTCGTCGGGCGCCGCTCGGCGATCCGACCATTTATCGGGTTCACGACACTGAGCTGTGCCTGCGTCGCCGCGAGGCGCAGCTCATCGAGGTGCTGCCCGAAGCGGACCGATGACGGCGTGCCATGACGTCGAGGGGTCAGCGGTCGCCGTCGCCGGCATCCGGCGGGTGGCGTTGGTCGGCAGCCCCAACGCCGGCAAGACCAGCGTCTTCAACCATCTGACCGGGCTGCGCGCCAAGACCGGCAACTACCCGGGCGTCACCGTGGGACGCAGCGTCGGCACCACCAGCGTCGACGGCGTCCCGATCGCCGTCGAGGATCTGCCCGGTACCTACAGCCTCGATCCGATCAGCCCGGACGAGCAGGTGGTGACCGACCTGTTGGCCGGCAACTACCCCGGCATCGATGCGCCCGACGCACTGGTGCTGGTGGCCGACGCCACCACATTGCGTCGCTCGATCGTGTTGATCGGCCAGGTGCTCCGGCTGGATCTGCCGTGTCTGCTGGCGCTGACCATGGGCGACGAGCTTGCCGCCCGGGGCGGCCGCGTCGACGTGGCGGCACTGTCGGCGGCGCTGGGCATCCCGGTGGCGGCGGTCGTCGCCCATCACGGGTCGGGAATCGACGAGCTGCGGGCGCAGCTGGCGTCGTTCGCGCAGTGGCAGCGCCCGCCGGTGCTGCCACCTGACCGACCGCGACGAGATCGACGGGTGGGGCCAATCGGTGCTGGATGCATCCGATTACGTTGCGCCGCAACCGGATGAGCGCACCCGACGAATCGACCGGGTACTGCTGCACCCGCTGTGGGGCACGATCACCTTCTTCGCGGTGATGTTCTACTTCTTTCAGGTCTTGTTCACCGCCGCAGCGCCCTTGCGGGACGGCATCGGCAGCGCGCTGACCTGGCTGGGTGGCCAGGTCGCCGGTCACGTCGGCAATCCCGTCCTGCGCGGGCTGCTCGGTCAGGGAATCCTCGGCGGCGTGGGCACCGTGCTGCAGTTCATTCCGCAGATCGTGTTGCTGTTCTGCTTGCTGGCGTTTTTGGAAAGCGTCGGCTACATGTCGCGAGCGGCGTTCCTGATGGACCGGGTGATGGCCAAGACCGGGCTGGAGGGCCGCGCCTTCGTCGCCATGCTGTCCTCGTTCGCCTGCGCGATCCCGGGCATCATGGCGACCCGGACGTTGCCGTCGTCGCGCGACCGGATCGCCACCATCGTCACCGCGCCTCTGATGACCTGCTCAGCACGGTTGCCGGTCTACACGCTGCTGGTCGGCCTGCTGGTGGCGCCGCAGACCCGGTGGGGCGGGCTCAGCGCGCAGGGCGTCACGATGTTCCTGCTGTACCTGGGCGGCGGGCTGTCCGCGCTGGTCGCGGCGCTGGCGGTCAAGTCCACGATTCTGCGCGGCGATCTGCTGCCGTTCACCATGGAGCTGCCGCCCTACCGGCTGCCGTCGGCGAAGGCGATGCTGGCCGCGATGTGGAGTGCGGCGAGGGTGTTCCTCCGCAAAGCCGGAACCATCATCCTGGCCACGTCGCTGGTGTTGTGGGCACTGCTCAATCTGCCCGTCCGGGAGGCCCAGACCCGGGGCATGTCCAGCGACCGATGCCACCGCGTACGTGATGAATCACAGCTATGCCGCCGACCTCGGCCGCTTTGTCGCACCGGTGTTTTCGCCGCTGGGCTTCGACTGGCGCACCGATATCGCACTGGTCGGCTCGCTGTCGGCCCGCGAGGTCTTTGTCTCGACGCTGGGCCAGGTCGCTGCCGCGACGGATCCCGAAGCTCCGCAGCAAGCGCTTGCCACCATGACCGACGACCAGGGCAGGCGAATCTTCACCGCACCCACCGTGATTGCGCTGATGGTGTATTTCATGTTCGCGCTGCAGTGCATGTCGACGATCGCGGTGATGCGACGGGAAACCAACACCTGGCGATGGCCCGCCTTCGCCTTCGGCTACATGTTCGTTCTCGCCTGGGTGATGGCGTTCGTTTCCCGCTCGATCGCGATAGGGCTGGGCGCATGATTCCGATCCACGCCACCGCCACCGCAAACCCGCAACAACTGCGCTGGGTGGTTGCCGCCGACCGGTTGCCGGCCCGGGGCGCGGTGCGCCGGGCACCGGGACGCCTCGGAGAACTGCTCGCCGACGGCGTGATCGACCAAATCCACGTCCGCCCAGCCGATGTGGTGATCACGCTGCACTCCGGCCACAGCTGGCGGGACTGGGGCGACGACGTTCGGGCGGCGCTGTGCGAGGCGCTGCTGGAACCAGACGGCTGGAATGTCGATGCGGCTGACGACACCGCCGAACTGGCCGCAATCGCCGCCGAACTGCTCAGCGGACCGATCGGTGCGCTGGCCGAATCGCACGGCGGATCGATCGAATTGGTGTCGATCGAGGGTGACATCGTGAACGTCCGGTTGTCGGGTGCCTGCCACGGATGTCCGGCGGCCGCCGGCACGCTGTACGACACGCTGCAGCGCGAACTACGGCGACGGTCCGGCCGCGATGTCAAGGTCAACAGCGAAACCAGTTCAGCGGCAATGCCATTGGGCAGGAAACTACTGTCGCTGATCGTCCGCTGACCCATTCTTCACCGTCAGACCGTAGGCTGCACCGTGTGACCGGGCGTCCCATCGGCAGAATCGTCGACACGCTGCGCCCGGTGGGCTCCACGATCGTTGCCACCGCGCGTCAGGTACCTACGCGCCGATTGGTGCTGACCGCCGTGCTGGCCGTCGCCCTGGTCGCCGTTGCGTTGCTGGTCCGGCTACCGACAGCGGTGGAGTTGAGGGACTGGTCGACGTCGATGGGCCCGTGGTTTCCGCTGGCATTCCTGGCCGCCCACATCGTGGTGACGGTGCTGCCGTTTCCGCGTACGGCGTTCACGCTCGCTGCCGGATTGCTGTTCGGGCCGATACTCGGAGTCACCCTGGCGGTGACGGCCAGCACTGTCAGTGCGCTGCTCGCGCTGGCACTGGTTCGGGCCGCCGGCTGGCAACTCAACCGACTGGTGCGCCATCATGCCGTCGATCGACTCGACTCCCGCCTGCGTGAACGGGGCTGGGTGGCGGTCATGTCGCTGCGGCTGATTCCGGCGGTGCCGTTCGCGCCGCTGAATTACGCGGTCGGCGCGTCCGGAGTCCGGGTGCTGCCCTACACCTTGGCCACCGTGGCGGGACTGCTTCCGGGCACCTCGGCCGTGGTGATCCTCGGCGACGCGCTCACCGGTCACGTCAGCCCGTTGCTGTTTCTGGTGTCGCTGTGCACGGGGCTGGTCGGGCTTGCGTTGTTCGCCTACGAGATTCGGCAATACCGCCGGCACCATCGCGGCGCGGCGGCTGACGTCGACAATGACGCCGAAGCGGCGCTGCCCCGGTAGCCGGCGAGCTCGGGGCGCAGGCGGCAATTCGTCTATAGACTGAAAAACTGAACCGATTCTCCGCTCGTTGCGGTGGCGGGTTCGGCGTCTGAGAGGCACCACGATGAACGTCAAGCATCTTCTCGCCACCGCGGCAATCACCGCGTCCGCGCTGACGTTCGGTTCGGCGCTCGCACCGGCGGCGCCGCTCGACCCGCCCCCGACGGATCCCAACCCGGCAGCCCCGGCGCACCCCCGCCCCCCGCTCCCGGCGAGAAGTGCTGGCCGTACGGGCGAGTCGGACCTGGCAGCGCCCGCGGCGGTGGCGGGGTGCCGGGCTACCCGCCGCCGTGTCCCCCTGGCACCCGCACTGAGCGCGCGCCTGAGCTGCCGCTAGTCGTAACCCTCCACCAATGCGCGGGCCTCCTGCTCGGTCTCGACGGAGGGCGGCGATCCCGGCAGCCGCTTGCCGGCGACTTCCGGGGTGAACACCAGCGTCACCATGCCGACCACCCCCGCCACGATCAGCATGTACGCCGGCACCATCGGATTACCGGTGCCGGAGATCAGCGCCTGAGCAATCAGCGGCGTCGTCCCACCGAAAGCCGATATCGAGACGTTGTAGGAGATGGCCAGCGCTCCGTTACGGACGTTGGTCGGAAACAGCGCCGGCATCGTGGCCGGTGACGTGCTGTCGAAGCACAGTTCCATCAGACCGATCAGCAGCACGCCGACGAAAATCAGCGGGTAGCCGCCGCCGTCGCGGATGAGCAGAAAAGCCGGGATCGACGCGAGGATCAGCAGCACACAGCCCGTGCGCATGATGGGTTTGACCCCAATGCGGTCGGAGAGCGCCGCCACGAACACCAGCAGGATCGCCACGACGGTCAACGTTGCGGTGATCATCGCCAGCCCGGCCGAATGGCCGATATGGGCGAACACCTTGAGATAGGTCGGCAAATACCCGGTCAGCATGTAGTCGGCGGCGTTGGATGTGTAAACCAATGCCGCGCAGATCAGCATTGGCTTCCACTGCTCTGCGATGGTGCGCCGGTAGCGGCCGGAGTCGTCGTCGGATCCTTGTTGCCGGCTCTCACCCTGATAGGCGGGCGACTCCTCGAGTCGCATCCGCATGAACACGGCGACCAGCCCGAGCGGCGCGCTGAGCAACAGCGGCAACCGCCATCCCCAGGTCAGCATGGCCTGACTCGGTAACCAGGCCTGCAATCCGGTGACCAGCAAACCTGCGGCCACGAATCCGGCCAGGTTGCCCAGCGGCAGAAAGCCCACCACCATGCCGCGTTTACGGTCCGGGGCCTGCTCGACGATGTAGGTCATCGCCCCGACATACTCACCGCCGGTCGACAGACCCTGGAACACCCGCCCGACCACCAGCAGAATCGGTGCCCAGATGCCGATGGCGCTGTAGCGCCGGCAGCAGGCCGGTGCCGGTGGTACCCACGGTCATCAGCGCGACCGTGATCACCAGCACCCGTTTACGCCCGATGCGGTCGCCGAGCGGGCCGAAGATGATGCCCCCGATCGGGCGCACGACGAATGCGGCCGCCAAGGTGCTGAAGGTGGCGATCAGGTGCACCGCGCTGACGCTGTTACCGGGGTAAAACACCTGCGCAATGGTGGTGGCGATGTAGCCGTAGACGCCGAAGTCGTACCACTCCATGAAGTTGCCGATCGAGGCGCCCTTGATGGATTGGCGCATCACTTCGGGGTCGGTGACCTGGATCTGGTCGCGGGCCCACCGACGCCGGCGCCCTCGACCGAGGCCGGAAAGCCGGCGCGCGGTGTTCATTAGGGGCTCAGGTACCCATTACCTGCCGTTTTGAACGCAATAGTGATTCACCCCGCGCCGGGCCAACCAAGGCAAAATGGACGGATGGCTGCCACAACTGGGCTATCGGCGCGACTGGCGACGATCGGCGCGCGCATCCTGCGCACACGCTTCCTGATGCGAGCCCCGATCTGGATCTACAAAGCCGGCGCCGGAAAGATGCTCGGCTCGCGACTGCTCATGCTCGAACACACAGGTCGTAAATCCGGAATCCGCCGCAGCGTCGTGCTGGAAGTCATCGGCCATCCTGCACCAGACATCTACCTCGTCGCTGCCGGATTCGGCGACAAGTCGCAATGGTTCCGCAATATCAAGGCCAATCCTCGAGTCAGCATCCACACCGATCGGCACGCGTCCGCAGCGGCGACCGCGCGAATCATGACCCAGCACGAGGCCGATCGCGTACTCGCCGACTACGCCGACCAACACCCTCGGGCATGGCAGCGGTTCAAACCGATACTGGAAAAGACCCTCGGCGAGCCCATCTCGGAAACCGCGACGCAGCTGCCGATCGTGGAACTACGGCTGGACTGACCCGTCCGGTCCTTTCAGCGTCAGGACGGCGTACGTCGCCAGGAACGACGCCGCCGGGATGACATTGACGATGCGGTCGCGGACCCGAAGGTGGGCACCGACGGCGAGCGTGAAGTACAACGTCAGCATGGCGGTGGTCAACCGTGCCAACGCCGAAGACCGGCCAGCGGAAAGCAATCCGACTACCGACGCCGCTTTGGCGACCGGTAACAGCCAACGGATGTTCTGCGGAACGCCCAGCGTGTCAAGGCTTTTCGCGATCGGCGGGATTGGGATCGCGCAGGCCACCGCGTCGACAGCCTGGAAGACGGCCAGTCCCGCATAGGTTTTCGGCGATGTCAGCGCGCCCATGCCACTACCTCAGCTCATGCTGGGGCGGCAACGGGCCGTCGACCGGCTGGCGGGCGTCTGCCTCCGCCTTGGCCACCGCCTGAAGGATCGCCGGGTCGGTCTCGGTGGAGAACCAGTCGGCGATGTCCGCGTCGTCGTCGGGCTTTGCCGGGGTGTCGTCGACGGCTGACGGCACGAAGCGGAACACCCCGTCATCGCCCGGCGCTCCGAGCATCTTGGTGAAGCCCTGCAATGCGGTTCCGAAATCGCTGGGCAGCAACCACACCTTGTTCGCGTCGCCCTCGGCGATTTTCGGCAGCGTCTGCAAGTACTGGTAGGCCAGCATCTCGGGGGTCGGCCGGCCGGCCTTGATGGCCGCGAACGTCTTCTCGATCGCCTTGGCCTGTCCCTGCGCCTGCAAATACGCCGCAGCCCGCTCACCCTGCGCCCGCAACATCCGGGATTGCCGATCGGCCTCTGCGGCAAGGATCGCGGCCTGCTTCGCGCCCTCAGCGGACAGGATCTGTGACTGCTTCTCGCCCTCGGCCTGTGTGATCGACGCCTGCCGCATTCCTTCGGCGGTCAAGATCACGGCGCGCTTTTCCCGGTCGGCCTTCATCTGCTTTTCCATCGAGGCCTGGATCGACGGCGGCGGGTCGATACTGCGCAGCTCAACGCGCGCAACCCGCAGCCCCCACCGTCCGGTGGCCTCGTCGAGCACGCCGCGCAGCTGACGATTGATCTGATCGCGCGAGGTCAGCGTCTGCTCCAGTGTCATGCCGCCCACCACATTGCGCAGGGTGGTCGTGGTCAGCTGCTCGACACCGACGATGTAGTTGCTGATCTCGTAGACCGCGGCCTGCGGGTTGGTCACCTGGAAGTAGACGACCGTGTCGATGTTGAGAGTCAGGTTGTCCTCGGTGATCACCGGCTGCGGCGGGAAGGAGACCACCCGCTCGCGAAGGTCGATCCGGGCCCGGATCCGGTCGATGAACGGAATCAGCAAGGTCAGTTGCCCGCTGACGGTGCGGCTGTAGCGACCCAATCGTTCGACGACCGCCGCTTCCGCCTGTGGAATCAGCGCCACCGACTTGGCCACCACGATGATCGCGAAGACCACCAGCACAGCGAATAACAACAGCCCGGCAGTAGCACCTTGCATGGGATTCTCCTATTTCTTTAGAGGATTACGGGCTTTTCCAGACCACCGCGGTGGCCCCTTCGATACGCATGACGGTGACCTGTTCGCCGGGTTCGAACTCGTCACCGTCGTTCAATGGCCTCGCGGTCCACACTTGACCGTCTACTTTCACCTGGCCGGCATCGTGGGCCACGTGGTCGAGCACCAGCGCGCGTTTGCCTTCCAGCGCTTCGATGCCGATGGACAGGCTTTTCGGTGGGGTCAGACGCCGTCGAAGCACCGGCCGGACCAGCGACAGCAGCAGCACCGACACCACCAGGAACACCGCGCCATCGGCCCAGATCGGCAGGTCCAGCAGCCAGCTGGATCCAGCGGCGGCCAGCGCCCCGCCGCCCAGCATCAGCAGAAACATGTCACCGGTGAGCGCCTCGGTACCGGCGAGTCCCAGTGCGACGATCAGCCAGATCACGGCCGCAGACATGCCGTCAGGATATCGCGAGATCGGACGTCTCCAGCGCAAACAACTAGACTGCCAATACATGTGGTGCCCAAGCGCAACGCTCTCGGTCTGGGCCAACGCCTGGCTGGCCGGCCAGGCCGCGCCCGATGACGTCCTCGACGCATTATCTCATTGGGCGCCAACACAATCCGTTACTGCCTATGACGCGGTTGCGGCTGGGCACACCGGACTCCCATGGCCGGATATCCATGACGCGGGCGTCGTTTCGCTGCTTCAGACGCTGCGTACGGCCGCCGGACGGTCGGCAACGGGCACCCCGGCGATTTCGGTGGTGCTGCCGATTCCCGGTGATGTCCGGGGGCTGCCCCCGGGCACCCAATTCGGGCGCGACGCGATCAGCGCGGGCGAGGCGGTGATCGTCACCCACCCGGAAGATCCCGGTAAGGCCGTCGGACTGGTGCCCGAATTCGAGTACGACGAATCGGACGACGAACTCGCGATACCCGGACTGGCCGCGTTGTCGTGGACGGTGTACTCCCTGCCCGGCGCCCCGGTGATCGACCAGATCGAGTTGGGCGAGGCCGAGTACGACCTGCGGCTGGCGGTGCGATCCGCCGCCGACGCCCTCACCACGATCGGGCTCGGCTCTGCCGGTGTCGATGTCGATGATCCGCGCGGAATGGTCGAGCAGTTGCTGGAATCTACTGGGCACCACCAAATTCCAGATTCGGCGCCGTCGCGGGCATTGCGGGTGTTGGAGAATGCCGCACACGTCGACGCGATCATCACCGTCAGCACCGGGCTGAGCAGGATCGGAACCCAGTCACTGTCGGAGGCACAGATCGCCACCGACGCGCTGCGGCCGCTGGCCGCCGTCGTACGGTCGGCGAGAATCGCTGCGCTCAGCGCGATTCTGCAAGGCGCCTGGCAGCGCTAGTCTTCGGCCCGCTCCTCCTCGGGCCGGCTAGCCCGGCCAGACCTCAGCGACGCAGTGCGGCGGACGGCACGCCTCGCCGTTGATGCCGGCCGCGCAGCCGGGCACGGGATCCGGTCCGGTCACCCGTGCAGGGGCACGGTCGTGTCGCAGTTCATCGATCAGGTCCACCACAAGCCGGGCAAACCGAGGGTCGGCGTTGGGTGTGCTCACCCGAGCGAACGCGATCCCAGCGGCGTCGGCCTGTTCGCGCAACTCGATGTCCAGGTCCCACACCACCTCGATGTGGTCGGCGACGAACCCGATCGGGCAGACGACAACCGCCTTCGTGCCGGCCTCGGCAAGGGCGGCGACGTGGTCGGCGACATCCGGTTCCAGCCACGGCACCTGCGGTGGCCCCGACCGTGACTGCCAGACCACGTCGTAATCGTCATAGCCGACGGCGTCCGCGACAAGCCTTGCCGCGTAACGTACTTGGCGGCTGTAGAGCTTTGGCCCCAGACGGTCGTCGGCGGCGACCGGCACCGAGTGCGCGGTGAAGATCAGCCGCGCGCCGTCGGGCACCGTGTCCGCCGCGGCGACGATGTTGTCGGCAAACATCTCGACGAACAGCGGATGATCGAAATAGCGGCGTAGTTTGACCAGTTCCGGTGCGGCGGGGCCGGCCACGCGCCGGGCCCGCTCGAGATCCTCCGAATACTGGGTACAGCCCGAGTATCCGCTCCACGCCGACGTGCTGAATACCGCTGCACGCCGAATACCGTTGTCGCGCATGGTCACAACCGCGTCTTGCACGAATGGTTCCCAGTTGCGGTTGCCGAAGTAGACCGGGATGTCCAGCTCAGCTTGCAGGGTGGCGATCAGTTCGCGGTTGATCCGGTTGATCGGCGACACCCCGCCGAAGTGCAGGTAGTGCTGCCCCACCTCGTCGAGTCGTTCCGGTGGCACATTGCGGCCCCGGGTGACGTTCTCCAGGAACGGACGCACCTGCTCCGGCCCTTCCGGCCCCCCGAAGGACTGCAGCAGGACGGCATCAAAATCCATGAGTGCCCAAGGCAATCCGCCCTATAGCAATTGAGTGCTGGCGCCGCCGTCGGCGTAGATGATCGTCCCGGTGGTGGCCGGCAGCCACTCGGACAGCAGAGCACAGACTGTCTTGGCCACCGGCGTCGGGTCTTTCATGTTCCAGCCGATCGGCGCGCGCTGGTCCCAGCCCTCTTCGAGTAGTTGCATCTGGGCGCCCGCCTCGTCGCCGAGCGCGCCACCGACGATGGCGCTCATGGCTAACGTCCGAATCGGCCCTGCGGCAACGAGGTTCGATCGCACGCCGAACTTGCCCGCTTCGCGCGCAACGAACCGGTTGACCGACTCCAGCGCGCTCTTGGCCACGGTCATCCAGTTGTACGCCGGCATGGCCCGCGTCGGGTCGAAGTCCATCCCGACGATGGAGCCACCTGGATTCATGATCGGCAGCAGTGCTTTGGCCAGCGATGCGTACGAATACGCCGAAATGTGAATGCCTTTGGAGACGTCCTCGTAGGGCGCGTCGAAGAACGGGTTCACGCCCATCCCGGTCTGCGGCATGAAGCCGATCGAATGCACGACGCCGTCGAGCTTGTTGCCCGCACCGATCTCGGCCGTCACCCGCTCGGCCAGCGTGTCGAGGTGCTTTTCGTTTTGCACGTCGAGTTCGACCAGCGGCGCTTTCTCCGGCAACCGGTCGGCGATGCGCTGGATCAGCCGCAGCCGGTCGAATCCGGTCAGCACCAGCTCGGCGCCCGCTTCCTGGGCCACCTTGGCGATGTGAAACGCGATCGACGCGTCCGTGATGATCCCGCTGACCAGGATCCGTTTACCTTCGAGCAGTCCTGCCATGTCCGTCCTAATTCTTCAGTTGTCGTGAATCATTCAGTGGCCCATGCCCATACCGCCGTCAACCGGGATGACCGCCCCGGAGATGTAACTGGCATCCTCGGAGGCCAGGAAGCTGACAACACCGGCCACCTCGGCGGCCGTACCGACCCGCTTGGCCGGGATGAAATCCAGCGCGCCCTCCTGGATCCGCTCGTCGAGCGAGCGTGTCATGTCGGTGTCGATGTATCCCGGGGCGACCACGTTGGCCGTCACGTTGGCCTTGGACAGCTCCCGGGCGATCGAGCGGGCCATGCCGATCACTCCGGCCTTGGAGGCGGCGTAGTTGGCCTGGTTGCCGATTCCCCAGGTACCCGAGACCGAACCGATGAAGATCAGCCGCCCGAACCGCTTTCGCTGCATGCTGCGCGAGGCCCGCTGGACCACCCGGAACGCCCCGGTGAGGTTGGCGTCGATGACCTTTTCGAATCGCTCCTCGGTCATCCGGATGAGGAATGCGTCGGCGGAGACACCGGCGTTGGACACTACGACTTCGACCGGGCCCTGGTGCTCCTCGACCGCCGTGAACGCACGATCGACGGCTTCGTTGTCGGTGACGTCACACTCGACGCCGAACAGCCCCTCGGGCGCTCCCGAGCCGCGGTGGGTGACGGCAACTTTGTGGCCGTCGGCGGCCAGCCGCTGCGCGATTGCCAGTCCGATCCCCCGGTTTCCGCCGGTGACCAGGACCGAACGAGATACGAAAGCGGGTTTGGCCGCGTCGGTGGTGTCGGTTCCGGTGGCTACGTCAGTCACCTGGCCAACTTATCGCCTCAGACCAATCGGGCCGAAACCGGCTGGTGCATCGCGGTGAATGTGAATCGGGCGACGCCCACCCGGCGTGTCGCGTCGCACATTTCACGGTCGCGCCGAAACAGTCGCCAGGCCGACTAGGTCGGTAGCCGCCGGTTGATCAGCAGTGCCGCGAGCCCGGCCAACGCCAGCACCAGCGAGCCCAGCCGCAGCCAGCCGACGCTGGCATCGCCTCTGATCGTCTCGTAGCCGATCTGCTGCTGCAGCGAGGCGTAGACCTGCTTGAGCTCCTGCAGGTTCGAGGCGTTGAAGTGGCTGCCGCCGGACAACTCGGCGACTTTTTTCATCGTGCTGTCATCGACCGGAACCGGCTGGCGCTGACCGTTGATCTCGACAAACCCGTACGGCGTGCCGAACGAGATCGTGGAGATCGGTACGCCCTGGTCTTTGGCGGTGCGTGCCGCGGTGAACGCCCCTTTCGGGTTGTCCGGGTTCGTCGGCATCGTCTCCTTGCCGTCGGAGAACAGCACGATGCGAGCCGGCGGCGGGGTGTCGCCCCCGCCGATCACCGCGCCAACGGTGGCGATGGCCTGCAGGGCGGTGAAGATGCCCTCGCCGGTGGCGGTGCGGTCGGCGAACTGCAGCTTGTCCAGAGCGGCTTTGGTCGCGTCGCGATTGGTAGTCGGCTGCACGAGCACGGTCGACGTTCCCGCATAGGCGATCAGGCCCAGGTTGATGCCCGGGGTCAGCTCGCCGGCGAACTCCTTGGCCGCCACTTCGGCTGCCACCATCCGGTTGGGTTCGACGTCGGTGGCCCGCATGGACTGCGAGACGTCGATGACGAGCATCACGACAGCACGGTTACGCGGAATCCGGACATCATGCGTCGGGCCCGCCATCGCCACGGTGAACAGCAGCAGCGACGCCACCAGCAGGATCGCCGACAGGTGGCGCCAGCGGGTGGGTTGTTTGGGCGCAACGCTTTCCAGCAGCTCCATGTTGGCGAACCGCAGCATGCGTCGCTGCCGGGCGACCTGAGCGATGACGTACAGCGCAACCAGAGCCAGGATCACCAGCAGGAAAAGGAAGAACCACGCGTGGGAGAACCCGGACAGCGTCATCGGCCCGAGCAACGGCAATGTCATAGCGGGGTCCGTGCTGGTGACGATGCAGAGCGCAGCGATGCTGAGAACGGCACCATATCCTGCTGGTGACGATGGAGAGCGCAGCGATGCAGGAGTGCACGATCGGCTGGCGATCATGGCGCCCCGCCAGGGCACCGCGTCGGCGGGATTCGACGAAACGGACTACGTCGGCGATCCAGTCGCGGTCAGTTCGCAGCGACAGCAGCGGCGCGCCGCAGCTGCGCAGAGTGCGGGCCACGTCGGCGCGATGCGCGGCGGCAGCCTTGGCGAAGTCGTCGCGCAGCTGCTCGTCGATGGTGAATTCGCGGGAGCGCCCGGTTTCGGCGTCCTGCAGGATGACATCGCCGACGTCGGGCAGCTCGACGTCGCGGGGGTCGAGGACTTCGATGCCGAGCACCTCGTGGCGGGCGGCGATCGCCCGCAGTGGCCGCATCCAGTTGATCGGGCCCAGGAAGTCGCTGATGATCACTGCCATCCCGCGGCGCCGCTCCGGACGGCGCAACGCGTCGATAGCCACCGCCAGATCACCACGTACGCCGACCGGCGCCTTGGGCAGGTGGCGATGGTGCGGAGCAGTGTGTGCTCGTGTTGCCGCCCAGAGCGGGCCGGTACGCGAGTTATCCTCTCGCCGTTGGCAATCAATGCACCGAGCCGGTTTCCCCCGCCGCTGTTGAGGAACGTGATGGCAGCCGCGGCGGCCACCGCCAGGTCGCGCTTCTCGCAGACGGCCGTGCCGAAGTCCAGGCTCGCCGACAGGTCGACGACCAACCAGGTTTCCAATTCGCGGTCGGCGATCATCTGCCGCACGTGCGGATGGCTGGTACGCGCGGTGACCGCCCAGTCCATCCGGCGCACGTCGTCGCCGGGCTGATACTCGCGCGACTCCCCTGGCTCTGACCCCGGACCCGGGATCAGGCCGAGGTGGTCGCCGTGCAGCACACCGTCGAGCTTGCGTTTGACCGTGAGTTCGAGGGTCCGCAGCGCCGCCGACAGCTTGGGGTCGTCGATGTTCCCGCGCTGCATCGACGGCGGCCGGGTAGCCACGGGCTTCTCCGCAGCGGAGTTGCTATCGGTCACCGACCGCTAGCCGCGCCCGCGGCCTGCATCGCCGGAGGCACCGAATGACCTTGCTGGGGAACGGCATTCACCTGCGGCATCCCGATGGTCTGCAGCACCCGGTTGATGACGATCTCCGACGAGATTTCGTCGGCCAGCGCGTCATAGGTGAGTACCAGCCGGTGCCGGAGCACGTCAGGGATGACCTCGACGATGTCTTGCGGGATCACGTAGTCGCGGCCACGGATCAGCGCCAGCGAACGCGAGGCGGCGATGATGCCCAGCGAGGCGCGCGGCGAGGCGCCGAACGAGATCCAACTCTTGACGTCGTTCATCCCGAGTTGCTCGGGGTGACGGGTGGCGGTGACGACCCGGACCACATAGTCGACCAGCGCGTGGTGGACGAAGTTGTTCGCGGCGAGTTCCTGCAACCGCAGCAGGTCACCGGTGTTCAGGATCTGCTTGGGCTCCGGCGGCTTGACACCCATCCGGTAGATGATCTCGCGCTCTTCCTCCGGCGACGGATAAGTCACGTTGATCTTGAACAGGAAGCGGTCGCGCTGGGCTTCGGGCAGCGGGTAGACGCCTTCGTGTTCGATCGGGTTCTGGGTTGCCATCACCAGGAACGGGTTGGGCAATGGGAACCGCTTACCACCGATCGACACCTGGCGTTCCTGCATGACCTCCAGCAGCGCGGACTGCACCTTGGCCGGTGCACGGTTGATCTCGTCGGCGAGCAGGAAGTTGGCGACCACCGGACCGAGCTCGGTGTCGAACTCCTCCTTGCCCTGCCGGTAGATCCGGGTACCGATGATGTCGGTGGGCACCAGGTCAGGGGTGAACTGGATGCGGGCGAACGTTCCGCCGACCACCTTGGCGAAGGTCTCCACGGCCAGGGTCTTGGCGACCCCGGGCACACCTTCCAGGAGCACGTGACCTTTGGACAGCAGGCCGACAAGCATCCGCTCGACGAGCTGGTCCTGGCCGACGATAATTCGTTTGACCTCGAAGATCGCCCGCTCCAGGGTGTGGACCTCGGCGGCCAGGCCGTTGCCGCCGCCACCGGGGGCCGCGTGCGCAGGTGCCGTTGAAGCGCTGCCCGGACCCGGGTAACCGCCGGTGCCCGGGGGCGGCCCGCCTGCTGATGTCATCGATTACCCTCCACGGCTCAACCTTCCAAGACTCAATCAGACACGACGAACATCGCGGGGCAGCGGCGCGCCCTTGTTCAACTATTCCAGGCCAGCTGGGATCCGTCGACGTGGCCTGTCATGGCGACGATGCGGGCCGGGTACCGGCCTGCTGAGGAGCCTGACCATCAGGCCCCGCTCAGTACTCGATGATCCGGGTCAGGAACGGCGTCATGCCGCCCTTGCGGACCGGGCTGACGGTGACTTTGCCCGCGCTGCCCGAGGCCTCCAACATCTGGCCGTTTCCCAGATAGATGGTGACGTGCTGGCCCCCGCCCGGTCCGTAGAAGATCAGGTCGCCGCGCTTGGCCTGCGACGGCGGGATGTGACGACCCGCGTTGTACTGGTCGCCGGAGAACCTGGGCAGCAGCACGCCCACCCCGGCGAAGCTGTAGCGGACCAGGCCCGAGCAGTCGAATCCGACGATGTTGGCGCCGGAGTCGATGCCCTTGCTCGGCGAGTTGGGAGTGCCACCACCCCACGAATACGGCACACCCATCTGCGAGGAGCCTCGGCGGATGACGTACTCGACCGCCTGCCGCCCGTACACCCGGGGTATTCCGTTGGCGCTGGTGGTTGGTTTACCGCCCAGGTTGATTCCAAGGCCGCTGAGGAATTGCTGCCCCAGGCCGAGCGTCGTCTGGGTGGCCTGGGCGGTGGCCTGCAGCGACTGGTTAGCCATGGCCACCGGATCCCCAGGCGCGCCTGCGCTGATCGTCGGCGGCAGCGTCGGGTCCCAGGCCCCGTCCTCGGCGTTCGCGGGAGCCGCCAGTGCGACCAGCAGGCTGAAAACAGCCAGCACCGGCCAGACCAGCATGGTCCGGCGAACAGCTATGGAGTCTGTAAATCCCTTGGCGCATAGATCCTTTCAACGCGTCAGTATTCGATGTAGCGGACCACGAAAGGCGTCATCCCACTGGTGCGAACCGGCGCGACGCGGACCTTCAGCCCGACGTCGGGAGCTTCGAGCATCTGGCCCTGGCCCAGATAGATCGTCACGTGCTGGCTGCCGCCGGGGCCGTAGAAGATCACGTCGCCACGGCGCATCTGCGAGGCCGGGATCTTGCGGCCCAGGTCGTACTGCGCGCCCGAGTAGTGCGGCAACTTGATGCCCACGCCGGCAAACGAGTACAGCACCAGGCCGGAGCAGTCGAAGCCGGTGGTCCCCGAACCCGAGCCGATGCCCTTACCCGGGCCGGCCGCGGTGCCACCACCCCACGAATAGGGCACGCCCAGCTGCGAGAGGCCGCGCCGGATCACGTACTCCGATGCCTGCCGGCCGTAGACCCGCGGGATCTTGCCGTTGGTGAAACCCGTCGGAGTGGGCGCCAATCCCAGCTGCTGCAAAAAGCTGCGCCCCATGTTGGAGGTGACCTCAGACGAGGTCGACATCGTCCCGAGGACCTTGTTCAGGATCGCAATCGGGTCACCCGGGACGTTGGCGCAGGGCACCTGCGGCAGCGTGGGGTCCCACGCGCCGTCCCAGTTGCCGCCGTGTCCCGCTTGGCCGATCGGGCGCGCCCGGCGCCGCCGGGTCCCATCGGTCTCCGGGGGACGACGCCGCCCGCTGGCCGGCATCCGGTCCGCCCGCGGATGCCGACCAATTGCGGGCGGCGTCGAGTCTGGATTGGGCCGCGTTGCGTTCATCGGCCAGTCGAGTGACTTCGTGTTGCTGTTCGCCGAACTTGCGCTGGGCGCCGGTCAGCGCCGCCACCGCCGCATTCTGGCTGGACTGCGCGTCGCCAACGGCCTTGTCGGCCTTCTGCTTGGTCAGCCGCGCGGTCGACTCCTTGTTCAGCTGTTCGGTGCGGGCGCGCTGCAGGTTGTCCATCACCCGCTGTGAGCTGGTGGCCAGCGTCTGGCCGGCGGCCGCGGTCGAGATCATGTCGTCGGGATTCTTGGCCGTGAGGTAACCGTCCGACGGTCCGTTGACGTAGCTGGCCACCGCGAAACGGTCGAACCGCTTCTGCGCGGCGGCAATTGCGCCGTCGGCATCCTTGACCGCGTGCTGGCTGGTCTCGACGTCATGTTGTGCGGCCGAAGCGTTGTCGCGCGCCGTCTCGACATCGACGACGGCTTTGTTGACGCTTTCTTCCTCGGTCTGGATTTGCGCGTTGAGATCCTGCAGGCGCTGATTGGCCCGGGCCACGTCGGCGATCAGTTGGGCCATGCTGTCCGGGTCGGCCTTGGCCAGAGCGGGCGTGCCCAGAAGCAGGGCCACACTGAGCACCGCTGGACCGACTCGGCGGGTGAAGGGTGTCGCCAATCGGAAACACGAGCCGCGGTAATTGCGTCTCATTCGACTCGGGTCTCCTTGGCTCAACGCGGGCGGGCGGCGCTGGAAATTCGAACCCCGGTTATCACTGGAAGCACGAATAAACCAATTGCATCCTTTGCACCGTAAGTCACATCTGACCCAGTGGAAACTTATGTCACAAACTACAAGCCTGTTCTTCTGAGAACTGTGACCCTACGGTGACATCACCGATTTGCCCGCGTGTGCCTCCGGCGGGTAGTCGCTATGCGACACAAGTGGAATATCGCCCGCTAGGCGGGCTGATCAGCGCCTTCCGCGACGGCCTTCGCGCCCTCGGATGCCGTTGCCGACCGCTTGGCCCGTCGTTGCATGAATCGGGTTCCGAGCACTGCCGCGAGTACGCCGATCAGGACCACGATGGTGAATGAGGTCCAGGGAAACTGCGGGGTCTCGAGTTGCTGCAGGAAATTCTGCGCCGAAGCCACCGTATTGCCGGTCTTGGCGTGGTCCTCGCCGATCTCCAGGGTCGAGCGCGGGAAGTGGGTGCTGTAGGAGCCGACGAAGTTCGGACTCAACACCAGCACGGTGGCGTCGGGGTGTTGGGAGCCCACCACCGTCGCGATGTCCCGCAGTGGGGTGTCATTCGCAGGGTTGTGATCGAGCACCACGATCTTCAGGTCGATATTGTGCTCGTGGGCTTGGTTGACCACGTCGAGCAGCGCCGGCGTGACGGCCGGCGGCGCGCTGATGTTGCCCGCGCTGACCTGTTGCTGGACGACGGCCATACAGTCGTCGGGCTTGGTCGCCGGATCGGCACCGATGGTGCCGCAGATTTCACCCGGAATGTAGAGCGGCGCGTGCGGGATAGTCACGGATGGAACGGTACCGCCTGACGAAGGGGGCGTTGCAGCACGTCGTCGGGCGAAGAGAAAAGGGAGTTTTCCGGGCCGGTCCAATGCAGGACAAGCGTACTGTTAGAGTCAGGAGCGCGCATCGACACGGCCCGTCGGGGCGCAGAACGAGCGGCGCTGTCGCGAATGCGGCAGCAATGTCCTAGCCGGGCCCAGCGATGGCCCGCCGACGATTAGATCTCGGGAGTTGATGTGAGCAGCAAAGATTCGGTGAATTCATTCGGAGCCCAGGACACCTTGAAGGTCGGTGAGGACAGTTACGAGATCTATCGGTTGGACGCGGTTCCCGGAACCGAGAAGCTTCCCTACAGCCTGAAAGTCCTCGCCGAGAACCTGCTGCGTAACGAAGACGGCAGCAACATCACCAAAGACCACATCGAGGCGATCGCCCAGTGGGACCCCAAGGCCGAGCCCAGCATCGAAATCCAGTACACGCCCGCACGAGTCGTCATGCAGGACTTCACCGGTGTGCCGTGCATCGTCGACCTCGCCACCATGCGGGAGGCCGTCGCCGAATTGGGCGGTGACCCAGACAAAGTCAACCCACTGGCACCCGCCGACCTGGTGATCGACCACTCGGTGATTGCCGATTTGTTCGGCACGCCCGACGCGTTCGAGCGCAACGTCGAGATCGAATACGAGCGCAACGGTGAGCGCTACCAGTTCCTGCGCTGGGGGCAGGGCGCCTTCGACGACTTCAAGGTGGTGCCGCCCGGCACCGGCATCGTGCACCAGGTCAACATCGAATACCTGGCGAGCGTGGTGATGACCCGCGACGGGGTGGCCTACCCCGACACCTGTGTGGGCACCGACTCGCACACCACGATGGTGAACGGCCTGGGCGTGCTCGGCTGGGGCGTGGGCGGCATCGAGGCCGAGGCGGCGATGCTCGGCCAACCGGTGTCGATGCTGATCCCCCGCGTCGTCGGCTTCAAGCTCACCGGCGAGATCCAGCCGGCCGTGACCGCCACCGATGTGGTGCTGACCGTCACCGAGATGCTGCGCAAGCACGGCGTGGTCGGCAAGTTCGTCGAGTTCTACGGCGAGGGCGTGGCCGAGGTGCCGCTGGCCAACCGCGCCACCCTGGGCAACATGAGCCCCGAATTCGGTTCCACCGCAGCGATTTTCCCGATCGACGAAGAGACCATCGCGTACCTGAAGTTCACTGGCCGCAGCGACAAGGAGTTGGCTCTGGTCGAGGCGTACGCCAAAGAGCAGGGCTTATGGCACGACCCGAAGCACGAGCCGAAGTTCTCGGAGTACATCGAGCTCGACCTGTCCGAGGTGGTGCCGTCGATCGCGGGGCCGAAGCGCCCGCAGGACCGAATCGCGTTGTCGGATGCCAAGTCCTCGTTCCGCAAGACCATTCCAAGCTACGTCGGCGACGACCCGGACAAGAAGGACTACTCCAAGCTGGACGAGGAGCTCGACGAGACGTTCCCGGCCAGCGACCCCGGTCAGGTGGCCAATGGACACGCCGACGACCGCCCCCCGGTGCTGTCGGCCGCCGCGCATTCAAAGGGCCGGGTGAGCAATCCGGTGGATGTGAAATCCGATGAGCGCGGCGAATTCGTGCTCGACCACGGCGCGGTGGTGATCGCCGCCATCACCTCGTGCACCAACACCTCCAACCCCCAGGTGATGCTGGGCGCGGCACTGCTGGCGCGCAACGCCGTCGAAAAGGGACTCGCCACCAAGCCATGGGTGAAGACCACGATGGCGCCGGGCTCGCAGGTGGTCAACGACTACTACGAGAAATCCGGTCTGTGGCCCTACCTCGAGAAGCTCGGCTTCTACCTGGTCGGCTACGGATGTACGACGTGCATCGGCAACTCCGGCCCACTGCCCGAAGAGATCTCGAAGGCGATCAATGACAACGACCTTTCGGTGACCGCGGTGCTGTCGGGCAACCGGAACTTCGAGGGCCGCATCAACCCGGACGTGAAGATGAACTACCTGGCGTCGCCGCCGCTGGTGATCGCCTACGCGCTGGCCGGCACCATGGACTTCGACTTCAACGAGGACCCGCTGGGCTCGGACAAGGATGGCAAAGACGTTTATTTGAAAGACATCTGGCCGTCGCAGAAGGACGTCTCGGATACCATCGCCTCGGCGATCAACCAGGAGATGTTCGTCAACAACTACGCCGACGTGTTCAAAGGCGACGACCGCTGGCGAAACCTGCCGACCCCCAGTGGCAACACCTTTGAGTGGGGCGAGGACTCGACATACGTGCGCAAGCCCCCGTACTTCGACGGCATGCCGGCCGAGCCGGAAGCCGTCGGCGACATCACCGGCGCGCGGGTGCTCGCGTTGCTCGGCGACTCGGTGACCACCGACCACATCTCCCCCGCCAGCAGCATCAAGCCGGGAACGCCGGCCGCGCAATACCTTGACGAGCACGGCGTGCAACGCAAGGACTACAACTCCTTCGGTTCGCGACGCGGCAACCACGAGGTGATGATCCGCGGCACCTTCGCCAACATCCGGCTGCGCAACCTGCTGCTGGAGGACGTCTCGGGCGGCTACACCCGCGACTTCACTCAGTCCGATGAAAATGGGCAAGCCCCGCAGGCGTTCATCTACGACGCGGCACAAAACTATGCGGCACAAGATATTCCGCTAGTTGTGCTGGGCGGCAAGGAGTACGGGTCCGGCTCGTCGCGTGACTGGGCGGCCAAAGGCACCCGACTACTGGGGGTTCGCGCAGTGATCGCCGAGTCGTTCGAGCGCATTCACCGGTCCAACCTGATCGGCATGGGGGTCATCCCGCTGCAATTCCCGGAGGGCAAGTCGGCCGCGGACCTGGATCTGGACGGCACCGAGGTCTTCGACATCACCGGCATCGACAAGCTCAACGACGGCACGACGCCCAAGACGGTTCACGTCAAGGCCGCCAAAGAGGGTGGGAAGGCGGTGGAATTCGACGCCGTGGTGCGCATCGACACACCGGGCGAAGCCGATTACTACCGCAACGGCGGCATCTTGCAGTACGTGTTGCGCAACATGCTCAGGTCCAAGTAGCTAGCGTCGGAGCGGCAGCGTGCCCAAGGTCAGCCAGGATCATCTGGCGGCCCGGCGCCGTCAAATCCTTGACGGCGCCCGCCGCTGCTTCGCCGAGTTCGGCTACGACGGAGCCACAGTGCGCCGCCTCGAGCAGGCGATCGGCTTGTCGCGCGGTGCGATCTTCCATCACTTCCGCGACAAGGACACGTTGTTCTTCGAGTTGGCGCACGAGGATGCCGAGCGGATGGCCGATGTCGCGTCTCGCGAAGGTCTGGTTCAGGTGATGCGCGACATGCTTGCGGCGCCCGAGCAGTTCGATTGGCTCGCCACACGATTGGAGATCGCGCGCAAGCTGCGCCACGAGCCGGAGTTCAACAGGGAATGGACCGACCGCTCAGCGGAGTTGGCGGCGGCCACGATCGAGCGGTTGCGTAGGCAGAAGCTGGCCGGCCGGGTCCGCGACGACATCCCCAGTGAGGTCTTGCAGTGCTACCTGGACCTGGTTCTCGACGGACTAGTGGCCAAGGTGGCCTCCGGTGAAGACACTCAGTTGCTCACCGCTGTCCTCGATCTGGTCGAGGGCTCGGTCCGGCAGAGCTAGTTCGTCGCGGGGTCAGCGCGTTCTGGTGCGGTGGTTGGGCCCGCCGCGACTGCGCATCGTGGTGCCGGACTCCCGCAGCATGCTGTGGATCGATCCGTACGACCTGCCGGTCGACCCCACCAGCGTGCGAATGCTGGCTCCACTCTCGTAGGCACTGCGCAGCTCACGCAGCACTTGATCGCGCTGCTTTTTCGTTTTCCTCATCGGCCCCTCCCCGGCTTTGAACGTGGATCCCCAAAGCACAAAGAGTAAGAAGCCGGGTCGACTGGCGGGCCGAATTGACGAAATCCTCTGCTACACCGGAGAAGATTGCGGCGCCAGTGGTCAGGCGAGCTCGATGAGATCCCGGTATTCGTCGGACCAATGGTCTTCGGTTCCGTCCGGGAGCAGAACGACGCGCTGTGGGTCGAGTGCCTCCGCGGCACCCGGGTCATGGGTGACCAGCACGACGGCGCCGGCATAGCTGCGCAGCGCGTCCAGAACCTGTTCACGCGACGCCGGATCGAGGTTGTTGGTCGGCTCGTCGAGCAGCAGCACGTTGGCCGTGGAGGCGACCAGCCCGGCAAGCGCCAGCCGGGTCTTCTCACCGCCGGACAGCGTGCCGGCAGGTTGGTCGAGCTGGCTACCACTGAACATGAACGCCCCCAGCAGACCGCGCAACTCCTGTTCGCCGGAGTCCGGTGCGGCGTGACGAATGTTCTCCCACACCGTCGCGGCGTCGTCGAGGGTGTCGTGCTCCTGCGCGAAATAGCCGATTTTCACACCATGTCCGGGCTCAATCATCCCGGCATCGGGTTGCTCGACACCGGCCAGCAGCCGCAGCAACGTCGTCTTGCCTGCGCCGTTGAGGCCTAGCACCACCACCCGGGAACCGCGGTCGATGGCCAGATCGACCCCGGTGAAAATCTCCAGCGAGCCGTAGTTCTTCGTCAGCCCGGAGGCGGTCAGCGGCGTGCGTCCGCAGGACGAGGGGACGGGGAACTTGATCCGGGCCACCTTGTCGGCCACTCGCTCTTCGTCGAGCGCGGCCATCATGCGATCGGCGCGACGCAACATGTTCTGTGCCGCAACGGCTTTGGTTGCCTTGGCACCGAGCTTGGCGGCTTGGGCACGCAGCGCGGTGGCCTTGCGCTCGGCGTTGGCACGTTCGCGTCGCCGGCGCTGCTCGTCGGTCGCGCGGGCATCGAGGTATTTCTGCCAGCCCATGTTGTAGACGTCGACTTCGCCGCGCACGGCGTCGAGGAACCAGACCCGGTTGACGACATCGGCCAGCAAGTCGACGTTGTGGCTGATGACCACCAGCCCGCCGGTGTGGTTGCGCAGGAAATCCCGCAGCCAGCCGACCGAATCGGCGTCGAGATGGTTGGTCGGCTCGTCCAGCAGCAGCGTGGTGGCAGAGCCTGCACCGGTATCGGATGCCGCGAACAGGATCCGGGCCAGTTCCACCCGCCGGCGCTGGCCGCCGGACAGGGTGCGCAGTTGCTGGGTCAGCACGCGGTCGGGCAGTCCGAGGCTGGCGCAGATGCGGCCCGCTTCGCTTTCGGCACCGTAGCCGCCGAGCGCGGCGAACCGCTCTTCGAGTTGGCCGTAGCGCCGGATCGCGCGATCGCGCGCGGTGTCGTCGGCGACTTCGGCCATCAGTGCCTGCTGCTTCTCCAGATCGGTGAGCAGGGTGTCCAGGCCGCGTGCGGACAACACCCGGTCGCGGGCCAGCACGTCGAGGTCACCCTCTTTGGGATCCTGGGGCAGGTAACCGATCTCGGCGGTGCGGGTGACGGTGCCCGCGTACGGCTCCCCCTCGCCCGCCAGGATGCGCAGCGTCGTGGTCTTGCCGGCGCCGTTGCGCCCGACGAGCCCGATCCGGTCGCCCGGCTGTATCCGCAGGGCCGGCCCGTCTGCGTAGAGGAGTGTGCGCGCACCTGCGCGGACCTCGAGGTCCGTAGCCGTGATCACGGTCACTCTCCTTGCACGGATTTATTGCTTGTCGTCGGTGAACACCGGCGGGCGCTGCTCGGCGCGCGCGGCAACCGCTTCTTCGAAGTTGCCGGTGAGCAGGCGGACGAAGAGCTGTCCGAGACCTTCAGCCTGCATATGCCCTTCCAGGCTAGCGGCGTCCAGTCCACTCCATAGCGTGCGCTTGGTCAACTCGACGCCCGGCCGGGAGAAGGCGGCGATGCGTTCGGCCATGTCATAGCAGGTCTGCAGCAACTGCTCGTCGGGGACGCGGCGGGAGACCAGCCCGATGCGTTCGGCCTCCTCGGCGTCGATGTCGCGACCGGTCAGCATGATCTCGAACGCCCGCGACGAGCCGATGGCCCTCGGCAGCAGGTAGCTCAGTCCCAGCTCGCTGGCGGTCAGCCCGTTGTTGATGCCCGCGGCCCGGAAATACGCTCCGTGCGCCGCAACGCGGATGTCGGCGGCCAGTGCCAGGCACAGCCCGCCGCCGATCGCGGCCCCATTCACCGCCGCAATCACCGGCTGGTGCAGCCGTCGCAGCGACAGGATGACGTCATCGAGGATCTCCATCGAGCGCAGCGCATAGCTGGGCCGGGTCAGATCCTGAACGTGCGGAACCGAGCCGGCCGATTTGTGATCGGCTCCCGAGGAGAAGCCTCTGCCGGCGCCGGTCAGCACCACAACCCGAACAGAATTGTCGTAGGTGATGGTCTCCAGCACCTCTTTGAGCGGGACCATGACGTCGAACGCCATGGAGTTCATCCGCTCCGGCCGATTCAGGGTGATCAGCGCGACGTGCGGGCGGGGATGTTCGACGAGGACCAAATTCACCGTTGAACGGTAACCCGGGCGCCGGCGGTGCGATCAGGCCTGGTCGCCCTCCTGGGTTGCGACGGCCGCGTCGACATCGAAAGCCTTGACCTGCTGAACCAGGTCTTCCAACGCGGCGGGCGGCAGCGCACCGGCCTGGTTGAAGATCAGCTTGCCTTTTTTGAAAGCCATCAGCGTGGGTATGGACCGGATCTGCGCGGCCGCGGCAAGTTCCTGTTCGGCTTCGGTGTCCACCTTGGCGTGCACGACGTCAGGGTGTTTGTCGGCGGACGCGGCGAAAGTCGGGGCGAACTGTCGGCACGGGCCGCACCAGGACGCCCAGAAGTCGACGAGCACGATGTCGTTGCCGTTGATCGTTTCGTTGAACTGCGCAGCGGTGAGTTCTTGTGTCACGGCCCGTTCAACGATCTGAGCTGCCGCGGTGTTCCCACCCGTCAGGTCAGGTGGTCGTAGTCACCGCGGACCCATGCAGCGTGCCGCTCCGCCGAATGCTGGACCGACGCGTGGCCGTCGGCGTCGATGGCATTGGTGTGAAGGCCGTAGATGCGGTCGAACTGCAACGGGGCCAACGTCGCGGCCATCCGCTGCACCACCGCGGCCGAGAGCGGAAGGCGGTTGGGGTAGCTGCGCAGGAAACCCACGGTGCGGCGGTCCGGGTTGGGAAAGATGGTGTCCCCGGCCAGCAATACGCCCCGGCCGTCGGCGCCTTCGGTCCAGCACGCGACGGCGCTGCCCGGAAAATGCCCGCCTACCCGGATGACCGTCAGTGCCGGTGTCAGCACCAAAGTGTCCGACCATTGCTCAATCACCGGGTCGGGCCGCATCACCCAGTCGGCGTCAGCGGCGTTGACGTACACCGGGACCCCGCCCAGTCGGTGACTCCATTCGACTTGCGCGCCGTACATGTGCGGATGGCTGGCCACAATGGCGATGACCGGGCCGCGTGCGGCGACCGCGGCCACCGCGTCGTCGTCGACAAAACCCGACGGATCCCACAGCACGTTGCCGGCGTCGCTGCACACCAGCTTTCCCAGCTGCCCGATACCCAACGCAGGCGAACTGCCGACCGCCACCAGCCCGTCCTCAATCGTGAAGACCTGCGACCGCATCCCTTCGGCGACGAGCTGCTCGAGTGTCGCCCATTGCTGCCCCTCGGCCGGCACCCACTGCCGGTCGTCGGCACAAATCGCGCATACGCTCGATACCGTGGCGTGCTCGACGCCGCAGGTTCTGCACAGCCAAAACATGGCACCACCCTAAATTGACGCCGGCCCACCACAACTGGTCGTCTGATAAAAGCCCGCCGCAGCGGGTACCCGCTGGCCGGTGAAATCCGCGATCGGAGAAGCGTCGATGTCTGTCAAACCGAGCAGGATCTCACTGGCGCGACTGCCCGTCCTGTTGCTGACCGGCGCCACCGCATTGTCCTTCGCGGCGTGCAGCAGCTCGAACGACCAAAACGCCACGCAACCCAGCACCTCCGCAAGCCAACCGAGCTCCGCACCGAAGCCACCACCACCACCACCGCCGCCGCCAGTGGGCAAAGACCACATCGAGGGATTGGTCAGGTCGGTGTCAAACAACACGATTCAGCTCACCCAACGAGACCGGAGTGCGGCCACAGTCGACGTCACGCCGGCGACAATGATCACCGAGCTCAGTTCAGCAGCGCTGACCGACGTGAAACCCGGCAGTTGCATCGCCGTCAAGCCCGCGCCGCAGAGCGCTCCGCCCGGGGGCCCGATCACCGCGGAGTCCGTGGAGATCAGTCCGGCGGTAGCCGGCAGGTGCCCGCCGCTACCCGGGCCCGCCGCACCCGTCTACGGGACCGTGGCCTCGGTCACCGATAAGACCATCGCGGTCGACAGCGTTGATCCCAGCGGCAAAACCGTGCATGACACTGCCACCGTCATCGACACCACCACCTACACCAAGCACGCCGTGACCAACGCTCAGGCCATCCAGCAGGGTAAGTGCCTGGCAGCCCAGGGAACCCTTAACGCCGGTGTGCTGCAGGCAGCGACGATCGACCTGGAACCGTGCCCACCGATGGGCGGCGGCCACCACCGCTTCCACCTGCCGGGCCTTCCGCACCTGCCCCACTTCCGCCACCACGGTTGACGTCCACGGGGCGCGCATCAAACGACCGTAGTTACTTCGTTCCGCGCCAACCGCGTTCGAACGGCAGCCGCCATGCGCGCGGCGCGATCAGGGGATGGACCGCGTTGGGCCCCCACGAGTCGAGGTCGTAGCTGCGCGACGGCGGCGGGTCCTCCAGCAACGGGGCGGAGACCTCCCAGAGTCGCTCGATGCCCTCGGCGGTGTTGTACAGCGTCCGGTCGCCGCGCATCGCATCGAGAATCAGCCGCTCATAGGCCTCCAGGACGTCACCGGCGTGGCCGGTCTCCTCCATGGTGAACTGCAGGCTGAGCTTGTCCAGCTTCATCCCCGGGCCCGGCCGCTTGCCGTAGAACGACAACGACATCTTCGACACGTCGGCGAGGTCGAAGGTCAGGTGGTCCGGACCCTTCTGCCCCACCCCGGACCCCGGCGGAAACATGCTGCGCGGCGGCTCGTGGAATGCGATCGAGATGATGCGCTGTCCCTCGGCCAAGCCCTTGCCGGTGCGCAGGAAGAACGGGACCCCGGCCCAGCGCCAGTTGTCGATCTCGCATTTGAGTGCGACGAACGTCTCGGTGTCCGATTCGGGAGAGACCCCGGGCTCGTCGCGGTAACCGCGGTACTGGCCGCGGACCACCTGGCTCGGGTTGAGGGGACACAGCGAGCGGAACACCTTGTTCTTCTCCTCGCTGATCGCCGCGGACGCGAGCTCGGTGGGCGGCTCCATCGCCACGAACGCCAGAATCTGGAACAGGTGGGTGACCACCATGTCCTTGAACGCGCCGACGGATTCGTAGAACTGGGCCCGGTTTTCGACGGTGAGGCGCTCCGGGACATCGATCTGGATGTGATCGATGAATTGACGGTTCCAGATCGGCTCGAACAGTCCGTTGGCGAATCGGAAGGCCAGAATGTTCTGCGCGGCTTCCTTGCCGAGGAAGTGGTCGATCCGGAAGATCTGTTCCTCGTCGAATCGCTCGTGGATGGCCTTGTTGAGTTCGCGTGCGCTGGTCAGGTCGACACCGAACGGCTTCTCCATGATGACCCGGGAGTTCTTGCGCCAGGTCTGCCTTGTGCAGGGTGTCCATGACGGGCATCACCGCCTTGGGCGGAACGCTCAAGTAGTGCAGCAGGCGAGCCTCGCCACCGAGCGCGTCAATCTGCTCGGCCACCGCGGCGCCGAGCGCCTCGGGACCATTCTGCTGGGAAACGAAGGTCAGACTGGCGATGAACTGCTCGAAGAGCTCGTCGGAAACGGCGTGGTGAGCGAACTCCTTGCAGGCTTTGTGTGCCTGCTTGCGGAAGGCCTCGGTGTCGAGTTCGTCGAGTGACGTCCCGATGATCCGCATCTCAGGCGCAAGCTTCGAACATGACAGGTGAAGCAGCCCCGGCAACAGCTTACGTCGCGCCAAATCACCTGTGGCGCCGAACATTACGATGACATGCGGCGGCACCTTGGTTCCCTGTTCGGGCCCGTGGGCCGCTGCGGCGTCCGTCACATTCATGATGGTAGCTCAAGGCTGGCCGGATTCACACCCTGCAGAGACGTGAATATCCAGGTTGGGGGCTAGCGCGCAGGACGAGCACCGTAGGAGCGAACTGATCAACCGATCGCCTGGACATCCCTGAGGCAGCCTGGTACCAGCCCTTTTCTGTCCCAATAAGCCCAGCCGCACGGAACACGTTCCCAGCTTGTCTCCGTTGCTCGCCACCGTTCCAGATGTCGCACTTCGGCCCGTTCGGATCGGGACCGGGCGCAGGCGCTGGGTCGGCTTGGGCAATGCCGCTAGCTCATCAGCGCGGCGGCCAAACAGGCCGCGACAAACACCAGTTTCTTCGTCTCATCGCGCATACCTTTCTGTCCGGTCATACTGATTCTGCGGCCATACCCCGGCTCGCGCGACTTTTAGCGATGTCCGCTCAGACGGTGAAGCCCAGCGCGCGCAGCTGATCGCGGCCGTCATCGGTGATCTTGTCCGGGCCCCACGGTGGATTCCAGACCCAGTTGATCCGCAACTCGTCGACCAGCCCCGCACCGATCAGCGCGTTACGCGACTGGTCCTCGATGACGTCGGTCAGCGGGCAGGCCGGCGAGGTCAACGTCATGTCGATCAGCGCTACCGTGCCCTCCTCCGCCTCTTCGAGGTTCACGCCGTAGACCAGTCCCAGGTCGACGACGTTGATGCCCAATTCGGGATCGACGACATCGCGCATCGCCTCCTCGATGTCGCCGATCAATTCGTTGTCCGGTGCCGCAGTCTCGCTCACCTTGTGACCTCCTCCACCTCGTGGCTCGCTTGGGCCAATGCATCCTTGAACGCCATCCAGCCCAGCAGCGCGCATTTGACTCGGGCCGGGTACTTCGCCACCCCGGCGAACGCCACCCCGTCACCCAGTACGTCCTCGTCGCCCTCGACATTTCCGCGCGACGACACCATCTCGCTGAACGCGGTGACGGTCTTCAACGCCTGCCCGACGCTGTGGCCGATCACCTGCTCGGTGAGCACCGACGTGGCGGCCTGGCTGATCGAGCAGCCCTGCCCGTCATAGGAGACGTCCTCGACGGTCTCCCCGTCAGCCGAGAGCGCCACCCGCAGCGTGATCTCGTCACCGCAAACCGGGTTCTTGTGATAGACCTCCGCGCCGAACGGCTCACGCAGGCCGCGGTTCTGGGGATGCTTGTAGTGATCGAGGATCACTTCCTGATACATCTGCTCAAGACGCATGACCGATCACGCCCTGCCGAAGAAATCGATGGCGCGGCGGACTCCGGCGACCAGCCGGTCGACCTCGTCGGGGGTGTTGTAGATCGCGAATGATGCGCGCGCGGTGGCCGCGACTCCGAACCGGCGGTGCAGTGGCATCGCGCAGTGGTGGCCGACCCGAACGGCGACCCCGTCGTCGTCGAGCACCTGGCCGACATCGTGCGCGTGTACGCCGTCGACCACGAAAGACACTGGCGAGCCGCGGTTTTCCATGGTCGTAGGGCCGATGATCCGCACCTGGTCGATACCGCAGAGTCCGTCGATCGCGGCGGCCACCAGTTCGCGCTCGTGGGCTTCGACGGCGGGCATGCCGATGGCGCCCAGATAACGCGCCGCCGCCCCCAGACCGATGACTTGTGAGGTCATCGGTGTGCCCGCCTCGAAACGCTGCGGCGGGGCGGCGTATGTCGTGGTGTCCATCGTGACCGTTTCGATCATCGAGCCACCGGTGATGAACGGCGGCAGGGCGGCGAGCAACTCGGCCCGGCCGTAAAGCACACCGATCCCGTTGGGGCCGAGCATCTTATGTCCGGAGAACGCGCCGAAATCGACGTCGAGAGCGCGGAAGTCGACCGGCTGGTGCGGCACCGACTGGCAGGCGTCCAGCACGGTCAGGGCGCCGACGGCTTTGGCCCGCCCGAACCAGCTCGGCGACCGGGGCCACCGCGCCGGTCACGTTCGAGTGATGGCTGAACGCAACGACTTTCACGTCGGTCGTCGAGCTGCAGCGAATCCAGGTCGATCCGACCGTCGTCGCTGACGCCGAACCAGCGCAGCGTGGCACCGGTGCGTCGCGCCAGCTCCTGCCACGGCACCAGGTTGGCGTGGTGCTCGAGTTCGGTGACGACAATGACGTCTCCGGGCCCGACAGCTCGGTCGAACCGGTTGTCCCCCAGCACATAAGACAGCAGATTGAGCGACTCGGTGGCATTCTTGGTGAAGACAAGCTCATCGGGCCCGGCGCCGACGAACGCAGCCACGTCGGCGCGGCCCTGCTCGTAGGCGTCGGTCGCCTCTTCCATCAGCTGGTGCGCGCCGCGGTGCACGCCGCCGTTGGAGGTGAGCACGAATTCCCGCTCGGCATCGAGGACCTGGACCGGACGCTGCGACGTCGCTCCGGAATCCAGGTACGCGAGTTGATTTCCGCCCCGCATGACGCGGCTCAGGATCGGGAAGTCGGCCCGGATCGCCGCGAGATCCAAGGCCGGCGGGGAGTGGCCGCAACCGTCATGTCAGGTCCCCGAAGCGGCTGTCTGCGAGAAGCGCTCGTAGCCGTTTTCTTCAAGCTCATCGGCCAACTCGGGGCCGCCTGATTCAATGATCCGGCCGGCGACGAACACGTGCACGAACTGCGGGTGGATGTACCGCAGGATGCGGGTGTAGTGCGTGATCAGCAGAATGCCACCCTGCTCTGCTTCGGCGTACCGGTTGACGCCCTCGCTGACCACTCGCAGCGCGTCGACGTCCAGGCCGGAGTCCGTCTCGTCGAGGATCGCGATTTTGGGCTTGAGCAGGCCCAGTTGCAGGATCTCGTGGCGCTTCTTCTCGCCACCGGAGAACCCTTCGTTGACACTGCGTTCGCCGAAGGCCTGGTCGATGTCCAGGTCCTGCATGGCGGCCTTGACCTCTTTGACCCAGTGCCGCAGCTTGGGGGCTTCGCCGCGGACTGCGGTCGCCGCCGAGCGCAGGAAGTTCGACATCGACACACCGGGCACCTCGACCGGGTACTGCATGGCCAGGAAGAGGCCGGCGCGGGCCCGTTCGTCGACGCTCATCTCCAGCACGTTCTGCCCGTCGAGGGTGATCGAACCCGAGGTGACGGTGTACTTGGGATGACCGGCAATGGCGTAGGACAGCGTCGACTTGCCGGACCCGTTCGGGCCCATCACCGCGTGGGTCTCCCCGGAACGCACGGTCAGGTTGACGCCGTTGAGGATCGGGACTTCCTCACCCTCGGGGGTGATCACCGATGCGTGCAGGTCTTTGATTTCCAGAGTGGTCATGGTCAGTTACTTCTCTCGTCGTTCAATTGAGCCCGGCGGTGATCGCCAGTTCTCGTTCGATGGCTTCGGTCAGGCGTTCGCGCACGGCGGGCACGGCGATCTTCGCGATGATCTCGTTGAAGAAGCCGCGCACCACCAGTCGGCGGGCCTGGTCTTCGGGGATCCCGCGGGCGCGCAAGTAGAACAGTTGCTCGTCGTCGAATCTTCCGGTGGCACTGGCGTGTCCGGCGCCGACGATTTCGCCGGTCTCGATCTCCAGATTGGGGACCGAGTCGGCGCGGGCCCCGTCGGTCAGCACCAGGTTGCGGTTCACCTCGAAGGTGTCCGTGCCTTCGGCCTCGGCGCGGATCAGCACGTCGCCAATCCAGACGGTGTGCGCGTCCGGCTTGGTGGAGTCCGGATCACCTTGCAGCGCACCCTTGTACAGCACATCGGACTTGCAGTTCGGCTGTGCGTGATCGACCAAGAGCCGGGCCTCGAAGTGCTGGCCGTCGTCGGCGAAGTAGGTACCGAGCATCTGCGCCTCGGCACCGGGACCCTCGAAGCGGACGGTCGCCGTCGTGCGGACCACATCGCCGCCCAAGGTGACATTGACGTGGCCCAGCACCGCATCCTTGCCGAGGCGGGCGTGGTGGGAACTGACGTGCACCGCGTCGTCGGCCCAGTCCGCGATCCAGATGACGTCCACGCCGGCCGAGTCGCCGACGATGATCTCGACGTTGTCGGCGTAGGTGCCGCTGCCCCGCAGATCGACCACGACGATCGCCCGCGAAAGTTCTTCGACCCGAATCTGTAGGTGGCCGTAGGCCACTGCGCCCTCGCCGGGTCCGGTGATGTTGACCTCGATTGGCTCGGCCACCTCGGTGTTCCGAGCGACGGTCACGATGGTTGCCGAGTTGAACGACGAGAAGGCTTGAGCAGCAACACGATCGGACGGCACCCCGCCCTGGCCGAGCCGTTTGTCGCCACGCCGCACGGATTCCACCGTGACGCCGGGTCGCTCGTTGACCTCGATCGTCGCGGTCCCGCTCGCCGCGGCGGAGCCGTCATGCAGCCCGCGCAGCCGCTTGAGCGGCGTGAAACGCCATAGCTCGTCGCGGCCGCCTGGAACCTCGAACGCGTTGACGTCGAACGAGGAGAACAGCTCGCCCTTGTTGGCAGCGGCCAGGGCTGAACCCTCAACCGCTTCAGTCAATCCCGTCACTAGCCGACCGAGCCTTCCATCTGCAGCTCGATCAGCCGGTTGAGCTCGAGGGCGTATTCCATCGGCAGTTCCTTGGCGATCGGCTCGACGAAGCCACGCACCACCATCGCCATCGCCTCGTCTTCGGTCAGTCCGCGGCTCATCAGATAGAACAGCTGGGTGTCGCTGACCTTCGACACGGTGGCCTCGTGGCCCATCGTCACGTCGTCCTCGCGGATGTCGACGTAGGGGTAGGTGTCACTGCGGCTGATCGTATCCACCAGCAGCGCATCGCATTTCACGCTGGAACGCGATCCGTGCGCGCCCTTGTTCACCTGGACCAGCCCCCGGTAGGAGGCGCGACCGCCACCGCGGGCGACCGACTTGGACACGATGTTGCTCGACGTGTTGGGCGCCAGATGCAGCATCTTTGCGCCGGTGTCCTGGTGCTGTCCCTCGCCGGCGAACGCGACCGAAAGCACCTCGCCTTTGGCGTATTCGCCGGTCATCCAGACCGCCGGGTACTTCATCGTGACCTTGGATCCGATGTTGCCGTCCACCCATTCCATGGTGGCGCCGGCCTCGGCCCGGGCCCGCTTGGTCACCAGGTTGTAGACGTTGTTGGACCAGTTCTGGATGGTCGTGTAACGGCAACGGCCGCCGGGCTTGACGATGATCTCCACGACCGCCGAGTGCAGCGAGTCGCTCTTGTAGATCGGCGCCGTACAGCCCTCGACGTAGTGCACGTAGGCGCCCTCGTCGACGATGATCAGCGTGCGCTCGAACTGGCCCATGTTCTCGGTGTTGATCCGGAAGTAGGCCTGCAGCGGGATGTCGACGTGCACGCCCGGCGGGACGTAGATGAACGATCCCCCACTCCAGACAGCGGAGTTCAACGCCGAGAACTTGTTGTCGCCGGCCGGGATCACCGTGCCGAAGTACTTCTGGAAGAGCTCGGGATGCTCACGCAGCCCGGAGTCGGTGTCCAGGAAGATGACGCCCAGGGCCTCGAGATCCTCACGGATCGAGTGGTAGACCACCTCTGACTCGTATTGCGCCGCAACGCCGGAGACCAGTCGCTGCTTCTCCGCCTCGGGGATGCCGAGCCTGTCGTAGGTGTTCTTGATGTCCGCGGGCAGGTCGTCCCAGGTGGCGGCCTGCTTCTCGCTGGACCGCACGAAGTACTTGATGTTGTCGAAGTGGATCCCTTCGAGGTCGGATCCCCAGTTCGGCATCGGCTTGCGCTCGAAGATGCGCAGCGCCTTCAACCGGTACTGCAGCATCCACTCCGGCTCGTTCTTCTTCCCCGAGATGTCGCGCACCACCGCCTCGGACAGCCCGCGCTGCGCGCTGGCGCCGGCCACGTCGGAGTCCGACCAGCCGTAGCCGTAGCGGCCCAGCGAGGCGATCGTCTGCTCCTGGGTCAGCGTCTCGGCGGGCATAACCGTCTTGGCGGCCTCTGGGGTGAGAGTCATAGACGACACTCCTTTGGTGCTCGTGATGGCTTCGGCACGGGCTGTGCGCCGAAGTTCAATCGGTGTGGCTTCAGTTGCGGCGAGCGGAACGTGGGTAGTGCAGGCGCAATCGCCGTTGACGATTGTCGCCAGACGCTGCACGTGGGTACCCAGTACCTCCGCTATCGCCTCCCGCTCGGTCTCGCACAACTCCGGGAACTCCTCGGCGACGTGCGACACCGGGCAATGATGCTGACATATCTGCACGCCGTGGATCGGACCGCCCACCTGCGTCGTGGTCGCCACGTAACCGGCTTTGGACAATGCACCGGCGATTCGTTCGGCGGTGGCTTCGATCTCTTCGTCAGTCGTCCGAATCGGCCGCCTCGACACCGGACAGGATCGTGTCGATGCGCTGTCGGGCGAAGTTGCGGACCGCCTCTTCGCCGCCGATCTCCCGGAGCTGCCGCATTGCGGCCGACGCCAGGTCGTCGTAGCTGTGGTCCAGCTTCGCGCGGCCGGTCGCGGTGAGCCGGTACCGCTTGGCTGGACGTCCCCGCCCGGCTTGCTGCCATGGCGCGGCGGGTGCCGACTCGGCTTCACCCATGTCGATCAGCACGTCGAGGTGACGTCGGACCCCGGCCGCGGACAACCCGAGCCGCTCGCCGATCTGCCCGGCGGTGATAGACCCGGACTCCAGCAGCAGCCGGATGACGGCGCTGCGGGTCTGACCGTCATGCGTCGCTGCAGCAGCCGCTGCTTCGGCACTGTCGACGGAGGGCGGGAATTTCACAACACCAGTGTGACGCAATTCCGATGAGGGGTCCAGCAAGGTTACCCTCTGCCGAGGTTGCACTGGTCACACCTGACCAGTTCATCAGGGTTCTGGGGCCAGCTGGTCACATGGCGGCGACCCGCTGCGCCCGGCTCCGCCGCGCTGGCGATCGCCGCTGGGTCACACGGCGGCGACCCGCTGCGCCCGGCTCCGCCGCGCTGGCGATCGCCGCTACGCTGCTGTGATGGCAGACCGCCACCACTCGCTGAGTTCGTCGATCGCCAGCCTGCACGGCGACGAGCTGGCGGTGGGCCAACCCCTGATCGACTCCGAGCTGGTCGCGCTTCGACGCACCCGGGTGTTCGGCGCCACCGGCACCGTGCTGATGGCCATCGGCGCACTCGGTGCCGGAGCCCGGCCGGTGGTCCAGGACCCGACCTTCGGGGTCCGCCTGCTCAACCTTCCGTCGCGGATCCAGACGGTGTCGCTGACGATGACCACCACGGGCGCGGTGATGATGGCCTTGGCCTGGCTGATGCTGGGCCGGTTCGCGTTGGGCAAGCGGCGGATGTCGCGCGGCGACCTGGACCGCACGCTGCTGCTGTGGGTGCTGCCGCTGCTGATCGCGCCGCCGATGTTCAGCAAGGACGTCTACTCCTACTTGGCCCAGAGCCGGATCTGCTGGCTGGGACTGGACCCGTATCGGGTAGGTCCGGCGACCGGCTTGGGCCTCGGCCACGTGTTCACGCTGTCGGTGCCCAGCCTGTGGCGGGAGACCCCGGCGCCCTACGGGCCGCTGTTTTTGTGGATGGGCCGCGGCATCTCCGCGCTGACCGGTGAGAACATCGTCGCTGCGGTGCTGTGCCATCGGCTGGTGGTGCTGCTCGGCGTCGGCCTGATCGTTTGGGCGACACCGCGACTGGCCCGGCGCTGCGGAGTGGCCGAAGTCAGCGCGCTGTGGCTGGGGGCGGCCAACCCGCTGCTGATCATGCATCTGGTCGCGGGCATCCACAACGAGGCGCCGATGTTGGGGCTGATGCTGGCCGGCACCGAGTTCGCACTGCGTGGCATCGACTCGGCGCGCCCGCTGTGGCCTCGGCCCTGGCCGCGAGCCAGTGGCGAGGCGGCGGACTGGACGCCGCTGGCCATGCTGCTGGCCGGGGCGATCCTGATCGTGCTGTCGTCGCAGATCAAACTGCCGTCGCTGCTGGCGCTCGGTTTTGTCACGATGGCCTTGGCCCAGCGATACGGCGGGGGCCTTCGGGCGTTCCTGCTGACCGGCACCCTGATGGCGGGGTTGTCGCTGGCGGTGATGGCGGCCGTCGGCTCGGCCAGCCGGCTGGGCTTCGGCTGGATCTACACCCTGGGCACCGCCAACGTGGTCCGCAGCTGGATGTCGCCGCCGACGCTGATCGCGCTGGGTACCGGGCAGGTCGGGATCCTGCTGGGCCTGGGCGATCACACCACCGCCGTGCTGTCGCTGACCCGTGGAATCGGCGTCCTGATCATCGGCGTCATGGTCGCCTGGCTGCTGCTGGCGGTTCTGCGCGGCCGGTTGCACCCGGTCGGCGGCCTCGGCGTCGCCCTTGGCGGGACGGTGTTGCTCTTTCCGGTGGTGCAGCCCTGGTATCTGCTGTGGGCGATCATCCCGTTGGCGGCATGGGCCACCCGGCCCGGCTTCCGGCTCGCGGTGATCATCGTCACGATCGTGGTGGGCATCTTCGGCCCGACCGCCAACGGCGACCGGTTCGCCCTGTTCCAGATCGTGGACGCCACGGTGGCCAGCACCATCGTGGTGTTGCTGTTGATCGCAGTGACCTACGACCACCTGCCGTGGCGCCCACTGCTCGCCGCGGAGCTCATCACCGACGCGGTGAATGAGGATCCGCCGCCCTCCGGCGAGACCCCGCAACCTGATCCGCTGCCCGGCGCTTACGCTCAGACGTCGTGAGTTCCGCATCTGATACCCCTGTGCGGCTGCGCGGGGTGTGCAAGCAGTACGGCGCGGGGGCCGCTGCGACCACGGCCGTCGCCCACCTCGACCTCGAGGTGCACACCGCTGAGGTGCTGGCGTTGCTCGGCCCCAACGGCGCCGGCAAGACGACGACGGTGGAGATGTGCGAGGGCTTCGTCCGTCCCGATGCCGGCACCATCGAGGTGCTCGGGCTCGATCCGATCGCGGACAACGCCCGGCTGCGGCCACGCATCGGCGTGATGCTGCAGGGCGGCGGCGGATATCCCGCGGCCCGGGCCGGTGAAATGCTGAACCTGGTCGCCTCCTACGCCGCCGATCCCCTCGACCCGCAGTGGCTGTTGGACACGCTGGGCCTGACCGAAGCGGCCCGGACCACCTATCGACAGCTCTCCGGCGGCCAGCAGCAGCGGCTCGCGCTGGCCTGCGCATTGGTCGGCCGGCCCGAATTGGTCTTCCTCGACGAACCGACCGCCGGCATGGACGCCCAGGCCCGAATTCTGGTGTGGGAGTTGATCGATGCGTTGCGCCGCGACGGCGTGACGGTGGTACTGACCACCCATCAACTCAAAGAAGCAGAGGAACTCGCCGACCGGCTGGTCATCATCGACCGCGGGGTGACGGTGGCCTCCGGCACGCCGGCGGAGTTGACCCGCAGCGGCGCCAAAGGCCAACTGCGGTTCAGCGCTCCCCCGCGGCTGGACCTGTCGTTGCTGCTGTCGGCTCTGCCCGAGGATTACCGGGCCAGCGAGTCGACGCCGGGTGAGTATCTGGTGGAAGGCTCGATCGACCCGCAGGTGCTTGCCACGGTCACCGGTTGGTGCGCCCAGATCGACGTGCTGGCCACCGACTTGCGCGTCGAGCAGCGCAGCCTGGAAGACGTGTTCTTGGAGCTCACCGGTCGGGAGTTACGGTCATGACAACCCAAAGCCCCTTCGCCGCAGGCACTTTCACGCCGGATCCGCGGCCTGCCGCCGTACCGAAGATGCTGGCCGCGCAGTTCGGGCTGGAGCTCAAGCTGCTGCTGCGCAACGGCGAGCAGCTGTTGCTGACGATGTTCATCCCGATCACCCTGTTGGTCGGGCTGACGTTGCTGCCGCTCGGATCGTTCGGCGACAACCGAGCCGCCACGTTCGTCCCGGCGATCATGGCGCTGGCGGTGATTTCGACCGCATTCACCGGCCAGGCCATCGCGGTGGCATTCGATCGCCGCTACGGGGCCCTCAAACGGCTGGGTGCGACGGCGCTACCGGTGTGGGGCATCATCGCCGGCAAGTCGGCCGCGGTGGTGACGACGGTGTTTCTGCAATCGGTCCTGCTGGGCGCCATCGGTTTTGCGCTGGGTTGGCGGCCTTCGCCTGTGGGCCTGGCGTTGGGTGCGGCGGTGATCGCCTTGGGCACCGCGGTTTTCGCCGCACTGGGCCTGCTGCTGGGTGGCACTTTGCGCGCCGAGATCGTGCTCGCGGTGGCCAACCTGTTGTGGTTCGTCTTCGCGGGTCTGGGCGCATTGACCGTCGAATCCGGGTTGGTCGGTTCGGCGGTCAAGTGGGCCGCGCGGCTGACCCCGGCCGGGGCACTGACCGAATCGCTCTCGCGCGCGATGAGCCTGTCGGTGGACTGGTTCGGCATGCTGGTGCTGCTCGGATGGGGCACGTTGGCCGGGCTGGGCGCGTTGCGGTGGTTCCGCTTCACCTGACGCGTTGCAGCGATCACTGAGCGTTAAGCTGGCCCATGCCGTGACGCTGACTTCACGCTCGACATGAGACCTGGCGCGAACCAGCCCTACTACGCGACGTAGTTGCCGTTGCCCTACGATCGGGCGATGCCTGTCGGGCAATCATTGCTGCGTTTCTCGCGGCCCAGTCTTCGCGCTCAGCGGATCATCGCCGCGGCGGTGATCGTGACCCAGGGCGGCATCGCCGTCACCGGTGCGATCGTCCGCGTCACGGCCTCGGGGCTGGGTTGCCCGACCTGGCCGCAGTGCTTCCCCGGCAGTTTCACCCCTGTCGCCGTCTCTGAGGTTCCCCGTATTCACCAGGCCGTCGAGTTCGGCAACCGGATGATCACCTTTGCCGTGGTGCTGACCGCGGCCTTGGCGGTGCTGGCGGTCATCCGTGCCCACCGCCGTCGCGAAGTGCTGGTGTACGCCTGGCTGATGCCGGCCTCGACGGTGCTGCAGGCGGTGATCGGCGGGATCACCGTACGCACCGGGCTGCTGTGGTGGACGGTGGCGGTCCACCTGCTGACCTCGATGACGATGGTGTGGCTCGCGGTGCTGCTCTACGTCAAGGTCGGTCAGCCGGACGACGGGGTGGTCAGAGCTGGGGTGGCCAAGCCGCTGCGGGCGCTCACCGGGCTGAGCGCGCTGACGCTGGCGGCCGTGCTGGTGGCCGGAACGTTGGTCACCGCTGCGGGCCCGCATGCCGGGGACACCAGCCCGAACCGGACCGTGCCGCGGCTGCGGATCGAGGTCACCACACTGGTGCACGCGCACTCGTCGCTGCTGATCGCCTATCTGGCGCTGCTGGTCGGCCTCGGGTTCGGGCTGCTGGCCGTGCGGGCGCCGCGCCCGGTGCTGGTGCGGCTGGGCGTTCTGCTGGTGGCGGTGTTCGGTCAGGCGGCGGTGGGTACGGTGCAGTTCTTCACCGGCGTCCCCGCGGCGCTGGTCGCGGTGCACGTCGCCGGAGCGGCGATCTGCACGGCAGCCACCGCGGCGCTATGGGCCTCGATGCGAGAGCGGACCCAGCCCCAACCGGTCCAGGGCTGACTCGACGCACAGCGCGAATCGACGTTGCGCGTCGGCGCGGGCGTCGCCACCCAGCAGCCGCCAACCCAGCGACGGGGCAACGAGATTCAGCTCTGCCAGCTCGGCGCTGCCCGGTTCGCCGATCACATCGGCGCGGGCGTAGAGCAGCTCGTCGACGCTGATGCCGAGGTGGTCGGCGGCCGCTTGGAGGGCCGCCTGACCGAGGTCCCACAGCTCGAAATCGGCCTCGACGGAGGATTTCTCGGCGAATGCGTGTGACTGGATGCCGCCGAGGAACACCAACGCCGTGCGGACCGCAGAGCGTGGCGGGCGACGGTCCAGCACGGGCACACCCGCATCGCGAAGATCGCGCAGATGACGCCGACCGGTGTTCCAGGCCACGACCTCGGGCGCGTTCAGCAGATGTGGCACGCGCCTGGTCCACGCCACAAATTCGGGGTCAGTGCTGCTGTCCCGCAGGATCACCAGATCGGCCGTCAGCGTGCCGGGGTGGTCCCAGGCCAGCCAGTGTGCATGCAGACCGCGTTTGCGCAGCGCAGCGACCAGGCCGGCGTCATCGTCCTCCGCGGAGCCGGCCAGCACGATCCGGGGATGGCGAATGTCGGGACGGGCCAACTTCATGCGGTCTCCATGCTTGCGGATGATAGTCAGCATGCACGCAATCGAAGTCGCCGAAATCGGCGGTCCGGACGTCCTGAGCTACGTCGAGAAGCCGCAGCCGTCTGCCGGACCGGGTGAGGTCCTGATCGAAGCCGAAGCGATCGGTGTCAACTTCATCGACACCTATTTCCGCTCCGGGACCTACCCGCGCGAGCTGCCGTTCGTGCTGGGCACCGAAGTCGCCGGGACGGTGGCCGCCGTGGGCGACGGCGTGACGGAGTTCAGCGCCGGTGACCGGGTGGCGACTGCCGCAGCTTCCGGCGCCTACGCTGAATTCAGCACTGCACCAGCACCATTCGTTGCACGGGTGCCGTCTGATGTCGCTATGGACGTGGCCGCTTCAGCGCTGCTGAAGGGCTTGACAGCGCACTACCTGATGACATCGGTGTATGCCGCACAGGCCGGGGATGCAGCGCTGGTGCATGCCGGAGCCGGCGGTGTGGGACTGATTCTGACGCAGTGGCTGACGCATCGGGGCGTTCGGGTGATCACGACGGTGTCGACTCCAGAAAAAGCCGACCGGTCGCGGCAGGCCGGTGCCACCGACGTCGTGGACTATCCGGGCGACGATCCCACTGAATTCGGCGGCCGGATTCGCGAGTTGACCGCGGGCGCCGGTGTGGCGGTGGTCTACGACGGCGTTGGGGCCAGCACCTTCGATGCGAGCCTGGCCAGCCTCGCCGTGCGAGGAACCCTGGCGCTGTTCGGCGCATCCAGCGGACCGGTTCCGCCCTTCGACCCGCAGCGGCTCAATGCGGCCGGATCGGTGTACCTGACTCGTCCGTCGTTGGCCCACTTCACCCGCACCGGTGCGGAATTCGCTTGGCGTGCAGGCGAGTTGTTCGACGCGATCGCCGACGGCTCGCTCAGTGTGACGGTGAGCCGCAGCTACCCGTTGGCACATGCCGCGCAGGCGCACCGCGACCTACAGGGCCGTCAGACCATCGGATCGGTCGTGCTCACGCCGTAGCGACCTCATCATCGGTGGCGGGCGCCGGGCTCCCAGCTGCCCGGCACCATCGGAACCGTCGGAGCGCCGCCGAACTCGTCGCCAGGCAGCGTGGACAGCCCGACGGCCCGCTCGACGGCTTCATCGCGAAGCGTGCCGGCAAATCCCAACGGCCCCGCGCCGTTGCCCGACGCCAGGGTCTCGCCGGCGGGTGGCGCGGCCCAGTCCGGGTTCACTTCGACGTTCATGTCGGCAAACTCGTCGCCATGATCGCGCAAGATCGCGCGCCGACGCCGCCGCGCCCGTGCCTGCTCCCGCGCGACCGCCACGGCCGGCGTCGCGGCGGTATCGAGTTCCGGCGCCTTCCTTTTGGCGCTGGCGCTTGCGCTGGTTGCTCATCCCCGAGCCGAAGCCAATGCCCGGAGGGCCGACCAGATATGGGTAGCCAAAACCCGAGCTGCCGGTGGCCGGCGGCGGCGTCGGTCCCGGACCGGCAGTCGCAGGGGCCGTCGCGGACGCCGGTGCAGGTGCCGGGGCAGTCGCCGGGGCGCCGACGTGCGCGGCCAGCGTCGGGGCAGTCCCAGAGGCCGGCAACATACTGGGGGCGGCCGGCGCAACCGGCGCGACCGGCGCAGGTGCCGGCGCGAGGGTGGCCGGGGCCAGCTCTGCGGCGGCCGGCCCGGCCAGGCCCGCGACGGCGCCCACAGATCCGAGGGAGGCGATCGACAGTCCGGCGGAGGCCGGGGTAATCGCATAGCCGATCGAAAAGTAGGCCTCGTCGCCATCGAGGATGGCATAGAGCGGGTTCTCCAGCAGCGACAACGGATCCGTCAGGAGTCTGCTGATCAAGTGCGACTGGATGTAGCTAACCGGATCGTTCAGGAAGTCATATATGTTGTCGATCCCGTAATCATCAACGAATTGGGGCGACACTCCTAACTTCTGCAATAGATCAGCCAGCTGGTCGCCAAGGCCCGTCGACGACCCGGGCTGGGCAGCCTGTGCTGCGCCGGCCTGCACCTCGGGGGAGCCCGACGCCTTGAGTACCTGCGGCGCCGGAGGGGTTTGCGGCGCCGAGGCCACCGCCGCGGTGGAGACTCCCTGATAAGCCGTCATCGTGGTGGCCGCCTGGATCCACATCCGCACATAGTCGGCTTCGTTGACCGCGATCGGAATCGTATTGAGGCCAAAGAAATTCGTTGCCAGCAGTACCGCGTGGACTGCATGGTTGGCGGTCAGCTCGGCCAGCGTCGGCATCGCCGCCAGCGCGGCGGTATAGGCGGCGGCCGCAGTCTCATGGCGGGCAGCCGTCGCCGTGCTGTCGGCGCTGGCCTGCATGAGCCAGGCCAGATATGGCCCGTGCGCGGCCGCGTACGACTCAGCGCTCGGCCCCTCCCATGCGCCGGCTTGCACCGATGTCAGCACGGTGGTGAGTTCGTCGGCCGCCGACACATATTCGGCACTCAACAAATTCCACGCCTCGGCGGCCGCCAGCATTGAACTCGGCCCCGGACCGCTATTGAGCAGCGTCGAATGCACCTCAGGCGGAAGCGCCATCCAGATCGGCGCGCTCATTGGCAGCCGCCGACCGGATTAAAGACCGGTGCACCGAAATCATCTGCGACATCATCGGATTGCGGCTCAGCCGCCCTGGCCCGAATCGTGAGCCCTCCGTTAGCGCGGTCGACCATGCCGCCGGGAGCCCAGTCTGATACGACAGCGACCAGCGACATTAGCATTGGCTAAGCTAACACGCGAGGTTCCCCAGAGGAAAGTGTCGTGGCGCCCGAAGCCGAGGGCGTGTGAGCGGCGCGGCCGAGATCGCCGGCCCTTCCGCGGGTGGTCAGTGCCGCTTGGTCAGGCGCCCCACTTGGCGCCTTCGGCCTGGTCGCGGGCCAGCATCGAGGTGGTGTTGTTCTCGTGCGTACTGGCCATCGCACGATAGGACAGCACCAACTGCTCCATCGCCTGATTCCACTGCGCCTGCCAGGCCTGATAACTCAACCCGGTGTCCCCCTGCCAGCCCGACTGCAACGCCGCCTGCTCAGCAGAAATATCGGCACCCAAGCTCTGCAACGTGCCCGCATACCCGGCCATGTCCGCCGAATGCGCCAGCATCGCCGGGTAGTTGTACATGATCTGCGACATCACAAACCCTTTCGACTAATCCGTATCAACTCAAAAACCCGGGTAACTGCTCGCCGCAGCACTGTCAGCAGCCACATAAGTACCCGCCGCATCACCCAAATTGGCCTGAGCGATATCCAGCAACGAATTCACCTTCGCCGCCGCCGCCACAAAACGGGCATGCGCCGCCTGAAACGCCGCCGCACCATCACCGGCGAAAAACGCCTGCGACGACATCGCCTCCTGCTCAGCCTGACCAATCGTCGACCGCATCAACCCCGCCTTGGCACCAAACGCCGACTCCGACGCCACCAACTGCGGAATATGAGCATCCAACAAACTCATCCTGAAACCCTCTCATCCGATAACCGTTGCCGCGCAGAAATATTCAGTTGTGGCCACCGTCCCCCGGCGAGCCCTCGGGCGACCAGGTGCCCGGCAGCATCGGCATTGCCGGCCCGCTTCCGAAACCGTCGTCAGTCAGCGTAGCCAATCCGGTCGCCTGTTCACCGCCCTTCGCCAGGGTGCCGGCAAATCCCAGCGGCCCCGCGCCGCTCTCCGACGCCTCCGTCGCACCGCCCCATTTCGGGTCGACGTCGATGTTCATGTCGGCGAATTCGTCGGCGGGATCGCGTTGCATCGCGCGTCGGCGACGCCGTGTCGGCTTTTTGGCCGCGGCGGCAACCACTGCAGCGGCGGCCTCGGGAGCCTTCGATGCACCGCGCGACGTCGGCTCCTGCGACTTGGCTTTCGTGCCCATCCCCGACCCGATCGTCGGACCACCTACAACGTAGGGCGGTGTGAACCCTGGCCCAGCCGCAGGTGGCGCCGGTGCCGTAGGCGGCGGAGGCGCGGCCGGCGCGCTTGGGGCGGACGCGGGCGTCGGCGACGGTGCCGGGGCACTGGGCGCCACCGACGACGCCAGGACGGCCGGGGCAGGTGCGGTCACCGGAAACAGCGGCGGCGCCGCCACGGACTCAATGGGGAGCATCGGGATCACCGGCTGAGCCAAGGCACCCAGTCCGGCCAACCCCGCACCACCGGCGGCAAGGGGCGTCAACGCTGGGGCGAAGGCCACGAACAGCGCCGGGTTCTCTGCCAAAAAGCTCGTGACTTGCAGAATGTGAGTGGGAAAGTCGAATAGCTGCCAGCTGATGAACCATTGAATGGCTTGCACAGGGTTTGTCTGCAGGAGCTGCCCGAAATATTGGAAGTCCTCGGTGAGTTCGAGGGCGCGAGCGACCCAGTAGGAGACCTCACCCGGGTTGGTGTAGGTGTCGTAAGTCGCTCCGTTGAGCATCCCTTGAGCAGGTTGCCAGTTGTAGCCGAAATTCTGCAGCCACTGGGCGATAGCGTCGTCGAAGGGCGTGTCGACCATCGGGTCGTGCGCGAGCTGGCTGTTGCCGATGCCGAGCTGCTGCAAGTACTGCACCAGCCACTGCGGGAGTCCCAGCGGGTTGTCGCCGCTCTCGCCGGAGCTGCTGTCAGCGGGCTGGGCCGCGTCGTTGGATTTCAGAATCGGAGGCGCAACGTCGGTGGCCGGCGTCGCCGCCACCGCGGTGTCGGCGACGGCTTGGTAGGTGCTCATCGTGGTGGCGGCCTGGATCCACATCCGCACATAGTCGGCTTCGTTGACCGCGATCGGAATCGCATTGATACCAAAGAAATTCGTCGCCTGCAATACGCCGTGCACAACGTGGTTGGTCGCCAATTCGGGCAGTGTGGGCATCGCTGCCAACGCGCCGGTGTACGCAGCGGCCGCGGTCTCATGCTGGGTGGCGGCGGCCGCGCTGTCGGCGCTGGCTTTGGTCAGCCATGCCAGATACGGCACGTACGCCGACACGAATTCCTCCGCGCTGGGCCCCTCCCAGGCCCCGGCCTGTACCTCGGCCAACGCCGAGCTGAGTTCTTCGGCGACCGAGTTATATTGGGCGCTCAGTGAATTCCACGCCCCCGCGGCCTCCAGCAGTGAGCTGGGCCCGGGACCACTGCTCAACAGCGTCGAATGCACCTCGGGCGGCGCTGCCATATAGATGGGCGCCGTCATGGTCAGCCCCAGATGCCGTGATAGGAGCCCGCCGCAGCGGCATCGACCGCGGCGTAGGTCGCGCCCGACTCGGCGACCCCGACCCCGGAGCGGCCGAGCTCCTCGGCACCTTGGGCGGCAACGGCCGCATGCTGGCCGCCGCGCAGGCTGAAGCGGGCCGCGGTCTGCAGCGACACCGGATCGGCGGCGGCGGGCACCACGGTGGTGATCAGCGGCACCGACGCCGCTTGCGCTGATGCCAGCCGCGCCGTCAGGGCTTCAATGCGCGCGCTGGCAGCAACGAGGCCTTCTGGTACGACGCGCAGTGTCATGTCAGTCCTTCGGCTGCCGTGATGAACATGATTTTCATTAGCATTTCTAGCACACCCGGGTGGTATTGGAAACCCGACGGGCCGACGGCGATTGCGCCTGCGGCCTCCCGTCGGCTAGGAGCGGGAGGCCAGCTGCCGGTAGCCCGGCTCGGCGAAGCGCCGGGCGGCGGCCCTCATCTCATCGGTAATCGGTCGCAGCTCCGGATCATCGCCCGCAAATGCCTGCGCACCATGGTTTTTCGAGTAGAGCGTGGACTGCTCGGCCATGCGTTCGATGGCCGCAGCGTCGACGTCGATCCCGAAGTGCGGCGCCACCCGCTGCCACACCACGGTCGGCAGCTCGGCGTGGTCGATGCAAACCCGGCGAGGGGGGCCGACAGCCGCCGAGAACAGCATCGCGCCGAGCGCGCGGGCGGTGAACTCGGCTCGGGTCATGTTCGACACCGTCGCCGGATCGATACCGAAGCGCTGCGCCGTTTGCGGCGGCGGCGCTTGGTGACCGAGCCAGCCAGGCGGGGTCGCCAGCAGCGACGCGACGACCTGCGCAGGGTCGCGCTGAACCCACGCCCACGGTGTATCCGGAAAGGCAGCGGTCAAAATCTCCTGGCGACGGATGTTCCAACTGGTGCATTTGAGCACCAGGTGCCGTTCGTCGCCGTGACGGCGTCGGCCCAGGGCGCGCACCAGCAGCCGCACCAGTTGGACCAGCGTTGCCCCGTCCACTTGTCGGGGATCGAGGCCCAGCAGTGCGTTCAGCGGCGCAGGCTCGGCGATCACGACAACGCCGGGAACAGTGGCAAGCAGCCGTGATACGACCGTCGAGCCGCACCGCGAAAAGTGAAAGATCATGCCGGCCGGATCGAGTGACGGCTCGTCATCGAGGGCCCTCAGCGCGTCGAGTCCGGTTCTGACGAGCGGCTGGGCCCGTGGGCCGGTCGCCCATCCGGCAACGGTCTGGTCGAAGAATGGCTCGACGAATCGTTCGGCCGAGAGGTCGGCCCAGTCGACGGTCGGGGTGGGGCCAGACAAGTCGAATCGGATCGGCGTCCACCGGGCCAGGTCAGCGAGTTCCATCAGTCGTCAGGTAGCCGGATCAGGAAACCTTGCAGGATGAGATTGCGGGCAAGATCGACCCGCTGCACATCGGACAACTCAGGCAGATTGCAAACCCGAAACGGCACAGTGCTTTTCGCGAGGTAATGCAAAGCGCTTATGTGGTCTGGGGAGACATTCACCTCAGATTGGGCGAAGCGCAAGACCACTGAGTCGGGTTTCTTGGTCACCTGCGAGTACAGCGGTTGGCGCTTGACCACCCGGGTTTGATCGTCGATCGCGACAGCATCAGAGATCCCGGTTCCGAGCGGTTGGCATTGGCCACGCCTGACAAGATCGGTTTCCAGCGAATCGAGCCCGCCGGCAAGGGCTTCGGGTTGTGCCAGGGCATCAGCGATCTCGTGCACGAGAGCCCCGATACCCGAGCGCACGACTGGATCGGACAGGAACCGCGGCGGCAGTTGGGCGTGGATGCGATCATCGAAGTTGTTCAGCGCATTCAGGGCTCGGGTGGCAAGCATGGACAGCGTGGGTGCATGCAGGCCGACCGTCAAGTGCACCGACAGCTCGGACGTCGATTCGGCCGCGTGCACCCGCCCGCGTGGCACGTAGAGCACGTCGCCGCTCTGCAAGTGCACGTCGACGGGGTCCGGGAGATGGGCGGCGAAAATCGGCTCGTGGCGCCACATCTCGTGCGGCGCCACATCGGCGCACTCGTAGATGTGCCAGATCTTGGAGCCCTGCAGCTGCACGATCAGCGCGTCGTGCTCGTCGGGATGCGCGACGAAGCCTTGGGCTTGCGGCGGCGTGAAATATGCGTTGACCTGTGCCGCGAAGTTCAGCTCGACCTCGATTGCGTGCGACAACGCGGCAATCCCGGGCGTATATCGCTGAACGCTGTCCAGAACGATGGTGTAGCCGCCGGCGAAATCCTGTCCGATGGCCGCAACGTCGAACCCGCCATCCGCGAGTCGGTAGACGTACTGCTCTTTTCGTTCACCTTCGCGGACCAAGCTGACCAGCGACAGGTGCGGCCGAAACAACCCGAGCAGATCATCGACCGAGCCCGCGCCTTCCCGAAGGACGTCCAGATAGTCAGGACGATTCCGGCTAACGTGGTAGTGGCTGGTACCCCAGATCCTGTCGAGAAAGTCATCGACGGTGAGGGGCTGAAGCAGCCAGGCCAACGAAAGGTCTTGCGGCATCAGCTGTTGCCCGCATCGGGCAGCCGGACCAGGAAACCGCTGACGATCAAAGCGCGAGCGAGTTCCACCTGCTGGTCAGCACGCAAGCCAGGCAGATCCCCCACCCGAAACTCATCGACACTGCGTGCGACGAATCGCATCGCGGCATCGTGGTCGGCGCTGGCCTTGATCGACAGACTGGCGAATTGCAATTCCACCCCGTCGGGGACGGCGTTCACCCGGGCGTACAGCGGCCGGAATTTCGCCACCCGAGTGTGTCCGTCAACGGCGTTGGCGTCGGCCACCTTCCCGACAGGCGGGCAGTTACCGCGGCGCACCATCACATCCGCCAGCAATCCGACGCCGCCGTCCAGCGCTTCCGAGGCGTCAACTACGCCAATGGCTTCGCGCACCAGGCCCCGGACCGTGACATCGAGTTCACAGTCGTCGAGGTGCCGCGCCGGCAACCGCGCGTTCAGCCGGTCATCCCGGAAACTCTGTGAGTACAGCGCACCGATGGCGAGCATGAGCACGGTGGGCGCATGGATTCCGACGGCCAGGTGGACGGACGACTCGGTGTCCGTCTGCGCGGCGTGCACGCGGCCGCGCGGCATGTAGAGCGCGTCACCAGCTTCTACGAGCAACTCCGTTGGGGCCGAAAGACTTTCGGGGACGACGGCTTTGTCTGTGTCGCGTTGGATCGCTCGGGCCGGGCGGTCATCACCGGCGTACACGTGCCACGTCTTGGATCCCTGAAGTTGCAGGATTAAGACGTCGTGGTCGTCGTAGTGCGGGACAAGCCCGCGCGATTGTGGTGGGGTGATGTAGGCGTTCACTTGGGTGGGAAAGTTCAATTCGACTTCGACCGACCGGGCTAGGGTCCGGATCGTCGGCACGTACTGCTCGATGCCGTCGATGACGACGGTGTGGCCGTCGGCGAAGTCGCCGCGGACAGCGGCAAGATCCACGCCGCCGTCCGGTAGTCGGTAGCTATCGGGGCCCTTCTTGTCGTGTTCCCGGACCATCCGCACTGCCGACGGCTCGTGCCGAACCGACTCCAGCATGCCGTCAAGCGTCGTCGGCGCCGGGACGAGGGCATCGAAGTAGTCGGCGCAGGCCCGCGTGAAGTGATGGTGGTGCCGGCCCCAGATCTCGTCGAGAAAATTTTCGACGCACAGTGGCTCGAGCAGCCATGCCAGCGACAACTCAGCGTGCGCGCCCGGTGAGCGCTGCCGCATCAGTGGTGTTCTCCGCCTGCTTCCATTTCGCCGTTCCGATCCGTGTTCCAGGTGCCCGGCACCATCGGCAGCACCGCTGCGCCCCCGAACTCGTCATCGTTGAGCGTAGTCAAACCCACCGCACCCGAGACCTTCTTGCCTGCTGTGCCGGCGAAACCCAGCTGTCCGGCGCCGAGGCCGGACATCGCCGTCGCTCCGGCCGCAGGGTCGCCCCAGTCCGGATCGACGTCGATGTTCATGTCCATGAACTCGTCAGCGTGCCCCCGCATCCCCGCCCGTCGGCGTCGCCTCGACCGACGGGGCTCGCGGGCAACAGCCGCCGCGGCAGCAACGAAGGGCTCAGCGGCTTTCCGCTTGTCGCCCGCGCCGGCACTGCTGGCCATTCCCGAACCCGCGCCGATGCCGGGAGGCCCCACCGCGTACGGCGGGACAAATCCGGGTCCGGCCGCGGGCGGAGGCGGTGGGGCCGGCACCGAAGTGGCGACGGTGCTGGCCGGAGCGGCGGGCGCCGACACGGGTGCTGTTGTTGGCGCGCCCGGGGCGCCAATCGGAACCGGGCTGCCGGCAGCGGCCGGCAAAGTCGGCGTCTGCGGCACCGCCGGCGGCACGTCCGCTGGCAATTGCGCTGCCGCGTCGGGCTGAATTCCGGCCAGTCCGGCAAGTCCCGCGGCCCCACCGGCCAACCCGAGCGGTGCGATCAGCGGCAGCGCGTACACCTCGGGAAAGGCGCTGAGGAATTCCCCAACGTGGCCCACCTCGTCGGACACCAGTCCCGCGATGTCCGCCGATAACTGAGTCAGCCCCTGGGCCGGATTCTGTGCGATCAGCGTGAGGTCCCGGGAAAGGGTCTGGGTGACCTCGGTGATTCGATTGATGTACCAACTCCATTGATACGGGTCGCCCGAGTCATCGTCGACGATCGGCAACGTCGAGCTGTCACCGTTGCCGCCGAATTGGCCGTCGGCGGGCCGGGCGTTCACGATCTGCGGCGCCGCATCGGTCTGCGGTGTCGCGGCCAAGGCCGTGCTGGATACCGCTTGGTACGTCGTCATTGTGGCGGCCGCCTGAATCCACATCCGGACGTAGTCGGCCTCGTTGAGCGTAATCGGAATCGTGTTGATGCCAAAGAAATTGGTCGCCACAAGTACCCCGTGCACCACGTGATTGGTGGCCAGCTCCGGCAGGGTCGGCATCGCGGCCAGGGCCGCCGTGTAAGCGGCTGCCGCCGTTTCGCTCTGGGTTGCCTCGGCGGCGCTCTTGGCGCTGGCTTGCATCAGCCACGCCAGGTACGGCACGTGAGCGGCCACGTAGCGCTCAGCGCTAGGGCCTTGCCAGGCTCCGGCCTGCACTGCGGCCAACACGTCGCTGAGTTCATCGGCGACCAAGGCGTATTCGCCACTCAACGCACTCCAGGCAGTTGCCGCGGCCAGCAGCGATCCGGGTCCTGGCCCGCTGCTCAGCATCGCCGAGTGCACCTCGGGCGGCGCGGCCATCCACACCGGGGCCGTCATCGGCGGCCCGTTGCAGCGGGGGCACCAGCGAGAACGCCCGGTGAGCTCACGAGGGCATTCAATACGACGCCATGTCGTAGAACAAGACCCGGTGCGGGTACGGGGTATACGCAGCTCAAGGCGTCGACTCTCGCGGCGACCAGGTGTTCGGCAGCATCGGCATACTCGGTCCGCCCCCGAACCCGTCGTGGGTCAGCGTCGCCAGACCGGTCGCCTGTTCGCTGCCCCTCGCCGTGCCGGCGAACCCGAGCCACCCGGCGCCCGAATCAGATGCTGCCGCCACATCAGCCCAGTCCGGCTCGACGTCGACGTTCATGTCCATGAATTCATGGCCGTGGGAATGCAGGCGCACGCGCTGCCGTCGTCGCGTCCGGCTTCGGTCCTTCGCGCCCGCCGCGACCGGTGCGGCCGCCGCGGGGGCCCCAGCGGCGCCACGCGACGTCGGCTCGTGGCTCTTGGTCTGCGAACTGAGCGCCGACGCCAGTGATGCACCGCCGACCGCGTAGGGAGGCGAGAAGCCCGGCCCGCCTCCCGGCGGTGCGCCGCCGGAGGCGCTGACGGTGCTCGGTGCGGCGGCGCTCGACACAGCCGGGGCGTGGCCGCCGCTAGTGCCGATACCGCCGATCGTCGACACCGACGGCGATGCGTTCAGCGGCGCGGGAGTGACCGTGGGAGACGGTACGGCGACCACCGGCGCTACGGGCACACTGGGCGCATCGGCGATCCCGGCGAGGCCTGCCAGCCCCGCGAATCCCGCCCCGAAGGCCGCGGGTATGGCGAACGGCAACAAGAACGGCGCCGCCTGCACCAACGGCCAGAACAGGACCACCGTGTGAAAGACCGTCCAACCGAGCGCGGAGGCCAACGTCGGCGACAGGCCGGGGATAAGCGACTGCAGGGCGTTGGCGACACCACTGGAAAATTGAAATGCGGGAAACGGCCATCCATCCGGGTAGATCAGCTCGCCGAGCGGCTGGGCGAAACCCTGGGTGTAGATCTTCAGCAGCGCCGCCAACTGGTCCTGCCACGACGGGTCCGCGGCAGTCTCGGCGGCTTGCGTTGCGCCAGAACCGGATTCGCCGCCCGCGGTCAGGATCGGCGGCGCGGGCTCGGCCGCTGGTACCGCGGCAAGGGCCGACCCGGCGACGGCCTGGTAGGTGCTCATCGTGGTGGCCGCCTGCACCCACATCCGCACGTAGTCGGCCTCGTTCAGCGCGATCGGAATGGTGTTGATGCCAAAGAAGTTGGTCGCCGTCAGCACGCCGTGCACCACGTGGTTGGTGGCCAACTCCGGCAAGGTCGGCATGGCGGCCAACGCACCGGTGTAGGCCACGGCCGCGGTCTCGTGCTGCACGGCGGCCGACGCACTGTCGGCACTGGCCCGCATCAGCCAGCCCAGATACGGCGCGTGGGCGACGACGTACCGCTCGGCGCTGGGACCCTGCCAGGCACCGGACTGCACGCCCGCTAGAACGGTGGTCAATTCGTCGGCGACGTCGGCGTATTCGGTGCTCAGCGCCGACCACGCCGCGGCGGCGGTCAGCAGCGATCCCGGTCCGGGGCCGCTGCTGAGCAATGTCGAATGCACTTCAGGTGGCAGCGCCATCCAGATCGGCGCGGTCATGAAGCGCCGCCGAGACTGTGATCGGCGTCAGCCGTCGATGAGGTCACGCCGGAATTGAAAACTACGCCCTGTCGTAGTCGCAAGACCCCGTCGGGGTATGGGGTATTCGCAGGTCCAGGACCTCCAGGACCTTGTAGTGAGTGTCAGACCCTCAGAAGCGTCGGCAGCGCCAGCGCCGAATCGAGCGCCAGTGCGCAGAACACCACAGCCAGATAATTGTTCGACTGCAGGAACAACCGCAGCGGTTTCACCGGCTCTCCGCGCCGCACGCCGGCGTAGAGCTGATGCGCCATCGCCAGGAACCACACCCCGGCCACCGCGGCCACCGCGGTGTAGAGCCACCCAGCAGCCAACGCGAGCGCCAACGTCGCGGCAACGGTCAGCCATGTGTAGATCACGATCTGCTTGGTGACCTGGCGTTCCGTCGCGACCGCGGGCAACATCGGGATCCCTGCTGCCTGGTAGTCCTCCTTGTACCGCATTGCCAGCGCCCAGGTGTGCGGCGGCGTCCAGAAGAAGATGATCGCGAACATGACCAGGGCAGGCCAGGCGATCGTTCCAGTCACCGCCGACCAGGCGATCATCACCGGCATACAGCCGGCCGCACCGCCCCAGACCACGTTCTGCGATGTGCGCCGTTTGAGCAGCAACGTGTAGACGAACACGTAGAACGCAATGGTGCCCACCGCGAGCAGGCCGGACAGCATATTGGTCGTCCACCACAACCAGGCGAACGACGCGACGCTCAGTGCCAGCCCGAACACCAGCGCGTGGGTAGTCGGCACCGCCGCACGGGCCAGCGGACGGCGCGCAGTCCGCTTCATCATCTTGTCGATGTCGGCGTCAGCCACACAGTTCAGCGTGTTGGCCCCACCGGCGGCCAGCATCCCGCCGATCAATGTGTTGAGGATCAGCAACGGGTTCACGCTGCCCCGATGGGCCAGCAACATCGCCGGAATCGCAGTGACCAGCAACAGCTCGATGACTCGCGGCTTGGTGAGCGCCAGATACGCCAGCACAGCGGTGCTGACTCGGCTCGGCGCAACGCGCTCGCGAATGCTCACGCAATGACTCCTCGGATCACAGCAGCGCGCAGCTTCTACTACGCACGATGGTAGACCGGATGACTTGCCCAGCATGCACCGCAGGGCCTATCGGCAGCCAATCGGCAGCGTCGGGGGCGCAGCGCACCGTGTACGGCGCCTGAACAGTCCGGAAGTGAAACAGGCTTTGACACACACGCAACGTTGCGGCATTAGGGTGGAACTGGATCAATCTGCCGACCCCGAGGACTTCAGTTCGTGACCACACTCGAAGACATCTCGACCCTGACCCAACCGCACCGTCCGGACGACTGGACCGAGCTCGATACGGCCGCAGTCGACACTGTCCGCGTGCTGGCCGCCGACGCGGTCCAGAAGGTGGGTAACGGCCACCCCGGGACGGCGATGAGCCTTGCGCCCCTTGCCTACACGCTTTTCCAGCGGACGATGCGGCACGACCCGAGCGACCCGCACTGGCTGGGCCGCGACCGCTTCGTTCTCTCGTGCGGACACAGCAGCCTGACCCTGTATCTGCAGCTCTATCTGGGTGGTTTCGGGCTTGAGCTGTCCGACATCGAGGCCTTGCGCACCTGGGGATCCAAGACGCCCGGGCACCCCGAGTTCCGGCACACCAAGGGCGTGGAGATCACCACCGGTCCCCTGGGCCAGGGCCTGGCGTCAGCCGTCGGCTTCGCCATGGCGGCCCGCTACGAGCGCGGCCTGTTCGACCCGGACGCCGCCGAGGGGACCAGCCCGTTCGACCACCACATCTACGTGATCGCTTCCGACGGTGACATGGAGGAGGGCGTCACCTCGGAAGCGTCGTCGCTGGCCGCCGTGCAGCAGCTGGGCAATCTGATCGTGTTCTACGACCACAACGAGATCTCGATCGAAGACGACACCAACATCGCATTGTGCGAGGACACCGCGGCCCGCTACGAGGCCTACGGCTGGCACGTGCAGCGCGTCGAGGGCGGCGAGAACGTCGTGGCCATCGAAGAGGCCATCGCCAAGGCCAAAGCCGTCACCGACAGGCCGTCGTTCATCTCGCTGCGGACGATCATCGGCTACCCGGCGCCCAAGTTGATGAATACCGGCAAGGCGCACGGAGCGGCGCTCGGCGACGAAGAGGTGGCCGCCGTCAAAGAGATCCTCGGCTTCGACCCGGACAAGAAGTTCGAGGTCCGCGACGAGGTGATCAAACACACGCGCGAGCTGGTGCAGCGCGGCAAACAAGCCCACGACAAGTGGAACGTCGACTTCCAGGCGTGGGCCGAACGCGAACCCGATCGCAAGGCGCTGCTGGACCGGCTGACCGCCGAGGAACTACCCGACGGCTGGGATGCCGACATTCCGCACTGGGAACCCGGCGACAAGGACCTTGCCACCCGCGCCGCGTCCGGGAAGGTGCTGAGCGCGGTCGGCCCGAAACTTCCCGAGTTGTGGGGCGGCTCAGCCGACTTGGCGGGCAGCAACAACACCACCATGGACAACGTCAAATCGTTTGGCCCCCCGTCGATTTCGACGAAGGACTACACCGCGGACTGGTACGGCCGCACCCTGCATTTCGGCGTTCGCGAACACGCGATGGGATCGATTCTGTCCGGGATCGTCTTGCACGGCCCGACCCGCGCCTACGGCGGCACGTTCCTGCAGTTCTCCGACTACATGCGCCCGGCGGTGCGGCTGGCGGCGCTGATGGACATCGACACCATCTACGTGTGGACGCACGACTCGATCGGGTTGGGCGAAGACGGGCCGACCCACCAGCCGATCGAGCATTTGGCGGCGCTTCGGGCCATCCCCCATCTGTCGGTGGTCCGCCCCGCCGACGCCAACGAGACCGCCTACGCATGGCGCTCGGTGCTGGCGCGCGGCAATGGCAGCGGCCCGGTCGGCCTGATCCTGACCCGTCAGGGCGTGCCGATCCTGGAGGGGACCAATTACGAGGGCGTGACCAAGGGTGGGTACATCCTTGGCGACGACGGCGGTGACGAGCCGGACGTCGTGCTGATCGCCACCGGTTCCGAGGTGCAGCTCGCCGTCGAGGCGCAGAAGTTGTTGGCCGCCAAGGACATCGCGGCGCGGGTGGTGTCGATGCCGTGCGTCGAGTGGTTCGAGTCGCAGCCCGAGGAGTACCGCAACAGCGTGCTGCCGCCGTCGGTGTCGGCACGGGTCGCGGTGGAGGCCGGCATCGCGCAGAGTTGGCACAAGCTGGTCGGCGACACCGGTGAGATTGTTTCGCTGGAGCATTATGGGGAATCCGCCGACTATAAGACCCTGTTTCGCGAATTCGGCTTCACCCCAGAGGCCGTCGTCGACGCGGCCGAACGAACAATAGACAACTAAGCGAAGGGTACATCGATGGCTCAGAATCCCAATCTCGCCGCCCTGTCCGCCGCGGGAGTGTCGGTCTGGCTGGACGACCTGTCCCGGCAGCGCCTGCAGTCCGGCAATTTGCAACAACTGATCGACACCAGGAGCGTCGTCGGGGTCACGACCAACCCGTCGATCTTCCAGAAGGCGCTGGCCGAGGGCGACGCCTACGACAGCCAGGTGACCGAGCTTGCCGAGCGCGGCGCCGACGTCGATGCGACCATCCGAACCGTCACCACCGACGACGTCCGCAACGCGTGCGATGTGCTGGCCCCGCAGTGGGAAGCCTCCGACGGGGTCGACGGTCGGGTCTCGATCGAAGTAGACCCCCGGCTCGCGCATGACGCGGACAAGACGGCCAAGCAGGCCATCGAATTGTGGAAGATCGTCGACCGGCCGAACTTGTTCATCAAGATTCCGGCCACCGAGGATGGTCTGCCCGCGATCAGTGCGACCCTGGCGGAGGGGATTTCGGTCAACGTCACGCTGATCTTCTCGGTGGAGCGCCACCGCGCAGTGATCGACGCCTACCTCGAAGGACTCGAAAGGGCCAAGCAGGCCGGCCACGATCTGTCGAAAATCCATTCGGTCGCTTCGTTTTTCGTGTCACGGGTGGACACCGAGATCGACAAGCGTTTGGAGAAGATCGGCTCGGACGAGGCGAAGGCCTTGCGGGGTCAAGCCGGGGTGGCCAACGCCAGGCTGGCCTACGCGGCCTACCAGGAGGCCTTCGTCGGCGGCGAGCGCTTCGCGAAGCTCGAGGCCGACGGAGCGCGGGTTCAACGTCCGCTGTGGGCCTCGACCGGTGTGAAGAACCCTGACTACTCCGACACCCTCTACGTCACCGAGCTGGTGGCGCCGAACACGGTGAACACCATGCCGGAGAAAACGATTGAGGCAGTCGCCGACCACGGCGAGGTGACCGGCGATACGGTCACCGGCACCGCCGCACTCGCCCAGGAAGTGTTCGACAAGCTCGAGGCGATCGGGATCGACCTGACCGACGTGTTCCTGGTTCTGGAGAACGAAGGGGTGCAGAAGTTCGAGGAGTCTTGGAGTGAGCTGCTCGAGGAGACGCAAAAGCAGCTCGACTCTGCCGCCAAATGAGTCCTGCCAAAACTCGGACAAGCGCCGAGACTTGGCAAAACCCGTTGCGCGACAAGCGCGACAAGCGGTTGCCGCGGATCGCCCCGCCGTGCGCGGTGGTGATCTTCGGCGTCACCGGCGACCTGGCTCGCAAAAAGGTGGTGCCGGCCATCTACGACCTCGCCAACCGGGGTTTGTTGGCGCCCAACTTCGCCCTGGTGGGGTTCGCCCGGCGCGAATGGGACGACGAGGACTTCGCCAACGAGGTACAGCAGGCAGTCAAGGAGCATTCCCGAACCCCGTTCCGCCAGGCGATCTGGGACCGCCTCGCCGACGGATGCCGGTTCGTGGAAGGCACTTTCGATGACGATGCTGCGTTCGCACGGCTGGCCGAGGTCTTGGACAAGCTGGACGTGGAACGGGGTATCGGCGGAAACCACGCGTTCTACTACGCCATTCCGCCGAAGAGCTTCCCGACCGTCTGCGAACGACTGGCCAAGGCCGGGTTGGCGGAAGCCCAGCAGGACAGCTGGAGTCGTGTCGTCATCGAGAAACCGTTCGGTCACGACCTCCACAGCGCCTGTGAGCTCAACAAGGTCGTCAACAGCGTCTTTCCCGAGGACTCGGTCTTCCGGATCGACCACTACCTTGGCAAGGAAACCGTCCAGAACATCTTGGCGCTGCGATTCGCCAACCAGCTGTTCGACCCGATTTGGAACGCGCACTTCGTCGACCATGTGCAGATCACCATGGCCGAAGACATCGGCCTGGGCGGTCGCGGCGGCTACTACGACGGGATCGGCGCTGCACGCGATGTCATCCAGAACCACCTGATGCAGCTGCTGGCTCTCACCGCGATGGAAGAACCGGTGAGCTTTGTTCCTGCCGAGTTGCAGACCGAGAAAATCAAGGTGCTCTCCGCGGTTCAGTTGGCAGAACCGTTGGAGCAGACCAGCTCTCGCGGCCAGTACACCGCCGGCTGGCAGGGCGGCGAGCATGTGCCGGGGCTGCTCGAGGAGCAGGGCTTTTCTCAGGACTCCACCACTGAGACGTTTGCCGCCATCACCCTGGAAGTCAAGACCCGCCGCTGGGCCGGGGTGCCGTTCTACCTGCGTACCGGAAAACGACTGGGCCGCAGGGTCACTGAGATCGCGCTGGTCTTCAAGAAGGCGCCCCATCTTCCGTTCGACGCGACTATGACTGACGAATTGGGCGCCAACGCCCTGGTGATTCGGGTCCAGCCCGACGAAGGTGTCACGTTGCGGTTCGGCTCCAAGGTCCCCGGCGAGATGGCAGTACGCGATGTCAACATGGACTTCTCGTACGGGTCCGCGTTCACCGACGAATCCCCCGAGGCCTACGAACGGCTGATCCTGGACGTTCTGCTCGGCGAGCCATCACTGTTCCCGGTAAACGCCGAAGTTGAATTGGCTTGGCAGATATTGGATCCCGCGCTCGACTACTGGGCCGAACACGGTAAACCCGATCCGTACGAAGCAGGCACCTGGGGCCCGGCGTCAGCATTCGAGATGCTGCGCAGGACGGGCCGGGAATGGCGGAGGCCATGATCCGCGCCGGCGACGATCAAACAGGGCAGTGCGATCGAGAGAATGCGAGGAGCGGCGCCAATGATCGTTGATCTTCCGGGCACCAGCACTACCGACATCAACAAGAAGCTCAACGAACTTCGGGAGAAGACCGGCGCCGTCACCCTCGGGCGGGTGCTGACGTTGGTCATCGCGCCCGACTGCGACGCGCTGCTGGAGGAGTCGATCGACGCGGCCAACGCGGCCAGTCACGAGCATCCCAGCCGGGTGATCGTGGTGATCACCGGCGACGCCGAGGCTGCCGATGCCCGTTTGGACGCTCAACTGCGCGTCGGTGGCGACGCCGGCGCTGCCGAAGTGGTCGTTCTTCGACTCTCGGGTCCGCTGGCCGGGCACAACAGCAGCGTTGTCGTCCCGTTCCTGCTGCCCGACATCCCGGTGGTGGCCTGGTGGCCCGGCATCGCACCCGCGGTACCCGCGCAAGACCCGTTGGGCCAGTTGGCTATTCGTCGGATCACCGATGCCACCAACGGAGCCGATCCGCTGTCGGCGATCAGAAGCAGGCTGCCCGGCTACACCCCGGGTGACACCGACCTGGCGTGGAGTCGCATCACCTATTGGCGGGCTCTGCTCACCTCGGCGATCGACCAGCCGCCGCACGAGCCGATCAGCTCGGCGGTGGTGTCCGGCCTCAAAAACGAGCCCGCGCTCGACATCTTGGCCGGCTGGCTGGCCGGCCGAATCGACGGGCCGGTGCGCCGCGCCGTCGGCGAGCTCAAAGTCGAACTCGAACGACAGACCGAGACCGTGACGCTGCGCAGGCCGCAGAAGGGGCTGACCGCGACTCTGAGCCGTACCGGTAAGCCCGACGCGCTGGTTCCGCTGCAACGCCGAAATGTGCCCGAGTGCCTTGCCGAAGACCTGCGTCGACTGGATCCCGACGTCATCTATTTTTCGGCATTGGAGGGTATCGATCAGGTGGAGTACGTATGAGCACCTCAGTGGAAAAGTTTGATGACGGCGACGGATTGGTGGCGGCGGCCGGCGAACGGTTGATCGGCGTCGTCGAGGCTGCGATTGCTGCGCGCGACAAGGCGCAGATCGTGTTGACCGGCGGCGGGAACGGCAACAAGCTGCTGCGTTTCCTCGCCGGGCAGGCCGGGCGGGTCGACTGGACCAGAGTGCATCTGTTCTGGGGCGACGACCGCTACGTCCCCGAGGATGACGACGAACGCAACGACAAGCAGGCCCGGGAGGCTTTGCTGGATCACGTCGACATCCCTGCACGTAACGTGCACACCATGCCGGCCGCTGACGGAGAATTCGGCGACGACCTGGCCGCCGCCGCTCTGGCCTACGAGCAGATTCTGGCCGCGAATGCCGAGCCGGGCGATCCCGCACCGAATTTCGACATCCATCTACTGGGCGTTGGACCCGAGGGCCACATCAATTCGCTGTTCCCCGACACCCCTGCCGTGCGTGAGAGGACCCGACTGGTGGTCGATGTCGAGGATTCGCCGAAACCACCACCGCAACGGATCACCCTGACGCTGCCGGCAATTCAGCGTTCTCGCGAGGTCTGGCTGCTGGTGTCGGGTGCTGACAAGGCCGAGGCGGTCGCGGCCGCCGTTGGTGGCGCCGATCCGGTGTCGATCCCGGCGGCCGGCGCCATCGGCCGCGAGCACACCGTTTGGTTCCTCGACGCCGGCGCCGCCGGCGAGCTGCCCAACTAGCCCGACCGCCGCTCGGCCTGGCCGTCGGCGTAGCCGCGCTGATATTCCAGCAGCCGTCGGATGATGTCGGGCGGTGTCGCATTGCTGATCGCCGCTGCACAGTAATGGTCACCATCTCGCCGATGCATACCCAATCAGATGGATATCCGGTCCGGTCGGTTCCCCCGACCGCCATAATGAGCGTCATGGCAGACAACAGCGCCGGCGATCGCCCAGCTCGCCAGCGAATCAAGACGCTCACCCAGGCGGCGATGAACGCCGACGTCACCGTCAACCAGCTCGAAGGCGTGCTGGGCGGCCTCGGTGACACGTTGGGTGACCTGAACACCTCGCTGTCGAACTTGAACAACGCGGTCGACCGCCTCGATGACGGTCTCGACCACTTCGAGGCCACCCTTGGCAGGATCGACGACCTGATGAAGCGGCTGGTCACCCTCGTCGCGCCGGTCGAGGCCATCGTCGAACGCATCGACTACATGGTCGGTGTCGGCGAGACCGTGATGTCGCCGCTGTCGGTGACCGAACACGCAGTCCGTAATGCCTTCAACGCCTTACTTAATCGCGGTAGCCGCTAGGCAGGGTCGCGGATCAGCCGCCGCACCAGGTGTACAGCAGAGCCGCGGCCTGCGTTGCGGCGCGAAGGATCTGACTGTCGCCGTGATGCAATGTGTCGCGGGCTTCGGCGAGGCGCTCGCGCGCCATATCGAGAAGCGGAGAGCCGATGCACGCCGGCTGTTCCGGAAGCTGCGGCGGTGGCGGCCGGCGGTATTCCTCGCCGACCGCATAGCCGATCACGTCGCCGGCGATCCGGAGCTGCGCGGCGTCGGCACGGGTAATCCCTTGGGTGTGACCGAATTTGGCGAAATGCGCGCACTGGCTGGTGACACTGTCATAACACGCTGCGGCGAGTTCGAACCGAAGGGCGTCAAGATCGGGTGTCAATGACATGTCGGTCGCCGCATGTTCTAACCGCTGTTGCGCAGCGCGCTGGCCAGACCGTTCATCGTCAGCAGGATCCCGCGCTGCACCAGTTCGTCGTCGTCGCCGCCGCGGTAGCGTCGCAGCAACTCGACCTGCAGGTGATTCAGCGGCTCCAGATACGGGAAGCGGTTGAACACCGAACGGGCCAGCGCCGGGTTGTCGGCAAGTAGGTTGTCCTGGCCGGTTATCAGCTTGTGCGCGTTGATGCTTCGCTGGTGCTCGGCAGCGATCTTGTCGAACACCCGCCGCCGCAACGATGCGTCTTCGACGAGTTCGGCGTAACGGGCCGCCAGGCCGAGGTCGCTTTTGGCCAGGACCTGCGCCATGTTCGACAGCACGGTCTGGAAGAACGGCCAACGCTCATAGAGTTCGCGCAATGTGTCAAGGCGTCCTTCGCCGCCGGCGATCCACTCCTCGATCGCCGTCCCGGTCCCGTACCAGCCCGGCAGCATCACCCGCGACTGGCTCCATGCCATCACCCAGGGGATGGCACGCAGGTCGGAGATCGACGACGTCTGCTTGCGCGACGCCGGCCGACTGCCGACGTTGAGCGAACCGATCTCGCTGACCGGGGTGGACTGCAGGAAGTACTCCACGAAACCGTCTGTCTCGTGGACTAATTCGGAGTATGCCCGCTGCGCCCGGTCAGCCAGCTCGTCAAGGATCTCGTAGGCCGGGCCGGCGGCGTCGCCGAGGCCCTCGACGTCGAGCAGGGTCGACTCCAGGGTCGCGGCCAGCAGGGTCTCCAAGTTGCGCTGGGCGATGATCGGCTCGGCGTATTTGGCGGCGATCACCTCGCCTTGCTCGGTCAGCCGCAGTGACCCGTTCACCGCGCCCGGCGGTTGAGCGAGGATGGCCTGATAGCTCGGCCCGCCGCCGCGGCCCACGGTGCCGCCGCGACCGTGGAAGAGCCGCAACCGGATACCGGTTTTGCGTGCGGACTCGACAAGATCCAGCTCGGCCCGGTAGAGCGCCCAGTTGGCGGCCAGGTAGCCGCCATCCTTGTTCGAGTCCGAGTAGCCGAGCATGACCTCTTGACTGTCGTCGCGGGACCGAACGATGCGCTGATAGACCGGAAGGTCAAGGGCCGCTTCGAGAATCGATGCGCCACGGTGCAGATCGTCGATCGTCTCGAACAGCGGGACGATGCCGACCGGGCAATAGGATGCATCCTCCGAGGCGTCGAGCAGTCCGCACTCCTTCAGCAGGACGCCCGCTTCGAGCAGGTCGGAGACCGAGCGACACATCGAGATGATGTAGTTGGGCACCGCGGGCGGACCATAGATGTCGACCGCGCGGGCGGCCGCGGAGACAATCGCGAGTTCCTTGCGAGCCAGATCCGACAGCTGCCCCCGGTCGCCGATCAGTGGACGTCGGGTGCTCAACTCGTCGGCCAGGATGTTCACCCGCTCGTCCTCGCTCAGCGAGCCGTAGTCGGGATGCACTCCGGCCCAGGCGAGCAGCTCGGCGACCACTTCCTCATGGACGTCGGAGTTCTGCCGCATGTCCAGACCGGAGAGGTGAAAACCGAAGACATCCACTGCTTCCCGCAGCTGCGCCAGCCGGTCATCGGCCAGCAGGCCGCTGCCGTGGGCGCGCAGTGAGGCATCGATGGTGTCGAGATCGGCAAGCATCTCCCCCGGCGTCGAGTACGGCGGCAAGCCCAGGTCGAGCAGGTTGTCCGGCTCCTGGTCGAGGATGCGCTGGGCGGTGGCGGTGAGTCGGCCGTGGATGACCCGCAGCGCACGGCGGTAGGGCTCGTCGCCGCGGGCCGGCTCTTCGCAACTCTGCGCCAGCGCGGTCAGTTCGTCGGTGACGGCGACCAGGCGCGCCGACATCGACAGCTCCTGCTCCAGCGCGCTCAACTGGGCGGTGTAGTGATTCAGCGCCGTGTAGGCGGCACCGCCGGTGGCTAGCCGTACCACGTCCGCGGTGACATTGGGGTTGCCGTCGCGGTCGCCGCCGATCCAAGACCCCGGCCGCAGGATCGGTTCGGGCAGCAGGTCCGCGTCGGGCCAGCGGCTGCGCAGCGCGTCGCGGACTCCGGCGTTGACTTTCGGCACCACATCGAAAAACGCTGCCGCGTAATAGCGCAGGCCGACCGCGATCTCGTCGGAGATCTGCAGCCGGGAAAGCCGCACCAGCGCCGTCTGCCACAGCATCAGCACCTGGCGGCGGAGTTCGGTGTCGATATCGCTGTCGTCATCGGTCTTGGTGTGGCCTTGCGCGCGCAGGCGCATCAGCTGGGTGATGCGGTGCTGGGTGTCGAACACTGTGCGACGGCGCGTCTCGGTGGGATGCGCGGTGATCACCGGGGAGACCAAGGCGCCGGTCAGCGCTTCGGCGACGGTCGCCGCATCCAGGTCCGCTGCGTCCAGCTTCAGATAAGTGGCTGCCAGACTGCTGTCTTGCGGTGGGTCGCCGGCGTCGACGTGGATGGCGCGGCGGCGTTCGCGGTGGATGTCCTCGGCGACATTGGCCAGCAGCGCGAAGTGGCTGAAGGCCCGGATCACCGGGATCGCCTGGTGGATGTCGATGCCGTCGAACATCTGCGCTACGTCGGAACGCTCGATTTCCGAGCGGCGCACCTGGAATGACGCGATCCGGGCCCGCTCCACCAATTCGAAGACGTCGGCGCCGTTCTGCTCGCGAATAGTGTCGCCGAGGATCGCGCCGAGCAGCCGAATGTCTTCGCGCATCGGCTCGGTGGCTTCACGGCCTGTCCGCGTGCGTTTTACCGCGCCGTAGGGCTCGAGCGAGTCGGATGCTTCAGCCATGCCTACCAGTATCAGGGTGGTTGGCTGTCTTCGCCTTTCGTGGGGTCAGGCGTTGTATTTGATGCGCAGCGCCATACCGACGATGGCAACCAGCCAGATGCCGACGACAAACAATGTCAGTCGGTCGAGATTCTTTTCCACCACCGTCGACCCGGACAGGCTGGACTGCACGCCACCACCGAACAGCGTCGACAGACCGCCACCCTTGGCACGGTGCAACAGCACCAACAAGACCACCAGGATGCTGGTGACCACCAGGGTGATCTGCAGAGCCAATTCCATGGCCCACACCTTACCGGCCTGTCACGGCCGGCTCAGACCGGCGCTAGGTGGCGTCAGCGGGCCGAAGTACGTCTTGTCGTGGCGTAGTCGAGATAGACCGCGTGATTCAGGAACGGGAGCGGCACCGCTGTCGATGCTGAGTCCCCGGAGACGATTGTCGGCGCCGTCGCTCACTGGCTTGAGACCGTCGATGCCGAGCTTATCCGTGGTGGTGTAGCAGTACAGCGTGTGGCCGTCGTATATGAGACCGTGATGTCGGTTCCGGCCGGCACGGAGCCACGTGGCACGCAATGCTCGACGGGATGGTCCCGAATACCCCACCCGAGTCGATGTTGTTGGTGACCTGCCGTGGCCGTGCCGGTGCCACCGCTGCTCGAACACGGTGCTCGTCAGGCCGTCGACGCTCGGCGACCGTTGAGAGGGTGCCTCCGGTGAATGGGTTTCAGTCCCCGACGACCAGTTGGCCGTGCGGAACGTCGACGAGCACCCCGCCGTAACTCTCGAACGGGCTACTCGTGTCCGGCCCCGCAGTGTTCTGCCCGATGCCCAGGATGCCGTCTACGTCGTTGCCGTTGAGGAAGCTCTGGAAGTTCTCGAACGGATCCGAAGGGTTGGTCGACCAGGAGAAGAGCTCGACGTCGACGGGTCCATTGGTGGCGAGAGCGGTAGAGCCGTCGCGTTGAGGTAATCGACTGGCACGTTGTCGTAAGTCCCGTAGACGTATCTCGACGCCGCCGCTATAGCTGCTCATCCCAAAGCTCGTGGGGAAGCCGAGTTGGTACAAGTGCCTCAAGCTGCGTGAAAAAGTTCGTATCCGAGGTCGGTGTACGGGACGACAAGGCCGCTGGACCCGGTGTCGACGAGCAGCGGCACGGAGCCGCCACCGTCGATGGAGGCATTCACGGCCGGCTCAGTGCCCTCCAAGATGCTCAGCGGAATGTCGCCGCCGGTCACCGCCGCGGGCTCGGCCGCACGACGACGGCGGCCGCGAGCGCCGAGTCGGCCGGCACCGCGAAATCGAACGACGTATTCAGGCTGGCCAGCAGGCTGTCGGTCCAGCTGGTCAGATCCAGCGCCGCTGCCGGGTCGAAGACGGCAACCGAGTCCGTCAGCGAGGTCAGAAACGGCTGGATGATCGGGTCGAGCAGGTCTTCGAAGTCGGCATGAGCGGGTGCCGAGTAACCGTCGAGCCGGTAGCCATCGCTGCCGCGGCGAGCAACGCGCCGCCACCGGCACCGAGGCCGACCAGCAGACGGCGGCCCATGCTGGACTTTCGTGCCTGCTTGTTACCGCTGCGACTAGCCATTAGGCGGACCCCCGGGAGTTGCTGGCGTGATTTGACGCGCAAGCTTAACGAGCCTGTGCTTTTTTCAGGTTTCCCTAAGGTAAGCGCGACTTTGTCGTGAACGCAACCCGGGCGGGCGTCCGTGATTTCACAGCCCGATCGAGGAAAGCTCGAGGTCGATGTTGGGATCGAGCATTGCCAGCACGCTGGCACCCGTCACGTCGAAGCCGGCGGAGAGGAAACTCAGATCAGCGCCGAGGAGTGCCAGATCCGCTGAGCCTAGGCTGCTGCCGGTGAGGTCACCGGCCTGATCAGCGACGACGAACGCTTGGTCGGCCGAGAGAATGTTCTGCGCGGCAGAAACCAGTTGCTCGTCGGCGCCAGCAAGGAAGGTCTGGTCATTTGCGGACAGACCGTCTTGCCCCGACTCTAATAAGTCGAGGTTCGAGCTCAGCTGAGTGTTGAGCGTCGCTTGACTAATCAGAATCTCGGTTTGTTTGGCGCTGAGGTCGACCGTGGGAGCAGCATCTAAGAGCGCCGCTCCTTGGTTCAAGTCGATTATCGCTTGGCCGATAACCTCGTCGGGAGTATCAGCATGGGCGGTACCCATCGCGATCACTGCGATCGTGGCGGCTGCGGCGGCCGCCAAGCCCGCCCCGATACCCGGCCGTCGGAAACAACACAGTTGGCGGTAGCTGTCCACAGGACCCCCTGATTCAGCGTGCCCACCCCTAAGAGCACGTGAGGATCCTGAGAATACCCAGCTTGCAACGTAGTCGAGGCCGTCTCAGCAGATTGACGTGACGCAGTTTTACGGAAGCGGTCCCCCGGCAGCGATCGCGGACAAGGTCGCGAACTGCTCGGCGTCCAGCGACGCGCCGCCGACCAGGGCACCGTCCACATCCTCCTGCGCCACAATATCGCCGATGTTCTTGGCATTCACCGAGCCGCCGTAGAGCACCCGGACGGTATCGGCGATCTGCGGTGACGCCAGCGAGCCCAGTTCCTTACGAACCGCCGCACACACCTCCTGCGCGTCACCGGCGCTGGCCACCCGCCCGGTGCCGATCGCCCAAACCGGCTCGTAGGCGATGACGGTCTGAGCGATCTGCTCGGCCGACAACCCGGCTAGCGACCCGCGCAGCTGATTCTGGCAGTGGCTGACGTGCTCGCCGGCTTCGCGTACTTCCAGATGCTCACCGATGCAGACGATCGGCGTCAGCTCGTGCTTGAGCGCGGTAGCGGCTTTTGCGGCCACCAGCGCGTCGTCCTCGTTGTGATAGGTGCGTCGTTCGGAGTGCCCCACCACCGCGTAGCGGCAACCCAACTTGGCCAGGAACGCCCCGCTGATCTCGCCGGTGTAGGCGCCCGAGTCGTGCTGCGACACGTCCTGAGCGCCGTAGGTGAGTCGCAGCTTGTCACCGTCGACCAGGGTCTGCACACTGCGTAGGTCGGTGAACGGCGGAATGACCGCGACATCGACCTTGTCGAAGTATTTGTCGGGCAACGAGAACGCGATCTTCTGCACCAGTGCGATCGCCTCGAAATGGTTGAGGTTCATCTTCCAGTTGCCGGCAATCAGCGGCTTGCGACTCATCGTCGTCCTTTGCTCAGGTGGTCAACACGTTGAGGCCGGGCAGCGTTTTGCCCTCAAGGTATTCCAGCGAGGCCCCGCCACCGGTGGAAATGTGCGAGAAGCCATCGTCGGGCAGGCCCAGAGCCCGCACCGCGGCAGCCGAGTCCCCGCCACCGACCACGCTGAACGCACCCTTCGCCGTCGCTGCGGCGATCACCTCTGCCACTCCTTTGGTGCCCGCGGCGAACGCCGGGAACTCGAAGACGCCCATCGGGCCGTTCCAGAAAACGGTCTCCGCGTTGCTCAGCAGTTTGGTGAACCGGATAACCGAACCTGGTCCGATGTCCAAGCCCATCTTGTCTTCCGGAATCGCATCGGCAGCAACAACTTTCGACGGCGAGTCGGCGGAGAACTTGTCGGCGACCACGATGTCGACCGGCAGCCGGATCACGTCGGCGTAGGTGTCGAGCAGTTGCCGGCAGGTGTCGATCATCTCGGTCTGCAGCAACGACGTGCCCACCGAAAGTCCCATCGCGGCAAGGAACGTGTAGCACATACCGCCGCCGATCACGATGCTATCGGCCTTGTTGGCCAACTGCTCGATCACGCCGAGTTTGTCGGAAACTTTGGAACCGCCGAGGACCACCGCGTACGGTCGCTTCGTCGAACCGGTCAGGCGCTCGAGAACGGCGACCTCTTCGGCCACCAACGTGCCGGCATAGTGCGGCAGCAGCGTCGCGACGTCGTAGACCGAAGCCTGCTTGCGATGCACCACGCCGAACCCGTCGGACACGAAGGCACCAGCCGAACCCGTTGAGCTGCCGACCAATTCGGCAAGTTCTTGTGCAAGCGTCAGCCGTTCCCCGTCGTCCTTGCTGGTTTCACGCGGATCGAAGCGGACGTTCTCCAGCAGCAGAACGTACCCGTCGCCCAGCTGGCCGGCACGGGCCCGGGCGTCGGCTCCGACGACGTCGCCGGCCAACTGCACGTCCTTGCCCAGTCGCTCAGCCAGTGCCGCGGCGACCGGCGCCAGTGACAGGGCTGGATCCGGCTCACCCTTGGGGCGCCCCAGATGCGCGGTCACCACCACTTTGGCGCCCGCGTCGGCCAGCGCCTTGATCGTCGGCACCGACGCCGTGATACGGCCCGGGTCGGTGATGACGCCGTCGTTGAGCGGCACGTTCAGGTCAGAGCGCACGAGCACCCCGCGGCCCGAAACCCCCTGTGCGAGAAGGTCGTCGAGGTTAGGGATAGACACGGCTACAGCGACTTGCCGACCAGCGCGACCAGATCGACGAGGCGGTTGGAGTAGCCCCATTCATTGTCGTACCACGACACCACCTTGGCCTGATTGTCGATCACCTTGGTCAGGCCGGAGTCGAAGATCGAGCTGTGCGGGTCAGTGACGATGTCACTGGAGACGATCGGGGCGTCGTAGTACTTGAGGATGCCCTTCATCGGGCCATCCGCAGCGGCCTTCATCGCCGCGTTGATCTCGTCGGCAGTCGCAGACTTCGTCAACTCCGCGGTCAGGTCGGTGACCGAGCCGGTGGGGATCGGCACCCGCAACGCGTAGCCGTCCAGCTTGCCCTTCAGCTCGGGCAGCACCAGGCCGATCGCCTTCGCGGCACCGGTCGACGTCGGCACGATGTTCAGCGCCGCGGCCCGGGCCCGGCGCAGATCCTTGTGCGGACCGTCCTGCAGGTTCTGGTCCTGGGTGTAGGCGTGGATGGTGGTCATCAGGCCTTTGACGATGCCGAACTCGTCGTTCAGCACCTTGGCAATCGGCCCAAGGCAGTTCGTCGTGCATGACGCGTTGGAGATGATGTTCTGGCTGCCGTCGTACTTGTCGTCGTTGACGCCCAGCACGATGGTGATGTCCTCGTCGGTCGCCGGCGCGGAGATGATCACCTTCTTGGCTCCGGCGTCCAGGTGGCCCTTGGCCTTGGCGGCATTGGTGAAGATGCCGGTGGACTCGACGACGACGTCGACGCCGAGGTCACCCCAGGGCAACGCCGCCGGGCCTTCTTTGACCTCCAGCGACTTGATCTTGTCGTCGCCGACGACGATGGTGTCCTCGCCCTCGAGGCTGACGTCGTAGGGCAGCCGGCCCAGGATCGAGTCGAACTTCAGCAGATGCGCCAGTGTCGCGTTGTCGGTCAGGTCGTTGGCCGCGACCAACTCGATGTCGGTGTCGGCGCCCGCGGCCTGCTGCTCCAGCAAGGCCCGGTAGAAGTTGCGTCCGATTCGGCCGAAGCCGTTGATGCCTACCCGGACCGTCACGTTGATCTCCTTCGATGCCGACGAAATGCTCGCTGCCAGCCTAGTAGCTGCGGCAATGCGTCGCGAATTCGGTGGTTGCGGTCACACCGATCCGCTGTTCATGACCGGGTGGACGGGCAGTTCGTCCCCGGGTTCAGGCCAGGGCTGGCGCGCCAGCATGTCGTCGACTTCGATGTAGCCCTGCTCGATCAAGCCGGTCTTGGCGTCAACGATGCGATACCACTGCTTTTTGCTCTGGATCGGCTGGCCTTCCAGGATGACCACCCGCAGGTCGCCCTCGTCGAATTGGCAGCGCCGCTGCACAGCCTCCACCAACTGTTCGTTGTGCAGATGACCTTCGCCGAAATTCCAGCCGATCAGCGGCCCGGCGACGGTCTCGCCTTCACGTAGCGCGTAGTCCGCCTCATCGGCGTCATTTCCCAAGGCCCTAGGCACTAGCCCGTTGAGGGCGCGACCGTGGACATGCATGGACCGGAAGGCGCGGGCTTTGTCGCTGATGATCTCGGCGGTGTTCGTGTCGTAGAGTCGGGCAATCTGTTTGGCGGTCAGCGCGGAGCTTTTGACGACGCCGGCCTCGATCTTGTCCTCCACGCCGGCGCGGAAGCACCACACACTCGATGCCCAGTTTCCCGCGTAATAGCGCAACGCCGGCAGAAACGAAAACTGTTGCGGGAACATGTTTCCCACGATCGGGATTACGGCCAGCGCTGCCATAAGCATGGCCAGCAGCAGCGGCGAGGTGAGGTCGTAGATCGCGATCGTGCTGTAGTGCCCGAACAGGTAGAACAGCGAGAAGATGAAAAAGATGTTCCACTCCAACGGAACGCCCATCGGCAGGTTGGAAATGATGTTGAGGTGGAAGATCACCATGAACGCGATCAACGCCCACCGCCACGGGTGACTGTCTGCGAAAAACACCAGGACCGCAGGCACGATGAGTTCTGCGGTGGTGCCGCCGACGTGGGCCATCACCTTCGGAATCCAGGTCGGGCGAATGTCGTTGACGGGGTCGCGGTACAGCCTGCGTTTCAACCAGTTGAACGCCTTGCCGCGCAGCAGCGCGTTGTTGCTCGTCATCGCCGCAACCACATACGGGAAATGGTGGTTGAGCTTGGAAATGGCGGCACCCCACCATAATGCGAGCATCACGATCTTGAAAGCAGCGATTTGGTCGGTGAACGGGAAGAAGAAGATCACCAGTTTCAGTCCGTAATGCTCACCGCGGGCGGCGAGAAAGATCGTCTTGTCGCGTAGGCCCAACAACGCCAGGGCGACGATCGTCGGCAGCACCAGCAGCGGGTCGATCAACCCCACGTCGCCGCCCGCAGTGACCGACCCGCCATGGCCGGGCGACAGCAGCGCCCAGGCGCCGGACGCCAGGACGATCGCGTATAGCGCTACGTCGAAGACGGTGCGGGTGTCTCCGCGGGTGAACGGAACTTCATTCGGCCATGGCGGCAGCCGAATTGTCTTGGGCCGCAGCCAGTACAGGAATCCGCCGATGGGCGGCCAGAATCGCGCGGTGAGCGGGCCGGACCCGCAGCCCAGGCCGAGGACCTCGAACAGCAGCGTGAACACGATGAGTTTCTGATAGACGATCGGCTGCGTCCACCACGCCGCGATGTCGGCCAGCCCGCCCAGACCCGGGGTCAGCGAAATGACCGCGGCGGCGCCCGCTGCATAGGCGGCCATCTTGACCACGTACAGCAGGTAGATCGCCGACGGAGTACCGAAACCGTGCTCAACCCAGTGCCGGGTCACCACCTGCATCCGGTCTGCCGCGGACCGCGTGTGCCAGGTCTCGGGGTCGACGTCGGGTAGATCCGGGGTGATGAATCCCATCACGGCCTCGTTTCAGGTCTGCCACCGTTGGCCAGAACAATCTAGCGGCATGACCGCCCCTGTCTTGAAGGTTGCTGTGAGTGTCCGCTCATTCGTTGACTTCGGCGACTCGCAGCCGGTACGAAGCTACCGTCCCTTCCTCGGATGCGTTAAGGAAATCCTATGGTCCCTCTCAGCCCTCGCACCCGACTGCTGATGTCCGACGTAGGAGCTGCGTTCGTAGCGTCGCTCACCAGCCCGCTTGCCGCCGCCGATGTGGGCGGTGCTTACGCCGACATTTCATCCATCTACAGCGACGCGATCACGTTGGACAACTCTTTCGGCGCGTACGAGGACGGACTCTTTTTCTCAGACCTCACTAGTTCCGCGAACCTGTTCGGCGCCAGCGGGATTGACTTCGGAGGGGACCCCTTCCCATCTGGCGCGACTGCGACAAGCGATGTCAGTGCGATAGCGGCTGAGGGCACCAAGCTAGCGAATGAACTCAATAAACTTGAATACTTCGACCCCACGTCCGTTCAAGCCGGCACCGATTCCAAAGAGCTGCCGCTCATCGCCGAAGCTTTGACTTTTCAAGATCAGATCAACCAGTCCATCGCGTTCCTACCGACGATCACGGCTCAGGATGAGACGAACCCGCTGCTGATCGCCGATCTGAGTGCGCTGTACGGCAACGAACTAAATCTGGATACCACTCTGGTCAACCTGAGCTACGAGCTGGCCGCCGCCAGTCCAGCTGGCCTGACTGAAGACAACGCCGCGATCATCGCCGATGCGTTGGGCATAGCGAACGATGCCCAAAGCGCTTCGGAAACGCTGACGTTTCTCGCTGAGCTGAGCAGCCTCGGCCTCTAGGCGTCTTCCAACAGATCCGGAGTCACTGCGGACTCGGTGTCCGGAATCCCGTCGACCTTCGCTTTACGGTCGGCCATCGACAGCAGTCGCCGGATACGCCCGGCCACAGCATCTTTGGTCATCGGCGGATCGGCCAGGCGACCCAATTCCTCCAACGAGGCCTGCCGGTGTTCGACACGCAGCTTGCCCGCCGCGGCCAGATGGTCGGGCACACCGTCGCCCAGAATGTCCAACGCCCGCTCGACGCGCGCGGCGGCAGCCACGGCGGCACGCGCCGAGCGCCGCAGATTGGCGTCGTCAAAGTTGGCCAGCCGGTTGGCCGTCGCCCGAACCTCGCGGCGCATCCGCCGCTCCTCCCAGATCAACCGGGTGTCCTGCGCGCCCATCCGGGTGAGCAGTGCCCCGATGGCCTCGCCGTCGCGCACCACCACCCGGTCGGCACCGCGAACCTCCCGGGCCTTGGCGCTGATGCCGAGCCGGCGAGCCGCACCCACCAGCGCCAACGCTGCTTCTGGGCCGGGGCAGCTGACCTCGAGAGCGGACGAGCGACCCGGTTCGGTGAGCGAGCCGTGCGCCAGGAATGCACCGCGCCAGGCCGCTTCGGCGTCGGTGATGCTGCCGCCGACGACCTGGGCCGGCAGGCCCCGCACCGGCCGACCGCGCAGATCCAGCAAACCAGTTTGGCGAGCCAGCGCCTCGCCGTCGTTGGCGACGCGCAATACATAACGCGTTGTTTTACGAATCCCGCTGGCAGACAAGACATGCACGATCGCGTTGTAGCCGTAGAGATCGAAGATGTCCTTACGTAACCGCCGCGCGATGCTGCCCAAGTCCACTTCGGCCTCGACGACCACCCGGCCGGCCACGATATGCAATCCGCCGGCGAACCGCAGCAGCGACGTCACTTCGGCCCGCCTCGCGCTCACCGCAGTGACCACCAGGCGGCTCAACTCGTCTTTGACTTCGGCCGTCATCGCCACGCGTCGTCACTCCTTGGTTCATCGCGACCTGATCCATCCGTGCCGGTTCGCCGACGTTCTTGCTCGATCGCCACTGCGCCGGTGGACGTCGCACGACGGCGGTCGACCGGTGTCGCGCACAGCCTACTCCGTCCAGCGCCGCTGCCAGTTTGCCCGGGTCATGTAAAGGTGTACCAGGCCTGGAAACGTCGGCGAATTGAACCTCGGCGTTGAGCAAAGTCGCGGTCCGGCGCAACTGCTCACGCTCGCGCTCGCTCGGCACCCGTTCGCCGTCGATGATCACGTCGTGAACGGTGAAACCCGGCGCGTGCTGGGCGAGTACGTGCAGGTGGCGTTCGACCGAGAACCCGGCCGTCTCCCCCGGCTCGGCCACCAGATTGAGCACCAGCGCACGGCGGGCCGTGGTCGCCTGCAGCGCCGCGGCCAGTTCGGGAACCAGCACGTGTGGGAGCACGCTGGTGAACCACGAGCCGGGACCAAGCACCACCAGGTCGGCGGACATGATCGCGTCGACGGCCTGACGGGTGGCGGGCGGATCTCCCGGCAGCAGCCGCACCCGGCGGACCTTGCCCGGTGTGGTCGCGATCGCCACCTGCCCGCGGATCACCCGGAACATCCGCGGGTCGGTCTCCAGCCCGGACACGTCCGCCTCGATCTGCAGTGCGATCGGGCACATCGGCAGCACCCGGCCCCGCACACCGAGAATCCGGCCGACCTCGTCGAGCGCGGCGACTGGATCGGCCAGCACCTCGCTGAGGCCGGCCAGCAGCAGATTGCCGATCGGGTGGCCCGACAGGGCGCCGCTGCCGCCGAACCGGTGCTGCAGGATCGTCGCCCACAGCCGCCCCTGCGGGCTGTCAGAAGCCAACGCCGCCAACGCCATTCGCAGATCACCCGGCGGCACTACGTCGAGTTCGCTGCGCAACCGTCCCGACGATCCGCCGTCGTCGGCGACGGTGACGATGGCCGTCACGTGCGGAGTCAGTCGCCGGGCAGCCGACAGCGTGGCATACAAGCCGTGTCCTCCGCCCAGGGCAACAATCCGCCGACTCATTCGCGGCCCAGATCCCGGTGCAGTACCCGCACCGTCAGATGTTTGTCGGGCTCGAGCAGTCGCGCTAGCGCCTCGGCAATGGCGACGCTGCGGTGTTTACCACCGGTGCAGCCGATCGCCACAGTCATATAGCGCTTCCCCTCCCGGTGGTAGCCCTCGACAATCAGGGACAGCAACCGATGGTATGTCTCCAAGAACTCCGCCGCGCCAGTCTGGCCAAGGACATAGTCACGGACGTCGGGATGTTGACCGGTGAGCGGGCGCAGCTCGTCAATCCAGTGCGGATTTGGCAGAAATCGGACATCCATCACGGTGTCGGCGTCCATCGGTAGGCCGTATTTGAAGCCGAAGGACTCGACGGTGACGCTGGTCTGCGCGACCGTCTCGCCGCCGAAGGCGCGTTCGATGCTCTCCCGTAGCTCGCGTACCGCCAGCGTCGAGGTGTCGATGACCAGGTCGGCGGTCGCGCGAACCGGAGCGAGCATCTCGCGCTCGGCGGCAATACCTTCGGCCAGCGTCTGCTGGCCCTGCAGCGGATGGCTGCGGCGGTTCTGCTCGTAGCGACGCACCAACATGTCGTCGGAGGCCTCCATGAACAACACCTGGGGGGTGATGTTGCGGGTCGCCAGGTCGTTGCGCACCCAGTCCAGGTCCCCGGTAAACCCGCGCGAACGTACGTCCATGACGATGGCCAGCTGGGTGATCCGCGATCCGGCATCCAGGCCGAGGTCGACCATTCGGGTGATCAATTGGGGCGGCAGGTTGTCGGCGACATACCAGCCAAGGTCCTCCAGCACCTTGGCGGCCGTACCACGACCGGCGCCGGACAGGCCGGTGACCAGAACCACGTCGATACCGGATTCGCTTGCCGCAGGCTGACTCTCGGCCTGCTCCAGCGATCCGGCTTGATTCGACCCGTCCATCCCCTCGCCTGTCATCCCGATGCCCGCTCCGCGATCCGGTCTTGCGACGCCGTGTCCGGCTCGGCCTTGTCGACCCGCAGCGCCTCGAGCACAGCCGTCGCCGTCGCAACCCCGATGCCGGGAACGGAAACGATCTCGTCGACCGTAGCCTCCTTGAGGCGGGCCAGTGACCCGAAATGGGTAACCAGTGCCTTGCGGCGATGCTCGCCTAAGCCCGGGACCGAGTCCAGCGCCGACGCGGTCATCCGCTTGGACCGCTTGCTGCGGTGATAGTTGATCGCGAACCGGTGTGCTTCATCGCGCACGCGCTGCAGCAGATACAGGCCCTCACTGTTGCGCGGCAGAATGATCGGGTCGGGCTCCGCTGGCACCCACACCTCTTCGAGTCGCTTGGCCAAGCCGATCACCGCGACGTCGTTGACCCCCAATTCCTCGAGAACCGCGCTTGCGGCGTTGACTTGCGGCGCACCGCCGTCGACCACGTACAGGTTGGGCGGATAGGCGAACCTGCGCGATTTACCCTCGGGTGAGAGGATTTTCGAGTCTTCCTGGTCTTGGATGTGCCGGACGAAGCGCCGTCGGGTGACCTCGGCGATCGACGCGACGTCGTCAGAGCGACCGTGGCCGGCCGCTTCCCGGATCCCGAAGTGGCGGTAATCGGACTTGCGCGGCAACCCGTCTTCGAACACCACCAGCGACCCGACCACGTCCGTGCCCTGCACGTGGCTGATGTCGACACATTCGATCCGCAGCGGAGCGTCAGCCAAACCCAGGGCTTCTTGAATGTTCTGCAGCGCAGCGGATCTGGCGGTGAAATCACCGGCGCGCTTCAGCTTGTGCTGCTGCAGTGCCTCTTTGGCGTTGCGCTGCACGGTTTCAGCCAGCGCCCGTTTGTCACCGCGACGGGGAACACGCAACGTCACCCGCGAGCCACGCAGCCCGGACAGCCACGTTGACAACTCCTCAGCGTTGGGTGGCAGGCACGGGACCAGGACCTCGCGAGGCACCGGGTTGGCGGATTCGTCGGCGGCACCGCCGAGCTCGGCCTGCTCGCCATAGAACTGGGTCAGGAACTGCTCGACGAGTTGCGCCTCACCGGAATCACCAGGATCGCCGGGCTTTTCGACGATCCAGCCGCGCTGCCCGCGAACGCGGCCGCCCCGGACATGGAACACCTGGACGGCTGCTTCGAGGTCGTCGTCGGCAAAGGCCACCACATCGGCGTCGGTGCCGTCGCCGAGCACGACCGCCTGCTTCTCCAGAGCCCGCTTGAGCGCGCCCAGGTCGTCACGCAACCGCGCTGCCCGTTCGAAATCCAGATCATCCGCGGCGGTGTGCATCTGATGTTCCAGTCCGCGGGCGAACTTGTCGGTTTTGCCGGACAGGAAGTCGCAGAAGTCCAGGACGATCTGACGATGCTGTTCGGCGCTGACCCGTCCGACGCACGGTGCCGAGCATTTGTCTATGTAACCGAGCAAGCATGGGCGGTCGATTTGGTTGTGCCGCTTGAACACTCCTGCCGAGCAGGTACGCGCCGGGAAGACCCGGGTCAACAGATCCAGGGTTTCGCGGATGGCCCAGGCATGCGAGTAGGGCCCGAAGTAGCGGACACCCTTGCGCCGCGGGCCGCGGTAGACCATCAGCCGCGGATATTCCTCGTTGAGGGTTACCGCGAGCACCGGATAGGACTTGTCGTCGCGGTAGCGGACGTTGAACCGGGGGTCGAACTCCTTGATCCAGTTGTATTCCAGCTGGAGCGCTTCGACTTCGGTCTTGACCACCGTCCACTCCACCTTGGCGGCGGTTGTCACCATCTGCCGAGTGCGCGGGTGCAGGCTCGCGATGTCAGCGAAGTACGAGTTCAACCGGCTACGCAAGCTCTTGGCCTTGCCGACGTAGATCACCCGGCCATGCTGATCGCTGAACCGGTACACGCCGGGCTCGACCGGGATGGACCCGGGAGCAGGGCGGTAAGTCGCGGGATCAGCCACAGTGTTTAAGGCTAGTCGTCGTTAGAACGGCGGCGGCGCGGTGTCGTAAGCGGGTGTGGCCTCCTCAGCCGCAGCGACACGGAGACGCCGATTGAGCCGGCGCTCTGCCTCGACACGGTCGGCGCGACTCTGTCGGCGCGTGCGGGTGCGGGTCGGCATCTTCGCCCCGCGATTGCCGCATTGCGCAACGATCGACTGCGGGGCCGAGGGCAGGCCGGCAGTCGGCGCGCAGAGGCTCGGAAACAGCAGTGCACTGCCCGGCAAGGTGACGTAACTGTGCCCGTCGGGAAGCAGCCAAATCACGGTTCCGTCAGGCAGCTGTTTGTCGCGCCAGCCCCCGAAAGTCTTCAGCAAGTGATGTTTTCGACACAGCGCCTTCAGATTTGAGGCATGCGTCCAACCACCGTCGTGATAGGCGATCGTGTGGTCGACGTCGCAATCGAAGGCCGGATGGTCACAGCCGGGGGCGCGACACGTCACGTCGCGCGATCGCACAAAGTCAGCAAGTTTTGCCGACGGAATGTAGCGGGGCTCGGGCATATCCGCCGGCGGAGTCAGCGGCTGCAGGTGGGCAGTCTTGCCGAGTTCGGCAACCATCTCCGCCGTTATCAAGCCTTCGACACCAAGCACCACGCCCGGCGTGCTTCCACTGCCCTCGACGCTGGCTTGTTCGGCGACCACATGAATCACGACATTGCTTTTGTCCGCCCGCGCGGCGGCATCACACACGGTCGAGCCACAGCCACACACCAGCCGATCTGCACCGGCGGCCAACGCGCCCAAGGCGTCTGCCCGCCTCTGTTCGCGCGAGCGCGGATCCGCGTCACACACTGTCTTGGCCAACTCATCCAGCCGAAGGTCAAGGGCGCGTCCGGCGGTAGCCAGTACGGTTCCCGTGACGAACGCGATGCCCCTTTCATCAGTAACGACGTCGACGAAACGATCCCTGAGGACCTCCTTCGCCCGCCGTACCGCATCCCGATCGACTTTGGCCACCACCCGGTCGACTTCGGCGGCCAACCGGCCGCGCGTCAAGGACGGGTGGCGGGAAAGCCGCGCCGCCAGCACCGTGTCGACTCGGGCCAGCACCTCGGCATCGGTGATCAGGTCGGTCCGGAAGACGATGGTTTGGAAGGCGCGATAGTCGATCTCACCCGCTTGAAATACTTTGCCCACCTGGGGAAGGCGTTCCCGCAGGGCCACCGCGTAACGCAAATAGCTCGAGCCCATCCCAATACTGCAGTTGAGCACCGCAGCTACCTGGGTAGCGACGGCGTCCCAGGTGTCCATGGCCCAGTCCGCGTGCTCCCCGGAATCCCGGAGACGCACCATGAACAATTCGCCGACGACGACTAATCGCCGCGCGGCCGCCTGAGCCTCCGATCGACCCGCCTCGCGGATTCGATCTAGCAGCGCAGCCGACTCCGCCGTCGGCCGCGAGGCGTAATAGGTTTCGAACATACATTCGATCATAGCGCCGTCCACTGACACGCATGGATCGCGTTGACTCGTCAGTGCGACGCGAGGTCGGGCCGGTAGCGCGCGAGCAGACTCCGGACGGTGTCCATCGCGGCCACGGCGCGGTCTTTATCGACGGACTGGATCGCCATCAGCGGGACGTATTCGTCGTCGGGCAGGTCGATTCGCGCCCAGCGGGCACCGACGGGAAACGAGACGCCGACAATGTCGTCCCAGGGAACCAGTCGATCGCTGAGCACGTTGCGCACCGACAGCCCGGCCGCGCCGACCCGCAACCGTGGCCTGGCGAACAGCAGCACCAGTCCGGCGAGGACGACGCCGAGCACCGCCATCGCGATCTGATCGGAGGTGCGGAAGATCACGCCGGTCGATCCGATCTTGAGCAGCAGGCCGATCACCACGTGCGCGACCACGAGGACGACCGCCACGGCATACGCCACGTAGGGCGTCACGCGGGGCCGAAGTTGCGCATCCCAGGTGTCCTGGTCGGGTTTGGCGGTCACGACTTTGCGCGCAGCTGGCGCAGCGTGAGCGCGGTGCTCAGCGCAGCAGCCGTCGCCTGGCCGCCGTTGTCCTCTGCGGAGTCCGGCAGTCCCGCTCGGTCGAGGGCTTGCGCTTCGTCGTTGGTGGTCAGCACGCCGTTGGCCACCGGAGTGGATTCGTCCAGCGAAACCCGGGTCAGCCCTTGGGTTACCGCGTCGCAGACGTAGTCGAAATGCGGTGTCTCCCCGCGGATCACCACACCCAGCGCGACGACGGCGTCGTGGTTACGGGCTACCGCCTGCGCGACCACCGGGATCTCGATCGCGCCGCGCACCCGCACCACCGTGGGGTTCTCGACACCCCAGTCGTCGGCAATGCGCTGGGCACCGCTGAGCAGCGCATCGCAGATCCGGCTGTGCCAGGTGCTCACCACGATTGCCAACGTGAGTGCGGAAGCGTCCTGTGACGCGATGTCGGGTACGCCGGCACCGCTCATATACGCCGCTCCTCAGCATCGCTGCGCTCTGCATTGTCGCCGGCGGTCATCTACGCCGCTCCTCAATCACAGCGCACCGCCGAATTCGCCTGGCAGATGGATGGATTCGTGATAGTCGTCCAGACCGACCAGGTCGTGACCCATCCGGTCACGCTTGGTCATCAGGTAGCGGATGTTCTCCGCGTTAACCCGCACCGGCAACGGCACCCGCTCAAGGATGTGCAGGCCGTAGCCGTCCAGACCGACCCGCTTTGCGGGGTTGTTGGTCAGCAGTCGCATGGAGCGCACCCCGAGGTCGACCAGGATCTGGGCTCCGGTGCCGTAGTCCCTTGCGTCAGCGGGCAATCCGAGCTTGAGGTTCGCGTCGACGGTGTCGTCACCGGCGTCCTGCAGCTGGTAGGCCTGCAGTTTGTGCATCAGCCCGATGCCGCGTCCTTCGTGGCCGCGCATGTAGAGCACCACACCGCGGCCTTCGCGCGCGACCATCGCCATCGCGGCGTCCAGTTGCGGGCCGCAATCGCAGCGGCGTGAGCCGAACACGTCGCCGGTCAGACATTCGGAGTGGACGCGCACCAGTACGTCGTCGCCGTCGTAGTTGGGTCCGGCAATCTCGCCGCGGACCAAGGCCACGTGCTCGACGTCTTCGTAGATGCTGCTGTAACCGACTGCCCGGAATTCACCGTGTCTGGTCGGGATGCGGGCCTCCGCGATCCGCTCGATGTGCTTTTCGTGCTTGCGGCGGTACTCGATCAGGTCCGCGATGGCGATCAGGGCCAGCCCGTGCTCGTCGGCAAAGACCCGAAGCTCATCAGTCTGCGCCATCGCGCCTTCGTCTTTTTGGCTGACGATCTCGCAGATCGCCCCGGCCGGCGACAGTCCTGCCATTCGGGCCAGGTCGACGGCCGCTTCGGTGTGACCTGGGCGGCGCAGCACGCCACCGTCCTTGGCGCGCAACGGAACTACGTGACCGGGCCGGGTGAAATCTTCGGCGACACTGCCCGGGTCGGAAAGCAGTCGCATGGTGGTCGCGCGGTCCGACGCCGAAATCCCGGTGCCCACACCGTATTTCGCGTCGACCGTGACGGTGTACGCGGTACCGTGCTTGTCCTGGTTGACGGCATACATCGGCAGTAGACCGAGTCGGTCGCAGATCTCACCGTCCAGCGGCACACAAAGGTAGCCCGACGTGTAGCGCACCATGAACGCGACCAGTTCCGGCGTCGCCTTCTCTGCGGCGAAGATGAGGTCGCCCTCGTTTTCCCGGTCCTCGTCGTCCACGACGACGACTGCCTTGCCCGCCGCGATGTCGGCGATCGCGCGCTCGACCGAGTCCAACCTCGTCATCGCAGCCACCTAGTCAGAGAAACACACCTGACGTCCTCAGGTGTTGTGTCCAGTATGAACCACCACGTCGCCGCTGTTATTGCCACTGCTCACTGACCGGACACCTTCGTCAGGCCGACTCGCCGCGGGCACCGGTACAAAACGTTTCCAGAGGCAGCTCGTAACTAACTCATAGATAACCTATCTACCGTTCTCGACATGGGGCAAGCGTCCGCTGAATACCCGACGAGACAGGTGAAGACCATGAAGATGAAGCAACTGATGGCCGGAGCGACCATCGCCGGTGCCCTCGGCGCTGCCGCACTGGGGGTGGGCACCGGTATGGCCAGCGCTGCGCCCGGGCCGCAACCTGGCGGCCATGACGCACCCGCGGTCAACCACGCACCCGTTCCGCAGGACCCGGGTGGCGGCGGCGGCCACGGTCCGGGCGGACCTGGCGGCCCCGGAGGACCTGGCGACCACGGGCCGGGTGGACCCGGGCGGACCCGGTGACCACGGGCCGGGACGGGCCCGGTGGACCCGGTGACCACGCGGACCCGGCGACCACGGGCCCGGCGACCACGGGCCCGGCGGGCCCGGTGACCACGGTCCCGGCGGACCCGGTGACCACGCCCCCGGCGGACCGGGTGGTCCCGGGGCGTGGCACGGCGATGACCACCGCGGTTACTTCCACGGGGCTCCGTGGGGTGACGGACCTGCGCCTTGGGGTGGCGGCGAGCCGCCGCGGCCGGCGTGGGATCGACCACTTCCGCCGCCCGGTGGACCGTGGAACTACGGGCCGATCAACTACTGGGGCTACCAGGAAACGCCGTTCTGGAACCCGCAGTTCAATCAGTTCGGCTTCAACTTCTTCGGAGTTTGGATCCCGCTGTAAAGATTCACCTCACTCAACGCCCGCTTCGCCGACTGGAGAAGCGGGCGTTGCCCTTTGCTGCGCTTTTAGGAGGGTGGACCTATCCGCCGTTTGCCGGTTTGCCGACACCACGGTGCAGCTTGGGCGACGCCGCCTAAATCCTCGAAAAGTTGCCAAAGTCGAGGGTTACGCTGGCGAAATGCGACGACGCCCTCGATGCAATCGGCGCGCGCCTTGACCGCTGGTCTGATGAGCGCGGGTGTGCTAATTGGCCCCTTGCTGGTGGGCCCCGCCGGGATGGCTTCGGCATCCCCGCCCGTCGATATCCCGGCATACGAGACACCCGCGCCGTCGCCACCCACGGACCCAGTTCCGGACGGGGAGGACCGGTGAACCAGGGACCAAGCAACCAGACACCGCATGCGCGTCACCGTCGCCCTCTGGACGATCCATCCATTCGTAGGTAACTCGAACGTCCGCGGCGCAGCCAGAGCCCTACTTGTGCTTCAACAGCCGCTCAACATACTTGGCGAGTACCGCCGAATAACACATGTAGGCCAACCAGGAACTGCCTGTGAAAGGCAATCGGCAACCTACCCGTGTAGTCCGCAATATGTGTGAGCGGCTCGCACCTCCAGGCCCACCCCTACACGACCGCGGTTGGCGGGCCGGCGACGACCTGACGGCCGTGGTTGATGTGCTGCGGTCAATGCCACCCCGAGTGCCTGGATGGCTCCGCAGCCGCAGATTGAAACTTAAACTGGCTTAATGCAGGCTGAGAGACGTTGGATTGCAGCGATGTTCTGGTGTAGACGACGGTCATTACCATCGGCTGAGCGCAGGTTAGGGCAGGTTGGGCGCCGGCAACGCGTGGATGTACGGCGTCAAGGCCGCGTTAACGGGCTCCGCAAAAATCTTTGAAGTTTTTGGCCGGTTCTATTTCACACGCGTTATGTAAGGGCTACCTTAACGCTACCTGAGATTTAGCCTGTCCACGCGGAGGCAGCGTCATGGCCCGTCAGCGTTCCACTAAGCAGAACCGGCGGTCACGTAGAGCCAAGGCAACCCGCCGTCGGGTAGTCGGTCTGGGTACCGGTGCCGGGGCGTTCCTGGCGTTTGGCATGGCGCCGTTTGCTCATGCTCCGGCCGCTCGCGCCGACGAGTTCGATGCGATCCTGGATCCGATCTTCAATTCCCTTGCGGGTCTGGTCGATTCCGCCGCTGTGGTCGATCCCTCGGCGGGGTTGGACCTGGGCGGTCTGAGCTTGGGTGCCGCTGATGCGGCGAGCAGCGGTCCCGTTGCCGCTCTGGCTGTGACGTTCGATCCGCTGGCTGGTCTGGCGGCGTCGGCCTATAAGGCTTCCACCGATGCTGCTCAGTCGTTTAACGAGTTCATCTATCAGCCGCTCTATACCCTCGAGCAGGCATGGATCACCAGCTCGTTCGGTGAGCGGGTCGACAATGCGATCAACTCGGCGTCCGGGGCATTCCTGATCGGCAATGGTGCCAACGGCATGGGCGGCGGATCGTTGGCCGAGGCCACCGGCGGTAATGGCGGGTTGTGGTTGGGCGACGGCGGGGCTGGGGCCACCGATGGCGCCGGGGTGGGCGGTGCCGGCGGGGCGGCCGGGGACGTCGGTGACGGCGGGGCCGGCGGTGCCGGCGCCGACGGTGGGGCCGGCGGTGTCGGCCCCGACGGTGGGGCCGGCGGGGCTGGCGGAACGTTTATGGGCAACGGCGGTGCTGGCGGCATCGGCGGCGACGGCGGCGCCGGTGTTGATGGCGGGTCGGGCGGGGCCGGCGGGGATGCGACCAGCTCGTTTTTCGGTAACGGTGGAGCCGGTGGAGCCGGCGGCGATGGCGGTACCGGCACCGCCGGCGGCGATGGTGCTTCGGGTTTTACGGGCAGCAACGGCGGCGACGGCCAGGTCGGCGGCAACGGCGGTGCCGGTGGTGCCGGCGGCAACGGTGCGACGCTGTTCGGCGATGCCGGTAATGGCGCTCAAGGCGGGGCCGGCGGATTCGGCGGCAACGGCGGGACTGGCGGCGACGGCACGGCCGCCACCCTGGCCGGTGCCGCCGGCGGCAACGCCGGCAACGGCGGCAACGGTGGGCTCGGCGGTAACGGCGGAACGGGCGGCGCCGCCGGCACCGGCGGCACGCTGGGCAGCGCGGGCACCGACGGCGACGGCGGGAACGCCGGGGATGGCGGTAACGCCGGGGCGCCCGGTGATGGCGGCGCCGGCGGCGCCGGTGACGCCAGCACTCCCGATGGCGGGGTCGGTGGTAACGGCGGCAACCCCGGTGATGTCGGGGGCGCGGGCACCGCCGGGGCGGCCGGTGGTAGCGGGGCGGCCGCCGGCGCCAACGGCAGCGCGGGCAGCGCGGTCACCAGCGGCGGCAAGGGCGGTGATGGTGGGGCCGGGTATGACGCCAGCAGCGGCCCGACCGCACTGGCGGGGACTAGCGGAGGTAACGGTGGGGCCGGCGGCAACGGCGGCGACGACGGCAACGGCGGTACCGGCGGGGCCGGCGGCAACGGGGTGGCCGGGGTGGGCACCGTCGGCGGCACCGGTGGTGTCGGCGGTAACGGCGGAACGGGTGGCACGCTTTCCGGTAACGGCGGTAACGGCGGTGTCGGCGGTGTCGGCGGCACCGGCGGTAACGGTGCTGCGGGCTCGTCCGGGGCGGTCGGGGTCGCTGGTGTCAACGATGGCGTCGGCGGCAACGGCGGTGCCGGCAGTGGCGGTTTCAACGGCGGTCACGGCGGTGCCGGCGGCAACGGCGGGACGGCCAGCCACGGCACCGCCGGGGTCAACGGAGACGGCGGGGCCGGTGGCGCCGGGGTCAACGGAGACGGCGGGGCCGGTGGCGCCGGCGGCAACGCTGGCGCCGGCGGCAACGGCGGCAACGGCGCGCAAGGCTATTGGGGCCAGCTTGGGTCGGGCGGTGTGGACGGTGCCGGTGGTGACGGCGGCAACGCCGGCGCCGGTGGAGCGATCGGCCAGGGCGGTGCCGGCGGTGCGGCCGGTGTCGGCGGCAGCGGCGGGAACGTCGGCGCGACCGCCGCCAATGGCGTGGTGTCGAGCGCCTACGGCGGCACCGGTGGGGCGGGCGCGGCCGGTGACTCGGCGGATCCGACCGGCGGTAACGGCGGTAACGGCGGAAACGGCGGCGACTACGGCAACGGCGGGGCCGGCGGGGCCGGTGGCGCCGGGGTGGCCGGGGTGGCCGGGGTGGGCGGCACCGGTGGCGTGGAGGTGACGGCGGTGCGGGTGGCACGCTGGCCGGTAACGGCGGCCACGGCGGCGTCGGTGGCACCGGCGGCACCGGCGCTGCGGGCTCGACCGGCGCTGCCGGGAGGTACGGAGAACCTGGCCGTCCCAGCGACAGTGCCGGCTACAACGGCGGCGCCGGCGGCGCCGGTTTCAACGGCGGTCACGGCGGCGCCGGCGGCAGCGGCGGGACAGCCAGCCACGGCACCGTGGGCGTCAACGGTAACGGCGGGGCCGGCGGGGCCGGCGGTAACGGCGGCGCCGGCGGCAACGGCGGCAACGGCGCGCAAGGCTATTGGGGCGAGCACGGGTCGGGCGGTGTGTTGGGCGCCGGCGGTGACGGCGGCAACGCCGGCGCAGGTGGAGCGGTCGGCCAGGGCGGTGCCGGCGGTGCAGCCGGTGTCGGCGGCAGCGGCGGAAACGAAGGTGCGACCGGCGCCAACGGCGTGGTGTCCAGCGGCGCCTACGGCGGCACCGGCGGTGCGGGCGCGGCCGGTCTCTCGATACCTGGGGTGATGCATCCGGCCGGCGGTAACGGCGGTAACGGCGGCACCGGCGGCGACTACGGCGACGGCGGTACCGGCGGGGCCGGCGGCAACGGGGTGGCCGGGGCGGGCACCGTCGGCGGCACCGGTGGCGCCGGCGGTAACGGCGGGGCGGGTGGCACGCTTTCCGGTGACGGCGGTAACGGCGGGGAAGGCGGCACCGGCGGGGCCGGCGGTATCGGTGCTGCGGGCTCGTCCGGGGCGGTCGGGGTCGCTGGTGTCAACGATGGCGTCGGCGGCAACGGCGGTGCCGCCGGGGCCGGTTTCAACGGCGGTCACGGCGGTGCCGGCGGCAACGGCGGGACGGCCAGCCACGGCACCGCCGGGGTCAACGGAGACGGCGGGGCCGGCGGGGCCGGCGGTAACGGCGGCGCCGGCGGCAACGGCGGTAACGGCGCGCAAGGCTATTGGGGCCAGCTTGGGTCGGGCGGTGTGGACGGTGCCGGTGGTGACGGCGGCAACGCCGGCGCCGGTGGAGCGATCGGCCAGGGCGGTACCGGCGGTGCGGCGGGTGTCGGCGGCAGCGGCGGGAACGTCGGCGCGACCGCCGCCAATGGCGTGGTGTCGAGTGCCTACGGCGGCACCGGTGGGGCGGGCGCGGCCGGTGACTCGGTGGATCCGACCGGCGGTAACGGCGGTAACGGCGGAAACGGCGGCGACTACGGCAACGGCGGGGCCGGCGGGGCCGGTGGCGCCGGGGTGGCCGGGGTGGGTACGGTCGGCGGCGCTGGTGGCGTTGGCGGTGACGGCGGTGCGGGTGGCACGCTGGCCGGTAACGGCGGTAACGGCGGTGTTGGCGGCGCCGGCGGCGCCGGTAGCAACAGTGCTGCGGGCTCGGCCGGGGCGCCCGGTGCGAATGGTGAAATCGGTGTCAACGACGGCGCCGGCGGCAACGGCGGCGTCGGCGGCGCCGGTTTCAACGGCGGTCACGGCGGCGCCGGCGGCAGCGGCGGGACAGCCAGCCACGGCACCGTGGGCGTCAACGGGGCCGGCGGGGCCGGCGGGGCCGGCGGGAACGCCAGTCGCGGCGGTAACGGCGGTTACGGTGCGCCCGGCTATTGGGGCTATCTCGGGTCGGGCGGTGTGGACGGCGCCGGTGGTGACGGCGGCAACGCCGGCGCCGCCGGGGTGGTCGGCCAGGGCGGGTCCGGTGGGGCGGCCGGTGTCGGCGGCAGCGGCGGGAACGTCGGCGCGACCGGCGCAAATGGCGTGGTGTCGAGCGGCGCGCACGGCGGCTACGGTGGTCTGGGCGCGGCCGGTGACTCGGCGCATCCGAGCGGCGGTAACGGCGGTAACGGCGGCACCGGCGGCGACTACGGCAACGGCGGTACCGGCGCGGCCGGCGGCAACGGGGCGCCCGGGGTGGGCACGATCGGCGGCACCGGTGGTGTCGGCGGTAACGGCGGCGCGGGTGGCACGCTGGCCGGTAACGGCGGTAACGGCGGTGTTGGCGGTGTTGGTGGCACCGGCAGCGACAGTGCGGCGGGCACGGCCGGGGCGCCCGGTGCGGCCGGGGTAGCCGGCGTCAACGACGGCGCCGGCAGCAACGGCGGTGCCGCCGGCGTAGCCGGCGCCGGTTTCAACGGCGGTCACGGCGGTGCCGGCGGCAACGGCGGGGCGGCGGTTGCGGGCACCGTGGGCGTCAACGGTAACGGCGGCGCCGGCGGGGCCGGCGGGAACGCCAGTCCCGGCGGTAACGGCGGTAACGGCGCGGCCGGCGTCTGGGCCGACAAGGGTTCGGGCGGCAACTACGGTGCCGGTGGTGACGGCGGCAACGTCGGCGCCGCCGGGGTGGTCGGCCAGGGCGGGTCCGGCGGGGCGGCCGGTGTCGGCGGCAGCGGCGGGAACGTCGGCGCGACCGGCGCAAATGGCGTGGTGTCGAGCGGCGCGCACGGCGGCAACGGTGGGGCAGGCGCGGCCGGTGACTCGGCGGATCCGAGCGGCGGTATCGGCGGTGCCGGCGGCACCGGCGGCGCAGCCGGCAACGGCGGTAACGGCGGAGCCGGCGGCACCGGCATGGCGGGCGCCACCGGCGCAGCGGGCGCCAACAACCAAGGCCCCGGCGGCACCGCCGGGGGCGGCACTTACGGCGCGAGCGGCGGCGCCGGCGGGGCCGGCGGCCAGGGCGGCTCGGTCTCCGGCAACGGCGGTAACGGCGGCCCCGGCGGCGCCGGCGGTAACGGCGGTAACGGCGGCGTTGGCGGCAACGGCATCGGGCGGCCTCAACCAGGATGGTGACCGCGGCGGCAACGCTGGCGCCGGCGGCCTCGCTGGCAACGGCGGCGCCGGCGGCGCCGGCGGCGTAGCCCCGGGTCAGGCAACGGCGGGGCCGGCGGCGCCGGCGGCGCAGCCGGCAACGGCGGGAACGGCGGCAACGGCGGCAGCGGCGGGCAAGCCAGCGATTCCATTGTCGGCGCGGACGGCTTGTGGGTAGGCGGCAGGGGCGGCGACGGCGGCTACGGCGGCGGCGGCGCCGCCGGCGGCGCCGGGGGTATCGGTGGCGCGGCCGACGGGTCCGGCAATGGCGGTGCCGGCGGGGCCGGCGGGGTCAACGGGGCCGGCGGCAACGGCGGCACCGGCGGCCCCGGCGGCTACAGCCACGGGGGTTTTGGCGGCAGGCCCGGGTACGCAGGCGGGGGCGGTACCGGCGGTACCGCCGGCGGGGTCGGCGGCAACGGCGGCGAGGCGCTGGGTTCGGGCAACGGCGGGGCCGGCGGCACCGGCGGGGCCGGTGCCACGGGCGGGGCTGGTGGCACCGGCGGGGCCGCCGGCACCAATAGTTTCTCTGATTTGCCGGTGAAAAACACCGCTCCCAGCACCGACGGCGCCAACGGCAGCAACGCTGGCGAAGGTGCTTTCGGCGGCGCCGGCGGCAACGGCGGCGCGGCCCTGGGTTCGGGCAACGGCGGGGCCGGCGGCAACGGCGGGGCCGGTGCCACGGGCGGGGCCGGCGGCAACGGCGGCGCTGGCGGCGGGAACTACAACCCTGGGATGACCAGCGGCGAGGGGGGCACCGGCGGCGGCGGCGCGCATGGCGGCAGCGGTGGTCGTGGCGGCGAGGGCGGCGCGGCTAACACCGGCACCGGCGGCGGCGGCGGCACCGGCGGCGGCGCCGGAGCCGGCGGTAACGGCGGCACCGGCGGTGCTAGTGGTCAAATTGAAAACTTCGGTGCTCCCACCTCAAACACGGGAATCTACGGTGCTGGCGGTGCCGGCGGCTACGGCGGCAACGGAGGCCTCGGCGGGGGCGGTGGTCCCGGCGGCGACTCCACCGCTGGCCCCGGCGGCAACGGCGGCAACTCCACCGACGGCGGCGCGGGCGGGAATGCCGGCGCCGGCGGTTATGCCGGGTTCGGAAATACGGCACACAACGGGGCAGACGGTACGCCCGGCAAGGGCGGTCCCGGCATCCCGTTCGGCGGTTTCCCCGGCAGCGGCACACCCCCCGGTCAAACCGGCACTCCTGCCGTGAACGGCCCCGCCGGCGGGCCGCCGGCGGTAGGCCCCCGCCCTTAGCCCGGGCCTAACGGCTCAATGTTCTCGGGCCACCGCTGCGCTGGCTCGGCTCACCACGGCGACGGTCGCACCCCGGCTGGTTACGCTGATGGAGGCCTGGCTGATCGCTCGGCGCACCGTCACTGATCCCGAGGCGGGTGCCGGCGCCCGCAACGGGCTGTACTGGGCGACGGACTGCGATAACCCGCTCGGCGTGGCCGCAGATCCGATCGACCAAGCGGCGCGCCACCCGGCGCAGCGCGGTTGTGCTGTCGCCGCCGATATACAGCGGCGGACCGCCCGGTTGCGCCGGCTTGGGTTGAACATTGAGCGTCATCAACCGCCGGCGTGCACTCTAGACACCAAATCACCACGGCCATAAGGGATCACCAATAGGTTGATGGCTCCGGTTTATCGCGGCGCCGGATCAGGCCCTCGAGCGCTTCGGAGCCCGCGTTTCCGCGCGACGCGGCCAAAAGTGGACCCGCATATAGGGTCCAGTACTTCCACTCTTACGCCTGTCACCTGCGGCTATGCCGCAACAACCGCTCGACATATTTGGCGATGACGTCCACTTCCAGGTTGACCTGCGTCCCGGGTTCGGCCGGGCCCAATGTGGTCAGTTCGCGAGTGGTCGGGATCAGCGATACTTCGAACCAGTCGTCGCCGAGCGCCGAGACCGTCAGCGAAATGCCGTCGACGGTGATCGAACCCTTTTCCACCACATAGCGAGCCAGTGCAACAGGCAACCCGATCCGGACGACTTCCCAGTGCTCGGCGGGCGAACGGCTCAGGATCTGGCCGGTGCCGTCAACGTGGCCTTGCACGATGTGCCCGCCAAGCCGGCTGTTCAGGGCCGCAGCGCGCTCGAGGTTGACCGGGCTGCCCGCAACCAGCCGGCCCAAACTGGACCGGCTCAGCGTCTCGCCCATCACGTCGGCGGTGAACTGGCCGCCAGGCAGTACCTCCACAACGGTCAGACACACCCCGTTGACAGCGATCGAGTCACCGTGGCCGGCATCGGCGGTAACCACCGGACCGCGGATGGTGAAGCGAGCGGAATCTCCCAGCTCATCCTTGCCGACGACCTCACCCAGCTCTTCAACGATTCCGGTGAACACCGCCTCAGGCTAGTGAGTCTCGCTCCCCCGCGCGACGTCCCAGCCGCCTTCCCACCCCACGGCCCGCTCTGCGCGAACCGCTACGCTGCAAGTTATGCAGATGCGTCGCCCCATCCCCGCCGTTCTCGCCGCACTCTCGATCGCCGCCGCTCTGATCAGCGGCTGTTCGTCGTCCAAGCCATCCGGTGCTGCGCTGCCGGATGCGGCCACCTTGGTCAAGGAATCCACCCAGAGCACCAAGAACGTCACAAGTGTGCACCTGGTCCTGGCCGTCAACGGCAAGATCAAAGGCCTCCCGGTCAAAAACTTGACCGGCGACCTGACCACCACGCCACAGACCGCAGCTCAGGGCAACGCGAGCATCGTCTTCGGCGGCTCCGACATCGACGCTCCGTTCGTGGTGCTCGACGGAATCATCTACGGAGCGCTCACGCCCGGGCAATGGGACAACTTCGGCAAGGCCGCCGACCTGTACGACCCGTCCACCATCCTCAAGCCCGACGTCGGTCTGGCCAACCTGCTGACCAATCTCAGCAACCCGAAGGCCCAGTCGCGGGAAAACGTCGGCGGACAAACCACCATCAAGATCACCGGCACGGTCTCGGCGGACGCCGTGAATGGCATCATGCCCCGGCTGAAGGCAACACAGCCGATGCCCTCGACCATGTGGATCGAGGAGAACGGTGACCATCAGTTGGTGCAGACCCAGCTGGAGCAGAGCCCCGGGAATTCGCTTCAGCTGACGCTGTCGAACTGGAACGCGCCGGTGCAGGTCACCAAGCCGCCCGTCGCGCCGGCGCCGTGACGGCGCCGCACCACGCCGGGCGCGTCGTCGCGATCAGCGCCGGCAGCCTGGCGGTACTGCTCGGCGCCCTCGACACCTATGTCGTGGTCACGATCATGCGCGACATCATCGGCACCATCGGGATCCCGGTCAACCGCCTGCAGCGGATCACGCCGATCATCACCTGGTATCTGCTGGGCTATATCGCAGCGATGCCGTTGCTGGGCCGGGCATCTGACCGATTCGGGCGCAAACTGCTGCTCCAAGCCAGCCTGGCCACCTTCCTGATCGGCTCGGTGATCACGGCGATGTCCACCGATCTGGACGTCCTGGTGGTCGGCCGCACCATCCAAGGCGTGGCCAGCGGCGCGCTACTGCCGGTGACGCTCGCCCTCGGCGCCGACCTCTGGGCCCAGCGCAACCGCGCCGGAGTGCTCGGCGGAATTGGTGCCGCGCAGGAATTGGGCAGTGTGCTGGGTCCGCTTTACGGAATCTTCATCGTCTGGCTGACCAGTCGGTGGCAGGACGTGTTCTGGATCAACGTGCCGCTGGCGCTGGCCGCAATGGTGATGATCCAGTTCAGCCTCCCGTCGCGGGACCGCAACGCCGAACCGGAGAAGATCGACGTGATCGGCGGGCTGTTGCTGGCGATCACCCTGGGTCTGGCGGTCGTCGGTCTGTACAACGCCAACCCCGACGGTAAGCAGGCGCTGCCCAGCTACGGGCCGCCGCTGATTATCGCGGCCGTCATATTCGCGGTGATTTTCTTTGTATGGGAACGCTTCTCGCGGACCAAGCTGATCGAACCCGCAGGAGTGCACTTTCGGCCGTTCCTGTCCGCGCTCGGTTCGTCGCTGTGTGCCGGTGCCGCGCTGATGGTGACTCTGGTCGACGTGGAGCTGTTCGCCCAGGGCGTGCTCGGCAAGGATCAGGACCAGGCCGCGATGATGTTGCTGTGGTTCCTGGCCGCGCTGCCGGTCGGCGCGCTGGTCGGTGGCGCGATCGCCACCAGGATCGGCGACCGAGCGGTGGCCTTCGTGGGACTACTGATCGCCGCGGGTGGCTACTGGCTGATCTCGAAGTGGTCGATCAACCTGCTGGACCAGCACCACAACATCTTCGGCCTGTCACTCCCGGCTTTGCACACCGACCTGGCCGTCGCCGGCATCGGACTGGGGCTGGTGATCGCGCCGCTGACCTCCGCCAGCTTGCGGGTGGTGCCGTCGGCGCAGCACGGCATCGCCTCTGCGGCAGTGGTGGTGGCGCGCATGACGGGCATGCTCATCGGGGTGGCCGCCTTGAGCGCGTGGGGCTTCTACCGATTGCCGCAACTGGTCGCGAAATTGGCCTCGCAGGTCCCCAGGGATGCCGGCCTAGCTGAGCGGGTCTTGCACCAGGCCACCCTGTACCGGCAAGCCTTCGCCGGTATGTACGGTGAAATCTTCCAAGTCACCGTGGTGGTGTGCCTGGTCGGCGCGCTGCTGGGTCTGTTGATCGGCAGCCGAAGCGTGCACGCTGACGAGCCCGAGGCACTGGACGCCGAACCGGTAGCCCCCCGGCTCTGACCGCTCATCCCTTCTCCGGTACGTGATGGCGGGTCTCGGCTCGATCCGTCGCAAGCTTGGCCGACGCGGACGCGGGCCTTGCGCCGACGACCGCACGATCAGATGGGTATGACCGCCGCGCACAGAGGCCCTGAACACCGTGGCGATCCCGGGCAGCGATTAGGGCGAGCGCGGCTGAGTTTTGACGTCGAATTCGACTTTATCTCCGTCGACTTTGGTGATGCGCATGTGCGCAACGTAGGGCCCCTCCGGGCCGGTGAAGCCGCAGTCGAACCGGCCGCCCACTCTGGCTTTCACACCCGACGGGCAGTGCACATCGCTCGGCTTGAATCCCATTTGCCCGGGAACCACTTCGTACACCGATCGCGCGGCTCCGTCAGGTTTGACGGTCGCGCCGCAACCGGTCAGCTGCACCACTGCGGCGCCTGCAAGAACACCGACGCCACACCGCGGGCCCAACCCAAGTCTTTTCATCAGTCCCTAAGTATGCGGTAGCAACGCGCTGCCAACGCCGATGTGGCTTGTGGCCGCACTGGATGGTGTCCGGGCAAAGCCTTTGTCACGCTTGAGTTCGACGGCAAGCCCGACGACGCGGTGCCGCCCGCGTTCGCCAGTGGCATGTGCCGCGATTCCGGGACGGCGCTTGACGCCTATCGCGGCACCAAGCTCAGCACCAGGTCCGGCCCGACACGGTCGACGCCGTCGTAGCGCCAGCGTAAGGCTCGGGCGATGCTCGGTACTCCCACGTCATCGACCGCGGTGACCGGTCCGCCCAGCAGGATCGGTGCGACGTAGGCCAAGATGCGGTCGATCGCCCCGGCCCGCAGGAAAGCCCCGGCAAGTGTCGGGCCTCCTTCGAGCAGCACGTCGGTGCGATCGGACAGACGCCCTGAGTACCTCGGCCGGTTCGCGCGTGCGAATCACCATCGTGCGTGAGTCGTCGTTGAGAACCTTTGCCTCCGAAGGTATGTCACGCATTCCGACCACCACGCGCATCGGCTGACGGTCCGCCAGGCTGCCGTCGGCCAGCCGGGCCGTCAACGTCGGATCATCGGTCAGCACCGTGCCAGTGCCCACCACGATCGCGTCTGCGGTTGCGCGCCGACGGTGCACATCGGCCCGGGCGGCCTCGCTGGTGATCCACTGGCTCGAACCGTCCGCCGCCGCACTGCGGCCGTCGATGCTGGTGGCGTATTTCCACGTCACGTGCGGCAGCCCGGTGCGCTGCCGGTGTAGCCACTCGCGCAGCGGTCCGGCCGTGACCAGATCGGACTGCACATCGCCGATCACGTGCACACCGGCCGCGGCCAGCCGCGCCGCGCCGCCGGCCGCAGCCGGATTCGGGTCGCTGACTGCGTAGATCACCGACGCGACGCCCGCTTCGATCAGCGCGTCGACGCACGGCGGGGTGTTGCCGTGGTGGTTGCAGGGTTCCAGGGTGACGACGGCGGTTCCGCCGGCAGCCAGTCGGCCCGCCCGGCGCAACGCCATCACCTCGGCGTGGGCGCTGCCCGTGCGCTGGGTGCCGCCGACCCCGACCACTCGCCCGTCGCGGTCCAGGATGACCGCGCCGACCGGTGGATTCGGATAGGTCTTTCCCTTGACCAGATCGGCTTGCTCGACGGCCAGTTGCATCGCGGCGTCGTGACTGATGGCCGCCGCATTGTTCACGGGCGCCACTCCTCGATGTCGGCTTCGCCGGCATCATCGTCGCCGGCGCGTTTCACGGGCGCCACAGATGCGGTGACACGGCCCCGGCCTGTCGCCGCAACGCCTCGACCGCTGCAGCCGGGTCATCGGCGCCGTAGACGGCCGACCCGGCGACGAAGCAGTCGACGCCGGCCTCGGCGGCCTGCTCGATCGTGTCGGCGTTGATGCCGCCGTCGATTTCGACCAGGATCGTCAGCTCGCCGGAGTCGACCAGCTTGCGTACCGTGCGAACCTTGCTCAGCACTTCGGGGATGAATTTCTGGCCGCCGAAGCCCGGTTCGACGGACATCACCAGAAACGTGTCGAAGTCTTTGAGGATGTCCAGGTAAGGGTCCAGCGGTGTGCCGGGTTTGATGCTGAGCCCGGCTTTGGCGCCGGCGGCGCGGATGTCGCGGGCCACACCGACCGGGTTGTCGGTTGCCTCGGCGTGGAACGTGACGTTGTAGGCGCCGGCTTCGGCGTACGGCGGCGCCCAGCGGTCGGGATCCTCGATCATCAAGTGGCAGTCCATCGGAATGTCGCTGGCGGCCAACAAGCTTTCGACCACCGGCAGCCCGAGGGTGAGGTTCGGCACAAAGTGGGCGTCCATCACGTCGACGTGCAACCAGTCCGCACCTTCGACGTCGGCGGCCGCATCGGCGAGCCGGGCGAAATCGGCCGCCAGTATCGAAGGGGCGATCAGCGGCCGGTCGGTCTTGGCTGACATGAACGTCAGCTTACTGGGGGCCCAGAGCGGAATCGTCCAGCTTGACCAGCGCTGCGGCGAACATGGCGTCGGTGCCGTGGCGGTGCGGCCACAGCTGGACGTAGGGGCCCTCGCCGAGATCCGTCGCCGGCGCGAACAGTGGCCGGGTATCCAAGGCGGACACCGGATGCCGCCGAAGCGCATCACCGACCACTCCGACCGTCTCGGCCAGATGCGGCGAGCAGGTCGCGTACAGAATCACTCCACCGGGCCGGGTCAGCGCGATCGCGGCCGCCAGTAATTCGCGTTGCAGCCGGGTCAGGGCCGGCACGTCGGCGGGCTGACGCCGCCAGCGCGCATCGGGGCGCCGCCGCAACGCGCCGAGACCGGTGCACGGCACGTCGACCAGCACCCGGTCGAATCCCGGGTCGAGGCCGCTGCTGCGCCCGTCGACCCGCACCACGTCGACCGCTAGGCCGGCGGTGTTGTGGACGACGAGATCGGCGCGATGCTCGGCCGGCTCCACCGCGGTGACCCGGGCGCCCGACCCGGCGGCCAGCGCAGCCAGTAGCGCAGTCTTGCCTCCCGGTCCGGCGCACAGGTCCAGCCATCGGCCGCCGTCGTCGTCGACCGGCGCCAGAGTGAGTGCGCGAGCGACCAACTGGCTGCCTTCGTCCTGCACCAGCGCCCGGCCGTCGCGCACCGCCGATATCTGCGCGGGGTCCCCGGCGGGCAGGTACACCGCGTACGGCGAATATCGGCCCACAGTGCCGTCGACGGCCGCGGCCAGGTCTTCGGCGGTCAGGACGCCGGGCCGGGCCGCCAGGTGCACCTGGGGGCGCACATCGTCGGCAGCCAGGGCCGCATCGAGTTCGCCGGCCGAGCCGCCCAACGCGTCGACGAATGACTGTGCCACCCAACGCGGGTGGGCGTGCAGGAACGCGGCGTTGCCCACCGGGTCGACCGAACGGTCGGGCGCCAACTCGTCGAGCCAGGACTGCTCGTCGCGGGTGCTGATCTTGCGCAGCACGCCGTTGACGAAACCTGCCCGGGCCGAATCGAATTCAATGCCGGCCTGCTCGACTGTGGTCGAGACCGCGGCATGCGCGTCGACACGGGTGCGCAGGAGTTGATAGGTCCCGAGCCGCAACAGGTCCAGCAGTACCGGATCGATGGTGTCCGGCGACCGGTTGGCGGCAGCGCCGATGACGGCGTCCAGCAGTCCCCGCACCCGGCTGCTGCCGTAGGTCAACTCGGTGGCGAAGGCGGCGTCGCGCCCGCTGATCCCCCGCTCGCGCAACAGAACTGGCAACAGCAGGTTGGGATAGGCGTCGCGCTCGCGTACGGCCTGCAGCACGTCGAACGCGGCGCGACGAGCCGGATCCAGTGGCTTGCGCCTTGGCGGCCGCGCCGAGCGCTGTGGGGTGCGCCCGACCGGTCGCCCGCCACGCGATTGTCCTGCGGCGGCGGACTCACGAGGCCCGCACCGAAGCGTCGAGGCGGGCTCCCCTGGCCCAGTCGACGGCGTTCATCAGCTTCTTCCCCGGCGCCTGAACCTGGCCGAGCCGCACCGCATGCGATGCGGTGCCAACCCGCACGCTGCGACGGTCTACGTCAATCTCACCGGGGGCCAAGGGTTTTAGCGAGTCGGTGTCGAGATACACCGGCCCGAGTTTGACGCGCGAATCGCCGATCATGGTCCATGCGCCGGGATGTGGCGTGACGGCTCGGATGCGCCGCTCGACGACTTCGGCCGGTAAGTCCCAGCGAACCTTCGCCTGCTCGACGGTGATCTTCGGCGCCACGCTGACACCGTCAGCCGGTTGCGGCACCGGCGTGAGCACTCCGTCGGCGATTCCGTCGATCGTGCTGGACAGCAACGCGGCTCCTGAAATCGCCAGCCGGTCAAGCAGATCGCCTGCGGTGTCGATCGGGCGCACCGCCTCGGTGACTACTCCGTAGATCGGCCCGGAATCCAGGCCGGCTTCGATCCGGAACGTCGTCGCGCCGGTCACGGTGTCGCCCGCCGCGATCGCCGCCTGCACCGGGGCCGCCCCGCGCCAGGCCGGCAGCAGCGAGAAGTGCAGGTTCACCCATCCGCTCGCCGGCACCGCCAGCAGCTCGTCACGCAGCAACGCGCCGAACGCCACCACCGGGCAGCAGTCAGGCGCCAGCTCCGTCAGCTCGGCGACGAACTCCGCCGAGTTCGGCCGCTGCGGACGCAACACCGGGATCTCATGCTCGAGGGCCATCCGGGCGACCGGTGACGGTTGTGGCTTGCCATGCCGGCCGGAAGCGGCGTCCGGTCGGGTGAGCACCGCCACCACGTCGTGGCGCGGCGAGTCGATGAGACGCCGCAACGCGGGCAGCGCGGGCTCGGGGGTTCCGGCGAAGACAAGGCGCACCGGCACAGTGTAGGAAGTAGGCGCAGCAACTGACCGAACCAGCTGGTTGAGGAGGACGTAATGACGTTGACCACCATCTCGGGACTCCCCGCCCATGTGCTGCTCGTGCATGCCCTGGTGGTGTTGGCGCCGTTGACGGCCCTGCTGGAGATTCTGTGCGCGCTGTGGCCGGCGGCGCGGCGGCACCTGGTCTGGCTGGTGCTGGCTTTTGCCGCGACCACTGCCGCGCTGACGCCGATTACCGCGAATGCCGGCGGGTGGCTCTACGACCAGGAACGCCACCACCGCGACATATTGAACACCCACGCCGATCGCGGCAGCGAGATGATCTACTTCTCGGTCGCCTTGCTCGTAGTCGCCGTCGTACTCGCACTGGTACACCGGCGCGAGGTACGCGCGGCCGCCCCCGGGTTGGTCGTCAATGTGGTGGTTGCCGTCGTCGCGATCGTCGTCGGTGTGGCCGCGCGTCGTTCAGGTGGTTCGGATCGGTGACTCCGGGGCCCGGTCCGTGTGGGCGAACGAACTCACCAAATCGGACAAGCCCTGAGCTATTTCTCCTCTTCGGCGAGCCGGGCAATCAGGCCGCCCGCCAACACATCTTTGACTTGGCGCGGCGAAAGACGGTGCCGCACCGTGAAAGACGAATCCTTGGTGACATTCTCCACCTGCACAGTGTCCTTGTCGGCCAGCGTGTCACGAGCACCCGCGATGCGTAACGTGTCGTCCTGGTCGATGGTGTCGTAGTCGTCAGGGTCGTCGAACTCGAGCGCCAAAACCCCGAAGTTGGCCAGATTCTGCCAATGGATGCGGGCGAACGACTTGGCGATCACGACGTGCAAACCGAGGTGACGTGGTGCGATCGCCGCGTGCTCCCGCGAGGAACCCTGACCGTAGTTGTCGCCGCCGACGATGATGTGACCGGTCTCCTGCGCCTGCTGGGCCCGCTCCGGATAGGAGTCGTCGATCTGGGTGAAGCTGAACATCGCGAGCTTGGGAATATTCGACCGGAATGGCAGCGCCCGCGCCCCCGCCGGCGATATCTCGTCGGTGGAAATGTTGTCGCCGACCTTCAGCAGCACCGGGGCCTCGATCTCGTCGGGCAGCGGTGACAGCTCCGGCAGGCTGGATACGTTGGGCCCCTTGACCGGTTCGATGTCTTTGGCCTCGTCGGCGTCCAGTGGCGGCACCAGCATCGCGGTGTTCACCGCCGACTGCTGCGGCAGATCGAGCTTCGGATAGTCCATCTTCGCCTCGCGCGCCCAGTCGCGCGGATCGGTGATCACTCCGGTCAACGCCGATGCGGCCGCGGTTTCCGGCGAGCACAGCCAGACCGCATCCTCTTTGGTGCCAGAGCGGCCGGGAAAGTTTCGCGGCATCGTGCGCAGCGAATTGCGGCCGGTCGCCGGCGCCTGGCCCATGCCGATGCACCCCATGCACCCCGCCTGGTGGATCCGGGCGCCGCCGATCACCAGTTCGCCGGTCGCGCCGATCTTTGTCAGATCGGCCAAGATCTCCCGCGACGTCGGGTTGATGTCGAAGCTGACCTCGGGTGCCGTCTGCCGCCCGGCCACCATCGCTGCGGCGATCGCGAAGTCGCGCAAACCTGGATTGGCGCTCGACCCGATCACCGCCTGCGCGATCTCCTCACCCGCGACCTCGCGGACCGGCACCACGTTGCCTGGCGACGACGGCTTGGCGATCAACGGCTCGATCTGCGACAAATCGATGGTCTCGTCGACGTCGTAATCGGCGCCGTCGTCGGCCACCAGCTCGACCCAGTCGTCCTCTCGATCCTCGGCTCGCAGGAAGTCGCGGACCGCCTGATCGCTCGGGAAAACCGTTGTGGTGGCGCCTAATTCAGCACCCATGTTGGCGATCACGTGACGGTCCATCGCGCTCAGCCCGGCCAGGCCCGGCCCGTAGTACTCGATGATCCGGTTGACGCCGCCTTTCACGTCGTGGCGGCGCAGCATTTCCAGGATCACATCCTTGGCCGAACACCATTCCGGCAGTTCGCCTTCCAACTTGACGCCCCAAATCTCGGGCATCCGGATGTTCAACGGACGCCCGGTGATCGCCAGTGCGACCTCCAGCCCGCCGACGCCGATCGCCAGCATGCCCAGCGACCCCGCTGCCGGGGTGTGAGAGTCCGAGCCCACCATCGTCTTGCCGGGAATCCCGAAGCGCTGCATGTGCGTCGGGTGTGAGACTCCGTTGCCCGGCTTGGAGAACCACAGCCCGAATCGCTGCGCGGCAGTGCGCAGGTACTCGTGATCCTCGGCGTTCTTCTCGTCGGTCTGCAGCAGATTGTGGTCGACGTACTGCACGCTCACCTCGGTGCGGACCCGGTCGAGCCCGAGCGCCTCCAATTCCTGCATCACCAGCGTGCCCGTCGCGTCCTGGGTCAGCGTCTGGTCGATGCGGATGGCGATTTCTTCTCCCGGCGTCATCTCGCCGGATTCCAGGTGCGACTCGATGAGTTTGCGCGCGACATTGAGCGACATGGCCGGTGCGTACCCAAACAGGCCAAGACCCATACGTCACCGGTTCAGTGGCCGGCGTCGAATTCGATGGGCAAGGTGGCTGGTCCGGTGATGCCCATCAGCGGTTTCCACGGGGCGGGTCCGCCGCTGCGCGGGTTGGGCATCCGGCGCGTCATGACGGTCAGTGCTTCGACGAGTTCGGCTCTGGCCAGGTGTGCGCCCAGGCAGTAGTGGATGCCGCCGCCGAATGTGAGCATGCTTGCCGGCCCTTCGCGGGTGATGTCGAGGCGGTCGGGATCGTCATAGACGGCGGGGTCACGGTTGGCGGCGGCGGTGTTGACCATCAGGTAGGTGCCGGCGGGCACCGTCATGCCGGCGAGTTCGACGTCCTCGACAGCCTGGCGGATGGTGCCGAAAATGACTGGGCTGTGGCGCATCAGCTCCTCGACCGCCTGCGGCGCGAGCTCGGGGTGGGCAGCCAGCAACGCCCACTGCTTGCGGGTGGTCGCACAAATCCTGCACGGCGGCGGCCAACTGATTGCGGGTGGTGTCGGTGCCGGCCATCAGCAGGCCTTCTGCGAGCATGAGTAGCTCGTCGGCGGTGAGTCGGTCGCCGTCGTCTTCGGCGCGAATCAGCTCGGAGATCAGGTCGTCGGTCAGGCTGTGGCGCCGCCGCGCGATCATGTCCTCGACGTAGGCGTCGAGTTTGTCGAAGGCCGCCATGATGACCGGGGCGTCATTGGCGACGTTCCAGGTGAGAGCCTTGAAGATGTCGTCGGCCCAGTCCGAGAACAGCTGCCAGTCCTGACGCGGTGCACCGAGTAACCCGCTGATGATCGGAATCGGGTACCGGCGGGCGATGTCAGCGACGACGTCGCAGCGCCCATTGGTGGTCACCGGGTCGACGAGTTCGGTGATGACCTCGGTGATCGTGGTCGTCAGTCGTGCCGTCGACCGGGGTGTGAACGCCTTGGAGACGAGTCGGCGCAGCCGATTGTGATCGGCACCATCGCGGCTCAACAGGCCTTTGGTGGCCTTGTCCCAGACCGGCCCGCTGGTGATGCCTTGCATGGCGAGCGAGACCCCTTTGGGCATGCGGAACCGGGGATCACGTAGAACGGTCCGGACCAACTCGTAGCTCAGCACTTCGGGACCGTGCGGCCCCAGCGCAATCGGGCCCTGCAGACGTGCCTGCCGAATGAGCCGATGGGCTTCTTCCGGAGTCTCCGCGTGTTCATAGGCGATGAGCGGCAGCCCGGCATCACAGATGCTGGTGCTGCTCGTGTCGATGGCGTCGACGGTCATGGTGGCCTCCTCAGATCCGACTGAGTCGACTATCCGAGGTCGCGAGCCTAAGACCATCGGTCAGAACGCGTAGATCTGCGCGCTCAGGGGTCGTAGATACGCGTTAGTGCTGATGCTTTACGGTACGAGGCCCGCGCATGCTGGCTAACATGAGCGACATTGAGCCACGTGCGGACGCGCCGCTGGTGGACTGGAGCGAGCTGGGCGTGAGCGGGCTGCTACCGACCGGAACGGTGACGTTACTGCTGGCTGACGTCGAGGGCTCCACACGGCTGTGGGAGACCCAGCCCGAGCAGATGACCGCCGCCATGGCGCGAATGAATCAGACGGTGTCGGCGATCATCGCCTCCCGTGACGGGGTGCGTCCGGTCGAGCAGGGTGAGGGCGACAGTTTCGTGGCGGCGTTCGCCCGCGCATCGGACGCGGTGGCGGCGGCATTGGAAATGCAACGCGCGCCGTTGGCGCCGATCCGGCTGCGGATCGGGTTGCATACCGGCGAGATCCAGCTGCGCGACGAAGGCAACTACGCCGGCCCCACCATCAACCGCACCGCACGACTGCGCGATCTGGGCCACGGCGGCCAGACCTTGCTATCCGGCGCAACCGAAGCGATGGTGCTCGACGCGCTCCCTTCCGACGCTTGGCTGTCCGACCTGGGCACGCATTTGCTACGTGATCTCCCCCGGCCCGAGCGGGTGATGCAGCTATGCCACCCCGACTTGGCCAACGATTTCCCGTCCTTGCGAGTTTCGAAAGCGGTTGTATCGCAGCATCTTCCGATGCAGCTGACCAGTTTTATTGGGCGCGACGAGCAGCTGACTCAGGTGCGCGAGCTGCTGACCCAGAATCGGTTGGTGACATTGACCGGTGCCGGCGGAGCGGGTAAGACCCGACTGGCAATCCAGATCGCGGGCCAGCTTTCCGGCGAAGTCGGCGATGGGGTTTGGTACGTGGATCTCGCGCCGATCACCGATCCTGAGGTCGTCCCGATCGCGGTGGCCCGCGCATTCGAGCTACCTGATCAGCCCGGCCGCTCCACCATGGATGCCCTGCTGCGCTTTGTTCGCGACCGTCAGATGCTGGTGGTGCTGGACAACTGCGAGCACCTGCTGGATGCCAGCGCCGAGTTGGTCGTCGCCCTGCTGGGTGCCGCGCCGGGCCTGATCTTCCTCGCGACCAGCCGTGAGGCGATAGGGGTTGCCGGTGAGCTGGGTTGGCGGGTGCCGTCGCTGTCGCTGGCCGACGAGGCGGTCGAGCTGTTCGCCGATCGGGCCCGCCATGCCCGCCCCGATTTCACCCTCACTGAAGACAATGCCGCGACGGTGACGGAGATTTGCCGTCGCCTCGACGGAGTTCCGCTGGCGATCGAACTGGCGGCCGCACGGGTGCGGGCGCTGTCGTTGGCAGAGATTCTGGGCAGCCTGCACGACCGGTTCAGGCTGTTGACCGGCGGTGCACGCACCGCGGTACGCCGCCAGCAAACCTTGCGCGCGTCGGTGGACTGGTCACATGCGCTGCTCACCGAACCCGAACGCGTTCTGTTTCGTCGGCTAGCGGTGTTCTACGGCGGCTTCGACCTCGACGCCGCCCAAACAGTCGCTGGTTCTGGGGCCGTGCAGCGCTATCAGGTACTCGATCAGCTGACCCTGCTAGTCGACAAATCGCTGGTGGTCACGGACGAAAGCGCGGGCCGAACGCGGTACCGGTTGCTGGAAACGGTGCGCCAGTACGCGCTGGAAAAACTCGGAGAGTCCGGCGAGGCGGATTCCGTGCGGTCGCGCCACCGCGACCACTACACGGGGCTGGCAGGTCGGCTCGACGCGCCCGCAGGCGGTGACTACGAGCTGCGTCTCGAGCAGGCCGAGACCGAGATGGACAACCTGCGCGCTGCGTTCGCCTGGAGTCGCGAAAGCTTCGATGTCGAGCTGGCATTGTCGCTGGCATGCTCGCTACAGCCGCTATGGCAAGCGCGCGGCCGTCTTCGAGAAGGGCTGGCGTGGTTCGACGCTGCCCTCACCGACGACAACACTCAGCACGTCGAGGTGATGCCTGCGGTGCGGGCGCGGGCGCTGGCAGACCGAGCCCTGCTAGCCACCTGGGTGGGCGAATCCGACACCCTGCAGCAGGCTCAGCAATCCCTCGCGATCGCACGCGAGGTCAACGATCCAGCCCTGCTCGCTCGCGCGCTCACCGCCTGCGGCTACATCGCGGCCTACAACGGCGAGACAGCAGCAACATACTTCGCCGAGGCAATCGGACCGGCCCGGGCCTCGGGCGATCGGTGGAGGCTTAGCCAGATCCTCGCCTCGCAGGTGGCCGGTGCAATCCTGGCGGGCGACCCGATCGCGGTGTGTGCGCCCGCTCATGAGGGACGCGACCTCGCCGACGCGATCGGTGACCGGTTTACTGCGCGCCGGTGTCGCAGCGGCCTCGCCGTAGCACAGTTAATTCAGGGCGATCTAGCCGGAGCAGCAGCGCAGTTCCGCGAGATCGCCGCCGAGTCCGAGACAGCTCACGACGAGATCTTCAGAGTGGACAGCCTCACATTCCTGGCCTTGGCACTCGCGTTCCAGGGCAAGACGGATGCAGCCAAGGCGGCCGCCGGCACGGCCATCGAGGCCGCCGCCGAGTTGGGCGGATTTAAGGCGGGCTACGCGTATGTCGCGTTGGCCACTACCGCCCTGGCCGCCGGCGACGCAGCAACGGCGCGGGACGCCACCGAAGCGGCTTGGCAACACCTGGGTGACCTGGCCGCGAACGCGCTAACCGGGCGCATGTGGGGTGCGCAGGCCGCACTGGCGGGCGGCGATTTGATAGCGGCCCGCCGCTGGGCCGACGACGCGATCGCAACGGCCCCCGGCTATCGCCTGATGCTGGCACTGACTACCCGCGCCCGGGTGGCGATCGCCCAAGGTGAGCCGGAACAGGCTGAACGCGACGCTCACGACGCCCTCGCGATCGCGGCCAGCATGCAAGCGTATGTGGGCATTTCCGACATCCTGGAGTGCCTCGCTGCTCTGGCCGGCGGGGCCGGCAGTCACCGCGAAGCGGCGCGGCTTTTCGGAGCGGTAGATGGCATTCACCACCGCATGGGCGCGGTCCGGTTTAAGATCTGGGACGCCGACTACCACGCGTCGGTGGCGATGCTGCGAGATGCCTTAGGCGACAGGGGTTTTGAATCCGCCTGGGCCGAGGGCGCTGCCCTGTCCACCGAGGAGGCGATCGCCTACGCCCAGCGCGGCCGCGGCCAACGCAAACGACCTGTCAGCGGATGGGCTTCACTGACGCCGACCGAGCGCAACGTCGTACGACTGGTCTGCGACGGGCTAGGCAATAAAGACGTCGCCACAAGGCTTTTCGTCTCACCGCGCACCGTGCAAACCCACCTCACCCACGTCTACACCAAACTCGGCCTGAGCTCGCGCGTCCAGCTCGTGCAAGAAGCGGCTCGCCACAATTGAAACATCGGTGCGTGATCTACGCGGTTTCGCCGATGTTTTGCGCTTCGTGG
>CAVXKX010000004.1:0-350072 GCA_963762535.1 uncultured Actinomycetota bacterium
GAGCTGCTCACACAGCCGGAGTTGCTGTCAGACTGGGCAGTGCAAGCCGGATTGCTGGACGGCGCAATCGATGTCACCGTCGATGATCTGGTTGCCGCGATCGATCTGCGAGAAGCCGTTTACCGGACGGTCTCTGCCCGACTTGACGGCCGCCGACCCCAGTCGGCCGACGTCGACCTGCTCAATGAGTGGGCCGCCAGGCCCCAACTCACCCCGCGGTTACTGCGCACCGGTGGTACCCGGCGCGCGGGCACCGCCGCCCAGCTGCTGTCGAGTGTGGCCGCGGATCTGCTCCACCTGCTGGCCGGCCCGGATATCGAGAACGTCAAGCGCTGTGCGCACGAAGGCTGCAGCCGTCTCTATGTGGATTCGTCGCGTGCCAAGAATCGCCACTGGTGCGGGATGGGCACCTGCGGCAACAAGGCAAAGGTCAGAGCGTTCCGGGAGCGTCAGCGGGCCACGACGACGGGGTAGTCGGCCTGCACCGGCACACGTGGTCGCCTGGCGTCTGCACTGTGCTCGATCATGCCGGCGTCCTGGGTGACCGCGCGACGCACCGCGGTGGTCGCCTACGCGCTAAATCTCTGTGCTGCGGCGATCGACGGTGCCGAACAAATCTAATCGGCGACGGTCCGCCCGTCCTAAGCCGAAGATCACAGACACTATTGCGGCCACGAACCCGACGATTCCTATGACAATCCAGATATCGGCCATGACACAAGCTTTGCGCGTTACCTGGACGTAACCTGGAAACACTCCACGGCCACAAGGTGAAGAACCGGTGAACCTTCCGTGCTTGCGGCAACAAAGCCATGGTCGAAGCGTTTCGCGAGCGCCAGTGACCGCGTCATGAACCCCTCCTGATGTGCCGGGAACAAAATGGACCCGGTCCAGGTTGAGCGCAACAGGCTTAACTTTGGAGGAATGATGGCTGAAGCCAAATCAGTGCCGGTGTTGTTCGTCAGCGATCCGGTGGTGTTGCCCGGAATGGTCGTGCCGATCGCGTTGGACGACGCCGCCCGCGCTGCCGTCGACGCTGCCCAAGCGACCGAGTCCGGCACGCTGCTGATCGCCCCCCGGCTCGACGACCGCTATCCGTCCCACGGGGTGTTGGCGACGATCGTTCAGGTCGGCCGGATACCCGGCGGCGGCGCCGCGGCGGTGGTGCGTGGCGAGCGCCGCGCCCACATCGGCGCGGGTGCGAGCGGACCCGGCGCTGCGCTGTGGGTCGAGGTGAACGAGGTCACCGATCCCGGCCCGACGGACGAAACCCGGAGTCTGGCTGCCGAATACAAAAAGCTGCTGCTGGCGATGCTGCAGCGCCGTGAGGCCTGGGAGCTCGTTGACGTGGTCAACAAGCTGACCGATCCGTCGGCTCTGGCCGACATGGCCGGTTACGCGTCGTATCTGACCGGCGTGCAGAAGCGGCAGCTGCTGGAGACCGACGATGTCGCCGCGCGCCTGCAAGCGCTGATCGACTGGACCGGTGATCATCTCGCCGAAGTCGAGGTCAACGACAAGATCGCCGAGGACGTCCGCGAGGGCATGGAAAAGCAGCAGAAGGAATTCCTGCTGCGCCAGCAGCTCAACGCGATCCGCAAAGAGCTAGGCGAGGGCGAGCCGGAAGGGTCCGACGACTACCGGGCCCGCGTGGAGGCGGCCGAGCTGCCGGACAAGGTTCGCGAGGCGGCGCTGCGTGAGGTCGGCAAGCTGGAACGCTCGAGCGACCAGAGCCCCGAAGGCGGCTGGATCCGCACCTGGCTCGACACGGTGCTCGACCTGCCGTGGAACACCCGCACCGAGGACTCGACCGACCTCAAGGCCGCCCGCGAGATCCTCGACGCCGATCACCACGGGCTGGACGACGTCAAGGACCGCATCGTCGAGTACCTGGCGGTGCGAGCCCGTCGTGCCCAACGGGGACTCCAGGTCGTCGGCGGTCGCGGCTCCGGTGCGGTGATGGTGCTGGCCGGCCCGCCCGGGGTCGGCAAGACCTCGCTGGGCGAGAGCGTCGCGCGCGCCTTGGGCCGCAAGTTCGTCCGTGTCGCCCTGGGTGGGGTGCGCGACGAGGCCGAGATCCGCGGCCACCGTCGCACCTATGTCGGTGCGCTGCCCGGCCGGATCGTGCGTGCGATCGGTGAAGCGGAGTCGATGAATCCCGTTGTGCTGCTGGACGAAATCGACAAGGTCGGCTCGGACTTCCGTGGTGACCCGAGTGCGGCGCTGCTCGAGGTCCTCGACCCGGCGCAGAACCACACCTTCCGCGACCACTACCTGGACCTGGATCTGGACCTGTCCGACGTGGTGTTCCTGGCCACCGCCAACGTGATCGAGAACATCCCGTCGGCGCTGCTGGACCGGATGGAGCTGGTGCAGATCGACGGCTACACCGAGGACGACAAGGTGGCCATCGCGCGCGACTTCCTGTTGCCGCGTCAACGCGACCGCGCGGGTCTCACCGACGACGAGGTCAGCGTGACCGAAGCAGCGTTGCGCAAGATCGCCGCCGACTACACCCGCGAGCCGGGCATGCGTCAGTTCGAACGGCTGCTGGCCAAAGCACTGCGCAAGGTCACCACCAAGATCGCCGACGAAGCGTTGACGATCGACGAGCCGGACCTGGTCGACTACCTGGGCCGTCCGCGCTTCACGCCCGAGTCTGCGGAGCGCACCGCGGTGCCCGGCGTGGCGACCGGTCTGGCGGTGACCGGACTGGGTGGCGACGTGCTCTACATCGAGGCCGGTGCCAACGAGGGCGAGCCGGGTCTGCAGTTGACCGGTCAGCTGGGCGACGTGATGAAGGAGTCCGCGCAGATCGCGCTGTCCTACGTGCGTTCGCACGCCGAGGAACTGGGCGTCGACCCCGCCGCGCTGAACCGGCGGATTCACGTGCACGTGCCTGCCGGCGCCGTCCCCAAGGACGGCCCGTCGGCCGGTGTCACCATGGTCACCGCGCTGGTGTCGATGGCGACCGGACGACAGGTGCGTGCCGACGTCGGGATGACCGGCGAGGTCACGCTGAACGGCCGGGTGTTGCCGATCGGCGGCGTCAAGCAGAAGCTGCTGGCCGCGCAGCGGGCCGGACTCAAGACGGTCTTCATCCCGCAGCGCAACGAGCCCGACCTGGACGATGTGCCGGCCGAAGTGCTCGAGGCGTTGGACGTCAAGCCGATGACCGACGTCGCCGAGATCGTCGCTCTGGCACTGGAACCGCATCAGGAGACGGTGACCGCTGCGGCGTGATATCGGCTAGCCTGCGGTGATGCCTGATATTCGGCAGCTGAAACGGCGCGTCGTTCACACTGCTCAACGCCTGGTGGTCAATCCGGTTGGTCGTCGATCACCGCTGACCATGCTGGAAACCACCGGGCGAAAGTCAGGCCAGCCGCGCCGTACCGCCATCGGCGGCCGGGTGATCGGCAACGAGTTCTGGATGGTCGCTGAGCACGGGGAGCATTCGCACTATGTGCTCAACATCAAAGCCAATCCGGCAGTACGGCTGCGGCTGCGGGGGCAATGGCGTTCCGGAACGGCTCATTTGCTGCCCGACGACGACGTGAACGAGCGTCTGCGCGGTCTACCCGGTGTCAACAGCGCGCTGGTGCGACTGATGGGCAGCGACCTGCTGACCATCCGGGTCGACCTGGACTGAGTCGGAACATGGCGGCTTATCTCATCTCGATCTGCCGGTACGTTTCCGATCGCGAGCGACTCGAGGACTATTGGGCCCATGCCGCCGCGACGTTCGAAGGGTTCGGTACCGAACCGCTGGTGGCGTACGCTCCGTTCGAGGTGCTTGAAGGAGACGCCGACTCGAAAGGCATTGTCCTGATGCAATTTCCTTCGATGGAAGTCGCCAGGCGCTGGTACTTCAGCGACGCCTACCAAGATGTGAAGCAGCGTCGTGTCGGTGCTGCGGAATTCGAACTGATTCTCGTCGACGGCGGGTTGATGCCTGCCGCCGAACGCATGCCGGACATCACTTAGCGCATGAGTTACGACACCGACCTCGCTGACCGCATCCGGGAACTGCTGGGTCCACAACGCGGCGTCGACGAGAAGCGGATGTTCGGCGGGCTGGCGTTCCTGATCAACGGCAACATGGCTGTTGCCGTCAGCAAGCAGGGCGGCCTGATGGTGCGGGTACCGCCCGACGACACCGAGAAGCTGCTGGCGCGAGCCCATGTCAACCCGATGGTGATGGCCGGCCGTGAAGTCCGCGGCTGGCTTCGCGTCGAGGCCGACGGTGTGAAAACCACACGGCGGCTGGCGGAGTGGGTGACCCGCGGCGCCGACTATGCGCGCGGGCTCCCACCGAAATAGCGTTCACGTTTGCAAGGCGGGAGTACGGGTACGCCGTAGCACATGGCTGTGCACAAGCAGGTTGCTCGGCGACTGCTGGATGCCGCCGGGACGACCTATGCGGCCGAGGCCGGCGTGCGGGTCAGCGACAAGCCGATGCCGCTGTTTCAGTTGCTGGTGCTGTGCATGCTGGCCAGCAAGCCCATCGACGCGACGATAGCGATGCGTGCCGGGCATGAGCTGTTCAGAGATGGGCTGAAAACCCCGAAAGCAGTATTGGACGCCGATCGGCACACGATGATCGATGCGTTCGGCCGCGCGCACTATGTCCGCTACGACGAAAGCTCGGCAACGCGGCTCACCGAGATGGCGCAGCGGGTTGTCGACGAATACTCCGGCGATCTGCGCGAGATCCACCACCGTAGTTCTGAGGACGTGGCCGCTGCGAAGCGAATGCTGAAGCAGTTCAAGGGAATCGGCGACACCGGCGCCGACATCTTTTTGCGCGAAGTTCAGGACGTCTGGCCCTGGGTACGACCGTACTTTGACAAGCGCGCCATCCGGACCGCCAAGGCACTGGGACTGCCCACCGACCCCGAGAAGCTCGGCGCCTTGGCCCCGAGAGCCAACGCCAGGCTGGCGGCGGCCCTGGTGCGGGCATCCCTTGACGACGACGTGCGCCGGCAGGTCGCCGGATGAGCCGCCGGTGACCGTGCGGATCGGCACCTCCGGGTGGTCCTACGACCACTGGGCGGAGGTGCTGTATCCAGCGAAGCTGCCGGCAGCGCGTCGACTGCGCTATTACACAGCGGAATTCGACACCGTCGAACTCAACGCCAGCTTTTACCGCTGGCCCAAAGAAGCGACATTCAGCGCCTGGCAGCGACAACTTCCTGACGGGTTCGCGATGTCGGTGAAGGCGCACCGCGGCTTGACGCACTATCGCCGGCTCAAGAACCCGGAGCCGTGGATCGAGCGATTCCAACGGTGCTGGCAACTGCTGGATGGCCGCCGCGGTGCCGTGCTGGTTCAGCTGCATCCCGCGCAGGCCCGCGACGATGACCGTCTCGACGACTTCCTGTCCGCCGTTCCCCGGTCCATCCGGATGGCGCTCGAGCTACGACACCCATCCTGGGACGACCCCGCGGTGTACGCGTTGCTGGAGAAGCATCACACCGCCTACGTCGTCACCAGCGGCGCCGGGATGCGATGCGTCCCGCGGGCGACCTCTGACCTGGTCTACGTCCGAATGCACGGCCCCGCATCGGACGACCTTTACGCCGGATCCTATTCGGATGACGATCTGCGCTTGTGGGCTGATCGAATCACGGAGTGGGACAGCGAAGGTCGAGATGTCTTGCTGTACTTCAACAACGACTTGAACGGTAACGCCGTGCGAAACGCGCGGGTTCTGCGTGGCATGTTGCCCTCAGTTGTCACAGGTAGCGGTAATCCGACAGGATGGAGCGATCATGGCTGACTCGAGACCTTTCGTCATCGTGGGTGGCGGACTGGCCGGGGCGAAAGCGGCTGAAGCGTTGCGCGAGCGCGGCTTCGACGGGAAAGTTGTGCTGCTCGCAGACGAAGAGCACCTCCCCTACGAGCGGCCGCCGCTGTCCAAAGAATTCCTGGCGGGCAAGAAATCGCTCGGCGATTTCACCGTGCACGATTCAGACTGGTACCGGGACAACAAGATCGACCTGCGCTTCGGCACCGAAGCGTTGGCGATCGATCCGACCGCGCACACCGTCACACTCTCCGATGACACCAGCCTTCACTACCAGAAACTGTTGCTGGCCACCGGATCGCGTTCGCGATGGTTGTCAATTCCCGGCGCCGATTCCACCGGAGTGCACTACCTGCGCACATTCGACGACGCCTCGAACCTGGACACCGCCCTCAAGGAAGGAACCTCACTGGCCGTGATCGGCGCCGGGTGGATCGGCTTGGAGGTGGCCGCAAGCGCCCGCCAGCGCGGCGTCGACGTCACCGTGGTCGAAACCGCCAAGGTCCCGTTGAGCAGCGCGCTCGGTGACGAAGTCGGCAAGGTCTTCGCCCAGCTACATCGCGATCACGGCGTGGATTTACGCCTGGGAACCGAGGTCAAAGAGGTCACCACCGAGGACGGCAAAGCCACCGGGCTGACGTTGGGCGATGGGTCGACGATCACCGCCGACCGCATACTGATAGCCGTTGGCGCGCAGCCCAATATCGAATTGGCCGAGCGGGCGGGCCTGGCGACCGAAGACGGCGGCGTGCTCGTCGACGCATCGCTGCGCAGCAGCTCTCCCGACATCTACGCCGTCGGTGACATCGCCGCCGCCGAGCACCCGCTGTTCGAGGAGCGGATCCGCACCGAACACTGGGCCAACGCGCTCAAGCAGCCCGCGGTCGCAGTGGCCGGCATGCTGGGCGAACCCGCGGAATACAAAGAGCTGCCCTACTTTTTCACCGACCAGTACGACCTGGGAATGGAATACGCCGGCCATGCGCCCAACTATCAGCGGGTGGTGTTCCGCGGGGATGTCGAGAGCCGGGAATTCGTGGCGTTCTGGCTGGATGCCGACAATCGGGTGCTGGCCGGAATGAACGTCAACATCTGGGATGTCCTCGACGACATCAAGAGCCTGATCCACAAGAGGGCCGCCGTGGATCCGGACACGTTGGCCGACCCGCAGGTGTCACTGAACGACGTGCTCAGCTGAGCGTGATGACGTCGGGCCGTCGCAACCCCTGAAACCGTTCCCGCTCGGCGCGCCGACGCTTGATTCGCAGCCGGGTATCGGACGGCGGCGTGACCACCTCGTCGCAGGTCAAGTAGAAAATCTCGCCGGCCACGTCGATCATTTCGTTGGCGACGAACCGAGAGCCCAGCTCGCGCAACGTCATTCGGAGCTCATGGGTGACCCGGATGGTGGTGTCGTAAGCCGTTTCCCGAGAGGCCCGGGCGCTGGCCGCCAACCGCTCGGCCAGGGTGTCCCCTGACCCAGCGGGCGCCAGCCGCGGTGGAAGCTCAGTCGCGGCCCGCCCGGCCGCCGCAAGCAGGATCGCCGGATCGTCACCGATCATCAGGTTGGCCAGCTCCACCTCGCCTGGACCACGATGCCCGATTCCGCTGACTGCGGCGGCGAAGGCCGCGCCGACGGTCTGCGACCGGTCGCTGATCCCGTCCAGGTCGCCGTCGACAGCCAGCGCGCACAAGTGCGGATCGTCGCGGATCATTGCCGCCAGCGACGCGCTCTTGACGGTGACGGCGTCACTGTCCACCAAGGCGCCCATCCCGGCGATGGCGACGTGCACGCCGCGACGCTGCACCGTCGCCGCGGTCACGCCGGTGTCGAGCAGCCACAACCCGGTCAGCGCCCAGCCCTGATGGATTCTGTTGCGTAGCAACCGGATGCGCGCCTGCAACTCGGCGTTCGACAGCGAAGTCAATTGCCCCGCAGCCAGATGCTCGGCCGTTGCGGCCGCGACGTAGGCCTGGGTATCTGCCTTGAGATGCCGCAGCAACGCCAACGCGCGTCTGACCACCACCGCCTTGGCGGCGACAGGCCCGATCAAGCCGCTCCGCGGCGGGCGGCCCAACGGAAACAGCGCGTCAACCGATGAACTGCCCAGCGACGCCCGCACAACCTCGCCGACGTCCCAGCCGGGCAGTTGTTCGGCGGCGATCGCACTCGCCGAAACGCCAATGTAGGGGCGATGACCGAATACCGCGACTGCCCTGCTTTCCCACTCGGCCGCGACCGAGATCGCCGCACGCCATCACCCGTCCGATCATCCGCGCGGCGGCACGCAAGCCGGGGATCTGGACGTCGAGGGTCATCGGGGTCAACGGACCCGGCAGCGTCTGCGCCAGTGACGCGGCGCTGAACACCGGGAAGCGCGGGTCAACCCGGTCGTCGAACTCCCCTTCCTGCTCGTCCGGTGAGGCCGTCCGCAGCGGGGTCCCATCCAACGGCTGGATCGGCAAGCTGACTTCAACGGGCAACGGCAGACGTGCGGGCAGGCTCGCTGCGCCCTTGGCGTCGAACTTGCGGCCGTCCAGCCCGCGTACGGTATCGGCGATGGCATCTGCTGCAGGCCAAGCGATTTCGAATTGCCACGCTTGCTGTAACGTCGTGACGTCGAGTGTGGGTGTGAGCTGGACCCAGCCCGGCAGACGCGTGCGCCGCGGGTGCTGCCCGGCTGAGCGCAGCACGCCGCGCGCCGAGGCGAGACCGATGGTGTCCGGGCTCGCCAGGTCGACGACGCCGGTGCCATCGGTGGCCACGGCCAGCACCAGAAACCGAAGCAGGTCATCGAAGTGCAGTACCCGTACCGTGTCGGCCCCGGACGTGCTGTGCACCAGGCTGGCGACAGTGCGGCAAATCATCCAGTCGAGTTGGCGGCCCACCAGCGGCGCTATCCGTACCACCAGGCTCGGTGCCCAACCCCTGGCCACCAGTGTCTCGGCCTGAGCGCAGAGCGCTGGCTCCCCCGCCGCGGCGGACACGTAGACCAACCGGGCGCCGGCACGGCCGCCGCGTGCGCCACCCGGACCAGCCCGTCGATCCCGGCGCTGTCGGGCAGGTCAGGCTCAATCGGGGCGAGATGCAGGACCACATCGGCGACGTCGGCCAGCCGCTGCAGGACTGGGCCCCCGAGTGAGGCGCCGACACAGTCGACGTCGGGATGCAGGTTCCGGTGCCGATGCGTGGCCACACCGGTGACGGCATGGCCCCCCGCGACTAGTTGCCGCGCCACCGCGCGCCCGAGCAGAGCGCTGACGCCGATCAAGAGGATCCGCACGCCCGAGCACCTCCACGGCGTCTAGTCGATTGAAAGACCATAGTCGGCTCAGGCTGTTCTCAGGTAGCTTTCAGCTGAGCCGGTTAACTCATTGCAACGTGGCGGAGCCGTCGGCCTGCACGGCGACCTTGGCGCCGCCGATGTCGTCGTCCACAGTGGCCGCGGCCGCTGACGGTTCGCTGATCACTGCCAGCGTGCGCCGTTCGTCGGGGGTGCGAACCGACAGGAAAGCCTTCTCGGGCTGACCATCTCGGTCGAATGGCGTCGTCCAGGCTTCGACGGTGCCAACGCCCTCCCATTCCGTCACTGCTGTGCGGGTCGGCTCCCTGTTCACCGCGGCTTGGGTGTCTTCCCAACGGAATTCCGATTTGGGTGGTTCGGTGCCGTACACGCCGAAGCTGTGCTTGGTGAGGTAACCGCCGTTGGCGGTGATCAACCCACGACGTCCGGGGTTAGCGGTCAGCAGTCCAGCCATCGTCGCGATGGAGTGCGCGACATAGTTGTTCCACGGACCGCCGGCGAAAGTCAGCCCGCCCGTCACCGTCAGCGGCCGAGCCGGGTCGTCGGTCGGCAACCCCAATTCCGCCGCCGCGACCTGGACCGCGGACGGGAAGCACGAGTACAGGTCGACGTAGTCGATGTCGTCGATGCCCAGCCCGGCCAGTTCCAGCGCCCGCGTGCCGCCGATCCGAATCGCCGGCGATCGGTGCAGTTCGGCACGTTCGCTGATCGCATAGGTGTCATGCGCGTCGGTGCCCGCATACGGGAACACCCACTGATCGTTCGGGATGCCCAGCCGGGTGGCGGCCTCCGCCGAGGTCAGGATCAACGCGGCACCCTGGTCGACCATGTTGTTGGAATTCATCAGCTTGGTGTACGGCCAGCTGATCATCCGGTTCGTCGGTCCCGGTTGCGAAATCTCTTCAGCCGTAACCGGTTTGCGAATCCAGGCATGCGGATTGCGGACCGCGACCTCGTTGAATCGTGCCCACAGCCCGGCGATGCGGCGGCGGTGATCGTCGACCGGCTCCCCCGTGCTGACCCGCAGCGCCTGCTCGAACATCGGATAGATGTAAGCCGGGCGGTCCAGCCGGATGCGGTCTTCGGCCGCGCCGGCCATCGGCACGTTCTCGTCGCTTCCTTCGGGCAGCGGAACCGACTCATCCTGTCCGGTGTGCATCAGCCGTTGCCCGTTGGCGCGCAGTTGCGTTCGGGTCCGCCACATCTCCGCGCCGGCCACCAGGACCACGTCGGCGCGTCCCTGTTGGATGTCGGCACACGCCTGATTGACCAGTGTCTGTGGGACGTTGCCGCCGATGCCGCTGTATCGGGTGGTGAATCGGGCGGCGCCGATACGCTGCCCGAGCAGCAGCGCGGGGTCGCGGTAGTGCACCGACAGCACATTGACCACCCGGATCGAGTCGATCGCCTCCAGCACGCGCGCGTCGCTGGCTTCGCGCGCCGCTGCGGCCATCAGATCGACCGGTTCCAGGGTGTTGTCCTGGGCGGCCTCGCGGTGGTTGACCTGGCCGTGGGCGACGAGCACCGGCGTTCTGGGGTTGACGGGCATCAAGTGAGGCCCGCCGCGGTGTCGGTGGCGGCGAACAGCACCCCGTCATGGATCAGTTGGTCGGTTTCCTCGCTGCTCATGCCGAGGACCTTGTGGCAGATTTCGCGGGTGTGCTGCCCGGGCAGCGGCGCCGGGCGCTGCGGTGCCGGCGGGATGTGCCGGAACGGCGCAGGACCGGTCTCCGCGGGAAGCGGATGGTCGAACAGCGGATGACTCATGTCGCTGAACAACTTTCGCTCGCACAGTTGTCGATCTTCCAGGATGTCGGGCGGACGGTTCATCTGACCGGCCGGCACACCCGCCGATTGCAGAGCGTCGGCGACCTCCTGCGGCGTGCGGTCCCGGGTCCACGTCGACACCTGTGCGACCAACTCGCTCCGATGCGCCAGCCGCGCCTCACCGGTGACGAACCGCGGATCGTCGGCCAACTCAGCGAGCCCGAAAACCACGCTGGCCGAACGCCAGTCGTCGTCGGTCCGGATCGAGATCGCGCACCATTCGTCGTCGCCAGCGCACGGGACGGCCGCGTGGACGCTGGTGTCGTCTTCCCATTCGGCGCCATCGTCGGCGCGTGCCGCGTCGGTGACATAGCGGGTGTCGAGCTGGTTGACGACGGCCTCTGCCTGAGAGACGTGCACGCGCGTGCCAGCGCCGGTCCGGTCACGGTGGATCAGCGCGGCCAGCGCGCCGATCGCGGTGATCCGTCCGACCACATGATCGGGAAAGACGGTCGTGGCGTCATAAAACCGGTGCCGGGAGCCGGAGTCGTCCGGCTGCGGGTGTGGATCTGTCCACAGCTTGCTGACGCCGGCGGTGGCGCGCACCAGGGGGCCGTACCCGAGCCGGTTGCTCCACGGCCCGCGGTCGCCGAAGGCGCTGCTTTCGGCGAGCACTATGCGTGGGTTCAGTGATTTCAGGGTGTCGTACGGAATACCCAGTGCAGCAAGGGTTCCCGGCTTGAAGTTGGCGAACACTGCGTCGGCGTCGGCGACCAGTCGGCTGAACACCTGCTTGCCCGCGGTGCTGCGCAGATTAACGCCGAACGCCAGGTTGTTGCGATGCGTCCAGGCGAAGGACTCGCTCATGGGCTCGCCGATGCGGGCTTGCCGCAGCCCGTCCGGGTAGTCCGCACTCTCAACCTTGATGACCTCGGCGCCCAGGTCGCCGAACAGCCGGCTGAGTTCGCCGCCGGCGACGATGACGCCGAGGTCGATGATGCGCAGGCCGTCGAACGGACGGGGCCCCGATTTTGCGGGAGTCGCTGGCGTCGCGCGCTCGGTGTCCCACTGCGGGTCATCCTGACCGGCGAGCGGCGCCGGTATGCGAAACCCGATGTGCCGGCCATTGACCGAGTAGTAACCGGTCGGGATCGTGGCGCACACGCCAGGCACTAGCTCGGCGTCGGCAACCGCACCGACAGCCTGGAAATGGTCGGACGCCAGGATCTGAGTGGGATCCAGCACGGCCGATATTGGCACGCCATGCGATTGGCCTTCTGCGACAAGCGCTTTCATCGTCTGGTCGGCGAACATTCGCTGGACCAGTCGGCCGATCTGCGGCCAGGCCGCGAATCGGGCCGCGATGACGTCGTACTTGGGGTCCTGGAGTTCTTCAGGCTCTCCTAACCAGCGACGGAGCCCATGCCACTGCCGTGGCGACATCACGCACAGCCGGACGTGGCCGTCCCGGCAGGCATAGATCGGGTAGGCGTCCTGATTCTTGGGGCGTCCGCGCCACCGGTCCGGTCGACGGATGCCCGCGGCGGCCTGGCCGTGCGCGCCGAACGGTGGGTCGAGCGCCATCACCACGGCCTCGAACCGGGAGAAATCGATGTAATCGCCTCTACCACAACGTAATCTGTTGTAGTAAGCGACCAGCGCGGACCAGGCGGCCTGAACGGCTGCGGTGGCCGAGGCGATACCGTCCGGTGGTGAGACCGGTGTGCCGGTGGTGGGACCGGACCGCGACAACGCCCCGGACAGCGCGTAGAGCACCGGGTCGGTCGCCCGCCACGCCGCGCGCGGTCCCGTCCTGCCGAAGTCGGTGACCGACAACGTCACCAGGTGCGGGAACTGATCGGCGAGCTCTTCGCATGAGGTTCCGTACGAATCGGCCCGGCCCGGCAATCCACTGTCGACGACAATGTCGGCGTTGCCGGCGAGGTCGATCAGCCGGTCGCGGTCGTCGCCGTCGGACGGGTCGAGCACCGCGCTGCGCTTGTTCGCGTTGTGCAACGCGAAGCGCACGGCGGTGCCGCGCAGCGTGGGACGCTTGGTCCGCGACGGGCTGCCACCGGGCGGCTCCACCTTCAGGACGTCAGCACCCAAGTCGGCGAGTATTCGGGTGACGGCGTCGCCGTCGTCGTCGCAGAGGTCGAGCACCCGCAGCGAGGTCAGCAGCGCTTGCGGCGATCGCAAACTCGGCGTTGCCGAGTGCAGCGGGTCGCCGCCGTCGAGGCCGGCCTCCGGCTTGTCAGCGTCATCGGGCACCACGCCAGGGTAGTTCGCGTGCCACCGCCCGCTTCGTCTACCTCGGACTCCTGCGCGATCCGCCGAGTGTGCGCACAATCGGGCGGATGGGATTGAAAAAGGCCAAGCTGTCCGATGACGAACGTGCCGGTATCCACGCCTACTGGCGGGCGGCCAACTATCTCTCCGTTGGTCAGATCTACCTTTTGGACAATCCGCTGCTGCGAGAGCCGCTGGCACCGAGCACGTCAAGCCGCGGCTGCTGGGGCACTGGGGTACCACCCCCGGTCTGAACCTGATCTACGCGCACCTCAACCGCATCATCCGCAACCGCGACGCCAACGTCATCTTCATCACCGGACCCGGCCACGGCGGGCCTGGACTGGTCGCCAACGCCTACCTCGAAGGCACCTACAGCGAGGTGTACACCGGAATTGAAGAGGACGCCGAAGGGCTGCGAAAGCTGTTCCGGCAGTTCTCTTTCCCCGGCGGTATCCCCAGCCATGTGGCCGCCCAGACGCCGGGTTCCATCCACGAAGGCGGCGAGCTCGGGTACGCCCTGGTGCATGCCTACGGCGCGGCGTTCGACAATCCGGATCTGGTGGTCGCGTGTGTCGTCGGCGACGGCGAAGCGGAAACGGGGCCGTTGGCCGCGAGCTGGCACTCCAATAAATTTCTCAACCCGGTCACCGACGGTGCCGTGCTGCCGATCCTGCACCTCAATGGCTACAAGATCGCGAATCCGACTGTGTTGGCCCGGATTCCGCAGGCTGAGCTCGAGTCGTTACTGCGAGGCTACGGATACCGGCCGATCATCGTCGCCGGAGACGACCCCGCTGACGTCCACCAACAGCTTGCCGGCGCGCTCGACGACGCCTTCGACGAGATCGTGGCCATCCAGCGAGACGCCCGCAGCGGCGGCACGACCGAACGGCCGGTCTGGCCGATGATCGTCTTGCGCACCCCGAAGGGATGGACCGGACCCGACATTGTCGACGGCAAGCAGGTGGAGGGAACGTGGCGAGCGCACCAAGTTCCGCTGGCCGAGACCCGGAACAACCCCGCCCACCGCGCGCAGCTGGAGAAGTGGATGCACAGCTATGCGCCCGAGGAACTGTTCGACGACGACGGCAGGCTGCGCCCGGAACTGCGCGCACTGGCACCCGCCGGTGCCCGACGGATGAGCGCCAATCCGCACGCCAATGGTGGCCTGCTGCTGCACGACCTGGATCTGCCTGACTTCCGCGACTACGCCGTCGCTGTCCCGCAACCCGGCACCACGACCCATGAGGCCACGCGGTTATTGGGCGTCTACCTGCGAGACGTGATCGCCCGAAACCCCGACCGATTCCGGTTGATGGGGCCTGATGAAACCGCCTCCAACCGCCTCGACGCGGTGTACGAGTCCACCGACAAGGCATGGATGTCCCAGACGCTGCCCGTGGACGAAAACCTCGCGCCCGCGGGCCGGGTAATGGAGGTGCTGTCCGAGCACCTGTGCCAAGGCTGGTTGGAGGGCTATCTGCTGACCGGTCGGCACGGGCTGTTCAACTGCTACGAAGCGTTCGTGCACATCGTCGACTCGATGCTGAACCAGCATGCGAAGTGGATGGCCACCAGCCGCGACCTGCCCTGGCGGCAGCCCGTCGCGTCGCTGAACTACCTGTTGAGCTCGCACGTGTGGCGGCAAGACCACAACGGCGCTACTCACCAGGACCCGGGCTTCATCGACCTCGTCGCGAACAAGCGCGCCGAAATCACCCGCGTGTACCTCCCGCCGGACGGCAACACGCTGCTGTCGGTCGCCGATCACTGTCTGCGCAGCCGCGACTACATCAACGTCATCGTCGCGGGCAAACAGCCGGAGCTGGCCTACCTCGACATGGAGTCCGCCATCGCGCATTGCACGCGCGGGCTGGGGATCTGGGAGTGGGCAAGCACAGCGAAGGGCGAACCTGATGTGGTGTTGGCCTGCGCCGGCGACATCCCCACCCAGGAGACATTGGCCGCCGCCGACATCTTGCGCCGTGAACTGCCCGAACTCGCCGTCCGGGTGGTCAACGTGGTCGACCTGATGCGGCTGCTGCCCGACTCTGAGCATCCACATGGTCTGCCGGACAACGAATTCGACGCCATCTTCGCCGAGGACAAACCGATCATCTTCGCCTATCACGGTTACCCGTGGCTGATTCACCGTCTTACCTACAGCCGCTCCAACCACCACCACCTGCACGTCCGCGGTTTCAAAGAGCGCGGCACGACGACCACTCCGTTCGACATGGTGATGCTCAATGACCTCGACCGTTTCCACCTGGTGATGGATGTCATCGATCGGGTGGACGGCCTGGCCGGACGCGCTGCGCTACTGCGGCAACGGATGGCAGACGCCCGATTGGAAGCGCGCCGGTACACCCGCGAGCACGGTGAAGACGACCCGCAGATCTCGGGCTGGACCTGGGGAGGTGAGTGAGCGGAACGCAGTGACGGGAACGAGGCGACCGATTGGACCTGGGGAGGCGAGTGAGCGGAACGCAGTGACGGGAACGAGGCGACCGATCGGGCTGGGGAGGCGAGTGAGCGGAACGCAGTGACGGGAACGAGGCGACCGATCGGGCTGGGGAGGCGAGTGAGCGGAACGCAGTACGGCGACGGAGGCGTCGGTAGCCTGGTGGGATGTCCGGTGTGGAGAGCGTGACAGCAGAGCCGCATCCGCTGCTCGCGCAACTCTCGGCACTGCACCAGTTCCGTGTCCAGGTCGACGTCGCACTCGTCGTGGTGGTGCTGACGCTGACCAATCTGATCGCACACTTCACCACGCCTTGGGCGAGCATCGTTACGGTCCCGGTTGCCGCGGCCGGCCTGGTCGCATGGTTGCGGATCAGCGGTCTGGGCTGGGCTGAACTCGGTTTGGGCCGCGAGCATTGGAAGTCGGGCGCCGCATACGCCGTGGGCGCCGTCGTGGCGGTGATGGCGGTGATCGCGATAGGCGCACTGTTGCCGCTGACCCGGCCGATGTTCATGAACCATCGCTACGCGACGATGTCCGGCGCGCTGATGGCCTCGATGATCATCATCCCGCTGCAGACCGTCATCCCCGAGGAGCTGGCGTTTCGCGGCGTGCTGCATGGTGCCCTGAACCGGGCGTGGGGCTTTCGCGGTGTGGCGCTGGCTGGCTCGCTGCTCTTCGGGCTGTGGCATATCGCGACATCGCTCGGACTGACGAGCAGCAATGTCGGCTTCACCCGAATCTTCGGCGGCGGAGTTGTCGGCATGTCGGCCGGGGTGGTGTTGGCGGTGGGCGCGACAGCGGCGGCCGGTTTTGTGTTCAGTTGGCTACGACGACGCAGCGGCAGCCTGCTGGCGCCGATCGCACTGCACTGGTCGCTCAACGGACTGGGGGCGCTGGCCGCTGCCCTGGTCTGGCAGCTGTCCAGCTGAGGATCGCTAGACCAGGAGCACTGCCGCCCCGGAGATGCGGCCCGCACTCAGATCCGACAGCGCCCGATGTGCTTGGCTCAGTGGATATTCCGGCGTGGTCACGGTGATGTGGTGCGTGCCGACGAAGTCGAGGAACGCTCGTGCGTCGGCGCGGGTGTTCGAGGTCACCGAGCGGATCTGACGCTCCTGGAACAGGTGCCGCTGATAGTTCAGGGCAGGGATGTCGCTGAGGTGGATACCGGCGATCGCAAGCGTCCCGCCACGATCCAGCGCCTCCAACGCCGGCAACACCAGGTCGCCGACGGGTGCGAACAGGATTGCGGCGTCGAGCTTTACCGGTGGCGGGTCGGCGGCGCCTTGTGCGGACGCGGCGCCCAGCTCGCGCGCCAGCTGTTGGGCCGCGACGCCACGTGTCATCACGTGCACTTCGGCGCCCTGGGCCAGCGCGACCTGCGCGGTGATATGTGCGCTGCCACCGAACCCGTAGAGCCCGAGCCGACCGCCGGCGGGAAGCGCTGCGCGCTGCAGCGACCGGTAGCCGATGATGCCGGCGCACAACAGCGGCGCAAGCTCGCTATCGCTGTAGCCGCTCGGCAGATGGTGGGCGAAAGCCGCTGGGACCGTGGCGAATTCGGCGTATCCCCCGTCGGCATCCCAGCCGGTGTAGCGGGACTTCGGGCACAAGTTCTCGTCGCCCCGTCGGCAGTAGGCGCACACCCCGCAGGTATGGCGCAGCCACGCGATGCCGACCCGGTCGCCGACCTGGAACTCGCCTCCGGCGTCGGACCCGACTTCGACCACCTCCCCGACCACTTCGTGTCCGGGCGTCACCCTCTCCCGATGCACCGGCAGATCACCTTCGGTCACGTGTAAGTCGGTGCGGCACACTCCGCATGCGCGCACGGCGACCAGCAGCTCCGACCGGCCGGGATGCGGAACCGGCATGCTGACGTATTCCAGCGGTTCGGTGCCGACCGGGCCTGGGTGGGCGACCTGCCAGGCGTGCATTGTGCTGGGGGTCGCCGGGGAGGTCATTCAATCAGCAGGATTGGCACCCTGTTTCAGGTGCGCTGCCTGGCCATCTTGTAAATGAACAACAGCAACACGGCGCCGACGAGCGCGCCCAGGAATGAGTGGTTGATCGGCGGGGTGACGCTGAATCGGTGCGGCGGAAAGACCACGCTGCCCAGTGTGCCGCCGACGTAGGCGCCCACGATGCCGAGCAGAGACGTTGCGATCAAACCTATTGGACTGACTACCGGGAACGATCAGTCGTGCGACGAGGCCGACGATCAGGCCGAGGATGAGCATCCAGATGATGTGCAGAATCACGACCGGCTCCTTGCGTATTGAATTTGTGCGTAGCCCACTGTGGGACCGTCAATGTCAACCTATCCATTCCCCTATTCGACGGGGAATATTCCGCACAGCAACGCTCCGTGCGCTGGCTTAGGTCGACACTGCGCCGGGAGCCGGTGCCGCGCCGTTTCCACCCGCGGGTTGTCCGGGCGGCGGCGGCGGCGGAAGCGGAGCCGGCGCTGCGGGCACCGGTGCGCCCGGCGGTGGCGGCGGAGCGGCGGGGGCAGGCGCTGGAGCCGGTGCGGGCGCACCCGGAGCGGGGGGCGGAGCCGGTGCTCCCGGGGCGGGGCCCGGAGCAGGCCCAGCTGGTGCAGGTGCCGGGCCCGGAGGCGCGGCCAGCGGCCGGACCGACTCGGCCAGCGCTTTAGCGCCTGCCTTGTCGACGGGGTTGTTGGCAGTGCCCAGCCACACCACGAACCAGCGCTGGTTCGCCGCGGCCGGCGGCACGTTCGGCCCGGTCGGAGTGACCACACCTGCCCAAATCTGGCCGTTGGGCTTGGTGGCGTCGCTGAATTTCACCTCGTAGTACGACGCTCCGCCGGCTGCGCCGTTGGCGCCGAGCGGGATGGTCTCCTGATTGACCCGGGTGCCTGGGTAGGGCATGAAGAATTCACCCATGTCCGAGGCCAGCCGGGTTGCGGCCTTGGTGTCGTCGGCTTCGGCGCTGGCGTACAGCTTCTGGTCCAGCTTGCCCAGCACGACGCGGGTGTCGTTGGCGACCGGCGGTGGCTGACCGGGGCTGGGCGCACCGGAGATCTTGCTGAGCAGCGCCGAACCGTAGTCCAGGTGGGTCGCGTCCGACTCCACCCAACCGGCGGGAAGGGCATAGCTGAATCCGCCGACCGGGTTGTCGATCCGAACCGGCTGGGGCGCATTTGGGTCGGCCGGTGGCGGGACAGGAGCGTTGGGGTCGGTCGCCGGTGGCGCCGCGACTGGGTCGGCCGGCGGTGGCGGCCCGACTGGACCAGCGGGGCCCGGCGCCGCACCCGGGGGCGGCGGAGGGTTGGCCGGTGCGGGAGCCGGAGCGGGCACGCCCGGGGCAGGAGCCGCGGGGCTCGGGGGCGGCGGTGGCACCGGATCGGCGCCGGCTGCCGCAGGCAGTGCACATGTGATCGCTCCGGCACCGCCGACGGCCGCGATAACGCGCATCAGCCAGCGGTTTTTGGGCCGTGTCGGATAGCGGTCGAGTTGATCCATGAGCAAAAAACCTACCGTGTTACCCCCGCGACGCGAGTGTGAACAGCCGACGTTGCGGCCGCTTTTTCGTACCTGGCGGGAGTGTGGTCCGGCGCAAACGTGCAGATCATCGATTCGGCCTTTGATCGCGGGCCGTTTTGGTGACAATTCGCTAACGACAGCGTCGCCGGGCGCGTCACCGCTCAGGGGCTGGCGAAGCCGGCCTGGCTCAGCACCTGCTGGCCTGTCGCGCCGGTGACGAGGTCGACGAACTTCTGCGCCAGCGCTGACTGCGATGCCTTCTTAAGGGCGACGATCGGGTAGGTGTTCACCGCGTCGGCCGACTCGGGAAATCTGACCGTGCCGACTTTGTCACCGGCTTTGTGCGCGTCATTCATGTAGACCAGCCCGGCGTCAGCCGCTCCGTCGGTGACTTTGCCCAGTACCGCGGCCCCCGTCGACTCTTCGCTCGCCGGAGTGAAGTGCACGCCGGTGTCGTCCTCGATGTGTTGCACCCCCGCCCCGCAGGGCGCCGACGCCTGGCACACCGCCACGCGCAGGTCGGGCTTGTCGAGGTCGGCGAAGGATCGGATCTGCTTCGGGTCGCCGGGGGCGGTGACAATCACCAGCGTGTTTGACGCGAAGTTGACTGGATCGCCGCTCGCCAGATCAGCCTTGACCACCGTGTCCATCTGGGCGCTGTCCGCCGAGGCGAAGACGTCGGCCTTGGCGCCCTGGGCCAGCTTGTTGGCCAGCTCCGCAGACGTTGCGAAGTCGAAATCCACTGTGGCTCCGGGATTGTCGGTTTGGAACTTGCCGGCCAGCAAGGTGAAGGGCGGTTTGAGCGGCAGGGCGGCGAACACCATGATCGAGGTGGCCGGCCCGTGGTGCGACGACGAGTCCGACGCGTGCGACGGTGGCTTTTGCCCGCACCCGCTGAGGTTCGTCACCAGTGCCAACGTCAGCAACCCCGACACCGCCGGAAGAACGGGCGATGCCCACGCGAGACGTCACGGTGCACAGCGTTGTCCAAACGGTGACCGCGTCGTGCCGGATTCGGAGTTTCATATCTAGCTACCGTCCAGTAACATAAGGAAACGTTAATGCCATACACGCCCTGAAATCCCGGGGACCGGCGTTGCGGTGTGCCACCATCGAAGCATCGGAAGACCGTTGCTCGAGGCGGAAGCCGCGGCTGCTCTCACCGAGCCGGCACCTGGATTCAATGGTGAATACAAGGAGGTCATGGCTATGGAGGTACTGATCACCGGAGGCGACACCGAACTGGGTCGCGCCGTTGCTGAAGGGTTCCATAACGACGGCCACATGGTCACGTTGCTTGGCGCACGTCGGGACGACCTCGAAGTAGCCGCCAAGGAGATCGAAGCGGACGCAATCGTCTGCGACAACACCGACCCCGCTGCTCTGGCGGAGGTTCGCCACCTGTTCCCCCACCACCTCGACACCATCGTCAACATTCCAGCGCCTCGCTGGGACTCCGGCGACCCGCGCGCGTACTCGCTGTCCGACCTGGCCTCCGCCTGGCGTACCGCCCTGGACGACACCGTGCTGTCGGTCGTGCTGACCCTCGAGACGGTCGGCGATCACCTCCGATCGGGTGGTTCGATCATCAGCGTCGTGCCGGAAAACCCGCGTCCGGGTAGTGCTGAGGCAGCGGTCAAGGCCGCGCTCGGCAGCTGGGTCGCCGGCCAGGCGACAGTGTTCGGCACTCGCGGAATCACCGTGAACGCCGTAGCGGCCGGACGCAGTGCGCAGCCCGGATACGACGGCCTGACCAGCAGCCCCCCGTCGGTCGCCGCCGAGGTCGCCCGGATGTCGCTGTTCCTGACCAGTCCGGCCGCCCGCCATATCACCGGGCAGACGTTGCACGTCAGCCATGGCGCCCTGACGCAGTTCGCCTAGCCGCACGGCGAAGCGGCGCAAGGACAAGCGCGGGAATTCGCTCAGCGCGTAATCCGCGTCTGCAGGCTTCGCTGTTGCCTGCCGGTCACTAGGCTTGATGAGGTGACCATTCGACTTGGCTTCCAAATTCCCAACTTCTCCTACGGCACCGGCGTCGAAGAACTTTTTCCGACCGTAATCGCGCAAGCGCGCGAGGCCGAATCTGCCGGCTTCGACGCGGTTTTCGTGATGGACCACTTCTACCAACTGCCTATGCTCGGCTCTCCCGATCAGCCGATGCTCGAGGCCTACACCACACTGGGTGCGCTGGCGACGGTGACAGAACGAGTTCAACTGGGCGCGTTGGTGACTGGCAACACTTACCGCAATCCCACGTTGCTGGCCAAAGCCATCACCACGCTGGACGTGATCAGTGCCGGCCGCGCAATCCTGGGCGCCGGCACCGGCTGGTTCGAGCTCGAACATCGGCAACTCGGCTTCGAATTCGGCACATTCACCGAGCGATTCGACCGACTCGAGGAAGCACTGCAAATCCTCGACCCGATGATCAAGGGTGAGCGGACCACGTTCTCCGGTCACTGGTACCACACGGAATCAGCGCTGGCCGAACCGCGCTATCGCGACCGCATTCCGATCCTCATCGGCGGCAGCGGAGAGAAGAAGACCTTCTCGCTCGCGGCGCGCTATGCCGACCATCTCAACATCATCGCCGGCTTCGACCAGCTGCCCGGCAAACTCGAGGAGCTGTCCCAGCGGTGCGACGAGACCGGCCGAGACCGCTCGACCCTGGAGACCAGCATTCTGCTGACGGTCTTGGTGGACGACAACGCCAAGCCGGACCAGATTCCGGCGGAGATGCGCGGGCGCATGGTGGCTGGCAGCGCACAGCACGTCGCCGAACAGGTCAAGGCCAACGTGATCGATGTCGGCATCGACGGCGTGATCATCAACATGCCGTTCTACACGCCGGGTGTGATCACCGCGGTCGCGGAGGCGTTGCGTCCGGTCGTCGGTATCTGAGACTCGCAGCGAGGTGCGTCACGCTCCATACCTGCGGGTGGGGGCGATCACACGGGGTTACGTCGATAATTGCAGGTCCAGGCGACTACCGTGTAGCTGAACCCAGTAGCTGCTGAGGAGCAATCACGCCATGAACGCCCAGCCCGAAGACAACGCATTGAATCGTCGACACCGGGTGGTAGTCATCGGATCCGGATTCGGTGGCCTGAACGCCGTCAAGAAGCTCAAGAGGGCTGACGTCGACATCAAGTTGATCGCCCGCACCACCCACCACCTGTTCCAGCCGATGCTGTACCAAGTGGCGACCGGCATCGTGGCCGAAGGCGCGATTGCTCCCCCGACCCGGATGATTTTGCGGGGTCAGCACAACGCGCAGGTTTTGCTCGGTGACGTCACGCACATCGACCTCAAGGGCAAGTTCGTCGTGTCGGAGTTGCTCGGCCACAGCTACGAAACCCCGTTCGACAGTTTGATCATCGCCGCCGGGGCCGGCCAGTCTTACTTCGGCAACGACCACTTCGCCGAATACGCCCCCGGCATGAAGTCCATCGACGACGCCCTGGAATTGCGTGGTCGCATCATGAGCGCGTTCGAAGCGGCCGAACGGTCCAGTGATCCGGAGCGACGCAAAAAGCTGCTCACCTTCACCGTGGTGGGTGCGGGACCGACCGGGGTCGAGATGGCCGGTCAAATCGCCGAACTCGCCGACTTCACGCTCAAAGGCGCTTACCGCCACATCGATTCGACGAAGGCCAGGGTGATCCTGCTGGATGCCGCCCCGGCGGTACTGCCGCCGATGGGCGAGAAGCTCGGCAAGAAGGCGGCCGCCCGACTGGAGAAGATGGGTGTCGAAATCCAGCTCGGTGCGATGGTGACCGACGTCGACCGCGACGGCATCACGGTCAAGGATTCCGACGGCACCGTCCGCCGTATCGAGTCGGCCTGCAAGGTGTGGTCGGCGGGCGTCTCTGCCAGCCCGCTGGGCCGCGACCTGGCCCGCCAGTCGGGCGTCGAACTCGACCGCGCGGGTCGGGTCAAGGTGCTGCCCGACCTGTCAATCCCCGGTTATCCCAACGTGTTCGTCGTGGGAGACATGGCCGCCGTCGACGGAGTACCCGGCGTTGCGCAGGGCGCCATCCAGGGCGGCAAATACGCCGCGCGCACGATCAAGGCCGAGCTGGCCGGTGCCGACCCGGCCCAACGCGAGCCGTTCCAGTACTTCGACAAGGGCTCGATGGCCGCGGTGTCGCGCTACTACGCGGTGGTGAAGATCGGTCCGCTCGAATTCGGCGGCATCATCGGCTGGTTCGCCTGGCTGCTGCTGCACTTGGTCTATCTGATCGGGTTCAAGAACAAAGTCACCACCGTGTTGTCGTGGATTGTGACGTTCTTGAGTGGTCGGCGCGGTCAGCTGACGATCACCGAGCAGCAAGCCTTCGCCCGCACCCGACTCGAACAGCTGGCGGTGTTGGCGGCCGAGGCACACGACGAGACGGCCAAGGCCGCCAGTTAATCGGCGGCCACCTCAACCGGCTTCGGCTTCGAGGTTCTGCAGCCGAACCTGCCCGCGGGCCACCAGACGGTCGTTGGCGTCGACGATGGCGACCTGCCACAGTTGCTGGCGCCGTCCGCGATGAAGCGGAGTTGCGGTCCCATAAACCATCCCGCTGCTGATCGCGCGCAGGAAGTCGGTGTTGTTGTTGACACCGACTACCGAGCCGCTGCCACCATTGGCGGCTATCCAGGTGTACGCGGCCACGCTGGCCAGGCTCTCCACCATCGCGCAGTAAACTCCGCCATGCACGATGCCCATCGGTTGCAGCAGCTTGGGCACCACGTCCAGGTGGGCGCATGTCCGGTCAGGACTGATTTCGGTGAACGCCAGTCCTAATTCCTTGTCAAACGGCGCTTCTGGCAGTGGCTGCATGCTTGTAGTGTCTACACGGCCGGCGAACAAGCGGGGCGTTCCGGGTGTAGCAAATTCGTGCGGACCAGGCGGTCAACCGATACTGTGGGCCTGATTCAAAACCTCTTGAGTCGGACTTGGGCGCTCACGCAACATTTCGCAACTGAAGGGAAGATATGGCGACGGCGACTACTGAGCCTGTGCGGCTCCCGCCGGGTCCGAGGACACCGAAGCCCATCCAGGCCATCAGGTTTTTGAGTGAAAACCATGGAATGTATGCCGCTCTGACCCGACGGTACGGCAGCCCGATCATCAGCGTGAATTTGCCGGGCATCGGCCATGCGGTGGTGATCGGCGATCCAGTCGCTGGCCAAAAAACTGTTGAGTACCAGCACCGATCTGATCGAACGCCCGCCGTCGGGGGGTGGCAGCCTGGGCGACGCATTCGGCCCTGGGTCGACGTTCAGCCTTGCCGGCGACGAACTCCTCGCGCGCCGCAAGATGGTGCTGCCCATGTTTCACGGCAAGCGGATGCGGAGCTACGAGCACATCATCGAAGAGGAGGTGATGCGCGAGATCGCGGCATGGCCGGAGGGCCGCGAGTTCGAAACGCTGCCTTCGATGACGAAGATCACACTCGGCGCGATTCTGCGTGCGGTTTTCGGCGCCGAGGGAGCCTCGTTGGACGAGCTTCGTGAGCTGGTGCCGCACGCAGCTCTGGTTGCCAGCATGGTTTGGTGGTGCCGCCGAGGATGCGGCGTGACCTGGGTCCGTGGAGTCCGTGGGGACGGCATTTGCGGTACCGGCGTCGATTCGACGCCATCGTCAACTCGCTTATCGCCAACGCGCGGGTCGACCCGGGCTTGCAAGAGCGCAAAGACGTGCTTGCGCTACTGGTACAGGCCCACTACGACAACGGTGAGCCGATTCCGGACCGGCACATCGCCGACGAAATGTTGACCTTGGTGGTTTCCGGTCACGAGACAACCGCCGGATCGCTCGCATGGGCTGTGGAGCGGGTGCGCCGCCATCCACAGCTGCTAAGGCGGCTAACTGAGGAAGTCGACGCCGGCGGATCCGACTTGCGACAGGCCACGATCTCGGAAGTGCAACGCGTCCGACCGGTCCTCGACGCCTTCGTGCGACGTACAAAGACGCGAATCCGCATGGGAGACTGGGTTATTCCTGAGGGCACCAACTTGGTGTTCAGTCTCCCACTGATCCATGACTCCGAAGAGAGCTTCCCGGACGCGACGTCGTTCAACCCGGACCGGTTCGTCGGCGCGCCGAAGCCCGGCGCGTGGATCCCGTTCGGCGGCGGCGTCAACCGGTGTGTCGGTGCGGCGTTCGCCACCATGGAGTCAGACATCACCTTGCGGACCCTGCTGCGTGAATTTCATTTCGTGCCAACGGATGCGCCGGACGAACGGGGACGCTGGCGCGGCGTGGCGAACGTACCGGCTCGGGGCGCACGAGCGGTGGTTTACCGGCGAACAGCCGACCGCGCGGAGTGATGTGGACACGGCATCGGTGGCTAACCGCAACAAGGCGTAACGCACACTGGCATACTCACCGCTGTGACGAGCACCCTCAGGAAGTACGTAAAGCCCATCGACCCTGTCCCATGGCTGAAAGTAGCCATGAACAAGTACTGGTACCCCTTGATCACCCGCCGGTGGGAGCAGGACGACATCATCTTTCTCAATTGGGGCTATGAGGAAGATCCGCCGCTGGGACTGCCGCTGGGCCCTGAGGATGAGCCCAACCGGTACTGCATCCAGCTCTACCACCGCACCGCGACCCAAGCGGATCTCCGCGGCAAACAGGTGCTCGAGGCCAGCTGCGGTCACGGTGGCGGAGCCGCGTATCTGGTAAGGACGTTGGGTCCGGCGGCCTACACGGGGCTGGACTACAACCCGGACGGTGTCGCATTTGCCCAAAAAAGACACAATCTGCCTGGGCTGGAGTTCGTGCACGGTAATGCCGAAAGCATGCCGTTTCCCGATGAGTCCTTCGACGCGGTGATCAACGTCGAAGCCTCGCATGCCTACCCGCACTTTGACCGTTTCCTCTCCGAAATGGTGCGGGTGCTGCGGCCGGGCGGGCATTTCCTCTACGCCGATTTTCGAGGGTTCCTCGAGTATGACGCTTGGGATGCTGCGCTTGCCGGAATGCCAATGCGGATGGTCTCGAAGCGGGAGATCACCAGCGACGTTCTGCGCGGGCTGGACAAAAACTCGCCTCGGTACCTGGACTTGGTCGGTCGCCGTGTGCCCAAGTTCCTGCAGCCCTTCGGCCGCGTATTCTCCGGCGCGCCCGGCACATTGGCGAACCGCCAATTGACAAGCGGGAAGGCTTCTTACCGCATGTACCACTTCATCAAAGACTGACCCGCAGCCCGCGCGTCCCCCAGATACCAGCGAGCCCCGTGCGTTATGCACGGGGCTCGCTGTATCGAGAGACCGGGCGTCACTGCAGCCCTCAGGACGCCGTCACGGTCATTTATCGCTCGATGCAAGAAGCATAGGCAAGGCTGCCCTAATATCGCAAGGGGTAGCCCGCATCCGCGGCCGCCCCGCGGACAAACCCCGAACCGGCAGGCCGAAGCCGGCCAGCGCGTCGAGTACTGCCTGACCGCGGCGCATAGCCGCCAGCTCGTTGGTGCCGGCCAGCTGCGGCACCTGGGTCGCCGTCGCCACCACCATCGACCCGACTGTGTGCCACATCGCCGCGATCGGCGTTGCACCGCGGCTGACGACATACAGCTCGGCGAACAGGGGCTCCAGGGTGCGATGGCAGCGGTGAGCCACCCACGTCGTCAGGGCCGCCTCGCTCGGCAGCCGGACCACTCCGTCCGCCGACGCGTGACCGAGGCAAGGATCATCCGGCAGTACCCGCACCGTGGGGTCGACCACGCCGGCCCAGTCGATGACGCCGTCGGAGTCCACGTGAACCCACAAATTCTCCAGCCCGGTGTCCCATGCCCTGGCTTCCAGCACCACCAGGGCCACCACCCGGCCGATCACGGTGTGGACCAGCGTGGCCGTCAATTGCCTTGCGGCACTTCGGGGATCCATGTCCATCGCCGCGGCGTCGAACATGGTCTTCATCCGGCCGCGGTTCAGTGCCGAGCTCAGCGGCCACCAGCGGCGCACCGACACGTCGCCCAGCACCGCGACGCCGTATACCCGCGGGCATTGCGGATACAGCTCGCGAAGCCGCCGGCTGGACTCATGCAGCGGCAGCACGCGATCAATGGTCATGGCCGCAATCAGCGGGTCATCGATCACCATCGTCACCTCCAGGTTATAAGGTTAGCCTAACCATATGCCGGCGGTCGCGGTCGGTGGTCGACGGGAGAGGTACGACGTTCGGTAGTAAGCGCGAGTACGCTGGCGACGTTGCCGAGGAGATGAGCAAACATGGCTAAGCTGACGCGGCTCGGGGACCTGGAGCGCGCCGTGATGGACCACCTCTGGTCCGCTCCCCACCCGCAGACCGTTCGCCAGGTGCACGAAGCGCTCTCTGAGCGGCGCGACCTGGCCTACACGACCGTGATGACCGTGCTGCAGCGGTTGGCCAAGAAGAACCTTGTTTCCCAGATTCGTGACGACCGTGCGCACCGGTATGCCCCGGTACACGGCCGCGACGAATTGGTCGCGGGGCTCATGGTCGACGCGCTGGATCAGGCCGCCGACACCGGCGGCCGGCAGGCCGCGCTGGTGCACTTCGTCGAGCGGGTCGGCGCCGATGAAGCCGAAGCGCTGCGGCGCGCGCTCGACGAGTTGGAATCAGGTCATCGAAAATCGCAGCCTGGTGGCGCTCGACCCGAGGGCTGAGGGAGACTGAGACAGTGTCTGGGCTGGCCTTCACCGCACTTGCGGTGATGCTGGTCGGCCCGGTGCCCGAGTTGCTGGCCCGCGCCACATGGCCGTTGCGGGCCCCGCGGGCAGCGATGGTGCTCTGGCAGGCGATTGCGGTTGCCGCGGTCCTGTCGGCATTCAGTGCCGGCATCGCCATCGCCAGCCGATTGTTCGTTCCGGGAGCCGACGGGCGGCCGACCGCCAGCCCTGCGGCTGAAGTCAGCCGGCTGGGCTGGCCGCTGTGGATTCTCGACGTCGCGGTCTTCGGGCTCACCCTGGTGATCGGCGCCCGGCTGTTCGTGGCTGTCGTCCGGGTGGCCGTTGCCACCCGCCGGCGGCGAGCCCACCACCGCATGCTGGTTGACCTGCTCGGCTTGTCGCCGGACCTGATCGCCGTGCGGGCCTGCGCCCGCGGACGCGATCTGCGCGTGCTGGAGGTGGCGCAGCCGCTGGCCTACTGTCTGCCCGGAGTGCGCCGGCGGGTAGTGGTCAGCGAGGGCGCACTGGACTCGCTGACCGAAGACGAGGTCACCGCCATCCTCAGCCACGAGCGTGCGCATCTGCGGGCCCGCCACGATCTGGTCCTCGAGGCATTCACCGCGGCGCACGCCGCATTCCCCCGATTCGTCCGCAGCGCAAGCGCTTTGGACGCCGTGCAATTGCTGGCGGAGCTGTTGGCCGACGACGCCGCGGTCCGGGTGGCCGGCCGGGCTCCGCTGGCCCGCGCGCTGGTGGCCTGTGCCGCCGGCCGCGCGCCGACAGGTGCACTGGCCGCCGGTGGTGCGCACACCCTGCTGCGGGTCCGGCGGCTCTCGGGTGACGGCAATAGTCTGTGGGTGTCGACGGCGGCCTACCTCGCAGCTGCGGCTGTGCTGGTGGTGCCGACCATCGCGCTGGCCATCCCCTGGCTCACCGAACTGCACCGGCTGTTCACCGCGGCCTGACCCGGCTGCCCACCGCGCTATGGCGATACTTTGCACAGGCATGAATCCCGCTGTGCCACAGTGTTCGGAGCAGGGCCTTGGATGAGATCACGAAATTGAGAGGCGCACACATGAGCTCGTCGGAATCAAAGACCGGGACCGCGCAGATCGGCGTCACAGGCCTGGCGGTGATGGGCTCGAACCTGGCCCGTAACTTCGCCCACCACGGCTACACCGTGGCGTTGCACAACAGGTCGGTCGCCAAGACCGATGCGCTGCTCTCCGAGCACGGCGACGAAGGCAAATTCGTCCGGTCAGAGACCATCGCGGAGTTCCTGGATGCGCTGGAGAAGCCGCGCCGGGTCATCATCATGGTCAAGGCCGGCGACCCGACCGATGCCGTGATCAACGAACTCGCCGACGCGATGGAAGAGGGCGACATCATCATCGACGGCGGCAATGCCCTCTACACCGATACCATCCGCCGGGAGAAGGCCATCCGCGAGCGCGGACTGCACTTCGTCGGTGCCGGTATCTCCGGCGGTGAAGAGGGCGCGCTCAAAGGCCCGTCGATCATGCCCGGCGGACCCGCCGAGTCGTACACGTCGCTCGGCCCGCTGCTGGAGGAGATCTCGGCGCACGTCGACGGTGTCCCGTGCTGCACCCACATCGGTCCCGACGGCGCCGGTCACTTCGTCAAGATGGTGCACAACGGCATCGAGTACTCCGACATGCAGCTCATCGGGGAGGCTTACCAGCTGCTGCGCGACGGGCTCGGCAAGACCGCACCCGAGATCGCCGACGTGTTCGCCGAATGGAACAAGGGTGACCTGGACAGCTTCCTCATCGAGATCACCGCAGAGGTGTTGCGCCAGACCGATGCCAGGACCGGCAAGCCGCTCGTCGACGTCATCGTGGACGAGGCCGAGCAGAAGGGCACCGGGCGCTGGACGGTGAAGTCCGCGCTCGACCTCGGTGTACCGGTGACCGGAATCGCCGAGGCGGTATTTGCTCGCGCGCTGTCGGGTTCGGTGGCCCAACGCAAGGCCACCACCGGCTTGGCCTCCGGCGACCTAGGTCAAAAGCCAAGTGACGCAACGCAATTCATCGATGATGTCAGCAAGGCGCTCTATGCGTCGAAGATCATCGCCTACGCGCAGGGCTTCAACCAGATCCAGGCCGGCAGCGCCGAATACGACTGGGGCATCACACCCGGCGACATGGCCACGATCTGGCGTGGCGGATGCATCATCCGGGCGAAGTTCCTCAACCGGATCAAAGACGCGTTCGACGAGAACCCTGACCTGCCCACGCTGATCGCCGCGCCGTATTTCCGCAGCGCGATCGAATCGGCCGTCGACAGCTGGCGCCGCGTCGTGGTGACCGCCACCGAACTGGGTATCCCCATTCCAGGCTTCGCCTCGGCGCTCTCGTACTACGACGCGCTGCGCACCGAGCGACTGCCCGCCGCGCTCACCCAGGGCTTGCGGGACTTTTTCGGCGCACACACTTATGGACGGACTGATGAGGACCCGAGCAAGAAGTTCCACACCCTCTGGAGTGCAGACCGCAGCGAAGTACCTGCCTAGCGGGCGCCGATGAGATTCCTGGACGGGCACCGCCCCGCGTACGACCTGACGTACGACGACGTGTTCATCGTGCCCAACCGCTCGGACGTGGCGTCGCGCTTCGACGTCGACTTGTCCACCAACGACGGCTCCGGCACCACCATCCCGGTGGTGGTGGCGAACATGACCGCGGTGGCGGGTCGGCGGATGGCCGAGACGGTGGCCCGCCGTGGCGGGATTGTCGTTCTGCCGCAGGACCTTCCGATTACCGCAGTGCAGCAGACGGTCGACTTCGTCAAGAGCCGCGACCTGGTGGTCGACACGCCGGTGACGTTGGAGCCCGACGACTCGGTCTCCGACGCGCTGGCGCTGATCTCCAAGCGTGCCCACGGCGCCGCGGTGGTGACCTTCGAGGGACGGCCGATCGGGCTGATCACCGAATCATGCTGCGACGGGGTCGACCGCTTTGCCCGGGTTCGCGACATCGCGATCACCGACTTCGTCACAGCGCCGGTGGGAACGAATCCACGAGAAGTTTTCGACTGGCTCGAACACGCCCCGGTCGACGTCGCGGTGATGATCGCTGCCGACGGCACCCTCGCCGGTGTGCTGTCCCGGACCGGCGCGGTCCGCGCCGGGATCTACCCGCCGGCCGTCGACGATCGGGGCCGGTTGCGCATCGGCGCGGCGGTGGGGATCAACGGCGACGTGGTCGCCAAGGCGCAAGGGGTCGCCGAAGCCGGCGTCGGACCTGATCGTTGTCGACACCGCCCACGGTCACCAGGTCAAGGCCCTGGACGCGATCAAGTCGATCGCGTCGCTGGACTTGGGTGTGCCGCTGGTCGCGGGCAACGTGGTGTCGGCTGACGGCACCCGCGATCTGATCAATGCCGGTGCGTCGATCGTCAAGGTCGGAGTGGGTCCCGGGGCCATGTGCACCACTCGCATGATGACCGGTGTCGGCCGGCCTCAGTTCTCTGCGGTCCTCGAATGCGCTTCGGCGGCAAAGCAACTCGGCGCACACGTGTGGGCCGACGGCGGCGTGCGACATCCGCGCGACGTGGCGCTGGCGCTGGCTGCCGGCGCGTCCAACGTGATGATCGGGTCCTGGTTCGCCGGCACCTATGAGTCTCCCGGCGACTTGATGCGCGACCGCGACAACAAGCCGTACAAGGAGAGCTACGGCATGGCGTCCAAGCGGGCGGTGGTGGCGCGCAGCGCCGCCGACAGCGCCTTCGAACGCGCCCGCAAGGCGCTGTTCGAGGAAGGCATCTCGACATCGCGGATGGCGCTGGACCCCTCGTGCGGGGGCGTCGAGGACCTGCTCGACCACATCACCTCCGGAGTCCGCAGCACCTGCACCTACGTCGGTGCGTCGACGTTGCCTGATTTGCACGAGCGGGCGGTGGTCGGCATCCAGTCGGCGGCCGGCTTCGCCGAGGGGCATCCGCTGCCATTCGGGTGGTAGACCCGTCGTTGACGGGCGTGTCGGTACGGCAAGCAGGACTCGGGCGCGTCGCTCCTTCGCTACCATCGGAGTTCACTTACTGAGTGGATACGTCGAAGAAAGGGTCCCCGTGCCGCAGGCACCCGCGCCGACTGGCGTGTGTGACGCCGACCCCGAGGAGCCTCCTTCTCGCGGAGTGATCGCGATCGCGGGCGAAGCCCGGGTGAAGCGGGTCACGACCGTTAAAGGGTGGCCTCGATGAATCTGCTCATCACCCTGCTCAGCCTGCTGGCCATCGCGGCGCTCACGGCCGGCACCGCGTTGTTCGTCGCCGCCGAGTTTTCTCTGACGACGCTCGAACGCAGCACGGTCGAGGCCAACGCCCGCCGCGGCGGCCGTCGTGACCGATATGTCCGGCGCGCTCATCACAGCCTGTCGTTTCAACTGTCCGGAGCGCAGCTGGGAATCTCGATCACGACGTTGATCACCGGGTACCTCACCGAACCGTTGGTGGCGCAGCTGCCGCACCCGGCCATGGATGTGCTCGGGGTGCCCGACCGGGTCGCCAACGCGGTGGTCACCTTCGTGACGCTGCTGGTCGTCACGTCACTGTCGATGATCTTCGGTGAGCTGGTCCCGAAAAACATTGCGGTGGCCCATCCGCCGGAGACCGCGCGAAACGTCGCCGGGCTGCAACTGCTGTTCTCCTGGCTGATGACCGGGCCGATCCGGCTGACCAACGGGGTGGCCAACTGGATCCTGCGCAAATTGGGCGTGGAACCAGCCCAGGAGCTTCGGTCGGCCCGTTCGGTGCAAGAACTGGTGTCGCTGGTGCGCACGTCGGCCCGCAGCGGCTCGCTCGATCCGGCGACCGCGGCGCTGCTGGACCGGTCGCTGCAGTTCGGTCAGCTGACCGCCGAGGAGTTGATGACCCCGCGATCGAAAATCGTTGCGCTGCAAGTGGACAACACCCTCGCCGATCTAATGGAAGCGGCCGCCGAGAGCGGCTTTTCCCGGTTTCCCGTCGTCGACGGTGACCTGGACGAGACCGTGGGCATCGTGCACGTCAAACAGGTCTTCGGGGTGCCGGCCGCCCAACGCGAGCTCACGCTGGTCACCACCGTGGCGCGACCCGTCGCCAAGGTGCCCTCCACACTCGACGGCGATGCGTTGATGGGACGGATCCGTGCCAACGATCTGCAGACGGCGATGGTCGTCGACGAGTACGGCGGCACCGCAGGAATGGTGACCGTCGAAGACCTGATCGAAGAGATCGTCGGCGATGTCCGTGACGAACACGACGACGCCACCCAGGATGTGGTGGCCGTCGACAGCGGGTGGCGGGTTTCCGGTCTGCTTCGCATCGACGAGGTCGCGACGGCGACCGGTTACCACGCTCCCGAGGGCGAGTACGAGACGATCGGCGGGCTGGTATTGCAACAGCTGGGCCGTATTCCGGTCATCGGCGACGAGGTGCAGCTGAGCGGATACGAGCACGACGGCGTTCCGCACGCTTCAGCGTGGCGGGCCAGAGTGCTGCGGATGGACGGACGCCGGATCGACCTGCTCGAGTTGACCCAGCTGCCGGATCGCGCCGACTCCGGTGCCGGGCGAGGCCGCTGATGGGCGATGTGTTCGGGCTGCTGGCGACGATCTTGCTGATCGGCGCGAACGCGTTTTTCGTGGCTGCCGAGTTCTCGCTGATCTCGGCGCGGCGCGACCGCCTCGAAGCGTTGGCTGAGCAGGGCAGACCCGGTGCGTTCACCGTGATCCGGGCCGCCGAGCAGTTGCCGCTGATGTTCGCGGGTGCGCAACTCGGTGTCACAGTGTCCTCGATCCTGCTCGGGCGGATCGGCGAACCGGCCGTCGCCGATCTGCTGCGGCGCCCTTTCGACCTGTTGGGGACCTCCCCCGCGCTGCTGCACACCACATCGTTGCTGATTGCGCTGGCGATCGTGGTGACGCTGCATCTGCTGCTCGGCGAAATCGTGCCGAAGAACATTGCGATGGCCGGCCCGGAGCGGGCGGCGATACTTCTCATCCCGGTGTACCTGGTCTACGCGCGCGCGGTCCGGCCCGTCGTCAACTTCTACAGCCGCTGCAACACCGGCATCTTGCGGGTGCTGCGGGTCCGTGCCCGCGACGAGCTCGACGTCACCGTCTCCACCGTCGAGCTCAGCGAGATGATCGCCGAGTCGGTGTCAGAAGGTCTACTGGACCGCGAGGAGCACACCCGGCTCACCCGTGCCCTCCAGATCCGCAACCGAACTGTCGCCGATGTGGCGGTTCCGGTCGCCGGCATCCATGCGGTGCCGGTGGCCGCAACGGGTTTCGGCCCGACCGTCGATGTCGTCGAAAAGGCCTTGACCGCAACGGGTTATTCCCGGTTCCCGGTGGTCGGGGTGGACAATTGCTTCATCGGCTACCTGCACATCAAAGATGTGCTGCCGCTGGCCGGCGATCCGCAGGCCGTCATCGACCTGGCCCGGGTCCGGCCGCTGCCGCGCATCCCGGAGTCACTGAGTGTTCCCGAGGCACTATCGCGAATGCGCCGTAGCAACAGCCACCTGGCGCTGGTCACCGCCACCGACGGCGCCGTGGTGGCGATGGTTGCGCTGGAGGATCTGGTGCGAGACCTGGTCGGGCTGGTGCGCGACGGGACAGGGCTTGCCTGAGGCAACCCCCGCAACATTCCGTACGATCTCAGCGACTGCGATATCCGCCGGTCGCCGTGGAGAATGCGGCGGGCCGCGCCGGGTACGTGCGCTGCCAGAAAGCCCATCGCACTTGGGCGAGCGTTGCGAGCGGCACTGCTGGGGCGGTGTGACCTGCTGCTGCAGGCTGCCGGTGACCAGTAGTCACGGTGCTGGCCGGTAGGCTGAGATGTGATTTTGACAGGTAAGTGCGGAGGGAAAAGATGACTGATCGTGTGTCGGTGGGGAACCTGCGCGTCGCCCAAGTGCTGTACGACTTCGTCAACAAGGAGGCTCTGCCCGGCACCGACATCGACCCCGACAGCTTCTGGGCCGGTGTAGACAAGGTCGTCACCGACCTGCAGCCGCAGAACCAGGACTTGTTGACACGACGCGATCAACTGCAGGCGCAGATCGACAAGTACCACCGACAGCACGTCATCGAGCCGCTGGACCCCGAGGGGTATCGCGAGTTCCTCACCGAAATCGGTTATCTACAGCCTGAACCCGCCGATTTCACCATCACCACCGCCGGCGTCGACGACGAGATCACCACGACGGCCGGGCCGCAGCTGGTGGTGCCCGTCCTCAATGCGCGATTCGCACTGAACGCTTCCAACGCGCGCTGGGGCTCGCTGTACGACGCGCTCTACGGGACCGACGTGATCCCGGAGAGCGACGGCGCGGAGAAGGGCACCAGCTACAACCGGGTCCGTGGCGACAAGGTCATCGCCTACGCGCGCAAATTCCTCGATGAGGCCGTCCCGCTGTCGTCCGGTTCCTGGTCCGACGCGACCGGACTCAGTGTCGACGACGGCCACTTGCAGGTGGCCACCGCCGACGGATCCGTCGAGCTGGCCAGCCCGGAGAAGTTCGTCGGCTACACCGGTGAGCTCGGCTCCCCCGACTGGTCGGTGCTGCTGGTCAACCACGGACTGCACATCGAGATCCTCATCGACCCGCAGTCGCCGATCGGCAAGACCGACGCCGCCGGCATCAAAGACGTCGTCCTGGAGTCGGCGATCACCACGATCATGGACTTCGAGGACTCGGTCGCTGCCGTCGACGCCGACGACAAGGTGCTGGGCTACCGCAACTGGCTCGGCCTGAACCGGGGCGATCTGTCAGAGGACGTCCAGAAGGACGGCAAGACCTTCACCCGCGTGCTCAACCAGGACCGGACCTACAAGACCCCCGATGGTGGCGAGTTGACCCTGCCCGGGCGCAGCCTGCTGTTCGTCCGCAACGTCGGCCACCTGATGACCAACGACGCGATCGTTGTGAGCGACGGCAACGGCGAAGAAAAAGAGGTGTTCGAAGGTATCCAGGACGCGCTGTTCACCGGCTTGACTGCTATTCACGGATTGAAGTCCGGCTCGGACAATGGAGGGGCCAACGGGCCACTGACCAACAGCCGCACCGGATCCATCTACATCGTCAAGCCCAAGATGCACGGGCCCGAGGAAGTCGCTTTCACCTGCGAGCTGTTCAGCCGCGTCGAGGACGTCCTCGGCCTGCCGCAGGGCACCCTGAAGGTCGGCATCATGGACGAGGAACGCCGCACCACCGTCAACCTGAAGGCGTGCATCAAGGCCGCCGCCGACCGGGTGGTCTTCATCAACACCGGCTTCCTGGACCGCACCGGCGATGAGATCCACACCTCGATGGAGGCGGGCCCGATGATCCGTAAGGGTGCGATGAAGAGCACCACCTGGATCAAGGCTTACGAGGACAACAACGTCGACACCGGGCTCGCGGCCGGATTCAAGGGCAAGGCGCAGATCGGTAAGGGCATGTGGGCCATGACCGAGCTGATGGCCGACATGATGGAGCAGAAGATCGGCCAGCCCAAGGCCGGCGCCACCACCGCGTGGGTGCCCTCACCCACCGCGGCCACGCTGCATGCGATGCACTACCACTATGTGGACGTCGCTTCGGTGCAGGACGAACTCGAAGGCAAGAAGCGCGCCACCATCGACGAATTGCTGACGATCCCGCTGGCCAAGGAACTGGCCTGGGCATCGGAGGAGATCCGCGAGGAGGTCGACAACAACTGCCAGTCGATCCTGGGTTACGTGGTGCGTTGGATCGACGCCGGGGTCGGCTGCTCGAAGGTCCCCGACATCCACGATGTCGCGTTGATGGAAGACCGTGCCACGCTACGGATTTCCAGCCAGCTTTTGGCCAACTGGCTGCGGCATGGCGTCATCACCGAAGAGGATGTGCGCGCTAGCCTGGAGCGGATGGCTCCGCTGGTGGATGAGCAGAACGCCGGTGCCGCCGGCTATCTGCCGATGGCTCCCAACTTCGATGACAGCGTCGCATTCCTGGCCGCCGAGGAGTTGATCCTGCAAGGCACCCAACAGCCCAGTGGCTACACCGAGCCGATCCTGCATCGGCGTCGGCGCGAGTTCAAGGCTCGCGCACACCAGTGACGTCGGTTCGGGGCATCTCGACCACCCCGATGACTAGCGGCCGCAGGCACCTCTGGCACTCACGAGAGGACCGGCATGGGTAGGCACAGAGCCCCCGACGATGACGACGAACCGATCGACGAACCGCTAGACGACTATCCCGAGTCCGAGGACTCAGCAGATAACGGCGGCTATCACGAGCCCCCGGATCCAGCGGCCGACGAACCACTTTTCCCCGGATCCTTCCCGGCTCAGCGTTATCCGAGCCGTCCGTCGGAGGATTTCTCCGACGACGTTGCCGACGGCCCAGACTTTTTCGGCTTCGACGAGCCAGAAGACGATCACGGCGACGAGCCCACGGCTGCGGACCGGCCCGAACGGGACCTGCCCGGCAGCGGCATCGATTCGCCGGACGACTTCCCTGACTTCCCGCCGCGTGACCCGACGCCGCCGCCGCCACCCCCGGGCCCGCCGACCGGCGGGCACCGCGGCCTGCCCGGTTTCAGTGGCGGTCACCGCAACGAGGCGGGACGCCGCGGCGTCAGCATCGGCGTGATCGCGGCGCTGGTCTCGGTCGTCGTGGTGGTGGGTGTGGTCATCCTGTGGCGTTTCTTCGGAGACTCGCTGTCCAACCGCTCCCACAGTGCGCGCTGCGTCGGTGAGAAACAGCCGGTCGCGGTGATCGCCGACCCGTCGATCTCCGACCAGGTGCAGCATCTCGCGGAACGGTTCAACGCCATCGCCGCCCCGGTCGGCGACCACTGCGTCGCCATCGGCGTGAAATCCTCGGGCCCCGACGCCGTCGTCGACGGCTTCATCGGACAGTGGCCCGCAGATCTGGGTGAGCGGCCGGCACTGTGGATACCGGGCAGCTCGGTGTCGGCTGCCCGGCTGACCGCCGCGGCCGGCAAGGAAACAGTCACTGACAGCCGGTCGCTGGTCACCTCGCCGGTGGTGCTCGCCGTACGACCTGAGCTGCACAAGGCGTTGAGCGCCCAGAACTGGGCGACGCTGCCCGACCTTCAGACCAAACCCGACTCGCTGGCGGCGCTGAACCTGCCGACGTGGGGATCGTTGCGTCTGGCGCTGCCGCTCGGCGCCAACAGCGACGCCGCCTACCTCGCCGGTGAAGCAGTGGCCGCCGCCTCGGCGCCGCCCGGCGCGCCGCCGACCGACGGCAGCGGCGCGGTGCGCAGGCTGATCAGTGGGCAGCCCAAGCTGGCCGACAACTCATTGGGTGAGGCGATGAATGCGCTGCTCAAGCCCGGTGACGCCGCGACCGCTCCGGTTCATGCGGTAGTCACGACCGAACAGCAGCTGTTCGCCCGAGGACAGTCCCAATCCGACGTCGGCAGCACACTGCGCGCCTGGCTGCCACCGGGTGCCGCCGCGGTCGCGGACTACCCCACCGTGTTGCTCAGCGGCAACTGGCTGTCGCAGGAACAGGTGACGGCGGCCAGCGAGTTCGCCCGGTTCATGCACAAGCCCGATCAGTTAGCCGAGTTGGCCAAGGCCGGTTTCCGCGCCGAAGGCACCAAGGCGCCCAAGAGCGATGTCACCGACTTTCCCGCGCTGCCGTCGACGCTGTCGGTGGGAGATGACGGCACACGCGCCGCGCTGGCCAGCGTGGTGTCAGCGCCGGCGGGCGCGCCGGCCGCGATCATCATGCTCGAGCAGTCGATGATCACCGACGAAGGCGGCAAGACCAGGTTGGGCAATGTGGTCAGCGCCCTCGACGACCGGATCAAGGCGTTGGCGCCCAACGCGGTGATCGGGCTGTGGACCTTCGACGGCAAGGAGGGCCGCTCCGAGGTGCCGGCCGGGCCCCTGGGCGATCAGGTCGACGGCAAGCCGCGTTCCGAGGCGCTGTTGGGGGCACTGGATCGACAGCATGCATCATCTGGTGGCGCGGTGTCGTTCACCACGCTGCGGCTGATATACGAGAACGCCAAAGCTAATTACCATGCGGGGCAAACGAATTCGGTGCTGGTGATCACTGCCGGGCCGCACACCGATCAGAGCCTCGGCGGCCAGGGCCTGCAGGATTTCATCAAGCAGGCCGCCGACCCGGCCAAGCCGGTCGCAGTCAACGTCATTGACTTCGGGGCGGACTCCGACCGGGCCACCTGGGAGGCCGTCGCCAAGCTATCGGGCGGCAGCTACCAGAACCTCGCGACCTCGGCTTCACCGGAGCTGGCCGCTGCGGTGAGCACTTTCCTCAGCTGATCGCGCCGTAACGTCCAATATCCGGACGCTTGTGCGTGGGCACCTGCCGAGCTCCATATTGCCGATTCAGCTGGCCCATTCATCCGAGATCTCAGATTCTCGTCTGTCGCCGAAACTCGCCGCGGGCCGGGCGCGTCCGCATGTCGGGTCGGCAAGACGCTGTGAGATGTATGTGCTGTCAATAGGAAGACATCCGCTCAATCTGTGACGACACTGAATTTTCGCTGAGGCGTTTTACTTGCGCCTAACGGTTCTCGGAGTTAATGTCCAGGTCAGAGTTTGTGTTGCGAGTCACAGTTAGGCGGTTTCCCGAGGAGTTGACGGTCATGCAACAGGTAATGCGCCCATATGCCACCGCGGGTATCGCCCTCGTCGGCGCCAGCATGATTGCCATCACCCCGGTAGCGGCCCCGCTCCCCCAGATCCAGACGCGTTCGGTGAAGCTCGTCGACGCGTGGTCGGACCTCGTCACCAACACGACCGCCAACTTGGACACATCTCAGCAATGCCAGCTCGTCGGACATCTCGCAGCTTTTCAGCGCAGCTCTGACCAATCCATCGGCGTGATCCAGGCGTTTGACGAACTTCGACCCGACGGTCACTACGGATCTCACCGGGCTGCCGGTCACGATCTCGGTGGAGTTGCCGCCGGGGCTGGAGCTCGCGATCGCGCGGACTGGGGGCGGACGGGCGCCGACGTTCAGCGCGATCGACGGCGTCGCCCAGCAGCTGACAGACCGACCCGTCGAATGCCCCAACATCTCTACGAGGGCGTGGCCACCGTCCTGAACGCCTACCTCAACGGTGCGGACAACGTCAGCCTGCTGGACGGCGCTATCACTATCCCGCTCTTCAACGGCGTCCTCGCCCCCGAAACAGTCCGCTGAACATCGACATCAACCTGACCAGCCTGATCGACGCGCTGGGGCTGGGCAACACGAGCTTGAGCAGCCTGGACTTGAGCAGCTTGTTGAGCCAGCTCGGGCTGGGTGATCTGAACCTGGGCTCGTTGTTCAGCGACCTGGGGCTGAGCACCAAGGGTCTGGGCGACCTGCTGGGCGACCCGAGCCTGGGAACCCTCCTCAGCGACCTCGGCCTGGGCAACCTGATTGGGCAAGCTCGACCTGACCAGCATCTGAGCGGTCTTCTGGACGGCGGCGTCAGCTTAACAGCCTGACGCTGGACGAGTATTGACCGCGTTTGGTCTCAACCGGACCGCTGACGCGGCTTGACCGATTTCTGGGCAAGGTTGGCTTCGGCAGCTTGCTCGGCGACGGGGCTGGGCACTGAGCTGAACAACCTTGGCCTGCTCTCGGCTCAGCGGACCTCAACAGCCTCCTCGGTGGTGTCCTGGGGCCGGTCGGCTAGTTTCTGAACCCGATTCTCGGCACCACCTCGGCCCTCGACACAGGCGATCTCGTCAGCCTCACCGAACTCGAAGCCGCATTGAACAACGACACTGTGGGTAGCTTGCTGGCGGCCAAACCCTGAACGACAGCCTCAGTAGCATCTACTGAGCTGGGTGTCGGCGATGCCACGCCCAGCGGGCTGACCATCGGACTTGCTGGCAGATCTTGGGCTTCTCCAGTCAGACCACTGACCTGACCCTGGCTGGTCTGCTCGGCGACCTGGGTCTAGACACCTGAACGTCGGGAGCTTGCTGAACACCGTGAACCTGGGTGATCCTGCTCAACGACCTGGGCATCTCCAACATGCCTCTTGAGCACCTGTCCAGACCCATTTGGGCGACCTCTCCAACCTGACCCTTGGCGGCCTGCTCGGCGATCTGGGTCTGGGCGATCTGGCCAACATCAGCGTCGATCCGTTCGGCGGCTTGATCACCCAGCTGGTAGACCTCGTGCCGCAGCAGATCCTGGCCGCCCTGGGTATGTAGGTCAGGCGTAGGACTCCACCGGCGGGCACGAGCAGACCAGGTTGCGGTCGCCGTAGGCGCCGTCGATGCGGCGCACCGGCGGCCAGACCTTGGGGCGGAAGCCCTTGCCGAGCGGATACGCGGCGACCTCGCGGGTGTAGGGGTGTTCCCACTTGTCGACCAGCAGGCACTCGGCGGTGTGCGGTGCGCCGCGCAGCGGGTTGTCCTCCACGGCCATTCGCCGGCGCCGACCTTGTCGATCTCGCCGCGGATGGCGATCATCGCGTCGCAGAACGCATCGACCTCGGCGAGGCTTTCACTTTCGGTCGGCTCGACCATCAGCGTGCCGGCGACCGGGAAGCTCATGGTTGGCGCGTGAAACCCATAGTCCGCCAGCCGTTTTGCGACGTCGTCGACGGTCACGCCGGTTGACTTGGTGATCGGTCGCAGATCCAGGATGCACTCGTGGGCGACCATGCCGTTCTCGCCGGTGTAGAGCACCGGGTAGTACTCGTCGAGCCGGCGGGCGATGTAGTTGGCCGAGGCGATCGCCGTCAGCGACGCGGCCCGCAGCCCGGCAGCGCCCATCATCCGGATGTAGGCCCAGCTGATCGGCAGGATGGACGCCGAGCCGTACGGCGCCGCCGACACGGGCGGGCCGGCCGGCAATTCGGGTGCATACGGGTGGCCGGGCAGGAAGGGCGCGAGATGCGACCGCGCCGCGACCGGTCCGACACCGGGACCGCCGCCGCCATGCGGGATGCAGAACGTCTTGTGCAGGTTCAGGTGGCTGACGTCGCCGCCGAACTTTCCGGGCCTGGCCAGCCCGACCAGCGCGTTCAGGTTGGCGCCGTCGATGTAGACCTGGCCGCCGGCGTCGTGCACGGCCGCGCAGATGTCCGCGACGTCGTGCTCGTACACGCCGTGCGTCGACGGGTAGGTGATCATCAAGGTCGACAGCCGGTCGGCATGCTCGCTGACTTTGGCCCGCAGGTCGTCGAGGTCGACATCGCCGTTGGATCGGCAGGCCACCACCACCACCCGCATGCCGGCCAGCGCCGCGGACGCGGCGTTGGTGCCGTGCGCGCTGGACGGGATCAGGCAGATGTTGCGCTCCGACTCGCCGCGACTGGCGTGATAGGCGTGAATGGCCAGCAGTCCGGCGTACTCACCCTGCGACCCGGCGTTGGGCTGCAACGAAATCGCGTCGTAGCCGGTCATCTGCACAAGCCAGGTTTCCAGGTCGGCGATCAGTCGGCGCAGACCCTGGCTGTCGGACGCCGGCGCGAATGGGTGCTGCCGGGCGAATTCCGGCCAGGTGATCGGATTCCATCTCGGCCGCGGCGTTGAGCTTCATCGTGCACGAGCCGAGCGGAATCATGCTGCGGTCCAACGCAAGATCCTTGTCCGCCAACGAACGCAGGTAGCGCATCATCGATGTTTCGGTGCGGTAGCTGGTGAACGCCGGATGGGTCAGGAATTCCGACAGTCCGGTTCAGCCCGATATCAGCGCGGCCGCGGCGCCATGATCGGCGTGCCTTGACGCCGAACGCGTCCAACACCGCCGCCACATGGGCGTCCGTGGTCACCTCGTCACAGGTCACCGAGACGTGGTCATCGTCGACCCGCCAGAGGTTGATGCCATTGGCTTTGGCCGCGGCCACCACCTCGTCGGCGCGGCCCGGAACGTTCGCCAAAACAGTGTCAAAGTACTTGTCGTGCACCAACTTATCGCCCAGTGCGGCCCCGATTGCCTCGGCGTGGCCGTGCACCCGCCGGGCGATGCCGGTCAGTCCGTCGGCGCCGTGGTAGCTCGCATACATCGCCGCCATCACCGACAACAACACCTGAGCGGTGCAGATGTTGCTGGTCGCCTTGTCGCGGCGGATGTGCTGCTCGCGAGTTTGCAGAGCCAACCGGAAAGCGGGTGATCCGTCGGCGTCGACGGAAACACCGACCAGTCGGCCGGGCAGTTGGCGGGCATGCTGTGGCGTGCACGACCAGGTATCCGGCGTGTGGGCCGCCGAATCCCATTGGCACACCGAAACGTTGAGTGTTGCCGAACGCCACGTCGGCGCCGATCTCCCCCGGCGGCGTGACCAGCGTCAGCGCCAGCAAGTCGGCGCCGACGGCCACCAGCGCGCCGCGGTCATGCGCCTTGAGAAACCAGTGCCGACCAATCGGTGATCCGGCCGCTGGCGCCGGGCAGTTGCGCGATCACGCCGAAGAAGTCGCCGTCGGGCAGGCCGTCACGCAGGTCCGCGGTGACGATCTCGATGCCCAGCGGCTCGGCACGGGTCGCGAGCACAGCGGCGGTCTGGGCGAACACATCCACGTCGACGGCCAACCGGTTGGCGTTGCCTTTGACGGCACGGTGCATCAGCGTCATCGCCTCGGCGGCCGCAGTGCCCTCGTCGAGCATCGACGCGTTGGCCACCTCGAGTCCGGTCAGATCGGCGACCATGGTCTGGAAGTTCAGCAGTGCCTCGAGCCGACCCTGGCTGATCTCCGGCTGGTACGGCGTGTAGGCCGTGTACCAGGCCGGATTCTCCAGGATGTTGCGCAGCAACACCGGCGGTGTGTAGGTGTCGTAGTAACCCTGACCGATCATCGACACCGCGACGGTGTTCTGGTCGGCCAGCGCCCGCAGCTCAGCCAGCGCTTCGGCCTCGCTGGCCGCCGGCGGCAGCCGATCCAGACCGGGCGCGGCGCCCGAGGCGGTCAACGCGTCGAGAATCCCCGCAGGCAGTGCGCGGTGCGCGAGTTCTTCGAGCGAGTCGACCCCGATGACCTCGAGCATCGCCGCGACGGCGGCGCTGTCCGGGCCGATGTGCCGGTCGGCGAAAAGCGGGTTGGTGTGGTCGGACATCGGCGAACTCCTGACAACGAGGAAGGTAGGTCCTCCCCCTCTGTCGTCTACCCGAACCGGGCGCCTGAGAGATTCGACATCGACGTGTCTTTCCCCATGGGCGGGCGACACCGAAAGTCACCGCTTTCCAGAGGCATCGGGGTCTGGCGCGGTCCGGGTGCCTGAGAGGTTGACGGAGAGGTATTGCTCCTTCGGCGTCCGTGGCTGGCAGCCACGGAACTCTCCCGCGCAAGAACGATGCGTGATCAGTTTACTGGCTCGGCGCGACCGCTACAGTCGGCGGCACCGATAAGAAGGGCCGGGTCAGCCGATCTTGCGGTCGCGGTGCTTGCGCCGCGAGGCCAGCTCGTCTTCCGGGGCAGCGATCGACTCGCCGTCGTCGGCGCGCTCCCCGGGAAAATCTGCGATGGCGCCGGTCAGCTCACGCATGGCCCCGGAGACCGCGATGCCGAACACACCCTGTCCGCCCTGCAGCAGGTCGACGACTTCTTCGGCCGAGGTGCACTCGTAGACGGTGGTGCCGTCGGAGAACAGGGTGATGTTGGCCAGGTCCTGAACACCACGCTGGCGCAGGTGGTCAACGGCGACGCGGATGTTGTGCAGCGAGATGCCGGTGTCGAGCAGTCGTTTGACGATCTTGAGCACCAGGATGTCTTTGAACGAATACAGCCGCTGGCTGCCGGAGCCGGCGGCACTGCGAATCGACGGCACGACCAGTGAGGTGCGCGCCCAGTAGTCCAACTGGCGGTACGTGATGCCGGCGATCTGGCAGGCGCTGGGACCGCGGTAGCCGACCAGTTCGTCCGGCACTGAGTCGTCGGGGAACAAGCCGCCCTGGACGGGTTCGGCCGACACGTGGATCGCCTGGTCGGGGTGAGGTGCCGAACTGTCATCGAGCGCGGCCACGGACTCGAGATCCAGTTGATCCTGACGTGGTTGATCTCCCACGGGGCTTCCTCTCGCCGATCGCGCTCGTTACGGGCTGCAGTTTCCGCGTTTGCTCAATCGAGTGCTTGTGAGCTTACGCTTTTCGACTCGCTGTCGTGCTTTTAGAACTAATCAGTCGAAGTAAAGTATGGCGGGCGGGGCGGTGACTCCACGCTATCCAACGGGCGTGTCGAGGTCGAACTCGCAGATGAGACGGATCCGTGATATTGCCGATCCAGTTCCGCATTACCCGAATGCCGGCGTGCCACGTTATCCGCGGTGATTGCCGCCAACGGGTCAGGTGGCTTTGAAATCGTCGGGCGAGACGCTGTCCAGGAACTCTTTGAACTTCTCGACCTCGTCCTCGCGGACGGCGCTGGACGGCTCGTCGTCGTTCTCGTCGGGAATCAGCAATCCGGCTTCGGCGAGCACCGCTTCTTCCACGTAGATCGGCACGCCCACGCGCAGCGCGATCGCCACCGAATCCGATGGCCGCGCCGAGACGGTGATGTTGCGGTCGAAGATCAGGTCGGCGTAGAACGTGCCCTCCTGCAGGTCGACGATCCGCACCTCTTTGAGCGAATGACCAAGCGCGGCAATCAGATCGCGAATCAGGTCGTGGGTCAGCGGGCGGGGCGGCTCGACTCCCTGCTGTTCCAGGGCAATCGCGGCGGCTTCGGACTGGCCGATCCAGATCGGCAGGTAACGGTCACCGTTGGCCTCGCGCAGCAACAGGACCGGCTGGTTCTGCGGCTGCTCGACGCGAATGCCGACGACGCGAACTTCACCCATCTGTGTCTGCCCTCCGCACGTGCTGCCGGTCCGAATCAGCCCTGCCCCGACGTCACGGTGGAACACCAAGCCGCGGTACACAAGCTGTGGTTCTGAAGTCTAGTCCTTCAGCGGTGTAGAACGTCGCGCACGGCGGACTTGATCAACGAGGTGTGCAGCGTGATGGCGAGGGCGGCGACCTCGCGTGCCAGGTCGTCGGCGCGGTCCCGGGAACCGGTTTTGCCGGCTTTGACGAGGGGTCCGGCGATTTGCGCGATCAGGTCGGACTGCCGGTCGGCAGCCGAGCGAAATGCCCGTAGATGGCGCGGTTCGACGCCGTAGTCGGCGAGCGCGCGGGCGCACTGCAGGATCACAGGCGCATGCTCGTCGAAGAATCCGCCCGGCCCGGTGGTGATCACCCCCGCTTTGATCAGCGCTGTCAGCAGGTCCTCGTCCACACCTGAGCGATCAAGCAGGTCCTCGCGGCTGAGCCGGACGCGGCTGGTCGCAACGGTCACGGGGTCTGCTTCTCGCCGGTGCGCCGTCGCCGACCGTCACCAATCGCGGTACGCCGTAAGGCGATCCAGCCAGCGGCAGCTCGCCGTCAGGCTGGGCGTCCAACTGCGCCTTGATCACCTTGAGCGGTAGGTACTGATCACGTTGCGCCGTCAGGATGAAGCGTAGGCGGGCGCAGTCATACGCAGTGAACCGGCGATAGCCCGACGCCGCGCGTTGCGGCGTCACAAGACCCTCGGCCTCCAAGAATCGAATCTTGGAGATCGTCACGTCCGGGAAGTCTGGCCGTAGCAGGTCGAGGACCGCTCCGATCGACATCCCGCTCAGTGCGGGGGTCTCCGGCGAGGTCACTAGCTTCCGGGCCCTCCGTCTTCACCGACCTTGGGTCCGGTCAAGAAGACCAAACGGAATTTGCCGATCTGGACCTCGTCGCCGTTGGCCAGCACAGCCGAGTCGACCGGCTCGCGGTTGACGTACGTGCCGTTGAGGCTGCCGACGTCCACGACGTGGAACTCCTCTGTTTCCAAACGGAATTCAGCGTGGCGCCGGCTGACGGTGACATCGTCGAGAAAGATGTCGCTGTCGGGATGGCGGCCCGCCGAGGTGGTCGGTTGATCGAGCAGGAAGCGGGAACCGGCGTTCGGTCCCCTTTTGACGACCAGCAACGCTGAACCGGCCGGCAGCCCCTCCACGCCGGACACCGTGGTCTCGGTGCCCGTCTGCGCGGGAGCGTCCAGCTCATTGAGGAAGTCAGCGCGGAAGACAGATGTCGTCTCCACGGTGACTTCATCAGAAGTCAGGTCGTTGTCCTTGTCCGTCACCCGCTGCTCCTCACTGGCCCCTGCTGCGCTGTCTGGTTGGGTCCGGCCGATCGGCTTCCCGCCCGCTGGCACCGTCGATGTGACGACCGTACCGCGCACAGGAGCCCAACGTGCCGTCCCCCGCCGGATCGGCGGCTACATCTGCTGGTCCTTGGTCCGGCGCCGGTTGTCGCCGGTGTGTCCAATTGTCCGGCTCCTCCTCGCGCCGCCACGGCGCGCATCGTCGCCGCGCGGGGAACGATAACAAGGGTCATTCGGCCAGTGAGCCGCGGTAGGCGTCGGCGTCCAGTAGTTCTCCGAATCCCTTCTCGATGGCCTCGCTGTCAACCTGAAGGTCGACCAGCCAGCCGCCACCGTACGGCTCGGAGTTGACCAGCTCGGGGGCACCTTCCAGATCGTCGTTGACCGCAACGACTTTCGCCGATACCGGCGCGTAGAGGTCGGACACGGATTTGGTCGACTCGACCTCGCCGAAAGCCTCTCCCGCGGTCAGCTCGTCACCCACGTCGGGCAGTCGGACGAACACGACGTCGCCGAGGGCCGACTGGGCGAAGTCCGTGATTCCCACCCGGACAGTGTCGTCACCGGTTCGCCGAACCCACTCGTGGTCGGTGGTGTAGTGCAAATCTGGTGGGATTTCGCTCACGGTGTTCCTGTTCTTCCTCGGTGCTATTTGACTGGCTGAGCGTATTGGCGCGGTTTTGGTTGCCGCAAGGCGGTGATGTCCACCTTGTCGGCCTGCTGCACCGACATGGTGCCGCCGACGCGCTTGACGCTGTCGACAGCCCCGCCGGGAATGTTCATCGCCGCGGCAAGCGTCGGCGGATCTCCAATGGCGATAACGGAATACGGCGGCGTCAAGGTCTTGCCGTCGACTGTGAGTGCGCCGGGGGCGCCGACGATCCAGGTGTCGACGCCGGTTCGCACCGCCTGGCGGCGGTCGCTGATCTGGATCGCCTCGGCGCCGGCTGCGCGCAACTCGTCCAGTACGTCAAGCATCGCCTGCGGCGGTACTCCGGGGCCAGGATCGTCGATGCGGACGGTGACTCCGGGGCCGGTGGCCCCGACAGTGCCAATCAGGATGGACAGCGCCGCGAGTCGGGCCTGGGCGTTCTGGATGGCGGTCTGGTCGTTGCTTCCCGATGCCCGCAGGCCGTTCAACGAGCGTTGCAGCTCGGCGACTTCGGTGCTCAGCGTGGCTTCGCGTTGGCGCAGTGAGTCCAGTAGCACCAACAGGTCTGCGGGGCGCGCGGTGTCCAGCGAGTCGCCGGACGTGGTCTGGTGCACCTGGGTCGCGATGGCCACCCCCAGTAGCAGGCACAGCACCACCGCCAAGATGCCGAACACCGTGCGGCCGCGCCGCAGAATCCCGCGGGGCTGCAGCTCGCCGATCACCGGTTGCGGCTCGTGCGGCGCCAATTCGTGTCGTCCGTGGTGTTCGGCTTCGCCAGCTGAGACTTGCTCGGGCTTCTGGATGGCGTCGCCGTCGCCGGCGTGCGGCGGGTCCGGCGTCGCGGTCGGGTCGGGTTCGGTGTCGCTCATGTCGGCCTCACATCCGCTACGCCCCGAACAGCCTGCGGCGCAGCGCGGCGGCGTTGCCGAAGATGCGGATACCCAGGACGACGATGATCGCGGTGGATAGCTGTGTGCCGACGCCCAATTGGTCGCCGACATAGACGATCAGCGCCGCCACCAACACGTTGAACACGAACGAGATCACAAAGACCTTCGGGTCGAAAATCCGCTCCAGATAAGCCCGCAACCCGCCGAACACCGCGTCCAGCGCGGCGACCACCGCGATCGGCAAATACGGCTGGACGATCTCCGGCACGTTGGGATGGAAGACCAGGCCCAGCACGATGCCGATGGCCAGCGCTGCGATACCGATCATCGGTGACCGGCTCCCACTACTCGGACTCTCCGCATTTGGTATTTGCGCACTACGAACCAATCTGTTTGGCGAACTTGACATCTCGCGCCGCTCCGGCGGGAAGCGTGAGGTTGTCCTTGGCGCTGACCGCGACGCCGACACCATAGGAAGCCTCCAGAAGCCGCAGCCTGCGCAACCCGGGGCTGTTGTCGAACACGTCCTGCATGGCATGCGGCGGCCCGACCGCCAGCACCGTATACGGGCTGTTCGTCGGGTTGTTGTCGACCAAAATCGCGCCGCCCGCCTGGCGGATGGTGACGTTGGGCCCGATCCGGACCCCGTCGACGGAGATCGCCTCAGCGCCACTGGCCCACAACGAGTTGACCACCAGCTGCAGGTCGCGATCGAGGATGATCTGCTGACTGCCGGCGACCCGCTGCTTGGACACGTCGGAAAGGTTCGGCCCGACGCCGGGATCGGTCACCGTCACGCTCAAGCCAGGGCCGGTGACCTGCGTGCTGGCGGCCGCCAGGCTGAGCCGGTCGAGGCTGGCGAGCAGCCGCCGTCCCGCAGCGTCTTCCGCCAACTCTCGTCGCTGGACGTCATCACGTTGCGCCGCAAGCGTATTGCGCTCTTTCGTGAGCTGTCCCGTCTTGTTCTCCTCCGAGCGCACGCTGGTGGCCAGCACATGCTGGGCGGCGCTGACGCCCGGCGCGACCAGCCGGGCCTGAGCGACGGCGGCGGCGAACACCACAGCCACCAGCAACGCGGCCAGCGCCTGCCAGAACCAGCGCTGCAGGCGCCCGGTCGGCTCGTCGCCGCGGTCCCGCTTGGCGGCGGCCGCCGCATAACCGGGGTCGAGGTGCTCGGAGAGCAGAGCGCGCAGCAGCGACGGCACCGGGATCCGCTGCGCTCGCCCGGCCTCGTGTGCGGCCAGCCCCGCGTAGGGCTCGTAGCCGCCCAGGGCTTGGTCAGGCATGGCGGACCTTCACCGGCGGCATCCGGCGCAGCACGATGACCACCTGCCAGGCGTACACCATGAACGACCACAGATACATGTACGTGCCCCAGACCAAAAATGCCCAGCCGCAAGCCAATACGACGCGACTCCACAGCGCGCCCCACTGGCCCAGCAGGATCAGCGGGAAGGCCGACATCAGTGCGAACGTCGCAGCCTTGCCGACGTAGATCACCGGCAACGCGGTGATGCCGCGAGTGCGCAGCAGTGGCAGTTCGGCGGCCAGCAGCACATCGCGAGCCAGCAGGACGGCGATGATCCACCACGGCAGGATGTGGGCCAATCCGAACACGATCGGCGTGGTCACCATGTAGAGCCGGTCGACGAACGGATCGAGATAAGCCCCCAGCTTCGAGGACTGGTTCATCACCCGCGCGATCTTGCCGTCGGCCCAGTCCGATGCGCCGCTGAACATCAGGATGGCCACTGCCCATCCGTCAGCGTGGGCGACCAGCAGCAGGTAGACGAAGACCGGGATCAGTGCCAGACGGAGTCCGCTGAGCACGTTGGGCACCGTCAGAAGCCGGTCGTGCGCGGGCGGCCGGTTCATGAGGCGAGACCTTACGCAGTCTTCATCGGAAGATGCCCGGCAGGCTCAGCGCGGAAAGGGAGTCATCCGACAGCGGGTTGTCGTGCACCATGTAGGTCCACGTCGAGGTGGGGCGGGCCAGCTTCGACAGGTCGACACCCGGCTCGTCTTCGATGGCCGGTGAGGTTTCGAAGGTCTGCTGGGCCGCTTCTATCGCGTCGGCGGCCAGCGATGCGAATGCGTCGACTGCCATTCGGTGGAATTCATCGAGTGGGTTCTGCCGGCCCAGGGCGCGCAGGTGGATGCTTTCCCGGATGTCGGCCAGGTAGGCCAGGTGGTCGGCCCAGCCGCGGTCGAGGTGGAACAGCATGATCAGCCGGCAGATTTTCTCCAGCTGGGCTTCGGAAAGCTGTTCGGACAGTTCCTGATAGCGATCGGGCGCCAGCTCGGCCAGCTCTTCGGCGGCCGCCGTTGTGCTGAGCAGGGTGTTGCGCCGCTCGACGATGATGGCGCGCTGCTGGGCGATCAGCTGGTTGTACCGCCAGGTGTTGGCGTGCACGTCGAGCAGGCGGCCCTCGGCGACGCGCTGGGCGTGCTCGAGAAGCCCGGCGACCTTGGAGCTGACGATGCGGCCGTCCTCGTCGGTCTGGGTGGGCAGCTTGTTCGGCTCGAGGTTGGCGACGACGACGTCGTCTTCCCAGCTGGAGAAGAACACCGACGAACCCGGGTCGCCCTGACGCCCGGCGCGCCCGCGCAGCTGGTTGTCGAGTCGTTCGGTGTGGTGGCGGCCGGTGCCGATCACATGCAAACCGCCGAGCTCGACCACCTCTTTTTTCTCGGGGGCATGGTCGCCTACATCGGAGCCGCCGAGGCGGATGTCGGTGCCGCGACCGGCCATCTGCGTCGACACCGTGACGGCTCCCAGCTTGCCGGCCTCGGCGATCACGCTGGCCTCTTCCGCGTCGTTTTTGGCGTTGAGCACCACTGCCGGAACCCCGCGACGCTGCAACCGCTCGTGCAGTTCTTCGGATTCGGCGACGTCATGTGTGCCGACCAGAACCGGCTGTCCGGTTTCGTGCCTGTCGATGATGTGCGCGATGATCGCGTCCATCTTCGCCGCGGCGGTGATGTAGACCCGGTCGGTTTCGTCTTCTCGAATGTTGGGTGTGTTCGGTTCGATCGGTGACACACCGAGCTTGTAGAACTGGCGCAGCTGTTCGCCTGCGGCCAAAGCGGTTCCGGTCATGCCGCAGACCGTGGGGTACCGGTTGACCAGCGCCTGCACGGTGATGGTGTCCAGCACCTCACCGGTCTCGGTGGTCTCGATGCCTTCCTTGGCCTCGACCGCCGCCTGCAGACCGTCCGGCCAGCGCTGCAGCTGGGCGATCCGGCCGCGGGACGCGTTGATCAGGTGCACGGCATCGTCACGCACGATGTAATGCACGTCGCGGTGCAACAGGACGTGCGCATGCAGCGCGACGTTGACTTCGGTGAGCGTGGTGCCGACGTGCTCTTCGGAGTAGAGATCGATTCCGCCGAGCTGCTTTTCGAGTTTGTGCGCACCGGCCTCGGTCAGATGGACGTTGCGGTTGTCGGAGTCGGTGTCGTAATCCTCGCCGGCGTTCAGCTCACCGACGAGGCGGATGATCTCCAGCCGGGGCTGCTCGCGGTGGCTGGTTCCGGCCAGCACGAGCGGCACCAACGCCTCGTCGACCAGCACCGAGTCGGCTTCGTCGATCAAGGCCACGTCCGGGTTGGGCGACACCAGATCTTCGACATCGGTCACCAGCTGGTCGCGCAACACGTCGAAGCCGATCTCGTTGATCGAGGCGTAGGTGACGTTGCACTGGTAGGCCGCGCGGCGCTCGTCGGCGGTCGATTCGCCGGTGACCCAGCCCACCGTGACACCGAGGGCCTCCAGCAGCGGACCCATCCATTCGGCGTCGCGGCGGGCCAGGTAGTCGTTGATCGTGACGACGTGAACGTTGCGGCCACCCAATGCGTAGCCGGCCGCGGCGATCGCCCCGGCCAGAGTCTTGCCCTCACCGGTGGCCATTTCGATCACGTCGCCGGCCAGCATCCGCAGCGCCCCGTGCAGCTGCACATCGAATGGCCGGAGTCCCGTAGCCCGTTCGCCGGCTTCTCTGGCGATCGCCAGGAATTGTGGAATGTCGTCGGCATCGGCCAGGTCGTCGAGGTCGAGCAGGCCGGCGGCTTTGCGCAACTGTTCGTCGTCGAGCGCCGCGGCCTTCTCGTCATACTCGGCCGAGGCGGTGACCTGGGCCAGTGAGCGGCCCTGGTTCTTCTCGGTACTGGCGCCGAGCAGGCGCCAGAAGCGGCTGCTCAGGCGACCGGAGGAAGAGCTGGTGGTCTTTGGCACAGGTCAACGGTACAAGCCCCATCACGCCAGATTGGACCGGCGTGGATAAGCAACATCGGGATCGGTCAGCACGTTGACGACGGCGGGCAAACCGCTGCCCAGAGCGCGTGTCAACGCCGGGCGCAGCTCGCCTGGCGTCGAGACCAGCTCGCCGTGTCCGCCGAGCGCGCGCACAACCTCGTCGTAGCGGGTCTTCGGTCGTAGCTCAGCCACCACCGAATAGCCGTACAGCGCCTTCATCGGATGGTGTTCGAGGGCCCAAATGCCGTTGTTGCCGATCACTGAGACGACCGGAACGTTGTGGCGCACCAGCGTGTCCCATTCCATTCCGCTGAAGCCGAAGGCGCCGTCGCCTTGCAGGAGCACCACCTGGCGATCAGGCCGGGCCAGTTTGGCGGCCAGGGCATAACCGGGGCCTGAGCCCAGGCAGCCGAACGGGCCACTGTCCAGCCATGCACCCGGGACATGGCTGTCGATCACCCGGCCGGCGTAGGAGCCGAAATCGCCGGCATCGACGACGATAATCGCGTCGCGGTCCAGCATCGGGGCGAGTTCGGCGTAGACCCGCATCGGGTGCAAAGGGCTGCGATCGTCGGTCAATTCGCTCTGCTCACGCTCGCGCGCGGCGGTCTCGGTCGCACGCAGATCGGCGACCCACTGCTGATGGCCGGCCGCCTCGGCGGGCGGAGTGTCGCCCAGGACGGTCAGGGTCGCGGACAGGTCGCCGTAGAGCCCGGCCGCGATCGGCCGGGGATGCTCGCGTTCGGGTTGCACGCGGTCGGCCACGATCAGCTGGGTGTCCGGTCCGAATACGCCGCCGAATCCCAGCCGGAAGTCCATCGGCACCCCGACGACGACCGCAACATCGGCCTCCCCCAACGCTTTCGAGCGGGCCCGGGAAAACGCCAGCGGATGGTCCGCGGGCACTGTGCCGCGGGCCATGCCGTTCATCAGCACCGGTATCCGTCGCTGCTCGGCCAACCGCAGCAGGGCGTCCTCGGCATGCCCCCACCACACGTTGGTGCCGGCCATGATCACCGGCCGTTGGGCATTGACGAGCAGCCTGACAGCGCGGTCGAGTGCGTCGCCGTCAGGCAGTGCCGGCGCCGGCGACGTGGTCAGCGCGCCGGGCTGCCCGGTGTCGGCAGCCACCGAAAAGACATGGTCCATAGGGAAATCGATGAACGCCACCCCCGACGGGGCGCCCACGGTGGCCCGCAGCGCCTCGTCGATCAGTCCGCTGACCGCCTCGGCCGACGGCGCGGTGGCGGCGAATCGGGTCAGTGGCGACACGAATGGCACGTGGTCGATCTCCTGCAGTGATCCCATGCCCCACCGCCCGGCGGGTGCCCGGCCGCCGAGGACCAGCAGCGGCGACGAGTTCTGCTGGGCGGCGGCCATCGCGCTCATGCCGTTGGTCACGCCGGGCCCGGCGGTCAGCGCGGCCACCCCCGGCTGCCGTGTCACCTTCGACCAGCCTTCGGCTGCGAATGCCGCGGTCTGCTCGTGGCGGGTGTCGATCAACCGGATGCCCTCGCTGCGGCAACCGTCGTAGATCGAGAACAGATGGCCCCCGGACAACGTGAAGATGGTGTCGATCCCGCTGGCTTTCAGTCGGCGGGCGATGAGTTGTCCGGCATGGAAGGTGTTGTCGGCGTCGTTGCCCATGGGCGCAGCCTATCGGCCGTCCTGCGGTACTTTCGCGGGGAAGCATCCACTGTGACGTTGGCAGACAGCCTCGTCGGCAAGGAGACGCGATCTTGGAACCCAAGCTGTTCAAGCCGTCCATCGACTGGTCCACGGCAACGACAGAGTCACTGTGGTGGCTGGCCAAAGGGTGGCTGATCGCCGCGGTGTGCGTGCTCGTGGTGCTTGTGTTGCTGCGCTACCTCACCGGTTGGGGCCGCCAGTACTGGCGGATCACCGGCGGGTACTTCACCGGACGGCATGCGGTGCGGACCTGGGTGCATTTGGCGGTTCTGCTGCTGCTGGTCTTGCTCTCGGTGCGCCTGACGGTGCTGCTCAGCTACCAGAGCAATGACCTCTACAGTTCGCTGCAAACGGCGTTCGAGGGCACCGCGTTGGGCAACGAGCGCATCAAAGAGTCTGGGATGCATGGCTTTTGGATGTCACTCGTGCACTTCAGCGTGCTGGCGACGCTGTTCATCGTTCGGCTGCTGGTCGACATCTACCTCACGCAGCGGTTCATCATCGCCTGGCGCATCTGGCTGACGGCGTTACCTCACCGATGACTGGCTGGCCGGTCGGGCCTACTACCGAGACCTGTTCATCGACAACACCATCGACAACCCGGACCAGCGAATCCAGCAGGACGTCGACATCTTCACCACCGGCGCCGGAGGCACACCCAACATCCCGTCCAACGAAACCGCCAACACACTGCTGTTCGGCGCGGTGCGCGCGGTCGTGTCGGTGGTGTCGTTCGCCGCGATCCTCTGGCACCTGTCCGGCCGGCTGGGCATCTTCGGCTTCGATCTCCCGCGCGCGATGTTCTGGATCGTCGTGGTCTACGTGGTGATCGCCACCGGCGTCGCATTCAAGCTCGGGCGTCCACTGATCTGGCTGAGCTTCAACAACGAAAAGCTCAACGCCGCATTCCGTTACGCGCTGGTCCGATTGCGCGACGCAGCCGAGGCCGTGGGCTTCTATCGCGGCGAGCAGGTAGAACGGGCCCAGCTGTTCGGACGATTCAACCCGGTCATCACGAACTACCGCGGTTTTGTCCGCCGGACGATTGTGTTCAACGGCTGGAACTGGTCGATGTCGCAGGCAATTGTCCCGCTGCCGTGGATCATTCAGGCACCGCGGCTGTTCGCCGGGCAGATCGCTTTCGGCGACGTCGGGCAGACGGCCACGGCCTTCGGTGAAATCCACGACTCGCTGTCGTTCTTCCGCAACAACTATGACGCGTTCGCCGCCTTCCGTGCGGCGATCATCCGTCTGCACGGGCTGGTCGACGCCAACGCCAAGGGGCGCGACCTGCCCGCGGTGCTGACCCGCCACACCGCCGACGGCTCAGTCGAAATCGACGGCGTGGAGGTGCGCACACCCGACGGTGACCCGCTGGTCGACGCACTGGACGTGCGGCTGGAATCCGGTCAGTCGCTGGTGATCACGGGGCAGTCGGGCGCCGGCAAGACCACGCTGCTGCGTAGCCTGGCCGAGCTGTGGCCGTATGCGTCGGGGACGCTGCGATGCCCCGACGGCGACAACGCGACGATGTTCCTGTCGCAACTGCCCTACGTGCCGCTGGGCACGTTGCGGACCGTCGTGTGTTACCCGAATCCGCCGGCTGACATCTCGGACCAGACGCTGCGCGAGACGCTGACCAAGGTAGCGCTCGCACCCCTGACCGAGCAGCTCGACGAAGTGCGTGACTGGGCCAAGGTGCTCTCCCCCGGCGAGCAACAACGCGCGGCGTTCGCGCGCATCCTGCTCACCAAACCCAAAGCGGTATTCCTCGACGAGAGCACGTCGGCGCTCGACGTAGGGCTCGAGCACGCTTTGTATCAGTTGCTGCAGAACGAATTACCGGATTGCGTCGTGATCAGCGTCAGCCACCGACCCGCGGTTGAGCAGTTCCACGATCGACACCTCGAACTGCTCGGCGGCGGCCCGTGGCGGTTGGGCGAGGTGGACAAGCAGCCCGCATCGGTCTAGCGCTTGCCGGGTGCCGTGGTGCCGGCGCTGATTTCTAGCGTGCCTGCGCGCTGATGGCTTTCGCGGCCGCGTGGGTGCCGGCGCGGCGCCCGAAGAACGAGCCCTCCCCGAGCTGGGTACCGCTGGCGTAACCCTTGCCGTCCTGGGCGATGTTGGACGCACACGCCCCCACCGCATAAAGGCCACCGACGACCGTGTCGTCGCCACGCCGCACCTCGCCGTCGACGGTGACCGCCAAACCGCCCATTGTGAACCCGGAGTACATCGCCCGGCCAAGCGAGAGGTCGAACACGGCCCACGGTCCATTATCCTGCGGCGCAACATATTCCGATTGCTTGTGAAAGTCGGGGTCCTCGCCCTCGGCGGCAAATTCGTTGTACCGGTCCAGGGTTGCGGTGACGCTGCCGGCGGGAAGCTCGAGTGCCTGCTCCAGTTCCGCGATCGTCTCGTAGCCGTCGAGGAACTTGATCAACGGCATCGCGGGCATCTCGGTGTGCGCTTCGTCGACGATCAGGTACGCGGTCTGTTCCGGCTGCTCGAGCACGAAAGCCGATGTGCGCGAATGGTAGGAGTCCTCGGCGACGAAGCGCTTGCCTTCTTTGTTGACGATCACACCGGTCAGCAGGACTTCGGGCGGATACGCAGCGGCGGTGATGAACTTCTCGTTCATGTTCTCCGGCAACGCCTCCCGCCGAGATGCCCATCCGCAGTCCCAGCCCGTCGTCGTTGGGGTTGCCCAGGATGTAGGGCGCGACGAGCCCGTGGTGTTTGGTTCTCCGCGGCTGGCCCAGCTCGGGAGTGTGTTCGGCGACCATTTCGGGGTTCATCGCGAAGCCGCCGGCGGCGATCATCGACCGACTTTGCTTTCACCGCACCGGTTTCGGTGAAGTGCTTCCAAGCGACGCCGACCACCGCGCCATCTGCGTCCAGGATCAGGTTGGTTGCGCCGGTCTCGTACCGGAATCCGACGCCCAACTCGTCGGCACGTTTGACCAGTAGATCGATCACCATGGACGCACCGCCGAGCTCACCGGGTACCGGCACGGAGTGTCCCCGCGGCGACGGGAACGGCTTGCTCGCAGAAAGGCCACACCTTCTCGTTGCCGGTGTAGCTCAAGCCTTCGGTGCCGGGCGGGACGACCACCTTGCCCGGGTAGAAGCTTCGCTCGAACTGAAAGCCCAAGTCTTCCAACCAGTTGAAGTGCTCGACGCTGCCGTCGCAATAGGCACGGATCTTCTCGTGGTCTGGTTCACGCGACACCGCAACCAGGTACTTGTACATCTCCTCGGCCGAGTCGGGATGGCCGGTCGCTTCCTGGACCGCTGTGCCGCCGCCGAGATAGAAGTGCCCGCCGGCAAGCGACGTCGTGCCGCCGGCCGCGGCGGCCTTCTCGAGTACCAGTACCCGGGCGCCGGCCGCCGCCGCACTCACCGCCGCACATCCGCCAGCGATGCCGAATCCGAGCACCACGACGTCCACCTCATCCGACCATGACGTGACGTCGTCCGCGCTCAAAGTTGCTGGGATGTCAGTACTCATTGGCGCTGCTCCTCCTCATCACACGATGCTCTGCATCGTCGTCAGCGCGACTCATCGGCGCTGCTCCTCTTCATCACACTGCTGCTGCTTGATGTAGTCGAAGAACTGGCGCATCTCGGGCGAGAAGTGCGCGATCTCCACGAACGGAACCCCGTACTGCGGGGCGGACAGGTAGGCGAATCGGATGCCGCCGGGCATCACGCCCTGTTGTGACACAGTGGCTCCTTGCTCAGCGGCTGAGGCGAGCGTGGCATCGAAGTTTTCCAGGGTGTCGGCCTCAACGCAGATGTGGTGCAGACCCGGCCCGCTGCTCTGTAAAAAGTCACTATAGATATTAGGCCCGCGGACCGGCTCGATCAGTTCGAGCTGCATGTCGCCGAGATAGCTCAGCGAAATGCTGGCGACGAAATCGGCCGGCGCGCCGCGGTAGCTGCAGGCATCTGGAGCAAAGTGAACCTCGGGCAGGCGCACCCACTTCTTCACGCCTAACAGGCCGGTGAGAGCCATTTCCGTGGTGTCCAGGCGATGCGTGACCCACGCAATTTGGACCGGCGATCCGAAGGAGAGACTCATCGTCTCGCAGGATAACGCAGCGCTGCCATGGCAGAAACTCCCCGGATTGATGTTGCCGCCGTCGGGTGTGCAGGACGCCGTGTTTGGCCGATGAACACGTTCTAATTCGGCGCCTCGACGCCGAAAGGCGCGGGGTCGACGTCGGGGTGGATCAGCATGGTGAGCAGCAGCCGCACCTGGGTTTCGAACACGGCCTCTGGGTCACTCAGCGTGTCGGCGCCGTACTGCCCGAACACCTCGAGGCTGATGGCGCCGACCACGCCGGCCCAGATCGCGAAACATTTGGCGATGACCGCATCGTCGCCGGGAAATCCGAATTCCTGGCGTAGCCGCTCGAAGTCATCCGAGATCTGTTGCGGTGCAGTGTGATTGGTCAGCTTGATGTCACCGGTCGCGATGCCGGCTGCGACGGCGTCGAAAAACGCACCGATCACCCGCGTCCCAGGTCCGACAGTGCGCTCGGCGGGCGCGTGATAACCGGGTACCGGGCTGCCGTACAGCAGTGCCCAGCTGGCCGGGTGGGCGGTAGCCCAGCCGTGCGCTGCGTGGGCGATCGCGACGACGTCGTCGCTCCACACGTCCGGGACCGCCTCGCGGGCCCGATCCACCGCGTCGGCCAGCTCGGAGTAGGCGTCAATGAGCAGCAGCGTCAGCAACTCGTCGCGGCTGGCGACATACCGGTACACCGCCGAGGACACCATGCCCAGGTCGCGGGCGATGGCGCGCAGTGACAGGCCGGCCGAGCCGTGCTGCACCAGATGGCGCCGACCAAGCTCGATGATCTGCGCTTGAACGCGTTCGCGCGAGTCGCGCCGCTTCGCCATCAGGCAAGTTTCGCATGAATGAGATCAGTGCTCTTGTTTTTTGGGCAACGGTGTGCGACTGTCTTCTCAACAGAGAGCAGTGCTCTCCACGACCAGCGAGAGGACACCTCATGCCAACGCGATACGACGAACCCCATGGCCCGGCGAAAGCCGCCAACATGCTGATCCGCTGGCTGGCTGAAGCCGGCATCAGCATCGCGGGAACCCGGGCGCTGCGGGTGCGTGGCCGCAAGACCGGCCGGGTCCGCAGTGTGGTGGTCAACGTTTTGACGGTCGGCGATGTCGACTATCTGGTGTCACCGCGCGGCAACACTCAGTGGGCGCGCAACGTCCGGGCGGCCGGCGAGGTCGAAGTCGGACCCAGCTGGCGGCGCCGCAGCTTGCGGGCGACCGAGGTGGTCGATAGCGCCAAGCCGCCGCTACTGAAGCACTACCTGGACAGGTGGTACTGGGAGGTCAAGGGGCACATCGCCGGTCTCACCCCGGATTCCGGCGACGACCAGTTCAGAGCCGCGGCGCCGTCAATCCCGATCTTCGCGCTGGCGGCCGACGCCTAAATCGCCGGACCGCCGATGCCAACGTCCTGGCGGATCTCCTGGGTCGTCGACTGCCACGACACTGCCGCCGGGAAGCCACCCCAGACGCTGTTGAAAATGCCGACGATCCGGGCGGGTCCCGGCCCGCTGGTGAGGTAAACCGGTCCTCCGGAGTCACCCTGTTGGCTGACAACGCCGTGCCCCATGGTGAACCAGCCGTTGTTGACGGCTTCGACGGTCCCGCAGCTCTCCCCGGTGACGACGCCGAAATGGCAGATCGGTTCGCCAGGCGTGACGATTAATCCGGGGTCGGACTGCAAGGTGCGTCCACCGGGCAGGACGTTGTTCACGGTCACGTCGGGAGCGAGCACGATCGACTCGTAGTCGGCGATTTCCTGATCGGTGTTGACGAATGCACCGTTGGGTGTGTTGTCACGAAACGTGGCCACGTTGCCGATCACCTTGTTGTCCTTATCGAACACCGGCCCGTCGCTGCGGCAGTGGCCCGCGCTGAACGCCACCCGCAGGCCCGGGTCGACGTAACCCAACGTGCACAAGTGGGGACCCTGATGAATCTCCATGCCCGGAAACACCAGAACCGGATCGGCGTGGGCGTTGACGACGGGAGCGCACACCGCCAGGACGGCAGCGCTGGTCACCACTCCAAAAGCGCGAATTGCGGGACCCCCCACCCGTGTGCTCCGATCCTTCGACGCCAGCGACCCACCGGCCGGGTATGAGGCTACCCAGCCAACATCGGGCCGGGTGACCACTTTGAAGGGATCGGTGGCGAGCGCGCCGGCCCTCTTAACGCCGGCGCGCCCCCTCCGCGATCAAGGAATGGTCAGCACCTGGCCCGGCTGGATCAGATCCGGGTTCGGGATGCCACTGGCGTCGGCGATGATTTGGTACTTGTTGCCGTCGCCGTAAAACTGTTCGGCGATGGCCCACAACGTGTCACCGGACTCCACGGTGTACGTCCGGGCGGCCGGTTCCGGCTCCGGCTCCGGCGCTGGCGTCGGGTCTTGTTCGGCCGCATTCTCGGCGTGCGCTTCTTCGGCGGCCGGTGCGGCGGCTTCCGGCTCGGGGGGAGGTGGCGCGTCGGTCTCGGTCTTGGTCGACCAGGCGGCACCGTCGGCCGAATACAGCACCAGATTGCGGTCGTCCTGCAGAACGAGACGAACGTTCTTCTTGCCCTTGGTGTCGGTGTGCCATATCGGCTTGTCGCCGGTGTAGAGAACAAAGTTGCCGTCGCTCTGCACCTCGGCGCGGACCACGTCTTCGCCGTTGGTGCCCGATGACCAGATCGCGTGGCCGCGCGAGGCCAGGACCAGGTTCCCGTCGTCCTGCAACGTCAGGGTGTAGGCCCCGTTGCTCGAGGTAAGCGATTCACCTTTGACAAGCTTCTGCCCCTCGGTGAGTGTGTCTCCCACAGCAATTCCCTTCTCGTGGTCGCGGCTGGCGGGTACCGGCCTCGTCGTCGAACTTACTGATCTTGGGTGGGCCGTGGGGGCTTTCGGCTCGCTGCAATCAAAATGCGGGGTGAACAACGGCTCACGCGCAGGTGCCTAACGGAACGTTGTCAGTGGAGCCGAGGCGTCGGGGCGGACCGCAGATGCGGGCTGCCAACCAGGTGGGCCGAATACGTAGCCGATCCGGTCGCGCAGACGCGCTGCTGACCGGAAATCCTTGGCGATAGCCAGGTATTCGTGGGTTTGCAGTTTCCAGACGTTGTACGTGTTCACCTGTTTGGTCAGCCCGTAATGCGGCCGGAACGTCTCCTGCCGGAACGTGCCGAACAAGCGGTCCCAGACAATGAAAATCCCGGCGTAGTTCTTGTCGAGGTATTCGGCGTCCATGCCGTGGTGCACCCGATGATGCGAGGGCGTGTTGAAAACGAATTCGAAAGGGGCCCACATTCGGCCGATCCGCTCGGTGTGCACCCAGAACTGATAGATCAAGTTGACCGAGAAACTACAGAAGACCACCCATGGCGGAATCCCCAAGAGCGGCAAAGGAATCCACATCAGAATCTCGCCGCTGTTGTTCCATTTCTGGCGCAGCGCGGTGGCGAAGTTGAAGTACTGGCTGGAGTGGTGGGCTTGATGGGTCGCCCACATCAACCGAATCCGGTGCGCGCTGCGGTGATAGCAGTAGTAGAGCAGGTCGACACCGAGGATCGCGATCACCCAGGTGTACCAGCGGGTCGCCGCCAGGTGCACCGGAGCCACGTAGGCGTAGATCGCGGCGTAGCCGAGCAGGGCGATGAACTTCCAGCCCGCGGTGGTGGCCACCGAGATCAGGCCCATCCGGATGCTGGCCCACGAGTCGGCCGCCAGATAAGCACCCGAGAGCGGACGACCGTGGTCGGCCTCGGCTTCCCGCTCGATGCGTTCGAGCTTGCGGGCCGCCGTCCACTCCAGAATCAACAGCAGAAGGAAAAAGGGAATCGCGAACAACACCGGGTCCCGCATCTGCTCCGGCAGAACGGATAAGAAACCGGCGATCGCGTTCACGTCACACAGCCTACGACGTCGCCGAGCAGGGCACCGTAACCATTAGTCCGGCAGAGGAGCCCGAGGCATCGGCTCGTCCTCCTCGCCGGCGTACCAATGCACCGCCTGAACACCTTCCTGCAGCGACAGTTCCGCGACGAGCTGTTCGAGCCGAGCCGGCGCGTGGCCGTCGCTGAGCAGGTACGCGGTCAACGCGACGCTGTCGTCGGCCGTCCGACCCGTGTGGATGCCGCGTAGTACCAGGCGATCGCCCCCGCCGCCGGTGCGCTGAACGATCTGGGCGCGGGCATACTTCTCGGACTTGGGTCGACAAATCAGCTGCAGCTGGTACGGCTGGTCGTCCTCGTCCTCTTCCACGTTGTCGCCGTGGTCGATCAGGTGGCCCAACGGACGTCCCAGCAAATGAATCGCCACCACGGTGCCGGTGGCGATCGACGCGAACACCAGATGCCCGCCGGCAGCGAGTACGCCGACCGCGGCCGAACACCACAACGTCGCCGCGGTGTTGAGCCCGCGCACGTTGAATCCTTCGCGCAGGATGACACCACCACCGAGGAAGCCGACTCCGGAGACGACGTAGGACGCCACCCTGGTCGGGCTGCTGTCGTTGGTGGCCACCGCGTACAGCACGAACAGCGTGGCGCCCGTGGCCACCAGTGCGTTAGTACGCAGGCCGGCCCGTCGTGCCTGCCATTGGCGCTCGATTCCGATGAGAGCGCCGCAGCCAACACCGACCCCCAGCCGCAGCGAGAACTCAGCGATAGTCAGCGTCTGCATGACGCGGCTCTCCTTTCCCCGAGCCGAAGTGCCTACCAGTGTGGACGACGCCCACCTGGTTGGCGCTCAACTGCTCGACATACGTTGCTCCACTTACCCGACCGCGGCCCAGGACGGGACCATCGGCGGGCGGATCAGGAACCGGTTATCCATGATGCCGCCGGTCGCCCCGGCCCGGGCGCCCACGCCGGCACCTGCCGGGGCCACCCCGGGCACGCCGGCCGCGACCTCCGGCGGCGCGGCCAGCGGGGTGCTTCCCAGTGCCGACGCGGTCGGTGACACCGCCGACGGCGCCGCGGCCGTCCAGCTGGGCGGCACCGAGAGCGGTCCGATGGATCCGGCCTGGCCGACGCCCGCCGACATCGAGGAGCCAGCCGCGCCGAGTCCGGCCGCGCCGGAGGTTCCCTGCGTGCCCGAGCCGAGGCCGGCGGCCATGCCCAATGGTGAAAGCCCGCTGACCCCTTCGCTTCCCGCCAGCGCGCCCGGGCCCAGGAAACTCGCGCTCGTGAACATTTGGGCAGCTTGCAGCGGATTGATGGCCCCGGTAGAGCTCAGCGTGTTCCAGACGTTGGCGTCGGGTCCCCAGGTGCTCCAGAAACTGTCCAGCTGGGAGTTGCCCGACGAGCCGCCGCTAAGCAGGCCCTCAAGCTCGGCAAGTGCCGAGTTCGACGATGTGGACGACGCTGGCGTCGCCATGCCTTGCAGCGTGCTGGGCACCGCAGATGTCAACTGCGACAAGGCCGCCTGCGTGCTGGTGCTGGTGGCCTGAGTTGTCGCGGCCGCCTGCCCGGCCAATGCGCCGGGGGCGGTGGTCTGCGGGGCAGTCGTGAACGACGGCACCTTGGTCGCCGCCGAGGATTGGGCGGCATAGCCGTACATGGCCGAGGCGTCTTGCGTCCACATCTGGCCGTAGTGGGCCTCGGTAGCCGCGATCGCGGGTGCGTTCTGCCCCAGGACGTTCGTCGCCACCAACGACGCCAGCTGCGCCCGGTTGGCGGCAATCACCGGCGGTGGCACGGTCATCCCGAAAGCCGCCTCGTAGGCAGCCGCAGCGGTAGTCGCCTGAGCGGCGGTCTGCTCGGCCTGCGCAGCCGCGGTGTTCATCCACGCCGCGTACGGCGCGGCCGCAGCCGCCATCGCCGTCGACGCCGGGCCCTGCCAGGCTTGGCCGGTCAGGTTCGATATGATCGCGCTGTAATTTGCTGCCTGCGAACGCAATTCGGATGCGATTCCATTCCAGGCCGTCGCGGCGGTCAGCAGAGATGCCGATCCCGGACCGGCATACATCTTGGCGGAGTTGACCTCCGGCGGGAATGCACCGAAGTCGAATACTGCAGTCATGGTGGCACTCCTTTCAGATCGTTGAGCCGGCGTTCGCGGCCTCGGTCGCCCCGTAGGAATCTGCGCTGGCGCTCAGCACACTGACGAAGAGTTCATGCACCGCGGCGGCGTGAGCGCTCACCGCCTCATACATCGAGGCCTGCGAAGCGAATTGTGCGGCCGTCAAAGCCGATACCTCGTCGGCCGCCGCAGGCACCACGGCGGTCGTCGATGCCACCGCAGCAGCATTGTGCGCCGTCAGGTCTGTGCCGACACCGGCCAACTGGCCGGCCGCTGCCGTGATCATGTCGGGCTGCGTCGTGACGAAACTCATCGGATTCTCCTTTGCGAAGGCAAGCTGAAGCCGCGCCTGTGCGAGGGCACGACAAGTGATCGCGTGCATGAAAGATCAAGCGCGCGTGATTGATTGAAGCGGCGAAAGCCGATTCAGTGAGTGGAGGGGAGGCCGGGGCGGGATTCGGACGAAACGGTCACCGGTCTCGGACGCGGACTATCACTGCGACTAATTTCGCCACACCTCCTCACGGCCAGGGCGCACGGGGGCGCCGACACGGTGCACGCGGGACGTAGCGAATCCGGACCAGATCGGCCGGTCGCTGCACCCCTCTCGACAGAGCTTTGGCACTGCACGGCGTATCCGGTGAAGACCCGGAAGCCACTTGGGCTCAACCCTTAAGCCGGGAGGAGCTGTCCTGACCCTGGGCGTCTTTCGACATTTGAGGTCAGTGGCCTGTATCCGTGCAGACGCCTCACCTAGCGAGGTGCTTGCTTGGCTCATCGTCCCACCAAGATCGGCGCGAGTCAACTTTCGGGTGGCTACCACGCAGCAGCCAGCCGAAATTTGTTGTCGCCGAGCATGAATCACTGGCAGCGCCCTGATTGATACCCCCGACGCTATCCGGCGGCCGGTGGACGCGCGACAACGGTGGGGCGGAATCCGTATCGAGGCGCCGCAAAGCCCCAACCGCGTCCGCCGGGGCCGCCCGCCATCGGCATGCCCGGCATGCCCGGCGCCCCGGACGTGCCGGACACCTCCTCGATCCCCGGCGGGTTGTACCAACCTTCCGTCGGCGACGTCGCGGCTGCCGGGCTGGTAGCGGGGGCGGCTGCAGCCCAGCTCTGCGGCACCGACATCGTCCCGACCAGAGTCGCTCGACCGATGCCCGCCGACACCGGCACGCTGCCCGAACTCGCTGCTCCCGCTGGCCCAAACGCGCCCATAGCGGCTACCCCTTCACCGGCCACACCGGAGGCGCCACCTGCAGCCGGAGCAGCGGCCGCACTAAGAGCGCGCATGACGGATACATCCGCTCCGACCTGGGTGATACCGGCCACCGACATCGGAGTAAACGAGCTGCTGGCAAGGTTTGACAGAAAGTTCGTTACATCTCCGGGGGCCAGAGGCGTGAGAGGCGCGGCCGCCACCGGCGATGCGAGGCTCTGCAGCGCAGGAGGCACTGTGGAAATCACTTGCGACAGCGTCGATTGCACACCCGCGCCGGACGACGTGCCCGCCGCTTGGGCAACCGCGCCGGCTTGGTTTGCCGCCCCGGCGGCGTTGGTGGTCTCGGCCGGCGAACTGAACGGCGTCACCGTAGCGGCGGCCGCCGACGAGCCCGCATACCCGTACATCGCCGCGGCATCCTGCGCCCACATCGCGCCGTAGAGGGCCTCGTTGGCCGCGATCGCCGCGGTGTTTTGGCCCAGCACATTTGTCGCGACCAGCGCGGCCAATTGAGCGCGGTTTGCCGCGACGACCGGTGGCGGAACCGTCATCGCAAACGCAGCGTCAAAGGCTGCAGCGGCCGACTGGGCTTGGCCAGCGGTCTGCTCGGCCTGCGCCGCAGCCGAATTCATCCACGTGACATGTTGTGTGGCCGCTGCCGCCATCGACGCTGAAGCCGGACCGCGCCACGGGCCCTCGGTCAACTCAGAGATCACCGTGGTATAGGAGGAGGCGCCGGAAGCCAGCTCGGCGGCCAGGCCATCCCAGGCCGACGCGGCAGCCAGCATCGGCGCTGCACCGGGACCGGCGTACATGCGAGCAGAATTGATTTCTGGTGGTAATGTTCCGTAATCCATTGCAGCGCTCCTTAACTCGCAGCAATCGCGGTGGCTTGAGTGCCGGGCGCTGCGGACAACGCTTCCGGCCGTGTCGTCAGAAAAGACATAGACTTACTCCTTCGGAGAAGAGGTCCGACCCGGAAACGGGTCTCGGCCCGCGAGCTGCTACGGGATGCACCTCGGCGCACTCCGTCAGGCGGAGGCACGGCTTGGCGCAGACGATTCAGTTGGCGGAGTCGCTGCCATCTCCGGATCGGAACCAAACGGTCATCGATCTCGGATAGCTCTGAGTAGGACCATCCAGGAAAACGTCAGGCCACCTCCTCCCCCGGGCACTCGCCGTGGAGGCTTCGAAGAGAGGAGGACTGCCCGACGGAACCGTCGGAGGGCACCCCTCTCGCCGGAGCTTTGGCACTGCACGGCGTATCCGGGAAGATCCGGAAGCCACTTGGGCTCAACCCTTAAGCCGGGAGGAGCTGTCCTGACCCTGGGCGTCTTTCGACGTTCGAGGTCAGTGGCCTATGTCCGTGCAGACGCCTCACCTAGCGAGGTGCATGTAACGCCTGTGTGAGGTCATGGTGACAGCGGCGCGGCAGCTCCGTCAACGCAACGGCGTCAGGATGTCGTAAAGATTTGCTGCATCGCCGCTTGCGAGTCGTCCGCTCAGCGATGGTTAATCGGTCTTCTTCTCGGCCACCGCTGCACTGAGTCCCTCGGCAAGGTCCTCGCGGGTCAATTCTTTGAACCGGCGCAGCTGGTTCTCGCTGAACTCGTCGAAGTCACTGGCCAACACCGCGTCGAGATCATCATCGTCGAGGCGAAAGCTGCGGTGATCGCGGGCTTTTTCCACCACATTGCGCACAAATCCGGCATTTCCCAATGTGTCGATGCCGCGGATCAGGTCGCCGTCCTGGGAGATGGTCTCGTCGTCGTAGAACCTGGTGTAGGCCGGAAGCAAACCCTCGACGGCGTCATCGGTGATGATGTCCTCGTTTTCCCGGCCCATCAACTGGGTCAGCGCGACGAGCTCTTTGGGGTTGTAGCTGTAGAACTCGATGACAGTGGAAAACCGCCGTCGCAGACCTTGGTTGACCTCCAGCATCTTGTCCATCGCCTTGGCGTAGCCGGCTCCGAAAACCACCAGTTCGTCGCGGTGGTTCTCCATGTACAGCAGCAAGGTGTTGATGATCGCGTTGCCGTACGCGTCGCCGGTGGAGTAGCCGCTCTCGTGCAGGTTGTGCATCTCGTCGAAGAAGACGGCTCCCCCGAGCGCCTCCTCGAGCATCTCCTCGGTGTTCTTCTCCGCGTCGGCCATGTATCTGCCCAACAACTTCGCGCGGCTGGTCTCCACAACCAACGGTTTACGCAGCACGGTCAAACCACACAACTGCTTCGAAAATGCCCGCGCCACCGATGTTTTGCCCGTACCCGGCGGCCCGAGCAGCAGCGTGTGGCGCGACGTGACCGGCACCGGCAGGCCCATCTTCGCGCGGGCCAGGTTGACCTTTGTGGTCGACTTGATCAACTTGATCTCACGCTTGGCCTGTTCCATACCCAGCATCGCGTTGAGTTCGGCGTCGCCTTCTTCCAGGTACTTCTTGGCCATCTCGAAATGTCGGGCGGCCTCGGCCTGCTCGCGGGTGGGGGCACTGTCGGCATCCCACGGATCCGTGCGTGCCTCAATGGTTTCCGGGTCGGTCAGCACCAACCGGTAGCTGGCGTTGTCCAACGCCTCGCGTGCCGGGGTGAACTTGGCGTCGCGCGAGTAGACCCGGCGCAGGGACTCGACGGCGTCTTCCTCGCGGCCCATATGGCGGAAGCACATCCCCTGGGTGTACATCGCGACATTGGCCGCGCTGGGCACCCGATCCCCCTCGATGGCTTCCTGGGCGCGACGGGTCGCCTCCTCGAACACGCCCAGCGACGCCAGCGCGGTGGTCGCCATCGCGGCTCCGGCGGCCTTGAGTTCGGGATGACGCCACCCCGCGCCCGGTGGGAACTGGACCAGCACGTCGGGCCAGCGACCGGTGCGGAAGTGCAGCAGGCCCCGCACGTACTTGATCAGCTCCTCGTCGGAAGCGTGGCGCGGCGTAATCGAATCCAGCAACTCGGCCGCTTCGCTATACCGCTTGGCTTCGGTGAGCGCGGCCGCGTAGCCGGCGGCCAGCGACTCGACGCTGGTGACCGCGAGCTTCAGGAACATTCCGTCGGAGATCTCGGGGCGGAATTCCAGCTCGGTCAAGCCCAGGCGGCGCATTTCCCAGCCGAACGTCTTCACCGATTGCCATGCGCCGGTGAGCACCTCGAGGCTCTGATCGCCGGCCAGCAGGCGGGCCAGCCAGGCGTCACACATTTGCGGGTCGAGGCTGGTGGCCGTCGTGAACATCCGCAGGGCCACCTGCGGATTGTGGCTGGGCTGAAGCCCGTTGACGGATATTCCGGACGCCAGCAGCCCCGCGACCATTGCGTTGCGGGAGTCCGTCGCGTTGGTCTGCGGTCGCGTCATACTTTTATCGTAAGGCTTCGGAACCGCTCGCCTGTTGCCCCGCCACTGCGCCGACCGGGACCAGGATGTCCTCGGTGTGACTCAAACTGCGGCTCGGCATCGGCAGCGGCCGGTGCGACGTCGGCGCCGGGAGGCTGGCAGCCACCGCACCGAGTTGACGCCCGGTCAGCCGGTTCAGGCCGCCGAAAGCCTCTTTGCGGAGTCGCTTGTCGCTGTGGTAGCGGACCCAGACCGACACGTCGGCCTCATGACCGTCGGCGATGATGCGGATCGTCATCACCGTGGTGTCGGCGTCAGTGAGCCACAGTTCCTCGAGCGTCTCGGTGGTGATGTCGCCGGGAGACACCCAGAAGCTGGTCACGTAGCCGTCCGGGGTCTTCAGGTAACGCCAGAACGGCCGGACGTGAGCCGGTTGGAGCCCGGCCAGCACCGCGTCGTCCACGTCGACGATCTCCTCGGCGGTCAGCGGCCGCGCTACACAGCTGCGTCCGTCGAGGTCGTTAGCCAGCCGCTCGGTCGCGGCGGCCAGGGTGCAGGCCACCGAATCGCGGGCAGCGACGGCGCTGACGTTGTGTTGCGGGTCCATCCGCAGCACCAGCCAAGTGTGGCGCTCCTCGATGGGCCGCCGCTCGTTGCCGCCGCCGAAGTCATCTCGAACGGCCGACTCGACGCCTTTGGTGGCGTGACGGGTGCCCACCGAGACGACGTCGACGCTGTCCAGACGAACGTCGAACTGCCGCAAGGACGTAACCACCGCCTCCAGCGGGATTGTGGTCGTCAGCGCGTCGCGGTGGCGATGCCGGCCGGCCTCTCCCGCGCCGTCGACCGCGATCACCGCGATCAGCTTGCCGTCGTGCTCGCGGATGCCCACCGTCTCGCGGCTGAACTGCCGGCGGTGGTCGACGGGCGGCGTGCACCCGACGGTCAGCGCCTCAGGGTCGGCGTACCAGTTTCGGACCCGCGCGATCGGGGCCGACGACACGGGCACTCCCCCGTTGGTCAGCAGGGCGGCGATGGTGAGGACCGCCGCCAAGGCCACACCGATCCACAACGTGAGGTTGCGGTCGGCCTGCCAGGAATCGGGAAGGTGGCTCGCGATCACCAGCAGCGCAACGTCAATCAGGAACACCGTGGTGACTCGCGCCCACGAGAGGGACAGCCCGTACTCGCGTTGTGCCTTCATTCCTGTCTCCCTGTTGTTTTTCTCATCAAGACGGCTCCGCCGAAGACGAGACCGGCCAGCAGCAGCGCACCACCCAGCCCGCCGGCGGCGACGTAGACCGGCGCCATGTTGCGCGGAGCGGGGGCCGGAGGCAGCGTCAGCGGCTTCGCCGAATCTTTCGGCAGCACAGATCCTTCGGGTACATCCCAGGTCAGCGCCGCGACCGGATCGACGACCCCGTAACCGATCTGGTTGTCGACGCCGCGAGCGGGTGCTCGCGCAGTCCGGATCAGCCGGTTGATGATCTGGTGCGCGGACAGATGCGGGTACTTCGCCCGCACCAGAGCCGCCACACCGGACACGATCGCGGTCGAGAAGCTGGTTCCGGACGGCACCAGTTGCGAGTTGTCGGGACCGTCGATTGCGTTGATCAGACTGTCATCTCGTGGCGAGAGTCCGACCACGTCAGTGCCGGGTGCCGCGATGGACACCCATGGCCCGGCGACACTCAACTTGTCCATCGGCGTACCGGTGGAATCGACTGCGCCGACGGTCAACACGTAGTCGCTGAACCACGAGGGCGTCACCACGGTGGTCACGCCGTTCCAGTCGCGAGAATCGTTGGGGTGCAATGGGTCAACCAACGGATTCTCTTTGCAGTCACGCTGACTGGTGTCTCCCGCTGCGGCGACGATGACGGCGTCCTTGTCGACCGCCGCGTAGCGGACCGCCGCGCCCAGATCGGGCTGGTCGATCAGGCTGCGGGCACTCATGCACATCACCTGCGAGATGTTGATCACCTGCGCACCCATGTTCGCCGCATGCACGATTGCCCGCGCCATCGTGAAGATGTTGTCCCGCTTCTGCCGGGTCTGCGGATCCTCGTCACCGGTGTAAGCGTCCTTGAGCCCAAAAGCCTGGCTGGACTGACGGATTGAGATCAGGTCGACGTCCGGGGCGACGCCGCTGTAGGCGTCGGTGGGTGCCGGCGCCGGCGGTGGGTCGAGCGGTCGCGGTGGAGCGACCGGCCGCGGGTAATCCACCGAGACCACGTGACCTTGCCGGCCACCGGAGAACCCCGGCAATACCGTTGTGCCGTGATCGTGGCTGGCGGCTCCGCCCGCCTTTTGTCCCGGCGGGCACCACGGACATGCCGGAGCCGGCTCCCCCTCCGATGGCGGGGCCGGCGGCACCAGCGTGATCGTCTGCGGCGGCGGCGGGGCGACGCTGATCGTTTGCGGTGGCGGGGCCGGGGGCGGTGGTTCCTTGGTGGGAACCGGCGGTGGCCGTCGCGGTCCGGCGGCTTCGGGTGCCCCGGCGGATCCCGGTACCGCGGCGATCATCGACGCCACGAGCGTGCCGTGCGCGTCGCAGTCGGACAGTCCGTCACCGCCGCCCATCACGTAGTCGCCACCGGGAATCAGGTGCGGCAATCGCGGGTGCGGGGTCACGCCGGTGTCGATGACGGCAACCCGTACACCGGCACCGCGTCCGAAACGCCAGGCTTCGGGCAGGTTCAGCATGTCCATGTACTTCGGTTGCACCCGAAAGTCGCTGCCGGGCAACACCCCAACCTCAGTGCAGTACGAGTTCTGCTTCATCGGTTGGCCGGGTCCGGGCGGAGCGTCCGGCGGTACGGCGGCCGGGTCGATCGTCGGCGGGTTGACCGCGTATGCGGGCGAGCCGGACAGTGCGACCGAAGCAACGATCAGCGTGGTGGCGGTCACTGCGGCCGCGCGAAGCGGCCGCAGTCGACGCCTACCGGTAACGGATCGCGGCATAGACATTCATCAACCACAATGCCAGCGGGAAAATCGGCATCAGGCAGAGGTATTCGACCCACTCAACGAGCTTGCGGAACAGCGGGCTGTAGATCGTGTTGGGCACCGTGGCGGCGGCTATCAGTCCCGCCGCGGGCAGCAGCACCGCCAGGCCGGCAGTCACCGACACGGCAGCAGTCGAGGACAGCACCAGCGAGTAGCGCACCACGACCGTACCGACGATCAGCACCGACGTCACCGCGAGAATGATTGCCTGCCAACGGTCTACGTAAGACCGGCCGCGCAGCATCAGGAAGCCCGCAGTGCTGGCAACCAGCAGCAGAGGTAGCCAGCGGTCGTGAGTGCGGGGGTCGGAGACGCCAGCCAGGGAGACGATCGTCAGCACGCCGAGACCGACCAGCAGTCCGGTCAGGAACGAGCGGGCCCGTTCGGCGCGCAGCACCACGTCCTGGATCGAGGCGGGGCCCGCCAGCGTCGGACGGCCGTCGTCGACGCCGTGCGACACGGTGGTCGGCAGGTCAGGACGGGCCTCGAACACCCAGCGGCTGGTGGCCGAGGGGAACACCGGCAACCGGATGCCGGACAACCAGCGAGACAGCGCCGGAGCGGCGTGGTAGCCGAAGACGCAGACCAGCAGGATGGTGGTCAGCAACGTCACCGCGCCGGTGTCGAAAGCCATCCGGGCGAGGCTTGCGAGGGTCGCCGTGAGTGTGACGGTGACGATCGCCGTACCGGCGCCCAGCCGGCGGCCGGTGAATCGCATGATCATCATCGCCGCGACACCGGCGACGGCAAAACCCATCACCGCGTGCGGCGAGCCAACCGGTCCGGGCGGCGCGGATGCAGCGGCCACAGCCAGCGGCGCGAGACCGCTCCACAGCATCATGTCGCCGGCGCGACGGTTCTGAACGGTGTGCGAGCGGCTCAAAATCAGCATCGCCACGGTGAACACGAGCACCGCGATGACCGCGGCGTAGGGTGCCGGGACCCACGAGTCGTGGCGCCAGCGGAACCAGCCGAGCAGCAGTGAGGCCAACAGCACCCCGGACCCGACCATCGCCGCGCCGACCTGGATGGCCACGCTCGGGGTGATCGAGGAGAACCGCTTGCTGAGATTGACCGAGACCGCCGTCGAGATGTGCTCGATGACCTGCGAGCGGTGCTCGGTGTCTTCGACGAACCTCAGCCACAGCCGGTCGCCGTCGTAGACGTCCTGCTCGGTGAGCGACTGGGTGGCCCGCAGCGGCGTGCCGTCGACCAGGCACAACGCCCATCGACCACGCTGCTTGGCTTCCAGCGCCGCGAGACCCAACTCCCGCAGCCGGACGTTGACGACCTTCAGCAGTGGGTCGACCATCACCGAGACCGGGGCATTGGCGTCCAACAGGACACCGATCTGCACGCCCTCGCCGGCAATGATGCCGATTACGGCCGATTGAGGCGATGAGACTGCCTCGGTGCCGGGCTGTGGCGCCTCAGCTACTGCGGTCATCGCTGCACCCCTCCGTCGACGAATTGTGGGTCCATCTGTCTTGCCTCGCTATGTGGAATTGCGACATCGCGTCGCAATTGTTGAGCAGATTCTAAGAGCACTTCGCGGCATCCGCACCTTTGCTAAATGCTGCATTGAAAATCCTTGGCGTGCGCGGTATCTGTGTGAAGATTAGTTAAACTCTGCTGTGCGTCTTCCACTCTCCGTAGGGAAGGGTTTCCAGGACGGTTTTCACACCGACCTGCACCAACTGGGGAGTGGCCGGGCAGATCGCGAGCCAGGCCTCGTTCGAGCCTGCGGTGCGCGCCTGCTGGTACATGGCGATCCGGCCGCCTGACCCGTCCTTCAGCGAGAGCACCGACGCGCTCGGCGCCTTGTCGTCGTCGCGGTATTGCCGGGCGTAGACCGCAGCTTCAGCGGCGGGGTCGGACAGCGCTTGGCCGAGAGCGGCCACGGTCGCTGCGCTGATACCCAGCCGGCGCAGATCTCCGCCGGAGAAGACGTTAAACCCGGAACTCTGCCAGGCTTTCGTGATTTCGAGCATTTCGTCGAGCGGCACGTTGACCGCGTTGATCGCGGCGGGCTCGGCATGGTGGATCGACTCCAGCGCATCGAACACCAGGGTGGCGATCGACGTGGTGTCCGCGATGGCGACGTCGTCGACGGTGATTTCGTCGCCGACTCGAACGGCCGACACCCAGTGCTGGCCGCGGCGGGCCAGCAGCACCCGGAATTCGTTGTCCGGAATGTCGCGAGAGCCGACTTGCTCCTGTTCGCCGGACTCGTCTTTCTCTTTGACGCCGTAGAGCAATTTCCCCCGCGAGAGAAGCGCGACAATTTCAAGATCAGGTGCGGCCAGGACACGCATTCTGGCGGCTACCGCCTCATTGACCGTCTCGCCGTCGACGATGCCCTGTTCCCGCATGACCGCCATGCCGGGATGCTCGTTGAGCCAGTCCATGGAATCGGTGGACACGAATGGACGACATCGCAATTCCGGCGCGACATGGCGAATGTCCAGCAATGCTTGCAACATCCAGAAACCCTCGACGTTGACGGTGATATCAGTACGTGTGCTCTGATCCATTGCTTCTCTCGCGTCTAAGTGTTTCTTCGGCTATCGCACGACGCGGCAGCACACCTGGATCGGTGTGCTGCCGCGCCCTGCGGTTGACTGTCAGGCCCAGCTGCCGCCGACGGCGGAGTCGGTGCTCGACATGTTGTTGCCGGCGGTCTGCACCTTCTGGCCGTGGCTGTTGGCCTGCTCGTAGATGACCTGGAAGTTGCGACCCAACTGGGTGATGAACTCCTGGCAGGCCACCGAACCCGAGCCGCCCCAGAAGTCACCGGCAGCCAGCACATCGCGCACGATGGACTGGTGCTCGGACTCCAGGGAAGCGGCCTGGGCGCGGATCAACGCGCCGTGGGCATCGACATCACCGAACTGGTAACTGATCGACATTTATCTGTCCTCCTGTGTGGGAAAGCTTACGCTGGTCAGCGAGCTAGCTGCTCAGAATCTGCTGAGAGGCCTGCTCTTGGCTCTCGTAGTTGTTGGCGTCGCGGATCAGCCCGTCGCGCACCCCGTGCAGCATGTTCACGATGTTGCGGAACGCGGTGTTCATCTGACCCATGGTGTCGTGCGACGTCATCTGAGCCGTACCACTCCAGCCGGCCCCGGCGATGTTTTGGCTCGACGCCCACATCTTGCGGGCCTCGTCCTCAACGGTCTGCGCGTGCACGTCGAAACGGCCCGCCATTGCCCGCATCTCGTGCGGGTCGGTCATAAAACGCGTAGGCACTTACCTGTCTCCTTGAATGTGTAGTGATTGACTGCGTTGAACGTGGTAGTCGGACCGGTTACCGGAGGCAACCGCCGACTTGAAACACACGGCTGTTCCCCCCTTCCCCGCGTATTGGCTGCCACCGTGCGTGGCGCCACAGTGGGATGGCTTTCATCGGCGACACTCAGCCCGCAGCGGCTGCGTTGGCGGCCTCGGTGGCCGCGTAGGAGCCCGCGCTGGTGCCCAACGTGTTGACGAACGCTTCGTGGATTGCCGCTGCCTGTGCGCTCACTGCCTGGTAAAGCTGTGCATGCGCGGCGAATTGAGCTGCGGTCAAGGCTGAAACCTCATCGGCTGCGGCCGGAACAACGCCCGTTGTCGGAGCCGCTGCCGCAGCATTTTGGGCGTTGATCGACGAACCGATCCCCTGGAGGCTGGTGGCCGCTGCCGACAGCGCCTCCGGCTGTGTGGTCACGAACGACATTCCGGTTTCCTCCTCGGGCGTGAGAGCGATCGTTCGTGCACGAGAATAGACGGGCGCAAGCCCAGGTGCCTTGCCTGAAGCTGGGTGTTTGCAACTGTTCACCCGACAGCAACAAGTGTTCATCTTGGGTAACAGCCGAGTAACAGAAGCCGCCCTGATGCGACCGTCTCGCGGCTTCGAGAAGCCTGTGACATGCGAAAACGTTTCAGGCTTAGCCCCGTAGCGGTTGTGCTGTCCGACGTGGGGTGGGCGCGCTCCGATGACTGGGCGATGGCGTGTCGCTGGTCGGCACGGAAAAAATCTAGTCGCGAATAAGGTGTTTCAGGCCGTTCGGTATAGGGCCTCGACCTGCGGTTTTGTCAACCGGCAGATCGCTGTGGCGGGCGGATCGCGACGCTGTAGCGGGCAGCCGCTGGGGTCGGCCGCTCGGGGATGCCGCTCGGGGCGCGCCGTGGTTAATATCTGCCCATGCCGGTCACCAGCGGCTCGACCTTCGCGGGGTACACCGTTCTGAGGATTCTGGGTCACGGAGACTCCGGCGAGGTGTACCTCGCCCAGCATCCCCGGTTACCGCATTGGAATGCGGTGAAGGTCTTGTCCGCCGCCCTGGCCGGGGACGACGAGTTCCGCGACCGCTTCATGCGCGAGACCCCGATCGTGACCAGCCTGCGTCATCCCCACATCCTCGGTGTCGAGCATCGCGGGGAGTCCGACGGGCAGCTGTGGGTCAGCATGGACTACGTCAAGGGAGCCGACGCCGAGGAGCTGATCGCCAGCCGCTACCCGGATGGGTTGCCCGCGGGCGAGGTGCTGGCGACCGTGACGGCGGTGGCCGACGCACTCGACTACGCCCACAGCCGCGGCTTGCTGCACCGCAACGTGAAACCGGCCAACATTCTGTTCACTCACCCCACTGACGGCGAGCAACGGATACTGCTCACCGACTTCGGCCTCGCCACCCAGCTCGGCGACCCGGACGGGCCGGGGTCCAATGAGCTCACGGGTGCGACGGTCGCCTTCGCCTCACCCGAGCAGCTGATGGGGTCCGACATCGATGGACGCGCGGACCAGTATTCCCTGGCGGCCACGGCGTACTTCCTTCTCACGGGCAAACCGCCCTTCCAGCAGTCGAACCCGGTCGCAGTGATCAGCCAACATCTGACTGCGCCGCCGCCGAGCCTGCGCGACCGGCGCCCGGAAGTCGCCCGCCTCGACGGTGTGTTCGCCGCGGCGCTGGCGAAGGACCCGCGGGACCGGTTCGCCAGCTGCCGGGCTTTCGCCGATGCACTGAGTCACGGCGCCGGCGCCTGGAGCGGGGACCGCAGCCCCGAGGCCTACCTGACGGTGGTCGACTATCCCGAGGACCACGATTCGCCGGCGACGCGGGCCGTGCCCGACGAAGCGGCCGCGTCGGCTTCCTTCTTCCCCACCTGGGCCAAAACGGTGCGGGGTCTGGCGCAGCACCATCAGAAGGCCGACGAGCACGTCGCCGTCGATACCCCCGCCGAGCCCGCCGAAGCCCGGCGCAACCGGTGGCCCTGGGTCATCGGACTGGGGACTGCGGCGGCTTCCCTCTGTGTCGCGCTGGTTGCCGTCGGGGTCATCATCGGCCGCGACGACACGAGCGGCACGAATCACAGAGCAGCCGCGCTGGCACCCGTCCCGAATCCAGCGCCGAAAGCGGCGCCGCCGCCCGGCAAGCATGACTTCCCCGTGGCGGGTGAGGCGCTGGACGGTTCGTATCGCATCGACGTCAACCGCGAACAGCAGTCTTACAACGGCAGCCCTGACCCGCAGCCGCCGAACGTCATCACCTGGTGGGCGTTTCGCACGGCGTGCACTCCCGCGTCGTGTGTGGCCACCGGGGTGATGCTCGATGAGACGGGTCACCCGCAGCTCAGTGCGACCGGCGGCAACAAGGCGGTCGTGCTGGATTTCCGCAACGGTGGGTGGCAGTCGCGGCCCGACACCACGTTGTTCGCCTGCCTGGGTCCGGACAATGCACCGGCGGAACAGACGACGACACAGACGCTTTCGCTGCAGAAGGACCACACTGCCTTCCGCGGCACAATGACGGTGACGGTGGAAACCAACGAGTGTGGCCAGCAGGGTGCGACGATCGAAATCCCTTCCGTCGCCGCTCGGGTCGCCGAGGTTCCGCCGGGAGTCGAGGTGCCCGCTGCCCCGAGCGCCGCTGCGCCTGCACCGGCGAAGACGGGGCCCCGCTCGGCTGAGCGCCGGCTGTCAGCTGAACCGCAGCGGTAGCTCGGTGAGCGCGAAAGTCTTACTGGGAAACTTGATTACCGGCTCGTAGCCCGGTGCGAGCTCGAATTCGGGGATCCGGTTCAGCCATTCGTCGACGATCACCGTCAGCTCCATCCGGGCCAGATGAGAACCCAGGCAACGATGCGGGCCACCACCGAATCCCCAGTGCCGGTGGACTTTACCGTCCATAACCAGTTCGTCGGTGGAGATCGAATCACTGCCGTCCCGGTTGACCGCGGCCATGCAGAGGCGCACCGATGAGCCGGCGGGCAACGTCATGCCGCCGACGACGGTCGTCTCGGTAAGAACCCGCGGCGCCACGGGCGCAGACGGCTCCAAGCGGACGATCTCCTCGATGAAAACCCTTATCAGCCTAAGGTTTCCGCGTAGTTGGGCACGCAGCTGCGGTCTGCGCGCCAACTCCAGCAGCGCGAAACCAATCGCCGCGGTCACCGTGTCGAGCCCGGCCAGGATCAGCAGATGGCTCATCCCGAGTAATTCCAGATCGGTGAAATTGCCGTCACTGGTCATCACCGCTGACAGCATGTCCGAACCCGGGTTCTCTCGACGCTGCTGGATCGCGTCGGTGAGGTATTGGAACAGGTCGCGGGCCGGGGCGAGGTCGGCTTCGGTTCGATACGGCTTATCGGCGATCACCGCGTCTTTCCAGGCGATCAGGCGATCCCGGTCCCCTAACGGCAGGCCATACAGATCGAGGAACACCTGGAACGGGTACACGCTCGCCAGTTCTTTCATCACCTCGCACTTCCCCGTGCCGACGACCGCGTCGATCATGTCGGCGGCATGGCGAACCAGCACCGGTCGCGACTTGCTCAAGCCGTGCGGACTGAAAAACGGTTGCAGGATCCGGCGGTAACGGGTGTGCTCCGGCGGATCGAACGCCAACGGCAGCACCGGGATCGGGCTGCCCGGCGGCTGAAGTGCCAGACGTGACGAAAAGACCTTTGGGTTGCGCAACGCTGCCAGGACATCCTCGCGGCGAGTGATGTAGTAGTAGCCGTTCATGAACACCACCGGCCCGGCGTCGCGCAACACCTTCCAGCCGACGCCGCGATCGGCGGTCATCGGTAAGGACGTGTATTCGAGCCTCGGCAGGTGAAAGCCGCTGCCGTACAAGCTTTCACCGATGGTACTCATACACGCGTACTTCCTGGTCGGCTCGATCGTTTGCTGTTGCCGCCGCGCGGATCACTACAGTGGACATGGTAGGTGTCCGACCGTTGATTGGCTGTCGCGTTGCCGCGCTGCGCCGAATTCGACGTGTCTTCTAGACTCGGCGTCGTGTGCAATCGATGGAAACCGACCCGATGAAGGTTCGACTCGAACAGTCGAGATGCGTGGGGCACGCGCAGTGCTATGCGGTCGATCCGGACATTTTTCCGATCGATGAATCGGGCTACTCCACTTTGGCGGAACACGACGTTGCGCCCGAGGATGTGGCGGTAACTCGTGACGGGGTGGCGTCCTGCCCAGAGATGGCGCTGCTGCTCGACGATGACTAATCTCACTTCATCTGCAGTACAGGCTAATTGGCGTCAGCTCGCCGTCGAGGCAGAGGTCGAGCGCGGTGTGGGGAACGTCTCGCTAGGACGCTTGGGACGCCACGCAAATGCGCGGCTCCTCAAGCGTCTGGGCTCTCGTCGGTAATCAGCCGGCGAACGGCGGGCGCGACATCACTGTCGGCTTGAACCCGTAGCGAGGGCCCGAGCCGCCCATGTGTCCGGCGCCAGAACCAGCGAACGGCACGCCGCCCATCATATTCCCGGCACCGCTCTCCGGAGCGGCGTGGACGTGGCTGATCGGCAATGGACTGTGCGGCGCCGCTAGTGGCGTGCTTCCGACCCACGAGGGTGGCACCGACAATTCTCCGAGCAGGCCTGCTTCGCCCAGACTCGCGGACACGCCAGAGCCAGCTGCAGCAGCGTGACCACCGCCCAGCATCCCGCCGAGGCCAGCTAGGCCGCCGGGGGCAGCTCCGGCCGCCGCCGCGCCCCCGGCGCTGGCCCCGCCGAGGAGTCCCAGGGTCTTCGCCATCTGAATGAAGTTGTTGCCCATGCCGATGCTGAAGTACGGAAGACCTTCGGTGTTGTAGAAGAAGCCTGCATACGGCGAATAATCGGTGAGCAACGCTGAAAGCGACGTGGGCGCAACCGTGGTCCCGAACAACAGGCTGAAAATCGATTGCAGCGGGTCTACCGAGGTTGCGTCCGCCGAGATGGGCGACGCAAGACCTTGCAGCGAGGTCGGCAGCGACGACGTCAGCTGTTGCAAGATCGACTGGGAGCTTGTGGCGGCCGAGGTGCCGGTTGCCGAGCTGACCGCGGCGGCTTGAGTCGCCGTTCCGGCGGGGTTCGTTGTTGCCGCTGGCGAGGCGAACGGCGTGACTTGGGCGGCGGCCGCGGACTGACCTGCGTAGTTGTACATTGCCGCGGAGTCTTGAGCCCACATCTCACCGTATTGCGCCTCGAGTTGCGAGATCGCCGGGGTGTATTGACCGAAAACGTTGGCCTGCAGCATCTCGCTGGTCAAAGCGCGGTTCGCCGCGACGAGCGGCGGGGGCACGGTCGCCGCGAAGGCCTGTTCATAGGCCGCGGCCGCCGACCTGGCCTGGACTGCGGCTTGCTCGGCCTGAGCGGCGGTAGTGCTCATCCACGACACGTAAGGCTGCGCGGCACCCGCCATCGACGCCGATGCCGGCCCCATCCACTCGTCACTGGCCAACTCTGTGATCACCTTGTCGTAACCGCTGGCGGCCGAAGACAACTCGGCGGCAAGGCCATTCCAGGCGGATGCGGCGGCCTGCAGCGACGACGAGCCTGCGCCGGAATACATAAGCGCCGAGTTGATTTCGGGCGGTAACGCCCCAAAATCCACCACTGGACCCTCTCCTTAACCTGCCGCGGCCGCGTTGGCCGCTTCGGTGGCGGCGTAGGAACCGGCGCTGGTCCCCAACGTGTTGACGAACATTTCGTGGATCGCCGCAGCTTGGGCGCTAACCGCCTGGTACAGCTGAGCGTGGGCGCCGAACTGAGCGGCCGTCAGAGCCGAAACCTCGTCCGCGGCAGCCGGAACCACGCCGGTGGTCGGGGCCGCTGCTGCGGTATTTTGCGCATTTACCGCAGAGCCGATTGCCTGCAGGCTGGCGGCCGCGGCCGACAACGCTTCCGGCTGCGTCGTTACGAACGACATCCGGTTTCCTCCTCAATAACCGTGAGCGTTTGCGACCTTAACGAGGTCGTCTGACTACGAGATTACGTGGGCGCGGTTGCGCAACGACCCGACGAAGCGAAGTGTTCATGCCTCTTGAGCTACTATTCATCGGTCGGTATCAGATGTTCACCGTAAATTTGCTTGGTCGTTGAGTTGGCGCGGTGGGCCGAGCTTCTGCTCCGTCGGCCGAATTCACGCGACTCGAACACTCGAAGCTGTTTTCGCTGATGGTGTGCTGATGCCACAAGCGTCATCCGGCCCACGGCGGGCGTGGCATCACTGCGTGGCGGAATCCGTAACGGACGACGAACCCGTTCCCGCGGCCGCCCGAGGCGCCTCCCATCGGTACGCCGCCGAGCATGCCGTTTGCGGACGCGTGCGCGGCCGCCGTGACGGCAGCACCGTGGGGCGCTGCCTGGACGGAGTGGATGGATGCGGCAAGTTGGGGGTTGCTGAGTTCGAGCTCAATTAGCTCTTCGTCTTCCAATTCTCTCAGTTCTTCGAGATCGACTTCGCTGTTCGCCCCTGGCGCGGCCCCGTGCCAGTTTGACGGCACTGACAACCGCCCGATGGTCTTGGCGTGCCCCACACCGGCTGAGACCGGGCCGGCGTGGCCGCCGGCAAGGCCGGCAAATTGCGGCGTCGGGTACCACGCGCCGCCCGAACCGGCCGTAGTGCCAATGCCGAACGTCATCTGCTGTTGGATCGAGGCCCCGAACTGTGCCAGGCCCAGCGGAAAATAACCTGTCAGGGTTTGCTTGAGGAGCGTCGTCAGGTTGGCGTTCGTGAGGCCGAGACCTAATCCCCCGCTCGGGAATTGGTTGTACGTGTTTTGTATCAACTGCTCAAGCCAGGCCAACGGACCAGTGGTCGTCGTGGCCGATGTGGTTGTTGTGCTTGCAACAGCCGACGCAGCGGTGGTGGACATCGTCGTTTGTGTGGAACGTACCTGGCGCCAACGCGATGGCGTTTTGCGCCAGCGTCGCGGCCTGACTTGCGGGGGTGGCAGCGGCTTTTGCGACGGCGTCGGCCTGTCCGCTGGTCGAAGCTTGGCTGGTCGTCTGCGGCGGGGACGAGAACGGCGTCACCTGCATTGCCGCAGCCGAGGTGCCGGCATAGCCGTACATGGCGACGGCGTCCTGGGCCCACATCTCGGCGTAGTCGATTTCGGTGGCCATGATCGCCGGCGTGTTCTGTCCGAAGAAGTTTGTCGCGACCAGAGCGGCCAGCAATGCGCGGTTGGCGGCAACCACCGGCGGGGGCACAGTCATCGTGAAGGCCGCCTCATACGCCGCCGCCGCCGCACGGGCATTGTTGGCGGTTTCCTCGGCCAGTGCTGCGGTCGTGCTCAGCCAATTCACGTACGGCGTGGCGGCGGCCGTCATCGCCAGCGATGTCGGGCCGACCCACGAATTGCTCGTCAGTTCCGCCAACGCGGATCCATAACCGGTGGACGCGAAGCCCAACTCCGCGGCAAGACTGTCCCAAGCCTCCGCGGCGGCCAACATTGGCCCCGGCCCAGGGCCCGATGTACATGCGACCGGAGTTGACCTCCGGCGGCAACAGCCCGAAATCCAGCACTAAACCCCTCCGTCAACAAGACAGGATCGCGTTGGCCACCCCGGTCGCGGCAGCGCAGTGGTGGGCGGCGGTGTTGACCGGTCGATGGTCGGCGCGTGCTGGTCGCGAACCGCACAGTAGATCGTGCTACGCGAAGCGCGGTAGCTGGTCACAGATGAAATGCGCTTTCTTTCCTCGGTCACCTTCAGAACCAACAACATTGAGCACCGACGCTCATCGCTGAACAGTCGCTGGTTCCGAGACTAGATCGCAACGCGGGCCAACTGCGACGGCGACGCCGACTATTCATGCCTCTACAAGCAGTGTTCACTCGTCAGTAACTGTTGTTCATCTGCTGTTGGGCTTCCCGCCATCCGGTCCGCGAATCGCAGTGGCGCCGACCACAACTCCTAGCCGGCTGCGGGCGTGAACGGGACGACGGTGGAACGGAGTTCGAATCGGGCTGGGGCCGGGGCACTCGGGCGTCCGCCCATGGCGGTTATGGGCATCATCGGGGGCATGGCCGGATGCCCGCCCGCTTGCGCCGCCGGCACGGCGCCGCCGAATGGCAGCCCCCCTACCGCAGAGCTCGCGCCGGGTGCAGCGCCCGTCCAGGCGGTCGGCACCGACAATGCGCCGACGGATGTGGCGTGGCCAAGGCCCGCCGAGACGGCCGGCGCGCCGGCGCCGATTCCGCCGATGCCGGTCAGCGTCAATGCGCCAGTGCCGGAACCGATTCCGGCCGATTGGGCAGCCCCCAGTTCATTGGCGGCGGTCGTCGCAGCCTTGGCGGCGGTGGCCGTGCTGCCCGCAGTGAACAGCCTGGACAGCATGCTCATCGGCATTGACGCGAGCCTCATCGGCGTGCTGAGTTCGTTGAGCAACGACATCGAGGACGACGATGACGACGACGTCGTGTCGGTCGCGGTGGACGCGACGGCGCTCAAAGCCTGCGGCGACGACAGGCTCTGCAATGCCTGGGGCATCCCGGAGATGAGTTGCGGACCCGAGGACATGATCGTCTCGGCGTCGGTGCCCCCGGAGGTGGCCGCCGACTGGGCGGCCGTGGCCACCTGGGTAGCCAGTCCGCCCGGGTTGGTGGTCTGTGGCGGCGTGGTGAACGGAGTCACCTCTGACGCGGTCGATGAGGCGCCGGCGTAGCCGTACATGGCGGCCGCATCTTGGGCCCACATCTCGGCATACAGCGCCTCATTGGCAGCGATCGCCGGGGTGTTCTGCCCCAGTATGTTCGTGGCGACCAGTGTTGCGAGCAGACTCCGGTTGGCGGCGATCAGCGCGGGGGGAACTGTTGCGGTGTAGGCAGTTTCGTACGCGCTGACGGCGGCGCTGGCCTGCGCCGCGGCCTGCTGCGCCTGGTCGCCGGTTGCGCGCAACCAGGCCACGTACGGCGCGGCCGCGGCAGCCATCGAGGTCGAGCTGGCACCTGTCCAGGGCCCACTGGTCAACGTGGCCAGGATCGAACCATAGCTTGCCGCAACCGAACTCAGTTCCTCGGCCAGCGACTGCCACGCCGTTGCGGCCGCGAGCATCGAGCCGGGGCCCGGGCCGGCATACATGCGGCCCGAGTTGATTTCGGGCGGCAGAGCGGCGAAATCCAGCATCGGCAAGAACCCGCCTACCTAGCCGGCTGCCGCTGCGTTGGCGGCCTCGGTGGCCGCGTAGGAGCCGGCGCTGACGCTCAGGGTGCTGACGAACATCTCGTGGATCGCCGCCGCCTGGGCGCTGACGACCTGATACATCTCGGCGTGCGTGGCGAACTGAGCGGCGACGCACGCCGACACCTCGTCTGCTGCGGCGGGCACGACACCGGTCGTCGGCGCTGCGGCGGCGTCATTCTGCGCCGTCATGGCCGACCCGAGGCCCAGCAGGTCGTCCGCCGCGGTCGTCAGTTCCGCCGGCTGCGCCGTCACAAATGACATCTGGCACTCCCTTCACCACAACACCACCGGTCACTGGTTGCGTGACGTTAACCAGGAAATATGGGCGGCTGACAAGGCGAAGCTATGTGACGGCTATGAGCTGTCTGGCAGCGCCGCGGCGAACGCCTGCCGCTCGTGCGGGCACAAAAAAGTTCCCCTGCCCATACAGGCAGGGGAACTTTGTGGAGATTGCGCTATCGACGCAGATCCGTCGCCGCGACCTGGACGAATACGCCGGTGTCCTCGGCCATCAGCAGACCACGACCGCGCGGCAGCGGCCCACCCTTCATCTTGCCGCGGATGAAGCCCTCGTCGGGGTCGGCGTCCATGACCAGCAGCGGCGCGTTGGCCTGAGCCAGCGCCCGCAGCATCGGGTCGCTGCCCGCCGACGACCATCCACCGAAGGTGCGGGTGACGATCACGTGCAGGCCGACATCGGCCGCCCGGGTGACCCATGGTGCCGCTTTTTGCAGCGGTGAGTCGAAGCCGGGAGGCAGCTGCTGTACGTCATCGATGATCAGGAAGATCTCCGGTCCGCTCCACCATGCCCGGGACAGCAGCTCTTCGGCCGACAAGCCCGGCGGGGGCTCGCGACGGGCCAGCACCTGGCCCAGCTCGTCCATCATCGCCGCGACGCCGTCGAGGTTGTAGGCGAACTTCTCGACGTAGTCGGTACCGAGCGTGGTCAGCAACTGACGACGGGGGTCGACCAGCCAGACCTGCGCCGACGGCCTTGAGGTCGGTTGCGCAATGCTGGCTCCCGGCTCATACACCCGACCGATCTCCGACATGATGGTTGCCAGCGTGGTGGTGCGACCACATTCGCGTCGACCGGTCACCATCAGGTGCGCGTTCTCGGCGAAGTTGAGGTACACCGGCTGCAGGTCCAATTCGTTGATGGCCCAGGCAATTCCGCCGGCGCCGACATTCTGGCGCCGGTCTGCCTGCGCCAGCGCCCGCACCTGCTCCAAACCGAACTTCGCGGGCAGCCTGCGCACCGGAGGTGCGTGGCCGGCCGCGATCTGGCTGACCGCTGCCGCGACGCTGTCGGAGGAGAAGACGTTGTCGGGCGTGCCGGACATCGCCGGCCGGGCGACCAGTGTGTGCAGGCCGGATTGCGGATCGCTGTCCAGTCGCACGTAGTTGACCGCGACCATGCCGCGGCCGGGCTTGACCGGAACATCCTTGGCGAACCGCGAGCGCACCAGCTTGGCGTCTTCGACCGCGGCCAGCCGCAGCTCGATCCGGGATCCGAAACCACTACGCACCGGCGGCCGCAACTCCGACTCACGGTCGGCGGTCACCATCACGTGGATACCGAACGACGGACCCTGGTTGATGATCTGGTTCACCTGCTCGATGAGCACTTCGTTCTCTTCGGCCAGCGCCCGGTAGTTGTCGATCACCAGGAAGATGTCGCCGAAGCCGTCGTTGGGTACGCGGCCGGCTTCCCCACCGAACTTGCGTCGCCGGAAGACCTCCATCGACGGCACGTCGTACTCGAGGAAGGTGTGCTTGCGCTCGCGCAGCAGCGCAAGCAGCTCGGCCACCGTGCGGCGAACGCCATACGGGTCGGTCGGACCGACGACTTCACCGACGTGCGGCAACTCGGACACCGTCGTCAGCGCCGTGCTGCTGTAGGCCAGCACGTAGAACTGAACCTGCTCGGGTGTGTGGGTCAGCGCGGCCGAGGTGATCAGCGTCTGCAGCGCGGTGGTCTTGCCCGATCCGCCGGCGCCCAGGATCAACACGTTGGCGCCGGGCCCGGAGGTGTCCACCGTCCACGGCGGCTGGTCGTGCTTGAACGGCCGGTCGATGATCCCGACCGGGAACACCAGGTCGGTCGATCGTGCCGTACTGCTCCTGCCACGGTCGATCCAGGAAACGGTTGACCAGCTCCTCGATCGGCAGCGGCTTCTCCAGCGGAGGCTGCCACAACCGGTAAGGCTCGAAGTCGATCCGTCGAAGCTGATCGATGATCACGGTGCCGACCTTCGGCGTCCTGATCGCTTCTTCTTCCTCTTCCTCCTCGACCACATCGGCACCGAAGCCACTGAAGGCCTCCCCGTTGCCGCTGTCACCGTTGGTCAGGGCTTCGAACTCGTCGGGCCCCGTCACGGCGACCTCGATCGGGGTGAACCCGGTGGTAAACAGTTGCGGCCGAATGTAATCGACGGAGTGGGTCAGCATCGCCGGCCCGCCGTCGTCGAGCGAGACCCCGCGGCGGTAGTCGCGCCACAGGAACTCGGCCTGGAAGCGCACGATCTCGTCCAGGCTCTTACGGAAGTAGCCGAGACCGGCCTGCGCGGGCAGGTTGACGGCGTTGGGCACACCGGCAGCCTGTGCCGCACCGGCGGTCCGCGCCTTCAGCACCAACCGGTAACCCATGTTCTCCATGAGCTTTTCGGCCCGGCTCTCGATCGTCTGCGAGGCCATCATGAGGTGGATCCAGTAGGCACGACCCTGCCGGCCGATGGAGTCCAGCACGTCGACCGCGGTCGGCATGATGCGGAACCACTCGTAGAACTCGTCGATGACGACCACCAGCATCGGCAGCGGCGGGATGTCCTGACCGCGTGCACGCATCCGGGAGCGCATCTCGTTGTATTCCTTGGCGTCGTCGACACCGGCGTTGTCGCACACTGCCTTTCGACGAGCGATCTCACCCCACAGCGAGTCCAGGAACCGCTCCATGAGGGCCTGGTCTTCTTCCAGGTCGGTGATGATCCGCGACACGTGCGGCACGCCACCGAACGGCTTGACCGCGGACCCACCCTTGAGGTCGGCGAGCACGAACTGCAGCTCGTCCGGCGGATGCGCCAGCATCAGCGATTCCAGAACGGTACGCACCAGGGTCGACTTACCGGAACCGGTGGTTCCCGACATGACGCCGTGCGGGCCGTCGCCACCCTCGTCGAGTGACTTCATGTCCAGGAACAGCAGTTCGCCGTTGTCGGAACGGTTGCCGAACGGGATCCGCAGCCGGGAGCGGCTGGTCAGCGCGTCGCGCCGGCTGCTCCACAGGGTTTCGAAATCGATCTCGGAAGGGTCTTCGATCCCGTAGTACGACAGAATGTCGCGGGCGCCGATCTGGGCCACCCGTTGACCGATCTCCTCGTAGGCCTCGGCCAGCCGCCAGCGGGCCACCCGCTGCGCGAACTGCTCAGCCTCCGACTCGGCGACATTGTCGGCCAGAGCGAAGAACCACCGGTTGTCGTCGATCACCATCCAGGTGTCGCGATCGCGGGGCAGCGCCTCGATCACGCCAATGTCGTTGGTGAACTTCAGCACTCGCTCCGGGTTGCCGGTCCACAGCGAAGAACCGGTCAGATCGAAGAACGTCACACCGTCCACACCGTCGACGCTGATCACGTATTCCCACTGCGGGTCGTCGACGTCGGCGATGATCACGTGGTGCGGCGTCGGCGTCTCGGCCGACGAGCTTGCGTGGCGAGGCGTGAAAGATCCACGGCCAGCGAACAATTCGGCCTGGTCGGCGGCGAACTCGCGCACCGAGCCGTAGACCATCCGCGCATTGCCGGCAGCGTCGCGGCGACGCGGGTCACCGAAGTGGGGCAGCCACTTCACCCAGTCCCATTTGCTCATGTCGGAAGTGACCACGATCATCTGGAGGTGGTCGGGGCCGTGTGAGAACGCCAGCTGCAAGATGATCGCACGCATGACGCCCAGCGTCTGCTCGCGGTTGCCCACCAGTGCGTACCACGGCTCGACCAGCAGCGACACCATCTTGGGCAGGTTGTAGACCACGCTCTGGTAGCGGCCGAACTCCTGCAGCGCCTTACCGGTGACCGGCTCCAGCTCGATGTCGGTCGGCATGTTCTGCGGCTCGCCCCAGGTCACCTCGGGCCGGGTCATCCCCACCCCGATTCGGGCGACACCGAAGTTGAGGTCCTTACCGTCCGGCTTGCGCTCCCACATCCGCGCCGACCCGACCGCAGCGGCCAGCGTCGTCGGCTCCGGGTGGAACCACCGGTAGTTGGCGTCCATGCTGTCGGCGGACTCGTTCGCGGTCTCCCGCAGCATGTCCAGCATCAGCATGAACTGGGCGCGCATCGCGTCCAGCTTCGGCCGGCTCATCTGCTGCTGGCCACCGAAACGGCCGCCGAACATCATCATCGCGACGCCGCCGATCATGAAGATCGGGAAGATCGAACCGGCGCCCAGGAACATCCGCGAACCGTTGGCGACGGTCATGCCGACCATGCCGACCAGCAGACCGACGACCAGCACGCCGACCACGATCAGCCACCACGGCTTGCCTTCTGGCGGCGGAACACTCAGCGGTGTCGGCAGGACGATGTTCTCCGGCCTGACGGCAGGGGCCCTTTCGGGCGTCGGGCGTGCGAAACCTTGCTTCACTTGGGTACCACCAACTCTGCGGGGTTCATATCGGTCGGAAGGGTGTCGTGACGCACCAACGCATCGGCGCGGGATAAGGCGGGACCGGGCGCCAGCAGACGCAAGGCAACCCAGGGCGCCGGAGACGGCGCGGTTGTCAGTCCCAGTGCGGAACGGGAGTCACGGGTGTTCTCGACGCCGAAGCGCGCACCGGAACTGGTGAGCCACCAGAGCGATTCGGACGTGCTCGACCCAGGGTCGTTACCGGTGACGACAACCCAGTTGCCGTACTCGGGTCCGAAGTAGACATGGTCGGCTTCCCGGCCCGAAGAGTCCGCCTTGACCAGCGACACCACTTTGTCGGTAGAGCTGTTGGGCACCGGAATCGTCGGCCCGGAGATCACCTGGATCCGCGCGCGCTCTTCCCCGGCGGTCTTCTGCCACCACCAGCATGTCGCGGGGTTCTCCTTCAGATCCACCGGATTCAGCGGAGCGTCGGGGTAGGCCGACAGGTCCAGCCCGGTGACCACCGGCATCTTCGCCAGCGACGCGGGGGCCACCACCACCGGTGAGTTGCCTGCCGGCGTGCCGGCGTTCTGCAGGATCTGGGCGACCACCGGGTTGACCGTCTGCACGCCGTCGCCCAGTACCACTGAATACTGCTGCGGCCCACTGATTTGCGGCGTGACGATCACGGTACCGATCGGGCCGGGCGCACCGGCGAATCCAGCCGGCTTGCCGGCGTCGGGCACCTTCGGGACCGTCAGCTCGGGGCCGACCGGCAACGAGTCGTAGAGGGCCCGGCTCATCGGATGCGCCTGGCTCACGTTTTCCGGAGTCAGGCCCAGCGGAAGCAGCACGGCACGGTTCGTCGAGTCGATCCGGGACCGGCGGCTCTGCCGCACCACGTAGGTGTCCTTCTCGTACTTCAGCACGATGGCGTCGGATCCGTTCAGCACGCGGCGACGGCTCGAGAGGTCCGGGGTGCCGTCGATGACGGTGACCGTCACCGGCGAGACCACACCCACGCCCTGCGTCGGGGTCACGGAGTCGCACACCAGCCACGACGACGTCGCCGGGGTGGTCGGGGAAAACTCCGACGGCGCGCCGGGGATACCCACCAGCGGTCCATGCGGCTGTTGGGCGATCTGGCTTCCGCGCACCTTGTGCGGGTTGTCCGCGCGTCCGGCGATCAGCCGCGCCGACGCCAGGTTCAGCGCGGGATACAGCTTGTCGCCGACGCGGACGTAGAGCGCTCCGGAATCGCGGTCGGCAATGATCGGCGACTCATTCAGCTGCCCCGAGGGGCTGATGAACGAGTACAACAACGCGCCCAGGCAAATCACCAACGCGGCCGACACCGACGCCACCACGGCCAGCGTTTGGCGCCGACCGGGTTCGATTTCCATCCGCACCCGCCAGCGGGTCAACGCCATAGCGGTACGACGGGCCAGGAACTGATATCCGGTTACCTGGGTCCGGGTGGACAGTCCGAGGCCGTAGCCCGAACCCCGCTGCTGGTCACCGGCCATCTTTGATCACGCTCCAGCCAGACGTAGCGACACGCTGCGGTGTAGTCCCACGATTCACAGGGTTAACGGTAGGGCACCCCGCGCTACCTCGCCACGCGAACGTTCGAGCGCGGACGAAGTTCACGTCCGCGCCGTTTGGGATTTGCGCCACAGTGCTGTCACCTGCCAATTACTAGTGGGGGGAGATTCGGAAATCCTCACAGCGCATGGTACGGCTGCGAGCAAACTCAGCCCCCCGAAAAGACGACGCGGAGGTGAACACTCGGGTCGCATTCCAGACATCTCGACAAGCAAGATGGCGGGATGAGCCCATTGTCACCAGCACTGGTCGAACTCGCCCGCCGATATGGGATTGCCACAGAGTATGAGGACTGGAGCGGACGGCGGATCGACGTCGGAGAAAGCACACTGGTGGCGGTGCTGGCCGCGCTCGGTGTCGCCGCCTCCGACGAGGCAGAGCGCGACGCGGCGCTGGCCGCCCACGACCGCGCACACTGGTCGCGCGCCCTGCCGGCGACGATCCTCGCTCAGGCCGGCGCGCAGACCACGTTCTGGGTGCATGTGACGCACGGCCGGCCGGCCGCGGTGTCGGTGCAGCTCGAAGACGGGACCGTCCGTACCGGAATACGGCAGGTCGACAACTTCACCCCACCGTTCGACTTGGACGGACGCCGCATCGGCGAGGCCAGCTTCGTGCTGCCTGACGACCTGCCGCTGGGCTATCACCGGGTGCATCTGCGCTCCGAAGCCGACGAGTCCAGCGCCGCGCTGATCGTGACCCCGCCGTGGCTCGGTGTGCCCGAACGCCTCGGCGCCCGTCGCACCTGGGGTTTGGCCGCCCAGCTCTACAGTGTCCGGTCCAGGCAATCCTGGGGCGTCGGTGACCTCACCGATCTCGTCGACCTCGCGGTCTGGTCGGCGTCGCTGCACGGAGCCGGATACATCCTGGTCAACCCGCTGCACGCGGCGGAGCCGACCGCTCCGATGGAGCCGTCGCCGTATCTGCCGACATCGCGCCGGTTCGTCAATCCGCTGTATCTGCGGGTGGAAGCAATCCCGGAGTTCGCGCAGCTGCCCAAGCGGGGCCGTATCCGGCGACTGCGCGACGGCGTCCAGAAGCGCGCGGCCGCGCAGGACTGGATTGACCGTGACGGCGCGTGGGCGGCCAAACGGGAAGCGCTGGAGCTGGTCTACGCCGTCCCGCGCACCGCGGGTCGCGACTTGGCCTTTGCGGCATATCGGGCTCGGGAGGGTTCAGCGCTCGACGACTTCGCCACCTGGTGTGCGCTGGCCGAAAAGTACGGCAGCGATTGGCATCAGTGGCCGGAGTCGGTACAGCATCCCGGCGCCGACGGGGTGCGGAAGTTCATCGAAAAGCACTCGGCGACAGTGGATTTCCATCGGTGGCTGCAGTGGCAACTCGACGAGCAACTGGCGGCTGCGCAGACCAAGGCGGTATCGGCCGGGATGTCGTTGGGCATCGTGCACGACCTCGCGGTCGGCGTGCACCCCGACGGAGCCGATTCCTGGGCGTTGCAGGACGCACTGGCCCTGGGCGTTTCAGCCGGCGCGCCACCGGACGAGTTCAACCAACTGGGCCAGGACTGGTCGCAGCCGCCGTGGCGCCCGGATCGGCTTGACGAGCTGGAGTACCGGCCGTTCCGCGCCTTGATCCGCGGCGTGCTGCGGCACGCCGGCGGGGTCCGGATCGACCACATCATCGGCTTGTTCCGACTGTGGTGGATTCCGCAGGGGCAGGCGCCGACCCAGGGCACATATGTGCGCTACAGCCACGAAGCGATGATCGGCATTGTCGCGCTGGAGGCATATCGCGCAAGGGCATTGGTGGTCGGTGAAGATCTCGGAACGGTCGAGCCGTGGGTCCGCGACTATCTGCGCGGGCGTGGCGTACTGGGCACCTCGATTCTGTGGTTCGAGCTCGACCGCGACGGCTCCGGTGGTCCGCTGCCGGCCGAACGGTGGCGCGAATACTGCCTGTCATCGGTGACCACCCACGACCTGCCCCCGACCGCCGGCTACTTGGCCAATGAACATGTGCGCCTGAGGGATTCCCTGGGACTGCTGACCCGACCCGTCGACCAGGAGCTGGCGGCAGCCGAAGACGAGCGGGCGGCCTGGCTGGTTGAATTGCACCGAGTGGGCCTACTGTCCGAGGACGCCGACCGCGAAGACGACGAGCAGACGGTGCTGGCCCTGCACAAGTATCTGGGCCGCACACCGTCGCGGCTGCTCGGACTGGCGCTCACCGACGCAGTGGGCGACAAGCGAACCCAGAACCAGCCCGGCACCACCGACGAGTACCCGAACTGGCGTGTTCCGCTCAGTGGCCCCGACGGCCGGCCGATCACGCTCGAAGACGTCTTCGACGATCGTCGAGCGAGAGCCCTCGGCGAGGTCATGCGGGTGCAGACGTCCGGCGGCGCCACGACGACGGACACCTGTTAGCTTCGGTTTGCCATGAAGCCACTGAAATTCGGCGTGATCGCTCCCGTCTCGGCCGGGGTCACCGCGGACCCGCAGTGGATGGCGGCCTTCGCGCGACACCTCGAGGACTGCGGCTTCGAGTCGATCATCGCTGTCGAGCACACCGTTCTCGCGACGCGGTACGACAGCGTCTATCCCTACGACCCCTCGGGGCGCGTCGAGTTGCCGGCCGACTGTCCCGTCCCGGATCCCCTTGACCTGTTGTCGTTCCTGGCTGCCCACACCGAACGGCTCGGGCTGGCCACCGGGGTTCTGGTGCTGCCCAATCACCATCCCGTGGTCCTCGCCAAACGGGCAGCGACGGTCGATGCGTTGTCGCAGGGGCGGCTTCGGCTCTGCGTCGGGGTCGGCTGGCTACGGGAAGAGATCGAGGCCTGCGGCACCGAATTCGCCAGTCGGGGCCGCCGCGCCGACGAGCAGTTGGTGGTGTTGCGGGCGTTATGGGATCGACGGACCGGCGGCGTCACCCATCGCGGTGAGTTCTTCCAGTTTGACGATGTGGTATGCAGTCCGAAACCCGTTACAGGAGACACATCTTCCGATTCATATCGGTGGGCACAGCAAGGCCGCGGCGAGGCGGGCCGGGCGACTGGGTGACGGCTTCCAGCCGTTGGGCGTAACCGGTGCACCGCTGACGGATCTGCTCACACTGATGCGCAACGAGGCGACCGCTGCCGGACGTGATCCGGCCGATATTGAACTGACGCTGGGCCATTCGGTCAGCAAAATCGATCTCGAGCGCGCGGAGCGGCTGGCCGCCCAAGGTGCCGACCGAGTTGTGCTGGCCATGCCGCCGATCGCCGACCTCGAGCAGGCCAAAGACGAGCTGTCGGCGTGTGCGCAACGACTGTCCCTGCCGACATGACGCTCACCGCAGAGGTCCGGGCGGCGCTCAGTGACCTGGTGCACCGCTACGCCGCCGGAGTCGACGACCGGCAATTCGATGTGGTCACTGATCTTTTCACACCTGACGCCGAGCTGATACTGCCCGACCCGCCGGCCAGTTTGGATCCGGTTGTCCAGTCTCGTGGTCACGCCGCGATCCGTGCCGCGGTCGCCGTCGTCGCGTCCACGATCCGAACCCAGCACGCCATCGTCGGCGAGGTGTATGACGCCGATCCCCGCTCCGGGGTTGCCCGCGGCCGCATCGCTTGCGTCGCCCACCACTGGGTACGACACGAAGACCAGACCCGGGACGTGACCTGGCATCTGCGATACCAGGACGAGTATCAGCGCACTGCCGACGCCGGGTGGCGAATCCTGCGTCGGACGTTGACGATCGACGCGATTGACAGCCGGCCGGTCCGTCAGGTGCGGCCCGGGGCCCCAGCCTGACAGCCTCAGGCCTGACGCCCATCTGCCGCGGCTTCTTCGAGCAGGTCGGCAGCCGAGCACCGCCGTCAGAAGCGTTGTGCTCAGGCGATTTCCGGCAGCGGAATGCCTTCGCTGGTCGAGAATTCGGCATCGCTTTGAGTCGAGAGCCCCAGCGACACCACCGAACGCGCGAACAGCGCATCGGTCAGATAGGCAAGCGTGACGGCCCAGCGGTTGACACCACGCGGGATCGCGTAGAGGTGATAGGCGCGCGCGACCACTTTGGCCGGGAAGCCGGACAGGGGGACTTTCAGCGGGTTCGCCACCGCCTGGTGCGGTCCCAGATCGACGACCAAACCCATATCGTGGTGTTTGTATTCGCGCTTCTTGCCATGCCCGAGGCTGGCTGCCACGTTGTTGGCCAGTGTCTTGCCCTGCCTGGTCGCGTGTTGCGCCGTGGGTGGGGTGATCTTGCCCGGCTGGGTCACGTCGGGAACGGCGGCGGCATCGCCGGCGGCGAAGACGTCGGGATGTCCCGGAACTGTCAGATCGGTCTGCACCTTCAGCCGGCCCTTCTCGGTCGGCAACCCCAGCGTCTCGATGAGCGGTGCAGCGGTCACCCCCGTCACCCAGGCGACGGTGTGGGTGTCTACTCGCGAATTGTCGCTCAGCACAACATGATCCGGGTGGACCTCATTGAGGGTCAACCCAAGTCGCACGTCGACCCCACGTCGCCGTAGAACCCGCTGGGCGCGGGCTCCCAGCTTTTCACCGACTTCCGGCATCACCTGTTCGGCCAGGTCGAGTAGCAGGAAGTTCACCGACGCCGGGTCGAAATTCATCTGCTTGGCGGCGGCATAGGCCAGTGCGCGAAGCTGCAGGACAAGTTCTGTGCCGGAATACGAGGCACCTACCACCACGATCGTGCGCCGGGCCCGGGCCAGCTGGGCATCCTCTTCCAGGCAGGCCAATTCCAATTGCTCCAGAACGTGGTCGCGGAGGTAAAGCGCCTCGGCGGTCGACTTCAGACCCCTGGCGTACTGCGCCAACCCCGGGATATCGAACAAGCGGGTCACCGAACCGGGCGTCAGCACCAGTCGGTCCCAGGACAACCCACGCGTGCGCTGTTCCAGATCGGTGAACTGCAGTCGGTGCTGCTCAAGATCGACGCTTTCCACCCGGCCGCGGATCGCGCGCACCCCCTTCAACGTTCCAGCCAGCGGGATCGCCACAAATCGCGCATCCACCACTCCCCCCGCCACATCCGGCAGTAGGGGCGTGTAGAGCATGTAGTCGACCGGCGAGATGATCGAGACCTGGACATCGGTCTTGCGCAGCCGCCGGGCCAGCCGCCGCGCGCACTCGAAGCCGGTAAAGCCACTGCCCACCACCACAACCGACGTCACCAAGTCAAGGTAACCACTCCCTGGGGCGGACAAACCGATCGCGCCCGGAGCCCTCAGCCAAGCCGTCGGCCCGTTTGCCTTGTTTCGATTCGGGTAGCCGCCACTGATGTCCAATACGGTGATCGACCATCAGCCCACCGCGCAGCCGCTGACCGGCGAGGCGGTGAACACCGCCGCCAACCGTCTCGGGTTGGTCCTGGTGGCGACGGTTGTGGTGGCGTTAATGGCCAGCGTGGGCAGCTTCGCCACCCGGCAGATCGATGCGGGAGTGGGCGCGGCGAGCATGTCGCTGCTGGCGGCCGGCGCATCACTGGCGTACCGATCCGCGGAACTGCGACGGGTCCGCCAGGTTCAGCGCGACTGTGACAAGATCCACCGCGGCGCTGCGCACTGAGCCGGCCTACCGGTATTCGGCCTCATCCGAGGGCGGCCAGGTTGCACACCGACGTGCGCACGTCCGACCTGATGACCCTGGCCACGAGCTTTCCCAGCGGCCCATTCAGCAGACCCCCGCTCAAGTCCGCGCAGAGGTCAAAGGTCGAGCCGGGATCGTTGGCAGTAACCCCCATGGTGACCGTGATGCGAATCCCACCCCGACCGCAGCCGACCAACTCGATGGCGACGGGTTCGTCGTATCGGGTCACTTCCCAGTGGATGACGTTGCGAAATCCCTTGACTTTAATCAGCGACGAGACACGGGTTCCTTGTTCGATCGTCGACGGAACCTTGCTGCGCCAGCCGCCGAAGATCGTCATCCAGTCGTCGAATCGGTTCAGGTCCGACGCCAGCTTCCATGCCGATTCGGGCGAAAGGTCCGACGTTGTTGAGACGTTCACTCGTGCCACGTCGTCTCACTCCCTGCTGACGTTGATATCCCGGTTCACCTGCAGGGTCGTACATACCCGCACGTGGCGGCGGGATAAACCGTCGCGTGCGAGATCAGATGCCCGCCCAGGTCTGGTCGAGCTGCTCGGCCACATCGATGACTTGCGCCGCCTGGGATTCAGGCGTGTCGATTTCGTCGTTGACGTACTGTGCGATGAAGCGGCGAATTTCGGCATCGACGCCGCCGATGATGCGCACCAGCTCGCCGCGGATGCTTTTCGAAGACACGTGGACCGCGATGTCCGAGGCTCGCGGCTTGGCGACGTCGACGATCAGCAGTAGCGGCTCGGCGGCCCGTGCGGTCGCGCTGAGCGCGATGTCCCCGTCGACGGTGAACCGCTGCTTGTCGATCCGCAGGTCGACGAGCAGGTCGATCAGCAGCGGGATGTGGATGTCAAACGTGATGCTGTCGGCGACATTTCGCGTGACCTTGGGTTGCTTGATGGTGACCGCGGCGCTGACTCTGGCGATCTTGCCCGGACCCTGAGCCATCGGAGGCATCTCGAACTGGCTACCGGCGATCGCGGCGAACGCGGCGCCGACGCGCTCTTCGGTCACGGCCACCTCGAAGAAGCGCCGCCCAAAGGTCTCGTAGCTGACGTAGTCAAAGTCCTGCATGAGTAAATACCGTCTCACGTCGGCTCCCGAGACGACGACTGATCCCAACGTGTCGGGCCGCAGTGCAGGCAGGGGCGTTAGTGCGATTGCGTTGATGGGTAATCGGGTGCGGATGAACACGCAGCAATTTCGGGCGCCCGTCGCCCAGCCACGGTCTGCCACGCGCGGCGGGTAGGCGGTTCCGATGAGGCTGCGTACAAGCAATGTCGGTGGGCCCGGATTGCACCGGGTCCGTCGTGGCCGCGGGTTTTCCTATCTGGACCAAGACCGTGCGCCCATCACCGACGCGCAGGTACTCGCCCGGATTGAGGCGCTGGTGATTCCGCCGGCTTGGAAAAATGTGTGGATCTCTCCCCATCCGAACGGCCACATCCAGGCGGTCGGCACCGATGCCGCGGGGCGCCGGCAGTACATCTATCACGAGCGCTGGCAGGCAGAGCGATCCGAAGAGAAGTACGAGCGCACACTGAGCTTGTCCAAGCATCTGCCCGGCTGGCGGCTCAATCTGCTCACCGACCTGCGACGTCAAGGGTTGTCGCGCGACCGTGTGCTGGCACTGGCTCAGCACCTGATCGACCAGGGATATTTCCGGGCCGGTGGCGAGGAGTACGTGGAGGAGAACGGCAGCTACGGGCTCTCGACGCTGTTGCGTGAGCATGTGCACCTGCGCCGCGACAGCGTCCAATTCGATTACCCGGCGAAAAGCGGTGTGCGACGGACTATTTCATTGGACGATCCGCTGGTGTTGCGTGCGGTCCGATCGCTGAGCCGTGCCGATACCGCTTCGGAGCGCCTGCTGGTGTATCGCACGCCGGAGGGCTGGTGCGAGGTGCACGCCGACGACATCAACCTGCGATTCCGGGAATTGGTAGGCGACGACTACAGCGTCAAGGACTTACGGACATGGCACGGCACGGTGCTGGCCGCCGAGGCGTTCGCCGTGGCGCGCGAACCGGCGTCCAAGACGGCGCGCCGTCGCGAGGAAGCGGCCGTGATGCGTGCCGTAGCCGATCAGTTGGGCAATACGCCCGCGGTGGCGCGTAGCTCCTATGTGGACCCCCGCGTGGTCGAGGCCTACCAGCAGGGCCTGACCATCGCGCCCGCGTTGCGGCACGCCAAACGCAAGCGAAGTCCAGAGGCGCGGCGCGAGTCGATTGAACAGGCCACCGTGCGAATGATCAGGCGTGTCAGCCGCAATCGAGAAACGTCACAGTAAACGCCTGTAATGCAGCACTATTCATGCGTACCTCATTGAAAAACGTTGGGGCGCATGAAGTCGGAGCGATCTTCTCGACCACCGATACTGAACGAGTGACTGCGACACCGAACACGCCATTGCGCAACTACCCTCGGCCCCCGTTGGCCTTCGATGAGCCGACCGGAAAACTAAGCGTTTCAGGGCGATTTCGGTGCTGGTGACGAATAACACTTTGCTAAAGGCGCGCTTTTGGCCTAAAGTTGCTGCATCTGAGGGGTTTGCCGAGACGAAAAGCCAAGAACTGGTTACTTTTCCACTCATGTTGAATTGAAATTTTGCAAGTTTCCTACCAGGGCTTTTCGTCCTAACATGAGATGTACGTCATGTTGCGTCCGCAAAAGTGATGGCGTGCACAAAGTTTGAATGTCTATTGATCGGGTCAGTACCGTCCCGGCTCATGTTTGTTTTAGCGACGCTGATGACCCTCCTGCAGCAGATGTCCGGTACGCCGTACGTCACGGGTGGAAACTCTCCGGCGGGTACGGACTGTTCAGGTCTGGCCTCATTGGTCTCCAACGTGGCAACCGACCGGCCCGCTTTCAGCGGCAGGTTCAACACCGGCAACGAGGAGTCGGCACTGCTGGCGCGCGGCTTCAAGTACGGCACGGCGCCCGGCGCTCTGGTGATCGGCTGGAACGGCGGACACACCGCGGTGACGCTGCCCGACGGCACCCCGGTCTCCAGCGGCGAAGGCGGCGGTGTGCGGATCGGCGGCGGCGGGGCTTATCAGCCTCAGTTCAGCCACCACATGTACTTGCCGGTGGACGGCGATGCCCCAGCCGATGCCCCGGCGCCCGTCTTGGTGGACATGATCTCCCCCGAGCCACCTCCACCCGCACCCGAGGCTGCCGAGCCCGCACCTCCCCGCCGGGCCCGAGCAGCCGAGCCGCACCTCCGCCGCCGGCGCCCGACGCCGCTCCGGCCGGCGACACGCCCAACGACGCGCCCGCACCGCCGGAAGCGGCCTGAGCTGACGTCAGACTGAAAACCGCTCGCGGTAGCGAGCGAAGCGGACGGGCAGGTCGCGCTCGTCGAGTCCGAACATCTCGGCCGACGTCGCGATCCTGCCCAATCGCCCACGCTGATGGTTGTCCAGGTAACCGATCATCGCTGCTCGGGATGCAGCCGTCCCCGGCTCTCCGGCGAGCTCGTAGATCCGCTCCGCGGTGTCGAGCTCGCCCGCCATGAACTCGTCGAAGTGGACGTCGACCGACCGTTCGGGCGGGATCAGGTCCCGATCCCGGACGAGAGCATTCAGCATCAGCTGCAGGCGATCGGTCCACGACGCCGCGATCTCGTGCACCGGCACCGGAGAACGGTGCATTCGGGCCGTGTAGGTGAGCATCGCGAGCATGGACAGCGCCACCGGCACCGGGTCGCGGTGGGTGAACACCACGACGACACCGGGGAACACGGCGTCCAGCACCGGCAACTGCTCGAGGTGCTGGGGTGACTTCAGCAGCCAGCGGCGGCCACCCCGAAGGAATTGCAGCGCCTTCAGCTGCAGGCTCAGGTGCTCGTATGACGATGTCTGGTCGTGCGACAGGTAGTGATCCCGCCAGCGCGGCACATGGGCGAGCGTTTCGAACAGCATCGTGGAGAAGTCGTTGGCCAGCAGCTGAATCTCTTCATGGACGTGCTCGCTGGTCATCTCGTGCATCAGCGGGAAATGCGGCATCGCCGCGTTCATGAACTCGACGGCGGCATCCATCCGCGCCTTGCGCGGATCCGGCTCGATCCCCTGTTCCGCCGGCAATGGAAACGGCTCCACACTCTCCCAGTAGGGAATGGTGCGAAACGTCGGCCCCGCGGCCAGCAGGTTATGCAGATGCGTGGTGCCGGTGCGCGGCAGGCCGGCGATGACCACCGGTGGCAGCAACTCGATGTCGCGAATCTCGGGATGGCGGGCCAGCAGGTCGTTGAGCAGTAGCCGGTTTTTGAGCAACTGCAGTATCTGCGCGTGGAAGTTGACGATCCCCGGAGCCTGCAGGCCGTCGATCTCGCGCAGGGCGGCGAGATAGACCTCGAGACGTTCGCGGTAGTCGTCCGGTCCGAAGTCGGTGAGCCCGGTTTCCGCGGCGGCTTTGGCGTGCAGTGCGCCGGCGTCCAGCGGGCACTCTGCCGCCATCGACGCCATCAGATCGCGGATCTGGTCGATATCCGGGCTGAACCGCGGCAGAGCCAGGTCGTCGAGGTGCACGAGCGCGGCATCCGTCATGGCGAATTATGTTACTCTGAGTTTCGTAATGGTGACAGAGCTTGGCCGTCCGCGCGACAAACGCATCGACAGCGCGGTGCTGCGCGCCACCGTCGAGCTGCTTGCCGAGACCGGCTATGCCGAGTTGTCGGTCGATGCGATCGCCCGGCGAGCCGGCACCAGCAAACCCGCGATCTACCGGCGTTGGCCCAGCAAGGCGCACCTGGTCCACGAGGCGGTCTTCCCGATCGGCGAGGCGACCGCATTGCCGAACACCGGGTCGCTGGAGGCAGACGTTCGCGAGATGGTCAGCCGCACCGCAGCGGTATTGACCACTCCCGCCGCCCGCGCGGCGCTGCCCGGTCTGGTCGGTGAGATGGCCGCCGATCTGACCCTGCATGCGGCACTTCTGGAGCGCTTCGGCGACATCCTGTCCCGCGGCTTGACCGAGCGCCTTGCCGATGCCGCCGCACGCGGCGAGGTCCGGCCCGACGTCACCGCTGCCGAGGTCGTCGAGGTAGTCGCCGGCACTACCTTCCTGGCTCTGCTCACCCGCGGCGACGCGATGGGCGACTCGTGGGTGGAACGGACCTCGGCATTGATAACGAGAGGAATCAGCGGATGACCCGCAGCGAACACGAGTCCACCGCCGCATGGCGCGAGTTGTTGGACACGTTGGGCGGTCTGGACCGTTCGTTTTTGGACGGTGAGCGCGCCGTCACCGACGACCGGCAGATCGCTGACGGCTACCGGATGTTGGCCACCACCCTGGGCGTCGCGTTCGACACCTACTTGTTCGGTGAGCCGAGCCGCCCCCTGTTCGTGGCAATCAACACGCCCTTTCGGCGAGACCGCCGCTGGGGAGGCGACAACACCGACGCCTACTACTACATCTGTCCGATCGATCCCGACCGGCGTTACCGGATCAGCGGTAACGCCGGTGACAGCGTCTACTTCTCGTTGACCGCATACAACGAACCGTCGCCGGGTGCCTGGTCGGATCGCATCGTGGCCATCGTGCGCGGCGACGATGTCGATGTCGATGCCGATGGCAACTTTTCGTTCGAGTTCGGGCCGACGCCGGACGCCGCGGTGTTGATGACCCGCGATTATCAGGCGGACCCGCTCACGGGTCGCCGGGTCAAGTGGCGCATCGAATCTCTCGACAGTCCGGAGCCCATTCGGCATGGCGACGCCGAGACGGCGGCAAAGCTACGGTCCGCCGCCGCCTGGATGCGCACGATGTTTGCGATCGTCCCGCTGGCCGTGGGGGCGCGGGTCGATCAGGCGCACGCGTTCGGTCACGAGATAACTCATGCCGCAAACCAATTCGCCGACCCCTATCAAGTGCCCGATGCCAACTTCGGCTGGTCGGCCCGCGACGCCTGCTACTCCTATGGCAGCTTCGTGTTGGAGCACGACGAGGCGCTGATCATCACTCACCGGCCGCCGGCGTGCCGGTTCTGGAACCTGGTGGTGTGGAACCAGTTCATGGCCACTCACGGCGTCACCGATGCGCGCTGCTCGGTCAACGGCCACAGCGCGGTGCCCAACGCAGACGGCTCGGTGACGGTGGTGCTTTCCCGGGGGTTGACGACACACCCGAATTCCCTGACCACACTTGACTATCCCCGCGGCAACTTGGCTTTCCGATGGTTTCTCACCGACGAGGTTCCAGCTCTGCCCGAGGTACGGCTGGTGCAAGCGGCTGACGCGCCGACCTGCGTCGATGCGTCCCCCTGAATCACTCTGCCGCCGTGCCCAACTGGCCCGGGCGAGTTCGGCCGCCGGCAGCTACGATTATCCTCGAGAGTATTCAGGCTGTGCCCAGAAAAATATTAGTTTCGACAACCAATGCTGGGGGAACCTTGAGCGTCATGATTGCCCGTCAAGTCACCCGTCTCGCTGGTGCCGCGGCCGCCGCGGCGTTTTCACTCGGGGTTAGCGCAGTTCCGATCGCCACCGTTTCGTCCGCGTCCGCTCAGCCGTGTCCCGATACCGAAGTGGTGTTCGCGCGCGGCACCGGCGAGGAGCCCGGTGTCGGGCCGACCGGCCAGGCCTTCGTCGACGCCCTGCGCAGTCGTTTGGGCGGAAGGTCGATGGACGTCTACGCGGTGAACTATCCGGCCAGCGACCAATGGTCGACCGGCCTGGACGGCATCAGGGACGCCGGCTCGCACGTCATCAACGAAGCTGCCGCGTGCCCCAACACCAAGATCGTGCTGGGTGGCTACTCGCAGGGCGCGGCGGTCGCGGGCTTCGTGACTTCGCCCGCCGTCCCGGACTCGGTGCCCCAGGATGTCGATCCGGCAACCATCCCCAAGCCGCTGGACCCCTCGGTGGCCAATCACGTCGCCGCGGTGGTGCTGTTCGGGACACCGAACGTTCGGGCGATGAACTTTCTCGGCCAGCCACAGCTGGTGATCGGGCCGTCGTATCAGTCCAAGACCATTGAGGTCTGCGCCCCGGAGGATCCGGTGTGCTCCGAAGGGGTCAACTTCGCCGCACACAACAGCTACGTCGACGATGGCGGCGTGATTTCGCAGGGGGCCGACTTCGCTGCCAGCCATCTGCAAGGAGCGGGTGGCGCGTCACAACGTTCGGTGACGGCAACTCAGCACGGCGGCTTCGGCAGCAACTGAGCCGACTCCGGATCCCGGCCGCCGCGCTGGTGGCTGGGCAGCCGTGTAACGATTCGTCGCATCCCGCATTCCCGGTGGACTAGCGTCGAGGGCGTCTGTCGCGCGCATCCGGGGATGGAGGATTTCAATGGCGATCCGAGTCGCCCACGTCGGTACCGGAAACGTCGGTCGGCTGGCGTTGATCGAGCTGATCACCAATCCACGATTCGAACTCACCGGGGTGTGCGTTTCGGCGCCGGAGAAAGTTGGCCGGGACGCCGCGGATCTCGCCGGTCTGGATGTGTCCACCGGAGTTGCCGCGGTCAATGACCTCGAGGCGCTGCTGGCCAGCCAACCGGAGTGCGTGGTGTATTGCGCGATGGGCGACACCCGCCTGCCGGAGGCGATGGCCGACGTCATGCGCATCCTTGCCGCGGGCGTCAACGTCGTCGGGTCGTCGCCAGGTTTGCTGCAATACCCGTGGGGAGTGATCCCGGACAAGTACATCAAGCGTGTCGAAGACGCTGCGCTGCAAGGTAACTCGAGCCTGTTCATCAGTGGCGTCGATCCGGGCTTCGTCAACGACCTGATCCCGCTGGCACTGGCTGGAACGTGTCAGCGCATTGAGCAGGTGCGCTGTATGGAGATCCACGATTACGCGTCCTACGACGGCGCAGAGGTCATGCATTACATGGGCTTTGCCCGGCCCCTGGATGAGATTCCGATGCTGCTTCAACCGGGCGTGCTCAGCATTGCCTGGGGCACCGCGATCAGACAGCTCGCGGCCGGTCTGGGCATCGAAGTGGACGAGATCACCGAGTCTTACCAGCGTGAGCCGGCGCCTGAGGATTTCGACATCGCCGTCGGTCGGGTGGCCAAAGGAACCTTGGCGGTTCTGCAGTTCGAGATCTGCGGCATGGTCAACGGTCATCCGGCGATCGTCATCGAGCACATCACCAGGCTGCGGCCCGATCTGCGCCCGGACTTGGCTCAGCCCGCCGCCGGCGGCGGCTCGTATCGCGTGGAGATCACCGGCGAGCCATCGTATGCGGTGGACATCGTTCCGAGCAGCCGCTACGGCGACCACAATCAAGCCGCGATCTGCGGGGCAGCTGGCCGGATCGTGAACGCCATTCCGGCGGTCGTCGCAGCCTCGCCCGGTATCAGGACGACGCTGGACTTGCCGTTCATCACCGGGAGCGGGCTTTACGCTCGCGAACACGTCGCAGCGAGCTAGTCGGCCGAAACCGACTGGCATGCGGGATATTCCGCGGGGCTGACGACAACCTCCGGGTGTACGGCGTTGTGGTCCGCCGGTCCAGGAATTCTGCCGCAGGTCGCCGATGAGATACGGTTTCGGTTATCCCACCTAAAAGGAGCACGGTCGATGAGGATTCCCCTGACAGTGATCGCCGCCGCGGCGATCACGGCGATGCTGGCGGGGGTGTCGGCCTGCGGCAGCGATTCGAAGTCATCGACCCCGTCCTCGGGATCAAGCACCGCCAGCCACCCAGCGATCACGGACTACACCACGCTGTTGATCAAAGCCAGCGACATCAAAGCACCCGAACCCTTCACCGCCGGCCCCGCGACCAAAGACCCGAATGGCCAACAGGGCGCGACGATCACGTTCACCGATCAAGATCACAGCCACGCGATCATCGACACCATCCAGATCCTGCCGGACATCGAAGCAGCCGCCAGCGCTCTGGACTCGGCGAAGGCGACCCATCGTGAAACTCTTCTCGCGAAGTCGCTGAACGCCGAGGTCGGGGTGGGTGGCTCGACGATTTCGGGGTTGTCGCCGGACCACTCCAAGGGGGTGACGGTGCTGGTGTTCACCGAGGGCAAGGCGATGGTCACGCTGGAGTTCGACGGTCCTTCATTTGCGCTGGCGCCACCGGAATTCATTACCGATGTCGGTCAAAAGCAGGACGACGCGATCAAAAAAGGTCTCGGCGGCTGATCAGGGACATCGGCTGCGTTGCGACTCAATAATTTTCGCTCACTTCAGCCAGTAGCGAACGCGCACCCTCGACGCACGGCAGTAACCGGTCGTAGGCGCTGACACCGGCCTCTGCGCTGGCGCGCATGGGTATCTCCAATCCGACGACGCGATCTTTCGGCAAGGCCGCCAGCATGTCGAGCAACGGCAACTCCCCTTCGCCGGGCGCCATCCGCTCGTACATGGCTTCTTCGGCGTAGTGCTTCATGCGGCGCTGCATCGTGGTGTCGCTCAGTTGGATGTAGCCGATCCGCTCGGCCGGGATCGATCGGAGGTCCTCGGCGCAAGCGCCGAAGCGGGCCACGTGCATCGTGTCGATGAGCAGGCTGATCTCGTCACGGTTGACGTATTCCACTGCCGCCATGGCCGAAGCTAGATCGGCGATGCTAAGCCCGACAACGGGTTCGACGCACGTCGCGATTCCGCGTGCCGCGGCCAATTCGGTCAGAGCGGCCAGCTCGTCGAATGTCCGGGCCCGGTCCGGCTCCAGGCTGACGGTGTTGATCCGCGGGATCCTCAGTTCGGCCATGATGTCCAGATCGGCGGCATAGGAGCGGACGTCGACGCCCGGCGCGATGAGCAGACCCTCGCCCAACGAGATCGATACGTTGCAGTCGTCCATGGCCGCAAGAAGATCCCGACGCAACTGGGCATCATCGCGCAGCGAAAAGGGTTCGTATCGAAGACTGTTCACCGGCGCGAAGCCGACCATGCTGGCCGTCATATAGCGGCAGCCGAGATCGGCCGTGAGATGGACGAATTCGATCGGAGGCATGCCGAAAACGCTGAGCATCTCAATGCCGAGTCGGTCCATGTCGCTGTGCTCGATCAGCTGCCCACCATGGCGAGTCCGCCGTCTACCGGTATCAACTGGCCGGTGATGAAGCGGGCTCCGGCGCTGGCCAGGAACACCAGCACCGGGCCCAGGTCGGCGGCGGGATCACCGAGCTTGCCGCCCAGCGGGATCGACAGCTTCATCTGCTGATCGATGAATGGGGCGGCATCGGGCCCGAGGAAGTCGCGGAACCGGTCGGCACCCGGTGTCCGCACTGCGGGCGCAAGCGCATTGACGGTGATCCGCTCTGCGCCCCAGGCTTTGGCCGCTGAACGGGTCCAGGCTTGAACGGCCCCTTTGGTGGCGGCGTATACCGCTGCGACCGGACTGCCCATCACCGCTTCGGCAGAGCCGAAATTGATGATCTGGCCACCATTTTCGCGCATCACAGCGTGGGCGGCCTGATTCGTGAGGATCGTTGCTTTGACGTTGGTCGCCAGCAGGAAGTCGATCTCGTCACTGGTGATGAGCCCGGGCACCCCCGGTTGCCACAATCCGGCGGCGTTGACCAGCACATCCAGGCCGCCGAGCTCCTGGACGGCACTGCCGAAAGCGGCATCGACCGAGTCGGCCACGCGAACATCACACGGCAGCCAGGCCACGGCCGGCGCATCGTCAGCCGGAGGGGTGCGGTGATAGGTGGCGGCCAGTTGAGCCCCGGCAGAGTGCAGGACGCGTACCGCCGCGGCCCCGATTCCGGTTGCGGCGCCGGTGACCAGAATGCGCCGCCCCGCCAAAGTTGTTTGCGGTTCCGTCATGGGTTTGCTCAAAACGCCTCCGGATCTCGCTGCACGTCGACCGGGCACTGGATGGTTGTACAGACGTGATGCGTTCTCCCAGGTGAACTTTCGGATCAGCTGCGGCGGCAGGCCGCCGATCTGCTCGTGCACGGTCTCCTGGGTGTGCGGCCACGTCGAGTCGCAGTGCGGGTAATCGGCTTCGAGCATGATGTTGTCGACGCCGATCCGATCGTGCTGCACAAACGAGGACTTGTCTTCCACGGCACAGAACCAGAAGTTGCGCGTGAACACCTCGGCCGGAGTCAGCCTCTCCCCCAGCGCCGCCCAGGTCCCGTACATCTCGTGATAGCTGAGCATGTGGTCGAGTCGATCCAAGAGTCCTGCGACCCAGCCGATTCCGCCTTCGGACAAACAGATCTTCAGTTCCGGGAACCTGCTCGGCAGGCCGGAGTACAACCAGTCGACGGCCGCCGAAATGGCGTAGGCGAAGAACAGCACGCCCTGCACGTCAGGCGGTGCATCGTCGGTGGTCGACGGCGACGACCCGGACGAACCGATATGCAGGTTCACCACGGTCCCGGTTTCGGCACAGGCGGCCATCATCGGATCCCAGTGACCCGAGTGGATGCTCGGCAATCCCAGCATCGACGGGTTCTCGCTGAACGTGACAGCGTGAAAGCCGCGCTCGGCGTTCTCGCGGATCATTTGCGCGCCGACTTCAGGATCCAGCAGCCACGGCAACTGGCAGGCGATGATGCGGCCGGGATACGAACCGGCCCACACTTCGTGGTGCCAGTCGTTCCATGCCCGCACCGAGGCGAGCGCCAGGTCGCGGTCCGTGGTCACCTGCTGCAGCCGCTGGCCGGCGAAACCCGGCAGAAACGAAGGAAAGTTCAGCGATGCGTACACGCCGTTGAGGTCCATGTCCTTGATGCGCTCGTGAATGTCCCAGGCGCCCCTGCGCATCTCGTCGAAGCGCACCGGCTCGAAGCCGTACTCAGAGACCGGCCGCCCGACGACGGCGTTGAATCCGACGTTCGGCAGCACCTGGTTGTCATAGACCCAGGTTTGGCCGCCATCGGCGGTGTCGACGACTTTGGGGGCCCGATCAGCGAGCCGCTGCGGCAGACGACCGGTGAAGGTGTCGGGAGGTTCGACGATGTGGTCGTCGACGGAGATCAGGGTGTAGCGGCGCGCTGCCCGCGGCGGATCGGGAAGAAATGTGACCGATCGGTCGTCGCCGGTCTTGGCGGTGGTGAAGCTCAGGTTCGCGGCCAGTTCGTCGATCGATTTCATCGCAATCCGCTCAACTCAGTACCGCAGGATCGGCTTTGATGGTGAGGCGGGCGGCGCCGGCCCAGTACACGTCGGCCGCCCGCTCGATCAGTGAACGCTGCATGCCCGCCATGTCCGACCAATTCATCTGCGCGGGCGGCTTGCCGGTGAGCATGACGTCGTAGGCCAGCTTGCAGACTCGCTCGATCGACGCGGCCCGATAGACGGCTTCGGCCAGGTTGCGGCCGGTGGCGATGACGCCGTGGTTGGCCAGGATGGTGAGGTTGGCGGCCCCGATCCGGTCCGCGAGATCGGCTGCGCGCGTTGCGCTGTCGATCTCGCCGTCGTACGCGTCGACCAGGCAGAGGTCGTCCAGGAACAGCGAGCCGGTCTGATGGACCAGTTCCGGCAGCATGCCCAGAGCGGCGAGCACGCACACGTGATAGGGGTGGTTGTGGATCACCACTCGTGCGTCGTCGCGCACGCGATGCAGTTCGGTGTGGATGTGGATGGCCGGCGTGACATCCCAACGGCCCCTGACCACCCGTGCGTCCGCGTCGACCACGCAGATGTCGGAGGCGGTGACTTCCTGCCACCAGAGGCCCCATGGGTTGACGAACATGTCGGTCTGCCCCTCCGGCTGCCAGGTGATGTGCCCGGCCAGATTCTCGGCGAACCCGATCGCTGCCAGGTGGCGGAACGCGATCGCCAGCGACTGCTCGTCGGACAGGTCAACGCCGATCGGCGGAACCACCGACGGAGCCCACACTTGGAGGCCACCTCGGCGAGCGTCAGGCACGTTCATCATCGGCCTCCATCCTCGCGTGAATGTCCTCGCGAAGCCGGCCTTTGGCGATCTTGCCACCCGACGATCTCGGCAATTCGTCGACGACGATGAGTCGCTCCGGCAGCAGCTCCTTGGAAACACCTGCCGCCAAAAGGTATTCGACCAGACCCGGCAGGTCGATGGTCTGCGAATCGACGAGTTCGGCGTACAGGCAAACCCGCTCGCCGAAGACCGGATCGGGCATTGCCACCGCCGCGGCGACCGCGATCGCCGGATGCATGGTCGCGGCATCCTCCACCTGAGCCGCACTGATGTTCTTGCCGCCCCGCAGGATGAAATCCGAGGTGCGGCCGGTGACGCTGAGGTAGCCGTCCGCGTCGATTTCGCAGATGTCGCCCATCCGCATCCACCCGTCGCGGGTGAACAGCTGATCGTGGCCGGTGCCGTCGAGATAGCCGAGGCTGGTCGCCGGACCCCGACATGCGGGCTGACCCCGCCCCGAGTCGGTGACGTCCTGTTCGGCGTCGAAGAGACGGACCGACATCTCCGGGACTATCCGGCCGGCCGTACGCAGCCGATGTTCCTGCGAGTCGTTCAGCGTCGTGGCGCTGAGCAGGCCGGTCTCGTTGGATCCGTAGAACTGCAGAATCTTTGCGCCGGTGAGTGTCTCGAATTCGGCGGCGGGGCGGTACGGCAACGCCTCTCCGCCGGTGAAGACGACGCGCAACGAGCTCAGGTCGTATTCACGGGAAGCGCGGTCGGCCATCAGCATCGTCAATTGCGTGCTGACACAACACAACACGGTGACCCGGTGCTGGGCTATCGCCGCACATGTCGCTTCGACGCTGAAACGATCCAGGATCACGGTGGTGGCACCCAGATAGATCGGTGTGGTGTGGCTGGTCCAGATTCCGAAGCCGAACGGAGTGGGGATGACCGGCAGGACAATGTCGTCGGGTGTCAACTGCCCGTTGGCGACGGCCTTCTGATGAAAGTAGTGCCAACGGTTTTGGGTGTGCACGACGCACTTGGGCAGTCCCGTCGTGCCGGAGGTGGAATTGATCAAGAAGACGTCGTCGGTGCCCAGTGGGTGCTGGGACCTCAAGGCTATCGGCGCGGTGTCGACGTTCAGTTGTGGACGACCGTCACGATGGGTCAGCTCGAGAATCGGAACCGCGAATCCGGCCAGCCGTGCTGCCTCGCTGCGCTCCCGATCGCCGATCAGCATCGTCGACCGTGAGTTGCGCAGTATCGCGGTGACCTCGCGGCTGCCGGACCGTGCACCGATCCCGACGACGACCGCCCCGCAGCGTTCGACCGCGACGAACAGCACGTGGATTGCCGCGGAGTCGCCGTGCCACACCGCGACCCGGTCACCCGGCCGCACACCGCGCCGGTCAACTGCTCCGCCAGCGCCGTTGCCGCAGAATCGAATTCACGCCAGGTCAGCGATCCCGATGGATGGTCAATGTAAGCGGCGCGATCCGGATGATGCCGGGCGTTAGTGCGTACCGCATCCGACAACGTCACATCCGACCACCAGCCTGCGGCGCGGTAACGTGCCGATTCCTCGTCGGTGACGGCCGGCGATCCCACGGTGTCAAGGCCGCCGGTGCTCATCACCCGATGATATGGCCAGGTGGTCGCGCCCGGGACCGGCATTCGCCGATCAGCTCGGCTGACGCAGCGGTAGGCCGGCCGCACGGTAGATCGCATCGATGACGGCCATGTTCTCGACCGCATCCTCGGGCGTGGTCTTCACCGGGACCCCGCGCAGCACCGCGGCGGCGAACGCGTCGAGCTGATACGCGTAGGACGGGCGCCGAGGAAAATGCTCGACACGTTTGCCGTCAGCTGATCGAACGGTGAGCCGGTGGACGAAATGCGGGGTGACCGGATTGAACAGCCTCAGCTCGCCCCGGTCCCCGACCACCCGGGTGCTGATCTCCAGCAGACGCGCCGACCACATCGAGCACCGGATACGGCCGGTGTGCCCCTCGGGAAACCTGAGCTCCGCCGTCATCGCCCTGTCCACCTGCGGATCGCGCAGCTTGGCCTGGGCCGACACCACTTCCGGCGCCGACCCACCGAATGTGCGGGCCATGTGGACGGCGTAACAGCCTGCATCCATCAGAGCGCCGCCGGCAAGCGCGTAGTTGTACCGGATGTCGGAGAACATCGGCAGCGGAAAACACAGGGCCGCTTCCACTCGGGTGAGTGTCGCCGAGTTCACCCGAGGCGATGATCTCCTCGGCGCGCAACGACAACGGGTGGTAGCGGTAGTGAAACGCCTCCATCACCACCAGACCAGACGCCGCGGCCGCGCCGGCGATCTCGCGGGCCTCGGCGGCATTGGCCGTGAATGGCTTCTCGCACAGCACGTGCTTACCGGCCTGCAGCGCGGCTCGAGTCCATTTGCCGTGCAAGCCGTTCGGCAGCGGGTTGTAGATCGCATCCAGGTTCGGGTCGGCGATCAGCGCCTCGTAGTCGTCGTGCACTTGGGCGATACCGTTCGTGGCAGCAAATTTGCGGGCCCGTGCGCCGTCGCGCGCCGCCACCGCCGCCACCACGACTTCGGGGTTGTGCCTCGCCGGCTTGATGAGTGCCAATGGCGCGATACGCGCAGCACCGAGCACGCCGATACGCAAAGGTTCTCGATCCTCAGGCACGAACCGAAGCTAACACCTCGGCAATCTCGGATCAGCGCCTGTCGTGACTGGCTGAAAGTTTCTCAGGGAGTCCATCTGATTTATTGATGTTGTACGCAGGGACGGCGCCTACCTTCGGCCTATGTCTGCGGTCGTGAGCAGTTCGCATCGGCTCATTGGGCGTCACCGCCGCATTATGTCCGCGGAAGCCGCAATTGAGATGTGCGCCAAAGCTTAGGCGAGTGGTTGCCCGGTTGGGCAGGTATTTGCCATCTGATCGTCGGGCCTTGTGCCCGTCTTTCCCGAGGGGAACGAGATGATCCCGGTTCAGTCCCGGCTCGAAGACGAACTACGCAATTGGGCTGTTGAATTGCGGCAGCTCGCCTATACGCTCCACAACGGAGTCGGCGAGCACGATTTGCTTCGGTTGTCGGAGCGGATGCGCGCCGCGGCCGATGCGGGTTCGCGCGGTAGGGATTAATTACCCGCTGCCCCAGGCGGTTTCGGAGGACGGCCTTCGCCGGTCAAATACTTCGGGCAGTACTCGCCGGCCGCGAGCATGATGAACTTCGCCGCTCCGTTTTCGCTGAACGACGGGTTGCGGAGTCGAAGGTTCTTCTCGATCTCGGTGTCGGGCGTCCCCTTGTCGACCAACTGGCACACGGCCTTGGCAACCGCGACCGCTTGGGCCGGATCTTGATAGCTGAGCCCCGCCGCGGTGAGCTGGGCAAGAAAGTCGGCGTCGTTGTTGGGAGCAGGGTCGGCGTATGCCGGCGCGGCCACCGCGATCGTGGCGGCGACGCTGAGCAGCATCAGCTGACGTTTCATGACGCCCGAGTCTTCCAAAGTTGCGCGGCAGACGCAGCATGCCTTGCCACATCTCCGCCGGTCGCCGATGCAAGTTCAGCGAGCGTTAACTCCTACGTGGGTCGCCCGTCGCTTTCAGCGCTCGCCGGACTCCTCGTCGTCGCTCGGCGTCGGCCACCGTCAACGGCAGCGCGAGCTCCTCGAGTGGGCGCTGCTCGGCGTTGACACCGAGCCACAACTCCACCAAGCCCGCAATGGCCATCACGGCCGCCCCGATGAGAAACGACCACATCACCTCGCCGCGCTGGCCGGACTCGATCAGCTGACCGAACAGCAGCGGCCCACTGATGCCGCCGATCGCGGTGCCGGCCGCATAGAAGAACGCGATGGCCAGTGCCCGGGTCTCCATCGGGAAGATCTCGCTGACCGTCAGGTATGCAGCACTCGCGCCGGCCGACGCCAGGAAGAAGGTGGCGGCGAGCACGCCGATGAAGACCCAGACTCCACCGGTCTGGGTCACAAAGAGGATCCCGAGAACAACCGCCACCATCGCAGAGCCGAGGTAGGACATGGTGATCATCGGTTTGCGGCCGACGGTGTCGAACAGGCGACCGAGCACTAGCGGCCCGAGGAAGTTGCTCAGCGCCCACAGCACGTAGAACTGCGGCACCCTTGCGGCGTCGACGCCGTAGAAGCCGCTCAGCAGCGTCCCCAGGTTGAAGGTGACGCCGTTGTAGAGGAACGCCTGTCCGACGAATAGCGACAGCCCCAGCACCGCGCGCCTCGGGTAGAGCTTGAATGCCACTCTCGCGATTTCGATGAACGAAATCGTTTCGCGCTGGCGGACTTTCAGCGGCCGTCCCTGCGGCTTGGGCAGCGGGCAGCCCGTTTCCCGCTCGATGTCCGCCTCGATCTCGCCGACAACCTGCTCGGCTTCGTCGTTGTGTCCGTGGATGAACAACCAGCGTGGGCTCTCTGGAACGTTGCGCCGGACTAGAAGGACGAATATTCCGAAGATGGCGCCGATCCCGAATGCGAGGCGCCACCCGATGTTCGCGGGAAAGTTCGATGTGTCCAGCAAAAGGAGCGCCCCGCCCGCGCCGGCAGCCGACCCGAGCCAGTAGGTCCCGTTGATAATGAGGTCCACCCGGCCGCGTACTCGCGCGGGGATCAACTCGTCGATGGCCGAATTGATCGCGGCGTACTCGCCGCCGATGCCGGCGCCGGTGAAGAACCGGGCGAGGAAGAAATACCACGGCGCGAACGCGAAGGCCGTCGCAACGGTCGCCACCAGATATACCGCCAGAGTCAGGATGAACAGGTTGCGCCGCCCGAAGCGGTCGGTCAAATGTCCGAAGAACAACGCGCCCAAGCACGCTCCGGCGATGTAGAACGCGGCCGCCGTGCCGATGTCCGCAGCGGTGAGAGTGATGCCGCTGCCTCGTTCGGTGAGGCGAGACGACACGTTGCCGACCATCGTCACCTCGAGGCCGTCCAGTACCCACACTCCGCCGAGGCCGACGACGACGCGCCAGTGAAACCGAGACCACGGCAGTCGGTCAAGACGCGCCGGAACGCGTGTGGTGATGGTTCCGGTCTGGGCGCTATCGCTCATGCTTCTCCGTTCGTCAGATCCCAGCTGTACCCGCCCAGCGGTCGAGTTACCAACTCTTGCAGTCGCGGTCGCACGGTTGCGTCCCACATCGGCGAACCAGCCGTTGCGCGCACGTGGTGTTAGGTTCGAACCGCGGAGCAAAGGAGTGGGATGTGAGTACGTATTTCTGGGGTCTGCTCACGCTGATCGCCCTGGCGGTGACATTTCTGCTGTTGTTGATCGGAACTGTCTACGTGCGGCGGTTGGAGGCGGAACCCAAGCTGCCTTTCAGCGAGGAAATCGGGGCCGCGCCGCGAGTCATCAAGAAGTTGCGCAAACGCGAGACCATGACACGAGAAGAGTTCGAGTACGCGCAGCGCATTGTCGCCATCCGCGGCAATCCCATGGCCTTCTGCATTCCGTTTACCTTGTTCGCGCTGTCGACCTACTACGTCTTCGGGTGTCTGGAATACCTGCAGGGAGCCACCCCGTCCGAGCGAACGTTCATTGGCGTGATTCCGATGTTCACCTCGTCAAACCTCGCCATCCAACTTCTGCGCGCCAAGCGACTCAAGGGTCGTCTGAGAACCGCGGAAGTGACCGCCTGAGGTCCGATCGGCCAGCGCTGCCGACGGCGCTCTCAGGTGATACCGTTTCGCATCGTTGTAGTCGTGTCCGTTCAGTACCTGTAACGTCTTGACGGCCGCGTATCAACCTGGTTGATATTTAGAAGTGGCAGCGAGGTCGGCTCGAGAACACGAGGCCCCTGGACGCGCATTCCGAAAGGTGATCGAGTGAGCCCTCGTTCAGTCGGCAGGACTGTCCTGGCGCGTGTCTGGATGCCGCTCGTTGCCGTCATCGCGGTCGGCGTGGGGTTGGTGTGCATGTACAAGGTGCACCAGTTCTCTGAGCCCGAGCCGGTCATCACCGTCAACGGGCCGCAGGCGCCGGAGCAGTTCAACGTCAAACGGCTCACGTATCAGGTGTTCGGCCCCGTCGGAAAGGCCGCGAAGATCGTCTATGTAGACGTCGAAGGGCACCCGCATCCGGTCGATGTCACGTTCACGACGGAGCCCTGGACCCACGACGAGACCACCACACTGACAGTGGCATCCGGCGCCATTTCAGTGCACGTCCACGGCGGTCCGCTGCGCTGCCGCATGCTGGTGAACGGCATGCCGCCACCGCCGGAGTCCGGCGTCCCAGAGGCTTCGGATAATCATCCGGACGCTGACGTCGAGTGCAGGGTGAAATCCGCGTGAGCGAACACCGGCTGGATGAACCCCGGGTCAAACGCCCGTTCCTTCCCAGGATGGTGCGTAGATTCGCGATACCACTCATCTTTTTCTGGGGGTTTTCCGCGGTCACGATGACAGCGTTCACTCCCAAGGTAGAGGACGTCGCAGAAGAACTCGCCGGCCCGATGGTCCCGCATTACGCGCCGTCGCAGCGCGCGTTGCTGCACATCGGCGAAAAGTTCCATGAGTCCAATTCGACGAACTTGACCATGGTGGTGTTCGAGGCGCAGAACCGACGACTGGGCGACCAGGATCACGCGTACTACGACGATTTGGTGAAGCGCTTCGAGCGGGACACCAAGCACGTGCAGTACGTGATGGATCTCTGGGGCAAACCGTTCACGGCGGCCGGCGCCCAAAGTGTGGACGGCAAGTGCACTTACGTGTTGCTACGTCTGGCCGGCGACATCGGCCAGATGGAGGCCAACGAGTCGGTCAACACGGTCCGCGAGATCATCGCCAAAGACCCGCCACCGCCGGGGCTCAAGGCATTCGTGAGCGGTGCGGCGCCACTGGCCTCGGATACGTTGAGCATCGCCAACTCGAGCTTGAACAACGTCACGATCATCACGATCCTCCTCATCCTGGTGATGTTGATGTTCGTCTACCGCTCCCCACCCACGCTGCTGCCCGTTTTGCTCGGCGTCCTCATCGAAATGCTTTTCGCCAAGGGGCTCATCTCATTTCTCGGGCATCACGGATGGCTCGAGTTGTCCTCGTTCGCAGTGAATATCGTCATCGCACTGACCCTGGGAGCCGGGACGGACTACGGCATCTTCCTGATGGGCCGCTATCACGAGGCACGGCAAGCCGGAGAGAGCCGAGAAGACAGCTTCTACATCGCCTACAAGGGCGTCACGCCGATCATCATCGGGTCCGGGCTGACGATCGCCGGTGCGTGTTTCTGCCTGACGTTTGCGCGCTTGAACTACTTCCACACCATGGGCCCCGCTGTCGCGCTCACCATGCTCTTCACCATCGCCGCAGCGTTGACACTCGGTCCGGCGATTTTGACGGTGGGCAGCCTGTTCGGGATGTTCGATCCGCGACAGGCCGCCAAGGCGCACGTGTACCGGCGGATCGGCGCGAGCGTGGTGCGCTGGCCGGTGCCGATCCTGGTCGCCAGTTCGGCCGTCGTCATGCTGGGTGCGATCTTCGTGCCGAGCTATCGGCAGAACTACGACGATCGCCAGTACCAGCCGCACAACTCGCCGTCGAATCTGGGTTTTCAAGCCGCCGACCGACATTTCCCCAAGAGCAAATTGTTCTCCGAAATGATCATGGTTGAAAGCGACCATGACATGCGTAACTCGGCCGACTTCATCTCGTTGGACCGGGTCAATCGAGCTCTGATCCGCCTGAATGGTGTGGCGATGGTGCAGGGCATGACGCGGCCATTGGGCCGACCGCTCGAACACGCCAGCATTCCCTATCTGTTCACTACTCAGGGCAGCGGCAACGGTCAGCAGCTGCCGTTCAACAGGGAGCAGAACACCAACACCGACCAGCAAGCCAACATCCAACAGCACTCTGTCGAGGTCCTGCGCAAAGAGATCGTGTTCTTCCAGAAGGTGTCCGATGAGCTGCACCAGACGGCTCTCACCATCGCGGATCTGCAGAAGGTCAGCGAAGACGTACGGGACGACGTATCGAATCTCGACGATTTCTTCCGCCCGATCAAAAGCTATTTCTATTGGGAGAAGCACTGTTTCGACATCCCGATCTGCTGGACCTTCAGATCGGTATTCGACACGATCGACCAGATCGACAAGTTGGCCGAAGACATCAACTTCGCCAGAATCTCCATCGAGGAAGTCGACAAGACGTTCCCGAAGATCATCGCGCAACTGAAAGCCACGGCCGACGACACTGAGGCCCTGCAGGCGAAGTTGGTCAATTCGTACGGTTCTGCCGACCTTCAATCGCTGGCGACCGAGCAGACGTACGACGACTCGATCAACGTCGGTAACGACTGGGACAAGTCCCGCAGCGACGACTTCTTCTACATCCCGCATGAGGGGTTCGACAACGAGGACGTCAAGACCGGCGAGAAATTGATGATGTCGCCGGACGGCAAGGCAGCCCGGTTCATCGTCACCCACGAGGGCGACGCGATGGGCCCCGAAGGTGTCGAGCATGTCGAAATGTTTCCCGAAGCGATCAAGACGATTCTGAAGGAGACGTCGCTGGCCGGTGCCAGGGTGTACATCGGCGGTTCGGGAGCCACCGACAAGGACATCAAGGGATACGCCGCATCGGATCTACTCATCGCGGCGATCGCCGCGTTCGTGCTGATCTTTTTGATCATGATGTTCATCACGCGAAGTTTGGTGGCGGCCTTGGTGATTCCCGCGACGGTGGCGTTCTCCTATGCCGGTGCGTTCGGGTTGTCGATCCTGCTCTGGCAGCATCTGATCGGGCTGCCGTTGCACTGGCTGATCTTGCCGCTGACGTTCATCATCCTGGTGGCGGTGGGATCGGACTACAACCTGCTGCTGATCAACCGGGTCAAGGAAGAGCTTCACGGTGGATTGCATACCGGTCTGATCCGCGCACTCGGCAGCACCGGCGGCGTCGTGACCTCGGCCGGTCTGGTGTTCGCATTCACCATGCTGGCCATGCTCACAAGCGGTCTGCGAACCATCGGTCAGATGGGTTCAACCGTGTGTATCGGTCTGCTGCTCGACACGTTGATCGTGCGGTCGTTCGTCGTGCCGTCCATCCTGGCGATCCTGGGTCCGTGGTTCTGGTGGCCCACAGTCGTGCGTCGTCACCCGCAGACGCAACCGGCCAACCCCTAGTCGTCACCTGCTCGTAAGAATTGCTGGGCAGAATTGGAAACTATGCCGACGCCATCAAGCCGAGTGCTCCAATTGCGGGCAGTCGACCTCACCAACCGCTTACCGGGATACCAACTCCGCGAGCATGGCGAAGGTGACGACGCCTGGAAGCGGGTCAAGACACGCGTCGTCTCGGAATTGGCCCCGCACGGGGGCGGTTTTTTGCCGGAAGTGTGCACGGTGCAGTTCACCGACGGAACCGAGCGCTATTTCAATCCGGATGACAAGGTGGAAATCAGGCCTTGACCGGTCAGCCGGGGATCTTGACGACGTAAAGGCGGTGGGTGCCCTGCAGGCCTTTGAGTTCGGCCTCGCGGGGCGCGCACAGAGCGATACCGGCCGCACCCTCGACGCTCTCGCGCACCGCGTCGCTGACCAGGATCTCGCCGCCGCCGGCTTGCCCCGCGATTCGGGCGGCCATCACGACGTTGCGCCCGAACAGATCGTCTCCGCGTCTGACCGAGGGCCCGAGGTGGATGCCGATCCGGACGCGGATTCCGCCCCACTGGTCGGCGTTTTTGAGCAGCGCTCGCTGGACACCGATCCCCCACAGCACAGCCTGTTCGGCATCGCCGAAGGCGATCATGAAGCCGTCGCCCTGGGTCTTGATGACGTGCCCGCCGTGAACTTCGACGAGTTTCTCGATGAGACGGTTGTGTCGCTCGAGGACCTTCACCCAGTCCCGGTCCCCCAGCTCTTCATTGTGGACGGTGGAGTCCTCGATGTCGGAGAAGGCGATCACCACATCGCCGTCGGCGGTCAGTCGTGCCAGATCGGGACGCTCCACCTGCGCCCACCCGGCCAGATCTTCGATGGAGTTACGCACCGTGGCGCCAATGCCTTTGGTGATCAGCGAGTCAGCTGTCCGCCACGCCGTCCTGAGGGCGAATGGCGCGAGACCCGGACGACGCCGAGGCCGCCGACCGGTCGTGATCTGGCGGCTGCGCTCCAATTCGGTTCGCGATTGTTTCAGCTGACGCCGGGAAACGATCAGCAACACGCCCAGGGCGATCAGCCCCCCGAGCTCGACGGCTGCGATGCCACTTGTCAGCACCACCGCGTTCATCCGGAGTCCGCCACTGCGAACGGTGTTGTCACGGGTTGATTATGACGGTCGAGAGGCCGGGTGGTGCGCAGGCCATTGACTTACCGGAGGATTGAGCAATGACCCGTGCCTACGTTCTGATCGTCGCCGGCGCCGTTGCGCTCCTGATGTCCTTGTTCGTGAACGTGCCACTGAACGGGATGCTGGGCATGGCAGCTACCGCGATCATCTCGATGGCGCTGCTGATTGCCGGCATCGCCGCCGTAGCGAACGGGGTTGTCCAGTTGCGCCGTTTCAAAGGTCGCTAGGCAGGGGCGCCGCGTTCCGCTGACACAGTGTGCCCGTCGGATCCGGCGGGTGCGGCTTGCACCGTCGCGATCGCGCTGAGCCCCGTGATCGAAAGCACCCGCATCAAGAAGGGGTGGACGATGAGGTGCAGTCGGTCGATCTCGTCGGCGTGTTTGAAGAGCACATTGATGCCCGCGCTATCCAGATATTTGACCGCGCTCATATCGACGGTGATCGGTCTGCTGTTGCCCTCACTGGCTGCTGTCAACGCCTTGGTAAACGCATGGATGTTGCTGACATCGATTTCGCCCGCCGCAGTCACCCGAGGTGTCCCGTCGACGCCACGGTCGGTGTTGAGGGTGAGCGGGGTCATCATTCACGTGATCCTTGCGTACATGTGCACTGTAGTACCCGCGTCGTTTGAATGAATGCGCAAGTCCTGCACCAGACATCGCATGAGTGAGAGGCCGCGACCCCGATGCTCGCTCGCGACTTGGTGCGGTGTTTTCCAGATGCCGGTGTCGATGACACTGACGTGAAGCCCGTCGACGACGGCCGTCGCACGAAGCGAGATGGTGCCCTCCGGATGGCCGCGGTGGCCGTGTTCGATCGCATTGGCGACGGCTTCCCCGGCCGCGATGAGCATGTCCTGGACCTGGTCAGGCTCGACTCCCGCTTCGTTCAGCCAGCCCCGCAAGGCTGTCCGGCTCGGCGCCAGGTGACGGACATCGGCGGTGAAGTCCAACTCGAGTGGAGCCGGCTGGCGGTACAGCAGTATGGCCACATCGTCGAGGTAGCCGCCGGCGGGTTCGAGTCCGGACATCAAGGTGTCGGCGACGTCATCGAGTTTGCGTGAGCGCCCGTCGGCGACAAGATCGGCAGCGCGAGCCATCCCGTCTTCGATGGACCCACCGCGACGCTCCACCAGTCCGTCGGTGTAGAGCAACAGCGTCGAGCGTGCCGGCATGGTGACACGGGCTTCGGGCCGGGCGACGTCCGGTCGGATGGTCATGGGGAATCCCTGTCCGTTTTCCAGCCTCTCGATGCCACCGTCGGCATGCACCATGATCGCCGGCGGGTGCCCTGCACTCGAGTACACCAGTTCGCCGGTCGACAGCGTGAGCACAGCGCAGAACGCGGTGGTGCAGTCGGCGCCGGGTAGTCGCGCAGCGAAACGGTCGAGCCCTGCGAGAACTGCGCTCGGGCTCAACTTTTCGAGAAACAGCGCTCGGCAGGCGCTGCGCAGTTGTCCCATCACGGTGGCAGCCTCCAGCCCGTGACCGACGCAGTCGCCGACGATCAGTGCGACGCGACAGGCATCGAGAGTGACGACGTCGTACCAGTCGCCGCCGACCTGCAGCGGTCGAGTCGCGGGGAGATAGCGCACCGCAAAGCCGCGGGGCAGACTCGGGGGGCCGAGCATCGCATGTTGCAGGGCCACAGCGGTTTCGCGCTGTTCATCAACTTCGTGAGCACGCTGCAGGCCCTGCCCGAGGCGGCCCGCCAAGACGGTCAGCAACGTCTGGTCTTCAGCGGTGAACGGCCGTGGTTCGGTGAGCTCGATCCAGAGCACCGACGTCCCGCCCAGATGGCGCAACGCGATCCCTGCGGCGCCCGGCTGCTCTGCCGCAGTGGCCAGCGGGTCGCCGTCGCGCAACGATTTGATCGCCTGCCGCTGCCCCGGCGACAAGTCGGCCCAACCCGCGGGCTCCCCCGCGCAAACCACATCTGGCACAACGGATTCGTCGGCGCTGGCGAAAGTTACGACGAGGGCCCGTCGTGCCTGCCATGCCCGGCGCAGCTCATCAGCAGCTCCGCGGAAGGCGTCGTCGACCGTATCCGCCTGAGCCAGTTGTTGATTGAGCCCCGCCAGCGCGGCCTGGCGTTGTGCGAGGTGGTGCTCAGCCGTGACGTCGCGCATCGTCCCGACCATGATTTGCCGGCCGGTGTCGGGGTCGTCGGCATAGTTGAAGTTGGCTGCGACCCAGAGCCGGTGCCCGTCCCGGTGATTGACCGGAACGGTGAACGCCTCGTGAGTGCTGCCCGGCATTTGTTTGAAAGCCGCCTCGACCAGTCGATGGGCTTCGGGGTCTGTCTTGGGGTCGGGCCACCACGGGTGGGTTGCCGGATACGGGAGGTGTTCAGGACCGTAGCCGAGAATTTCGGTGAACGCGTTGTTGATTTCGACGACGGCGCCGTTCTCGTCGCAGACGAAAAACGCCTCCTGGAGCGAGTCGACCATCGCCGTGCGCCAGCGGGCCTGATGGTTGCGCAGGCGCGCCAGCTCGATGTTGGCGCGTACTCTCGCCAGCAGTTCGGCAGCCGCGAATGGTTTGACCAGATAGTCGTCAGCGCCGGCTTCCAGGCCTTCGATCGACGCTTCCTGTCCCGCGCGGGCGGATAACAACAGAACCGGAACGGCTGCCGTGCGCGGTTCGGACCGCAGTGCCGCCACCAGTTGCAGTCCGTCGACGTGCGGCATCATCACGTCGCTGATGACCAGGTCGGGAACTTCGGCCCGGATGGTTTCCCAAGCCTGCCGACCATCGACGGCCTCAGTGACGTGATAGCCCGAATTTCGCAGAAGGCTGGTCAGGTATTCACGCATGTCGGTGTTGTCGTCCGCAATCAACACTCGTGCCCGCTCGCCGTCGCCCTCGGCGGGAATGATGCCCGTGGTGGTCGCCCTCGCGGTGGTCGTGGTTTCGGTGTCAGAAGGCAACCAGCGCAACGCTTCTTGCACATAGGGGTCGGCAATCACACCGGAAATCGCACGGGGGGCCGGCGCCTCGACGAGCTCATCGGCCGGCAGATGAGCCGCGCCGAAGGGCAGGCGCACCGTAAACGTTGTGCCGGCCTCCTCCTGGCTCTCGGCGCTGATCGTGCCACCGTGAATGCCGACCAGTTCTTTGACCAGAGCGAGTCCGATCCCGCTGCCCTCGGTGGACCTGGCGCGTGAGGATTCGATGCGGTGGAACCGGTCGAATAGCTGGGGCATCTCCGAGGCAGGTATTCCGATTCCGGTATCGGTGACGGTGACGCTCGCGGCCATGTCCTCAGCACGTACGCGGACGGTGACGGTGCCCTCGAAGGTGAACTTCAGCGCATTGGACAGCAGGTTGAACACCACCTTCTCCCACATCTCGCGGTCGAGGTAGACCGGCTGGTTCAGTGGCGGGCAATCCACCGTGAAGGCCAGGCCGGCCCGGTCGAATGCCGAGCGAAAGATGCTGGCCAGTTCGGCGGTCAGTTTCGATAGGTCTGCCGGCTCGAAGCGAGCTTGCATGCGCCCTGCTTGGATGCGCGAGAAGTCCAGCAAGGTGTTGACCAACTTGGTCAGCCGCAGTCCGTTGCGCTGGATGAGTTCGAGTTCCCGCCGTGCATGTTCGTTGATGTCGGTCTGGCCCAGCAGCTCATCGACGGGGCCGAGGATAAGTGTGAGAGGGGTGCGGAACTCGTGGCTGACGCTGGAGAAGAACGTCGTCTTCGCCTGGTCTAGTTCGGCCAGGGCCTCGGCGCGCTGCTGTTGGGCCTGGTAGCTGCGCGCGCTGCCGACGCCTGCGGCGATGTGACTGGCCACCAATTCGACAAAGCCGCGATAGCCGTCGTCGAAGCGGCGATGCCGGTTGAGCCCGACCACAAGGACGCCGAGTGGTGGGCCGGCCTGCTGCAGAATCGGCACCTGGAACGCCTGAACGGGCGGCTCACGCCAAGCGCCGGCCGGTAGATCCAGGCTTCGGCCGTCAAGATCGATCAGTTGGGATTGACCCCGGATCGCTTTTTCGGCGGGCCATATCGAGGGGCCGTCGCTGGGCAGTGTTTCCGGTGCCGCCGGGTGCCCGCGCGTGATCCCACTCGCCCCGGCCAGGTGCAGGTCGCCGTCATCGCCGAACAGATAGGTGAGAGTGAACGGCAGATCGTACGGGTTCCGCGAGAGCTGATCGGCGGCGAAGTCCAACATTTGCCGCTCGGTGCGTACGACGCTGGGGTCAGAGCCCAGTTCGCGTAGCGTGGCCATTCGCCGTTCAGCGATGACGCGCTCGGTGTCCTCGCTGACCACACAGAGCATGCCGCACACGGCCGAATCGTCGTCGCGCAACGGGCTGTAGGAGAACGTGTGGTAGGACTCCTCGCTGTAGCCGAACCTCTCCACCAGCAGCATCAGGGCCTCGTCCCATGTTGCCTCCCCGGTGGACAAGACGTATTCGATGCGGGGGCCGACATCGGGCCAGATCTCCGACCACACCTCGCGAGCTGGACGCCCCAGCGCCCAGGGGTACTTCAGGCCGAGGGTGTCGCGGCGGTAAGCAGCGTTGCAGAAGAACGTCAACTCCGGACCCCACGCCATCCACATCGGGAAGCGCGACGCGAGCAGGATGTTCACGGCGGTGCGCAGGCTTTGCGGCCAACCCTCCACCGGTCCCAGCGGAGTCGACGCCCAGTCGACAGCAGTTAAGTCACGACCGATCTCTTGGTCTGCCCGGAAGACCACTGACATCCTCTCGACTGTGAGCGTCATTTTGCGCTGGAAGCATTTGCTCTCGACCGCAATGATCGGCCATGGCGGATAGTTATCCGGTGGGTCGACCACGGTTTCCCCTTTTTCTCCGGATCCAAGCGGACCGGGTCGAGCCCATCCGGTTACAGCGCCGGGGTGCGGTATTGAGTGAACACTTGTACCGATTCTGTGGTAGGCATGGGTGCGCGACAGGCCGGCGCGACGCATCGCGACTGATGGGAGCAAGAGCGTGACGGATTACAAGGTCATCCTGGTGGGCACCGACGGATCGGAAACATCGCTTCGCGCGGTGGAGCAGGCCGCAGCAATTGCCGCCAAGTCGGGCGCGAAGTTGATTGTGGCGTCGGCCTATCAGGACTCCGGCTCGCGCGGGACCGGAGTCGATCCCGATCAAGCGTCGGGCGAGGGCTACCGGACCGAAGGAAATGCGCCGGTCTACGCGATGCTGCGGGATGCCGCCGCGAGAGCCAAGCAGGCCGGTGCGCCTGACGTCGAGGAGAAGGCGATTGAAGGCGCGCCCGTGGACGCGCTGCTGAAGCTGGCCGACAGCGCCGGCGTGGACCTCATCGTGGTCGGCAGCGTCGGATTGAACTCAGTGGTCGGGCGTTTGATCGGCTCGGTTCCGCGCGCCGTTCGTCACCGGGCGAAGACCGAGGTGTTGGTCGTCGACACCAAGTAGCCGTCATCCGAGCGCGGTACCGAAGAGGTGGCCAATGCCGTAGGTGAGCGCTAGACCCGCGGCCCCGCCGAGCACGACGCGCAGCACGGCGCGTCCCGCGCGGGCGCGGCCGATCCTGGCACTCAACGCGCCGGTGACAGCGAGAGCGGTGAGCACAGACACGAAAGTCACCGGGACGCGCCACGACGACGGAGGCAAAAGGATTGCGGCGAACGGCAATAACGCTCCGACGGTGAACGACGCTGCCGATGCTGCTGCGGCCTGCCATGGGTTGGACAGCTCGTCGGGATCGATGTTGAGTTCGGCCCGCGCGTGTGCGGTGAGTGCGTCGTGGGCGGTCAGTTCATGGGCGACTCGAGCCGCGGTGTCGGGTGACAGGCCGCGACGCTGATAGATCGCGGTCAGTTCTGCCAGTTCGGCGTCGGGCATGTGCCGCAGCTCGCGCCTTTCCATTGCCAGCTGCGCGTTTTCGCTGTCGCGTTGGCTTGAGACCGACACGAATTCACCGAGCGCCATCGAAACAGCGCCGGCTACCAGGGCCGCCAGCCCCGCTGTGAAGACCGGACCGCGAAGCGTCGAGGCTCCGGCCACCCCGACCACGACGCCGGCAACGGAGACGATGCCGTCGTTGGCGCCTAAAACGGCTGCACGCAACCAGTTCAGGCGCCGCGATAGTCCGCGGCCGTGCGGCTCGGCGCGGTGGATTACGTGGTCACCCGTCTCCGAGCGTTTGCTCGTCGCCGTTGCGACGGGCGTGATTGATGCGCTCGATCATCGGCCATTCCGGGTAGTCAACTCCATAGCCGGGTGGGACGCCAGCAAGGACAGCCTTGTCAAAGATGCGGGCGCAGACACACTTAACCTCTGCGGCTACCCAGCGATTTCGGCCATTCCGTGCGCCACCGCATCGAATGCGTGCAACGCGTCCAACATGTGCGGCTCCTGAGAGTGCGGCTGGGCCGACACCTTCGCCGCGACCATTTCCGCGGCGCGGTTGACGTAGATCATCTGACCGCACATACCCAGACACAACACGACGTTGTTTCCCGGGTAGGGCAACCACACCTGGTTGCGGTACATACCGCCGGGCAAATCGCTGTCGTGGTCGGGGCTACTGGCGAATGCCTGGCGCGAGTCAGGTCCGCCGTTGAGGGTGTCAGCGATCCACGCCGCGGGTACCACTTGCTGCTCGGTTAACGAGACACCTTCGCGCAAGAACAGCGACCCGAACCGGATCATGTCGGTAAGACAGGCGCTGATGCCGCCGTCGAAAAATCCAGTGCCGACGGGATCGACAGCGATGGTGGCGTCGCTTTGGGCGCCGATACGGCTCCACAGCAATTCCGACATCAGTTCGGGCATCCGTTGGCCGGTGGCGGCCTCACAGATCAAGCCCAGTACGTCCGTTTCACATGAGCGATATTCGAACGGGCCGCCGTGCGCCGACTTCTGCCGCAAGGTCAGCAGGAACTCGCGCAGCGTGGACGGATTGTCTGGATGACTCTTGGGCGCCCAGTCCATCGCTTGGTCGAGTAGGTGGATCTCTGCGGTCGGGTCGCTGTAATCCTCCGAGAAGGCGATACCCGACCTCATGTCCAGCAGGTGACGCACCGTCGCACCGGCGTAGCCGCAATGCGCTAACTCGGGAACGAAAGCCGTGACGGGCGCCTCCAGCTCGATCGCACCGGCTCCGTGCAGCGCGCCGACGACGGCGCCCACCAGTGACTTGCTCACCGAGAACAGCAGGTGTCGGCGGTCAGCCCTCAGGTGGTCGAGGTACTCCTCGGCCACCATCGATCCGCGGTAGCTGACGGCCCAGCCGTCGGTGGCGGTGGCGGCCATCACCGCGCCAACCGTGGTGGCCGCCCCACCGGTCGTGGTGACCGGAAAGTCGGCAACGGGCGCACTTTCGGTGGACAGCGTCGCGGCCGGCCCGATCCCGCGCGAGATTACCGCGGTCGGCACGAAGTCTTCGACGTGCTGGAACGACCAATGTGCATATGGCGGCGACAGCCAGTTACTCAGGTCGATACCGGCCGGGACGCCGTCTCTCACGCCCGTGCCACGAGGCGCGGGACGATCGGCGCTGCCGGCGCGAGGGGCGTGGAGACAAACTTCGCTTTCATGCCCTTGACCCAGCGCTGGCAGCGTTCGGTGAGGCGGTAGTCGTCGGTCTGCAGGTGCCCGCGGGTGACGAGGACGCCGAGCTGGGCGCCCTCGGAGCGCAAGTCGCCGGGCGCCGCGACCCGCATATAGAACGCCTCGGAACCGTCGAGCAGGGTGGCCCAGTCGTTGGCGGGCCGCGCGAAGGAGGCCCGACCGTCGTCGTCGATGCGCCATACACCGGTGCGTGGTGTCGCGGTGAAAAGCTCGATATCCGTTGAGGTCTCGTTGATGATCACTTGGCTCCAGACTTCGTCCTCGCCATAGCCCCGCTCCCAGCGCGAGTTGATCCCATCGATGTCGAGCTCGTATTCCACGTCCATGTACTCGAGCAGGTGAAAGAGGAACAGCGGCATGTCGGCGTAGGCCTCGGTCGTCAGGTTCGTCATCGGGCTGGCGCCGGACAGCCGCGGGTTCACTTCGCCGAGGTAGAGCTCGTCGGAGTCCAGGTCGTGTAGCAGATCCACTTCGAAGTAGCCGCGGTATCCCTCGCGGCTCAGGATGTCGCCCAGCTTTCCCACCATTTCGCGCGCGGCCCGCGTCTGGTTCGGCGGCAAGACCTCACGCCAGATGTCGTTGCCGCACCAACTGCCCCGATACGGAGTCAACTCCGAATAACCGACCAGACTCGTCATCGCGGGGCCGATCACGGTGCCATGGCGGGTCACGGCGCCCTCGATGCACACCTCGACATTGCGGATGCGCTTCATGACTTTGAATTCCTGCTGCGCGGTCAGGTCTGCGGCATGCTCGTCCCAGTCGCGTTGACCGTGCACGAAGAACGTCCCGCTGCCGGCGTTGCCATATGGGATCGAGATGACGAGGTCATCGCCTAATTCGGCGTTCTGCGCGAGGGTCACCAGTTCTTCGTAGGAGCCGGCCCGCCCCATCACGTGCGGCACGCTTTGTACGCCCGCCTCGTCGGCCAGGCGCGTCATGACGGTTTTGGAGCCCAGCCGATTGCGCAGCTCCACCGAGGGGTGCATGACCTCAAGACCCGCCTGCCGCGCCAGGGCCTGGGTCTCCTCGTCGAGCATCACGAAGCAGGCCTTGGCGCCCGGCCCGCGGCCCGCGATGAACTCGAGCGTCTCAGGATCGGTCAACAGGTGGTTGCACACATCGCCCATCGAGTCGAAATCGAGGCGGTCGCGTCGTCGGGGCACGAATACCCGCGAATGTACGCCCTCGAAAGAGTCAAAGTAGGTCAGGTAGAAGAAGTTTCGTACCCAGCGGTCGATGCCTAGCAGGTTGAACGGGGTCGGCGAGATGAAGTACAGCGGCACGGTGTTGTTGTGAAAGAACGCGCGTATGTCAGAGAGGCCGTTCAGTACCCGGCGCGGCTCGGGCCCGGGTCCATTTGCGGGCACGATCACACCTGCCGCGGTGACGTCGACGCCTGAATCCCGCGCATGAAATGCGGGGCGGGCAGGCGAGCGTCAGGTAGCGCGGCGGAGTTGAAATGACAGAGGTCCATATCGCCAGTGTGCGCGATGTCTATGGTCCTGTCGAAGAGTGGAGTACCTGACGCGAGGCCGATCGTCTGGATACCGCCGATGAGTTAGAAAACTGCACACCCTCTGTATTAGGTGGAGGTGAGCATCGTGACGCTCGCGGCGGTAGTGCAGTACTACACGACTTGCGGGTCAGCCGAGCGCAACCAGCGACTGATCGAGAACATGCTGGCGGAGTTGGCTGCGCGGGACCCGGGAGGACTGTGCTACTTGGTGTTTCGCTTCGACGAGGGTCTGGGATTCATGCATGTCGCAGTATTCGACGGCACGGCCGACCCGTTTTCTCGCTGTGCTGGCTACCAGGAGTTCCACCGCGAGCTCGGGCGGCGGTTGGCGACACCGCCGACCGTGATGCGGGCCGTCCTGATCGGTTCCTACCGGTCACGAGACGTTGACGCCGGCGCGCACGATAGGCGATGAGTTTTCGCCACTGGCGGCCTCCATATTGACCAGGAGGTGACAGCAATGCCCAACGCGGTCGTTGTGCAGTACCGAACCCGAGCCGACCAAGCCGAACCCAACCGGCGGCTGATCGAGGAGGTGTTCAAAGAACTACGCGATGTTCGGCCCACCGGACTCAATTACATGGCGTTCATCCTCGAAGATGGCGTCGGATTCGTGCACGTGGTGGTTTCCGAGTCAGACGAGGATGTGCTCGCCGGATCGGTGGCCTTTCAGAAGTTCCAGGAAAACATCGCCGACCGACTGGTGGGGCCACCCGAATTCACGTCGATGACCGTCGTCGGTTCCTATGACGCGAAGGACCGATGATGAAACTTTCAAGCATCGGCTCACGGCAGCAGTGGCTTGCGGCCCGTCTGGACCTGTTAGCGCAGGAGAAGGATGCCAGCCGGCAGCTCGCCGCGCTTGCTGAGCAGCGTCGCGCACTGCCCGCGGTGCCCGTCGACAAGGACTACGCGTTCGAGGGGCCAGCCGGCCGATTGCGGCTGATCGACTTGTTCGAAGGTCGCAGCCAACTCATCGTCTATCACTTCATGTGGCTGCACGACCTCGACGAGGGCTGCCCAAGCTGCTCCTTCGCCGTGGACAACATGCCAAATCCCGTGCACCTCAATGAAGCTGCCGACACCACCCTGGCGCTGATATCGCGAGCACCTTATCCGCGGCTTGGCCAATTCAAAGCCCGCATGGGATGGCAGCTGCCCTGGTACTCCTCACACGGCAGCGACTTCAACTACGACTTCCACGTCAGCAACGACGAGTCGATCGCGCCGGTGGAATACAACTACAAGGACAAGGCGACCCTGCACCGGCAGGGGCTGGATTACGTGGCCGCCAACGGATCTGACGGCCAAGGCATCAGCGTCTTCGTTCAGGACGACGACACGGTTTACCACACCTATTCGGCCTACGGTGTTGGCGCCGACGTGATGCTGAGTACGTATCGATTGCTGGATCTGACCCCACTGGGCCGGCAACGCTACATCAACGAGTGGCCCTGGCATGACACGTACGGGAAGGGGCATCATCATGAGCATCATCACTGATCCGCATCCCGGCGCCGGGGACTTCGGGCGGCTGGCCGAACCGTATCGACGCGAGCTGGTCGCCTACGGCTACCGGATGCTGGGCTCCGTGCACGACGCCGAAGAGATCGTGCAGGACGTCTACCTAGAGGCCTGGCGGGCCTACGACCGTTTCGAAGGCCGCTCCTCATTGCGGACCTGGCTGTATCGCATCGCCACCCGAGCGTTCGTCAAAGCCGCGGTCCGACAGAAACGTCGCCCGCTGCCCTCAGATATCGGCGGGCCCGCGTCGACCGCGGCCGAGCCGATTCAACGGGCACCGGAGGTGTTGTGGTTGCAGCCGGCTCAGGATTCCCTGCTGTCCGGTGAGCGGGGCCAGGACCCGGCCGCCGTGGTGGTGGCGCGTCAGACGATGCGGCTGGCCTTCATTGCGGCGCTGCAGGTGCTGCCGCCCCGGCAGCGGGCGGTGCTCATCCTGCGGGATGTGTTGCAGTGGCACGCATCCGAAGTGGCCGCACTGCTGGACCTCAGCGTCGCAGCGGTCAATAGCACATTGCAGCGGGCCCATGCGCGCCTGCCGGCCGATCACGACACGGTGGTTGAGCCGTCGGAGCCTCGACAGCGCGAGCTGATCGACCGATACGTGGCCGCATTCGAGAACGCCGACGTCGAAACGTTGATCGCGGTCTTGACCGAAGACGCGATGTTCGAGATGCCGCCGTTTCGCACATGGTTTCGCGGCGGCGCGGTCGTCGGCGCTTTTCTTGGAGCACGCATGGCCGAGTTGGGTCCGCTGTCGGTGGTTCGCACTTCGGCGAACGGACAGCCGGCGGTGGCGCTGTACGTGACGGATCGCGGTGGCCGGCGTCGGCTGCACGCGTTGCATGTACTCGCGGTAGAGCACAGCGGCATATCTCACGTGGTGGCCTTCCAGGATCCGGCTGCACTGTTGCACTTCGGTCTCGCGACACATTCTTAGCCGTCGTCTCCGCGCGACAACTCACCAAATATCAACGGTTGCAGCGACTTCCGAGTCGGCTATGCCGCAACCCGCCAGGAAGGAATGACCCCAACGATGACTGATACGAACTAACGACAGCCTGGATCCGCCGCGCCGCCGCCGGGCATTCAGGATTTTTCTGCGAGTGTACGGGGTTGCGACGCTCGCGATCTTCGTCCTGCTTCTGGTGGGATTCTTGGCTCAATCACCGCTTTTAGCCGAGCACGGCGGTCCGCTGAATTGGACGATTTGGAACGACGTCCGTTGTGGCAGTGAGCATATGCATGTACCCCCGATGTTGATGGTGATCTACATCGTGTGGGGGATTTTCCTGCTGCGCGCGGCCCGAAATCCGCAGGGCTACCGATCGTTTCTGGATTTCACCATGTGGGCCAACTTCGCGCACGGCGCGCTGATGGCCGCGCAGGCCGGCAGTGAATTGGATCGGTATTGGAGCAAGTTCCTCACCGACATCCCGTTCGTGGTGATCCTGTCCCTTGGCATCTACCTGTGGCAGCGCACTGATCCGTCTCGGCGACGGTCGGCTTCCGGCATCTCCGTGCGCGAAAGCCGGTAACAGGACAGCCGTTCACGCGATGAGTTTCGGTGCTGGGCGGCCTCGGTATTAGCAGGACGCCCGAACCAAGAGATAGAGGTCACCATGTCAGATTCACATCCCCCGCGGTTCCTGATCGTGGGCGCACCCGGAAGGCACGGCGCTACCAGCAAGCACGCCGCGCACCAGCTGCTCGCCATGGGACTGCCGGTGCGGGTACTGGTCCGTCGCGCCGACGATCGCGCCGATGAGCTCAGCCAACTAGGTGCCGAAATTGCCGTCGGCGATCTTCACGACTACCAGTCGGTGCGAGCAGCGCTAGAGGGTGTGCAGCGGGCCTACTTCACTTACCCGCTCGAAGAGGGCCTTCTGGAGGCGACGGCAACTTTCGCCGCCGCGGCGAAGCAGACGGGTTTGCAGTCGGTGGTGAACATGTCCCAGATCACCGCTCGCCCAGATCATCTGAGCCCGGCCGCGCGTCAACACTGGTTGTCCGAGCGGGTTCTCGAATGGTCGGGAATTGGTGTCACGCACCTGCGTCCGCCGTTCTTTCTGGAGAATCTGGGTGCTCTCGGCGCCGCTACCGTTGGCACCGAAGGCAAGATTTACCTGCCCTACGGCAAGGGGCGCCATGCCCCCGTCGCGGGAGAAGATTGCGCTCGGGTCGCCGTCGGAATATTGATGAATCCCGCTGCCCACCACGCCAAGACCTATGTACCCACCGGCCACACGTCGCTGTCGATGGCTGAAATCGCCGATATCTTCACCCGCGTGCTGGGCCGGTCGGTCCACTACGTCGACATCCCAGTCGAGTCGTGGCGTCAGGTCCTCTCTGACCTCCCGGGCATCTCCCCCTTCTTGATCGAGCACCTGTCGCGCGTGGCGGTGTCACATCAGCAGGGAGAAATGGACCTGCTCACCGACGTCGTCGAAACGATTGGAGGCGCCAAGCCGATGACCGTCGAGGACTACGTCGCGGCCAACAGAGCCGCATTTGAGCCCGGCAAGCCATGATGTCATCCCGCGCAGAAGGACCCATCGCTGTTATCGGCGCGACCGGCCAGCAGGGCGGCGCCGTCGCCGACGCGCTGCTGCGCCATGGTGTGCCGGTCCGCGCAGTGACCCGAAATCCGCACGGCGACAAGGCCCGGGCGCTCGCAGATCGCGGCGCGGAGGTGGTGTCGGCCGACCTCGACAGCGCCGACTCCGTGCGCGCCGCGTTCGACGGTGCCGCCGCGGCGTTCGCGATGGCCACCCACGACGGCCCCGACGGCACCGAGCGCGAGGTGGCGCATGGCCGCACGATCGCCCGCGCCGCCGCCGAAGCGCGGCTGCCATTCATGGTCTACAGCTCGGTCGGTGGTGCTGAACGCCGTAGCGGCATACCGCATTTCGAGAGTAAGCGGCGTATCGAGGAATTTCTGCTGGACGCGGTCCCCGTCACGTTCGTGCGGCCGACATTCTTCATGGAGACTCTTCGGTGGATGATTCGGCGCGACGGTCATCATACCCTGCTCGCCATGCCTCTGCCGAAAACAACGCCGGTGCAGTTCATCTCGGTGCGCGACATCGGGCAAGCGGCCGCGCAATTACTTTTGAAAGCCGACGCAGCGCCCCCGGCGGAGATCGCCGGCGATGAGCTGACAGGCGAACAGATCGCTGAGCGGCTCACCCGCAGCCTCGGCTCGCCCGTCACCTATGTGCAAGCCCCGCTCGAGGCTCTCGGTGACGACGAGGACCTTAAAGCAATGTTCCGCTGGCTCGCCCAGCTGCCGGCGTTTCAGGCCGACTTCGTGCGTACGCGCGAACTGGTTCCCAACGTTGAAGACCTGTCGGCGTGGCTGAGTCGCCAGCCAAGCCTGGACACGGTGCGGTGAGCTGAGAGGTTAGGTGGGGGGCAGGGCAGGCATCACTACGGCCCCACCAGTGAGGCCCACGGCTCGAAAAGGTCGGCCTACCGCCTCAACGCCTGGACAAGATCTGAAGGTCATTCGGCCCGGCGGAGCAGCAGCGAACGCTCAGCCTCGTTACTGCTGAGCTCGGCGGCGCGCGCGAACGCTACCGACGCCTCGACCGTTCTTCCCAAGCGCTCCAACAGATCTCCGCGCACCGCATGCGGTAGTGGCGACCTGGGGAGCGGATCAGGGCCGAGCGCATCGAGCAGGGCCAGCCCCGCTTCGGCGCCATGGGCGCGCCCGTGCGCCACTGCTCGGTTGACCTCGATCACCGGGCCGGGCGCCGCCAGAGCAAGTACATCGTAGAGGCCTGCGATCCGCGGCCAATCGGTGTCCTCGGACCGGATTGCCCGCGCGTGACAGGCAGCGATGGACGCCTGCAGGAAGTAGGTCCCGACGGGCGCGCCTTTCGCGGCGAGTTCCTCGGCGCGGGCAAGCACCTGTAGCCCGCGACGCCGAAGCAGGTGGTCCCACCGGGCGCGGTCTTGATCGTCCAACAACACGGGCGCACCGTCGCGATCAGTACGGGCGGGAATCCGCGACGCTTGGAGTTCCAGAAGCGCTTGCAGCCCAAGGGAATCAGGAATATCGGGCACCATGGCGGCGACCATGCGTGCCAGCCGAATCGCTTCAAAACAGAGGTCCGGGCGCGTCCAGTCACGACCAGAGGTAGCCACGTATCCCTCGTTAAAGGTGAGGTAGACGGCGGCAAGAACATCGTCGACGCGGTCGACGCGCTCAGCCTCGGCCGGCAGCTCGATGTCCACGCCGACGAGACTCTTCTTCGCTCGGCTGATCCGTTGCGCCATGGTCGATTCCGGCACCAGGAAGGCACGGGCAATCTCAGCGGTACTCAGACCCGACACCAGCCGTAGCGTCAACGCAGCTCGTGATGCCGCAGACAACTCAGGGTGACACGTCAGGAACATCATGCGAAGTACGTCGTCCTCGATGAAGTCGAGCTGCCCTTCGAAATCCGGCATGTCGACCTCCTCCAGTCGGTGCCCAACTTCCTCGGTCTTGCGGCGCAGCGTCTCGGCCCGCCGGTTGTGGTCGATTGCCCGTCGCTTCGCCGCCGTCATGAGCCATGCAGCGGGGTTCGCGGGAATCCCGCGGTCGGGCCATTCTTCCAGCGCTGCAACAAGGGCGTCCTGCGCGACGTCTTCGGCAAGGTCGATGTCGCGGGTCATGCGGGTCAGCGCCGCCACGAGGCGCGCCGATTCGGCACGCCACGCGGCGGTCACTGCCTCAGCGCCGGCCGAGCCGGCATATCCCGGACCGGTGGTCACCGGGAAATCAAGGACACGTTTTCTAATCGGGGGCGCCCTCGATCAGATGCAGTTCGACCCGGCCTTCCCACTCCGGCCAGTGCTGCCGGTGGAGCTCGGTGAACGAACGACACCCCTCAGCGGCCTCGGCGTGGTTGCGGTACTCCAGCATGGCGTACCCGCCGATGACCTCTTTGCCTTCGGTGAATGGCCCGTCCGTGGTGCTCAGCTGCCCGGAGCGGACCTGATAGCCGATCCGGTTCTCGCCCTGCCCCAGACCACCGCCGTCGAGATAGATGCCATCCGCGGCGTTCTTGCCGGCGTAGACCTCCATCGCGTCCATCAATGCCTGCGGTGGCGGACCCAGGTTGGGGTCCATGATGACCAAACTTATGTAGCGCATCTCCGTGACCTTTCATCGATTGGTAAATCCTTCACCCATACGTCGAACGGGTGGGGCGGATTTCGACATGACTCGACGAAATGACTCGCGAAGGGACCGAATCTCATCGCGATCTGTGCATCGCTACCTAGACACCCGCCACTGCTGATCCTTCACAACTGTGCGGCAAACTCACTTCAAACTTGAGCCGCAAACAATGGGGCGAGTGGGTGTCCCCAGCCATCAAGTACATCACCCTGTGCCCTGGGCTTCCCATCGCATCCGACTGACCGCGCCGTGCGCAGCGACGAGCTGAGCTTCGCGTGGTTACGGGCTTCGACAGGAGCTGATTCGCGTAGCGTAATAATCTGGTTAGCAACAACATTCGAGAAACTTGGAACGTTAGTTCTGAGACTGCACCGCTGGACACCGACCCTCTTACAGGCCTCGGTCGGTGAGCCAACCGTCAATCCTTTCGGCGACCGCCTGCCATCCGGGCTCAAGCATCATGTTGTGTCCCATGTTGGGAAACATTTGAGCCTCAGTGCCATATGCGCGTGCCGTCGTCTGTGTCTCCGCCTCTGTTACACAGGCATCAAGTTCAGCACCCAGGACCAGCAGTGGCGTGGTGACGCGTTCGGGTTTGGGCAGGTTGAGCAGCGAGACGTCGAGGGTCAATCTCCCTCCGTACTCTTCACCTAGGGCTGCAGCGTAACTGACGACGTCGGACTCGGGAACTCCGGCGGAGTAGAAGTGTTCGCGCGCGCGTTCGGGCGTCCTAAGACTGTGCAGGGTCTTGCCCGTGATGGTCGATCTAATGAAACTCAACGGGTGTCGTTTCGCCTCGCGCACAAAGAATCCACCCGCCCCGCGCGACGACAAGGAGGCGAACAGCACCCCGGCGGGTGCTTCGTGGAACTCCAGATACTTTTGGACAATCAAACCGCCGAGAGAATGTCCGACCACGATGGGCGGTGAGGGCAGCTTGTCGGCGACCGAGACGACATCATCAACATAGTTCGCCAGCGAACAAGTCCGCATGCGTTTTACCGCTGGACTATTTCCGTGGTTGCGAAGGCTCAGGGCGACGGCGCGATAACCCTTGTCGGCAAAGAAGTCGAGGAAGTGCTCATCCCAACACCAGGCTCCATGCCACCCCCCGTGAACGAATAGCAGTGGAACCGGATGCGATTCGGTGACAGACTCCTTGTCGATGACTTCGAGCATGCGCCACCCCTTCGATCCATTGCGGCGTTCCCACCTATCTTCTTAACCCTTGCGGGCTGACTTTGACGCGATATTTGAGAAGCCGAGAACGTTTGCTCTGAGAAAAGGCGGGTTCCGAAACTTCTAGCGCAAACTAGAACTCGAGCGCCGCTTCGATCGAGCGTCTGCCGCGATGTCGCGGCTGCGGGCCGCGCGTGCTGCGTGATCGAGTGAGATGGGTAGCAGGGCATGGCCGGGAAGTTAGCCCCATGAATTCGCGCGTCTTTAGGCGATGCGCTCGATGGCGTCGAGCTTGGCTGCGATGTGGTCGCGCGCGATCTCGGCGTCGTAGTGGGCCTGCATGTTGATGAAGAACATCTCGCTGAGCCCTAGGGCACGGGAGAGACGCAGCGCGGTGTCGGCGCTGATGCCGCGCTTGCCGTGCACGATCTCGTTGATCCGCCGCGCGGGCACGTCGATCGCCTTGGCGATCCGGTACTGCGAGATACCCATCGGTTCAAGGAACTCGGTCAGGAGGATTTCCCCGGGATGGGTGGGAGCAAAGTCTGGCATCGCTGTTTCCTTTCTGGTGGTAGTCGACCAGCTCGACATTGCTTGCGCCACTGGAGCTCCAGGTGAAGCAGATGCGCCACTGGCTGTTGACACGAACGCTGTACTGGCCGGCGCGGTCGCCGGTCAATTTCTCCAATCGGTTGCCCGGCGGGATACGTAGGTCGTTGATGCTCTCGGCGGCGTTGATGAGAACGAGCTTGTTGTAAGCGAGTCTGCTGAGCGCCGGACTAAGTCTCTTGACGTGGCGGCGATTCCAGAGCCCCTCCGTATCCTTATTTCGGAAAGAGCGGATCACTCACCGATGATAACGACTTACGTTAATAACGACAAGCGTTATTAGCCGGACGACTGGTTGAAAGTTCTGCATGAGACGTCGTATGGCGGTCTTACAGTGGTGTGATACCAGTCAGCACGAGGGGATCCCATGACACATCCATCACTTCGCGGACGTAGCGGTCTTGACGCTTTCGCCGGCAGGCCCATCAACGGCAGTCTGCTACTAACCATCGCTGACGGAGCGAAAGCTGTTCGCATCTCTCGGTCGTCGATCTATCGACTGTTCGAGGGCGGCGAGCTGGCCTGGGACCAGATCGGCGGCTCCCGCCGCGTCACCTCGGCGGCGATCCACCGGTTCATCGTGGCGCACACCGAAGCCGCGTCCTAGCTGCCAGATGATGGGCACTTGACGCTAGCAAACACTAGATCAGCAAACTTCGAAGTTGTGGCGGGCAGCAACCGCTGAATAGAAGTCTTCGCGTAATGTTTGCTGATATCATGAGTTACGTTGCAGTGCAGACTATGTCGCCACAGCAAATTAGCTGGTAGCGCCCGATTTTAGAGGGGTAACGGAAATCGCTGATCTGATGAAAGTCCAGTCGGATGTGCTTTGACCAGCGGAAACGGGCCGCGCGTCCGAGGCTTTGCGTACCGTCTGCCGCATGGTGAACGCACCGGAACCACTTTTTATCCGTTTAGACGAGTTGGACCGACAAGAGCAGGCTGATGGTCGCCTTGTCGCGCGGGCGCTTGGTGTTGCGCGGGCCGAAGCGTGGGACGTTGATGGCCGGCAAAAGGCGGTCGATGTGATGCTGACCTATCGGGACGGTCGCACGGCGGCGCTTGAGGTCACGAATCTCGGCGAGGATGACGCTCTCGATGTGGCGAGGCTGCTCGCGGAGCACGGGCACAAGTGGCCTGTTGTAGGTCAGTGGCGTTGGCGGGTTGAGGTTGGGTCCGTCGAGGATTACATGCGGTTGAAAGAGTGCTACGGGCGGATCGCCTGCATCTGCGAGGGAGTCGGGCAGCCGCACCCGTATCGGTTTGCGGGGCAGCCGTCGCTGGATGCAGACCGAGTTGAGGCCGGCGGCGGGTGCAGAGGGCCGAGGACTGGTGAGCCCATCAAGGCCTGACTCTGTAGCTGAAGTTCAAACCTTGGTCGAACTGAAGATGGCGGTGATACTCGCCAGAGCTAAGCAGCCACACCTGCACGATCTGATTCTCTGTCACATGCTTTTTGGTCACGGTCCAGGTCAATTGGACAACCTCGCCACTCGCCGCCTCGGCTTGAGCGATGGGTTGTCCGTCGATCGCAAACAATGCCCAGGTAAGTCGCCGGTCTTGCGGATCAGTGCCCGTGCAAGTGAACGTGACCTGCTGCCCGATTTTAAGGACGAGCGACGTGTTGCAGCTGCCGCTCAATCGCTGATCCGGCATCGTGATGCGAGCTTCGTTGCCGAAGTTGTCTGAAACCGATTCGATTCGTGGGTAGACGTCGCCGACGGGGTCGAGCGTGCTCATGTAGATCGTCACCTTGTTTCTAATCAGCCCTGCCACGCCGGACATGTATTCCTGCTCGAACACGCGCAGCGCATGTCCGTGGGCAGCGAGGTCGCGGAGTTGCTCGAAGCGATCGAGCAGCGGCAGTAGCTCGTTTTTCTTTCCTAACGCCTCTGCCAGCGGCTCCCAGTTTTTCTGCGCGAACCCCAGCAAGTCGTATAGGTAGCTGTAGGCTGGGCCGGCCGCTGGAACACCCACGACACCGCGTCGCATCTTCCGCTTTTCCTGCAAAGCGGCCCGTGACGCCCAAGCTGCCCGCTGCTGCTCTGTGCTGATCTTCTCTAACCAGCCGTTGCCCAACTTGGCCCGGTACGCATGCGTCATCAAGTCGCGCAGCGCGTTCTCGCAGGTGTTGACCGCCTCGGTCGGACTGAGCGAAGGCATCGGCTCCCGCCTCAAACTGCGTTGCCATCCAAGGCCGATTCTGAACCTCTGGGCGGCTTACACGAGCGCGTTTATGCTGGTAGATGAGTCGGGCTGACAGGATTTGAACCTGCGACCACTTGACCCCCAGTCAAGTGCGCTACCAAACTGCGCCACAGCCCGCAGCCGCCGATCACCGGCAGCAGGGGCAAAGCTTACAGCAGACCGCAGAGCGGACCCGAACCCAACGCGACGTGGCACCATCGCGAGAGTGGCCAGCAAATCGACCGAGGATCAGCACCTGCGCGAGCTCGCGCGACTGCGCCGCGTCCGCGACCGCATCGACCGCGAATACGCGCGACCGCTGGACGTCGAGGCGCTCGCCCGCGATGCGAATATCTCGGCCGGGCATCTGACTCGCCAGTTCAAAATCGCCTACGGCGAGTCGCCGTACTCCTATCTGATGACCCGTCGCATCGAGCGAGCCATGGCGTTGCTGCGCCGCGGGGACCTCAGCGTCACCGAGGTGTGCTTCGCCGTGGGCTGCTCGTCGCTGGGTACTTTCAGCACACGCTTTCGCGAGTTGGTCGGCGTGCCGCCCAGCGTCTATCGGGACCAGACCGCCGGCATTGCAGCGGGACTGCCGTCCTGCCTGGAGAAGCAGGTGACCAAACCGATCAGGAATCGAGAAGCGCCCGCTGGCGCGCTTCACCTAACGTGACCGCCATGACCATCACGATTCACTCGAGCGTTCTCCCCCATGACGATCCCGACGCGTCGCTGGCGTTCTACCGCGACGTCCTCGGCTTCGAAGTGCGGCTGGATGTCGGCAAAGGCAGCATGCGGTGGATCACCGTCGGTCCGCCGGATCAGCCTGGCACGTCGATAGTTTTGAGCCCGCCGGCGGCAAACCCAGGCATCACCGATGACGAACGGCGGACCATCGCCGAGATGATGGCCAAGGGCACCTACGCGATGATCGTCTTGGCCACAAAGGATCTCGACGCCACCTTCGAGCGGCTCCAGGCCGGCAACGCTGACATCGTTCAGGAGCCCACCGAGCAGCCCTACGGAATCCGCGATTGTGCGGTGCGCGATCCCGCCGGGACCATGATCCGCATCCAAGAGTTGAGCTAGGTCGTGGTCGGCTCGCTCAGCTTGACCAGCATCTTGCCGATGTTGGCCCCGGTGAACAGTCCGTTGAGCGCATCAACGCATGACTCGATGCCCTCAAAGACGGTCTGGCGGGCGTTGATTCGACCCTCATGCCCCCACTGGCGAAGCGCGGCCGACGCCTCGTCGAAGCGTCCCCACTGGTCGAGCGCGTTGAACCCCTTCATGGTCGCGGTCTTGGAGAGCAGGTTCACGTAATTGGCCGGCCCCGGGTGATCCCCGCTGAGGTAGCTGGAGATGATCCCGCAGAGCACGACTCGTGCGTTCATGGCCAACCGGCCGAGCACCGCATCGAGGATGGGTCCGCCGACGTTGTCGAAGTAGACGTTCACCCGATCGGGGCAATGTTGTTTGAGGGCAGCCGGTAAGTCATCGTTCTTGTAGTCGATGCATGCGTCGAAGCCGAAGTCCTCGACCACCGCCCGGCATTTGTCCGGGCCACCCGCGATGCCCACGACGCGCGCTCCGGCGATCTTGGCGATCTGGCCTGCGATCGACCCGGTGGCGCCCGCAGCGGCCGACACGACGACGGTGTCACCGGCCTGCGGCTTGCCTACGTCGGTCATCCCGATATACGCCGTCGCACCGGTCGGCCCGTAGACCGACATGATCGCCAACTGGTCGCTTTCGCCGGGGATCGGTGTGCTGAACACGTCGTCGCGGATGATCACGTACTCCTGGAAACCGGTGAGCGTGGTGATCACATCGCCGACCGCATAGGCGTCACATCGTGAGGACACCACCTCGCCGATCCCGGCCGCCCGGATCACCTCACCGAGCTGCACCGGTGGGAGATAGCCCTGCTGGTCGTTGAGCCAGGTCCGCACGGCGGCGTCGAGGCCGATGTAGGTGGTGCGCACCAGCGCCTCACCCTCGGCGGGTTCTGGCGCCGGCGTGGTCACCAGTTCGGTGTCCTCGGGCTGGACCAGCCCACTCGGACGACGGCGCAGCAGGATCTGGCGATTGGCTAAGTCGGGCACGATGCAGAAACTACCGAATGCCAATGACCCGTTAGGTGTGTTCCGGGTATGCGAGCATCGGTGGATGACATCCGAGGACGATCCGGAAGCCCGTATCCGGGAGCTGGAGCAGCCGCTGGCCGAGGCGGCGCGCGCTTCGGAAGCCGCAGCCAATCAGTCGCCGAGCAAATGGACGCCACCGCCAGGGCCGCCGATGCCGCCGCCGTCGGGTCCCGGTGTGCCGACAGCGCCGCCGATGCCCTACAGCGACTCGTTCTCGAGCCCGCGTACCGGCATGCTGCCGCGAAGCCAAATTCGCTGGATCATGCTGGCAGTCTTCGTCATTGGCATGATGTGCCTTCCGCTGGCGATCTTTTACTTCAGCGCGCACCAGGTTTCGCGCAGCGGCCTGCCCACAATGCTGCCGTTGCCGGATTTCTCCTCGTCAAGTCCCGCCCCGTCGGGGACGATGCCGCACACGTCCACAGGTGCGCCTTCGACAGCGCCGGCGGGCGGAAGTCTGAGCGTGGCCGGGATCAACGAAACCCGGACCGTCGTGTGTCGGGACAGCAACGTCAGCGTCAGCGGAGTTTCCAACGAGGTGGTGATCACCGGCCACTGCGCGCGCCTCAGCATCTCCGGTGTCCGCAACAAGGTGACAGTCGAGGCCGCCGAAAGCATCCAGGCGTCCGGCTTCAACAACGACATCACCTATAGCACCGGAACTCCGCAGGTCGAGACCTCCGGTCAGGGCAACCTCGTCCACAAAGGCTGAGCTACTAGGCGGCAAGCAGACGGTAGAGGCCAATCAGGCCGACCACGACGATGGTGGCCCGCAGCGTATTTGGTGACATACGACGGCCGTAGTGCGCGCCCAGCCAGCCACCGATCAGGGAGCCCCCGCGATGAGGCCGGCCACCGCCCAACTGACCCGGTCGAACGCCACCAACGTGTAGGCCAGCGCCGCAACGAGATTGACGAGCAAGGCCAGTAAGTTCTTGGCGGCATTCGTCCGCTGTACCGACTCAGGCAACAACGCGCCCATCGCGCCGACGAGCATGATCCCTTGCGCCGCAGTGAAATAGCCGCCGTAAACCCCGATCGCGAAAGTGCTCACCACCAATGCAGCCATCCGGCGCGGCGACACCTCTTCGGCGGAGCGTCCGGAGTTCTCCGCCCGCCGCCGCGCCCAGGCCTGAATCCGCGGGCCGACCACCACCAGCGCCAACGCCGCAATGAGCAGCACCGGCACCACCCGAGCGAAAACCTTGTCGGGCAGGTGCAGCAACAGCCAGGCGCCCACTACGAGCACCCAGGACCGACGCGGGAATCTGCCAGCGCAACCGGTCCCACTGCCCGCGCAGTTCTCGGCGGTAACCCCAGGTTCCCGACACGCTGCCGGCGACCAGGCCCACCGCATTCGACATCGTCGATGTCACCGGCGGATACCCCATCGCGACCAGGGTCGGAAAGGTGATCAGCGTGCCGGACCCGACGACGGCATTGATTGCGCCTGCCGCCACGCCGGCGAGCACGATCAGGATCGCATGAGTCGAGGACACCAAAAGACCCTAGCTGGCGGGCTTTCGGCGCCGGTGTGCCGTCAGTGCGACCGAGGTTTCCGCTTTTCGCGCATCCGCACATTGATGCGGATCGGGCTGCCTTCGAAGCCGAACGTCTCGCGCAGCCGTCGCTCCAGGAACCGGCGATAACCCGCTTCCAGGAAGCCACTGGTGAACAGCACGAAGGTCGGCGGTCGAGCAGCGGCCTGGGTGGCGAACAGGATTCGCGGCTGTTTGCCACCGCGCACCGGCGGCGGTGTCGCCGCCACGACTTCTTTGACCCAGGCGTTCAGCCGGCCCGTTCCGATTCGGGTATCCCAGGACGCCAACGCGCCCTCCAGCGCCGGCACCAACTTCTGCACCGCCCGGCCGGTCTTGGCGGAGATGTTGACGCGCTGAGCCCACCGCAGTTGCACGAGCTCGCGGTCGATCTCGTTGTCCAACTGGTATCGGCGCTCGTCGTCGACCAGGTCCCACTTGTTGAATGCCAGCACCAGTGCGCGCCCGGACTCGACGACCATGGACAGCACCCGCTGGTCCTGCTCGGTCAACGGCACCGAACCGTCGATCAGCACGATGACCACCTCGGCGGCGTCAATCGCGCCGTGAGTGCGGACAGAGGCGTAGAACTCGTGTCCACTGGCCTGGCCGACTTTGCGTCGCAGGCCCGCAGTGTCGACGAAACGCCAGATCTTGCCGTCCAATTCGATCAGCGAGTCCACCGGATCCACGGTGGTGCCGGCGACGTCGTGCACCACCGAGCGCTCGTCGCCCGCCAGCCGGTTCAGCAGCGAACTCTTGCCGACGTTGGGTTTGCCGACCAACGCCACCCGTCGTGGACCGCCTTGGCTGGAACCGAGTTCGGCGACCTCGGGCAGCACGCTGACGATCGCGTCGAGCAGATCGGCTACCCCACGACCGTGTATCGCGCTGACCGCATGCGGCTCCCCCAGGCCCAGCGACCACAACGCGGCCGCGTCGGACTCGCCCTTGTCGCTGTCGACTTTGTTGGCGGCCAGAAACACCGGTTTGCCCGAGCGACGCAGGATCCGTGCGGCCGCCTCGTCGCCGGCGGTCGCGCCGACAACCGCATCCACCACCAAGATGATGGCGTCGGCGGTACGCATGGCCACCGCGGCCTGTTCGGCCACCAGTTGCTGTAAGCCCTTGGCGTCGGGCTCCCATCCCCCGGTGTCCTGCACCATGAATCGGCGGCCGGTCCACAGCGCGTCGTAGGAGACGCGGTCGCGGGTCACCCCGGGCACGTCTTGGACCACCGCTTCGCGCCGGCCCAGGATCCGGTTGACCAGCGTCGACTTGCCGACGTTCGGGCGGCCGACTACCGCCACCACCGGTGGTGGGCCGCTGGCCTCCTCGTCCAGAGACTCGGCGAATTCGGTTGATTCCCAGTCGCTTTCGTCAACCCAGATGCCGTCGTCACTCATCGGGTTGCCTCGCTCTTCTGCTTGACCAAATCCAAGAGGTGCTCGATCACTTCGGATTCGGTCATCGCGCTGGTATCGACGACCACAGCATCCGCGGCAGCGCGCAGCGGCGATACCGCGCGCGTCGAGTCCAAGTGGTCGCGGCGGCGCACGTCGGCGAGCACGCCGTCGTAGTCGTCCGGCAGGCCGGCCGCGATGTTCTGGTCGTTGCGCCGCCGTGCACGCGTTTCCGCCGATGCGGTCAGAAAGATCTTGACGTCGGCGTCCGGCAACACCACGGTGCCGATGTCGCGGCCTTCGACCACGACGCTGCCCGGCCCGGCGGCCAGGCGTCGCTGCAACTCGACCAGCCGGGCACGCACCGCCGGGACCGAGGACACGGCGGAGACGGCCGCGGTGACCGCATCGCCGCGGATCTCGGTCGACACATCTTCGCCGTCCAGGTAACTGCGGTCGATCTCGGGGTCGTGGCCCACCGAGAGATTCGCGGCGGCCGCGGCCAACTGCACGGCGTCCTGGTCGGTCGGGTCGACTCCGCGACGCAGCACGGCCAGCGTGGCGATGCGGTACATGGCGCCGGTGTCGAGGTAGCGGGCGTGCAGTAAGCGGGCCAACCCTCGTGACACCGAAGACTTTCCGGTGCCTGCCGGGCCGTCGATCGCGACAACGATGCTCAGTACCGGATGGTTCGCGTCACTCCCGTCACTCACCGCGTTCGTTCCGCTCGTTCCGCTCACAGCCCTACCGCTTTATAGAGTTCGCCGATCTCGTTGCGGCGCAAGGCACGAATGCTGCCCGGACGCTGCTCGCCCAGCGTGACCGCCCCGATGTCGGTGCGGACCAGCGTCTGCACCGGAAAACCGGCGGCGGCCAGCATCCGGCGCACGATCCGTTTGCGTCCCTCGTGCAGCGTGACCCGGATCATCGTCTTGCCGGGGATGGCGTCCACCACCGCGAAATCGTCGACAGCGATTGGCCCATCGTCTAATTCGATTCCGGCCCGCAACTTCTTGCCGAACCCGCGTGGCACCGTCCCGTTCACCGTGGCCACATACGTCTTGGGTATTTCGTAGGACGGGTGCATCAGGCGATGCGCCAGTTCGCCATCGTTGGTCAGCAGGATCAGGCCTTCGGTGTCGGCGTCCAGGCGCCCGACGTGAAACAGCTTCTTGTTGCCTCTGACCCGGTGCTCGATCAAGTCGCCGATGCACGGTCGGCCGCGATCGTCCGACATCGTCGAGTGCATGCCCAGCGGCTTGTTCAGCGCCAGGTACACCAGCGATTCGTCCAGGATCACCCGCGCGCCGTCCACCCGGATCTCTGACACGTCGGTGTCAACCCGGGTGCCCAGTTCGGTCACCACCTGACCGTCGATTTCGACGCGGCCGTCGATGATCATTCGCTCGGCAACCCGCCGCGACGCAATTCCGGCCTGCGACAACACTTTTTGCAGGCGAACTCCACTGGACCCGCTGTCGGTCGCCATCACTCGTGATCCACGTCGAACGACAACGGCTGCTTGTCGGAGACGGAACCGCCGGCGAGCTTGGCGAAACGTGGCTCATCGTCGAGGGATTCGCTCAGGTCGTCGATCATGTCGACATCGGGCAGCAGCGGCGCGATATCGGGGAGATCCGCCAGCGACGACAGTCCGAGGCGTTCCAGAAACAGCTCGGTGGTGGCGAACGTCACCGCGCCGGTGTCGGCGTCGGTGCCCGCCTCGGTGATCAGGCCACGCGCCACCAGGGTGCGCATCACTGCATCGACGTTGACTCCGCGGACCGCGCTCACCCGCGCGCGCGTCACCGGTTGCCGATAGGCCACCACGGCCAGTGTCTCCAAGGCGGCCCGGGTGAGTTTGGAGCGGGTTCCGTCCAGCAGCAGTCGCTCCACATAGGGCGCGAACCGTGCGCGGGTGTAGAACCGCCATCCACCGCCGGCTTCCCGTAGATCGATGCCGCTGTCCTGTTCGGTGAGCTCGTCGGCCATCAGTCGGAGCTTGGCCGCCACCCGATACGCCGGTTGCTCGGTGGCAGCGGCCAGCGCCTCGACGGTGACCGGGGTGTCGACCACCAGCAGCAGCGCTTCCAGTACCGAACCCAGCTCCCCGTCCTCGAGCTCCGGTGCCGTCGCGACGTCGATGCCCAGGTTCACCTCGGCAGCATCGACATCGGAGACCAGATCGGATGCCTCGACCGCGACGTCGGCGTCGGGCACGTCGACGCTCCCGTTGGCATCGAACGGCTGTGTCATCTGGGGCCACTCCTGCGTAGTGCTGCTTGGGCTGTGCCTGAGTCCTCCGCATTCCGCGTCGCGGAGTGCATCGTTTTCGGGCGCGGCATCGTCGTCAGCGCCGGTCATGAGTATTGGTCCCGCAATTCCTCGCTGGCAGGCTGTTCTCCGGTCCACGAAACCTGGAGCACACCAAGCGGTTCTGACTGGTCGAATGCTACCGCCCGGGATCGATACAGCTCGAGCAGAGCCAGGAAACGGCCGACGATCTCGATCGGGGCACGGCAGTCGGTGACCAGATCGGCGAACGTTGCCCACTGCCCGATACCGCGTTGCTCGAGCAACGACAGCAACTGCTTGGCCTGCTCGGGTACCGAGACCATCAGGTCGTGCAGGTGCTCCACACCCACCGTCGGCACCGGCCGGGGCGTGAACGCCGTCGCCGCGATCTGGGCGAAACTGTCGGCGTCGACGCCCAGCATCACCTCGGGCAGGAGGTCTTCGTACCGGTCCTCCAGGGAAACCGCGCGTGGATAGCTGCGCAGTGCCGCGGCCTCCAGTTCGGCGAACATCACCGCGACGTGCTTGAACGCCCGGTACTGCAGCAACCGGGCGAACAACAGGTCGCGCACTTCCAGCAGCGCGAGATCTTCCTCGTCGTCGACCCGGCCGGACGGCAGCAGCCGCGCGGCTTTGAGGTCGAGCAGCGTCGCCGCGACGACCAGAAATGCAGTGGTCTCGTCGAGCCCCATCGCGGAACCGATGGCGCGGGTATAGGCGATGAAATCATCGGTGACCTGGTGCAGCGCCACCTCGGTCACATCGAGGCGGTGCGCGAAAATCAGCTGCAGCAGTAGGTCGAATGGCCCCTCGAAATTGGTCAGCCTGACCTGGAAGCCGTTCTGGGATGGTGCCTCGCAGGTTGCCCTGTCGTTCACGCGCCCAACCGGTCGATCACCTCACGGGCCAACGAGCGGTAGGCGACCGCGCCGCCCGATCTCGGGGCCCACGACGTGATCGGTTCGCCGGCGACGCTGGTCTCCGGGAAGCGGACGGTACGGGCGATCACGGTGTCGAACACCAGATCGCCGAATCGTTCCACGACGCGGGCCATCACCTCGCGAGAGTTGACGGTTCGGGGGTCGTAACGCGTGATCAGGATGCCGCTGATGTCCAGCTTCGGGTTGAGCCGGTCGCGCACCTTCTCGACGGTGTCGGTCAGCAACGCCAGACCACGCAACGAAAAGAACTCGCATTCGGTCGGGATGATGACGCCGTCAGAGCAGGCCAGACCGTTGACGGTGAGTAAACCCAGCGACGGCTGGCAGTCGATCAGGACATAGTCGTAGCGGTCCAGCACCGGGTGCAGCGCCCGCGCCAAGGTCTGTTCGCGGCCCACCTCGTTCACGAGCTGAATCTCCGCGGCGGACAGGTCGATGTTGCTGGGCACCAGGTCCAGATTTTTGACCCGGGTATGCATCAGCACGTGATCCAACGACACCCGCGGCTCCACCAGCAGGTTGTGGATGGTGTGTTCCAGCTCGTAGTGCGGCACACCCAGGCCTGCGGACAACGCGCCCTGCGGGTCGAGGTCCACCAACAACACCCGGCGGCCGTATTCGGCGAGGGCGGCACCCAGATTGATCGTCGACGTGGTCTTTCCGACGCCGCCCTTCTGGTTGCACATCGCCACCACTTTGGCCGGCCCGTGCGAGCTACGCGGCTTGGGTTCGGGGATCGCCCGCAGTGGACGCCCGGTCAGGCCAAGCCCGGTGCCGTTGTCGGCGTCGTCACTCATCGGCGCCGCAGCGTGGATCGCCAGGTGGTGCGCGGCGGTCGAGAAATGGCGGACATCGCAGGAAAGTCTAACCGTTATACGCGCCCGTGCCGGGAGACCCGCAACAACGTCACCAGCGAATTTGGTGGCGCCCCGATCGGATCGCCCTGCGGGCTAGGGTGGCGATCATGAATCTCAAGCAGCGCATCCCCTTGCTGCGGTGGTCGTTCTGGCGATTGGCGACCGGCGCCCGCAACATCACCACGACGGGCCAGATCGGTGACGGGCGTGAAGCGGCCGCGGTTGAGTACGTTCTCGCCCACGCTCGGGCAGGCGATATCGACGACGTCATCGCCGCGATTGATCGGTTCGCCTACGAGAAGTCGGTGCTGATCAACGTCGGCGACGAGAAGGGCGCGCTCCTCGACGCAGCCGTGCGGCGGGCAAACCCGAAGCTGGCGCTGGAACTGGGCACCTACTGCGGTTACGGGGCGCTGCGCATCGCCCGGGCCGCGCCGGGGGCACAGGTGTATTCCGTCGAGCTTGCTGAAGCCAACGCCGTCAATGCCCGCCGGATCTGGGCGCATTCCGGTGTCGCCGATCGGATCACCTGCGTGGTGGGCACCATCGGCGACGGCGGCCGCACCCTGGACGCGCTTGCCAGCGAGCACGGCTTCGCCTCTGGCGCATTGGATTTCGTGTTTCTCGACCACGACAAGGACGCGTATCTGGTCGACCTGCTGAGCATTCTCGACCGGGGCTGGCTGCACACCGGCTCGATCGTGGTGGCGGACAACGTCCGGATCCCGGGCGCGCCGAAGTACCGCGAATACATGCGTCAGCAGCAGGGCACGCTGTGGAACACCGCCGAACACAAGGCCCACCTGGAATATCAGAGCCTGGTCTCCGATCTGGTGTTGGAGTCGGAGTACCTGGGCGGCTAGCGCGCTCGCGGGTGAGCTTCGGCCCAGACTTCGCGTAACGCGTGCACGGTGACCATCGTGTAGATCTGCGTGGTGGTCACCGACGCGTGTCCCAGCAATTCCTGTACGACGCGGACGTCGGCCCCGCCTTCGAGAAGGTGAGTCGCGAACGAGTGCCTCAACGTGTGCGGTGATACGCCGGCGGTGATGCCGGCGCGCTCCGCGGCGTCCTGCAACACCTGCCACGCGCTCTGACGCGACAGCCGTCCGCCGCGTGCGTTGAGGAAGATCGCCGGGGTGCCTCGGCCGCGACGCGCCAACTCCGAACGCCCGCGGACCAGGTAGGCGTCCAGCGCCTGTACGGCGGGCCGTCCAATCGGAACCAGCCGCTGCTTCCCGCCCTTGCCGTGCAACAGCACCGAACGGGCATGGGTGTCGATGTCGTCGACGTCGAGTCCGACCGCTTCGGAAATGCGTGCGCCGGTGGAGTACAGCAACTCGAGCAACGCGCGGTTCCGCAGCGTCAACGGGCCGTCGGACGGACTGTCGCCGCCGGCACCAGCCAGCAGCGCGAGGACCTGGTCGAGGCTGAGGCTCTTGGGCAGTCGCCGACCGGGCGTCGGCGGTTTCACCGCCTGCGCGACATCGAATTCGGTGAGTCCCTCGGCGGCGGCGAAGCGGTGGAATCCGCGCACCGCGATCAGGGTCCGTGCGGCAGAAACCGCCGACAGCGGTACGGCGCCGGAGTCCGGGTCGCCGCGCCGAAACGCCATCAGGAATTCGCTGACGTCGTCCTCGGCGACGTTGGCCAAGTCGTCGACGCCGCGGGCGGTCAGGTGCTCCAGATAGCGTCGCAGATCCCGGCGATAGGAGCTCAGCGTATTGGCCGCGACACCGCGCTCGATCGTCAGATGGTCGAGGTATCCCTGCAGCTGGCCCTCCAGCGGCGGCGCCAGTGTCGTCATCCGGGGCGGTCCGATCGCCCGGCTGCTTCTTGGGCCGCCATCCGTGCGCTGAACGCCGTCGGCCGGTCGATCCAGGGCGCGTCGACCGGCCGTGGCTCCGCCATACCCTCGCTGACGGCGTGGGCCGCCAAAATTCCGCTTACGGCAAGGGAATTGACGATGTCACCGGCGAAGATCCGCTGCACCGCTTCCGCGATCGAATACCACTGCACGGTCAGGTCGGCTTCTTCGTCGTGCGCCTCGGGCCGTTCGACCTTGGTCAACCCGGTGGCAAGGAACACCCGCACCGACTCGTCGCTGAACCCGGGTGAGGAATCCAGGTCGGCCAGTACCTGCCAGGTCTCGGCTCGCAGGCCGGCTTCCTCGCGCAGCTCGCGGGCCGCGGTCAGATGCGGAGCCTCGCCGTGGATGTCGAGCAGCCCGGCGGGCAACTCCCACAGCCGCCGGCCGAGAGGGTGGCGGTATTGGTAGACCAACGGGATCCGGCCGTCGTCATCCATGGCCACGATCGCCACCGCGCCGAAATGCTCGACGACTTCGCGTGTCACGACGTTGCCGCCAGGCATCCGGACATGGTCGATGCGTAAAGCGAAAATCTTTCCGGTGTGCAGGGTTTCGGACGAAGTCGTCTCGAATACGTGCTCACCCACGGGTGACGGGCTCGGGCTCGGACAGCGACGACTCTGCCCCATCGTGTTGCTCGCTGCCGTTGGCACGCCGTTCCGGAATCTCCAGGGACAGTCGCTCAGCCGCCTTGTAATCGATCGCGGCGCCGATGAAGCCGGTGAAAAGCGGATGCGGCCGTGTCGGTCGGCTCTTGAGCTCAGGATGGGCCTGCGTACCGACGACGAATGGATGCATCTCCGGCGGATACTCCACGAATTCGATCAGATGTCCGTCGGGAGAGGTACCGGAGAATTTCAGGCCGCTCTCGGAGATGCGTTCCCGGTAGGCGTTGTTGACCTCGTAGCGGTGCCGATGGCGCTCGGAGACCTCGGTGGACTGATATGCCTGGGCGACAATGGAATCCGCTTCCAGTACCGCCGGGTAGGCGCCCAGCCGCATCGTCCCGCCGAGGTCGGCCGCGCCGGCGACGATTTCCTCCTGGTCGGCCATCGTCGAGATGACCGGGTCCGGGGTGGCTGGATCGAACTCCGCGGAGTTGGCTGCGGTGAGACCGACCGAGCGCGCGGCCTCGATCACGATGCACTGCATGCCGAGGCAGAGTCCCAGAACGGGCAACCCGCGCGCCCGCGCATGTGAGATGGCGCCGATCTTGCCCTCGATGCCCCGGATGCCGAATCCGCCGGGGATCAGCACACCGTGGACATCCTCGAGCACCGCGGCCGCTCCGCTTGGGCTCTCGCAGTCATCAGAGCCCACCCAGCGAATCTCGACCTTCGCGCGGTGCTTGAAACCGGCCGCCCGGAGCGCCTCACTCACCGACAGATAGGCATCGGATAGGTCGATGTACTTGCCTACCAACGCAATTCGCACAGTTTCCTGCGGATCGTGCACTCGGCGCAGCAGGTCGTCCCATTCGGTCCAGTCGACGTCGCGGAACGGCAGATTGAGCCGGCGCACGACGTAGGCGTCCAGTTCTTCGCGGTGCAGAACTTTCGGGATGTCATAGATCGACGGCGCGTCAGGGGTGGAGATGATGCCGTCGATGTCGACGTCGCACATCAGCGCGATCTTGTTCTTCAGCGGCTCGGGCACGTCGCGGTCGCAGCGCAGGATCAGCGCGTCCGGAGTGATACCGATGCTGCGCAGCGCGTTCACCGAGTGCTGGGTGGGTTTGGTCTTCAGCTCGCCCGAGGGCGCCAGGTACGGGATCAGCGACACGTGCAGGAAGAAGGCGTTCTCCCGGCCAATGTCGTGACGTACCTGCCGCGCCGCCTCGAGGAAGGGCTGCGACTCGATATCGCCGACGGTTCCGCCGATCTCGGTGATGACCACGTCCGGCCGCCTGCCGTCGGCGTCCGGCTCGGCCATCGCCAGGATGCGACGCTTGATCTCGTCGGTGATGTGCGGGATCACCTGGACCGTGTCCCCGAGGTACTCACCGCGGCGCTCCTTGGCGATGACCGTCGAATACACCTGTCCGGTAGTGACATTGGCCGACCCGGACAGGTCGCGGTCCAGGAAGCGCTCGTAGTGCCCGACGTCGAGGTCGGTTTCGGCGCCATCCTCGGTGACGAACACCTCGCCGTGCTGAAACGGGTTCATGGTGCCCGGATCGACGTTGAGGTAGGGATCCAGCTTCTGCATGGTCACCTGCAGTCCGCGGGCGGTCAATAGCTGCCCGAGGCTGCTCGCGGTCAGTCCCTTACCGAGCGACGAGACAACCCCACCGCTGACGAACAGATGCTTGGTCGCGCTCTGCGGATGCTTTCGCAATGTGGCGACCTCCGTGAAGACGGCGCAGGGCTAGCCTCTGATGAGGGCTGTTTTCCAGCTTGGGCCTGCCGACCCACGGAAAACCACCCTAACAAACACTGCGGTGCTGCGTCGCTGACACGCCCGGACGCGAGCTACGACGCGACGGTCAGGCCGGTGTTGCGGTGGCCAGTGCCGTACTGCCCGGTGCGTCCACCGTTGATCAAATCGGCGACACCCAGGACCACGGTGACGCGGCCGGATTCAGCGTCCACGTCGTCGACGGTGCTGATCACCGGGGTGAGCGCGGCGTCGGCGCGGGCTACTCCCACCGCAGCGGGGCCGTCCGATGAGCCGTCACGCCCGGCAAGCACCACACCCGAACCGTGGGGCGCGAGGGCCGCGGCGAAGCGCGCCACACTGACGCCCTGATTGCCGGCGTCATTGGAAAGCGAGCCGCCGCTGATCACCACAGCCGCATTGGAGGCGCCGATGTGCTGGTTTCCGTCGCCCTTGAACGAGATGAAACCGGTGTCGCGCATCGCCGCGAGCACGGTGTCGCGTTGCGGGTCGTCGACCGGAGGGACGGCCGGATCGCGGTTGATCAACAAGGCGATGCCCAGTAGGTCGCCGGCTTGAGATCCCTGGTCGACCAGTTGGGTGCTGAGCTGGGCGCCCGCGGGCAGAACCGACGAGTTGACCACCGAGCGCAGCTTCTCCGCGGAGTTGGCGTCGACGAACTCTTGGGTCAATGTCACCGTCCCGCTGACCGCTCCCCCCGCCTGGCCGGCGATCTTCGACACCGCGTCGACGTCCTCGTCCTTGGCGTCAGGGGCGCGGAAGATGACCAGCGATTTACCGTTCAGCGCATCGTGCACCACCCGGCCGGCCATCTGTGCATCAAAAGCGTTGGCATAACCGAGCTTTGCGTGCAGGGCGTGGTTTTCACCGTTGAGCCCGTCGACCTGCTTGTGCAAGTTCTGAGTCTCGTCGCGTAATCCGGAAATCCTCGTGTTGGACAGAACACCCGAGCCCAGCAGAACTCCCACCGCCAGGGCCAGAAATACAGCAGCCAGCGAAATCGCATGTTGACGCAGAGTTATCACGCCGCCACCGTCCTAGTGGACCCAGTGCTGTAACCAGAGCAGAAAGTGACTCCAGTACGTGGCGGCCCAGTGCAGCACCACCGTGTCGGTACGCGACACCCACAGTGCGACGATGATCGAGATCAGCATCGTCAGGATCAGCAGCGCGATCGCACCGCCGGAGATTCGGTTGTGGTAAAGCGTGGCAACGGCTTTGGCGTCGACAACTTTTTCACCGACGCGAAGTCTGGTGAGGAACGTCGACGGGTTGCTCTGCTGACGGGTCCGGTCGAAGAACGTCTCGATGTTGGCCCGGTGGCCGGCGGTCACCAGCAACGCGGCGCCGTGGTGGTCGGCCAGCAGCAGAGCCAGGTCGGCCGGCGAGCCCGCGGCGGGGAACGTCATGGCCCCGATGCCGAGATCCTGGATCCGCTCCAGCCCGGGCGCATGGCCGTCGGCGTCGGCCGGCAGGACCACCTGAGCCCCGCATTTGAGGACCTCGGTGCTCAGATTGCTGGGGTCTCCGACGATGAGCTGCGGACGATATCCGGCTTTGCGCAACACATCTGCGCCACTGCCGGCACCGATCAGGACCGGTTGGTATTCCTTGATGAACGGCTTGAGCCGCTTGAGGTCCTCGGCGGCGTCTTCTTCATCGGCCACCACGACGACGTGGCGGCGGCGCAGTTCAATGTCGACGTCGGGGATGCCGATGCCGTCGATCAGCAGCGGGCTCTCGCTGCGGATGAACTCGATCGTGTTGCCTGCGAAAGCTTCCAAATGGGAGACCAGCCCACTCTTGGCTTCCTGCATGAGCGCGGCGATCTCTTCGTCGGTGCGCTCGGTGCCGCGGATCAGTCGACGGTCCCCGATATATACGCCGCCGTTGTAGATGCGGACTTTCGCGCCGTCCTTGATCTTTTTGAAGACGTCGGTGCCGGTCTCGTCGATCAGCGTGACACCGTTGGCCAGCAGCACCTCGGGGCCCAGGTTGGGATAGCGGCCCGACACCGACGGCGACGCGTTGACGACGGCGGCGATCTCGGCGTCGACAAGCGCGTCGGCGGTGATCCGGTCCAGGTCCAGCACGTCGAGGACGGCGATGTCGCCGGGGCATACCCGGCGCAGCAGTCGGTCGATGTCGCGGTCGACCCGCGCGGTTCCGATCACACCCGGCCGCGAGGTATTACGGGACAACAGTGATGACAAGGTGGTGGTCACGCTCATGGAGGCGATTCTGTCGGTGAACCCGAGAATGCACGGGGAGGCGCGCCGTAACAATGGCCTCAGAAGTCATATCGTGTCACACCAGTCACAAACAGACGTGTAGTTTCAGGTCGCGATCCGGTCACAGTCTGCGGCGTCGAGTAGCTCTCGGGCGTGGGCCCGCGCGGTGTCCGAATCGCCCAGCCCCGCCAGCATTCTGGCGAGCTCGGCGACCCGGTCGTCACCGTCGAGGCGACGCACCCCGCTGGCGCCGTTCTTGCCATTCGTGTCGACCATCAGGTGCACATCGGCGTAGGCCGCCACCTGGGGCAGATGTGTCACCACGATGACTTGCCGGTTGCGGGCCAACCGCGCCAGGCGCCGACCGATCTGCACGGCCGCGCGTCCGCCGACGCCGGCGTCAACCTCGTCGAAAACCATTGTGGTGCCGGTCGTCGACGCCGCCAGTACGACTTCCAGGGCCAGCATCACGCGCGACAACTCACCGCCCGAGGCACTTTTGGCCAAGGGCAACACCGTCATACCGCGATGCGCGGCGAATCCGAACTCGACCAGGTCGACGCCGTCGCCGCCGGCATGGGCTTGTGTGCCGGAGGCAAGCGTCAGCGCCGCGGGATCGTCGGCAGTGGCCGGCATGGTCGACACCGTGATGGTGAACTCCGCGTCCGCCATCGCCAAACCGGACAGCTCACCGGTGACTTCCTTGGCGAGCCGCTTTGCTGCCTGTGTGCGTGCCTTGCTGAGTTCGGTTGCTGCGCGGGCTAATTCGACCGCAAGTTCATCGACATGCCGCTGCAGGCCTGCCAGGGCCTCCTCGGAGACGTCGAGCTGATCCAACCGGTCCCGGGCGTCCCGGGCCCACGCCAGCACCCCGTCGATGTCGGCGGCGTACTTGCGGGTGAGTGTGCGCAACTGCGCCTGCCGGGCCAGCTTGGTGTCCAATGTGCTGGCGTCCGAGGGCAATTCGCCCAGGTAGCCGCCGAGCTCGCGGGCGGCATCGTCGACCGCTGAGAGCGCTTCGTCGAGTTGGACGGCCAGTGCGCGCAGCGTCGAGTCATCGGTCGACTCCAGCGCTGTCTTGGCTCGCGCCAGATTGTCGGCCGCGGACGCCGACTGCGCCGACGGGTCGGCGCCGGCTTCCTCCCCCGCGCCGGCCAGTGCGATTCGTGCGCCGGATGCGGCCTCACGCAGCGCATCCAATTCCGAGAGCCGACGGATGTCGGCGACCAGCGCATCGTCTTCGCCGGGTGCGGGGTCGACGCTGTCGATCTCGTTCAGGGCGAACTTCAGTCGGTCGGCTTCCTGCGCCAGTTCGCGCGCCCGATTGCTGCGGTCGACCAAGTCACGCCGCGCCGTTTGCCACGCATCACGCAGTTTGCGGTATTTCTCCAGGCGGGCGTCGACGCCGGCGAACCGGTCCAGTGCTCCGCGTTGCTCGTCGGGCCGCATCAGCCGCAATTGGTCGTTCTGTCCGTGCAGGGTCAGCAATTCAGCGGTAAAGCCACTCAGCGATTTGGCCGGCACGCTTCTGCCGCCCAGATAAGCCCGCGACGGGCCCTCGCGGCTGACCGAACGCAGCGCAATGATGCTGCCGTCCTCGTCGCGTTCGGCCCCGGAGCCATCCAGCAACTCGTCGAGCAGCGCGGCCGCCTTGTCGTCGAGATCACCGGTGCTGAACCGCCCTTCGACGACAGCCCGCTCGGCGCCGGAGCGCACCCTGTTGGCGTCGGCGCGGGCCCCGCCGAGCAGATGCAGGCCGGTCACCACCATGGTCTTGCCGGTTCCGGTCTCACCGGTCAACACTGTCAGGCCGCTGCCGAACTCAGCTGTCGCGACGCTGATCGCGCCCAACGACTCGATCCGGATCTCGCAAAGCACCGTTACCGTCCGCGCCAGCCGGTGACCGGAAGCCGGAATTTGCGCACCAGGCGATCGGTGAACGGCGCGCTGTCCAGCCGGGCCCATTTCACCGATGCGTCACAGCGCCGCACCTCCAACCGCGCTCCCGCGGGTACCCGCATCTCACGGCGACCGTCGCAGAACACCAGGGCGTCATGTCCGTCGGCCTCGATCTCGATCGCGATGCGAGCGTCCGGGCTGGTCACCATCGGCCGGGCAAACAATGCGTGGGCGTTGTTCGGTACGACCAACAACGCCTCCAGGTCGGGCCACAGGATCGGGCCACCCGCAGAGAACGCGTAGGCCGTGGATCCGGTGGGTGTCGAGACCAGGACACCGTCGCAGCCGAATGTCGACACCGGCCGCCCGTCGACCTCGAGGACGACGCCGAGCACTCCGAGCCGCGGGCCCTTTTCCAGGCTGGCTTCGTTGAGCGCCCATCCGCGCGAGATGATCTCGCCCTTGACCAGCACCGCGATATCGAGGGTCAGACGCTCTTCGAGGCGATAGCTGCGCGCAACCACGTGCTCGAGCACGCTGTCGATGGCCTCGGTCTCGGCTTCGGCCAGGAAGCCGATCCGGCCCAGGTTGACACCGAGCACCGGCACGTTGGCGTTGCGGGCAAGCTCAGCGGCCCGCAAGAAGGTGCCGTCGCCACCCAGGCCGATGACCAGCTCGCAGCCTTCGGCCGCGCCGGGGTCGGCGTCGACGAGCTCGATGTCGACCCCCAAGGCGCGCACATCGTCTGGCCCCAGCGGAACGGGTCCGCGGTCAACAGCCTCGGCTGAGAGAACCCGCAGTCGAATGTTGTTGTCGCTGAACACTTTTTCGATTCGGCGGGCGGTCTCGGTCGCTTCGTCGCGTCCGGTGTGCACCACCAGCAGAACAGTGCGCTCATCTGTCATTGCGGACCGGCCTCAACCGCGCCCCGGACCGCATATTCCAGTTCATCACCAGACAAACCCCGATCGGTTTCGGCGCGTAACCACAGGAAGTATTCAACGTTGCCCGATGGACCGGGTAACGGGCTGGGAGTCACCCCGACGGCGTGCCAGCCCAGCTCATTGGCGCGACGGGCGACGGTGAGGACCGCGCTCGCCCGCAAATCGGGACTGTGCACGACCCCACCGGCTCCCACTTGCCCTTTGCCCACCTCGAACTGCGGCTTCACCATAGGAACGATATCCGCGCCGGGCGCGGCGCATCCAGTCAGCGCGGGCAACACGGTCGTCAGCGAGATGAACGACAAGTCAGCGACGATCGTCTCGGCCTTGCCGTCGATCAGCTCCGGGGTGAGTTCTCGCACGTTGGTCCGCTCGATGACCACCACCCGTGGATCTGACCGCAGCGACCAGGCCAACTGGCCGTAGCCGACGTCGACCGCGACCACTTCGCGGGCACCTCGATCCAGCAGGACTTCGGTGAACCCGCCCGTCGAGGCCCCCGCGTCCAGACAACGCTGACCTTCGACACCGATGCCGAAGGCGTCGAGCGCCCCGATGAGTTTGTGGGCTCCCCGCGACACCCAGCCGCGTTCTGCATCGCCGGCGACTTTCAGCGCCGCAGTCACCGCCACGGCGGTGCCCGGCTTGACGGCGGGCATCCCGTCGATGCTGACTTTGCCGGCGTCGATCAACTCTGCGGCCTGCTGCCGCGAGCGGGCCAGTCCGCGACGGACCAGCTCCACATCCACCCGGGTGCGCCGCGGCACAGCGGACTCAGGCCTTCTCCGCCGACTCCAGCGCCTGCACCAGCATGTCGTGCGCCTCAGAAAGCTGGCGCGCGAGCTCTTCGAGATCGGCTTCGGAGGGCATCTTCTCAGGGTCGGCATGATCGGGCAGCTCCGCGAGGATGGCGTCGATCCGTGCGCGAATCTCGTCGGGGTCGCTACTCACTGCGCGGCTCCTCCTGCCTTCGTGGATAGCACTGACGGCTTCCTACGCTATCGGAATTACGGCAAAGACCACCGTTGCAGGGCGTCGCGCGCGGTGTCGTCGCCGGCCTCGAGGTCGACGGACTTTCCGTCGAGCCGGCCTGACCAGACCGCATGTGCGACGGCACGGACGATCGAGAGTCCGTCGCCGTCGTCGGTGGCTGCGGTTCTGACCGTGATCGCGTTGTCCCTGGTGTCGACCTGCCAGGCCGGCTGGGGCCCGACTGCGAGCTCCTTGGCGTTCTGGTGCAACGCACGAAGGTCGTGACCAATGAAGGTCGCGCGTTGCTCGGGTACGGCGTACACCGCGTCGCGAGCGGAATTGACGCCGGTGAGCACCATCAGGCTGGGCAGTTTGGCCGCGTCAGCGCCGGCGATGTCGGTGTTGAGCCGGTCACCGACGACCAGCGGTGTCCGAAAGTCCCCGCGCTTCAAGGCATCTAGCAATAGCGTCGGCGCCGGCTTGCCGGCGACCTGAGGCTCGGCATCGGTCGCTGCTCTGAGCGCGGCCACCATCGCACCGTTGCCGGGCAAGAGTCCGCGTTCGGTCGGCAGGGTGGCGTCGACGTTGGCGGCCACCCAGAGCGCCCCCGCCCGGATGGCCAGCGCCGCTTCGGCGAGGATCGGCCATCCGGTGTCGGGTGAATGTCCTTGCACGACGGCGTCGGGTTTGTCGTCGTAGACGCCGTACCGGCTCGAGCCCAACGGCAGAGATTTCAGCGGCCAATGACTCCGTTCCGACGACCAGCACCCGAGATCCCGGTGCCAGCTGGTCGGCCAACATGTGAGCGGCGCTCTGCGCGCTGGTGACGACGTCATCGGCGGTCGCCTGAAGGCCGAGGTCACTCAGGTGCTGGGCGACCTGTTCGGCACTGCGCGACGCGTTGTTGGTGACGAACAGCGTGCGACCCGAAGCCTTTTCGATCGACTGGGCAGCGCCCTCGGTCAACTCGTGGCCGCGAAAGACCGTTCCGTCCAAGTCGAGAAGCAGGCAATCATGTTGTTGGGCAAGCGTTCCCACGTCAGCCGAGCTCACTCACTCTGTCCTCGGCATCGGTGGCGCCCTCGACGTCGGCTTCGGCGGCATGCAGGAACCACTGCACCGCCTCCTGCGCGCGGCCGAGCGCCAGCAGGGTCTCGGCGTAGGCATAGAACAGCCGCGCCGCGATCGTGCCGACGCGCGTCGGATCCAGCTGCGGGGTGGACAAGACGGTCAGGGCTTGCTCGAGCTGTCCGAGGTCGGCGCGAGCACCGGCGGTGACGATGCGCAACTCGTCGGCTTCATCGCCGACGAGCTTGGCCGCCTCGGGTCCGCGGGCCAGCTCCAGCGCGCGCTCGGGTCGGCCCAGACCGCGTTCGCAGTCGGCGATCAGCGGAAGCAGCGGGGACTTGCTGCCCATCCGGCGCGCGGCCCGCAGCTCTGCGATGGCCTGCGACCAGTCACCGCACTGGTATGCCGCGATGCCCACCGCTTCGCGGACTGCGGCGATGCGGCCCGAGCGGGCCCGCGCGGCGCGCGCATGTTCCAGCGCGGCTGCGGGGTCGTCGTCAAGCAATTCCCCCGCGGCGACGAGGTGCCGTGCGACCGCATCTGCGGTGTGGCGATCCAGAGTGCTCAACTCGCGGCGGACGTCGGGCGCCAGCTGCTTTGCCTCGATCTCCGGCGGAATCGGTGGTCCGCTGCGATCCTCGTCAGCGGCGCGGTGCTGGGGTTGAGCTCTGCGAGCGCGGCCGGGACCGGAAGTGGAGGCTTGAGAGCGCGATGCTCGATTCGGTCGCCGTGCCTCATCGCCTCGCGTGTCGTCGACCACTCGTACCCTTCACTTCGGCTTATGTCAGTTCCCCGGAAAAGGATACGGGTTATGTGCAGCGGCAGCTGCCACTGCGCGGCGTCGGCCCCGCGATCCACCGGCGGCCGCGCGGTAATCTCTCGACCGTGCTCGACTGGGATCACAACGCGTTTTACCATCGGCTTCTGCTCGGCCAACTACCGCCGCACTGTCATCGGGTACTCGATGTCGGTTGCGGCGCCGGGCTTTTCGCGGCGCGACTGGCACGACATGTTGACCGCGTCGACGCCATAGACTGCTCGCCGGCGATGATCGAACTGGCCAGCCTGCGGGTCCCCGAAAACGTGAACTGCATCCTCAGCGACGTGAGAACACACACGCTGCCCGACGCCGGCTATGACGCGATCGTGTCGATCTCGGCACTGCATCACATGGATCTGGAAACCGCACTGCAGCGGTTCGCGACTCTGCTGCGTCCAGGAGGAGTGCTCGCCGCCGTCGCCCTGCCCCGCACCGATATTCGTCACGAGCTTGCGTGGGAATTGGCTGCGGCATCGGGACACCGCCTGCTGGGCGCGGCCTTTGCAACAGTCAGGGCCATCGGGCACCGCGACTGGTTCGCCAAAGACCCGAGTCATGCAACGATGCCCGTTATGACGGACCCCGAATTGACTGTCCGTGAAGTCGCCCATCGAGCCGGGGCCGTGTTGCCCGGGACTCGGGTTCGCCGACTCCTGTTCTGGCGCTACCTGCTCCGCTGGCAGAAGCCGGCGTAGCGACCTACGCGCTGGCTTGCTGCAGAAATGCCCGTGCCCCCCAAGGGTTTTGGGGGGCACGGGGCTTGTTGTGTGTGTTCGGCGGTGTCCTACTTTTCCACCCTGGTGGGTAGTATCATCGGCGCTGGCAGGCTTAGCTTCCGGGTTCGGGATGGGTCCGGGCGTTTCCCTGTCGCTGTGGCCGCCGTAACTTTATTTAAATGTTGTTGGTGGTGGGGTGCAGTGGTTGTGCGTGTCGCGTGTTAGTGGTTGCGTGTGTGTAAGTTTTCGGCCGGTTAGTGCCAGTTCCCTGCGCCCGTTGCCGGGTTTGTAGGTCTGGTCTATTGATCCCGTGGTCTGCGGGGGGCCTTATCCCACTTGAATGGGTGAGAAGCCTGGTCTTGGAGAAGGTTTCCCGCTTAGATGCTTTCAGCGGTTATCCTGTCCGAACGTGGCTATCCAGCGGTGCCCCTGGTGGGACAACTGGTGGACCAGAGGTTCGTCCGTCCCGGTCCTCTCGTACTAGGGACAGGTTTCCTCAAGCTTCTGACGCGCGCGGCGGATAGAGACCGAACTGTCTCACGACGTTCTAAACCCAGCTCGCGTGCCGCTTTAATGGGCGAACAGCCCAACCCTTGGGACCTGCTCCAGCCCCAGGATGCGACGAGCCGACATCGAGGTGCCAAACCATCCCGTCGATATGGACTCTTGGGGAAGATCAGCCTGTTATCCCCGGGGTACCTTTTATCCGTTGAGCGACACCCCTTCCACTCGGGGGTGCCGGATCACTAGTCCCGACTTTCGTCCCTGCTTGACGTGTCAGTCTTGCAGTCAAGCTCCCTTGTGCACTTGCACTCGACACCTGATTGCCGTCCAGGTTGAGGGAACCTTTGGGCGCCTCCGTTACATTTTGGGAGGCAACCGCCCCAGTTAAACTACCCGCCAGGCACTGTTCCTGAACCGGATATACGGTTCGAGGTTAGAGGTCCAATACGATCAGAGTGGTATTTCAACAACGACTCCGCAATTACTGGCGTAATTGTTTCACAGTCTCCCACCTATCCTACACAAACCGTACCGAACATCAATACCAAGTTGTAGTGAAGGTCCCGGGGTCTTTTCGTCCTGCCGCGCGTAACGAGCATCTTTACTCGTAGTGCAATTTCGCCGAGTCTATGGTTGAGACAGTTGAGAAGTCGTTACGCCATTCGTGCAGGTCGGAACTTACCCGACAAGGAATTTCGCTACCTTAGGATGGTTATAGTTACCACCGCCGTTTACTGGGGCTTAAATTCTCCGCTTCACCCCCGAAGGGGTTAACAGGTCCTCTTAACCTTCCAGCACCGGGCAGGCGTCAGTCCGTATACATCGTCTTGCGACTTCGCACGGACCTGTGTTTTTAGTAAACAGTCGCTTCTCACTGGTTTCTGCGACCCACTTCCGCTGCCGGCCGCGTGGGCCATGACGGTGTGTGGGCCCCCCTTCTCCCGAAGTTACGGGGGTATTTTGCCGAGTTCCTTAACCATAGTTCTCTCGTACGCCTTGGTATTCTCTACCTGACCACCTGTGTTGGTTTGGGGTACGGGCCGTGTGTGTGCTCGCTAGAGGCTTTTCTCGGCAGCATAGGATCACCGAATTCACCTCATCCGGTTATGCGTCACCTCTCGGAATATGTGAGACCCGGATTTACCTAAGTCTCTTCCTACGGGTTTGCCCCAGTATTACCACTGACTGGTACGGCTACCTTCCTGCGTCACCCCATCGCTTGACTACTACCAGTGAAGGTCCCACGCAGCCGGTAGCTCTCCTCACCCTCGAAAGGGATCAGATGGGCCACCTTTTGGGTGGTTAGTGCCACTGATTCGTCATGGGCGCGCACACACGGGTACGGGAATATCAACCCGTTGTCCATCGACTACGCCTGTCGGCCTCGCCTTAGGTCCCGACTCACCCTGGGTGGACTGGCCTGGCCCAGGAACCCTTGGTCTTTCGGCGGGCAAGGTTCTCACTTGCCTTATCGCTACTCATGCCTGCATTCTCACTCCCGCATCCTCCACCACACGATCACTCGATGGCTTCACTGGATACAGGACGCTCCCCTACCCAATCAACAAAGTTGATTGCCGCGGCTTCGGCGGTGTGCTTGAGCCCCGCTACATTATCGGCGCACAATCACTTGACCAGTGAGCTATTACGCACTCTTTCAAGGGTGGCTGCTTCTAAGCCAACCTCCTGGTTGTCTATGCGACTGCACATCCTTTTCCACTTAGCACACGCTTAGGGGCCTTAGCCGGCGATCTGGGCTGTTTCCCTCTCGACGCACGGAGCTTATCCCCCGCCGTCTCACTGCCACGCTTTGACTTACCGGCATTCGGAGTTTGGCTGACGTCAGTAACCTAGTAGGGCCCATCGGCCATCCAGTAGCTCTACCTCCGGTAAGAAACACGCAACGCTGCACCTAAATGCATTTCGGGGAGAACCAGCTATCACGGAGTTTGATTGGCCTTTCACCCCTACCCACAACTCATCCCCTCAGTCTTCAACCTAAGTGGGTTCGGGCCTCCACGCGGTCTTACCCGCGCTTCACCCTGGCCATGGGTAGATCACTCCGCTTCGGGTCCAGAACACACCACTACACCCCCTCACGGGGGATACGCCCTATTCAGACTCGCTTTCGCTGCGGCTACCCCACCCGGGTTAACCTCGCGACATGTCCCTGACTCGCAGGCTCATTCTTCAAAAGGCACGCCATCACCCCACGTAAAACGAAGGCTCTGACGGCTTGTAGGCACACGGTTTCAGGTACTCTTTCACTCCCCTCCCGGGGTACTTTTCACCATTCCCTCACGGTACTAATCCGCTATCGGTCATCAGGAAGTATTCAGGCTTACCGGGTGGTCCCGGCAGATTCACAGCAGATTCCACGGGCCCGCTGCTACTCGGGTAACAACACAAAACAGGGTGCGGGTTTTCACCTACCGGGCTCTCACCGTCTACGGCAGACCATCCCAGGCCACTTCGACTAACCACACACCTACTGCCCTCCGGCCGAATAGAACCAGACGCATTATCCCCACAACCCCGCACACACAACCCCTATCCGGTTACACATGCGCACGGTTTAGCCATCCTCCGCTTTCGCTCGCCACTACTGACGGAATCACACTTGTTTTCTTTTCCTACGGGTACTGAGATGTTTCACTTCCCCGCGTTCCCTCCCGCACGCCTATGTATTCAGATGCGGGTGACACGACATCACTCGTGCCGGGTTTCCCCATTCGGACATCCTCGGATCCACGCTCGGTTGACAGCTCCCCGAGGCATATCGCAGCCTCCCACGTCCTTCATCGGCTCCTGATGCCAAGGCATCCACCATGTGCCCTTAAACACTTACAAACACAAGAAAACAACTCAAACAAAAACGCTACAAATTCAGCAATTTTGCTTAGATGCTCGCAACCACTATCCAATAAACAAACACCACACCCCACCACCAAGACGGGGCGACAACCCTGAGAAGGTGTTGCCTCAGGACCCAATAGTGTGCCGGCGATTCCGACCCCACCCCCCAAACAGAGAGCGGAGAAAACATTTGTTGTTGTGCACCAAGCCGCCACCCACTACAGGTAAAAGCGACTCCTCACGGCTCACACCCCCACCAATTGAGGGCATATCTCGTGGTGCTCCTTAGAAAGGAGGTGATCCAGCCGCACCTTCCGGTACGGCTACCTTGTTACGACTTCGTCCCAATCGCCGATCCCACCTTCGACAGCTCCCCCCACAAGGGTTAGGCCACTGGCTTCGGGTGTTACCGACTTTCATGACGTGACGGGCGGTGTGTACAAGGCCCGGGAACGTATTCACCGCAGCGTTGCTGATCTGCGATTACTAGCGACTCCGACTTCACGGGGTCGAGTTGCAGACCCCGATCCGAACTGAGACCGGCTTTAAAGGATTCGCTAAGCCTCACGGCATCGCAGCCCTTTGTACCGGCCATTGTAGCATGTGTGAAGCCCTGGACATAAGGGGCATGATGACTTGACGTCATCCCCACCTTCCTCCGAGTTGACCCCGGCAGTCTCTCACGAGTCCCCGCCATAACGCGCTGGCAACATGAGACAAGGGTTGCGCTCGTTGCGGGACTTAACCCAACATCTCACGACACGAGCTGACGACAGCCATGCACCACCTGCACACAGGCCACAAGGGAACCGATATCTCTACCGGCGTCCTGTGCATGTCAAACCCAGGTAAGGTTCTTCGCGTTGCATCGAATTAATCCACATGCTCCGCCGCTTGTGCGGGCCCCCGTCAATTCCTTTGAGTTTTAGCCTTGCGGCCGTACTCCCCAGGCGGGGTACTTAATGCGTTAGCTACGGCACGGATCCCAAGGAAGGAAACCCACACCTAGTACCCACCGTTTACGGCGTGGACTACCAGGGTATCTAATCCTGTTCGCTCCCCACGCTTTCGCTCCTCAGCGTCAGTTACTGCCCAGAGACCCGCCTTCGCCACCGGTGTTCCTCCTGATATCTGCGCATTCCACCGCTACACCAGGAATTCCAGTCTCCCCTGCAGTACTCCAGTCTGCCCGTATCGCCCGCACGCCCCCAGTTAAGCCAGGGAATTTCACGGACAACGCGACAAACCACCTACGAGCTCTTTACGCCCAGTAATTCCGGACAACGCTCGCACCCTACGTATTACCGCGGCTGCTGGCACGTAGTTGGCCGGTGCTTCTTCTCCACCTACCGTCACCCACAACAAAAGCTACGGGCTTCGCCGATGGTGAAAGAGGTTTACAACCCGAAGGCCGTCATCCCCCACGCGGCGTCGCTGCATCAGGCTTGCGCCCATTGTGCAATATTCCCCACTGCTGCCTCCCGTAGGAGTCTGGGCCGTATCTCAGTCCCAGTGTGGCCGGACACCCTCTCAGGCCGGCTACCCGTCGTCGCCTTGGTAGGCCATCACCCCACCAACAAGCTGATAGGCCGCGGGCCCATCCCACACCGCAAAAGCTTTCCCCCACCAGGCCATGCGACCAGCAGGGTGTATTCGGTATTAGACCCAGTTTCCCAAGCTTATCCCAAAGTGCAGGGCAGATCACCCACGTGTTACTCACCCGTTCGCCACTCGAGTACCCCCGAAAGGGCCTTTCCGTTCGACTTGCATGTGTTAAGCACGCCGCCAGCGTTCGTCCTGAGCCAGGATCAAACTCTCCAAACAAAAACATCCCGCACCCCAAAAGGCACAAGAGAATTCGAATCAGAACAACCTGACCACAGCAAAAAGACACCAAAAACTGGCATCAAAAAAACAAAACCACACCCCCACACGGGAAGTAGAAAGCATGGCCAAAAACAACAACAAAACAAAACCACCAAACACACTATTGAGTTCTCAAACAACACCCCACCGGCCGCGCAACGAGACCCGCGGCTAAAGCCGCTCACTCGCTCCTGCGGACGACGAAGGAAGACCACCGAAGTGGTACTTCCCTCTTGGACATCGCCGCGCTCGACGGACTGACCGTGTCGCGGCGACTCGATTAAGTTACGCGACCGGAAACTCGGAGTCAAACAAGCTGCTAGACGGCGTGTTTCGGTCGTAGTCAAGATCAACCGGCGCGTTGGACGCCGGCGATGTTGCGTTTGCCGCGGCGCAGGACAAGCCACCGCCCGTGCAGGAAGTCGCCGGGTTGCGGCGCCCAGTCCTCGGCCTCGATCTTGGTGTTGTTGACGTAGGCCCCGCCCTCGGCGACCGTCCGCCGTGCGGCACCCTTGCTCTGCGCCAACCCGCTCGCAACGAGCAGGTCGACGATCCCGTCCGGCGTTCCCGGCTTCAGCTCGGCTATCGCCGTCTCCTGCAGCGCCGCACGCAACGTGGCCTCGTCCAGGCGGGTCAGCTCGCCTCGGCCGAACAGCGCCCCGCTTGCATGCTCGACGGCCTCGGTGGCCTGTTCGCCGTGCACAAGTGTGGTGAGCTCGCGCGCCAGCCGCCGTTGCGCCGCACGCTGCTGCGGGCGTTCCTCGGTGACCGCCTCCAGCTCGGCGAGCTCATCGGCCGACAGAAAAGTGAACCAGCGCAGGTACCGGATGACGTCAGCGTCGGCGGTGTTGACGAAGTACTGGTACCAGGCGTAGGGGCTGGTCATCTCCGGGTCGAGCCAGAGACTGCCGCCGCCGGTGGATTTCCCGAACTTGGTCCCGTCGGCGGCGGTCACCAGCGGGACCGTCAGGGCATGCACCGAGGCGGACAGCTTCTGGCGCACCAACCGGACGCCGGCGATGATGTTGCCCCACTGGTCGGATCCGCCGACCTGCAGCACGCACCGATGACGCCGATGCAACTCTACAAAGTCGTTGGCCTGCAACAACATATAGCTGAACTCCGTGTAGGAGATGCCCTCACCCTCAAGGCGGCGCTTGACGGTGTCCCGGTCCAGCATGACGTTGACTGAGAAGTGCTTACCGACGTCGCGCAGCAGCTCGATCGCCGACATCGCGCCGGTCCACTCGAGGTTGTTCTCGACGATCGCCCCTGTCGGTGAGCTGTCGAAGTCGACGAAGCGCTCGAGTTGGCCGCCGATCCGACTGGTCCACTCCTGGACGGTCTCAGCGGTGTTGAGCACCCGCTCGCCGGTTTCGCGCGGGTCGCCGATCAAACCGGTCGCGCCGCCGGCGAGAACGATGGGCCGGTGGCCCGCCTGCTGGAATCGGCGCAACGCCAGCAGCGGGACCAGATGGCCGGCATGCAGGCTGGGCGCGGTGGGGTCGAAGCCCGCATACAGCGTGATGGGACCCTTGGCGGCCTCCGCGGTCAGCGCCTCGAGGTCGGTGGACTGCGCAATCAGCCCACGCCATGTCAGCTCTTCGATGATTTCAGCGCTCACAGTCCTAGATCTTCGCGCATGTGCACGCCACCGTTCCGGCGGGCGCGCCCGACTCAGTCACTGGAGCCGGGTGCGGGCGCTCGAGGACTGCGTCGGTAGGCGGAGACCTCCGGCCGTCCCCCAAGCCAGAGCCGCCAGGGCCGGTCGGCCGCTTGGCTGACACCGACGCGGGGCCCCGACGTCGCACTGATGGGGTCGTTGAGTTCCAGTCGCACCGGACTGTCTGCATCGAATAAGTCAATCCCGTTGTCGGCCAGAGTGATTGCCAATGCCGCGCAGAGATTTCCCGGTCCGCGCGCCAAGGCCCGGGGCTGGATCGACGCGCCGCGTCGGGCTTGGGCGAGGTCGTGCCCGGTGTCGATGGCCGCGGCGCGGAGCAGCACGGCGGCGGCAACGCCGTCGGTGGCACACACCACGTTCGCACAGACGTGGATGCCGTGGCTGAGATAGGTGTAGAGCCGGCCCGGCGGACCGAACATCACCTCGTTGCGCCCGGTGACGCCGCGATAGGAGTGAGCCGCGGCGTCCGGCCAGGGCCCGTCGGGCACCCCGCCGTATGCCTCTACCTCGACGATCGTCGCGCTGACGCCGCGACCGGTGACGGTGGCGCCGAGGAGTCGATGGGCCGCTTCCACCGGATCGACCGCAAGTTGGTCAGCGCCCACCGGACCGATTCTGCCTGCGACCCCTTGACAGTCGGTCAGCAGGGGTGAATATTCACCATATGATGACTTCATCAGACGATGAATTAATTTCGAACGGCCACGAAACAGCGATCGCTATCGATCACTTGCGAGTGGTTCGCGGCAAACGGCCAGCGCTGCACGATTTCTCAGTAGAGGTAGCGCGTGGCAGCATCACCGGTCTACTCGGGCCGTCAGGCTGCGGAAAAACCACGTTGATCCGGTGCATCGTCGGCACCCAACTTGTGGCGTCGGGCAGTGTGCGGGTGCTCGGCTTGCCCGCCGGATCCGGGCCGCTGCGCCGCCGGATCGGCTACTTGCCACAGGACCCCACGATCTACAACGACCTGCGGATCGTCGACAACGTTCGCTATTTCGCCTCGCTCTACGGGTTCGACAGCCGCGCCGCCGACTCTGCGATCGATCGGGTGGGCCTTCGCGACCACAGCACCGCCTACTGCGGCAATCTCTCCGGTGGTCAGCGAACCCGGGTGTCGCTGGCGTGCGCGTTGGTCTGTCAGCCGGAGTTGCTGGTTCTCGACGAACCGACCGTGGGTTTGGACCCGGTACTGCGCGCAGATCTCTGGGAGCAGTTCACCGACCTGGCCCACGCCGGGGCCACGCTGCTGGTTTCTAGCCATGTGATGGACGAAGCCGATCACTGCGGCGATCTGTTGCTGATGCGGGACGGCCACCTGGTCGCTCACACCACCCCGACCCAACTACGAGAGGACACCGGATGCACGTCACTGGAGGACGCGTTTCTGTCCATCATCAGGGACAGCATGAGGCGCCAGGCCGGCTAGGCCTGACGGGGTACACGGCGACCACAAACCGGATCTTGCGGCAGCTAGCCGCCGATCACCGCAGTATCGCTATGATCTTGGCGGTGCCTATCGTGGTTATCACGTTGATGTACTTCATGTTTCAGAACGCCCCGCATCGACCAGGTGTCCCGTCGCCGTTCAACAACGCTTGCCTGATCCTGCTCGGACTGTTCCCACTCTTCGTGATGTTCATCATCACGGCGATCACCATGCAGCGCGAACGGGCATCGGGGACACTGGAGCGCATCCTGACCACTCCATTGCGCCGACTCGACCTGCTGATCGCTTATGGGACAGCGTTTTCGATCGCCGCAGCGGCGCAGGCGGTTTTGGCGTGCAGCGTGTCGTTCTGGTTGCTCGGCTTCGACACCGCGGGCAGCCCGCTCTGGGTCTTCGTGATTGCAGTCGTCAACGCGGTGCTCGGCGTCGGCCTGGGCCTGCTCTGTAGTGCGTTCGCGCGCACAGAGTTTCAGGCCGTGCAGTTCATTCCGCTGGTGATGGTGCCGCAGCTGTTACTGGCGGGCATCATCGTGCCGCGTGCGTTGATGCCAGACTGGCTGCAATGGCTCAGCAACGTGCTGCCGGCCAGCTATGCGCTGGAGGCACTGCAACAGGTAGGCGCGCACACCGGACTAACCGGTGTCGCGGTACGCGACATTGCGGTCGTGCTGGGATTTGCGATCGCCGCACTGTGCCTGGCCGCCGCGACTCTGCACCGCAGGACGCCTTGACGTGACGGCCACCAACGCCGGCCGCAAGCGACCGGGTCGACCAGCCGGCAGCTCGAACACGCGCGATCGGATTCTTGCCAGTGCCCGAGCATTGTTTGCGCGCAACGGCATTAAGAACACATCGATACGGGCGGTGGCCGCTGCGGCCGGCGTGGATTCGGCGTTGGTGCACCACTACTTCGGCACCAAAGAACAAGCTTTTCGCCGCGGCCGTTCACATCCCGATTAATCCGATGGACGTCATCGGGCCGCTTGCGTCAGGTGCCCGTCGAAGAACTCGGCCACAGGATATTCGTCAACGTTGTTGACGCTGTGGGACTCCGAGGTCGGCGCGGGTTTCATCGCCACGCTGCGATCGATCCTGGCGGGTTCAGAGGTCAACCTGTTCCGGACTTTCATCCAGGACGTGATCGCCGTGGAAGTGGGCGCACGGGTCGATGATCCACCGGGCAGCGGAATCATCCGGATCCAATTCGTCGCGTCGCAACTGGTGGGCGTCGTGATGGCACGCTACATCCTGCAGTTGGAGCCCTTCGCGTCGCTGCCCGCGCAGGAGATTGCGGACACCATCGCACCGAATCTGCAGCGTTATCTCACTGGGGACTTGCCGGTGTTGCCTGCGCGATGAGCCGGGCATGCTCGTCGTCGTCCACATCGACCGCTTCGTCGATCAGTAAAACCGGGATACCGTCCTCGACGCGGTACGCCCGCCGCAACCGCGGGTTGTACAGCAGCACCTCACTGCCCTTGTCCACCAACAGCAGCGGGCCGCGATCGGCTGGGCAGACCAGGATGTCCAGTAGCGTCTCGTCAATCACATTGGCTCCGAACGTCATTGCCCACCTGTCAGTTCCGCACGCGCAGGGCCGGTCAACCGTCGGAACTTGTTCGCGTCGGCGTCGAACACCCAGGCATGCCGTCCGGCCTTGGGGATCCCAGCTGCGCGTAACGCGCTGACCGTCGGACGATAGGTCGCGCTGAGCGACAACTGTGGGACGACGTGCACGATGTCGGGTCCCAGTCCGAATGGCATGGCGGCAACGGCTTCGGTGAGATCGGCGGCGGTGATCGTCGCGCCCGGCCGCGTCGTCACTGCGGTCACCGAGACCTGATGGCCGTCCACCGCTACCCCGTAGGTCACGACGAGGTCGACCGCCGGAATGAGCCCGAGCGCATCGGTGACCGGGTCGCAGAACACGGTGCCGCGCGCGGTGCGCACGGTCGAGCCGCGCCGGCCGACCAGCCAGAAGTCACCGTCGGCGTCGCGGCGGAACAAGTACTCCGTCGAGATCCAGGTGTCGGCGGGACCGAAGACGCCCCGCTTGACCGAGGCGCTGGGATCGATCGGACCTCGCGGCTCGGCGAGCAACACCCCGACTTGATCGGTATCGGGGACGCGGACCAGCCCTCTGTCGTCCTCCAGGATCAAATCGTGCTCGACGTCGTAGGCGCCCAGTTCGACTCGGCCGGCGCCCGGCAATGGCCGTCCCTTGCTGCCGATCTTGGCTCCGGACACGTTGGCCAGTACCGCATGCCCGTCAGTCGTCGCGAAGAATTCAACTACCTGAGCGGGCGCGAACACGTCGACGACGCGTTGCCACAATCCGGTCGGCATGCCCGAGCCGATGAAGACCCGCACCGGATGATTGCCACGCAGGGTGAAACCCGGGTCGTCGATGACGTCGCGGAGCATGGCCCACGTGTAGGAGACCACGGTGACGCCGTACTGGTTCAGCTCGGCTACGAACCGGTCGGGCTGCAGCCCTCGGGACAACGCGATTCTGGTGCCACCGACGACCGCCCCGCCCAGGCTGACCAGCAGCCCGGACTCGTGGTGCAGCGGTGTCAGGCAGTAGACCGTGTCGGTGCGTCCCAGAGCGGCCGCCGACGCGGTGCCGAAGGCCGACAGCGCCCACCGGTAGTTGGTGATCTGCTTGGCGACGAGTTGCCCGCTGGCGCTGCTGAATCCGATGAAGGCGAGATCGCGCGCATAACCCGGGGTTCGGCCGGTACCAGGCGGGCAGTTCGACGGCGTCGGGGTCGATCTTTTCCATGTCGATGACATTGGCGTCGTCGGGCAGGTGCAGGTCGCGGGATTCACCGCCACCGAGGACGAGGATCTGCTCGGGCAGCTGCTGGGCGATCTCGAGGTTGGCGGGGTCGGTGATGATTTCGGACACTCCCCCAAGCCTGACTTCGGCAGCCAGGTCGGCGTCCGGATGCAGCAGTACCGCGACGGCGCCCAACCGCGACAGCGCGGCGATGGCGACGAGCGCGCTCGGCCGGGTTTCCATCAGTACGCCGACGTGTTCGCCTTGGCGCACCCCGACCGCGATCAGCCCGCGCACAACGTTGTCGATGCGCCGGTTCACCGCTTCGTAGGTGTGCACGCGGCCGTCGAAGAGCAGGAATTCGCCGGTGGGCGCCTCTTGCGCCTGCTCGCCGATGATGCGGCCCAACGAGATTCGGGTGTGGTCATTGATCTGACCCGAGACGAGCCAGCCGGGGCAGGGTCCTCGCGGTCTCGACCGCCAACGTACGCATCGACTTGTTCGCGGCGACCAGAGCGTCGGCGGCCCCGCGGGCCAGTGTCAGCGCGACCTCGGAGGCCTCACCAAGCCCGTGCAATAGCCGCGAACTGAGCGCGACGCCACGGTCGGTGGGCTCGTCCGGTTGGTCGGCCATCGGGAAGATGTCGGTTGGTTTGTTTCCGTCCCCGGAGACCCACAGCACCCAATCGGCAACGGTCGGCCAACTCTCTTGTGCCGCTTTCGATCCGACGACCAAGCCGAAATGTCCTGTGCGAATCAGGTATTCGTACACCTCCGCGTTGGGTGCTGCACGCCGGATACCGCGCACCGCGGCCGGCTGGCCGATGTCATCGACTTCGCCGACGAAAGCCAGGATCGGGCAGGTGATATCGGTCAGCGTCACCAGTTGGCTGTTGATGGCGAAGCCGCCGGTCATCATCCGGTTGTGCGCGACGAACTGCTTGAGCAGTTCGGAGATCGCGGGGCCGGACCACGCGATCCAGCCTTCGGACTCCAGGAATCTGCGCTGGGCTTCCCGGGGCAGCAATGCTTCACGGTCGTGAAGCTGGCGCACGAAATCGATCCGCGCTTTGGCGGTTTTGAGCGGGTCGAGCATCTGAAAGCCGGTGCGGGCCAACCAGCCCGGAATATCCAGCCGGTTGAAGACATGGTCCGCCATGAACGTGGCGACGCCGGGGGCGATGTTCGGCGGCAGACCCATCGGCAGTGCCGCCAGCGTGTCGACCGGGGAGCCGAACGTGACGATGCTGGCGATGCTCTTGGAGCGTCGATAGGCGGCCGCCTGGTAGCAGAACATGCCGCCCTGCGAATAGCCGATCAGATGTACGTCACGCCCGGTGACGTCGTTGATGACGTCGAGCGCTTCGCTCAGGGCGACGATGTGGTCGGCCAAATTGCGGCGCATCCCGCCTTCGATCTTGTCCGGTGAGCCGAAGTCGATCACCCAGGGGTCCAGCCCGGCCGCGTGCAGAATGCCGACCGCGCCCTCCTGCCGGGTGACGTCCCACATGTTTGCCGACATCATCATCGGGTGCACCAGCAGCACCGGCTCGCCTGCTTGCGGATGCCCGGGCCGGCTGTCCGGCGGGTAGTACCGCCGAAGCTTGTACATCGGGGTGGTCTCGACGGTCTGCGACGGCGATGGGGAGTTGCCGGTTTCCAGCCCGCCGAGGCGCAGAACTTCCAGGCCGTTCTGTGCTGTGGCCATCAGTCGTTCAACCGGTCGCGTGACCGCGGAAAACTTCAGATCCATCCCGCCGCTCCCTCGAAACAAAGGCCGTGCTGTGGTGCGTGTGGGCATGACAGCGTGCACATCATGGCACATCGCAGGCGGTGCGCCGGTTGCTTTTGTCACGGTGCCGGCCCGCTGGGATCAGCCTAGTCGTCCGCCTCGCGGGCGGCGTCTGGGCGGCGTACGTCTAGGGTCGGGCCGGTGGCACACCTGCTCGGCGCCGAGGCGGTACACCTGGAATACCCGGCTCGGGTCGTCTTCGAGTCGACGACGGTCGGGGTCAGCGACGGCGATCGCATCGGCATCGTGGGACGCAACGGCGACGGCAAATCCAGTTTGCTGGGGTTGCTCACCGGTCAGGTGCGTCCGGACGCCGGACGGGTCACCCAACGCAGTGGACTGCGGGTCGGATCGCTGAGCCAGGCCGACACTCTCGACTCGGACGCGACGGTGGCATGGTCGTTGGTCGGCGACCGGCCGGATCACGAGTGGGCCGGGAATCCGCGGATCCGCGACGTGGTCAGCGGCTTGGTCTCCGATATCGCCTGGGATGCGATGGTCGGCACACTGAGCGGAGGTCAGCGGCGGCGCGTCCAGCTGGCCGCGCTGCTGATCGGCGAGTGGGACGTCATCGCGCTGGACGAGCCGACCAACCACCTCGACATCGAGGGCATCACCTGGCTGGCCACACACCTGCGCGGGCGCTGGGCCCGCAACATCGGGCGGACTGCTGCTGGTGACCCACGACCGCTGGTTCCTCGACGAGGTGGCGACCGCGACGTGGGAGGTACACGACGGCCTCGTCGAGCCGTTCGAGGGCGGCTACGCCGCCTACGTCTTGCAGCGGGTCGAACGCGATCGGTTGACCGCTGTCGCCGAATCCAAGCGGCAGAACCTGATGCGCAAGGAGCTGGCGTGGCTGCGCCGCGGTCCCCCGGCCCGGACATCGAAGCCGAAGTTCCGCATCGAGGCGGCCAATCAGTTGATCGCCGACGTGCCGCCGCTGCGCAATACCGTCGAGTTGGCCAAACTCGCCACTGCACGGCTCGGTAAAGATGTCGTCGATCTCCTTGACGTGTCAGTATCGTTCGACGGCCGGCCGGTGCTGCGCGACGTCGAATGGCGGATCGGGCCGGGCGAACGGACCGGCATCGTCGGGGCCAACGGAGCCGGTAAGTCGACACTGCTGGGACTCATCACCGGTGCCATCCAGCCGGAGAGTGGAAGAGTCAAGCGCGGCAAGACAGTTCGACTGGGAATGCTCGACCAGCGCGGTGACGAGCTGGTGCCACTGGCCGATGAGAGAGTCGCCGACGTGCTGGGCCGGCTGCGCAGCGGCTACGAGGTCGACGGCCGCGATGTCACGCCCGCCCAATTGCTGGAACGTCTCGGGTTCTCCGGCGGGCAGTTGTCTGCCCGTGTCAATGAGTTGTCCGGCGGGCAGCGCCGCCGCCTGCAACTGATGCTGACGATACTGGCCGAGCCCAATGTGCTGCTGCTCGACGAGCCGACCAACGACGTCGACACCGACATGCTGGCCGCCACAGAAGATCTGCTCGACTCGTGGCCCGGCACGCTGATCGTCGTCTCGCACGACCGCTACCTCCTGGAGCGGGTGACCGATCAGCAGTACGCGATTCTCGACGGGCGGTTAAGGCACCTGCCCGGCGGTATCGACGAATACCTGCGGCTGGCCGCACAAGCGAGCGCGCAGCGCGTCGCCACGGCGGCGACCAAACCATCGGCGTCGCAGGAGATCTCCGGTGCCGACCTGCGTTCCGCGCAGAAGGAGATCGCCGCGATCGAACGCAGGCTGGCACGGCTGACCGAGCAGATCGAGGCCAAGCATCGTGAACTGGCCGACCATGATCAGTCCGACCACGTCGGCATCGCCGGGCTCACCGAGCAATTGCGGGCGTTGGAAAACGACGTCGCCGGCCTCGAGAAGCGGTGGATGGACGTCTCTGAGGTTCTTGAATGAGTTCTAGCGGCTCAGCCGGCCCCGAAGCTGCTCAGCCACCGTCAGCACGGAATCACGTTGCCGGGCCACCTGGCTGGGCGCTGTGCCGCCACGGGCGTCGCGCGATGACACCGAACCCTCGATCGTGAGCACCTCGCGAACCTGAGGTGTCAGCTCAGCACTGATATCGGCCAGTTGTTCGTCGGTCAGCTCCTCGAGGCCCACGCCCAGTCTTTCGGCGACCTGAACGGCCGCCCCCGCGGCCTCGTGCGCGTCCCGGAATGGAACGCCTTGACGCACAAGCCATTCGGCGATATCCGTGGCGAGCGTGTAGCCGGACGGCGCCAGCGCCGCCATCCGCTCGACGTTGAAAGTCAGGCTGCTGACCATGCCGGCCATCGCCGGTAGCAGCAGCTCCAGCTGTGCGACCGAGTCGAACACCGGCTCCTTGTCCTCTTGCAGGTCGCGGTTGTAGGCCAGTGGCTGGGCCTTCAGCGTCGCCAGCAGTCCGGCCAGGTTGCCGATCAGCCGACCGGATTTGCCGCGAGCCAGCTCGGCGATGTCGGGATTCTTTTTCTGCGGCATGATCGAACTACCCGTGGACCACGAGTCGTGCAAGGTGACGTAGCCGAATTCGGTTGAGCTCCAGATGATGAGGTCTTCGGCGAGCCGGGACAGGTCGACGCCGATCATCGCGAACACGAAAGCCGCCTCGGCGGCGAAATCACGCGACGCGGTGGCGTCGATCGAGTTGTCAGCGGCCGCGGCGAAGCCAAGCTTGTGAGCGATCGCGTCGGGGTCCAGTCCCAGCGACGAGCCGGCCAATGCTCCAGATCCGTAGGGCGATAATGCCGTACGTGCGTCGAGGTCGACGATCCGGTCGACATCACGCAACAGCGGATGGGCATGCGCGAGCAGATGGTGCGCCAGCAGGATCGGCTGGGCGGACTGCAGGTGGGTTTTGCCCGGCATGATGGCATCCGGATATGCGGCGGCCTGGCCCGCCAAGGCTGTGACGAGGTCCAGAGCGCCAGCGGCCACTCTTCGCGACGCGTCGCGCAGCCACATCCGAAATAGCGTGGCCACCTGATCATTTCGCGACCGGCCGGCCCGCAGACGACCCCCCAGGTCGGGGCCGACCCGGTCGATCAGCCCGCGCTCCAGCGCGGCGTGCACATCCTCGTCGGTGACCAGCGGCCCGAAACTGCCGTCGGCGACATCTTCGGCCAGGCTGTCCAGGCCGGCCAGCAGCCCGTCGCGCTGGTCTTCGGTCAGCAGCCCGGCATTGAACAGCACCTCGGTGTGCGCGCGGGAGGCGGTGACGTCGTAGGGCGCCAGTACCCAGTCGAAATGGGTCGACCTGCTCAATGCGCTCAACGCGGCGGACGGACCGTCGGAGAACCGTCCACCCCACAGCGAACCCTCGTTGGTGCTCACGTTTCGTCGGCGGCCAGATCCCGGCGCGCGGCGAGCTTGGACGACAGCCCGTGCACGTGGACGAAGCCCTTGGCCATCGACTGGTCGAAGGTGTCGCCTTCGTCGTAGGTGGCCAGGTTGAAGTCGTAGAGGGACTCCGGGCTGCGCCGACCGTTGACGGCAATGTGCCCGCCGTGCAACACCATTCGGATTTCGCCCGTGACGTGCTCCTGGGTCTTGGCGACGAAGGCCTCCAGCGCCGTCTTCAACGGCGAGTACCACAGCCCGTCGTACACCAGTTCAGCCCAGCGTTGGTCGGTGTGGCGCTTGAACCTGCCCAGTTCACGCTCGATGGTGACGTGCTCGAGCTCGGTGTGCGCGGTGATGAGCACCATCGCTCCGGGCGCTTCGTATATTTCGCGGCTCTTGATGCCGACCAGCCGGTCTTCGACGACGTCGAGGCGTCCGACGCCCTGCGCACCTGCGCGGCGGTTGAGCTCCTCGATCGCCTGCAGCACCGACACCGAATGCCCATCGATGGTGACCGGCACGCCGCGCTCGAAGCCCACGATCACTTCGTCCGGGCTGTTCCAGTTGACGGTGGGGTCTTCGGTGTAGTCGTAGACGTCTTTCGTCGGTGCGTTCCAAAGGTGTTCCAAGAAGCCGGTTTCCACCGCACGGCCCCAGACGTTCTGATCGACGGAGAACGGCGAGCGTTTGGTGACGTTGATCGGAATGGCGTTCTCTTCGGCGAAAGCAATGGCCTTCTCCCGCGTCCACGCGTAGTCGCGGACCGGTGCCAGCACCTTGAGATCTGGTGCCAGCGAGGCGAATCCGACCTCGAAGCGGACCTGGTCGTTACCCTTGCCGGTGCAGCCGTGCGCGACGGTGGTGCCGCCGTGCTCGCGGGCCGCCGCGACCAGGTGCTTGGCGATGAGCGGCCGGCTGATCGCCGACACCAGTGGGTAGCGATCCATGTAAAGGGCGTTGGACAAGATCGTCGGCAGGCAGTAGCCGTCGGCGAATTCGTCACGGGCATCGACCACGACGGCTTCCACCGCGCCGCAGTCCAGGGCCCGTTGACGCACCAGCTCCATGTCTTCACCGCCCTGTCCCAGATCAATCGCAACCGCGACAACCTCTCGGCCGGTCTCCTTGCCGATCCAGCTGATCGCCACCGAGGTGTCCAAACCGCCGGAATACGCCAAGATGACGCGCTCGGACATGAATTGATCTCCTTTGAGTCGTGCGGTTACGTCAGGTTTTGGATCGCGCTTGCGAGTTCCGCGCCGGTCATCGGCTCGCGGGCCGCCACGAAGATGGTGTCATCCCCGGCGATGGTGCCCACCACGTAGGGCAGCGCTGCCCGGTCGATGGCGCTGGCCAGGTAGTCCGCTGCGCCGGGCGGGGTGCGCAGTACGGCGAGGTTACCGGTGGCGTCGGTGGACACCAGTACCTCGCTCAACAGCCTGGAGAGCCGCGCGGTGCCACCGGACACCCCGCGTAGCGGGCTGCCGTCCTCCGGCACGATATAGACGCCGGCACCGCCGTCGGCGCCGCGCAACTTCACTGCGCCGAGTTCTTCCAGGTCCCGCGACAGAGTGGCCTGGGTGACGTCGACACCGTCGGCGGCCAGAAGCGCGGCCAGTTCGCTCTGACTGCGGACCTCCGCCGACGACAGGATCGCCACGATGCGGGCCTGCCGCCCGACGCGGGTGATCTCCGAGCTGGTCCGCGTCACGTCGATCGCTCCAGCAGCCACACCAACAGCGCCTTTTGCGCATGCAGGCGATTCTCGGCCTCGTCCCACACCGCGCTGTGCAGTCCGTCGATCACCTCGTCGGTGATCTCGTGGCCGCGATGAGCCGGAAGACAGTGCAGCACAACGGCTTCCGAATCGGCCTTGGCCAACAGATCGGCGTCGAGCTGGAACGGACGGAACGGCCGTACCCGATCCAACCCATCGTCCTCCTGGCCCATCGATGTCCAGGTGTCGGTCACCAGCACGTCGGCGCCGGAGGCACCGGCGATGGGGTCGGCGGTGATGGTCACCGAGGCCCCGGTGTCCGCCGCGCGGTGCTCGGCCGCTGCGGTGAACAGCGGATCGGGCGCGAAACCGGCCGGAGCCGCAACCGTTACGTGCATGCCGGCGGTGACACCGCCGAGCATCAACGAGTGCGCCATGTTGTTCGCGCCGTCACCGAAGTAGGTCATCCGAAGACCCCGCAGTGACCCCTTGCGTTCGGCGATGGTCTGCAGATCGGCCAACACCTGGCAGGGGTGGAACTGGTCGGAGAGCGCGTTGACGATCGGCACCGTCGCGGTCTCGGCCATCGCGCTGAGCCGGGCCTGGCCATAGGTGCGCCACACGATGGCGTCGACATAGCGGGACAACACTTTTGCGGTGTCCTGCAACGTCTCTTCGCGGCCCAATTGCGTGCTGCGGCCGTCGACGACCACGGCGTGGCCGCCGAGCTGGGCGATGCCCACCTCGAAAGAGAACCGGGTGCGGGTGGAGTTCTTGTCGAAGATCACCGCGACGCCCCGCGGGCCTTCCAGCGGGCGGTGGCTGAACGGCTCCTTCTTCAGTTCGGCAGCCAGCGCCAGCACCTCGGCCTGCTCGTCGGGCGTCAGGTCGTCGTCGCGCAGAAAGTGGCGAGTCACGATGCCCCCTTGGCAGTGTCGAGGATGGCCGGCAAGGCGGTGACGAACGTGTCGAGCTGAGGCTCGGTGATGATCAGCGCCGGCGCCAGGCGAACGACGTCGGGTGCGGCGGCGTTGACCAGGAACCCCGCGGACCGGGCGGCCGCCTCGACCTCTTTCGCGAGGGGCGTGCTGAGCACCATCCCGCACAACAGGCCGCGGCCGCGGACATGGTCAATCGACGGATGGCCAAGCGATTCAATGCCCTGGCGCAACGTCTTTCCGAGCGCTCCAGCGCGGCGCACCAAATCGTCGTCGGACAGGACGCGCAGCACCGCGAGTGCCGCCGATGCGCAGATCGGGTTGCCGCCGAACGTGCTGCCATGCAGCCCCGGAGTCATCAGCTGCGCGGCCGGGCCGGTCGCCAGGCACGCCCCGATCGGCAGACCGCCGCCCAGCCCCTTGGCCATCGTCACCACATCTGGGGTGATGCCGTCGTGCTGATGTGCGAAAAACGTTCCGGTGCGGCCCATCCCAGTCTGCACCTCGTCGATAACCAGGAGCGCACCGTGGCGGGCGGTGATGTCGCGTGCCGCCGCAAGATAGCCGTCGGGCGGCACCACGATGCCGGCCTCCCCCATGATCGGCTCCAGGAATACCGCAGCGGTGTCGTCATCGACCGCGGCCGCCAATGCGTCGGCGTCGCCGTAGGGCACGTGGGTGACATCGCCGGGCAGCGGGGCGAACGGCGCCTGCTTGGACGGCTGACCGGTCAAGGCCAGGGCTCCCATCGTACGACCGTGGAAACCACCTTGGGCCGCAACGAGTTTCGTTCGACCGGTGAGACGGGACAGTTTGAACGCCGCCTCGTTGGCTTCAGTTCCGGAGTTGCAGAACACCACTCGGGTCTCGGTATCGGCGGCGAGCAGACCGGCCAGCGCCTCGGCCAGCGCAATGCCGGGCTCGGCGGCATACAGGTTCGAGGTGTGTCCCAGCGTGCCCATCTGGCGGGTGACCGCCTCGAGGATGGCCGGGTGACCGTGTCCCAGGATGTTGACGGCGATGCCGCCGAGCAGGTCGAGGTAGGACGTGCCGTCCACGTCGGTGACCACGGCTCCACTGCCGCTGGTCAAGGCGACCGGCGGAACACCGTAGTTGTTCATCATCACCGCGGACCACCGGTCTTGCAGCTGTTCTCGTCGCGGTCGCAGTCACTGCGCTCACCACCTTCGTTCCGGAGCCTTCATCGGTGAGCAGTTCGACCAGCACGCAGTGCTCGACGCGGCCGTCGATGACGTGTGCGCTCGGCACTCCGGCCTTCACCGCCCGCAGGCAGGCTTCTACCTTGGGGATCATGCCGGTCTCGAGCGTCGGCAACAGTTCAGTCAAAGCTGCAGTGTCGATTTCGCTGGCGAGTGAATCCCGGTCCGGCCATTGGGTGTACAGGCCCTCGACATCGGTGAGCATCAGCAGTTTCTCGGCCTCCAGCGCCTCGGCCAGCGCACCCGCGGCGGTGTCGGCATTGATGTTGTGAACGACCCCGTCGATGTCGGGAGCCAGCGTCGACACCACCGGAATCCGGTTGGCGGCAATCAAATCCAGCACCACAGCCGGATTCACCTGGGCGATGTTGCCCACCAGGCCGATGTCGGTATCGATACCGTCGACGCTGACGCTGCGCCGCACCGCGGTGAAAAGGTTGGCGTCCTCGCCGGTGACGCCCACCGCGTACGGGCCGTGGACGTTGATCAGGTTCACCAGTTCGCGGCCCACCTGACCGAACAGCACCATCCGCACCACATCGAGCACTTCGGGTGTGGTGACCCGGAATCCGCCTTTGAAGTCGCCGGCGATCCCCAGGCGTTCGAGCATGGCACTGATCTGCGGGCCACCGCCGTGCACCACGACCGGGTGGATACCGCAGTTGCGCAGAAAGGCCATGTCTGCGGCGAACTCTCGACGCAGAGTGTCACTGGTCATCGCGTTACCGCCGTATTTGACCACCACGATTTTGCCGTGCAACTCGGTCAACCACGGCAAGGCCTCAGCCAAGACCTGCGCTTTGATTTCGGTGGGCACCGTGCTCATGACGAGTAAGCCGAGTTCTCTTCGACGTACGCATGCGACAGGTCAGTGGTCCGGATGGTCGCGTGTGCGCTGCCGACTCCCAGATCGACAGCCACGTCGATGTCAGTCGGCCGACAGGTCGACCTCGCGGGCTCCCGGCGCCCCGACACCGTTGATGCAGACCGCCGAACCGTTGAAAGACACGGTGATCCGGTCGGGGTCGAGTTGCACCGGTGCCATGCCGACGGCGGCCAGCACCCGGCCCCAGTTGGGGTCAGAGCCGAACAGCGCGGTCTTCACCAGGCTGTCGCGCGCGATCACCCGGGCCGCGGTGACGGCGTCCTCTTCGGTCAGCGCGCTGGTCACGCCGATGGTGATGCGTTTGGTGACGCCTTCGGCATCCGCCTGCAACTGAGCGCAGAGATCGTCGCAGACCCGCAACACGGCGTCGTCGAGATCGGCTTGGCTGGGCGCGATCTCGCTGGCACCGGAGGCCAGCAGCAGCACGGTGTCGTTGGTCGAGCAGCTGCCGTCGACATCGAGCCGGTCGAACGTCCGGGCGGTGGCGCGGCGCAGTGCGGTCTCCAGCGCGGGGGGTCGGCGACGGCGTCGGTGGTGAGCACGCACAGCATGGTGGCCAGCGAGGGCGCCAGCATTCCGGCGCCTTTGGCCATCCCGCCGACCGTCCAGTTGTTCCGATGATGCAGCGCAACCTGTTTGGGCACGTTGTCGGTGGTCATGATGGCCCGAGCGGCTTCTTCGCCGCCGGTGATGCCGCCGGCCATCTCATGCACCAGATCCGCGACGCCGGCGAGCACCTTGTCCATGGGTAGCCGGTCGCCGATCAAGCCGGTGGAGCAGACGGCGACCTCGATCGCCCCGGTCTCGGCGCCCCACTGCGACAACGCCTCGGCCAGTGCCTCGGCGGTGGCGTGGGTGTCCTGAAAGCCGCCCGGCCCGGTGCAGGCATTGGCGCCGCCAGAATTCAGCACCACCGCGCGCAGCCGTCCGTCGGCCAGCACCTGCTGGGTCCACAGCACCGGCGCGGCTTTGATCTGGTTGCGGGTGAACACTCCGGCCGCTGCCTGATCGGGCCCCTCGTTGAGCACCAGCGCGAGATCGAGCTTCCCGGATGCCTTGATGCCCGCTGCGATACCGGTCGCGCGAAAACCGGCCGGCGCGGTGACACCCTGGGTGCGTACCAGCGGCGCGAGGTCTGCTTTGGTCATTTGCGCCGCTCCTCAGCATCGCTGCGCTCTGTATTGTCGCCGGCGCGAGTCACGGTGCCACCCCAACCACGGAAAGACCCTCGGTCTCAGGCCAACCCAGCGCCAGGTTCATCGACTGCACAGCGGCGCCGCCGGTGCCTTTGACCAAGTTGTCGATCGCCGCGATCGCGATGAACGTGGCCGCGTCCTCGTCGACAGCGACCGCGATGTGGGCGGCGTTGCTGCCGATCACGGCGCCGGTGCGCGGTAATTGTCCTTCGGGCAGCAGATGCACGAAAGGCTCATCGTGATAGGCCTTTTCGTATGCGGCCCGCAGCTGCGACAGCGGGGCGGTGGTCCGTGCGGTGCAGGTGGCCAGAATTCCGCGTGAGGTCGGGATGAGCACGGGCGTGAATGAGACCGTGACGTCGCGACCGGTGACCTGGCTGAGTCCCTGAACGATTTCGGGAGTGTGCCGGTGCGCGCCGGCGATGTTGTAGGCCCGCGCCGAGCCGATGACCTCCGACCCGAGCAGCTCGGTTTTCGCGGCGCGACCGGCACCCGAGGTGCCGCTGACCGCGACGACGGTGACGGCGGGATCGATGAGATCGGCTGCTATGGCGGGAAAGAGCGCCAGCACCGCCGCGGTCGGGTAACAGCCCGGTACGGCGATGCGCCGGGCATCGCGCAGCGCGTCGCGATGACCCGGGTAGCTCGGGCAAGCCCGTACGGCCAACTGCCGGCATGCGGCGAGCCGTAGAAAGCGCTCCCACGCGCCCGCGTTGCTCAACCGGAAATCGGCGCCACAATCCACGATCAAGGTCTGCGGGCCGAGTTGTTCCGCCAACGCCGCCGAATGGCCGTGCGGCAAGCGCCAGGAAGACCACATCGTGGCCGCTCGAGCAGGTCGACCTCGGTGGGCTCCAGCACCCGCTGCGCCAGTGGCAACAGGTGCGGATGGTGATCGGCGAGGGTGGTTCCGGCGCTACCGGCGGCGGTCAGCGCGCCGATCGTCAGCCGGCCGTCGTGATAGGCGGGGTGCCCGAGCAGCAACCGCAGGATCTCGCCGCCCGCATAGCCGCTGGCACCGGCCACGGCCACCCGTATCGCGTCGGTCATGGCACCCATCGTTGCATGACTATGCACTGCGATGCAAACTCATTCTCGGTCGCATATTTCAGCTACGCAGCACCGCACCGACTACGTCAGCTGCGCGCTGCACTGCCGCATCACGAGCGGCGCTGGCCTCGTCTTCGGTGAGGGTGCGGTCGGCCGCACGGAACCGCAGCGCGAAGGTCAGAGACTTGCGGTTTTCGCCAACCTGCGTACCGGTGTACACGTCGAACAGCCGGACATCTTCCAGCAGCTCCCCCGCGCCGTCACGAATGGCGTCCTGCACCGTCTGCGCGGGGACGTCGGCGTCCACGACGAGGTTCACGTCTTGGAATACCGCAGGAAACGGGGAAACACGAGGCGCCGGGAGCACATCGACGATCGGAATGGCGTCGAGATTCAGCTCGACCGCGCAGGTGCCTTTGGGCAGGCTGGAGCGTTCGATCACCGCTGGATGCAGCTGGCCCGGCGTGTCCGACCACGGTCTCGCCAACGAGTACTTCTGCGCAACGGCCCGGATGCCACGGCAGGTGCTGGGCGGCCCGCAGCTGGACGTCAATGTCACTGGCTCGGGCAATGATTCGCACCGCCTCGAAGGCGTCGGCCGCCTCGGATCGCCGACCATCGCCCCACGGTCCACGCGGCTCGCGGAGCCCGCTCAACACCGCGGCCACGTGCTGCGGCTGCCGCGGTAGCGACGCATCCAGTCCGGCGATCTCGTCGTCGGTGGGGCGGCGATTCACCGGGATCAGCTCGACTGCCTTGGTCTGCTCGGTCGGCTGCACCACCTGCGCGACGGCGAACAGCGCTACGTCGACAATGCCGCGAGAAACGTTGCGCGACAGCGCCTCCAGCAATCCGGGCAGTAGCGTCGTTGCCAGATGCGGCCGATCGGCCTCCAGCGGGTTGAGCACCTGGATGGTCTTACGCCGAGCGTCGTCGGCGGGCAGGCCCCAGGCGTCGAAGACACCGGCGGGCAGGAATGGCGTCGGAAGGATCTCGACGTAGCCGGACAGCGCCAGCGACTTGCCGATGGCGCGGCGGCGGCGCTGGGTCGCCGACAGGCCACGGCCGGCCGGCGCCGACGGCAGCACCGACGGAATCACATCGAGACCCTCGAGCCGCAGCACCTCCTCGACCAAGTCGGCCGGCTGCAACAGATCGGGCCGCCAACTCGGCGGTGTCACGGTCAGGCTGTCGCCGGCTTCGGTCACCGCGGCGCCCACCTGGGTCAACCGCCGCGCCGTCGTGCCCTGGCGATAGCTCACGCCGGCGACCCGGTCCGGCAGGTCGGCGGCGATCTGGATTGGAGGGAGCGACCAGTCCGCCCGAGGCGGATCGCCACGCCAGTCGGTGAGCTTCGACGAGACCTCACCGCCGGCGATGTCGGCCAGCAATGCGGCGCAGCGATCCAGCGCCGCAACGGAAATGGCCGGGTCGACCTCCCGCTCGTAGCGGCGGGCGGCTTCGCTGGGCAGACGCAGCCGTCGCGCGGTCCGCGAGACCGCAGCCGGATCCCACACCGCGGCCTCCAGCAGCACATCGGTGGAGTCGTCGCGCATCTCGGTGCTGCCCGATCCCATCACGCCGCCGATCGCCGCCGTCGCGACATCGTCGACGATCAGCACGTCGGCCGGATTGAGCCGGCGCTCGACGTCATCGAGCGTCGTGACCGTCTCGCCGTCGGTAGCGAACCGGACCGCGAGCCCGCCAGTGATCCGGTTGAGGTCGTGCGCGTGCATCGGGTGACCGAGTTCCAGCATCACGTAATTCGTCGCGTCGACGGCCGGTGAAATCGCCCTGATTCCGCTGAGAAGCAGCCGGCGCTGTAACCACCACGGCGACACCGCAGTTGGGTCGATACCGGTGACCGGGCGCAGCGCGAACCGGCGTACACCGGTCTCGGGCTGCACGGTCAGCGGCCAGGCCTGGCCCTCACAAGGCAATGCGGGCACATCGGCGGGGTCTTGAAAGTCAAGGTCGTAGGCGCAGGCGATCTCGCGAGCCAGTCCGCGCACCGACATGCAGTAGCCCCGGTCCGGGGTGATCGCGAGATCGAAGACCACGTCATCGAGGCCGAGTACCTCTGCCCCGTTCGCGCCTGGGTCGGCGGTTCCCGGCGGCAGCACCAGGATGCCGGAATGATCTGCGGCCAAACCGAGTTCGGCGGACGAACAGATCATTCCGTCGGAGGTTCGGCCGTAGGTCTTGCGTGCGGTGATGTTGAATCCGCCAGGCAGCGTGGTGCCGGGCAGCGCCACCACCACCAGGTCACCGACCGCGAAGTTGGTTGCTCCGCAGACGATCTCGCGTGGCTTCTGCTCGCCGACGTCGACCGTGCAAGCGCGGATCGGCTTCTTGAACTCGGTGAGCTCGTCGATCGACGCGACGCGTCCTACGGTCAGCGGACCCTCGACCGGGCCGAGAGTGATGACCGCTTCCACCTCGTGACCGATGCGGATCAGCGCTTCTTCGAGCTCGGCGGGTTTTACGTCCCAGCCGGGAGCGCCGGCGCTGACGACTTCCCGCAGCCAGCTGTAAGGAATGCGCATCAGGCACCCACCCCGAACGGCAAGGAGAAGCGGACGTCGCCCTCGACCATGTCGCGCATGTCGGGGATGCCGTTGCGGAACTGCAAGGTGCGTTCCAGGCCCATGCCGAACGCGAATCCCGAGTACTCGTTCGGGTCAATCCCGACCGCGCGCAACACGTTCGGGTTGACCATGCCGCAGCCGCCCCATTCGACCCAGCCGGCGCCACCCTTCTTGTTCTCGAACCACACGTCGACTTCGGCCGACGGCTCGGTGAACGGGAAGAAGTGCGGCCGGATCCGGGTGCGGGCCTGCGGCCCGAACTCGGCGCGGGCGAACGCGTCGAGGGTTCCGCGCAGATGCGCCATCGAGAGCCCGCGGTCCACCGCCAGGCCCTCGACCTGATGGAAGACCGGCGTGTGGGTGGAGTCGAGCTCGTCGGTGCGGAAGGTGCGCCCGATCGAGATCACGTACACCGGCAGCGCACGCTCCAGCAGCGCCCGCACCTGTACCGGCGAGGTGTGAGTGCGCAGCAGCTGCCGGGAACCTTCCGGCGCGATGTAGAAGGTGTCCTGTTCACTGCGGGCCGGGTGGTCAGCGGGAAAGTTGAGCGCGTCGAAGTTGAACTGCTCGGTCTCGACTTCTGGCCCCTCGGCCAGTTCCCAGCCCATCGCGATGAACGTGTCGGCGATGTGCTCGGCCAGGATCGTGATCGGGTGGCGGGCGCCGATCGGCTGCCGAGTCGAGGGCAACGTCACGTCGATGCGCTCGGCGATCAGCACCGCGGCATCACGCTCAGCGCGTAGTGCGGCCAGTCGGTCGTCGTAGCACCGTTGGACCTCGGCGCGCGACGTGTTCACCCGCTTGCCGGCATCAGCCCGCTCGGCTTTGGGCACACCGGCCAACGCCTGCCGGGCCAGCGCCACCGGGGAGCGATCGCCGAGATGCTCGGTCTTGGCCCGCGCCAACGCGTCGAGATCGGCCGCGGCCGCGAAGGCATGCCGGGCTGCGTCGACCGCGGCGGTCAAGGCCTCCGGTGACAAGGCTTCCAATGACGGGGGCTGGTCACCCACGCGACGACTCTCCTTATCGGGGTGAGGGCATGTGGCGAACGCGGCACAGCGTGACACGCAAGAGCCGATCATATGTGGTCACGTCGCCGACAATCGGGCCCCGTCAGCGACTTTTCCCACCCGCCCCGCGCGCGCTGGCGGTTGAAGCGCCCCGGCTTGAGTATTTTCGTACAGGTGGCGACGCCCCAAGCTCCCGAACGCGTGCCTGCGCAATACCTGTTGTCGCGCCGGGCGGCGAGGCCGCGCACGCTCATCGACGTCCTCTACGACACCGCCGCCTGCTTCCCCGAAGCCGCGGCGATCGACGACGGCACCGTCCAACTCACCTACAGCGAACTGATCAGCGACATCGAAGCCAGCGTCGCCTGGCTGGCCGCCCGCGGCATCGGTCGAGGTGACCGGATCGGCATCCGGATGCCGTCCGGCAGCTTCGCGCTCTACGAGGCCATCCTGGCGACGCTGGCAGCCGGGGCGGCCTATGTGCCTGTCGACGCCGACGACCCGGACGAACGTGCCGAGTTGGTGTTCACCGAGGCCAACGTGGTCGCAATCGTCACCGAAGCCGGCATGACCCGCGGGCCGGGCTCCTCGCGTGGCTGGCGGGCCGAGGCGCCCCTGCTGCGCGACGACGCCTGGATCATCTTCACCTCCGGGTCAACCGGCACGCCCAAAGGGGTTGCGGTCACGCATCGCAGCGCAGCGGCATTCGTCGACGCGGAAGCACGAACATTCTTGCGGGACAATCCGATCGGTCCGGGCGACCGGGTACTGGCCGGGCTGTCGGTGGCGTTCGACGCATCATGTGAGGAGATGTGGCTGGCCTGGCGGCACGGCGCGTGCCTGGTCCCGGCGCCGCGTTCGCTGGTGCGTAGCGGGATGGACCTCGGACCGTGGCTGGTCAGCCGCGACGTGACCGTGGTGTCGACCGTGCCCACACTGGCCGCGCTGTGGCCCGCCGAGGCGCTGGAAGCGGTGCGGCTGTTGATCTTCGGTGGCGAGGCCTGCCCTCCGGAGCTGGCCGCCCGGCTGGGCCCAAGTTTCCAAGACGGCCGGGAGGTGTGGAACACCTACGGCCCCACTGAGGCCACCGTGGTCGCCTGCGCTGCCCGGCTGGGCGCCGACGGCCCGGTCCGCATCGGTCTCCCGCTGCCGGGTTGGGACCTGGCTGTGGTCGACGGTGATGGTTGTCCGGTCGCCGACGGTGAGATCGGTGAGCTGGTGATCGGCGGTGTGGGGCTGGCCCGCTACCTGGACGAGGCCAAAGACGCCGAGAAGTACGCACCGATGCCCACGCTAGGTTGGCCGCGCGCCTACCGCAGCGGTGATCTGGTGCGGCTGGAAAGCGATGGCCTGGTCTTCTGCGGCCGTGCCGACGACCAGGTCAAGGTGGGCGGACGCCGCATCGAGTTGGGCGAGGTCGACTCGGCGTTGGTGCACCTGCCCGGGGTCAGCGGGGGCGCCGCAGCAGTTCGGCGCACGGCGGCGGGCACGCCGGTGCTGGTCGGTTATGTTGCCAGCGCCGACCCGGACTTCGACATGGCAACCGCCCGAGCGCGTCTCGCCGAGCAGCTCCCGGCCGCGTTGGTGCCGCGTCTGGTCCGGCTCGACGAGTTGCCCACGCGCACGTCCGGCAAGGTTGACCGCGCCGCACTGCCCTGGCCGCCGCCGGGTGGTGACAGTGAGCAGACTTCCGAGCTCAGCGGCACGGCAAGCTGGCTGGCCACGCTGTGGCGGGATCTGCTCGGCGGCGCGGTCGACGGGCCGGAGGCCGACTTCTTTGCCCTGGGCGGCGGGTCGCTTGCCGCGGCTCAACTGGTCGCCGCGCTGCGGGACCGCTATCCGCAGGTCACCGTCGCCGACCTGTACGACCATCCGCGGCTCGGCTCGCTCGCCGGCTTCCTCGATGAGCTGGAAAAGCCACCGGATGTGGTCGAGCGGCTGGTGCGCCCGACGCCGCGACTGGCCCAAGTCGCGCAACTGGCGCTGTCGGTGCCGCTGGCCACGCTGGCAGCGCTGCAGTGGGTGACATGGTTGGCCCTCGGTAACGACGTCGCCCGCGCGCTGCAGCTGGTGCCGTGGACGGTCACGGTGAACTGGTGGCTGGTCGCCGCGGCGTTCGTCGTGTTCGTCACGCCGTTGGGCCGGATGGGGATCGCGGTGCTGGCCGCACGTGCGCTGCTGGCGAATGTGCAGCCCGGCAGCTATCGACGTGGCGGATCGGTGCACCTTCGGATCTGGCTGGCCGAGCGGGTGGCCGAGGCCAGCGGCGCACACAACATGGCCGGCGCGCCGTGGCTGGTCTACTACGCGCGCGCGCTCGGCGCCGACGTCGGCAAGGGTGTCGATCTGCACTCGATGCCGCCGGTCACCGGTCTGCTGACACTCGGGCATCGCAGCGCGGTCGAACCCGAGGTGGACCTGTGCGGGCACTGGATCGACGGCGACGCAGTGCACGTCGGCGCGATTGCGATCGGCAACGACGCCACGATCGGGGCGCGCACGACGTTGCTGCCCGGCGCCGTGGTCGGCAAGAACGCCGACGTCGCGCCCGGCTCGGGTGTCATCGGGAAGGTCAAGAGCCGCCAATACTGGAAGGGCTCGCCCGCGGTGAAATCCGGCCGGGTGAAGCACCCCTGGCCCGACGAGCGGCCGGCGCGGCGAGCCCATTGGGTTGCGGTGTACGCGCTGACGTCGGTGTTGCTGGCCGCGATGCCGCTGACCGCGCTGGCGGCTGGGCTCGCTGTGATCGGCGTGGGCGTTCGTCACACGCACCGGCTGTCGGAGGCGGTGCTGCCGGCCCTGTGCTGGACGCCGGTTGCGACGCTCGCCGGGCTGGCCGCGTACGCGGCGATGACGGTTGTCGTGGTGCGGACGCTGTCAACCGGGCTGCGAGAGGGATACCACCCGGTCCGCAGCCGTAGCGGGTGGCAGCTGTGGGCGACCGAGCGCCTGATGGACGGCGCCCGCAACTACCTGTTCCCGCTCTACGCGAGCCTGGCAACACCCGCCTGGCTGCGGCTGCTGGGCGCGAAAGTCGGTCGCGACACCGAGATCTCCACGGTGTTGCTCATCCCGAAGTTCACCGTCGTCGAAGACGGCGCGTTCCTGGCCGACGACACCATGGTCGCCTCGTACGAGCTTGGTGGCGGCTGGATTTACGCGGCGACGACGACGGTGGGCCGGCGGGCATTTCTGGGTAACTCGGGCATCACCCAACCGGGCCGCCGGGTGCCCGACGACGGACTGGTCGCCGTCTTGTCTGCGGCTCCGCCGAAAGCGAAGCGTGGTTCATCGTGGCTGGGCAGCCCGCCGATGCGGTTGCGCCGACGTCCCGCCGAGGCTGACGCGACGCGCACCTACGAACCGCCGTGGCGGCTGAAGGCAATGCGGGCAGTCGTCGAGGCATTGCGGGTGATCCCGGTGATGGTGACCGCCGCGATCGGGCTAGCGGTGCTGGGTGCGTTGCAGACGCTGGCTGCGACGTTCGGCTTCTGGTCGGCCGCACTCGGCGGTGGGCTGGTGCTGCTGCTGGCGGGCGCGGTGGCGGCCGGCGTCGCGGTCGCCGCGAAATGGCTTCTGGTCGGCCGGATTCGGGCCGGAGAATTTCCGCTATGGTCGTCGTTCGTGTGGCGTAATGAACTTGCCGACACGTTCGTCGAGACCGTCGCCGCGCCGTGGTTTGCGCGTGCGGCCAGTGGGACAGCGGTGATGAACATGTGGCTGCGCGCGCTGGGCGCCCGCGTCGGCCGCGGCGCCTGGTGCGAAACGTATTGGCTGCCAGAGGCTGATCTCGTCACGCTCGGCCGCGGAAGCACCGTCAACCGTGGATGCGTGGTGCAGACCCATTTGTTCCACGACCGGATCATGCGGATGGACGAAGTCGTGCTGGAGGATGGCGCGACGCTGGGCCCGCACGGCGTCGCCCTGCCCTCGGCACGGCTGGGCGCCGGCGTCACCGTCGGCCCCGCGTCGCTGGTGGTCCGCGGTGATTCCGTGCCCAAATCGACTCGCTGGCAAGGGAATCCGATCAGGCCGTGGAATGCGCCCCGAGAGAAGACCGGCAAGAAGGCCGCCGCGTGAAACGTGCCGCCAAGAAGCCGGCTCCCGGCCCGGCTTCCAACGTGATCGACCCGTACCTGCCCACGAACGGCAACCTCGGCTATCGCGTATCACGCTATGAGCTGGCCCTGGAGTACAAGGTCTCGATCAACCGGCTCGCCGGGTCGGCGACGATCACCGCCGCGACGCTTGCCGAGCTGCAGGAATTCACCCTCGACCTCTCCGACGGACTGACGCGTGTCGAAGGTCTCGGTGAACGGCAAGCGCGCCGCCCACTTCGCTTGTCGCGAGGGCAAACTCAGCATCCGACTGTCGTCTAAGCTCGCCTCCGGCGCAGCGATGTCGATCGTCGTGCACTATCACGGTTCACCGCGTCCGCTCCGATCATTATGGGGCGACGTCGGTTTCGAGGAACTGACCAACGGCGCACTGGTCGCCGGACAACCCAACGGCGCCGCGTCGTGGTTCCCCTGCGACGACCATCCCAGCGCCAAAGCCTCGTTCCGGATCCAGATCAGCACCGAGAACCCCTACCGGGTGGTCGCCAACGGGCGGCTGGCGTCACGGCGGTCCCGGGCGGCGCAGACCGAGTGGACCTACGAACTGCCCGAGCCGACCTCGACCTATCTGATCACCCTGCAGATCGGGCCTTACGAGATGACGCGGCTCGGCACGACGCCGGTGCAGATGCGGGCAGCGCTGCCTGAGCGGCTGCGACGCGACTTTTACGAAGACTTCGCTCGCCAGCCCGCGATGATGGAGTTGTTCATCGAACTCTTCGGCCCCTACCCGCTGGCGAACGGTTACACGGTGGTGGTGACCGACGATGATCTGGAGATACCCCTTGAAGCTCAAGGCATTTCGATCTTCGGCGCCAACCATTGCGACGGTACTGGAGCCAGTGAGCGGTTGATCGCCCACGAGCTGGCCCACCAATGGTTCGGCAATTCGGTCACCGCCAGACAGTGGCGCGACATCTGGCTACACGAAGGATTCGCGTGCTACGCGGAGTGGTTGTGGTCAGAACACAGCGACGGGCCCAGCGCCGACGAACTCGCCCGCCACTATCACCAGAAGCTGCGTGCGGCGCCGCAGGATCTGCTGCTGTCCGATCCCGGACCGCGCGACATGTTCGACGACCGCGTCTACAAACGCGGCGCGTTGACTCTGCACGCGCTACGTGCACGGGTGGGCGACGAGAAATTCTTTGCCCTGCTGAAGGACTGGACGACCCGCTACCGCCACAGCAATGCCGTCACCGAGGATTTCACCGACCTGGCCGCCCACTACTGCAGCGAATCGTTGGCGCCATTGTGGGACAGCTGGCTGTACTCGCGGGCAGTTCCCTGAGAGTGGTCAGCCGTTGAGTGCCGGCTCCGGCACAAGCTCGGGCACCAGCGAAGGAGCCGTACGACGCGAGCGGGTCAGTAACTCCGCGGCTACCGCGCCCACCACGCCGACGGCCGCCGCACCCGCCATCGACCAAGCGCCGTGCGCCAGCATCAAGAAGCCGAAGATCGCGGACACCGCCAGCAATGCGCACCGCACCCGCGTCCAGCGCGCCGGGCCGTCCAATCGGGTGGCGACCAGCATGCCCAGCATCAACGCGACGGCGTGCCCGGCGTCGGTGAAGTCTTCGCCCAATACGGCCCCAGCAAGGCCCACCGGAATCCAGAAGCCGATCCAGGCCGGGCGCAGCCGTCGAGGTATCGCCGAGGTCAGGGCACCGAGCACCGCGACCGCGCCATAACTCACCCCGACATCGCTGGCATGCGAGACCGACAGCGGCAACCAATGGAATTGGATCGCCGCGGTGAGCCCAGCGGCGACCAGCAGCGTCGCGCCGACGTGGCCGGTGACGAACACGGTGGCCAGCCGGCCACTGCGCCAGATGAGTTCGGCCAGCGCCAGCAGGCAGACCAGGCACGGGAGCCAGAAATACATCGGCCCGGTATCGGCGATGAACGCACTGCCCAACAGCGTGCCCACGTGGCCGTGCGCCAGGTTGTGCAGATTCGTGCTGGCCTGCGCGACGACGTGCGCGCGCGCACGCGGGCTGAGGTCTACCAGAGCCGCGCTCACGCCGACCAGCACAGCCGCGTAGCCGAGCGTGATCCGAACGCGCGAAAGCCGCGACAACACCTGCACAATCATCGCCATCTACTATGCCCGGGGACCGTCACCATCCGGGTTGTCTGAAGCTGATAAGTCGCTGGCAGTTTCGCTGGACGGCTTAAGCCGATAGATGGCCAAATCAGGCGGAAGACCTGCGGGTTTAGCCGAGAAAACCGGCCAATGCACACGCTTGGCGGAGACCCCCAGTGTGACCAAGTCGTCTGCGTCCAGCTGGTCCAGCGTGGGGCCCGACACCATGACTCCGCCGCGAGTCGCCCGCTCCATCACCCGAGCCGCGACGTTGACGTCGACGCCCAGCCAGTCGGCTGCCAGACGCTGCGGACGGCCGGTGTGGATTCCCGCCCGCATCCGCGGCGTGTAACCGTCGACGTCGACCGACTTGAGCGCCCGCCTGGCCTCCAGCACCGCGCTCACGGCGACCCGCGGATCGTCGAACACCGCCATGATGCCGTCGCCCATCCGTTTGACAATGTGTCCGCCGGCGTCCAGCAATGGCGGTTCTACCGCGCGCGCCACCCTTCGCAGCAATGTGAGCGTGGCGTCGTCACCAGCCCGCAACGACCAGCTGGAGAATTCCACCAGGTCGGTGAAGACGATCGTCACCTCGTCATTTGCCGGGCGCCGCGACACCGCCTCGGTCAGCGCCTGCCACATCTGTAGTGCGCCGAGGCTGACTTCGCGCGACGCGCTGCCGTGGTCGCCCAGCAGTCGTCCGGCCGCCCGGGCCGCCGCGCGGGGCCCACCCTGGCCGGCCGTCGAAAGTGGGTCACCGAAGTCGGGATCGCCGGGCAGTTTGCGCCGTGCCCGCCGGACCAGCGACACCAGCCCGGGGCTCTTATTGGTGCCGCGCAGCCACTGCGCCGCGCTCCGCAAGGACGGCGGCGAATGCTGTCGCACAGCAGGTAGGTCCGGCGTGGTCACCGTTTGCTCGGGCTCGCCGGACGCCTGCTTGGGCCCGAGTTCCACAACGCTCACAGTAGGTGCTGGTCGAAGCGACCGGCAACGACCGTCGTGGTGGTGTCCGCCACCATCGGTGGTGAAGCGCCTGATCACGGGGTTGCGACGCGACGGCCGACACTCGGTAACAGCGTCGCGACGCGCCCCCAAATCGTAGACAACACATGTTGTCAACACTATCGTGGTCTCATCATCGCCGATCGGGACCAGGAGGCTGTGATGACACTGATGTCGATGCCGCCCACACATACGCCGCGCGATCCGGGCGAGCCGGAGCACGAGCTGCCACCGCCGACCTCCCCGCTGGGGCCGGACTCGCTGACCTGGAAGTATTTCGGTGACCTGCGCACCGGGATGATGGGCATCTGGATCGGTGCGATTCAGAACATGTACCCCGAACTCGGCGCCGGCGTCGAAGAGCACTCGATCGTGCTGCGCGAGCCGCTGCAGCGGGTGGCGCGGTCGGTGTATCCGATCATGGGCGTCGTCTACGACGGCGGCCGAGCGTCTCAGACCGGCGAGCAGATCAAGCAGTACCACCACACCATCAAGGGCGTTGACGCCAGCGGCCGCCGCTATCACGCGCTGAATCCAGAAACGTTCTACTGGGCGCACGCCACCTTTTTCATGCTGGTGATCAAGGTGGCCGAATACTTCTGCGGCGGGTTGACCGAAGCCGAAAAGCGCCAGCTGTTCGCCGAACACGTGCAGTGGTACCGGATGTACGGCATGAGCATGCGGCCGGTGCCCAAATCGTGGGAGGACTTTCAGGAGTACTGGCAGCGGGTCTGCCGCGACGAGCTGGAGATCAACCAGGCCACCTTGGACATCTTCCACATCCGGATCCCCAAGCCGAAATTCGTGCTGATGCCCACACCGGTGTGGGACCAGCTGTTCAAACCCCTTGTCGCCGGCCAGCGTTGGATCGCCGCCGGATTGTTCGAACCATCAGTGCGCGAAAAGGCAGGCCTGCGTTGGACACCGAGCGACGAAGTCGTGCTGCGATTGTTCGGCAAACTGATCGAGCTGGCTTTCCTGGCTGTTCCCGACGAGATCCGCCTGCACCCGCGGGCGCTGGCCGCGTACCGCCGGGCCGAGGGCCGCAATTCCGATGACGCTCCGCTGGTGGAGGCGCCCCGGTTCATGGCGCCGCCGCAGGACCGCCGCGGGCTGCCGATGCACTACTTCCCGCCCCGGCCCAGGAGCATCATCGAGCGCGCGGGTTCGCTGATGCACACTACGTTCTCGCTGGCCGGGCTGCGTCCGGCGCGGGGCCGCGGCAAAGCTGCCTAGCCGCGGCAAAGCTGCCTAGCCTGCGGAACCGGCCCGCTGCGCCCGGGCGCTTTGATAGAGGCAAATCGCCGCGGCCGCAGCCACATTCAAGCTCTGTGCGCTCCCAGACATCGTGATACTCACCCGGGCGTCGGCCCGCTCGGCAATGTCGGCCGACAAACCGTGGGCCTCCGAGCCGAACAGCCATGCCGTCGGCGCCGAGAGGTCGGCGTTATCGAGCGACAGTTCGCCGTCCACGGTGGTCGCCAGTACCCGTAACCCGGCGTCCCGCAACGCGGCGATCGCCGCATCGACGTCGGGCGCGACCACCACCGGTATGGCGAATATGCTGCCCGCCGAGGCGCGTAGGCACTTGCCGTTGTACGGGTCGACGCTGTGACCGAGGAACACCACTGCGGCGGCGCCCATCGCGTCGGCGATGCGAATCAGTGTGCCGGCGTTGCCGGGCTCACCGATCTCCACGCCGACCGCGACAAGTCGCGGCGTCTTCGCAAGCACATCGCCCAAGACGGTGCTGGGGTGTTCGCACACCGCTATCACTCCGGCCGGAGTGACGGTGTCGGACAACGCTTTTGCCGCGCGCTCGGTGACGAGTTGAACCTTGTCACCATGTTCGGCGAGCAGGCCGGCGTAGCGTTGCGCCGCTGCTTCGGTGACGAAGATCTCGCGGATCAGCCCACGCCGGGAAGCGGCCTGGACCAGGTTGGCGCCCTCGACCAGAAACCGATCGCTACGGCGCCGGGCCACCTGACGGTGGAGTTTGGCGGCGGCGACCACCCGGGTCGATCGTTCGGTCAGCACCGGGTGCGACTGAGATCGGAGTGTCGGGCCGCGAGCTTAGGCGGCCTCTCCGGATGGAGCATTGACGTCGTCGGGCAAGGCCTTGCGAGCGATGGCGACCAGCGCAGTGAACGCCGCGGCGTCGCTGACGGCGATCTCGGCGAGGTTCTTGCGGTCGACCTCGACACCAGCGGCCTTCAGGCCCTGGATCAGCCGGTTGTAGGTGATGTCGTTGGCGCGGGCCGCAGCGTTGATCCGGGAGATCCACAGCTTGCGGAACTCGCCTTTGCGCGCCCGACGGTCGCGGTAGGCGTAAGTCAGCGAATGTAGTTGCTGTTCTTTGGCTTTGCGGTACAGGCGGGACCGCTGGCCGCGATAGCCTTTGGAAGCCTTCAGGATGGTGCGGCGCTTCTTATGGGCGTTGACTGCCCGCTTCACGCGTGCCATGGGGATGTTCCTATCTCGTGGGGAAGTAAATGTTCCGGCGCTGCGCTGCCGGTCAGCCGTTCAGCATTTTGTTGACCCGCTTGGTGTCGTTCGCCGACACAACGGTGCGTCCCTCCAGGCGTCGCGTCCGCTTGGTCGGCTTGTGCTCGAGCAGGTGGCGGCGGTTGGCTTTTTGTCGCACGATCTTTCCGGTTCCGGTGCGCCGGAACCGCTTCGAGGCTCCGCTGTGGGTCTTGGCCTTGGGCATCTTGTTGAGTCCTCTGTCCTAGTTGTCAGTTCGGCGACGGTTCAGGGTCGCTCTTGGGTGCGGGCTGCTGGGCGGGGGCACTGGCATCTTCGGCCGCACGGGCGCGGGTCTTCGCGCCACGGTGCGGTGCCAGCACCATCGTCATGTTGCGTCCGTCCTGCTTGGCCGAGGTCTCGACGAATCCGTAGTCGGCGACGTCGGCGCCCAGGCGCTGCAGCAGCCGATAACCGAGCTCGGGTCGGGACTGCTCGCGTCCGCGGAACATGATCGTCACCTTGACTTTCGCACCGGCCTCCAGGAACCGGATCACGTGACCCTTTTTGGTCGCGTAGTCGTGATCGTCGATCTTGGGCCGCAACTTCTGTTCTTTGACGACGGTCTGCTGCTGGTTCTTGCGAGACTCTCGCGCCTTTTGCGCCGCCTCGTATTTGAACTTGCCGTAGTCCATGATTTTGCAGACCGGCGGTCTGGCGTCCGGCGCTACTTCGACAAGGTCGAGATCGGCATCCGCGGCGACGCGAAGGGCGTCTTCGATACGCACGATGCCTACCTGCTCCCCTCCCGGGCCGATCAGTCGGACTTCAGGTACGCGGATGCGTTCGTTGACGCGGGTCTCAGTGCTGATGGGGCCTCCCTCATTGATCTATTCGTCAATGCCACCGTCACCTGCTCCATGTGGAGTCAGCGGTTGGGATATCACGCCATCAGCAAAAAGGCCCTGCATAAGCAGGGCCCGGTGCCGACCGATCACGGCCATGAGGCCGTCCGCCAAAAGGCGGAACCGGCACATCTCGTGTGCCGGTGACCGGACCGCTGAGCCGGGTTGGCCAACGGTGGGAGCGGGACTCCACTTGCTGTCTCTGGCTTAGCCGGAGACGGTCGCGCAGGTGAGTCTACCAGTCACGACGCCCTGCTCTGACCCGTCGCTGCCCAGCCCGCCGCCGTGGGCGCCGGCTCAGGCCGACACGGAGGATTTCCTAGCAGCCGGATCATAGGAATTCCATAGCAATACCGAATATCCTCGCCGTCTGTGACCCTCACTGCGTCCCGCCCACGGAGCGAGTCGACTTCTCGTCTCCGCTGGGTGCCGGCAGCTGCCGGCTGGACCATCGGAGTCATCGCCACCCTGTCGCTGATCGCCAGCGTATCGCCGGTGATCCGGTGGGCCATCCGGGTGCCGCGGGAATTCATCAACGACTTCATCTTCAACTTCCCCGACACCAGCTTCGCCTGGTCGTTCGTGCTGGCCCTGCTGGCCGGAGCGCTGACCGCACGCAAACGCATCGCCTGGTGGGTGCTGGAGATCAACCTGCTGCTGGCCGCGGGACTGAACGTGGCCGGGTTGGTCGCGGATCACCCCAGCCCGGCGAAGACCTTCGGCGAGACGCTCGGACTTGGGCGTGCACCTTGCTGTTGTGGTGGTGATGGCGCTGGCCTACCGGGAGTTCTGGGCCAAGGTGCGGCAGGGCGCGTTGTACAAGGCTGCCGGGGTTCTGCTCACCGGGTGGGCGATCGGCATCGTGGTGTCCTGGGGCCTGATCGAGACATTCCCACGCACGCTGGCCGTCGAGGACCGGTTGTTCTACGTGGTGAACCGGGTGGTCGGATTCGCTGTCGTCGAGTCGGCGCAATTCACCGGGCGGCCGCCGGTCTTCCTCAACGCGCTGATGGGATTGTTCAGTGCGATGGCGCTGATCGTCGCCGCGATCGTGCTGTTCCAGTCGCAGCGCGCCGAGAACGCGTTGACCGGTGCGGACGAGTCGGCGATCCGCGGGCTGCTCGAACTGTGGGGCAAGAACGATTCGCTGGGGTACTTCGCCACCCGGCGCGACAAGTCGGTGGTTTTTGCGCCGAATGGACGTGCGGCGATCACCTACCGCGTCGAGCTGGGTGTCTGCCTGGCCAGTGGAGACCCGATCGGCGATCCGCGCGCCTGGCCGCAGGCCATCGACGCATGGTTGGCGCTCTGTCAACGCTACGGCTGGACACCCGGCAACATGGGCGCGAGTTCGGCTGGGGCCAAAGCATTTCGCGAGGCGGGCCTCAATGCGTTGGAGCTCGGCGACGAAGCGATTCTGAACACCGCTCAGTACAAGCTATCCGGACGGGATATGCGCGGGGTACGCCAGGCGGTGACGCGGGCACGTCGCGCCGGGCTGACAGTGCGCATTCGTCGGCACCACGACATCGAGCCCGCCGAAATGGCGCAGGTGACCGCACGAGCCGATGCCTGGCGCGACACCGAAACCGAGCGCGGGTTCTCGATGGCCCTGGGCCGGCTCGGTGATCCGGCCGACGGCGATTGCCTGCTGGTCGAAGCGATCGGACCCGACGGCGTCGTGGTCGCAATGCTGTCGCTGGTGCCCTGGGGGCGCAACGGCGTGTCGCTTGATCTGATGCGTCGCTCGCCGCAGTCCCCTAACGGCACAATCGAGCTCATGGTCAGCGAGCTGGCCCTGCACGCCGAGCGCATCGGCATCAGTCGAATCTCGTTGAACTTCGCCATGTTCCGGTCCGCATTCGAACAGGGCGCCCAGCTCGGCGCCGGCCCGGTGGCGCGCCTGTGGCGCGGATTCCTGCTGTTCTTCTCACGGTGGTGGCAGCTGGAGACCCTGTACCGCTCCAACATGAAGTATCAACCCGAATGGGTGCCGCGCTTCGCCTGCTACGACGACGCCCGGATGGTTCCGCGGGTCGGCGTCGCTTCCTCGATCGCGGAGGGCTTCCTGGTACTGCCCTTCGCTCGGCGCGACGAACTGCACACCGGCCATCACCCGTCGGTTCCGCCCACGCTGTTGGCGACCGGGCTGCTGCATGATGACGGCTCGGCGCCCGACGTGGCCGCATTGCAAGAAGCCGACTTCGGTGACGGCGACGAGCGCGGTCGCCGAATGCCTGAGCAGATGCGCGTCCGACTGTCCAAGCTGAAGGCCCTGCAGGACAGCGGGATTGATGCCTACCCGGTCGGGCAACCACCTAGCCACACAGTCGCCCAGGCGCTCGAGACCGGCGACCGGACCGACGTGTCGGTGTCGGGGCGGGTGCTGCGCATTCGGGACTTCGGCGGCGTGTTGTTCGCCCAGTTACGCGACTGGTCGGCGGAAGTTCAACTGCTGCTGGAGAATTCGATTCTCGAGCAAGGCCGCATCGCCGATTTCACCAAGGCGATCGACCTCGGGGACCTAGTCGAAGTCTCTGGTCAGATGGGATCCAGTAAGACCGGCACGCCGTCGCTGATCGTGCACCGCTGGCGACTGATCGGTAAGTGCCTGCGTCCACTGCCCAACAAGTGGAAGGGGCTGACCGACCCGGAGGCGCGGCTCCGCAGCCGCTATGTCGACCTGGCCGTCAATGCCGAGGCGCGGGAGCTGGTTTCAGCGCGCAGCAGGGCGCTTCGGTCAATTCGGGACACCTTGAACGACAAGGGATTCATCGAAGTCGAAACTCCGATTCTGCAACAAGTTCACGGCGGTGCCACCGCCCGCCCGTTCATCACCCACATCAACAACTACGACCTCGACCTGTATCTGCGGATCGCGCCCGAGCTGTATCTGAAACGGTTGTGCGTCGGCGGGATGGAGCGGGTCTTCGAGCTGGGACGGGCATTCCGCAACGAAGGTGTCGACTTCAGCCACAACCCGGAGTTCACCCTGTTGGAGGCCTATCAGGCGCACGCCGACTACAAGTACTGGATCGACGGCAGCCGGGAGCTGATCCAGAACGCCGCGCAAGCCACCAATGGCGCGCAGGTGGTGATGCGTCCTGGTCCCGAGGATGCGCTGCAAGCGGTGGACATCTCGGGCGACTGGCCGGTGAAGACCGTCCACGAGGCGGTGTCCGAGGCGCTCGGTGAGCACATCGACGCCGACACCGACCTGGCCACGCTGCGCCGGCTGTCGGATGCGGCGCAGATCCCGTATCTGGCGCGCTGGGACGCCGGCGCGGTGGTGCTCGAACTGTATGAGCAGCTAGTGGAGGCGCGCACCGAGCAGCCGACCTTCTACATCGACTTCCCGTCGTCGGTGTCGCCGTTGACCCGGCCGCACCGTAGTCAGCCCGGGCTCGCCGAGCGCTGGGACCTGGTGGCGTGGGGCGTCGAATTAGGCACGGCCTACAGCGAACTGACCGACCCCGTCGAGCAGCGCCGTCGCCTCGAGGAGCAGTCCTATCTGGCCGCCGGCGGAGATCCCGAAGCCATGGAGCTCGACGAGGACTTTCTGCAGGCCATGGAGTACGCGATGCCGCCGACCGGGGGCCTGGGAATGGGCATCGACCGGATCGTCATGCTGATCACTGGCCGCAGCATCCGTGAGACCCTGCCCTTCCCGCTGGCCAAGCCGCGCTAGCCAACCCGGCGTCGCGCGACACGCGGGCCGCCGGATCGAGCAAAAGTCGTGCTCAAAGCATGCGAAAAAGACGACAATGGACCCTGTGACAGGTTCAATGGCGAACCTCCCCATCGCGGTGCTGGCCGACAACCACACTTCGTTGATGCACGGGTGGGTTCCCGCGGTGGTCCAGGCCATCTCGGCAGCGTTGCTGCTGACGGCTGTCGGGCGGCGATCTCTGCGGTGGCGGCTGGTGTCGCTGCCGGTGGCTGCGATCGTGGGCGCCGCCGTGGCCGGGATGTCGTATTGGTACATCGAAAACCGTGGTCTGGCCGACGACCCGGCGCCGAGCCTGTTGTGGTGGTGGATTGCCGGAACCGGGGCAGCCGCCGCCGTCCTGATTTTCGGTTGGCGCGCCGCCCGCTGGTGGCGGCGCGGCGCGGCGCTGCTGTCGGTGCCGCTATGCCTGCTCAGCGCGGCGCTGACGCTCAATCTTTGGGTCGGCTACTTTCCCACCGTGCAAACCGCGTGGGACCAGCTGACCGCCGGCCCGCTGCCCGACCAGACCGACGCGGCCGGCATCGCCGCGATCGCTGCCGCAGGCCTACAGCCGACCCACGGCAGCGTCGTGCCGGTGACGATCCCTGACGACGCGTCGCATTTCAAACATCGCGGAGAAGTCGTCTATCTGCCGCCGGCCTGGTTCGCCACCAGTCCCCCACCGCGGCTACCGACCGTGATGATGATCGGTGGCGAGTTCAACACGCCCGGCGACTGGCTGCGGGCGGGCAACGCCGCGAAAACGATCGACGACCTGGCGGCCACCCACGGAGGCAACGCGCCGGTGTTCGTCTTCGTGGATTCCGGTGGAACGTTCAACAACGACACCGAATGCGTCAACGGCATTCGCGGCAACGCGGCCGATCACCTGACCAAAGATGTTGTGCCGTTTATGGTTTCACGGTTCAGCGTGAGCCCGGAAGCGGCGAATTGGGGCATCGTCGGCTGGTCGATGGGAGGCACCTGCGCGCTCGACCTCACGGTGATGCATCCGGAGCTGTTCAGCTCGTTCGTCGATATCTCCGGGAACCTGGGCCCGGAAACCGGGACCAAGGCGCAGACCATCGCCCGGTTGTTCGGCGGGAACGCCAACGCGTGGGCCGCCTTCGATCCGGCCACCGTCATCGCCAAACATGGCCGATACACCGGTGTTTCGGGCCTGTTCGACGTGTCGTCGAACACGCCGCCCAGGCATCACCACGGCATCTCCGTCGCCGACGCCGGCGACACCACGCTGCCCCCACGGGAGGCTGTCGCCCGCGGCGACCAGACCGCGGCGGCCGAGTCGTTGTGCGCACTGGGCCGCACCAACGGGATCGACTGCACGATCGTCACCCAACCGGGAAAACATGACTGGCCCTTCGCCAGCAACGCTTTCGCCGCGGCGCTGCCCTGGCTGGCGGGCCGGCTGGGAACACCCGGCGTGCCGCGGATCGCGGCGCCGTCGACGTTGCCACCCGCACCGCCGCCGCATGCCGGGCCGGCCGGTCGATAACCGCGATGACGTTCGCGACGCAGATGGCGTTGACGGTAGCGTGGCATCGTGCCCGATAAACCGGAAAGTTCCGTCCCCGAAACTGATGCCGATACCGGCTACACCAGCTCCGGGGTGCCGACGTTCGACTCAGTTCGGGAGAAGATCGAGTCCCGCTACGAAACATCGTTGGGCGCAGCGGAACTGGATGCCGAGACGCCCGAGGGCCGCGATGTCGACGAGCAGTTCGAGGCGAGGCAGCGGGCGGCCGCCGATCGGCTGGCACAAATACGCGAATCGATGCGCGACGACCCCCACTGAGCTGACGGTCAGTGCACTGTGCGTGAATTCACTGCCGATGAGCGGCGAAGACGGCTGATAAGCCGGCAATTTGTGTCGCTCAGCGAATCGATCACCCATGCGACCGCCACACTGGTAGGCCTGCATGCGAGCGATCCCGCCACGCCCTTTCTTTCGTTGTGGGCGCGACGCCCGGGCTTCGTCACGGCTGATCTCGAGAACGAGCTATATCAAAGCCGCTCCCTGGTAAGGCATTTGGCGATGAGGCGAACGCTGTGGGTGGTGAGCGCTGATGACCTGCCGATCATTCAGTCCGCCGCCAGCAACCGGGTGGCAGCCAACGAGTATCGCCGACTCGTCGCCGACCTCCAGAAGGCGGGACTGGCCGCTGACGGCGAACAATGGTTGGCGACGGCATGCTCAGCCGTGCTGGACTACCTGGCAAGGCATGGGCCGCTCAGCAGCACGGAATTGCGGTCCGCGCTCCCCGAGATCAGCGGAACGTACGATCCCGCGCCCGGGAAACCTTGGGGCGGCATGGTTCCGGTGGCTCCACGAGTGTTGACCGTGCTCTCGGCCCGGGGTGACATTGTCCGCGGACCCAACGACGGAAGCTGGACGAGGTCGAAACCACGGTGGGTACCGACCGCGGATTGGCTGCGGCGCAGGTCGGCGCCGGTTGACGGCGTTGCCGAGTTGGTGCGGCGCTGGCTGCGCACCTTCGGGCCCGCCACCGCCGCCGACGTCAAGTGGTGGTTCGGCACGACGTTGACGGCCACGCGCACGGCCTTGAGCGACATCGGGGCTGTGGAGGTCGACCTGGGCTCCGGCCGGGGTTATGCGCTTCCCGATGATCTGGAGATCGAACCCGAGGTCGCTCCGTTGGCAGCGCTGCTACCGGGCCTCGATGTGACGACTATGGGTTGGTTCGACCGCGATTGGTATCTCGGCGCTCATCGCGGTCACGTCTTCGACCGCAACGGCAACGCTGGGCCCACCGCCTGGTGGAACGGACGCGTGGTGGGCGGTTGGTATCAGGATCACGAGGCCCGAGTCCAGCTGCAACTCCTGGAAGACCCCGGCCGCGACGGGCGGCGAGCATTGCTGCGGCGCGCTGCCGAACTCACGTCCTGGCTCGACGGTGTCCGCATCAAACCACTGTTTCCGTCGCCATTGTCGAAGTCAGGCAGTGCCGCCGCGACGTGAGGCGGTCAGGCTAGGCGCTGACCTTGCGGCGCTTGGTCGCTCGTTTCGTGGTGCCGCTCGACGGCTTGCCGGTGCCGGCGAGTATTTCCGCGAGGAACTTGCCCGTGTAGCTTTCCGGAACCGCCACGACATCTTCGGGCGTGCCCTGGGCGACGATGGTTCCGCCGCCGGCGCCGCCTTCAGGGCCCATGTCGATGACCCAGTCCGAAGTCTTGATCACGTCCAGGTTGTGCTCGATGACGATCACCGTATTGCCTTTGTCGACAAGGCCGTTGACAACGTCGAGCAGTTTGCGGATGTCTTCGAAATGCAGGCCGGTGGTGGGCTCGTCGAGGATGTAGACGGTACGTCCGGTGGAGCGCTTCTGCAGCTCGGAGGCCAGCTTCACCCGCTGCGCCTCACCGCCGGACAGCGTCGGTGCCGGCTGGCCGAGCCGCACGTAGCCGAGGCCGACGTCGACCAGCGTCCGCAGATAGCGGTGGATGCCGGTGATCGGCTGGAAGAACTCCGCGGCTTCTTCGATCGACATGTCGAGCACTTCGGAGATGGTCTTGCCTTTGTAGTGCACCTCGAGGGTCTCGCGGTTGTAGCGGGCACCGTTGCACACCTCGCAGGGCACATACACGTCCGGCAGGAAGTTCATCTCGATCTTGATGGTGCCGTCGCCGGTGCACGCCTCGCAGCGACCGCCCTTGACGTTGAACGAGAATCGGCCCGGCTGATAGCCGCGTACCTTGGCCTCGGTGGTCGCCGCAAACAGCGTGCGGATCTTGTCGAAGACGCCGGTGTAGGTGGCCGGGTTGGATCGCGGGGTGCGGCCGATCGGCGACTGGTCGACCCGGACCAACTTGTCGACGTGGTCGAGCCCGGTGACGCGGGTGTGACGGCCCGGGACATGCCGGGCGCCGTTGAGGCGGTTCGCCAGGACCGAGGCCAGGATGTCGTTGACCAACGTCGACTTGCCGGAGCCCGACACTCCCGTCACCGACGTCAGCACGCCGAGCGGGAATGCCACGTCGATGCCGCGCAGGTTGTGTTCGTTGGCCCCGACGACCGTGAGGCATCGTTTCTTGTCCACCGGACGCCGAATCGTCGGCGCCGCAATGCTTTCCTTGCCGGACAGGAACGCGCCGGTGATCGAGTTTTTGTTCGTCAGCAAGTCGGCGTAGGTGCCGCTGTGCACGATGTGGCCGCCGTGCTCGCCGGCGCCCGGACCGATGTCGACAACCCAGTCGGCGTGCGCGATGGTGTCCTCGTCATGCTCGACGACGATCAGGGTGTTGCCCAGATTCCGCAAGCGGGTGAGGGTTTCGATCAGCCGGCGGTTGTCGCGCTGATGCAGACCGATCGACGGCTCGTCGAGCACGTAGAGCACGCCGACCAGTCCGGAGCCGATCTGGGTGGCCAGCCGGATCCGCTGCGCCTCGCCGCCGGACAGGGTGCCCGCGGCCCGCGACAGCGACAGGTACTCCAAGCCGACGTCGAGCAGAAAGCCCAGCCGCGACTGGATCTCCTTGAGCACCTGGCCCGCGATCGCGTGTTCACGGGTGCCCAGCGTGAGCGCGTTGAGGAAGTCGGCGCAGTCGGAGATGGACAGCTCGCAGACCTCGGCGATCGACTTGGTGCCGTGCTTACCCGCGGCCAGGGTGACCGCCAGGATTTCCGGCTTGAGTCGCGTGCCGTCGCACACCGGGCACGGAACGTCACGCATGAAGCCTTCGTAGCGCTCCTTCATCAGCTCGGATTCGGTCTGATCCAGCTTGCGTTCCAGGAAGGCGAGCACGCCTTCGAAGTCGGCGTAGTAGGAGCGGGTGCGACCGTAGCGGTTGCGGTACCGGACGTGCACCTGCTCGTCGCAGCCCTCCAGAATGGCCTTGCGCGCCTTGGCCGGTAGCTTTCGCCACGGTGTGTCGACGTCGAAGCCCATCGCCTCGCCGAGGCTGGCCAGCATCCGGGTGAAGTACTCCGCGGTGTGCCCCATCGACCAGGGCGCCACCGCGCCCTCGGCCAGGGTGCGATCCGGGTCAGGCACCACCAGCTCGGGATCGACTTCTTTGCGGATGCCCAGACCGACACACTCCGGGCAGGCGCCGTACGGCGAGTTGAACGAGAACGACCGAGGCTCCAGGTCGTCGACGGCCAGCGGGTGCCCGTTGGGGCAGGCCAGCTTCTCGGAGAACCGCTGCTCGCGGTTGTGGGCATCGTGGTCGTGGTCGACGAATTCCAGCACCACGATGCCGTCGGCCAGGTTCAGCGCCGTCTCGACCGAATCGGTGAGCCGCTGCTTGGCGCTGGTCTTGACGGTCAGGCGGTCGACCACCACCTCGATGTCGTGCTTTTCCTGCTTCTTCAGCTTCGGCGGGTCGGTCAGCGAATGCACCACACCGTCGACCCGGACGCGGCTGTAGCCCTGCGCGTTCAGTTTCTCGAAAAGGTCGGCGAATTCGCCTTTACGGGTCCGCACCACCGGCGCCAGCACCTGGAAGCGGGTGCCTTCGGGCATCACCAGCACCTGGTCGACGATCTGCTGCGGAGTCTGACGGGCGATCCGCTCACCACACACCGGGCAGTGCGGGGTGCCCGCCCGGGCGTACAGCAGACGCAGGTAGTCATAGACCTCGGTGATGGTGCCGACCGTCGACCGGGGGTTGCGGTTGGTCGACTTCTGGTCAATGGAGACGGCCGGGGACAGCCCCTCGATGAAGTCGACGTCCGGTTTGTCCATCTGCCCGAGGAACTGTCGGGCGTAGGCCGACAGCGATTCGACGTAGCGCCGCTGACCTTCGGCAAAGATCGTGTCGAACGCCAGCGAAGACTTTCCCGAGCCCGACAGCCCAGTGAAGACGATCAACGCGTCACGCGGCAAATCAAGATCAACACTGCGCAAATTGTGCTCACGCGCGCCTTTGACGATCAGGCGATCAGCCACGCAATCCCTTTCTGAGCGCTCACTGGACACGTCATTCCCATGCTATGTGCCCATACCGACAGAAGCCCGCCGGCCAGTACCGTGACGGGTATGACCGCCCTGAATGACAACTACACCGGACACGTCGAACCGGGTGCTGCGGCCCGTCGAACCCTTCCGGGCGCGTCGATCGTGAAGACGTCCGTCGGTCCCATGGACAACAACGCCTACCTGGTCACATGTTCCGCGAGCGGCGAGACGCTGCTGATCGACGCCGCCAACGACGCGGATGCCCTGATCGACCTGATCCGCACCCACGCCCCCAAGCTGTCACTGATCGTCACCAGCCACCAACACTTCGATCACTGGCAGGCGCTCGAGGCCGTCACCGGGGCCACCGGTGCGCCGACCGCCGCGCACGAGATTGACGCCGAGCCGCTGCCCGTCACACCCGACCGCCTGCTGACCGGTGGAGACACCATCGAGATCGGCGAACTGAGGTTCGACGTCATCCATCTACGCGGGCACACTCCGGGTTCGGTCGCGCTGGCTCTCGACGGCGCGGCGACCGGCGGAGTGACCCAGCTGTTCACCGGCGACTGCCTGTTCCCCGGCGGGGTCGGCAAAACCTGGCAGCCTGGCGATTTCGAGCAACTGATCGACGACGTCGCCACCCGGGTGTTCGACCGGTTCGGCGATGACACTGTGGTCTACCCCGGCCACGGCGACGACACCACGCTCGGCGCCGAGCGGCCGCATCTGGCCGAGTGGCGCGAACGCGGCTGGTAAGCCGCGTGAGCGATCCTCAAAGAACCCAGTGGCGCGAACGCGGCTGGTAAGCCGCGTGAGTGATCCTCAAAGAACCCAGTGGCGCGAACGCGGCTGGTAAGCGGTGGGTAAACAGCGTCACGAAACGTGGTGCAGCGCCTACGCTTAGCCCATGAGGCTGGGGATCGACTTCGGCACAACACATACCGTTGTTGCGATCGTCGATCGGGGCAACTACCCGGTGGCGTCGTTCGACGGAGTCGAGTCGTGGCCGTCGCTGATCGCGGCCAACGAATCCGGCGAACTGCGCTACGGGCCGCAGGCCGCCGCCGTCCGGCACGACCCGGACTGGTCGGTGCTTCGTTCCTTCAAGCGGCTGCTCAACGACGCTGGGCCGGCCACGACCGTGGATCTGGCAGGGCGCTCGCACCGGCTGGCTGACCTGTTCGCCGGGTTCCTCACCCAGCTGAAAAGCGACTTGCAGCACAATTCCAATGCCGAGCTGTCACCAGGTGAACGCGTCGAGGCCGCGATCAGCGTGCCGGCCAACGCCTCGAGCTCGCAACGCTTCCTGACACTGGACGCGTTCGCGCAGGCCGGTTTCGAGGTGGTCGCTCTGCTCAACGAGCCCTCCGCCGCGGGCTTCGAGTACGCCCACCGTTACCGCTCGACGATCACCGCCAAGCGGGAGCACGTGCTGATCTACGACCTCGGCGGCGGGACTTTCGACGCGTCGCTGCTGAAGATGACGGGCCGGCTCAACGAGGTGGTCTGCAGCGAGGGCATTCAGCGCCTCGGGGGTGACGACTTCGACGAGGCGATCCTCGGGTTGGTCAGCGACAGGGCCGCACTGCCCCCGCTGCCCGCAGGCACGCGCGACCAACTGCTGGAGGAATGCGCGTCGCGTAAAGAGGCGGTCGGTCCCAACACGCGCCGGTTCCTGGTCGATCTCGCCGCTGTCGATAAGCCGCCGTTCTCGTGCCCGATCGACGATATCTATGCGGCATGCATTCCCTTGGTGGACAAGACAATTGCCACTCTGCCCCGCGTCCTGCGCGATCTGACCGGCACCGACGTCGACTGGTCTGAGCTTGCCGGCATTTACGTGGTCGGCGGCGCCGGCAGCTTCCCGCTGATCGCCCGATCGCTGCGCGCCGCATTCGACGAGAAGCGGGTCAAACGCTCACTGCACCCGTTCGCCGCGACCGCGATCGGGCTGGCGGCATTTCTCGATCAGGAGGCCGGATTCGCTCTCTCCGAACGGCTTTCGCGCCACTTCGGCGTCTTTCGTGAGGCCTGCGCGGGCGAGGACGTGTACTTCGATCCGATCGTGGCCAAAGGCGCCGAGCTGCCTACCGCGGGCCAGCCACCCGTCGTCGTCACGCGCACCTACCGCGCCGCGCACAACATCGGGCACTTTCGCTTCGTGGAATGCAGCCGGCTGCGCGACGGTCGACCCGACGGCGACGTGACTCCGTACGACCCGGTGTTCTTTCCATTCGATCCGGCGCTCGACGACGATCGGGACCTTCCACGCCGGCCGGTGCGCCGCCGCGACGACGGTCCCGATGTCGAGGAGCGCTACCTCATCACGTCCAACGGCGCCGTCGAGGTCACACTCACCACCCGCCCGGAGCGGCTGAGCCGCACTTTCCGGTTGGAGCGCCGGGACCTCGCCAGCGCATAGCGAGCCGCTTACGACGTGTGGACGATCAGTACGTCGACTTTCGCCCGCCGCGAGACGTTGGCGGGAACGGATCCCAGCAGACGACCGGCAATCGTGCTGAGGCCGACGTTGCCGACGACCAGCAGATCGGCGCCCGCCTCCTCGGCGAGACCCACCAGGGCGTCAACCGGGGCGCCGACAATCGACCGCTCCTCGATGTTCGCGGCTCCCGCAGCCTGGGCCCGATCTCTGGCCTCGCGCAGAATCGCGTAGATCGGGGCGCTGCCCGACACCTTGTAGCTCTCGTCCTTCAGAACGTCGGCAGCCCGCGGATCCTCGTGCTGAGGTAGATAGGCCGTCGCGATGATCAGCTTCGCGTCCGCCCCGGCAAGGTTGCCTGCCTTCTCCACCGCGCGCAGCGACGAATCCGATCCGTCGGTTCCTACCACCACGGTCCGATAGGCGCTCATTTACCCTCCCAGGTGTCGGTTGCTACGCCAACCCCAGACAGTAACGCTTTGCTGCAGGCAGTTGGTCGAATTGAAACACGCCGATTCTGTTGACAATTCTCGGCTAGCGCTGTGGCACGCGCATTCTGAAGCGCCATTTCTAGCGCCGGCGTCGCCGGCTACCGGCTTGATTCGGTGAAACTGCTTCATGGGCAATATGTTTCGTCTATCGCACCCGATCCGCTGTCCGTCCGGCATTTCGGTGACGCAGCAAAAGTAGTGCGTGAGCAGGCAGGACGAGTAAGCAGGTTCACGAAAGTCCATTTAGAGTGACAGACATCATGGTTGTTAGCACAGTCGAGGAACCGAGCACGGCGCTCGCCTCGGATGGTCCGCCCACGCGACGCCCGGGCCGGCTGCTGGACCCGCTGGCGGTCGCGCTGACGGCGGCCCTGATCGGCATGGTCGCGGCGGCTCGTCCGTCACTGTGGTTCGACGAGAGCGCCACGATTTCTGCCTCGGCTAGCCGTTCGCTGCCGGAGTTATGGGGGCTGCTGAGCCATATCGACGCGGTGCACGGCCTGTACTACGTGCTGATGCATGGCTGGTTCTGCCTCTTCCCGCCGACCGAGTTCTGGTCACGGGTGCCCAGCCTGTCTGGCCGCTGGTGTGGCAGCGGCCGGCGTGGTGGTTTTCGGCAAAGAATTTCTGCCACGCAGGACCGCGGTCTGCGCGGGCCTCGTTTTCGCCATGTTGCCCCGCGTGACGTGGGCGGCGGTCGAGGCGCGCTCGTATGCGTTCACGGCGGCGGCGGCAGTGTGGCTGACCGTGCTGCTGGTCATCGCGGTGCGGCGGAACCGGTGGTGGCTGTGGGCGCTCTATTCACTGGCGCTGATGCTGTCGATTCTGCTCAACGTCTATCTGGTGCTGCTGGTGCCGACCTACGCGGTCGTTGCCCCGGTGCTCCGGCGCGGTCGGTCGGTCGTGGCGTGGTGGGCGGTGTCGTCGGCGGTCGCGGTGGGCGCTGTGACACCGTTCATGCTGTTCGCCCACGGGCAGAGTTTCCAGGTCGCCTGGATCCACGCGTTGAGCTGGCACAGCGTGCTCGACGTCGTGCTGCACCAGTATTTCGACAACAGCGTCCCGTTCGCGATCCTGGCGGCGCTCATTCTCGTTGCTGCGCTGACGATTCGATTCACCGGCCGATGGCAGTCCGCCGATGACACCCGCCGGGCGCTGATCATCTGCGGGGCATGGATCGTGACGCCTACGGCGATCAGCTTGATTTATTCGGCAATCAGCGACCCGTTCTATTACCCGCGGTATCTGTTCTTCACCACGCCGGCGATGGCGATCGTGCTGGCCGTCTGCATCGTGGCGATTGCCCGCCGGCCGCGCTGGGTCGCTCTGATGCTGGTGGTGCTGGCGGCGGCGGCTGTGCCGAATTATCTTCTGTCGCAACGACAGCGATACGCCAAGGAGGGCTGGGACTACAGCGACGTCGCCGACGTGGTCACCGCCCATGCGTCGCCTGGTGACTGCTTGCTGGTCGATAACACGGTCGGCTGGCTGCCCGGGCCGGTCCGCGCGCTGCTTGCGGCCCGTCCGGCCGCATTCCGGCCGTTGGTAGACGTCGGCCGTGGCGTGCCGGCACCCAAGCGAGAGACGCTGTGGGACGGCCACATGGCGGTCTGGCTGATGGTCGGCCGGCTCTACACATGCACGACGCTGTGGACGATTTCCACCCATGACACGAAACTGCCGGATCATCAAAGTGGGAGATCGCTGCCGCCGGGACGTGTGCTGGCGCACACCCCCGCTTATCTGGTGCCGAATAACGTGGGGTTCCGCATCGTCGAGCGCTGGCAATTCCACCGCACTCAGCTGGTCAAGTCGACCCGCTGACGGCGTTCCGCGAAAAGCCTCAGCTTCCGCGCCGTCGGTGTCGAAATTGACACGCAGCCGCAACGCTGCGCTTAAGCTTTCCTGAGCGGGGGCAAGCACACCGCGAGGAGCACTCATGAGCTACAAATCAAGCGCCCGCCGCTCGAACCGGCGTCACTCGCAACTGCGCCGTCGAGCTACCGGTGTGGGTGCCGTCTTGGGTGGTGCGCTCGCCGCCGCGTTCCTGTCGACGGGCACCGCCTCGGCCGTCACCGACGCTGACGCGTTCGACGACCTCGGGCTTCCCGGCGGGACACTTCTGGATGCGGCGAACCCCACGCTTTCGGCCCAGCTAGACCCGCTCGTTGACATGGGGCTCCCTGTGGGTGACCCGTCGGACGCCGACGCGTTCTCCGACCTCGGGCTTCCCGGCGGGTCCCTCCTTGACACGTTGTTCCCTACGATTTCGCAGCAGTTGGACTCGGTCGCTGATCAGATCGGCAGCATCATCACACCCGACAACGACGCCTTCTACGACCTAGTCCAGGCATTCGACCCCAACGCCGCCACCGACAGCCTTGGCATGCTCGCCGTGGACCTTGACACCCTGTTGACGCCCTTTGGCTTTGAACCCGCGCTCGACGCGGCCACCGACAACTTGCTCAGCCTGTTCGGCTTGACACCTCTGTGATCTCGGCGCTTGGGTGCCTTAACCCATTCGCCCCCGGTGGCACTGGTTTTACGTTCGCCCTAGCCGCGGCCGTCGTCACCGCAGACCGCGGACGGCGCGACGTGATGCGAGCAGGCCCAGCACGCCGATGGCGGCGAACACCGCGAACAGTGCCCGGGCGGCGATCACCACACCGCCCTGCGCGCTGTTGACCACGACGCCGGCCAGCCCCGCGCCGAACGCTCCGGCGATCACTTCGATGGTGTTGATCGCAGCGCCCGCCGCGGCACCCTCCTTCTCGTCGACGCACTGCATCGCCCACGCGGACAGATGTGGCCACCCCGCGCCGATGCCGGCTCCGGTGATTGTCAGCGCCAGCGCCCACGTGACGACGACGCTGGCTGGTGCATCTTCGACCTGGCTGACGGCAGTCACGGTCAGGCCGACCGCTATCACCAGCGGCGCGGCCATGACTACCCGGTTGACGGCTGTCCCGCTTTTCAGCGATGCGCTGACCAGCTCGCCGGCCGCCCAGCCGATGGCGAGTGCGGCGCCCAGGAACCCGGCTGCCACCGGAACCAGATGCGCCAGACGCTGGCCGAACAACGGCACATACATGTCGACCATCGCCGAGACCATCAGCACCGCCAGGGCCAGATAGATCCATTTCAGCGGACCGGGGCCAAACATGCTCGGCGGCAGCACTTTTACTGCCATCCGCCGGTCCACGGCAATGAATACGACGATCAGGATCACGCTGACCACAAGCAAAGCCGCGGTCAGGGCGACGCTGGTCGGGACCTGGGCGATGCTGACGGTCAGGGCTGCGGCGCTCAACAACAGCACCGACCACACCGGCACTTGCAGCCCAGACGCGGGCCGATCCGGGTCGGCGTGCCGGCGGGCAGCACCAACGGGACCAGCAGGCCCATCGCCACAGACAACACCGCCATGACGCCGAATGCCCAGCGCCACAAACCGAATTGGGCGAACAGACCTCCGGCCGCCGGTCCCACCACCGTGGCGACGCCCCACATCGCCGAGACCAACGCCGACGCCCTCGTCCACAGCGCCCGCGGCAGAATCGTCGTGATCAGCGCGTAGCCCAAACCGGCCAGCAGTCCCCCGGCAGCCCCCTGCAGCGTCCGCCCCAGGAGCAACACACCCATACCCGGGGCGACGGTGCACACCACGCTGCCCACCCCGAACACGGCCAGCCCCAACAGGAACGACCACCGCGCCCCGACCCGCAGCAGCATCGCGTTGACCGTCGCAGCCGCGACCACCGACCCCACCAGATACAGCGTCGTCACCCACGCGTAGAGGCGCTCACCGCCGATCTCGCCGATTGCGCTGGGCAGCAGGCTGACCGTCAGGAACTCGTTGGTGGCGTACAGCGCCACGCCGCCGGCCAGCAGGGTCGACGTGCCCAGGAATTGCGGGCCCAATAGCGCCCGCCAGCCATGGTCAGCCCGTGCGCCGCGAGCTGCGCTCACTTCAGCCCGGCGGCATCCATTCCGCGCAGCTCCTTCTTCAGGTCAGAGATCTCGTCACGGAACCGGGCGGCCAGCTCGAACTGCAGGTCACGGGCGGCGGTCATCATCTGCTCGGTCAGATCCTTGATCAGGTCGGCCAGCTCGGCGCGGGGCATGTTCGCGGTGTCGCGCCCTTCGAACACCCCGGCACTGACCGCCCGGCCCGGCTCGCCCTGCGCCCGGCGCCCGCGCGACGCGTTGCGTCCGGAACCACCGATTTCAACGTCGGTGTCATCGGCCTCGCGGTAGACCTGGTCGAGGATGTCGGCGATCTTCTTGCGCAGCGGCTGAGGGTCGATGCCGTTCGCTTCGTTGTAGGCGACCTGCTTGGCCCGCCGCCGATCGGTCTCGTCGATCGCCTCTTTCATCGAATCAGTCATCTTGTCGGCATACATGTGCACTTCACCGGACACGTTGCGCGCCGCGCGGCCGATGGTCTGGATCAGGCTGCGCGACGAGCGCAGAAAGCCTTCTTTGTCGGCGTCGAGGATCGAGACCAGCGACACCTCCGGCAGGTCCAGGCCTTCTCGCAGCAGGTTGATGCCGATCAGCACGTCGTAGTCACCCAGTCGCAGCTGACGCAGCAGCTCCACCCGCCGCAGTGTGTCGACCTCGGAGTGCAGGTAGCGCACCCGAATACCGAGCTCCAGCAGGTAGTCGGTGAGGTCTTCGGCCATCTTCTTGGTCAGGGTCGTGACGCAGGACCCGTTCATCAGCCTCGGCCCGCTTGCGGATCTCGCCGATCAAGTCGTCGATCTGACCCTTGGTCGGCTTCACCACGACCTTCGGGTCTACCAGGCCGGTCGGGCGAATCACCTGCTCGACGAACTCCCCGGCAGCCTGGCTCAGCTCGTAGGGACCGGGCGTCGCCGACAGGTACACGGTTTGGCCGATCCGGTCGGCGAACTCCTCCCAGGTCAACGGCCGGTTGTCGCATGCGGACGGGAGCCGGAACCCGTATTCGACAAGGTTGCGTTTGCGGGACATGTCGCCCTCGTACATGCCGCCGATCTGCGGCACGGTGACGTGCGACTCGTCGATGACCATCAGGAAATCTTCGGGAAAGTAATCCAGCAAGGTCGCGGGCGGGGTGCCGGGCCCGCGATCATCGATGTGCCGCGAGTAGTTCTCGATCCCGGAGCAGAACCCGACCTGACGCATCATCTCGACGTCGTAGTTGGTCCGCATCCGCAGCCGCTGCGCCTCCAGCAGCTTGCCCTGGCCCTCGAGCTCGGCGAGCCGCTCCTCGAGTTCCTGCTCGATGGTCGAAATGGCGTGGGCCATGCGTTCCGGTCCGGCCACATAGTGAGTGGCCGGGAAGACGCGGAGCGACTCGACCTTGCGCACGACGTCGCCGGTGAGCGGATGCATGTAGTACAGCGCCTCGATCTCGTCGCCGAAATACTCGATGCGCAGCGCGAGCTCCTCGTAGGACGGGATGATCTCGACGGTGTCGCCGCGTACCCGGAACGAGCCACGGGTGAACGACATGTCGTTGCGGGTGTACTGCACGTCGACCAGCAGCCGCAGCAGCCCGTCGCGCGGGACCTCGGTGCCTACCTTCAACTCCACCGACCGGTCCAGGTAGGACTGTGGGGTGCCCAGGCCGTAAATGCAGGACACCGACGCGACCACCACCACGTCGCGGCGCGAAAGCAGCGACGAGGTGGCCGAGTGCCGCAGCCGTTCGACGTCGTCGTTGATCGAGCTGTCCTTCTCGATGTAGGTGTCGGTCTGTGCGATGTACGCCTCGGGCTGGTAGTAGTCGTAGTACGAGACGAAGTATTCAACAGCGTTGTGCGGCAACATTTCCCGCAGCTCGTTGGCCAACTGCGCGGCCAGCGTCTTGTTCGGCGCCATCACCAGGGTGGGCCGCTGCAGCCGCTCGATGAGCCACGCGGTGGTCGCTGACTTGCCGGTACCGGTGGCGCCCAGCAGCACGACGTCGCGCTCCCCCGCCGTGATCCGGCGCTCCAGCTCGTTGATGGCGGCCGGCTGGTCACCCGCCGGCGCGTACGGGCTGACCACCTCGAAGCGGCCGCCGGCCCGCACCATGTCCTCGACCGGACGATATTCGGAGTGCGCAAGCACAGGATGCTCGGTAGCAAACGCCATGTCACCAGGGTAGAGGCCAGCACCGACAAGCCCGAACCTCACGCGTCAGCTGTGCTGACTGCTCCACACCCGGGTACCCGGATCGCATTCGATGAGGTGCCCGTCCTCGGACTTCGACATGGTGAACACCGGTGCGTCGGTGCACGAGGTCCCGAGCGGGTGCACGCCGGTGGTCGCCGGAGCTTTGTACCAGATGTTGGTCTCGCACACGACCTGCTCATTGGATGTGGAGTCGTAGGCGACTTTGTCGATATCTGTGCACGGCCCACCCAGCACAGGCGGCGTCGGGGCTCCGATCGGCGCGGCGGTCTGGCTGGCAGCCTGCGCCGGATCGGCCACCGTCACGTCGGGCGGAATGTCACCGGTGCGGGATGCCACCACCGGGATTCGCAGTGTCGCCCCTTGCGAGCCGCACTCGTTGGTCTGCACGGCTTGGGTCTGGACGCCGCGCAGCGTGCCGTCGGGTTCCGGCGTCAACGACCACACCAAAATCTCGGACTCGGTGGCGACCGGCGCCCCGCGCGCTTTCTGGCACTGCGCCTGCACCTGCCGCGGCTCGCTCTGCCAGTGACCGTCAACGTAATGCAGGACGCCGGTATTGCCGGTTCCCGTGCTCTTCGCGTATGTGTGGCTGGCCCCATCGAGCTTGGTGCCGGTTGCCGCGCACCCGGACGCGGTGCATGCCGACGAAAATGCCCACCACGCCGTGTCGCCACCATCGGTCCGGATGACACCGTTCGAGGTCTGCTTGGCGCGGTCGTAGTCGAGCCGATAGCTGCCGTTCAGCGGTGGTGCCGCCAGCGCCGCCCCCGAGGTCGACGTCTTGTTGACCCGCGGCGGTGACGCGTTGTCGACACCGGCCTGGTTGTCCCAGGAGAAGAACGAGATCGACCCACGTCACGGCCAGCGATAGCATCGCCAGAACCATCGCCGCGGCGATACCCGTTTTGAGTGTCCAGGGGCGTCGGCGTGCGGTGGTCCGTCGCCGCCGGACCAGCGGTCGCCGACGATCACCGTCGGCGCAGCCGCCGATCTGTTCGCTGAATGCCGCGGCGAACTGGCGACACCGGTCGAATCGGTCGGCGGGATCCTTGGCCAGCGCGGTGAAGAAAACGTCGTCGAGGCCGGCCAAATCCGGGCGGTGGTCACTGATCCGCGGCGGCGCCGCATGCAGGTGCTGCCCGATCACCGCGACCGGGTTGGCGTTGGAGAACGGCGGTGCGCCGGTCAGCAGGTGGAATGCCGACGCCGCCAGCGCGTACTGGTCGGCGCGGCCGTCGATGTTCGACCCGACGAGCTGCTCGGGGGCCGCATAGGCGACGGTGCCCACCGAGACGTTGGTCTCGGTGATCCCGCTGATGTCGGTGAGCTGACGGGCAACGCCGAAGTCTGCCAACAGGATTCGGCGCTCGTCCTCGTCGGGGTGGGTCAGCAGGATGTTGGCTGGTTTGACGTCGCGGTGCAGCAGACCACGGGCGTGGGCGTAGTCCAGCGCACCCGCGACCGCGGTGATGATCGCGCAGACGTCCTGCTCGGCCATCCCGCCCGGGAACCGTTCGCGCATCAGCCGGGCCGCATCGGTGCCCTCGACGTAGTCCATCGCGATCCAGAGGTGGCCGTCGAACTCGCCGCGGTCGTGCACCGCGACGATGTGCGGATGCCACAGCGTGGCCGCGAGATCGGCTTCGCGGTTGAACCTTTCGCGGAATTCCGGGTCAGCGGTCGTCCCCTCGCTCAAGATCTTGAGCGCGTCCCGCCGCGGCAGGCGGGGGTGCTTGGCGAGGTAGACGTCGGCCATCCCGCCGGATCCCAGCGGACGCAGGATGGTGTAGCCCGCGAAGGACGCCGGCGCGGCCAGCGCGCTGTCCGACGAGTCATTGGCGCCGGGTCGGCGGACGTCCACGGCGTTGCGCCGGGGTCGTGACCCGATCAGCGGGATCCGTGTCAGCAGCCGGGTGATCCCGAGGTCGGGAAGCGATGCGAAGCCTCGGTCCAACCTGCCGCGGGAACGTGGCGCGGACTTGGCGGGCGTCCCCGATTCGGCGTCCCAGCGCTGGGTAGCTCTGGTCGCCTCGTCCATCGGCGCGTTCCCCCTCACTCCGCTCGCGTGGGTCTGCTCCACCACTTTCCCGGTAGCCCGCCGGACTCACATGCTGCATGGCTTGCGCGCCGGGCATTTTCGACGTCCCCCGAGGCGCACCGAACTGGTTCACCGTTGGCGATCATGCCGCGAGATGTAGTGCGCTCCTGTTGTGCCGCTTATGAAAGGCCTGTGAATCGAGGCTGTGTGAGCAGCTGGCGGCAACATATAGCTGAATCACAGTGCGTCCCGTGGAAGCATGCCGTCACGGAGTCGATACTGGTGTGGTGAGTCGACCAGCCCCGCCCGTGCTGACCATTTGGCACAACGGCTCCGAAAGCACCTTCGTACCGGGTCACGACGTCATCGTCGGGCGCGACCTGCGCGCCGATGTCCGCATCGCCGACCCGCGGATTTCTCGCGCGCATTTGATCCTGCGTTTCGAACAGGGCAAGTGGGTTGCCATCGACAACGGCTCGGTGAACGGGACGTTCGTCAACGGCTACCGCCGGCCGGTGACCGACGTCCATGACGGGCAGAGCATCAACATCGGCAACGCCGCCGGACCGCAACTGACGTTCGGGATCGGGCCGGGCCGCAGTAAAGGCCGACCGCCACCGGCCAGTGGGCCCCCGCGCACCGGGCAGCAGACAATGCCCTGGTCGACGCCGGCCCGTCCCGCGGCGCAGCCGCCTGTGCCGCAGGGCCGAAGCACTCCGCAGGCCCGGCCGGCCAGGCCGCCGTCACCGTCGGAGTATCCGACCACCGTGCAGGCCGGCCGCCGGCCTGCCGGCCCACCGCCCGACCAGGTCACGGTGACCAACGCCCCATCGGCCCCAGTGCGACACGACGTGCCGCCCACCGAAGTGACCATGCTCGATGCCCGCGTCGCCGGGGGCGACAACTTCGCCACCCGATTCGTCAAACGCATCGCGCCGAGGGCGACGCCGGCCGCCAAGCCCGCCGGCTCGGTCACGATCGGCCGCGCGTCGGACAACGACATCGTGGTCCCCGACGTGCTGGCCTCCCGCTACCACGCAACGTTGACCCTGACGCCGTTGGGCACCGAGATCCGCGACACCAGCGTCAACGGCACGTTCGTCAACGGCACCCGGGTCGGCTCGGCGATCCTCAGCGAAGGCGACGTCGTCACCGTCGGCAATATCGACCTGGTGGTGAGCGGCGGCCTGCTGGTCCGCCGCAGCGAGACCGAAGCCGCCACCCGCACCGGCGGCCTGGAGGTGCGCAACGTCGAGTACATCGTCGAGAACGGCAAACAACTGCTCAGCGACATCTCACTGACCGCGCGTCCAGGAACGCTGACCGCGGTGATCGGCGGATCCGGCGCCGGAAAGAGCACACTCGCCCGCTTGATCGCCGGCTACACCACGCCCAGCTCCGGTTCAGTGACGTTCGAGGGCCACGACATTCACGCCGAGTACGCCTCGCTGCGCAGCAGAATCGGCATGGTTCCACAGGACGACGTCGTGCACCGGCAGCTCACGGTCAACCAGGCGCTGAACTATGCCGCCGAACTGCGGTTGCCGCCCGATACCAGCAAAGCCGACCGGACCAAGGTCGTCTCCCAGGTACTGGCGGAACTCGACCTGACCAAGCACGCCAACACGCGGGTCGACAAGCTGTCCGGCGGACAGCGCAAGCGCGCCTCGGTGGCCTTGGAGCTGCTCACCGGGCCGTCGCTGCTGATGCTCGACGAACCCACGTCCGGGCTGGACCCGGCGCTGGACCTGCAGGTCATGACGATGCTGCGCCAACTGGCCGACGCGGGCCGGGTCGTGCTCGTCGTCACCCACTCGCTGTCCTACCTCGACGTCTGCGACCAGGTGCTGCTGGTCGCACCGGGCGGGAAAACGGCCTACTGCGGACCGCCGGACGGCATCGGCGACGTGATGGGCACCACCAACTGGGCCAAGATCTTCAGCCAGGTGGGCGCCGACCCCGAGGCGGCCAACCGCCGGTTCCGGGAGCGCGAGGACCCACAGCCGCCGTCGCCGTCGGGCAAGCCGGCTGACCTGGGCGAGCCGGTGCATACCAGCGTGCCTCGCCAGATCTCGACGATCGCGCGCCGACAGGTTCGGCTCGTCGTCGCCGACCGCGCGTATTTCGTCTTCCTGGCGCTGTTGCCGTTCATCTTGGGCGCGCTGTCGCTGACTGTGCCGGGCAACACCGGATTTCGGCAGGCCGGCCCGCACAGCGGAACCCCTGACGAGGCGGCACAGATCCTCGCGTTGCTGCTGCCGGCCGCGGCGTTCATGGGGGTCGCGCTGACCATCCGCGACCTGGTCGGCGAACGCGCCATCTTCCAGCGCGAGCAGGCAGTCGGGTTGTCGACGACCGCGTATCTGCTGGCCAAGACGCTGGTGTTCTGTGGGTTCGCGATTCTGCAGGCCGCCATCGTCACCGCGATCGTGGTGGCCGGCAAGGGCGCACCCAGCCGTGGGGCGGTCCTGCTGGGCCACTCGACGGCGGCTGCCACCGGCGAGCTGTTCCTCACCGTCGCCGCGGCCTGCGTCGCCTCGGCCGTTCTGGGTCTGGCCATCTCGTCGCTGGTCCGCTCCAGCGAGCAGATCATGCCGCTGTTCGTGGTCGCGGTGATGGCGCAATTGGTGCTGTGCGGCGGCATGGTCCCGGTAACCGGCCGGCTTGGTCTGGACCAGCTCTCCTGGCTGATGCCCGCGCGTTGGGGTTACGCCGCGGCGGCGTCGACGGTCGATCTACGGCACCTGGTGCCTCCGACGCTGCTGCCGCAGGACCAGTTCTGGCAGCACACCCGACATTTCTGGCTGCTCGACATGGGCATGCTGGCCGCGCTGACGGTGTTCTTCGCGTGCTTCGTCCGGTGGAAGATCCGGCTGCGCCGCTAGGCGCAGACGACGCGACGCCATGCACCCGCCCAAGCGCGAGACGTTCGACCTGCGCGAGCGCACCAACACCGACCCCAAAGGGATACTGCGGGCCGTCGATCAGTACACCGTTGCGCCGTGGGGCCTCTACCTGGCCCGCCCTACCCCCGGCCGCGCACAATTCCACTATCTGGAGTCGTGGCTGATGCCGTCATTGGGCTTGCGGGCGAGCATCTTCCATTTCAACCCGGGGTATGAACGCGAACAGGATTACTACCTGGACGTCGGTGAGTACACGCCCGGCGCCGATCAGTGGACCTCTGAGGACCACTACCTCGACCTCGTCGTGCGCACTCATATCGGGGTGCATCTGGCCGACGTCGATGAGCTGCTGGATGCGGTGCGACACGGGCTTTTGACCCCCGAAGTCGGCGAGTCAGCGGTGCGCCGCGCAGTGGCCGCCGTCGACGGGTTGTCGCACCACGACTACGACCTCAATGCCTGGCTGGCCGGCGAAGGTATGCACCTCACGTGGCGTTGAAACACACGACAGCGCGATTTCAGTCGTGAGCCTTCGGCTCGGGTCGTCATGCGCTTTCCTGCTGCGATTCCGCGTTGTCGGTCGGGGTTTCGAGCAGCTTCTCGAACAACGCGCGATAGTGCACAAACGCCTCCCGCTGCTGCTCGGTGTCTGCGTGCTGCTCCGAGACGTGGATACTGTGCGCCGCACGGTAGTTGTCCACGATCTGCGGATGATCGACGGAGATGTCAGCGGCTCGCCGGTCGAAATCGTCTACCGGATAACCCCGTTGGCGCATCACCTCCGTCACCAAACGGTCGGCGACACCGACGGCCGTCGCGGGGTTGTCCACGAACCCGGCCTGCACCTCTTGCCAGCGGGCGGTGAACTCCGAGAGCGCCGACGGAGTCAGCGGAACAATGTCGAGCTTGTCGCGCTTTCGTTGCCGCGCCGTAAGTTCGCGCACGGCGCCTTTCTCGCTTCCGGTCTCGTCGACCACGCGCTCGTATTCGGTGCCATAGTGCTGTTTGAGCCGCTTCGTTCTGGTGCGAAAACTGATCATGCTCACCGCGACAACAACAGAGACAACCAGCACCACAGCAACGGCGGCGATCACGATCCATTCCCAGACAGGCATCGCGCACTCCTTTCATGACGTGTGTCGAATAACCCGCCCCGCCGCGCTGCAAACGTCGCGGCGGGGCGGGTTCTGGTCAGAAGTAGTGCCGACGGCCACCGATGGCGCGTCCGGTGCTGCCCAGGATCGCCAGGATCGCGCCCACAACGAGGGCGACAATGCCAAGAGTCCACAGAATGGACATCTTGAGTACGAACCCCGCGATCAGCAGGATGATGCCGAGAGTGATCATGACTGAGCCTTCCGTTGATGGTGCTGAATAACGATCGGGTCGGCCGCCCTACATCAGTCGACCACCCGTAAGGGGGGTGGCAACACACCCCTAGGGAGGTAATCTCTGTCGGCATGTCGCAGCCGTCACCCGCGCCGATCACCGTCGCGCTCGTTGATGACTACGACGTCGTCATCAAGGGTGTGGCCAACATGCTCGAGCCCTACCGGGACCGGGTCCTGATCGCCGAACTCGACTCCTCGATGCCCGTCAAAGACGCCGTCGACATCGTCTTGTACGACTCGTTCGCTCAGCCCGAGTCCGATCACGAGGAGATCGGCGTCCTGGTTGCCAATCCGCGGGCTAGCCGAGTTGTGGTCTACACCTGGAACTTTCACCCCGAGCTGGTGGAAAGTGCGCGACGGCACGGTGCGCACGGATACCTCTCCAAGACCTTGCCCGCGCGAGAATTGGTTGCGGCGCTGGAGTCCGTACACGCCGGCGAGGTGGTGGTCAGCGAGGCCGGAGGCCGGGCACGCGGCGCTCCCGGGCAGGACTGGCCCGGTCGCGGTGAGGGACTCAGCGAGCGCGAGGCGGAGATTCTGGCGCTGATCACCCAAGGCAAGAGCAACGCGGACGTGGCGCGGCTGACCTACTTGAGCCCCAATACCGTGAAGTCCTACATCCGCACGATCTACCGCAAGCTGGATGTGGACAGCCGCACCCGGGCGGTGCTGTGGGGGGTCCGCCACGGATTCACCCCGGACCACCACCGCATCGAGCACTGGCGAGGAGGCCCCTAGAGTTGTTCCGCGCCAAAGCGGGTAACCCCCGCGGCATGGATTCGAGTGACCACCGGCCGGAACCGCGAACCAGGCGACTGCGCGGACGGCGAACCGACAACGGTGGTCCACGTTTCGTCATCCAGCAGCACCCGGCGCGGGAGAACTATTACGACTTTTGTCTCGAGATCGACGGCGTGTTGGTGTCATGGGCGATTCCCCGCGGGCCGGCGGCCAACCCGCAGGAGCAGCGGATGGCGCGTCGCACCCGCGACCATGCATTGGGCGAGGCCGGCATCGCGGCGACGATCGACGACGATGACGGCCCTGGCGCCACCGTCGTCTGGGACCACGGCACGTACGCCAACAAGACCGCACACGAGATGGCGACCTGCCTGGGCCGCGGACATCTGTCGTTTCTGCTGAAGGGCGAGAAGCTGCGCGGCGGTTACGCCCTGACCCGGGTACGCGAAGGTGACGAGGAGACGTGGCTGCTGGTCAAGCGCCACGACGAGGACGTGGCCGACGCGCGAAACCGGCTCAATACGTGACGGTAATCTGTGCGGTCATGGGCACGAAGTACAGATGGGTGGCGGTCGCCACGGTGGTTGCCGGCGCGCAGCTGATTCCCGCGACAGCCCGGGCCGACATGCACAACATCACCTATGTGGCGCGGGTCGACGGGCTGGCCCCCGGTAGCCAGGCGACCTTCATCACCGCCGAGAACCAGACGAACATGGCCGAGTTGAGCGCGTTGCCGGGCAACGCTTTTCAAGCCAACACGGTGCTGCCGGACCCTCGTCACGCCGGCATGCAGATAGCGGTCAAGTGGCCGTATTCAGCGAATGTGCATTGCGAAATCGACGTCGACGACAAGGTTTTCGTCCAAGTCGACCAGATGGTCCACCCGGCTCCGGGCAGCGCCGACCCGATGAACGGCGTGCTGCCCTGCGGCGCCCCGCTGCCTACTCCCTAGGCCGCCAACCCGACGCGTCTGCCCAGGCCCACGCCTCGCGGTAGGCGTCGGAAAACCATGGCTCCTTTGAGGCCAGGTAGGCATCGATGTCACCGCCGGATGTCGCCGCACGCTCGGCCTCGCGCTTGACAGCCCGATAGCGTTGCTGCGCAGCAGGATCGGCCGCCAGCCAGTCGACGAACAGCAACGCGAACTGTTGATTCGGCCAGCCCTCGACGCGCAGATGCACGGTGCTCGGCCGGCCCGGGTCGGCCGAGGCATGAATCCGCTTGTGCCACAGAGCTTCATCGCCGGTGTGGTCGAACTCCGCGACTGTGCTGCGGGCATCCGGCTTGCTCACGTCGGCGGTGATCGGCAGACGCACATATCCCGCGCTGGTCAGCGCCTCGGCCAACTCGTCGGCGGCGTCGAGCGAGGCGACAGTCACCTGGATGTCAATGACGTCCTTGGCGTCGAGCCCCTGCACTGCGGTCGAGCCGATGTGGTCGATCCGAACAGCATGGTGCCCGCACGCTGTGTTCAGCCGTGCCACGATACGGCCGGCCTGCACCGGCCAGGACTGGTCATAGGGCACCAGTACCGGCCGCGAGAGGGCCGGCTCACCGGCATCGAGGTTGCGCGCAAACGGCAGGATCCGTTGATGCCACAGCGCACGTGCTTGTTCGACCAATTCGTCTGCGCTGCCGGCGTTGTCGAGCCATATATCGGCGACCGCGCGACGCTGTTCCTCGGTGGCCTGGGCCGCGATCCTGGCCCGGGCGTCCTCCTCGGTGAAGCCCCGGTGTTCGACCAACCGCTTCACCCGGAGGTCTTCGTCGGCGTTGACGATCACCACCAACGGGAACATCGGCGCCATTCCGGATTCGACGAGCAGCGGGATGTCCTCGACGATCACCGGGTTTTTCTGGGTGTCGACGGCTTGCGCGATCAGCTCGGACCGACGCTTGCCGACCAGTGGATGCACGATCCCGTTCAGCGTCTGGCGCTTCTCTTCGTCGCTGAAGGCGATCGCTGCCAAGGCCGGGCGGTTGAGCGAGCCGTCGTCGGCCAGGATCTGTTCACCGAAGGCCTCGACGAGCTTGGCCAGGCCCTCGGTGCCCGGCTCGACGACCTCGCGGGAGATCACGTCGCCGTCGACGACGACTGCGCCGAGATCGCTCAATGTCGAGGACACGGTCGACTTTCCGGCGCCGATACCGCCGGACAGGCCAATGCGCAGCACCGCTCCAGTGTGTCAGGGGCAGGCGGAGTCGATTGCGCCGGCTGGCGCGGGCAGGAAGACGAACGCCCCGACTCGTCTGAGCCGGGGCGTTCGTTCGGATCGAACTGTCAGGCGCTGCCTGCGAGCTTCTCCCGCAGCGCGGCGAGCTGGGCGTCGCTGGCCAGCGAGCCACCGCTGGGCGCGTCGTCGCTTGACGAGCTGCTCGACTGCGGCCGGGCGGCCTCTTCGGCCTCGGCGGCGGCGAACTTCTCCATCTGCGTGGTGTGCATCTTGTGCCGACGCTCTGCCTCGGCGTAGCGCGCCTCCCACTCGGTGCGCTGACTGTCGAAACCTTCGAGCCACTCGTTGGTTTCGGCGTCGAAGCCCTCGGGGAAGATGTAGTTGCCCTGGTCGTCGTAGCTGTCGGCCATGCCGTACTTGGCGGGGTCGAATTCCTCGGTGTAGTCCTCGTTGGCTTGCTTGAGGCTCAGCGAGATCCGGCGACGCTCCAGGTCGATGTCGATGACCTTGACCAGGGCGTCGTCACCGACGGCGACAACCTGGTCGGGCACCTCGACATGGCGCTCAGCCAGCTCGGAGATGTGCACCAAGCCTTCGATGCCCTCCTCGACACGGACGAACGCCCCGAACGGCACCAGCTTGGTGACCTTGCCCGGCACGATCTGGCCGATGGCGTGAGTGCGGGCGAAGTGCCGCCACGGGTCTTCCTGAGTCGCCTTGAGCGACAACGAAACCCGCTCGCGATCCATGTCCACGTCGAGTACCTCGACGGTGACCTCGTCGCCTACCTGGACAACCTCGGACGGGTGGTCGATGTGCTTCCAGGACAGCTCGGAAACGTGCACCAGGCCGTCGACACCGCCGAGGTCGACGAACGCTCCGAAGTTGACGATGGAGGACACCACACCCTTGCGGATGGCGCCCTTCTGCAGCTGGTTGAGGAACTCGCTGCGCACCTCGGACTGGGTCTGCTCCAGCCAGGCGCGACGGGACAGCACCACGTTGTTGCGGTTCTTGTCCAGCTCGATGATCTTGGCTTCGATCTCCTTGCCGATGTACGGCTGCAGATCGCGGACGCGGCGCATCTCGACCAGCGACGCCGGCAGGAAGCCACGAAGGCCGATGTCGAGGATCAGACCACCCTTGACGACCTCGATGACGGTGCCCTTGACGGCCTCGTCCTTCTCCTTGAGGGCCTCGATGGTGCCCCAGGCGCGCTCGTACTGAGCACGCTTCTTGGACAGGATCAGCCGGCCTTCTTTGTCCTCTTTGGTGAGGACCAGGGCTTCGACTTCATCTCCCACGGAAACGACCTCATTGGGGTCGACGTCGTGCTTGATGGACAGTTCGCGGGAAGGGATGACGCCTTCGGTCTTGTAGCCGATGTCGAGGAGAACCTCGTCCCGGTCGACCTTGACGATGGTCCCTTCGACGATGTCGCCATCGTTGAAGTATTTGATGGTTTTGTCGATGGCGGCGAGAAAATCCTCGCTCGAGCCAATGTCGTTGACGGCTACTTGCGGCGAGGTGACGGTGGGACTCGGCATATTGTTGGGTTGCTCCGGACAGGTTAGGTCGTAGGGACAAAAGCTGGATTTAATTCGATGGCCCGGAATTGCGGCCGGACTACCGTGTTGAGGCTACTCGACTAGGCCTACGCTGGCCAAACCCGGCCCGCCGCGGTCGCTGTGGTAATTCGCCGGATTCTTCGTGACCGGTGTGCGGTCGCAGGCTAGTGAGCGGCGCTGTCCCAGCTGGGCCCGTAACCCACTGATACCTCCAGCGGCACGTCAAGGGGGTAGGCGCCGCCCATTTTGTCCCGCACCAGCGCCTCGAGCTGCTCGCGTTCCCCCTCGGCGACCTCGAACAAGAGTTCGTCGTGGACCTGCAGCAGCATGCGTGACCTCAACCCGGCAGCCGTCAGCGCGGCGTCGACCTCGATCATCGCCACCTTGATGATGTCGGCCGCGCTGCCCTGAATGGGCGCGTTGAGCGCGGCCCGCTCGGCCGATTCACGGACCTGCCGATTACTGCTGTCCAGTTCGGGCAGGTAGCGGCGACGACCCAGCACCGTCGACGTGTAGCCATCCTTGCGGGCGTGTTCGACGACGTTGAGCAGGTAATCGCGCACCCCGCCGAACCGGGCGAAGTATTGGTCCATCTGAACTTTGGCTTCTTCGGTGGAGATCTTCAGCTGGGCCGCCAAGCCGTAGGCGCTCAAGCCGTAAGCCAAGCCATAGGACATCGCCTTGACCCGGCGTCTCAGTTCGCCGGTCACCTCATCGATCGGCACGCCGAACGCCCGGGACGCGACGAACGAGTGCAGATCCTCGCCGGTGTTGAAGGCTTCGATCAGGCCGTCGTCGCGGGACAGGTGGGCCATGATCCGCATCTCGATCTGGCTGTAGTCGGCGGTCATCAGCTCGGTGTATTTGGCGCCGGCTCTGGTGTCGACGACGAATGCGTCCCGGATCTGCCGGCCGGCGTCGGTGCGGATCGGGATGTTCTGCAGGTTGGGCTCGGTGGACGATAACCGGCCGGTCGCCGCGATGGTCTGGTTGAAGGTGGTGTGGATACGACCGTCGCCGGCAACGGCGTTCAGCAATCCGTCGACCGTGACTTTCAGCCGGGTGACGTCGCGGTGCACCAGCAGATGCTGCAGGAACGGATGCCCGGTCTTGTCGAACAGCGTCTGCAGCGCATCGGCGTCGGTGGTGTAGCCGGTCTTGGTCCGTTTGGTTTTCGGCATCTCCAGCTCGTCGAACAGCACCACCTGCAGCTGTTTTGGTGAGCCGAGGTTGATCTGCTTGCCGATCACCGCATAGGCCGCCTCGGCGGCGTCGCGGATCTGGTCGCCGAATTGGCTTTGCAGTGACCCCAATTTGTTCAGGTCGACGGCGATGCCGACCGCCTCCATGGCCGCCAGCACCCGTTGCACCGGCAGCTCCATCTCGGCCAGCAGCGACGTCGAGTCGATGCGGTCCAGTTCGACGTCCAGCGCGTCGGCGAGGTCCACCACCGCGCGGGCGCGCAGCACCGCGGTCTGCACCGCCTGCTCGTCGACGCCTTCGCTGTCATCGAGCAGCGAAAGTTGTTGTTGCTCCGAGGTTTCGGCACGCAACTCGCGGCGCAGGTAGCGCAGCGACAGATCGTCGAGGGTAAAGCTGCGCTGCCCGGGCCGGACCAGGTAGGCGGCCAGCGCGGTGTCGGAGCTGACGCCGTTGAGCGACCAGCCCCGCCCGGCCAGGTCGTGAATCGCCAACTTGGCCTCGTGCAAGGCTTTTGGCCGCTGCGGGTCGGCAATCCAGGCCGCCAACGCCGCATCGTCCTCGGGGGTCAGCGTTGTGGTGTCGATGAAACCGCCGTCGCCGTCGGCGGCCGCGATCGCCAGCGCGGTTGCATCGCCGTCGTAAGGCCGATGGGTGCCCACCACTGCCAGGCCTGCCCGGCGACCGTCGGAGACGTGCTCGGCCAGCCAGTGCGCCACCGTGCCGGGCTCCAGCGCTCCCCCACGCACGTCGAATCCCTCGTCGACCTCGGGCTCGACCGCGGCCAGCGTGTCGAACAGCCGGTCGCGCAGCACCCGGAATTCCAGCTGGTCGAACAACTGATGGATCTGGTCGCGGTCCCAGGGCTGCATCCGCAACGTGTCGGGCGTCTGCGCCAACGGCACGTCGCGCACCAAGTCGGTGAGCTCACGGTTGAGCACCACGCTGGACAGATGCGCCCGCAACGCATCGCCGACCTTGCCGCGCACCGAGTCGACGTCGTCGACGAGCGCCTGCAGCGAGCCGTATTCGCTGATCCATTTGGACGCGGTCTTCTCACCGACACCCGGGATGCCGGGCAAGTTGTCGCTCGGGTCGCCGCGCAGCGCCGCGAAGTCGGGGTACTGCTTCGGCGTCAGGCCGTACTTTTCGACGACGGCTTCCGGGGTGAAGCGCGTCAGCTCGCTGACGCCCTTGCGCGGGTACAGCACCGTCACGTCGTCGCTGACCAGCTGGAGCGAGTCGCGGTCACCGGTCACCACCAGTACCCGGTAGCCCTCGTTTTCGGCCTGCGTCGTCAGCGTGGCGATCAGGTCGTCAGCTTCGAAGCCCGGTTCGGCGAGCACCGTAATACCCAGTGCGGCAAGGACTTCCTTGGTGATGTCGATCTGCCCGCGGAACTCGTCCGGGGTGCTCGACCGGTTGGCTTTGTATTCCGGGTAGCGGTCCGAGCGAAACGTCTGACGTGACACGTCAAACGCGGCGGCTATATGACTGGGGGCCTCGTCCCGGAGCAGGTTGATCAACATCGCCGTGAACCCGTACACGGCATTGGTGGTCAGCCCGCCCTGGGTCTTGAAATTCTCGGCCGGCAGCGCATAAAAGGCGCGGTATGCCAGCGAATTGCCGTCCAGCAGCATCAACGTGGGCTTGTCGTCGGTGGCCTTGCCGGCCTCTGTCTTCTTGCTCGCGGTCCTGGCTGGGCTCACGGCTCCAACTCTAGGCACATGTCATGACATCAAGTCAGCCGCTGCTCGCTGCCCACGTCGTACTCGCACACCGATGCCGAGACAATCGAGTCTTGTTGCTCGTCGCTGGGCCCGCCACCGCGGAATTCATCGAGCGCGGCACGGGACTCCCAGCGTTCAAGGATGGTGATGCGGTCCGACTCAATCAAGTCGGCACTGATCGCGAAGTCGAGACAGCCCGGCGACTTTCGGGCTTGGCGCACGACCGTCCTGCAGTCTTCCAGGTAGCTGTCGCGCTGCAACGCGTCGATGACGAGGTAGCCCGCGACGATCAACATTGGCTGCTCCTTAGGTTGACTCACACTTTGACAATTGTGACTGCGGAGAACTGCGGAACTCATCGGTGATGCGGACGAACTGCAACACGTTTCAGTTTTGCGGCCAGCCTGAGTAGGCTGGCCCGGTGCCCGAGGTCACCAGCCCAGAACCCGCGATCGACGGATGGTTCGCCACCGACGACACCGAAAATCCCCATCTGATCGGCGGCAAGTGCCCGAAATGCGGCACGTACGTCTTCCCGCCGCGAGAAAACAACTGCCCCAATCCGGCCTGCGACAGCGATGTACTAGAGGCCGTCGCGCTGTCGCGCCGCGGAACACTCTGGAGCTACACCGAGAACCGCTATCCGCCGCCGGCGCCCTATCCCGCCTCCGATCCGTTCGAGCCGTTCGCGATCGCCGCGGTGGAGCTCGCCGATGAGGGAATCATCGTGCTGGGCAAGGTCGTCGAGGGCACCCTGGCCGCCGATTTGAAGGTCGGGATGGAGATGGAACTGGCCACCATGACTTTGTTCACCGATGCCGACGGGGTCGAACGCCTCGTGCATGCCTGGAGGATCGCCTCATGAGTAGCCCTGATCCGCTGTACATCCTCGGCGCGGGCATGCACCCGTGGGGCAAGTGGGGCCGAGACTTCACCGAGTACGGCGTCGTCGCCGCCCGCGCCGCGCTGGCAGAAGCCGGTCTGGACTGGCAGCAGATCCAGCTGGTCGCCGGGGCCGACACCATCCGCAACGGCTACCCGGGCTTCATCGCCGGTTCGACGTTCGCGCAGAAGCTCGGCTGGAACGGCGTGCCGGTCAGCTCCAGCTACGCCGCGTGTGCCAGCGGTTCGCAGGCGCTGCAGAGCGCACGCGCCCACATCCTGGCCGGATTTTGCGACGTCGCGCTGGTGATCGGCGCCGACACCACGCCCAAGGGGGCGTTCGCGCCGGTCGGTGGTGAACGCAAGAATGACCCCGACTGGCAGCGCTTCCACCTGATCGGTGCGATGAACCCGGTGTACTTCGCGCTGCTGGCCCGTCGCCGGATGGACCTGTACGGGGCGACGTCGGAGGATTTCGCCCAGGTGAAGGTCAAGAACTCCCAGCACGGCCTGCAGAACCCGAATGCCCGCTACCGCAAGGAATCCTCGATCGAGGACGTGCTGGCCAGCCCGGTCGTCAGCGACCCGCTGCGCCAACTCGACATCTGCGCCACCTCTGACGGCGCGGCTGCGCTGATCGTGGCCAGCGCGGACTTCGCCCGCAAGCACCTCGGCTCCCTGGACGGCGTGCCGTCGGTGCGCGCGGTGAGCACGGTGACGCCGCAATACCCGCAGCACCTGCCCGAATTACCTGATATCGCAACGGATTCCACTGCAGTGATGCCCGCGCCGGAGCGGGTGTTCAAGGACCAGATTCTGGACGCGGCCTACACCGAAGCCGGCATCGGACCTGAGGACGTCAGCCTCGCCGAGGTCTACGACCTGTCCACCGCGCTCGAACTCGACTGGTATGAGCACCTGGGGCTGTGCCCGAAGGGTGAGGCCGAGGCGCTGCTACGCAGCGGTGCCACCACCATCGGCGGCAAGGTGCCGGTCAACCCGTCCGGCGGGCTGGCCTGCTTCGGCGAGGCCATTCCCGCCCAGGCGATCGCGCAGGTGTGCGAGTTGACGTGGCAACTGCGCGGTCAGGCCACCGGCCGACAGGTGGAGAACGCGACGGTCGGCGTCACGGCCAACCAGGGCCTGTTCGGCCACGGCTCGTCGGTGATCGTCGCGCGTTAACGCACTACTTCGCCGGTGGCGCGTCCTTGGAGGTCTCAAGGGTTTCCAAGACGACTTCGGCGACGTGTTTCATCGTTGTGCGACGGTCCATCGCCGCGCGTTGGATCCACTTGAATGCCTCGGGCTCGGTCATGCCCTGATTGGCCTGCAGTAGGCCTTTAGCCCGCTCGACGAGCTTGCGGGTCTCCAGCCGTTCGGACAGCGTCTCGACCTCGCGCTCCAACGCCCTGACTTCGCTGAATCGGCTCAGCGCCACCTCGATTGCGGGAATCAGGTCCGAGATGGTGAACGGCTTCACCAGGTAGGCCATCGCCCCGGCATCGCGCGCCTTCTCCACCAGATCGCGCTGGCTGAACGCGGTCAGTATCACGATCGGCGCGATGCGCTTGGCGGCGATCTCCGACGCGGCGTCGATGCCGTCACGACGCGGCATCTTGACGTCCATGATCACCAGGTCGGGCTTCAGCTGTTCGGCCAGCTCGACCGCTTCCTGGCCGTCGCCGGCCTCACCGACGATCTCGTAGCCCTCTTCGCGCAGCATCTCGGCCAGATCGAGCCGGATCAGCGCCTCATCCTCGGCGATCAGAACCCGGTGCGGGGCGCGCCCGTCGTCGTCGGTCATGGGGACATTCTGTCGTGAACCGCGCCGATCCTCGACTGCGGGGCTGTGAGTCGGCTCGCACTGCCCGATCCTCTATGGTGGGAGGCCGTAGTGAGCAGGCCCTCGTATCCCAACTGGCAGAGGAAACGGATTCAAAACCCGTCCAGTGTGAGTTCGAATCTCACCGAGGGCACCCAGGTCTGACACGTTGCTGTATTCGGCTGCACGGCCGAACGTCAGTTTTCTTCGCCGCTGAGCCCCCGCCAAGGCGAAGCGCTGGCGGGGGCTGAGCGAGAGTAAGGGCAGGTGCTAGACGCGCTTGGGCGTCGCTGCGGATGCTGTGCCGACGCCGGCGTCGGTCGTGTTGCGGCGCTTCAGTCCCCGCCAGCCCGAGCTAGCCCAAGCAGGCCAAGCAAGCCCCACTTGCCGCTGTTGTCGCTGTGTTGGTCGGTGTTGCCGTTGGTGTTGTCCGCCAACGTCGTCACTGTCGATGACGGCGCAGGTGCACCTTGAACGGCGGCCTCGGCAATGCCCGCTCCGCCGAACAGCATGGCCCCGGTTGCTGAAACAATTGCGATGGTTTTACGCATGATTACTCCTGATTTTTGGCGCAGCGCCAAGGTAGGTGAAGTCAAGTTTGATTGACGGACCAGCTTGTTCTAGTCCCGAATAGCGACGCAAGCAGTAGAAGCTCGGCGCGCTCGTAGCAACTACCCCATGCCGAACCCCGCGAAACTCGAGTTCGATTAAATGCAGGCAGCGGCCCGATATGGTGCCGCCGCCACACCGCCGACAATGCGGTCAGCCCGTAGCCCGACCCGAGTGTTTGATCGGAACCGAGGATCTGGAAGCCGCAAGCGAGCCCCACCGACCTCGGTCCACGGGTTAGGCTTTTGCTGTGGTGGCCAAGCGGTGTGCAGCCCAACAACCAGCAGGTTCGCGGCGCACACCAGATTGTGTTGCGGCAGTGCGGGCGCAGCCACGTGCCCGCAGCCAGGTATATGCCGATCGCAATGCGCGGCGCCGCCGAATCTTGAATCTCACCGCGACGATGGCGGTATTCATCAGCGCAGGTTTCGGCGCTGTCCAGGTTTTCTCCGCACCCACCCTGTGGTGGACCGGCATCATCAACATGGTCGGCGCCGCGATCTACGCCTCCGTGCCGTTACTGCATCGCTTCGGTGAACTCGTCCCGCCGTTGACCTTCATCTGCACCGCTTACCTGTCGATCTTCACGATCTGCTGGTTCGTCGGCACCGGCTCGGGATTGCAGTTTTATTTCCTGGTCGCGGCGTGCCTGATCGTGCTGCAGCTCGGCGTCGACCGCATTTCGCTTGCAGCGATTCTGGCCGCGATCGCCGCGATCTTGGTGATCGTCTTGCAGTTCCTGGTCCCACGCGACACCGGGGCGCAGCCGGTGTGGGCCCTGTCGCTGAGCTTCGTCGTCACCACCATCTCCGCCTGCGTCATGGTCGTGACGACCGTCTGGTACTCGGTGCGCGAAATTGTTCGTGCCGAAACGGCGATGGAGCTCGAATACGAGCGGTCCGAAGCACTGCTGGCCAACATCTTGCCGGCCAGCATCGCCGAGCGACTAAAAGACCCGGAGCGCAACATCATTGCCGACAAATACGAGGAAGCCTCGGTGCTGTTCGCCGACATCGCGGGTTTCACCGAGCGGGCCAGCGACATGCCGCCGGATGAGTTAATCCTATTCCTAGACCAGCTTTACGGTGACTTCGATGCGCTGGTCGACAAGCATGGGCTGGAGAAGATCAAAGTCAGCGGCGACTCCTACATGGTGGTCAGCGGTGTGCCGCACCCGCGCACCGACCATGTCGAGGCGTTGGCCGCCTTGGCGCTCGACATGGCCGAAGCGGTACGGGCGCTGAGGGATTCACGAGGTGATCCGCTGCCGCTGCGAATCGGGCTGGCCTGCGGACCCGTCGTCGCTGGTGTGGTCGGTTCACGCCGATTCTTCTACGACGTGTGGGGCGACGCCGTCAACGTCGCATCACGGATGGAATCCACCGACTCGGTCGGCCGGATCCAAGTGCCCGAAGACGTCTATCAACGGCTCAAAGGTGACTTCGTGCTCCAGGAAAGGGGCGTCATCGAAATCAAGGGCAAAGGGCGTATGCGCACCTGGTATCTCATCGGGCGCAAACCAGACGCCGGTTACGGCGGCGTCCTGGCCGAGACACCCCAGACCGCCGGCGTCTGAGGCTGCCAAACCTTCCGCCTCGATGGCCGTGTGTGAGAAACTCCATGCATGGAAACCACCGCTGCTCCAAAGTTGTTGCCGCACCTGTGGAAGTCGACCCTGCTGTCCGGGATCCTGGCAGTCGCATTAGGCGTCCTAGTGCTGGTATTGCCCGGAAACTCGATCCTTGCAGCGGCCGTCCTGTTCGGCCTCTACCTACTGGTTACCGGCGCCGCACAGGTCGTCTTCGCTTTCAGCCTGCACGTCTCCGCCGGCGGCCGAGTGCTGCTATTCATCAGCGGCGCAGCGTCGCTGATACTGGCCGTGCTGGCCTTCCGGCACTTCGGCTCGGACCCGATTACCGCGATTCTGCTGCTTGCCATCTGGATCGGCGTCGGCTTCATCTTCCGCGGCGTGGCGACTTCGATCTCGGCGATCAGCGATCCGCACCTTCCCGGGCGTGGCTGGCAGATAACTCTCGGTCTGATCAGTCTCGTGGCGGGCGTTGTGATGATCGGATCGCCCCTTGAAAGCATCGCAATCTTGACCGAGATCGTCGGCATCTGGTTGATCGTCATCGGCGCCTTCGAGATAGTGTCGGCGTTCGGTATCCGCAGTGCTTCCCGGCGGATCGAGAAGGCTCTGGTAGCAGGATCGCCGAACGTCCCGTAACCGACGGTCGGCGTTCTTCGACGGTGAATTGGGTTGTGCGGTAAGCCCGAAATGCGTATTGCGGCACCTGCGCCGACGCGTACTCTGGGCAGCAGTAATCCAGTCGCCCGATCAGAGAGCGAGCCATGACCGGATCGCCGGACCAGCCGGTTAGACGGGAGAACGCCGCGGGGGTACCGCGCAGCGGGCCGCTGTATCCGTACCAGTCCGGTCATCTACCGCCCGACTACGCTCCCCCGCAACCGGTAGCACCGAAGAACGGGCTGGGTATCGCAGCTTTGGTGCTGGCCGTCATCGGTCTACTGTGCGTCGCGACTGTTTTTGCTCCCATCATTCTGGGCGCCATCGCGGTGGTCCTCGGCGTTGTCGGTCGCGGCCGGGTCAAACGCGGCATCGCCGACAACGCCGGGGTCGCGATCGCCGGAATCGTGTTGGGCGGCTTGGCAATCGTTGTCGGTCTGGCATTCATCGCGATCTGGACGACGGTCTGGAAGGACGTCCGGGGCGGCGACTACATCGACTGTATGCAGCGGGCCGGTTCTGACAAGGTCGGGCAGCAACAGTGCGCCGACCAGTTCAAGCGGACGGTGCAAGACCGACTGAGGGTCACGGTGGCGCCCGCACCGACTCGCTAGGACCGCTGCAGGTTGCGCCGGCGCGGCATGAACTCCAGCGAGAGCAGCACATAAATCAGTGGAATCAACTGCCTGAGTGCCACCAGTACGTAACGCCGTTCGCCCGTCGAGTGAAATTTGCGCAGGTATTTATACAACGATTCCAGCGCGATCAGCGGGTCCAGCCGGTGGATCAGCCAATAGAAGGCATCTTGCACCCGACCGCGGTCTTGCGCGTCGAAAACCTCCGGGAATGCCGCAAATGATAGTGAGAGCCGTTGTGCGCCCGCCTCTTTGGCGGCCATGATCATGTCGACACTGAGTCGTTCGTCAATACCGTTGGGGGCACCGCGACGTCGCCACGGAACTTCAAGGGTGACCTCGCTGCCGCCGCCGGCTGTGGCGTACCGGTGAAAACCCTGCGCACGTCCCGATTTATCACGGGCAACGATCAGTTGTATGCCGGGAAACCGGCCCTCCAGAACACCGTCCAGGCTCATGCAGAATCCACGATCGGCGTGGGCACCCTTGGGCGACGCCTCCAATACCTCGGCCAGTTCCGCCACCTGGCGGTCGTCGAGATCCTGCTCTCGGATGATCTCGGTGGTGATGCCGCGGTTGTGGGTGCGATTGACCGCTTGCCGCAGGTTGCGGAACTTGCGCCCGATCATGTCGAAATCGGCGACGTCGATGACGACATCGCGGCCAATCGGGATGGCCCGCAACGATGTGCCGAGCACCTTACGGTCAGTCCACAGGTGCAGACGGCGTTCACTGCATCCCAGCACCACGATCCGCCAACCGTGGGCGTGACAATGGGCGGCGAACTCGGCGACCAACTGCGGGAATTGCGTTTCATCACCGACCGGGTCACCGCTGACCACTGCGTAACCGATCCGGGTCCGGTACGCCAGCGCCGCCGTGCCGTCCGCACTGAACAGATAGCACTTGCCCGCCTGCATGGCGAACGGCGCCAGTGGGTCGCCGCTGGTGGCATTGATCAGTGCCCATATCCGCGAGAAGTCGCCGGGTTGTTGTCGCGCGTTGAGCGGCCACATCAGCGCCAGCCCGGACCCGGCGATCAGCACCGAACCGACCACGTCGAACGACAGCACCCGCATGGTAATCCCAGCGACCAGGACGACCAGCGCAATGGCGGCGTGCCTTGCCGTCACCGGGCGACCCAAGATGAGGCCCCGCGCGATGAGCACGACGGCGGCAAGCAACGTCAACGACCATTCCAGCCGACCCATCGCGTGCCAGCCCGCTCGATGATCGACGGGCGCGATCGTCATGATCAGCCAGCCACCCGCGCCCAGCAGCATGACGATGCCGGTCCACCGCGCCACAGGCGAGTTGACGTGCATGACCACGCGCTCACTCGCGCTGACCCTGGACTCGACGCGGATCGCTGACTCGTCCACGGCCACCTCCACAGCTCGGTCGAACAGGACAAAGCGACCCATCCGGCCGCTGGTTTTCAGCCGGTGCGCCGCTGTCCGTTAACTACCCAACTACTTCCGAGATTACGCTTTGAGCACGTTTCGCCCTAGGTCACAGACGTGCTGCAACCAAATCGTTGCCGAGCATGCAGGCCTGCGCTACCCGGGCACGCCGGGGAAATATTTCACCAGGCCCTCTTGCACCACGGTGGCCACCGGCCGCCTGGACCGATCGAAAAAATGACCGGTACCCAGTCCACGCGAATCAGTCGCGACCGGCGAGGACGTGGAGTACAGCAGCCAGTCATCGAAGTCCACTTCGCGGTGGAACCAGACCGAATGATTAACCGTCGCAGCAAAGATGCGGTCGAAACCCCACGACAGCCCGTGCGTGGTGATGATCGAATCCAGCACGGTGGTGTCCGAGCAGTACAGCATGGTGGCGTGGTGCAGGACCGGGTCGTCGGGCAGCGTTCCGTCGGCCTTGACCCAAACCCGGTTGTAATCAAGCTGATTGCCTTTTTCACGCATCACCCAGGACGGATCGTTGTCGTAGCGCCACTCGATGGGCTGCAAAGCGTTGGCGAAGTGTGGAACCTTCTCCTCGTAGCCCTTCAGCAGCTGCTTGATCGACGGCAGGCTCTCCGGATCGGCGACAGCGGGCGGCTCGACGCTGTGCTCAAGACCGCGGCCACCGGCCAGATACGAGACGAACACCGTCGCCAACAGAACGCCGCCTTGCGTCACGTCGACACGGCGGTTGGCGAAACGGCGCTCATCGCGCAACCGGAACACCTGAAATTCCAAGTCTTTGCCGGTGTCGCCGCCGTTGATGAAATGCGCCGACAGCGCGTTGGGCGGCAGAACACGGGTACGGGTACGGCTGGCCGCCACGAACGACTGCGCCATCATCAGTCCGCCGAACGTCCGAGGTGGGTTCTTGCTGGGGTGGGTTCCGACGAACGTGTCGTCGCCGTTGTCCTGGAGGTCCAGCACCGCCATCAGCTCGTCGAAGTCAGACACCGGGTCAGCCTAGTCAGCGGCGCTAGACGTCCTCTTCGCCAATGCGGTGCACGTGAATCAGGTTGGTCGATCCAACGGTGCCCGGCGGTGCGCCGGCGACGATCACCACCAGGTCGCCGCGCTTGTAGCGGCCCAGCGACAGCAGCGACTTGTCGACCTGGCGGATCATGCCGTCGGTGGTCTGCATGACCCCGACGATGAACGTCTCCGTGCCCCACGTCATGGCCAGCTGACTGCGCACCTCGGGCAGCGGGGTGAACGCCAGCAGCGGCAGCGGCGTGTGCAGCCGCGCCAGCCGGCGAACAGTGTCGCCGGACTGGGTGAACGCGACCAGAGCCTTGGCGTCGAGCCGTTCACCGATATCTCTGGCGGCGTAGCTGATCACGCCGCGCTTGGTCCGCGGCACGTGCGTCAGGGGCGGCGCGGCGGTCGAATTCTCTTCCACGGCGCAGATGATTCGGGCCATCGTCTGGACCGCGGCCAACGGATACTTGCCGACCGAGGTTTCGCCGGACAGCATCACCGCATCGGCACCGTCGAGCACGGCGTTGGCCACGTCGGACGCCTCGGCCCTGGTCGGCCGTGAGTGCTCGATCATCGACTCGAGCATCTGGGTCGCCACGATCACGGGTTTGGCGTTCTCCCTTGCCATTTGGATGGCCCGCTTCTGAACCAGCGGCACCTCTTCCAACGGCAACTCGACACCCAGATCACCGCGGGCAACCATCACCGCGTCGAAGGCCAACACCACGGCTTCGAGATTGTCGATGGCTTCCGGCTTCTCGAGTTTCGCGATGACCGGCACCCGCCGGCCCACCCGGTCCATCACCTCGTGCACGAGCTCGACATCCGAGGGCGACCGCACGAACGACAGCGCCACCATGTCGACGCCCAGATGCATCGCGAACTCGAGATCGTCGACGTCTTTCTCCGACAATGCGGGCGCCGAGACACTCATCCCGGGCAGCGACATTCCCTTGTTGTTGCTGATCGGGCCGCCTTCGGTGACCGTGCACACGACGTCGTCGCCGTCGATGTGGTCGACCACCAAACCGACGTTGCCGTCGTCGACCAGAACCCGGTCGCCGGGCACGGCGTCCTGAGCCAACTGCTTGTAGGTGGTCGAGACTCGGTCGTGGTTGCCGGCACACTCGGCGACGGTGATCCGTACGGTTTCGCCGTCGGCCCAATACGTCGGCCCGTCAGCGAATCGGCCGATCCTGATTTTGGGGCCTTGCAGGTCAGCCAGGACACCCACAGCGCGACCGGTGGCGTCGGAGGCGGCCCGCACCCGGTCGTAGGAGGCCTTGTGATCGCTGTAGTCGCCGTGGCTGAAATTGAGACGGGCGACGTCCATTCCGGCTTCGACCAGCGCTTTGACCGACTCGTCGGAACTGGTGGCCGGACCGAGAGTACAGACGATTTTTCCGCGTCTTGCCACGACAAGAGCATAGTCGCGCCAGCTGATCGTCTCGCATCAGCTCCGCTTCGCGCAGTGGGCTAACGGGTGAGCAATGTGGGAACCAACGGGAATCCCGGCAGGTTGCGGACCACCGTCCACGCGAGAAGTGTGATCATCACCGCTGCGGTCGCCGGGAGTGTCAACGGCAGCTTTCCGCGGCGGCGGCGCAGCAGCATCCACCCGGCCAGCAGCGGGACGCCGATCAGCAGCCATACGTTGTCGTTGATCGCCGCGGCCAGATCGCCGTGCAGCACGTCATGGATCATTCGCAACCCGCCGCACCCGGGGCAATTCAGCCCGGTGAGCAGCCGGAACGGGCAGATCGGAAAGATCGAATCCGGCTTGTGCGGGTCAACCAGGCCGATGTAGCCCAGTGCCCCTGCCGCCAGCGCGCCCCCGGCGAGCACTGTGAACGGATGCCGTCGATACCAGCGGTCAGCGGGCCGGCCGACGCCGTACGCAGCTGAGCTGGACATCAGTCTTCGTCCGGCTTCTTCTGGTTCAGAGTCGGTCGCCTCGACGTCGACCTCGGGCGGGTCGACCTCGGCAGCGTCGGCCTCTGCCGCCACGGCTTCGGCTTCGGCGTCGGGATCGACGTCCGGCGTATCGATCGCTGGCGTCTCGTCCTGTCCGGCGGCGGCGTCGGCTGCGACTACCGCCGCTGCGGAGTCGTCTGTGTCGTCGGTGTCGTCTTCGTCGATGGAGTCGGGCTCCAGCAACTCGGCGGCCGAGCCACTGAGCGTTGCCGGGTCTTCGCGGCCCTTGGGCGCCAGGATCAAATACACCACTGCGCCGATGAGGACGAACGTCGACGTGAAGGAATTGATTCGGATGCCGGCGATGTGGGTGGCCGTGTCGTCGCGCAGCAGCTCGACCCAGAACCGGCCGATGCAGTAGCCCGCGACGTAGGTCGCGAACAGCCGGCCGTGGCCAAGGGTGAATCGACGGTCCAGAAAAATCAGAACAACGAAAACCAGCAGGTCCCAGAGTAATTCGTACAGAAAGGTGGGCTGGACCACCATTAATACGTGCCCGGTCGACACTCCGTCGAGTGAATGCTCACTTATGTACCCGGCTGGATCTCGTCGGAGGAAGATTTCCAGTCCCCACGGCATCGTGGTCTCGCGGCCGAAAAGCTCTTGGTTGAAGTAATTCCCGAGACGGCCGATGGCCTGCGCGAGAATGATGCCCGGCGCGATCGCATCGCCGAACGCCGGCAGCGGGATGTCACGACGCCGGCAGGCGATCCACGCGCCCACACCGCCCAGCGCGACGGCCCCCCAGATTCCGAGGCCGCCGTCCCAGATACGCAGCGCCGCAGCGGGTCCCGCGCCGCCCTCACCGAAGTAGGTCCGCCAATCGGTAGCCAGGTGGTACAGCCGGCCACCGATCAGCCCGAACGGCACGGCCCACAGTGCGATGTCGTAGATCACCCCGCGCTCACCGCCGCGCGCTGCCCAGCGTCGATCACCGATCAGCAGGGCAGCGACGATCCCGATGATGATGAAGAACGCGTAGGCCCGCAGCGGGATGGGCCCCAGATACCACACCCCCTGGGGCGGGCTGGGGATGTACGCGAGCACCGTCGTCGTCATGATGCCGAATCCCTATGCCGGACACCGGCGGCGAGTTCTTCACTCAACGCACGCATCGCGGGCAGACCATCGGTGAGCGCGGAGACCAGCGCCGAGCCCACGATGACTCCGTCTGCGTAGCCGGCGATCTCGGCGGCTTGTTCGCGCGAACGGACGCCCAATCCGACTCCGACGGCGATGTCGGAAACCTCTTTGACCCGGCTGACCAATTCCGGCGCGGCGTTCGATACCACGTCGCGGGCACCGGTCACCCCCATCGTCGATGCCGCGTAGACGAATCCGCGCGATGCCGCAACCGTGTCCGCCAGTCGCTGCGGGGTCGACGACGGCGCCACCAGGAAGATGCGATCGAGTTGGTGCTGCTCGGATGCCGCCAGCCAGTCGTCGGCCTCGTCGGGGATGAGGTCCGGAGTAATCAGCCCGTAGCCGCCCGCCGCTGCCAGGTCACGCGCGAAAGCGTCAACCCCGTAGCGCAGCACCGGGTTCCAGTACGTCATGACGACGGCACGGCCACCTGCTGCGCTGATCGACTCGACAGCCCTCAACGTGTCGCGCACCCGCACACCACCGCGCAGCGCGACTTCCGCGGCATTGGCGATCACGGGGCCGTCCATGCCTGGATCCGAATACGGGACACCGACTTCGATGAGGTCACACCCGGAATCCGTCAGCGCTTTCATCGCATCGATCGACGTCGGGACATCGGGATATCCGGTCGGCAGGTATCCGATCAGTGCCGCCCGGTGCTCGGCCTGGCACAAGCTGAAAAGCGCCTTCAGACGGCTTTTTTCGCTCTGTCTCCACGGTCATACGTTCTCACCGAGGGGCAGCAGGCCGAACCACTTCGCGGCCGTCTCAACGTCTTTGTCTCCGCGGCCGGACAGGTTCACCACGATGATGGCCCCGCTGCCCATCTCCAGGCCCAGCTTGATTGCGCCGGCGACCGCGTGCGCGGACTCGATGGCCGGGATGATTCCTTCCGCCCGGCACAACAGCCGGAATGCATCCATGGCTTCGTTGTCGGTGATCGGGCGGTATTCGGCTCGGCCGATGTGTTTGAGCCAGGCGTGCTCTGGGCCCACACCCGGGTAGTCCAGGCCAGCCGAAATCGAGTGCGATTCGATCGTCTGCCCATCCTCGTCCTGCAGCAGAAACGAATACGATCCCTGGAATGCGCCGGGTGATCCGCCGGTGAACGTGGCGGCGTGACGGCCGGTTTCGACACCGTCGCCGGCTGCCTCGTAACCCACCAGTCGCACACCGGGGTCGTCGAGGAAGGCATGAAAAATGCCGATCGCGTTGGATCCGCCGCCCACGCAGGCGGTGACGGCATCGGGCAGCCGGCCGGCCTGATCCTGGATCTGCACCCGTGTTTCGAGACCGATCACCCGCTGGAAGTCGCGGACCATCGTCGGGAATGGGTGCGGCCCAGCGGCTGTGCCGAAGCAGTAATAGGTGTTGTCGGCGTTGGTCACCCAGTCGCGGAACGCGTCGTTGATGGCGTCCTTGAGGGTCTTTGAGCCTGACTCGACCGAGATCACCTCGGCGCCCAGCAGTCGCATCCGGGCGACGTTGAGTGCCTGTCGCGCGGTGTCGACGGCACCCATGTAAATCACGCAGTCCAAGCCGAGTAAGGCACACGCGGTCGCGGTGGCCACCCCGTGCTGGCCGGCCCCGGTCTCGGCGATCACCCGGGTCTTGCCCATCTGGCGTGCCAGCAAGGCCTGACCCAACACGTTGTTGATCTTGTGAGAACCGGTGTGGTTCAGGTCTTCTCGTTTCAGGAAGATGCGCGCTCCGCCGGCGTGCTCACTGAGCCGGGCGGCCTCGTACAGCGGTGACGGCCGGCCGGTGTAGTGCGTCTGCAACCGGTCGAGCTCGTCGAGGTAAGCCTGGTCGGTACGCACCTTCTCATAGGCCGCGGTGACGTCCTCGATGACCGCCATCAGCGCCTCGGCGACGAACCGGCCGCCATAGGCACCGAAATGACCACGAGCGTCTGGATCGTGGTGGGTGGGTTCAGCGATCGCGGCGCTGGAACGCGGAAGCTCCGGGTGCAAAGTGTCTGCCATTACCGATGCTCAACACGTAAGCGGCGCATGGGATTCGATCACCGCGGTGGACTATCGGGCCGGCTTAGGGCACGACGGGTGCTTGCCGGCGGTGACGAGGTCGGCCACTGCCGCGCGGGGATCCCCACTGGTGACCAGGCCTTCGCCGACCAGCACGGCGTCGGCGCCGGCGCCGGCGTAGGCCAGCAGGTCAGCCCTGCCACGAACGCCGGATTCGGCGATCCGGATGATGTTGGACGGCAGCCCAGGTGCGATGCGCGCGAAGCAATCCCGATCGACCCGAAGCGTGCGCAGGTCGCGGGCATTCACGCCGATCACCCGCGCACCCGCGGTCAAAGCGCGGTCAGCTTCTTCTTCGGTATGCACCTCGACGAGCGCTGTCATGCCCAGTGATTCGGTGCGCTCCAGCATCGACTCCAGCGCCGGCTGATCCAGTGCGGCGACGATCAGCAGCAACATGTCGGCGCCGTGCGCGCGGGCCTCGTGAATCTGGTAGGGCCCGACGACAAAGTCTTTGCGTAGCACCGGAATTGACACGGCCGCACGCACAGAGTCGAGGTCGGCCAGGCTGCCGTGGAAGCGGCGCTCCTCGGTCAGCACGCTGATGATCCGGGCACCGCCCTCTTGGTACGCACACGCCAGCGCGGCGGGGTCAGCGATCGAGGCGAGTTCGCCCGCCGACGGGCTGGCTCGTTTGACCTCGGCGATGACGCCGATACCGGCCTCGCGCAGCGCTGCCAGCACGTCACGTGGTGGCGGAGCAGCTTCGGCTGCGGCCTTGATCTCCGGCATGCCCACAACCGCTTCACGAGCGGCAACATCGGCGCGGACTCCCTGGATGATGGAGTCGAGCACGCTAGCCGAACTCATGCTGTCGGTTCCTCTCCCCGGCCGCCGCCAGAGTATTGACGGCGTCCATCGAAGGGTAGCGAGCGCCGAGGTGGCGTTTGTCACCGACCCTCAGTGTCCGGTTCAGGCGGCGGATCGTGCGCTGGGTCAGTCGGATCGCGGCCCTCGTCGAGCTCGTCCCACATCGTGCGCTCCGACGGGGTCTGCTGGTCATGCCGTGCCGCAGACCGGCGGGCCGCGGGCGCCAGGTATTTCGTCGCGCTCCGCCCGGCGGAGGCTGCCGCACGCATCAACAACACTGCCGCGATCAGCGTGCCGACCGCGGCCACCAGGGTGATCACCGGGCCCGGGTAGTGCCGCTTGCTGCCGACGAGTTCCAGCAACGGCACGTGCGCGAGTTCGGCACCACGGGCGGCGACGTCCGGGAGTTCCAGCGTGCTGACCGCCAGGTATCCCGCCGCCAGGCTGGCGAGAGCCAGCAGCACCGCCAGCAACCGCAACGCCCAACCCCGCACGGCCAGCGCCGCCAGCGCGGTCGCCAGCAGCAGCAGCGCGAGCGGGAGCAGCGCCGAGGACCAGCCCGCGCCGGACAGCGCGACGAGCTTCGGCGGGCCCAGGCCGTCAAATGTCTGTAGCTCGACCCAGATCAGCCGCGACGCCGCCCAGAGTTCAGCGGCCGAGACCACCAGCAAGACCTGCGCCATCCTGATAGCCAGCCGGCCCCCGGTGGCGGGCCGGGAATCAGCCATCCCGATCGGTATCCGGCGTGGTCAGCGTCTCGGCGGCGGCGATCGCGCTGAGCACCGCACGCGCCTTGTTTGTCGCCTCGGTGTACTCGTAGGGACCGTTGGAGTCGGCCACCACCCCGCCGCCGGCTTGCACGTAAGCGGTGCCGTCACGCATCAAAGCCGTCCGGATGGCGATGGCGAAATCCGCGTTTCCGGCGAAGTCGAGGTAGCCGACGACGCCGCCGTACAGGCCGCGCCGGGTCTTCTCCACTTCCTCGATCAGTTCCATCGCGCGCACCTTCGGAGCCCCGGAGAGTGTGCCCGCCGGAAAACACGCCGTCACCGCGTCCAGAGCGGTGCGATTCTCGGCGAGCATCCCGGTGACCGTGGACACCAGATGCATGACGTGGCTGTAGCGCTCGATGTGGCTGTAGTCCTCGACGCGGACACTGCCGGGCACACACACCCGACCCAGGTCGTTGCGACCGAGGTCGACCAGCATCAGGTGCTCGGCGCGCTCCTTCTCGTCGGCCAGCAGCTCCTTCTCCAGCAGCTGGTCCTCGTCTTCGGACTCGCCGCGCCATCTGGTCCCGGCGATCGGGTGCGTCGTCGCCCGACCGTCCTGCACCGTCACCAACGCTTCAGGGCTGGAGCCGGCAATCGAGAATGCCGTTCCCCCTTCGCCATTGGGCACATGGAGCAAATACATGTAGGGGCTGGGATTGGAAACCCGAAGCATCCGGTAGACGTCGATCGCCTCGGCGGCGGTATCCATCTCGAACCGCTGCGACGGGACCACCTGGAATGCCTCGCCACGCTCGATCTCGCCGACCAGCCGCTCGACGATCGCGCCGTATTCCTGCACCGTTCGCTGCGCGCGGTGCTGGGGCTCGGGCTTGGTGAACGTCGCGACGGTCGAGGGCAGCGGCTGCTCCAGCGCGGCGGTCATCACGTCCAGCCGTGCGATCGCGTCGTCGTAGGCCTCGTCGACCCGCTCGTCGGTGCCGTTCCAATTCACCGCGTTGGCGATCAGCGTGATGGTGCCCTCATGGTGATCTACGGCGGCCAGATCGGTGGCCAGCAGCAGCAGCATGTCCGGAAGATTGAGGTCGTCGACCGCGAGTTCCGGCAGCCGCTCCAGCCGCCGCACCAGGTCATAGGCGAAAAAGCCGACCATGCCACCAGACAGCGGGGGCAGGCCCGGCAGCGTGGCCGTGGCCAGCAGCTCCAAAGTGCGGTGCAGCGCCTGCAGCGGGTCGCCTCCGGTGGGCGCATCGTGCGGCACCGCACCCAGCCACACCGCCTGCCCGTCGCGCACGGTCAGCGCCGACGGCGCGCCGGCCCCGATGAACGACCACCGCGACCATGACCGGCCGTTTTCCGCCGACTCCAGCAAGAACGTGCCCGGCCGGTTGTCGGCCAGCTTGCGGTACGCGGACAACGGCGTCTCGGAGTCGGCCAGCACCTTGCGGGTCACCGGCACCACCCGATGCTCGGCCGCCAGTAGTCGGAATTGCTCCCGCGACGTGGTGGCGGCGGCGAGGTTGGCGTGCACGGGGTCATCTTCCCAGATAGCCAGATCGGCGTCGTCGCCACTGGCGTAGCGTGACGCCCATGAAAACCGGTGACACCGTGGCTGACTTCGAACTTCCCGACCAGACCGGCACCCCGCGCAGACTCAGCGCCCTGCTCACCGACGGTCCGGTCGTGCTGTTCTTCTACCCGGCGGCGATGACGCCCGGATGCACCAAGGAAGCGTGCCATTTCCGCGACCTGGCCCAGGAGTTCGCCGCCGTCGGCGCCAACCGGGTCGGGATCAGCGTCGACCCGGTCGCCAAGCAAGCGAAGTTCGCCGACACGCAGGGTTTCGACTATCCACTGCTGTCAGACACCGACGGCGCAATCGCAAACCAATTCGGCGTCAAGCGTGGGCTTTTGGGCAAGCTGGTGCCGGTCAAGCGCACCACCTTCGTCATCGGCACCGATCGCAGGGTGCTCGACGTGATCTCCAGCGAGTTGAGCATGGACTCCCACGCGGACAAGGCATTGCAGACACTGCGTGCTCGTAACTAGCCGGCCGGTCGCTGAGCAACGGCCGCGAGATCAGCGCATCGCCGGCGATGCCAGCAAGTCCAGCATCGCGGACGCTGCGATAGGCGGGCTGTAGAGCATGCCTTGCGCGACTTCGCATCCCCGCTCGCGGAGCCATGTTGCCGTCTCTTCGTTCTCTACGCCCTCCGCGACGGTCGTCACCTTCAGCGCGTGCGCCAGATCGATCACCGCCCGCACGATTGCGTCGGCGCGGGGATCCGTCAGCACGTGCCGGATCAAGTCGTAGTCGACCTTGACTTCGTCGATGGGCAGCTTGCGCAAGTACGTCAACGCCGAATAGCCGCTACCGAAGTCGTCGAGTGCGATGTGAATGTCCTTCTCGCGCAGAGCTTCCAGCACTTGGCGGGTTCGAGAGATATTGTCGAGTAGTAGATCCTCGGTGATCTCGAGGATCAAACAGTCACCGGGTAACCCATGTCGCGCCAAGGCTTCAAAAATGCGGCGCGGGCAGGTTCACATCGCCGACCAATGGCGGGAACAGGTTGACCGCAACCGGCACAGCGATCCCCCGGCGCCGCCATTGCGCGGCGTCGGCGAGCGCCTGGTCCAGGATCAGGTCGGTGAACGTGCGCATCAGGCCATGCTGGCGCACCAGGGGCAGAAACTGGTGCGGCTGCACCATTCCGAAGACTGGGTGCGGCCAGCGCACCAGCGCCTCGGCTCCCACCACGCGCGTCGTCTGCAGATCCACCTTCGGCTGATACAGCACGGTCAGGGCACGGTGGCTGATGGCCTGGCGCAGGTCACTGAGTAACCGGACCTCGACCAATCCGCGCGTCGATGGCTCCCCGGCCGCGGGGAAGCCGGGCGACCTGTCTTCGCTGACGTGCATATCGGCACTGAAGGTCTGAAGGCCGCCACCGAGCCGTTTGGCCGAATACATGGCGAGATCGGCCTGTTTCAGCAACACGGTGGCGTGCAGATCGGGATCATCGGCGCCGGCGACCGCCAGGCCGGCGCTGGGCCGCATGAAGATGAGCTCGCCGTCGGCAGTGAAGGGCCGCTCGAATGCCTCCATAATCTGGTAGACGATCAAATGGGCGTTCTCTCCGGCGTCTTCGATGAGCACGCCGAATTCGTCGCCGCCGAGCCGGGCGACGGTGTCCCCCGTTCGCACGCACCCCATCAGTCGTTCGGCCGCCTGCACCAGCAGTGCGTCACCGGCCGGATGGCCCAAGTTGTCGTTAATCAGTTTGAAGTCATCGAGGTCCATCGACAGGACCGCGACCGAACGCTGATCACGGTGGTATAGCTGAATCGCGTGTTCGAGCCGGTCGTGAAACAGGATCCGATTCGCCAGGTTTGTCAGCGGGTCGCGCAGCGCTCGGTCCGACGCCGTGTGCAGCAGGCGGCGGTTTTCGGCGACCACCATGAACTGGCGGGCCAGTACCGCAATGATGAGCCAAGGCGTTGCGGCCAGCGCGGGATCGGAGCCGACGTTGAGGTGGAGTTGGGCGAGTTCGAGGCCGCCCGCGATTGCCAACGGGATGTAGGGCAGCCACAACGAGATCGGCGCACTCGGCGCCGACTGCTCGGGCGATGTCTCGGGTGCGGCCGGCGGACAGTTGAGGGCCGCGATGCCCAGCAGCACCAGCCCTGCCGGCCATTCCAAGCTCCAAGCGCTGCCGGCCAGGTGGCTGTGTTGGACCAGGGAGTAGACGTAGGCGCCGCCGGCAGCGGCAATCAGAGTCAGACCGAGCGTCAGCACAGCGAACGTCGGGCGCCAGTGGGCGTTGGCGCGGGCGAGCCCCAGGATGGCCACCGTGACGGTCACGATTCCGGCGATCGGACAGGCGATCGACAGCGACTCGTCGATGCGGCTCACGCCGGTAGCGGAGTACACGCCGCGGAGCAGCGTCACCCAGGCCACGACGAACAGCGACGCGCCGACGATCGCACCGTCCAGCAGCATCCGGAAGCGGACGACGCTCGGAGAACCGGATGGGAAGATGATCAACGCGACGCACGCGACCAACGGAAAGACCAAGAACCCGACCATCGCCGTGGGCGGGTACAGGGGCAGGGCACCGCCGCGTAATTGGTCGTACAGCACCACAATCGCGCCGAACTCCAACGCGACCAGGCCGACGGTCATCACGAGCCAGGCCTGCCGCTGCCTACCGCGCCCTCGCCGCGCAGCAACCGCGGCGCAGACGGCCGCGAATGCCGGAAATCCCAGCGTCCCCGCGACTCGCAAGGAGTTCACCACCGGCGGGCCGCCCCAGCCGGCGATAAACCAGATGGCGAACACCATGAACACAGCGGTAGACACCACAGCTACGCGTAGACGGCGCTGCTTCGCGATCGATGGTCCTGCCACTGCACCCATGGCCTGTCGTCCGAATCTCCATTGCGCGGCTGTCGATGCCGTGTCTGAAAAGCTAGCAAAATCAATGGCGGCCCGGCGTAACATTCACGGTCTTCGCTGTGTGCCGCCGACGGGATCTAACCGCGCCTCCGCGCCGGCGGTCCTGACCTGCCTTCTTGCTGCCGATTATCGCACGCAGCGCTGCCTGCCCGTGGCTAAAAGGCTGTTACTGCCCCTGCGCCGTTTCGGTTAGTCCTCCGGTGCCAGCAACACGTCGGCGTCGAAGCAGCTGTGGTCACCGGTGTGGCAGGCCCCGCCCACCTGGTCGACGACCAGCAGCACGGCGTCGCCGTCGCAGTCCAGGCGCACCGAGTGCACCCGCTGGGTGTGGCCGGACGTCGCACCTTTGACCCACTGCGTCCCACGGGACCGCGAAAAATAGGTTCCCTCACGCGTTTCCAGGGTGCGGGCCAGCGCATCGTCGTCCATCCAGGCGACCATCAACACATCGCCGCTGCCGCGTTCCTGCACGATCGCGGTGAACAGGCCGTCGGCATTGCGTTTGAGCCGTGCAGCGATCTCAGGATCGAGGGTCATCGCACGATGATCCCTGCTGCGGCCATCGCGTCCTTTACCTGCCCGATGGTCAACTGACGGAAGTGAAACACGCTGGCGGCCAACACCGCATCGGCGCCAGCGGCAACCGCCGGTGCGAAATGAGCGACCGCGCCCGCGCCGCCGCTGGCAATCACCGGCACGGCCACCGCCGCGCGAACGGCTCGCAGCATCGCCAGATCAAATCCGGCCTGAGTTCCGTCGGCGTCCATCGAGTTGAGCAGGATCTCACCGACCCCCAGTTCGGCGCCGCGGGCAGCCCACTCGACGGCGTCGATGCCGGTGCCGCGCCGCCCGCCGTGGGTAGTGACTTCCCAACCCGACGGCGTCGGCGCCGAGTCGGCCGGCACCGTGCGGGCATCGACCGACAAGACGATGCACTGCGAACCGAACTGGGCGGCCATCTCGGCCAGCAGATCCGGGCGCTCGATGGCGGCGGTGTTGATCGACACCTTGTCCGCGCCCGCACGCAACAACACGTCGACGTCGGCAACCGTCCGCACGCCCCCGCCGACGGTCAGCGGGATGAAAACCTGTTCGGCGGTGCGACGGACCACCTCGAGCATGGTGGTGCGACCCGACGACGACGCGGTCACGTCGAGGAAGGTCAACTCGTCGGCCCCCTCGGCGTCGTAGGCCGCGGCCAGTTCCACCGGATCGCCCGCGTCCCTGAGGTTTTCGAAGTTGACGCCCTTGACCACCCGGCCGTCATCGACGTCCAGGCATGGAATGACGCGCACCGCAAGGCCGGTGCCGGCGAGAGACTCAGTAGTCATCGGGCCGTCCTACCCGATGCAGCATGTCGAGCAGCTCGCCGTGCACGCCAGGGGCGGCGGCCAGCGCGGATCGCGACTCCAGAGTCCACCGTTCGCCGTTCAGACTGGTGACGATCCCGCCTGCGGCTCGCACCAGAGCCACCCCGGCCGCGTGATCCCATACGTGGTCGCCGAAACTGATCGAGCCGCCGAGAATTCCGTCAGCGACATAGGCGAGATCGATGCCGGTGGCGCCGTGCATCCGCATCCGCGACGACACCCGGCTCAGCTCCTCGAGCACCGCCACCCGATACCGTCCCGGGAACCGGCCACGCGAATCGACGTTGAACGTTCCGACCCCGATGATCGATGCGGTGAGATCGGCATGTTTCAGCGGCTTTTGCGGCACACCGTTTTTCATCACCGGACCGCCGACCACCGCCGCGTAGCGCTCGTTCATGAACGGCAACCAGGTCAATCCCGCAACCGGCTCACCGTTGTGCAGCAGGCCGAGCAGTATCGCGGCCATCGGCAACCCGGCCGCGTAGTTGAACGTCCCGTCCACCGGATCGAGCACCCACACCCACTCCGAGTCGAGGTCGGCGCCACCGAACTCCTCACCGTGCACCGCAATTCCGGTCGCCGACATCAACGCATCGACCACCTGTCGCTCGATCGCCAGATCGACCTTGGTGGCGAAATCGTCACCGCGCTTGCTGACCGCGGAATCCGCTCGATGCCCAGCGATGAACGGCTTCGCCGAGACGTCGAGAATCGCCGACGCCTCGGCCACCAACGCTTCGAGATCCATTGCGGGCCTAGCCTGCCACCGCAGCCAGCGCCTCAGGCAACGTGAATCGGCCGGCGTAGAGTGCCTTGCCGACGATCGCGCCTTCGACTCCGCTGCCGGTCAGCGTGGCGATCGCCCGCAGGTCGTCGAGGCTCGACACCCCACCGGAGGCGATCACCGGAATCTCGGTGCGGTCTGCGACCGCCCGCAGCAAATCGAGGTTGGGTCCGGTCAAGGTGCCGTCTTTGGTGACGTCGGTGACGACGAAGCGCGAACACCCTTCGCTGTCAAGGCGATCGAGCACCGGCCACAGATCGCCGCCGTCGGTCTCCCAGCCGCGGCCCCGGAGCCGATGGTCGCCGTCGACAATCTGCACATCCAGCCCTACCGCGACCTTGTCGCCGTGCTCGGCGATCGCTGTGGCGCACCATTGCGGGTTTTCCAAAGCGGCCGTCCCGAGGTTGACCCGTGCGCAACCGGTGGCCAAAGCGGCTGACAGCGAGTCGTCGTCGCGGATACCACCGGAAAGCTCCACCTGCACGTCGAGCTTGCCGACGACCTCGGCCAGCAGCTCACGATTGGAGCCGCGGCCGAACGCCGCGTCCAGGTCGACCAGGTGCACCCATTCGGCGCCGTCGCGTTGCCAGCCCAGCGCAGCGTCCAGCGCTGAACCGTACTCGGTCTCGCTACCGGCCTTGCCCTGCACCAAGCGCACAGCCCGGCCCTCGACCACGTCGACAGCGGGCAACAAAATCAACGGCACGTCATAGCCCTTCAACCCAATTGCTCAATATTGCCGCTCCGGCATCACCGCTCTTCTCCGGATGAAACTGGGTGGCGGCCAACGGACCATCCTCGACCGCGGCCAGGAACGGCGCCCCGTGCGTAGCCCACGTCAGCGCCGCGTCGGGTCGGCCTTCCCACGTCTGGGCGGCATAGGAATGCACGAAGTAGAACCGGGCGTCGGCGTCCAGACCTTTGAACAGTGCGCTACCCGGCGCGGCAGATACCACGTTCCAACCCATATGCGGGATCACCGGCGCGTCCAGCCGGGTCACGGCACCCGGCCACTGACCGCAGCCGGTGCTCTCCACACCGAACTCGACCCCGCGGGAGAACAAAATCTGCATGCCGACACACACGCCCAACACCGGGCGCCGGGCGGCAACCCGATCGGCGATCACCTTTTGCCCGTTGATCCGCCGCAGCCCGTTCATGCACGCCTCGAAGGCGCCGACTCCAGGGACCATGAGTCCATCTGCGGCAGCCGCCTTTTCGAGATCAGCGGACACCTCGACTTCGGCACCGACTCGCTCCAACGCGCGTTGCGCCGAGCGTAGGTTGCCCGAGCCATAGTCCAGCACCACGACGGATTTAGCTTTCACAAAGCACCTTTGGTGGACGGCACGCCGGACACCCGCGGATCGGCCTCGACCGCCTGCCGCAATGCCCGGCCGACAGCCTTGTACTGCGCTTCGGTGATGTGGTGTGGGTCGCGGCCGTAGAGCACCCGAACGTGTAACGCGATGCGCGCATTGTTGGCCAGCGTCTCGAAGACATGCCGGTTGATCACCGTGTGATACGGCACCGTGCTCCCGGCGATCGTGGTGTGCCGCAGGTGATCCGGCTCGCCGGTGTGCACGCAGTACGGCCTGCCGGAGACGTCGACGATGGCGTGCGCCAGGGTTTCGTCCATCGGAATGAACGCGTCGCCGAACCGGCGGATGCCTTTCTTGTCGCCGAGCGCCTCCCCCAGCGCCTGACCGAGCACGATCGCGGTGTCCTCGATGGTGTGATGCCCCTCGATCTCGACGTCGCCCTTGGCGCGCACGGTCAGATCGAAGCTGGCGTGGCTGCCCAGCGCGGTCAGCATGTGGTCGTAGAACGGGACACCGGTGTCGATGTGCACGTCACCGGTGCCGTCGAGGTTGAGCTCGACGACGATCTCGGACTCTTTGGTAGTGCGCTGCGCGCGTGCGCGACGGCCGGCGGTCATGACGCTCCTAACGGCTGGGCCAATTCGGTGGCAGCCAGATCTGCACTGGCCGATAGGAATGCGTCGTTCTCCGCGGCCAGCCCGATCGTGGTGCGCAGGTGTCCGGCAATGCCGACATCGCGGATCAGCACACCCGCATCCAGGTAACGCTGCCAGGTGGCGGGCGCGTTGGCGAACAGCCCGAACAGCACGAAGTTCGAGTCGCTCGGAACAACCTGAAAACCCATACCGCTCAACGCTGTCGCCACCCGTTCCCGTTCGGCGATCAACGTGGCGACGCTACCCAGCGTGTCGTCGGCGTGGCGCAGTGCAGCCCGCGCCGCCGCCTGGGTGATCGAGGACAGGTGATACGGCAGCCGCACCAGCAGCATCGCGTCGATCACCGCGGGGGTCGCGACCAGGTAGCCCAGCCGGCCGCCGGCGAAGGCGAACGCCTTGCTCATGGTGCGACTCACGACCAGCTTGGCCGGATAGTCCTCGAGCAGCGCCACGGCGCTGGGTTGTGCGGAGAATTCGCCGTATGCCTCGTCGACGATCAGGATCCCCGGTGCGGCGTCCAACAGCCGGCGCAGGTCGGCAAGCGGAATGCTTTGCCCAGTCGGGTTATTGGGGCTCGTGACGAACACCACGTCGGGGCGGCGTTCGATGATCGCGGTCACCGCGGCGTCTGCGTCGAGGCTGAAGTCGGCGGCGCGGGGAGTCTCGAGCCATTCGGTGCGGGTGCCATCGGAGATGATCGGGTGCATCGAATACGACGGCACGAAGCCGATCGCGGTGCGCCCCGGGCCGCCGAAGGCCTGCAGGAGCTGCTGCAGGATCTCGTTGGATCCGTTTGCCGCCCAGAGGTTTTCCGTGCCGAGCCGGATCCCGGTCTGAGCGACGAGATAGGCGGCCAGGTCGGTGCGCAGCGCCACCGCGTCCCGGTCGGGATAGCGATTCAGATCGACAGCCGCGTCGCGCACCGATGCGACGACGTCCTCGACGAGCGCCTTGCTCGGCGGGTGCGGGTTTTCGTTGGTGTTCAGCCGTACCGGGACGTCGAGCTGCGGAGCACCGTAGGGCGATTTGCCGCGCAGGTCCGGGCGCAACGGAAGTTCGTCGAGTGACGGGCGAAGGGTCATTGCCCGAACCTCCGGCGTACCGCCTCGCCGTGCGCGGGCAGGTCTTCGGCGGTGGCCAGGGTGATCACGTGCCCGGACACGTCTTTGAGCGCCGCCTCGGTGTAGTCGACGACGTGGATACCGCGTAGGAAGGTCTGCACCGATAGACCGCTGGAATGCGCGGCGCTGCCCGCTGTCGGCAACACGTGGTTGGAGCCGGCGCAGTAGTCGCCGAGGCTGACCGGCGAATAGGCACCGACGAAAATAGCTCCAGCGGAACGGATCTGCGCGGCAACCTTGTCCGAATTCGCGGTCTGGATCTCCAAGTGCTCGGCCGCGTAAGCGTTCACCGTACGGATACCGGCATCAATGTCGTCGACCAGGATGATGGCCGACTGCCGTCCGGCGAGCGCGGTCGTCACCCGCTGGCGGTGCACGGTGGTCTGCAGCTGTGCGGCCAGCTCGGCGTCGGTGGCGTCGGCGAGCTCGGTGCTGGGCGTCACCAGAACGCTGGCCGCCATCTCGTCGTGCTCGGCCTGGCTGATCAGGTCGGCGGCGACGAGCTCCGGGTTGGCCGTGTCGTCGGCCAGGATCGCGATCTCGGTGGGTCCGGCTTCGGCGTCGATGCCCACCCGCGAGCGGCAGAGCCGTTTGGCCGCGGTGACGTAAATATTGCCCGGCCCGGTGATCATGTCGACGGGCGCCAGTTCGCCGCCGTGGGTGTCCACGCCGCCGTAGGCCATTAGCGCCACCGCCTGGGCCCCGCCGACCGCCCAGACTTCGTCGACGCCGAGCATCCGGGCGGCGGCCAGGATCGTCGGATGAGGCAGCCCCCGAAACCTGTCGGAGCGGCCCTGCGACTGGGCTTGCGGCGGGCTGGCCACCACCAGCGAGCCGACACCGGCGGCCTGTGCCGGCACCACGTTCATCACGACGCTCGACGGGTACACCGCGTTGCCGCCGGGAACGTAGAGGCCGACGCGCTCGACCGGCACCCACCGCTCGGTCACCGTGGCACCCGGGCCCAGCGTCGTCGTCACATCGGACCGGCGCTGATCGGCGTGCACCGCACGGGTGCGCTCGATCACCACCTCCAACGCCAACCGGACATCGCGGTCCAGACCGGCCAAGGCGGCGTCCAATTCGGTGCTGGGCACCCGGACCGACGGGGGCCGGACCCCATCCAGCGATTCGCCGTAGGCCAGTGCGGCCTCAGCGCCTCGATCGGCGACCGCGTCGACGATCGGTCGCACCGTGGAAAGGGCGGCCTCCACGTCCACTCCGCCGCGGGGCAACGCCGCCCGCAGCCGGGCGACGGACAAGTCCGAGCCCCGCAGGTCGATGCGCGCCATCACAGTCACGCTCACCATTGTCCCAGAGCAGAGCAACCGCATATCCGGCCGGTACAGTGACGGCACCCGACGAAAACGGAGGCGCTATGTCCCGAAGGGACCACCCGAACAACGCCCCGGGCGTTCCGATGGTCTTCCCGGTCTGGTTTGAGAGATTCCAAATCAAGTACCTCAACCTCCTGGTGCAGCCGATCGCGCGCTACATCCCGGGTTTGTCGGTGATCAAGCATCGGGGGCGGACGTCAGGCAAGCCGTACGAGACCGTCGTCACGGCCTACCGCAAGGGCAATGTGCTGGCGATTGCGTTAGCCCACGGAAAGACCAACTGGGTCAAGAACGTGCTGGCCGCGGGCGAAGCCGATCTGCATTTCATCCGCAAGGACGTTCACCTGATCAACCCTCGGGTGCTGCCCGCCGGAAGCGACGGAGACGGGCTGCCGTGGCTGGCCAAGCGGCAGATCGGCCGGGTCGGAATGTTCGTCGCCGACATCGCCTAGACGCTAGACACGACTGAAAACCGTCTTGCCGGTCATCGCCGGCCAGGCCGACGGCGCGTCCTCCCACGGCACGACGCGGTCGACGACCGGCGACAGGTCGCAGCCGCCGGCCAACACGTCCAAAATCTCCGGGATGACGGCCCGGGCACTGACCCGCCCGGTGACGAATCGCACACCGCGGGTGTAGGTCCGCAGCATCGGCATCTCGACGGTCGGCTGGAAATAGATGCCGGTGTCGGTGCACACCCCGTCGGGCCAGGTCGCCCGCAACGCGGCGGCCAGCAGCGACGGATCGCCGGTGGTGTGCACGGTGACCGGATAGGGGTCCCAGGATTTGTCCGGCTTGGCCGCGTCGTGAACGACTGCGCCGAGCTTCTCCGCCGCCGCGAGACGGCCCGGGTCGGTGTCGACGTAGTCGACATGGCAACCCGACGCCACCGCGAGCGCGGCCGCATACATGCCGATCGACAGCCGGCCGATCACCAGCACGCGGCGGTCGGACGGGTCGAGGCCGGCCAGTTCCGCTCTGAACGGACCGATAGCGCGCCAGCCGTCGGGAATGTTGTCCGAGATCGAAGCTACGGCGATCGGGTCGACGGTCGCCGGAAGCGGAACCAACATCGCGTCGGCGTAGGGCACCAGCACCAGATCGGACATGAAACCACCGCCGTCCAGGCCGGCGAGCGGACCCAACCCGTACATCGCCATCAACGGCACCGAACCGCATGAACTGGTCACGCCGCGGCGGCATTCGCGGCACGTCCCGCAGCTGATCTGAAACGGCACCACTACGCGGTCACCCACGCCGACATCCGTGACAGCGTCGCCGACTGCGACAACCTCGGCTAATCCCTCGTGTCCGACCGCATAGCCGGGCGGTAGCGGCGCTGCGCCCCGGGCGACAGCGACGTCGAGATCACAACACGCCACCAGCAAGGGCTTGACCAGGGCTTGCTGCGGTTGGGTGATCTCCGGCTCGGGGACGTCGCGCCATCCGTATCGCCCGGGCTCGTCGAACGTCAGCTGCCTCATCTCAGCATTCTTGAGTGATCGATCAAGTATTGTCAAGACATGCCGAGACGCGATCGCAGCCGGGATGCGTTGGTGAACACCGCGGCCAGCCTGTTCCGCCGTCAGGGCTACGCCGCAACCGGACTCAACCAGATCCTCGACCAGGCCGGCGTGAAACCGGGCTCGCTGTATCACCACTTCCCGAGGGGCAAACAACAGTTGGCGGCTGTCGTCGTGGACGGCAGCGGGGCGATCATCGAGCAGCTACTACGCAGATATATGGCGGGCGATCGTCCGGTGGCCGACACCGTCGATCGTTGGATCGACCTCCTGATCAGCGGGCTGGAAGCAGATGAGCGTGACGGCTGCCCGATCGAGCCGATCGCCACTGAGTCAGTGAACGCCAGCTCGCTGGTGCGCGAGGCGTCAGCGCGGGCTTTCGCCGGCTGGTGCCGCACGATCGAGGAGCGGCTGCGAACCGACGGATGGGCGGCTGCCGAGGCGAAAGATGTTGCAATAGCCGTGATCTCGTTGATCGAGGGGGCGCTGATCTTGTCGCGTATCGCCGGCGACGTGCACGCACTCGAGGCGGCCAAGCCGGCCACGCGTCGCTTGCTTAGCCGCTAGATTGCCGCGCTCAGCGGGCCTATCCTGGACAGACGGGGCGCAGGTATGACTCGAGATGAATTATTGGCCTCGATCGTGGCGGCAGGCCCCGGTCGCGATGACCTCGTGTACCTGGAACGCCGCGGCGGCCGGTGCCGGTGGCCGATCGACGCGCGCTGGCCCGACCACGCCCACCAGCACTGAACGGCTGGACAGATGTTCGACTATCGAATCACCGCGGCGGAACGTACCCGGTTCAAACGCTGCCGGCGACAGTGGGACTTCGCCTCGCCGCATCGTCGCAACCTGCGATCCAGCGGGGTCGTCGAACCCGCGCTGCCTGCCGCACTCAAGGACGCGCTGGCCGTGTATTACTACCCGGGCACCTGGGACTGGCAGCACGAGGTGACCCAGCCGTTGGTGCACAAGGCGCTCGAACGGTCGCTGGACGAGGCCGGCGCAACCGAATCGCTCAACCAAGGAGCGGCGCTCCTGGACTGCTATGACGCCTGGGCGCATGCGGTCGACGACTTCGCGCCGGTCAAGATCAACCTCGACGTCGAGGCGCTGGTCCCGGATCCCGACGACCACGAGTGCGGATTGCTTGTGCACGACGGCTCGCCGGTGATCTATCAGTGCCGGATCGACCTGGTGGCCGTCGACGCCGCCGATGAGTATTGGGTGGTCTGCCATCAGATCGTCGACGAGTGGCAGGACGTCGATCGGTGGGACCGCGACGAGCAGGCGGTGGCGGCCTGTTGGGCGTTCGAGCATGACTACATCGGAGTCCAGGTATCCGGCACCATTCACAACGAGGTGCGCATCGGCGGCCCGCTCGGATTCCCACCCGCCGGGTCAGCGATGAGAGGCGCGCCGAAAGCGGTCGCCCAACACGAGGCCAGCGGCGGTGGTCGATCGGTCCCGCAACATCAACGGGTTTCGGCGCGGGCATCACGCGGCGACGCGACGGAACGCACCGAGCAGCGCACAGCAGGGCCCTTGCGTCGTACCCGCATTCGCCGCAGCCGCCACGAGATCGCCTCGGTGGGGGCGCTGATCGCCGCCGAGGCAGTGGATATGACCGGTTGGCCAACCATCTACCCGACGTTCGCCGAGCATTGCCGTGACTGCGAATTCAGGACGCCCTGTTCGGCCATCAGCGCAGGATCGGACGCGGAACCGTTGCTGCAGGCCGATTTTCAACGAGTGCCCGATGAAGTGAGCAAACCGAGACTGGGCCAGTCGACGTGGGGTTTCGGCCGTGGCGCCGCACCGCCGCGGTGGTGATGGCCGGGAGGCCGCCTAGACGTCCAGACCGATGTCGAGCACCCGGACCGAGTGGGTGAGCGCGCCGACGGCGAGGTAATCCACCCCGGTGCCGGCGTATGCGGCCGCGGTGTCCAGCGAAAGTCCGCCAGAAGACTCGAGTTTGGTGGCCGGTGACTGCGCATCGCGGCGCTGAACCGCGATCTGGGTCTGCCAGACCGGGAAGTTGTCGAGCAATACCAATTCCGCACCTTCGGCCAACACCTCGTCGAGTTGCTCGAGGGAATCGACTTCGACCTCGCACGGCAGGTCGGGCGCCGCGGCCCGCACCGCACGCAGGGCCGCGACGACCGAACCTGCGGCGGCAACGTGGTTGTCCTTGATCAGCGCCGCATCGCCCAACCCGAGGCGGTGGTTGACGCCGCCGCCGACGCGCACCGCGTACTTCTGCAGGGCACGCAGACCGGGCAGCGTCTTGCGGGTGTCCCGGATCTGCGCCTTGGTGCCGTCCACGGCTTCGACCCACGCCGCGGTCGCGGTCGCAATCCCGGACAGGTGGCAGACCAGGTTCAGCAAGGTCCGTTCGGCGGTCAGCAGTCCCAGGGTCTGCGCCTCTACCGTCAGCAGCGGGTCACCGGCTTGCAGCCGCGCGCCGTCGTCCACGCGGTGGAGTACCCGGTATCCGCCAGCACCGAGGACCTCGTCGAGCACCAGCAGCGCGATGTCCACCCCGGCGACCACCCCGGGCTCGCGGGTGATCAGCGATGCCGTCGTCGTGGCGCCCTCGGGCACCGTTGCGCGCGTGGTGATGTCGGGTCCGTACCGCAGATCCTCGTCGAGTGCTCGGCTGATCGTGGCGCGAGCCTCCGCGAGCTCGCCCGGTCCGAGCACCATCAGCAGACCGCCGCCAGCGTCTCGACCTCCGCGCTGCAGTCAGTGGCCAGCCGGACAACCAGGCTGCTCGCCGGCGTTCCTGCCGCATCGGGGTATTCGGCCCGGTGGTGGCAGCCCCGGCTCTCCTCGCGGGCCAGCGCGGCGGCGGCCAGCGCGCGGGCGGTGACGGTCAGCGCGGCGGCCTCCAGGCCGGCGCGGCTCAGCACCGCCACCGGCGGCGAGGCCGACAGGGTGTCGATCAGGCTGTGCAGGCCGTCGGCGTCGCGCACCACCGACGCGCGGCGGCTCATTGCTCGCTGCAGGTCGCCGCGGACCAGCGCCGTGCGACAGGCCGGTTCCACCATCGCGGCACGCACCGGCCCGGCCTGCGCCGCGTGGGCGGCCGCTGCCTTGCCTGCGCGTCCCCCGACGACCAGACCCTCCAGCAAGCTGTTGGACGCCAGCCGGTTGGCGCCGTGCATACCGGTCCGGGCGACCTCACCTGCGGCGAACAGCCCGGGCAGCTCGGTCTGACCGTGCACGTCGGTCACCACGCCGCCGCAGCTGTAGTGCGCGCCCGGCACCACCGGGATCGGCTGGGTCACCGGATCGACGCCGGCGGTCCGGCACGATTCGGTGACCGTTGGGAAGCGGCGTTTGAAATCGTCGATGCCACGGGCGTCGAGGAACACGCACGGGTCACCGGTGGCTCGCAGCCGGGCGTCGATAGCGGAGGCCACCACATCGCGGGGGGCCAGATCGCCCATCGGATGCACGCCTGCGGTGACCGAATTACCTTGGCTGTCAACCAAAAACGCGCCCTCGCCGCGGATCGCCTCGGTGACCAGCGGGCAACGCTTGCCAGGTCCTCGGCCGGCGGTGCCGTCATACAGCATTGTCGGATGGAACTGAACGAACTCGATGTCGCTCACCGCGACACCGGCCCACAGCGCCAGCGCGATCCCGTCGGCGGTCGAGCCCTCGGGGTTGGTGGTCGCACTGTAGAGATGGCCCAGTCCGCCGGTGGCCAGGATCACCGACGGTGCATGGATGATGCCGATCCCGCGCCGATTGGCGACCAGCACCCCGGTCACCGATTCCGCGTCGTGCAGCAGTTGCAGCGCGGTGTGTTTGGTGCGGATGTCCAGCGTGTCGGCCGCGTGGTCGAGCGCGCGTTGGACCTCCGCGCCGGTGGCATCTCCGTTGGCGTGCACGATGCGCCGCCGGGAGTGCCCACCCTCGCGGCTCAACGCCCAACCACCTGACGGCGACTCGTCGAATCGTGCTCCGGCACTGACTAATTCGGTCACCGCTCGGTAGCCATCCGCGACGATCGAGGTGACTGCGTCCGGGTCGCACAGGCCTGCGCCGGCAGCGAGGGTGTCAGCGACGTGCGCGTCGATCGAGTCGTCGTTATCCGGCAGCACTACCGCGATACCGCCTTGGGCGTAGTGGGTGGCCGTTCCACCGGGCTTGCGGTCCCGCTTTGCTGACTACGACGACCCGACGGCCGGCCCGGTGCGCTGCCAGAGCGGCGGCCAAACCGCCCACGCCGGTCCCGATCACGACGACGTCGGCGCTCTCCTGCCACGCCGGGCGAATGCTCATGCGCGCCACTCCTTCTCAGGCTCGTCCCTCGCCTGCGTCGTCATCGGCGCAGGCTCATTCGCCGCCGCCGGGCTGGCCGACCGCGATCATCCGCTGCACGCTCGTGCGTGCGCGAGCTGCAGTGTCCGCGTCGACATCGACTTCGTCGGCACCCTCGACCAGGCAACGCAGCAGCGCTGCGGGAGTGATCATCTTCATGTACTTGCAGGACGCGCGGTCGTTGACCGCGCGGAAGTCGACATCCGGGGCGGCGTTGCGCAGCTGATACAGCATTCCGACCTCGGTGGCGACCAGCACCTGGCGGGCACGGGTCTCACGGGCGGCGTCCAGCATCCCGCCGGTCGACAGGATCTTCACTCGGTCTTCCGGGAACGCGCCCTCGCCGGCCAGGTACAGCGCCGAGGTCGCGCAGCCGCACTCCGGGTGGACGAACAGTTCGGCATCCGGGTGCCTGCGCGCCTGCTCGGTGAGCTCGTCGCCGTTGATCCCGGCGTGCACGTGGCATTCACCGGCCCACACGTGCACGTTGTCGCGGCCTGTCATGCGGCGCACATGCGCGCCGAGGAACTGATCGGGGCAGAACAGCACCTCGCGGTCGGGGTCGATGGAGGCGACGACGTCCACGGCGTTCGACGAGGTGCAGCAGATGTCGGTCAGTGCCTTCACCGCCGCGGTGGTGTTGACGTAGGAGACGACGACCGCTCCGGGATGTTCGTCCTTCCACGCCTGTAAGTCGTCGACGGTGATCGAGTCGGCCAGCGAGCAACCGGCCCGCTGATCCGGGATGAGCACGGTCTTGTCGGGGCTGAGGATCTTCGCGGTCTCGGCCATGAAGTGGACGCCACAGAACACGATGGTGCTTTCGGGCGCCTCGGCGGCGACCCGGGACAGCGCCAGCGAATCCCCAACGTGATCAGCGATGTCCTGGATGGCCGGAAGCTGGTAGTTGTGCGCGAGAATGGTGGCGTTGCGCAGGTCAGCCAGCCGACGGATCTCGGCCGCCCACCGCTCGTCACTTTCGATACCGCCGAAACCATTGGGAGAGTTGGTTATTCGAGCGGCTAGATCGTTTTCCATCTCATCATCCAGCCCGTTTGACAGCACGTCGGTGCGATGCACGACTGCCATAGTCGGTCCTTTCGCCTCCCGGCATGGGTTTTCGACTTATAATCGAAAACATGGCCCATGGTAGCACTGCGCATGAAGTGCTCGCTGTCGTGTTCCAGGTTCGCGGGCTGAGCCCAGACCCCAAATCGGCGACGCCCGAGCTCAGCGTTCTGCTGTGGCAACGCGCTCAAAACCCCGAGCGTGGCGCGTGGTCGCTGCCGGGCGGGCGGCTGCGCCACGACGAGGACATGCGCACGTCGGTGCGGCGGCAGCTGGCCGAGAAAGTCGACCTGCGTGAGGTTGCCCACCTCGAGCAGCTGGCGGTGTTCTCCGAACCCGATCGAGTACCCGGCCCCCGCACGATTGCGTCGACCTTCCTGGGCCTGGTCCCATCCCCCGCCACCCCCGAGCTTCCGCCGGACACCCGCTGGCATCCGGTCACCGCGCTGCCGGAGATGGCGTTCGACCATGGGCCGATGGTCGACCACGCCCGCACCAGGCTGGTCGCCAAAATGTCGTACACCAATATCGGCTTTGCCTTGGCGCCCAACGAATTCGCGCTGTCGACGCTGCGTGACATTTACAGCGCCACGCTGGGTCATCAAGTCGACACCACCAACCTGCAGCGAGTGCTGGCCCGTCGCGGCGTGATCACCCCGACCGGCACGCTCGCGCAATCCGGACGCAGCGGCGGGCGGCCGGCCGCGTTGTACCGGTTCACCGATTCCCAGTTGCGCGTCACAGACGAATTTGCGGCGCTGCGACCTCCCGGTTCGGCATAAATCCGCGACGCCTCCGGCGGGCCGACTGGATTCTTAATGCCTTCTTAAGCAAGAATGCCCAGATGGACATTGGCAGCGTGGCCACGGCGACCGGCGCGGAGTGGATCGGCGTCGCGCCCCACGAGGAACTGCAGCCGAAAGCGCGTCCTCGGCTGCCGTCCGACGACCCGTTCTACGAGCCGCCGCCCGGCTACCAGCACGCCGCACCGGGCACCGTACTGCGCTCGCGCGACGTGGAGCTGGCTTTCATGGGCCTGATACCGCAGCAGGTGATGGCCACCCAGCTGCTGTATCGGAGCACCGACATGAATGGCCGCCCGGAGGCGACGGCGACGACGGTGATCGTGCCCGTCGATGCCACTCCTGACCGACCTTGCCCGATCTTGTCCTACCAGTGCGCTATCGACGCGGTGTCGTCCCGCTGCTTCCCGTCCTACGCGCTGCGACGCCGCGCCCAGGCCGTGGGCTCACTGGCCCAATTGGAATATCTGCTGATCGCCGCCGCCCTCGCGGAAGGCTGGGCGGTCTCGATACCTGACCACGAAGGCCGTAACGGCCTGTGGGGCGCGCCGTTCGAGCCCGGCTACTTCATCCTCGACGGCCTCAGGGCCGCACTCAACGCCGAGCGACTCGGATTGTCCCAGTCGGCGCCGGTGGCGATGTGGGGCTACTCCGGTGGCGGCCTGGCCACCGCTTGGGCCGCCGAGCTGTGCGCCGACTACGCGCCCGAGCTCGACATCGTCGGCGCGGTTCTCGGATCACCGGTGGGTGACCTCGGACACACCTTCCGTCGGCTCAACGGCAGTTATTTGTCGGGTCTGCCGGCCATGGTGGTGGCTGCGCTGGCGCACATCTATCCGGATCTGAACCGGGTGATCGACGAACACGCGAGCGAGGACGGTCGCGCCATTCTGCGGCGGCTGGAGAGCATGACAACCGTCGGGGCGGTCATCCGGATGGCCAAAAAGGACATGGGTGATTACCTCGACCGGCCGCTGGATGAAATCCTGACGATGCCGGAGGTGCAAGACGTCTTCGAGCGGATCAGGCTGGGCGCCAAGGTGCCCACACCGCCGGTGCTGATCGTGCAGGCGGTGCACGACTACTTGATCGACGTCGAGGACATCGACCGGTTGGCCGACGCCTATTCCGCCGGCGGTGCGGACGTCACCTACCACCGCGATGCGTTCAACGAGCACCTGCTACTGCATCCGCTGTCGGCGCCGATGGCCTTGCGCTGGTTACAGGATCGCTTCGCCCGCCGGCCCCTGACCGACCACCTGGTCAGGACCAAATGGCCGACGATGTTCAACCCGAGCACCTATGTCGGAATGGCAAGGCTGGGTGTGATCGCGGCCAAAGTCATCACCGGGAAGTCGGTGCACCGCCGTCCGCTATGACCTTGCGGCGGTAGCGCTTTCGGTCTGCGGATACACCGCCTCGACGGGCGGATAGCCGCCGAGGTCGTCACGCGCGGTCGCCGCGGCCGGCACCGCGTACACCAGTGCAGCGGTAGCCGCGGGCAGCAGCAGCGTGCAGGCGACCTGCAGCCGCGACGGGCCGAAGAAGACCGGCGCAGCTTGGGTGAAGTAGTGCACCGGATGATCGTGACTCAGCGGCACTTTAGCGAAATCGACTGTGCCATAACGTAAATGGGCCAGCAGGACGCCAACGCCGATCGCAGCGGCGGCCGCAATCACCATGCCGGTGCACAGCGCGGCGAGCATTCCGGGTCCGCGATGCGCCCGCCATTGCCACGCCAGCACCGCCGCCACCGCGGCGACGACGTTGAGCAGACCGAGCATCAGGAACGCGGCGACGAAGAAGTGATCGGATTCGGCGCCCAGGTAGTCGTGGAGTCGCTCACCGCTGTGGGTCAGCACCACAACGCCTTTGACCGGCGGGGCGATCCATGCCCACAGCGCACCCACGAGCACGCCCGCCGGCAGCAGACCCGCGATGACCGTGAGTGCCGCCCGCCGTCGAGAAACTCGCGGCTCGGTCATCGGCGCGCCTCGAGTTCGGACGAATCCACCAAGCCGTGTCGCGAACACTTGGCCCACCATCCGTCGGGCCGAACCTGCACCACCATTCGGCGGCCGCACTCGGCACAGAATCGCGGCGGCTCCAGACCCAGTTGGGCCGCCGTCGGCACGGCGCTGTCAGCCGAATCGCCCGTGTTGTAGACGTTGTAAGCCCCTGCCCCTACCGGCGCGGGCAGATCCCGGATCATCCCCGTCTCGCTCTACAGGCTTGCGTTGAGCGCCTTGATCGGCATCTGCAAATCGTCGAGCAGTTCCAGATCGGCTTCGGCGGGACGCCCCAGCGTGGTCAGGTAGTTGCCGACGATCACCGCGTTGATGCCGCCCAGGATGCCCTGCTTGGCGCCCAGATCCCCCAACGTGATCTCCCGGCCGCCGGCAAAGCGCAACATGGTGCGGGGCAGAGCCAGCCGGAAGGCCGCAACCGCCTTGAGCGCTTCGCTGGCCGGCAGCACCTCGAGGTCGCCGAACGGCGTGCCCGGTCGCGGGTTGAGGAAATTAAGTGGAACCTCGTCGGGGTCGAGCTCGGCTAGGTTGGCGGCGAACTCCGCGCGCTGCTCGACGGTCTCGCCCATACCGAGGATGCCTCCGCAGCACACCTCCATACCGGCCTCGCGCACCATCGACAGCGTCTCCCAGCGCTCTTCCCAGCTGTGGGTGGTCACGACGTTGGGGAAGAAGGATCGTGCGGTCTCCAGGTTGTGGTTGTAGCGGTGCACCCCCATCGCGGCCAGCCGTTCCACCTGCTCGGCGGTCAGCATCCCCAGCGAACAGGCGATCTGGATGTCCACGGCGTCGCGGATCGCTTCAATGCCCGCGGCGACCTGCGCGAGCAGCCGCTCGTCGGGGCCGCGCACCGCGGCGACGATGCAGAACTCGGTGGCACCGGACTTGGCGGTCTGCTTGGCCGCCTCGACCAGGCTGGGGATGTCCAGCCATGCGCTACGCACCGGCGAGGCGAACAGACCCGACTGGGAGCAGAAATGGCAATCCTCGGGGCAGCCGCCGGTTTTGAGGCTGATGATGCCCTCGACCTCGACCTCCGGGCCGCAGTGGCCCATCCGCACCTCGTGCGCCAGCGCCAGCAGCTCCTCGAGGCAATCGTCGGGAAGCTGCAGCACCTGCAGGACCTGCTCTTGGCTCAGCCCCTCACCGCGCTCGAGCACCTGCCGGCGCGCCATAGTCAGGATGTCGGTGCCGTCGGTGCCGGGGTTGGGCCGAGTCGCCGCCTGAGTCACCAGATGCTCCCTGCGTTCGTGTTGTGCCGAGCGGGCCGGCCGGAACCCAGCCAAGCGGCTGTGGCCGCCAACGGACGATGTTCAGGTTAGGGCAGGGGTTTGCGCCGAGCCAAACGAGGTGCGGCGAAGGAGGCGTCAAAATCCGTGATCCCGGCTATCCTGCGCGCACCGGCGCCCACCCGCCGGTCCGAAGCGCACCCAAACCGGCCGGAGCGAGGACAACCATGGGCCACCCACACGTGGAATACCTGTCTCACCACTGGCTCATTCTGGCCGGCCCGGCGTTCCTGCCCGCTTTCGCCGTCGTCGGCGTCGTCCTCTACGTCGCGTTGAAGGACCGGCGCAACGCCGACTCGCCAGACCAAACGACACCGGACGATCCGCCCGATTGACCGCGCGGGAATCCGGGCATATACCGCCTCGGGAGCCATTGTCTGGCTACGCTACTTTGCAGTAAGTTGATTTCAGTGAACAACTGTTCCGAATTGGTGCGACGGCGGATTGGAAGGTACCAACGGTGGTGTTGACGGTGGTGGCAGAGGCGCCGCCCGCGCGGGGAGCCGGCCTGAATCAAGTAATCGGACTCTCGATCGCGGCGATGATCATCGGTGCGTTCATGCTGTACGTCGGTTGGGCGCACCGCACCCATCGAATCTCGTGGTTGACCACCCTTGCCGAAAAGATGGGAACGAAGTTCAACCGTCCGGCGTGGGTGGCCCTACCGGTAGCGGTGTTCACCACGTCGATCATCTGCGCCCTGTTCGGCTTCATCTGGGACGTCAGCTGGCACATCGGCAATGGCCGCGATCCCGGCCCCCTGGCCAATCCCGCCCACTACTTCATCATCATCGGCCTGTTCGGCATCTTCGTCGCCGGAATGCTGGCCATCACCATCCCGTTCGAGAAGCCGGGGCCGGCAGCCGTGCGCATCACCCGCAACTGGTACGCGCCTGTCGGTGGTGTGCTGATGGCCGGTTGCGGAATGTACGCGATGCTCGGGTTTCCCCTCGACGACATCTGGCATCGAATCTTCGGCCAAGACGTCACATTGTGGGGGCCTACCCACCTGATGATGATCGGCGGCGCGAACTTTTCTCTGTTCGCAACACTGATGCTGGAGTACGAGAGCAGGCGCGCAGCGCCCGAGGACGCGTCTCCGGAGAAGTGGTTCGTCAAAGTGATGCGCTATCTGTCACTCGGCGGCTTGTTCATCGGAATGTCGGTCTATCAGATCGAATTCGACTTCGGTGTGCCGCAGTTTCGGCTGGTCTTTCAGCCGATCCTGATCGCCGCGGCGGCGGCGATCGGTGCCATCGTCGCGCGCATCACCATGGGCAGAGGCGCGGCGATCATCGCAGCTCTCTTCGCGATTGGGCTTCGCGGCGTGGTGGCGTTGATTGTCGGACCGATCCTGGGTGCGCCCATCAACTGGTTCCCGCTTTATCTGGGCCCGGCGCTGGTGGTCGAACTTGTGGCCCTTTCGCCGCTCTTTCGGCGGCCGATCCTGTTCGGGGCGGTCGCCGGTCTGGGTATCGGCACCGTCGGGCTGTGGCTCGAGTCGCTATGGATCGGCGCGGTCTACCACTACCCGTGGCCGCTGCCGCTGTGGCGCGAAGCGCTGCTGACCGCGGTGCCGGTAGCGATCCTGGCCGGCGTGTGCGCGGCGCTGTTCGGAATGGTGCTGACCGCGCAGAAGTTGCCGGGAAAGGCCTTCAGCATCACCGCGGTGGTGCTGACGGTGCTTGTCATCGGCGGCACAGTCGCAAACGGGCTGCACATCAACGTCCCACAAAAGGACACGGCCACCATCAGGTTGACCGATCTGCCCAGCCAGCCTGGTGAACGTAAGGTGTCGGCCGACGTGCAGATCAACCCTCCGACCCTGGTGAGCGACCACCCAGACTGGCTGACGATCTTGTCCTGGCAGGGCAAGATGCAGAATGATCGCGGCCTGCAGATCGACCGCCTCAAGCGAGTCGGACCCGGGCACTACGTGTCCACCCAGCCGATTCCGGTGTGGGGTGAATGGAAGACCTTGTTGCGTGTCCAGGACGGCAGAACGTTGACCGCGGTCCCGATCTGGGCCCCGGCGGATCCGGCGATTCCGGTGGCTGAGATCCCGGCCCAAGCGGTCAGCACCAAGCCGTTCGTCCTCGAGGTGTCGATCTTGCAGCGCGAACGCGACCCGAGCGTGCCCGCCTGGCTGTTCACAGCCGGCGGAGTCGTCGTGCTGTTCTTCACCCTGAGCGTTATCACCGCGCTGACCTGGGGTGCGGGCCGGATCAATATCCACGACACCGCGCCCCCGCAACCGCAGGAGCCGGCCTTGGATCGCGTTCCCCCGAAGGCGGCATGACGGCGGCAGCGATTCGGTTGCCGCGCTTAATCCTGGCGGCAGTTGTCGGGGTGATAGCGGTGGCATTGGCCGGCTGCGGCGGCGCGTCGAAAGCACCGGGCGGCGCAGGGTTGACGGTGGACATCACCATCTCGCACGGGCAGGTGACGCCGGCCAACGCGACCTTGCAGGCAACGGTTCGCCAGCCGATCACGCTGCGCGTCACTAGCGACGTCACCGACGAGCTACACGTTCACTCGGTGCCCGATCACAAGTTCGAGGTGGCCGCAGCGCCGAATCAGACGTTTCAGTTCAGCGTCGACGTGCCCGGCAGTGTGGACATCGAGTTACATCATCTCGATCGGACCGTTGCCACGGTCCACGTGCATCCGTGACGGGGCGGCGGCCACCGACTGAGGGCATCCTGGCCCACGGCCTTGGCGGATCGAGTGATCTTCCTGTCCCGTACGCCTTTTCGGTGATCGGCGCGGCGTGGGCGTTGACCTTCACCTTCGCCCTGGTTGCGTTCGCATGGAAGCGACCACGATTTGATCCCGACAATCCCACCCGCCCGCTACCGGCGGCGGTGACCACATTCGTCGACTCGCGCGTCACCCGTGGCATCGCGGCGGCCGCGGCCCTGGTGTTTGCCGGTTGGGTATTGCTGGCCGGGCTGTGGGGACCCCAGACGCAGGGCAATGCACTACTCGGCGTCTTCTATGTGCTGTTGTGGGTCGGGCTAGTGGCGATTTCGCTGTCAGCCGGGCCGGTATGGCGGGTCATCTCCCCGGTGCGCACGGTGTATCTGGTACTGCGGCGCGTTACGCCGGAACGTCTGACCCGGCCGCGGTTCTCCTACCCCGAGTCCTGGGGTTACCGGCCGGCGGCGGCGGGGTTGTTCGCATTCGTCTGGATGGAACTGGCCAGTCCCAACCCTGCCGCGCTGTCATGGGTCAAGTCCTGGCTGCTGGTCTACACCCTGGTTCTGTTGATCGGCGCATGGTTGTGCGGGCAGCGCTGGTTCGCCCGAGTGGACCCGTTCGGCGTGTACAGCATGGCGGTTTCACGACTGTGTCCCTTTCGCCGCGATCCGAAGACCCAAAAGATCGCAGTCGGCAATCCGTTCGACCATTTGCTGTCGCTACCGATTCGCCCCGGGGTCGTCGCGGTGCTGGCCGTGCTTCTCGGCTCCACCGCATTCGACAGCTTCTCGTCGTCAACCACCTGGCGTAACTTCGCCGACGGCGTCCCCCGTGCTGTTCACGCTGTGCCAGCATCCATTTCGTCGTCGGCATTGCGCACCGCCGGGTTGCTGGCATTCGTAGCAGTGGTGGCGACGACCTTCTCCCTGGCTGCGCGTGCGACCGGCGGTGTCGACCGTGCGCGGCGCGCAGCGTTACCGGGCCAGTTGGCGCACTCGCTGATCCCGATCGTGGTGGGCTATATCTTCGCGCACTACCTGTCGTATCTGGTCGAGCGTGGACAGCAGGCGGTCTTCGCCTTGGCCGATCCCCTCGGTAGAGGCTGGAATCTGCTCGGGCTGGGGCATTTACACGTCGCCTATGTGTTGTCGCTGCATCCGACGGCGCTGGCCGTGGTCAAGGTGACGTCGGTGGTGACCGGGCACATCGTCGCGGTGATCGCGGCGCACGACAAGGCGCTTCGCCTGCTGCCTTCGGGCCATCAGCTCACCGGCCAGCTCACCATGATGCTGGTGATGGTCGGATACACCTTCACCGGCCTGTATCTGCTCTTCAGCGCCTAGACGTCACGGTCGTCCACTACCCTTCGGTGCGACGGATTTGGCCGTCCATGTCAGGCCGGTTCAACTCGGCGGCAAGGAATTCCGGCGTTCGGGGCAAGCTCAGATGCAGATCGGACCGCACGCTGATGTCGACGCGACCCCGAGTCAGTTGATAGTCGAGGGCGTGTCCGCCGCGGCGCCGTTCGGCGTCGACGAAGTGCGAGTGATACCCGGCCACCGAGACGCCCTGCTCGTAGTCGGGCATCCGGAAGCCGGCCAGCGTACCGGTGACATCGCGCATGGTGACTTCCTGCTGGGCTTGGGCGGCTTCGGCGAACGGCGGGTACGGCCGGTGCTGCTCGGTGACCGTGCGAGTGCGGATCACGGCGAAGTCGCCGCTGACCCGAACGGCGACAATCAAATTGGTGCTGGGCAGCGATCGGTCGATTCGCCCTTTGAGGCCGCTACGATCGACAGGTTCTGGCACCTCGAACGAGTGGTCGGCGTCGAACCAGGTGACCACCGCAAAGGGCGTGTGCTGATCGAGCTCCGCGGGGTGAGCGCTGCCGTCGCCCCGCAGTTGGTAACAGACCCCATCGAGCACTAGCATCTCGCCGTCCAGACCGTTGAAGGTGCCCACGCCGAAGTTGCCGTGCCGCAGCAGCTCTCGGATAGTGACGTCGCCGTCGTAGACCCCATCGAGCAACGCGCCCATCGTCGAGGTCTGGTAGACCTCGCTGCCACGGCGATGTGTGAACAACGCCTGTAGCCAGTCACGCAGCCGACTCGCAGCGGACTCGGCCGGATCAATCACCTCGAGAATCTCTGCTGTCCGGTGACATGATGCGGTCCGGTCGCGAATAGATGTTCATCGAGTCGCCGCGCAGGAAAGCGACCAACGTGAGGCCGGATTCGCAGGCCAGATCGACGGCCAGCGACGAAGGGGCCGACACCGCAGCCAACACCGGTATGCCTGCCATGACGGCTTTCTGAGTCAGCTCGAAGGAGGCTCGTCCGCTGACCAGCAGCACCGCGGAGTTCAGAGGTATCCGATCATGCTCGAGTCCCCAGCCGATCACCTTGTCCACCGCATTGTGTCGTCCAATGTCCTCGCGCACCACGAGCATCGCGCCGTCGGCATCGAACAATGCCGCGGCATGCAAGCCACCGGTGGCCGCGAAAACTCGCTGCGCCGAACGCAGTTGCGCGGGCATGGCAGTCAATGCGCTCGCCTCGATAGCGACCACGTGATCGCCCACCGGGTATTGGCTGCTGAGCCGTACCGCGTCCAGCGAGGCCTTGCCGCACACCCCACACGACGAGGTGGTGTAGAAGTTGCGGGTCACGTCGACGTTGGGAGCCGGCACCGTGGACGCCAGTGCGATGTCGAGCACGTTGTAGGTGTTCGTGCCGTCTGGACCGGCTCCGCTGCAATAGCGGATGGCGGTGATGTCGTCTCGACGAGCGATGACGCCTTCGGTGAGCAGAAAGCCTTGGGCCAGTTCGAAATCCGACCCAGGCGTCCGCATCGTCACGGTAATCGGGCTGCCGTTCAGCCGGATCTCCAGCGGCTCCTCGACGGCGAGGGTCTCGGGCCGCCGCACAGAGGTTTCGGCGCTCACGTGACGGATTGCCCGACGTGCAGTTAGCCGACCCATGCTCTGGAGCGTATCCAACACTGGGCACAGCGTTATGCTGAACATCGTCGGCGAGGTCCAACCGCCACCTGAGCAGACGGGTCCGATGGCCACAAATCATTCGAGCGACGAACAGCTGAAAGTCACCCCGCCCAAACAATGGGCAACTGGGGTTCCCGGTGTCATCCACGCCTTGCAATACTCGCTGGAGGAGACGTCGCCGCGGCGCGCCGCGATCAATCTGCTGAGCATCAACCAGGCCAAGGGGACCGACTGTCCGGGATGCGCGTGGCCAGAGCCCGACGCCGGGCACCGCCATATCAACGAGTACTGCGAAAACGGCGCCAAACACATCAACGACGAGGCCACCACCCGGCGGATCACACGCGAGTTCTTCCGCGAGCACTCCATCGCGCGGCTGCTCGCCGAGTCCGACATGTGGCTCAACCAACAGGGACGGCTGACCGAACCGATGGTCAAGCGACCCGGCTCGGACCACTATGAACCGATCGGGTGGGACGACGCGTTTGACCTGCTCGCCGCGCACCTGCGCGAACTCGACTCCCCCGACGAGGCGTTGTTCTATACCTCCGGCCGGGTCAGCAACGAGGCGGCGTTTCTGCTGCAGCTGTTCGCCCGGGCTTTGGGCACCAACAACCTTCCCGACTGCAGCAACATGTGCCACGAGTCCAGCGGCTCTGCGCTGCAGCAGACGCTGGGCGTCGGAAAAGGCAGCGTGAGCCTTGACGACATCCACGAAGCCGACCTGGTTTTCGTTGTCGGTCTGAACCCGGGCACGAACATGCCGCGGATGCTCTCAGCGCTCGAGCAGACGAAGCTCAACGGCGGAAAAATCGTCGCGGTCAACCCGCTGCCGGAGGCCGGCCTGATCCGGTTCAAGAACCCGCAGAAGGTGCGCGGAATCATCGGCCGTGGAACCACGATCGCCGACCAATTCCTGCACATCAAGCCTGGCGGCGACCTTGCGCTGTTCCAAACCGTCAACGCGTTGCTGTTGCAGGCCGAGGCGGCCGCGCCCGGAACGGTGCTCGACCACGACTTCATCAACTCGAACACCACCGGGTTCGCCGAGTTCGCCGCCCACGTGGGGCCCATCTCCTGGCCGGAGATACTCGCCACGACCGGGCTCGGGCGCGACGAGATCGAGCAGGTGGTCGAGCACGTCCTGGCCAGCAAGAAGGTCATCGTCTGCTGGGCGATGGGACTGACCCAGCAGAAGTACGGTGTGGCGACCATTCGGGAGATCGTCAACTTTCTGATGCTGCGCGGAAATCTCGGGCGCCCGGGGGCCGGAGTGTGTCCGGTGCGCGGCCACAGCAACGTCCAGGGTGACCGGACGATGGGGATCTGGGAACGGATGCCCCAGTCGTTTCTCGACGCCCTGGAAGGCGAGTTCGGGTTCACTCCTCCCGCCGAACACGGCTTGGACTCCGTGAATTCGATTCGGGCCATGCGGGACGGGCGGGCCAAGGTGTTCGTGGGTTTCGCCGGCAACTTCGTGCGCGCCACACCCGACAGCGATCTCACCGAGCAGGCGATGCAGACGTGCCGTCTGACCGCCCACGTCTCCACCAAGCTGAACCGTTCGCATGCGGTGTGCGGCCAGACGGCACTGATCCTGCCCACCCTCGGCCGCACCGACCGCGACGTACAGGCGACCGGCCCCCAGTTCGTCACGGTGGAGGACTCGATGAGCATCGTCCACCAGTCGCACGGACGCCTCAGCCCGCCCTCGGAGCAGCTGCTGAGTGAAGTGGCGATCATCTGCCGATTGGCCCGCCGCGCCCTTGGCCAGAGCGTCGCCATCCCCTGGGAGGACTTTGAAGCCGACTACGACACGATCCGGGAGCGGATTTCACGCGTCGTGCCCGACTTCGGCAATTTCAACGAGCGGGTGCGCGAGCCGGGCGGGTTCCGGTTACCCAACCCGGTCAACGAGCACCGGTTCCCGACGCCGTCGGGCAAGGCGCTGTTCACCTGCAACACTTTTGAGCGGATCCGTCCGCCGGAGGGCCATCTCGTCCTGCAGACGATGCGCTCACATGATCAATGGAACACGGTGCCCTACGCGCTGGACGACCGTTACCGGGGCATCCGCAACGGACGTCGGGTCGTGTTGGTCAATCCCGCGGATATCCAGGAGTTGGGCCTGGCCGACCGTCAACTCGTCGACCTGGTGAGCACCTGGAGCGACGGTATTGAGCGGCGCGCCAAAGGTTTTCGAGTGGTCGCCTATCCTGCCGCTCGTGGCTCGGCTGCGTCCTACTATCCCGAGACCAACGTGCTGGTACCGCTGGACAGTGTTGCCGAGATCAGCAACACCCCGACATCGAAGGGCGTTTTCGTCCGGTTCGAACCGGCAGCGAATTGACCGGTTTGTAGTCGAAATATATTGGGTAGCTGATATTTCGACGTCGGAAGGTCAAAGGAGACCGCCATTTCCAAAATACTGCTGGTCCTGTATCCGGACCCGGTCACCGGTTATCCCCCGGTCTACGCGCGGGACAGCATCCCGACGATCGATGGCTACCCCGACGGCCAGACCTTGCCCACCCCGTCGGCGACAGAATTCACGCCCGGTGAACTGGTCGGCTGCGTGTCCGGGGCGCTCGGGTTGCGGACGTTCCTCGAAGATGCCGGCCATCAACTCGTGGTGACATCCGACAAGGACGGCGCTGACTCGGAGTTCGAACGGGAACTTCCCGACGCGGATGTCGTTATTTCCCAACCGTTTTGGCCGGCATATCTGACCGCTGAGCGAATCGCCAAGGCGAAGAAGCTCAAGCTGGCACTGACCGCGGGCATCGGCTCCGACCACGTCGATCTCGATGCCGCGATCTCGCGCGGGATCACGGTCGCCGAGGTCACGTTCTGTAACAGCATCAGTGTCGCCGAGCATGCGGTGATGCAGATCCTCGCGCTGGTGCGCAACTTCGTGCCCTCCCACCAGTGGGCCACCGACGGGGGCTGGAACATCGCCGACTGCGTCGAGCGCTCCTATGACGTCGAGGGCATGGACGTCGGTGTGATCGCCGCCGGCCGCATCGGCCTGGCCGTGCTGCGGCGGATGGCCCCATTCGGCGTCAACCTGCACTACACCGACACTCGGCGGCTGCCGGAGCAGCTCGAAGAGGAATTGGGCGTCACCTATCACCCCGACGCCGCGTCGCTGGTCCGCGCGATCGACGTGGTGTCCATTCACGCGCCGCTGCATCCGCAGACCTATCACCTGTTCGACGACAAGCTGCTGGCCTCGATGCGCCGCGGCTCCTACATCGTCAACACCGCGCGCGCCGAGATTTGCGTGCGCGACGCGGTCGTGGCCGCGCTGAACAGTGGTCAGCTGGCCGGTTACGCGGGTGACGTGTGGTACCCGCAGCCGCCGCCGGCCGACCACCCGTGGCGCACGATGCCGAACAACGCGATGACGCCGCACATCTCCGGCACGACGCTGTCGGCGCAGGCCCGCTATGCCGCCGGCACCCGGGAGATTCTCGAGGACTTCTTCGCCGACAAGCCCATTCGCGAGGAGTACCTGATCGTGGCCGGCGGCGCGTTGGCCGGTACCGGCAAGGCGTCCTATACCGCCGGTGGTGGCGCGAGCCCCGGCAGCAGCGGTCGCTGAATCAGTCACTCAGCCGATCGGATACTCAACATGTTCGGTGCCGTCCCAGCGGCGCAGACCGGCCAGGCGGCCGCGAATCTGGTTGGGGTTAGCCGCAATTCGTAGCAGCGGACCCAGTTGGGCGGCTTCGATGCGACGGGCCAGCGTGACGTGCGCCGTCCACTGATCGGGCAGGCTGTGCGGCAGCGGCCCGGGCAGCAGGTGCGGGCCGCAGATCCGGTGCACGTCGGCGTGCAGGGCGAGGAGCGCGGCGGTCGGGACTATGAGCCGGGCCAGCACCGCGTTGGACTGCCCGAACACCAGCGGGGCCCCGACGTCGCAGTCCAGCGGCAGCCACTGCGCGATCGGCCGCAGCACGGTGTCGACATCGGGTGCGATCCGCTCGGCGACGGCCACCGTGACATGCGGGCGGCCCACCGGAATGCGGCCCCCTAGGTCGGCGGCGGCCAGGTCATTCCAGATCCGCCGCAGCGTCGCCTCGGTCTCAGGATCGAAGAGCAGCTCAACCGAATGCACCATCAGCTGAGCAAACTGGTAATCCAGTCGCGGTCGAACGCGTACGCGCTCATCGCAGTGAACTCTGCGGTGCTCAGCTGTCCGGCTTTGGCGGGCAGCGCGGCGCGGATCGGGCCCAGCCGCACCAGCGCGGCCCGGTTCGACGCCTCCACCACGCCCGGTGGCAATGGCCAGCTGCCGATCACCAGGCCGGCGAGCGGAAGATTATGAGTCGCAAGGGATTCCACCGTCAGCGCGGTGTGGTTGAGGGTGCCGAGCTCGACGGTGGTCACCACCAGGACCGCGGCTCCCAGGTCGACAGCGAGATCCCGCAAGGTCACGCCTGCGTCGGCGAGCTCGACGAGCAGGCCACCGGCACCCTCGACCAGGGTCAGCTGCCCCGGATGATCCACCGCGCGAATGAGTTTGAGCATGGTGTGCCGGCTCGGCAGGGGCCGCCCGGCCTGCTCCGCGGCGGCCAGCGGCGCCAGTGGCTCGGGGTATCGCGCCAGCCCGACCACTTTGCTCAGCCCGGTCAGCCGGGTAACCTCGGCCAGGTCGTCATCCCCGGCCGCGGTCCCAGTCTGCACCGGCTTGCAGACGGCGACGGCGAGACCGGCCTGTCGTGCGGCCGCTGCCAGGGCCGCAGTCGCGATGGTCTTGCCGACGCCGGTCCCGGTCCCGGTGACGACCAGGACCGTCAACGCCGTGCCGCGGCCAGCACGTCGGTCAGCACCGCACGGGCCAGCTCGAGGTCGTCGTGATCCAGCGACGCGCGCGCGGTCAGGCGCAACCGCGAGGTGCCGGCGGGCACGGTCGGAGGCCGGAAGCAGCCCACCCGGACACCGGCGTCCAGGCACGCCGTGGCTGCGGCCAGCGCCACTTCAGGCGCGCCGAGGATCACCGACACCACCGCGGACTGCGGCATCTGCGCGACGCCGCAGATTTCGGCCAGGGTGGCAGCGTGCCGCAGGACTGCGTCGGGCCGCCACGGCTCTGCCTGCAGAACCCGCAATGCGGCCAGCGCGGCGCCGACCGCCGCAGGTGCCAGACCGGTGTCGAAGATGAACGGTCGCGCCGCGTCGATCAGATGGTCGCGCACCGCAACCGATCCCAGCACCGCGCCACCCTGGCTGCCCAAAGCCTTGGACAGCGTCGTCGTCATCACCACATCGGGTGCGCCGGCCAGACCCAGCTCATGCAGCAATCCCCGCCCACCGGCGCCCCGTACCCCCAACCCATGGGCCTCGTCGACGATGAGCAGCGCCCGGTGCCGGCGGCATGCCTCGTGCAGTTGGCGCAGCGGAGCCAAGGCGCCGTCGGTGGAGAACACCGACTCGGTGATGACGACGGCGCGCTCCTCGGAACGCGCGGCCAGCGCCGCGTCGACGGCGTCGACGTCGCGGTGCGGCGTGATCAGCACCCGGGCCCGCGACAGCCGGCACGCGTCGACCAGTGAGGCGTGCGACAGCGCGTCCGACACCACCACCGAACCCGGGCCGGAGAGCCCGACGACCGCACCCTGGTTGGCGGTGTAACCGGAGGAGAACACCAAACCCGCTGCGGTGCCGATGAATTCGGCTAGCTCGGACTCCAGCTCCTCGTGCAGCGACGTGTTGCCGGTGACCAGCCGCGAGCCGGTCGCACCGGCGCCCCAGGTACGCAGCGCGTCCACTCCACCCTCGATCACCTGCGGATGCTGCGAGAGGCCGAGGTAGTCGTTGGACGCCAGGTCGAGTTCGGCCGCAACCGCCGGGCGCCGCCCCAGCGCACGCCGCAGCCCGGCCTGTCGGCGCTGCTCGGCATGCCCCTCCAGCCAGGCCAATGGGGACGTTTCGATCTGGGTCATCGCCCTAGAGCCTACGAGAGCCGGTCAGCCGGGCCAGCTCGACCATCGCCGAGGTGACCTGCGCGATCTCGTCCGGCGTGCAGACGAACGGCGGCATCGCGTAGACCAGATTGCGGAAAGGTCTCAGCCAGACACCGCGGTCCAAAGCCGCCGGTGTGGCGATGCGCAGATCCACGGGACGGTCGCATTCGATCACGCCGATGGCCCCACACACCCGGACGTCGGTCACCCCAGGCAGCGTCCGGGCCGGCTCGAGTCCGTCGGCCAGCCCGGCGGCGATCTCGGCCACCCTGGCACGCCAGTCCTGGCCCAGCAGCAGTTCCACTGCGGCCACCGAGACGGCACAGGCCAGCGGGTTGGCCATGAACGTCGGGCCGTGCATCAACGCCCCGGCCTCACCGTTGCTGATCGTGTGCGCGACGTCGGTGGTGCACAACGTCGCGGCCAGGCTGAGGTAGCCGCCGGTCAGCGCCTTGCCGACGCACATGATGTCGGGACTCACGCCGGCATGGTCAGCGGCGAACAACTCGCCGGTGCGGCCGAATCCGGTGGCGATCTCGTCGAAGATCAGCAACACGTCGTGCTGTCGGCAGATGTCACGAAGCTCGATCAGGTAGCGCGGATCGTGAAAGCGCATCCCGCCGGCACCCTGGACCACCGGTTCGACGACGACGGCGGCCAGCTCGGCGGCATGCCCGGCCAACTGCTTCTCGAACGCCTCGATGTAGGGCTGCTCGAAATCGCGCGGAACCTGCGGGGCGAAGACCTGCTGAGCCAGCACGTCGGTCCATAACGAGTGCATGCCGCCGTCGGGGTCGCAGATGCTCATCGGGGTGAAGGTGTCGCCGTGGTATCCCCCGCGCCAAGTCATCAGCCGCCGTTTACCGGGCAGCCCGCGGCCGCGCCAGAACTGCAGCGCCATTTTGACCGCGACCTCCACCGACACCGACCCAGAGTCGCTGAAGAACACCGTCTCCAGACCGGCCGGGGTGATTTCGACGAGCAGCTGGGCCAGCCGCGCCGCCGGCTCGTGAGTGAGTCCGCCGAACATGACGTGACTCATGGTGGCCAATTGGCGGGTCACCGCCTCGTCCAGCACCGGGTGCCCGTGCCCGTGAACAGCCGTCCACCAGGAGCTCATCGCGTCGATCACCTGGACGTGTTTGCCGTCGCGGACCAGCGTCAGCCGGGCGCCGTGGGCACCGACGGCGACCACGGGGGGCACTGCTTCGGCGCCGATAGTGCTGTAGGGGTGCCAGAGGTGGGCCGCATCAATGGCGCTGATCTGCTCGGGCGTGAGCCCGGACGCGCCTGCGGCCGCAGAAGTCATAGACAACGAGGGTAAAGCAGCCGGCAACGCGCCAGAGCGCAGCGACCAGGCAGGTGAGCGGGGCGGCGCGTTCGGTCGCAGAAAAGCCGGGCATCCGGCAGCATTGAGCCACCATGGCTTCGCCGCAGCAATTCGATGACCCGTCCCCCGGCCACCACGACGACTCTGCGCCGCGCCTTCTGCGGCCGCGGCTGGTTCCCTGGGATGTGGTCTCGTTGCTGGCGCTGGCGGCGCTACTTGCTGCGCTCGCTTTCGGGACCGACTGGTATGCCAGGCTTTTCGGCTTCCTCAAAGACGTCTGCACAGGCGATTGCCCACCGGCTCCCTTCGGCGTCGACTACTACATCTATCCGGTGGTCTGGGGCGGCATCGGCGCCGCGGTCGCCGCCATGTTGCTCGGGCCACTGGTGTCGCTGCTGAAGGGCTGGTATCTGTCCTTCTGGCCGCCGTTGGCCATCGCGCTGGTGCTGTTCGCCTCGGCAGCCGGCACGGCGCTGACCGATTTCAGCGCCACCTACTGGCACGGTGGTTCCGGGGTCGTCGACGCTCCCGAGTGAGAGCGAAATCACAACGGTGCGCGCCAATTTGAGACTTCAGCCGGCCGGCGATCACCGTTCGGTCACGGTACGACAAAAAATCCCGCTCAGGCCCCCCGCGAGGTGGCTCTACGAGGCTTTTGTTGCCACAGTGTTCATAGTGACTGTTGTGAATTCAGCGGTTCACCAACGGGGCACCGCTTCCCGATCCACACCGGATTCAGGTGGCGGCGCGGCCCCCAACGGGGCGGGCCAACGCACGAGTCTCTGTGGTGAATCGGCGGAATGGCGGCAGAGGCGTGCGGTCACCGCGCCGAAGCCGCAGAGAGGTGATCAACATGAGACGCAGCTTCGCCATCCCCACCAGCCTGGCCCTGTTGTTGACGCTGCCGATGGTGAACCCTCACATCGCAAGCGCTGACCCGACCGGGCCGACTCTGGTGGGCTACCAGCAGAGCGCCAATTACGCAGTCCAGCGCGCGCTGTCGCAGCGCAACGTGCCGTTCCTGTACGGCGGCGGCAACGCCGCAGGACCCACTCGCGGCACCGGCCTGAAAGCCAACATCGTGGGCTTCGACGCGTCCGGGCTGATCCAGTACGCCTACGCCGGCGCCGGTGTGAAGATGCCGCGCACGTCGGCCGAGCAGTGCAGCGTCGGCCGCAAAGTCCCGCCGGCGCAGGCACGCCCGGGCGACCTGCTCTGCTACGGGCCCGGTGGCACCCAGAGCGTGGCCATGTACCTCGGCAACAACCAGATGATCGAGGCCACCGAGCCTGCCGTCACCGTCACACCGGCCCGGACGACCGGGATGACTCCATACCTGACCCGCATCCTGGAGTCCTGACCGGACGGCGTCACCGACCGGTTTCGAGCACGCGCGTCGGCCGGCGGGTTAGGTAGATTGTCTGTCAATCATGACGATCTCCACGACCCGCTCGGCCGACGTCGGCGTTGTGCAGCACGCGCAACGTGCCACGGAAAACCGGGCAGGGTTCTACCGCCACGATCTTGACGGGCTGCGCGGTATTGCCATCGCCCTGGTCGCGATGTTCCACGTGTGGTTCGGCCGGGTTTCCGGCGGGGTGGACGTGTTCCTCGCCCTTTCCGGTTTCTTCTTCGGCGGCAAGCTGCTTCGCGCGGCACTCAATCCCGCATCCACGCTGTCGCCGGTCCCCGAGGTGGTTCGGCTGGTGCGCCGGCTGTTGCCCGCACTGGTGGTGGTGCTGGCCGGGTGCGCGGTGCTGACCATCCTGATCCAGCCGGAGACGCGCTGGGAGACCTTCGCCGACCAGAGCCTGGCCAGCCTCGGTTACTACCAGAATTGGGAGCTGGCCAGTACGGTCGCCGATTATCTGCGGGCCGGCGAATCGGTCAGCCCGCTGCAGCACATCTGGTCGATGTCAGTGCAGGGCCAGTTCTACATCGCTTTCCTGGCGCTGGTTTTCGGCTTCGCCTACCTGCTTCGGCGCCGACTGGGTGATCGGCTGCGCACTGCGTACGTGCTGTTGCTCAGCACGCTGGCGATCGCGTCGTTCGTCTATGCGATCCAGGCCCACCAGGCCGACCAGGCGGTGGCCTATTACAACAGCTTTGCCCGCGCCTGGGAGTTGCTGCTCGGAGCTTTGGTGGGCGCGCTGGTCCCCTATATTCGTTGGCCCGCGTGGTTGCGCGTCACTGCGGCCACCATCGCCTTGGCGGCGGTGCTGTGTTGCGGCGCGGTCATCGACGGCGTCCGGCAATTCCCGGGCCCGTGGGCGTTGGTACCGGTCGGTGCCGCCGTCGTGTTCATCCTGGCCGGCGCCAACCGGTCCGATGGCGTCGCGTTGCCGCTGCCCAACCGGCTGCTGGCGACGGCTCCGCTGGTGCGCCTCGGCGAGATGGCCTATTCGCTGTATCTGTGGCACTGGCCGCTGCTGATCTTCTGGCTCGCCTACACCGGTCACGCGCACGCCAACGTCGTCGAAGGCACCGCGGTGCTGCTGGTCTCCGGCGTGCTGGCTTATCTGACCAACCGGTATATCGAGGAACCGCTGCGCCAGCGCAAACCCGCCGATGCCTCACCCAGGACCACGGTGGCGGTGCCGTGGCGGACCCGGCTGCGGCGCCCGACGATGGTGCTGGGATCAGTAGTCGGGCTGCTGGCCGTAACACTCACCGCGACCGCATTCACCTGGCGCGAGCACGTCAACGTCGAACGCGCCACCGGCAAAGAACTCAGCGCGCTGAGTTCCAGCGACTACCCCGGTGCCCGCGCACTGGTCAAGCACGTCCGCGTCCCCCGGCTGCGGATGCGACCCACCGTGTTGGAAGCCCAGACCGACTACCCGCCGTCCACCCGCGACGGCTGCATCAGCGACTTCAAGAACACCGATGTGATCAAGTGCAGTTACGGCGACACGAACGCGACCAGGACCATCGCGCTCGCCGGCGGCTCGCACGCCGAGCACTGGCTGACCGCGCTGGAACTGCTCGGGCACCGCCACCACTTCAAGGTCACCACGTTCCTCAAGATGGGCTGCCCGCTGTCGACCGAGACGATGCCCCTAGTGATGGGCAACAACGACCCGTACCCAGAGTGCCGCGACTGGGTGCCCAAGGCGATGGCGGCGGTGGTCGCCGATCACCCGGACTTCGTCTTCACGACGTCCACACGACCGTGGAACATCAAGCCCGGAGACGTCATGCCGGGCACCTACGTCGGCATCTGGCAGACGTTCTCCGACAACAACATTCCGATACTGGCCATGCGAGACACGCCGTGGCTGGTGAGAGACGGTCAGCCATTCAACCCGTCGGACTGCCTGGCCAAAGGCGGTGACGCCACGTCCTGCGGCGTCAAGCGCTCCGATGTGCTCGCTGACCGCAATCCCACCCTCGACTGGGTCGAGCAGTTCCCGTCGCTCAAGCCGCTGGACCTGAGCGACGCGGTCTGCCGCGCCGACATCTGCCCGGCCGTGGAGGGAAACGTGTTGGTATATCACGACGCTCACCACCTGTCCGCGACGTACATGCGCACCATGACCAATGAGCTGGGCCGCCAGCTCGGCCCGGCTACGGGTTGGTGGTAGCCGGCCGTCAGGCAGCAGAGCGAGCCGATTCAACCGCCACTAAGGTCGAGTTATGCCCCCGTCAAACCCGAGCAGTGGCGCGTCCGCGACTCCGCCCGCCATGGCCACCGTGTGGCCTGGGTCCAGCTACCCGCTGGGCGCCAACTACGACGGCACTGGCACCAACTTCGCGCTGTTCTCTGAGATCGCCGAGAAGGTCGAGCTGTGCCTGATCGATGAGGACGGTCAAGAGTCCCGCATTCGCCTCGACGAGGTCGATGGATACGTCTGGCACGCCTACCTGCCCGACGTCACGCCGGGACAGCGCTACGGCTATCGGGTGCACGGCCCGTTCGAACCGGCGGCCGGACACCGCTGCGACTCCAGCAAGCTGCTGCTCGACCCATATGGCAAATGCTTCGACGGCGAGTTCAAATTCACCCAGGCGCTGTTCTCCTACGACTTGGCCGTCGCCGCCGAGGACTCCGCCGAGACCGGGACGCCGCCCCGGGTCGACTCGTTGGGGCACACCATGACCAGCGTGGTGATCAACCCGTACTTCGACTGGGCCAATGATCGCGCCCCCTGCACGCCGTACCACGAGACGGTGATCTACGAGGCGCACGTCAAAGGGATGACCCAGAATCACCCCGCCGTCCCCGAGGCGCAGCGCGGTACCTATGCCGGCCTGAGTCACCCGGCGGTCATCGAGCATCTGAAATCGTTGAACGTCACCGCGATCGAACTGATGCCGGTGCACCAGTTCATGCACGACCACCGTCTGCTGGACCTTGGCCTGCGAAACTACTGGGGCTACAACACCTTCGGATTCTTCGCTCCGCACAATCAGTACGCCGCCAACCGGCGTGCACGCGGCGCGGTGACCGAGTTCAAGTCGATGGTCCGGGCATTTCACGAGCAGGGCATCGAAGTCATTCTCGACGTCGTCTACAACCACACCGCCGAAGGCAACCACCTCGGTCCCACGATCAATTTCCGCGGCATCGACAACGCCGCCTATTACCGGCTCGTCGACGAGGAGCTGTGGTTCTACAAGGACTTCACCGGCACCGGTAACAGCCTCAATGCTCGTCACCCGCACACGCTTCAGCTGATCATGGATTCGCTGCGCTATTGGGTCAGCGAGATGCATGTCGACGGCTTCCGCTTCGATCTGGCCTCGACGCTGGCACGCGAGTTCTACGACGTCGACCGTCTGAGCGCATTTTTCGATCTGGTGCAACAGGATCCGATCATCAGCCAGGTCAAGCTGATCGCCGAGCCGTGGGACATCGGCGAAGGCGGCTACCAGGTCGGCAACTTCCCGGGTTTGTGGACCGAGTGGAACGGGAAGTATCGCGATACTGTGCGTGACTACTGGCGGGGCGAGCCCGCGACACTGGGCGAGTTCGCCTCCCGGCTGACCGGGTCGTCAGATCTCTACGAGGCGACCGGTCGCCGGCCCGGCGCGAGCATCAACTTCGTCACCGCCCACGACGGATTCACCCTCAACGACCTCGTCTCTTACAACGAGAAACACAACGAGGCCAACGGCGAAGACAACCGTGACGGCGAGAGTCACAACCGGTCCTGGAACTGCGGCGTCGAGGGCCCGACCGACGACCCGGAGATCCTCGAGCTGCGCAGCCGACAGATGCGAAACATCATGGCCACACTGATGGTGAGCCAGGGCACGCCGATGATCGCCCACGGTGATGAGATCGGCCGCACTCAGCAGGGCAACAACAACGTCTACTGCCAGGACTCCGAATTATCTTGGATGGACTGGTCGTTGGTCGAGAAGAACAGCGATCAGCTGGAGTTCACCCGCAAGGTCACTGCGCTACGCAAGGCCCATCCGGTGTTTCGCCGCCGTCGGTTCTTCGACGGCGAGCCGATCCGCAGCGGCGATGAAGTCCGAGACATCGCCTGGCTGACCCCGGCCGGCAAGGAAATGCGGCCCCAGGACTGGGGCGGCGAATTCGGCAAGAGCATCGCGGTGTTCCTCAACGGCGAGGCGATACCGGAACCGAATGCCCGCGGTGAACGGGTCGTCGACGACTCATTCCTGATGTGTTTCAACGCCCATGACCACGAAGTCGACTTCGTCATTCCGGCCGACGATTACGCCTCACAATGGACAGCCGTGCTGGACACGACTGATCCCACTGGATCGGTGACGCTCGTCGTCAACGACGGCGACGAGGTGTCACTGCCCGCGCGGTCGTTACTCGTGTTCCGTAAGACCAAGTGACGCATGGGTTTTCCGGTACTTTCCACTTATCGGCTGCAGCTGCGCGGCGCCGCCAGCGGGTTCGGATTCACCTTCGCCGACGCCGAGCGTCTGCTCGACTACCTTGACGATCTCGGGGTCACGCATCTGTACCTGTCACCGATTCTGACCCCGGTCGCCGGATCGGCACACGGCTACGACGTCGCCGACCCGACGACAGTGTCCGCCGAGCTCGGCGGCCCCGAGGGATTGGCACGGCTGTCCGCGGCGGCGCGGGCCCGCGGCCTGGGCTTGATCGTCGACATCGTGCCCAACCATGTCGGGGTGGACAAACCCGAGCAGAACCCGTGGTGGTGGGACGTGCTGCAGCACGGCCAGGCATCGGTGTACGCGTCCTACTTCGATATCGACTGGGAACTGGGCGATGGCCGGATTGTGCTGCCGCTGTTGGGCTCTGACGACGATGTCGCCGATCTCACCGTTGACGGCGATCTGTTACGGCTGGGCGATCTGGCACTTCCCGTCGCGCCGGGCACGGGCGACGGCACCGGCCCCCAAGTCCACGACCGCCAGCATTACCGGCTGATCGGCTGGCGCAACGGGCTGTGCGGGTATCGCCGCTTCTTCTCGATCACGTCGCTGGCCGGGCTGCGCCAGGAAGATCGCATCGGTGTTCGACTCCAGCCACGCCGAGGTGGCGCGCTGGTTCGCCGACGGACTCGTCGACGGGGTGCGCATCGACCATCCCGACGGGCTGGCGGATCCGACCGGCTACCTCGGCTGGCTGCGCGAGTTGACCGGCCCCGACGCGTGGATCGTGATCGAGAAGATCCTCGCCGTCGACGAGGCGCTGGATCCGTCGCTGCCGGTGGCCGGCACCACCGGATACGACGCGCTGCGCGAGATCGGCGGTGTCTTCATCGATCCCCGCGGTGCGCAGGCGCTGACCGCGCTGCTGGAATCTGCCGGCGTCGACCACGGGCAGCTGCCCACCATGCTGGCCGAACTGAAAATTTCGTCGGCTACCAAGACTTTGGCCAGTGAGCTGGGCAGGCTTCGGCGCTGCATCGTCGCGGCGACCGGAGCCGACCACCCGCAGCTGCCCGCCGCGGTGGCCGCGCTGCTCACTCACATCGACGTGTACCGCAGCGACTACCGGGGGCTGGCGGCGATACTGCCGACCGCCCTGGCCGCAACCCAGTCCGCCCAGCCGGAACTCGACGCCGCGCTGCGGCTGATCGCCGTTGCGGTGGCCGACGGCGGCGAGGCGGCGGTGCGACTGCAGCAGCTGTGCGGGGCGGTGACCGCCAAAGCCGTCGAGGACTGCCTGTTCTACCGCGACGCCCGGCTGGTGTCGCTCAACGAGGTTGGCGGCGAGCCGCAAGACTTCGGCGTAGGTCTGGCCGAATTCCATACGCGCGCAGCCACCCGCGCCCGGCTGTGGCCGCAGGCGATGACGACGCTGACAACCCATGACACCAAACGCGGTGAGGACGTCCGCGCCCGCATCGGGGTGCTGTCGCAGGTGCCGTCGCTGTGGGCCGAGTTCATCAGCCGCTGGGAGAGCCGTTGTCCCATCCCCCGACCCTGCGACGGGATTGTTTCTGTGGCAGAACATCTTCGGTGTGTGGCCGGCCGACGGCGAGGTCACCGACGAGCTGCGCGACCGGTTGCATGCCTACGCCGAGAAGGCGATCCGCGAAGCGGCGTGGCACACCTCGTGGAACGACCCGGACGCCGACTTCGAGGGCGCGGTGCACGGCTGGCTGGACGATGTGCTGGACGGCCCGGTGGCACGTGAGCTGACCAATCTGGTTATCCAGCTGCACTCACACGCCGAGAACGACGCTCTGGGCCAAAAGCTGCTGTTGCTGACCTCACCCGGTATCCCGGACGTGTATCAGGGCACCGAGTTGTTCGACGACAGCCTGGTCGATCCCGACAACCGGCGCAAGGTGGATTACACCGCGCGCCGTGAGGCACTGAAATCTCTCCAGCACAGCAAGATTCGAGTCGTCAATGCCGCCCTGAAGCTGCGACGCACGCGGCCGGACACCTTCTTGCGGGGCGGCTATCACCCGGTGCTGGCCGCCGGGAGCGGAGCGGATCACGTAGTGGCGTTCGGGCGCGGCGATGACGTGCTGGTCGCGGTGACCCGCTGGACGGTGCAACTCGAGGAGACCGGCTGGGGCGACACCGCGATCGCCCTGCCGGATGGCGCATGGGCCAATGCGCTGACCGGCGCTGTGGTCAGCGCGACCGTACCGGCTGCTGAGTTGTTCGCCGATCTGCCCGTCGCACTGCTGGAGCGCACGGATGCGTGAATTCGCCGTCTGGGCACCGAAACCCGATGCCGTCCGGCTTGAGGTCGACGGAGTGGTGTCACCGATGATCCGCAGCGAGGACGGCTGGTGGCGGGCGAGCGTCGACGCTGCGCCGGGCGCCCGCTACGGCTATCTGCTCGATGATGATCCCAAGCCGCTGCCCGATCCGCGATCACCCCGCCAGCCCGACGGTGTGCACGAGCACTCACAAGTGTGGGAGCCAAACTCCCGGGACTGGACGGATGACGATTGGGCGGGCCGCTCGGTGCAGGGCGCGGTGATCTACGAATTGCACATCGGGACCTTCACGCCCGCGGGCACGTTTGATGCGGCCATCGGCAAGCTCGACCACCTGGTCGATCTCGGCGTCGACTTCGTCGAAGTGATGCCGGTCAATGCGTTTTCCGGCCCACATGGCTGGGGCTATGACGGCGTGCTGTGGTACGCCGTACACGAACCCTACGGCGGCCCAGACGGTTTGATCCGTTTCGTCGACGCCTGCCATCGCCGCGGGCTGGGCGTGTTGATCGACGCGGTGTTCAATCACCTGGGGCCCTCGGGCAACTACCTGCCGCGGTTCGGGCCGTACCTGTCCTCGGCGAGCAACCCGTGGGGCGAAGGCATCAACATCGCCGATGCCCAGTCAGATGAGGTGCGCCGCTACATCATCGATTGCGCGCTGCGCTGGATGCGGGACTTCCACGCCGACGGCCTGCGCCTTGACGCCGTGCACGCGCTCTTCGACACCACCGCGATCCACATACTCGAGGAGCTGGCTGCCGAAACCGATGCGCTTGCCGGGCAACTCGGCCGGCCGTTGTCGCTGATCGCCGAGAGTGATCTGAACGACCCGCGCATGATCACCCCTCGCCCGGAACACGGCCAAGGCATGACCGCGCAGTGGGACGACGACATCCACCATGCCATCCACACCGCGGTGTCCGGCGAGCGCCAGGGCTACTACGCCGACTTCGGATCGCTGGCGACCTTGGCAAAGACCTTGCGCCACGGCTTCTTCCACGCCGCCACCTACTCGTCATTCCGCCAGCGGCGGCACGGCCGACCCTTGGATACCACGGAGGCGTCGGGGGTTCCGGCGACCAGGCTGCTGGCCTACACCTGCACCCATGACCAGGTCGGCAACCGTGCGCTCGGCGACCGCCCGTCGCAGAACCTGAGCTATGGCCAGCTCGCTGTCAAGGCCGCGCTGGTACTGGCATCGCCCTACACGGCAATGCTTTTCATGGGCGAGGAATGGGGAGCATCGACGCCCTTTCAATTCTTCAGCTCGCATCCAGAACCCGAGCTGGCCCGCGCCACCGCCGAGGGCCGCAAGCGGGAGTTCGCCGATCACGGTTGGGATGCCGACGACATTCCCGATCCGCAGGACCCGCAGACCTTCCAGCGGTCGAAACTGGACTGGTCGGAACTCGGCAACGCCGAGCACGCGAAATTGCTCAGGATCTATCAGGAGCTGATCGCGTTGCGGCGCAACGAAAGCGATCTCAGCGATCCCTGGCTGGACAATCTGGGTGTCGACTACGACGAAGCCGGCCACTGGATAGCGCTGCGCCGCGGCAGGGTGACGCTGGCCTGCAACCTCGGCGCTGATCCGGTGCCGGTTCCGTTCACCGGTGAGCTGGTGCTGGGCTCGGAACCGATCAGCGTCGGCGAGCAGAGCACCGAGCTACCGTCGCATTCGTTTGCGATCCTGCGCGCTGTGGATAACTGACTACCGGCCTCGTCGGCGACCGCTGATGATGCGCGGATGAGCCATTCTGAGTTGTTGCCGATTCCACCCATCCAGACCGCCTGCGATCCGGTGTATTCGACGCAGGATCTGCGCGAACGGTGGCGTGCGCTGATGGGACCTTTGGGATTTGAGACCCGGCTGCTGTGGTTCGGCCTGATCGGGCCGGACCGCTGCTTCACCAACAAACTGAGCCGCGTCCCGATCCGGCCGCGGCCCCGCGGACGGATCGTCTGGAACCTGATGTCGTCGCTGCGGACGCTGCTCGACGACCTGGAAGCGGGGACCACGGTGGCACTGCTGCTGTCCGGCCCGGGCCGTGGTCCGGCGTCGACGATCGAGCTGGTGTGGTCGAAGTCGTTGACCGACATGGCCGAACGATTTGCCGTCCCGCTGGAGCCGATATTTCGCGCCAATGACGAAGCAGTCGCACTACTGGGCTAGTGGTCAGGTGAGGTTCATCATCGGGTAGCTTTCGCGTGTGAGTGAAATCGACTACGGGCGCCAGAGCCCGTCTCGATCACATCGAAAAGCAGCTTCAGGCGTTGTTCCCGAACAGCTACGTGTCGTTCGTGGAGTCCGATGCGGTCGGGAATGCCGGCGGCCGTGGTCGAGCTCGCCCGCGCCGGCAACTTGATCGCCGCGATCAAGGAATACCGCAGGATCACCGGTGCCGGTCTGGCCGAGGCCAAGAAAGCTGTCGAAGACATCCGGTGAGCTGCCGCGCGGCGCTCGCGGGTGTACATCCGCCGCGACCGGGGAACTCGGCGGTATGTCGAATCAAGCGACTCAAGAATTGGCCCACCGAATGGCCGACCTGGCTCGATCGGTCGCCGCTCCCTGCGATTTGGACGACGTCCTCAACGGCGTGACGTCCGGCGCGGTTGAGTTGCTGAACGGTGCCGACACCGCCGGTGTGCTGCTGGTCAGCAAAGGCGGCAAGTACGAGTCGTTGTCGGGCACGTCGGAGCTGATCTATGAGCTCGACCGGTTGCAGGAGAAGTACAACGAGGGCCCTTGCATCGACGCGGCGGTCAATGAACTAGTCGTCCGCACCGAGGATTTCGAGACCGAGTCACGCTGGCCGCAGTACTCGCGCGGAGTATCCGAGCTCGGCGTGCGCAGCAGCATCTCCTTCAAGCTGTACACCGGCGAACGGACCGCGGGGGCATTGAACGTATTCTCTCGGAGCCCGCATAGCTTCGACGCGGATGCCGAGGTGATCGGGTCGATACTCGCCGCTCATGCTGCCGCAGCCGTTCTCGCCGGTCGACACAGCCAACAGTTGCAGGCCGCCTTGCTGAGCAGGGACCTCATCGGCCAGGCCAAAGGGATTCTGATGGAGCGCTTCGGTATCGACGCCATCGGCGCATTCGAGATGTTGCGCAAGTTGTCGCAGCAGATGAACGTGCGCCTGTACGACATCGCTCAGCGGGTTGTCGACAGCCGTTGAGCTGGGCCTACAGCAAATAGCGGTAGGCCGGCGAGCCCGGCTCGATGGGCTCGATCTGCATCTCGGTAGCCCGCATACGGTCCAGCAAGCCGTCCAGGTCGGCGGCTGAGCCGAGCTCGATGCCGACCAGAGCCTCGCCGGTCTCGCGGTTGTTGCGCTTGACGTACTCGAACAGCGTGACGTCGTCGTTGGGTCCCAGCACGCTGTCCAGGAAGCGGCGCAGCGCCCCGGGCTCTTGCGGGAAGTCGACCAGGAAATAGTGCTTGAGCCCGAGGTGGACCAGCGACCGTTCGAGGATCTCCCCGTAGCGGGATACGTCGTTGTTGCCGCCGGAGACCAGGCAGACCACGGTGGATCCCGGCTCTATCTCGGCTTCCAGCAACCCGGCCACCGCGAGCGCACCCGCGGGCTCGGCGATGATCCCTTCGTTTTGATACAGATCGAGCATCGCGGTGCACACCGCGCCCTCGTCCACCGTCGTGATCGAGACCATGTTGCCGGCCGCCGCAAGGGCGGCGTAGGTCAGCTTGCCGGCCTGGCGCACCGCGGCCCCGTCGACGAATTGGTCGACGTGCTCGAGGGGCACCGGTCCGCCGTTGGCCAGCGCCGCCATCATCGCGGCCGCGCCCGCCGGCTCGATACCCAGCACGGAGGTGTTGGTCGTCCGTTCGGCGAGGTAGGTGGTGATGCCGGCAATGCATCCGCCGCCGCCGACCGGTACCACCACCAGGTCGGGCTCGTCGTCGAGTTGCTCCAGGATTTCCCGGGCGATCGTGCCCTGACCGGCCATCGTGCGCGGGTCGTCGAACGGCGGCACCAGCGTGGCGCCGGTGCGCTGCACGTCGGCCAGCGCCGCTTCGGCGGCCAGGTCGTAGGTTGATCCGCCGACGATCAGCTCGACGAACTCGCCGCCGTGGTACCGGATGCGATCGCGCTTCTGCTTCGGCGTCTTGGCCGGGACGTAGACGCGGCCACGGATGCCCAGGGCCCGGCACGCATAGGCGAAGCCCTGCGCGTGGTTGCCCGCCGACGAGCACACCACGCCGGCGGCCTTCTCGCTGTCAGACAGCTGCACGAGCAGGTTATAGGCGCCGCGCAGCTTGTAGGAGCGCACGGTCTGCAGGTCTTCGCGCTTGAGGTAGACCGTCGCTCCGGTTGTCGCCGACAACCGGTCACACAGCTCTAGCGGAGTCGGCTGGACCACTCCGGCGATTCGCGCGGCCGCGCTGTCGACGTCGGCCGCTGAAAAGACCCCAAGCGGCCCACTACCCCGGGTGCTCTGGCTCAGTTCGGCGGACACCGGTCAATGGTGCCATCACGCTGCGCGTTCAGTGCACAGGGGTCAGCACGAACACCGGGATCTGCCGGTCGGTCTTCTTCTGGTACTCGGCGTAATCGGGCCACGCCTCAACGGCACGTTCCCACCAGACTGCCTTCTCATCGCCGAATACCTCGCGGGCGTCGTAGTCGCGGGTGACATTGCCGTCTTGCAGCTCCACCCGCGGATTCTTGGCGAGGTTGTAGTACCAGACCGGGTGCTTCGGCGCCCCGCCCAGCGAGGCCACCACGGCGTATTCGCCATTGTGTTCGACCCGCATCAGCGGTGTCTTGCGGAGCTTGCCGGTCTTGGCGCCGACCGTGGTCAGCAGGATGATCGGCTTGCCCTTCATGTCAGCGGCGTCGGTCCCACCGGATTCGGCGTACTTGTCGGCTTGTTCGCGAGACCAGTCCCACGGGCTTGGGGCATATTCACCTTCGAGTGGCATACGACTCACCTTAAGCCTGTGGCCCAGCCATCGAGATCTTGTGGCGACCATCTTGTGACGCTCACCGTGTAGTGTTCGGCGTGCGACACCGACATAAGCACGGTCAGACGGACGGCGTAGCGCCGATAAAGCAGGTATAGACACATGCCGCAGCTGTTGAGCTGGCCGTTGTGCGCCTTCGTGCGGGCATGGTCACCCGGCGAACCGGCTACGGACAGTTAAGCCTCGATGGCCATCACCGAGGTACCCGAATACGCCCATCTGAGCGATGCGGATATCGCCGCGCTGGCGGCTGAGCTCGACCAGATCCGTCGTGACATCGAGGAGTCTCGGGGCGCCAAAGACCGCGAACACATCCTTCGTGCCATTGCCATTCAGCGATGCCTCGAGATCGCGGCAAGGCTCACCATCGGTCTCAGCAAGACCAGATCCGGATGGATGCTCGGGACCGTCGCGCTGGCTGCGGCCAAATGTGTCGAGAACATGGAACTCGCCCATAACATCATCCACGGTCAGTGGGACTGGATGAACGACCCGGAGATCCATTCCAACACCTGGGAATGGGACATGGTCGGTCCCTCGACGCACTGGCGGTCCTCGCACAACCATCGACACCATATGTTCACCAACGTCATCGGCGTGGATGACGACCTCGGCTTCGGAGTTCTGCGGGTCACCCGAGACCAGGAGTGGCGGCCGAGCAACCTGTTCCAGCCGTTGCGCGCGGTGCTGCTGGCTGCCGCCTTCGAATGGGGTGTGGCCTTTCACGGCCTGTACTCGATACAGGAAGGCGAAAGTACCCAGGCCGGCAAATCTGCCCATAAAAAAGACATGCTTCGCAAAATGGCTCGGCAAGCCGGCAAGGATTATGTCCTCTTTCCGGCGCTGAGCCGCCGGCGTTGGCGCCGCGTGCTCGGCGCAAACGTGGTGGCCAACGGGTTTCGCAACGCATGGGCTTACATCGTCATTGTCTGCGGTCACTTCGCGGACGGTGCGGAGAAGTTCGAGCCATCAGTTCTGCAGGATGAGACCAAACCACTGTGGTACCTGCGGCAGATGCTGGGCACCGGCAACTTCCGGGCCGGCCGGGTGCTGGCCTTCATGACCGGACACCTCTGCTACCAGATCGAACACCACCTCTTTCCCGATCTGCCGAGTAATCGCTTACCCGAGATCGCCGAACGTGTCCGCGCGTTGTGCGTCAAGTACGACTTGCCCTATACGACAGGGCCGTTCCTTCGCCAGTACCTGCTCACGGTGCGCACCATCTGCAAATTAGCGCTGCCGGATGGATTCATGTCGGCCACCGCCGACGACGCGCCAGAGACGGCCTCGGAGAACAAGTTTCGCTACGCCGATACGCGACCGCCATCTGTGACCGCTGACGATACCGGGCGACGCGGGCTGATGACCGCCATCGTTGCCCACCGGGATCGGCGCAAGGCCAGCTGAGGTCTAGGCCGGTTGGGTGCTTGGTGCCCGCGAAGGCTCGTGGATTTCGGGCCCCGGCTCGCTGGCATACAACTCTTCGATCTCGACGGCGTACTTGGCCAGGATCGGCCGCCGCTTGAGCTTCATCGTCAGCGTGATCTCGTCGCCGCCCGGCTCCCACAGGGCCGGCAGCACGCGGAAGCGCTTGATCTGCTCGACCCGCGACAGCTTGGCGTTGCCGGCTGCCACCCCGGCCGCGATCTTCTCCAGCATCTCCGGGTGGGTGGCCAGGGCCTCGGGTGAGGCTTCCGCGAGTCCGAGGTTGGCGGCGTGCGGGCCGACCGAGTCGGTGTCGAACACCAGCAACGCGGTGTTGTACGGTCGGCCGTCGCCGACGGTCAGCATCGCCCCGACCATCGGACACGCCGCCAGGATCGTGGTCTCGATGTTGGCCGGTGACATGTTCTTTCCGGCCTCGTTGATGATCAGCTCCTTCTTGCGATCGACGATCCGCAGATAGCCGTCGTCGTCCACCTCGAGGATGTCGCCGGTGTGCAGCCAGCCGTCGGGGTCGATCGCCTCGGCAGTCTTGGCCGGCTCGCCGCGATAGCCCTTCATCACCAGGGGCCCGCGCACCAGGTATTCGCCGTCCTCGGCGATCCTGGACTCCAGACCGGGCAGCAGCTTGCCCACCGAGCCAAGTCGGGCGTCGACCGGGTGTGTCACACTCGCAACGCAACTCAGTTCCGACATGCCCCAGACCTCGGCGATCGGAATGCCGATGCCGACGAAGAACGCGAGCGTCTCCCGCGGGATCGGCGCTGCGCCGGACACCGCCCAGCGCAGCTCGTCGAACCCCAGCTTGGCCCGCAGCTTCGAGAGCACCAGTTCGTCGGCCTGCTGCCACTCCGCGGTGTCCTCGTCGGAGTACGGCTGGTCGGCGAGCAGCGCCGCGGCGCGTTTCGCTGCGACCGACATCGCCCACTGCAGTGCCTGGCGCTTGGTCGTCGTCCGGCTCATGGGTTACCGCGAATTCGATTGCCGCTTTGAGTTTTTCCCATACCCGCGGAACCGCGCCCCAGGTAGTCGGGCGCACGTCGGGCAGCGCGGCAGCGATCTCGCGCGCATCGGAGACCACGGTGATCTGAGCCCCGAATACCTCCTGGTTGTACAGCGCCATCGTGCGGTCGGCAATATGCGCTGACGGCAGGAAGGACGTGACACGGTCACCGAACCGAACCCCGAGAACGGCGTCGAGGGCCTGGGCCTCGAACATCAGGTGGGCGTGGGTCATCTCCACCCCCTTGGGATTGCCCGTCGTCCCCGAGGTGTAGATCAGCGTGATGACATCATCGGGTTGCACTGCGCGCCATGTCGCGTCGAAATCGAAGTCTTCCTTAGCGGCGGCGTAGAGATCATCCAGCGACAGCGTGCCGTCCGCGGCGCCGTCGATGCAGATGATGTGGTCCAGGGTCGCCGCGCTGGCCCGGATCACGCCGACGTATTGCTGCTCGCAGATCACTACTTTGGTGCCGGCGTTGTCGAACACGTAGCTGAGTTGTTCAGGGGCCAGCGTGTTGTACACCGAGAACGACGTGGCGCCGACATGTTGTGCGCCTACTTCCAATGGGTAGAACTCGATCCGGTTGGCCATCATCAGCGACACCGTGTCGCCGCGACGCACGCCCAGCCCATGCAGGCCGGCCGCCACCCGGCGTACGTCGTTCGCGTACTCCCGCCACGTCATCGACTGGGAGCCGCCCGGAACGCGCAGCGCCACCGCGTCCGGATCGATCGCCGCGGTCCGCTGGAACGCTTCGCAGAGCGTGCTGGGGGTCTGGGTAATCGAATCGGTCACTCAGCCGAGGCTAGTCCCGGAGTAGGTTGCCGGTATGCGAATCGCGATCACCGACTTGACGCCCGTCGAGCAGACCGCGTTCGTCACCCAGTACGCGCGGGCGGTCGACAGCCGTTGCACCAGGCCGATACTCGGCGACACCCTGGCCGACGACATCGTCGCCAAGATCGACTACGACTTCGACGGTTTGGGTGTGCCGGCCAGCGCCGTCCGTCAGACCGCACTGCGGGGAAAGCTGCTCGACGACCGGGTCCGCCAGTTCATCGGCCAACATCCCGAGGCCGTCGTCGTCGACCTCGGTGCGGGTTTGGCCACGCCCATGCAGCGGGTCGCGCCGCCGCCGACGGTCGACTGGTACAACGTCGATCTGCCCAACGTGATCGCGTTGCGTGAGCAGGTGGTGCCCCCCGACGACCACGCGCATTCGGTGGCGGCGTCGCTGGCCGATGGTTCGTGGACCGACCAGATCCCCTCCGATCGGCCGACAATGCTGATCGCGGACGGTCTGCTGGCATTCGTGTCCGAGGCGGTGATCGTCAACCTCTTCCGCCACATCCCGGAGCACTTCCGGTCCGGCGAAGTGGCGATCAACGACTACGGGCGGGTCAGCCCACTGAACCTACTCGCGATGAAAATTGTCTTCAGCGCGGTCGGAACGCAGTGGAAATACCGCGGTTTCAGCGATCCGCACGTCCCTGAGGGCTGGAGTCCGCGGCTGCGGCTGATCGAAGAGACGAGCCTGTCACACGTGCCGGAGGTCGACCTCTACCCGACTGCGGCACGAGTATCGACCCGGCTGATGGGGAAAACCAGGTCAGGTGCCCGCACGGCGCGGCTGCTGCGTTACCGCTTCTGACACCCGAAAGGGGGCCACATGGCTTCGACACTGATCACGGGCGCGAAGGTTTGGGATGGGATTTCGGCCTATTCGCAGGAAACACAGGTACTCGTCGTCGATGGCCGCATCAGCCAGGTCGGCGCCGCGATGCCTGCCGAGCCCGACGCCCGGGTGGTCGACTTGTCCGGGCACACGCTGACCCCTGGATTCATCGATTGCCACACCCATGTGACCCTGGCGCCTCCGGTCGGTCTGGTGCAGGTACTCGATTCCAGCGTCATGAAGGCGCTGAAGGCGCTGCCGGTGCTGCGGGCTCTGCTGCACAACGGATTCACCACGGTGCGCGACGTGGGCTGCGCAGACGCTGACTACCCCACCATCGATTTGCGCGACGCCGTGGCGGCGGGTCTTATCGAGGGCCCGCGAATGGTGGTGGCACCGCACCTGATCTCGGCGCGCGGCGGCCACGGTGACTTCAGCGGGATGGTCGCCGACGAATACCAAGGCTGTTGTCGGCCAATGGAACTCGCGGCAGCCGACGGCCCCGATGAAATCCGCACCCGGGTCAGGCAGGAAATCCGGGCCGGCGCCGACTGGATCAAGTTCGCCGCCACCGGCGGTTTCGCCTCGCCCACCGATGACCCCGGCCAAGCCACTTACAGCCAGGAGGAGATGAACGTCCTGGTCGCCACGGCCGCCGACCTCGAAATACCGGTCACCCCGCACAGCTACGGCGACGTCGGCATCCAACGTGCGGTGCGCGCCGGAGTGCGAAGTATCGAACACGGGAACCTGGCGTCTCCGGCGACGCTGCGGATGATGGAGGACGCCGGGGTGTTCATGGTGCCCACCCAGTACACGGTCCTGTCCGGCGCGCGGCAAGGCGAAGACGACCCGCTGTGGGTCACACTTCCGGAGCACTCGCGCCGGAAAATGCAGCAATACCGTGGTGCGTTGCTGGACGCGGCAGATTCACTGGCCGCCAGCGACGTGCGGATCGCGTTCGGCACGGACGCCGGAATGTTTCCGCATCACGAGAATTGGCTCGAATTCCCAATGATGGTGTCCACCGGCATCACCCCGCTGCGGGCGTTGCAAGCCGCCACCAGCGTGGCCGCCGAATTGCTTCGCCTCGACGATCTCGGAGTGATCGCTGAGGGCAAGGTCGCGGATCTGATCGCGATGCCCGGCGATCCCTTCACCGACATCGAGGTCACCGGTCGGGTGGATTTCGTCATGAAAGACGGTGTGATCTACAAGGACCCGGCCGGTACCGATCCACGAGTGTGAAGCTAGCGGAGCGCTCGGGCACGAGTGTGAAGCTAGCGGAGCGTTCGGACGGGGCTTAATTGCCCAGGCACCCCGGGCCGAGCAGCGCCTTGAGGTCGCCCATCAGGGCTGGGGACATGGTGACCCGCAGTGACGCGTCCAGCTCGAGGGTGGTGATCCGGTCCCCGCTGAGCAGTCGCAGATGCACCTGCGATGTGCCCGGGTGTTGCGCCAGCACCTGTTTGAGCGCGCTGACCTTGTCGATGGTGCACTGACGCGTCGGCAGGCTGACTGCGAGCGGGCGGTTCACCTGCGCATTGCTGAAGTCGGGTACTACCAGATCGTTGGCGATCAGCGAAATCCGGTCGTCGCGGATCGCGACTTTGGCGGTCACGACCACCACGGTGTCATCGATGACATCAGCGCCGAACGCGGAGTAGGTGTGCGGGAAGAACATCACCTCGATGCCGCCGGTCAGGTCTTCCAATTGGGCTGAGGCCCAGGGCATTCCGTTCTTATTCACCCGCCGGTTCACCGACGCGAGGATGCCACCGACTTTCACCATGGTCTCGTTGGCGACGTCGCCGTCCAGGATCGCCGGGATCGCGGTGTCGACCTGGGTGGCCAGCAGGTGCGCGACCCCGTTGAGCGGATGCCCGGACACGTACAGACCCAGCATCTCGCGCTCCAGCGCGAGCTTGTGCTTGTCGTCCCATTCCTCGTCGGGAATCCTGATGGTGAACACTGCATCGGCCGCCGCTCCACCGTCGTTCGGGTCGCCGCCGAACAGGTCGAACTGTCCCATCGCCTCGGCCTTTTTCGTGCCGAGCACCGAATCCACCGCGTCGGTGTGGACGAGGAACAGTCCCTTGCGGGGGTGCTTCAGCGAGTCGAAGGCGCCGGCTTTGATCAGCGACTCGGTGACTTTCTTGTTGCACGCCGCGATGTCGACTTTGTTGAGATAGTCGGAGAAGTCGGTGAACTTACCCTTCGTCGTGCGGGTGTTGATCAGTGAGGCAACGACATTCGCGCCGACATTGCGCACCGCGCCCAGCCCGTAGCGGATGTCGGTTCCCACCGAGGCGAAGTTCAGCCCGGACTCGTTGACGTCCGGCGGCAACACGGTGATACCGAGCTTGCGGCAGTCGGCCAGGTATACCGCGGCCTTGTCTTTGTCGTCACCGACCGAGGTGAGCAGCCCGGCCATGTACTCGCCCGGGTAATTCGCCTTCAGATACGCCGTCCAGTAGGACACCAGGCCGTACCCGGCGGCGTGCGACTTGTTGAACGCGTAGTCGGCGAACGGCAGGATGGTGTCCCACAGCGCTTTGATCGCTTTGGCCGAGAATCCGTTGGCCTGCATGCCTTCTGAGAAGCCTTCGAACTCCTTCTCCAGCACCTCGCGCTTCTTCTTGCCCATGGCCTTGCGAAGAATGTCTGCTCGGGCGAGCGAGTACCCGGCCACCTTCTGCGCGATGCGCATGATCTGTTCCTGATACACGATCAGGCCGTACGTTTCGGCGAGGATCTCGCGCAGCGGTTCCTCGAGCTCAGGGTGGATCGGTTTGATCGCCTGCCGGTTGTTCTTCCGGTCGGCGTAGTCGTTGTGGGCGTTCATGCCCATGGGTCCTGGGCGGTACAACGCGAGCACCGCGACGATGTCCTCGAACCCGGTGGGCTGCATGCGGCGCAGCAGGTCGCGCATCGGCCCGCCGTCGAGCTGGAACACCCCCAGCGTCTCGCCGCGGCCCAGCAGTTCGAAGGTGGCCGGGTCGTCGAGCGGGACCGATTCGAGGTCGAGGTCGATTCCGCGGTTGTCTTTGATGTTCACCAGCGCGTCGCCGATGATCGTCAGGTTCCGCAGCCCGAGGAAGTCCATCTTCAGCAGGCCGATCGCCTCACACGACGGGTAGTCCCAGCCGGTGATGATCGCGCCGTCCTGCGGCCGCTTCCACAGCGGGATCACCTCGGTCAGCGGCTCGCTGCTCATGATCACCGCGCAGGCATGCACGCCGGAGTTACGGATCAGACCTTCCAGCCCGCGCGCTGTCTGGTAAATGGTCCGCACATCGGGATCGGTGTCGATCAGGCCGCGGATTTCGGCGGCCTCTTTGTAGCGTTCGTGATTGGGATCGGTGATGCCCGACAGCGGAATGTCTTTGGCCATGATCGCCGGCGGCAGCGCCTTGGTGATCCGGTCGGCGATCGCGAATCCCGGCTGGCCGTAGTGGATCCGGGCGGAATCCTTCAGTGCGGCTTTGGTTTTGATGGTGCCGAAGGTGATGACTTGCGCGACCCGGTCCTGCCCCCACTTCTCGGCGGCGTAGCGCACCATTTCGCCGCGTCGACGATCGTCGAAGTCGATGTCGATGTCGGGCATCGACGCGCGCTCGGGGTTGAGGAAACGCTCGAACAGCAGCCCGTGCTGGATCGGGTCGATGTCGGTGATGCCCAGCGCGTAGGCCACCAGCGAACCGGCCGCCGAGCCACGACCGGGGCCGACCCGGATGTCGACCGAGCGCGCGTAGTTGATCAAGTCGGCGACGATGAGGAAGTAGGACGGAAAACCCTTGTCGCAGATGACTTCGATCTCGTAGGCGGCCCGCTGGGAGTACCCGTCGGGCAGCGCATCGGGGAAACGGCGTCGCAGGCCGGCCTCGACTTCGTGGCGCAGCCAGGACGCCGGGTCGTGGCCATCGGGCACCGGGAAGACCGGCATCCGGTCGCGGGGCTCCCATACGTCGGCGTAGGAGCTGACCCGCTCGGCGATCAGCAGCGTCGAGTCGCACGCGCCGGCGACTTCGCCGTCCCAGATCTCGCGCATCTCGGCCGCCGACTTGAGGTAGTAGCCGTCTCCGTCGAACTTGAACCGGGTGGGATCGGTGAGCGTCTTACCGGTCTGCACACACAGCAACGCCTCGTGGTTGTGCGCGGCGTCGCGGGTGACGTAGTGGCAGTCGTTGGTGGCCAGCGGCGGAATGTTCAGCGCCCGTCCGATTTCCAGCAGACCGTCGCGTACCCGCCGTTCGATGGACAGCCCGTGGTCCATCAGCTCCAGGAAGTAGTTCTCCGGTCCGAAGATCTCCCGCCACTTGGCCGCCGACTCCAGCGCTTCGCGGTGATGGCCGAGCCGCAGCCGGGTCTGCACCTCCCCGGACGGGCAGCCGGTGGTGGCGATGATGCCGCTCGCGTGCTCGGCGATCAGCTCGGCGTCCATTCGCGACCACTTGCCCAGCTGGCCTTCGAAGGACGCCAGCGACGACAGCTTGAAAAGGTTGCGAAGGCCGATGGCGTTCTCGGCGACCATCGTCATGTGGGTGTACGAGCCGCTGCCGGACACATCGTCGCTCTTTTGCCCCGGATCACCCCACAGAATGCGCTTGGTCTCGAAACGAGAGCCTGGCGCGATGTAGGCCTCGATCCCGATGATCGGTTTGATGCCGGCCGCGGTGGCCCCGTTGTAGAACTCGCTGGCACCGAACATGTTGCCGTGATCGGTCATCCCGATCGCGGGCATCTGCAGTCGCTGCGCCTCGGCCAGCATCGGCGCGACCTTCGCGGCACCGTCCAACATCGAGTATTCGGTGTGGTTGTGCAGGTGCACGAACGACTTGCTCATAGGGACGCCAGTCTATGACCGGACACCGACGCGCACCCGGCGTGTCGCAGAGTGTGTCTTGCCGTTCTTCCGACTCACGAACGAATCGCCACGGTGCCGGGATCGCTGCCTGGCGTGCCGGCCGTTCGACGCACGCCCGGGTCGTCAGAGGCGCCGTTCGATGCTTCGGGCGCTGGTTCCGCGACGGGCGTGGCCGGCGGTTCTGCGCGCCGGCGCGGCGCGGGCGGCGGCGGCTTGGACGGCCACCAATTCCAGTCGCCGACGAGCACGGCGATCGCGGGCACGGTGATGGTGCGCACCAGGAAGGTGTCCAGCAGGAGCCCGGTACCGATGATGAAACCGCATTGCACCAGGGTGCTGATGCTGGCGAACAGCATGCCGAACATCGACGCCGCGAAGATGACACCCGCGGCGGTGATCACGCCACCCGTCGAGCTGACCGTGTGGATGACGCCGGAACGGATCCCGTGCGGCGACTCCTCGCGCAATCGCGAGATCAGCAGCAGATTGTAATCGGCACCCATGGCGACCAGCACGATGAACGTCAGCCCGGGAATGCTCCAGGTCAGCGGCTGGCCGAGGATGAACTGGAAGACGATCACGCCGACGCCGAGCGCCGATAAGTACGAAATCACCACGGACGCAATCAAATACAGCGGCGCCACCACAGCGCGCAGGATCGCGACCAGAATCACGAAAACGATCAGGATCGTCATCGCGATGATGAGGTTGATGTCGTCCCCGTAATAGGCGCGGGTATCTCGCAGCATCGCCGTGACACCCGACGCCGAGATCGACGCCTCCTTCATCAGTGCGCGCGGGTGCGGGCCGCGGGCCGCGTCGGTGATCTCGCGAATCTGATTCATGGCCCCGGTGGCAAACGGGTTGAGTTTGGTCTGCACCAGATAACGGGCGGTGTGTCCGTCGGGCGAGATGAACGCCGTCAGCGCGCTGTTCAGGCCGCCGCCGGTCTGCGAGGTGTCCTTGATCAACGCCTTGATTTCGTCGATCATCTGCTGAATCGCGTCCGCGTACTTATGCGGATCTGTCGCCGGGAGCGCGCTGTCCTTCGCGGGCGGACCGTCGTTGCTCAACGTGCGTAAGTCATTGCGGGCGCTTTCCACGATGCGGCGGAATTCATGGGAGGCCGCCTCGATCGAGGGCTCATCGGGAAACGAGGAGAGCTGCTCGGCAAACTCGGACATCTTCTTCAGCGCTCCGCCGTCCCGGTCGGCGGTCGCGACCACGTCGAGCACCGTCACCGGTGCCGCGTTGACGGTGTTGGCGATCTCCGCGATGTCAACCGACATGGCGAAGCCGAGTCCACGCACGGTGCTGATGAACGTCCCCGTGTCGTCGGCTTCTTTTTCCTGGGCCGGCGGGGCGGTCGGCAGAGTCACGCCGGGCGGCAGATTGAGGCTGCTGAGATCCGGTGTCATATCGACATTTCCGGAGCTGGACACGGAATACAACAGGGACGCCACATTGGGGAACCCTTCGGCCCCCTCGAGGTCTTTGTTGCCTGCCTTCGCGTCTTTGTCATCTTTTTCAGAGGCATTTCCGCCTTTGCCGATCGTGTCCGGCAGCGTGCCGTCCGCGGCGTGTTTCTTTTTGTCCGATTTGGCCGACGGCACCGGGGCTGGCCGGATCGCAGCGATATCGGGCATCTGACTGACCCGCTGCTCCATCTGCTTCAGCTCGACGAGGGCAGGACGCTTACGCAGATCTTGATCCGAGTGGACGACGAGGTATTCCGGAATGGTGGCGTTCAGCGGAAAGTGTTGCGCCAGCGTGTCGTATCCGACAGAGCTCTCGACGTCTGCCGGTAGGGTCTTACTGTCGTCGTAGTTGAAGCGGGCAAACAACGCGCAACCCGCCAGGATGAGCAGGACGGTCAGGCTGCCCGCCAGATGGATCACCGGCTTGCGCACGATGCGCGTTCCGGTTATCCGCCAGAAGCGGCTGGTGATGTCGCGGCGCGGCTTGATCCAGCCGCGCCGGCCGGTGAGGACCATCAGGGCGGGCAGGAACGTCACGGCCGCAATAAGCGCCACCGCAATGGAAATGGCCAACGCCGGACCGATGTTTCTGAAGGCTCCCAATTGGGTGAAGATCATTCCCAGGAAGGTGACCGACACCGTAGCCGCCGACCCGGCGATGACTTTGCCGATCGACGTCAAGGCCTTGGCGACGGCTTCGTCCGAACTCAGGCCTTGCCGCAAATAGTCGTGATAGCGGCTCAGCAAGAAGACCGCATAGTCGATTCCGGCGCCGAACATCATTGTGGTCATCAAGGTGATCGTCTGGGTGGACACGCCCAACCCGAGTTCGGCGACGCCCGAAACGAAAGATCCCGCAACACTTACGGATACGCCAATGGTGATCAACGGCAGCATCATGGTGAAGAAGTTTCGATAGATGACGAACAGAATGATCAAAACCATGGTGACAACCGCGGCCTCGATCACATGCATGTCGCGAATACCGATGTACATCAGGTCATCGCCGGTGGCCGCCGGTCCGGTCAGGTGTGACGTCAACGTCGAGCCGGCCACGGATTTCTTGACGATGTCGGTGACCCGGCCGAACGCTTCATGCAGCTCCGGTGTGCCGACGCCGCCGGACAACACCATCGGCAGATACCAGGCTTTGTGATCCTTGCTGGTCATTGCATCGCGCAGCGCCGGCGTGTGGACGAAGTCCTGCAGCAAGACGATGTCGCGGGTATCGGGGCGCAGATTGGCGGCCAACGTGTGATAGGTGGTCAGGTCGGACGGATTCAGCCCGTTGTCGTCGGTCAAGACGACCAGCAGGACGTTCTCGTTCTCGGACCCGGACTGGTGATAGGCCTCGGAGATCAGTTTCGTCGTCTGCAGCACCGGGGCGTCGGACGGCAGGATCGGGACCGGTCGCTTGGCGGCCATCTCGGTCAGCGGAGGAAACGTCACTGATAAAACGGCAGCCAGCGCCACCCAGAACCCGATGACCGCCCACGGCCAGCGCCGCACGACGACGCCGATCCAGCCGAACGTGCCCCTGCCGTCGGCGACCGTCGCTTTAAGAACCCCCCGTAACACCCGGTCAGGCTACTCCGGTTGGCTGTATCTGTCGGACCTTCGGGGGTAGTGAGTCGGGCGGGTCGCTATCCGTACAGCTCGACGAACTGCTTTAGCGATTTCTCGACGTCGCCCTTCACGGCGCGGGCCGCGGTCGCGCCCACCGGACCAAACAGCGCCCGGCCGCCGAGACTCGAGCCGCACGCCCAGCGTCGAGCCCGTTCTCGGTGGGTGTGACGCTGAGCGTGACGGTGTACTTCGCGCCACCTTTGCCCGATCCCGACAGTGCGACCTGCTGTGGCGGGTCCCAGGTGGTGACGGTCCAGGTCACCCGGTTGCGGAAGCCCTTGGCGCGAGCGACGCCGACGATCTGAGTGCCCTCGCTCAGCTCGTCGGGAAGCTCGCTGCGCCATGCCTCGTGCATCGTCAACCAGTCGCCCAACTGCGACAGGTCGGACACGTGATCCCACATGTCCTGCGGGCGCATCGGCACATCGGCCGTCACGTCGACTTTGGCCATCAGCGGCTGGGTCCGCCGCGCAAGACGGTTGCCGATTCGCAGGCCGGGCAGCAGCAGGGTGCGCGGCACGTAGCGGCCGCCGATGCTGACGGCTTTGGGCACGATTCCGGGTACCACGCTGCGCTTGCCGGCCAGCATGCCGCCGATCGCCTCCTCGGCGACGTCGTGCGGCGACACCTGAGCGATCGGAATGCTGAACCGCTCGGCGTTGGCGATCTCGCCCCACTCGGTCGGCACCGGGCCCGGGCACAACACGGTCACCGACACGCCTGTTCCGTGCAACTCCTCGTGGACCGCTTCAGAGAAGGTCTGCACGAAAGCCTTGGTCGCCGAGTACACCGCCATGTAGGGCATCGGCTGGAAACCGGCGATCGAGGCGATGTTGAGCACCGCTCCGGCTCCCCGCTCGACCATGCCGGGTAACGCGGCATGGGTCAGTTCCATCAGCGTCAGCGAATTCAGCACCACCTCTTCGCTTTCCCGTTCGATCGGCAGCGTCTGGAATACCCCGCTGGTGCCGAAGCCGGCGCTGTTGCACAAACCGGCGACCGGCTCGCCGCGCAGCCGCTCGGAGAGTTGCTGACGTGCACCGGCGTCGGACAGATCCAGCGGCTGCACCTCAACGTCGACCGAATATTGGTCGCGCAGTTCGCCGGCGAGTTCGTCCATGCGTTCCTTGCGACGGGCGACCAGCAGCAGCGGGTATCCGCGCCGGGCCAATCCTTTGGCCAGCTCGGTGCCGATGCCGGATGAGGCGCCGGTGATGACGACGGTTGCCTGGCTGGTCGGTTTCGGAAGACTCATGATCGCCTCACCAATGGATTCCGCGGGTGGCCCGCACGAACGTTTCGCTTCGATGGTCGAAATCGGTTGTGCTGCTGTCGGATTGGTCGCCTTTTGCCGCGGTCGAGTCCCCGAACATGGTGAAGGCCCGGTTGCGCACCCGGTCCATCACAGCCGGATTGACGGCGTCGGCGAGGGCGGCGAACTGCCCGAACGGCGAGCTGGCCCGGCGGGGACGTTGCACGATCGCGTCGGTGATCACGCCGGCTGCCTGGTCCGGCGTCAGCGCCGGGAATTTGTCGTACATCTTGGTGGGGCTGATCATCGGGGTCCGGACCAGCGCCATGTGCACAGTGGTGAATTTGATGTCGTCGCTGACCACCTCGGCCTGCAGCGCGTCGCAAAGGCTGTCGAGTGCGGCCTTGCTGGCGATGTAGGCGCCGAACCGCGGCGCCCGGGTCTGCACGCCTACCGACGACACGTTGATGATCTGCCCGAATCCGCGTTCCCGCATGCCTGGAATGAATTTGAGAATCAGCTGCACCGCGCCGAGGTAGTTCAGCTGCATGGTGCGCTGATAGTCGTGGATGCGGTCGTAGGACAGCTCCAGCGAACGCCGAATCGACCGCCCAGCGTTGTTGATCAGGATGTCGACGCCGCCGATGTCGGCCAGCACCTCGTCGGCCATCGCGGCGATGGCGTCCATGTCGGTCAGATCGCACGGGTAGACATACGCGGTACCGCCGCTGCCGCGAATGTCGTCGGCGACCTTGTCGAGGTTCTCGCGGGTGCGTGCGACGAGGACCACCTCGCCGCCGGCGCCGGCGATCTTCTTGGCCGCCGCTTCACCGATGCCCGACGACGCGCCGGTGATCAGCGTGATCGTGCCGCCGACCGCGTCGTGCAGGGTGCGGCCCTGCACCGCGTCGAGCAAATTGCGCAGGTAGAAGGGCCGGTATCGGCCGGCCGAGTTGGGTGTGTTGACGAGGTTGGATACGGCGGCGATCGGTTTCTCGACGAGACCAGTCAGATCACCCAGATTCATTGGCTTCCACGCTCCCGGTAGTGATTTCCCCCAATTTTCATCGAGTCTGCTACACGGCCGCGAAGTTGAGGTGATTCTCCGGCAATCCGGTCGTTACGCCGGGTAATCGCGCGGTGATGGCACCCTAACGATCGGGCAACGCGTACATGGTCCGCTATGTCGCATGGGAATGCTCACCCGATTTCGCCGGCCGGGGGCGGCCTCGCTGTACGAGAAGATCGGCGGTCACGACGCCCTCGAAGTCATCGTCGAGGACTTCTACTGCCGGGTACTCGACGACGAGCAGCTGGCCGGTTTTTACGCCGGCTCGAACATGAGGTGCGTGAAAGCCCGTCAGGTCGAGTTCCTCGGCTCGGTACTCGGAGGCCCCGGGCCGTACACCGGTTCGCCGATGCGGCAAGTCCACGAAGGTCGCGATATCACCATGCATCACTTCGCCATGGTGGCTGCGCATCTGGCGGACTCGCTGTGCGCGGCCGGCCTGCACACCGAAACCATCACCGAGACCCTTCAGGCCATCGCGCCGCTGGCCGGCGAGATCGCCTCGGAGGACATCAACGCGGTCGTTTGAGAACGGCCCTGAGCTTCGCCGGGCGTGCGTAGTCTGCGAATAAGCGGCCTGGTTTATCGCGTGGCGCACGCCCGGCGAACCCCCTTGGCGGAGCAGGAACTCTGCCAACTTGCCATCCGAGGCTTAGATTGGAATTCATCGTCTTCAGGCGATGACTTCAGCAGAACGGAAACCCGGCCATGTTTTCCGGAAACATCCGCCGCCTTCCCTCCACGGTGACAGCTGTCGCGCTCGTTGCCTTGCGCTGTGTTCGCCGTGCGCAACCGCGGTGGCCGACCCGAGCCAGGATCAGAAGTTCTTCGATCTGCTCGGTGAAAAAGAGATTCCTCCCGTGGACAACGCGAACAGCCTGATAGCCACGGCGAAAAAGGCGTGTTCGAAGCTCGATGACGGCATGCCGGTGGGCGACTTGGTGGAGCTGATCCGAAACAATGGGTTCAACGAAAATCCGCTCGCCCGCTTGCAACCCCAGGACCGCATCACCAGGACCATCGACCGATTCATCAATGCCTCAGTGGAGGCCTACTGCCCCTACGACAAGGGCAAGATCGCCTCGATCGCCGCATATCGGCTGCGGCCGAGCGCATCTCGGCTCGTGGTGCTGGTGTCACGTGTCGAACCTTTCCACGCCGGAGAGATCGCGCCGACGAAGCCGTTGCCGGTTCCGGCGCAACCCCCGCCGCTACCAGAAGAAGTGCCGCCCGCGCCTCAACAACCGCCGCCACCCGCACACCGGGCACAGCCCGTCCCGCCACAAGCACCGCCGCAGCAAGCCGAGTCACCGCCGGCAGCGGCACCGGCGCCGGAACCCGGGCCCCCTGCCGCTTCTGCGCCCGGCGGTGGCGGAGGCGGCGGAGACGGTTCGGGCCCCGCGCCCGGCGGTGGCGTCAGCCGGTGGAGACGCTCCGGCCAGTCCGGCGCCGGATCAGCCCACGCCGCCGGGGCACATCAGGCTCGCGCCGTAATCGGCTACGCGTGGGCAGTGGACAGGGCCGGTGACACCGCGGGGTTGCCGGATGGCAGCCGCACATAGAACCGCGCGGTGATCAGAACGGCGAACGCGTAGAACGCCGCAAAATTCCAGAACGCGATGGTCGCGGTTCCCCCGATCAGGTAGCTGCTGCGCAGCGCGAGGTTGATCGCCACACCGCCGAGTCCACCGATCGCACCGGTGATACCGATCACCGCTCCCGACATCGAACGCGAGTAGACGGCCCGGGTCTCCTCGTCGGCCTCCATCGATCGAGAAGCGGCGTGAAAGATCGACGGGATCATCTTGTACACCGCGCCGTTGCCAATCCCGCTGAGTACGAACAGCGTAACGAAACCGGTCACATACGCGACCATGGTCGCCGCGGTGGTGTGGCGGCCCGCGAGGGTAGCGGTGATGGCCAGGATTCCGTCACCGCCGATCATGCCCACGAACGCCCACAGCGTCACCGTGCCGCCGCCGAGGCGGTCGGCGATCCGGCCGCCGTAAATTCTTGCGACAGAGCCGAGTAGCGGCCCCACGAACGCGATTTCGGCGGCGTGCAGCGATGCTTGGGCCGCGCTCTGCCCACCGGCGGCGAACGATATCTGCAGCACCTGACCGAACGCGAACGAGAAGCCGATGAACGAGCCGAAGGTGCCGATGTAGAGCAGGCTGACCAGCCAGGTGTGGCGATTGCGGAGCGCGGCGCGCATGGCCCCCATGTCGACGGATACCACATCGAGGTTGTCCATGAACCGGGCCGCCCCGACCGCCGCGAGGACCAGCGCCACGAGGTAGAACGCGCACACCCAATACGGCTGGCGGTTACCCGCAGTTGCGATGACCACCAGGCCGACCAGTTGCACGGCCGGCACGCCGATGTTCCCGCCGCCCGCGTTGAGGCCCAGAGCCACACCCTTGAGGCGTTGCGGGAAGAACGCGTTGATGTTGGTCATCGACGACGCGAAGTTTCCACCACCCAGACCGCACAGCGCCGCGCAGAGCAGATAGAACCAGAGCGGCCGGCCGGGTTCGGCCAGCACCACGATGGTGGCCAGAACCGGCACCACGAGTACGCAGGCGGAGAACACGGTCCAGTTGCGGCCGCCGAATCGCGCGGTCGCCATCGTGTAGGGCAGCCGCAGTACCGACCCGACCAACGTCGCGGTGGCAGCAATCAAGAACTTGTCCCCGGCCGTCAACCCGTACACCGACTGCGGCATGAACAGCACCATCACCGACCACAGTGACCACACCGAGAACCCGACGTGCTCGGCGGCGACGGACCACACCAAATTGCGTCGCGCGATGGCTTTTCCGCCCGCCTGCCATGCAGCCCGGTCTTCCGGGTCCCAACCAGTGATCGTGTGCGATCGCGCCACCGCAGTTCTCCCTCGACGTTTCGGCAGTTCCGAGGTGAACGTAAAGAGGCGATGTTGCCGCGCGGCGTCTCACGATGTCGTGACCGTGAAATCACTCTCACGAGTGGGCGGGAGCACGCGGTGAGCGCACGTCATCACCGGCATCCGCCTGCACGATCGCGCTGCACTAGAGTGCTGGCATGGTCGGCACGGCGCCATCGCAGCTGGAGTCGGGTCCAGGCCCGTTTCGATTCGACCGGGCGGAAATGGCCGGAGCGTTAGGCGATCTGGGCGTCCTTGTCCCGATCGCGGTGGCACTGATCGTCAAGAACGGCCTCACGCCCACCGCGGTGTTACTTCCCGCCGGCCTGCTCTATGTGGTGGCCGGCCTGATCTATCGGCTTCCGGTGCCGGTGCAACCGTTGAAGGCGTTCGGCGCGATCGCGATCGCACACCGATTCGGCGCCGACGAGATCGCTGCCGGCGCGCTGCTGATGGGCCTGCTCTTCCTGGTCCTCGGCGTCTCAGGTCTGTTGGATTGGGTCGCAAAGGTGTTCCCGCATCCGATTATTCGTGGCATTCAGCTGTCGGTTGGGCTGTTGTTCTGTCAGCTGGCGTGGAAGCTGGTGTCGAGGACGCCCACGGCGTTCACCGATCACCGGCACTCGCTCTGGTGGCTCGGAGGCGCCACGGTCACGGTGATCGCGGTGGCGCTGGTGCTGCGGCGCCGCCAGATCACGTTGGTCTTCGTGGCGATTGCCGTACTGGCGATGGCGGTGACGTTCCACGGTTCGCTTACCTTCGGGCCGTCGCAGGTGCACGTCCCGCACCTGAGCGGGGCCGCCTTCGCCGCTGCGGCAGTCGCCTTGGTGCTACCGCAGGTGCCGTTGTCGTTCGCCAACTCGTGTCTGGCCACCGCGGACACCGCCCGCACGTATTTCGGCGACGCCGCCCGACGGGTGCGGCCGGGACGGTTGGCGATCACGATCGGTGTGGCCAATCTGTTCGCCGGTTCGATCAGCGGCATGCCGGTGTGCCACGGGGCCGGCGGCATGACCGCGCACCGCACGTTCGGCGCCCGCAGCGGCGGCGCCCCGATCATGTTGGGCAGCCTGCTGATTGCCATGGCATTCGGGATCGGTGCGACATTGACCGCCGCGCTGTCCGGATTTCCCGTGCCGATTCTGGCCGGTTTGTTGACCGTGGCGGGCCTGCTGCACATCAGGTTGCTGAAAGACCTACGCGGACGGTGGCATTGGGCGCTGGCCATCGCGGTCGGTGTCACCGGTTTCCTGAGCAACCTCGCCGTCGCCCTGGTCGGGGCCCTGGTGATCTGGTGGGCAGTCCGCGCGGTTCAGTCGCGCCGCGCCGGTCAGGAGTGATCTTTGCCGGCGAGTTGGTCGAGTGCGTGGCCGAGCACGCCGGCGAGCACTCCGAGGCCGTCGCGCACCCCGCCGGGCGAGCCGGGCAAGTTGACCACCAGGGTGCGCCCCGCCACCCCGCACACTCCGCGAGACAGCACCGAGGTCGGCACCTTCGGTAGACCGGAACGCCGGATCTCCTCGGCCAGTCCGGGGACTTCGTAGTCCAGCACTGATCTGGTCTGGGCCGGAGTCGCATCGGTCGGCGAGATGCCGGTGCCGCCGGAGGTGATCACCACGTCGACACGGTCGGCGACCGCCTCGCGTAACGCATCCCCCACCGGGTCGCCATCGCTGACCACGATCGGTGTCACCATGGAAAACCCTTGCTGCACAAGCCATTGCGCAATCAGCGGTCCGCAGCGATCCTCATAGACCCCGCTCGAGGCGCGGGTCGAGGCGATGATGACGCGTGCCGAGCGGCCAGTCATCACCGCTCCCAGGTCCCATGCCGGCCGCCCTGTTTGCGTAACACCCGGATGTCATCGATACGCGCGGCCGGGTCCACCGCTTTGATCATGTCGTAGAGCGTGAGGCCGGCCACGGCTACCGCGGTCAGCGCCTCCATCTCGACTCCGGTGCGGTCGGTGCTACGCACCGTCGCGGTGATCTCGACATCGACTGTGGTGAAAGCGAAGTCGACGTCGACGTTGGACAACGCCAGTTGGTGACACAGCGGAATGAGTTCGCTGGTGCGCTTTGCCGCTTGGATGCCCGCCACCCGGGCAGTGGCCAGTGCATCGCCTTTGGCCAAACCGCCCGCCGAGATCGATGCCACCACCTCTGCCGTGGTGCGCAGCACGCCCGCGGCGACCGCCTCCCTTTTGGTGGCCGTCCTTGTCCGTGACATCCACCATGTGGGCCGCGCCGCGGCCATCGATGTGCGACAGCCCCCTCGGGGGCTCGGGGGCGGCGTCGGATATCACGCGTCCCATTCTGACAGTTGGATCAGACCAGGTCCCAAATCTGCACCTGCGCACCGGCCGGTATCTCGGTGACCTCGGCCGGGATGTCGAGCAGGCAGTTCGCGGCCGCCAGCGACCGCAGGTGGTGCGAACCCGGCGGTCCCTGGCTTGTCACCGAGCCGGACGGCAGGCGTCGTACACGCCGCGACGGAATTGACGTTTACCGGCCGGCGAGGTCAACGCCTGCGCCAGCACGGCGGACCGCCGCGGCCGGTGCGGGTCCGGCAGACCCATCGCTGCGCGCAGCGGTGGGCGGATGAACACTTCGAAGCAGACCAGCGCGCTGACCGGGTTGCCGGGCAGCGTGAGGATGGGCGTGTCGGCGACCCGACCGGCGCCCTGCGGCATGCCGGGCTGCATCGCCACTTTGGCGAACTCCACTCCACGATCACCGGTCCGGCCGAAGGCGTCCTTGACGACCTCGTACGCGCCCGCGCTGATGCCGCCGGAGGTGATGATCAGATCGGAGTCCGCGGCGTGGCGCTCCAGCACCGCGGCGAATTGCGCGACATCGTCGCTGACGGTCTCGACGGCGACCACGTCGGCGCGGGCCTCCCGGACGGCGGCGGCCAGCATCACCGAGTTGGACTCGTAGATCTGTCCGGGCCGCAGCGCCTCCCCGGGCGAGACCAGCTCCGAGCCGGTGGAGACCAGCAGTACCCGCTGGGGCGGAATCACCGTCAGCTCATGCAGTCCCAGCGCTGCGGCCAGGCCGATCACCGCCGGTGTGACCACCTGCCCGGCCCGCAACGCGATGCTGCCCGCCATGACGTCCTCGCCGGCGCGACGGATGTGGTGTCCCTCGGCGGCCGGGGCGTTGATGCTGACGACGTCAATGCGACCGTCGGTGGCCTCCACCGGCACCACCGCCGTCGCTCCGGGCGGGACCGGCGCACCCGTCATGATGCGATGCGCGGTGCCCGGTTCGAGCGTCGGGACGTCGATTCGGCCAGCCGGAATATCCTCGGGCACCGGCAATCTGACCGGATGATCCGACTTCGCCGCCGCCACGTCGACGGCACGGACGGCGTATCCGTCCATCGCGGAGTTGTCGAAAACCGGCAGCGAGACCGGCGCGGCGACGTCGTCGGACAGCACCCGTCCCTGCGCATCGACCAGTGCGGTGACAGCGGCGGGCCGGGCAGTGATCAGCTCCGCGACGATGCGTTGATGCTCCTCGACCGTCCGCATGGCGTCTGACCCGCAACCTCCCCCCGGGGAATCCCCGAAGCACTCAATATAGTTGGCCTCGATGACGCTCGTTGTGCGTGCTGCGCTGACGGATCAACCGATCACTCTCGCCGACCACCAGGATCAGGTGAGTCATCGCGCCGCGGGAGCCGTGGTGGGGTTCGTCGGCATGATTCGCGATCACGACAGCGGACGTCAGGTCGTCGAGCTCGAATACTCGGCGCATCCCTCTGCCGCCGATGTGCTGGCCGACGTGGTGGCCGAGGTCGCCGCGCGATCTTCCGGGACGCGGGCGGTTGCGGCCAGCCATCGGATCGGTGTCCTGCAGATCGGCGAAGCCGCGCTGGTGGTTGCGGTCGCCGCCGACCATCGCCAGGCGGCGTTCGCCACCTGCGCGGAATTGGTCGATGAGATCAAGGCGCGGCTGCCGGTCTGGAAGCGCCAGGTCTTCGCCGACGGCACCGACGAGTGGGTCGGTTCGACGTAGGGCCGCCGCGTCAGCCGCCCGCGAACGGCGGAAGGACGTCGATCGTGGTGCCCGGCCGCAGCGGCTGGGTGCGGTCGCGAACCGCCACACCGTCGCACAGCAACGAACACCGCGCCAGCACCCTGGCCAGTTCCGGGGTGTCGGCGCCCAGCGCTGCGACCAGTTCGTCGATCGTGGTGCGCGAGCGCACGGTCAGCCGGGTGGAGTCGGCCCCGGCAGCGGCCGCAGCGGCCGCGAAGAAGCGGACGGTCACCGCAACCGAGGTGTCGGTCTCCAGGTTCACCTCAGCCGCCGATCGCGCTCATCGGGCGGGCCGGCTGCACGAAGTCTGGGTCGTCGATGCCGTGGCCGGCCGGCTTGTTCCACATCGTGTTTCGCCAGGCCGCCTCGATCGCGGCGTCGTCGGCGCCTGCTCTGAGCAGGCCGCGCAGGTCGGTCTCTTCCATCGCGAACAGGCAACTGCGCAGCTGTCCGTCTGCGGTGAGCCGGGTGCGGTTGCAATCCGAGCAGAACGGATCCGACACCGACGCGACGATTCCAATCTTGCCCGTACGTCCCGTCTTTGGGTCGGTGATCCGCCACAACGCGGCCGGCGCCGAATTGCGCGGTGCCCGATCGGGTTCCAGCGTGAACGAGTGCCGTCGCAGCTGGGTGATGATCTGATCAGCGGTCACCGCAGCATCACGGCGCCAACGGTGTTCGGCGTCAAGCGGCATCTGTTCGATGATCCGCAACTGGTAGTCGTGTTCGAGGCAGAACCGCACCAACGGCACCGCATCGTCGAGTCCGGTTCCCGGGTCGAGCACCGCATTCACCTTCACCGGTCTCAGGCCGGCCGCATTCGCGGCAGCCAAGCCGGCAAGCACCTCGGCCAGTTTGTCGCGGCGGGTGATCGCGGCGAAGTGCACGCCGTCCACGCTGTCCAACGAGACGTTGACCCGATCGACACCCGCCCGCGCCAGGGCATCAGCGTGCTTGGCCAGCAACACCCCGTTGGTGGTCAGCGCGAGTTCCGGCCGCGGCCGCAATGCCGCCGTGGCGGCGATGATCGTCGCGAAGCTTTTGGCCAGCAAAGGTTCTCCGCCGGTGAAGCGCACCTTGGTGATACCGAGCCGGGTCACGCCGATCCGCAGCAATCGCACGGTCTCCTCCGGCTGGAGCAGCTGTTCACCGGGCGACCAGTGCAGTCCCTCGGCGGGCATGCAGTAGGTGCAGCGCAGATTGCACAGGTCGGTCAACGACACCCGCAGATCGGTGGCGACCCGGCCGAAGCGGTCGACCAGCGGACCATGGAGCGGGGCCTGGTCTTCGGGGTCGACGACGCGAGGCCGCACCAGCGGTACGCCGAGCGTCGTGATCATGGCACCGTCCTCGTCCCGAGCAACCCTGCCATTATCCATCGGCCGCCAGAACGAGGCAGGCCTCGCCCTTTCGGTGCAGGTGGCGGTGGTGATCGAGGGACGCCTAGGCTTGCCCGATGGGCGCCAAGACGACGAAGAAGGTCGACTTCGACCGGCTGGCTGACGCGTTGGCCGGCTACCACTGCGCGTATCTGGTCACCGTGGACGACGACTACCGCGTGCACACCGTGGACGTCGAGCCCGAACTGCACGAGCAGGTGATCGAGGTGGGGTTGATCGGCGGCCGAACCCGCCGAAACGTCGAAAACCGCAGCTCGGTCACGCTGCTGTGGCCACCGAGCCAGCCCGGTGGCTATTCGCTGATCGTCGACGGCATTTCGCAACTGAGCGACGCAGCCGACTCCGATGACGACACCGCCGCCCTGCAGGTGGTGCCGACGCGCGCACTGCTGCACCGCAAAGCGGACCCGGCCAGATCCGGCGCCGCACAAGGCCTCCGGCATGACTGCGTGGTGTTCTCCCAGCCCTGACCTCACCGCGGCACCGCTGCGGCCGACAGGCCGAGTTGATCTCGGCGTAACCGCAGCGACGAGCACCGAAACACGCCCGCGCCACCATGAAGTTCTGGGTTTCAGCGCCGCAGCGGCGGCCGAGAACGAGAAGGTGGCATGGCTTCCACGGCAAAGGTCGCCACGGTGTGCGGTTACTGCGGCGTGGGCTGCGGCATGGACCTGCACGTCACCGACCAGGTCGTGACCAAGGCAACCGGGCGCGGCGATCACCCCGCCAACCGGGGCCGGCTCTGCACCAAGGGCAACACCACGGCCGACATGCTGCGCGCCGGCGGACGCCTGACCACAGCTCTGGTCCGCCCGCAACGCGGCGCCGAAGCCGTGCCCACCGCGGTGAACGCGGCCATCGAGGCGATCGCGGACCGATTGTCGGCGATCCGCGATGAACACGGGCCCGACGCGATCGCCCTGTACGTGTCCGGGCAGATGACCATCGAGGCCCAGTACCTGGCGAATAAGTTGGCCAAGGGGTATCTCCGGACGCAGTGGATCGAGTCCAATTCCCGCCTGTGCATGGCCAGCGCCGGCACCGGCTACAAGCAGTCGCTGGGCGCCGACGGCCCACCGGGCAGCTACGACGATCTCGATGTCGCCGACCTGTTCGTGGTGCTCGGCGCCAACATGGCCGACTGCCATCCGATTCTCTACCTGCGCATGATGGAACGCGTCCGCCTCGGCGCGAAACTGGTCGTGGTGGATCCCCGTCGCACCGCGACCGCGGCCAAGGCCGACATTCACCTTCCGGTGCGTCCCGGCACCGATCTGGCGTTGCTGAACGGTCTGCTGCGATTGGTCCGCGACGCGGGCGGCGTCGACGACGAGTTCGTGGCCGCCTACACCGAGGGCTGGGAATCGCTGGACGCGCTGCTCGAGGAGTATCCGCCCGACGTGGTGGCCGGCATCACCGGCGTGCCGGAGTCGGATCTGCGCGCGGTGGCCGAGCTGATCTGCGGGACGAAGAACTGGATGAGCCTGTGGACGATGGGCCTCAACCAGTCCACCCACGGCACCTGGAACACCAATGCGCTGTGCAACCTGCACCTGGCGACCGGAGCCATCTGCCGGCCGGGCGCCGGCCCGTTCTCGCTGACCGGCCAGCCGAACGCGATGGGCGGGCGGGAGATGGGGTACATGGGCCCGGGCCTGCCCGGGCAGCGCTCAGCACTCGACCCGGCCGACCGCGCGTTCGTAGAACAGCGCTGGGACCTCGATCCGGGCACAATCCGCACCGAGGCGGGCGCCGGCACCATCGAGATGTATCGCCGGATGGCCGACGGCGAGATCCGGGCAGCCTGGATCATGTGCACCAATCCGGTTGCGTCGGTGGCGAATCGGGCTTCGGTGATCGCCGGACTGCAACGCGCGGAACTGGTGGTTCTGCAAGAGGCGTTCACCGGCGTCGAAACCGCCGAGTACGCTGACGTGGTGCTGCCCGCGGCGTTGTGGGCCGAGGCCGAGGGCGTGATGGTCAACAGCGAACGCACCCTTACCCATTGCGGAGCGGCGATGCCGCCGCCCGGCGAGGCGCTGCCGGACTGGCAGCTGATCTGCCGGGTTGCGACGGCCATGGGATATCCGGGTTTCGAGTTCGGCTCCGCTGCCGATGTTTTCGCCGAGCTCGCCGGCTTTCACAATCCGCGCACCGGATGGGACCTGCGTGGCGTGGACTACGACCGGTTACGCCGCGGTCCCGTGCAGTGGCCCGCCGCACCGGGATGTGCGGACCGAAATCCGGTCCGCTACCGCAACGATGGCGTCAGTCAGGATTTGTACACCGACGACGATGGGACGGTGCCCGCGCTGGCCTTCCCGACGCCGAGCCGTCGCGCCCGGTTTCTGCCACGGCCGTACCTGCCCGCAGCCGAGTTGCCCGACGACGAGTTCCCGCTGGTGTTCACCACCGGCAGGCTGGCGCATCAATGGCACACCATGACCAAGACCGGAAAGGTCGCCAAGCTCAACAAACTCAACCCCGAGCCGTTTCTTCAGCTGCATCCCGACGATGCCGAACGGCTCCGGATCCGCGAGGGCGATCGGGTCGAAATACGTTCGCGCCGTGGCCGAGCGGTGCTTCCGGCGATGCTGGACGACGCGGTCCGCCCCGGCGTGTGCTTCGCCCCGATGCACTGGGCCGACGCGTTCGCACCGGATGTCGCCGTCAACGCGGTGACCAACGACGCTGTCGACGCCGACTCCCTTCAGCCCGAGTTCAAAGTGTGCGCAGTAGCGGTCACCGCCATCGAAACCGGCACTGCCGCCGCGGAATCCGTGCCGCAGCAGGTCCAGTCACCGGTGGATGCGCTCGCCGCCGCGCTGGGGCCACTCCCCTCGTCAGCGACACTCACGGCCGGCGAACAGCTTTTCCTCTCGGGATTGCTGGCCGGCATCCGCGCCAATCCGCCTGCCGGTACGGTCCCGACGCTGCCCGCGGTGACGCCGCTGTCGCCGGAAAGCCAGACCTGGGTCAACGGGGTGCTGGCCGGAATCTTCAGTCGCACTGAGGGTTCGTCGCCGGCAGCGACAACCGGTCCGAGGGCCACCGTGGTGTGGGCGTCGCAGACCGGCACCGCGGAGCAATACGCGAACGCCTGCGTCGAGCAGTTGCAGGCGACGGGGGTCGCGGCACGGTCGCGTGGAGCCGAGGAAGTGTCGGTGGCCGAATTGACCGGAACGGTGCTGTTCATCGTGGCGACCACCGGCGACGGCGATCCCCCGGACAACGGCATCGCGTTGTGGGACGCGCTGGCCGCCGCCGAGCCCGGTGACATCGACAGCCTCGAGTTTTCGGTGCTCGGATTCGGTGACTCGTCGTACGCCGACTTCTGCGGATTCGCCCGCAAGCTCGACGCACGGCTGGAATACCTGGGAGCTCGCCGCATCGCCGACCGCGCCTCGTGCGAACCGGACTTCGAATCCACCGCGCACGCCTGGACCGACCGCGTCGCCGCGGCGCTGAAGTCTCGCCCGCCACGCCGGTCAACATCCACAACGTCGACAGCACAGGCATATTCGCGAACCAACCCACTGCGCACCACGATCGCGGGCAACGTCGCACTGTGCGGCGCCGGCTCCGAGAAAGACGTCCGCGACGTCAGTGTGCACCTTCCGGCCGGCACCTTGGAGTACGGCGCGGGCGACGCGCTGGGCGTCTGGCCGCATAACCGGCCCGAGGCCGTCGCCGAGTTTCTCGAACGCAGCGGCCTCGACGGTTCGGCCGAAGTCACCATCGGAAACCAGAAGTCTTCTCTCGCAGAGGCTTTGCGAACGAGATTGGACATCACCCGGATCACCCCGGACCTGTTGCGATTCGTGCACCACCGCAATCCGGGTGGCGACCTGCAGGCCGTCATCGACGATCCGCCGAGCTTTGCCTCGTGGGCCTGGGGACGTCAGGCGCTGGACTTGTTGGCGAGCCACCCGGTCAGCGCCGACCTCGACGAGTGGCTGGCGGTATTGCGGCCGCTGACCCCGCGGCTGTACTCGATCTCCTCGAGCCCGCTCGAGGATCCCACCCAGGTGCACGTGACGCCCGGCATCGTCCGATATCGATCATCGGTCGCGGCCACCGACGGCACCACCCGCCACGGCGTGTGTTCTGGCTACCTGGCGGACCTGCAGGCCGGCGCCGAGGTCGACGTCTTCATCCAGCCCACCAAGCATTTTCGTCCACCCGGGGACCCGGACGCGCGCACGATCATGATCGGGCCGGGCACCGGCATCGCACCGTTCCGCGGATTCCTTCACGACCGGGCCGGCCGCGGGCACAGCGGAGGTAATTGGCTGTTCTTCGGTGAGCGCCACGAGGCGACCGAGTTCTACTACCGCGACGAACTGGAGAACTTCGCCCGATCGGGTTTGTTGACTCGCTTGGACACCGCGTTCTCCCGCGACGGCGACACCAAGCTCTACGTCCAGGACCGGATGCGTGAAAATGCTGCCGACCTGTGGAAGTGGATCACCGACGGCGCGTACGTGTACGTGTGCGGCGATGCCGCCCGAATGGCCCGCGATGTCGACGAGGCGTTACAGGGCATCGTGGCACAGCAGAGCGGTCGTAGCCCGAAAAGCGCGGCCGCCTACCTGTACGCGATGTCGGCCGAACGCCGTTACGTGCGAGACGTGTATTGAGCACCGCCACACCGTCTTCGGGACCGCAGCGACCGCTTCGGGCGATCATTCTGGCCGGCGGTGCATCGCGCCGGCTCGGCGCCGACAAGCCCGAGCAGCGGATCGGCGGACGACGACTGCTCGACATCGCGCTGGCGGCGGTCGCCGGTGCCGACGCGGTGGTGGTAGTGGGACCGCCGCGGGACGTGCCGACCGGCGTCACGGTGGTACGCGAAAATCCGCCCGGCACAGGACCGGTGGCCGCGCTCGCGGCGGGCCTCGCGGCGCTACCCGGCGACCGGGCCGACATCGTGGTGCTGCCCGCTGATCTGCCCGATATCACCGCGTCCACGGTGGCCGCGTTGGCCGAGGCTCGCGGTGGCGCTCCGGTCGCGCTGGCTGTCGACGACAGCGGCCGGCCGCAATACCTCACCGCGGTGTGGGATTCGGCAGCATTGGCGGCGGCGCTCGCCGCTGACCCGCCGCGGATGCGAGACCTGATCCCGGATGACGCCGCGACGGCCGTGGTGGGCGGCGTTGCCGACATCGACACACCGGAGCAGCTCGCCGCGGCCCGTGCCCGCGCCGCAGATGACCCTCACGCCGCTCCCTGAGCGGGAGTGAGAAAGGCGTGACCGCACGGCAACCCGGTGCGACGCCGGTCGCAATACGGGGTTTCTAGCGTCACCAACGACACCGCGAGAGGAGCGCAGCAGTGCGTCGACGCACAGTAGCTGTTATCGGGCACGGCATGGTCGGGCATCGCTTCGTTGAGGCCTTGCGGGCTCGCGACACCGATGACGTCTGGCGGATCGTGGTATTCGGTGAGGAGCCCGACGCCGCCTATGACCGCGTCGGGTTGTCGTCCTATGTGGGTGCTTGGGACCGCACGCTGCTCGCGCTGGCCGGCAATGACTATGCCGGTGACGAGCTGGTCGAGCTTCGGCTGGGTTGCGCGGTGTCTGCGATCGACCGCGACGCCCGGCGCCTTACCCTTGCCGATGGGTCAGAAGTGGGGTACGACGCGCTGGTGCTGGCCACCGGCTCGTACCCGTTCGTTCCGCCGGTGCCCGGCCACGACATCGCGGGCTGCCACGTGTACCGGACGTTGGACGATCTGGACGCGATCCGGGTGGACGCCGAGGCTGCACTGGCCCGCGACCCGGACGCCGTGGGCGTGGTCGTCGGTGGCGGATTGCTGGGCTTGGAGGCCGCCAACGCCTTACGGCTGCTGGGGATACGCCCGCACGTCGTCGAATTCGCGCCCCGGTTGATGCCGCTACAGGTCGATCAGGCCGGCGGGGAGCATCTGCTGCGTTCGGTACGCGAGCTGGGCATCGGGGTCACGGTCGGTGCGGGCACCTCGGCCATCGAGCCGATCGAGAGCCGGCGGGTTGCGCGTCACCCTGAGCAACGACGAGGTGATCGACGCGGCGTTGCTGGTGTTTTCGGCCGGGGTTCGTCCGCGCGACGAGCTGGCCCGCGCGGCGGGGCTGGTGCTCGGTGAGCGCGGCGGCGTGGCCTGCGACCTGACCTGCACAACCAGCGATCCCGCCATCTACGCGATCGGGGAAGTTGCCGCGGTCGAGGGCCGCTGCTACGGCCTGGTGGGGCCGGGCTACACGACGGCTGAGATCGTCGCCGACCGGCTGCTCGGCGGCAACGCCGAGTTCCCGGGGGCCGATCTGTCCACCAAGCTCAAGCTGCTCGGTGTCGACGTCGCCAGCTTCGGTGACGCGCTGGCCACCACGCCGGGCGCGCTGGAGGTTGTGGTGTCTGACCCGATCGGCGGCAGCTACGCCAAGTTGGTGCTCTCCGATGACGCACAGACACTGCTCGGCGGCGTCTTGGTCGGCGACGCATCCAGCTACGGCGTGCTGCGGCCGCTGGTCGGCTCACCGCTGCCCGGCGACCCGGTGGCGCTGATCGCGCCGGCTGGCGGCGGCGGCCCGGCGATCGGCGTGGGCGCACTGCCTGACGACGCCCAGATCTGCTCCTGCAACAACGTCACCAAGGCGGCGTTGTGCGCGGCGATCACCGACGGTGCGTGCACGGTGACCGACCTGAAAGACTGCACCGCGGCCGGCACGTCGTGCGGGTCGTGCGTGCCGCTGCTGTCACAGCTGCTGGCCGCCCAGGGCGTCGAGGTGTCGAAATCCTTGTGCGAGCACTTCTCTGCGTCGCGGGCTGAGCTGTTCGAGATCGTGCAGGCCAGCGGTATCCGCACGTTCTCCGCCCTGATCGAGCGCTACGGCACCGGTACCGGCTGCGACATCTGCAAGCCGGTGGTGGCATCGATTCTGGCGTCCACCAGCTCCGAGCACATCCTCGACGGCGAACAGGCGTCGTTGCAGGACACCAACGACCACTTCTTGGCCAACCTCCAGCGCAACGGCACCTACTCCGTCGTTCCGCGGGTGCCCGGCGGCGACATCACCGCTGAGCAGTTGATCCTGATCGGCGAGATCGCCCGCGACTTCGGGCTTTACACCAAAATCACCGGCGGACAACGCATCGACATGTTCGGCGCCACCGTCGACCAACTGCCGCAGATCTGGCTGCGGCTCGTGCAGGGCGGGATGGAGTCCGGTCACGCCTACGGTAAATCGTTGCGCACCGTCAAAAGTTGCGTCGGCACCGACTGGTGCCGCTACGGCCAGCAGGACTCCGTCCAGCTGGCGATCGATCTGGAATTGCGCTACCGCGGCCTGCGAGCGCCGCACAAGATCAAGATGGCCGTCTCAGGCTGCGCCCGCGAATGCGCCGAGGCCCGCGGAAAAGACGTCGGTGTGATCGCCACCGAGACGGGCTGGAACCTCTACGTCGGCGGCAACGGCGGCATGACACCCAAGCACGCTCAGTTGCTTGCCTCCGACCTCGACACCGACACCTTGGTGCGCTACATCGACCGCTTCCTGATGTACTACATCCGCACCGCGAGCCGGCTGCAACGCACCGCGCCGTGGCTCGACGAGCTCGACGGCGGGCTCGACCACCTGCGGCAGGTGATCATCGACGACTCACTGGGCTTGGCAGCCGATTTCGAGGCCGCGATGGCAGCGCCACGTCGAGGGCTACCGCTGTGAGTGGAAAGCCGTTCTCGACGACCCCGAGAAGCTGGCCCGGTTCGTCTCGTTCGTCAACGCGCCCACCGCACCCGACCCCACCGTCGAATTCACCGAAAAGAACGGGCGCAAAGTACCCGTTCTGATCGGCACACCCACGATAAGGAACCGCTGATATGGCAACGACGTTCGATCTCGGCCGCTGGCGCCACGACTGGACCGCCGCCTGCCCGGTGGCCCAGCTCCAACCCATGCGCGGGGTCGCCGTGCTGCTGCCCGACAGCGCGCAGGTCGCACTCTTTCTCTTGGCCGACAACAGCATTCGTGCGGTCGGCAATATCGATCCGATCGGCCGCGCCGCGGTGCTTTCGCGCGGCATCGTCGGCGACCGCGGCGGTGTGCCCGTCATCCAATCACCGTTGAAGAAGCAGGCTTTCAGCCTGATGGACGGCCGTTGCCTGGACGCCGAAGGAGTGTCCATCCCGGTCTATGGGACCCGGGTCGGCGTCGACGGCACCGTGTGGGTGGCCAACTCCCCCGAGATCCGGTTCGGCTACCGTCGCGCCGGGCTTTCGGCCTGACCAGCGACTAACTCGGCGCGCCCGCGGATGCCGGCGCTCCGGTGAACACGGCTTCCCGTCGACGCCGGCAGGCGAGCCTGATCACCGCGGGATGCAGACCCAGCGGCGCGGACACCACGTCGGCGCCCGCCAGATGCAGTCGGCCCTGAAACACGCCGTCGGCCAACAGGTATGACGCCAGGGCGACCCGGCGAGCGCCGGATCGGCGCGCTGCCGACACGGCATCAGGCACCGACGGATAGCCGGACCCGTCCCGACACGGCGCAGCGAACGCGATGGACACCCGGTGTCCGGTCAGGGCCGACAACGCCGCGGCGGTGAACCGCAACTCGCCGCGGGCCCGCGGGTCTCGGGTGCCGGCGGCGACCAGCACCACCCGGTCGTCGCGGCGCCAGCCGGCTTCGAGTAGCCGGCACAGCATCGCTCGGGCCAACTCCGGCGACGGTCCCAGGGGACGGGTGACGGTGACACGCTGATGTCCCGATTCGGCGACGTGGCGGGGAACGTCGACGCGGACGTGGTACCCGCTGGACAGCAGCGCCGGTATGACGACCGTCGGTTCGTCGCTCACACCGCGTAACACCTCCGCGGGCGTGGGTCCCAGCACATCGACGAAGCCGACCCGCACCTGCTCGTTCAGCGCATCGGCCATGGCCGCCGCCAGGTCACCGATCATGGTGATCCCCAGCGGGTTTCGGGTTCCGTGTGCCACCAGCAGAGTGGTCATCACGACGACCCGAGGTCGTCGGGCATGAAGTCCACCGCCAGCCGATAACCCCGCTTCACCGCGGTGGCGATCAACTGCTTCGCGCCGATCGCGGTCCGCAGCCGGGCGACCGCAGCCTCGACCACGTGGGGGTCGTCGCCGCCGAGTGCTTCCAGCATCACGTCGCGCGACACCACCGCACCCGGCGCCGCCGCCAGCAGCTTGAGCAGCACCAGCGAGTTGGGCGACAGGTCCCGCACCACACCGTCGACGACGGCGCACGTCGCGCGTACCCCGAGCCGGTGCCCGGCGACCACCAGGTCCGGCCGGCGACGCGGCAGCTCGTCGGCGACGGCGCGGGCCAGCGCCCCGAGCCGCATCCGTTCGGGTTGTACCGACGGCACCTTGGCATTGCGTAGCGGCCGCGCCGTCACCGGACCCACGCAGAATGCGGTGACCGACGTGGACATCGCCCGCCGGACCGCTTCGGTGAGCCGCAACTCGTCGGCCCTCATCAAAAATGACGCCGCAGCGGGCGCCGACGTGAACGTGATCGCGTCGACACCACTGAGCGCGACCTTCTCGATCAGGCCGTCCAGCGGACCGAGATCTTCAGGCGGTTCCCACCGATAGACCGGCACTCCAACGACGGTGGCGCCACGTTCGACGAGAGCGTCGATGAAACCGGGTACCGGATCCCAGTCGTCGGTGGCTCCGTGCAGCTGCACCGCGACGCGTTTGCCCCTGAGGTCGTCGATTGTCAGGTGGGCGAGCACCTCCTCGGAAGACTCCGAGATCGGCGACCACTCTTCGTGCAGACCGGCCGCCCGCAAGGCACCAGTGGCCTTCGGTCCCCGCGAGATCACTCTGGCCTTGCCCAAGGACGCCAGTAGCGTCTCGGCCACTCCCCAGCCTTCGGCGGCCTCGACCCAGCCGCGGAACCCGATTCCGGTCGTTGCGATCAGGATGTCCGGCGGGGCGTCGATCACGTCCTCGGTGGCGGCACGCAGTCGAGCGTCGTCGGCGAGCGGAACCATACTCATCGCCGCCCCCGTAACGACCTCGGCACCACGACGGCGCAGCATCGTGGTGAACTCGTCCACCCGCCGCGACGCAGTGATAGCCACTGTGAACCCCGTCAGCGACGGCGCATCCGCCCCGGTCATACCGTCGCTTCGTCCGTTCTCTTCGCCACTTCCCCTGCCCCATCCTGCTGTGTCGTCTCGAATTTATGAGGGCGATGTTGCTGCCCCGATGCCTCGGGTGTCGCCGCGATGAATTCACCCTCACCGGCGACCCGGGCGCGATGTGAGCCGAGCGATGTACCGCCGGCGCCATATATGAAGAATTGATTTCCAGCCTCGTCCACCGAATTGTCGCGTGCAAATCGTGGCGGTGTTCGATTGCTCACCACCCGCGCTGCGCGGCTGCGAAGTCGCGGCAACGCGCGGCAATCGATCGGTTACTACCGGTAATCGACCGGTGATCGCTGCCTAATGATTGGGCAATGCCCAGGTGGTGAGCTTATCGGCCATGGGAATGCTTTCAGTATTGCGCAGGCGTAAGGCGACGGTTCTGGCTGAGCCGTCCACGATTTACGACGCGATCGGTGGCTACCAGGCAATCGAACTCGTCGTCGACGACTTCTATGCGCGGGTGCTTGCCGACGACCGGTTGTCGGGCTTCTTCGCCGGGTCGAACATGAACCGCCTCAAGGGCAAGCAGGTCGAATTCTTCGCCGCCGCGCTCGGCGGACCGGAGCCATATACCGGCGCACCGATGAAGCAGGTCCATCAGGGCCGCGGCATCATGATGACCCATTTTGCGCTGGTCGCCGGCCACCTGAGGGACGCGTTGTCGGCGGCCGGCGTCCCGTCGGCCACCGTCGAGGAGATCATCGGCGCCATCGCGCCGCTGGCTGCCGATATCGCCTCCGACCACGCCACCGCCGATATCTGAGCGACACCCCGGTGACCATCGCAATCTCGGCCGGTCGAGAATGCGGGAATGGGCCGGACGTTCGACGACCTGATTGACGAAGCTGTCGCGGCGCCGATTGACGGGTGGGACTTCTCCTGGCTCGACGGTCGCGCCACCGAGGAGCGTCCGTCATGGGGCTACCAGCGACTGATGAGCCAGCGGTTGGCGACGGCGTCGGCAGGTCTGGACATCGACACCGGCGGCGGCGAGGTGCTGGCCGGGGCGCCCGCCTTCCCGCCGACGATGGTCGCCACCGAATCGTGGCCGCCGAACGCCGTGCTGGCTACCAAGCTGCTGCACCCGCGCGGGGTCGTGGTGGTGGCGACGGGCGACGAGCCACGGTTGCCGTTCGCCGACGAGGCATTCGACCTGGTGACCAGCCGGCACGCAACCGTGGTGCGATGGGCCGAGATCGCCCGGGTGCTTCGCCCGGGAGGCAGCTACCTGGCCCAGCAGATCGGGCCCGCGACCATGAGGGAGCTGTTCGAATACTTTCTCGGACCGCAGCCGGCCAAATGGCTTGAGCTGGAACCGGATACTCAGACCGCTCGGGCACAGGCCGCCGGGATGCAGGTACTGCAGATGCGGATGGAGCGGCTTCGTGCGGAGTTCTTCGACATCGGCGCGGTCATTTACTTCCTGCGCAAGGTGATCTGGACGGTCCCGGACTTCAGCGTGCAGCGCTACTGCGAGAAGCTACGCGCGATGCACGAGCGGATCGAGGCCGACGGCCCGTTCGTCGCGCATGCGACGCGTCTGCTGGTCGAGGCTCGCAAGCCCTGAGCTAATCCTCGGCCCGCAGCACGTCCAGCGCGTGCTGCAGATCCGCCGGGTAGGGACTGACGATCTCCATCTGCCGACCGTCGCCGGGATGGGTGAATGACAGCGACCGAGCATGCAGCCATTGACGTTCCAGCCCAAGCTTTTTCGCCAACTTCGGATTGGCGCCGTAGGTCAGGTCACCACAGCAGGGGTGGTGCAGGGCAGCGAAGTGCACCCGAATCTGGTGTGTGCGGCCGGTTTCCAAGTGCACGTCGAGCAGGCTGGCGGCGACGAAGGCTTCGACGGTGTCGTAGTGGGTCACGCTGTGCCGGCCGTCGGAGGTGACGGCGAATTTCCAGTCATGGCCGCGGTGACGGCCGATCGGTGCGTCGATGGTGCCGCTGGACGGGTCCGGATGTCCTTGTACCAGCGCGTGATAACGCTTGTCGACCGTGCGCTGCTTGAAGGCCCGCTTGAGCAGGGTGTATGCCCGCTCGGAGATCGCGACGACCATGACCCCGGAGGTACCGACGTCGAGGCGTTGCACGATCCCCTGCCGCTCGTGCACCCCGGAGGTGGTGATGCGGTAGCCGGCCGCGGCCAAGCCGCCGAGCACGGTCGGCCCGGTCCAACCCACCGACGCGTGTGCGGCCACCCCGGCCGGCTTGTCGACCGCGACGATGTCGTCGTCGGAGTACAGGATCGTCATTCCCTCGATGTCGACCGGCGTGTTCTCCACCGGCGCCGGCGGCTCCGGCAGCCGCACCTGCAGCCACGCCCCGGATGTCAGCCGATCGGATTTGCCGGCCGGTGTTCCGTCCAGCTCAACGCCGCCGTCTTCGGCCATCGCGGCGGCCGCGGTGCGTGACACCCCGAGCAACCGGGCCACCCCGGCGTCGACGCGCATTCCCGCGAGGCCTTCCGGCACCGGCATCGACCGATGGGTCATCGGGGCTCGTCGGCGCCTTCGGCCGGCTCAACACCCGCATCGTCGCGCCTGTTCATCGTCGCCGGCGCGGCGCCCAACGGTGTCGAAATCGAACCCCAGCGCCGACAGCGTGACCAGCAGGATGGCCCCGCCGACCACCGACGGGTCGGCGACGTTGAACACCGGCCACCAGCCGATCGACAAGAAGTCCACGACGTGGCCGCGCAGCGGTCCCGGTGCACGGAAGAACCGGTCGACCAGGTTTCCCATCGCGCCGCCCAGGATCATCCCCAGCCCGATCGCCCACCACGTCGACACCAGCCGCCGGCCCATCCAGACGATCCCGACCACGACGGCGCTGGCGATCAGCGTCAGCATCCAGGTGTAGCCGGTGGCCATCGAGAAGGCTGCCCCGGAATTGCGCACCAAGGTCCACGTCACCGTGTCGCCGATGATCGGCACCGGCTGCCCAGGCGTCAGCAGCTTGACTGCCAGCACTTTTGTCACAATGTCCAGCGCCAGTACGACGGCCGCGACCGACAACAACAGAGGCTGGCGCCGCCGAGGGACCGGTGGCGAGGCCTCGGTATCGGCGGCCGCATCGGTCCCGGTCGCCGGATCCGCCGAGCCTGCCGGTTGGTCAGTCACTCCCCCATCATCCACTAGGACCGGCGGCCGCCATGACCCGCCGCGGCATGCGGGATGATCTCCGGATGAGCCGCGTGACCGTCATCGCTACCGGCGGCACCATCGCCAGCAGCGCCGCGCCCGACGGGGTGCACCGACCGACCCGCGGCGGCGCGGATCTCGCCGCAGGCCTCGACGTCGACGTCGTCGACGTGATGGCGAAAGACAGCTCCCGGTTGACCCCGGCCGACTGGGACGCGATCGCCGGCGCGGCCCGGTCCGCGGTCGACGCCGGCGCCCGAGGTGTGGTGGTGACGCACGGCACCGACACCCTCGAGGAGACGGCGCTGTGGCTGGACCTCACCTACGACGGCGACGTTCCGCTGGTGCTCACCGGTGCGATGCGCGGCGCCGACGCACCCGACGCGGACGGCCCGGCGAATCTGCGCGATGCGGTTGCGCTGGCCTCCGCCCCCGCCGCCCGCGAGCTCGGTGTGCTGGTGTCGTTCGCCGGCCGGGTGTTGCAGCCGGCCGGTCTACACAAGGTGGCCGCCGGGATCGGTTTCGCCGGCATGGAACTCGGCAGCGTGGGCGATCTCGTTGCGAAGAAGAATCGGCCGTTTCTCGGCGTATTGAGCGCGGCCGGCGCGCCACGGGTCGACATCGTCGCCACCTACGCCGGCGGTGATGCGGTCGCCATCGACGCGTTCGTGGCGGCGGGCGCACGCGGGATCGTGCTCGAAGCGCTGGGCTCGGGTAACGCAGCCGACGCGGTGATCGACGGGGTGCGACGGCACTGCCGCGACGGGGTCACCGTCGCGGTGTCGACCCGGGTCGTCGGCGGCGGGGTCAGCCCGGGCTACGGGCCGGGCCGTGAGCTGGTCGACGCCGGCGCGGTCATGGTGCCGAGATTGCCGCCGAGCCAGGCCAGGGTGCTGACGATGGCCGCGCTGGCAGCGCGGCTACCCCTGCGCGACGTCGTCGACCGAGTGCTCTGAGGCCGCGTCGGCCAGAGCCGCGAGGTAGTCGGGCCAGTCCAGGCTGTCGATCGGATTCGCCGGTGCGATGTCGTCGCTGCCGGAGGCAAAGGTCCGCGCCGGCCCCGGGCCCGTGCCGCGGGTTTCGAAGCGCACCGTGACCACGCCGTGGCCGGCGCCTTGCACCCAGCCATGGCCCAACTCGCGATGTGTGACGTCGTCTCCCACCCGCCATTCCGCGGTGTCGGACGCTGGGTCGGCGTCGCGCTGCGGCTCCCCGCTGTCGGCAGCCGGCTCGGTGTCAGACAGCGTCAGCTCCAGATCCGGGAACAGTGAGTCCTGCCGCACACTGCTCAGGCCCGAAAACCCAACGCCCAGAAGACGAATCGGGCCGATCTGGCGCGGGTCGAGCAGCAGCCGCCGGGCCAGCGCGGTCAGCGCGGCGGCATCGGCGGTCGCATAGGGCAGCGTGGCCGAGCGGGTCAGCGTGCTCATGTCCGATTTCTTCAGCTTGACGGTGACCGTACGGGCGCCACGGCCGTCACGGCACAGCCGTTGATGGGCGTGCTCGGCGATCGGTGCGATCGCATCGCGCAGTTCCTCCAAAGTGATCAGATCGACCGCGAAGGTGGATTCGGCGCTGATCTGTTTGGCCACTGCGCGTTCGGCCACCGGGCGGTCGTCGATCCCCCGGGCCAGCCGGTGCAAAGCGGGCCCGATCGTCGCACCGAGGATGTCGGCCACTTCGGTGTCACTCAGGGCTGCGAGTTGCCCGATCGTGTCGATGCCCAGCCGATGCAGCTTCTCTTCGGCGACCGGACCGATCCCCCACAGCTTGCGCACCGCGAGACCGTCCAGCAGTCGCACCTCGTCGGCACGCCGGATCACCTCGATGCCATTGGGTTTGGCCAATCCGGAGGCGATCTTGGCGATCTGCTTGCCCGAACCGGCGCCGACCGAGGCGATCAGCCCGGTCTCGTCGCGCACCCGTTGCCGCAACTGCGCGCAGAACTCCTCGACCTCGGACTCGGTTGCACCGACCAGTTCCGCCGGCTCCCCGAACGCCTCGTCGAAGGAGAGTTGCTCGACGACGGGCACCATCTCGCGCACGGTGTCGAAGACCCGGCGGCTGGCGACGTTGTACACCGCCCCGCGTGGCGGCAGCACCACCGCCGTCACACCGATCAACCGACGCGCCTGGTGCATCGGCATCGCCGAACGCGCCCCGAACACCCGTGACTCGTAGCTGGCGCCGGCCACCACGCCACGTCCGCCCAACCCGCCGACCAGCACCGGCCGGCCGGCAAGGGTGGGCCGGGTGAGCTGCTCGACGGACGCGAAGAACGCGTCCATGTCGAGGTGCAGCACCCAGCGGGAATCCACAATCACCGATGCTATTGCGCTACCGTCTGGTAACCATGGCGATGAACCTCTGCCATCGTGTTTTCTGGGCCGAGCGACTGCGCTGGCGGGCGGCCAAGGTCAGCTGATGAACGACGAGACGGGCCAGACGCCGGCGACGCCCGAGCATCCGGATCACCCGAACAATCGACGCTGGGCGCGTTTGCGCGAGGAATGGCGCACTCGACTCGAACCCGGTGAACAGGCGACGGTACTGGCCTGGGCGGCGTTCACGGTCACGTTCGCCGGCCTCCGCGCGCTCACCCACTGGATTCGCGCCGGGCACGGGCCATCGGGTGGAGGTATGACGGTGGGCGGCAATCACTTTCATCACTACAACCTCGGTATCGCATTGCTGGCCACCGTCGGCGCAGTGGGCTTGCGCGGAACAGATCGGCAACGGCGTCACCCTGGGGCCGCGATCGCCTTCGGGTCAGCGAACGCGATGATCGTTGACGAGTTAGCGCTGCTGCTCGACCTCAAGGACGTTTACTGGGCGACCGAGGGCCGCAAGAGCGTCGACACCGCGGTCGGCCTCATCGCTGCCGGCGGCACGATCGTCGCCGGTATGCCGTTCTGGCCGCACGCGCGCCGGGCGCTACGGAACCTTTCGCCACGCGGCTAAGCCTTGACGATCGACACCCGCACGCCGTCGCCGATCTCGGCGCCATCGGTCACCTCACCGAACTCGAAGCTGGTGGCCAGGATTTCTCCGGCGATCAGGTCGCGATGCGCAGCCGCCCACTCAGCCCGCTGCGCCGGTACTGACATCACCACGCTGATCCGGTCGGAGACATCGAGGCCGGCCGACTTGCGGAGCTCCTGCAATTCGCGGATGCGGTCCTTGGCCCATCCCTCGGCCTCGAGTTCGGGAGTCAGCGTCGCGTCCAGCACCACCAGACCGGCGCCACCCGGCAGCGGCGCGGTGTACTCGGGGTCGGCCGCGACCAGCCGAGAGCTGTATTCCGCGGGCTGCAGCACTGCCGGGCCGGCCGTGAGCGTGCCGTCGGCGTTGACGACGCCTTCGCCGGCTTTGACCGCTTTGATGGCGGCCTGGACGTCTTTACCCAGTCGCGGCCCGGCGACCCGGGCGTTGACGGTGAGTTCGAAACGGCCGTAGCTGGCGATATCGTCGGTCAGCTCGACTGCCTTGACATTCAACTCGTCGGCGATCAGATCGGTGAACGGCGTCAGCCGCTCCGGATTCTCCACGGCTACAGTCAGTTTCGGTAGGGGAAGCCGCACGCGTAGCTTCTTGGCCTTGCGCAGTGAGGACGCCACCGAGCAGACCTCGCGCACCTGGTCCATCGCGTCGACCAGCGCGGCGTCGGCCGGCAGCTGACCGGACGCGGGCCAGTCGCAGAGATGCACCGAGCGCTCGCCGGTGATGCCGCGCCAGATGATCTCGGTCGTCATCGGAAGCAGCGGCGCGGCCAGCCTCGCGGTCACCTCGAGCACGGTGTGCAAGGTGTCGATTGCGTCGGCGTCCTCTTCCCAGAACCGCGAACGCGACCGTCGCACATACCAGTTCGTCAGCGCTTCAGTGAACTGGCGCAACTGCTCGCAGGCTCCGGAGATGTCGCAGCCGTCCATCGACGCGGTCAGGTCGTCACGTAACACCGCCAGCTTTGCCAGGATGTAACGGTCCAGGACATGGCGTGAATCAGCGCGCCAGTTACCGACTTTGGGCGCGTAGAGCGCCAAGAAGCTGTAGGCGTTCCAGAACGGCAGCAGTACCTGGCGCACCCCGTCGCGGATGCCTTGCTCGGTCACGATCAGGTTGCCGCCGCGCAGGATCGGTGAGGCCATCAGAAACCAGCGCATCGCGTCGGAGCCGTCGCGGTCGAAGACTTCGCTGACGTCGGGATAGTTGCGCAGTGACTTGCTCATCTTCTGGCCGTCGCTGCCCAGCACGATCCCATGCGCCACACAAGTTTTGAACGCCGGCCGGTCGAACAATGCGGTGGCCAGCACGTGCAGCGTGTAGAACCAGCCGCGGGTCTGCCCGATGTATTCGACGATAAAATCACCGGGGTAGTGCGCGTCGACCTGCTTGTCAGGGTCGGCGCCGTCGATCCCGTCGAACCAGTCGCGGTTCTCGAACGGGTAGTGCACCTGTGCATACGGCATCGAGCCGGAGTCGAACCACACGTCGAAGACGTCCGCGATACGCCGCATGGTCGACCGCCCGGACGGGTCATCGGGATTGGGCCGGGTCAGCTCGTCGATGTACGGCCGGTGCAGATTGTCCGGCCGAGTACCGAAGTCGCGCTCCAGCTCGTCGAGGCTGCCGTAGACATCGATCCGCGGATAGGCCGGATCATCGGAAACCCACACCGGAATCGGGGTGCCCCAATAGCGGTTTCGCGAGATCGACCAGTCGCGTGCGCCCTGCAGCCACTTGCCGAACTGGCCGTCCTTGACGTGCTCGGGGTACCAGGTGATCTGCTGATTGAGTTCGACCATCCGGTCGCGGAACTCGGTGACTTTGATGAACCAGGACGAAACTGCTCGGTAGATCAGCGGATTACGGCATCGCCAGCAGTGCGGATAGGGGTGGTCGTAGGTCTCCTGGCGGATCAGCACCGCATCGTTGGCGGCGGCCGGACCGGTGTGGTTCTTCAGGTCGCGGATGATCTGCGCGTTCGCCTCGAACACATGCTGGCCCTGGTAATCGGGCACGGTGGCATCGAATCGGCCCTTGGCGTCAACCGGTGTCACCGGCACGATGCCGACCCGGTCGGCCGTCGCCTTGTCGTCCTCGCCATAGGCCGGTGCCAGGTGGACGATCCCCGTGCCGTCGTCAGTCGTGACGAAGTCGGCTTCGAGTACCTGAAACGCGTTGGGCGAGTCCATGAAATACGGGAACGGCGGACGGTATCGCGTTCCGGCCAATTCGCGTGCCGAGGTAGGTGCCCAGCACTTCGGGTTCCTCACCGAGTTCTCGTGCATAGGCAGCCAGTCGGGCCTCGGCAAGGATGACGCGGTGCTCGCCGGTTCGAACCTGCACGTAGGTGACGTCGGGGTTGACGGCCACCGCCTGGTTCGACGGCAGGGTCCACGGCGTCGTCGTCCAGACCAGTAAGTGCGCGCCCGCGAGATCTCCTGCGGCCACGGCGAATCCAACCGTGAGGGCAGGGTCCTGCCGGCTCTGGTAGACGTCGTCGTCCATCCGCAGCTCGTGGTTGGACAGCGGCGTTTCGTCCCGCCAGCAGTACGGCAGCACCCGGTAGCCTTCGTAGGCCAATCCCTTGTCCCACAACTGCTTGAACGCCCAGATCACCGACTCCATGTACGGCAGATCCAGCGTCTTGTAGTCGTGGTCGAAGTCGACCCAGCGGGCCTGGCGGGTGACGTAGGCGCGCCATTCGCCGGTATAGCGCAACACCGATTCGCGGCAGGCGTCGTTGAATGCGGCGATACCCATCGCGTCGATCTGAGACTTGTCGGTGATGCCCAACTGCCGCTCGACCTCGAGTTCGGCCGGCAGGCCGTGGGTGTCCCAGCCGAAGCGGCGCTCGACCTTGTAGCCGCGCATGGTGCGATAGCGCGGGACGATGTCCTTGACGTAGCCGGTGAGTAGATGCCCGTAGTGCGGGAGTCCGTTGGCGAACGGCGGGCCGTCGTAGAACACGTATTCCGGGGCATCCGCACGCTGGGCGATACTGGCCCGGAACGTGTCATCACTTGCCCAGTAGTCCAGCACGTCGAGTTCCAGAGCCGGTAAGTCCGGTGCACCACCAGCCAGTTTGGGATAGGTGTTCTCGGTCACTGCGCGTCGTCTCCATGTGCCGGTGTCAGGCACGGGGACGACGAAGTGCTGTATGCACTGGCGCCGCGGTACCACCCCGCTTGCCACACCTGGAGTGTGGCCGCTCATAACTCGGCTGTGACGGGCCTACCCGTTCGGTTCTACTGGGCCAGCAATGCAGGTGCAGGCTGTTCTTCCGAAGGCTCCCCGGTGATGGCCGGATCGATGCCGCTGCCTGATTCTACGGGCCGGCGCAAACCCGGTGGTCGCGGCCCAGTGCCTGGCAAGAGCGAGCGATGAGCAGCTAGTCCTTGAAATAGACGATCTGGTATGTCGTGGCCAGCAGATCTCCGTCGCGACTCCACAGTTGCGCGTTCTGGTCGAAGAATCCCCGGTCGAAGCGGTCCGCACGTGCTGTTGCCAGGATGTAGTCGCCGCCGAGCGCGCCCAGCTGTTGACTGTTGGTGTGGAAGTAGGTCGTCATCGAGATGGTGCCGGCCGGAATCACGCCGCGGCGCAAATACACTCGGGGAAAGAAGATGTCGGACATCGCGGTCAGGGCGGGAAAGTCGATCTGACGTTGGGCGGCGTCGCGCACCCACAGCGTGGTTGTCGACGAGGGACCGGGCTGTACGGCACCACCGGAGAACGAGCCCTGCGCAAAACGCATGTCGTACATGCCAATCCAGACCGGCAGATTCTCGGGACTGCTGCGCGAGATCTGCTCGGGCGGCGGTGCATCCGGCGGTACCGCTTGGGTGTCTGACCAGGTGTCGCGCCGGATGCCGAATATCGCGGTAGCCGTCGTCGTGATGGCACCGCCCTGGCTGAGCTCGAGGATCCAATGCTGATTGGTGCGGTTGGTACGCGCGACCCGACGGGAAATCTCGAACTCCCCGTCGGCGATCGGAGCAGCGAAATTCACTGTCAGAGCGACTGGCTCACCGAGTCGGTCGGAATGCGATTGGATGGCGCTCAGCAGGACCGCGGCGGTGACCCCACCGAAGGGGCCCACCATGTTCGCCCACTCCGGGTGTGTCCGCCCCCGCACGACGTCCGCGCTTATTGCCTCGAGCTCCATCGCGCGGTCGAACGCGTGCAAATCGGGCATCGAAATGACGTCTCCTGAGTTCGGCTCTGTCGCAGTGAGGTTCGCGATCGCGAAGCTTCTGCACGGCAGCCTATATCCGGTTCAACAAGCATCAAGACGGGGTGGTGGTCGTTGAACTGCGCTTCACCGCACGAGTCCAGCGCTCAGGCGAAAGCTCCCGGTACCGAAGCATCGCTGCCTTCGGCGCCGGGAGCGTCACGCGGTATTCAGGCGCCGACCTCGATGACACCCGCTCGCCACAATGCGGCGTAGAGCTGGCGCAGCGGAACACACAGCAGGCGAGCGGCCCCCGCGATCAGCGGGTCACGTGCTGATCAGCTCAGGGTCCGACCGCTTGGAGGTCTTCGGCGACGGCGGAGCCATCGGCGCCGGGTCGCGGACCACCCTGAGCCGGGGCGCGGACGTCGCCGCTACTACTTCGTCGTACAGAACAGCGGTCATGATCGCCTCCTACGCAGAAAGTCAAACGGGCACAACGGGATCCGGGTGTCCGTCCGAAACGGCGTCGAGCAGATCTATCAGAGACCGCTCATGAGATGAGGCGGGATGCCAGGTGAGTCGTAGAAGACTCAGTTGATAGCAATGCGCCGCAGGCCGGATCGGGACGAAACGGAGCCCGGATATCGATCCGGACTAGAACTGGAACTCATGCGTCCCTCACCTCCTCGCGGTCGCAGCACGTGCGGAACACCGCACAATTCACACGCAAGCAGGAGTACAGAACCCGAACATGCTCGGGAAACCCGCACCCCACTCGTCAGAGTTTCGGCACTACACGCCGTATCCGGACCTGCACAAAAAATGCAAGGCCGGAAGCCACTTGGGCTCAACCCTTAACCCGGGAGGAGCTGTCCTGACCCTGGGCGTCTCTCGACGTTCGGGGTCAGTGGCCTGTATCCGTGTAGACGCCTCACCTAACGAGGTGCTTACCCTGTCGATGATGCACGAACATCGTGCCCGGGTCAATTCGCCACGCCAATCCCGCTGACCTGCCGTTATGGTTCCGTGGCCGCGCTGCGCTGCCGTCGTCGGCGGTCATCGGTCGACGAGCTCATCAAGCCGAGCGATGGTGTCGATGAACTCCGAGACCATCTCCAGCACCACCGCGGACGTCGGTTGCACCTTGTTCATCGAACCCACCACCTGACCGACGAAGTAGGTGGCGAGCTCGCGAGCGCTGGAGCCGGTCTGGGCGGCGGCCCGATTGATTCGCCGCTGCGGCTCATCGATCAGCGCGGTCTGCAACGGCATTCCCAGCGGGTCGGGGCTGTCGGCCCGCTCCCACTCGTCAGTCCATGCGGTGCGCAGCATGCGCGCAGGCTTGCCGGTCAACGATCGCGACCGGACGGTATCCGACGAGGTGGCGGCCAGGAACTTGTCCTTCACCACGGGCGGCGTCTCGGCTTCCTCGGTGGTCAGCCACACCGAACCACACCAGACTCCTTCGGCGCCCAACGCCAACGCCGCCGCGATCTGGCGTCCGCGGGCGATGCCGCCCGCCGCCAGCACCGGAACCGGAGCCACGGCATCCACCACCTCGGGGACCAGCACCATCGTCGCGACCTGGCCGGTGTGCCCACCAGCCTCGGTCCCCTGGGCGACGATCAGGTCGACGCCGGTCGCCGCGTGCTGTCGAGCATGTTGAGTGGTCCCGGCCAGCGCCGCCACCAGCACGTCGTTGTCGTGAGCCCGGGTGACCAGCTCCGCCGGCGGCGAACCGAGCGCGCTCGCGATCAGCCGGATGCGGTGGCCGAATGCGACGTCGAGCAGCGGTTGGTAGCCCTTGGGTGAGATGTTGAGGCCACCGGACGGCCGCCGCTTCTCGTGCGGTCGACGCCGGAATGCCGTAACGGGACAGCAGATCGTCGACGAAACGACGGTGCTCTTCCGGCAACAGCTCCCGGACCTGCGCGGCGTCGATGCCGCCGCGCTCAGCGCCGACATATTTCGGGCGGCAGCAGCAAGTCGACGCCGTACGGCTTGCCGCCGGTCTGCTCCTCGATCCAGCTGAGCTCGGTGTCCAGCCGCTCCGGGCTGTGTGCGACGGCACCGAGAACGCCGAACCCGCCCGCGTTGGACACCGCGGCCACCACGTCGCGGCAGTGGCTGAACGCGCAGATCGGGAACTCCACGCCGAGCATGTCGGCGACCCGTGTTCGCATTGCCGGAACGCTATGAGCTGGCGATGAGCGTGTCAATCGGATGGGGCGGCGAACCCGAGGATCGTTTTATTTGAATCGCCGCAGTCGCGCTGCAATCGCTAAGCGAATCGAAATATGTTGTCCGACAATGACTGACGTATCAATCAATAACTCAGGTGGCCCTAGCAGTCGGTGATTGACCGTCCGGCGGCCAGCTCGCGACATCGTCTTCCAGCGGAACCTGCAGGCTGTGCAGAATCGAGGCGACCATACGCCACGCGCTGATCGCGGTGACGAGCTCGACGAGCATCGCCTGGTCGGCACCGAGCGCGCTGCCGGCACGCCGCCCAGCTCTGCTCGCTCACCGCGCCGTCGCGCACCACGTCGTCGGTCGCAGGCGAGCACCGCCCGCTCGGCCGGCCCGAATCCTCTGTGGGACTGCCACTCCCGCACGCCGAGCAGGTCGTCGGCACTTACCCCGAGGCCTTGGGCGACCCGCCAGTGCTGCGTCCATTCGTATTCGGACGCGGTGAGCCAGGCGATCCGCATGATCGCCAGCTCGCGCAGCCGGGCATCCAGCTTTCCGTGCCACAGCATGATCGCGAGCAGATCGTTGAGCGAACCGGCCAGCCTGGGGTGGTTCAACAGCACCTGAAAGATCGCGAGCTCGGCCATGTAGTCGGGCACACCGGCTTCGTCCGCGGCGGCTTTGGCCTCGTCCAGCGGGAGACGAGGAACGCGGGCTTCTCTACTGGGTTCGGTCAAGGTGTCAGCACTTCGTGGACTGGCCCGAGGAATCCGGCCACAAGTCGGTTGAACAAGGTCGCAGAGCAAAGATGGGATCAGCGTATCGGGCACCGGTACACCATCGAACCGCGGCCAGCTATTGGCATTCTGCCCGTCCGCCGCGCAGCCCTGGTTCGCGGTCCGCGGGGCAGAACTCCAAGGATCAGCCAGGCCATCACGGGCCGTATCGTTGGAATAGACGTCCGTCATCCGGATATCTGATCCAGAACTCGGCGTCGAAGTCTGCGCGACCGTGGCGCTCCTATATCTGGCACACGAGAGAGCCCGTAACTGGCCGGTCGAGCCAGAGCTGGGCCGGCTGCGTAGAGCGGCCAGTGGACCCTTGCGGGCGTGCTGAGGCCACGGTTATATCGCTGTTGCTCAATGTCTTTCGCGTAATCCCGCAGCCTGCAGCTCCCAATGGCGCCAGTCCAGCCAGTCGACATCGCGCCGGACCTATATCTCACCGTCACTCCTCGGCAGAAATGACGCACGCAGAGCCAATCGGAAATCGGGCGCATAATTACGCCAGTCGTGACACCTAATGACGCCGCGAAGGAAAAACATAAAAGAGACTTATAACAATGGTGAAATTGTGATCGCAACTGGGCTTATGATTGCGACTGGACCGGGCAGGGCAATTTTCAGAGTTGCTATCAAATAGCTAATGTTTACAATTTGAAACCCGCTCATAAAATACCCATAATTAGGCAACAATCGTACTCGCATATTTTTCAATTATCTACACGTGTTTAATAATAGCGGAACAAGCATATAAAGTCCTCTGACGTGCACAAAAGCCTTGATTTCATACTTGTGAAACTTCCGTGTCGACAGTAAGTAACTGCTGAGCTCGCCGGGGTTCTACATCTCGACGCAGGCGCGAAGCACACCCGCTCTGCTGCCGCTTCCTGGGCGCGGTCTGTCATTTCGCCTCAAAGATAGCCATTTCGATCTCTCCGCACTCAGATTCGGCCTATTCTTTGCACCCTATGACCAGAACGCCCGCTACTCCGATTGCCATCATCGGGATGGCTTGCCGACTTCCTGGAGGCATCGAATCGCCGGACCAGTTATGGCGCGCGTTGCTGCGCGGCGATGACCTGGTCACCGAGATTCCACCCGACCGATGGGACGCCGACGAGTACTACGACCCCGAGCCGGGCGTGCTCGGTCGGTCGGTGTGCAAGTGGGGCGCGTTTCTGGACAACGTCGGCGACTTCGATCCCGAGTTCTTCGGAATCAGCGAGAAAGAAGCGACTGCGATGGATCCGCAGCACCGCTTGCTGCTGGAAACTTCGTGGGAGGCCATGGAGCACGGCGGTTTCACCCGGGAGAAACTAGCCGACTTGCGAACCGGCGTCTTCGTGGGATTAATGCATGCCGACTACCAGTTCGTACATGCCGATGCCCAGGCCCTGGAGGGACCGTACGGATATCTGGGTAACAGCTTCGCCATGGGGTCGGGGCGGATCGCCTACGCCATGGGACTGCACGGTCCGGCGATGACGGTGGACACCGCATGCTCGTCTGGCCTCGCGGCTATCCACCTGGCCTGCCGCAGCCTGCACGACGGCGAAAGCGACATCGCGCTGGCAGGCGGCGCTTCGGTGATGCTTGAACCCCGCAAGGCCGCTTCTGGCTCGGCCATCGGCATGTTGTCTCCGACCGGACGCTGCCATGCGTTTGACGTGGCCGCCGACGGATTCGTGGCCGGCGAGGGTTGCGTCGTGATGCTGCTTAAACGGTTACCCGACGCGCTCGCCGATGGCGACCGGATCCTCGCTGTGATACGCGGCACGGCCGCCAATCAGAATGGCCACACGGTGAATATCGTGACACCGTCGGGGCCTGCACAGGTCGCGGCCTACCGTGCGGCGTTGGCCGCGGCGGAGGTGGATCCCCGCAGCGTAGGCATGGTCGAGGCACACGGCGCCGGCACCCCGGCGGGTGACCCTATCGAATACGCGAGCCTTGCCAAGGTGTACGGCGTCGACGGCCCGTGCGCGCTCGCATCGGTGAAGACCAACTTCGGACACACCCAGTCGGCCGCCGGAGCGCTTGGGCTGATGAAGGCCGTCCTCGCCGTCCGGCATGGTGTCATTCCGCGCAATCTCCATTTCACCCGGATGCCGGATGAGTTCGCTCAGATCGAGACCAACCTCTTTGTCCCGCAAACGAATACGCCGTGGCCAGCAGAGAACGGTCGCCAAGGGCCTCGAAGGGCGGCGGTGTCGTCTTACGGGTTCTCGGGAACCAACGTGCACGCCGTCCTGGAACAGGCCCCCGAAGCCACTGCGCCCGAGGATATCTCAGCCGAATCGCCGACAACGGCAGCACTGCTTTTCCCGCTATCGTCCACGTCGGCCCACGAACTGCGCCGCACTGCCGGCCGGCTGGCCGACTGGGTGGACGCACAGGGGAACGTCGCGTTGGCGGACCTGGGCTACACGCTGGCGCGGCGGCGCGCCCACCGACCGGTCCGAGCCGCCGTTATCGCCAGCACCTTGCCCGAACTGACCGAGGCGTTGCGCGAGGTCGCCGACTATTGACACTCCGCATCTGGCCACGGTCGGGCGCGATGATCGGGGTCCGGTGTGGGTGTTCTCCGGGCAGGGTTCGCAGTGGGCGGCGATGGGAGCTGACCCGCTCGCGAACGAGCCCGCGTTCGCCGCGACCGTCGCCGCGGCGGAGCCGCTGATCGCCCACGAATCCGGATTCTCGGTGACCGAGGCGATGTCGGCACCCCGGATCGTGACCGGTATTGACCGGATCCAGCCGACGCTGTTCACCATGCAGGTCGCCCTGGCCGCCACCATGAAGGCACACGGGGTACGCCCGGGCGCAGTTATTGGCCACTCCCTCGGGGAGGCTGCGGCAGCTGTCGTTGCCGGCGCCTTGTCGCTGGAAGACGGGGTGCGGGTGATCTGCCGCCGTTCGCGGCTGATGACCCACATCGCCGGCACCGGGGCCATGGCCTCGGTGGAACTACCGGCCGATCAAGTGCTTTCGGAGCTGGTGGCTCGCTGCGTTGATGACGTCGTGGTGGCAGTGGTGGCCTCGCCGCAGTCCACAGTGATCGGCGGCGCCACCGAGACGGTCCGCGATCTGGTAGCAGCGTGGGAGCGGCGTGATGTGATGGCCCGCGAGATCGCCGTCGACGTCGCATCGCACTCCCCTCAGGTAGAGCCAATTCTCGGCGAGCTGGCAGATGTCTTGGCAGGGCTGAACCCGATGACGCCAGACGTTCCCTATTACTCCGCGACGCAGTTCGACCCGCGAGAATCGCCGGTGTGCGATGGCTTCTACTGGGCCGACAATCTGCGCCACACAGTGCGGTTCGCAGCGGCTGTGCAGGCCGCATTGGAAGACGGGCATCGGGTTTTCGCAGAACTGGCACCACACCCCCTGCTTACCCACGCTCTCCAGCAGACCGCCCGCAGCCTGGATATGCCACTGGCCGCACTGGCCGGCATGCGCCGCAACCAAGCGCTATCGCACGGGCTGCGCGACTTTCTGGCGGAGCTGCACAACGCGGGTGCCGCGGTTGACTTTTCAGTGCTGTACCCGGCTGGGCAGCTGGTGGACGCACCGCTGCCGACCTGGACGCACCGTCGGTTTTTTTTAAACCGGGACGGTCAGGAATCCCAAACACGCAGCGGTTCAACCGTTTCAGTTCATCCGTTGTTGGGGCAGCATGTGCGCCTGCAGGAGCAATCGGAACGGCACGTGTGGCAGGCCGAGGTCGGCACTGCGGCGCAACCGTGGCTGGGCGATCACCAGATTCGCAATGCCGCTGTCCTTCCGAGAGCGGCCTACTGTGAGATGGCACTGGGTGCGGCCCGCGCGGTTCTTGGCGAGGAGTCCGAGGTCCGTGACATCCGCTTCGAGCACGAGCTTCTGCTGGATGCGCAGACCACCGTCGGCGCCGCCGCGTCGATGGCCTCGCCGGGCGTCGTCAACTTCGCGGTGGAGACCGACCAGGATGGGGAGCACGTGCGGCGGGCCGCCGCAGTCCTTTACGCCGTCGGGGACGATGACCGACCGCCCGCGCACGACGTGGCCGCCCTGCTGGCGGCGCACCCGCGCACGGTGCATGGAGCCGAGCTTCGAAAATGGTGGGATCAGCGCGGTATCCAGTTGGGTCCTGCCTTCACCGGACTAGCCGCCGCTCGCATCGCCGACGGAACCGGTGCCACAGTGCTGGCCGAGGTCAGGCTGCCTGGCTCGATCCGCTTTCGGCGCAGCTACGCAGTGCACCCTGCGCTGCTAAATGCCTGCTTTCACTCGGTGGCGGCCCACCCCAGTGTCGTTGAGGTTTGCAATGGCGGTCTGCTGCTGCCGCTGAGCGTCCGTCGGCTGCGGGTCTACGGTTCCACCAGCAACGCGCGCTACTGCTACTCGCAACTGACCAGAGTCGCCGACGCGGAGGTTGAGGCTGACCTCGACGTCTTGGACGAACACGGGGCGGTGCTGTTGACCGTACGCGGGCTGCAGATGGGCCTGGGGATCTCGCAAAGCAACGAGCACGATCGTGTGCTGAACGAGCGGCTGCTCACCATAGAGTGGCAGCAGCAGGCGCTGCCTGAGGTGGCGCACACCGATGCAGGAGCGTGGCTTCTCGTCAGCACTTCCACAACCGCGGATGCACTGGCAACCCAGTTGACCGATGCGTTGAAACTCAATGGTGCGCAATGCACTTCCGTGTGCTGGCCGCAGCACGCCGACCACTCGTCGAATGGCGAAGCGTTGCGCAGCCAGCTCCGAGCCGCTCGATTCGACGGACTAGTGGTCCTGACGGAACCGAAGAACGGCGACCCCGACGAGCACATTGCGTTCCAGGGCGGCGAATACGTGCGGCATCTGGTGCGCATCGCCCGCGAATTGCCGGAGGTCCCCGGCGGCGCGCCTCGCTTGTACCTCGCAACCAGGAATGCCCAACCCGTGTTACCCGACGACGTGGCCAACCTGGCGCAGGCTGGGCTGCGCGGTTTGATGCGGGTGATCAGCACCGAACATCCGCATTTGCTTGCCACCCAAATCGACATGGATGAAGCCATCGACGCCGAACAGCTTGCGCGGCAACTGCTCAGTGGATCCGAAGAGGACGAGACCGCTTGGCGTAACGGGCAGTGGTACACCGCCCGCCTTTGTCGCGCTCCGCTTCGCCCCGAGGAACGACGAACCACGGTGGTCAACCACGGGCGCGACGGTGCACGCCTGCGAATTCGAACGGCCGGGCACCTGGACACAATGGAACTGGCCGCATTTCACCGCGTTCAGCCGGGGGCGGGGCAGATCGAGGTCGCGGTAAGCGCATCCAGCGTCAACTTCTCCGATGTGCTTGTTGCGACGAGCCGCTCCCCCAGCATTGACGGACAGCAACCAGAGCTGGGTATGGATTTCGCCGGCGTCGTCACGGCGGTCGGGCCGGACGTTAACAACCACCACGTCGGTGATCGTGTCGGCGGCTTTTCCGGAAACGGCTGTTGGGCCACGTTTGTCACGTGCGACGCCCGACTGGCCGTCACGCTGCCGGCCGGGCTGACCGACCATCAGGCGGTCGCAGTGGGTACCACGCATGCCACCGCCTGGTATGCCCTGCACGATCAGGCCAGGATTGCCTCGGGCGACCGGGTCTTGATCCACTCGGCGACCGGCGGCATAGGCCAGGCAGCCGTAGCGATCGCCCGCGCGGCAGGAGCCGAAATCTTCTCCACCGCTGACAGCCACCAGCGTCGACAGCTGTTGCGCAACATAGGGATCCAGCATGTTTACGATTCGCGGAGCGTGGACTTCGGCGAACAGATCCGCCGCGATACCGACGGCTACGGCGTGGATATCGTGCTCAACTCCTTAACCGGCACAGCACTACGCGCCGGAATCGAGTTGCTGGCCATCGGCGGACAGTTCGTCGAGATCGGCAAACGCGACGTCTATGGCAACACCGGGCTGGAGCTCTTCCCATTCCACCGCAACCTCACGTTCCACTATGTCGACCTGGCGATGCTGTCGATCGGCCGCCCCCAACGCGTCGGGGAGCTGCTGCGCACAGTGTTCCGGCTAGTAGTGGATGGGGAATTGCCTCCCGCGAAGCACACCGACTACCCACTGGTCGAAGCGGCCACCGCGATCAGGGTCATGAGCGCGGCCGAGCACACCGGCAAACTTGTGCTCGACGTCCCGCAGGCCGGGTCTCGCACTGCGGTACTACCACCGGAGCAGGCTCCGATTTTCCGTCGTGACGGCGCCTATGTGATCACCGGGGGCTTGGGCGCGCTTGGGCTCTTCCTCACCGAGAAGATGGCCACGGCGGGCTGTGGGCGCATTGTGTTGAACTCCCGCTCTCAACCGAATTTAAAGGCACTGGAGACAATCGAGCTCATCCGCGCAATCGGCGCCGACGTCGTGGTGGCGTGCGGCGACATCACCGAGCGCGAGACAGCCGAACGCTTGGTGGCCGTGGCGACCGCCAACGGACTCCCGCTGCGTGGGGTATTGCACGCCGCAGGGGTGGTCGAGGACGCCACGCTGCCCAACATCACCGATGAGCTCATCGATCGCGGCTGGGCGCCAAAGGTGTACGGCGCTTGGCATCTGCACCGGGCAACCGCCAACCAGCCGCTCGACTGGTTCTGCTCGTTCTCCTCGGCAGCCGCGCTGGTGGGCTCGCCTGGTCAGGGCGCATACGCCGCGGCCAACAGCTGGCTAGACGCATTCACTCGGTGGCGCCGGGCTCAGGGCCTTCCGGCCAGCGCGATCGCATGGGGAGCATGGGGTGAGATCGGGCGCGCCGCGTCGCTGGCAGAAGGCAATGGCGCCGCGCTGATCACACCCAACGACGGCGCCTACGCTTTCGAGGCGCTGTTACGGCACGACCGCACCTACACCGGCTACATGCCGTTCATCGGAATGCCGTGGTTAGTGGCGCTTGGGCAACGCAGCCCATTCGCTGAACTCTTCAAACCCACGGGGCAAAGCCGCACGGACACAGATAAATTCCGCGCCGAACTCAAGGCGTTGGCACGGGAAGAGTGGCCGACCCGGCTGCGTCATCTGGTGGGTGAGCAAGTCAGCCTCATTCTGCGGCGTTCCATCGACCCGGATCGTCCGGTGTCCGAGTGCGGACTTGACTCGCTTGGCTACCTCGAACTGCGCACGCGCATCGAGATGGAAACAGGCATCCGCGTAGGCTCCACAGATATCACCTCCATTCGAGGTCTGGCCGACCACCTGTGCGGAGCGTTGGCGGGCCTCGAAGGCGCTCCGGCGTAACAGGTCTCCGATGAACCGCAACTGCTGAGAGACTCGGAGGAAGAGTGATAGAAGTCGCGAACGTGGAAGTGGGAATGCTCCACGATTGGGCGCCCGAACCGGGCTCATTCGTGTCATGGCACCCATCGCCTGCGACCCTCGCGAAAGTCCGGCAGGCGCCGATAACCGCTGTCCCGGCGAGCTATACGCAAGCCCAGCACCTTCGTGACTATCGCGCATACGCCGCCCGGGGTCTGGATATGTCACGGTTGGTCATCGCAACCTGGTCCATACCCGGCCGATGCGATATCCGTGCCATGACGTATGTCATCAACGCTCACCTTCGTCGCCACGACACCTACCGCAGTTGGTTCGACGACACCGATCGCGAACACATCGTCCATCGGACCATCGCCGAAGCCAGCGACATCAACCTCGTCCCGACCAAGTACGGCGAGATAACGCCCGCAGAATTGCGAAGCCATCTACTGGCTACCCCGAGCCCACTCCAATGGGATTGCTTTCGCTTCGCAATCATCCAGCGCGCCGACCACTTCACATTCTGCCTGTGCATTGACCATCTCCACACCGATGCAATGCTTTTCAGCTTGGCATACACGGAGATCCATCTTATGTATGCCACCGTGACGAGAGGTGGCGCTCCCATCTCGCTGCCGGAGGCCGGCAGCTATCACACTTACTGCGTCCGACAGCGCCGGCACACGTCCGCGCTGACCTTAGAGTCCGCGGAGGTAAGGGAATGGATCGAATTCTTCGAGGACAACGACGGAACCCTTCCCGACTGGCCGCTGCCACTCGGTGACCCATTCGTGCCGTGCGACGTCATCGGCGCACAGCTGCTGGACAAGCGACAGACTCTCGAATTCGAATCCGTTTGCCTATCCGCCGGGGCCCGGTTCTGCGGCGGCGTGTTCGCGTGCACGGCGCTTGCTGAATACGAATTGACGGGCGCTGAAACGTATTACGGAGTTGTTCCCATTGATATACGGCGCACTCCGGCAGATTTCGTGACAACAGGCTGGTTCATAGGCTACGTGCCGATGACCGTTCCGTCGCGTTTGTCGGTGCGACGGCCAGAGCCGCGCAGGCATCCTTTGATTCGGGTAGACGTCTGGCGGACGTGCCGCTCGATCGGGTACTGGAATTGGCGCCGTGGCTGAGGAAAGCTGAATGGGGCGCTCCCTTGATGTTCTACCTCAAGGCCGGTATCCCTCCCCTTTCTGCTGTCGCCAACTCTCAATTGGACGGATTGAATGCCGGGCACTACGGCGACGGCAGAATTCTCCTGGGTCGAATCAATATCCGGGTGATTCGGCTTGAAAACGAGACCCAATTGGTGGTGGTGTTCCCGAAAAACCCGATCGCCAGCGAATCGGTTAGCCGTTATGTAAGGGCCATGAAATCGGCATTTACCGGACGTCGCGGAGGGCCGTACTGCTGTTGCAACTCCGCAGAGCGTCGCTGGCATCCGATGAAGTGGGTGCACGCAGGCAGCGAGATCGCCACCCGGGAATCGATGGTCGCCGATCCCCTACGCCATCCTCGCCCCGCACCACCTCACCCAAGCCCGGGACGTCGCCACCCAGATGACCAAATCTTCCGCCAGCGTTACCACCGCCGCCGATCTACTAGAAACGAGGCTCCAGCCATGAAGTTTGCGTTGGCAGCCCATGGACTTCGCGGCGATGTCGAGCCCTGCGCCGCCGTTGGCCTGGAGCTTCTGCGCCGGGGCCACGAAGTGGTCATGGCGGTCCCGCCCGACCTGGTTGGCTTCGTCGAATGGGCCGGGCTCCGCAGCGGTCGCGTCCGGGCCGCAGTGGCAACTGGGGCCGAACGATTTCGCCCGCA
>CAVXKX010000005.1:0-227659 GCA_963762535.1 uncultured Actinomycetota bacterium
ACCGTCGTGATGGCGGTGCTGACCGCGTTTCTGTTCTTCATCTTCGGCCAGTACCGCACCGGTGCGACAACCGGGTACTCCGCGGTCTTCAACGATGCGTCACGACTGAAGAACGGAGATTCGGTGCGGGTCGCCGGGATTCGCGTCGGCACCATCAACGGCATCTCGCTGCAGCCGGATAAAAAGGTGGTGGTCAAATTCGACGCCGACCGTAGCGTCGTGCTGACCGACGGCACCAAGGCGGCGGTTCGGTATCTGAACCTGGTCGGTGACCGCTACCTCGACCTCGTCGACGGCCCGGGTTCGGCCCGGCGGTTGCCGGCCGGGGGGCAGATCCGTATCGATCACACCGCGCCGGCGCTTGACCTCGACCTGCTGCTCGGCGGGCTGAAACCCGTTGTCCAGGGCTTGAATGCGCACGATGTCAACGCGCTCTCGTCAGCGCTGTTGCAGGTATTCCAAGGCGAGGGCGGCACGTTGCAATCGCTGTTCTCCAAGGCGACATCGTTTTCGAATGCATTGGGCGACAACGACCAAACGATTCAGCAACTGATCCAGAACCTGAACACCGTCGTGGCCACCCTCGACAAGGACGGCGGCAACTTCTCTACCGCAATCGATCGCCTCCAGCGGTTGGTCAGCGGACTGTCTGACGACCGTGACACCATCGCCCCGGCTATCGACGCGTTGAGCAAGGGAACCGCCTCGTTGGCTGATCTGCTGACCAATGCCAGGCCACCGCTGTCCGGCACCATCGAGCAGCTCAGTCGGCTGGCCCCGATACTCGTTGACAACAAGGACCGCCTCGACGCGGCGATTCAGAAGGCGCCAAAGAACTACCGCAAGCTGGTCCGACTCGGCGTATTCGGTGCCACCATCCCGTACTTCCTCTGCAATTTCCAGATCCGTGGCACGGACCTGCAGGGCAAGACGGTAGTGGCTCCCTGGTTCAGGTCCGAAGCAAAGAGGTGTCAGGAACCGGAACCAGGAGGGTCACTGATGCTGAAATACCGCGGAACTGGGCTGATCAAAGCCGGATTCATCGGCGCCGTCCTGGTCGCGATGCTCATCCTGGTAGGCCTGTCGCCCGATCGAATCCTGTCGTTGGCGACCAACGTCCGATATCAGGCGTTGTTTTCCGAAGCCGGCGGCCTTGCCACCGGCAACGCTGTGACAGTGTCGGGAATCAAAGTCGGCACGGTGTCGAGCGTGTCGTTGCGCAACGGCGATGCGCTGGTGACATTCACGATGAAAGGCAACGTTCCACTGGGAACGGATACCAGTGCGCACATCCGCACCGGCACATTGCTGGGCGAGCGGGTTCTGACCTTAGAGTCGGCCGGTACGGGAACGATGCACCCGCTGGATGTCATCCCGATATCCCGCACCGGGTCGCCCTACTCGCTGACCGACGCGGTCAGCGACTTCACCTCGTACGCCGGCGATACCAACACCGCGACCTTGAACCAGTCCCTGGACACACTATCGGCGACGCTGGACCAGATCGCCCCACAGTTAGGGCCCACTTTCGACGCCGTCAGCCGGTTGTCGCAAAGCCTCAACAATCGCAACACGAGCCTGGCCGAACTACTGAAGAGCGCCAGCAGTGTGACGGGAATCCTGTCCGAACGCAGCCAACAGGTCAACAAGCTCATCCTCAACTCCGATGACCTGCTTCAGGTCTTGGTGACGCGCCGACAAGAGATCGTCTCGCTGTTGGCGAACACCTCGACGGTGGCCAAACAGCTCACCGGGCTGGTGCACGACAACGAAAGCAAGTTGGCGCCCACGCTGGAGAAACTGAACTCGGTGACCGCGATGCTGGAAAAGAACCGCGACAACATCAACAAAGCACTGCCCGGCCTGGCGAAATTCGAGATCACGGTGGGCGAGGCGATCTCCAGCATGTACGCCTACTCAGCGTTCGCCCCGAACGCCGCACTTCCGGAACTCTTCGGGCCGTTCATGGAGTACCTCTGGGGATTCCGCACCTTCGACACCGGACGTGGTCCGGGCTTCCCGTCAACCGTACCGCGGTCGTTGGTGCCGCAGCTGTATAACGGTATTCCGGAGTGCTCTGGCTGTACGTTGGGCGGACGGATCGGAGGGGGGCAATGATCTCCCGGATGCCTCGGGTCCCGCGTAACCGGATCACCGCCATTGCGGCGGTCGTCCTGGTCGCGCTGATTGTCGCCGGCACTGGACTGGTCGTGCGCGACGTTTTCTTCGGACCGCGGACAGTCACCGCGTACTTCACCACCGCCACAGCGATTTACCCGAGCGACGAGGTGCGAGTCTCTGGTGTGAAGGTCGGCACGATCAAGTCCATCGAGCCGGCGGGCACGCAGGCCAAGATGATCCTCAAGGTCGACCGCGGTGTGCCGATCCCGGCGGACGCCAAAGCGGTCATCGTCACCCAGAATCTGGTGGCTGCCCGCTATGTCCAACTGACTCCCGCTTACCGCAGTAGTGGCCCGGTGATGGCCGATGGGGCGGTGATCCCGGTGCAACGCACGGCCGTGCCGATCGAGTGGGACGAGGTCAAAACCCAATTGATGCGGCTGGCAACGGATTTGGGTCCCAATGCCAAGGTGTCGACGCCGTCGATCGCGCGGTTCGTCGACAGCGCTGCCAATGCGCTACAGGGCAATGGCGACAAGCTGCGGCAAACACTGGCTCAACTGTCAGGGGTAGGGCGCATCCTCGCCAATGGCAGCGGCAACATCGTCGACATCATCAAGAATCTGCAGACCTTCGTCACCGCACTGCGCGACAGCAACGTCCAACTCGTGCAGTTCAACGACCGGCTGGCCACCCTCACCAGCGTGGTCGACGACAGCAAATCCGAGCTGGACGCGGCGCTGACCGATCTGTCGACCGCAGTAGGCGAGGTGCAGCGGTTCATCGCCGAAACCCGCGACCAAACCAGCGAACAGGTTGCCCGATTGGGCGATGCCCTCCAGCCGATCGTCGATCAGCACATGGCTTTGGAGAACGTCTTGCATGGCGCGCCGAATGCGATCGGCAACTTCTTCAATGATTACAACGCCGACACCGGAACCATCGTGGGTGGGTTCGGGCTGATGAACGAGGCCAATCCTACGTGGGCCGGCATGCTTTTCCCGCTGCCCGTCCCCGGCTGCACGCAAGTGCAGACCGTCGAGAGCGTCACCGCCGTCGAATCGGGCAAGCTGTGCGCGCTGTTCCTGGGCCCCGGTCTGCGGACGCTCAGTTACAACAACGTGCCGTTCCCGATCAACGCATTCCTGCAGAAGTCGGTGGACCCGGCCAACGTCGTCTACAGCGAACCGCGCCTGGCGCCTGGCGGCGAGGGACCTAAGCCGGGACCGCCCGAGATGCCGCCCGCGATATCGGCATACACCGGGCTGCAGGGTGATTCGGTTGTGCCCGGCCCGGCACCGTCGGTGCCGCTACCCCGGATACCGGGCGCGGCGATGCCGCTGCCGCCACCGCCGTCGAGACCGGAGCCCCCGCCACCGCTGCTGCCGGCGGAAGGGACACAGCCATGACCGCCCGGCAATTAGGCGTGGGCCGGTTGGTCCGCCGGGCACTTGCCATCGGTTCCTGCGTGGCGGTGACCGTCTCCGGGTGCGCCTTCCACGGCCTCAACTCGATACCGTTGCCCGGCGCGGTGGGGCGGGGAGCGGGCGCCGACATCTACCACGTCGAGCTCGCGAATGTCCTGACGATGGAGTCAAATTCGCCGGTGATGATGGACGACGTCGTGGTCGGCAGCGTGGGCCCGATGACGGTGAAAGACTGGCACGCCGACGTCCAGATCTCGGTGAAGCGCAATGTCGTCATCCCGGCCAACGTGGTGGCCAGTGTCGGCCAGACCAGTCTGCTGGGATCCATGCATGTGGAGCTGAATCCGCCGCTTGGTCAACCCGCTACCGGGCGGCTGCGCCCGGGCGCCACCATCCCGCTGAGTCGGTCGTCGACCTATCCCTCGACGGAGCAAACCCTGTCGTCGCTGTCGTTGGTCGTCAATGGCGGCGGGCTAGGCCAGATCGGGGAGATCATCCACAATTTCAGCGCCGCCCTGTCCGGGCGCGAGGGCGCTGTTCGCGATCTGCTCAACCGGCTCGACACCTTCGTGGGGACGCTCGACCAGCAGCGGGACACCATCGTCACGTCGATCCAGGCGCTGAACCGGCTTGCCGAGACGTTTGCCGGACAGCGCGACGTTCTCACCGAGGCGCTGCGCAAGGTGCCGCCCGCGCTCGAGGTGTTCATCAAGGAGCGGCCGCGCTTGACGGCGGCTTTGGATCACCTGCGCACGTTCAGCAACACCGCCACTGGGCTGATCAACAACACGCAGGCCGACTTGGTCAAGAATCTGAAAAACCTGGAGCCGACCATCCGCGCGCTCGCCGACGTCGGACCGGGGCTTGGATTCGCGCTCGCGGCGTCGACGGTCTTCCCGTTCACCCAGAACTTCGTCGACCGAGCCGTTCGCGGTGACTACTTCAACCTGCAGTTTCAGTTCGACCTGACTATTCCCAAGCTCAAGTCGGCCCTGCTGCTTGGAACGCACTGGGGACAACTCGGGGAACCGGAGGTACCCGTGCCCGGGGAACCGTATTACCTGAATTACACCTACGATCCGTTGCGCGCCGGCGCCGCACATGCGCCCGGCCCCGTGGCACCGCCGCTGCCCGGGCCGCCGCAACCACCCGGCGTTCCGCCGGCTGGTCCCCAAGCTCCGCCGCCCGGACCGGCTCAGCCGAACCTCCAATTCAGCGCTCCCCTACCGGGACCCGCGGCGCCGCCCCCGGGGTTTGGTCCGTTACCGGGCCCCGTGGCCGGGCCACCAGGCACACCGCCGACTGGGCCGAATCCTGCCCCGCCACCGGGGATTCCGCCGGCAGAGGGAGGCGGATAAATGCTGACGCGTTTCGTCCGGATCCAGTTGGCGATTTTCGCGATCGTCGGGATGATCGGCATCATCGCGATGGTCCTCTTCTACATTCAGCTGCCGACCCTGCTCGGGATCGGTCGGATGACGGTCACCCTCGACCTCCCGGCCACCGGCGGTCTGTACCAGTTCTCCAACGTGACCTACCGGGGCGTGCAGGTCGGCAAGGTCACCAAAGTAGAGCTGACGGCGAACGGCGCCAAAGCAACGCTGTCGCTTGGCAGCTCACCCAAGATCCCGGCGAACCTGCAAGCCGATGTGCTGAGCGTATCCGCGGTGGGCGAGCAGTACGTGGACTTGCGGCCACGAACCGATTCGGCACCGTATCTGCGCAACGGGTCGGTTATTGCCATGCGTGACACCACGATTCCGCAAGCGGTCGGACCGATGCTCGATCAGCTGAACGCCTTGATCAAGAGCCTGCCCAAAAACAAGATCGGCCAATTGCTCGACGAGTCGTTCCAAGCCTTCAACGGGGCCGGATACGATCTGGGATCGTTGTCCGACGCGACGTCACGAATCTCTACCGACGCCAACAGCGTTGTCGAGCGCACCCGAGCCCTCACCGAAGACAGTGGGCCACTGCTGGATTCGCAGGCGAGGACCGCCGATTCCGTTCGCACCTGGGCGCGAAGCCTGGCCGGGATCTCCGACGTGGTGGCCACTGACGATTCCCGGGTTCGCACATTGCTGCAAAACGGTCCCGGTGCCGCGGACGAGGCATCGCGGCTCTTCGAGCAAATCAAACCGACGCTGCCGCTGTTGCTTGCCAATCTGACCACCCTCGGGCAGATCGGCGTCACCTACCACCCCTCGCTGGAGCAGCTACTGGTGTTGCTGCCGCCGGCCGTCGCCATAACGCAAACGGCAGCACCGTTCAACCATCCCGATGGTTGGGCCAGGGGCGACTTCTCATTCACAGTCGACGATCCGCCTATTTGCACGGTCGGCTTCTTGCCGCCCAACCATGTGGCGATCCCCGTCTGACACCAGCGACATCGACACGCCGGATGGGTTGTACTGCAAACTGCCGCAGGATTCACCGCTCTCGGTTCGCGGTGCCCGCAACTATCCCTGCATGGGACACCCCGGAAAGCGCGCGCCCACCGTCGAAATCTGCAACAGCGACAAGCCGTTCATACCGATCGCGATGCGCCAGCATGTGCTCGGTCCTTACCCCCTGGATCCAAACTTGCTCTCCCAGGGCATTCCGCCCGACGATCGGGTCACCGCCGACAAGAGAATCTTCGGACCCGTTGAGGGAACACCGCTTCCACTAGGGGCCATCCCGCGCGGGACACCCCCCGGTCCGCGGGGGGCCACTCCGCCACCGGGCACGAAGGGCGCGGCCACCCCACCGGTACCGTCGTCGGCCAGCATGTCGACGCAGGCGGGGGACTTCCCGCCGATAGCGCCGCTCGATGTTCCGTCGCCGCCGGCCGTACACCGGGCGCCCGCGCCCGCGAGGCCGCCGGCCGTGATCGACGGAGGCCGGCCGCAGGCGGCCCCAAGTTCGTTCGGCGGCAAGGCAACTAAGCCCATCCCGTCGGTCGCGGTTGCGCCGTACGATCCGCGTACCGGTCGTTATGTGGCTCCGGACGGGAAGTTGTACCAGCAATCGGATCTGGCAACCGCGACTACGCCCAAGAAGTGGCAGGACCTGTTTCCGACTTAATACTCCGAGTGGCTGGTCAGCCGATCTTGTCCAACCGCAGCGGCATTTCGATAGCAAGCCACTGGTTTTGCCCGCAGGCGCCGCTCGGGCCGAGCGTCCTGTCTTTCCCGGTCATCACCGGCGACCCGAGTCGGTATTCGCCAGTACCCTCGGGATCAACTGGATAGAAGTAGAAGGTCTGCTGCCCGGTGAACGCGGTGCCGTCTTGGCACCGCTCCCAATTCGGTACGTCACGTCTGACGTACCACGTCAGGCCGTCGATCATGTAGATCGGCGCGCTCCAGCCCTGGTCGCTGCTCATCGTGCCGTCGCACGTCTGAAAATTGGAGCATGAGGAGCTGATTGTCCAGGTGCTGACGACCGTCGGCTCGTAGTTGTACTGATCCTTGAGTCTGGCCCAGTTGCCATTTGACGTTACGCGGTACGTCCCGTTGATCGCGACTTCTTCCTTCGTTGTCGCCCGCGCTGCAGATGCCGGACCTAAAACGCCGAATACGTTGGCGCCCAACAGTATCGCGATGGTGATCGTTCCAGCTGAACGCATCGTGTGCTCCTCGACGGGCATGTAGCGACGATGCCCACGCGACGTTATCGACACCGGTAGCGGCGTTCTCGTGCGATGAGAATAGCACCGGCGCTATCGGCGAGGTAAGGGTTCGAATGAACGCTACACAGGGTGATCATCCGAATGGATCCAACTTCGAGATCAGCCAGGAGCCGTTGACCTTTGTGAGCGTTATTCGCACGCTGCTCGGGGTTGTCAGCGGTTCTGGTTTTTCCTTGCTCGCGGTTGTCTCGTTGAGGAATACCAGCACCACGGCTGAGTTCGGGTGCAGTTCTGATATGGCGGCCCGGAGCACCACCGCAGTCTGTGTGATGTGTTTTTGCTGGACCGTCGGCGTGACGATGTCTTTGGTGAATTTGTCGTAGTAGGCGAGAAAGTCCCCGGTGAGATGTGCCTTTGCACTGGCGAAGTCACGGGCCATGCTGTCCGAGGAGTACGTGAGCGAAGCGACCGCACCGTCGGAAGCCGCCTGGATTGCCCGCCGGGCCGCGGCGTCATCGATTCGTCGGTCCGGACGGTATAAAAAAAGAAATAAGCAGACTGCCAGACTCATCGCGGCAATTACCGTCGCCGTCAGCAGAATTGAACGCCAGTGCAGGAGAAGCCGCGAGGCCACCCGGTCGAGTGCGGCCATCCTGTCAGGACGCGATTTGCCGCCGGAAGGAGATTCAGCGGTGCCGTTCTGCGAGTCGGGATCCTCGTTGGCGATGTCTGCATCGCCGAGCGGCGACTCTGATTCGGCATTCATCGGACGAAATCAACTTTCGACATCTTGAGCCGGTCACCGTCGCGATCGAGATTGACGCTGAGTCGCCAGAACACGGTCGGCCGTTTCGACTTGTCCGGGTTGGTGGTGTCGGATTTCGCGACGACCAGGACGACTGCCGAGTTATCGCTCATCGATTCGACCGCGACATCTTCCACGGTGGCCTTCGTGGTGATCCGCGCATCTTGCGCATTCTTGACCACGTAGCTCGATGTCACTTCCAGTTGACTCTTGAGCAAGCCCGTCGCGTCGTCGATGGTGTGCTGGATATTCTCCGTTGCATGCGCGGGGTCAATCGACATCATTGTGGCCACTTCCTCCCGGGCCGCAGCGACGAACTCCGCGGCGTGCTGTTGCCGCTGCACGAGTAGACGGTGCTGCCAGACGATGTAGCCGCTGGCCGCCAGGGAGGCGCAGATGAGCACGATGGCGGTGCCGGTGCCTACCGCTTTCCGGGTTGGACGACGGAGCCGCGACGGCCACCGAGGCCGCAATCGCGAGGCAACTGGCTTGGCCTCGACAACGTCACCGTCGTCGGTCGGCTCGGACTGTTCGCTCGAACCGCCCTCGGCCTGCCGGCGCAATTCGGCGGCGCGTGCTCGTGCGGCTTCGGCGCGCTCCTCGGCACGAGCCAGCTCCGCTTCTGCTTCCGCGAGCGAATCTGGAGCTTCGGTGGTCGGAGGGTCGGCGTCGGCGTCCGTCACTGGTCCAGGGCAATCGCCGGCGTGAGCGCACCGCGATTCGCGGCTCGTTCCGGGCTACACACGGAGAATCACGTTATCACCCCAAAGTCGCTGGCTGGATGCGCTGTGAGGGCACGCAATATCCGGCTGCTTGGCCCGCGGTAATCTTCTCTGAATAAGAGAATTTTCTTACCACCCGTGCAAAAATATTGTCGTGCGTTGCATCGTGGCGGTAGTGGCTGCGCTGATCGGAGTCGGCGCGTTGATGCCCCCGACGGCTGCCGCGGGGCCGACCGTCTGCGACTACCCGGCGTGTACTCCTGGCATCGCTCCGAACATGGTGCTGGGTGCGCCATGCGACAACACCACCTACTACGCGTTCGGCGTCTCAGGCGGCTACGTTCCCGCCACCCAACCCGGGCGGCTGATGTTCTGCGGATCGCCTCGGCGGTACGAGCCGAGGTGGTTCCGGTCACCGCCGATGGCGGGCATCAAGGAAGAAAACGCCGACTGCCATCAGTACACGAACTACGTCGCGCAGGCGCCCGACGGGCTGTTCCTGATCTGCATCGCCTCGGAGGGTCACTCATTCTGGACCCGCGCCGACACCTAAGTTATTGTGTGACAGCATATTATCTCAATCCTGTCGATGCAGGAATCCGTGCAGAATCGCTTGGACGAGTTCGTCGACGATGGCTTCTCTCGACGGCTGCTCGGACCCGAAATAAGTTGACCGCAATGCGGCCATGCCGGCGATCATGGCGACTGTCGAGTGAGCCGGCAGGTCGGGTCGGCTGGTACGCATGCCGCGGATGCGCATGCCTTCCGCGCCGATCTGGCTGAGCACGGTGAGGGCTCGCCTGATGTCGGCGATGCCCGTTTCAGCTAGCTCCTCTGTGCTGAGGATTTCAGCGGCCATGAGTGTCAAGAGCAGCCCCTGGTGTTCGACGAAGAGGTCGTAGAGCTGCCCGACGAAGCGCCGCGCCATTTCCTCTTCGTCGGTCTCCTCGTGGACGACCAACTCCCACGTGCGGCCGAAGTCGTCGACGAATTCGGTGAACGGCAAGACGAGGGCTTCTCGGAACAGCCCTGCTTTCGAACCGAAATTACGGAACAGCAGGTGCTCGGTAACGCCTGCGGCTTCGGCGATTTCACGTGTTGTCGTGCTGCGGTAGTCCTGGCTGGCGAAGAGGTTCCGCGCGGCGGCGAGCAGAAGCTTGCGTGGTTCGCCCCTGGGCCGGCGCGATCCCGGGGCCGCGATCTCGGCCTCGACCGGCTTTCTGGCGGGAGAGCGCTGGGGCAACGGTGTTCACTCCTCGAGCCGAATCTGATGGTTGACTGTTTATAGGATAGTCGTCACTATCTAAAGGGTTGTTTTCCTCGCAGGAGAGGTAGTGGGCGTGGGTGCTGTGATCATGCTAGGCACGTTGTTCGGATTGATTGCACTGGCATTCGGCCTGGTTCTCCGTTTCGACCCGGAAGCGCGGCGCACTCCGAGCGATGACGGCCGCCCGTGAACGCGAAGATCACGCCCCTGCTGGAGGGGCAAATGTACTTCGCCTATGTCTCAGGGATCGCTTTTATTCTGGTTGGGGCCTATCTGAGTTACCGTCGCCGGCGCGTGCACCCACTGCTTCTGCTGAGCATCTCCGCGCTCTCGTTCTCCTGGATCGAGTCCCCCTATGACTGGGCGATGTTCGCACAGTTTCCGCCTGGTCTGCCCCGGATGCCGTCGTGGTGGCCGCTGAACGTGACGTGGGGCGGGCTCCCATCGTCGGTTCCCATCGGTTACGTCTCCTACTTTGTTCTTCCCGCTCTGATCGGAGCCGCACTTGGTCGATGGCTGAGCGCAAAATTCCACTGGCGCAGGCCAATTGCCCTCCTCACGGTCGGCCTGCTGGTGGGTTTCTGCTGGGCTTTCGTGTTCAACGCCATTACCGGCGCCCACTTCGGCAACTTCTATTACGGCTACGTGATCCCAGGACTCGCGATATTCGAGGGAACCAAACATCAGTACCCGCTGTACGACTCGTTGGCCATGGGCATCGAGATGATGGTCTTCACCTACCTATTGGGGCGCACCGATGCTGAGGGCCGCAACGTCATCGAGATGTGGGCCGACAAGAAATCGAATAGTCGCCTGCAGTCTTCGGTGCTGTCCATCGTCGGCGTTGTCGTCGTCGGACACCTTGTCTACGGCTCGGTTTTCGCGCCACATCTCATCACGAAACTCGGCGGTTGGGTGACCGCAGGACCCACCGAGCAGTTATTCCCGGGCACGCCCAACCAGCCCCGCTAGCAGAAGGTTGATCTTGAGCAATCCGACAGTCGACTTGTACTACGACCCGTACGACCACACCATCGATGACGACCCCTATCCGGTGTGGAAACGGATGCGCGCCGAGGCCCCGCTGTACTACAACGACAAGTACAACTTCTACGCGCTCAGTCGCTACGACGATGTCTCGCCTGCACTGCACGACTGGGAGACATATCGTTCGGGACGGGGCACCACCGCCGACGTCTTGTTCAGCGGCATCGACATCCCGCCCGGCATCTTGCTCTGGGAGGACCCGCCGCTGCACGACCTGCACCGCCGACTGTTGTCACGGGTTTTCACCCCCCGCCGCATGTTGGCGGTCGAAGGGCTGGTGCGTGATCTGTGTTCGCGTGCGCTGGATCCGCTGCGCAACTTGGACGGTTTCGACTTCGTCGCCGACCTCGGCGCGATCATGCCCATGCGGACCATCGGCTACCTGCTCGGTATTCCCGAGGAAGGGCAGCAACAGATCCGCGAGCGCAACGATAAAAGCATCACGGTGGAATCCGGGGGCACTCTGCTCAGCGCGACGACCCTGGAAGAGTCGATCGGACAGTTCGCCGATTACATAGAGTGGCGGGCCACGCACCCTTCGGATGACCTGATGACCGAGCTGCTCAATGCGCACGTCGAGGAACCCGACGGAACCATGCGCCCGCTCGAGCGCGGTGAAGTGATCGCTTACACCGCTATGATCGCCGGCGCGGGCGGTGAAACCACCGCTCGACTGATCGGGTTCATGGGTGAGCTGCTCGGCGAAAACCCCGATCAGAGACGGGAACTCGTTGCTGATCCCTCGCTGATCCCGTCAGCGGTCGAGGAGACGCTGCGTTACGAACCACCGTCACCGGTGCAGGGGCGTTACGTCGCCCACGACATCGAGCTCCATGGGCAGACTGTGACCGAAGGGTCCTACATGCTGTTGCTCAATGCATCGGCTAATCGCGACGAGAACCACTTTCCTGATCCCGATCGCTACGACATCCACCGCAAGGCAGCGCATTGAGCTTCGGGCAAGGGTTGCATTTCTGCCTCGGCTCGTCACTGGCCCGTCTGGAAGCGCGGGTCGCGTTCGAGGAAGTGTTCAAGCGGTGGACCGACTGGGACGTTGACTACGAGAACGCCAGCAGGGCGCGCACCTCCAGCGTGCGGGGCTGGGCCCGGCTGCCGGTCAAGATCGCATAGCAACACACCTGAAGTAATAGATCGTCTGCAAAACACGAGTTTTGGCGCAGTGCAGGAGGAAGAGATGACCGCAGGTAAGCACCGCGTGGTGGTATGGGCGACCGGAGGGATTGGGTCGATCGCCATTCGCACCATCACCAACCGCCCCAACCTCGAGCTGGTCGGAGTCTGGGTGCACTCCGACGAGAAGGTGGGCAAGGACGCCGGCGAGCTGGCCAACGGCGATCCCATCGGCGTGTTAGCGACCAACGACGCTGATGCGCTCATCGCCCTCAAGCCTGACTGCGTGATCTACGCGGCCGCCGGACCTGAACGCGACGCCCTGGCAATTCCCGATTACGTGAAATTGCTTGCAGCAGGCATCAACGTCGTCACCACCAGCACCACCCGGCTGGTCAATCCGCACGCCTACGAGCCCGCCGAGTGGCGCGAGCAACTGGTCACCGCAGCCAAGCAAGGACAGGTGTCGCTGTACGCCTCGGGCATCGAACCCGGCTTCGCAGCCGACTACCTGCCGCTCGTGCTGTCGACCCAATCGTCCTCGATCGAGTCGATCCACTCGTACGAGATCGGGCTCTACGACGACTACGGCGTACCCGACATCATGATCAACGGATTGGGTTTCGGACAGCCGCTGGACTACCAGCCGTGGATCTCATTTCCGGGCGCCATCGCCGGTGAATGGGCGGGCCAGCTCCGGCTGATCGGCGACGCCTTCGGCGTCGAAGTCCAAGAAGTACGCGAAGGCTTCGACCGCGCCGTGACCAACGAAACCCTGCACGTCGCAATGGGTACCGTCGAGGCAGGAACCTGCGGCGCGATCCGCATGAAAGCTATCGGCGTCGTCGACGGTCGTGAGGCGGTCATCGTCGAACACGTCACCCGGCTGGCCCACAGCGTTGCACCGAACTGGCCGACAGGTATCGGTGACCTGTCCTACCGGGTGGTGATCACCGGTGATCCCGACATCGACTGCACCCTGGCGGCAACCCTGCGCGACCCCGGCCGGGCCGGCATCGCCTCGATGACCTCGGGTGCCGGCGCGATGGTGGCGACCGCGATGCGTGTCGTGAACGCCGTGCCCTATGTCGTCAACGCGGCGCCGGGACTCCTCAGCGCCGTCGACCTGCCATTGACCATTCCGCAGAATGTCTTTGCAACGCAACAGGGTTGAGCAGACGTGACTGTCCGGGTAATCCAATGGGCTACTGGGGCGACCCAGCTCAATGACGGCCGTTGCGCTCCCGCTCGCATAGGCGTGTCAAACAAACAGTAGTGACGTTGTGCGGAAAGGATATTGGCGGTCGTGCTGACGATGCGTTTCGACATGAGGGTTCCTGACTGGGCCGGGCCGGCGGCCGCTCACTATGCCGCGGTGTTGGACATGTGCGAGTGGGCCGAGACGCGCGGGGCGGCGCTGTCGGTGTTGTCGGAGCACCACGGGGCCGACGATGGGCATCTACCAGCTCCGCTGATTCTCGCGTCGGCCGTCGCGGCGAGAACCCAGGAGATGGCAATCCTTTTGGCGGCGGTCCCGTTACCGCTGTGGGATCCGGTGCGGCTCGCCGAGGAGATCAGTGTGCTGGACCTCATCAGCGGCGGCAGGGTTTCCTACGCGTTCGGTGTGGGCCATCGCGAGGAGGAGTACATCCACTTCGGCATCGACATGGCTGCACGCGGCAAGCTCGCCGACGAGTATCTCCGGGTTCTGATTGCGCTGGTTCACGGTGAGTCGATCGAGTTCCGGGGCCGGCAGGTGCGCGTCACGCCACGATGCGCGTCACCCAGCGGCCCGGCGATGATGATCGCCGGCGGCAGCAAGGCCGCGGTCCGCCGGGCCGCCACGCATGGCCTGGGCTTCATCTCCCAGGTCGACCGGCCCGAGTTGAGGACCTATTACGAGGCCCAGTGCCGCACGATGGGCAAGGTCCCGGGTTTCGTGCAATTCCCTGTACCAGACTCTCCAACAGCGGTTTTCGTCGCCGACAATGTAGATCAGGCATGGGAGCAGCTGGGTCCGCACCTGCTCCACGATGCCGCTATGGCCGCGTCCTACCGGCACGGTGACGACTCGGTGGCCAGCATTACCCGGGCGACGACCGTAGCCGAGCTGCGCCTGGCCGGGGGACCGTACCGCATCCTGACGCCCATGGCAGCAACGGAATTCGTCCGCGCTGGGAAGTCGCTTCCGTTGCATCCATTGTGCGGTGGCATCGAACCCGACATGGCGTGGCGCTATCTGCAGACAGCGGTGGCGGCCCATCAACAAGCCGAGATGGTCGGCGGATGAGCAAGGAGGAAGCTGTGAGCGACCCCATTCGCGTGGTCGTATGGTCGACCGGAGGGGTCGGTTCAGTTGCCGTGGATGGCATTCGGCACCGACCTGATTTGAAACTGGTTGGGGTGTGGGTTCATTCACCCGACAAGGTCGGCAAAGACGTAGGCGAACTCGTTGGTGGCGACCCCATCGGGCTGGCCGCGACCGACGACGCCGACGCGCTCATCGCACTCAAGCCGGACTGCGTTGTCTATGCCGCCAGCGGGCCACGACGCGATGCGGGCGCGGTCCCGGATTATTTGAAGCTGCTCGCAGCGGGCATCAACGTCGTGTCGACGTCGACTACCAGCCTGGTGTACCCCCCGTCGTACTTTGCCGCCGAGTGGCGCGACCAACTCGCGGCCGCGGCTCACACCGGTGGGGCATCGTTCTACGCATCGGGCATCTTCCCGGGATTCGCATCCGATCAGCTCGCGCTGCTGATGACCACCCAGTCCAAGAAGATCCGCACGCTCACTGCCACCGAAATCGCGCTCAACGATCACTACCCGGTAGCCGACGTCATGATCAATGGGATGGGCTTTGCCCGCCCGCTGGACTTCGAACCCATGCTGAAGACACCGGGCTTCATCGAAATTGCTTGGAAGGCACCAATTCACCTCATTGCCAACGGGCTCGGCGTGGAGGTCGAGGAGATTCGCGGCAGCCTCAACCGCGAACTAACCGATCGCGACATCGAAGTGGCGTTCGGCACCATCCCGGCCGGAACGTGTGCCGCGGTGCGGACCAGGGCGGCCGGAGTAATCGGGGGCCGCGAGGCCATCGTGATGGAGCACATCATCCGGATGGCGCGCGACGTCGCCCCGAACTGGCCGACTTCCGAGGCCGACGCCACCTACCGGGTCGACATCGAGGGCGACCCCGACATCCACTGCGCGATGACAGTGGGCGCCGCTCAAGGGCATGGCGCCGGTCACGCGGCGATGGCCGCGACCGCGATGCGGGTCGTAAACGCCGTGCCCTATGTGGTGGCCGCCCCGGCCGGGCTGCTCAGCTCGCTGGACATCCCGAATACGTTCCCGCGTCACGTATTTCAATGAAGCACTCCGAAGCCTGGTGGCTGCTGCACCTGTCGAGCCCGTGTGGCTACTGGACCGCCGCCAGCGCCGGCCTGGGCGTGAAGTTCAGATGCAATTCGGACTAGCCCGCGCAGGATGTAGGTCGGCTCGAAGGTGTAGCGCCGCTGGTCGGCCGGCCCGTGCTGGGTCTCGCTGATGGCGATGTCGGACATCCGGTCCAGGATGCGCTCCAGCGAGACCCGGCCCTCGACCCGGGCCAGCGGTGCACCGGGGCAGGAATGCACGCCGCGGGCGAAGGCCATGTGTTCGCGGACGTTCTTGCGATCGAGCTGGAACTCGTGCGGGTTCTCGAACCGGCGTGGGTCGCGGTTGGCGGCGCCGGGTAGCACCATCACCACGGTGCCGATCGGAATGTCAACTCCGCCAACGGTGGCCGCTTTGCGGGCCAGCCGGGAGTCGCTCTTGACCGGACTCTCCATGCGCAGCGATTCTTCGATGAAGTTGGGAATCAGGCTGCGGTCCTCGCGCAGCTTCTGCTGGATGTCGGGCCGGTCGCCGAGCGCCTGCAGCGCCGCGGACAGCAGCTTGGCGGTGGTTTCCTGGCCGGCAGCGAAAAGGAATGTCGCAGAACGACTTACCTCGATGACCTCGGGTGTGGACCCGTCGGGGTACTTCGCCGTCGCCAATGAGGTCAGCACGTCGTCACGGGGACTGCTGCGCCGGTCTTCGATGTAGGCGCAGAACTTGTCGTCGAGCCACTCCAGCGGGTTGATGCCCACCGACTCCAGATCGAGCGACCCCACCCGGGCACCGGGACGATCGGCGCCCAGGACAGTGCGGAACTGCTTGTGGTCTTCTTCCGGGACACCGAGCAGGTCGGCGATCACCAACGTCGCGAACGGCTTGGAGTACTCGCCGATGAATTCACACTCGCCGTTACCGAGAAACTCCTCGAGCTGGCGATCGGCCAGGCGCCACATGAACTCTTCGTTTTCCTTCAACCGGCTCGGCGTGAGCAACCGGCTCAGGATCGAGCGCGCCCGGGTGTGGTCGGGCGGGTCCATGGTGACCATGTGCTCGAACATCGGGAACTGGCTGCGGTGCGCGTCGATCTTTGCGCTGAGGTCCTCATCTGATCCCTCGACGTCGAACGGCAACGGCGGAAACGGGCCGCCGAGCGCGACGATGTTGGAAAACGTCTCCGGGTCTTTGTAGACCGCGTTGGCCTCTTCCCAGCCGGTGACCGCGACGACGTTGTGATGCGGCAGCCGCAGCACCGGGTTTTGGCTGCGCAGGTAGTCGAAGTACGGGTGCGGATCGGGAACCAGCGATTGGTCGGTGAAGAAGTCGATGGAATCGAAGTTGCTCATGTAGGCGCGCCTCCCGAGGCTGGGTCTCAACCGTGGTATTTCGGGCGACCAGATGTGGTGGCGCCCAGGACTGACTCCGGCAAAAGTGCAGAACTTGCTGAGCACCTGCTTAGCATGGCGCTAATGTCGTGGTCAAGGCGAGAGCGCGGCTCGACGCTACGATCGGCGTGTTCAGCAGATTTTCGACGAGAGTGTGGAATCACGGCATGACTTCGGCCCGCAGAATCGGGGCGCCGGACGCGAAGAACCGCGCGGTGCTGCTCGATGCCGCCGAGCAGTTGATGCTCGAAGAGGGTTATGCCGCAGTGACTTCGCGTCGAGTGGCGGAAAGGGCGGCGCTCAAGCCGCAGCTGGTGCACTACTACTTCCGCACGATGGACGATTTGTTTCTGGCGGCGTTTCGCCGCCGCGCCGAGCAAGGGCTCGAGGTGCAGGCGATGGTGCTGCAGGCGCCGCAGCCGCTGTGGGCGCTGTGGCGGTTCAGCACCGATCCGGCGGCCACCGCGATCACCATGGAATTCATCGCGCTGGCCAACCATCGCAAGGCGCTGAAAGCCGAAATCGCCTTGTACGCCGAGCGTTTCCGCGAGGAGCAACGCAAAGCGCTGACGACGATCCTCGCGCGCTACGACAAGGATGGCCGCGACCCGGTGAAGCTGCCCCCGCTGGTGTGGGCGGTATTGATGACCAGCGTGTCCCGGGTCCTGGTGCTCGAGCAGGCGCTCGACATGTCGGCCGGCCACCGGGAAACGGTCGAAATCGTCGAGAGCTACCTTCGGCATATCGAGGGCGATCCCGAGGTGTAGCGCGCTCAAGCATCGGCTCACCAGGTGCGCAGCGAACAGATCACGCCTTTCGGCCCGTCGTTGGATTTCACGACTACTCCGTCGACCACCAGTGCGCAATGGAACATCGGCGTCCCCGGTTCCGTGCTGGTGCTGACCGTGACCATCGCGTAGTTGTCGGGGTCGGTCAGCATCACCACCGGTGAGGTCCACGGGTGACCCGGCGCGATGTCGGCCTGGACGTTGGGCGTGTACTGATACGGGTCGTGGCTGTAGTCAGAGAATTTCGCCGGCTGCTGGTCCAGGTAGTAGATGTCGGCCCAGATCGGACTCGCTGCGGTGATGACGTATCTGACTTGGTGCATCGGCGGGTCGTCGGCCCGCGCGGGGGCGGTGGTTCCGATCGCCGCCGATGGCCGCCAGTGCCACGCCCAGCGCAGCCTTACCGATGGTTGTCATGCGCGCCTCCGGCCGCCCGCTTCCGACGATATTGGCATTCTCCAGGGCGGAGAATAGCATCACCATTGCCTTTCTGTAGACCCTACCTTTGCAGGTCGAGGGCTTGAGGCGATTCGCCAAAAGCCGTCGCGCTGGTGCGCGGCCTTCGTCGCGGGCGGAGTGCTGCGGCACGAGGGCGTTGCGGTAGCGTCTGGCTGAGAATAGTATTCTCGCAAATTGCGAAGGAGGATTTCATGGGGCAGTTGTCGCACCGCGAGGACGTTGGGTTTCCGATCTTTGACGCGGATAACCATCTCTACGAACCGCCAGAAGCGCTGACCAAGTTCCTGCCCAAGGAGTACAAGGACTACGTCCAGTACGTGCAGGTCAACGGGCGCACCAAGATCGCCATCCGCGGTCATATCAGCAACTACATTCCCAACCCGACGTTTGAAGTCGTCGCCCGCCCGGGGGCCTGGGAGGAGTACTTCAAGTTCGGCAACCCGGACGGCAAGAGCAAGCGCGAGCTGTTCGGTGAGCCGATGCGCGCGATCCCGGCGTTCTTCGAGCCCGGCCCGCGCCTGGAGAAGATGAACGAGCTGGGCCTGGACCGCACGCTGATGTTCCCGACGCTGGCCAGCCTGCTCGAGGAGCGGCTGCGCGACGACCCGGTCGCCATCCACGTCCTGGTGCACGCGCTGAACGAATGGCTCGACGAGGTGTGGGGCTTCAACTACCAGAACCGGATCTTCACCACCCCGGTGATCACCCTGCCGATCGTCGAGAAGGCGATCGAGGAGCTGGAATGGGCGGTCAAGCGTGGTGCTCGCGCCATCTTGGTGCGCCCGGCTCCCGTCCCGGGCTTCCGTGGCCCGCGGTCGTTCGCGGTGCCGGAGTTCGACCCGTTCTGGGAGCGGGTCGTCGAGCACGACGTGTTGGTCGGCATGCACTCCAGCGACAGTGGCTATTCCCGGTACACCTCCGAATGGGACGGTGCCGACCAGGAGATGCTGCCGTTCCAGACCAATGCGATGGGCATCCTCAACGAGTGGCGGCCGATCCAGGACTCGGTGGGGTCGTGGGTGATCCACGGTGCGCTCTACCGTCATCCCAAGCTGAAGGTCGCGATCGTCGAGGCCGGCTCGAAATGGATGACCCCGTTGCTGGACGGCCTGGCCGAGGTTTTCCGCAAGGCCCCGGAGGCCTTCCCGAGTGACCCCGTCGAGATGGTGAAGAACCGCATCCACGTCAGCCCGTTCTTCGAGGACGGCATCGACGATCTGGTCAATCTCGTCGGTGTCGATCAGGTGCTGTACGGCTCGGACTGGCCGCATCCCGAGGGGCTGGCCGAGCCGACGTTCTACGTCAACGCACTCTCGCACCTGTCCGTCGAAGACCAGGCAAAGATCATGGGCGGCAACCTGTCTCGACTCGTCACGGTGTGACCTATACGTCGTTGACTTGGCAGACCATCCCCGAGATGGTCCTGAGTGCGGCCGATCGCTTCGGCGACGCGGAAGCAATCGTCGACGGTCCTCTGCGCTTGACCTTCGGTGAGCTCGTCGACCGGATTCGTTGTGCTGCAGGCGCATTCGCTTCGCTGGGCATCGACAAGGGCGAACGCGTCGCTATCTGGGCGCCCAACTCCGCGGAGTGGATCATCGCCGCATTCGGTCTGCTCACCGCCGGTGGCGTGCTGGTGCCGGTGAACACCCGCTTCAAACCCGACGAAGCCGGTGACATCATCGCCCGCAGTCGCGCGAAAGCCGTTCTGGTGCAGAAGGGATTTCTCGGCCAGGACTACACCGCCCCGGTCGGTATCCCGGTCATCGACCTGAAGTCCGGCTTCCTGTCCAGCGGTGCGCCATTCGAGCGATCGGTGCAGGGCACCGACATCTCCGACATCATCTTCACCTCGGGCACGACCGGTCGCCCGAAGGGCGCGATGATGAACCATCGCCAGACGCTGCGGATGTACCAGGAGTGGGCGACGCTCGCGGATCTGCGCCAGGGCGACCGCTATCTGATGATCAACCCGTACTTCCACACGTTCGGCCTGAAAGCTGGGCTGATCGCTTCGTTCCTGCGTGGCGCGACCATGCTTCCGCTGCCGGTGTTCGACCTCGAGGCCGTCGTGGACATCATTGAGCGCGAGCGCATCTCGATGCTGCCGGGACCGCCGACGCTGTATCACTCGTTGCTGACGGTCGGCGACAAAGCCAAGCTGTCGTCGCTGCGCGCCGGCGTCACCGGGGCCGCCGACATTCCGGTCGAACTGGTTCGCCGCATTCACGGCGAGCTGCCGTTCCAGACGCTGATGACGGGTTACGGGCTCACCGAAGCCGGCAACGTGACGTTGTCGCGGCCCGGCGATTCGTTCGAAGAGGTGGCCACCACCGCGGGTCTGCCCTGCGAGGACGTCGAGGTGCGTATCGCCGAGGACGGCGAGATACTGGTTCGCGGCTACGGCGTCATGCAGGGCTACCTCGACGACCCGGACGCCACCGCGCAGGCGATCGACGACGACGGTTGGCTGCATACCGGAGATTTGGGCAATTTCGACAAGTCGGGCCGATTGAAGATCGACGGGCGTAAAAAGGACATGTTCATCGTTGGCGGGTTCAACGCGTATCCGGCCGAGATCGAGGGCTTCATGCTCGAGCACCCGGCGGTCGCTCAGGTCGCCGTGATCGGTGTGCCCGACGAGCGGCTCGGTCAGGTAGGGAAGGCTTTTGTGGTGCTGCTTGATCGGGCCGTGGGAACCGTGTCCGAGGAGGATGTGATGGCGTGGTGCCGTGACCGGATGGCCGGATTCAAGGCGCCGCGCTACGTCGAGTTTCTTCGCTCGGCTGCCGCTGAACGCCACCGGGAAGGTGATGAAGGACCAACTGCGGTGAGCGCAGTGGATCCGCGCTCACATTCGCTGGTGATCGCCTCCGACTATCGTGTGCCCGACCCAGCAGCAGGTGTGGCCGTTGCTCACCCGTCGCAGATCGGCACTCGCGGATATCGGTGCACACCATGTCCTGCTGTACACCTCGACGCACGACCGCGGTCGCGTGCTGGTGACGATCGGCGTGCGCAGCCGGGAGCCGATCGTGGAACTGCTTCGCTCACGGGTGTTCTTCGACTGGTTCGACGCTGTCGGTGTCGACGACATCCCCGCGGTCTTCGCCGGTGAGATCGTCGAACGGTTCGGGTCCGTCGCTCCATCGGAGCGCTCGGCGCCCGGCGTCGTGGTCGCCGCGATGTCGGCGGTCGACAACGTGACCATGCTGACTCACGGAGATCCGCAGCGCGCTACCGAGATTCGATGCGGCCGGAATCCGGGAGACTCGGCTGTTCCAGGCCTTCGACGACAGCCACGAAGTGATGATCCTGCAGGAACTCGACGACGAGGACAGTGCCCGACGCTGGATCGACCATCCCGACGCCGCCGCCCCGTGGATCGACGGAGCCGGGGTGGGTGCATATCCGCCGGTGTTCGTCGGCACATTCTTCGACATGATGCGGATCGACGGGTAAGCGGGCCGCCGGGTGTTCGTCTGCCTGTGTAACGGGATTACCAGTCAGGTGGTGGCCGATGCCATCGCCAGTGGAGCGTCGACGACCAATCAGATCGCGGCGGTCTGCGGGGCAGGCGCCGACTGCGGCCGGTGTCGTCGCACCTTGCGCGCGTTGCTCGGCACACCGAACGACAACCGCAGCGGCGCGCACGCCTGAGTCATCGCCGCGAGCTGCCGTCCGCGGACGTCGGTGCGACTAACTCGGTCAACAGGTCGGGGATGTCGAGGCGCGGCACCACCGCCTCGATCAGCACCATCCGGTCCTGATGTTCGGCCGCGGCGACAAAGGCGTCGTCGAGTTCGCCGTAGGTCTCGGCGCGAAACATCAAATGGTTCGTCACGCCGAGCGCGGTCGGGATCTCGGCCCAGTTCCACCGCACGATGTCGTTGTAGGGCGCCGTCTTTCCGTGAATCATCCGCTCGATGGTGTAACCGTCGTTGTTCACCACCACGACGACCGGCGACAGCCCTTCGCGGGAAAAGACGCCCAGCTCCTGCACCGTCAGCTGGGCGGCGCCGTCGCCGATCAGCAGGACAGGCCGGCGATCGCGCTGCGCCAGACCCGCGCCAAGGGTAGCCGGAAGTGTGTATCCGATTGAGCCCCAGAGTGGTTGGCCGATAAACGTGACGCCTTGTGGAAGCCGGTGGGTGGCCATGCCGTAGAACGAGGTGCCCTGGTCGGCCAAGACAACATTGCCTGGCGTGAGCGCGTCGCAGAATCGATCCCACAGAACCTTCTGGCTCAACGGCTGATCGCGACCCGGTCTGTCGGCGGGTGCGGTGTCGGAGTTCGACACGACGGCGGGCGAGCGGATGCCACGCCGCGTGAGGATCGCGGTGAGCGCATCGAGTGCGGCCCCCATCTCCAGCGGCGCGAACACCTCGGTGCCGACCGTGCTTTGCTGCACCCCGACGTCAATGGTCTTGGCCGGGTCGATCCGCTGGCTGAAAAAGCCACTGACCATGTCGGTGAACACCACGCCCGCCGTCACGAGCACCGGTGCCTCTTCGATCGCCCGGCGTACCGGTTCGGCGCTGGCGGAGCCGGCGTAGATGCCCAGGAATTCCGGCGTGCTCTCGTCGACCAGGCTCTTGCCCCACATCAGCGTGGCGTGCGGCACCACGTCGGCCGCCAGCAGCGCCTCGAGTTTCTCGACAGCGCCCAGCCGATGGACCAGCAGGTCGGCCAGCACGGTCAGCTGGTGGTCACCGATGAGTGTGGTTGCGGCTTCGGCGAATAACGCAAGGGCGCGCGGGCTGGTCCCACCGGTGTAGTGCGGCAGCGGCGCACCCGGCGGCTCGGTCTCGAAACGCGCGACATCGGTGGACAACAGCAGATAGCCCGGTCGGCGCTGCTCGCGCACCTCGGACAGCACCCGGTCGATCTCTCTGGTCGCGGTGGCCGGCATGAGACTGGCTTGGGCACAGGTGATTTCCCGGCTCACCCGCAGAAAGCGCTCGAAATCGCCGTCGCCCAATGAGTGGTGCAGGGCCCGGCGCGTGCCCTGCGCGTCCTTCGACGGTCCGCCGACGATGTGCACCACCGGTACGTGCTCGGCATAGCTGCCAGCGATGGCGTTGGCCGCCGACAGCTCGCCAACGCCGAATGTTGTTACCACAGCTGACATTCCACGAAGGCGACCATATCCGTCGGCGGCATAGCCGGCGTTGAGCTCGTTGGCGTTGCCGACCCAGCGCAAGCGCGGATGCGCGACGATGTGATCGAGGAATTCTAGGTTGTAGTCGCCGGGTACACCGAACACTTCGGTGACGCCGAGCTCAGCAAGGCGGTCCAGCAGATAGTCGCCGACGGTGTATGACGGGTCCGAGACAGCTGCAGTCACGGCGTCGACGCTACGCGTCTGCGCTCGAAACCGCCCTTCACGCGGCGCTGTCTCGCTATCGTCCCGGTCATGGCAATCAACGAAACCCGCGACATCGTCATCGAGGCGTCCCCGGAGGAGATCCTCGACGTCATCGGCGATCTGGAATCCCTCACCGAATGGTCAGAGCCGCATCAAAGTGTCGACGTCCTCGAGAAGGACAAGAACGGTCGGCCGCTGAAAGTGAAGATGAAGGTGAAGGCGGCGGGGATCACCGACGAACAGGTGGTGGCCTACACATGGGGCGACAACGTCGTCAGCTGGACGCTGGTGAGCTCTGGTCAGCAACGCTCGCAGGACGCTTCCTACACGCTGACGCCGGACGGCGACAAGACCAAGGTCGTCTTCAAGATCAGCGTCGACCCTGTCGTTCCGCTGCCGGGCTTCGTGCTCAAACGTGCGATCAAAGGAACGATCGACACCGGCACCAAGGGCTTGCGTGACCGGGTGCTCAAGCTGAAGAAAGGACAGTAGCGACCTTGGTCGCCCGCGGGCCCCTGGATGGGGTGCGAGTGATCGAACTCGGCGGCATCGGCCCGGGCCCGCACGCGGCGATGATGCTCGCGGATCTGGGCGCCGACGTGGTGCGGGTTCGCCGCCCCGGCGGGCTGACGATGCCCGCCGAGAACCTCGACCTGCTGCACCGGGGAAAGCGGATCGTGGATCTGGACGTCAAAGCCCGTCCGCAACAACTGTTGGAACTGGCCGCCAAGGCCGACGTGCTGCTGGACTGCTTTCGGCCGGGCACCTGCGAGCGCCTCGGTATCGGGCCGCAGGACTGCGCGGCCGTCAACCCGCGGCTGATCTTCGCGCGCATCACCGGCTGGGGCCAGGACGGGCCGCGCGCCAGCACGGCCGGTCACGACATCAACTACCTGTCGCAGACCGGCGCGTTGTCGGCACTCGGTTACCGCGATCGGCCGCCGATGCCGCCGCTGAACCTGGTCGCCGATTTCGGTGGCGGTTCGATGTTCGCCGTGCTGGGCATCGTGGCCGCGCTGTTTGAGCGTGAACGGTCGGGCAGCGGTCAGGTCATCGACGCCGCGATGGTCGACGGGGTCAGCGTGTTGGCGCAGATGATGTGGACGATGAAATCGACCGGCTCGCTGCGCGACGAGCGCGAATCGTTTCTCCTCGACGGCGGTGCGCCGTTCTACCGCTGCTACGAGACCGCCGACGGGAGATACCTGGCGGTGGGCGCCATCGAGCCGCAATTCTTCGCGGCGTTGCTGGCCGGCCTGGGATTGTCCGCCGACGAGGTGCCCGGCCAGTTCGAAATCGGTTCGTATCCTAGGATGTTCGACGTCTTCACCCAGCGGTTCGCCAGTAAGACCCGCGACGAGTGGACGACGATCTTCGACGGCACCGACGCGTGCGTCACGCCGGTATTGACGTGGAGCGAAGCCGCCGCCGATGCCCATGTGATCGCGCGCGGCACCGTGATCAACGCCGGCGGCGTCGACCAAGCGGCGCCCGCCCCACGGTTCTCCCGCACACCCTCCGCGCCGGTCGAGGCCGATACCGCAGGACGACCACCCCGCTCGACGAAATCGGCTGGTAATCAAGACCTAATAACCAACCCCGTACCAGTCTGGCTTGCTAGCTTTGTCGGTAGTGGCCGTACGCGCATCGCGAGAGATTGTCATCGACGCGCCGCCGGGAGTGATCCTGGAGGCGCTGGCTGACGTCGGGTCGCTGTTGTCATGGTCGCCGGTGCACAAGCGGGTTCAGGTGCTGGACTGGTACTCCGACGGCCGGCCGCATCACGTGAAAGCCACCATCAAGATTTTCGGGCTGGTCGACAACGAGCTTCTGGAATACCACTGGGGCCCCAATTGGGTGGTGTGGGATGCCGCCAAGACTTTCCAGCAGCGGGGCCAACACGTCGAATACAACTTGCAGCCGGTGGGCGTCGACAGGACCAGGGTGCGCTTCGACATCACGGTCGAACCGGCGGGACCGGTGCCCGCGTTCATGGTCCGGCGGGCGAGCGCGATCGTGCTCGACGCCGCGACCAAGGGGCTCCGCGATCAGGTGATGGCTTCCCTGGGCACAGAACAGCCGCAGTAACGATCCCGTCGAGCAAAACGGTGGCCCGCCGGCGCACCGTGCTGGATGGTAGGACCTCGTGCGGGTGTGGCTGAGCGGCTAGGCAGCGGCCTGCAAAGCCGTATACACGGGTTCGAATCCCGTCACTCGCTCCACGAAATCTGGGCTCAGCCGGCGATGGAGAGCAGCTCCTTGAAGGCGTGTTCCATGCAGTGGGCATAGTTCGCCGGGTCAGGCAGGGCGTCACGATCCGCAGTGGCGCTGATCGACAACGTGCCGTTGTAGCTGGCGACGACATGAATGAGGTTCATCCCGCCGATCAGCGGTCCGAGACCGGCGGCGCGGAGCAGTCGCGCCCCGCAGAAATAGATCGGCTCGCTCGGGCCCGGGACGTTGGTTACCGTCGTGTTGGCGACGTTGGGCCCGGAGAAGGGAAGCACGCTAGCCGCCTTGGCCGCGACCCCGAGCAGCGAGGTCGGCACTGTCCCAATCAGTTCGATCAGCTGGCTGCGGGTCGACTGACCCGACTCCGACCGGCTCCCCGCGGTCGACTCAGCGATCGTGGCGAGCCGGACCAGCGGGTCGGCGATGTCCGTGCCGAGCGATTGCAGCCGTCCGAACAGCATGTTTCCTTTGCCGTCGTTGGCGCTGGCGTCCCGTAGCGAGATCGGGCAGGCCGCAACGAGCGACTCGTCGGGCAGTTCCCCGTGGTCAGCCAAGTAGTGGCGAAGGGCGCCGCCGACATAGGCGAGCGCCACATCGTTGACCGTAGAGCCGGGCACGCGCGCCTTGATCCGCTTGAAGTCGGCGAGGTCGTGGAACCGCGCTTCGAAAACTCGGTGCGGTGACACCGTTTGGTTGAAACGCGTCTTGGGTGGAAACGACGGCGCGCCGAGCTCGGGGATCCTTGACACACTGCTGATCAGCTTGCCGGGAAGTCCGGCCAGTCCGCGTATCGCCTTGGGGGCACTCGAGGCAAGGACTGTGCCGGCGCGCACCGGGTACAGCGCGGCCTTGATTGCCGTGCGCGACAGCAAGTTCGCCGTCGTGGGTAGCGGGTCGGGGCGCCACGGCGGGTCGGGCGCCGGGGGTCGTGGGCTGTCCGGGGCGAGGTCGTGCATCGCCGCGATCATCTGCACGCTGGCCATGCCGTCCACCGCGCAATGATGCAACTTCAGCGCCATCGCGAAGGAGCCTTTCGGTACCCCCGGAACGGAATTCAGCCCCTCGATGACCGTGATCTCCCACGGCGGGCGCCGCAGGTCGATCTGCCGGCCGTGCAGCCGCGCGACCTGGATGCACAGCTGCCGCCAGTCGCCCGGCTGCGGCAGCCCGACGTGGCGGACGTGGTACTCGAGGTCGAAGTTCGGGTCGTCCACCCAATACGGTCGATCGAGACCGCCCGGAAGCCCGGTCAGCCGCCGGCGAAAGACATCCGCGAGATGTAGCCGCGCGTCGAGTTCCTCCAGAATTCCCTTGAATGTGACCTTTCCACTCGGGGCGGTGGACGGGTCGTAGATCAGCAACAGCTGGATTTGCAGTGGCGTCGCCGGCGTCTCCGCGCGCAGCAGCATGTCATCCGTCCAACCCAATTGCCGCATTTCCCAACACTAGGCTCCGCGAAAGCGACTGTGTTGCTAGTTTGCTCGTAGTGGCCGTACAAGCATCGCGAGAGGTTGTCATCGATGCGCCGCCGGAAGTGATTCTGGAGGCGCTGGCCGATGTCGTCTCGGTGCCGACCTGGTCCTCGGTGCATAAGAGGGCCGAAGTCATCGATTGCTATCCCGACGGCCGTCCCCACCATGTGAAGGTCACCATCCGCGTCTCCGGCATCGTCGACACCGAGGTGCTCGAGTACCACTGGGGGCCCGATTGGGTGGTGTGGGATGCCCACAAGACGTTGACGCAGCACGCGCAGCATGTCGAATACACCATGCACCGCGAAACCGAAGAACGGACGCGGGTGCGATTCGAGATCACCCTCGAGCCGTCGGCGCCGATACCGGAGTTCCTGGTCAACCGGGCCCGCAGGAAGATCCTCTACGCCGCGACCGAGGGTCTGCGGCGCAAGGTCATGGCTGCCGTCGCACCGAAGGGGTCGGTGTAGCCGGCCCGTCGCGTAGTTGCCCAAGCCGGCGGATCGCTTCGTCGAGCGTGTCCGCACGCTTGCAGAAAGTGAACCGCACCAAGTGATTCCAGGTGGCCCAGTCGTCGGCGGCGGGATCGCAGAATGCCGTCATCGGGATCGCGGCCACGCCGACCTGTTCGGGTAGTGCCGCGCAGAACGCCGTACTGTCGTCATAGCCCAGCGGTCGCGGATCGGCGCACAGGAAGTAGGTTCCCGCGCTGTCGAGGACGGCGAACCCGACCTCGGCCAGTCCGCGACTGAGCCGATCGCGTCTGTCCTGCAGGGAGTTTCGCAGGGCGTCCACCCAGGCGTCTTCGTTATTGAGGGCATCGGCCACCGCCGGCTGAAACGGCGCGCCCCCGACGTAGCTCAGATACTGCTTGGCGGCCCGCACACCAGCAATGAGTTCGGCAGGCCCACAAGCCCATCCGATCTTCCAGCCGGTGCAGTTGAACATCTTTGCCGCGCTCGAGATCGTGATTGTGCGCTCGGCCATCCCGTCGAATCGGGCCAGCGGGATGTGGCGGCGCTCGTCGAAGACGAGATGCTCATAAACCTCGTCGCTGATGACCAGCAGGTCGGCCGCCACGGCGACCTCGGCGATCGCCGCGAGTTCGGCCGTACGCAGGACGGCGCCGGTGGGATTGTGCGGCGAGTTGAGCATCAGCGCCCGGGTGCGCGGCGTCACCGCACGCCGCAGCGCGTCGATGTCGAGCGCGAAGTCGCGGCCGTCGGGCACCAGCGGCACCACGACCCGCCGGGCGCCGGCCATCGCCACCACCGGGGAATAGGAGTCGTAGAACGGCTGGATCAAAATGACCTCCGAGCCCGGCTCGACCAAACCGAGCACCGCCGCGGCGATGGCCTCGGTGGCCCCGACGGTCACCAGTATCTCGGTCGCCGGGTCATAGTCGACGTCGTACTTCCGTTTGCGTTGAGCGGCGACGGCGTCGCGTAGCGCGGGGATCCCGATCCCGGGCGGGTACTGGTTGACGCCGCCGGCGATGGCGTCCTGGGCGGCCTTGAGCATGGCCGGTGGCCCGTCCTCGTCGGGGAAGCCCTGGCCGAGGTTGACCGCGCCGACGCGGGCCGCCAGCGCGGACATCTCGGCGAACACCGTGGTTGCGTACGGTTGCAGCCGCGACACGGTCATGGCCGTCGAGCTTAGGCCGTTGGCCGGCCGACCGTGCGGCTCGACGGGACTCCCAACCAACAGGTTGATCGGCCGCTTTGTTAGGGTGGCCGGTAGAGGACTAGCGTCGCCCACGACAGGTCCGTCGCCGGATCTGAAAATCAAACTGTTGAAGTGAAGAGGAATCAGGCATGTCCGAAGAAGCCTTCATCTACGAGGCCATCCGCACACCGCGCGGCAAGCAGCGCAAAGGCGCGCTCAACGAGGTCAAGCCCCTGAACCTGGTTGTCGGGCTGGTCGACGAACTGCGCCGGCGCTTCCCCGACCTGGACGAGACCCTGATCAGCGACATGATCCTGGGTGTGGTTTCGCCGGTCGGCGACCAAGGTGGCGATATCGCCCGCACCGCGGTGCTGGCCGCCGGGCTGCCCGAGACCACCGGTGGCGTGCAGCTCAACCGGTTCTGCGCCTCAGGCCTGGAAGCCGTCAACACCGCCGCGCAGAAGGTGCGCTCCGGCTGGGACGACCTGGTGCTGGCCGGCGGCGTCGAGTCGATGAGCCGTGTCCCGATGGGCTCCGACGGCGGCGCCTGGGCGACCGACCCGGAGACCAACTACCAGATCGGCTTCGTGCCGCAGGGCATCGGCGCCGACCTGATCGCCACCATCGAGGGCTTCTCCCGAGAAGACGTCGACCGCTACGCGTTGCGCTCGCAAGAGAAGGCGGCCGCGGCCTGGTCCGGCGGCTACTTCGCGAAATCCGTTGTGCCGGTGCGTGACCAGAACGGCCTGACGATTCTCGACCACGACGAGCACATGCGGCCCGACAGCGACATGGCGGGTCTGGCCAAGCTGAAGACCGCGTTCGACGGCATCGGCGAGATGGGCGGCTTCGATGACGTGGCGCTGCAGAAGTACCACTTCGTCGAGAAGATCAACCACGTCCACACCGGCGGCAACAGCTCCGGCATCGTCGACGGCGCCGCGCTGGTGCTGGTCGGTAGCGAAGCCGCGGGCAAGTCGCAGGGCCTGACTCCGCGGGCGCGCATCGTGGCCACCGCCACCAGCGGCTCCGACCCGGTCATCATGCTCACCGGCCCGACGCCGGCCACCAAGAAGGTGCTGGACCGCGCCGGCCTGACGGTCGACGACATCGACCTGTTCGAGCTGAACGAGGCCTTCGCCTCGGTCGTGCTGAAGTTCCAGAAGGACCTCGACATCCCGGACGAGAAGCTCAACGTCAACGGCGGCGCCATCGCGATGGGACACCCGCTGGGTGCCACCGGCGCGATGATCACCGGAACCATGGTCGACGAGCTGGAGCGCCGCAACGCCCGTCGCGCGCTCATCACGCTGTGCATCGGCGGCGGCATGGGTGTCGCCACCATCATCGAGAGGGTTTAAGACCATGGCAGAGAACACCATTCAGTGGGACAAGGATGCCGACGGCATCGTCACGTTGACCCTTGACGACCCCACCGGGTCGGCCAACGTGATGAACGAGCACTACAGCGAGTCGATGCACAATGCCGTAGAAAAGTTGGCACGCCTTGTCGCAGAAGACCCGGCGTCGATCACCGGCGTGGTGATCACCAGCGCGAAGAAGACCTTCTTCGCCGGCGGCGACCTCAAGGCGATGATCAACCTCGGCCCGGAGAACGCCGGCGAGGCCTTCGACACCGTCGAAGGCGTCAAACGTGACCTGCGAACCCTCGAGACCCTCGGCAAGCCGGTGGTGGCCGCCATCAACGGCGCCGCGCTCGGCGGTGGCCTGGAGATCGCGCTGGCCTGTCACCACCGCATCGCCGCGGACGTCAAGGGCCTGGTTGTCGGTCTGCCCGAGGTGACGCTGGGCCTGCTGCCCGGCGGCGGCGGGGTGACCCGCACCGTGCGGATGTTCGGCATCCAGAACGCGTTCATGAACATCCTGTCCCAGGGCACCCGGTTCAAGGCCGACAAGGCCAAGGAGATCGGCCTGGTCGACGAGCTGGTCGGCTCGGTCGAGGAACTGGTGCCCGCCGCCAAGGCGTGGATCAAGGCCAACCCCGACTCACACGAACAGCCTTGGGACAAAAAGGGTTACAAGATGCCCGGCGGCACCCCGTCCAGCCCCGCGCTGGCCGCCGTCCTGCCGTCGTTCCCGGCGCTGCTGCGCAAGCAGCTCAAGGGTGCGCCGATGCCGGCGCCGCGGGCCATCCTGGACGCGGCCGTCGAGGGTGCGCAGGTGGACTTCGACACCGCCAGCCGCATCGAGAGCCGCTACTTCACCCAGCTCGTCACGGGCCAGGTCGCCAAGAACATGATCCAGGCGTTCTTCTTCGACCTGCAGCACATCAACGGCGGTGGATCGCGTCCCGACGGCATCGAATCGGTCAAGATCAACAAGATCGGCGTGCTGGGCGCGGGCATGATGGGCGCCGGTATCGCCTACGTCTCGGCCAAAGCCGGCTACGACGTGGTGCTCAAGGACGTCAGCATCGAGGCCGCGCAGAAGGGCAAGGGCTACGCGGAAAAGCTTGAAGCCAAAGCACTTCAGCGTGGCAAGACCACCGAAGAGAAGTCTAAGGCGCTGCTGGACCGCATCACTCCGGCCGCTGATCCGGCCGACCTCAAGGGCGTCGACTTCGTGGTCGAGGCCGTGTTCGAAAACCAGGAACTGAAGCACAAGGTGTTCCAGGAGATCGAGGACGTCGTCGAGCCCAACGCGCTGCTGGGGTCGAACACCTCGACATTGCCGATCACCGGTCTGGCGACCGGTGTGAAGCGCCAGGAAGACTTCATCGGGATTCACTTCTTCTCGCCGGTCGACAAGATGCCACTGGTCGAAATCATCAAGGGCGAGAAGACTTCTGATGAGGCGCTGGCCCGGGTGTTCGACTACACGCTGGCCATCGGCAAGACCCCGATCGTCGTCAACGACAGCCGCGGCTTCTTCACCAGCCGCGTCATCGGCACTTTCGTGAACGAGGCGCTGGCGATGCTGGGTGAGGGCGTGGAGCCCGCCAGCATCGAGCACGCCGGTTCGCAGGCCGGTTACCCGGCGCCGCCGCTGCAGCTGTCCGATGAGCTGAACCTGGAGCTGATGCACAAGATCGCGGCCGCGAGCCGCAAGGGCATCGAGGATGCCGGCGGCACGTACGAGCCGCACCCGGCGGAGGCCGTGGTCGACAAGATGATCGAGCTCGAGCGCCCGTCGCGGTTGAAGGGTGCCGGCTTCTACGAGTACGTCGACGGCAAGCGCACCCGGTTGTGGCCGGGTCTGCGCGAGACGTTCAAGTCCGGTTCGACCGAGCTGCCGCTGCAGGACATGATCGACCGGATGCTGTTCGCCGAGGCCCTGGAAACCCAGAAGTGCCTCGACGAAGGCGTTCTCACGTCGACGGCCGACGCCAACATCGGCTCGATCATGGGCATCGGCTTCCCGCCGTACACCGGTGGCTCGGCGCAGTTCATCGTCGGCTACTCCGGTGCGCTGGGCACCGGCAAGGACGCCTTCGTGGCGCGGGCCAAGGAGCTGGCCGCCAAGTACGGCGACCGGTTCCTGCCGCCGGCATCGTTGACCTAAGTCTATCGACGCAAAAGCCTCTGAAACCGTGGTGTTTCAGGGGCTTTTGCGTTCGTAGAGGTAGTACCTCGCCGGCGTTTGCTCCTGGTCCAACTCCCGCTCACTTCCGGTTGACAGCAACGTCCAGGTTGAGGTGAATCGTCGTTCCATCTCGGCCTGATGTGCGCCTCGCACGCCGAAACGGCCGCCGGGTAGGAACGCGACGATCAGCAGTCGCGCGCCCGCCGCGGCCACGGCACGTGACTTCCCGGACGTAGGCGTCACGGTCGCCGTCACTCATGTTGTGCAGGCAGCCGTTGTCGACGATCAACCCGAAGTTCGTGCCAATACCTTCTTGGCTCAACCGCGTGACGTCGGCGCGGACGAAGTCGACTGGCGCGTTGGTCGCCGCCGCCTTGGCCCGGGCCTTTTCGAGGGCCCGCGGCACGTAGTCGACGCCGGTGACTTTCCAGCCGTGCTGCGCAAGGTAGATCGATGAGTCTCCGGTGCCGCAGCCGAGATCAAGGGCTTTGCCTGCGGGCAGTTCTTCGACCAAGTCCTGCAGGTTCTTCGCGATCGGGTGCCCGTCCCACGGTGTGAAGCCGAGTCGGTAGAACAATCGGAACAGCGTGTGCTTGGAAGACATTTCCCTACCGTAGCCGCTAGCCGGCTGACGACCGTGAAGACACTTTCACGCTCGGTCGCCAACGTGAAAGTAGCTTCACGTTCGAGCGGGACGCGTGTGACTCGCTAGGTGAGGGCCGCGGCGATTCGGCGCCACTGCTCGCGCGGGTAGGCCCGCGGGTCGCTCAGCAGCACCTGGATGCAGACATGATCAGCGCCGGCCGAACGATGCTCGGAGACCCTGCGAAGGATCGCGTCCTCGTCGCCCCAAGCGATGATCGCGTCGAAGAGGCGGTCGCTCACCTGGCTCACGTCATCCTCGGTGAACCCGGAGCGCAGCAGGTTGTTGGCATAGTTCGGCAACGCCAAATACGCACGCAGCCAGTCGATTCCGATGGTGCGGGCTTCATCGGCACTATCGGTGAGAATCACCGTCTGCTCGGGTAGCAGCAGTGGCCCATCGCCCAGAGTTGCGCGGGCCGACGCGGTGTGGTCGGGGGTGACCAGGTACGGGTGAGCGCCGGCGCCACGGCGCGCGGACAGCGACAGCATCTTCGGGCCGAGGGCGGCCAGCACCCGCCGCTCGACCGGGACCGGTTGCGGCGCCGCATCCAACTCGTCCAGGAACGACGCGGTCGCCGCCAGCGGTTTGCGGTAGCGCCCGGGCTCGGCCGCATCGATCACGGCGCGTGGCTGACCCCGATTCCCAGCAGGAAGCGGTCGCCGTGTTCAGCGGTCAGCGCGGCGTAGTTCTGCCGCGACGTCATCCGCTGTATGCATCCACAAGTTCAGAATCCCGGTGGCGATCGTGGTCGTATTGGTCGCGGCCAGCAGGTTGCCTACCGCGTCGAAGACCTGCCCTCCGACGTCGGGTATCCAGAGCGCCCGGAAGCCCAACTCATCCAATTCCGCTGCTGCATCGGCGGATTCGGCAGGATCTGCCGTAGCGAAGTTGGCTGCTCCAGATCCCGATACCGGTGAGGTCCATCCGGCCAGCTTACGGTCACGCTGTGCCGGATTGCCCGTTCCTCAGCGGCCCGTCCGGCCCGCATCGTCGCCGGGCTAAAGTCCGGAGTTATGCGTTTCGGCTTCTTCATTCCGCAGGGCTGGCGATTGGATCTGGTCGGCATCGACGTCGACAAGCACTGGCAGGTGATGCGCGATCTGGCCGCCTACGCCGACGACAGCGCCTGGGATTCGGTGTGGGTGTACGACCACTTTCACACCGTGCCGATGCCCACCGGCGAAGCCACCCACGAGGCGTGGTCGCTGATGTCGGCGTACGCGGCGACCACATCGCGGGTCAAGCTGGGCCAGATGTGCACCGCGATGAGCTATCGCAATCCGGTTTACCTCGCCAAAGTCGCCGCGACGGCGGACATCATCTCCGGCGGCCGCGTGCAGATGGGCATCGGTGGCGGCTGGTACGAGCACGAGTGGCGGGCTTACGGATACGGCTTCCCGTCGGCGGGGGTGCGGCTGGCACGCCTCGACGAAGGTGTTCAAATCATGCGGGACGCGTGGCGCGACGGCAAAGTCAGCTTCGACGGTAAGCACTACCAGGTCGACGGCGCGATTGTCGCGCCGAAGCCATTGCAGGAGAATGGGATTCCGCTGTGGATCGCCGGCGGCGGAGAGCAGAAGACGCTGCGTATCGCCGCGAAGTACGCCCAGTACACCAACTTCACCGGCGAGCCGGCCGGCTTCGCGCACAAGTCCGAAGTGCTCGCCGGCCACTGTCGCGACGTGGGCACCGACTTCGACGCGATCGTCCGGTCGGTCAACGTCAACGCGATCGTCGACGCTGACGAGAAGGGCGTCGACGATCGCATGCAGCGCATCCGCGCTCGGCTGGTCGGCTCTGTGCCCGAGTCGGCGGCCGACGCGATGATCGCGGGAACCAGCGGACCGGACTCGGCCGTCGGCACTCCCGAGCAGGTCATCGAGCGGCTACAGAAGCTGCGCGACCTCGGCTGCGAGTACGTGATCTGCTACTTCCCCGAGGCCGCATACGACCGCTCCGGCATCGAACTCTTTGAGCGCCAAGTCATCCCGGCGCTGAGTTAGATGTCGCTGGTGAGATACCTGACCTTGACCGGGGCCGCGGCCAAAAGCGGAGGGAGTTGCGTGATCTTGCCCTCGCCGGCACGAAACGCGCGATAAGCCTCGTCCGCCTCGACCGTCTCCCAGAGTTCGTAGATCAGCCAGTGCGCTTCGTCGTCCTCGTCGACGAGCACATCGGTGCGCACGTTGCCGTCGAACGCCCGGGTGTCCTGCAGCACCCGGCCCATCAGTTCACGCCCCGCAGCGACCTCGTCGGGCTTGAACCGCAGCTCGAGTGTCACCGTGACCGTCATCGTCATCTCCTCGTGGTCGTCACATCGTTCTGCTCGCCGGCGAGCACACTGTTGAACCTACGGTCCACCCATTTGACGAAGTCGGGCGCCTCCGGAATTTGGTCCGCAGACGCGAACAAGTCGGCCAGCCGTTGCTCGGCGGCCACCACCTTGTCGTCGAGTGCGACCGGCAGCCGCGGGAGTCTGCTCTGCGCGAGTGCAGCGATCTTGAGGCTCAAACCCACTGCGACGGAGTACCTCTGGGCCCACTGCTCGGGATTGTCGCGCGCCCACCTCGCCGCTCGTTGGTAGCGGACCAGGAAGTCGGACAGCGCGGCGTTGCATTGCGGGTCGGTCAGCGCCTTCACCGAGGCGCTGCCGAACTGGTAGCCGTTTTCCGCCGATCCGATGTTGCGTACCTGCAGCGTCAAGTTGGCTTGCGCCGTATAGGGATCCCAGATCACCCAGGCGTCGCCCTGTCCGTTGCTGAACGCCGACAGCGCGTCGGCGGGCTGCAGGAAAACCAGGTTGACGTCTTTCGGCTTGAGCCCGGCGTCGGCGAGATGCTCGAGCACATTGGCGTGCGCAGCGCTGCCCTTGGCAACCAGGATGGTCTTGCCGCGCAAATCGCGGACGGTTCCAATCGACGAGTTGGTCCGCACCAGGATCTGTTCACCGGTTTGCGCGCCGTCCCAGGCCGAAACGACTCGGGTCTTCGAGTTGGCCGCCGCACCGAACACCGGCGGCGTGTTTCCGGTGACCGCAAAGTCGATCCGGCCGGCGTTCAAGGCCTCGATCTGCGGCGGCCCCGACGTGAACGTCGAGAAGGTGATGCGATACGGCAGCTGGTCCAAGGCATGGGCTGCCTGCAGCAACGCTTGGGTGCCGCCCTTCTGGTCGCCGATGCGCAGGGTCACTCCGGAAAGCTCCGACACCGGCACCGGCGCCGGCACCGCGATGGGCTGCGGTCCCAGCTCACGCGATACGCAGCCCGTCGCGGCACCGATCAGGACCAGCACGACGCCGACGTGAAACGCCAAGCGCCACTGGGCTGTCAATGCCTGACGCCGAGCTTGTCGAGAAGCTCGGACCGGTATTCGTCATGCCGCGCGGTGCGCTCCGACGCAGCGGGACGTGGCGATTCGATGGTGATGGAGTGCGCGACCCGGCCTTGCTCGAGCACCAGCACCCGGTCGGCCAACTCGACCGCCTCGTCCACGTCGTGAGTGACCAGCAGGACACCGAATCCGTGGTCGCGCCACAGGTCCAGCAGCAAGGCGCGCATAGACAGCCGGGTGAGCGCGTCCAGCGCGCCGAACGGCTCGTCGAGCAGCAGCAGTTGGGGTTCTGCCACTAACGCCCGCGCCAGCGAAACCCGTTGCGCCTGACCGCCGGACAGTGTCAGTGGCCATGCCCGGGCATGGTCGGGGAGCCCGATCTCGGCCAGTGCCCGCTCACTGCGTGCCCGGACGGCGTCGTGCGAAAGCCCGGTGCGGTTGAGTCCGTACGACACATTGGTCAGCACGTCGCGCCAGGGAAACAGTCGCGGTTCCTGAAAGGCGACCGCGGGTGCGCCAGTGACCTCGCGCTGGCCGGCGTGGTCATCGGAAAGCCCTGCCAGCACCCGTAATACGGTCGACTTGCCGCATCCGCTGCGCCCGACGAGCGCGACGATCTCGCCAGCCCGGATCTCCAGGGAGATGTCGTCGAGGATCCGTTTGCCGCCGTAGAACTTGTTGACGTTGCTGAGTCTGCCGACGACGGTGGTCTGCCGTTGCGACGTCACGGTCATGTGCGATACCTCAGGGCTCGATGTTCCAGTGTCCGGACGCCTGCGTCGGTGATGATGCCCAGCAGCGCGTAGACCGCCAGGCAGAAGATGATGATGTCGATGCGCAGGAAGTCGCGCGCGTTGTTGATCAAGTAGCCAATGCCCTTGTCGGCGTTGATCTGTTCGGCCACGATCAGCGTCAGCCAGGCGATCGCCAACGACTGCCGAAGCCCGACCAGCACCTGCGGAGCAGCGCTGGGCAGCAGGATGATACGCAGTCGCTGCAGTAGTGAAAAACCAAGAATGTCAGCGGTTTCCAGCATCTTGGGGTCGACCTGCCGGATCGCGGAGAAGGTGTTGAGGTACAGCGGAAAGGCAACGCCGAGCGCGACGAGATTCACCTTGGCCAGTTCCCCGATGCCGAACCACAGGATGAACAACGGAATCAACCCCAGGTGCGGCAACGCGCGCAGCATCTGAAGTGGCGGGTCGATGGTGGCTTCGACCCACGGTGACAGCCCGACCGCGACGCCCAGGGCGACTCCGGCGAGGCCACCGAGTAGCAGGCCTTCGACGACTCGGAGCCCGGAAACCTCCAGAGCCTCGATCAGCTTCCCGTTCTGGATCAATTGCCAGCCGGCGTCGAAAATCAACTGCGGCGCCGGCAGCACATCGCCGCGGATAAGCCCGGTGGCACTGAGGAGTTGCCACAGCAACAGCAGCGCAAGCGGCGACGACCATCGCAGGATGCTCCATCGATGGGTGTCCCAGACGGTGGGGACTGTCGGCGCCGCCGTGTCGGTGACGGTCATTGCGTCGACGCTGGCAGACGGGGGTGGCGGGCTGAAGGGTTTGGCTCCGGCTGAAGGGAAAACACCGGGCGCCGGCCGTCTCGATCAACAATGAGAATGCGGTTCCCGCTTTTGTGGAATGCTGTTGTACGGTTTGGTGAGTGCAATAAACCCGGCGGCGGCTGACGGAGGATCCCTCGATGCAGAAGGCAATCGACCCCAGCATCTCTACCTGGCCCGATGACAATCCTGAGCTGATCGGCAGCCAATGCGGCGACTGCAGCGCCACCACCTTCCCCGCGCAGGATCTATGCCCGCGGTGCAGCGGCGCGACGATGTCGGAAACCAAGCTTCCGCGCAGCGGCACCCTGATCGCGTGGACCACCCAGGGTTTCCCGCCGGGACCTCCCTACGCCGGCCCGACCGGCGACGACTTTGTGCCGTTCGGGGTTGGCCTGGTGCAGCTTGGTGACGTGATCCGCGTCGAAGGCCGATTGACCGAGAACGATCCGGCCAAGCTGCAGTTCGGTCAGCACGTCGAGCTGACCATGGTGCCGTTCGCCACCGACGCTGACGGCACCGAGATCGTCACGTTCGCCTTCCAGCCGACTTCGTGACGATCGCAAGCGCGGCCGTGGCGATCGCGAGCGCGGCGAAGCCGGGCGAAGCGGGTCGGCACCGTAGGCGAAGCCGGGCGCAGCGGGTCGCCACCATTGAGAGGAGCTTGACATGAGCAACGATGTCGCCATCATCGGTGTCGGCCTGCATCCGTTCGGCAGGTTCGACAAGACCGCGATGCAGATGGGTGCCGAAGCCATCCAATCGGCGTTGGCCGATGCCGGGGTGGGTTGGAAAGACATCCAGTTCGGCTTCGGCGGCAGCCATGAGGTGTCCAATCCGGACGCGGTAACTCGTCTGGTCGGGCTGACCGGCATCACCTTCACCAACGTGTTCAACGCGTGCGCGACTGCGGCGAGCGCGATTCAGCAGACGGCCGACACCATCCGGCTGGGTAAGTACGACATCGGCATCGCGATCGGACTGGACAAGCACCCCCGCGGCGCGTTCACCGACGACCCGGCGAAACTCGCGCTGCCGCAGTGGTATGCCCACAATGGCCAGTTCGTCACCACCAAGTTCTTCGGGATGAAGGCCAACAAGTACCTGCACGACCACAACATCTCTCAGGCCACCCTGGCCAAAGTGGCTGCCAAGAACTTCCGCAACGGTGCGAGCAATCCGAATGCGTTTCGCCGCAAGCCGATGTCGGAGGAGCAGATCCTCAACTCGGCGGTGCTGAACTACCCGCTGACGCAGTACATGTTCTGCACGCCTGACGAAGGCGCCGCGGCTGTGATCATGTGTCGCGCCGACATCGCCCACAAGTTCACCGACACACCGGTGTATGTGCGCGCCAGCGAGATTCGCACCCGAACCTTCGGCGCCTACGAGGTGCATGCGACGTTCGCACCGCTCGACGAGGATGTCTCACCGACGGTGTATGCCGCCAAAGCCGCCTACGAGGCCGCGGGCATCGGACCCGAAGACGTCGACATCGCGCAGCTGCAGGACACCGACGCCGGCGCCGAGGTGATCCACATGGCCGAGACGGGCCTGTGCGCCGACGGTGAGCAGGAGAAGCTGATTGCCGACGGCGCCACGGAGATCCACGGCTCGATTCCGGTCAACACCGACGGCGGGCTGATCGCCAACGGCGAGCCGATCGGCGCGTCAGGGCTGCGTCAGGTGCACGAGCTGGTCCGCCAGCTTCGGGGTGAGGCGGGCGAACGCCAGGTTCCGGGCAGCCCGCGCGTCGGTCTGGCGCAGGTGTACGGGGCGCCCGGTACCGCGTCGGCGACCATCCTGTCGCTCTGAGTTGGATAGAGGCGACCTGCTGCGCGCGGGAATTCGCCGCGCTTGCAATCGCCTTGAAGGCGCGCTTTTAGATCGCCGGCCCCAGCAGGTCGTCGGCATCACGGATGATGTAGCCGTAGCCCTGCTCGGCCAGAAACCGCTGTCGGTGCGCGGCATACTCGGCGTCCAAGCTGTCGCGTGCCACCACCGAATAGAAGATCGCGCCGCCACCGTCGGCCTTCGGCCGCAGCAGCCGGCCGAGCCGCTGCGCCTCTTCCTGCCGTGACCCGAAAGTTCCCGAAACCTGAACGGCGACAGCGGCTTCCGGTAAATCGATAGAGAAGTTCGCCACCTTCGACACCACCAGCGTGCTCACCTCGCCGCGGCGAAAGGAGTCGTACAGCGCCTCGCGTTCGGCGTTTTTGGTCGATCCCTGGATCACCGGTGCGTCCAGGACTTCGCCGAGTTCCTCCAGCTGATCCAGGTACGCGCCGATCACCAGCGTCGGCTCGTTGGGATGGCGGCTCAGAATCGACTTGACCACCGCGATTTTCGAATGCGCGGTCGAGCACAGCTTGTAACGCTCTTCAGGCTCGGCGGTCGCGTAGATCATCCGCTCGTTGTCGGTCATCGTGACCCGCACCTCGACGCACTCGGCGGGCGCGATCCAGCCCTGCGCCTCGATGTCTTTCCACGGCGCGTCATAGCGTTTCGGGCCGATCAAGCGAGAACACGTCACCCTCGCGGCCGTCCTCGCGGATGAGCGTCGCCGTCAGTCCCAGCCGTCGCCGGGACTGCAGATCAGCGGTCATCCGGAAGACCGGCGCCGGCAACAGGTGGACCTCGTCGTAGATGATCAATCCCCAGTCGCGGCTGTCGAACAATTCCAGGTGGCGGTATTCGCCTTTGGTGCGACGGGTGATCACCTGATACGTCGCGATGGTGACCGGCCGGATCTCCTTACGTTCGCCGGAATACTCGCCGATCTCCTCGTCGGTCAGCGACGTCCGGGCGATCAGCTCGCGTTTCCACTGCCGGCCCGCGACAGTGTTGGTGACCAGAATCAGTGTCGTGGCCCGGGCTTTGGCCATCGCGGCGGCGCCGACGAGGGTTTTACCGGCACCGCACGGAAGTACGACGACGCCTGATCCGCCCGACCAGAACGAGTCCGCCGCCATCTCCTGGTAGTCGCGCAGTTGCCAACCGTCCTGCCGCAGATCTATCGCATGTGCCTCTCCGTCGACGTAGCCTGCGAGATCCTCTGCAGGCCAGCCGATTTTGAGCAGCATTTGTTTGACGCGGCCGCGCTCACTGGGGTGCACGATGACGGTGTCGTCGTCGATGCGGGCGCCCAGCATCGGCGCGATCTTTTTGTGGCGCAACACTTCTTCGAGCACGGCACGGTCCAAGCTGACCAGCGTCAGGCCGTGCACCGGGCTCTTCACCAGTTGCAGCCGGCCGTAACGGGCCATCGTGTCGACGATGTCGACCAGCAGCGGCTGCGGAACCGCGTAGCGCGAGAAACTGACCAACGCGTCGACGACCTGCTCGGCGTCATGGCCCGCGGCGCGCGCATTCCACAGCGCCAGCGGCGTGACCCGGTAGGTATGCACGTGTTCGGGCGCGCGCTCCAACTCCGCGAACGGCGCGATCGCGGCACGTGCCGCGCCGGCAAGTTCGTGGTCAACTTCGAGCAGCACGGTCTTGTCGGACTGCACGATCAACGGTCCGTCAGTCATTCAAACTCCATACGCTCCATTATCCGCACGAGGCCGACAACTAATCCGCGTCGGCGGGCATCACCGAGGCGATGCGGTGAATCGCAAACTCGCGGGCACGGCCCGAACCCGAGTCGAACGCGATCAGCTGCCCGCCGGTCACCGCGATCGGCGACACCACCCTCTGCGTGGCCACCCCGGCGGCATCTACGTAACTGATCAGCACCGTGTCTTGTTCCCGAGCGGCCCGCTGCAGCAGTGACATCGCCACGGCCGGATCGATCCGCACGCTGTCGAACGGTGCCGCGGTCACTTTCCGCAGGACGGCGACCACCGCGCTCAGGGTGTCGCTGCTCGGGCGGGGAACCGGCCGATGCGGACGATGGCGCTGCGGGGTGGGAACTCGCGCACCACGGTTGCGGATGTCGACGATGGTCCCGGTCGAGTCCTCGGCAGCCGGGGCGAAGCCGGCGTCCTGCAGGGCCGAAAGCACTTCGCTGATCGGTGCTTGCGATATCGCCACGGTCGGGGCCAGCACGCGCAGGCCGAGACGCTCGGCGGCGGCCGCGGCCTGGGCGAGCAGGGCCGGGTCTTCGCATCGCACGAAGGACGCGGCCATCCCAACCCGCAACTGGCCGTGCCGCCGTGCGACGTCGTCGATCAGATACGTCAACCCTTGCGGCACAGGTGTTTTGGAATGCTTGCGAAACAGCGAATGCAATTCGTCAGCGGTCTTGCCGACGTCGAGGGCATGCCGGATCGACGGTTCGCTGACCCGGTAGACCATCGCGGTACCCGCGGACTCGACGGTGGCCACCGCCGAGAGTTCTTCGGCCAGGTGACGTTCCAGCGGGCCGGGCACCACCACGGTCAAGTCCGCTTGCACCAGAAAGTGATCGACCGGGGCCGGCAGGGCGCGTGCCATCGCGGCGATGGCCTCGCCGTCGTCCGACCCACCGATGAACGCGCGGCCGGGCGTGCTGATCGCTCCGCGGCCCACCAGGCCGAGGTGTTGGGCTTCTTCCAGAAGGTCAGCGATCGGCGCGGGTTGCAGGCGCTTGGACCACCGGGGCCGACGCCAGATCAGCGCCGCCGACGCGGTGTTCTTGTCGACTCCCGCACCGGGCGGCAGCTCGGCCAGCATGCTCAGCAGCAGACGGCGATCCAACGGCGCGGCCGTCGAATACAGCGAATCTGACAGTGCCGCATAGGGTTTGGCGTCCGGTCCGCGGCTTCCGATCAGAGCCGGTCTGGCCGCCAAGTCGAGCCAGGTGGTGGCCAGCAGATGCCAGCGTTCGCCAGTCGGCGCCTCGCTGAACCGGTCGGCGGCCACTGTCGGCGCCCAATACGGTGGGTCGCCGACGGCCGGTTGCGGGTCCGGGATGCCGCTGGCGATCAGTCCCGCGGCGGCGGCGAGCTCGAGAATCAGCCCCAGCCGGGCGTCGTCGATGCCGGTGATCTTGGCCAGCCGCCGAACCTCACGCACGCCGAGTCCGCCACTGCGTAGCTCGGAAATGGGTGTGGCGCTCAGTGTTTCAATCAAGACGTCGAGTTCGCGCAGCAGGTCGATGATCGCGCCGGCGGCCGCGGCGTCGGCATCGGCGGGCGTGGTGGTCGACACCACCGGATCCGGCGCCGCGAGCCGTACCGGTCCGGGTTGCTCGCCGCGCATCACCTGCCCGACGTGGCGCGGCAGGATCACTGTGTCGGCGTCGATCCGCCGCAGCAGCCCCATTGCAATCAGTTGTGGGACAGGGCGATCCGCCGGAGCGCCGGGTGCGGCGTCGCGGGTGCGCCCGAGCGGCGAGCCCTCCAGCAGCCGGTCCAGCAGCTCGCGCTGCGGGTCGTTGAGACTGTCGATCAGTTCGGCGATCTGCTGCGGGCTGTGCGCGGCGTCTTCAAGCGTCACCTGCCCGACGTACCAGGGCAGTCCGCCGCCGGCGTCGGAGGCCACCCGCACGTCGAGGTCACCCCAGGCCAGCGCGCGTTCTTTCAGGTCCTCGAGCGCGTCGAGAACCTCGGCTTCGGGCGCCCGGTCACCGATCAGCGTGAGCAGCTTGGCGACCGGCACCGGCGCGGTATCGGCCTGGAGTACCAACAGCGCGTCGATCACCGCCAGCCGCAGGAAATCCAGCTCGTCGGTGGCAGCCTTCAGCGACTGGCGAGCCTGCGCGCGGGCGGCCAGCGCGGCGATGCTGCCAGGCGGAGGCTGCGCCAGGTCGGGCCGTAATTCCAGCAGACGAATCAGCCGGTCGTCGGGCAACTCGGCCAGCCAGGACCCCAGCGGGATGCCCGGGGTGTGTTCTGTCATTGCTGACCAGCGTAAAGCAGTCGAGCGAGTGGGCGTTCCCAGCCGAGGGAGGGTAAGGCGGGCAGCGCCGCACCCGACCTGTCAGAATGGATCGCGTGGCTGACAAGAAGGCGCAGAAGACGCATTACGTCGACAACGGCTGGCCGACGACCAACCCTGACGACCATGCCGTGAGCGAACTGGCGACCGACCGGGCGGGCGCGCTGTCGCCGTTCGGCGACCTGATCTTCCCGCTGCCCGCTGACGAACTGCCCTACGTCCATCCAGTCACCGACGTCAACCGCTAGGCGGATCATCCGCCGGACGCGACGCCTGAGCGTCTAGGCGAGAGACTGCAGCGCCGGGTTACCGCTCACGCTCTGCGACTGAATCGCTTTGAGCAGGTCCTTCAGGTAACTCGGGTCCAGGTTCTGCGGCGGAGCGGTCGGCAGCTGGTTGGTGTCGACGCTCGGAATCCTCGACGGATCCAGCATCGGCGCAAGCTGCGGTGGCACCTGCACGTCGTGGATCGCCGAACCGGCAGCGGCCGGGTCGATCGGCAATGCCGGCGCCGGCTCCTGCGGCAGCACCCTCCACGACGACACAGCGTTCGCCTGGTGAACTTCCTGCGGTCCGTCGGCGGGGGCGTCCATGGCAACCGACTCGGCGTGCAGCGGCTCAGCAGGCGGAGCGGGCTCGGGTGCCGGGTCAGCAGGCGGCGCGGGCTCGGGTGCCGGGTGCGGGTGCGTCAGGTGCGGGCGCCTCGGGCGCGGGTGCGTCGGGCGCGGGTGCCTCAGGTGCGGGTGCCTCGGGTGCGGGTGCCTCGGGCGCGGGCGCATCAGCGGCGACGGCCTCGGCTTGCACCGGCTCGGGCGCGGGTGGCTCCGGAGCGGGCGGCGGGGGTGGCACGTCGACTGCGGCCGGCTCAGCCGGCGGCGCGGGCTCGGGTACCGGGTCAGCCGGCGGCGGAGGCGGAGGCGGGGGATCGGCCGGGGGCGGCGCGAACACGGCCAGCTCGGCGCGCGGAGGGGCATCCGGTGCGGGCGCGTCGGCGACCAGGTTGCGCGGAGTGGCGCCCGAAAGGCCCCGTCCGCACACCGGCCAAGCGCCCCGGCCCTGCCTGGCCAGCACTCGCTCGGCCACGGCGATCTGTTGATCGCGGGTGGCCTGGTTGGCCGCGGAGGCGTACTCGCCGCCACCGTTGGCGGCCCAGGTGCCCTGCGAGAACTGCAGTCCGCCGTGGTATCCGTTGCCGGTGTTGATGGCCCAGTTGCCGCCCGATTCGCAGGAGGCGACCCGATCCCATTCGCTATCGGGAGCGGCGGTTGCGTGACCGGCGAGGGCGATACCTCCGCCACCGATCACGGCGCCGGTGAAGGCTAATTTTGCGACGCCGACGGTGGACGTCGCGGGTTTACGGTGACGACCGCTCATACCCCAGTGATTCCTCTCTCAAAGCGCCTACGAGGTCAGCTGTCGGGTTCGGGCGGAAGAGGTCGCCCGGCCGTCGGGTATCCGAAGGGAAACTCGTCGGCTTCACCCCAAGGAGTCGCAAGCGACTCCGGGTTCGATTTCGGCGGACCGTTGGGTCCCCCGCCTCCATCCATGGGTTGGCGTTGCTCGCCCATTGGATGGAGCTCGGCGCTATGGGCGAGAAGGCCCACCTCGCAGGGAGTCTCGGCGGGCCCGCGCACGACGCTAGCTGCTGTCAGCGGCGGAGTCATTTCACGGAAAAGGTCGCGTTTCGCGTGTCGCAATGTCGAAAAACGCCAGGACTTCTCGGCGTTTACGCAGGTTGAGCGCTTCGCAATCAGGCCGTTGCCGTGCCGTGATCATTCCGTTATGTGACTCAATTCACAACAAGATCGGGGATTAACCCCTGGTCACGCGACCGCGTCGGCAACGCGAATTTCAGGTTCGCAAGCCTCAGGACCCGCAACTGCTCCCGGGTGATGCACCGGAACGATTCCAGACGCCGTGCTGTCTGCCTGCCGAGAAACTCCGGTGCTCACCCGCCTGCGATCCGAGTAGGATCGGTCGTCATCGCGTCCTGCGCAGGCGGGGCGCTTCGTTGTGTGGGCCTATTGAGTAATCCGTCAGACAAGCAGGTGAGACCGGTGCCGACTGGCAAGGTGAAGTGGTACGACGCGGAAAAGGGGTTCGGCTTCCTGTCCCAGGAAGACGGCGAGGACGTCTATGTGCGCTCCTCGGCGTTACCTGCAGGCGTCGAGGGTCTCAAGGCGGGCCAAAAAGTCGAGTTCGGCGTCGCTTCCGGGCGCCGTGGCCCGCAGGCGCTGAGCCTGAAATTGATCGACCCGCCGCCCACCCTCACCCGTCCGCGACGCGAGGGGCCGGCCGAGCACAAACACAGCCCCGACGAGTTGCACGGCATGGTCGAAGACATGATCACGCTGCTGGAGGGCACCGTGCAGCCCGAGCTGCGCAAGGGCCGCTACCCGGACCGCAAGATTGCCCGCAAGGTCTCCGAGGTCGTCAAGGCCGTGGCCCGCGAATTGGACGCCTGACCCTCGAGCGCGTGTACCGTCCAGTGTGACGGGGAACACTGCGACCGAAGCTCCGCACAGGAGTCGGGTCGAGTGAGGGAAGTCCGATGGCACAGCAGGCGCAGGTCAGCGAAGAACAAGCGAGAGCCGTAGCGGAAGAGTCCCGCGAAAGTGGCTGGGACAAGCCATCCTTGGCCAAGGAGCTGTTTCTCGGCCGCTTTCCACTGGGACTCATCCACCCCTTCCCCCGACCGGCTGACGACGAGGCTGCTCGAACGGAGGAGTTTCTGGGACGGCTGCGGCAATTCCTGGGCACCGTCGACGGCAGTGTGATCGAACGCGAAGCGAAGATTCCCGACGACTACGTGAAAGGCCTTGCGGAGCTGGGGTGTTTCGGCATGAAGATCCCGTCGGAATACGGCGGGCTCAATCTGTCGCAGGTCGCCTACAACCGCGCACTGATGCTGGTGTCGAGCGTGCACGCCAGCCTCGGGGCGTTGCTGTCAGCGCATCAATCGATCGGGGTTCCCGAGCCGCTCAAGCTTGCCGGCAGCGAGGAGCAGAAGCGGAACTTCTTGCCGCGCTGCGCCGCCGGCGCGATCTCGGCGTTCCTGCTCACCGAGCCGGACGTCGGCTCCGACCCGGCCCGGCTGGCGTCGACGGCGACACCGGTCGACGGCGGAGCGGCCTACGAACTGGACGGTGTGAAGCTCTGGACGACTAACGGCGTCGTCGCTGAACTTCTGGTGGTGATGGCCGCCGTGCCCAAAGGTGACGGGCACCGCGGCGGTATCAGCGCATTCGTCGTCGAAGCCGATTCGCCCGGTATCACCGTCGAGCGGCGCAACTCATTCATGGGACTGCGTGGGATCGAGAACGGGCTGACCAGGCTGCACAAGGTTCGAGTGCCCGCCGAAAACCTGATCGGCAAAGAGGGAGACGGCCTGAAGATCGCGCTTGACGACACTGAACGCCGGCCGGCTTTCGATACCTGCGATCGCCGCGGGTTCGGCCAAGTGGTCGCTGAAAATCGCGCGGGAATGGTCCGGTGAGCGCGTGCAGTGGGGCAAGCCCGTGGGCGCACACGGAGCCGTCGCCGAGAAGATTTCGTTCATCGCGGCAACGACCTACGCCCTCGAATCAGTGTTGGAGCTGTCCGCCCAGATGGCCGACGAGGGCCGCAACGACATTCGGATCGAAGCAGCACTGGCCAAGCTGTGGTCCAGTGAGATGGCCTGCCTGATCGCCGACGAGCTGTTGCAGATCCGCGGCGGCCGTGGCTACGAGACCGCCGAATCGCTGGCCGCACGCGGCGAACGGGCGGTGCCGGTGGAGCAGGTGGTCCGCGACCTGAGGATCAACCGCATCTTCGAGGGCTCCAGCGAGATCATGCGACTGTTGATCGCGCGCGAGGCGGTCGACGCGCATCTGAGTGCGGCCGGCGACCTCGCGAACGCGAAAGCCGACCTGCGTCAGAAGGCCAAGGCCGCTGTCGGCGCGAGCAGCTTCTATGCAAAGTGGTTGCCCCAGTTGGTGTTTGGTGAGGGCCAACGACCAACGGCGTATCGCGAGTTCGGCAAACTGGCTCCGCATCTGCGATTCGTCGAGCGCTCCGCGCGCAAGCTGGCCCGCAATACCTTCTACGGGATGGCACGCTGGCAAGCCGCGCTGGAGCAGAAGCAGGGATTCCTCGGGCGGGTGGTCGACATCGGCGCCGAACTGTTCGCGATCGCGGCGACCTGTGTGCGGGCCGAGGCGCAGCGCGATGCCGATCGGACGCGCGGAGAGCAGTCCTACGAATTGGCCGATGCCTTCTGTCAGCAAGCCACCCTGCGGGTGGAGGCGCTGTTCGAAGCCTTGTGGACGAACACCGACGACATCGACGCGCGACTGGCCGCCGATGTGCTCAAGGGTCGCTACATCTGGGCCGAGGAAGGGATAATCGACCAGTCCGAAGGCACCGGGCCATGGATCGCGCACTGGGAACCCGGTCAGTCGACCGAGTCCGACCTTTCCCGCCGATTCCTGACTGTGACGCATACCTGAGGGAGGTCGAGATCGCTTCCTACATCGCCGAGGCCGGCGAATTCACCCGCGACACAAAGTACATCGAAACTCGGATCACCGCTGATGGCCGCGACGGCTATCCGGTGGAGCCGGGCCGCTACCGGCTGATCGTCGCCCGCGCCTGCCCGTGGGCCAACCGTGCGATCATCGTCCGGCGCCTGCTCGGTCTGGAAGACGTTCTCTCGATCGGGTTTTGCGGCCCCACGCACGACGAGCGCAGCTGGACCTTCGACCTCGACCCCGGCGGCGTGGACCCGGTGCTGAAGATTCCCCGTTTGCAGGACGCGTATTTCGCGCGCTTCCCCGATTATCCGAAAGGCGTCACGGTCCCCGCGATCGTCGACGTGCCGAGCGGGGCCGTCGTCACCAACGACTTTCCGCAGCTGACGCTGGACCTGTCGACCGAATGGACGGCCTATCACCGCGACGGCGCTCCGCAGCTCTATCCCGAAGCGCTGCGCGCCGAGATCGACGAGGTGGACCAGCGGGTCTACACCGAGATCAACAACGGCGTGTACCGCTGTGGTTTCGCGGGATCACAACAGGCATACGAAGACGCCTACGACCGCTTGTTCACCGCGCTGGACTGGGTCAGTGGCCGGCTGGAAAACCAGCGCTACCTCGTCGGTGAGACCATCACCGAGGCCGACGTCCGGTTGTTCACCACGTTGGCCCGCTTCGACCCCGTGTACCACGGCCACTTCAAATGCAACCGAAGCAAGCTCTCCGAGATGCCGGTGCTGTGGGGCTACGCGCGAGACCTGTTCCAAACGCCGGGTTTTGGCGACACTATTGACTTCGTCCAGATCAAGCAGCACTACTACCTCGTGCACAAGGACATCAACCCGAGCGGCATTGTGCCGAAAGGTCCGGAACTGGGCAATTGGCTGACGCCGCACGGCAGGGAATCGTTGGGCGGCAAGCCTTTCGGCGACGGTACGCCGCCGGGGCCGACACGCGAGGGGGAAGAGGTGCCCGCGGGTCACGGCGCTGCCTAAACCGATGCACTTGCAGCAGACGACAGGAGAATTCGCGTGAACCAGCAAGCCAATGGCAACAGTGAGCCGAATCCGGTGGACGCCAGGAAGCCGACCGAGGAGCAGCGCGAGGTGCAGGATGAACTGGAGCACCAAGGCGATGACCCGAACGGGCCAGGTCTGCAGCAGTCTCGGCACGACATCGCCGACGAGAGCACCCGCTAGCGTCCTCGACGTTGCCGAGGTGCTAGCCCCACACCGTTCGCACTGACCATTCGGCGTGCGGCACACCCTGCACTTCGCCGGACGGGTCGACGTACACCGTCATCAGCTGCACCGCGATTCCGGTCAGCCGCCCGTGATGGGGATCGACGGTCGGAATGGTGACCGCGAGCCGGCTGCCCGGTCGGTAAAAGCTTGTCACCGGAATGGCGGAATCCTCGTACACCGTCAGTAGCCACCAGGGTGCCTGGCCGATCGACGTTGGCACCGAAAGCTGAACGGGTGCACGCGAATTCACTGGCAGCTCGCCCTGCGTCTGCGGGTTGTGGCAGTCGGTGAGGTCGAGCACGCTGCAGTAACGGTAGGGACCCACGCGGGCCGAATGGCCGCTTGAATACGCGCTGATCTCGGGATCCAGCGGTCCCTGCTTTCGCGCCAGCGCCCACGCGCCGACCCCGGCGCCCGCCGCCAGCACCGCCACGACCGCGAGCAATGCAAGTTTTCGCGCCGACGTCATGGTCGCGGAACCGCCGCGCCGCGGCGCTCGCGCTGCTCGCCCTCCTGCTCGACCATCACCGGCCGGTTACCGCCCAAGCCCGGGATCAGTGAGTCGCCGTGGAAGCTGACGACGGTCTGCGCCAGACCGAGGATCAGCACCGAGGTGACGACGCTGAACCCGATCCACAGGTCGGTATAGAGCAGCACGCCCATCGCACCGCCGAGCACCCACGCCAGTTGCAGCGTCGACTCCGAACGCCCGAACGCCGAAGCGCGCGATTCTTCGGGCAAGTCGTCTTGCAACGACGCATCCAGCGCCGCCTTCGCGATCGCGCTCGACCCCGACGTCACCAACGTCGCGATCGCCGTCATCAGCAGAGTGCCGGCCACCGCGGCGGCCAGGGCGACACCGGTGACGGCCAGCGTGCACCGCAGCACGAGCACCGCGGGTCGGCCCAGCCGCAGCCGAGCGCTGGCGAAGTTTCCGGCGAAGTTGCCGACTGCGGCGGCGGCGCCGATCGTGCCGAGCATCGCCAGTTGCTTCCAGCTATTGGCCTGGTGCGCCTTGGCGACGAAAGCCGGATACAGGAACAGGAAGCCGACCATCACCTTGATCGTGCAGTTGCCGCACAGCGCGGTGATGATGTTGCGGCCCAACGGTTGTCGAAGCGCTCCACTGGCCCGGCGGACCTCATCGGGCCAACTCCGTCGCCGCGGGCCCTGTCGGTAGCTCAGCGTGGCGGGAACCTCGCCCGCGGTCACCTCCACCCAGCGTGGGATACGCATGGATAGCGCGGCGCCCGCCACGGTGACCGCGATGACGACGAACAGTGCGCCGGGCAACTGGAGCAGACGGTCGCAGCCGTACTCGATTCCGGCCGCGATGCCACCGCCGACGATGGTGCCGCCCAGCAGGCCGAACATGGTCAGCCGGGAGTTCACCCGGACCAGGTCGATCGTCGGCGGCATCACCCGCGGCGTCACTGCACTGCGCAGCACGCTGAACGACTTCGACAACACCATCATCATCAGCGCGCACGGATACAGCACCCAGGATTGGTAGCCGCCGGTAGCCGCGTCGTAGTTGGCGATCAGTACCACCGCCAGCGCGGTGCGCAGTGCGAACGACGCGGCCAGCGCGACGCGGCGACCGTGCTGCAGCCGGTCGAGTGCGGGGCCGATCAGCGGCGCGATCACCGCAAACGGCGCGATGGTGATCAGCAGATAGAGCGCAACCCGGCCCTTGCTCTCCCCGGTGGCGGCGGCGAAGAACAACGTGTTGGCCAGCGCGACCGCCATGGCGGCGTCGGTGGCGAAGTTGGCCACCACCGGCCAGGTCAGTGCCGTCAGCCCGGATTTGTCCGCGCCGTCGGCGGTGGCGGCACGCTGGACCAAGTCGTACATCCGGGAACCCATTTCGCGGCTGCGCTGGGCGGCGGCCCGGGTGACCGTCACTCGGTCGCCGGCAGCGGCCGCGCGCGGCGGCTCAACGCGGGGCTGGGCTTCGGTGTCGCGGTTCAGCGGCGGAAGGTAGCGATTGGCGCTGGGCATCGGTGCACCGGGCCGCCGCGGTGAACGTCGGTAATCCGACTCGTCAGCCGGGTAGTTGGCCATGCCGGGATGTTCGGCGCCCGGCCCGCTACGACCACGTCGGCCGGGCGCTGAGCCTTGGCTCGCATCCGGGTGATCACCTCGCCGTCCGGGCATACGTCGATTCTCACCCATGCAGGCTGTGCCGGTCCGCAGGCGGCCGGTGTGGCCATGTGTCGCATCTGTGCGGCAGAATCGGAGGCCCATGGAAACAACGGACGAAGTGAGCGGGTCGACCGCGACGGAGTGGTCGCCTGAATTGGCGACGATTCTTACCGGCGCGAACGAGCTGGCGCGTGCCGCCGTCGTCGAGGGCAGCGGTGACGACAGCGTCGGGGAGTACCTCGGCGTCGAGTATGAAGACCCGACCAGCGCCACTCACCGTTTCGCGGCCCAACTGCCGGGCTACCAGGGCTGGCAATGGGCGGTCGTGGTGGCCGGCTATCCCGGCACTGATCATGCAACGGTCAGTGAGGTGGTGCTGGTACCCGGGCCCGAATCGTTGCTGGCGCCCGAGTGGTTGCCATGGGATCAGCGCGTCCGCCCCGGTGACCTGAGCCCAGGTGACCTGCTGGCGCCCTTGTCGGACGACCCGCGGCTGGTGCCGGGTTACCTGGCTTCCGGTGACCCTCAGGTCGACGAGACTGCCGCAGAGATCGGCCTGGGACGTCGCACGGTGATGAGCGCCTGGGGTCGCGCCGAGGCAGCGCAGCGCTGGCACAACGGCGACCACGGCCCTGCCGCGCAGATGGCCCAGTCCACCAAACGGGTCTGCCGCGATTGCGGTTTCCTGCTGCCGTTGGCTGGTTCGCTGGGTGCGATGTTCGGGGTGTGCGGCAACGAGCTCTCCGCCGACGGAAACATCGTCGACTTCGAATACGGCTGCGGCGCGCATTCTGACACGCCTGCGCCCGCGGGCAGCGGTTCGCCGATGTACGACCCTTACGACGACGGTGTGCTCGACGTCAGCGAGAAACCGGCAGAGAAACCCGCTGAGGAGCCAGCGGAGAAACCCGTCGAGTCGGCGGAAAAGCCCGACGAGGAGCCGGCGGAGCAATCCGTCGAGGAGTCGGCGGAAAAGCCCGTCGAAGACCCAGCGGAGCCCAGCTAGCCGTTTTCGGCAGCGGCTTTGATCTTGGCCAGTGAGGCGTTCATTCCCTCGACGAGTTCGCGTTCGAAGTTTGTCGGTTCCGCCCATGAGCGTGTTGACGGCCATACCCGAGATCGCCTTGACGCCGTTCTCGGCGTGCCGGCTCTCGATCACCCTGGTGCCGCCGGGGATCGGCTGCAGCTCGTAACTCCAGACGGTGTTGTTTGCGTTGACCCGGAACGACAGCTTGCGGTCTGGCACCAACTCCAGGACGGTGGACGTCGTCGGCCACACCAACAGGTTGCGACGGTTGAGATTGAACGTCCGGGTGCCGGGTCGGATTGCGCCCAGCGGCCGCATCAGCCGGCACTGCGGACTCCACTTCGGCATCCGGCGGAAATCGCTGATCAGCGCCCAGACCGTGGATGCGGGTGCGTTGACGTCGATCTGGGCTTGCAATAGCGGCGCTGCCATGACTTCAGACTCCTAGCTCGTGGACTTTGTGATCAGCCCGGTTTGGGCGCCGCGTGCGCCGCGGCGGGCAGCCGCGCGCTGCCACAGGAAAATGGAGGTGCCCAAGACGCCGACCGCAAGCCCGGCCAGCGTCAGCGGTCGCCAGGTCGTCAGCGCGGGTACGACGAAGGCGGCCGCCGCGGCGACCAACCAGGCCAGCGCGCCGATCGCGATCATCGGCCACGGATCCAGCAACGCGGCAGGTAGCGGTGGCGGCTCAATGATTTGGCCGGGCTCGTCGGGCATCGAGATCAACTTAGCTTGAGGGCAGCCGGTGTGGGCTCTTCTCGCATTCGATGTTGACGTTTGAGCGTTGTGTCGTAACCTTCGCGCTGTGATCGATGGCGATAGCCGACTGGCCAGCGACCTGTCGTTGGCCGTGATGAGGCTCTCCCGGCAGCTGCGCTTTCGCCGCCCACAGTCCCCGGTGTCGCTGTCGCAACTGTCTGCCCTGGCGACGTTGGCCAACTTCGGCCCGATGACGCCGGGCGCGCTGGCGATCAGGGAGCGGGTGCGCCCGCCGTCGATGACGCGGGTGATCGCCTCGTTGGCCGAACTGGGTTTCGTGGATCGCGTTGCACACCCCGACGACGGCCGGCAGGTGCTGGTATCGGTGTCCGCGGCCGGCGCCGAGTTGATGGAGGCGGAACGCCGGGCCAGCCAGGAGTGGCTCACGCAGCGACTGGAGACGCTGGGGGGTTCCGAGCGCGACACGCTGCGGGTGGCCGCCGATTTGATGCTTGCCCTGGTCGACGAAAGCCCTTGACCGCCAACAATTCTGACTGCACCGGGGACATCGACGGCGTGGTCGTCTGCGACATCGACGATCCCGATGATCCGCGGCTGGACGACTTCCGCGATCTGAACAGCATCGACCGTCGCCCGGATCTGCCCAGCGGCAAAGGTTTGGTGATCGCCGAGGGCGTGCTGGTCGTGCAGCGAATGCTGGCCTCGCCGTTCCGGCCGTCGGCGTTTCTTGGCACCGACCGCAGGCTCACCGAGCTCAGAGCGGATTTGGCCGGCAATTCGGCTCCCTACTACCGGGTTTCGGCCGAGGTGATGGCCGAGGCGATCGGTTTTCATCTCAACCGCGGCGTGCTCGCCGCAGCGCGTCGGGAACCCGAGCGCAGTGTCGCTGATGTGGTCGACGGCGCCAGGACCGTTGCGGTGATCGAGGGCGTCAACGATCACGAGAACCTGGGCGCGATCTTCCGCAACGCCGCGGGGTTGGACGTCGACGCCGTCGTGTTCGGCAGCGGCTGCGCCGACCCGTTGTACCGGCGTGCGGTGCGCGTCTCCATGGGGCACGCTCTGCTGGTGCCGTTTGCCCGGGCGACCGACTGGCCGCGCGAGCTGGAGACCTTGCAGCGCAACGGTTTCCGGTTGCTGGCGATGACGCCTGCAGCTGACGCGAAAACGTTGCCCGACGCGATGGCGGAGGTGCGCGGCGAGCGGGTGGCCATCCTGGTCGGCGCCGAGGGGCCGGGCCTGAGCCGTGCCGCGATGAAAGCGAGCGACCAGCGGGTGCGGATCCCGATGTCACGGGGCACCGACTCGCTCAACGTCGCCACCGCCGCAGCACTGGCGTTCTACGAGCGGGCTAGAGTCTGATTGTGTCCGACGAATCTACGCCCTGGGCAACGGGTTTGACCGTCGCCGGATTCGTCGCAGCGGTCACTGCGGTAGCGGTTCTGGTGTTGAGTATGGGTCTGATTAGGGTGCATCCGCTGCTGGCGGTCGGGCTGAATGCCGTTGCGGCCGGCGGGCTGGCGCCCACGCTGTGGGGATGGCGGCGCACGCCGGTGCTGCGCTGGCTGGTACTTGGTGGCGCAGTGGGCGTGGCGGGTGCCTGGTTAGCCCTGGTTGTGATGGCTCTTTAGCGCTGTCCGCTGGAACGAACACCGAGCAGCACGTCTTCCCATGCCGGCACCGGCGGCTTGCCGCGACGGGCGCGGCGCTGCTCGGTCCTGGCTTCGGCTTCCGCGGTTTCGGTGACGACCGGCGCCGCAGCGGGTGTCGGGGCAGGTTGCTCGGGCTCCTCGAAGTCGAGCTGGGCCAGTGGTGCGACCGGCCGCAGCAGCGGACGGTCGAAGTCGGGATCGATCAGCTCACTGGCCGCGTCGTCCACAGCGGTGACGGTGCCGCCGTGTGAGCCGGGGCAGAACCGGAAGTGCGCGACGTTGTCGGAGCGACCGGCCTTCCAGCCCAGCTGAACAGTCCAGCGGCCGTCCTCGTTGCGCCAGGCATCCCAGGTGGTGCCGTCCGGGTTCAGGCCACGCGCCACCAGCGACGAGGTGACCGTCTCCAGCAGCGTCAGCACCGCCGGGCCGTCGGAGAGAATGGGGTGGGCGGCGGTTGCCAGCTCGGCAGCACGGGCGCGCTCCAGCAGTACCGGGTGGGCGAACCGCTCGACCCGGGCGATATCCACGCCGGCGGACTCGGCAAGTTGCTCGACGGACGCGCCCGCGCGGATACGAGCCTGAATATCTTTGGGACGCAACATGCTGGTGACCTCGATGTCGATGTGGGTTTGATTCACCCGGGCTCCGTCGCCGCGCACCGCCGCGCGCAATCGGTCGTCGACACGGATCTCGAACTTGTCGGCGGGGTTGTCACCCTCGCAGATGAGGTGTTTGCCGTCGACGTCGAGTCCGACGATCTTGAGTTCCCGCATGGCGTCTCCTCGCAGGTTCCTCGCAGGCCAGCGCGCCAGGCCTATCAGGGCGCACTGTAACTCAGGAGGAGGCCGCGGCCAGGGTGGACACGCGGTAACACCTGGGCTTTTTGTGGGTGAACGCTAGATTCGCTCGACCACCCAGTCGATGCAATCGGTGAGCGCGCTGACGTCATCCGGCTCGACCGCCGGGAACATCGCGACCCGCAACTGGTTGCGCCCGAGTTTGCGGTACGGCTCGACGTCGACGATGCCGTTGGCCCGCAGCACCTTGGCCACCGCCGAGGCATCGACCTCGTCGTTGAAGTCGATGGTGCCGACCACCTGGGACCGCAGCTTGGGGTCAGCCACGAATGGCGTGGTGAATGCCCGCTCCTGCGCCCAGCTGTAGAGCCGGCCCGAAGAGTCGGCGGTCCGCTTGACCGCCCAGTCCAGCCCGCCTTTGCTCAGCAGCCAGTCAATCTGCTCGGCCAGCAACACCAGGGTCCCAATCGCCGGGGTGTTGTAGGTCTGGTTTTTGAGACTGTTCTCTACCGCGATCGGCAGCGACAAGAAGTCGGGCACCCATCGGTTCGACGCCGCGATCGCCTCGATCCGGCCCAGCGCGGCGGGGCTCAGAATCGCCAGCCACAGGCCGCCGTCGGCGGCGAAGTTCTTCTGTGGCGCGAAGTAGTAGGCGTCGGTGTCGGCGATGTCCACCGGCAGCCCGCCGGCCCCGGAGGTGGCGTCGATGACGACCAGCGCATCGCCGGCGTCGCGCGGCCGGGTGACGGGCACCGCGACACCCGTCGAGGTTTCGTTGTGCGCCCAGGCGATGACGTCGACTGACGGGTCGCCCTGCGGGTCGGGAGCGCTGCCGGCATCGGCCTTGATGATGATCGGGTCGCCGACGAACGGATTCTTGGCCACCGAGGACGCGAACTTGGAGCTGAACTCGCCGTAGCTCAGGTGCAGCGACCGCTTGTCGATCAGTCCGAACGCGGCGGCATCCCAGAACGCCGTCGCGCCGCCGTTGCCCAGGACCACCTCGTAGCCATCGGGCACTGCGAAGAATTCCCGCAGCCCGGTGCGGACCCGGCCGACCAGATCCTTGACCGGTGCCTGGCGGTGCGACGTGCCGAACAGCGGCGCGGCGGTGGTGGCGAGCACTTGCAGCTGCTCGGGCCGCACCTTTGAGGGGCCGGACCCGAAGCGTCCATCGCTGGGTTTGATGCCGTCGGGGATCGTCAGTGCCTCAGCCATGATCACCAGGCTAATGCCCACCATACTGTGAGCTAAACCACACCAAAACAGTTGTTCACGGCTGAGCCACACCCCGGCTTAGGGGGTAGTAGTTTGGCGATACCTTCGGTACTGTGTTGGACATAGCACGTCCAAATGTAAACCTCATTGGGGAGGCCGGGCATGACTCAGGCAGGAACCGCCGAGAAGCAGGCGCGGACCAAGGTGATTCGCCGCTGGCGTCGCAACATGGAGGTCCGGGACGACCAAAAATACGTGGAGATGCTGAACACACTGTCCGAGGGGTCAGTGCGTCGCAACTTCAACCCGTATACCGACATCGACTGGAAGTCCCCGGAGTTTGCGGTCACCGACAACGATCCGCGTTGGAAACTGCCGGCGACCGATCCGTTGGGCCGGCACCCGTGGTACCAAGCGCAATCTGAAGAGCGTCAGATCCAGATCGGCATGTGGCGTCAGGCAAACGTCGCCAAGACAGGCCTGCACTTCGAGTCAATTCTGATCCGCGGGCTGATGGAGTACGCGTTCTGGGTCCCCAACGGATCACCGGAATACCGATACTGCCTGCACGAAGCGGTCGAAGAGTGCAACCACACCATGATGTTCCAGGAGATGGTGAACCACATCGGCGCTGACGTCCCGGGTATGCCGCGAATGCTCAAGTGGATTCAGCCGTACATTCCGTTGGCGGCTGGGCCGCTGCCGATCCCCTTCTGGTTCGGCATCCTGGCCGGCGAAGAGCCCATCGACCACACCCAGAAGAACGTCCTGCGCGAAGGCAAAGAGCTGCACCCGATCATGGAACGGGTGATGGCCATCCACGTGGCCGAGGAGGCCCGCCACATCTCATTCGCGCACGAGTACCTGCGTAAGCGCGTGCCTGACCTCCCGCGTCGCAAGCGGTTCTGGCTCTCGCTGTATGTGCCGCTCACGATGCGAATCCTGTGCTCGGCGATCATCGTGCCGCCGAAGGCGTTCTGGCAGCAGTTCGACATTCCTCGTCAGGTGCGCAAAGAGGTGTTCTTCCGGTCGCCGGAATCGCAGCAAATGCTGCGTGACATGTTCGGTGACGTCCGGATGCTGTGCCGCGACACGGGTTTGATGAACCCGCTGGCCAAGCTGATCTGGCGGATCTGCAAGATCAACGGCAAGCCGTCGCGCTACCGCAGCGAGCCGCAGCGCCAGCACCTGACTGTCGCTGCCTAGAAGATCGGTCTCTATGCCGCATGTGATCACCCAGTCGTGCTGTAGCGACGGGTCCTGTGTCTACGCCTGTCCGGTGAACTGTATCCACCCGTCACCGGACGAGCCGGGGTTCGCCACCGCCGAAATGCTGTACATCGACCCGGTTGCGTGTGTGGATTGCGGTGCATGCGTGAGCGCGTGCCCGGTGGGCGCCATCGCTCCGGAATCCCGGTTGTCGACCGACCAGCTGCCGTTCATCGAGCTCAACGCTAGCTTCTATCCGGATCGTCCGGCCGACAAGAAGCTGCCGCCGACTTCCAAACTGGCACCGGTGATTCCGGCGCCAGAGGTTTGGGGCAAGCACAGCGGACCGCTGACGGTGGCGATTGTGGGATCCGGGCCGGCCGCCATGTATGCCGCCGACGAACTGCTCACTCAGCAAGGCGTGCGGGTCAACGTCTTCGAAAAGCTGCCCACACCTTACGGTTTGGTGCGTGCCGGGGTAGCGCCGGACCATCAGACCACCAAACGGGTCACTCAGCTGTTCGACCGGATCGCCCGTCGTCGCGAATTCCGGTTCTTCCTCAACGTCGAGGTCGGCAACCAACTCAGCCACGACGACCTGCTGGCACACCACCACGCGGTCATCTACGCGTCGGGTGCGCCGACCGACCGCCGGCTGGACATCGACGGGATGGATCTGCCCGGCACCGGTACCGCCACCGAGCTGGTGGCCTGGATCAACGGGCATCCCGATTTCGTTGATCTGCCAGTCGATCTCAGCCATGAACGGGTCATCGTCATCGGCAATGGCAACGTCGCGCTGGATGTGGCCCGGGTGCTGACCGCTGATCCGGACAAGTTGGCCCACACCGACATCTCCGATCACGCGTTGACCGCTCTGCGCGGGTCCCGGGTGCGCGAGGTCGTGATCGCCGCCCGGCGCGGGCCCGAGCATTCAGCGTTCACCCTGCCCGAGCTGATCGGGCTGACCAACACCGCGGACGTGGTTCTCGCCGCCGCCGATCGCGAGGCGGTCCAGCGAGACCTCGCCGCCGTCACCGATACCGTCACCCGGCAGAAGCTGCAGATTCTGAGCACGCTCGGCGACGCCGCGGCGCCGACGGAGTCGTCGCGCCCGCGGATCCGGCTGGCCTACCACCTGACGCCGCGGCGAATCCTCGGACAGCAGCGTGTCAGCGGTATGGAGTTCGAAGTCACCGGCACCGGCGACGTGCAGACCATCGAGGCCGGGGTGGTATTGACGTCAATTGGCTACCACGGCAAGGCCATCAAAGATCTCCCGTTCGACGACAAGGCGGGCGTGGTGCCCAATGACGGCGGCCGCGTCATGCACCCCGACACAAACACACCCGTGGACGGCGCCTACGTCGCGGGGTGGATCAAGCGCGGACCCACCGGGTTCATCGGCACCAACAAGTCGTGTGCGGGGCAAACCGTGCAGAGACTGGTCGACGATTACAACGCCGGCCTGTTGCGTGACCCGATCGGCAAGCCGGCGGCGCTGGACAAGCTGGTCCGGCAACGTCAGCCCGACGTCGTGGATGCCCACGGTTGGCGTGCCATTGACGCCGCCGAGATGGCGCGCGGCGAACTCGCCGACCGGCCGCGCAACAAGTTCACCTCGGTCGCCGAGATGGTCGAGGTCGCGGCCAGCCGCGCCGGCGCCCCCGCTGCGCCGCCGGATCGCCGATCGGCTGCACCAGCTGGCCGACCTCTAGCCGGACTGGCCGCCCATCGCCGCGGCGAGTTCGTCGTGGCTGACCTCGCGTATGGGCTGGCCGAGTGACCAGTGGTGGCCGAACGGGTCGGCGACCACGCCGTAAGCGGTCGCCCCAGAACTGGTCCTCGAGCGGCATGACCTGGGTGGCACCGGCATCCAGCGCGCGCTGGAACACAGCGTCGACGTCGGGCACCGTCAGGTGGATGGTCACCGGTGTGCCGCCCAGCGCCGGCGGGGTCATCGATTTGCCGCCGGACATCTCCGGGAAGTCGTCGTTGAGCATCACCAGGAAGCCGTTGATGCGTACCGAGGCGTGGATCAATTTCCCGTCGGGTCTGGGCAGGCGGATGACCTCGACCGCGCCAAAAGCCTTGACGTAGAAGTCGATCGCCGCCGCGGCGTCGTCGACGACGAGATGGGGGGACAGTGCTGGTTCAACGGCGATTGCCATCGGAATCTCCTGGGTGTCGGTGCATGGCCCGGGCGGGCCTACGGGTATAGACCCGCGCTGCGATGCAATCTCATCACCGGCCACCGACACGTCGCGTTACTGCGTGCGGACTTGGTCCCAGCCTTCGACTGATTCGGGGCTGCGCGGCTCCGGCCCGACGTAGATGGCGGCCGGGCGGACAAGCTTGCCCAGCCGCTTCTGCTCGAGGATGTGCGCACACCACCCTGCCGTCCGGCCGCAGGTGAACATCGCCGGCATCATCCTGGCGGGCACCTGGGCGAAGTCCAGGATCACTGCCGCCCAGAACTCGACGTTGGTCTCGATCGCCCGGTCCGGCCGCCGCTCGCGCAACTCGGTCAGCGCAGCCTGCTCGACGGCCGCTGCCACCTCGTAGCGCGGCGCACCCAGCCGCTTGGCGGTCGCGCGCAGGACGCGGGCCCGCGGGTCCTCCGCGCGGTACACCCGATGCCCGAAACCCATCAGCTTCTCGCGGCGGTCCAGGATTCCCTTGACCAGGCCGCGCGCATCACCGGTCCGCTCGACCTCTTCGATCATCGGCAGCACCCGCGCCGGCGCACCGCCGTGCAGCGGGCCGCTCATGGCGCCGATGGCGCCCGACAGCGAGGCTGCGACGTCGGCACCGGTCGAGGCGATCACCCGCGCGGTGAACGTCGACGCATTCATGCCGTGCTCGGCGGCCGACACCCAGTAGGCGTCGACGGCTTCGACGTGCTTGGGATCCGGCTCGCCCTGCCACCGGGTCATGAAACGTGCTGTCACGGTCGAGCATTCGTCGACCACGTGCTGTGGAACGGCCGGCTGGTAGATGCCGCGGGCCGACTGCGCGACATAAGACAGCGCCATCACCGACGCGCGGGCCAACTGGTCGCGGGCGGTCGCCTCGTCGATGTCGAGCAACGGCTGAAAGCCCCAGATCGGGGCCAGCATCGCCAGACCGGCTTGCACGTCGACCCGGACATCGCCGCTGTGGATCGGCAGCGGGAACGGCTCGGCAGGCGGCAACCCGTCGCCGAATTTCCCGTCTACCAGCAAAGCCCACACGTCGCCGAAAGTGACCCGTTGACCGACGAGGTCTTCGATGTCGACACCGCGGTAGCGCAGGGCGCCGCCGTCCTTGTCGGGCTCGGCGATCTCGGTGGTAAATGCCACCACGCCCTCGAGTCCGGCAACGAAATTCTCCGGGATCTTGTCCGAGATGGCAGTCATGGCGAAATTCTCCCACGCGGCCACCAGCCGGTTGCTACCGGTCGGTAACCAAGGGTCGCCGCCGCCCGGTAGTAGCGTTGAGGTGATGGCGGGACCAGACAACGAGTACCTGGCGGCAATGCGCAAGGAGTACGGCTCCAATGAGCGCGACGGCAGCCCCGACCTCGACGTCGACTGGCTGGATGACGGTTGGCTTGCGTTGTTGCGCACATGGATTGGCGAAGCTGAGCGTGGCGGCGTCGCCGAACCCAACGCAATGGTCTTGGCGACCGTGGAGTCGGGACGGCCGGTCAGCCGGTCGGTGCTGTGCAAGGGCGTCGACGAAGACGGCGATCGTGTTCTTCTCGAACTACGACTCGGCGAAGGGTCAGCAGCTGACCGGACCCCGTACGCTTCGGCGACCTTTCCGTGGTACCTGCTGAACAGGCAGTTCCACATCCGCGGGCCGGTCACCAAGGTCGATCCGCAGGCCACCCAGAACTACTGGAACAACCGGCCGCGTGGCTCGCAGCTGGGGGCGTGGGCGTCACACCAGTCCAAGCCGATCGCGTCGCGCGCCGCGCTGGTCGAGCAGCTGGCCGAGGTGACGGAGCGCTTCGCCGACCACGAGCAGGTCCCGGTACCGCCGAACTGGGGCGGCTACCGCATCGCGCCCGCCGAAGTCGAGTTCTGGCAAGGTCGGGAAGACCGTCTGCACAACCGGATTCGCGTTGTCGACGGGCGAATCGAACGCCTGCAACCCTAGCTGGCCGGCTGACTGAGTTCCTCGAAGCGGGCGAGTGCGGCAGCGAGGTCTGCCTCGTCGAAAAGCTCGCAGCGGTTGATCTTGTCGCCTTGGTAAGTGGAGAGGGCGATCGTGCGCCACTCGGCATCGAAACCTTGTTGTGAGGTCCCTTCGATCACGTGGGTGACGACTGCTCCGAGCTCGCTCAGCCGATGCACAGCCTCAATGCGGATGCTGGACTGCGGCGAGAGATCCCATGTCGCACGAAGGTATGCGCCCAGATCACCGGCTGCGATTGATGCGAGTCGGCGGTGATCGATATTCACCCAATCCACCGTCGTCTTAAAGAGTTGGCGTCTGTTGAGTGCTTCGTATGCGCGTGTGACGAGGGTCCACGTGTGCGAGTGCACGGCCGCTTCGCCGGCGAGGTAGCGGGCATCGAGTTCCTCGAACGCGGCGTCGAGGTCGTCGGCATCGAACAGAACGCGTGCCACGATCTGGTTTTCGGCGTCGATTTCAAGGGCGCAGAGAATCTCAGACGCTTCTGAATCGGTCCAGCCGCCCCAGACGCAGTGACGACCGAGGAAGAGGCGCCCCCCTCGGACCGCGATCACGGTTGACGTCGCACTCCTGATTCCGATGTCGGCGAGCGCCCGCACGTTTGCGATCTCGGCGTCTCGGCCGTGCCTGACCCCGGCGTTCACGACGCGACGATGATCATCAATGCAAACGTCGTCAGACAGTATTCCCGCATAGGCGTCCCAGTCGCGGGCCGCGAAGTAGGCCAAGAAGCGTTGCTCCACTTGGCTTGCCGCGTTCTCCAGCCGGGGTGCCCGCGGTTGCAGTTCGTCGAAGCGGGCGAGTGCAATGTCGAGGTCTGTCTCGTCGAAGATTTCGCAGCGGCTGATCGAGTCGCCGTCGACCATCAAGATGTCCACCGCGCGCCACTCGGCGTCGAAGCCCTCTAGCGAGGTCCCGTGGCCCTCATGGGTGATGACCGCTCCGAAGTTGTTGAGCCGATGGACCGCCTCGATATGGATGGTGAGGTTTGGTGTGAGGTCCCAAATGTTGCGGATCGACGGGGTCATGTTGCTTGGCTCGAACGGTGTGGTTTGCCGGTGGTCGATGGTGACCCAGTCCGCCGCAACGAGTTCCTGCCGGTTGAACGCGGCGAACGAGGACGCGACGACGGACCAAGTGCGCGCGTGGAGGGCCGCTTCGCCGGCGAGGTAGCGACCGTCGAGTTCCTCGAAGGCGGCGTCGATGTCCTCGGGGTCGAACAGGACGGCCGCCGCTATCCGCTCGTCAGCGTCGTGCTCGACGACTTGAAGTGCATCATGTTGGGACCCGTCGTCGTCGCGGCGCAAGCCGCGCCAATGCGTGAGAATGAGGCGTTCGCCCCGGGTTGCAATGATGTCCATCGTGACGTTCTTCAACAATCCGAGTTCGGTGGACATTCGCAGGTCTTCGATTGCGGCATCTCGGCCCTGCCGAATCCCGGCGTTAACGACCGGTCGGCGATCGTCGCAGTAATAGTTTTCGGTGAAGTCTTGCGCTAGTGCATCCCAGTCGCGGGCCGCGAAGTGCGCCAGGAAGCGTTCCGCCACCGCGTTCTCCAGCCGACTTGCCTGCGGCTGCAGTTCGTCGAAGCGGGCGAGTGCGGTGTCGAGATCGGCCTCGTCGAAAATCTCGTAGCGGTTAATCAGATCGCCGCCGACTATGAAGAAGCTAGTGATACGCCATTCAGCGTCGAACCCTTCTCGCGACGTCACCTTCGCCATATGTGTGGTGACTGCACCGTGGTCGGTCAGCCGATGAACCGTCTCAATATAAATGCCGCCCCTTGGCGTATCTTCCGACGCGGCCTGGAGGTATGCCATCAGGTCACCGGACCCGATCACTGCGGGTGAACGATGGTCGATGTCTAGCAAATTTGGAGCGGTCGCGGGCACCTCGCCGCGATTGAGCGCGGCGTATGCCTCTGCAATCGCCAACCAAGTGCGCGCGTGGGCTGCCGCCTCCCCAGCGACGTATCGGGCATCGAGTTCGGCGATGGCGGCGTCGAAGTCGTCGACGTCGAAGACGACGACCGCCGCCATACGCTCGTCAGCATCAATCTCGACGACCGCGAGAAACTCGACGCGGAATGCGCCGGGCAATTGGTCGTTTCCCGAAAACCGGTAATGATTTAGGGCGAGGCGCTGTGCGCGTGTCGCAATGACCGTTGCTTTCACATTCTCGGTTCCGGCAGCAGCGTATGCGTGCACGGTGAGTTCGGCATCGCGACCATCCGACTTGCCCATGTTCACGACTCGACGCCGATCTTCAGTGGAGAAGTCGCCGGACAGCATCTCGGCCATTACGTCCCAGTCGCGGGCGGCGAAGCACGCCTGAAAGCGCTTATCCACTCGGCTTGCCGCGTTTTCCAGCCGCGGTGCCGGTCGGCTGAGCTCTTCAAATTTCGTGAGCGCGGCGTCGAGGTCTGCCTCGTCGAAGATTTCAGCCCTGTCGATCAGTTCACCTTCGACAGTCATGAGTTCGACGACCCGCCACTCAGCGTCGAAACCGCCTTGCGAGGTTCCTTTCACTACCTGGACGAAGATCGCTCCGAAGTTATTCAGCCTATGCACGGCCTCGATGAAGGAACTTGCGTAGTCCTCGTCCCAGATGTCGCGGAGGTACGCGGTCAGATCGCCGGACTCAAAGGCGATTCCGCGCCGATGATCGACGTTGACCCAGTTCGGCGTCGTCGGTGGTAGCTCGCGCCGGGTGATCGATTGATAAGCGCGCACAACAGTCGACCAAGTGCGCCTGAAGGCGGCGGCTTCGCCTGCGGTATAGCGGGATTCAAGCTCCGCGATGGCTGCATCGAAGTCCTCGAGGTCGAACGCAACGTGGGCTACCACCCGCTCATCGACGTCGATCTCGACTACGCCAAGCGCTTCACTGTAGAACGCCTCGGGCCGCTGGTCTCGGCTGGAGTAGCGAAAACGGCAGAGAGCGAGTCGATCTCCGCGGATCGCGATCGCGGTTGACGCTATGTGCTGCGCCGCTAAGTCGGCGGCCGTTCGCACGCCTCCGACTATTGCGTCGCGACCGTGTCGGACGCCGGCGTTCGCCGTGCGGCGACGATCTTCGTCGATCACGTCCAGCGCCATCATCGTGCCCAGCGCCGCCCAGTCGCGGGCAGCGAAGTAGCTGCCCACGCGGTCTAACGTGCGCGTGGCGGTGTTCTCCAACCGCGGTGCCGATTGGCTGAGTTGATCGAATCTCGCGATCGCGGCGTCCAGGTCTGTCCTCGTCGAATAGCTCTGGAGCGGCTGACCATATCGCCTTGCACCGCCAGCACGTGGACGTCCCGCCACTCGGCGTCGAAGCCCTCTTGTGAGATCCCACGTGCCACATGACTGACGACCGCTCCGAGGTCATGCCGAGCCGATGCACCGCCGCGATGTACATCTTGGTGTCAGGCGAGTCGTCCCATGCAGCTTGGACGTAGGCGATCATGTCGCCGGGGGCGAAAGCTGCTCCGCGACGGCGATCAATGTTCACATAATCGGGTGTAGTCGGCGAAAGCTCGCGCCGGTTGAAACCGGCATACGCTGTTGCGACGACGGACCACGCGTGCGCCTCAGCGGCCGCTTCGCCTGCGATATAACGGGATTCGAGCTCGGCAATAGCCGCGTCGAAGTCTTCGAGGTCGAGCACGATGGTCGCCGCGATACGGCCGTCGAGGTCGGTCTCAACGAGGAGAAGCGCCTCGGCGAGGAACCCTTGCTGCTGCTGGTCAAAGGAAATGCGGGTACGAGTGAGAACGAGGCGGTCGCCGCGGGTCGCGATGACGTCGACCGTGATGTCCGCCCCGAGATTTGCGACCACCCGCACGTTCTCGATATCGGCATCCCGACCGCGGCGGATTCCGCCGCCCGTTACCCGTCGCCGATCGTCGCTGTAATGGTCTTCGGCCAGAATGGAAGCGATAGCCTCCCAGTCGTGCGCGTTCACGCACGCAATGAAGCGCGCGTTGGCTCGGCTCGCCGTGTTTTCCAGCCTCGGTGCCGGTCGGCTTAACTGTTCGAACCGTGCGATCGCGGCGTCCAGGTCTGCCTCGTCGAATATTTCGCTGCGATTGACCATCTCACCGTCAACCGTCACCAGGGCGACCCCCCGCCACTCGGCGTTGAAGCCGTCTCGCGAGGTTTCGCGCGCGGCGTAAGTAACAACTATCCCAACAGTATTCAGTCGATGCACATTCTCGACGTAGGTAATGGGTTGGTTCGGGTCCGATCCCGACTCGAAATACGCCGCCAAGTCCCCGGGTCGCATCGCGATCTCCCGTCGGTGGTCGACGTCGACCCAATCCGCTGTTGTTGCCGGCTGTTCACGTCGATTGATTGATGCGTAACTCGCTCTGATAACCGACCACACGCCGGCGTAGGTTGCCGCTTCGCCGATGAGATAACGGTTGTCGAGTTCTTCCAATGCAGCATCAATGTCGTCAACGTCAAATGTGATCACTGCCGCGATCTGTCCGTCAGCATCGATTTCGACGACTTGCAGGACATCGTTTTGAATCGTATCGGGGTCGCGACCCGCGATACGAACGCGTGCGAGGACGAGACGCTCGCCGCGAATCGCCATGGCGCTCACCATCGATAAGGTAAAGCCGATCTCGGCGGCCACCCGCACATCTTTGACCACGGCATCTCGACCATGTTGATTCTCGGCATTCACGACCCTTCGGCGGTCGATGCCGGAACATCTTTCGGCCACGGTTTCAGCAACCGCCTCCCAGTCGCGGGCGGCCAAGCGTGACAGGACGTGCTCGAAAACGAGCGTTGCCTTGTTCTCTACGCGCCGCGCCGGTTGGTCAAGCTCTTCAAACCGCGCGATCGCTGCGTCCAGGTCCGCCTCGTCGAAGAGTTCGCAGCGACTGACCAGATCGCCGTCGAACGTGAAAATCGAGTTCTCCCGCCATTCGGCCTCGAAGCCGTGTTGTGAAGTGCCATGCACGGCCTGGGTGATGACCGCACCGAGGCTGCTCAGGCGATGCACAACCTCGATGTACATATTGATGTCTGGCGAGTCGTCCCATAAGTCGTGGATGTAGGCGGTCATGTCACCGGCCGCGAAGGTTGCTCCGCGTCGGTGGTCGATATTGACCCAATCGGGCGTCAGCTCGGGTAGTTCGTGTCGGTTGACCGCGGCGAAGGCGATGGCGAGGGCCGACCACGTCTCCGCGTAAGGCGCGCCCTCGCCGTTGATGTATCGGGCATCGAGCTCCGCGATTGCGGCGTCGACGTCGTCTAGGTCGAAAGCGAGGAGCGCCGCAATCTGCTCCTCCGCGTCGACCTCGGCTATCTGGAGGAGATCGACGCTGAACACCTCGGATTTCTCGTCCGTGCGCGCATATGCGGCATGAGTGAGGACGAGGCGCTGCCCACGGACGGCTATGACCTCTGATGTCGCGTCGGTGGCGCCGAGGTCGGCAGCCGTCACTAATTCTGCGATCAGAGCATCACAACCGTGGCGGATCCCGTCGCCCACCACACGACGACGATCGTCGCCGCGATAGTCGTCGGCGAGCATTTCTCTTGTCGCGTCCCAGTCGCGGGCCGCGAAGTTGGCGTGGAAACGCTCGTACACTCGGCTCGCCGCGTTTTCCAACCGTGGCGTGGGCCGGCTGAGTTCCTCGAATCTCGTGATCGCGAGGTCGATGTCTGCCTCGTCGAAAACCTCACAGGCGCTGATCATCTCGCCCTCGACCATTGAGATGTTGACTCCGCGCCACTCAGCGTCGAACCCGTCCCGCGAGGTCCCGCGCGCGGCATGAGTGACGACAGCTCCCAGGTCGTTGAGCAGCAGCACGCTCTCGAAGTACGGGCTGACTTGTTGGTCCAGGTCGAACCCCGCGCTCAGGTACGGGAGCAGTTCACCTGGCCCAAAGGCCGCGGCCCGGCGATGGTCGACGCTCACGCAGTCCGGCGTGGTTGGAGGCAGTTCCCCTCGACCGATCGACACGAACGAGCCGGCAATCACTGACCATGTCCGTGCATAGGGTGCTGCTTCACCGGCGAGGTACCGACGATCAAGCTCCGCGATGGCCTCGTCGAAGTCTTCGACGTCGAACGCGACGATCGCGACGAGCTGATCTTTGTCGTTGATCTCGTTGACTGTGAGCATGTCGCTACGAAATACGTCGGGTGCTTCGTTGCGACCCGAGAAGCTCAGATGCCCGAAGAACAGGTTCCTCCCACGGGTTGCGATGTCGGTGGGCACCACGTTTGTGGTGAACACTTCGGCAATCGCGCGCATCGACGCCATGGCAGCCTCGCGGCCGTCGATGAGCCCGGAGCCCACCAGCCGGCGGCGATCGTCCATCGAAAAGTTGTCAGCCACCATTCCCGCGATTGCGTCCCAGTCGCGTGCCGCCAAGCGTGCCAACAACTGTCGCCCCACTTGGCTTCCCGCGTTTGCGAGCCGCCTGTCCTGACGGTGCGCCTCCTCCTCAAACCGAGCGTGTAGGGCATCGAGTTCGGCAATCGCGGCGTCCATGTCTTCGACGTCGAACCAGATCTGCATATTGATTCGACTATCGTCGTCAACGCGGTAGACGCTAGAGAAATTCGTCTCGCGGCGCCCCGGGGCTCGTGTCTGCAGTGCCCAACTCGACTCGAGCGAGAGCCAGGCGTTCCCCTCGCGCGGCAAGAACGACCTGGTTCACCCGCAGGGTCCCCGCCTCGAGATCGCGCCACGTCTGGCGCACCACCTCGTCCCAAGGGAACTCGTTTTGCTTAAAGCCGACGATCTTCCGCCGGCTCTCGACGGAGCCCTCGGGTGCGAACAGCCGCTCGAATTCGTCCCAGGCCTCGCGCTCAATAGCGGCCATCACGCGTTCGCCCGCTCGCACGGCCGCGGTGTGAGTCTCGACAACGGGTGCTTCGGGTGGAGTCGGGGCATTTACCTGCGACGCGCTGGTCCAGCATGGAGCGCGCCCTATCAGCCAGCGCCGCAGCACCTTTCCGCTCATAGAGGTCGGCCGAGCGTTCGGCGGCGGCTCGCGCCCCGGCGGCGTCACCGGCCGCGGCCAACACCTTTGCCAACGACAGACAGGCGTCGCCGTGATCGACCAACCCGTCGGTGCGCTCGGCCAGAGTGACAGCAGCCTGCGCAACGCGTCGAGCCTCATCGTGATCGCCGCGACGCGACAGCAACTGCGCCCGAAGTGTGCGCCAGGCGATCGATGCTTTCAGGGCGTGGCCTGCGAGTCGCTCACTCTCCGTGCATAATTCGTCGGCCTCGGCGTCTCGATTGAGCGCCAGACATGCGCGGCCGAGTAGCGCAGCGGTCTCGGCAGTATCGGCGTCGAGACCCATCCGGCGAAAACCGTTGCAGGCCTGACGAAGATGCGGCTCGGCGGCGGCCGGGTCGCCCAAAACGAGCTCGACGATGCCGGCGAACTGCTCGACCTCCAGAAGGGCATGGCGCAGACCGAGTTCGGTCACCGTCCGTCGGGCCGAGTCGATCATCCGCCGGGCGCCGCATCGCGGCCGCGGAAGGCCTCCAACACTGCCTGGCAGCGCGTCGACGTCGCTTCGACCGCCGGCGAGTCGGTGGTGATTCGCAGCAGCCGCACCACGTCAAGGCACCGGCCGCCCGCTCGCGGAACCGGATTCGGCCCCCACAGCGCCGCAAGTGGCGCCCCGGCCAGCACCGCATTCACCCGTCGGTGGTCACGCGCACGTCGTGCCGCCGTGAGAGCGTCGTCCAAGGCGACTTCGCATTCACCAATTCGTCCGAGCCGGGCCAGGCAGGTGGCACGGACGGTATGCGCCTTGGCTTCCCCTGCGGCATCGTCGATTTCGGCCAATGTGTGTGCGGCGGCGCCTAACGCGGCTTCCACGTCGTCCAACCGCTCGGGGTGGCTCAATACCGAGAGCTGGCCGTCGAAGCATGTCGCCCATGCCGATAGCCGGGCGGAATCGACTGTCGCTTGCTGCAATTGGGAGACTGCGCCGGCTGCCGAGGCTACGTCACCCGCGGCGAGCAGAGCCTCGCAACGGGCGACGAGTAGGTCGGCGATCTGATCGTCGCGGTCGGGCAGCTCGTCGTCGATCTCCTCCAGCGCGTGCAGGGCATGGTCGTAAAGATCGGCGGCGCCTTCGTAGGCGAGTCGGGCCATCGCCTGGTCTGCCGCACGTCGGCAATACTCGACGGCCTTGGCCGCGTTTCCCGCCCAGGCACATTCGAAATAATGATGGGCCAGTTCCGCAAGCATCTCGTCGTCGGCGTTGGGCTCGGCTTCGAGCGTGGTGGCGATGCGCTGATGCAGCCGCATGCGCCCCATCGACGGCAGTTCGGCAAGCAATGACTGTCGGACGATCGCATGGTTGAACCGGTATCGACCGCCGGGCTCTTCGATGACGATGCCGGCCTTGGACGCCTCGTCAAACGCGTCGACCAGGTCGTCGCCGACAACGCGCTCGACCAGGTCCAGCGCAAACCGGCTGCCGACGACCGCGGCGGCGGCGAGGGCTTTGTTGGTCTCGATCGGAAGCCGGGAAAGTCTGCGGCTCACGGCTTCTCGGACACCCTGGGGGAGTGTGCTCGAGTCCCACACGCCGCCGCTCTCGTCGACATGGCGCAGAGCCTCGATCAGGAAGAACGGATTGCCGCCCGTGACGGAGGCCAATGCGTGGCCGAGCTCCTCGTCGTCGTAGCCGGCCTTAGCGACGTAGGCACTGACGTCGTCCTCGTCGAGCCCGCTGAGACTGATGCGATTGGCGGTGCCGTCGCGGTGCAGGTCGGCCAGCATCGCCGCCAGGGGATGGGAGCGGTCGAGATCAGTGCTGCGGTAGGTGCCGACGACCTGCACGCGCGCACGGTCACCAAAGCGCAGCAGATGTCGCAACAGGAGCAGCGTTGGCTTGGCCGCCCAGTGCAGGTCGTCGAGAATCAGGACAACCGGCGCTTCCGCCGAGGCCATTTCCAACAGTGCAACGACGGCGTCAAAAAGTGCGTAGCGCTCAGTGTCGGGGTCGGCCCGCGTCGGCGCGGCCAGATCTGGCACGTCGTCGACGAGCCCGGGGACGAGCGGAAGCAAAGCTTCGACGCCGCGCAATCCGCGCAACCGACGGGCGCCGAGGCAGGGCACCATCGATCGCAGGGCTTCCGCGAAGGGTTGATAGGGCGCACCGAGGTCTTCGTCGCAACGGCCGTACACCACGACCGCGCCTTGCTCATAGGCCTGCCTGGACCACTCGCCGGCCAAGCGAGTCTTGCCGACACCCGGTTCGCCGGCGATCAGGGTCGCGCGAGCGCCACCGCCAAGCGAGGTCTGCCAGGCAGACAGCAGCCGCTCGAGCTCGCTCCCACGACCGACGAACGGTCCGGTACCGATCAGAACCGAGGGGAGAGCCGGCCGCTCCATCGGCGCATCGGTTGTCGGCGGTTGGGCACCCTCCTCCGCGGTTTCGGGTCGGAGCTCGAAGACATGCTCCGGGCGGGCGAGGTTGCGCAGTTCGCGCAAACCCAGGTCGGCGAGGACAACATCGTCGGGCAGTGAATCAACGACGAGCTCGGCCGTCGCGCCAGAGCACAAAATTTGGCCGCCCGCGGCCAGCGACCTCAGGCGGGCAGCGCGGTTGACCGCCCGACCGAAGTAGTCACCGTCCCGCAGCTCTACTTCGCCGGTGTGCAGTGCGATCCGGATACGCATCGGCTCGCGAAGACCCCACTGCTCGTGGATGATTGCGTCTTGTAGCTCCATCGCGGCCGCTGCGGCTGCCGACGGTCGATCGAAGACCGAGAACGTGGCGTCGCCCTCGCCGCGTGTCTTGATCAGCCGCCCTCCCCGCGACGTGACCACCTGTTCCACGAGTTCGTCGTGCCGGGCAAGCGCCACTGCCATAGCGTTGGCGTCTGCCTCCCAGGCGGCGGTCGATCCCTCAATGTCGGTGAGTAGAAAGGTCACTGCGCGCATCACCGACGAAGATGTTGTGCCACAACAACATCGAGTGAGGCATCTTGCGCGACGATGGCGGTCTCGAGGCGTCGAAGCTCTGGTCCGGGATCGATTCCCAACTCGTCGGCCAGCAGCGTCCGGGCCCGTTGATATGCGGCAAGCGCGTCACCTTGCCGGCCGGCGCGGTAGAGCGCGAGCATCAGCTGGCCCCACCGCCGCTCGCGTAGCGGCGCTTCGGACACCGCCGCTTCGAGATCGCCGATCACTTCTGCGGCGCGGCCCATCGCGAGCAGGGCATCCGCACGGTCCTCCACAAGTGCGGCGTGGCTTTCGATCCAGCGGGTCTTTTCGGACAGGCCTCGCTCACCGTTGGGCAATTCCGGCACTCCCCGCCACAGGGTCAGCGCCTCCTCGAACCGAGCCGCCGCTTGGCTGGTTTCGCCGGCGGCCGCGGCCGCGCGCCCTGTCTTCGCGGCCGACTTGTAGCGGGTGGCATCGACGTCGCTCTCGGCGAGGATCCAGCCGGCGCCCGTCGTCAGAATGAAGCCATCGCCAAGGCTACGGCGTAGTGCGGAGATGTGGGTTTGCAGGGCCTTGGCGGCGGTCCGCGGCGGGGCATCGCCCCACAAAAGTTCGATGAGCGTGTCGGCGGACACAATGGAGCCACCGTGTAGGCCGAGCATGGTGAGGATGGCACGCGGTTTGGCGCCCGGAATAGCGACGGGCGCAGCGTCTAGTCGGGCCTGGAGAGGTCCCAAAACGCCCAGCTCCACCGATGAAACGGTACTCATATCAAGCATCGTCGGTGGTGGGATTCATGGCATAGTCAAGATCGGGTAAAGCCGGGCGCCGCCAGCCACTTGATCCGCTCGGAGCTCGACCCAACCCAACCCCCGGGCAGGCACGCCGTCGCAATAACGACTACCTTTGCGCTATAGGCAACCAGCCGGGCCAGCCATTCACACGCAAGCGCAAAGGGGTTCCCGTGGCCGCAACCGACGACTCCGCCACCCTCAAATACCCGGGTGGAGAGTTGGACCTGGAAATCGTCCACGCCACCGAGGGGGCCGACGGCATCGCGCTCGGTCCGCTGTTGTCCAAGACCGGTTACACGACCTTCGACAACGGCTTCGTCAACACGGCGTCCACCAAAAGCGCCATCACCTACATCGACGGCGACGCCGGCATCCTGCGCTATCGCGGTTACCCGATCGAGCAGCTCGCCGAGAAGTCGACTTTCATCGAGGTCAGCTACCTGCTGATCAACGGCGAGCTGCCGAACAAGGAGCAGCTGGCCGAGTTCACCGAGCAGATCCAGCGGCACACCATGCTGCACGAGGACCTGAAGCGGTTCTATGACGGCTTCCCCCGCAACGCCCACCCGATGCCGGTGTTGTCCAGCGTCGTCAACGCGCTGAGCGCCTACTACCCGGACTCGCTGGACCCGGCCGACACCGAAGAGATCGAGCTGTCCACCATCCGGTTGCTGGCCAAGCTGCCGACGATCGCCGCCTACGCCTACAAGAAGTCGGTGGGCCAGCCGTTCCTCTACCCGGACAACAGCCTGAACCTGGTGGAGAACTTCCTGCGGATGACGTTCGGCCTGCCCGCCGAGCCCTACGAACCCGACCCCGAGATCGTCCGGGCGCTGGACATGCTGTTCATCCTGCACGCCGACCACGAGCAGAACTGTTCGACGTCGACGGTCCGGCTGGTCGGCTCGTCGCAGGCCAACCTGTTCACCTCGATCTCGGGCGGCATCAACGCGCTGTGGGGCCCGCTGCACGGCGGCGCCAACCAGGCGGTGCTGGAGATGCTCGAGCAGATCCGACAGAGCGACGACGACGTCAGCGAGTTCGTTCGCAAGGTCAAGAACAAAGAAGAAGGCGTGAAGCTGATGGGCTTCGGCCACCGGGTCTACAAGAACTACGACCCGCGGGCCCGCATCGTCAAGGAACAGGCCGACAAGATCCTGGGCAAGCTGGGTGGCGACGACGACCTGCTGAACATCGCCAAGGAGCTCGAAGAGGCGGCGCTGACCGACGACTACTTCGTCGAGCGCAAGCTGTACCCGAACGTCGACTTCTACACCGGGCTGATCTACCGGGCGCTGGGATTCCCGACCCGGATGTTCACCGTGCTGTTCGCTCTCGGCCGGCTGCCCGGCTGGATCGCGCACTGGCGTGAGATGAACGGCGAGCCGAGCAAGATCGGCCGTCCGCGCCAGATCTACACCGGCTACACCGAGCGCAACTACGCCACCATCGACGGCCGCTAACGCGACTTCAGTACCGCCATTGCGGCGTTGTGACCTCCGATACCGGAGACCGCTCCGCCGCGTCGCGCGCCTGAACCGCACAGCAGAATCCGTTCATGGTCGGTGGCCACGCCCCATTTCTGTGCCGGGGTTTTCAACGCGTCGCCGGCTTCGGCGAACGGCCAGTCCAACCCGCCGTGGAAGATGTTGCCGCCGGTCATGCCCAGCCGCTGTTCCAAGTCGAGTGTGGTCGTGGTCTCAATGCAGGGCCGGCCGTTCGCGTCGGTCAGCAGGATTTCTTGAATCGATTCGGCCAGAACGGAATTCAGCGATGCGAGCACGGCTTCGGTGAGCAGGTCACGGTCGGACGCGAACGCCGGGTGCGGAGTGTGCAGACCGAATACGGTCAGGGTGGCGGCACCTGATTCGCGCAGCGCCGGCGACAGGATGCTTGGGTCGGTCAGCGAGTGACAGTAGATCTCGCACGGAAGCGGGTCCGGTAGCGCATTTCCGGCTGCCCGGTCATGAGCCGCGTCGAGCTGCGTCCAGGTTTCGTTGACATGAAACGTGCCACCGAAGGCCTGCTCGGGGGTGACATTCTGGTCGCGCAGTCGCGGCAATCGTCGCAACACCATGTTGACTTTGACCTGGGCGCCGGGCGCCGATGCCGGAGGCGGGATCGCCGAGTAGGCCGGCCAGGGTGGTCGGCGTGACCCCGGACAACACGAACCGGCCACGCACCACGCGCTCGTCGTCGCGCTGACGGTAACGCACCTCGCCGCTCGGGTTGATGCGGTAAACCTCTGCGCCGGTGACGATTTCGGCGCCGTGGCCGGTGGCAGCCGCGGCCAGTGCCGCGCTCACCGCGCCCATCCCGCCGATCGGGACGTGCCAGTCGCCGACTCCGCCGCCGAGCAGGTGATACAGAAAGCAGACGTTCTGGGCAAGCGAGGGGTCGTCGAGCCGGGCGAAGGTCCCGATCAGCGCGTCGGTCGCCACCACGCCGCGCACCAGGTCGTTGTCGAGCGCCTCGGCGATCGCGGCGCCGATCGGCTGTTCCACCATGGCCCGCCACGCCGCGGCCGCATCGCGGTCGCCGTCGGCCACCGCTGCCTTGGCCTGACCACGGGTGCGCAGCGGCTCCAACAACGTCGGCCACAGCCGCCCGGTGACCAGCCGGCAGCGCCGGTAGAACTCGGCGAACGCCTGCTCGTCGCCGTCGGCGCCGATCGCGCCGAATGTCGACTGGCGGCCGACCAGCAGGCCGGTGCGCCCGGCGGTCGAGGGGTCCGGGGTATAGGACGAATAGGGCCGCGCTGCCAGCCGCACGGTCGCGCCCAGGTCGTCAAGGATGGCCGTGGGCAGCAGGCTCACCAGATAGGCGTACCGCGAAAGTTGGGCCTCGACGCCGTCGAATACCTGCGCCGACACCGCCGCGCCGCCGACGTGGGTCAGCCGTTCCAGCAGTCGCACCCGCAGCCCGGCGCGGGCCAGATATGCCGCGGCGACCAGACCGTTGTGCCCGCCGCCGACGATGACCGCGTCGACGTCACGGGAAGCCATCGCTCAGCTCAGGTAACCCTCGACCTCGCCGGCGGGCCGCACCTCGGCCTCGCTCGGATCGCCACCGGTCTCACGCAGTGCACGGCGCTGGCGCAGCAGATCCCAGCACTGGTCGAGTTGGATCTCGAGGTGGCGGAGCCGCTTGTGCTCCTCGGATTCGCTGATCTCGCCGTGCTGGAGCTGCTCGCGAAGCGCCTTCTCCTCGGCGACCAGCTCGTTGATCCGCGACAGTGCGTCAGTGTCTTGTGTCACGAGTCAAGTGTGCCCGACTAATAACTTATTGTCTGGCTCCTCAGCGGCCGATGCTCGGCCGCATCGTCGCCCGACTAAGGTCACCTTGGTGTCAAGCAAACCTGAGATTCAGTTTCCCGACGGCCCCGCGCCGGCTCAACTCGTGATCGAAGACCTCACGGTCGGCGACGGACCCGAGGCGGTGCCGGGCGGCACCGTCGAGGTGCACTACGTCGGGGTCGACTACGACTCCGGCGAGGAGTTCGACAGCTCCTGGGGCCGTGGGCAATCCATCTCATTCCCGCTGCAGGGCCTCATTCAGGGCTGGCAGGACGGCATTCCGGGCATGAAGGTCGGTGGCCGGCGTCAGCTGACCATTCCGCCGGAGCAGGCGTACGGGCCGACCGGCTCAGGGCATCAGCTGTCCGGCAAGACGCTGATCTTCGTCATCGATCTGCTCAGCACCCGCTGAGAGCGGTGGCAGCCGCGTCAACTGTGCAGCTAGTCATCGCGGTATCGCGATAATTATGTGCGCAAGCTGCACACTCGACGCTAGGCCGGGCAGCCCGCTGCTCTGAGCTTGCTGCGGACTCGGTCGATGATCACCTGCGGCCTTGAAAGCATCTCCGCACTGACGCGGACGATGACCCAACCCATCGCCTCGAGCATCGCGATACGGTCGATGTCCCACGACCGCTGATATCGATCGGACCAATGTTGGACGCCGTCGTACTCAACAGCGACTCGCCAGTCCCGCCAGCCCATGTCGACCCTGATCCGCACGATACCGAGTTCGTCGGTGAATTCGATCCGTGTCTCCGGTGGAGGCAAACCTGCACTGATCAACAGCAGTCGTACCCGACTTTCTTGCGGAGATTCGGCGCCGCCGTCAACGAGCTTCAACACTGATGGCAGCCGTCGAATACCCCGGCTGCCGGGCTTGGCGTCGGCAAGGGCGACGACGTCGGGAATCTTGAAGTTGGTTGCATTCGCTAGCGCATCCAAGATCGGAATAGACCGGTTCGGCGGCAACGACCGGGCGATGTCAAAAGCGGTACGTTCTGGCGTGGTAATCCGAATTCCATTGACAGTGTGGTTTTCTCGAGCACCCAGGTCGTACGAATGGACGATGATTCCTGACGGGGCGTGTCGATTGACACGGCACAGTTCTGCGGGCTCGCTGACGTCTACCCACTTGGTACCTAGGACCGCCGCAGCGGACAGCCCAGTCAGCGTCGCGTCGCCGCCGGACCACAACCACGCCCCGCGGGCTCGCATAAGCGCGGTCAGCGTCGCCTGCTTCGACACGTAGACGTTCCGGTACATGGGCCGGTAATCCCGCTGCAGCCGCCAAGCCGATATCTCGCCTCGCCGCACGGCTTGCCGCCCAAGAAACGGCCCGTCGCCCATGCTCATGGCGGAAATCTTCGATCAACGGCGGTCTAAGTTGCGCGCCCTTATGCACAGGCGCATTGACTGTGCGGCTTCTGAGCGCGAAAAGGGCGAAACAGCGTCAATTACCTACACGCTCGGCGCTTAAGAGAGCGGTCAGCTCGGCGGCGGCAGCCGCAACAACAGACGTGCTCCGCCGAGCGGGCTTTCTTCCAGCGATGCCACGCCGCCATGCAGGTGCGCCTGCTGGGCCACCAGCGCCAGACCGAGCCCCGAGCCCGAGTGCGAGGCAGTCGAGCCGCGAGAGAACCGCTCGAACACCACTTGGCGTTCCGCCTCGGGTAGCCCGCTGCCGTTGTCGTCGATGGCGATCTCCACGCCGGCCCGCGAGCTGACCGCAGACAACTGCACTCGGGTGGCGCCGCCGTGCTTGACGGCATTGGCGATTGCGTTGTCCACCGCGAGCCGAAGCCCGGCCGGCAGCCCGACGATGATGCAGGTCGGCGACGGCGCCAGCGACACATCGAGGTCGGGGTAGATGCGCATCGCGTCGTGCGCCGCGCGGTCGAGCAGCTCGGTGATGTCGACCGGCACGTGGTCCTCCGATGTCGACAGCTCTCCTTGAGCCAGCCGTTCGAGCGCGGAAAGCGTTGACTCGATTCGGGTTTGGGTGCGGATCACGTCACTGAGCACTTCTTTGCGCTGCTCGTCGGCAAGGTCGAGGGTGGCCAGCACCTCGAGGTTGGTGCGCATCGCGGTCAGCGGTGTGCGCAGCTCATGGGAGGACACCGCGGCAAAGTCGCGCGCCGACGTCAGTGCTTCGATGGTGCGGTTCTGCTCGTCCCAGATCCGTTGCAGCATGCCACGCATGGCCTCGGCGATCTCCACGGCCTCGCTGGCGCCGCGTACCCGGACCTGAGGATTCTCGTCGCCGGCGTTGATCGAGCGGGTCTGCTGGGCCAGGCGTTTGAATGGCCGCACCGCGAAAGTGGCCAGCAGCCAAGCGAATACGGCCGCGGCGGCGATCGAGAACGCGGCGATCAAGATCACCCGGCGATGCAGGTTGTTGGTGTCGGCGACGGTGGAGTCATAGGTGGCGCCGACTTCCACCAACATCGGGTGCGGCTCCGGGATGTTGACCGTGCGCACCCGGTAACGCACGCCGTTGATATAGGTGTCGGCGTAGCCGGCCGGCAGCTGGGGCAGCGTGACGGTGGTGTTCGAGGTGACCGCGCCATTGACGTGGCGCACGGTGATGACCGCGTCCTGGTCACTGGGGGATTTGGGAATCTGACCCAGCCCGCGGGGCAGGAAGGGGATCGCGAAACCGGCAGCCTCGTCGAGCCGGCGGTCCAGCCTTTCCTTGCGGTCGTTGGTGATGCCGAACCACACCACGGTGCAGGTGATCATCACCGGGATGGCTGCGCCGATGATGGTCGCCACGACCACACGGGCGCGCAGCGATGGCGTGCGCGTCAGGATCCTCGACAAGAAATTCACATGCTGTCCCGTCACTGCATACGCAGGACGAACCCCACGCCGCGGACGGTGTGCAGCAGCCGCGGGCCGCCACCGGCTTCCAGCTTGCGGCGCAGGTATCCGATGAATACGTCGACGACGTTGGTGTCAGCGGCGAAGTCGTAACCCCACACCAATTCCAGCAGCTGTGCGCGCGACAACACCGCGGTCTTGTGCTCGGCCAGCACGGCCAGCAGATCGAACTCACGCTTGGTCAGGTCGACGTCGACGCCATTGACCCTGGCGCGGCGGCCGGGGATGTCGACCTCCAGCGGACCGACGGCGATGGTCTCCGACGACGACGCCGGGGTCGAACCCTTTCGGCGCAGCAGCGCGCGCACCCGGGCCACCAGCTCGGCCAGCACGAACGGCTTGACCAGATAATCGTCGGCACCGGCTTCCAGGCCGGCCACCCGATCGTCGACCGAACTGCGCGCCGACAGCACGCAGACCGGCACGTCGTTGTCCATCGCCCGCAGCGCGGTCACCACGCTCACACCGTCGAGTATCGGCATGTTGATGTCGAGCACGATCGCGTCAGGCCGGGTTTCGGTGGCGCTGCGCAACGCTTCGGCGCCGTCGACAGCGGTCGAGACCTCGAAGCCGGACAACCGCAGTCCGCGTTCCAGCGAGGCGAGCACGTCGGAGTCGTCGTCGACAACCAAAACCCGCGGTGAGGTCGCGCTAGTGTCCATGTCGCCCATGATGCCTGATTGTCCCCCTTAGCTGTGGGAACACCCGTCCGGGCCCGTCCGGCGCGGCGGGAATCGGCGGGCGCCGGGTTCTGGTGGCAACCGCAGCGAGTTCACCAGGTAACTGACGGTGCGGTACGCGCCCGCGAGCATGAGCAGTTCGAGCAATGCCTCGTCCGAATGGTGGTGGGTGAGCTCTGCCCAGAGCGCGTCGTCCACCGTGCAGTTCTCATGCAGGCTGTCGCACAACCGGATCAGCAGCCGATCGGCATCCGGCCAGCAGGTGTCGTCGGGTCCGCCCATCGTCAATGACGTGATTTGTGCCTCTGTCAGACCGGCTTTGGCGGCGAAGACGCTGACGTGGACGCCCCACTCGTACTCGGCGCCGCAGGATGCGGTCACCCGGTCGATAACGATCTCGCGTTGGCGGATGGTGAGATGACCCCGGTCGAGCAGACCGGAGTTGAAAAACTTGAAGAACAGCCGGCGATCGCGCGCCAACGTGGTGAACAACACCAGCGGAGGCTGGCCGCCCATGATCGCGTCGATAGCTTGCCGGATGTCGTCAGGAAGAGGTTCGGCAGCAGGAGCGATGCGGGCGCTATCGTTTTTATAGCGTGTCATGTCGACGAAACTAGCGCTGGTGCTACAAAATGTAAAGCGTGAATGCACCCCGCATCGGAGCCTCGGCCCGCGGATCGCACTCGGGGCGGCCGATCATGGTGGCCCTCGACGCGCTCGGGCGTCGCGGCGCTCTGCGGCTGCTCTGGGAATTACGCAGCGGTCCGCTGACCTTCCGGGCGCTGCAGGCGGCCTGTGACACGAATCCCGGATCGCTGAACACCCGGTTGAAGGAGCTCCGGCAGCTGCACATCGTGGACCACGGGGAAGCCGGTTATTTCCTTACGCCACATGGCTATTCACTTATGGCGTCGCTCGAGCCGCTGCAGATCTGGGCCCACCGCTGGGCCGCCGACGCGCTCGATTCACCGGTAGACCAGGCCCGATAGCCGCCAGGCCAGTTGGCTGCGTACCGCGGGGATTTGTGCGGCCAGTCGCATCAATCCATTGCGCGCCGGGCGGACCGCCTTAGGCAGGGTCGCCAGTCGGGTCAACCGTCCGGTGGTGGCCAGCACTTCCTGCGCGACCGGACGACGGCTCGCGCTGTAAGCGTCGAGCGCCGCCCCGGGCCCGCCGGATAGTTCGTCGCCCAGGGCGTCGGCCAGCACGATGGCGTCCTGGATGCCCAGGTTCATGCCCTGCCCACCCGCGGGGCTGTGGACGTGGGCGGCGTCGCCGGCCAGCAGTAGCCGTCCGGCCCGATATGTGTCGGCAACCCGGTGATGGATGCGGAATCGCGATCCCCAGACCAGCTCGGTGACGACGCTGCGTCCCGGCCCGAAGCCTCGGGTGTCCATCATGTCCTGGACGAATCCCGCCGACGGCACCTCCGGCGCGTGAGCGCTCGGCGCGACGACGCGGTGAATGCCCCCGGGCAGCGGCGCCAGCACGTTCAAGCCGTTCACCGCGTAGAACAGAATGACTTCGTCATCGGGCGCCTCGCCGGAGAGTCGGACATCGGCGAGCATGAACGATTCGGCGTACTCGCCGCCGGCGAAGCCGATCCCGGCTTGATCACGAACGGTGCTATGCGCGCCGTCGCAGCCCACCACAAACCGCGCCCTGATGGTGTCTCCGTCGTCGAAAGTGGCTGTCACGCCGTCGCGGTCCTGTGACAACCGGGTCAGCGTTTTCGGTCTGAGCACCTCGCCGCCGAGCTCGGCCAGCCGCTCGACGAGCAGGGCCTCCGTGGTCGCCTGCGAAATCATCAGTGTGTAGGGGTATTTGGTGGGCAGTACCGAAAAATCGATCGAGATCAGCGTGCGCGCCCCCTGTCGCATGGTGAACCGCGGGGCGATGAGCCCGGACTTGACCATTCGGCTCGAAACGTCGACATCTTCCAGCACTTCGAGTGTGCGGGCGTTGACCGCGGCCGCCCGGGAAGTATTGGCGCCCGCGGTAAGCCGGTCGACGACGATGACGCCGGCATCGCGACGCAGCAGCGACGCGGCCAGTGTGAGCCCGGTCGGGCCCGCTCCCACAACCAGGACGTCGGTGTCGGTCATGGTGATCCTCCTCGGTAAAAGTCAACACTTGTTGGCATTGCCCATCGTGCGCCGGCCGGTTGCGTATGTCAACACTTGTTGGCCTACAATCGTTGACATGAGACGAACGTCGCAAGAGACCAAGGCCGCGATATTGGCCGCGGCGCGCGAGCGCTTCGGCACGTCCGGTTTTCAGGCCGCCACGATTCGCGGCATCGCAGCCGACGCCGGGATAGACCCGTCGATGGTGATGCGGTATTTCGGCAGCAAAGACAAGCTTTTCGCCGCCGCCGCGGAGTTCGACTTGAGGTTTCCCGACTTCACCGAGCTGGATCGCGGGCAGGTGGGCCGCTCGCTGGTCGGCCACTTCCTCGAACGTTGGGAGGGCGACGAGGCGCTGGTGATCCTGCTGCGGTCAAGCGCCACCAACGCTGAGGCGGCGCAACGTATGCAGCGCATTTTCTCCACCCAGCTCCAGCCGCTGGTGAAGAGCGTGGTTCCGGCCGCGGAAGTCCGACGGCGGTCCGGGCTGGTCGCCACCCAGATCCTGGGACTTGCGTGGTGTCGGTTCGTGCTGCGCTTAGAGCCCGTTGTCGAAATGACGCGCGACGAGATCATCGACTGGCTCGGCCCGACGATCCAGCGCTACCTCGGGCTGCCGGACGCTTAGCGGCGCGTGGTCGGGGCGCGGCTGGCCTGGCCCGACGCCCGTGCTGCGCTCAGTCGTCGAGCGGGTCCGGCACGACGATGGCCTGGTCGATCACGTCGTCCGGGTTGGCGTCGCGGTCGGCGACATCTGCCAGGTAGGAAGTGTCCAGGCCGGTTTCGTCATCGGGGTCGACCTCACGATGTTGTTCGATGGCGTCGGCTTCCGGTGTTTCGTCGGCGAGCACTGATCCGGTGCGCCTCAGTCATGATCGGCGGGCCTCCTCCGCTTCTAGCGATGTGCGCTGTTTCGAGGGTGCGGCCCGACGTGAGCTGGGGTCGGTCGGACCGCAACACGCTCCGCCAAGATTATAGTCGGCTTCTCATAGTAGACACGGAAAATCTATCTCAGCTACCACATATTATCCAACAGTATTAGGCAGAGAATGACGGACTCGTAGTCCGCCGGCAGTGGCTCATCGCCGCCGCCGCCGTCGCGCTGTCCCGACAAGCCGAAGCCAAATGCCAAGTCAAGCGAGCAAAAATTCACATTTTGCTCTTGCGCGAGCAGACGTCTAGTGCTATCACAAAACTATGTCGAAAGACATAGATCATCTCTGCACGACATGGGAGGTTACGTGATGGTGTTGATGCGTACGGATCCGTTCCATGAACTCGATCGCTGGACCCAGCAGGTGCTAGGCACCGCGGCGCGGCCGGCGGTCATGCCGCTGGACGCCTGGCGCGAAGGCGACCAGTTCGTCGTCGAGTTCGACCTGCCCGGTGTGAATCCCGATTCACTCGATCTGGACGTCGAGCGCAATGTGCTCACCGTCCGCGCCGAGCGCCCTGACCTCGATCAGGGCAAGGAGATGGTTTCGGCAGAGCGCCCCCGCGGCGTGTTCAGCCGGCAACTGTTCCTGGGAGAGAACCTCGACACCGACAAGATCGAGGCCGCCTACCACGATGGTGTTCTGCGGCTTGCGATTCCGGTCGCCGAACAGGCGAAGCCCCGCCGCATTGAGATCAGCCACAACGGGCATCAGGCGGCGATCAACGCTTGAGTCCAGAGCCACCGCACCGGCGTGATGTTTGATCGCCGTGTGCTGGCGAATGTGCCGGATCACGACGAGGAGGTGATGCGTCGACAGTCGAAAAGACAGCGTGACACTCGTGCCGTCCACGCCGCACGAATGTCATCGACGGGGTGGGCGCGCAATCGGCCCAATACGCGCCCACCCCCGATACGACTATCGGCGCGGCTGGAAAGGCGCTGTGCCCGCAGATGATTGATGCATACGCTGTGCTCGAGGTGTCGCCGACCGCGACGCAGGCCGAAATCACACGCGCCTATCGGCAGCAACTGCGTGACTGTCACCCCGACAGACGCTCCGGCGAACCGAATCACGGGGCCGACGAACGACTACGCCAAATCCTGGCGGCCTATGCCGTGCTTCGCGATCCGCACCGTCGCGCGGACTACGACCGCGTCCACCAGGTGCCCAAAGACAAGCCCGTAACCCGGATACGGATAAGCCGGGTCGGCGCTGCCGCCGAGGTCGAGCCAAGCTTATGGGTAGGTCCGGTCCGTTGGCAGCGCTGACCGCCGCCTTACCTCAGACCGATCCGTCGATAGCGGTCAAGACGAGCCGCCAGGCGCTCGCTGGCCGGTACGTCCCGCAGCGCATGCAATTCTCGGGCGATGGCTCGAGACAGGCGCTTGGAGAATGCGATGGGTTCTTCGGCCGCGTCTGGATGCTCGGGCACGATGACGTCGACGATGCCGGATGCCTTCAGCTCATGTGACCGAATGCATTGTGTTGCAGCCAGTTCGGCGGCGTGAGCAGTGTCGCGGTACACGATGGCACTGGCACCTTCTGGCGGCAGTGGCGCCAGCCAGCCGTGCAACGCTGCCAACACCCGATCGGCCGGCAGCATCGCCAGTGCCGGTCCTCCGCTGCCCTGACCCAACAAGATCGACACCGTGGGGGTGTCCAGGGTGACGAGTTCGGCCAGACAATGCGCGATTTCGCCGGCTAGCCCTTCCTGCTCGGCAGCAGCGGACAGCGCCGGACCGGCAATATCGATCACCAGCACCAACGGCAGTCGCAAGCCGGCGGCCAGCGCCATGCCGCGCCGGACTTCGCGCAAGGCGGCCGGCCCGACTATCCCGCCGGAGATGTGTTGCTGGCCCAACACCACAGCAGGCTGGCCGCCGAAGCGGGCCAGCGCCAACAACGTACTGCCCGCGTCACCCTGGCCGGCACCGGAGAGCCACACCCGCTCAGTTGCACCGTGGCGCAGGAGAATTCCCACTCCGGGGCGGTCGGGCCGTCGCGACGCCAGCACGGAGTCCCAGGCCGGCACGTCGGCTATCGATTGGTCATCGAGGACCGGCGGGGGTGCCCCGGGTGCGTCGACCAACACCTTCAGCGTCCGTTCCAACGTTCGGCGCAGCCATTTGAGCGGGATGACGCCGTCGATCACGCCGTGCTGCTGCAGGTTCTCGGCAGTCTGGATGCCCGGCGGAAACGGTTCGCCGTAGAGCTGTTCATAAACGCGGGGACCCAGGAAACCGATCAATGCGCCGGGCTCGGCAATCGTGACGTGACCCAATGACCCCCACGACGCGAACACCCCACCGGTCGTCGGGTGCCGCAGGTACACCAGATAGGGCAGGTGCGCGCGCTTGTGTAACTCGATCGCAGCGCTGATCTTGATCATCTGCACGAAGGCGACGGTGCCTTCCTGCATCCGGGTGCCGCCCGAACTTGGCGAGGCCAACAACGGCAGCCGTTGCCGCGTTGCCCGCTCGACCGCGGTGGTGATCCGTTCGGCCGCGGCCACGCCGATCGAACCGGCCAGAAAGTCGAACTCGCAGGCGATTACGGCCACTCGGCCGACCGCGGACGCGGCCTTCGCCGGTGACCACCGACTCGCTGCGACCGGTGGCTGCCCGGCCGGCGGCCAGCTGGCGCGCGTATGCATCAGTCGTCGGGACTGCTACCGGCTTGCTGTCCCAGCTGACGAAGGATCCCGCGTCAAGCACCGCGTCCCGCAGCTCGTCGGGCCCGATCCGGCTCACCTACGTGAGGCTAGCCTGGCGCGAGAGTCTGCTGGTCGATCTCGAACAGCGAGACGGGATCCAGGAGTACGCCGGTGTCCTCGACGTAGCGGTCCCACAACACCAGCAGCTCCTCCAGCTTGTCGGGATGCGAGGCGGCGAGGTCGTCGATCTCGCCGGGGTCGGCAGACAGGTCGTACAGCTGCCAGGCTCCCGTGCCGTACGGCTCGGGCAGGTGGATTGCTTTCCAGTCGCCCTGGCGGATGGCGCGGCGACCGAACAGCTCCCAGCCGGTGGCGGTGACGTCATCGTGCACCGACTCGGCGTCACCCGACAGATACGGCAATAGCGAACGGCCGCGGATAGGAGCCACCTCGCGTCCTCGGTATTCGGTGCCGGGGTGTGCGACGCCGGCGAGTTCGAGCACGGTCGGCGCGATGTCCATCACCGTGCTGAACGCGGTGCCGATCTTCTGCTGGCGGCCGAAGCCTGGCCAGGTGACGAACCCGACCACTCGAATGCCTCCCTCGGTGGTGAAGGCCTTGTGCAGGCGCGACGGAGCGGTGGCGGCCTGCGCCCAGCGGGGGCCATACCAGATGAACGAGTTCGCGGCTCCGACGTTGTCGAGGCTGTTGTCCCAATGCTTTTCGATGTCAGCGGCGATCAGGCCACCGAGGATCGGCATCGCCTCGACGATCGCGCCTTCGGCGCCGTTGTCGGACAAGAAGATCACGACCGTGTTGTCGAGTTCGCCGGTCTCGGTGAGGTAGTCGATCACCTTGCCGATGTTGTAGTCCATCCGGTCGACCATGGCGGCGTAGACCTCCATGCTGCGCGCCGACAGTGCCTGTTCCTCAGCAGTCAGCTCGGACCACTCCGGCTCTCCGTCGGAGACCACCGGGTGCGCGGTGACGTCGGAACCGACCAGCCCGAGCCGGCGCAGGGCGGTCAGTCGCTCCTCGCGCAGGGCGTCTGGGCCTGCGTCGTAGCGACCGCGATACTTCGCAATGGTCTCCTCGGGCGCCTGCAGCGGCCAGTGCGGCGCTTGGAACGGCAGGTAGGCGAAGAACGGCTGGCCGTCAACGGTGCGCTCCCGGAAGTAGCGCAGCAGTGTGTCGGCGTAGAAGTCGGAGGAATAGAAGTCGTCGTCGACCGTGACGAAGTGGTCGTCTTCGGTGTAGCGCGACATCGCCGGCAAGATGTCGCCCGGAACATTGGCGTAATGGCTTGCGCCGGCAGGCAATAACGCAAACGACCGGTCGAATCCGCGCGCCCACGGCGCTCTGTCGATGGTGTTGCCGAGATGCCATTTGCCTGCCATCAGCGTCAGGTATCCGGCGTCTCTCAGCAGTTCAGGCAATGCGACCACCCGGTCGTTCAGATAACCCTCGTAGCCCGGTGGACCCTGAAAGCCCGGCGGTGTGATCTCCAACATCGTGCCGATGCCGGCGATGTGGTGATCGGTTCCGGTCAACAGCATCGACCGGGTCGGCGAACAGGCCGGTGCCGAATGAAAGTCGGTCAATCGGATCCCCGCGTGGGCCAGCCGGTCCAGGTTGGGGGTACTGATTTCACTGCCGAAGGCGCCGATGTCGGAAAATCCGAGGTCGTCCGCCACGATCACCAGGAAGTTGGGCCTCGTCACGGGAAAGCATCCTGTCAGGTGTCTCGCCGGATGGGAATGTTCCCGCCACCGCCGATTCGATGCCGAGCGAAACGTCACTAGGCTATGCCATGATGCCCCATGATGCGGGGGTGACGTCACGCCGCGTGAGCGGATGGAGACGTCCTGACCATCGAGTTGCAGCGTCCTGAGCGTCGCAACGCGCTCAACTCCAGGCTGGTGGAGGAGTTGCGCGAGGCCATCGAGAAGGCGACCGGCGAGGGTGTCCGGGTTGTCGTGCTGACCGGGCAGGGCACCGTCTTCTGCGCCGGCGCCGACCTGAGCGGTGACGCGTTCGCCGCCGACTACCCCGACCGGCTGATCGAGCTGCACAAGGCGCTGGACGCGGCGCCGATGCCGATCCTCGGCGCGATCAACGGCCCGGCGATCGGCGCCGGACTGCAGCTGGCGATGCAGTGCGATTTGCGGGTCGTCGCGCCCGAGACATTCTTCCAGTTCCCAACATCGAAATATGGTCTGGCGCTGGATAACTGGAGCATTCATCGACTCTCGTCGCTGGTGGGTCACGGCCGTGCCCGGTCGATGCTACTGACCGCGGAGAAGCTCACCGCCGAGACCGCACTGCAGACCGGGATGGCGAACCGGATCGGGACGCTGGCCGACGCGCAGGCGTGGGCCGCCGAGATCGCCGGGCTGGCGCCGCTGGCGCTGCAGCACGCCAAGCGGGTGCTCAACGACGACGGTTCGATCCAAGAGCCCTCGGCCGTGCAGAAGGAACTCTTCGATAGGGCGTGGGGCAGTCAGGACGTGATCGAAGCACAGGTGGCACGGGTAGAGAAGCGGCCGCCAAAATTCCAGGGGGCATGATCGGATGCTGCGCAGTGCGCTGCGAATGGCGGTCGGCACAGTCTCGCTCGCGACGGGCGGGTGGGTGCTGCGGGCGCTGCATGGTGCGCCGGCCGCGCTCGGGGCCCAACCGTCCGACATTCGCGAGGTTGCCGAACGCTCACCGCACTACCGCGACGGTGTCTTCGTCAACCTTGAGCCCGCCTCGTTCAACATCGATGCCGAGGAACAACGCAACATCCTCATGCAATTGATCGGTACCCGCTCTCTGGGCCGTCCGGCCGCCGACATCCCGCTGATCACTCCCGAGCCGCGGACCTTCGACGCGCCGGCGGGCCGCATCGCGGTCAGCTGGTTGGGCCACTCGACGGCGCTGCTGGAGATCGACGGCTACCGGGTGCTCACTGACCCGGTCTGGAGTGAGCGCTGTTCGCCGTCGGACGTCGTCGGCCCGGGCCGCATGCATCCGCCACCGGCCCCGCTCGAGTCGTTGCCGGCGCTGGACGCGATCGTGGTCAGCCACGACCATTACGACCATCTCGACATCGACACGATCATCGGGTTGTCCCGAAGCCAGTGGGCTCCGTTCGTCGTTCCGCTGGGCGTCGGCTCGCATTTGCGGGCATGGGGCATTCCCGACGAACGGATCATCGAACTCGACTGGAACGAGCGCACCCAGATCAACGAACTCACGCTGATCTGCACGCCGGCCCGGCACTTCTCCGGCCGGTTCCTCAATCGCAACGCCACGCTGTGGGCGTCGTGGACGATCATCGGGCCGGCGCATCGCGCGTTCTTCGGCGGCGACACCGGTTACACCAAGAGCTTCAGCGAAATCGGCCGTGAGCATGGGCCTTTCGATGTGACGCTGATGCCGGTCGGCGCCTACAACAAGTCCTGGCCGGACATTCACATGAACCCCGAGGACGCGGTGCAGGCGCATCTGGACGTCAATGGCGGGCTGCTGGTGCCGATCCACTGGTGCACATTCCGGCTGGCGCCCCACCCCTGGGCTGAGCCGATCGAGCGCTTGCTGACCGCCGCCGAAAGCGCGCATGTCAAGGTAGCGGTCCCGAAACCGGGCGGGCGTGTCGACCCAACGGTCACAACGGAATTCGAGCCTTGGTGGCGGCTCGACAAATCTTCCTGACGGGCAACAACTACGACGGAAAAGGACGAGGTATGGCAAAGCTTTCCGGATCCATCGACGTCCCACTGCCGCCGGACAAGGCGTGGGAGCACGCGTCGGACCTGTCCCGCTTCAAGGAGTGGCTGACGATCCACCGAGTGTGGCGCAGCAAGCTGCCCGAGCGGTTGGAAAAGGGCACAGTCATCGAGTCGATCGTCGAAGTCAAAGGCATGCCCAACCGGATCAACTGGACGATCGTGCATTACAAGCCGCCCGAGTCCATGACACTCAACGGTGTCGGCGTGGGTGGAGTCAAGGTCAAATTGCTGGCCAAGGTCAAGCCCAACGGCGACCAATCGGTGGTCAGCTTCGACGTGCACCTTGGCGGCCCGGCGCTGTTCGGGCCGATCGGCATGCTGGTAGCCGCCGCGTTGAAGAGCGACATCAACGAGTCACTCCAGAAATTCGTCACGGTGTTCGCCCCGGCGCGATGAGTTTTCGCGCCGTCCCTGGAGGCCTGGCGGCTACTGTCGCGGTATGTCTCGACTGCGCCCCGGCTGGATGGTCGCGCTGTTTGCCGCGGCGGTGTGGGTCAGTGCCTGGCTGCCCTGGTTGACGACGGGCACCGGGGGTGGCGGCTGGGCCAACGCAATTGGCGGCAGCATCGGCAGCCTGCATCTTCCGCACGGGTTCGGGCCGGGGCAGCTGATCCTGCTGATGTCCTCGGCGCTGCTGGTGGCCGGCGCCACGATCGGGCGGGGCCTGTCAGCGAGGTCGGCATCGATTGCCGCACTGGTGATCTCGCTGATTGTGATCGCGCTGATGGTGCGGTACTACGTGCTCAACGTCAAGCCGCCGGTGTCGGCGGCCTATGGCTTCTACGTCGGCGGAGCCGCTGCCGGCGCCGCGCTGCTGTGCTCGGTATGGGCCCTGGCGGGTGCACTGCGCCGCTAGTCGACGCTGACGTGTGCGCCCTTCAGCGGCCGCGCGCACTGGTCGCAGGTCAGTTGCCCGACGAACAGCTTGCCGCAGTCGAGGTGGGTGAGCACAACAGCGGGGCCTTCCGGCGCGTGAAACCAGTGCTGGCCGCACTGCAGGGCGGCGATGATGACCGGGAAGAATGCCCGCCCTTTCTCGGTGAGTTGATAGTTGGCTGTCCGCTCTGTGCGCAGCACGCCGTTCGCGCAGAACGTCTGCAACCGGGCCGACAGCATCGACGGGGGTGCTCCGAGTTGGGCCTGAAAATCCGAGAATCGGCTGGTGCCCAGAAACGCGCAGACCAACAACGCAGCGGCCCAGCGGTTTCCGAACACGCTCATGGTCTCGGGAAACAGTCCGGCGTGACCGCGCTTGCCGTCGGCGCTCGACCGGCGACGCGTCGATCCCTCAGGTACCGAGCGCGGCCACGATCCGCTCGGACCCCAGTGGGCCGCCACCTCCTTCTCGGTGACTGTTTCACCACATGCTCGACAGGTCAGCGTGGGGGCAAAGTGGCTGCCGCACTGTGTGTGCCGCATGCCCGGAAGCGGGTGGACATGATCGGGGACCCACCGCCGTTCCCATTCCCAGATCGACAGCAGCACCGGCCAGAAGGCCCGGCCGCGTTGGGTGACCAGGTATTCGGCACGTATGGGCCGGGTCTGGTAGGTCCTGCGAACCAGCAGGTCGTTGTCGGTCAACGTCCGTAACCGGTTGGACAGCACGGTATTCGAGATGGGTAGCCGTTGCATGAACTCGCCGTACCGGGTCGCTCCCAGCAGAGCCTGCTGGATGATCAGCAACGTCCACTCGTCACCGAGCAGGCCCAGGATACGGCCGACCGCATTGGTGCCGCCGGGCCTAAGTAGCGTCGGCGCTGCCTTCACAGGCCGATTGCACCCGCAGGGGAGTCGACGTCATGCCAGCGGCGCAATTGTGCGCCCGCCGCCCAGGTGGCATGGGTGCCACTGGAAACCCGTTCGGGCAGAGCCAGTTTGCACACCGGGCCGTCGTTGAACCGGGCGGCGTCGAAGATCACGCAGTAGGAGGCGTCGGCATCCATGTCGGTGGTCAGTGTGATCAGGTAGCCGTCGTCTTCGCTGCTGGGATTCGGTCGCGGGGCCATCGCGGCTTCACTGCCGTAGACCCCGTCGGGGAACTGATAGTGCTGTTCGCCTCCGGTGCGCAGGTCGTGCTTGACCAGTCCGTCGAACAGAAACCAGCCGGGCTTGCCGGTGGCGGCGTAGGTGTAGCGGTAGTTGGCCGCGGCGTAGTCGGGGTTGATCGTGCCGAATTCGGTGATGGACTCCGACAACTGTTCTTCTCTGACCGCGCCGGTGACCAGGTTGAACCGCCACCGGTGCAGTCGGGTTTGCTAGGCGATCCAGTGCCAGAAAGCGAAAGAGCTTGTCCCACTGTGCTTTTTTGGAATCGAGGGACCTACCCGTGTCGAGCGGCTGCGGCGCGCCCTCATAGAAGCCATCGAGCACGATCTCGTCGCCGTCTTCGTAGGCGTTGGTGAAGTGCAGCACGAACGTCGGGTCGGCCTCGAACCAACGGATGTCGTTGCTGCTGCCACGGCGCGGCACGACGGCGAAGCGTGAGGGCATGTCGGGGTAGAACCGGGGCAGGTGCACGTCGTGCTCGAGCAGGCTCGGATCCCAGAACAGTGGGAAATCGTTGAGGATCACATAGTTTTCGGTGAAAGCCATGTCGTGCGGCAGTCTCGGCCCGGGCAGCGGGACGTCGATATAGTGCGTCAGCTCGTTGCTTTCATCGACAACGCCGTAATGCATGTACGGGCTCTGTTTGCTGTAGTTGAAAAACAGCAGCTCGCCCGATTTCGGGTCGACCTTGGGGTGCGCGGACACACCCCACTCGACCGGGAAGCGCCCGTTCCAGCTTTCCTTGCCTAGTGTGTTGGCCGAGAACGGGTCGACGCGGTAGAGATCGCCGCACTGGTAGAAGCTGGTCAGTGCGATGCCCCGGTGGACGATGACGTCGGTGCTGGACGCGTCCTTCATCCGGGTGCGGGCGCCGCAACCTCCGTCGCGTTTGGCCAGTTGCACCGGCTCGGCCAGGCCCGGCCACAACGACTCTCCCGCCTCGCTTTCCGCCAAGAAGCCATCGGTGCGGACAAAGCGATTGCGGTAGAACGCTTTTCCGTCACGGAATCCCACGACGTGCACCATCCCGTCGCCGTCGAACGGGTGGTAGGTCTTCATCGACGGGTGCAGCGGGTTTTCGGTGTTGCGGAGATAGACGCCATCGAGGTCGCGCGGGATCTCTCCCTCTACGGCGAGCAGGTCGTCGGCATCCCACTCGGTGGTCTGCGGGCGCCAGGGCCCGGTCCGGTACGGGTGGTCGTCCTCTTCGGGCAGGGTCGATAGATACTTACCGACGACGTCGACGTCCATGTCAGGATCCTTCGGGTGCGCTGACGACGAAACTGACCGTGGTGGCGGTGCTGCCGCCGAAATTCAGCGTGCCAAAGGTTTTCGCGCCGTCGACCTGGTAGTCGCCGGCCGTGCCGCTGACTTGTTTGGCGGCGTCGAGCAGCATCCGCACACCCGACGCGCCGACCGGGTGGCCGCCGCCGATCAGTCCGCCGCTGGGGTTGATCGGCAGCCGTCCACCGATCTCGATCTCGCCGTTTTCGATGGCTTTCCACGACTCGCCCGGCCCGGTCAGGCCGATGTGGTCGATCGCCAGATACTCACTGGGAGTGAAGCAGTCGTGCACCTCGATGCCGTGCAGGTCGTCGAGGCCGGTCTGCGCGCGGCGCAACGCGTCGAGCACCGCATCCCGTACATGCGGCATGACGTACCGGGCCGAGTCCCCGGTGGCGGCGCGGTCGAGTTTTTGCTGCAGGCCCAGGCCTACGGTCCGATGCCCCCAGCCGGTGATGCGGGCGATCGGCCGCGCGGTGGGGTGGTCGCGCAGGTATCTGTCGGTGACCAGCACGACCGCGGCGCCGCCGTCGGTCATCTGGCTGCAGTCGAATCGCCGCAGCCGGCCCTCGATGGGCGGGTTGGTCGCGTCGTCATCCCCGATCGGGTCAGGCACGTTCCATTCCCTGGTCTGCGCGTTGGGGTTTCGCCGTGCGTTGCCGAAGTTGACCTGCGCGATGCCCCGCAGGTGGGCCTCGTCGATTCCATAGCGGCGGTCGTATTCGTCGGCGACCGTGGCGAACATGGACGGCCAGAGGAACTTCGCGTCGGCGCCCTCGTGTCCGGTCCAGGCCGCCGCGCCGAGGTGACGGGCTGCGGTGTCACCGGGCACCGTCTTCTCCAGTTCGACGCCGAGGACCAACGCGGTGTCGTAGTTGCCCGCGCGCAGATCGGCCATCGCGGCCAGGGCGGCAATGCTGCCCGACGCGCACGCGGCCTCATGACGCGAGGCCGGGGTGTTCCACAGACCGTCGCACACGGTCGCCGGCATCGCGCCGAGATGCCCTTGCTGAGCGAACATTTCACCGAAGGCGTTGGCGACGTGCACAACGTCGATGTTTGCGGCGTCGATCTTGGCCGCGGTGAGGGTGGCGTCGACGATCTCGCGGGTCAGATCCGCGAAGTCGAATCCTTCTTTCGTGAGGTTTCGGGCGAAGTCGCTTTGATAGCCGCCAAGAATCCAGACGTCGGTGTCCATCCGTGCAGGTTACTACAATTAAAAGAGTGACACAGGCCCCAGAAATTTAAGGCGGTCTCACCAGCTCTCGGCTGAACCGGCGAGACCTAAGCAAGCACGCTGGTCGACCAACACGCTCGCCTCTGTACGCGCATTGCCGTAGATGTCGCGAGACAAACCTGATTCCGTAGAACCGGACTACTCGGCTCCGCGGGCGACGGGGCGAGCGGGGTCTGAGCTCCACTCCGACCATGAGCCGGGGAACAGCGCGGCCTGATGTCCCGCCGCGGCGAGCGCGGCGACGGTGATGGCTGCCGTCACTCCGGAGCCGCAGTACGCACCGATCCGGCCGTCGTGCACGCTGTGCTCGCCGAGCAGCCGGGCGATCTCGTCGTGCGCCCGGAATGTGCCGTCGCTGTTGAGCACGGCGCCGCTGGGCAGATTTTTGGCGCCGGGGATGTGGCCGGCAACCGGATCGATCGGCTCGACGTCACCCCGGAAGCGCTCCGGCGCGCGGGCGTCGAGCAGATCGAATTCGTCGACTTGCCCGGCGGTGAAGGTCGGCAGTGCGCCGTTGTACAGGTCGTCATGCAGCACGGTCGCATTGCCGGGTGGCGGCGCGACCGCGCCGGTGGCCAGATTGCCGCCGGCAGCGCGCCACGCAGCCAAGCCGCCGTCGAGAATGCGCACGTCGGGGATGCCGGCAGCGGTCAGAACCCACCACGCTCGCGCCGATCCGGCTCGATTCCAGTCGTCGTAGACGACGGTGGGCACGCCCGTGCGCACACCCCAACGCCGCGCCGCGGCCTCGAGGCTGCGACCGGACGGCAGCGGGTGCCGGCCTCGCCCGGCGACGGAGTGGTCGCTGAGTTCGTCGTCGAGGGAGACGTAGACCGCGCCGGGTAGGTGGCCCTGCAGATACGTCGCGCGGCCGTCGGGCTCATCGAGTCGCCAGCGCACGTCGAGGATCGTCACCGGATCGGCGGCGTCGAGCAGATCGGCCAGCTCGGCGGCGGTGATGAGCACGCTTATGGCTTGAACCCCAGGTCGTGCAACGCGTCGACGCACCCGCTGATCCAGTCAGTCGGACTCGGCGGGGGCGCGCCGCCACTCATCTCCGCTCTGGCAGACCAGCACAGCGGTGTAGCCGTTCTTCATCTCGCTGTTGAGGTACGCATGGGCCTGCGGGCTCGAGAAATAGTCGTGCTCGGTCTTGTAACCGTCCTTGTACGACGGGCTGTTGACGTTTGCGGATGGCGGGTTGTTGGCCGGGCCATGCGGGCAGCCGCCGGGGGGGCATTGCGGATCCGCGTGCGCGGGTGACGCCACGCCAATCGCGGCTATCGCAATAGCCGCCGCGAGAAAACAGCGGTCGAACACACGCGCATCATGTCACGAGTGGCTGCGGGCCAACGGCGAATCAGCGCAAGCAAGCTGAGAACTACTGCACATCAAGACAACTGGCTTTTGGTTCGCCCAACAGTGTGACGGGCAGAAGATTGACAGGATCTTCACATAAGTTGTTCAGGTTCCTGTTAGCGTGGCCCAATTCGGCGAGCGCCGCCGTCAGTCTCCAAAGAATGGGCCCATCGGGCTACGGGAAGGACAACCGTGGTGAACGTTCGTCGGTTCAGTCGGCTGGGATTGTTGGCGCTCGGATTGAGTGTCGGGGCGGCGGTGGCCTCGTCGCCGGATATCGCCCTGGCCGACTCGTCTACGGACTGGTCGGCTGCTGTCGATTCTCTGGTGGGTGGTTTGGCTCTGCCGGCGGCAGGATCGGGTGCGAATGTAGCCGTCTCGTTCGACGGATATTCGCTGTTGCAGGAGGGCACCGCGACCGCGCACACCGCCACCGGGGAGTACGGCTTGGCGATCGCCGAAGGCAGCGGCGCATACGCCTATGCCGGCGGCGGGATCGGCGACCTGGCCGAGGCTGAAGGCACCAACGCTCTCGCCATCGCCGGCGGTAACCCCGGCGACACCGGCGGCGACTACGACACCGCCATCGACATCGGCAACAACGACCGACCGTCTACGGGCGCCGCCGACGGGGCCTACGCCGGCAATGGCGACCTGGGCGGAGGCTCCGGGACCGGTGCCCACGACACCGCCATCGACATCGGCAACAACACCAACGACCCCGGCGTGGGCGGCGGCAACGACGGCGCGTTCGCCGGCGCGGGTGGGCTTGGCGGTGTCCCTGGGGATGGCAACAACGACACCGCCATCGACATCGGCAACAACAGCGGCTTGGATGACGGCGCCAACGCCCTTGGTGGCAGCAGTAACTTCGCCAGCCAGTTCGGCACCATGACCGGATACGACGAAGGCTCCTTCGCCGGCTTCGGCGGCGACAACAACATCGCCGTCGCCGACGCCAGCTACACGCGCGAGTTCGCCGGTGTCTACGCGGAAGTGGGCAACGGTAACTACGCCTCCCTTGTGGGACCGGAGAACAGCTTCGCGGTCGCTTTCGAAGGCAATTCCAACGTCGCCACAATCTTCGACCCGTTCGGCTCGGCGCCCAGCTACGCCGACTCCGGCTATAACTTCAGCAATGACGTGACCGCCGTCCTGTTCGCTGAAGGAACGACTGCCGCGGTGACCGGCAACAACGTCTACGACATTCTGACCGCGTTAGGCCCCGAAACCGGCACGTTCTGACAGGACGCCGATCTCCCGGGGAACTAATCGAATTGCACGCCGATCATATTCGATGCGCGATCTGGAAGACGTTGCCGAACGGGTCGCGGACCATGGCCCGCCTGTCGCCGTAGGGGGTGTTGAGCGGCGCTTCCAGACTCGTTGCTCCTGCGCTGAGTGCAAGTTCGTAGACCCGGTCCGCATCGTCGACGTAGACATACAGAAAAGCGGGGAAAAGTTCACGCTCGCCGGCCGAGGTCACCATGATTAACGAGTCACCGATGCGCACCTCGGTCGGACGTTCGGCTTGCACCTGGCCGACGCCGCCGAAGACCGCCCGCAAAAACTCGACCGCCGCTGCGGCGTCGCTCACGACCATTCGCGGTGTGACCGAGTGGAATCCCGGTGGTCGGTCGCTCGTTTGGGGCACCCGGGAAACCTACGCCACGAGGCCAATCATTGGTATTGAGGCCCAGCCGCTGATCAGTGCCCGCATTTACGCGGTGTCACGGGGCTTGTTTCGGCGTTAAAACGCCGCGTACAACGGGATAGGGAAATCTCCGAACGGCGTGAAGTAAATGAGATCGCCGCCCACCTGGGAAAAATCGGCTTCCAACGCGTAATCCGCCACGGGGAACCCGATCAGGTCATGGAAGCCGAAATCAGTGCTGGTGAACGCGAAAGCGTTTTCGAAAAGGGCATCCGATGCCGCGCCCATCGATCCGGGGAGTGTGAGTTGGAACGTGTCGGCAGCATCGAGGAAGCCCGGGTTCCCAACGGACGGTAGCGATTCCGCCGACCAGTCCGCGTTTTGGATTCCCAACACCGACGTGAACTCATTCGCCGTTCCAGGGATGCCGAAAACGGGAAGGTCCCCATCGCCTTGGACATCCTGCAGGATGCCGGGGATATCGAAAATCGTGGTCGGGGTTCCGGTGAAGGCGGGGAACTCGTCGAGGAAGGGCGGCGGTTCAGGTGGCGCGTCCGCTTGCGCGGTCGCATTCGTTGCCGCCAGCGCGAGCACGGCTGCTGCCGCGGCACCGCCAAGCACGACCGCAACACTCCCAACACCACCACCACCACCACCACCGTTCATTGGCCGGTTACCTTTCTATGCTGCCTGGCACTCGCAGACGCCCCTCTGTGCTTGCCGCTAGTTTGGCGGTACATGATGTACCAGACACTAACGGTACATCATGTACCAGGTAAACCGGGGGCGCAAACGCGCACGCGGATGGAGCTGTCTTCGATCGGTTGACGGCCCGGCGAAGCTCCAGCCGCCCCCGCGGGCCTGCTGTCGGTAGGCCTGGGCCGCTACGGCGTGGGGGACTTCAACTTCTCGCCCTTGGCGTCAAGGTCGGCTGAGCTCGCCGCCGGATCCTGCACGCGGCCCCGTCCCGGTACATTCCGCCTGTGCCGGGCGGTACCGCTGCCGCGGGGATGGCGTTGTCGATCAGGACGGCGGCGATGGCGGCGGCGGTCGCGAAGGTTTCGGTGTTGAGGACGCGGTTGCGGGCCGACGCGCCATCCAAGAGCAGCGCCAGTTGTTCGCCGAGCTGTTCGGGGTTGGTGGCGCCGGCCTCGCGCGCGGTTTCGGTGAGCCGCGCGGCGAAAGCCTTCTTGTAGTCGCAGGCGTGCACGCGTGCCGGGTGGTCCGGGTCGTTGAATTTCGACCGCCGCCGCGATGAACGGGCACAGCGGCCCGTGAATGTCGAAGGCGGCGAGGAGCCGTTCGCGAGGTGTGAGGTCGGTGCGGTCGAACACCTCGGGCAGGATGTCGGGATCGAATCCGCGTAGGTGTTCGGCGATCAGCTCATCCTTGCTGGTGAAGTGCTGGTAAAACGTGCGTTTGGACACCTGGGCCACCGCGCAGAGCTGGTCCAGGCCGGTGCAGTTGATGCCTTGATCGCGGAACAGCTGTCGTGAAGCGCTCAGGATGCGCTCTCGCGCGCCCCTGCCGCGGCGCAGGCCTCGCGGCCCCTTCTCTAACTCCGTCATGCACCCAGCGTAGCCCGATTGGGTACGGATCGGTGTGCATAGCTTGCACTCGGTATTGCCGTCCGGTACGTTAAGCACTCAGATCGGTATACATAACGCGAATATCAAGATCGGAGTGATCATGGGAAAACTCGATGGCAAGGTCGCGGTGATCACCGGCGCGACAAGTGGTATGGCGCTGGCCGGCGCCAAGTTGTTCGTTGACGAAGGAGCTCACGTCTTCATCTCGGGCCGACGGAAGGACGCGCTGGACCAGGCCGTCGAACTGATCGGACGGAACGTGACCGGCGTGCAGGGCGATTCGGCCGACCTCGACGATCTGGACCGTTTGTTCGACACGGTCAAACAGGAAAAGGGCGCGATCGACGTGTTGTGGGCAAGCGCCGGGACGGGCAAGCAGAGCCAGGCTCGGCGAGATCACCGAGGAGGACTTCCATGACACCTTCTGGTTGAACGCGCGCGGCACGCTGTTCACGGTCCAAAAGGCGCTACCGCTGTTCAACGATGGCGGCTCGATCTTCATGACCGGGTCAAACGCTTCGCTCAAGGGCTACCCCGAGTGGAGCGTGTACGCAGCGAGCAAGGCCGTGCTGCCCGCCTACGCGCGGGTGTGGGTGTCCGAGTTGAAGGACAGGAAGATCCGGGTGAACGTGCTGACCCCCGGCCAGGTCGGCTCGCCGATGTTGGCGAAGGTGATGGACGAGGAGACGAAGGCGCAGTTCGAATCGCTGATCCCGCGGGGAGAGATGGGCCGCCCTGAGGAGATCGCGTCGGCCGCGTTGTTCCTCGCCTCGGACGACTCGAGCTATGTCAACGGCATGGAGTTGGTTGTCGACGGCGGCACCTCAGCGATCTAGCGACTCTCACACCGGAAGCAGCAACTACATAAGGAGTAACCATGACCACGTTCGCCCCGCACCGCGACGCCGTGGAATTCTTTGTCGACTGCATGCACGGCGGCGCAGACAAAGACGCTCTTTCCGGAATCCTCGCCGAGGACGTCGTGCTGTACGGCCCGCTCGGCGATGAGCCAGTCACCGGCCGCGAGGCAGTCCTGGAAGCCATCCGGACGGTCGGCACGGTGGCGGCCGACCTCACCTACAAGGAAGTCCTCAGCGGCGAGACGCACCACGCCGCGTACTTCCGGCTGCAAATCGAAGACACCGTGGTCAACGGGATGGACTACATCCTGCTCGACGCGGACGGCAAGATCGCCGAGGTGACCATATGGTGGCGTCCGCTGCCGTCCGGCGTCCAGATGCAGGGGCACCTTGCTGGTCTCCTCGGCATGCAGCCCTGGGAACTTCTCACCGATATGGAGTAACGGTGAAGTGCCCCGGCAAGATTCGAACCTGCCACACCGGCTTTAGGGCTAACCGCGTTCAGCGTGCCGCATCACACGGTGCGCCGTCGAAGCGGGCACGCGCATCATGGATATCGGAATAGCGGGTGTCGGCCCAATCGATGAGGCTCGCCATCGGCTCCAGCAGCGATTGGCCCAGCGGGGACAGACGATATTCAACGCTCGGCGGCTTGGTCGCAAAGACATGGCGGGTGATCAGTCCGTCCCGCTCCAAATCGCGCAGCGTCTGGGTCAGCATCCGCTTGGAGATGTCCCGAATAGCTCGGTGAAGCTCGCTGAAGCGCTGTGGTCGCGCCGCGAGGGTCATGATCATGAGGATGCTCCACTTGTCGCCGATGCTGTCGAGCACGTCGCGCACCGGGCAATACACGGGTCCTACCGACTCGGCGTCCTCGGATTGGTATCGGCTGAAACGCTCGATCGCGCTCACTGCTGAGTTCACGGAGTCCATACGGGTTCCCTTGCTGTCACCTGGTTACAAATAACTGCCTCCTTACGGCGCAGCCCAAGGTCTATATATTAGACCTGGTCTCGAACATAGACCAGGTCTAAAACATAGATCACCTAGCGCTAGGAGAAAATGCATGAAGATACTGATTTTGGGGGCAACCGGCGCAACCGGTCAGCTCATCGTCCGCGACGCCACGGCCAGCGGTCACCACGTAGTGGCGCTGGTTCGTGCGAAAGCGAGCTCTAATCTGCCAGGAGCCGAGGTGATCGAGGGCGATGTCCGCGACGAGGGGACCCTCGCGCGCGCGTTGAACGGCTGCGATGCCGTCGTCAGCGCGCTGGGCACCGGTATGGGATTGCGCGAGGTCGACCTGCTGACCGTCGCGACCCGGGCCCTCGTCGCGGCGATGACCCGCGCCGGCGTCCGCCGTCTCATCTGTATCTCCGCGCTCGGAGTCGGCGACAGTCGCAACCACGGCGGCTTCGTCTTCGACCGGCTATTCCAGCCGTTGCTGCTCGGCCCCGCCTACAAGGACAAGGACCGCCAAGAAGCCGCGATCCGCGCCAGTTCGCTCGACTGGGTTGTCATCCGCCCCGCCATGCTCACCAACGGCGCAGCGCGTGGCCGCATCAGGGCCACCACCGACCTCGCCGGCGTCAAGGGCGGCAAGATAGCGCGCGCCGACGTCGCTCAGTTTGTGCTCGAGCAACTAACGACCGACACCTGGTTGCGGCGGACACCCGTCATCCTGTGGTGAACGGCGGTTTCGTACATCACTCTTGCTCGCGTTGAAGTTCATTCGTCCGGGTGGCCTGAGTGCAACAACCACCGCGGCAAGGGTCGCTGGGGCTGCGATCCACTCTGCAACCGGCCAGGGTGAATGGGACGGCACGCGGTAGGTGAGGCTCCGGCAAAAATCATGCTTGACCTGCACAGATATCAGTGCCCCCGGCAGGATTCGAACCTGCGACACCGGCTTTAGGAGAGCCGTGCTCTATCCCCTGAGCTACGGGGGCGAAACATCGTTAAACCTAGCCGCTCACCGGCGTCCTGCGAGTGCAGGCCTCAAATCCAGACCAGGAGTCGCGGGTTGCCCGGCGTCTCCCGCGAAAATGCAATCGGCGCGTCGATGCCGTCGAGCGTGACCCAGATCGCGGTCGCGTCCGCCGAGACGGCGAGGATCGTGCCGATGGCGTACTGGTGGTCGTCGTCCCACTTCACCTTGGCGTACTGCCCGAGGTGTTGTACCGCAAGGTCTTCCGGCGCGATTTCGGTGGGGTCAGGCGGCAGTCCCGACGCCACGGCTTCCAACTCGCCGTCAGCGGGTGCCGGTCCGGCGTCATCGGCCCACGCGTTCTCGTCGCCGAAGTATTCGCCGTCGTCGCCGTCGTGCTTGAGCCGTCCCAGCGCAGACGGCGCAGCGGGTCTCGTCTTCCTCGACCCACAGTCGCCAGCCCGGAGGTGGCGGCGGCCACGACGGGTCGGGCGACCAGTCCGCGTGCGGCACCCAGTCCTTGGGGGGCTTTGGCCAGTTCGGAGGAGGGTTGTAACGCATCAATCCACCATACGGAATGCAGCGGTCAGCGCAGCTCGGCGATAACTTTCGCGATCGTGTCGACGTGATTCTCCTGGAAGGTGAACGACGTCAGCCCGTACTTGTCGCGGTAGCCGCGCAGGGTGTCGGCGATGTCGCTGGGCGATCCGCTCAGCACCGACGGCAGGGCCAGCAACTGCTCGTCGGATAGGTCCACGAACCTGCGGGTGAGCGCCAGATCGGGCTTGCCGGAGTTGTCCGACGGCACTGCGGTGATCGCGAGGTTCAACACGAGATCGGCGAACCGGTCGCCGGCGGCATTGCGGACGAACTCGATGCGCTCGGCGAGTGGGTCGGCTGCGTCGCCGGAGCTGGCGCCGGTCAATCCGATGATGTCGGCGTGCTGGGCTGCGATAGTTAGCAGCCGATTTCCGTTGCCGGCGATCAGGATTGGCACCGTCGGTAGGTGCTTCTTGAGGTAGGTGGTGACGTGCTCGAGGTGGTCTACGCGTTGCCGCGCGGTCGGGTAGGGAAGCTCGGCTGCTTCGAATTCCTCGCGCACATAGCCGGCGCCCAGACCGAGATCCAGGCGGCCGTCGCTGAGCGTATCGAGTTCGGCGGCGTCACGAGCCAGCAGCGCGGGCTTGTAGAACCCGGCGTTGAGCACATAGGTGCCCAGCCGCACGGTGGACGTCACGGACGCGATCGCGGTCAGCGCCGGAAACGGCGCCGGTGCGCCGAGATGGTCGGGCAGGTGCAGAGCGTCGAAGCCGCTGTCCTCCAAGCGCTTTACCTTGTCCTGCAACGCAGTGCGGGACTTGACCGCGTGAATGCCCACCGAGAAGCGAAAGCCTCGTTCGGCCATTGGCCACCTCCGATTGTGTCGTTATCTGGACTGTAATTTCCAGCCACGAGCGGCCGCTGCCAGGCCTTGCACTAACGCAGCAGTCACCGGTGACAAGCCGTCGGCACCCGGGAGGGGGCTACGCGGACTAATCCCTCTGACCCGGGTCGGGAGTTCCAATTGTGTTCCGCCATACCGGGTCTGGTTCACCGGGTTCTGCGGATGCTGCCCGCGGAGCTCGAGCGGAATGTCGTCGAGGTCGGTGATGACGTGGTAGCCGGGCAGCTCGAGATGTTCGGCCGTGTGGGCGGCCAGCGCGCGGTTGCGCCCGCCGGCCAGCAGTTGAGTGGCGCGGCCGATCCGGCCGTACCCGTGCAGCGACAGCGCGACGTCGACGTGGTCGAGGAACTCCGCGAGACGCGCCGACTCGGCCGCACGGAAGCGCGCCGAGGACAGGTGATGCGGATAACGGTCGGGATGCCGGATCAGGTACACCGACGCCCCGGCCGCGTCGGCGGCCCGCTCGGCGATCACGTCGGTCATCTCCTCCAGGCCGCCGCCGTGGATGGCCAGGAACCCGAACCGCGACCGCAACTGGCTGACTTCGACCACACCTGGTTCGGCGAGCAGATCGGAAAGCGATTGCGGCGCAGGCGTTGTGGGTCGCGATCGGGGCCGCGGCCAGCGTGACGGATCCCATCGCCGGAGGAAGTCGATCCAGCTCTGCGGCAATCGATGATGCAGGGCGCCATCGATGATGCGTTCCAGATAGCCCGGTCGCGGCGGGCCCGGATCCACCCGGTGGTCGATGTACACCCACGCGTCCAAATGCCCGTCGTCGATCTGCACGGTCATCTGGTCGCGGCGGTAGCGCGACGGGACGCCTTCGGCGCTGTCCAGCGTGGCCAGATCGTGGTCGGAGACGTCCCAGACGACGCCGTGTACCTGCGTGCCGTCGAAAGGTTCGACGGTCGCGACTCCGCGCTGGTTGATCAGCCAATCGTGGTCGGTGAGCACGGCCCGGCGTGGATTACCGGCATCGGGACATCGCTGCGCCATCTGCCGCACGCACAGGTTGGACCCGTACGCGAAGTAGGAATGACGGCGCCGCTGCGTCACGAGGTCGATGTTAGCCGAGCGAAGTATTCGCCTCCGATGAGCACCATCGAGTGTCACGCCTAGCCTTTGGCGCTGATCGTGAGGTAAATCAGGACCACGTTCAGCAGGCTGATCATCGTGCCGATCACCCAGCCCACGGCGGAGGTGACGCGGTGGTTGGTGTCGACTCCCATCAGCGCGCGATTACTGGTCAGCCGAACCAGCGGAAGCAGCGCGAACGGAATACCGAACGACAGCACGACCTGTGAGAGCACTAGCGTGCGCGTCGGATTGAAGCCCAAAGCCAGAATCACCAGCGCGGGCGCCAGCGTGGCCACCCGCCGCAGCACCATCGGGACCGACCGGTGCAGCAAGCCCTGCATGATCATCGCGCCGGCGTAGGCACCCACCGAGGCCGAGGCCAACCCCGAGGCCAGCAGACCGATCGCGAAGAGCACGGCGATCAGCGGGCTCACCGTGTCGTGCACGGCGGCGTAGGCCACTTCGATCGAATTGACGTCGCCGCGGCCCCGCATGTTCAGCGCGGCCACCAGCAGCATGGCAACGTTCACCGCGCCCGCGACCACCATCGCCAGCCCGACGTCCAACCGGGTGATCCGCAGCAGTCGGCGGCGATCGGGGCCCGGATCGGGATGGCCGTGCCGGTCGCGGGCCAGCCCGGAATGCAGGTACACCGCATGGGGCATCACGGTCGCGCCCAGGATGGCCGCGGCCAACAACACACTTTCCTTGCCGGGGAATCGAGGCACCAGACCGCCGAGCACGTCGCCGGGCGGCGGCGTCGAGACGAAGAAGCTCGCGGTGAAGCCAATGGCGATCACCAGCAGCAGTCCGGTGATGACGCGTTCGAAGATCCGCTGGCCGCGCTGGTCTTGAACGCGCAGCAAAAGCAGTGACACCACCCCGGTGATGATCCCGCCCAGCAGCAGCGGCAGCCCGAAGAGGATGTGCAGCGCGATCGCTCCGCCGATCACCTCGGCCACGTCGGTGGCCATCGCGACGACCTCGGCCTGCAGCCAAAACGCCAGCCGGGTCGGGCGGTTGAGCTTGCCGCCGATCGCCTCGGGCAGCGAGCGGCCGGTCACCAGGCCGAGCTTCGCCGAAAGGTATTGCACGAGACCGGCCATCACGTTCGCCAGGACGATGACCCACAGCAGCGCGAAGCCGAACTGCGCGCCCGCGCTGATGTTGGCGGCGACGTTGCCCGGGTCGACGTAGGCGATGGCCGCGACGAACGCGGGGCCGAGCAGATACCACCCGGCTTTGGGCCGGGCGCGGGTGTCCTGGGGCACCTAACTCACTTTCGGTCTACGAATCAGAAAGTTAGGTTAGCCGAAACCGTTATCCCACCGAGTACAGGCCACGACCGGTGATCAGCGGCAGGTCCAGGGTGGTCCGGATTCCTGCGGGTGCGGCTACGACGGCGGGGATGGCGTTGACGACCCGCATCGCGGTCGCCACCAAACCAGCGTGGTTGTGGTCTCCGTTGGGGCTGCTCAGGCAGACGTCGATGGCGTAGGACGGTTCGCCGGTGATCTCGATCCGATAGCACCCGCCGGGCTGGGCCGGCTGCGGCCAGTCCGGGCACAGGTCCTCGCGCAACCGGGTGACGTGTTCGAGGACAACCGCAGGGTGGCCGTCGACCAGGCCCTGCACCTCGAAACGCAGCGCCGCGGCACTGCCCTTGGGAATGTGCCCGGACGCGATGTCGAAATCCTCGGGCGCTGGAACCCGCTCCTGGTGTTCGATCACCGAGTCGAGTTCGATGCCCAGCCCGGCGGCGAGTTGGCGCACCACCGACCCCCACGCCAGGCTCAGTACGCCCGGTTGCAGCAGCATCGGGATCTCATCGAGCGGCTTGCCGAATCCCATCACGTCGAACATGACCGTCGCGCTGTCGTAGGTGGCGTAGTCGACGATCTCCATGCAGCGGATCTGCTGCACGCTCTGACAGGTTCCGGCCAGTGCCAGCGGGATCAAGTCGTTGGCGAAGCCGGGATCGATGCCGTTGACGAACAGGCTCGAATCACCTTCTTGCGCAGCATCTTCGATCGGTTTGAGCATGTTGTCCGGCAGCACCTGCCACGGGTACTGCAGGAAGACTGCGCTGCTGCCGACAACGTTGACTCCGGCGGACAGGATGCGCCGGTAGTCCTCGAGCGCGTCGGGCAGCCGGTTGTCGGCCATCGCGGTGTAGACCGCGCACTGCGGGCCGGTGGCCAGCACGGCGTCCAAATCGGTGGACGCGGTGATACCGGTCGAAACATCAAGGCCGGCAAGCTCTCCGGCGTCTTTGCCGGCTTTGGATTCCGAGGACACCCATACGGCGGTGAGCTCGTAGTCGGGGTTGGTGATGAGTGCACGAAGCGCGTGTACACCGACATTGCCGGTGCCGATCTGAGCGACGCGGATGGGCGCCGCAGCGTTGCCGGTCACAGGTCCGGGATCGGGAGGTCGAGGTTGGGGAAGGTGATGCCGCCGTCGACTTCGATCACCTTGCCGGTCAGGTAGGCGCCGGCGGGAGATGCCAAATACACTGCGGCGGCAGCGATCTCGTCGGGTTCACCAAGGCGGCGCATCGGTGTCGCCTTCTCCATCGGCTCGCGCAGCTCGTCATTGGAAGCGACGATGTCCAGCGCGGAGGTGGCGATCGAGCCCGGCGCGATGGCGTTCACCCGGACCCGCGGGCACAGATCAAGTGCGGCCAGCCGGGTGTAGTGGGCCAGCGCGGCTTTGGCGGTCCCGTAGGCGGCGAAACCGCGTCCGGCCACCCGCCCCATCGTCGAGGTGATGTTGATGATGCTGCCGCCGCCGGAGTGCTCGAGCATCAGCGGCACCGCCGCGATGGTCAACGCGTGCGCGGTCGCGACGTTGAAGGTGAACGCGCTTTTGAGGTCCTTCGTCGACGTGGTCAGCAACCCGTTGGGCATGGTGCCGCCGACGTTGTTGACGACGATGTCCAGTCGCCCGAACGCCTCGACGGCCTGACCAGCCAACTCCGCCGTGACTTCTGGCTGGGAGAGGTCAGCGGTGACGATGTGGGCCCGCCGGCCTGCGGCACGGACCTTGTCGGCGACGGCCTCTAGTTCGGATTGGGTGCGGGAGGCGATGACGACGTCGGCGCCAACCTCGGCGAAGGCCAGCGCGATGGCTGCGCCAAGACCGCGTCCGCCGCCGGTGACGACGGCGACTTGGTCGTCGAGTCGGAATTTGTCCAGGATCACGGGCGTCACCGTAACAAGGCGCCGAGCGCCACGGAACCCTATTTCTGAAACACGTTCTAGTTTTCTTTTTGCCGGCGACCTCCGGCGAGGTCCGGCGTCAAGAAATCTGACAAGTGGTCGCTGCCTACTTTTCGGACCCTAGTATTCGGCTAGCGCAACCAGAGGTGGCGGAGTGCCGTGGTCTTCCAGAGAGAAGGAACCCAACATGAAGACGAGAGTATTGATGGCCGCGGTTGGTGGTGCGGCGGCAGCTTTGGTCGCTGGTTTTACGTGGACCGCCCCATCGGCCTCTGCTGGTAGCGACTTTTGTAATTCGCTGGCCAACCCCGCGCAAGTTCGTGATTGCAATTGCGGCTCTGACAACGTCCCTGGTAGTCCGGAATATCAGCAGTGCCTGCATGGGAATGCGGCTGCGCCCGCACCGCCACCCGCGCCATAGACCTGTCGTCGTAGCGGGCATCGTCGGCCGTCGCGAAGGGCACTCGTTGGCAAGAGTTGCGCGTTAAGTATTTGTTCAACGGCGGGCGTTAAATTCTGCTCCTACGACGAGGAGAGGTAGCCGCCCGCATGGACATCACCAGTCACCTGAAAAATCTCACTAACGCGGCGTTGGTGTCGGGGGCCGTCGCGGTGGCCAGTTTGGGACTGGGCGCAGGTACCGCCGACGCCAGTCAATTTCATTGGTGCCCAGGGGATCCCCCGGTTATGGGCGTTGCTCCAGACGCACATGGCTCAATGAAGCCGATTCCCATTCACCCGGCTTGGGACACTTCTGTTTGTCACGACTACGGCACCAGTGGCGACCACGTTAAAGAAGGCAAAGCTTGCCTCCTGCCGCAGTTTCAATGGTTCCAGTGCCCGCCCGGCACCACCCCCTGGCCGACCATGCCCGTCATTCCCAACATCGGTGAGTGAGTAAAGGGGCCGGCGCAGCGGGAGCTAGGGCAGCGTCGTGTGCATCAACATCACGCTGTAGGCCGACCACAGCGACAGGTTGAAGTACAGATCGTGGCCACTCGACCAGGGGTGGATGAAGGGGGCGTAAATGCCGCCGGGAAGTTGTGTCGACGTCACAAGGGTCTGCGCTGCGCTCCACGGTCCCTGTGGACTGTCCGCTGTTCGCATCACGACGTTGTTCGAGCCGTCGCAGTACAGCACGATGTACTTATTGAGGTAATCGTTGTACTGCACTGACATCTCGCTCACCGGAGCCGAGATAACGGGCGTGGCATCCCACGGACTGTTTGCGATCCACGAGGCCGCTCCAAAGGGATTCCACCATTCTTTACCCCAGTATTCGTACTGACTGAGGTCCAGCACAGCATTCTCGGGAACGCGCGACACGTATGCCGAGCCCGAGCGTCCGGACGGGGTGCCGTACGAGTACAGGTAACCGCCGCGCCGGACGAACGCCCCCTGCTGAAAATTCTGGTTGCCCCAGTTGAACCAGACACTGGGTACGCTGAAAAAGAAGCTCGGACGGACGGTTTCACGGCTGGCGGTCCAATTCTCGCCGTTGTCGTTAGAAGAGGCGATTGCCGAGAAGTTCGTGGTCCATTGGCCCGGATTGCCCCACTGATTGACCGACATGAAATTGATGTACTGTGTTGTCCCCACCGAGATTCCAGCGGTTGGGATGATGGTCACTTCGGTTGGGGCGAGATTGAGACTGGCGATGATCTGTCTTGAGAAGTTCCCTCCCGGCGGAGTCGCGGACGCGACCGGCGAGCCGGCGTAGACGTTGCCGTACATGGGGTCTGGCACCGACACTCCGTCGGACAGATTGCGGTCCGCGCTGCGAAACAAGGTGTTGCTCCGCCACTGCTGGCTGGAGACACTGCAATCGCCGAACGTGTCGCCGAATGCCATGAGCACCTGGTCGTTCAAGCCGGTCTGGCCGTTGTCCCAGATAATCCCGAGATCGGCGCCCGACATCGCGAAGCGTGTGTAGGTGTTGTTCGGGCTGTTGGGTCCATTCACCCAGCCGACGATCGTTGTTGTCGGGCCGGCAATCGCCGCAGCCGGGCCCGCGGTCGTCGGGCCTGCACCGGCAGCTGTGTTTGGACCCGGATTGGTCAAACTCGTGGGGCTCGGCACCGGTTGGGCCCCCGCACCGAGAGGACCGGGCGCGGGTAGCACCGCCCCTTGCTGTTGCAACGGTGCGAAGTTCAGAGCACCCGGTGCTGTCGGGTCGGAGGCCGCGGCCGGGAGCGGACCCAGTCGTGACGGCATTGCCTGGTTCTGTGCGCCGCGGGGCATGCGCCCTATCGGCAGGTGTTCTACCGGCGGCAGCGCCGCCCCCGGCAGCGCCGGACCGCTGTTCGCTGGCGCCGCGGAAGCCGCTTGAGCGCATGGCGCGGCTGACGCAGGAGGGGCCACGACTACCGAAGCGATGAGTGCAATGGCGGCCATCGACGCCACCGATACCGGTGCGAGTCGGCGAAATACCCACACGTCAAACCTCCGATGGAGCCTGGGCTTCTCCGTTGGTCTTCACAGCGGACGCGCAGGGATTCGAAACTGTGACGATAGTGACTAAAGTGGCTTTTGGGTTCAGTGATGCGCCGGATCGATATCCGCTTGTGGCCATGTCGCAACCACCACCACCAAGACGGTGGGAACCACGGCCCTTTGGGTCGGGCGGTAGACCCTGACTTGGGCATGACTTGGGCCTAAAGTGCCTTCGGCTATTTCGTCCGACGAACTGGCGCCGGTCTGATCACATCAGCGGGGGACTGGGATTCAGCCAGCTCGCGGAGGAGTCGGAGTGGCCCTTGTACTGGGGGCAGTAGGCCGATACCGCCACCCCGATGAAGAAGCTGGATTGGCTGAAATTGAGATCGGTGTCGCCGACCAGCTTCATCGCCAAAGTGCTTGTCTTGTAATGCTTATCGAGACCGTCGCATACCATGTGGGCCTCGGCGAGCATCGCATTGCGGTTGTCATCAGTGATCACGATGTTGCGCTTGGCCAGGGCCGCGACAACCGCGTCGTCGGTGGGGTTGGCCGATGCCGGCGCCGCGCAGACCACCGCGACCGCGGACAAAGCCAACACCCACGCGTACATCGGACTTCCATGCGATGACGCTAGTCCAGATCACGCCACTTCGCGCGGTAAGCGGCCATCCGGTCGCGCTATGCCCGACGTGCGGACCAGCATCGCCAGCACCACCGCCGCCAGCAGCAGCGCGGGAACATCACCCAGCAGATGTCCCGTGTGGTGCTCGTCAGTGAACGACTGCACCGCCATCACCACGGCGTGCACCAGGCTGGACCACACCGCGAACCAGATCAGGCTGACGTTGGCCTCGGGGCGCCGCGCCGCATTCAACAGAAACAGGCCCAGCGTCGCGTAAAGGCCGACGATCATCATGAAGTAGTCGGACTCGTACGGCGCGCCGTGATGCCACGCCCACCCCGACGGCCATACCACGGCCAGCGGGTAGAGCAGCAGCATCACCGCGCCGAAGCAGACCAGCGCGATCTGGAGAACCCGATAGCTGGTAGACGGTGCCACTGCGGTCTCCAATGTTCAAGCGGCCGAAAGGGTTTAAGCCTCAGCCTCAGCCCCAGCTGCCCGGGGTGCCTTGGGGCACCTGCTGGCCCAGCCAATTGCAGGGCATCATCGTGCGCCATGCGGTGAACGCGCACTGTTGCTCCGGCGTCAGTGGGCTCGGACCGGCGCACGGTCTGTCCGGGGTGCCGCAGATGGGTGGATCGGCGTGCGCGACCGCGGCCGCGCCGATCAAGCCGTACACGGGGGCCGCGGTGATCGCGAATCCTGCTGCTGTTGTCCGAATACGACCCATGTCGAGCTCTTCCTGCACGCGGCCGGAATCTGCCGCACTGGTTTCGGACGATACTCGCGGGCAACGGTTGCGGAGCCGGTTCAGCGCCCTAACGCTTGGCGGCAGCCTTCTTGGCGGGCGTCTTCTTGGCCGCTGTCTTTTTCGCCGCCGTCTTTTTCGCGGCGGCCTTCTTGGCGGGTGCCTTTTTGGCTGCCGTCTTTTTCGCCGGCGCCTTTTTCGGGGGTGCCTTGTCGCCGCCGGCGCGCGCCTTCACGCTGGCCTCCAGTTTGGCCAGCAGGTCGGAGACGTCTTCGGTCTCGTCGAGTTCTTTGGGCTGCTCCTCAGCGTTAAAGGCCTCGCCGCCTTCGAGCTTGGCCTGCACCAACTCGTGCAACTGTTCTTGATAGTCGTCGTGGTAGCGGTCGGGGTTGAAGTCGTCGGCCATCGACTCGACCACCTGCCCAGCCATCTTGAGCTCGGCCGGTTTGACCTCGACCTTCTTGTCCAGAACCGGGAAGTCGGGGTCGCGGATCTCGTCGGGCCACAGCAGCGTGTGGATCACCATGACCTCACGCTTGCTGAAGTCCTTGACCCGCAACGCCGCGAGCCGGGTCTTGTTGCGCAGCGCGAAATGCACGATCGCCACCCGGTCGGTCTCGGCTAACGTTTTCGCCAGCAGCACATAGGATTTCGTCGACTTGCCATCGGGCTCGAGGAAGTAACTGCGGTCGAACAACATCGGATCGAGTTCGCTGGCCGGAACGAACTCGAGCACCTCGATTTCGCGGCTGCGCTCCTCGGGTAACGTGGCGATGTCGTCGTCGGTGATGATCACCATCTGACCGTCGTCGGATTCGTAAGCCCGGGCAATGTCGCGATACTCGACGACTTCGCCGTCGACCTCGCACACCCGCTTGTACCGGATGCGGCCATTGTCTTTGGCATGCACCTGATGGAACTTGATGTCATGGTCCTGGGTCGCGCTGTACACCTTGACCGGGACGTTGACCAGCCCAAAAGAGATCGAGCCCTTCCAGATCGAACGCATCTTGTCAGTATGCCCATACTGCTGGGCAGATACGCGTCTATCGCTTGCTGCGCCGCGGCGGTCAGTGCGCCCCGATCCGGCAGGTCAGCGCCCGCGCGACTGACGGTGACCGCTGCGACGGCACTGCCGGCCTCGAGTGCAGCCGTCAGCGACTCGAGATCGAGTGCGGCAAGTTGGGCACGTCGCTGCGCGCCCAACAGCCCCTGCGACCACAGCGCGTCGAGCATGCCGACCATGAACGAGTCACCGGCGCCGACGGTGTCGACCACCCGTGCCGATCGTGCCGACACCCGCACCACCCCGGCCGCGCAGGCCGCCTCGGCGCCCTGGTCGGCCATGGTCACTGCCACGATCGCAGGACCCAGCGACTGCCAGGTCTGCGCGATGTCTTGCGGTGCGCGGTCCGGGTGAAGCCAGCGCAGGTCTTCTTCGCTGACCTTGACGATGTCGCTGCGCTCGACGAGGTGCTCGATGCGGGTACGAGCTTGTTCCCGATCTGCGATCAGGGACGGCCGCACGTTCGGATCGAAGCTGACGGTGGCCGACAGCCGGTAGGCGTCGACCAGCGCGGCAACGGCCAGACATCCCGGGTCACGCACCGCGCCGATGGATCCGGTGTGCACGAAAAGCGGCGGCGCTACCGGCGGCGTTTCGGACAGCTGCCAGTCCAGGTCGAATTCGTATATCGCTGAACCGCTTTCGTCCATTGCCAGACGTGCCGTGCTGGTTCGGTCCGCGCTTTGACTGCCCGAAACAAGCTGGGCGCCAGAGGATTCGACGTACTCGGTGATGCGCCGGCCATAAGGGTCGTCGCCGATGTGGGTGAGGAAATCGACATCGCGGCCCAGTCGGGCCAATCCGACTGCGACGTTCAGCGGGCTACCGCCGACATGCTCGCCGACGACCCGGTCGCCGTCCTGGACGATGTCGATGAGCGCCTCGCCGATCACCAGCCCGCGGCTCATTGCACCAACGCCTCCAGCGTCGCGCGAGCACCCTTGCTGTGCAACGAGTCCAGCGCCCAGCGATAGGCCTCGACGAACCGGTGGTGATGGGCCAGGTCGGCGAACACCGCGGTGATTCCGATGAACGCATTGGGATTGGCGTGCTGCGACCGCGCGATCGGGATGAGCGAATCTGCCAGCTGGTCCAGCACCTCGTACGGCTCGCCCCATTCGTCGACACCCTCGGCGTAGCGGGCCCAACTGGCCACCGCCGCCGACGCCATCGAGACCGGCCCATCTGTGGCCAGGTTGTCGCAGATGACCGGGAACAGCCACTTCGGGATGCGGTCGGAGGAGTAGGCGCAAATCCGCGCCACGGTGTCGCGCACCGCCGGGTTGGCGAACCGCTCGATCAGCGTGCGCCCGTACTGATGCAGATCGATCCCGGGCACCTGCGGCAGGGTGGGGATGGCCTCGTTCTCGAAGTAGGCCAGCAAGTACTTCGCGAACATCGGATCCTGCGCCGCATCGTGGACGAACTCGAAGCCGCACAGGTGGGCGAAATAGCACAGGCACTGGTGCCCCGCGTTGAGCATCCGCAGCTTCATCAACTCGTACGGGCGCACGTCGTCGACCATCAGCACGCCCGCCCGCTCCAGCGGGGGCCGGCCATCGGCGAAGTCGTCCTCGATCACCCAGGAGCTGAACGGCTCGGCCACCACCGGCCAGCGGTCGTCGATTCCGAAGTCGCGACGCACCTCGGCCGCCATCTCCAAAGTCGTTGCCGGAGTGATGCGGTCGACCATCGAGTTTGGGAACCTGGCGTGTTCGCACACCCACTCGGCCAATTCGGGATCGACCCGTTCGGCAGCGGCGAGCACCGTGCGTTTCGCGACCTCGCCGTTGTTCTCGATGTTGTCGCACGAGACGATGGTCGGCGCCGGGATTCCCCGGCTGCGCCGCCGGGCGAGCGCCTCGGTGATCAACGCGAACGCCGGCCCCTCGGGATCGCGGTACCCGCCCTCGGTGATCGTCAGCGAAATGATCCGGGTGGACGGCGCAGCCAGCACTTCCAGCGCGGACGCCGGATCGTCCGGTGCGTACCGGTAGTCGATGATCGAACCGATCACCTCGGCGCCGCGGGTGCCATCGGGGTTTTCCAGTATCAGCGTGTACAGGCCGTCCTGATCGGTGAGGACGTCGCGCATGGTCCAATCGGCGGGCATCGCCCCGATCCCGCAGATGCCCCACTCGTGTGCCAGCCCCTGCTGCAACAACAGGTTGATATAGGCAGCCTGGTGTGCGCGGTGAAAGTGACCCGCGCCGATGTGCGCGATGCCGACACTGACCTTGCCGCGGTCGTAGTTCGGTGCGTCGATCGGCAGCTTTGCCAGCCCTGCATTGTTCAGAGCTATTGCGTCAGGCACGATTACACGACTCCTTCCGGGGTGGCGACGCCTAGTGGAGCGCAGAACCTCCGCTCGTCACAGCCGCCGTGGCGGCGAGAGAATCGGCGAGGGCGCGCCACGAGTCGGTGACGGCGATAGCGCCCGCGTCAAGTAGTTCCTTTGTCCGGCTTTGCCGTTCATCGCCAGGAACAAACATCACATTGCCGACGGCGTAATAACCGGCGGCGACGGCCGAGGTCACACCGGGCACCGAGTCTTCGACGGCCAGCCCGTGCGAACCTTCGACCCGCAACGCCCGGCCGGCATGCAGGTACACCGCGGGGTCGGGCTTACTGGTCGGCACCGGCAGCGAATCTTCCGCGCTGAAGCGCAGGGTCTCGGGGATGAGCTCGTCAAGACCGGCGGCGGTGAACGACGCCTTCAGTCGCGCCAGGGCACTGGAGCTGACCGCGGCCATCGCAAACCGAGGTGCCAAATCCTGCAGCGGCGCAAGGACCTCCGGGTCCGGCTTCAGCGTCACGGCCAGGTGGGCGGTGACCTGCTCGCGCTCCTGGCGCACCCACTGCTCGAGCTCCTCGGCGGTGAGCGCGCGACCGTCGGCCAGGTCAGCGTCCGAGGCCACCTGCGCGTCGGGACGGCCGGCGGCCAGCGCCTTCTCGAACGGAACTCCGCTCAGCACCGCAAGATCGGTCGCGGTGCTGCGAAAGTTCTTGCCGACAGCCTTCTTCCGCAACTGGTCGCCGCTCAGCGGCGCGGTAACGCCAAACCTGGCCAGGAAGCGGGTGGTCACCTCGGCTGAGGCATCGAATGCCGGTGCCTCAGAAGGGAAGAGGTTGTCATCGGCGTCCAACAGCAACGTGGTGATCGACGTCGGGTCGAACGGGCGAACGAATTGCAGGGGCCGGCTCATTGCAACACCAGCTCCCGGGCATCGTCCCGCAGCGCCTTGCGCAGGGTGGGAATCACACCGTGCTCGTCGATGTCGATGATCATCTCGCGCAAACGGTCGATAAATCCAGGGATCATCCGAACTTCGGCGAAGATCTCGTGTCGCAACACCGGCTCGGGGTTGTTGCCGCCCGCCGTCGCCAACGTGGTCAGCAGTTCCTCCTCCGGGTCATCGATGCGGATCTTGCTGCCCGTGAGGTCGTAGCCTCGCAGGTAACGGATCCACCCGGCCAGGGCCAGCATCAGCAACGTGTGCGGACGGTCCTGCTCGATCGCCTCCTGCAGCGACGGCAGCAGGAACGACGCGATCTTCTCCGATCCCCGGCGCGCCAGTCGCGACAGCTGGTCGCTCATCTGCGGATTGCTGAGCCGCGAGAGCAGCGTGTCCCGGTATTCAGGGGTGTTCATCCCGGGCACCATCGGCAGCAGGGGCTGGATCTCGTCACGCAACAGCTGCTCGACATAGCAGGCGATGGCCTCATTGGCCATCGCCTCGTCCGGTGCGCTGATAACCGGCCAACGTGGCTAAGCACGACATCGCGATGTGAGTTCCGTTGAGCAGCCGGGTTTTCACCAACTTGTGGTCGGTGACATCGGCGACGAAGTGTACGCCGACCTCGTCCAGCGGCGGGCGACCGTCGCAGAAGTTGTCCTCGATGACCCATTGGCAATACGGCTCGGTGAGCACTGGCCATTTGTCCGCGATTCCGAAGGTCTCCCGGACGAATTCGACTTCCGACTCCGAGGTCTGTGGGGTGATCCGGTCCACCATCGTCGACGGGAACGCGACGTAGGTGTCGATCCAGCGGGCGAGCCGGGCATCCTTGAGCGCGGCGAACGAAACCAGCGCGGTGCGCGCGGCCTGGGTGTTGTCGGGAATGTTGTCGCAGCACAGCACCGTGAAGGGTGCGGTGCCGGCGCGGCGCCGCAGCGCGAGCGCCTCGGTCAGGTACGCCCACGCGGTGACGTAGCTGTTCGACTCGACGAGATCGGCCCGCACGTCGGGGTGGTCGGCATTGAACTCGCGGGTCACCGGGTCCAGAAAGTAGCCGTTTCCCGTAATGGTCAGGCTGACTACCCGGGTGCGAGGGTCTGCCAGAGCGGCCCGAACCGCCGCGCCGTCGTTGGGTGCATAGTGCACCGAGCCGATCGAGCCGACCACCCGGGCCGTCTCGCCTTCATGGCCGCGCTCCACCACGGTGTAGAGCCCGTCTTGGGCGGACAGCACGTCCTTGACCTCGCGGGAACGCAGGCTGATGCCGGTGAGTCCCCACTGATGGGAAATGCCCGCGCAGGCCAGGTCATCGAAATAAACGGCTTGGTGCGCGCGGTGAAAATTGCCCGCTCCGATGTGTACTACTCCGCGCTGCAGGGTAGACCGGTCGTAAGTGGGAACATCGATGCGCTGAGACTGAGAATGTAGTGGCAGGGTGTCGTTGCTGAGCGGAACTCCGGCGCTTGGCCGCCAAGGAATTACTTTTCGCATCCCCCCACCGTGCCCACGATTGGTTCGCACGTAAACGTTTAAGTGGGTTATGTCACCGTGCCCTCAGCCACGGTCGGTACCCGGATACGGTCATAAGCGGTGGTGAAAAGCGGTGCCGTGCGGCGTAGTTTGGCTTCATGGCGCCGCGGGTGAAGTTGACCAACGCCGACAAGGTGTTGTATCCGGCGACCGGAACCACCAAGTCCGAAATCTTCGACTATTACACCAGTATCGCGGAGGTGATGGTTCCGCACATCGCCGGGCGCGCGGCCACCCGCAAACGCTGGCCCAACGGAGTCGAGCAGTCCTCGTTTTTCGAAAAGCAGCTTGCCGCTTCGGCGCCGGAGTGGCTGCCGCGTGGCAGCATTACCCATCGATCCGGTACGACGGTCTATCCGATCATCGACAGCGTCGACGGTTTGGCCTGGATCGCGCAGCAGGCAGCGCTGGAAGTGCATGTGCCGCAATGGCGTTTCGTCGCCGAGTGGACGCGTAAAGGCGAAGAGCTCAAGCCGGGACCGGCCACCCGCCTGGTGTTCGATCTCGACCCGGGTGAGGGTGTGACGATGGCGCAACTTGCCAAGGTGGCCCGGGCCGTGCGCGATCTGATGGACGACATCGGCCTGACTACGTATCCGCTCACCAGCGGCAGCAAAGGGATGCACCTCTACAGCCCGCTGGACAAACCGGTGAGCAGCAGGGGCGCGGTGGTGTTGGCCAAAAGGGTTGCCCAGCAACTGGAAACGTCGATGCCCAAGTTGGTGACATCCACCATGACCAAGAGTGTGCGGGCGGGCAAGGTGTTCGTGGACTGGAGTCAGAACAATGGCTCGAAAACCACTATCGCGCCCTATTCGCTGCGGGGCCGGGAATTTCCGACCGTGGCGGCGCCGCGCACCTGGGACGAACTCGACGACACCTCGCTGCGTCAGCTGCGCTATGACGAAGTGCTCCAGCGCGTCGAACGCGACGGCGATCTGCTGGCGGCGCTGGACGCTGACGTGGGCACCGGTGACCGGCTGACGAAATACCGCAGCATGCGTGACGCGTCGAAGACCCCTGAGCCGGTGCCGATAGCGAAACCTGTTGTCGGAAAAGGCAACAGCTTCGTCATCCAGGAACATCACGCCCGCCGGCTGCATTACGACTTCCGGCTTGAACGCGACGGTGTGCTGGTGTCGTGGGCGGTGCCGAAGAATCTGCCGGAGACCACTGCGGTCAACCACCTGGCGGTGCACACCGAAGACCATCCGCTGGAGTACGGCGGTTTCGAGGGCACCATCCCGAAGGGAGAGTACGGCGCCGGCAAGGTGGTCATCTGGGATTCCGGTACCTACGAGGCCGAGAAGTTCCGCGATGATGGTGAAAAGGGGGAGGTCGTCGTCACCCTGCACGGACAGCGGATCTCGGGTCGCTACGCGCTGATTCAGACCAACGGCAACCAGTGGCTGGCACACCGGATGAAAGATCAGCCGGCCTTCGACTTCGACGAGCTGACGCCGATGCTGGCCACCCACGGTTCGGTGGAGAAGCTGAAGGCCGCTCAGTGGGCGTTCGAGGCCAAATGGGACGGCTATCGGCTGCTGGTCGACGCTGACCACGGCCAGGTGCGGCTGCGCTCACGCAACGGACGCGACCTCACCGCAGAGTTCCCCCAACTCCGTTCGCTGGCAACCGGTCTCAGCGACCACCATGCCGTGCTCGACGGCGAGGTGGTCGCCCTCGACGAATCCGGTGTGCCGAGCTTCTCCGAGATGCAGAACCGGGCGCGGGCAACCCGCATCGAGTTCCGGGCCTTCGACCTGTTGCACCTCGACGGACGATCACTGTTGCGGGCGACGTACCGCGACCGGCGAAAGTTGTTGGAAACACTGGCTTCCGCAGGCGGTCTCAACGTTCCCGACCTGCTGCCCGGCGACGGCGCCGAGGCGCTGGACTACTCGCGCAAGCAGCGGTGGGAGGGTGTGATCGCCAAGAAGCGCGACTCCACCTATCAGCCGGGCCGCCGCTCGGCGTCCTGGATCAAGGACAAATACTGGAACACCCAGGAAGTGGTCATCGGCGGATGGCGGGCCGGCGAGGGCGGACGTACCAGCGGCATCGGTTCGCTGTTGATCGGGATCCCCGGCGCCGACGGGCTCCATTTCGCCGGGCGGGTCGGCACCGGTTTCACCGAGCGCGACCTGGCCAACCTGAAGAAGACGCTGGCGCCGCTGCATACCGACGAATCACCGTTTGATGCAAGGCTTTCCACGCAAGATGCCAAGGGTGTGACGTTCGTGAAGCCGACACTGGTCGGCGAGGTCCGGTACAGCGAATGGACGTCGGATGGCCGGCTGCGTCAACCGAGCTGGCGTGGGCTCAGGCCCGACAAGGCACCCAGCGACGTAGTGCAGGAGTAGCCGGCCTCAACTGCCTGCTGCCAGCCCCGGGTCGCCAGCTCGTCGGCCAACTCGTTGTCGGGGATTCCGGAGTGCCCCTTGACCCAGAACCACTCGACCCGGTGCCGCGCGCAGGCCAGCCGAAGCCGCTTCCAGAGGTCGACGTTTTTCACCGGCTGCTTGGCGGCCGTCTGCCATCCGTTGCGCTCCCAGCCGAGCACCCACTTGGTGATGCCGCTGCGGACGTAGGTGCTGTCGGTGTAGAGGTGGACCGCTGCGGGCCGGGTGAGCGCCTCCAGCGCCATGATCGGCGCGGTCAATTCCATTCGGTTGTTGCTGGTTTCGCCGGACTCGCCGCCGCACATCTCACGGACGTGCGCGCCGTGGCGCAGCACCGCACCCCAACCGCCGGGGCCGGGATTCGGCCGGCAGCCGCCGTCGGTATGGATGACGACGGCGCGGTCGGCTGGACGGGTCACCAGCCGAGAATAGGCGCTGAGACCGTCGCCGACCGGACCGACATTCCGGGGTCAGTGATTGCGGATTTTTTTGATCAACTTGTCTTTGGTGAGCCCGGAATAGCCGCTCACGCCGAGTTCTTTGGCGCGCTTCTTCAGATCGGCGACCGTCCAGTCGTCATAGGAACCGGCCTTGCCGCCCTTGCGGCCGACCGACTTTGTGCCTCGGGCCGCTGCGGCGTTGGATATGCGCGCCGCCTTTTCTTTCGAATTGCCTTCTTTGCGCAGGTCTTCGTACATCTTCTCGTTCTTGATCGACGAGTTCGGCACGGTGCACCTCCATGATCGACGTCCTGATCCACCCAGGGTTCCCACGTCTTGCCCGCTGAAACGGGGTTTACGGGGGCTGCCGTGGACGGTCTGTCCCGGTCAGCACCGAGTTGCCGCACGGACCCGCCGACGCCGGCCCTCGTGCCGGCGCCGGTCGGCGGCCAGGTCGCGACGATCGGATACCTGTCGGGCGGTTAGGGCCGAATCCCGCGAACATCGTCGAATCTCGCGCAGCCGCTGAGCATTGGCTTACGGTGGCGCTCATGAACGCTGTGGATCTGCACACTCTCGAGGACAACATCGCGTGCGTGACGTTGAACCGTCCGGATCGACTGAACGCCATCGACGGGTCGCTGATCGATGCCATGGACGAGGCGCTGGACGCCCTGGGCGGCGGCGAGTACCGCGTGGCCATCCTGACCGGTGCCGGTCGCGGATTCTGCGCCGGCGCCGACCTCAGTGGGACCGGGGCGGCGTGGACCGCATCAAAGCCGCACACCCCGTCGTTCAAGATCAGCTACGACGCCCAGGTTCGGCTGGCCGACCTTTACACCCGCCTCTACGAGCTACCGATACCGGTCATCGCCGCGGTCAACGGCGTCGCGGTCGGCGGCGGGCTGGCGTTCGCTCTGCACTCCGACATCCGGATCGCGTCGGAAACACGCCCGGTTCGGGTCGGTGTTCATCAAAGCGGGGTTCTCCTCGATGGACATGGGCACGAGCTACTTGCTGCCGAAGATCGTCGGCGCCGGGGTCGCGCGCGAGCTGATGCTGACCGGGCGCATCATCGACGCCGACGAGGCGTACCGGATCAAGTTGGTGCACGAGGTGGTGCCCGCCGAGGAGTTGATGGCGGCGTCGCTGAAGATGGCCCGCTCGATTGTGCAGAACAACGCATTCGGCGTGTGGCAGACCAAGATCGGGCTGAACACCGCGCTGGATGCACCCAGTCTGCGGCACGCGATCGAGATCGAGAACCGCACCCAGATTCTGACCGGGTTCACCAACAACCCGATGGAGGCGGCCAAGGCGCACCAGGAGAAGCGCGCGCCGGTGTGGGATCCGTTGTAGTCGTACTTGGCGTTTGGCGGCGGCCCGCTGCACGCGGCGTTCGCCGCGATTGCGACCGCCGACGTTAGGCTTTGGCGATCACCTTCTCGGCGAAGGTTTCCAAGTTGCGGATCTTGGTGTCCAGCGGCTCGGTGTCGGGTCCCATGATGTAGGGAATCCGGAAGCCCACGATGACGTCGGTGACACCCTTGTCCTCGAGGCGTTTGACGCCGTCGAGGGTGAAACCGTCCACCGAGATCACGTGAATCTCGAACGGGCCCGTCCTGCCTTCCTCTTCGCGGAGTTGTTTGACCCGCCCGATCAGCCGGTCGAGTTCTTCGGGATCGCCGCCGCCGTGCATCCAGCCGTCGGCGCGGGCGGCGCGGCGCAGCGCCGCGTCGGCGTGCCCGCCGATCAGGATCGGGATCGGTTTGCTCGGAGCGGGAGTCATCTTCGTCTTGGGTATGTCGTAGAACTCGCCGTGGAACTCGAAGTAGTCCCCGGTGGTCAAACCCCGGATGATTTCGATGCATTCGTCAATTCGTTTGCCGCGCCTGGCGAACGGGACCCCCATCAGCTCGTAGTCCTCGGGCCAGGGACTGGTGCCGACACCGAGGCCCACGCGGTCACCGATCAGCGCCGCCAACGATCCGGCCTGCTTGGCCACCAGGGCCGGCGGCCGGATCGGAAGTTTGAGCACGAAGAAGTTGAACCGCAGCGTCGACGTCACCGCGCCCAGGGCCGCGGTCAGCACGAACGTCTCGATGAATGCTTTGCCGTCCAAAAATTCGCGGTTGCCGTCGGGCGTATAGGGGTATTTAGAGTCAGATTCGAACGGATAGGCGACACTGTCGGGGATGGTCATGCTGGCGTATCCCGCCGCTTCGGCGGCCTTCGCCAGCGGGATGTAATACGTCGGGTCGGTCATCGCCTCGGCGTAGCTGAACCGCACGGCATCTCCTGCCTTCGGGAATTAAATCGGTGCTCGAATACTAGAATTAGATGTGTGTGCGACATGGCCAGCCCCATTGCGTGCTCTCGAACAGCGGAGGACAATCGAGTGGACCGCAACGCAGACGCGATCGGAGTAAGGATCGGAGCAAGGATCGGAGCAAGGACGTGGAAACACGCGGTCACGGCAACCTCGTCCGTAACATCGCCGAGTTGGTGCACCTGCTGCAGCAAGAGGTCACCGACGGTGACTTGTTGCTGTCCGAACTGACCCAAGGGGCGGTCAAGGCGGTCCCCGGCGCCCGTCATGCCGGCATCACGGTCGTAGAGCGCAGCGGCGTTGTCTACACCGCGGCTTCGTCGGACAGCCGCTACCCGGCGTTGATCGACAAAATCCAGCAGACTCACCGCGAAGGGCCCTGTCTTTCGGCAGCCTGGCAACAGCACATGATCCGGGTCGACGACTTGACGCTCGACGAGCGCTGGCGGGCATTCAGCCGGGACACCGTTGAGCAAACCCCCATCCGCTCGATGTTGTCGTTCCAGTTGTTTGCCGATCATAAAAAGATGGGTGCGCTGAATTTCTATGCCGAGCAACCCGCTGTTTTCGACGACGACGCGGTCGAGATTGGCCTGATCCTCGCAACGCACGCCGCCTTGGCGTGGAAGCTGTTGCGCCGCGAGGAGCAGTTCCGCAGCGCGCTGGGGTCCCGCGACATCATCGGCCAGGCCAAAGGCATGCTCATGGAGCGGTTCAAGATCGACGCCGTGCAGGCATTCGAACTGCTCAAGCGGCTCTCCCAGAACTCGAACACGCCCGTGGCCGCGGTGGCCCGCCAGCTCGTCGAATCCGAACATCCGAGCGGATGATCGCCGAGGAGCGCGACGCCCCGATTCAGGACTCCGCTGCCCGCGGCGAGGCCGCGCGGTTGCGCGCCGACGAACTGCAGCTGCGCAGATCCGAGCTGGCATCCGGTGTGGCGGCCAGTAGCGACAGCGCCGACCGCGCCCGCCTGCATGCTGAGGAGTCGCTGCAACGAGCGATCCGCGCTCACCGGTCCGCGGCCGAAGGTCACCTGCACGCCGGGGCCGCGCACCTGCGCGCCGCGGCCGCCCATGAGCAGGCTGCCATGCTGGCCGGCAACGGCACCGCCGAGGTGCATCAGGACGCGGCGGAACAACACCGTGCCGCGGCGGCCGGCCACGACGCCGCCGCCGTCGAACAAGAAGAAGACGCGCGGGTCGCCGAGAGCTGACCGTCAATCGCCTTGTCGGGGCTTGTGGATCCATCAGGAGCACTGCGCCGGTCACGGCACCGTCGGTGGATTGGAAACTGGTGCACATCACCCGCAGCCGGGTGGCGCGGCCACGGCGGTTGACCGCATCGACGAGGATCTCACCCGGGTTCGCCGGGTCCACGAAGGCGTTGCCGATCAGCGGCCGGACCTGGTCCATCGGCAGGCCGATGTCCAATGTGGTGAGCACTTCACCGGTGATTTCGTCGGCGCGCACCCCCCACAGCTCTTCGCAGCCGTGGTTCCACACCACCACCCGCATCTCGCGATCGACCACCGCCATGCCGAACTGCACCGAGTTGACCAGCGAGTGCAGGAAGGTACGGGCATCCTCGAGTTCGCCGCTGCGCTCGGTCAGGGTGTCGTTGATGGTGTGCAATTCGTCGTTGGTGGACTGCAACTCCTCGTTCATCGTTTCGAGCTCTTCGTTGGTGGATTGCAGTTCTTCGTTGGTGGTTTCCAGTTCCTCGACCGTCGACTGCAGTTCTTCGTTGGTGGTCTCGAGTTCTTCGTTGGTGGACTGCAATTCCTCGTAAGCCGCCTCGAGTTGACGGTTGGTGTCGACCACCTTGTCCAGCAGTGCCCGGGTCGCGGTGACGTCGAAAAACGCGATCGAAATGCCCAGCAGCCCGTTCTCATTGTCGACCAGCGGGTTGATGTGTATCTCGAACCAGACGGGTTCGACGCCTGCCCGCTGCCACTTCACGTCTTGGATGCGGGTCGCGCGGCGCTCCACTTTGGCCTGCTCCAGATAACTGCGCAACTCGACCGGCCGATAAGAGACTTCCAGGTCGCGCAGCAGGCGCCCGATGTCGCGGGCCGACAACCCGAACATGGTTTCGGCTTGCTGGTTGATCATCGCCACGGTGTCGTCACCGGTCACCACGATCTGTGCGACCGGGTTGGCGCCAAAAGCCAACTCGCGCACGGTGTCCAGGCCGGGAAGATCGCCGTGCCGCTCATACATCGTCGCGCCGAGATCGTAGGATTCCATGCCACCGTGTGAGCCCGGCACCTTGCGGAAAACCCGGTGTTTGAGGCTCGACGGCGTGAACCGGTCGCCGTGACTCAACAACATCTCGGCATGACCGAGAAACAGCGTGCCCTGGACGCCCAATGCAAAATGCAGGCGGCCCAACACATTTCGTTGCGTCTCCGGGTTCATGTACATCAGTGTGTTCCGGCACACCAGCAGATCCACCCGCGAGATGGGTGCGTCCTTGACCAGGTCGTTGCGGCCAAAGATCACCGCACGGCGTAGATCTTTGTGAAAGACGTAGCGGCCGTTGACTTGTTCGAAGTACTTGTCCAGCAGATCCGCCGGTACCGACTCGACCGACTTCTCCTCGTAGGTGGCGGCACGGGCCTCGGTGAGCGCATCCTCGTCGACGTCGGTCGCATAGATCTTGACCCGCCGGCGGAATGAATCCGCCCCGAGTGTCTCGGCGAACAGCATGGCCAGCGTGTAGGCCTCCTGACCGGCTGCGCAACCGGCGCTCCAGACTCGAATGGGGTTATCCGGACCACGTTCGGCCAGCAGTCGCGGAATGACGTCGTTGGCGATGTACTCCCACGCGTCGGGATCGCGGAAGAACGCGGTGACGTTGATCAGGATGGTGTTGAACAGTGCCGAGAACTCCTCGGAGCTGGCCTGCAACAGATCGAGATATTCCTCAAACGTCTCATGGTCGACCTGGGCCATCCGGTGGCGAACCCGTCGCATCAGCGTGGTGCGTTTGTAGCCGGTGAAATCGAACCCTCGCGAGTCGCGCATGAACCGCAGCAGCGCCTCGAATGATTCGTCTGTCGTTGTTGCCATTTCGTCCCGTCCGCCCGACATGTGTCGCGAACTGAACCCTACTCGCGGTCAGAGCCGATTCTCGGGCCCGATGACCGCCCACACCGCCTTGCCCGAGGGCGTCGGCATGCTGCCCCAGGCGCTGCACACCGACGCGACGATCGCCAAACCCGACACTGGATCCCCGCCGTGGTAGGGATCCTCGTGCCGCACCGCCGGTGCCACGCTGTCGTCCCGTACCGAGATGCTCACGAACCCGCCGCTGGATTCCACCACCACCACCGGCGCGCAGGTGGTGTGCTGCAACACGTTTTCGACGAAGACGTTGACGATCACCGTTGCCACCGGGGTGAGTTCGCCCTGGGACCAGGCGCTGAGGCATTCGGCGACCACCGCGCGGGCCGCGCGCAGGCTGGCAAGTGCGGCCGGAAGTTCCGCGCGAACCCGTCGCCGGATACAGGGTCCAATGTCGCTGAGAGTCGCCACCGCCGCCTCGACGGAGGCGTACGCCGGTACATAGCGCGTGACTCCGGTGCGTGCGATCGTGCGCTGGTGTTCGACCCGACTGCTGATCAGAACGACCGGGATGTCGGGCCAGGTGCTGACGTGCCAGCGGGCGCTGGTAAACACCGACCACGCCGACGACGAAGGCACCTCGAGCCGGTTGACGTCGACAAGCACTGCCCGCGGTTCGTCCAACGCGGCCTTGATGATCGAGTCGCGCAGCTTGAGGTAGGTGGTGGTGTCAAGGACACCTTCGACGGTGAGCAGGCAATCGGTGTCCGCGGTCCTCGGCGACACCGTCAGCTCGCTGACCGGCCGGTGGCTAGCCACTGGACTCCTCATGTTGGGCATACACGTCCGACAGCCGGGTGCCCAGCACAGACATGGCATGCTCCGTTTCGTCGGCAATGGCCTGATACCGATCGCGCAGGAGGCCGGGACTGACCTGCCCGGCCAGTCGGTGGGATAACTTGGCTTTCTCCTGCAGGCTACGCATTGCCACCCACAGCGCAGTCTCTATTTCTCCGTCGCGTGCTCTGAGCAATGCGTCGGCCGTCCAGGCGTGGCCCACGTGGCAGCGGTAGTTGCCGTCGCTGACACCGATCAGCGATCCATTGCAGTCCGGGCAGGTATACCCGGTGGGTGAGCCGAGATCTTCGGTGTTGAACTCCGTCGAGAACCGCCGCGACATGGCGATGCGGTTCTCCAGGTCCAAGCGTGCGTCGTGTTTCATTTCCGGCTCCTCAAAAGTTCGTTGTGCCAACCGCATGAGCAGCGAGCCCACCTCGCCGGCTTCGACCTGATGGTCGACCACGCCGGCGTCGATAGCGGCGAGCGGCATCGCGGGGAACAGCGCGTCGCTGGGCGACTGGGCGATCGTGGTGCCTCCCCGCGACCGGATGGCGGCGCTGCCCAGCGCGCCGTCGTCGAGTACGCCGGACAGCAGCACTGACACCGCGCGACGGCCTATCGACAGAGCCACCGAGCGGAACAGCGCGTTGATCGCCGGGCGGTGACCGTTCTCGGTCGGGCCCTGCGACAGCATTATCCGGTGGTCGTAGACCAGCAAGTGCCGGTCCGGAACCGCGACGCGGATGGTGCCGGGTTCCAACGGAACCCCGTCGATGGCTGGTTCCGCGGGCAATGGTCCGTTGCGGTCCAGGATGCGGGCCAGCACGCTGGGCGCACCAGACGGCAGGTGCAACGTGACCAGGACGGCATACGGCAGGTCAGGCGGCAGGCCGGCGGCGAATCGGGTCAGCGCTTCCACGCCACCGGCCGAGGCGCCTACCGCGACCACGTTGGGCGTGTTGCTTTCGACTGGCATTGAACTCGCCACCGTTCGAGGTGTACCCACCGTCCCGGGTAGGCAACCGTGGCTGGCACGGTCCATTCAGGTTACGCGCGGACGGCGCGATCAGCGAGTGCTTGGTAGGCAGCTGCGACGATTTACCGTTGTGGCGCCGCGAGTTCTACGTCGGGCCGGTTGAACGGCGGCACGCCCACACCCGCGATCGAATACCTGCCCTGCGGCGTTTTCTCGGTGATGCGTGCCGACGAGCGCAGCTGGCCGACCGTGAGGTCCACCGTGCGTGATGACGTCATGAGATCTGCCGGCAATTCATCGAGAATCGTTCCCTGCCAATGGTATTGGCCATCGATCGGATTGATGTGACCGGCTAGCCGGACCTTGACCTGCTGCGAGGTGTCGGCCAAGGTCAGGGTTGCGGGACCGTCGTAGACGCCGTCCTGGGTGCCCGATGACGACAGGTCGAACGCCGCCGCCACCGGCGCAGACTTGCCGTGGAGGTGGACCCGCTCGTTGAACGCTTGCTGGTGGCTGCGGCGCACCTCGATACGGGTGTGCCGGCCCATGAGTTGCAGGCATTCGACGACGTAGCGCAGCGCAGCTGCGAAGTCCGGGCGGGTCGAAAGTGAAGTAATTCGGAAAGCCATGCAGTGCCACACCGGAATAAGGCTCGGCGCCGTCGTTCCAGGCCTGCTGGATACTGATGCCGCGCGAGCCCACCAGCGTGCCGTCGGGAAGCCCGGCGCGCACCGCAAAGCCGGTTCCGTAGACGATCGTGTCGGCGTTGTGGTGGACACCGTCGACGGTGCGAATCCCGACCGCGGTCACCTCTTGAAGGGGGGACGTGACCACCTCGACGCGGCGCCGGCGGCCCAAGCGAATGCCGCGCCGCCGCGGAACGGCCCGGCGCGGCGCAACGGGGAAGACCTTGACCGTCGCCGCCAAACCGGCAATCCGGTCGATCAGCTCACCGGCGCTGGAATCGGCGCCGACGACGGCGATGCGTTGTCCGGCCGGGGCGAAATGCGCGGCGGGCATCGCAGCATGCATGGCGGTGCCACGAAAATCTCGGCGGCCCACCACCTCAGGGACCAGCGGAACGAACGGCGACTCGCAGGCGACCACTACGCGGGCTCGGCAGGTTGCGCCGTCTGCGGCGGTGAGGGTCCAGGTGTCGGTGTCGTCGTCGAACACCGAGCTGACCACCTCGCGGTCGAAAACCATGAAGTCGTGGATGCCGGCGGCAACCAACTCGGTCGCGGCGTCTGCGTCACCGGCCAGGACGACGCCGTGGATGGGCTCGGTCACAGGAACTTGGCGCGCGTCCAGCCGCGGCGTGCGATCGGGCCCATCAGGCCTACCTCGTCGAGGAACTCGGCCAACGGCGCGAATCCCGCCACCTGCACCTCGTGGCGGTGCGGGCTGTTGCGGGCGATCCTGCGGGCTTCCCGGGCGTTGAGGCCGGCCCGCGCGTATTGGACGCGGTTGGTGAACAGGTAGCGGAAGAACCACCCGCCCACGCCATTGACGTTGCCGACGAACCACCGCTCCAGCCGGCGCATCTGCGGCGACCGCTTACGCAGCCCGTCGCGCGCGAACTGGATGTGACGGGCTTCTTCGGTGACGTGAATTCGCATGAGCCGCTGGATCATCGGCTGCAGCTCGGGGTCGTCCATCATCTGCCGCTGCAGCGAGTCGAAGATTTCCTCACCGATCAGCGCCGCGACCCAGAGCACCGATCCACGGAAGAAGAACGGCAACGTGTTGATGATGATCCGTTGGTAGAGCCGCGGGCGTACCGGCTTGGCGCCGACCCGTTCGATGGCCTTGCCGAACATCACCATGTGACGGGTTTCGTCACCGAGTTCGGTCAGCGCGTAGTGGGTTGCGCTGCTGGTCGGGTCGGTGTGCATGATCTTGCGCAGCAGCGCCTGGTTCAGCATGTTTTCGAACCAGATGCCGGCCGACAGGGTGTTCACCAGTTCCTGGCGGGACAACTCGATGCGCTGCGCACGAGTCATGCTGTCCCACAGCGGTGTTCGGTACAACGACACGACACGGGGCGGCAGGTAGAACTTGTCCGGATCCAGCGGTGCGTCCCAGTCGATGTCGACCACCGGCTCGTAGGACTTCTTGACCGAGCCCTTGAGGAGACGATCGGAGAAGTCGTCACGGCCGAGTCCTGCCGGCTTCACCGCACTGGTCATGGTGCCGCTCCTTCTCACCGATCCGCGCACGTCATCGTCGACGTATGTCCAGACGGTAGGGAGCGCGGGCGAAGATGTCAATACCAGCGGTACCGGGTACTTGTGGTTCGTGCCTGCGGAGCCTAGTAGCTTCACCCGCATGGGAGCATTCGTCACTCCGCGCCGCGGCTCACCGGATTCGCGCTGTGGGTGGTCACCAAGGTCGTTCATGGGCTGAGCTTCGTCGGCGGCGACACCCGCCTGCAGCGGGTCGGCATCATTCTCGTCGTCGCGGTGATCTTCGGGCTGGTCAACGCCTTCATCAAACCGGTCGTGCAGATCCTGTCGATCCCGCTCTACATCCTCACGCTGGGCTTGTTCCACATCGTCATCAATGCGCTGATGCTGTGGATCACCGCGTGGATCACCGAGAACACCACCCACTGGGGCCTGGCGATCGACCACTTCTGGTGGACGGCGATCAAAGCCGCGATCGTGTTGTCCATCGTGAGCTGGCTGCTGTCGCTGGTGGTACGCAGCGCTCGGCGCTGACCGGCACACTGGTCACATGCCCGAACTGCCCGAAGTCGAGGCGCTGGCCGACCACCTGCGTCGGCACGCCGTCGGCAAGACCGTCGGTCGCGTCGACGTCGCCGCGCTGTCGGTACTCAAGACCTTCGACCCGCCGATCAACGCACTGCACGGACTGCCCGTCACCGGGTCAGACCGCTGGGGCAAGTACCTCGGTCTGCGGGCCGGCGAGCTGCTCCTGATCACCCATCTGTCCCGGGCCGGCTGGCTGCGCTGGTCGGACAAGCTGTCCGCGACGCCACTCAAGCCCGGCAAGGGCCCGATCGCGTTGCGCGTCCACCTGGGCCCGCCCGGCGAGGGCGCAGGCTTCGACCTCACCGAGGCCGGCACCCAGAAGCGGCTGGCCGTGTGGCTCGTCGACGACCCGCAGAAAGTGCCCGGCATCGCCGCACTGGGACCCGACGCGCTGCAACTGTCCGCCGACGACCTGGCCACGCTGCTGGCCGGAAACACCGGCCGGATCAAATCCGTCATCACCGACCAGAAAGTCATCGCCGGCATCGGCAACGCCTACAGCGACGAGATCCTGCATGTCGCCAAACTCTCGCCGTTCGCCACCGCCGGGAAACTCAATGACGCACAGCTGGCCGCACTGCACGACGCGATGGTCTCGGTGTTGTCCGACGCGGTGTCGAGATCGGTGGGCCAGCAGGCCGCCACGCTCAAGGGCGAGAAGCGTTCTGGCATGCGGGTCCACGCCCGCACCGGCTTACCGTGCCCGGTCTGCGGCGACACCGTTCGCGAAGTGTCGTTCGCCGACAAGTCCTTTCAGTATTGTCCGACCTGTCAGACCGGCGGCAAGGTGCTGGCCGACCGGCGGATGTCGCGCTTGCTCAAATAGCTATGCTGCGCGGATGACTCGACAGAAGATCCTCATCACCGGAGCCAGCTCCGGCCTGGGCGCCGGGATGGCCCGCGCGTTCGCCGCCAAGGGCCGCGACCTCGCGCTGTGCGCCCGTCGCACCGAACGGCTCGAGGAACTCAAAACTGAACTCGCGGCAACGGTATCCGGACGTCACATGTCGTCACGGCCGCGCTGGACGTCAACGACCACGACCAGGTGCCGAAAGTATTCGCGGAGTTGTCCGACGCTCTCGGCGGCATCGACCGGGTGATCGTCAACGCCGGCATCGGCAAGGGCGCGCGATTGGGCTCCGGCAAACTGTGGGCCAACAAGGCGACCATCGAAACCAACCTGGTCGCCGCCCTGGTGCAAATCGAAACCGCACTCGAGATGTTCAACGAGCAGGGGTCCGGGCACCTGGTGCTGATCTCCTCGGTGCTCGCATCGAAAGGCGTCCCCGGTGTGAAAGCCGCCTACGCCGCAAGTAAAGCCGGCCTGAGTTCACTGGGCGAATCACTGCGCGCCGAATACGCCAACGGCCCGATCGCGGTGTCGGTGATGGAGCCCGGCTACATCGAGTCGGAGATGACGGCCGCGTCGAAGAGCACAATGCTCATGGTGGACAACGAAACTGGCGTCAGGTCGCTCGTCGCCGCCATCGAGCGCGAGCCTGGCCGGGCCGCCGTTCCGTGGTGGCCGTGGGGGCCGATGGTGCGCGTACTGCGGGTGATGCCGCTGTCGTTGGCCAAGCGATTCGCTTAGTCCGACCCGGCCGCGGGCCGCTCAGTCCGACCCGGCCGCGCGGGCGCGATACCGGCGGACCAGGGCGTCGGTCGAGCTGTCGGATTGCGCTGCCGGAGAAGCGTCTTCGGTGAGCACCGGCAGCAACGCCTTCGCCTGCGTCTTGCCCAACTCGACGCCCCACTGGTCGAATGAATCGATGCCCCAGATGACGCCCTCGGTGAACACCTGATGCTCGTAGAGCGCGATCAACTGGCCCAGCACCGACGGCGTGAGGCGGCTCGCCAAGATCGATGTCGTGGGCCGGTTGCCCGGCATCACCTTGTGCGGCACCACGTCTGCCGGCGTGCCGTCGGCGGCGATCTCCTCAGCCGTCTTGCCGAACGCCAACACCTGTGTCTGGGCGAAGAAGTTGCTCATCAGCAAGTCGTGCATGCTGCCGGTGCCGTCGGCGGTGGGCAGGTCGTCGGTGGGCTGGCTGAACCCGATGAAGTCGGCCGGAATCAGCCGGGTGCCCTGATGCAGGAGTTGGTAGAAAGCGTGCTGGCCATTGGTTCCCGGTTCGCCCCAATAGATTTCACCAGTGTCGGTAGTGACCGGGGTGCCGTCGGCGCGAGTTGACTTTCCGTTGGATTCCATCGTCAGTTGCTGCAGGTACGCGGCGAAGCGGGCCATGTCGTTGGAGTACGGCAACACCGCACGCGACTGTGCGCCGAAGAAATCCGAGTACCACAGCCCGATCAGGCCGAGCAGTGCCGGCGCGTTGGCTTCCAGCGGTGCGGTCCGGAAATGCTCGTCGACGAGGTGGAAGCCGGACAGGAAGTCGGCGAAGGCCTTGCGGCCGATCGCGGCCATCACCGACAGCCCGATCGCCGAGTCGACCGAGTACCGTCCACCGACCCAGTCCCAGAACCCGAACATGTTGTGGGTGTCGATACCGAACTCGTCGACCAGCTTCTTGTTGGTCGAGACGGCCACGAAATGCTTCGCCACCGCGTCGTCGCCGAGTGCGTCGGTCAGCCAGCGGCGCGCCGCAGTGGCGTTGGTCAGCGTCTCCAGCGTCGTGAATGTCTTGGACGCGATGATGAAAAGCGTTGTGGCCGGGTCTAAGTCGGCCAGCTTCGCGATCAGGTCGGCCGGGTCGACGTTGGAGACGAAACGCGCCGATATGCCGGCGTCGGCGTAGTGCCGCAGCGCCTGGTAGACCATCACCGGGCCGAGGTCCGAACCGCCGATGCCGATGTTGACGACGGTGCTGATCGGTTTGCCGGTGGCGCCGGTCCACTCGCCGCTGCGCAGCCGGTCGGTGAAATCGCCCATCGCGTCGAGCACCGAGTGCACGTCGGCGACAACGTTCTGCCCGTCCACGGTCAGGGTGGCGTCGCGCGGCAGCCGCAGCGCGGTGTGCAGCACGGCGCGGTCTTCCGAAACGTTGATGTGCGTCCCGTCGAACATGGCGTCGCGGTGCTGCTCGAGTTCGGCGGCGTGCGCCAGATCGATCAGAAGTTTCAGGGTGTCGCGGTTGATGCGGTGTTTGCTGTAGTCGATGTACAGGTCGCCGACGGTGACGTTGAATTCGCGGCCGCGGTCCGGATCCTCGTCGAAGAACTGACGCAGATGGGTACCGCCGATCTGCCGGTGATGTTGTTGCAGCGCCTTCCATGCCGGGGTCGCTGAGATGTCGGGAATCTGTTCAACCGCAGTCATGAGTTCGACCCTAGTCAGGTCGACGGGGGTGGCGCTGAAACCGAGGTGAACGGGCGGCGAATCGGCCGGTTCAGTGACCGAGCCGGCCGCGGCCGAGCCTGAGCAGCAGCATGGCCAGGTCTTTGCCCTCGGGGCCGAGTTCGCTGTAGCGCTCGATGACCTGCATCTCGCGGCTGTGCACCAGCCGGGTGCCGCCGGAGGCCATCCGCGCTTTGCCGATCTGCCGGGAGACCTCGGCGCGACGTTTGACCGCCGCGAGGATCTCGGCGTCGAGCCGGTCGATTTCCTTGCGCAGGTCGGCGATGTCGGTGAGTTGTTCTGTTTCGATCGTCATTTCAGACTCCGGAATCTCGTTGTGTGGAGGTTGGTGCGGTGGTGTCATCCGGTTTCGGGCCTCACACAAGAGACGAGCCCCGGATCCGGAAGCGGACCGCGGGGCTCTGGGAAGCAGCTACACCACGGGCACCGCTGGCCGGTACCCGTGAAAAAATCGCCACTGCGCATTGAGCACGAATTGAGTGTGCCACTTGCAGGCGTTCCGGCGCAAAGGTGTCGCCGATCAGCGGTAGGTTTGACGGGATATGAGTGTGCAGCACGTGACCGAATCCGAAGGCGATCAACTTCTCGATGGTCTGAACCCCCAGCAGCGTCAGGCGGTGCTGCATGAGGGCTCGCCGCTGCTGATTGTCGCCGGCGCGGGCTCGGGCAAGACGGCCGTGCTGACCCGGCGTATCGCCTATCTGCTGGCCGCGCGTGGCGTCACGCCCGGCCAGGTGCTGGCGATCACCTTCACCAACAAAGCCGCCGCGGAGATGCGCGAACGCGTGGTGGCGCTGGTCGGTCCGCGGGCACGATCGATGTGGGTGTCGACGTTTCACTCGACCTGCGTGCGGATTCTGCGCAACCAGGCGTCGCTGATCTCAGGCCTGAACTCCAACTTCTCGATCTACGACGCCGACGATTCGCGCCGTCTGCTGCAGATGATCGCCAAGGACATGGGCCTGGACATCAAGCGGTATTCGCCGCGGCTGCTGGCCAACGCCATTTCCAACCTGAAAAACGAGCTGATCGACCCGCAGCAGGCGCTGGCCAACTTGTCCGACCCCGACCAGCCCGAGCTCGCCGACGACTTGGCGCGCACTGTGGCCGCGGTGTACGCCGAATATCAGCAGCGGTTGCGGGTGGCCAACGCGCTGGACTTCGACGACCTGATCGGGGAGACGGTCGCGGTGCTGCAGGCGTTTCCGCAGATCGCCGACCACTATCGGCGACGCTTCCGGCACATCCTGGTCGATGAGTACCAGGACACCAACCACGCGCAGTACGTGTTGGTGCGCGAGCTGGTCGGCCGCGACCTCGAACCTGGCGAAGACGGTGTGCCGCCCGGTGAGCTCTGCGTGGTCGGCGACGCCGATCAGTCGATCTATGCGTTCCGCGGGGCCACGATCCGCAACATCGAGGACTTCGAGCGCGACTATCCGAACGCGACCACGATCCTGCTCGAGCAGAATTACCGCTCCACGCAGAACATCCTGTCCGCGGCCAACTCGGTGATCTCGCGCAACCCCGCCCGTCGTGACAAGCGGCTGTGGACCGACGCCGGTGAAGGGGAGTTGATCGTCGGCTACGTCGCCGACAACGAGCACGACGAGGCGCGGTTCATCGCCGAGGAAATCGATGCGCTGGCCTCGGCCGGCGACATCACCTACAACGACGTGGCCGTCTTCTACCGCACCAACAACTCGTCGCGGTCGGTCGAAGAAGTGTTCATCCGCGCCGGCATTCCGTACAAAGTCGTTGGCGGAGTGCGGTTTTACGAGCGCCGTGAGATTCGCGACATCGTGGCCTACCTGCGGGTGCTGGACAACCCCGGCGACGCGGTCAGCCTGCGACGCATCCTCAACACACCGCGGCGTGGCATCGGCGACCGCGCCGAGGCGTGCGTCGCGGTGTACGCCGAGAACACCGGATCCAGCTTCGCCGACGCGTTGGAAGCCGCCGCCGAAGGTAAGGTGCCGCTGCTGAATACCCGCTCGGCCAAGGCAATCGCGGGTTTCGTCGAGATGATGGACGAATTACGGATGCGGCTGGCCTCGTCCGAAGGTGACCTCGGGGAACTGATCGAGGCGGTGCTCGAGCGCACCGGATATCGCGCGGAGCTGGAGTCGTCGTCCGACCCGCAAGACCTGGCCCGGCTGGACAACCTCAACGAACTCGTCAGCGTCGCACACGAATTCGCGACCGATCTGGCCAACGCCGCTGCACTTGACGACGTCACGGTGGATGAGGATGTGCCGGACACCGGTGTGCTGGCGCAATTCCTGGAGCGGGTATCGCTGGTCGCCGACACCGACGAGATCCCCGACCAGACAGCTGGTGTGGTGACGCTGATGACGTTGCACACCGCAAAGGGGCTGGAGTTCCCGGTGGTGTTCGTCACCGGCTGGGAAGACGGAATGTTCCCGCACATGCGGGCTTTGGGCGATCCGACGGAGCTGTCCGAGGAGCGCCGACTGGCCTATGTCGGCATCACCCGGGCGCGTCAGCGTCTCTACCTCAGTCGGGCTAAGGTCCGATCGTCCTGGGGGCAGCCGATGCTCAACCCGGAATCGCGCTTCCTGCGCGAGATTCCGCAGGAGCTGATCGATTGGCGGCGCACCGACCCGACACCGTCGTTCAGTGCGCCGGTCAGCGGCGCCGGCCGGTTCGGCACACCGCGTCCGTCGCCGACCCGTAGCGGCGGAGGCAGCAAGCGTCCGCTGCTGGCGCTGGCGCCCGGCGACCGGGTCAGCCACGACAAGTACGGCCTCGGCCGGGTGGAAGAGGTGTCGGGCGTCGGCGAATCGGCGATGTCGCTGATCGACTTCGGCAGCTCAGGGCGGGTCAAACTGATGCACAACCACGCCCCGGTGGCCAAGCTCTAGTCGCATGCTCATCAGCTGCCGGCGCGGTGCACTTCGTCACCCTTCTGCAGGTGCCGCTGGCGAGTCGTCGAGTCAAGGAACTCGCGCACCGCCGTCGCGTCGCGGTGAAACATCTGTAGTGAGAAGACTTGGCGGTCACGGAGTTTGATCACGTCGACCACCGGCACGTCCAGCCGACGCTCGGCCGTGGTGGCCTTCAGTCGCCAAAGGGCTATGACGTGGTCGCGGGCGGAGAAGACCTGCGGCTGCGGGTCCCGATCATCCTCGGTTTGGATGGCGTCCCAGCACTCGGTGTAGGCGGTTGCGTGACGGATGGCCCCGTCGTGACCGTGATAGATCCCGCCGTAAGGCAACGCTGACGGTTCGCGGATCTCGATGTCGGCGGCATAACTGTTTAGCAGAGTCGAGGCGTCGCGCCGTCGCACTGCCTCAAAAATTGCTTTCACCACGGTGACATCGGCATCAGATCCCCTCCCCTTCTGGTGATGGTCATCAGGTTCTCCTCGCGGGGCGGGGCGGCGGTTCAGAATCCAGGACGGCGCGGATCGCGCATTGCACGAGTGGTCGCAAATTCCCGGGTGGTGTAGTGCCAGCGATGAGGGACCGACGTATCGCCCCGTAGGGGATGTCGATGACAGCGAGGGCCGTCCGCTGCCGGTGGCTGGCTGACGATGTTCCGTAGAGATCGTGTGCCAGTTGCGCAATCGCGGACTCAATCGGCTGGTTGAGGTTGCGCAGCCGGTTGGTCAAGGTCGGTGGAAGTGGCGATCGGATCAGCTGCTCGCGGCGCAGCGAAACCAGCAGCCGCGCGTCGTCGCACTCATCACGGGCGAAGTCGAAAATCGACAGTCCGGCCGCGACTGCCGCATTGGCCGGCTCGACTGCCGAATCAATGGCGGCGAGGAACCGGTCTTGGGAACGGACGACAGCGCGGATCCACATTTCAGCCAGTAAGGCGTCACGCGATCCGAATCGGTGATAGATCGACCCGGCCGGTGCGCCGCTGGTGGCGGCAATGTCGGTAATGGTCGCCGAGCCATCCGCCAACACCGCTGCCCGGGCCCCGTCAAGGATCGCCTCCGCCGTGTGCAGCTGCGGTCGTCCCATGCCCCACCACATTCTCATCGAGTTATAGTTCGGCTATACTAGTATTGTCATACTACAACGCTAAGGTCCTGCTGTGCGGTCTGAACCCAGCTTCCCGGCTGTGCGTCAAGTCGCCGTTCCACCGACGGCGCGAGCGCTCAGCATGCTTTCCCGTGTTGACTACGCGGATGCGTTCGTTCTGCAAACCTGCACGGGCCAGGATCAAACGCCCGAGGAATGGGCTCGAGCGGTCTTGGAAGGGGCGTCACGAACTGTCCGAACGAAGCTGCTGTTGGGCTGGTCAGCGATCGGCTTGAAGGTTCTTAATGGCCGATCTGATCGAGCGGTACTGGGTTGGACGGTGCAAAAAAGCGGCCCCGACTTCGTGCTGCTGGGCGCCGACTCACGCATCGGGATGCCCGGCGAACTGCTTTTCAAGCGGCAGCCTGGCGTGCTGCTGTTCGCCACCTTCGTGCAACAGGACAACTCCTTGGCCCGCGCGGTGTGGGCCGCGACAGAGCCCACGCATGTGAGAGTCGTGCGTCAAATCCTCGAGCAGGCCGGCCGACGTGGGGATTCAGCCGTCGGTTAGTCCTCCAGCAGCCAATCGCGGGTGCGGGGCAGCAGCGTCAGCACGGCGCTGACGATCGGGAGTATCGGCAAGGTGTGCACTATCCAGGCCACCCGAGCGCCGGCGATGAACACCCCGAGGTAGGTCAAGATCGCCACCACGGCGCCGGCAACGATCAGGTAGCGGCTCAGCGGTTGGCGCAGCAGCAGCAGGATCACTCCGGAGACCGTGGCCAGGGCGAACACCAGCGCCAGGAACGCCACCGCGACGCAGAACAGGCGGTCCGATCGCCACCATCCGGCGATCAGGTCGGTCGCCACCACTGAGGTCGCCCAGCCGCTGACAATGCTGACGGCCGCCGCGGCCACCGCTGTCGTCCGGCTGGGCTCGCCGAAGGGTGCGCCTGCCGGGCCCAGATCGGGGCGCGGCGCGAACTGCTGGGGCGGGGGTCCCGGCGGGCGGGGGATGTGAGTCGTGCGGGCGTCGACGGAGGCCTGCGGCAGCGGACCGGTGGGCGCCCGCCGAATGATGCGTGTTTCAGGGTTCGGTGGGCCCGCCGGCGGGCTGGGGTTGTTCGGGTCGGTCACCGACTCAACCGGCAAAGGTACCGACGGACAGGCCGCGCTTCGCCAGCCACGGCACGGGGTCGATCCGCTGGCTGCCGCCCAGCAGCACCTCGAAGTGCAGGTGCGGGCCGGTGGAGTTGCCGCGGTTGCCGACGGTCGCGATCTGGTCGCCGGCCATCACCCGCTCACCCACGCTGACCATCGCGGTGTTGATGTGCCCGTAGAGCGTGACGGTTCCGTCGGCGTGACGCAGCTTGACCCACATGCCGTAGCCCGCTGTCGGGCCGGCGGCGATGACGACTCCGTCGGAGACGGCGTGGATCGGGGTGCCGATCGAGTTGGCGATGTCGATGCCGGCGTGCAGCACGCCCCACCGGTATCCGAAGTTGGAGGTGAAGACGCCCTTGACCGGCATGACGAACAGCGGCTGCTGCAGCCGGGCCTCGCGCTGCGCACGCTCCTGAGCGAACGCGACGCCATGGGCCAACTCGGCGTTGTGCACGGCGACGTTGGCGGCCGGCTGCACGGTGACCACCTGCATGCCACTACCGGAGGTGCTGATCGGCCCGGTCGTCGCGGACTGGGAGGCCAGGACGGTCTCGGCTTTGGAGTGCTGCGGGGTCTCAGTGGCGGAGTGTGCGGCGGCTGCGGCCGCACCGGCGGCCATCGCGCCGATCAACACCCGGCCCCGAGCGGGTCCGGAGAGCTGTTTGCGGTGCTGGCCGCGACCAGTCAGCGATTCAGCGTCGTTGCGGGCGCGGATGGCGCCTCGCTCGAGCGGGGTGAGGCGACGCTCGGACGGGCTGGGCCCGGCGAGGAAACAGACCGAGAGATTGTCGGTGTCGTCAAGGTCGTCGAGTTCGGGAGCGCTGAGGACCTGCGCTTCTTTCGCAAAAGCGCTGTTTTCGCTGAAGTCCGAATCGGCCAGCTTGCCGAATTCGTTGAACGGAATGATGTCGGTGACTTCGTTGCGGTGAATGGGGGACCTGCGCTCGTGCGACGCCCAGAAGTCTCCTCGCACACGAGACGGTGCCGCGATTTGCTGGGTCAACGTGATTTGTCCCTCGAGCCGTAACCATAACGTTATCTGGACCCTGAGACGTTAACCGGCGGCCGCGCGGCGTCGCAAGTTTAGGCCGAAATCGACCTGGGAATGTGATTTGAATCACTCCCCGGGGCTCGGTGAGATCTGCCACATCCGCCGATGCCGACGACGGAAGCTCCGAACCGTCTCGATACAGTTCCCGCAAGCGGGCAACGGAAAACGTCGCCTCGCTTGCAAACAGGCCGACACACAGAAGTGAGCCCATGGATCTTTTCGAGTACCAGGCGAAAGAGCTGTTCGCCAAGCACAACGTCCCAACCACACCCGGCCGCGTGACAGACACCGCGGAGGGGGCCAAAGCCATCGCCGAAGAGATCGGTCACCCGGTGATGGTCAAGGCCCAGGTCAAGGTCGGTGGGCGAGGCAAGGCCGGCGGCGTGAAGTACGCCGCGACCCCTGAGGACGCCTACAACCACGCCAAGAACATCCTCGGCCTGGACATCAAAGGCCACATCGTGAAGAAGCTGCTGGTCGCCGAGGCCAGCGATATCGCCGAGGAGTACTACATCTCCTTCCTGCTGGACCGCGCCCACCGCACCTACCTGGCCATGTGCTCGGTAGAGGGCGGCATGGAGATCGAAGAGGTCGCGGCCACCAAGCCCGAGCGGCTGGCCAAGGTTCCGGTGGACGCCGTCAAGGGTGTCGACGAGGCATTCGCTCGTTCGATCGCCGAGCAGGGCCACCTGCCGGCCGAGGTGCTCGACGCCGCTGCCGTCACCATCTCCAAGCTGTGGGACGTCTTCGTCGGCGAGGACGCCACGCTGGTCGAGGTCAACCCGTTGGTGCGCACGCCCGACGATCAGATCCTGGCCCTGGACGGCAAGGTGACGCTGGACGGCAACGCCGAATTCCGGCAGCCCGGCCACGTCGAGTTCGAGGACCGCGACGCCACCGACCCGCTTGAGCTCAAGGCCAAACAGCACGACCTCAACTACGTCAAGCTCGACGGCCAGGTCGGCATCATCGGCAACGGCGCGGGCCTGGTCATGTCGACCCTCGACGTCGTCGCCTACGCGGGCGAGAAGCACGGCGGGGTCAAGCCGGCCAACTTCCTCGACATCGGCGGCGGCGCCTCAGCTGAGGTGATGGCCGCAGGGCTCGACGTCGTGTTGGGTGACCAGCAGGTCAAGAGCGTGTTCGTCAACGTGTTCGGCGGGATCACCTCGTGTGACGCGGTCGCCACCGGCATCGTCAAGGCCCTGGAGATCCTGGGTGACGACGCCAACAAGCCGCTCGTGGTGCGTCTCGACGGCAACAACGTCGACGAAGGCCGACGGATCCTCACCGAGGCCAACCACCCGCTGGTGACGCTGGTGCCCACGATGGACGAGGCTGCCGACAAGGCCGCCGAGCTGGCGAGCGCCTGAGAAAAGGACCCAAAGACATATGGCTATCTTCCTAACCGCGAAAAACAAGGTCGTCGTTCAGGGCATCACCGGCTCCGAGGCCACCAAGCACACCGCCCGGATGCTCAAGGCCGGCACGCACATCGTCGGCGGCGTCAACGCCCGCAAGGCCGGCACCACCGTGGCGCACAAGAACGTCAACGACGAGCCGGTCGAGTTGCCGGTGTTCGGCGGCGTCGCCGAGGCCATCGAGAAGACCGGCGCCGACGTCTCGATCATCTTCGTGCCGCCGATCTACGCCAAGGACGCGATCATCGAGGCCATCGACGCCGAGATCCCGCTGCTGGTCGTCATCACCGAGGGAATCCCGGTGCAGGACAGCGCCTATGCGTGGGCGTACAACCTCTCGAAGGGCAACAAGACCCGGATCATCGGCCCGAACTGTCCCGGCATCATCACCCCGGGACAGGCCCTGGTCGGCATCACCCCGGCCAACATCTCCGGACCCGGGCCCGTCGGCCTGGTGTCCAAGTCCGGCACGCTGACCTACCAGATGATGTACGAGCTGCGCGATTTCGGGTTCTCCACCTCGATCGGCATCGGTGGCGACCCGGTGATCGGCACCACCCACATCGATGCGATCGAAGCATTCGAGAAGGATCCCGAGACCAAGATCATCGTGATGATCGGCGAGATCGGCGGTGACGCCGAGGAGCGTGCGGCCGACTACATCAAGGCCAATGTGTCCAAGCCGGTGGTTGGCTACGTCGCCGGATTCACTGCGCCAGAAGGCAAGACGATGGGCCACGCCGGCGCCATCGTGTCCGGTTCATCGGGCACCGCGGCGGCCAAGAAGGAAGCGCTGGAGGCGGCCGGAGTCAAGGTCGGCAAGACGCCTTCGGAGACCGCCGCGCTCGCCCGGCAAATCCTGGAGAGCCTGTAATCCGAGGGCCGTACGCGGACAAATTGGAACACGTTACAGGTTTCGGTTAGCCTGACGAATTAACACTTGTCAGGAGGCCTGTAATGGCGGTCGCCATAGATTCGCGTACTCCCGTCGTTGTCGGAGTGGGCCAGTTCACCGAGCGCATCGACGATCCCGGTTATCGCGGCATGTCCGCGGTCGAGCTGGCCACCGAGGCCGTGCGCGCCGCGCTCGCTGACACCGGCGCGGATGTCGGCGCGGTGGCAGCGGCCATCGAGGTGTTCGCCGGTCTGCGTCAGTTCGAGATCTGCACCCCGTTCACGAAGCCGCCGCTCGGTTGCTCCGACAACTACATGCGCTCGGTGGCCACGCGCGTCGGCGCCGATCCGGCGCGTGCGGTGCTCGAGTCCATCGGCGGCAATGGTCCGCAGAAGCTGATGACGGAGTTCGCCGGGGCGATCGCCGCCGGTGAGATCGAGGTCGCGTTGATCCTCGGGTCCGAGCCCGGGTCGACGGCGAAGTACTTCGCCGGGCGCGACGACAAGCCGGACTTCAGCGAGCACGTCGGTGGCCAGATCGAGGACCGCGGTTACGGTTTCGAGCAGTACATGAGCGAGTACACCGCCAAGCACGGGTTGACCGGAGCGCCGGTGCAGTACGGGTTGCTCGACAACGCGCGCAGAGCACGGCTCGGACTCGGCGTCGCCGACTATCGGCACGCGATGGCCGAGCTCTTCGCCCCGTTCTCCAAAGTGGCTGCCAAGAACCCGTTTTCGTCCTCGCCGGTGGAGCGGTCGGTGCCGGAGATCGAAACCGTCACCGACGAGAACCGGATGATCTGCGACCCGTATCCGCGGTTGCTGGTGGCGCGCGACACGGTTAATCAAGGGGCCGCCGCGCTGGTGATGTCGGTGTCGGCGGCCCGCCGGCTCGGGGTGGCCGAGGACAAGTGGGTCTATCTGCGCGGGCATGCCGATCAGACCGAGCAGGACTTGCTGGACCGCGTCGACCTCAGTGTCAGCTATTCGGCCAAACAGGCTGTGGCAGAAGCCCTCCGGGTCGCGGACATCGGCATCGACGACGTGGCGGCGTTCGACCTCTACAGCTGCTTCCCGTTCCCGGTCTTCGCGGTGTGCGACGGCTTCGGGCTCACCGCCGATGACCCCCGCGGTCTGACGCTGACTGGCGGCCTGCCCTATTTCGGCGGCCCCGGCAACAGCTATTCGCTGCACGGCATCGCCGAGACGGTGGCCGCGATGCGCGACAAGGCAGGCTCGTTCGGGCTCGTCGGCGCCAACGGCGGTGTGATGAGCAAGTATTCGGTGGGTGTGTACTCGACGCAGCCCGGTGAGTGGGCGCCCGACCGCAGCAAGGAACTGCAGCAAGACATCGCGGCACTGCCGAAGGTGTCGGTGACCCGAAATGCCAACGGCGCCGGCACTATTGAGACGTACTCCGTGCGCTACGACTGGCCGACGACGACCGGTGTCATCATCGGCCGGCTCGAGGCCGACGGCTCCCGGTTCATGGCGCTCACCGAGGACGAGGACCTGGTGGCGTTGATGACCGACGGCGACCCGTTGGGCGCCGGCATCACCGTCGAGTCGACCGAGGAAGGCATCAACCGAGCGTCGCTCGGCTAGCCGGCCTCCCGCTGCGTCAGCGCGGCGACCAGGCCCTCGCAGTCCTGCACGGTCACGTTGAGCGCCGAGTGGTCACGCAGGCCCAGCACGCGGTGGATTCGCGGCTCGAAGTGAATGCACACGCCCCGCTCGGCATTGGTGCCGAACGTCAGCCCGTCGTCGGCGAGCGACAGCCGCGCGCCCACCGCCGTCCACCACCGGTACGGACCGGTGATATGCGCATCCTGAATCTGAGACAGCGGCGCCTCGCACCCGGAACGGCCCGTAGCGGACGATCAACCGGTCGTCGTCGGTCACCGTGACACCCTGAGTGCTCGGCCACGCCCGAAAGGCAAGCCACAACGGAGCCAGCCGAGCCTCGTAGCGGAACGGGAAGTGTCGGCCCTGCTCGTCGCGAGCTGTCACGATGCGCCTTCCGTCGATGTCAGCGGCTAGACCGCTGCGGCAAGCTTGCCGGCCAGCCGCTCGACATAGGCGGCCACCTCATCTTCGGATTTGTCGGGCAGTCCGAACAACACCTCGGTGACCCCGATGTCGGCCCAGTGCGCCAGCTTCTCCGGGATCGGCTTGAAGTCCAGCGCGACGATCTGCGGTGCGCCGTCGCGACCCGCGGCCGCCCATTTGTCGTGCAGTAGCTTCACCGGCTCGTCGATGTCGAAGTCGCGGGGCGTGGTGATCCAGCCGTCGGCGCTGCGGGCGATCCAGGCGAAGTTCTTCTCGGTGCCGGCCGCCCCGACCAGGACCGGAATGTGCGACTGCACCGGCTTGGGCCATGCCCAGCTCGGCCCGAAGTTGACGAACTCGCCCTGATAGGAGGCCTCTTCTTCGGTCCACAGCGCCCGCATTGCCTCGATGTACTCACGCAGCATGGTGCGACGACGGCCGGGCGGCACACCGTGATCGGCGAGTTCGTCGGTGTTCCAGCCGAACCCGACGCCCAGGCTGACGCGGCCACCCGAAAGGTGGTCGAGCGTCGCGATGGACTTCGCCAGCGTGATCGGGTCGTGCTCGACCGGCAGCGCCACCGCGGTGGACAGCCGGACCCGCGACGTGACCGCACACGCCGCGCCGAGGCTCACCCAGGGATCGAGCGTGCGCATGTACCGGTCGTCGGGCAGCGACTCGTCACCGGTGGTCGGATGCGCTGCCTGCCGCTTGACCGGAATGTGGGTGTGCTCGGGTACGTAGAACGTCTGGAACCCGTGCTTATCGGCAAGAGCGGCAGCCGCCGCCGGGGAGATTCCGCGATCGCTGGTAAACAGCACAAGCCCGTAGTCCATGGATGAATTAGAACGTGTTCCAATCTTGCGGGCAACCACCGGGGGGTGCCTGCGAACGCGGTGCGCTAGCGTGGATGATCGGCTCGCGTCCCAACGCCCGCAGGCCGCCGCCACGGCATCGGGCCAGTATTTCCAGGTAGCCTCGCGAGGGGCGGCGCGCGGGATGACCAGCGCCGCACGACAGTGGCGCCGCAACCGCATCGGAAGGCACAGGAGAATTCATGAGCTACCCGCCCGGCAATCCCGGATATCCGCCCGCGCAGTCGCCCGGTTCGTACGGGGCTTCCGCCGCATCGTCGTTCGGCAAGTCCGAGGACTCCGACAGCAATCTCAAGCACTACCTGACGATTGCGGTCGCGGTTCTGGGTGTGCTGACGTATCTGGCGAGTTACTTCCCGATGGTGTCGCGCGTGCTGCCCAACGGCGACGAACTGGTCGAGAAGGGCAGCACGCTGCCGGCCGACCTGATCCTGTTGGCCGGTCTGCTGGCCGCAGTGAATCTGTTGCCCAAGGCTAAGAATTACCTCGCGGCGGTGACCGCGGTATCGGTGGTGGGTGCGCTGTTGCTGATCCAGGACACCATCGACGCCTCGGATCGGGGCGCCGGGATTGTGGATCGTGGTGATTGCCGGTGTGGTGCAGGCCGCACTGGCCATCAGCGCGCTGTTGCTGGACGCGGGTGTGATCACCGCGCCGGCTCCGCGCCCCAAGTACGACCAGTATTACGGCCAGTACGGCGGCTACTACGGCCAGCAGCAGGCCCCTTACCAGCAGTCCGGCTACGGCGCCCAGTACGGCGGCTACCCGTCCGGCCCGACCACCGGCGGCTTCACCGCCCAGCCGGGCCCGCAGCAGTCCCAGCAGGGATCGGCTACCCCGCCAACAGGTTTCCCCAGCTTCAGCCCGCCGCCGTCGTCCGGCTCGGGCTCCGGTGCGCCGGGCCAGGGTAACGCCAACGACCAGGGCGGTTCGGGCCACAGCCAGCACTCGTACGGCTCGGGTCAGCAGCCGCAGGCGCCGTCCTCGCAGCCCGGCCAGTCCCAGTCCTGACGGTCCGCCGTCGGGCGCGGCGGCTCGCACGCCAGGGGACCCGGTGGCGATCGCTAGGGCGGCGTAGCCGGGCGCGGCGGGTCGCCACCCAGGCAGCCGATCGGTAACGTCCTCAGACCGTGACGCCGGACAGTCGAACCCCGGGCGCCCACCAGGCGCGCGACCTTCTTCGGGTCGCGTTCGGCCCGTCGGTGGTGGCCCTGGTGGTCATCGCCGCAGTGGTCCTGCTGCAGTTGGTGATCGCCAACAGCGACATGACCGGCGCGCTGGGCGCGATCGCCAGCATGTGGCTGGGCGTCCACCAGGTGCCGATCTCCATCGGTGGCCGCGAGCTGGGTGCGATGCCGCTGCTGCCGGTGCTGCTGATGGTGTGGGGGACCGCCCGGACCACCGCGCATGCCACCAGGCCGACGGCGTCATGGTTCGTCATCCGATGGATCGTCGCGTCGGCTCTGGGCGGGCCGCTGCTGATCGCCGCCATCGCACTGGCGGTGATCCACGATGCGGCATCAGTCATCACCGAGCTGCAGACCCCGAGCGCTTCGCGGGCCTTCCTGTGCGTGCTGGTGGTGCATCTGCTCGGTGCGGTGATCGGGGTCGGGTCGCGCGTCGGTCGCCGGGCACTCGTGGGGTCGCCACTGCCGCTCTGGCTGGCCGATTCACTGCGCGCTGCGGTGGCCGGCGTGTTGGCGCTGCTCGGATTGTCGGGCCTGGTGGCGGCCTGCTCGCTGGTCGTGCATTGGGCGACGATGCAGGACTTGTACGGCATCACCAACTCGGTCTTCGGTCAGTTCAGCCTGACACTGCTGTCGGTGCTCTACGTGCCCAACGTCATCGTGGCGACGGCCGCGATGGCGGTGGGATCCAGCGCGCACCTCGGTTTCGCGACGTTCAGCTCGTTCACCGTCTTCGGCGGGGATATGCCCGCGCTGCCGGTGCTGGCAGCGGCGCCACACCCGCCGCTGGGGCCGGTGTGGGTCGCGCTGCTCATCGTCGGAGCCTCCTCGGGGGTCGCGCTCGGGCAGCAGTGTGCGCGACGGCCGTTGCCGCTGTCCGATGCGATGGCCAAGGTCGGGATTGCGGCGTTGCTGGCGGCGCTGGCTCTTGCCTTGCTCGGTTACGCCGGCAGCGGGCAGCTGGGCAACTTTGGTGGCGTCGGAATCGACCAGGGGACTTTCGGTTTCGCAATTTTTCTGTGGTTCACCGCCATCGGCGCGCTCACCGTCGTGATGGCCGGCGGGATCAGGCGCCGCCCACCCACGCCCAAGCCGGTCCGCGTCGCGCCGCCACCGGCCGGGCCACCCGTGCTTGCCGAACCGATGCCCGACTTCGAGATCGACGATGCCCAGGCGTCGATGTGCCCCCGGACGGGATCGATGATCCGACTCCTCGGGCCGCGGACCGGCCCGCATCGTCACCGGACGACGACCGTTAGGCTCTGACCTGTGCAGCAAACGTTCCGCGTGCCACCCAGCGCGCCGGCACGATTGGTGGTGCTGGCATCGGGCACCGGTTCCCTGTTGGCCTCGCTGCTGGACGCCGCCGTCGACGACTATCCGGCCAGGGTGGTCGCCGTCGGCGTGGACCGTGACTGCGCAGCCGTCGACATCGCGGACGCCGCATCACTGCCGTCCTTCCGGGTGCGGCTGGCGGACTACCCCAATCGTGACAGCTGGGACACCGCGCTCACCGAGGCGACCGCCGAGCATTCGCCCGATCTCGTCGTATCGGCGGGATTCATGAAAATCCTTGGGCCACAGTTTCTTTCGAAGTTCGAGGGCCGTACGCTCAACACGCATCCGGCTCTGTTGCCGGCATTTCCGGGCGCGCACGGGGTGGCCGACGCGCTGGCCCACGGTGTCAAAGTCACCGGGTGCACGGTGCACCTGGTGGACGCCGGCACCGACACCGGGCCGATACTTGCCCAGCAGGCTGTCCCGGTGCTCGACGACGACGACGAACAGACCCTGCACGAGCGCATCAAGGTCACCGAACGGCGACTCTTGGTAGACGTGATAGCCGCGGTGGCGACCGGCGGCGTGACCTGGACCGGACGAAAGGCGACTATCGGATGAGCAGCGCCAGCGACGAGAAGCGGGCGATTCGCCGCGCGTTGATCAGCGTCTACGACAAGACCGGCCTGGTCGAGCTCGCCAAGGGACTCGCCGACGCCGGCGTGGAGATCGTGTCGACCGGCTCAACCGCGAAAACCATTGCCGACAACGGCATTCCCGTCACGCCGGTGGAGGAGCTGACCGGTTTCCCGGAGGTGCTCGACGGCCGGGTCAAGACCCTGCATCCGCGGGTGCACGCCGGCCTGTTGGCCGATCTGCGTAAGCCGGAGCACGCCGCCGCCCTCGAACAACTCGGCATCGCGGCGTTCGAGTTGGTGGTGGTCAACCTGTATCCGTTCAGCGAAACCGTCGAATCCGGCGCGGGCGTCGACGAATGCGTGGAGCAGATCGACATCGGCGGGCCGTCGATGGTTCGCGCGTCCGCCAAGAACCACCCCAGCGTCGCGGTGGTGACCGACCCGCTCGGCTACGACGGTGTGCTGGCCGCGGTGCGCAGCGGCGGATTCACCCTTGCCGAGCGAAAGAAGCTGGCCTCGTTGGCGTTTCGGCACACTGCCGAGTACGACGTCGCGGTGGCCGGCTGGATGGAGTCGACGCTGGCACCCGAGGAGCCGGCCGCAGCTTTTCCGGAGTGGGTGGCCGGCACCTGGCGACGCTCGAGCCTGCTGCGCTACGGCGAGAACCCCCATCAGGAGGCCGCGCTCTACGTCGACGACGGCGGCTGGCCCGGGCTGGCGCAGGCTGACCAGTTGCACGGAAAAGAGATGTCCTACAACAACTTCACCGACGCCGATGCGGCCTGGCGGGCAGCCTTCGATCACGAGCAGACCTGCGTGGCAATCATCAAGCACGCCAATCCGTGTGGCATCGCCGTCTCGTCGGAGTCGGTCGCCGATGCCCACCGCAAAGCTCACGAGTGCGACCCGCTCAGCGCGTTCGGCGGGGTGATCGCGACCAACACCGAGGTCAGCGTCGAGATGGCCGAGTACGTCAGCACGATCTTCACCGAGGTGATCGTGGCGCCGGCCTACGCGCCGGGCGCCGTCGAGATTCTGGCGCGCAAGAAGAACGTCCGCGTGCTGGTCGCCGCCGAGCCGATGGACGACGGTGTCGAGCGCCGTCAGATCAGCGGCGGGTTACTGGTCCAGCAGCGCGACCGAATCGACGCGGCGGGCGATGACCCCGACAACTGGACGTTGGCCACCGGAACCGCGGCCGACCCGGCCACCCTGGCAGACCTGGCCTTCGCCTGGCGAACCTGCCGCGCGGTGAAATCCAACGCGATCGTCATCGCCCGCGGCGGCGCCACCATCGGCATCGGCATGGGTCAGGTCAACCGGGTCGACGCGGCGCGGTTGGCGGTCGAGCGTGGCGGGCAAAGGGTCAGCGGCGCGGTGGCCGCCTCCGATGCCTTCTTCCCGTTCCCGGACGGTCTGGAAACCCTGACCGCCGCGGGAGTGAAGGCGATCGTGCATCCGGGCGGCTCGGTGCGCGACGACCTGGTGACGGCCGCAGCGGAGAAGGCCGGCGTGACGCTCTACCTGACCGGCGCCCGTCACTTCGCGCACTAAAGAGCAGCCATCGACTCCACACTCGGCGGCGGGACCCCCGTTGAACTGCGCGGTAGCGTGTAGTGGTGACCGCACCGAACAACCTGCCCCGTACCGTCGGCGAACTACGTGCCGCCGGGCACCGCGAACGTGGCGTCAAGCAAGAAATCCGGGAAAACCTGCTGGCACGCCTCGCCGAGGGTGCAGAGGTTGGGGCGATCTGGCCCGGGATTCTGGGTTTCGAAGACACCGTGTTGCCGCAGCTCGAGCGGGCATTGATCGCCGGGCATGACTTCGTGCTGCTCGGTGAGCGGGGCCAGGGCAAGACCCGCTTGCTGCGCGCACTGACCGGCCTGCTCGACGAGTGGACGCCGGTGATCGCCGGCGCCGAGCTCGGTGAGCACCCGTATCGCCCGATCACCCCGGAGTCGATCCGCAAGGCCGCCACGCTCGGCGACGACCTGCCGGTGGAGTGGCGGCACCGCAGCGAGCGCTACACCGAGAAGCTGGCCACCCCCGACACCAGCGTCGCCGACCTGGTCGGTGACATCGACCCGATCAAGGTCGCCGAGGGCCGCAGTCTGGGCGACCCGGAGACCATCGCCTACGGCCTGATCCCGCGGGCGCACCGCGGCATCGTCGCCGTCAACGAGCTGCCCGACCTGGCCGAGCGCATCCAGGTGTCGATGCTCAATGTGATGGAGGAGCGCGACATTCAGGTCCGCGGCTACACCTTGCGGCTGCCGCTGGACGTCCTCGTCGTCGCCAGCGCCAACCCCGAGGACTACACCAACCGCGGCCGCATCATCACCCCGCTCAAGGATCGGTTCGGTGCCGAAATCCGGACCCACTATCCGCTCGAGCTCGACGCGGAGGTCGCCGTGATCGCCCAAGAGGCGCATCTGAGCGCGCAGGTGCCGGAGTACCTGACCCAGGTGATCGCCCGGTTCGCGCGTTACCTGCGGGAGTCCAACTCGGTCGATCAGCGATCCGGTGTGTCGGCGCGGTTTGCCATCGCCGCAGCCGAGACCGTCGCCGCTTCTGCGCGGCATCGCGGCGCGGTGCTGGGCGAGACCGATCCGGTGGCCCGGGTAGTGGACTTGAGCACGGTGATCGACGTGCTGCGGGGCAAGCTCGAGTTCGAGTCCGGCGAGGAAGGGCGCGAGCAGGCCGTGCTGGAGCACCTGCTGCGCCGCGCCACTGCGGACACCGCGTCGCGAGCGCTCGGCGGTATCGACGTCGGGCCGCTGGTGTCCGCGGTCGAGGGCGGTTCGGCAGTGACGACCGGTGAGCGGGTGTCGGCCAAGGATGTGCTGGCGGCGCTGCCCAATCTGCCGGTCATCGAGGCGATCGCCAAGCGGCTCGGCGCCGAGTCCGAGGGTGAGCGCGCCGCGGCTCTCGAATTGGCCTTGGAGGCACTGTATTTGGCCAAGCGCATTGATAAGGCGTCCGGGGAGGGCGAAACGGTCTATGGCTAAACCTGTGCGGGGCCACTCGCTGCGCTACTCGGCGTACACCGGCGGTCCAGATCCACTGGCGCCGCCGGTGGATCTGCGTGAGGCGCTCGAACAGATCGGCCAGGACGTCATGTCGGGCACGTCGCCGCGCCGGGCGCTGTCGGAGCTGCTGCGCCGTGGCACCAAGAGCGTGACCGGAGCCGACCGGTTGGCCGCCGAAGCGAACCGCCGGCGCCGAGAGTTGCTGCGCGAGAACAACTTGGACGGCACGCTGCAGGAAGTCAAGAAGCTGCTCGACGAGGCGGTGCTGGCCGAGCGCAAAGAACTGGCCCGCGCGCTGGACGACGACGCACGGTTCGGCGAGCTGCAACTCGATGCGCTTTCGCCGTCGCCGGCCAAGGCTGTGCAGGAGCTCTCCGAATACGACTGGCGCAGCGACGAGGCGCGTCAAAAGTACGACCAGATCAAGGATCTGCTCGGCCGCGAGATGCTCGACCAGCGCTTCGCCGGCATGAAGGAGGCGTTGGAAGGGGCCACCGACGAGGACCGCCAGCGGGTCAACGACATGGTCAACGACCTCAACGACCTGCTGGACAAGCATGCAAGGGGACAGGATTCCCCCCAAGATTTTCAAGACTTCATGGACAAGCACGGCGAGTTCTTCCCGGAGAACCCGCAAAACGTCGAGGAGCTGCTGGATTCGCTGGCCAAACGAGCCGCCGCCGCGCAGCGGTTCCGCAACAGCCTGAGCCCGGACCAGCGTGCCGAGCTGGATGCTTTGGCGCAGCAGGCATTCGGGTCGCCGGCGTTGATGCAGGCACTGGACCGGCTCGACGCTCACCTGCAGTCGGCCCGGCCCGGCGAAGACTGGGACGGCTCGTCGGAGTTCACCGGCGACAACCCGCTCGGCATGGGCGAGGGCGCGCAGGCGCTCTCCGATATCGCCGAGCTGGAGCAGCTCGCCGAGCAGCTGTCGCAGAGCTATCCGGGCGCGACGATGGACGATGTCGACCTCGATGCGCTGGCCCGCCAGCTCGGTGACCAGGCCGCCATCGACGCCCAGACATTGGCCGAGCTCGAGCGGGCACTGGTCAATCAGGGATTCCTGGACCGCAGCTCCGACGGGCAGTGGCGGCTATCGCCCAAGGCGATGCGACGTCTCGGCGAGACGGCGTTGCGCGATGTGGCGCAACAGCTTTCGAGTCGGCACGGCGAGCGTGAACTGCGGCGGGCCGGCGCCGCGGGTGAGCTGACCGGCGCGACTCGGCCCTGGCAGTTCGGCGACACCGAGCCGTGGAACGTCACCCGGACGCTGACCAACGCCGTGCTGCGACAGGCCGGAACTTCAAGGGACAGCGGAGACTCCGCGATTCGGGTCACCGTCGACGACGTCGAGGTGTCGGAGACCGAGACCCGCACCCAGGCCGTGGTGGCGCTGCTGGTGGACACTTCGTTCTCGATGGTGATGGAGAACCGCTGGCTGCCGATGAAGCAGACGGCGCTCGCGCTCGACCACCTGGTACGCACGCGTTTCCGTTCAGATGCGTTGCAGATCATCGCATTTGGTCGTTACGCGCGAACCGTGACCAGTGCGGAGTTGATGGGGCTGGAAGGGGTCTACGAGCAGGGCACCAACCTGCATCACGCGCTGGCACTGGCCGGCCGGCACCTGCGTCGTCACCCGAATGCTCAGCCCGTGCTGCTGGTGGTTACCGACGGTGAGCCGACCGCGCACCTGGAGGACTACGGCGACGGTCAAGGTTCTTCGGTGTTTTTCGATTACCCGCCGCACCCGCGGACCATCGCCAACACCGTGCGCGGCTTCGACGAGATGGCCCGCCTCGGCGCGCAGGTCACCATCTTCCGGCTGGGCAACGATCCCGGGCTGGCCCGGTTCATCGATCAGGTTGCGCGCCGGGTGGAGGGCCGGGTGGTCGATCCGGATCTCGACGGGCTCGGCGCGGCAGTGGTCGGCGACTACCTGCGCTCCCGGCGTCGGCGTTAGCCGGTAACTAGCTCTGAGTTTTGCGGTTCTTTCGCCGGACGCCGACGCCGCCCCACAGCGAGAAGCCGCGGATGCGCACGGTCGGCGCGCCGGGTGTTCCTTCGCCGTCGACGTTGTGGTCGAAGCCGCCCATCACGCCGTGGCCCTTGATCTCGACGTTGACTTCGGGGGGCAGCAGGATGGTCTGCCCGCCCATGATCGAGGTGGCGTTGATTTCGACCTCGGTCGAGGTGAAGTCGGCGTAGCGCAGGTCGATCACGCCGCCGCCCCACAGCGCGAACGTCGTCAGCTTCTTGGGAACGTTCCATCGGCCGCGGCGTTCGAACGCGCTCATGATCGCCAGCAGCAGCATCGACGGCGCCGGCTTGGTGGCACCACCGCGTTGGGTATTCACCGATGATCCGAGCAGATCCGAATGCAACTGGTCGAGTTCGTCATACGTCTTCGCGGCGTACGCCCTGGTGAGCCGGTCTTCGTACTCGCTCATCGGGAGTCGCCCTTGAGCGGCGGCGTCGGTGAGCAACTGGGCTACCTGCATGCGATCGGTCTCGGCGGCGCGCATGATTGCGGTCCCCGGGTCCTGCGCGCCTCGCTGCCGTGACTTGCTCATCAGTGACGAGCCTACGACGAACAAAATTTGCTGCAAGGGATGTTCGCTAAACTGCTGCGCACCCTCAGACTTCACTCAGGTGGTCGGGCGGGAATTGTCGGCCGCACGCTGGGCAAGCCGGTCGTAGATCGGTTTCGATCGCAGCGCTACGGCGATCAGCATCGCCACCGCGCAGGCACCCAGCATGGGTGGCAATTGATTCGTGCTGCCGGTCATTTCCGTGGCGAGGATGAGCCCGGTGACAGGAGCGTGGACCGACGCGGTGAAAAACGCGGCCATCCCGATCAGCGCGCATGCGGGCAAGCTGGGCACGGCGTGCGGGGTCAGTTGCACCGCGACGAGCCCGACGATCAAGCCGGCTTGCGAACCCAGCACCAGCATCGGCGCGAACAGTCCCCCGGGTGTCGCCGCGGCGTAGGAAACGGCTCCCAACGCGAACCGCAGCGCGAACACGCCCGCGACGGCGAGCAGCGCGCCCTGGCCGTGGAGCGCTTTCTGCGTCAGCCCGTCGCCCCCGCCGACCAGGTCCGGCGCGTACCAGACCAGCAGCCCGACCAGCGCGCCGGTGGCTGCGGCGCGCGCTTCCTTGGGCCAGCGACTGGCGTCGGCCCGGCGCAGGGCAGCCATCACGGTGCCGTTGTACAGCACGCCGAGCAGGCCGGTGACGACGCCGATCGCCAGGACACATCCGGACTGCATCAGTCGCGGCTCCGGCAGCGCCGCCATGTCGAAGTCGTATCGCGATTGCACCAGGAAGTGGGCGGCGATGAACCCGGACGCGGACGCGACGAGGGTCGCGATCGTGGTGCGCGGATCGAACCGTTTCAGCAGCTCTTCGAGCACAAAAACGCCGCCGGCGATGGGCGCGTTGAAGGCGGTGGCAAGCCCGGCGGCCGCGCCGGCGGCGACCAGGACGCGCAGGTCGGCCAGATTGCGCCGGGTGAGGCTGGCCACGATGACCGCCGCAGTCCCGCCCATCTGAACCGACGGGCCTTCGCGGCCGAGGGCCAGGCCGCTGCTGATGGCCAGCAGTCCGCCGATGTACTTCACCGGCAGAATCCGGAACCGGTCCGGCCGGACCCGACCGTCGGCGACCGCCTCGACGCGCGGGATTCCGCTGCCTTCGGCGTGCGGCTCGATTCGATGAACCAGCGCGGCGGCGGCGGCCGTGGCAACCGTGCAGACCAGGACCACCACGACCAGTCCCCACCACTGGCCGTGCGCCCAGCCGGCCAGGCTCGCGCGCAATCGCGCGCCGTGCTCGAGCAGCAGCCGGAAGCTTGCCGCGCTGAGGCCGGTGAGCACTCCGACCGCCGCGGCCGCCAGCGCAAAGCCGATCAGGCTTTCGGCGCCCTCGCCCTCGTCATCGACCGGGTGTGTGGTGGGGCGCTGCCAGCCGGTGAGCAGGCTCCGAAGGACGTCTCGCCAGCCGTCGCGCTCGTCGTCGTGCACACCCACTGCTTATCGGAGGTACCTGGGCGAGGCTTGTCGCGGGGTCAGGTGGCCCAACGGGGCGGCCGCTTTTCCAGGAACGCCGTCATGCCTTCGCGGGCTTCGTCGGAGACGAACAGCCGGGCCGATTCGGCGCTGAGCCGCTCAGCGTCACGGTCGAACCCGGCCAGCACGGCGGCGGTGGTCAGCGCCTTGGATGCCGCCAGGCCCTGCGGTGATCCGCGGCCGATATCGGCGAGCAGTGCCGCCAGCGCGGCGTCGACGTCGTCGGCGGCCACGGTGATCAGCCCGATGGTCGCGGCGGTGGCGGCGTCGAACGTTTCACCGGTCAGGAAATAGCGCGCGGCCGCGCGGGCGGACAGCTTCGGCAACAGCGTCAGCGAGATGATCGCCGGCGCCACCCCGATCCGGGCTTCGGTCAGCGCGAACGTGCTGCGCGGTCCGGCGACGGCGATGTCGGCCGCGGCCACCAGACCCATACCGCCGGCGCGGACATGGCCGTCGACCGCGACGATCACCGGCAGCGGCGCTTCGACGATGGCGCGTAGCAGCGCCGCCATTTCCCTGGACCGCTGGGCGGTCGCCTCGGCGGGATCGGAATGTGCCGCCGAGCCTTCGCGATCGCCACGCAGATCGGCGCCGGCGCAGAAGGTGCTGCCGGTGTGGCCGAGCACGACCGCCCGCACCGCGGGATCTGCCGCCGCGTCGCCCAACCCTTGATGCAGTTGGCTGACCAACGCGCTCGACAGCGCGTTGCGGTTGTGCGGGGAATTCAGCGTCAGCCGCGCGACGAGACCCGTCGACGGTCGTAGTCGACCAGCCGGTCCATCAGTACGGCTTCAGTAGCTTCGAGGCAGGCCGAGCGATGTCTGCGCGACGAAGTTGAGCACCATCTCCCGGCTGACCGGGGCGATGCGACCGAGCCGCGCCGAGGCCATCATCGCCGCGACGCCGTACTCCTTGGTCAGCCCGTTTCCGCCGATCGACTGCACCGCCTGATCGACCGAGCGGGTAGCAGCTTCGGCCGCAGCGTATTTCGCCATGTTGGCGGCCGTGGCCGCGCCGCCGTCGTCGCCGTTGTCGTAGAGTGTCGCCGCCTTCTGCATCATCAGCTTGGCCAGCTCCACCTCGATGTGGCACTGCGCCAACGGATGTGACAGCCCCTGATGGGCGCCGATCGGGGTTCCCCACACCTGGCGGGTCTTGACGTAGTCGGCGGCCCGGTCCAGCGCGAAGCGGCCCATGCCGACGCTACTGGCGGCGCCCATGATGCGCTCGGGGTTCAGGCCCGCGAAAAGCTGTGCAATGGCCGCATCTTCGGCGCCGACCAACGCATCGCTGGGGAGTCGCACGTCATCGATGAACACCTGGAACTGCCGTTCGGGGCTGATGATCTCCATGTCGATCGGTGTGTAGGTGAAGCCCGGCGTATCGGTGGGCACCACGAACAGCGCCGGGCGCAGCTTGCCGGTCTTGGCCTCCTCGGACCGCGCGACCACCAGCACCGGCCTGCGCCTGATCGACGCCGGAGATGTAGACCTTCTGTCCCTTGAGGATCCAGTCGCTGCCATCGCGGCGGGCCGTGGTGGTGATCTTGTGCGAGTTGGAACCGGCGTCGGGTTCGGTGATCGCGAATGCCATCGTGATGCTTCCGTCGGCGATACCGGGGATCCAGCGCTTCTTCTGCTCCTCGGTGCCGAACTTGGAGATGATCGTGCCGTTGATCGCCGGCGACACCACCATCAGCAGCAGCGCGCTGCCCGCGGCCGCCATTTCCTCCATCACCAGCGACAGCTCGTACATTCCGGCGCCACCGCCGCCGTACTCCTCGGGAAGGTTGACTCCCAGAAAACCGAGTTTGCCTGCCTCGGACCACAGTTCGTCGGTGTGCTCGTGTGCGCGGGCCTTCTTCAGGTAGTACTCGCTGCCGAATTTCGACGCCCACTCAGACACTGCCTTACGCAGCGCCTTGCGGTCTTCGCTCTCGATGAAGCTGCTGTCGGTCATGGTGTGTCTCCTTCTGCTTCGGGATCGTGGGGCGCGTCCACTCGCGCCAAGACGGCGCCGACTTCGACCTGTTGGCCGGTGTCGACATTGAGCTCGCCGAGCACGCCGTCGGCCGGGGCGGTAATGGTGTGCTCCATCTTCATCGCTTCCAACCAGATCAGCGGCTGCCCGGCCGTGACCGTGTCGCCGACCGCGGCGCCGAGCCGAATCACGTTGCCGGGCATCGGCGCGATCAGCGAACCCTTTTCCACCGCGGATCCCGGTTCGGGGAAGCGCGGCAGCGCGACCAGGTGCACCGGCCCCTGCGCGGAGTCGACGTAGACGTCCTGTCCGTAGCGCTTAACTGCGAAGCGGCGCGCCACGCCGTTGTCGTCGGCCAGTACCACGTCATGTGCCGACGCCGACACCAGCCGGATCGCGTCGTGGCCGGGCAGCGCTAATCCGGTTCGGGTGAACCGGTATTCGACGCGATGCTGCTCACCGGCGTCGTCGACGTAGGTCTTGACCTGGTAGCCCGACGCCAGGTTGCGCCAGCCGCTGGGAAGCGAGCGCAGCACGGGCGCCGTGGCGCGATTGTCGGCTGCGTCGGCCAGTGCCGCGGCGACGGCCGACAGCGCGATCACCGCGTGCTCGGCCAGCAGGGCGGCCAGTTGCGCCAAGTCGTGCGTGTCGAAGAACGCGGTGTCGGTGTCACCGGCCAGGAATGCCGGGTGCCGCAGCACGTTGACCAGCAGGTCCCGGTTGGTGCGCAGACCGTGCAGATGTGCCCGGGCCAGCGCGTCGGCCAGCACCAGCGCCGCCTGCCGTCGTGTCGGGGCGTAGGAGATGACCTTGGCCAGCATCGGGTCGTAGTGGGTCGACACGACCGACCCGTCGACGATTCCGGAGTCCAGCCGGATCCCGGTACGCGCCCCGAGCGTGCTGAATTCGGTTCGGGCCGACGGGATGTCGATGCGGTATACCGGGCCGGCGTGGGGCTGCCAGTTCTGCGCGGGGTCCTCGGCGTACAGCCGGGCTTCGATCGACGAGCCGTGGGCGGAAGGCGGTTCGGCGTCGAGACGGCCGCCTTCGGCGACCACGATCTGCAGCTCGACCAGGTCGAGCCCGGTGGTCTCCTCGGTGACCGGGTGCTCGACCTGCAGCCGGGTATTCATCTCCAGGAAGAAGAATTCGCCGTCATCGTCGGCGAGGAACTCCACCGTCCCGGCCCCGGTGTAGGCGATCGCACTTGCCGCCAACCGGGCGGCCTCGAACAGCCGGGCCCGCATTCCCGGTATGCGTTCGACCAAGGGCGACGGTGCTTCTTCGATGATCTTCTGGTGGCGGCGCTGGATCGAGCACTCCCGCTCGCCGACCGCCCACACCGTGCCATGCGCGTCGGCCATCACCTGCACCTCGACGTGGTGACCGGTAGGCAGGTAACGCTCACAGAACACCGTGGGGTCACCGAACGCGGACTGGGCTTCGCGCTGAGCGGCCGCGACTTCGCTTGGCAGCGCGTCTAATTGGTCGACGACCCGCATTCCGCGGCCACCGCCGCCGGAGGAGGCCTTCACCAGCACCGGTAGCTGGGCGGCGGTGACGGTGTCGGGGTCGAGCTCCTCGAGCACCGGAACCCCGGCCGCGGCCATCATCTTCTTGGACTCGATCTTGGAGCCCATTGCGCGCACCGCGTCCACCGGTGGCCCGATCCACACCAGCCCGGCAGCTTGCACGGCGGCGGCGAAATCGGCGTTCTCCGAGAGGAATCCGTAGCCGGGGTGTATCGCGTCGGCGCCAGCGGCGCGGGCTGCCGCGATGATCGCCTCGGCGATTCAGATAGTCGCCTGCCTGCGGCAGTCGCACCCGGGCGTCCGCCTCGGCCACGTGCGGGGCGTCGGCGTCCGGGTCGGTGTAGACCGCGACCGTGCCGAGGCCGAGATTGCGGCAGGTCGCGAACACCCGTCGGGCGATCTCGCCGCGGTTGGCCACCAGAACTCGAGTGATTGTCATGCGCATCACATCCGGAAGACGCCGAAGTTGGACGTCCCCTTGATCGGGCCATTGGCGATGGCGGACAAACACATTCCCAGCACAGTGCGGGTGTCGCGGGGGTCGATCACCCCGTCGTCGTAGAGCATCCCGGACAGCACCATCGGCAGCGACTCGGCTTCGATCTGTCCTTCGACGGCGGCTCGCATCGCCGCGTCGGCGTCCTCGTCGACCTTCTGGCCGCGCGCCTCGGTCGCGGCCCGGCTGACAATCGACAACACGCCCGCCAGTTGCGCGCCGCCCATCACGGCGGATTTGGCGCTCGGCCAGGCGAACAGGAATCGCGGGTCATAGGCTCGCCCGCACATGCCGTAGTGGCCGGCGCCGTAGGAGGCCCCGATCAGCAGCGAGATGTGCGGGACGGTCGAATTCGAGACGGCGTTGATCATCATCGAGCCGTGCTTGATCATCCCGCCTTCCTCGTAATCCTTGCCGACCATGTAGCCAGTGGTGTTGTGCAGGAACAGCAATGGCGTGCTGGAGCGGTTGGCCAGTTGGATGAACTGGGTGGCTTTCTGGGATTCCTCGCTGAACAGCACGCCACGGGCATTGGCCAGGATCCCCAGCGGATAACCGTGCAATTGCGCCCAGCCGGTGACCAGCGACGAACCGTACATGGCCTTGAACTCGTCGAATTCCGAGCCGTCGACGATGCGGGCAATCACCTCGCGCGGGTCGAACGGGATGCGCAGATCCGCCGGGACGATGCCGATCAGCTCCTCGGCGTCGAACAGCGGGTCGGTAACCGGCGCGGGCGTCGGGCCCTGCTTGGTCCAGTTGAGCCGGGCGACGATGCGACGACCGATCCGGATGGCGTCGAGCTCGTCGACGGCGAAGTAGTCAGCCAGCCCGGAGATGCGGGCATGCATTTCGGCACCGCCGAGCGACTCGTCGTCAGATTCCTCGCCGGTGGCCATCTTCACCAGCGGGGGACCGGCCAAAAACACCTTCGAGCGTTCCTTGATCATCACCACATGGTCGGACATTCCAGGTACGTAGGCACCGCCCGCGGTCGAGTTACCAAAAACCAGTGCAACGGTCGGGATGCCGGCGGCCGAGAGCCGGGTCAGGTCGCGGAACATCTGCCCGCCGGGAACGAAGATCTGCTTCTGGGTGGGCAGATCTGCTCCGCCCGATTCGACCAGCGAGATCACCGGCAGCCGATTCTCGAACGCAATCTGGTTGGCCCGCAGAATCTTTCGGAGGGTCCACGGGTTGCTGGTGCCACCTTTAACCGTGGGGTCGTTGGCGACGATCAGACACTCCACGCCGGAGACCGCGCCGATCCCGGTCACCGTGCTGGCGCCGACCTGAAAGTCGCTACCGTAGGCGGCCAACGGGCTGAGCTCGAGGAACGGCGAGTCCGGGTCGACGAGCAGCTCGATACGTTCGCGGGCGGTCAGCTTGCCACGGTCATGGTGGCGCTCAACGTATTTCGGGCCACCGCCGGCAAGCGCCTTGGCCAGTTCGGCGTCGATCTCCTCGAGCCGGGACTCCGCGGCCGATGCCGCCGCGGCGTACGCGTCGCTGTTCCGATCGAGCGTGGATTTTAAAGTGGTCATGATTGATAGCCCAGCAGCTTGGCGGCCAGCGACGTCAGGATTTCGGTGGTCCCGCCGCCGATGCCCAGGATCCGCATGTCGCGGTACTGGCGTTCAATCTCAGACTCGGCCATGTATCCCATGCCGCCGAACAGCTGAACGGCTTGGTTGGCCACCCACTCGCCTGCCTCGACCGCAGTGTTTTTGGCGAAGCACACCTCGGCGATCAGGTTGGTCTCGCCGGCCAGTTGCCGCTCTACGACGTGGTGGGAGTAGACGCGGGCGACGTCAATCCGGCGGGCCATCTCGGCCAGCGTGTTCTGCACGGACTGCCGGGAAATCAACGGCCGGCCGAACGTCTCCCGGTCCCGGCACCACTGCACGGTGATATCCAGACATCGCTGTGCGCTTGAATATGCCTGCGCGGCAAGGCCGATGCGCTCCGCGACGAAGGCCTCGGCGATCTGGGCGAATCCGGTGTTCTCGGCGCCGACCAGGTTGGCCACCGGCACGGCCGCGTCGACATAGGACAGCTCCGCGGTGTCCGAGGACCGCCAGCCCATCTTGGCCAGCTTGCGGCTCACCTCAAATCCGGGCGTGCCCTTCTCGACGACCAGCAGCGAAACCCCTGCCGCGCCAGGGCCGCCGGTGCGCACCGCGGTGACCACGAAGTCGGCTCGCACCGCAGAGGTGATGTAGGTCTTGGCGCCGTTGACGATGTACTGATCACCGGAGCGGGTCGCCGTGGTGCGCAGGTGCCCCACGTCGGAGCCGCCGCCGGGCTCGGTGATGGCCAACGAGCCGATCAGCTCGCCGGCCAGGGTCGGGCGGACGAAGGTGTCGATCAGCCGCGCGTCGCCCGAGGCGATCATGTGCGGCACCGCGATGCCGCAAGTGAACAGCGAGGCGAACACGCCTCCGGGCACGCCGGCCTGGTGCAGTTCTTCGCAGACGATCACCGCGTCGGCGCCGTCGCCGCCACCGCCACCGACCTCCTCGGGGAAGTTTGCGCCCAGTAGGCCCGCTTCTCCTGCGGCGCGGTGCAGTTCGCGTGGGAGCTCACCGCCGCGTTCCCATTCGTCGACGTTCGGCAAGATCTCCCGTTCGGCGAATGAGCGCACGGTCTTGCGGAGCGCATCGCGCTCCGGCGTGGTCCAGATGCTCACAACAATCCTTCTCTCACAGCAACACTGCTGGAATGTCGACGTGGCGGCTGCGCAGCCACTCGCCGAGTCCTTTGGCCTGAGGGTCGAACCGGGCCTGGTAGGCGACACCCTGGCCCAGGATCTCCTCGATGACGAAGTTCACCGCCCGCAGGTTGGGCAGCAGATGCCGGGTGACCGGCAGGGCGGCGGTCTCGGGCAACAACTCTCGCAGCAATTCGACGGTCAGCGTGTTGGCCAGCCAGCGCCACTGCTCCTCGGTGCGGACCCAGACTCCGACATTCGCCGACCCGCCCTTGTCACCGCTGCGGGCGCCGGCGATGCGGCCGAGCGGTACGCGCTGCGTCGGCCCCTCGGCCAACGGGTCCGGCAACGACGGCGCAGCAACCGGCTTCAGCTCCAGAGTTTCGTTCGCGCAAGCGATCTCAACCCGTGAGCCGTCGGCGTGCACGGCGTTATGCGCCACCTCGGTGGCGTCGACATACCCGGGCGTGTAGACCCCGTAGACCTGGCCGTCGCCCGGCGGCGCGGTGACGGTGAACCCCGGATAGCTGGCCAGCGCTAATTCCACAGCGGCCGAAGAGAACTGGCGCCCGACGTTGGCGGGGTCGGGGTCGCGGACCACGCAACGAAGCAGCGCGCTGGCCGCTTCCTCGGTGTCGGCGTCGGCGTGATCGGTGCGGGCCAGCGTCCACTCCAGCTCGGCGGGTTTGACGCTGAGGGCCGATTCCAGCTGTCGGCGCAGCAGATCCGCCTTGGCGTCGATGTCCAGACCGGTCAGCACGAACGTGGTCGAGTTGCGGAATCCGCCGATGCTGTTCAGCGACACCTTGTAGGTGGGCGGAGGTGGCTCACCGGTCACCCCGCTGATCCGCACCCGGTCGGGGCCCTCGGAGGAGAGCTCGACGCTGTCCATCCGGGCGGTCGCGTCGGGGTTGGCGTAGCGGGCGCCGGTGATCTCGTAGAGCAACTGCGCGGTGACGGTGTCGACGCTGACCAGCCCGCCGGTTCCGGGGTGCTTGGTGATCACCGATGATCCGTCGGCATGGATCTCGGCCAGCGGGAAGCCGGCGTAGGTCAGATCGGGAATTTCGGTGAAAAAGGAGAAGTTGCCGCCGGTGGCCTGGACGCCGCATTCGATGACGTGGCCGGCCACCACGGCGCCGGCCAGCCGGTCATAGTCGGTGCGGTCCCAGCCGAAGTGCGCTGCGGCGGGCCCGACAGTCACCGACGCGTCGGTCACCCGGCCGGTCACCACGATGTCTGCGCCGTCGTTCAGACAATCGACGATGCCCCATGCCCCCAGGTACGCGTTGGCCGTCAGCGGCGTGCCCAGTCCCAGTTCCTCGGCGCGGCCGGAAAGGTCGTCACCGTCGACGTGGGCCACCCGGACCGGCACCCCCAGGCGCTGGGCCAGCATGCGCACCGCCTCGGCGAGCCCGGCGGGGTTCAGGCCGCCGGCGTTGGCGACGATGCGCACCCCGCGGTCCTGGGCCAGGCCCAGGCATTCCTCGAGCTGGGTCAGGAAGGTCTTGGCGTAGCCGCGTTCGGGGTGTTTCATCCGGTCGCGGCCCAGGATCAGCATGGTCAGCTCGGCCAGATAGTCGCCGGTCAGGTAGTCGAGGTCGCCGCCGACCAGCATTTCGCGCATAGCGGAATGCCGGTCTCCGTAGAACCCCGAGCAGTTTCCGATCCGAACCGGCGCCGACAACGCTGCCACGCGGCACTCCCTCCAGCCGACAGCCGACGCCACCAACCAACCGGTAGGTTAGCCGAGTCGGTCGGTGTCCCGTCAAGGCTGTCGGCGGCCGATTTTTGCCCCCAGCAGGTCAGCCATTACTATTAATCTCAATCGTCGCTGCCGAGAGCGCTTCCGCGGCGACCCCCCTACCAGGAGTAAGGCCTGATCATGGCTGTGCCAAAGCGGCGGATGTCGCGCTCGAACACCCGTAGCCGACGGGCGCAATGGAAGGCTGAGAAGCCAGAACTCGTCGGCGTGACGGTGGCCGGCAAGCAGCACAAGGTGCCACGTCGGCTGCTGAAGGCGGCGCGCCTCGGTCTGATTGACCTCGACCGGCGCTAATTTTGTTTGCCGTGAGCATTGTCTCCGGCGGTATGTTGAGCAATTTGCGGGCACGCAGTTTTGCCGAACTCTCAGCGCGTTCTCAGGGGATTGGATAAAACTGGTGGCCGTGCGAATTCTTGTCGTCGACGACGATCGAGCCGTGCGTGAGTCACTGCGCCGGTCCCTTTCCTTTAATGGCTACTCGGTGGCGTTAGCCGAGGACGGTGTCGAAGCGCTGGAGATGATCTCCGCCGACCGGCCCGACGGGCTTGTGCTCGATGTGATGATGCCCCGGCTGGACGGGCTGGAGGTGTGCCGGCAGCTGCGCAGCACCGGTGATGATCTGCCGATACTGGTGCTGACCGCCCGCGACACCGTCTCCGAGCGGGTCTCCGGTCTCGATGCCGGTGCCGACGACTATCTGCCCAAGCCGTTCGCGCTGGAAGAGCTTCTGGCCCGCCTGCGGGCGTTGCTGCGCCGCACGAGAATCGACGACACCTCCGAATCGGTGGCGATGACGTTTGCGGACCTGACTCTTGATTCGGTGACTCGCGAAGTGACCCGTGGGCAACGTCAGATCAGCCTGACCCGCACCGAATTCGCTTTGCTGGAGATGTTAATCGCTAATCCGCGACGGGTATTGACGCGCAGCCGCATTCTCGAGGAGGTGTGGGGTTTCGATTTCCCCACGTCGGGTAACGCGCTCGAGGTGTACGTCGGTTACCTGCGACGCAAGACCGAGGCCAACGGCGAGCCGCGACTGATTCACACCGTCCGCGGGGTGGGTTACGTGCTTCGCGAAACACCCCCCTGATGCCGCTGAAGGCCCTGTTCCGCCGGCGAAGCAGAGTTCCGCTGCGAGCCAGTACGTCCCTGTCACTGCGGTGGCGGGTGATGCTGCTGGCCATGTCGATGGTGGCGATGGTGGTCATCCTGATGGCCGTCGCGGTGTACGCGGTGATCTCCGCGGCGCTGTACAAAGACATCGACAACCAGCTGCAGAGCAGGGCCCAGCTATTGATCGCCAGCGGGTCGCTGGCCGCCGATCCGGCGAAAGCCATTGAGGGAACGGCGTATTCGGACGTCAACGCGATGCTGGTGACTCCCGGCCGGTCGATCTTCACCGCCAACCAGGAGGGTCAGACGCTGCCGGTCGGACAGCAGGAGAAGGCCGTCATTCGCGGCGACCTGTTCATGTCCCGGCGCACGGCCGCCAATCAGCGGGTACTTGCCGTGCATCTGCCGAACGGCAGTTCGTTGCTGATCTCCAAGAGCCTCGCGCCGACCGATGCGGTGATGACGAAGCTGCGCTGGGTGCTGGTCATCGTCGGCGGGGTCGGCATGGCGGTCGCCGCGGTGGCCGGCGGCATGGTCACCCAGGCGGGTCTGCGACCGGTGGGCCGGCTGACCGGCGCGGCCGAGCGGGTGGCGCGCACCGACGACCTGAGACCCATACCGGTCTACGGCAGCGACGAATTGGCAAGGCTCACCGAAGCTTTCAACATGATGCTGCGTTCCTTGGCCGAATCGCGGGAACGCCAGACCCGTCTGGTCGCCGATGCCGGTCACGAGCTGAGGACCCCGCTGACCTCGCTGCGCACCAACGTGGAACTGCTGATGGCTTCGAGCGCACCCGGTGCGCCGCCGATACCCGAGCAGGAGATGGTCGACCTGCGGACCGACGTGATTGCCCAGATCGAGGAATTGTCCACGCTGGTAGGCGATTTGGTGGACCTCACCCGCGCCGATGCCGGCGAAGTGATTCATGAGCCGGTCGATATGAGCGAGGTCATCGACCGGTCGTTGGAGCGAGTTCGCCGGCGTCGCATGGATGTTGAGTTCGATGTCGAGGTCACACCCTGGCAGGTCTACGGCGACTCCGCGGGCCTGTCGCGGGCGGTGCTGAATCTGATGGACAACGCCGCCAAGTGGAGCCCGTCGGGCGAGCATGTCGGTGTCCGGCTCCGGCAGCTCAATGCGACACATGCCGAGCTGGTGGTGTCCGACCATGGACCGGGCATTCCGGAAAACGAGCGCGAGCTGGTCTTCGAGCGGTTCTTCCGTTCGATTACGGCGCGGGCCGTGCCCGGCTCTGGGCTCGGGCTGGCGATCGTCAAGCAGGTGGTGCTCAAACACGGCGGGGCGCTTCGCGTGGAGGAGACCGTTCCAGGAGGTCAGCCGCCCGGCACCGCCATCTATGTGCTGCTCCCGGGACAGCCGATGCCGGCGGCGGCGGAGTACCCGTCCGGCGATGATCTGGCGCCGAATGTTAACGACCCATCAATTCCGGGGAACTCTCCAGGACCGAAGGACGTTATCTCAGTCGAATCACAGACCACGCAGGCAAGGTAGTAATCGGTTCACTGTTCGAGCCTGTACGACCGCACGAAGATCACAGGAAAGAGCACCAGCGACATGACGAATCACCCGAGGTATTCGCCACCGCCGCAGCAACACGGATACCGTCCGGTGTCCGATCAGCGTGGGGCCACAGGTCATTCGGGCTACGGGCAGCAGCAGACCCACCCGCAGGGCTATGAATGGCGGCAAGGCCAGCAGCCGCAGTACCGGCAGCCGTACGGCCCGTTCGCCGGGCAGGGGCACTCCGCCGGTGGGCCGCCGCCGCAGTTGCCTGCGCCCCGAAAGCGTTCTCGCGCAGGCGCATTGACGGTTGGCGCGGTGGCCGTCGCGGTGGTCTCGGCCGGCATCGGCGGTGCGGCCGCCTCGGTGATCGCGCATCACGGGCAGCTCTCCTCTATCGCCGACGGTGCGATGCCCGGTGGCGCGACGCCCGGCATGCCGGCCTCGAACGCGCCAGTCGGCAGCGTCGAGCAGGTGGCCGCCAAGGTGGTCCCCAGCGTCGTGATGCTCGAGACCAACCTCGGTCGGGCGTCCGAAGAAGGCTCCGGCATCATCCTGTCTTCGGATGGCTTGATCCTGACCAACAACCACGTCGTCGCCACAGCGGCCAATCCCGGCAAGCCGCCTGGGCCGCGTGGGCGTCCAAACCCTGAACACCAGAACCCGGACGAAGACCCGGGCGGCCCGGGCCCCGATCCCGACCAGCCGGCCCCTCCGGCCGGTACTAAGCCCAAGACCACGGTGACGTTCTCCGACGGGCGCACCGCGCCGTTCACCGTCCTGGGAACGGACCCCACCACCGACATCGCAGTGGTTCGCGTGCAAGGTGTTTCGGGGCTGACGCCGATCAGCCTCGGGTCGTCGGCCAATCTGCACGTCGGCCAGCCGGTGATGGCGGTCGGTTCGCCGCTGGGCCTGTCGGGCACGGTCACCACCGGTATCGTCAGCGCCCTCAACCGGCCGGTGTCGACCACCGGAGAGACGGGCAACCAGAACACCGTGCTGGACGCCATCCAGACCGACGCCGCGATCAACCCCGGTAACTCCGGTGGCGCGTTGGTCAACATGAGCGGGCAGCTGGTCGGCGTCAATTCGGCGATCGCCACCCTCGGCGGTGACTCGCCCGACGCTCAGAGCGGTTCGATCGGGCTCGGCTTCGCGATTCCGGTCGACCAGGCCAAGCGCATCGCCGACGAACTGATCAGTTCCGGCACCGCCTCGCACGCCTCGTTGGGCGTGCAGGTCACTAACGACAAGGAGACCCCGGGCGCCAAGGTCGTCGAGGTCGTCCCCAACGGCGCTGCCGCGGCCGCCGGCCTGCCGGGCGGAGTCGTCGTCACCAAGGTCGATGACCGCACGGTCAACAGCGCCGACGCGTTGGTTGCCGCCGTCCGATCGAAGGCGCCCGGCGACAAGGTGATGCTCACGGTCAAGGATCCGTCCGGCGAAACCAAGAAAATCCAGGTCACCTTGGGCAAGGCCCAACAGTGATCAGAGCCGCCGCGCCAACGTCGGACACCAGATATACGGTTGCAGCCATGGAACAGGGCTCGAGCTTGATCGGTAGGGCATTGGTCGTCGTCGTCGACGATCACGGCGACGAGGACCACAGTGGGCCGTTGGTCACCGAGCTGCTCACCGAAGCGGGATTCGTCGTAGATGGCGTTGTCGCCGTCGCCGCCGACGAGGTGGAGATCCGCAATGCGCTCAACACGGCGGTGATCGGGGGAGTTGACCTTGTCGTGTCGGTCGGCGGCACCGGGGTGACCCCCCGCGATGTCACCCCGGAGGCGACGCTGGACATCCTCGACCGCGGCGTTCTCGGGATCGCCGAGGCGATCCGCGCGTCGGGACTGTCCGCAGGCGTCATCGAGGCGGGTTTGTCGCGCGGTCTGGCGGGCATCTCCGGCAGCACGCTGGTGGTCAACCTCGCCGGTTCTCGGTACGCGGTGCGCGACGGCATGGCCACGCTCAATCCGCTGGCGGCCCACATCATCGGCCAACTTTCCAGCCTGGAAATCTGACGCTCGACATGAGCAGGCCGGCCGGCGACGACCGCGAGGTGTTACCGCAGACGTCGGACGACGAGCGCGATCCGGACGCGAGTCGCGATGTCGACGCTCACGAGCAATGGCTGCGGGACAACGCGCCCCCGCACCACATCTGACGCGACTGCTGGAACTACTTGTCTTCGACGGTGGCGCTCGTTGGGGCGTTCGCGGAGTGATGGCCCGATGAGCCGTTCGCGGATTCGGAAAGCAGATCCCGGATCTGGGTGAGCAGGCTGAGTTCGGTGTCCTCGGCCTGCTTGACCTGACCGCGCTTGCGGTAGGTGTTGTAGGGCAGCACGACCAGGAAGTACACCATCGCCGCGATCAGGATGAAGTTGATGGCGGCCGATATCGCGATGTTGAAGTCGATGAATTTGCCGTCGCCGATATCGATTTTCAGCAGCCCGACGTTGGACTGGCCGCCGGCCCCGATCCGGTCTATCAGCGGCTGAATGATGCTTTCGGTGAACTTGGTAACCAAACCGGTGAACGCGGTACCGATCACCACGGCAATGGACAGGTCGATGATGTTTCCGCGCGCGAGAAACTCCTTGAAGCCCTTCAGCATCGGGATGTCCTTTCCGCAGTTAGCCATAAGCCAATGTGAAGCCCAGGAAAAAGCTAGCCCAGTCGGCCTGACCGTGCGAGAGTTTCCTGTTTCTCAGGCCAGCCCCTCAATGCAGCGTGAGGGTCACCGTGGCGACCAGGGCCGCGCCGGCTACCGCGGTGGCTGAGGCGGCCGGCAGCGCGAGCAGCACCACCCGCTCACTGGTCGCGCCCTGAGATTTCGGTTTCTCCGACACCGAGACCACGACCGCGTCGGTGGCCACCACGTGCGGAGTGGCCTGGGCGCTGCCTTCCGCGGCCGCCACGACGTCGACGACGTCGCCGGGTCGCACCAGGTCGATCAACGCGCCGTCGGCCGGATGCACCGGCACGATACGGGCGTCGGGTCCGGCCGCGGATTCGGCGAGACGGCGGCCGAGCAACCGCACGTCGGTGAGCACCTCGCCGCGCCGCGCCGGGCCCGCCAGCGTAGCACCGACGACCGAGCCGATGTCGGATGGTGAGCCGTCGGGAACCGTTGGCGCCGAACGTGTTTCGAGCCGCACGTCGTCGGCGGTCAATGCGGCGCCCGGGCTCAGATCGTGCGATGCCACCACCACGTGGGAGCCGCCGTCATGGGGATCTGGCCGCAACGCCGCAGCACCGGCGAGCAATACCAGCCCGCCCGCGGCAACGCGGCGCGCCAGCACGGTGCGCGACCAATCGGGGCGCAGCCATTGCGAAAGACGGGTTGGCAGTGACGGGTTCAGCGATGCGCGAGGGTCGCCCACGCGCTCACCGTAAGCGGTGCACGCCGTTACGTGCGGCCGGTGACGATGCGCCTGTGGATAACCGGCTAGCTGGAGGTGGTGGCCGGCGCCTTCGACGACGAAGACGATGAAGACGACGAAGACGAAGACGAAGACGAGTCAGACGTGGACTTGTCGCTCGACGAACTCGACTTTTCCGAGGAGCTGCTGGAAGTGTCGGTGGAGCTTGTGCCCTCAGAACTCGACTTGGCCGAGCCGTTAGCGGAGCTCTTCGTCGACTCGCGGCTGTCGGTGCGGTAGAAACCGCTGCCCTTGAACACCACGCCGACGTTGCCGAACACTTTGCGCAACCGGCCCGAGCACTTCTCGCATGTCGTCAGCGCATCATCGCTGAAGGCCTGCACCACGTCGAAGCGGTTGCTGCACTCCGTGCACGCGTAGCTGTAAGTCGGCACACAAACCTCCAAAAAAATGGTCTAAACGCTTAGCACTCTACAGTCTCAAGTGCTAAAACCGCCATGTGGCGCGTGTCATTCCCGACCGGCCGTGGACCACGACCCGCGAAGGCCGTTAACACTTCGTCGGGAGATCACGTAGTATCGAACCGTCGAAATTCTAAGTGTTCGTGTTCCACACACGCTCGCGCAGAAACTTGGTGCGGGCGTCTCTTTCTCCTTGCAAGGCAAGTCAGAAGCAGCGTCTGATCATTCGGCCACCGATCCGCATGGTGCGGACCGGTATCTCTGACAAAGGAGAAACAAATGGCACAGGGAACTGTGAAGTGGTTCAACGCCGAAAAGGGCTTCGGTTTCATCGCGCCCGAAGAGGGCCCGGACGTCTTCGTCCACTACTCCGAGATCGACGGCGGCGGCTTCCGCAGCCTCGAGGAGAACCAGAAGGTGGAGTTCGAGGTCACTCAGGGCGCCAAGGGTCCGCAGGCCAGTAAAGTCCGCGCGATCTGACCGACTTGACTTAGGAGGCCGTACCCGCTCAACCGTGAGCGGGGACGGCCTCTTTTCGTTCAACTCCGAAGGTCCAGCGGCACAGCCAATTTCAATCCGGACGCTGCGGGACTGCTAACCCGCCAACTCGAGCAGGCCCCGCCCAGGCGTCAGTGCATGGGTCATCGGCACGTCATGCGGCTCGTGTGGCACCTCGTCGAGCAACTCCTCGTCGCGGACCACGGCGATCAACCGCGCCTGCGGATCGCGCAGCACCAGCGTGCGGTCATAGAAGCCGCGGCCGCGGCCCAGTCGCGCCCCGGCGCGGTCGACGGCCAGGGCCGGAACGAGAACGACGCTTGCCTCGGCGACCGTCGTCGCCGGCAGCCACGGCCCGGCCGGTTCGAGCAGCCCGAACCGGGCGATCACCAATTCCCCGGGCCGGTACTCACCCCACTGCAGCGCCACCGGATCGCCGTCGGCGGTGGTCCGCGCGACCGGCAGCAACACCCGGTCGGCGCGGCGCATCAGCACGTCCAGCAGTTCGACGGATCCCGGCTCGGCACCGACGGGGACATAGGCGCACACCGTGCCGCCGTCGATCGCCAGCCCGGCGACATGAGCGACCAGCGCGGAGGCCTGCTCCGCCCGAACGTCGTCGGACACCGAACGCCGTGCGGCCAACAACTGTTCTCGCAATGCGGCCTTGCCCACGGTCGTCACCCATCAACGATATGGTTTGACCGATGGCAACCTCACCCATTTCGGTTCCGCGCACGGCGATCGTGCCTGCGGCCGGTTTGGGCACTCGTTTCCTGCCCGCGACCAAGACCGTGCCCAAGGAGCTGTTGCCGGTCGTCGACACACCTGGCATCGAGCTGGTGGCGGCCGAGGCGGCGCTCGCCGGCGCCGAACGGCTGGTGATCATCACCTCCGAGGGCAAAGACGGCGTCGTCGCACATTTCGTCCAAGACCTGGTGCTGGAAAGCACCCTGGAGGCGCGAGGCAAAAAGGCCATGCTGGCCAAGGTGCGGCGGGCGCCGGGCTTGATCAAGGTCGAGTCCGTCATACAGACCGAGCCGCGGGGCCTCGGACATGCGATCAGCTGTGTGGAGCCGGTGCTGTGGGAAGACGACGACGTGGTCGCCGTCCTTCTTCCCGACGACCTGGTGCTGCCGACCGGCGTGTTGCAGACGATGTCGAAGGTGCGCGCCGAGTTCGGTGGCTCGGTGTTATGCGCCATCGAGGTGTCGCCCGAAGAGGTCAGTGCCTACGGCGTTTTCGACGTCGAGCCGGTGCCCGGAGCCGACAAGGACGTCCTCAAGGTCAACGGCATGGTGGAGAAGCCGAACGCCGAAGACGCGCCGTCGCGGTACGCCGCAGCGGGCCGCTATATCCTGGATCGCGCCATCTTCCAAGCGTTGCAACGCATTCAGCGCGGCGTCGGTGGCGAGATGCAGCTGACCGATGCCATCGCGCTGCTGATCGACGACGGGCATCCGGTGCACGTCGTGGTTCACCGCGGCTCCCGACACGACTTGGGAAATCCCGGCGGCTACCTCAAGGCTGCGGTTGACTTTGCCTTGGACCGTGACGACTACGGGCCAGATCTGCGGCGTTGGCTGGTGACCCGATTGGGTCTTGCCGAAGACTAGCTACCAGCGCCCGATACGAGAAAGGCGCGCTGTGCGTTCGGTAGAAGAGCAACAAGCCCGGGTGACGGCCGCTGCAGTGGCGCCGAGACCGGTGCGGGTCGCGATCGCCGAGGCGCAAGGGCTGTTGTGTGCCGAAGAAGTTGTCACCGAACGTCCGCTGCCCGGCTTCGACCAAGCCGCCATCGACGGTTACGCGGTGCGCAGCGTCGACGTACTCGGTGTGGGGGAGGGCGACCCAGCCGACGAACATCCCGACGACGAGGCTCCGGACTCGGCGGCGGCGCGCGGTGGGGTGACCCTGCCGGTGCTGGGCAGCGTCCAGGCCGGCGCGCGGACGCCCAGCAGATTGCAGCCCGGGCAGGCCGCGCGGGTGCAGACCGGGGCGCCGCTGCCGACACTGGCCGACGCGGTGTTGCCGTTGCGCTGGACCGACGGCGGCCAGTCGCGGGTTCGGGTGCTGCGCGGCGTGCGGTCCGGCGCGTACGTGCGACGTACCGGTGACGACGTGCAGCCCGGTGACGTGGCCGTGCGGGCCGGCACGATCATCGGTGCCGCCCAGGTCGGGTTGCTGGCCGCGGTGGGACGTGACCGGGTGCTGGTGCATCCCCGGCCGCGGGTGTCGGTGCTGGCGGTCGGTGGCGAGCTGGTCGACGTCTCGCGTACCCCGGGCAACGGCCAGGTCTACGACGTCAACTCCTACGCGCTGGCGGCCGCCGCCCGAGACGCCGGCGCCGAGGTCAACCGGGTCGGGATCGTCAGCAACGACGCCCGAGAACTCGGGGAAGTCGTTGAGGGACAACTGAATCGCGCCGAGATCGTGGTGATCGCCGGCGCGGTCGGCGGCGCGGCGGCCGAGGGGGTGCGTTCGGTGCTTTCGCAGCTCGGCGAGATGGAAGTCACCCGCGTCGCGATGCATCCCGGCTCGGTGCAGGGCTTCGGACAGCTCGGCCGTGACGGTGTGCCGACGTTTCTGTTGCCCGCCAATCCGGTCAGTGCGCTGGTGGTGTTCGAAGTGATGGTCCGGCCGCTGATCCGGTTGTCGCTGGGAAAGCGGCAGCCGATGCGCCGGGTCGTGCAGGCGCGCACGCTGTCGCCGATCAGCTCGGTGGCCGGCCGCAAAGGCTTTCTGCGTGGCCAGTTGATGCGCGACCAGGACACCGGCGAATACCTGGTGCAGGCTTTGGGGGGAGCGCCCGGCGCCTCGTCGCATTTGCTTGCGACGCTGGCCGAGGCAAACTGTCTTGTGGTGGTTCCCCGTGACGCAGAGCAGATCCGCACCGGCGAGATCGTCGATGTCGCGTTCCTGGCGCAACGTGGTTGAGCGACTTGGCTCATGACCGTGTGGCGCTCCAACTCTCAGCACCCAGGCTGGCCCACCGCAGTGGGACCGCTACGGGTGGCCGCCGGTCTGATCCGGCTGCGCCCGGTGCGCTTGCGCGACGCCGCGCAATGGAGTCGGGCCAGGCTGGCCGACCGGCCGCACCTGGAGCCTTACGAGCCAAGCACTGAAGCCGATTGGATTGCGCGACACTCGATTTCGGCATGGCCGGCGATCTGTTCCAGCCTACGGGCCGAGGCCCGCAAAGGCCGCATGCTGCCCTATGTGATCGAGCTGGACGGCCAGTTCTGCGGGCAGCTGACGATCGGCAACGTCACACACGGGGCATTGCGGTCGGCGTGGATCGGCTACTGGGTGTCCAGTTCGACCACGGGCCGCGGCGTGGCCACCGGCGCCCTGGCGCTGGGCCTGGATCACTGTTTCGGTCCGGTCAGGTTGCACCGGGTGGAAGCCACCGTCCGGCCGGAGAATGCGGCAAGCCGGGCTGTGCTGGCAAAAGTCGGTTTTCGCGAAGAAGGACTGTTGCGGCGCTACCTCCAGGTCGACGGCGGCTGGCGCGACCACCTGCTGCTGGGCCTGACGGTCGAAGAGGTCTACGGGTCGGTCACGTCGGCCCTGGTGCGCGACGGTCATGCGCGCTGGGCGTAACGCGTATTAGTCCGTCGGATACTCGCGGCGTGTCGTGTTACGAACGTGACATTTGTGACTAATGATTCTGGTTAGAGGCGTCGTCAACGGGCCACGTCTGGCGGGGAAAGGAGCGGGTCGCCATGCCAAGCATCCCGCAATCATTGCTGTGGATCTCACTCGTGGTGCTCTGGCTGTTCGTGCTGGTTCCCATGCTGGTCAGCAAGCGCGACGCGGTGCGGCGCACCAGTGACGTCGCACTGGCAACCCGCGTGCTCAACAACAGCACGGCCGCCCGCCTGATCAAGCGCGGCAAGCCCGCGGCCGGGCACCGCAGTAACCCCGACTGGCAACCCGACGAAGGCCACTACGACGACGAGCACCTCGACGATCTCGACGAAGACGAGCACGAAGACCAGGACGACGACGCCCCGCCATCACGTGTCATGGCCACCGTTGCCGCCCCGCTCGCTACCGAGGAGACCGGCCCGGACTACCTCGACGTCGACGTGATCGACCCGGACTCGGCCGCGCTGCCGGCCGGCCAGGCGGACGTCGATGAGGAGTCGGCGGACGACACCGACACCGAGGTCAATCTCGGCGTGGAGCATGACGACGAGGACCAAGACCAGTACGAGTACGTCGACGACACCTCAGGGATTCCGGTCGGCGAGGAATCGCCGATGACCGCGTCGGCGGCGTTCGGCCGGCGGCATCGCTACGACGCCGACAAGGCCGCCGCGGTGACTGCCCGCAAATACGCCGCCCGCAAGCGGATTCTGATGCTGATGGCGCTGACTTTGGTCCTTTCCTCGGCGACGGCGTTCCTGGTCACCTCGTCGGCGTGGTGGTTCGTCGGCGTCACGGCCACGGTGACCGTGCTCTACCTGGGCTATCTGCGCAAGCAGACCCGGATCGAGGAGCGGGTGCGCCGGCGCAGGATGCAGCGGATGGCCCGCTCGCAACTGGGTGTGGAGAACACCTACGACCGTGAATACGACGTGGTCCCGTCGCGGCTGCGACGGCCCGGCGCGGTGGTGTTGGAGATCGACGACGAAGACCCGGTCTTCGAGCACCTCGACTACGGGCCCTATGCGCGGGAGTACAGCTGGGACCTGCCGAGGGCGGCAGGCCAGTAGCGTTTCGGTGACCTCGGCCGCGACTGGTAGCCTGATCTACCGGTCAGGGGCTATAGCGCAGTTGGTAGCGCGTCTCGTTCGCATCGAGAAGGTCAGGGGTTCGATTCCCCTTAGCTCCACAGAGTTTGAGCAGTTCAGGGTACGTACAGCGCGCTAGAGAACTTCCGCCGTCCGCAGAGCGTCCGCAGTAACCCGGATGGCGTCGTTGACTCGATGTCGTAGGTAATGATGTGCGCTGGTTCGTCGACTGTGCTCAGCCCGATTTGTTCGACGCGCTCACCCAAGTCTTTCAACTCGTTCAGGTAAAGCGTTATCGGCTCCGACGTCTCGTCGACGCCGATAAGGATGATCCCGCCGTCGACTGAGAACGCCGCGAGGTCGGCGGCAGTTTTAATCTTGCCCTTCCGAGTTGACGCTTCAAATCAAGAGTGTGGGACTGGACGGGGAGTCCGTCGTCGGCGGCAAGCTGTAGCTGTTCCCCGGTGCGCGGCGGCCACGGGTTTGGTGAACGCACCTTCCTAATATTTTGCAAAGCCAGTGATGCGCGTCGCCGCAGAACTAACGTTCTTTACTGTTCAAATATCGCGTCAATGTCAGCCCACCAGGACTAAGAAGCTACGTGGCAATGCCGCAGCGATCGAAGGGCGCCCATGCTTGAAGTGATCGACACGGGGTGTTCCTCCGAATCGCATCCCGTTCCGCTGCTTTTTGTTCACGGGGGTTGGCATGGAGCCTGGTGTTGGGATGAGCACTTCCTCGACTTCTTTGCCGATAAGGGTTATCGCGCCGTCGCTCTGAGCCTTCGTAACCACGGAAAGAGCCCGGCGGAAAAGCGCATGCGGACTTGTTCGCTGGCCAAAGTCGTTGACGATGTCTTCTCGGTCGCCGACAAGCTGCCCTCACCGCCCATCGTGGTCGGGCATTCTCTCGGCGGTCTGATTGTCCAAAAGTATTTGGAGTCCCACGAAGCACCCGCCGGGGTGCTGCTCGCCTCTCTTTCGTCACGGGGGGCGGGTGGATTCTTTGTGCGTGAGGCGAAACGGCACCCGTTGAGTTTCGTTAGATCGACCATCACGGGCAAGAGCCTGCACCTCGTCGGCACGCCCGAACGCGCGCGTGAACACTTCTACTCCGCCGGAGTACCCGAGTCTGATGTCATCCGCTACGCCGCAGCCCTAGGCGAAGAGCATGGAGGGAGACTGACTCTCGATCTTTGGTTCTTCAACCTGCCCAAGCCCGATCGCATCAGCACGCCACTACTGGTCCTGGGCGCTGAATTTGATGCTTGTGTAACAGAGGCGGAGACACAGACGACGGCACATGCATATCGCACCGAGGCCGAGTTCTTCCCCAAGATGGGCCACAACATGATGCTTGAACCCGGATGGCAGGCGGTCGCCCAAAGGATTGACGCTTGGCTCACTGACCGAGGCCTGTAAAAGCGGCCAGTGAATCGGCGGTGCAGTCTCAGAATGCTTCGAAAGCTGCGCCGGCACAGCGGATGCACGCCCGCGGCGAGAGCGCGTCAATCATCTACGTCGCCAGACGTGTGCCGAGCACCGTCTATCGAGTGCTCAGGCAGCCGTGCGTAGGTCCTCGGCCCCTGTGCTGGCGGGCGCCGGGTTCCTGTCCGGAACTCGACCGCGCCAACCCTTAACGCCCTGAATGTGGACCCATCATCTCAGGCCCCATCGCACCCGGCTTCATCATGTGATCGCCGGGCTTCATCTCGCCCGGCTTCATGTCGGCACAGCAGTCCTTGGATTCGTGACCCATCGCCGCATGGTTCATTCCCATATTCATGTGCATGTGCTCGCTGTAATTCAAGAAGAAGCCGGCAAAGAAAATCGCGCCGACGATGAATAGTCCGCCTGCGACGATGCCCACCCACGCCAGCGCCTGATTGAGGCGGCTCGCGTGGCGTCGAGTGCCGGCAGTGTGGTCCGCGGCTGAATCATCGGACGGTTGCGCAAGGTCAGTCGTGTCGGCCATGGCTTGAACCTCTCTATCGGTATTGGTCGACGCCATGCTACCCCACCCTGGGAGGGGTGGGGGACGTTACTATGGACGCAGGACATTGAGGCAGGTTGTGCAGGCGGACGGAAGGAAACGCTGATGTCAGAGGAATTGACAGCGAAAAAGCGTGCCGCGCTCAACCGACTCAAGACGGTGCGCGGCCATATGGATGCGATCATCCGCATGCTGGAGTCCGACGCCTATTGCGTCGACGTCATGAAGCAGATCTCCGCGGTGCAGTCGGCACTGGAGCGCACCAACCGGGTGATGCTGCATAACCACCTGGAAACCTGCTTCTCCCACGCCGTGGTGGATGGGCAGGGTGAACAGGCGATAGAAGAGTTGGTCGACGCCCTCAAATTCAGCCCCGCCTTGACCGGCCCCGACACCTGCCTTAACGGAACCACTGCCGACGAGGCCGCCAAGGTGCGCACTCCGTGAGTGTCACGCCGTGAATGCCGGAGCGACGAAGCGCCTGAGCATCTGTTGCTCGACCCGTCTACTGCCGGCGGGCCAGTAAGCCAACGACACCACTAGGCGCACAATCCATTGCGCCGCTTGGGGATCGGCATCGGTGATGCCGGTGAGTTCGGCGGCCAGGTGCGCCAGCATCGGTGATGCGTGCAACTCGCCGAGTTCGGCGGGCTTACTCGAGGTGCGGATCAGCCGCCGGATGGGGTCCGACCTCATCTGTTCCAGTGCCACGGTGATGGCGGTGACGACGCGCTCAGGGCCGCTCAGTCCGTCGACCGCACGCCGAACGGTGTCGGTAATACCCGCGGAAAGGCGCACCAGCACGGCGTCGCGAATTTGGGCCTTGCCTCCCGCGTAGCGATAGATGGTCGCCCGTGAACAGTGGACCTGTGCAGCCAGGGCGTCGATGTCGAAGGCGTCGAATCCCTGTCGGATGACGAGTTCCGTTGCGGCAGCGTAAATCCGATCAGCGGCTGCCGTTCGACGGTCGCCGCCTACGACCCAGTCTGTCTCGAACCATCGGCCGTCTCACCTCCGCGAGTATTCGGCACGACATCTTCTCAGATTTGAGACGAGCTGTGGCTGCATGTTTCAGCATGCGGCGCAGGTAACGAGACATCATTGAGACGCCGCGGGTGCTTGGCGGCAACGATGGATCGCAACATCGGCGACATCCATTGACCCGCGTCTTGTGCGCCCCGCAGCCTGTACCCATGACCTCGGTAGATGGCGGACTTGGCCTGGCACTGTTCGAGGATCGCTACATCCAGGATCCGTATCCGCTTTACCAGCAGATGCATCAAGCGGGGCCGGTCCATCGGATCGCGGGATCCGGCTTCTACGCGGTGAGCAGTTGGGCGGCCGTCAACGATGCGGTCGCCCGGTGCGGCGACTTCTCGTCCAACCTGACCGCGACGATGATGCACCAGCCGGGTGGCACGGTGGGCACCTACGAAATCGGCGAACTCGGGGGAGCCACCCAGGCACTGGCCACCGCCGACGAGCCGGCGCACTCGCTGCATCGAAAATCATTGCTACCGCACCTGGCCGCCAAGCGGATTCGTGCCTTGGAGCCCTTCATCTCCAAGACCGCCGCTGAGATCTGGAACGCCAACGCCCAAGGCGGCCACATCGAATGGATGGGTGCGATGGCCAATCGGCTGCCGATGATGATCGTCGGTCGCATCATCGGCGTCCCAGACAGCGACATCGACAGGCTGACCCGATGGGGATACTCGGCAACCCAGATGGTCGAAGGACTAGTAACCCGGGATCAGCTGGAGGCTGCTGGTGTTGCGGTGCTGGAACTCGGCGCTTACATCGCCGAACAATTTCGGCAGGCGGCAGCCGACCCCAACGACGATCTGTTGGGAGACCTCGCCACCGCATGCGCGACAGGTGTCCTCGATGATGTGGCGGCACTGACCATGATGGTGACGTTGTTCAGCGCAGGCGGTGAGTCCACGGCGTCGCTGATCGGTTCGGCCGCTTGGATTCTCGCGACTCGGCCCGACGTCCAACAACAGCTGCGTCACCAACCCGAACTTGTCGGCGGGTTTCTCGAAGAGGTGCTGCGTTACGAGCCACCCTTCCGAGGTCACTACCGCCATGTGCTCAACGACACCGAACTATGCGGCGTGCAGCTGCCAGCCGGGCTCGCGTCTGCTCTTGCTATGGGGCGCAGCCAACCGCGACCCGTTGCAGTTCGACAACCCCGGTGAGTTCCGACTGGACCGCCCAACGGGCAAGAGTCACATCGCCTTTGGCAAGGGCATCCACTTCTGTGTCGGAGCAGCGCTTGCCCGGCTGGAAGCCAACGTCGTGCTCGGTCAACTCCTCGAACACACCTCCAACGTGCGAGTAGCCGGCACTGGGCGATGGCTTCCCAGCTTGTTGGTGCGCCGCCTCGAACGTCTGGACCTGGCGCTGGCCTGATCAAACCGGCCCGGCTCCGTTACGGGTGGGTGACCAGGTAGGTCTCGTTGCTCAACCCGTCGGTCAGCTCTTTGACGTTGAAGGGGCGGTCGAGTCGCTCCCGCAACGCCTTCGGGTCGATGAGGAGGCTGATTTCGGCGGTTTGGCGGGCGAAGAGTCGTCCGATGAACGGATAGATCCGTCGCATTACCGCTCGCTCCGCGGACGTGCAGCGTGAGGCGCAGTAGCCGACATGTCCGATTTCGTCAGTGAGAATTTCGCTGTAGAGCAGTTCGATTCGTTCGCAGACGTCTGGTTCGTCGGCGAACAGCTCGACGCCCACGCGGCGTAGTTCGTCGAACATGATGCAGCCGGCCATTTCTGCGGCTCCGACAAACATGAAGCCCAGTCGTGCGGGCAGGAATACGCCTGTCTTGACGAACTGGCGCATCACGAAGGGCGGCGGGACCACTTGGAAGCTCAGGTCGAACACGTCGAGCGCATAGGCGAGCAGCCGGGTGTGGTAGTGCTCTTCGAGTTCGAGGTAGACGTTCTCGGGCGGCAGGTTCTCATCGCTGTTGCGTCCGTAGGTCTCACCGAGCCCCACCCCGAAACGTTCGGCCTGATTCAACTTGGCGGTCGCCAACAGAAACAGCATCTTGCGGTCCAAGCCGGGTTCGGGTCGGCGGCGACGCAGGTTTCGCAGGAACACGCCCCGGTCGGCGGGATGGGCTGAGCGGACGGAATGTGCTTCGAGGTCGTTGAAGAACTGCTCGCGGTTCACCAACCGTCTGTTGAGCAGGTCGGCCTCGCCGTCGCGCTTGGCCAGGAATTCCCGGTAGCCCTCGATGGTGTGGTTCATCGGTTCTCCATTCCTTTGACAATCGTTGTCGCATAACGGCTTAGCAGCGCCGCATCGTCGATGCCGGTGGCTAACAGCGCGAAGAGGCCGGTAAGGAAGAATGTCGCGAGTTCTGCCGCTTCGGCACCCGGAGATACTTCGCCGGCGGCTTGCGCGCGACTGATCACCCTGACCAGGTATTCGGCGAGGGGATGTTGCGCGAGCTCGTCCTCCACCGGACGCGAGGAGGAAAAGTGCAGTCCGAGCATGTCTTGGAAAACCACAGCACCCCAACGATGTTGAGCATCGAGTACCTGCCCGATCAGTGACGACAGCACCGAGCCCAGATCAGTGTTGAGCTCACCGAGCTCCTCGACGATCCGGAATTCCTCGTTGCGCTCTAATTCGATCAGCACATGCTCTTTGGTCGGGAAGTGGAAATAGAAGGTGCCCCGCACCACGCCCGCGGACGCAGCGATCGCGGCTACGTCAGCGGCGGCGAGCCCCTTTCGCGCGATTTCGGCCACCGCGGCATCGAATAAACGGGCCCGGGTTTCGAGGCGGCGGAGTTCCCTGGCGCCGCCGGCAACCGACGTCTTGGCGGGCGATCGAAGGCGCGACGACGGCATGCGCGTGACACTACGCGCATTCGTTGACGATCGTCAATGACGGTCGTCAACTAGCCTTAGCGCTCGTCGTGGGCTGGGTAGGCATGGATCATCGCGGTCGCGAGCTTCGGCAGGGCGTGCGTCAGGTCGTGCTCGCTGTCATGTGCGATGCGATGTGCCGCAGCCAGGCTCAGCGTCGGGTCGACGTCGAGCTCGGCGTCGGCGTGCAGTCGGTGGCCGATCCAGCGCAGTCGCACGCTGTGCACCGCTTGCACGCCCGGCTGGCGGGCCAGCACCGCTTCGGCGGTGTCGACCAACTCGGGATCGACGCCGTCGATCAGGCGACGGAAGACGTCGCGCACGGCGGTCCGCAACACCGCAAGGATGGCCACGGTGATGACCAGGCCGACGATCGGGTCAGCCAGCGGGAAGCCAGCGGCCACACCACCGGCGCCGACCAGCACGGCCAGCGAGGTGAATCCGTCGGTGCGGGCATGTACGCCGTCGGCCACCAATGCCGCTGAGCCGATGCGCTTTCCGACCCTGATGCGGTAGAGCGCCACCCACTCGTTGCCGACGAAACCGGCCAGGCCAGCGAGTGCGACCCAGCCGAGGTTTCCGATCGGCTGGGGATGGATCAGTCGTTCGATCGCTTCGTAGCCGGCGACGATCGCCGACAGAGTGATCATCGCGACCACGAACAGTCCGGCCAGGTCTTCGACGCGTCCGAATCCGTAGGTGTAGCGGCGGGTGGCGGCTTTTGTGCTGAGCGCGAACGCAATCCAGAGCGGCACGGCGGTCAGGGCGTCGGAGAAATTGTGGATGGTATCGGCGGCCAGGGCAATCGATCCCGAGATCACGACGATGGCAATCTGGGCGATCGCGGTCACGCCCAGCACCAGCAGACTGACTTTGACCGCCCGGATGCCTGCGGTGCTGGATTCCAGGGCGCCGTCGACGCTGTCGGCGGAGTCGTGCGAGTGCGGCGCGAAGATTTCCCTGACGGCACTACGCAGGCCGTGCGGATGGTGGTCGTGACCGTGGGGATGGGCGTGGGTTTTCATGTGAGTCATGGCCGGGTTGCCTTGCGCTGGCTACGGTCTCGCGAAATACTGCGCACGGTGGCATCGCCGCGATGGTGCGGTGGAACACCGGGGCCGGCGTGTTCGGCATTGAACACCGCATCGGCGACGAGCTGGCTGACGTGTTCGTTCTCCAGACTGTAGAAGATCGTGGTGCCGTCCCGGCGGGTGCGGACCAGGCGCGCCATCCGCAGCTTGGCCAGATGCTGCGACACCGACGGCGCCGGTTTATCCACCTGTTCGGCGAGCTCGGTCACCGAGAACTCGCCGCCGGTCAGCGCCCACAACACCCTGATGCGGGTGGGGTCGGCGAGCATTCGGAAAATCTCGACGATCAGATTGACTTCGTCGTCCGGTATCGACGCAGGAATGCTGTTACTTGCGTTCATACGCAGATAGTAGCTCACCTGGCCGTCCTTTGGGAGGCCCGGAATATCAAGCGCGCTTCGGTCGCCCCGCAACGCGAGCGGCCAGCGTCGGTTGCCCCGGTCCGGACAATTCGTCGAGGGCTACGGGCCGGCCCGTCATCGCCATCAGGAGTGCTTCACCCGTGCCGGTGACCTCTGGTCCGTCACCGTGCTGCCAGGCGACATCTGTTGCTGTCAGCCGCAATCCTTTGATCCGGCGTCCGGCGCCCAGGCGGGGATTGCCCGGCACCAGAGGCAGGATCCGCTCGAGCCTTGCGGCCGGGACCACGCGCGGGTAGCCGAGTGCTCGGCGGATGTCCTGATGATGGACCGTGCCGTCGACCAGACCGATCATGCCGCCGAAGGCCGCGGTGAGACCCGTCGGGCGCAGATGCCCTCGAAGAAAATTCAGCAGCTCGTTGGGAGACATCGGCGCGAATTCCCGGACGCCGACTTCGTTGGCACGCACGATCAGACCTTTCGCGAAGCGCTTCGCCACCCCGAGCGGCGACAACTCTTCGTAGCTGACGACATGTGCCACAACATCTTTCACCGTCCACTGATCGCATAGGCTTTGTGCCTGCCAGTCCTGTGGGGTGAGCGAGGCGAGAAACGCGGCGAGGTCGCAACGTTCCTGGTAGGCCAATGTCATCAGGTCTTTTCCGTCGGCAATCATTGCAGCGCCTCCGCCGCTATCTCGGCGTAGCGCCTCAGGTAGAGCGGCCAGCCACCCTCGCCGCCGATTCCGTCGGCGACCGATCGCCAACCGTCGCCGTGCCGGTCGAGATTGCGATGCTCCAACTCGACCCGGGTGCGGGTGTCGGATTCGGCGATGAACCGCACCTCGACCTCGCTCGTTTTCCGCAGATCGGTCTCGAGTTGCCACGTTGGTCCGATGTCCCAGGAGAAAACCACGCGATGAGGTGGTTGGTAGGTGAGCACTCGCGACCATCGGCACTGGCTGCCGTCCACGCCTACGTCGAAGATATGCCCGCCTTCGCGCGGCTCGAAGACGGTCTCGGCGATGGGGACAGCGAGCAGATTATGGTCGCGCGGCTTGATGGCATCGAAGCGTTCGATGAATAGGTGGAAGGCCCGCTCGAGGCCGAGGTTGACGACGAGACGTCGCTGAACCGGCCCAACGTGTGATGGCGTCATGAATGCTGCCCTTCCTCGTCGGCGAGAAGTTTGAACGCGTCTAATGCCTTGCCCCAGAACACATCCAGCTCTGAGCGCAGCGCCTCGATGCCGCTCGGATTCACGTGATAAAGCCTTCGCGTGCCGGCGGCGCGGTCTGAGACCAGCCCGGCGCGTTTGAGCACGCTGAGATGCTGCGAGACCGCCGGCCTGCTGACGGGTAGGTCGCGGGCAAGCTCGCCGACCGCCAATGGCCCGTCGGCCAGGCGCTTGAAAATCGCGCGGCGGGTGCCGTCGGCAAGCGCGGCCCACGCATCAGTGGATTCCTCAGTCACCACGATCGGTAAGTCTACACTTACCGATGTGCTAGCGGGCGCCGGTGCCTCCGGTCGCCTCGAAAACCACCCGACGGCCAATCTCGACGGCGTGGTCGGCGAAGCGTTCGTAGAAGCGACCGAGCAGGGTGATGTCCACCGCCGCCGCGACGCCGTGCCTCCACTCGGTGTCCATCAGCACGTTGAACAGTTGCTGGTGGAGTCGATCCATCGCGTCGTCCTCGCGGCTGATGTCAGCGGCTTGCTGCGAATCGCGGGAAATGACAACGTCTTTGGCGCTGTTACCCAGCTCGACAGCGACACGGCCCATTTCGGCGAAGTGGCCGCGCACCTCGTCGGGCAGCACGTGGTTGGGATGGCGGCGGCGCGCGATCTTCGCGACGTGCAGAGCCAGCCCGCCCATCCGTTCAGCGTCGGCCACGTTCTGCAGCGAACCGACGACCAGCCGCAGGTCGCCGGCGACCGGCGACTGCAATGCAAGCAGCACGAACGCCGTCTCCTCGGCCTTGGTCTGCAGCCCAACGATCTGGTCATGCTCGCCGATCACCTGCTCAGCGACAGCCAAATCCGCTTCCAACAGCGCCCGCGTCGCGCGATCCATCGCCACACCGGCGAGACCGCACATGGTGCTGAGGGTGTCAGTCAGTGCCTCGAGCTGCTCTTGAAACGCCGTCCTCATTGCACGGCCCTACCGGGGCCCGACCGAGCGCATCCGGACGGATGAAGTCGTCATGAACCCTATCCTTCCGGATCTGCACGATCGTTGCCTTGGGAAGCCCCAGTGGGCCGGTATTAAGCGTAGGACGAATAACGTTAGGGGGTAATGATGCCGCTTCGCGCAGAGCCGGAGCGGCCGAAGAAAATTCATAGAAAAGTCAAAAGTTTGGCTTATCGGTTCAACCGCACCAATTACTTGCGCGCGTGAACCATAATCAGCTCGTGGAGCGGCGACGTAACGGCCAGGCGCACCTATCGCCGATTGCCACGCTCAAGCAGTTGCCCGCGCTGGTTGTGCTGGAACGGATTCCGATACCCGTGCTGGCGATCGCGAATGACGGCGCGCTGGTGTTTGCCAATTCCGCATTCTCGGAAATGGTCGGCCGGCCGCGCGAAGACCTGGTCGAGATGATGTTTGATGAGATCTTCCACTTGCCGCTGACCGCGGGATCGGCGGTGTCGGTGGTGCAATCGCTGGCCAACGAGGTGGTCGAATTGGCTCACCAAGACGGGTCGAGCGTGCGCGCGCTGATGAGTAGGTCCGCACTGATCCGTGCCGACGACGATGTCGCCTTAGCGACTTTCCACGACTTGACCGAGCAGCTGTGGCTTGACGAGCGCTAGCTGTCTGAGCCGCCAGAAAAGGTCAGGCGGGCGTGTCCGGCGGGGAGACGGCCTTGATCGCAAGAGCAGTGCGACGCCTCAAGAATTGCCCGAAGTAATCGATCTTGTCGGGCTGCACGATTCCGCGTAGCACGGTCGACAACGCTTTCTCGTAGTCGCCGAGCAACACCATTGGGTCGTCCAGACGGCTGGCCTGACGTAATCCCAGGTATACCGAGACCAGCAGGCGTCCGATGTCTTCGGGGTCCCCCCGGTCGACGATGTCGCCCTCGCGGATTCCGCGCCCGGCGATTTCGCCGAGCAGTTCGATCCAGCCGCCCAAGAGCCGCTCCTGCAGCTTCTCCGTCCGACCAACGGACTCGAGCAGGTTGAACGCCGCACGAGCGACGTTCTCGGTGATGTCGGCCATGGCCATCAGATACCCGACGTCGATCAGCGTTTCCAGCCCGGACAGCTTCCGGGTGAGCAGTTCCTGCACGGCGACGCGCGACCTTGCGGTCTGCTCGTCGACGATCGCGAGCGCCAGCGCGTGCTTGGAGCGGAAATGGAAATACATCGCGCCCTTGGTCAGCTGGGCGTCGGACAGAATGTCGTCGAGCCCGACCGCGTAGTACGGGCGTTGGGCGAATTGATGCGCCGCGGCTCGCAGAATCTGCTCACGCGTCGTATCGGAGCGTTTGTCGCTTGCAGCGTTCATCGTTGTCAGATCGCGTTCGAGGTCAGTGCCTGGCTGTCGGCCAGGAATGGCATGGGCATCCAGCCTGATGAGAGTAGCGATTCCATTGCGCGACCGGGGAGTGGACGCGACAAAAGATAGCCTTGTGCGCGGTGGCACCCGTGTCGCATCAGGGTCAGGGCAGCAGCCGGGGTCTCCACGCCTTCGGCTACCAGCTCGAGGTCAAAGGCCTCGGCGAGGCCGATGATGGCCCGGACGATCGCCAGATCACGGCTACTGGTGCCCAGGTCGCGAACAAACGACGTGTCGATCTTGAGAATGTCGACCGGCAACGATTTCAGATGCGACAGGACGGCGTAGCCGGTGCCGAAGTCGTCGATGGCGATCTGCACCCCGACCGCTTTGAGCGCCTCGAGCGTCTTGCGGGTGGCGTCGATGTTGTGAACCACCGCACGCTCGGTGATCTCCACGCACACGGAGCCACCGTCGATGCCGAATTCGTCGATGGTCTCGGCGACGCTGCTGACGAAGTCACGGTTGATCAGTTGGGCGGGTGACACATTGAAACGCAAGATGGTGTTCTCTCCGACGCCACGGGATCGCCATCGACTGAATTCCGCGATCGCTGTCCGCATCACCCAACGGCCGAGGTCGTTGCCCAGATTGGCGGATTCGGCCATACCGATGAAGGACTCCGGCAGGAGGAGTCCCCAGGTTGGGTGTCGCCACCGGACCAACGCTTCGACGGCGACGATCGCCCCGGTCCACAAGTCGACCTCGGGCAGGTAGTGCAGCGACAACGCGTCGTTCTCGATATCTCCGCGCAGGTGGAGCTCGATGTCGTTGCGGAACAGGCGCTGCAACGACACATCATCGCTTGCGACCGCGACGCAGTTGCCGCCGGCCCGCTTGGCGGTCAAGACGGCCTCGTCCGCGCGGTGCAGCAGGTCGCTGGTGTCATCCCGTCCCGGGGTGCCCACCGCGACGCCGACGCTCACAGTGCGGGTGATCATGTGGCCGCCGAGCGCCATTCGATCCCGTAGCGCCGCGCACAGTTCTTCGCCGGTCTTCTCCGCGGTTTCGAGCGACATCCACCCGTCTGGCACGACGACAAACTCGTCACCGCCCAAGCGAGCCGTCATGCTAGTGACGCCGGCTTTGGTCCGAAGATGTTCGGCGAATGTCCGGAGGTACCAATCGCCGGCGTTATGACCGAGGTAGTCGTTGATCGACTTGAGCCGGTCGAGGTCGAGATACAGCACCGGGACGGGGCCGGTATTGCCCGCGGCGAGGCGGTCGGACAGGTGCGCCAACAGTGCGCGGCGGTTGTACAGGCCGGTCAGATCGTCGTGCTCGGCCAGCTTGCGCAGCTCGGCTTCGGCAGTCATGCGGGCCTGCAGCTGGGCCAGCAACGAGGCAACGGTCTGGATGGCGTTGAGTTCTTCGCTACGCCACTTCTTCTTCCTGAACTTCACGCAGGTCAGCTGCCCGGTGGTGACACCGCCAGAAATCAGCGGAGCCGCAACCACCGAGGGGGACGTGATCTTGACGGCGTCGACGCCCCAGCGTTCCTGCGCGGCGGCCGCCCAGCGCGCGACGGTGGCGTCGGACGGCTCTGGCCGGATGATCTTCAACGTCTTACCGTGCTCGCACAGTGCGAGCACCGGGTCGGCATTGCTGAAGTGAGCGACCACGGCCGGATCCGGAGTTGAGCTATCGCGCCGAGGCGGCCATATCGCAACCAGTCTCGACACCCGGATCTTGTGGTCGTTGTGCCGCAGAAAAGCGCAATCGATGTCGAGATGCGCGACGAGCTCACCAAGTACCTGCTCGTTGACCTGGGCAACCGAGGACGCCGTCGTCTCCATTAATCGAGTGGCGACGCGGGCGACCAGATTGCTTGGCAACGTCTCCTCCGATGTGATGGAAGCGCGAGGTGCCGCGTCTATCATCCGCGATAAGTTATTGGGTGTCTGAAATTCAGTCGTGAAGTCGGGGCGAAGCAATTCGGCTCACTATATACGCGCAGCATCGACACTGCTGAGCATACGTACAGGCTGTCTGACGTTTCGGATCCAGTCAGCGCCGGCTGTACGACCTCGAAGCGTCAGGGCTTGGCACGCCCGGAGCGGCTCAGCCGCCACTCCGGCGGGAAGTTCAGGTCGTTGTCCTTCACCGCGTTGTTGAGGCCCTTCTCGAAGGTGCCCGTCGGTGAGATCGACCTCTTCGGCGTCGTTCTTGATCATCGGCAGCATGCCCTCGATCATGCCGGTGAGCAGGCTGCCGAAGTACTCGCCTTTGTGCTGCTTGTACAGCTCGAGGAAGGTTTTCTGTACTGCGACCGTATCGGTCGGGCGGGACCGCGAGCACGCCAGCGCGTATTTCTCGGTCTCGGCTTCCAGCTTGTCACGGGCCACCACACTGTTGACGAAGCCGCAGTCATACATCTCCTTCGCGCTGAAAGGCCTTCCAGTGAAGAGCATTTCGGAGAACTTACGCAGACCCATGGTCTCAGCCCACCACCACAGCCGCGGCCCCCAGCCGACGTAACGGAAGGCCGGGTGCCCAAACAGGGCATCGTCGGAGGAGATCACCAGGTCCGCGTCGCCGGCCTGATAGAAGTGCCAGCCGTAGCAGTAGCCCTTGGCCTCGATGATGCTGATCTTCCGAAGCTCTTGCAGCGGGCGGTTTCCGGCGCGTGCCTTGGCGTAGAAGTCGGTGACGGTGGACAAGTAGCGGTACGAGCCGCCGGGCGGGTACTTGACGTCGTCGTCGTTGATCGCAAGCTCATGATGCAGGGGCATGCCCGGGTTCTCCAGCATCGGGCGCTGCTCGGGCAGGTCGCCGCCGCTGCCGAAATCGTCGCCCTCGCCGCGGATGACGACGACCTTCACGTCATCGTCGACGTTGCACTTGTGGATCAGGTCGGCATAGTTGTGCCGCATGCCAAGGTTGGTGGCGTTCTGGGCCTCCGGACGGTCGAAGGTGATGTAGGCGATGCGGTTCTTCTTGTCTTTCTCGAACTTGATGTACTGCTCGGCTTCCTTCTTCATCTCTTCGTAGTCGAAGTCAGGCATTATTTGGCTCCCGCCTTGATGGTTGAGTATTTGAGCGAGGCGCCCGCATCGACGGGGCCGGTCATGCCGTCGAGGCCGGCATCGACTCCCACCCCCGCACGGTGGACGTCGGGCTGAGTGTGGCGTCCGTCAGGTCGACCTCCCATTCCGGGAAGCGCTTGAGAATCTCCTCCAGGGCGATGCGTCCCTCCAGGCGCGCCAGCGCCGAGCCCAGGCAGAAGTGGGTGCCGACACTGAAGGTAAGGTGCTGACGGGATGGGCGATGGATGTTGAATTCTTCGCTGTCGCTGCCGAATTGGCGTGGGTCGCGGTTGGCTGCCCCGATCAGCATCATCATCGCGGAGCCTTCGGGCACGGTCTGGCCGTGGAAGGTGATGTCGCGGGTGACGTACCGGGCCACGTGCGGGGCCGGCGGCTCGAAGCGCAGGAGCTCCTCGACGGCTTGCGGTATCAGCGCCGGATTCTCGACCAGCTCGCGGCGCTGATCTGGATGCTCGGCGAGAACCTTTCCGGCCCAACCGATCAGCCGGGTGGTGGTCTCGTTGCCGGCGCCCGCGACGACGTTGAGATAAATCAGCAACTCGTCGCGGGTCAATCGGCGGGTGGCGCCGGTCTCGTCGACGAACTCGACATTGAGCAGCTCGGTCATGATGTCATCGGCGGGATGTGTTGTGCGCCAATCGATGTAGGCCGCGAAGATCTCCCCGGTGGCCAGGCCATGCTCGGCATTCATTGGCTTGCCGGCCTCGGTGCGCATCTGCGCGTTGGTGTGATCGCGGATGAACTCCTGGTCGTCTTCCGGGATGCCGAGCAGCATGCTGATCACCTTCATCGGCATCTGGGCGCCCAGGTCGCCGACGAAGTCGAGGTGTCCGGTCCCGACCAGGGGGTCGAGCGACTGCGCGCAGAAATCGCGAATCTGTTGCTCGAGCGCCGCGATCTTGCGCGGGGTGAACATCCGGGCCAGCAATTTGCGGTGGATGTCGTGGATCGGCGGATCCTCCATGATCAGCAGGCCCGGCGGGATATCGACGTTGGCTTTGATCAACTCGAGGATGACCCCGCGCGCCGAACTGAACGTGGCGTGATCGACCAGTCCCTTGTCGACATCGGCGAACCGGCTCAGCGCATAGAAGTCGTGCTGGGCGTTGTAGTACACCGGTGCCTCTTCGCGCAGCCGCGCGAACGTCGGGTATGGATCGGCGTTGACCACGACGTCGTAGGGGTCGTAGTGAACTTCCTGGACGTCTCGAACGTCGCTGTCGGTGCTGATCGTCACGAAATCTTGCCTTTCCCCACAACTTCGGTGATTCGGATGGGCCGCACGCTAAGTCGATGCCGTCAGTGTGTCAGCGTCGGACGCGGTTGGGGCGATTTGCACTTTTCGCTTAATGCGACCGCGTCGGCACGCTTACTTCCGGCGGCATAACTCTATTACCGTAGAGGACGGTACGCGCCCCATTCCGGCAGCTATTTGGCAGGTGGCTGCAGCGCCCCGCCGTCGCGGGTGAGGCGCCCCTGGTGCTCGCTGCTCAGGACGCCGGCGACGATGGCCGACAGCACGCCGTCAAGCTGTTCGGGGGTGTCGATGATCCGGTCGCCGTGGACGAAACGCAGCATCAGCCCGTTGATGAAGGTCAGCGTCACGTTGCTCAGATCGTCCACGACGTCGGGATCCAGATCGGCGCCGTGCGGCAACAGCCGGACCAGAATGTCGTGGTGCAGCTTGGTGAAGGCATCGGTTGCGCGTTGCAGGGTGTCGGCGATCGCCGCGTCCCGGGTGGCCTGAATGGTCAGCTCATAGCGTGCCTTGGTGCGGCTCAGCTGCGGTTCTTCGCCGGACTGGATGACGACCTTGGCCAGGGTGGACGCCGACCCATCCTCGACTGCCGCGGTGTCGGCGACGGTTTGCAGCGCCGCCAGGTCGAGTTCGACCATCCGTTCGGCGACCGCGTGCAGCAACGCCGAGCGGGTGCGGAAGTAGAACGATGTCGTGCCATCGGGAACGCCGGCCGAGCCGTCGACCTTGAGGTGGCTCAGACCCTTGGCGCCGTCGTCGGCGAGCAGCTGTATCGCCGCGTCGCACAGTTCGCGGCGGCGTTGGTCGGGATTGGGTTTGCGTCTCTTCGGTATCCCGGCAGTGTAGCGGCCGATGACCGCCGCTTCGATGTGAAAGCTGATCGCGGCGACGACCCAATCTTTTGGCCGCGCCCGCGCTCCTCTATATTCGTAGTGTCGTCTGAGAATTGCGCACACCGTCGAACGGACCACAACCGTGGCCGCTCCCGCCCGCACGCTCAAGCAACTGCATCAGCCGCTTCGGCTGCCCGCGGCACCGTCGTGATGGCCCCCTCGTCATCCCGGCTTGCCGGCCGTGACGAATTGCATGTTGCGCTGAATCTGCTGTTCGATGTCGACCAGCCCGGACTCGGCGAACCGGTCGACAAACGCATCGCGGTCGAACAACCGCAGCCCGATCAGCTTCGCGCCCGCCTCGGTCACATAACGGATGGACCGTACCCGGCTCGCGTAGCTGGTCAGGATTGCCATCCGACCGCCCGGTCTCAGCACCCGAACCATTTCGTGGGCGACTCGAAACGGTTCGGGCATCAGATACAGCGCGCCGAAACAGCAGACAGCGTCGAAGGTTTCGTCGGCGAACGGCAGCGTTCCGGCGTCGCCCCGGACGTAGCAGGTACGGGGTCCGCTGTTGTCCTGTACAGCGCGGGTCAGCATCGGCACCGAGATGTCCAATCCGACCGCGAGTCCGCCCGGCGGTAATTGCTCGGCCAGCTTCGCGGTGAAATTGCCTGGGCCACAGGCAATATCGAGCAACCGGGATGCACCGGACAGGTCCAGGGCTTCCGTCGCGCGGCGCTGCTCGGTGCCCGTGGTCACTCCGCTGGCGACATAAAACGCCAGCGGGCGCCAGAGCCGTTCGTACACCGTGGCGACCAGCGGACTGTTCATCGCGACCTGCGCCAGCGTGGGGGTCTCGCTGGCCACCGACTCGCCGAGGACGTCGAGGAAACCGTGCCGCAGGCTGGCATCGCGGTCGAGCAATTCGCGGGTTGTCTGCAGCGGATCGTCAGGGCGGGTCACCCAAGTGAGTCTGCCGCGGGCGCGCATCCTTGCTGCAACACGCTCGAAGCCCCTAGCCTTGGCACCATCTTCAACGGCGACAGGGGCGGCAGGTGACTGAACTGACCGCGCTGCGCGCCGACGAACTCGCTGCCTGGACATCTTCAAGGGGTGCCCCGCCCAGGACCTGATGCCGTTGGCCGCCAGCCTGCAACCGCTGCAGGCGGCGGCGGGCCAGGTGCTGATGCGGCAGGGCGAGCAGGCGGTATCTTTCCTGCTCATCGCGTCGGGAGCGGCCGAGATCGCGCACGTCGGTGATGACCGCGTGGTGACGGTCGAGCGGGTCTCGGCCGGCACGATCGTCGGCGAAATCGCACTGCTGCGGCACCTTCCGCGGACCGCGACGGTGACCACCACCGCGTTGCTGACCGGTTGGATCGGCGACAGCGACGCGTTCGCGCGGCTGGTCCACATTCCCGGGATCATGAGCCGGCTGGTACGCACGGCCCGCCAGCGGCTCGCGGCTTTTCTCGCGCCGATTCCGGTCCGGATCCACGACGGCACGGAATTGTTGCTGCGTCCAGTGCTGCCTGGCGACAGCGCGCGCACGTTGCAGGGGCATGTTCGGTTCTCCGCCGAAACGCTGTACCGACGGTTCATGTCGGCGCGAGTGCCCAGCCCGGCGCTGATGGACTATCTGGCCGAGGTCGATTACGTCGACCACTTCGTCTGGGTGATGACCGATTTGGACGGTAATCCGGTTGCCGACGCGCGATTCGTGCGCGAAGACCATGATCCAGGCGTCGCCGAGATCGCGTTCACCGTTGCCGACGCCTATCAGGGCCGCGGGATCGGCTCGTTTTTGATTTCCGCCCTGTCGGTCGCCGCGTGGGTCGCCGGGGTGCAGAAGTTTTCCGGGCGAATGCTCGCCGACAACGTGGCGATGCGCACGATCATGGACCACTACGGCGCGTTCTGGCAGCGCGACGACGTCGGGGTGGTCACCACCGTCATCGACGTCCCCGATCCGGCCCATCTCCCGTTGAGTCACGACATGGTCGCCGAGATCAAACACGCTGCGCGTCATGTCATTCGCGCCGTCAGCTAGCGTGCGACTGCGGCGCGACCGCGGCGGCGCTCCTGCTGCTTGCCGGGTGCGCTCACCCGACCGAGTCCCCGCCGGCGCCGTCGTCCAGCCCCTCGGCACGCCACGTCGATCCCGGCAACATCAGACGGGTACGGCGTGAGCTGCCGTCCGGCTACGAGGTGACTCCAGTGCCGGATGTCACTGCGCCGCCCGGTGTTTGGGGACTCGGGGGAGCCGGCGTCGCGACTCCGCCGCGCTGTGCGGCGCTGGCCGACCCGACTGGTGGTCACGGTCAACGGGCTCAAGGCATTTCAGGCTCGGGCGCCGGAGGCACAGTGTACGCAGTGGTCGTGGCGGCGCCGACCGGTCCAGTGGCGCTCGATCACGTGCTGGCCGCCCAGTGCCGGCAATGGCGCATGACCGGCCAGCGGGCCAGCGCCCGCGTTCGTCTGATCGACGCACCGCACATCGACGCCACTGAAACCGTCGGGATGGCCGTCGACATCGTGACGTCGGTCGAAGGTGGCAATGAAATCGCTTCGCGGGCAACCACCTTCACTGCATACCTGGGTGATTACTATGCGTTCACCACGCTGGTCAGCGATCCCGGCTCGCCGCATCCGGCGCTGACGCCACAGTTCGCTGCCGACTTGCTGGTGAAAACGGTATCGGCCGTACGCGGCTGACGGTGGTGCGTTAGATTGGCCCGGATGATGCGGATCGCGGTTGCAGTTGGGGAGTGCCTGCATGTTGGCGGCGTGCTCCCACGGATCGTCGGAGGCGCCCCCCTCCGCGGATATCACCAAGATCAAGCAGGTGAAGTCGGACTTCGGGCCTGGCTACAAAGTCAAGGAGACCGCAAAAACCGGAATCGATCCCAAGGTGTTGGCCACCCACAAGCTGCCGCCGGGGCTGACCTTCGATCCGCCGGACTGCGCGTCGTTCGTGGTCGGCGAGGACATGCCGGCCGGCCTGCAGGGCAACATGGCCGCGGTGGCTGCCGAGGGCGACGGCGGACGTTTCATCGCCATGGCTGTGCAGACATCGGCGCCGATGCCCTTCGCCGAGCCGGGACGAAACTGCAAGAAGGTCGCATTCCAGGGTGGCCGAATGCGGGGCCTGATCGAGGTCGTCGACACGCCGCAGATTGAGGGCACACAAACCCTGGGCGTGCATCGCATTCTGCAGACGGTCGTACAGGGCAAGCCGCGCAGCGGCGAGCTGTACAACTACACCGCGCACTTCGGCGACTACCAGGTGATCGTCACCGCCAACCCGATGCTGGTGCAGGGTCAACCGCCAAAACCCGTCGATACCAAGCAGGCTCGCGATCTGCTCGTGAAATCGGTCGCCGCGATCAGAAACTGACCGCTACCGGACATTTCTGGGCCGGAACTGGATACTCACCCGGGGCCCGGTGCTGGCGGACGTCTTCGGTATCGAGTGCTCCCAGGTGCGCTGGCACGAGCCGCCCATCACCAACAGGTCGCCATGTGCCTGTGGCAGCCGTAGCGACGGGCCGCCCCCGCGGGGCCGTAACGCCAGGGTGCGGGTGGCGCCGAGGCTGACGATCGCCACCATGGTGTCCTGCGTTCTGCTGCGCCCGATGGTGTCGCCGTGCCACGCCACGCTGTCGGACCCGTCGCGGTACCAGCACAGGCCGATGGTGGTGAACGGCTCACCGAGTTCGCCGGCGTAGATGTCGTTGAGCCGCCGCCGGATCCGGGCCAACTGTGGGTGCGGCGCCTCTTCGACCGTGAGGTCGTGGAAACTCACCAGCCGGGGGACATCGAGCACCCGGTCGTACATCTGGCGGCGTTCGGCCCGCCAGGGAATCGTCTCCATGCAGTTCGCCCAGCATTTCGTCGGCGCCGCTCAGCCATCCGGAGCGGATGTCGATCCAGGCTCCGCGGCCCAGCGATCGGCGCTCGTTGCACTCGAACAACGACTGCTGTACCTCAACCGCCACGGCGCCAAGTCTATCGCACAGCTGTTCGATTTTCACCGCCCGATTGCTCCGTTTACAGCAGGACGGCTCCGGGTCCGTCGGCGCGGAGCGCGTCGTCGGGGTTGAAGAGCGCACAGCTGCGCAGGCTCAGGCAGCCGCAGCCGATGCAGTCGGCGAGATTGTCGCGCAGCCGTTGCAGATGCAGGATTCGATCGTCGAGATCCGAGCGCCAGCCGTCGGACAGCCTGGCCCAATCTCGGCTGGTCGGGACGCGATGAGCGGGCAGCGTGGCCAGCGCGTCCCGAATGCGGGCCAGCGGAATCCCCAGCCGCTGCGACATCTTGATGAACGCCACCCGGCGCAGGGTGTCGCGGGAGTAGCGGCGCTGATTGCCCGATGTACGACTGCTGGTGATCAGGCCTTGCCGTTCGTAGAAGTGCAGCGCTGAGATCGCGACGCCGGCCCGGGCCGCGAGTTGGCCCGGAGCCAGTTCCTGGCTGTGCATGAACTCAACATTACTTGAGGTTGTGTAATGCATTGCGGGACAGGCGGCTATGTCACCGACACGCCCGGGAAAGGACACCGAACCATCACGATCAGGCCAACGAAGATGGCATTGTCGCGAGAAGCTGTCACTGTGGTGCTTGTGACTATCGATGTTGACGAGGACCTCGTCCTCTACACGGACAGCCGGCCGTACCGGTGTGCACGCGGCCACTGGCTGCTGCCGGGACACATGATCGTCGCCAGCCGGCCCTGCTCCTGCGGTCGAGGCCGGCACACGACATGGGAATGCGAGTGTGGCGACATCACCTACTCGCCGAAGCTGCGCGCCTCGTGCGCGTTGTCCAAGGGTTGCTGACCTTCGCGCGAAGCTGACTTCGCGCGAAACAGAACTCAGGGCTGTGGATTACGCCGCCCCGCTGACCCAGGCTTCTGCCTGGCGGCGGCTGTGTGCTGCCACGTCGAACGAAGGCCAGTGAGACCCGTTCGACAATGTCGCGTAGACGGTCTTCTTTGATCACCCTGACCACGCGCCAACCAAGGTCGTCGAGCATTTCTGCTCGCCTGATGTCCTTGACGTATTGCCCGCGGTCCAGCCGATGGTGATCGCCGTCGTATTCGACAGCGACCATCTCAGCTTCCCAGCCCATGTCGAGATAGGCGACGCGATGACCGTCACCGACCCGAATCTGCGTGGTGGGCCGCGGAAAGCCGGCATTGATCAAGGCGATCCGCAACCAGGTTTCCCTTGGTGATTCCGCACCGGCGTCCATCACGTCGATCAGCCGTCGTGCACGCTTGTTTCCTCGGGCTCCGGGATAGCGCTGGACCAGGCTCAGCACGTCCTGCTTCGTGATTCGTGTCGACCGGGCGAGATCGTCGAGGTGAGCAACCGCCGTGACACCCGGAAGGTGACGGGCGAGATCGAACCCGACTCGTGCGGGTATGGCAACGCTGAGACCGCGAAGTGAGTCGACTTCGTTTGGCGCGAACCGCTCGTCGCGGGCGATGATGCCGGGCGGGCAGTGATTGTTTCGCCAGAGAAGCTCGATCGGCGCGGTCTCGCTGACCCATTTCGCGCCGTGCAGGGCCGCAGCGGCCCGGCCGGTGATTACCGACCGACGCGCCGACCATAACCACGCGCCGACGGTCATCACGTCCAGCGTGCGAGCGGTGAATCGTGGAACATAGACGTCGGGAAAAATCGGCCGGTAATTCCAGCGCAGTTGTCCGCGTGTAAGCGCGCCGTCGGCCAACGCCGCACTGCCGACGATCGGTACGTCCATCCCAGGGATGATGCTGGATAACGGTCACGGCGGGGCGCCAACCAGAACCCAGGGTTGTGGATAGCCCGAACTCGCAGCCGTGGGCGGTGTTTCGCGAAACAGAGTCAACGCCAGCTGGGTAGCCAGATCTCCATACTCCAGGTGTTCTGCGAGATCGGCTGCCCGGTGAGCACCGGGAACAGCCAGGCGAAGTTCGTCAATACCAGTGCGACATAACACGACACCGCGATGAGCCCGAGGCTGCGGCGCTCCGCGCTTACCGGCCCGGTCCGGGGATACAGGATGTCGCCGAGGACCAACGCGATCGCCATCGCCAGAAACGGCGCCATGGTCGCGGCGTAAAAGAAGTACATCTGGCGATCGATGTCGGCGAACCACGGCAACCAGCCCGCGCAATAGCCGACCAGTACCGCGGCGTAGCGCCAATCGCGCCGCACGAGCATCCGCCAGCATGCATAGCCCAGCACGGGCACCGAGATCCACCACATCGCCGGCGTGCCAACCAACATCACCGCTTTGACGCACGACTGGGCGCCGCAGCCCGGAACATTCTGTTGGTCGATCGCGTAGAGCACCGGGCGCAGCGACATCGGCCACGCCCACGGTTTGGATTCCCACGGGTGGTAGTTGCCAGCGGAGTTCGTCAGCCCGGCGTGGAATTGGTAGGCCTTGGCGGTGTAGTGCCACAGCGACCGAATCGCATCGGGCAGCGGGACAATTCGACTGCTTTCCGATCGACTGACCGACCTCGTGCCGGTCGATGGCGGTCTCGGAGGCAAACCACGGCGCATAGCTGGCCAGGTAAACGCCGAACGGAATGAGCAACAGCGCGTAGGCCGTTGGGAACAGATCGCGCCGCACGGTACCCAACCACGGTCGCAGCACCCGGTACTGCCTGCGCGCCGCCACGTCGAACGCCAACGACATCACACCGAAGAACGCCACGAAGTACAACCCGGACCACTTTGTGCCACAAGCCAACCCGAGTAACACGCCGGCACCGAATCGCCACCACCGCACACCCAGCCGCGGTCCCCACATCGTTTCGGTGATGCGACCCTCGTCGAGAGCGACGTGCAGACGTTCGCGGACCTGATCGCGGTCGACGATCAGCGCGCCGAACGCGGCCAGCACCAGGAAAGCCAGAAAGCCGTCGAGCAGAGCGGTACGCGCCACCACGAAGCTGACGCCGTCGGCGATGACCAGCAGCCCCGCGATCGCACCGACGAGCGTGGAGCGGCTGATCCGCCGCACGATGCGCACCACCAGCGCCACCATGATGGTTCCGAGCACCGCGCCGGTGAACCGCCAGCCCAGCCCGGTGTAGCCGAACAGCGCCTCACCGATCGCGATCAGCTGCTTGCCCACCGGTGGATGCACGACGAGGCCATAACCGGGGTTGTCCTCCACCCCGTGGTTGTGCAGCACCTGCCAGGCCTGCGGCGCGTAATGCTTCTCGTCGAAAATCGGGGTCCCGGCGTCGGTGGGAGAACCCAGGTTCACTGTCCTGGTCAACGCGGCCAGAGCGGTGACGACGCCGGTCACCACCCAGCCTTCGAACCGGTCGATGGGCCCGAAGTCCGCCGCTGGGGCCAGCGGCCCCGGGCTGATCACCGGTACCGCCTCCTCGTCAGCGACGAGTTCATCGGCCAGAGCGCTACTCATCGGGTCGATCGTAGGCTGTGGCCCATGACATCCGGCCGACTGCTGCTGGGCGCCACACCGTTGGGCCAGCCGTCCGACGCGTCAGCGCGCCTGATCGGGGCACTGGCGACGGCCGACATCGTCGCCGCCGAAGACACTCGACGGCTGCGCACCCTGGCCAACGCGCTTGACGTGACGATCAGCGGAAAGGTGGTCAGCTTCTTCGATCATGTCGAGGCGGCCCGGGTGCCCGCGCTGGTCGAGCAGATCAACGCCGGCGCGACCGTGCTGGTGGTCAGCGACGCAGGGATGCCGTTGATCAGCGACCCGGGTCACCGGCTGGTGGCGGCCTGCGTGGCGGCCGGCATTGTGGTGCAGTGCCTGCCGGGTCCCTCGGCAGTGACGACGGCGCTGGCGGTGTCCGGGCTGCCGTCGGAGCGGTTCTGCTTCGAAGGCTTTGCCCCGCGTAAGCAGGCGGCACGCCGGAGCTGGCTGGCGTCGCTGGCGGCCGAGCAGCGCACCGCAGTGTTCTTCGAGTCGCCGCGCCGGCTGCACACCTGCCTGCTCGACGCGGTCGACCAACTCGGGGGCGATCGCCGGGCGGCGGTGTGCCGTGAGCTGACCAAGGTGCACGAGGAGGTGGTCCGCGGATCGCTGGACGAGCTGGCCGCCTGGGCCGCCGGGGGCGTGCTCGGCGAGATCACCGTCGTATTGTCCGGCGCCGTGCTGCGGGCCGATCTACCCACGCTGGTGAGTCAGGTCAGCGCGCTGGTCGACGAGGGGATGGGCGTCAAAGACGCATGCGCGCAGGTGATTTCCGCTACGCCGGGCGCTTCGTCACGGCGTGAGCTCTACGACGCGGTGCTGCAGGCCCGGCGACGATGCGAGCCGTGAAGCGGCGCGCTGAGGAGCCGGGCAATCGGACTCACGCGCGGCTGAGGCGGCGCCTGCCCCGATGATCGGCGCGGCCTTGTGCAGGCATTCCTCCCACTCGGCATCGGGGTCGGAGTCGGCGGTGATCCCACCGCCGGAGCCCAGGACCGCGTTGCCCGCCGCGTCGAACTCGACCGTCCGGATCGCGACGTTCAGCTCGCACCCCGCGACCGGTGACGCCAAACCGATTGTGCCGCAGTAGACTCCGCGCCTGGATTGTTCCCATTGCGAAATCAGCTCTCGCGCACGAATTTTGGGCGTTCCGGTGATCGACGCCGGCGGGAAGGTGGCGTCCAGCAGCGCCGAAGTCGGCAGGTCGAGCGGGACCTGTGCCGACACCGTCGACACCAGATGCCATACCCCCGGCGCGGGCCGCACCACGAGCAGTTCGGGGACCGTGACCGATCCGGTGACGGCGACGCGGCCGAGATCATTGCGCACCAGGTCGACGATCATGACATTCTCGGCGACATCCTTGCTCGACGCCCGCAGCGCCGACGGTGCGGCGTGAAGCGGCAGCGTGCCTTTGATCGGGCTCGACGTCACCAGATCGCCACGGCGACACAAGAACAGCTCCGGCGACAGCGACGCGACCGCACCCCACGGTCCGGCGACATAGGCCGCCCGCGCCGGCGCGGTGCGCGCTACGCCGTCGAGGAAGAAGTCCAGCGGATCGCCGGCGATCGTTCCAGTGAACTGGGTGCACACACACGCCTGGTACACCTCGCCGGCCCGGATGGCCTCCAGACAGTCCAGCACCCCGGCGCGGTGTGCCGCACGATCGGCTGCGTCCCAGTCGATTCGGAACGTACCGAGTGCGGCGTCGGCTGGAATAGGACGGGTCAGGGCCTCGGCGAGCCAGCCGGGCATCGGGGCACCGGACAGGCTCTCGAACCACCACAGCCGGTCGCGGTCGCAGCGCAGCAGGCAATCCGTCCAGCCGCCGGCGGCCTCGGGGACCCGGGCGGCCCGGCCGTCGGAACCGGGATCGGGGTAGGACAGGTAGCCGATCCAGCCCCCGCCGACCGTCGTGCTGTGCGAGCCGGGGCGTACGTCAAACGCTTCGGCTGGGTCGACGGGCTGTACCGACAGGCTCGGCGCGATGACGGCCAGCGCGCCGAACCACTGGCCGGTCAGCGCGGCCGGCGGCGGCAGACCCAGCCGGTTCGCGGCGTCGCCGACGGCGCGCAGCACCTGGTGGGGGCTGCCCAGATCGCCGAGCCGGTCGATTCGCACGCCCCTAGCTTGGCAGAAATCTCAGCCGCGGCTGATTTTGCGTGCTGTCGTGACCGTCGCCAGCTTGTCGGGATTGCGCATCGCGTAGAAGTTGCTGATCTTGCCGTCGACGATCTCGACGGTGAAAACGCCCTCCAACTTCTCGCCCGCGTAGAGCAACACGGCGGGCGCGGCGTTGCAGACGACCATCTCGGCGCGGACGTCGGGCATCTGCATACCGCGGCTGATCAGACCGACGATCGCGCGGGCGACCTTGTCGGCGCCGATCACCGGACGGCGTGCCGCACTGGCCTTGCCGTCGCTGTCGGCGGTCCACACCACATCGGGAGCCAGCATCGACATCACCGCCTGCACATCGCCGCTCGGCCGCCGCGGACATGAACTCCGCGGCGATTCGGGTGTTCTGCCCAGGGTCGACCGGCGCGAAGCGCTTGCGTCTGGCGTGCACGTGCTCGCGGGCCCGGTGCGCGATCTGTCGTACCGCGGGCACTGATTTGCCGACGGCGGAAGCGATTTCGTCGTAGTCGAAGCCGAACACCTCACGCAGCACGAACACCGCGCGTTCGTCGGGGCCTAGCGTTTCCAGCACTACCAGCATCGCCATCGACACCGATTCGGCCAGAACGACATCGGCCGACGGGTCGTGCTCGTCGAGCAGCAGCGGCTCGGGCAGCCACGGCCCCACGTAGTCCTCCCGGCGGCGGGCGCCCGCCCGCAGCGCGTTGAGCGCCTGACGGGTGACCAACCGGGCCAGATAGGCCTTGGTGTCGTGCACCGCGGAGATGTCGACTTCCGCCCAGCGCAGGTAACTGTCCTGCAGAACGTCGTCGGATTCGGTTGCCGAGCCGAGGATTTCGTAGGCGATGGTGAACAGCAGCGGCCGCAGCAGCATGAACCGTTCGGCGTGTTCGTCCGGTGCGGTCACGGCACCGCAACCACGTCGGATGCCAGCCGCTGCGCCCGTTTGCCGCCCTTGAGCCAGCGGTACCAGCCCGGCTTGGCGGCCTCCTTGCGCAGACCCCACACCGTGCCTTTGCAGACCGCCTCTTTGATGGACGCCGCCGCCCGGCCGCCGACGAACAGGTTCAGCGGAGTGTCGTCGGGGCGGGCGAGCTGAATGGTGGCGTATTTGCGGCCGATGCTGATGCACTGTCCGGTGAAGGCCTGGTCGACCACTGCGGGTGGGGTGCCTGCGATGCGGCTGAGCACCGTGTTCGCCGCTTGCGCACCCAGCGGGATCGCGGCCTGGCAGCTCATCCGGAGCGGCTGGCCCGACGGCGCGGCGGCATCGCCGGCCGCAACGATGCGGGGATCGTCCACGCTGGTCAGTGTCTCATCGGTGATCAGCCGGCCCAGCGTGTCGGTGTGAAGCCCGCTGCGGGCGGCCAGCTCCGGCACACCGAAGCCCGCCGTCCACACGGTCAGGGCGCTGGGCAGCACCGCCCCGTCGGCGAGTACCACCGCGTCGGCACGCACCTCGGTGACCGTCGCGGTTTCCAGCACGTCGACGCCGAGGCGGTGCAGCCACTTGGCCACCGAACGGCGGCCGGGCCGGCTCAGCGACGGTCCCAGCGTTCCGCCGCAGACCAGGTGGACCTGGCGGCCCTGCTCGGCCAGCTCGGATGCCGTTTCGATGCCGGTCAACCCGGCGCCGACCACCACGACCGGCGCGGCCGGGTGCAGCTCGTCGAGCGCGCTGCGGAGTCGCTCGGCATGCTCGAATTCGGCGATCGGATAAGCGAATTCGGTTGCGCCCGGCACCGCGGCCGGGACGACGCCGGTGCTGCCGACGGCGTAGATCAGGTAGTCGTAGTCCAGCACCGTGCCGGACGTCAGTTCGACCGTCCCTTCGGCGGTGTCGATCCGTTCGGCGTTGTCGACCAGCAGCCGGATGCCCTCGCCCAGCAGAGTCCCGTAGTCGACGGCGGCACTGCGAGTGCCGGCGACCAACTGGTGAAGGCGGATTCGTTCGACGAACACCGGGCGCGGATTGACCAAGGTGATGTCCACCGTGTCGGCCTTGAGTCGGAGATGGTTGGCGGCCATGGTGCCGGCGTATCCGCCGCCAATCACCACGATGTGAGTGCGTTGGACGGTCATGGGTGTCTCCTGTCGAAGGGGATGTTGCTGTCCCCAAGACACCGCTGTGGCCGCGGTTGTGACAGTGAGCGTCGGGTTGTGACCAGGCTCACGCCGGGCGACGCTGCCGACGCGCTCAGTCGACCTGGTAGCGCGGAAAGACGCCGGTGGGCGCCGGCAGTGCGGTTCCGGGCTCCAGCCGTGCGCCGACGGCGGCGAAGCTGCGTTGCTCCGGCGACTGGCCGAGCAGGTCGAGTAGCTTGCCAGCCGAATCCGGCATCACCGGCTGAACCAGCAGCGCCGCAATCCGCACCGCCTCGCAGGTCGTGTAGAGCACGGTCGCAAAGCGTGCCTGATCTGCCGGCGAATCGCTCTTGCGCAACACCCACGGCTCCTGCGCCGAGAAGTACCGGTTCGCCGCGCCCAGCATCAGCCAGATCGCTTCCAGCGCGAGATGCATTGCCTGGTCGTCGAATTCGGCGCGGACCCGCTTGAGGAGGCCGTCGGCGAGGGCGAGCAGCTCGGTGTCCTCGGCGCTGAACTCACCGGGTGTGGGCACGATCCCACCGAGATTCTTGGCCACCATCGACAGCGATCGCTGGGCGAGGTTGCCCAGCTCGTTGGCCAGGTCGGCGTTGATCCGGGTGATGATCGCGTCTTCGCTGTAGCTGCCGTCCTGGCCGAAGGGAACCTCGCGCAGCAGGAAATAACGCAGCTGGTCCACACCGAACGTGTCGATCAGGGCATTGGGATCGACGATGTTGCCCACCGACTTGCTCATTTTCGCGCCCTTGTTGAGCAGGAAACCGTGCGCGAAAACCCGTTTGGGCAAGTCGATTCCGGCCGACATCAGGAACGCCGGCCAGTAAACGGTGTGGAACCGGATAATGTCCTTGCCTATCATGTGCAGGTCGGCTGGCCAATAGCGTTGGAACAGTTCGGATTCGGCGTCCGGATAGCCGACGCCGGTCAGGTAATTGGTCAGCGCGTCGACCCAGACGTACATGACGTGGTCGGGGTGCTCGGGGACCTTCACGCCCCAGTCGAACGAGGTGCGCGAGATGGACAGGTCGCGCAGACCGCTCGAGACGAAGCTGACCACCTCGTTGCGCCGCACCTCCGGTGCGATGAAGTCCGGGTTCGCGTCGTAGTGGGCCAGCAGCTTCTCGGTGTACGCAGAGAGCCGGAAGAAGTAGGTCTGCTCCTCGGTCCAGGTGACCGGGGTGCCGGTTTCGACCGCGATCCGGTTGCCGTCGACGAGTGTGGTCTCCGATTCGACGAAGAACCGCTCGTCGCGCACCGAGTACCAGCCCGAATACGTGTCGAGGTAGATGTCGCCCGCCGCCAGCATCTGCCGCCAGATTTCCTTGGACGCCTCGTGGTGGTCGGCGTCGGTGGTGCGGATGAACCGGTCGAAGGAGATGTTCAGCTTCTTCTGCAGGCGCTGGAAGACGTCGGAGTTGCGCCGGGCCAGCTCGGCGGTCGGAATGCCTTCGGCGGCCGCGGTCTCGACCATCTTGAGGCCGTGCTCGTCGGTGCCGGTCAAGAACCGGACGTCGAAGCCGTCGAGCCGCTTGAACCGGGCGATCGCATCGGTGGCGATGTACTCGTAGGCGTGCCCGACGTGCGGGTCGCCATTGGGGTACGTGATCGCGGTGGTGACGTAGTACGGCCTCATCGCCTCACACCTTATTTGGCGGGCACCCTAGGGTGTGCGCGTGAGCTCCAAACGCCCGCCGCCGCCGGTCCCGCCGCCGCTGGGCCCGCTGATCGACGCGCACACCCACCTGGACGCCTGTGGCGCGACCGACGCCGACGACGTGCACGCCATCGTCGATCGTGCGGCGGCGGCGGTGTTGACGGCGGTGGTCACCATCGCCGACGACCTGGCCTCAGCTCGCTGGGTGACGAACGCCACCGACTGGGATCCGCGCGTCTTCGCCGCAGTCGCCTTGCATCCCACCCGCGCGGACGCGCTGACCGAGGACGCCCGCGCCGAGATCGAACGGCTGGCGGTGCACCCGAGGGTGGTGGCGATCGGTGAGACGGGCCTGGACTTGTATTGGCCGGGCAAGCTGGCGGGCTGCGCCGACCCGGGCTGTGCAGCGGGAGGCTTTCGCGTGGCACATCGACCTGGCCAAGCGGACCGGTAAACCGCTGATGATCCACAACCGCGACGCCGACGCCGACGTGCTCGACGTGCTGCGGGCCGAGGGCGCCCCGGAAACCGTGATCTTCCACTGCTTTTCATCGGGCGCGGAGTTGGCGCGCGCCTGCGTCGAGGCCGGGTGGCTGATCAGCCTGTCCGGGACGGTGAGCTTCCGCAACGCTCGGGAGCTGCGCGACGCCGTCCCGCTGGTCCCGACCGCGCAGCTGCTGGTGGAGACCGATGCACCGTTTCTGACTCCGCACCCGTACCGCGGCGCGCCCAATGAGCCGTACTGCCTGCCCTACACGGTGCGGGCGCTGGCCGAGCTGATCGACCAGCCAGCGCAGGAGTTGGCCGAGATCACCACCGGCAACGCGCGCAGGGTCTACCGGTTGGCGCCACAGGGTTAACAGTCGGTTAATGTGACCGGGGCCGAGTTGCTCTCTCCGGGGCAGTTCGTTACCGTCCTGTTATCGAACGGTGGGGGGCCCTCGTGGGCCCCTTTGTTTTGCCACTCATGTTGTGTAGAGGTCGGGATACACGCGCGTTGAATGTGATAACGAAACTCCATCAGGCTCCTTCTCCGGCTCTGCGTCTCCTGGTTGCGGGCTTCCTGCTGGTCTTGATGTTCGCCGGCGCCTTCGCGGTCGCCGACTACAAGACCGTGACGCTCAGCGTCGACGGCAACGCCATGACCGTGACCACGATGAAGTCGCGGGTGATCGACATCATCAAGGAAAACGGATTCACCGTCACCGATCGGGACGACCTGTACCCGGCAGCCGGTGAGCGGGTGCACAACGCCGCCAACATCGTGCTGCGGCGCAGCCGTCCGCTGCAGATCTCGCTGGACGGCCAGAACACCAAGCAGGTGTGGACCACGGCCTCCACGGTCGACGAGGCCCTGGCCCAGCTGGCGATGACCGATACGGCGCCGGCCGCGGCCTCCCGCGGCAGCCGCGTCCCGTTGGCCGGAATGGCCCTGCCGGTGGTTAGCGCTAAGAGCGTCGAGGTCGACGATGCCGGCGCAGTGCGCAACGTCCATCTCGCCGCGGCCCGGGTCGGGGATCTGCTGGCCGCCCTCGGGGTGCCGCTGGAGCAGAGCGACCAGGTCACACCCGGCGCGGTCACGCCGGTGATCGACGGCATGCACATCCAGGTAATCCGCAACCGGGTAGAGAAGGTCACCGAGCGGGTGCCGCTGGACCCGCCGCGGCGCCGGATCGAAGACCCGCAGATGAACATCAGCAAAGAGATCGTCGAGGACAAGGGAACCCCCGGCACTCAAGACATGACCTACGCGGTGTCCAAGGTCAACGGCGTCGAGACCGGTCGCCTGCCGGTGGCCAGCCACGTCATCACACCCGCCCGCGAGGCGGTCGTGCGGGTCGGCACCAAGCCGGGCACCGAAGTGCCGCCGGTCGCCAACGGTGAAGTCTGGGATGCCATTTCGCGCTGTGAGGCCGGCGGCAACTGGGCGATCAACAGCGGAAACGGCTACTACGGCGGGGTCCAGTTCGACCAGAGCACCTGGGAGCGCAACGGCGGCTTGCGGTTCGCCCCGCGCGCCGACTTGGCCAGCCGCGAAGAGCAGATCGCCGTCGCCCAGGTGACGCAAAACCGTCAGGGCTGGGGCGCATGGCCGGTCTGCAGCGGACGAGCGGGTGCGCGCTGACCATCCAGTTGCTTGGGCGGACCGAAATCCGACGGTTGGCCAAGGAATTGGAATTCCGGCCGCGTAAGTCGTTGGGGCAGAACTTTGTTCACGACGCCAACACCGTACGTCGGATCGTGGCGGCCTCCGGAATCAACCGCGACGACCACGTCCTGGAAGTCGGCCCCGGCCTCGGCTCGCTCACCCTGGCACTGCTGGATCGCGGTGCGACCGTCAGCGCCGTCGAGATCGACCCGGTGCTGGCCGAGCGACTGCCGCAGACGGTGTCCGAGCACTCCCACAGTGAGATCCAGCGGCTAGACGTGATCAACCGCGACGTACTGTCCATCGGCCCCGACGACCTGGCTTCCGAGCCAACTGCGGTGGTGGCGAACCTGCCGTACAACGTCGCGGTCCCGGCCATTTTGCATCTGCTCGCCGAATTCCCTTCGCTGCGAACGGTAATGGTGATGGTGCAGGCCGAAGTCGCCGAACGACTTGCCGCCGAACCGGGCGGCAAAGAGTACGGCGTGCCCAGCGTCAAGGTCCGCTTCCACGGGCAGGTCCGCCGGCACGGCACGGTGTCGCCGACGGTGTTCTGGCCGATCCCGCGGGTCTACTCCGGACTGGTTCGCATCGACCGGCACACCAACCCGCCGTGGCCGACCGACGCCAAGTTCCGCCAGAACGTGTTCAAGCTCATCGACACCGCATTCGCGCAGCGGCGCAAGACCTCTCGCAACGCCTTCATCGAATGGGCCGGTTCAGGCAACGAATCGGCGAGTCGGTTGCTGGCTGCGAGTATCGACCCGGCTCGCCGCGGCGAGACGCTGACCGTCGACGAATTCGTCCGGCTCTACCAACGTTCGGGCGAGTCCGGCGACGCCGGACCGCGGGGCGGCGACCCGTCTACGCGGCACGCGTCAGCGAGTTGACCCTCAAGCGCTAGTCTCGTTCGGTGCCGATGGATGCGAGCACCGCAGCTCAGTGGGTGCCCACTGGGTCGGTGACGGTTCGTACGCCGGGGAAGATCAATCTCCATCTGGCCGTCGGAGATCTGCTCGACAGCGGCTATCACGAGCTCAACACGGTGTTTCAGGCTGTGTCGCTGGTCGACGAGGTCACGGTCCGCAACGCCGACGTGCTCTCGCTGGACATCACCGGGGAGGGCGCCGACCAGCTTCCGTTCGACGAGCGCAATCTGGCGTGGCAGGCGGCCGAACTGATGGCCGAGCACGTCGGTCGTGCACCGGATGTGTCGATCTCGATTGAGAAGAGCATTCCGGTGGCCGGCGGAATGGGCGGCGGCAGCGCGGACGCCGCGGCCGTTCTGGTCGCGCTGAACTCGCTGTGGGAACTCGGTGTGGCCCGCCGCGATCTGCACACCCTGGCCGCGAAGCTGGGCAGCGACGTGCCGTTCGCCCTGCACGGTGGTACCGCCCTGGGCGCAGGGCGCGGCGAAGAGCTCGCCACGGTATTGGCCCGCAACACTTTTCACTGGGTGCTCGCATTCGCCGAGGGCGGGTTGTCCACCCCGAAGGTGTTCCGCGAACTCGATCGGCTCAGGAAGGCCGGGGCACCGCCGCGGCTGGAGGACCCCGAGCCGGTGGTGGCAGCCCTGGCCGCCGGTGATCCAGAGCAGCTTGCGCCGTTGTTGGGAAATGAATTACAGCCGGCTGCGCTGAGTATGAAGCCCGCGTTGCGCCGGGTCTTGCGGGCCGGCGTCGAGGCCGGCGCACTCGCGGGGATCGTGTCGGGTTCCGGGCCGACGTGCGCTTTCCTGTGCCGGTCAGCGCCCTCGGCGGTCGACGTCGGCACCGAGCTGACCGGGGCCGGGGTCTGCCGGACGGTCCGCGTCGCCAACGGCCCCGTGCACGGTGCCCGGTTGGTGCCCGCACCCCCAGACAAGGCATGACGGGGCATGACGGCGACTCACCGAGCACCGATTCCGCCCCACGGTTTGGCACTTCTTTAAGAGGAGTTTAAGATATTCGGCGGTGATGATTTCCGGTCGAGCAACGAGCCTGATTCTTCCGCCCGCCGTCGGGTAACGGCGGGCGTGCCGTCGACTGCCTCGCGACGTTGAGCGCGGAGGTGGCCTCGCCACCGAATCGAGATGAAATCGCTGCCCAATCGTGGGCACCCGGCTATCCCAATGTGTGCTTGAGCAGGAGCAACATTAAAAGCCGGACGATGGCACCGCAGCCGAGGAGGCAATCGTGAGCAGGTTTACCGAGAACATGTTCCGCAACGCTCACCAGAGCACACGGGGCATAGTCACCGGCGAGCCGCACGAGCCCGTTCGGCACACCTGGCTCGAGGTGCACGAGCGCGCCCGGCGCATCGCCGGTGGACTGGCCGCCGCGGGCGTCGGACACGGCGACGCTATCGGTGTGCTGGCCGGATTCCCGGTGGAGATCGCTCCGATGGCGCAGGCGCTCTGGATGCGTGGCGCCAGCCTGACGATGCTGCACCAACCCACCCCGCGCACTGACCTCGCGGTATGGGTCGAGGACACGATGAACGTCATCGCGATGATCGAGGCGCACGCCGTCATCGTCTCCGAGCCGTTCCTCGTCGCCGTTCCGGTGCTCGAAGAAAAAGGGATCAAGGTACTCATGATCAGCGACCTGCTCGAGGCCGAACCGATCGATCCGATCGAGACCGGCGAAGACGACCTGGCGCTGATGCAGCTGACGTCCGGATCGACTGGATCTCCTAAAGCAGTCCAGATCACGCACCGCAACATCTACTCCAACGCCGAGGCCATGTTCATCGGCGCCGAGTACGACGTCGACCGCGACGTCATGGTCAGCTGGCTGCCCTGCTTCCACGACATGGGCATGGTGGGATTCCTGACCATCCCGATGTACTTCGGCGCCGAGCTGGTCAAGGTCACGCCGATGGACTTCCTTCGCGACACCCTGCTGTGGGCCAAGCTCATCGACAAGTACAAGGGCACCATGACCGCGGCGCCCAACTTCGCTTACGCGCTGTTCGCCAAGCGGCTGCGCAATCAGGCCGAGCCGGGCCAGTACGACCTGTCGACGTTGCGGTTCGCGCTGTCCGGCGCCGAGCCCGTCGACCCCGCCGACGTCGAGGACCTGCTGGACGCGGGTAAGGCGTTCGGGCTGAAGCCGTCGGCCATCCTGCCGGCGTACGGCATGGCGGAGACGACGCTGGCGGTGTCGTTCTCGGAGTGCAACGCCGGGCTGGTGGTCGACGAGGTCGACGCCGACCTGCTGGCTGCGCTGCGCCGCGCCGTTCCGTCCACCAAGGGCAACACCCGGCGACTGGCATCGCTCGGTCCGCTGCTCAAGGATCTCGAGGCCCGCGTCGTCGACGAGAACGGCAACGTGATGCCCGCCCGCGGCGTCGGCGTCATCGAGCTGCGCGGCGAATGCGTCACCCCGGGTTACCTCACCATGGGCGGGTTCCTGCCCGCGCAGGACGAACACGGCTGGTATGACACCGGCGACCTGGGCTACCTGATGGAGAACGGTCACGTCGTGGTGTGCGGCCGCGTGAAGGACGTCATCATCATGGCGGGCCGCAACATCTATCCGACCGACATCGAGCGCGCCGCCGGCCGCGTCGAGGGTGTGCGCATCGGCTGCGCCGTGGCGGTCCGGCTGGACGCCGGGCACTCGCGCGAGACCTTCGCCGTCGCGGTGGAGTCCAACGCCTGGCAGGACCCCGCAGAAGTGCGGCGCATCGAGCACCAGGTGGCCCACGAGGTGGTCACCGAGGTCGACGTGCGGCCGCGCAACGTCGTGGTGCTCGGCCCCGGCACCATCCCGAAGACGTCGTCGGGCAAGCTGCGCCGGGCGAACTCCGTCACTCTCGTTACGTAGTAGCCAGCTGCTGGCAGCTCGTACAGCCGCGCCCTCCGGCAACTGCTACCCCTTGGGGGGCGCCGCCGACGCCGATGGTGTCGATCACGGTGTTGGTGGTGGGGCTGATCACCGACACGGTGTCGCTGTTTTGATTGGTGACGAAGATGTCACCGGCGTCGGGACCGGTGGGTGCGACTGCCAGCGCAGTCGGGAAATTGCCGACGCTGATGGTGTCGACCACGGTGTTGCTGTGGGGGTCAATCACCGACACGTCGTTGAGGGGGGCGCTGGCGACGTAAATGTCGCCGGCCTCGGGACCGCTGGGAGCCACCGCCACCGCGTACGGGCCGTCGCCGACGGCGATGTTGGCCAGCAGTTTGTCGGTGGTGGGATTGATCACCGACACGTTGTCGCCCTCGTAGTTAGTGACATAGATGTCGCCGGCCTCCGGGCCGGTGGGTGACACCGCCACCGCGAACGGGGTGCCGTTCAGATCAATGGTGTTCGACACGTAGTTGCCGGCCGGGTTGATGACCAGCACGTCGCCGTTTAGTTCGTTGGTGACGTAGATGTCGCCGGCATCGGGACCGCTTGCTGCGACCGCCACCCCGTACGGCCCCGCCGCGAGGCCACCGACATTGATGTTGGCGACCAGGGCGCCCGCGGATCCGGTCGCGCCGTGGGTGCCGTCTGCACCGGCGTGGCCGAACGGCCCGCCGACGCCGCCGACGCCGCCCACTCCGCCGTTGCCGCCAGGTTCGACGGTGTTGCCGCCGGGACCCCCGCTGCCGCCGAAACCGCCGTTGCCGCCGTTGCTGAACAGGCCGGTCGCGTTCCCGCCTGCCCCACCGTCGCCGCCGTCACCGCCGGGGCCGGGGCCGGGTTCACCGAGTTGACCGCCGAGCGCACCGGTCGCGCCGTCCCCGCCTTGACCGCCGGTACCGCCATCGCCGTAGAACTCCCCGCCGTTCCCGCCGGCCCCACCGTCGCCGCCCTCGGCGCCGGGGAATGTCGCATTCTCGCCGGCACCTCCCGCGCCGCCTTGGCCGAACAAGCCGGCGTCACCGCCGGTGCCGCCCTGGCCGGCGGCGTCGGTGGCACCCATGCCGCCGTTGCCGAACCACGTGCCGCCGCCTTGACCGTCGGCGTTGGCCAGGGAGTCATCCGGAATGCCGTTGGCGCCGTTGCAAATCAGACCGCAGGCTCCGGCGCTGGACACTGCAGCCGGGTCGGCTTGCGCATACATCGAATTGAGCAGGCTGTCGAAGTGCTGTCCCAGCGTGCTGTTGATCCAGTCCTGTTCGAGGCTCGCTACCGTCGTGTTGGCCGCACTTGCGGAGTCGATATTGGACAGCGAGCTAACAGCATCCGCGGCCGCGCTGGCCGGATCCGAGGCGGAGGCTCCTGCTAACGCGGAATCCAGACTCGCCAGCCAGCCACTCAGATCCACACCCAGAGTGGGGTCAACGCTTGACAATGACGACAACGAATTAATGACGGGGTCGAGGATCAGGCCAAGCTCGTCAGCACCCGCGTTTGGTGCGCTAATCAGCGGCGACCATCTATGCCTCAGCTCTTGGAAAGGTGTTGCGGGCAGTAGAATTTCGCTGAAATCATGGCGAAGTCGGATGCGTCCTCCATATTGAAACCCGGATTGCGGGCCTTGACATCGTGGACCAGTTCCAGGCCCGATTCGCCACTGTTCAAACATCCGCAGACGGCTTTGCCGGCACCGACCGCTCCGTCGGGATTGGGATAGTGAATGCCCACTTGTCGCAGGGCCGCCAAGGAAGCCTGCGTCATCACCGCCGACGTCGGCTGGATCGCTGTAAGCCGGCGCAGCCAGACCGATCGCGGTACACACGCCCAGTACGGCAAGTATCCTTTTCATCACCAGACCTTTCGTCGATATCCAAACATGTTGTCTCTCAGGGTTACTGGCCGTCAGACGGCATGACTTTGGCCTTGCCGCCCTTGGACAGATGCACCGCGTGTATGCCGGGCTTCTTGGCAAGTTGTTCGAGCAGACTGTCCAGCCCCTCTTGGTCGACGGTGTGGTGCTGCACGCTTTCGGGCTTCTCCGAAATCTGTGCGACCAGCCGTTTGAGCTGCTCGGGCGAGTGCTTGCCTTTGGGGTCCTTCAGATCTTTCAACGGCGGTGTGACGCGCCCGCGAACGCCGCTGCCGGACACGAGAGTTGGAGCCCCGGCACCTATCGCGCTGCCGAGCATCCCCGCCATGGACATCGAACTGAACAGTCCGACCTCGCCGAGCGCGGCCGCCGGCACCGTATCCGGGCCGGCGGCGGACAGGGCCGCGGCCACCGTTCTGACAGCCGGGGTGGCCGCGGCCCAACTCGGTGGGACGGACAACTTTCCGACCAGCGTGCCTGAATCTCCCATGCTGGCCGACACGGAGCTGGTCAGCCATCCTCGGCCGTACCACGGCCCGAGAAGCCCGCCGCCCAGGCCCGCTTTCGGCGGCAACCCGAAGCCGGGAGCAGGAGTGAACTTGAGGAACTGCGACACCGGGAAGTTGGTGAGCAACCCGATGTCGTTGAACTGCGTGCTGAACCCGAGTGGAGCCTTGACCGCCGAAAACAGTGCCGTGAACGTCGATGCGCCATTCGAGCCGAAGAGGCTGTTCAGCAGACCGTTGATGGTGCTGGTGTAGTCAGTGCTCAGGTTGGCCAGCCATTGCAGCAACGGCGAGCCCGTGGAAGTGGTTGCGGCCGCAACCGTTTGAGCGCTGGACCCGGCCTGAGTGGCAGCGGCTTGGGCCACCGCGGCCGACTGCGCGGCGGTGCCCGCGGTGTTGGTTGTCTGTGGCGGCTCGGTATACGGCGTCAGCTTGGAGGCGGCCGCCGACGAGGCGGCGTAGGTATCCATCGCCAGGGCGTCCTGCGCCCACATTTCGCCGTATTGGACTTCGGTGGCCGCGATCGCCGCGTTGTTCTGCCCGATGACGTTGGTCGCAACCAGCGACGCCAATTGGGCTACGGTTGGCGGCGATTTCAGCCGGTGGCACATGCGCGGCGAACGCCGTCTCGTAGGCGGCTGGCCGCGGCGTTGGCCTGGCTCGCGGTTTCGGCGGCCTGCGCTGCGGTGCCCTGCATCCAGGTCAGATACGGGGTGACCGCGGCCGCCATGCTCAGCGACGACGGGCCCAACCATGGCCCGCTGGTCAAGGATGAGATCACCGACGAATAGGAAGTCGCTGCCTGCTGCAATTCGTTGGCCAGCTCGTCCCAGGCCGCCGCGGCGGCCAACAACGGCTCTGATCCCGCGCCGGTGTACATCCTGCCCGAGTTGATTTCTGGTGGGAACGCTGCGTAGAACATGTCGACAACCCTTGCTGTGTCAGTCTTCAAATGCCGGGATCACGAAGATGGTGGCCGCTGCGGGGTCAGCTTCAGTGACGACTCCGCCCAATGACGACGCCATCGGGGCACCGCCGATCGTGCCGGTCGCGCCGGCGGCGACGGCCCGTCCGGCCAGGCTCGACAGCGCCATCTGACCGAAGATGCTCCCTTCGCCGCCCGCCAGTGCCGCCTCTGGGGCGCTTGCCAATTCGGTGGACAGCGCCTGTGCGACATTGCGGATCTCCGGCGCCGCTTGCGTCCACCCCTGCGGCACCGACATGTTTCCGACCAGCATCGCGCGGCCCATCGACCCCGATACCGGCGCCGCGCTAAAGCCGGCCGATGTCAGGTGTGGTCCCAGCTCACCGGCCAGCGGAGCCAACGCGCCGGTGATGGGCTTCGGGCCGGCCATGAAGGCGGCGGCGGCCTGTCCGTTCTGGCCCCATGAGTACGCCTGGCCGAACGACAGGAACGGGCCACCGGGAATGGCCGTCCAGCCCTGCAGGGAGTACGGGCCGGTGAGCGCCGACCAGATGGTGTTCCAGTTGGTCAGATCAGTCTGAAGTCCTGCAGGCAGCGTCAAGGACGTCAGCTGCGGCAATGAGAGTCCCGACAACAAGTTCGTCGATCCCGTCGTCGGCGATTGCAGGAGCCCGTTCGCCAGATTCTGCAACGCGGTCGGCAGGGAATTGATGAACTGGGTTATCTGCGTGCCGATGTCCGATGCGCCCGAGCTGCCGGCCTGGGCCACCGCCGCCGACTGCTGGGCGGTGCCAGCTGGGTTGGTGGTCTGCGGCGGCTCGGTGAACGGTGTCAGCACCGAGGCGCCTGCCTGAGGAGCCGGCGTAGCCGTACATCGCGGTGGCGTCCTGGGCCCACATTTCCATGTAATGGGTTTCGGTGGCAGCGATCGCAGGAGTGTTCTGCCCGAGGATGTTTGTCGCGATCAGCATCATCAACAGCGCACGGTTGGCCTCGATCACCGGCGGCGGTACCGTCGCCGCGAAGGCGGCCTCGTACGCTGCGACCGCTGCTTTGGCCTGGCTGGCGGCCTCCTCAGCCTGTGCCGCAGTGGTGTTCATCCACTGCACATAGCCGGCGGCCGGCAGCCGCCATCGATTGCGACGACGGCCCCTGCCACGGCCCGCCAGTCAGTCCGTCGACTTCCGACGCGTAAGACGCTGCCGCCGAACTCAATTCGGCTGACAAGCCGTCCCAGGCCGCTGCGGCGTGCCAGCATCGGTGCTGCACCAGGGCCGGTGTACATCCGACCGGAGTTGATCTCCGGCGGCAGGAATGCGAAATCCATGATTGCTCACCTCCGGTGGCATGGCAGGTCGCGACGCGGCCGAATCGAAAAGAAGCCCGGGCGACGTTGCCGCGCTTGGCTTTTCGAAACGGAGCCAGTCACGCGTGACCGGACTGCGAAGCACTGCACGACAGCGCTGCCGTGCTTACCGGGTGATCGTGCGGGCGCCGTGTTCGCAGCGCGTTCCCCTTATGTAACGGCGAGGAAAAATGCCATTCACCGGGCATTCAATTGCATCGTGAGCGAAATAGTTTGATGCGAAGGATTATGCGGTTCGAACAGGTTTATCCCGGTTGGAGCGGACCGAGGCGCTGGGTCACCAGGCGTGCACCCGGTTCTGGGCCGGCTCGAGGCCGAGCTCGATCAGTAGTTCGGTCGCGTCAGCTGCCTGCTCGCAAACCGTGGGCACCTCCGGGCGTTCGGCGGCGTTGAAGGTCTCCAGCACGAACGCCGCCGGGTCTTTGCGTCCGGGTGGACGCCCGATCCCGATCCGTACCCGCTGAAACTCCTTGGTTCCCAGCGCGCTGGCCACCGAGCGCAATCCGTTGTGGCCGCCCTCGCCACCGCCGAGCTTCAGCCTGATCTGGCCGAAGTCGATGTCGAGCTCGTCGTGAATGACCACGATGTCAGCGGCCGGCACCGAGTAGAACTTCGCCAGCGGACCCAGCTGGCGGCCGGACTCGTTCATGTAGCAACGCGGCTTGGCCAGCACAATCGAGCGTCCTCCGAGCCGACCGGTGACAATCTCGGCGCCGGAACGCTTGTGCACCTTGAAGTTTGAGCCCAATCGCGCAGCGAGTCGATCGGCAACCATGAACCCCAGGTTGTGCCGCGTCTGGGCATAGTTCGGTCCGGGGTTGCCCAGACCCACCACCAATTGTGGGCCGGCCACGGCTTATTCGGATTCGGACTCGGCTTCGGACGACTCGCCTCGCCCTCGCCCTCGCCTTCGGCGGCCTCGCCGGCGGGCTGCTCGCCCTCGACTGCCGCGCCGGCGCCTTCGCTCTCCAGCTCCTCGGCGCTCGGCGCGTTCACCACGTTGACGACCAGCAGCTCCGGGTCGGAGATCAGGCTGACACCCGCGGGCAGCTCGATCTGTCCCGCGCTGAACTGGGTGCCGGGCTCGGCGCCCTCGACCGACACGGTCAACGACTGCGGGATCGCCAGGGCGTCGGCTTCGATCTCGATGGTGTTGGTCTCCTGGGTGACCAGAGTGCCGGGCACCGCCTCGCCGACGACCTCGACGTTGACCTCAACGGTGACCTTTTCGCCGCGCCGGACCACCAGCAGGTCGGCATGGGTGATGCTGCGCCGGATCGGGTGGATGTCGAGCGCCTTCGTCAGGGCGAACTGCTCGGTGCCCTCGATGTCGAGGGTCAGCACGGCGTTGGTGCCGGAGTGGCGGAGAACCGCGGCGAACTCTTTGCCGGGCAGCTCCAAGTGCTGAGGGTCGGCGCCGTGACCGTAGAGCACCGCCGGAATCCTGCCGTCGCGGCGTGCGCGCCGGGACGCGCCTTTGCCGGTGACGTTCCGTACCGAGGCGGCGATTTTGTTTGCGGCTCTAGCCATGATGTCGCTCCTGTGTGAGATTCCGGGGCACGGCCAGGATCGCGACGGTCAGTCGGTCCCCGTCGATAACGGCGGCTTGCACAAGCCGCCCTCGCCGTGACGCCTGGTCAGGCTAACGCATCAGCGCCTCAGAGCGGAAATTTGGTGTCCGTCAGCCGCTCGGAGAGCTCCCACAGCGCGCTGGCAGTGGCATCCCGTTTGGCCAGCGGGCTGCGGCCGACCGGCTTGGCTCGGCCGAACATGCCGAATGCCGGGCCGATGAAGCTGTTACCTGCGATGTCCTGAGATATCGCGAACAAAGTCTGTCGGGCGCCGAAGTCGGCGTCGCTGGCCAACCGGCCGCCGAGCGACATCAACGCGTCGCCGATTCGGTGGCCGGAATGCCCCTGCAGGTTGGTGTGCGAGTAGCCGGGGTGGGCGGCCACCGCCCGCAGCTTCGAGCCGGCCGCCTGCAGCCGGCGCTGCAGCTCGCTGGTGAACAGCAGGTTGGCGAGCTTGGACTGGCCGTAAGCCAGCCACGCCGAGTAGGGCCGCGATGTCCAGTTCAGGTCGCGCAGGCTGATGTAACCGATGTAGTGCATCATCGACGACACCGTCACCACCCGGTCGGTGACCTTGGGCAGCAGCAGGTTGGTCAGTGCGAAATGGCCAAGATGGTTGGTGCCGATCTGGCTCTCGAACCCGTCTGACGTGACGGCATGCGGAACCGCCATGATGCCGGCATTGTTCACCAAGTACATCGATGTCGCTGTCGACTCCGTCGGCGAACTGCCGCACCGACGCCAGGCTCTGCAGGTCGAGCTGGCGTACCTCGACGTCGCCGGTCATCTCCCGGGCCGCGGCCTCACCCCGGTCGGGGTTGCGTACGGCCAGGATCACTTTCGCGCCGACCCGGGCCAGTTCGCGGGCTGTCACCGCCCCCAACCCGCTGTTGGCTCCGGTGACGACGACGGTACGTCCAGCGAACGAGGGCAGGTCTGCGGCGGTCCACGACGTCATGGCACCACACTAATCCGAGGGCAGTGCCGGCAGGCGGGGCCGGTTACTTACTTCGCCGCGACGGTGAATCCGTGCAGGATCGCCTCGACGTCGACCGCGTCGGCGACGGCCTGGTCGGCCAGGCTGGTGACCGTCAGCTGAATCAGGTAGTGGTCCGCGTCTTCACCGGCCCCCTTGGCGATCACGATCCGATTGATGGTGTGCAGCCGCTGGTCGCCGAGGTTGTAGCTGCCCTCGATCATCGACGACGGGAAACCGTGGAAGTCGGCGCTGGACGACTCGAGCTGTTTGAAGTTCTGCGCCAGCCGGGCGTCGTCGTTGCCGTGCTTGACCACTTCGGCGGCGTCGAACTCCCCGCCCAGCTTGAACACGGTGAGCATCGCGTTGGGAAACGCGTCGGCCCTGGCGATCAACTTCGTGGTGGCCGGGATGTTCGGCCGGTTGATCCGGTGCCAGCCCGGCGGCGTCGGAATCGACACGGTCAATTCGGTCAGCGTGTCCGGATCGACCGGCGAACCGGATACCCCGTTGCTTTCCAGGTACTGCGAGAACGGGACCGGGCTATCGGTCGGCGCCGCACTGGTGGTCGTCGAAGTTGATGACCAAATCGACTGATAGTCAGGACTTTTCGATCCGCATCCGGTCGCCGCCACTGTCAGCACCGCCAGCGCGGCGGCGAGTCGTACCAGTGACCTCACAGGATCTCTCGGACGGTGTCGACCGGACGGGCCAGCCGCGTGCCTTTCGGTGTGACGACAAACGGCCGCTCGATGAGGATGGGATGTTCGGCCATCGCGTCGAGCAGTTGATCGTCAGTTGCATCGGCCAGATCGAGCTCGGCGTAGAGCGCCTCGCGTTTACGCACCGCGGCCCGCACGTCGATGCCGGCGGCGCGGATCATCGCCGACAGCTCGGCACGCGACGGCGGTGTCTTGAGGTACTCCACCACTTCGGCCGATACCGAAGGCGTGCAACAATTCCAAAGTTTTACGCGAGTGCTGCACCGGGGGTTGTGGTAGATGACGGTGCCAGGTGCCATCTATGCGTCCCCGTCGAACAGCCCTGTGACGGAACCGTTTTCGAATACCGCGCGGATGGTGCTGGCCAGTAGCGGGGCGATCGAGAGCACGGTGAGTTGCGGGAACCGCTTCTCCTCGCCGATCGGCAGTGTGTTGGTGACAATGACTTCGCGGGCACCGCACGCGGCCAGCCGCTCGGCGGCCGGGTCAGACAACACCCCGTGGGTGGCCGCGATGATCACATCCTTGGCGCCGTCGTCGTGCAGGAGCTTCACCGCTCCGGCGATGGTGCCGCCGGTGTCGATCATGTCGTCGATCAGCACACAGGTCTTTCCAGCGACCTCGCCCACCACGCGGTTGGACACCACTTGGTTGGGCACCCGCGGGTCCCGGGTCTTGTGGATGAAGGCCAACGGCACGCCGCCCAGCGCGTCGGCCCATTTCTCGGCGATCCGCACCCGGCCGGAGTCGGGGGAGACCACCACCATGTTGTCGTCGGGGTAGTTGTCGCCGATGTAGCCGGTCAGCAGGTTCTGCCCGCGCATGTGGTCGACGGGCCCGTCGAAGAACCCCTGGATCTGGTCGGTGTGCAGATCCACGGTCACGATCCGGTCGGCGCCGGCGGTCTTGAGCAGATCGGCGACGAGGCGCGCCGAGATCGGCTCGCGGCCGCGGTGCTTCTTGTCCTGCCGCGCGTAGGGGTAGAACGGCAAGACCGCGGTGATCCGCTTGGCGCTGCCGCGCTTGAGCGCGTCGATCATGATCAGCGATTCCATCAGCCAGTCGTTCACCGGTGCCGGCGCCGACTGCAGCACGAATGCGTCGCAGCCGCGCACCGACTCGTTGAAGCGGACGAAGATCTCGCCGTTGGCGAATTCCCGCGCGGTCTGCGCGGTGACGTGGACGTCGAGCTCCTTGGCGACTTGCTCGGCCAGCTCGGGGTGTGCGCGACCCGAGAAGAGCATCAGATTCTTGCGGTTATCGGTCCAGTCGTAGCTCACGGGCTGCCCTCGCTGCTTGGGGTCGGATGGCTGCTTCACGAATAATAGGTAGCGAACCGCGGGTCCGCTGCGCCGTTGAGGTCATGTGTTCTCCGTCGGCGGCGGCAGTGTCGCTTCTGCATCCGCCGAGGCTGATGCGCGAGCCTGCTCGGCGGCCTGCGCGGCGGCGCTACCCGGGCGTTTGCGCTCGACCCAACCCTCGATGTTGCGCTGCTGGCCCCCGGATACCGCCAGCGCGCCGGGTGGGACGTCTTCGCGCACCACCGTGCCGGCGCCGGTGTAGGCGCCGTCGCCGACGGTGACCGGCGCGACGAACATGGTGTCGGAGCCGGTGCGGACATGCGAGCCGACCTTGGTGCGCTGCTTGGATGTGCCGTCGTAGTTGACGAAGACGCTGGAGGCGCCGATATTGCTGTGCTCACCGATGTCGGCGTCACCGACGTAGGTCAGGTGCGGCACCTTGGTGCCGGCGCCGATCGTGGAGTTCTTGGTCTCGACGAAAGCACCCAGTTTGCCCTCGGCGCCCAGGACCGACCCGGGCCGCAGGTAGGCGAACGGGCCGACCGCGGCGCCGTCACCGATGGCCGCGCCGGTGCCGTGCGTGCGGACCACCGACGCGCCGTCGCCGACCGCGACGTCGGTCAGCGTGGTGTCCGGGCCGATGATGCAGCGCCCGCCCACGCGGGTACCGCCGAGCAGCTGGGTTCCGGGGTGGATGACGGTGTCGCGGCCGATGCTCACGTCGACGTCGATCCAGGTGGTGGCCGGGTCGACGATGGTGACACCGGCCAGCTGGTGGGCGGACACGATGCGGCGGTTGAGTTCGGCGGCCAGCTCGGCCAGCTGCACCCGGTTGTTCACACCGGCCACCAGCGAGCTGTCGCCGACATGCCGGGCCTGCACCACCTGCCCGTCCTGGCGGACGATCGCGACGACGTCGGTCAGATACAGCTCCCGTTGGGCGTTGTCGGCCGACAGCCGGCTCAGCGCCGAGCGCAGCGCGGCGATGTCAAAGGCGTACACACCGGCGTTGACCTCGCAGATCGCCTGCTGCGACGGCGTCGCATCGGCCTGCTCGACGATCGCGATCACCTCGTGGTCCTGGGTTCGCAGGATGCGGCCGTAGCCGGTCGGGTCGCTCAGCGTGGTGGTCAGCACGGTGACTGCGGCGCCGTGGGAGTTGTGTGCGGCGACCAGGTCGGCGAGTGTGTCGGCGTCGAGCAGCGGGATGTCGCCGGAGGTGACGACGACGACGCCGTGGAAGTCGTCGGGCAGGGCCGCCAGGCCGCACAGCGCCGCATGGCCGGTGCCGAGCTGCTGGTCCTGCGTCGCCGTGGCGATCGATCGGCCAAGGGTCTCGGCCAGCTCGCCGACCGACTGTTCGATGCGCCGGTGATCGCGGCCGAGCACCACCACCAGGTGCTGCGGCGCCATCTTGGCGATCGCGTGCAGTGAGTGGGCCAGCATGCTGCGCCCGGCCAGGGTGTGCAGCACCTTCGGGATGTCAGAGCGCATCCGGGTTCCGGCACCGGCCGCCAGGACGAGGACTGCTGACTCGCCGTTCGTCGTCATCGAACCTCCTCGCCGCTGGTCGCCCGTCGCCGTACTGCCATCCGTTCAGCGTGTCATTATCCGCACGCCTCCGGCAAAACAGACCGGCAACGCCGGATTGGGCGCGGAACACCGCGATGGACAATAATCAAGCGGTGGACCGTCGACGAACTGCGCAGGCCAGCCCATCGCCGATCGAGGCGCTCAAGGAGCTGCCGGCGCTGGTGTTACTGGAGCGGATCCCGGTCCCCACGCTGGCGGTGCTCGAAGACGGCACCATCGTTTTCGCGAACAGGGCTTTCGCCGACATTCTGGGCCGCGACGCCGAGGAGGTCGTGGCGCTGAAGTTCTACGACATCTTCTATGGCGCACTCGAAACGGAATCGGTGCTCTCGCTTGTCGACGGGCTGGCCAACATGGTCGTCGAGCTTGCGCACAAGGACGGCTCGACCGTGCGAGCGCTCATGAGCAGGTCGGCGCTGCGACGTGCCGACGACGCGATTGCTCTCGCCACGTTCCAGGACCTCACCGAAGAACTGTGGGCCAACGAGCAGTGATCTAGGACGAGCCGTCGTGCTCGACATGGCGCAGCGCCTCGCGCGCCAGGAACTCCCGGTAGTAGCCCAGCGATGTCTCGGTGACGATCGCGGGGAACAGTAAGTCCCACATCTGCGTCAGGCGGCGGACCAATCCGTGGCCGTCGCCCGTCTTCTGGCCGATCATCCGGGCGCCGAAGGTCGCGCCGACAATGGACTCGCTGACCACCTGCGGGTCGAGCTCTTCCCGGACATCGCCTTCTGCGATCGCCCGCCGCGCCTCCACCGACATCGCCTCGATCCAGGCGGTGTAGACCGTCGTCGCGTTGTCGTTCAATTTGGCGAATGCCAGGGTCAACTGCTCGGCGGTACGGACGACTTTGTTGGTGGCGAACAGATCCGCGGTGACGAAGGTGCCGTGCAGGATGTTCTCCAGGGCCGGCGAAAACGGGTCGGACATCGCGCCCAACTCCGATACCACCAGATTGGCGCCGTCTTCGATGATGGCCGACGCGAGTGACTCCATCGAATCGAAGTGGTGGTAGAAGGCTCCCTTGGTCATCCCGGTGCGCTCGATGATCGCGCCGCGATCGGCAGCCGCAAACCCGACCTCGGTGAACACGTCGACCGCGGCATCGAGGATCTTTCGCCGTGTCGCTTCCGATCGAACCTGGCGGGCCATCGACTAATACCTCCCGAGTTCCGGTTGTGCGCTCGATTCCGGACCGTCGGTCGTGCGCCGTTCCTGACCCGGCGGCAAATCCTAACAGGGCGCGGGGAGGCCACCGATCGACGTCCGGTTGACGTCAAGATCAACTCGAGCCGGCCAACGCCGACGTGCTTGCGATCGCGAGCTTGGTGCGTCTGGTGATGAACTGGCGGAAGTAATCGATGCGGTCCTGACGCACGAAGCCGGGCAGCATCAGCGCCCACATCTTCTCGAAGTCGGTGAGAAAACGTGCCCGGCTCGTCGAGGTCAGCGGTCTGACGCAGCCCCATGTACGACGACGCCAGCAGGCGTCCCACATCGTGCGGGTCGCAATCCTCCAGGACGTCACCCTCGTCGATGCCGCGCTGCACGGCGACCGTGAGGTTGTCGATCCAGCCCTGATGCAACGTTGCCTGCAGCCCCTCGACCCGGCCGATGGACTCAACCAGATGCAAAGCCGCCCGGGAGATGTCCTCGCTGATGTCGCGCACCGCCAATTGATACGAGAAGTCGATCAGCGTCTCCAGGCCGGACAGCTTCCGTGCCAGCAGATCGTTGATCGCCGCGTCAGATCGCGTGATCTGATCGTCGATGATCGCCAGCGCCAGCGCATGCTTCGAGCGGAAGTGAAAATACATGGCGCCCTTGGTCAATTCGGCTTCGGCGAGCACATCGTCGAGGCCGACCTGGTGGTAGGGAAGCCGGGCGAATTGGCGTGCGGCGGCGCGCAGGATCTGCTGGCGCGTGGAATCGGCTCGGGTGTCGGTCGTCTCGGTCATGGTTGGCCACCTAGTGATGCTCCGCGGCGCGCGGGTTTGACAACGGACCCCTAGTTTTGGAGGCGTTGTGGGGCAGTTTCAGGCGTTGCATCGGGCCCGTGGCACGGGTGGGCGACTCGGTCGCTTCTCGGTCTCGCGGTCATTGAAACTGAAGCTTAGACCGAATACAGTCTGAAGATTACGAGTCGTTTACGCGGCAAACAGCCAAGAGTATGTAAAATGCTCCTTATGGGACTGTAGCCGGACTTGACGGTTTGTTCCGGCTGCGACGGCACGAAAAGTATGTACTCTGTCCAGCATGCGGCGGCCGGTCTGACGAGCGCCGATGAGCGCCACGCGAGAAGCGGCGGTTCGTAGATGGTTGGGTTCGAGGCATTGCCGCCGGAAATCAACTCGGGGCTGATGTACGCGGGGCCAGGCGCAGGGCCGATGACGGCCGCCTCGGCGGCCTGGGACGCTTTGGCGGACGACCTGTATCTGACGGCCGCAGCCTATGGGTCTGCGATCACAGATTTGACGTCGTCGTGGCTAGGTCCGTCGTCGTTGTCGATGGCCGCCGCGGGCGCCACTTACGTGTCGTGGATCACCGCCACCGCTGTGCAGGCCGAACAAGCCGCCGCCCAGTCCAAGGCGGCCGTGGCCGCCTACGAGGCCGCGTTCGTGATGACCGTGCCACCGGCGGAGATCGCGGCTAACCGCGCCTTGCTCCTGGCGCTGGTCGCGACTAACTTCTTCGGCCAGAACACCCCGGCGATCATGGCCACTGAGGCTCTCTACCTCGAGATGTGGGCACAGGATGCCGCCGCGATGTACGGCTACGCGGGCGCGTCGTCGGCCGCGTCGGCGATGGCGCCTTTCACGGCTCCGAAGGAGACCACCACCAACTCATCTGGAGCTGCCGAGGTAGGCGTCTCGGTTACCCAGGCCGCCGGGACCGGCGCGCAGACCGCGTCACAGTTGAGCACTGCAACGATGCCAACTGCACTGCAGGCGGTTGCGCCAGCGGCGACGTCGTCCCGAGTTCAACCTCGCCGCTGTCATCGGTGGCCACCTCGACATCGTCATCGAGCGCAGCACTGGCGGTGGGGCAGGGTCTGACCTCGGGCGCTACCTCGTCGGCGTCGATGCTGACTTCGGGTCTCACGATGCTGGGCTCTTCCGGGTCGCTCGTGAAGTCGCTCGGATCAACGGCGGGCACCTTCGGTAACGGATTCCCGATGTTCAAGTCGTCACTGAATATCGGCGCGAGCGCCGGGGGTTCACCAGGCTGTGCGGTGTCGGCGGCCTCGGGTCGTGCGGCTTCGCTCGGCGTCTTGTCAGTGCCGCAAGGCTGGACCTCGGCGGCGCCCGCTTTCAGCCAGGTCGCCTCCGCGCTGCCGGCCGGCGGCGGGATGCCGGCCATGCCGGCGCCGCGCATCGGGTAGTCCTGCCGGTCCGATCGGGTCCCGCCGGCACAAACAGCCGAGCAGGGCGTCGCACGCTCTCCGCTGGCTGCCCGCTACAACTTCCGTCCTGCCATGGTGCAGCGCCCGGTATACGCCGGCTGAGGTACGCCCGATCCGTCATGACTGTCGATGCCGCTTACACCCAGGCCATACTACGAGTACGTCACAGAGGCGGACATCATTCCGAAAGTATGTATACTCATCAAAACAGCGATGATCGGTTTGACGGATCTGGGCGCCGGCAGTGTCGCCCCTGACTCAGGAGGCGTAATGCGCGTTCTGACACCCAACATGCGTGCGCTGACGTCCGCAGCCAGATACGTCCAGGTGACCCACACGCGAGAAATCAGGCCGGTATGACTCTCTCAATCACCACGAACGTTCCCGGCCAACACGGCAGGGCGCACGTCCTGGCCGCCCCGCCGGCGCAGGCTGTCAAATCTGCTGCCGCTCGTCGTTGGCAGCACCAGTATTCACGCCGCCTGCGCATTACCGACGCGATGATCGTGTGCGCCGCGGTGGCGCTCGCACAGATCATCCGCTTTGGTGATTCCCCCATGTTCGGGTTACCCCGGCCAGGTCATGACGCTGTTCTCCATTCTGTTTGCAGGACTGTGGCTTTCGTTGATCGCGGGTTTTCGTTCCAGGTCGATACGCGTTATCGGGGCGGGGATCGAGGAATATCGACGCATTGTCAGCGCATCATTCTGGACGTTCGGAATCATCGCGATGGCAACCCTTTTGGCGAAAATATTTCTCGCGCGTGGGTACCTGGCGGTGGCGCTACCGATCGGCACAGTCGGTTTGCTGGTAAGCCGCTTGTTGTGGCGGTACTACATCGCCGGTAAGCGGACCCGCGGCGAATGCCTGACGAGGGTGCTGGCGATCGGGGATCGCAAGGGGGTTTCTCAACTGGTTGAGGAGTTGACCCGCCATCCGCGCGACGGCTACGTGGTGGTCGGGGCCGGCATTCCGGGTTATGGACCGTCGCGCGGCAAAACCCTTGTGGTCAAGGGCCAGGAGGTCCCGATTCTCGGCGATGAGACACACGCGTTGGCGGCGATAGCGCATCACAATGCGGACACTGTCGCGTTGACAGGAACAGAACGGTTTGGCGCACATGGCATTCGGCAGCTGATGTGGCGACTGGAAACCATGGACGTCGACCTGGTGGTGGCCCCCGGGGTGATGGACGTCGCCGAAGGGCGGTTAGCGCTGCGGCCCGTCGCCGGCTTCCCGCTGCTGCATGTGGAGAAGCCGCAGTACCAGGGGGCTAAGAGCTTTCAGAAGCGCTGGTTCGACTTCTGCTTCGCGCTGGCTGCGCTTATCGTGACGTCGCCACTGCTCATTGCGTCGGCTATCGCCGTCAAGCTCTCGAGTAAAGGCCCGGTTTTTTATCCGTCTGAACGGATTGGATTGGATGGAAAGCCGTTCACCATGCTCAAATTCCGCACCATGATCGACGGTGCCGATCTGCAGCTTCAGCAGTTGTCGGCGCTCAATGAGAGCGAAGGCGGAATGCTGTTCAAAATTCGTGAAGATCCGCGTGTGACACCGGTGGGAAGAATCCTCCGCCGGCTCAGTATCGATGAATTACCGCAATTCATCAACGTGCTCAGGCAGGACATGAGCGTGGTCGGCCCGCGACCACCGCTGCCGCGAGAAGTGCTGCAATACAACGGCGACGTAAAGCGGCGCCTGCTGGTCAAGCCGGGCGTCACCGGACTATGGCAGGTAAACGGCCGATCCGACCTTCCGTGGGACGAATCAGTGCGGCTTGATCTGTCCTATGTCGACAACTGGTCGATGGCAAGCGATTTCCTGCTCATTGCAAAGACCATCAAAGCGGTTGTAGCCAGCGACGGGGCATATTGAATGGGTTCAGGTCGCCGCCAACATCTTTCACATACTGGCCAGCATGATGACCGGCCCCATCGATCGGCCGACAACGGCCTCGCTGCCTTGAAAGCAGCTGATCGCGTGATCCGCGAATTGGATCGGGCTTCCCTCAAACGCCCGGGCCGCGGTGTGCCCCCGCCGCGGTCCGGGCCCCCTCCCCACGGTGTGTCATGATGCGCGACGCAGCAGACGCTCCTCCTAAACGCGTTGTCCCAGTTGCATTGTCGCCTGTGCGACTCGGTCCGGATGCAGAGTGTTTTAGACCTCGGCGCTACCCCGCGGTGCGGCAGCTTTCTCAAGCCCGGCGAACTCGATTGGGCTGAACCGACCTTCCCGCTGCACCTGCGGGTGTGTGAGAACTGCCTGCTGCTGCAGATATCCGGCTTTGTCTGGTCAGGGAACGCAGGCGCCGAACACCGCTATTTTTCGTCGTTTTCGGACGCTTGGGCAGAGCACGCGAAGACCTTTGTCCGCGACACCGTGAAGCGGATGCGCCTTTCCGTTGAGTCGTTCGTGGTAGAGGTCGCCAGCAATGACGGATACCTCCTGCGCCATTTCACCGCGGCTGGGATACCTTGCTTGGGAATCGAGCCGTCGGTGAGCGCCGGCCTGGTAGCCCGAGATCGCGGTGTTCCGACCGTCACGGCTTTTTTGGATAAGTCGTTGGCCCGTGGAGTACGGGACGAATACGGCCCGGCCGATCTCGTCGTGGCAAACAACGTTTACTCGCGCCTGCCGGATCTTCGGGGATTCACCCGATCCCTGCGCGCGCTGCTAGCAGACGACGGCTGGCTGAGCATCGAGGTAAATCATGCCTTAAAGCTATTGCAAAACGCACAATTCGAGACGATCGATCACGACCAGGTGCAGTATTACACGCTGCTCTCGGCGACAAGGGCCCTGGCGACCGCTGGACTTGCCGTCGTCGACGCTAAGCTCTTGCCAACTCACGGTGGCTCGCTTCGTATTTGGGCTCAGCCGACACGAATCGCCGTCCCTCCAACCGATCGGGTCGTAGAAGTTTTGCGCATGGAGAAAGCCGCGGGATTGCAGCAAGTTGAAAGCTATGTGCAGTTGCGACGACGCGCTGAAACGTTGCGCCAAAATCTATTACGATTCCTCCTCCAATGCCGCGCTAACGGGGAGCGGGTGGTCGGCTACGGGGCTCGAGGTGCCAAACCACCTTGCTCAACTACTGCGG
>CAVXKX010000006.1:0-262977 GCA_963762535.1 uncultured Actinomycetota bacterium
TGGCCGCATGCTGGCTAGCATGAGCGAAATCGAGCCACGTGCGGATGCGCCGCTGGTGGACTGGAGCGAGCTGGGCGTGAGCGGGCTGTTACCGACCGGAACAGTGACGTTGCTATTGGCCGACGTCGAGGGCTCGACGCAGCTGTGGGAAACCCAACCCGAGCAGATGACAGCTGCGTGGCCGGCTCAATCATGCCGGTCAGATCTGATCGCCGCTCATGGTGGGGTGCGGCCGGTCGAGCAAGGTGAGGGCGACAGCTTCGTCGTTGCATTCGCGCGCGCCATCGACGCGGTGGCTGCTGCGCTGGAACTGCAACGTGCGCCGTTGGCGCCGATCCGGTTGCGCATTGGTGTGCATACCGGTGAGATCCAGCTGCGCGATGAAGGCAATTACATCGGCCCGACCATCAACCGAACGGCGCGGCTGCGCGATCTCGGGCCACGGCGGCCAGATCCTTCTGTCGGGTGCGACCGAAGCGATGTTGATCGACGTGCTGCCGCCCGACGCATGGCTGACCGATCTGGGCACTCATGCGTTGCGCGATCTCCCCCGCCCTGAGCGGGTCGTGCAACTGTGCCACCCCGATCTGGGTCAACGAATTTCCGCCGCTGCGGGCCACCAAAAACGTTGTTTCCAACGTCTTCCGGTGGAGCTGACGAGTTTTGTGGGTCGCGAAGCGGAGCTGACTCAAGTACACGAGATATTAACCGGAGAACCGGTTGGTGACGTTGACCGGTGCCGGTGGGGCGGGTAAAACCCGGCTGGCAATCCAGATCGCGCGCCAGCTTGCCGGCGAATTCGGCGACGGGGTGTGGTACGTGGATTTGGCGCCGATCACCGACCCTGAGCTGGTGCCAGTCACAGTGGCCCGCGTGCTCGGGCTGCCCGACCAACCCGGCCGCTCCACCATGGAGACCCTGACCCGTTTTCTCGCCGAGCGGCAGACGCTGGTGGTGCTGGACAACTGCGAACACCTGCTGGATGCCAGTGCGGCACTGACTAATGCGCTGCTCGGCGCTGCGGCGGGGTTGACGCTGTTGACGACGAGTCGTGAGCCGATCGGTGTGCCCGGGGAGGTGAGTTGGCGGGTGCCATCGCTGTCACTGGCCGACGAGGCCGTCGAACTATTCACCGACCGGGCCCGTCGCGCTCGCCCCGACTTCACCGTCACCAATGACAATGCCGCGACGGTGGGCGAGATTTGTGCGCGGCTGGATGGGTTGCCGCTGGCGATCGAGCTCGCCGCGGCACGGGTGCGGGCCCTGTCGCTGGCCGAAATCCTCGAGAGCCTGCATGACCGGTTCCGGTTGTTGACCGGTGGTGCTCGCACCGCGGTGCGCCGTCAGCAGACTTTGCGCGCCTCAGTCGACTGGTCACACGCGTTGTTGACCGAACCCGAACGCATTTTGTTTCGCCGGCTGGCGGTGTTTTACGGCGGCTTCGACCTCGACGCCGCCCAAGCCGTCGCAGGCGGTGGTGACGTGCAGCGCTATCACGTGCTCGATCAACTCACCCTCTTGGTCGACAAATCGCTGGTGGTAGCCGAAAGCGCAAGCGGCCGAACGCGATACCGGTTACTGGAAACAGTGCGCCAATATGCGCAGGAGAAACTCGGCGAGTCCGGCGAGGCCGACGACGTGCGGACGCGTCACCGCGACCACTACACGGCGATGGCCGCCGTGCTTCGACGCGCCGGCGGGCGGTGATCACGAGCAGCGCCTCGAGCAGGCCGACATCGAGATCGACAACCTGCGTGCCGCGTTCGGGTGGAGCCGGGAAAACTCCGAGGTCGAGCTTGCCCTGGCGCTGGCGTCCTCGCTGCAGCCGCTGTGGCATCGCGCGGGGCCGCATCCGGGAAGGGCTGACCTGGTTCGACACCGCCCTGGCCGACCTCGACGCGCAAGCATCCCGAGGTGGCGCCCGCGGTGCGGGCGCGGGCGCTCGCCGACCGGGCCTTTCTCGGCATCTTGGCGGGGGCCGCCGCCAGCCTGGATCAGGCTCAGCAAGCCCTGGCGATCGCCCGCGAGGTCGATAACCCGGCCCTGCTGGTCCGGGCGCTGACCGCCTGCGGCTACATCGCCAGCTTGCTTCGACGCCGAGCTGGCCCGGGCATGCTTCGCCGAGGCGATCGGCCTGGCCCGGGACGTGGACGACTCGATGGCGGCTAAGCCAGATCCTCGCCGCGCAGGCCTTCGCGGCAGCCCGCCGCGGGTGACCCACTCGCGAGCCGCGCGGCCGCCGAAGAGGGACGCGATCTCGCCGACGCGATCGGTGACCCGTTCGACGCGTGCCGGTGCCGCATGTACCTCGGAAGGGCGCAGCATCTATCAGGGTGATTTGGCCGCAGCGGCGGCACAATTCGCCGAGGTGGCCGGCAGAGGCCGAGGCAGCTCACGATGAGTACTTCAGGGCGGATAGCCGCGCGGTGCAGAGCGTGGCGCTGGCATACCAGGGTGACACCGCGGCGGCCCGGGCGGCCGCCGAGGCGGCCCTCGAGGTCGGCGCCGAGCTTGGCGGGAGGTTCTTGCGGGCCTCGCCTACTGGGCGTTGGCTGCTGCGACCCTGGCTGCCGGCGATGCTGCAGCGGCGCACGAGGCGCGCGAGGCCGCCGGCCAGCACATGAGTGTCGTCGCCCCAGCACGGCGGCGGGGGCGCGCATCTGGAATGCCCAGGCCGCGCTGGCAGACGGGGATCTCGTCGCGGCCCGCCGCTGGGCCGACGAGGCCGTGTCGAAAATGACTGGCGCGTTCCTGTCGGGGGCGCTGACGACGCGCGCCCGCGTGGCGATCGCGGCAGGGTGAACCAGAGCAGGCTGAGCGTGACGCCCACGACGCGCTCGCGGGCGCCGCCGAATCCAGGCATACCTGTAAATTCCGGACATCCTGGAATGCCTGGCGCATTCTGGCCGGCGAGGCCGGCAGTCACCGCGAAGCCGCCCGCCTCTTCGGCGCCGCAGCAGGCCATCCGGCAGCGCATGGGCGCGGTGCGCTTTAAGGTCTGGGACGCTCGGCTACGAAGCCTCGGTAGCGGCGCTGCGAGATGCCATGGGCGAGAAGGGCTTTGACGCCGCATGGGCCGAGGGAGCCGCCCTGTCCACCGAGGAGGCGATCGCCTACGCGCAGCGTGGCCGCGGCCAACGCAAACGGCCCACCAGCGGCTGGGCCTCACTCACGCCCACCGAGCGCGATGTCGTCCGACTAGTCAGCGAAGGGCTGGCCAACAACGACATCGCCACAAGGCTTTTCGTCTCACCCCGTACCGTGCAGACCCACCTCACCCACGTCTACACCAAGCTCGGCCTGACCTCACGCGTGCAGCTCGCCCAGGAAGCAGCCCGCCACAACTGAAACATCAGTGCGCGATCGGCCGCGAAGTACGCGTTTGTGCTGATGTTTTGCGGTTCGTCGGGTCGCATGCTGGCTAGCATGAGCGAAATCGATCGACGTGCGGATGCGCCGGTGGTGAACTGGAGCGAGCTGAGCGTGAGCGGTCTTTTACCGACGGGCACCGTGACGTTGCTGTTGGCCGACGTGGAGGGCTCCACGCGGCTGTGGGAGACCCAGCCCACGGAGATGACAGCCGCGTTGGCTCGGCTCGACAGCGTCGTGTCTGCCGTCATCGCCGCCCACGACGGCGTGCGCCCGGTCGAGCAGGGCGAGGGTGACAGCTTCGTGGCGGCGTTCGCCCGCGCATCGGATGCGCTGGCGGCGGCGTTGGAATTGCAGCGCGCGCCGTTGGCGCCGATCCGGTTGCGGATCGGGGTGCATACCGGCGAAATCCAGCTGCGCGACGAAGGCAACTACGCCGGCCCGACCATCAACCGCACCGCGCGACTGCGCGATCTCGGCCACGGCGGCCAGACCTTGCTCTCGGGGGCGACGGAAGCGATGGTGCTCGACGCGCTGCCTTCCGACGCGTGGCTATCCGATCTGGGCACGCCATGCGCTGCGGGATCTGCCCCGCCCCGAGCGAGTGATGCAGCTATGCCATCCCGATGTGGTCAACGAGTTCCCGCCGCTGCGGACGCCGAAAGCAGTTGTCTCTCAACATCTTCCGGTGCAGCTCACGAGCTTCGTGGGCCGCCAAGACCAACTGACCCAGGTACGCGAGCTGCTGACCCAGAATCGGCTAGTGACGTTGACCGGCGCGGGCGGAGCCGGCAAAACCCGCCTGGCCGTCCAGATCGCGGGCCAGCTTTCTGGCGAATTTGGCGACGGGATTTGGTATGTGGATTTGGCGCCGATCACCGACCCCGACGTTCGTGCCGGTCGCGGTAGCCCGCGCGCTGGGACTGCCCGACCAGCCGGGCCGCTCCACCATGGACACGCTGCTGCGGTTCGTCCGTGGCCGTCAGACGCTGGTGGTGCTGGACAACTGCGAGCACCTGCTCGATGCCAGCGCCGAGCTGGTCATCGCCTTGTTGGGTGGGTCGCCGGGGCTGACCGTGCTGGCAACGAGTCGTGAGCCGATCGGAGTGGCCGGTGAAGCGACGTGGCGGGTGCCGTCGCTGTCGATTGCTGACGAGGCGGTCGAGTTGTTCGCCGACCGCGCACGTCTCGCTCAGACCGGCTTCACCGTGACCGATGACTGTGCGGCACTCGTCGCGGAGATCTGTCAACGCCTTGATGGGATGCCGCTGGCGATCGAGCTGGCGGCCGCGCGGGTGCGCGCCCTGTCGTTGCTCGAGATCCTCGACAGCCTGCATGACCGCTTCCGGTTGCTGACCGGCGGCGCGCGCACCGCCGTGCGCCGCCAACAAACGCTGCGCGCTTCGGTCGATTGGTCACACGCGCTCCTGACCGAAACCGAACGCATGCTGTTTCGTCGGCTGGCGGTGTTCTTCGGCGGCTTCGACCTCGCCGCCGCCCAGACGGTCGCCGGCTCCGGCGTGCGTGGAGCGCTATCAGGTGCTCGATCAACTCACCCTGCTGGTGGACAAGTCACTGTTGGTAGCCGACGACTGCAGGGGCCGAACGCGCTACCGGCTGTTGGAGACGGTGCGTCAGTATGCAGCCGAAAAGCTCGTGGAGTCCGGGGAGGCGGACACCGTGCGGGCTCGTCACCGCGACTACTACACGGCGCTGGCTGCCCTGCTCGACGCGCCGGCAGACGGTAAGTACGAGCAGCGCCTGCAGCAGGCCGAGATCGAGATCGACAATCTGCGAGCCGCGTTCGGATGGAGTCGCGAAAACTTCGACGTCGAGCCGGCACTGGCGCTCGCGTCTTCGCTGCAGCCATTGTGGGTGACGCGGGGCCGTCTCCGGGAAGGGCTGGTCTGGTTCGACGCCGCCCTCGCCGACCAAACTGCCCAGGAAGCCGCCGTGGCGGCCGCGGTGTATGCGCGGGCCCTCGCGGACAAGGCGGTCCTCGATGCATGGGGCGCCATCGACAGCAGCTTGCACGCGGCCGAACAAGCCCTGGCGATCGCGCGCGAGGTCGACGAGCCGGCCCTGTTGGCCCGGGCATTGGCCGCCTGCGGCTTTGTCGCCGCTGAGAGCTATAACGCCGAGGTGGCCGGGGCATGCTTCGCCGAGGCGATCGGCCTGGCCCGTGCAGTGGACGATCGGTGGCGCCTCAGCCAGCTCCTCGCGCTGCAGGCCCAGGGCGAGCACCTCGCGGGTGATGCGCGCGCGACGCACGCGGCGGCGGAGGAAGGGCGCGACCTCGCCGACGCAATCGGTGACGGGTTCAACTCGCGTGTGTGTCGCTTTTTTCTCGGGGGGGCACAGCTGGTGCGGGGCGATCTGGCCGGCGCCACCGCACAGTTGCGCGAGGTGGCGGCCGAAGCCGAGGCGGCTCACGACGAGATCTTGAGGGTTGCCAGCCTCTCGTTTCACACCCTCGCATTGGCATACCGGGGTGAGGCGGCCGCAGCCCGTGCGGCGAGCGACGCGGCAGTTGCGGGCGGCGCGGAGCTTGGCGGGAGGGCCGCGGTACTCGGGCAACTGGTGTTGGGATCCGCGGCCCTGGCCGCCGGGGATGGTCGAGCAGCGCGCGAAGCCTCCGACCGGCAAATGACTATAGGAGGTGATGCATACGCGCCACTGCGGCGCATCTGGAATGCCGAGGCCGCGCTCGCAGACCGAGATCTCGTCGCCGCCCGCCGCTGGGCCGACGAAGCCGTCTCGATTACCACCGGTTGGTATTCGGGGTTGGCACTGGTGATTCGCGCCCGCGTGGCGATCGCAGCCGGTGAATCGGAGCGGGCCGAACGCGACGCCCATGATGCCCTCGCGATCGCCGCCGAGTTCGAGGCGTATCTGTCTATCCCTGACATTCTGGAGTGTCTCGCCGCGCTGGCCGGCCAGGCCGGCAGTCACCAGGAAGCCGCCCGCCTCTTCGGCGCGGCACACGGGATTCGGCAACATATGGGCGCGGTCCGCTTCAAGGTCTGGGACGCCGACTTCGAAGCATCGGTAGCAGCGCTGCGAGAACCTATGGGCGACAAAGACTTTGACGCTGCGTGGGCCGAAGGCGCCGCGTTGTCGGTCGAGGAGACGATCGCCTACGCGCAGCGTGGCCGCGGGGAACGCAAACGGCCCGCCAGTGGTTGGCCCTCACTCACGCCGTCCGAGCGTGACGTCGTCCGCCTGGTCAGCGAAGGGCTCGCCAACAACGACATCGCCACAAGGCTTTTCGTCTCACCCCGTACCGTGCAAACTCACCTGACGCACGTCTACACCAAGCTCGGCCTGACACTCCCGCGTGCAGCTCGCCCAGGAAGCGGCCCGGCACAGCTGAAATATCAGTGCGCGATCGCCGGCGAAGTACGCGTTTGTGCTGATGTTTTGCGGTTCGTCGCGTCGCATGCTGGCTAGCATGAGCGAGATCGATCCACGTGCGGATGCGCCGCTGGTGGACTGGAGCGAGCTGAGCGTGAGCGGTCTTTTACCGACGGGCACCGTGACGTTGCTATTGGCCGACGTCGAGGGTTCCACGCGGCTCTGGGAGACCCAGCCCAAGGAGATGACGGCCGCGCTGGCTCGTCTCAATCAGACGGTGTCGGCAATCATCGCCTCCCGCGACGGGGTGCGGCCGGTCGAGCAGGGCGAGGGTGACAGCTTCGTGGCCGCGTTCGCCCGTGCATCGGACGCGCTGGCGGCAGCATTGGAAATGCAACGCGCGCCGCTGGCGCCGATCCGGTTACGGATCGGGGTGCACACCGGCGAGATCCAGTTGCGCGATGAAGGCAATTACGCCGGCCCGACCATCAACCGCACCGCGCGGCTGCGCGACCTCGGGCACGGCGGCCAGACATTGCTGTCGGGGGCGACGGAAGCGATGGTGCTCGACGACCTGCCTTCCGACGCGTGGCTGTCCGATCTGGGCAGCCATCCCCTGCGGGATCTGCCCCGCCCGGAGCGAGTGATACAGCTCTGCCATCCCGATGTGGTCAACGAGTTCCCACCACTGCGGCGTTTCAAAAGCCGTTGCCGTCCAACGTCTTCCGGTCCAGCTCACGAGTTTCGTGGGCCGCCAAGACCAACTGACCCAGGTACGCGAGCTGCTGACCCAGAACCGGTTGGTGACGTTGACCGGCGCGGGCGGAGCCGGCAAAACCCGCCTGGCCGTCCAGATTGCGGGCCAGGTTTCCGGCGAATTCGGCGACGGGATTTGGTATGTGGATTTGGCGCCGATCACCGACCCCGACGTCGTGCCGATCACAGCAGCCCGCGCTTTCGGGCTGCCTGACCAACCGGGCCGCTCCACGATGGACACTCTGACTCGCTTTATCGCCGACCGGCAGATGCTGGTGGTACTCGACAACTGCGAACATCTCCTGGATGCGAGTGCCGCGCTGGTGATGGCGCTGCTCGAAGCATGTTCGGGATTGACGCTGTTAACCACCAGTCGTGAGCCGATTGGCGTCGCCGGTGAGGTGAGCTGGCGGGTGCCGTCGCTGTCATTGGCCGATGAGGCCCTTGAACTGTTCACCGACCGCGCTCGCCATGCTCGGCCGGAATTCGTCGTCACCGACGACAACGGCGCGACGGTGAGCGAGATTTGTGCGCGCCTGGACGGTTTGCCGCTGGCGATCGAGTTGGCGGCGGCCCGTGTGCGGGCGTTGTCGCTGACCGAAATCCTCGACAGCCTGCATGACCGCTTCCGGTTGCTGACCGGCGGTGCGCGCACCGCGGTACGCCGCCAGCAGACCCTGCGCGCCTCGGTCGACTGGTCACACGCACTGCTGACCGAGCCCGAGCGGGTGCTGTTCCGTCGGCTCGCGGTGTTTATGGGCGGCTTCGACCTCGACGCCGCCCAAACAATCGCCGGCGTCGGTGACGTGCAGCGCTACCAAGTGCTCGACCAGCTCACCCTGCTCATCGACAAATCGCTGGTGGTCGCCGACGACAGCTGGGGGCCGAACCCGCTACCGGTTGCTGGAAACCGTCCGCCAATACGCGCAGGAAAAACTCGGCGAATCCGGCGAGGCCGATGACGTCAGGTCGCGTCACCGCGACTACTACACCTCGATCGCGGCGCTGCTCGACGCGCCGGCAGGCAGTGATTATGAGCAGAGACTCGAGCAGGCCGACACCGAGATCGACAACCTGCGCGCCGCTTTCGGGTGGAGCCGAGAAAACTCCGAGATCGAGCTGGCGTTGACGCTGGCGTCGTCGCTGCAGCCACTGTGGCAGGCGCGGGGCCGCGGACGTGAAGGGCTGACCTGGTTCGACGCCGTCCTCACGCGTGAGGTCGCGCAGGACGCCAAGTTGGCGGCCGCGGTGCGCGCCCGGGCGCTGGCCGACACAGCAATACATTATTTACTATCCGGCGCTGCCGACAGCGTGGATCGCGCGCAGCAAGCTCTGGTGCTCGCGCGTGACATCGATGAGCCTGCCGTGCTGGCCAGGGCGCTGACGGCCTGCGGCCTTACCGCCGGCTACAACGCCGAGGTGGCAGGGGTGTACTTCGCCGAGGCGATCGAACTGGCCCGGGAGTTGCACGATAGGTGGCGGCTAAGCCAGATCCTCACCTGGCAGGCGAACACAGCGATCGCCGCCGCTGACCCGATCGCGGCGCGCATGGCCGCCGAAGAAGGACGCGACCTCGCCGACGCGATCGGTGACCGATTCAACTCGCGCCACTGCCGCATGTGCCTGGGTTTGGCACAGATTTACCAGGGCGATCTGGCTGGAGCCGTCGCACAATTGGGCGAGGTGGCCGCCGAGGCCAAGGTCAGCCACGATGGGTTCCATGCGGCGGCGAACCTCGCGCACCAGGGCACCGCGCTGGCGCTGCAGGGTGAGACGGACGCGGCCCGCGCCGCGGCCGACGCCAGCCTCGAGTCCGCATCCGAGTTTGGCGCGCTAGTCACGAGTCTTGCTTATTTCGCGTTGGGAAACGCGGCCCTGGCCGCCGGCGATGTTGGGACAGCGCGGGACGCTGACCGCGGCGGCCTGGGAGCACGGGAGTATCGCGCCGGCGTATGCGGCGCTCCTGCGCCCCGTCATTGCGCAGGCCGCACATCGCGGGCGGGGATCTGATCGCCGCTCGGCGCTGGGCCGACGAAGCGGTCGCGACCGCGACCGGATCGTGCTGGCCTCGGCGCTGAACACGCGTGCACGCGTGGCGATCGCGCGGGTGAGCCCGAGCAAGCCGAACGCGACGCCCACGACGCACTCGCGTGCGCCGCCGAACTTGAGGCGTACCTGCTCGTCCCCGACATCCTGGAATGCCTCGGCACCCTGGCCGGCGAGGCCGACAGTCACCGGGAAGCCGCCCGCCTCTTCGGCGCGGCACACGGCATCCGGCAACACATGGGCGCGGTCCGGTTTAAGGTCTAGGACGCCGACTACGAAGCATCGGTAGCAGCGCTGCGAGACGCTATGGGCGACAGCGACTTTGACTCCGCATGGGCCGAGGGCGCCGCGCTGTCGGTCGAGGAGGCGATCGCCTACGCGCAGCGCGGCCGCGGGGAACGCAAACGGCCCGCCAGCGGTTGGGCCTCACTCACGCCGTCCGAGCGTGACGTCGTCCGCCTGGTCAGCGAAGGACTGGCCAACAGCGACATCGCCGCAAGGCTTTTCGTCTCACCGCGGACGGTGCAAACCCACCTGACGCACGTCTACACCAAGCTGGGCCTGAGCTCCCGCGTGCAGCTCGCCCAGGAAGCAGCCCGCCGTAGCTGACTAGCCCGCTTGCTCCAGCGAGCTCGCGACGATCGAAGCCGTTGTGGGTCACCCGCCAGGAGGCGAATTCGTCGCTGGCGACATGCAGCGTGATCTGCGGCTGGCAGCCGCATTCCTCGACGTGGTGGGGATGCAGATCGTCGATGGGGACGATGTGGATTTCACGGGGTCCGACCCAGCCGGTCCACCAGCGACTGCCCGGACACGCGCAGCCGATCTCGGTGCAGTGGACGGGATCGATGATCATGCCGACTGCGGCCGGGGCCACGCGTCGATGAACTCGTCCATGACCGCGTCCCATTTCATGACTCGGATCTCGTCATCGGCGGCGCGGGCCTCTTTGAGGTGCTCGCGCACGAACATCAGGCAGCGCCCGATCCGCGTGGTGTCTGCGATCGTTGCCATATCTGACCTCCCTCGACACGGGAAAGAAAGACCGGTTGGCGTCATCGGCACTCGGCCAGCACTCGCATCGTCGCACGGAAAAGGTGCACTTCGCTCACCGACACACGCGGCTGAGGCCCTTTTGACCTAGCCGATTTGCAGCGGGTCGATCTGCACCCGGACCGGCTCGTGGGTTTGACGGGCACTGAGCACAGCGACGCCGCGCCGCAACTCCGCGGCCAGCGCCAGCCCCTGCTCGCGGTCAACCCGGACCAGCATCCGGCTGACCGGCTCGTCGGCCGCCATACCGGGCGGCCGGCGTGCTCCCGGCGGCAGCGGCACCGGGCCGAGCAGCTCGGAGGTGTCGGGCAGGCGGATCTCCTCGAGCAGCGCCGCCACCGCCGCGCCGGTGCCGTCGAGCGCCGCCATGTGCACACACGGGGGCAACGCGACCTCCTCGCGGGAGGCCAGTTCTGCGTCCGCATGGCCCACGGGATCCCAGCGAATCAGCGCCTGCACGGTCGGCACCGATGCCTCGGCCACCACGGCCACCACCCCGCCTGCTGCGCCGTCGCCGCGGGGACGGACCAGTGCCGAAGCGGCCATCCACCGGCGCAGGGTGTCCTCGGCCGCGCGCAGATCCTGCCGGCCCAGCAACGCCCAACTGTCCAACAGCAGCGCCGCGCCGTACCCACCGGCCGCCCGCGGCTCGGCGCCCGGCGTCGCGACCACCAAGGCCGGGCGGGCATCGACCTCGGACACCACCGCTTCGCCCGCGGAGGTGATCACCGGCGTGCCCGGAAAGGCGCGACCCAGCTCCTCGGCCGTCCGCCGAGCACCCACCACCACGGCGCGAACCGCATCCGATCCGCAAGCACCGCAGCGCAGCGCGGCATCCGCCCGGCCACACCAGCGGCACACCGGCGCTGTGCCAGCGCGGTCGTCCAGCGAAAGCGGGCCAGTGCAATGCCGGCAGCGGGCGATCGCCCGGCAACGTGCGCACGCCAGCGACGGGACGTAGCCTCGCCGCGGCACCTGCACCAGGACCGGCGCCCCGGCCTGCAACGCGCTACGCGCCGCGCGCAGCGCCACCGATGGCAGCCGCGCGGTGCGCGCCGCCGGATCGCGTTCGTCGGCGTACCCGCCGTCGTCGAGGGCCACCACCCGCGGGGCCCGCGCCCGCACCACCGCCCGCGCCGCAACGATGTCGCGTGCCCAGTCGCTGCGCACCAGCGCCTGGGCTTCGGCGGTCCGCGCGTATCCCCCGATCATTGCGGCGCAACGCATTTGGTGGGCGCGCAGCATCGCCACCTCCCGCGCATGCGGATACGGGGCCCGCGGCTCGGTCAACGTGTCGTCGCCGTCGTCCCACACCATCACCAAGCCGAGGTTGCTGACCGGTGTGAACACCGCGCTGCGGGTGCCGATCACCAGCCGTGCGCCGCCGCGCAGCGCGGTCAGCCAGCGCCGATAGCGTGCGGACGGACCCAGGCCCGCCGACAACGCGACCACACCGGCCTCGTCGAGCAACGCCGTCGCGGCGCGCCACAGCATGTCCACGTCGCGCTGATCCGGGACGATCGCCAGCACCGCGCGACCCGCTCGCACGGTTTGCGCGGCGGCCTCGGCGAGCCGGTCGGCCCACAGCTCGCCGGGCAGCGCCTGCCACACCGCGCGGGCGGCGCGCGTCTCGGCCAGCGCCGTCAGGAACTGGCCGCCGCTGGCGTACACCTCCCACCCGGTTCGGTCGACCTCGCCGACGACGGAAAGCTCTGGTAGAGCAGGGCTTTCGCGCTCAACCTTGGCGTGCCTCGGCGGCACTGCCAGTCGCAGCACGTCGGCGCGGGTGCCGGCGTAGCGCGCGGCGACGGCCTCGACCAGCCGGCGGATCTCCGGGGTGAGCACCACCTCCGACGACACCACGCGGTCCAGCCAGGCCAGCTTGCCGACATGATCGGTGTCGGTGCGGCGTTCCAGGATGAACCCGTCGACCAGCCGGCCGTGGAACCGCAGCCGCACCCGCACACCGGGCTGGGCGTCGTCGGACTGCTCCTGCGACACCAGGTAGTCGAAATCGCGGTCCAGGTGCGGCACCGACAGCATCGGCAACACCCGCGCAATCGGCTCGAATGCGGCAGCCTGCCGGGTCCGCGTGGTCACTCGCCAGGTGTAGCAGAGGCGGTCGACAACCGGCCGAAGAAGAAGCCCGCGGTGATCAGCACCTGCGCTGCCGCGTACGTCCACCAGATCGGCACCGCCAGCGCCTCGTTGCCCAGTACGAATCGGCTGATTCCGATCATCGCGTCCGACCAGGCGAAACTCACCGCGCCGAACGCCGTCCACAGCGTCGGCAGCCGCGCCAGCAGCGCTGCCGACACCATCGCGACCAGCACCAGCATGTACACCGTCACCGGAATCGTCATACCCTCACGGCCCAGTTGCGGCCAGAACCACACCAGCAGCCCCACGCACGCCGCCCATATCGACGCGACGGCGATCAGGCGGGTAGCCGACCGGCCCGATTGGTGCGGCCTGCGCGGCAGAGTCACCAGGGGCGCCAGCGCACCCAGAAAACACAAGTGCGCCAACAGGAACGCGCCCAACCCGAACACAAATGACGCCGCCCACCACGGAATGGCCAGCAGCACATCGCCGGCCGCGGAGAACAGCAGCGCGAGCATCAGCCAGCGACGTTCGCGGACAATCGGATGCGCGGCGGCCGCCAGAGCCAGCAACAGCGCCATCGACGCCTTGAACGCCGGCTGGGCGTCCCACTGCCCGGTCAATTCGATGCCGGGCGGTGACCGCAGCGCCACGATGGTCAGGAACACGCCGTAGGCGATACCCGCCCAACCGGCCGCCACCCAGGCGCCCGCCATCACCCGCGGTGCGTACGGTGTCTGCATGCCCACCGTCGATGGCGCCGGATCCAGCATCGATCCCATCTTGCAGAAGGTACTGGATGCGGTGCCGTTCCGGTTATCCGCCGACGACGGGGTCGAGGCGGCCCGCCGCGCCCTGCGGGATCTGCCGCGGCGCGGCTTTTATCCCGAACTTCGGGTGCAAGACCGCGCCATCGACGGGCCGGCCGGGCCGATCAACATCCGGATCTACTGGCCGCCAACCGATGACGCCGCTCCGCCGGTGGTGATGTTCTTTCACGGCGGCGGCTTCGTCGTCGGCGACCTCGACACCCATGACGGCACCGCCCGTCAGCACGCGGTCGGCGCGTCGGCTGTGGTGGTGTCGGTCGAGTACCGCCTGGCGCCCGAGCATCCCTACCCCGCCGCGATCGACGATGCCTGGGCCGCAACGCAATGGGTCGCCGAGAACGGCAGCGAGATCGGCGCCGACCCCAGCCGGCTCGCGGTGGCCGGCGACTCGGCGGGCGGCAACATCTCCGCGGTCATCGCGCAGCGGTCCCGCGACGAAGACGGCGCACCGCCCATCGCGTTTCAGCTGCTGTGGTATCCGGCCACGCTGTGGGATTCGACGCTGCCCTCGTTCACCGAAAACGCCGGCGCGCCAATTCTGGACAGCGCAGCCGTCGGGGCGTTCAGCCGCTACTACGCGGGTGAGATCGACATGTTCGATCCGCCGGTGGGCATGGCACCGGGCCGGGCCGCGAACCTGGCCGGCCTGCCCGCCGCGTATATCGCTGTCGCCGGCCACGATCCGCTGCGCGACGACGGCGCGCGCTACGGCGAGTTGCTCGCGGCCGCCGGCGTCCCGGTCGAGGTGCACAACGCCGAGACGATGGTCCATGGATACCTGGGCTACGCCGGGGTGGTCCCGGCGGCCACCGAGGCCATGGACCGCGGGCTGTCCGCACTGCGCGAGGCGCTGCACGTACGGTAGGGCCATGACGGAGCCGACCACCGCCCGACCGCAGATCGACCCGACGCTCAAGGCGTTGGTCGACGCGTTCCCGATGACGTTCAAGGCATCCGACGGTGTCGAGGTGGCCCGGGCGAGGCTCCGCCAACTGAAGGCGCCGCCGGAGATGCTGCCGGATCTGCGCATCGAAAACCGCACCGTCGGGCACGGCGACGTCACCGACATCCCGGTCCGCATCTACTGGCCGCCGGGTTCATCGGTTGAAGAACACGCCAACCTGCCGATCGTCGTCTTCTACCACGGCGGCGGCTTCTGCCTGGGAGACCTCGACACCCATGACCCGGTCGCGCGCGCACACGCCGTCGGCGCTGAGGCCATCGTGGTGTCCGTCGACTACCGGCTGGCCCCCGAGCACCCCTTCCCGGCCGGGGTGGACGACTGCTGGGCGGCGCTGCAGTGGACGGCCGAGCACGCCACCGAGCTGGGCGGCGACCCCGCGCGGATCGCCGTCGCCGGTGACTCGGCCGGCGGCAACCTGGCCGCGGTGATCGCGCAGCGGGCGCGCGACGAAGGCGGGCCCAGGCTGGCGTTCCAGCTGCTCTGGTATCCGACGATCACCGCCGACCAGTCGCTGCCGTCGTTCACCGAGAACGCCAACGCGCCGATGCTGGACCGCGACGTCATCGACGCATTCCTCACCTGGTACGTCCCCGGGCTCGACGTCAGCGACCCGAAGACACTGCCGGCGACGCTGGCGCCCTGCAATGCCGCCGATTTCTCCGGGTTGCCTCCGGCCTTCATCGGCAGCGCGGAACACGATCCGCTGCGCGACGACGCCGCCCTGTACGCGGACCTGCTGAACGCCGCCGGGGTGCCCGCGCAGCTGAGCAACGAGGGCACGCTGGTGCACGGCTACGTCAGCTTCGCGCTGATCATTCCCGCCGCCGCCGAGGCGACCGACCGCGGTCTCGCCGCGCTGAGAGCAGCGCTGCACCGGTGAACGGTGATCGGCCCGACTACCACTGCCTGATCGTCGGCGCGGGATTCTCCGGAATCGGCGCCGCGATCACACTCGATCGAGAGGGATTCGGCGACTACCTCATCGTCGAGGCCGGCAACGAGGTCGGCGGCACCTGGTACTGGAACACCTATCCCGGTATCGCCGTGGATATTCCGTCGCCGTCGTATCAGTACTCGTTCGAGCAGCGGCCGGACTGGTCGCGCACCTACGCGCGCGGCGCCGAGTTGAAGGCTTACGCCGAACACTGCACCGACAAGTACGGTCTCCGGCCGAAGATCCGGTTCAACACCACCGTGCGTGCCGCCGTGTTCGACGACGAGCGGTCGCTCTGGCGGGTCGAGCTCGACCCGGGTGAAGAAGTCACGGCACGCTTCGTGTTCAACGCCAGCGGTGTCCTCACCGTGCCCAAGCCGCCCGACATCGACGGCGTCGACTCGTTCGGTGGCGCAGTGGTGCACACCGCCCGCTGGGACCACACCCTGGACCTGAGCGGTAAACGGGTCGCGGTGATCGGCACCGGCGCCTCGGCGGTGCAACTGATCCCCCAGATTGCCGCAAAAGTCAAAGAGCTCACCGTCTTTCAGCGCACACCCATCTGGTGCTTTCCGAAGTTCGACGTGCCGCTGCCCAAGGCGGCGCACTGGGCGTTGCGCCTGCCCGGCGCCAAGACCCTGCAGCGGCTGATCACCCAGAGCTACGTCGAGGTGACCTTTCCGCTGCCGGCGCAGTACTTCACCGTCTACCCGCTCGCCAGATGGATGGAGTCACTCGGCCGCGCCTATCTGCGGCTGAAAGTACGCGATCCGGTGGTGCGCCGGCAGCTCACCCCGCGGTACGCGATCGGCTGCAAGCGGCCCGGTTTCCACAACAGCTACCTGTCGACCTACAACCGCGACAACGTGGATCTGGTGACACAACCGATCGACAAGATCACGCCGTCGTCGGTGGCCACCACCGACGGCATCAACCACGAGATCGATGTGTTGGTGTTGGCCACCGGTTTTCACGTGTTCGACGCCGAAAGCACGCCGACGTTTGCGGTCACCGGCAGCGGTGGCCGGCCGCTGCAACGGTTCTGGGAAGAGAATCGGGCGCAAGCCTATGAGGGGAATACCATTCCCGGCTTTCCGAATTTCTTCAGCACCATGGGACCGTACGGCTACGTCGGCTCGTCGTATTTCGCGCTGATCGAAGCCCAGACACACCACATGGTGCGCTGCATGAAGCGGGCCCGCCAGCGCGGCGCCACCCGCGTCGAGATCAGCGAAGAAGCCAACGCGCGTTACTTCGCCGAGCAACTGAGCCGCCGGCACCGTCAGGTGTTCTGGCAGGACAGCTGCCAGGGCGCGAACAGCTACTACTTCGACAAGAACGGCGACGTCCCGCTGCGACCCGCGCACACCTTCGAGGTCTATTGGCGCAGCCGTCGATTCGACCTCGACGACTACCGGTTCACCGGTTAGTGCAAGACCAGCTCTGCTGCCACGGCGGCCGCGCACACCGCCGATGTGATCGAAAGTGCTATCCAGTCAGCTATTTTCGGCCGTGACGGGGCCGCCGAGATCTGGCCGGCGCCGCCGCGGGCGGTGATCGCATCGCCCATCTCGTCGGCGCGCCGCAGTGTCACGGTGATGACCGCGACGATCAGGTCAATCGCCTCGACTGCGGGCCGGCTGAGACGGGCCCGGCGGGTTCGTAGTGTCGGCTTCGGCCGTAATCGGCGGGCGGCGTGCAGCACCCGGAATTCGTCGATCAGCATCGGGAAAGTGCGCAGTGCCAGCGCCACCGCGACCGACCAGTCGTCGATCGGGATCCGCAACGACCGCAGCGGGCGACCCAACGTGGCCACCGCGGGTGCGATGTCGGCGACGTTGGTGGTCCACGACACCATCGCGCCGAAACCGAGCAACACGATCGACATCGCGGTGATGCGCAGAAAGTCCAGCAGGCCGCCGAGACCCATCGAGACGCTGCCCACCCGGATCACCGGAGCGCCACTGGCCAATATCGCCGTGACACCGACGACTGCCAGCAGGATCCACAACCATCGCGGCACCGACGGCAACACGCCCCGCGGAATATGTGCCACCCGCACTGCCACCAACAGCAGCAGGGCCAGCAGCCCGATCGCCACCCACCCGGGGTAGAACGTCAGCAGCAACGAAATACCCAGGACCACAGTCAGTTTTGTCCCGGCCCAAAGCTCGTGGATGGCGCTGCGCCCGGGTACCGGGCGCAGCAGCACCACTGGGCGACGCGCGCGGCCGGTCGGTTGCGTGGCCGGCGCGGTCGCGGTCACCTCGTCGTGGCCGGCGGATGCCGGCTCCAGCCGACCGTCACGCAGGTGCAGGATGCGCGGGCACAGCTCTTCCAGCCCGCCGAAGTCATGCGAAATGACCACCACGGTCAGACCGGTCGCACGGCGCCGATCCGCCAGCAGCCGTACCAGACCACGCTGGCTGGCGGCGTCCAACCCCGCCAGTGGCTCGTCGAGGATCAGCACCCGCGGCGACCGCGCCAGCAGTCCGGCCAGCACCACGCGGCGCATCTGACCGCCGCTGAGCTGGTCGATGCGGCGTTTCGCCACCGCGGCATCCAGGCCGACGACGGCCAGCGCCGCGGTCACCCGGGCGTGATCGTCCGGCGAAAAACCGGCCGCCGAGGCCACTTCCACGTCGACCCGGGGCCGCATCAGCTGCAGCCTGGCCGCCTGAAACTTGAGTGCGACCGCGCCGACCTGCTCGGAGACGGGGCGCCCGTCAAGCAGGCAGGCGCCGCTGGTCGGTGTCGTCAAACCGGCCATCACCCAGGCCAGCGTCGACTTTCCGGAGCCGTTGCCGCCGTGGATCAACAACCCGTCGCCCTCGTGCACGACGAAGCTGATATCGCGCAGCGCGGTCTTCGCCCACGGCGTCCGATGCGCGTATTCGTGGCCCACACCGAGGATTTCGAGCACCGGCGGGTGAGATTGCGAGCCGACCGCGGCCGTCGGCGCCGGCGCGATCGCGGTCTCGACCATCGCGGTGTTGTCGAGCGATTCGCTGAGGTTGATCGTGCGGTCGGCCGACTCGGCCTCGTTGGTGTAGTGCGTGATGTACACCAGCGCCGTGGTGTGACGATCGGTCAGACCCGACAGCACGTCCAGCAGCGCCTCGCGGCCCTGCTGGTCGACCATCGCGGTGACCTCGTCGGCGATCAGCAGCGCCGGCTCCCGCGCCAGCGCCCCGGCTACCGCCAGGCGCTGCAGTTCACCGCCGGACAGCCCGCCGGTGTCGCGTTCTTCGAAGCCCGCCAGCCCGACTTCACGCAGCAGCCGGCCGACGTCAGTGGTCGTCCCGGGCGGCAGCCCCCAGACCACGTCGTCGGCGACCCGGGTGCCCAGCACCTGACTCTCCGAGTGCTGCAGGACAACCGCGGTGCCACCGAGCTGGCCCAAGCCCACCGCGCCCGGCCGAACGACAGTGCCCGATGTCGGTTCGCGGCCTGCCAGGACCAGCATCAGCGTTGTTTTGCCCGAGCCGTTTTCACCGGTGACCGCGACGTGTTCGCCCGGCTCGATCTGCACGCTGATCGCGCGCAGCGCATCGTGTTCGGTGTTCTGGTACCGGTAGCGCACCTCGTCCAGCCGTACCGGGACCGGCTGAATCGGCCCGCCGCCGACCGGCGCGTCCAGTTTGTGCACGTCGGGAATGCCGCGCAGCCGTTGCAACACCCGCGACAGCACCCACCAACCGATCACCGAGGCGACCGTGATCGCGACGGCCGCGTAACCCACGACGAGCCACGGCCAGTAATTCAGCGCTTCGGCGAGCAACCGCTTGAGCTGCTGCGCGGCCCCCTGCAGCTGAGGCACCCGCGCGATGATCGCCGCGACCCCGTTCACGGTGGCGGTGATCGCGGCGAACACCAGCTGCCGAAGCCGCGTCAAAACGGTCAGCGCGACGACCACCACCGCACCGATGGCGACACCGGCGCCCAGCGACACCGCGATCACGGTCAGCGTGCCGCGGCCGCGGCGTTTCACGATCCCGGTCAGGCCGCCGACATAGGCGCACAGCGCGACCGTCATGAAACCGCTCAAGCCGGCTACCAGGAAGCCGATCACCGCAGCGGCGACCGCCGCGGTGATCAGAACGCGGATCCGGTATCGATAGGCCAGCAGCCCCACCGGCACAGCGCCCAACAGTCCGAGCGCCCCCGCGTGCGGGAGGACGACCGCAATGATCGCGATCGCCGCACACAGGGCGCCCATCACCGATGCGTGCGCCAGTTCGCCGGGCCGTAGCGATCGGGCTACAGCGGGGCCACCGCGGCTAGACGGCGCGCTGGAGATCCTCGACCTTGTCCAGGCGCTCCCACGGCAGGTCGATGTCGGTGCGGCCGAAGTGGCCGTATGCCGCGGTCTCCGCGTAGATGGGGCGCAGCAGGTTCAGGTCACGAACGATCGCACCGGGCCGCAGGTCAAACACCTCGGGCACGATCTTCTCGATTTTGACCGGGTCGACCGTGGCCGTCCCGAATGTCTCGATGAACAGACCGACCGGGGCGGCCTTGCCGATGGCGTACGCCACCTGCACCTCGACCCGCTCGGCCAGGCCGGCAGCGACGATGTTCTTGGCCACCCAGCGCATCGCGTACGCCGCGGACCGGTCCACCTTCGAGGGATCCTTGCCGGAGAAGGCGCCGCCGCCGTGGCGGGCCCAGCCGCCGTAGGTGTCGACGATGATCTTGCGGCCGGTCAGCCCCGCGTCGCCCATCGGCCCACCGACGACGAACTTGCCGGTCGGGTTGACCAGCACCCGCGTCGACGACGAGTCCAGCGTGTCATGGGCCAGATCGGCGAGCACGGTGCTGAGCACGTGCTTACGGATGTCGGGGTCCAGCGTCTTCTCCAGGTCGATCCCGTCGGCGTGCTGGGTGGAGACCACCACGGTGTCCAGCCGTACCGGGACGTTGTCCTCGTACTCGATGGTCACCTGGGTCTTGCCGTCCGGACGCAGGTAGTCCAGCGGCCCGTTCTTGCGGACCTCGGTCAGGCGTCGGGCCAGCCGGTGCGCCAGCGCGATGGGCAGCGGCATCAGCTCAGGGGTGTCGTTGATCGCGTAGCCGAACATCAGGCCCTGGTCGCCCGCACCCTGGGAGTCCAGCGGGTCCGCGGCGCCCTCGACGCGCGCCTCGTGGGCGGTGTCGACGCCTTGGGCGATGTCGGGCGACTGCGCGCCGATGCCGATGTTCACCCCGCAGGATGCCCCGTCGAAACCCTTGTCCGACGAGTCATAGCCGATGTCGAGGATCCGCGCACGCACCGTGTTGGTGATGTTGGCGAATGCCTCCCGGGCGGTCGTGGTCACCTCGCCGACAACGTGCACCTGCCCGGTGGTCACCAGGGTCTCGACGGCCACGCGCGAGCGTGGATCGTCGGTCAGCAGCGCGTCGAGCACCGAGTCGCTGATCGCGTCGCAGATCTTGTCTGGATGCCCCTCGGTCACCGATTCGCTGGTGAACAAACGACCCTTTTCGCTCACACTCTCACCCTCTCAAGTCCGCATGGGAAAAACGTTAGTTAGGCAAATTATATCGCCAGGCTGGTACATGTTACCGGCCGGTCCGCGGTGCTGCGGAAAGCCATCTGGCGATTTAGCTGGCTTCCTCGTCACCGCGTTGCAGGAACGTGGCGATTGCGTCAACGATACGGCTGGCCATCAAAGTCTTCGAGCCGGGTCGCAGGGCGGACTCGGTGCCGTCGGCGGCCAGCAGCCAGCCGTCGTTGTGGTCCACCTCGAAAGCTTTTCCGTCGCCGACGGCGTTGACCACCAGCAGGTCACATCCTTTGCGCCGCAACTTCGCCCGCGCGTGAAACAGCACGTCACCGTTGGCGTCGCCGGTCTCGGCGGCGAAGCCGACGATGGCACGCATATTCGGCAGCTGCCCGGCTGTGCGGGCCTGCACGGTCGCTGCCAGAACGTCGTCGTTGCGGATCAGGTCGATGGAATCCGGCTCCTGCGCGCCCTTTTTAATCTTGGCGGTCGCGACGTGGGTGGGGCGGAAATCGGCGACGGCAGCCGCCATCGCCAGCACGTGAACGTCGGGCGCGTGCTTGGACACCGCGTCGCGGAGCTGTTGGGCCGTGCTGACGTGGACGACCTCGACCCCGGCCGGGTCGATCAGCCCGGCGGTGTGCCCGGCGATCAGGGTGACCTCCGCGCCGCGCTGGGCAGCGACCCGCGCCAGCGCATAACCCTGCTTGCCCGAACTGCGGTTGCCGATGAAGCGGACCGGGTCGATCGGTTCGCGGGTGCCCCCGGCGGTGACCAGTAACCGGACTCCGGCCAGGTCGTAGGGCATCGCGTCGTGGCGGTCCAGCAGCAACTGGGCGAAGGTGGTGATCTCTTCGGCTTCGGGCAGCCGGCCCGCGCCGCTGTCCTCCCCGGTGAGCCGCCCGGATGCCGGCTCGAGCACCACCGCGCCGCGGCGTCGCAGCGTGGCGACGTTCTCGACGGTGGCCGGGTGCTGCCACATCTCGGTGTGCATCGCCGGAGCGAACAGCACCGGACATCGCGCGGTGAGCAGCGTCGCGGTCAGTAGGTCGTCGGCGCGGCCGTGGGTGGCGCGCGCCAGCAGGTCGGCGGTCGCGGGCGCGACGACCACTAGGTCGGCGCCCTGGCCGATGGAGACGTGCGGCACCCGCGGCACGTCGTCGAACACCCCGGTCTGGACGGGCTGCCCGGACAGGGCTTCGAAGGTGGCGGCACCGACGAACCGCAGCGCGGATTCGGTGGGGATGACGCGGACCTGGTGGCCGGCCTCGGTGAGCTGGCGAACCACGGTGGCGGCCTTGTACGCGGCGATGCCCCCGGCGACGCCGACGACGATCCGCTTGCGGTCCGTCCGCTTCTCACTCGAGAGGCTCATGCCAGACCCGCCCGGATCCCGCTACTCGCCTTCGGTGTGCTCGAGAAGGTCGCCGTGGATCTCGCGCAGCGCGATCGACAACGGCTTTTCCTGCAGACCCGGCTCGACCAGCGGGCCGACGTATTCGAGGATGCCCTCGCCGAGCTGGTTGTAGTAGTCGTTGATCTGCCGGGCACGCTTGGCCGCGTAGATCACCAGGGCGTACTTGCTGGACACCCGGGCGAGCAGATCGTCGATGGGCGGGTTGGTGATACCCAGCGGGGTGTCGTAGGCGCCGATGCCTCCCGAGGACGGGTCGAACTGGTCGGGGACGGCGGTCAACGAGGCGTCGGTCTGCGAACTACTCACGTAAATTTTCTCCTGGCGGCCGGTGGCGATGGGCGGCTGAACGGTGAATTGAGCCGGGTTGAGAGGTCACGCCGTATGCGACGCGGGTCCAACCAGCAATGATACCAATTCTGAGCACGCGGTTTCCAATTGACGATTCACCACGACCTCGTCGAAGTCGTCTTGAGCCGCTAATTCGGTGCGTGCGGTGGCGAGCCGGCGCTCGATCACCTCGGGTGTTTCGGTCCCGCGACCGACCAGCCGGGCTTCCAGATCCGCCCAGCTCGGCGGCGCCAGAAACACCGTGATCGCCTCCGGCATGGCCCGCTTGACTGCGCGCGCCCCGGCCAGGTCGACCTCGATGAGTACCGGATGTCCGGCGGCGACGGCCTCGCGGACCGGGCCGGCGATGGTGCCCGATCGGTGCAGGCCACCGTGGATTTCCGCCCATTCCAGTAGCGAACCGTCGTCGATCAGTTGCTGGAAGCGCTCCGCCGACACGAAGTGATAGTCGACCCCGTCGACCTCTCCGGGCCGGGGGGTCCGGGTGGTGGCGGAGACGCTGAAATGCAGATCTGGAATCCGCTCTCGAAGGCAGCGGACCAGCGTTGATTTGCCCACCGCCGACGGACCGGACAGCACGATCACGCGCCCCGTGCCGACCGGTCCCGCGTCGGTGCTCAACGACACTCCCGGCGGACCCGCCGGTCCGACTTCTCCTCAGGCCTTCCGGCCTGCATCGTCGTCGGACTTACCAGCCGATCCGACTTCTCCTCAGGCCTTCCGGCCTGCATCGTCGTCGGACTTAGGAAAAGTCGAACTTTTCCAGCAGGGCCTTGCGCTGACGGTCGCCGAGGCCGCGCAGGCGGCGGGTCGGGGCGATCTCCAGCTCGGTCATGATTTCCTGCGCCTTGACCTTGCCCACCTTCGGCAATGCCTCCAGCAACGCGGAAACCTTCATCTTGCCCAAGACCTCGTTGGTCTCGGCATCCTTGAGCACCTGCTGGAGATTGGTGCCGCCACGCTTCAGCCGGTCTTTGAGCTCGGCTCGCGCTCGGCGTGCGGCGGCAGCCTTCTGCAACGCTGCCGCGCGCTGCTCGTCGGTCAACTGGGGAAGGGCCACGATTCCTCCGTATTAATGATCACAGCTATCGATCTTTGTTTGTCTCGGCCAGGTAGTCCAGCCAGCGGTGACGACCGTACCCACGCCTTCAGACGAAATCTAACCCGCCCCCCTGGATGAAGCTACAAAGATGCAGCTTATGGGCTCGAGAAGGCGCTGCCGGAGACGCCGGGCAGGCGGCCCGTCACGAGCGGGCTCGCCGCCGTCGAGCACGCGCTGCCGGCGCCGTTAAATCGCCTCTACCTGCGCTTTTGCTGGCCGCGGCTAGGTCGGCCAATCGAGACAGAACGGGTCGTTTGACCGACTCGACACTGGTCAAAAAGCCGAATCTGGTCCGATCGCGAATGGCGCGGCGTGTCGCGCGTGTCGCGGCAGCCAGCCGATCCGGCCAGAAAGTGGACGTCACCGGGTCGTAGCCCGGTTTCTGAGCGGTTCAGCCGGCCAGGTAGGCCACGGCATCGCGCATTCGCTCCCCCGCCGCACGCACCGCTGCGACGTCCGGTCCGGCCCGCAGCACGTCGCGCGACACCGCGGGCAGCAGCTGCCCGACGTGGCTTTTCAGGGCCCCACCGAGGCCGCTGAGGGCATCCGGCCGGCCTCCCTGGAAGCCGATGCCGGGTACCAGGACCGGCCCGTCGAGCTCGCTGACATCGGGCACCTGCGTCGACGTGGCGCCCACGACGACGCCCACGGTGCCCGAACCCAGGGTCCGGTTGGCTGCGGCGGCCTCATCGACGATCATCTGCGCCACCGGACGGCCGCCGGTCAGGGCGCGCTGCACGCAGGCGCCCTCGGGGTTGGATGTCGCCGCCAGCACGAAGACCCCCCGACCGTGCTCTGCGGCGCTGTCCAGCAGCGGCTGCAGCGAGCCGAAGCCGAGGTAGGGCGACGCCGTCACCGCGTCGCAGGCCAGCGGTGAGTCGCCGGTCCACGCCGCCGCGTACGCCGCCATCGTCGATCCGATGTCGCCGCGCTTGGCGTCGGCCAGCACCAGCACGCCGGCGCCACGCAGGGCGGCGATGGTGTGTTCCAGCACGGCATAACCGGCAGCGCCGTAGGCCTCGAAGAACGCCACCTGGGGCTTGACGACGGCGAAGTCTGCGTAGGCCGCCACACAGGTCTCGCAGAACGCGGCCAGGCCCTCGGGGCTCACCGGCAGATCCCAGGCCCGCAACAGCTCGGGATGCGGGTCGATGCCCAGACACAGCGGCCCCCGGCGGGATACCGCGTCGGCCAGCCGGGTCCCGAACGCCGGCACGGCTACTGGCCGCCGTGGTTCAGCGTGTTGTGCAATTCCTGCAGCGAGCGCACACCGATGTCGCCGCGGATGGCGGCTTCGATGCCCTGGACGGCCGCCGACACGCCCTGGACCGTGGTGACGCACGGGATGTTGACTCCGACTGCGGCCGAGCGGATTTCGTAGCCGTCGATGCGCGGGCCCGAATTTCCGTACGGCGTATTGAAGACCATGTCGACCTCGCCCGCGCGAATGGCATCGACGGCCGACATCTTCGGCCGGCCCGGCTGCGCCTCCTCGAAGTGCTTACGAACCTCGTCGCAAGGAATCCCGTTGCGGCGCAGCATCTCTGCGGTGCCCTCGGTTGCCAGCACCCGGAAGCCCAGGTCGGCCAGTCGCTTCACCGGGAACACCAGCGAGCGCTTGTCGCGGTTGGCCACCGAGACGAAGATCGTCCCCGAGGTGGGCAGCGATCCGTAGGCCGCGGTCTGGCTTTTCGCGAACGCGCTGCCGAAGTCGCGGTCGATGCCCATCACTTCGCCGGTCGACTTCATCTCCGGGCCCAGCAGCGAGTCCACACCCGAGCCGTCGGCGCGGCGGAACCTGTGGAACGGCAACACCGCTTCCTTGACGGCGATCGGTGCATCCGGTGCCGCGTGGCCCCCATCGCCGACCGCGACCAGCAGGCCTTCTTCGCGAAGTTGAGAGATCTTGGCGCCCAGCATGATTCGGGCGCAGGCCTTGGCCAGCGGTACCGCGGTCGCCTTGGATACGAACGGTACGGTGCGGCTGGCCCGCGGGTTGGCCTCCAGCACGTAGAGCACGTCGTCCTTCAGCGCGTACTGCACATTGAGCAGACCCACCACGCCGATGCCATGCGCGATCGCCTCGGTCGCGGTGCGCACCTTCTCGATGTCGCTGCGGCCCAAGGTCACCGGCGGCAGCGCACACGCCGAGTCGCCGGAGTGAATGCCGGCCTCTTCGATGTGTTCCATGATGCCGCCGATGTAGACCTCGTCGCCGTCGCAGAGCGCGTCGACGTCGATCTCGATGGCGTCTTCGAGAAAGCGGTCCACCAGCACCGGGTGTTCAGGCGAGAGCTCCGTGGCCCGGGCGATGTAGCCCTGCAGCGTCTCGTCGTCGTAGACGATCTCCATGCCGCGCCCGCCCAGTACGTACGACGGCCGCACCAGCACCGGATATCCGATGTCGGCGGCGATCCGGCGCGCCTGCGCGAAGGTGGTCGCCATGCCGTAGCGCGGCGCCGGCAGCCCCGCCGCCGACAGCAGGTCGCCGAACGCGCCCCGGTCCTCGGCCAGGTCGATGGCCTCAGGCGGGGTGCCGACGATCGGGACGCCTTCGTCGGCGAGCCGCTGCGCCAGCCCGAGCGGGGTCTGGCCGCCGAGTTGCACGATGACGCCCACCACGCCCGGGCCGCCGGCGCCGGACAGCTGCTCGGCGTGGAACACCTCCAGGACGTCTTCGAACGTCAACGGCTCGAAGTAGAGCCGGTCTGCGGTGTCGTAGTCGGTGGAGACGGTCTCGGGGTTGCAGTTGACCATCACGGTCTCGAAACCGACCTCCGACAACGTTGTTGCGGCATGCACACAGCTGTAGTCGAATTCGATGCCCTGGCCGATCCGGTTCGGTCCCGAGCCCAAAATCAGCACCTTGGGCTTCTGGGTCTGCGGGGCCACCTCGGTTTCGGCCGACGGGTCGAGCTCGTAGCTGCTGTAGTGGTACGGCGTCTTGGCCTCGAACTCCGCGGCGCAGGTGTCGACCGTCTTGTACACCGGGTGGATGCCCAGCCGTCGCCGTAGCGAGCGCACACCACGCTCGCCGGCCAATTCCGGTCGCAACGCCGCGATTTGACGGTCGGACAGCCCGTTGTGCTTGCATCTGCGCAGCAGCTCGCCGTCGAGCACGGCGCGCCTCGCTCACTTCCTGCACGCAATACCAGGAGCTCGGCGATCTGGGCCACGAACCACGGGTCGATTCCGGAGGCTTCGGCCACCCGCTCCACCGGCGCACCCAGCCGCAGCGCCAACTCGACGTCGTAGAGCCGGCCCTCGGTGGGCGTCCGGAGCCGCTCCAGCGCATCTTCGGCGGTTCCGTCGGTGTCGGGCTTGGTCCAGAAGCCGGCGCGGCTGGTCTCCAGGGAGCGCATCACCTTGCCGAGCGCTTCGATGAAGTTGCGGCCCAACGACATCGCCTCGCCGACCGATTTCATCGTGGTGGTCAGCGTCGGGTCGGCGCCGGGAAATTTCTCGAACGCGAAGCGCGGGGCTTTGACGACCACATAGTCCAGCGTGGGCTCGAAGCAGGCCGGGGTCTCTTTGGTGATGTCGTTGAGGATCTCGTCGAGGGTGTAGCCGACAGCCAGCTTCGCAGCGATCTTGGCGATCGGAAAGCCGGTGGCCTTGGAGGCCAACGCACTTGACCGCGATACCCGTGGGTTCATCTCGATGACGATCAGCCGGCCGTCGCTCGGGTCGACCGCGAACTGGATGTTGCAGCCGCCGGTGGCCACACCGACCTCACGCAGGATGTCGATGCCGAGGTCACGCATCCGCTGATATTCCCGGTCGGTGAGCGTCATCGCCGGGGCCACCGTCACCGAGTCACCGGTGTGCACGCCCATCGGGTCGACGTTTTCGATCGAGCACACGACGACGACGTTGTCTTTGCCGTCGCGCATCAACTCGAGCTCGAATTCTTTCCAGCCGTAGATCGATTCCTCGATCAGCACGTTGGCGCTCGGCGACGCGGCCAGCCCGGCGCCGGCCATCCGGTCGACCTCTTCGGCGGAATGCGCCAGACCCGAACCCAGCCCGCCCATCGTGAACGACGGCCGGACCACGACCGGCAGGCCGAGTTCGCCGACCGTCTCGCGAACCTCGTCCATGGTGAAACAGACTCGGCTGCGGGCTGATTCGCCGCCGACCTTGGCGACGATGTCCTTGAACCGCTGACGGTCCTCGCCCCGCTGGATGGCATCGAAGTCCGCGCCGATCAGCTCGACGCCGTAGCGTTCCAGCACGCCGTTCTCGTACAGGGCGACGGCGGTGTTGAGCGCGGTCTGACCACCCAGGGTGGCCAGCAGCGCGTCGATCTTGTTGCCCCGCTCGGCCTGTTGCGCGATGACCCGTTCGACGAATCCCGGCGTGATGGGTTCGACGTAGGTGTGATCGGCGTATTCCGGGTCGGTCATGATCGTGGCCGGATTCGAGTTGACCAGGCTCACCTGCAGGCCCTCGGCGCGCAGCACCCGGCAGGCCTGAGTTCCGGAGTAGTCGAATTCGCAGGCCTGCCCGATGACGATCGGCCCCGAGCCGATCACCAGAACGTGCTTGAGATCAGTCCGCCGTGGCATTACCCGTTCTCCCCTGTCATCAGGTCGACGAATTGGTCGAACAAGTACTCCGCATCGTGCGGCCCGGCCGCGGCCTCCGGGTGATATTGCACCGAAAACGCCTGTCCATCAACCAGTTTCACGCCCTCGACAACTCCGTCGTTGGCGCAGGTGTGGCTGACCACCGCCGTGCCGAACGGAGTGTCGAACCGCTGTCCCGCCTCACCTTCGAGGGCGAACCCGTGATTCTGGGCGGTGACCGCGACCCGTCCGGTCGCGTGGTCCATCACCGGGATGTTGATGCCCCGGTGACCGAAAACCATCTTGTACGTCGACAGGCCCAGTGCGCGGCCCAGGATCTGGTTGCCGAAGCAAATGCCGAACAACGGGATTCCGGCGCTCAGCACCTCGCGGGTCACCTCGACGATGTGGTCGGCGGTGGCGGGGTCGCCCGGACCGTTGGACAGGAACACCCCGTCGGGCTTGAGCTCGGCGATCTGCGCAAACGACGCCGACGAGGGCAGCACGCGGGTACGGACTCCGCGACGGGCGAAGTTGCGCGGGGTGTTGGTCTTGATCCCGAGGTCGATCGCGGCCACCGTCAACCGTTGCGGGCCTTCGGATTCCACGACGTAGGTGTCCGCAGTGCTGACCTGGCCGGCTAGATCGGCACCGAGCATCGGCTGCTGGCCGCGGACCCGTTCGGTCAACTCTTCGGGCGACGCGAGCGATTCGCCGGAGAACACGCCCGCCTTCATCGAGCCACGGCTGCGCAGGTGCCGAACCACCGCGCGGGTGTCGATGCCGGCGATGCCGACGATCTGCTGGCGGATGAGTTCGTCCTCCAGCGTGCCGGTGGCCCGCCAGTTCGAGACCCGCGGAGATGGGTCGCGTACCGCGTAACCGGCAACCCAGATTTTGTCCCCGCGGCTTTCCCCGTCCTCGCGGTTCCAGCCGGTGTTGCCGATCTGTGGGGCGGTCGCCACCACGATCTGCCGGTGGTAGCTGGGGTCGGTCAGCGTCTCTTGGTATCCGGACATACCCGTGGAAAACACTGCCTCGCCCAGAGTTTGGCCGATCGCACCGAAAGCGGTCCCGGTGAACGTCCGGCCGTCGTCGAGAACCAGCATCGCCTTCACAGCGCCACTCCTTCCGGCCAGCTCTGCAGCCATCCCTGGTATTCGTCGCGGTTGTCGGCGCGAAAGCCGGTGTCGATCTTGACGCCTGACGGCAGCCGCCACCGGATCGCCAGGATCCCGTCGCGGGCGGCGACCTTTCCCGCGACCACGTGTTCGGTGCGGATACCGGAGATGCAGTCGTTCGGAATCCAGATCGGCTGCGCCCGGGTGCGCTGCACCAAGATGCCTTCAGGGTGGCGGGTCAGCACTGCCTTGCTGCGGTAGCCCAGGTCGCCGACGGTGATCCGCTGGCTCCAGGCCGGAGCCATCGTGCAGCCGACGTAGACGCCGGGCGTGGAGATGGCCGCCGGCCCGACCTGGCCGGGGATCTCGGGCATGTTGCCGATCAACTCGGCCTGGCGTTGTGCGCGTTTCCGCCAGCCGCGCATCATCAGCTGGACGATCAACGCGATCACCAGCACCACCAGCCCGGCCATGATCAGCGATATCACCAGCGTCCCCGAGTTTCATGCCGGGCTCTTTCCGTCGCGAGCGGTGATCTTGCCGCGCAACAGGGTTGCGGTGACGGCGGCAGGCAGTGTCATGGTCTCGTAGGGGGTGTTGGCCGACCGGCTGGCGAACTCGTCGCCGACGACGGTCCAGGTGGCGTCGGGGTCCACGACCGTCAGGTTGGCCGGCTCCCCGATCTCCAGCGGCCGGCCCTGATCGGGCAAACCGGCGATGCGGGCCGGGTTTTCGCTCATCACCCGCGCGACACCACGCCAGCTCAACAGGCCGGGAATCACCATGGCCTGCACCACCGCCGACAATGCGGTCTGCAGCCCGAGCATCCCCGGCAGCGCGGCGGCGAACTCGACGCACTTCTCGTGTTCGGCATGCGGCGCGTGATCGGTGGCCACGCAATCGATCACCCCGTCGGCCAGCGCCTGCCGCAGCGCGACGGCGTCGGCGGCCTCGCGCAGCGGCGGGTTGACCCGATTCACGCCGTCATAGCTGGCCAGTCGGCTGTCATCGAGCAGCAGGTGATGCGGCGTCACCTCGGCGGTGATCGAAATACCTTGCGCCTTGGCCCATTTGACGATCTCAACGGTGCCCGCTGTGGACGCATGGCAGATGTGCACCCGGGCTCCGGCGTCGCGGGCCAGCAGCGCGTCGCGGGCCACGATCGACTCTTCGGCGGCCCTGGGCCAGCCGGACAGCCCCAGCCGGGCGGCGGTAGGGCCTTCGTGTGCGACCGCTCCTGACGGTCAGCCGCGGCTCCTCGGCATGCTGGGCGATCAGCACACCCAGACCGGTGGCGTATTCCAGTGCCCGGCGCATGATCAGCGGATCGTCGACGCATTTGCCGTCGTCGGAGAACATCCGGACCTGGGCGGCGCCGTCGGCCATCATGCCCATTTCGGTGAGCTCTTTCCCGGCCAGACCCACGGTGACAGCGCCCACCGGGTGGACGTCGACCAGGCCGACCTGCTGTCCGCGGTGCCAGACGTGGTCGGTGACCACCGGGCTGTCGGCGACCGGAGTGGTGTTCGCCATCGCGAACACCGCCGTGAAACCGCCGAGAGCTGCTGCAGCTGAACCGGTTTCGATGTTCTCAGCGTATTCGCGGCCGGGCTCGCGCAGGTGTGTGTGCAGATCGACGAACCCGGGAAGCAGTACCTGCCCGGCAGCGTCGATAACGTCTGAGGCCTGCTCGAGTCCCCCGGACTCTGCCAGGCCGGACTCCGATGTCGGCGATCTGCCCGTCGGCGACCAGAACGTCGACGGGGTCCCCCTCGCCGTAAAGCCGGACCCCGCGCAACAACACGCTCATGCCACAACCGCCTTCCCGCCGAGCCCTTCGGCGGGCGACTCGGTGCCGACAAGCAGGTGGAACAGCACCGCCATCCTGACGTGTACACCATTGGAAACCTGCTGCAGCACTGCCGATTGCGTCGAATCGGCCACCGACGACGATATTTCCATGCCGCGCAGCATCGGCCCGGGATGCAGTACCACCGCATGACCCGGCAGCATCGCCTGGCGTCGGTCGGACAACCCGTAGCGCACCGAGTATTCGCGCGCCGAAGGAAAGAAGCCGCCGTTCATCCGCTCGGCCTGCACCCGCAACATCAGCATCGCGTCGGCGGCCGGCAGTTCGGCGTCCAGGTCGTGTGACACCGTCACCGGCCAGTCGGCAACCCCGACCGGCAGCAGCGTCGGCGGCGCCACCAGCACCACCTCGGCGCCGAGGGTGGCCAGCAGATGGGTGTTGGATCGCGCCACCCGGCTGTGCAGGATGTCGCCGACGATGACGACGCGACGACCCTCGACACCACCGAGCCGCTGCCGGATGGTCAGTGCGTCCAGCAGTGCCTGGGTCGGGTGCTCGTGGGTGCCGTCGCCGGCGTTGATCACCGCCGGCCCGGTGTCTGTGCCGGGGCCGGACACCGACGTCCAGTCCGCAAGCTGTTGTGCCGCACCGGAAGCCGGGTGCCGGATGATCAGAGCATCGGCGCCGGCGGCGCGCAGCGTCAGCGCGGTGTCACGCAGCGATTCACCCTTGCCCACCGACGATCCGGCGGCGCTGACGTTGATCACGTCGGCGCTCATCCACTTGCCCGCGACTTCGAAGGACACCCGGGTGCGGGTGGAGTTTTCGTAGAACATCGTGATGATCGTCCGGCCGCGCAGGGTCGGCAGCTTGCGGACCTCGCGCCCGACCAGCGCCTGCGCGAAGCGGTCGGCGTCGTCGAGGATTGACGTCGCCTCATCGCGGGACAGATCGCCGGCGGCCAGCAGGTGCCTGCTCATGGCGCGTCCTCTCGGGAGATGATCACGGCGTCGCGGCCGTCCTGCTCGGCCAGCTGCACGTGCACGTTCTCGGTCCGCGACGTCGGCACGTTCTTGCCGACGTAGTCGGCGCGCAACGGCAGCTCGCGGTGGCCGCGGTCGACCAGCACCGCCAACTGGACTATCCGCGGTCGGCCGACGTCGCGCAGTGCATCCAGCGCGGAGCGCACCGAACGGCCCGAATACAGCACGTCGTCGACGAGGATCACCAGCGCGTCATCAATGCCGCCGGCCGGTATCGAGGTGTTCTCCAGCGGCCGCGGCGGCTTGGTCATCAGATCGTCGCGGTAGAGCGTGATGTCCAGCGCCCCGTGCGGGATGTCGGCGCCGGAGAATTCGGCGATGTTGGCCGCCAACCGGTCAGCCAAAGTCACACCGCGGGTGGGGATTCCCAACAACACCACCCGAGGCGCGTCGGCGCCGTCCAGGGCGGTCTTTTCGATGATCTGATGCGCGATACGCGAAATCGTACGAGCCACATCGGCCGCCGACATCAATTCTCTCGGTCCGCTGCGGAACGCGGCGTCACCCACGGCACCCATTCGAGATCCTGACCTCCTTCTCCGCCTCTCTGGACGGATCGTTAAAGGATGTCGACTGCCCGGCAGCGTAGCATTCGCGGCTCACCCTGGCGAAAATGACAGGCGTTCCCATCGAAGGAGCTCGGGTGCCAGAACACGGGCTCCGGCAGTGGACCACCGCTCACCGCGGCGCACTCGCCATATTCGTCGGGTATCTGATCGCAGCCGTCGTCGTCACCCTCGGCGCGTGGCGCGGCCCGGCGTCGGGCTGGGCCGGCACCTGCTGCGACCAGGAACCGGCGATCTGGTATCTCGGCTGGACCCCGCACGCGCTGGCGCGATGGCCTCGATCCCTTCTTCACCACCCAGATCGGTTCGCCCGCCGGGGTCAACCTGATGTGGAGCCCGTCGATGCCGCTGCTGGGGATCTTCGGTTGGCTTCCGGCGAAGATCGGCGGCCCGATCTTCGGGTTCAACGTCCTTGTGGTGGTGGGGATCGCGCTCAGCGGATTCACCGCATGGCTGGCGATCCGCCGCTGGAGCGGTGGCGGGCCCGGCCCGGTCGTCGGTGGCGCGGTGTACGCGTTCTCGCCCTACGTCGTCTCCCACGCAGCGATCCATCTGAACCTGGCCACGGCCTGGGTGCCGCCGCTGCTTCTCATCGCGATCGACGAGCTGCTGGTCACGCGCCGCCGACCGCCGTGGCAGGTGGGCGTTGTGTTCGGAATCCTGTGCGCCGCTCAGCTGCTGATCAGCGAGGAGATCCTGGCCACCAGCGTGGTGGCGGCCGGCGTCTTGGTCGCAGTCATGGCGGTGGCGTGCCGCGGCGAGCAGGTCCGCCACATTGCGATCACCCGGCTCGTCCCGGCGGGTGCGGCGGCCGTGCCGACGTTCCTGTTGCTCGCGGGGTGGCCGTTGGCCGCGCAGTTCGCTGGACCGCAGCGGATCAGCCGGCAGGTGCAAGACCCCACCAGGTTCTCGACCGACGTGCTGAACCTCGTCCTGCCGACGCGCTACCAGCTGATTGCGCCCGCAGCGGCGACCCGGCTGACCGGCGAGTTCAGCGGCTTCGCACACGAGGCGACGGGATACCTAGGCCTGCCGCTGCTCGTTCTCCTTGCCGTGGTGACCGTCCGCCATTGGGACGATCTGCGGGTCCGCGTCGCCGGCGTCACGGCGGCGCTGATGCTGGTGCTGTCGCTGGGGCCGTGGCTCCACATCGGTGCGTCGCCACTGCACGTCCCGCTTCCGTGGCTGGGGTTGGGCAAGCTGCCGCTGCTCGAGCATGTGCTGCCGGGCCGCTTCACGGTGTTCGTCTGGCTGGCGGTCGCGGTGGTCGTCGCGATCGTCATTGCGCGGGCGACCCAGCCTCGCCCCGCGGGCGGCGGCCCGGTGGCTGCTGGCGGTGGGCGCGTCGCTGGTCCTGCTGCTTCCCGCTCCGCTGGAGCGGGCGCCGTTCACGACGCCGGCGTTCTTCCGCAACTGGGCGAGCCACCACATCGGAGCCGACGAAACAGTGCTTGTCGCACCGTATTTCGTCAATGGGAGCGAGGCGGCTCCGATGGTGTGGGCCGCTGAAGCCGACTATGGCCTGCGGATGCCGGAAGCGTACGCGTATGTGCCGCATCCCAACGGCGCAACGCTTTCCGGGCCGCCGCAAACGCAACTCACCTTCACCATGTTCCTGATTCAGGAGCGCGGCGCCTGGCTGGTGGCGCGCGGCGAGATACGCGCGCAGGTCGCCGCTGACCTCAAGGCAGCCGACGTACGCCATGTGATCGTCGGGCCGACGCAGCACTGGCGGCAAATGGTCGCCTTCTTCACCGACCTTTTCGGCCGGCCACCCGAGCTCGTCGACGAGGTCGCGCTCTGGCGGGACGTCAATGTCCGGGAAATCCCTGCGCCGCACGCCCAGTAGCCTGAATCGGGTGAACCTCGAGGGCAATCAAGCCTCCATTCGTGAAGCCTGCGACGCCGGCCTGCTCGCCGGCGCGGTGACGATGGTGTGGCAGCACGGAAAAGTGCTGCAGGTCAACGAGATCGGCCACCGTGATGTCGATGCGCATCTGCCCATGCAGCGCGACACACTGTTTCGGATCGCCTCGATGACCAAGCCGGTCACCGTCGCCGCGTTGATGGCACTGGTCGACGAGGGCAAGCTGGCGCTGCGCGACCCGATCGTGCGCTGGCTACCGGAATTCGCCGGTGTGCGGGTGCTCGACGACCCGGCCGGCCCGTTGGACCGAACGCATCCGGTCGAACGAGCAATCCTCGTCGAGGATCTGCTCACCCACACCAGCGGACTGGGGTACGGGTTCTCCGTGGTCGGGCCGATCTCGCGGGCCTACATGCGACTGCCGTTCGGGCAGGGTCCTGACGCGTGGCTGGCCGCGCTGGCCGATTTGCCGCTGGTGCACCAGCCAGGTGCACGACTGACCTACGGCCACTCCACCGACGTCGTCGGCGTGCTGGCTTCCCGCGTCGAGGGCAAGCCGTTCCATCAGGTGCTCGACGAGCGAATCCTGCAGCCGCTGGGCATGATTGACACCGGCTTCCACGTGAGCCCGGAGGGCCGCCGGCGACTCGCGACTATGTACCGGCTGGACGACAACGATCAACTCCAGCACGATGTGATGGGGCAGCCGCACATCACGCCGCCGGCGTTCAGCAACGCGGGCGGCGGACTCTATTCCACCGCCGAGGACTACCTGCGGTTCGTCGAAATGCTGCTCGGCAATGGGACTCTCGACGGCGTGCGGGTGCTCTCACCGGAATCGGTACGGCTGATGCGCACCGACCGGCTCACCGCTGAACACAAGCGGCACCCGTTTCTCGGCGCCCCGTTCTGGATCGGGCGCGGGTTCGGGCTCAACCTGTCGGTGGTGACCGATCCGGCGAAGTCGACACCGTTGTTCGGGCCGGGCGGTCTGGGAACGTTCAGCTGGCCCGGGGCCTACGGAACCTGGTGGCAGGCCGATCCGTCCGCCGGCCTGATTCTGCTGTACCTGATTCAGAACATGCCCACGTTGACCGCTGATTCGGCCGCGGCCGTCGCCGGCAACACGTCGCGCGCGAAACTGCAAGCAGTGCAACCGAAATTCGTCCACCGAACCTACCGGGCACTGGGGCTGTAATGGCCGAATTCACGCCCGAGCGCATCGAGGGGCCGCGGCTGCTATTGCGCCTGCCGGTGATCGAGGATGCCGGCCCGCTGTTTCAGCGAGTCGCCCGCGACCCGCAGGTCACCAAGTACCTGCTGTGGACACCGCACCCGGACGTGACCGTCACCCGCGGCGTGATCGCCCAACGGATGAATGTCGACGCACATCTGCGGACCTGGGTGATGGTCTTGCAGCACAGCAGCGAAATCGTGGGCATGATCAGTTGCGGGCGGCCACTGCGCTACGCCGCTGAGATCGGTTACTGCGTCGGCCGGCGTTGGTGGGGTAAAGGTTTGATGTCCGAGGCGCTCGACATGCTGATGAGCACCCTGCAAGCCGATCCCGACGTCTACCGCGTGTGGGCGACATGCCATGTCGACAACGAGCGTTCGGTGCGGCTGCTCGAGCGTGCCGGGTTCACCCGTGAAGGCCGGCTCGCCCGCCACGGCATCTATCCCAATCTCGGGCCCGAACCGCTCGACAGCCTATTGTTCGCCAAGGCGCTGCGTTAGACCGAATGTCATTGCCGCGACCGGCAGATCCGGCAGCGACTACCCGGTTGCGGTGCTCAACGCTCTGCGCGCATAGGCCCGCACGTCGGCGTCGTCGTCTTTGAGTGCCACGCTCAGCGCGTCGCGCGCGCCGTCGTCGGCGACCGCCCAGCGGCTGAGACTGAGCACCGCAGCTTTGCGCACGTCAAGGTGCTCGTCGACCAGAATCTGCGACAGCCGCGGAACCGCGTGCTCGGCCGCCGAACCCGACAGCGCCCGGGCAGCGCCCTCCCGCACCTGCCAGGCCGGAGCCCGCAAAGCCTGCTCGATAGCGGCGAAATCGGCTTCGCCGCAGCCTAATTGGCCCAGAGCTGCCAGCGCTGCCGCGCGCACCAGCGGATCATTGTCGGCGACCAGGTCGCGGACCGCACCGTGACCCGCCCGCAGCGTTCCCAGCCCGTTGGCGATGACGATGCGGACCTCGCGGTTGCCGTCACCGGTGGCCGCGGCCACCCCGTCGGCGTCGTCGATCGACACCAGCGCCCGCACCGCCTCGATCCGCACCCGGTGGTCGACGTCACCGAGCGCATTGCGGAACACGTCGGCATCACCGGCGCGGCGCGCCGCAAGCAGGTAGACGCTGACCGATCGCACCACTGGATCCGGCGATGACAGATGCTGTCGCGCGGCCTGCGGATCCGGCAGCACCTCGACGAGTTCACGGACCCCGTCGGCGGCGGCTCGGCGTACCGTCGCGTCGTCATCGTGCAGGGCAGCCAGCAGTTCTGCCGCGTAACCCTCCGGGGTGTGCTCGGTCAGCGTCGCGACGGCGGTGCGGCGCACGCCGGCATCGGCGTCGCAGAGATATTCGGCCAGCGCAGCCACCGTCGGCTCCTCGAGTGCCAGCACCGCCACGATGCGCGGCGACGGCGGTTCGGCCGAGGCGGCGGCGCTCACCCGGGATTGCGCGGCGAGCGGAGCCCGGCCACCGATCAGCGGCGGCTGTTCGACCGGCCACACTGTTCGGTCGGTGGGCGGCAACGAGTCCAGCTCGGGCACCGACACGAAGTATGGGGCGACGGGCCGCTTGAAGAATTCCATCGATCCGTCGGAACCCTTGCGCAGGTTGAGGTGATAGGCCCACTGCTGGTCGTCGCGAGCCGGCAGGTCGGCGCGCTCGTGATAGAGGCCCCATCGCGACTCGGTGCGGGTCAGCGACGAGCGGGCCGCGAACTCGGCACAGTCGCGGATGAAGGACACCTCGACGCTGCGCATCAGTTCATGCGGTGTGCGGGCGCCCATCTCGGCGATCTCGTCGCGCATCCGCTCGAAGGTGTGCACGGCGATGGACATCTTCGCCGCGGTCTTGGGCGGTGCCACGTAGTCGTTGACGAATCGGCGCAGTTTGTACTCGACTTGCGGCTGCGGTGGCCCGTCCGGGTGCCGCAGCGGACGGTAGATCAGTTCGTGCGCCTCACGCAGCTGATCGTGCGGAAGTTGTTGCGGGGCATTCACCTCCGGCACCGTCGCGGCGGCGTCTGCACCGGCCAGGTCGCCGAAGACGAACGCGCCGATCATGTAGTTGTGCGGCACGCAGGCCAGGTCGCCTGCAGCGTACAGGCCTGGCACCGTGGTGCGGGCGTTCTCGTCGACCCATACCCCGGACGCGGAATGGCCGGAGCACAAACCGATTTCGGAGATGTGCATCTCGATGTCGTGGGTGCGGTAATCGTGGCCGCGGTTGGCGTGGAAGGTGCCGCGGGTGGGGCGTTCCGTGGTGTGCAGGATGCCTTCCAGCGCGGTCAGCGTCTCGTCCGGCAGGTGCGACACCTTCAGATAGATCGGTCCCCGCGCCGACTCGATCTCGCTGCGCACCTCGGCCATCATCTGGCCCGACCAGTAGTCGGAGTCGACGAACCGCTCACCGAGCGCGTTGACCTGATATCCGCCGAACGGGTTGGCCACATACGCGCACGCCGGGCCGTTGTAATCCTTGATCAACGGATTGACCTGGAAACACTCGATGCCGGACAGCTCGGCACCGGCGTGATAGGCCATCGAGTACCCGTCGCCGGCGTTGGTCGGGTTCTCGTAAGTGCCGTACAGATATCCCGACGCAGGCAGGCCGAGGCGACCGCACGCACCGGTGGCCAGAATGACCGCCTTGGCCCCGATCGCGACGAAATCGCCGGTGCGCGTGTGCAATGCGGCGGCGCCGACCGCACGGCCGTCGCGGGTGAGCACCCGCACCGGCATCAGCCGATTCTCGATCCGGATCTTTTCCCGCATCGACTTTTGCCGCAGCACCCGGTAGAGCGCCTTCTTGACGTCTTTGCCCTCGGGCATCGGCAGCACATAGGAGCCGGAGCGGTGCACCCGACGCACCGCGTATTCGCCACGGGAGTCCTTTTCGAACTTGACCCCGTAGCGCTCCAGCCGCTGCACCATCGCGAAACCGCGAGTGGCGGTCTGATAGATGGTGCGCTGGTTGACGATTCCGTCGTTGGCGCGGGTGATCTCGGCGACGTAGTCCTCGGGTTCGGCCTTACCGGGGATCACGGCGTTGTTGACGCCGTCCATGCCCATCGCGAGTGCCCCGGAGTGCCGCACGTGTGCTTTTTCCAGCAGCAGCACCTGTGCCCCGTGCTCGGCCGCGGTCAGCGCGGCCATGGTGCCCGCGGTGCCGCCACCGATCACCAGGACGTCGCAGTCCAGCCGGGTGGGTTGGGCCGGATCGGGTACGGGTATCACGCGGCCACCAGATCATGCAGTGCGGCAACGATTTCCGCGCGTTGTTCGGGATGCGTCCGGTCGCTGCGCGGTTCCGGCACGTCGACGAGCGCCCGCAGCGGCCGGCCGGCCCGTCCCAAAACCGCGATCCGGTCCCCCAGCGTCAACGCCTCGTCGACGTCGTGGGTGACGAACACGATCGTGGTCGGATGGGCCCGCCAGGAATCGATCAGCAGCCGCTGCATCGCCGCACGGGTCTGGGTGTCCAAGGCGCCGAACGGTTCATCCATCATCACTGCACGCGGCGCACCGGCCAGCCCGCGGGCCAGCTGCACGCGCTGACGCATGCCACCGGACAGGTTCTTGGGCAGATAGTCACCAAAGCCGGTCAGGCCGAGCTCACTGATCCACCGGTCGGCCTGCGCGCTGCGCGTCGCTCGCGGCTGGCCGCGCAGCCGCAACGCCAAATCGATGTTGGAACGGACACTGCGCCAAGGCAATAGCGCATTGTCCTGGAACACCACCCCGCGGTCCCCCGAGGTGCCGGTCACCTGCTCGCCGTCGGCCAGCACCCGGCCCGCATCCGGGGCCAGCAGGCCCGCCAATGCGCGCAGCACGGTCGTCTTGCCGCAGCCGGAGGGTCCGGTGAGCACGAGGATCTCCCCCGGGCGCACCGCGAAGCTGAGGTCATCGATGACCGCAACACCGTTGTAGGACAACCGCACCCGGTCCAGCTCGAGGGCAATGCCTTTGCCAATTGGGGTCATCGTCGGTTGTCCTCTCCCCGTGGCAGCCAACGCGTCGCGCGGCGACCGATCAGCTCCACCGCCGCCGACGTCGCGAAACCCAGCACGCCGATCGTGATGATGCCGACGAACACCTGCGGGTAGGCCAGCACCGTGTACGCCTGCCAGGTGCGGTAACCCACGCCGAGCCGACCGGAGATCATCTCGGCGGAGATCACGCAGATCCAGGCCACCCCCATGCCCACCGACAAACCGCCGAACACGCCCGGCAGGATCCCCGGCAACACCACCTGGGTCAGCACGTCCCAGCGGCCACCACCCAAGGTGCGCACCGAGTCCTCCCACAGCGTCGGCAACGCCCGCACCGCGTGCCGGGTGCTGACCATGATCGGGAAGAACGCCGCCAGGAACGTGATGAACACGATCCCGCCCTCGTCGGTGGGAAACAGCAGAATCGCCACCGGCACCACCGCAATCGCGGGGATGGGCCGGGCGAGCTCGGTCAGCGGACCGAACAGATCCGAGGCCAGTCGGGAGCGGCCGAGCAGGATGCCGCCGGCCACTCCGGCAATCGCCGCCAGCCCAAAGCCGGTGAGGATTCGAATCAGGGACTGCCCCAAGTCAAGCCAGTACGCGTCGGTGCCGACCGCGCGAGTCAGCGCACCGACGATCTCGGTGACGGTCGGCAGCGTGTCGAATCTCAGCCAGAACCGGACGTGGCCGGCGGTCAGCAGTTGCCACAGTCCGACCGCGGTGGCCACCGACGCCAACCGCAGTGCCCGTGACCGCCAGATCGATGCGGGCCTGCGGGCCTTGGCAACACCGGCAACCGGCACCGCGACCGCGGCGCTCTGGATACTCATGCCGACCGCGGTCATGCCGCACCTGCCAATGCTTGTTGATAGTCGATGGAGGCGCTGCCGGGATGCGCGCCGAGGTAGCGTTGCGCGCCCGCGACGGTGTCGAACGGCAGGTAGTTTGCGCCGTCGTGCACCCATACCGACTTGTCGGCGAACCAGCGGGTCCCCAGCTCGGCGTCGGGAACATAGGCCGCCCGGACGTGGGCGCCGCGCGCGGTGGCGTCGCGGACGGCCTTCAGCAGGCCTGTCGGGGTGGCGATCGCCTCGGTGGTGTCAGACCCTTCGAGCCACAGCTCGCTGTCCCGCGCCGGCGAGGTGGCCCGCAACGCCGCGTCGTAGTCGAGCCGGCGGGCCGAGAACGCCGCCCGCAGAGGACCGTCGGCAACGAAGTTCGCGACATCCAGATCGGCGAAATCCCCGATCGATTTCAGGTAGGGCACATCGCCTTTCAGCGCATCGACCAGCGACGGCTTGAGCGTGGTGTCGAACGCCGTGCCGCCGGGGCCGTTGTACAGGTAGACCACCTCCGGTGGCAGCCCGCTGGCCTCGGCGACGATGCGCGCGGCCTCCAGCGGCTTGGAGTTGATGAAGTCGGTCGCGTCGAGCTGGGCCTGAAGGAAGGCGTCGAGCACGTCCGGGTGCGCGGCGGCGTACCCGCGGCGGACCACCACGCCGTGCAGGGTCGGGTAGTTCAGTTCCGCGCCGTCGTAGAGCAGTTTGGCCTTGCCCTGGTGGACCAGTAGGCCGGGCCAGGCTACAAATTGTGAAAGTGCTTGCGCTTGACCGGATTCCAATGCGGAAGCTCCGACTTGGGGCTGCTGGTTGAGCACCTCGACCCCGGTGCCCGGATTGATACCGGCGCCGGTCAGGGCACGCACCAAAGTGCCGTGGCCGGCCGAGCCGACGCTGGCCGAGATCTTCTTGCCGGCCAGGTCGGGCAGCGTGGTCGATGACGAACCTGGTTCGACCACAACCATGTTCAGCGCACCTTTGGCGTTGTAACCGGTAACCGAGACGATCTCGGTGGCGGCGCGCGCGTGGGCTTGGGTCTTGGATCCGTTGATCAGCATCGGATAGTCCCCCATCGAGCCGATGTCGATCTTCTCGGCGACCATCTGGGCGGTGATCGGGGCACCGGTGTCGTAGTCCTCCCAGACCACATGGAACTTGGTGCCGGTCCGCTTGGTGACGTCGGCCAGCCGACGTTCGAGGTACCCCTGGGCCCGCAGCAGAGTGCCCGCGGTCACGGTGTTGATGGTTTTGGACTGGTAACCAACGACGACGTCGACGGCGTTACCGGAGTCCAGCGCGCAGCCTGCAGCCAGCACGGTGAGCGCGGCGGCGGCCGACGACAGCCTGAGGACCGATCTGTTCATCCGATGTCCTAGCGAAGGAGGTAGGGCATGTTGACGGTCACGGCGCCGGTTGGACAGCGCGCCGCGCACGGGCCGCAGTACCAGCATTCGTCGACGTGCATGAAGGCCTTGCCGGTGTCGGGGTTGATGGCCAGGGAATCCAGCGGGCAGATCTCGACGCACAAGGTGCAGCCGTCGATGCACAGCGATTCGTCGATGGTGACCGGAACATCGGAGCGGTTGTTGACCAGCGTCATGGTGTACTCCTTGTCAAGTTGCCGCGCATAGTGATTCGATCGCCACGCATCCGGATGTACTCCAGGTCGACCGGGCTGCCGTCGTCCAGGCTGGTCAGCCTTTCCAGCATCAGCAGTGGGGCTCCGTCGGGCACCTGCAGCGCCGCCGCCGAGTGCGCGTCGGCAGGAATCGCCTCCAGCGCCAGCGATGCCGCGCCGAGGCGGTGTCCGGTCAGCTGCTCGATGAGCGCGAAGATGTCATTGCTCTCCAGCGAATGCGTCAGCACTTGCGCGCCGATATCCGGCTCCAGATAGGTCAGGTCGAGACTCAGCGGTAGGGCGCCGAGATACCGCAGCCGTTCGACGAACACCACCCCTCGGCCGGGCTCGAGGTTCAGCCGCTGCGCGACCGTCGGCGGCGCGGACACCGTCATCGCGGCGCGGACCTCATTGCGGACCTCGCCGTAGCTCTTGAACGTCTCTTTCAGGCCCAGCAACGTGTCGAGTCCGTGGTCGTACTTGCGCTGCGCGACATGGGTGCCGACCCTGGGGCCACGCTCGATCAGGCCTTCGTTCTTGAGCGTGCTGAGCGCCTCGCGAATGGTGTTGCGGGACACCGAGAATTCGCCCGCCAACTCGATCTCACCGGGAAGGCCGTCGTCATAGACGCCGGAGTGGATCTGCTGGCGCACGACATCGGCGACTTGACGTGCCCGATCGGCGCGCGCTTGACGGATCGGCAATGGTACGGCCACGTCGCCACGCTAACGCCGCACCCGACTGGGCTCCTGCCCGTGCCTCTCTGGCAAACGGGCCGCTAAGGCGATTACGCCACTCCGGATTTCGCCGTCACCAGCCGATAACGCAGACGGACCAGTTATTACGCCACCTGTTGTTCACCGGCGGGTTTTCTGATCGCGCTGAGCGAAAGCTAGCCGAGTACGGTGTCGGAGCACCGCGCAGTGTTGATCCGTTTCAGGGCATCCTCGGTGAACACCGACAACCCCAGATCGGGGTTGTAGCCGTGAATTTCCTTGACGTCGAGCTGCGCTAGGAAGTACACGATCTGCTTGGACACCATCTGACCGGGCACCAGCACTGGGAATCCCGGCGGATAGGGCACCACGAATCCGGTTGACACCAAGGGCTTTCCGTCGGCGAGCCGCCGACCTGCCTCCCCGAGTAAGACGTGTTCGCGGTCGGCGTCCTCGTAACCCGCATAAAACGCCGACCGCATGTCGCCGAAGGAGGAGGCGTCGTCGGGCCGGAAGGCGTTGTCGAATTGGCTGAAGTCCGGCAGCGGCGGCAGGTCCTCGGTGATCTCTTCGACCCGGCGCCGGTGCAGGGCCCGGTCGTCTCTGCTGGCCGCGTCCTGCGTGCGGTCGAAGTCGGTGGCCACCCGGCGCAGCACGTCGAGCAGGTAGTGCACGCTCGACCAGGTCACACCGATGGTGAAGATCAACAGCACGCTGTTGATCGACGTCTTGTTGATCTGGATACCGAACCGGTCCATCAGGATTTTCTCGCGGAAGTCATAGCCGTTCATGCCGGTTTGGCCCACGTACAGGGTGACCCGCGTGGGGTCGAGAACGAACTGGTCGGAACGCCACGCCTCGTTCCAATCGGCCAGCGCGCCCTGGCGCACCTGCCGATACGAACTGACCGCCGACAGCCTGAATTCGTCTGGAATCAAATCGGATTCGTCGAGGATGCGGAACCATTTGCGGATCAGCCGGTCTTTACGGACGCGGTGGCGGAAGACCAGCGCCATGTCGTAGACGTAGCGCACCATCTGGAAGCCTTCGATGTCGACCTGACGCCGCGCCAGATCCAGCGAGGCGAGCAGCTGCTGGTTGGGCGAGGTCGAGGTGTGCGTCAAGAACGCCTCACCGAATGCGTCGCGGGACAGCGCCATGAAATCCTGGTCGCGGACATGGATCATCGACGCCTGCCGCAGCGCCGACAGCGATTTGTGGGTGGAGTGCGTGGCGTACACCCGAACCCGGGCCTGGCTGGGGTCGGGAAGCAAGCGGTGCTCGGTCCAGTCGGCGCGGTCGATCCCCTGCATGGACTCCCGCCACTGCAGGTATTCCTGGGCGTAGGCCGGCGACGACAGCATCGATTCGAGTTGCTCGGCGGCGACCATCGCGGTGCGTTGCCGCGCCCACGGCACCGCGGTGGCGAACGCGTACCACGCCTCGTCCCACAGGAAGCAGATGTCCGGCTTGATCGCCAGCACTTCCTCCATCACCCGCCGCGGGTTGTAGACGACACCGTCGAACGTGCAGTTGGTCAGCGACAGCATGCGCACCTTGCTCAGCTGGCCGGCAGCCTCCAGGTCGAGCAGCGCCTTCTTGATGGTCTGCAGGGACACGGCGCCATAGATCGCGAACGGCTGCAGTTCGTAGGCGTCGAGGTAGAGCGGATAGGCCCCGGCCAGCACCAGGCCGTAGTGGTGCGACTTGTGGCAGTTGCGGTCGATCAGCACGATGTCGCCCGGCCGGGTCAGCGACTGCACGACGATTTTGTTCGCGGTCGAGGTTCCGTTGGTGACGAAGTAGGTGTGGTCGGCGTTCCAGGTGTGCGCGGCCTTGTCCATCGCCTTCTTGATGTTGCCGTGCGGGTCGAGCAGCGAGTCCAGGCCACCCGACGTGGTCGAGGTCTCGGCCATGAAGATGTTGCGGCCGTAGAACTCCCCCATGTCCTGCAACGTCTTGGAGTTGAAGATGCTGGCGCCGCGCGCGATGGGCAGCGCATGAAATTGACCGGCCGGCCGTGCCGCGTAGGCCCGCAGTGCATCGAAAAATGGTGTGGAGTAACGGTTTCTGATGCCAGCCAGCACGGTGGTGTGCAGGTCGGTGACGTCGTTGAGCCGGTAGAAGGTGCGGTCGTAGACGTCGGACTGGTCCTCGGACTCGGCGGCGATCGACTCGTCGGTGAGCAGGTAGAGGTCGATGTGCGGGCGCAGCTCACGGATCCACTCGCCGCACTCGACCCAGTCGTGGGTGCGGTCGGTGGCCACCACCTCGTCGTTGCGGCCGAGCAACGTGGTCATCAGCGGCACCCGGTCGCGGGACCGCAACGGAATGTCGTGCCGGATGATCGCGGCCTGGATCTCCCCGTTCAGCGCGACGGCGGTGATGGCGTCTTCGACGCTGGAGACCACCAGCAGCTCGAACTGGACGTCATCGCCGATGTCACGGATTGCGCGCAGGCTTTCCGCCAGGCCCTCGGGCGCGGTGACCGGCGCGTCGTCGGCGAGCAGCACGGTGTAGAACTGCTGCTCCTTGGCGCGCGCCACCAGCTCCTGGTCGGCCAGCGATGAGGAGGTGTCGAAAAGTGCTGCGCGGTCGCCATATTCGGAGAGCAGCCGCACGGCCAGCGACACCTGCTCGGCCAGACTGACAGTGGCGAGTTGGTCCAGATAGCCGCAGTAGGTCGCCAGGTTCTCCGGGCCCGGGTAGATCCAGTAGCGCTCGTAGGCGCTGAGCCGGTTGAGCAGGCGCCGCACCCGGGCGGCCTCGTGGGCGGTGTCCATCCCGGCGCGGTCGACGACGGCGAGCTGGTGGCACGCGTCGTCGAGCAGGTTCCAGGTGTCGATGCGCGAGTACGAGGGGTTCGCCACCGCCGCCAGCGCGGAAACAGCCAGCCGCCTCGGGTGCCTGCCGTCTCGGTCCATCTCGCCAGTGTGAGCTTCTTTGGAACGGCGCGAGGTCAATTTCGGGACGCCGACGAGCGCGCGTTCATGCCTCGAAGTCGTCGTCGGTTCTTCTGCCGCGGCTGATCGGAATCCAGCGCCGTGGCGGCGCTATCTCGGTGGCGTCGGACAGCGATCGCACGACCGCTTGGGTCAGCGCCATGATCGCCGCCATCACCGGAAGCAGCGGACGAAACGGGGTTGCGGCCGCGCGCACCGTATCGATGCGGCGGGCCAGGACGCAGACGCTCGATCGAGTGGTACAGCCATGCACCGACGCCGAGCGCATAGATCGCCAGCGCCGCCGCGATCGCCGCCTGCCCGTAGGCCGCGCACATCACCGCGCCGAGCACCACCGTCGCCGCCAGGATCGCGGCGATCACAACGCGCAGTTCCAGCCGGGTCACGAGTCCGCGCGTGGTCGGGTCTCGCCCCTCGCACCGCTTGTGCCGCCGCCCGGATATGCGGTGTCACCAACATGATCTGCCCCAGCACGCCGTTGACGAAACCCGGTGAGTCGTCGGTGGACAGCTCTTTGGCCAGCTCCACCGCCTCGTCGACCGCGACCGGCGCCGGAACGTCGTCGGCGTGCAGCAGCTCGAACACCGCGACCCGCAGGATGGCGCGGTCCACGGCCGGCAACCGCTCCAGTGTCCAGCCCTGTAGGTGCGATGCGATCAGGTCATCGACGTGCGCGGCATGCTCGGTGACGCCGTGAGCAACCGTCACCGTGTACGGATGCAGCGGCGCCACATCATCTTTCGCCTCCGCCAGCGCGGTGCGCGCGTCGGCCGCCTCGGCCGCAGTCAATCCCCGGGCCTCGGCTTCGAACAACAAGTCGACGGCGCGCTTACGAGCCTGGTGCCGTCCTTTAACCGCGCGCGCAGGACGAGCGGGCCGGCTCACGCGTTGACACGTCCCAGGTAGCTGCCGTCGCGGGAGTCGACCTTCAGCTTGTCGCCGGTGTTGATGAACAACGGCACCTGAAGCTCTGCACCGGTTTCCACGGTCGCCGGCTTGGTGCCGGCGCTGGACCGGTCGCCCTGCAGGCCCGGCTCGGTGTGGGTGACGACGAGTTCGACGGTCACCGGCAGCTCGAGGTACAGCGGCGCGCCGTTGTGGAAAGCCACCTGCACGGGCAGGCCTTCCAGCAGGAACCGGGCCGCGTCACCGACCAGCGATTCCGGCAGCGGGTGCTGCTCATAGTCCTGGCTGTCCATGAACACGAAGTCGGTGCCGTCGCGGTAGAGATAGGTGGCGTCGCGCCGGTCCACCGTCGCGGTCTCGACTTTCACCCCGGCGTTGTAGGTCTTGTCGACCACCTTGCCGGAGAGCACGTTTTTGAGCTTGGTGCGTACAAATGCCGGGCCCTTACCGGGTTTGACGTGCTGGAACTCGTTGATCTGCCACAGCTGGCCGTCGATCACCAGTACAAGTCCATTTTTGAAATCGGCAGTGCTTGCCACAGTCGGTGAATCTCCTACAGGATCGGCGAGGTTGTTCGTGGATCGTGGAATGGTGCGAGGGCAACTGACACCCGGTAGAGGTTACCCGCGCCGAGGTGGAGACCTACACCGGCGAACTGATCCGCGACGGCGATGGGGCTAACCGGGATTGGCGACGCAAACACGCTGAGAATTCCCTAGACTAGACCTGAGAAAGTCGTCATAAATAGGTAGGATTTCCCATGTGCGGAGCTGTCTGAGCGCGCACACTGAATCCGCCGTCGGACTGGCGCCGGTCAAAAGCGGAGAGAAGGCCCCGATGGTCAACGTTCACGGTGTGGCTCGACTGGGCGTGCTGGCGGTGGGCTTGGGTATTGGGGCCGGATGGGCGCAGACGCCGGTCGCCTCGGCCGACTCATCCAGCGACTGGTTGTCGACCATCGATAGTCTGCTGAGTGGGGCCTCTCCCGCCACGGCGACACCCATAGATCTGGACATCTCGTTCGACGGCTACACCATCTACGACGGCGGCGGCAGCGCCACCGCCCTCACCACCACCGGGGATTACGGCTTGGCGATCGCCTACGGCGACGACAGCTACGCCAGCGCCACCGGCGGCACCGGCGACTACGCCTTGGCCGGCGGCACCAACGCTCTCGCCCTCGCCGGCGGCGAATCCACCGATACTGGCGCGAATTACAACACCGCCATCGACATCGGCAACAACGCCGACCCCAGTACCTACGAGGCCGGCATCGACAACGGCGCCTACGCCGGGAACGCCGACCTGGTCGGAAGCGCCAACGCCGGTACCGGCACCGGCAGCTACGACACCGCCATCGACATCGGCAACAACACCAACGGCGCCAATGGCGGCCTCGACGGCGCGTTCGCCGGCGCCGGCGGCCTGTCCGGAGGGATGGGGTCCGGGAACGGTAACAACGACACCGCCATCGACCTCGGCAACAACATCGGCAGGGGTGACTACTCCCAAGCCCTCGGCGGCAACGGTAACTACGCCAGCGAGTCCGGCGGCGCTACCGGTAACTTCAGGGACGCCCTCGCGGGCTACGGCAACGACAACACCGCCATCGGCACCACCGCCAACGCCCAACTCGACGCGTCCGGCGGCAACGACAACTACGCCTACCTCGACGGCCCCGCCAACAGCACCGCGTACGCCGACGGCGGCGATTCCAACATCGCTTACGTCTTGGATCCCTTCGGCGCCGCGGGCTCGTCCGACAGTGCGTTCGCCGGTGGCTTCAGCAACGACCTCGCCGAAGTGTTGTTCACGCACGGCAACGCTGAGGCTGACACAGCCCCTCTGCTGTACGACATCATTTCGCTGTTCGGAAACTTCTCCGGCTCGTTCTAAAACCACCCGTCCTGCTGGCGGGTCGGCGCCTGATCGCAGCGCGCAGGCCCGCCAGGGTGCGAGATCGCCAGAAACTCGCAGCCGCCCGTCGTTGCTTTGGCGGGTACCAACGATTGCTGCTGGACAGGTGCGCAGGGTGGGTGCAAAGCCGTACGTCTCGCGGCGGCTTAGCCGATCCCCAAAATCATTTGGGCCTACAACGCGAGCGTATGACCTCGTTTCACCTGTTCAGGGCGCACGGTTAGCTAGCCTAGAATCGCCAGTTCTTTGGGGAACCGGGTGAGCAATTCCGGAGCGCTTCCACGGGCCTGCCCCGGGTCTGCCACCAGCAGCGTGTCCTCAATGCGGACACCGCCACGCTCGGGCAAATAGACGCCGGGCTCCACAGTCACCACGGAGCCCGCTCGTAGTGTACCGGCGGCGGTGGCGTTGATCCCCGGCGCTTCATGGATCTGCAGGCCCACCCCGTGGCCGAGGCCATGACCGAAGTGCTCGCCGTGCCCGGCGTCGACGATCACGCGGCGGGCGGCCTCATCGACGTCGGCCAGCGATGCGCCGGCCGCCAGCGCCTCCCGACCGGCTCGCTGCGCCGCGCTGACCAGCGCATATATCTCCAATTGCCAGGCTGCGGCTTTACCGGCCTTGCCGAGTACGAAGGTGCGGGTCATGTCGGAGTGATAGCCGCCGACCAACGCACCGAAGTCGATCTTGACGAAGTCGCCGGCAGCCAGCACTGCCTCGGTGGGCCGGTGATGCGGGATCGCCGAATGGGACCCGGTGGCCACGATCGTTTCGAAGGACACGCCGTCGGCGCCGTGATCGAGCATCAGCGCCTCCAGCTCGCGAGCCACCTCACGTTCGGTGCGCCCGGGCCGCAGCCCGCCGCGGTCGACCAGATCGGTCAGCGCGGCGTCGGCGGTCTCGCAGGCCAGCCGCAGCAACGCCACTTCGCCGGCGTCCTTGATCTCGCGCAGCGCCTCGACGGTCTGCGAGGCGCGAATCAACTCGGTAGCACCGCCGGCGTCAGCCAGCGCGGCGGCCAGCACGTCGTAGCCGTCCACGGTGACCACGTGACTCTCGAAGCCCACCCGCCGCGCCTTGGCGGCCGCCGCGCGCCCGGCCAGGTATCGCCCGCAGGCCCGCTCGATCGCCACTTCCAGGTCGGGCGCCTGCTGGGCGGCCTGGGTGCGGTAGCGCCCGTCGGTGGCCAACACGGCGTCATCGCCGTCGGCGAACACCAGCAACGCCGCATTCGACCCGGTGAAACCCGACAGGTAGCGCACGTTGATCAAGTCCGTGACCAGCATCGCGTCCAGTTCCGCCGCGCGGAGCCGAGCTCCGAGTGCGGCTCGCCGCTGGGAATGTGTCACGCCAGCTGACGGTACTCGCTACGCTGTGGCCCCATGACTAACTGGATGCTGCGCGGCCTGGTCTTTGGTGCCGCGATGGTCGTCGTTCGGCTGTTCCAAGGCACGCTGATCAGTGTGTGGCAGACGCAGGCGGCGTTGATCAGCATCGTGCTCCTGGTGCTGTTCCTGGCGGGCGTGGTCATCTGGGGTCTGATCGACGGACGCGAGGACGCCGCCTCCAACCCCGACCCGGACCGTCGCGACGACCTGGCGATGACGTGGCTACTGGCCGGTCTGGTCGCCGGGTTGGTCAGCGGTGCGGTGACGTGGCTGATTTCGGTCTTCTACAAGGCTTTGTACGTCGGCGGCCTGATCAACGAGCTCACCACGTTCGCGGCGTTCACCGCGCTGGTGGTGTTCTTGGGCGCGATCTCCGGGGTGACGATCGGCCGCTGGCGGATCGACCGGGCGGGCGCCTACAAGCCGCAGGGCGGCGCGACCGGTGGCGATGACGAGCGCGTCGACACCGACGTCTTCGCCGCTGTCCGGTCGGACCAGCCCGCTGCCGAGGCGGCCGAATGGCCGCAGGAGCACACCAGCTACCGTCGCGACCGCCGAGCGCGAGGACTACGAGGCGCCGACGGCCTACAGCCACGAAGCCGCCGAGACGGCCGAAGCTCCCGCGGCGCACAGCACCGAGCAGACCGAAGCACTGCCGTCCCACGAACCGGCCACCGAGCACATCGAGAAGCCGAAGGCCGACTAGCCGTTCAGGCTGGCCAGATAGCGCAGGGCGAGCAGGTAGCCCTGCACACCGCATCCCACGATGACGCCGGTAGCGACCGGGCTCAGATAAGAGTGGTGCCGGAAGTCCTCGCGGGCGAACACATTGGAGATGTGCACCTCGATCAACGGCGCACTCAACTCGGCGCAGGCGTCGCGTAATGCGATCGACGTGTGCGTCAACCCACCGGCATTGAGGATCACCGGCTCTTTCGCGTCGGCGGCCAGGTGAATCCAGTCCAGTAGCTGAGCTTCGCTGTCACTTTGCCGCACAACGGCTTTCAGGCCGAGTCCGGCAGCTTCGCGCTCGACCAGCGCCACCAGGTCGTCGTGGGTGGTGTCGCCGTAGACCTCAGGTTCACGACGACCCAGCCGACCGAGGTTGGGCCCGTTGAAGACGTTGACCGTCGACATGCTCATCGGGTGCCCACCTCCGCGTAGGCGGCCGCCAACAGCGCCGGGTCCGGGCCCTCTAACCGGCCGGGCTTGGCCAGCCCGTCGAGGACCACGAACCGCAGCACCCCCGCACGGGTCTTTTTGTCCCCGGCCATCGAATCCAGCAGTTGTGGGAGCGCGTCGGCGTCGTAGCTGATCGGCAATCCGAGCAAGGTCAGGATGTCGCGATGGCGCTGTGCGGTCGCGTCATCGAGACGCCCGGCCAGCCGGGCCAATTCGGCAGCGAACACCATTCCCACCGAGACCGCGGCGCCGTGACGCCACTGGTAGCGCTCCCGCCGCTCAATCGCGTGGCCCAACGTATGGCCATAATTCAGGATTTCGCGCAGTTCGGATTCCTTCTCGTCGGCCGCCACCACCTCGGCTTTGACGGCGACCGCGCGCCGGATCAGCTCAGGCAGCACCTCCCCCGACGGGTCCAGCGCGGCCTTCGGATCGGCCTCGATCAAGTCGAGAATCACCGGGTCGGCGATGAAGCCGGCTTTGACGACCTCGGCCATACCGGCTGCGATCTCGTTGTGCGGCAACGTCTGCAGTGTTGCGAGGTCGACCAGCACGGCGGCCGGCTGATGGAAGGCGCCGACCAGATTCTTACCGGCGTCGGTGTTGATGCCGGTCTTGCCGCCGACTGCGGCGTCGACCATTGCCAACAGCGTGGTCGGCACGTGAACGATCGACACACCGCGCAGCCAGGTCGCCGCGGCGAACCCGGCGACATCGGTCGCGGCGCCGCCGCCCAGACTCACCAACGCGTCTTTGCGGCCGATGCCGATCCGGCCCAGCACTTCCCAGATGTAACCGACGACGGCCAGCTCCTTGCCGCCTTCGGCGTCCGGAATTTCGATCTGGTGCGCATCGATACCTTTGTCCGCCAAATGGTTTCGGATCACCTCGGCGGTGTGGACCAGCGCGGGCTGGTGCACGATGGCCACGCGGTGCCGGCCGGCGAGCAGTTCGCCGAGCTCGCCCAGTAGCCCGGTACCGATGACCACCGGATAGGGCGGATCGACAGCCACCTGCACGGTGACCGGTTCGCCAGAATCCGTCATTTCCCCGCCTCCCGACGAGCGGCGGCCAGTGCGGCCGGGGTGGCCGGCGTCGGCGGTGGTCCGGTCCGTGGCTCGGGCACGCTGGGCACCTCGGGAGCCCCGGTGCGGCGCCACGGCGGTCGGCGCCGATTGCGCGCCGCGCTGCCGAGTTTGACGTCGTTGAGGCGGCACACGATGTGGCGGACCACGGCGCCGGGATTGCGACGGTTGGTGTTCACCCGGATGGTGGCGACCTGCCGATAGAGCGGCACACGCTGGTTCATCAGCGCGCGGAACTTCTCAGCACGGTCCGGTCCGGCCAGCAACGGCCGCACCGTATTACCGCCGGTGCGCCGAATCCCTTCGGCCGCAGAGATTTCCAGGTAGATCACGGTGTGGCCGACGAGCGCGGCACGCACCCCCGGGGTGGTGACGGCGCCGCCGCCCAGCGACAGGATCCCGTCGTGAGATTTCAGCGCCGCCCGGATCACCTCTTCCTCGATGCGGCGGAATTCCTGCTCCCCGTCGGTGGCGAAGATGTCGGCGATGGTGCGTCCGGTCTGCTGCTCGATTGCCGCGTCGGTGTCGAGCATGGCGACGCCGAGCGCTTTGGCCAGGCGTCGCCCGATCGTGGACTTACCGGATCCCGGCAGTCCCACCAACACGGCTTTGGGCACCATGAGCAGCTATCCCCCGATGGCCCTGGCCCGAGCTTCGCTGACCGGCTCGCGCTCGGCAACCGACTTCAGATAGGAGTCGATGTTGCGCCGTGTCTCGGTCAGCGAATCGCCGCCGAACTTCTCCAGCGCAGCACGGGCCAGCACCAGTGCCACCATCGTCTCGACGACGACGCCGGCGGCCGGCACCGCGCAGACATCGGAGCGCTGGTTGATCGCGACGGCTTCTTCACCGGTGCTCATGTCCACTGTGGCCAGCGCGCGCGGCACCGTGGAAATCGGTTTCATCGCGGCGCGCACCCGCAGCGGCTGACCGTTGGTCATGCCGCCTTCCAGACCTCCGGCCCGGTTGGTCGAGCGGATCACGCCGTCGGGACCGGGGTACATCTCATCGTGGGCACGGCTGCCACGCCGGCGCGCCGTTTCGAAGCCATCGCCGATCTCGACGCCCTTGATCGCCTGGATACCCATCACCGCGGCTGCGAGCTGGCTGTCGAGCCGGTTGTCGCCGCTGATGAACGATCCCAATCCGACCGGCAGACCCACAGCGACCGCTTCGACGACGCCGCCCAGGGTGTCGCCGTCTTTCTTGGCCGCTTCGATCTCGGCGATCATCGACGCTTCCGCGGTCTTGTCGAATGCCCGCACCGGGCTGTCGTCGATCGCCGCCAGGTCGCCGGGCTGCGGCGGCGGGCCGTCATACGGCGTGGAATCGCCGATCGAGATGACATGGGAGACCACCTCGACGCCGAGGGCTTGGCGGAGGAACTGCCGGGCGACGGTACCGGCGGCGACGCGGGCGGCGGTCTCACGGGCGCTGGCCCGCTCCAAGACCGGGCGGGCGTCGTCGAATTCGTACTTGAGCATGCCGGCGTAGTCGGCGTGGCCGGGCCGTGGCCGGGTCAGCGGCGCATTGCGCGCCCCGTCCAGGTCGCGTTCCTCCACCGGGTCGGGGGCCATCACGGTTTCCCACTTGGGCCATTCGGTGTTGCCGATCTCGATCGCGATCGGACCGCCCAGGGTGACGCCATGCCGTACCCCGGCCAGCACGGTGACCTGGTCGCGCTCGAACTTCATCCGGGCACCGCGGCCGTAGCCGAGCCGGCGGCGGGCCAGCTGGTCGGCGATGTCGTGGGAGGTGATCGTCAGCCCGGCGACCATGCCTTCGACCACAGCCACCAACGCTCGGCCGTGGGATTCACCAGCAGTTGTCCATCGCAACACGGGTCCCATCTTCCCACGCCACGCCCCGACAGTTAAAAGACGCCGAAAAGCGGGCCCGCGGTTCGGGCACTCGTGGCTAACGCCGCCGCAAGGCGGTGAGTTGCCAGACGCCCAGCGCGAACATGACCACTCCGGCGTCGGCCAGAGCCCAGTCACCGGAGCGGCTCAACCCAGCCCAGCCGAACCAGGCCGCCGCCCAGGCAAGCGGCGCCAACACGAAGTTGGTCACCACGAAACCGCCCACCAGCCCACGCGTCGGACGGATCCGGTTCAGGCCCAGGACCAAAATCGGCCCGAGAATGACGAAGATGAGCCCACCATCGAGGAGCAGCGCGCGCGGGGCACCCCACCACTGGGCCAGACGACCGCTCAGGGCGGCGACGACCGCGCCCGCGCATGTCCAGAAGACGAGGTCGGCGAGAACGGATCGCCGGCGCGCGGAGTCAGGTTGACCAGATCTGGCGGAAATCGATGTGCTTGTCATGCCTGAATTCTTCGGCGCACCCGCTGCCGATTCCACCATCAGCACTGCCAGATGCTGCCAATCCCGGGCCGGTGCGGGGCGGAACCGCCGAATGCCCAGCCGTCGAACTCGTTGAGGAATCCCGGTTTGTCTGCGGCGCAACCGGGAATGCGAGGTGTTGCCCTCTGCCGCCCCGGCGGGTGCAGCTGCACCACCGCCCTATCAAGCGCCCATCAAGGAGATTTCATGACGCAGGACAGCGAGAGCACCAATCCGGTCAAGGGCGTCGTCGAAGGCGTCAAGGCCATGGCCAAGCAGGCCATCGGAGCGGTGTCGGGTAGCGAGTTTCTGGTCCGCGAGGGCAAGGCACAGCAGGCACAGGCAAGCGGCTATGTGCCCAGCGCACCCGGCGCGCAGCCGCCGGATCTCGATGAGCCGACGACACCGCGTAACCCGTTGCCGCCCAAGCCGGATCAAGTCGCGCCGGAACTTCGCACCGCAACCGGAACGCCGGTGGAGGGCCCGCAGACCGCGCGCGGCCAACAGGACGAGTACCTCACCACCGCCCAGGGCGTGCGGCTCTACGACACCGATCATTCGCTGAAGGCGGGCGAACGCGGGCCGACGCTTCTGCAGGACTTCCATCTGCGCGAAAAGATCACCCACTTCGACCACGAACGCATTCCCGAGCGCGTTGTGCACGCCCGTGGGGCCGGCGCCCACGGCGTATTTCGCGGGAATGGCTCTGCCGAAAAGATCTGCGCGGCAAAGTTTCTCAAATCCGGTGTCGAGACGGCGGTGTTCGTCCGGTTCTCCACGGTGCTGGGCTCTCGCGGATCGGCGGACACCGTGCGCGATACCCGCGGATTCGCCACCAAGTTCTACACCAGCGAGGGCACGTTCGATCTGGTCGGCAACAACATGCCGGTGTTCTTCATCCAGGACGGCATCAAGTTCCCCGACATCATCCACGCCGGCAAGCCGCATCCGGATCGCGAAATCCCACAAGCCCAATCCGCGCACGACACGTTCTGGGACTTCGTCTCTCTGCACACCGAAGCCTCGGCGCACACCATCTGGAACATGTCCGACCGGGGCATCCCACGCTCCTACCGGACGATGGAAGGCTTCGGCGTTCACACCTTCCGGCTGATCGCGCCGGACAACACGACCTCGCTGGTGAAGTTCCACTGGAAGCCGCGGCTGGGCGTGCACTCGCTGGTCTGGGAGGAGGCGCAGATCGCCGCCGGCGTCGACCCCGACTTCCACCGTCGTGACCTCGCCGACGCGATCGAGTCGGGTGCCTACCCCGAATGGGATCTCGGGGTGCAGGTATTCCCGGACACACCCGGAGCAGACTTTCGAGGGCATCGATCTGCTCGACCCGACCAAGATCGTGCCCGAGGAGCTGGCCCCGGTCCAGATCATCGGCACCATGCAACTCAACGCCAATCCGACCAATTTCTTCGCCGAGACCGAGCAAGTGGCATTTCACACCGGTCATCTGGTTCCGGGTATCGACGTCACCGACGACCCGCTCATGCAGGCCCGGCTGTTCTCCTACCTCGACACACAGATCACCCGGCTGGGCGGTCCGAATTTCGCCCAGATCCCGATCAACCGCCCGCACGCGCCGGTCAACGACATGCTGCGGGATGGCTTCCACCAGCACGGCGTTCATCCCGGCGTTGCGCCGTACCGTCCCAACTCCCTGGACGGCGGATGCCCCTTTGCCGCCGGAGCCGATGTCGGGGCCTTCATCGACGCCCCCGTACCGCTGCCCGCGTCGACGAAACGCCGCGCGGCTCCGGCGAGCTACGACGACCACTTCAGCCAGGCGACGCTGTTCTACCGCAGCCTGACCCCAGTCGAGCAAGCCCATGTCGTCGACGCCTACGCGTTCGAGCTGGGTAAGTGCTACGAGCAGGCGATCAAGGAACGCACGGTTGCCGTGCTCGCGCGCATCGACACGCAGCTGTGCGAGGACGTGGCGGCAAAACTGGGCCTACCGGCGCCCGTCCCGGCCGCGCCGCCCGCTGCGCCCGCGGTCAGCCCGGCGCTGTCACAAGTCGGGCAACGGTGGCCGGTCGCGGGTCGCCGGGTCGGGATCATCACCGATGCGGACTCCGACACCGAGCCCGTCGCGGCTGCGGTGGCGGCGCTCATCTCGGCGAAGCTGGTTCCGCTGGTTTTCGCTCCGCATGGCGGGACCTTGGACCACGATGGCGGCCCCGTGCCCATTTCGCGCACCTATGCGACCGGGCGTTCCGTCGAAGTGGATGCGGTCCTGCTGGCGGGGTCACCAGCCGACGCGAACGCCCGCATCCTGCTCGACGAGGTCTTCCGTCACCTCAAGCCGATCGGCGTGCTGCCCCAGGGCGCCGATCTTCTTGCAACAGCAGGTGTTTCCTCCGAAGGGGCGGGAATCTTCGCCGGGTCGGAGCCGACGAGCATCATCGCTTCGCTCGTCTCCGGACTCGAGCAACACCGGGTGTGGGACCGCGTCGTCCCAACCTGACGACAGACCCACCGGGACGGTGGAACCGTCGTCGGCTACGGCTGTCGGCTCAGAGCACGGCCAGCCCCACCGCCGCCGCGCTCGCCGCGCACATCGAAGGGCCGTGCGGCACCGCCCTCACCGACCAACCCATCCGCGCCACCGTGCCGATCACCACGGTCAGCAACGGCGCGCCGATCGCGGCGAGCAGCCACACGTCAGCACCGAAACACCCTGTCAGAGCGCCCATTCCGAGCGCGAGCTTGACATCGCCGGCGCCCATCGACGCCGGGGCCAGCAGGTGCATCAGCAGATACACCGCTGCCAACACCGCGGCACCAGCCAGCGCCGCCCGACCGTGCCCAGCGGCGACCGCCGCCAGGGTGATCGCCCCGAACCCCGGAAGCGTCAGCCGATCGGGCAGCCGGCGTTGCCGGACGTCGTAGTGGCTCAGCGCCGCCATCCACACCAGCACAAGTCCAATCAGCATGCGGTGCACGCTAATCCAACGCGGCCGCCATCGCCGCTCGCGGTGCAGGTAGGCCTGTGAATTGTTCGACTTGCGCGAACGCCTGATGCAGCAGCATCTGCAGACCGCCGATCACCCGGCCGCCGGCGGCGCTCACCGCTGCGGCCAGGGGCGTGGGCCACGGGTGGTAGATCACGTCCAGCAATACCGGCGCGGCGGCGAAGTCGCCGGCGTAACGCGCCGCGACGTCGGCGGGCAGCGTGCTGACCAACACCTGAGCAGCGGCGACCGCGTCGCCGACCGCGTCGCCGTGCAGGTTGCAGAACCGGGCCGTGGTACCGACCCGTTCGGCCAACTCGACCAGAGCGGCGGCCTTGTCCGGGTTGCGGGCCGCCACCGTGATATCGGTGACGCCCAGTTCGGCCAGGGCCACGATCACCGCCGGTGCGGTGCCGCCCGAGCCGGCGACCACCGCTGCGCCGGTCGCTGAGCCTACGGCGCCCAGTGCGCCCATGACGCCGTCCACATCGGTGTTGTCGGCCCGCCAACCGCGCGATGTCCGCAGCAAGGTGTTGGCCGACCCGACCAGATCAGCCCGGTCGGTGTGCTCGTCGGCGAAGCGTAGCGCGGCGAATTTGCCCGGCATCGTCACCGACACCCCTACCCAGTCGGGTCCCAATCCGCTTACCACACGCGGCAATTCGTCGGCATCGCATTCGATGCGGTCGTAGGTCCAGCCATCCAGGCCCAGCGCCCGGTACGCGGCCAGATGCAGTTGAGGAGAGCGTGAATGCGCGATCGGCGACCCGAGAACTGCTGCCTTTCGTGGCGCCCGGCTAGCGGGCACTGTCGAGGACGCCGTTGCGCTTGGCCAATTCGATGTTGGCCAGATGCTGTTGGTAGTCGCGGGTGAACAGCGTGGTGCCCTGCGGATCGATGGTGACGAAGTACAGCCAGTCACCGTCCTCGGGATGCTCCGCCGCTTTCAGCGCTTCGGTGCCGGGTGAACAGATCGGCGTCGCGGGCAGTCCGTCGGAGGCGTAGGTGTTCCACGGCGTGGCCTGGGCGCGGTCGGCGTCGGTGGTAGCGACCTCGCGGCGATCCAGCGGATAGTTCACCGTCGAGTCGAACTCCAATTTGCGATGCTCGGCGAGCCGGTTGTAAATGACCCGAGCGACTTTCGCGAAATCCTGGGGCTTGGCCTCACGCTGAACCAGCGACGCCACCACCAGAACGTTGTACGGCGACATGTTCGTGGCGTTGGTGGGGTCCTGCAGGCCCAACTTCGTGTACAGCTCCGCGCTGCTGTTGATCAGCGTCGACAGGATCTCCTCCGGCGACGCCGACGGGTTGATATTCCACGTTCCGGGCGCGATCAGACCCTCGATCCGACGATGGTCGGAACCCATCGCCGTCACCGACGGGTCCGCCCAGGGCGGCACCAAAAGTGCCGGCAGCACAGCTTTTTCGGCCGCCGCGCGCAAATCGGTGTCGGTCAGGCAGTGCTTGTTTCCGTCCAGGTCGACGCAGGTGGCCCTGGCGATCATCGTGAAGATGCCGGGCGTGGTGGCGTTGGTCTTGACGTCGGAGGTGTCGTCGAGTTGCTGACCTTCGGGAATCACCAGCCGGCCCACCCGGCTGCCCGGATCGACGAGCCGCTTCACCGCCGTCTCCGCGGGAAGCTCGGTACGCATCCGGTAATAACCCGGCTGGATCGACGAAATCGCCGGATTGCCTTGCGCGGCTTCGATAAACACCTTGACGGTACGGACCACGTCTTTCTTGTGCAGCGTCTCGCCGATCGCGGTGGTGGAGTCCCCGGCGTGCACCTCGATCACCAGATCCTGTTTGCCGTCGCCGGCGAAGTCGTTCTGCAGGCCGAAACCGTGCCACAGTTTCGAGCCGACGAACGCCGCCGCGATGAGCACCCCGATGGCAACGCTGACCAGGATTCCGCGGGTGGTGTGGCGTCGACGACGTTCCCGCTCGGCGCGCAGCCGGTCGGCCCGCGACCGCCCGCGACGCGGGCGACCCGACCGCCACTGGCCGTGCGCGTCCACGGCTGTCTGGTGGCGACCCGCCGCGACCGGCTGCGCCGGCCTTGCGATCGGCCCGGCTGTCTGGTGGCGACCCGCCGCGACCGGCTGCGCCGCCCTTGCGATCGCCACGGCTGTCAGACACCGTTGACCTCCCCGGGCAGCATGGCGCGGCGTTCATCGAGCCATCCCTGCAGGATCGCCACCGCCGCAGCCTGGTCGATGACCTTACGCTGGCCCTTGGCCCGCACCCCGGCCTGGCGCAGCGAGCGCTGCGCGCTGACCGTCGTCAATCGTTCGTCGGCCATTCGCACCGGCACCGGCGCAATCCGGCCGGCCAATGCGTCCGCCAGCGCGATCGCGTCGAGGGCGGACGGGCCGTTCCGGTCGGCCAGGGTCCGCGGCAACCCGACGACCACCTCGACGGCCTGCAACTCGGCGACCAGCTCGACGAGTCGCCGTAGGTGTCTGGCGGAGCGGTCACGGCGAACCGTCTCCACCGGGGTGGCCAAGATGCCGTCCGGATCGCTGGTGGCCACCCCGATGCGCACCGTGCCCACGTCGATGCCCAGCCGCCGTCCGGGCCCGGGGTCGTCTCCGCCGGGCCGATCCGGCAGCCGATGCGACGGGTCCACTCAGCCGGCCCTCGCGATCTCTGACCGCAGTGCGTCGAGCGCGGCGTCGATGCCCGACGAATCCTTCCCCGAGCCCTGCGCGAGATCGGCCTTACCGCCGCCACGACCGTCGACCGCCGCGGCGAGTTGCTTGACCAAGTCGTTGGCGCGCAGGCCGAGATCCTGGGCGGCGGAGTTGGCAGCGATGGCGTAGGGGACGTTGCCGCCTTCGCCCTCGGCGATCAGCGCGACGACCGCGGGTGCGTTGCCGAGCTTGCCGCGGATGTCGCCCACCAGGGAACGCAGATCGGCGGCCGTCATGCCGGCCGACATCCGCTGGGCCACCAGACGGACGTTACCGACGTGCTGCGCGCCGGCGGCTGCGTTTGCCGCGGCTGCCCGCGCACTGGCCAGCCGGTTACGTTCGATCTCTTTCTCCGCGGCCTTCAACCGCTCCACCAGATTCGCCACCCGGGCCGGCACCTCCTCGGAGGGCACTTTGAGCGACGAGGCCAGCCCGGCCATCAGCGCGCGTTCTTTGGCCAGGTGCCGGAACGATTCCAGGCCGACGTAGGCCTCGACGCGGCGCACGCCGGAGCCCACCGACGATTCGCCGAGAATGGTCACCGGCCCGATCTGCGCCGAATTGTGCACATGGGTTCCACCGCACAGTTCCAGTGAGAACGGCCCGCCGATCTCCACCACGCGCACCTCGTCCGGGTAGGCCTCGCCGAACATGGCCATCGCGCCCATCGCCTTGGCCTTCTCCAGCTTTTCGAGGAACGTGTGCACCTCGTAGTCGGCCTGCACCGCCTGGTTGGTCACTTCTTCGATCTGGGTGCGCTGCTCGTCGGTCAGCGGCCCCTGCCAGTTGAAGTCGAATCGCAAATAACCCGGGCGGTTCAGCGAACCAGCCTGAACAGCGTTGGGCCCCAGCACTTGTCGCAGCGCCGCATGCACCATGTGGGTGCCCGAGTGGCCTTGGGTCGCTCCTTTGCGCCAGCCGGGATCCGCGGCCGCGACAACGGTGTCGCCCTCGACGAACTCCCCCGACTCCACGTTGACGCGGTGCACCCACAGGGTTTTGGCGATCTTCTGTACGTCGGTGACGGCGGCCCTGGCGGTCTCGCTGGACCCGGTACCGCTGATGGCGCCCACGTCGGCGACCTGACCACCGGACTCGGCGTAGAGCGGCGTGCGGTCGAGCACGAGCTCGACGCGGTCGGCGCCTGCCGACTCCCCGGTCTCGTGCGCGACCACCGGAACCCGTTTGCCGTCGACAAAGATCCCCAGAATCGTGGCCTGCGAAGTCAATTCGTCGAAACCGGTGAATTCCGTGGGGCCGGCGTCGACCAGCTCGCGGTAGGCCGTCAGGTCGGCGTGCGCATGCTTGCGGGCGGCGGCGTCGGCTTTAGCGCGGCGGCGCTGCTCGGCCATCAGTTCCCGGAATCCGAGCTCGTCGACCCGCAGACCCGCTTCGGCGGCCATCTCGAGGGTGAGCTCGATCGGAAATCCGTAGGTGTCGTGCAGTGTGAAGGCATCCGAGCCGGACAGCACTCCCGCACCGGATGCCTTGGTGGCGCCCGCCACTTCCTCGAACAGCCGCGAACCCGACTGCAACGTCCGGTTGAATGCGGTCTCCTCGGCGACCGCAATGCGGTTGACCCGATCGAAGTCGGCGACCAGTTCCGGATACGACGGGCCCATCGCATCACGGACGGTGACCATCAGATCGCCGACGATCGGACCGTCGATGTCCAGCAGCTTGGCCGAGCGGATCACCCGCCGCAGCAGCCGGCGCAGCACATAGCCGCGTCCGTCGTTACCAGGGCTGACACCGTCACCGATCAGAATGGCCGCGGTGCGGCTGTGATCGGCGATGATGCGGTAGCGCACGTCGTCCTGGTGGTTACCGGCGTCGTAGCCGCGCGGGGCACGCCGGGCAACCGCATCGATGACCGGACGCAGCAGATCGGTCTCGTAGACGTTGGACACACCCTGAAGCAGGAAGGCGACCCGCTCGACGCCCATGCCGGTGTCGATGTTCTTGCGCGGCAACGGACCCAGGATCTCGAAGTCGTCCTTGCTGGTGCCCTCGCCGCGTTCGTTCTGCATGAACACGAGATTCCAGATCTCGATGTAGCGGTCCTCGTTGGCTTCGGGACCGCCGTCGACGCCGAACTGCGGCCCACGGTCGTAGTAGATCTCCGACGACGGGCCGCAGGGCCCCGGGATGCCCATCGACCAGTAGTTGTCGGCCATGCCGCGCCGCTGAATTCTGTCGGCGGGCAGACCCGCGATTTCGCGCCACAGCCCGACAGCTTCGTCATCGTCGAAATAGACTGTGGCCCAGAGCTTTTCCGGGTCGAGGCCGTAGCCGCCGTCGTCGACGCTGTTGGTCAGCAAGGTCCAGGCCAGCTCGATGGCCTCACGTTTGAAGTAGTCGCCGAACGAGAAGTTGCCGGCCATCTGGAAAAAAGTGTTGTGCCGGGTGGTGATCCCGACCTCGTCGATGTCAGGCGTGCGGATGCATTTCTGGATGCTGGTCGCCCTCGGGTAGGGCGGCGTGCGCTGGCCGAGGAAAAACGGGACGAACTGCACCATGCCGGCGTTGACGAACAGCAGATTGGGGTCGTCGAGAATCACCGAGGCGCTGGGCACCTCGGTATGGCCCGCGTTCACGAAATGATCGAGGAACCTCTTCCTGATCTCGTGTGTCTGCACTTCTCCGCTTCCTATTCGCGCTGACGTTTTCGGCTCATTTCGTCCGAAAGTCCAGCCCCTTTCGACCGCATCACAGTACCGGTCCCACTGTTCGGCCCGGACGGCGACGAACTCCGACCGCGATTTACCCCGCAACGAACGACAGGCGCACCGAACGCTGCGGGTTGTCCCGATTCAAGTCGACCAGCACCACGCTCTGCCAGGTTCCCAGCAGTGGCTCCCCCGCCTGTACCGGCACCGTGATCGACGGTGCCACGATCGCCGGCATCACATGGTCTGCGCCGTGACCGAACGATCCATGGGCGTGCCGGTAGCGGTCATCGCGTGGCAGCAGGCGCTCCAGGGTGTCGATCAGGTCGTCGTCGGAGCCGGCGCCGGTTTCGATGATCGCGACCCCGGCCGTCGCGTGCGGAACGAAAACGTTGCACAGACCGTCGCCCCGTGGAGAGCAGAACGCGCGCACTGAGTCGGTCACATCGACGATTCGGCGACGCGTGGTGTCGACATCCAGCACATCGGTATCCATCCGACCAGCCTACGTATCTGCCGATGGTCACGCCGAGTCCGGCCGAGACGCTGCTCTAGCGGGCGTTGCCGATCAGCGCCGCGCGCTCCAGGGTGGCCTGCGCCATCTTGACGTGCGCCGCATCGACCAGCACCCCGTTGACGCCTACCGCGCCGAGGCCCTTCTGCTCGCCTTCGCGATACGCCGCGAGGTTGCGCTCGGCGAGCGCGATCTCTTCGTCGGTTGGCGCGTACACCCGGTTGGCGACGTCGATCTGGCTCGGGTGAATGGCCCACTTGCCGGTGTATCCCATCAGCGCGGCCCGACGCGCGTCGCGCTCGTAACCCGCCAGGTTGCCGTAGTCCGGGTAGGGCGCGTCGATCGCGTCGATGCCGGCGATCCGGGCGGCGACGATCACCTTGTTGCGGGCATAGGCCCAAAAGTCACCCGGGTATTCGCCGAGCGGGTCGAAGTTGGTGTCCACCCGGGCACCTTGAGACAGCGAGAAATCACCGACACCGAAGATCAGCGCATCCAGTCGCGGGCTGGCGACGGCGATCTCCTCCACGTTGGCCAACCCCTCGACCTCTTCGATCAGCACCTCGAGGCGAATCTGGCGCGACAGGCCGAGCTTGGCCTCCAGCTGGGTGAGCAGCACGTCGACCCACCAGACATCGCGTGCCCGAAGTGCTTTCGGGATGATGATGGTGTCGAGGTTTTCCCGAGCGCCGGTGACGACGTCGACGATGTCGTCGTGGCACCACTGGGTGTCGAGGCCGTTGATGCGGATCGCCCGCACGGTGCGTCCCCAGTCGAGGTCGTTGAGCGCGGTGATGGCTTTTGCGCGGGCCGCCTCCTTGTGCGCTGGCGCGGTGGCGTCCTCGAGGTCCAGGAAGACCAGGTCGGCCGCCGACGCGGCGGCCTTGGCGAACATCTTGTCGTTGGCCGCCGGCACCGCGAGCTCCGAGCGACGCAAGAGTGAGGTCATGCAGGCTGCTCCTTTCACAGCACACCCCGGGCATGCAGGTCGTCGATGTCGTTGGCGCCCAAGCCGAGTAGCTCGCCGTACACCTCAGCGTTGTTCTGGCCGATCCGCGGGCCGAGATGATCCACCCGACCGGTCGCGCCGGAGAATCGGGGCACCGGAGCCTGGACGGTCATCGCTCCCAGTTCGTCGTCGGCGACCTGTAAGAAGACTTCCCGGTGCGCGAGCTGCTCGTCGGCGACCAGATCGGTGATGTCGTACACCGGCGCGGCCGCCACCTCGGCGGCGTCGAAGATCGCCATCGCCTCGTCCAGGGTCTTGGTCGCGACCCAGTCGGCGACCACCTGATCGACTTCGCGGGCCCGCGCCAGCCGTCCCTGCGGGTCGGAGAAATCGATGTCGTCGACCAGGTCGGCGCGACCGATGGCGCGAAACACCCTCAGCGCCAAGGCAGGTGAGCTTCCCGACATCGCCAGCCAGCGATCGTCGGAGGTGCGGTAGGTGTTGCGCGGTGCTGAGATGTCCCAACGGTTGCCCGCCCTGGTGGGTACCAGACCAAGCTGGTCATAGCCCAACAGTGTCTGCTCGAGCAGCCGCGCCAGCGGGTCGATCAGGTTGATGTCGATCAGCTGCCCTGAGGCTGCCGTGCACGTCGCGGTGGTAGAGCGCCATCATCACCGCATACGCGGCGTTGAGTGACGCCACCCCGTCGGCAAGCATGAACGGCGGCAACGTCGGTGGGCCGTTCTCCTCGCCGGTGATGTTGGCGAACCCGCTCATCGCCTCGCCGAGTGTGCCGAAACCGGGCCGCTCGCTTTTCGGCCCGGACAGCCCGTAGCCGGTGATGTGCAGCATCACGATCTTGTCGTTGACCGCGCGCAGCGCCGGATAGTCCAGTCCCCACTTGCGCAGCGTCGCCGGCCGGGTGTTGACGATCACCACATCGGCATGCTCGGCCAGCCGCCGCAGCAGCGCCTGGCCTTCGGCGACACGCAGGTTGAGGGTGATCGAACGCTTGTTGCGCGACAACGACTTCCACATCAGCCCGACACCGTCGACCTGGTTGCCCCAGGTGCGGATCGGGTCACCGCCGTCAGGTTGCTCGATCTTGATGACGTCGGCGCCGAACTCCCCGAGGTAGGTGGCGGCCAGCGGTGCGGCGGCCAGCGTTGCGACGTCGAGAACCCGGATCCCTTCGAGCATCATGCTCCGACGGGCACGCTGACCGGCCGTTGACAGCCCGAGGTGATCGCGCAGCGTCGATCCGCTGTAGGAATCACGAAACAGCCCGCGGTGCTGCAGTTCCGGAATCACCATCCGGACCACATCTTCGAACGCGCCAGGCAAATGCGTTGCCGCCAAGACGAATCCGTCGCAGGCGCCGCCATGGAACCACTCCTCCATCTGATCGGCGACCTGTGGTCCGGTGCCGACGAAACGCGGACCCTGCAGCAGGGTGGCGCGGTGACCGGCCAGGTCGCGCAAAGTGATCTTGTCGCCGATGTGGGCGCGCAGATTCTGCACCAGCCCGCGGATCCCTGACACCGATTCGATGAGCTCGTCGGTGATCGGATCGTCGAGCTCGTGCTTGGCGAAGTCGTAGTTCATCAGCTCCGACAGTAAGGTCAGCGACGCCATCGGGTGCACCAAGTCGTTCAGGAAAACCTGCTCGCGTTCTTTGGCGTGGTCCTCGGACTCCCCGACCACCGCGTAGGCCATCGGGCAGAGCTTAACCGAGTCCGGGTCCCGGCCGGCGGCCCCGATCCGCTCTTTCTGGTCGGCGTAGTGGCTGCGGGCCACCTCGATCCCCGGGTCGCCGGTGAAGATCAAATCGGCCCAGCGCGAAGCGAATTCGCGGCCCCTGCCGGACGAGCCGGCCTGGATGAGCACTGGCCGCCCCTGCGGGGTACGCGGCACGGTCAGCGGGCCACGCACCGAGAAGAACTCCCCGACATGGTGCAGTTCGTGGACCTTGTCGGGGTCGGCGTAGATGCCGTTGACCCGGTCGTGCAGGATCGCGTCGTCTTCCCAGGTGTCCCACAGTCCGACGGTGGCTTCCAGGAATTCCTCGGCGCGGTCATAGCGGGCGTCATGGCCCAAATGCACGTCCATACCGAAGTTCTGCGCCTCGCTGTCATTGACCGAGGTGACGATGTTCCACGCCGCCCGGCCGCCGGACAGGTGGTCCAGGGTGGCGAAAGTACGGGCGATGTGGAACGGCGTGTAGTAGGTGGTGGAACCGGTCGCGCCCAAGCCGATGTGCGACGTCGCCTGCGCGAGCACACCCAACACGATGGACAGGTCCAGCTTCACCGGCCGCGCGCCGTATTTGACCGCGTCGGCGACCGAGCCGCCGTAGATGCCCGGCATGGCCAACCGATCGTCGAAGAACATCAGGTCGAAGCAACCTTCTTCGAGTGTCCGACCGATCTTGGCGTAGTACGACGCGTCGAGGTAGCCGTGCTCGGTGGCGGGGTGACGCCACGAGCCCGCATAGACCGACGTGCTGCCCGCTTGCATGAAGGCGACGAGCGCCATCTGTCGTGTAGTCATTACTGATGTCTAACATCTGATATATTAGATTTCAAGTCCTACCAGCTTCCGACTCCCTTAAGGTCCTCGCCATGGCCCCGAACGACGGCGTTGATATCGCCGGGACAGTGCGTGAGCGCGCCGCGCGTGAACTGCGCGACCGCATCCTCACCGGTGCGCTGCCCGCCGGTACCCGGCTCGATCTCGACGCGATCACCAAGGAATTCGCCACCAGCCGCACCCCCGTGCGCGAGGCGCTGCTGGAGTTGTCCTACGACGGGCTGGTGCGGGTGGCGCCGCGCAGCGGCATCACGGTGATCGGCATGAGCCCCCAAGACGTGCTCGACAGCTTCACGATCCTGGGCGTACTGACCGGTCAGGCCGCCGCATGGGCGGCGCAACGGGTGACCGACGAGGGCATCAGCCGATTACGGGAACTGGCCTCCGGCGTCGAGGCGCACGCCGGCCAGGACGGCATCGTCGAGGCAAATTGGCAGTTCCACCGCGAAATCCACCGAGCATCCCACTCGCGGCGCTTGATGGCGCAGATTCGCCAGGCCGTCCGGGTGGTGCCGTCGAATTTCTTCGGGATGTTCCCCGAGCACGAACACGATGCGATCGAGGAGCATGCGGCATTGGTGACGGCGCTGGCCGATCGCGACGTCGACAAAGCCCGGCACATCGCCGAGCGACATGTGCTGGACGCCGGCCGGTCGCTGGCCGATTTTCTTCAGCAGGCTGATACCGGCGGCATCGACAGATGAGTCACGGTGCTGCGATGTTGCTCAGCGCCGGCGCCGGATAATCGCCCGCAGCTTCTCCAACCGTGTGCTGATCTCCCGTTCCGCGCCCCGCCCGGTCGGCCGGTAGTAGTCGACACCGACCAGCTCATCAGGCGGATATTGTTGCGGCACAACACCATCCGGATCATCATGGGCATACTTATAGCCCTGGGCGTTGCCCAGCGATGCGGCGCCCGAGTAGTGGCCGTCGCGCAGATGCGGCGGCACCAAGCCGGCCTTGCCGGCGCCGATGTCCTGCATCGCCGCCCCGATCGCGGTCGTCACGGCATTGGACTTCGGTGCCGTGGCCAGATAGATGGTGGCGTGCGCCAAAGTCAGTTTGGCCTCCGGCATGCCGATCAGCGCCACCGTCTGCGCGGCGGCGACCGCAGTCTGCAGCGCGCCCGGGTCGGCCATCCCGATGTCTTCGCTGGCCAGGATCATCAACCGGCGCGCGACGAACCGCGGGTCCTCACCGGCCACCAGCATCCGGGCCAGGTAGTGCAGCGCGGCGTCGACGTCGGAGCCGCGCACCGATTTGATGAAGGCGCTGATGACGTCGTAGTGCTGATCGCCGTCGCGGTCGTAACGGACCGCGGCCTTGTCCAGCGACTGCTCGATGGTTTCGACGGTGACCTGCTCCGTCGCCTCGGCCGCCACCTCCAACGCGGTCAGCGCCCGGCGCGCGTCCCCCGCCGCCAGCCGGACCACCAGGTCGACGGCCTCCGGGGTCACCTGCACCCGGCCGTCCAGTCCGCGCGGATCCTCGATCGCGCGCAGTACGACCGCGCGAACGTCGTCGGCAGTCAGCGGATGCAGCTGCAGGATCAACGACCGTGACAACAGCGGTGCCACCACAGAAAACGACGGGTTCTCGGTGGTCGCCGCGACCAGCAGAACCACCCGGTTCTCCACCGCGGCCAGCAATGCGTCCTGCTGAGTCTTGGAGAACCGGTGCACCTCGTCGATGAACAGCACGGTCTGCTCGCCGTGCGCGGCGGCGCGCCGCGCTGTATCGATGACGGCGCGGACTTCTTTGACCCCGGCCGACAAGGCCGACAGCGCCTCGAACCGGCGTCCGGTGGCTTGCGACACCAGCGACGCCAGCGTCGTCTTTCCGCTGCCGGGCGGGCCGTAGAGGATGGCGGACGCCATCCCTGAGCCTTCGACCAGTCGCCGCAGCGGAGAGCCCGGCTGCAGCAGGTGAGCTTGCCCGACGACCTCCTCAAGACTGGCCGGGCGCATCCGCACGGCCAGCGGCGCGGCGGCCGAGCTGCCATGCGCGGGATCGCCACGGCTGGTCTCGTCGGGGACGTCGAACAGACCGTCGGGCACGCAGTCAGGCATACCACGTCACCACGACACGTGAGCGCCCAGTGTGAGCTCTCAGCGGCGCTGCCGAATACTTGCTAAGTTCTCGAAGGCACACGCCCGGACAACTCCCCGACGACGAGGCAGGAGCGGCTATGAGCCAACCTCCGGAGCACCCTGGCAATCCGAACGAGCCGTACGGCGGAAGCCAAAACCCAGGCGACTATCCGCCGCCGCCCGCCTACGGGCCGCCTCCCGGATACGGCGCGCCGCCACCGCCGCCCGGGTACGGACCTCCGCCAGGGCAGCCGCAGCCCGGCTACGGGCCGCCGCCCGGATATGGCGCGCCGCCACCGCCTCCCGGGTACGGACCGCCCCAACCGGGCTACGGGCCACCGCCCGGCTACCCGCCGCCACCGGGCTACGGGCCCCCGCCCGGCTACCCGGCGCCGCCCGGATATGGACCGCCGCCCGGGCTCGGGGTTCGACATCGGTCAAGCGTTCGGCTGGGCCTGGAACAAGTTCAGTCAAGAACCTCGGCCCACTGATCCTTGCCGCGCTGGTGTACCTGGTGCTCTTCGTCGTTGTGCAGGCTCTGGTCTTCGTGATCCTGGGCGGCGCCTCGGCCAACACCGATGCCGACACGCGATTCCTTCACCGCAGGTTTGGACGCCGGCGGATTCTTCATTCTGCAGATCGTCACATTCGTCTTCGGCATTTTCGCTCAGGCCGCGTTATTTGGTCCGGGCTGCTCGACATCCTCGACGGCAGGCCGGTGACTGTCGGCTCGTTCTTCAAGCCACGCAACTTCGGCAACGTGATCCTGGCCGGCGCGCTGCTGGCGGTGATTTCAGCGGTGCTGAACTCGCTGTCGCTGGTGCCCGGCTTCCTTTTCGCGTTGCTGTCGCTGGTGCTGATCTTCGTCTTCGCCTTCTTCACGCTGTTCACGATCGCCTTCGCGACTGATCGCGCGCTGGCGCCGATCGACGCACTGAAGGCCAGCTATTCACCGTGGTGAAGGCGAACCCAGGGCCGACCCTGCTGTCCTTGCTCGTGCAGGCCGTGATCCTGGTGGCCGGGGTTTTCGCGTGCGGTATCGGCGTCATCGTGGCCGGCCCGCTGGCCCTGCTGATCCAGGCGTACACCTACCGTCGGCTTTCCGGAGGACCGGTCGCGCCGCCCACTCCTTGATCTTGCTTGGCGGCGACCCGTTCGCGCGGCTTCGCCGCCCTTGCGATCGGCGACCTTGATTGGCGGCGACCCGCTTCGCGCGGCTTCGCCGCCCTTGCGATCGCCTTAGGCGCTAGGGCTGGGTGACGAAGTCGATCAGCTCTTCGACCCGGCCGATCAGCGCCGCGTCAAGGTCGGTCCAGTCGCGCACCTTCCCGCGGATGCGACGCCACGCAGCGGCGATGTCGGCCTGGTCGGCATGCGGCCAGCCCAGCGCCGCGCAGATCCCGTGTTTCCAGTCCGTTCCGCGTGGGATCACCGGCCACTGCGACAGCCCGAGCCGGGCCGGTTTGACGGCTTGCCAGATGTCGACGAACGGATGGCCGACGACCAGAGTGTGTGCGCCGCCCGGGCCGCGGCGTACGGCGTCGGCCAGCCGCGATTCCTTGGAGCCGGCGACCAGGTGGTCGACGAGCACCCCCAGCCGTCGTTGCGGACCGGGCCGGAACTGCTCGACGATGCCGACGAGATCGTCGACGCCGCCGAGGTATTCGACGACCACGCCCTCGATTCGCAGGTCCTCGCCCCACACCTGTTCGACGAGCTCGGCGTCGTGGCGGCCCTCCACGTAGATCCGGCCGGTACGGGCAACTCGGGCACGCGCCCCGGTCACCGCCACCGAACCGGACGCCGTCCGCGCCGCGGCCTGAGGTGACGGACCGCGCGGAGCGGTCAGGATCACCGGTTTTCCGTCGACGAGAAAGCCCGGGCCGACCGGGAACGGCTTGCGACGGCCGTGCCGGTCCTCGAGTTGAAGACGGCCGTACTCGACGCTCACCACCGCCCCGACATAGCCGGTTTGCGCGTCTTCCACGACCATGCCGAGTTCGATCGGCAGTTCGGCAGACCGCGGTCGGCGCGAGTTGTGCGGGTCGCGCGCGAGAACGTCTGAGCCGTAACGATCATCCACTCGAGCGATCCTAGGAACACTCGGCGGCCAATCGCGGTTACGCCACTCCGGCAGCCGCGTCAGTCCCGAAGCGTGCGTCCCTGCGCATCGGTGACCTTGCCGGTCAGGATCAAGATCGCGTCGATCAGCGGCCATATCCAGCCGGCAATACCCAAGGTGAAAATCGTAATCGCAAGTTGGGCAAAGCCGATCCCGATGTAGCCCAGATAAAACCGTCCGACTCCGAAGCCGCCGAGGAACAGTTGCAACAATCCGGCAGCGACCTTGCTCTTGTCCGACAACGCCGGCCCCCCATACGGGTTCCCACCCTGGTAGACCGCGCCGCCATAGGCTGCCGCCGCGGACTGACCGGCCGGGGAATCGAGCCATTGCCGGCCATCCCAGTACCTCTGCACGGGAGCTCCACTCGGGTCCGGGTACCAGCCCGCACCGATCTGATGAGACATCGATTGCGTCGCTCTCTGTGTAGGGAAGGGGGATGACTGAGCTGAGAGAAGAAGCATCCTGAGTTTGCCGCGCTGCGTCAACCAGGTTGGCGTGATGAGATGGCGGTTATGACCATCAAAGTTGCGCTGGAGCACCGCACCAGCTACACCTTTGACCGGCCGGTCCGGGTGTTCCCGCACGTCGTGCGGCTACGCCCGGCGCCTCATTCACGCACGGCGATCGAGGCCTATTCGCTGCGGGTCGAGCCGGCCGACCACTTCGTCAACTGGCAACAGGATGCCGTGGGCAACTTCGTCTATCGGCTGACGTTTCCCAATCCGACCAGCCGGCTGACGATCACCGTCGGCCTCATCGCCGACCTCAAGGTGATCAACCCGTTCGACTTCTTCATCGAAGATTGGGCCGAAATCTGGCCGGCCGGCGGATTCAGCTATCCCGAGCCGCTGGCCGACGAGCTCAAGCCCTATCTGCGACCGGTCGATGAGGACGGCGCCGGTTCGGGGCCCGGCGAGCTGGTGCAGGCCTGGGTGCGCACGTTCGCGGTGCCGCCGGGCACCCGCACGATCAACTATCTGGTGGAGCTCAACAGACGGATCAATGCCGACCTCGGCTACAGCGTGCGGATGGAACAAGGCGTGCAGACACCGGATTTCACGCTGCGAACGGGAGTGGGCTCGTGCCGCGACTTCGCGTGGCTGCTGGTATCGGTAGCGCGCCAGATGGGTCTGGCCGCCCGATTCGTGTCCGGTTATCTGGTGCAGCTGACCTCCGACGTCACGGCACTCGACGGGCCATCAGGCCCCTCCGCCGATTTCACCGACCTGCATGCCTGGGCCGAGGTCTACGTCCCGGGGGCCGGCTGGATCGGACTGGACCCGACGTCGGGGCTGTTCGCCGGCGAGGGCCACATCCCACTTGCGGCCACGCCGAGTCCGGCGAGCGCGGCCCCGATCACCGGCGGCGTGGAGCCGTGTGAGTCGACGCTGGAATTCTCCAACACCGTCACCCGCATTCACGAAGATCCGCGGGTCACGCTCCCCTATACCGACGAAGCGTGGACAACAATTCAGGACGTCGCCCGCGGTGTGGACGAGCGACTGACTGCCGGCGACGTCCGGCTCACCGTCGGTGGGGAGCCCACGTTCGTGTCGGTCGACAACCAGGTCGACGACGAGTGGAGCACTGACGCCGACGGCCCGCACAAACGCCAGCTGGCCTCGGAGTTGGCCGCGCGGCTGAAGAAGCAGTGGGCCCCGCAGGGACTGATTCACCGTGGGCAGGGCCGGTGGTATCCCGGTGAACCGTTGCCCCGCTGGCAAATCGGGCTGTACTGGCGCACCGACGGCCAGCCGCTGTGGCCGGATGACACATTGCTGGCCGACCCGTGGGGCAGCGCCCCGGCCGGACCACCGGCAGACAGCACAGCTGCCCGCGACCTGATTGCCGCCGTCGCCGCCGAGCTGGGCCTACCCGACTCGCAGGTGCGTCCGGCCTACGAAGATCCGCTGTCTCAGCTGGCAGCCGAAACCCGTTTGCCCGACGGTGATCCGGTGGATTCCAGTGCGGATCTGGATCCGGAGACCGGCCACGACACGCCCGCCGGCCGGGCTGGGCTGCTGTCCCGCCTCGACCAATCCACCGTCACGCCAACCGCATTCGTGCTTCCACTGCACCGCCGTGAGGATGGCCTCGGCTGGGCCAGCGCCAACTGGCGCTTGCGCCGCGGCCGCATTGTCCTGGTCCCGGGTGCATCGCCGGCCGGTCTGCGACTGCCACTGGAGTCGATCAGCTGGAAGCCGCCGCGGACGTCGTTCGTCACCGATCCGACCACCGTCGGTGACGAGCTGAGCACCTCGGGCGCCGAGGCCTCGGTGGAGGATGACGACACCGCGCCGACGACGGCGATGGCGGCCGAGGTGCGCGACGGCTTGCTGTATGTGTTCCTGCCGCCCACCGAGGCGCTGGACGACTTCGTCGACCTGATCGGCCGGGTGCACGCCGCGGCCGCCAAGGTCGGCCACCCGGTGGTCATCGAAGGCTACGAACCACCGGCGGACCCGCGGGTCACGTCGACGACGATCACTCCCGATCCCGGTGTCATCGAGGTCAACGTCGCACCCACCGCCAGTTTCGCCGACCAAACCCGCCAGCTGGAAACCCTTTACGAGCAAGCCAGACTGGCGCGCCTGACCACGGAGTCATTCTCCGTCGACGGCAGCCACGGCGGCACCGGCGGCGGCAACCACATCACGCTGGGCGGCGTCACCCCGAAGGACTCTCCGCTGTTGCGCCGCCCGGACCTGTTGGTATCGCTGCTGACCTATTGGCAGCGGCACCCGTCGTTGTCTTACCTTTTCGCCGGTCGGTTCGTCGGAACCACCTCGCAGGCCCCGCGAGTTGACGAGGGCCGCGCCGATGCGCTCTACGAGCTCGAAATCGCATTCGCCGAAATCGACCGGCTGACTTCGGGTTCCGGGTCCGCTTCGCCACGGCCGTGGATCATCGACAGGGCACTTCGGCATCTGCTCACCGACATCACCGGCAACACGCACCGGGCCGAATTCTGCATCGACAAGCTCTACAACCCGTACAGCTTGCGGGGCAGGCTGGGGCTGCTGGAGCTGCGCGGCTTCGAGATGCCACCGCACCTGCGGATGGCGATGGTGCAGTCACTGCTGGTGCGTTCGCTGGTGGCCTGGTTCTGGGACGAGCCGCTGCGGGCGCCGCTGATCCGGCACGGCTCCAACTTGCATGGTCGATACCTGTTGCCACACTTCATTATTCACGATATCGCCGACGTCGCGGCAGACTTGCGGGCACATGGCATCGCGTTCGAGACCAACTGGCTGGACCCGTTCACCGAATTCCGTTTTCCGCGGATCGGCACCGCGGTGTTCGACGGCGTCGAGATCGAGCTGCGAGGCGGTATCGAGCCGTGGAACACCCTGGGCGAGGAGTCCACCGCTGCCGGCACAGCCCGCTACGTCGACTCATCAGTCGAACGCATCCAGGTGCGGGTCATCGGTGCTGACCGCCACCGTTATCTGGTGACCTGCAACGGATATCCGGTGCCGCTGCTGGCCACCGACAACCCCGACGCGCACGTCGGTGGCGTCCGGTTCCGCGCCTGGCAGCCGCCGAGCGCGCTGCACCCCACGATCACCGTCGACGGTCCGCTGCAATTCGAGCTCATCGACCTCACCACCTCGACGTCGCGTGGTGGCTGCACCTACCACATCGCCCACCCCGGCGGTCGTGCCTACGACGAACCGCCGGTCAACGCCGTTGAGGCCGAGTCGCGGCGAGCCCGGCGATTCGAGGCCACCGGATTCACGCCGGGAAAGCTCGAGCTCTCCGACGTCCGGGAAATGCAGGCGCGAATTTCCACAGACGTCGGCGCGCCGGGCATTCTCGATCTGCGGCGCGTGCGTACCGTTCTGCGGTAATGGCTATCGGCGACATGGCTTGACATGATTTTGCATCCCGGCGATTCGTCGGCAGCTTTCCGCGACCGCCCCGACGTCGATCGGCTGCTGGCCGGATACCGCACCGCACGCGCCCAGGAGACGTTGTTCGACCTGCGCCCACCCGCCCTTCGGGGCCCGGTTATCGGTTACGACGAGTTCCTCGACGAGACTGGACAGGTACGCCCGGCCTGGGCCGACCTCGCCGACGCGGTCGGCGACCGCGGACGGGCCGGCATGACCCGGCTGAGCTCTGCGGTACGCCGGCTGGTGGACAACGACGACATCACCTACACCGGTGTCGATCCGGCCAAGCAACCCGTGGCCGACGGTCACGACGAGTCGCGGCCGTGGCGCCTGGACCCGCTGCCGCTGGTGGTCTCGGCTGCCGACTGGGATGTGCTCGAAGCCGGACTGGTGCAACGATCCCGGGTGCTCAACGCCGTGCTGGCCGACGTGTACGGCAACCGGCGGTCACTCATCGAGGGGGTGCTGCCACCGGAACTGCTGTTCGCCCATTCCGGTTACGTTCGTGCCGCCAACGGAATCGAGGTGCCGGGGCACCACCAGCTCTTCATGCACGCCTGCGATGTCAGCCGGCGCTCCGACGGCAGCTTTCAGGTGAATGCCGACTGGACGCAAGCCCCTTCGGGCGCCGGATATGCGCTCGCCGACCGGCGGGTGCTCGCGCAAGCGCTGCCCGACCTCTACGAGAAAGTCGGACCGCGGCCGACGACACCGTTCGCTCAGGCGTTGCGGCTGGCACTGATCGATGCCGCACCTGACGGCGTCCAAGATCCGATGGTCGTCGTCTTGAGCCCGGGCATCTACTCCGAAACCTCGTTCGATCAGGCCTATCTCGCCACCTTGCTGGGTTTCCCGTTGGTCGAGAGCGCGGATCTGGTGGTTCGCGACGGGCGATTGTGGATGCGCTCGCTGGGCACGCTCAAACGCGTCGACGTGGTCTTCCGCCGTGTCGATGCCACCTACACCGACCCTCTCGATCTGCGCGCCGACTCGCGGCTCGGCGTGGCCGGACTGGTGGAGGCACAGCACCGCGGCACGGTGACCGTGGTGAACACCGTCGGCAGTGGAATCCTGGAAAGCGCTGGGCTGCAACGGTTCCTGCCTGATCTGGCCACCCGACTACTCGGTGAATCGCCGTTGTTGTCCAGCGCGCCCAGCTACTGGGGCGGCATCGACAGTGAACGCTCCCATTTGCTGGCGAACCTCCCGTCGTTGTTGATCAGGCCCACCATCGGCGGGCAAACGCTTGTCGGCCCGACCCTTTCGTCGCAGCGACTCGAGGAGCTGGCCGCCTGCATTGCCGCGATGCCCTGGCAGTGGGTCGGCCAGGAGTTGCCGCAGTTCTCCTCGGCCCCCACCAGCTCGGGCTCGGAATTGGCCACCGGCGGGGTGGGTATGCGGCTGTTCACCGTGGCTCAGCGCGGGGGCTACGCGCCGATGCTCGGCGGCCTCGGTTACGTGCTGACGCAGGGAGCATCGGCGTACACATTGAAAACGCTTGCAGCAAAGGACGTCTGGGTTCAGCCGACCGACCGGTCGCGCACCGAGACGGTCACCCTACCGGCCCCGGAGACACCGGCGAAAACGGGCGCGGGCACGTTGGCGGTCAGCTCACCGCGGGTGCTGTCCGATCTGTTCTGGATGGGACGCTACGGTGAGCGAGCCGAGAACATGGCCCGATTGCTGATCGCCGCTCGCCGGCGCTACCACGAATTCCGGCACCGCCAAGAGATTTCGGAAAGCCAGTGTGTGCCCGTACTGATGGCCGCGCTGGGCCGCATCACCGGAACCGTCCCAGGGGCGGAGGATCATGCCGAAACGATCGCGATCGCGCCCTCCACTCTGTGGTCGCTGACCATGGACCGGGATCGCCCCGGGGCACTGGTGCATTCGGTGGACCGGCTGGCGCTGGCCGCCCGCGGGGTGCGTGACCAGTTGTCCAGTGACACCTGGGTGGTGCTGGCCGGGCGTCGAGCGGGCGCTGGCCCACAAGGCCGAACCGCCGGACTCCCTGGCCGAGGCCGACGCCGTGCTGGCGACGGCGCAGTCGCAGACCCTGGTGGGGATGCTGACGCTGGCCGGGGTGGCTGCGGAGTCGATGGTCCAGGACGTCGGCTGGACCATGATGGACATCGGCAAACGCATCGAGCGCGGCCTGGGACTCACCGCGTTGCTCAACGCCACGTTGACCACCGTCCTGGCCCCGGCGGCCGAGCGGACGGTCATCGAATCAACCCTGATCGCCATGGAATCCGCGGTGATCTATCGGCGCCGCACGGTCGGCTTGGTCAGTGTGGCCGCCGTGGCGGAACTGATGTTGTTCGACGCGACCAACCCCCGATCGTTGGTCTACCAGTTGGACCGGCTGCGCACTGATCTGGGCGACCTGCCCGGCTCGTCGGGCTCGTCGCGGCCCGAGCGAATGGTCGCTGAGATCGCCACCCTGCTGCGGCGGTCGTCCCCCGCTGAGCTGGAATCGGTATCCACCACCGGTCGCCGCACGCGATTGGCCGACCTGCTGACCGCGACCCACGCCGCGTTGCGCGAGCTGGCCGAGGTGATCACCGCGACGCAGCTGGCATTGCCCGGTGATATGCAGCCGCTCTGGGGTGGTGACGAGCGGCGGATCATGCCGTGACGACGGGCGAGTCAGGCGCGCACCGGGTCGCGTTTACCGCTGACCGCCGTCACCTCGTCGATGACGTTGTGGATGAACTTCATCTTCTCCAGCACGGCGACCGGCAGCACGAACGGGTAGAGGTCGTCGTGGCCCATCGACCGGTTCACCATGTTGAGCGACCATGACACCGGCAGCCACATGTCGATGATGGTGGCAAAAGAGCTGGGGCCCAGTACCGGTCGGTCGAACGTTGCCGTCGCCGGCGCGAAGCCCGACCAGGCCGCGGTGTCGAGGGTGTCCCGGATGTGCAGGTAGTGCGCGAATGTCTCGGCCCAGTCCTCGGCCGGATGCATGGTCGCATACGACGACACGTAATGCTTCTGCCAACCGTCGGGTGCACCCTGGCTGTAATGCCGGTCCAGCGCTTCCTGATAGTCGGCATTCGCGTCACCGAACAACGCGGTGAACTGGTCCACATACTCGGCGGACGGCGTGATCAGCCGGTAGTAGTAGTAGTGCCCGATCTCGTGGCGGAAGTGGCCCAGCAGAGTGCGGTACGGCTCGTCCATCTCCACCCGCAACTGCTCGCGGTGCACGTCGTCACCCTCCGCCAGATCGATGGTGATGACCCCGTTTTCGTGTCCGGTCATCACCTTCTCGTGCGCGCTGGACAGCAGCCGAAAAGCCAACCCGTAGTCGGGATCCTCAAGACGTCCGACGATCGGCAACTTCAGTTCGTGCAGTTCGACGACGAGCCGACGCTTGGCCGCCTCGGCCCTGGCGAACTCGGCAAGGCCCGCCGGGTCGGCATCGTTGGGCCGCTCGATGGTCAGCTGGCAGGACTCGCAGAGCCGGCCGGGATTGCGGGGCACCAGCCAATTGCATTCGGCGACATAGCGGTTGGCGCACAGGTCGTAATCACTGGCGCTGACGAAGCCGGCGCGGTCGGCGTCCTGACCGGTCGTGATCACCAGCAGGGCCATCTCGGCGAGCGAGAATCCCAGCGCGCTGCCGCACGCCAGACATGCCGAGTTCTCGAAGGTCAGTCGCTGACCGCAATTGGGACAATGGAAGTCACGCATACAACTCGTCACCTTCGTAGGGCACGACATCGACCGCGACGTCGATCACGCTGTTCTTGGCGTTGGTGTAGATGATGCCCCGCAACGGCGGCACGTCGGCGTAGTCGCGACCGCGCCCGACGATGACGTACCGCTCGTCGACCATCTGGTCGTTGGTGGGATCGAGTCCGAGCCATTCGAATTGGCCCGGCGGCTGCGGCGTCCACACCGCCGCCCAGGCGTGGGTCGCGTCGATACCGATCATGCGCTCCTTTCCCGGCGGCGGGTCGGTGGCCAGATATCCGGACACGTAGCTGGCGGCCAGACCGTGTGCGCGCAAGCAGGCGATCGCCAGCCGCGCGAAGTCCTGACATACCCCTTCCCGCGCCCGCAGAACCTGATTGACACCGGTGGACACCGTGGTCGAGCCCGAGCGATAGGTGAAGTCCGCATAAATCCGCGAGGTCAGGTCACGCAGCACCTCAGCCAGCGGCCGTCCCGGCGCGAAGCTGGGTGCGGCGTACTCGCGGACGTCGTCGGTGATCTCCGGCGGGTTCAGGTCGAGGGCGAACTCGGTCGCCAGCGCTCCCCGCACGCCCACCGGACGGGCCAGCTCCCACGGCGCCAGCGCCGGTCCGGCTCCCCACCGCTCCGGCGGTGACGGGTACACCTCGACGACCGACTCGCTGGTGACCGTCAGCGTCTGATGCGGCTCGGTGACATGGAAATACGAGCTGACGTTCCCGTAGGTGTCCGGGCTCGTCGAGCTGTCCGCGGGGGGTGGCGAGATCCGCAGCTGGTGAAAAAGGCAGCGCTGTCGCGACAAATCTCGCGGAGTGAGAAACCCGCGACCGTAGGAACTGGTCACCACGTCTGAGTAGCGGTATTCGGTGCGGTGGGTGATCCGGTAGCGGGCGCCCGGGCCCGACGGGTGCTGATCCGGTGACTGTGCTGGATCGCCGGCAGGGCTCAACGACGTCACGCTCCAACAGTAGTGAGGCGCAGGGCCATGCGCAGCGGGGCAGTCTGATCGGCCCCATCGCGAGTGCGCCCGGTAGCACAATGGGTCATGGCCACCTGGGACGACGTCGCCGGCGTCGTCGGAGAGCTGCAACTCACCAAGGAGTCGTCGCCGCACGAATGGCGGGTCGGCAAGAAGCTGATCGCCTGGGAGCGGCCGCTGCGCACGTCGGATCACGACGCGCTGAGCGCACTCGGGGTCGAGCCGCCGCAGGGTGACATTCTCGCGGTGCGGGTGGCCGACGAGGGGGTCAAGTTCGCGCTGATCGCCGACGAACCCGATCTGTACTTCACCACCCCGCACTTTGACGGCTATCCGGCGGTGCTGGTCAGGCTCGCGGCGATCGACGAGCGTGGGCTCAGGGAGCTGATCGTCGAAGCCTGGCTCACACAGGCGCCAAAACGCCTGGTCCAAGAGTTTTTCGGGGAAGCACGTTAACCAGCGAGTTCACATCTCCTGTCACTTAAGTAACAGCAGCATCACAGGCCACTCTAATTAACTCCATCACGACAAGATAACTAGATTCACATATAACACACTAGTTATAAACCGCCCCAATAGACCCACTAATTAACTTGAATTATCACCAGCAACAGAAAACGCTTCTTAAACAATTATCTCACTAAATTGCTAATGTCCCACGCATTGACTCTTTTCCCGCGTGTTTGTTAGAAGTGTTAAATGAGTCATTTAGGCGGGCTACTGAGCACGGTGTGCAAGCACCTGGTGATCGCCGCAGTGGTCGTCATGGGCATGACCTTGTTGGTCAACCCGACCACCGGGGTGGCTTACGCGGATGGCATGAACTGGGATGCGGTGGCCCAGTGCGAATCGGGTGGCAACTGGCACGCCAACACCGGCAACGGCTTCTACGGCGGGCTGCAGTTCAAACCGTCCACCTGGGCGGCGAACGGCGGCGTCGGCGATCCTGCCACGGCGTCGCGCGAGCAGCAGATCGCGGTGGCGAACCGGGTCCTCGCCACCCAGGGATCCGGAGCGTGGCCCAAGTGCGGCGGAAACGGCCAGCTCTTCCCGATCCAGATCGTGAACATCTTCTTGCATCCGGTACGCGGCACACTGCAGACGCTGTTGTCGATGGTGCCCCATTAGGCCGTTCACCGGCCGGGTAACCACCCTGTGATCGGTGCCGTGATAGGCCCGTGACCGTGCCCTTTCCCGGGCCGGTTGACGGTCTAACTATCCGGCTGGGCTAACTGGCCGGCTGCAGCTCGAATACCGGGATGACCCTGGTGGTTTTGGCCTGATACTCGGCGAACACCGGCGCCAACGCGGTCAGCTTCCGGAACAGGTCATCGCGTTCGGCCGCAGATAGTTCCCGAGCGGTCACATCCGAGGAATCGTTACCGACCTCGATGTGCGCCGACGGGTTGGCACGAAGGTTGTGCACCCAGCCCGGGTTCACGTCAGCACCCGCGAAGGACCCGACGATCAGCAGCTTGCCGTCGACGCGGAAGTAGGCCAGCGGCGACAGTCGTGGCTGACCCGACTTTGCGCCCGTCGTGGTCAGCAGGAGCAGGTTGGCACCCTCGAACTGGCCGCCGACCTTTCCGCCATTGGCGCGGAACTCCTCGGCGATGCTCTGGTTGAACGCTGTGATCGTTGCGGTGTCAGGAAATTCTTGAGCCATGACCGGTCAACCCAGCCGATGCCGGGGTCTATTCCGGTTCGACAGGCTTGCGGCCGCGCGTCTCGCCGGGCTTCACGTCGATGCCCGATTCCTTGCGCTGTTGCGCGGTGATCGGCGCGGGTGCATCGGTCAGCGGGTCGACGCCGCCGCCGGACTTGGGGAACGCGATCACCTCACGAATGGAGTCAGCGCCGCAGAGCAGCTGGACGATCCGGTCCCAGCCGAACGCGATCCCGCCGTGCGGCGGGGCGCCGAAGGTGAACGCGTCCAACAGGAATCCGAATTTTTCCTGCGCCTCGGCGGCGCCGATGCCCATCATCGCGAACACACGTTCCTGTACGTCGCGGCGGTGGATACGAATAGAGCCGCCGCCGATCTCGTTGCCGTTGCAGACGATGTCGTAGGCGTCAGCGAGTGCGTTAGCGGGATCGCTGTCAAAGGTGCCTTCCGACTCGGGCTTGGGTGAGGTGAACGCGTGGTGCACCGCGGTCCACGCCCCGGTGCCCAGCGCGACATCGCCCGCTGCGGTGGCCTCGTCGGCCGGCTCGAACAGCGGAAAGTCCACCACCCAGGTGAACGCCCAGGCATTCGGATCGATCAGGTTGAGCCGATGCGCGATCTCGACGCGGGCGGCGCCGAGCAGCGCGCGCGACGATTTCGCCGGCCCCGCCGAGAAGAAGATGCAGTCGCCTGGCGCGGCGCCGACATGCGCGGCCAGACCGTCACGCTCGGCGTCCGAGAGGTTTTTGGCCACCGGACCGCCCAGCGTGCCGTCGTCGGCGACCAGCACGTACGCCAGTCCTTTGTGGCCGCGCTGTTTGGCCCACTCCTGCCAGCCGTCCAACGTCCGACGCGGCTGCGACGCCCCACCCGACATCACCACCGCCCCGACGTAGGGTGCCTGGAACACCCGGAAGGTGGTGTCGGAGAAGAACTCTGTGCATTCGACAAGCTCCAGCCCGAACCGCAGGTCCGGCCGGTCCGAGCCGAACCGTCGCATCGCGTCGGCGTAGCTGATTCGCGGCACCGGAGTGGGGAGGTCGTAACCGATCAGTGCCCACACCGCTTTGAGAACTTGTTCCGCGGTGGCGATGACGTCGTCGGCTTCAACAAAGCTCATCTCCATGTCGAGCTGGGTGAACTCCGGCTGACGGTCGGCGCGGAAATCCTCGTCGCGATAGCAGCGGGCGATCTGGTAGTACCGCTCCATGCCGGCCACCATCAGCAACTGCTTGAACAGCTGCGGGCTCTGCGGCAGGGCATAAAAGGAGCCGGGCTGCAACCGGGCGGGCACCAGAAAGTCGCGCGCGCCTTCCGGTGTCGAACGCGTCATCGTCGGAGTCTCGATCTCGACGAAGTCATTGGCTGACAGCACGCCACGTGCCGCGGCATTCACCTTGGAGCGCAACCGAATTGCGTTGCCAGGACCTTCGCGTCGTAGATCCAGGTAGCGGTAGCGTAACCGGATTTCCTCGCCCGCAGGCTCGTCGAGCTGGAACGGCAGCGGCGCGCACTCCCCCAGCACGGTCAGCGACGTCGCGTTGACCTCGATCTCGCCGGTCGCGATCTCCGCGTTCGCGTTGCCCTCCGGGCGGATCTCGACAACGCCTTCGACGGCCACGCAGAACTCGGCGCGTAGCCGGTGGGCCTGGTCCAGCACGTCGGCGGCGCGGAACACCACCTGAGACACACCCGATGCGTCGCGCAGATCGATGAAGATCACCCCGCCGTGGTCGCGCCGGCGCGCTACCCAGCCGGCCAGCGTCACCTGCTGCCCGGCGTCGGTGGCCCGCAATGAACCCGCGGCGTGACTGCGCAGCACAAATACTCCTCGCGAAAGGTGGAAACGACAGCCCAGTCTATGAGGCGGTAATTTCAAGGACGGTCATGGATGTCATTGACGAGGTAGCAGTTGTCGGTCCGGGTGCCGTCGGCACGACGGTCGCCGCATACCTTTCCGCCGCCGGGCACCCGGTACGGGTCTGCGGGCGGACCCCGCGATCGCAGATCGAGCTTCGGCCCGACGGTGCCGATCGCATCACGGTGCCGGGGCCGGTGTGCACCGACCCCGCCGAGATCACCGGCCCGGTGAGCATCGTGCTGCTGGCGGTCAAGGCGACCCAGAACGCCGACGCGGCGCGTTGGCTGGCCCGGTTGTGCGCCGAGGACACCATCGTGGTCGTCTTGCAGAACGGCGTCGAACAGGTCGAGCAGGTGCAGCCGCTCTGCCCGATGTCCACCGTCGTCCCCGGCATCGTCTGGTTTTCGGCCGAGACACAGCCGCAGGGTTGGGTGCGACTGCGCGGCGAAGCACGGCTGGTTTTGCCGACCGGGCCGGCCGCGACAGCCTTTGCCGACCTGTGGCGCGCCGCCGGCGGCACCGCCGACTGCGACCCCGACTTCGTCACCGCTGCGTGGCGCAAGCTGCTGGTCAACGCGGTGGCCGGCCTCATGGTGCTGACCGGCCGGCGATCCGGAATGTTTCGCCGCGACGATCTCGCGGAGCTCGCCCGCCGGTACGCCGGCGAATGTCTTGAGGTCGCTCGTTGCGAAGGCGCCCAGTTGGCCGATGACGTCGCGGCCGGCACGGTGGAGATGTTCAGCGCGGCGCCCACCGACATGGGTACCTCGATGCTCGCCGACCGTGAGGCCGGTCGCGCGCAGGAGTGGGACATCCGCAACGGCGTGATCATCCGCAAGGCGCGCGCCCACGGCATGGCGACGCCGATCAGCGACATCCTGGTGCCGCTACTGGCGGCGGCCAGTGACGGTCCGGGTTAGCGGGTGAGGCTGGGCACGGTCACAGCCCCAGGCCGGCTGCTGTCCCGACGATGAACAGCTCGGGGACGACGACATCGAGGTACTCATAGCCGACGAGGTAGGAATCCACCGCCCCGACGATGTGACCACCGGCCAAATCGAGTGCGGCGGTGTGTAAGTCACCCTCACCGATCAGTGCGAGAGCGGGCGCGACGATGAGTGCGTCGTTGAAGTCCGCGGGCGCGGGAATCGTCCAACTCAGCGCGGAGTCGACCGGCTCGCCGGTCAGCCCGGCCAGCGACCCCTGGACGAAATTGTTCGGCACGGAGAGCAGGAGGTCGTCGACACCGCCGTAGAAGGTGGCCAGACCGTCGGCCACATCACCGTTGGCGAAATCCGCGTTGGCGAGCGTGAACGCCTCCTGGCCGAGGGCAAAGTCGCCCTGCACCGCCGCGAGCAGATCGGTGACGGGATCATCGGCGCGGGCTACCGGCGCGGTGGCCGTTGTCGTCATTGCCGCCGCGACAAACGCACCAAGGACTGCAGCCAACTGCATCCCGCCTCGTGGCTTAGCCTTTCGGTTCTGGTGAACGACCTACCAAAGACGTTGCCGAACCTCGCTGTTCGTGGAGTTCCGGTAACCTGCGCCGCACAACGACATTGGGCTCGCGACGACGTACATGCCGCCGAGCGGGGCCCCGCCCGCAAAGATCATGAACATGTCGTTGATCAGTCCTGCCGATGCGTCGAACGACGGCGGCATGCTGAAGTCACCGAAAGGGGTCACCAGCGTTTCCATGACGTAGTCCCCGCGGGTGTCGCCGAGGCGATGTCGGAGTAGAGGTTCTCGAAACCATTCCCGACGTTGACAATTTCGAATTCCGAACCCTTGGGTATGGCCGCATCCGTCGAGCTGGTCACCAGAATAGTCTCGGTGGAGTCGACGAACTGGTCGAGCGTATTGGTGACGTCGGCGGTGAAGGTTCCCGCGGACGCACCGTCGACCAGGACACTGAAGTCTTGACCGCCTTGAACACCGACGTCCACCGGCGGGAGGCCGTTGACACCGGTGACTCCCAGCTCAGTGGTGGGGTCGAAGGTCGTGCCATTCGGGAAGGCGATCGACGAATTGCTGAGATCTTCGGCCTTGGCGGCGTCGACAGTGACCGGGATGACGAAATTTCCGATCGGCGTCGCTAATGTCTCGCTGATCGTATTTGCGCCGCCGGTGGTAGAGACGACATCAGCGTAAATGCTGTCGTAGCCGAAGAAGTTGATCGTATTGAAGATCGAGCCGTCCCCGACGGAGCCGTCGGTCGGATGGAGACGTAGCCAGCACTGCCTGGGTGTAGGTGCCGGCGCCGTCGGTGGTGGTCGTGTCGACGGACTTGAAAGTGTCCGTGGCGTTGCCGTCGATGTCGAAGGTCTGAGTTCCCTGGAGAGCCACGGTCAACGGTGGAATACCGCTTATCGACCCGACTAACTCAGAGCCAACTGGATTTATGGTGTCACTGCCGATCCCGTCAGGAACACCTCCGGCGTCGGCCACCGAACCGTCGGCGGCATCAAACGTGGTGGGGATGGCGATGGTTCCGGTCGGCGTTTGCAATGTATCGGTGACGGTGGCAGTGCCATCGCCGTGGGGGATCGCCGAGTAGGTATTGGTATAGGTGCCGTATCCGAAGGAGTAGGTGTCGAACACCGAACCCACTGACGGACCGCCGGCACCTGTCACGCCGCCGGCGACGTAGACCTCGTTGTTGATGCCGCCGAGGCCGTCGTTCGAGTAGCTCTCGTAGCCGTGGAACGTGCCGCTATTGCTCGGCGTCACGTTGGCCCAGTCGAAGACCTGGTTGCCCTGGATGCTTCCCTCGACCGCCGGTGGTGCGGTGTCTGCCCCTTTGTAGCCGTGTCCGTAAATCCCGGTGATCGTTTCTACCGAATCGGGGTCCGGAGTGACGCTCCAATCGTCGGCGTGGGCGATAGCCAGCGGCAGGAACGCCAACCCGAGCAACCCACAGGCAGCCGCACCGATTCTGCCGGAACGTCGGCTCGATCGAGGTGGCCTGACTCGCGGCTGAGCGGAGCCGGAGCTCTGAAAGCGAAAGGCTCGCCAGTATTTCACGGTTCTCGATCGAATGCTTGCGCATGTTGCCAATCCTTCGGTGCTGGTCGTTAGCCGGTCATGTCCGAGAGCCCGAATGCGTCGTAGATGAACCCGAGGTCTGCGCGAATCCGCTCTGGGGTGAGGCCGAACTGCGACGGCGAGTACCCGTGTCCGCTGGTGTAACTGCGCTGCCGTGCTGCCTGCTCGCGGACTTCGTCGACAAAGGCCTCTGTCGGCTTGATCTCGACGAAGTCGAGGATCCGCTCGATCGTCGGTTCGAGGTCGTTGATCAGATCCTCGTAGCGCACGATGCACAGGTTGTGTTCGGGGATCTCGCCGGCCGAATATGCGTCGTAGAAGTAGCGCAGCATGTCGCAGGAAGCCTGGTAGAGATTTTCCACCCACCGCCGCTGGTCTTCTTCCTTCGTGCGGTTCCACACGTCGTACCCGTTCTCGAGCACGCTGGCCAACAACGACATTCCCGACGGGATGACCTCGACCGGATCGCGGATGACGTAGACCAGTTTGCAATCCGGGTACCGCCGCAGCACCGCGTCAAGACGCATGATGAGCATGCTGGTCTTGGCCAACACGCGGTCGGCGCACTTGATCGTCAGGTTCCGTCGCCAGCATGCGTCGTAATAGTTGAAGAAGCGTGTCTTCCTCGCGCGGCGTCACGCCGTCGATCGCGAATTCGCGCCGTGACAAGCCACTTCCCCAAGTGTCTTGCCAAGCAAGGAAATACGCCCACGCGAAGGGGCCGTCCATGGTCCGGAAGAACCAGGCTACGTCGTCGGTCTCGATACCGCGCAGGCTGGTTTCGTGCACATCGGACGGGTGGTAGCGGGCCGGTGACAGCTTGTCCAGTCGTGGGCACGATACCGCCGAGCAGTTTGCGCGCGGTGATAGCGGGGAACATCATCTCCCACAGCTCGAGAGCGGCCATGTCGCCGGCTCCGAGAAGCAGCCGGTGCAGGAACGTGGTACCGCTGCGCGGGTTACCGATGATGAAGATCGGCCGGTCGATCGCATGCTTGCGGTGACCCGGGTAGAACACGTGGTCCAGCCCGAGAGTGGTCGCCGAAATCACTTGGCGCAACTGTAAAAGCACGAATGGCGCCCGAGTGGCCGGAACCATGACCCGAACGTCTGGCCGATCACCTTGTAGACGCGCAGATAACGCCCCACCTAGCTCTCCCACACGGCCGTAGCGCATACGATGGTGAAACCTGATGCGGCGCTGGCGATCACGATCTTATCCCCATTGTTGACGGTGCCGTGCTTCAGACGGTGGTTGAGGGCGACCGCCCATGAGGTGCTGGCGCTGTTTCCATAGAGCGAGTGCGTGTGCACACGCGCTTCGGGCCGGGCACCGAGTGCATCGAAGACCCGCTCCAGGATCGCCTGGCTCGGCTGGTGGAAGATGTAGTGGTCGACATCTTCGGCTGTCCATCCGGCATCGGCGAGGAGTCGCTGCACCTCCCCGGGCACGTGAACAGCAAGTGCGAACAGCTCTTTCGAGCGCGAGATGAAGTGTCCGTCGATCGGTGCAGAGCACAGGTGATAGTGCTCGGCCAACGTCTTGTGCTGGAAGCCGAGCAGCCGGGCACCGCCGGCGGCCAGGGACTCTCGAGTCACCAGGAACGCCGCGGCGGCGTTACCCAGGGTCAGGCCGGCGGCAAAATTCGCGACGTCGTCGAGTGTTTGGAGGTCGTAGGTGACGCGGTCGCGCCAGAGTTCGCCGGCGCAGACCAGCGCGGTCTTGAGCTGGGGGTGCAGGGCGAAGTAACCGGCGACGACGTGGATCGCCTCGACAAGTCCGGCGCATGCACACGTGACGTCGAACGCGTGCAGTGGTCGTGCGCCCAAGCGCCCCGCCACCTCGGCGGCGGTCGCGGGTTCGAAGTTCTCCCGGGCAATTCCCGCCGTAAACCAAAAGATCGACCTCGGACGCCGCGACGCCGTTGTCGAAAAGACAGGCGGTCGACGCGCGTGACGCGAACTCGCCAGGCGAGAGCGTCTGGTCCGGGTCGATGTAGCGGACCTGGGTCTTACATCGGTCCAGTACGTACTCGACGCCCTGGGCGATCGCTCCCCATTCGGATTCCGGTCCGCGAAACGATTCCCGGACGCGTGCGAGCACCATCTCGTTGTCTACAGCCGAGTCCGGAATGACGACCGCGGGCCGCGAGAGATACATAGACGGAAGCTGAGAACTTTGGCTGGGTTTTTGAGACACGATGGCCCCCATTCCGTCGAGGCCTATGGGCGTGACCTCGTACTATTGCCTAAAGTTACTCCCACGGACGGCTTTTGTTCATCTATTGATTAAATATCCGCTCGATGTGTCTCAGGGAATACTTATTTCTGAGTCAGCAGACCGCCTGCCATGCCGTACGCCGCGGGGCATCCGGATCATCGACGATGGCGTCCCGAAGGGACCGAAAGACCAGTGTTTGCCGGCGTTCGGTGCCATACCGCGGCCAGTCATTCGACCACCGCCGGTCGTTCTCCGCCGAGCCGGCGAACTCCAGCCAGATCCGCTGCATCCGGCGTCCGACCGCAGGCGCCCGCCACGTTCCCAGCGGGTGTAGCCGCCGACCCAGCTGCGACCCGTAGGTATGCAGGATGTGGACTATCTCGCTGCCGTGCACCGCGCCCAGCCCGGTGATCCGCAGCGTGGTGGGCGTGTGGTCGAACCGGTAGACATAGGTCGGCGCATGCGCGCTGTAGGCGTCGGCGAACGCCCATGTCGGCGCACCGAACATCGCGTCGGCGCCGATCATCTCCAACGCGCGGCGGCGCGGATAACCCGGGTAAGCCGCAAGCACTCGCGCCCTGATCTCCGGCCCGAACTGATCGAAGTAGCTATCGACGGTCTCCGGTGTCGTCGGCAGCATCGGGGGCCTGTCACGGGCGAACAGCGACGCCTCCCGCCGATTGGTACCGAGGATCAACGGGATGCGAGCCGTCGCGCCTATCCGCGCCGCCTCGATCGGGTGCCGCGGCAGCAGGTCGACACCGTAGGTCAACCCGTGTGCGAGAGTCGGCGAGGAAGCCACACTCGCGAGCTGCAGTTGCCCTGCTGCGCGGCGTAACTCACGCGCACCTAGCCCCTTCAGCTCCCCCGCCTGGACCTCGAGCTGCGCAAGGAACCGCTGCGCCTGCTCGGCCCGGGCTTCGCGATCGGCGATCAGCGGCAGCGCGGGGCTCTGCGCGATCGCCCGAGCGAAGAGCCCATCGGCGGCCGGGCTGGCCAGCAGCGCCAATACCGAAGTGGCACCGGCAGATTCACCGAAAACGGTCACCCGGCCCGCATCGCCGCCGAATGCCGCGATGTTGTCGCGCACCCAGGTCAACGCGGCGATCTGGTCGCGCAGGCACAGATTGTCGTCGAAGCCGTCGCCAAGATGGCCGAGGTCGAATCCGCCGAAAACCCCGACCCGATAGGTGACATTGACGACGACGACATCACCGTTGGCGGCCAGCCGCGAACCGTCGTAGAGCCGTAATTGCCCGGCCCCGTTGAGGAATGCCCCACCGGGGATCCACACCATCACCGGCAGCGACCCGGACGGGTTCGGCGACCAGACCGTCACCGTCAAGCAGGCTTCGTCGCGAATCTTCGGGTCGTTTCGGTCCCCGGAAACAATCGAGCGGCTCTGCGGTGGCAGCGGGCCGTGCTCGATGGCGTCACGCACACCCGTCCAGGGCGACAACGGAGCCGGCGCGGCGAACCGACGCTCGCCAACCGGTTGCTGTGCGTAGGGCACCCCACGCCACACCGCGACGCCGCCTTCGACCGCGCCCCGGAGATCGCCGAGCGCCGTGCGTGCGATCGGTGGAACTTCGGCAACCGCGGGCACGCCTGAATCGTAGTGTGCAAAGCTGATCTGGCCGGGCGAAGATTTCCTGACAGCTATGCCATAAAAGCCGCAACGGAGAATGCGATGACCTTCAACGAGGGTATGCAGATCGACACCAGCACCACGGCGTCGTCCGGAGGTGGTGGAGGGCGGGGAATCGCGATCGGCGGTGGGCTCGGCGGGCTGTTGTTCCTCGTGGTCGCACTGTTACTCGGGGTCGACCCCGGCAAAGTGGCCACCCAGCTGCCAGCGCCGAGCGCCAGCCAGGACGTCGCACCCGGGTTCGATCTGAGCAAGTGCAAGACCGGGGCCGACGCCAACCAGTACGTGCAGTGCCGGGTGGTCGCCACTGGCAACTCCGTCGATGCGGTGTGGAAGCAGCTGATGCACGGCTACACCCGTCCCCGCGTCCGGCTGTTCAGCGGTCATGTCAATACAGGTTGCGGCGCGGCCAGCACCGAGGTGGGTCCGTTCTACTGCCCGGTGGACAAGACCGCCTACTTCGACACCGGCTTCTTCGACGTGCTGCGCACCCAATTCGGTTCAAGCGGTGGGCCATTGGCGCAGGAGTACGTGGTGGCTCACGAGTTCGGGCATCATGTGCAGGATCTGCAGGGTTCGCTCGGCCGCGCCCAGCAGGGCGCGCAAGGCGCCGGCGGCAACGGCGTGCGCACCGAGTTACAGGCCGACTGCTACGCCGGAGTGTGGGCTCACTATGCCTCCACGACCAAGCAGGAGGGGACCGGCGTGCCGTTCCTGGAACCGTTGAGCGACAAAGACATTGCCGATGCGTTGTCGGCGGCGTCGTCGGTCGGCGACGACCGCATCCAGAAGGCTTCCACCGGCCGCGTCAATCCCGAGTCCTGGACGCACGGCTCCTCGGAGCAGCGTCAGCACTGGTTCACCGTCGGCTACCAGACCGGCGACCCCAACCAGTGCGACACCTACCATGCGCCGGATCTGAATTAGCTCAAAACAGCGTCGGCTGGACCGTCTCGGCGACGTCCTGCGACCTACGCGCGTCACGGCGGCGATGATCGCCGGCCAACCCGTATCTGGCGATCAGCGGTGCCGCTTTGGCCCGTAGCTCGTCCCGATATGACGGCGGCAAATACGCTCCGCGGCGGTACAATTGGCGATACCGCCCGACCAGCTCGGGGTGGGTCTGCGACAGCCACGACATGAACCAGCCGCGGGTCGATCCGCGCAAGTGCAGCCCGAAGACCGTGACACCGTTGGCCCCGGCCGCCGCGATTTCGCGCAGCAGGGCGTCGAGATGCTCGACGGTATCCGTGAGATAGGGCAGCACCGGCGCCACCATCACGTGGCAGTCCAAACCGGCCTCACGGATCGCGGCGATCAAGCTCAGCCGCGCCTGCGGGCTCGGCGTGCCGGGCTCCACCTGCTGGTGCAGTTCAGCGTCGCCGACGGCAAGCGACACCGACACGCCCACCGGCACCTGCTCTGCGGCTTCGGCGATCAGCGGCAGATCCCGGCGCAGCAAGGTCCCTTTGGTCAGGATCGACAGTGGAGTACCCGATCCCGCGAGCGCGCCGATGATGCCCGGCATCAGCACGTAGCGGCCCTCGGCGCGTTGATAGGGATCGGTGTTGGTGCCCAGTGCGACGGTCTCGTGACACCAGGACCGCCGGCTCAACTCGCGGCGCAGCACATCGACAACATTGGTTTTGACGACCACCTGAGTGTCGAAGTCCTTGCCGCAGTTGAACTCCAGATACTCGTGTGTTGGCCGGGCGAAGCAGTACCGGCAGGCGTGCGAGCAACCGCGATAGCCGTTGACGGTGTATTGAAATGGTAGGCGAGCGCCACCGTGCGGAACTTTGTTCAACGCCGACTTGCACAACACCTCGTGGAACGTGATCCCGTCGAACTGCGGCGTGCGCACACTGCGGATGAAAGCCATGCGTTCCAGCCCGGGCAGCGCGCCGTCGTTCACCCGGACGCCTTGGCCGTCCCATCGCATACCATATTCGAACGCGTGTTCGATGCGCTTGTCAACTCCCGCAAAAGCTGAGGAATTGCCGTCACCCTGTGGCTCGCGCCAATACGCCTGCGACGAGCGGGTTGTCATTTAAGGTGGATCATCGTGACGTCTGATACTGACGGCCCAAAAGACAACAAAAATCTGAAGTGGGCTATGGGTGGGGTGGCCGCGGTTGCCGTATTGGCAACAATCGTCGCGGCCGTATTGCTATTCGGCGACGGCGGTTCCGGGGGACCGGCGGGTGGGTCCGACAACGGGCCGGGTCAGGAGACTGCGGCCGTAGCCAGTGCGAGAGACACCGGGCCGGTGGCAGTGATCACCGATGATCCGAGCTGCACGGCGTGGACGTCGATCAACAACGAATTGGCCAACAGCGGCCAGGGGCTGTGGAACGACCGCGACCGGTCCGTACCGGCATCGGCGTGGACGCCGAAGCAGCGTGCGCAATTCGTCGCGGCCGGACAGTCGATCCGCACCGCGGCCGCGCAAGCGGTCGGTCTGGTCAAGCTGACACCGCACCGCGTCATGCGCGAGCTCTACCAGCAGTTCATCGCGTACGCGCGCGCGTACACCGAGCGGATCCCGAAATACACGCCGGCAGACAACAATCTGGCCGGCGCAGCCAACAGTGCCTCCTCGGCGCTGGGATCGATATGCGCGGCCATCGGCGACGGTTCGGCCGCCGCGCGGGGCCCGCTGGTGACGCCGTCGGCACCGCCCTCCGACATCGCCCCGGTGGGCAACCTGGCCAGCCCCCAACCCTTCCTCACGACAGACAACAGCGTCTGCCCGCAATGGAAGTCCGCACTCGACCAGTTCGGCCAGCAGACCGCTCAATGGCAGCAACTGGATCCCAACGTCCCGTCGATCTACTGGAACAAAGAGCAGAAAGCGGTGAACTATGCGGTGGGACCGGTGATGAACGCGTTCGCCGGCAAACTGGAACAACTTGGCCGGCAAAGTGATAACGCCATCTGGCAGGACATCGCCAACCTGTCGGCCCAGTACCGCCGGGCGTTTGTCACCGCGCTCCCGACGTACGCGGCGACCGACAACCATCTGGCCAACGCGGCCAACTTCGCGTCGACCATGATCCTCGGTGGTTGCGCGGCAGTCGCGGAGTAGGCGTCTGGCCGTGTCGCGCATGCGCAAGAGGATTAACGTCGTCGGCAACACCTATCGAATGCGCCCAAAGCAAAACACACCGGGCATCGCGATGCCCGGTGTGTTTTGACGCCCTTTAAAGAGGGGAAAGCGTCAGGCCCAGCTGCCGCCGACGGCGGAGTCGGTGCTGTTCATGTTGTTGCCGGCGGTCTGCACCTTCTGGCCGTGGCTGTTGGCCTGCTCGTAGATGACCTGGAAGTTGCGACCCAACTGGGTGATGAACTCCTGGCAGGCCACCGAACCCGAGCCGCCCCAGAAGTCACCGGCAGCCAGCACATCGCGCACGATGGACTGGTGCTCGGACTCCAGGGAAGCGGCCTGGGCGCGGATCAACGCGCCGTGGGCATCGACATCACCGAACTGGTAACTGATCGACATGAGTGTTCTCCTAAAAGTGTTCGGTGATCGGCTAGCTGGACAGGATCTGCTGAGAGGCCTGCTCTTGGCTCTCGTAGTTGTTGGCGTCGCGGATCAGCCCGTCGCGCACCCCGTGCAGCATGTTCACGATGTTGCGGAACGCGGTGTTCATCTGACCCATGGTGTCGTGCGACGTCATCTGAGCCGTACCACTCCAGCCGGCCCCGGCAATGTTTTGGCTCGACGCCCACATCTTGCGGGCCTCATCCTCAACAGTCTGCGCGTGCACATCGAAACGGCCCGCCATCGCCCGCATCTCGTGCGGGTCAGTCATAAAGCGTGTAGGCATCTCTATCTCCTTATCTACCTGTCATGTCTTTGGGTTAATGCGTCCTGCAGCAAAGGCATCCCCCACTTCTCATCCGCCGGCCGGCGTGCGAGTCTCAACTTTCACGGACGCCGTCTTGGCGGCCTGCGTGCCCATGCCGCGCCCATTCATCGCGCCCATGAGGGCTTGGGTGTACGGGCTGGTCGGCAAATTCGCAGATGTGATGGGGAGACGCGATGCTGTTGGCAGGCAATACCGGCGCGGCGCGAACCATTTCCGGAGCGGCCTGCGCCCAGCCGTTCGGGACCGACATGCCGCCCAGTCTCCCGGCGCCGGCGAGTTGGGCGGAGATCTGCGATCCGAATCCGCGCATTTGGCCGGAGATGCTGGCCAGCAAGGCTTTCAGCTTGCCGTCGACCAGCGACTGGACGTCGGCGAGCATGGCCTGCTGGCCCGCCTGCATCGCCTGGCTGGCGCCCATCGAGTTGCCCAGGCTGATCAGCATCTTGGCGGGCATGCTGGCCAGCATGGTCGCGTAGTAGGCGCCCTGGACGGGGAGCAGTGTTCCGGCAGTCGAGGTAACCGCATTCGTTGCGGCGGCCGTACTGGCTCCCGAGGTAGCGGCACCTGCCTGTGCGCCCGTACTCGCACCCGTCAGGTTGGTCACGGCCGATGAAAGCGCGGACGACACGCCGTTGGCAGAGGAGCCTGCGGTGGTGTTTCCACTCAGCAGCCCCTGTATTGCCGAGGTCAAGTTGTTCACGGTGTTGGTGACGGAGTTTTCGATCGACTGCACGGCCGCGGCCAGATCCGACGACAGGCCGCCGTCGCTGGTCGACGGCGCCGGGGTCTGCTGTGGCAATACGACGGCCTGCTGCGAGGTCGTCGCGTAGGTGTCCATCGTCAGGCCGTCCTGGAACCACATCTCCATGTAGTGCGCTTCGGTCGCCATGATCGCCGGGGTGTTCTGCCCGAGGAAATTGGTCGCAACCAGCGCAGCCAGCAGCGCCCGGTTGGCCGCGATCACCGCCGGCGGAACCGTCGACGCGAAGGCGCCCTCGTACGCCGCGGCGGCAAACTGTGCCTGAGCCGAAGTCTGGGCGGCCTGGCCCGCGGTGGTCGCCAGCCAGTCGACGTAGGGAGCCGTCGCCGCGGCCATCCGCTCCGAAGACGGGCCTAGCCACGTCGACCCGGTCAGCTGCGTGAGCACCGCCTGGTATGCCGCGGCGGTTGATTCGAGATCGGCAGCCAGCTCGCTCCACGCCGAGGCGGCGGCCATCAACGGACCCGACCCCGCGCCGCTGTACATCAAGCTGGAGTTGATCTCCGGCGGAAAAATCATGAAACTCATCGACCCAGGCCCCCCTTAGTCGGCAGCAGCTGCATTCAAGGCTTCTGTCAGCGCGTACGCACCCGCCCCGGAACGCAACGCGGCTACTACTTGCTCGTGCACCACCGCTGCTTGGGCAGCGATCTGCTGATAGGCGGCGCCTTGCTTACCGAATTGCGCCGCCGTCGTCGCCGAGACAATATCCGAAGCGGCCGGTGCCAGGCCGGTAGTTGGCGTCGCCGCAGCGGCGTTTCGTGCCGCCATCGCATCACCGAGACTCGCGAGGTTGCCCGCGGCCCCGGACAGATCCTCCGGTTGCGCAGTTACGAACGACACCGACCCTCCTTCAAACAGGCGTCAGACCTCGCGTTGGCCACCAGGATGAGTTAATGCAATTAACTGATCGCAAAGAGCGCATCTTCGAGGTCTGACTGTTGCGCAATCTTAAATCACAGAAGTGCATCGTGTGCTGAGAAAAACCAAAGAGACATTGCAGCGATGACAATTTTTTGGCCGCTCATACAGCAAGTTCCCAGGTAGGCCGGGCGCACAGGAAAACGGCCCCGCCGAGGGGTCGTTATTGGGCGTGTGTCAGTAGCTTTCCGTCCCGCAAAACGCACCGGCCCGAGGCGGCACCGGGGCGGCGTGAACGACCGACCCGGATGCGGGCCGGCAAAGCAAGCAGCCCCACCCAGCTAACCCTCGGTTGCCCATCCTCGGCCGTAAACGTTTCGCTGTCTTGGCAATTCGGAGATCCGCGTAGCACCGCCGGTCCCCGTGAAGATCGTTCGCAGGCCCGGCACGGTCGCTGCGCGGCCCGCCCACCTGGCGCGCGTCGGGGGCCACCTCGGACCGCGGCGCGATCGGGCACACGACATCGGCGCGCCGGGCCGGATACCCGCGCGGTAAAAGCGCGTCGACCATTGTGCGGTTGCCGATGATTGTGCACAGATCCTTCCTTATTGTTCGGTCGCCGGCCGACATGATCGAAATCTCGGGGACATCACCAAAGCTGAGAAAATGCTGAAAAAAATCGCTTTTTGCGAACGCTTTCAACGTGCTGCCGATCGTCGACCCGATCGGGACCGCGGAGCCCGATGATGTGACTGCCGACGAACGAGCCGCAGTTTTGTCGGAAGATCGTTCGACCAGACTCCAACGTGTCACATTCGGCATGGCGTGCGACGACCTCGCGATGACAGCACCGCATGTCACCGCGACCGGCGCGCAGGGCGGACCGGTAAGAAAGAAGCATGGCCGAAGAGTCATCGCCGACAAGCAACGCCGGCCCGGCGCCCGGCATCAGCCGCCGGACGCTGCTGACCACCGGTGCGGCGACGACGATCGTCGGCGCGGGCCTGGGCGCCGGCGCTGTGGCGCTCTTCGGGTCGCCCGGCCGCGGGCCCAGCCTGTGGACCCGACCCGATCGCAGCGGCGCGCAACCGGTGGGTGGGCTGCATCTGCAATTCGGCCGCGACGCTTCCTCCGAGGTCGTCGTCTCATGGCACACCACTGATCCGGTGAGCAATCCGCGAGTCATGGCGGGTCCATCGACCGCCGGTTTCGGCCGCACCGTGCCGGCCGAAACGCGCACCTACCGGGACGCGAAATCGGGAACCGAAGTCCGGGTTCAGCACGCCAGGCTCGACCGTCTCACGCCGGACACCGACTACGTCTACGCCGCGGTGCACGACGGCACCAACCCCGAGCTCGGGACCGTCCGGACCGCGCCCTCGGGCCGGAGCCCGTTGTGCTTCACCAGCTTTGGCGACCAGGCGACGCCGACATTGGGCCGGCTGACCAACAAGAGCTACGGCAGCGACAACTTAGGATCGCCGGCGGCAGGAGACATCACCACCGCGATCGAAAAGATCGGGCCGCTGTTCAATCTGGTCAACGGCGACCTGTGTTACGCCAATCTGGCCCATGACCGCATCCGTACCTGGTCGGATTGGTTCGACAACAACACGCGCTCCGCGCGCTACCGACCATGGATGCCGGCCGCGGGCAATCACGAGAACGAATTGGGCAACGGCCCAATCGGTTTTCAGGCCTATCAGACCTACTTCGCCCTGCCCGACTCCGGGTCCGACGGCGAGCTACGCGGACTGTGGTACTCGTTCACTGCCGGCTCGGTGCGGATCATCAGCCTCAACAACGACGACATCTGCTTGCAGGACGGCGGCAATTCTTACGTTCACGGATACTCTGGTGGCGCCCAAAAGCGTTGGCTGGAACGCGAACTCGCGGACGCGCGGGCCGACAAGCGGGTGGACTGGGTGGTTGTGTGTATGCACCAGACCGCGATTTCCACGGCCGATCACACCAACGGAGCCGACCTGGGCATCCGCCGGGAATGGCTACCGCTTTTCGACCGCTACCAGGTCGATCTGGTGGTGTGCGGTCACGAGCATCACTACGAGCGCTCCCACCCGTTGCGCGGTGCGCAGGACACCGAAACCAGGACGCCGATCCCGGTGGCAGACCACGGCGAGGTCATCGACACGACCAAAGGGACCGTGCATCTGGTCATCGGTGGTGGTGGCACATCCGCACCATCGAACAGCTTGTTTTTTCCCGAGCCTCGATGCCGGGTGGTGACCGGCATCGGTGCCGCAACCGACGCGATCGGACGCAAAGCCTCCATATTCGTGGTGGAGGACGCGCCGTGGTCGGCGTTCAGAGACAGCCGGCATCCGTACGGCTTCGTCGCGTTCGATGTCGATCCCGGGCGCCCGGGCGGCAACACCTCGATCACGGCGACCCACTACGCCGTCAACGGGCCTTACGGCGCGATCGGCGTGGTCGAGCAGTTCACGCTGACGCGGCCTCGCGGCGGCTGAGCATCTACCCGATACCGGCCGCCGACCTGCTGATAATGTCATTACCGTTTTAGGCTAATGAAACTCTCGGAGGCGCTGGATGACGGAGTCGGTAGCGCAGTTCGCCGAGCGGGCCCGCGGGTGGCTGGCCGACAACATGCCCCGCATCCCCGACCCGGCCAATCCGCCCTACGGCGACCGGGGCGAGGCTGACTCCTGGCAGCACGTCCGCCAATTACAGCGACGCCTCTACGACGGCGGCTTCGCCGGAATCTGTTTCCCGAGCGCCTACGGCGGACTCGGCCTCGACATCGCGTACCAGAAGGCATTCGACGACGAGAGCGCCTGCTACGAGATGCCACTGATGCTGAACACGCCGACGTTCACCATCTGCTGCGCGACGATCCTGGACACCGGCAGCGAAGACCAGAAGCGACAACACATTTCGGCGGCGCTGCGCGGCGACGAGGTGCTCGTGCAGCTACTGTCGGAGCCCAGTGGCGGCTCGGACCTGGCGGGGGTACTCACCCGGGCCGAGCGACGCGGCGACAAGTGGATCATCAACGGCGCCAAGACATGGAGCACCGGAGCCTTCGCCGCCGACTACGGGCTACTGCTGGCCCGGACCAACTGGAATGTGCCCAAGCACGAAGGCCTGACGATGTTCCTGGCCCGCCTGGACAGCCCGGGCATCACGTTGCGCCGGATCAAACAGGTCAACGGCTCCACCGAGTTCTGCGAGGAATTCTTCGACGACCTCGAACTCGGCGACGACGCGGTCGTCGGCGAAGTCGACAAGGGCTGGGAGGTGGCCTCGCGCCAGCTGTACCACGAGCGGCGCGCGGTGGGCGGCGGCTCGGAGTTCGCCAGTGGCAGCGGCGCCGAGAACAACCAGGAACAGGCGCCCGACTACCACGCGATCATTCGCGCGGCCGGGCTGAGCGACAACGAAGCGCGCTCGCGAGCTGGCCGGCCGTGCGCTCACCCGACGCGCGGTGTGGGAGCAGCTGATCGACCACGTCTACCGCAGCGTGCTGGACGGATCGCTGCCGCCGACCGGTGGCACGCTGATTCGCCTCTTTCAGGCCGAGGAAGTGGCGCTCGAGATCGACACCGCGTTAACCGTCGCGGGCAGCGCCGGCGTCGTGGACGGATCGGCTGACTTGATGTTCGTCGGCGAGCGCTACCTGTCCCGGCAGACCGCAGCGCTCGGTGGTGGCACGACGGAGATGGCGCGCAACGTGATCGGCGAACGCGTCCTCGGCTTCCCGCGCGAATTCGCCGCCGACCGGGGCGTGCCTTTCAACCAGGTCAGGCACGGCCGTTCCTGACCGGCCACGGGCGCCGAGATCGACGGCAGCGTGCGGCCCTCTCGCGTTTTCTCGCGCCTGCGTCGATCTCGGCGCCTACCGCTTCAGTCGCGAAAGTACTTCGCCGACAACGGCATCAGTCGTCACATCGACCTGATCGCCGGTCGTCAGATCTTTGATCCCGATCGTTCCGGCATCGATGTCGCGGTCTCCGGCCACCAGCGCCAGCCGGGCACCGGATCGATCGGCTGCGCGCATCGCTGCCTTGAGGCCGCGATCGCCGTAGGACAGGTCAACGCGCACACCGGAGGCGCGCAGTTTTCCGGCCAGCACCGCCAGCCGAAGCTTGGCCTGATCGCCCAGCGGCGCGCCGAACACCTCGCACCGCGCAGTCTGCCCGACGTCTTTGCCTTCGGCCGCAGCGCCAACATCGTGCGGTCGACACCGAGACCGAAGCCGATGCCGGACAGGTCTTGTCCGCCGAGCTGTCGCATCAGCCCGTCGTAGCGACCGCCGCCGCCGATACCCGACTGGGCGCCCAGCCCGTCGTGCACGAACTCGAAGGTGGTTTTGGTGTAGTAGTCCAGCCCGCGCACCATCCGCGGGTTGATCACGTACGGCACGCCCAGCCCGTCGAGGTGGGCCAGCACGGTGTCGAAGTGCTGCTTGGCCTGATCGGAGAGATGGTCGAGCATCACCGGCGCATCGGCCGTCATCGCCTTGACCTCGGGGCGCTTGTCGTCGAGTACCCGCAGCGGGTTGATCTCGGCGCGCTTACGCGTCTGCTCATCAAGGTCGAGGTGAAACAAGAAGTCCTGCAACAGTTCCCGGTACTGCGGTCGGCAGCTGTCGTCGCCCAGCGAGGTGATTTCCAGGCGGAACCCGTCCAGACCCAGCGCACGGAAACCGGCGTCGGCGACGGCGATCACCTCGGCGTCCAAGGCGGGGTCGTCCACGCCGATGGCTTCGACACCGACTTGCTGAAGCTGGCGGTAGCGGCCCGCCTGGGGGCGCTCGTAACGGAAGAACGGGCCGGCGTAACAGAGCTTGACCGGCAGCGCGCCGCGGTCCAGACCGTGCTCGATCACCGCACGCACCACTCCTGCGGTGCCCTCCGGCCGAAGCGTCACCGAGCGGTCGCCGCGGTCGGCGAAGGTGTACATCTCCTTCGACACCACGTCGGTGGACTCCCCGACCCCGCGGGCGAACAACGCGGTGTCCTCGAAGATCGGCAATTCGATATCGCTGTACCCGGCTCGACGGGCGGCATCCAGCAGGGCCGAGCGGACCGCGACGAACTGTGCCGACTCCGGCGGGACGTAGTCCGGGACGCCTTTCGGCGCCGAGAACTCACGTCACGGGCTGAGCCCTTCGATGAACGGGTTGGACCGGCGTTCCTCGCCGATCGTGGTCGAGTTGCCGTGACCGGGCAGCACCACCGTGCTGTCGTCGAGAACCAGCAGCTTGTCGACGATCGAGCGCAGCAGGTCGCGGCCGCTGCCGCCGAACAGGTCGGTACGCCCGACCGACCGCTGGAACAGCGTGTCGCCGGTGAACACGAGACTTTCCTTATCGCCGCTCACCCGGAAAACCACCGATCCGCGGGTGTGGCCGGGCGTGTGGTCGACGGTGACGCTCACACCGGCGAGGTCGATCTTGTCCCCGTCGCGGTCGAGTTCGATGACCTGCTTGGGCTCGCGGAAGATCGCGGCGAGCAGTATCTGACCCAGTTTGGGCCCGAAATCCTTGATCGGGTCGGTCAGCATGAACCGGTCTTCGGGATGGATGTACGTCGGGCAGCCGAACGTGTCGGACACCTTCTGCGCCGACCAGATGTGGTCGATGTGGCCGTGGGTGAGCAATACCGCCGCCGGCGTCAGCCGATTCTTGTCGAGGATGCGCCGCAGCTGACCCATGGCACGCTGGCCCGGATCGACCACGATCGCATCCGCTCCGGGATGCGGTGCCAGCACGTAGCAGTTGCACTGCAGCAACCCGGCGGGAAATCCGGTGATCAACACGCTGTCCAGTTTCCCATCCAGTTCGCCCGACGACGATGCGGCCCGCACAGCGGGGGCTGAGGAGCCGGGCCATGTGCCCCGCGCCCCCGGGTCGCGCCACCCTTATCGAGGGTGAACTGGCACACTCGTGCTGACCCAGCCCGCGATCATGAAGGGACAGGCGGTGCCGAGCAACGAACAGCGACGTGCGTCAGCCAAGCGCAAATTGGAACGGCAGCTTGAGCGCCGCGCTCAGCAAGCCCGCCGTCGCCGAATCCTGGCCATCGTCGGAGGGTCGGTCGCCGCGGTGGTCGCGGTGGCCGCGATCGTGGTCACCGTCGTAATGGGAAACCACGACGACAAGAAGGCCTCAGCCGCCGGAGACACCTCGACCAGCGCCGCTCCGAGCGTGTCGGGTGCGGCATTGCCGGCCTTCAAGCCGGCCGCCGACCTCGGTGCCAACTGCCAATACCCGCCGTCGGCCGGGCCGGCGACCAAACCGGCGAAGCCGCCCCGAACAGGCAAGGTGCCGACCGATCCGGCACAGGTCAGCGTCAGCATGGTCACCAACCAAGGCCACATCGGCCTGCTGCTCGCCAACAACGAATCACCCTGCACCGTCAACAGTTTCGCGAGCCTGGCGCAGCAGAAGTTCTTCGACGACACCAAATGCCACCGTCTGACCTCCGGGCCGGCATCGTCGATCCTGCAGTGCGGCGACCCGAGCGCCGATGGCACCGGCGGACCCGGGCTACCAGTTCGCCAACGAATACCCGACCGACCAGTACCCGCCGAATGACCCCAAGGCCCGCGAGCCGGTGATCTACCCGAGCGGAACCTTGGCGATGGCCAACAGCGGGCCGAACACCAACGGCAGCCAATTCTTCCTGGTGTACAAGCGACACCCAGCTGCCGCCCGGACTACACGATCTTCGGCAAAATCCAGCAGGACGGGCTGGACACCCTGGACAAGATCGCCAAGGGCGGCGTCGCCGGCGGCGACGGACGGACCGCCGGCTACCGAGGTCATCATCAAGTCTGTGCTGCTGGACTGATGATGAAACTCAACCGAATCGGGGCCGCACTGGCCATCGTCGCCGTGGCCGTCACGATGACGTCATGCACCCGCCGCGATTCCGGCAAGACGGCCACCACCACCTCGGTCAGCGCGGCGGCTCCGGCTTCGACGCTGCCGCCGGTCGCGCCGGTGACCGGCCCGCATCTGCCGCCGTTCGTCCCGTCGCCTGGCGTGGGAGCGAATTGCCAGTACCCGCGGACCACCGAGCCGGCCGGCAAACAGGCCGCCCCGCCACCCGCCGGCAAGGCGTCAACGGACCCCGCGCAGATCGGGCTGACCATCGTCACTGACCGCGGCCGGATCGGCCTGCAGCTCGCCGAGAACGAATCACCCTGCACGGTAAACAGTTTCATCTCGCTGGCTCAGCAGGCATACTTCGACAACACTGAATGCCATCGACTGACCACCGCACGCGCGCTGTCGGTACTGCAGTGCGGCGACCCCAAGGGCGATGGAACCGGCGGCCCGGGCTATCAGTTCGCCAACGAGTACCCGACCACTCAGTATCCGCCCGGCGACCCGGCACTCCAGCACCCCGTCGTATATCCAAGGGGCACACTGGCGATGGCCAACGCCGGACCGGGCACCAACGGCAGCCAGTTCTTCATGGTCTACCGCGATTCGCTGCTGCCGCCCAACTACACCGTGTTCGGCACGATCAACCAAGCCGGGCTCGCCGTGCTGGACAAGATCGCGTCGGGCGGCGTCGCCGGCGGCGGCGACGACGGCAAGCCGGCCAACGAAGTCAGCATCATCTCAGCGCGCCGGGACTGACCGCTCGACGTAGGTGTGCGCCGCAGCGCCGGATGGAGTCTTCGGTGGGTGTCGGATGCCAGCCGAGTTCCCGGGTCGCTTTGGCATGGCTGGCCGGTGAGGTCAATTCCACCAACCGCGCGCTTTGCATAGTGATCGGAAAATCCTTGCCCAGCAACGCTCCCGCCGCATCGGACAACCGGGCGAAACCGTACATCGCCGCCATCGGAATACCTATCCGCGGCGGCCGGGCGCCGACTGCCTGCGCGGCGATGGTCAGCAGTTCGCGCTGGGTCATGTAACGCTCCGAGATGATGTAGCGCTGCCCGACCCGTCCCCGCTGAGCGGCCAGCAGTAGTCCGTCGGCCGCGTCGTCGATACCGACCACCTCGGAGCCGACGCCGCGAACGTAGAACGGCATCTTCCCCTGCGCGGCGAGCTTGATCAACATCCCTTGGCGCGGTTGCCAATCGGGCGGCCCGTACGGGTTCGACACGTTGGCTACCACACCGGGCAGACCGTGATCGGCGACGTACGACAACACCAGTTGCTCGGCGGCACGCCGGGATTCGATATAGCTGCCGGCCCGATCAGCCCAATTGAACGGGGTGTCCTCGTCGACGGTTTCGCCGTGTCGGCCAACCGCAATGGTGCCGATGGTGCTCAGGAAGACGAATCGCTGAAGGTTCGCCCGCACCGCCACATCGAGTACGTGACGCAGGGCTTCGACATTGGTCTTGAACAGCGGGGCGGGATCTCGTAGCTCGGCCCGGGTGTCGACGACGCAGTAATACACGACGTCACGGTCCGCCATCGCCGCCGCGACCGAGGCGCTGTCGACGAGATCGCCGTACTTGCGTTCGACGTCCAAGCCGTCGATTCCTCTGGTGGAACTGGACTTTCGCAGCAAGACCCGAACCTCGGCACCGGCGGCTGCGAGATGCCGGGTCACGCATGCGCCCACATTGCCGCTGGCTCCCATGACCAGCGCGCGCTGTCCGGCGATATCCACCCGTCAGGCTGCTGACGTCACCCGGTAGACGTCATAGACGCCTTCGACATTGCGGACCACGTCGAGCAGATGCCCTAGGTGCATCGGGTCACCCATCTCAAAAGTGAAGCGGCTGATGGCCACTCGGTCGCCGGCAGAGGTGGTCACCGACGCCGACAGGATGTTGACGCGTTCGTCGGCGAGCACGCGGGTGACGTCGGACAGCAGCCGGTGCCGGTCGAGCGCCTCGACCTGGATGGCCACCAGGAACACCGACGACGGCGACGGTGCCCAGTGCACCTCGATGATGCGCTCGGACTGCTGCTGCAGCGAGGTGGCGTTGGTGCAGTCGGTGCGGTGCACGCTGACTCCCCCGCCGCGGGTGACGAAACCGAGGATCAAATCGCCGGGCACCGGCGTGCAGCATTTGGCGAGCTTGGTCAGCACACCCGGTGCGCCGGGTACCGCGACGCCGACGTCGTCGCTGCGCGGGCGGCGCGGGATCGCCGTAAGGGTCGAGCGTTCGGCCAGGTCCTCTTCGGCCTGGTCGATTCCGCCGAGTTCGACCAGCAGCCGTTGCACGACATGCTTGGCTGAGATATGGCCTTCGCCCACCGCGGTGTAGAGCGCTGAGACGTCGGCGTAGTGCAGCTCATTGGCCACCGCCGCCATCGATCCGCCATTGACCAAGCGCTGCAACGGAAGACCGCCGCGGCGTACCTCGCGCGTGATCGCATCCTTGCCGGTTTCCAGCGCCTCTTCGCGGCGTTCCTTGGCGAACCATTGCCGGATCTTGGCCTTGGCACGCGGTGAGACCACGAACTGCTGCCAGTCCCTCGACGGCCCGGCGGTGGACGCTTTCGAGGTGAAGACCTCGACGACTTCGCCGTTGTCCAGCTTGCGCTCCAGCGCGACCAAGCGGCCATTGACGCGCGCTCCGATGCAGCGGTGGCCGACCTCGGTGTGCACGGCGTAGGCGAAGTCCACCGGGGTGGACCCGGTCGGCAACGTGATCACGTCGCCCTTCGGGGTGAAGACGAAGATCTCTTGCACCGCAAGGTCGTAACGCAGCGACTCGAGGAACTCGCCGGGGTCGGCGGCCTCCCGTTGCCAGTCGAGCAGCTGACGCATCCAGGCCATGTCGTCAATCTCGGCGGAGGCGTGCAAGTGCGGTACGCCGTTGCGGCCCTTGGTCTCTTTGTAGCGCCAGTGCGCGGCGATGCCGTACTCCGCGGTGCGGTGCATGTCGCGGGTGCGGATCTGCACCTCCAGCGGCTTGCCCTCCGGGCCGACGACAGTGGTGTGCAGCGACTGGTACACCCCGTAGCGCGGCTGCGCGATGTAGTCCTTGAACCGGCCGGCCATCGGCTGCCACAGCGAATGCACAACGCCGACAGCGGCATAGCAGTCGCGGATCTCATCACACAGGATGCGAATGCCGACCAGGTCGTGGATGTCGTCGAAGTCGCGGCCCTTGACGATCATCTTCTGGTAGATCGACCAGTAGTGCTTGGGCCGTCCCTCCACCACCGCGCTGATCTTCGACCCGGTGAGCGTGGCGATGATCTCGGCCCGCACCTTGGCCAGATAGGTGTCGCGGGACGGCGCCCGGCCGGCGACCAGTCGCACGATCTCCTCGTACTTCTTGGGATGCAGGATCGCGAAGGACAGGTCCTCCAACTCCCACTTGACCGTCGCCATACCGAGCCGATGCGCCAGCGGGGCAATGACTTCCAGGGTCTCGCGGGCCTTGCGCGCCTGCTTCTCCGGCGGCAGGAAGCGCATGGTCCGCATGTTGTGCAGCCGGTCGGCCACCTTGATCACCAGCACCCGCGGGTCGCGTGCCATCGCGGTGATCATCTTGCGGATCGTCTCGCCCTCGGCGGCGCTGCCCAGCACCACCCGGTCCAACTTGGTCACCCCGTCGACCAGATGCCCGACCTCGTCGCCGAAATCGCGTGCCAACTGCCTCCAGGCTGTAGCCGGTGTCTTCGACGGTGTCATGCAACAACGCCGCCACCAGCGTGGTGGTGTCCATACCCAATTCGGCCAGGATGTTGGCCACCGCCAACGGGTGAGTGATGTACGGGTCTCCCGAATGCCGCAGCTGGCTGGCGTGCCGTTGCTCGGCGACCTCGTAGGCCCGCTGCAACAACGACAGGTCGGCTTTCGGATAGATCTCGCGGTGCACCGCGACCAACGGCTCGAGCACCGGGCTGAGCGTGCTGCGCTGCGCGGTCATGCGTCGCGCCAGCCGGGCGCGGACCCGGCGCGAAGCGCTGCTGGGCGCCTTGAGTCCGATCCCCGGCTCATTCGCCGCGGGCGCGGCGGACGAGGGGAGATCGGCGAGCTGCAGCGGCTCGGTAGGCGGCTGTACCGCCGTCCCCTTGTCATCCGCCACGTTCGTCACCTCCGGAGCCTCAAGGATATCGCCCATCACGCCGTGCGCTAGAGAACGGCGACGCTGTGCACTGGCAGCGGCGCCAGGAGCTCACGGCCGCCCAGTCCGGCCAACTCGACGACCACCGCAGCGATACGCACCTGCGCTCCCGCACGTTCGAGCAGCCGGTGCGCTGCGGCAAGCGTCCCGCCGGTGGCCAGCACGTCGTCCACGATCACAACGCTGCGACCGGTCACATCGATCCCGTCGGCCGGCAGCTCCAGGCTCGCAGTGCCGTACTCGAGCTGGTAGTCCTCGGTGCGTACCGGCGGGGGTAGCTTGCCGCCCTTGCGAATGGCCAGCACGCCGGTCCGAAGCCGCGCGGCCAGGGCGCCGCCGAGCAAGAACCCGCGCGCGTCGATACCCGCGATCAGATCGGCGCCGGACGCGACGCCGGCCAACTCGTCGGTGACCGCCGCCAGTCCAGCCGCGTCGGCGAATAGCGGGGTCAGGTCCTTGAATTGGATGCCCGCCGAAGGGAAGTCGGCAACCTGTCGGGTCAGCGCAGCGACCAGGTCGGCTGCCCTCACCTCACCAGGACCCATCGGTCCATGTTCCAGCCGGCACCCCAACGGCTGGGGTTGGTGCCGACGGCGTACATCTTCTTCGACGCCAGCAGGGTCCGCTGTTGGCGGTACAGCGGCAGCGTCGGCATCGCGGCCCAGAGCACCGGTGCGCTCTCGGCCAGCAGCCGGACCAGGTCGGCGGGGTCGGCTGTCACCGCGAGCGAGCCGATGATCCCGTCGATTTGGCCGTTGGTGTAGCCGGACACGTTGTTGCCGTTGCCGCTGTGCAGGTCGTAGGCGTCCATGGCCGACGATCCGGTCGAACCGCTGCCGGTGGCCCCGCCGGTACTGGCCAGCAACACGTCGATCTTGCCGTCCTTGAGCGCCTGCGGCCCGACCGAGTCCGACGTGACGTCGGAAACCGTGATCCCCGCGGGACCGCAGGCCTTGGCGATGGCGCCGACGATGGCGGCCAGTCGCGCATTGGGTCCCCGATAGCCGATTCGCACCGGCAGCGGCTTGTTCTTCAGCTCTGCGCGCGCCGCCACCGGGTTCGCTTTGATGAATTGGCCCGCCTCGGGCACGTTTTCGGCCTGACCGATGGCGTCGGCGGCGGCGCTGTGCAGCCGCGCGTTGGCGATCGGCGCGGCGGCATCTCGGGCGATCACATCTCGAGGGGTGCACAACGCGACCGCGCGGCGGGCCGCGATGTCGGCCAATGGTCCGCTCGGCGCGAAGATCAGCTGCTCGATGCCGTCGGCGGCGAAGTCGGTGCGGCGGTAGGTGTCAGGGGTGGCCAGGGCGCCCGATGAGCCGGCGGCCACGTCGACGACGTCGGCGCTCTTGTCGTTCACCCGGTCCTGAATGTCGGCCTTCTGCGGCCAGACCGTGACCCGCTTGGTGATCGGCTTGGCACCCCACCACTTGTCGTTGGCGACGAGAACCACTGCGCCACCGTCCAATACCGATTCGATCTTGTACGGCCCTGCTGACGGAAAGTGCTTGGCGACGACGCCTGGGTCGGTCCCGGGCTTGAGATTCCAGGTGGTGTTCCACAGCTGTGCGATGCGCGCGATGACCGGCCCGTTATTGCCCAAAAGCGCCGACGTCACGCTGGCGTCTGGGCCGCCGAGCTCGTCGGCAATGACATGCGACGGCATCACCGAGGTCGCGGTGAACAGCTGGTTGTAGTCGACGATGTTTCGGTCGGGAGCGAACGACACCCGCGCCTTCTTCTGCCCCGGTTGGCAATCGATCGACGTGACGTCGACATAGCCCGCCTGGCTGGCTGCGTCGAAGCCGGGAAAACGGCCGGACTGGGCTGCCCAGGCCAACACCAGGTCGTCGCAGGTGACCGGCCTACCGTCGGAGTAAACGGCGTTGTCGGCGATCTGATAGTCGAGCACCAGCGGCGATCCGCCGACCATCGAGATCGTGCCGAAGTCGTGGTCGGCGACGACCTGGCCGTCGGGGCCGTGGTAGCCGAATCCGGTCAGGGTGCGGGCGAAAGCCTGCGCTCCCGCCGAGGCCGCGCCGCCCACTGTGTTGGTGTTGTAGGTGTCCAACGCGCCGTCGACGACGTAATCCACCTGCCCCGCAGCGCTTCCGGAGCACGCTGTCAACGCACCCGGCGTGGCGGCGGCAAGCATGAGCACCAGACAGCTGGCGGCCATCCGCCGACGCCAGGCAATCATCGGGCTAGCGTTTGTTCTGTTTGCCAGTCGGACGCGCATGGCGGCCGGCGGAGTGCCGAACCGGCCGGGCGCCCGGGGCCGGCTTGTTGGGCGCCGGCTCACCGGTGTCGACGAGGGACGCCCGGGCTGGTTTCGAGGACTCACCGGGCTCGTCGTCGGCCGGCTCGGTACGCGCCCGATCCTTGCCTGAGCCTTTGGCCCCCTTCTCTGAGGCCTTCGCGCCATCGGGTCCGCGTCGCCGCAGAACGCGGCGGGTGTGGGTCTGCACCAGTTCGGTGCGCTCGCGCAGCGTGACCAGTAGCGGGGTGGCGAAGAAGATCGACGAGTAGGTGCCGACGATAATGCCGACCAGCTGCACCAGGGCCAGGTCTTTCAGTGTTCCCACGCCGAGCAGCCACACGGCCACCACCATCAGAGCCAGCACCGGCAGCGTGGAGATCAGGCTGGTGTTGATCGACCGCATGAACGTCTGGTTGACCGCGAGATTGGCCTCCTCGGCGAAGGTGCGCCGGGCCGTGTGCTGGAAGCCGTGGGTGTTCTCTTCGACCTTGTCGAACACGATGACCGTGTCGTAGAGCGAGAAACCCAGGATCGTCAGCAGACCGATGACGGTGGCCGGGGTGACTTCGAAGCCCACCAGCGAATAGATCCCAGCGGTGACCGCCAGGTCGAAAACCATTGTGGTCAGCGCCGAAATCGCCATGAAACGCTCGTAGCGAACGGTGATGTACAGGCTGACCAGCACCAGGAACACCACCAAGGCGACGACCGCCTTTTTGGTGATCTGCCCGCCCCACGTCGACGACACCGCCGAATCCGAGATCGCCTTCTTGCTGGGCTGACCGTCGGGCCCCTTGGGCTGGTACTTGTCGAACAGCGCGTCGCGCAGCTTCTCGGTCTTGTCGTTGGGCAACGTCTCGGACCGAATCTGCACCGTCGCCGACGAGCCGTTGCCGACGATCACCACCGACTCCGGGTCGTGGCCCAACGCCTGGCGGAAGACGTCCTCGACCTGGCTGACCGTCGCATGGCCCTTGTCACCGGCGACGGGCATCGACATCGTGGTGCCGCCCTTGAAGTCGATGCCGAAGGTGAACCCGCGTACCAGAATGCTCAGCACCGCGATCGCGACGATCAGCCCGCTGACCGCATACCACAGCGGACGACGCCCGATGACCTCGAATGCGCCGGTACCGGTGTAGAGGCGGGACAAGAAGCTGTGGCGCGGTAAGGCGCCCGTGTCGTTGCCCGTCGCCCGGACCACCCGTGCGGTGTCCTTGCTGAGTTCGACGGCGGTCGTGTCGTCGGCGCCGGCCGTGTCCGCGTTTGACGCCATCTCGCTACCCCCGTCCTGTCGTGGACGCCCCGATGGTGGCAGCCCGCCGCTCCCGCGCGATCTGCTGGACCGCTCCCAGGCCGTTGAAAGCCGGCTTCGCCAGCGTCTTGGAGTTTCCGGCCAGGTAGACCAGCGGCCACGTCACCAGGAACACCACGACGGTGTCGAGTGCGGTCGTGAGTCCCAGCGTGAACGCGAACCCCTTGACCTGACCGATCGCCAGGACATACAGCACGGCGGCGGCCAGGAAGGTGACCGCATTACCGGACAGGATCGTCTTACGGGCCCGTCTCCAGCCCCGCGGGATCGCCGACCGGAACGATTTGCCTTCGCGCATCTCGTCTTTGATGCGCTCAAAGAACACGACGAACGAGTCCGCCGTCGTACCGATACCGATGATCAGACCCGCGATACCGGCCAGATCCAGGGTGTAGTTGATATATCGGCCCAGCAGCACCAGAATCGCGAAAACCATTGCGCCAGAAGCTACTAACGACACTGCGGTCAGCACGCCCAGCGCTCGGTAGTACAGCAGCGAGTACAGCAGAACCAGACCCAGTCCGATCGCGCCGCCGATCAGGCCCGCCCGTAGCGACGTCAACCCCAGTGTCGCAGAGACAGTTTGAGCCTCCGACGACTCGAACGACAACGGCAACGAGCCGTACTTGAGGACGTTGGCCAGCTCCTTGGCCGAGCTGCCGGTGAACGGCGGGTCTCCCCCGGTGATCTGGGTACGGCCACCGGGGATGGCTTCCCGGATTTGCGGCGCGCTGACCACCTGCGAGTCGAGCGTGAAAGCGGTCTGGGTGCCGACGTGAGCGGCGGTGAAATCGGCCCAGGTGTTGGCCGCACCGCTCTTGAACTGCACATCGACGACATAACCGCCGCTGCGCTGGTCCATGCCCGAGGTGGCGTTCTCGATCTGGTCGCCGCTGATGATCGACGGCGCCAGCAGATAGGCCTGTTTGTGGTCCTTGTCGCAGGTCACCAGCGGCAGGTCGGGATCGTCGTTGCCGGCCAGGATGTCTTCCTGGAAGCAGCGGGTGGCCTGATATTGCAGCGCCAGGAATTGCACGCCCTTGTTGGTGCTCTGCCGCCACTCTCGTTCCTTGGCGATGCGCTGAGCGAGGTCTTTGCGTGGGTCCGGCGGTCCAGGCTGGATCGGCGGAATGACCGGAGGTGCGGGCTGAGCCGATGGAGCGGGCGCGGGTGCGGGCTGCGACGTGGCAGGTGCCGTCTGCGCGGGCTTCGGCGGTGCCGGCGTGGGCGACGAGGGCGCGTCCAGCGGATAGGGCCGGGGCTGGGCCGGGACGCCCGGGGTGTCGGGCAGCAGTGGCAGGTCGCCCGGCAAGCCGGGGTTCGGCGCGGGATGGTGGCTGGCGCCGGCGCGGGCGGAACCACGCCGGGTGTTGCGCCGGGCACCGGGGCGCCGGGCTGTGCCCCGGGTGCAGGCGCGCCGGGTTTACCCCAGGTGCCGGTGCGCCGGGCGGCGGCGCACCCGGTGCCCGACCGGCCGGGCCCCTCGGTACGCCGCGCGGTGCGGGCAGCCGCGGGCCGCCCTGCATGCCGGCACTGTCGACGGGCAGAGCGTTGATGACGGGACGGATGTACAACCGCGCGGTCTGGCCGAGATTGCGCGCCTCGTTCCCGTCGGTCCCCGGCACGGTGATGACCAGGTTGTCGCCGTTGACGATGACCTCAGAACCCGACACGCCCAGGCCGTTGACCCGGGCGCCGATGATCTGCTGAGCCTGTGACAGCGCGTCCCGGCTCGGCCGCGACCCGTCCGGCGTCCGTGCGGTCAACGTGACCCGGGTACCGCCTTGCAGGTCGATGCCAAGTTTCGGGTCGGCCCGCTTGTTGCCGGTGAGGAACACCAGCAAATAGACGCCGATGAGCAGGACCAGGAAAACCGCCAGGTAGCGGCTAGGGTGCACCGGCGCCGATCGCGATGCCACGTGTTGAGTCTCCTCCGCTCATGCGCGATGCGCTTTTGTGCAGGTTGTCAACCCGCCGTTCGCCTCTCACGCCCCGATCAGTTCGGCCGCACCGAAAAGGGTACGTGGCGGGCCGTCGACCTCAGTCGTTGGGCAGTCGGCCCGGGTCGTCGGCCAGATCGTCGAGCTCGCCGTCCTCGGCGTCCAGGCCGTCGGGATCGATCCGGCTCCCGACCGCCAGCTTGGCCCAGGTGGTCACCACGCCGGGGGCGATCTCGAGCTCCACCGTGTCGTCGGTCATGTGGGTGATGGTGCCGTGCAACCCCGAGGTGGTCTGCACCCGGTCACCGATCGTCAGCGACTCGTGCAGATCGATGGTGGCCTGCATCGCGCGCTTCTGCCGGCGCGACGCGAAAAACATGAACGCCCCCAAGACGATCAGCATCGGTAGGAAGACAACCGTTTGGTTCATGTAGGCGAGGATCTTTCGTCGAGGTTGCTGGACGGTCACCAGTGTGCCATCAGGCCGTCTCCATGCTTGATCGCCGTCTCCATGCCTGATCATTGAGCAATGGAGCACATACCTGTCGCGCAGCCTGCCCCGTTGTCGCTCGCCGAAGCATTGCGCACCACCGGCGCGGTGCGCGACTTCACTGACCGACCCGTCGACGACGCGGTGCTGGCAAAGGTGCTCGACACCGCCCGCTTTGCGCCCAGCGGAGGCAATGCCCAAGCCTGGCGGGTGGTGGTGATCAAGGATCCGGCACACCGTCGCCGGCTGCGCGATTGCTATCTGCGCGGTAGCCGGGACTACCTGGCCTTGGCGGCTGCCGGCCTGCGGCCATGGGCGCCGACCAACGACCGCGAGGCCGAGGCCCGCGCGTTGGCTGCCGAGAGCTCAACGCCGCCAGGGCATTTCGCGGAGAAGTTCGACGAGACGCCGGTGTTGCTGGCCCTGTTCGCCGACTTGTCGATGCTGGCGGCGATCGACCGTGACGCGGACCGGTACACGTTCGCAGGCGGCGCGTCGATCTATCCGTTCGCGTGGAATGTCCTGCTGGCCGCGCGCGACGAGGGTCTGGGCGGCGTCATCACCACGATCGCGATCCGTGAAGAGGCGCAGGTGAAATCAGTTCTGGGAGCGGCAGACCCGCTGGCGCTGGCCGCTGTCATCGCGCTGGGCTATCCGGTTCGGCAGCCTCGCCGACTTCGTCGCGAACCTGTGAGCGCTTTTGTTACGGTCGATTCGATCGACGGCCCCGTATTCGCGGTTTGAAGCGGGCCAGGGTGTGGCACAAGTGACTTTGTTGGTTCCCAGGGGCTATCGAGGAGGTCCGAAGTGAGAAATCTTCTTGGCCGGTTGGCGGGTGCACTGGTGCTCGCAGGGGCGGCCGTAGCGTTCGCCACGCCGGGCACGAGCTGGGCTGACCCGCCTGCGAACTGCGAGCCAGGCCAGTACTGGGACGGATACAGCAATATCTGTCGACCGGTCGGTCAGGGCCCGGCACTCAACTGTCCCCCGGGCCAGTGGTGGGACCCGAACGGCAACGTCTGCCGCGAGTTGGGGCACACGGCCGCCGGCTGATTCAGCTCACCACCGGGCTTCGTCGCAGCTGAACTCCGCGGCCTGACTCTGCAGCGGGCTAGGCTTTTGGCGTGTCTGCGATCGAACAGAGCCGCCACCTCGTCACCGAGATTCCTGGTCCGGCATCGCTGGAACTGAGCAGACGCCGCGCAGCGGCGGTGTCAGCCGGCGTAGGCAGGACAATGCCGGTGTTCGCCGCTCGAGCGGCAGGCGGAATCGTCGAGGACGTCGACGGGAACCGGCTGATCGACCTGGGCTCGGGCATCGCGGTCACGACCATCGGTAACTCCGCACCGCGGGTCATCGACGCGGTGCGGGCACAGGTCGCCGACTTCACCCACACCTGCTTCATGGTGACGCCGTACGAGCAGTACGTCGCCGTCGCCGAGAAGCTCAACCAGCTCGCACCCGGCTCGGGTGAGAAGCGCTCGGTGCTGTTCAACTCCGGCGCGGAGGCGGTGGAGAACGCCGTCAAGATCGCCCGCGCCTACACGCGAAAAGATGCGGTGGTCGCGTTCGACCATGCCTACCACGGTCGCACCAACATGACGATGGCGCTGACCGCGAAGTCCATGCCCTACAAGAGTGGATTCGGGCCGTTCGCGCCGGAAATCTATCGGGCGCCCCTGTCCTACCCTTACCGCGACGGGCTGATCGACAAGGAGCTGGCCACCGACGGCGAGCTGGCCGCCCGGCGCGCCATCGACATCATTTCCAAGCAGGTCGGCGCCGACTAATCTCGCCGCGATCATCATCGAACCCATCCAGGGTGAAGGCGGTTTCATCGTCCCGGCCGAAGGGTTCCTGCCCGCACTGCTGAGCTGGTGCCGGCAGCACAACGTCGTGTTCATCGCCGACGAAGTGCAGACCGGGATCGCCCGGACCGGAGCCATGTTCGCCTGCGAGCACGAGGGCATCGAGCCTGACCTGATCTGTATCGCCAAGGGCATCGCCGACGGGCTGCCGCTATCCGCGGTCACCGGCCGCGCCGAGATCATGGACGCCCCACACTCCAGCGGCATCGGCGGCACTTTCGGCGGTAATCCGCTGGCCTGCGCGGCGGCGCTGGCGACTCTGGCCACCATCGAAGCCGACGGTCTGATCGAACGCGCTCATCAGATCGAACGGCTGATGAAAGGCCGGCTCCAGGCGCTGCAGGCCGCCGACGATCGCATCGGTGACGTGCGTGGCCGCGGCGCGATGATCGCCGTCGAGTTCGTCAAGCCTGACAGCGCCGAGCCCGATGCCGAGCTGACCAATGCACTCGCCGCCGCTGCACATGCCGCCGGCGTCATCCTGCTGACGGCCGGCACGTTCGGCAATGTCGTGCGCTTTCTACCGCCGCTGACCATCAGCGACGAGCTACTGACCGAAGGACTTGACGTCGTGGCCGGTCTGCTGGCGCAACTGTGAAGCCCATCCGTTAGTCACCTCACATTTCCGCTCGCGGCAACCTTTGGGGAATATCGTTACCTTTGCTAACGTAGTAGTCCGTAGGCGCAACGAGGCGCCCGTCAGATTTCCCCAAGTCGCACATTGTGAGGTTCCGTATGTCGACAGACACCGAAGAATTCCAGGAACAACGCGCCGCGAAGTTAGCCGCCGCCGACCCCGAGTTCGCAGCGGCGCGACCTGACCCGACCGTCAGCGAGGCCATCGAGGCCGCCGTGCCGCACCTTCCCGCGGTCGTCGAGGCCGTGTTGCACGGTTACTCCGACCGGCCCGCCCTGGCCCAGCGTGCGTATGAGCTGGTGACCGACCCGCAGACCGGACGCACCACTGCCACGCTGCTGCCCTGGTTCGACAAGGTCAGCTACGGCGAGCTGGCCGAGCGCGTCGGTGAGGTGTCTCGTGCGCTGACCGACGGGCTGATCAGCGCTGGTGACCGTGTCTGCGTGCTCGGCTTCACCAGCGTGGACTACACGACCATCGACATCGCGCTGGGCGTCGCGGGCGCCGTCTCGGTACCGCTGCAGACCAGCGCGGCGATCACCCAGCTGCAGCCGATCGTCGCCGAGACCGAGCCCACCGTCTTCGCCGCAAGTGTCGACTACCTGGCCGACGCTGTTGACGTGATCCTGGCCGCCGCCGAGGCGGGCCACCTTCCCGGACGCCTGGTGGTGTTCGACTACCGCGACGAGCTCGACGACAACCGCGAGGCACTGCAGCGCGCCCAGCAGCGGCTGGCCGGCCTCGAGCTGACCGTCGAGACGCTCAACGACCTCCGCGACCGGGGCGCCGCATTGCCGGCAGTCGGCGCCAAGACCGGCGCGAATGACCCGGAAGACGTAGCCGACCCGCTGGCCCTGCTCATCTACACCTCGGGCAGCACCGGCGCCCCCAAGGGCGCGATGTACCCGCAGAGCAACGTCGCCAAGATGTGGAACCGCTCGGCCAAGAACTGGTTCGGGCCCAGCGCCGCGTCGATCAGCCTGAACTTCATGCCGATGAGCCACGTCATGGGTCGCGGCACGCTGTACGGCACGCTCGGCAACGGCGGCACCGCCTACTTCGCCGCCAAGAGCGACCTGTCGACGCTGCTGGAAGACCTGCGGCTGGTGCGGCCCACCGAGCTGAACTTCGTCCCACGCATCTGGGAGATGCTGTACAGCGACTTCCAGAGCGAGGTCGGCCGGCGGACCGCTGAGGGTGTCGACCGTCAAACCGCCGAGTCCCAAGTGATGGCCGAGCAGCGTGACGAATTGCTGGGCGGCCGCTACATCTTCGCGATGACCGGCTCAGCACCGACCTCTCCGGAGCTGCGGAACTGGGTCGAGTCGCTGCTGGAGATGCACCTGGTGGACGGCTACGGCTCCACCGAGGCGGGCATGGTCCTGCTCGACGGTGAGATCCAGCGCCCGCCGGTGATCGACTACAAGCTGGTCGACGTTCCGGACCTGGGCTACTACGCCACCGACCGGCCATATCCGCGGGGCGAGCTGCTGCTCAAGACCCCCAACATGTTCCCCGGCTACTACAAGCGGGCCGAGACCACCGCCAGCGTGTTCGACGAGGACGGCTACTACCGCACCGGCGACGTGTTCGCCGAGATATCCCCGGACCACTTGGTCTACGTCGACCGCCGCAACAACGTGCTGAAGCTGGCGCAGGGCGAGTTCGTCACCCTGGCCAAGCTGGAGGCGGAATTCGGCAACAGCCCACTGGTCCGCCAGATCTACATCTACGGCAACAGCGCCCAGCCTTATCTGCTGGCGGTCGTGGTGCCCACCGAAGATGCGCTGGCCACCCACAGCGCCGGCGCGCTCAAGTCGCGCATCGCCGAGTCGTTGCAGACCGTCGCCCGTCAGGCGAACCTGCAGTCCTACGAGGTGCCGCGTGACTTCATCATCGAGACCACGCCGTTCAGCCTGGAGAACGGCCTGCTGACCGGTATCCGCAAACTGGCCTGGCCGAAGCTCAAGCAGCATTACGGCGAGCAGTTGGAGCAGCTGTACGCCGACCTGGCCGAAGGTCAGGCCAACGAGCTGGCCGAGCTGCGGCGCAGCGGCGCCGACGCGCCAGTGCTGGAGACCGTCAGCCGGGCCGCAGCGGCGCTGCTCGGTGCCGCGAAGTCCGATCTGACACCGGACGCCCACTTCACCGACTTGGGCGGAGACTCGTTGTCGGCGTTGACATTCGGCAACCTGCTGCACGAGATCTTCGACTGCGACGTGCCGGTGGGCGTGATCGTCAGCCCGGCCAACGACCTGCAGGCGATCGCCACCTACATCGAGGGTGAGCGACAAGGCAGCAAGCGGCCCAGCTTCTCCTCGGTGCACGGTCGTGACGCGGTCGAGGTGCATGCCAGTGACCTGACGCTGGACAAGTTCATCGACGCTGCGACGCTGGCCGCAGCACCTGAGCTGCCCGGGCCTGCCACCGAGGTGCGCACCGTGCTGTTGACCGGTTCCACCGGTTTTCTGGGCCGCTACCTGGCGCTGGAATGGCTGGAGCGGATGGACCTGGTCGACGGCAAGGTGATCGCCCTGGTGCGCGCGAAATCAGATGAAGACGCAAGGATGCGCCTCGACAAGACGTTCGACAGCGGCGATCCGAAGCTGCTGGAGCACTACCGGACGCTGGCCGCCGACCACCTCGAGGTCATCGCGGGCGACAAGGGTGAGGCCAATCTCGGCCTGGACGAGGCAACCTGGCAGCGCCTGGCCGACACCGTGGATCTGATCGTCGACCCCGCGGCCCTGGTCAACCACGTGTTGCCGTACAGCGAGTTGTTCGGCCCCAACGCTGTGGGCACTGCCGAGCTGCTGCGGATTGCGCTGACCAGCAAGCTGAAGGCCTTCGCCTACGTCTCGACAATCGGTGTGGGCGACCAGATCGAGCCCGGGAAGTTCATCGAGGACGCCGACATCCGGGAGATCAGTGCGACCCGGCAGATCAACGACGGCTACGCCAACGGCTACGGCAACAGCAAGTGGGCCGGAGAGGTGTTGCTGCGCGAGGCCAACGACCTCTGCGGGCTGCCGGTCACGGTGTTCCGCTGCGACATGATCCTGGCCGACACCACCTATGCGGGACAGCTGAACCTGCCGGACATGTTCACCCGGCAGATCCTCAGCCTGGTCGCCACCGGTATCGCACCCGGCTCGTTCTACGAGCTCGACGCGGACGGCAACCGGCAACGCGCCCACTATGACGGGCTGCCGGTGGAGTTCATCGCCGAGGCGATCTCGGAGTTGGGATCCCGGTTGGCGCATGAAGGAAGCGGGTTCCAGACGTATCACGTGATGAACCCGTACGACGACGGCATCGGCTTCGACGAGTACGTCGACTGGCTGATCGACGCCGGGTATCCGATCCAGCGGGTCGGCGACTACGCCACCTGGCTGCAGCGGTTCGAGACGGCACTGCGTGCCCTGCCCGAGCGTCAGCGCCAGTACTCGCTGCTGCCGCTGCTGCACAACTACCAGAAGCCGCAGGCACCGCTCAACGGGTCGATGGCTCCGACAGACCGGTTCCGCACCGCGGTGCAAGAGGCGAAAATCGGTCCGGATAAAGACATTCCGCACGTCTCGCAGGCGGTCATCGTCAAGTACGTCACCGATCTGCAGCTACTCGGACTGCTCTAGACCGGCGAACAGACGCAGAATCGCACGGCCGGACACCGGCTCGTGCGATTCTGCGTCTGTTGGCGCCTGCTGCCGGTGCTACCGGTGTGCGCCGGCGTGTTTGCGGCGGCGGAAAAAGCCGCCCTTTTCCCGAACTTCCTGCTGGTAGGACTCGGGCGCGCGGTGGGTTTGCGCCTCTGGCGATACTGCCGGCGCGGCGAAGGCGCCGGATGCGTCCGTAGCCGGCACCGGCTCAGGGTCGCGGGCCAACTCCACATCCCGCGCCGTCCGGATCGTCACTCGCGCCAGGACCGCCCCACCAAGAAAGACGATCAGCGCACCGAGCCCGGAGAAGGACGCGAGCTCGATCGCCGCGCGCTTGGCGTCCGTCGAAGCGATCGGCTGGCCGACGTCGCCGAGGCGCAGGGTTGGCGCCAGTGTGCGGCCGATGACAAACCAGGCGCCCCCGATCACCGCGAGCCAACCGCCGAACATTGCCGTGGCGCGGTTTCCCGACACCAGCAACAGGACGCCGCCCGCCGCGGTGATGACTCCGGGGAACACCTCCAGCCATCCACGAGCAGTGGTCCACAGCCAGGCCTGATCCGGTGTGTGGGCGAAATGCAAGTACGGCCCGATGAAGGGAATCAACGCTCCCCATGCACCCAGGCCGATTAGGAGCAATCCGCTCACCGCGCCACGGCTGCGCGGCATGTGCAGGGCGCGGACGCCCGACCGCGAGTCAGTCATTTTCGAGTTCTCCTCACACAGTGGACACACCGGTGTGTGTCAAGAGCGTGCTGAGTACCCGTCTGCGTTGGCGATATAACCTGGGTCGCGGCCGCGTGTCGCGGGCGCTCCTTAGACCCGCCCTAGAGCCGGTCGGCGCGAACCTCGGTGAGCAACGTCGCAGTGTGGCACTGAAACGGATAGTCACTGATTTATGAACCGAGCATCCGGATCCAGCAAAGGCTGGATTTTTTCAGTATCCGGCCTAGCGCCTGACGAGACCGATCACCAACAGGACAACGGCGATGGCCGGGAACGTGCCCTGCGTCAGCGCCGCCCGCGCCTTGTCCGGCGCCGACGCCAGCAACACGGCCGCGGCCGCGACCATCGATCCGACGCCGGCGAAGATCAGCGCAGCGCCAACACCCTTGTGCCCCAACTCAATTGCTCCGATACCCACGCCGGTGACGATCGCCAGAAAAAGGTTGTAGAAGCCCTGGTTGAACGCCAGCAGTTTGGTGGTCTCCGCTTCCTCAGCGGTAGTACCGAATGCGGCACGGGTGCGCTTGCTGGTCCAGGTCAACGACTCCATCGTGAAGATGTAGACATGCAGCAACCCGGCCAGCCCGGCGAATACCAATGCGGCAGTGATCATCGCGATCTCCTACTCTCTGGTGTCGACCCGTTTCACCCGGCTCCGCCGCGCTCACGATCGCCACTACTGGAAAAGTCCCGGCTGCCCCAGACCGCTGGCCCGCGGGGGTGGTGTCATCCCTAGGTGTGTCCACGCCTGCGGGGTCGCGACCCTGCCGCGCGGAGTGCGGGCGAGCATGCCGGCCCGCACCAGGAAAGGCTCGCACACCTCCTCGACGGTGGTGGCCTCTTCGCCGACGGCGACCGCCAGTGTCGACACACCGACCGGCCCGCCGCCGAAGCTGCGGGTCAGCGCCGACAGCACTGCACGGTCCAGCCGGTCGAGGCCGAGCTCGTCGACGTCATAGACCGCGAGCGCGGATTTGGCCACGTCACGGGTGATCACGCCGTCGGCGCGCACCTCGGCGAAGTCGCGGACCCGGCGCAGCAGCCGGTTGGCGATGCGCGGGGTGCCCCGCGAGCGTCGCGCGATCTCCGCGCCGGCCTCGCCACCGAGCTCGATTCCCAGGATCCCGGCAGAGCGGGTCAGCACCCGCTCCAACTCGGCCGGCTCGTAGAAGTCCATGTGTGCGGTGAACCCGAACCGGTCACGCAGCGGGCCGGTCAACGCACCGGACCGGGTGGTCGCACCGACCAGGGTGAACGGCGCCACCTCCAGCGGAATCGATGTCGCCCCAGGGCCTTTGCCGACGATGACGTCGACCCGGAAATCCTCCATCGCCAGGTACAGCATCTCTTCGGCGGGCCGGGCGATGCGGTGAATCTCGTCGATGAACAACACGTCGTGCTCGACGAGGTTGGACAGCATCGCCGCCAGGTCTCCGGCGCGTTCCAGCGCCGGGCCGGACGTCACCCGCAGCGACGACCCCAGTTCGGCGGCGATGATCATCGCCAGCGACGTCTTGCCCAGCCCGGGCGGACCGGACAGCAGGATGTGATCCGGTGTGCCGCCGCGGTTTTTGGCACCCTCGATGACCAGCTGTAACTGTTCGCGCACCCGCGGCTGGCCGATGAACTCCCCCAGCGAGCGTGGCCGCAGGCTCGCGTCGACGTCGCCTTCGCCGACGGTCAGAGCCGCGGAGACCTCCCGGTCTTCGGGGTCTTCGTCTTAAGGCTCATCGGATCTCTACGCCGCATATGTGTCAGCGGGCTCACTTCGTCTTCCCCAGCAACGACAGCGCCGACCGCAGCGCCGTCGACGTGGTGGCCTCCTCGTCGGCCGCCAATACTTTGTCGGTGGCCTCTTCGGCCTGTTTGGCCGCAAAGCCAAGTCCCACAAGGGCTTCCACCACCGGCCCGCGGATGCTATGGCCGTTGAGCGCTGGACCTGTCGACGGGCGAAACCGGACCGATCTTGTCGCGCAGCTCGAGCACCAGCCGCTCGGCGCCGCGCTTGCCGATGCCGGGAACCCGGGTCAGCGCGGTGACGTCGCCGTCGGCCAGTGCCTGCCGTAGCGCCGTCGCGTCGTACACCGCGAGCGTTGCCAGCGCGATCTTCGGGCCGACGCCGGAAACTCCGAGCAACGTCAGGAACAGATCGCGGGCGTCTGCGTCGGGAAATCCGTAGAGCGTCATCGAGTCTTCGCGGACGATCATCGCGGTGATCAAGCGGGCTTCGCTGCCCCGCCGCAGCGTCGCGAGGGTAGACGGAGTCGCCATCAGCTTGTAACCGACGCCCGCCGCCTCGATGACCACATGGTCGAGTGCGACATCGAGCACCTCACCCCGCACCGACGCGATCATGTGGCTGCCCGCACTTTGGCAGCGAACTTTCTGCGCTGCTCGGCGACCTTGGCCTCAGCTTCGGCCATCCGAGCGATCATCGGCGCTCGCCAGCAGTGACAGATGGCCAGCGCGAGCGCGTCCGCCGCGTCTGCCGGCGTCGGTTTAGCTTGCAGCCCAAGGATTCTGGTGACCATCGTGGTGACCTGAGCCTTGTCGGCCCGGCCGTTACCGGTCACTGCGGCCTTGACCTCGCTGGGAGTATGGAAGTACACCTCGATGTTGCGTTTGGCCGCAGCGAGCGCGATCACGCCGCCGGCTTGCGCGGTCCCCATCGCGGTGTTGGCGTTCTGGTTGGCGAACACCCGCTCAATCGCGACGACGTCGGGCAGGTGGGTGTCCATCCAGTGATCGACGGTGTCGCTGATCGTGAGCAGCCTTTTCGGCAGCGCCTCGCCGGCGGGAGTGCGCACTACATCGACATCGAGCGCGATGATCTGTCGGCCGCGCCGTTCTCCACGACTGACAGCCCGCAACGGGTCAGCCCGGGATCGACGCCCATCACCCGCACAGCTTGCTCCGTTAGCCGACCGGTTGCCCGAACACTTGTTCGATCAGCGTAACGGGCTGTGGCTGACGGCAGCAGGTTAAGGACACGCAGTGTTTGATCGGACGGTCTGATAGAGCGGGCTGACCAGCCAAGATGATGGCGCTCAGGTCACAGACTGAGCATCGAATCAGCTAAGGTCGAGACTGATGAAACATTCAGTTAATAGGGTATTACTTTTTGCTAACGAATGTCTTTGAATGAATAGCGTTTGCTTAGTAATCTCGATTGGTGTCAGACCCTATAACGCACAATGGCGCTATGAGCATTGGTAGCGCTGCGGGCGTGCGCTATCTGCTACGGCGTCGGCACGCGGAGCACAACTCAAGAGGCCTTATCCCCTGGCGCTAAACGATCCGGCTCGATAGCTGTAGTAAAGAGCACCTCGCCGAATTTTGGAACCTGAGAACTGACAACTTGACGGGTGTTTGTTAACAGCTCGGTAAATGTCGGGGTTAACGCTGGGCTGGCTGAGCGGCTGTATACGGTCTGACCTGCACGGATGCTACACTATTGCGCACGTGAAAATTTCTTCAAGATCTTTTCGCTGTTTCTATTTCAAATGTCGTTACGTAAACGGTACCTTAACGGCACCTGAGATCGACTCAAGTCAGTCATTACGGAAGGTCTATGGCGATGGCTGGTCAGCGCTCCTCAAAGACACAGGTCGGCGAAGGCTAAGGCTCGTCGGCGTCGGACGTCTAGGCTTGGGTAGTAGTGCGGGGGCGTTTTTGGCGTTTGGGTTGGACCCGTTGGCGGGTGCGCCGAGCGCGAAGGCTGATGCGTTGACGCATTGGATTGATTTGATCATCGAGTCGGCGGTGTCGTCGATGGCGGGTGCGGTGAACCCGGTGGAGTTTTTGGATCCGTGGGTGTTGACGGCGGCGTTTGGTGATTTGGCTACCCCGAATGGGTGGGAAACGTTGTTTAATGATCTGTCCAGCATTGCCAGTGACGGGTTGGCGGTTCCGGATGCCGACCAGGCGGCGGCAACCGACACGGCCGGTGATGCTGGCGCGGCGGCCTCAGCGACGGATCCGACGACGGCATTCTGGCAGGGTCTTGAGCAGGACTGGATCAACAGTTCGTTTGGTAAGCAGGTCGACAGCTCGTTGAACGCGTATATGGCCCAAGCCGATCCGGCGGCTGACCCCACCGGTGGGGCGTGCGGGTTGATCTGTAACGGTGCCGATGGCACCGGGGGCGGTTCGCTGACCGCGGCCGATGGCCAGGGCGGCGGGATCTTCTTCGGTAACGGCGGTAACGGCGCTACCGACGCGGCCGGCCAAGGCGGTGATGGCGGTAACGCCGACTTCTTCGGCAACGGCGGTAACGGCGGTGTCGGTGCGGATGGCGGGGACGGCGGTAACGGCGGTAACGGCGGGTAGTTCTACGGCAACGCCGGTAACGGCGGTGACGGTGGGGCCGGGGTGGCCGGCGAGCATCGGTAATGTCGGCGGCGCTGGCGGTGCCGGCGGTAACGCGGGCACGGTGGGTGCGTTCAACTTCTTCGGCACCGGCGGCAACGGCGGTAACGGCGGGGTCGGCGGTGCCGGTGGTGCCGGGGCGACCGGTACGACCGGGGCGACCGGGTGTGGCCGGGGTCAACGACGGCATGGGCGGCAACGGCGGCAACGGCGGGGTCGGCGAAAACGGTGGCGCGGGCGGGGACGGCGGCGATGCCAGCAAGGGCAGCTTGTTCGGGGCCACCGGGGTCAACGGCAACGGCGGTAACGGCGGGGTCGGCGGCAACGCCGGGGCCGGCGGCAACGGTGGTGACGGTGCGGCCGGGGTGATCGGGGTGCCCGGCACCAACGACGTGAACGGTGCCGGCGGTAACGGCGGCAATGGCGGTGCCCCGGGCACGGTGGGCGGCACCGGTGGGCCCGGCGGGGCGGCCGGTACCGGCGGCACCGGCGGGATGAACGGCAACATGGGTGGTAACGGCGGCGCCAGCGACGATCGGCGGCAACGGCGGCAACGGCGGCAACGGCGCCGACGGCAGCTTCGCCGGCGGCGGCGCGGGCAACGGCGGCCTGGGTGGTAACGGCGGCAACGGTGCGGCCGGGTTCACCGACAACGGCGGCAACGGCGGCAACGGCGGGGTGGGTGCGCAAGGCGTCGCGTCGCCATCCCACCGGCGGTAACGGCGGGCAGGGCGGTAACGGCGGCAACGCGGGGTCGGTCGGTAACGGCGGTAACGGCGGGGTCGGCGGTAACGGCGGCCAGGGCATCAACGGCACCGACGGGATCACCGGCGGTAACGGGCACGGCACCGACGGCACCAACGGCGGCAACGGCGGCAAAGGCGGCAACGGCGGCGGCGGCGGCCAAGCCGGCACCGTGTCAGGGGTAACAGCGGCAACGGCGGCAACGGTGGGGTCGGCGGCATCGGCGGGTCGAGGCGGTAACGGCGGCAACGGCATGGATGGCACCGCCAGTGCACCCCAACGGCGGTGACGGCGGCGATGGCGGCAAGGCCGGTATCGGCGGCACCGGTGGTAACGGCGGACACGCCGGCACCGCCGGGACACCACCGGGAGCGGTCGGCAACGCCGGCAACGGCGGCCAAGGCGGCAGCGCCGGCACTGCGGGTAACGGCGGCAACGGCGGCACCGGCTACACCTTCACCAGCGGCGACCACGCCGGCGGTAACGGTGGCAATGGCGGTAAGGGCGGCAACGCCGGTACCGCGGGCAACGGCGGCAACGCCGGCACCGGCAACGGCGGCACCGCAGGTGCGGCCGGCACCAACGGCAACGGCGGCACCGGCGGCAACGGCGGCAACGGCGGCAACGGATTCGGCAGCACCGGGTTCGCCCGGCAACGCCGGCGATGGCGGCAAGGGTGGTAACGGCGGGAACGGCGGCAACGGCGGCACCGGCGGCACGGCATCGGCACCGGCGGCAACGGCGGCAACGGCGGCACTCGGCGGTAACGGCAGCGACGGCGGCGCGGCGCCAACGCCGCTGCAACCCAACGGCAACGACGGCGGCAACGGCGGCAACGGCGGTAACGGCGGGGACGGCGGTAACAGCGGCCACCTCGGCGGTAACGGCGGCCAGGGCGGCAACGCCGGTAACGGCGGCAACGGCCGGTAACGGCTCGACGGGCTTCCAGATCACCAACAACGTGATCGGCGACCCTGGCTTCAACGGCGGTAACGGCGGTATCGGTGGTGCCGGCGGCAACGCTGGTGACGGCGGTAACGCCATAGGCACCCTGCAAGCCGGCAACGGCGGCAACGGCGGCACGGCAGGCGAGGGCGGCAACGGCGGCAACGACGGAGCCGGCTCTAACGCGCCTGGCCAAGCCCGATCAACATCGAAACACCAACGGCGGCGACGGCGGCGACGGCGGCAACGGCGGCTGCCGGCGGTGCCGGCGGCGACGGCGGCAACGGCGCACTCACCGGCAACGGCGGCACCGCCGCGGCAACGGCGGCAACGGCGGCATCGGCGGCACCGGCGCCAACGGCGGCGCCGCCGTCGGCACCGGCACCGGCGGCAACGGCGGCAACCGCCGGCACGGGCGGCAGCGCCGGCGACGGCGGCAACGGCGGTAACAGCGGCGCCCTCGGCGGCAACGGCGGCACCGGTGGCGCCGGCGGCACCGGCGGCAACACCGGAGCCAGCGCCGGCAACGGCGGCTACAGCGCCAACGGCACCGGCGGCGACGGCGGTTAAGGCGGTCACGGCGGCAACGGCGGCTACGGCGGCGACGGCGGCGACAGCGGCAACGCCCGGCAACCGGTAACGGCGGCGACGCCGGCGCCGGCGGCAACGGCGGCAACAGCGTCGACGGCGGTAACGGCGGCAACGGCGGGGCGGCCAACGGACAGCCAGGCCGGCGGCAACGGCGGCAACGGCGGCCAGGGCGGTGCCGGCGGCACCGCCGGCGCCGGCGGCGACGGCGGCAACGCCGACGGATCCGGCAACGGCGGCAACGGCGGCAACGCCGGCAACAATGGCACCAACGCCACCGGCGGCAACGGCGGCACACGGCGGAGCGGCCAGCGCCACCGACAGCCCAGCACGGCGGCAACGGCGGCAACGGCGGCGACGGCAACTGCCGGCACCGGCGCCACCGCCACGGTGACGGCGGTAACGGCGGCAACGCGCCGGGCTCCGGCCACGGCGGCAACGGCGGCAACGGCGGCAACGACACCAACGCGAGTGCCGGCGGTAACGGCGGTAACGGTGGTGCGGCCAGCAACGTCGTGGGCGGCGGCAAGGGCGGCAACGGTGGCACCGGCGGCAACGGCGGGCAACACCGGCTAACCCGCCGCGGGCGGCAACGGCGGGGACGGCGGTAAGCGCCGGCCCGGGCGGCACGGCTGGTAACGGCGGTAACGGCGGGACCGCCGGCACCGGCGGCAACGGCGGCAACGGCGGCGCCGCAGGGCCCGCGGGCGCTGCCGGCGGCGGCAAGGCCGGCACCGACGGAGCCGGCGGCAACGGCTCGGGCGGCAACGCGGGCGGCGACGGTGGCAAGGGCGGCAGCTCTACCGGCGCCGGCACCGGCGGAACCGGCGGCAACGGCGAAAACGGCTCGGTCGGCGGTAACGGCGGCGCCAACGGCAACGGCGCTCGCGGGTACCACAGCTCCCGGGCTGGGCACCGCGAACGGCCCCACTGCGGGGACCCGGGCCAGCCGCGACACCGGCGCCACCGGCGGTAGCGGGTGGCAACGGCGGCCACGCGGGTATCGGCGGCAAGGGTGCGCCCCAAGTAAATCGCTACAGGAGGCAACACAAGGGAGAGGCCCGCTTCGGCGGGCCTCTCTTTTGTGTGTCGAATCGAAGCGTGCGTATTAGAACCGCCGGGGGATTTAGGGACACCCTAAAGAAGCATTCCAGCTACCAGTACGGCGAGCCCTCCGAGATCAGGCCGCCAGAGAACAGAAAGCTTCTTTCGAGAGCTTGCCTTGATCACATAAGTGAGGCCAAGAAAACTTACGGTTGTGAGCCTGCTAAATATAGCTGAGTGGCTCGCCCGACGGTGCGGAAAATTTCTTCAAGATCTTTTTGCGTTTTCTATTTCGGCTGCGTTACATAAGAGGTACCTTAACGGCACCTGAGAACACTCAAGTCATGCTTAAGGAAGGTCTATGGACGATGGCTGGTCAGCGCTCCTAAGAACAATCGGCAGTCGGCGAAGGCTAAGGCGCGTCGGCGGGATCTGGGCATTAGGCCTTCGGTGGTAGTGCCGGGGCGTTTTTGGCGTTTGGGTTGTACCCGCTGGCGGGTGCGCCGAGCGCCAAGGCCGATGTGTTCGACGACATCCTGGATCTGGCTGGTCGGGGTCGGCGGCCTCGTCGGCGATCACCGCGGTCAACCCGATCGATTTTTTGGACCCGGGGGTGTTGACCGGGTTGCTGAGGGATTTGAGCTACCCCGGCGGGGTGGGAAACGTTGTTCAACGATCTGGGTAACGCCAGCAGCCTTGACGCCTTGTTCTCGGGCCAGACCAGCCTGGCATCCGACACTGGCGCTGGCGCGGCGGCAGCCACCGATCCCACGACGGCATTCTGGCAGGGTCTTGAGCAGGACTGGATTAACACCCCGTTTGGTCACGCAGGTCGACTCCTCGCTGAACACGTGGTTCGCGCAGGCCGATCCGGCCGCCGACCCCACCGGCGGGGCGTGCGGTCTGATCTGTAACGGCGCTGACGGTATCGGCGGCGGCTCGCTGACAGAGGCCGATGGCCAGGGCGGCGGGATCTTCTTCGGTAACGGCGGCAACGGCGCCACCGACGCCGCGGGCCAAGGCGGTGTGGGCGGTAACGCCGACTTCTTCGGCAACGGCGGTAACGGCGGCGTCGGTACGGACGGCGGCGACGGCGGCGATGGCGGTAACGGCGGGTTGTTCTTCGGCAACGCCGGTAACGGCGGTGACGGTGGGGCCGGGGTGCCCGGCGGCATCGGTGAGCCCGGCGGCGCCGGCGGTAACGGCGGTAACGCCGGCCAGGTGGGCCAGTTCGCCTTCTTCTTCAGCAACGGCGGCAACGGCGGCAACGGCGGGGTCGGCGGCATGGGCGGTGCCGGGGCCAGCGGCGCCACCGGGGCCACCGGGGTGGCCGGGGTCAACGACGGCATGGGCGGCAACGGCGGGTAGGGCGGTGTCGGTGAAAACGGCGGCGCGGGCGGTAACGGCGGCGACGGCAGCAAGGGCAGCGTGTTGTTCGGCAACACCGGCACCAACGGCAACGGCGGCAACGGCGGGGCCGGCGGCAACGCCGGGGCCGGCGGCAACGGCGGCGACGGCGCGGCCGGGGTCTTGGGGCCTCAATGGCGCCAACAACGTCAACGGCGCCGGCGGTGATGGCGGCAACGGCGGTGCCCCGGGCACGGTGGGCGGCACCGGTGGGCCCGGCGGGCACGCCGGCACCGGCGGGGTCGGCGGTGATCAACGGCAACATGGGTGCCAACGGCGGCGCCAGCACGATCGGCGGCAACGGCGGCAACGGCGGTAACGGCGGCGACCGGTGACTTCAGTGTGGCGGCCAGCGCCGGCAACGGCGGCCTGGGCGGCAACGGCGGCAACGGCGCGGCCGGGTTCACCGACAACGGCGGCAACGGCGGCAACGGCGGGGTCGGGAGCCCAAGGCATCGCGTCGCATCCCACCGGCGGCAACGGCGGGCAGGCCGGTGACGGCGGCAACGCGGGGTCGGTCGGTAACGGCGGCAACGGCGGGGTCGGCGGTAACGGCGGCCAGGGCCTCAACGGCACCGACGGCACGGCCGGGTTCAACGGCAACGGCACCGACGGCACCGCCGGCGGCAACGGCGGCCTCGGCGGCGGCGGCGGTAACGGCGGCCAGGCCGGCACCGTGTCGGGTAACAGCGGCAACGGCGGCAACGGCGGGGTCGGCGGCATCGGCGGGCTACGGGCGGCAACGGCGGCAACGGCGCTCGAAGGCACCGCCAGTCACCCCAACGGCGGTGACGGCGGCGATGGCGGCAACGCCGGTGCCGGCGGCACCGGCGGCAACGGCGGACACGCCGGCACGGTCCCGGTGACCAACACCACCGGGGCGGTCGGCAACGCCGGCAACGGCGGCCAAGGCGGCAGCGCCGGCACTGCGGGTAACGGCGGCAACGGCGGCACCGGCTACACCTTCACCAGCGGACCGGCCACGCCGGCGGTAACGGCGGCAACGGCGGTAAGGGCGGCAACGCGGGTACCGCGGGCAACGGCGGCAACGCCGGCACGGCGGCAACGGCGGCACCGCAGGAGCGGCCGGCACCAACGGCAACGGCGGCACCGGCGGCAACGGCGGCAACGGCGGCAACGGCATTCGGCAACGGCGTTCGACGGCGGCAACGCCGGCGATGGCGGCAAGGGCGGTACCGGCGGCGCCGGCATCGCGCAACGGCGGCACCGGCGGCAACGGCGGCATCGGCGGTAACGGCAGCGACGGCGCGGCAGCCAGTGTGTTGTCCAACGGCAACGACGGCGGCAAGGGCGGCACCGGCGGTGACGGCGGGGCCGGCGGTAACAGCGGCCACCTCGGCGGTGACGGCGGCCAAGGCGGTAACGCCGGTAACGGCGGCAACGCCGGTAACGGCGCAGCCGGCTTCCAGATCGCCAACAACGTGATCAGCAGCGCCGGGCTACAACGGCGGTGACGGCGGTATCGGTGGCACCGGCGGCACCGGTGGTGACGGCGGTAACGCGATGGGCACCCTGCAAGCCGGCAACGGCGGCAACGGCGGCACCGCAGGCGTGCGGCGGCAACGGCGGCAACGGCGGAGCCGGCTCTAACGGCGCCTCCAACACCGATCACCATCTTCAACACCAACGGCGGCGACGCCGGCAACGGCGGCAACGGCGGCGTCGGCGGTGACGGCGGCGACGGCGGTAACGGCTGCGCTCACCGGCAACGGCGGCACCGCCGCGGCCGGCGGCAACGGCGGCAACGGCGGCACCGGCGCCAACGGCGGAGCCGCTACTGGCACCGGCACCGGCGGCAACGGCGGCGACGCTGGCAACGGCGGCGGCGGCGGCGACGGCGGCAACGGCGGCAACAGCGGCGCCCTCGGCGGCAACGGCGGCGCCGGTGGCGCCGGCGGCGCCGGCGGCAACACCGGCGCCAGCGCCGGCAACGGCGGCTACAGCGCCAACGGCCCCGCCGGCAACGGCGGCTACGGCGGCGACGGCGGTGCCGGCGGTAACGGCGGCGACGGCGGCAACGCCGAAGGCCCGACCGGTAACGGCGGCGCCGCCGGCGCCGGCGGCAACGGCGGCAACGGCGTCGCCGGCGGCAACGGCGGCAACGGCGGAGCGGCCACCGGCAACGCCAGGCCGGCGGCAACGGCGGCAACGGCGGGCAGCGGCGGCGCCGGCGGCACCGCGCGGCAACGGCGGCAACGGCGGCAACGCCGACGGATCCGGCAACGGCGGCAACGGCGGCGCCGGCGGCAACCAACGGCACCAACGGCATCGGCGGTAACGGCGGCACCGGCGGTGCGGCCAGCGCCAACCACCACGGCGGCAACGGCGGCAACGGCGGCGGCGGCAACTCAACTCCGGCACGGCAACAGCACGGCTGGCGGCCACCGGCGGTAACGGCGGCAACGCGGCCGGGATCGGGCCACGGCGGCAACGGCGGGGCCGGCGGCAACACCGCCAACGCAGAGTGCCGGCGGTAACGGCGGCGCCGGCGGTGCGGCCAGCAACGTCGTGGGCGGCGCCAAGGGCGGCAACGGCGGCAACGGTGGCACCGGCGGTATCAACTCGCCCCCAACGAGTCGCTCGCTCGGCGGCACCGGGCGGCAACGGCGGAACCGCAGGTCCCGGCGGCACGGCCGGTAACGGCGGTAACGGCGGGACCGCCGGCACCGGCGGCAACGGCGGCAACGGCGGCGCCGCAGGGCCCGCGGGCGCTGCCCGGCGGCGGCAAGGCCGGCACCGACGGGGCCGGCGGCAACGGCTCCGGCCGGCAGCCACGGGCGGCGACGGTGGCAACGGCGGCAACGCCACCGGCACCGGCACCGGCGGAACCGGCGGCAACGGCCACAAACGGCTCGGTCGGCGGTAACGGCGGCGCCAACGGCAACGGCGGTCGCGGGCACGACCGGCGCCCGGGCTGGGCACCGCAGGCGGGCCCACGGCCGGCACCCCGGCAGCCCGCGGCACCGGCAACATCGGCGGAGCCGGCGGACCACGGCGGCCACGGCGGCAACGGCAGGCAAGGATGCGCACAGCTAACCTGACAGGAGGCAACACAACAGGATGAGGCCCGCTTCGGCGGGCCTCTCTCTGTGCGACGATCCCTGAGTTAAAGATCGCGAGCTAGGCAGATGACCATCTGCAACGAGGAGTCGGCGCGCGAGTGTCTCGTCGGAGGGCGTGCGCACGACATCGACGTCGAGTGCGGTGACCTGGCGACCACGACCGCTTTCGATGACGGACAGCCCGCACCGCGTGAGCCCGGGATCGACGCCCATTACCCGCACTTCGTCTCCTTCCAGGCGAACAGCTGTTCGATCAGGGTAGCGACAGGCGTGGGCTTGGTGGCGTTGGACACGCGGCGAGGCGGCCCGGCGGCTTCGGCCACCTCATCGCCGCGGCTCGGCCGCGGTTCCTTTCGCGCTAGTGGGGGCAGTTTCGGCTGCTGGTGGAAGACACCGGCGTGGCCAGCCAATGCTGCTGCTGACCCGGGAAATTCCCGGCGTCCGAAGACGGCGATCCGTTAATATGCCGACATCACCGGGCTGGATATTCGTAGGCAACGCCGCGGTGCGGGAGAGGAAGCGCTCGTGGCATCCATCCACTTCATCTCGGGTCTGCCACGTTCCGGCTCGACCCTGCTAGCTGCGTTACTGCGGCAAAACCCGCGTTTTCAGGCCGGCATGTCCGGCCCGCTGGCCGGGCTGTTCGGTGCGCTGCTGAGCGAAATGAGCGCACGCAACGAGTATTCGATATTCATCGACGACGCCAAGCGCCAGCGCATCCTGTATGGGTTGTTCGACAGCTTCTATGCCGGTAGCGCCGCCGAGATCATCTTCGACACCAATCGCGCCTGGTGTGCGTGGATGCCGGCGATTGCGCGGTTGTTCCCCGAGGCGAAAATGATTGCCTGCGTGCGCGAGCTGCCGTGGGTGATCGACAGCATCGAGCGGCTAGTCCAACGCAACGTGTTCAGCCCGTCGTCGATCTTCAATTACAGCCCCGGCGGCACGGTCTATACCCGCGCCAATGGCGTGGTGGGGCCCGATGGCATGGTCGGTGCTCCCTACGATGCGCTCAAACAAGCGTGCTACGGCGCACAGAAGGAGCGCCTGCTGCTGGTGCAGTACGAAACCATGACGGCCGACCCGGCCAAGACAATGCACGCCATTTACGCTTTTTTGGGCGAGCCGACGTTCGAGCACGACTTCGACCACATCGAGTACGACGTCACCGAGTTCGACGAACGTGCCGGCACTCCGGGGCTGCACACCGTGCGCAGCACGATCGACGCCGAGCCGCGCGCGAGCTTGCTGCCGCCGGACCTGTTCAACCGCTTTGTCAACGACGCTTTCTGGCGCAATCCACAGAATGTTCCGGAGGGGCTGCAGGTGGTGTGAGGTCTCACCCACCACCCCTGCTCACAGGCATCCCCCATTGTATTGGTGAAAGCTGCTGCGGTGCCACCAATCTCAGCACGGCCGTCGGTTGGCGGTAGGACGCGATTGCTCGCCAGCATGCGATGTCGCAACCGCCCACGCACCGACGGCGTCTTGGCTAAACTCAGCGTGACCTGCGACTTGTTGAGGCGGTTCGCCGCGAAAGGCCCAGTGCAGAAGTGACCGACAACCCACGTGCAGATGTGGTCTCCCGCCAGTACGAGCGCTACCGGTACCCGCAACCAATACAGGACCTGGACGCATGGCTGGTTAACAACTGGGAATGGTATGACCCCAGCCACGCGCACCGGGTCTTGTGGCCGGACCGGGAATGCCCGCGCGACCTGGACATTTTGATCGCCGGCTGCGGTACCAACCAGGCGGCGGTATTCGCAATCAGGAACCCGGATGCCAAGGTGGTCGCGGTCGACATCAGCCAGCCGTCGCTGGACCATCAGCAGTACCTCAAGGACAAGCACGGACTGTTCAACTTGGAGTTGCACCTGCTGCCGATCGAGGAATTGCCTTCGCTGGGCCTGGATTTCGACCTGATCGTGTCGACCGGCGTGCTACACCACCTGGCCGATCCGCAGACTGGAATGAATGCCATAGCAAGTTGCCTGCGACCCGACGGCGCGATGGGTGTGATGCTGTACGCCAAGTACGGCCGCGCCGGACTCGAGTTGCTGCAGTCGTTGTTTCGTGACTTGGGCCTGGAACAGAACGAATCGTCGATCACGCTGGTGCGCGAGACGCTTTCGCTGCTCTCCGCTGATCACCCGGTGCAGCCCTATCTCAAGATGGCCCGAAATTTACAGTCCGATGCCGTTCTGGTGGACACCTTTTTGCACGGTCGCGAACGCAGCTACACCGTCGACGACTGCGTCGACCTCGTTACCACCGCGGGACTCGTTTTCCAGGGCTGGTTCAACAGGGCGCCGTATTACCCTCACGATCTGTTCGCGCGGCCTAACACGGTCTATCCGGCGATAAACGCATTGCCGGAACCGGCGTTGTGGTCGGCGGTGGAGCGTATGAACACCGTCAACGCTTGCCACTTCTTCATGGCCTGCCGCCCCGAGCGGCCGAAAGAGTCTTATACGACCGACTTTTCGACACAGGGCTGCCTCGACTTCGTTCCGCTGATGCGGATGCGTTGCGGCCTGTCCGGCAGTGCGATTTACCGGCCGGACTGGCAGACAACACTGAATTCGGCTCAGATACCTTTCGTGCAGCAGGTCGATGGTCAGCGGACCATTCGTGAAATCGCCGCGTCCGTGCACAGGGAATCCTCGTCCCGGGGCAGCGTCGCTGACGTCGAGAAATTCGCCCGCAAACTATTCCAGGCGCTGTGGCGCCTCGACTTCCTGGCGATGGCCATCAGCCCGGATTCGCAGCGCTAAAACGATTCCGTGCGGCAGACCCGCTGCGGCCGAAGTCATTTCGGCAATGCCCCCACCGGCATGAAAGAGGCGCGATAGTCTCGGCACATGACTGATAGGCCCGTCACCGAGTCCTCCAACCCAGAAGGCCAGCACGCCAGCGGGGAACCATCCTCCTCCCCCGCGCATCTGCCCCGCGGGTCAGAGACGTCGCGTTGGTTCGCCTATGCGGCCCTGCCCATCGCGGTGGTTGCTGCGGTCCTTGCCGCGCTGGCGTATTTGCATCCGACGCACCACGACACTGGTTCGGCAGTACAGCAGGACGGCGACGCGAAAGCAAACGTTTGCTCGGCCTACAAAGCTGCCCATCGGTCGGTGGTCGTCAACACCCACATGCAAAGCCAGAACCCGAATGACGCGGTTGGCGAACTTGCAGTCGCCACCAACGCACGATTAGCGCTCATCGGCGGTGGTGCATACCTCAAAGACCGCCTCGACGCGAACACCGCAGCCCCAGCAGATCTCGCCAAGGCGGTCACCTCGTTTGTCAACACGACTGAACAGCTCGGCATCAACTACATGATTGGCGAGGGAGCCGATGTGCAGGGGCAGTTGCGGCATGATCTCGATTCTCAAATCGCCCAACTCGACAAGTTGTGCGCCTGACGAGTGACAGCGGCTGGATCGGTGGCGCGCCAGGAGATGTCTCGCTGCCAGCGACGGTGAGTGGTCCGCGCTAGTCGTCTCCCAGCGATGGGGCGATTACCAGGACATCGCTCAATTCGTGCGTTTGGCAACCAGGCATCGTTTGCGGAACTACGTTGGCGGCAATGGGCAAAATGCGCTGCTCGCGGGGAGGTAGACCAATGGCTCGTCGCAACCCCGGCCCACGGGATCGCCAGTTACGCAAGGTTATTAGCGCCGCCGGGCTGGGCGGCACTGCCGGCATAGTTCTGGCTGCGTCGCTCACCACGCTGGGCGCCGCCTCTACCGCGTGCACCCACACCGTCGGCGGCGTAGCCGTCGTGCATCCTGACGGTCCCGGAACGGCAGTCGACGACCCGAGCGGCGCCGGCGGCAAAGGCGGGCCGGCGGCAAAGGCGGGGCCGGCGGCAAAGGCGGGGCCGGTGGAAGCGGCGGCGCTGGTGGCAACGGGGGCGCCGGCGGCCAGGGCGGGGCCCCCGGACCGGGCGGTGCGCCCGGCGAGGGCGGTCCGGGCGGCGCACCCGGCGCGGGCGGAGCCCCCGGCGAACCCGGCCGACCCGGCTGAGGCCGGCAGCCGCAGGCTCGGGTCAGCGCCCTACCGAGCAGACCGGCGGGGATGCCAGCAAAGGCGCCCAGGACGTCTTCACTCATATCAAAGCCCCCGATGGCACCGCCGGCGGTAAGGGCTCAGCCGCTCAGCCGGCCAGCCCTGGTACCTGAGGATCTCCGTACCCCGACCCCACCCCGCAAAAGCTGTTAGCTTGAACCGCACCGCTGATCCGCGCGGTCGGGGCGTAGAGAAGGTTGCGCATGGGAACAGCACTGCTCGTGCTCGCTGCGGTGCTGTTCATCGCCGCGGTCTTCGTCTTCATTGCGGCGCTGCGTCGCCCGAAGCAGCCCAGCAGTGGACGTCAGGATCCGCTCGCGTTCACCGCGGCGGCACCGCAATTCGGGCCTCGACAACTCGGCCCCGGCGCGATCGTCAGCTACGGCGGCATCGACTACGTGGTGCGCGGCTCGGTCACCTACCGCGAAGGCCCGTTCGTCTGGTGGGAACACCTGCTCGAGGGCGGTGACGAGCCCATCTGGTTCAGCGTCGAAGACGACGACGGGCGGCTCAAGCTTGCGATGTGGACGGCCCGCAAGGACCTGCAACTGCAGCCGGGCGGCGAACACGTCGTCGACGGCGTGACCTACAAGGAGTCAGAGCGCGGCCACGCCGGCTACACCACCGAGGGCACCACAGGATTGCCGGCTGGCGGCGACATGGACTTCGTCGACTATGCCAGCGCCGACGAGACGTCGTTGCTCTCCTTCGAACGCTGGGCGCCGGACACGCCGTGGGAGGTGTCGACCGGGAAGTCGGTGCTGACCGGCGAGCTCACCGTCTACCCGGCTCCACCGCCGGAATCCGAGTAGGGACCACGCTCAGTGCCCCTTCATCACCTGTCGGTAGTCCCGGTCGACGTCCGCGGTACCGAGCTTGGGCTGGCGCTCAACGCCCCGGCCCCGCTCCCCCTGGCCACCTGCCGGCTGGATCATCCCAACCGCGGCGCGTTGGTGCTGGGCGTCCTGGGCGCCTCGCATGTCGTCACGGTTGAGCATCCCAATGCCCTTTTCTCCGAACAGGTTTCATGCGACCTCGATGGCGAGCTGCCCGATCAGACGCGGGCACCGGGTTATCGCCTCGAGTCGCGAATCGACCTGCACGATGAATCCTCGTTCCGTCAGCTCGCCGACCGGCTGCGAAAACAGTGCGCCACCCAGATCGGCTGGCTCGGAGGCACATTCCCGGGCGACGATGCCGCGCTGACCGCGCTTGCCGCTGAGCCCGACGGCGACGGATGGCGTTGGCAGACCTGGCATCTCTATCCAGGTCCGGCCGGCGGCACCGTCGTCTACACCGCCAGCCGGTGGCGACCATGAGCCGCAAGGGACTGTTCGTGCTGGCGCTGGGGCTTGCCGCGTCGTCGATACTCAGCCTGGTTCTCGGAATATCGCTGCAGCACAAGGATATCCGTTCCTATATCGCCTCGCATTACCAGGAGTATGCGCGCGATGCGGGGGGCACCCGGTACCAGTGCACAGGATCGCCCACCCAGGTGGCCGACACGCTCACCGGGTATCAGAGCCCCGCGGCGCGCGCCTCCAACGGCGGCACCCAGTACCTGCGTTACGACGACGCGATGGTGTCGGTCGGCGTCGACGGCACGCACCCGTGCAGCATCCGCGTCGAAGACCTGGCCGCCGGCTACAGCCACGGATCGTTCATTTTCCTCGGCCCCGGCTTCTATCCCGGCTCGCCGTCGCGGTGGCTCGGGCGGCAGCACAGGCGGCCCGGGCGGAACCAAATGACCTCTAACCAAAGCACAAGAAGGAGACAATGATGTACCTGGCCGTCGAGTTGGGATCCGTCGACCTCAATCCGGTGTTCAAAGGCGCACTCGCCACCATCTTGTACTTCCTGGTCGGCACCACCGTTCTGGTACTCGGCTTCGCTGGTGGTCGACGTGCTGACCCCGGGAAAGCTGCGTCAGCTGGTCTTCATCGATCGCCGCCCCAACGCCGTGATGCTTGCCTGCGCCAACTACATTGCGCTGGCTGCCGTCATCATCAGCGCGATCACCAACAGCTACAGCCAGCTCGGTCAGGGACTGGTGGGCGTCGCGGTGTACGGGCTGATGGGCGTTGTCCTGCAAGGAGTGGCGATACTGGCCATGCATTTGGTGATCCCGGGCAACTTCCATGAACACATCGACGAACCCGAGTTGCATCCGGCGGCGTTCGCCACGGCCGTGATGCTGCTCGCCGTGGGAGGAGTGACCGCTGCCGCGCTGTCATGACATCGACTGAGCAGCAGCCTAATTCGCCGACCCACGACCGGTCACCACCACGCGCTGGCGGGCGGTGTTGCTCGCCTCGGTCGCCGCGTGTGCCGCGTGCGGGATCATCTACGAACTCGCGCTGCTGACCCTGTCGACGAGTCTGAACGGCGGCGGCATCGTCGCCACCTCACTGATCGTCGCGGGCTACATCGCCGCGCTGGGCGCCGGGGCACTGCTGGTCAAGCCGTTACTACGCTGGGCAGCAGTCGCTTTCGTCGCAGTCGAGGCAGTTTTGGCCATTGTCGGCGGGTTGTCTGCCGCTGCGTTGTATGTGATGTTCTCCTTCGTCGGCGGGTCGCTGTTGATGCTGGCACTGGGTACCGCGCTGATCGGCGCGCTGGTCGGCGCCGAGGTGCCACTGTTGATGACGCTGCTGCAGCGCGGCCGGACCACTGGTGCCACCGACACCGGCCGGACGCTGGCCAATCTCAACGCCGCCGACTACCTGGGCGCGTTGGTCGGCGGGCTGGTGTGGCCGTTCGTGCTGCTCCCTCATCTGGGCATGATCCGTGGTGCCGCTGCCACCGGGATCATCAATCTGGTTGCAGCGGCTGTTGTCTCGGTCTTTCTGCTGCGCCGGGTGGTGAGTACCCGGCAGCTGATCACGGCGCTGGGAGCGCTGGGCCTGGCACTGGCGCTGCTGGCCACGCTGCTGACCCGCGCCCAGGACATCGAAACGACCAGCCGCCAACGGCTTTACGCCGACCCGATCATCGCGTTCCGGCAGTCGGCGTATCAGGAGATCGTGGTCACCCGCCGCGGCAACGACATGCGACTCTATCTCGACGGTGGTCTGCAGTTCTCCACCCGCGATGAATACCGCTATACCGAAAGCCTCGTCTATCCGGCGCTGGGTGCGGGAGCGCGGTCGGTGCTCGTGCTGGGTGGCGGCGACGGACTGGCGGCACGCGAGCTGCTGCGGGCACCTGGCGTGGAGAACATCGTGCAGATCGAACTCGACCCCGCGGTCATCGAATTAGCGCGCAGCACAATGCGTTCGGCTAACGGCGGATCGCTGGACAATCCACGGGTACACATCGTGACCGGCGATGCGATGACGTGGCTGCGTAACGCGAAAGTGCCGTCCTTCGACGCCGTGATCGTCGACCTACCCGATCCCGATACCCCAGTGCTCGGCCGGCTGTACTCCACCGAGTTTTACACGCTGGTGTCCCGGGTGATCACACCCAACGGACTGATGGTGGTGCAGGCGGGCAGTCCGTACTCGACCCAAACAGCGTTCTGGCGAACGGTTTCCACGATCACCGCCGCCGGATATGCGGTCACGCCGTATCACGTGTACGTGCCCACGTTCGGCGATTGGGGTTTCGCGTTGGCACGCCGCGGTGATGCGGCACCGCACCTGGCAATGCCGCCCGACACGCCGCCGCTGCGCTTCCTAGACAAGTCGGTGCTGCAGGCCGCGACCGTCTTCGCTCCCGATGTGCGACCCCGCACCTTAGAGCCGTCGACCCTGGAGCACCCGCGCGTCGTCGAAGACATGCGCCACGGCTACGACTAGCTACGCCGAGATCGACGGCAGTGCGAGAAAGCGCGAGAGCGCCGCACGCTGGCGTCGATCTGGAAGCCACCCGCGACGGGTGAGGCCGCGATATATCCGGCTGACTATGTCGCGGGACCGATGTTCGGAGACCACCCGGATGACGATCCAGCCCTCGTCTTCGGCGATGCCCAGCTTGTCGATGTCCTTGACAAATCGACGCCGATCGCTGCGGTGATAGTCGCCGTCATATTCCGCGGCGACCTTGTAGTCTTCCCAACCCAGGTCGAAAACGGCGACCAAGCCTCGTCCGCGAAGCAGGGGTACCTGTGATGTGGGTTTTGGCAAGCCGGCATCGACCAATAACAGGCGCAGCCACGTTTCTCTGGGCGACATGGCGCCTCCGTCAACCAGGGCCAGCGCCGCCGTCGACTTCCGCACCCCGCGCGCACCCTTGTGTCGTAGCGCGAGCGCGTGCACAGCGTCGACCGAAAACGGCGCCGCACGCATGAGCGCATCCAGGTGCGCCACCGCGACGCCGCGAGGCAGATGGCGACCCAAATCGAACGCGGTGCGGACCACCGTCGTCACCGGCAGGCGACGCAACCAAGGCCAGAGCCCTACTCGTCGTCCAGGGCGGCCAACACCTCGTCGGAGAGATCGACATTGGTGTAGACGTTCTGCACGTCGTCGCTTTCCTCCAGCGCGTCGACCAGTTTGAACACCTTGCGCGCGCCCTCGACGTCGACCGGCACGCTGACCGACGGCTGAAAGCCGGCCTCCGCCGACTCGTAGTCGATGCCGGCGTCCTGCAACGCAGTTCGCACCGCGACCAAATCAGTCGGCTCGGCGATGACCTCGAAGCTGTCGCCGAGGTCGTTGACATCCTCAGCGCCGGCCTCCAGCACAGCGGTCAGCACGTCGTCCTCGGTCAGGCCGTTCTTCTCCAGGGTCACTACGCCCTTGCGGGAGAACAGAGTAGGACACGGACCCCGGGTCGGCCATAGTGCCGCCGTTGCGGGTCATCGCTATCCGGACCTCGCTGGCCGCGCGGTTGCGATTGTCGGTCAGGCACTCGACCAACACCGCCACCCCGTTCGGCCCGTAGCCCTCGTAGGTGATGGTCTGCCAGTCGGCGCCGCCGGCTTCCTCGCCGGCTCCACGCTTGCGGGCCCGCTCGATGTTGTCGTTGGGCACCGACGTCTTCTTGGCCTTCTGAATGGCGTCATACAGCGTCGGGTTACCGGCGGGGTCACCGCCGCCGGTGCGCGCGGCGACCTCGATGTTCTTGATCAGCCGGGCGAATTCCTTGCCGCGGCGCGCGTCCTTGACGGCCTTCTGGTGCTTGGTGGTGGCCCACTTGGAATGGCCGCTCATCGGCTACTACCTCTTCTGTCGCTCACAATTCGCCTGCCGAGTCTACGTGGGCCACGCGAACAGGGCGTCTAGCCCGGCTTGATCCATCGCCACTGCAGCGTTCCCCACGAGGCGGCGTCCGGCAGCGTGTCGCTGACCGCGTCCACCACGCCTGGCCACCAGTCCGGCTGATAGTCGTCGCCGGACAACCATCCGCCAGGTTTCACTTTGGGCGCCCACGCGCTGATATCCGCGACGACGCTGGCGTAGTCGTGACGCGCGTCGATGTGCACCCAGGCGAACGACCCGTCGGCGAACAACTCCGCTGCCGCGACCGAGTCACTGATGACCAGTTGAATATGTCGGCCAAGTCCGCAGTCAATGATGTTGCGGTGCAACAGGCCTGCGAAGGTCCCGCCGCCGTGGTCGACTGCGGGACCGTGCGCGTCGATGTCGGCGCGACCTTCTGTGCCCACTGCCCCGCGCGGTGTCGACGCCGACGACTTTGGTGCTCAGCCCGGCTTGGCGCACCACCTCGCCCAGCGAGCAGATACTGCGCCCCAGGTAGCAGCCCACCTCGGCGAACCGACTCGCGTCGGGAAAATGCGCGACGGCCTCCTCTTGCTGGCCTCGCCATTGAAACCAGCCCGGAATATCGCGCCAACTCCGGACAGGACCGTCGAAGTCACTGGTAGCGGCTCTGCCGTGCAGATAAATCCATGCTCAGCCTTTACACCGCACTGCCTGACTTCAAACGCCGTTGACGATGTCGACGAACAGCCGGTGGATGCGGCGGTCGCCGGTCACCTCCGGGTGAAACGCCGTCGCCAAGCACCGAACCTTGCCGCACCGCAACGGCGTGCCCGGCGGCAGTGCGCCAGCACCTGCACACCCGCACCCACCCGCTCCACCCACGGCGCACGGATGAAAACCGCGTGCACCGGCTCGTCGAGACCTTCGAATGCGATGTCACCCTCGAATGAGTCGACCTGACGTCCAAAAGCGTTGCGTCGCACCGTGATATCGATCGCAGACAACGGAAGTGCCTCACGGCCGGCAGTTCCGGCGTCACGAATCTCGCTGGCCAACAGAATCATTCCCGCACATGCGCCGTAGGCCGGCAACCCGTCGGCCAGCCGGGCGCGCAGCGGCTCCAGCAGCTCGAGCTCGCGCAGCAGATGACTCATCGTGGTGGATTCGCCACCGGGAAGCACCAACCCGTCGAGGCGTCCAAGCTCGCCAACGCGCCGCACGCTGCACGCGGCGGCTCCGGCATCACGTAACGCCGCCAGATGCTCGCGAACATCGCCCTGCAGCGCCAGAACTCCGATGCGTGGGCCACTCACTTGCTGGACGGCCGGTGCTCGCTCGGAAAGCGCGTCAGCCCTTCCTGCATGACGGCGGCGACCATCTCGCCGTACTGGTTGAAGATCTTGCCCTGACACAGTGCGCGGCCGCCGCACGCCGACGGCGAGGACTGGTCGTAGAGCAGCCACTCGTCCGCACGGAACACCCGCATGAACCACATCGCGTGGTCCAGCGAGGCCACCTGCAGGTGCTCACGCTCGTCGAGGTGGGTGACCTGAGCGGAGCCCAGCAGGGTGAGGTCACTCATGTAGGCCAGCGCGCAGATGTGCAGCACCGGGTCATCGGGCAGTGGATCGCGGTGGCGGAACCAGACCTGCTGCTGGGCTGCCTTGCCGGGCAACCGCTGAGTCTGATCGCGCGGCACGATACGGATGTCCCACTCCTGGAATTGCTTGAATCCCTCGTCGTCGAACACCTTCATCGACCGCAGCCCCGGCAGATCATCGGGCGGCGGCGCCGTGGGCATCACGTCCTGGTGGTGAATCCCCTCCTGATCGGTCTGAAACGACGCCGACATGGAGAAGATCGTTTTGCCGTGCTGGATCGCGTTGACCCGCCGGGTGCAGAACGAACCACCGTCACGCAGCCGCTCGACGATGAAAATCGTTGGCGCCGAGGAATCTCCGGGCCTGATGAAATAACCGTGCAACGAGTGCACCAGAAAATGCGGATCGACCGTTCGGACTGCGGACACCAGCGACTGGCCCGCCACCTGCCCACCGAAGGTGCGCTGAAAGTTGCCCTGTTCGGGGCTGAACACGCTGCCCCGGTAGATGTCGACCTCGAGTTGCTCGAGATCAAGGATTTTTTCGATCGACACGGACTGTTTTACCAGCCCCGCTGGGCCAGGCGATGCGGCTCGGGAACCTGCTCGACGTTGATGCCGACCATCGCCTCGCCCAGTCCGCGCGACACCTTGGCCAGCACATCGGGGTCGTCGTAGAAGGTGGTGGCCTTCACGATCGCGGCGGCGCGCTGCGCCGGGTCCCCGGACTTGAAGATCCCGGAGCCGACGAACACGCCTTCGGCGCCGAGTTGCATCATCATCGCGGCGTCGGCCGGGGTGGCGATACCACCGGCGGTGAACAACGTCACCGGCAGCTTGCCCGCCCGCGCGACCTCGACGACGAGGTCGTAAGGTGCCGCCAATTCCTTTGCTGCTACATATAATTCGTCTTCGGAGAGAGAGCCGAGCCGCCGGATCTCTCCCCCGATGGCACGCATATGGGTGGTTGCGTTGGACACGTCGCCGGTGCCGGCCTCGCCTTTGGAGCGGATCATCGCCGCGCCCTCGTTGATCCGGCGTAGCGCCTCGCCGAGGTTGGTCGCGCCGCAGACGAACGGCACGGTGAACTTCCACTTGTCGATGTGGTGGGTGTAATCGGCGGGTGTGAGCACCTCGGACTCGTCGACGTAGTCCACCCCGAGGCTCTGCAGAATCTGCGCTTCGACGAAGTGGCCGATGCGGGCCTTGGCCATCACCGGAATCGTGACCGCGGAGATGATGCCCTCGATCATGTCGGGGTCGCTCATCCGCGACACCCCGCCCTGAGCGCGGATGTCGGCCGGCACGCGCTCGAGCGCCATCACCGCGACGGCCCCGGCGCCCTCGGCGATCCGGGCCTGCTCCGGCGTGACGACGTCCATGATGACGCCGCCCTTGAGCATCTCGGCCATGCCGCGCTTGACTCGCGCGGTTCCAGTCCGCCCAGTGCCGTTCGACGAAGCGGCGCTATCCACTGCTGATCTCCTTCAACTGGTGTCATCCAATTCTAGGGGTGGATGCCAAATCGTATTTTTTGCCGCCTGCCGAAGAAACGTCAGTACGGGGCCGTCAGCTCGGTGAACATCGGGAAGTGCCGGACATTCGTCGTCAGCAGGCGGGCGTCGATCACGATCGCAGTCGCGGCGATCAGGTAGTCGACGGCGCCAATGCCGCTGTGGCTGCGTCGGTACCGACGGGCGAGTCGTCCACCGACGCGGGCCACATCCTCGGTCACCACCGCCCAACGTATCGCGGAGCAAAACTCCTCAAAAGCCTCGACCTCCTTGTCTCGTATGCCGGCAAGGAGCTCGAAACGGACCAGTTCGCTTGCCACCACGTCCTCGCCGGTGTCGATCAGCGCCGCGAGTAGATCCACGGCCGCGGGCTCGCCCCGCAAGTGGTCGACAGCGATGGTGGTGTCAATCAGCTTCACGTCAGGCCGAGCCGGCCTAAGCGCTCGTTGAGGTCGCCGCGTACAGCATCGACGTAATCCGCGCCGGTGAAGTCCCGTCCTGGCCACGAGCCCGCGCTTCGCTTAAGGGCCGCAATCCGCTCTGCTTTGCTGCGGCTTCCGTACGCGCTGTGAATCGCCCGACGGATCAGCTCGGATCTGGACGCACCACTCGCCTGCGCCGCGCGATCCAGGAGTTCGACTTCCTCAGCGTTGAGCGTGATCTGCGTCCGCATGACATCACCTTACATCTGATGATGTACAGACGGGCGTGACGGCCGCCCGCTACGGCGTGACGGCTTGTTTCTTTGTTCAGGTGACGCGGGTGTCGTACGTCGCGCGGTTGGCGAGCACATCGTCCATGTGCATTTCGGCCCAGGTCTTGAGGCCGCGCATCATCCTGTGCAATGAGAGACCGAGGTCGGTTAGCTCGTAAGACACCGTGACGGGCACGGTTGGCGTCGCGGTGCGGGTGATTAGACCATCACGCTCCAAGGAGCGCAGCGTCTGAGTGAGCATCTTCTGGCTGACGCCGACCAGCAGGCGGGACAGCTCCGAGTAGCGCATCGACCGGGGCTCACCGGCGCAGTCGGCGCTGAACCGATGCGAGCCGTCGCTGCCCAGGGCGGCCAGGATCAGCGTGACCCATTTGTCAGAGATCCGGTCGAGCAGCTTGCGGCTTGGGCATGCCGCCAGGAAAGCGTCATATTCCGCCTTGGTTTGTGTCCTCTTCTGGGCCGCCGTCATCGTTGCCGTCACCGCTCCTCTAACCCGTGGGTGCGTTACGCACTCTGAAGTGCCTACTTCCGGTCAGGAAGTTACTTACTCATACTGATGCAAGGAACCGTTAGGCACCAGCACCCCGGCTCGATACGAAAGGCTCAGTATGAGCTCGCTCTCTACGTCGCTTCCCGGCGGCACCTGGACGTTAGGTGACCTGACCGTCGCCCGGTTCGGCTACGGCGCTATGCAGCTCGCCGGCCCGGGGGTCATGGGGCCGCCTGCCGATCACGACGGCGCACTGGCCGTCCTTCGGGAGGTCGTCGACCTCGGCATCACCCACATCGACACCAGTGACGCCTACGGACCGCACGTCACCAACCAGCTGATCTGTGAAGCGTTGCAGCCATACCCCGAATCGCTGCACATCGTGACCAAGGTCGGCGCTATCCGCGACCCGCAGGGCGGCTGGCCCCCGGCCCGACGGCCCGACGATCTGCGCCGCTCGATCGACGAGAATCTTGCAACCCTTGGCCTCAACGTGCTGGACCTGGTCAACCTGCGGCTCGGCAACGCCCAGGGACCCCAACCCGGCTCGCTCGCCGAGCCGTTCGAGACGCTCGTCGAACTCCAGCAGCAGGGCCTCATCCGGCACCTCGGCGTCAGCAACGCCACGGCGGAACAGGTCGCCGAGGCACAGTCGATTGCGCCGATCGTCTGCGTGCAGAACCTGTACAACCTCGCCTACCGTCACGACGACGAGCTGATCGACAGGCTCGCCGGAGCGGGCGTCGCCTACGTGCCCTTCTTCCCGCTCGGCGGCTTCACCCCACTGCAGTCCTCGGCGCTCGCGACCGTGGCCGCCCGATCAGGCGCGACGCCGATGGGGGTCGCCCTTTCCTGGTTGCTGGCGCGGTCGCCGAACATCCTGCTGATTCCTGGTACCTCGTCGGCGGAGCACCTGCGGGAAAACGTCGCCGGCGCGGGACTCTCACTGTCCGACGAGGACCTGGCCGAGCTGGACAAGATCGGCCAGTAGCCGACGTGGACAAACAACAGTTGATTCGCATGTGGAGCAGCAGCGCGCCCGTGCGTGCAGGGCGTTAGCCCCAGCCGCCGTCGGCTTCGATGGTGGTGCCGGTGACATAGGACGCGTCTGGGGAGAGCAGAAACGCGACCACGGCGGCGATTTCGTCGGGTAGACCCCACCGGCGGCGCCTGACGCTCAGCGGATCAACTGCAACTGCCGGGGCGGATCCGGCGCGCCGGCCAGCACAGCTGCTTCGGTGAGCAGCTCCGGAAGCTGAAGGGGATACACCGTCTCACCGGCCTCGGCCAACTCGACGATGTCGGCGGGGTCGCACCATCGGTGGCCATGGATGTAGCGGCTTTCCAGCTCGGTGCGGCCCGTCGTTGACGGTTCGAAGCGCTCGGTGCGGTGGACGAAGAAGAATTCCTCGCTGTTGATCTCTGCGCCGTTGAAGTCGAACACGGCGTCGCGCCGCCAGATCGGCCCGACCAGGTCGCCGGGATCGACCCGTAGGCCGGTTTCCTCGGCCAGCTCACGCGCGGCAGCCTGGGCGAGAGATTCGCCGTCGCCGACCTGACCGCCCACGGTGAACCACCACCGCGGCGTCGGGACGCCGGCATGCTCGGGCGCCGCGGGGTCAGACCCGCACAACAGCAACACCGCGCCGGTCTCGTCGAGCAGCACCACCCGCGCCGAGGTTCGCCGCCCGGCGGCCGGATGATCGGCGTGACGGAGCGCCTGCGACCGCTCGGCAATCTCGAAATAGCTTGGCAGCTTGGCTGTTCCGGCCAACCTGAACAGTCGGACCAGACGATGCTCGCGCAGCGCGAGCGCGTCACGGACCGCATCGTTGTGGAATCGGCGGGCCAACACCACGCGGGCCTCGGCGTCAGCCAGCTCCGCGATCACGCCGGTCGGTACTGAGGCTGGGTCGATCTTCGCCAGCGCGGCGGCCAACATGTTCTCGCAGGCTTCGCGGTCCTGGCGCGGAGCGTTCTCTGCGGCGTCGGCGCGCGCCACCAATTCCTGGGCGGCGGCGTCCGAGTGGCCGCCGAGCGCGTGGGCCGCCATCGCGCGGGCCACCACGGCCCGGCGGGCCAGTGCGGCGTCGAGAGCCTGCCAGGACAGGTCGTGCCGCACGTGCAGGCGGTCGAGCCGGTTCGCGGTGCGATATCCCCAGACAAAGACCGCAAGCAGCACGCTCAGCGTGAGGACCAGGGCCGCGACGGCTACCACCGCCCACCACATCAGCTCGCCACCTCGACCTTGCTGCCGCTGACCGCGACCGTCTCATAGACCCGCATGATCTGGTTGGCCACCACCGGCCAGTCGTAGCGTTGCACCGCCTCAGCTCCCGCCTCGGCGTAGCGCTTAGCCAGCGACTTGTCCTCGAGCACCGCGATCAGACCTTCGGCGAGCGCGGCGCTGTCGTCCACCTTCACCAGCCGCCCGGCCTCTCCGCCGTGCAGCACCTGCCGAAACGCATCCAAATCGCTGGCCACTACCGGGGTGCCCGCGGCCATCGCCTCGACCAGCACGATGCCGAAGCTTTCCCCACCGAGGTGCGGCGCACAGTAGACGTCGGCGCTGCGCAGCGCGGACGCCTTGCCGGCGTCGTCCACCTGCCCGAGGAACCGCAGATGGCCGGCCAAGCCGCCGGCCTTCTCACGCAATTCCTCTTCGTTGCCGCGCCCGACGATCAGGACCTGCAGTCCCGGGAAGCGCTCGACCACACTGGGCAGCGCATCGATCAGCACCGCCATGCCTTTGCGGGGTTCGTCGTAGCGGCCGAGGAACAACACCGTCTTGGCCGGCCGCGGATACCCGTCGAGCAGCGGCGCGGAGGCCATCGCGGCGACGTCGACACCGTTGGGTATCTCCACCGCGTCCGATCCCAGCGCCTCCATCTGCCAGCGCCGGGCCAGGTCGGACACCGCGATGCGGCCGACGATCTTCTCCTGCATCGGCCGCAGCAGGCCTTGAACCACCGACAGCATCAGCGATTTGGTAGTCGAGGTGTGAAAGGTGGCCACGATCGGGCCGGTCGCAATCCGCAACGCCCACATCGACACGCTGGGGGCATTCGGCTCGTGCAGATGCAGAACGTCGAAGTCACCGTCGGCCAGCCAGCGCCGGACCTTTCCGTGCACGGCCGGGCTGATCTGCAGCCGGGCCACCGAGCCGTTGTAGGGAATCGGGACCGCCCGACCGGCCGAGACGACATACTCGGGCAGGTGGACGTGCGGCGACGCCGGCGCCAACACGCTGACGTCCTCGCCGCGAGCCCGCATCACTTCGGCAAGCTGCGACACGTGCGATTGCACGCCGCCCGGCACGTCGAACGAATACGGGCACACCATCCCGATCCGCATCAGGGCTGCCCTTGATCCCCGGGCTGCGTTGCTTCTGGCCGCCGAACTCCCAATCGGTCCTGGCGTTCTTGGGACAGGTCGGCCAGCCACTGCGGCTGAAGCATGTGCCAGTCGGCGGGATGCTCGGCGATGTTGCGGGCGAACACGTCGGCCAGCGCCTGGGTGACGACGCCGACATCGCCGCTACTGCAGTCCAGCGGCGGATAGAACTCGACTCGGCAGTCCTCGCCGTCATACCAGCAGTGCACGGGCAGCAACGCCGCGCCGCTGGTGATCGCCAGCTTCGCCGGGCCGGCCGGCATCCTGGTCGGTTCGCCGAAGAAGTCGACTTGAACGCCGGTACGGCTGAGGTCTCGCTCGGCCATCAGACAGACCATTTTGTTGTCTTTGAGCCGTTCGCTGAGCAACGGGAACGGCGGCTGCTCGCCGCCCGAGAGCGGGATGACCTCGAAGCCCAAGCTCTCCCGGTACTCGATGAACCGCCGGTACAGCGATTCGGGTTTGAGCCGCTCGGCGACGGTGGTGAACCTGCCGTAGGTCTGGGCCATCCACACCCCGGCCATGTCCCAGTTTCCGCTGTGCGGCAACGCGTTCACCACGCCGCGGCCATCGGCCAGCGCGGCTTGCAGATGTTCTTGTCCGGTAACTGTTTCGGCCAGTCGGCGGCCGAGCGCGTGGTGATCCATCGTCGGTAACCGAAACGCCTCGCGCCAGTAGCGGGCGTAGGACGCCAGCGACGCCCGCATCAGGCTGGCGGGCACGTCTTTGGGCGTGACTCCGGTGACGCGCGCCAGGTTCTTGCGGAGCTGGTCCGGTCCCCCGCCGCGCGACGCGTACAGCGCCCCGGCGTCGAAGACATTGCGGGCCGCGAATTCCGGCATGGCGCGCACCGTTCGCCACCCGGCCGCATAGCCCCAGTCGGTTAGTCGACTGGGGAGCGAAAGATCGCTGATGCCAGGCAGTTTCAGACCGGCCGGGACGATCACGAGTCGTCCTGTCCAGGCTTGCCCGGCGGCGGCAGCCGAGTCTCCGCGCTGGCCGAGTGCCGCACAGTGTGCAACCGTTGCGCGCAGGTGAGCATGCTCGCCGCGGCCAGTAACCACATCGCCACCGGCAACGCCCACGGCAACGGGAATATCGGCAGGTCCGAAAGACCTGCGCCGACCAGCACGATGATCAACCGTTCCGGTCGCTCGATGAAGCCACCGTCGCCGCGTAGCCCACTGGCTTCGGCGCGTGCCTTGATGTAAGAGATCACTTGAGAAGTGACCAGGCAGATGAAGCTCGCCACCACCAACTGCCGATTGGCGAGCCCGAATGCCGCCCACCACGCCAGACCACAGAACACCGCGCCATCACTGATCCGGTCACAGGTGGCATCCAGCACGGCGCCAAAGCGCGTGCCGCCGCCGCTTTCTCGCGCCATCGCCCCGTCGACCATGTCGAACATCACGAAAAACCAGATGACCAGGGTCCCGGCGAACAGCCGGCCGGTCGGAAACAGCGTCAGCGCTGCCAGCACCGCCGCAGCGGTGGAAATGATGGTCACCCCGTCCGCGGTGAATCCCGCGCGCAGAAACGCCCGCGCCACCGGCGCGGTGACTCGGGCAACTCCCTCGCGGGACAACAGTTTGCTCACGACCGCCCGCTCACGATTGCCTGTCCCACTCGGCGGCCAGCAGGCGACGGGTGTCGCGCAGCAACTGCGGGATCACCTTGGAGTCGCCGATGATCGTGATGAAGTTGGCATCCCCGCCCCAGCGGGGCACCACGTGCACATGCAGGTGCTCGGCCAGCGAGCCGCCCGCCGACTGGCCCAGGTTGACCCCGACGTTGAATCCGTGCGGCCGCGAGACGTTCTTGATGACGCGAATCGCCTTCTGGATGAACGCCATCAGCTCACTGCTTTCCGGCTCGGTGAGATCTTCGAGTTCGGACAGCCGGCGATACGGCACGACCATCAGATGACCGGGGTTGTACGGATAGAGGTTCAGCACCGCGTAGACCAGCTCTCCGCGCGCCACCACCAGACCGTCCTCGTCGGACAGTTGCGGGATGTCGGTGAACGGCTGAGATTGGGCGTTGTCCTGCTTGAGCGGCCCCTCGGCCAGGTAACTCATCCGGTAGGGCGTCCACAGCCGCTGCAGGTGGTCGGCTTCGCCGGCGCCTCGGTCAGTCAGGGCCGTCCGCTCCTCGCGCCCGCGCTCATCGCCGCCGCCACCGTGGTCCGTCAGGGCCGAGTCGTCCTCAGCCACGAGTGCTCACCTTGACCAAAGCGGCCGTGGGAGCAGCGTTTTCGCGATCGTTGACCCACTGCCTGATGACAGTGACGGCCTCGTCGCGAGGCACCCCGTTGATTTGGGTGCGATCACCGAAGCGGAAACTGACCGCTCCGGCTTCGACGTCGCGGTCGCCGGCCAGCAACATGAACGGCACTCGCTGGTTGGTGTGGTTGACGATCTTCTTGGCCATCCGGTCATCGCTGGCGTCGACGTCAACTCGGATGCCATGTGACTTCAGCTGCGCAGCAACGTCTTCCAGGTATGGCACGTGGCCCTCGGCGACGGGAATGCCGACCACCTGGACCGGCGCCAGCCACGCCGGGAAAGCGCCGGCGTAGTGCTCGGTCAGGATGCCGAAGAACCGCTCGATCGACCCGAACAACGCACGGTGGATCAGCACCGGGCGTTGGCGTGAACCGTCGGCGGCGGTGTATTCCAGCTCGAAGCGATCCGGCATGTTGAAGTCGACTTGCAGCGTCGACATCTGCCAGCTCCGGCCCAGCGCATCCTTGACCTGGACTGAGATCTTCGGCCCGTAAAAGGCCGCGCCACCGGGGTCGGGGATCAGTTCCAGTCCCGACGCCTCGCCGACCTCACGCAGAATTTCGGTGGCCTCTTCCCACACTTCGTCGGAGCCCACGTATTTCTCGGGGTCCTTGGTGGACAGCTCCAGGTAGTAGTCGTTGAGCCCGTAGTCGGCCAGCAGGTCGAGCACGAAGCGCAGCACCGAGGTCAGCTCCTGGCCCATCTGCTCGCGGGTGCAGTAGATGTGCGCGTCGTCCTGCGTCATGCCGCGCACCCGGGTCAGGCCGTGGATGACACCGGACTTCTCATAGCGGTAGACGCTGCCGAATTCAAAGAGCCGCAACGGAAGTTCGCGGTAGGACCGTCCCCTCGACCGGTAGATCAGATGATGCATCGGGCAGTTCATCGGCTTGAGGTAGTAGTCCTGGCCGGGTTTGCGCACCGTGCCGTCGTCGTTGAATTCAGCGTCCAGATGCATCGGCGGATACATGCCGTCGGCGTACCACTCGAGGTGACCCGAGGTGACGTACAGCTGCTCTTTGGTGATGTGCGGGGTGTTGACGAACTCGTAGCCCGCCTGCTCATGCTTTCGCCGCGAGTACTCCTCCAGCTCCCGACGGATGATGCCGCCCTTCGGGTGGAAAACCGCTAGGCCTGAACCGATTTCGTCGGGAAAGCTGAATAGGTCCAGCTCGACGCCCAGCTTGCGGTGGTCGCGACGCTGAGCTTCTTCCAGCAACGTCAGGTGGCGGTCGAGCGCCTCTTGCGATTCCCACGCGGTCCCGTAGATACGTTGCAAGCTGGCGTTGTTCTGATCGCCCCGCCAATACGCGGCCGAGCTCCGAGTGAGCTTGAAAGCCGGAATGTGCTTGGTGGTGGGGATGTGCGGGCCGCGACACAAGTCGCCCCAAACCCGTTCGCGGGTACGGGGATTCAGGTTGTCGTACGCGGTGAGTTCGTCCCCGCCGACCTCCATCACGTCGGGGTCGCCCGACTTGTCGTCGACGAGCTCGAGCTTGTAGGGCTCGCCGGCCAGTTCGCCGCGGGCCTGATCCTTGGACTCGTAGACCCGCCGGTCGAACAGCTGGCCCTCCTTGACGATCTGGCGCATCCGCTTTTCCAGCTTGTCCAGATCCTCAGGGGTGAACGGCTCGTCGACGTCGAAGTCGTAGTAGAAGCCGTCGACGATCGGCGGCCCGATGCCGAGCTTCGCGTGCGGGAACAGATCCTGCACGGCCTGAGCCAGCACGTGGGCGGCCGAGTGCCGGATCACGCTGCGCCCGTCGTCGGTGTCAGCCGCTACTGGGACCACATCGGCGTCGGTGTCGGGAATCCAGCTCAAGTCGCGCAGGGTGCCGTCCGGCGTCGCGAACCACCACGATCGCGTCGGCGGCGCCTCGGCCCGGCAGACCGGCTTCGCGGACCGCGGCCGCAGCGGTCGTTCCGGCAGCCACCCGGATCGGGGCTTGCGGCGGTCGCGGGCCCGGCCCAGCCGGGCGCTGCGGGTCGCCGCCGTCGCCTCCCGGCGCGGGGTCTGCGAGGGCGGTCATCGACGCGGTCTCCATGACTTTCGGGTGTTCACACGGACCCGACCATGCTATCGGGGCGGTTATCGCCCAGGGGTTGCAGCCTTAGGGCTGGCCCGGCTTGAGGAGGACGAACAGCGCCTCGGCGTCGGTGAGCACAGCATCGCCGTCACTCACCCGGCCGGATACGAAGATCTTCCGGCCTTCCACTCGGTCGACTTGGGCGCCGACCTGCAGTTCTTTGTCGATCGGGACGATCTGGCGGTAGTTGACGTGCAGGTAGGCGGTGCGCTGGCGCGGTCCCCCGGTGATCGCCGCGGACGTCATCCCGAGGATGGAATCGAACAGCAGCCCCAGCGCGCCGCCGTGTACGGCGCCGTTGCGGCCCAGGTGGAACCGCCGAAACCGGGCCCAGCCCTCGATGCGACCGTCCTGGGTGCGGTGCACCTTCATCGGCACCGGCAAAATGTTGCCGCGATTGGGCAAGTCGATGCGGCGCCCCGACGGGGTTGCCCACTCATCGGTGTCGAACGGTGCGAGTAGGCCGGACACCTTCTCGACGAGGTCGGCGGCCTCAGTGATCACTTCGTCGGGCGCGTCGACCGCCCGGGCGTGGTCCTGCAGTGTGCGCACCGCTTCGATGAACCGGCCGTAATCCGGGCCGCCCTTTTTCGTCGGTTCGGGTGGGTTGAAGCCGCCACCTGGATGTCGCGCATGTTCGCCGGCCACCAGAACACCGTATTGCCCGGCGCAAATCAGCTAGTCGCTCTGTTGCTCCCCGAGGGCGCTCAGCTTCTCGAACTCCTCGTCGCTGAGTTCGATTTCGGCAGCGGCCACGTTCTCCTCCAGGTGCGCCACACTCGATGTCCCCGGGATCGGCAGCACCACCGGTGAGCGCTTCAGCAGCCAGGCCAACGCGAGCTGCGACGGCTTCGCATGGCCGTGTTCGGCGCCCAGCCGGGCCAGCGGCCCGTCCGGAGCGGCGAGTGGTCCGGCGGCCAGCGGGAACCACGGGATGAACCCGATTCCCTGCTTGGTCGCCTCGTCGAGCAACGCCTCGGCGCTGCGGGTGTTCAGGTTGTAGAGGTTTTGAACCGAAACAATCTGGGCGATCTTTTGCGCCGCATGCAATTGTTCGACGCTGACCTCCGACAACCCGATGTGGCGAATCTTGCCTTCCTGCTGGAGCTTGACCAGCTCACCGACCTGGTCCTCCAGCGGGAACTTGTCGTCGATGCGGTGCAGCTGAAACAGGTCGATGGTCTCGACGCCGAGCCGCCGCAGGCTCAGTTCGGCTTCCTGGCGCAGGTACGCCGGAAAGCCCAGCGGAATCCATTCGTCGGGTCCGGTGCGCAGCAGCCCCGCTTTGGTGGCAATGACCAGCCCTTCGTAGGGGTGCAGCGCTTCCCGGATGATCTCCTCGGCGAAGTAGGGCCCGTAAGAGTCTGCGGTGTCGATGAAGTCGACGCCGAGCTCGGTCGCCCGCCGCAGCACCCGCACCGCTTCGTCTCGATCGGCGGGCGGACCCCACACCCCCTTGCCGGTCAGACGCATGGCGCCGTAGCCGAGGCGGTTGATGGTGAGATCGCCACCGAGGGTGAACGTTCCGGATGCTTGAGCGGGAGCCTGGGTAGTCACCTCGCCGACCGTACGCCGGCCGAGAAGAACCGGCCACATCCGCGTGGCAAGCTGGGCCGGTGGATTTGCACACGATCGCTCAGCTGCCCTTCACCTATCCGGAGGTCGGCGCGACCGCCGGGCCGTTTCCGCCGGGCTACAAGCACATCGGCTTCTCCGCCCACATCGGGATGGGTCAACTGCGCTTCGAAGAGGCCGCCGACCGGGTCATGCACTGGGGCATGCAGCGCGGCTCCGGTTTGCGGGTTCAGCCCAGCAGCGAGCTCGTCACCGCCGGCACGGTGGTGGTGGTGGAAATCGGGTTCCTGAAGGCACCGTGCCGGGTTGTCTACGTCGTCGACGAGCCGCATGTGCGTGGCTTCGCTTACGGCACGCTGCCGGGTCACCCCGAGTGCGGTGAGGAACGGTTCGTGGTGCGCCACGATCCCGTCACGTCCGCAGTGTTCGCGGAAGTCTCGGCGTTCTCCCGGCCGGCAACGTGGTGGAGCAAAGCCGGCGGACCGTTCACCACGCTCATGCAGCGGGTGATGAACAAGCGCTACGTGCGGGCAGTCTGACCCCAGCCGGCGAGCAGGTCGCGCGCGCCGGTGCACATGCGGTCGATGACCTCGCCCACCGGCGCCACACCGGTGACCATGCCGACACCCTGGCCGGCGTCGACCGCCGCGACACGGCGATCATCTGCAGCGATCGCGGTGGCGAGTTCGGCTGCCGCATCGGCATCTTCGGCCAACGCATCCTCGTGCCCGCTCCAGCGCGCGACGAAGTCGTTGCGCAGCACGCGCGAGGGAAACCGCTCTGCCCACGGCAGATGACGCACGACGTCGTAGACCCGCGTGCTGGCGGTGTCGGTTTCGCGGGCCGCCACCAGCGCGCGGCGGCCTGCGTCGGTGGTCAGCGCCTCCACTGATGCCGACAGGCAGGTGCCCAGCCAGGCGCCGCTGGCCCCGGCGGCCAGCACCGCGGCAAGGCTGCGGGCCGACGCGATTCCTCCGGCGGCCAGCACCGGCACCGACACGGCGTCCAGCACCGCGTCGAGCAGCGGCAGTGTGCCGATGGTGGCGTCCCCGTGGCCGCCGCCTTCGCCGCCGCGCGCCACTATCACGTCGATGCCGGCGTCTTGCGCCCGGCGGGCCTCGTCGCTGTTGTAAACCTGTGTGGCGGCGGCGATTCCGGCGTCGTGGACACGGCTCACCCAGGACAGGTCGGTGCCGAAGCTGACCGATATCAGCACCGGCTGCGCAGCCACCGCGGCGTCGAACAGACCCGCTTCTTTGCGCATCACCCAGTCCACCAAGCCAATTCCGAATGTCCCTGTCACATGCGGTAATTCGGCGTGCAGTGACGACGTCGACCCGGCGGTGCCCATGCCGACCATCCCCAGTCCGCCGGCAGCGCTCACCGCGGAAGCCAACCGTCCGCCGGCAACCCCGCCCATCGGCGCGTTGACGATGGGCACCCGCAGACCCATCGCCGCGGACCAGGGCGTGGACAGCATCTGACTACGCCGCAGGGAGGCTCTTGAAGACGGTCAGGATGATCACCGAATCGTCAACTGCCTGCAGGGAGTGTCGTTGCGGCGGGATTACCACGTAGTCGCCGGTCTTGCCGTCCCATACATCGTCACCCGCGGTGAGGTGTACATGTCCTTGCAAGACCTGCAGTGACGCCTGTCCGGGGCTGTCGTGTTCGGAGAGTTCGTGCCCGGCAAGTAACGCCATCACGGTCTGCCGCAGTTCGTGGGTGTGCCCGCCATGAAGCGTGTGCGCGGCGCGGCCACTGTGTGTCTGCCGTGCCTCTGCCAGCTTTTCGGCGGCCAGGCTGGTCAGCGAAATGGTTTCCATCATTAGTCCTTCGGTCGGCCGGATGTGGGTCCTCAGGTGGATAGTAGAAGAATCCCGCACACAGACAAGGCCAGCACCTTGATCGCCTCGAGACCGACGTAGACGTAATGGCCTCGCGTGCGCGGCGCGTCCAGGCCGGCCAGCACCTGGTCCGATCGGCGAGTCAGCCGTGGCCGCACCGCCACGATCTGCAGGGCCAGCACGACGAACGCGACGGCCAAGGCCGCCGCGACGCGAGCCGGTGGCGGGCAGGCGATGGAGGCCACCACGATGACGATGGCCAGCAGGACCTCGACGGTGTTGAGCGCGCGAAAGACCAGCCGGCCGATACCGAGGCCGATCGGCAGCGTGACGTTGGGTGCGCGGAATTTCAACGGCGCTTCCAGGAACGAGATGGCGAGCACCATCCCCAGCCAGACGAACACGGCCGCGACAGTAAGCGCCGGCGCCCGGCTCATTGTGTGGCTGCTCTACAGCGCTCGCAGCATGGATTTCCTGCCCTTCACCCTCAGCTTGTGAGCCGTCGACCCGCGGAGCTCCTCGATGCGGGATGCCATCTTCTCACCGAGGGCGCGTAACTCTTCGTCGGTGATTTTCACCGACGGTGGCACGGGATCATGTCGCGCTCCTCCTCGTCGGCGTGCGCCTCGAGAACCGTTGCGAACGAGTGCCATTCATCGTCGTAGGTCGGCGCGTCCGGGGGCGTGTGCAGCAGCACCGAGAGCTGATCGATGACCTGACGATGCTCGGCGTGCGCGATGGCGATCAACGAGCTGGCCGCAGACAGCGCCGGGTAGTACAGGTCGTCTTCGATGCGGAAATGGATGTCGAGTTCGACGAGCAGATCGTCGAGGTATTCCTGGCGCTCGGGGGCAACCGCTGGAGTCTCGGAAATCTTTTTGACCAGCCCTTTGAGCACATTGTGGTGGTCTTTCAACACTGTGTAGGCGTTCATTTCGCGCCACTCCTTTCGAGGCCTCGCCGGGAGCTAACATGGTGGCCATCTCCGCGCAGCTCGATCATCCCGTCGTTGATCCGCGTCTCATAGCGTGGTAGCGGCGCCGCCGACGGACCGCGTAGCACCGCTCCTGAGCAGACGTCGAATCGCGAACCGTGCCAAGGGCATACCAGCCGTCCGCGGTCGACCCAACCGTCACTCATCGGGGCGGCCAGGTGCGGGCAGAACTCCCCGAAAGCCGCGACATCGCCATTGTTGCCGGTTCGACACACCACCAGACCGAGTCCGTCGATTTCGACGCGCTGCGGCTTGCCGTCCGTCAGCGACTCCACCGGCAATACCGGCGTCCAGTCCGGGGTGCGCAGCCGCTGACCGGATTGGTCGATGCCGATACCCGAGGCGAATACCAAAGCCCCGCCCATATAGCTGGCACTGACTGTGATGCCGTAGCCGAGCGCGCTGGTGACGATCCCGCGGCCATGTCGGCCGCGGCGCCGATCCAGCCACGACATGACGTACAAGGCAAGTCGCTAGCCCGTTCAACGTGCCGTGCACCAGCCCGATGCGGCGGTCTTCCTCGTGCGTGTGCTGCCAATCCGCAACGCCGGTGACCGCCGAACCCAGGTTCGCCAGGATTCCCAGCCCCAGCGCACGCGTCGCGAACCGCGATGCGTCGGCGAGTCTCCGTTTTGGGCCGGGCCGGCAGCAGGCTCAGCGCGTCCAACCCGATCGTGGTCCCGATCGCACCGCTGGTCAACGACGCCAGGGGCGGATGCGCGGGATGCCCGAGCCACACCCCATTCAGTGCGTTGGCGACGCGATCACGACTCCTGCCCAGCGAGTTGAACGCGATGCCCAGAAGGTGCTCGAGCCGGTAGCTGGGCCGATCTAGCCACTCCTGACGCCCGATGAGGGAGAGCAACTGCGTCCCCCGAGTCTGTAACGGGCGTTCCGCAGGCACGTCAACCACGGCATCGGTCCTTCCCTAGTGCGATGACCGGCGGGCACGATGCCCGCACGATCTCCAATACTTACAAGTCAGCTCGCAGTGACCCCCGCATACGAGATTACATCTCTTTCGGAAAGGCGCCAGAACACCGGAAAGCTCCGGCATCTCAGAGAATGAGAATCGTTGTGGCACAGGTATTAACCAGAGTCTGGACGGCGCTTGGCGGCGACCGGAACGGCGCTGGGCGACGTCTTGATTTCCGCTGTGCTGCTACCACACGGCTGGTCGCCGACACATCCCTCGGGGCGCCCGGGCATCCTTATACCCATGACGGTGGACGCCCTCCTGCAGTCGGTCCCCCCGCTGGCGGTGTACGGCATGGTCGGCGCGGTCGTCGGGGTGGAAAGCCTGGGCATTCCGTTGCCCGGAGAAATCGTTCTGGTCAGCGCCGCACTGCTGTCATCTCGGCACGAGCTTGCGGTCAATCCCATCGGGGTGGGTGTGGCCGCGGTGATCGGGGCCGTGATCGGCGACTCGACCGGCTACGCCATTGGCCGCCGCCTGGGCTTGCCGCTGTTCGACCGGCTGGGTCGTCGTTTCCCGAACCATTTCGGCCCCGGGCATGTCAGGTACGCCGAGCGGCTGTTCGACCGGTGGGGCGCGCGAGCGGTCTTCTTCGGCCGGTTCATCGCGCTGCTGCGGATTTTCGCCGGGCCGCTGGCGGGTGCACTGAAGATGCGCTACGCGAGATTTCTGCTCGCAAACGTCTCCGGCGCGCTGTGCTGGGCCGGCGGCACCACCGCTTTGGTGTACTACGCGGGCGTGGCCGCCGAGCGGTGGTTGACGCGGTTTTCCTGGATCGCGTTACTCGTTGCCGTGGTATGCGGGGTGGTTGCCGCAATAGTGCTGCGGGAGCGGACATCCCGCGCAATTGCTGATCTTGAAATCGAACACTCGGAAGAGTCCGGGTCGTCCGCCGCGTAAACGAGGCCGGTCACGTCGGAAAGTCTGCGATCGCATTTCCATCCCGCGGCGGCTGCACCGGGGTTCCGTAGCAAAGAACTGTCGGTATTTTGCACAATCGTACAAATTTCTGGCTAGAAAATGGCGCCTTAGATTTTTAAGGTTTGCCGGCAATCGTGCCGGCTGGCCTGAAGGTCTGGTGGCGTCATCGGCGAACAGGTCACGCCGACCTGGTGCGGTTATGCTGAAATCATAAGCCTAGCAAAAGCTTTGGCCCTACATCGGGGCGGTAATTTTGGCGTCAATAAGGAACATAACCGGACACTGAGATCCATGGATTCAGCTGTGAGAGTTCGCTCAACCAACGACAGTTTTAGCATTTCTCAAGCGATTCTCAGGCGCTGCCAGATGGACACAGCCGATATCGCCCTGTTATAAATAATCATATCTTCTATCTGACGTCGGTCTTAAGCGTCTAGGGCAGGCATCCATATCGAGGCGCAAGTCGCCGGTGGATCAGGAAACACTATGAGCACTTTTGCTATCGCCGACTCGACTTTTCACCCGCTGATGCTGAGCGGGCGACTCATCTCCGAGCTCGCACAAGCCCGCAGTACCCTTCGAGCGACCACCGAGCGCAGCGGCCTCGCCGTGATCGTGAGCGCCGGCGGTGAGCTGGATGCATCCAACGACACCACCTGGCGACGCCTGCTGAGCGAGGCGTCTGCGGCCGCCGGCCCTCCGGGGCCACTGGTCATCGACATCAGCGGCCTGGATTTCATGGGGTGCTGCGCATACGCAGCGCTGGCCGAGGCGTCGGAACACTCACGGGACCGCGGAGTCGAGATACGACTGGTGAGCAACCAGCCGGTCGTCCCGCGGGTCGTGCGCGCATGCGGGTTGAGTGACCTGCTGCCCGTGGATGACAGCGTGGACGCAGCGCTGTGCGCGTCGATGCTCGCTGACTGACGCTCACGCTCCCTTCGCCATACTGCGACGAACACTGCGCAAGTCATCGACCAAGAGCTGGTAAGCCTTCTCGCGGTCGGCCCGGTCGCGTAACACCGACGAGGGATGAACCGTCGCCGACAGCAGCGGCGCCGGGCTCAGGTCGATCTCGTCAGGGACGGAGAGCAACTCTCCCCTGTGCTCAGAAACCCGGAATGCGCTGCCCAGCAACGCCTGCGCCGCCGTAGCGCCGAGCAAGACGATGACGTTCGGGTGCAAGGCGGTGATTTCGGCCAGCAGCCAAGGCCGACACGCGACGACCTCGGTCCTGTTCGGCTTCTGGTGTATCCGGCGCTTTCCGCCCTTGCGGGTGAACTTGAAATGCTTGACGGCGTTGGTCTGAAACGTCAGCTCAGGATCGATGTCCGCGTCGTCCAGCGCGCGCGCGAGCAGCCGCCCAGCCGGGCCCACGAACGGCAGCCCTTGCACGTCTTCCTGGTCACCAGGCTGCTCGCCGACCAACATGATGGGCGCATCGGGATGCCCGTGCCCGAACACGGTCTGCGTAGCGTCCTCGTACAGGGCACACCCGCGACAGCGGCTTGCCGCGTCCGCGAGCGAATCTAATCCGCGATCGTCGGGCAGGAATTGCTGCGCGCCTGCCGGCTTCGTCGTCGTCATTGCTTGCACTCCAGGTAGTCAGCGTCTTGACTACCCGGCTTTCGCGCTCCACCAAACCGACCTCAGCGCGCCTTCGGATGGCGGCGAATTCGACGCCTCAGGTCGGAAGACCGAACAGCTGAACCACTCCGTGATCGCGCCCCGCGGTGTACCCGCCGTCGACGGCGATGGCTTGGCCGCTGACGAACGACGCGTCGGGCGACACCAGGAATGCTGCCATCGCGGCCACTTCCGCGGCCCGGCCCATCCGCTGCAGAGCGTGCTCTTGGGTGACCGAGGCTCGGGGACCTTCCATGCCTGGCAGCCCGAATACGCTTTCGGTCAAAGGTGTTTCGATGAAGCCGGGGCAGATGGCGTTGGCCCGGATACCGCTGGGCCCGTAATCGAGCGCGATGTTCTTGGTGAGCAAGACGACGCCGCCCTTGGCCGCGTTGTACACGCTGCCGCCCGCGGTGCCCTCCAAACCCTCGACGCTGGCCAACGTCACGATCGAGCCTCGTTCGCCGTCGACGCGAGGTTGTTCGATCATTCGGGCCAGTGCCGCTTTGGCGACCAGAAAGGTGCCGGTCAGGTTGATCGCGATCACCCGTTCCCATTCGGCGCGATCGAGCAGATGAACTGGACCGCCGCCCGCGACGCCTGCGGCGTGGACGATGCCGTCGAGTCGGTCCGGCACGGCTGCCAGCACCGCCGCGATCGCCGACTCGTCGGTGATATCTGCTGCCACGAAATGGAAGCCGGGACCGAGGTCGGGCGCCGCAGCGGTGTCAGCGCCGACGACGATGCCGCCTTCTGCCAGCAGACGCTCGGCTGTGGCCAGGCCGATGCCGGAAGCCGCACCCGTCACCACGAACGTCCGGGAGCGGGCCCGATCAGCGTGCACCATGGCTGGTCCTCTCGAAAACAGTTGCGCCGCAGTCAGAGTCCGAACTGGTCATCGATGAGACCGAGCCAGATCTGCGCGACGTCCATCGCCACTTTTTCGCTGATGAACGCGTGCTGGGTTCCGGTGTAGATGTCGCGGAAGGCACGCTCGAGTCGGCTGCCCTCGCGGATCGCGGTGGTGCCGGCCGCCAGGTGGGCCCACTCCGCGGCCGCCCGCGCGGTGTCGGTGGCATAGACCGCCGCCACCCTCATGTCGGCGCGCAACCGGGGCGTCAGGTCGTCACCGGATTCGACGGCCGCCTCAGCCGTCGCGAAGGCATCGAGCACCAGCAAGCGGGCCGCGCGCCAAGCCGCGACGTGGTGGGCAAGTCCCTTCTGGAAGGTTTGCCGAGACTGCCAGCGTCGCCATGTCGCTCATCCGCACTTTGGTGGCGGCCAGCTCTTCGACGTCGTCGAGCATGCTTTTGGCGACCCCGAGCGCAAACGACGCGTGGCCGGCGGCGGTGACCGGCATCAGACCCATCCGGCTCGCCGCCGAACTCCCCCGCGCCGGATCCCGGGTGAACAGCGGAATGGTTCGGGACTCCGGCACGAAGACGTCGGCGACGGAGTAGTCGTAAGATCCAGTTCCCTTGAGTCCCTGGACATGCCATCCATCAGTGAAGGTGACTTCGTCGCGTGGCAGAAACGCCACCCGCATATCCGGAATGCCGTCGCTGACCCAGCGCATCTCGCCATCGTCCATCGGGAAGAAGCCCGCGCCGATATACGCCGAGTGTCCGGTGCCGGAACCGAAGCTCCACGCACCGTTCAATCGGTAGCCGCCATCGACTGCCACGCCCTGACCGTTCGGAAAGTACTGGCCGCCGATGGTGATGCGGTTGTCGTTCGCCGTGAACAGTTCCGCGAAACCCTCTTCCGGAAGATATGTTGCGGCGGCGAACGTCGACGGCAGGTTCGCAATTCCGATCCAGCCGAAAGAGCCGTCTTGCCAGGCCATTTCGATCCAGGTGTCGATCATTTCCCGAAATGACGGCTCGACGCCTCCGGCCGCCTTCGGGTTGAACGCCGACATCAGGCCACAGGCCCACATTTCGTCGACGATGACCGGCGACAGTGTGCGCAACCGCTCGGATTCGCCAGCCTCGGCGCGGACCAGGTCGCGCATCCCACGAGCTCGATCGACCACCGACACCTCGGCCACCGGCGCTGCTCCTCTCGGTCTGCTGTCTTGCATCATCGGCGATGAAGAGCGATTCGCGTCACCGATCGGCTTCCGGCCATACCTCGCTGGGTGGGAACAATCCCTGATTACGGGGCGGCCAGTCTTTCACCCGCGCCTTTTCAGCGGCTCGTGCTTTGGCCTCGGCCTTTTTTCGGGCCTCGTAGGTGTCGAGGTCTTCGTCGTCTTCTTCCTCGGGGTTGTCGTCGACCTCGAAGACGACCTCGTACCACCGCTTGTGGGGCTGTACCCGCGTTTCGACGTCACCGGTCGGTGTCGCCCGCCTGACCTGGACGTTCTCTAGGCTGGGATCGCGTCGTGAGATGAAGGTCTCGAGCGCCTCCGCTAACGAGATGCCACTGAGGTTGATGTCCGCGAGCGCTCTGCCTTGGTACATAGCCACGCCGGACATCTTGCAACGAAATCGGGACGGACGCATTCTTTTCCGGCCGCGTGGCACCACACCACCGACCGCCGGCCCCGACGATCGACCTCCCGTCTTCGTCGCAGTCGCGTGAAGACGGGAGGTCAGTCGGGTTAGGCCGGGCTGCGCTCAGTACAGCGGAATCCAGTTGCCGAAATACCAGTAGCCCCAGCCACCGAACAGCGGGTTGAAGACCGGTATGGCGCGGTAGCCGCCGTAGTTGAAGGGCCCGAAATCGCGCTGTGCGAAACCTATGTCGCGCGCCGGCCCATCCCAGTGTTGGTTCCAGCCGCCGGGGGGCGGCGGTCCGTTCCAGCCGCCGGGAGGCGGTGGCCCGTCCCAGTTGGGTGGCGGCGCTCCCGGTGGAGGTCCACCATTCCACCCGAACCCATGTGGCGGCGGCGGGGGCGGCGCACCGTGACCGGGCGCGCTGAAGCCGTGCGGCGCGTCACGCGGGCCACCCCACTGCGGGCCGCCACGGTCGTAAGAACCGCGTGGCACGTACGGCGCTGGGGGCGGGCCGCCAGGTCCGCCCGGGCCGCCGGGCCCATTTGGATTTGGTCCACCATGCCAATCCGGTCCGCCGGGGCCACCAGGTCCGCCGGGACCGCCAGGGCCACCAGGTCCACTTGGTCCGCCGGGGCCGCCGGGCCCACCTGGACCGCCAGGTCCGCCATGCCAATTCGGTCCGCCGGGGCCTCCAGGCTCGCCTGGACTGCCTGGACCGCCGGGTCCACCAGGCCCAGGACCACCAGGCTCATGCGATCCACCGGGGCCACCAGGCCCAGGACCGCCGGGCTCATGCGATCCGCCGGCGCCGCCCGGCCCACCGGGCCACCAGGCGCATGGCCACCAGGACCCCAGGACCACCAGGCCCACCAGGACCACCGGGGCCATGAGACCCGCCCGGGCCACCCGGGCACCACCAGGTCCAGGACCACCCGGACCACCAGGCCCAGGACCGCCGGGACCGCCCGGGACCATGAGACCCCCCAGGGCCCACTCGGGCCACCAGGCCCAGGACCACCGGGACCACCAGGGCCAGGACCGCCGGGGCCGCCGGGGCCCCCCGGTCCAGGCGGATCGTCAGCCAGCGTTCCGCACTGGATGCAGGCCGGGTCTGTCTTGAATGGTGTAGCGCCGGCAAGTCCCGCGCCGACCGCAAGTCCCGATATGCCGATGCCCGCCGCGAAGGCCGCGCCTGCCACCCGCTTCACATACATATCTGTCGGTTCCTTCCGAACTTGAAGTAACTACGACATCTGGCTGTTGCCGATGGCGCCAGCCGCCTATGGGCAAGTCACATCCATCTCGAACGACTTGCTGACGGGCTGTTGTGGATTGGCCGCATCGACACCCGTCGCGGTGCCTTTGATCGTGTAAGCGTTGCCGCTCTTGGTGGCCTGGGCGCTGCTCTGATTCGGCGCACCGGCGGAGTAGCCCAGCGTCACGCCGGTCAGGTTGCCCAATCCGACAGCTTGGACCACGGGCGGATCGGCATTGCTCACCACCGCGCCCACGCCGGTTGACGGATCACCGATCCCGATGCTGAGGTTGCCGTTTACCTGGGTACAACTGGTCGGCCCGGCGACGTTTTGCGTCTGGCCATCAATGACGACTTTGGTTCCGGCCGGAGCCGGTGCGTTACTACTTGGGCTGGTGCTGGGTTTATTGCTCGAACACCCGGCCAGCCCCGCGGCCACAGTGGCCGCGGCTGCGATACCTATCAATATCCCGTGCTTTGCCACTGGTCTCCTTCTGTCTGTCGATGCTCGACGCATAAGCGTCGAGGTTATGACGGTGACGGCACCGAACCCGATTGCACCTTGGCCAGAAGTTCATGACAGCGTTCGGCGCGCTTGGAGTCCTGGCTCATGACCTCCTCGAAAAACGCCGCTACATCGTCGAGCCCGGCATTCTTGGCGTCACGTACGTACTGCCCGTAGTCGTGTCCCGATTTCAGCGAATGGTATTGCAACGAAACAAGATCAAATTCAACGTCGGTAAACCCGGTTTCGCCTGTCGCCATGGTGCCTCCTAACCACTGTGATGTGCTGACTCATCAGTGCTACCCGTGCGAGAGGCGCCTAAACGCGAAAAATTGCCCAGGACGGTTCAGTTGTCCGCCGGGGGCGGGCAGGGTTCCACAGCCGCCAATTCGCTGAGGCCGCTGATGTCGAAGATGCGGACCAAGGAGGGTTGGGCGATGACACGGATACGTTCGGCGTGCGGAAAGAGCACATTCACCGCCGCACTATCCAGATACTGCACACCGGTGAGGTCGACGACCAACCTCCTTTCGCCGCCACTCTCCGCGCCGGCAACCGCCGCGATAAGCGCCTGGTTGAACGGCTCGACATTGCTCAAGTCGATTTCTCCCGTCGCGGTCAACACGAGACTTCCGTCGACGGACCGCGCGGTGTCAAGAGTCAGCGCGGTGGGCATCAAGTGATCCTTGCTGTCAGATGCACTGTTGTTCCCTTGCTTTCGGGATCGATGGTGACGTCTTGCATCAGCGCCTCCATGAGCTTGATACCGCGACCGCGGTGGCGCTGAGCAGCCGGCTGTGGCGGCTTCCACGAGCCGGAGTCGACGATGGCCAACCGGACCATCTCAGCGCTGGCAGTTGCGCGTAACCTGATCACCCCATTGGGCCTGTTGCGGTGACCGTGCTCGATCGAGTTGCTGACAGCTTCCCCGGCGGCGATGAGCACATCGTGAACCTGGTCGGAGTTCATCTCCGCCCGAATCAGCCAGTTACGCAACGCCGTCCGGACATCGGCAAGGCGATTCACGTCGGCCGGAAAGTCGATTTCCAGCGGCGCGGGATGGCGATAGAGCAGTAAAGCCACGTCGTCCTGATAGCCGTCGAGAGGTGCAAGCCGTTGCATGATTTGACTCGCCAGTTGCTCCAGTTCTGCGTCGCGACCCTCGCGCAGCAGGTCGCAGACCTTGGCGATGCCGTCGTCCAACCCGGTGCGGCGACGCTCGACCAAACCGTCGGTATACAACAGCAAGACCGAACGCGCCGGAAGTGTCACGCGAGCCTCGGGCCGGCTTCGGTCCGGCCGCACACCCACCGGAATAGTGCGACCGTCCTCGAGGATCTGAGTGGTGCCATCTGCGTGCATCACGATGGCCGGCGGATGTCCGGCGCTGGAATACACCACTTCACCGGTCTCCGAATGGAGTACCGCGCACACGGCGGTGGTGCATCGAGCACCCGGAAGACGCGCGGCGAAGCGGTCCAATCCGGCGAGAGCGACACGGGGACTGGGCCGTTCGAGTAGTAATGCGCGGCACGCACTGCGCAACTGACCCATCACGGTGGCGGCGGCAAGGCCATGTCCGACGCAGTCGCCGACAACCAGCCCGATACGTCCGTCTCCCAGATCGACCACGTCGTACCAGTCGCCGCCCACCTGAAGTGGCCGGCTGGCGGCCTGATAGCGCACTGCGAATCCTTGCGGGAGATAAGCCGGCCCCAGGATCGCGTGTTGGAGCGCCAGTGCCGTTTCACGTTGCTGGTCGACCTGATGTACCCGGTGCAGGGCCTGCCCGAGGCGACCAGCCTGCATGGTCAGCAAAGTCTGATCTTCGAGGGTGAACGGGCGCTGCTCGGCGAGGTCAATCCACACGACGAGCACACCATCAGGATGTTGGAGTGCGATTCCTGCCGTCCCCGGCTCCGAGGCGTAAGGCCGCAGCAGGTCGCCGTCGCGCAGCGAAGACAGCCTCTGCTGAAGCGCAGTCGGCAGTTCCGCCCACTCCGCCGCCTCGCCGACCGACACCAAAGCTATTCCGTCACCGGATGTTTCGGCCGCCTGCCGGTTGTCGGGAAATGTGACGGTGAGGACGCGACGGGCCCGCCACAGTCGTCGCAGTTCCTCAGCTGCCACCCGCAGCGCGTCATCGACGGTATCGGCTTGAGCGAGTTGCCTGTTGAGAGCATGTTCGCGACCTGCTGCCAGAGCCAATGCCAACGCGGCATGCCGAGCGAAGTCGCTGACCAGTTCCAGGTAATCGGTGCCGAACGCCTGCTGTTGCGGATTCCGCGCCACCGCGATGACGCCGAGCATCGCCTCATCCGCCACCAGAGGAATGACGATCGCCGACCGCTCGCCCACGTCGGTAAAGCCCTCGATCGGGTACTGAAAAGAATCGGTGATCAACGGGATACCGCGCCGCGCCACACCACCGGTGGTGGAGCGGTCCATCGGAACCTGTTGGCCGATCACCTCGGTGGCATAGCGGCCCGCCGTCGCAGCGACGACCAGAGTGTCGATGTCCTCGGCGGGGACATCGGACTCGCTCGGCACCAGCAGAATCGCCTGCTCGGCTTCAGCCAGCTCGAGCGCCCGATTCACGATCAGCTGTAGTGGTCCAGTCTGCGGATCACCAGAGAGCAGTGCGGTCGTGATTTCGCGACTGGCCCTCGTCCATTTGGCGGTCTCGCGCTCCTGCTCGAAAAGCCTGGCATTGTCGATAGCGACGGCGGCCGCCGACACCAAGGCACGCACGGCCCGTTCCTCTGCATCGGAGAACGCGCGCCCGGGCCGGTCGTCGGCGAGGTAGAGGTTGCCGAAGTCAGCGCCCCGCACTTTGATCGGGACTGCGAGCAGTGCCCGTATGGGCGCCGCGCCTGCTTCCGGGCGCACCGGCGATGGGTGGGCGGCAAGGTCGTCGATACGGACCCCCTCGCCCACCGGCAATTCGCCCAACTGCTGCGCGACACTCGCGTCGATGCCTACCTGGGTGAAAGAGAAGGGACCGCCATCGGCCGCGGCTACGCCTAGTGCGCCGAACCGCGCTCCGGCAAGCTCGATCGCCGCCTTGACGATCCGGTGCAGCGTCCCGTGCAAGTCGAGATCAGAACCGATCTCGACGATGGCGTGCACGAGCTGTTCGATGTGATCTCGAGCTGCCTGCAGCTCGCTAACCTGATCAGTCATCCAGCTCACCGGCCGACACCGGCCCGATCGCGGTGAATGAGCATTCAATACGGTTGCGATCCATTGCCGCCAAGCCTACGTTGCGCCCAATTCGGATCGCCGCAAAAGTCACAACACCGGCGCAGGCTCGCGGCGCCCATGAATGACACGGAGCGGAGGGCCCAACGATTGTGTGCGGTGGTCCCGGCTGGGTTCGAACCAGCGACCTCCCGCGTGTGAGGCGGGCGCTCTTCCACTGAGCTACGAGACCGGTGCCGAGAGGCGAACGAGGTCGAAGATTAGCACGCATCTGCCTACCGGCAGAAAGTCCCGTCCGAGTCCAACATGCGGCGCGCGGCAGCGTCGAGGAATTTGTGCGGTCCCGCTCAGGTGGACTATCGTCGTGCTTCGCACCGGGCGACGATCTCGTCCGTTGCGCGCGGATGTAGCGCAGTTGGTAGCGCATCACCTTGCCAAGGTGAGGGTCGCGGGTTCGAATCCCGTCATCCGCTCGAAGGTGCATATGGCATCAATCCAGCGGTGGAGTGGCCGAGTGGTGAGGCAACGGCCTGCAAAGCCGTGCACACGGGTTCGATTCCCGTCTCCACCTCCAGATCTGTTTCCCGGCGCGATTAGCTCAGCGGGAGAGCGCTTCCCTGACACGGAAGAGGTCACTGGTTCAATCCCAGTATCGCGCACCAGAGTTTTACCAGCTCAGCGGTGGTTTTGAGCAGGTCGGGCAGATGCCCGCAACCAATCACCGATCGGAGCACCTATATGAGGACAGTCCTCGCCGCGATCTGCGGCGCACTGATAGTCGCCAGCGCACCGGCCGGCACCGCCCACGCCGGCCCCGACTCGGACGACCCCGGCACCGGCCAAGAGGTCTGCGGCGCCTTCAACCTTGGTTTCCCCCAAGATCAGATCGCCCAGGACTTGCACCGCAACGATCACCGCATCAACGAATGGCAAGCCCAGCGGGACACCAACTGGCCCATCCTCGAAGGCGACTGCGGTTGACGCGAAAGCTTCGTAATGTCGGTGGCGAGAACGGTCCCCCACACCGGAAGGCCGTCGCGTTCGTCTGGAGCAACCTCCTAACGGACGCATTCGACTCGGTAGAACCGTTCATGTCCAAAGCTGACATTGGCGCCGGAGAGCGCAATCTTGACAAAATCGCGACCAAACTGGCTCACACCAGCTTCGGGATTGTGATCGTCACACAGCAGAACGAACACACGCCGTGGATCAACTTCGAAGCCGGCGCACTGTCCAAAAACTTCGATGACGACGCCGTGCGGTCGCGCCTTCACTAGTCGATTTTGAGCACAAGAGCGACCTGACCGGACCGCTGAAGCAATTCCAAGGCGGACTGCTGAATAAGGACGGAATCGAGTTCATCCTGATCGAGATCGCCAAGATGGTCGACGTTGAGGAGTCCGCGATAAAGAGGCGATTCGCGCTCCTCTGGACACAATACGAAGGCCTTTTCGCAGAAGCCAAGACCCAGGACGGCGAAACCGCACCCGACAAACGCCGAAGTGAGCGCGACCTGCTGGACGAAATCCTGACCCTTGTCCGGAGCCTAGCGCGAGACACCGCAGTTGCGACCGCCACCGCAAACACGGCGCGAATGAATGCTTCTCTGGCCATAACTTTGGCAAAAGCAAATCAATCGCCCAGCAGCGTGTGGGTCCTGAGAGGCGACGATCAGCAAGTCCTGCATATAGAACCGAAGCAACCGCGAGGGAAAAAAGATTCTGACGCGGAAGCGACCGATAGCGATTAGTTCGTGACCGCGCATCCGCCGATCGATGACGGCGAGTCACCAGTCCTCGGACGGGCGCGCGCGGCGCCCCAACCGCGGACCCGCAGTGACGGGCCGCTCCAGCTCGCACGCGAGCCGCGACAGGGCCTGAGACACCGCCGCCTTCGACGACAACCCCACCTCCTCAGCGATCGCCCGCCAACGTCCACCCTGACCTGCGTAGCTCGCTGATCCGGCCATCGCGCATGCCTATTTAGCACGATGAGCGAAGTCTGTTGCTCACACCACCATTCGATATAAAGACAGGAGCCGCTCAGTAGAGGAACGCTGGCGCTACGTCCGCGGTATCTGCGATGGGGATGTTCCACATGTTGTTGGTATTGAAGTTCTGCCAGTTAATGCGCTTCAAGGTCGCGCGTGAGTAGGTCAATGTGGCGACCTCCTCCTCCTTGCTGTTGCCGTACTCGTCGGTCATGTCCGCCCTAGCGTGAACGTCGACCTCGGTCAGGTTCGGATACTTTGCGACCGCGTATTGAAGGACTTGCGAAGTTTCGATTCGGGCGGTGTCCTTGGTCAGACCCTCTGTGAGGTTCTCACCGATCTTGTAGGTGGCAGAGACCACGTTTGCTCCGTCAGCGCCGAGCTGTTCGTTGATCGAAAACTCTTTCAAGCTAGGCGGTGTCGGGCCTGGCGGTGCCGTGCTGGTCGGTTCTGCCGGTGGCTGCCGCCGCCGAAGTTGAAGACGAAGACGACGACGGTGAGGACGAAGACGAGGTCGAGCTCTTGTTGTTGTCGTTGTGGTTACCGCACTGACCGTCTACGGCGAGGAACACGAAAATGCCGACACCTAGCCATATGTATTTCCGCTTACTGGTCGGTGGCGCCGAGCCTGGCTGCTGCGGCAGCGGTGGCGGATTATTGTGTGTGCTCAACGTATTCGTCCCCTCGAGCGTCTAGGAGCACCTACTGGAGCGCCGCTCGGCGGCGTACGCGCGAGCGTAGAACAGGTCGGCGTCTCGCGCCTCCCACTTTCGAAGATCCGCTTTGACCACTCCAGCAGGTGACGGGAGATGCCGAAGACTTCGTACGAGACGCGCCGGCGCACTTGTAGCTACACAACGTGCCAATGTCCGCGGGTGTAGGCGACTTCGTTCAAGCCCCCTAACTGCCCGCGGCGCGAGGAGCGTCCGCCGAACGAATGACATTGCTATTCCTCCCCAAGGAGTGAGTTGATGCCCCAGTCAGTAGGGTTAAACTTCCAGAATGGCGAAGTTGCGGGCAGCTACAGACGAATTGCTTGCCGCGGCGAACGGCTGGCACGGGATGACCGCCGAGCTACTTACCACGGCAGTACCTTCCGGGGTGGGTTCGTCGGCGCAGGCTAGCGCGGCAGCGGTCAATGCCGTTCATGCCGGCGTTGCAGCAGCGGGCGAAGCATTCGCAGCGCGAACCCAGATCACTGCGGTCAAGACCGCTGCAGCAAGCTTCGCCTACACCAGCAACGAAGCCTCCTCAGCCGATCTACTCGACGCTATAACCGAATCCCTGTGAGGCACACATGGTGAGTACCGGATTGCCGACGCTGTCCTCGATCCACGCCTGGGACGTTAATCACCTAACTGACGCTGCAGACCACTGGGATACGACCGCTGAGCGCTGGGAAGACGTGTCTTTGCAGGTGTGGCAGCAGTCCCACGGTCTTGATTGGGAAGGCCAAGCCCGCGAAGCCCTCGTCGCGCGTACCACCGCCGACAAGACCACCATGCTCGGCAAAGCTGACCAGCTACGCGATGCAGCGAAAATTGCGCGCCACGGCGCCGGTGACATTGATGCAGCCAAACGACGGGTGCTATACGGCGTACAAGACGCCCACGACGCAGGATTCATGGTCGGGGAAGACCTCTCCGTCATCGATACCCACACCACGACGAATCCCGCTGAACTGGCCGCGCGACAGTCACAAGCTCAAGCGTTGTCCGCCGACATCCGCAGTCGTGCAGCCCAATTGGTCGGCATCGACAGCGAAGTCGGAGCCAACCTCACAGGAACTGCAGGCGATGTCGGCAGCACCACCTTCGCCGACAATCCGATTCAGCACGGCGACAAGCCAATCCACGTCGGTGCCGACCCACGAAACGGCACAATCCAGCTTGCCGGACACGGCTTCAAGCTCGACGGCGGAGCGACACCACCGCCACCGCAACCTGGTTTCCTCGACCAGTATGAGCAGCAGATCACATCGTCTGTACCGCAAGCGCCGCCGCCTATTCCTATGCCGTCGTCGGGCGGACCGCCTCCCCCGTTCGTTCCTGATAAACCTGGCCCCATGCCGACCTACACCCCGCCGCCCAGCTTTGGACAATGTGTGGGCGGCGAGTTCAAAGGCAACATCGGCAAGGACATGGTCAAAGACGGATTCAAAAGCGCGATAACCGGTTCAATCAAAGGCGCTATCGGTGGCGGAGCAGGTGGCGCTGCGCTAACCCCCGAACTGGGCGGCGCCGGCGGCATACCCGGCGCCATCGGCGGAGGAGTCCTTGGCTTCGTCGGCGGATTCATGAAGGGATTGCTCGAAGCACCCGTGAAAGCCGCCGGCAAGGCCGCGATAGATTGCGTCACACATTGATGAGGTGCCCGTGATTATCAACATGCGGCGAGCGGTGCTGTTACTGCCCGTCTACGTCGTACTCATGATGGCGGCTGACTCGATCTTTAACGCTGCCGCCTTCAGCAGCAAGAACGACTTACCGTGGTGGCTGATAGTCGGCTTCGCTGCCGCGGCGATAGCCGTCTTCTTCTTCGTGGCATGGTTTTTGGTGCAAAAGGGTCGCGGGGACGTGCCAGTTCAACGCGAACGCGCCGCCACCGGCTTCATCATCGCCATTATCATTTCCGGATTCGTCGACGACGGCCTCCGAGGCCTGGCATCGCTGCTGTTTCACAGCAAATCGATCTGGATCTCAATACCCGTCTACATACTGTCCTACGTGGTACTGCTGACGCTGCTCGTCCTGATAGTCAACAAGTTTGCAGCCAAACCACCCGCTGGCACCGCTGAGCCAGCCAGTGGTCAAAAACGTTGACCTGGAGCGGACCACACGTTCGAAAAGCGAGACTCCTTCGGTGACAACACATGAGCAGCTCTACTGGGACTTCTGGGAGCAATTTCGCAACCGAGTCGCTGACGAACGCCCCGAGTGGCGACAACCAAAGCCGACATCGAGAACTGCACCCAAATCCGACATAGCCACCGGCACAAGCTATACGGCCCTCACCTCCATCTTCGGGAGCGACGGCCTACGCGTGCAGATCACCTTCAAGCATGCAGACCCCTCGATCAACACAGCTCGCTTCGATTCCCTACACTCCAAAAAAGACCAGTTCGAGAAAGCTTTAGGCACGGAAGCCGTGTGGGACTCTATGGCCGGCCTGAAATCCAGTCGGGTCTATGTCGCCTCGAACTTCCTCACCGTCGCAGACATCGCTCGATGGCCTCAAATGATCGACTGGCTATTAGGCAAGAACGACCAATTCCTCCGCGCTATCCGCGCGGTCCAGACACTCGAAGCGGACCAGCCGTCGCAGGGATGTTTTACGGTTCCACACTCGGAACCGTAATGGGGTGCGTCGGCTCGTGCCCGCCAACGACCAGAATGATGTTCGTCCAAAGGCCGCCGCCGATGAAGTAGTTGACACCCCTAACGATGACCTGCTCGAACGGCGCTGACGTGCGTCTTAGCTCGCCGGTCACGCAACTCCTAACTACCGACAACGGAGTAGAAGTCCACTAACAAAAGAAGGCCGGGATTGCGGCCTGCGAATACGCAGACGCATGTGTGATTGCCACGCCATTACGAACCGCCGTCGACATATATGAACCGCTGAAAGCGCTTGGAACCGAACTACTTTCAAAGTCGACGGACTCAGGTTGTTGCTCGCTGCAGCTCAGGTATTCCAGACGTACTGAGAAAGAACCGTTCCTTGTGATGGTGCCAAAAGCGGCTTCCGTCGAGATCAGCAGCCTGTTCCTCGAACATGTCAAGGCACTTGATCGCGCCCCGCAGGAACGAGTCTTATCACAGCGTTTTTCCCTGAACAACTTGCTATTGACTCGATGAATTGGAGCGAGGATCGACTGACAACCACGGCGCGGGAACTGATCGAGCGGCTGTTCCCTGAGCTTCGCGACCACTATCTAGGTGCTCGCCTCAAGCGTTGGCAGTATGCCGCTAACCAAGCCGAAGTTGGTTACTACCAAGCCCTGCAAAAATTCCTCGACACCTATCCGGTCGACGCCCCAGTCCAGATGGCAGGCGATTACATGGCCCTACCCTCACAAGAGTCGGCAGTGGTCGCCGGACGCAGGGCCGCCAAGCGAGTCCTCGCCGCCTAACCAACTTTCGGTCACGGTCCCGCTGGCGACGCGCCCCCAGTCCGCCGTGTCTCGAAACTCAAGATTTGAGACGCAACTGTAGGGATCACCTGGACAAATGACTGCCAGTTGCTCGCGTTGGTCGAGCCGGTTGAACCTCGGCGTACGCGGTCGAGCAGCGACGAGCCTGACCTAACGGGTGGCGGGCGGCGTGAGGGTCAGCAGATAGTGGTCGATTGGTCGACGGGTCGCCGGGTTGGCGTTGAGCAGATCGGGCAGCTCCCTCACCAACTTTTCAGCCACCGTCGACAGCTTGATGTTGTGTTCCTGGGATCGCCATTTAAGGACCTCGAAGGCGGCATCCGCGCTGAGTTGATAGATCGCCATCAGCATCCCCTTGGCCTGGTCGATGACCTCCCGGTGAGACACGATGACTTGCACTTTGTCGCTGATCGTCTCCTGCAGATCGGCATTGAAACTGTCGGTGATGTCGATGTAGAACCCGCGGGTAGCCACGACGCGTCCGTCGGCGTCGGTGATGGGGTCACCTACGACCACCACTTTGCGAATGTCTCCGGCGGTGGTGCGGATCCTGTGCCGGCTGCTGAACGGAGCCGCTGTCTGGTGCAGTAGACCCTTGACGCGGGCCAGATCGTCGGGATGCTTGTGGCTCAACACCAGTTCGGTGGTCGGCTCGACTTCGCCGGGCTGGTAGCCGTGAATCCTCGCGACGGTGTCCGACCAGGTCCAGGCACCGCTGTCGTAGCGATATTCGAATCTGCCGACGCGCTGCGGTGCACCGCCCAACAGGGCCTTGTCCAAGCCGCGGACTGGTTGCCCGTCGGTGGCGGGACGGTCGTCATCGGTCGCCAACCGGTCCAGTTGTGCCTGGGAAGCAGAGTCGTCGCTGTCAGCCATCTTTCCGATTTTCCGCTATCGAGTGCTGCCAAGAGCAAGCGCGATCCGCGGGCGAACCCGGGTGGCGCACAGTCGCGGGTGTCTGTGCGTCTGTCAGCACATGTTAGCTATAGAAGCAAGGAACGACGTCATGCTAGACGAAATGCCGGATGCAAAGCAGCGAGTCCGGCCCATCGGATTGCGTAAGGCAAAGGCCGCCGGCACTACCCGCTGATCTTCGCTTGCGCCACGGCCTTGGCGGTCTGATCCGGGCAGTGCTGGCGAATCGTCGTGCCGGTCAGGACGCCGGCGTTCGTCGCGTTGTATCCGCGGGCCTCGAGGGCGGTTTCGATCGCGGCCAGACTGGTGCCACTGCGCAATGCGGCACAGATGTCGTAACGCGAGTCGATGCTGCCGGCCTGCGCGGGCGCGGCGAGCGTCAGCGTCGCAATCATCGCCGCCCCGGCCGCCAAGAGCGACGGACGGATGATGCTGTGCCCCTTGATCGTGCTGTGCCGCATGTCAGCCTCGCTGTGCCGGGGTCACCGTTTTGATTTAGTGGCCGTTGCCGTCTATCAACGCCGCAAGTCCCCGGAGGCTGCCCGACTCAGCGCGATCGTGACCCAATTCACGACCGGTAACCGATTTGCGGCCTTCCATTAAGGATCAGCTTCTAAGCTGACCTGAGCCTGAATTTGGGCGTTGAGTTCACTGGGAGGCCCGCTATGACGAGATTTGTCCGCTACCCGACGGTCGTCATCGCGGCGGCCTGTCTTCCGCTCGCAGCGGTGGCGATCGCGACATCGGCGGTGAGTTCGGCGGCGTGCGACCCGACCTGGGCGCGCAACGTCTGGACTGGTGAATGCCATCCGCAACCGGCGATGCCGGACTGGTACGTCGTCCGGCCGGCGTACGCGCCGCCGTACGCACCCATCGACGTTCCGCCGCCTCCTCCCCCGCCGCCAGGGGCAGAACAACTCCAGCCGAGATGGGACGAAGGCGGGCAGCATTGGATTTGGGCCCGCATCTGACTGCGGCGCAGGCTATTTCATAGCTTGCGAACGCCGCGCAGGATCTTCGCGAACGGATTGCCGGCGGCGAGCCCACGGCGAAGGCTCGGTTGCAGAGTGCTCAAGTTCAGCAAGAACCGGGTAGCCAAGCCCGTGATCGCGCCAGTCCGCAAGCTGGTCCACGATATCGTCGTGCGTGCCCTGCAGGCAGGCATCTTTCAGCAGCGACAGCGGAACATCCGCGGTGTACTTCAGCACAGCCTCTTCGTCGAAGACCTGGGGAATGATGTCCTGGGAGCCGGAGAAGTCGTCACCAAGTGGATGGGTCACGCCGTGGCGCTTCCACAACTCCGCAGGCGCGTTCAACGCGAACGTCTTCATCGCGGTCGATTCCAGCGCCTCGTCGATCTCCTGGCGGCTGCGGCCGGTGACGGTGAAGAACAGGATGGCGGCGCCGATCGACAACGGGTCACGTCCGGCGTCCGACGCCGCGGCACGAACCGTGGTCAGCCCGCGCGCGTAGTCGGCCGGCGAAAACACCGCTGCGGGAAACCAGGTGTCGGCGTAGCGGCCGGTGGCGCGCAGCATCCTGGGCCCGTGCGCAGCGATCCAGATCTCCGGCCATTTCCCGCGATACGGCCACAGGTCAAATACGGCGTTGTGCAGAGGGAAGAACGGCGAATCGCGCGTGACGAGTTCGCCACCGGAATTCCACAGCGCCCGGATGGTGGCCATCGCCTCTTCGAACCGCGCCACCGGTCGAGACCACTCCACGCCGTAGGGCTCGTTGCCCTCACGCTCGCCGGTTCCGATACCCAGGATCGCCCGACCCCGGGTGAGCAGGTGGAGCGTCGCGGCGGCCTGTGCGGTCACCGCCGGATTGCGGCGACCTGTATCGGTCACACCGATCCCCAGGCGCATGCGCCCCAACCGATTTCGTGCGGCGAGATGTCCGAGTACGGTCCATGGCTCGAGATTGGCGTCGACCTTCGGAGCCAGCCGCGCAGCACCGACGTACTTCGGTTGCGCCATCGCCCGCGGGAACAACGAATTCAAGTGGTCGGCCAGCCAGAACGAATCCGCGCGGGCCGCTACGGCAGACAGATAGCTGCTTCGCGTCACCGCCATCGGCGAGAAACGCATGGGCAGCGCTTGGGCCGCCAAACCGACTTTCACCACCGACCCCCGACAGCCGTCGACCTAATGCTGAGAACCTCCCGATCCTGCCATCCCGCCGTCGGGAGGCGTCGACGGCCCGCCGCCGTGGTCAGTGGCCCGCTGCGGGTGCTGCAAACGATCCCGAGTTCTGTTGCATCACAAGCCTAATGACGCCAACGCGACTTCTAACCCGCAGGAGGTTCAGCGGCATGTTGGAGGTGTTGCGGGCAGTAGGCGCTCGCGGCGATCGCGGTGAACTGCGCCGCCCGGGTCGGTATCTAGCCCCGGGTTCTGCCGTGTCACGAGTTGGACGACGTCGATCTGAGGGCGGCCCTGGTCCATCATCCCGCAAGCGGCTTTACCGGCCTTGACGGCGCCGCTTTCGCTTTTGACGGTGATGCCCGCTTTGGTGAGCGCATCGAGAAAGCTCGCATCGAGGCCCGGGTCGGCGCCACTTGGCCCCGCCTGCACCAGTGCGACCGAGCCCAGCGCGGCGGCTCCAATCAGCCTCGCCAGCCGACGTGTCATCGGTACATGGTTGCGCACTTCGACACCATTGTCGCGCTCACCGAACGGCCACATCGGTTCCGGCGCCCTGCAAAGATCGGACACATGGCCGATAGAATCGAAGTCCAGCGCACGATCGCCGCCCCGCCAGCCGACATCTTCGCCGTCCTCTGCGATCCGCAGGGTCACGTCGCCATCGACTCATCCGGCATGTTGCAAGACGCCGACGGCCCGGCGGTCGGCGCCGCCGGGGACACCTTCGTCGTGCACATGGACCGTGAAGCACTCAACGACTTTCCGGAACTGGGTAAGTACGACGTAACCGTCACCATCCGGGAATTCGAGCAGGACCGGCTGATCGCGTGGACGGTTCTGGGCCAGATCCGGCCGCAGATTGGCCACGTGTACGGCTACCGGCTCGAGCCCGACCAGCCGAGCGAGGGCACGCTCGTCACGTCGTTCTACGACTGGTCGCAGATCGACCAACAATGGCGTGAAGCCGGAATTTTCCCGGTCATCTCCGAAGGCGTACTGCGGGCATCGCTGGGCATCTTGGATCGCACGGTCCGACGCGGCTATCCCAAGGCCTGAATCGAGTAATCGTCAACGTGGGGTTGACGAAATGACCACCGTCAACCTACTGTTGACGACATGCTTCCCATGCACCCCGTCCGGCTCGACGAGATGATCAACACGATCAAAAAAGTGCACCCCGACGTGCTCGACCAGCTCAGCGACGCGGTGCTGGCCGCCGAGCACCTCGGTGAGGTCGCCGACCATCTGATTGGGCATTTCGTCGATCAAGCGCGCCGGTCAGGCGCCTCGTGGACCGACATCGGCAAAAGCATGGGCGTGAGCAAGCAAGCCGCCCAGAAGCGCTTCGTCTTGCGCCCCGAGGCCACCACGCTCGACCCGAACGGTGGATTCGAGCGCTTTACCCCGCGGGCCCGCAACGCCGTGGTGGCCGCCCGAACGCCGCACACCAGGCCGGCAACGACGAGATCACCCCTGACCATCTGATCCTGGGGATACTGAGCGATCCCGAAGCACTGGTCACCAAGCTGCTGCGAGCACAACGCATCGACCCCGAATCGCTACGTGGCTCGATCACCCTGCCACCGGCTGCCGACACCATGCCAGCGCTGATCCCCTTCAGTGGCGCGGCCCGCAAGGCACTCGAGCTGACCTTTCGAGAAGCACTTCGTTTGGGCCACAACTACATTGGCACCGAACACATTTTGCTTGCGCTGCTCGAACTCGAAGACGGCAGCGGCCCGCTGCACCAGGCCGGGGTCGACAAGGACCGCGCGGAGGCCGATCTGACCGCTGTGCTGGAGTCACTGACCGCCGGCAACAAAGGCTGAGGGTTGCACAACCCGACGACGCCGGCCCGCAGGTGTGCCATCATGCGATGGTCGTCGAGGAGGAAAGATGCGCCGCTGCCTGGTTGTCATGATCACTGTCGTCGCGGCCACGCTGATCGCGGTGCCGCCGCACGCCTCGGCGGGCGACGCACCGATCGGCCATCTCGGTGACACGCTGCGCGTCGACACCGGAAAGATGATCGCCGATGTCACGGTCAGCAGCGTGCAGCCGGTCGACCCGCCACCAGGGTTCGGCTACAACCGGGTTGGGGTCCCGGTCAAGAGTTTCCCGAACAGCGCAGTCATGCGCGCGGACGTGGCGATCCATGCGGTCCGCGTGCCGAACCCCTATCAGATGGTCAGCGATTTCACCTTCGACGGCGTCACCCCGTTCGGCGACGCGTACAAGTCCCGCTCCTCGGATGCGCCCGACGCGCTGGATGCCGCGCTGACCAACGCGCCGGCAGGTTCGATTGTGCGCGGCGGTGTGTACTGGGAGGCCTACCGCGACCCCGTTTCCACGGTGATTCTGTTGGACAAGAAGACGGGTTATCACCTGGCGCAGTGGAACCTGTAACTCGTATCGCCACAACGGATTCCGTAGACGCCGCCGAACTCGCTGCCGTCGCCGCGCGCACCTTCCCGCTAGCCTGTCCCCCGTCGGTCGCACCCAGCGACATCGCGTCGTTCATCGATGCCAATCTCTCGCCTGCGCGCTTTGCTGACTACCTGGCCGACCCGCAGCGGGTGATCATCACCACCGGCGACCAAGACCGAATTACCGGTTACGCCATGCTGATCAGCGGCGTGTCCGACGATCCTGACGTTCAGCGGGCGGTGCACATTCGACCCGCGGTGGAGCTGTCGAAAATGTATGTGCTGCCGGCGCATCACGGCTCGGGTGCAGCGGTGGCGTTGATGGACGCCGCGCTCAGCGCGGCCGCGGGCCGGGGCGCCGGATGCGTCTGGCTCGGTGTCAACCAGCAAAACCAACGCGCCCAACAGTTTTACCGAAAACACGGCTTCACGGTCAGCGGCAATCGGAGCTTTCAGTTGGGCGGCCATACCGAGAGCGACTACGTGATGGTTAGACCGTGTTAGGCGTCGACAGCGGCGCCCAGCGCCAGTAGTCGCGAGGTGGCCCGCAGGTATTTCTTGCGGAAGCCGCCGGCCAGCATCTCCTGGCTGAAGAGGCTGTCCAGCTTCTCCCCGGAGGCAAGCACCGGAATGCCGGCGTCGTAGAGCCGGTCGGTCAGCGCCACCAGCCGCAACGCCACGTTCTGATCCTCGACGGCGTGCACGCCGGTCAGGCAGACCGCTGTCACGCCATCGATCAGCGTCAGGTATCGCGACGGATGCATGGTGGCCAGGTGGGCGCAGAGCGCGTCGAAGTCATCGAGGGTCGCGCCCGCCGTGCGCGCGGCGTGGGCGGCGACCGCCTCGTCGGACGGCGGGCGTGGCGCAGGTGGTAAGCCGCGGTGCCGGTAGTCGGGCCCATCAATCCGAACGACGTCGAAAATCGCTGCCAGCGTGTTGATTTCACGCAGGAAGTCCTGCGCGGCGAACCGCCCTTCGCCGAGTTGCTCGGGCAGCGTGTTGGAGGTGGCGGCCACCGACACGCCGCGCTCGACGAGTTGGGAGAGCAGCCGCGAGATCAGCGTGGTGTTGCCCGGATCATCGAGCTCGAACTCGTCGATGCACAGCAGCAGGTATCCGCCCAGCAGGTCCACACATTCGCCGAAACCGAAGACCCCGGCGAGCTGGGTGAGCTCCATGAACGTTGCGAAGGCTTTCGGGTGGGCCGCGTCATCAGGAACCTGGCGGTAAGCGGCGGCCAGTAGGTGGGTCTTGCCGACACCGAAGCCGCCGTCCAAATACAGCCCTACGCCCGGCAGCACCTCCCGTCGGCCGAACAACTTCTTGCGGCCGTCGCGGCGTTCGACGGCTCGCTCGCAGAAGCATTGGCAGGCTTGCACGGCCAACGACTGGGTCGGTTCGGCCGGATCCGGATGATAGGTCGCGAAGCTGGCGTCGGCGAAAGTCGGTGGCGGCCTCAGGTGAGCAATCAGCCGTTCGCGCGACACGGTCGGCTGCCGATCGACCAGGTGGGCAACCCCGTGCATGCAGGAACCCTACCGACGTGTTGCAATCATCGGCATGGCTGCCGTTTCCGCTGACGACGCCGGTGCGATGGCGTTGCGACTGCTCGGCTCGGTCCGCGACATCGACGCAGCCGAGCTGCCCGACCTCTACGGCTACCCCGCCGCATCCGGCGGCGGATGGCTGCGCGCGAACTTCATCGCCACCCTCGACGGCGGCGCGACCTTTGACGGCACCACGGGACAGCTGGGCGGGCCCGGTGATCGAGCGGTGTTCAGCCTGCTGCGTGAACTGGCCGACGTGATCCTGGTCGGCGCGGGCACCGTGCGAGACGAGGGTTATGCCGGCGCCCGCCTGAGCGTTGCCCAGCGTCAACGTCGGCAGGCTCGCGGGCAAAGCGAAGTCCCACCATTGGCGATCGTCACCAAGTCCGGCCGCCTGCAACGGGATATGCCCGTATTCACCCGAACCGAGGTGCCGCCGCTGGTGTTGACGTGCGCGGCGGCGGCCGACCCGGCCAGGCGCGAACTGGCCGGCCTGGCCGAGGTGGTCGACTGCTCATTCGACGATGCGACGCGGGTCGACGAGAAGGTGCTGCTGGCTGTGCTGGTCGAGCGCGGCCTGCCGCGGGTCTTGACCGAGGGTGGCCCCATGCTGTTCGGCTCGTTCGTCGAACGCGGCTTGCTCGACGAGCTGTGCCTGACGGTCGCGCCCGCCCTCGTCGGCGGCGGGGCAGCGCGGATCAGCGCCGGCAACCAGCAGGTGCTGACGAGGATGCGCTGCGCGCAGATCCTCACCGACGACGACGGCTACCTGTACACGCGCTACATACGAGACAACGCGTGAGCCATGAACCAATGGCTACTGTGGTCGGCATGAGCAGGCGCGCCGTTTTCACCACGTCGCTGGTCGTGGTGACCGCATTGCTGGCCGGCTGCGCGCCTGGTCTGGCCGCCAACCCGCGGTTCGCCACCAATGCCGGTGCCCGGCCGCAGGGCAAGCCAACCAAGACAACCGCCCCGAGCGGGCCGGTGCAGATCGCCAAGCCGAAGAACGAGTTGCCCTGGCATGACTGCACTTCCAAGGAATTCAGCCAAGCCGCGGCCCCGGCGCCGGCCGGCGTCAAACTGGATTGCGCAAACTACGACGCCGACCTCGACCCAGCGAACGGCGCGGCCGGATCGCTGAGCATCGGTGTGGTGCGGGCCCGTTCGCCGCAAACGCCCGACGACGCCGGGCCGCTGGTCTTCACCACCGGCTCTGACCTGCCGTCGTCGCTGCAGTTGCCGGTCTGGCTGGCACGCGCGGGCGCCGACGTGCTGCGCAGTCACCCGATCGTTGCCGTCGACCGGCGCGGCATGGGCAACTCGAGCCCGGTGGACTGCCTCGAGCAGTTCGATCGTCAGGAGATCCACGACCAGGCACAGTTCGAGGCCGGCAACGACCCGGTCGCCAACCTCGCCGACATCGTGCAGACCTCGACCACCAGCTGCACCGACACCATCTCGCCCGGCGACTCGGCCTACGACAACACCCACGCGGCGACCGATATCGAGCGGTTACGCAGCATCTGGGATGTGCCGGCGCTGGCGCTGATCGGCATCGGCAACGGCGCCCAGGTGGCGCTGTCATACGCCGGCGCACACCCGGACAAGGTCGCCAGGCTGGTCCTCGACTCGCCGGTGGCATTGGGTGTGGGCGCCGAAGCCGCCGCCGAGCAGCGGGTCAAAGGCCAACAGGCGGCGCTGGATGCATTCGCCGCCCAATGCGCCGCGGTCAATTGTCCGCTGGGACCCGACCCGAAGGGCGCCGTCACCGCACTGCTGGCCGACGCGCACACCGGCCACGGTCCGGCGGGCGCCTCAGTCGCCTCGATCGTCAGCGCGATCAGCACCTCGCTGGGTTTCCCCACCGGCGACCGGATCGGCACCACCAACGAGTTGGCCACCGCGCTGGCCAACGCCCGCAACGGCGACACCAACCTGCTGGCCGGCCTGATCAACCGGGCAGACGGCATCAGCGGCACCGACGGGCAGTTCGTCAACACCTGCAGCGACGCGCTGAATCGGCCTACCCCCGACCGGATCCGGGAACTGGTGGTCGCCTGGGCCAAGCTCTACCCGCAGTTCGGCACCGTCGGCGCTCTCAGTCTGGTCAAGTGCGTCTCGTGGCCGAGTGCGTCGCCGCCGCAGCCGCCGAAAAAGCTCAAGGTCAACGTGCTGCTGATGGGCGTTCAGGACGATCCGATCGTCGGGTCGGAGGGTGTGTCGGCCACCGCGGCCACCATCATCAACGCCACCGCGGCGAGCAAGCGAGTGATGTGGCAGGGCATCGGCCACGGGGCCAGCATCTACTCGTCGTGCGCGGTCCCGCCGCTGGTCGGGTACCTCGACAGCGGCACATTGCCGGCCACCGACACGTACTGTCCCGCCTGACGCTGACGGCAGCCGTCCGTGTACGGTGCGCTCGTGACACGCGCCGCCTTCGCTCCCCGTACCGCGCCGCCGAGCACTGCGACGGTGCTGCGCTCGGTGCTGTGGCCGGTGGCCATCCTGGCGGTCATTCACCGCACCATCGTGGTCACCACCAACGGCAACATCACCGACGACTTCAAGCCGGTCTACCGGGCGGTGCTGAACTTCCGGCACGGCTGGGACATCTACAACGAGCACTTCGACTACGTCGACCCGCACTATCTGTATCCCCCCGGCGGGACGCTGCTCATGGCGCCGTTCGGCTATCTGCCGTTCGCCGAATCGCGTTACCTGTTCATCGCGATCAACAGCGCCGCCATCGTCCTCGCCGGGTACCTGCTGCTGAAGATGTTCAAGTTGTCTCTCACTTCAGTCGCGGCGCCGGCGCTCCTGCTGGCGATGTTCTGCACCGAATCAGTCACCAACACCTTGGTTTTCACCAACATCAACGGCGTCATCCTGCTGCTCGAGGTGTTGTTCCTGCGGTGGCTGCTCGACGGCCGGACCAGCCGCCAGTGGTGGGCCGGCATCGCCATCGGGTTGACCATCGTGGTCAAGCCGGCGCTGGTTCCCCTGCTGCTGCTACCGCTGTTGAACCGGCAGTGGCGCCCGTTGGTGCCGGCCGTCGTGGTGCCGGCGGCATTCAATCTGGCTGCATGGCATCTGGTCGTTCATCCGGGAGACTTCATCAACCGCACGGTGCCCTACATGTTGGGGGTCCGGGACTATTTCAACAGCTCGATCGAAGGCAACGGCGTCTATTTCGGGTTGCCGTTCTGGTTGATCCATTTGCTGCGAATCTTGTTCACGCTGTTGGCCATTGGTAGCCTGTGGCTGCTCTACCGCTACTACCGGACCCGCGACCCGTTGTTCTGGTTCACCACTTCGTCGGGCGTACTGCTGCTGTGGTCGTGGTTGGTGCTGGCACTGGCCCAGGGCTACTACTCGATGATGCTGTTCCCGTTCTTGATGACGGTCGTGTTGCGCAATTCGGTGATCCGCAATTGGCCGGCGTGGCTGGCCATCTACGGATTCCTGACCATGGATCGCTGGCTGCTGTTCAACTGGATGGACATCGGCCGGCCGCTGGAGTACCTCAAGATCACCTACGGTTGGTCGCTGTTGCTGATCGTGGTGTTCTCGGTGCTGTACTTCCGTTATCGGGACGCCAAAGCCGAAAACCGCCTGGACGACGGCATCGATCCGGCCTGGCTGACGTCCGAGCAGCCGCGCGCTACCGTGGACGCATGAGCCCCGCGCCACGACGATGCAGAGCGAAGCGATGAGGAGGAGTGGCGCATGAGCCCCACGCCGAAGCTGCAACTCAGCGACGATGAATGGCGCAAAAGACTCAACCCCCAGGAGTTCGACGTGCTGCGCCGCGCCGGCACTGAGCCGCCGTTCGTCGGTCAATACACCGACACCAAGACCGAAGGCGTCTATCAGTGTCGGGCGTGCGGCGCCGAGCTGTTCCGCAGCACGGAGAAGTTCGAATCTCATTGCGGCTGGCCGTCGTTCTTCGATCCGGCGGACTCCGACGCGGTGATTCTGCGTCCCGACCACTCGTTGGGTACGACGCGCGTCGAGGTGTTGTGCGCCAACTGCCACAGCCACCTGGGCCACGTATTCGAGGGCGAGGGTTATCCGACCCCGACGGATCAGCGCTACTGCATCAACTCGATTTCGCTGCGCCTGGTGCCTGCCTGACGTTCACGGCATCGACCGTTGAGCTGGGCGGCTACCTCGGAGTGCGGCGTGCGGGTCGGCTGGTCGCGATGGCCGGACGTCGCATGCACGTGCCGGGCTGGATAGAGATCAGCCATGACGATCACGGTGGTGCGATCGCAGACCTAATCCACCCGGGTGGCGTGAACTTCCCAGAACGGCGCGTGCACCCGACCGTTGGTCAACCACGGCTCGAAGGTCCGGAAGCGTTCGGCCACCGGCCTCAACTGCTCGGCCCGCTCCGGGTAGCGCTGCAGCATCTGTTCGAAATTCTCCGAGGTCATGTTGATCTGGTAGGTCGTCGGCCCCAGATAGGTGATCTCCCAACCGGCGTCGGGAAACACCGTCCGGAAGTCGTCCTCAGACAGCGAGCGCGGCATGTAGAACCCGTTGACGTCGCCGATACCGAATTCGAACATGAACAGCCGAGCCCCTGGTTTGGTGGCCCGGTGCAAGGCCCTGGCATAGGACCTCTGCAGCTGCGGCTCAGTCGAAAAGGTGTGGTAGAAAGCGCAATCCACCACCGTGTCGAAGTGGTTGTCGAAGCCGTCGAGTTTCATCGCGTCGGCCAACTGGAAGTTCACCGTCACTCCCGCTTTGCGGGCATTCTCGCGGGCCCGCTGCAGCGCGGTCTCCGAGCCGTCAATTCCGGTGGCCGAGTAGCCCTTTGACGCGTAGTAGATGGCGTGATGTCCAGGCCCGGTGCCCGGGTCGAGGACCTCACCCCGGATCGCGCCCAGCGCTACCAGTCGCTGCACCACCGGCTGTGGACCGCCGATATCCCAGGGCGTGGCGGCCGGCAAGCCGTGCGCGACCCGGTCGTCGCGGTACATCTCCTCGAAGCGGGTGGGATCGTTGGGATCGAATTGCGTTGTCATGTCTCCCCCTTCATCGCCAACTCAAGGCAGCGAATTCACCAGCTGCTCGACCTGCACCCGCGGCCCGGTGAAAAACGGCGTCTCCTCACGGGTGTGCCGACGCGCGTCGGTGGCCCGCAGTTCGCGCATCAGATCGACGATGCGATGCAGTTCGGGCGCCTCGAACGCCAGCAGCCATTCGTAGTCGCCGAGCGCAAAGGCGGGCACGGTGTTCGCCCGGACGTCCTTGTACTCGCGGGCCGCCATCCCGTGCTCGGCCAGCATGCGTCGCCGTTCCTCATCGGGCAGCAGGTACCACTCGTAGGACCGCACGAACGGGTAGACGCAGATGTAGGCGCCCGGTTCTTCACCGGCCAGGAAGGCCGGGATGTGGCTTTTGTTGAATTCGGCCGGCCGATGCAGCGCGACGCTGCTCCACACCGGCGTCGAGACCCGGCCCAGCGCGGTGGTCCGGCGAAAGTCCTCATAGGTTGCCTGCAACGCCTCGACGCGCTCGGCGTGCGTCCAGACCATGAAGTCGGCGTCGGCTCGTAGACCCGCGACATCGTAGAGGCCGCGCACCACGACGCCATGCTCTTCGCGTTGCTTGAAGAAGGTCGCCGTTTCGTCGGTCACGGCGTCCCGGGCTTCTTGTTCCAAGCCCAGGCTCCCAGGCCGTACCGAGAACACCGAGAACATCAGGTAGCGGACGGATGCGTTCAGGGCGTCGTAGTCCAAGCGGGCCATGGGAACTATCGTGCCACGGGCGTTTCGACGGCACGGACGGCGGCGGCGGCGGCCCGCCCGGCCGCCCCGATACAGGCCGGCACCCCGATCCCGTCGAGATAGCTGCCGGCTACCTGGCACGTCGGCGGTAGTCCGGCCCGTAGCTCGGTGACCAGGTCGCGGTGACCCGGCCCGTATTGCGGCATCGCGTCCGGCCAGCGCTGCACATGGACGTCGATCGGTTCGACGGTGAGATCGAAAACGGTGGCCAGATCCTCCAGCGCCCAGGCCAGCAACTCGTCGTCGGATGTGCGCGTCGCCAGATCGTCGCCGAAGCGCCCGAACGAAAGTCGCAACAGCTCCACGTCGGTGCGCCGACCCCATTTTCGCGAGGACAGGGTTATCGCCTTGGCGCGCAAGCCTTCTCCGCTGGCCACCAGGACGCCGGAGTTCTGTGGGAAGTCGATGCCGCGGGGCACCGCCATCGCGAGCACCGCCGAGGAGGCGCTCTCGATTCGGCCGGCCGCCGCCGCGGTACGCGGTGCGATGGCCTCGACCAGCCGGGCGAGTCGCGCGGCCGGGACGGCGAAGATCACCGCGTCGGCATGCCACTCGGCGCCGGCGGCGTCCCGCAGCGTCCAGCCGTGCGCCGCGGCGTCGATGCCGTCGACCGCGGTCTGCACCCAATCGATCCGGCTTCGACGGACAAGTTCCTCGACCAGCACGGTGTAACCCCCGCTCACGGCACCGAAGATCGGACCGGCGGTGATGCTGGTCAGCGCCTGGCGGACAGCGTCGGTGACACTGGTGGCGCCCGCGTCCAGACCCGCGGCCAGCGTCGGCGCCGCGGCGCGAAGACCGATGGTCGCCGCCGATCCGGCATAAACCCCGCTGAGCATCGGATCCACTGACCGGGCCACCACTTGCTCGCCGAACCGGTCGGCGACCAGGTCGCCGACGGCCGGGTCGGCGCCGGACTGCCAATCCAACGGCTGATCCTGCTCGGCGGCGATCCGAGCCAACGTGGCGTCGTTGACCAGACCGGCCATCGACTCCGCCGACGACGGGATGCCGTTGAGCGTTCCCGCCGGCAGTGGATGCAGCCGGTTCTGGCTGTAGATCAGCGGCCGCGCCCCGGTGGTGCCGAGCTGCTGGTTCGCCAGGCCCAGTTCGGCCAGCAGCGCCGGCATTTCGGGCCGGCGTACCACGAACGCTTCGGCGCCGACATCGACGGCAACTCCGCCGACCTGCTCGGTGCGCAGCACGCCACCGAGCCGGTCAGCCGGGTCGAACAACGTGATGCTCGCTTGCGTCACCGGCGGTCCGGCGTAACCGGTAGGCGGCGGTGAGGCCTGAAATACCGCCTCCAACAACACAATACGAGTGCTTGCTAGACGTCATAGCGAGTGGATCAGCGCTACCAGGTCGGTCAGAACCGCCGGGTCGGTCTCCGGCAACACGCCATGGCCGAGGTTGAAGATGTGCCCGGCCGCGCCGGCGTCCACGGCCCGGCGTCCGTCGTCGACCACCGCGCGGGCCGCCCGCTCGACCGTCGGCCAGCCGGCCAGCAGCACCGCCGGATCGAGGTTGCCCTGCAACGCTTTTCCCGCCTCGACCCGGGCCGCGGCGTCGACCAGCGATGTCCGCCAATCGACCCCGACCACCGTCGCGCCGGCCGCTGACATGGCGCCCAACAGTTCAGCAGTGCCGACTCCGAAGTGCGTCATCGGAACATCACGGTCGGCCAGCGCGGCGAACACCCGCGAACTGTGCGGCAGCACCAGCCGGCGGTAGTCGGCCAGCGACAGCACCCCGGCCCACGAGTCGAACACCTGAATCGCATCCACTCCGGCGTCGAGTTGGACGTGCAGGAAGCCGATCGTGAGGTCGGTCAATTTCTCCATCAGCGCGTGCCAGGTGGCCGGCTCGGACAGCATCATCGCCTTGGTCTTGGCGTGGTTACGGCTCGGGCCACCCTCGACCAGATAGGAGGCCAACGTGAACGGCGCACCGGCAAAGCCGATCAGCGGCACCTGATTCAGCTCGCCCACCAGCAGCGAGACCGCATCCGACACCGGTTGGACACCACCCGGATCGAGCGGCCCCAAGGCGTCGACATCGGCGGCGGTTCGCACCGGCGCTGCGATCACCGGGCCGACGTCGGCGACGATATCCACGTCCACACCGGCGCCGCGCAGCGGAACCACGATGTCGGAGAACAGAATTGCGGCGTCGACGTCGTGACGGCGGATCGGCTGCAACGTGATCTCGGCGATCAGCTCGGCGTTGAAGCAGGCTTCCATCATCGTGTTCTGCATGCGAAGCGCGCGGTATTCCGGCAGCGAACGGCCGGCCTGACGCATGAACCACACCGGCACCCGGGTGGGTTTGCGGCCGGCGGCCGCGCCCAGGTACGGCGACTCGGGAAGCGTGCGGCGGTCACTCATTGGCCTCAATGCTGCCACGACCGGCGCATTGACGGGTGCGGCGGGCGACACCCCGAACCCTGCGTAATCTCATTCTCGGTAATGACCGTGAGCCAGCCGTCAGGAGCCCGGATGCCAGTTCGCCACCCCCCGGTCAGCTACGACGAGTTCCCGAGTTTGCGAGTCGAACGCGCTGAACACGGCGTACTGCACGTGATCCTCGACTCCCCCGGGCTCAACTCCGTCGGGCCGCAGATGCACCGCGATCTCGCTGACATCTGGCCGGCCATCGGCCGCGACCCCGACGTGCGCGCGGTCCTGGTCCGGGGCGAAGGCAAGGCGTTTTCCTCGGGCGGCAGCTTCGACCTGATCGACCAGACCATGGGCGAGTTCGACGACCGGATGCGGATCATGCGCGAGGCCCGCGACCTGGTGCTCAACATGGTCAACCTGGACAAGCCGGTCATCTCGGCCATCCACGGCGCGGCGGTGGGCGCGGGCCTGGTCGTCGCGCTGCTCGCCGACGTGTCGGTGGCAGGGCGAACCGCCAAGATCATCGACGGGCACACCAAGCTGGGCGTTGCCGCCGGCGACCACGCCGCCATCTGCTGGCCGCTGCTGGTTGGGATGGCCAAAGCCAAGTACTACCTGCTCACCTGCGCGCCGCTGTCCGGCGAGGAAGCCGAACGCATCGGGCTGGTCTCGCTGTGCGTGGACGACGGGGAGGTGCTCGAGACCGCCACCCGCATCGCGAACGAGTTGGCCCAAGGAGCGCAATCAGCGATCCGGTTCACCAAACACAGCTTGAACCACTGGTACCGGATGGCCGCACCTGCCTTCGAAACCTCGCTCGGCCTGGAGTTTTTGAGCTTCAGCGGGCCCGACGTGCGCGAGGGCCTGGCCGCCCACCGCGAAAAACGGCCCGCGCGTTTCACCACCGACTGAGACGCCATGACGATGCCGCATCCGCTTGCCAGCCATGTGCCCCCGCGACCCAAACGGCGCGCCTGTGTCCGCGTGTCGCCGGATAGGTCTAGCGTCAAACGCTGTGAACCGCCAGCAACGCTGCGAAGCCGAGCGAAGCGAGGACAAGGAGCGGCGCCGATGACAGCAGCCGAGCCGGTCCCGTTTCGCGAGGCCGTGGAAGCGATGGGCGGTGCCAGCGTCCGACCGGAAATCGAGCTGGGCCCCATCCGGCCGCCACAGCGTCTCGCGCCGTACAGCTACGCACTCGGCGCCGAGGTCAAACGCCCGGAAGTCGACGTCGTCCCGGAACGGTCCGACGGCGACGCATTCGGACGGTTGATCCTGCTCTATGACCCCGAGGGCGCCGACGCGTGGGACGGGACCATGCGGCTGGTGGCTTACATCCAGGCCGACCTGGATTCCAGTGAAGCCGTCGACCCGTTGCTTCCGGAGGTTGCGTGGAGCTGGCTGGTCGAGGCGCTGGACGCGCGCGCTGAGCAGGTCACCGCCCTGGGCGGCACGGTCACCGCCACTACCTCGGTGCGCTACGGCGACATCTCTGGACCACCGCGGGCCCACCAGCTGGAGCTGCGCGCGTCCTGGACGGCACTGACGACCGACATCGGTACCCATGTCGAAGCGTTCTGCGAGGTGCTCGAACACGCGGCAGGCCTGCCGCCGGTCGGGGTGACAGATCTGGGCACCCGGTCGCGCGTTTGACATGGCCAGCGAGCCGACAGAAGTACCCACCGACCCGCCCGACGCCGCGGAACCCGACGTCACGCCATTGCTCTGTCCCGCCGATGGGGTGCCCGACCTTTCGACGACCACCGACGAGATCAAAGCCGCGGCAACGCTATTGGCCAGCGGCCATGGCCCGTTCGCGGTGGACGCGGAGCGGGCTTCGGGATTCAAGTACTCCAACCGCGCCTACCTGATTCAGATCCGGCGAGCCGGCGCGGGCACCGTGCTGATCGACCCGGTGAGCCACGGCGGCGACTCGGAAACCGTGCTGCGGCCCGTCGCCGACGTGCTGTCGCAGGACGAGTGGATTCTGCATGCGGCCGACCAGGATCTGCCATGCCTCGCCGAGGTCGGTATGCAGCCACCCGCGCTGTATGACACGGAGTTGGCCGGACGGCTGGCCGGCTTCGAGCGGGTCAACTTGGCGGCGATGACCCAACGCTTGCTCGGTGTCGGATTAGCCAAAGGCCACGGCGCCGCGGACTGGTCGCGGCGCCCACTGCCGGCCGCGTGGCTCAACTATGCCGCTCTCGACGTCGAGGTGCTGATCGAGCTGCGGGAAGCGATCGCGCGAGTACTGGCCGACCAGGGTAAAACTTCTTGGGCCGCAGAGGAATTCGATTACCTTCGGACCGCCGGTCAGGCTGCGCCGACGACCCGTCGGGACCGGTGGCGACGCACCTCCGGTATCCACAAGGTGCGCAACCAGCGCGGCCTGGCCGCCGTTCGCGAATTGTGGACGGTACGAGACGAAATCGCCCAACGACGCGACATCGCGCCCGGACGTATCTTGCCCGATTCGGCGATCATCGAGGCCGCGGCCGCCGACCCCAAGACTCTCGATGACTTGGTCGCGTTGCCGATCTTCGGCGGGAAGAGGCAACGCCGCAGCGCCTCCACCTGGCTGGCAGCACTGAGAGCCGCACGCGAAAACCCCGGTCCCGCAGAGGAAGCCGACCCGACCAATGGGCCGCCCGTGCCGGCACGCTGGGCCCGGCGACGGCCGGAGGCCGCCGTTCGACTCGATGCGGCCCGCGCGGCGCTGCGGGAGTTGTCGCAGCAAGTAGGCGTGCCGTCGGAGAACCTGGTCACACCCGAGCTGATCCGACGGCTGTGCTGGGACTGGGAAGGCGCCGACGATCCGGCGGCGGCGATTGACGAGTTTCTGGCTGCCGGCCGGGCTCGCGATTGGCAACGGACGCTGGTGGTGCCGGTACTGGCCGCGGCATTACAGCCTGGCGTCGAGATCGACGTCTTGCCGACAAATCACGAGTAGCCATCCGCGAAAAGGCAGATCTCGACGCACCGGGCGATCAAGTCCAGGGGGCGATCAGTCCAGCTGTTCGCTGATCTCCGCTGTGGACTCGACACCGTTGCCGGCGAGCGCCGCGATCCATCCGGTGATGCGACGGGCCACGTGCTGGTCGGTCAGGCCAGCGTCGGCGAGCACTTCACCCCGCGATGCCTGCTCGAAGAACTGTTGCGGCAGACCGACATCGCGGCACGGCACGTCGACCTCGGCGGCACGCAGCGCGGCCGAGACGGCCGAGCCGACACCACCGGCCACCCCGTTGTCCTCCAGCGTCACGACCAGCTTGTGCTCGACCGCCAAATCCCCCAGCGCAGCCGGCACCGGCAGCACCCACCGCGGGTCGACCACCGTCACGCCGATGCCCTGGCCGCGCAGCCGATCGGCCACTGCCAAAGCCATCGACGCAAACGCGCCGACCGCCACCAGCAGGACCTCGGCGCCAAGACCGTCGGCCGGTACTGCGAGCACGTCCACCCCGTCGTGTTGCCGCACCGCCGGAATATCTTCGCCAACATCGCCTTTGGGGAACCTGATCACCGTCGGCCCGTCATCGACGGCCAGCGCCTCGTCGAGTTCCTCACGCAGCCGGGCGCCGTCGCGGGGCGCCGCCACCCGGATGCCCGGGACGATACCCAGCACCGACATGTCCCACATTCCGTTGTGGCTGGCGCCGTCGCTACCGGTGATCCCGGCGCGGTCGAGCACCATGGTGACCGGCAGCTTGTGCAGCGCGACGTCCATCATGATCTGGTCGAACGCTCGGTTGAGGAACGTTGCGTAAATCGCGACGACGGGGTGCATGCCGCCCATCGCCAGCCCTGCCGCCGATGTCAGCGCGTGCTGCTCGGCTATTCCGACGTCAAACAACCTGTCCGGGAAGCGTTCTCCGAATGCACTCAAGCCGGTGGGCCCGGGCATCGCCGCCGTGATCGCGACAATGTCGCGACGTTTCGCCGCGAAGCTCGATCAGCGACTCGGAGAACGTCGCCGTCCAACTCGGCCCCGCAATCTTGGTGGCCAGCCCGGTCACCGGGTCGATCACCCCGCAGGAATGCATCTGGTCGGCCTCGTCGTCCTCGGCCGGGCCGTAGCCCCTGCCTTTCTGGGTGACGACGTGCACCAGCACCGGGCCGTGGAATCCACGCGCCCGGCGCAACGCCGCCTCGACGGCGTGTTCGTCATGACCATCGACCGGCCCCATGTACTTCAGCCCAAGGTCGGTGAACAGCAGCTGCGGCGAAAGTGCGTCCTTCACACCGGCTTTGATGCTGTGGATGAACTGGTACGCAAGGTCGCCGACGACCGGCATGCCCCGCACCGCGCTGCGGCCGCGTTCCAGCAGATTCTCGTAACCGGGCTGCAGCCGCAGTGTGGCCAGGTGGTTGGCCAGACCGCCGAAAGTCGGTGCGTAACTGCGGCCGTTGTCGTTGACGACGATCACCACCGGCCGGCGGGCCGCGGCGATGTTGTTCAGCGCCTCCCAGCACATGCCGCCGGTGAGCGCGCCGTCACCGACCACCGCGACCACATGCCGGTTGCGGTGTCCGGTCAACTCGAAGGCCTTGGCCAGCCCGTCGGCGTACGACAGTGCCGCGCTGGCGTGGCTCGACTCGACCCAGTCGTGTTCGCTCTCCGAACGCGACGGATAACCGGAGAGCCCATCCTTTTTGCGCAATGTCTCGAAGTCCGCGGCCCGGCCGGTGAGCATCTTGTGCACGTAGGCCTGATGGCCGGTGTCGAAGATGATCGGATCGTGCGGCGAGTCGAACACCCGGTGTACCGCCAGAGTCAGCTCGACGACACCGAGGTTCGGGCCGAGATGACCGCCCGTCGCCGCGACCTTGTGGATCAAAAAGTCACGAATCTCGGCGGCTAGATCGCGCAATTCCGCCTGCGAGAGGTGCTGCAGATCGGCGGGCCCACGGATCTGTTCAAGCATCCAGTCAGTGTACGCAGAGCCGCCAACTCGGGGCGCCGACCAGCGCAGATACCGCCCCGTACGGCACATGGCGCGCTCAGAAACAACACAGAGAGGCCTGTTAACGTATTGCCCCGGTGTGCCGGGAAGCCTGGTCGGCGTGTTTTTTCGTGCTATTCGGGTCTTCCTGATATTCGGGGCTATTCGGGAGTGCACGATGATTCGCACGGTCGACGCGACCGCGCCGAGCGGGCGGACGTCACGTTGGGCGGCGTGATCACGACGTCACGTCGTTTAGCCGCGGTGCTCAAATCTTCAGCGCCATTTTGCCCGTCGCATGCTGAGCCAGCCGCGTGTCCGACGGCGGGGCGGCCGATGAGCGGCCTTTTCCATGCCATTTACGCGTCGACGGTATTCCTGGTCGCCTACGCGTTAATCACCACGGACCGATTCAACAAGACCATGGTGGCCCTGGGCGGTGCGACAGCCATGTTCTTCTTGCCGATCATCAATTCTGATGAGGTCTTCTACTCTCGCGACACGGGGATCAACTGGGACGTCCTCTTCTTGCTGCTGGGGATGATGATCATCGTCAGCGTGGTGCGCCAGACCGGGGCGTTCGAGTACGTCGCAATCTGGTCGGCCAAACGCGCCAAGGGATCCCCGCTGCGGATCATGATCCTGCTGATGATCGTCACCGCGCTCGGAACGGCCGTTCTGGACAACGTCACCACGGTCCTGTTGATCGCACCGGTCACCCTGCTGGTGTGCGAGCGGCTTGCGGTCAATCCGGCGCCGTTTCTCATCGTCGAGGCTCTCACCGCCAACATCGCGGGCGCGGCGACCCTGGTCGGCGACCCGACCAGCATCATCATCGGCACCGGCGCGCACCTGAGCTTCATCGAGTTCACGGCCAACATGGGGCCGGCGGTGCTGATCGTCTTCGCGGCGCTAGTGGCGCTGCTACCCCGCCTGTTTCCCGGCTTCTTCGTCGTCGATCCCGAGCGGGTCGCCGATGTCATGGCACTCGACGAGAGGGAAGCGATCCGTGATCGCCGGCTGCTGATCCAGTGCGGGATCGTGCTGCTCGCGGTTTTCGCCGGATTCGTCATGCATCAGGCAATCCACATGGAGCCGTCGCTGGTGGCGATGGCCGGCGCAGGCATCCTGATCCTCATCTCCGGCCTGGACCGTGAGTTCTACCTGGCCAGCGTCGAATGGGAAACACTGCTGTTCTTCGCGGGCCTGTTCATCATGGTCGGTGCACTGGTGCGGACCGGCGTCATCAATCACTTGGCCGACCAGGCCAGCCATCTAGCCCGCGGCGACGCCTGGACGGCCACGATGCTGATCCTTGGCGTGTCGTTTACGTTGGGGAGCTTCATCAACAACGTTCCGTATGCCGCCGCAATGACACCGATCGTCGCACAGTTCGCCACGTCCATTCCCGGCCACGACGGCAACGGTGTGCTGTGGTGGGCCCTGCTGCTGGGCACCGTCCTTGGCGGCAACCTCACCCCCATCGGAGCCAGCGCCAATGTCGTCGCGGTCGGGATCGCCCAACGCGCAGGACATCCCATATCCTTCTGGGATTTCACCAAACGAGGGGCGACCGTGACGGCGGTGTCGTTTGTGCTTTCTGTCGGTTACCTGTGGGCGCGCTACTTCGCCTGGAGTTAGCCTATTGTGGCTCTGTGCGAGCAGAGGATCTCGACGAGCAGTTCCCCGTCGTGACGCTGGATTCTGACGCGCTCGACGCGGCGCGCATGATCGCTGAGCACCATCTGCCTGGGGTCGTTGTCACCGACACATCCGGAAAGCCTCACGCTATGCTGCTGGCTTCCGAGATGCTGCGCTTCGTTCTGCCGCGCTATGTGCAGGACGACCTGGCGCTGGCGGGCGTCCTTGGCGACGCGATCGCCGACCACGCTACGCAGAACTTGGCCGGCAAAACGGTGGGCGACATGCTGCCCAAGCACCCGCACGCCGTCACCTCGGTCGACACGCGCGCTAGCGTCTTCAAGCTGGCCGCCGAGATGGTGAGGCTTAAAACTCCACTGATCGCAGTCACCGAGAACGGAAAGTTGCACGGCGTGATCACCGCATCACGCCTGCTGGCCGCGGCGCTCAAATCTTGAGCGCCGCCTCAGCGCGCGCGGCGCACTGTCGCGCGCGAACCCGACCGCAGGACGGCCGATGAACCTCTTTCATTCCATTTACGCCGCGACGGTATTCGTGATCGCCTACGCGTTGATCACCACCGAGCGTTTCAACAAGACCATGGTGGCGCTGGGCGGCGCGACACTGATGTTCTTCTTGCCGGTCGTCAACTCTCACGAGGTCTTCTACTCAGAGGACACCGGGATCGACTGGGACGTCATCTTTCTGCTCCTGGGGATGATGATCATCGTCAGCGTGGTGCGCCAGACCGGGGTGTTCGAATACATCGCGATCTGGTCGGCCAAACGCGCCAAGGGCTCGCCCATGCGGATCATGATCCTGCTGGTACTAATCACCACGATCGGGTCGGCCTTCCTGGACAACGTCACCACGGTCCTGTTGATCGCACCGGTCACCGTGCTGGTAGCCGAGCGGCTGGCGATCAGTCCAGCGCCATTTCTCATCGCCGAGTCCTTCGCCTCCGATATCGGTGGCGCGGCCACCCTGGTCGGCGACCCGACCAGCATCATCATCGGCACTGGAGCCCACCTGAGCTTCGTTTCGTTCCTGTCCAACATGGCGCCAGCGGTGCTCATCGTGCTCGCCGCCCTGCTGTTGCTGTTGCCCCGCCTGTTCCCCGGCGCCTTAACCGTCGATCCCGAGCGGGTCGCCGATATCATGACGCTGGACGAGAACGAAGCGATCAAAGAACGCAAGCTGCTGATCCAGAGCGGCATCGTCCTGCTCGTGGTGTTCGGCGGATTCGTTGCGCACAAAGAGATCCACATGGAGCCGTCGCTGGTGGCGATGGCCGGCGCCGGCATCCTGATCCTGATCTCCGGCCTGGATCGTGAGTTCTACCTGTCCAGCGTCGAGTGGGAGACACTGCTGTTCTTCGCGGGCCTGTTCATCATGGTCGGTGCCCTGGTAAGGACCGGCGTCATCAGCAACTTGGCCCATGCGGCCAGCCACGCCACCGGCGGCAACCTATGGCTGACGACAATGCTGATCCTGGGCGTGTCGTTCTTGTTCAGCGGCCTTGTCAATAACGTTCCCTACGCCGCCACCATGACGCCCATCGTCGCCGAGTTCGTCCCGTCCCTGCACGGCGCCGCTAATCACGACGTGGTGTGGTGGGCCCTGATACTGGGCACCATCCTCGGGGGCAACCTCACCCCCATCGGATCCAGTGCGAACATCGTCATCGTCGGACTCGCCGAACGCGCCGGCGCTCACGTCTCCTTCTGGGACTTCACCAAGAAGGGGGTTGTCGTGGTCGCGGTCTCGTTTGTCATCTCCCTCGGATATCTCTGGGTGCGCTACTTCGCCTTGGCTTAGCGCGGTCGGCCAACTTGCACGAAACCTGAGAGATCCCTAACACCCATCTCAGTAACCGAAAGCTCTCAGCAGACGTATTGTGTCGGTGTGCGGGCAGAGGATCTCGACGAGAAGTTCCCGGTAGTAAAAATTGACTCAGATGCGCTTGACGCGGTCCGTTTGCTCGCCGAGCACCGGCTGAATGGGTTGGTGGTTGTCACCGACACGTCCGAGACGCCGTTCGCCGTGCTGCCGGCCTCTCAGGTCGTCCGATTCATCGTGCCCGGCTATGTGCAAGACGATCCAGGGCTGGCCAGCGTCATGACCGAATCGATGGCCGACCATGCAGCGGAGAAGCTGACCGGCAAGACGATCCGCGACATGCTGCCAAAACAACGTCAGCACATACCCGTCGCCGATGCCGACGACACCATCATCGAGGTGGCCGAGGTTATGGCGCGGCTGCGGAGTCCGCTGGTTGCCGTCGTCAAAGATGGCAGGTTACACGGGGTGATCACCGCATCGCGCCTGTTGGCCGCGGCGCTGAAAGAGTGATCGGGTAGTCGTCGCGACGTCAGCGAGTCAGCAGTGCGATGCACTCCATGTGGTGCGTCAATGGGAACGAGTCGAACACCGATAGCTTTTGCACCGAGTAGCCGTGACGCTGATACAACCCGACGTCACGGGCGAATGATGCTGCCTCACAACCTATATGGACGATTCGCGGTACCGCTGCGGCGGCCAGCAAGTCGATCACCTCTCGCCCGGCGCCGCCGCGCGGGGGATCCAGCACCGCCACGTCGGCGCTGCTGCGCTGGGCAGTCAAGGCCCGGCGAACCGAATCACTGACCACCCGCACCTGTGGATGATCGGCCAACGTTGCGCGCGCCGCCCGTGACGCCGCCCGCGCGCTGTCGACGCTGAGCACCTGTCCGGACTCCCCCACCGCATCGGCAAGGACCGCGGCGAAAAGCCCTGCGCCTCCGTAGAGATCCCACGCGGTCATGCCCATATCTGCTCGGGCCCACTCGCTCACCAGGTCGCTGTAGGTCCGCGCCGCGTCGCGGTGGGCCTGCCAGAAGCCAGTCACCGGCACCTGCCAGCTGTACCGCCCAGCCCGCTGCACACCCTGATGACTGCCCTCGACTACCTCGGTCACATTGCGCCGGCCGTGGCGCACGGTGCGTGCCACATGCCGTTGGCCGTCATCGTCGACGACGACGTGCAGGTGTGCGCCGGGCGGCCACGCGGCGTCGGCCAGGCCGTCGGTCATTCCCGCCGGCAGCTGACCGCAGTTCAGATCGGTGACCAGATCATCGCTGCGGTAGCGGTGGAAGCCGGGTCGACCATCACCCCCGACGTCAAGCCGCAGCCGTGTCCGCCAGCCGGTGGGGCCGGTCGGCGACAGCGGATGAACCTCGTCGAGCCATTGGTAATTGCCCAGGCGCGCAAGCTGATTGGATACCACCTCGGCCTTCAGAGCACGCGCAGCGGCCGGTTCGACGAAGGCAAGATCGCAGCACCCGGCGCCGTCGACGCCCGCGATCGGGCACAGCGATGCGGCGCGGTCGGCGGACGATTCGAGCACCTCGATGGCCTCGGCATGCCAGTACGAGCCGCGGTCGACGGTGACCCGCACCCGCACCCGCTCGCCGGGCAATGCGTAGCGGACGAAAACCACCCGGCCGTCGTGGCGCGCCACGCAGCTGCCACCGTTGGCCGGCGCACCGGCAGTCAGCGTCAGTTCTCCCAGTGCCGGTGGCTGGGCCGCGGTTGTTCCTATGGTCAATCGAATATCCCTCGACGCGCATCGCCGGGAGCGGCGTGCGGTTCCATCGTTTTGATCCGCTCCGACGAATTGAGTTGCCAGGGAACAGATGTCACCATCACTCCCGGCATGAACAGGAGCCGCCCTTTCAGCCGCAACGCGCTCTGATTGTGCAGCACATGCTCCCACCAGTGGCCGACCACGTATTCCGGGAGGAAGACCGTCACCACGGTCCGAGGCGACTCCTTGCTGACACGCTTCACATAATCCAGTATCGGACGGGTGATTTCGCGGTACGGCGACGCGATGACCTTCAACGGCACATTGAGTTTGCTGTCTTCCCAATGACGGACCAGCCTACGGGTTTCGCCGTCGTCGACGCTTACCGTGATCGCTTCCAGCACATCGGGCCTCGTCGCTCGCGCGTAAGCCAGCGCCCGCAGCGTCGGCAGGTGCAACTTCGACACCAGCACGACCGCATGGTTACGGCTGGGCAACACGACATCATGGTCATCGGTCTGCTGCTCGATTTCCCGGCTGACCGTGTCGTAGTGCTTGCGGATCAGCTTCATCAGCGCGAACAGCAACGTCATGGCGACCACGGCGATCCACGCTCCGGCGAGGAACTTGGTGATCGCTACGACGAGCAGTACCGTGCCGGTGGCGACGAACCCGATCGTGTTGACGATCCGGGAGCGGATCATCGTTCGCCGCGCGGCGGGGTCGGTTTGGTTGCGCAGCAGCCGAGTCCAGTGGCGGACCATGCCGATTTGGCTCAACGTGAACGAGATGAACACCCCGACGATGTAGAGCTGAATCAGCGCGGTGACTTGCGCGCGGAACGCGATGATCGCGGCGAGGGCCGCCACCGCCAGGAACACGATGCCGTTGGAGAACGCCAACCGGTCGCCACGGGTGTGCAGCTGGCGAGGCAGATAGCTGTCCTGCGCCAGCACCGAGCCGAGCACCGGAAAACCATTAAACGCCGTGTTGGCCGCGAGCACCAGGATGAGCGCGGTCACGACGGCGATCAACAGGAAGCCGATGTGGAAGCTGCCGAAGACGGCCTGCGCGATCTGGGTGACCAGGGTCTTCTGCTGGTAGCCGCGCGGGATACCGGTGAGCTGCGTGGAAGGGTTGTCGACGATCTGGACGCCGGTTTCTTTGGCCAGCAGGATGATGCCCATGAACAGGCTGACGGCGATCGCTCCCAGCATCAGCAGCGTCGTTGCCGCGTTGCGCGACTTTGGCTTTCGAAACGCCGGCACCCCGTTGCTGATCGCCTCGACACCGGTCAGCGCCGCACAGCCCGACGAGAACGACCGCGCCACCAGGAACACCATCGCGAAGCCGGCGATCGAGCTGCGTTCGGCGTGCATCACGAACCCGGCGGATTCGGCGCGCAACGGATCGCCCAGCACGTAGATCCGGAACAACCCCCAGCCGAGCATGAGGCTCACGCCCACAATGAACGCATAGGTCGGAATGGCAAACGCCACACCGGATTCGCGGATACCGCGCAGGTTCAACGCCATCACCAGCAGGATCGCACTGACGCAGAACAGCACCTTGTGGTTTTCCACGAATGGGATCGCGGAGCCGATGTTCGACATGGCCGATGCCGTCGAAACAGCCACCGTGAGAACGTAATCCACCATCAGCGCGCTGGCCACGGTTAAGCCGGCATTGGAGCCGAGGTTGGTGGTGACCACCTCATAATCGCCGCCGCCGGACGGGTAAGCGTGCACGTTCTGCCGGTAGCTGGCCACCACGACCAGCATCACCGCCGCCACCGCGACGCCGATCCACGGCGTCAGCGAATACGCCGCCAGGCCCGCCACCGAGAGCGTGAGAAAGATCTCCTCGGGGGCGTAAGCCACCGACGACAGTGCATCGGAGGCGAACACCGGCAACGCGATCCGCTTGGGCAGCAAGGTATGGCTCAGCCGGTCGCTGCGAAACGGCCGACCTAACACCAGTCGACGCGCCGCGGTCGAAAGTTTGGACACGAGAGCCAAGAGTAAGCGCAACCGTGCCAGCCGGTACGGTTCCCTAGACGAGAATGTCTCCCAAACGGGCTGGCCACTACGGCTGACCGGGCCGAGAGGACTTCAGTGCGAGTCGTTGTGATGGGCTGCGGCCGGGTGGGGTCGTCGGTCGCTGACGGCCTCTTCCGGCTGGGCCACGAGGTCGCGGTGATCGACAGCGACAACGCGGCGTTCAGCCGGCTGAGTCCCGAGTTCGCCGGCGAACGAGTGCTCGGCCTGGGATTCGACCGAGATGTGCTCTTGAAGGCCGGTATCGAGGGCGCCGACGCGTTCGCTGCGGTGTCCTCCGGCGACAACTCCAACATCATCTCGGCCCGGCTGGCCCGGGAAACCTTCGGCGTACGGCGGGTGGTCGCACGCATCTACGACGCCAAGCGCGCCGAAGTCTACGAACGTCTGGGCATTCCCACGATCGCCACCGTGCCGTGGACCAGCGACCGACTGCTGCATGCGCTCACCCAGGGAGGCGAAACCGCCAAGTGGCGGGATCCGACCGGAACCGTCGCGGTCATCGAGGTCGTGCTGCACGAGGACTGGGTGGGCCGGCGGGCGACCGACCTGGAGTCCGCGACCGGCGCGCGGGTGGCGTTTCTGATCCGGTTCGGTACCGGAGTCCTCCCGGAACCCAGGACCGTCATCCAGTCCGGAGACCAGGTCTACATCGCCGCGATCTCCGGACACGCATGCCGAGGCATTGGCCATCGCGGCGCTGCCACCGAGCGAGGACGCCGAGTCATGAGAGTCGCTATCGCGGGCGCCGGCGCGGTCGGCCGTTCGGTGGCCCGCGAACTGATCGACAACGAGCATGATGTGACGCTGATCGAGCGCAAGCCCGAACACATCGAAGAGGACGCCATTCCGGCCGCGCACTGGCGGCTGGGTGATGCCTGCGAGGTGAGCGTGCTGGAGGCGATGCAGCTGCACGAGTTCGACGTGGTAGTGGCCGCCACCGGAGACGACAAAGCCAACGTGGTACTCAGCCTGCTGGCAAAGACCGAATTCGCGGTGCCCCGAGTGGTGGCACGGGTCAACGATCCCCGCAACGAATGGCTGTTCACCGACGCGTGGGGCGTCGACGTGGCGGTGTCCACCCCGCGAATGCTGGCGTCGTTGATCGAAGAGGCGGTCGCGGTCGGCGATTTGGTCCGCCTGATGGAATTCCGGAAGGGTCAGGCCAACCTGGTCGAGATCACCCTGCCGGACAACACCCCCTGGGGCGGCAAGCCGGTGCGCAAGCTGCAGCTGCCCCGAGACGTTGCGCTGGTGACGATCCTGCGCGGTCCCCGGGTGATCGTGCCGCAAGGCGACGAGCCGCTGGAAGGCGGCGACGAACTGTTGTTCGTCGCGGTCACCGAGGCGGAAGAGGAACTGCGTCAGCATCTGCTGCCGTGACGCCTCCCTCGTGCAACCCGTCCAGCGCGCGCTGCGCTGCCCTGATCGCCAGGAAGGTCACCGTCGCCGCTACCGCGGCCAGCGGCCAGCCCATCGCGATCCGCGCCAGCACCAGCCAGCCTTCGTGGTTGGTGTCGTAGAGCACGCGCTGCACCACGAAGCGGGCGGCGAAGACCACCACCCAGGTGAGCGTGGCGACGTCGAACGCGTAGACCGCGCGACGCACGCCGCGCCAGCCGCGATCGTGCCCGTGCAGCCAACTCCAGATGTAGCCGACGACGGGCCGCCGGATAACGATCGACACCGCGAACACCGCCGCGTACAACAGCGAGCTCCAGATGCCGAGCAGAAAGTACCCTTTGGACTGCCCCAGTAGGTAGGCGATCAGCACGCAGACGGCCACGCCGATCAGCCCGGACACGGCGGGCTGAACCGACTCGCGGCGGATCAGGCGCCACAGCAGGATCAGCGTCGCGACGCCGAGGGCGGCGCCCGATGCCGCGGGCAGGCCCAGCAGTCTCGAGGTGCCGACGAAGACCAGCACCGGCACCGACGAGTAGATGATCCCGGCGACGCCACCCAGTTGCGCCATCATCCGTTCGGCCGGAGTACGGGCGTCCTCGGCAGTCGCTAGTTCGCCGTCGACGGCGTCAGCCGTGTCGCCGGCATCAGTCGCACGGTTCACCTGGCGAGCCTCACCGCTGAATCTCGTAGTGCGGGTTGTAAATTGCCTTGCTGCCGTTTTCCAGCTTGCCGAGCCGGCCCTGCACGCGCAGCGTGCGGCCTGACTCGATGCCGGGAATTCTGCGCTGTCCCAACCACACCAGCTCGATGGTGTCGGTGCCGTCGAAGAGTTCGGCGCGAACGCCGTCGGCGCAGCCTTTGCCGTTGCATTCGACGCTGCGCAGTGTTCCGACCACGGTGACCTCCTGGCCGCGCTCGCAGTCGATGGCCCGCTGCGCGCCGGTCGTCACGGCTTCGTCGGACAATTCCTCGGCGTCACGCTGCTCGGGGTCCTCGGTCAACCGACGAGTGAGCCGGCGCAGATAACCTTCTCCCGCCATGGCTTCTCCCTGAGCATTCGTACTGCTTCACCTCGGGTCCGGATGACACCGATCCTGATATCTCAACGGACACCGTAGACCCAATGGTTCCCCGATGCCACGCGGCGGCCGGGCAGTATCGGGGGGTGACGATCGAGCTTCGCGGCGTGCGCGCCGTCGTACTGCCGGGAACCGGGTCTGACGACGATTACATCTCCCGGGCATTCGGCGGGCCGCTGCGCGACGCGGGTGCTCAACTGATAGCGCCGAGGCCGCAGCCGACCCGCTTGATCGACGGATACCTGACGGACCTGGACGAGGCCGCACGCGGCGGACCCATCGTGGTCGGCGGCGTCTCGATCGGCGCCGCGGTAGCCGTCGCCTGGGCGTTACGCCATCCCGGGCGCACCGTGGCGGTACTCGCCGCGCTGCCGGCCTGGACCGGTGCACCCGGCGGAGCGACCGCCGCCGTCGCGGCACTGCACTCAGCGCGACAACTCCGCGACGACGGCCTGCAGGCGACGACGGCGCAGATGCGCGCGTCCAGTCCGGCGTGGCTGGGCGACGAACTGGCCCGGTCGTGGCTCGGCCAGTGGCCGCACCTGCCCGGCGCCATGGAGGAAGCCGCGACGTACGTGGCCCCGACCCGCGCGGAACTTCAGCGGCTGGCAGCGCCGCTCGGCGTCGCCGCGGCCGGTGACGATCCGATTCACCCCATCGAGGTGGGACGTCAGTGGGTGGCTGCTGCGCCGCACGCCGCGCTGCGCACCGTCAGCTTGGATCAGATCGGCGCAGACCCCGCCGCGCTGGGCGCCGCCTGCCTGGCGGCGCTGCAAGGGGCGTAGTTACCCGCCGGTGCCGCGCAACTGCTGCATCGCCGACCCCGAGGCGCTGCGGCGCTCAGGCTCGGGCGGCTCTTCTTCGCTGACGACATCGGCCTCCGGCGGCGTGCCCTGCTGTTGTCCCCCGGCGGCAGTCTGAGCGGCGGCAGCCTCACGCAGTTGCGATGCCATCGGTTCCGGCAGCTGCACCGGCAGCGGAGTGCGGACCGGCAGTGGAGTGTCGCCTCGTCGAACCACCGTGTCGAGCAATACTTTTCGCGCCTCTTCAGTCAGCGCGTCCACACTCTCGATGGAGCCGTTCACCACGCAGCGGATCATCCAGCGGTAGCCGTCGACCCCGATGAAGCGCACTACGCCGGTTGCGGTGCCGACCACCTCACGGCCCCACCGGCCATCCTGGATGGTCACCGATGCCCCGTCATTGCGCAGCGAGTCGGCAAGCTCGGCGGCGACCTCGCGCCACAGCCCACCCGTCTTGGGTGCGGCGTAGGCGGCAATGGTGAATCGGCCGTTGTCCGTCACAATCCACACCGCACTCGGGACGCCGACCTGGGTCAGCTCAACTTGCAACTGCGCCGACTCGGGCAACGGCACCAGCACCGAACCGAGGTCGAGACGGCCCTCCGTCGGGACTGCCGACTCGTCGAAGTCCTCGATATCGAAGGGGCCATCCAGCTCGTCGACAGCCGGAGACTCTGCGGGCGTTTCCCCGCGTCGATGTGTGCCCACCGACTTCCGCCTCGTCGATCGGCTGCTGCTCTTTGGGTTTACGCCTACCGAATGCCATCATTTGCGCCACTCCTCCTCATCGCTGCGCTCTGCATCGTCGCCGGCGGTCAGAGACTCGCATGTCCGCCAGAGGAGCCGTGGCCGCCGTCGCCACGGGAGGTATCTGCCATTCCGGCCTCGTCGAAGGACGACACCTCGACCAGGTCGACCAACTCGACGCGCTGAACCAGTAGCTGCGCGATGCGGTCGCCCCGGTTGACCACGATCGGCGTCGCGGGGTCGAGATTGATCAATGAGACCTTGATCTCACCACGGTAACCCGCATCGACGGTGCCGGGGCTGTTGACGATCGAAAGCCCCACCCGCGCAGCCAATCCGGATCGAGGGTGCACCAGGCCGACCATTCCCACCGGAACGGCCACCGCGATCCCCGTCCGCACCAGCGCCCGGTGTCCCGGCGCCAGCTCGACGTCTTCGGCGCTGTAGAGATCCACGCCGGCATCGCCGTGGTGGGCCCGGGCGGGCAGCGGTAGCCCGGGGTCGAGACGAACAACCGCCAGACTGGTCGACACGGGGGCACAGATTACCCTTGGCCGGGTGTCAGGGACGCCAGTCACGCCGCACAGTGTGCGGTATCGCGAGCGTTTGTGGGTGCCGTGGTGGTGGTGGCCATTGGGTTTCGGGCTCGCGGCGCTGATAGCGGTCGAAGTCAACATGGGCGTGCCGAGCCTGCCCGACTGGCTACCATTCGCCGTCTTGTTCGTGGTGGCGGCCGGAGCATTGCTGTGGCTGGGACGCCACGAGGTTCGGGTGGCATCCGACGGAGGGGTCGTCGAGCTGTGGGCCGGCGAGGCGCATCTGCCGGTCACCGTCATCGCCCGCTCCGCCGAGATTCCTCGTTCGGCCAAGTCCGCGGCGCTGGGACGGCAGTTCGATCCCGCCGCCTACGTGCTGCACCGGGGTTGGGTCGGCCCCATGGTGCTGGTGGTGCTGGACGACGCCGACGACCCGACGCCGTACTGGCTGGTGAGTACTCGTCACCCCGAGCGGGTGTTGTCGGCGTTGCGCAGTTAGGCAGCGACTGGCCGACGATCAATGTCAGGCCGCGCAGTCCGTGCAGATCATCACGCCGCCCTTTTCGCTGGCCAGACGGCTGCGGTGCTGCACCAGAAAACAGCTCGAGCAGGTGAACTCGTCCGCCTGCTTCGGGACCACGCGCACGGACAGCTCTTCTCCGGACAGGTCTGCGCCGGGCAGTTCGAAAGACTCTGCGGACTCTGACTCGTCGACGTCAACCACCGCCGACGCCGCCTCGTTTCGCCGTGCCTTGAGTTCCTCGAGAGAGTCCTCTGAAACGTCGTCGGTCTCGGTACGCCGTGGGGCGTCGTAATCGGTAGCCATCCTCTGTCCCCTCTTTACCTGCAAGCAAAGCTTTGTACCAGCGTCGAACGCTTCCGCAAAACGATTCGTGCCCGGATCGCTGGGTGTTCAAGTGTGATTTACGTCACACCGGTCTTCTACGCGCACTACCTCGCGCTAAACATCGAGCTTTAGAGTGCGTACGTGGTCGCTCAAATCACTGAAGGTACAGCGTTCGACAAGCACGGTCGCCCATTCCGCCGTCGCAACGCCCGGCCCGCCATCGCCCTGCTGGTGGTTCTGCTGGTGGCGAGCGCTGTGGTGTGGACCATCGCACTCACCCGTCCGGCAGAAGTGCACGAGGCGACGGCGTGCAACCCACCACCGGAGCAGCCCGACCCGACCCAGCCCCATCTGGGCAGCGCGGTGTCACGCAGCACGATGATCAACGTCGCACCGGCCAAACTGGCCGACGCCAAAGTCCGGGTCCTCAACGCCAGCGGACGCGGCGGTCAGGCCGCCGACGTCTCCGGCGCGCTGCGCGAACTGGGCTTCGCGCAGCCGACCGCCGCCAACGACCCCGTTTACGCCAAAACGCGGCTGAACTGCCAAGGGCAGATCCGATTCGGCGAAGCCGGGCAGGCCGGCGCCGCCGCGGTCTGGCTGGTCGCGCCGTGCGCCGAGCTGTACCGCGACGACCGCACCGATGACTCCGTTGATCTGGCGATCGGCACCGAATTCGGCGCGCTGGCCCACAGTGACGACATCTCCGCGGTGCTGGCCGGCCTGCGTCCGAGCAACCCCGAGCCCGCCGACCCCGCGCTGCTGGCGAAGATTCACGCCGGCACCTGCTGAGCGGTCAGCCCAAAATCGCTGCCAGCCCGCCGAATTCGTCCAGGGCAGCCAGCAACTGGTCGGCGATCCCGGGAGCGGCAGCGACCACCAGAGCCGCATCGCGTTCGGGGTCCCCCAGCGCCGGCAGCAACACCCGCGCGCCGGCCTCGGCGGCGATGAGCGCTCCTGCAGCGGAGTCCCACACATGCAGACCGTGCTCGTAGTAGGCATCGAGCCGGCCCGCCGCAACCATGCACAAATCCAGTGCCGCGGAGCCGATTCGGCGCACGTCCCGAACTTTGGGCAAGACTTTCGACACCAGCTGCGCTTGCACGCTGCGGCGTTGAAGGGAGTAGGCGAAACCGGTGCCCACCAATGCCAGCGACAGGTCATCGACGGCGCTGCACCGCAGGCGACGGGTGCCCCCGGCGTCGGTGACGTGGGCGCCCAGTCCAGCTCCGGCCGAGTACAGCCGTCCGCCGACCACATCTGCGACCGCGCCCGCCACCGACACCCCATCGACCTGCGCCGCCACCGACACCGCGTACGCGGGGATCCCGTAGACGAAGTTCACCGTGCCGTCGATTGGATCCAGCACCCAGGTGACGGCGCCCGGCGCGATGCTCGCCGGATCGCTCGGCCCGCCGATTTCCTCGCCGAGGACGGCGTCACCGGATCGCAGCCGCGCCAACCGATCACGCAGCAGCCGCTCGGTTTCGGTGTCGACGATCGTCACCGGGTCGGTTGGGGTCGTCTTGGATTGCACCGCGTCATCGCCGTCGGCGCCCGCATCGGCCCCGAAGACCTCCGCACGTCGTTGCCGGACAAACGCGGCCGCTTCTTCGGCCAGCCCTTCGGCTACCGCCCGAAGCTGCGCCGGTTGGTTCTCAGGTGTGCTCACCGCCCCATCGCATCACAGCTATCGACGGGTTCGGCAGCGTCGGGGTAACGGGCCAACCAACCGTTCAGGCACGCACTAGGGTTTGGTCGACGCCCCATGTCTCGCCGAGGAGATTCGATGACCACTGCCGACTCGACACGGCCCGCACCGACCAGCGGAGGGACCCTGACACCGGCGACGCGTGGTTTCGGCATCGACGTCGGCGGCAGCGGCATCAAGGGCGGCATCGTCAACCTGGACACCGGCGAACTCGTGGGCGATCGCTACAAGCTGCCGACACCGCAGCCGGCCACTCCGTCGGCCGTCGCCAAGACCATCGCCGACGTCGTCAGCGAATTCGGCTGGACCGGTCCGCTCGGCGTGACGTATCCGGGTGTCGTCACCCACGGCATCGTGCGGACCGCCGCCAACGTCGACAAGAAATGGATCGGCACCAATGCCGGCGAGGTCATCAGCGCCGGGTTGAACGGCCAGGAAGTCGTGGTGCTCAACGACGCCGACGCGGCCGGGCTGGCCGAGGAGCGCTACGGCGCCGGCAAAGACACCTCCGGTGTGGTGGTGCTGCTCACATTCGGGACGGGAATCGGATCTGCGGTCATCCACAACGGGATCTTGCTGCCCAACACCGAGTTCGGGCATCTCGAGGTCGGCGGTAAGGAAGCCGAACATCGCGCCGCGTCCTCGGTCCGCGACCGGCGCGGCTGGAGCTACGAAAAATGGGCCAAGCAGGTGACGAAGGTGCTGGTCGCCATCGAGAACGCCATGTGCCCCGAGCTGTTCATCGCCGGCGGCGGAATCAGCCGCAAGGCCGACAAATGGGTGCCGCTACTCAAAAACCGCACCCCCGTGGTTGCCGCCGCCCTGCAGAATTCCGCCGGAATCGTCGGCGCAGCGATGGCGGCGACGCGCGACGTGACGCACTGATTTGCGCGCTGTGGCCTGGGTATAGCCCCGCGGTCGTTACAATGGTCACCGGCAGCCGCCCGACCGATAGCGGCGAATATCCAAGCTGATACTCGACGCCGACATCCGACATAGCTGACATCTTCCGGTTGAGCATGCCTGCGGCGCCGGAAGAGAGTTCTACCGAAGGGGTTTACGTGGCAGCGACCAAAGCACGACCGGCAGCCGATGAGCCGGTGAAGCGCACCGCCACCAAGTCTCCCGCCAGCGCTCCGGCAAAGCGTTCGCCGGCCAAGCCCACCAACGGCGCAGCCACCAAGGCAGCTAAGGCGCCCGCGAAAGCCGCCAAGGCCTCCACCGCCACCAAAACCCGCACCGCCACCAAGAGCGCTGCAGAAAAAGCCGCGCCGACCCGCGGGCGCCCGAAGAAGGCGGTTTCGAAGGCCGCCGACGAGGCCGAGGTGACGACTACCGATCTCGAGGTAGACGACCCGGATCTCGAGGCAGACGTCGACCCCGTCATCGAACCCGGCGAAGACATCGAGCTGGACGCCGAGGATCTGAACCTCGAAGATCTCGAGGTCGACGCGCCCGACGACGCCGAGGTCGAGAAGTCCGATGGCGACGAGGCCGTCGTCAAGAAGCCGGCAAAGGTTGTCGAGGAAGTCGCCGAAGACGAGGACATCGTCGAGCCGACCGAAAAGGACAAGGCCTCAGGCGATTTCGTCTGGGACGAGGACGAGTCGGAAGCCTTGCGACAAGCCCGCAAGGACGCCGAGCTGACCGCGTCGGCAGACTCGGTTCGCGCCTACCTCAAGCAGATCGGCAAGGTGGCGCTGCTCAACGCCGAAGAAGAAGTCGAGCTGGCCAAGCGGATCGAAGCCGGCCTGTACTGCACCCAGCTGATGACGGAGTTCAGCGAGAAAGGCGAGAAGCTTCCCGCCGCTCAGCGCCGTGACTACCAGTGGATCTGCCGCGACGGTGACCGCGCCAAGAACCATCTGCTGGAAGCCAACCTCCGACTCGTGGTGTCGCTGGCCAAGCGCTACACCGGCCGCGGCATGGCGTTCCTCGACCTGATTCAAGAGGGCAACCTCGGCCTGATCCGTGCGGTCGAAAAGTTCGACTACACAAAGGGTTACAAGTTCTCCACGTATGCGACCTGGTGGATCCGCCAGGCGATCACCCGGGCCATGGCCGACCAGGCCCGCACCATCCGTATCCCGGTGCACATGGTCGAGGTGATCAACAAGCTGGGCCGCATTCAGCGCGAGCTGCTGCAGGACCTGGGCCGCGAACCCACGCCCGAAGAGCTGGCCAAGGAAATGGACATCACCCCGGAGAAGGTGCTGGAAATCCAGCAGTACGCCCGGGAGCCGATCTCGCTCGACCAGACCATCGGCGACGAGGGCGACAGCCAGCTCGGTGACTTCATCGAGGACAGCGAAGCGGTGGTCGCCGTCGACGCGGTGTCGTTCACACTGCTGCAGGATCAGCTCCAGTCGGTGCTGGAGACCCTGTCCGAGCGTGAAGCCGGCGTGGTACGACTGCGCTTCGGTCTCACCGACGGTCAGCCCCGCACCCTCGACGAGATCGGTCAGGTGTACGGCGTGACCCGCGAGCGCATCCGTCAGATCGAGTCAAAGACGATGTCGAAGCTGCGGCACCCCAGCCGTTCGCAGGTGCTGCGCGACTACCTGGACTAATTACAGTCCGGAGATCTCAGACAAGCATCGCGTTTTCACATCAAGATATCGGCATGCCGCGCCGCGAATCAATGCCCATGAGCGGGTTGCCGCCGAGACCCGGAGACTCAGGTCGTTGAGCCGGCATCCGCCACGAATCGCGCTCGGGTGACGGATTAAATGCGGGGACGCACGCGTAGCTATCGGATCGTCGTCGCAGAAAAGACGCGCCAGGGCGCGTGGCCCGGGACTGTCGCCGCTGATTCATTCGTAGCGGAAAAAGGGCAAACAGCCAAACGCACCAAACTGAGGAATTAATCCGCGGGATGTGAGTCGTGCGGTTTGATAGTTGTTCGCAATGAGTTCCGGATGCCGCAACCGGCTCGAAACCATGACGTCCGCGGGTCTACCTAAAACCACTCGCGAGCCAGCAAGACATTGACGTTTTACCCGCGCACGGTGGTGCCGCGTAACCGTAGAGGACGCAGCGTTCCCCACGATGTGCCGCGGCTGGCCGGACGAATGGATGCGCGGCTGGAACAGGACGGCCGGCCTAACCACTAATCGAGAATGACCCTGCGCTTGCCGCACTGAACAACGCTTCCCACAGCTCGACGCTATTGAGCGTTGGAATGTCGTGGAAGTTTGTCAGTCCATAGACCAGCGTTGTAGCTGAGTCGATTTCGGCTGGCGTCAACCCGAGGTAGGCGTCATGCAGTTCCATCCCGAGGAGGAGGTCCTGCCACGTTGTGCCCAAGGTGCCGGGTTCCGCCCAGGTGTCGCCGTGGATGTCGTAGATCTCGGTCGGGTACAGGTTGTCGGGGACGCCGACGGGATTGGCTCCGAGCATCACAAAGCGTAGAGCCTCGGTGGGGATTTTGTCGTCGGCGAGTTGTTGTTCGGCGAGGGCGGCGACGGCGCTGCTTTGTGAGAAGGTGAAAATGGTCAGCGGGTCGCTGCATACGCCCGAGGCGTGGCAGCCCATGTCGCCGGCGTGGTAGTCGGCGAGGATCGCGTTCTCGAGGATGGTCTCGCCCTGCGGCACGCTCGTCGCGAAATTGTAGGTTTCCGGGGTAGTCAGCGCCAGCGTCGATGCGGTGGTGCCGTCGTATCCGTTCGGGTCGAGGTACAGTGTCGTCCCGTCGCCGATGTAGGCGGCATTCGGTGTCGGTTCACCGGTAACGCCGAGGATTAGTGCGTTGGTTGAGCCGGACAAGAATTCTTTGCCACCCAGACTCGAGCCGGCATTAGCCGCCGGGCCGATCAGTAAGTCGCTGATGTCTTTGACGACAAGGGCCCAGAAGTCGCTGGTAGCGTCGGCGTTGGCCGGGCTGCCCAACGCCACCGCGGCGATGCACAGCACACCACCGAGAATCACTTTTTTCACGGGTGCCCCCTAGTTCTCAAGATGACAGATGGTGCCGCCAGCCGTTCGCACGGCAGGTGCCCATGTTTCTGAACATTTCCCCAACAGACGGTCCCGAGCACATTCTCAGGCTTGATTAAGCTATCGCTTGCGCATTGGGCGAGTAGGGGAAATCAACATCAAACTTTTAGACTTTTTTCGATGGGCTATTCATGCCGGCAGAAGCGTTTTCACCGAAATAGAGATCGCTTTCCAGCCTACTTAACGCCAGTTGAGTCAATTTGCGGCCGATTGATCGGACTCAAGATCCGATTTGATGAACTAACATCCCCACTCGCGGACTCCTTGGCAGACATCCCGGTATCCGCCATACCAGCTCTTCCTTCGTCTCGACAGGGCGTGGCTCCCCGCCGTGATCGCGTTCTGTCTTGCCGGCGAGTTCGAAGAAGCCGGCGGCGTAGATAACCCGGACGCACGAGCAGCGTCGCCGTGCGACCGGTCACAGAACCTGGTAGTCCTACAGCTGCCGTCCGCGAGTGGTTGCGCAGGATCGGCTGGAGACGGGCACGACTGCTTCCGGGTCTGCTGGCGATATCGGCGCGCAAACGCGAGAAGCCTTGCGCCGCATCGAAACCGCGCTCAACGAGGCGGGCGCTGCGCTGGCCGACGTGGTCCGTACCCGCATCTACGTCACCGACATCGCACGGTGGCGCGCGGTCGCGGCGGCGCACGCCCAGGTGTTCGGCGAAATCCGCCCGGCGGCCACCATGGTCGAGGTGGCCGCGCTGATCGAACCCGGACTGCTCGTCGAGATCGAGGCCGACGCCTACTTACCGAACGACGGGAAACATGCCGTCGGCTGCTGGCCGGTAGCTGGTGACATTGATCACAGCGTCAACGGGTAAGGGTCCGTACAAATGCGGGAACACCATCGACTCCGGATCCGTTGCTACACCTAGTTCCCAACGAATGGGTGAGTCCAGATGCGTCACATCGATGTGCAGCAGAACGAGGTCGTCGCGACCGCGGTAGAGGCGGTTGGCCGGCAGGTGCACTTGCTCCGGCGCCGAGAGATGGATGAAGCCAACGCTGGTCAAAGACTCAGGTCGAAGCTCGCCGTCAACCTGAGCGGCCGACCAGTCGCGGGTGGAACACAGGTGTAAAAGCACCGATCTCGGGTGACTCATAACGACATCGTGCCCTGACGGCCGAACGGCACGAGGTGAGAAACGACACAGCCGGTAAACCGGCGGTGAAGACGGCCAAAAGTCCCGACGTCTGGGACAGTGGAGAAGGCAGAACGGAGTAGCCATGAACGCAACGTTGACCAGTCCAGAGTTAACCCGGGCTGATCGGTGCGATCGATGCAGCGCTGCTGCACGGGTCCGCGCCAAGCTGCCCTCCGGCGCAGAACTTCTCTTCTGCCAGCACCACGCCAACGAGCACGAGGCGAAGCTGATCGAGTTGTCCGCGGTACTGGAAGTCAGCGGCGACCCGGTCGTGGCTTAATACGCGACTCACCACCAGCAGACCTGGCGAGGATCGAGTTCGTCGGGAATCCTGAACGGGTCATGACCGACCAGCCAGTGAAACCTTCGCGGCATCACCTGTGGCGCATCACTCGGCGGGCGTTGTCCAAAAGCTGGGACGACTCAATCTTTTCCGAGTCCGCCCAAGCAGCCTTCTGGTCGGCGTTGTCTTTGCCGCCACTGTTGCTGGGGATGCTGGGCAGCCTCGCCTACGTGGCACCACTATTCGGGCCGGACACCATGGCCGTGATCGAGCACTACCTGGTGTCGATGTCGAACAAGATCTTCTCGCACAGCGTCGTTCACGAGATCATCGAGCCGACCATCGCAGATATCGACCGTGGTGCTCGCGGCGAAGTGGTCTCGTTGGGTTTCTTGATTTCGCTCTGGGCAGGGTCGTCGGCAATCTCGGCCTTCGTCGACTCGGTCGTCGAAGCGCACGATCAGACCCCGCTGCGCCATCCGGTGCGCCAGCGCCTCTACGCGCTGGCCCTTTATGTGGTGATGCTGCTCTTCGTCATCGTCACGGCCCCGCTGATGGTGCGCGGACCGCGCAAGCTCGCCGAACTCATTCCCGACGGACTGCAGGATGTCCTCGCCTACGGCTACTACCCGGCGCTGCTCACCGGGCTGATCGCCACGGTGGTGATCCTGTACCGCGTCGCCCTACCGGACCCGCTGCCGTCACACCGGCTGTTCTTCGGTGCGGCCCTGGCCAGTGTGGCGTTCGTGATCGCCACGCTTGGGCTGCGCATCTACCTGCGCTACATCACCGGCACCGGCTACACCTACGGCGCGCTGGCCACCCCGATCGCGTTCCTGTTGTTCGCGTTCTTCGCGGGCTTCTCGCTCATGCTGGGCGCGGAGTTCAACGCCGCTATCCAGGAGGAGTGGCCGGCCCCGCGCACGCATGCCCACCGAATGCGGCGCTGGCTGGCCACCCGCGCGAAGGAGGTTGCCGAAGAGACCAGTGCGGCAACAGACGACGACAAGCCGTCGCCCGCCAGCTCCGGCCGGGTCAGCTCTTCTTGAGGGACTCGTAGATACGCTTGCAGTCCGGGCACACCGGCGAACCGGGCTTGGCCGACTTCGTCACCGGAAAGACTTCACCGCACAACGCAACGACGTGCGTGCCCATCACGGCGCTTTCGGCGATCTTCTCCTTCTTGACGTAGTGGAAGTACTTCGGGGTATCGCTGTCGGTCCCGTCGTCGACGCGTTCGTCGGTGTCGGTGCGCTCGATGGTCTGGGTGTCCATGCCACACATTGTGCCGCAAGCGGTTGCTCCACCGTGGGACAAGTTGTGCGACAGTGGAGTGATGAGACGCAGCCAAGAGCTGGGTTTCGACGACGATGGTCGACCGATCCTCATCACCGCCGCCGCACCCGCATACGAGGTACAGCACCGGCAACGAGTGCGGAAATACCTGACCATCATGTCCTTCCGGATTCCGGCGTTGCTGCTGGCGGCCGTCGCATACGGCTTGTGGCACAACGGTCTTGTCTCGCTGGCGATCGTCGCCGCGTCGATTCCGCTGCCGTGGATAGCGGTCCTCATCGCTAACGACCGCCCGCCGCGCCGAGCTGAGGAACCGCGTCGGTTCGACGAGCCGACCCGGCGGACTCCGCTGTTTCCCACCGCCGAACGGCCCTCGATCGAACGCCGCAGTCGTTCGGTGTCGCAACCGGAATGGCCCAGCGCGGACGCTGACGGTTCCGAATAACGGGGTCGGCGAGAGCTAACCGGGGTCGGCGACCGGTTCTCAGTACATTCTCAGGGCTGGCCCACATTCGCGCACGTCAGCGGGTGTGAGATGACCGCCGCGTGGGAACTACTTCCCCCGATGGGTCGTTGTACCCCATGACAGCTCACGCCGATCAGGAGGCCGCCATGGCAAATGCCACCACCCGCCGGGATAGCGATCTGGATGCTCAGAGCCCAGCCGCGGACCTGGTGCGCGTGTATCTGAACGGGATCGGCAAAACGGCCTTGCTCAACGCGGCCGATGAGGTCGAACTCGCCAAGCGCATCGAGGCCGGCTTGTATGCCAAGCATCTGCTGGAGACCCGTAAGCGCCTCGGCGAGAACCGCAAGCGCGATCTGGCCGCCGTGGTCCGCGACGGTGAAACCGCGCGAAGCCACCTGCTGGAGGCCAACCTGCGGCTGGTCGTCTCGCTGGCCAAGCGCTACACGGGCCGCGGAATGCCACTGCTGGACCTGATCCAGGAGGGCAACCTCGGCCTGATCCGAGCGATGGAAAAGTTCGACTACGCAAAAGGATTCAAGTTCTCTACATATGCGACGTGGTGGATCCGTCAGGCGATCACCCGGGGCATGGCTGATCAGAGCCGCACCATCCGGCTCCCCGTCCACCTGGTCGAGCAGGTGAACAAGCTTGCCCGGATCAAGCGCGAGATGCACCAGAACCTCGGCCGGGAAGCCACCGACGAGGAGCTGGCCGCCGAGTCCGGCATCCCCGTCGAGAAGATCAACGACCTTCTCGAGCACAGCCGCGACCCGGTCAGCCTCGACATGCCGGTCGGCTCCGAAGAGGAAGCGCCGCTCGGCGATTTCATCGAGGACGCCGAGGCGATGTCCGCAGAGAACTCGGTGATCGCCGAGCTGCTGCACACCGACATTCGTAGCGTGCTCGCCACGCTCGACGAGCGGGAGCACCAGGTGATCAGGCTGCGCTTCGGGCTCGACGACGGCCAGCCCCGCACGCTCGACCAGATCGGCAAGCTGTTCGGCCTGTCCCGCGAGCGGGTGCGCCAAATCGAGCGCGAGGTGATGTCCAAGCTCCGCAACGGTGAGCGGGCAGATCGCCTGCGCTCCTACGCGAGCTGACAACTCGCACCAGCAGCGAACGTATGCCCGCCGCAGCCGCGGCGGGCATACTTCTGCGCTGGAGTGTTAGCGAACCATCTGCGCAGCTGGGCAAGTAGACTCGGCGGCAATGGAAGGTGCGGAATGAACGACCTGGTTGATACCACCGAGATGTACCTGCGGACCATTTACGACCTCGAGGAAGAGGGCGTCACTCCGCTGCGTGCCCGTATCGCCGAACGACTGGACCAGAGTGGGCCTACCGTCAGCCAGACCGTGTCGCGGATGGAACGCGACGGGCTGCTGCATGTGGCCGGTGACCGTCACCTCGAGTTGACCGACAAGGGCCGGGCGCTGGCGGTTTCGGTGATGCGCAAGCACCGGCTCGCCGAACGGCTGCTGGTCGACGTCATCGGTGTGCCGTGGGAAGAGGTCCACGCCGAGGCGTGCCGCTGGGAGCACGTCATGAGTGAGGACGTCGAACGCCGCCTGATGAAAGTGCTCAACAACCCGACCACGTCGCCGTTCGGCAACCCGATTCCGGGGCTCATCGACTTGGGTATCGGCGACGGGTTCGGCGCCGACGACGGCGAACCTGGTGCGGTTGACCGAACTGCCGGCCGGTCCGCCCGTCGCGGTCGTGGTACGCCAACTCACCGAGCACGTGCAGGGCGACATCGATCTGATCACCCGTCTCAAAGACGCCGGCGTCGTCCCCAACGCCCGCGTGATCGTCGAGTCCAACCCGGCGGGCGGCGTGACCATCGTCATCCCGGGCCATGAAAACGTCAGCTTGCCGCACGAGATGGCTCACGCCGTCAAGGTCGAAAAGGTCTAGTCCCCAAGCCGTTTCAGACTGCACGCCGCCTGAACGCACGCCGCGGCGGCAGCCGCACGCCGACCCGCTCGGCCAACTGGTAACCGGTGATCGCCAGCTCCCGGATGCGCTCGGGCCGCATACCCGATTGCAACGCGGTATCGAGCATGCCTGCCATCCGGTGCTTCGGCTCGCAGCGCAGCGCGGCCTCCAGCGACACCCCGGCCAGCGGCCCGTCACCGCGGGCGTACGCGCTGAAGGCCAGCAACACCAGCGCCTCGGCGCGCCACGGGGCAGGCAGGGTGCGCGACAGCAGCGCCCATAGCGACTCGGCGTCCCCGGCGCTGTGGCCCACCGCCAGCGCGTACAACGTGTCGCGCACCTCGACGTCGGACAGCGCACATGCCAGTCCGCTCAGCTCGGTGTCGCTCATCTGCGCCCCGTCGGCGACCGCCGCGGCGGCCGCCATCGCCGCCTCGACGCCGCGGCGGACACAGGCATCCGGGTCGGCACGACGCGTCTCGTCGCGCAACCTGGCCTGCTCGATGATCAGGCCGGTCAGGGCCGCGCTGCGGGCCCGGTCGTCGACCGCGATCACCGCCTGCAGGTCGGCGCGCCGCAGGTAGAGCCGACGCCCGTCCAGCACGGCCGCGACCGCGAGCGGTGACGCGGACGGGTCGTCGATGACCCCGCCTGCGCCGCAGCCGTCCACACAGTGCCAGCGGCCACCGGCGGCCACCCGATCGACGACGTGCACGGCCCACAGCGTGATGTCGTGGTGCGACAGCTCGTCGCTCAGCGACGCGCAGAGGTCGCGGTACTGGTCGTTGCACATCGGGCAGCCGGCCCCGTCTTCGTCGACGATCACTGCGATGGCTGCCTCGGGGCAGCCGGCCGCGGCGACCTCCGCGAGATGGCCGATCTGGTCGGCGACCGCGTCGGACAGGTCGACGCGCATCACCGATCCGAGTTCACCGGCGTCGACCGACAACAACACCAACGATTTCTCTGGGACGAAGCCCAATACCGCCGGGAGTGCGGCGATCACTGCGCCGGGCCGGTTCAGTTCACAGTCACGCTTCTTCTTGGTCATGGCCACGACGCTGGCAACTGCCACCGTCAGCCCGTCGTCGGCGCAGCGGCGTAACCGCCCTGCTGTGCATCAACCCGCAACTGGGGACAACACGTGGCGCCATCGCATTGTTCACGTGTACGTAGCCCGATTCGACGTACAGCCGCAACACAACGGGCTATCTTCTCGTGCTAAGCAAGTTCGACGTCTAGCTAGCACTCGTCGTCGAAGGAACTCGGCGGCGCGTCACCCGGTCCGCCCGCCTGCGCCCGCGCGAAGAGGTCGGCGATGTGCTCGTCGAACGGCGACGAGTAGGACAGGTTCTCCGCGCAGCCGCCGCCGTGCAATCCGCCGATCACCCCGGTGACGGTTGAACCGCTGATCCACGGCGCTCCGCTGGTGCCATCCACCAGGCCCGCGCACGGCAACTCGGGGTATCCGCCGTCGCTGACTCCGACGCCGGTCCGGCAGCCGATCGGCAGCCCGCCGACGCCCGCCGGGTAGGCGACCACCGTCACCTGGCTGCCCCGGGCCGGCGCGGCGCCCAGAGTCAGGGCCGAGCCGACCACCGCCTCCAGCGATCCACCCGCCGGCCGGCTGACCCGCGCAATCGCAACGTCCGCCCGTGGATCCCGGTTGGCCAGCCATCGCGGATCCAGATACAGCACATCCAGCGTCCAGAAGTTCTCCGGCGCAGCTGTACGGGCGAAACCGGGGACGAACCGGGCCGGGGTGCCGACGCTCAGGCAGTGCGCTGCGGTCAGCACCAGATTGCCTGCCGGCGAATGCAGCACCGAGCCGGTACAGGCGTGTAAGTCGCTGCCGGACAGGAAAAGCGCCCCTACCCGCGGATCAGGATCGACCGGCGCGGCGATGACACGGTCCGGTGCACCGGCGACCGTCTGGTCAGGTTTGCTGGTGACGGACGCGGATTGGGCCGGACGCCCGCAGCCGGCCAGCACCAGGACCAGCCCCAACACCGCCGCCAGCATTCGCATCGCCGTCGATCATGCCCGATCCGCGGAAAACCGGGCCTCGCCCGAGCTGCCGGCGTCACGATTTTGGCGCGGGGTGAAGCGGGTATCCCTGGAATGCGGCCGGTGCTGATCGCGTTTTTCAGCACGGGCGCAGATTGTCGGGAGCGGGTCGGGCATCCGCTGCCCGGCCCTTTGAGAGACACTATCTGGACACCGGCGCGGCACACCGCTCCGCGATGAGGAGGCAACAGCGATGGGCCACAACGAGCCCCCCGACACCCCCGACCGGGACCAGCGCTACCAGCCCGGCATGTACGAACTCGAGTTCCCGGCGCCGCACTTGTCGCTGTCCGACGGGCGCGGCCCGGTGATGGTTCATGCCCTGGAAGGGTTCTCGGACGCCGGCCACGCGATCAAGCTGGCCGCAGACCACCTCAAAGAGACCCTGGACACCGAGTTGGTCGCCTCTTTCGCGATCGACGAGCTCCTCGACTACCGGTCACGGCGCCCGCTGATGACGTTCAAGACCGATCACTTCACCCACTACGAAGATCCCGAACTCAGCCTCTACGCCATGCATGACAGCGTCGGGACGCCGTTCCTGTTGCTGGCCGGTATGGAGCCGGATTTGAAGTGGGAGCGATTCATCACCGCAGTGCGGTTGCTGGCTGAGCGCCTCGGTGTGCGGCAGACCATCGGTTTGGGCTCCATTCCCATGGCAGTTCCGCACACCCGGCCGATGACGTTGACCGCACACTCCAACAACCGCGAGCTGATCGCCGACTTCACGCCGTGGATTTCCGAGGTGCAGGTTCCCGGCAGTGCCTCGAATCTGTTGGAGTACCGGATGGCCCAGCACGGTCACGAGGTCGTCGGCTACACCGTCCACGTCCCCCATTATCTGGCGCAAACGGACTATCCGGCGGCCGCTCAGGCGTTGCTGGAGCAGTTGGCCAAGACCGGGTCGTTGCGGCTGCCGCTGGACGCGCTGGCCGAGGCGGCCGTCGAGGTCAAGGCCAAGGTCGATGAGCAGGTCGAGGCCAGCTCAGAGGTCGCTCAAGTGGTGGCAGCGCTGGAGCGCCAGTACGATGCTTTCATTGCTGCGCAGGAGAATCGGTCGCTCCTGACGCGGGATGAAGATCTACCCAGCGGTGACGAACTCGGCGCGGAGTTCGAGCGCTTCCTGGCGCAGCAGGCCGATAAGAAGTTCGACGACGACGATACGACCTGATCGCCCTCCCGGGCCCGACAGCGAAGTTGGCGACATGACCCAGCGCAAGCCCAATCTTCGCTCAGTGCGCGAGGTTACGCCGCAGCTGCAATTCCGGACGGTGCACGGGTACCGCCGCGCGTTCCGCATTGCGGGTTCGGGGCCGGTGATCCTGTTGATTCATGGCATCGGTGACAATTCGACGACCTGGTCGATGGTGCAATCGAAACTGGCGCAACGGTTCACCGTCATCGCGGTCGATTTGCTGGGGCACGGCCAATCGGACAAGCCGCGCGCGGATTACTCGGTTGCGGCCTACGCCAACGGAATGCGCGACCTGCTTTCCGTCCTGGATATCGAACGCGTCACCGTTGTCGGCCATTCGCTCGGCGGCGGGGTGGCCATGCAGTTCACCTACCAATTCCCGCAACTCGTCGAGCGGCTGATTCTGGTCGGCGCCGGTGGCGTCACCAAGGACGTCCACCTGATGTTGCGGCTCGCGTCGTTGCCGATGGGCAGCGAGGCGCTGGCGTTGTTGCGGCTGCCTTTGGTGTTGCCTGCTTTGCAGATGTTCGGACGCGCAGCCGGAATGGTGTTGGGCTCCACTGCGGTGGGCCACGACCTGCCCGACGTGCTGCGGATATTGGCCGGCCTGCCGGAACCGATGGCCTCTGCGGCATTCAGCCGGACATTGCGGGCGGTGGTGGACTGGCGTGGCCAGAGTGTCACCATGCTCGACCGATGTTATCTGACGCAATCCGTTCCGGTGCAGATCATCTGGGGCGCCGACGACGTCGTCGTCCCCGTCAGCCACGCTCACATGGCCCACTCCGCGATGCCGGGTTCCCGACTCGAGATCTTCGAGCGTTCCGGGCATTTCCCGTTCCACGACCACCCCGACCGCTTCGTTGAGGTTGTCGAGCGATTCATCGATACCACCGCTCCGTCTGACTATGACCAGGCCGCGCTTCGCGAACTGCTCCGCACCGGCGGAGGCGCACAAAGCGTTTCCGGCTCCAGCGACACCCGCGTCGCGGTATTGGAGGCCATCGGTGCCGACGAACGCAGTGCCACCTGATCACTGCCTCGGGTTAACTCCGTAGGGTCGCTGCCATGAGCGTCGATGTGACGGTGTTACGCGTATTCACTGATGCGGAAGGTCAATTCGGCAATCCGCTCGGCGTCGTCGATGCCGCTAGCGTCGGCCCTGACCAACATCAGCGCATAGCGGCCGAATTAGGTTACAGCGAAACCATTTTCGTTGCCGTCCCGGCCGCCGGTGCCAGGACGGCCGATGCGCGTATCTACACTCCGCTCACCGAGTTGGCGTTCGCCGGGCATCCGACGGTCGGCGCGTCGTGGTGGTTGCGATCCATCGGCAAACCGATTCATACATTGCGCGTGCCGGCCGGAGCGGTGCAGGTGCACGACGACGGATCGTTCACCGCCGTCAGCGCCCGCTCCGAGTGGTCTCCGGAATTCGCCATCCACGATCTGGACAGTGTTGACGAGCTTGCGGGCGCCGAACCAGCCGACTTCGCCGACGATGTCGCTCACTATCTGTGGGCCTGGACCGACGAGGCCGCCGGATCCTTGCGCTCGAGGATGTTCGCCGCCAATCTCGGTGTGGCAGAGGACGAGGCGACCGGCTCTGCGGCCGTGCGCATCACCGACTACCTCAGCCGCGATCTGCGCATCACCCAGGGCAAGGGATCGGTGATCGAGACAACCTGGGACCCGCGAGGTTGGATACGCCTCGGCGGCCGTGTCGTGAACGACGGGCTGCGGAGAATCTCTTAGCTGTTGCGGTGCAGTACCGCCGAAAGGTGATGCTGCAGCGGCTGTCCGACGGCACCCATCTCCACGGTGTAGGACAGTTCGTCGCCGTGGAGCCGGAAGCGGCGGCCGAGAGCTGTCACCTCCTTGGCCGTTGGCGCCACGCCGATCTGAGTCGTCGACATCTCGAGCTCGATGGTGGCACCGTCGGCGATGTATCTGCCGACCTCGATCTCGGTGATGCCGCTCGGATGCGCCAGCACGAGTTCGACTTCGTTATACCGCGGCACCCGTAGGTAACCCGTTTCGGCATGTAGCGGTGCTCCGTCGGCCGCGGCCTTGGTCTTTTGCCCGTAGATCAGAAACGGCTTGCCCACATGGGAAAACGTGACCTCTTCCAGGTAGTCGAACGGCTGGATGGTCGGGTATTCGCCGGATCCACGGCCCTGCCAGGTTCCCAGCAACGGCGCCAGCGCGTGCAAGTTGGGATGCAGGTCAGGCGGCATCGCCTCAGCCTAGTCCGGTGACGATGCGGGCCCGAAGGGGCCGCTGAGGAACCGGACACAGCGCATCAGCCGGTGACGATGCGGGCCCGAATGGGCCGCTGAGGAACCGGACACAGCGCATCACGCGGCGTGCACGTCGGGCGTGCGGACGCGTTCGGGACGGAAACCGCGACCGACGATGACCGGCGGAATGAACTGCAGCGGGCCGCGCCCGACGAACTTCGGGATGGAGATCTGCGAGAGGTCACCAGACAGGTTTTTCTCGATCGCGTTGTCCTGCACGAATATCTGACCGGCCTGGATGATCCGGGCCGGCAACTCGCGGCGACGCTGCACCTTGGCGAGGTCGGCTTCGGTCAGACGTCCGCTACGCAATGGGCCGCAGAGCATGTTGGCCGCGGCCACCGCATCGGCCACCGCGAGATTGATGCCGACGCCCCCGGCCGGCGACATCGCGTGTGCGGCATCGCCGATGCAGAGCAGACCTTTACGCCACCACGTCTTGAGCCGATCCACCCGCACGTCGAGCTGGCTGGTGTCATCCCAGGAGTGCAAGTCGTTGACGTGCTCGGCCAATTGCGGCTGCACCGAAACCAACCGCTGTTTGAACGCGTCCAGTGAACCGTCGCGCGGGTTTTCACCTTTCGGCATGAGGTACGCAACCTGCCAGTAGTCGCCGCGGTAGATCATGGCCATCATCAGGCCCCTGCGCAGCACCCCGATGAGTTCCTGCGGATCGCCGGGTCGCCAGTTCAGTCGGAACCACAGCACATCCATCGGAGAGTGCGCGGCGGCCAGCTCTAACCCGGCTGCGGCGCGCACTGCCGATCGGCGCCCGTCGGCACCGATGACAAGCTCGCAGTGCACCTCCTCGTCCGCAGTGCGCACCCCGACGACCCGATCACCGTCGATGATCAGGTCGGTGACCTCAGCGTTGCGGATCAACCTGAATTCCGGGTAGGCACTGGCTTTTTCGGCGAGGAAGTCGAGAAAATCCCATTGCGGCATCAAAGCGATGTAGGGCTGTTTGAGGCCGAGCCATTTCAGCGCACTGAAATTGCCGAAGGTGCGAAGCGTGCCGTCGGTGTCCAGGACGACGCGGTGGACTTTGGTGTGCGGGAGGCGCAGAAAGTCGTCGATCAGCCCGAGCTCGTCGATGACCCGCAACGTGCTCGGATGTACGGTGTCGCCGCGGAAGTCGCGCAGGAAGTCATTGTGTTTCTCCAACACCGTGACGTCGATTCCGGCACGGGCCAGCAGTAGTGCATGCACCATGCCCGCGGGCCCGCCGCCGACGACACACACCTGGGTTCGCACGACCTGCGCCATGCTCCGACACTACGACGCCGGTCAACCGGACGCGGGGACCTTCCGGTGGGTACGCAGCGCTTTGATCTCGCGCTCGAAGTCCGCTGCAGACTCGAAAGACCGGTATACCGAAGCGAATCGCAAGTAGGCCACTTCATCGAGTTCTCGCAGCGGACCGAGGATCGCGAGGCCCACTTCGTTGCTGGGCACCTCGGCCGATCCGCTGGCCCGTACGGCGTCTTCGACCTGCTGCGCCAGCAGATTCAGTGCATCGTCATCGACCTGGCGGCCCTGGCACGCGCGCCGCACCCCGCGCATGACCTTTTCCCGACTGAACGGTTCGGTCACGCCGCTGCGCTTGACGACTGACAGCACGGCGGTTTCCACGGTGGTGAATCGCCGGCCGCACTCCGGACACGACCGGCGGCGCCGGATCGCCTGTCCCTCATCTGTTTCACGGGAGTCAACGACTCGAGAATCCGGATGACGGCAGAACGGACAGTGCATGGCCGCTCCTTCGCCACACTGACCTGGGGATGTCCTAGGCCACCCCGAGCCTACCTGCGCCCCGGGGCGCGAGCCCAACATCACCGCGTGTCGCGACCGGTAACGGGTCAGCTCACCGGCGCGATCAACGTCTGGCCGGCGGTCACTGCAGACGAGTCGAGCTCATTGAGCTCACGGATGCGGGCAGTGACCTCAGCGGTCGGTGCATCCGGGGCCACCCGAGCGGCCAAGTGCTGCAACGTCTCCCCTGGCTCGACCCGCACCACCGCGAGCCGGTCAGGCATCTGCGCCGCGGCCTTCTCGGGACCGGCGTGCAGCATGCCGCCGAAGTGCGCCACGAACCCGAGCCACACCGTGATGCCCGCGGCGACCAGGGCGAGTGCCACCGTCGTTGCCGGGGTGATCGGGCGCGGCCGGTGCGATGCCGTCGACATCAACACTCCCGTACCCCGGTAACGGGGCGGCGCGGCGGCCGGCCTGGACGGCCGGGGACCTCTGGATCCGGGCCGGTCACCGCGACCGGCCGGACGTACCTCGACCGGGCGGACCCGGATCGACGCTCGTGGCGAACTCGTCTCAATGGGCATCATGTGCGTTCCTCCAGTCGGCTCGTGGTCGATCATGCGTTCGAAGAGTACTCGATAATGTGTTCGAAAACCGAACATGTGATCGAACTGTTGCACATGCCGGAGACGATAAGCCGGGCCACCGACAAGTTCGCGCGCCGCCGGAGCCCCACGGGCGCGACATGCCTCGAACACATGTTTGATATCCGGCAAAAATGGCGCTACATTCGTCCGTATGAGCGATAGCGATACTGGAAGCGCCGACTCGGACAGAGCCCTGCGATCTGCGAATTCAGTGCTGACGCCGCGCCAGCGCACCATCCTTGACGTCATCCGCGCGTCGGTCACCACTCGCGGCTATCCGCCGAGCATCCGGGAAATCGGTGACGCCGTCGGCCTGACGTCCACCTCGTCGGTGGCTCACCAGCTGCGCACGCTCGAGAAAAAGGGTTACCTTCGCCGCGACCCGAACCGTCCCCGCGCCGTCGATGTCCGCTCCGCCGACGACGTGTCGAGGGCAAACGTGGTCACCGACGTCGCCGGCTCGGACGCACTGCCGGAGCCGACTTACGTGCCCGTACTCGGTCGGATTGCCGCCGGCGGCCCGATCCTAGCCGAGGAAGCCGTCGAAGATGTCTTCCCGCTGCCGCGTGAACTCGTCGGCGAAGGCGCGCTGTTCCTGCTGAAGGTGGTCGGTGAGTCAATGGTCGACGCCGCGATCTGCGACGGCGACTGGGTGGTGGTCCGTCAGCAGAACGTGGCCGACAACGGCGATATCGTCGCGGCCATGATCGACGGGGAAGCCACCGTCAAGACGTTCAAACGCACCGGGGGCCAGGTCTGGTTGATGCCACACAATCCGGCGTTCGATCCCATCCCGGGCAACGACGCGGCTGTGCTCGGCAAGGTCGTCACGGTCATCCGCAAGATCTGACACCCCTGCGGCGGGCCGGCTACCCCGCCTTGTGGAAACCGTTCACCTTGGCGACTTCCTCACTGGCGAACCAGATTTCAGCTGGGGTGTCTTCGTAGAGGGCGTTATCGGGCATGTAATAGAGCCCGGAGCTGGCGTTGGCCTTGACGGGGTATCCGTCCGGCACGTGGTATGGATCATCCATCGGCAGGTGAATCGCCAACTCCCCAGGCGCAATTCGCGGTATCTGTACGGATTCGGCGACCGCAACGTCGTCGCCGTCCGAGGCGGCGTGCCGTCCGGCGCGAGCGCCAGCCGCTACCGGGATCCCGGTCGGGTCCGTATCGACGTCATCGGGATTCTCGTCGACGTACTCGTCTACCTCGTGGTCGAACTCGCCATCACGCTCGAAGTCCTGGTCACTATCGAAATCGTCGAACTCAGGGAACTTTTCGGTGCTGTCGGTCTCGTCCTCGAAAAGTTCGTCGACCAAACTTCTGGGGGCCGGCGGCATCCACGCCCTGGCTGACTGACTGGGCACGCGTACGGTCCGCGGACGCGGACGCTGGTCCTGGGTCAAGGTCGACGACGCCAGCTCACTGTCGGCCTCCGGCGACCATTGCGAGACCGATTCGGCGACGGGCTCGCGAGCGAAGTCTTCGGAGTCGCTGCTCGCGCGGGATGTAGCGTCGCGTTTGGCAGCACGACGCCGACGCCACCACAGCGCCAGCAACGCCAGAAAGAACACCAGCAAAAGCGCCGCGGCACCGGCGAGCAACCACAACCAATGCCCGTTCAGCCAACTGACCCCGGCATTGGGCGATGCAGATCCGGCCGGCGTCTTCTGCCCGGGAACCTGCAGACCGGAAAGTGCCGAGGCCAAATTCGCGGGTTGCGTGGTGAAGGTGTTCTTGGTCTTGTTCCAGGCGATCTGGCCGCCGGTGAACTTCTGAGTGACGACGTCCTGCGCGATAGTTTGATCGCCTACCGGCGCGCCCAGTTTGCCGGTTGCCCCGAGGAGTTTGTCCCACGCAGCCTTGATGGCCCCGCGAACCACGAATGCGCCGTGATTCGGGGTCCAGAAGATCACCGGCTTGTCGCTGGCAGCGAAGGCGCTCACTTTGCTGGCCGGTGTGAGCCCGCCGTCAGCCTCGTTGGAGATCGGGAAGCCCAGGTCGCTGTTGGCGGGTCCGCCGAGCGCCTCGTACTTGGTCAAGATGTCGCTCTGGACGGCATTTGCCCCGGTAGCGGGGCTGAAGAAGATCTTTCCGCCGGCGAAATTCTGGGCCAGCCCGTCCGCGCCGACCGGATATTGATCACCTTGTTTAGCGCCCAGCGGACCGGAGGCGCCGCCAGCGGCGCGCCATGCCATGTTGATGTCTGCGGTCGGGTCGACGGGTACCTGCAGGCCGCTGAGCTGGCCGGCCAGGTCCGGAGGAACGGTGGTAAAGGCCTTGGTCAGCCGGTTCCAAGAGATTTTGCCCCCGCTGAATGCCTGGGTCGCAAGCTCACCGTCGTAGGTTTCGTCGCCGATCGGGACACCCAGGGGACCACCGGAGCTGCCCAGTTTGTCCCACGCAGCATTGATCGCACCGCGCACGACGAACGCCCCGTGATCGGCGGTCCAGTAGATCAGCGGCTTGTCGCTGGCAGAGAAGGTGCTGACCCGACTGTCGGGGCCGGCCAGACCGCGTACTTCATTGGTGATCGGGAAGCCCAGGTCGGAGGCCGCAGGACCGCCGAGAGACTCGTATTTGTCCAAAATGGCGCCCATCATGGATCGGGGCGCCGGTCGCCGGCGTGAAGAACATCTTGCCGTGCAGGAAGTCCTGGGCAAATCCCTGGCCGGCGACGTAGCAATCACCCTGTTTGGCGCCCAGGTCCGAGGTGTCGCCACCGGCCTCTTTCCAGGCTGCGGTGATCGCGTTGTCGGCGTCGCCGATCGGGGATGCGTTCGCGACAGGCGTCAGCAGAGCCAGGCAGCTGAGTCCCGCCGCCAGCGCTACCAGGCCGCGCACAGAGCGCGCGAGCGTGCCCGATCGTCTTCGCTGCCTTGTCATCTCGCCCTCCCGGCGGCCGCCCCGTCTGAATGCTGGGCCCAATGTCAACCGCCCCGCGGACCGCCACAACCCTGCTGCGGCGACGACGCATGGGAAGTCATACGAAGACCCTACGGAATGGTCATCGTGCCGATGCCGAATTGCCGTCCACGGCGTCGGTTGGTGTCGTTCGGCCTTTAGATTACGGTTCCCTGATATAGGAATGCACGTCGCGGCGGCATTGACCGGCGAATCCGCGTGACAGCGTGCTCGCGCGGATCACTTGCGGCCACTATTCGACATTGCCATTTCTCGGTCGAATTACCGGGACGCGGAAGCTGGAGCACCTCGCCGATCATGGCGAGTGGAGTCATTCGCGTGCAGACGAATTCCGCAGTCAGACGCCCAAGCTGCGCCCGATGATCTCCTTCATGATCTCGGTGGTGCCGCCGTAGATGGTCTGCACCCGTGCGTCGAGATAGGCACGCGCGACTGGGTATTCGCGCATGTACCCGTAACCGCCGTGCAGTTGGAGGCAGCGATCGATGAGATACACCTGCTTCTCGGTGGCATACCACTTGGCCATCGCGGCCTGTTCGACGGTGAGCTTCTCTTCCAGGTGCAGCGCGATGAACTCGTCGACCATGATCCGCACCACGGTGGCCTCGGTCGCCAACTCGGCGAGTAAGAATCGGCTGTTCTGGAAACTGCCTATTGACTTGCCAAAGGCCTTGCGCTCCTTGGTGTATTGCAGTGTCTGCTCCAACACCTCCTCCATGGCGGCAGCGGCCATGATGGCGATCGAGATTCGCTCCTGCGGCAGGTTCTGCATCAGGTAGACGAAGCCTTTACCCTCATCGCCCAGCAGGTTCTCGACGGGCACTTCGACATCGGTGAACGACAGCTCAGCCGTGTCCTGAGCGTCCAGGCCGATCTTGTCCAGGTGCCGCCCGCGTTCGAATCCCTTCATGCCTCGCTCGACGGCCAACAGCGAAAAGCCTTGCGCGCCTTTGTCCGGATCGGTCTGTGCTACCACGAGCACCAGATCAGAGTTAATGCCGTTGGTGATGAAGGTCTTCGAGCCGTTCAGCACGTAGTGGTCGCCCTGCTTGACCGCGCGGGTCTTGATGCCCTGCAAGTCGCTGCCGGTGCCCGGCTCGGTCATCGCGATCGCGGTGATCAGCTCACCCGTGCAGAACTTCGGCAGCCAGCGCTGTTTTTGCTCCTCGTTGGCCAGGCTCAGCAGGTACGGCGCCACGATGTCGTTGTGCAGACCGAAACCGATGCCGCTGTACCGGCCGTAGGTGGTCTCCTCGGTGATGATCGTGTTGTAGCGGAAGTCGGAATTGCCCCCGCCGCCGTACTCCTCGGGCACCGACATACCCAGGAAGCCCTGCTTGCCGGCTTCCAACCACACGCCCCGGTCGACGATCTTTTCCTTCTCCCACTCATCGTGGTAGGGCGCGACATGGCGTTCCAGGAACGACCGGTACGACTCGCGGAACAAGTCGTGCTCGGGCTCGAACAGCGTGCGCTGATATTTGACGGCGCTACCCATGAGATGACCTCCGGCCAGGTTGGGAACTCTGCGCCCAAAGATATACCAACCGGATGGTTGGTAGGTCGGAGCGCCGGTCCAGGCCTACAGTCGTCGAGATGGATGAGACGATCCTGGTGCAGGAACTCGGGCAGCTTCTCGAATTCTCCTACACCGACATGTTGTGTTATGCCGGGCCGTTTTCCCGGGCAGGCGTCGCCAGCGCCCTCAAAGTGCTGCAGCGGGCATTCGCCGCCCTATCTCCTAATCACCCGCCGCAGCGGCGCTCAATTGTCATTCGCGCTGCTTTCGACGAACCGGGGATTCGCGACGGGATCGAGGCAGTGACCCGCGCGGTGACCGACCGTCGATACTCCATTGAGCCCGGTCTAGCCCGACCCGACCGCGGACGGATTCTGCAGGGCTTTGTTTTTCAAACCACGGTCAACGGGCGCACCGCGACGCTACTCATGCGCCCCGGCTTTGTCACCGACGAATTCTTTGCTTTGGCCGCCCAGCCTGAACGCGACCAGGCCCAGGAGGCGCACCTCGACGGACTCAATGTCCAGTTGGCGCAACGGATACTGGCGGCTTCGGCGGAGGATGTCTACGACGTGGTCTTCTGAGCTGAAGGCCGGATCACTTTCCAAGATTAAGTTACTGGGAACATTTCTTTGGCCGCGTCGAATCGGTCTTGATATGCCCGAAAACCCTTCTGCCGGCATCAATTCAGCGGATAAAAAGTCCTAAGGTTTGTCGACCATTTCCATTCCTCAAACAAAAGTTAAGCGGTAGCTTAAGCAAACCTGAGAAATCTCAGGTGTCCTATGGGGAGGACGGCGACATGGCCAGTCGGCTCAGCAGCCGGGGTTCATCAACGGCTGCGGTGGCGCATTGGCATTCGGAATAGCCCCATAGGCGATCACGCCAACAGCCCACACCATTTCCGGGGAAGGGAAACCTTATGCACACCGCAACCAAACGCACACTCATCGCCGGAGCAGGGCTCGCGGCGGCAGCGCTCTTCGGGTCGCTGCCCTATCACGGGTCGACGCAGGCCTCGGGTGTGCCCATTCAGCACCACGACGTGGCGCTGGTGGACGCAGACGCGACGCTGCTTCTCGACGAGGCCACTTTTGACAATGCTTTCTGGAACGACGTGCTGGGACCAACCGGAGCCGAAGAACAGCTGTTCACCGCGTTGGGCCCGAATGCGGCGGCGCTCCTCGACACCGACGGTGCGGCGCCGGTCTTCAGCGGCGCTTTCAACGGCGCCGAAAGCAGGCTCTTTGAGGGGCTTTTCGCGGACACGCTGGCCACCGAAGACCAGATCAACCAGGCGCTGGGTGTCACTGCGCCCGAGTCGCAAGCCGCGTTGCTCAACATCTTCAACACCGATTTCGTGCCGCTTCCCACTGGTGTGACAGAGCCGGTGCTGGGAGCCAACTTCGATGCGGATCTGTTGGCGGTCGCCAACGGCGACTACTCAGCAGCGCTGTCGGACTTCACCGGCTACGCGGAATACCTGGCCACCAATTTCGCGACGTTGGGCTCGGGCCTGGACACCGTCCTCACCGACTTCGGCGCCAGCTTCAGCGACCTGAGCAACCTCAACGCTGATTTCACCACCGTGATCACCGACGTCACCGCCCTTCTCGGCGGTGGTCTGCTGTAACGCCGGCACAAAACAGAAAGCGCCGGGGCGGGGGCTCCGGCGTTTTCTGCTATCTGCAGATCGTTACGTCGTCGAGAACTGGCGCAGGCTTGCGGCGAGCGCCACCGGCACCCGCGCCTTGATGCGAGTGCCGTCGCTGATGTGCTCGGTCTCCTGGACGCGGCCGTCGGCGTGCACGCGTGACACCAGATCGCCGCGGTCATAAGGGATCACCACGTCGACCGCGGTGTCGATGGGAGCGGCCAGCTCGGAGATCCGCCGGCGCAGTGACTCGACGCCCTCGCCGGTGCGGGCCGAGACGAACACCGCTCCGGGCAGCGCGCGACGCAACTTGGCCAGCGCCAAATCGCCCGCGGCGTCGATCTTGTTGACGACGATCAGCTCGGGCGCGGGCCCGCTGTGGTGATCGGCGAAGACCTCGGAGACGACCTGCCGCACCGCGCTGATCTGGGCCAGCGGGTTGACGTCCGATCCGTCGACGACGTGTACCAGAAGGTCAGCGTCGACCACCTCTTCCAGCGTCGAGCGGAACGCCTCAACCAACTGGGTCGGGAGGTGGCGCACGAAACCGACAGTGTCACTGACCACGAACGTGCGTCCGTCGTCGAATTGCCCACGGCGCGTGGTGGGCTCGAGCGTGGCGAACAGCGCATCCTGCACCAGCACCCCGGCGCCGGTCAAGCGCGTTCAGCAGGCTGGATTTCCCCGCGTTGGTGTAGCCGATAATCGTAATGGACGGCGCATCGCTGCTCCGCCGGCGGCTGCGCTGGGTGTCGCGCACCTGCTTCATGTCCTTGATCTCGCGGCGCAGCTTGGACATTCGCTCACGGATCCGGCGCCGATCGGTCTCGATCTTCGTCTCACCGGGGCCGCGCGGTACCCACACCGCCGCCGCTGCCGCCGGCGCGGCCACCGGCCTGCCGCGACATCGACTCACCCCAGCCTCGCAGTCGCGGCAGCATGTACTCCATCTGGGCCAGCGTCACCTGCGCCTTGCCTTCGCGGCTGGTGGCGTGCTGGGCGAAGATGTCCAGGATCAGCGCGGTGCGGTCAACGACTTTGACCTTGACGGCCTTCTCCAACGCGTTCAGCTGGGCCGGGGACAGTTCGCCGTCGCAGATCACGGTGTCGGCACCGGTGGCCAGCACCACCTCACGCAGCTCGGCCGCCTTGCCCGACCCGATGTATGTCGAGGGATCGGGCTTGCTGCGGCGCTGGACCATGCCTTCGAGCACCTCAGACCCCGCGGTTTCGGCCAGCGCGGCCAACTCGGCGAGGCTGGCGTCGGCGTCGGCGGCGCTACCGTCGGTCCACACGCCGACCAGCACCACCCGCTCGAGCCGCAATTGGCGGTACTCGACCTCGGAGATGTCGGTGAGTTCGGTGGACAAGCCCGGCGACACGGCGCAGCGCGGCGCGATCGTCAAGCGCGAGGTCGCCGGTACTCGGGATGTCAGGCAATTCTGGATATGTCATAGGCAGTTACAGGGTGCCCGCTGAAGCAGCGGCACGCACCCTATTTAACGCAGCGCGTCGCGCCACCATTCCTCACTGATGTCGCCGTGGGCCACCAGCACCGACGGCCCACGCAGGTAGCTGGTGGCCTCGGTCACGGTGACGATGACATCGCCGCCGGGCACCCGCACGGTCAGCGTGCCGCTGGCCGCGCCGCCATGGGATAGTGCGGCGACGGCGCCGGCGACCGTTCCTGTTCCACAAGAACGGGTCTCGCCCACTCCCCGCTCGTGCACACGCATGCTGACCGCACCGTCGACCGGCGCGGTGAGAATCTCGACGTTGACGCCGTCGGGGAATTGGTCGCGATCAAAACTCACCGGCGCCGCGACATCCAACTCCCCCAGCGCCTGAGGAGTCAGCGCCGAGTCGACGCAGGCCAGGTGCGGGTTGCCGACATCGACCGCCAAGCCGTTGAAGGTTCGGCCGCCGACCACAGCCTGGCCGGGCCCGAGCCGGTTGGCCTTGCCCATGTCGACCCGCACATCGGCGTAGGTCGGATCGACGTGGTGCATGACGACCGGCCTCGGGCCGGCCAGCGATCCGACCACGAATTCGTCGCGAGTCTCCAGACCGCCGGCCCGCAGGTAATGCGCGAAGACCCGTACGCCATTACCGCACATCTGCGCGATCGACCCGTCGGCGTTGCGGTAGTCCATGTACCAGTCGCCGGCATTCACGCCGTCGGGTATCCGCTCGAAGACTCCGGCTGCCAGCGCCGCCCCGGCGGTGGTGACCCGCAGCACCCCATCGGCACCCAGGCCGCGGCGCCGGTCGCACAGCGCGGACACCGCCTCCGGCGTCAGCTCCAGCGCGGCATCCAGGTCGCCCAGCACGACGAAGTCGTTCTGGGTGCCATGTCCTTTCGCGAAGCGGATCACCTGCTCAGGATACGTGGCGCCACGCCCGCAAGGCCGCCTCGGCGTTACCGTCGGCGGTCGCGTCCAACCATTGGATGCGGTGGTCGCGCCGGAACCATGACCGCTGGCGGCGCACATAGCGCCGGGTGCCGATGAACGTCGGCTCCCGGGCGCCGTCGCCATCACCGCCGGCATCGAGGTCGTCGAGAACCTGGGCGTAGCCCAGCGCCCGTGACGCGGTGACGCCGTCGCGCAGGCCCCGGTCGAGCAGGCCGATCACCTCGTCGACGAGCCCTTCGCTGAACATGGTCGCGGTGCGCTGGGCCAGTCGCTGATCGAGACGGTCTGTCTCGCAATCTAATCCGATGATCGCCGTGTCCCATCGCGGTGCGCCGATGACAGGCGCCGACGCGGCGAACGGTTGGCCGGTCAGTTCCACCACTTCCAACGCGCGCACGATGCGCCGCCCGTCGGTCGCCAGGATGGACGCCGCGGCGGCCGGGTCGCGCTCAGCGAGCTCGCCGTGCAGAGCGCCGACGCCGACCTCGGCGAGCCGCTGCTCCCATTTCGCCCGGACCGCGGGGTCGGTCGCCGGGAACGACCAGTCGTCGAGCAGCGATTGGATGTACAGCATCGAGCCGCCCACCACCACCGCAACTTTGCCGCGGGCGGCGATCGCCTCGATGTCGGCGGCGGCCTCCTGCTGGTAGCGGGCAACCGTTGCGGTCGCGGTGACGTCGAGCACGTCGAGCTGGTGGTGCGGGATGCCACGGCGTTGCGCGACGGGCAGTTTCGCCGTGCCGATGTCCATGCCGCGGTAGAACTGCATCGCGTCGGCGTTGACGATCTCGGCTTCGCCGCCGAGCCGTTCTGCAACGTCAAGGGCCAGTTGCGATTTGCCGGTTCCAGTCGGCCCGACGATCGCCAGCGGCCTCACGGCTGCCAGACACCGGCGAAGTATCCGACGCCGTAGGGTGCGGCGCGGTAGAGCTCCTTGGCCGATCGGGGTGCGGGCTCGGCCAGCCCGGCCAGCACACCGAAGGCGACCCGACCTCCGACTTGGGCGGGCAGCTGAGCCAGCGCGGACACGTCGCCGCTGGCCAATGCCTCGTCCAGGGCGGCCTGCACGTCGACGTCAGCGGGTTGGTATCCGCCGGGAGCAGCCGGGGTCAACGTGTTGGCGCCGTCCGCGACGATCAGCACCCCGGTCGGTTCCCCGTTCGACAGGTCGATGTCACGACGCAGCCGCCTGCCGAGCTCGACCGCCGCCCGGGCGTCGTGACTCTCGGCGTAGACCCGGACCTGGGCGTGCGCCTCCGGCTGCGCCTGCGAGCGGACCCAGCCGCCGATCAGCGCGCACAGCGGCATCGCGACGGGCTGCCCGCTGGCATGCGGCGAAAGGCGCACCACCACGTCGACACCGAAACCCGCGAACGTCCCGACGACTCCGGCGTCGATGACTCGGTCTGACGCGCCCACCCCGACGACGACCCAGCGCGGCGGCAGCGCGGCGGCCGCGGCGACCATCGCCACCCGTAACTCCGCCAGCTCGTCGGCCGCCCGACCGGCAAGCTCGGGAACCAGCACCGGCGCTGACGGGATGATCGAGATGGCGCTCAGCACGCCATCAAACTAACGGGTCCACCCAGTTGACGGCGGCGAACGTGTCGGTGTGCGCTTCGACCGTTCTGGCCTCACCCCGGGCCAGGGCCGCGGTCGCGAGCACCATCACTGCGACCGCGATCCCGAGGACAAACACCGTCTCGTCACCCGGGTTCACCGTTTCGCCGAGCACGAAAACCCCCAGCAGCGCACCCACTGTCGGCTTGGCCACCGTCATCGTCGGCATGGACGCATTGAGCGGGCCGCCTCGATACGCCGACTGCTGGAACACCATCCCGGCAACCGCGGCCCCGATACAGGCGTAAAGCTCAGGAGTGGCCAGCACCGCCACGATGCCGCCCTTGGCCGCCTCGACCGCGCCCTTGACCAGCACCGCGAACAACGCCAGCGACGCGCCGGACACCGCCGCCAGCAGCACCGCCGCGATCGCCCCATGCGGCCAGAGCCGCGCCCCGAGCAGGCACAGCCCCACCAGCGGACCCGCGATGGCGGCCACCACCAGCCACGTCTGCAACGAGGCCCGCGAGTGCCCGGCCACGGGATTTCCCACGGTGACGACGACGGCCAGCGCGGCCGCCAAGATCGCCGCCCAACTCCAATCCCACCGGCTCACCACAGCACCGGTCATGCGGGCGTAGAGCGGCAAGGCGAACAGCAATGCCGTTACCTGCAGCCCGGTCACCAAAATCACCGAGCCGAAGCTCAGCGCCGCGGCCTGCAGACCGTAATTGGCGACCGCAGCCACCGCCCCGAGCCGCCAGTCGCGGTTACGCCACGACATGAAAAACAAGGCAAGGTAGCCGACACGCTCCTCGGTGACCTCATGGGCGGACCGCTGCCGGGCCACGTTGCCGATCGCCGACGCGAACGCGGCGGCCAGTGCCAGCAGCACAGCGATATCCGCTTTCGGCACGGTCTACCCCCTCACGTCATGTCTTCCCCGCCACGGTACTGACGTCGCCGTTGAAAACCCCGGCGGCGCGCGTCGCAGCTAGCGATTCGACGGTTCTCTCTCGGATTCGACCACGTCCTGACCGGCCCCCTTCGCCATGCTCGCCGCCTCGCCGCGGGCCAGCGCGATGGTGGAAATCACCACCAGCACCGCGGCGGCGAGCAGCGTGAATGACCGTGGGCCGTCGGTATTCAGCGTCTCGCCAAGCACCAGAACGCCGAGCAGCGAGGCGACCGTCGGCTTGGCGACCGTCACCGCCGGCAACGACGCGGTCAGCGCACCGGCGCGAAAGGCCGACTGCTGGAAGATCATCCCGGCCAGCGCGACCGGCAGCAGGCAGTAAGACTCAGGCGCCCGCAAAAACGCCCCGAAGCCGCCCGACGCTGCGCCGACCGCCCCTTTGGTCAGCACCGCGAACAAGGCCAGCGACGAACCGGCCACCACCGCCAGCAGCACGGGCGCCACCGCAGTGCGGGCCCATACCCTGGCCCCCATTACGCACAACACCAGCAGCGGACCCATCACGGCGGCCACCACCACCCAACTGCCCAGCGAACCCCGCGCACTTCCGGCGTCCGGATCGCCCACCGCCACCAGCACGGCCAGCGACCCGGCCAGCATCACCGCCCAAATCCACTCCCAGCGGGAGACCCGGTGATGGGCCAGCCGTGCATAGATCGGCAACGCGAACAGCAGCGAGGTCACCTGCAACGCCGTCACCAGCATCACCGAACCCAGCGCCAGCGCGCCGGCCTGCAGGCCGTAGTTGGCCACCGCGCAGATGCCGCCTATCCACCACCGGAGGTCGCGCACCGACAACCAGAACAGCTCGAGGTGGCCGACCTCCTTGTCGGTGATCTCTTGAGCAGATCGCTGACGGATGACGTCGCCGATCGCCGACGCCAGCGCGGCGCACAGCGCGATCAGCGCCGCCACATCTGTCGTTGACATCGTTTACCGCCTATTCATCCCGGATTCGCCAACTAGCCTAGGGCGACTTGCGACCGATCGCCGGTTACGGGTCGTGGCAGCCCGTTTTCGGCTCACAGCGGCGCCGGGCGCCAACTCAGAACGCTGCGGGCGGCAAGCTGCTTCAATAACTGTTGAGGCGCGGACGTGAGCGCCTCGTGTCAACGGCGCCGCTACGCGCGGCAGGTGCGCGGTCAATAACCGCGCGAAGGGTAGGTACCGCTAATTCATGACCCCTGACGAGCCACACAACGAGCCCCGGCCTATCCCGCGGCCGGGACCTCGGCCCGGGCCCAAACCGACTCCGCGTCCCCATGCCCATCAGGTCCTGGCGCCAGCCCCGGCCAGCGATCCGCACCGCTTCGGCCGCGTCGACGACGACGGCACGGTGTGGCTGATCAGCTCAGCCGGCGAGCGTGTCGTCGGCTCCTGGCAAGCCGGCGACACCGAGGCGGCTTTCACCCACTTCGGTCGGCGTTTCGACGACTTGAGCACCGAGATCACCCTGCTCGAAGAGCGCCTTGCCGCAGGCACCGGCGATGCCCGCAAGATCAAAGCCTCCGCCGCGGCGCTGGCCGCGTCGCTACCCAGCGCCAATGTGCTCGGCGACGTCGACGCGCTGGCTGCCCGCCTGAGCACGATCGCCGAGCATGCCGACGCCGCCGCCGCAGCCGACCGCAGTCGACGTGATGAGCATCGCGCCGCCCAAACCGCGCGCAAGGATGCCCTGGCCGCCGAGGCGGAAGAGCTGGGCAACAATTCGACGCAGTGGAAGGTCGCCGGTGATCGGCTGCGGGCCATTCTCGACGAGTGGAAGACGATCACCGGGCTGGACCGCAAAACCGATGACGCGCTGTGGAAGCGGTATTCGGCGGCACGCGAAGCGTTCAACCGGCGGCGTGGATCGCATTTCGCGGAGTTGGACCGCGACCGGGCGGGTGCCCGTGAGGCCAAAGAGAAGCTCTGCGCCAAGGCCGAAGCGCTGGTGGACTCGACGGATTGGGGCCCCACCAGCGCTGAATTCCGCAAGTTGCTCGTCGACTGGAAGGCCGCCGGCCGCGCGGCCCGTGACGTCGACGACGCCCTGTGGGCTCGCTTCAAGAGCGCCCAGGACACCTTCTTCAAGGCCCGCAATGCCGCGACCGCCGAGCGCGATTCCGAATTCCTCGCGAACGCCGCCGCCAAAGAGGCGCTGCTGGCTGAGGCCGAGAAGCTGGACACCAGCAATCACGAAGCGGCCCGGGCGGCGCTACGGACGATCGGCGACAAGTGGGACGCGATCGGCAAAGTCCCCCGGGAGAAGTCGGCTGACCTCGAGCGGCGCTTGCGCGCGGTCGAGAAGAAGGTGCGCGACGCCGCCGAGCCGTCCGGGCCCGACCCGGAGGCCCGGGCACGTGCGGAGCAGTTCCGCGAGCGTTCCGAGCAATACGAACGGCAGGCGCAGAAGGCTGAGGCCGCGGGCCGCCTCAAGGAGGCCCAAGAGGCCAAGGCCAATGCCGAGCAGTGGCGGCAATGGGCTGACGCGGCAGCCGATGCGCTGACCCGCAGACGCTAGCCGGCGCCCGGCGACTTGCCCTCGGGCTTGGGCGGCTGTGCCGCATCGGGGTCGTCGAGGGTTTCCAGCAACGTTTGCGCCTGCCGATGCGCTGCGGCCTGACGGCGCTGTTGCTCGGCTGCGAGTTGCACGATCGTGCGTGCCCACACCACCCGCGCCCAGTGGAAGGTGATCAGGATGATGGCGATCCAGGCCACGATCAGCCCGATGCCGGGGCCTGGATGTCCCGAAGCCACCGTCTGCCGTGACCAGATGGCCAGCAGCCCGGCCGCGCTGGCCACCGCGGAACCCGCCAGCGCCACCCAGGCCAGGGCCCAGCGACGGGTCAACAGCGCCAACATCGAGAAGCCGACGCCGAAAACCAGCGCCAGCCACTCGAATACGCGCGACGGCAGGGCGATTGCCGCCTTGCCGGCACCGTGGGTGGAAAACAGCACATCCCACCCGCGCACGTCGCCGGTGTGCGGCAGGATGAACGACCCGATCAACACGAACACCAGGATTGCGACGACCATCGCTCGCGCACCCGGCTCTATTTCGCGGGCGATACGGCGTTCGGCCGCCTCGATGTCATCGCGGAAGGCATCGAACTCGCCCCGCTGGCCGCTCATCGGGCACACCCCGGCGTTTCTGCCGCCGCGGCCGGTTGCCCGACCGTCGGCATGCCGAGGCTCAATGGTCTGGTCCTCCTCGGACGCGTCCCCCGTCCGCATTCGCCAGACGGCCCGGTGCCGCGTGGCCGTTGCCCGGCAGCATGGGCATCACCGGCGCGGGTGCGGCGATAGTTGATGACGTCGCCGTCGGCGATCAGATGATGCGGCGCGGCCCGGGTGACCGTCGTGGTGACGATGTCGCCTGGACGCACCTGGTGCCCACCGGGTGCGAAATGCACCAGTCGTCCATCGCGCGCGCGCCCGCTCATCCGTGCGGTGCTGCTGTCCTTGCGACCTTCACCGGTGGCCACCAGCAGCTCGACGGTCCGGCCGATCTGGCCGCGGTTTTCTTCCAGCGCGATCTGGTCCTGTAGCGCTATCAAACGGTCATAGCGTTCTTGCACAACGGCTTTCGGGAGCTGACCATCGAGTTCGGCGGCGGGGGTGCCGGGACGCTTGGAGTACTGGAAGGTGAAGGCGCTGGCGAAGCGGGCTTGCCGGACCACATCGAGGGTGGCGGCGAAGTCTTCCTCGGTTTCACCGGGAAAGCCGACGATCAGGTCGGTGGTGATTGCGGCGTGGGGCATGGCCGCGCGCACCCGGTCGATGATGCCGAGGTAACGCTCGGCCCGATAGGACCGTCGCATCGCGCGCAGTATCCGGTCCGATCCAGACTGCAGCGGCATGTGCAGGGCCGGACAGACATTCGGGGTCTGGGCCATCGCTTCGATGACGTCGTCGGTGAACTCGGCCGGATGCGGCGAGGTGAATCGCACCCGCTCCAGGCCGTCGATGCGTCCGCACGCGGTCAGCAGTTCGGCGAAGGCGCCGCGGTTGCGCGGAATCCGCGGGTCGGCGAACGACACCCCGTAGGCGTTGACGTTTTGGCCCAGCAGCGTGACTTCCAGCACGCCGTCGTCCACCAGCGAGCGCACCTCGGCCAGGATGTCATCGGGGCTGCGGTCCACTTCTCTGCCGCGCAGAGACGGGACGATGCAGAACGTGCAACTGTTGTTGCATCCCACCGAGATGGAAACCCAAGCAGCGTAGGCGGATTCGCGGGCAGCCGGCAGCGCCGAGGGGAATTCCCGTAGCGCCTCGGCGATTTCGACCTGCGCGACCCGGTTGTGCCGGGCCCGTTCGAGCAACGTGGGTAGCGACCCGATGTTGTGAGTTCCGAACACGACGTCGACCCACGGCGCTTTGCGCAGCACGTCGTCTTTGTCTTTCTGGGCCAGGCATCCGCCGACCGCGATCTGCATGTCGGGATTGCTTCGCTTCTGCGGCGCCAGATGGCTGATGTTTCCGTACAGCTTGTTGTCGGCGTTTTCGCGGACCGCGCATGTGTTGAAAACCACCACGTCGGCATGGTCGCCGTCAGGCGCACGTCGATAGCCGGCCGCTTCGAGCAGACCCGCCAAGCGCTCCGAATCGTGGACATTCATCTGACATCCGTACGTGCGGACCTGGTACGTGCGCTGTGACGGCACAGGCGCCGCTGCGGGCGCTGCATCCGATGTCACCGTCGATGTCACTGGGCCATGGTACGGCGCGGTGGTGCTGCGGCGTTCGGCCGACCTAGACCCGCCGGCGTTCCCGCTCCCCTGCCAACTCGACGCTGACCACGTCGATGGCCATGCTCTGGCTGAAGCCGCGACGGGCGAGCATCGCCACCAGTCGGCGGGTCACCCGGGCATCGGCAGCTTCGTCGCTGAGGTTTTCGCGCCGCAGCTTCTTTCGGACCAGTTCTTCGGCGCGGCCACGTTCGGCAGCGGGATTGATCCCGCCGAGCACCGACGTGATCACGTCTGTGTCGACGCCTTTGGTGCGTAGCTCAGCGGCCAACGCGCGCTTGCCTTTTCCCGCGTTGGCCAGCCGGGAGTGCACCCACTGCTCGGCGAAGTCGGTGTCGTCCAGCAGCCCCACATCGGTCAGCCGGTCCAGCACCCGGTTGCTGACATCGTCGGGGTAGCCACGCTTGGCCAGCTGGCCGGTCAGCTCGGCGCGGGTCCGCGCCCTCACGGTGAGCAGGCGCAGACACAGCGCCCGCGCCTGCTCTTCGCGAGATGGCTCAGAAGTCGACGGGGGCGGGCAAGACGCTGTCATTTGCCGGCTCATCCGTCACTACCGCGCCGATACCGAGCTTTTCCTTGATCTTCTTCTCGATCTCGTTGGCCACGTCGGGGTTCTCCATCAGGAAGTTGCGGGCGTTCTCCTTGCCCTGCCCCAGCTGCTCGCCCTCATAGGTGAACCATGAGCCGGACTTTCGGACGAAGCCCTGATCCACACCCATGTCGATCAGCGAGCCTTCGCGGCTGATGCCCCGGCCGTAGAGGATGTCGAACTCGGCCTGCTTGAACGGCGGCGACACCTTGTTCTTGACGACCTTGACCCGGGTGCGGTTACCAACCGCATCGGTGCCGTCCTTGAGTGTCTCGATCCGGCGCACATCCAGACGTATCGACGAGTAGAACTTCAAAGCCTTTCCACCCGTGGTAGTTTCGGGTGAGCCGAACATCACGCCGATCTTCTCGCGAAGCTGGTTGATGAAGATCGCCGTAGTGCCCGAATTGCTCAGCGCACCGGTGATCTTCCGCAGCGCCTGGCTCATCAGCCGGGCCTGCAGGCCGACATGGCTGTCACCCATCTCGCCTTCGATCTCGGCGCGTGGCACCAGTGCGGCTACCGAGTCGATGACCAGGATGTCCAGCGCGCCCGAGCGGATCAGCATGTCCGCGATCTCCAGCGCCTGCTCGCCGGTATCCGGTTGGCTGACCAGCAGCGAATCGGTGTCCACACCGAGCTTGCTGGCGTAGTCGGGATCGAGCGCGTGCTCGGCGTCGATGAACGCCGCGATGCCACCTGCAGCTTGGGCGTTGGCCACCGCGTGCAGCGCGACAGTGGTCTTACCGGAAGACTCCGGGCCGTAGATCTCCACGATGCGTCCGCGGGGCAGTCCGCCGATGCCCAAAGCCACGTCCAGTGCGATCGATCCGGTGGGGATGACCGAGATCGGTACGCGCACTTCGTCACCGAGGCGCATCACCGAACCTTTGCCGTGACTCTTCTCGATCTGGGCCAGTGCCAATTCGAGTGCCTTTTCGCGGTCTGGGGCTTGTGCCATGGTGCTACCTCTCGGTGTAGTCGTTGTTCGCTTGACCGGTGTTGGTCGATTGGCCGTGACGTTAGAGCAGCCCTCCGACAAGTCGGCATCTGTCGAACGATCACCACAGTAGCGAACAAGTGTTCGATAGCAAGCAGGCGCGCCGCCGGCGTGTCCTATCGCCGGACCCGGGCCTTCACCACTGCTCGCGGGGCACGTCGAAGTCGACGCACAGCGCCCGCCACACTTCGCGTGGGTCGATCCCGTCCTCGATCGCCTGCGCGGCGGTGCGTCCGCCGAACCCGCTCAGCACGTGATCAGCCAGCACCGATGCACCGTAGGTGGCGCCGAATCGCAGGGTGACCCGTTCGTTGAATTCCGTGAGCCGCACCCCGCCAAGCTACCTATCCGACGGCGCGCCAGCGCCTGATGGCACACCTGCACGGGGTCGGTCACGTCGGCTGCGCCGGCCGCGGCACGCTGCGCGGCTGTCGCGGTAGGCCGGTGTAGCCAGCACGTCGGCAGCGGCACGGACTAGCGCCTCCCCGGTCAACGGCCGCACCAGCTGCCCGCTCCCCTGCCGCACGACCCGATTAGCGATCTCCCACTGGTCGCCGCCGCCGGGAACCACAACCAGCGGCACACCGGCCAACAGCGATTTGGCCACCATGCCGTGACCGCCGCCGCAGATAGCCAGGTCTGCCTGCGCCAGCAGGGCGTCCTGGCGCCCCAGTCCGACTACCGCCCACGGCGGCACGCTCAGATCGGAACCGTTCAGCCGCGACACCACCACCCGCGCACCCAGCGGCGCCAGGCAATCCAGGGCCGTCTCGGCCATCCCTTTCGTCCCGGTCGTCGCCGTCGACGGCGCAACGACCACCACGGGCCCCGAACCAAGGGGAATCGGCAGCGCCTGTTCGGTCGGCTCGAAATGCAACGGGCCCACCAGGACGGCCTCGGCCGGCCAGTCCGGGCGCGGAACTTCCAGGGCCGGCAACGTCGCGATCAGCATCCGCAGCGGTCCGGGATCAAGTGCCGGCAAACCGATGTGGGTGCGGGCCTGCGCTCGCTGCCGGTCACCGGTCCGCAGCGAGCGCGCCGTCAACGCGCGCATCGCGGCGTCGCGCAGTCGGCCGCGAATCCCGGTACCGGGTGCCAGTCCGCTGCCGATCGGCGGCAACCCCGCAGACGGCCGGTACAGCGGATGCGGGCTGAGCTCGATCCACGGGATGCCCAGCAGCTCTGCCGCCATGCCGCCGCACGCGGTGATCACGTCGGAGACCACCAGATCCAGCCCCATCGCCTGCAATCGCGGCAGGTTCAGCACCGCCATCCGGGCGGCGCGCTGGTGGATCTTGGCACCGGCATCGCCGTCGTCGTCGTCCGCCGTCGGGTCCAGGCCGGCCAACTCGACGGCGTCGACACCGGCGGCGCGGGCCGTGTCCAGCCATTCGGTGCCGGTCAGCAGCGTCGGTGTATCGCCTGCCGCCAGGAATCGCCGGCACAGCGCGATCGCCGGAAAGGAGTGCCCGGGGTCTGGCCCCGCCACCACCGCGACGCGCATCGCCCCACCCTGCCACAGCCACTGGTTAGGCTGAGGATCATGACCCAGCAGACTCTCGACAACACCCGCACTGTGGAGGTCTTCCTGCATGCACTGCAGGAAGCCGACCTCGACACCGCCGGCGCCGCGCTGGCCGAAAACCTGGTGTATCAGAACGTCGGGTTGCCCACCATCCACGGACGTCGCCGGGCGATGAAGCTGTTCAGTTCGCTGGGCGGCGCCACCGGCTTCGAAGTGAAGATCCACCGGATCGCCGCCGACGGCGCCGCAGTGCTCACCGAGCGAACCGACGCGCTGATCTTCGGCCCGCTGCGGCTGCAGTTCTGGGTGTGCGGCGTCTTCGAGGTCCACGACGGACAGATCACGTTGTGGCGCGACTACTTCGATTTCTTCGACATGTTCAAGGCGACCCTGCGTGGCCTCGCCGGCCTGGTGGTCCCGTCACTGCGAGCCTCGCTGTAGACGACGATGACCGACAACGCCGTGCGGCCCAATCCGCTCCAGTTCATCCGGTACTGCTGTGGAGGGCGGCTGCCCGACTCGATGCGGGACTGGGTGCGCAACGATCTGGCCGGCAAGGGTGCCACGGGCCGGATGATGCGGCGGGTCGCTGTTCCGGCGGTGCTGGTGCTGGCGCCGTTTTGGTTGATCCCCGCGCCGGTCGACGTGCATCTGAGCATGACGCTGCCGATCCTGATTCCGTTCGTGTACTTCTCGCACGCGCTGAACAAGGTATGGCGCCGGCACATGCTGCAGGTACACGGCCTCGACCCCGATCTGGTCGACGAGCAACGCAGTAAACGCGACGCCCACATGCACCAGGCCTACATCGAGCGCTACGGCCCCCGAGACGAGTCGAGTGCCACGGCACCGACATCTGATGGTCTACGCCCGCCGCGGAAGCCCGCCGAGTTCGTCGAACGCCTGCGACCAGCCGACCAGTCGATCGGTCGCACCGGACAGCTCGTCTCGATAGCGCTGTCGCGACGCGACCAGCGCGACGCCGCCACCTGCGTTAGCGGATGACACCAACTGCGCTGCGGCGGTGACCATTTCGTTGTACTGACGCACCCCGGCGCTCAACTGCGCGGTGAACGCGTTGATCGTGGGCGCCAGATAGGCATGTGACTGTGGAGTCCCGTGAGCCGCCCGTTCCATCGACACCACCTCGGCAGCGGTAGCCGCCATGGCAGCCGAGCTCTGTTTGGCCGCCGCGGTCAATGCACGAATCTCGCTGTCGGGCAACATGTTGCCGCGCTCAATTACGCCGAGCAACGAGAAGAACCCGCGCTCGGAGGCGCCGAGCGCGTACATCGCCGGTCGTGCCGCCGAACTCGGCGGGGGCAGGCGCCGAATGTTGGTGGGCCGCTGCGCAGGCAGCGGATCGGCTTTCAGCCACCGGTAGCGGATCAGCAGCAGCGTGGCGACCATCGCTTCCAGGACTGCGACTGCGCCGGTGATCTCGAGCAGCAGCGCGAACCACCCCCACGCCGCCAGGACCGCCGTCACCACGGCCCAGAACACGCACCCGGCGGTGAAGATCAGCCCCCAGCGCAGCGCACGTCGCCGGCGACGCAGCTGCCGTTCCCGAGGATCGGTTGCGGCGCTGATCTTTTGGACTACCAGACCAGCAATGTCACTGGCCGTGTCGATGCCGCGCAGCAGCAGCGTCCGCCATGTCGCACTGCGACCGGACTGCACTGCCATGCGCTGGCTCGTTCCCTACTGGCCGATGGGCTTTTCGGTGGGCGTGGTCTGAGGCGCCGCGGCCGGAGTGCCGGGGGCAGCGGCCGGATCGGCCGCGGTCGCGCCGCCAGCCGGTAACGCCTCACCGCGCATCGAGGCACGGATCTGCTCCAGACGGGAGTGACCCGCCATCTCCACACCGGCATGCTCGACCTCGAGCATGCGGCCCTGCACCGAGTTCTGCGCCAGCTCAGCCTGGCCCAGCGCGTTGGCGTAGCGGCGCTCGATCTTGTCGCGCACTTCGTCGAGGTTCGGCGTGGTACCGGGGGCGGCGATCTCACTCATCGACCGCAGCGACTTACTGACTTGCTCCTGCATCTTGGCCTGCTCGAGCTGGCTGAGCAGCTTGGTGCGCTCGGCGATCTTCTGCTGCAGCACCATCGCGTTCTGCTCGACGGCCTTCTTGGCCTGCGCGGCGGCGGTCAGGGCCTGGTCGTGCAATCCCTTGAGATCTTCGACGCTCTGCTCGGCGGTCACCAGCTGGGCGGCGAACGCCTCGGCAGCGTTGTTGTATTCGGTGGCTTTGGCGGTGTCGCCCGCCGCGGTGGCCTGGTCGGCCAGCGTCACCGCCTGGCGGACGTTGACCTGGAGCTTCTCAATGTCGGCCAGTTGGCGGTTGAGCCGCATCTCTAGCTGGCGCTGGTTGCCGATCACCTGTGCGGCTTGCTGTGTCAGCGCTTGGTGCTGGCGCTGCGCTTCCTCGATGGCCTGCTGGATCTGCACCTTGGGGTCGGCGTGCTCGTCGATCTTCGCGTTGAACAACGCCATGACGTACTTCCACGCTTTGACGAACGGATTGGCCATCAGTTAGCTCTGCCTTCGTATGTAGATGTATGCCGTCAGGCTCAACTTATCGTCTCCGCCGCAAATGCCACAGCATTGTCGGTGACGTCAGGCACTGGCCGATAAGGCCAGCGACACGACCGGCGGGATGACGACCTTGGTGCTGGCGTCGATATTGGACGCCAGGGGCGAGCTCGACTGTGCCGACTCCTGCGCCGCCCGCTGGCCGACCAGCTGTTCGCTGGCGTCGGTGAGCAGCTGAGACAGCGGCACGTCCAGCGCATCGCAGATGGCGCTGAGCAGCTCGCTGGATGCCTCTTTCCGGCCGCGCTCGACCTCGGAGAGGTATCCCAGGCTGACCCGCGCGTCGTCGGAGACCTGTCGCAGCGTCCGGCCCTGGTTGATGCGGGCTTGTCGCAGTACATCGCCCAGAACCTCGCGTAGCAGTGCCGGCATCGCGCTCTCCTTAGGTCCGGTCGGCTTGATTCTTCCTACTCCAACGCATCCGGCGCGGCGATTGGTTCCCCGGCAGGAATTGATTTGCGACGGATCATCGGCCGGTCCCCGCAGGTCCTCAGCCAGCAGCGGATCGTCCGCGGCTGTCCCTGACCGCGGAAATGACGTAGTCCAGTCCGGTCACCACGGTCAGCGCGATCGCGGCCGCCATCATCGCCCAGGCGGCCATCAGCCACGTCCCTGACACCGGTAGCACGAACAACCCGATCGCGACGGCCTGGACCAGAGTCTTCAGTTTCCCGCCGCGACTGGCGGGGATGACGCCGTGGCGCAGCATCACGAACCGCAGCACGGTGATCCCGACCTCGCGGGCCAAGATGACCGCCGTCACCCACCAATGCAGGTCACCGAGCATCGACAGCCCGATCAGCGCCGCGCCGATCAGGGTCTTGTCCGCGATCGGATCGGCCATGGTGCCGAATTCGGTCACCATCCCGTAGTTGCGCGCCAATGCTCCGTCGAGTCGATCGGTGATGACCGCAACCGCGAACACGACGAAAGCGATGATGCGGCTGGGGGTTTCGTGCCCGTTGCCGGCGAACAACGCCAACAGGAAGACCGGCACCAACACCAGTCGCAACAGCGTGAGCACGTTAGCGAGGTTGGTGACCCGAACGCGCGGGACCACCGGACCCGACTGCGGCTGCCCCGACACGGCAACAGGATATCGGTTACCGGCCCAGGTGGCTCAAACCGATACTCTGCAATTTGTGAACGCAGCCAGCGGACCACCGCCGGACGGGCCGATGATCCGGCGCGCGCGCACCTCGGACGTGCCGCTGATCAAGCAACTCGTCGACACCTACGCCGGCAAGATCCTGCTGGAAAAGAACATGGTGACGCTGTATGAATCCGTTCAGGAGTTCTGGGTGGCCGAGCATGAGGGCCGGGTCGTCGGCTGTGGCGCCCTGCATGTGCTGTGGGCCGATCTCGGCGAGGTCCGCACGGTGGCCGTCGACCCGTCGATGACCGGCCAAGGCATCGGCCACGCCATCGTCGACCAGCTACTCCACACCGCCCGCGAGCTTCGGTTGGAGCGGCTGTTCGTGTTGACCTTCGAGACCGAATTCTTTGGCAGACACGGCTTTACCGAGATAGAAGGCACACCGGTGACTGCCGAGGTCTTCGAGGAGATGCAGCGCTCCTACGACATCGGTATCGCCGAGTTCCTCGACCTCAGCTACGTCAAGCCGAATACCTTGGGCAACTCGCGGATGCTGCTGGTGCTGTAGCGAAGAAGGGTCAGACAGGTGAGTGCTCAACCCGTTGTCGTCATCACCGGTGAGATGCTGCACGTGGACGGGGGTCAAAGTGCCGGACGCTGATGTCGTTCGCGAGGCCCTGCAACGGTGGAAGGCCGGCATCGACGCACACGAGCCCGAACGGGTGTCCGAGGTTTTCAGCGAGGACGCCATCTTCCAGGGTCTGCGCCCCTACAGCGTCGGCCGGCAGGGAGTCGTCGACTACTACGCGAGCCAGCCGGCCGGTATGACGGTGGAGTACCAGATCCTGCAGACCCGCCGACTAAGCGCAAGCCATGTGCTCGGATATGTCCGCGCCGACTTCACGTTTCCCGATCGCGGTGTCGTCGGCGTGTTCCTCGGCGTGGTGGTGACGCACAACGAGCGGGGCGGAAGCATCGTCTACTATCAGGCGTCTCGGCTCGACTGATCGCCTGATCGTTTAGGGCTCAGTCGGTATCGCTGTCACCGTCGGAGCCGTCGGCGTTGGCGCCCCCACGGATCAGCATCAGTGTCGCGGCCAGGTCCTCAGGCTTGACCAGCACATCGCGCGCTTTGGATCCTTCGCTGGGGCCGACGATTTCGCGGGTCTCCATCAGGTCCATCAGCCGGCCGGCTTTGGCGAACCCGACCCGGAGCTTGCGCTGCAGCATCGACGTCGAACCGAACTGACTGGACACCACCAACTCGACGGCCTGCAGGAAGACGTCCATGTCGTCGCCAATGTCGGGGTCGACGTCCTTGCGCTCGCCAGTGGTCTTGGCCGCGGTGACGCCCTCGGTGTACTCGGGCTCCGCCTGCTCCTTGCAGGCGCTCACGACGGCCTGGATCTCCTCATCGGTGATGTACGCGCCCTGCAACCGGATCGGTTTGCCGGCGCCCATCGGCAGGAAGAGGCCGTCGCCCATGCCAATCAGTTTTTCGGCGCCGGCCTGATCGAGGATCACCCGGCTGTCGATCAGCGACGACGTCGCGAACGCCAGCCGCGACGGCACATTGGTCTTGATCAGGCCGGTGACCACGTCGACCGACGGCCGTTGGGTGGCCAGCACCAGGTGAATGCCTGCGGCACGGGCCTTTTGGGTGATCCGGACGATCGCGTCCTCGACGTCACGCGGGGCGGTCATCATCAGGTCGGCCAACTCGTCGACGATCGCGACGACGTACGGGTAGGGGCGGTACTCGCGCTGGCTGCCCAGCGGTGCGGTGATCTCTCCGCTGCGCACCTTCGCATTGAAGTCGTCGATGTGACGAACCCGCGAGGCCTGCATGTCCTGGTACCGCTGTTCCATTTCCTCCACCAGCCACGCCAGCGCAGCCGCCGCTTTCTTCGGCTGGGTGATGATCGGCGTGATCAGGTGTGGAATGCCTTCGTACGGCGTCAATTCCACCATCTTGGGATCGATCAGGATCATCCTGACCTCTTCGGGCGTGGAACGCGTCAGCAGCGACACCAGCATCGAGTTGACGAAGCTGGACTTACCGGATCCGGTGGAGCCGGCGACCAGCAGGTGCGGCATCTTGGCCAGGTTGGCCGAGATGAAGTCGCCTTCGATGTCCTTGCCGAGGCCGATCACCAGCGGGTGATGGTCACGGCGGGTCGACGCCGCGGTGAGAACGTCTGCCAGGCGGACCATTTCGCGGTCCGTATTGGGCACCTCGATGCCGACTGCGGATTTGCCCGGGATCGGCGCGAGCATCCGGACACTCTCGGTGGCCACCGCGTAGGCGATGTTCTTCTGCAGCGCGGTGATCTTCTCCACCTTGACGCCGGGGCCGAGCTCGACCTCGTAGCGCGTGACGGTCGGCCCGCGAGTGCAGCCGGTGACCGCGGCGTCGACCTTGAACTGCTGCAGCACCGAGGTGATCGAGTCGGCCATCTGGTCGTTGGCCGCGCTGCGTTTCTTCGGCGGATCGCCGGCCACCAGCAAGCTGAGCGATGGCAGGGTGTAGGGACCTTCGACGACTCGGTCGAGGGCCAAAGTGTCTTGCTTAGCAGCATTTTTGGAGCCATTGGCTTCGCGCTTGCGGCCACGCGTAACCGTGGGCTCAGGCACCGTCGGGCTGTCATCGGCAGCAACCGGCCCGGGGCTCGACGGCCATGCCTGAGCTGCTTCAACGTCGTCATAGGCCGATGGTTCGTCGTAGTAACCGTCGGAAAAGTCTTCGGCGACATTGCTTTCGGCTTCATCGTCGTCGTAATAGACATCGTCGGCGTCGCGGTAATCGAACATCCGGGTGCCGAACATGGATCGCAGCGTCTCGGGTACTTCACGAATCGTGGTGCCGGTCAACAACAATAGGCCGAATAGCGCGCCGATGAACAGCAGCGGCGCACAGATCCACGCGGTCAGCCCCTCGGAAAGCGGTCCCCCGATGGCGAAGCCGATGAATCCTGCGGCGTGTGCGCGCCCGGCCGGAGTGTCCGGCGAGCCGGCCCACAGATGCCACAGCCCCAAAGTCGGCAGCGCGATCATCGTCGCACCCAGCACCAGCCGTGGGCGGGCCTCGTGGTTGGGCTCGGTGCGCATCAACAGCACCGCCACGACCGCGGTGACCACAGGCAGCACCCCAACCGCGGAGCCGATGAAGAACCGCACCACCGAGTCGACCCACGCGCCGACTGGCCGGGCCGCGTGGAACCAGGAACTTGCGGCGATCACCACTGCGACGCCCAGCAGCGCCAGGGCGATGCCGTCGCGACGGTGGCCCGGATCGATCTCGCGGGCCCGTCCCACCGACCGTGCGGTGCTACCGGTCCCCTTGGCCAGCATCAGCCACGTCGCCCGCACTGCGCGACCCGCGCCGAGACCCGCGCCGGCCACCAGCGAATGGTTGCGCCGCCGGCCGGGGCGGCGTGGCGCCGCGGTGGATTTGCGGCGGGGCTGCGCCGACCGGGAATTACCGCGCGAAGCGGCCTTTGACCTGCTCGTTCGACTCCCGGAACGGGCGACAGTCTTGCTAGCCATGGGGCAAGCCTAAACGGTGCAACACCATCTGCACCATCCGCCACACTGGTTACCTGGCTGTGACCATCGAACCGGCGATTCACCGGCAAAAACAGCCTCGGTAGGGTGACAGCCGTCACTCATCGTCCAGGAGGCCTGTATGCCCGTCGTCGTCGTCGCCACCCTCACCGTCAAGCCCGAATCGGTCGACACCGTCCGTGACATCCTCACGACCGCGGTCGCGGAGGTGCACGAAGAGCCCGGCTGCCAGCTCTATTCCCTGCACCAATCCGGCGAGACGTTCGTCTTCGTCGAGCAGTGGGCCGACGAGGAGGCGCTCAAGACCCACAGCACCGCACCGGCGATCGGCAAGATGTTCGGCGCGGCCGGTGAGCACCTGGCCGGCGCCCCGGATATCAAGATGCTCACCCCGGTCGTGGCCGGCGACCCGGACAAGGGACAGCTGCGCCACTGATGGCCAGGCCGCTGGAAGGAAAGGTCGCCTTCATCACCGGCGCGGCCCGCGGCCAAGGGCGCGCGCATGCCGTGCGATTGGCCGGCGACGGCGCCGACGTGATCGCGATCGACATCTGCGCGCCGATCGGTAGCGTCAAATATCCACTGGCCAGCCCCGAGGACCTGGCCGCCACCGTCAAACTCGTCGAAGACACCGGCGCCCGGATCGTGGCCCGGGAGGCCGACGTCCGCGACCGCGCGGCGTTGTCGGCCGCGGTGCAGGCGGGCGTCGACGAACTCGGCCGCCTCGACATCGTGGTGGCCAACGCCGGTATTGCCCCGATGGCATCGGGTGACGACGGCTGGCACGACGTCATCGACGTCAACCTCACCGGCGTTTACCACACCATCAAGGCATCGATACCGACCATGGTCAAACAAGGCGCAGGCGGATCCATCGTGCTGATAAGTTCCGCAGCCGGACTGGCCGGTGTGGGCAGCCCCGACGCCGGGTCGGTGGGTTACGCCGCCGCCAAGCACGGCGTGGTGGGTCTGATGCGCGTGTATGCGAATTTGCTTGCCTCGCAGAATATCCGAGTCAATTCCGTGCATCCGACTGGCGTCGAGACACCGATGATCAACAACGAGTTCACCCGTGAGTGGCTGGCCAAGATGTCGGCCGCAACGGATACCCCGGGGGCGATGGGCAACGCTTTGCCGGTGGAGGTCCTGCAAGCCGAAGACATCGCGAATGCCGTGGCATGGCTGGTGTCCGACCAGGCCCGCTACATCACGGGCGTGACCCTGCCGGTCGATGCTGGCTTCTTGAACAAATAGCGTCCCGACACGCCGTGACGTGGGCGTTCCCACGTCACGAAGCGCTGCCAGGGTCATACTCGACGGGTGGCCAGCGACGAGGCTGTCCCGCTACCGGGAATACTGCCGGGGGCTGTTGCCGAACCGGCGTACCGCTACTTGTCACCGCATCAGGCGGCGGTACTCGACGCTGCCACTCGCCATTTGGATCTCATCCCGCAGGACGACCCGGACGAGCACCGCGTAATCATCTACGTCGACCGTCTGCTGTCGGTGCTGAACGTCGCGCCCGGCGGGCTGCATGCGGTGGGATCACTGCGACAACGCGTCGCCGAACTTCGCTATCAGTACGCCGGCGGAATCGCGTTACTCGATCAGTTGGCCGGCGGCGACTTCACCACAGCGCCGCCGCTGCGCCAGCAACTCATCCTGGCCCGCAGCCAACTGGCCGCGTTTGTCGGCATGTTGTTCGGCCACATCGTCGAAGCGATGGAGATGCTCGACGGCGAGGTCAGACTTCGATAACGGTCGGCACGATCATCGGCTGGCGGCGATAGGTCTCGCCCACCCACTTGCCGACCGTGCGCCGGACGGCCTGCGCAATCCTCGTTGGATCGGTGACATGCTGCGCCGCAAGGGATTCCAGCTCCGCTTCGACCTTGAGTGCGGCAGGCTCCAGCGCCTTGGGGTCCTCGGAAAAGCCGCGCGAATACAGGTGCGGTCGCGCTGCAGGCTCTCCGGTCTCGCGCCGCAGCACCACGGTGACCGCAACGAAACCCGAGGACAGAATGAGCCGCTCGCCCAGCGTGGTGTCACCGACATCCCCGGTGATCAGCCCGTCGACGAACATCTTGCCGACCGGCACCGCGCCGGCGATGCTCACCGCGCCGCCGACCAGGTCGACGCTGACGCCGTTCTCGGCCAACACGATCGACTCTTCCGGCACACCCGTGCTGGCTGCCAGCTTGGCGTTGGCCCGCAGCATCCGCCAGGTGCCGTGGACCGGCATGACGTTGCGCGGACGAATTCCGTTGTAGAGGAACAGCAGCTCACCCGAGTAGGCATGTCCGGAAACGTGAACCCGCACTTGCTGATTGGTGACCACGCGAGCGCCGATTTTGGCCAGCTCGTCGATGACGCCGTAGACGGCCTCTTCGTTACCCGGGATCAGCGAGGACGACAAGATGATCAGATCTTCTGCGGTCAGCGTGATGCTGCGATGTTCGCCGCGCGACATCCGTGACAGTGCCGACATCGGCTCGCCCTGCGTCCCGGTGGTGATCAGCACCACCTGGTCGGGCGACATCATCTCCGCGGCGCCGATGTCGACCAGATCGGAGTCGTCGACCCGCAGATACCCGAGGTCCCGCGCGATTGCCATGTTGCGCACCATCGAGCGTCCGACGAAGGACACCCGCCTGCCCAAAGCCACCGAGGCATCGATGATCTGTTGCACCCGATCGACATTGGAGGCGAAGCACGCGACGATGACACGTCCGTGTGCGCCGCGGATCAGCCGGTGCAGCGATGGCCCCACTTCGCTCTCCGAAGGCCCGACCCCGGGAATCTCGGCATTGGTGGAGTCGCACAGGAACAGATCGACCCCCGAGTCGCCGAGCCTGGACATACCCGGCAGATCGGTGGGCCGGCCGTCGAGCGGCAATTGGTCGAGCTTGATGTCGCCGGTGTGTAACACCGTTCCGGCACCTGAGCGCACCGCGATGGCCAGTGCGTCGGGAATGGAGTGGTTGACCGCGAAGAATTCGCACTCGAACACTCCGTGCGTGCTGCGCATCCCCGCAGCCACTTCGATGAACACCGGCTTGACCCGGTGCTCACGGCATTTCGCGGCCACCAGGGCCAGGGTGAACTTCGAGCCGACGACCGGAATGTCGGGGCGCAGCTTGAGTAGGAACGGAATCGCCCCGATGTGGTCTTCGTGCGCGTGGGTGAGAACCAGCGCCTCGACGTCGTCGAGCCGGTGTTCGATGTGACGCAGGTCGGGCAGGATCAGGTCGACACCGGGCTCGTCGTGGGTGGGAAACATCACCCCGCAGTCGATGATCAACAAGCGGCCCAGATGCTCGAAAACCGTCATGTTCCGGCCGATTTCGCTGATTCCGCCCAGCGCCGTCACCCGCAAGCCACCCGTAGCCAACGGGCCTGGCGGCTGAAGGTCTAGTTCCACCTGAGAGCCACCCTCTGGCTACCTGAGCACCGAGGCTGCGCGCATGTCGGCAGCCAGTTCGTTGATTTGCTCCGCCGTCGCCGCCACCTGCGGCAGCCTCGGGTCACCGACCTCGATTCCCTGCAACCGCAGTCCGGCCTTGGACATCGTCACACCGCCGAGCCGGCCCATCGCATTCGCCAGCGGGGCGATCGCCACGTTGATCTTGCGTGCGGTGGCGTGATCTCCGGACGCGAAGGCGTTCAACAGGTCTCGCAGCTGGCCGGGTGCCAAGTGTGAGATCACGCTGATCACTCCGGTGGCGCCCATGGCCAGCCATGGCAGGTTCAGCGCGTCGTCGCCGGAGTAGTAGGCCAGGCCCGACTCGGCCATCACCTGCGTGCCTGCGTGCAAGTCGCCCTTGGCGTCTTTGACGCCGACGATGTTCGGGTGCGCGGACAGCGCGAGCAGGGTGTCGTATTCGATCGGTACCACCGAGCGCGGCGGAATGTCGTAGAGCAGTACCGGCAACGGTGTGGCGTCGGCGACCGCAGTGAAGTGCGCGAGCAAACCGGTCTGCGGCGGCCGCGAGTAGTACGGCGTGACCACGAGAAGACCGTGCGCTCCCTCGGCGGCACTTGCCTTGGCCAAGTGGACGCTGTGTGCGGTGTCGTAGCTGCCCGCACCGGCGATCACGCGGGCCCGGTCGCCGACGGCCTCGAGGACGGCCCGCAATAGGGCGAGCTTTTCGGCGTCGGTGGTGGTCGGCGATTCGCCGGTGGTTCCCGATACCACCAAACCGTCGCACCCGGCGTCGACCAGATGTGTCGCCAATCGGGCCGCGGCCGGAAGGTCCAGGGAACCGTCCGCGGCGAACGGCGTCACCATGGCGGTCAGCAGCGTGCCCAAGCGCGTGTAAACGTCGAATCCGCCCGTGCTCACGGAGCCAAGGTTACCTGGCGGTACCAAACCCCTTTGCCCGTGCAGCGTGGTTTGCTCAGGCCTCGGTGGCCAGCGGACTTGTCGCCACCTCGGTGCCGTCGGACAGCGTGGCGATCTCGAAGTCGCCGAACACCGCCGGCGCGACGCCCACCAGCAACCGCAGGCAGGTGATCGCCAGGCGCCGAATCTCGATATCGGCGTGCTCGCTGGCCCGCATCGCGATGAAGTGCCGCCATGCGCGGTAGTTGCCGGTGACCACGATGCGGGTCTCGGTGGCGTTCGGCAGTACGGCCCGCGCGGCCTGACGCGCCTGCTTGCGGCGCAGCATCGCGTTGGGCTGGTCGGCAAACTTGGCTTCGAGCTTGTCCAGCAATTCGCGGTAGGTGGCGCGGCTGGCGTCGGCCGCCTGGGTCAGGATGCGCTGCAACTCCTCGTCGTCTTCCATACCCGGCGGCACGACGATCTGTGAGTCGTTTTCCGGCACGTAGCGCTGGGACAGCTGCGAGTAGGAGAAGTGGCGGTGGCGGATCAACTCGTGGGTGCACGATCGCGAGATACCGGTGATGTAGAACGAGACGCTCGCATGCTCGAGCACCGAGAAATGTCCGACATCGATGATGTGCCGCAGATAGCCGGCGTTCGTCGCGGTCTTGGGGTTGGGCTTGGACCAGCTCTGGTAGCAGGCCCGGCCGGCGAACTCGACCAGCGCCTCGCCGCCGTCGGCGTCGGTGCTCCACGGCGACGTCGGGCGGCGCGACGAAGTCGGTCTTGGCGATCAGTTGCACGTGCAACGGCGCGGTCTCAGCCACGGCGAACACCCTAGCCCGGCGACGATGCGGGCCGGCACGGCCCGAGGAGGAGCCGGGCAATCGGCCTAAGCCCGGCGACCCGGGCAGAGCCAGCAGCGATGCAGAGGAGCCGGTAGGTCGGCCAAGCCGGCGACGATGCGAACGTATCGAGTGCGAGCTACTTGCTTCCCTCAATCAGCGGTCCGATGACCTCTAACCCCTCGGTGCCTGCTGCTCGGCACCGCTTTCTGCTGCTGTCCGCGAGCCGTCGGCGTGGCAAAACTCGAGTACAACGATTCTTGCGCAGCAGAGACCAACCCGGTCGAGCTAGCGGAATGCGCTGACACATATGCCGAATTCGGTTGAAATTCGGCCAACGGCGATGACGATAAGGTTGAACGGCTCGGATTGTAGAGCGAGCCGCTTCCCGAAAATGGTTCGCCTTCATGGTGTTCCGGTAACTTCATAAAAGCGATGTCGCTCATGAAACCGTGTTCTGGCACTACGTACTCCTGCGCCTGCGGCGTGGAAGCCGAGCGGGCCCGGCCGGGCGTCGGGTCCACCGGTGCACCGTCGGCAACCGGTCGGGCTCGCGCCGATGTCGCGGGGGGCGGAGAGGTGGCCGGGCCCGGCTGCCCAGCCGCCGCTGGCGCCCATCTGCTCCAGGTACTGCCGCCAGGCTTGGAGGCAAGCAATGAGTTGCTGGGCGTAATCGGTCTGCGGGGTGGCCATAGCTACCGGCATCGGCGGCGGCATGAATGGTGCCGGCGGCGGCGCGACAGACATTCCCCACCCGGGCGGCGGCACATACTGCGTAGGCGCCATAGCGCCCACGGCCCGTTCGAGGTACTGGCGCCAGGCTTGAAGGTGGGAAAGCAACTGCTGTGCTTGGTCGGTCGAGGGCGACGTCATGGGTTGACCTCCGTTAATTGAAGGGGCAGGGAATTCGGGTCGGCCCGAGTTGGCGACCGAGAAATCGATCGGATGGGGCTGCGAGGCCAAGCAGTACCGAGAATCGAGGTTGCGCAGCGCGCGGGTCTCGTATGGCTCCCGGTTCTCAATGTCGAAGACATAGCAGTAATCGCCGGCAGGTGTCGGCAAACGAATAGGGCTTGAGAAGCCTTGGTCCGATTAGCCGAAGGGAAGCCGCCAGTTGAGGATCGTTTTCTCACGACGATCGACGCCGCCGGACTCAACCCACACGTAATGGTCAAGGATTGCGTTCACGGCATGGCGGGCCGACTCACAAGCCGCCTCCATTGACGTCATCCGGGTGAACGTCTTGTTCCACGTACCCGCGAACACCACTGAGTTGTGATGCACCTGGTAGCCGCCGTGGCGAGCCTGCCAGACATTGCACTGCTCAAGATTCTCGAGCCACCGAGCTTCGGTCGGCCTCGTCGTCCACGACGAACCGTGCGGGTTCCAAGGGTCACATCCAGGTCGATTCGGCCAGTCTCCGACGATGGGGATCAGGTACGGTGCATCGTTTCGCGCCGGGGTTCCCTGGTTGGGAGCGGCGCTCATCCGTAAATTGCGGTCCAGCGCATACCAAGCGGGCCAGGGCAGCAGCGCCTCGGGGACATTGGGAGCGCCGCTTGTGACGGCGTGAACGATTTGCCGCCACACTTCTTGGGCAAGTTCGTCAGGAGTGCAGTCGCGCGCCGGCTTGCCGTGCCCGACTTCGTCGACCAGGTGACGCGACGGGCTGTTGAAATCTCCGATGTCGACCGAGAGCACCGAGACGTGGCCGTCGTGGGCCAGAGTCCGTTGCCTCTCCCACATCCCGCTCTGGTTTATCGACGACAAGCCCCATTCGGTCCCCGCGTAGTACATATGCCCTCGGAGCAACTGGAACTCGGTGTCGAAAAAATATTGGATGCCCGCCAGCGTTTGGAACCGGTCCCAAGGCACCACCCATTTCGTTAAGCACGTAGGGGTCCCGCCGGGCGGATGGGCGAGCCGGTGTGGGCTCCAACGGGCCGCCGGGCGGCGGGACCGAGGTGGTGAACCCGTCGAGCCCGGCCACCGTGCCGCCCGTGCCGGCCGCGCGCAAGGGCGCTGTGATTCGTTCGGCCGTGGGTGCGTCGACGGCGACAACGACGTAATCGGGGGCCAGGCGCTGCCCGTCGGTCAGCTGAATCTTTACCCGCGGCCGGCGATGGGGCGCATCGCCGCGGGCGATCCGCGGGGCCACAAGGCTACCCACCCCTGTTCGGACGAATCGCACACCGAGCTCGACCAGGTGCCGGTACCAGTGGTCGAACCATGCTTCGGTGGTGGGACCGTTGAGCACCCCGTCGGCTTTGTCGTCGTCGCGGTCCGCCTGCAGCTGTAGCTGCAGATAGGTCGTCAAGTTGGTGCGGGCGTCGCCCCAGCGGGAGTCGAACGCGGCAAGCACCCGTGGCATTTCCAGCAGCACCGCCTCGAAAGCTGGTGTGTAGTAATCCGACGGGCCACCGTGGAAACGCGGCCATGAAGAAGCCGTAGGCGGAAAGGTTCTGGAGTTCGGTTGCGCGGCGCAGCGGGCTGCTGACGAGATATTGGAGCAACCGACCCGTGAAAGTCTGCACATCAGCAGCACTGAACCCCAGTTCCACGAGCTGGCCTGCGGTGGTGAGCAATCTGGGCAAGGCTGCGCGGCCCTCCTGGCCAGGGAATACCAGGGAGGGCTTGCCTTCTACCCGTGGCGCCCGTGGGTGACCACTCGCCTAACGTTGTCCATGACGGTGCGCGACGTCATTTGCCAGCAGACCCGGCCGTCGGCCTGCTCTGTTCGTTGATACACCGGGATGCGCTGGAATAGGTCCCAGATGTGCAGGTAATACGCTGGGAAGAAACGGAATCCGTGCTCACCCGCAACTGCGCGGGGTGGAATGCGTGGCCAGCGGGGCGCCGCCCGGGAAAGGGGCGCAGCTCGGCGGTGTCACCGTTGCACGGGCCGACCTTCGAATACTGAGAAGCCGCGAGGCCGCCGAGCTCGATCGGCGGATAGCTGCCTGCCGGCACCTCGTTGTCCAGCATGGTGCGCTGTTCTTCTGGCCGAGGTTCGTACACCGTGACTTCGAAGCCGCGCTCTGCCAGTTCCTGAGCAGCCGTTAGGCCGGCGATGCCCGCTCCCAAGACCGCCACCGTAGGGCGCCGTTCGGACGACGCAGGTGTCGTGATCTGTTCGCTCATCGCGGACCTGGCCCGTAAAGCGGCCAGCAATTCCGGGATGCGACGGCGTCCTGTACGCAGCGTGGACGTAGGCGAGCAGAGCGTCGTGCGCGCGCAAAATGTCGTCCAACGAGCCGTGCACATTGACAACCCCGGCCTCAACGGCCGCTCAGAACTGAACCTGGCGTCGACCAGATCCAGGATGGTACCCCGGGAGCTGCTGACCCGAGCACTGCTCGCGGCGGCAGGACCGTCCGTCACGTCCACCCGGCGACCACCGCTCCCAGCGCGAACACCTCGCCATCGACGTCGACCTCGACCACCAGCGGCCCGAGCGCCTCCAGCATGTGGCGGTAGCTGGTCGGGCACCTCGTCCTCTCAGGCCCTCGATCGATCGCCGGCAGCAGCGACGAGACCTGCTCAGCCATAAAGCAACTCGAATACGCTGGCTCCGACGAAGTCGATATGCTTCCCCGTTCGATCGACCCGGTCACGCGAGCAGTGCCGTTGCTTTCATACAGCACGACTGATCGATCCAGGCAGACCTCGCGGGCTAACAAGGCGCGAAGACTCCGGTCGAAAGTCGGCGCGCACCGCGTCGCCTGCCGCGTCGCAACGATCTCAATTCTTTCCGGTACGTCAGACGCCTCGCCGCGCATGGAGCCGCATCGGCGGCGGCAAGGTGCAGTCGGCGGGAGGGGTTCAAAGAGGCCAATGCGATCGGGTCTGAACCGCGGCGGGCGGAAAGATGGCGGCAGGCTCGTCGGCGCCACACCCAAAGAGCTTGGCACAGGCAGTGTGAGCTGATCGGGCCGATCCGTCATCTGCTGGAAAACCAGCGACCATGGGTCATCAGGTCCGGCAGGAAGGATCGCACCCCACGTCCAGCCGAAGTCTCCGCCCCCGGAAAGGGCTCCCAGTTGTGGTCGTGATAAGCCACGTTGTTCTCGAAGCGGATCTCTGGCCGTCCTATTTGCACCCATCCGTCGGCACGCAGCCGCGGCACGAACAGCCAGGAGACCCGCCCGTCCCCCACAGGTTGATTGTTGACGGCAAAGGGCCGACTCACCGAGGTGAGATCGAGTTCGCCCCGGATGTCGTGTCCGGGCAGGTCGATTACCACCCGGTAGCCGTCCGCACGCACCGTCATTTGGTTGCCCCCGACGGTCAGGACACCGAGATCTGCTGACACGTCCAACTCGGAGTCGTCAAAACGCTCCACGGCGCCGGTCCACTGGTGGTCGTGTGCTATCACGATGGCAACGGGGCACCAGCTGAGGCCCACTGGCCGGGGAGGTTTCGCTAGTGAGACTGAAGTTGATCAGTATCCGGCTGCCCGGACGGTGAATTACAAAGTGGTACCACTCCTTAAATCCGTCCGCACGCGGGGTGGTGAGAACCGGGGTACGGATGAAATCGGTCCTGGCGAGCACTGCGCTCATCGCAGCCACCGCCTGTTCGCCGAAGGGGGCGGTGCTGCGTCGGATGGCTCCGGCTGCCTCCCCTCGCGCGGATTCGGCGAGGCGGTTGATCGCACCTCCGACGCTGGCGATACCCAGCAGCACGTAGCCGAAGTCGTCGGCGTCGCTCGGGATGCAGGCCCTGGAGTGGCCGTCGGCGGCGAGAACCCGAACCGCGCTGGCCAGACCGGCCAAGCCGAGCAGATACCCGATGAAGCTGCTCTTGGCTGGAGCCAGCGCCGGGCGGGGATCGTTCAGCATCAGGCGAACCCCTCGGGACCGGGAGAAGCGGCCCAGCACCGAATTGTCGAGGTCGTGTCCGATGATCGCGTCGGCCAAACAGCTCTGCCCACGCGTCGGGGGCCGCGTTTGACGCCGCC
>CAVXKX010000007.1:0-543604 GCA_963762535.1 uncultured Actinomycetota bacterium
CAAGAACAGCACGGCTGACGGCGACGACCTGGTGAGGTCGTCGCCGTTCGCCATTTCCGGGGTCGGCGTCCAACCGGTTGTGATTAGCTACCTTGCGGAACTGGGAGCCAATCTGCGGTCCCCGAATTGGCGGTCGAGCGACAAGCGAGGTCAGTGATGAGAAGTCTGTCGATGCTGCTACGGCTCCTGTGCGCCGCTATTTTCGCGGTGGGCTTCGTGAGTGTTGTCGGGGCGCACACCGGCTCAGCCCGCGCGGCCGGCTACGAGACGCTGATGGTTCCCTCCGCGGCGATGGGCCGCGACATCCCGGTGGCCTTTCTCGCCGGCGGCCCGCACGCGGTGTATCTGCTGGACGCCTTCAACGCCGCGCCGGACGTCAGTAACTGGGTGACCGCGGGTAACGCGATGAACACGCTTGCCGGCAAGGGCATCTCGGTGGCAGCACCGGCCGGTGGCGCCTTCAGCATGTACACCAACTGGGAACAGGACGGCAGCAAGCAGTGGGACACCTTCCTGTCCACTGAGCTGCCGGACTGGCTGGCCGCCCACAAGGGCCTGGCCCCCGGCGGCCACGGGGTCGTCGGCGCCTCCCAGGGCGGATACGCCGCGATGGCGCTGGCCTGCTTCCACCCGGACCGGTTCGGCTTCGCCGGCTCGCTGTCGGGATTCCTGTATCCGTCCAACACCACCACCAACGGCGCGATCCTGGCCGGGCTGCAGCAGTTCGGCGGCGTCGACGGCAACGGCATGTGGGGCGCCCCGCAGCTGGGCCGGTGGAAGTGGCACGACCCGGACGTGCACGCGATGATGCTGGCGCAGAACAACTCCCGCATCTGGGTCTGGAGCCCGATGAACATGGGCGGCGATGCCGCAGCCATGATCGGCCAGGCCGGCGAAGCCATGGGCAACGCCCGGTTCTTCTACCAGGAGTACCGCAACGTCGGTGGGCACAACGGCCACTTCGACTTTCCGACCAGTGGCAACAACGACTGGGGATCCTGGAGCGCTCAGCTGGGCGCGATGTCCGGCGACATCGTCGGCGCGATCCGCTAACGCTTCGCACTTTCCGCGCGGGTGACAGCGCGCGATCACGGCCCGATTGGCCCGATCCCCCTGATGGGTACCTGGACGGGGCGGGCTCAATGACCCCTTCAATGAGCTTTGGCTGGCAGAGCGCGAATGCGCCGGTTCGGCTGGTGTGAAAGCTGATTGGACCATCGATGAACGTAGCCGACGACAGCATCAACATCCGGTTCGCATCCGAGGACGACGTGCAGGCGGTATACGAAAATCAGGCCGACTTGTACGGCGTTTCGGTGGATCCCGGGGACGTCGCGGCGTGGAGACGCCGCGTGGAGCTGGACGACATTCTGGTCGCCGAGGACGTTTCGGATCCCGAGCATCCCTTCGTGGTCGGCACCTCGTTGTACTACCGGCTGGAGCTCACCGTGCCAGGCGGCGCCACTCTGGAAGCCGCCTGGCTGGCGATGATCGCGGTCGCGGCAACGCATCAGGGACAAGGGATTTGGCAAAGGCTCAGCACGCAGGGTCTCGGAATACTCCTGGAGCGTGCCCGGCCGATCCTGTGCGGTGTTCCGACCCAGCCGACCGTGTACGAGATCTTGGGTGCCGGCGTCGCCAGCTATTCGCACGCCTACAACATCGAGCCGCGGTTCACCGAGCTGCGAGTCAAACCCAGCCGGAACCGGGCCCGCAAGATCGAGCCGGCCGAGGCGGAAACCGTATTACCCGCCATTTACGAACGGTGGGCTGCTGCGACGCCCGGGGCGCTGAGCCGCAGCAGCGGCTGGTGGGCTGACGTCCTGGAAGACCGGGTGACGCAGCGGGAAAACGGATCGGCGCTCAACATCATCGCTCATCCCGACGGCTTTTTAACGTATCGGGTGGTGGGGGCCTCGCCGCACGCGTTTCGCCGTCCGTTCGGCACCATGGTCGTTCAGGACTTCTGCCCGGTCACGCCGGAGGCGCACACCGAGCTGTTGGGGGCGCTGGTGGGCTTGAACATGTTCGACAACATCAAGATCGAAGTCCCGGTCGATGACCCGCTTCCGCTCAAACTCAAGGATCCCCTCGCCGCGCGGCTGACCGGCGGCACCGACTTCCTGTGGATGCGGATCATGGATGTTCCCCAAGTGCTTGCCTCCAGAAGCTATTCGGCTGATATCGACATCGCACTGGAAGTCACCGATCCGCTGGGTATGGCGGGAGGACGGTTTGCGCTGCGCGTCGCGAACGGGGTGGTCAGCTGCCGCCCGCACGACGGGCCTCCGGACGTCACGCTGGCGCTGGGCGATCTCGGAACCATGTTCATGGGCGCGCATCGCGCCGGGGAACTGCACAACGCGGACCGCCTCACTGAACATCGAACGGGCGCGCTGGACGAGCTGGATGCCGCGTTCACCCCCAAGCGGGCACCCTATTGCGGCACCCTGTTCTGAGGCCGTCCCTTCGCGCGGCGGCCGAGGTTACCCACCACCGATCTCAGCATCGAAGCCGGCCCGAAGCTTTTACCCGCTGAGCTGTATTCTGGCGGCCGCACTGGTGAGAGCTGTTCGATCCAACCCCATCGGACGTTGAGTAACGTCGAGGCGTCGACCACCGGCGATTGATTCCGCTGTGCGAACCAGCGACTGGACTTAGCAGGAGACCATGGCTGTGAACTCACGGCGGAAGCGCCGCCGTCGAATCCTGGCGCTGATCGCCGCCGCCGCAGTGGCACTAGTGGTCGGGCTGATCATCGTGGCGGTGGTCGGTGTGCTGCGGCAACGCCAGACCGCGCCGAGCGCGGTGCCGCCCAGTATCGTGCCCCCGACCAGCAGCGGTTCGGCTCGCCCGCACAAGCCGCGGCCGGCCTCGCAGGATTCGAGCTGCCCCGACGTACAGCTGATCGCGATACCCGGCACCTGGGAGTCGTCGCTGCAGGACGACCCGCTCAACCCGGTTCAGTTCCCGAAGGCGTTGTTGCTCAACGTCACCCGGCCGATCCGCGAGCAATTCAACTCCAGCCGGGTCGAGACCTACACCGTCCCCTACACCGCGCAGTTCAGTAACCCACTGGGCGGGCCCCCGCAGATGTCCTACAACGACAGCCGGGCCGAGGGCACCCGCGCGGCGGTCAAGGCGCTGACGGACATGAACGTCAAATGCCCGCTGACCAGCTACGTGTTGGTGGGGTTCTCGCAAGGCGCGGTAATCGCCGGCGACATCGCCAGCGACGTCGGCAACGGGCGCGGCCCGGTCGACGACGACCTCGTGCTCGGTGTGACGTTGATCGCCGACGGCCGCCGCCAGCAGGGCGTGGGTCAGGAGATCGGCCCCAATCCGCCGGGGGAGGGCGCCGAGGTCATCCTGCATGAGGTGCCGGTGCTGTCCACGCTCGGCTTGACGATGACCGGCCCGCGACCGGGCGGTTTCGGCACACTCGATGCCAGGACCAACGAAATCTGCGGCCCCGGGGACCTGATCTGCGCGGCCCCACCGGAGGCCTTCAGCCTGGCGAACCTGCCCAGGACGCTGGACATCCTGGCGGGCGGGGCAGGCGCGCCGGTGCACGCGCTGTACGCCACCACCCAATTCTGGAGCTTGGACGGCCAGCCGGCGACGGAGTGGACGTTGAACTGGGCGCACGGCACGATCGAGAACGCCCCCCACCCCAAACACGGCTGAGCCCGAACACCGTTGACAGGCGCACACCATGCGGCACGGCTTCACAGGTCACAGTTGTGACAAGCGGTACGTTCGGATTTGGTTGGCGGCGCACCGCCCACTAACATTAAGAAGAATTTAAGAGCAAGCAACTATGGTCGGCTCATCGCGTCGATGCCTCGAGGTCCACTCACCGCGGCTCGGTAGCACCTGCGCGTTCCGCCGTTCGCGATTGCCTTACGCAGGCGAAAGCGCGGTATCCGACCCGACCCGAGTCGGATGCGACCGTCGGGTGACGCTCAGACAGACCTAGCCCGAGCAGCGCGGTGAAGGAGAGACCGGCATGGCATACCACAACCCATTCATCAAGAACGGCAAGATCACTTTCCCGGAGAACACCGATCTGGTTCGCCACATCGAAAAGTGGGCGAAGGTGCGCGGCGAGCGGCTAGCCTACCGGTTCCTGGACTTCTCCACCGAACGCGACGGCGTCGCGAAAGACATCTCCTGGTCCGCATTCGGCGCCCGCAACCGTGCGGTGGGCGCACGGCTGCAGCAGGTCACCCAGCCGGGTGACCGCGTCGCCATTCTGTGCCCGCAGTCTCTGGAGTACTTGTCCGCGTTCTTCGGGACCCTGTATGCCGGCCGGATCGCCGTGCCGCTGTTCGATCCCGCCGAGCCGGGTCACGTCGGGCGTCTGCACGCAGTGCTCGACGACTGCACCCCGGCGGCGGTCCTGACTACCAGCGACTCAGCCGAGGGTGTTCGCAAGTTCTTCCGCAGCCGCCCGCCCAATCTGCGGCCGCGCGTGATCGCGGTCGACGCGGTGCCCGACGAGGTCGGCGCCACCTGGGAGATCCTGCCGGCCAATACCGAGACCACCGCCTACCTGCAGTACACCTCGGGATCGACCCGCACCCCGACTGGTGTGGCGATCTCGCATCTGAACCTGCCGACCAACGTGGTCCAGCTGCTGGAGGCCCTGGAGGGCAAGGAAGGCGACCGCGGTGTCAGCTGGCTGCCGTTCTTCCATGACATGGGTCTGGTCACCGTGATGATTTCGCCGGTGCTTGGCCAGCAGTTCACTTTCATGACGCCCGCCGCGTTCGTGCGCCGGCCCAGTCGCTGGCTACGCGCGCTCGCGGGCACCGAGGGCGACGACGGTCCGACGTATTCGGCCGCACCGAACTTCGCGTTCGAGCACGCGGCCCTGCGTGGCCTGCCCAAAGACGATGAGCCGCCACTGGACCTGAGCAACGTCAAGGCGATCCTCAACGGCAGCGAGCCGGTGTCGGCGGCATCGATACGCAAATTCAACGAGGCGTTCGCCCCCTATGGCTTCCAGGAGAAGGCGATCAAGCCGTCCTACGGTCTGGCAGAGGCCACCTTGTTCGTCTCCACCACCCCGATGGAGGAGCCACCCAAGATCATCCACGTCGACCGGGAAGCGCTGAACAAGTACCGGTTCGTCGAGGTCGCCGCCGACGCGCCGAGCGCGGTCGCCCAGGCCTCGGCCGGCCGGGTCTCGGTGGACCAGCAGGCGGTCATCGTCGACGCTGAATCCGCCAGCGAGCTGCCCGACGGCCAGATCGGTGAGATCTGGTTGCACGGCAACAACATGGGTGCCGGTTACTGGAACCGCGAGCAGGAGACCACCGAAACCTTCCGAAACATCCTCAAGTCGCGTACCAACCCGTCGCGCGCCGAGGGAGCACCCGACGACGGTTTCTGGGTACGCACCGGCGACTACGGCGTCTACCACGAGGATGACCTCTACATCACCGGCCGGGTCAAAGACCTGGTCATCGTCGACGGGCGCAACCACTATCCGCAGGATCTCGAGTACTCGGCTCAGGAATCCAACCGCGCGCTGCGCCCCGGCTACGTGGCAGCGTTCTCGGTGCCGGCCAATCAGTTGCCCGCGGCGGTGTTCGACAACCCGCACGCCGGGCTGAAGTACGACCCGGAGGACACCTCGGAGCAACTGGTGATCGTCGCTGAACGTGCCCCGGGTGCGCACAAGCTCGACTACCAGCCGATCGCCGACGACATCCGGGCCGCCATCGCCGTCCGGCACGGCGTGACCGTGCGCGACGTGCTGCTGGTGCAGTCCGGTTCGGTGCCGCGGACCTCGAGCGGCAAGATCGGCCGCACCGCCTGCCGCGCCGCCTACATCGACGGCAGCCTGCGCAGCGGCACCACCGGCCCCAACGCCTATCCCGACCAAACCGACTGACTGCGAACATGACTGACTCAGATCTCGCCCCCGAACCGCCGAGCACCGAAGCCGCTCCGGCTCGCACCGACATGACCATCGCCGAGGTGCGGCAGTGGCTGCGCCAATGGGTTGCCAGCGCCACCGGCCGTTCGCCCGACGCGATCGACGAAGCAACACCCATGGTGGAACTGGGTCTGTCCTCGCGCGACGCGGTGGCGATGGCCGCCGACATCGAGGACCACACCGGAATCACCGTGTCGATCGCGGCCGCATTCGAGCATCCGACCATCGAGTCGCTGGCCACCTGGATCGTCGAGGGTGACCCCGACCTCGGCTCCGCCGACGACGACGACTTCGACTGGACCCGCCCCGGACCGGTCGAGCGGGTCGACATCGCCGTGGTCGGGCTGGCCACCAGGTTGCCCGGCGACATGAACACTCCCGACGAGACGTGGCAGGCGCTGCTCGAGGGTCGCGACGCGATCACCGACCTGCCCGAGGGCCGCTGGTCGGAGTTCATGGACGAACCGCGGCTGGCCGAGGCGATCAAGAAGGCCCGCACCCGCGGCGGCTACCTCACCGACATCAAGGGCTTCGACTCCGAGTTCTTCGCGCTGTCCAAGACCGAAGCCGACAACATCGACCCGCAGCAGCGGATGACGCTGGAGCTGACCTGGGAGGCGCTCGAGCACGCCCGCATCCCGGCGTCCAGCCTGCGCGGCGAGTCCGTCGGCGTATTCGTCGGCACCTCGGTGATGGACTACAGCTACCTGGCCATGTCGGACCCGACCGTCGCCCACCCGTATGCCATCACCGGTACCGCGAGTTCGATTGTGGCCAACCGTGTTTCGTACTTCTTCGACTTCCACGGCCCGTCGGTCGCGGTGGACACCGCATGCTCGAGCTCACTGGTCGCCACCCATCAGGCGGTGCAGGCGCTGCGCAGCGGTGAATGCGACGTGGCGATGGCCGGCGGGGTCAACGCTCTGATCACCCCCGCAGTGACGTTGGGCTTCGACGAGATCGGCCAGGTGCTCTCGCCCGACGGCCGGATCAAGTCGTTCTCGTCGGACGCCGACGGCTACACCCGCTCCGAGGGTGGCGCGATGCTGGTGCTCAAGCGGGTCGACGACGCGCGCCGCGACGGCGACCAGATTCTTGCGGTGATCGCCGGCAGCGCGGTCAACCACGACGGCCGCTCCAACGGCCTGATCGCGCCCAACCCCGACGCGCAGGCCGACGTGCTGCGCCGGGCCTACAAAGACGCCGGCATCAACCCGCGCACCGTCGACTACGTCGAGGCGCACGGCACCGGCACGGTGCTGGGTGACCCGATCGAGGCCCAGGCACTGGGCCGGGTGGTCGGCCGCGGCCGTCCCGACGACAAGCCGTTGTTGCTCGGCGCCATCAAAACCAATGTCGGACATATGGAGTCGGCGGCCGGTGCGGCCAGCCTGACCAAGATGGTGCTGTCGCTGCAGCACGGCACACTGCCGCCGTCGATCAACTACGCCGGGCCCAACCCCTACATCGACTTCGATGCCTCGCATCTGAAGGTTCTGCAGACCGTCTCCGACTGGCCGCGCTACGGCGGTTACGCCGTTGCGGGGGTATCGAGCTTCGGCTTCGGCGGGGCCAACGCACACGTGGTGCTGCGCGAGGTGCTTCCCCGCGACGTCGTCGAGCGTGAGCCCGAACCGCAAGACCAGGCTGTGCCCGCTGCGCCTGCCGAGGCCGAGCACACGGAGCTGATCGGCGGCATGCAGTTCGACGAGTTCGGCGAGTTCGTGGATCCTGCCGAAGGCACCGCGCCGGCAGCCGAAGAATACGAACTACCGGGCATCACCGATGAGGCTCTGCGACTCAAAGAGATTGCACTGGAAGAGCTTGCCGCCGAGGAGCTTCCGACTCCGGTGGTGCCGCTGGCGGTGTCGGCGTTCCTGACGTCGCGCAAGCGGTCGGCGGCGGCCGAACTGGCCGACTGGATGGAGTCGCCTGAGGGCCAGGCATCGTCGTTGGAGTCGATCGGCCGGGCGCTGTCGCGCCGCAACCACGGCCGTTCGCGTGCGGTGGTGCTGGCCCACGACCACGAAGAGGCCATCAAGGGCCTGCGGGCGATCGCCGACGGCAAGCAGAAGCCGTACGTCTTCAGCACCGACGGACCGGCCACCAACGGCCCGGTGTGGGCGATGGCCGGTTTCGGCGCCCAGCACCGCAAGATGGGCAAGAACCTCTATCTGCGCAACGAGGTCTTCGCCGAGTGGATCGAGAAGGTCGACGCGCTGATCCAGGACGAGCGCGGCTACTCGGTGCTCGAGCTGATCCTCGACGACTCGCATGACTACGGCATCGAAACCAGCAACGTGGTCATCTTCGCGATCCAGATCGCGTTGGGCGAGGTGCTCAAACACCACGGCGCGAAACCCGCTGCGGTGATTGGCCAGTCGCTGGGTGAGCCGGCGTCGGCCTACTTCGCGGGTGGACTCTCACTGGCTGATGCCACCCGGGTGATCTGCTCGCGCTCACACCTGATGGGTGAGGGCGAGGCGATGCTGTTCGGCGAATACATCCGGTTCATGGCGCTCGTCGAGTACTCCGCCGACGAACTCAAGACGTTGTTCGCCGACTTCCCCGGACTGGAGGTGTGTGTGTACGCCGCGCCCAGCCAGACCGTAATCGGGGGCCCGCCCGACCAGATCGATGCGATCGTGGCCCGGGCTGAGTCCGAGGGCCGCTTCGCGCGCAAACTGCAGACCAAGGGCGCCGGCCACACCTCGCAAATGGACCCGCTTTTGGGCGAGTTCTCCGCTGAGCTGCAAGGCATTTCACCGATGACCCCCAAGGTCGGGGTCTTCTCGACCGTGCACGAGGGAACGTTTATCCGGCCCGGCGGCGAGCCGATTCACGATGTCGCCTACTGGCTCAAGGGCATGCGGCACTCGGTGTACTTCACCCACGGTGTTCGCAACGCGGTCGACAGCGGGTACACCACGTTCCTGGAACTGGCGCCGAACCCGGTCGCGCTGATGCAGATCGGCTTGACCACGGCGGCAGCGGGATTGCCGGACGCCCAGCTGATCCCGACGCTGGCCCGCAAGCAGGACGACGTCGAGTCGATGATCTCGGCGATGGCGCAGTTGTTCGTCCACGGTCACGACCTCGACATCCGCACGCTTTTCAGCCGCGCGTCCGGGCCAGAAGATTATGCGAACATCCCGCCGACCCGCTTCCGCCGCAAGGAGCACTGGCTCAACGCGCACTTCTCCGGCGACGGCTCGGTTCTCATGCCCGGCACCCATGTCGCGTTGCCGGACGGACGCCACGTATGGGAGTACGCGCCGCGCGCCGAGACCGACCTCGCCGCGTTGGTGAAAGCCGCTGCCACACGGGTGCTTCCGGATGCGGTGCTGACCGCCTCCGAGCAGCGCGCCGTGCCGGCCGACAACGCCCGGCTGGTGACGACGCTGACCCGCCATCCCGGCGGTGCCGCGGTGCAGGTCCACGCGCGAATCGAGGAATCCTTCACGCTGGTCTACGACGCGCTGGTGTCGCGTGCCGGTCAGACCTCGGTGTTGCCGCCGGCCGTCGGCGCGGGGGCGGCGATCGCGTCGACGGTCACCGCGGCACCGGCTGCCGAGCAGGTCGACGAGGAACCAGACAGCGCTGTCACCGACAGCCTGACCGCCCGTCAGCTGGGCACCGCCTTGCAGCGTTGGTCACCGGATTCCGGTGAGACCGTGCGCGATCGGCTGGCCGCGATCGTGTCGATGGCGATGGGCTATGAGCCCGAGGACCTGCCGTGGGAGGTGCCGCTGATCGAGCTCGGCCTGGATTCGATGATGGCCGTGCGGATCAAGAACCGCGTCGAGTACGACTTCGACATGCCGCCGATCCAGCTGCAGGCGGTGCGCGACGCCAACCTCTACGCCGTTGAGAAGCTCATCGAGTACGCGGTCGAGCACCGCGAAGAGGTACAGGCGCTTCACGAACACCAGAAGACCCAGTCGGCCGAGGAAATCGCCAAGGAACAAGCTGCGCTGCTGTCCGGCGCAACACCGGCGACCGTGACGCCGGGCGCCGATCCGCAAGCGGAGCCGCAGACCCAGCCCCCGGCTCCGACCACCGCAGACGCGCCGGTCCCGCCGCCGCCGACCAACCCGGCCGGTCCGGCAGCTGCTGCTGCGCAGCCCAACCTTGCGGCGGCTGCGCAAGCGCTGAACCAGCAGGCGGTGACCGAGGCGCTCGGTTCCGATGTGCCGCCGCGGGATGCCGCGGAGCGGGTCACGTTCGCCACTTGGGCGATCGTCACCGGCAAATCGCCGGGCGGCATCTTCAACCCGTTACCCAAGCTCGACGACGACGCTGCCGCCAAGTTGGCCCTGCGGCTTACCGAGCGTGCCGAGGGGCCGATCAGCGCCGAAGACGTCAAGGCGGCCGCGACCATCGAAGACTTGGCGAGCACCGTTCGCGAACACCTCGAGACCGGCCAGATCGACGGCTTTGTGCGAACCATTCGGGCCAGGACCGAAGGTTCCACTACGCCAACGGTTTTCGTGTTCCATCCCGCCGGTGGGTCGACGGTGGTGTATGAGCCGTTGCTCAACCGCCTGCCGCCGGACATCCCGATGTACGGTTTCGAGCGGGTCGAGGGCACCATCGAAGAGCGTGCGGCACAGTACATTCCGAAGTTGCGTGAGCTGCAGGGCGACGGGCCGTTCATCCTGGCCGGCTGGTCATTGGGCGGCGTGCTGGCCTACGCCTGCGCCATCGGGCTCAAGGAACAAGGTTGCGATGTTCCGTTCGTCGGGCTGATCGACGCGGTACGCGCCGGTGAAGAGATCCCCCAGACCAAGGAGGAGATCCGCAGGCGTTGGGAGCGTTACGCCCGCTTCGCAGAGCGGACCTTCAACGTCGAGATCCCCGAAATCCCTTACGAGCACCTCGAACAACTCGACGACGAGGGTCAGGTCACATTCGTGCTGGACGCCGTCAAGCAGAGCGGCGTACAGATCCCCGGCGGGATCATCGAACATCAGCGCACGTCGTATCTGGACAACCGGGCCATCGACACCGTCCAGGTGCAGCCCTACGACGGTCACGTCACGCTGTACATGGCTGACCGTTACCACGACGACGCGATCATGTTCGAGCCGCGATACGCGACTCGTCAGCCCGACGGCGGCTGGGGCGATTACGTGGCCGACTTGGAGGTCGTGCCGATCGGCGGCGAGCACATCCAGGCCATCGACGAGCCGATCATCGCCAAGGTCGGTGCTCATATGACGCAGGCGCTCAACCAGATTCGTGCAGAGGAGAAGGCAGCGAAGTGACCACCAAAACCACCGCCGAGCTGCTGACCGAACTGCGTGAAAAGCTGGAACTGGCGAAGGAACCCGGTGATCCCAAGTCGATCGCCCGCCGCGACAAAAAGGGAATCCCGAGCGCCCGCGCCCGGATCAACGCCCTGCTCGACCCGGGGAGCTTCCTGGAGATCGGGGCCCTGGCCCGCACACCCGGTGACCCGAACGCGCTCTACGGCGACGGTGTGGTCACCGGGCATGGCCGAATCAACGGCCGGCCGGTCGCGGTGTTCAGCCACGACCAGACGGTGTTTCAGGGTTCGGTCGGTGAGATGTTCGGCCGCAAGGTGGCCAAGCTGATGGAATGGGTGGCCATGGTCGGATGCCCGATCATCGGCATCAACGACTCCGCCGGCGCGCGGATCCAGGACGCGGTCACATCGCTGGCCTGGTACGCCGAGCTGGGCCGCCGGCACGAATTGCTGCGTGGCCTGGTGCCTGAGATTTCCATCATCTTGGGCAAATGCGCTGGGGGAGCGGTCTATTCACCGATTCAGACCGATCTCGTGGTGGCGGTCCGCGACCAGGGCTACATGTTCGTCACCGGCCCGGACGTGATCAAGGACGTCACCGGCGAGGACGTCACCATGGATGAGCTGGGTGGCGCCGACGCGCAGGCCCGCTATGGGAACATCCACCAGGTCGTCGAGGACGAGGCCGCGGCGTTCCAGTACGTTCGCGACTACCTGAGTTTCCTGCCGGCCAACACGTTCGACGATGCACCGGTCGTCAACCCCGGACTGGAACCGGAAGTCACGCCATCCGACCTCGAGTTGGACGCTATCGTGCCGGACAACGACAACGCGGCCTACGACATGCATGAGGTTCTGCTGCGCATCTTCGACGACGGCGACGTGTTCGACGTCGGCGCGCAGCGTGGCCAGGCGATCATCACCGCGTTCGCAAGGGTCGACGGCCGTCCGCTCGGGGTGATAGCCAACCAGCCGCTGTACATGGCAGGGGCGATCGACAACGAGGCCTCGGACAAAGCGGCCGGCTTCATCCGGTTCTGCGACTCCTACAATCTGCCACTGGTTTTCGTCGTCGACACCCCGGGCTTCCTGCCTGGCGTGGAGCAGGAGAAGGGCGGCATCATCAAGCGCGGCGGCCGGTTCCTCAACGCCGTTGTCGAGGCGGACGTACCAAAGGTGACCATCACGATCCGCAAGTCTTACGGCGGCGCGTACGCGGTGATGGGATCCAAGCAGCTGACCGCGGACCTGAACTTCGCCTGGCCCACCGCGCGAATCGCGGTGATCGGCGCCGACGGTGCAGCGCAGCTGCTGGTCAAGCGGTTCCCCGACCCGACCGCCCCCGAGGTGCAGCAGATCAAGAAAGAATTCATCGAGGGCTACAACCTCAACATGGCGATCCCGTGGATCGCGGCCGAGCGCGGCTACATCGACGGTGTGATCGAACCGCACGAGACCAGGCTCCTGCTGCGTAAATCGCTACACCTGTTGCGGGAGAAGCAGATTCACTGGCGCACACAGCGCAAGCACGGCTTGACGCCGATCTAGACCCGCCCGGAGACGATGCGGCCGGGAACCGGCCGAGGAGGATCCGGATCTAGACGGGTACGGCGAAGTCGGACGTGTAGAACTCGGCCGGGCTCTGCGAATTCGGGCTCGGCTGCCGGATGAACAGCCAGACCCCGGTCGTGCCGGAGCGAAGGCTGTCTCGGACGGTGGTGTTCGCCAGTCCCACGCCGTCGGTGTTCAGCGCACCCACCGCGACGCCCGGTCCGGGTCCGTCGCAGGGCGCACTCGAGGGACGCGGAATCTGGATCAGCGTGACGTCGTAGTGGGCGCCGGGCGCGCTGGGTTCCGCGAAATGTATGTCCGCCGTCACCGCCCCACCGCCGGTGTGAACGACTGCCGAGGCCGTACCGCGGCTCATTGACGCGAGGTCGGGGATCGGGCTGAAGTCGCAGGCGCGCAGGATGCTGCGCATCGGGACCACCGTTCCGCTGTCTGCGGCGGCGGGAACCGCCGAACCGGCCAGCGCAACGGTGACGGGCAGGACGCAGCGGACCAGGGCGGAAATCGTTAGTGACATTTTGTCAATTATTCCGCCCGGCAAGCCGGACGCACGACGTCGAACGGCGGAGATATCGCTTACATGCGGCGTGCCAGGTGTGACGGGGAGCACAGCCCCGAGGTTATTTATCGCCGTCTTGTTCCTGCTTTTGCACTTTCTCGCCGGTCTCGGTGGACTCGCGGAGTTCTTTCTTCGTCTTCGCGGCCTCCTCGGCCATCTCGCCGATGGATTCGTCGCCTTCTTCAGCGCGCATAGTCTCGCCTCCTCGACCCCGACTACCCGACATGGGCGACTCTGAATCCCGACATGGGCGACTCTGAATCACGGCCTCGAGCGGCCAGTTATGGCGTTGACACGCCGAAACTCGGCTGCATAACTGGCCACTCGCCGAATCGGTTAGGGCTTGATTCGGATCTTGCCGGGTGACCACCAGCCGAAGTGGGTGGCGGTGCCGAGATCCAGCTCGGCGGGTGGAGCGTCGACGAGGGTGTCGAACTTGCGCAGTGAACCCCAGTCGCGTGCCCAGTCGTGGGACAGATATGTCGCCATCACGTGGGCGCGCAGCAGCAGGTCGGTGATGCCGAGCAGGCCACCGTTGACGCCGTCTTCCCAGGTGTCGGTGTCCATCTTCTTGGCCGTGTAATCCGGCGTGATGCGGAACTTGGGGATTTCGGTGACGCCGTCGGCGTGCAGCATCGGTCGCTGGCACGGGAACGCCAATCCGACCGCCCAGTCGAGCAGCACCGGTTGTGTCGACCCGACGTACTCCTGCACCGAGCGCAGTTCGGGCACCCTCGGCGGGGTCACCGCGATCCAGTCTTCCGGTGTCAGCGACAGGTCTTCGGCCACCACCCGGACGGCGACGGCGTCCGCGGGGATCTGCGATCGGGGATACCGCAGGTTGCGCCACGCCTTGGGCTGTTCGCCGTAGAGATCGTCGGGCACCAGTCGCCCCGCCGGCAGCACGTCACCGTTCGGCCCGGGCCTGCCGTATTCCAGCACCACCGTCTGGCCGTCGGTGTGGTGGTGCAGCACGCTGTTACCGGCGATCTTGCCCGCGGCGGTCACCACCACCAGCGGATGGCCGTCGTCGGCGGGCGGTAACTGATACCACGCCGAGGCCAGCTTGCTCTGCTGCTGCGCTTCGGTGGTGTAGCTGCCGAGCACCGGAACCCGTTGCGGGTCAAGGCCATAGGGCAGCGGCACGGTGGAGCCGTTGGCTCCGGCGGTCTTCAACTTGGTCGGCGCGTCCCAGTCGTAGTCGGTGCCGGGCTGGTTCGGGTGCATCACCACCGCCTCGGCGACGGTGTGGTCCGGGACGCCGTTGGGCGTGAAGCCGACCGGATTGACGCCACCCAACGGGCCAAGGGGGCCCCAGTCGCCGGGTTTTGGCTGCATGAAGCCGGCGTTGGTGTCCGGCTCGACCAGCACGTCGTCGGCCAATCCGCAGCCGCCGGCGAAGGCGCGGATGTTCGAGGAGCCGTTGGAGAAGGTGGGGTACTGCCGGACGATGCCGATCGTCATCGATGCGACGAACACCAACGCCATGAAGCCCGCGGCCAGCGGTATGGGCGCCGCGGTCAGGGCGCGCGCCAACCGACCCTCACCACGGTCGCGGGAAGCGAAGTGCAGCCAGGCGGCGTAGAGCGCAACCACCACGAACAGCGCGAAAAACATTGTGCTGATACTGATTCCGGCGATTTTCGGCATCGCCGCATTGAACGGAACGCCGTAGCTGGACACGTACCACCAGCCGTTGGTGGTGGCGAAGCAGAGCGCCAGCAGGAACAGCACCGCGGCCAGGAAGGCCATCCGGTTGCGCGACCAGCGCAACACTGCCGGCGACACCAAGACCGTGGTCAAGGCGGCCATCGCCGCACCGACCGCGGCGAACAAGCCGAAGTGGTGCACCCACTTGGTCGGGGTGAACATCAGGAAGAACATGGTGCCGAAGATGACGCCCATCAGCCGCCACGCCGGGCCGCGGGCCACGCCGGGAACCCGCTTGCGCCGCAACATGATGAAGACCGTGGTGAACAGGCACAGCGCGGTGATCAGGAAACCGAACCGGCGCGACAGCGAGCCGTCGACGGTGGGCAGGATCAGGTAGTAGTAGCGCAGGTTTTCGGTGTACCAGGCTTGGCTGGGGCCGATTGCGGTGCGAATCCTGGTGGCCTCCAACACCGTTGCCAGCGTCTGGTCCGCGAACACCACAGTCAGGATCACTGTGCCGGCCGCCAGCATCGGCGCCACCAAGGGCCACGTGCCGACCACGCGATGACGGCGCACCAAGATTCGCAGGATCGGGCGACCACCGGCCACCAACGCCGCCACCGCGATCAGCCCGGTCGGCTGCACGCCGAGGGTGAACGCCGCGGTCACCACCGCCAGCGCCGCAGGCGTCAACCGGCTGTAGCGCATCGACCGCTCGATCAGCACATAGGTGATCAGCGAGCCGACCGCGATGATGGGTTCTGGCCGAAGGCCGTTGTCGAACGGCATCCACGCGGTCAGCAGCACCAGGCCGGCCGCCCAGTTGGCGGGCTTGCTCCTGGTCACCGCCGGCCCGAGGCGGGGCAGCACCTCTTTCGACAGCAGCATCCAACACGCGATCCCGGCGACCAAGTCCGGCAACCGAATCCACAGGCTCGAGTCGCTGACATGGGTCATCAACGCCAGCAGGTTGTAATACCAGCCGAACGGATCCTCTGGGCTGCCGAACCAGCGGAAGTAGTTCGACATGTAGCCGGCCCGGTCGGCGACGCGAGCCATGCCCAGGATGTAGCCGTCGTCCGACGAGTTCGCCCCGATCACCCACCACAGCACGAACCCGAACATCACCGTCGCGTCGGTGAGCGTGAAGGACCGCCAGTTGGCCGGTATCCACCGGCGCATCCGGTGACCGTCCAACTGGTCCAGACGCCACAGCGCGATCAGCGCCACGATCGTCGCCAGGATCGCGCCGACCATCGCCGAAAGCTTCAATGTGGTTGGGGTGGTGGAAAATCGGGTGTCGATGGTCGCCGACATCTTCAACCCAGGCGGGGCGGGGCCGACTCAGATCGGTGAACACACCGACGATCTGCGGGCGCAGGTTGGGGTCGGGGAAGCCGCTGCGCAGCGCGGCGCCGCCCGGGTCCTTGAGTCCGACGAAGGTGGCGTACGTGCCGGCCAGCGTGGAGGTGATGTCGATGTGCTGACATTGCGGCGATGCCACCTGCTCGCGCGGCACCGACAGGATCACCACGTTGCGGTCGGTGACGTCCACCCGCTGCTTGTTGACCACGACGAACAGCGCGTTGAGGTTGGCGTCCTTGCCCTTTCGCGGCGCGGTTCCCAGCACCACGCCACCCGTCGGCGGCATGCCGCGCACCACCTCGCACGGCACTTCTGCGTGGAAGTCGACCGGGGACAACGAAATCAGCGGCGCCGTAACACTTTTCAGTTGGCCGTTCTGCGGCCAGTTCAAGTCGGCGGTAGTCTGCACGACCGGGAGCAGCGGGGTCGCCACCGACAGCAGGAAGCCGATCAACCCGGCAATGGTGGCGACCCAGCGGGTCGTTTTCACGGTGTCCGCGGCGTCGCCGCCTGCGCTGGTCTGCGGTGGCTCGATCTGTGTGCTCACGGGAGTGCTCGAATCGGTCCTTGTCGGCTCCAGCCGTACACGGTTGTGACGCCCTGCTGGATGGCGGCCAGCGGTGCCACGTCATCGGGGACCCAGCGATGGTACTGCTCCACCTGACCCCAATCGCGGTACCAGTCACCGTTGAGATAGGTGGGTACCGTCGACGTCCACATCAGCGCCTGGGTGAACAGGAACGGCCCGCCGGACTTCGACGCCTGCCACAGGTTCGACGACGCCGAGGTCTGCTTGTGATCAGGCTGGATGCGGTACTCGGGAAGCTCGGCGACGCCGAGGTGCTCGGAAAACGGCCGCTGGCAAGGGAAATTCGCGGCGGTGGCGATGTCCATCAGCACCGGCCGCTGCGGCCCGATCAGCTGCTGCAGAGTTTTGGTCACCGGCACCCGCGGTGGGGTGAACGCGAACCACTGGTCCTCGCTGAGGTTGGGGTCGTAGGCGACGATGCGGGCGACGTTGGCCTCCGGGGGCGCCCAGCTCATCGGGAAGCGCAGGTTGCGCCAGGCGGGCTGCGGCCCGATGTCGATCGGGAACATCAGCCCCAGCGGTGTGACGCTGCCGTCGGGCTTGGCCGCGCCCCACTGCAGCCGCAGCGACTGGCCGTAGGAGAAGTCGCCGTCCTCTTTGTAGGACCAGATGGCGCCCGAGGCGGCGACCACCACCAGCGGCCGATCCGGTGTGCGCGGCGGCATTTGGTACCAGGCCGAGGTGGCGGTGGCGGCGCGGGCGTTCTCGCCGTAGCTGCCCATCACCGGCGTGCGGGCGGGATCGAGGCCGAACGGCAGCGCGGCCGCCGAGCCGTTGACGCCGATTGGGCCTTTGCCGCCGGCAGTGCCGGCCGAGTCGGTGATCGAGGCGTTCGGCTTGTTCGGTGACGCATCGGAATTGACCACGCCGGGCTTGGTCACCACCGGGTCGGACTGCAGGTTGTCGCCGACACCCTGCGGCGTGAAGCCGACCGGATTGGAGCCGCCGAGCGGACCGCCGGGGCCGAACTGTTGACCCGGAACTGGTTGCAGCACACCCTCATTGGGGTCAGGCTCGGCCAGCACGTCGTCGGCCATCGCGCAACTGGACGGCGACAGACCGGAAGCGATCGCGTTGAAGTTGGCCTTGCCGGTGGTGTACATCGGGTAACGCAGCACCGCGCCCTTACCCAGCGACGCGACTTCGCCGAAGACCATGATCACGGCGACCACCAGCAACGGCGTGGACGCCAGCACGCGGTTGCGCCGGCTGTCGGTGACCTCGGTGTGCCCGGCGTAGTCCATCCGGAAGTGCTGCCAGGCGCCCAGCAGTCCCGTCGCGATCGACAGCGCCAGGAACATCGACGTGACCGGGTGGCTCGCGATCACCGGCTGGATGTCGAACCACGGGACGCCGTAGTTGTTGACGTAGAACCACCCGTTGATACCCGAGGTCGCCCACGCCAGCATGAACAGCAGCGCGGTCACATACAGCGTCAGGTTGCGGCGGTTGTGCAGTCCGATCCGGGCCAACGTGAACGCGGTGAGCGCCCCGAGCGCGCCGGCCAGCCCGGCGAACGCGCCGAACTGAATGGCCCATTTCGTCGGCGTGAAATGCAGCAGCAGCAGACCGATCGCGGTGGTGCCGATCAACCGCCAGGCCGGGCCGATGGCCACGCCGGGCACCCGGCCGCGCCGCAACAGCACGACCAGCATTCCGAACAGGCAGAGCAACATGATCAGCACGGCGAAGCGCCGCGTCATCGAACCCTCGGCGTTGCTTTCCACCGTGAGGAAGTAGTAGCGCAGGAACTCCTGATACCAGGCGATCGTCGGGCCGACCTTGTATTTGATCCGCGCTGCCTCGGCGACGGTGGCCAGTGTCTGCGACCGGAACACCACGACGGTGATCAGAGACAGCGACGCGGCCAGCACCGCCAACGGCGCTAGCAGCCCGTCAGTCGCCTTGCGCCGCATGATGATCTGAGCAATCGGCCGTGCGGCGGCCAGCAGGGCGGCGACGGCGATCAAACCCTGCGGTGCCAGTGTCGCGGTCAAAGTGGCGACGATGATGGCCACCGCCGCGGGTACCAGCCGACGGGTGGCGATCGCCGTCTCGGCCAGCATCCAGGTGAGCACGACACCCAAGGCGATCAAGGGCTCGGGCCGCAAGCCGTTGTTGAACGGCAGCCACGCCGCCAGGAACACCGCGCCCGCCGTCCACACCGCCACCCGGTTGCCGGCCAGGCCGCCGCGGCCGGGCCCGAGCCGTCGCAGCATGTAGCGGCTGATGATCAACCAGGTCCCGATCGCGGCCAGCGTGGCGGGCAGTCGCATCCACACCCCGGCGGTGCTCACCGACGCCAGCTGGGCCAGCACCGATTGGTACCAGTCGAAGGGCGCCTCGCTGGTCCCGAAATAGCGGTAGTAGTTGGCCACATAGCCGGCGTGCCCGGCGACCCGCGCCATGGTCAGGTTGTAGCCGTCATCGGAGGAGGTCGCCCCGATCACGTGCCAGAGCAGCAGCGTCGCGATCACCCCGGCGTCAGCCAGCCACGTGGCGATTCCGGCGCCCAACCATGCCCTGAGATTGCGCGGCGTCCGTCGCCCGGACTGCCGGTCCAGGACGGCCAGCGCGACAATCGAGGCCAGCACGGCCAACCCGCCCAGGGCCATCACCGCCGTTTTGATCAGCGTGGGAGCGACGATGAACCGGGTGTCGACGTCGACGCGCGCCGACAGTCCCGGCTGCGGGGACACCGCCAGGTCGGTGAAAATCCCGCCGACCGCCGGCTTCTTCTCCGGGGCGAGTGTGCCGGTCGCGCCGGGGATTCCGACGAAGTCCGCACCGGCACCTCCGGCGTCTGCCCAGATGTGCAGCGTGCTGCAGGCGCCGGCGGCCACGGCGGAGCGGGGCGCGGCCGCGGCAACCGAGTCACGGAACGCGACGACGACGGTGTCCTTGCTGGCCCGGACGAACAGTCCGTTCTTGCCCGTCTCGAAGCCGTTGACCGGCAGCGTCGACATCACCAGACCGCCGTCGGCGGGCAACGTGGCGATCGCGGCGCACGGGATGGACACGTCCAGCGCCCGCGGTGCCCCGGAGACCAGCGCAGCGGTGATATCGGTGACGTGACCGTCGGCGCCCCGGCCCTGCGGCCAGACAATGGTCGACGTCGTCTGGTTGACCGGGAGCAGCGGAACGACCGCGCAGAGCAGGGCGCCGGCAATCCCGGCGACGATCGCGATCAGCCGGGCTAACCGGTGCGGCGATCGCTCTGTGTCGTCGAGGGGCACGAGGCTCGATCGTATGCGACGTACTTGGGTCTGCCGACGATGCAGCCCGCGCGGCGGGCTGAGGAGAAGGCGGACAGTCGTATTGGGTCTGCCGCCGATGCAGCCCGCGCGGCGACGCTCGCCCGAAAAAAATCTGCTCGCGATCGCAAATTGTATTCATAGAAAGCCCGCCGATGACGACGCAGGTCAGCGCGGCATCCGGGCCGGTCGCACCCGCTTGAGGAGGCCCAATGCAGCGCGGATGGCCGTTCGACTACCCGTAGGGAACGTGGTTTAGTAGATCAGCGGTGGTGAATTTAACGGAGCACAAAGAATCCACCACCGGCCATTGGCGTGAGCTGTGGAGTTCCCCGTATTCGCGCACGACCGCATTGGTCGCCGGGGGCGTGGTGTTGTATTCCACCAACGAGTTCCTGACGATCAGCATGCTGCCGAGCACGATCAACGAGATCGGCGGCGAGCGCATTTATGCGTGGGTAACGACGCTCTACCTCGTCGGGTCGGTGGTCGCCTCAGCGACGGTAAATGCGCTGCTGCACCGAGTCGGTGCCCGCATCCCGTTCGTCTCGGGTTTCTCGGTGCTCGGCGCCGGCAGCCTGATCTGCGCCATCGCCCCGAACATGGGCATCTTGCTGGTGGGCCGACTCTTCCAGGGACTCGCGGGCGGACTGCTGTGCGGACTGAGCTTCGCGGTGATCAACGGGGCGCTGCCGCGCCGACTCTGGAGCCGCGGTTCTGCGCTGACCGCCTCGACCTGGGGTGTCGGCGCCCTGCTCGGCCCCGCGCTGGGTGGGTTCTTCGCGCAGTTCGGCGCGTGGCGTTGGGCGTTCGGCCTACTGGGAATGCTCAGCATGGGCATGGCCGCCCTCGTACCGGGCCTGCTGACAACCGACGTCGCCGAGCAGGCCCCCGACCGTGATTCGGCCCGGATTCCGGTTCCGTCGGTCCTTCTGCTCGGCGCGGCCGCGCTGACGGTCAGTGTGGCGTCGCTGCCGCACAACGGCCTCGCGACGGCGGGTCTGTTGATCCTCAGCGCTCTGTTGATCGGGGCGTTCCTGGTGGTCGATCGCCGGATGGATACCGCGGTGCTGCCTGCCAGCGTCTACGGCTTCGGGCCGCTGAAGTGGGTCTACCTGACGCTGGGGCTGCTGGTCGCCGCGACCAAAGTTGACTTGTACGTGCCCTTGTTCGGTCAGCGATTGGCACACCTCGGACCGATCGTCGCCGGACTACTCGGCGCCGCGTTGTCGCTGGGCTGGACGATCAGCGGGTTCGGCAGCGGCTCACTGAACAGAACCCGCACGATCACGGCCGTGGTGACGGCCGCGCCGCTGGTGATGGCGGGCGGGCTGGCCCTGGCCGGGATCACCCATGTCCAGGACGCGCGCGCGGGCATCGTCATCGTTTGCGCGTTCGCGCTGCTCGCCGTCGGGGTCGGTATCGGCGCCGCCTGGCCGCACCTGTCGGCATGGGCGATGAGCGACGTCGACGATCCTGCCGAGGGCGCTGCCGCCGCCACCGCGATCAACTCTGTGCAGCTGATTTTCGGCGCGTTCGGAGCCGGTCTGGCCGGTGTCGTGGTGAACCTGGTGGAAGGCGGCGGAGCTTCCGCCGCGCGGTGGGCGTTCGCGGTGTTCGCGGTTCTCGCGCTCACTGCCTGCGTGACCGCTTTCCGCGCCGGCCGTCGACAGATCGCGTACTAGCCGCCAAGGCGATCGTGCCGATTAGCCCCGTCGCAGCGGCGCCGGGCTCCACAAGCCGCTGCGGGTCGCCGAGCCAAGGTCGAGTTCAGCGGGTGCGGCGCTCGGGTAGTACGGCGTCAACTGCTGCAGCGCACCCCAGTCGCGCGACCAGTCGTCCTTCAGATACGTCGGCACCGTGCTCGGGCGCACCAGCAGTTCGGTCACGCCCAGCGGGCCGCCGCCGTTCTTGTCCATCACCGGTGAGTTCGCTTCGGCGCCGAACCGGTCGGGCAGGATGCGCCACTTCGGCACCTCGTCCACCCCGTTCTGGTGACCGAAGGGCCGCTGGCACGGGAAGGCCAGGCCGACCAGCCAGTCCAACAGCACCGGATCTGTCGAGCCGACCACCTCCTGCAGCGTGCGTAGCCGCGGGATCCGCGGCGGAGTGACCGCGATCCAGTGCTGCGGGTCCAGGTCCTCGTCATTGACCACCACCCGCACCTGGGTGGCGTCTTGCGGCAGCGCGGACAGCGGGGCCCGCAGATTACGCCAGGCAGGCGCCGCGCCGACGTCGGCAAGTCCGGTCGAGCCGCCGGGTTTGTTGTCCGCGGCCTGCTGGTCGGTAGCCCACTGGATTTCGACTTCGCCGTAGTTGAACCGGCCGGCGGCCGAAACCACCAGCAACGGTCCGGAATCCTTGCGCTGGTTTTTGTCGGGCAGCTTGTACCAAGCCGACCGCAGCCGGGCCGGTACCTGGATGCCGGATCGCCAACTGCCCAGCACCGGCGTGTGGGCCGGGTCCAGGCCGTAGGGCAGCCGCGCCCGCGAGCCGTTGACGCCGGGCGCGGCGGTGGTGCCGCCTTCGGTGCCGGCTTCGGCGTTGGTCACGTTGCTGTCGTCGCTGACGAAGCTGCGGTCGCCGGGGCGCTCCATCACCGGGTCGGCGGACACTGAGGACGGGATGCCGTTGGGGTCGAAGCCCTCGGAGAAACCGTCTGCCAGCGCATCTTTGCCGTCCGCCGAGACCGGTGTGAGCAGGCCGGCGTTCGGGTCTTGCTCGACGAGCACGTCGGTTGCCAGTCCGCACGTCTTCCCGGTCAGCGCCTGCAGGTTGGATCGGCCCACCGACCACGCCGGATACTGGTCGGTCATTCCCAGCGTCAGCGACAGCACCTGGAAGAAGACCAGCGCCCATGCGGCAATACCCAAGGGAGACCGGATGATCCGGCCAAACAGCGATTCGCGAGGTGGCTCGGCGTCGTCGCCGGTTTTGAAGAAGTGGAACCAGGCCGCCAGCAGCGCGACCAGCACGGTGAGCGCCAGGAATCCGGTGGTGAATCCAAAATGCCACTGCGGGAACGCGTTCGACCATGGCACACCGAAGTTGGAGACGTACCACCAGCCGTTGACGCTGGCAAAAGACAGCGCGACGGTGAACAACACCACCACGGCGAACAGCGTCCGGTTACGCCGCGAGCGCATCGCCGCTGCGGTCACCGCGACCGCAGCCAACGCCCCCAGCGAGCCGGCCAGCCCGGCGAACACCCCGAAGTGGTGCGTCCACTTGGTCGGCGTGAACATCATCGCGATGAACGAGATCACCGTGATGCCGATGATGCGGCGGCTGGGTCCGGCCGCGGTGCCCGGAATCCGGCCCTTGCGCAACGTCATTGCCACCGACACGGCGAGTGCCACCAGCAAGGCCAGCAGCGCGAACCGTCGCGCGACCGACCCGTCGGGGCTGGCCATGAACAGCCGCTCGTAGCGGATGTGCTCGTCGAACCAGCTCAGGCTCGGCCCGAGCGCACGCTTGAGCGAGGTGGCCTGCATCTCTCCGGCGAGAGTCTGGTCGCGGAAGATCAGGATCGCGTTGACGCTCACCGCGGCGACAATCGGCGCCAGCAGCGGCAGCACCCCGAATTGTCGCGAGCGACGGTGAATGATCGTCCGTAGCGGGCCGATCGCCACCAGCAGCGCGCCGATCGAGGCGATACCCGTCGGGCCGGAGAACAGCGTCAGCGCCCCGATGATGCAGGCCGCCGCCACCGGCAGCAGCCGGCTGGTGGCCACCGCCCGCTCGACCGAACACCAGGTCAACAGGATTCCCACGGCGATGATCGGCTCCGGCCGCAGACCGTTGTCCAGCGGCAGCCACACCGCCAGGAAAGTGCCCGCCGCCGTCCACGCCGCGGCGCGCGAGATCTTGACGGCGTGACCCAGCCGCGGGATGACTTCCCGGCTGATCACCCACCAGCAGGCCAGCGCCATCAGCAGGGTGGGCAACCGCATCCAGATGCTCGCGGTGGTGACGTGGGCCCACAGCGCCAGCAGGTCGTAATACCAGCCGAACGGCGCCTCCGGCGTGCCGAGCCAGCGGTAGTAGTTGGCCATGTAACCGGCGTGCTCGGACACCCGCGCCATGGTCAGGATGTAGCCGTCGTCTGCGGTGTTGGCGCCGACGAAATGCCACCACACCAGCACCAGCGTGACCAGGCCGTCCAGTGCGCTCAGCGACCACCAGCGCGACGGCAGGAAGCGGCGGTGCCGGGTCCCGTCGGAGGTGTCCAGGATGTGCAGCGCGATCAGCGCGGCCAGCGTCAGCGCCACCCCGAGCACCATCGCGGCCATCTTCAGCGGCGTCGGCGAGCTGCTGTAACGGGTGTCGACGGTGGCGGAGAACGTCAGGCCCGGCGGCGCGGGCCCGCTCAGGTCGGTGAAGACGCCGACGATCTGCGGCCGGAAGTCGTACCCGCTGCGCTCGCCGCGCAGCGCCGCGCCGGGGTGCTCGGCGTTGGGTCCCTGCGTGAGCCCGACGAATTCGCCGATTACCCGATCGGCGTGCGCGGTGAAGACCAGCTTCTGGCAGGAGTCGCTGAGCACTTGGCTCAGCGGCGCGACGACCAGGGGGACATTGCGTACCACCAGCACCAGGTCGTCGTTGGCGCGCTCGATCAGCAGGCCGCGGTCCACGGCCTTGGGTGCCTGCTTGGGCACGGTCGAGAGCAGCACGGTTTTGCCGGTTCCGGACAGGCCGGCGGCGGCGCGGCACGGAATGCTGATGTTGAGGTCGGTGGCCACGTAGCCGATCAGCGGAGCTTCGACGCTGCCGAGCACGCCGTTCTGCGGCCAATTCAGTTGGGCGGTGGTCTGTTTGACCGGCAGCAGCGGCGTCGCGATGGCCAGCAGCGTGCCCAGCAGACCGGCGGCGACGGCGACGAAGCGGGCTGTGCGATGTCTGCTGCCTGCCTCGCGGTCGCCCACGGACCTAGATGGTAATTGGCCTCGCTCTGTCGCTTCGGTAGCCATCAGGGTTTGCGGACCGCCAACACGAACGGGCCGATCTTGGTGACGGTGAACCGAGGGTCGGCGAATATCGCGGCGTTGAGCTCCACGGTGTAGCGGCGCACGTTGGGCTGGTTGGGGTACACGTCTTCGGCCAGCCGCAGCGTATACGTGCTGGCAGCGCCGGCCGAGCCGGCGTGGCGCATCAAAAACACCGTCGGCGGCGCCCAGGGCAGCGTGTCGAGCGCGTGGATGAGCTGGTCCGGGGCTGTGAGCTTGGCCCAGCTCTTGATCGTTGCCGCCCGCTTGTCGAACTGGGCCAGCGGGTTGGCGTAGTGCGACGTCAGACCCTGGAAGCCGTAGTAGGGGTAATAGGACAGGAAGCTGTAGTCCGCGGTCAGCACGACGGTCTGGTCGCGCGGCTTACCGGTCACCCGGCTGATCGCGGCGTCGATCTCCGGGTAGAACTTCTCCGAGCTGGGCGGGCGGCGGTCGCCGCGCTGGCCGTGGCCGTCGGTGTCGGTGTAGGCGATGGTGAGGTCGGGCCGCAGCACGTCGGGAATGTCCTGGCTGAATGCGATCGCGCCGGCCAGTCCGATCGACGCTGCGACCGGCAGCACGCTGCGGCCCCAGGCATGCTCACGCCCGCGGGCGGCCAGCGCGAGCGTGACTTCGATGAAGCCGAAGACGCCGGCGGTGGCCAGCAACACCGTCAGCGTCGGCTGCAGCCGAAACGACAGCAGCGTGGTGCGCGCCAGCGTGGCCAGCATCGACAGCAGCGACCACAGGTAGACCGCCACCACGGCGATCGCCAGGCCACCCGCCCGCACCGACGACCGGCATCGCACCACCAGCCACAGCGTGCCGAGCATGCACAGTGCGCCGAGCAAGGTGAACTTCAGCATCGGGAAGGTCAGCTCGGCGCCGTCGGCCGGTAGGTAATGAAAGGCGCTGCCGGTGTTGCTGACGGGGTCGTGGGCCACCCGCAACAGGAACGGCAGCCAGGTGGTCGCCGCGATGGCCACCGCGATGACGCCGATGACGGTCAGCCGGACCAGCGGGTCCAGCGCGGTCCGGAGTCCGGATGCCCGCCGGCGCGATGCCGTCAGCGCCAGCGCCATCAGCACCACCGTGAATGCGCTGTAGGCGAGCAGCAGGCTGTAGAAGGTCGCCGCGAAGCCCAGAAATATCCCGGCCGCGATCACCGCGGCCCACCCGCCGGTTTTTGCCGCGAGCGTGCGGCCACTTTCACGTTCGGCCGAGCGTGCGATCAGTTTCACGTCGGCAGCGCGCAAGCCCGACCAGGTCAGGATCAGCACCGGCGGCAGCAGCACGGTGATCATCGCGGAGTACGGCTCGGGCGAGCTGTAGGCCAGTGTCACCGCGGCGGTCGCGGTCGTGACGATCAGCGCGTACTCGAAGCGGATCATTCTCGACCACAACACCAATGCCACGGCGATCGTGATCGTGATCGAGGTGATCGCCCACGGCTTGAACATCTCCCAGCCCGGTGTGCCGGTCAGCGCGGCAACGCGCCCGCCGAGCCAGAACCAGCCCGGCGGGTAGAACGGCGGCAGGCCGGTGTATGTCATGTCGTGCAGGGCCGGGCTGTCGGTCAGCCGGGTGAGGTATTCGGTGCGGAACTGCTGGTCGACGGAGATGCCGAACAGATACAGCTTGGTGGCGCCCAGCGGCATGCCGAGCGTCACCACCGAGAACGCCGAAACGAACGCCAGCGCCAGCAGCTGGGCCAACACCCGACGACCGCGCCGGAAAACCAAAGCCGCGCATAGCAATCCGAGGATGCAGCCGACCTGACCGACCGTCGTCAGCGCATGCAGTTGATTCGACGACGGGTAGGCCGGCCATTGCACTCGGGCGATGGCGGTCAGCGATATCACCGAGACCGCCGCGGCGATCACCGCCGCGATCGCCAGGTGGCCGACGGTGGCCAGCGCGTTGCGCATCTAGAAGGGCAGCTTGCGGAAGATCGGCCGTGGGATGTGACGCAGCACCATCAGCAGGTAGCGGACCGGTCCGGGCGCCCAGACGAGTTCCTTGCCTTTGGCCGCCGACGTGACGGCGAGCTCGGCGACGGCTTCTTTGTCGACGGTGAACGGCGCCTCCTTGGCGCCGGTGGCTTTCCAGTGCTCGATGGTCGTGGTGGTGCGCACTTGGCCGGGCCTGATGACCAGAACACGAACTCCGCTGGGCCGCAACGCCTCTCCGAGGCCGAGGTAGAAGCCGTCCAGGCCGGCCTTGGTCGAGCCGTAGACGAAGTTCGACCGGCGCACCCGCTCACCGGCAACCGAGCTCATCGCGATGATCTGGCCGAAGCCCTGCGCGCGCATCTTCTCACCCAGCAGCACACCGACGGAAACGGCTGCGGTGTAGTTGATCTGAGCGATCTGCACCGCTTTGCGCTGGTCTTGCCACAGCTCCTCGGCGTTACCGAGCAGGCCGAACGCCACGATCGCGACGTCGATATCCCCGCCGGCGAAAGCGGCCTCGATCACCGCCGGGTGGCCGGCGGTGTCGACGCCGTCGAAGTCGATCCACTCGACCGACTTGGCGCCGGCCGCCTTCAGCTGCGAGACGGCGGCGTCCTTGCCCGGATGGTTGGGCAGGTCGGCCAGCACGATGCGGGCGTTCGCGTTGCGCAGGTAGCGCTCGCAGATCGCCAGCCCGATCTCGGACGTGCCGCCCAGCAGCAGGATCGCCTGCGGGTTTCCCACCGCGTCAAGCACCATTTACAGCAGCTCCAAACGTCGGGCCATGTCCGAGACGAAGACTCCGGTCGGATCGACCTTGCGGCGCACCGCGATCCACTCGTCGATGCGTGGGTACATGGCGTGGAAGTTCTCGGCAGTGGTGCGAGAGTCCTTGGCGGTGTACACCCTGCCGCCGAATTCCATCACCCGGCTGTCGAGTTCGTTGAGGAATTCGTTGACGCCGGGTTTGTTGGGGAAGTCCATCGCCACATTCCAGCCGGCCATCGGAAAGCTCAGCGGCGCACGGTTACCCGGGCCGAAGAGCTTGAAGACGTTGAGGAAGGAGTAGTGGCCCTGGGTCTGGATCCAGCGGATGATGCCCTTGAAGTCCTCCATCGCATTTGGTGGCACCAAGAACTGGTGCTGCGCGAAACCCCTTGGCCCATAGGCGTATTGCCACCCGGTCGTCAAATCGAGCATGTGGTAGAACTGCGTCAAGTTGACGATCTTGTTCTGGTAGTTCCCGCTCATCCGGTAGAACGCCTCGCCGATCATCCTGCCCGTCAGCTTGTTCACCACGCCGACCGGGAAGACGTTGGGGACCGCGGGCAACTGTGGCGCAGTGAATTGCAGCGGGTTCTTGGCCAGCTTCGGCGGCAGTTGATCCAGCTTGGCCAGGCTGCCGCGGCTGACCGCGGCCCGGCCGAGCTTCGGCGGCGCGCTGATCAAGTCGAACGCAGCGCGCTGGAATACGTGTAGTTGTCCTCGGTGCCGTCGAGGTGCACCGCGACCGTTTCGTCCAGATCATGAGTGGCCACACCGTCGGCGATGAAGTACGCCGTCTCGGTCGGCGTCATGGCGATGACGGCCCGCAGCACGATGCCGGTCAGCCCGTTGCCGCCCACGGTGGCCCAGAACAGCTCGGCCTCCTCGCCGTCCGGAGTGAGGTGGCGGATCTGCCCGTCGGCCGTCAACAGCTCCATGGACACGACGTGGTTGCCGAAGCTGCCCGCGCTGTGGTGGTTCTTGCCGTGGATGTCGCAGGCGATCGCACCGCCGACGGTGACCTGCCGGGTGCCCGGCAGCACTGGAACCCACAAGCCGAACGGCAGCGCCGCCTTCATCAACTGATCGAGGCTGACGCCCGCATCGACCTCGGCCAGGCGAGTGTCTGAGGCGATCGAATGGATCTTGTTCAGCGGCGTCATGTCGATGACCAGCCCGCCGCCGTTCTGGGCGTTGTCGCCGTAGGAACGGCCGAGCCCGCGAGCGATCACGCCCCGTCCGCCGCCGTCGGCAACTTGGCCGACCGCCTTGGCGATCAGCTCGGTGTCCGGGGTCGACAGCACCTCCGCCACCGACGGCGCGGTGCGGCCAAAGCCCGTCAGTGGGGTTCTGGTGGTCGGAATGTCACTGCTCAACATCGTCAAAAAGGGTACCTGGCCGTCCGTCGACGATGCGGGACGCTCTCGTCCCGGGGTGGGACAGGGGTACCTCCCGCTTGCGGGGGAGAGACGGACTAATCAGCCTCGGCGCACCATTCAGCGCAGCCGGAAAATCACGGCCCGCTGAACGATGAAGTTGATCACCGAGGCGGTGCCTTGCGCGATGACGAACGCGACGGGTACGGCCCAGGTGCGGTAGTGCAACATCGCCAGGCAGAGGTGGTTGAGCCCGACCTGGACCGCGAACGTGACGCCGTAGAGCGCCATCACGGTCAGGAAGCGGGCGGTGCTCGGTGCCGCCTGGAATGTCCACCTGCGGTTGATCAGGTAGGCAGTGATCGTGCCGACGATGAAGCTGAGCGATTTGGCCAGGTCGACCTGCACTCCCACGACTTTGTAGAGCAGCACGTAGAGGCCGAAGTCGACGATCGCCGACAGTCCGCCGGTGACGATGAAGCGCCACGCCTGTGTTTTCAGCGGCAACTGTGCGCTCGCCGCGATCTCAGCCATCGGCGGGAAGTCTACGGGGGTGGCTAGACCCAGTAGGCAACCCGCGCGCGGTACTGACGCATCGCGAACGCCGCCACCAGCCAGCCCAGCACCGTCAGCCCGATCACCACGGCCCAGTGCCGCAGCTCCTGATGAGCACCGAGCAGCGGCGCGCGCACCAGATCCAGGTAGTGCAGCAGCGGGTTGAGCTCGACGATCTTCGACCACTGCCCGGCGCCTTGCTGGCGCAGCGTGTCGTCGTTCCAGATGATCGGCGTCATGAAGAACAGCAGCTGGACGACGGAGAACAGCAGCGGCCCGATGTCGCGGAACCGGGTCGACAGGATGCCGAAGCACAACGACACCCAGACGCAGTTCAGCACGATCAGAGCCAGCGCCGGGATCACCGCCAGGTCGGCCCACGACCATGGCTTCGGGTAGATGATCGCGATGACGAGGTAGATGACGATGTTGTGCCCGAACAGGATCATCTGCCGCCACACCAGCCGGTAAACGTGCACGCTGAGCGGGGTCGGCAGCTGCTTGATCAACCCCTCGTTGGCGACGAAGACTTCGGCGCCTTCCAAGATGGAGGCGTTGATCAGGTTCCAGATGATCAGGCCGAGGGTGACGTAGGGCAGGTGCACCGCCAGCTGCAGGTGGAACAGCTTGGAGTACAGGCCGCCCATCGCGACGGCGGTGGTCCCGGTGGCGATGGTGATCCAGAACGGGCCCAGCACCGAGCGGCGGTAGCGCTGCTTGATGTCCTGCCAGCCAAGGTGCAGCCACAGCTCGCGGCGGCGGTACCCGTCGACCAGGTCGCCCCACGCGCGGGCCATCGTCTTCGACTGTGCCGCTACATCGGTGGTTGTCATCAGCTCTCGGGCCTTTCGAAATGTTCCCGGCGGCCCAGCCGGCGCAGCCGCAGCCACTCCACCAGACCTCTCGGGTCGCGACGCGAGATCAGGAAAAACCAGCCGAACCGCAGCCATTCCTGCACCAGCAGTTTGCGTAGGCCCGGCTGCGCCATCAGGTAGCCGCGGTTGCGGTAGGTGAAGTACCGCTTGGTGGCGTCGTCGGGGTACTGGGTGTGCATCCGTCCGCCGAGGATCGGCTTGAACTCGTCGGAGCCGCACGGGTGCAGGTAGGCCGCGTCCAGACAGGTCCCGAACGCCAGCCCGGATCTGACCAGCCGACGATGCACCTCCACCTCGTCGCCGCGGACGAACAGCCTCAGGTCGGGCACCCCGATCGACTCGAATGCCGACGCACGGAACAGCGCGCCGTTGAACAGCGACGCGATTCCCGGGAGCAAATCCTGACCGGGCTCGGTGCGCAGCTCGCTGACCCGCCGCCGCCAGACCAGGCCGCGCCGTAACGGAAATGCCAGCTTCTCCGGGTCGTCGGCGTTGCACACCATCGGCGACACCTCGGCCAGCCGATACTTCTCGGCGCAGGCCAGCAGAGTGGCCAGCACCTGACTGTCCTGCGGGTGACCGTCATCATCGGCCAGCCACACCCACTGCGCGCCGAGCGCCAGCGCGTGCAGGATGCCGAGAGCGAAACCCCCTGCGCCACCGAGGTTTCGACGTGACGGCAGATAGGTCGTCGTGATGGGCTGACCGGCGACCAGGTCACGGACCCGCTCGTCGGAATCGTTGTCGACCACGATCAAGTGGTCGGGTAGCCGGCTCTGGGTGCTCAGCACGTCGAGCGACTTGGCAAGCAGGTCGGGGCGCCGGTGAGTCACCACGACGGCGCAAACGATGCCCGCGGGCTTCATGCGTCGCTCGTCTCGGCGAGCACCTCACGCACGTGCCGCGCCGCGTCGTCACCCTCATAGGCCCGCACGACGTCCTCGATGCCGCCGGTCTGCTTGATCACGCCATGCTCGATCCACATCGCGGTCTTGCACAGCCGTGCCAAGAATTCGTTGGAATGGCTCGCGAACACCAGAATTCCGGAGCGCTCGACCAGCTTCTGCAGCCGCGTCTGCGCCTTTTTGAGGAAGTCGGCGTCGACGGCGCCGATGCCCTCGTCGAGCAGCAGGATCTCCGGGTCGATGCTGGTGACCACGCCCATCGCCAACCGCACCCGCATACCGGTGGAGTAGGTCCGCAGCGGCATCGACAGGTAGTCGCCAAGTTCGGTGAAGTCGGCGATCTCGTCGACCTTGGCCAGCATCTGCTTGCGGGTCTGCCCGAGGAAGAGTCCACGAATGAGGATGTTCTCGTAACCGGAGATCTCCGGATCCATCCCGACGCCGAGGTCGAACACCGGCGCCACCCGGCCGCGGATGATCGCCGAGCCGCGGGTTGGCTCGTAGATCCCCGAAAGTAGGCGCAGCAGAGTCGATTTCCCGGCGCCGTTGTGACCCACGAGCCCGACTCGGTCGCCCAGCTCCAGCGACATGGTGATATCCCGAAGCGCCTCGATGACCACCACGTTGGACGCGTTGCGCCCGATCGAGCCGCCCAGGAACGTCTTCTTCAGCGAGCGCGATTTGGCGTCGAAGATCGGAAACTCCACCCACGCGTCGTGGGTTTCGATGTGTGGACCAGTCGGCGTCACCGGTTGCCTAGAGGTATTGCCCAGTGCCGGAAATGGATCCGCCGGCGCCATGCCCGCCGGGACCCGGTGGCAGGCCGCGCTGTTCGCGCATCTGCTCGATCTGTGCGCGTGCCGCCATCTGCTGCGCGAACAACGCGGTCTGAATCCCGTGGAACAGACCCTCCAGCCAGCCGACCAGCTGGGCCTGCGCGATGCGTAGTTCGGCGTCCGACGGGACTGAGCCGTCGGTGAACGGCAGCGTCAGGCGATCCAGCTCTTCACGAAGCTCGGGCGCCAGCCCCTCTTCGAGTTCTCGAATGCTGGTGGCATGGATCTCACGCAACCGGGTGCGGCTGGCCTCGTCCAGCGGTGCCGCGCGCACCTCTTCGAGCAGTTGCTTGATCATGGTGCCGATCCGCATCACCTTGGCCGGCTGCTCGACTAAGTCGGTGATCGACCGGTCGTCGTCGTATGCGGTCGCCGTCTGCTGGGAATCGACGCCGCCGATGACCTCGATGTCGTCGTCGTTACTCAATGCTTGTCACCTCTGGGAGTTGTCGGAACGCGTTGAGGACCCAGCCATTCATAGATCCAGGCTTCACCGTTGTCGTAGATCTTCGTCCACCACTTCGATCGGTCTATCGACACTAGTCCGTCGGGCACCTTGAACCCTCGGACCGTGGGGGCGCTGGTCAGGATGTAACGGATGTTGAGGGCCCGGATGGCGTCCGGCACCAACGCCCGCCTCTCTTCGGGTACCCCGGGCAGCGCGTCGGCGTCGGCGTAGGCCCAGAAGACGAACCGGTTGTAGCCCGGGCCGGTCTGCTGCGGGTAGTCGTAGTGGGTCCACAGCGGGTGCAGGTCGGCGACCGCGTACATCCATGCGGTGCCGTCGACGTTGGAGTTGCCGATCAGGGTGGTCCGCGCGCCCGGCAGCGTGGCCAAGTGGGCAAAAGCGTCCAGGTCTTTCTGGTTGATGATCACCGAGTCGTACTTGTCGCCGAACAACACCAGATGCCGGTACAGGTAGTGCCGCGCGGTGAGCGTGGTGGTCACCGCCAGCAAAGCCACAACGGCCGAAACCCAGATGGCGTCGGGCACTTTGACGCGAGGAAGCACAGATCCGCCGGGCAACCGCGACGGCGCCGACCACCAGCGCGAACACCGCGACCGCCGCCATCGGCGTCACCAGCATCGTCACCACCGCCGACAGCCGGCGCGGATCGTTGTAGAAGAACTGGCTGAACTGCTCGATGGTGCTGCCCAGCAGATTGTGGAACGGAGCTCCCGAGTAGATCGTCGCCACGGTGAGCACCAGCCAGAGCACCGGTGGCCACCAGATCCTCTGGTACAGCAGGATCGCCAGGCCGACGCCGCTCAACACCACGAGGCCGTACTGGATGGGGAAGTCGTTGAGGTGGCGGGTGTGCAGCAGCAGCGCGTCGATCACACCCTGCTTGACGGTCTTGAAGCTGGGGAACGCGTGTCCGGCGATGATGTCGGCCTGCTTGGCCACCCCGATGAACTGCCGCCCCAGGATCAGCAACGCGGGCACCGCCACCGCGGACAGCGTCAGCAGGTCGGCGAGCCTGCCGCGGACCGGATGCCAGCACGCATCCATCAGCCACCAGGCCGCCGCGAACAGGATCACCACGAACCCACCGGTCAGATGCACGGAGAAGACGCCGACCAGGGCGAGCACCGCCGCCGGGATGCGGTCGCGATGCGCCAGCGTCGAGGCGACCAAGACGAACGTCGGGATCGCCACCCCGTAAGCCGCCAGATTCGGCATCGCCGCGGTGCCGAACTCGACGTAGGGCACTGAGGTGAACGACGCCGACAACGCCGCCGCGGTGGCGGCCAGACCGGCGGCATGCTCGGTGCGGGGCCGGGCCAGGTGCCAGGTGAGCATCGCCGCGCTGGTCGGGAACAGCCAGACCGCGGCCGCGACCGAGCTGAGCGTGTAACCGGTCGTCGGCGCCGCCCCGGTGAGCTGGCAGAAGACGGCGGTCAGCGCGTGGAACACCGACGGGTAGTACAGCGGCTGATGCGTTTCGACGTTGCGGAGCTCGCCCATGTGGGTCGAGGACGCCTGGCCGGTGTCGAGGATGAAGCGGACCGTGTTGGCGTGCCAGACCGCGTCCCAGGTGCTGGGGATGGACTGCCAATGCACCAGGCCCCGGTAGGCCGCCCACATGATCAGCAACCCGCCGAGCAGCACCCCGGCCCCGACGGTCAGCGCCTGCCGGCGGTCGATCCCGCCGCGCCTGCGGCCTCGGGGTCGCGGTAGCGGGCGAGCAGCGGCTGCAGACAGAGCATCACGACGCACACCGCCGCGAGCGCGCCGAGCGCAGTCCAACCGTTCCAAGGGATTCCGACGGCGCCGAACGGGATTATCGCGGCGGCGACCACGCCATAGGTCAGCACCGGGGCGACGGCGATCGCGATCGGCCACGTTAGCTGAGTGATCCGCCCGACGATCGCCCCCGGCACGATCAGCAAAAACAATGCGATCAGCGTTCCGAAGCAGAGCCCCACGCGACTAGTATGGCTGGCCGGGTGACCTTGCTCGGGACGGCGGGGACGCGGCGGGACGCCTGCTACCGTCACGTTCCGCTTATTGCGCATAGCTCTAAGGTGGCTCGTATGGCCTACGACGTCGCCCGAGTGCGGGGGCTGCACCCGTCACTCGGAGACGGTTGGGTGCACGTCGATGCACCGTCCGGGATGCTCATTCCCGACTCGGTGGCGACCACCGTTTCGACGGCCTTCCGCGGATCGTTCCCCAGCACCGCTGGTCCGCATCCCTCGGCCAAGCGCAGTGCGGCCGTGCTGGAGGCGGCCCGGCAGGCGGCGGCCGACCTGGTGAACGCGGACCCCCGGGGCGTGGTGCTGGGCGCTGACCGCGCGGTGTTGCTGGCGTCGCTGGCCGATGCCTCGTCGACGAGGGCCGGTCTGGGCTACGAGGTGGTCGTTACCCGGCTCGATGACGAAGCGAACATCGCACCCTGGCTGCGCGCAGCAAACCGTTTCGGCGCCAAGGTGAAGTGGGCCGAGGTTGACATCGAGACCGGCGACCTGCCGTCGTGGCAATGGGAAGGGCTGATCGGGCCGGCTACGCGACTGGTTGCGGTGAGCTCGGCGTCGGGCACGCTGGGCACGGTCACCGATCTGCGGCCGATGACGAAGCTGGTGCACGACGTCGGCGGGTTCGTCATCGTCGACCACTCTGCCGCCGCGCCGTACCGGTTGATCGACATCGACGACATCGACGCCGACGCGGTGGCGATCAACGCCGTCGGGTGGGGTGGCCCGCCGGTGGGCGCCTTGGTGTTCCGCGACCCGGCGATAATCAACACCTTCACTTCGGTGTCGACCAATCCGTACGCCACCGGGCCGGGCCGCCTCGAGCTCGGTGTGCACCAGTACGGCCTGCTGGCCGGCTTCGTCGCCAGCGTCGAATACCTGGCTTCGCTCGACGAGGCGGCACGGGGCACGCGGCGCGAAAGACTGGGCATCTCCATGCAATCCGCGACCCACTACCTGGACGGAATATTCGATTACCTGATGAGCTCGCTGCGCTCGCTGCCACTGGTGGTCGTGATCGCCCGGCCCGAGTCCCGGATACCGGTGGTGAGCTTCGCCGTGCATGAGGTGCCGGCCGAGCGGGTGGTCCAGCGGTTGGCGGACAACGGGATTCTGGCCATCGCCAACGCCACCTCGCGGGTGCTCGACGTGATCGGCGTCAACGACGTCGGCGGCGCGGTCACCGTCGGCCTCTCGCACTACTCGACGATGGCCGAGGTCGACCAGTTGGTGCGCGCCCTCGCCTCGCTGGGTTAGACGGTCAGCACGACCTTGCCGGTCACCTCTCCCGACGACAGCAGTCGGTGCGCTTCGCCGGCGTCCTGAATCGGCAGTCGCGCTCCGATCACCGGGCGGACACGTCCGTCGGCAATCATCGGCCAGACCGACTCGGCGACCGCGGCGACCACTTCACTCTTGCTGTTCGGTCCACTCGTCGGCCTGCCACGCAGCGTGGTGCCGATGACGTGTGCCCTTTTGCTGAGCAGCTTGGCGATGTTGAGTTCGCCCTTGACCCCGCCCTGCATGCCGATGATGACCAGCCGGCCGTCGCTCGCCAGCGCGTCGATGTTTCGGTCGAGGTAGGCCGCGCCCATGATGTCGAAGATGACGTCGGCGCCGGCACCGTCGGTCGCCTCGCGCAGCCGCAAGACGAAATCCTCGTCGCGGTAGTTGATCAAGATCTCGGCGCCGAGTTCACGGCAGAAATCCAGCTTGGCCGATGAGCCCGCGGTGACGGCGACCCGGGCGCCCAGCGCGCGGGCGATTTGGATGGCGTGGCTTCCCACGCCGCTCGCGCCGCCGTGCATCAGCAGCAGCTGGCCCTCGCTCAGATGCGCGGTCATCACCAGGTTCGACCAGACCGTGCACGCGACCTCCGGCACGGCCGCGGAGTCCGTCAGGTCGAGGCCGACGGGATGGGGCAGTAGCTGGCCGGCCGGAACCGCGACGTATTCGGCGTAGCCGCCGCCCGCCAGCAAGGCGCAGACCTCCTGGCCCGGCGACCAGTCCGTGACGTCGTCGCCGACCGCTTCGATGACACCGGAGACCTCCATGCCCAGCAACTCGCTGGCGCCCGGCGGCGGCGGATACAGCCCGGCGGCCTGCAGCAGGTCGGCCCGGTTGACGCCGGCGGCGCTGACCTTGACCAGCACCTCACCCTTGCCGGCGTGGACATCGGGGACTTGCTGCCACGCGAGTTGATCGGCGGATTCGGCGACGATGGCGTACATGCCCGCAACGCTACAAGCCGCGGATTTGTGGCTGTTCCAAAGGCGATGTGTCGCATAGCATGACGTGATGGCCGCCCTGATTGCCGGCCGGACAGCCAGTGAGATGCCCGGGCTGGACATTGCTGAGCAGAAATCGTGGCAAAACTTCCTGGATTCCACCCTGCGGTTGTATGCGACGCTCAACCGTCGGCTCACCGAGGCACACCAGCTGTCGCTGTTCGACGTCAGGGTTCTCGACATGCTCGATCGCGCGCCGACCGGGTGCGCCCGGATGGGTGACCTGGCCGAGGCATTGGCGTCGCTGCCGAGTCGGCTCACCCGCCAGGTCCGTCGCCTCGAGGCGCAAGGGCTGGTGCGCCGCGAGGCGAGTCAGGACGACCGGCGCGGGGTGGTCGCCGCGATCACCGACGACGGCCGAGCGATTTCGCGGGAAGCAGTGGCGACGTACGCCGACGGCATCCGCGCCTACTTTCTGCTCCCGCTGTCGCGCTCACAGGTGGTTGCGCTCGGGGAGAACTGCCGTCGGATCAGCGCCGCGCTGAAGACGGGCGATTAGACCAGCCGCTACCCTTGTCCGCGGTGGCGTGGCAGAGCGGCCTAATGCACTCGCCTTGAAAGCGAGAGACGGCTAAAACCGTCCGGGGGTTCAAATCCCTCCGCCACCGCCGTTGAGCTTCAGCCGCGACCTCTCAAACGTGGTGCATGACCGAGTCGGCCAACGAGACGCCAATCCCGGTCAACGAAGAAGAACGAGAACGCCACCGCGCCCAACGCGCACATCACGGTGAGCGCCGACAGGATCACGGTGAGGGTGATGTCGACGACCGAATGTCGCCGCGGCGGAACGGGCGGCGGGTAGTACGGGTACGGATACTGCGGCTGCACCGCCTAACTATGGCGCAGGATTACGAAACTCGGGGTATCTCGGCAGCGATGCGGTCCATCAGCGCGGTGTAGCGCTTGACCTCCGGGTCTCTGCCGGGCTTGCCGCTGCTCACCACGCCGGCGGCCAACTGACGTTGCGGGTCGTTCCAGATCGCGCAGTTGACCAGCCCCAGGTGGCCGAACGCCGCTGGCGCGTTGCGACCGAACGGGCCGAATCTCTTTGTGCCGAGCTGGAATCCGGTGCCCCACCGGGCGGGGGCCAAGCCCGTCGCGACGTCCGGCCGTAGGCGGCGGCACTGCTTGGCTGCGCCGCGCAACGTTTCCGGGCTCATCACCCGAACGCCGTCGAGTTCGCCTCCGCGCCGCCATATTTCGGCGAAGCGCGACATCTCGTCTGCGTTCGAGATCGTGTTCGACGACGGGATGACGGTCTTGAGGAACAGCGGCGTGTTGGTGATCGGGATGATTTCGTGAGTCGTACCGCCGACCGCTCTGCGGAAGGCTGCCGCAATCGGGGCCGGCAGCAACGGCGTTCCGGTGGCGTGACTGTGGGCGACCAGCGGGATATCTTCTTCTGCCACACCGAAATTCGTCCAGCGGAAGTTCAGCGGATCGAGGATCTCGGTGGCCAGAATCTCGCGGATGTCCTTGCCGGTGGCGGCGTAGACGATCTCGCGCATCAGCGGCCCCCAGGTCAGCGCGTGGTAGATGTGCACCAGGCCCGGACGGTAGATCGGTCGCAGCTTGCCGAGTTGCTCCTGGGCGTACTCGTGGTCGTCCGCGCGCTTGAGGTCAGGCTTTGGTCCCGTCGGGAACGGGACTCCCGCACTGTGGGTGATCACATGCCGGATCGTGGTGCGGTCTTTGCCGTGGCTGGTGTAGGTCGGGATGTATTGGCAGACCCGATCATCGAGCGAGAAGAGGCCGCGTTCGACGAGCATGTGTACGACGGTCGCGGTGATCGCCTTGGCCGATGAGTAGACGCAGAACGGTGTATCGGTCTTGACCGGGATCTTCTCGGCGTCCGGCTCGTCGGTGGGGGCGTTGCCCCAGCCATGCCCGATCGCCCGGTTCAGCACGACCCGCCCGTTGTGCCGCAGGCACACCTGGATCGCCGGATGCATGCCGGCCTGGTACCAGTGGCGGGCGGCCTGCCAGATCCGCTCGACGGCGCTTGGGTCGATTCCGGAGTGGTCCTCGTCGCCGATCGCGGTGACCGAGTCGAGGTCTGCTGGCACCCGGATTCTGCCCTGCAAGTCGTCCATGCCGCGAGGGTACGTGGGGCGGCGGTCGCGGAGTTATCCACAGTTGGTGGTTTATCCACAGTTGGGGGTTCAGCGACTGCCGTATTGCCTCATGTCAAGATGCGCGCGAAGGCCGATTCGTTGCCTCATGTGAACGTGCGCGCTTAGGGACGAGGGCTTTGTTCGCGGGTCCGGTTTTGCTGGTGGCCATTTTGAGTAGTTGAGCGGTCAGGGCCTGGATCTGACGTTGGGTGGCGGCGGGGTTGATGCGGGCGTGGGCTGTGGCCAGGCCTACTATGCGGCCCTCGGTCATGGATGGATGATCGATCGTGCGGTGAAACGGGGTGGTAGCCGTGTCATATTTCTTGAACACCTTGGCACCGTCGCGGACCTTGGAAATCAGTTTCTGCTGCGGGTAGAAATAGTTAGTGAGCTTGGACTGCAAGCTGCCAAATCTCGTTGATTAACAACAGTTCTGAGGCGGTGTCATAGCGGTGATAGCCAACCACCTGACGGACCACCGCCCAGTTCTTCTGCTCGACGTGACAGCCGTCGTTCTTGTTGGCCGGCCGTGCGCGGGTGAAGGTGATCTGATGTTTTTCGCACCACTGCAGCAAGCTGGCGTTGATGAATTCTGATCCGTTGTCAGAGTCCACCCCCAGGATCGGGAACGGCATCTTGTAGGCGATGTCATTGAGCGCGGCCAAGACGCATTTGGCGGCTTTGCTGGGCACTGAGCGGTTCTCGGTCCAGCCAGTGGCGATGTCGGTGACCGTCAGGGTGTAGGCGTACTGGCCGGCGGCGTTGCCGCCGTCGTGGGCGACCAGATCGATCTCGACGAACCCGGGCCGAGCATCGTCCCAGTCAGCCCAGGTGCGTACCGGTATCTGACTTTTGAGCAGCGATCCCGGCTTGGTGGTGCAACGCCCCTTGAGCTGATGTTTGGCTCGTTCGCCAGCCAAGCGGCGATCAATGGTGGCTGCCGACATCGACACCAACAGCGCCGCGGTGTCCTCATCGATGACCAGTTCCCCGAACTGCCGCAACACCGCCACCAGTTCGCCCAACATCGGCGACAGCCTCTTGCCGGCCGGCGTCCCCAGCACCGTCCAGCACACCGTCAGCGCGGCAATGACATCGGGCCCATACTTCGGTGGCCGCCGACGTCTCGGTGATACCAATTTGGGCTGCAACGCCGTGGTGAGCGCCTTGCGGGCATGGTTACGGTGCCAGCCCGTGTTGGCGCACAACTCATCGAGAATCCGACTCTTCGCGCCCTTGCTCGCTAGCTGGTAACGAGTGGCGGCCGCCTCGGTGATTGCTCTGCGCTCTGCCAACGTCAACCCCATCCACTGGGCGTACGCGCGCATTTTCAATGAGGCAACGAATCACCCTTTCGCGCGCATTTCTGACGAGTCAACGCGACTGCTATCCGTCGATGCTCGGCGATAGTATTCGCACATGCGTTCGAGTAGTCGGGAAGAGGTCGTCGAGGTTTTCGACGCGCTCGAGGCCGACTAGAAACGCGCTCTGGACCTGACGTTCGACGCGCTGACCACGCCCGAGCGGCTGGCCGTGCTGGAATGGTTCGAAGGGTTTCGCCGTCAGCAGCCGGCCATCGAACACGCCCTGATCAACCAGCTCGCCGCCCAAGCCGAGGCGGCCGAGTTGGGTGGCAAGCTGGCCCCGGTGCTGGCTGACCGGTTGCGGATCAGCCGGGCCGAGGCCTCCCGGCGGGTGCACGAGGCCGCCGACCTCGGTGAGCGCCGCGCACTCAACGGTGAACCCCTAGAGCCGGTGCTGGCCGCGACCGCCGCCGCGCAACGCAACGGCGAGCTCGGCGCGGGACATGTCGCGGTGATCCGTAGCTTCTTTCATCGGCTGCCCGAGGTCGTGGATGTCGAGACCCGCGACCCAGGCCGAAGCCCAGCTGGCCCGGCTCAGTCGGTGAGCATCGCCCCGATGAGTTGGCCAAGCTGGCCGACAAACTCACCGACTGCCTCAACCCCGACGGCGACTTCAGCGACATCGACCGCGCCAAACGCCGCGGCATCACCATCGGCCGCCAAGACCTCGACGGCATGAGCGCGATCAGCGGCTGGCTCAACCCCGAAGCACGGGCCACCTGGACGCGGTCTTCGCCAAACTGGCCGCCCCCGGGATGTGCAACCCCGACGACATCGAGCCCTGCATCAGCGGCACCCCGTCACAAGCCGCCATCCAAGGCGACACCCGCAGCCACGGCCAACGCAACCACGACGCCCTACTGGTCGCCGCCCGCGCGCTGCTCGCATCGGGTGATCTGGGTCAGCACAACGGGCTACCGACATCGATCATCGTCACCACCACCCTGCAAGAACTCGAAGCCGGCGCCGGGAAAGCGCTGACCGGCGGCGGCACCCTGCTGCCGATGAGCGATGTGATCCGGCTGGGCTCCCACGCCCATCACTACCTGGCCATCTTCGACAAAGGCAAAGCGTTAGCGCTCTATCACACCAAACGCCTGGCCTCACCAGCCCAACGAATCATGCTGCACGCCAGGGACCGTGGCTGCACCTTCCCCGGCTGCACCGTGCCCGGCTACCAGTGCCAAGTCCACCACAACGACCCCTACGCCACCACACCCCGTCACCGACATCAACACCCTGGCACTCACCTGCCACCCCAACCACCAACAAGCCGACCACGGCTACAACACCCGCACCAACACCCGCGGCCAAACCGAATGGATCCCACCACCACACCTCGACCGCGGACAACCACGCATCAACACCTACCACCACCCCGAAAAACTGCTGCGCAACGACGACGACGATGCGCCGTAAAGCGTTGCGTCAGTGCAAGGTCGGCGCATATCGCAGCACCGCGCCGACACCGTCAGCCGGCGCGATCCGCTCGTCGGTGCGGATCAGCGATGCGCCGACCGCCACCGCGAACATCGGCAGCGCCTCATCGGCGCGCAGCGTCTGGGCCGGCGCGGCCCCCTGCTCGGACAACACGTCGGCATTCGGCGCGAGCGTCGTGAGGTCTTCGTCAGCCACAACGGTCTCTTCGCCGATGTCGCCGATGATCAACGTGTCTACCGCGCCCTGCCGCAGACCCGAACACACCGGCCCGAGCCCTTCGGCGGCCAACCCGGATTCTCGGCCGACCTCGGCGCTGAACCGTTGCGCCGCATCATCAATGGCGGCCAGCCGCAGCTTGAGCAACTCGGCTTCGATGGCCTCGTTCAGCCTCTCGGAATCCTGTCCGCTATGACGGGCGCCGACCTCCAGCTCCACCGCCAAGGCTTTGACCTGATCAGGCAGCGCGTTGAGCAGATCCGAGCGCGACCGGACTTCGCCGACGATGAAAACCGCCTCCGGGCCGTTGTCACCAAGGAGTTCTTCGATTCGCGTGGCGACCGCACGAATGTTCTTGCGCGCAGCCTCGTCGGTGCGCAGCTGCGGATCGCCGCGTCCAGCTGTTTCGGCGCCCGACGCTTTATGCACCGGGTAGCCGCCGCCGTCGACGGTTTCCGTGCGTTCTTTGTCGCCGAGCGTGAATCGTGATGTCTGCCCCGGTGTGGTCCACGGCGACCAGCAGATAGTTGGTGTCCTCAGACCCGTGCTCGATGATCGGGATCACGTACGGCAGCTTCGACAGTCGCACGATCGGCGCCGGAGTCGGCCGGATCAGGTGCTCGTTGAGCACGACCCCGTCCGCACTGGCCACCACGCCCCGACCGCTGCGCCCGACCGGCGGACGCGTGTCCAGCACGGCCCGTTCCATCGCGGCGGTCACCGACTTTTCGGCACCCAGCTCCTCCAGCTGTTCGCGCAGGGCGCGCCATCTCAGCTCCAGTTGCGCTTCGGCGTCCTGAGTGTCGTGCGAGTCCTCGAAGTAGACGGATGCGAAGGGCCCGCGGGCGGTCAGTAGCGGTCGTAAGCGTTCAGAATCCATGTCGATTCGAGTTGCCCACAAGCCCGACGGTCAAACGGTCAGGCCCGGTCGCCCTCACTGTCGTCGAAGAATCGCCATTCGCCTTCGGCTTTGACTTCCATCCGCCAGCCGAGTTCGGAGTTGTCGGCCTTGGCATCGACGAACCAGGCGTGCGCGTCGTCAGCGCTCTCGATGTCTTTGGTGTCGACGACGTCGCCGTGCGGGTTGAGTACTCGATATGTAGCCATCCGCAACGGTTACCCGCTGCGCGCGCACCGAATCGCGCTATTCGCCGGTGAACTTCGGCGGCCGTTTGGCGAACGTCGCCGAAATCCCCTCGGACAGATCCTTCGACGGCAGGAACGCCGCATTCCACGCCGCCACATAGCGCAGGCTCGCCGACACCTGCGAAATCCGTTGCTGGTCAAGGACATCCTTGACACCGCGGACGGTCAGCGGCGGGTTGCCGGCGATCTCCGCGGCGGTCGCGTGCGCAGCCGCCAAGGTGGCGTCGGGGTCGGCGAACACGTCGTTGACCAGTCCGATCTTCTCGGCGCGGGCCGCATCGATGTCCTTCCCGGTCAGCGCCAATTCACGCAGGTGCCCGTCGGACAAGATCAGCGGCAGCCGGGCCAGGCTGCCGACGTCGGCCACCATGGCCAGCTTGACCTCGCGCACCGAGAACTTCGCGTCGGCGCTGGCGTAGCGGATGTCGACCGCGGAGATCAGGTCGACGCCACCGCCGATGCACCACCCGTGAATCGCCGCGACCGTCGGAGTGCGGCAGTCGGCGACGGCGCTGATGGTGTGCTGCATCCGCAGCACCTCGGCGTGAAAGTCGCTGCGGGGGGCCGCCGACGCGCCCTCGGCCAGCACCGGAGCCATCATCCCGCCCATCGCCGGCAGGTCCAGGCCGTAGCTGAAGTTGCGGCCGGAACCGGTGAGGACGATCGCCCGTACATCGCGGTCGGCGTCGAGGTCGGCGAAGACTTTCGGCAGTTCCGACCAAAACGCCGGTCCCATCGCATTGCCCTTGCCGGGCCCGATCAACGTCACCTGGGCGACGTGATCCTTGTGCTCGATGGTGACGGATTCGTATGGCTCACCCATGACGCGACCGTACCGTGGATTACATGGCATCTGACCTACGACCCGGACCTGACTCACCGCCCACCGATGAGCTACGCGCGGCCGAACAAGCGCTGGGCGTGCTTCAGCACATCGTGCATCCGATCTCGCGCGACGACCTGTCCCGGCAGACCCCGAGCGAAGGTTTCGACGTGGCTCAGTTGACCGAGCACGTGGTCGACACCCTCACCTCGGTCGGCGACGCGCTGGGGGCTGAGGTTCCGCCGCGCGACGCCGACGACACCGTCGAGCGCCAGATCGTCGCCGCCGGCCGAGCCACTCTGGACGCCTTTCATCGTCGTCACGGACTGGACGGCGACGTGACGTGGCGCGGCAACGAGACGCCGGTGAGGACGTTGGCCGGTGTTCTGGCGTTCGGCTTACTCGTGCACGGCTGGGATTACGCCGCGGCCACTGGTTATCCCGCGGATGTCCCCAACGCGCTGGCGAGCTATGTGTTGGGGCTGGCCGAGAAGATCATCACTCCCCAGCGCCGTGCCAACGGAGAGTTCGCAGACCCGGTTGAGCCACCGGCCAAAGCCAGCGCCTTCGACCGATTGGTCGCCTTCACGGGCCGCGATCCGGCCGCTGCGAGGGACCAGAGTCAGACGCGTTCCAGGTAGAAGTAGAAGTAGCGGCCTACGCCGTCCTGCACGTCGATCACGCCCTTGCCGTTCATGATGCCCATCACGGTGTGGTCGTCGACCTGCTTGAAGTGGTCGTGCACCGGCTGGCCGTCGTAGACCATCGTGGCGGTGACTTCGCCGCGGAACTCCTCCAGCCACAGGCTGGCTTCGCCCTTGCCCATCTTGACGTTGGAGAAGCGGTTGCCGTCGTCGTCGAGACAGACCAGCGGCTGGACGTCGTCGGGCGAGTTGAACGTCTTGCCGAACCAGCGCGATTTCTCCAGCTGACCGTTCATCCGGTGGCCGGTGACGAACTCGCCGCCCTTCCACTCGCCGAGCATGCCGTCGATGGTGGCCGGTGGCAGGCTCGCCCAGTAGTCGTCCAGTTCAGCGTCCGGGATCGCGGCAGTACGCTGCGTGAACTCGGTGAATGTCTTGCGCGCCAACGTCTCAGTCATCGCGATCTCCTCACATCCAGTCCTCGGCGAATTTCAGCAGTGCGTCGTTTTCCTCCGGTGCACCGATGGTCACGCGGACACCGTCGCTGCCGTAGGGCCGGACCACGATATGAGCGCGGGCGGCCTGCTCCACGAAGTCGAGTGTGCGCGTCCCGAGCGGCAGCCACACGAAATTCGTCTGCGACGACGGGAGGGTGAAGCCGGCACCGCGCAGTGCGTCGCTGACCCGTGCCCGCTCGGCGACAACCGCGTCGGTGCGGGCCAGCAGCTCGTCGGCAGCGTCCAGCGACGCGATCGCGGCAGCCTGCGAAATGCTGGTCACCGTGAACGGCACGTAGGCCTTGTCCAGTGCGGTGATCACGTCCGGGTGCCCGGCCGCATACCCCACCCGCAGCCCGGCCAGGCCGTAGGCCTTCGAAAACGTGCGCAGCACAACGACATTGCTGTGGTCGCGGACCAGGGCCAGGCTGTCCGGCAGCCGGCCGTCGCGGACGTATTCGACGTAGGCCTCGTCAATCGCGATCAGGATGTGCGACGGCACCGCCTCGACGAAGCGGGCCAGCGCGGCGGGATCGACCACCGTCGAGGTGGGGTTGTTGGGATTGCAGACGAAGATCAGCCGGGTCCGGTCGGTGACCGCGGCCAGCATCGCGTCCAGGTCGAAGGTGTGGTCGGTGAGCGGCACCTGGACGGCGGTGGCGCCGGCCAGGCGGACCTGGAGGGGATAGATCTCGAAGCTGCGCCAGCCGAACAGCACCTCGTCGCCCGCCGTCGCGGTGATCTGGATGAGCTGCTGGCACAGGCTCACCGATCCGCAGCCGACGGCGATGTGTTCGGGTCCCCAGCCGCCGGCGCTGCCGACCCGGCCGGAGTTCAGGTGCTTGGCCAACGCCGATGTGAGCTCGACGCAGCCGTTGTCCGGGTACCGGTTGATGGCTTCGGTGGCGCGTTCGATCGCGGCGCGGACGGTCGGCAGCGGACCGAAGACGGTCTCGTTGCTGGCCAGTTTGATCGCGCCCGGGACGGTCTTGCCGGGAACGTAGGCAGGCAGCTCGGCCATTTCGGGGCGAAGGCGAGCGGTCATTTCGACAGCATATGTCTGGCCTGTGTACGCTGTGCTCCGCGGCGGACCCGGGAGCCCGGCGGTGTTCAACGGCCAGGTTTCTCGGTGGCCCGTTGCCCGGCCCGCGTCATCATCCGAGCGGGGTCCGGTACTCTCAGACGGTCCAAGGAGGCGTGCCAGAGCGGCCGAATGGGACTCACTGCTAATGAGTTGTCCCTCTTAAAGGGGACCGGAGGTTCAAATCCTCTCGCCTCCGCCACCGGAGAACACCCCGTGGTGATCGCAAGCGCGGCGAAGCCGGGCGAAGCGGGTCACCACACCATATGAGATAACTGAACACAGGCGCCCGTAGCTCAACGGATAGAGCATCTGACTACGGATCAGAAGGTTGGGGGTTCGAATCCCTTCGGGCGCACTCACTACCAGCGGATATAGGCTTCAGCCCGCGGCGACACGCCCGAAAGTTGATACTTTCCTGATACTTTCAGCCGCCACTTTCCCGAGAGGCGAATTTCTCTAGAGCGGCCCGCACATCAGGGCCCCTGGTGTGCCGCTGCAGGTAATGGGCCTCGGTTGTCGCAAGCTTCGCGTGCGAGAGCTGCTGTTGCGCCAAAGCCGGTCCGTACGCATCCCGGACCACGGTCGCGACCGTGCGCCGAAAGCTATGCGGGGCACCCACTTCAGGCATCGGGTAACGCCGCCCTCAAGGCCCGCCGCATATTCGCCAAGCTCATCCAGCCGCCATCGCGGTTGGCGAACACTGGACCTACCATCCCGGACTCACCGACGAGTCCAGTTAGAGATTCGACATCGAACCGGGGGAGCAGCAATGCGTGCTCGGGGGCGTCGCCCTTCCTGGTGTCCTGACGATGCAGTGCCCTACCGGCGATGCGGCCATGGTTTATCAACGTGCCGGTGATGGTAAGTGTGGGCGGATCGGCTAGGAGGTCGACGTCTGATCAGAGCAACGCCAGGACCTCATTTGGACGCGCGCCTGTCGCCGCCAGCAGGTCGACGAAAGCAAGCAGTAACCGGCCAGGCCGCGGGCCTGGTCCTTCGCGTCCCGCGTAGGCCTTCACCGCTGACCGGACCTGTTCGAACTCAGTGCGCGTGACGGCCTTAGTCGGCTTCCTCGTGGCCTTAACTGTCCGCGCTTCCCGTATCGGGTCGACCGACAGCACGAGGACTTCGCGCTCTTTACGGCCGGAGACTGACCGGCGCCGAGCAGACGGCCAGGAGTAACAGCCTCGCAGTATCAGCCGGGCGAGCCGGGTAAGCCAGGCCCGCCGTCTGTTGCGATGCCGCCGCTGCCGGTCGCTATCGCCGTCCCGCCTGTGCCACCGGCCCCGCCATCACCACCGACAGCACCGCCGCCACCGCCGCCACCACCGTCACCGCCGACAGCGTCGCCGGCGGCGCCACCCGCCCCGCCGACACCGCCGACACCACCGGCACCGCCGGCACCACCGAAGCCGCTGGCGCTGGCGCCGCCCGCCCCGCCGAGGCCGCCGCCACCGCCGAAAGCGGCGCCACCGGCGCCGGTGGCCGCGGCGTCCCCACCGCCACCGCCGTCACCGCCGATGCCGCCGTCACCGATGAGCGACGTGCTGGCGCCGCCGAGTCCGCCGATGCCGCCGTTACCGCCGACAGCGGTGCCATCGGTGCCGTTGGCCACGGCGTCCCCACCCTCACCGCCGGCCCCGCCGGCACCACCGTTGCCGAACAACGGGCCGGTCGCGTTGCCGCCGGCCCCACCCTCACCACCGACGCTGCCGGGAGCGCTGCCACCGGCGCTGTCGGAGCTGCCATTATCGCCGGCCCCACCCTCGCCGCCGTTACCGGCGATGCCGAACGCGGTATTCCCGCCGGCCCCGCCGTCAGTGGCGGGGAAGGTGTTGCCGTCGAAGGCGGCCCCGCCTTCGCCGCCGGCCCCGCCGTTGCCGTCGAAGGCAACCCCGCCATTGCCGCCGGCCGCACCGAATACCGTGCTGTTCCAGCCGGCCCCACCGTCGCCGAACCACAACCCACCAGCACCCCCATTGGGGTCTAGCACCGACGTTCCGGGGTCACCATTGCCGATCAGGATGCCCTGGCCACCAACGTCGTTCCACAGGGTATTGAGCGAATTGTCGACCAATTCACCGAACGGGCTATTGATCCAGTCTTGGTCGGCGGTGTGCATCGGGGTGTAAATGAACTCGTTGAACAGTTGAGCAAGGTCGGGTGACGCCGCAGGATCGGCTGCCGGAAGCGCAGCAGGATCGAGCAACGACGCCACACTCGCCGCGTTATCGCCGGCCAACATCGGATCAAAGCTAGCCACCAGAGCGCCCAAATCTGCGCCCAGGGTGGGGTCAATGCTCGCCAGGGAATTGATGATGGGATCCAGGATCACGTCGAGCCCGTCGGCGTGGGCCGCCGGCGCGGTGGCCAACGAGGTCAAGCCAAACGCCAACGCCGCCCCGGCACCCGTGCCCAGCCCGGCCACCCCACGACGACCTACCTTGGTGTTGCGCGACCGGTGATTCCGCTTCGTGGAGCGCTGACGAGTCATTACCCGACCTCCGGTGCGGTGACGTTATGTACCCGCCGCAAGGTAACTGTGATTTAGCTGAGTACCGTTAAGGTAACGCCTACTCCGACCGCCCTGTCAAGCAAACGAGACGCGCAAAATCCCAGGACTGCCCGGCTGCCCGGCAGCCCGGTCGTTGCCGTGAGCAAGGTATTGCGCCGCCTGCCAGCAATCAGCATGCGATCCGTCACCGCGCCACCCACCCAGACAGCGACCATGACAGCGCCGGAGCGCGCAGCCCTCGCCGCCACATCAGTCAGTAGCAATATCGTCACGATCTACCCGAAGCTGGTAATCGACCGCGACGACCTCTACGACAACTGTCAAAGCGGTTAGCAGTCAGCTACGAACGCGAGCTGGCCAAGCTGGACGGCCCGATCAACCGCGACGAGCGGTTCACGACGGTGTAGACCATCAACGCAGGCAAAAGCAGCGGCAGCCGCCTATGATGCGGCGTTCGCAATGACGGTGCCGTCTCCGGTAATCGCGGCCAAACCGCAGCCTGTTGACGACACTGATCGCGACCAAACGTCGTCGGCCAGAACACCGCGGCGATCGCGGCCACCGAAGCCGACTACGCCGAATGTGGGCCCAGGATGCCGCGGCGATGTACGGCTACGCCGGCTCGTCTGCGGCACCGCCAGGCGATCTGACCGCTCACGTCTCGGATCAAGAGAAACGAGACAGGCCTAAGTAGGCCACTCCACTGGCCTATAGCGCCAGGTCGAGGTGTCTCATTTCCTGTCTCACAGCGCGTGTCTCAAATCCTTACTGTCGGTGAGCGATAGACAGTGGCCGGTATGTACACTCACGGGCAGACGGCGATGGGCATAATCCGTTGTGCTGTAATATGTTAACGGACTTTCACGGACGCGCTGAGGTCGCAAAGATACGCCAGAAGGTTGGGGGTTCGAATCCCTTCGGGCGCACCAGCAGCACTCCTCGGATCACCTGGCGTCGAACTGCCGGCACTTTCCCCGCGACAGTCGTTCGATGGAACCAACCTGTCGCACAACGACGTCCGACTCCGGGCCGCCGTGTCGACGCAGCACGTCGATCAGGTCCGTCCGTAGACGCGCGAGGTCGCTCGAACCGTCGGTCACCAACGACACGTCGACACCGCCCGGCGTCTTGCCCACCAGGAAGTTAGCGACGCCGTGGGCGGCGAGAACGGTCTGCTCCAGGTCTGGGCGGGGCACCACCGCACCGCTTTCGTACTCGAAGGCACCGTTGATCCGGCCGTTGACCGCGGCGATGCGGCGATGCGCGCAGCCACACTCGCACGGCTCGTCGGTCATCGTCACCGCGTCTGCCATGTCATAGCGGATCAGCGGCTGCTCCAGGTTGAACAGGTTGGTCAGCAGCATCCGATCCGCAGGTTGCCCGTACGGGACGACGTTGCCATCGGCGTCCGCCGGCTCGAGAATCACCAGATCATCGGCGACGTGCATGCCGTCGCCAACGCCGCACGGGAAGGCATAAGTGCCCTCCAGCAACCCCAGAACTCCGACGCCTCGATCCCCCACGCGGACCGAACTGCCTCTCGCACAGGCGAAGTGCACACCTCTCCCGCGATGCTGACCCAGGTCGGGGTGATGGTCAGTCGTCCCTGCATCGCCTCTATCGCGAGCTCCCAGATGAGGCTCGGCCACCCCTGAAGAGCGGTCACCGGGGGACAGGCGTTGTTCAGTCCGTCGACAATCTCGTTCAGGGGAAGCGTGGCATCGAAGCAGTGCGATGTCGGCCCTCCGCTCTCAAAGGTGCTGAAGGCGTAGAAAATCCCGGACTCATGCTTGGGACTGCCGCTGAAGCACTGCGCCAGTACCGCATCCGGATCTTCGCCGCGTCGCCCGGTCCATCGCGAGCCCTGCATGACGAAGGTGACGAAGGAGTCCCAGCCGTAAACGTGGTACGACGGTTCTTCGGTGTATCCAGACGTGACGATTGCCCGATACTCATCGTCCAGGTAGCCGTCTCCGGTCAACTGGTCGAGGTGCGCTCGGACGCGGGAAAGAGTCAGCCCGGGAACCGTGACGAGACGGTCGAACTGCTCCGTCATCTCGGCCTTGCTCAGTATCGGCAGGGACGGCAGGTCGGCCTCGGTGAAGTTCGCCAGATCTCGGCCGGCCAGGCGTTCCTTCCAGAACGGCGACCGATCGGCGGCGTGCAGCAGCAGTTCCCGGAGACGCCGTTCGCGTTCCGCGGCCAGACGCCCGGCATCCCATCGCAGCCGGCGCACGCCCTTGATGTACGCATCCTGCAATTCGGCCCGCTGGCGCCGGACCAGCTCCCTGTAACGACTGTCCGGCGTCACGTCAGTTGTGATCGTCAACGTCTGATTCCTTTCGTGAGCGATATGGCTGAGGCTGCTTGGTTCGGCGGCGACAAGCCGGCATCGTCGAGCAGTCGTCGCTCGTCGACCTTGCTGGACGACGTCAACGGCAAGTCGGCCACCATGACGAATTGATCGGGCAGCATCGCCTCGGGAAGCCGTCGGCTGGCCTCCTGCCGGACCGCGAGTGGGGTCAGCTCGCCATCGGGCACGACGAATGCGACGACACCGAGACTGCCCTCCAGGTCGAAGGTTGTGCATGCCGCGGATGCGACCCCGTCGATATCACCGAGCGCCTCGGTCACCTCGACCAGCGACATCCGCACGCCGTGCCTCTTGATGACGCGGTCGCAGCGCCCCACATAGACGTAGTGGCCGCGGTCGTCGCGGTAGACGAGGTCACCGGTGCGGTAGACGGTGGTTCCCTCGACGATGTCGGTCCGCAATACAGTCGCGCTGTGATCCGGGGCGTTCAGATATCCAGCCATCAGCTGCCGCCCGCCGATGTACAGCTCGCCGACCACTCCGGGTTCGTCCACCACACTTCCGTGCTCATCGATCAGGTGGAACGAGCTGCCGGGATGCGGTTGGCCGATCGGTACGAAACCCCCGTCGAGCAACTCCGGTGTCAGGTCCAGATGAGCGACAGCGATCGTCGCCTCGGTCGGCCCGTATCGGTTCACCACCCGTAGTCCCGGACTCCCATCCCACACCGCTTTGATGTCCGCAGTGGACGGCGCTTCACCGCCGAGGGCCATCACCCGCAGCGGTGTATCAGCCAACCGGTCCAGCAGGCCGCTGGACCGCAGCAACCGAAGGTAGCTCGGAGAGAAGCTGGTCACCGTAACTCCCTCGCGGGCGAGGATCGAGAAAAACGTGCGCGGGAACAGCAGGGTTTCCCGGTCGGGCATGACGAGGGGCGCGCCGCGCATGAGCGGGGGAAAGATCGCGGAAAAAGACCCGTCGAAGTGCACGGGCGAAACGCACAGTGCGCGGTCGTCCTCCGTGAGTCCCACGGCGTCGGCGCACTCTTGCGCCGCGGTGAAAAAAGCGTGCGCAGGGATCTGCACGCCCTTGGGGACACCGGTCGTCCCGGACGTGTAGATGATGTACGAAATGGGGTTCGTCACCGGCGGCGGCGTCGGCCCAACTGTCGCGCTCAACGCCGAAAGGGGGCTCCACGCCGTGCCGATGGGGAGTCCCGACGGCCCCGTATGGTCGGATCCCGCGGTGATCACCAATGCAGGCGCACAGTCAGCCAGGATCTGTGCGCGGCGGACATCGGGATCGGTGACCGCCAACGGGATGAAGGTGACTCCCGCCCACAGGCAACCCAGCGCCGCCACGACAAAATCCACCGAATTGCCGATCAGCAGTGCGACCCGCGCTCCCGGCTGCACGCCTTTCTGATGTAGGCCGGCGGCCAGTCGCGCCGCTTCGGCGCACAACTCGCCCCGGGTCAACGCACGACCGAGGTCCTTGACGGCAAGCCGATCCGGGGCGTGATCGGCGTGGTCCAGCACCGCACCGACCACACCGCGATCCGTCACTTTCTTCAGCAGGCGTTGCACACTCGGCTCCGTTGACCTAGCCGGTCGTGGCTTTGGCCAGGGCCTGGTCGATGTCATCGATGATGTCGTCGATGTGCTCGATCCCGATGGACAGCCGGATCGTTTCTGGCCGGATACCGGCCTTCACCAGCTCCTCATCGGACAGTTGCCGGTGAGTCGTGGACGCCGGATGGATGGCCAGGGTCTTGGCGTCGCCCAGATTAAGCAGTCGCTTGATGAGCTGGAGTGCGTCGAAGAAGGCCAGGCCGGCTTGGTAGCCGCCCTCGGCCCCGAAGGTGACGATCGACGGCACGCGCCCTTTGAGGTAGCGGCCAACCAGGTGGTGATAGGGGTGGTCGGGGAAACCAGCGAAGCTCACCCAGGCCACCCGGGGGTCGGCGGCCAGGTAGGCGGCCACGGCCCGGGCGTTGGCCTCGTGGCGTTCAAGCCGAACGGCCATCGTCTCGAGCCCTTGCAGCAGCAGGAAGGCGTTGAACGGAGAGAGGGTCGCGCCGCTGTTGCGCAATTGAATCGAACGCGCCCGCACGGTGAAGGGCCGCTCGGGGAAGTCGCGGGCGAAGACGACGCCATGGAACGCCGGCTCGGGCTGGTTGAACATCGGAAAGCGGTCGGGATGGTCAGCCCACGGGAACCGGCCGCCGTCCACGATGGCGCCACCGAGGGTGGTGCCGTGGCCGCCGACAAACTTGGTCAGCGAGTGGACGACCACATCCGCCCCATGCTCGAAGGGCTTGAGCATGAGCGGCGTCGCCACCGTGTTGTCCACGATCAGGGGCACGCCGGCCGCGTGGGCCACCTCGGCCACGGCTTCGAGGTCCACGATGTTGCCGGCCGGGTTGCCGATGGTCTCGCAGAAGACCGCGCGGGTGTTCGCGTCGATGAGGGGGGCGATCGACTCGGCTCGGTCATCGACGGCGAAGCGGGCCTGGATGCCCAGGGTGGGCAGCACGTGGGCGAAGTAGGTGAAGGTGGCCCCGTAGAGCTGCGGGGCCACCACGATGTTCGAGCCGGCAGTGGCTACCGTCAGGATGGCGTAGCTGACGGCAGCCATGCCCGAGGCCACCACTAGGGCTGCAGTCCCCCTTCGAGGGCGCAGATGCGCTGCTCGAGGACGTCCAGAGTCGGGTTGTTCAGCCGGTTGTAGTGAAAGCCCGGCGTCTCCATGTCGAGCACGGCACCGGCGTGTTCGGCGCTGACGAAGTCGTGGGCCACGGTCTGGTAAATGGGCACGGCGACAGCACGCGTCCCGTCGGGTGTGTAACCGCCGTGGATGGCGATGGTTTCGTCGTGCATGGGCTCAGGCGCTCCTCTTCTCAATGCGCGCCAACACGTTTGCGAACAGACGCAAGGCCGCGCCTCGCCACGGCCAGGGGGCGCGGGCGCTGATCTCGTCGAAGGGGAAGGCGGCCGCCAGGGCCGGGTCACGCGCGCCACCCACCACTCGCCCGTGCAGCCCGCGGAGCTTGTCCCAGTCCGAGCCGGTAACGCAATCTGTTGGGAGGCAAGGTAATTCGTCGCGCTCACGGAGAGCGTAGCGCCGCACGTCCCGGACGTATTCGCGGACCAGGCTCGAGGCGTCGTACTCGGGATGGGCCTGCACCAGCACGACCTCGGACCGGCCCACCTTTTTGGTGGCCACGCTCCAGCCCACCTCCTCCGACTGCAACGCCACCGCGTAGCCGGCGTCGACCACCGCTTTCACGGGCACGGCGTTGAACCGCGAGTGGGGCAGGAACACCGGGCTGCGGAGCCCGGCGGCGAGCGGGTGCCCCGGATCGGCCTGGTGGGCGAAGACGCCCGTGCACTTGGCCGGGAGGGCGGTCCGCTCGATGCCGTCGAACACGGCCAGGGCGACGTGGGCCGACAGGCAGGACAGCACCATCGCCGGGACGTTCTCGCTCCCCCACCGCAGCAGGTCGCACAGGTCGGACCAGTACGGCTCGTCTTCGACGCGGGACTCGATGGGATTGGCGCCGGTGACCACCAGGAGGTCGGGCGGGTCCGATCGGAGGTCTTCGAGGGGACGGTACTCGGCCGCGACACGGGCCCGGGCCCACTCGCCGCGGGGCACCCCGGCCACGGTGTGGCGGGTCAGCGTGACCGTCTCAGATCCGGACCCGGCGTCCAGTAAGGCCGCGAATTGTCGCTCGGTGGCGCAAAAAGCGGTGTCGGGCATGTTGTTGACCAACGCGCACCGCCATCGCGCGGATCCCGCGCCCGTCCGGCGCCTTCCTCGCGTCGAGGAATCCGGCCAGTTGAACGCTCACCGCTCAATGCCTCACGTCGGTGTAGGTGACGGTCACCTTTTGGTGGAGGAGCCGGTAGGCGGCCAGCAACTGCGCCTCGTCGTCGGTCGACCCGACCACGGCGACGATGTGATTGCCAGAGCCGTCTCGCCAGTCGAGGGCGGCACCGGTGCCTGGTGCAGGCTCACCGTGTCCACCTCGACCCGGTCACTGAAGTCGGTGATGCCCTCGACGGAAGTCACCGTGGCCGAGACGGTCGGCGGTTGGAGGAAGAAGCGGTAGCCGATGCGGCTGGTCGGCACGGGGCTGTCGACCGAGACCGACTCGCCCAGGGCCACTCGCAGCGTGAGGTCGAGCAGACTGACGCCGGCGGCCCGCTCCAGCATCTCGGGCACGCCACCGCCCAACCGCCCGTTGACCTCGATGATGCGGGGCCCGTCGGCGGTGAACTTGACCTCGGTGTGCAGGCACCCGGTGCGCACCCCAAGAGCGACGATGGCTCGGGTGGCCAGATCCAGGACGGCCGAGCGGCTGTCGGCGTCGAGGGCGGCCGGGATGAAGAACCCGGTCTCGCGGAAGTTTTCGGCAGGCGGGAATCGGCCGGTGAGGGCCAGGTGGCTGACCGTGCCGTCGGCCACCACGCTCTCGACCGATACGTAGTCGCCGTAGGGGTCGCCGGCCCTGGCCGGATCGTCGGGAAGGTAGCCCTCCAGCACCATCTCGGGGCGGTCCGGGCCGAGAGTATCGAGCAGTCGCCGGAGTTCGGCGCCGTCGCGGACCAGGAAGGTGCAGCGGCTGCCCTGGGCCGAGCGGGGTTTGAGGACGGCGGGCCAACCCACCTCGGCTTCGACTGTCGACAGACCGGCCTCGGAGTGATCGGGACGGATGAGGCGGCAGGGTGGCATGTCAAGGCCGGCATCGGCCAGGACCTGGCGCTGACGGGCCTTGTCGGTGAGGACTGCGGCGGTCGTCGGGCTGTGGAAGGGCAGGCCCAATCCCTCAGCCACCCAAGCGAGTTCGACCATGCCGGCGTCCAGGTAGGTGGTCAGGCCATCGGGCTCCCAGTCGCTCAGGACCTTGACGGCCTCCTCGACGCTCGCGCCGTCCAGATCGACCACGGGGCCGAACCGGTTGAGGAGATCGGTCATCTCGCCCATTCCGGCACGGACGTGTCGATCAGCCAGATCAGATCGCACACGCCGGCGGCCGCCTCGGCCAGCTGCATCACCGGAACGCAGCGCGGCCCGTAAGCCACCGCCACCAATGGCCGGGCCCGTCCGGTCGCTGAATCCGAATCGGTCATGTGCTCAGCCGATCACTGCCTCGACGCACGCCTGGGCGTCGTAGACGGCCCGAAGGCGGCTGCGCGGCGAGGGCAGGTAGTGGGTGAAGTAGCGCACCCCTTCGGTCAGGACGCCCAGCACGGAGAGATTTGGCTGGAGCCGGCCCTCGGTGTCGTAGGGGTGGAAGTCCTCGTTGATGGCCACGCTGCCCACGGGCGTGTCACCGTAGCTGAGCTGGGTCAGCCTTCCGTTGGCGTAGAGACGATTGAGCAGGGCCGAGCCCGACCGGGCCAGTGACGGCATATCGAGATAACCCCTGATCACCGCATCGACCGTCACGGCGGTCGGTTCGTCGAGGGCCGTCGAGCTCAGCCGAATGCCGCCGGGACAGGCGGCTGCTTCCGGATTCGGTCCGAGCGGGATGCGCACGATCCCGGCGTCGATCAGGGCCAGCAGCTGCTGGGAGCGCATTGGTGGCACGCCCGCCTCCAGCCGGTTGATACGGCCCCGGACGCCTGCCTGGAATTCGATGTAGGAGTCGAGGGACAGACCACCGAACTCGATGACCGAACGAAGCTGGTCTCGGAGGATGCGCAGCACCTCCTGCGCCGCCTTGACTGGGCTCCCGTCAGGTCGCAGGGCCTCGGTCAGGTCGTCCTCGATCAGGTCGTAGACCTGGCCCTGGTAATCGGCGGCCGACAGGTACTCGCGGTCCGCCCCGACGAAGAGGTGGCTGGCCGGGTCGAAGCGCCCGTACCGCGGCTCGAGACTGTCACAGCTTCTCGTAATGACCGTTGACCCAGCCTTGCCGGAGGACGGTGCGGGCCTCGGTCGACGGGAGGTCCCCTCCGGTCAGTAAGGGCGGAGTGGATGTAGTAGCGCGCCTGCATCTCGGCGAAGATGAGCGGGAGAAGCTCGGCCCGGAAGTCGACGTGCCGGCGCGACGACGACCCGCCCGGATTGGTGAGGGCCGCGAATTCCTCCGGTGTGCACACCACCGGCTGGTACTGGCCATACGGGTCGACGCCGCTGGCCGACTTTGCGCAGTACGGCGCGCCCGAGCGAGAGTAGAGCGCGATGGCGGGCTCCCGGCCGGATGGCAGGTATCGCACGCGGTCGGCCCGGTCGCAGCGGTCCTGGAAGGTCCCGCCTCGTCCGATGGTGAGGGCAGTGAGGACGTCAAAGCCGACCAGGCCCATGCCGGCCACGGCCACCGAGGATCCGGCCGGGGCACTCTGGTCGAGGGACTCGATGGGGTAGGCCCGCTGATGGTGCACGCCGCCCTCGGCCCCGGGCTCGTGGTTCCAGGTATGCCCTGAAGTCAGCACCACATGGTCGACGGCGAGCGTGGTGCCGTTGTCGAGCAGCACCGCCTCGCGCCCCTGAAGGGCCGGCGAGATGTCAACGGCCGCAGCGTAGTGCCGGACGATCTCCAGATTCGGCGGCGCGTAGTCCACCAGTGTTTCGTAGAACCAGCCCAGATACTCGCCCATCAACCGCCGGGGCAGGTAGTCGGTGGGCCGAATGCGCTCACCCCCGGCACCGATGCGGCACTCGTGACCCACCCAGCGGTAGCCGCGAACCATGGCCCATTGGTGCAGGCCTACGGCGTAGGGCGGGGGATCGTCGTCGTCGGCGGCGTAGAGGGAGAGCTGACCGCATGCGTTGTTGAGCACCAAGAAGTCGGGCTGCTCGGCGGCGTAAACCCCGCCTCCCAGCTGGGCGGGATCGACCATGTGCAGCCGTACCGACGCCCCTGTCCGGCGGGCCCGGTCGACTGTCCGTTCCATGACGCACAGACCCCACGAGCCCAGGCCCACGATGGCCAGCTCGATCATCGGGCGTATCCGGCCGTCAGGGCTCTGGAGGGCACGTCTGGCTTGGTGGCCACTAGTGACATGCGCTCCTCCTGCTGGAAGCACCCCGGCCCGGGGCGGTTAGGCCGACGCTTGTCGGTGCTGGAGTACTGAAGTTCGGCTTTAAGGGACGAATACATACGATTAGAACGTAAAATAGAAGAAAAGACAACTTCTAGTTTAGAACTGACTCCCGCAGGCTAGCTGAAGGGAGGCTGTTGGCCGGCGGGGCCGCGGGGCGCCCCCGCGCGGTTCGGAATCGTCGCCGTATGGGGCGGCGAGCAAGGTGCCGGCCAATCGGGCGACGACGGGTGCGAAGGACTCCATCGCGTCGCCCGGCACCACGATGTTGGTGAAGCCCCACCTGGCGCGGTACTCCAGAAGCCGATCGCACAACTCGTCTACGGTGCCGATCAGGACGATCGGCAGCTCGAGGGCGTCTTCACCCGGGAGGCCGAGCATGGTTGCGGTACGCGCGGCCGCGCGGCGGCTGGTGACGATTCTGGTCGCGAAGGCCATGATCTGTAGCTCGATCGCATCGAACCGGTCCGGCGCCGCTTCGCGTATCCACGTCAGGCAGCGGTCGTAGTGATCGAAGGTGGATTGGCTCGCCAGGTCGCCGGCGTTCAAGCCCGAGGCCAGACTGGTATTCACGCCTACGGTGTCAGCGTGTTGGGCGGCCACCGTGAGGATTCGCCGACTTCCGCCTCCCACGATGACGCGAGGGAGCGATGCAGGGCGAGGTTCGCAGGTGGCGTCGCGCACCGTGTGATATTCGCCGGCGAAGGTCGCTTTCCCCTCGCTCCACAGACTCTTCATCACAGCGAGGCTCTCGGCCAGGCGGTCCACGCGGACCGATGGTTTGTCGAACTCGATCCCCGTTTGGGCGTAATCACTGGCTAGCCAGCCCGCGCCGAGGCCCATCTCGACCCGCCCTTCGGCCGCCAGACCGAGCGTGGCGATTTCCTTGGCCAGTACGACTGGATTGCGGAGATCGTTGTTCAGCACCAACGCCCCCACATGGAGGGTGGAGGTTGCTTCGGCGGCCACGGTGGTGGCCACGAGCGGACCGAACTGGTCGCCGAAATGGTCGGCGATGTACAGGGTCGAGTAGCCGAGATCCTCGGCCATCCGGGCCTGATCCCGCCATGCCGACATGGTGGGCGTGACGGAGGCGTGAATGCCGAACCGATAGGGGAGCATTGATTGCCGCCTTTCGCTCAATCATGACAGCTAGTTCATAACAGACCGATAGTAATTGAAATATCCCAATATTATCCCGTATAGTACGCCGCATGCCAACAGCTGTACGCTCGGTCGGTTCGGGGACATCACCCGCGGATATCGCGGAGGTACTCGCACACGACGGATGCGTAATCATCGCGGACCTGGCATCGGCCGACACCATGGACCTGATACGGGCCGAAGTCGAGCCGCACGTCGCTGCCACCGGCGGAGGCAACACCGCATTCCTGGGCACCACCACCCGCCGCACGGGCGCCCTGATCGCACGTTCACCGACCGCTCGCTCACTCATCACAAACCCGACGATCATCGACGCCCTCGACCTGGTGCTGGGCGATCACGCCAGCACCTTCCAGATCGACCTGACCCAGTTGGTGACCATCGGACCCGGCGAGCCGGCGCAGATGATCCACCGCGATCAGTGGTCGTTCGATCGCTTCCAGTTCCCGAGGGGCTTTGAAGCCGAAGTCGCCACCATGTGGGCCGTCACCGACTTCACCGAAGAATCCGGCGCGACACGGATGGTGGTCGGCAGCCACCGCTGGGAAGACGATCCCGATGACGTCGACCAGGCCCTGTCGTCCCCAGCGATCATGACCAAGGGCTCGGTGCTGCTGTACCTCGGCTCGATCTTTCACGGCGGTGGTGCCAATACCACCGAGGCCAGCCGAATCGGGATGAACGTGGGCTACGCGCTGGGCTGGCTGCGGCAGGAGGAAAACCAATATCTCGCTTGCCCTCCCGAGATCGCCCGCACCCTTCCGGAGGGCCTGCTCAGACTGATGGGCTACCAGCGGGGCTCCTACTCGATCGGCTATGTGGACAACATGCGAGAACCCCTTGACTGGCTGTACGACAGCCCGGCCCACATATCGGACTTCTACGGCTACCGTCGCGCCGCTCGTAAGCGGCTCAGGGAGACCGGGGGCTACGTCCCGCCGGCAGAGTTGTTGCCCGGCTGAACCCACCAAAGTTGTTGAACGCCACACTGGCTCGTCCGATTGAGCCACGGCAGAGATACGAGGAAAGCGTGATAGAGAACCAGGTTCGTGACGTCTTAGCTGCACATGGCCGGATGGCCGTCGATCCACACGAGGTGGACGATCAAGCAGACCTCTACAAGCTCGGCCTCACATCGCACGCGTCGGTCGATGTGATGCTTGCGCTCGAGGACGCATTCGACATCGAGTTCCCCGAAGAAGTGCTCAAGAAATCCACCTTTGAGTCCGTCCACAATATTTCGCAGGTAATCACAGGGTTGGTTAAGACAGCTGCCGAGGCCGCGTCGGTAGCAGCCCGCCCGCCAAGGAAGGCGCATCGGTGAATTCACTCAATTTGCCCGACGCAGTCGATGGGCACCGAGTCCTGGCCGGATGCGATGTCCTTGCCGTTCAAGAAGTTCAGGACTCGCTGGAGGCGTTCGGTGACCGGTACTTGCGCAAGGTCTTCACGACGGGCGAAATCGGCGACTGCCAGGGCCTCAACCCGGCGCACGGACTGGCCGCCCGGTTCGCTGCGAAGGAAGCGGTGATCAAGGCATTTGCCAAACCCGACATGCCATTCCCGTTGCGCGAGATCGAGGTAACGCGGGACGGCCCGCTGCCTCGGCTTCGGTTGAGCGGATCGGTCGCCGAGCAGGCACGACTCCAAGGCTGGCTCAGCTCGTCGTTGTCGCTTTCGCACACCGATTGCCACGCAATGGCCGTCGTTGTGGTGGTCTGCGGCGAAGCCGGGGAATTCGACCGGAAGCCAGAGACATGCCGTTGACGACGACCGAGGTACCGACATTCTTCGGGCCGCCTGATTCGCCATTGTTCGGCGTAGTGCATCTGCCGGCCGACAACCAGATCAGGGGCGGGGTGCTGATCTGCGGTTCGCTCGGCAAAGAAGGGATGGACAGTGCCCGGCTGCACCGTACGCTCGCTAATAGCATGGCGCGCCGCGGTTTTGGGGTGTTGCGTTTTGACTACCTGGGTACGGGCGATTCCGCGCATGCTCAGGGACGTGATGACGCGGTGGCCGGCTGGGTCGCAAGCGTTGGCCACGCGTTGGATTACTTCACGCTGATCGGCGTGGAGCCGACGACCGCGATCGGCATACGTGCCGGGTGCCTGATCCTGCAGGACTACCTGACCGGGTCTCACCCGATCAGGCGGGTGGCTTACCTCGATCCTGCCGGCACGGGTAGGCGTTACCTCCGCGAACACACCGCGTTGTTCCGGTTGGCGGTGGGCGGGGACGCCACGTCGCCCGGCGTTGTGTCTGTCATCGGCGGGCGGTTCAGCGCCCACGCCGCGGCAGAATTCGCCGCGTTGCGCATGGCCGCCGACCCACTCACCGCTCACGGCGTCGACGACGTATTTCTGGTGGGACGGCCGGCCGAGACCGACAAGCACCTGACCGCTCTGGCGTCGGCTGGGGGAGTTGAGGCGATCACCTCGACCGGTCTGCCCGAATGCGCACGGCCACAGGAGATCTTCTTACCGGTCCCGGTCAACGCGGTCGATTCGATCGTCGAGTGGATGGACCGAAAAGCCCCAACCCGCATCCGCAGAGCCGCGCCGCATTACCTGGCGACGGTGACGATGCCGGCCGAAGGGCCCGACGGGGTTGACGTTATCGAGCGCATCGAGCGAATCGAACCGAGCGGTCTGTTCGCCATCCGCACGCTGCCCCAGCCCCCCAGCCCCGCACCGGCCAAGACCGTGTTGTTCTTCGTCACGGCCAAGGACTTGCATGTCGGACCCGCCCGGGAGTGGGTCGAACTGTCCCGTCGCATTGCGGCGACCGGGTCGCAGGCCGTCCGTTGGGACCCGGCAGGACTGGGCCTGTCCGCCCAGATCAGCCGAGACCCTTGGCGCAGCGTGTATTTCAAAACTGACATCACCGACTCGATCGCGGCCGCCAGACATGCGTGCCGTGATGCCGGCGAACTCGAGGTTGTCGGTATCTGCTCCGGCTCCTGGTATGCCGCTCAAACCGCCCGCATCGTCGGTGCGCGGGCGGCGATCCTGGTCAACGTCATGGTGTGGAATTGGCACGCCACCTCAACCGTGCCGTCGCAGTGGTACAACCGGAAGAAGGCGCTGGCCGCCAGTGCGGCTGGTGATCCGATCGCCGGTTCTGACGCGTCCACGGTGCAGCGCCTCAAAACACTTCTCAACCCGGTTCGGGAGCCGGCAAAGACGTACGTGCACAAACATGTCCCGCGATCCGTCTTGCGGATGTTGAGCTGGGTCGGACTCGTTTGGCGGCCGGAGGTTGTTCTGGCGACGCTGGCCCGCCGTGGAGTCGAGGTGACTCTGATTGCCTCGCCGGAGGATGCGGAGCAGTTCAACGCGAGAGGCGGTCGGGCAGCCCTGGACCGACTACAAGGCTGGGCGCGACCGCCCCGGCTGATCGCCACACCCACCGGCGATCATTCCGCACACCACCCGGCGATACTGGCGGAGATCCGGAACGCGGTGTTGCCGGTGATTCCTGTCTACGCGTCGGCACGCATGCAATAGGACGCCTTGTCACCCGTTTGCCGGCGCCTCAGTGCGCAATCAGATCCGCCGCGAGCCCTTCTTCCTCAGCGCGCAGAATTCCCGCCGACGACGAACGCAGATTCCACTGCGCGACGCCGCCCTCGGGAACAGTCAACTGCCCGTTGGCCAGCGCTTGGGCGATCAGAGCCCGCACGCGCTGTTCGTTAGCCGGTTCAGTGGCGAAAACCACCCGAAGCGAGACGGTTTCGCCAGTCTGCGGTGTGGCTGACGTAATGCGGCGCGAGCGGACATGGCGGCTGATGGTCCCAGCCGCCGCACAACGCCTTCGCAATCGCACCGCCGAGGGCATTGGGACTGTCTCCTTCGCGCATGGCGACTACAGCGTCGTGTGCGAAGGCTTTGCGTGCCACGGCTGGGTCATCCACAAAACCCGATTTAACCCCACCCGGTGCCCGACGGCGATGGGTCGGCTCGCGGGCTGGTTGCGACACGGTCACGGATCCATACCCATTGAAAGCACAGTGGTTTCAACTGCCACATCCGCCCCTATCGTCACATGAAGCAACTGCGGACGTCAACGTGATCCAGCGCGGGCTAACGGCGACGGCTCTTCCGCTGGAAAGGTGGGACATGTCGGCGATTCGTCGAATCGTTTCGGTATCGGTGGCCTCGGCCACCGTGGTCGGACTCATCGTGCCGGTCGGCGATGCCCCTCCGGCGGCGGCGGTGCCGTGCTCGGCCCCGGAGGCCAACGTGCCACCACCTGCCGGAATGCCGACCATCCCGTCGCCAGGGCCGGTCGCGCCGCCGACGGGGCGCAGGCCACGCGGTACCAACGACAACGCGCCGCTGCCGAAACTGGGCCCGCTGATCTCGGGCCTGCTCAAGACCATTCCGCAACGGCCGGCGCAACTACAAGCGGCGGTAACGCCGGTTCCGCCGGTCCCCGGGGCGGCGGTCCCGCAGTCGCCGAACGCCAACCAGGCTGTGCCGGAAGCTGTTCCGGTTCCGCCGTCGCCTCCAGCCTCGATCGCGGGTGCGCCGACGTCGCTCGTCGAATACGTGACCGGGCCCAACAGCCCGAACCGGACTCTGGAAAGGTTCGGCATCTCCGGGACCGACCTCGGCATTCCTTGGGACAACGGCGATCCCGGCAACCGGCAGGTGTTGATGGCGTTCGGCGACACCTTCGGTTACTGCGCAGTGCATGGACAGCAGTGGCGGTACAACGTGCTGTTCCGCAGCCAGGATCACGACCTGTCGCACGGCATTCACGTGGCCGAAGGCGTGCCCAACAACCCATACTCCGGCTCGCCGGTGTGGGCGCCCGGCCTGTCCAAGCAGGTGCTCAACAGCATTCACAAGGCGGGGCACGAGACCGGCATCATCCCGACGTCCGCGCTCTCACTCGGGCGGACCCAGTACATGAGCTTCATGTCGATCAAGAACTGGGGCCGCGACGGTGAGTGGTCGACGAACTACTCGGGCATCGCGCGCTCGTTGGACAACGGTCAGACCTGGGGTGTCTATCCCAGCAGCATCCGGCTGGCCGGTGCCGACACCGTGCCCGGCGCACGCTTCGTTCCCGGTAACGAGAACTTCCAGATGGGCGCGTTCATGCGCGGCAAGGACGGCTACCTGTACTCGTTCGGAACTCCCGCCGGCCGCAGCGGTGCGGCGTTCCTGTCCCGCGTCCAGCCGAACGCATTGCCGGATGCCGGCAGGTACCAGTACTGGAATGGTGAGGGCCGCGGCTGGGTACCGGCCGACCCGTCGGCGGCCACCCCGATATTCCCCGGGCCGGTCGGCGAGATGTCGGCGCAGTACAACGACTACCTGAAGCAGTATCTGGTGCTCTACACCAACGGTGGCAACAACGACGTCATCGCACGCACCGCGCCGTCGCCGGAGGGGCCGTGGAGTCCCGAGCAGCCGCTGGTGTCGTCGTTCCAAATGCCAGGCGGCATCTACGCGCCGATGATCCACCCGTGGTCGAGCGGCAAAGACCTGTACTTCAACCTGTCACTGTGGTCGGCCTACGACGTGATGCTGATGCACACCGTGCTGCCGTAGTGCTGGGCCGCTCTCGTCAGGCAGTCAGGTTGAAGGTCATCGAGACGGTCGTTCCTTTTGCCGTGCAATCCAATTCCAGCCAGTCGCTCACTGCACGCATCAACAGCAGCCCGCGCCCGCGCACGCCGGGATCGCTAGGCGCCGGCTTCCACTTGCCCTTGTCGGCGACCGTGAGATGTGCACGCGCGCCGTCGTTGTCGCCCGTGACGCGAACCTTGCCCGGTTTTCGGCCCTGGTAACCGTGCTCGATGCAGTTCGCGACGGCTTCGTTGACCGCCAGCACAATGTCGGCCATCCGCTCTTCAGCTACACCGGCGCCGCGCAGCCAGTCCGCCAGTTCGTGCCGGAGTTCGGCGACCTGGTCGACGCCGACGACCCGGTTGATCAGCAGCGGCGGGTACGGCCGCCGGTAAACGACGACCGCGATGTCGTCGTCGTATCCGCCGGGCGGTGCCAGCTCGCGAAGCGCCGCGTCGGCAACGTCGTCGACGGTCAGGTTCATTCCGCGTTCCACCGTCGCGCCGAGGTGTGCGATCCCGTCGTCGAGCGACACGTCGCGCCGCTCGACCAGGCCGTCGGTGTAGAGCATCAGCGTAGAGCCGGGCGGCAGCGTCACCGACGATTGCGGACGAGAGTTCTTGCGTTGCACCGCCAATGGTACGGAACGCGCATCGGAAAGCAGCGTGTGCGTTTCCCCCGGCGGCGCAAGCACCGCAGGCAGATGGCCGGCACAACTGTAGGAGAACTCGCCGGTTCGGGTGTTCAAGCACAGCCATAAAAACGGTGGTGCAGAAGGCATTCGGGATCAGCTCGGCCACCGAATCGAGTTCCTCGAGTAGCCTCGCGGGCTCGGCGCCGGTAAGCAGTAGCGCTCGCGCGGAGGCGCGCAGCTGACCCATCACCGCCGCGGCCGACAGGCCGCGCCCCACACAGTCGCCGACGATGATGCCGATCCGGTGATCGCCGACCGGCAGTACGTCGTACCAGTCGCCGCCGATTTCGAGCGGCGGCACCGCCGGCTCGTAGCGGACCGCGAAGCCGGGCGGAAGTTCGGTGGGCGACAGCATCGCGTGCTGCAGGGTGAGCGAGGTCTCGCGGGCGGCCTCGAATTGCCGCACGTGTTGGATCGCCAGCCCGAGGTGACCGATCAACACGGTGACCAGCAGGCGGTCCTCGCTGCTGATCCGTCGGGGTACCCGAAGCTCGAGCCACAAGGCGACACCTCCGCCGCCGGTGAGGACGGCGACGATGCCTTTGGATTGTCCTAGTGCCTCGGGACTTTCGATAGTTTGAACGGTCAGCGGCAACTGCTGACGGGCCTGCTCGAAGATTTCCTGAAGCGACGGATCGAGATGCCGCCAGTCTGGCGACACGGGCTCCCCGGCAACCTGGATTGTGGGCTCTGCCCCGCTGCTCGGCCACGCCGCGGCCACCACCCGGTGCACATCGAGTGCGAGCCGGCACTCGTCGAGGGTGATCGCCAGGACCTCGGACATGCTCTTGGCCACGCTGATCGCCGTGGCCAGCCGCAGCACCGCGTTTTCCCGCGCGGCGAACGCGCGTTCGGCGGTGACGTCACGAAGCGTTCCGACAAACGTGTCACCGTCCGCGGAACCGGCGTTCACCCGGTTGACGTTCGCTGCCACCCACACCAGGCGGCCGTCGCGATGCCGGATCGGCGTTTCGTACTGCACCTGGTTTTGCATGGTCAGCTTGGATTGCTGGACCCGGGCCGCCTCGTAGTCGACCAGCCATGGATGCGGCCAGTGGTAGGGCAGGCCGTCGGCCGAGTAACCGGTGAGTTTGGAAAACGCGTCGTTGATCTCGATGACCGTGCCGCCGGGTTGAGCGACGAAGAATCCCTCCTGCAAGGAATTCACCACCGCGTTGCGGAACTCGTCGCGATCGGCAAGATCCTCTGCGCGGGCCCGCTGCTCTTCGTAACGCCTTGTGCCAGCGAGGAATCCGCGTGTCGCGACGTCGAGCGGGGCCAGGGTCTGTAAGAGGAAGGCCAGGGCCGACGCACTGTCGAAGCCGGGGTCCTGCATCAGTTGTTGCACAAGCTGAGTGTGTTTCTCGATGATCGTCAGCACGCTGATGTCGTCGTGCAGGGCTCGGCGTCCGAGCTCGTTGCCGACGGCGAGGTCTTTCTCGCTGCCCGTCTGCAGGTAGGTACGCAACGCAGCGGTGTAGTCGTCGTCGAAACTGTCCGGTTTCATCCCGACACACCTCGGTGCCGCGCCGCAAGCACCAGCGCGTCGTCGCTGTCCTTGGCGTGGTTGTGCAGGATCTTCTCGGCGATCGTCAAAGCTGTTGCGGCGAAGTCGATGTCGTCCAAGTGATCCTCGACGATGCCGTCGCTGGCGATCACCAGCAGGTCGCCGGGGCGGATCGGGAACTCCTGCGGTGTCAGGGCCTCGGGTATTCGGTAGCCGACGATGCCGCCGACAAGACGCGCCGAAGACCGCACCTCGACACCGCCGGGGTGTTTGGCAACGAGATGGGCGGTGACGTTACCGACACCGACCCAACTCAGAGTATCGGTCCGAAAATCGATGCGCACCAACGTCATCGCTGCGCCTCTGGTGCCCGACAGGGCGTCGTGGCAGCGCTGCACGAGCACATCGAGTGGCTCCGCCCGGGCCGCCCGGAGCACGTCGACGCCCAGGCCGGCCGCCTCGGCGGCTTCCGCACCGTGGCCGAGACCGTCCAGCGCGCCGATCAGCGCGGAGGTACCGTCCACCTCGACCGCGATAAGCCGGTCGCCGCAGACGTTTTCACCGGGCCGCGGACGGGCCCTGCCGGCCCATTCGATCGGGCCCAGCCAACCGTGCTCAGTCATCGCCCGGAATCCATTTCCACATCTCGATAACCGTCCCATGACCCGGCGTGGACTCCACGATCAAGCGGTCCATCAGCCGGCGTGCGCCGGGCAGGCCCAGTCCCAGGCCGCGGCCGGTGGAATAGCCGTCCTCCATGGCCCTTTCGATGTTGGCGATACCCGGGCCGTCGTCCTCAGCACGCACCACCAGCGCTTGGCGGCCCTCCCGGTCTTGCACCGCAACCCGAATAGCCCCGAAACCGGCGTAACTGGTGATGTTGCGCGCGACCTCCGAGATCGCCGTGGCGATCATGGTGACGTCGGTCAGCGAGAAACCCAGGCGGTGTGCCATCTGATGGCCCGCCTGACGGGCGGCGACAATGTCGTCAGGGTTGGCGACATCGACGACGACGTCATCCGCCACCATCGAGTCCGATCGACTTGCCCAGCCCCAGTTGGCGATTCAGCAGCGCCAGCCCCTCCTCGAGATCCAGCGCGGTGTACATGTCGTCGAACATCAAGCCGAGTTGGACCATCGCAAAGGCCACCTCCGGCTGCAGGCCGACGATCACGGTGTCCGCGCCACGGAGCCGGGTCATGTGCGCGATCGTGCGCAGCGATCGGGCGGCGAATGAGTCCATCACGTCGATCGCGGTCACGTCGACGATGATGCCCTGCGCGCGGTAGCGGCTGACCCGCTCCATCAGGTCGTAGCGCAGTCGCTCGGTGTCGGAGTCCGTGAGCGCAGCTTGCACCGACGCAATGAGGATCGGGCCCTGCTTCAGAATCGGTACTGGCATGGCTGGCTCGCGTCAGTTCTCAACGAAGTCCAGTTAGCCGCTGGTCTCGCCGGTGCGAGTGACCTCGTAGCCCAGCAGACGTTCGGCTTCTTCGATGCCACCCTGCAGGTCGCCGACGGCGTTCATCTTGGAAAGGTCAAGCCCGATCGTCACCAGGGTGAGCGCGATCTCGGAGGACAGGCCGGTGATGATCACGCTGGCACCCATCAGGCCCGATGCGTCCACGGTCTGCACCAGGTGGTTGGCCACCGTGGAGTCGATGGTCGGCACACCGGTGATGTCGATGACGACGACCTTGGCCCGGTTGGCGCGAATGGCGCGCAACAGTTGCTCGGTGACCTGCCGCGCGCGCTGGCTGTCCAAAACACCGATGATCGGCAGGATCAGGAGCTGTTCGCGCACCTGCAGCACCGGGGTGGACAGCTCGCGGATGGCCTCCTGCTGCTGGCGGATGATGCGCTCGCGCTCCTGGACGAAGCTGACGCCCACGGTATTGGCGATGCGGTTGGCGGCCGGCTCATAGGCATCCAGAACCCGGTTGAGCATCTCGAAGTCGGCCTGGTACTTCTCGAACAACGAGCGGGCCAGCACGTCGCGCAGCAGCAGAACGATGCCGAGCACCTCGTCGGTTTCCACGCCTCGCGGAATGATGCGCTCGGAAAGGTCGCGCGCGTAGGCCTGCAACGCCTCGACGCTTCCGGTCTCCAGCACCTCGACGTAGTTGTCGTAGACGGCGGTTGCTTCGGAGAACAGCTCCTCCGGGGTCATCGCGGTGAGCAGTTCGGCCACCGTGATCCGGCGGGCCCATTCCTCGCGCAAGACCGTTCGGTTCTGGCGTAGGTGCTGCACCAGCTGCGGTAGCAGCAAACCCTCGCTCGAGGTCGGCGGCGCCTGATGGACGACGTTGGTTCCCGAGAAATCTGTCGACTGATCCGACATCGAACCTCCAGGCTCTCCGCGAGGGGTATAAGTCCCGCGCCAAGACTAACCGAGCCTCGTCGCGGTGACTGGTGAAGTAGTATCCCTGCCAGATTGCGACGGCGGCCGAGGGGGTCGGCACCTAGTCCGCCATGCGCGACGGAACACCCAGAAGAAGGATGGCCGTTGTCAGCTGCGGATCCGATCACCACATCCGTCGCGCGCCGGGATGGCGCCGCGGTGGTGAGCGTTGGCGGAGAAATCGATCTGAGCACCGCTCCCGCTTTCGAAGAGGCGATCGCGGAAGCGCTCGAAGACAATCCGCCCGTCCTTGCGATCGAGCTTTCCAACGTGACGTTCATGGCATCGGTGGGTTTGAGGATCTTGGCGGCCATCAACGAGAAAGCCGGCGAATCGACCCGGATCGCCGTGGTGGCCGACAACCAGGCGACCACCAGGCCGATCCAGCTGACCGGGCTGGACAGTGTCGTCGCGCTGTACCCGACGCTCGATGAGGCGCTCGACGCGCTGGTCGACTAGCGCCTACGGGCGCATCCCGACCGGCGTCTCATCGGAAATGCCTATGCCGCCCAGGATTTGGACACTCGGCGCGCAGCCCGTCGTCGGGACCATGTCGGGTACGTCGAAGTCGATCAACGGGTCTCCATCAGTGTCAGGGCCTGCTCGAACAATCGAACGGTCGCCTCATGCAGCAGGTCGCCGACTTCCTTCGGGGCCTTGCCGGCGTAGGCCCGGGCATGCGTGCCCTCCAGCACGATGCCGAGCTTGAAGCACGCCAACACCGTGTACCAGGTGATGTGCGACAGGTCCCGAGTGGTGTTGCGGGCGTACTGCTCGACGAGATCGCCGGGGGCGGCCAGCCCGCCCTTGTCGAACAGCGTGCCGCCGAGTGCCGCGGACTGTCCCCAGGTGGCCAGCAGCCAGCCGAGGTCGAGCAGCGGGTCGCCGATCGTGGACATCTCCCAGTCGACGATCGCGACGACCTCGGGGCCGGTGCGCGAGAACATCACGTTGGCGGCGTGGTAGTCGCCGTGCATGATGCCCGGGGTCCACTGCGACGGCCGGCCCTGCTCGAGCCACCCGGCGACGTCGTCGACGCCGGGGATGTCCGGGCCGGGGTAGTTGTCGAACTCCCGGTAAGACTCCAGCTCTGAAAGCCAGCGTGGCACTTGACGTTCCAGGAAACCGTCCGGCTTGCCGTAGTCGCGCAAGCCGACCGCGGCATAGTCGACCGCGCCGAGCTTGGCCAGGGATTCGGCCATCGACAGGCCCATCGCGAAACGCACTGCGGGATCGCCGGCATGCAATGCCGGCAGTTCCTGGCTGGCGTTGAACCCGTCGATCGGCTCCATCAGATAGAACACCGCGTCGCCGATCACGTCGGGGTCGGCGCAGCTGGCGATCAGATGCGGATGCGGCACGTCGGTGCCGGCCAGTGCGGCCAGTACTTCGGTTTCCCGCATGATCACGACGTTGCTACGCGGACGCAGGTGCTTCGGCCCGCGGCGCAGCACATACTCTCGGCCCGAGCGGGTGAAGCGCAGCATGATGTTCTGCGTTCCGCCGCTGATCTTGCAGACGTCTTCCAGCGGGCCATCTCCCAGCCCCTGCGCAGACATCCACTCGGCGAGGCCGTCCGGGGCTTTGAGCTCCTCCACGAAGGTGAAGCTACTACCTGCGGGGCGGGCCGCTTCAGCGCAGCGTCCTCACAGCCGGCCCACGTAATGTCCGATGCTGGCAACCAACGGGAGGAGCGACGATGCCGCGGACCGACAACGATTCCTGGGACATCACCGAGAGCGTGGGGTCGACCGCGCTCGGAGTGGCCGCGGCTCGAGCCGCGGAGACCGACAGCGAAAACCCGCTGATTCAGGATCCGTTCGCCCGCGTATTTCTGGAAGCGGCCGGTCCGGGCATGTGGAGCTTGACGTCGGATCCCAAGCTGTCGGACGCGCTGACCGACCTGGTTCCGGATCTGGGCGCCCACATGCAGGTGATGGTCGACTTCATGGCCGTGCGCACCAAGTGGTTCGACGAGTTGTTCCTCGACGCGGTCGCCTCCGGTATCCGGCAGGTGGTGATCCTGGCCTGCCGGCTTGGACTCGCGCTCCTGGCGGTTGCCGTGGCCCGACGGGACCACGGTGTACGAGCTGGACCAGGCCAAGGTGCTGGAGTTCAAATCGAGCACCCTGCAGAACCACGGTGCGCAGCCGGCCGCGAACCTGGTGAGCGTCGCGGTGGACCTGCGCCAGGACTGGCCAAAGGCCTTGCAGCAAGCCGGCTTTGACCCATCCGCGCCGACGATGTGGTCGGCCGAGGGACTGCTGCGCTACCTGCCTGCGCAGGCGCAGGACCTATTGTTCGAGCGGATCGATTCGCTCAGCGCACCCGGCAGCCGGCTGGCGACCAACGGGCCTTCGAAGAACGCGGTGAACCCGGATCTGTTGGCCCGCCAGCATGAGCAGTCCACGCGGCTGCGCGCGGCGGCTGCTCAGGTGCTCGGCACCGAGATCCCCAACGTGGAAGAACTTTGGTATCCGGAGGAGCGCACCGAAGTCGTCGACTGGTTGGACGCGCACGGCTGGGAAGCATCGGCGATCGGCATGGCTGATCTGCTGGCCCGGCATGGGCGCCCCGTGCCCGCGGACGACGTGATGCCGCCGGTCGTCTTCACCTCGGGCCGCCGTCCGTGATTTGCTGACGTCGCAACGCCACTGCCGGGCGCGGTTCCCGCTTTTCGGTACCCGAGTACCCCTCTAGCGCCCTTATTTGGGTAAACCCGCTGCATGTGCGGTACCGCGCTGTTCAGCTCCCCCGTCGGTATTTCAGATATCGCGTCCAAACGTTTGGACTCTTGCCGGCCTGGGTACTTTAGCTATGCTCTGCGGTTTTGCCCCAACGATGGAGGACAGGATGCGTGGTGGAGGTTTGATCAGTTCGATCGTAGTGGTCTGGTTGGTGATCGGCGTTATCGCCGCATTCCAGCGGGATTACCTGAAAAACACCGAACAAAATTGTGCCACTTTGGGCACTATCGCTGTCACTGTCCTGGCGGGTCCTCTGAATTACGCGGGGGTCAACCCGAAAGTGACTGATTGCCATTTGCCGCAACCCAGCTCGATGCCAGCTCTGGACATCGACCAACTGATCGGAGTGAAGGCGTCATGATCGCCCTCGGCATGATCTTGCTGATATTGGGTTATGTTCTCAAGGTCGGCGTCTTGAGTGATATCGGCGTCGTGTTGCTGGTTATCGGCGCGGTGTTGTGGATTCTCGGCTCCGTTGGACGTCCGGTGGGCGGCAGGCGTTATTGGTACTGACGCCGTTCACGCGAAAACCAAACTGAATAACTGTCTGAACAATTGAAAAGAAGGAGTCATCATGATCGTGCTCGGAATTATTTTGTTGGTGGTTGGTAATTGTACTCTTGGGAGTCCTAGTGATTGTGCGCTAAGACATCGGCTGGATCCTTTTGCTCGTCATCGGTGCGATCCTATGGATTCTGGGAGCAGTCGGACGCCCGGTGGCCGGCCGAAAAGTCTGGTACTAGACGCTGACTTGGGGCAGGGTTGGCTCACAGCCGGCACATAGGAGTGCCATAGCAACGGCTCATCCGCCTGCGCATACTGGATAGTTGTGAGCCAACCCCAAACCCCCGTCGCCCAGGCCCCCGTAGAACGGGTCGTCATGCGCCGCGCCGACGGGAATCCGATCAATGTCTTGGTCGTCGACGACGAAGCCGTCCTGGCTGAGATGGTCTCGATGGCGTTGCGCTACGAAGGCTGGAACATCGCGACCGCGGGCGACGGTGCGTCAGCGCTGGAATCGGCCCGCTCGCAGCGCCCGGACGTCGTCGTTCTGGACGTGATGCTGCCCGACATGAGCGGGCTGGACGTCTTACGCAAACTTCGCGAGGAAACTCCGCAACTGCCGGTGTTGCTGCTGACGGCAAAAGACGCCCTCGAGGACCGCATCGCGGGCCTCACCGCCGGCGGCGACGACTACGTCACCAAACCGTTCAGCCTGGAAGAAGTGGTGCTGCGGCTGCGCGCACTGCTGCGCCGCACCGGGGTGACAACCGAGGACAGCGGCGCACAACTGGTCGTCGGCGATCTGGTGCTCAACGAGGACAGCCACGACGTGACCCGCGCGGGGGAGCCAATCTCGTTGACCTCCACCGAATTCGAGCTGCTTCGTTTCATGATGCGTAACTCCAAGCGGGTCCTGAGCAAGGCCCAAATCCTGGACAGGGTGTGGAGCTACGACTTCGGTGGCCGGTCCAACATCGTCGAGTTGTACATCTCCTATCTGCGCAAGAAGATCGACAACGGGCGCGAACCCATGATTCACACGCTGCGCGGAGCCGGCTACGTCCTCAAGCCGGCCCGCTAGCCATGCGTGGGGCCTGGTCCCTGCGGTTTCGGCTGCTGATCGGTCAGGTCGTTGTGCTGGCCGTCGTCTGTATCGGTATCGGCGCGGCGACCGAGCTCGCGCTGTACCGCTACCTGGTCGCGCAGCTCGATACTCAGTTGCGCGATGCCTCGCAGCGGTCCGTGCGGATAATCGGCGAACCTCCCACCGCGCCGTGGCGGCATCACCAGCGGACGTTTCCGCGACCGGGACCGGGCCCGGTGTTCCTGGACGCTCCTGGCCAGCCGGTGGGCATGGTCGCGGCGGTCACCAGCCAGGGCGGGGCGACCGAGGCCGGTTACCTGACCACAGCCGGCGGTCGCGCCGCATTGACCGACGCCGCCCGCGCTGAGCTAAGCGCGCTGCCGGTCAATCGCCCGCCGGCGACCATCAACGTCGACGGCTTGGGCCGTTACCGCGTGCTCGCCGCATACGCCCGGCGCAGCGGTGACGTTGTCATCACCGGCCTGTCGATGTCCGACGTCGAGGCGACGATGATCCGCGTCCTGCTGATCTTCGGTGTCGTCACCGTGATCGCCGTCGCGGCGGCCACCACCGCCAACATCGTGATCATCCGCCGTGCGCTGGCCCCGCTACGGCGCGTCGCCCAAACCGCCGGCGAGGTCGTCGATCTACCGCTGGACCGCGGTGAGGTGGCCTTGCCGGTGCGGGTGCTCGAGTCAGATGCCAACCCGCGCACCGAGGTCGGCCAACTCGGCTCCGCGCTCAACCAGTTGCTCGATCACGTCGGTGCCGCGCTGTCGGCGCGGCAGGCCAGTGAGACCCGGGTGCGGCAATTCGTCGCCGACGCCAGCCATGAACTGCGCACCCCGCTGGCCGCTATCCGCGGCTACACCGAGCTGGCCCAGCGGGTGGGCCAATACCCCGGTGACGCCGAGGCCGTCACGCATGCGATGAGCCGCGTGCAGTCCGAGACCGAGCGGATGACGCATCTCGTCGAGGACCTGCTGCTGCTGGCGCGTCTGGATTCTGGCCGCCCATTGGAACGCGAGCCGGTGGATCTCTCGCGGGTCGCCGTCGATGCGGTCAGCGATGCGCATGTCGCCGGTCCGGACCATCAGTGGGAACTCGACCTGCCCTCAGAGCCGGTGATGGTGTCCGGCGATGCGGCCCGGCTGCACCAGGTGATGACCAACCTGCTGGCCAACGCCCGCGTCCACACCGGCGCGGGAACCGTGGTGACCACCCGGTTGGGCGTCGACGGCGCGCATGCCGTGCTGAGCGTGTGTGACAACGGCCCGGGCATTCCGGCGCAGTTGCAGTCGGAGGTGTTCGAGCGGTTCGCCCGCGGCGACACCTCGCGATCCCGCAAAGGCGGCAGCACCGGGTTGGGGCTGGCCATCGTCTCGGCAGTGGTCAGGGCGCACCACGGCACCATCACGTTGGAGAGCACGCCCGGCCACACCGACTTCACGGTGCGATTGCCGCTATCCGTCGAGACGTGACGGCAGAGACTGGTGACAGGGCTGAGGTCAGCGCACGGTCATTCGTTCGATGCCGGTGACGCGCATCATGTCCAGCGCTGAGGCTTCACGGGTGCCCGCTGCGGCGGAGTAGACGATCATCGATTGGTCGGTGTCGGGCAGCAGCAGGGTGTCGCAGTCCAAGACCAGAACTCCGAAGTCGGGATGGTTGATCGTCTTGTGCGTCGATCGCGGCGTCGTCGTGAGACTCCCTGCGCGCCACATGCTTTCGAACCGCGGGCTGCCCGCTATCAGCTCGTCGATCAGCTTTCGCAGATCGGGGTCGTCGGGATAGCGCGAGAGCGCGGTGCGCAGCGATCCGACTACGTGCTGCTCGGCGGGCTCGCTTTCCTCCGGGCTGAGTGAAACGCGGGTTTCGCCGTTGCCGAGGAACCGCTGCCAGAACAGGTTGCATTGGTCTCGGGGCCAGCTGGTGAGGTCGCCGATGAGCGCGCGGGCCATCGGGTTTTGCACCAGCACATCGCCTTTGGCCGATAGCACCAGCGCGGGCAGGTCAGTCATGCGTTGCAGCAGCCGTAACACGCTGGGCCGGACCGACATCTCGACCCGCCCGTCGGCCGGCGGCGCGCTGCCGGCCAGCCGGAAGACCTGATCGCGTCCGTCACGGTCCAGACGCAGCGCCCGGGTCAGTGCGGTGAGCACTTGAATCGACGGTCGTGGTCCGCGGCCCTGTTCGAGCCGGACGACGTAGTCCACACTCAGCCCGGCCAGGTGTGCGACCTCCTCACGACGCAGGCCGACGACCCGCCTCCTGGGACCCGCCGGAAGGCCCACCTCTTGAGGCGCGATGCGCGCCCGTGCGGCCCTCAGGACGTGGGCGAGTTCGGCGCGGTCCATGCGTCCAGTCTCCCCGGCCGGGCGCCCGCTGTCCTGGTACTACCGCTCCTAGTCTCCGGGGTCTCTGGATGGAATCTCGCCGCCGGGTCATCGTCGTGTCAGGAGCGAGCCGACAAGCACGCGCGGGACCGGCCCGAGCCGGCGGACGGATTTCTCATCAAGGAGGAAGTGTGACAACGGTTTTCATCACTGGCGGGCATTCCGGTATCGGACTCGAATGCTGCAGAGAGCTTGCCGCGCGGGGAGTCAATCTCGTCCTCGCCGGTCGCAGCCCGGCAAGGATGCACGCGGTTGCCGAAGAACTGCGGGCGGTGCGCGATATCGATGTGGCGACGGTCGAGCTGGACATCTCGTCCCTCGCCTCGGTGCGCACCGCGGCCGCCACCTGCGGTTCGATGATCGAGCGCGGTGCGATGCAACCGCTGCAGGCGGTGCTGTGCAACGCAGGTGGCCGGTTCGACGGGCCGGAGAAATACAGCCCGGAGGGCTACGAGCTAACGTTCGCAACGAACTGTCTGGGCCACTTCCTGCTCGTCGAACTGCTCCTTCCGATGGTGGCGGCCGATGGTCGCGTCGTGTTCACCGCGAGCGGCACGCACGACCCCGACACGATGGACGGCAAGATGGTCGGCGCCGTCGTCGAGCCGAACGCCGCCACGCTGGCCAACGATGGAAAGAACGGGGCGAAGCCGTTGTCGGCGGGCAAGCGCTACTCGACGTCAAAACTCTGTACCGTGATGTACGCCTACGAGCTCGCGCGCCGACTCGATCGTGCCGGCAGCTCGATCGCATCGATCGCCTACGACCCGGGCTCGGTTCCCGAGACAGGTTTCTTGCGCGACATGCCGAAGCCGGTGCAATGGCTGGCGAAGAGCTCGCTGATGAGGTGGACGTCTAAGCGCGTCGGTGTCACGACCTCGACAGCCGCGTTTTCCGGTGCCGCGCTGGCCGACATCGCCGTCAACAAGCAGTACGCCACGGGGTCCGGGGGGTACTTCCAAGCCCGGGAGGGAAAGCTCTCACGCACCCCGTCCTCGACCGCTTCCTACGACGAGCAGCGCGCGTTGGCGCTATGGAACGACTCTAAGCGGCTCGTCGGGCTCCTACCCGACGAGGAACCTGCCCAACTGCGCTGACGAACCTGCCGTACGACAGCGACGCCGGGCCATCACTGTCGTATCGGCTGATCCGTCCGATGAGCCCTAGGGGCAGGTCACATCGATTTCGAAGGGCTTGTTCACGGGTTGCATCGGGTTGGCCATGTCCACGCCGGTCGCGGTGCCGCTGACCTTGTACTTGCTGCCGTCCTTGGTGGCGGTGGCGTTGCCCTGGCCGGTGCCGGGTGTGTAGCCGAGCGTCACACCGTTGACGTTGCCCAGACCGACCGACTTCACCGACGGCGGGGAGGCATCAGTCAGCACGACGCCAATGCCGGTAGAGGATCCACCGATGGCGATGTTGACGTTGCCGGCGGCCGTGGTGCAGGCGACCGTGCCCTGCACGCTCTGGTCTTTGCCGTCGATGGTCACCTTCGTTGTCGACGAGCCGCTCGAGGCGGCCGCGCCGCTGCTCGAGTTCGACGAGCTGTTGGATCCGCTGCTCGACTTCTTGTCACTCGAACAGCCAGACAGGCCCACTACGACGATCGCCGTCGCTGCTGCAGCGACCGTTAATGAACGCTTCACCCGGAACTCCTTTGTTGTTGTGGCGGCACGTCGACGATGACGTGCCGTTTCGGCAGTATGCAGCTTTGCTGAAATCGCGGATACCACTTTGGGGAAATTCGAGGTGCCTGTTGAGAGGCCATTTGGCGGCTTAACCCGGTATTTGCCAACCGGCTTCTCGATTGGCCAGTCCGGGGCGAGGGTGGCTGACAGGATGAGCTGGTGGACTCGCTGCCGCTCGACGACACCGCCGATTTCGCCGACGCCGACCGCGGATTCATCGCCGCGTTGACGCCGTGCGTCGTCAAGGCCGCCGACGGACGGGTGGTGTGGGACAACGACGCCTATGCGTTCCTCGCCGGCGATGCGCCGCCATCGGTGCATCCGAGCCTGTGGCGTCAGTGCCAGCTGACCGCCAAACAAGGCCTCTACGAAGTGGTGCCGGGCATCTACCAGGTCCGCGGCCTCGATCTGTCCAACATCACCTTCGTGGAGGGCGACACCGGTCTGATCGTCATCGACCCGCTGGTGTCTACCGAGGTGGCTGCGGCCGCCCTGCAGCTGTACCGCACCCATCGGGGCGAGCGGCCGGTCGTCGCGGTGATCTACACCCATAGCCACGTCGATCATTTCGGCGGCGTGCTGGGCGTGACCTCGCAGGCCGACGTGGACGCCGGCAAGGTCGCGGTGCTGGCGCCCGAGGGGTTCACCCAGCACGTCGTGCAGGAGAACGTCTATGCCGGCCCCGCGATGACGCGCCGCGCCAGCTACATGTACGGCACGCTGCTGGCGCGCGGCCCGCACGGGCATGTCGGCTGCGGTCTGGGCCAGGTGCCGTCGCAGGGCGAGGTGGCCCTGATTGTTCCGACGGTCGACGTGGCCAGCACCGGCGAAACCCACACCATCGACGGGGTCCAGATCGAGTTCCAGATGGCGCCGGGCACCGAGGCGCCGGCGGAAATGCATTTCTACTTCCCGCAATTCCGCGCGTTGTGCATGGCCGAGAACGCCACCCACAACCTGCACAACTTGCTGACACTGCGCGGCGCGCTGGTCCGCGATCCGCACGCCTGGTCGGGGTATTTGACCGAGGCGATCGACACGTTCGCCGACCGGACCGATGTGGTGTTCGCCTCGCACCACTGGCCGACCTGGGGCCGTGAGCGGGTCGTCGAATTCCTTTCGCTGCAACGAGATCTGTACGCCTATCTGCACGACCAGACCTTGCGGCTGCTCAACCAGGGCCACACCGGGGCCGAGATCGCCGAGGCGATGCAGATGCCACCGGCGCTGGAACGGGCCTGGCACACCCACGGGTACTACGGGTCGGTCAGTCACAACGTGAAAGCGATCTACCAGCGCTACATGGGCTGGTTCGACGGCAACCCGGCCCGGCTGTGGCCGCATCCGCCGGAAGCGCTGGCCGGCCGGTACGTCGAGGCGATCGGCGGCATCGACCGGGTGGTCGAACTTGCCCAGCACGCGTTCGATTCGGGCGATTTACGCTGGGCCGCAACATTACTCGATCACGCAGTCTTCGCCGACGAGACGCATCCCGGTGCCCGCGCCCTGCTTGCGGCCACCTTCGAACGGTTGGCGTACGGGGCGGAGAATGCGACGTGGCGCAACTTCTTTCTCTCCGGTGCGACCGAGTTGCGCGACGGGAACTTCGGTACCGCGACCCAGGCCAACTCGCCGACGCTGTTAGCCGCGCTGACGCCGGAGCAGATCTTCGACGGCCTGGCCATCAGTATCAATGGGCCACGGGCATGGGACCTGGAAATCGTCATCGACGTCGGGCTGGCCGATCGCGATGCGAACTACCGACTTGCACTGCGTAACGGTGTGCTGGTCCATCGTCGGGTACCCGCCGATCCGGCGACAGCGGCAGCCACCCTCAAGCTGGACAACGCTTTTCGTCTGCTGATGCTGGGCATGGGGGATTTCAGCTCACCGGGTTTCGAGGTCTCCGGCGACCAGGCGGCCCTGCAGCAGCTTCTGGGTGTGCTCGACCGGCCCGACCCGTCGTTCAACATCGTCACGCCCTGACGTCGATGACCACCTTGCCGATCGCCTTGCGATCGGCGACAAGCCGCAGCGCCGATGCGGTGTCGGCCAGCGGAAACCGTGCGCCGATATAGGGCCGGACGACGCCGGTGGCGAACAACTCTGTCAACTCCCGCATGTCGCGCGCGGAGTCCTCTGGCCGGTCAGTCATGAACGTGCGAATCTCCATGCCGCAGACGGTGATTCCCTTGAGCAGGACCAGGTTCAGCGGGATGGACGGGATCGCGCCCGCGGCGTAGCCCAGCGTGACGAAGGTCCCGCCGCGCGCCAGGGCCCGCAGCGCCTGCTCCGCGTAGCCTCCGCCGACCGGGTCGAGCACTGCGCGGGCGCTGTCGCCGGTGAGCTCGCGGATGCGGGTCTTCAGGTCTTCGCGGTCATAATCGATCGTTGCCTCGGCGCCGCGCTGTCGGCACAGCTCGAGCTTCTCCGGGCTCGACGCCGCGGCCAGCACCCGCGCCTTCATGGCGACTGCGAGGTCCACCGCGGCCAGACCCACGCCCCCGGCGGCACCGAGCACCACGACCCAATCGCCGGGCCGCACGTCGACGATCGAACGCAATGCGTGGTAGGCGGTCCGGTAGGTGACACCGAACGCCGCGGCCGACGCGTAGTCGGCCCCCTCCGGTATCGCGGTCACCGCCTCCGCGGGCAGCAGCGCCTGCTCGGCGAACGCGCCGACGAACGCCGTAGCCGAAACCCGTTGACCCAGAGGAAAAGACACGCCCTCGCCGACCGCGATCACCTCGCCGGCCAGCTCGCTGCCCGGGGTGAACGGGGGCGGAATCTTGACCTGGTACTTGCCGGCGATCAGCAGCACGTCGGGGAAGTTGACCGCCGCCGCGTGCACCCCGACCACCAGCTGGCCGGGGCCGGGCACCAGATCGGCGACCTCGTCGACGACCAGGTCTTCGGGCGGGCCGTAGGCCCGGCAGAGCACGGCACGCATCAGCTGACCCCCAGTCCGCGCAGACAGAACCGCACCACATGGTCGACGTCGGCCGGGCTGGGCCGCTGCCCAGAATCCAGGTAGCGCCGCATCGCCGACACCGTGCAGTGGAAGACGGCATCGGTATCGCGCTGAACGTCATTGCCGCCCAACGCCGCAATCGGCTCGACCAGCAGATCACGCATCGGCCGCATGATCGCGTCGTCGGCGGCCCGCCAGTCGGTGGAGGCCGAAACCTGGCCGGCAGCAGCACGACTCATGCTGATCAGGTGCGGGTCGGCGACCTGCGCGAGGGCGCCCTCGATCCAACGCCGCACCTGACCGGCCGGCGTGCGCTCCTTGGCCATCTGGTGCTGGAGGTACGAGACGACGATCGCGACGCCGCGCTCCATCACGGCGAGGATGACATCGTCTTTGCCGGCGAAGTAGCGGTAGAACGCCTTGTTCGACGAGCCGGCCTCGGCGACGATGTCGCTGACCCGCGGCGGTTCCGGCGCCACCCGTTCCATCACCCGAACGGCGGCGGCAAGGATGCGCTCGACCTCCTCGGTGGCTTCGCGCTGACGTTCGTCGAGCGCACGCTCGACGGCCGCGGCGACCCGGCTACTGGCCGCAGGGCTACTGGGCGGCCACTGGGCGGCCGGCTATTAGGCAAGGGCGTCACCGTATTTGGCGCGGACCGCCTCGCGGCGGACATCGAGCATCTCGCTGGGCCACTCCGCACTCTCGGCCTCGACGTTCTTGAGCAGCATCCGGGCCAGGTTGACCTTGTGCGCCTCGGTCGGCCCATCGGCCAGGCCCAGTGCGATGCCGCCCAGCAGCACGTTGACCAGCGGCAGCTGATCGGTCAAGCCGAGCGCGCCGTGCACCTGGATCGCCCGCAATGCAATCGATTTGAGCACCTGCGACGCCAAGATCTTGCACGCCGCGATCTCGGCGCGGGCACCGTGCTCGTCCCCGCTGTCGATCAGCCAGGCGGCGTGCAGCACGGTCAGCCGAAACGGGGTCAGCTCGGTATAGGAGTCGGCGACGAACTCCTGCACCAACTGCTTGTCAGCCAGCAAAGTGCCCTGCGTGAAGCGGCTTTTCGCGCGCCGCGCCATCATCTCGACGGTCCGCTGGGCCATTCCGATCGAGCGCATCGCGTGGTGCAGCCGGCCGCCGGCCAGTCGGGTCTGCAGAATCGCAAAGCCCTGGCCGGGCTCGCCCAGCAACGCGGTCGATGGCACCCGCACATCGTCGTAGTGGACCAGCGAATGCCCCGGCTCGTGCGGGTCGGCGCCGACCAGATGGTGATTGGCCTCGACCTTCAGGCCGGGGGTATCCGCCGGGATCAAGAACGTCGACGCGCCGTGATGCACCGCCACGTCAGGATTGGTGATCGCCACCACGATGAAGAAGGAGGCGACGGATGCGTTGCTGGAGAAGTACTTTCGCCCGGTGATCACCCAGTCCCCGCCATCGCGGACCGCTCGGGTGGTGAACACGCGCGGATCGGCACCGCCCTGCGGCTCGGTCATCGAAAAGCAGGAGAAGATCTCGCCGGACAGCAGGCCGGACAGATAGCGGTCCTTCTGCTCGGCGGTGCCGAAGCGCGCGATGATCTCGGCGTTGCCGGTGTCGGGCGCCTGGGTTCCGAACACGATCGGCGCCCACGGGCTGCGGCCCAGGATCTCGTTGATCAGCGTGAGCTTGACCGCGCCGAAACCCTGGCCGCCGAGTTCCGGGCCGAGGTGCGGCGCCCACAGACCTTGGTCGCGGACCTGCTGTTTGAGTGGGTCGACGATCGCGCGCCGCTCGTCGTTCAGCGGCAGGAACTCGCAACCCGGGAACAGCACCTCCAACGGCTCGACCTCTTCGCGGACGAACTCGCGGATCCAGTCGAGCTTTTTCGCGAACTCCGGCTCGGTAGAAAAGTCCCACGCCATGTCGATGCTCCTTGGTGAGTTTGCGGCGACCCGCTGCGCCCGGCTGCGCCGCGCTTGCGATCGCCTTGGTTCTGAGAGGTCAGGGGATCCCGCCGTCGGCACGCAGGATCGAGCCGGTGGTGAAGCTGGATGCGTCCGATGCCAAAAATAGTGCGCCACCGACTATTTCGGCCGGATCGCCGGCCCGCTGCAGCGACAGGTTGCCGAACGGATTGTGCGCCGCCTGCTCGAGGTTCCACGACTTGCTCACGTCGGTGAGGAACGGCCCGGCCATCAGCGTGTTGACCCGGACCTTGGGCCCGAGCGCCCGCGCGAAGCCCTCGGTCATCGCGTTGAGCCCCGCCTTCGACGACGCGTACGGGATGATGTCCGGCGCCGGGCGCAGCGATCCCGCGGTGCTGACGTTGATGATCGATCCGCGACCGGCCGCCACCATGCGCTCGCCGACCAACGCCGACAGCCGGAACGGGCCCTTGAGGTTCAGATTGACCACGGCGTCGAACAGTTTCTCGGTGACGTCGGTCAGCTTGTCGTAGACCGGTGACATGCCGGCGTTGTTGATCAGCGTGTCGACTTTGCCGAATCGCTCGTAGACGGCGTCGACGAGCCCGTCGAGTTGATCCCAGCGACCGACGTGCACCTGGTATGGCATCGCCGTGCGGCCGGTCTCGTTGTGGATCTGTTCGGCGACGTCGACGCAGTTCTCCATCTTGCGGCTGGCGATCACCACGTCGGCGCCGCAGCGCGCGACACCGAACGCCATCTCCCGACCCAGCCCGCGGCTGCCGCCGGTGATCAGTACGGTCTGGCCGGTGAGATCGAAAAGCGTTGCCGCATAGCTCATCTGAGCGGCTTCGTCCCTGGCAGAGAGCGGGCCATCTTGGCCGCGGTACCGATCAGTTGCGGGACCATCGCCCCGAACGCGTCCTGGATCTTCGGGTCGACCTTGCCGCTGCGCACTCCAGCAGCGTAGGTCTTTTCCAGCACGATGCCGAGCTTCCAGTTGGCCAGTACCAGGTAGTAGTCGATGTTCTCGCATCCCAGCCCACTGACCCTCTCGTAGCGATCGAGCAATTCGCTGCGGGTCGGCATCCCCGACATGTCGAGATAGAACCCGTCCTCCTTGGGGTTTTCGCCGTCGTAGCCCAGCAGGCACCAGGCCAGGTCCAGCAGTGGGTCGCCGACGGTCGTCATCTCCCAGTCCACGATCGCCGCCAGCCGGGCCGGGCCGCCGTGCGCGAACATGACGTTGGCGAACTGGTAGTCGCCGTGCATGATGCCCGGCGTGTAGTGCGCGGGCCGGTTGCGCGTCAGCCAATCCGCGGCCTCCTCGAGGCCGGGTAGGTCGCGCACCTTGTAGCTGTCGAGGAACGCCATCCAGCGATCGACCTGCCGCTCGTGGAATCCGTCCGGGCGCCCGAAGCCGTCCAGGCCTTGGGCCCGCCAGTCGACGCGACCCAGCTTGGCCGCGCCCTCGACGAGCTCGAACGCCAAGCCGCGGCGCGCGCTCAGGTCGCTGTCGAACGGCGCCTCCCAGCCGCCGTCCATCGGGCTCCAGCCGTCGATCGCCTGCATCACGTAGAACGGCTTGCCGAGCAGATCGCCGGCGTCGGCCGCGATCAACTCGGCATGCGGGACGTCGGTGCCGCGCAACGCGCGGACCAGTTGGATCTCGCGGAGCAACCCCTCGATCCGGCCGGCGTCGGCGCGGTCGCCGGGCATGCGGAGCACCATGCGCTCACCGCCGCGTTGGATCAGGTACAGCGTGTTCTGCGAGCCGCCGGACAACTGCTCGAGTCGCGGCTTCTCACCGTCGCCAGGAGCGCCGTTTTTGTCCAGCCAGCGTCCGAGTACCTCTGCGTCCAGCATCTGCACACCCCAATCTCTGTAGAGAGAATAGCATTCTCCATCGTCGGCGGGTGCGGACCGGCACGTGGCGATTTCGGTCGCGTGAAAGGCTGTCCGGATGCAGTTGCTTCTGATCCGGCATGCGTTGCCGCTGCGCAGCGAGCCCGGGCCGGCAAGCCAGGAGCGCGCGGACCCAGACCTCTCCGACGAGGGACGGGCGCAGGTCGAGCGCCTGCCAGAAGCGCTGGCCAGGTTTCCGATCACCCGGGTGATCAGCAGCCCGCAGCGCCGCGCGGTCCACACCGCGGAACCGGTCGCCGGGTTGCGTGGGCTGGACATCGAGATCGACGAGCGCTTCGCCGAATACGACCGCGACTTGCCGGTTTACATCCCCATCGAGCAGATCCGTGCGGAGAACCCGCAGGAATGGGCGCGGATGGCCAACGGGCACCTGCCGAGCGGGGTGGACGAGGACGCGTTTCGGGCCAGGGTGCAGGCTGCCGTCGACGACGTGGCCGGGAGCACCGCGCACGAAGACACCGTCGCGGTGTTCAGCCATGGCGGGGTGATCAACGTGGTGTTGCACGAGATTCTGGGGACCAGGCGGATCTTGTCGTTTCCGATCGACTACGTCTCGGTGACCCGGCTGCTGTTCTCGCGGTCCGGTCAGGCCAGCGTGGTGGCGGTCAACGGCACCGAGCACGTATGGGATCTGCTGCCGCGGAATCGGCGGTGGTAAACAGAACCGTGACTGTTGACGGTCTCGACCTCGGCGCGCTGGACAAGCACCTGCGGTCGGTCGGCGTGGCCCGCGACGGGGAGTTGACGGCACAGCTGATCTCCGGAGGCCGTTCCAACCTGACCTTTCTGGTCGCCGACGACTCGTCGAAATGGGTGCTGCGCCGCCCGCCGCTGCATGGGTTGACCCCGTCGGCGCACGACATGGCGCGGGAGTACACCGTGGTCGCCGGGCTGGCCGACACCGACGTTCCGGTGGCCCGCGCAGTCACGTTGTGCAACGACGACTCGGTGCTCGGCGCGCCGTTCCAGATGGTCGAATACGTTGCGGGACAGGTGGTTCGTAGCCGGGCCGAGCTCGAGGCCATGGGCGACCAGCATGTGATCGACGCCTGCGTCGACGCTCTGGTCACGGTGCTGGCAAATCTGCATGCCGTCGACCCGGCCGCGGTCGGGCTGGCCGACTTCGGCAAACCGAGCGGATATCTGGAGCGCCAGGTCCGGCGCTGGGGTTCGCAGTGGGAACACGTCCGTCTGCCCGACGACGACCGCGAGGCCGACGTCGCGCGGTTGCGTGCGGCGCTGCAGGACGCGGTCCCGCACCAGAGCCGGACGTCGATCGTGCACGGCGACTACCGGATCGACAACACCATCCTCGACACTGAGGACCCCTCGCAGGTCCGAGCCGTCGTCGACTGGGAGCTGTCCACGCTGGGCGATCCGCTCAGCGACGCGGCGCTGATGTGCGTCTACCGCGATCCGTCGCTCGACCTGATCATCAACGCCCAGGCCGCATGGACCTCACCGCAGTTGCCGGTCGCCGACGAACTCGCGCACCGCTATTCGGAGGTCTCCGGAACGCCGTTGGCGCACTGGAACTTCTACATGGGGCTGGCCTACTTCAAGCTGGCCATCATCGCCGCCGGCATCGACTTCCGCAGACGGATGTCCGGTGGCGCCGACGGTGTCGATGCATCTGACCGGGTGGGGGAAACGGTCGCGCCGCTGATCGCAACCGGGCTCAGCGAACTGCGCAGGGGCTGATTTCTCCGGCCGCTACTGGCGGCCGGCGGCGAGGTTCTTCTTCGCGGCGCGCCGCAACTGGTAGATCCGCGCGGTACCGGCGAGAAAGGTGATCAGGCCGCCGCTTACCGCCGCCAGCAGAATCGCCACCCCCAGTGGCAGGCTCCAGTGCCAGCCGAGAAAGGCGAAATCCCCTGAAGTCGTGTTCTGCGTGATGAAGATCAGCAGCACGGTCAAGATCAGGAAGCCGACCGCCAAGAACGACCACAGGCCGGCCGTACGGGTGAACGTCACCGCGGATTTGGGCGGCGGCACCCGGCTGGTGTCCGGCGTGGGTGTCACCGGCGGCTGATCGGGGGAGACCGACGGATCGCTGCTCATGGTGTCATCTTTACCCTTTTGCGGCCCGAAGTGAACCGAACCACCGCGAAAGGCGTTCAACGCTAGTGTCGGTTGATATGAGCATGCTGCGACAGCGGTGGCACCGTGTCGTGGTGTGGCTGACGACGGTGTGCCTTGCCGCGACGGCGTGTGGCAGCGCAAATCCGCTCGGCGGCGCTTCGAGCGGGCCGAACTCGATCGTGGTGGGGTCGGCCGGGTTTCCCGGAATCCAACATCGTCGCCGAGATCTATGCACAAACATTGCAAGCCAACGGTTTCAGCGTCGGCCGTCAGATGGGCATCGGTAGCCGGGAGACGTATATCCCTGCGCTGAAAGATCATTCGATCGATCTGGTCCCCGAGTACGTGGGCAACCTGCTGCTGTACTTGCAGCCGGATACCACGGCGACGGTACTGGACGACGTCGAGCGTGAGCTGAGCAAGCGGCTGCCGCCGGACCTGTCGATCCTGGCGCCGTCGCCGGCGTGTGACACCGACACCGTCACGGTCACCACCAGCACCGCCGCCAAGTGGAACCTCAAGACGATCGCCGACCTCGCCCCGCATTCGTCCGGGGTGAAGTTCGCCGGGCCCTCGGACTTTCAAACCCGGCCATCGGGACTGAAAGGACTGCGGGAGCGATACGGCCTGGACATCGCGCCCGGCAACTTCATTGCGATCAGCGACGACGGTGGTGCCGTCACCGTTCGCACCTTGACGGAGGGGAAGGTCAACGCGGCCAACATCTTCAGCACCTCGCCCGCAATCCTGCGGGGGGACCTTGTCGTTCTTGACGATCCACAGCACAATTTCATGGCCGGAAACATTGCCCCCCTGGTGAATTCGCAGAAGAAGTCAGACCGGCTCACCAAGGTGCTGGACGCCGTGTCGGCCAAGCTGACCAGCCGCGAAATGGCCAACCTCAACGCGTCGGTGTCCGGCAACGCCGGCGTCGATCCAGACCAGGCGGCCCGCAAATGGTTGCACGCCAACAACTTCGACCACCCGATCGAAAGCTGAACCGTGATCAGGTTCCATGACGTCCACAAGGTCTACGATGACGGCACCATCGCCATCGACCGGCTGAACCTGGTAGTGCCCCCGGGGACATTGACGGTGTTCGTCGGGCCCTCCGGCTGCGGCAAGACCACGTCAATGCGGATGATCAACCGGATGGCCGAGCCGTCGTCCGGGACCGTCGTGGTCGACGGCGCCGACATCGCCGACGTCGATCCGGTGCGGCTGCGCCTCGGTATCGGCTACGTGATCCAGGGCGCGGGTCTGATGCCGCATCAGCGGGTGATCGACAACGTCGCGACCGTTCCGGTGCTCAAGGGCCAGTCGCGTCGCGCGGCCCGCAAGGCCGCCTACGCCGTGCTGGAGCGGGTGGGTCTGGACGCCAAGCTGGCCGAGCGCTATCCGGCGCAGCTTTCCGGCGGCGAACAGCAGCGCGTCGGCGTGGCACGGGCGTTGGCGGCGGATCCGCCGATTCTGTTGATGGATGAGCCGTTTTCAGCCGTCGACCCGATCGTGCGTCATGAGCTGCAGCGCGAAATCCTGCGCCTGCAAGCCGAATTGCACAAGACCATCGTGTTCGTCACGCATGACATCGACGAGGCGATTCGGCTCGCCGATCGCGTCGCGGTGTTCGGCCGGGGCGGTGTCTTGCAGCAGTACGACGAGCCGGCCCGGTTGCTGTCGCGTCCGGCCAATGACTTCGTGGCCAGGATGATCGGCGCCGGGCGTGGCTACCGCTGGCTGCAGTTCCTCGCCGCGACAAACCTGCCGATCCACCACATGCCCACCATCACCGACGCGGCTGCCGTCGGCGATGAGCAGCTGCGCGACGGCTGGGCGCTGGTGGTCAAACCCGACGGCGCGCCGTTGGGCTGGATCGACGCCGACGGCGTGCGTAAGCATCGCGGCGGTGCGTCGCTGCGCGACAGCGTGACGTCGGTGGGCGCGGTGTTTCGGCCCGGCGCCAACCTGAGCCAGGCACTGGACGCCGCGTTGTCGTCGCCGGCGGCGATGGGCGTGGCCGTCGACGATGCGGGCAAGGTCGCCGGTGGAGTGCGCGCCGGTGACGTGTTGGCCGCCTTGGATAGTCAGCGGCGGAACTAGACGTGCACTATCTGCTCAATCACCTTCCCGCGGCCTGGGCGCTCACCGTGATCCATGTCCGGCTGTCGCTGATTCCGGTACTGGCGGGTCTGCTGCTCGCGCTGCCCTGGGGTGTGCTGGCGCGGCGGCATCGGGTGCTGCGACGGCTGACCACGGTGGCCGCCAGCGTCGTGTTCACCATCCCGTCGCTGGCGCTGTTCGTCGTGCTGCCACTGATCATTCCGACCCGAATCCTCGATGAAGCCAATGTCATTGTCGCGCTGACCCTTTACACCTCGGCGCTGCTGGTGCGGGCGGTGTTCGAGGCGCTCGATGCGGTTCCGGCGCAGGTGCGCGACGCGGCCAGCGCGGTCGGCTACCGCCCGATCACCCGGTTACTCAAAGTCGAACTGCCGCTGTCTATTCCGGTACTGGTAGCGGGCTTGCGAGTGGTCGTCGTCACCAACATCTCGATGGTCTCGGTGGGCGCGGTGATCGGCATCGGCGGCCTGGGCACCTGGTTCACCGAGGGGTATCAGGCCAACAAGAGCGACCAGATCGTGGCCGGGATCATCGCCATCTTCGCGCTGGCCGTCGTGATCGACGTCGCGCTGACGCTGGCCGGCCGGCTCGCCACACCCTGGGAACGGGTGTCGCGGCCCGGCCGACGGCTGCTGACGGCGCCGGTGGTGGGTGGCTCGCGATGAACTTCCTCGATCAGGCACTGTCCTACCTGTTCACCGCCGACAACTGGTTCGGTCCGGTCGGCCTGGCCGCCCGGACGCTGGAGCATCTGGAATACACCGCGGCCGCGGTGGCGGTTTCGGCGCTGGTGGCGATTCCGATCGGGTTGGCCGTCGGGCATACCCGGCGCGGCATCCTGGTGGTGGTCAGCCTGGTGAACGCGTTGCGCGCATTGCCGACGCTCGGCGTGCTGCTGCTGGCCGTGCTGCTGTGGGGGCTGGGCTTGATCCCACCGATCATCGCGCTGATGCTGCTCGGGATTCCGCCGCTGCTGGCCGGAACCTACGCCGGGGTGTCGGCGGTGGACCGCACGGTGGTCGACGCCGCCCGCGCGATGGGCATGAGCGAGTTGCGGGTGCTCTGGCGGGTCGAGGTGCCCAACGCGCTGCCGCTGATCCTGGGTGGGTTGCGGACCGCGACGCTGCAAGTCGTCGCCACCGCCACCGTCGCGGCGTACGCCAGCCTCGGCGGGCTCGGCCGATATCTGATCGACGGCATCAAGGTGCGCCAGTTTCACATCGCGCTGGTCGGTGCGCTGATGGTCGCTGCCCTGGCGCTGATCCTGGACGGCGCGCTCGCCGCCGCGGTGTGGGCGTCGGTGCCCGGTAGCGGGCGACTGCGCCGAAGGCCACACCACCAGACGTCGATATCCGGGCAGCCGTCGCCTAACGTGGACGCGTGAGCCACCCGCCTTCCGAACCGACAAGCAGCGCGTGGTCAACGATGCTGACCTGGCGATCACAGGATGCCAGACGGATGGAGTCGGTGCGGGTCCAGTTGTCCGGCAAGCGAATCAAAGCCAACGGCCGCATCGTGGCCGCCGCGACTGACACCAATCCGGCCTTCGCCGCCTACTACGACCTGCTGACCGATGAAACCGGCGCGACCAAACGACTCGGCATGACCGTCACGCTGGCTGAGCGGGAACGCCAACTCGTCGTCGCCCGCGATGACGAGAACATGTGGCTGGTCACCGACCACCAGGGCGACTCGCGAGCGGCGTACGAGGGCGCACTGGACGTCGACGTGGTGTACAGCCCGTTCTTCAACACGCTGCCGATCCGCCGGGTCGGACTCTACGAGCACGCGGAGTCGATCACGGTGCCCACGGTGTACGTGACGCTGCCGGCGATGACCGTGGCCTCGGCGGCGGTCAGCTACAGCAGCATGGGCGACGGAATGAAGGTGCACTCGCCGGTGTCAGACACGACGTTGACCGTCGACGCCGACGGGTTCATCGTGGACTACCCAGGCTTGGCAGAGCGGATCTGATCACCCCGCCGGCCCGCCCGGCGGCCGCCAGCTCGGCCCGCCAATTCTCGGCGCCGACGAACACACCGACGATCTCCGGCCGGGAGAAGCTGTCGTAGCTCGCGCGCGCGGCATGCCCGCTTTCGACCAGCCAAGCCACCGAATCGTTGTCCGCCAGCGACTTTCGAGCCACGCTGAGCAATTCAATGGCTCGGTCCATCCGCGACAGCAGCTGAGCTGCATTCGCTTCGCACATGGCCCGCACCAGATCCGGCGCGGTGCCGGCGACTCGGGTGCCGTCCCGGAACGACCCCGCCGCCAGTGCGAACGCCAGCGGTACCTCCGCGGCGGTGACCGCCAAGGCCTCGGCGAGCAGGTGCGGCAGATGGGAAATGGCCGCCGCGGCGGCATCGTGTTCGTCGGATCTGGCCGGCACCACCACCGAGCCGCAGTCCAGCGCCAACTGCAGCACCGTCGACCACGCCGCCGGGTCCACATGGTCGTCCACGCTGATCACCCACGGGGCGCCGACGAACAGGCGGGCATGCCCGGCCTCCCAGCCGGAGTGCGCGGTGCCCGTCATCGGATGTCCGCCGACGAAGTGCGCCTGCAGGCCCGCGGCGGTGACAGCGTCAAGCACGGCGCCCTTGACGCTGGTGACGTCGGTGAGCGCGCAGTCCGGTGCCGACTGGCTGATGTGGCCAAGCAGGATCGGCAAGGCCGGCATCGGCACGGCCAGCACGATCAGCGCGCCGACGTCGGCGGCCCGGTTGAGCACCGCGTTCAGATCGGTCGTGGCGTCGAAGCCGTCGAAGCGGGCGGCCTGGGCTCCTTCGACCGAGCGGTTGTAACCGAAGGCTTCGCGACCCGCTTCGCTGGCGGCACGCAGGAGCGAGCCGCCGATCAGTCCCAGGCCCAGCACGCACACCGGTGTCTTCGAAAGAGGATCGGCCACCCACCAAGGTTGGCATATCCGGGCGAAATACCACCGTGCTACGGCACTGGACGCGGCACCCATTTGCTGGTCAACCGGCTTCCGCGCGACTAGCGTAGGCGCCCATGGGAGCACAGCGGGCGTCTGCGCAGGCCGATATTCCGGACGGATTCGGTGTGGCTGTCGTGCGCGAAGACGGCAAATGGCGTTGCTCCCCGATGGGGCCGAAGGTTTTGGTCAGTTTGTCGGCGGCCGAAACTGAATTGCGCGAGTTGCGCAGCGCCGGAGCAGTTTTCGGCCTCCTGGATGTCGATGACGACTTTTTCGTGATCGTGCGGCCCGGCGCCGTCCGGAACGCGCCTGCTGCTGTCGGACGCCACCGCTGCGCTGGACTACGACATCGCCGAAGAAGTGCTGGACAACCTGGACGCAGACATCGAGGCGGACGATCTGGAGGACGCCGAGCCGTTCGCAGAGGGCGACCTCGGGTTGCTGTCCGATGTCGGGTTGCCCGAGGCTGTGCTCAGCGTGATCCTCGACGAGACCGACCTCTACGCCGACGAGCAGCTGGGCCGCATTGCCCGCGAGATGGGTTTCGCCGATGAACTGTCGTCGGTGCTCGACAAGCTCGGTCGGTGATCGCAAGCGCGGCGGAGCCGGGCGCTGGGGGCCTCCCTCCCGGAGTGCCGCCATGTGCTCGGTCGGTGACCGGTGAGCTGCGACGAAGACCTGATCCGCGCCGCGCTGGCGGTGGCCGCGACCGCCGATCCCCGTGACGTGCCGGTCGGTGCCGTCGTCGTCGCGGCTGACGGAACTGAGCTGGCCCGCGCGGTCAACGCACGTGAGGCCCTCGGTGATCCGACCGCACACGCCGAGATCCTGGCCATCCGGGAGGCCGCCCGGGTGCTGGGCGACGGCTGGCGGCTGGAGGGCGCGACGCTGGCGGTGACCCTCGAGCCGTGCACGATGTGCGCGGGAGCGCTGGTGATGGCCCGGGTCGGCCGGGTGGTGTTCGGCGCGTGGGAGCCCAAGACCGGCGCGGTGGGCTCGCTGTGGGATGTGGTGCGGGATCGCCGGCTCAATCACCGGCCCGAGGTGAGTGGTGGCGTGCTCGAGAAGGAGTGCGCCGAGGTGCTGGAGGCCTTCTTCACCAGCCGGCGATTGGGCTAGCCGAGCCGCCGTGGGTAAGCTCTGCGGCGGTGGCGTGTCCGAGCGGCCTAAGGAGCACGCCTCGAAAGCGTGTGACGGGTAACCCCCGTCCGAGGGTTCAAATCCCTCCGCCACCGCCAAAGCTGTGTGTCTGTTTATGCCTTGCGCCCGTCGCTCACGAAAGCATTGTCGACGGGCGGTAAGTTCGCCCGCATGGCAGACGATGAGTCTTCGGTCAGCGGCCGCCGGCGTCGGATGTTGCTGTGGGTTGGAATTGTCGCGCTGGTCATCGCTGCCGCGGCCGCCGCAGTCTGGACAACCCAGGTCAACCAACGCCCCGCCTCCCACGATGACTGCGGCGTGGTAGAACAGCTCGGGCCAAAATGGAACAAGATGCAGCAGTCAGTCGCCGCACTGGAAAGCGGCCCCGGGGAGACGAGCGATCTTCTAGCCGTCGCCGACGCGGAATCCGCTATGGCCAACGACATCCGGGCTGCGCAGGTCTCCGCCCCCGACATCAAGACCCAACTGGACAACTGGGCCGACGGCACCGCGTTGACGGCGAAAGGTCAGCGCGCCGCCGCTACCCCGTCGGCTAATTCGCCGTCACCCTCACCAGCGCCCGGCGTGGACAATGACAGCATGCGCGCAACCACCCTGGTGTACAACGCGACGACGGCCCTGAAAAAGGCCTGCCCGCATCTGCAGCTAACCCAAGCCCCGCAGCGCTGACATGCTGATCGCCATCGCGGTGGCCTTAGCGAAGATCGCCTTGCTGGTGTTCGTCATCGGAGGAGCGGCGGCCATCGTGATCCGTGGTATCCGCCGAAGTCGAGCCAACAGAGGGGATCCGCGGTGGAATGAGCATCGCGGTCAGCCAAGCCACGAAGCCTCCGCGCACGGCACTATGCCACGAACTCCGCTCCCGGAATGGTTGCACTGGGACAGCGAAAACGACGAGTAACGATCGATCGAGGAGCTCGGCCGCTGCTTACGGCTCGGCGATCATGCTGGGAATGGTTGGCGGGGGCGCCATCCCGCCGACCGGCACGCCGCCACTGAACGTGAATTGGCCGCCGCACCCGTCAGGTATGTAGTACGTCGCCGCCGGATTGGCGCCCGACAATGATGCAATTTGCGGCAGCGAGATCGGCTGCCACGCTTCTATTTTCGGAGGCGGCGTTATCCCTCCGAGCCCGCCCGTCGCTACACCGCCCAACTCGCCGGTGACCTCGTTCGGCCCTTTCGACGCCCATGCCTGCGCCCCCAGATTGACCTGCGTGTACCGCTGCGCGTCGTAGGTGTACTGCACCCACTGCTGTTGCTGGCCCCCCACCGTGCGCGTGTAGCCGGTGTAATCCTCTCCCGAGATGCGGAAGCGGTATTGCTCAGTGCCGTAAGCCATCGGCGCGGCGCTGTCGTCGGCCCAGGTTTTACCGCCCGGAACATAGAAGCCGGAGGGCCCGCCCGGGCCTTTGCCGGGATAACCTTCCAGCGATTTGTGACCTGTCCACGGTGCCGGTGGGGTCGCACCGGTATACGGCGGTGGCGTGACGTTGACCCAGTGGCCAAACCGTGGATCGTCGACGAATGGATTTCGAGGGTCGAATTGCGCCCTGGGGCCATCAGGAATTGGTGCGTCACCGTCAGCCATATTGATGGCAGCGGCCAACTCCCCGTCGACTGCGTTGGCTTCGGCCAGGATCTTGTCCAACCGCGGCTGCAGTTGCATCTCTTTGAGGAGCGCCTCCATCGGCGGGCCACTGAACGACGAACTCGGGACCACCTGATTGGTCATCGGGTCGATCGTCATCTGCAATTCGCTGGCATCGTGCTGCAGGGCACGTAGTTCGGATTGCACCTTTTCGATGTCGTCGGCAGCTTTACCTGCCGCCCGCGCTACGGCGAACGACTCGTTTCCGTGGGCGTCGAGGTCCTGGCGGATCGAGGCGTTGGCGTGCTTCCTGGCTTCGGCAGTCGCGCCCTCCCAGGTATCGAAGACGGACAACGTGCTGAGCTGGCGGGAGGCTTCCAGGGTGGCGTTGCCGCGTGCGGTGGCGGCATGGAACACATCACGCACCGCCCCGGCGTTCCACCGCTGCACGTCGGCCACCGTCAACACCATCGGGGTTAGGCCGAACCGCCGAGGCCCTCAGGGGCAGGATGCAACGCCTGCAGCTTCTCGACGTGGGCCTGCTCCATCTCCGAGAAGTTGATCCCATCCTGGTTCAGGTCTGTCGCGTGATCCCCGACGCTCGTCACCAGCCTGCGCGAGGCTTCAAGCCAGGTCGCCGTTTTCGCGTTCAATGCCAGCGCCGAACTGCCCACCCATCCTGATTGGGCCGCCACTATCCGGTTGTCAGATGACAGGTGAGCGGTCGCCAGGTCCTCGCCCTGCCCGGCGACGTGCGCCGCCGAGGACGCCAACGCCTCCACGTCGACCCGGAACGCTCCACCAGTCGCCACGTCACCACCTCACACGAAAAACTGACTATGGCATAGCTGAGCGAAGCGCTTCTGGCAAGTCACCTACCGCCATGACTTATCCGCCCGCACGGTCGGCTACAACGTGAGCGTGACGGGTCCATCAGTCGATGCACGAGTTGTCAGCACGTGTCCGGAGCAGACGGCAGATGAGCTGTTGGGACAACGGGACACCGGTAAATAGCCCCTGCGCGTCACCGGTTTGGCGCCCGTGCGCCGGGGTAATCCAGCGGAGTCAACGTGGACGCTGGGAGGGAAGCCGATGCCCGAGCGTGGGACAAAGGTGGCGATGCCACGCGCGGCGCAGCTCGCACTTCGTGGTCTGGAGTACTTCACCTGGCCGCTGCGTCTCGACGATTATCTCGAGCTGATCACCCCGCTCTGGTCGACCAACGAGATGCGGGGACGCATCGAGCGGGTGCATCGCGAAACCGACGATTCGGTGACGGTGTTCATCACACCCGGCTTCCGCTGGCGGGGGCACGCACCGGGCCAGTACCTGCGCATCGGCTTCGACATCCAGGGCAAGCGGTAGTGGCGAGCGTATTCGCTCAGCAGCGACGCCGCCCGGCCCGACGGCCAGCTGACGATCACCGTCAAGCGCACCGGCGATGGTGTCGTGTCACGCTTCCTGAACTCGATTCAGGCGCCGGGCTCGGTGGTCACGCTCGGCGAGGTGGAAGGCGGATTCGTCCTGCCCGACCCGGCGCCGCCGAAACTGCTGTTCCTCACGGCCGGAAGCGGGATCACGCCGGTGATGGCGATGTTGCGAGCGCTGGATCGCCGCAAGGAAGTGCCCGACGTCGTACACGTCCACTCCGCGCGAACGGCGGCGGAAGCGATCTTCGCCGGCGACCTCGCCGGCCTCAACGAGCGCTACGACACCTATCAGTACACGCTCCGCGAGACGGGCACCGCCGGACGCCTGCTGCCCGAGCACCTTGACGACGTGTGCCCGGATTGGCGTGAGCGCGAGACCTATGCCTGCGGGCCCGGCGCGATGCTCGACGGGCTGAGGGAGCATTTCACCGAGGCGGGCATGCCCGAGCGGTTGCACGTGGAATCGTTCGAGCACTATGTGCTGGGCGCCGGCGTCGGCCGTGGCGGGACCGTCGAGTTTTCCCAGACCGGTCTGAGCGCCGAGTGCGAAGGGACGACGCCGATCCTCGTCGCCGGCGAGCAGGCGGGCGCCGATCTGCCGTACGGCTGTCGCATGGGGATCTGCCACACCTGTACCGGCAAGCTGGCGAAAGGTTCGGTGCGCGACCTCCGGACCGGCGAGTTGACTCACGCCGGCACCGAAATCCGCACGTGCGTCAACTCCCCGGACGGCCCCGTCACGATCGACCTCTAGGAACAGGCGGAGATGATGACCGACTCAATGATCGAGAGCCCGCTGGCGCGCCTCACACCCAGTGAGATCGAAGCGATCGGCAAGGAATTCGATGCCATTCACGATGAAGTATTCAATAGCCTCGGCGACCGCGACGCCCACTACATCCGCGCCATCATTGCGCTTCATCGCGAGCTGGCCCTGCTCTCGCGAGCGATCCTGCTCGGCTCGCGCTACCGCCCCGCCTGGATCCTCGGCACCGCGGTACTCGCCATCGCGAAGATCATCGAGAACATGGAGATCGGGCACAATGTCCTTCACGGCCAATGGGATTGGATGCAGGACCCCCGCATCAACTCGGCCACCTGGGACTGGGACACCGCCTCGCCCGCCGATGCGTGGAAGCACTCGCACAACTTCGTCCATCACACCTACACCAACATCCGCGGCAAGGACAAAGACCTCGGCTACGAGATCATGCGCATCGATCCGCACCAGCCCTGGCGTCCCATCTATCTGCTTCAGCCGCTGTACAACTTGGTGCTCGCCGCATTGTTCGAATGGGGCGTCGCGATACATGACCTCGACATGGATGCGATCCGCAACGGAACCAAGGACAAGGAACAGCTGCGCAAACAGCTGCGTGGGATCGGCCACAAGGCGTGGCGCCAGATCGTGAAGGACTACATCGCGTTCCCGCTGCTGTCGGGACCCAAGGGGTTCAAGCGGACCCTCAAGGCCAACCTCACCGCCAACCTGATCCGTAACGTCTGGACCTACGCGATCATCTTCTGCGGACACTTTCCCGACCAGACCTACACATTCAGTGAGGAGGAGGTCGAGAACGAGACCCGCGGCGGGTTCTATATTCGCCAGCTGCTCGGGGCGGCGAACATCGAGGGCTCACCCGTCTTCCACGTTCTCTCGGGAAACCTGGGCTACCAGGTCGAGCACCACATCTTCCCCGATATGCCGTCCAGCCGATACGCGCAGATCGCGCCGAAGGTGAAAGACATCTGCGAGCGTTACGGGCTGCCCTACAACAGCGGACCACTCAGCAAGCAGTTCGGCTCGGTCCAGCGGACCATCCTGCGGCTGGCGTTTCCCGGCGGAAAGCCGGCCCGCAAGCCAGGTCCGTACAAGCCGGTCGAAGACCAGCAGGTCACCCGTCCGCTCATCGCTGTCTGAGGTCGATCGAAAGTCGCATCAAGCAAAACCCACGCGGGGTCAGGCTCCGCCGTGCAGGCCGTCGCTGATGTCCTGCAGATCATGGTTGATGCCCTGCAAATCACCCTCGATGGTCTGCAGGTTGGTCGCCGACTTCTGGAACACCTGCTGCATCTGGTCGCTGGTCGTGGACTCGAACTGCGGGCAGTAGGTGACCACGGCCGCGGTGGCGAAGTCGGCGCTCTGGTGGGCGTCCCAGATCGTCGACCGTTGCACGAATTGGGTGGCGGCGGCGAAATCGGGTTGCCGGCCCAGGAAGTCGCACACCGCATGCCCCTGCGTGCTGACGTAGTCGCGACTGGGCACCGGCACGCCCTCGTGCTGCAAGGCGTCGACCATCGCCTTCTCGGCGATGTCGGCCGGCGACGGGGCAGAGGCCGGTGGAATGAACGGCGAGCGCGCAGCCGGGCTGGGCTTCTCGTCGGCCACCGGGGTTGCCGTCGGCTCGGCCGGCGGGTGGTACCGGTGAAGGGAGAACATCACCGCCAGCACGGCGGCGATCGCGAGCACCGACAGCGGGACCGCGGCGCGCAGCGCCAACCGCAGCAGCTGTCCCCGACGGCGTCGGCCGCGGCCGTTCGGCGGTTTCCTCGAACGGCGCCAGGATCTCGTCGAGAACCGCGGTGTCGGACAACACCTCGACGGGATGGCCCAAACGTTCGTCGAGAAGCGCGTCGACTTGTTGACTGGACGGCCGACCGCCACGCTCGCGGATTGAGCGGAGCTCGGCTGCCACGCGGCGTAATTCGGAGTCGATCGTCTCCCGATCGCGCATCCCATGAGCTTACGGACAAGTGGCGTACCGGTTTAGCGTGATTGAGTTATCTCGTCGCAAATCGGTGGTTCTCGGACACGGCGGATCGCTCGAGGGATTTGTCACCCGTCGATTCTCTTCAATCGTCCGCCGCGGTTGCCGGCACCGCCTTAGATGAACTGATGGAACTCATGAGTCCGCTCGACTCGGTATTTCTGATGACCGAGTCGCGCGAGCACCCGATGCACGTCGGCGGATTGCAGCTTTTCGAACCGCCAGAGGGAGCCGGGCCGGAGTTCGCCCGGGAACTGCGCGACGCGCTGGTCGCCAATCGGGACTTTCAGCCCACCTTCCGCAAGCATCCCGCCTGGACGTTCGGCGGAATACCGAACGTGGCATGGACCTACGACGACCCGGATGACGTCGACATCGACTATCACGTGCGGCGTTCGGCGTTGCCGACGCCGGGTCGGGTCCGCGAGCTGCTCGAGCTGACCTCGCGGTGGCACAGCGGTCTGCTCGACCGGCACCGCCCACTGTGGGAAGCCCACTTCGTCGAGGGCCTGAGCGACGGCCGGTTCGCCCTCTACAGCAAGTTCCACCACGCGTTGATCGACGGCGTCTCCGCATTGCGGCTCATGCAGCGGACGTTGTCCACCGACCCCGAGAACACGGATATGTTGGCGATCTGGGATCTGCCGCGCCGTCGCCGTGAGACTGAGAAACCAAAACGGCCGAGCCTGACCAAGCTCGCGGGATCTGTTGCCGCATATGGCCCTTCGACGTGGTCGCTGGCTCGCGCCGCGTTGTGGGAGCAGCAGCTGACGCTGCCGTTCGCCGCGCCGCACACGATGTTCAATGTGCCGATCGGCGGTGCACGACGGGTGGCCGCGGAGTCGTGGAGCATCGACCGGCTCAGGAGCATCAAGTCCGCTGCCGGGGTGACCTTCAACGACGTCATCCTGGCCATGTGCGCGGGCGCGTTGCGCCACTACCTGCAGGACGAGCACGCGTTGCCCGACACCCCGCTGATCGCGATGGTGCCGGTGAGCATGCGTTCACAGGACGACGCCGACAGCGGCGGCAATCAAGTCGCCGCGCTGTTGTGCAACCTGGCCACCGACGTGGACGACCCGGCTAAGCGGCTGGAAACGATTCACGCATCGATGAGCAGCAACAAAAAGGTGTTCGCCGAATTGCCTCGGCTGCAGGCGTATGCGTTGTCCGCGGCTCTCATCGCGCCGCTGGGACTGTCCATGCTGCCCGGCTTCGCTTCGACGGCTCCGCCGCCGTTCAACATCGTCATCTCCAACGTGCCGGGGCCGACCAAGCCGATGTACTGGAATGGTGCCCGGCTCGACGGTAACTACCCGCTGTCGATCGCACTGGACGGGCAGGCGCTGAACATCACGATGGTCAACAACGCCGACAACATCGACTTCGGTCTGGTCGGATGCCGCAGAAGCGTGCCGCACCTGCAGCGGCTGCTCGGTCACCTGGAAACCTCACTCAAGGATCTGGAACGCTCGGTCGGAGTGTGACCCCGTGCCCAAGCTCAGCGCGGGCCTGCTGCTGTACCGAGTACGCGACGGCGTCGTCGAAGTCCTGATCGCGCATCCGGGCGGCCCGTTCTGGGCGCGCAAGGATGACGGCGCCTGGTCGATTCCGAAGGGCGAATACACCCCGGGCGACGACCTCTGGGTGGCCGCGCAGCGCGAATTCGAAGAAGAAGTCGGGTCGGCGCCACCGGCAGGCCCGCGCATCGACCTGGGTCCGGTCAAACAACCCGGCGGCAAGGTCGTCACCGCGTTCGCGGTACCCGGCGACCTCGACCCGGCGGATGCCGCACAGCAATTCCTTCGAGCTCGAATGGCCAAGGGGCTCAGGGCAACTGCGATCCTTTCCCGAGGTCGACCGGGTCGCGTGGTTCCCGGTGGCGCAGGCCAGAGCCAAACTGCTGAAAGGTCAGCTCGCCCTGCTCGATCAGCTGATGGCCGACCCGAGTTTGGCCGGTCTGCGGGAGAGCTGACGCCCTGGCGTATCTTCACACTCATGCAGACGCTGCGCACACCTGATGAACGGTTCACCGGACTGCCTGATTTCCCTTATGCCGCAAACTATTCCGATGTTTCCGACGGCGAAGGCGGCACGTTGCGGATGGCCTGGGTGCAGGACGGACCCGCCGACGCCGACCCGGTGCTGATGCTGCATGGTGAGCCGTCGTGGTCGTACCTGTACCGGACGATGATCCCGGTGCTGGCCGCAGCCGGGCATCGCGTCATCTGCCCGGACCTGGTCGGCTTCGGGCGTTCGGACAAGCCGACCCGCATCGAGGACCACAGCTACGCGCGCCACGTCGAGTGGGTTCGCGAGCTGGTGTTCGACAAGCTGGACCTGCAGCGGGTGACTCTGGTCGGGCAGGACTGGGGCGGCTTGATCGGGCTGCGGCTGGCTGCCGAACATCCCGAACGGTTCAGTCACCTGGTCGTCGCCAATACCGGTTTGCCCACCGGCGACATTCCGATGCCCGAGATCTGGTGGCAGTTCCGGCGGGCGATCCAGACCGCGCCGTCGATCGACGTCGGCCGGTTCGTGCAGGGCGGCTGCCGCCGGCCGATGAGCGACGAGGTCCGCGCGGCCTACGACGCGCCGTTTCCCGACGACACCTATTGCGCGGGGCCGCGCGCGATGCCGGGGCTGGTGCCCACCTCACCCGAGGATCCGGCGGCGCCGGCCAACAGATCCGCGTGGGCAACGCTGTGCGCGAGTTCGACGCCGATGCTGGTCGCATTCAGCGACGGCGACCCGATCACCGGTGGGATGGCGCCGATCCTGCAGCGCGAGATGACGGGCGCCCAGGGCATCAGTCACCCGGTGGTGGGCAATGCGGGGCACTTCCTTCAAGAGGACGCCGGCGAAGAACTTGCCGGCTACATCGTCGCCTTCCTGGATGGATGAGGCTTGCGCGGTTGATCCTCAGCACGACACCTTGACGGTGAACGTCTCGGCTTTCAGCCGGGTCGGTTGCGCATTGTTGAATCCGAGTGCAGCGCCGACGATGCGGTAGGTGCTGCCGGTCATCGTGACCGAGGCCTCGCCTTGCAGCGCGTGCTCGTAGGAACCGGTGAACCCGTCGACGTCCTGCAACCGGACGAACTCGGCCTTCAGCTTGCCGGCGTTGGAGAGCATCGCGCTCACGTTCGATGCGTGCACATCGGAGTCGATTCGGGTCATCCAGTCGATCGACTCGCAGCGCACCGAATACGTCGTACCCACGTCGTGGCCGTCGATGGAGAGCACCGCGGTGCCCGGCGCCAGCGCCCCGTGCGGCGGGGCGGCGGCCTGATGAGAGCAGCCGCTGATCATCAGCGTCGCCGCGACGACGGTACAAGCGCCTTTGTGCACAGAAGGAACCTAACCCGCCGCCGGCTCACCTGCATCGCTGCTTTCGCCCGACCGTAGCTACCTGCAATGTGTTTGACACCTGCACAATGCAAATATGTCTGCCACGAGTGTCGCCGGACCGCAGGAACTGCTGCTGCGATTGTTGGACCCGGCGAACCGGGCCAACCCGTACGCGGTGTACGAGCAGTTCCGGGCGGTCGGCCCGTTGCACATGCCGGACACCGGCCTCACGATTTTCTCGTCGTTCCGGGACTGCGACGAGGCGCTGCGCCATCCGGCGTCGTCGGTCGACCGGCAGAAGTCGGCGATGGTGCAGCGCATGCTCGCCGACGGTGCTGTCCAACGTTCGGACATCCCGCCGATGTTCCTGTTCCTCGATCCACCCGACCACACCCGGCTGCGCAGACTGGTCAGCAAGGCTTTCGTACCCAAGGTGGTCAACGAGCTGACCCCACACATCACCGAACTGGTCGACGGGATGCTGGACCGGGTGGCCGACGAGGGCCGGTTCGACGCCGTCGACGCCCTGGCGCATCCGCTGCCGGTGACGGTCATCTGCCGGTTGCTCGGCGTGCCGATCGAGGACGAGGCGGAGTTCAGCCGCGCCTCGGCGCTGCTGGCGCAGGCGCTCGACCCCTTCTTCGTGGCCACCGGCGAGCCGAGGGATGGCATGGACCAGCGGATCGCCGCCGGCCAGTGGCTGCGCAACTACTTGCACGAGCTTGATCGACCAGCGCCGCGTGCATCCGGGCGACGACCTGATGTCACGGCTGATCGCGGTCGAGGAATCCGGTGATCAGCTGACCGAAGACGAGATCGTGTCGACGTGCAGCCTGTTGCTGATCGCCGGTCACGAGACCACGGTGAACCTGATCGGCAACGCGATGCTGGCCATGTTGCGCGACCCGGCGCAGTGGTCCGCGCTGGCCGCCGACCCGCAACGCGCGTCTGCCGTCATCGAGGAGACGTTGCGCTACGACCCGCCGGTGCAGCTGGTGGCCCGAATTGCCGCTGACGACATCACCATTGGCGACGTCGACGTGGTCCAAGGGGACACCATGCTGCTACTGCTGGCCGCGGCCCAGCACGACGCGAGCGAGTTCGACCAGCCGGCGACCTTCAACCCTGATCGAAAAGCGTTCCGGCACTTGTCTTTCGGTCGTGGGCTGCACTACTGCCTGGGGGCGCCACTGGCCCGGCTGGAGGCCGCCGTCGCGTTGTCGGCGGTGACGGCACGCTTCCCCGATGCCCGGCTGGCCGGCGAACCGGTCTACAAACCGAACGTGACCTTGCGCGGCCTGGCCTCGCTGGACGTCGTCATCTGACTCGTCCTCGAGTGGCCACTTGTACACATATTCGGCCGCGTTTTCGCGCCAGAAGTGGCCACTCGACGGTAGCCGACGTCGTCACTCGCGCGGGCGTGCCGGACCGGTCGGGGTGAGCGCCACGACCGGGATGACTCGCGACGTCTTGCGTTCGTAGTCGGCGAATCCCGGATACTGCTCGGCCTGCAGCGCGTACTTCTCGTCGCGCTCTTTGCCTTCCAATTCGGTGGCATGCACGTCGACGATGTCGTCGCCGACTTCGATGCGCGCGTCGGGGTTGGCTTTCAGGTTCCAGTACCAGGCGGGATTGTCGTCGGCGCCGGCCTTCGACGCGAAGATCAGATACCGCTCGCCGTCGGCCCGATACATCATGATGTTGGTCCGCGGCTGCCCGCTGCGTGCGCCGACGGAGTGCAGGATGAGCAGCGGGGCGCCCTCGAAGTTGCCGCCGACGCGCCCGTGATTGGCGCGGAACTCGGCGATGTTGCTTTCGTTGAAGTCCTTTTCGTCACTCACCTGCGTCACTCCTCCTCATCGCTTCGCTCTGCATCGTCTCGACGCACTCGTCAGCCGAGGCCCGGAACGATATCACCGAGCCTGAACGTGACGGGGCTGTCGAGCTGCGCGTAGGTGCATGACCTCGGCTCCCGGTCGGGCCGCCACCGGTTGAACTGGGCGGTGTGGCGGAACCGCTCGCCCTCCATGTGGTCGTAGCGGACTTCGACCACGCGCTCGGGCCGCAGCGGCACGAACGACAGATCCTTGCCCGCGTTCCACCGGGAAAACTCGTTCTTGCGGGGTGTCCGCTCGCCCGCCTCATGCGCGGCCCAGTTCCACGGGTGATCATCGAAACCGGTTACCAGCGGCTGTAATTCGGTGAACAGTCGGCGCCGCTGCGCCATCGGGAACGCGCCGATCACGCCGACCGACGCCAGCGTGCCGTCGTCCTTGTACAGCCCCAGTAACAGTGAGCCGATCGCGTCGGCGCCGGACTTGTGCACCCGGTAGCCGGCGACCACGCAGTCGGCGGTGCGCTGATGCTTGATCTTGAACATGACGCGCTTGTCCGGCTGGTAGGTGATCGTCAGCGGCTTGGCGACGACGCCGTCGAGGCCGGCTCCCTCGAACTCGTCGAACCAGCGCTGCGCCGTCGTCAGGTCGGTGGTCGCCGGCGTGACGTGAATCGACGGCCCCGACCCGTCGAGTGCGTCGACCAATGCCGCGCGGCGCTCGGAAAATGGCCGGCCGGTGTAGTCGTCGTCGCCGAGGGCCAGCAGGTCGAACGCGATGAACGACGCCGGAGTCTTCTCGGCCAGCATTCGCACCCGCGAATCGGCCGGGTGGATGCGCTGCTGCAGCGCCTCGAAATCCAGGCCGTGGTCGGTGGCGATGACGATCTCACCGTCGATCACGCAACGCTTCGGCAACTCGGCAGTGGCCGCCGCGACCAATTCGGGGAAGTACCGGGTCATCGGCTTCTCGTTACGGCTGCCCACCTCCACCTGCTCGCCGTCGCGGAAAAGGATCGACCTGAACCCGTCCCACTTGGGCTCATACGACGCGTCCGGCGGGATCGACTGCACGGATTTGGCCAGCATCGGCGAAACCGGCGGCATGACAGGCAAGTCCATCCCCACATTGTGGCGGCAATCGTGTGCTGGAATCGGAAGATGGCATCGCCAGCGGAGGAAATCGACGTCGACGGGATCGCGGTCCGGCTGACGAACCCGGACAAGATCTACTTCCCGAAGCTTGGTTCCGGCGGCACCAAGCGACGGCTCGTCGACTATTACCGCGCCGTCGCCGCCGGTCCCATGCTGGCCTCGCTGAAAGACCGCCCGACGCATCTGCAGCGCTTCCCCGACGGCGTCGACGGCGAGGAGATCTACCAGAAGCGCATCCCGCAGCACCATCCCGACTACCTCGAAACCTGCCGGATCACCTTCCCGTCGGGCCGGACCGCCGACGCGCTGCGGGTGACCCACCCGGCCGCGATCGTCTGGGCGGCCCAGATGGGCACGATCACGTTGCACCCGTGGCAGGTCCGCTGCCCGGATACCGATCACCCCGACGAGTTGCGCGTCGACCTGGACCCGCAGCCGGGTACCGGTTTCGACGAAGCGCGCACCGTGGCCGTCGACGTGCTGCGGCCCCTGCTCGACGAACTCGGGCTGGTGGGTTATCCCAAAACCTCCGGTGGTCGCGGCGTCCACGTCTTCCTGCGGATCAAGACCGACTGGGATTTCATCCAGGTGCGTCGCGCCGGCATCGCGCTGGCCCGCGAGGTGGAACGCCGCGCGCCGGATGCGGTGACGACGTCGTGGTGGAAGGAAGAGCGCGGCAAGCGGATCTTCATCGACTTCAACCAGAACGCCCGCGACCGCACATTCGCCTCGGCCTATTCGGTGCGGCGCACCCAGATCGCGACGGTCTCGATGCCGCTGACGTGGGACGAGCTGGCCGGCGCGAATCCCGACGACTACACGATCGCGACCGCGGCCGAGCTGGTCGCCAACCGCGACGACCCGTGGGCCGACATCAACTCGGTCGAGCAGTCGATCGAGCCACTACTGGAGATGGTCGCCGCCGACGAGGAGCGCGGGCTCGGCGATCTGCCGTATCCGCCCAACTACCCCAAGATGCCGGGCGAGCCGAAACGTGTTCAGCCGAGCAAAGATACCGACCGGAAGAAGTAGCCCTAGAGCTTGCCGGCCACGAACGTCGCGGCCTGGTTGGTCGCATCGGGGACATAGCCCAGGTGCGCGATGATGCTGCCGCCCTCGGCGCAGATGTTGTCGTTGGGAAGACAGATGTCGATGGTCTTCGGGCTGTAGCTCGAGTCGATCGCCGGAATCTGGCTGTCCGACAAGCTCTTTGCATAGCTGCTCTGCGGGTTGCCGAACAAGGCAACGGCGGCAACATGATTGGCGGCCTGCGGGGAGAGCCGGTGGCTGGTGATGTCCATGACGCCGGCACCTTGTGAGTATCCGCCCAGCACGATTTTGGTGTTCGGGCAGTTCGCGACCGTGCTCTGGACGTGGGCCACGGCGTCGTCGGCGCCGGCGTGCGCGCTGTTCACGTAGTCGGTGGTCGACGGGTAGTCGACCGGATAGAGATTGATCGTCTTGCCGGGAAGCTGCGACGTCAGCGCGTCGTAGAAGGCCTGGCCGGGTCCCCCGGGACCGACGGGCTCACCGGTGCCGCGCCCGAACACCACTTCGGCGTTCGGGCACTCATCGGCTGCGGCTATCGGGGCCAGTGGGCCCGCGGCCGGCGACTGGAGAAAGGCCAGAACCATCAGTGGCGCACCGGCAACGATGCGAGCGACGCTGCGACTTGTCATGGAGGGAATGTTGCCATCCCCGGTTGAGCGGCGTGCGGGCTACTGGTCTTCCAGCAGTCGCAGCGGGTGCAGACCGTCGACGGCGCCGACGAACGGCGGGTGGATGCTGTAGCCCAGCATGCGGCGGATGTCGTCGGACACTGCGCGGGCGATGTCGCGGGACACCGACAACGTGAACGCCTCCATCGGCCGCAGCCACGGCTGGCAATACTGCGCGGTGACGGCGAGCCGGTCGGCGGTGCTGGTGTTGGCCCCGCCGCCGTGCCAGAGCGTGCCGACGAAGAACACACACGAGCCGGCCGGCATCACCACGGGCATCGCCTCGTCGTCGGGGCCCGGCCGCCGCTTACCCCAGCGGTGGCTGCCCGGATAGAGCACCGTCGCGCCGTTGTCGGCGGTGAACTCGTCGATCGCCCAGATCGTCGCAGCGGCCAACGGCTCCCGGGGGCGGGGGATCGGGTAGAAGCCGTCGTCGTGGTGCGCCAGCTGCGCGGTCTCTCCCGGCTGGATGTTGATCGCCTGCAATGCCGAGAGCAGGTAGTTGGGCATCAGCAGTCGATCCAGCGCGGCCAGCACCCGCGGATGGTCGACCACCGCATCGCAGACCCGGGTCCGGCTCAGCACGCTGTAAATGCGCTGGGTCCGCCGTCCTTCGAAGGTGTTGCGCCCGGTGTGCCCGAGCCAGGGCGTCACCTCGTCGCGGATGCGGCTGCACTGCTCGGGGCTGAGCAGGTTTTCCCAGATGACGTAGCCGTCGCGGTCCAGCGCCGCCGCGTCGGCTTCGGCAAGCTGCCGGGTCGACCGCGCTGCCGCCGGTGGGCGTCCACTTGTAGCGGAGCGCCAGGTCGCCGCGCAGGTCTTCCAGCGTTGTGGCGGATTCGTCGCGTAGGTCCATCTGCACCAGTCCCTCGGCTATGACGCCACAGTAAGCCGAGCCTGGATCGGCGTCACGCATTCAGCGGCTACAAAAGGCCCGGCGGCTATAAAAGAAGTGTGGCCCCCACCTTTCAGGACGTAATCAAGTCCAAGTACCTGCTCTTGACCACCTTCACCAAGGACGGTCGCCCGAAGCCGACAGCCGATCTGGGGTGTGCCCGAGGACGGCAAGCTCTTGGTGATCACCGACGACGGGTCGTGGAAAACCAAGCGGATCAACAACACCCCGCGGGTCACGATCGCCAAAAGCGGGGCGTTGGGCAAACCGAAGAGCGACGACGTCGAGGCCGTCGCCCGGGTGCTGCCGAAATCGGAGACCCGGCGGGTCTACAACGCGGTCCTGAAGCGGTACTGGTACCACGCCCCGTGGTTCTACGCGCACTCGATCGTGCGGGGTGGAATCGACAAGGTCCACGTGGGCTTAGAAATCACAGAGATCACGCCTCCCCGTTGATTAGCCAGGCTTCCCAGGCGTTGCGCGCTGCTGTAATCGGAGCGTTATAGTAGCCGCATGCGTCTTTATCGTCTGGGTCTCGCCGTCCGCGCCGGACTCGTTGCGCTTGTGCTCACCGCCGCCGTCTTCGCTGTGCCGACCGCGTTTCCGCGGGTCGCCTCGGCTGACCCCGGGCCGGGGTTCACGCCGTGCGATGGCTGTTCGTCGAACGACTCCACCGACGATTTCCCGATCCCGCGGCGGATGATCTCGACGACCTGCGACGCCGAGCAGCTGCTCGCCGCCGCGCGTGACTATTCGCCGGTGTACTACCAGCGGTACATGATCGACTACAACAATCACCAGAACGTAGCCCAGGACGTCCAAAACAAGGTGCACTGGTTTTACTCGCTGTCGCCGGCGGACCGCAGGGCTTATTCCGCGAACTTCTATGCTCCCCAGATCAATCCGCTGAATCTGGCCTGGCCCAACCACATGAAGATCTTCTTCAACAACAAGGGCGTCGTCGCCAAGGAAACCGAGAACTGCCAGAACTATCCACGCGGCGACATGTCGGTGTGGAACTGGTCCTAATTCGGGTCCGCGACCTCGGGATCCGCCAATAACCCCACGCAGGTCGCGGTGATCAGCCGCGTCAGCGCGACAGTGAAATCGATCTTCCAGTCGGGTGGGACGTCCGTTCGTTTCGCATACTCGTCGGCGAGTCTCTTCGGCGGATTCGCCATCTGCCACATCGGCGCGGCCAGCGAGTACGAGGCGAGCAACACGTCGAAGGCGCCCGACCGCCCGAGACCTGGCAGCGCGTTCTCGATCGCATCGGTCAGCGACAGCACGGCGGCGGTGCTGACCTCCTTGAACTCGAGAACCCGTTCGAGTTCGACCTCGTGCTCAAGGTGCAGATGCAGGTTGGCGAGCAGGTCGCAGAACAGCGGATCGGCCGCCAACCCCTCGGCCAGTGCCCGGGCGACCCGGGTCGGCGACATGTCACCGGGCTCGGCCAGGCTCGCGCACACCGTGTCGGAGAAGCGGGCCCACCCTTCGGCGGCCAGATTCAGCAATACCTCTTTGTGTGAGGTGAAATAGCGGCGCACCGCGGAGTAGTGCACCCCCGCACGGTTGGCGACGTCGGTCAGGGTCACCGATGCGACACCGGATTCCAGCGCCAGTGAGCGCGCGGCTTCCACAAGCGCAGCGGCCCGCTGACGTTTCTTGTCCTCGGTGCGGGCACGCTGGAACGTGAGCTGCGGCACCGCGCGAGGATAGCGCACCCGGACGCATTGCGGGCCGCTGTAGAAACCGGTACCGTCCGCTTACGCACGTAACATGCGTTAGGCCTGAGTCGCTGGTCCGGCGGGATGAGGAGTCGACGATCCGGGGTGCGAGCATGGTTTACTCGTCATGATCCGGCGGTGCCGTGAGGCCCACGCAAGCGCCCTGAGACGCCCCGCCGATCGGCGGGTACATATCTTCGAGTAATTGAGACGTCGCCGACCAAACAAGCGGCACCGGGTGAAGGGGTTTTCGATTTTCAGGGTGCTGGAGCGGGTGTGGATACCGCTCGTGATCGCGATTGTGTTGGCCCTCGGGGGTTTCACCGTGTCCCGGATTCACGGCCTCTTCGGCTCTGAGAAGCGCCCCTCCTACTCCGACAGCGCGACCGACGACAGCAAGCCGTTCAACCCCAAACGGATCACCTACGAGGTGTACGGCCCGCCCGGCACCACGGCAGACATCAGCTACTTCGATACCAATGCCGACCCGCAGCACGTGGACGGCGCCAAGCTGCCCTGGACCCTCAACATGACGACGAAGGCGGCGTCAGTCGTGGGAAACATTGTGGCGCAAGGCGACAGCAATACCTTGGGCTGCCGCATCATCATCGACGACGTGGTCAAGGCCGAGCGGGTCTCGCATGAGGTGAACGCCTTCACCTACTGCGTGCTCAAGGGCGCATGACCAGCCAGCAGACCAGCCCCCCAGGCGCCCCACCGCCACGGGGCCCGCGGTTGATCCGTCGGTTCGCGGTGCCGATCATCTTCGCCTGGATAGGCCTCGTCGTCTTGATGAGCGTGGCCGTTCCACCGCTGGAGAAAGTCGCCGAACAACGCCAGGTTTCGTTGAGCCCCAAGGATGCGCCCTCGGTGCAGGCGATGGAGGAAACAGGCAAAAAGTTCAAGGAGTCTGACTCCGACAACTTCGCCATGCTTGTTCTGGAAAGCGACACCAAACTCGGTGACGATGCCCATCGCTATTACGACAACATCATCAAACAACTCCGCGCCGATCCCGCGCACATCCAGCACGTGCAGGACTTCTGGGGCGATCCGATCACCGCGCCGGGCGCCCAAAGTCCGGACGGGAAAGCGGTATACGTCCAGCTGAACCTGGCCGGCAACCAGGGCACCACACTGGCAGAACAGTCGATCGCAGCCGTCCGCGACATCGTGAACCGGACATCCCCGCCCAAAGGGGTCACGACATATGTGACCGGTCCCTCGGCGCTGGTGTCCGACATGCACCACAGTGGTGACAGCACGCTGGTCAAGATCACCATGGTGACGATGCTGGTGATCTTCACCATGCTGCTACTGGTGTACCGGTCCGTGTGGACGGTGGTACTACTGCTGATCACGGTCTTCATCGAATTGACCGCGGCCAGAGGAATGGTCGCGTTTCTCGGCTATCACCAACTCATCGGACTCTCGACGTTCGCGGTGAACCTGTTGGTATCGCTGGGAATTGCCGCGGGCACCGATTACGCGATCTTCTTCTTCGGCCGCTATCAAGAGGCCCGCCAGCACGGCGAAAGTCGCGAAACCGCCTTTTACACCACGTATCACGGAGTTTCGCACGTGGTACTGGCGTCCGGTCTGACCATCGCGGGCGCGACCTTCTGCCTGAGCTTCTGCCGGATGCCGTACTTCCAAACCATCGGTGTCCCGTGCGCGGTGGGCATGGTCGTCGCCGTTGCGGTCGCGCTGACACTGGTCCCGGCCGTCATCGTGGTCGGCGGCCGGTTCGGTTTGTTCGACCCGCAGCGACGGATCTCCACGCGCGGCTGGCGGCGGGTCGGTACTGCGATCGTCCGCTGGCCGGCACCAATTCTCGCCGCGGCGTGCGGCGTCGCACTGGTGGGTCTGCTGACCCTGCCGGGATATCAGACGAGCTACAACGACCGGTTGTACATCCCGCACGACATCGCCGCCAACAAGGGTTACGACGCCGCGGAGCGGCACTTTTCGCAGGCCCGGTTGATGCCGGAAGTCATGATGGTCGAGGCGGATCACGATCTGCGCGATCCCGCGGACTTCCTGGTTCTCGACAGACTGGCCAAGGGAATTTTCCGGGTGCCCGGAGTCTCACGCGTGCAATCGATTACGCGCCCGGAGGGCACGGCGATGGAGCACACATCGATTCCGTTCCAGCTCAGCATGCAGAACGCCGGGCAGGTGCAGACGATGAAGTTCCAGAAGGCTCGCATGGACGACATGCTCAAGCAGGCCGACGAGCTCGAAGACACCATGAACCGGATGAGGCACATGTACGGCCTCATGACGCAGCTGACTGCCGTCACGCACAAGATGATCGGTGAGACACGGGAAATGCAGGCCGTCACCGAGGAATTGCGCGACGACATCGCCAATTTCGAAGACACCTGGCGGCCCATTCGCAGCTATTTCTATTGGGAGAAGCACTGCTATGACATCCCCATCTGCTTCTCGCTGAAGTCGGTGTTCGACGCCGTCGACGGCGTCGACGACATCACCGAGAAGTTCGATGTGCTGGTGAAAGACTTCAGTCAGCTCGATGCGCTGATGCCGCAATTGATCGTCGACTTCCCGCCGATGATCGACAGCATGGAGAACATGCGGACGATGATGCTGACGATGCACAGCACCATGTCCGGCATTTTCAATCAGATGGACGACATGAGTTCCAATGCGAACGCGATGGGTCACGCGTTCGATCAGGCGAAGAACGACGACTCGTTCTACCTACCGCCAGAAGTGTTCCAGAACAAGGATTTCAAACGAGCGCTGAACAACTTCTTCTCACCCGACGGCAAGGCGGTGCGGATGATCATCTCGCACCGGGGAGATCCCGCGTCACCGGAAGGCATCGCGCGCGTCGCCTCGATCAGAGAGGCCGCCGAGGAGGCGCTCAAGGGCACGCCGCTGGAAAACGCCAAGATTTATCTCGCCGGCACCGCGGCCACCTTCAAAGACTGGAAAGACGGCTCGAAGTATGACCTCTGGATCGCCGGGATCGGTTCGCTCTGCCTGATTTTCATCATCATGCTGCTGATCACCCGCAGCCTGATCGCCGCGCTGGTGATTGTCGGCACGGTGGCGGTATCGCTGGGCGCGTCATTCGGCATGTCTGTGCTCGTCTGGCAATACCTGCTCGGCATCAAACTGCACTGGATGGTGCTGGCGATGTCGGTGATCGTGCTGCTCGCGGTGGGATCCGACTACAACCTGCTGCTGGTGTCCCGGCTGAAAGAGGAGATCCCCGCAGGGTTGAAGACCGGCATCATCCGGGCGATGGGCAGCACCGGCAAGGTGGTGACCTCCGCCGGCTTGGTGTTCGCGTTCACGATGGCGTCCATGGTGGTCAGTGACCTGCGCATCATCGGCCAGGTCGGTACCACCATCGGCCTGGGCCTGCTGTTCGACACGTTGGTGGTCCGCTCGTTCATGACGCCGTCCATCGCCGCGCTACTCGGACGCTGGTTCTGGTGGCCGATCAAAGTGCGGCCGCGCCCGGCCAGCGCCATGCTGAGGTCCAGCGGACCGCGCCCTGCGGTGCGGTCGCTACTGGGCACGAGTTTCGGTGAGCCCGGCGAGGACGCGCATACCGCGCCGTTGCCGAAATCGACTGCGCTGACAGCGGCTCGGCTCTCATCGACTACGAGCATCGCTGACGGTGCGCAGGTAATCGGTCACCGCGTCGGCAACGGCGTCGGGCTGCTCGGGGAACAGCGCATGACTGGCACCGCCGATGATCGTGGTGGTGACGCGGTCCCCACAGCGGGCGCGCAGATCGCCCCACTCGTCGCGCTGGTGAAACGGGTCGAGATCGGCGATGATCTCGAACACCGGCGCATTCCCGGCCTCCCAGTAGAGCTCCACGTTGGTGCGCTGCACGCAGTCGGCTTGCATGGCAAGGGTTTCGGGATACCATCCGGTCAGCCACGCTGAGGCGTCATGGCCGGGAGCGAAGAAGGCCAGCCGCAGCGCGGCCATTCGCTCCGCATCGGGTAGCGTAAGGTCACCGGCGCGCATCGGCGCTGAATTGACCCGCGGGTCAACGGTTCTCCCAGACGCCGCAGCGAGGATCACCGCGGCCACGATGTCGGGATGGTGCACGGCTGTCGCGCGGGCGACGAAATTGCCGAACGCGTGCCCAAGGATGACGGCGGGACCGCCGGCCAAATCACTGACTACACTTGCGATGTCGTCGGCGAGGTCGGCGAAGGTGACACCACTCATCGGCCCGCACGAGCTGGCGATGCCGCGCGGCTGTGGACGCAGCACCCGGTAACCGGCGCCGACGAGTGCGCTGGTCAGCGCGTCGAAGTCAGGGCCGGCGTCGCGTCCGTAGGACGGGACGATGACGACGGCAGGCCCGTCCCCGTCGACGCTGGTGTCGAGCGACACCCGCCCGCTGGTGACGATGTGCCGGGTCATGCCTTCGCCTCGATCACCGGGTGCGTTGTGGCATAGTCGATTTCGACACGAAGCACCGCGGCGCGACGAGTGACCCGATCCGGGGGAGCGGTGGTGCCGCCATCGGTGGTGACGTAGGCGACCCGGCCTCGCTCACCGTCCGCGCGGCTCCAGGCGGCACTCGACGGCCCGACCAGCGTGCCGTCGAAGGGCTCGCCGGCAAGGTGGCGAACCTCGCTGCCGTGCCGCGGCTGCAACGGCACCCGGTCGAAGGTGTTGGCGCGGTGCCTGGTGACGTAGGCGAACCCGGCTTCATCGTCCAGGCAGAAGTCGTCGGCGTTGTCGATCGCGGCGACGAATTCCGCTGAGCCAACCGGGTTTTGTGTCGCCGGGTCAACCCGGATGCGCATGAACACCTTCTGCGCGGTTGACGTGTAGTACAGGTAGCCGGTGTGCGCGCTGTACCGCACCCCGTTGACCCCGGGTTGCGGCGGTGGCGGTAGATCACTGTCGGGGTCGAAGGCCATCGTGTCGTGCGCCAGCCACACGTCCGCGGTGGCGTGCCGAGCGTCGCCGGCGAGATCGACGCGCCAGATCAGGCCGGCGAAACAGTCGGCGACGGCCAGCACCCCCGGGGCCAGCAGGCAGCTGCCGTTGAGCCCGCGGGCGCGCTCGTCGAAGGTGTACACGATCTCAGGTGTTACCGGCTGGCGGGGCACCCAGTCGCTGAAATCAATTCGCACCAAATGTGATTCGCCGGTGGTGTAGGCCTCGGTGAGGTTGATGATGAAGAGGTCGGGCGCGACCTCGACGATCCCGGTGACCGGGTGATCGAAGGTGTGCACCAGCACAGGCTCGACGAGCGAGCCCGGCCGGGGCGGCGGTACCCACCACAGTTCACGCTGCAGGACGGCGGTGATCAGCAGCGAACCATCGGCGCGTACGGCGAGGTTCTCCAGGAAGTACTTATTGGGGAAGTAGGCCACGGGAGTGAGTGTCACGGTGGGCAGGAGTGGAAGAGACATGGTCGTCCTCGAGTTGGGCGGCGGTGTTGGTCACCGCGATCGCGGGGTCAGTGTTGATCGTGGTTGGGGGCAGGGATCGCGAAGGCGTTGAGGATGCCGCAGACGGTGTGATAAATGCCGGTCAGCACAGTGATGTCGAAGATGCCAGCGGGCCCGAAGCGTTGTGCTGCTTGGTCATACAGCTCGTCGCCGACGTGATGGCCGGTGGACAGTGCCCGGGCCACGCGGTGGGCCGTCCGTTGGTCCTCGGTGAGCGCCTCGGGTTCACGGCCGGCGACCAGTTCGGTGATCACCGGCTCCGACAACCCGGCGTGACAGGCCACCGCGGAATGGGCGTAGAGCTCGTACGGCGCTTGCCACACCGAGCCGACGGTCAGGATGACCACCTGGCGGGTGGCCTCGTCCAACGAGGTGTGCTGCTGCTCGGCGGCCTGCAGTGTCAGGAAGGCGACGGCGAGCTTAGGGTTGAGCAGGCTCGGGTTGAACGGTCCGATCAGCCGCCCGTCGGCGGTCGTCGCCGCGAATCCGCTGCGGCGGGCCCACATCACGGCGGTGGACGTGATGTCGTCGAATAACTCGCGCGCAGTCTCATCGAGGGCTCCGCGATCGGCCAAGTCCAGACGGCCGCCGAGACCGTTTGCGGCGCCGCTCACTGGTCGAGTCCCTCGGCGTTGGCGGGCACGTCGAAGGCACCCAGCGTCATGCACACCATGGTGAACCAGCCCAGCAGCACTGCGACGTCGACGATGCCCGCGTCGCCTAACAGATCCTTGGCGCGTCGGTATAGGCCCTGCGGCACGATCCGCCGGGCGACCAATGCCGAAGCGAGCTCGTAGACCACCTGTTGGCGGGCGTCGTTGAATGATGTTGGAAGGCCGGTGATCAGCGCTTCAACCTGCCGCGGGTCAAGTTGGCCGTCGCGTTCGGCGATGATCTCGTGTTCGTAGGTGGCGTAGGCACTGCGCCAGCCGGAGTTCACGATGTTGGTCGCGATCTCGATCTCGGCTTTCGTCAACGTGGATTGGTGCTGAAAGTAGGCGCCGGTCGGCACAATCGTCGTGGACAACGTCGGGTTGGCCAGCCAGATCTTGTGCGGGCCGGGCACTAGGCCCCGCAACCCGCGGGTGAACTCGTAGGCCTGATGCATCGCCGGCGTCATTTCCTCGATCGGCGTCTCGACGAATCGTCCGAACGTGCCGAAGTCCGTTGTACTACTCATCGGGGGGTCACTCCTTTCCGCGATTCTGTGCATATCCGCGAACGAACGTTCGCTTTTCATGGTGTTACCGTGCCGCGGCAGCTATTAAACGCGAACGCTCATGTTTTTTCGGGCTATAGTGGTCCCATGCCGAAGGTGACGCCGCAATACCGCGCCGAGCGCCGCGCCCACGTGATGGCGGCGGCCCGGCGCTGCTTCGTCCGCGACGGATTCCACGCCACCTCGATGCAGGACCTCGTTGAGGAAGCCGGCATGTCTTCCGGCGCGGTGTACCGCTACTTTCCCAGCAAGGACGCAGTGATCGAGGCCGTCGCCGCCGAAAATCTCGAACACGTCGTCGCTGTTATCCGGCAGTCCATCGACGAGGGTGCTGATCCGCTGTCGGCCATCGCGACCGCGCTCGAGTTCGTCAGCAACCGCCACGCCGAGGACGGCTTCGCGGCGATCGCCGTGCTGGTCTGGTCAGAGGCCCTGCGCAACCCGACGCTGGCCAACTACCTGCGCGACGCCATTGCCGGCGCCATCGCCACCTTGAGCAGCGACGGACACTCTCAGTCCGCAGGCGCGGCGCGCACCGCCGAGCGGACACCGGGCGCCCGGGAGATCGACCGGGCTGCTCTGGCTGACCTGTTGTTGTGCCTGCTGCCCGGCTATCTGATGCGGTTGGCGATAGGTGGCCCTACCGCCGTCGAGAACGTGACCCGCAACATGGAAAAGGCTTTGGCAGCAGCAACATTGGCGTCGTCGTCTGGATAGTTCTTTCTGCTGCAGAAGGTTTCGGCTGAAAGCACGCAGAAATATTGCTACGAAAGGATCTGTTGGGGGAAGTTATGAAGGCAATCGGCTACACCGAGTTCGGAGGTCCAGAGGTCCTGCGTGTCATGGACCTTCCGGAGCCCCATGCGGGACCTGGCCAGGTACGAGTCCGCGTGAAAGCAGCTGCGGTCAATCCGGCCGACACGGCTGCCCGGTCAGGATGGATGAAGCGCAACTACCCACCAGAAACGTTGCCCGGAGGCAGATATCCCGAGCCGCCGTACGTAACGGGCTGGGATTTCAGTGGCGTGCTTGACGAGGCCCCGGACGGCGCTTCGATCGGAATCGGCGAGCAGGTCATCGGACTGGCGCTCAGTCCGATGGGCAAGGTCGGCGCGTACGCCGAATACATCGTGACCGACGCCCGATCGGTGGTGCGCGCACCGAGCACCGTCACTACCGTCGCGGCGTCCACACTTCTGATGAATGCGGTGACCGCCTACGCCATGCTCGAGGCCCTGGCGATTCCACCCAGCGGCACCGTCGCCGTGACCGGCGCCGCCGGAGCACTGGGAGGTTACGCCGTCGAAATCGCCAAACATCAAGGGCTGCAAGTAGTTGCCGATGCCGCCGAAGCCGACCACGAACTAGTCAAGGGGCTGGGGGCAGATGTCGTCGTCCGTCGCGGAGACGGATTAGCCGACCGCATTCGCGAGGCGACACCCGATGGGGTGGACGGTGTGGTCGATGCGGCCCTCTATACCGACGCCATCGTTCCCGCGGTCCGCGACGGCGGCGCAGTGACCTCAGCCCGCCAACATGTTGGCTCCAGCGAAAGGGCCATCACGTGGCACGTGGTGTCCGTCACCGAGCACACCACCCGCACCGACGTACTCAATAGCCTGCGAGGTCTCGTCGATGACGGCGCGTTGAGCCTGCGCGTTGCGGACACCCTTCCCGCCGAGCAGGCGGCCGACGCCCACCGCCGACTGGAAGCAGGCGGCTTGCGCGGCCGGCTGGTGCTGGTGTGGTGACGAGATGGGAGGAAAGCGATGACCGATGACAACTCTGCACCGCACCCGGACCGTGTCCACGACGCTGTCGACATCACTGGCTTGTTGGCCCCGATCTCGGTGAGATCGGTCAAGCTGCGCAACCGGTTTGCGCTGGCGCCGATGACCCGATACGCAACTCCCGACGGGGTGCCGACCGCCCAGTATCCCGGATACTTCCGGCGGCGCGCGGCCGGCGGCATGGGCCTGTTGATCACCGAGTCGGCGCTGATCCCCGATCCGAGTACCGCCATGGATTTGGACATGGTCAGCTACTTCCGCGACGAGGCCAAAGCGGCGTGGAAGCCGGTTGTCGACGCGGTCCACGGCGAAGGCGCCGCGATCTTTTCCCAACTGCTGCACGCCGGGGTGTACCGCGGGGCAAGCCCTACCGTGTTTGCCGATGTCCCCACCGCCAGTCCGTCGGGCATCGACTTCTATCGCGAGCCGGTTGGACGGGCACTGGCTCTCGACGAGATCGACCGCATCCTTGGCAACTATGTGCATGCCGCGCGCGACGCGCAGTGGGCAGGCTTCGACGGTGTTGAAGTGCATGGCGCCCACGGATACCTGCCCGATCTTTTCCTGTGGTCCCGCACCAACCGGCGCTCAGACCGCTATGGCGGCGCGCTGGCCGAAAGAACACGGTTTGCCGCCGAACTGGTTGCGGCGCTGCGCGCGGAGCTGGGGCCGCAGATGCCGATCAGTTTCCGATTCTCCCAATGGAAAGCCGATCTGTATGACGCGCGGCTTGCCGACAACCCGCAAGAACTGGCGACGATCCTGCAGCCTCTTGCCGACGCCGGAGTAGACATTTTCCACCCCTCCACACGCCGCCACTACGAACCGGCGTTCCCCGAACTCGGTGGCGCCGACGGTGAATTGAGCCTGGCTGGCTGGACCAAGAAGATCACCGGCCGGCCGACCATCACGGTCGGATCTATCGGGCTAACGAAAACCATTGAGGGCCAAGGCAACACAGCCGACGGCCACGCCGAGATCGCCTCACTGCAGAGACTGGTCGACCAGTACCGACACGGCGAATTCGATATCGCCGCTGTTGGCCGCGCTGCCTTGGCCAACCCCGACTTTGTCGACAAGCTGCGCACCGGGCGCAACAACGAACTGATCTCCTACAACGAGCGCCGGCACAAGCTGACGCTTCGCTGAATACCGCAGGGCGTCAGCGCAACTAGACCTTCTCCACCACTCCGGCTTCGGTCTCGTCTTCGACGTCACGGTGGATCAACTCGCGCACCGCGGGACGTGAGCCGTACGGCCGGAGCATGACGCTGGCCGGGCGTGGGCGCACGTGCTGCGGCCACCAGAACCAGCGCCCGAGCAAGGTCGCCAGCGACGGTGTCATGAACGACCGCACGATCAGGGTGTCGAACAACAGACCCAGCGCGATCGTCGTACCCACCTGTGCCATCACCTTCAGCGGACTGAAGGCGAACGTGGCCATGGTGGCGGCGAACACCAGACCGGCGGAGGTCACCACCGACCCCGAACCGGCCACGGCGCGGATGGTGCCGGTCTTGAGGCCGGCGCGGATCTCCTCTTTGAAGCGCGATATCAGCAACAGGTTGTAGTCCGACCCCACCGCCAACAGCAGGATGACCGCCATCGCCAGCACCATCCAGTGCAGCTTTACGCCGAGGATGTACTGCCAGAGCAATACGGAGAGCCCGAACGATGCGCCCAGCGAGAGCAGCACGGTGCCGACGATCACGAAAGCCGCCACGACGCTTCGGGTGATGATGAGCATGATGACGAAAATCAAAGTGGCAGCGGCAATTCCGGCGATCAACAGGTCGATGTTGGAGCCGTCGTGCATGTCTTTGTACGTCGCCGCGGTACCGCCGAGGTAGACCTTGGCGCCCTCCCACGGAGTGCCTTTGATCGCCTCGTGCACGGCCTGCTTGATCGGGGTGATGTGGCTGACGCCCTCAGGTGTCGCCGGATCGCCTTCGTGCGAGATGATCAGCCGCACGGCATGGCCGTCGGGCGAGATGAACTGCTTGAGGCCGCGCGCGAAATCCGGGCTCTTGAACGCCTCGGGCGGAAGGTAGAACGTGTCGTCGTTCTTGGCCTTGTCGAACGCATCGCCCTGCGCGGTCGCGTTGTCGGACTGCGCTTTTGCCTGGTCGTTGAGACCCTTGGTGGTCGCGTAGTTCGACATGATGGTGTCGAGGTTTGCCTGCTGGCTGGCAATCTGCGGCGGGATCAACGCCACCAGCTTCGGCTGAATCTGATCCAGCTTGTCCAGGTTCGCGCTCAGGTTCTCGATGTTCTCGCTCACCTGGTCGATGCCGTCCAGCGCATTGAAGATGGACCGCAGCGTCCAGCAGGCCGGGATGTCGAAGCAGTGTTTCTCCCAATAGAAGTAGCTGCGGATCGGCCGGAAGAAGTCATCGAAGTTGGCGATGTCATCGCGCAATGCCTCGGTGATCTTCACGGTCTCTTTGGTGAGTTTGGTGGTTTCGTGGGTGGTGTTGCTGAGATCCTGGGTCACCTGCATCTGCTCATGCAGTGTCGCCATCGTCTTGCGAAGCTCATCGGCTTGCTTGAGCAGGTTCTTCGCCTGCTCCTCTTGATAGTGCTGAGTCTGGATCCGGCCCGCGGCCTGCGCGCCCATCTGGAAACCCAGGGTGCTGTGGTCCAGCGGCGTGCCCAGCGGCCGGGTGATGGTCTGCACGCGACCAATCCCGGGGATGTGGAAGACGGCCTTGGCGACCTTGTCCAGGACGATGAAGTCAGCCGGGTTACGCAGGTCGTGATCGGTCTCGATCATCAACAGCTCGGGGTTCAACCGGGCCTGGTTGAAATGCCGGTCGGCCGCGGCGTAACCGACGTTGGCCGGGGTATCCGGCGGCAGGAAGTGACGGGTGTCGTAGTCCGTCTTGTAGCCGGGCAGGGCGAGCAGACCGACCAGCGCGATCGCGATGGTGACCGCGAGAATCGGTGCGGGCCAACGGACGATCGCGGTACCGATGCGACGCCAGCCCCGGGTTTGCAGCTTTCGCTTCGGGTCCATCAGCTTGAAGAACGATGCCACGGTCAGCACAGCCGGTCCCAACGTCAACGCCGCGAAGACCGCGACCAGCATGCCGACCGCACAGGGCACGCCGAGGGACTCGAAATACGGCAACCGGCAGAAACTCAGGCAGTACATGGCGCCGGCGATCGTCAGGCCGGATCCCAACACCACGTGCGCCGTGCTGTGGAACATCGTGTAGAACGCTTCTTCACGCGTCTCGCCAAGACCACGGGCCTCGTGGTAGCGGCCGACGATAAAGATCGCGTAGTCCGTTCCGGCGGCGATCGCCAGCAGCACCAGCATGTTGTTGGCGAAGGTCGACAGACCCATGACGTTGTAGTAACCCATCGTTGCGACTACACCGCGGGCCGCGGCCAACTCGATAAACACCATGGCCAGCATGATCAGCACGGTGCTCACCGACCGGTAGACGAACAGCAGCATCACCAAGATCACCAGGATGGTGACCATGGTGACCTTCGCGACGCCCTTCTCACCCGCGTGCGACTGGTCGGCGATCAGCGGACCCGCCCCGGTGACATAGGCCTTGATCCCCGGCGGTGCGGGCACCGAGTTCACGATCTTGCGCACGGCCTCGCTGGACTCGGAGCCCAAACCACTGCCCATGTTGCCGGCCAGGTAAACCTGGACGTACGCGGCCTTCTGGTCGTGGCTCTGCGAGCCCGCGGCGGTCAGCGGATCGCTCCAGAAATCCTGGATGTGCTGAACGTGCTTCTTGTCTTGCTCCAGGCGCTTGACGATCTCGTCGTAGTAGTGGTGGGCCTCCGCCCCCAGCGGCTTGTCGCCCTCTAGCAGGACCATCGCCGAGTTGTCGGTATTGAACTCGTCGAACGTCTTTCCGACGCGCATCTGCGACTGGAACGACACCGCGTCATGCGGGCTCTGCGACACCGAGTGGTTCTTGGAGACGACCTCCAGCTGCGGCGCGACGGTATTCGTTACGAAGACAATGCCCAGCCACACCAGGACGATCGGCAATGCCAGCCGGTGGATCCACTTCGGCAGGAACGGCGGGATCAGCGGCTGGTCGACGCGCTGCGCAGCCGTCTCGCTTGCCTCGCTCATGCGGACTTGTCCAGGCAATAGACGAAGGCATTGACGTTTTCGTTCGCGGGCGAGTGATTCGGAGTCTTGATGACGTCACCGCTCCCGTCGTGCTTGTTCACCACGAACTGGCAAGCGATCCAGCTGCCGTTTCCTTGGGCTACCAGATTGGCCGGAATGCCGGGTTTCGTTGAACTCAAGACTGTGCTCCAGGGCAAGGGCACGTTGAGGGCCTGCTGCGGATGGGATTCCGCGTCGAGGTAGTTGATGGTTGCCGTACTGCCCGGCGGACCCCAGACCTCGAGGGTGATCGTCTTGGCATTGAAACTGTCGAGGACTTCACCCGACGTGCCGCCACCGAACGAACCGCTGTGAACGCCGAAGACGCCGTGCAGCCTGTGCACGACGAATCCGGACAGCGCGACCACGGCTGCGATCGTCAGGACAATCCAGAAGCGGCTGAAGAAGCCCTTCCGCTTGGCGCGCGCGGGCGACGTTCTTACCCTCGCTGCCAGCGGAGCCCGGAGTCTTCAGCGGCTCGGTTCGCGGCTCAGTCGTCGTCATGGCGCTTCAATTCCTTAACCGGGTGCGAAGGCTGCGCAACTAATTAGCCTGTGTGTAACCTTAGCTACTCTAATCGGAATAGGCGACCAGAAAGAAACCGGGCGCGGCAGTTGTTGGAGACGGTAGCGCGAGTCCGGACCGACGGCTCGGCGGGCTGAAGAGGAAGAGTGACGATGAGCGGACGCAGACTCCACAACGGTAGGATCCAGCCCATGAAGTTCACCGGTTTTGCGGTCGCAGCCGCGGCCGCAGCGATCAGCGTGTCTGCGCCGGCCGTCGCCGACCCGGACACCGATTTCGACAACCAAATCCAGCACTACGGCATCTACGGGCCGCACGACTTCAACCCCTACATCGCCAAGATCGTCTGCCACCGGCTGGCCGTAGGCGTCGATCCGGACGCCGCGGCATCCGCCCATTTCCTGTCCATCAACCTTCCCCGTGGCACCACCCAGGTGCAGACCTACCAGTTCCTCGGTAGCGCCATCGCTCAGTACTGCCCCGACCTTCAGGGCAAGCTCCAAAACATTCCTGCGCGTTAGGTTTTGACAAACCCGCGCGGCAGCGTCAGCGGCAGATCCGCATAGGTGGCGATACCCGGCGCGGCGGCAACGACAGCGGGAATCGCGTTGATCGCGGGCACCGACGTCATGATGTGCCCGAGGTCCATGAATTCCTCGATCGTGGTCGCCTCGAAATACGGCGGCGGCAGGAAGCCGACCTTGGTGGTCACCGTGGGCTGGCCGTCGACCTGAATGACCCAGCCGTCGCCGTCGATCTTCCAGTCCGGTTCGAGCGTCTGGCCTTTGCGCCACCGGACGTTGAGGTCGATGACGGTCTTGCCGTCGAGGATGCCTTGCCAGCTGATGTAGACGCCCGCCACGCATCCCGCGGGGATGGTCCACGATGCCATCACGAGATCCGCTGTGGTCTGGGCGAATTCGGCTTCGCATCGCACCTCGTCGAGTTCGATGCCCAGCGCGTCGCCGACCAGCTCGACAGCCTCGCCGAAGATTGCGGTGCCTTTGGCGGCCATCGCCTGCAGGTCCGGGTGGTCGATCGGCTGGCCGAAGCCGACCGGCTTCTCGGTTTCCGGTGAGTCGTAGAACGTGGTGTCGGCGGCCTCGTTGACGGTCACCTTGTCGACCCGGTTGCACACCATGGCCGAGACGATGGCCAGCAGCTCGGCGAAGCCGGGGCTGACGCCGGATCCGAAGATCGTCGAGCCGCCCTTCTCGCAGGCCTCGATCAGCCGGTCACGGCCGTCGCCGAGGTTCTTCCCGGTGATGAAGGACGCGGTGGTCACGACGTTGACGCCGGCGGACAGGATGCGGACCAACTCGTCGACGTTGATCCACATCGGGTTGTAGACGACGCAATCCGGCTTGAGTGCGAGCAGGGCGTCGACGTCATTGGTGGCAGCGATACCCAGCGGCGCGATGCCGACAAGCTCGCCGGCGTCACGGCCCGCCTTCTCCGGCGACCAGGCGAAGCACCCCACCAGTTCCAGCATCGGGTTGTCCGCGATCGATTTGAGGGAGCTTTTGCCGACGTTTCCGGTGTTCCACTGAACGACTCGATACATGTTTGGTCGATAAGTGTTTGGCACTCGCTCAGCATAGGCAGGTGGCGGCGAACCGGGCTGGCCTTTGCTTCAGCGCGACAGTTGCGCTCGGCCACTCACTCGTCGACGGCGACCCCCCGGCGCGAACGCCGGCGACGGTGCGTTCCTGACCTTGCCCGACGGGCGCCGGTTGCGCAGTCCGCTGGAGTCATCGGCGTCCTCAGCGTCTTCGGCATTCTCGACCGCCTCAACAGCGGGAGCCTCGTCAGCCGTCGACTCCGGCTCTACCGCTGTCGTCTCGGCTTCGGCACTCTCGGTCGAGCCCTCGGTGTCGTTGTCTGCTGCCTCGGTTTCGGCGTCAGCCTCCGCAGCGTCTTCGGAATCCGCCTCTGCGTCAGTGACGTCGCTCGCTGTCGTCGCCCTTCTTGCCGCGACGCCGGCGGCGCTGCTTCTTTTCCTTCTTGGCCTTCAGCGGTTTCGGCGGCGGAGGCGGCAACTCGGCAACAAACGACAAGTAGAAGCCGGCGATGCCGAGCAGCGCGACCGCGGCCGCAGCGCCGTAGATGCCGAAAAGCCACTGGCCAACCCTGTCCAGGCTCAACCAGATCTCGCTGATCGCGGTGCCGACAATCAGCACACCGGCCGTCACGTGAGCAACCACCGACGAGGTCCGCAGTGTCAGCGCCAGGGCCGGCGTGCCGAATTCCGGCCTGCGGGACTTCAGCAGCGTGAACACGACCGGCAGCGCGGCGAGCGCGATGAGGACGCCGGTGGCGATCCGGGCCGCAGTGCCCAGACCGTGCGAGGTGTCGCCCATCAGCTCCCACCAGCGGGGCAGCACGAAGCAGAAATAGAGGACGCCGGCGGCGAGCGAGAGCGCTGCGTGCCAGAAGATAGCGGCCCTGCGTCGCATGCTCCTCCTCGAGCTGGTAATCCGGAAGCGACCAGACCCTATCAATTGGGCCTGGTCACGTCCCGGAACAAGTGCGGAGGATGCGGGATTTGAACCCGCGAGGGCGTTAACCCAACCCGCGTTCCAGGCGAGCGCCATAGGCCACTAGGCGAATCCTCCGTCGGCCATGGTAGCCGAGCGCCAGCTCGGCGACGATGCAGGCCGGAACGGCCTGAGGAGAAGCCGGCCGGTCAAAGGGGGGTCAGGGTCTTCGGGCGATGGAGCCTGACCCGGGTACTAGACTCTCGGTGGACCCCGCGCGGCGTCCATCCTGTGAACTCCCCCAGGGCCGGAAGGCAGCAAGGGTCAACGGGCTCTGGCGGGTGCGCGGGGTCCCCTAAGTCAATCTGGTAGCGAAACGTCGGAAGGCGGATGGTGTCGTACGGCTCGTTCAGCTCCCTAGGCCGTAGCGATCTCGAGGCAGTGCATGCCCGCCACCAAGAGGATTACGCAGAGCTGCAATCCAAGAAGCTGGCGCTCGACCTGACCCGAGGTAAGCCCTGCAGCGAGCAACTCGATCTGTCCAACGCGCTGCTCAGTCTGCCCGGCACGGACTACCGCGACGGCGATGGCACCGACACCCGCAACTACGGCGGGCAACATGGACTACCCGAACTACGGGCCATCTTCGGCGAACTGCTCGGCATCCCGGTGCAGAACCTGATCGCCGGCAACAACGCCAGCCTCGAGCTGATGCACGACGTGGTGGTGTTCTCGATGCTCTACGGCGGCGTGGATTCGCCGCGCCCCTGGAAAGACGAGGCAGAAGTCAAGTTCCTGTGCCCAGTGCCGGGCTATGACCGGCACTTCGCGATCACCGAAACCATCGGCATCGAGATGATCCCGATCCCGATGCTCGAGGACGGCCCGGACGTCGACTTGATCGAAGAGCTGGTCGCGGTCGACCCGGCGATCAAGGGTTTGTGGGCGGTCCCGGTATTCGCCAACCCCACCGGTCTGAGCTACTCGTGGGAGACGGTCCGTCGGCTCGTTCAAATGCAAACGGCGGCAAGCGATTTCAGGCTCTTCTGGGACAATGCTTACGCCGTGCACACGCTGACGCTGGATTTCCCCCGTCCAATCGATGTGCTTGGCTTGGCCGCCGCCGCGGGCAACCCCAACCGGCCATATGTCTTCGCGTCGACGTCGAAGATCACCTTCGCCGGTGCCGGTGTCAGCTTCTTCGGTGGATCGCTGGGCAACATCGCCTGGTATCTGCAGTACGCCGGCAAGAAGTCGATCGGGCCGGACAAGGTCAACCAGCTTCGGCACCTGCGCTTCTTCGGCGACGCTGACGGTGTCCGGCTGCAGATGCTGCGTCACCAGCAACTGCTGGCACCGAAATTCGCGTTGGCACTGGAGATTCTCGACCAGCGACTGAGCGAGTCCAAGATCGCCTCCTGGAACGAACCCGAAGGCGGGTACTTCATCAGCCTCGACGTGCTGCCCGGGACGGCTCGTCGCACAGTCGCGCTGGCCAAGGACGCCGGCATCGCAGTCACCGAGGCGGGCGCGTCGTTCCCGTACCGGAAAGACCCGGACGACAAGAACATTCGGATTGCTCCGACGTTCCCGCCGGAGTCCGATCTGCGGGACGCGATCGACGGGTTGGCGACCTGCACCCTGCTGGCTGCCAGCGAGTCGCTGCTGAACCGCGACTAGGTCCCTGACGCCGAGCGCGACGTTCGCATCTCGGACGTTCGCGCTCGGGTCGTGATGGCCCGCCTCCTCACCGAACCCTTCGGGGTTCGCATCGTCGGACGGGCTGGGTAGCCTTGCTGTCCGTGGCTCTCTACCGCAAATACCGCCCCGCGACCTTCGCCGAAGTGGTCGGGCAGGAGCACGTCACCGAGCCACTGTCCACCGCGCTGACCGCCGGACGGATCAACCACGCTTACCTGTTCTCCGGCCCACGCGGCTGCGGTAAGACGTCCTCGGCGCGCATCCTGGCCCGCTCGCTGAACTGCGAGCAGGGCCCGACGGCCACGCCCTGCGGCGTCTGCGATTCATGCGTCGGCCTGGCGCCCAACGGGCCGGGCAGCATCGACGTCGTCGAACTCGACGCGGCCAGCCACGGTGGCGTCGACGACACCCGTGAACTGCGTGACCGCGCGTTCTACGCGCCGGCCCAGTCGCGCTACCGGGTGTTCATCGTCGACGAGGCGCACATGGTGACCACGGCCGGCTTCAACGCGCTGCTCAAGATCGTCGAGGAGCCACCCGACCATCTCATCTTCGTGTTCGCCACCACCGAGCCGGAGAAGGTGCTGCCGACCATCCGCTCGCGCACCCACCACTACCCGTTCCGGCTGCTGGCACCGCGGACCATGCGCGGGCTGGTCGAGCGGATCTGCGCCCAGGAGGAGGTCGTCGTCGACGACGCCGTCTACCCGCTGGTGATTCGGGCCGGCGGTGGTTCGCCGCGTGACACGTTGTCGGTGCTCGACCAGTTGCTGGCCGGCGCCGAAGGTAATCGAGTCAACTACCAGCGGGCGCTGGGACTGCTGGGTGCCACCGACGTGGCGCTGATCGACGAGGCCGTCGACGCGCTGGGCGCCGGAGACGCTGCGGCAGTGTTCGGCGCGGTGGAATCGGTGATCGACGCCGGTCACGACCCCCGTCGGTTTGCCACCGACCTGCTGGAGCGGTTTCGGGATCTGCTTGTCCTGCAAGCCGTTCCGGATGCCATTTCCCGCGGAGTGGTTGATGCGCCCGAGGACGTGCTGGAGCGGATGCGCGAGCAGGCGACCAGGATGGGACCGGCGACGCTCACCCGCTACGCCGAAGTCGTCCACGCCGGTCTGACGGAGATGCGTGGCGCGACGGCGCCGCGCCTGCTGCTCGAGGTGATCTGCGCGCGGTTGCTGCTGCCGTCGGCCAGCGATACCGAATCGGCTCTGCTGCAACGTGTCGAGCGGATCGAGACCCGGCTCGACATGTCCATTCCGCAGGTCGACCAGCCAGCGCAGCAACCCGCCTTCGTGCGGCCATCCGCGGCGCCCGCACCACCGTCGCCGCCGCCGGCGGCCGTCACCGAGGAGCCGGAGCCGCCCGTCGAGCCCGAACCGGCCCCGCCCGCGGCCGGCCCGCCCGAGCCCACCCCGGCTGAGCCCGCTGCCGTCGAGGTGAGCCCGCCGGCGGTGGGCTCGGCCGAACCGAATGCGGCCGCGGTCCGTACCTTGTGGCCGACGGTGCGCGACAAGGTTCGTCAGCGCAGCAGAACCACCGAGGTGATGCTGGCCGGCGCCACCGTCCGCGCGGTCGAGGGCAACATCTTGGTGTTGAGTCACGAATCGCCGCCGCTGGCCAAGCGGCTGAGTGAACAGCGCAACGCGGACGTGATCGCCGAAGCGCTCAAAGATGCATTGGGCGTCGATTGGCGGGTGCGCTGCGAAGCCGGCGCCTCGACGGTGACGGCGGCACCCGAAGCCCCGGTTGCACCGCCGCGGACCGTCGAGCGTCCGTCCCGGCGGGTGGTCCCGCCGCCTGCGCCGGCTGAACGTGCCGTCGACGACGAATCGGATCAGCGGGCTGAAGAGGAGAGCATGCTCGCTGAGGCCAACCAGGACGACGCGTCGGTCCCACGCCGCGATCCTGAAGAAGCCGCGCTCGAGCTACTGCAGAGCGAGCTGGGCGCCCGGCGCATCGACAACGCTTAGCCCGCCGTGGGGCGCACGTCAATCAGGTTGAAGCGCGGACGTTTTCGGCGGAACCCAACCGCCTCAGCGCCTGAGGCGCAGCGGCGGCTATACGCTGGTCGGCGATATCAGCCCGCGCAGAGGAGTTACGCCTAATGGGAAACGTCAGTGCCGCCAGCACGATCCTGATCAACGCTGAGCCGGCCGCCGTGCTGACCGCCGTTGGTGACTACCGGGAAGTCCGGCCCAAGATCCTGTCCTCGCACTACCACGACTACCAGGTGCTCGAGGGCGGGCAGGGACAAGGAACCGTGGCCAGCTGGAAACTGCAGGCCACCAAGTCGCGCGTGCGCGACATCAAGGCCACCGTCGATGTCGCCGGCCACGCCGTCATCGAGAAAGACGCCAACTCGACACTGGTCACCAACTGGACGGTGGCCCCCGCCGGGCCGGGCTCCAGCGTCACCGTAACCACCACGTGGGCCGGCGCGGGCGGCGTGAAGGGTTTCTTCGAGAAGACATTCGCGCCGCTGGGCCTGAAGAAGATTCAAGCCGAAGTGCTGGCCAACCTGAAGAAGGAAATCGAGGGCTAGTGGGCGGCGGCCTGGCCGCCGAGGAACGCCGCGACACCGCGAGCCACCGCGTCGGCGTATTTCTGGCGACCCTCAGGGCTTTCCATCAGCGCCGAGTCGACCGGGTTCTTCATGTTGCCGCACTCGACCAGCACTGACGGGTACTGCGCCAGGTTCAGCCCGGCTAGGTCGGAACGGCCGTATAGGCCGTCCTGGCCGATATAGCTGGCCGGCGGAACGCCTGAGGCCTGCATCTGGTCGCGCATGACCCGGGCGAACTGGACCGCGGGCCCGGCCTGGGCCTGGTTGAGCGGCGGCGCCGAGTAGTTGACGTGAAAACCCCGCCCACTGGGAGGGCCGCCGTCGGCGTGGATGCTGACCATCGCGTTCGGGTGCAGCGCGTTGGCCATCTCGGCGCGTTGGTCAACGCATGGTCCGACCGTGGAGTCGTCGCCGCGCGACATCGCCGTCCGTGCTCCGAGCGCATTGAGCGCGGCGCGAAGACGCAGGGTGGTGTCCCAGGTGAAGGTGTGCTCGGGGTAGCCGTCGTTGGTCGTGGTGCCGCTGGCCTGGCAGTCTTTGGTGCCTCCGCGACCGGTGGGCACCTGGCGGCTGATCGATGCGTCGTTGGCGCCGTTGTGTCCGGGATCGAGGAACACGATCATGCCGGCGATGCTGCCTGGCGCCGCGATGGCGCTCGGCGGTGCCGGTGCGATGGCGACGGCGGCGAGGAGGCCGCGCGGCTAAGCCGCAGCGGCGCGGGAGCAGCCAGGACACGCAGGCGATGAGGTAAGCGCACGCCGTCACGTTAGCCCGGCGCCGTCTACGCTTGGAACTCTGAACCGCCCGCACCGCGCAGGCGAAACCAAGTCGAGACCAAGACGCAAGGGGACTGTCATGCAACCCGGAGGCCAGCCCGACATGTCGGCGTTGCTCGCCCAGGCTCAGCAGATGCAGCAACAACTGATGGCCGCCCAGCAGCGGCTGATCGCCTCCGAGGTGCTGGGCAAGGCCGGCGGCGGTCTGGTGGAAGTCACGGTCAAGGGCAGCGGTGAGGTAGTCGCGGTCAAGATCGACCCGAAGGTCGTCGACCCTGACGATGTGGAGACCCTGCAGGACCTGCTGGTCGGCGCGCTCGGCGACGCCGCAAAGCAGGTCGCCACGCTGGCGCAGGAACAGCTCGGTCCGCTGGCCGGTGGCATGGGCGGCGGCGCACTGGGTGTTTGAGGGACCGGTCCAGGATCTGATCGACGAGCTCGGCAAGCTGCCGGGTATCGGGCCAAAGAGCGCCCAGCGCATCGCTTTTCATTTGTTGTCGGTTGAGCCGCCGGACATCGATCGGCTCACCGCGGTGCTGGCCAAGGTTCGAAACGGTGTCCGGTTCTGCGCCGTGTGCGGCAACGTTTCCGACGATGAGCGCTGCCGCATCTGTGCGGATCCGCGCCGCGACGGTACGCAGGTATGCGTCGTGGAGGAGCCCAAGGACGTGCAGGCCGTGGAACGCACCCGCGAATTTCGCGGGCGTTATCACGTTCTGGGCGGCGCACTGGACCCGCTGTCCGGTGTCGGGCCGGACCAGCTGCGGATTCGCGAGCTGTTGAACCGGATCGGCGAGCAGGTCGATGGCGTCGACATCACCGAGGTGATCATCGCGACCGACCCGAACACCGAAGGCGAGGCGACGGCCACTTACCTGGTCCGGATGCTGCGCGACATTCCCGGCTTGACCGTGAGCCGGATCGCTTCCGGGCTGCCGATGGGCGGTGACCTGGAATTCGCCGACGAGCTGACCCTGGGCCGTGCCCTGACCGGCCGCCGCGCCATGGTGTAGACAGCCACGTCTTCGCGTCCACATCGACCTTTTGCAGGCCGCCTCTCGGCCTTTTCCTGCACAACGTCGATCTGGGCGATGTGCGGCCCGGCGGCGAGGGCGCTAGGCCCGCAGCCGCTCGCGGCGAAGCAACTCCACTTCGGGAAGATCCAGCGGCGTCAGGTCACCGACCACCTTGCTGAGTAGCAGATCGGCGAACTCGGGATTGCGGGCCAGGCATGGCCCATGCATGTATGTGGCGTACACGCTGCCCTGCACGGCACCGTCGATTCCGTCGCCGGCGCGGTTGCCCGCGCCTTTCTTCACCACGCCGAGAGGCGACGCGGCATCGCCGAGAACCGTTCCGCCGCGGTGGTTTTCGAAGCCCGTCAGCGGCGCGGTCAGTCCGTCCAGACGCGGCGAGGTGACCAGTTCGCCGATCGTGCGGACCGGCTGTGGCGACGTGGTCAGGTCGAGCAGGCCCACGCCGTCGACCCGCTCACCGGCCGATGTTTCATACCACTGGCCGAGCACCTGGATGGCCGCGCAGATCGCCAGCACCGGCGCGCCGCGGCCCGCGGCGCGCTGCAGCCCCGGGTACTGGATCAGGTGCTTGGTGGCAAGGCGCTGTGCGTAGTCCTCGGCGCCGCCCAGCGTGTACAGGTCCAGGCTGTCCGGCACTGCGTCGGCCAGCGTGATCTCGATGATCTCCGCGGCGATGCCGCGCAGGCACAGTCGCTGGCGCAGCACCGCCGCGTTGCCACCGTCGCCGTAGGTGCCCATCACGTCGGGCAGCACCAGCCCGATCCGCACCGCGACGACTCTAGCCATGGCGGGCCAATCGCCGTTGCAATTGCAGGAACGCGGTGTAGTTGGCGACCACCTCGACGGGCCCGGGCGGACACGACGCGATCGCGGCCACGGTGTCGTGCACCAGGGTGTGTTCGACGTCGGCGTAGCCCAGTCGCACCGCCAGGTCGGTGCCGCGTTCGCCGGCAGCCACCACCGACGTCGCTTCGCGGTGCTGTTGCTCGCCGGATTCCCCTCGTGCCTCCCGAGGCTCACCGGCGAGATGCTCGAAGCGCACATCCCACAGCCAGGACAGGTCCTCGCCGTCGGGCACCTGTCCGTTGACCGCAATCACCACCCCGGCCGCGTCCTTGTTGACCATCGACAGCGCTTCCTGCCAGCCGGCCGGGTTCTTGGCCAGCAGCATTCGCACGGAGTGGGCGCCGACCTGGATGGTCCGGTATCGGCCGGCGACCTCGTCCACGCCGGCCACTGCGGCCACCGCTGCGCTCGGATCGGCGCCCAGCGCGCAGGCGGCCGCCACCGCCTGCGCGGCGTTGCCCCGGTTCACTGCACCGGGCAGCGCGAGCCGCATCGGCAACGCCAATCCGTCTGGGCCATACAGTGTTTCGTCGTCGAACCACCACTGCGGGCTGGGCCTTTTGAAGTCGGCGCCGGTGGAATACCAGTACCCGTGATCGCGGACGATCACCTCGCCGCTGCGCGGGCAGCTGACCGAGTCGGACGCCCAACTGCCGCCCGCAGCGACCCACACCACGCTGGCGTGGTCGTACGCGGCCGAGGTCATCAGCACGTCGTCACAGTTGGCGACGACCACCGCCTGCGGGTGCGCGGCCAGCCCGGCCCGCAGCCGCCGCTCGATCACATTGATCTCGCCCACGCGGTCCAGCTGGTCGCGGGACAGGTTCAGCAGGATGATGACTGCCGGCTCGACGGCGTCGGCGACGTGTGGCACATGCATCTCATCGACCTCGAGAACCGCCAGCGCGGCGGACCGGTCGGCGGCCAGGGCGGCGATCAGACCGGCATCCATGTTGGCGCCCTCGGCGTTGCTGGCCACCCGACCCAGGGTGCGCAAGGCGGCCGCGGTCATCCGGGTAGTGGTGGACTTGCCGTTGGTGCCGGTGACGACGACTGTGCGACGGCTGCTGCCGAGTTGCCGCAGGATGGATCGGTCCAGGGTCATCGCGACCAGCCCGCCGATCATCGCGCCGGCCCCCCGGCCGGTGACCCGGGACGCCCAGCGTGCGCCGGCACCGGCGGCTAGGGCGAGTCTTCCCCGGGCGTTGATCACGGGACGAAGTTTAGGGCGATCGCAAACTCGGTGCTGTTCCGAGTGCAGCGGGTCGCCCTGCAAGAAGGGCGGCGACACGGCATGCAGCGAGCCGGTGATGTCGGCTCGGCGTGAAATCCTCGGTTCATGCGGGACATCGCGGCGGTGACGCCCTGGGGTCGGCCGGTTACCGAGCCGGGCGCGGGATGGGCCGTCATCGACGTGGAGACCTCCGGCTTCAAGCCCGGCAGCGCCCGCGTCATCAGCCTCGCGGTGCTGGCGCTCGACGCGGACGGTCGCGTCGAACAATCCGTGGTCAGCCTGCTCAATCCGGGCGTCGATCCAGGCCCCACCCACATCCACGGGCTGACCGCCGAGATGCTCGAAGACCAGCCGCAGTTCAGCGAGATCGTCGGCGACGTCGTCGAACTGGTCCGCGGCCGAACGTTGGTCGCACACAACGTCGCATTCGACTACGGCTTCCTGACCGCCGAGGCCGAGCTGGTCGACGTCGAGCTGCCGATCGACGGCGTCATGTGCACGGTCGAGCTGGCTCGCCGGCTGGAGCTGGGCACCGACAACCTGAGGTTGGAGACCCTGGCCGCGCACTGGGGCGTGACGCAGCGGCGCGCACACGATGCGTTCGACGACGCGGTGGTGCTGACCGATGTCTTGGCTGCCTCGTTGCAGCGGGCCCGTGAGCGCGACGTCTGGCTGCCGGTCCGCCCGGTCACGCGCCGGCGCTGGCCGAGCGGCCGGGTGACCTACGACGAGCTTCGGCCGTTGAAGGTGCTGGCCTCGCGAATGCCCTGCCCCTACCCGAATCCCGGTCCCTACGTCCGTGGCGGTCCGTTGATGCAGGGCATGCGGGTCGCGCTGGCAGCCGAAGTCGAGCGCACCCACGAGGAGCTGGTCGAGCGGATCCTGCATGCCGGTCTGGCCTACGCCGACGCGGTGGATCAGGAAACCTCATTGGTGATCTGCAACGAACACCGCCCGGCACGCGGCAAGGGCTATCTGGCCCATGAACTCGGCGTGCCTCTCGTGTCGGATGCGAAGTTCATGGATTACGTCGGAGCGACGGTGGGCGGCACGGTTGTCGACGCGGCGCACGCGGGTGAGCAGTTCGCGCTGTTCTGATGGCCCGGCTCCTCAGCCCGCCACCGCGCGCATCGGCGCCGGGCGGTCTGATTGAGTTAAAGCCATGAATGCGAATGCGACTGGCAGACGGCGGCGAACCTGCGCCGCGGTGGCGGCCGCAGTCGTGGCGGTAGGTGGGTGCTCCCACGACTCCGGCGCGGCGTCGAAATCGTCGGCCGTGCATGTGCCCGAGAACTTCTGCCACCTGCTCAGCGCCGCCGACATCAGCCGGGTGATGGGCAGCGACTTCCCCGCAGCCGAGGGCAGCCAGTCGCCGAGTGAGGCGCAATGCACGTCTATTCCGACGGCGGGCAACGATGTCAGTTTCAAGCTGTACTGGAACAACGAGTACTGCATCGACGGCAAGCCCGTCGACAAGAAATGCCTCAATTCGCAGTCACAAGGGTTCGCCGTCAACAAGCAGAGCGCCGGCAACGTGCAGAGCGTCCCGGGGCTGGGAGATCAGGCGTTCTGTTTCGTGGCTCCGCCTGCGACCCTCGACGTGCTCAAGGGCTGGATCTACCTGATCGTGGGCGCCGACACCTGCGCGCATGCCCAGACCCTGGCCGCGATGCTGCTGGACAGGGTCTCAGCCTGACGCCTCACTGTCGTGCAGCGCGGTTGACCGCCGACACCACGGCCCGCAGCGACGCAGTGGTGATCGACGGCGCGATACCGACGCCCCAGACAGTGCGGCGCTGGATATCAGGATGACCCGCTTCACCCGGCTGCGCCGAGCTCGCGATCATCCTGCCGCCGACCGACGCCTCGACGTACGCCGCGGCCTGGGCGTCTTCACCGCCGCTCATCGCGTGCTCGGAGTAATCCAGTACGGCCACGTCGAAGCCGATGCTGGCCAGCGCGTCGACGAACGCGGCAAGCGGCCCGTTGCCTGAGCCGTTGATCTCGTTCTCGACGCCGTCGACCTTCACCGTCGCGGCAATCCTGGTGACGCCGTGGTCATCCTCGGAGGCGTCGACGCGCTGCTTCATCCGCTCCAGCGGCCGGATCGGAGCGATGTACTCGTCGTTGAAGGCATCCCACATCTCCTTGGGAGTGACCTCGCCGCCGGAGCCCTCAGTAATTTTCTGAATCACGCCGGAGAACTCGATCTGCAGCCGCCGCGGCAGCGCCAGCCCGTGGTCAGCCTTCATGATGTAGGCCACGCCGCCCTTACCGGACTGCGAATTGACCCGGATCACCGCTTCGTAGGTACGCCCGACATCGCGCGGATCGATCGGCAGATAGGGCACCTGCCACAGCATGTCGTCGACATCGGAGTCGGCCTCGTCTGCGGCAACCTTCATGCTGTCCAGACCCTTGTTGATCGCGTCCTGGTGGCTGCCGGAAAAAGCGGTGTACACCAGATCGCCGCCGTACGGGTGACGTTCGGGCACCGGCAGCTGGTTGCAGTACTCGACCGTGCGGCGAATCTCGTCGATGTTGGAGAAGTCGATCTGCGGGTCGACGCCGCGGGAGAACTGGTTGAGTCCCAGCGTCACCAGGCAGACGTTGCCGGTGCGTTCACCATTTCCGAACAGGCATCCCTCGATCCGGTCAGCCCCGGCCTGGTAGCCCAATTCGGCTGCGGCGACGGCAGTTCCGCGGTCGTTGTGTGGGTGCAGACTCAAGATCACGGAGTCCCGCCGGGCCAGGTTGCGGCTCATCCACTCGATCGAGTCGGCGTAGACGTTCGGGGTGGCCATCTCGACGGTGGCCGGCAGATTGAAGATGATCGGATTGTCCGGCGAGGGCTTGATGACGTCGCTGACCGCGTCGCACACCTGCTTGGCGTACTCCAGTTCGGTGCCGGTGTAAGACTCCGGCGAGTACTCGAAACGCCATTGTGTGTCCAGGGTATTTCGCGGCCTCCTCGACGCACTTGCGTGCGCCGTCGGTGGCGATCGCCTGCACCGCGGCGCGGTCGGCGCGAAAAACCACCCGGCGCTGCAGGATTGACGTCGAGTTGTAGAAGTGGACGATCGCGCGGTGCACCCCCTCGCAGGCCAGGAAGGTTCGCTCGATCAGCTCGGGGCGGCACTGGGTCAGCACCTGGATCGTCACGTCCTCGGGAATCGCGCCCTCGGTGATGATTTCGCGAACGAAGTCGAAGTCGGTCTGGCTGGCCGACGGGAACCCGACCTCGATCTCCTTGTAGCCCATCCGGACCAACAGGTCGAACATCCGGCGCTTGCGGGCCGGGCTCATCGGGTCGATCAGCGCCTGATTGCCGTCGCGCAGATCCACCGCGCACCACAGCGGGGCGCGGCTGATGACGCGGTCGGGCCAGGTGCGGTCGCCGAGCCGAATCGGCTCGACCTCATCGGCGAACGGCCGATAGCGGCTGACCGGCATCGACGATCCGCGTTGGGTGTTCCACGCGGGCTGTTCGGCATTGGGCGGACCCGCAGGCTGGCTGATGGTCCGACTGGAGGTGAATGCGTCGGGCGAGTCGATCCGACGGGGTGGAATAGCTGGTCACGGTGATTGCTCCGGGGAATGGGGAGAGGCGGGTGTGCCTCAAGATTCTTAGACCGGCGCATCGCGAACACCCGCGACAGGAAGCCGGTCTGGATCAGGCCCCGTCGCGGCGTCCGAGAAGGAGCACCCGCTGCACGTCAGCTACTGTACCGCGCCCGCGGGCTTGCCCATAACCCCTGTTCGCCGGCTACTTGGTCGCCGGCACGATCCGGACCGGGATGTCGGTGTTCTCGTCGGTCCAATAGCTCGCGCAGACCCGGTGGTAGCCGTCGGCGATCTGCATGGCGACGCCGGCGGTCAGGTCGCCGCGTACGACCAGGATCGGTGAGAGGCGCTGGCCCTTCTTGATTTTCTTCAGGTCCCGCTGCACGTGCGGGTTGTTCTTCTTCAACAGCCGCAGCTGAGAGGCACGCAGCAGGTCCTTGGCCTTTTTGTGCACGACCGGGGCCTGTCTTCAGCGCCGCCACGATCTCGCCGATCTGCTCGCGCCGGCGCCAGCAGGGCGAGGTAGTCCGCCGCCGCCGGGTAGTCGTGCTCGTCGGGCTCGTCGCCCCACAGCACCCCAATAGGCCTGGCCATCGCTTCCACCTCTCCTCGCCCCGACTCGACCCCTCTGCATACCAAATACCGCCAACCGGCGGGTGCAGGTCACAGTGCCGGTCCACGTATTCTGTTGTCCAACCCAGTTACCTGCCAGTACTGAAAACCCTGAGAGAGCAATAGTGGCGCTCGTCGTGCAGAAATACGGCGGATCCTCGGTGGCCGACGCCGACCGGATCCGTCGCGTCGCCGAACGCATCGTCGAGACCAAAAAGCAGGGCAACGACGTCGTCGTGGTCGTCTCCGCGATGGGCGACACCACCGACAACCTGCTGGATCTGGCCCAGCAGGTGTGCCCGGTCCCGCCGGCGCGCGAACTGGACATGCTGCTGACCGCCGGCGAGCGGATCTCCAACGCGCTGGTCGCGATGGCCATCGAGTCGCTCGGCGCGCAGGCCCGCTCGTTCACCGGCTCGCAGGCCGGGGTCATCACGACCGGTGCCCACGGCAAAGCCAAAATCATCGATGTCACCCCGACCCGGCTGCAGGCAGCTCTGGACGAGGGCCGGATCGTGTTGGTGGCCGGGTTCCAGGGAGTCAGCCAGGACACCCGCGACGTCACCACACTGGGCCGCGGCGGCTCGGACACCACCGCGGTCGCGCTGGCCGCGGCGCTGCACGCCGACGTGTGCGAGATCTACACCGACGTGGACGGGATCTTCAGTGCCGATCCCCGGATCGTCCCCAACGCCCGCCGGCTGGACACGGTCACCTTCGAGGAGATGCTCGAAATGGCGGCCTGCGGGGCGAAGGTGCTGATGCTTCGCTGCGTGGAATACGCCCGCCGCTACAACATCCCGGTGCATGTGCGCTCGTCGTACTCGGACAAGCCGGGCACCGTCGTCACCGGATCAATCAAGGACATACCCATGGAAGAGCCCATCCTGACCGGCGTCGCCCACGACCGCAGCGAGGCCAAGGTGACCGTCGTCGGCATCCCCGACTACCCGGGCTACGCCGCCAAGGTGTTCCGTGCGGTTGCCGACGCCGACGTGAACATCGACATGGTGTTGCAGAACGTCTCCAAGATCGAGAACGGTAAGACCGACATCACCTTCACCTGCCCGCGTGACAGCGGGCCGGCCGCGGTGGAGAAGCTGGACACGCTCAAGGACGAAATCGGGTTCAGCCAAGTGCTTTACGACGACCACATCGGCAAGGTGTCGCTGATCGGCGCCGGCATGCGCAGCCACCCCGGGGTCACCGCCACGTTCTGCGAGGCGCTGGCCCAGGTCGGCGTGAACATCGACCTGATCTCCACCTCGGAGATCCGGATCTCGGTGCTGTGCCGCGACACTGAACTAGATAAGGCCGTTGTCGCGTTACACGAAGCGTTCGGCCTCGGCGGTGCCGAGGAGGCCACGGTGTATGCGGGGACAGGACGTTAGATGGTTGCGATAGGGGTCGTAGGCGCCACCGGACAGGTGGGGCAAGTGATGCGCAGGCTGCTCGAGGAGCGCGAATTCCCGGCGACCAGCGTGCGGTTTTTCGCGTCATCCCGCTCGCAGGGCCGCAAGCTGCCATTCCGCGGGCAGGAGATCGAGGTCGAGGACGCCGCAACGGCCGACCCGAGCGGCTTGGACATCGCGCTGTTCTCCGCGGGCGCGACGATGTCGCGGGTCCAGGCACCACGATTCGCTGAAGCCGGCGTCACCGTGATCGACAACTCGTCGGCCTGGCGCAAGGACGACCAGGTGCCGCTGGTGGTCTCCGAGGTCAACTTCGACCGGGACGTTCGAGGCGTGAAACGCCTTGCGAAGGGCATCATCGCCAACCCCAACTGCACGACGATGGCCGCGATGCCGGTGCTCAAAGCGCTGCACGACGAGGCTCAGTTGGTCCGTCTGGTGGTGTCGAGCTACCAGGCCGTCTCCGGCACCGGCTTGGCCGGGGTGGCCGAGCTGGCCGACCAGGCTCGCGCCGTGATCGACGACGTCGAACAGTTAGTGCACGACGGCAACGCACTGCACTTCCCCGAGCCGAAGGCGTACGTCGCGCCGATCGCGTTCAACGTCATTCCGCTGGCCGGCAAGCTGGTCGACGACGACTCCGGGGAAACCGATGAGGACCAGAAGCTGCGCCACGAGAGCCGCAAGATCCTCGGCATTCCCGACCTGTTGGTGAGCGGCACCTGTGTGCGTGTGCCGGTGTTCACCGGCCACTCGCTGTCGATCAATGCCGAGTTCGCCCAACCACTTTCGCCGCAGCGGGCCCGTGAACTCCTCTCCCATGCCCCAGGCGTCAAGGTGGTCGACGTGCCGACGCCGCTGGCCGCCGCCGGTGTCGACGAATCGCTCGTCGGCCGGATCCGTCGTGATTCCGGCGTGCCGGAGGGGCGTGGGCTGGCGCTGTTCGTCTCGGGCGACAATCTGCGTAAAGGCGCGGCATTGAACACTATTCAGATTGCCGAGCTGCTCGCCGCGCAACGGTGACTTGGGGGTGAGCGCTGCCGGCTCGGTGGGCCGCGGCTCACGGGTCTTTATCGCGGTGGTGGGTCTGTTTGCCGGCCAAGCGTTTCCGCTGGCACATGCGGATCCACCGGCCCCGATGCCGCAGCCGGTGCTGCAGCCGCTGGCACCCGGTGAGGTGATCCGCATCGGCCCGGCCGCCGGCACCGGAACGCCCACTCGTGACTACGGCATCGGAGCGACCGACCTGTGCGTGTTCCTGGAATTTCCCACTCAGGTCGACCAGGTCTGCGGCGACAGCTTCGCCGGCGAAGGTGTCGGGTTCGGCGGCTACTACTCGCCGATCGCGTTGCGGGTGGACACCTCGTCGGTGGACGATCCGGACGGCGTGAAATACACCGGGGTCACCGGAGTCGGTGAACCGCTGCTGGCTGAGCCCACACCCGCGGGTGCCTCCCAATTGCCGGCCGGCGTCGTGCAGATCAACCGGCAGAATTACGTGCTGATCACCACCACCAGGGACCTGGTTCCACAGAGCTCGCGGCTGGTGAAAGCCGAAGCCGCGCAAGGACTTTGGCAGACAGTTCCGGGTTCGGTCCGCAATGCCGATTACGCGGGCGGCCAGCAGTCGCAGATCAGTGGCTACTACGACCCGGTACCGACGCCCGACTCCCAGACCGGCTGGGTGTACATCGTCGCCGACAACTTCGACCGCAGCCAGCCGCTGATGCTCTACCGCGTCGCCCCGCAGCACTTCGGCGACCGGTCCCGCTGGCAGGGCTGGGCGCCCGGCCCGGACGGCGGCTGGGATAGACCGCCAACACCGTTGTGGGGCGACACGATCGGCGAAATCAGCTTCACCCAGATCGACGGCAAGTCGGTGCTGTCGTATTTCAACTCGAGCACCGGAAACATGGAAGTGCGGGTGGCCGACGACCCGACCTCGCTGGCCGCCGCCCCAGTCACCACGGTGGTCCAGCACGACGATTGGCCCGAACCCGCCGAAAGCCTGCCGCCGCCGCACGACAACCGGCTGGCTCAACCATACGGCGGATACATCTCGCCGGGCTCGACGCTCGACGAGGTGCGGGTGTTCGTCAGCCAGTGGCACAACAGCGATCCGCGGGCCCGTTCGCCGTACCGGGTGATCCAGTTCGCGGTCAACCCATTCAAACCCTAGTCAGAGCCCTAGTGTCCTTTGCTCGGCACAAGGACGCTCGACTGTGCGGGTTATGTGCGGGAAAACGCTGGCGGATTCAGGCGATGCCAGGGCTAACCTTTCGCTTGGCGTCGCGGGTTCTTGGGATCATCACCCTTGCTTGACGACCGCTCGCTGACGAGTCGACCCAATCTGGAAATTCCCGGGAGGTTGGACAGTGCCTTGAACAGGTCGTTGCCTGTCGCGATAAGCGCTTCCAGCTGTGGCAGCAAACGGTCCAAGGTTCGAACCATGGGATCGGTGAGCGCCATATACCTTTCCGCGCGGTCGATGGTCGAGTTGAGGCGCTCGGTCGCCACCGCCAGGTTCTCCAGGAGATCCGGCAGTTGCGCAGCAAGTTGAGCCGAAGCACGCGGGATACGCAGAGTACCGCTGGCTACCGCTTGCGCAATCTCGACAGCGGCTTGTGCCGCATCCACAGCGGCTTGCGCGGGGGATTTGTTGTCGCTCGGGCTCGCGCCCTTTGAGCTGGCCATATCAACGAGTTTGCCGTACACCGATCAAGCTGTCATTGTTTTGCTGCCAACTGACAGACCGGGTTGCCCCTCGCGCGGGACCCAGCGCGCCATGACTATTCCGGGATCGCCGCCAATTCTGCTCGGGCTTGGTCGATTTGGTTCGCATCCAGGAGGCCCGGCTGCAGCATCCCGAATATGTTGGCGGATGCGTTATTTCGTGACGCGAATTTGTGGGATGATGGGCCCGACCGCGCCGCATGGCGGCGCCGCGCGAGGAAGGAAGCGCCACGCCATCACGTCGCCCTGAGCTCTTTAGCATGGCGGATGACTATGCGCAGCACGCCCTTTCGCAGCGTGCCTCCTTCGAGGCGACCCATCCTGCGGTGCTGACCGCCGCGGAGCAGCTTGCGAACGAACCGGTGCTCCGGGTGGCCGATCTGGGCGCGGCCGATGGGGTGAATTCTCACGGTCTCATCCGTGATCTCGCGGCGCTGCGTGACGGCCGGCCGCTGATCTACGCGCTCGTCGATCTCCCGACGAACGCATGGGGCGTCGCCGCCGGCCACCTGCGAGAGGCGTTCGGTCCGGCGGCGGTCGTCGTGATACCTGCGCCAGGCGAGGCCGGTCCCGGGGTCGCCGACACCGGCATGGGCGCTCATTACGCCGTGCCTGAGGCCCACGGCGAGGCCTGCCGACGAGCGCTCGATCACGTTCCGCCGCCGGCCACGGTCGTCTCCATGGCCGGAATCCCGCTCCACCAGGCGCCTTCCCTGCCACCGGGCACAGTGCATATCGCGGTGAGCGGGACGTGTATGCACTGGGTGCCCGACGCCGCCGGCCTGGCGGTGCGCGGCTCGATCTTCCCCGGCCACCCCGACCATGTGGACGAGAACGAGCGCCGTGCCTGGCGCATCGCCGCGGCACGAAACTGGGAGCGACTGCTCGAGATGCGCGCAGTGGAACTGGCGCCGGGAGGATGGTTTATCGCCGCCATCCCGGCCTCCACAGCCCCATGCCCGCACAGGACCGGGCTCTACGACGAGATCATCGGGGACATGAACCTGTTGCTGGCCGATTGGCGCCGCTCGGATCGCATCGGCGACGCCACCGTCACCGCGGCCGTCGTCCCGGTCTGGGCGCGCACTCTCGACGAGTTCCGGGCTCCCTTCGAGGCGGGTGGCGGGCGCTTCGCCGGGCTCGAGCTCGAAAGCTGCGAGCTGTTCCGTCTCGACAACCCCTACTGGCACGACGATCCCGCGGTGTTCGCACGGGAATACGTGCAGAGCGTGGTCGCATGGGGAGGGCCGCTCCTCCTCCGTGCGTTCGCGCGCGAGGGCGAGGCCCGCGCCGGTGGTCTCCTCGCCGAGTTTTTCGGAGAGCTCCAGGAGCGCGTCGCGGTTGCCCCCGACCGCTATCGCTGGGACTACCTCGAGGCCCGTGTCATCTGCCGAAAGGTGGATTAGCGCTATCACCACCCCCGAAGGGGCAGCCGCCGGATCAGCCGACAGTCACGCAGAATCTCACAACCGACCCGCTCCCCTACCTCGTATATCGCGAGAATCCGTGCCGAACAGCGCGTTGAATCGCAGCGGCGATAAGGCGCTCGCCGGCCGGCTAGTGGTGACACGATGTTGGCGTGAGCGACGCTCATGACGGCAGGCGGAGTACGAGCACGGGGCCATCGGCGCGAAAGGCAATTGCTGTTGGAATTGTCTCGCTTACCCTCGCGGCGGCATCCTCGTGTGGCCATGCAGCGCGCACAGCGCTGAGGGACAGCGCGCAGGCAATGCCGGTGCCAGCTGCGATTCCTGCGCCAATGCCGGCGCCCGCTGCGGTTCCCGCGCCTGCGCCGCCCGATGCGGCCACCGCACCGGATTTCGCCGCGGTTTCCAAACTGATGAACGATGCGATTGCGGCGGGTACGGCGCCGGGCGGCGTGGTGTTGATCGGGCATGGTGGCAAGGTCGTTTTCCACCAGGCTTATGGCTTGCGCAAGCTGGCCGGCGAACCGGGGCTAGATGGATCGCCTGCACCTGCGGAGCCGATGACCGAGGACACGATCTTCGACATCGCGTCGTTGACGAAGCCCCTCGCGACCGCGACCGCGGTCATGCAGCTTTACGAACACGGCAAGGTTGCATTCGACGATCCCGTGCAGACGTATTTGCCCGACTTCAACACGGGCAACGATCCACAGCGTGCCAATGTGACGATCCGCATGTTGCTGACGCACACTTCAGGCGAACCGGAAGACGTACGCCTCGACGATCCGTGGGGACTGGACGCAACCGATAAACGAGAAGGCATTTTCCGTGCCCTCACCACGCCGCTGCAGTCGCCTCCCGGCCAGGTTTTCAACTACGCCGACATCAACTTCATTCTGCTTGGCGCGCTGATCGAAAAAATCACCGGCGAACCAGAAGACGCTTACGTTCAGGCGAATGTCTTTGCGCCGCTTGGTATGACAGAGACCCGCTATCTTCCTCCGGCCCAAGCATGTGGCCCACATGTGCTGCGAGGAGCTGCGATTGCCTGGGCCCCCGCGCCAATAGGGGGCATGCCGGGCCCTTGTCCTGCGGGTACGTGGAGCACGAGTCTGTTACCGCGCATCGCACCGACGACACATGACGACGAAAGCAGGAACGATCCGGGCAAGAATCCCGATTTTGATCTCCTGCTTCGCGGCGCTGTGTTTGACCCGACTACACGCCGGATGGGTGGGGTGGCCGGGCATGCCGGTGTGTTCTCTTCCGGGCACGACCTCAGCCTCTACGCGCAGGCGCTGCTTGATCGGCTCGCCGGCCGCCCGAGCAAGTTTCCGCTGAAGCAGGCGACGCTGGAGTTGATGACGACTCCCGAGCAGCCCGGACACAGTGCTCAACAAGTCGAGGCGGCCAACAATGCCGCCCTAGAAGCCATCGCGAAAACACCGAACACATACGATCCACTGCTCGCTCCGCACTATCCCGCGATCAGGGGACAAAACCTGCGTGGCTTCGGCTGGGATATCGATACCGCCTTTTCCGGCACGCGAGGCATGATCTTTCCCATCGGCAGCTTCGGCCACACCGGCTTTACCGGAACCTCGCTGTGGATGGACCCACGCTCGGACACCTACGTCCTTCTGCTCACCAGCGCGATCGACCCGCGAGAGGATCCACCGATCGCGTATCTGCGAGGCGATGTGGCTACGGAGACGGCCCGGGCTTTGCAATGAGTAGGCGACGGCCGCAATTACTTCAGGCAGCTGCCCGCATCGATCGGCAGAGCAACGCCGGTGATGAAGCGGGATTCGTCGGATGCGAGGAAAAGCACCGCGTTGCTGATGTCCTCCGCTGTCACCCAGGGGATCGGCAGCGTGTGGAACGTCTGGCAAAACGGGCCTATATCGTCGGGCCCGGGCTTCTCCAGGTCGGGGCGAACCAACTTATAGAGGCCCTCGTTCAACACCATCGGAGTGTTCACGAACGTGGGGTGCACCGAGTTGACGCGAATCATGTGCTGGCCCAGTTCGACCGCGAACGCCCGCATGAGACCCACAACGCCGTGCTTTGACGCCACGTAATGACCAAGGAGAAGATTGCTGTAGGCCTTAAACCCATTCACTGAACTCGTCAGCACAATCGAGCCCCCGCGCCCACCCGACAACATATGCGGCACAGCGGCTTTCACGGTCTTCCACACGCCTGACAGGTTCACGTCGATCATGTCCTGCCAGTCTTCTTCGCTGACTTTGTCGAGGGTGCCGCCGTCGCCACTGCCGGCATTGCTGATCCCTGCATTGGCCACGATGACATCCAGCCGGCCCAGCTGATCAACGCCGCAATCCACCGTTGCTTTGAGGGCTTCGTAGTCACGCACGTCGATCTCGGCGGTGACTATGCGGCGATCGTGGCGCCGCACCAGGTCTGCAGTTTGCGCTAAGTCCTCCGGCGTGGATGGTGGATTCAAGAACCCTTCGATCGGCGCACATACATCGATGGCGATGATGTCCGCGCCCTCCTGCGCCAAGCGCACTGCGTGTGCTCGGCCCTGACCGCGTGCCGCCCCGGTAATGAACGCGACTTTGCCTTCGACTCGCCCACCCATGACTGGACCAAGTCCCTCCCACGATCTTGTCTATCCCTCGGCGGCGCAGCTCGTGCTCGCCGGTCGCCAGTCCATCCCCGACGGGGCAGCCACCGCGGACACGCTCACAGGATTTCATAAGCAACGCCCTGCCATGCCGAACTCGATGCATCGGGAGCCGCTACAGGGCCGATTCGGGCGCGCTCATATGTATTTCATAAGTTGTACCCAGCGGCGCCTAGCTGTAGCCGCCGCATCATTCCAGGTATGAGCGAAACACCTGAATCCCCAACCAGGCCGACATCCGTCGCCACCGAGGCGGCCGTGGCGGTCAAACCCTATTGGCTCTACCGATTCGCGGCGTGGGTCGTGATCGTGGCCGGCATCGTGTTCATCGTCATGAGCATCTTCTTCGCCGGCTTCAAGATCGCCCACCTGGGACATCACAAGTGCCATCATCACGGATCGCGTCACCACCACTCGATGACCCAGGACGGCCCCCAGCACCACGGTCAGGGCGCCGGATCCCACCAAGGCTCCATCGGTCCGTCACCGTCGCACGTGCCGGAATCGGTCGCTCCTTCGCTGGCTCCGGCGCAGCCCTAGCCTGATCTTCCCACCAGCCCGGCGCCCCAGCGGCGCCGGGCTCTTCACTTTTTGGTACCCCACCCCGGTAATGGACCAGTCGCGGACGACTCGACGCTGAGGCATTATGCGGATATGAGCGAGACTTCCGACCCGACTAGCCCGCCGCCGCCGGCCTCGCGGGCGCCGATCCTGGCTTCATCGGGGCAATCCGAGCGGCTTTACCAAGTAGCGGCCTGGGTCGCGATCGTTTCCGGAGTCACGCTGATCGCCGTGGTCATCCTGAAATTCGCCTGGGTGCTCGGATATTAGAGCCCCTCAAATGCGCGGCTGGTTGATGGCCGGACCGTGCCTGGGCATGATCAAGGGATGACCCAAGCACCCGAACCCCCACTCCAGCCGCTTCCCGGCCCGCCCGGGTCGCTACCAGCTGCTGCGCCGCTACTGTCGGCCAGGCACGCCCGGCTGTATCAGGCGGCGGCCTGGGTCGTCATCGTGGCCGGCACCGTCTTCGTGTTGGCGGTTGTCTTCTTCGCCGGTGTCGAGCTGTCCGGACACGGTCCGCAATACGGTCGTCACCACCACGGGATGTTCGCGCCGGACGCGCCGGGTGGCCCTGACGGCCCGCCGTGGGTGGTGTTCCCGGGCGGGCCGTTCCCACCTGGTTCGGGCCCGGGCGGTCCGCCGTGGGTCGGTCCGTGGGGCCCGGGTATGGGACCGGGCGGACCTGGCGGTCACGGCGGCCACGGCGGTCCCGCAGAGCCTTCGCCTCCACCCCCGCCGACCTACACGCCGTAGCGGCGTCACATCGTCGATGACTAGACGCATCGTCTGCTGCCGCAACGGTATTCGGCGTGTCAGTCGGCTGGGTCGCGGCTACTCTGGGCGCTCCCCCCGCAACTGCGCGACCATCGGATCCCGGTGTGGTGAGCTATGCAGTCTTGGGCAAGGGCTCGGTGGGCAACATCGTCGGGGGACCGATGCGGGACGAGTCGCTGTTCAACCAGCCATTCCAAGGGTTTTTCGTCGACAACCCGGCATGCAACAACTGGGCCGACATCGGGTTACCGGAGGTCTACAACGATCCCGATCTGGCGTCGTTCAACGGAGCCAGCACGCAGACCTCGCCGACCGACCAGACCCACTTCGTCAAGCAGGCCGTCGGGGTCTTCGCCACCGGAGCCGCGGCCGACGCCGCATTCCACCGCGTAGTGGATCGGACGGTCGGTTGCTCGGGCCAGACCACTGCTATGCACCTGGACAACGGCACGACGCAGGTGTGGTCGTTCGAGGGAGGCCCGGCGTCCGCCGCCGACGCGGCGTGGACCAAGCAGGAGGCCGGGACGGACCGCCGATGTTTCGGTCAGACCCGCCTGCGGGAAAACGTCCTGCTGCAGGCCAAGGTCTGTCAGTCCGGCAACGGAGGTCCAGCGGTGAACGTGCTGGCCGGCGCGATCCAGAATGCGCTCGGACAGTAGTCGCGGAGAACTCAGGGGAATATGTCGGTGCCATCTGGAAGATGAGTCATGTGGCTATCGTTGGGTAGCCGCGCGCAACCAGCGGGCTCGATTTCTCGGGACCCGTTGGGCCTAAAGCCCGAAGGGATTCCGATCATGGCGTTTGCCGTCGCGTCGCAGGTGGATCCCGCGCGTCTGGCGGACGAGGAATTTCCCAGTGCCTCAGCCGCGGCGCAATTCATCTTCGACAGTTGCCTGGCGGACGGTCCCACGGGACGGGTCGGCCTGGAAATAGAGGCACACTGCTATGACCCGGCCGAACCCCAGCGCCGCCCGAGCTGGGATGAGATCACCGGAGTGCTGGAGTCGCTACCGCCCATGCCCGGCGACAGCGTCATCACCGTCGAGCCCGGTGGCGCTGTCGAGCTCTCCGGCCCACCCGCGCTGGGCGTGATGACCGCGATCGAGGCGATGGCCGGCGATCAGGCCGTGCTGCGGAAGGCCTTCGACGCCGCCGGCCTGGGTCTGGTGCCGTTGGGGGCTGATCCGCTGCGGCCGGCCAAGCGGATCAACCCGGGCCCGCGTTACCGGGCGATGGAGAAGTTCTTCACGGCCAGCAACACCGGCGCCGCGGGCGCGGCGATGATGACCTCGACCGCATCGGTTCAGGTCAACCTCGACGCCGGACCGCAGGACGGATGGGCCGACCGGGTCCGGCTGGCGCACGCGCTCGGACCGGTGATGGTCGCGGTCTCCGCCAACTCGCCACTGCTCAGCGGGCAATTCTGCGGCTGGCGGTCGTCCCGGCAGCGGGTCTGGAGTCAACTCGACTCGGCACGCTGTGGGCCGATCCTCACCGCGAGCGGCGAGGACCCCGGCACCGACTGGGCGCGGTACGCGCTCAAGGCGCCGGTCATGTTGGTGCATTCGCCGGAAGCCGTGCCGGTCACCCACCGCGTGCCGTTCGCCGACTGGGCCGACGGGCGCGAGCTGCTCGGTGGTCGCCGGCCCACCCGCTACGACCTGGAGTACCACCTGACCACGCTATTTCCGCCGGTACGGCCGCGACAGTGGCTGGAAATCCGATACCTGGACAGCCTTCCGGCGGATATCTGGCCGGCGGTGGTGTTCACCATCGTGACCCTGCTCGACGATCCGATCGCCGCAGGTCTGGCGGCCGAAGCGGTCGAACCCGTCGCGACTGCCTGGGACACCGCCGCCCGGATCGGGCTGGCCGACCAGAAGATCTTCACCGCCGCCAACCGCTGCGTGGCGCTGGCGACCGAACGCGCGCCCGCCGAATTGAGCGACGGGATGGAACGCCTCACCGCCGCGGTGGAGCAGGGCCGCTGCCCGGCCGACGACATCTGCGACCAGGTGATCGACAGCGGCATCGCGGCCACCGTGACCGCCCTGGCGCTAGGGGAGCAGTGACGTCACGCGAAACGCTGGTTCGCGATATGCACCGGGCCCGGGGACGGACCCTGCGGCTGGTCGATTTCGACGACGCGGAACTGCGTCGCCAGTACGACCCGCTGATGAGCCCGTTGGTCTGGGACTTGGCGCATATCGGCCAGCAGGAAGAGCTGTGGTTGCTGCGCGGCGGCGACCCGGATCGGCCGGGAATCCTGTCCGACGCGATGGAAAACCTGTACGACGCGTTTGTGCATTCCCGCGCCAGCCGCGCGGACTTGCCGCTGTTGTCCCCGAGCGAGGCCCGCAGCTACTGCAGCACGGTGCGCACAGCTGCACTGGATGCGCTTGATCGGCTGCCCGACGAACCGGAGCACAACTTCGCCTACGGCCTGGTGGTCAGCCACGAAAACCAGCACGACGAGACCATGCTGCAGGCGCTGAACTTGCGCGGCGGCCCGGCATTGCTGGTGGCGACTCGCACCCCGCCGGCCGGTCGGGCCGGGCTCGCCGGAACATCGGTCCTGGTGCCCGGCGGACCGTTCGTACTCGGCGTCGACGCGGCCGACGAGCCGTTCTCGCTGGACAACGAACGGCCCGCGCATGTCGTCGACGTACCGGCATTCCGGATCGGGCGGGTCCCGGTTACCAACGGCGAATGGCAGCAGTTCATCGACGACGGCGGCTACGCGCAATCGCGGTGGTGGTCGCCGCTCGGCTGGGAGCACCGTGACAACGCAGAGCTGACCGCACCACAGTTCTGGCACGCCGACGGGCAGACCCGCCACCGGTTCGGTCACGTCGAGGACATCCCCGCCGACGAGCCCGTGCAGCACATCAGCTACTTCGAGGCGGAGGCCTACGCCGCGTGGGCCGGCGCACGGCTGCCCACCGAACGTGAATGGGAGAAGGCGTGCGCGTGGGACCCGCAGCTGAACATGCGCCGGCGCTATCCCTGGGGAGCTGAGGAACCGTCACCGGCGCACGCCAACCTCAGCGGCGATGCGCTGCGCCCGGCCCCCGTCGGGGCCTACCCGAGCGGCGCGTCGGCCTACGGAGTCGAGCAGATGCTCGGCGACGTGTGGGAATGGACCAGCTCCAAGCTGGAGCCGTGGCCGGGGTTCACACCGATGATCTACCAACGCTATTCGGAGCCGTTCTTCGGCGGCGACTACCGAGTGCTGCGCGGCGGGTCGTGGGCCGTGGAGTCAAGCATCGTGCGGCCCAGCTTCCGCAACTGGGATCACCCGTACCGCCGGCAGATCTTCTCCGGTGTCCGGCTGGCATGGTCCGTCGACGCCGACCCGGGGGGCCGCCCCTGATGTGCCGCCACCTCGGCTGGCTGGGACGTGAAACCTCGGTGTCCTCGCTGGTGCTCGACCCGCCGTACGGCCTTCGGGTGCAGTCGTACGCGCCGCGTCGGCAAAAGCACGGCCTGATGAACGCTGACGGTTGGGGAGTGGGCTTTTTCGACGGCGCGGCGCCGCGGCGCTGGCGTAGCCCAGCACCGCTGTGGGGAGATGCGTCGTTCGACTCCGTGGCGCCGGCACTACACAGCCACTGCGTACTAGCGGCGGTCCGGTCGGCGACCGTCGGTATGCCGATCGAGGCCAGCGCGACGGCGCCGTTCACCGACGGGCAATGGCTGTTGTCGCATAACGGCGTGGTCGACCGCGGCGTGCTTCCGGTCAGCGCGGAAGCTGAATCCACTTGTGACAGCGCTATTCTCGCCGCTCTGATCTTCGCGCGCGGCCTCGGCGTCTTGGGGCGGACGATCGTCGAGGTTGGTGCCGCCGACCCGAACGCGCGCCTGAACATCTTGGCGGCCAACGGTTCTCGTCTGCTGGCCACGACCTGGGGTGACACCCTGTCGATCCTGCGACGCGAGGACGGTGTCGTGCTGGCCAGCGAGCCGTACGACGACCAGCCTGGCTGGGAAGACGTTCCCGACCGTCACCTCGTCGAGGTCACCGCCGACCAGGTGACCATGACCGACTTGAACTCAACGAAGGGAAATTGATGACACTGACGTTGTCTAACCACCTGGCCGCGGATTCGGCGTTCGAGGCGCTGTGCCGTGATGTACGAGGCGGGCTGCAGAGTTCCCCGAAGTCGTTGCCGCCCAAGTGGTTCTATGACTCGGTAGGGAGCGACCTGTTCGATCAGATAACCCGCCTGCCCGAGTACTACCCGACCCGCGCCGAAGCGGAGATCCTGCGGTCCCGTGCCGCCGAGATCGCATCGGTCACCGGTGCCGACACTTTGGTCGAATTGGGCAGTGGGACTTCGGAAAAGACGCGGGTATTGCTGGACGCACTGCGTGCGGGCGGTGCATTGCGCAGGTTCGTCCCGTTCGACGTCGATGCGAGCATGCTATCGGCCGCCGGAAGCGCGATCCAGCGTGAGTATCCTGGCATCGAAATCGCCGCTGTCTGTGGAGATTTCGAAGAGCATCTGGCCAAAATTCCGAGCGGCGGGCAACGGCTGTTCGTGTTCCTGGGCTCGACAATCGGAAACCTCGTCCCCGATGCACGCGCGGAGTTCCTCGCGGCGCTGGCGGAGGTGTTGCAGCCCGGGGACAGCCTGCTGTTGGGCACCGACCTGGTCAAGGACACCAACCGGCTCGTGCAGGCCTACGACGACAGTGCCGGCGTGACGGCGCAGTTCAACCGCAACGTGCTGGCCGTAATCAACCGAGAACTCAACGCGGACTTCGACGTCGACGCGTTCCGTCACGTCGCGACCTGGAACGCCGTCGAAGAGCGGATGGAAATGTGGCTGCGCTCCGAGCGGGCGCAGCGGGTCCGCATCGCGGCGTTGAATCTGGCCGTCGACTTCGAGGCCGGCGAACGCGTCCTCACCGAGGTGTCGTGCAAATTCCGGGCCGAAGGGGTGGCCGACGAACTGGCGCACGCGGGCCTGCGCCTCACCAAGTGGTGGACCGACGACGCGGGTGATTTCGGGTTGTCACTGTCGGTCAAGTGAGCGCCGGCCTGGCCGAGGCCTGGCGGGCCGCCCGCCCGCCGGTCGCCGGGCTACATCTGGACAGCGCCGCGTGTTCGCGGCAGAGCTTCGCCGCGCTCGATGCGGCTGCCCGGCATGCTCGACATGAAGGCGAGGTCGGCGGATACGTCGCGGCCGAGGCGGCCACGCCGGTTCTTGACGCCGGTCGCGCGGCCGTCGCCGCGCTGGCCGGTATGCCTGACGGGCAGGTCGTGTTCACGTCGGGGTCCCAGCATGCGCTGGACCTGTTGCTGTCCAGCTGGCCGTCCGGTAGCCGGAAGCTGGCCTGTCTGCCCGGCGAGTACGGACCCAACCTGGCCCGGATGGCCGTACACGGCTTCGACCGTCAGAGCCTGCCGACGGATGCCGACGGCCGGGTGGTGGTCGAGGAGGCCGCGATGAGCCTGGCCGCTGAGCCGCCGGATCTGGTCCACTTGACCGCCGTCGCCAGCCACCGCGGCGTGGTGCAGCCGCTACCCGAAATGGCAAGCGTCTGTGCGGGTTTGGGCATTCCGCTGGTCGTGGACGCCGCGCAGGCACTCGGACAGGTGGACTGTTCGGTCGGCGCCGACGCGGTCTATGCCTCGTCGCGCAAATGGCTGGCCGGCCCGCGCGGTGTCGGTGTCCTCGCTATGCGTCCGGCTTTGATGCGGCGGCTACAGCCGCGCCTGCGCCCACCGGAATGGGTAGGGTCACTGTCGGTAGCCGCGCGGCTCGAGCTTGGCGAAGCCAATGTCGCCGCGCGAGTGGGATTTTCGGTAGCTGTCGGCGAATATTTGGCGGCCGGCCCGGCTGAGGTGCGCGCCCGACTGGCCGAGCTGGGCCGTGCCAGCCGGAGTGTCTTGGCCGACGTGCCGGGGTGGCGGGTGGTCGAGGCCGTCGAGGAGCCGAGCGCCATCACGACTTTGGACCCAAGCGAGGGCGCCGACCCGGCGAAGATCCGCGGCTGGCTGATCGCCGAACGCCGGGTCGTGACGACAGCGGTGGTGATCGAGCGTGCGCCGCTGGAGTTGACCGCGCCGGTGTTGCGGATTTCACCCCACGTCGACACGTCGGCCGACGATCTGGCCGCGTTCGCCACGGCGCTCACCGAGGCTACCAGCGCGGTGTAACGCTCAGCCGGCCTTGCGCGCGGTGAGCAGGTAGGCCGGCAGCTTCATCCGGCCCTTCTCATCGCGGTCGTGATCGGGCATCGGCACATCCGAGTCCGGGGGCGCCGACGGGATGTTCGCGTGGATGAACGCCGGCCGAATCTCGTCGATGTGCCAGTATTTGTTTACCGCCGAACGTAACTCGTCCTCATCGACCTCGTTGGGCTTCTGCTCCCATTCGCGCGGGGAACGCACCCTTGGCGAACACCAGCACAAAGTAGCCGGCGCCGTCGGCCGCAGCCCGATGCACCGCCTGCAGATAGCCGTCGCGGCCCTCGACCGGCAGCGAGTGGAACAAGGTGCTGTCGACGATCGGTGTTGAAGCGGCCGTCGTGCCCGCTGAATGTGGTGATGTCAGCCTGCTCGAAGCTGGCGCCGCTGAGCCCGCGCTCCCGGGCGGCTTCGGTCGCGGCCGCGACAGCGGTCGGGGTGAGGTCGACGCCGTGGACGGTGTAGCCGTCGGCCGCCAGCGTCAGCGACAACTCGGCGTAACCGCAGCCGGCGTCGAGGACATCGCTGCGGAACTTCCCCGCTGCGATCAGCGCGGCCAATTCGGGCTGCGGCTCGCCGATGTTCCACGGCGGCGGTCCTTCGAAATCGCCCTCCTGGCGATATGCGCTATCCCAATCCATCACTTCATTTGCCATGTGCTCCAACCTACTCCGCGACGTCCCAGGTGTGGACGGGCTCGTTGCTGTGCATATGCGCGCAGTACAACCGCAGCATGTCGGCCAGCGCGGCGGGCCGGGCCAGACCGCGTCGCTCCAACGCCCGTACCGTGGCCACCTGCCAGCTCGCACCGTTACGTCCGGCGCGGGCCCGGCCTTCGATCACGCCGAGCAACCGATCGCGGACCTCGGCGGCGACGCCCCAGCGGTCCAGCCCCGCGTATGCCGTCGGCAGCAATTCGTCGAGCACCAACTCCGCGGCGCCGACCGTGCCGTGACCGGGCCAGAACAGCTCTGCCTGCATGCCGTCGCGAGCCGCGTGGGTAAAATTGCGTTGCGCTGCAGTGAATTCCATCGCGGTCCAGACCTGGCGCTCCTCTTCGGACAGCGTCCGCAGCATGCCGTAGAAAAAGGCGGCGTTGGCCAGCATGTCGACGACCGTCGGCCCAGCGGGTAGCACCCGGTTCTCCACCCGAAGATGTGGGCGGCCCGCCACGACGTCGTACACCGGCCGATTCCACCGGTATACCGTGCCATTGTGCAGCCGCAACTCGGCCAGCTGCGGGGCGCGTCCGGCTTGAAGTTCGGCGACCGGGTCTTCATCGGAGACCTCTGGCAGCAGCGGCGAAAAGTAGCGGACGTTCTCTTCGAACAGGTCGGAGATCGACGTGATCCAGCGTTCGCCGAACCAGACCCGCGGGCGCACGCCCTGACTTTTCAGCTCGTCGGGCCGCGTATCGGTGGATTGCGCGAACAGTTCGATGCGGGTCTCCGACCACAGGTGGTGGCCGAAGAAATACGGTGAGTTGGCGCCGAGCGCGAGCTGTGGGCCGGCCAGCACCTGCGCGGCATTCCAGGTGGCGGCGAAGTTGTCCGGCGATACCTGCAGATGCAATTGCATGCTGGTACAAGCGGATTCGGGTGCGATTGACGTCGACTTCATGCTGAGTGGCTCGGGACCGTCGATGTCGATCTGGATGTCTTCGCCGCGGGCCTTGAAGATCGAGTCGTTGAGCGCCACATAGCGTGACGACTTGCTCATCCATCCGCTGGCCAGATGTTCAGGCATCAGCGTCGGGAGTATCCCGACCATCACGATGTGGGCGCCGCCAGCACCGGCCTTGGTCTCGGCGGCGTTCAAGCTGGCCCGGACTTCGCCTTCCAGCTGCACGGCGGTGTCTCCACCCAGCGGGCGGGGCGGGACATTGAATTCGATGTTGTAGGCACCTAATTCGGTCTGGTACGCCGGGTCGGCGATGGCGGCCAGCACGTCAGAGTTCTTCATCGCCGGCTGGTAGTCGTCGTCGACCAGGTTGCATTCGATCTCCATCCCGGTGAGCGGGTGCTCGAACTCGAAACTGGACTGGGTGAGCATCGCCTCGAAGACGTCGAGGCACAGTTGCACCTTGCGCCGGTACTCCTGCCGGTCCACCCGCGTGTAAGTAGTCCGCTTGACGTCTTCGCCCACCACGCCGATGCAACCGCTTTACCCGCGGGCGCGCAACAGATCAGCCAAATGAGCTGCTGCGACGGCTAATTGCCGAGGTGCGTTTCGCGCTACATGAAAGGCGAGCGGAATTGACGCCTACGTAGGATACTTGCAAGAATCTCAGCTCAATCTTACCTGTGTCACAGGCAAGGATCGGGGGGGCGACGATGGGTCGCAGTAACGGGCTGCCGTTCGCCCTTGATTTCGCCACCGGCGCTCCGGGAGCGGGCTCCGCGGAGTTCCAACTGACCGTTCCGGCGCTCTTCAGGTCGGCCTGGACGACGTCGCGGGGACGATCACTCCGCTGTTTCTCGCTCGGTGCACTGCTTGATCCCGACATCGGGTTGAGCACTATCGGCGGTCTCTGACCAACCGCGTCCCGGGTAGTCCATGATGGACGTCGAGCGCGGGAGGGAAGCAGTTGGCCGAGTTCGTCGCGTCGATCGACCAGGGCACCACCAGCACTCGCTGCATCATCTTCGGGCACGACGGCAGCGAGGTGGGCCGCCATCAGCTCGAGCACGAGCAGATCCTGCCGCGAGCCGGGTGGGTCGAGCACAACCCGATCGAGATCTGGGAACGCACCACGTCGGTGCTGATGTCGGCACTCAACGCGACCAACTTGTCATCGGAAGACGTAGTCGCACTGGGGATCACGAACCAGCGCGAGACGACGCTGGTGTGGAACCGCCGCACCGGCCGGCCGTATTACAATGCGATCGTCTGGCAGGACACCCGCACGGACCGGATCGCCTCGGCATTGGACCGCGACGGCCGCGGCGATGTGATCCGGCACAAAGCGGGCCTACCGCCGGCGACTTATTTCTCCGGCGGCAAACTGCAATGGATCCTGGAGAACGTCGACGGAGTGCGGGCGGCGGCCGAACGCGGTGACGCGCTGTTCGGCACCACCGACACCTGGCTGCTGTGGAATCTCACCGGCGGCCCGCGGGGCGGAGTGCACGTCACCGACGTCACCAACGCCAGCCGGACCATGCTGATGAATCTCGAGACATTGGACTGGGACGACGAACTGCTGTCGTTCTTCGACATTCCGCGCGCGATGCTTCCGGCGATCGCGGCGTCCTCGCCGGTCGAGCCGTACGGCACCACGTCGGCGGAGGGCCCGCTCGGCGGCGAGGTGCCGATCACCGGAATTCTCGGTGACCAGCATGCGGCCATGGTCGGGCAGGTCTGCTTGCAGCCCGGTGAGGCCAAAAACACCTACGGCACCGGCAACTTCCTGTTGCTGAACACCGGCGAAGACATCGTCCGGTCGGCCAACGGGCTGCTGACTACCGTGTGCTATCAATTCGGCAACGCCAAACCTGTTTACGCTCTTGAGGGTTCGATCGCCGTGACCGGATCTGCTGTGCAATGGCTGCGCGATCAGCTTGGCATCATCAGCGGGGCGGCGCAGAGCGAGGCGCTGGCCCGACAAGTCGAGGACAACGGCGGAGTGTATTTCGTGCCGGCATTTTCGGGCTTGTTCGCGCCGTACTGGCGCTCCGATGCGCGCGGCGCGATCGTGGGGCTGTCGCGTTTCAACACCAATGCGCACCTAGCCCGCGCGACCTTGGAATCGATCTGCTATCAGAGCCGTGACGTGGTCGACGCGATGCAAGCCGATTCCGGTGTGCGCCTTGGTGTCCTGAAGGTCGATGGCGGGATCACCGCGAATGACCTGTGCATGCAGATTCAGGCGGATGTGCTTGGTGTCGAGGTGGTCCGTCCGGTGGTCGCCGAGACGACGGCGTTGGGTGCCGCCTACGCGGCGGGGCTGGCGGTCGGGTTCTGGTCGGGTCCCGACGATCTGCGGGCGAACTGGCACGAAGGTAAACGGTGGACGCCGGCGTGGAGCGAGCAGGAGCGCTCGGCCGGTTATGCGGGATGGCGCAAAGCGGTGCAGCGCACGCTGGATTGGGTCGAGGTGACCTGACGCCGGCGATGGGGACCAGCAGCTGCCGGCCCCCACCGCGGGCGCGATGATCAGTCGTCTTCGCTGAGAACCGAGTAGATCTCCCGGCGAGCATTGTTGACGATCTCGATGATGCGCTGCTGCTGCTCGGTGCTCGCAGCGTGCGCGGATTGCGCGACGGCGCCGAACAATTGGCCGACAGCTGCGCGCAGGTTGAGATGGGCCGGGTCGATGCCGTCGGCGATCGCGTCCCAAGGCGGGGTGGCGACCTTTTCGGCGCTTTCTTTGCCGGTGTCGGTCAACGCGAAAAGCTTCTTGCTGCCTTCGGTTTCGGTGCCGACGATCAGGCCTTCGTCGACCAGCAACTGCAGGGTCGGGTAGACCGAGCCGGGGCTGGGCTTCCACAGGTCCTGGCTGCGCTCGGCAACCTCCTGGATGATCTCGTAGCCGTGCATCGGCCGCTCGGCGAGCAGCACCAGGATGGCGGCGCGGACATCACCTCGGCGACTGCGCCGGCCGTGGCCGCCGCGGCGTCCACCACGCGGTCCGGCGCCAAAGCCAGGACCAAAGCCGGGCCCGAAGCCGCCGGGCCCGAAGCCTCTGCCGAAACCCCGGCCGAAACCGGGCCCGAAAGGGCCTTGAGCGCCGGGGTGCCCGACGTCGTGGCCGCGGACCAAGTTGCGGAATTCGCGACGGGCCTGCCTGCGCTGTTCGTGAAGGGCACGGCGGTCTTGGGGTGCGAATCCGAAGGCCGAAGGCCCTGGTCCGCCCGCGAATGGACCGCCGATATGGGGATGGTCTGCGTCAAAAAATGGGGTGTTCATGGATTGATCTCGTTTCTGGAAAGGTAGCGCCGGGTGCGCTACCGATACAGTGACGATATATCGGAAGCTATCGCTTCGCAAGGCTGGATCGTGATCCTGGGTCGGCTGGCGCGGTTTGCGGGTCCCGGCGGTGGGGTAGCACCCACTGATGAGTCACGAGAGCATCGACGTGAAAAATCAGCCCGGCGACCACGCCGACATCCCGTCGGCCGAGCCGCACGGCACCCCCCGTAATGCGCGCATGCGGCTGTGGGTGAACTGGGGGCTTGCCCTGCTGACGGTGGTCGGCGCGGGGGTCGCCATGGCGGTCGCACTCGGCGCGGTGATGAGCACCGCGGCCTGCAGCGATAAGGCCTGCCCTAACCTGGGCGGCGGAATAAGCTTCAACGTCCTCTACTACGGCGCCCCCGCATTGGCGGTCGCGACGATTCTGCTTTCCGTCTTCACCGCGCGACGTCGATGGGGGTTCGTCGTTCCCGCCACAGCGTTGGCGTTGCAGATCGCCGATATCGCTCTGATCGTCACTACGGTCGCGCAGTAAGGGCACTAGCGACGCGGCGGGAAACCGTTGTGCGAACGGCGGTCCCGGGTTGGGCCGTAATCGCGCCAATTCTCTGCGGTGCCGCTCGGCGAGTACAGCGGCCAGGGCAAGCTGCGGCGGTGTCCCCGGCGGCGGAGCGGGAGCCACCCGGCTCAGCACATCGGCGGCGATCCGATGCGCCATCTGATCACGCAGATGCGGATCGAGCTGGCTTGCGCGCGAGAGGAATTGACGCGCAACCTCAGCTTGCTCGGCGCCGAGCCCGGACAGCTGCAGGGAGGCCGCCCACCACGCCAGCTGCGGCGGCATCACCGGCGGTGGACCTAGCCTCGGCGCGCGTTCGCTGATCACGATGGTGCCGGCGAAGATATCGCCGATCCGCTTGGCCCTGGGCGAGAGCATGCTGCAGATCACCGCGGGACTGCCCAGGAGCATCCAGATCTCAACGATCGACGACAGCGCACGAAACAGGGCCTGGCGGAAGCGCTCCGGGCTGCCATCGTCCGACACCACTCGCAGACCCATCGCAATTTTGCCCACTGTGCGGCCACGCGTCGTCGTCTCCAGTACCAGTGGATAGCCGACAAACACCAGCACCGAGAAGATGATCATGATCGCCGCGACCATCGCGTCGTCGAAGTGGCCGAGCGCGCCCGCCCACAGAGTCAGCGCAATCAGGTAGCCGATGATGATGATGACGATGTCGATCAGCGCACTGACCGCCCGCACCGGGAGCTGGGCAACCCGGACGTCGAGCACCACCGCGTCCCCGGTCACCACCTCCGACATACAGCGCACGGTACCGCTACTCTCGACGCGGTGGACGTCGACGCGTTCGTGCTCGCGCATCGCGACAGCTGGGATCGCCTCGAGCAGCTGGTCAGGCGGCGCAACCGGCTGGGCGGTGCGGAGATCGACGACCTCGTCGACCTGTACCAGCGGACGTCGACGCACCTGTCGATGCTGCGTTCCGGCTCCTCCGATTCCGCGCTGGCCGGCCGGCTGTCGAGTCTGGTCGCCCGCGCCCGCGCTGCGGTCACCGGCGCGCACGCCCCGCTGTCCAGCGAGTTCATCCGGTTCTGGACGGTGTCGTTTCCAGTGGTGGCCTACCGTGCCTGGCGGTGGTGGCTGGCGTCGGCACTCGTTTTCTTCGCAGTGACGGGCGCGATCGCGTTGTGGGTCATGGGTAGCCCGGAAGTGCAATCGACGATCGGCACACCAAGCGAGATCGACGAATTGGTCAACCACGACTTCGCCTCCTACTACAGCGAGCATGCTGCCGCGGCCTTCGGGCTGCATGTCTGGCTCAACAACTCCTGGGTGGCGGCCAAGTGCATCGCGTTCTCCGTCGTGCTGGGCGTGCCGATCCCGTTCGTGCTCTTCGCCAACGCCGCCAATCTCGGTGTGGTGGCCGGGCTGATGCTGCAGGCAGGCAAAGCCAACGTGCTGTTCGGGCTGCTGCTGCCGCACAGCCTGCTGGAACTGACTGCGGTATTTCTTGCGGGCGCCGTCGGCATGCGACTGGGCTGGTCGGTGATTGCACCGGGCGACCGGCCACGCGGCCAGGTGCTCGCCGAGCAGGGCCGCGCGGTGGTCTCGGCCGCCGTGGGTTTGGTTGTGGTGCTGCTGGTTTCGGGCCTGATTGAGGCATTCGTCACGCCGTCTGCGCTGCCGACGATTGTGCGGATCGGTATCGGAGCTTTCGCCGAGGCGGTTTTTTTGACCTACGTGGTGTATTTCGGCCGGCGCGCGGTGCGGGCAGGCGACACCGGTGACATCGCCGACGCGCCCGACGTGGTGCCAACGCGTTGAGATGCTCTTGGGCCGACTCGACGGCCTGAACTACAGCCGCCCAGCGGCTTTCATCGTCAGATAGCGGTCGGCCAGTGCAGGCGCCAGCTCGGTGGGCGAGGCGTCTACGACCTCCACCCCACTGCGGCGCAGCCGCGACGCGATCGCGGATCGCTCGCTGCGTGAGTGCTCGGCGGCGGCGGCGTCGTAGACCGCGGCCGCATCGGAGCGGCCGGCTGCCAGCTCATCCACCCGCGGGTCGGCGACGGCGGCGACGATCACCTGATGCTTGCTCGAGAGCTGGGCAAGCACCGGCAGCAAGCCCTCATCGAGGGCACTCGCGTTGAGATCGGTCATCAGCACCACCAGCGCGCGACGCCGGGTACGCCGAATCACCGCGGAAACCATTGCTGTGGCATCGGATTCGATCAGGGCCGGTCTCAGCGGTGCCATCGCCTCGACCACGCGGCCCATCAGCTCGGTCCGTGACGCGCCGAACACGGCGGCCTTGGTCACTCGGTCGTGGGCGAGGAAGTCGACGGTGTCACCGGCCCGCGACGCGAGCGCCGCCAGCAGCAGTGCGGCGTCCATGGACCAATCCAGGCGCGGCCAGCCGTTGGGGTCGCCGGCCGTCGGGTCGACTCCGACGCGTCCAGCGGCGGTGCGTCCGGTGTCGAGCACGATGACGACCCGCCGGTCGCGCTCCGGGCGCCAGGTACGCACCACCACGTCGGACCGGCGGGCGGTCGCCCGCCAATCGATGGAGCGCACGTCGTCACCGATGACGTACTCCCGCAGCGAATCGAATTCGGTGCCCTGACCACGTGTCAAGGTCGGCAGCAGCCCGTCCATGTCCCGCAGCCTGGCCAGCCGTGACGGCAGGTGCTTACGGGACAGGAACGGTGGCAGCACCCGCACCGTTGCCGGCACTCGGCGCGATCGTTGCCGGCCCGCCAAGCCCAGCGGACCGATCGAGCGTGCGGTGATCGCAGCCGATTGCTGATCGCCGCGACGGATCGGCCGCAGGCAGGTGTCCACTCGAAGCACCTGTCCGGCAACGACATCGATGGCGTGGCTGGCCGGTTCGGCCTGTGTGCTCGGTGGCCACGCGTCACGAATCCGTCCATGAAAGTGACGCCGGCCGGCGTTGTGGACCAGCAGGCCGAGCGTCACCGGCTCGCCGAGCCGAACCGAGCCGTTCGGCAACCGGGTGCAGTCCAGCTGAAGGGGACTGGCCGCCAACGCGACATCGGCGAAAACCATGACCGCGAGCAGGCCCAGTAAGACCGCGAAGGTTGCTGCAGGCCAGGGTGATACGACGATCGGCAGCACGCACAGCAGTGCGAGCAGGCCGGTGCGCTCGGTCAACACCACTAGCGTGGCACCGGAACCGAGGCCAGGATGCCGTCCAGGACGCCGTCGGTGGTGGCTCCCTCCAGCTCGGCTTCCGGACGGAGCAGCACCCGGTGGCGCAACGTCGGGCGGGCCATCGCCTTCACATCGTCGGGACTGACGTAGTTGCGTCCGGAGAGCCACGCCCAGGACCGTGCCGTGGCCAGCAAAGCGGTTGCGCCGCGCGGCGATACACCCAGTTGCAACGCGGGAGAATGCCGGGTCGCGCCGGCGATGTCGACGATGTAGCCCAGCACTTCGTCGGCGACCAGCACCCGATGCACCGCGTCGCGCCCGGCCGCCAGCTCCGCCGGACCGGCAACCGGCCGGATCGCCGACAGGTCACGCGGATCGAACCCGCGCGCGTGTCGCCCGAGGATCGCGATTTCGGCATCACGCGGTGGCAGCGGCACCTCCAGCTTCAGCAGAAACCGGTCGAGCTGCGCCTCGGGCAACTGATAGGTGCCCTCGTATTCGATCGGATTCTGCGTCGCCGCAACGATAAACGGGTCGGGCAGCGCCCTGGCTTCACCGTCCACGCTGACCTGACGTTCTTCCATCGCCTCCAGCAGAGCCGCCTGCGTCTTCGGCGGGGTCCGGTTGATCTCGTCAGCCAACAGCAGGTTGGTGAAAACCGGGCCGCTGCGGAAGGCGAACTCGGCGGTGCGATTGTCGTAGACCAGCGACCCGGTGATGTCGCCGGGCATCAGGTCGGGGGTGAACTGGACGCGCTTGAAGTCCAACTGCAATGCAGCCGAAAGAGACCGAACCAGCAGGGTCTTCGCCACGCCCGGAACGCCTTCCAGTAGCACGTGCCCACGGCACAACAGCGCGATCACCAGCCCGGTGATCGCTGCCTCCTGCCCCACGACGGCCTTGCCGATCTCGCCGCGTAGTGCGAGCAATGCGTGTCGCGCGGCTTGGGCGGCCGGCGGCTGAGCCGAGCTGTGGGGCGGTTGAGTCATGGGTGTGTGACCTGCCTTTCGATCTCATCGAGCGCATGAGTGAGCTGTACCAAGTCGGCGTCGGTGGCCGGCGGCGGGCCAAACAGAATGCGCCACAACACCTCAGGGGCAGATCCGTAGCGCGCCGCGACCGCCTGCACCACTGCTGACGGTTGGGCAGCGGCGCCGAGACCGAGTCGGGGCAGTAGGCGCCGCAGTGTCGCTGCGCGCAGCGCCTGGGCGGCGCGATCGCGGGCTCGCCTGGACCGATACAGCCGGCCGTGGCCTTCGACCGTCTCCGATGCGCGGACCACGACGGGCAGGTCCTCGGCGACCAGCGGCCCGATCCGGCGGCCCTTCCATAACGCGATGAGCGCGACGGTCAGCCACAACTGGATGGTCATCCAGGTCACGTTCGGCGGAATGAGGTCGAAAATCTTTCCTTTGGCCGACGATCCGCCTTCGACATGTTGCGGTGCGAACCAGACCAGCCGGGAATGCCCACCGGCCAGATTCATCGCCAGCGCGGCATTGCCGGCCCGCAACAAGCCCCCATTGGTCATGAACTCGGTACTGCCGACCACGGTCACAGTGCGGTCGCCATCTCGGTAGCGGACCAGCGCGCCCCCATAGCAACTGGTCACCGCACTGTCGCCGACGGCCCGGAAGGTGTTCGACGGCCCGAAATCCACCGAGCCCGCGTGATCCGCTTCTCGCAGAGCACAGTCCGGGGCGTCGTCGGCTGAACTGGTGCCGGCGCTGCGGATTTCCGGGGACAGCGCCGCGCGTGCGCGTGAGGTCGGCTCGACCAGCAGTAGATCACCGGAAGCACCGGCCAGGCGCTCCAACAGCGGCTCGGCGGTGACGCGCTGGGTTTGGCCGAACAGCAGCAACGATCCAGGGTGTGCCGCGCTCACCGCCTCCTCGACACTGTTCGCGACGACGACGGTGACACCGCGGTCACGCAGCAGCGCGACCAGTGCGTGCCCGCCCTCGGGCCCGGTCGCCGCGGGGTCCAGCCGCCCGCCCGGCCGGGGTGCGGTCAGATAGGTGGCTGTCGCGGCGACCGCGCAGATGGCGACCAGCGCGGCCGCCGGCCACCACCACGATCGCCGCCGCGCCGGTCGCGCGCCTGCGCGATCGTCAACGGACCGGGGCCCACGAGTCGGGGATCAGCTGCCCGGGCCGCCCGAATTGACCGGTGGCGGAACCGTGGTGGAGGTGGTCGTCGAGGTCGACGATCAGCTGGTAGTCGGCACGGGTAGCGGGCCTTCCGCCGTAGGTGACGTCGTTGAATGCGGTGGCCGATCGCGACAATTCAGCGGCCAGCGCGGGCATTCGGGCGGCGGCGTCGGCGGCCAGCTCGCTGGCGGTGCGGCCCGGCGCCGGTTCAAGGGTGCCGTTTTCCTCCAGGCCTCGGGCCACCGCGCGCAAGCGATGGCGAACCGCCGCGCTCCAATTCTCCTCCGCTGCAAAGCGTTCCGCGATGCCACGATGCTGGGCTGCGGTGAGCTGTCCAGCGTCGAAGAGCTGGTAGTCGCCGCCGGAGCGGTTGCGGATCGTTCGTGCGTGCGATCCGCACGGCGACCACGATCGCTGCAACCAGCAACGCGACCAGCACGATGATGGTCAGCCAACCCCCCGGAACGGACGAGCCCTTCTCCACGATGCGGTACAGCAACTCGTGTATCCACTCGTGAATGCGCTGCGCCACCGAGCCTTTCGGGTAGATCGGCTTGTCGAGCTCGCGCTGGGCGGCCGCGCGCGCGGTGTCGCGGTCGACGTCGATAGTGGGCATCCTCAGGCTGTCCCTACACCGGCCTGGTCAGCCAGAGGTAGTCCGTCGATGCCATGGCCGCAGGACCTCGGGCGGCGCCGGTCTGCAGTACGAGATCGAATGCCTCGCCACGGATTCGACGGTCGGTGTAGAGCAGGACCACCACGCCGGCGCCGAACGGGGCGGTGATGATCCGACCGATCACCGCTCCGACGGCCCCCACCGTCGCGGCGACCAGTGGGGGGCCCGACCCACCGACCAGGTGACCGAGGAAGTCGAACGGGACGGCGATGGCACCGCCGATCAGCATGACCACCAGCCACGTCAGCATCCGGATACCAAGGATCCGCCAGAAGCTGTTGCGTACCAAGGTAAAAGACCGCGTGATCGCGTCGAACACCGGCAGCCGTTCGAGCACCACCAGCACTGGCGCGAACGTCAGCGTCACGTAGAGGTAGAGCACTGCGGCGATCGATGTCAGCGCCAGCGGAAAGCCTAGGAGGACCGCGGCCGCGACGTTACCCGCGGCAGCAGTGACCCCGATGATGATCCCCACCCCGCCGCTGAGCAGGACCAGTCCGGCGGCCTCGAGCCCGACCAGCCCGAGCAGGGCAGGCAGACGTCCCCGTATCAGGGACCACGCTTCGCCGGCGCCGATGTTGCCGCCGAACACCGCGCGTCCGACCACGACCGTCAGCATGCCGGTCAGCAGGGTGCCGCCCAGCCAGCCGACCAACCCGGCCAGCCCGCCCGACAGCATCCAGGCCCCGACGTCGCCGCCGGTGAGCTGGTCGGGCGGCGCTGTTCTCAGCCGGGCGGCCGCGGCCAGCGGTCCGGCGGACGCGGCCAGCGAAATGAGTTGCGTGACCACCACGACGATGGCGGTCAATCCCAGCGCCGCCCTCGGGTTGGCCCGAATGTAGAGGGCTGCGCCGTTGAAGATGTCGCTCAGGCTCAACGGCCGCAACGGGATGATCCCCGGCGCCCATGGTGCGCGGACCGGTGGCTGCGGAACGCCGTAGCCCGGCGGTGGCGGGTAGCTGGGCTGCCAGCCGTAGGCCGGGGGAGGCTGACCCATGGATGGAGGGCTGATCGGTGGGTAGACCGGCGGCGGGTAGTCCGGCGGCTGGTAAGGCCGATAGGACGGATAGGGCGGGTACGTCGGAGGACCGTATCCCATCGGCGGGTAACCGCCATCGGGATAGCTGGGCGGCGGTGCGCTCACCAGGCGGAGCCGCCGTCGTGGTCGATCAACAAGCGCCGCTCCTCGGCGCTGCCTCGTCCACTGCTGGCAAGAGGTGCCCCCACGGCATTGTCGCTGGCACGCATGGCTCCATACTGTCGGGCACCAGGCCATTTCTCAATGTGCCGCGGCCCGACGCGTAGCGTCTGCGGGATGGCCGAACTCAAGTCTCGACTGCGGGCGGATCTCACCGATGCGATGAAGTCGAAGGACAAGCTGCGCACCGCGACGCTACGGATGCTGCTGGCCGCCATCCAGACCGAGGAGGTCTCCGGCAAGCAGGCCCGCGAACTCTCCGACGACGAGGTACTCAAAGTGCTGGCCAAGGAGTCGCGCAAGCGCGGCGAGGCCGCGGAGATCTACACCCAGAACGGGCGGGGTGAGCTCGCGGCGAACGAGCACGCCGAAGCGCGGGTCATCGACGAATATCTGCCGACACCGCTCACTGACGCCGAGGTCGCCGACGTCGTCGACACCGCGATCGCGCAGGTGGCCGAGGAATTGGGCGAGCGTCCGGGCATGAAGCAGATGGGTCAGGTGATGAAGGCGGCCACCGCGCTGGCCGCAGGCAAGGCTGACGGGTCGCGGCTGTCGAAGGCGGTCAAAGACCGCCTCTGAGACGGCCCGCTCCAGTTAGCTGCGCCAGGGTCGTTTGCCTGGCCGGGTCCCGGGTACCCATTATCTCATGACACGGTTCGGCTACACCCTGATGACAGAGCAAAGCGGTCCCAAAGACCTTGTCCGGAACGCCATTTCGGCCGAGCATCGGGGCTTCGACTTCGAGGTCTGCAGCGACCATTTCTCGCCGTGGCTGACGTCGCAGGGACACGCTCCCAACGCGTGGGCGGTGCTCGGCGCGGTAGCGCAGGTCACCGAACGCGTTGACCTGTTCACCTACGTGACCTGCCCGACGATGCGCTATCACCCGGCAATCGTCGCGCAGCAGGCGGCGACCGTGCAGATTCTGGCCGACGGGCGATTCACCCTCGGGCTGGGCAGTGGCGAAAACCTCAACGAGCACGTTGTCGGTAAGGGCTGGCCGGCGGTGGCGCAGCGCCAGGACATGCTGCGTGAGGCGATTGAGATCATTCGCAGTCTGTTCGGCGGCGACTTGGTCGATTGGCGGGGTGAGCACTACCAAGTGGACTCCGCACGGCTGTGGGACCTACCCGACGTCCCGGTCGAGATCGGCGTGGCGGTGGGCGGCAAAAAGGCGATCGACAAGCTGGGGCTGCTGGCCGACCATCTGATCGCGGTCGAACCGGACGGCGATCTTGTGCACGAATGGCATACCGCGCGGCAGGCCAAGGGGATCGCCGGTGGCGGTCGGGTCGTCGGGCAGATCCCGATCTGCTGGGACCACGATCGGGATGCGGCGATAGCGCGGGCTCACGATCAATTCCGCTGGTTCGGCGGTGGCTGGAAAGTGAATGCCGACTTGCCCACACCTGCCGGGTTCGCCGGCGCCACCCAGTTCGTGCGGCCTGAAGACGTTGCCGACAGCATCCCCTGCGGACCGGACCTCGACGCGATCGTGGAGGCGGTGCGCCCCTACTGGGAAGCCGGATTCACCGACATCGCCCTGGTTCAAGTCGGCGGGGACACCCAACAGCAATTCCTCAAGGAGGCTGCCGAGCCGCTGCTGGCGGCGCTCCGGTCAGCCGCTCAGAAAGGAAAGACATAATGTCAAACGCATTGCAAGGCAAGAAAATCGCCATGTTGGCTGCCGACGGTGTCGAGAAGGTCGAATTCGAGACTCCGCGCGCGCAGCTGACCGAGAACGGCGCCCAGGTTCAGCTGCTGTCGCCGAAAACCGGTGACATACAAGCGCGTAACCACGATTTGGAGCCGGCCGGAACGATCCGGGTGGACCGGGCGGTGTCCGAAGCATCTGTGGACGAGTTCGACGCGCTGGTATTGCCCGGCGGCACCGTCAACCCGGACAAGCTCCGGATGGACAGCACCGCCGTCTCATTCGTGCGTGACTTCGTGAACTCGGGGAAGCCGGTCGCCGCCGTCTGCCACGGGCCGTGGACCCTGGTGGAGGCGGGCGTGGTTGCGGGCCGCACGATGACGTCGTATCCGAGCATCCGCACCGATCTGAGAAATGCCGGTGCCAGGGTTGTCGACGAAGAAGTCGTTGTGGACCGGAACCTGATCACCAGCCGCTCACCCGACGACCTTCCGGCGTTCTGCGCAAAGCTCATCGATCAACTCGAGCACGCTCCGGTACACGGCTGAGCACCGTGGCGAGGAAACCGGTTTCGAGGTTGCGGATTGTGGGCATCAATCACCTCGAGCCGTAATCACCGCGGCGATCAGTACCGAAAGGCCGCACGTGACTATCGCCAACCTCGCCTCGTCCAACGCGCTCGACATCGACGGTGTCTACCCGCCACAACATGATTCACAGCTGCTCATCGGCTGCCTGGAGAATTCCGGGCTGGCCCGCGGCCGGCGGGTGTTGGATCTGTGTACAGGTAGCGGTGTGGTCGCGATCGCCGCAGCTGAACAAGGTGCAGCGAGCGTGGTGGCGTCCGACATCTGCCCTCGCGCAGTGAGTTGCACACGAGGTAACGCTGCCTACGCTGGGGTCAGCATCGACGTTCTCGAGGGATCCTGGTCGCATGCACTGGATTACGCGCCATTTGATCTCATCGTGTCGAACCCGCCCTACGTACCGACTCCGCCGGCGGGCGACACCGAGGTCATTCCGCTCACCGCGGGCCCGGCGCGCGCCTGGAACGCCGGCATCGACGGCCGGATGGTGCTCGACCCGCTGTGTGAATCCGCGGCAGGGTTGTTGGATGTCGGCGGATCGCTACTGATGGTTCAATCGGAATTGTCGGGTGTCGAAAAGTCGCTGGAATCGCTGCGGGCAACCGGATTGGACGCCGAAGTCATTGCCTGGCAGCGTATTCCGTTCGGCCCGGTGTTGTCTGCGCGTGCCGGGTGGCTGGAAGTCACCGGCCAGATCAAACGCGGTTGCCGGACCGAGAAACTCGTCGTGATCCGAGCGGACAAGCCGTGACAGAACCGGTCCGGGTGCAGGTGGTGCCCAACGGTCCGGTGTTGGTAGCCGGGCCGGTGCGGATCGAGATGCCCAACGGTGAGGTCGTCGAATCCGACCGCTTCACGGTCGCGATCTGTACATGCAGACGCAGCAAAATCTATCCGATGTGCGACACCAGCCACCGACGCTGTCGGCCTGCGGCACAGGAGAATTCAGTCAAGCGGTCGTCGTAGGGAAGTCTTGCCGGCTTCCCACGATTTCATGATCACGTCGGCGAGCCGGTCTTCGACCGCGGCGTGGGCGCGGATCCCGAACACCACGTCGTGGTCCAAATCAGGCTCCCGTGCGACCATCGCACCAACCACGTCGTGGCGCACCACCTGCTCGTGGACCGCGTCGGCTTCGACGTGTTCGCTATAGAACGCAACACATTCCGGCGGTGCGTCCAGGCGCAGCAGTGCATCCACCAACCGGCGCGAACCCGGCGACGAGGTGATCTCCGTCGAGGCGAAATGCCCGACCGCGGCTCCGCGGAACTGCCGGTGTAAACCGAACAGAGACATCAGGTTAACCACTGCCAGCGCCTCGGCGGGGACAGCATCGAGGTAAGCCAGATAGGTCGCGTCGAGTCCGGCGGCGGTCAACAAGTCACTGAACAGCTGCTGATGGACCCGCTCTGCACGTCCAGCACCGTACTCGTCGAATTCGATTGCCACGAACGATGCCTTGGCTTGACCGCTGAGACGGGGGATCGCGAAGGCGTGCGGGTCGCCTTCCTTGAGGTGGTACAGCGAACGGTGCACGAAGTATTCGAGCATTTGCTGCCATGTTCCGTTGTCGCGCAACCAGTATGACGGCCCTGACCCGTCGGCGGACTCGATGGAAAGATCGTCCATTTCGGCCTTGGCGGTGCGGTCAGGGGCTATCGGGCCGACGTCGCGGCGCACGCCGGCCAGGAAGATGCGCTCCAATTGCGCTCGCAGATGGAGCAATCCGGGATTCCATTCCCAAGCCGGGTCAACGTCGGCGAAGCCGCGGTAGTGCAGTTCGTAGCACATGTACAGGGCAAGTTGGAGATCCAGTCCGAAGGGATCCGAGTCGCCGACGGGCGCGTCGATGGGCGTCAGTGCGTCTCGCGGGGCCGGCTCGGTGAGGCTGCGCCGGACGGCCATCGACAGCGGCCCGTGCGCGGCCGGCAACCGCGGTTCGACGATCGCTCGTGCGTGAGTCACGGCTGTGTGTACCCACGCGTCCGCATTCGTCAAACGGGCCAGTCGCAGCCGGTAACGAGGACTCTCACTCGGCGATCATCCAGCGCTTTGGGCGGTCACGCAGACGATTCAGGCGAGGTAATCGATCGTGAAGGAAATGACGTGCCACCGTTGCACACGACAAAAGGCTAAGCGTTCGAGGCTCTCGCAAGGCGATTAAATCTTACTAATTCAGCTGCTATGTGGCTATCTGCGAACGGTCCACAAAGCGGGGGAGCCGTGGCAAAGTACGCAGCGTAGGGGCCTTGCCGACGACGGCGACATTGTGTTGCGGCAAATCTTTTGGATTTCGGATGCTTCAAGATCACCCAGAGGGTACGCTCTGCGGATTCGATCTGTTGCAAGCGATTGCAACAACACCAGGGGGGCTCGAATGGTGAATCAACGTCGTCTTTTGTGGGCAATAGCCGTCGGCGCCGCCGTCGCCGCACTTGCCCCGACCGCGCCCGCGCAGGCCGATCCCTGCGAACTCGCCGAGTGCCTGATTTCCGGCGGACGCCCGACCGACGTCGTCTATTCCGGCTTTCGGCCGTTGTTCGAAGACTGGAAGGACACTCAGCCGACCAACGTCTTCGTGCCGGGGTCGTCGTTCGCCGACGGCATCTCGGGGAGCTACAACGTGTCGGAGGAGGACTATTCGACCTCTGCGATGGACAACGCGATCTACCACTTCGGTGCGTTCACCCCGGCCGCGGACAATCCCGGCGGCCTCGATTCCGGCAACCTGGCCGGAGCGTCGGTGTACGACTTCACCGTCGGGCCCGGCGGCAAGGTCGTCGACGGCACCACGATGTATGACTTCAACGACTTCAGTGTGCAGCTGGCCAACGGCAATCACATCGAAATCGACACAGTCCCAGGGCAATTCACGAACTTCTTGGAAACCACGCCTAATGGTTCGGGCGACTGGATCGAACCTTGGGGCTCGACGACGCCGCACCTGTTCTTTGATGGTTTGACGGGTGCGCAGTTTCCGGTCGAGGTCTTCAACATCGCCCACTACCTGCCGCCGGACGAGTGGTTCCCGGTCATCGACAGCATGTTCCCGCCGGGCTTGACCTAGGCCGATCCCCGAGCGTCAGCCGCTCTTGGTGAGCTGCGCGCGGATGGCCGGACCCGCGCACGAGCGAGTCCAAACAAGTCTGGCGCTCACCGTGTCCGTGCACGTCTGGCCGCCCGCCGTCTGATCGGCACCGCTCCAGGTACTGCCCTGCAGGTGTAGCTCGAACGTTCCGCCTGGCGACAGGACGCTGGTGCAACCCGACCCGCACGGGTGGAAAGTCAAGGTGCTCGTCTTCGCCGGGATTTCGCGGCCTGACGCGTCGATCACCGTTGCCGTGTAGCGCCCAACGGGCGGTTCGGCCGCTGCATGAAAAGCCAATCCGACGGCGGCGGCAACAAATACAGTGCCCCCGGCCAATCCCCTCGCAGCCCCCATGGCATGCCCCCCGTCACCGATGAATGACCTGCTGCCGATAGTGGCACCGTTGCTGCGGCAATAAGGGGTTTCGCTGGTATTGGATGCTGAGAAAACGAGGCAAGGCAGCAGGCGAGACCCACCCGGGAACTCACCTCTGCCTTGCTCTTCACATACGAGTCGGGGTGGCGGGATTCGAACCCACGACCTCTTCGTCCCGAACGAAGCACGCTACCAAGCTGCGCCACACCCCGATTGAAGCCTCGACAGCCTATCGCACCGGCCCGGCAGCTTCCTAAAGCGGACGTCCCCGTCGTCGGCGCAGCGATCTGCGCCACAGGCGGCGTGGAATAACGGGGATGTGGGCATCGCTTAATAGACTGATCACGCACAGTGTGCAACGGAAGCAGGTGAATCATGACGGTGTTGGGCGCCGTGGTGTTCGGCGGAATCCTTGCCCTCGGGGTGCTGTGGCTGCTGGTTACCGCTCCCGCCAGCGACGCCGATCAAGCCTGGACCGAATCGCAGTGGAACGAGCACGTCGACTCGCTCGGCGCGACATCGGATTCCGGGCTTTTGACCAGATAGTCTGCGACGGTTCAGCCCACTGAATACGTGGGCTGCGACCGACCGCGGTCGTGCTGGGCGTCCCGCCCGCCGGTGGGCGCCGCAATCAGCGTCAGCAGGGTGGCCTCTGGCCGACAGCAGAACCGGACCGGCGCATACGGCGACGTTCCGATCCCGGCGGACACGTGCAGCCGCATGTCGGCACCCCAGCGCGACGGGCCCTTGGCGCGCGAGCGGTCCAGTCCCGAGTTGGTCACCAGCGCTCCGTAGAACGGCAGGCACAACTGCCCGCCGTGGGTGTGACCCGCCATCACCAACTGGTAGCCGTCGGCGGCGAACCGATCCAGCACGCGAGGCTCCGGCGAATGCGTCAGTCCCAGCCGGAGGTTGGCGGCCGGGCTGGGCGGGCCCGCGATCGTGTCGTAGCGGTCGCGGCCGATGTGCGGGTCATCTACTCCCGCAGCCGCGATATGCAGACCCGCGACTTCCAGCTCGCGCCGATTGTGCGTCAGATCGAGCCAGCCACGCTCGGTGAACGCTGCCCGCAGGTCTTGCCAGGGCAGCGGCTGACCTTGTACCCGGTGGCCGGGGTTGGTGAGGTAGTTCAGCGGGTTCTTCGGGCGCGGACCGAAGTAGTCGTTGCTACCGAAGACGAAGACGCCCGGCACCGAGAGCAGGTCGCCGAGGCTCTGCACCACCGAGGGCACCGCCCGGGGGTGTGCCAGATTGTCGCCGGTGTTGACGACGAGGTCTGGCTCCAGGCTGGCGAGCTCACGCAGCCATGCCTGTTTGCGGTGCTGGCCCGGCCGCATATGGAGATCGCTGATGTGCAGAACGCGCAATGGCAGCGAACCCGGGTCGAGCACCGGGATGGTCAGTTCGCGCAGGACGAACGCATTGCGCTCGATCAGCGAGGCGTAGCCGACTCCGGCAACGGCCGATCCGAGCGCAAGCGCGCCGGCACTTTTCAGAGCGGACAGTGGGGTGATAGCCGTCGGCATGCAAGCCAGCGTACTGGCGGTTGCCCAGTACGGGCGCGTCACACACCAGCGAACCTATTAGGGAGGCGGTGGCGCCAGGATCGGGATGGTGATCGGCGGAAGACCCGGAATCTCGATCACCTGTGAGCCCACCGGCACCGGAAGGCCGCCTTCTGTGGGTGGGGGCGGCGCCGGCGGGATGCCGTTGCTGGTTTGAATGGTGACCACCGCGCCGGGAATCGTCTGGCCGTTGGGTGTGGTCCCCACCACCTCGCCGTAGCGCGCGCTGCTGTTGATCGACGCGGGCTGCTCGGCGACCTGGAAACCGGACTCCTTCAAGCGCTGACGGGCGGCGTCGACGTCCAGACCGGCGACGCTGGGCACCCGCGATCCGGGGCCACCTTCCACGTACTCCCGATCGGTCGGCGGCAGCTTCACGTCGCCGAAAAGGGTGGCGATCGGCTTCATCGCGGTGAACCAGGTGCGGGCCGGCTCGTTGCCGCCGTAGAGGTTGCCGTCACCGCATCGCCGCAACGGCGACGAGCACAGGTCCGACGGCGTCGTGGAGTCGTCGTAGATGTAGTTGGCCGCCGCGTACTGGTTGGTGAAGCCGACGAAGCCCGACGACCGGTGCGCCTCAGTGGTGCCGGTCTTTCCTGACACCGGAAGATTCCAGCCGGCTGCCGCGGCGGATCCGGCTGCGGTGCCACCGCCCAGTGCGTCCTTGCTCATCGCGTTGGCCAGCGTGTTGGCCAGTCCTTGGGGGACCACCTGGTCGCACGCCTCGGTGGTGACGGCGACCTGGTTGCCATTGCGGTCGATCAGTTTGTCGATGGGATCGGGTGGGCACCACATGCCGCCGGATGCCAGTGTCGCTGCGACGTTGGACAATTCGAGCGCGTTGAGTTCGAATGGGCCGAGCGTGAACGAACCGATGTTCTGTCGCTTGATGAAGTCGGCCAGGCTTTCGTTGCTCTCGGGGTCGTAATCGCGGGCGGTGCCGGGTTCGGCGTAGGACCGCAGACCGAGCTTGACCGCCATGTCGACCGTTCGCTGCACGCCCACGAGTTGGATCAGCCGGGCGAACGCGGTGTTGGGCGAGGTGGCTAGTGCGTCGGTCACATTCATCGAGCCGCGGTAATTACCGGCGTTGATTACGCACCAGGTTTCCTTGGGGCAACCTTTGGCGCCGCCGTAGCCCATCCCCTTGGTCTGGAAACGGCCCGGCACCTCGAGTTGGGTGTTGATGCCCATCCCCATCTGCATCGCGGCGGCCGTGGTGAAGATCTTGAAGATCGACCCGGCGCCGTCGCCGACGAGGGAGAACGGTTGCGCCCGCATCGTTTCGCCGGCCTCACCGTTCAGCCCGTACGTCCGGTTGCTGGCCATCGCGACGACCTTGTGCGAGTTCTTGCCCGGCCTGATCACACTCATGACGCTGGCGATGCCTTCGAGGCTCGGGCTGGCGTAGGTGTCGATCGCGTGCTTGACCGGTTCTTGCACGTCGGGATCGAGGTTGGTGCGGATCAGGTAGCCGCCGCGAGCGAGTTGCTCCTTGTTGATCCCGGCCCGCGCCAAATATGACTGCACGTAGTCGCAGTAGAACGCGCGATCGCCGGCGGCGATGCAACCGCGCGGTAACTCCTTGGGCTGCGGCAAGATCCCCAGCGGCTGGGCCTTGGCGGCGCGAATTGCGTCGGCCTCGTTCGGGACGTTCTGGATCATGGTGTCCAGCACCAGGTTCCGTCGGGCCAGCGCCCCGTCCGGGTTGGTGTAAGGGTTGAGCGCGCTGGTCGACTGGACCATGCCGGCCAGTAACGCGGCCTGCTGCCAGTTCAGTTCGGAGGCGTTGATGCCGAAGTATGTCTGCGCCGCATCCTGCACGCCGAATGCGTTGTTACCGAACGACACCAGGTTCAAGTAGCGGGTCAGGATCTCCGGCTTGGTGAAGGTCTTGTCCAGAGTGAGCGCCATCCGGATCTCGCGCAGCTTGCGCGCCGGCGTGGTCTCGATGGCCGCGCGCTTTTCCGCGTCGGTCTTTGCGATCACCAGCAGTTGGTAGTTCTTCACATACTGTTGCTCCAGCGTCGAGCCACCACGGGTGTCGGCGTCGCCCGAGGCGTAGCCGGCCAGCCCGGTCAGGGTGCCTTTCCAGTCCACCCCGTTGTGCTCGGCGAAGCGCTTGTCCTCGATCGAGACGATGGCCAGCTTCATGGTGTTGGCGATCTTGTCGCTGGGCACCTCGAAGCGGCGCTGAGAGTAGAGCCACGCGATGGTGTTGCCCTTGGCATCCACCATGGTGGTCACCGCCGGGACCTCACCCTCGAGGAGCTGCGCCGATGCGTTGCCGACGACCTCGGAGGCGCGGTTGGACACCAAACCGATCCCACCGGCCGCCGGAAACAGCAGCGCAGCGAGGATGACGCTGGCGAGCAGGCAACAGGCGGCGAGCTTGGCGATGGTGACCGCAGTCGCGGGGCGCTCCGACATGGCTACTAGACTAACCGCGCTACCACGGCCGTCTTCTCGAGTGGCCGCTGAAAAATTTTCTCCCGCCCGCTGCACCTCAGGCTTCTCTCAGCCGCAGCTCAGGCCGCTGTTAGTCGCCTGGATCGCGGGTTTCCGGCGTCCTTTCATGATCGGACTGCACGGTCGTCCCAAAAAAGGCTCTTCAGAATGTTGCGTAATTGATACCTGACCACGTAGCTTATCCACACAATGAGATACAGGTAACACCGAGCAGCGGAGTGTGGCATAGGTCGCATCGGGGTTCTGGATCACGCAGTGAGCGCCACGCCGTGGCGAGTAGCGAAGGGGAATCGCTGGTGTCAGCTATACGGACCGCGCCGCGTAAGACAAGCGCAATATCGACTAACGCCGCTCTTCAAGGGGTCGAGGCGGAGTCGCGAATCACCTGGGTTTCCAAGGCGCTGTGCCGAGCCGCTGACCCCGACGAGCTATTTGTCCGCGGTGCTGCGCAACGCAAAGCGGCGGTCATCTGCCGGCACTGCCCGGTGATGCTGGAGTGTGGCGCCGATGCGTTGGACAACCGGGTGGAATTCGGCGTCTGGGGTGGGATGACCGAACGTCAACGGCGCGCGCTGCTCAAGCAGCACCCCGAGGTGGTGTCCTGGGCAGAATTCTTCAGCACCCAGCGCAAGCACCGCAGCGTCGGCTGAAGCGCTGGTCTATTAACCGACCGAAGCCTGATTGGCGGTCTCCTCAGCCGGCCGTGACCGGCCCGCATCGTCAACCGACCGAAGCTTGATTGGCGGTCTCCTCAGCGGGCCGTGACCGGCCCGCATCGTCAACCGACCGTCGTCATCTGGTCGGCGATCGCGCGCAACGCCTCCAGGTCGGAAACGTCGAACGGCAACGATGGAACCCCCACGATCGCGACGTGCGGGTTGGCGCCGGTGAACCGCGACAGCAACCGGATCTCCCGCTTGGAGGTCGCCGCGCGATCGGCGTGAATCTGCAAGACCGCCTTGGTCAACGCGTTGGCTCCGTCGCTATCGAGGCTCTCGGCACCGTCGATGGCACGCTCGACCGGCAGTGAACACAGCATCGGGTGCGTCCGGTTCAGGATCAGCCCGGCCAGCGGCATCTTCTCTTCCGAGAGCCGGTCCACGAAGAACGCCGCCTCCCGCAGCGCGTCCGGCGCCGCCGCCGAGACCACGACGAATTGGGTGCCGCGCCGCTTGAGCAACGAGTAGGTGCGGTCGGCCTTTTCCCGGAAGCCACCGAACGTCGCGTCCAGCGACTGCACGAAACTCGCGGCGTCGGAGAGCATCTGTGAGCCCAGAACCGTCGACAGCGCCTTCATCGCCAGACCGACCGCGCCGGTGACCAATCGGCCGATCCCGCGCCCCGGCCCCAGCAACAGCTTCCACAGCCGGCTGTCCATGAAGCTGCCGAGCCGCTTGGGTGCGTCGAGGAAGTCCAGCGCATTGCGCGACGGCGGGGTGTCCACCACCACCAGATCCCAGCGGTCCTCGGCCAGCAGCTGGCCGAGTTTCTCCATCGCCATGTACTCCTGCGTACCGGCCAGCGAGGTGGCGACCGTTTGATAGAACTGGTTGTCCAAAATCGCCTGTGCGCGACCGGGTCCGGAGTACTGCACCACCATCTCGTCGAAGGTGCGGCGCATGTCGAGCATCATCGCGTACAGCTCGCCGGGCACCTCGGCAGCGAGCGGCACGCGCTGCGGTGTGTTGCCGAGATCGCTGATTCCCAACGCCTGCGCCAAACGCTTGGCCGGGTCGATGGTCAGGACAACCACGGTGCGGCCGTACTCGGCGGCGCGCAGCGCCATGGCCGCGGCGGTGGTGGTCTTACCTACCCCACCGGCGCCGCAGCACACCACCACGCGGTTGGTGGTGTCCTCCAGAATGCCGGCAATGTCCAGAACCGGCGGTGTGGTACTCATCGAACTCCTTGCTGCGCAAGCGATTCCGACAGCTCGTACAGGCTGCCCAGGTCGACGCCGTCGGCGATGGTCGGCAGCTCCAGCCGCGGCACCTTCAGCTCGTCGAGCTGCTCCACGTTCGACGCCCGCGCGGTGATCCGGGTGGCGTGCTGGATGGTTTCGGTCAGCAAGCCGGCGAAATCGTCGTCGCTGAGCTTGATCCCGGCGGCGGCCAGGCCTGCGCGCACCGCGTCGGCGTCGACGTCACTGTCGGCGGCCTTGGCGAGGTCGTCGGGCTGCAGATAGACCGGGATGTTCTGGTTGACGATTACCGACCCGATCGGCAAGCCCAGCTCCTGCAGCTCGTCGATGGCCTCTTTGGTCTCCTGCATCGGCAACGCCTCCAACAGGGTGACCAGGTGAATCGCCGTCTGATCGGAGTGCAGGATCTTCACCACACCTTCGGCCTGGGAGTAGACCGGCCCGCCTTTGGCGAGATCGGAGACGGCCCGGGTGACGTCCAGGAAGCGGACGATGCGACCGGTCGGTGGCGCATCGACGACGATCGCGTCGTAGACCGGGGTCTTGGCCCCTTTGTCCACCCGGATCACCGCCTCCTTGATCTTGCCGGTGAGCAAGACGTCACGCAGGCCGGGCGCGATCGTCGTCGCGAACTCGATCGCCCCGATCCGGCGCATCGCCTTACCGGCGATCCCGAGGTTGTAGAACATGTCGAGGTATTCCAGGAACGCGGCCTCGATGTCGATCGCCAGCGCGTTCACCTGACCGCCGCGCTCGGCGCTGGCGATCTTGAGCTCCTTATAGGGCAGCGGCGGCACATCGAAGAGTTGCGCAATGCCTTGGCGCCCTTCGACTTCGACGAGCAACACCTTGCGTCCACCGGAGGCGAGGGTCAGCGCCAACGCGGCGGCGACCGTCGATTTGCCGGTGCCGCCCTTGCCGGTCACGAAATGCAGACGAGCCTTCGACAGTCGCGATGGCCAGCCGACGTTGCTGCCACCGCTCGATGTGGTCCCCACCCCTGCATGCTAGCCAGTGACCCCGAACGGCCTGCCGATAAGCTCGGGATATGAGCCAACCGACAACCTGGGAGTACGCGACAGTCCCGCTGCTGACCCACGCCACCAAGCAGATCCTCGACCAGTGGGGCGCCGACGGTTGGGAGCTGGTCGCGGTGCTCCCCGGCCCCACCGGCGAGCAGCACGTCGCGTATCTGAAACGCCCGAAGTGACCGCTGGATCTGTCAAGGCGCGGCTTGCAGAGCTCGGCCTCGAGTTGCCGGTCGTCGTGCAGCCATTGGGCTCATACGTACCGGTTGTCCGCAGCGGCAACCTGGTCTACACCTCCGGCCAGCTACCGATGCGGGACGGCACATTGGTGCAGTCCGGCAAGGTCGGCGTCGAGGTCACTCCCGAACAGGGCAAGGAGCTCGCCCGGATCTGCGCCCTCAACGGGTTGGCAGCCGTCGACTCGCTGGTGGGCATCGACGCGGTGACCAAGGTGGTCAAGGTCGTCGGATTCGTCGCGTCCGCAGCTGGATTCAACGGCCAGCCGGGCGTGGTCAACGGCGCATCGGATCTACTCGCCGACGTGTTCGGCGAGGCCGGCGTGCATGCCCGCTCGGCGGTCGGGGTCGCGGAACTGCCGTTGGACGCCCCGGTCGAGGTGGAGCTGATCGTCGAGGTCGGTTAAGGGCCGTGGCTGAGTCCGCCGAGGCATCCACGTCGCATCCGGCTTACGGGCGGCTGCGCCCGGTCACCGACACGGCATCGGTGCTGCTCGCCAACAACCCTGGCCTGATGACGTTGGACGGCACCAACACCTGGGTGCTGCGCGGCCCGGGCAGCGACGAGGTCGTCATCGTCGATCCCGGACCCGATGACGACGAGCACATCGCGGCCGTTGCCGCCGCGGGCCCCATCGCACTGGTGCTGATCAGCCACCGGCACGGCGACCACACCGACGCCATCGACAAGCTGGTCGATCTGACCGGCGCGCCGGTGCGCTCGGCGGGCAGCGGATTTCTGCGCGGCCTGTCCGGCGAACTCATCGACGGCGAGGTGATCGACGCTGCCGGGCTGCGGATCACGGTCTGGGCGACACCGGGCCACACCGCCGATTCGCTGTGCTTCGTTCTCGACGACGCGGTGCTGACCGCGGACACCGTGCTGGGCCGCGGAACGACCGTCATCGACAACGAGGACGGCAGCCTGGCCGACTATCTGAATTCGCTGCAACGACTGCGCGGGCTGGGGCGTCGAACCGTGCTACCCGGTCATGGTCCTGACCTCGCCGACATCGAAGCGGTCGCGCAGGGCTACCTGGAGCATCGCGAGCAGCGTTTGGAGCAGATCCGCTCAGCGCTGCACACCCTGGGCGATGACGCCAGCACGCGTCAGGTCGTCGAGCATGTCTATGTCGACGTCGACGAAAAGCTGTGGGACGTCGCGGAGTGGTCGGTGCAGGCGCAGCTGGATTACTTGCGGACTCGGTAGCGCGCGCTTACCGGGCGCGCCTCGCCAGCCGTTCGGAGTCCGAGATCAGCACGCTCTTGCCCTCCAGGCGAATCCAACCGCGATGGGCGAAGTCGGCCAGCGCCTTGTTGACGGTTTCACGGGAGGCCCCGACCAGCTGGGCGATCTCCTCCTGGGTCAGGTCGTGCGTCACCCGCATCGCGCCGCCCTCCTGGGTACCGAAACGCTGCGCGAGTTGCAGCAGCTGCTTGGCGACCCGGCCGGGCACGTCGGTGAAGATCAGGTCGGCGAGGTTGTTGTTGGTGCGGCGCAGCCGACGGGCCAGCACACGCAGCAACTGCTCGGCGATCTCGGGCCGATCGGCAATCCAGGCCCGCAACGCGTCGCGGTCCATCGAGACCGCGCGGACCTCGGTGATCGTCGTCGCGCTCGAGGTTCGCGGGCCGGGGTCGAATATCGACAACTCACCGAACATGTCGGACGGGCCCATGATGGTCAGCAGATTTTCCCTGCCGTCCGGGGAGCGGCGGCCGATCTTGACCTTGCCGGAAATGATGATGTACAGCCGATCACCCGGCTCGCCCTCCGCGAAAACCGTGTGTCCGCGCGGGAAGTCGACGGGTTGCAGTTGCTTGGTCAGCGCGGCGACGGCGCTCGGTTCCACCCCCTGGAAGATTCCGGCCCTCGCCAGGATCTCGTCCACGTTGCCCCTTCTGCTATTCAAACGACTCCGGTGCACAGCTGCGCGCCAGCCTCGAGGAGCCTGGCGAGATGAGTCTAGGAGGTAAGCCTTCGACTCGACGTGCCAACGCTACACACGATTGGCATGCTGACGCGGCCCAAATTGCCGATTCGATCCTGAATGCTGATGCTGCTGTCCGGGTGGGCCGGTCTGATCTGCACCCGAGACAATGGCGCCCACCAGGAATTGATCCGTGGGCGGCTCGTCCCCGCGGCGGAGGTAGGGCGCCTCTTCGTCGCCGCGACCGATCCGGCGGTGCAAACATTCCAGCGCCTCGGGCATTCCTTCCCGGGCCAATGTGCGCACGTCTATAGGCTCGGCCTGCCTGAGAAATTCAGCGACATCAGTTGCGGTAACTGTGTCTTTTTCCAAGCCCGCTTCAAGCCGCGCAAGACCGAAGGTTGCCAGCATGAGCAACCCCGGGGTGAATGCAACCAGCAACCAGGACACAAGCAGCAAGTAAACACGGCTAAGGTCTCAGCGGGATCACGAATTAGTACTCTCCTCGAGGTGACGATGGGCAAACCTTCTCGTGCCGGCGCCAAAGGCTCAATCGGGCCCGTCGCGGCACTTGCCCGGCGCTTCTCATCGGAGACCCGGACGGGCTTGGTGCGTCGAGCTCGACGGATGAATCGTCAACTGGCACAAGCATTTCCGGACGCGCACTGCGAACTGGACTTCACCACGCCGCTCGAGTTGGCGGTGGCGACGATCCTGTCGGCGCAGAGCACCGACAAGCGGGTGAACCTCACTACCCCAGCGCTGTTCGTCCGTTACCGGAGCGCGGTCGACTACGCGCAGGCTGACCGCGACGAACTCGAAGCACTTATTCGCCCGACCGGTTTTTATCGCAATAAAGCGACGTCGTTGATTGGCCTCGGTCAAGCCTTGGTCGAGCGTTTCGACGGTGAACTTCCCAGCACCATGGAGCAGCTCGTGACGCTGCCCGGGGTGGGCCGAAAGACCGCCAACGTGATCCTGGGCAACGCGTTCGGCGTCCCCGGAATTACCGTCGACACGCACTTCGGCCGCCTGGTCCGGCGGTGGCACTGGACGGAAGAGGAAGACCCGGTCAAGGTCGAGCATGCGGTCGGCGAACTCATCGAGCGCAAGGAATGGACGCTGCTCAGCCACCGGGTGATCTTTCACGGCCGCCGGGTATGCCATGCCCGCAAACCGGCCTGCGGGGTGTGCGTGCTGGCCAAGGATTGTCCGTCATTCGGCACCGGGCCCACCGAGCCGGAGATCGCCGCCGCGCTGGTCACCGGCCCGGAGGCCGAACACCTCCTGGCGATGGCCGGGCTGTAGCAACGGCGACGGCTCCATTGATCACGCTCAACACCCGAACCGCCCGCTGGACCCTGGCCGTGCTGGTGGTGATCGCCGTGCTGGTCGCGGCCCTGGTGATGGCGCTGCGCGATGCCTCGCATTCGCCGACGTCCACCCCGACCGGACCCGCCCGTGGACACCGCGACGCCGATACCGCCGCCGCGCTGGCAGGACCGCGGCAGCGCGCCGACCTCGCACCCTGCCCGCGTCCGAGCGGTCGGCCAGGCTCGATCGCGTTGCGTGACGTGACAGTCGAATGCGCGGCCGACGGCTCGGTCGTCGACGTCGGGCCGGCGCTGGCCGGGCACCGCGTCGTCGTCAACCTGTGGGCCTATTGGTGCGCGCCGTGTGCGGCCGAACTTCCCGCGATGGCGGAGTATCAGCGACGGGTCGGCTCCGACGTGATCGTGGTGACCGTGCATCAGGACGAGAACGAGACGGCGGCTCTGCTGCGGTTGGCCGAACTCGGTGTCCGGCTGCCGACGCTGCAAGACGGCGCACGCCTGGTGGCGGCGGCGTTACGGGTGCCCAACGTGATGCCCGCGACGGTCGTGCTGGACTCGGACGGTAGCGTTGCGGAGACGCTGCCCCGCGCTTTCGCGACTGCGGACGAGATCACCGATGCGGTCGGGCGGCTGGATGCACGAAGGGGGCGCCGGTGACCGGAGGCGGCACTGCCAGGCGTCTCGATCGCTCGGGTGGCACGGATCTGTTGACGCCAGAACTGAGCCCGCCCTGGCTGCGACCGCTGGTCGACAACATCGCCGAGATTCCCGACGCCTACAAACGGCGATTGCCCGCCGATGTGCTGGCCATGGTGACCGCGTCGAAGAAGTTGGCGGGCAACAAAGGCCGCGACGCGGCGGTGCTGGTGCTGTTCTGCGGGCCGTCGACAAACCAGTCCAGCGGCGCCGCACCGGATTCGCTGCCCGATGATGCCGACCTGCTGCTGATCGTGCGGGCCGCCACGCTGCGCCACCACGCCGGCCAGGCCGCATTCCCCGGCGGCGCATCCGATCCCGGTGACGACGGACCGGTGGCCACCGCGCTGCGTGAGGCGCGCGAGGAAACCGGCATCGACACCGGCAGACTGCATCCACTGGTCACCATGGAGCGAACGTTCATCGCGCCGTCGGGTTTTCACGTCGTCCCCGTTTTAGCGTATTCGCCAGATCCCGGGCCGGTGGCGGTGGTGGACCAGGCGGAAACCGCAATAGTGGCCCGGGTTCCGGTCCGGGCCTTCATCAACCCCGCCAACCGGCTGATGGTGTACCGCCGCACCTTCAGCCGCCGCTTCTCCGGTCCGGCATTCCTGTTGAACCAGATGCTGGTCTGGGGTTTCACCGGTCAGGTGATTTCCGCGATGCTGGATGTCGCTGGTTGGGCAAAGCCCTGGGATACCAGCGATGTTCGCGAGCTGGACGAAGCGATGGCACTGGTCGGCGACGAGGAAGATGCCAGATGAGCTCCTCACAGTGGTTGGACATCGCGGTGCTGGCAGTCGCGTTCATCGCGGCGGTCTCGGGCTGGCGTTCGGGTGCGCTCGGCTCGGTACTGTCGTTTGTCGGTGTGCTGCTCGGCGCGATCGCCGGAGTGCTGCTGGCCCCGCACCTCGTCGCGCATGTCGCAGCGCCGCGGGCCAAGTTGTTCGCCGCGCTGTTCCTGATCCTGGCGCTGGTCGTCGTCGGCGAGGTCGCCGGTGTGGTGCTGGGCCGCGCGGTCCGCGGCGCCATCCACAGCAACTCGGTCCGGTTCTTCGACTCGCTGGTCGGTGTGGGCGTGCAGTTGGTGGTGGTGCTGGTGGCGGCCTGGCTGCTGGCGACACCGTTGACATCATCGGCGGGTCAGCCCAGTTTGGCTGCCGCAGTGCGGGGTTCGCGGGTGCTCGGTGAGGTCAACGACTACGCGCCGGACTGGCTCAAGACGGTGCCCAAGCGGTTGTCGGCACTTTTGGACACCTCCGGTCTGCCCCAGGTGCTGGAGCCGTTCAGTCGAACGCCCGTCGTTGCGGTTGCCGCCCCGGACGCCGCGCTGGCCAAGAGTCCCGTCGTCGCCAACACCGAACCGAGCGTCGTAAAAATCCGTGCGATCGCGCCGACTTGCTCAAAAGTGTTGGAAGGCAGCGGATTTGTGCTCTCACCGGATCGCGTGATGACCAATGCGCACGTGGTCGCCGGCTCGAACAACGTCACCGTCGAGGCCAGCGGAAACCCGTACGACGCCACCGTGGTGTCCTACGACCCGACCGTAGACATCGCGATCCTGTCGGTCCCCCACCTGCCGGCCGGGCCGCTGGCCTTCGCCAACGCACCGGTCACATCGGGCACCGAAGGCATTGTGATGGGCTATCCGGGCGGCGGCGGATTCATGGCGACGCCGGCCAGGGTCCGGGAACTGATCGAATTGAACGGACCCGACATCTACCGCAAGGCGACGATCAACCGCGAGGTCTACACCGTCAGAGCCAATGTGGAACAAGGAAATTCGGGCGGACCGCTGATCGACCTCGACGGACAGGTGATCGGTGTCGTCTTCGGTGCGGCGGTCGACGACAACGACACCGGTTTCGTGCTGACGGCCAAAGAGGTGGCCGCGCAGCTCGCGCACATCGGCGACACCTCGCCGGTGCCCACCGGCGAATGCGTCAGTTGAGCGGCGAGCGGTAGACCCGCTCGAGAAATCGCGACAGGTGGGCGTTCACTTCCTCTGGCTTCTCCTCGTGGCTGAAATGGCCTGCGCCAGCGATTGATACGTAGCGTCCGTGCGGCGCGTAACGCTGCGTTCGCGCGACCGGATCGGCCAGCACGTAGGGATCGGCGTCACCGTGAATGTGCAGCATCGGAATGCCGAACGGCCGGCTCATCGACCGCATGAAGCGCCGGCCCTCTTCGCGCACCTGGCTGCGTACCGCCCAGCGCTGGTATTCCAGCGCACAATGTGCCGCCGACCGAATCTGGATGGCCTGGCGCAGGTGGCCGACAGTCTCGGAAAAGTCTTCGGAGGCAAGCCATTCGGTGCCGGCGCGGCTACGGACCAGTTCTTCGAGTTCACGGCCGTGATGCCGGGTCAGTGCCCGTTCCGGCCAGATCGGCACCTGGTAGCGCAGCAGTGACGGCAGCAGCGCCCGGCCCTGGTCGCGGCGAGTCAGCGCCGAGCGGCGCAGTGCGGCCGGGTGCGGAGAGCTGATCACCGCGATCGCGCGCACCTGCCGGGAGTGCAGCACCGAAGTGGCCCAGCAGACCAGGCCGCCGTCGGCGTGGCCGACCAGTGTTGCCGAGGTGTGCCCCAGCGCGCGGATCAGCCCGGCGGTGTCGCCGGCCAGCGTCCAGCCGTCATACCCGCGGGGTGGTTTGTCGCTGCCGCCGTAGCCGCGCAAATCCACCGCCACCACCCGGGCGCCGGTCAGCCCGCGCAGCTGGTGGCGCCACGACCACCAGAACGAGCCGAAGCCGTGCAACATGATCACCAGCGGCAATGATGTCGACGGGACGTCCTGATCGTCCGGCGTCGCCTCGACGACATGGAACCGAATGCCGTTGGCGTGCACGTCGAGATGGCGCCATGGACCGTCGATACGGGTGACCGACGGATCTGGTGGGGCCATCTACCAACCCGAGGGGTCGGCGGGCGTCCCGCCCGAATTCAGCGCCGGCGTCGAGGGCTTGTCATGGCCCGGTGTGAGAGCAGACCGGGTCTCCTTGACCGATTCGATGGTCTGCTGCGGGCCGCGGATGCGCCGGACCTTCAGGAAACCGAACAGCGCCAGGGCGCCGGTGACGACCACCATGATCCCGAAGACGATCAGGTACGCAGCCCACCGCCACAGCCAGGTGTCGAGCAATTCCGCCAGAAAAAAGAAGAAAAAGAACGTGGAGTAGAACAGCACCACCAGGGCAGCGATGAAGAAGACGCTGCCGGTCAGACCCTTCTTGACGTCGCGGGTGATTTCGGCGCGGGCCAGCTCCACCTCCGCGCGTACCAGCGTCGACATCTGCGCGGTGGCCTCTTTGACCAGGTCGCCGATGGACGGCTCGGCGGCGCGCGCGTGGGGGTCGGTCAGCGGGATGGTGGTCAGCGTGCTGGGAACGCCATCCTTGCGCTCGCCATTGGTTCGGTCTGACTTACTCACAGACGGTCCTCCCGAGCTGATTCTGGTTGTCCGGCGCAACGCGCCTGAGGCGCGGTCGTCGCGGTTCATGTTGCCATGCACTCCGATGCCAGACGAGGTAAGGCGGCATCAGGATCACCGCCGCCGGGCCCCCGTCGAGCTAGACTGACGCGGCCATTTCTGGTGTACGTGCAGTTTCTTGCCGACGGGGGAGCAGCGTTGCAGATCACGACCCGTCGACTGATTGCGGTGACGGCGGCCGTGATCGTGGCGATCTGCCTACCCGGCGCCCCTGCCCGAGCCGACGACCGGATTCCGCTGGGCGGCGGTTCGGGCATCGTCGTCAACGACGACGCCCTGTGCACACTCACCACCATCGGCACTGACGCCAGAGGCGAGCTGATCGGGTTCACCTCAGCGCACTGCGGCGGCCCGGGCGCTGTGGTGATGGCGGAGGCGGCCAAGGACCGCGGCACGGTGGGAACCATGGTCGCCGGCAACGACTCCCTCGACTACGCGATCATTCAATTCGACAAGGCCAAGGTAGCGCCGGTGGCCAACGTCGGCGGCTTCCTGATCAACGGCATCGGGCCGGATCCGTCTGCCGGTCAGGTGGCGTGCAAACAAGGCCGCACCACCGGCAACTCGTGCGGCGTGACGTGGGGCCCGGGACAGGATCCGGGCACGATTCTCATGCAGGTGTGCGGACAGCCGGGTGACTCCGGAGCGCCCGTGACGGTCAACGATCAACTGGTCGGGATGATCCACGGCGCGTTCAGCGACAACCTGCCCGTCTGTGTCACCAAATACATTCCGCTGCATACACCCGCGGTGGTGCAGTCAATCAACGCCGACCTGGCCGATCTGCAGGCCAAGAACCGTCCCGGCGCCGGGTTCGTCCCCGTCCCCGCCTGAGCACCTGGCTACTGGGCTAGGGGCCCCGCTCCTCCTCGGGCCGTTCCGGCCCGCATCGTCACTGCGCGGCGCGAATCGCGTCGAACACCCCCGGATCGAGCAGCGTGGAGGTGTCGCCGAGTTCGCGCTTCTCGGCGATGTCGCGGAGCAGACGTCGCATGATCTTGCCGCTGCGGGTCTTCGGCAACTCGGGCACCACGTGCAGTTCCCGCGGCCGCGCGATCGGTGAGATCACCCGCGCCACCTCGGCCCGCAGCTCATCGATGATCTCTGCGCCGGTCGTCTCGGCATGGTCGGCCTGCAGCACGACGAAAGCGCAGATCGCCTGGCCGGTCGTCTCGTCGGTGGCCCCGACGACGGCGGCCTCGGCCACCCCGGAGTGGCCGACCAGTGCCGACTCCACCTCCGCGGTGGAAATCCGGTGCCCCGACACGTTCATCACGTCGTCGATACGGCCCAGGATCCAAATCGCGCCGTCGGTGTCGTAACGGGCTCCGTCGCCGGCGAAGTACCACCCCTGCTCGGCGAACTTCGACCAGTACGTCTCACGGAAGCGGTCCGGGTCGCCCCAGATGCCACGCAGCATCGACGGCCACGGCTGGTCGAGCACCAGGTATCCGCTGGCGTGTTCGCCCTCATCGGACGAGGGCGGCGCGAGACGATTGCCTTCGTCGTCAACGATTTTCGCGGAGATGCCGGGCAGCGGCGTCATCGCCGAACCCGGTTTGGTCGCCGCGACCCCGGGCAACGGCGAGATCATCGCCGCGCCGGTCTCGGTCTGCCACCAGGTGTCCACGATCGGAACGGCGTCGCCGCCGATGACGCTGCGGTACCAGCGCCAGGCCTGCGGGTTGATCGGCTCACCGACCGTCCCGAGCAGCCGCAGGCTGGACAGGTCGTGGGCGTCCGGGATCTCGCGACCCCACTTCATGAACGTCCGGATCATCGTCGGGGCCGTGTAATAGATTGTCACGCCGTACTTTTCGATGATCTGGAAGTGCCGGTGCTGGTCCGGGGTGTCCGGTGTGCCCTCGTAGATGATCTGGGTGACGCCGTTGGACAGCGGCCCGTAGACGCTGTAGGTGTGGCCGGTCACCCAGCCGATGTCGGCGGTGCACCAGAACACGTCGGACTCGGGCTTGATGTCGAAGATGTGGTGCTGGGTGTAGGACGCCTGGGTCAGGAAGCCACCGCTGGTGTGCACGATCCCTTTGGGCTTGCCGGTGGTACCGGAGGTGTACAGCAAAAACAGCGGGTGCTCGGCGTCGAACGCCTCAGCCCGGTGCTCGGGGGATGCCGAGTCGACGACGTCGTGCCACCAGACGTCGCGGCCCTCGGTCCACGGGACGTCAACGCCGGTCCGCCGAACCACCAGGACATGCTCGATCGACTCGGCGCCGGCGACGGCCTGGTCGGCGGCTTCCTTCAACGGCGCGGGCTTTCCGCGTCGGAACTGCCCGTCGGCGGTGATCAGGACTTTGGCCTCGGCGTCATCGATGCGGGCGCCGAGCGCGGTGGCGGTGAACCCGGCGAAGACCACGCTGTGCAGGACGCCCAGGCGCGCGCAGGCCAGCATCGCCACCACGGCTTCGGGGATCATCGGCAGGTAGATCGCGACCCGGTCGCCGGCGACCACACCCAGATCCGTCAGGGCGTTGGCGGCTTTGCTCACCTCGGCCAGGAGATCGCTGTAGGTCAGGGTGCGGTCGTCGCCGATCCGCTCACCCTCCCAGTGGATGGCGACGCGGTCGCCGTTGCCCGCTTCGACGTGGCGGTCCACGCAGTTGTAGGCGACGTTGAGTTTGCCGTCGGCGAACCATTTGGCAAACGGCCGCTCCGACCAGTCCAGCACCTCGGAAAACGGTGTGGCCCAAGACAGCCGGTTGGCCTGCTCAGCCCAGAAAGCAAGCCGGTCCCGCTCGGCCTGTTGATACAGGTCTTCGCGGGCGTTGGCCTGCGCGGCGAACTCTTCGGGCGGTGGATATGACGACGGTGCGTGCGCGTGCGTCTCGGTCACCCGCACGAGCGTAGTCCGGTGACGATGCGGCGTGGTCGCCGCTGAGGAACCGGACAATGGGACCCGGTCCGGTGACGATGCGGCGTGGTCGCCGCTGAGGAACCGGACAATGGGACCCGGTCAGTACAAGTTAAGTTTTGAGCGGCTGTAGGCAATACAGTCGCGCGGGATGCGGATCGGAGGAGAACGCTTGCATCGGTTTCGCGTTCTGGCGGCGACCGGCGTGCTGGCTGCCGCAACGCTGACCGGCTGCGGGGTGGGCGCGCTTCGCAACGACGTGGTGATCGTCAATGCGGGTGAGCCGCAGAACCCGCTGATCCCGACCAACACCAACGACACCAACGGCGGGCGGATCGTCGACCGGTTGTTCGCCGGCCTGATGTCCTATGACGCCAAGGGCACACCCAAGCTGGAAGTCGCGAGCGCGATCGAGACCGCCGACGACATCAACTACCGGATCACCCTGAAGCCGGGGTGGGTGTTCACCGACGGCTCGCCGGTCACCGCGCACTCATTCGTCGATGCCTGGAACTACGGCGCGCTGGCCACCAATGCTCAACTGCAGCAGAGCTTCTTCGCCCCGATCGCCGGTTTCGACGAAGTGGCGGCCGCTAAACCGACGGCGACGACGATGTCGGGGCTCAAGGTGGTCGACGATCATGTATTCACCGTGCGGCTCAACGGACCGACGATCGATTTCACGCTGCGGCTTGGGTTTTCGCCGTTCTACCCGCTGCCCGAAGCGGCGCTGAAAGACATGGCGGCCTTCGGCCAGCATCCGATCGGCAACGGACCGTACCGGCTCGCCGACGAGCCAGGCAGACCGGCCTGGCAGCACAACGTCAAACTCGACCTGGTGACCAACCCCGGTTACCACGGCAACCGGATGCCGCAGAACAAAGGCCTACGGTTCGTCTTCTACGCCAACCTGGACACCGCCTACGCTGACCTGCTGTCGAGCAATCTCGATGTGCTGGACACCATTCCGCCCAGCGTGCTGACCGTCTACCGCCGGGACCTCGGCGACCGGGCGGTGACCGCGCCCGCCGCCGCCAACCAGACTCTGGACACCCCCCTTCGGCTACCGCACTTTTCCGGTGAGGAGGGCCGCCTACGTCGCCTTGCCCTCTCGGCGGCGGTCAACCGGGACCAGATCTGTCGCAAGATCTTCTCCGGGGCGCGCACACCGGCGCGCGAATTCAGCGCCAGTTCGCTGCCCGGATTCAACCCGGACATCGACGGCCACGATGCGCTGACTTTCGGCCCGGACCGTGCGCGGGCGCTCTGGGTGCAGGCCGATGCCATCTCGAAATGGTCTGGACGGTACGAGATTTCCTACAATGCTGACGGATCGCATCAGGAATGGGTGGATGCGGTGGCCAACAGCATTAAAAACGTGCTCGGCATCGACGCGGTCGGAGCGCCCCAGCCCACCTTCGCCGGTTTCCGCACCCAAATCACCAGTCACACGATCAGCACCGCGTTCCGCGCCGGGTGGCAGGGCGACTTCCCGTCAATGCTGGAATTCCTGGAGCCGTTGTTCGTCAGCCACGCCGGGGCCAACGACGTCGGCTACTCCAACCCGCGGTTCGACGCCGCGATGGCTGCTGCCGAGGCCGCCGGCGACCTGCCACAGTCGTTCGCGATCGCCAACGACGCGCAGCGAATCCTGTTGCAGGACATGCCTGTCGTTCCGCTGTGGTACACGGTTGCCGTCGCGGGGCGCTCCGCCGCGGTCAGCCATGTGGCGCTGACCTGGAACGGGTTGCCCGACTACGAACGCATCGTGAAGGCCTGACATGGGGTGGTACATCGTGCGCCGCGTCGCGGCCATGGTCCCGGTCTTCCTGGGCGCCACGCTGCTGATCTACGGCATGGTCTTCCTGCTGCCCGGTGACCCGATCGCCGCACTGGGCGGTGATCGCCCGCTGAGCCCGGCGGTGGCCGCCCAACTGCGCGCCCAGTACCACCTCGACGACCCGTTCTGGTTGCAGTACCTGCATTACCTCGGTGGAGTCCTGCACGGAGACCTCGGTCACGCCTACTCCGGGCTTCCGGTGAGCACCGTTCTGGCGCAGGCATTTCCGGTGACATTCCGGTTGGCTGTGGTGGCGCTCGCGGTGGAGGCGGTGTTCGGGATCGGATTCGGCGTGATCGCCGGGCTGCGTCAGGGCGGGTTTTTCGACGGTGCTGTGCTGATCGTCAGCCTGGTCATCATCGCGGTGCCGATCTTTGTGCTGGGCTTCCTGGCGCAATTCGTGTTCGGGGTTCGGCTGGGTCTGGCCGCTGTAACGGTAGGCGACCAGCCGACCTTCTCCCGGTTACTGCTGCCCGGAATCGTGCTGGGGGCGGTGTCATTCGCGTACGTGGTGCGACTGACGCGGTCCGCGGTGGCCGACAATGCACATGCAGATTATGTGCGCACCGCCACCGCGAAGGGATTGTCGCGGTCGCGCGTGGTCATGGTGCACATCTTGCGCAATTCACTGATTCCGGTGGTGACCTTCCTTGGCGCCGACGTCGGCGCGCTGATGGGTGGAGCGATCGTCACCGAAGGGATCTTCAACATCCATGGTGTCGGTGGCGTGCTCTACCAGGCCGTCACCCGTCAAGAAGCGCCGACCGTGGTGTCGATCGTGACAGTGCTTGTCGTGGTCTACCTCGTCACCAACCTGGCCGTGGATCTGCTGTACGCGGCGCTGGACCCGAGGATCCGCTATGGCTGAAATGATTGGCGGCAACGGATTTTGGAGTGACGCCTGGCGTGCGCTGCGTCGTAGCCCTCAGTTCGTGGTCAGCGCGGCGCTGATCGGCTTCATTGTCGTCATCGCTGTGTTCCCGTCATGGTTCACCGCAGTCGATCCCGGCTACGCCAATCCGGACGCAAGTTTGCTCACGCCGTCGGCGGCGCATTGGTTCGGCACCGACCTGCAGGGTCATGACATCTACGCCCGCACCATCTACGGGGCGCGTGCCTCGATCACCGTCGGTCTTGGGGCCACCGTGCTGGTGTTCGTCGTCGGGGGTGCGTTGGGGGCGCTGGCCGGGTTCTACGGCGGTTGGCTCGACGCGATCGTCTCCCGCATCGCCGATGTGTTCTTCGGTATCCCGTTGCTGCTGGCCGCGATTGTGCTGATGCAGGTCATGCATCACCGGACGGTGTGGACGGTGATCGCGATCCTCGCGCTGTTCGGCTGGCCGCAGATCGCCCGGATAACCCGCGGCGCTGTGCTCGCGGTCCGGGGCAGCGATTACGTGCTGGCAGCGAAAGCTCTCGGGCTGAACAGGTTTGGCATTCTGCTCCGGCATGTGCTGCCCAATGCGATCGGCCCGGTGATCGCGGTGTCCACCATCGCGCTCGGACTGTTCATCGTCACCGAGGCCACGCTGTCTTACCTCGGGGTCGGGTTGCCGCCATCGGTGGTGTCGTGGGGCGGTGACATCAATGTCGACCAGATTCGGCTGCGCGCCGGCTCGCCGATTTTGTTCTATCCCGCCGGGGCGCTGGCGATCACCGTGCTGGCGTTCATGATCATGGGCGACGTGCTGCGTGAGGCCCTGGATCCGTCGTCGCGGGCCTGGCGCTTATGAGCGCGCCGACGACCAGCGCGGTGAGGAGGAGAGGCGCCCATGAGCTTGAGTGACAAGCCGCTGTTGAGCGTCGCCGGCCTCGAGGTCCGCTTCGGAGACGAGCCGGCGGTGCGCGGGGTGGACCTCGAGGTCGCGGCGGGGCAGACCGTGGCGATCGTGGGCGAGTCGGGATCAGGCAAGTCCACCACCGCCGCGGCGATTCTCGGGCTGCTTCCGCCCGGTGGCCGCATCACTGCGGGCCGCATCGAGTTCGACGGCGCCGATCTCACTGCGGTCAGTCGGCGCCAGCTCCGGGCCGTCCGGGGCAGCGGGATCGGCTACGTGCCGCAGGATCCGATGACGAACCTCAACCCGGTGTGGCGCGTCGGCTTTCAGGTACGAGAAGCATTGCGGGCTAACAATATCGATCGCCAAGCGGTCGAGTTGCTGGCCGACGCCGGTCTGCCCGATCCGGGTTTGAATTCTCGGCAGTATCCGCATCAGCTGTCGGGCGGAATGTGCCAACGCGCGCTGATCGCCATCGGCCTGGCCGGCCGGCCGCGGCTTCTGATCGCCGACGAGCCGACGTCGGCGCTGGACGTCACCGTGCAGCGCCGTGTCCTCGATCATCTGCAGCAGCTCGCGGGCGAACTGGGTACCGCGGTGCTGCTGATCACCCATGACCTGGCGCTGGCCGGCGAGCGGGCCGAACGGCTGATCGTGATGAACCAGGGCCAGGTGGTGGAATCCGGTGCAGCGCAGATGATCCTGCGTAGCCCCCAGCATCCCTACACGCAGCGTCTGGCGGCGGCGGCGCCGTCGCTGCGGGCCGCTCCCGCCGCGCGACCGGTCGCACGCGACGACCCGGCGGAGGTGATGGTCGCCTCCGGGCTGACCAAGGTCTACCGGTCGTCACGAGGCGCGCCGTGGCGCAAGTCCGAGGTGCACGCCGTCGACGATGTCTCGTTCCGGCTGCGTCGGGCCACCACGTTGGCGGTCGCCGGCGAATCCGGATCCGGAAAATCCACCCTGGCCCGAATGGTGCTCGGGCTGTTGCAACCAACCTCGGGCACAGTGGTTTTCGATGGCCACGACGTATCTGGCGTCGCATCGCTGGGCCGACAGGAGACGCTGGCGTTTCGCCGCAAGATCCAGCCGGTGTTCCAGAACCCTTACGGCAGTTTGGATCCGATGTTCTCGGTATCGCAGATCATCGAAGAGCCACTGCGGATCCACCGGATCGGCGATCGCCGTGAACGCCGGGCGGCCGTCACTGAACTGACCGAGCAGGTTGCGCTGCCGTCGTCGCTGCTGAACCGGCGGCCGCGAGAGTTGTCCGGGGGACAGCGCCAGCGGGTGGCGATCGCGCGCGCACTCGCGTTGCGGCCCGAAGTCGTGGTCTGCGACGAGGCCGTCTCGGCGCTCGACGTGGTGGTGCAGGCACAGATCCTGGAACTGCTGGCTCAGCTGCAGGCGGCGTTGGGCCTGACGTATCTGTTCATCAGCCACGACCTGGCGGTGATCCGGCAGATCGCCGACGAGGTGATGGTGATGCAAGCGGGTCGGGTGGTCGAACACGCGGCCACCGAGGATGTATTCACCCGACCGCAGCACGAGTACACCCGGCAACTACTGGCTGCGGTTCCCGGCGGCGGCGCTGGCTATCCTGACAAGCCGTGACTGATCCGCTTGCTCCGCTGATGGAGCTGCCCGGTGTCGCTGCTGCCAGTGAGCAGGCGCGTGAGGCGCTCGGCCGTGCGCATCGCCACCGCGCCAACCTGCGGCGCTGGCCGGTGACTGCCGCCGAAGCCGCGCTGCGGTCGGCCAGAGCATCGGCGGTGCTCGACGGCGGCGGCCGCAAACTCGACGATCAGCTCGACGTATCCGCGATCAGCGACCCCGTTTTCGCCGGTGCACTGCGTGTCGCGCAGGCGCTGGAGGGCGGCGAGACCAATCTGGTGGCGGTCTGGCAGCGCGCGCCGTTGCAGGCGCTGGCCAGGTTGCACATGCTTGCTGCGGCCGACCGCGTCGACGAGAGCCGGCTGGGCAGGCCGCGCCCCGAACCCGACGTCGGACCCCGTCTGGAGCTGCTTGCCCAGATCGTTTCCGGCGCTAGCAAGGCGCCGGCCCCGGTCATCGCTGCCGTCGCACACGGTGAGTTGCTGACCCTGGCGCCCTTCGGCACCGCGGACGGAGTGGTGGCGCGCGCGGTGTCGCGGCTGGTCACCATCGCCACCGGGCTCGACCCGCACGGGCTGGGGGTGCCGGAGGTCGGCTGGATGCGTCGCGCCGCCGACTACCGCGACGCGATGGCCGGGTTCGCGGCCGGCACGCCCGAGGGCATGGCCGCGTGGCTGGTGTTGTGCTGCCGCGCCATGCGGACCGGTGCGCAGGAGGCGCTGGCGATTGCTGAAACCCTGACCGAACAGGGCGGTCACGGCCACCAGAACACGTAAAACGGGCGGCGCACCGAAGGTTTTCGGCTCGCCGCCCGCTAGCACGGACCCCGGTTACCAAGCGTGCATCTGTGGGCTGCGTGGGATGGCCTCGGCGATCTTGCGACGCTTCCGGTCCAAGCCCCACCCAAAGGGCCGTCGATACCGTTCACTCTTCGCAATCACGCAGGCCCGCAACACTTCTGCCATTATCGCGGCTATGACTCCGCGTGGGTGCCGGGAACCGTGCTCGGTTGCCCCGTTCGGGAGATCGGCCCTTCTCTTCCGGATCGGTCTTGGCCGTACCGGGCTTCCGTAAATCCTTTGTACTCCGTGACCCCGGTCACATCAAGAGCCAAATGTCATTAAATCGCCAAACCGATGCCGGCTCGTCATCACGAAAGTTTGCTGGATGCCGCTACAGCGAGAGCCGGCGCAGCAGCGAGTAGGTCAACGCGCCGGCCGCCAGCGCGCTGATACCCACCGCGGCGGTGGTGGCGACCGCTGCTCCCGACGGTGCCGGGATGCGGTCACGCAGCGACACCGGCCGGGAAAACTCCAGCACCGGCCAGTCGCGCGCGATGGCTTCGCGGCGCAACGCGCGATCGGGATTGACCACGTTCGGATGCCCGACGACTTCGAGCATCGGCATGTCGGTGATCGAGTCGGAGTAGGCGTAGCAGTGCTCGAGCGGGTAACCCTCGCGCGCGGCCAATTCGCGGATGGCCTGCACCTTGCCTTCGCCGTAGCAGTAGAAGCCGATCTCGCCGGTGTACTTGCCGTCCTCGACAACCATCCGGGTCGCCATTGCGTGGGTGGCTCCCAGGGCGCGCGCGATCGGCGCGACCAGTTCCTCACCGGATGCCGACACCACCACGACGTCGCGGCCACACAGTTTGTGGCTGGCGATCAGGTCGGCAGCTTCGGCGAACACCAGGGGCGTGACGATGTCGTGCAGGGTCTCGTTGACGATCGTCTTGATCTGCTCGACGTCCCACCCGGTGCACATGTTGGTCAGATGAATGCGCATCCGGTCCATCTGGTCGTGGTCGGCGCCGGACAGCAGGAACAGGAATTGGGCGTAGCTCGACTTGAGAACGGCCCGACGGTTGATCAGGCCCTGGGCGAAAAAGGGTTTGCTGAACGCCAGCGTGCTGGATTTGGCGATGATCGTCTTGTCGAGATCGAAAAAAGCGGCCGTGCGCGCGGTGGGACCGGTGGGCGTCGACGGAGTTTGCTGGTCAGCGGCCGAGTCGGAGACGGTCACGGCCCCAGCATAGGGCGACGCGCCGGCAGATCGCGAAGGTGTCTGAAAAATCGCAGGTCAGAGGGCACTTTGACGATTACGATGGTTTTAAGACCGTTGGTTCAGCTACTTAAAGGCTTTACTTATTTCTGCCCGACAACCCTTGCGCTGCGTAACGCTGTCATGTGTATAGTAAGCATCACTCGGCTTAGCCGAGGGTGTATCAGCCCGACCCCCCGGGGCTGATACACGACGACCCTCGCCTCCTCCCCCCTGGCGGGGGTCGTCCCTTTTCCAGGGTGAATTCTTAGCCGGCCGTCCGCTGTTGCGTGCACAAACCGGACGTTGTCCACAAATCTCATTGGGCGACTGGCGGTGTGAGACCCTTCGCGGCACGGTGGGCCGATGCCGATCACCGATGCGCGCGGAGTGCTCACCGTGCTTGCCGATTCCGCGTTGCGCGACGAAGTGGATCGGGTCGCGGCAGCGGTCGGTGTGCGCGTTGTCCACGCCGCCAGCGCGGTACCCGTGAGCAGGAAGGCGTGGTCGGCGGCCGCGGCCGTCGTCCTCGACGAAGCGTCTGCGCAGGGTTGTGCACGTACGGGTCTGCCGCGCCGAGCGCACGTGATCGTGGCCAGTGGCGGCGATGCACCCCCGGCAACCTGGGCGGCGGCCATCGACGTAGGCGCCGGCCAGGTGCTGGAATTACCTGCGCAGGAACAAGACCTGATTCGCGAGCTCGCCGAGGCCGCCGAGTCGGTTCGCGAGGACGGCGTCCGCGGCGCGGTGCTGGCGGTGATCGGCGGATGCGGCGGTGCGGGTGCGTCGCTTTTTGCGGCCGCGCTGGCGCTGGCGGCCAACGATGCGTTGCTGGTCGACCTGGATCCCTGGGCCGGCGGAATCGACCTACTGATCGGCGCCGAGACGACGCCCGGGGTGCGCTGGCCGGACCTGGCGTTGCAAGGCGGCCGGCTGACCTGGTCGGCTGTGCGCGATGCGTTACCGCGGCACCGCGGGCTCAGTCTGCTCTCGGGTACCCGGCGCGGGTACGAATTGGACGGTGGCGCAGTGCAAGCCGTCCTGGACGCCGGGCGTCGCGGTGGAGCGACGGTAGTATGCGACACTCCACGCCGAATGACGGATGCGGTCCAAACAGCTTTGGACACAGCTGATCTCGTCATCGTGGTCAGCCCGTGCGATGTACGGGCCTGCGCGGCGACCGCGACAATCGTCCCGGTGCTGGCCGCAATCAATCCCCACATCGGTCTGGTGGTGCGGGGCCCGTCGCCGGGTGGACTGCGGGCCGACGAAGTAGCCACGATCACCCAGGCGCCGCTGCTGGCGTCGATGAAGCCACACCCCCGCCTGGCCGAGCAACTCGAGCACGGCGGCCTGCGGATGAGCCGGCGCTCGGCATTGGCCGCGGCAGCCCGCCGGGTACTCGGCATGCTGCCGGCGCATCCTGGGTTGCAGACCGAGAGTCGGGCGGCGTGAGCGGTTCGCTGATCGATCGGGTGCGCGAGCGCCTGGCGACCGAATCCGCTCCGCTTCGCCCGCACGTGGTGGCTGACGCAATCAGGGCCGAGTCCGGCGGCGTGCTCGGTGACACCGAGCTGCTGAGCAATCTGCGGATACTGCAGACCGAGCTGACCGGTGCCGGGATCCTGGAACCGCTGCTGCGCGCTCACGGCACCACCGACGTACTGGTCACCTCGCCCGACGCGGTGTGGGTCGATGACGGGAACGGCTTGCGGCGCACCGATATTCGCTTCGCTGACGAAGCTGCGGTGCGGCGGTTGGCGCAGCGGCTGGCGTTGACCGCCGGCCGTCGCCTCGACGACGCGCAGCCCTGGGTGGACGGCCAGTTGCCCGGTCCGAGCGTCGGGTCAGCGGTTCGGCTGCACGCCGTCTTACCGCCGGTCGCCGTGGGGGGCACCTGTCTGTCGCTGCGGGTACTGCGGCCGGCAACCCAGGACCTCGCCGCGCTGATCGCCGTCGGCGCCATCGCGCCCGCGGCCGCGGAGTTGATCGACGACATCATCACGGCCAGGCTGGCATTCCTGGTGTCGGGCGGAACCGGGGCTGGCAAGACGACGCTGCTGTCGGCGATGCTGAATGCGGTGGCACCCGACGAGCGGATCGTATGTGTCGAGGATGCCGCCGAATTGGCGCCGCCGCATCCGCATCTGGTGCGGCTGGTCGCCCGGTGCGCCAACGTCGAAGGCGTCGGCGAGGTAACCGTGCGCCAACTCGTCCGCCAGGCGTTGCGGATGCGTCCGGACCGCATCGTGGTCGGCGAGGTCCGGGGCGCCGAGGTGGTCGACCTGCTGGCCGCGCTGAACACCGGACACGACGGCGGTGCCGGCACGGTGCACGCGAACAACCCCGCCGAAGTCCCGGCTCGACTGGAGGCGCTGGGCGCTCTCGGCGGCCTGGATTGTGCTGCGCTGCACAGCCAATTGGCCGCAGCGGTACAGGTGCTGCTGCATGTGGCGCGCGACCGCGCCGGGCGACGGCGTCTCGATGAAATCGCCGTGCTTCGCCGTACCGGCGAACGGGTGCGAGCAGTCACGGTATGGCACGCCGACCGCGGTCTCACCAACGAGAGCGCCGGGTTCCGCGGGCTGCTGCAGAACCGGATGCCGTCATGAACGGCCCGGTGTTCGCCGCGGTCGCGTTGGCCGCTGCGCTGCTGGTGCATCCGTCCTCGCCTCGGCGGCGACTGGCCGGTGTTTCCCGCAACACTAGGGGGCTACCATCGCGGGCAATCGGCTGGATGGCGTTGTCCACGCTGGCCGTCAGCGTCGTATTGCTCCCGTTGACAACGGTTTTGGCGGTGAGCGTGTTCGTCGCGACGTCGGCTCTGCGCTTACGGCGTCGGCGGCACGGCGATCGGGGGATACGGGAGAGCCGGGAGTTGGAGACCGCAATCGAGGTGCTGGTGGGTGAACTGCGGGTTGGGGCCCACCCGGCGGCCGCGTTCGCTGTGGCGGCCCACGAGACGGCCGGACCGGTCGCCGGTGCCTGCCGAGCGGTGGCGGCACGAGCCCGGCTGGGTGCCGATGTTGCCGCGGGATTGCGTGGCGTCGGTGAAACCTCGGTGCTGCACGCACATTGGGAACGGATCGCGGTGTGCTGGCAGTTGGCTGCCGACCACGGTCTGGCTATGTCGGCGTTGATGCAGGCCGCGCAGCGCGATATCGCTGAGCGGCAGAGATTCTCGGGCCAGGTGCGGTCTGGCATGGCGGGCGCTCGCGCCACCGCGACGATCCTCGCGGGCCTTCCGGTGCTCTCGGTGTTGATGGGTCAGCTGATCGGAGCACGGCCGATCGCGTTCTTGCTCGGCGGTCAGCTGGGCGGCTGGCTGCTGGTGGTCGGACTGACGCTGGTCTGCGCTGGGTTGCTGTGGTCTGACCGCATCACCGACCAGGCTCTGGCGCTGTGATAACCCGACCGCGGCAATGCTTTTGGCTGTCGCGTTGCTGTGCGGCGCCGGGCCGTCGGCCGTTCGGTCGCGGGCCGCGATGCCGGCGGGCCGGTCGCAGGCGCCGGCGCCGAAGCCAGGTGGGCCGGATCCACTGGCCGTCGCATCGAGTCTGGATGTGCTGGCGGTCTGTCTGGCAGCGGGGATGGCGGTGTCGACCGCCGCCGCAGCGACGGCCCTCTCTGCGCCGCCGATGATGGCGCAGATACTCTGTCGCGCAGCCGATTTGCTGGCGCTGGGCGCCGACCCGGCGGTCGCTTGGTCCGCGGCGTCCGACTCCGTCGACCCACAGATCGACGCCTTGTTACGGCTGGCTCGCCGGTCCTCGGCATCGGGTGTGGCGCTGGCCGACGCGGTGGCGGGACTCGCCACCCAGTGCCGGCAGGACGCCGGCCATGCCGCCGCCGCGTCCGCTGAGCGCGCGGGCGTGCTGATCGCCGGCCCGCTCGGCCTGTGTTTTCTGCCGGCGTTCGTCTGCCTGGGCATCGTTCCGGTCATCGCAGGGCTGGCCGGCGACTTCATGCAGTCAGGCTTGCTATGACGGTGTTGGTTCGGAAAAGAAAAGAGGAGCAATATGTTTCACGGATTGAAGGCCCGCCTGACGCTGTTGGCGGTGGACGAGTCAGGGATGTCGACGGTGGAGTATGCGATCGGGACCATCGCGGCGGCAGCCTTCGCGGCGATTCTTTATACCGTCGTGACCGGCGACTCGATCGTCTCGGCGTTGACGAACATCATCGCCCGCGCGCTCAACACCAAGGCCTAGCCGCCGATGCCGGTGCGACCACCGTGGAAGCGGCGTTCGGGGTCGCGACCCTGGTCGCCGTTCTCGTGTTGTGTCTGGCCGGTATCACCGCGGTGTCGATGCACATTCAGTGCATCGACGCCGCACGCGAGGCGGCCCGGTTGGCGGCGCGCGGTGACGAGCGGTCGGCGGTCGCCGCCGCTCGTGGAGTCGCTCCTGGCGGTGCCGCTGTGCAACTGCGCCGCGACGGTGGCTTCGTCGTCGCGACGGTCACCGCCGGGCCGAAGCTGCTGCTGGCCCTGCACCTCACCGCGAGCGCTGTGGCGGCGCTCGAGCCTCAGTGACGAGCGAGGGTCGGTCACCGTCGTCGCCGCGGCAATGGTGGTCGTACTGCTGACCGTCACCGGTGGCGTCGCCTACCTGGGCGCCGCGGTGGTGGCGCGACACCGGGCCCAGGCCGCAGCGGATCTGGCCGCGCTGGCCGGCGCGGCACGACTGCCTGCCGGAACGCAGACGGCCTGCATGCAGGCCGAGGCGGTGGCCCGCGCGATGCGGGCCGGCCCCGCCGGCTGCGAAGTCGACGACCTGGATCTCGTGATCACCGTCGAGGTGGGCGCTCGCTGGGGCACTGCGAGGGCCGCCGCGCGCGCCGGCCCCGCCTAGTTCGCCAGGCCTGCCGCCGCGAGCTCCGAGTCGGTCGGCAGCCGCAGCGCGACCAGTCCGGCGAACGTGTCGGTGTCGAGTTCGACCCGGCTGACGGTCACATGCACCGGCACCCAGCCGCCGTCATGAGCCGGCATGCGTAGCACACCGCTGGTGGCGCCGGCGGCGAACTCGGTGGTCATGGCCGCCGTCTTCGCCTCGTCGTCCGGGTGCATCCGCGGGCTGTCGGCGGTGATGCGGCGCCAGTCGTAGAACGGGCACGGCGCGTCCAGCCACTTCAGTAGCGTCCAGCTCTGCGGGTCGAACAGTGCCCGGTGCACTCCGGGCTGCGCCAGCCCATGCAGGATCTGCTGGGCGAGCCGGTCGGATGACGTCGCCTGATCGGCGGGCTCGGCCCGCCAATTCATGCCGCGGGCGATCATGTGGTCGCGGCCGTCCAGACCTGGCTCGAGCCCGTTGCGGGCGACGAAGCTGACCCGGATGTGATTGCCTTGCCAGTCACGGCCGTCCCACGTGTCGCAGACGGTGTGGCCCGGCTCGGACCGGACTGCCGCTGCGAGCGCACGGCCTTCGTTGGGCTTGAGGTCACCAGAGGGCCAGCATTCCGCGAACGCCCGCTCCTCAACGTCTTCCATCTCGACGTTCCGGCCGGTATTGGCCAGCGACTCCGGCGTATCGGTGGCCACCCCGAGGGTCATGTCCCATTTCAGCGGGCCCGGCACCGGTCGTTCGGGCGGCTCTTCTCCCGACGGCCCGCTCCACACGTGCACGCCGTGGATTCGGCCATCGGACATCAACACCGGCTCGGTGCGGATCACCCTGGCTTTCTTCGGAGTGATGCTGACCAGACCTTTGCTGGTCTGCATCGACTCGGCGATCGCCGATTGGATGGCGGCGCGGCGCGGGTTGCGTTTCAAAAACGTTGTTATCGGAATCAGGTCTTGCAGTTGACGGCCCTTTGCCACCACGGCCGGTTCGCTGCCCAGCGTTTCCACCAGCAGCCAGTCGTCGGTCATACTATGCAGCTTAGCGGCGAAGCATCGGATACCCGTTGCGCCACTGTCGAATCCGGGTGCTTTTCACTGTGACCAACCTGTGGGCCCCGGTGCGCGCGCGTCAGAGTTGCACAGCTCGCGCAACGGCAGGTATTTTTCTGCTGCGCCCGGTGCGGCCCATGAAGGGCTCACACTGTGCGATCGCTTCTTCAGTAGCGAGGAAAGCGCAGCGGCTGCCGCGAAGTCACAGCCGTACGGAGTCGACTGTTCGAGGGGTCGGTCGTCATCCGTATGTCTGAGTTCCGTTCTCCAGTGCGGCGAGCACCAGGCGCAACACCTTGGCGGCGCCTGCTTTGTCGAGTGGGTCGTTGCCGTTGCCGCACTTCGGTGATTGCACACACGACGGGCATCCCGACGGGCATTCGCATGCCTCGATCGCCGCGAGTGTGGCGCCGAGCCAGGTAGTCGCCCGGCGGAAACCCTGTTCGGCGAAGCCCGCTCCGCCGGGGTAGCCGTCATACACGAAAACGCTTGGCAGGCCATCTGATTCGGGGCCGACTGCGGTGGACAGCCCGCCGATGTCACCTCGGTCGCAACTGGCCACCAGCGGTAGCAGACCGATAGCGGCGTGCTCCGCGGCGTGCAGCGACCCCGGTACCGCTAGCGGGTCGATGCCGTTGTCGTCCAGTGCCTCTGGCGTGATGGTATACATCACCGCCATCGTGTCCAGCGTCTGCCGCGGAAGTGCCAACTCGACGAAGTCGATCACCTCACCGTTCAGGCGGCGGCGCAGATAGCCGACAATCTGGTTGGTCACGCTGACCGGCACCAGGCCGAGCGTGACCTGCCCGAACGCGCGCCGTTGGCCGGGCCCGGTGACCGCGATGTCGGTGAGTTCGCGTGCAAACGTGGCATATCCGGGGTCTTCGGCATGGACGAACGCCATCCCGTCGTCGAAGTCCAGCGAGTCGACCACGTAGCTCTCGCCCTGATGCAGGTACACCGCTCCCGGATGCACCGATGCGGCCGCTTGACCGGCACCCGCGGTCCCCAGCAGACGTCCGGTCTCGCCTTCGACGATCACGATCTGACCGCCGGTCGGGCCCCGAATATCCACTGCGGGATGGGGATCCACGCCTGGGGCCGGGTAGTACCTGCCGGATCGTCGTCGCAGCAACCCGTCGTCGACCAACGCGTTGGCGACGTCCTCGGCGCCCAGTGAGCGTATCTCGGCGTCGTCGACCGGTAATTCCGCTGCAGCGCAGAGCAACTGCGGGCCCAGTATGTACGGGTTGGCCGGGTCGATCACCACCCGCTCGATCGGCTTGTCCAGCAGAGCGGCCGGGTTGTGCACCAGGTAGGTGTCCAGCGGATCGTCGCGGGCGACCAGCACCACCAGAGCGCCCTGCCCCCGCCGGCCGGATCGGCCGGCCTGTTGCCAAAACGAGGTGACCGTTCCGGGAAAACCGGCCAGCACCACCGCATCCAGCCCGGCGATGTCGATGCCGAGTTCCAGCGCGTTGGTGGTGGCCAGACCGCGCAACCGCCCGTCGAGCAGCGCCTGTTCTAGTGCATTGCGGTCCTCGGGCAGATAGCCCGCCCGATACGACGCCACCGTCTCGGTCAAGTGCGGAGCGATGTCCTGCAGTCGTGCACGTGCCGCCAGCGCGGTCAGTTCGGCGCCCCGGCGCGACCGGACGAACGTCAAGGTGCGGGCGCCTTCGGCGACCAGGTCGGCCATCAGGCGCGCCGCCTCGCTGCCGGCGGATCGCCGTACCGGAGCGCCGTTTTCACCCGTCAGATCCGTGCGCAGCGCCGGTTCCCACAGCGCCACTGTCCGGGCGCCTTGCGGTGAGGCATCTTCGGTGACCTCGTCGACCGGTTGGCCGATGAGTTCGGTTGCCGTCGCACCCGGAGCCGACGTCGTCGCGCTGGCGAAAATGACCGTGGGCGGCAAAGCCGGGTCACCTGAGTACCGTGCGCACAACCGCAGCAGGCGCCGCAGCACCATCGCCACGTTCGAACCGAAAACACCTCGGTAGTAATGGCATTCGTCGACCACCAGGTATCGAAGATTGCGCAGGAACACGGCCCAGCGGGCGTGGTTGCGCAGCAGCGCCAAGTGGACCATGTCAGGGTTGGAGAACACCCAACGCGATCGCTCCCGCGCCAAACGTCGTATCTCGGTAGGACTGTCGCCGTCATAAGCCGTCGGCGCCACATCGGCCAGTCGGGGAATTGCCGCGCACAGCGAGTAGGCGGCCCGCAACTGGTCGTGGCCAAGAGCTTTCGTCGGCGAGATGTACAGCGCACGGGCGCGCGGGTCGGACGCCAGCGCGTTGAGGATCGGCAGTTGGTAGGCCAGCGACTTCCCGGACGCCGTGCCGGTGCTGATCACGACATGACGCCCGGCGTGCGCCACGTTCGCGGCCTGAACCTGATGTGCCCACGGCGAACTGACGCCGCGGTCGGTGAATGCGCGCAGCACGTCGGGTTCCACCCACGCCGGCCATGGCTGTGGGCGGCCGTGCCGTGCCGGCAGCTCGGCGACATGACGCAGCGGCTCTTCGCCTGCCTCGGTGCCGGCGACCGCGGCGGCGAGCAGCTCGCTGCCGAACGTCACCACGATTAAGTGCCTCCTGATCCGAACTAAGCGCTCAAATCCGCGACCGGTAATCCCGCTGCGACCGGGCGTTTCGGGTCCGCATCCGAATTGTTTACCCAGTGGTAGCTGAATTCGTCCCCTGAGGCTGTCGCTCAGGCGATGAACGTGATTGACTGTTTGCGGTCGCAGCTTCTGTGTTCGTGTAAAACTTTCGCAGGATCGACGTTGCGGTCGCGGTTCCTGCGAGGTTGTAGGTCGGGTGAAGTTCCGGCGACTCGGCAAGGTTAAGCGGTCGGAACGGGCCCGGAGCATCGAGGTGATGCTCCGCACCCGAGTAGTAAAGGAACATCAGGAAATGCCACAGGGAACTGTGAAGTGGTTCAACGCGGAAAAGGGATTCGGTTTCATCGCCCCCGAAGACGGTTCGGCCGACGTGTTCGTCCACTACACGGAGATCCAGGGTAGCGGCTTCCGCACCCTCGAGGAGAACCAGCGGGTCGAGTTCGAGGTCGGGCAGAGCCCCAAGGGTCCTCAGGCCACTGGCGTCCGCTCCGTCTGAGCGATTTAGCAACGACACCCCCCGTCCCGTCCCGGATTACCGGGTTCGGTCGGGGGGTTTTCGTTGTGGTCACCTCCGCACGCCGTCCCCTGCATCGCCGGCCCGACGCCTACTGTCGTTGACGTGAGCCAGCTGTCCTTCTTCTCGGCTGAGTCGGTGCCGCCTGCGGTCACCGACCTCACCGGGGTGCTCGCCGCCGCCGGCCAGATCGTGACGGTCGGCAGCGGGGCGCGGCTGTCGGTGGTCGTCGACCAGGACTGGCGCGCGTACGCGCTGGGCCAGATGATCGACAAGGCCGGATTGACCGCTGAGATCACCCAGACCGACGAACACACGCCGCTGGTGCGCACCACGGTGGATGCCCGGCTGCGTCCGATGGCGGCTGAATGGACGCGCGGCGCGGTGAAGACCGTCCCGCCGCTGTGGCTGCCCGGGCCGCGGGAATTACGCGCCTGGATACTGGCCGCGGGCTATCCCGACGCCGACCGCTATCTATTAGGACTCGACCCGCACGCGCCGGACACCCATTCGCCGCTGGCGTCGGCGCTCATGCGGGTCGGGATCGCGCCGACCCTGATCGGCACCCGCGGGGCCCGTCCCGCGCTGCGAATCAGCGGTCGGCGCAGGCTATCGCGGCTGGTAGAGAACGTAGGAGACCCTCCTGAGATCGCCGAGGCGTTGCCATCCTGGCCGCGTGTCTAGCCTGGATCAGACGGCTCGCGCACGGGGGGTCGGTTTGCGTCGGCCCATTTCGGGTGCCACATTGTCAGGTGTCTACGGGCCGAGAGGCACCGTAGATTGGCGCCGGCTGATCGCGGAAACTCGCATCCGCGGGGCCTGCAGGGGGGACGAAATCATGAGAGCGAGCGTAAACTACAGGTGGCTGACGGCGGCGGAAATGGCGCCACACGGCGACTCGTCATTGTCGAGTCGCCGACCAAGGCGCGCAAATTAGCCGGCTATCTGGGCGCCAATTACATCGTCGAGTCGTCGCGCGGCCACATTCGTGACCTGCCGCGGGCGGCCGCCGATGTGCCCGCGAAATACAAGTCCGAGCCCTGGGCCCGGCTCGGGGTCAACGTCGACGAGGACTTCGAGCCGCTCTACATCATCAGCCCGGACAAGAAGAGCACGGTCACCGAACTCAAGGGCCTGCTCAAAGACGTCGACGAGCTCTACCTGGCCACGGATGGTGACCGCGAGGGCGAGGCGATCGCCTGGCACCTGCTGGAGACGCTCAAGCCGCGCGTCCCGATCAAGCGCATGGTGTTTCACGAGATCACCGAGCAGGCGATCCTGGAAGCCGCCGCCAACCCGCGCGACCTGGACACCGATCTGGTCGACGCCCAGGAAACCCGCCGCATCCTGGACCGGCTGTACGGCTACGAGGTCAGCCCGGTGCTGTGGAAGAAGGTGGCGCCGAAGCTGTCGGCGGGCCGGGTCCAATCGGTGGCCACCCGCATCATCGTGCAGCGCGAACGCGACCGGATGGCGTTCCGCAGTGCGGCGTACTGGGACGTGGTGGCCGAGTTGGATGCCAGCGTCTCCGATCCCAACGCGCAGCCACCGAGGTTCAACGCCCGACTGACCACGGTCGACAGCCTGCGGGTCGCCACCGGCCGGGATTTCGACTCCCTGGGCGCAGTGCGCAAGCCGGACGAAGTGATCGTGCTCGACGAGGCCAGTGCCGGTTCGCTGGCCGCCGGGCTGCGTGGATCGCAGCTGACCGTCGGATCGGTCGAGGAAAAGCCCTACACCCGTCGACCGTATCCGCCGTTCATGACGTCGACGTTGCAGCAGGAAGCCGGCCGCAAGCTGCGGTTTTCCGCCGAGCGCACGATGAGCATCGCCCAGCGGCTCTACGAGAACGGCTACATCACCTACATGCGTACCGACTCGACGACGCTGTCGCAGTCGGCGATCAACGCGGCCCGCACGCAGGCCCGTCAGCTCTACGGCGAGGAGTACGTCCACCCCTCGGCGCGCCAGTACACCCGCAAGGTGAAAAACGCCCAGGAAGCCCACGAGGCGATCCGGCCGGCAGGGGAAACTTTCGCCACCCCCGACGGGGTGCGTCGCGAACTCGACGGGGACGAGTTCCGGCTCTACGAGCTGATCTGGCAGCGCACGGTGGCCTCGCAGATGGCCGACGCCCGCGGCACCACGCTCAGCCTGCGGATCAACGGCCAATCCGATGGTCGTGAAGTCCAGTTCAGCGCCAGCGGCCGCACCATCACCTTCGCCGGATTCCTCAAGGCCTACGTCGAGACCGTCGACGATCAGGCCGGCGGTGAGGCCGACGACGCCGAGAGCCGGCTGCCGCAGCTGACCCAGGGCCAGCGGGTGGACGCCACCGAGCTGACTCCGGACGGCCACTCGACAAATCCACCGGCCCGCTACACCGAGGCGTCGCTGATCAAGGCGCTGGAAGAACTCGGCATCGGACGGCCGTCGACGTACTCGTCGATCATCAAGACCATCCAGGACCGCGGCTACGTCCACAAGAAGGGCAGCGCGCTGGTCCCGTCATGGGTGGCGTTTGCTGTCACGGGTTTGCTGGAGCAGCATTTCGGGCGCCTGGTCGACTACGGGTTCACCGCCGCGATGGAAGACGAACTCGACGCGATCGCCTCCGGCACGGAGCGACGCAGCAACTGGCTGAACAACTTCTACTTCGGCGGCGACCACGGCGTGGCCGACTCGATCGCCCGCTCCGGTGGCCTGAAGAAGCTGGTCGGCGTCAACCTCGAAGGCATCGACGCCCGGGAAGTCAACTCGATCAAGCTTTTTGACGACGCCGAAGGGCGCGCGGTCAATGTCCGGGTCGGCAAGAACGGGCCCTACCTCGAGCGGATGGTGGTCGGCGACGACGGCGAACTGACTCCGCAGCGGGCCAATCTGCAGGACTCGCTGACCCCCGATGAGCTGACCCTCGATGTCGCCGAGGAACTCTTCGCCACGCCGCAGGAAGGCCGCTCACTCGGGATCGACCCCGAGTCCGGGCACGAAATCGTCGCCAAGGACGGCCGCTACGGACCGTACGTCACCGAGGTGCTGCCCAAGCCGGACGACGACGACGGGACCGCCGGGCAACCGGCCAAGAAGGGCAAAAAGCCCACCGGCCCCAAACCGCGCACCGGATCGCTGCTGCGCAGCATGGACTTGCAGACCGTCACGCTCGAGGACGCGCTCAAGCTGCTGTCGTTGCCGCGGGTGGTCGGCATCGACCCCGACACGGGCGAGGAGATCACCGCGCAGAACGGCCGCTACGGCCCGTACCTCAAGCGCGGCACGGACTCTCGCTCACTGGCCACCGAGGACCAGATCTTCGACGTCACGCTCGAAGAGGCATTGAAGCTTTACGCCGAACCCAAGCGACGCGGCGGCCAGGGTGCTGCCGCGCCGCCCCTGCGGGAACTGGGCACCGACCCGGCGTCTGGCAAGCCGATGGTGATCAAGGACGGCCGCTTCGGGCCCTACGTCACCGACGGCGAGACCAACGCGAGCCTGCGCAAGGGCGACGACGTGCTGTCGATCACCGATGCGCGCGCTTCGGAGTTGCTGGCCGATCGGCGGGCCCGCGGCCCGGTGAAGCGGCCGGCCAAGAAAGCCGCGGCCAAGAAGACGGCAGCGAAGAAAACCGCCCGGAAAACGTCCGCCAAAAAGGCGACAAAGCGCAGCTAGCACTCATTTCCGGGTAAATCGGCAGAACCTGGAAAAATAATGGGTGATTCTCAGCCAGTTCTCAGGTACAGTATCCTTACATGCGTCGTCAACCCGTCGGCGTCCGTTAAGGGAGAATCATGCGACCCGCCGTCCGATACTGCATCACCGCTGGTGTTGCGCTCGGTGGCGTCAGCATTCTGATCGCCGCTCCGTCGTCGCCTCCGCTGCGCGACGTCGAGGTGCCCGCGATGCAGCTCTCCAACAACACGCACGAAAACCCCGACGCGAATGGACCGTCCTTCGCCGACCTCCTGCAGACCATGGGCGGAGCGGAAACCCCGGTCGTGGTGCAGAACATCACCGAGTCCGAGGCCGGAGTGCTCCAAGGCGGTCAGCCGGCCAGCGTGCCGGGCCTCAGCGACCTGCTGAACCTGGGCAATGACCCGGTCGGCAGCCCCGGACCCGCAGGGCAAGTCGTTCATCGACATCGGGCCGCTGCAGCCCGGCGACCTGACGCTCGCGCCGCCTGCCGGCCGCTAGCTAGCCGCTGGCCTCGTCCCGAAGCTCTTCCGGCGCAGCCAGATTGAGCGGCCGGGCCAACTGGGTTGGCGCGGTGCGTCCGCGCAGCGCCACCACCTCGGCCACATCCCAGCACAACGCCTCGGCGTCCAGGGCGCCGCTGACCGCGACCGCCGACGCCAGCACGTGGCCCTCCTCGAGCTTCGCCAACTCGGTGAGCCGCGCCGCCTCGTTGACCGGGTCGCCGATCACGGTGTACTCGAAGCGGGCCAGTGCGCCGATGTGTCCGGCGATGGCGCGGCCCGAGGACACCCCGATGCCGAATTCCGCCGAGCCGATCACCGGCAGCAGTTCGTCGTGCAGCTCGCGCGCCGCAGCCAGTGCACCGCCGGAGGCGTCCGGGTGTTCGATCGGCGCTCCGAAGATGGCCAGCGCTGCGTCACCCTGGAATTTGTTGACGAATCCGCCGTGCCGGCCGACGGTGTCCACCACCACCCGGAAGAACTCGTTGAGCAAGCTGACCACCTCGGCGGGCGGTCTGGTCGACGCCAGCTTGGTCGATCCGACCAGGTCGACGAACAGCACCGCGACATCGCGCTCCTGGCCGCCCAATTCGGTGCCGCGCTCCAGCGCCCGGCGGGCGACGTCTTCGCCCACGTAGCGACCGAACAGGTCGCGCAGTCGTTGCCGCTCGGAGAGGTCGCGGACCATGTCGTTGAAGCCGGCCTGCAGCAGACCCAGCTCGCTGGCGTCGTAGATCTGCATGTGCGCGTTGTAGTTACCGCGCTGCACTTCGCCCAACGCCCAGCGCAGCTGACGCAGCGGGTCGGCGATCGACATCGCCACCAGCAGCGTGCTGACCAGCCCGACGCCCAGCGCGAGCAACGCCAGCAGCAGGATCGGGTTCAGCAGCTTCTCCGGCGGCCCGTGCAGGTACTCCGCCTTGTCGCCGACCACGGCCAGGACGATCGCCAGCAGCGGCACGCCGGTGGACAGCGCCCAGGCCAGCATCTGGCGGCCGATCACGCCGGAGGCCCGGATGTTCTCCGGCAGCCCGCCGCGCAAGGCGGCGACGGCCACCGGGCGCAGCACCCGCTCGGACTGCAGATAGCCGATGATCGCGGTGGCGGTGGCACCCAGTGCGGTCGCGACAGCCACCACCGGCGCGGTGTGTTTGGCGACCGGCCAACAGGCGACGAGGAAGATCACGCCGCCGATCAGCCAGGACGCCAGGTTGATGACCGTGCGGTAGAACGGCGTTCGCAGCGCCCGGCTGCGGGCCAGTTCGGTGGCAAGCCGGGTCGGTGTCGGCGAGCAGACTGTCGCGGCGCTGCCAGCGGAACACCGGTACCAGCAGCCGCGCGCTGATCGCGGTCCCGAGCAGGAACAGCAGCACGATCGACAGGGTGAAGGTAGCCAAGTTGAGAGCCGGCAGCTGCTGCAGTTCGATGCGGTCTTCCGGTGGCAGCCCGTAGCGCAGGAAGCCCAGCAGCAGCAGTGCGCCGATGATGTCGGCCTGCAACTGGGTCAGCAAGAACACCGGCCACGGTGTACGCACCAGCCACTGGACGAATCCACTGACCCGTCCGCCGAATGCCGCCGCCGTGCTCACCAGCCCACCGTATCGGGCGGCGGGGACCAAAAAGTAGCCAAAACGGCAGTATGCGGTGGCCGATCATGCGGGACCGTCACCGGCGAGCACTACTCTTGCCGGTGATGTCACGGGTATTTGAGCGGCTCGTCGGCCAGGAATCGGTGGAGGCCGACCTGGTTGCTGCCGCGGCGGCGGCTCGCGGTGATTCCACTCACAGCGCGGCGATGACGCATGCCTGGCTGATCACCGGTCCGCCGGGTTCGGGACGTTCGGTGGCCGCGCTGTGTTTTGCGGCGGCCCTGCAGTGCACGTCGCCTGGCGTTCCCGGCTGCGGCGAGTGCCGGCCCTGCACGACGACGATGGCCGGCACGCACGGCGACGTCCGACGCGTCATCCCCGAGGGGCTGTCCATCGGCGTCGACGACATGCGCGCGATCGTCCAGGTGGCGTCGCGGCGGCCCAGTACCGGGCGCTGGCAGATCGTCCTGGTCGAGGATGCCGACCGGCTCACCGAGGGCGCCGCGAACGCGTTGCTGAAGGTGGTCGAGGAGCCGCCACCGTCCACGGTTTTCCTGTTGTGCGCGCCGTCGGTCGACCCCGAAGACATCGCGATCACACTGCGGTCCCGCTGCCGCCACGTCGCGTTGGTGACGCCGCCGCCGGATGCGATCGCGCGGGTTCTGACCGACAGCGACGGGCTGTCGGCCGAGACTGCAACGTGGGCGGCGTCGGTCAGCGGCGGCCACGTCGGACGGGCCCGGCGGCTGGCCACCGATCCGGAGGCCCGTGAGCGGCGGTTGCAGGCGTTGGGGCTGGCCCGCGACGCCGCGACCCGGTCGAAGGCCTACGCCGCTGCCGAGGCCTTGGTGTCGGCCGCCGAGTCCGAAGCGACGGTGCTGACGGCCGATCGCGACGAAGCCGAGACGGAGGAGTTGCGTACAGCGCTGGGCGCCGGAGGCACCGGGAAGGGGACAGCCGGTGCGTTGCGCGGGTCCGCCGGAGCGATCAAAGGCCTTGAGCGACGGCAGAAGTCGCGCCAGACCCGGGCGTCGCGTGACGCGCTGGATCGTGCGCTGATCGACCTGGCCACCTATTTTCGGGACGCGCTGCTGGTCGCCGCGAGCGCACCGGGCCCGCGGGCCAATCATCCCGACATGGCCGCGCAGATCGCGGCGATGGCGGCACACGTGCCGGCGGATCGGTTGCTGCGCTGCATCGAAGCGGTGCTGGGCTGCCGCGAGGCGCTTGCCGCCAACGTCAAGCCCAAGTTCGCTGTCGACGCGATGGTGGCGACCATCGGTCAGCAACTTCGCGACTGATCTCGCGGGGTTTGGGCGCGCCAGCGGCCCTGCCGTAGACTCGTCCCGCCCGTCAGGGCACGCCACCTTAGCTCAGTCGGTAGAGCGGCTCACTCGTAATGAGCAGGTCAGGAGTTCGATTCTCCTAGGTGGCTCAGATTGCCTGTATTACATCGGGCCTCTTTGGTCAGCGCGGCAGCACATACCCCACCGGCCCGGCCGCGATGCATACGCTCAGCGCGGCGGTATTGGCCCGGACCCGAATGGCCTTGCCCGCGCCGGGCAGTCGCACGAACACCCGGTTGAGTCCGGGACGCACCGGAACCCGGGTATTGGTCCCCTCCGACAGCGCCAGCGTCATCGAACCGTCGCTGTTGGCCAGATAGTTGACCTCGGCGGTCCAATCCGTGGGCAGCAGAGGCCCGTCGAGGCCGATCTCGATCGGGTGGTCGGGCTGCACCAGGTAGCCGCACTGCGGGATCGGGCCGGGTGTCATCGCGCGCACCCAGGTCACCTGCGCGTCGACCAACCGTCCCTGGTCATTCAGTGTTCTCAATTGCGTTGTGGTCGAGCTGAATTCGGGCCGGTCAGATATGAGTGCGAATAAGTGGCCGGCCAGGTTCTCCGGCCAGGCCACCCGCCCCAGCACCAGCGGGTCGACCTCCTGGTCGAGTAGCGGCGCACTCGATGACGCGTGCGCGGCGGCCAAATCTCGCCGGGCGTTCTGCACGTAGGGCTGAGCGGGATTGTCCCGCCAGGACGTCAGGAACGTCGCCGTCGAGTAGCAGCTGCTCGCCACGAAGGCCGCCGCCACCGCGGTCGTGACTGCTGTGCGCGGCACGGATAGGTCCAGTCGGCGCGACGATGGACGATTGGGCGCGCAGAATCCGACCGCGGCCAGCAGCGCCAGCACCACCACGAGATCGGGTAAGTAGCGCAAGGTTTGGGCCAACTCCAGCGCGGTGAAGCGTGACGAGCGCATCAAGTAGATCGGCACCTGGCAGGCGACCACATATCCGCCCGCGGTCAGCCACACCGGCGGGATGCGCTGCTTGCGAGCCAGTGACAGTGCCAGTATCGCGACCAGCGCCAGCCAGCCCAGCGCCATGACCGGTGCCGGCGGCGTCGCCCACGGCGAGGCCGGCGCCCACCGGCCCCACTGCCACGGTCCGCCGACCAGTCCGGGGACAATGCCGTGAGTGATGGAGCGGCGCAACAGGTCCCATGTCATCGCCAGATCGGAGCTCCACCGGCGCTGGTTGACGACGGCCAGGTAGACCGCGATCCAGGCGGCGGTCATAGCCAAGGACGCAGATCCACAACCGGATGCCGTCCCGCCACACTTTTGCCAGCGACGCGCGACCGCCCTGAACGTGGCACAGCAGGGCGGTCACCGCGAACGCGACGAACGGAATCACCGCGGCCTTCTCGAAGAACAGCAACCCGCCAAGATAAGCCAGCGCGCCAGTGATCGCATACCGCTGATTGCCGGTGCGGACCAACAGGATCGCGTCGGCGCACACCCAGGCCAGCGCGGCCAGCATCGGCAGTGAGTTCAGCGCCGCGGCCCACCACGCGAACGCCGGCACACCCAGCGGGGTGAACAGCGCGAAGGTCAGCGGCACAAGCAGCACCGGGCGCCAGCGCAGCATCACATACAGCGCGCGCAGCAGTGCAAGCGAGGCGAGCAGCTGTAGCACGACCAGGCTGATGGCCGGCCCGATCCAGTTCAGCGGCGCGATCCGGGTGATCACCCCGGAAACCAGAAATGCGGCCGGCATGACGTGGCCGTCGTGGTCGTCGAACAGAAACGACGGCGACAGCAGGCCATGCGTGCCGGCCCGGCTCACCAGAATGAAGTCGTCCCAGTAGAAATAGCCGCGAAACGCCAGCACCCCGCGGACCACCAGCTGGACGGTGATGAGCAGCGCGGCGGCCAGCGCCACCTTCGGTAGCCGGCGGGCCCGTCGGTATGGTGGGCCGGTGCGCGCACTGGTCACCGGGGCTGCCGGGTTCATCGGGTCGACGCTAGTCGACCGGTTGGTGAGCGACGGGCACACCGTCGTCGGCCTGGACAACTACGCCTCCGGGCGGGCCACCAACCTCGAGCACCTGGCCGGCAACGACCGGTTCTCCTTCGTCGAGGCCGACATCGTCACCGCCGATCTGCAGGCGATCTTCGACGAGCATCGTCCGGAGGTGGTGTTCCACCTGGCCGCGCAGATCGACGTTCGGCACTCGGTGGCCGACCCGCAATTCGATGCGTCGGTCAACGTGATCGGCACCGTGCGACTGGCCGACGCAGCGCGGCAGACCGGTGTGCGCAAGGTGGTACACACGTCGTCGGGCGGCTCGATCTACGGGACGCCGCCGACCTACCCGACCAGCGAAGCCGTGCCCACCGATCCGGCATCGCCGTACGCCGCGGGCAAGGTGGCCGGCGAGATCTACCTCAACACGTTCCGGCACCTCTACGGCCTGGAGTGCTCGCACATCGCACCGGCCAATGTCTATGGGCCCCGGCAAGATCCGCACGGTGAGGCCGGCGTGGTGGCGATCTTCGCCCAGGCGCTGCTGTCCGGCAAGCCGACCAAGGTGTTCGGCGACGGGTCCAACACCCGCGACTACGTGTTCGTCGACGACGTGGTGGACGCGTTCGTCAAAGCCTCCGGCCCGGACGGCGGCGGACAACGGTTCAATGTCGGCACCGGGCTGGAAACCTCTGACCGCCAACTGCATTCAGCGGTCGCCGCCGCTGTCGGCGGAGCCGACGACCCGGAGTTTCATCCGCCGCGTCTTGGCGACCTGAAGCGGTCCTGCCTCGACATCGGTTTGGCCGAACAGGTTTTGGGCTGGCGGCCGCAGGTATCGCTCGACGACGGCGTGGCCCGCACGGTGGAGTACTTTCCGGCAGATCCACGGTTAGCCTCGATCTTTCGTGAAGGGGGCGCGAGCTGATTACTCCGGGGCTTGCGCACCCTCGAGCGCGATCGAGCGGGCCAGCCGCGCGTAACGCAGCTCGAGGTCTTTGAAGCGCAGATAGGTGCTCAGCGTGCTGAAGCTGAACGCGATGATCAACGCATACAGCATCAGGTCGGTGCCGCGGGCCACCCCGAGCCAATGAGCCACCACCGTGGTGTCGTTGGGCCGCAGCACCGCGTACACACCGGCCAGCACGAACAACAGGAAGCCGACTTTGACCCAGGCCTGAGACTGGACGCTGCGCCGAGACCGCAACAGGAAGACCAGCAGCGCGACAATTGAGGCAATCAGCAGACCTTGAATCCAGTTCACCGCGGCATCCTTCCTCGCAGAAACCCGTCGACAATGATGTTGACGCCGTTGAGTAGCGGTTGGCCCTTGGCCGAGGAGTACTCGGTATAGAGCACCTCAACGGGTTGTTCGATTACCCGCCAATGGTTTTCGTCGATCAGCAGGATGAATTCCCCGGCGTGGCTCATCCCGTTCATGGTGATGTCGAGCCGATCGGCGACGGTCTTGTTGAACACCCGCAAGCCATTGTTGGTGTCGGTCAGGCCTAGTCGGCGCCCACGCGGGCTCAGCCATGCCGCCGTCTGCAGCACAAGACGTTTCAGCAGCGGCGGCCGGCTGACGCCCGGACCGAATCGGGTGCCGATCACGATGTCGGCGTCCTCTGCGGTCAACCGGTCGATCATCGCCAGCACGTCGTCGACGCGGTGTTGACCGTCGGCGTCGAAGGTGGCGAAGACCCGTGCGCCGGGCCGGGCACGCGCGTACTCGACGCCGGTCTGGATGGCCGCTCCCTGGCCGAGGTTCACCGGGTGCCGCACCAGATGCGCCCCCGCCCGCAAGGCGATGTCGCCGGTGCCGTCGGCGCTGCCGTCGTCCACACACACCACGTTCGGGAAAACGGAGCGCAGCCCGCCGATCACATCGCCGATGACGCCCGCTTCGTTGAAGGCGGGCACCACGATCCAGACGTCACGCGTTTCAGTGGGCATGTCAAGCCCACAAGGTACACGCGGATCAGCGGCCCGGACGAGCAAGCGCGGCCAGGTGGACGCCGATACCGACCAGCGGGCCGCACAACAGCGCGGTCACGGTTCGGGTCTCCAGTGGCAGCGGCAACAACAGCAGCAGTGTCGCCGCGACCGTGGCGCAGACCCACCCCAGCGCGTAGGACCGGTGCAGCGCGGCCGCGACCGTGGCGGCACCGGTGAGCGTCAGCATTGCGATCGCCACCGCCGCCGCGGTCAGCCAGGCCAGCAGCGAACCTCGCGCGTGATAGTCCGGCCCGAAGCCGGCCTGCAGCAGCCAGGGACCGAGCAGGCCCGCGGCCAGCACGCCGATCCCGCCGATCAGGCCGACCAAAGCGGCAGGTGCCCATAACGCCCGAAGCCGCGCGGTTCGCTGATCGACGAAGTGCGCGATCAGGTTGCCCTGCATCGCGGTCAGCGGTACCAGCAGCGGGGCGCGGGTCAACGTGACCGCCAAGATGATCACCCCGCCCTGGGCGCCGAGCTGGCTGGAGGTGACCTTGAGCAGCACCGGGAAACCCATCACCAGAATCGCGCTGGCCCCCGCAGCGGTGATCGAGTGCGCCGCGCCGCGCAAAAAAGTAGCCATACCTCCCGGCGTCAGCAGCCCGGCCGCCGCCCGTGTCGTCGGGGAAGCGCCGATCATCATCAGCCAGGCCAGCGCGCCGCCGACGGTGGCCCACAGGAATCCGACCAGGCCCCAGCCGATCAGCACGGTGGCCGTCGCGACCGCCACCCGGATGACGGCGTCGGTGACCATCAGCGACCCGTACTGCGTCCAACGGTTGGTGCCGGCCAGCATGCCCAGCAGCGTGGCGTGCAGACAGAACCCGGCCAGCCCCACGCTGAGCAGAGCCACCGAAAGCCAGTGGGCCTGCGCGAACACCCGGCCGCTCCACAGTGGCGAGCTGCCGGCGATCACGACGGCGGCGCCGAGCCCCACCAGGGCAGCCACCCGCAGCGGATGTGTACGGGCGTCCGGCAGCACTTCCGCGTAACCGGCGGCGCGGACCTCGCGGGTGGTCTCCTGCAGGAGACCGTTGGCCGCACCGGTGACCAGGCCGAACGCCCCCCAGAACACCGCGAAGACCGAGAAGCCGGCCGGTGCCAGGTCGCGGGCGGCCAGATAGACCACCGCGTAGCCGCAGACCGCGGTCACCGCGGTCGCGACACCCACGCGGGCCATGCTGCTGCGGGCGATGGGGCTGGCGAACGCCCCCAGGCCAGGGCTGCCGCCCACTTCCGTCACGGTTTGAAAATACTCACAGCCCTCGCCGCCCCCGCATGCCGCGACGTCGCCCACCTGACAGACTGCTCGCGGAGGGGAGTATTCCTCGGCTGCGGAGTCGTCATCACGTCGCCCATATCGGGTGACCGGCCCGCGGGCCGTCGCGGTCGTGCTCGCGGCGGTGGAAGAGACCTCTGGTTGTCCACCGACCGGAGGTATCCCCATGCACGTCTCCCTGCTGGAGTGGATCGTCACTCTCGGCGTGACCATCGCCGTACTGCTGTTCGACCTGCTGGTGATGGCCAGCCGGGCGGGGGAACCGACGATGCGCCGGTCCGCGTTCGGCTTGTCGGCTTACGTCGGGCTCGCTGGATGCTTCGGAATCTGGACGTGGTTCTTCCATGGCAGGCAGTACGCGATCCAGTTTTTCGCCGGGTGGCTCACCGAGTACAGCCTCTCGGTCGACAACCTGTTCATCTTCGTCATCATCATGGCGAGCTTCGGCGTGCCCAGGGTTCATCAACGCGAAGCCCTCTTCATCGGGATTGTGATCGCATTGATTTTCCGTGGCGTCTTCATCGCACTGGGCGCCGCGGCCATTCAGAGATTCACTTGGGTGTTCTACGTTTTCGGCGCGTTCCTGGTGTACACCGCGGTGCGATTGGCGCGTGGTGCGACGCACGACAGCCACCGCGAGAACGCGCTGGTGCGTTTTGCCCGCAACCACATGAGCGTCACCGACAGCTGGCATGGCCGCACGCTCGTGGTCAAGGAGGGCTCGCGGCGGTCGATCACGCCGATGGCGCTGGTCGTTCTCGCTCTGGGTGCCACCGACCTGGTCTTCGCTCTGGATTCCATTCCGGCGATTTACGGGTTGACCTCGGAGGCGTATCTGGTGTTGGCGGCCAACGTCTTTGCGTTGATGGGCTTGCGGCAGCTGTACTTCATCGTCGAAGGCCTGCTCCAGCGGCTGGTCTATTTGTCCAAAGGTCTCGCCGTGATCTTGGTATTCATCGGCGTCAAGCTAGTCCTGCACGCGATGCGGGAGAACGACCTGCCATTCATCAACGGCGGCAAGCACATCGAGGCCGTCCCAGAGATACCGACGTCGATCAGCCTGGCTGTGATCGCCGCGACTCTCGCGGTGGCCGCGGCGGCCAGCATCTATGCCACCCGCGGGGACCAGGCCGCTGGCTCGAGCCGCGTTAGGCCTCGATCTGCGCGGCGATGCGTCGCTCGATGCCGGCCCGCGTGGCGGCCGGTAACGCGATCAGCCCGTCGAGTTCGCGGCCTGCCCGGGCATAGGCGCTTTGGCGTTCCTGCGGAGACGCGGCCTCGTCTTGAGCCAGCCGCAGCAGGTTCTGGGCTCGCGCCAGCCGTTGTTGGTCGTCTTCGGAGAAGTCGCTGCGGCGCCGGCGGATCGCTTCGGTCTCGGCGATGTCGAACGCGCTGACATATTCGTGCACGGCATCGCGGTACTCGAGCTGCGCGCTGCGGTCGCTGAGCACGTCATCGGGCCGCTCCGGACGCAGCAGGTCGGCCCGCTGCTTGGCCTTGTGGAATGCGACGGTCAGCGGATTGCGCATATCGGTCATCATCGGGAAGTCGAGCAATCTGGCGATGTCGACCTCGTAGTCCAGCCATCGGGCATCGGTACGATCATGCGCGGCAAGGAGTTTGACCATCTCGCGGCGCTGGTTGTCCGCATTGTCGCGCCCGCGCCCGGACGCTTCCGCGATCGCGATCTTGGCCTGCTGCTTCAGCCGGTACCGTTCAAGTCGCCGATCAGCGCGGCGTTCGTTGGCCGCGGCGATCGCTCGCACGCCTCCGCCGATCGCGCCGCCGAGCGGGAAGATCAGCCACCAGAAATTCGCAGCGAAATGAAGCGGGCCCACCTAATCAGGATGCCACCGCGGCACCGCCGCTTCGACCCGACAGCGTTCGCTCAGAGCCGAACGCCGGCTGAATTGACGGCTCTCCCCCGCGAGCGGAGGTGCCCCCACCCGGGCCGTTGCCGGCCGCATCGTCGCCCGTCAGTGACCCTCTTTCTTGAACCGCTCGATCGAACGGTTCACCTCGGCCTCGGCCTCCTCGCGGCCAACCCAGTCGGCGGCCTTGACGAACTTGCCCGGCTCGAGCGCCTTGTACTGCGAGAAGAAGTGCTTGATTTCGTCCAGCTCGTTCTGCGGGACGTCGCCGATGTCCTGGATGTGGTCCCAGCGGTGATCCTTGGCCGGCACGCAGAGCACCTTGTCGTCGCCGCCGGCCTCGTCGGTCATCCGGAACATGGCGACCGGGCGGGCCTTGACCACCACACCGGGGAAGACGGACTGCGGCAGCAGCACCAGAGCGTCCAGCGGGTCGCCGTCTTCACCCAGGGTGTCGTCGATGAAGCCGTAATCCGTCGGATAGACCATCGACGTGTACAGGTAGCGGTCGAGGAAAATCCGGCCCGTTTCGTGGTCGACCTCGTACTTGTTGCGCTGACCCTTGGGGATCTCGACGGTCACGTCGAATTGCACCGGTTCGGCTCCTTCGCCTGAAGAAATGTTGCTTGGCGTTGATCGTAAGGCTCCCGCACCGCCTCAGTCCGCGGGGGCTTCGGCACAATGGGCACGAACAAGTCAGGAGAGTCATGCGGCCCACTCAGTGGCGTACGTCTACCCACCTCGGCGTGGGAGCGGCCGTACTGGCGACCGTTGCTGCCCTGGTTGCCGCCGCCGCGCTGCTCACCTCCAACGGTCACGGCGCCAGCGCACACGTTCCCCCGCCGCCGCCCGCCGTCACACCCAAGCCGGGCATCGTCCCGGTCTCGGCCGACGCCCCGATGCCCAGCCACACCGGGCTGGCCGCGGCGCTGGCGCTGGTGGCGGCCGACCCCAACCTGGGCAGGCTGGGCGCGCGAGTCACTGACGCGTTGTCCGGCGAAGAACTCTGGCAGCAATCCGACGATGTGCCGATGCAGCCGGCGTCCACGAACAAGACACTGACCAGCGCCGCCGCGCTGCTGGCGCTGGACCGCAACACGAGGGTCACCACCCGCGTCGTAGCCGCCGACCAGTCCGGGACTGTCGTGCTGGTCGGCGGCGGTGACCCGACCCTGTCGGGCGCGGCGCCCGGGCAGGACACCTGGTATCACGGCGCCGCCCGGCTCAGCGATCTCGCTGATCAGGTCCGTCGCAGCGGCGTCACGCCGACCGCCGTCCAGGTGAACACTTCGCTGTTCAGCGGCCCGACGTTCGCCCCCGGGTGGGACCCGGCCGACATCGAGGGCGGCGACATCGCGCCGATCGAGTCGGTGATGCTCGACGCAGGCCGGATTCAGCCGGCCACCGACGAGTCACGCCGATCGGTGACGCCCGCCCTCGATGCGGGCCACGCGCTGGCCGCTGCGCTGGGCGTGGACCCGCAGCGGGTGACCGTCACCAGCCAGCCGGTGGATTCCGGCGCGCGACAACTGGCCGCGGTTCAGTCCGCCCCACTGATCGACCGGCTCAACGAGATGATGAACGTCTCCGACAACGTGATGGCCGAATGCATCGCCCGCGAGGTGGCCGCGTCCATGCACCGGCCGTTGAGCTTCACCGGAGCCGTCGACGCGGTGACCAATCGGCTCAACACCGCGCACGTCGACACCGGTAGCGCGGTATTGCGGGACTCCAGCGGATTGTCCGTCGACGATCGCTTGACCGCGAAAACACTTGACGCCGTGGTGCAGGCGGCGGCCGGTCCAGAGGAGCCGACGCTACGGCCGCTGCTGGATCTGTTGCCGATCGCCGGCGGGAGCGGCACGCTGTCGGATCGCTTCATCGACGGCACGCCTGCGGGTTCCGGGCCCGCCGGCTGGTTGCGCGCCAAAACCGGTTCGCTCACCGCCATCAACGCGTTAGCTGGGGTGGTGACTGATCGCAGCGGACGGGTGTTGAGCTTCTCGCTGATCTCCAACGATGCCGGGCAGTCCGGTCGCACCGCGATCGACGCGGTCGCCGTCGCGCTGTGGTCGTGCGGGTGCGTCACATGACCGCCCAGGCGGATCTCACCGTCGGCCGGGCGGTGGACTGGGGATTCGCGGCGACGGTCGGCCAGTGGCTGGCCCGCCCGGGTCCGCCGTCCACCGAGTACACCCGCCGCCAGGTGATCGAAAACCTTTCCAGCCGCAGCAAAATCGGCCGAGCCGCCGGTGCGCGACGTCACCGGTCTGCACACCGACGCAGTGGTACCCGAGGCGCGTATCGTCGACCGGCCGGGCTGGATCCGGGCGGCGGCAGAGTCGATGCGGGTGATGACCGGCGGCACCGACAAGCCGCGCGGCGCGATCAGCGGGCGGATCACCGGCGCGCAGACCGGTGCCGTGCTGGCGTTCGTCGCCACCGGGATCCTCGGCCAGTACGACCCCTTCAACGACGACGGCACGCTGCTGCTGGTCTACCCGAACGTCATCGCGGTCGAACGCCAATTGCGGGTGGACCCTTCCGATTTCCGGCTGTGGGTCTGTCTGCACGAGGTCACCCACCGGGTGCAGTTCACCGCCAACCCATGGTTGTCGGGGTACATGTCGCAGGCGCTCGGCGTGCTGACCACCGATGGCAGCGACGACATCACGCAGGTGGTGGGCCGGCTGGCCGAATTCGTCCGCGGCCGCGGCGACTCCTCGCAATCCGATCCGAACTCGGCAGGCATCCTGGGATTGCTGCGCGCCGTGCAGTCCGAGCCGCAGCGCGAGGCGCTGGATCAGCTGCTGGTGCTCGGCACCCTGCTGGAGGGCCACGCCGACCACGTGATGGATGCGGTTGGGCCCGTTGTGGTTCCGTCGGTAAGCGTTATCCGTGCCCGCTTCGACGAGCGCCGGAACCGTAAACAGCCACCGCTACAGCGGTTGCTGCGCGCGCTGCTGGGCATCGACGCCAAACTGAGCCAGTACACCCGGGGAAAGGCATTCGTCGATCACGTGGTGGACCGCGTCGGAATGGCCCGGTTCAACGCCGTCTGGACCAGTCCGGACACCCTGCCCCGGCCGATCGAGATCGAACACCCGCAACGATGGATCGACCGGGTGCTGTAGCCGACCTCCGCGCGGCGGTGGCGGCGTTCAAGGCGGAACATCTCGCCACCGCCGACCGCTGGTGTGTGGCGCTGTCCGGCGGCCCGGACTCGTTGGCGCTCACCGCCGTCGCCGCTGCGATGCTGCCAACCACAGCACTGATCGTCGACCACGGATTGCAGCCCGGCTCGGCGGCGGTCGCAGCAGCCGCGCAACGGCAGGCCGAGGAACTGGGATGTGTTAAGGCACAGGTACTTTGCGTTCAGGTCGACGGCGACGGCGGCCCGGAAGCCGCCGCACGTGACGCCCGCTACCGTGCGCTGGAACACGCCCGTAACGACCAGCCGGTGTTGCTGGCACACACTCTCGACGACCAAGCCGAAACCGTGCTACTCGGACTGGGTCGCGGCTCCGGTGCACGGTCGATCGCCGGTATGCGCCGCTACGACCCACCCTGGTGCCGGCCGCTTCTGGGCGTCCGCCGCAAGCTCACCCACGCCGTGTGCGACGAGTTGGGCTTGAGTCCCTGGCATGACCCGCACAACGACGATCGGCGTTTCACCCGCAGCCGACTGCGCCACGAGGTGCTGCCGCTGCTGGAGGAGGTGCTCGGCGGAGGAGTGGCCGAGGCGCTGGCACGCACCGCGACCGCGCTGCGCGCAGACACCGAGCTGATCGACTCGCTGATCGACCAGGCGATGAGCACAGCCGCGACCGCCGACGGGCTCGACGCCCGGGCGCTGTCGGCGCTGCCCGACCCGGTCCGGCGCGGCGTCATCCGCAACTGGCTGATCGCCGGCGGCGCGATCGGGTTGACAGACAAGCAAATTCGAGGAGTGGACACCCTGGTCACCACTTGGCGCGGCCAAGGCGGGGTGGCGGTCGGGTCCGCGTTGCGCAGACAGCGATTGGTCGCCGGGCGAAGCGACGGACTGCTGACTTTGCGTCAGGAAGGTGTCTAGCGGGGCCACCGTTGGTCTCGAGCGCGCAGACATGGCACGCTGTGGTCGTGGCGACGGACTCACCCGAGCTGTACGCAGGGGACATCAAGTCGGTCCTGCTGCGCGAAGACGAGATTCAGACCCGCATCGCCGAGCTCGGGGCTCAGATCGGTGCCGACTATCGCGAACGCGCCGGTGTCGGTGGCAGCGACCTGTTGTTGGTCACCGTGCTCAAGGGTGCGGTCATGTTCGTCACCGACCTGGCCCGCGCGATTCCACTGCCGAACCAGTTCGAGTTCATGGCGGTCAGCTCCTACGGATCGTCGACGTCTTCGTCGGGCGTGGTGCGGATCCTCAAGGACCTCGACCGCGACATCAACGACCGGGACGTGCTGATCGTCGAGGACGTTGTCGACTCCGGGCTGACGTTGTCGTGGTTGCTGCGCAACCTGGCCACCCGGCGTCCGCACTCGCTGCGGGTGTGCACGCTGCTGCGTAAACCCGACGCGCTGCGCTCCAACGCCGACATCGCCTACGTCGGCTTCGACATCCCCAACGAGTTCGTGGTCGGCTACGGCCTGGACTACGACGAGCGCTACCGCGATCTGCCCTACATCGGCACCCTGGACCCGCGGATCTACCAGGATTAGTGGCGAGCGCTCAGCGCAGCTCCCACACCGCGGTGACCGAGAAGCTCACCGTTTGCTGGCCGGGCTCCAGCGGCACGGCTGACGGCATCATCCGCGGCGCGGGTGCCGTCGTCGGGGCAGCGCCCCCGGACGCCTCGGAAATCGAGATGATTTTGCCCAGCCCGAGACCGGACAGTTGGGCGTACTGTGCGGCGCGGTCCTTGGCGTCGCCGAACGCGCGCGCCCGAGCGTCTTTCACCAGCTGCGAGTCATCGGCGATCGAGTAGGTGACCGCGTTGATCCGGGTGGCGTCGCCACCGGTGCCGACGATGACGGCCAGCAGCCGCGACGCCGTGCCGGCGGGGTGGATCTTGACCCGGATCGTGTTGGCGGCGCGGTACCCGGTGATGGCCGCTGCGCTGTCGTACTGCGGCTGCAAGGTGACGTCAGTGGTGCTGATGTCCTTGCGGTCGGCGCCGGCGTTGGCCAGCGCGTCGATGACGGCTTGCTGGCGGGCGTTGGTCTGGTCCATCGCCGCGGTGACGTCGCGGGCGCTGAATTCGATGCCGACGTCGGCGGTGAGCGTGTCGGGGACGCCCTGCACATGACCGGAGCCGACGACGGTCACCTGACGCGGGTTTTCGCCCACCTTTTCCCGCGCGTCGTGGTCGCACGCGGAGGCTGTCGCGGCGAGCCCCAGGGCGAGCATGAGACGAAGCGGCAAATTGGCGCGTTGAGTGATGGGCATGCTTGGCACCCTAGCTGTGGTCAGAAGGGCGGATCATCGGGTTGCGGTTCGACTCGGGAATTCTGTGGTTGCCAGTTTGGTGGCAGTTCTTCGGGTTCGCGCGGGTCGTTCACCCAGGTACAGAAAGGGCTGTTGCTCGGCTTTCCCTTGACCAGGAATAGCATGTCGCGCATATGGTTTCGAAACTTGCGGTCGGCGATTTCTTTGTTGCGCGCTTCCTCGAGCCTCCGGTGATCTTCGTTGATCGGACGCTGGTCGCGATTATGGTTGCGCGCCTGCGCTATTCGAGCGCTTCGTTGCTTGGCTCTGCTTCGCTTGTTCAACGCCGGCGCGGCACATGCTGGCGCGCCCGCCTGCGGAAAGAGATCAAGTCCAGCGGGAGCGGTGCGATATGTCTGGCCGGTCGGTGATGTCCAGATGACTGTGCCATCAGCAAGCTGCTCGTCCTTCCAACCGCCGAACGTCTTCAGTCGATGATGTTGGCGGCAAAGACATTTGAGATTGCTTTCCACCGTCAGCCCACCAGCCGTCGGGTTTTCATGGTTGAACGGGATGGTGTGATCGATGTCGCAACGGGTCGCCGGGCGGCTGCAGCCGGGGAATCGGCACGTCAAATCTCGGCACCGGATGGCACGCTCGAGCGCCGCCGAAGGCTGATAACGCAATGCGAGCCGCGGCATTCGTTTGCGGATCTGCCAGCCGCAGCGAAGCGGTCGCGGCCAACTCGCGTACCTGCTCGGCATCGATGACGCCGTAGCCCTCCAGGTAACCCGGGCAAATCGCTCTGTCCCGCAATGGTCTGCTCACTGGCGACCACAGTGACGACGATCTGCGTTGCGCCTGGCCCACCCCCGGAATCTGCGGTGTCGAGTCGGCTCGGGCACTCCGGCAGGCCACACGCACACGAAAGCCGGCGACCTTCGGTCAAGGCTGTGAGCGCGTCAGCGCGGCGCTGGTCCAACGTCCGCGGATCGGCCGGGCACACCTGCTTGGCCAACTGCGAGAGCCGACGGTCAAAAGCCGTCGCTGCGGCGGCGGCGACGGTGCCGTACACCTCGGCCATCCCGTTGTCCTGAGCGGTAATCCCGATGAAGCGGCCCTGATCCGCGGTGACGCGGCGCTCACGGGCAGCGTCGGGATCCGCGACCCGCACCGCAGCATCGACCGCATTGACGATGCGCTGTTTTGACCAGCCATGCCAATTGGCGATGCGCGCGGCCAGCGAGTCGTCCAGCTTGGCGATCAGCCCGTCGTCGCTCACTAAATCGGTGCGGGTGATGATCAGCCGCACTGTGCGCCAGTCGGTTCGGCCATCGGCCAGTAGCGCCGCCAGTTTGGGCAGGCGAACATCCAGCGCCTCCGCGTAGGAGACCAGGTAGCTTGCTGCCATCGGGGACAGGTTCATCGCTGCGGCCACCTCGGCGGTGGTCTGTTCGAACCCGTCGATAACCGCATACCCGTGCTCCCGCTCGGCCCGTTCGGCGGCTGCGACCCGATGGCGCAGCAGCCCCGCCACGGCCGCCAGGCGTCGCGCAACCAGCACCGACTCCAGTCGATACGACGACTCCACCGCAGCTACCAGGGCGGTGGGCGCCAAGTTGGCCATCGCCGCCGGGGCGTCGACTCCGGCTTCGGCAAGCGGGTCCGCGATCGTATCGAACATATGTTCGAATATACTACGTTCCAGCTGACAAACTTTTTGGCGGTCGCCGCTATTGAGGGCGCTGTGCCGACGGCCCCACGTCAGGTAGAAGACCAGCGCCACCGTCACCCAGCCGCTGAACGCGACCCAGGTGTACCAGTGCAGGCTGATCAGGATGTAGGCGCACGCCGCGATGGACAGGATCGGTGTCACCGGATAGCCGGGCACCTTGAAACCGCGCGGTAGGTCGGGTTCCTGGATCCGCAGCACGATCACGCCGGCGGATACCACGATGAACGCGGTCAGCGTCCCGATCGACACGATTTCGGCCAGCCGCTCCAGCGGGACCAGCGCGGCCAGCGCGGCCACCACCACCGCCACGATCAGCGTGTTGCGCACCGGCGTCATCGTGCGCGGGCTCACCTTCGCGAAAGCCGTCGGCAGCAGCCCGTCACGGCCCATCGTGAACAGGATCCGGGTCTGCCCGTAGAGCGTCACCAGGGTGACGGAGAAGATCGAAATCACCGCGCCCGCAGCGACGATCGTGCTGCCCGCGGTATTGCCGGTGATGTGGTCCAGGATCACCGCGAGCACCGCATCCTCACCCTTGAAGTCCTGCCACCGCTGCGCGCCCAGGGCGGCGACGGAGACGAGCACATGGATTGCGGTCACGATCAGCAGCGCGGCGATGATTGCGCGCGGCATGGTGTGTTGCGGGTCTTTGACCTCGTCGCCGGCGGTGGACACCGCGTCAAGACCGATGTAGGCGAAGAAGATCGTGCCAGATGCCAGGCTGATGCCCGAGGCGCCGAACGGGGCCAGGTCCCTGAAGTTTCCCGCATTGAATGCGGTGAACGCGATGACCGAGAAAAGCACCAGCACACTGAGTTTGATGACCACCATGACCGCGTTGGCCTTGGCGGATGTGCTGGCGCCACGGATCAGCAGCAGTGCGCACATGCCCACCAGGGCAATCGCCGGCAGGTTGACCAGGCCGTGCTGGGGGTCCCACGGGGATGCTGAGATAGCTTGTGGCAGAACGAATCCGAAGACGTTGCCGAGAAACTTGTTGAGGTATTGACTCCAGCCGACGGCCACCGCGGCGGTCGACACGCCGTATTCGAGCAAGAGGCAGGCCGCGACGCCCATCGCCGCGAATTCGCCGAGGGTGGCGTAGGCATAGGAATAAGCCGACCCCGAGACCGGTACCGCCGAGGCCAGTTCGGCATAGCAGATCGCCGCCAGACCCGCCGCCAGGCCCGCGATGATGAACGAGATCACCACCGCAGGACCGGCTTGCGGCACCGACTGCGACAGCACGATGAAGATGCCCGACCCGACGGTCTCGCCGACGCCGAACATCGTGAGCAGAAAGACCCCGAGGGTGCGCTGCAGTTGAGCCGAGGCGCCGGCGGCGACCGGGGCGCCGATGACTGGGCGACGCCGCAGCATCTGCTGCGGCAAGCTCAGCGCCGGCGTGGCCATGGCGCCTCCTCAGGGGCATCTGTGGTCGCCACGCCGGGACGGTCCACTAGCTCCCGGCCGACAGTTGCTTTACGTCGTGCTCGTTGCTGGTGAGTTGGTTAGCTTTGACCAAGATATACCAGCGCAGGGCTCACGTGCCCCGTGCGACATGCGAGGACGATGGAAGCCACGGACATGCTGACGGTGGGCGCTGTCCAGGACAGTATTTGAGTACCTAGATCGCCTGCAGTACAGCAGTTTTCAACAGTTTCAAGCCGACCGTCGTACCTCACCCGCCGGCCGGGGATGAGGCAGCGGCGAAAGCCTACGGCGTGACCAGTATCTTGCAGTGGCGTTCGGGGTCGGCGAGATCATCGAATGCGGTCCCGACGCCGTCGAGGCCGACCACACCGGTGATCACCGGACTGACATCGATGTCGCCCTCGGCGATCGCCCGCAGCGAATCGCTGAATTCCTGTGGGTCGTAAGCGAGAACGAACTGAACACTGACTTCCTTGGCGATCCCGAAGAAGGGGTGCACGGTGTCGGCCTGCATGCAGACCCCTACCACGACCAGCCGCGTGCCGTGCCGGGCGCGGCGCATCACGTCGTCGATGATTCCGGGGACGCCGACGGCCTCGAACACCACCGTCGGTTTCGCGGTGTCGAACGGTGAACCCTGCGCCGGATCGATAGTCTGGTGTGCTCCCATCGTGGCGGCGAGCTCGCGCCGCTTGGGTGAAAAGTCGGCTGCCACAATGGTCTCGACTCCGCGGGCGCGCAACGCGGCGACCACTGCGATGCCGATCGGACCGCAGCCGAGCACCAGGGCGGGCTCACCGGGCTGAATTCCGGACTTGTTCACGGCATGCAACCCGACCGCCATCGGTTCGGCGAGCGAGGCATGTTGTGGGTCAAGGCCATTCGGAATCGGCAGCAGCAAAGGCGCCGAAAGCAGCATCCGCTCGGCGTAACCGCCCACCGTCGTGTTGCTGTAGACAATCGGTTCAAAGTTGTTGCCCGACAACAGCACCGGGATCGACGTGACGAGAGTTCCGGCCGGATGCGTGTCGGTACCGGGGCCCGGTTCGAGTATCTCGGCGCTGAACTCGTGGCCCATGAAGACGTCGCGGCTCAAGTCGACGGTCATACCACCGGCCTGGCTCGACATTTCGCTGGTCAGTGACAGCACCTCGGCGCCGTGCGAGGCGAAATGCAAGTCGGAGCCACAGATTCCGCACGACCGGACCGCCACCAGCACCTGGCCTGGCCCCGGTACCGGGTCGGGAAGGTCGTCGCGGTACACCATGCGGCCGTCCCGCAGCACTGAGGCGCGCATCAGCTGCTACTGCTTTCCGTCTGGTGCTCGCCGACGTGCTCGGTGATGGCCTGCACGACGGCTTGGCCTGCCCGCCCGATCAACTCGTCGCGTTTGTCCTTTGCCCATTCGTGCGAAGACCGCGACGCCTCCAGCTGGCCCTTGAAGTGCGGAATGACTTTGCGGGCCATCAGGTCGTAGCAGTGGTAGGTCGCCTCAGGTGAAGCCCAGTCGTGGCCGAGCATCAGCAGCGTCCCGAATCCGCCGGACCGTTCCAGCAGGTCCTCGATGTGAGCGATCGCGTCGTCTGGGCTGCCGATACAGCAATTGCCTTTGGCCGCATAGTCTTCGACGAACTCGTGCGGCGTCTGTGCTCCTTCGATGGTGTTGGCCAACGGGACGAAACCCGCGGCGCCGAAGTAGTTGGCGAAGTCCTGCAGGCCGTAGGTGCAGTCGTCGATGGCTTTGTCACGGGTGTCGGCGATGTGCATGATCGACAGGACCCGCCAGCCGGCGCGGTCCGGAGCGTCCCGGCCGGCTTTGGCGGCCTGTTCTTCGACCACCTGCCAGGTGTTGTCCAGCGCCGCATACCCGCCCGGAACCGACATCGACAACGAAAGCAGCGATGTGCCCAGTGCTCCGGCGAGTCGCGGTCCGGACGGCGAAATCATCGCTGCCGTCGATATTTCCGGGTAGGGCCACGTGTAGGGACGGATGTGCAGCTGGGCATCACGCAGAGTGAACCAGTCCGAATCGCGGTTGATCCGCTCGCTGGGCGCCGCGCGGAACAGGGCCAGGATCGCCTCCAACGATTCCTGCATCATGCGGCGCTGCTCGAGTGGGTCGATTCCCATCATGTAGGCGTCCGACGGCAGCGCGCCCGGACCGGTACCGAACATCACCCGCCCTCGGGTCAGATGGTCCAGCAGCACCCAACGGTCGGCCACCATCAGCGGGTGGTGGTAGGGCAGTGACACCACGCCGGTGCCCAGCCGGATGTGCTTGGTTCGCTCGGCGGCTGCGGCGATGAACACCTCCGGGCAGGCGATCAGCTCATAGCCACCGGAATGGTGTTCGCCGAACCAGGCTTCGTCGAAGCCCAGCCGGTCCAGCGCCACGACGCGGTCCAGGTCGTATTCGAGTGCCACCGTGGGGGATTGGCCGGTCGGGTGAAACGGGGTGACGAATACTCCGAAGTTCAGCGGACGGTTCATGACCGTTCGGCGCCGATCTTGAGACTCGACAAGAAGTCGAGTAGCAGTTCGTTGACCTGGTCCGGCTTCTCCTGTTGAAGCCAGTGCCCGGCGCCGTCGATCAGGACCTCGCGGTAGCGGCCGGTCACCAGTTCCGGTGCCCGGTCGGGGCGCATGAAACTCAGCACCGGGTCGGCGGTGCCCCCGATGAACATGGCCGGCACGGCGATGGTGGCCGCCGGCGGGTCGGCCAACAGCTCCCAGTTGCGATCCAGATTGCGGTACCAGTTCAGCCCGCCGGTGAAGCCGGTGCGGTCGAACTCGTCGACGTAGTGGTCAACCTCCTGCTGGCTGATCCAGGGCGGCAGGCCATCGGCCTCCGGCAGGCGCTCGATGAAGCCGGCCGGGCCCGCCTCGATCATCCGCAGCGCGGCCGACGGATCCTGCGACCGCGTCAGCCCACCCAGCATTCGTGTGATGGTCCGGCGCGGGTCGGCACCCAGCTCGGCGTCGGCCACCCCGGGTTCCTGGAAGTACAGCATGTAGAAGAACTTGTCGCCGAAAATCGCCCGGAACGCCTTCGTGGGCGGAACCTGCGAGCGCGGTACCGGCGGAACGCTCATGCCGACGACGGCCGCGACCCGCTCCGGGTGCAGTTGCGCCGAACTCCACACGACGGGAGCGCCCCAATCGTGGCCGACGAATATTGCTCTTTCGGCGCCGACGTCGTCGAGCAGGCCGATCAGGTCGCCGGACAGGTCGGCGATGTTGTAGGCGCTGATGTCGGCCGGGCTGGTGGTTCGTCCGTAACCGCGCTGGTCGGGCGCCAGCACGTGGTAGCCGGCAGCGGCCAGCGCCGGGATCTGATGACGCCAGGAATAGCCAAGCTCGGGGAAGCCGTGCGCCAACACCACCACGGGTGCGCCGGGCTCACCAGCTTCAAGGGTGTGCAACTGCACGCCGTTGGTTTCGATGGTCCGTTCGGCGAAGGGCTGGCTGTCAGACACAAGTTCACCAAAGCACACGCCTGCCCGGCTCGGAAGGTGTCGGGAACTCCGATTCGTTGTTCAGACCGAGGCGACCCGTCTGCGCACGGCCGTGCCGGGCTGGCAATCACCGTGGGGCGGTAACCTGGACTATTCCAGCTCCGTGTATCGGAAGGACCTGGCCGACGACGGCCGATGATTGATGAACCGAAAAAACGTGATCCGCACGCTCACGGCCATAGCGGTCGTGCTGCTGCTTGGCTGGTCTTTCTTCTATTTCAGCGACGACACCCGCGGCTTCAAGCCGGTCGACACGTCGGTGGCGATGGCTCAGATCAAAGCGGGCAACGTCAAAAGCGCCCAGATCGACGACCGTGAGCAGCAGGTCCGGCTGACGCTGAAGAGCGCGGCGACCGGCACCGAGGGCTCCGACAAGATCATCACGCACTTCCCGACCGGCTACGCGGTCCCGCTGTTCGATCAACTGAACGCCAAGGACACCCAGGTCAGCACCGTCGTCAACCAGGGCAGCATCATCGGCTCGATCGTGGTGTACGTACTGCCGCTGCTGTTGCTGGTCGGCTTGTTCATGATGTTCTCCCGCATGCAGGGCGGCGCCCGGATGGGCTTCGGCTTCGGCAAGTCCCGGGCCAAGTTGCTGAATAAGGACATGCCCAAGACGACCTTCGCCGACGTCGCGGGCGCCGACGAAGCGGTCGAAGAGCTCTACGAGATCAAGGACTTCCTGCAGAACCCGTCGCGCTACCAGGCGCTGGGCGCCAAGATTCCCAAAGGTGTCCTGCTCTACGGCCCGCCGGGAACCGGTAAGACCTTGCTCGCGCGGGCCGTCGCCGGTGAAGCCGGGGTGCCGTTCTTCACCATCTCCGGCTCCGACTTCGTCGAGATGTTCGTCGGCGTCGGCGCCTCCCGGGTGCGTGACCTGTTCGAGCAGGCCAAACAGAACAGCCCCTGCATCATCTTCGTCGACGAGATCGACGCCGTCGGGCGCCAGCGTGGCGCCGGACTGGGCGGAGGCCACGACGAGCGCGAGCAGACCCTGAACCAGTTGCTGGTGGAGATGGACGGCTTCGGCGAGCGCGCCGGCGTCATCCTGATCGCGGCGACCAACCGTCCCGACATCCTGGATCCGGCGCTTCTTCGGCCCGGCCGCTTCGACCGGCAGATTCCGGTGGCCAGCCCTGACCTGGCCGGCCGGCGTGCAGTGCTGCGGGTGCACTCCAAGGGCAAGCCGTTCGGTCCCGACGTCGAATTCGATGGCCTGGCCAAGCGGACCGTCGGCATGACCGGCGCCGACTTGGAGAACGTCATCAACGAAGCGGCGCTGCTGACCGCACGGGAAAACGGCACGGTGATCACCGGCGCAGCCCTGGAAGAGGCGGTCGACCGGGTGGTCGGCGGGCCGCGCCGCAAGAGCCGGATCATCAGCGAGCAGGAGAAGAAGACCACCGCCTATCACGAAGCCGGACACACGCTGGCGGGCTGGGCGATGCCGGGTGTCGACCCGGTCTACAAGGTGACGATTCTGGCCCGGGGTAACACCGGCGGGCACGCGCTCGCGGTGCCCGAGGACGACAAGGGGTTGCACACCCGCTCGGAGCTGATCGCCCGACTGGTGATGGCACTGGGTGGCCGCGCCGCCGAGGAACTGGTGTTCCACGAACCCACCACCGGCGCGTCGTCCGATATCGAGCAGGCGACCAAAATCGCGAGGGCGATGGTCACCGAATTCGGCATGAGCTCCAAACTCGGTGCGGTCAAATACGGCACCGAACACGGCGATCCTTTCCTCGGGCGGACCATGGGTAACCAAGCCGACTACTCCCACGAGGTGGCGCGGGATATTGACGACGAGGTGCGCAAGCTCATCGAGGCCGCCCACACCGAGGCGTGGGAGATCCTCACCGAGTACCGCGACGTGCTCGACATCGTGGCCGGTGAGTTGCTGGAAAAGGAGACCTTGCATCGCGCCGATTTGGAGGCGATCTTCGCCAACGTCGAAAAACGGCCGCGGCTAACGCTTTTCGACGACTTCGGGGGTCGTATCCCGTCAGACAAGCCGCCGATCAAGACGCCCGGCGAGTTGGCGATCGAGCGCGGCGAACCCTGGCCCAAGCCCACGCCCGAGCCGGCCTTCAAGGCGGCCATCGCCGCCGCTGCGCGGGACGCCGAGCAGGCCGATACCGAGCAAACGACCAACGGCAACAACCGTTCTCGCACCAGCCCCGGAAACGGTCAACAAACCCCGACGCAGCCCGACTACGGTGCACCGGCGGGTTGGCACGCGCCGGGATGGCCGCCGCCGCAACAGCCCGGCTACTGGTACCCCCCGGCCCAGCCGCCGCAGCACTGGCCGCCGCCACCACACCAGCACGCGGGCCAGCCCTACCCGCCGTATCCGCCGTATCCGCCGCCTGGTGCACCCGCGCCGGAAGAAGGTAAGGCCGCTGGCCCAACAGCTCCACCCGGCGGCCCGAGCCCGTCCAACCCGTCGACACACGGCTGAGACGAACGGAGTTCTGCGATGGTGGCGCCGGATTCTCACACCGCGACCCTCAACGGCCGGATCTTCGATCAGCCGCGCGTCGAAGCGGCTGTCCGTGAGCTGCTCTACGCGATCGGGGAAGACCCGGACCGGCACGGGCTGCTGGACACGCCGGCCCGCGTCGCCCGTAGTTACCAGGAGATGTTCGCCGGCCTCTACATCGATCCGGATAGCGTGCTGGACACCACCTTTGACGAGCAGCACGACGAGTTGGTGTTGGTCAAAGAGATACCGCTGTATTCCACCTGCGAGCATCATCTGGTGGCGTTTCACGGCGTCGCTCATGTCGGCTACATTCCCGGCCACGACGGCCGCGTCACCGGCTTGTCCAAGATCGCCCGATTGGTCGACCTGTACGCCAAGCGGCCGCAGATTCAAGAGCGGCTCACCGCTCAGATCGCCGAGGCCCTGATGCGCAAACTGGACCCGCGCGGAGTCATCGTCGTGATGGAAGCCGAACATCTGTGCATGTCCATGCGGGGTGTTCGCAAACCCGGTGCCATCACCACGACGTCGGCCGTGCGTGGCCAGTTCAAGTCCGACAACGCACTTCGAGCCGAGGCGCTCGAACTGATCCTGCGCAGGTGAGCGCGACGGGCCTCCACGTCATGGGGGTTGTGAACGTCACCGACGACTCGTTCTCGGACGGCGGTCGTTATCTCGATGCTGACCGTGCGGTCGAGCACGGCCTGGCGTTGGCGGCCGACGGAGCCTCGATCGTCGACGTCGGAGGTGAGTCGACCCGCCCGGGTGCGACCCGGATCGATCCGCAGGTGGAGACAGCCCGCATCGTGCCCGTCATCAAAGCGCTTGCCGCACAAGGTGTTACGGTCAGCGTCGACACCATGCACGCTGGCGTGGCGCGGGCAGCGCTGGAAAACGGCGCTTCGATGGTCAACGACGTCTCCGGTGGTCGCGCCGACGCGGCCATGGCGGACTTACTGGTCGAGGCTGACGTGCCGTGGGTGCTGATGCACTGGCGTTCGGTGTCGGCCGAGCGGCCGCATCAGGTGCCGGCTTACCGCGATGTGGTGGCCGAGGTGCGCGCCGAGTTGATGGCGTGCGTCGAGGACGCCGTTGCCGCCGGGGTGGATCCGGCCAAGCTGATCATCGATCCGGGCTTGGGTTTCGCCAAGTCCGGTCGCGACAATTGGGCGTTGCTGCACGCGCTGCCGGATTTGGTGGCGAGCGGCGTCCCGGTACTGGTCGGGGCGTCGCGCAAACGCTTCCTCGGCAGCCTGCTGGCAGCGCCGGGCGGCGAGGTCCGCCCACCCGATGGCCGCGAGACGGCCACCGCGGTGGTGTCGGCTCTGGCCGCGTTGCATGGAGCCTGGGGAGTTCGGGTACATGACGTGCGGGGTTCGGTCGATGCTGTCAAAGTGGTCGATGCATGGACGCAGGGTGGGCGGTAGGACGGATGGCTGATCGAATCGAGTTGCGCGGCTTGAAAGTTCGCGGCAACCATGGTGTATTCGACCACGAGCGTGCCGACGGCCAGAGCTTCGTCGTCGATATCACCGTCTGGATAGATCTGGCGGACGCCGCGAGCAGCGACGACCTGGCAGACACCTACGACTACGGCGTCCTGGCGCAGCGTGCCGCGGCCATTGTCGCGGGCCCGGCCCGTAATTTGATCGAGACGGTCGCCGGCGAAATCGCCGAGGACGTCATGAAAGACCCTCGCGCGCACGCTGTGGAGGTGACAGTGCACAAGCCGCAAGCCCCTATCCCAGAGACCTTCGACGACGTCGCCGTGGTGGCCCGCCGGTCCCGGCGCGGCGGGCGCGGTCAGGTGGTGCCCCTATGACACGCGCCGACGACGATGACGCCGGCGTAGCCGGCGTGGAGGAGTGGCGCCAATGACACGTGTCGTGCTTTCGATCGGTTCCAACCTCGGTGACCGGCTGGCCCGGCTGCAGTCGGTGCTCGACCGGCTCGGCGACAGGGTGCAGGCGGTCTCGCCGGTCTACGAGACGGCGGCCTGGGGCGGCGTCGAGCAGGGCCCGTTCCTCAACGCGGTGCTCATCGCCGACGACCCGACCCTCGACGGGCACGGCTGGCTGCGCTGCGCGCAGGACATGGAAGTCGCCGCCGACCGCGTGCGCGGACAGAAGTGGGGCCCACGCACCCTCGATGTGGACTTGATCTGCTGCCACCTGACGTCGGTGGACGGCGATAGCGAGCTGACCTCGCTGGAAGACGGTCTGACCCTGCCGCATCCGCTGGCTCACCTGCGCGCCTTCGTGCTGCTTCCATGGCTGGCGATCGACCCCGACGCGGCGTTGACGGTGGCCGGCGGCAAGCAGCCGATCGCCAAGCTCATCGCCGAGCTGGATCCCGCCGACCGGGCCGGGGTGCGGCACACCGATTTCGTCCTCGAGCTGCGCCCCGGAAGCTGATGGGTCCCACCCGCAAGCGTGACCTGACGGCCGCGGTGCTCGGCACTGGTGTGACGGGATACCTGCTGGTCGTGTTGTTCTACCGATGGTTCCCGCCGATCACGGTGTGGACGGGTTTTTCGTTGCTTACGGTCGGCGTTGCCGAGGCGATCTGGGGACGGCACGTGCGGACCAAGATCCACGACGGCGAGATCGGCGACGCCCCCGGCTGGCTTCATCCGCTGACGGTGGCGCGCAGTGTGGTCATCGCCAAGGCGTCGGCCTGGGTCGGCGCGCTGGCGTTGGGCGGCTGGATCGGCGTCCTGACTTACCTGTTGCCGCGCCGGTCATGGCTGAAGGTGGCCTCTGAGGACACCCTCGGAACGGCCGTCGCAGCGCTCAGCGCGCTCACTCTGATGTCCGCCGCGTTGTGGTTGCAACATTGCTGTCGATCACCACGAGATCCGACCGAGAACGGCGGGGGTGCCGAAAGTTAGCTCGCCGCCCAACGACCGCCGGAACAGGCGATTCGTCCAGGTGAGAAACGCCGGAACAGGCGACACGCGCTGTGACCAAGGGCCGGTACAGTCGGGCCATGACCGATCTGGACCGCGGCGCCCGGGTGCGGCGCGGCGGCCGCAGACCGGGTTGGGTGCTGCTGACGGCGTTGCTGGTTCTGGCCATTGGCGCCAGTTCTGCGCTGGTCTTCACCAACCAGGTAGAGCTTCTCAAGCTCGCGGTGATTCTCGCGTTGTGGGCCGCAGTGGTCGCTGCCTTCGTCTCGGTGATCTACCGCCGGCAAAGCGACGTGGATCAGGCCCGGGCGCGCGACCTCAAGCTCGTCTACGACCTGCAGCTGGACCGGGAGATCTCGGCGCGGCGCGAGTACGAGCTCACCGTGGAATCGCAGCTGCGTCGCGAACTGAGCACCGAACTGCGCGCACAGGCCAACGACGAGGTTGCGGAGTTACGGGCCGAGTTGGCCGCGCTGCGCACCAACTTGGAGATCCTGTTCGACGCCGAGCTCAGTGAGCGTCCCGCCCTGGAGGGCGAGCGCAAGGCGGTGCGCGGCTACAGCGAATGGGAGCGCGGCCACGAAAGCGCCCGGGAGCGCGTCAACCGGGTCGCCTCCGTACGGGCCGAAGAGCCGCGACGCTCCGACGACAACTCGATCATCGACGTGCATGAGGAGCCGCTGGTCCCGACGCCACCGCGGCAGCCCGCGGCGGAGCGCTACCAGCAGGCCTACCCTCCGCCCAGGCAGGACCGGGTCCACGAAGCACCTGAATCGGAGTGGGGTTCGCACCGGCGTGCCAACGATCAGGACACTTTCGCCCCCCGCTACGAGCCCACACCGGTGGCCGGCTGGACTCCACCGCAGGCCCCGCCCACACCACCAAACCCGGTGGAGCGTCAGCAGGAAGGCCCCAGTTGGGCACAGCAGCGGCCGCAGGGCCAGCCCAGCGGATGGGTGCCGCCCGGCCCGGCGCCCAGAACCGAACCCGAGCGATTCGAGCCTCCGCAGCCCCCACGGCGTTCCCACCGTCGAGCCGAGGACGCTGCCGAGGCTGAGCCGCAGTTCAGCCCGCCGCAGGCCGAGCAGCCGCCGCGGATCCCATGGTCGCCGACCGAGCCGCCGCGGCAGTCCGAGCAGCCGCCCGGAGCGGCAGCCGGCCGACCACCGAGCCGTCGCGCGAGCGGCCGCAACCCCGGATCACCGGGCATCAACTGAGACCGCCCGGCGCCGGCCGAAAGCGCCGGGGCCGGCATTCGTGGGCGCTACGGCCGAAACGGCGCCGGCGCGAGAGCGGCGAACCGCGGTGGCGACGACTGGAGCGAATCGGTCGAGCGCGCCATCGAGTCGCGGCTGAGCGCGGGGCCGAGCACTCGATGCCGCCGGCCGGACTCGGCGCCGGCCCCGACGATGTCACCGCCGCCCGCTCCACCGCCGCCGCCTCCGACGCACGCTGCCGACCGCGGACCGGTGATGTCCCCGCCGCCGCCGCCGGCCAGCGCTCGTCATCGCAGCACCGATGCCCTTGACGAGTCCGAGGAGACCCAATCAGGCGGCCAGTCGGTCGCCGAGCTGCTGGCTCGGCTGCAGAGCACACCGTCAGAGGGTGGGCGTCGCCGGCGCCGCGAAGACTGAGGCGAATACCACAGCGTTGCGGCTGCCAGTTCGCGGTAGAGTCGGGACGACCGTCCGGTACCCGCTTCGCGGGACTGGAACGAAACCAGAAGAAACTTGTGAGGGTCGTCTGCGATGGTGCAGTTCGACGGATTGCGCCCCGCTCGGCTCAAGGTGGGGATCATCTCCGCGGGCCGAGTGGGAACCGCGTTGGGTGTGGCACTCGAACGCGTCGACCACGTCGTGGTTGCCTGCAGTGCCGTCTCCCACGCGTCCCGGCAGCGTGCCGAGCGGCGTCTGCCAGACACCCCGGTGGCGTCGGTACCTGACGTCGCCGGCAACGCCGAGCTGTTGGTGCTGTCGGTGCCCGACAGCGAATTGCCCGGGCTGGTATCGGGTTTGGCCGCCACATCCGCTGTGCGCCCCGGAACGATCGTCGTGCACACCTCGGGTGTCAACGGCATCGATGTGTTGGCGCCGCTGAGCGGGCAGGACTGCATACCGCTGGCCATCCATCCGGCCATGGCGTTCACCGGCTCCGACGAGGACATCTCCCGGCTTCCTGACACCTGCTTCGGGATCACCGCCGCCGACGAGGTCGGCTACGCGATCGCGCAGTCGCTGGTACTCGAGATCGGCGGTGAGCCGTTCCGGGTGCCTGAGCAGGACCGCACGCTGTATCACGCGGCATTGGCCCACGCCGGCAACCACATCGTCACGGTGCTCACCGACGCGCTCGACGCATTGCGGGCCGCGGTCTCGGGCACCGAGCTTCTCGGGCAGCAGCTGGTCGACGATCAGCCCGGCGGCATCGCCGAGCGCATTCTCGGACCGCTGGCCCGTGCAGCACTGGAGAACGCCTTGCAGCGCGGGCAGACGGCGCTCACCGGCCCGATCGCCCGCGGTGACGCCGGCGTTGTCGCCGCTCACCTGCGGGTGCTGCACGCGCTCGACCCGCAGTTGGCGCAGGCCTACCGGCTCAACGCCCTGCGCACCGCCGAGAAGGTCCATGCGCCCGACGACGTGCTCGAGGTGTTGACGCGATGAGCACCCAGCAGCGGCCGAAGTTCAACGCCGGCGAACTCAACCTGTACGCCAACCCAGACGATGTCCGCCAGATCAGTCGCGCGCTGCGCCACACCGGTCGACGGGTGATGCTGGTGCCGACCATGGGCGCGCTGCACGACGGGCACCTCGCACTGGTCCGGGCAGCCAAGCTGGTGCCCGGTTCGGTCGTGGTGGTCTCGATCTTCGTGAACCCGCTGCAGTTCGGCGCCGACGAGGATCTCGACGCCTACCCGCGAGTCCTCGAGGCCGACTTGGCTCTGCTTCGCGGTGAAGGAGTCGAAATAGCCTTCGCCCCAAGTGCTTCAGCGATGTACCCAGACGGTCCACGGACCACCGTGTACCCGGGACCGCTCGGATCCGAGCTCGAGGGCGCCGCGCGCCCCACCCATTTCGCCGGCATGCTCACCGTGGTCTGCAAACTGATGCAGATCGTCTCACCGGATCGAATCTTCTTCGGCGAGAAGGATTATCAGCAGCTGGTACTGGTCCGTCAGATGGTCGCCGACCTCAACATCGATGTCCGGGTGGTCGGCGTCCCGATCGTGCGCGAAATCGACGGCCTGGCGATGTCCTCTCGTAACCGTTACCTCAATGCCGCGCAACGAGAACTGGCCGGCATCTTGTCGGCGGCGCTGTTGGCGGGCTCGCACGCCGCACCAGGCGGTGCTGACGCCGCGTTGGCCGCGGCCCGCTCGGTGCTCTCGGAGGTGCCCGCAATCGACGTCGACTACCTGGAAGTGCGCGACAGCGCACTGGGGCCCGCGCCCGCCAGCGGTGCCGGTCGCCTGCTCGTCGCGGCCAGGCTCGGCAAGACCCGACTGCTCGACAACGTTGCCATCGATATCGGATCTACCGTCGGCGCCGACGGGCTGACGCCCGCCGTCTCGGCTGGACCTCTCGAATCACATTGGAGGAACTGATGTTACGGACGATGCTCAAGTCGAAGATCCACCGGGCGACCGTCACACAAGCGGATCTGCACTACGTGGGCTCGGTGACGATCGACGCCGACCTGATGGATGCGGCCGATCTGCTCGAAGGCGAGCAGGTGACCATCGTCGACATCGACAACGGCGCGCGGCTGGTCACTTATGCCATCACCGGTCAGCGCGGCAGCGGTGTGATCGGAATCAACGGCGCGGCCGCACATCTGGTGCATCCCGGCGACCTGGTGATTCTGATCGCCTATGCCCAGATGGACGACGCTGAGGCACGCAGCTACCAACCCAAGATCGTCTTCGTCGACGCCGAGAACCGCGCGACCGACCTCGGCAGCGATCCGGCGTTCGTCCCCGCCGACGCCGGCGAGCTGGTGTCGCCGCGATGAAGGTCGCCTAGCCGTGCTGCTGGCCATCGACGTCCGCAACACCCATACCGTGGTCGGACTGGTCTCGGGCACCAAGGAGCACGCCAAAGTCGTGCAGCAGTGGCGGATCCGGACCGAATCGGAAGTCACCGCCGACGAGCTGGCGCTGACCATCGACGGTCTGATCGGTGACGACTCCGAACAGCTCACCGGTGCTTCGGCGCTGTCCACCGTGCCGTCGGTGCTGCACGAGGTGCGACTGATGCTCGAGCAGTACTGGCCGACGGTGCCACATGTCCTCATCGAGCCGGGTGTGCGCACCGGCATCCCGCTGCTCGTCGACAACCCCAAAGAGGTTGGCGCTGACCGAATTGTCAACTGCCTGGCGGCTTTTCAAAAATACAACACGGCGGCGATCGTAATCGACTTCGGCTCCTCGATCTGCGTCGACGTGGTGTCCGCCAAAGGTGAATTCCTGGGCGGCGCGATCGCGCCGGGTATCCAGGTCTCCTCCGACGCCGCAGCGGCCCGCTCGGCCGCTCTACGCCGGGTCGAGCTGGCCCGGCCTCGTTCGGTGGTCGGCAAGAACACCGTCGAATGCATGCAAGCCGGCGCGGTTTTCGGCTTTGCCGGTCTGGTGGACGGCCTGGTCGGTCGCATCCGCGAGGACGTCGACGGCTTTTCCGGTGGCCCGGAGAATCAGGTCACGGTGGTGGCAACCGGCCACACCGCGCCGCTGTTGCTGGCCGAGTTGGACTCGGTCGACCACTACGACCAGCACCTGACACTGCACGGGCTGCGGCTGGTTTTCGAGCGCAACCGCGACAGCCAGCGCGGACGGCTCAAGACCGCACGCTGACTGCCGCGGAAGTTCGCCGCGGCCGTTCCCTTAAGCTGGCAGGTCGTGAGCGCCGCCGACAACGATTCTGGGGACCCTCGAGACCTCCCCGAGCAGTTCCGGATACGCCGGGACAAGCGCGCGCGCCTGGCGGCCGAGGGCCGCGATCCCTATCCCGTCGAAGTCCCTCGCACGCATACCCTGTCGCAGATTCGTGCCGCCTACCCGGATCTGCCGCCCGATTCGTCCACCGGCGACATCGTCGGGGTGGCCGGCCGCGTGGTGTTCGCCCGCAACTCCGGAAAGCTGTGCTTTGCCACCCTGCAAGACGGCGACGGCACCCAGCTGCAGGTCATGATCAGCCTGGCCGGTGTCGGGCAGGAAGCCCTCGACGAGTGGAAGGCTGACGTCGACATCGGCGACATCGTCTTCGTCCACGGCGAGGTGATCAGCTCACGGCGCGGAGAGCTGTCCGTGTTCGGCGACAGCTGGCAGATGGCGTCCAAGGCCCTGCGGCCACTGCCGGTGGCGCACAAAGAGATGAGCGAAGAGTCACGCGTGCGGCAGCGCTACGTCGACCTGATCGTGCGGCCCCAGGCGCGCACGGTCGCCCGTCAGCGAATTTCCGTCATGCGCGCCGTGCGCAATGCTCTGGAACAACGCGGCTTTTTAGAAGTTGAGACGCCGATGTTGCAGACGCTGGCAGGCGGCGCGGCGGCACGCCCGTTCGTCACGCACTCCAATGCGCTCGACATCGACCTCTACCTTAGGATCGCACCGGAACTGTTCCTGAAACGCTGCGTGGTCGGTGGGCTCGACAAGGTCTTCGAAGTAAATCGGGTGTTCCGAAACGAAGGCGCCGATTCCACACATTCTCCGGAATTTTCCATGCTCGAGACGTATCAGGCGTATGGAACGTATGACGATTCTGCCGTTGTCACGCGTGAGCTCATTCAGCAGGTGGCCGACGAGGCGATCGGTACTCGACAACTTCCTCTTCCCGACGGCAGCGTCTATGACATCGACGGAGAATGGACGTCGATTCAAATGTATCCGTCACTATCAGAGGCGCTTGGGGAAGAGATCACACCCAACACGAATGTCGATCGCTTGCTCGCTATCGCAGCATCACTTGACGTCGAGGTGCCGGCTGATCGTGGCTATGGGCACGGCAAGTTGGTCGAGGAACTCTGGGAGCACACCGTCGGCGCGACGCTGACCGCGCCCACCTTCGTCAAAGACTTTCCGGTCGAGACGACCCCTTTGACTCGTCAACACCGCAGCATCGCCGGGGTCACCGAAAAGTGGGACCTGTATATTCGTGGGTTCGAACTGGCCACCGGATACTCGGAATTGATCGACCCGGTGGTACAACGGGAAAGATTCGCCGAGCAGGCGCTTGCCGCCGCCGCCGGCGATGACGAGGCAATGGTGCTCGACGAGGATTTCCTTGCTGCGCTGGAGCACGCTATGCCGCCATGCACCGGAACCGGAATGGGCATCGATCGCCTGCTGATGGCTTTGACTGGCCTGTCAATTCGAGAGACGGTATTGTTTCCTATTGTGCGTCCGCATAGTAACTGAACAATCACTTGTTACTGTATTGAATAACTTGCCTGAATATGGCAGATTGATCGCGGGGGCGGTCCGGACCACGTGTCTTGTATGGCAAGTGTCTAAGAAGAAAGCATGAGGCTCAGCCAATGGCGAAGAAAGTGACCGTCACTCTTGTCGACGATTTCGACGGTGAAGGTGCTGCCGATGAAACGGTCGAATTCGGCCTCGACGGCGTTACCTATGAGATTGACCTATCGGCCAAGAATGCGGCGAAACTTCGCAATGACCTGAAGCAGTGGGTGGAAGCTTCGCGCCGGGTCGGTGGCCGTCGCCGCGGCCGTTCGAGCTCCGGTCGGGGTCGTGGTGCCATCGATCGCGAGCAGAGCGCCGCAATCCGGGACTGGGCCCGTCGTAACGGGCATAATGTGTCGACCCGTGGCCGTATCCCGGCCGACGTCATCGACGCATTCCACGCCGCGACCTGATCCGGGCGCCCGCGGACGCTGGCATATTCAGCTTTCGCTGGTGGCGAACTGATCGATCACCGAAGCGGGAACCGATTTGCGGTTTCCCCGCGTTGCTTTGTTGTAACCGTCTTGGCTCGGCGACCGCAAGGTGGGAAGGCCCACTACAGTGGAACCCAGGTACGCGGTGTCGGCCCCTGTGCCGAGAATGACGAAGTACCGACGGTGAGGAAGAGCAGGTAAAGGCCAATGTTCGAACGTTTTACTGACCGTGCCCGCAGGGTTGTCGTTTTGGCGCAAGAAGAGGCCCGGATGCTCAACCACAACTACATCGGCACTGAGCACATCCTGCTGGGTCTTATTCACGAAGGCGAAGGGGTAGCGGCCAAGTCGCTGGAGTCGTTGGGCATCTCGCTGGAAGGTGTCCGCAGTCAGGTCGAGGAGATCATCGGCCAGGGCCAGCAGGCACCGTCTGGGCACATCCCGTTCACCCCGCGCGCGAAGAAGGTCCTTGAGCTGAGCCTGCGCGAGGCGCTGCAGCTCGGCCACAACTACATCGGCACCGAGCACATTCTGCTCGGACTGATCCGTGAGGGCGAGGGCGTCGCCGCCCAGGTTCTGGTGAAGCTGGGCGCTGAACTCACCCGGGTGCGCCAGCAGGTCATCCAGCTGCTGAGCGGCTACCAGGGCAAGGAAACCGCGGAAGCCGGCGCCGGCGGCCGCGGCGGAGAGTCCGGTTCGCCTTCGACCTCACTGGTGCTCGACCAGTTCGGCCGCAACCTGACCGCCGCCGCGATGGAGGGCAAGCTCGACCCGGTCATCGGGCGCGAGAAGGAAATCGAGCGGGTCATGCAGGTGCTGAGCCGGCGCACCAAGAACAACCCGGTGCTGATCGGTGAGCCCGGCGTCGGTAAAACCGCCGTCGTGGAGGGCCTGGCGCAGGCGATCGTGCACGGCGAGGTCCCCGAAACACTCAAGGACAAGCAGCTCTACACCCTCGACCTGGGTTCGCTGGTGGCCGGCAGCCGCTACCGCGGTGACTTCGAAGAGCGGCTGAAGAAGGTGCTCAAGGAGATCAACACCCGCGGCGACATCATTCTGTTCATCGACGAGCTGCACACGCTGGTCGGTGCCGGAGCGGCCGAAGGCGCGATCGACGCGGCGTCGATCCTGAAGCCGAAGCTGGCCCGCGGGGAACTGCAGACCATCGGTGCGACCACCCTCGACGAGTACCGCAAGTACATCGAGAAGGACGCCGCCCTGGAGCGCCGGTTCCAGCCGGTGCAGGTCGGCGAACCCACCGTGGAGCACACCATCGAAATCCTCAAGGGACTGCGCGACCGCTACGAGGCGCACCACCGGGTGTCGATCACCGACGGCGCGATCACCGCGGCGGCCACCCTCGCTGACCGCTACATCAACGACAGGTTCTTGCCCGACAAGGCAATTGACCTGATCGACGAGGCCGGCGCCCGGATGCGGATCCGCCGGATGACGGCTCCGCCGGACCTGCGCGAGTTCGACGAGAAGATCGCCGACGCCCGCCGGGAGAAGGAGTCCGCGATCGACGCCCAGGACTTCGAGAAAGCGGCCAGCCTGCGCGACCGGGAAAAGCAGCTGGTCAATCAGCGCGCCGAGCGTGAAAAGCAGTGGCGTTCAGGTGATCTCGACGTAGTTGCCGAGGTCGACGACAACGAGATTGCCGAGGTGCTGGGCAACTGGACCGGTATCCCGGTGTTCAAGCTCACCGAGGCCGAGACCACCCGGTTGCTGCGGATGGAAGACGAGATCCACAAGCGGATCATCGGCCAGGAGGATGCCGTCAAGGCTGTCTCCAAGGCGATCCGTCGTACCCGCGCCGGGCTGAAAGACCCCAAGCGCCCGTCCGGCTCGTTCATCTTCGCCGGTCCGTCCGGCGTGGGTAAGACCGAGTTGTCCAAGGCGCTGGCGAACTTCTTGTTCGGCGACGACGACGCGCTCATCCAGATCGACATGGGCGAGTTCCACGACCGGTTCACCGCGTCGCGGTTGTTCGGTGCCCCACCGGGATACGTCGGTTACGAAGAGGGCGGCCAGCTCACCGAAAAGGTTCGGCGCAAGCCGTTCTCCGTGGTGCTGTTCGACGAGATCGAGAAGGCGCACCAGGAGATCTACAACAGCTTGTTGCAGGTGCTCGAGGATGGCCGTCTCACCGACGGACAGGGTCGCACGGTCGACTTCAAGAACACCGTGCTGATCTTCACCTCCAACCTGGGGACCTCCGACATCAGCAAGGCGGTCGGGCTGGGCTTCACCCAGGGCGGTGGCGAGAACAACTACGAGCGGATGAAGCAGAAGGTCAACGACGAGCTGAAGAAGCACTTCCGCCCCGAGTTCCTCAACCGGATCGACGACATCATCGTCTTCCACCAGCTGACCCGCGAAGAGATCATCGAGATGGTCGATTTGATGATCGCCCGGGTGGGCAAGCAGCTCAAGGCCAAGGACATGGCGATGGAGCTCACCGACAAAGCCAAGGCGTTGTTGGCCAAGCGTGGCTTCGACCCGGTGCTGGGCGCTCGCCCGCTGCGGCGCACCATCCAGCGGGAGATCGAGGATCAGCTGTCCGAGAAGATCCTCTTCGAGGAAGTCGGTCCCGGTCAGCTGGTCACTGTCGACGTGGACAACTGGGACGGCGAGGGCAACGGCGAGGACGCGGTGTTCACGTTCTCCGGTGCCCGCAAGCCGGCCGAGGCCGACCTGGCCAGCACCGGCGCTCACGCTGCCGGCAGCACCACCGGCACCACCACGCCGTAATGCATTGCGAAAAGGCCGGCCGGCGCTGTGCGCCGGCCGGCCTTTTCGTTTAGTCGACTGGCTCGGCAGGTTGGTAGCGAGCTTCGACCCCGGCCAGTTTCCAGTAAGCAACCGCCCCGGCCCAGGTGACGGCGAACAGCGCGACGATCGCCAGACCGGCATTGTTCAGGTCGATGCCGCTGACCCAGCTGGTGATCGGATCGACCCAGTCGAGATCGTCGTGCAGTATCGAGACGAGTTCGATCGATCCGATCAGCAACGCCACCGCAATGGAAAGCCCGGTGACGGCGAGGTTGTAGTAGATCTTGCGCACCGGCTGCATGAATGCCCAGTCGTAGGCCACCGTCATCAGTAGTCCGTCCATGGTATCCATCAGCGTCATGCCGGCCGCAAATAGCAACGGCACCACCAGAACCGCGTACCACGGAAGGCCGGCCGCCGCACCGCTGCCGGCCAACGCCAGTAACGCGACCTCGGTGGCGGTGTCGAATCCGAGGCCGAACAGCGCGCCGACCGGGTACAGCTGTACCGGGCGGGTGATCCGGTTCATCACCGGCCGCAGCAGGCGCGCGAAAAATCCCCGATCATTAAGCGCCGCTTCGATTTCGGTGTCGGAGTAGGAGCCCTGCCGAAGCTTGGTGAAGGCACGGTAGATCCCGATCATCGCGATCACGTTCATGATCGCGATCAGGTAGAGGAAGAGCCCCGAGGCCAGTGTTCCGGCGAAGCCGAGCACGTGACGCGTCGGCGACGTCGCATCGGCGAGCGCACCCACCGCCCGCGCGCCGAGCATGATCAGCACGGCCATCACCAGCACCAGGGTCGAATGGCCCATCGCGAACCAGAACCCGACCGCCTTGGGTCGCTTGCCGTCAGCCATCAGCTTGCGCGTGGTGTTGTCGATCGCGGCGATGTGGTCCGCGTCGAACGCGTGCCGCAGCCCGAACAGATACGCGGTGACGCCCAGCCCCACACCGAATATCTGGGTGCCGGCCCGATAGTGATGCGGCGCGATGACGAACACCAGCACCGCGAACCCGACCACGTGCATCAACGCGATCACGCCGAGCAGCACGCCGATCTCGACGAAGTCGCGACGACTCCAGGTCGACAGCAGGCGACGGACAAGGGAGCGCACGCAACCGCCGATCAGTGTTGCGTGAGTAGCAACGCGAAGACCTGCTTGGCGATCTGCAACACCCAGCCGCCGAGGGCCGGCCCGTGATCGCGTGGCCAGTTGAGCTGGAAGCTCACCACCCACGGCTGCCCGGTCTTGTCGATCGCATACCAGCTGAATGTCAGATCGCCCGGCAGGCCGCCGGCTTTCGCGGCGATGTAGGGCCAATCATTGCGGTCCAGGTTGACCCCGGTAGCGACGTCGAGGATCTTCTTGACGGGCGTGGCAGCGCCCACAGCGCCGGCCTGCAGTGCGACGTGTACCCGGCAGATATCCTCAGCGCTGCCATACCACTCCGCGCCGGATTCCGACGCCGGAACATGCGCGCGGAACGGATCCGGTTGGTAGGTAGCTGAATTGGCTCTTTCCAGCAGCGCGGCGCGGTCTCGCGGACTCCCCTGCTTCCATTGTTCGCGCAGGTCCGGGCGGCCCCAGGCGACGCTGAACAGTTCGTACATCGTCGGAAACGGTGTCATCGCGGCCGGATCGTGATGCCCCGTGTTAACCAGCGCATCGTCGACGGCCTGGGCACCGACCTTTTCGATCAGCATGTCGGTCGCCATGTTGTCGCTGGTCGCGATCATCTTCTCGGCCGCGGTGCGTACCGAAATGCGCGCTCCCACCGGCAAATCCATGCTCGAACCGACGGCCTTGCCCTTATCGGTGACGATCAGCTGGTCATCCCACGACACGGTCCCGGCCTTGATGGCATCCGATACGGCATAGAGCACGTATAACTTGAAGATCGATGCCAGCGGCAGCGACAAGTCGGTGTTGGTGCCGGCTACCCGGTCGCATTGGCCATCAACGATTTTGGTGGCCTGCCAGGAATAGCGGGCTTGGGTGTTGTTCAGCACCGCGTCGACGTCGCTCCACGACGAAATCTTGGGGGACAGCGTGGTGAGATCGAACCCGTCCACCAATGTGTCGTCGCCGGTGTGTATCCGAACCTCCTGTTGGGCGCCGTAAGACGTCGTCAGCTGCAGAGTGGCCGCGCCTGCTTTGATGTCGACTCCGCGCAAGGTGAACGGCCGGTCCCACCAGAGCTTCTCCATCATGGTCTGCACCTGGGAGACCATTTTCGGCGCCGCCAGGGTGCCGACTCCGACCGGACCGATTTGCCAGTCCGAGTTCAGCATGTCGAGGGTCTGCTGGGCGCGCAGACCGGCCGGAGTTCTCATGTCGATCTCGCGACCGGTGCCGGCCGCATTCGCAGAAGGCGCTCGCGGCGACGTGCAGCCCGGCGTCAGCGCGATGAGCAACGTGGCGGCTGCCAATGCCGCGAGCCGGCGGCGCCGACAGGGCTTACTGGCCGGATCCGGCAACGTCTAACACAACCTCGAATTCCAGCAGCGACGCGCCGGTCGCCACCGGATTCTGCCGGTGGCCGGCGTGCGCCTCGATCGCCGGACCGGTCGCCCAGGCCTGAAAGGCCTCCTCGGACTCCCACTGGGTTACCACGAAGTATCGGTCTTCACCCTTGATCGGGCGGAGCAGCTGAAAGCCGAGGAAACCGGGCGAGTTCTCGACTGCGTGCGCACGGTGGGCAAACCGCTTCTCCAGCTCAGGGCCCGCCTCCGCGGGCACCTCGATTGCGTTGATCTTCACCACTGGCATTGCGCTAGGCTACCGCGCCAGCGCCGGGCGACAATGCGGACCGTGCGCGGTCCGAGGTGGGGGTACCTCCCGCTCGCGGGGGAGAGCCCGGCAATCTGCCCAGCCGGGCGACAATGCGGGCCGTGAGCGGACCCCAAGTGCCCGGACGGAAAGATAGGCGGATGGCCGCTGATCTGCTCACCCATCGCGGCGGACGAGGTGAACCGGTCGTCTTGGTGCACGGGTTGATGGGCCGCGGCAGCACCTGGTCGCGTCAGCTGCCGTGGCTGACTCAGTTGGGGACGGTCTACACCTACGACGCTCCCTGGCATCGCGGCCGCGATGTCGACGATCCGTTCCCGATCAGCACCGAACGCTTCGTCGCTGATCTCGCTGACGCCGTGGATGCGCTGGGAACTGCGGTCCGTCTGGTCGGACATTCGATGGGCGGCCTGCACGCGTGGTGTGTGGCCGCCGAGCGACCTGAGCTGGTATCAGCCCTGGTGGTCGAGGACATGGCGCCGGATTTCCGGGGCCGCACCACCGGCCCGTGGGAGCCGTGGCTGCACAACCTGCCGGTCGAGTTTCATTCCGCGGAGCAGGTGTATGCGGAGTTCGGCGAACTCGCGGGCCGGTACTTCCTGGAAGCCTTCGACCGCACGGACGACGGATGGCGGTTACACGGGCACACTTCCCGATGGATCGAGATCGCCGCCGAATGGGGCACTCGTGACTACTGGGCGCAATGGCATGCGGTGCGTTCACCGGCGCTACTCATCGAGGCCGGCAACTCGGTTGCTCCTGCCGGCCAGATGCAGTTGATGGGCGAGAGTGGTTATCGCGCAACGTATTTACGCGTCGAGGATGCCGGACACCTGGTTCACGACGAGGCGCCGCAGGTATACCGCCGGGCGGTGGAGTCATTCCTGACCGCGAGCTAACCTTCCTCGCCGGCCAGGGCGAATCGCCCGTCGCTGGTCTTGGCCACCAGACCGTCGGCAAGTAGGGATTCCAGAGCCCGGTCGCGCTGCCCGGTGTCGCGTAGCCAGACGACATCGAGCTGGTCGCGAGTAACCGGTAAGTTGTTGCCGCGCAACACATCCAGCAATCGGCCGCGAACCTGCCGGTCGGTTCCGGCGTAGCGCTGCGGGCGGCGGGCCGGGCCTTCCGACGGCGGAAAACCGGCTTGTCGCCATTGGCACCGGCTGAGCGGACACCGGCCACACTTCGGCGTTCGCGCAGTGCACACCGTGGCGCCCAATTCCATCAGGGCCGCCGAAAATGTGTGCGCTGTAGCGTCTCTGGGCAATAACGCCGACACATCGGCATGATCACGGACGGTGGATGCCGGACCGGCGTCAGCGCGGCCGTGCACAACACGGGCCACCACCCGTCGCACATTGGTGTCGACAACCGGCACCGACTGCTGGTAGGCGAAGCACGCCACCGCGCGGGCGGTGTAGGCGCCGACGCCGGGCAACGTCAGCAACACCTCGACGTCGTCGGGAACCTGGTCGGCGTGGTCACGGGCGACGACGATCGCGCATTCGTGCAGGCGTTTGGCGCGCCTGGGGTAGCCGAGCTTGCCCCAGGCCCGCACGACGTCGGCCGGACCGGCCGCCGCCGTCGACGATGGCGTCGGCCAGCGCGCAACCCAGTCCCGCCAGATCGGTTCCACCCGCGACACCGGTGTTTGCTGCAACATGAACTCGCTGACCAGGATCTGCCACGGCGTCACATCGGGGTCTCGCCACGGCAGATCGCGTCGTGACCGGTCGTACCAGCCCAGAAGTTCACCGGGCATTAGAGAGGGCGTCATGCCCGACTACGGCAGAATGAGCGCCATGCCCAATACCGATCCCGTAACCGCGTGGAAAGCACTCAAAGAGGGTAACGAGCGCTTCGTCGCCGGCCAGCCCCAACACCCGAGCCAAAGTATTGAGCACCGGGCCAGCCTTGCCAAAGGCCAGAAGCCGACCACGGCGCTGTTCGGCTGCGGCGACAGCCGGGTGGCCGCCGAGCTGATCTTCGACCAGGGCCTCGGTGACATGTTCGTGGTCCGCACCGCCGGGCACGTGATCGACTCCGCGGTATTGGGATCACTGGAATTCGCAGTCGGCGCGCTGGGTGTGTCGGTGATCGTGATCCTCGGCCATGACAGCTGCGGCGCGGTCAAGGCGACGCTGGCTGCGCTGGACGACGGTGTGTTGCCCGGCGGCTATGTGCGCGATCTGGTCGAGCGGGTGACGCCGTCGATTTTGCTGGGCCGCCGTGAAGGCCTCACCCGACCGGATGAGTTCGAGGCCCGCCACGTGGTCGAGACCGGCACCCAGTTGGTCGAGCGTTCGTCGGCCATCGCCGCAGCGGTCGCCGCCGGAGACCTGGCGGTTGTCGGCGCCACCTATCACCTCGCCGACGGGCGGGTCGTGCTGCGCAACATCATCGGTGACGTCGGCGACAAGGTCGACGACTAGAACGAGTTGGTCAAGTACAGCTCCAAGGAGTTCCACACGCTCTCGAGCAGTCCACTGTTGGCGGCCCCGTGCTCGAATACCGCGCCCAGCCATGCGTCGCCGGTGTTGATGTTGTTGGAGATGTCGACGTAGGTGAGCAAGTGGTCCGTCGAAATCGTCGCGTCGGCGAGCTCGGTCGGTGTCAACCCGAGGTACTCCACGTGCGTGGTGAAAAGGTTCCACAGCGGATCCAGCAGACCGCCGGCGTTGAAGTCTTGCTGGAAGTCGGCGACCCCGTCGCCGTCCAGTGTGTAGATGGTCGCCGGGTAGACGATCGTCCGGTGTCACGTTCCCCAGAACGCCGGTCATGCCCAGATCGTTGAGCAGAGTGTTCGTCAGGCTTGCGCCGAATATCCCATCCATGTCTGTCACCAGGTTCGGCCATATACCGGTCTCGGCAAGGGACGGGTCGCCGATGAACACAAAGTGCAAATCCTCTTTGGGAATGCCGTCGGCCGCCAATCGCGTCATGGCGATCGACTCGGCGGTGGCGCTTTGCGAGTAGCCGAAAATCGTCAGCGGGTGCTCGGCGTCGAAAGCGCCAGGGTTGGCGTCGAATTCATTTCTCACGGCGAGAACGACGTCATCGGCGGCCGTGAGACTACTCGGGCCCTGCTGAATCAGTTCGGGCGTCGTCAGCACCTGCAGCGGTGCGCTGCACGGATCGGTCGCAATCATGTCGCAGACCATGGAGGAGGTGGCGCCACCGTCGAAACCCAGTGCATGCAGATACAGATTTTCGGCGGCCTGCGCGAAATCGGTCGAGGGCATCGGCTCGGTGGTTCCGCCCAGGATGATCGCGGTGTCGCTGCCGGCTAGCGGACCGAGCAGGGTGTCGTCAGCGTGGGCGGTCCGACTGGCCAGTACGGCGGCGACGCCGGCCATCAGTGCGACGGCGCCGATCTTCGCAAGCATCGTTTTTCCGTGCATCGCATCTTCTTATCGGAAACTCAGCCAGGATTTGGGAAGTTATTAATCCTCGATGAAAAAGAGTCCGAGTCGGCGACACGCCGAGCCAGGTCGGGCCTCTCGGGATGACCTGGCCTTACCGTGTGAATGTGCTGGATCTGGAACCGCGAGGGCCGCTGCCGCCGGAGATCTACTGGCGGCGCCGCGGGTTGGCGATCGGCATCGCCGTCGTCGTGGTCGCCGTCGTGGTCGCGATCATCGTCGCGGTGCTGAGCGGAAGCGCCGGAGCCAATACCTCGAACACGGCCGCCAAGAAGCCAACTCAGAATGCGCAGGGCGCGAATCCCGAGGTCAAGACGCCCGTGCAGCCGCCGGCCGGGGAGAACACCGATCAGCCGGCCGAGACGCCGACGGCCGCGGTTGCGCCGCCGCCAGTGCTCAATGCGGGCGACGATTGCCCGGACTCAACCCTGGCCGTCAAGGGCCTGACCAACGCGCCGCAGTACGCGATCGGCGATCAGCCGAAGTTCGTCATGGTCGTCACCAACATCGGGCTGGTGGCCTGCAAGCGCGATGTCGGGGCCGCGGTGCTGGCCGCCTACGTGTACTCACTGGACAACAAGCGGTTGTGGTCGAACCTGGACTGCGCGCCGTCCAACGAGACTCTGGTCAAGACGTTCGCACCGGGCGAGCAGGTGACCACCGCCGTCACCTGGACCGGGATGGGCTCGGCCCCGCACTGCCCGTTGCCGCGGCCGGCGATCGGACCCGGCACCTACAACCTGGTCGTGCAGCTGGGAAACCTTCGCTCCCTGGCGGTTCCGTTCATCTTGGCTCCGCCGCTGCCTCCGGGTGCGGCACCGCCGCCACCGCCGGGGTTGCCGGGGCCGATGGCTCCCGGGCCGCTTCCCGGCCCGGCACCCGCCCCCGGCGGCTGAGCGTTGCGCTGAAATTAATGCGACTCAGGCGAGCGAATCGCCGATAGTCGATTCGGCCAACTGCGACAAGCCTTCTCGGACATGGCGGGCCCAGATCTCGCCGATGCCCTCGACCGCCTCCAGGTCGCCGGCGCTGGCGGCCAGCAGGCCCTGCAGTGAGCCGAATTCGCGAACCAGGCGGTCGGCGTGGGCGAACTGGAGCCGCGGAATCTCCGACATCGCCCGGTAGCCGCGCGCGCTGACCGCGGAGTCCTGTGCTTCGGCCGTCGACGGGTACCCGAAAACCCTTGCCACCATGAGAAAGTCGAGTAGATCAGCGTCGGACATGGCGTCCAGCTCGGCGAGCGTCGCAGCGACCTCCGCCTTGGACAGCGGCTCGGGGTTGGCATGGTAGTCACGCACGATCAGCTCACGGGCAGCGTCGTTGCCGCCGAGCAGTTCGTCGAGCTGCAGTCGCAGCTGTCGTCCGTCGGTGCCCAGTTCGACGACCTCGTGATCCAGATCCACGCCGATCCGGCGGACCGATTCGAGCCGCTGCACCACGGTCATCACGTCGCGCAGCGTGACGAAGTCTTCGATCTCGGCCCTGGACAGCTGTCTGCTGACCTCGTCGAGTCGCATCTTGTACCGCTCCAGCGTGGCGATGGCCTGGTTGGCTCGCGACAAGATGGTGGCCGAATCGGCCAGCACGTGGCGCTCGCCGCTGAGGTAGACGGTCACGATGCTCATCGAATGGCTCACCGAGATCACCGGATAACCGGTCTGACTGGCGGCCCGCTCGGCCGAACGATGCCGCGTCCCGGATTCGTCAGTGGGAATCGACGGGTCGGGCACCAGCTGCACATTGGCCCGCAGGATTCGGCTGCCGTCGGTGGACAGCACCACGGCGCCGTCCATCTTGCACAGCTCTCGAAGCCTGGTCGGCGCGTACCGCACATCGAGGGAGAATCCGCCGTCGCAGATCGTTTCCACGCTGTCGTCGTAGCCCAGGACTATCAGGGCGCCGGTCCGACCGCGCAGGATGCGCTCCAGGCCGTCGCGCAGCGCGGTTCCCGGCGCCAGCCGCGCAACCGCCTCACGCAGGGTGGGACGTTGCTGCGGCGCCGAGCCGTTCGTCATTGATTTGCCGACTGTCATCACCACTCATTGTGCTCCGTGGGTGCCGACTCCAGTCGATGTGGTGGTGTGGGCACCTTGTCGCGATGCTCGGCGATGTTGAGAACGTGCTCCAAGGCGGCGCCGATGTTGGGTGCCTGCAGTGTCTTCAAGCCCGGCGGCACCGCCCCACTGCCCGACGGGATCAGCGCCGTCGTAAAGCCCTGCCGGGCGGCTTCGGCCAGGCGGCGTTGCATCCCGCTGACCCGCCGCAGATCGCCGGCCAGCCCCACCTCACCGATCATCACCGCGGTGGCCGGCAGCGGCAGGTTCGCATACGCCGACGCCAGCGCGACCGCGACCGCCAGATCCGACGACGGGTCGGTCAGCCGCATACCGCCCACGGTCGACAGGTACACATCGTTGACGGCGATCTTCAGCCGGGCGTGCTTTTCCAGAACTGCGGCGATCATCGCTGCGCGCGCGTGGTCGATGCCGCTGACGGCGCGCCGCGGTGAGCCCCCCGACGGTGTGGCCAGCAGCGCCTGAATCTCGCCGACCAGGGGTCGCTTGCCGTCGAGCGTCACCGTGATGGCGGTACCCGCCACGGGTTGCGGCCGTTGATCCAGGAAGAGGCCGGACGGATCAGCCACGCCCTCAATCCCGTTGTCCTGCAAGAGAAAACAGCCGACTTCTTCTGCGGCGCCAAAGCGGTTCTTCACGCCGCGGACCATGCGCAGCAGCGAATTACGGTCACCCTCGAAGTGCAGCACCACGTCGACCAGATGCTCGAGCGAGCGGGGACCGGCGATGGCTCCGTCCTTGGTGACGTGGCCGATCAGGATCAGCGGCACCCCGGTGGTTTTCGCCACGGTGGTCAGCGCGGCGGTCACTGCGCGCACTTGGGTGACCCCACCGGCGACGCCGTCGGTGTCGGAACTCGACATGGTCTGCACCGAGTCGACGACAACCAGCGTCGGCTGCACCGCGTCGATGTGGCTCAGCACCGCGTGCAGGTCTCCGTCGGCGGCCAGATACAGCTCGTCGTGGCTGCAGCCGGTGCGATCGGCGCGCATCCGGATCTGGCCCCGCGACTCCTCGCCCGATACGTACAGCGCGCGCCGTCCGGCCATCGCCCACTGATGGGCGACCTTGAGTAAAAGCGTCGACTTGCCGACTCCCGGATCGCCGGCGAGCAGCGTGACCGAACCGGGCACGACGCCGCCACCCAGGACGCGGTCGAGCTCATCGATGCCGGTGGGGCAGTGACGGGTGCCGTCAGGCTCGACGGAGCTGATCGGGATGGCGGCCGACATCGGGCTCACCATCGAGCGGGTGCCGCCCCGCACGGCGCTGAGCACCGCGACTTCATCGACGGAGCCCCAGGTGCCGCATTCCAGGCAACGGCCGACCCATTTGGCAGTGACATGGCGGCATTCCGAGCAGCGGTACTGCGAGCGTGCCTTGGCCACCCGCTGACCGTATCCGGCGGGTGCGACAGATCAGCGGAGGTTAGTGGGGTGAGCTTTCCGGCGCCGAGATCGGCACCGCCACGCTGACGCTGCCGGCCTTCTCGAAATTGAAGGTCACCTCGTAATTCGGGCCGTTCGTGATCGGCTTGCTCAACGCGATGGTCGCCTTGACCGTGTCAGCCGACTCGATGGCCTTGTCGGCCTTCTTGGTCTGGCCGTTCTGGTCGCCGACGAACAGCGCCCCGCTGGCGGGCAGGGTGGGATTGCCGGTTACGGTCACCTTGCCGATGTCAGTGGTGATTCCCAACAGCTTGTCGGTGATGTCCGGCGACTGGTTCACCGCCACCAGGACGAGGTCGACCGTTGTTCCCGGGCGCAGGAAGTCGCCGGTCTGCTTCGCCGAAATGTGCACATCGCGCAGAGCGACGTTCTTGACGGTCGCCTGGTTGCCGTCGACGGCAGATTGCTGCATGGCGGTCTGCGCGATCTGGCCGGCGCCGCATCCGGAGATCGCGACAGCACTGATCAGGGCGCCGGACGCGAGCACGGCGAGATTTGCCGAGCGACGACTCGAGCGGGATCCCGAGACGCGGTTGTCGAAGCGGTTCACTCAAAGCCTCCTGCTCGGCCCTCGAACGCCCTGGCGGTTCGACTATGCACAGTAGTAGGTCGGCCTGGGCCGCGGAAGCTGAGGGCCGGGAAGTCGTGGGTGGGCGGTCGGAGCAGCGCAGTAGCGCGAATCGGCGGCGAACTGCGGCCTGCCGACGCTTTGCGGAGAGCCCCGACAGCGTTCAAAATTGGCCGCTGCCCTGCACGAATGTCGCGGTCTGTCAACCCCCTGTCTGCATCCGCGGTGCCCCTGACCTGCACCGTTGTTCCGCACCTGTTGGCGCGGCGTGTTAGCATGGAGTAACGAAAGGGGCTCGAAACTGATGAATTTTGCGGTCGGAGACACCGTTGTCTATCCACACCACGGTGCTGCGTTGATCGAGGCGATTGAAACCCGGACCATAAAAGGGGAGCAAAAAGAGTATCTCGTCTTGAAAGTTGCGCAGGGAGACCTGACAGTTCGAGTACCCGCTGACAACGCCGAGTACGTCGGCGTCCGCGATGTGGTTGGCCAAGAAGGCCTCGACAAGGTGTTCCAGGTGCTTCGCGCGCCGCACACCGAAGAGCCGACCAACTGGTCCCGCCGCTATAAGGCCAACCTGGAAAAGCTTGCCTCCGGTGACGTCAACAAGGTTGCTGAGGTTGTTCGCGACCTGTGGCGCCGCGACCAGGAGCGTGGCCTGTCCGCCGGCGAGAAGCGCATGCTGGCCAAGGCTCGCCAGATTCTGGTCGGCGAACTCGCGCTGGCCGAGAGCACAGACGATGCCAGGGCGGAAACCATCCTCGACGAGGCCCTGGCCGCCGCTTCCTGATTTCCTGACGCAGAGGACCGGGATTGAGCGGCACGGTCGCGGTGGTCCCGGCTGCCGGGACCGGTGAGCGCTTGGCGGCCGGCGTGCCGAAAGCCTTCTATCAACTCGACGGCCGCACCCTGGTCGAACGGGCCATCGACGGCCTGCTGGAATCCGGCGTGGTGGACCGCGTGGTGGTCGCCGTGCCCGCGGATCGCACCGATCGAGCGAAGCTGATCCTGGGCCGAGGCGCGACAGTCGTGGCCGGCGGAGCGAACCGCGGCGAGTCGGTGAGCCGGGCCTTGGCGGCCGTCTCAGATGTCGAAGAGCCCGATTTTGTCCTGGTGCACGACGCCGCCCGAGCCCTGACGCCGCCTGAGTTGGTGGTGCGCGTCGTCGAAGCTCTGCGGGCCGGACATCCGGCGGTGGTGCCCGCGCTGGCGGTGTCGGACACCATCAAGGCCATCGACGCCAACGGCGCCGTGCTAGGCACACCGGAGCGCGCCGGACTTCGCGCCGTGCAGACCCCGCAAGGCTTTGCCACCGAGCTGTTACTGCGGGCCTACCAGCAGGCCGGGACGGCGGACTTCACCGACGACGCATCCCTGGTCGAGCGCATCGGCGGTCAGGTTCAGGTGGTGGACGGCGATCCGCTCGCCTTCAAGATCACCACCCGGCTGGATCTGCTGCTGGCCCAAGCGATCGTGAGCCAGTGAACGCTCGTGTCGGTCTGGGCACCGATGTACATGTCATCGAATCCGGCCGGCCGTGCTGGCTGCTCGGTCTGCTGTTCGCCGACGTCGACGGCTGCGCTGGGCACTCCGACGGCGACGTGGCGGTGCACGCGCTGTGCGACGCGCTGCTCTCGGCAGCCGGATTGGGCGACATCGGTGAGGTGTTCGGTGTCGACGACCCGCGGTGGGCCGGTGTCAGCGGTATGACGATGCTGCGCCACGTCGCGGAGCTGATCGCCCAGCACGGTTACCGGGTCGGCAACGCAGCGGTCCAGGTCATCGGCAATCGTCCCCGAGTCGGTCCCCGCCGCGCCGAGGCGCAGACGGCACTGTCGGAGGCGCTGGACGCGCCGGTGTCGGTGTCGGCCACCACGACCGATGGGCTGGGGCTGACCGGGCGCGGCGAGGGCCGTGCCGCAATCGCGACGGCTCTGCTGGTCGGCGCCGACCGTACCGCGCCTTAGCCGGCGATCTTTCGCATCCCGGTGAGGGTTTCCCTTGCCGGCAACTGCCCGCGGCCTGTCCGGCAGACTGTGAAGCCGCAATCGACTCACGCTGTTCGCGGTGGTCATCGGCGCGGCGTTGGGCCAGGTAAGCTGGCACGTCGTGACCGATTGCGCCGACCTGCGGCTACACGACACGGCGACGGGTGCCGTGCGTGAGTTTGTTCCGCTGCGGCCCGGCCACGTCTCCATTTATCTGTGCGGCGCCACTGTGCAGGGTCTGCCCCACATCGGCCACGTGCGCAGTGGGGTGGCATTCGACATCCTGCGCCGCTGGCTGACCGCGCGGGGCTGCGACGTCGCGTTCGTCCGCAACGTCACCGACATCGACGACAAGATCCTCAGCAAGGCCGCCGCGGCTCAGCGGCCGTGGTGGGAATGGGCCGCCACCTACGAGCGGGCGTTCTCCGCCGCCTACGACGCGCTGGGCGTGCTGCCGCCGTCGGCCGAACCGCGGGCCACCGGCCACATCACCCAGATGGTCGAGCTGATCGCGCAACTGATCGAGACCGGCAACGCCTACGAGGGTTGCGGTGACGTCTACTTCGACGTGCTGAGCTATCCCGCGTACGGCCAGTTGTCCGGGCACCGGATCGACGACGTCCATCAGGGCGAGGGCGTGGCCACCGGTAAGCGTGATCAGCGCGACTTCACGCTCTGGAAAGGCGCCAAGCCCGGCGAGCCGTCATGGCCGACGCCGTGGGGACGCGGACGACCTGGCTGGCATCTGGAGTGCTCCGCGATGGCCCGAACCTACCTCGGGTCGGAATTCGACATCCATTGCGGTGGAATGGATTTGGTCTTCCCGCACCACGAGAACGAGATCGCGCAGAGCCGCGCGGCGGGCGACAAGTTCGCCAGGTACTGGCTGCACAACGGCTGGGTCACCCTGGGCGGCGAGAAGATGAGCAAGTCGCTGGGCAACGTGCTGGCGATCCCGGCGATGCTGCAGCGCGTACGCGCCGCCGAACTCCGGTACTACCTGGGCAGCGCGCACTACCGCTCGATGCTCGAGTTCTCCGAGACCGCGTTGAAGGACGCGGTCAACGCCTACGTCGGCATCGAGGAATTCCTGCATCGGGTGCGTATCCGGGTCGGTGCTGTGCAGCCGGGTGAGTGGACCCCGCGGTTCGCCGCCGCACTCAACGACGATCTGGCGGTGCCGGCGGCGCTGGCCGATGTGCACCGCGCCCGCGCGGAAGGCAACCGTGCGCTCGACGCGGGTGACCACGACGCCGCGCTGGCTCAGGCCGGCGCGATCCGGGCGATGATGGGCATTCTCGGCTGCGACCCGCTCGACGAGCGCTGGGAGTCCCGCGACGAGACGTCGGCCGCGCTGGCCGCGGTGGACGTGCTGGTGCGCGCCGAATTGGAGCGGCGCCAACAGGCTCGCGTGCAACGTGATTGGAAGCTCGCCGACGAAATCCGGGATCGGCTCAAAGACGCCGGCATCGAAGTCACCGACACCGGTGACGGTCCGCAGTGGTCGTTGGAGTCACACCCCGATGGCCGGTAACTCGCAGCGCCGCGGCGCGATACGCAAGTCTTCCAAGAAGGGTCCGACGGTCGGCTCCGGCGGTCAGCGGCGCCGCGGTCTGGAAGGTCGCGGGGCCACTCCGCCCGCGCACATGCGGCCGAACCACCCGGCCGCCAAGCGCACCAAGGCGCCGGCACGTCGGCCCGTCAAGCGCAAGGACGACGGCGTCGAAACCGTTCTGGGGCGTAACCCGGTGCTGGAATGTCTGCGCGCAGGGGTCCCTGCCACCGCACTCTATGTCGCGCTCGGCGCTCAGGCCGACGAGCGACTCAGCGAATCGGTCACTCTGGCAGCAGATTCCGGCATCGCAATCCTGGAAGTGCCGCGCACAGACCTGGACCGGATGACCACCAACGGTTTACATCAGGGGATCGCACTACAGGTTCCGCCGTACGTCTACCTGCATCCCGACGAGCTACTCAAGACGGCCCTGAACAACCCGCCCGCATTGCTGGTCGCACTCGACAACATCTCCGATCCGCGCAATCTCGGGGCGATCGTGCGCTCGGTCGCGGCGTTCGGCGGTCACGGAGTGTTGATCCCCGAGCGGCGATCCGCCTCGGTGACCGCAGTCGCCTGGCGAACCAGCGCCGGCGCCGCCGCCCGGATTCCCGTCGCCCGTGCCACCAATCTCAATCGGACATTGAAGGATTGGGCCGACCGGGGCCTGCAGCTGGTCGGGACTCGACGCCGACGGTGACACGATGGTCGACGACGTGGACGGCGCCGGCCCAATCGTGGTGGTGGTGGGGTCGGAAGGCAAAGGGCTGTCCCGGCTGGTGCGCCAGAGTTGCGATGGGGTGGTGTCGATTCCGATGTCCGGTCCCACCGAATCGTTGAATGCCTCAGTGGCTGCCGGCGTCGTGCTGGCTGAAATCGCCCGTCAACGCCGGCGTTAGCGCAACGATGGTCAAGACTTGGTTGCGTGATCACCAGATTTTCGCGGCTACCGGCGCGTTCGCTGGTTATACGGCGGTCATGACCGTCCTGGAACGCCGGATGCGGGCCACCGGTGGCTCAGGGATCATTTCATTTGAGCTAGCCGGCAGCGGTTTTCGCGCCGAACAGATCATGGCTCAGTGGGGGCATGAGGGCGAGCGGGCAGCGCGTGCGTCGATGTGGCTCGACTTCGGATACATGACGACTTACGGTGCCCTCGCGGCGCTACTTGTCGAGCGTGCCCGTCGCCGCCGCGAGCATCCGCGAGCGCTGACCTCCGTTGTGGCCGTTGCCGTCGCAGGCGATGCAATCGAAGGAGTCTCGCTGCTCAAGGTGCTCGACCGCGAGCGCGTCGACGTTCATGCGCGCCGCGCCCGAGCCGCGGCCCTGGTCAAATTCGCGGCGCTGGCCGGAGCACTTGGCTATGTCCTGGCCGACGCTGATTACGCCTGGCGCGCGACGGAAGTAGTTGCAGCCAAGATATTTCAGCTCAGATTCCCAGCAGACGGCCCGCGGCCCACAACGCCAGCACCGAGGCCGCCAGTGCGGTGGGAACGGTGAACAGTCCGAGCCGGGTGTACTCACCGATGCTGGCCGTGACGTCGTAGCGGCGTAACACGCTGCGCCACAGCAGGTTCGACAAGGACCCGACATAGGTGAGGTTGGGGCCGATGTTCACGCCGAGCAGCACGGCCAACACCGCCGCCGGACCGGCCGGCGCCACCAGCGGTACCAGTACCAGTGTCGCGGGCAGGTTGTTGACGATGTTGGCCAGCAGGGCCGCCAGCGCCGCGTACTCGAGCAGGGCGAGCAATCCGGATCCGGACGGCAGTAGCGCACCCATCCGCGCGTCAACGCCATTACTCATCACCGCCTGCACGACGACGCCCAGCGCGAGCACGAAGACCAGAAACGGCACATTCACCGCGCGCACGATGTCCACCGCCGAGGTGTGGCCGCGGGCCAGGCTGCGCACCGCCATCACAACCGCCCCGGCCAGCGCCGCCCACGCCGGTGCCACACCCGCCGCCTCGGCAACGACGAACCCAACCAGCGTCAGGCGCCACCGTGACCAACGCGAATACCGGTGTCGCAGGCGCGGGTTCATCCTCGATGGGTTCGGGCGACACGTCGAGATCGCGACGGAAGAAGACCCGGAAAACGAGGTAGACGGTGCCCACCGCGGCCAGCCACGGCAACGTCATCACCAACGTGAATTTGATGAACGACAGCTTTGATGCGTCAAAAGCAAGCAGGTTGGTCAGATTGGACACTGGAAGAAGCAGCGAAGCGGCGTTGGCCAAATGCGCCGTGGCGTAGGCGTGCGGCCGGACCGGAACCCGTAACCGCCGAACCGTCGTCAACACCACCGGGGTGAGCAGCACGACAGTGGCGTCCAGGCTCAGCGTCGCGGTGATGGCCGCCGCGATCACGAACACCTGTCCCAGCAGCCGTCGTGAACCCACGTGCCCGCGCGCCATTGCCGCCCCGGCCGCCTCGAAAAGGCCTTCGTCGTCACACATCTTGGCCAAGACCAGCACCGCGCCCAGGAAGGCGACGACGCGCAGTAGTCGCTCTGCCTCGATTGTCGCGTCGTGCACCGAAATCGCGCCGACGGCCAGCAACAGCACCACGGCGGGCACCGCCGCGAACGCCTCCGGCCAGCCCCGTGGACGGGCAACCGCGAACACCAGAACCGCCGCCAGCGACAGCACGGCCAGCAGAAGCGTCAAACTCGCGCCCAGGGGTCTTCGCGCCGCCACACCGTCGGCATGTCCAGCGCGACACCGTCGTGTTCGGCCAGTCCACTGAGGATCCGCAGCGAGGTGTCCAAATCGTCGACCGCATAAGGCAAGGACCGCAACGGCTTTGACAGCGGCCGGAAGAAGTCGTCCCAGTGCACCAGGACCACCCGTCGTGCCCCGACAGTGCGCACTGTCTCCGCCCAGTAGTCGACGATGTACGACTCCGGCTGGACGCCGAGCTGGCCCACGCCCAGATAGGCCACGTCCGCGCGCTGCCCGGCCAGTGAACCCTGCACATATCCGGCGCTGCCCTGGATCAAGACTCGACGGTCCGACGACCGGTGATGGATCAACGTCGCCCAGGCCTCGCCGCATCGGTAGGCGGCGACCTTCACCGGTGGCACCACCGGCTGGTCGATGGTGCCGGGAAAGCGGTCAGGTGGACTGTGCCGCGACTTGATCAGCGTTATGTCGAAGTCGCCCAGCCGAATTGGTATGCCCGAGTCGGCGACTACCAGTCGGCTTTCCTCCAGGCCGTAGCCGCGGCCGACGTTGGCCGCGGACTCGCCGCCAACCAACTGTGCGCCGGTCCGGTCGGCGACGAGTGCGGAATCCAACGCGTGGTCGAAGTGCGTGTGCACCGGGACTACCGCCGCGAGGCGTTTGACTCCGGCGCGCGCCAGGCACCCGTCGACGCGGGCGGGCGACGGCGCCAGTTTGGTGAGCCCGACCCGGGCCAGGCTCGGCCGTGAGAAGAAGCCGTCGGTCATCAGTGCCGAGGAACCGTCGTCGATCAGCAGGGTCGAGACCCCCAGCCACGTCACCGTCAACGGCGCATCGGAGCCGGCGACCGGCACGGTGAAGCGATGTGCGTGCCGCGCGAGGTCTGGCCGTCCGGGTCGCAGTCGCATCAGCAAAACGCTTTCAGGTCAGTGCCGTCGGCCGTCAGATCGATCCCGGACAGCAGTCGCGATCCGCACCGCGCCGGGTGAATCACCGTGCACGCAAACCGATTCCACGTTCACCGTGATGGCCGATCCGTCGATGGCGGTGACGGTTCCCGAGGTCACCATGCTCAGCACGCGTTCGGCGATGGTGGCCGGGTCGTGCAGCACCGCGCCCGGCTCACGCCGCGAAACTAGTTGGCCGTCAGGTTGGTAGGCGCGGTCGGCGAACGCTTCGGGCACGGTGCGCAGGCCGCGCCGGGCTGGCTTCGGCGAAAAAGGAAGAGCCCGCCAAACCGAGTACCGGTAGGCCGGGGTCGACGGTGCGCACTGCCTCCGCGACGGCCGCGGCCTGCACGCTGTTCGTCACGATCGTGTTGTACAGCGCGCCATGGGGTTTGACGTAGCAGACCCTGGAGCCGGCGGCCTGTGCCAGTGCGTGCAGGGCGCCGATCTGGTACACGACGTCGGCGAGTAGATCCTCGGCTGTGATGTCGATGAAGCGCCGACCGAAGCCGGCCAGGTCGCGGTAGCTCACCTGCGCGCCGATCCGCACGCCGCGCTCGGCGGCGAGCCGGCACACCGACAACAGGCCGGCCGGGTCGCCCGCATGGAAACCGCACGCGATGTTGGCGCTGGTGACGATGCCGAGCATGGCGTCGTCATCGCCGAGCCGCCAGACGCCGAAGCCCTCACCCAGGTCGGCGTTGAGGTCGACGGCGGTCACGGTGGTCAGCCTATCGGCTGAGGTCGATCGTCGCTTTTCGCTGGTGCCGCCAGCTTGCCAGGCCGGGTCGGAAAAGTATCGACGCAACGGTGATCGGTGCCGGTAGCCTCACCAAACATGAGCCCCTTGTCGGGACGCCGGGATCGTCCAGCTCCTCAGCGGACCGCTGCCGGGCCGCATCGTCGGCGGGCGACGCTGGCATCGCTGGCGGCTGAGCTCAAAGTGTCTCGCACCACCATCTCGAATGCCTACAACCGGCCGGATCAGCTGTCGGACGCATTGCGTGAACGCGTGCTGGCCACCGCCAAACGTCTGGGCTACCCCGGGCCCGATCCAGTCGCGCGATCGCTGCGTACCCGTCGGGCTGGTGCGGTGGGCCTGGTGATCACCGAACCGCTCACCTATTCATTCAGTGATCCCGCCGCGCTGGATTTTGTTGCCGGACTTGCACAATCGTGTGAACAGGGCGGACAGGGGCTACTGCTGGTCGCGGTCAGCCCGGGCCGCAGTGTCGCCGACGGGACGGCGTCGGTGCTCGCCGCCGGCGTGGACGGCTTCGTGGTCTACTCGGCGGCCGGCGACGACCCCTACCTGCAGGTGGTGCTGCAGCGGCGACTGCCGCTGGTGGTGGTCGACCAACCCAAAGGTGTGCCCGGCGCATCCCAGGTCGGCATCGACGACCGCGCCGCGATGCGCGAGATGGCCGACTACGTGCTCGGCCTGGGCCACCGCCAGATCGGGCTACTGACGATGCGGCTGCTGCGAGACCGTCACCAGGGCCTGGTCGACCCGAAACGCCTGCACGCGTCGACCTATCACGTGCAGGCCGAACGTATCCGCGGTGTCCACGAGGCGATGACCGCCGCCGGCCTCGACACTAAGGCGTTGACCGTCGTCGAAAGCCACGAGCACACCCCGACATCCGGTGGCGTCGCAGCTCGCATTGCGCTGACAGGCCAACCCGCGAATCACCGCCCTGATGTGCACCGCCGACGTGCTGGCGGTGTCGGCGATGGACTATCTGCGCGCCCGCGGAAAGTTTGCACCCGGCCAGATGACGGTCACCGGCTTCGACGGCGTACCCGAGGCGATGAGCCGCGGCCTGACCACGGTCGCGCAGCCGAATCTGCACAAAGGCCGTCGCGCAGGGGAGCTCCTGTTGAGCGGCGACATCAACCCGACAATCGAGGTGCTGAAAACCGAGCTGATCCGCGGACGAACCGCTGGGCCGCCGGCTTGACGGGTCGGCTCGACCCCGACGTCACACCGCGGCGGCGTCCCCGTTGCCGATCAGCAGCCGAACCGCCAGATCCAGTCGTTTGCTGACATCGGTCGCCGATGCCCGCCGGGTCAGCCAGGCCAGCAGATTCGACAGCCACACATCCGAGATCACCCGCGCGATGTGGTACTGGTCCTCACTTGGTTCGCCGTCGCTCATCGCGCGGGCGAACATGGAATCGATCAGCTTCTCGACGTGATCGACTTCACCTGCCGCCGACGCGTCCGCGAAGACGTAGGCACGCGTCATGGCCTCGGTGAGCAGGGGATTGCGCTGCATCGCCCGGTTGAGCTTGCTGACCATGAAGTTCAGCCGTTGAAAAGGCGTTCCGCCGGTCAGCGTGGAGCGGTCGGTCTTGGCGTCGATCCGCTCGAACTCTCGGCCCAGCGCGGACACCAGCAGGTGCACCTTGGACGGGAAGTACCGGTACAGCGTGCCCACCGCCACGTCTGCGCGATCGGCCACCGCGCGCATCTGAACGGCCTCGTAGCCGCCTTTGGAGGCGATCGCCATCGTTGCGTCCAGGATGCGCTTACGCCGCTCCCGCTGCGCCTCAGAGCCGAGCTCTGACTCGGCCAGTACCGCCACGTTCATCACCTCACGAGGTTGCGCAGAGGACGAACCCGAGGGTTTCCCCGACGTGGTGTGTGCCTGCCCCGGGTTGAGAGGGGTCATTTGACGAACAGCTCCTTTTTCTGCGCGCTCGCTCGAAACGATACGCATGCCGAGCGGGAATCTCGCACCTCCCTGCGGCCGGGACACCGGGATGTCCTGCTGCGATGGCATTCGACTTGACGGTCGAACACTGGCACTATTAGAACACGTTCTAGTGCTGCGCGTTGCGTCTCCGGCAGCGCCGAATCCCGTCGATCGAGGAGTTCAGGTGGCATCAGATGGCTAACACCATCACCGACGAACAGTTTGCGGCACGGGAGTTGGTCCGCGACTGGGCTGCCGGCTCCGGCGCGACGGATGCGGTGCGCGATATCGAGCAGGGTGAGCCGAAAGCCTGGCAGCCGGTGTTCGCGGGCCTGGCCGGCCTGGGCCTGTTCGGTGTCGCGGTCCCCGAAGACTGCGGTGGCGCCGGGGGCAGCATCGAGGACCTCGCCGCGATGGTCGAAGAGGCGGCCAGGGCGTTGGTGCCCGGTCCGGTGGCGACCACGGCTTTGGCCACACTCCTGGTCTCCGATCCGCCGCTGCGCGAGGCTCTCGCCGCGGGGGAGCGCACCGCCGGGGTCGCACTCGACAGCGATGTCGAGTTCGACGAGGCGGCGTCGCAGGTGTCCGGGACGGTGCCGTGGGTGCTCGGCGGCGTCGCCGACGGACTTCTACTGGTGCCGGCCGGCGAGAGGTGGCTACTCGTCGACTCCGGCGCAGCCGAAGCAGCAGGCACCGTGGCCGTCGAGCCGCTGCAGGCCAGCGACTTCTCCCGGCCGTTGGCGCGGGTGGTGCTCACCTCGGCTCCGGCCAGCGTGATCGACGCTCCGGCGGGCTGGGTGACCGACCTGACCGTGACGGTGCTGTCCGCCGAAGCGGCGGGGATCACCCGTTGGGCGCTGGACACCGCCGTCGCCTATGCGAAGGTGCGTGAGCAGTTCGGCAAACCGATCGGCAGCTTCCAGGCGATCAAGCACCTGTGCGCCGAAATGCTGTGTCGCACCGAGCAGGTCGCGGTGGCGGCCGCCGATTCCGCCCGCGCCGCACAGGACGGTGACCCTCGCCAGCTGTCCGATTGCCGCGGCAATCGCCGCCGGCGTCGCGATCGACGCCGCCAAGGCCAACGCCAAAGACTGCATCCAGGTGCTCGGCGGCATCGGGATCACCTGGGAGCACGATGCGCATCTGTATCTGCGCCGCGCTTATGGAATCGGGCAGTTCCTCGGCGGGCCCGCTCGCTGGCTGCGCCGGACCGCCGAGCTGACTCAGGATGGCGTCCGCCGCGATCTCAGCATCGACCTCAGCGACGTCGCCGACCTGCGGCCCGAGATCGCCGACGCGGCCGCTGAAGTCGCCGCGCTGCCGCAGGACAAGCGTCAGGCCAAGCTGGCCGAGGCGGGGCTGTTGGCGCCGCACTGGCCCGCGCCGTACGGGCGCGGAGCCGGGCCGGCCGAGCAGTTGCTGATCGATCAGGAACTGGCGTCGGCCGGCGTGACCCGGCCCGACCTGGTGATCGGCTGGTGGGCGGCGCCGACCATCCTCGAACACGGCACACCCGAGCAAGTCGAACGTTTCGTACCGGGCACGCTGAGCGGCGAAATCTTTTGGTGTCAACTGTTTTCCGAGCCAGGGGCCGGATCGGACCTGGCGTCACTGCGCACCAAAGCGGTAAGGGTCGACGGTGGCTGGGAGTTGACCGGTCAGAAGGTGTGGACCTCGTCGGCGCACAAAGCGCAGTGGGGCGTCTGCCTGGCCCGTACCGGACCCCGATGCTCCGAAACATAAAGGCATCACCTACTTCCTGATCGACATGAGCTCGCCCGGCATCCTGATCCGGCCGTTGCGCGAAATCACCGGCGACGCGTTGTTCAACGAGGTCTTCCTCGACAACGTGTTCGTTCCCGACGAGATGGTGGTCGGGACGGTGAACGACGGCTGGCGGCTGGCCCGCACCACGCTGGCCAACGAACGCATCGCGATGGCGGCCGGCACCGCGCTGGGCAATCCGATGGAGCAGCTACTCGCCGAGGCGGCCAAAGCGAATCTCGATGTCGCACAACAGGATCAGCTTGGACAGTTGATCATCACGGCGCAGGTCGGCTCGCTGCTCGATCAGCGCATCGCCCAGTTGGCAGTGGGTGGCCAGGACCCCGGCGCGCAATCCAGCGTGCGCAAACTCATCGGTGTGCGTTACCGCCAAGCGCTGGCCGAATTCCGGATGGATCTCAGTGAGGGATCCGGCATCGTCGAGGACAGAGACGGTCAGGGACTTCCTCAACACCCGCTGCTTGACGATCGCGGGCGGCACCGAGCAGATCCTGCTGACGCTGGCCGCGGAACGGCTACTCGGCCTGCCGCGCTGACTGCGGAGCACCGATGAAGGTCCTCGCGACGGTCGCCTTTATCGCGGGTGCTGTCGCGGCCCTGTTGTTCGCCTTTCAGGCGGCCGGGGATTTGTACCTGACCGGTTTCCCCGACAGCCATCTCACCGACTACGACAACGCGGTTGCAGTGCCCAAGCGGATCCTGATGTGGTCGGAGTTCGGGTTCTTCCCGCTGTTTCTACTCCTCGCCTTACCTCGAATCCGGAATAGGGTGCGTGCCGTCGGTCCGGTCGCCGCCCTCATCGTGTTGGGCATCGTCGTGGTGATCCAACTGGTCGGTCTCCCTTGGTATTTCGGTACCCACCTCGGTCTCGATAACGGAACCGGCGGCTAGCTGGGAGGCGCAGGCTGTCATGCCATGGTGGCGAGGTTGCGCCAGAAGTTCTGCAGGCTGTCAGTGCCGCCGAACAGCGTGGTGAAGTTGGTGGAGTCGACGAGCACGATGTCGCCCGCACGTTGACCGGCAGGTGGCATCCATATCAGTGCGTTGAACTCGGTGTTGCCCGCCGCAGTGAAAGGATGCGGGCGGCTCGGGTCGATGCGTTGGCGGCCAAGTACGCGCAGGGAGTCGCTCTCCGGCTCAGTGAGTTCGTAATGCGGTAGGTGCGGGTGGAAGTTGAACGTGGTGACGTTGTCGAGTAGCCGAGAGGTGTCGAGGTCGCGGAAAGCGGTCAGCGGCGCGATGTCGTTTGTGCCGTCCGCCACTGCGGGCCGCAGTCCCCAGGTGTTGTGGACCGGGACGTCGAGTGCCTCGATCAGCGAGCGGGTGTACTGGCTGAATCGCTGCTGACGCGGCACCAGCGGGTCACCGTGGTGTTGGTATTCAACCTGACGCTGTGCGAAGTCTTCGGTGAAGCCGACATCGTGATGCGGCGCCAGTAGCAGGCAGGTGCCTTCCCGTTTCAGCCAGTCCCGGATAGCCGACGTCTCCTCGGGTGCCGCTTTCTGCTCAGAAAGAACGTGGTCGAGCCCGAAAACCATCAGGGTGTCGGTGTCGGCAAGGATCCGCTCGTCGATCGGAAGGTGGTAGCCCGCTTGGTCGATGCGCTGAAAGACGGCGACCGGGTGTCCGGTGACTTCAGCCCCCAACTGCTGAAACGCCAGCGTTGAGCGATGAAACAGCTCTAGCGTTCCCGCGATGCCCTGAAGGAAATGTGCCGCGTCGTACTCAGGCGTCTCGTAGCTGGGCCACGACACACCACGAACTTCGGTCATGGTGGAGAAGCGGTTGTACATTGCGGCCGGGTCGCGTTGGGCTTCCCACGGATAGCTCCACGACCAGTAGATGCTGATGCGCCGCTGCCCGTCGTGATTTCGCGGAACGTGGCTCTGGTTGTAGGTGCGTGGCGGCGTCAGCGTGCTCATGGCATTCCTCTCAACTGCCGGGTGCGGCCAGGTATCGCAGCGCACTGATGCCCGGCAGGAAGAAGTACGCTCCGCCCTTGAGGGTGGTGAAGGCAGGCAGTCCTTTGAGCACTTTGCGGATCGGCCGCTTGGGAATCGTGTAATCCAGGGACCCATCCTGCGCGCCGACGATCGGATCGCGCTCGTTACCCAGCTCATGGAACGCACGATCATTGATCCAGACGTTCTGCGCGAACTCGAATTGACGAATGAGGCTGGCGCAGATGATGAACGCGGCAATGCCGCGGTCCGCGCCGTCATCGGGTGCATTTTCGGGCAGTGCCGGTCCATACGTCGCGCCACGGCGGATCATCCTGTGACGGTTCATGTTCGCCGCGGTGTCGCGAGGGTTGAGTCGACGGGCATGGGAGCCCAACGGCACCGCGTAGCCGTGCGGATCCATCTCCTTGTAGTTGAAGTCGTTGTTGCGGTTGGGGTCTGCGCCCAGTTCCGGATCATCGTGCTCCGGCGCCAGTACCAGCGGGGCTCCGCTGCGCCAGCGGCCCATGAACTTCGCCGCGACCAGCTCCTGTCCTTCCGGCGTGTCTGCCTGTTCGCGCAGATAGTCCCGGAACAGCCCGACATGTTCTTCCAGTCGCCGGTAGGCCAGGTAACTACCGTTACGGGACAACACATCCGGTTTGGGAAGATCGGCCGGTAGGCCGTTCTCGTCTGGATAGCCGAGAATGAACTCTCCCGGCTTCAGCGGTGCACCTGAGCCGGGTGTGGGATCTTCGCCGGAACCCTCGATTGCCGGCTGCGAAAGGCGGTCCCGGAACCCGAAGTGGTCATGGGCGTAGTTGAACGGCGGTGTGGCGTTCAAATCCAGATAGGACAGGACCCGCACCCCCGGGCACCGGGCGACCAGCTTGTCGTGCTCTGTCGTGCAGCGCAGGTGCTCTTCTTCGGTGCGGGCGAACAGGATTGCGACGGCATGCAGGTCCGCGCCGGCCAAGCCGCCGACCCAGTTGTCGGGATGATTTGTGCCCGTGTCGCCGAGGATTTCGGCGCGGGCCGCCATCCCTTCACGAAACTCCTGGGGGAAGGTTGCCAGCGCCTCCTCGCTTACTCCGAGCGCGCGTAGACCATTCCAGGTGAACGCCAGAGTGATCCATCGCTCCGAATTCTCCATGGTGGCGCGGACATCAGCTGCCGACTGGACCCGCTCCAACAGTTCGCTCAACCATGCCCGGGCACCCGTGGGGTCATCGAAGGAGAGGAACTCGTAGCGCCCCGTTATCGCGGGCGTGCGGGTCAGCAAGATGTGTTGTATGTCGTCGAGTTCGAGCATTGTCCGCACAGCTTCTCGTGCGGCTACTGCATCTGGTCGAGCATGTCGGAGAATGCCGACTTGAGTCGCAGAGCCTTCTTGATCTCATCGGCTGTCACGTAGGGGTATTCGCCGTATTCCAGGAAGCTGGGGTACTGGTGATCACGGACGAACTTGACGAAGGCCGTTGGGTTTTCCTTCCAATCTTCAGGAAAGCCTTCGAGATTGGTGAACACCGTCGTGATGCCGGTTTGGCTGAAGAGCGCCACCGCATCCTCGGTGTATTTGTCGAAGTCGGTGTCGAAGATCCCCTGGTACTGGAAATGCAGCCCGGAGCCGATGTCGAACAGCACCCAGCGCAGGTAGTGCAGGCGAAGTGGTCTCAGTACGTCCGGGCTCGCGGCGATCGCGGCCTCAATCTGTTTCCCGTAAGCGCGGACAGCTTCTTCCCTACCTTCTTTGACCTTCGCGATGATGGAAAACCCGTAGCACGCCGGTGTCCGGGGATAGATCGGACCGTAGCGCCCACGTTCGAGTTGGAAGTAGCCCTCTTCAGGGATCGCCAGCGCTGCTGGCTCGGTCCAGTCGTGAGTGGTCCCGGACATGTCGGCTCCCCTGCTCGAAGCTGAATGCTAGGGACAGTACGCCTCGTTTACCGTGGCAACGGCGTTTCGAACGTCGTGCAGATTTGTCGCCGTAAGCTCAGCAGCACTGATGGGTACTGTGCTGATCCCGATACCTGACCGCGACTTCGACCCGACCGAAGTGGCGGTCAGCTGGCAGGTTTTGCGCGCCAACGGTCACCGGGTCGTGTTCGCCACCGAAACCGGTGCACCCGGAATCGCTGACGACATCATGGTCACCGGCCGCGGCCTCGACCTCTGGTCAGCGCTACCCGGATTAGGCGCCATCACCGTCGTGGGGCGGGCGCTGCGGGCCAACAAGGACGCGCGCAACGCCTACCGCGAAATGCTGCGCTCGCCGGAGTACCAGAACCCGTCCAGCTGGGCGGAAGCCACGCTCGACGGCATCGACGGTCTGCTGTTGCCCGGCGGCCATCGCGCCCGCGGCATGCGCTCCTACATCGACAGCGAGACTCTGCACCGCGTCGTCGTCGATGCCTTCTCCCGCGGGCTCAAGGTCGCCGCGATCTGCCACGGTGTGCTGCTCGCCGCACGCAGCGTCGATCCCGCGACCGGGCGTTCGGTGCTCTACGGTCGCCGCACCACGGCACTGACCTGGGCGCTGGAACGGACCGCGTGGCGTCTCAGCCGGATCACCCGGTTCTGGGACCGCGACTACTACCGGACTTACAGCGAGGAACCCGGCCAGCCATCGGGGTACATGTCCGTGCAGTCCGAAGTCACTCGCGCCCTGCAGAATTCAACGGACTTCTGCGATGTCGAACGAGGGTCGCCACACTGGCGAACGAAAACATCGGGGCTGGCCCGCGACACCGCCACCGATTCACGGCCGGCGTTCGTCGTCGACGACGGCGACTATGTCTCGGCCCGCTGGCCGGGTGACACCCACACATTCGCAAACGTGTTGTCGCAGAAGCTTTGACAGCTCAGGAGAAGTTGGCCTGCGCGCAGGTGCTCGGTGAGGTGATGTTGACCCCGCTGTAGACCACCTGGATGTGCGTGCAGGAGATGACGTTGATGTTCAGCCTCGGCTGGCCGGTATGCCAATCGGTCGCGTCGATCCGGCCCACCGTCTGGTATTTCTCCGGCGGGCCCTCACCCATGTAGATCGTGGTGACTTCATCGGACCCGCCGTCCTTGTTCACCCGGTCGTACTGGGCGGTCGCGTGCACGTCCAGATACGCCGTCCGACTGTTGGGGCGGATCGTCGTGCTCTGCCGCGACCACAGGTCGTTCGGGAATCCGATCACTCCGTCGCCAGATTTGCGGTCGGCGCCGACGGTGAAGTCGCAGCTGCCGGTGGCGGGATGGCAGTCGAGCCGGGAGAAAGTCTCCAGCTGGGTGCCGTCCGGCAGCGGCGTGAGCGTGGTGGCGTTGTTGCCGGCGGCCGGGGCAATCGCGGGTGGGGTCAACACCAGCATCAATCCGACGCCTGCCAGTGCCGTGACCAGCCGCTTCATCTGCCTCGTCCTCCGTCTCGCCGCGCCTGAGCAGAACTTACGCTGCGGCTATTCGTCATAGGTGACTTCGACCGAATCGGTCTCCGGGTGCGCCTGGCACGCCAGGATCAACCCCTCGTCGAGGTCCTGCTGCTCGAGGACATCGTTGACCTCCATTTTCACCTTGCCGTTGCGCAAGCGTGGTGGCGCAGGCGCCGCAGTGACCCTCGCGGCAGGAGAACGGCGCGTCCAGCCCGGCATCGAGCAGCACGTCGAGCAGCTTGGCCTTGCGCGGCCACGACACGGTGTGGGTCTGACCGTCCAGTTCGACCACCGCGCTGGCCGGGGCCTCATCACCGTCGTGGTGGTCGATCTTGACCGCGGCGAACGGGTCGCTGTCCAGCGACTTGAACACCTCCAGATGTACCTGCGCGGCAGGCATTTTCAGACTCTCGAGCGCCTCGCGGGCGGCTTCCATGAATGGCCCCGGCCCGCAGATGAACGCCTGCCGGTCGGTGGCCGCGGCGGCCAGCTGCGCCAGCGCGTTCGCCGACGGCAATCCCTGCAGCGATTCCAGCCAGTGCACGACGGTCAGCCGGTCCGGGTACTTGGCGGCGAGCTCGCGCAGCGCATCGCCAAAGATCACCGACCGTTCGTCGCGGTTGGCGTAGATCAGCGTCACCTGCCCGCCGCCCTCGGACAGCGCCGACTTGCAGATCGACATCACCGGCGTGATCCCGCTGCCGGCCGCCAGCAGGATGAAGTCGTTGTCGAGCGTCTTGGGCACAAAGGTGCCCGACGGTGCGAGCACGTGAATCCGCATGCCGGCATGAGCGTGGTCGCACAGCCAGTTCGACGCGTAGCCGTCTTTGTCCCGCTTGACGGTGACCGTCAGCGCCTCGTCGACGAACGGTGAGCTGCACAGCGAATAGCACCGGGCGACCGAACCGGTGCGGTCGCTGGGGATGCGCAACGTCAGGAACTGGCCGGGGGCGTAGCGCAACCGCTCGGCCGGGATATCGGAATCGGCCGGGACGGTGAACACCAGCGACCGTGCGTCCTCGGTCTCGGTGACGACGTCGGCGACCTCCAGCTCCAGCACGTGGCTGCCGAGTGGCTCGTCGGGAATTGCGCCCGTCACAACCCCGCCCTTCCTTCAGTCATAACTAGAACAGGTTACAGAAACTTGGATCAGTATCGCTACCAGCCGCAGGAATACCCTGCTCGACACAAATCGGAACGTGTTCTAGTCTTTGTCTTGTGCTGCCATGAAGCCACCTTATGGAGGAACTCGTGACGTCCATTCAACAACGTGACGCCCAGTCGGTCCTAGACGGCATCGACGAGCTACTGCCGAAGCTGCGGCAGCGGGCTCAGGAGACTGAGGATCTGCGGCGTTTGCCGGACGCCACGGTAAGTGAGCTCCAGGAAATCGGCTTCTTCACGTTGCTGCAGCCCAAGCAGTGGGGCGGGTTGGAGACCGACCCGGCGCTCTTCTACGAGGCGGTCCGCCGGCTCGCCAGCGCGTGCGGCTCCACCGGCTGGGTCAGCTCGATCATCGGCGTGCACAACTGGCACCTCGCGCTGTTCGACCAGCAGGCCCAGGACGAGGTCTGGGGCGACGACCCAGCAGTGCGCGTCTCGTCGTCCTACGCCCCGATGGGCGCCGGCACAGTCGTCGACGGCGGCTACCTGGTCAACGGGTCATGGAACTGGTCCTCGGGCTGCGACCACGCAACCTGGGCCTTCCTCGGCGGCCCGGTCATCAAGGACGGCCGCCCGGTCGACTTTGGCAGCTTCCTGATCCCGCGCACCGAATACCGCATCGATGACGTCTGGCATGTGGTGGGCCTCAAGGGAACTGGCAGCAACACCGTCGTGGTCAAGGACGTCTTCGTGCCGCGGCACCGGTTCTTGTCCTACAAGCAGATGAACGACGGCACCGCCGGCGGCTACCAGAACAACACCGCCCCGGTTTACAAGATGCCTTGGGGCACAATGCATCCCACAACCATCTCGGCGCCGATCGTCGGCATGGCCTACGGCGCCTACGACGCGCACGTCGAGCACCAGGGCAAGCGGGTACGCGCGGCGTTCGCCGGCGAGAAGGCCAAGGACGACCCGTTCGCCAAGGTCCGCATCGCCGAGGCGGCCAGCGACATCGATGCCGCGTGGCGGCAGCTGATCGGCAACGTCAGCGACGAGTACGCGCTGCTTTCGGCGGGCAAGGAAATTCCGTTCGAACTGCGGGCCCGGGCCCGTCGCGACCAGGTGCGTGCCACCGGGCGGTCCATTGCCTCCATCGACCGGCTTTTCGAGGCTTCGGGCGCCACGGCGTTGGCCAACGACGCTCCGGTGCAGCGGTTCTGGCGCGATGCGCATGCCGGCCGGGTCCACGCGGCCAACGACCCCGAGCGGGCCTACCAGATCTTCGGTAACAACGAGTTCGGGCTGCCGCCCGGCGACACCATGGTCTGATCGGCAACCACAGCGCAGACTGACGAACTCACCTTCGAGTCCACCTCCCGCTACGTCGACGTCGACGTCGACGGACCGCTCAAGCTGCACTATCACGAAGCGGGCGTCGGCAACGATCAGACGATCGTGCTGCTGCACGGCGGCGGACCGGGTGCGGCAAGTTGGACGAACTTCTCCCGCAACATCCCGGTGCTCGCGCAGCGCTTTCACGTGCTGGCCGTCGACCAGCCCGGCTACGGTCACTCCGACAAGCGCGCCGAGCACGGCCAGTTCAACCACTACGCCGCCCGGGCGCTGAAGGGGCTGTTCGACCAGCTGGGGCTGGGACGTGTTCCGCTGGTGGGCAATTCGCTGGGCGGCGGCACCGCCGTCCGTTTCGCGCTGGACTACCCGGACAAGGCGGGCAAGTTGGTGCTGATGGGCCCCGGCGGGCTCAGCGTCAACCTCTTCGCTGCTGACCCCACCGAGGGCGTCAAGCGGCTGGGCAAGTTCTCGGCTGAGCCGACCCGCGAGAACATCGAAGCGTTCCTGCGGGTCATGGTCTACGACCAGAAGCTGATCACACCGGAACTGATCGAGCAGCGCTTCGAGCTGGCCTCCACGCCGGAGTCGCTGACGGCGACCCGTGCGATGGGAATGTCGTTCTCCGGGGCCGACTTCGAACTCGGCATGATGTGGCGCGATGCGTACAAACTGCGTCAACCGGTGTTGCTGATCTGGGGCCGCGAGGACCGGGTCAACCCGATCGACGGTGCGCTGGTGGCGCTCAAGACGATTCCCCGTGCGCAGCTGCACGTGTTCGGCCAGTGCGGACACTGGGCGCAGGTAGAGAAGTTCGACGAATTCAACAAGCTGACCATCGACTTTCTGGGAGGTGCGTGATGAGCATCCGTTCACTGGGTTACCTGCGCATCGAAGCGACCGACATGCAGGCGTGGCGCGACTACGGCCTGAAAGTTCTCGGCATGGTCGAGGGCAAGGGCAGCACCGAGGGCGCGCTCTATCTGCGGATGGACGACTTCCCCGCCCGTCTGGTGATCGTGCCCGGCGAGCAGGACCGGCTGGCCCAAGCCGGCTGGGAATGCGCGAACGCCGAAGGCCTGCAAGATATTCGCAACCGGCTCGACATCGAGGGCACGCCGTACAAAGAAGCCACCGCCGCCGAACTGGCCGACCGGCGGGTCGACGAGATGATCACATTCTCCGACCCCTCGGGCAACGGTCTGGAGGTCTTCCACGGTGCTGCGCTCGAGCATCGCCGGGTCGTCAGCCCGTACGGCCACAAGTTCGTCACCGCCGAGCAGGGCCTGGGTCACGTCGTGCTCACCACCCGCGACGACGCCGAGACGCTGCACTTCTACCGGGACGTACTCGGTTTCAAGCTCCGTGACTCGATGCGACTGCCCCCGCAGGTGGTGGGCCGCCCTGCCGACGGGCCACCGGCCTGGCTGCGCTTCCTGGGCTGCAACCCCCGCCACCACAGCCTGGCCTTCATGCCCGGGCAGACCCCCAGCGGCATCGTCCACCTGATGATCGAGGTCGGTGAGGCCGATGACGTCGGGCTGTGCCTGGACCGGGCGCTTCGGCGCAAGGTGCCGATGTCGGCCACACTGGGCCGTCACGTCAACGACCTGATGCTGTCGTTCTACATGAAGACCCCCGGCGGATTCGACATCGAATTCGGTTGCGAGGGAAGGCAAGTCGAAGACGCCGACTGGGTAGCCCGGGAGAGCACCGCGATCAGCCTCTGGGGTCACGACTTCAGCGTCGGCTTCAAGTAATGTCCGGGCAGATCGACGCCCGGACATTCCGCAGTGTGCTGGGTCAGTTCTGCACCGGCATCACGATCATCACCACCATGCACGACGACGTGCCGGTCGGCTTCGCCTGTCAGTCCTTCGCGGCGCTGTCGCTGGAGCCGCCGCTGGTGTTGTTCTGCCCGACCAAAGTGTCCCGGTCGTGGAAAGCCATCGAGGTGAGCGGTAAATTCTGCGTCAACGTGCTCACCGAGAGCCAACAGCACGTCTCGGCACGCTTCGGTTCGAAAGAACCGGACAAGTTCGCCGGAATCGACTGGCATTCCTCGGAACTCGGCTCGCCGATCATCGACGGATCGCTGGCATACATCGACTGCACGGTGGCCTCGGTGCACGACGGCGGCGACCATTTCGTGGTGTTCGGCGCGGTGACGTCGCTGTCCGAGGTGCCGAAGATCAAGCCGCGGCCGTTGCTGTTCTACCGCGGCGACTACACCGGCATCGAGCCGGACAAGACCACGCCGGCGCAATGGCGTGACGATCTCGAGGCGTTCTTGACGACGACCACCCAGGACACCTGGCTCTGATCGCTGTGCGGCGGCTTTCGCATCCACTACTGACGGGTCGCACTTCCGGTTTGATCCGGGGCGCTGACGGCTAGGCTCGCAGTGGACATTTCCCTGGCAGGAGGCGGGCTGGCTTGATCCGGTTTGGTTGTGTCGCGTTGCTGTCGGCGCTCGGGTCGGCACTGCTGTGGCTGGCCGTGGTGGGACCGTGGGGTTGGTGGATTCCTGCAGTGGTGGTCGGTGCCACGGCGGCTGTCGGAGTTTACGATCTCGTCCAGCGCCGGCACTCGGTGCTGCGCAACTATCCGGTGCTGGGACATCTGCGTTATCTGCTGGAGGCGCTGCGCCCGGAAATACAGCAATACTTCATCGAGCCCAACTTCGACGGCCGGCCATTTGACCGTGAGGTCCGCTCGCTGGTCTATGCGCGCGCCAAGGGCACGGCTGCCGAGCAGGCGTATGGGACCGAACGCGACATCGACGAGCCCGGCTACGAGTATCTGGTGCATTCCACGGCGCCGGTCGAACCGCCCACCGACCCATACCGGGTCAGGATCGGTGGGCCCGATTGCACCCGTCCGTATGACATGGCGTTGATGAACGTGTCCGGCATGAGTTTTGGTGCACTGTCCGGTAACGCGCTACGGGCATTGAACAACGGCGCCCGCAAGGGCCACTTCGCGCACGACACCGGCGAAGGCGGGCTCACTCCCTACCATCTTGGTGGTGCCGATGTGATCTGGGAGCTCGGCTCCGGCTACTTCGGTGCTCGCACCGAAGAGGGAAATTTCGATCCAGACCAGTTTGCGGACAAGGCCGCTGACGATCTGGTGAAGTGCGTGTCGATCAAGTTGAGCCAAGGCGCCAAGCCCGGCATCGGCGGCGTCCTTCCGGCGGCGAAGGTGAGCGCCGAGATCGCCAAATACCGAGGCGTACCGATCGGGGAGAAGTGCATCAGCCCGGCCGCGCATTCGACTTTTGCCACCCCGCGTCAACTGATGACGTTCGTGGCGCAGCTGCGGGAGCTGGCCGGTGGGAAGCCGGTGGGCTTCAAGCTGTGCGTCGGCTCGCGGGTGGACGTGTTGGCGATGTGCAAGGCGATGCTCGCCGAGGGTATTACGCCTGACTTCATCATCGTCGACGGCGCCGAAGGCGGGACCGCCGCCGCGCCACTGGAATACGAGGACCATGTCGGCCTTCCGCTCACCGACGGATTGATGATCGTGCACAACGCTTTGGTCGGGGCGGGCCTGCGGGACCGGGTACGGATTGGGGCCAGCGGCAAAGTCGCCACCGGGAATGACATCGTCAAACGCCTTATTCAAGGCGCGGATTACACCAACTCGGCCCGATCGATGATGATGGCCACCGGCTGCATCCAATCGCAGCGTTGCCATACCAACCACTGCCCGGTGGGCGTCGCGACTCAGGATCCACGTCGGGCGCGGGCCCTGGATGTCGCCGACAAGAGCGAACGCGTGTACCGGTACCAGCAGGCGACCGTCGTCCAGGCGATGCGCATCATGGCATCGATGGGCGTCTCGGACCCGTCCATGCTCAACCCGCAAATGCTGCGTAAGCGGCTCTCGCCCACCGAGCAGCGTTCGTACGCGGAGCTTTACGAATGGCTGGCGCCCGGTGAACTGCTCGACCATGCCAGGGCCACCTGGCGGTTGGACTGGGAAAGCGCTGACCCGGACAGCTTCGCCCCCGTCGGTTGCCGGCATCGTCCGCGCTGAACTGCCTAGTGCTGCGGATGCCAGCGGGCTTGATGCTTGGCATGACTGGTCAAGTAAGCCCCGGGGCCGAACAACTCGTCGTAGAAGTCCGTGTCGAGATGCTGCGCCTGTAGATACATCAGGACGTGCACCGTCGGCACCGTGCCGGGCAGTTTGCCGAAGGTGTCGTAAATATAGGACGCTTCAGCTGTCACCAACTCCTGGATGCCGTCGGGCGGCAGCGCGGAGCCGCGAACCTTCGAGGTATCAGACCAGGGTCCCGGCGTCTCGGGGTGAAATGGACCGCCCGGGCCGGTACTTTCGCGCCACCAGCTTCTCCACTCCGGCTGCGATCGACGGCACGTGCGGCGGGCTGAGCGTCTCGAAATACCCGGGCAAGCCGGTGACGTTGGGGAAGGGCCAACGTTCGTCGTCGTCGGCGATGAAACCCAATCCCGGGGCCCGCGGATCGCCGGAGCCACCGAGCACCGATAACCGATTGAGGCCGTCATAGGTCCAGCCACCAAGGCCCATCGCTTGCAGTGCCAGCACCCCGTTGTTGGCGGCGATGGCCAGCTCCGCGCTGGCTTCGGTGATCGTGTACTGCTCGACGAACGACAGCGGAAGTGGATCGTCGGCATGTGGGCAACGAAAACCGCTCCAGGCCAGGGATATTGCGGCCGTTGATGTCGTCAACGATCGGGTAACCGTTGGCGGCGAAGAACCACAGGTTCTCCATCAGGTGCTCGGCGAGATCAGCCACCGGGAATGCCAGCAGACTGCCTGGATGGTTGCCGATCCAGATGTTGTGGCCCTCCATGTGCGGTTCTTCGCGCGGCAACTCGAGGCGTGTTTCCGAGATGCGCACAAAGGACGCCGCGGTGTGGCTGATCCAAGCCTCGATGCTGTCGAATTCGCGTGGATGTTCGTCGCGGCTCGGCAGCAGGTAGCTGCCGCTATCGTCGGTGAAGAACAGCTGACTGGTGTGGAAGCCCGCGGCCGACGGAAAGGCGCGGCCCGTGGCGCTTCCCGAGTAGTTGGGAAACGACGGCGCATAGCTGGGGTTGTGGGCGATCCCGAAATTCCATCCCGTGACTCCGCCGGCGACCGAGATGACCAGTGCCCGTTCGACTTCCGATAACGGTTGAACGGGTCGACGGCTGGTGTAGGCCAGGGCGCCGGCCGGGATCCGGCCGCCCACCGGAAAGCGGCGCGACCGCCGGCCGGTCAGCGCGGCCAACAGCGGGAACTGTGCAAGCTCGGCCAGTGCCTCCCGCTCGTTGTCGGAGATCACCAGGCTCACCTCGCGATTCTCTCAGTTGCGGTCCCGATGCTGGGCGCCGCGGTGAACTTTTCGCCGAGGTACCGCGTGATAGCAGCAGATGGTCAAACAGGGATGCGAGAGGAAGGTGTGCGATGTATCCGCAAATGCTGGTCGCGTTCTGGATCGCCACGCCAGCCGTGGGACTCGGCCTGGTGAGGCTGCAGGCCCGGCTCGAGCGCTGGGACTACGAACGGCACGCCGAGGACTAGGCGGGACAACAATGTGAAACTGCGAATCCTGGTCGTCGGCGCGGGCGTGAGCGGCATTGCCGTCGCCCGCGGACTTCTGCGCGACGGCCACGACGTCACCGTGTTCGATCAGCGGCCGAACATTACGGCCGGCGGTGGCGCCGTGACGATCTGGTCCAACGGCGCGACGGTTCTCGACCAGCTCGGTGTCGACATGACCGGCGCCGGACAGCTGCTGTCCGCCGTGCGGGTCCTGACATCCACCGGTCGCCCGCTTGCCACCATGGACCTGGAGACCATGGTGAGCAGGCTCGGCGCACCCATTCGGATGGTGCCGCGTCGGGTCCTGCTGGAACGACTGCTGACCGATTTTCCGCCCGATCGCATCCAATCCCGGGCCCGTGTGAGCGATGTGACCCACCGCCGCAATGGCGTGCGGGTGAACTTCGAGGACGGCAGCTCAGCCGACGCAGATCTGCTGATCGGCGCGGACGGCCTGCACTCGGTTGTCCGTGAGGCGGTCGGGGCGCGGCCGGCGAAGCCGACGGGATGGTGCAGCTGGCAAGGCCTCGTCACCCTTGCCGGCATCGCCGATCCGCGCGTCGCCACGATGATGATCGGCGAGCACGGGAACCTCGGCATCTGGCCGGCCGGCGGCACGCAGCTGCAGTGGTGGTTCGACTTGCCCTGGTCCGCGGAGTTTGTCAGGCCACCACAGCCGATCGAGATGATTCGGTCGCATTTCTCCGGCTGGTCGGATCTTGTCGACGAAGTTCTCGCCACCCTGACCGACGACGATCTGGCTCCGTCGCCGTTTCCGCATTTCCGGCACCCGATTCCCGGCCCCGGCGCGGGCCCGGTCACGTTGCTCGGCGACGCCGCGCACACCATGCCACCGACGCTGGCGCAGGGAACCAATCAGGCGCTGCTGGACACGATGGTGTTGCGCAAGGCGCTCTCGGGTCCGTTGAACGGCGGCGCTGACATCTGCGGTGCGCTGCGCTGGTACGAGAACACCCGGCGACGCAAGGTGAAGGCGGTGTCCTGGGTGACCACGCACCAGGTGTCGCGCAGTGAAGCCGTGTTGAGGCCGGCGGCGCTCATCTCCGACCGCGTCATGACGTGGGCGTTGACCAGGTTCCTCGGGTGGGCCAGTCACCGTGACATCTCCGCGGAGATCGCCGGTGCGACTCTTGCCGAGGTGAGGTGATGTCGAGGACGGCCGCAGTGCCGCCGGCCGCTGCCGCCCGCGTCGTCGAGTGGCTGCGTCATCAGTCTGTATCGACTCCATCAGCGGTTGACGCCGCCGCCCGCGGCGATGATGGAGATGATCATCGCGACCTGGGCGTCACAGGCGGTCACCGTCGCCGCCGAATTGGGCCTTGCCGATGCGCTACTGGATGGCCCGTTGACCATCGAGGAGTTGGCGGCCGGCGTGGACGCCGATCCGGATGCACTGCGCCGACTACTACGCGCCCTGATCGGGCGGGGTGTGTTTCGTCATCGCCGCGATGGCCGCTACGAGTTGAATTCCCTTGCCCGGACGCTGTGTTCGGATGAGGAGGCGTCGATGAGGTGGGCGGCGCAGTTCTACGGATCGCGTGAGCAGCGCGAGCGGTGGACGCTGCTGGTGGACTCGATCAGGAGCGGGAAGTCCGTCGTCCCGGTATTGCACGGCAAGGAGAGCTTCGAATATTTCGCCGACGATCCCGGGCACGCTGAACTCTTCAACCGCACCATGGCCAGTATTTCCGCGCTGACCGATGTTGCTGTGGCGGCCGGCTACGACTTCAGCGGTTATCCCACGATCGTCGACGTCGGCGGTGGGCATGGCTCACTACTGACCGCCATCCTGGCGGCAACGCCCGGCGCACACGGCGTGCTTTACGACTTACCCGCCGTTGTCTCGCCGAAGCCAAATGCCCTGTGCCGGACCGATCTAGCCGACCGGGTATGCATCCGGGAAGGGTCATTCTTCGACAGCGTTCCCACCGGCGGAGACGCCTACATACTGAAGAACATTCTCCACGACTGGCCCGACGAGAAGGCGGTCCAGATCCTGCGCAACGTGCGCGCCGCGGCCGGGCCACGAGCCACGGTCCTGCTGGTGGAATTGGTGATCCCCGACCACGACCGGGACTTCCCGGGAAAATGGGCCGACCTCGAAATGCTGCTGAATTTGGCTGCCCGCGAGCGCACCGCCGTCGAATACCGGAACCTGCTGCGCCAAGCGGGATTCCACACGACTCGGGTCGTGGCGACCGCGTCGCCGTTGAGCCTGGTCGAGGCCCGCGTGGCGTAACACGGTCGTCGCAACGTCGACGACACCGCCGACCGCAAGGCCCTCGAAGCCCGTATCGACGAGGTGGCGCCCTAGCCGAGATGCGGCAGCCAGGCGCCCAATCGCCGCAACGCTTCCTCGATATCGACCGGCGGCCCCGCGAACGAGAACCGGACGTAGGAACCGCCTCGCTCAGGATCGAAATCGATACCTGGTGCGATCGCGACACCGGTGTCCGCCAGCAATTTTGAACAGAACACCATCGAGTCGTCGGTGAAATCGGAGACGTCTGCGTAGACGTAGAACGCACCGTCGGTGGGCGCCAGCCGGTCGATGCCGATGTGCCGCAGACCATCGAGCAGGGTGGCGCGATTGGCGGCGTACTGACGCAGATGGCCTTCGGCTTCCTGCACCGACTGCGGCGTGAACGCCTCGACCGCGGCGCGTTGGGACAACACGGGTGGGCAGATGGTGAAATTTCCGGTCAGGCGATCCACCGCGCGGCGAAGCTCGGCCGGCACCAGCAGCCAACCCAGCCGCCATCCCGTCATCGCGAAGTATTTCGAGAAGCTGTTGACCACGAACGCATTTCGCGACGTACTCCACGCGCAACTGGTCTGCGGCGCGCCCTCGTAGACCAGTCCGTGGTAGACCTCGTCGCTGATCAGTCGCACTCCTGATTCGTCGCACCAGGACGCGATCGCCGCGAGTTCCGCGGGCGGGATGACGGTGCCGGTCGGGTTGGCCGGGCTGGCGACCACGACGCCCTGCACCGGCGGATCGAGTTCGGCCAGCATCTGCGCGGTGGGTTGAAAACGGGTCTCGGGGCCGCATTCGACTACCACGACATCGCATCCCAGTGCCGTCAGGATATTGCGGTAGCAGGGATAGCCGGGGCTGCTGACCGCGACCCGGTCGCCGACGTCGAAGCAGGACAGGAACGCCAGCAGAAAACCGCCCGACGACCCGGTCGTGACCACCACGTCGTCGAGGTCGACCTGCACGCCGTACCGGTCGAGGTAGGACGCCGCGATACCGGCCCGTAGCTCCGGGATGCCCAGCGCCACGGTGTAGCCGAGCTGGTTGCGATTCAGCGCGGCAACGGCGGCGGCGCGCACCGGCTCGGGAGCGCCGGCGCTCGGTTGGCCCGCCGACAGATTCACCAGATCGCCATGGCTGCGCTGACGTTCGGCGGCCGCCAACCAGACGTCCATCACGTAGAACGGCGGAACCCCGGCGCGTAGCGCGACCCCATCGGTCATGACGCTCAAGGCTAGAACAGCCCGGTTCTCCCCGCAATCAGGGTTCCTCCTCTCACGCCCTCTGCATCGTCGCCGGACGGCTAGAACACTTCGGATTCCAGGCGGCGCAAGTGATCGCGAGGCGGACCCAGCAATTGTGAACTGCCATGTGCGCGTTTGAAGTACAGCTGCATATCGTGTTCCCAGGTGATCGCGATACCGCCGTGCAGCTGAATGCCCTCGGCGGCCACCGTGCTGAACGCCTCGCTGGCCGCGACGCGCGCCAGGGCCGCCGCGGTCGCCGACGGCGCATCGGCGGCATCGTTCACCACGGCGCGAGCCGCCTGCACCGCGACGTACAAGTCGGCCATCCGGTGCTTGAGTGCCTGAAAGCTGCCGATCGGCCGCCCGAATTGCTGGCGTTCTTTGGTGTAGTCGACCGTCAGCTCCAGGCAACGGGTGGCCGCGCCGATCTGTTCGGCGGCGAGCAAGATCGCCGCCGCGTCGGCCAGACCCGGATCAGTGCCGAGCGACGCCGTGTTCTGCGGTGTCAGCCGGGCCAGCCGCCGAGTCGGGTCCATCGGGGTGACGGGCTCAACGCTGAATTCGGTCCACCGCTCGAGTGTGCCGTCGTCGACGGCGATCACGATATCGGCGATGTCGCCGTTGATCACGTAGTCGCGGTCGAACACCACGGCGCCGATCGCGGCGCCCTCGGCCAGCGAGCCCAGCGTCTCGGCATCCGGCTGGTCGGCGGCCAGCAGCGCCAACTCGGCCAGCGTGGTGCCGAGTAACGGGCTGGGCACCAGAGACTTGCCGAGTTCTTCGAGCACAGCGGCCGCATCGCCGAGAGTGCCTCCGGCACCGCCCAATTCCTCCGGCACTACGAGTGCGGCCGCACCGACCTGCTCGCACAGCAGCCGCCACAGCGACTCGTCATAGCCCCGTTCTGATTCCATTGCCTCGCGCACCGCGGCAGGAGCGGCGTGCTTGGCCACCAGCGCCGCGACGGTGTCGCGCAGCAGTTGCCGTTCCTCAGATCGCCGCTCATGACAGCGCCTCCAAGACCCGTCGGCGGTGCACGGCGGGATCCCCCCAGGCCGGTCGCAACGCCTGCACCCGCAGCAGCCACAACGACATGTCATGCTCGGCGGTGAAGCCGATCGCGCCGTGTGTCTGCAAAGCAGAGCGCGCCGCCAACAACGCAGCGTCCGAAGCGAAAGCTTTGGCCGCGCTCACATCTCGCGCCGTGTCCGGCGATGAATCGGCCAGCGACAGCGCGGCGCCGTACACCAGCGGCCGGGCCAACTCGATCGCAATGTGCACGTCGGCCAGCTTGTGTTTGATCGCCTGATACGAGCCGATTGCCCGGCCGAACTGCGTGCGCTGCTTGGCGTACTCGACCGCAGCGTCCAGCAGAGCCTGGCCCGCTCCGATGAGTTGAGCAGCAGTGGCCAGCGCTCCGAACTCGTAGGCGCGCCCGACATCGGCCTGCCAGGTCGAGTCAGTGGCGGTGACGTCGAACAGCTTTCGGCTGGGATCCACCGACTCGCGCTGCCCGCCGGGACGTGCTTCGCTCACCGTTCCGTCCAGATCGGCCAGCAACGTCAGACCCGCGGTGTCGGCGTCGACGGCACGCGGAACATGCGGCGTTAGGGCGACGGTGGCGATCAGTTCGCCTGATGCCAGCGCGGCGCACCGCTCGTCCTCGGCAAGCAGAACAGGGGCTACCGCAATGGATTCGGCCACCGGGCCGGGAACACCCCAGCGGCCCAGCCGCTCCAGCGCGACGACCAGGTCGACCGGGTGCGCCCCGATACCGTCAAATCGTTCAGGCACGGCCAGCGCGGTGACTCCCAGGTCGGCCAGCCGCGCCCAGACCTTGCGACCCGGTCCGGTGTCGCCGCCGGCCCAGGCCCGCACCGCGCCCGGCAGATCCGCAGCCGCCAGCGCCGCGTCGATGCTGGCGGCGAAGTCGCGCTGCTGTTCGTCGAGATCAAATCTCATTTGGACTTCTCCCTGGGTAGTCCCAGCAGCCGTTCGGCGATGATGTTGCGCTGAATCTCGTTGGTACCGGCGTAGATCGGACCACCGAGGGCGAACAGCAGCCCGTCGGTCCAGGCGTCGGCCAGCTCGCCGTCGGCCCCGCGGATCTCCAGGGCCGTCTGGTGTACCGCAACGTCCAGGTCTGACCAGAACACTTTGGTCACCGACGATTCGGCTCCCAATTCACCGCCGTTCGCCAGCCGGGTCACCGTGCCGAAGGTGTGCAACCGGTAGGCCTGCGCCTTGATCCAGGCGTCGGCGACCTGGTCTCCGAATTCGCTGTCGCCCTTCGCTTTCCATATTTCGGCAAGACGTTCGGCCGAAGCCAGGAATCGGGCCGGGCTGCGCAGCGACATGCCGCGCTCGTTGCTGGAGGTGCTCATCGCCGCGCGCCAGCCGTCGTTCACCGTGCCGATCACATCGGTGTCCGGCACGAACACGTCGTCGAGGAAAATCTCACCGAACCCGGTGTCGCCGCCCAGTTGGGCGATCGGACGTACCGTGATGCCATCGGCATGCAAGTCGAACATGAAATATGTCAGGCCGCCGTGCCGCTGGGCCGCGGGGTCGGAACGGAACAATCCAAATGCCCGGTCCCCGAACGGGGCTCGTGAGCTCCAGATCTTCTGGCCGTTCAACAACCAGCCACCCTCGGTGCGGGTTGCCGTTGATCGCAACGAGGCGAGGTCGCTGCCGGACTCGGGTTCCGACCAGGCCTGCGCCCAGATCTCCTCGCCGCTGGCCATCTTGGGCAGAATCCGGTCCAGTTGCTCGTCGGTGCCATGGGCGAACAATGTCGGCGCCAGCATCGATGTGCCGTTGGCGCTGGCCCGCCCGGGTGCGCCGGCGCGGAAGTATTCCTCCTCATAGACCACCCACTGCAACAGGCTCGCGTCGCGGCCGCCGTACTTCTGCGGCCAGGTGATCACCGACAGTCCGGCATCGAAAAGCACCCTGTCCCAACGGCGGTGCTGCTCGAAACCCTCCGCCGTGTCGTAGGAACGCGTCGGGAACTCGTCGCGGTGTGACGACAGGAACTCGCGCACCTCCCGCTGAAACGCCCGCGTCTCGTCGTCGAATTGCAGATCCATTCACGCCAACTCTCGCAGTAGCGGTTTGACCACCTTGCCGCCCGCGTTGCGGGGCAGCGCGTCGACAAACCTCACCGAACGGGGTGCCTTGAAGTTCGCCAGAAACTCGCGGGTGTAGGCGATCACCGATTTCTCGTCGAGCCCCGAATCGGCCCGCGTCACCACAAAAGCCCGGCCGACCTCGCCCAGTCGCTCGTCGGGCACACCGATCACCGCGCAGTCCACCACACCGTCGAGCCGGGCCAGCACCTGCTCGATCTCGGCGGGGTAGACGTTGAATCCGCCGCAGATATACATGTCCTTGAGCCGGTCGGTGATCTGGAGATTGCCTGCCGCATCGAGCTTTCCGATGTCACCGGTGTGCAGCCAACCGTCGGCGTCGATCGTCGCCGCGGTGGCCTCCGGGTCATCCAGGTAGCCGAGCATCACGTTGGGCCCACGAAGGAGCACCTCGCCGGTTCCGTCGTCGATGCGCAGCTCGAAGTCGGCGATCGGTCGCCCACAGGTGGTGGCAACGGTGACCGCGTCGTCGTCGGCGCGGCACATGGTGCCCATCCCGTTGGACTCGGTCAGGCCGTAGGCGGTGAGCACGATGTCGAAGTCCAGTTCGGTCTGCATCCGCTCGATCAGTACCACCGGCACTGTCGCTGCGCCGGTGACCGCGAAGCGCAACGAGCTGAGGTCGTAGCGGCTGCGCGCGGGATGGTCGAGCAGCGTTTGGTAGATGGTCGGCGGTCCGGGTAGCACAGTGATCCGATGTTCGGCGACCGCGCGCAGCGCCTGCTCGGCGTCGAAGGTCAATTGCGGGATCAACGTGGCGCCGGTCTGCAGGCAGGCCAGGATCCCGGCCTTGTAGCCGAAGTTGTGGAAGAACGGGTTGATGCAGAGGTAACGGTCGTCGCTGGTGATTTTGCCGCAGGCCGCCCACGCCGCCGAGCCGGCCAGCGACTGCCGGTGGGCACACAGCACGCCTTTGCTGCGCCCGGTGGTGCCGGAGGTGAATAGGACGTCGCTGACGTCGTCGGGATGCACCGCCGCGGCGCTGGCATCGGCCGCCGCCACATCGGATCCGTGGCTGATGAACTCATCCCACGTCCCGTCGTCGACGTCGATCGGCACCCGGACGACGTGCCGCAGGTCCGGCAGGGCCGAGCGATCAAGGTCGCCGATTCTGTCGGCGCCGAGGAACTGGCCCATCGCCACCAGCAGCGGTGCGCCGGTGCGGGCCAGGATGTCGGAGGCTTCAGCGGCGGTGTAGCGGGTGTTCAGCGGCACCACGGTCGCACCGGCGTAGTGCGTGGCCAGGCAGGCGACCACCCAGTGCCAGCTGTTCGGCGACCAGATCGCCACCCGGTCGCCGGGGCTCACTCCGAGGCCGATCATCGCTGCCGCGGCGCGGCGCACCTCGTCCCGCAACTCGGCGAACGTCAGCGTTCGATCCGGGGTGACCAGGGCGTTGTGGCCGGGGAGTTCGCGCGCGATGTGGTCCAACGCCGCAGGAATGGTCTGCGGATGGTTCGACATCGAACTCCTTGGCTCTTTTAATTGCCATCGCCGCTGGCGGGCGGACATCGCCGCCGGGCTAACAAAGCAAGTGCTTGGTAGGTTAGCCTACAGGGGTGCAAGGCGTCGAGGAGTTCAGGGCCGAGGTCCGCGACTGGCTGGCCGAAAACCTGGTCGGCGAATTCGCCGCCCTCAGGGGGCTCGGCGGTCCCGGTCGCGAGCACGAGGCGTTCGAAGAGCGTCGCGCCTGGAACCAGCATCTCGCCAAAGCCGGTCTGACCTGTTTGGGGTGGCCGGTCGAACACGGCGGCCGCGGTCTGTCGGTCGCGCATCGAGTGGCGTTCTACGAGGAATACGCGATCGCCAATGCGCCGGCCAAGGTCAATCACTTCGGCGAGGAGCTGCTGGGGCCGACGTTGATCGCCTTCGGCACGCCCGAGCAGCAGCAGCGCTTTCTGCCCCGGATTCTCGACGTCACCGAGTTGTGGTCGCAGGGCTACTCCGAGCCCGGCGCCGGCAGCGACCTCGCCAACGTCGCCACCACTGCGGTGCTGGACGGCGACGCGTGGGTGATCAACGGCCAGAAAGTGTGGACGTCGCTGGCGCACTGGGCGCAGTGGTGCTTCGTGGTGGCCCGAACCGAGAAGGGCTCCAAGCGTCACGCCGGGTTGTCATACCTGCTGGTGCCCCTCGATCAGCCGGGGGTGGACGTCCGTCCGATCGTCCAGCTGACCGGTGACTCCGAGTTCAACGAGGTGTTCTTCGACGACGCCCGCACCGACGCCGACCTGGTGGTGGGCCAGCCCGGGGATGGCTGGCGGGTGGCGATGGGAACACTGACCTTCGAGCGCGGTGTGTCGACGCTCGGTCAGCAGATCGTCTACGCCCGCGAGCTGAGCGCCATCGTGGAGCTGGCCAAACAGACTGGCGCTGCTGAGGATCCGCTGATCCGCGAACGGCTGACCCGCTCCTGGGCCGGACTGCGGGCGATGCGGTCCTACGCGCTGGCAACGATGGACGTCGAACAGCCGGGGCAAGATAACGTCTCGAAATTGTTGTGGGCCAACTGGCATCGCGAACTGGGCGAGATCGCGATGGATGTCCGGGGCAAGGCCGGCCTGGCACTGCCCGGCGGTGACTTCGACGAGTGGCAGCGGCTCTACCTGTTCGCCCGCGCCGACACCATCTACGGCGGCTCCAACGAGATTCAGCGCAACATCATCGCCGAGCGTGTGCTCGGCCTACCCAGGGAGGCTCGATGACGCTAGCCGTTGCGCCGAAAGAAGTTGCCGGACATGGGCTGTTGCAGGGCAAGGTCGTGGTCGTCACGGCCGCGGCAGGCACCGGCATCGGCTCGGCAACCGCCCGGCGAGCGCTGGCCGAGGGTGCCGACGTCGTCGTCTCCGACCACCACGAACGACGGCTGGGCGAGACGCGCGACGAGTTGACCGCGCTGGGACTGGGCCGGGTCGAGAGCGTGGTCTGCGACGTCACGTCCACCGCACAGGTCGACGCGTTGGTCGCCTCCACCACCGCGCGGTTCGGCCGGCTCGACGTACTGGTGAACAACGCCGGGCTGGGCGGCCAGACGCCGGTTGTCGACATGACCGACGACGAGTGGGACCGCGTTCTCAACGTCACCCTGACCTCGGTGCTGCGCACCACCCGGGCGGCGCTGCGGTACTTCCGCGACGCGGACCACGGCGGCGTCATCGTCAACAACGCCAGCGTGCTCGGCTGGCGCGCTCAGCACTCGCAGTCCCACTACGCGGCTGCCAAGGCCGGTGTGATGGCTCTGACCCGTTGCAGTGCAATCGAAGCCGTGGAATACGGGGTGCGGATCAACGCCGTGTCGCCGAGTATCGCCCGGCACAAGTTCCTGGATAAAACCAGTTCGACCGAACTGCTTGATCAGCTCTCGGCCGGCGAGGCGTTCGGCCGGGCCGCCGAACCATGGGAAGTAGCGTCGACCATCGCGTTTTTGGCCAGCGACTACTCCAGTTACCTGACCGGAGAAGTGATTTCGGTGTCGAGCCAGCACCCATGACCGGGCAGAGCCCGCCGAACAGCCGACGCGACGAGTTGCTGGATCTCGCCGCGACGATGTTCGCCGAGCGCGGGTTGCGGGCAACCACCGTGCGCGACATCGCCGACAGCGCGGGCATCCTGTCCGGCAGCTTGTATCACCACTTCTCGTCCAAAGAAGAGATGGTCGACGAGGTCCTGCGCAACTTCATGGACTGGCTGTTCGCCCGGTATCAGGAAATCGTTGACACGCAGCCGAATTCGCTGGAACGCCTCAAGGGGCTGTTCATGGCGTCGTTCGATGCCATCGAGCATCGGCATGCCCAGGTCGTCATCTACCAGGATGAGGCCAAGCGACTGCTGCCGCAGCCTCGGTTCTCCTATCTCGAGGACCTGAACAAGCAGCAACGCAAGATGTGGGTCGACGTGCTGCATCAGGGTATCGAGGAGGGGTATCTGCGTCCCGATCTCGACGTCGACCTGGTTTACCGATTCATCCGAGACACCACCTGGGTGTCCGTGCGCTGGTATCAGCCCGGCGGACCGCTCACCGCGCAACAGGTGGGGCAGCAATATCTCGCTATCGTCCTAGGTGGAATTACCAAAGAAGGAAGTTAGACATGTCTTCGAACAACCAGGCATACGTCATCGATGCCGTACGCACCGCTGTCGGCAAGCGCAATGGATCGCTGGCCGGCGTGCATCCCGTCGACCTGGGTGCGCTCGGTTGGCGCGGACTGCTCGACCGAGTCGACATCGACCCCGCCGCCGTCGAGGACGTCATCGCCGGCTGCGTCGACGCGATCGGCGCGCAGGCCGGCAACATCGCCCGGCTCTCCTGGCTGGCCGCCGGCTATCCCGAAGAGGTCCCCGGCGTCACCGTCGACCGGCAGTGCGGTTCCAGCCAGCAAGCCATTTCCTTTGGCGCGCAAGCGATCATGGCGGGTACTGCCGACGTGATCGTGGCCGGCGGCGTGCAGAACATGAGCCAGATCCCGATCTCGTCGGCGATGACCGTCGGCGAGCAGTTCGGGTTCACCTCGCCGACCAACGAATCCAAGCAGTGGCTGCACCGCTACGGCGATCAGGAGATCTCACAGTTCCGCGGCTCGGAGATGATTGCCGAGAAGTGGAACCTATCCCGCGAGGAGATGGAGCAGTACGCGCTGACCAGCCACGAACGCGCCTTCAGCGCGATCCGCTCCGGCCACTTCGACAACGAGATCATCGCCGTGGAGACCGAGCACGGTGCGTTCCGCGTCGACGAGGGGCCGCGTGAGTCATCGCTGGAGAAGATGGCGGGCCTCAAGACGCTTGTCGAGGGAGGCCGCCTGACCGCCGCGATGGCCAGCCAGATCTCCGACGGCGCCAGCGCGGTGCTGCTGGCCTCAGAAAGCGCAGTGAAGGAGCACAAGCTCACGCCGCGGGCGCGCATCCACCACATCAGTGCCCGCGCCGCCGACCCGGTCTTCATGCTCACCGGACCGATCCCGGCCACCCGTTACGCGCTGGAGAAGACCGGCCTGTCCATCGACGACATCGACGTGGTCGAGATCAACGAGGCGTTCGCGCCGGTCGTGCTGGCCTGGCTCAAGGAGATCAAGGCTGACCCGGAGAAGGTCAACCCCAACGGCGGGGCGATCGCACTCGGCCACCCGCTGGGCGCAACCGGGGCAAAGCTTTTCACCACGATGCTCAACGAGCTGGAGCGCACCGGCGGCCGTTATGGCCTGCAGACGATGTGCGAAGGCGGCGGCACCGCCAACGTCACCATCATCGAGCGGCTGTAACTTCCTGGCGCCGAGCGTGTACTGGTTGCGAGTTTTGCGCCGATTTCTCGCAACAGTTGCACGCTCGGCGGTTCAACACACCACGCGGGCTCAACGCACCACGCCGGCTCAACCGACCACGCCGGCGACGATGTCGTCGATCGTGCGTACCGCTAAGGCGTCGATCTCACGGCGACTGGCATGACGCAGTGGTCCCCGCAACGCAAGCTCGGCGAAGCCGTGGGCCGCTGACCAGCACGGCCACTCGGCGCCGGCACGTCGGTCGGACGAAAGTGCTCCGCTGCTCACCATTGCGTCGAGCGCGTCGACCAACGCCAGATATGGTGGCGCGCTGGCGACTTTGTCGCTGAGGTCGACGGGATCTGCGCCGAAGAACGCCACCGTGAACCACCCGGGCTCGTCGAGCGCGAACTTGATGTAGCCAAGGCCGACCGCGCGCAGCCGATCACCCGCCTTACGAGCGGCCGAACTCTGCATCCGCGCCGCCATCCGATGCTGGATCGCCGACGCCACCGCGCCCAGCAGTGCTTCGCGGTCGACGAAGTGCCGGTAGGCGGCATTGGGCGAAACCCCAACTTGCCGAGTCGCTTCCCGGATCGTCAACGCATCCGGACCACCGGTCCGGGTGAGATGCAGGCCGGCGTCGACCAACGCGGTGGGCAGATCACCGTGGTGGTAGCCGGTCTTCAAGGTGGCCAACTCTTGACCCTTCGAGTTTCGGAAGTGTACGGTGTCAACATTACCATGTTGACGGCGTGAACATGATCGGAGGGAGCTGTCGTGACGACTGCAGGATTGCCGCCCGTCGTGGATGAGCAGGCATGGCGACACGAGCTGGAAGCGTTGCGTGTCCGGGAGAAGGCGGCCACCCGTGAACTCGATGCGATTGCCGCGCAGCGACGCAGGCTACCGATGGTCGCGATGCCGGACTACATCTTGGAAGGCGAGAACGGGCCGGTGCGGTTGGTTGACGTCTTCGACGGCAAGTCGCAGCTGATTGTCTACAACCACATGTGGTTTCCGGGGGAGAAGTGGCAGTGCCCGGGTTGCACCGGCCTGACGTCGCAGTACACCCGGCTGGAGTTTCTGGACAACTACGACGCCCGATTTGTCATCGTGACGCAGGGCCCGATCGACGAGGCGCTGGCGTACAAGCGGCTGGTGGGCAATCAGATGACCTGGTACTCGACGGCGAACAGCTCCTTCGGCGCGGATGTCGACGCACCGCCGAATGGCGGGTTCGGAGTCAATGTCTTTCTGCGCGACGGGGATAACGTCTACCGAACCTGGCACACCAATGGCCGCGGCACCGAACAGCTGAGCTATTCGTTCGCATTGATCGATGTGCTGCCCTACGGCCGCCAGGAAGAGTGGCAAGACTCCCCGGATGGCTGGCCGCAGTCACCGACCTACAGCCGGTGGGGCGGCTCGCAGGACATTGCGCGAGCCTACGGAACCGAGGAACACCAACCAGAAGGAGCACGATGACGACCATGACGACCGGCCTGGCGACGATCAGCCTGGTATGCGTACCGACATCCGAGCAGGATAAGGCGGTCGCGTTCTACGAGTCGCTCGGGTTCGAGAAGCGAACAGACGAGCCGTTCGGCGGCGGCTACCGCTGGATCGAGGTTTACCCGCCAGAGGGAACGACCGGGATCGCGCTTGCTCCGCCTCCGCCGGACAGCGGACCGGTGCAGCCGACCAACACTGGTATCACGTTGACCACCAACGACATTGATGCCACCCACGCGGAGCTGAAGAAACTCGGCGTCGACGTCGACGCGGAGGTATCGCGGATGGGCGAGCCGGTTCCACCTATGTTCTGGTTTCGCGACCCGACCGGTCACACGTTGTTGGTCGTGGAGTCCTGAGATCACTGCACAAAGGCGGCCGCGGCCTGCAGGTGCTTGACGGCGTCGGCGACGATCGCGTCGATCAGCTCCGCGCATGACGGCAGGTCCTCGACGATGCCGGCCACCTGGCCGGACGCCAAGACCCCGGCCTCGGTGTTGCCCTCGACCAGGCCGGCCTTGAGCAGCATCGGGGTGTTCGCCGCCATCACCACCTGAGACCAGGTGAGCTGCTTGCCGTGCCGCATCGCGAGGCCGTCGCGGATCATGGACGCCCAGGTCATCTGCGACATCTTCTTGAACTTGCCGGCATTACGGACTGCTGCGGCGAAACCCCTTGCGCGCGAGCCGCTTTCCAGCTTCTCGACCAAGCCGGTGCGCAGTACCCGGTGCGGCATGCCGTCGACACGGGTGGTGACGACGGTGCCGTCGAGCGGCGACTGCAGATAACGCTGCTTCACCGCTTCGGGCACGGTGGAATCCGAGGTGAGCAGGAACCGGGTGCCCATGGCCACACCCGCTGCGCCATACGACAGCGCTGCCGCAAGGCCGCGACCGTCGAAGAACCCGCCGGCGGCGATCACCGGAATGCTCACCGCGTCGAGCACCGAGGGCAGCAGCAGCGTCGTGGCGATCGGTCCGGTGTGCCCGCCGCCTTCGCCGCCTTGGACGATTACCGCATCGGCTCCCCAGGAGGCCACTTTGCGGGCGTGCTTGGCCAGGCCGACCGACGGGATCACCACCGAGCCTGCGTCTTTGAGCTTGCCGATCAATTCCTGCTTGGGCGCCAACGCGAACGATGCGACCTTGACGCCTTCGCGGATCATCAGGTCCACCCGGTCGCCCGCGTCGCCGGCGTCGGCGCGAATGTTGACCCCGAACGGTTTGTCGGTGGCCGCCTTGACCTTGCCGATCGCGACGGCTAATTCATCGAGCGTCATGGTGGCCGACGCGAGGATGCCCAGTCCGCCCGCGTTGGAGGTCGCCGCCACCAGGCGGGCGCCGGCTACCCATCCCATTCCGGTCTGCACTACCGGGTGCTCGATACCGAGCAGCTCGGTCAGCGGTGTCCGAAGCTTGGTCAACGTATCTCCCGGTCCCGCAAGGCCTTCGGGTCGATGACCTCGCGGATCAGCCGTAACTCTTCGTCGGTCGGCAGTCGGGACTCGTCGGCGTCGTCGAGGCCGTGTACATCGAATGAGGTGTTTTCGCGGACCTCGTCTGCCGCGACGCCAGGGTGCAGCGACAACGCTCGCATCGTGCGCTCCGGCCCGCCGAAGTCGAACACGCCGAGGTTGGTGACCACCCGATAGGTGTTGGCGAACCGGAACGCCGGATTGTCGGTGTCGATGTTGTCCCAGCCGATACCGCAGACGACATCGACCGTCTCGCAGAACACCCGGCTGGAGTGGTTGCCCACCCAGTAGCTCGTCGCGTGGTTGATGGCATTGCCAGGTGCGCCGCGGACACCGAACATCTGGCGCTTGGGCTTTTGCAGCGGGCCGAACGCCGAAATGTTCTGATTACCATGGCGATCAACCTGATTGGCGCCCATCACCACATGCCGTCGACCCCAGGCCAGCGTCTCGAATACCCTTCCGAACGGCATCCAGCCCTCTGTGTTTTTAGGGCCGCGGTCTTCTCCCAGCGCCGGGGTGTCCGCCAGCAGCTGCGCTTCGCCGTCGGTCAGCACAATGTCGGGGGAGAACGTCAGCCTGGCCAGCCGCGCGCCGACCGACGCCATGTTCGTCATCGGGCTGACCATGATTTCCCCCGCGTCGCGGAACAGGTCGGCGCAGGCGACCGCGCAGACCTCAGCGCGGGTGATCGCGGTGTCGGTCACGATGACGCCTCCTCGGCGAACTTGCGCACGGCTGCTTGGTATTCGGCTTCGCCGCCGGACAAATAGGTCTGGACGAACGTCTGCCAACCCTCGTCGGTCGCGGCAGCTTCGGCGTAGTGCCGCTGGAACTTCTCGTCTCGACCGTAATCCGGTGCTGCGGTGGTGAAATGGGAGCCGCCGGGCGCCTCGACGACGCCGTCGACCATCATCCGGTTCACCAGCAATGCTTGTGGCGGTACGGACTTGACAAGTTCCTCGGTCGAGACGACGCGCTCGACCGACAGGTAGCGCTTGTCAGCGGCCATCAGGAACAGATCGTCGAAGTAGGGGTCGATACCGGTGTAGGCAGCATTGCCCCGGGCGTCACCGAGATTGAGATGCACGAATGCGGCGTCCAAGTTCAGCGCCGGCATCGCGAGCAGTGTCTCGTGTCCGCCGCCGGGCGCCGGGTAGGGGCTGGTGACGGTTTTCAGCTCGCCCTCCCAGAAGTCGAGTACCGAGCTGCCCAGCCCGGCGCGGATCGGCAGGAACGGCAACCGTTGCGCCGCCGCCTGCAGCCCGCACCGCAGCATTCCTTCGTCCATTTCACGGGCCTCGAGCGCGCCGGCGCTGCGGGCCTTGGCGAACCAGGGGTCGTAGAAGGGCGGTGAGTCCAGCGAGACGAACCCGTAGTAGGCCCGCTTGACCTTGCCCGCCGAGCACAGCAGCCCCAAGTCCGGGCCGCCGTAGGTCACCACGGTCAGATCCGTGACATCGGTGCGGAGCAGAGCGCGCACGAAGGCCATCGGTTTGCGTCGTGACCCCCAACCGCCGATACCGATGGTCATCCCGCTACGAACCTGCGAGACGGCGTCCTCGAGGCTGGTTCGCTTGTCGCTCATACTTTTTTGCCCTTCGCCGTTCCGGCGAATGCGTCGCGGTGTTCGTCGGCCACTCCGGCGAGGTTGAGCTCGAAGGTGAAGCCCTGCTCCATCCGGTAACTGGAGTTGACCCGCTGGACGTCGATCAGGTTCAGCGCCTCCTTGGCCGCGCGGATCACCCGGGTGTCTTTGGCGGCGATGTCGCGCGCGACCCGCAGTGCGGACTCGTCGAGTTCCTCGCGCGGTACCACTTCATGCACCGAGCCGAAGTGGTGCAGGGTTGCTGCGTCAACAGTGGCCGCGGTGAAGAACAGCCGCCGCATCATGTGCTGCGGCACCAGCCGGGACAGATGGGTGGCCGCACCCAGCGCGCCGCGCTCCACCTCCGGCAACCCGAAGGTCGCGTCATCGGAGGCCACGATGACGTCGGCGTTGCCCACCAGCCCGATACCGCCCCCGACGCAGAATCCGTTGACAGCGGCGATCACTGGCACCGCACATTCGTACACGGCGCGGAAAGCGGCGAAGCAGCCGCGGTTGGCCTCGATCAGCGCGGTGAATCCCTCAGTGCGCTGCATCTCCTTGATGTCCACCCCGGCGTTGAAGCCGCGGCCCTCTGCCCGCAGGATCACCGCGTGGGTATCGGCGTCGTTGCCGACGGCGGTCAGCACCTCGGCGAGTTGGAACCATCCCTGCGATGGGATTGCGTTGACGGGCGGGAAGTCGACGGTGACTGCGACTATCCCCGGTTCGACGGTGCGCGACGTGATTGTCATCGAGATCCTCGACCACTTCCTTGGGGGGACGATTGGGGACGATTTACCTAAGCAAGCACTTGCTTGGTACGCTAGCACAGTGACTCACGCCGACGGAGGCTCCGCGTTCAGCTTCGGTTTGACCGGCCGGGTCGTGCTGGTGACCGGCGGCGTTCGAGGGGTAGGCGCCGGCATCAGCAGCGTCTTCGCCGGGCAGGGTGCCACCGTCGTCACCTGTGCCAGGCGTCAGGTCGAAGGCCTGCCCTATGAGTTCCACTCCTGCGACATCCGCGACGACGACGCGGTCAAGGCGATGATCGACGCGATCGTGGAGCGGCATGGCCGCCTCGATACCGTGGTGAACAATGCCGGAGGTTCGCCCTTCGTCTTGACGGCGGAGTCCAGCGCGAAGTTCAACCGCAAGATCATCGAGCTCAATCTGCTTGGTGCGCTGTCGGTTTCTCAGCACGCCAACGAGGTGATGCAAAACCAGCCTGGTGGCGGATCGATCGTCAACATCTGCAGTCTCAGCGGCCGCCGGCCATCACCGGGCACCGGCGCCTATGGCGCGGCCAAGGCCGGCCTGGAAAGCCTCACCCAGACGCTCGCGGTGGAATGGGGTCCGAAGGTCCGGGTGAACGCCTGCGTGGTCGGGATGGTCGAAACCGAGCAGTCGGAGTTGTTCTACGGCGATGCCGAGTCTATCGCCGCGATCTCGAAGAACGTGCCGCTCGGCCGGCTCGCCGCACCTGCCGATGTCGGTTGGGCCGCAGCATTTTTGGCCTCCGATGCAGCCGCCTACATCAGCGGCGCCTCGCTCGAGGTGCACGGCGGCGGCGAGCCGCCGCATTATCTGGCCACCACCAACGCGACCGCGATCAAGTAAGGGAGATGAGCAGGATGGGCCAAAAATGGGACTAGTCGACGGCCGCGTCGTCATCGTCACCGGAGCCGGTGGCGGCATCGGGCGAGCGCACGCATTGGCCTTCGCCGCCGAAGGCGCCCGCGTCGTGGTCAACGACATCGGCGTGGGTCTTGACGGCTCGCCGGCCGGCGGCGGCAGCGCCGCGCAGAGCGTGGTCGACGAAATCACTTCTGCGGGAGGCGAAGCCATCGCCAACGGCTCCAACATCGCGGACTGGGACCAGGCAGCAGCCCTGATCAAGACGGCCGTCGACACCTTCGGTGGCTTGGACGTCCTGGTGAACAACGCCGGCATCGTGCGCGACCGGATGATGGCCAACACCAGCGAAGAAGAGTTCGACGCCGTCATCGCGGTGCACCTCAAGGGCCACTTCGGCGCCATGCGGCACGCCGCCTCATACTGGCGCGGGCTCAGCAAGGAAGGAAAAAGCCCAGAAGAAATAGACGCGCGGATCATCAACACCAGCTCGGGTGCCGGTCTGCAGGGCAGCGTCGGTCAGGGCAACTACAGCGCGGCCAAAGCGGGAATCGCGGCGCTGACACTGGTCGGTGCCGCAGAGATGGGCCGGTACGGCGTCACGGTCAACGCGATCGCGCCGTCGGCCCGCACCCGGATGACCGAGACGGTGTTCGCCGACATGATGTCCACCCAGGACGACGACTTCGACGCGATGGCGCCGGAAAACATTTCGCCCTTGGTGGTCTGGTTGGGCAGCAAGGAATCTCGCGACGTCACCGGCCAGGTGTTCGAGGTCGAGGGCGGCAAGATCCGCGTCGCCGAAGGCTGGGCGCACGGACCTCAGATCGACAAGGGCGCGCGGTGGGACCCCGCCGAGCTCGGGCCTGTGGTCGCCGACCTGCTGGCCAAGGCGCGGACACCCGTTCCGGTGTACGGCGCTTAGATCGAGCCCCCCAAGGCGGCGACCAGCTGATCGAATACCTCGACCGGGAATTGGCTCAGTGCGGTGTCGACTTGGGTGATGCCGGCTTGCAGCGCAGTATCGATCGTCGCTGAATTACCGGTGAGCAGAGCCTCGTAGATGTCGTACCCTGCGAACTGCGGCGCTTCGAGCAGGTTGCGGAAGTCGACGAAAAGCTCTGTGCCGAGGCTGGCCGGCGGCACCGCGACGCCGTCGTAGCTGACCAGTGTCCAGCCATCCGTCGGATCGCCCTGAACCACGACTTCGCCCGCATTCGACAGGAACTGGCCCTTCTCGAGCAACTCCGTGAGAAGAAGCGAAAAGTCGGGGTTATTGACGTTCATCAAAGACCAGGTGGTGATCGCGCCTTCGCTGGAGACCGCGATGTCGGTCGGGCTGTTGCCAGCGTTCGCCGTTTGGTCGTAGATCGCGTCAACCGCGTCGGTAAAGCGTTGGTCGAATACGACACCGTTCACGTCGGGGGATCCCGGCATCGGCACGAGCTCTGCTCCGAACACCCACGCCATCGGTGTCGTTAGGTAGAGCAGACCGTCAAGGCTGAATACCGGCTGGCCTTCGTAAATGCCGGCATTGATCTCGTCGAGTCCGGCTAACGGTGCCTGCACCGGCATGTTGTCCAGCGCACTGGATATGTATCCTGCGGTTTCGATCGCTCTGAGCTCATCCGACGAGAAGAGCCCGGCGTACGGACCGCCTTGCGCGAGTTGATCGCCCACGGTCATCGCCTGTGTCACCCCTTCCGGAGTGAGGCCCGTACCCGGGGGGACGGTGTCGATGATCCCCGCCTGGTTGTCGATCGATTGCCCGTGCCGGATGAAGTCCAGCACGATCGACCCGTCGTCGGCCCAGGCCAACGCCGATCCGATCGACATCAAGCCCGCCGACAGCAGGCTGACGACGGCGAAACGATAGCGGTGTGAATTGCTCATGACTGCCCCCCGGCCACTGACATGTGAGGGCAATCTATCGCAGACAACCCGAATGTTTAACGCAAAACACAGCTTTGCTTAAGCCGGTTCACACACCACCAGCGGGATCTTCCGATCGGTCGCCTCCCGGTATCCGCGATACGGCGGATACATCTCGATCAGCTTTGGCCAGTAACGGGCGCGTTCGCTTTCGGTGGCATCGCGGGCCGACATCTGTAGCCGGTCGCTGCCGATCTGCACCTCGACGATCGGGATTGGTTTTGAGGTTCAGGTACCACGTCGGGTGCTCGGCGCGACCGCCGAACGATGCCGGCAGGATCACCCGCTCGCCGTCGCGCAGGTAAAGCGTCGGTGTGGTCCGAGGCTGACCCGATTTGCGTCCGACGGTGGTCAGCAGCGCGGCGGGGAACCACAGCAATCTCGCGCCCAGCCGGCCGTTGGTGCGGCGGTATACCCAAATATGGGCCCGGGCAAAGTATTTGAGTCCGGCGGCCAAGTACACGCGAATTGCGAAATCCAGTTTGCGTTGCGTCACGCCCGACGTACGGCTCGCAGATGACGACGGGATGGTCCGGTCGGTCCAAGACTGATAGTCATCGAATGTCGGATACATCTTGACGAGCTGCGGCCAGTAATGGGCGCGTTCGGCCGTCGGTGGCGTCACGCGCCGTCAGCTCCAGAACTTCCTTCTTGATTTGGACCGACACTTTCGGATTTGCCTTGAGGTTCAGGTACCACATCGGGTTGCTTCTCGGCGCCGCCCTTCGACGCACCAGCATCACCCGATCACCGTCGCGCAGGAAATACAGCGGGGATACCCGCGGCTGCCCGGACTTGCGGCCCGTCGTGGTCAGCAAGGCCACCGGGATTTTCTGCAGGAAGTGCTGCCCAGCCTTCGCCGCCGCCGCCGCGATAGGAGAGGGTATTGAATCTGGACATCCATTTGATGAAGACGTCGGTGCAGCGGCGGAATCCAGGTACCGCGCGGCGGGATTGCCTCGGCCATGACTCCTATCGCTAGGTTGTCTGGATGAACGGGCGCATCTGAGCGTTGATGTGGCGGATGCTGCCGTTCACGATAAGGAACGTCTCGTCGACGTGTGCGCATACCCGACGCCCGGCCAGCGTCGGCTTGGTGATCACGTCGAACCGGGCGCGCACCCGGTCGCCGTCGACGTCGAACTCAGGTGGCGTGCAGGCCTGAATGAGCCGGAACTGCGGGCCCACGATTCAGGCTGCGCCGCAAGTGTTTTCCGGAGAATCCGGTCTTGATGCCCATCTCGATTCGAACGCAATCCGGCGCGAACGGGACGTCATCGCCCCGGTGGCTGGCCAGCGCGTCGATGTAGGACTGCGCCGCCGAGATGCGATCCTGGTCGGTCACCGACGCTTATATCCGCTCGATGATGGTGCCGGTCGACAGCGCGCCACCGGCGCACATGGTGATCAGCGCGGTGGTCTGGTCGGTGCGCTCCAGCTCGTGCAGTGCGGTGGTGATCAGCCGGCTGCCGGTGCTGCCGACCGGGTGACCCAACGCGATGGCGCCGCCGTTGACGTTGACCTTGTCCATGTCGGGGTTGTGCACCCGCGCCCAGGACAACACCACCGAGGCAAAGGCTTCGTTGATCTCCGTGATGTCGATGTCGCCCATCTTCATGCCGGCCTTTTCCAGGACCTTCGCCGTTGACTGCACCGGGCCGTCCAGGTGGTAGTACGGCTCGGCGCCGACCAGCGCCTGGCTGATGATGCGAGCCCGCGGCTTCAGCCCGAGCGCTTTGGCCTTGTCTTCGTCCATCCACAACACGGCGGCCGCGCCGTCGGAGATCTGCGACGACGTGCCCGCCGTGTGGATCCCGCCGTCGATCACCGGCTTCAGCGAAGCGAGACCTTCCAGCGTGGTGTCGCGCAGACCTTGGTCCTTGCTGACGACGTGCCGATCGCTGGTGGGCTGCTTGTTCTCGTCGAGGACGGGTGCCTCGATGCCACTGATCTCACGGTCGAAGCGGCCCTCGGCCCAGGCCTGCTTGGCTTTGCGCTGCGAGTCGAAACCGAACTGGTCGATCTCCTCGCGGGTGATACCGCGACGCTTGGCGATGCGCTCAGCGGCGGTGAACTGGTCGGGCAGGTCGATGTCCCACGACGCGGGCCGCAGGATGCCGCGGTCCGGACCGGCGTTGGCGCCCAGGCCGACGCGGCTCATCGCCTCGATGCCGCACGCGATCCCCACGTCGATGGCACCCGCCGCGATCAAGCCGGCGATCAGGCCGTTGGCCTGCTGGCCGCTGCCGCACTGACAGTCCACCGTCATGGCGCCGACATGCTCGGGCAGCCCGGCGACCAGCCACCCGACTCGGGTGATGTTGTTGGACTGCTCGCCATACTGCGTCACGCAGCCACCGACGACCTGCTCGACGTCGCCCGCATCGATGCCGGCCTTCTCCACCAGCGCTCTCTGCGTCGCGCCCAAGAGCTCGGTGGCGTGCAGTCCGGACAACCATCCGGCACGCTTGCCGATTGGACTGCGGGTGGCTTCAACTATTACCGGGTTACCCATGAGGCCAGGCTAGAACACGTTCCATTACCCTGACAAGCGACGATGCGTGCGCACCTTTTGGTCTGCGGTGAGAGCATGTTTTACTGGAACTAGAACACGTTGTAGTTCAGGAGATTCAATATGGCAGCCCCAAGCATTCCGGACGACTTCGACTTCCTCGATCCGGACATCAACCTGGCCGGACTTCCGGTCGACGAACTCGCCGAGCTTCGCAGGTCCGAACCGATCCATTGGGTCAATGTGCCCGATGGCTGTGGCGGCTTCGAGGACGACGGCTACTGGCTCGTCACCAAGCATGCCGACGTCAAGGAGGTCTCGCGCCGCAGCGACGTCTTCTCCAATTGGCAGAACGGCGCGATCCCGACGTGGCCGCGCGAGATGACGCGCGAGCAGGTCGAGCTGCAGCGCAGCGTCATGCTGAACATGGACGCGCCGCACCACACCCGGCTGCGCAAGATCATCTCCCGCGGCTTCACGCCCCGCGCCATCGGACGCCTGGAGGCAGAGCTCGCCCAGCGCGCCGACAACATCGCCAAGACCGCGGCGGCGTCGGGCGGCGGCGACTTCGTCGAGCAGGTGTCGTGCGAGCTTCCGCTGCAGGCCATCGCCGGCCTGCTCGGCGTGCCGCAGGACGATCGCGACAAGCTGTTCCGCTGGTCCAACGAGATGACCGGCGGCACCGACCCCGAGTACGCCCACGTCGACCCGGCTCAGTCGTCGATGGAACTGATCATGTACGCGATGGCGATGGCCGACGAGCGCGGCAAGAACCCGACCGACGACATCGTCACGACGTTGATCCAGGCCGACATCGACGGCGAGAAGCTCTCCGACGACGAGTTCGGTTTCTTCGTGGTGATGCTCGCGGTGGCCGGCAACGAGACCACCCGTAACTCGATCACCCACGGCATGATCGCGTTTGCGGACAACCGCGACCAGTGGGAGCTGTACAAGAAGGAACGCCCGTCGACCACTGCTGACGAGATCGTCCGCTGGGCCACGCCGGTGTCGGCCTTCCAGCGCACCGCCAACGAGGATCTCGAGTTGGGCGGCGTGCAGATCAAGAAGGGCCAGCGGCTGGTGATGTCCTACCGGTCGGCCAACTTTGACGAAGAGGTGTTCGAGAACCCGCACGCCTTCAATATCTTGCGTGACCCCAACCCGCATGTCGGCTTCGGCGGCACTGGTGCGCACTACTGCATCGGCGCCAACCTGGCCCGGATGACGATCAACCTCATCTTCAACGCCGTCGCCGACCACATGCCGAATTTGACACCGATTTCGCAGCCCGAGCGGCTGCGGTCGGGCTGGCTCAACGGAATCAAGCACTGGCAGGTCGACTACACCGGCAAGAGCCCGGTGGCCAACTGATGGACTTCGCGCCGGAACCCGCGCAACAGGCTGTCGCCGATGTGGTCACCTCGGTGCTCGACCGGGACAACTCCTGGGATGCTCTGGTCGCCGGTGGTGTGACGGCCCTGCCGGTGCCCGAACGTGCCGGCGGTGACGGTGTCGGCCTGCCGGAGATCGCAACGGCGTTGACCGAGATCGGTCGGCACGGCTTGATCAGCCCGGCGCTGGCCACCCTCGGGTTCGGCGCGATTCCGTTGCTGGACTTGGCTTCCGACGAGCAGCAAGATCGATATCTTGCCGACCTTGGCAAGGGTTCGGTACTGACCGCCGCGCTCAACGAGCCCGGCGCCGCGCTGCCGGACCGGCCTGCGACGACCTTCGTGCACAGCCGGTTGTCGGGAACCAAAATCGGGGTCGGGTACGCCGAGGATGCGGAGCGACTGCTCGTCACAGCGGACAGCGCTGTCGTCGTGGTCTCACCCAAGGCCGATGGTGTGCAGATCTCGAAAACGCCGACCTCCAACGGATCCGACGAGTACGTGGTCACCTTCTCCGACGTGGCGGTCGGCGAGGATGACGTGCTGATCGGGGCTACGGCGCAGCGGGTAAACCAGCTGGCGCTGGCGGCGATCGGTTCCTACGCCGCCGGCCTGGTGGCGGGCGCGTTGCGGCTGACCGCCGACTATGTGGCTCATCGGGAGCAGTTCGGCAAGCCGTTGTCGACCTTCCAGACCGTCGCCGCGCAGCTCGCCGAGGTCTACATTGCCTCACGGACAATCGATTTGGCTTCGGCGTCGGTGATCTGGCGGCTGGCCGAGGGCCGCGACGCCGCAAACGATCTCGACGTGCTCGGTTACTGGATCACCTCGCAAGCACCGCCGGTGATGCAGATCTGCCACCACCTGCACGGCGGGATGGGGATGGATATCACCTACCCGATGCACCGGTACTACTCCACGATCAAGGACCTGACCCGACTTCTGGGTGGGCCGTCGCATCGTCTCGATTTGGTGGGAGCGCAATGTTCATCGAACTGACTCCGGAGCAGCGCCAGCTGCAAGCCGAACTGCGGCAATACTTCTCGAGCCTGATCTCGTCCGACGAGATGAAGGCCATGGAAAAGGACCGGCACAACGAGGCCTACCGCGCGGTGATCAAGCGGATGGGCCAGGACGGCAAGCTCGGCGTCGGGTGGCCGAAAGAGTTCGGCGGCTTGGGCTTCGGTCCGATCGAACAGTCGATCTTCGTCAACGAGGCGCACCGGGCCGACGTGCCTCTGCCGGCGGTGACGCTGCAGACGGTCGGTCCCGGTGCTGCAGCAGTTCGGCAGCGAAGCGCAGAAGAAGAAATTCCTGCCGGCGATCCTGGCCGGTGAGGTGCACTTCGCGATCGGTTACACCGAGCCCGAGGCGGGCACCGACTTGGCGTCGTTGCGCACCACGGCCGTGCGTCATGGCGACGAGTACATCATCAACGGTCAGAAGATCTTCACGACCGGCGCGCACGACGCCGACTACATCTGGCTCGCCTGCCGCACCGATCCCGAAGCCGTGAAGCACAAAGGTATTTCGATTCTGATCGTCGACACCAAGGATCCCGGCTATTCCTGGACGCCGATCATCTTGTCCGACGGTGCGCACCACACCAACGCCACCTATTACAACGACGTGCATGTGCCCGCCGACATGCTGGTCGGCGAGGAGAACGGCGGCTGGCGGCTGATCACCACCCAGCTCAACAACGAACGGGTGATGCTCGGCCCGGCCGGCCGAACCGCGGGAATCTATGACCGGCTGCACGACTGGGCGTCCAAGCCGGGTGGTAACGGGGTCATCCCGATTGACCACCAGGACGTCAAGCGGGCGCTCGGTGAGATCTATTCGATGTGGCGGGTCAACGAGCTGCTCAACTGGCAAGTGGCCGCCGCCGGTGAAGACATCAACGTCGCCGATGCGGCGTCGACCAAAGTCTTTGGCACCGAGAGTATTCAGTACATCGGTCGCCTCGCCGAGGAAATCGTCGGCAAGTATGGCAACCCCGCTGAGCCGGCGACCGCGGAGCTGCTGGAATGGCTCGACTCGCAGACCAAGCGCAATCTGGTGATCACCTTCGGTGGAGGCGTGAACGAAGTGATGCGCGAGATGATCGCGGCGTCCGGCCTCAAAGTGCCGAGGGTGCCGCGATGACGGACATCCTCGAGGCGCTCGCGGAAATCAAAGCTGCCGGCGGTCCCAAGCCGCGCGCTGGTCGCGATCCGGTGAACCAGCCGATGATCAACAACTGGGTCGAAGCCATCGGCGACACCAACCCGATCTACCGAGACGAAGGCGCGGCCCGCGCGGTCGGACATCCCGGAGTTGTCGCGCCCCCGGCGATGATTCAGGTGTGGACCATGTTCGGCCTGGGCGGGGAACGCCCGACCGACGATCCCATGGGTCCGATCATGAAGCTGTTCGACGACAATGGCTATATCGGTGTGGTCGCGACGAACTGCGAGCAGACGTATCACCGCTACCTGCAACCGGGTGAGGAAGTCACGATCTCCTCGGAGATGGGCGACGTCGTCGGGCCCAAGCAAACCGGGCTCGGCGAGGGCTGGTTCATCAACCAGCACATCATCTGGCGGGTCGGCGATGAGGATGTCGCCGAAATGAATTGGCGCATACTCAAATTCAAGCCGCGCGGGTCAACTGAGACCGCCACGGTGCCTGAGGACTTGGACGCCGCCGCCATGATGCGGCCCTCGGAGTCCAAGGACACCAAGTTCTTCTGGGACGGCGTCAAGGCGCACGAGCTGCGGATCCAAAAGCGGCCCGACGGCAGCTTGCAGCATCCGCCGGTGCCGGCGATCTGGCAGGACAAGCAGACACCGACCGACTACGTGGTGGCCAGCGGTAAAGGCACGGTGTTCAGCTTCGTGGTGCATCACGCCCCGAAGGTGCCGGGCCGCACGTTGCCATTCGTCATCGCACTGGTGCAGTTGGAGGAGGGCGTGCGGATGCTCGGTGAGTTGCGCAATGTCGACCCAGCCTCCGTGCGGATCGGAATGCCGGTCCGGGCAACCTATATCGACTTTCCCGCCAATGATGTGGGGCCGGAGTGGACGTTGTACGCATGGGAGCCGGAGGCGTGAGCGCCGCCACGGTAGAGGTCGGCACGAAGCTGCCCGAGCTGTCCTTGTACGGCGACCCGACGTTCATCATCTCGACGGCGATCGCCACCCGCGATTACCAGGACGTCCACCACGACCGGGACAAGGCGCAGGCCAAGGGATCTCAAGACATCTTCGTCAACATCCTCACCGATACCGGTCTGGTTCAGCGCTATATCACCGACTGGGCCGGCCCGTCGGCATTCATCAAGTCAATCGGTCTGCGGCTCGGTGTGCCGTGGTACGCCTACGACACGGTGACGTTCAAAGGTGAAGTGACCGCGGTCGACGACGGGCTGATCACCTTGAAAATCGTTGGCAGCAACAGCCTTGGCGACCACGTCGTCGCGAATGCGACATTGACCATCGGGGGTTCTGATGGCCGGTGAACTATCCGGTAAGGCCGCGATCGTCGGCATCGGCGCCACCGACTTCTCCAAGAACTCCGGCCGCAGCGAGCTTCGATTGGCCGCCGAGGCCGTGCTGGACGCGCTCGACGATGCCGGTCTGACTCCGGGCGACGTCGACGGCATGGTCACGTTCACGATGGACTCCAACACCGAGGTGGCCATCGCACGCGCCACCGGCATCGGCGACCTCAAATTCTTCTCGAAGATCCACCATGGCGGCGGCGCCGCCTGCGCAACCGTCCAGCAGGCGGCCATCGCCGTGGCGACCGGCGTCGCGGATTGTGTTGTGGCGTACCGCGCTTTCAACGAACGGTCTGGTCAGCGGTTCGGCCAGGTACAGCTGCGGTTGGTGGAGAACGCCGATTCCACCGGTGTGGACAATTCGTTCTCCTACCCGCACGGGCTGTCGACACCGGCGGCGCAGGTAGCCATGATCGCCAAGCGCTACATGCACCTGTCGGGCGCGACCAGCCGCGACTTCGGAGCGATCTCGGTGGCGGACCGCAAACACGCCGCCAACAATCCGAAGGCGTATTTCTATGAGAAGCCGATCACCATTGACGACCACCAGAATTCACGCTGGATCGCCGAGCCGCTGCGGCTGCTGGACTGCTGCCAGGAGACCGATGGCGCGGTGGCTCTCGTCATCACCTCGGCCGAGCGGGCGAAGGACCTGAAGAACCGGCCCGCCGTCATCGAGGCCGCGGCCCAGGGTGCGAGCCCGGACCAGTACTCGATGGTCAGCTACTACCGGCCGGAGCTCGACGGACTGCCCGAGATGGGCCTGGTAGGTAAGCAGCTGTGGTCCCAATCCGGTCTCAAGCCGACCGATATCCAGACCGCGATCCTCTACGACCACTTCACCCCGTTCACGCTAATTCAGTTGGAAGAGTTAGGGTTCTGCGGCTGGGGCGAGGCGAAGGACTTCATCGCCGACGGTGCGATCGAAATCGGCGGCCGGCTGCCGATCAACACCCACGGCGGCCAACTTGGCGAGGCCTACATCCACGGCATGAACGGGATCGCCGAAGGAGTCCGCCAACTGCGGGGTACCTCGGTCAACCCGGTGCCCGACGTGGAGCACGTGCTGGTCACCGCGGGCACCGGAGTGCCCACCTCCGGCCTGATCCTCGGCTAACAGGGCTGCTGCCCCTGCCTGCTCCTGCATGCCCGAGCGTGAAGTTGCCTTCACGTTCGTCGACCAGCGTGAATCTGCGTTCACGTTCGACAGGTGAAGTGACGATGGATCCCCGTGGTGCCACGCTGCGACGATGGCAGAGCCGTTTCTGGGTAGCGAGGCGATTGCCAGTGGGACGCTGACGAAGTCGCAGCTGGCGCGGTACCGCCGACTGTTCCCCGACGTGTACTTCCTACGCGACGCCGAAGTCGATGCTGTGGTCCGCGCCGAAGCGGGCTGGCTCTGGAGTGGTCGAAGAGGCGTCGTTGCCGGCTTCGCCGCGGCCGCGCTGCACGGCAGCAAGTGGGCCGACGACGTGCCGGTCGTCGAATTGATCCACCACAATTGGCGTAGTCCGCCGGGGATCCAGACGCATGGTGACGATGTAGAAGGCGACGAGATAGAGACAGTCAACGGCATACCAGTGACCTCGCCAGCGCGAACTGCGCTGGATCTCGGCTGCTGGCATCCGACTATGACAGCAGTGGCCGGGATCGACGCACTGGCCCGAGCAACCGAGATCAAGGCTGCCGATGTCGAGCTGCTGGCTCGTAAACGCCCGGGCCGCAGAGGCGTCGCATGCGCGCGTCAAGCGATCGAATTGTTCGACGCGGGCGCGCAATCGCCCAAAGAGTCTTGGCTGCGCGTCGTATTGGTCCAGGCGAATTTGCCAAGGCCACAGACTCAGATTGCGGTACTCAATGAGTTGGGGCGAGCCGATTGCCTATCTCGACATGGGCTGGGAGGACGTGAGAGTCGCCGTCGAATACGACGGCGAACAGCATCGAACCGACCGGCGGCAATACACCTGGGACGTTCGGCGATTGGAAACGCTTGAGCGCCTGGGGTGGATCGTCGTGCGGGTGGTGACGGGAGACCGGCCCGCCGAAATTGTGAGGCGTGTTCGGGCCGCGTTGGCTCGACGAAACTGCGTCCAGCCGCAGGCTCGACGTCGAGAACGCGGCTAGCCGCAGGCTCGGCGCCCAAGGCTCAGCTGGCCCAAGGCTGGCCGAGCCGCAGGCGCCGCGACCAAGTAGACGCTAGGCCGGGGTCAACTCCACGCCGGACAGAACGACCGAGTCGTCGCGCGCAGGGGCGGTGACAGTCGCGAGTAAGCGGCCGTCTTCTTTCCAGACCGAGGCCTTCAGCGTCTCACCGGGATAGGCCACGCCCGCGAACCGCGCGCCGTAGGAGCCGACGGCGCCCGTGTCGCCGTCGAGCACTGAGTCCGTCAGCGCCTTGCAGGTCATGCCGTAGGTGCACAAGCCATGCAGGATCGGCCTCGGAAACCCTGCGGCAGCGGCGAACTCGGGATCGGAGTGCAGTGGATTGCGGTCACCGCAGAGCCGGTAGAGCAGCGCCTGCTGCGGCAGCACCGGGATGTCGAGTTCGAAGTCTGGTGTCCGGTCCGGTGCGGCGGTGCTGGTCGACGCCCCACGCTCGCCCCCGAATCCGCCCTCGCCGCGGGCGAAGATCGACCGTCGCTGCGTCCACAGCAGCGTCCCGTCCGGCGCGGTCACTCGCGTCTCGGACCAGATCACCGCGGCCTTGCCCTTGTCCCAGATGTCGGTGAACCGGGTGACCGCCTTCGCCGAACCCGACGGCGGCAGCGGCGCGGGCGCGGTGACCTGCTCGCTGGCATGCAGGACCTTGCTCAGCTCGATGTCGATGCCGGGAAACTGCACAGTCGGCGCCTTGGTCATGTGGAAGCTGGCCGCGACGTTGCCGAATGTCGGTAGCACCTGAGGCGTGTCGTCGATCAGGTAGCGCAGCTCACGTGGGTCCATCGGGTCTGCGCCGGCGCCCAGCGCGAGATGATAGAGCTGGACATCGCTACTGCTCCACGTGAATTCGATCGGCTCCAGCTCAGCGGCCAGTGCAACGTCGGGATCGATGGGCACGTCAGCTGTCCCCCTCGGACGCTCCCGCGATATGCAGTGCGGCCAGGTAACCGAAAGTCATGGCCGGGCCGATGGTCCCGCCCGGTCCGGGATAGGTGTGACCCATCACCGGCGCGCTGACATTGCCTGCCGCGTAAAGACCTTCGATCACGCTGCCGTCGTCGCGGAGTGCGCGGCCGTGCACGTCGGTGCGGATTCCGCCCTTGGTGCCCAGGTCACCCGGCACCATCTTGGCGGCGTAGTACGGCGGGCGGCTGATCTCGCCGAGGTTCGGGTTCGGCTTGTTGGTCGGGTCGCCGTAGTACCTGTCGTAGGCGCTCTCACCGCGGTGATAGTCGGCGTCGACGCCCGAGCGTGCGAAGCCGTTGAATCGCTCCACCGTCGCGGCGAACTCGTCGACCGGCAGGCCGGCTTTGGCCGCCAACTCGGGCAAGGTGTCCGCCTGAATGATCACGCCGGACTCCATCCACTTACGCGGAATACGTTGTCCTGGTTGCAGTCCCGCGAAGATATAGCGGTCTCTGTACTGCTGGTCGAACACCAGCCAGGCCGGAATGTTCTCGCCCGGGCCGGGACCTTGGCCGAACTCACCGCCGTACATGTGGTGGCAGGCCTCGACATAGGGCATGGACTCGTTCATGAACCGCTGACCGGACATGTTGACGATGATGGATCCTGGCGAGTTGCGCTCCGACAGCGCGAACCACGGCGCACCGACCAGTGGAACCGTCGGGCCCCACCAGGCGTCTTCCATGATGTCGAGTGCCGCCCCGAGCTTTTCGGCGGCGAGGATGCCGTCACCGGTGTTGGCTTTCGCGCCGACAGTCCATTCGGTGGTGATCGGCGCGCGCTGGTATTTCACCCGCATCTGCTCGTTGTGCTCGAAGCCGCCGCTGCCGAGGATTACGGCCTTGCGGGCCCGAATCAATTGCGGCTCAGTGGCTTCCGACTGTCCGGTCTCGCGCACGTAGATCCCGCGGACCACGCCGTCCTCGACGTAGAGGTCGGTCAGGGCGGTGTTGAGCCGCACCGGAACGCCCGCTTCGCGCAGTCCGATCCGAAGCGGCGCGATCAGCGCGCGTCCCATGCCGACCAGGTGCTGCCCAGTCGCCTTCGCCCACATGGTGCGCGCGCCTACCCTGAGGCTGCGCAGCACGCCGCGGGGATGCCGCTTGAGCTGGTTCAGCCGCACGTAGTCCTGTTGCATCACAACGACATTGAGCGGGACTTTGCCGTACGGCGGCTCGAGTCCGGGCAAGTCGGAGCCCAGCTTCTTGGCGTTGAACGGCTTGGGCTCGATGGAGCGGCCGCCGGGCCGCCCGCCCGGGGCCTCCGGGTAGTAGTCCGAGTATTGCGGCACCCAGCACATCTTCAGCGGCGTGTGCTTCAGCACGAACGACAGCATCTCGGGGCCGCGGTCGAGGTAGGTGTCGATGCGCTGGGCGTCGACGACGTCACCGACGATTCCGTGCAGATAGGTGCGGGCCGCTTCGGCCGTGTCCTTGACGCCGTCGTGCTTGAGCACCTCGTTGTTGGGAATCCACACCCCACCACCGGAGCGGGCGGTGGAGCCGCCGAAGTGTGCCGCTTTCTCTACGACTATAGTGTCGAGACCGCGGTGGGCGGCCGCAAGGGCAGCAACCATGCCGGCGCCGCCGCTTCCGACCACGACGACGTCGCACTCCTGAGCTGTCATGTAGAACACGTTATAGAATTGCCGGGGCCGGGCGCTACCGCCCCGGTCAATCAAGTGAGGGGACTTCGGCTAAATGATCCCGGCAGCCACCCGCGTCGCGTTGGCCGCCGATCTCGCGCAGGCCGAGCGGAGCCGCCAGCCTATCGCCCCGTTGACGGCCGGGCACCCCGAGATCGACGTGGTCGACGCCTACGAAATTCAGCTGATCAACATCCGGCAGCGGGTTGCCGAGGGCGCCCGGGTGGTGGGCCACAAGGTCGGCCTGTCGTCGCTGGCGATGCAGCAGATGATGGGCGTCGACGAACCCGACTACGGGCATCTGCTCGACGAGATGCAGGTCTTCCAAGACGTCCCGGTCAAGTCCGGCAGGTATCTGTACCCGCGGGTGGAGGTCGAGGTCGGTTTCATCCTGGCCCACGATCTACCGGGCGCGAACTGCACCGAAGAGGACGTGCTGGCCGCGACCGAGGCGTTCGTGCCGTCGATCGAGTTGATCGACACCAGGATCACCGACTGGAAGATCGCGCTGTGTGACACCATCGCCGACAACGCGTCGTCCGCGGGATTCGTGCTCGGCGAAGCGCGGGTCGCACCCGCCGACATCGACATCAAGGCCATCAATGCGGTGCTGACCAACAACGGCGAAGTAGTGGCCGAGGGCCGCAGCGACGCGGTGCTGGGCAATCCGGTGATTGCGGTGGCGTGGCTGGCTCGCAAGGTGGAAAGCTTCGGGGTGCGGCTTCGGGCCGGCGACATCGTATTGCCCGGTTCGTGCACTCGGGCCATCGACGCACCTCCCGGCAGCAATTTCGTCGCCGACTTCGACGGGCTCGGGTCCGTCCGATTGTCTTTCGAGTGAAGAAGCGATCGCAAGCGCGGCGAAGCCGGGCGCAGCGGGTCGCGACCAGAGATTAAGGAGCATCCATGGCCTCAAAAGGCCCGAAGATGAGTCGTGGCCATTGTCGGATCGGGCAACATCAGCACCGATCTGCTCTACAAACTGCTCCGCTCGGAGTGGCTGGAACCGCGCTGGATGGTGGGCATCGATCCGGCCAGCGAGGGTCTGGCCCGGGCTCGCAAGCTGGGTCTGGAGACCACCCACGAAGGTGTCGACTGGTTGCTGGCGCAGTCCGAGAAACCCGACATGGTGTTCGAGGCGACCAGCGCCTACGTGCACCGGGATGCCGCGCCTAAATACGAGGCCGCCGGTATCCGGGCGATCGATCTGACGCCAGCGGCGGTCGGGCCGGCGGTGATCCCGCCGGCGAACCTGCGCGAGCACCTCGACGCGCCGAACGTCAACATGATCACCTGCGGCGGCCAAGCGACCATCCCGATCGTGTACGCGGTAAGTCGCGCGCTCGTCGAAAAGGCGGAGTGCCCTACGCCGAGATCGTCGCGTCGGTCGCCTCGGTCTCGGCCGGCCCGGGCACGCGAGCCAACATCGACGAGTTCACCAAGACCACCTCGCGTGGCGTGCAGACCATCGGTGGCGCGAAACGCGGCAAGGCGATCATCATCCTGAACCCGGCCGATCCGCCAATGATCATGCGCGACACCATCTTCTGCGCCATCCCCGAAGACGCCGACCGCGACGCGATCACCCAGTCGATTCGCGACGTGGTCGCCGAGGTGCAGACCTACGTGCCGGGCTACCGGCTGCTCAACGACCCGCAGTTCGACGACCCGTCGATGCACTCCGGGGGCCAAGCACTGGTCACCACCTTTGTTGAGGTGGAAGGCGCCGGCGATTACCTGCCGCCGTATGCGGGCAATCTCGACATCATGACCGCCGCGGCCACCAAGGTGGGCGAGGAGATCGCCAAGGAATCCCTGTCCGCGACGGCAGGAGGAGCGCAGGCATGAGCGTCAACGACGATGATGCAGGCGTAGCCGGAATATGAGGAGTGGCGCCATGAGCACAGCCGATATCTTTTTCAATCCGATTTGGGACGTCCGGCTGACGGACACCTCGCTACGCGACGGCTCGCACCACAAGCGTCACCAATTCACCAAGGACGAGGTCGGCGCGATCGTGGCGGCGCTGGACAACGCCGGAGTGCCGGTGATTGAGGTGACCCACGGCGACGGACTGGGTGGCTCGAGCTTCAACTACGGGTTCTCCAAGACGCCCGAGCAGGAGCTGATCAAGCTTGCCGCCGAGACCGCTAAAGAAGCCAAGATCGCCTTCCTGATGCTGCCCGGCGTCGGCACCAAGGAAGACATCAAAGAGGCGCAGAACAATGGCGGCTCGATCTGCCGGATCGCCACCCACTGCACCGAGGCTGACGTCTCGATCCAGCACTTCGGGCTGGCCCGCGAGTTGGGCCTGGAAACCGTTGGCTTCCTGATGATGAGCCACACCATCCCGCCGGAAAAGCTCGCCGCCCAGGCCCGCATCATGGCCGATGCCGGCTGTCAGTGCGTCTATGTCGTCGACTCGGCGGGCGCGCTGGTGCTCGAGGGGGTAGCCGACCGGGTGGCCGCGCTGGTCGCCGAACTCGGCGACGACGCGCAGGTCGGGTTTCATGGCCACGAAAACCTCGGCCTGGGCGTGGCCAACTCGGTGGAGGCTGTGCGGGCCGGTGCCAAGCAGATCGACGGCTCCTGCCGCAGGTTCGGCGCGGGTGCGGGCAACGCGCCCGTCGAGGCACTGATCGGGGTGTTCGACAAGATCGGCGTGAAAACCGGCATCGACTTCTTCGACATCGCCGATGCGGCCGAAGAGGTCGTCGCACCGGCCATGCCGGCCGAATGCCTGCTCGACCGCAACGCGTTGATCATGGGCTACTCCGGCGTCTACTCCAGCTTTCTCAAGCATGCCGTTCGCCAGTCCGAGCGCTACGGCGTTCCGGCCCACCAGCTGCTGCACCGGGCCGGTCAGCGCAAGCTGATCGGTGGGCAGGAAGACCAGCTCATCGACATCGCACTGGAGATCAAGCGGGAGCAAGCGGAGAGCGGGCAGGAAACCGTTACTCATTAGCCTCACAGCCTCGGCAAAGGCTGCGGTAACGCTTCCGTGGGTACTCTCGGTTATCACATCGAAGCGATAGCCAGTGCCCGAAGGAGCTAATCGATGACCACGACTTCCGCAACCACGAGCTCCCGCCGCCGCGGGCTGTCCGCCCTGCTGGCCGGTGCCGTGCTGAGTGCCTCTGCTGCGACGCTCATCGCGTTGCCGCTGGCGAGTCCGGCGAACGCCCAATGCAATGGCCAGACCGTGGGTAATTCCATCGACCAGTATCTACAGCGGCATCCCGACCTCCACCAGCAGCTCCAGGCCAAGTCTCGGGCGGAGGGCGGTAACGGCAACGCCATGGACTACCTGAATCGGCACCCGGACGTGCGCCAGCATCTGATCGATCTGTCGCAGCAGTGCACACCGTAGCTCGGCAGTGAGCCGGCCTCGTCTGTGAACGCTCGGGCGACGCCGGCAAATGTTCGCCCATTGACGAAAACTAGAACACGTTCTAGCGTCGATGCGTGCCCGATCCCCTCTTTTCCGAGCCGCTTGTCGCCGCCATCGCTGAGTCCGAGAAATTAGTCGCCTCCGCACCGCATATCGAGACCGAAGCCGATCTGCTTGAGGGGCTGCAATACCTCGCTGGCTGTGTCGCCGCGTGCACGCACATGGTGTTCGACTACGACCGCGACCACCCGGTGCTGCTTTCGGGGACCGGGCCGTACACCAAAATGGGCCTGGACAATCCGGACACCCTGTATTTCGGCTGCCGGGTCCAGCCGGACCACGACTACGTGGTCACCGGCGTTCGCGGGACGACCACAGACCTGAGTTTCCAGCTGCTCGGCGGCGAGTACACCGACGACAACGTGCCGGCCAGCCAAGCCGCGTTCGACGACCGCGAACTCGACATCGCCTCGGACGGCAGCTTCCAATGGCAGGTGCGGCCCACCAGCCCCGGCCAGCTGGTGATCCGTGAGGTCTACGGCGATTGGGCCGCCCGGCGCGGCACGCTGTCCATCTCGCGATCGGACACCGTCGGCACCGCACCGCCGCCACTGACTCGCGCGACAATCGAAAAGCGTTACAGCGCAGCCGGAAAGCAACTGGTCAACCGGATCAAGACCTGGCTGCAGTTTCCGCAGTGGTTCTATCTGGACCTACCGGTCAACACCATGGTCGCGCCGCGCCTGACGCCCGGTGGTTTGGCGACGCAGTATTCCTCGGTCGGGCATTTCGAGCTGCGACCCGACGAGGCTCTCGTCATTACGCTGCCGGTGACCGACGCGCCCTACCTCGGTTTCCAGCTGGGCAGCCTGTGGTACATCTCGCTGGACTACATCAATCACCAGACGTCGCTGAACAACACTCAGGCGCAAGCGGATCCGGACGGCAAGATTCGCATCGTCGTCGCCGACCAGAATCCCGGAGTCACCAACTGGGTGGAGACGCTGGGGCATCGGCGCGGATTCCTGCAGTTCCGCTGGCAGCGGGTGTCGCGTCCGCTCACCGAGGCCGACGGCCCCACCGTGGAGCTGGTCAACATCGACGCGCTGCCGGGCGCCCTGCCCCATTACGCGCACAACAAAATCTCCGAGGACGACTGGCGTTCACGAATCGCGTTGCGCCAGCAACAGATTGCAGCAAGGATGCTGGGGTAACCATGACCGGAATTCTCGAGAAGAAAGTCATCGTGATCAGCGGTGTGGGCCCGGGCCTCGGTACCACGCTGGCGCACCGCTGCGCGAACGACGGTGCCGAGCTGGTCCTGGCGGCGCGCACGGTGGAGCGGCTCGAGGAGCTCGCCAAGCAACTCGGCGATGCCGGGCACAAGGCTCTGGCGGTACGCGCGGACATCACCGATGACGACGACGTGGCCGCCCTGGTGGAATCCGCCACGTCGAACTTCGGCAAGGTTGACGTTCTGATCAACAACGCGTTCCGGGTGCCCTCAATGAAGCCGTTGGCCGCCACCAGCTTTCAGCACATCCGGGACGCGATCGAGCTGAGCGCGCTCGGTGCGTTGCGCCTCATCCAGGCGTTTACCCCGGCGTTGGAGCAGTCCAGCGGTTCGATCGTCAACGTCAACTCGATGGTGCTGCGCCATTCGCAGGCCAAATACGGTGCCTACAAGATGGCCAAGTCCGCACTGCTGTCGATGTCGCAGTCGTTGGCCACTGAACTCGGCGAGAAGGGTATCCGGGTGAACTCCGTTGCGCCTGGCTATATCTGGGGTGAGACGCTGCAGGGCTACTTCGAGCACCAGGCCGGTAAGTACGGTACGACTGCCGAGCAGATCTACCAGGCGACGGCGGCCAACTCCGACCTCAAGAGACTGCCCACCGAAGACGAGGTGGCGTCGGCAATCATGTTCATGGCCAGCGATTTGTCCAGCGGCATCAGCGGACAGACGCTGGACGTCAACTGCGGCGAATACCACCACTGAAATGATTGGCGAAATGGCTGAACGCACCGACATCGCGACCGTCGAAGAATTACATGCGTCGGCGACCAAGCTGACCGGGCTCGACGACTTCGGCGCCGACGACGACAACTACCGCGAAGCGCTCGGCGTGCTGCTCGACTCGTACCGTCAAGAGGCCGGCCTAACAGTGTTGGGCAGCAAGATGAATCGCTTCTTCTTGCGCGGCGCGCTGGTGGCCAGGCTGTTGTCTGAGTCGGCATGGAAGCAGTACCCGCAGCATGCCGATGTCGAGGTCAAGCGGCCTATCTTCGTCACGGGTCTGGTGCGGACCGGCACCACGGCACTGCACCGGCTGCTCGGCGCCGACCCGGCGACACCAGGGCCTGCACATGTGGCTAGCCGAATTCCCGCAGCCGCGCCCACCGCGCGATACGTGGGATTCTCACCCGCTGTATCGCCAACTCGACGACCAGTTCACCCAGCATCACCAGGACAACCCCGGCTATACCGGCCTGCACTTCATGGCCGCCTACGAGCTCGAGGAATGCTGGCAGTTGTTGCGCCAGTCGTTGCATTCGGTGTCCTACGAGACGCTGGCGCACCTGCCCAGTTACTCAAAGTGGTTGTCGCAGCAGGACTGGACGCCCGCGTATCAGCGCCATCGCAAGAACCTTCAGCTGATCGGCCTCAACGACGCCGACAAACGGTGGGTGCTGAAAAACCCGAGTCACCTGTTCGCGCTCGACGCGTTGATGAAGACGTACCCTGACGCCTTGGTCATCCAGACTCATCGTCCGGTGGAGACGATCATGGCCTCGATGTGCTCGTTGGCTCAGCACACCACCGACGGCTGGTCGACGACATTCGTCGGCGCCCAAATCGGGGCTGACTCAATGGAGACCTGGTCACGCGGCTTGGAACAGTTCAACAGCGCCCGTGCCAAGTACAACCCGGACCAGTTCTACGACGTCGACTACCGGGAACTCATCGCTGATCCGATCGGCACGGTTGTCGACATCTACCGCAAGTTCGACATCCCGCTCACCGACGAGGCGCGGCAGGCGATGGAAGCCAGCCACGCCGAAAGCCAGACCGGCGCAAGGGCTCCCAAGCACAAGTACTCGCTGGCCGACTACGGGCTGACCGCCGATGCCGTCAAGGAACGCTTCGCCGGGCTGTGATTGGATAGCCGGCTCAGCCGTCGCCGGGTGGGGTAGCGGTGGACGCCGCTTCCAGGCATCCCTCGGCGATCGCGTGCTCGATGCTGTCGGCGAGCTTCGGACAGGACCGTGTTCGCGCGCTGGGTTCACCGTTCGCCCGCACTTCGGCGAAATAGGCGCAGCGGTGCGACGCGTCGTTATTCCACTGCACCGCAGTATGTCCGGGGCCCAGACGTTTGACCTGGACGGTGGCGTGGCAGAACCGGCAGTCCACCGGCTGTAGGCCAGAGGTCAGATAGCGGGTGCGGTCAGCCTTGGTGGCCGCCTGCACCGCGGCGGCACGTTCGGGATCGCCGGCGAAATTCGGTGCCTTGGACCAGGATCCGCCATTCTTGCCGTTGCCGGCCGGGACCGGCTCGTCGTGGCTTTCATGATCGCCATGCAGCATCAGCATCGACCGGGCTAGCCGATCGACGTCGGGCGGCTGGTCGGAGGGGCTCATGTAGCGGGCTGCTCTGCCTTCTCTTCAGCCTGCTTCTGCAAGTTCTGGTCGACCTCGACATGCCACTTCTCGTTGGCGATGGTGGTGTCGACCTCGATCTCGAAACGGTCCGTCATGTCCGGGGTCACATCGGCGACGTCGACGTAGAACTGCTGATACCAGCGGCGCATCTGGTACACGGCGCCGTCTTCCTCGACCAGCAGCGGATTGTCGATGCGGGTCTTGTGCTTCCAGATCTCGACGTCTTGCAGGAAGCCCTTGCTGACGCCCTCGGTGAAGACCGTGGCCAGCTTGTCGGTCATCTTCTCGTCCATGCCCTTGGGCTTTTCGACCATGACGCCCCACTGCAGCACGAACGAATCCTGCGTCACCGGGTAGTGGCAGTTGATCAGGATCGACTCGGCCTTGTAGTCGCCGTACTTATTGTGCAGCCAGTTGATCATGAATGACGGACCGAAGTAGGACGCCTCCGAATCCAGGTGCGCCTCGCCGTATGAGGTACCCAGGTCGTTGACGTCCGGGCGGCCGACGTTGTGCAGATACTGCGAAGCGATGTGACCTTCGAAGACGTTCTTGAAGTACGTCGGCAGGCCGAAATGGATGTAGAAGAAGTGCGCCATGTCGGTCACGTTGTCGATGATCTCGCGGCAGTTGGAGCCTTCGATGAGCATCGAATTCCACCGCCAGTCGGTCCACTCGTCGCTGGCGAACTCGGGAAGTTCAGGAATGCGCAACTCGGGCGGTGGCGGGTTGCCCTCGTGGTCGTGCCAGACGTAGAGCAGTCCACTGCGGACGTCGGTGGTCCAAGACCGGGTGCGGGCCAGCCGGGGAGTCCGCTTGGCGTAGGGCACCAGCTTGCATTTGCCGTCCCCGCCCCAGCGCCAATCGTGGAACGGGCAGGCGACCTCGTCGCCCTTGATGGTGCCCTGCGCCAGGTTGCCGCCCATGTGCCGGCAGTATCCGTCGAGGATGTGCAGGTCACCCTGCGAGTCCGCGAAGGCGACCAGGTGGGTGCCGAACGCTTCGATGCCGTGCGGCTCGCCGTCCAGGTAGTCCTTGACGGGGCCTAGGCAGTGCCAGCCGCGGGCGTACCGGTCAGGCAGGGCGCCGGCGTCGATCTCGCGAACAGCGGCAGTCTCGGTAGCCATGACGCCTCCAGGTTTCTCGGCTTCTAACTAGAACACGTTACAGTTTTCCCCGCGGATAGCGCAACGAACGGGATTACTGCTGCTGGGCACTCGTCTCGTCGAAGTGGGTTACCCGGCCTGCTGTATATGTGAACGATGCCGCTGTTTGCCTTTGAAGGCCGAGCACCGAGGGTCGATCCGACTGCTTTCGTCGCCCCAACCGCCACCCTGATCGGCGACGTGACGGTCGAGGCCGGCGCGTCGGTGTGGTTCAACACCGTGCTGCGCGCCGACTACGGGCCCGTGATTGTGCGTGAGGGCGCCAACGTGCAGGACGGATCGGTACTGCATTCACCGCCGGGTGTTCCGGTAGACATCGGTCCCGGAGCGACGGTGGCGCACATGTGCACCATCCACGGCGCCCACATCGGTGCGGAGGCGGTGATCGCCAATCACGCCACCGTGCTCGACGGCGCGGTTATCGGTGCGCGCAGCCTGGTCGCGGCCGGGGCGCTTGTTACTGGCGGCACCAAGATCCCCGCCGAAGTGCTTGTGGTCGGTGTGCCGGCCACGGTCAAGGGCCCGATCGCGGGTACCGGTGCCGAGATGTGGGTGAAGGTGAACCCCGGGGCCTACCAAGAACTGGCACGGCGCTATCTGACTGGGCTGGAACCGATTTAGGTTTGTCGCATCCAGCCTGGCGTCACCGACAGCCCATTGTGGTGACGGTATTCGGCAATGGCTTTGAGGTTTTTCATCTCCAGCTGATGACCCGCGCCGAACATGTCCCAGAAGTCTCCCACCCACACCGGCCGCTCCGGCGGGCTGGCGTCTGGATACGGGTTGCGATCGTAGAACGGGTGATGACAGTTCGTCCACAGCACCACCGAGCCGGGCTTGTCCAGCACGGATTGCGCGTCGACGATGCGCATCAGGTAAATCATCCATAGATGCTTGCCCTGGTCCCACGCGCAGTGATAGTCGACGGTACGGCCCTGCTCACTAGCCTCCGTGCGGACGTAGATTTCGGTGGCCGAACCCAGCCGGTCGTAGGCCTGCCATAGTCCCGGCTCATCGGTTTCGGTGAAACCACGCAGGCTATAGGTCCACTCTTCTAGGCAACGGGTATCGGACATGTACGAAAACAGTTCGTCCGGCGGGCAGTCAATGTAGTCGTTCACCGTGCAGTATTGGCCGAACACTTCGTCGTGCGGGTACACCGAATGCATCATTTCCATGATCATCGGGGTGGCTTTCTCGCGTGGGCTGGTCTCGATTCGAGTTATTCCATCGATCGGCTGGGTGCTGCCGCTGTGGGCGACGATATCTTCAAGCGCGGGCAGCGGCATCGGATCGGTCTCCTTCTTGAGCGAACGACGATGAGTCCACGAGTTCAGCGTAGGTGATAAGGAAAGGGGCTCCTGTCAAAAGCGTTGTAATTTATGGCAGATTACCCATCACTACGCAGATTCCGCACGGTTGAACCGATTGGGGTTCAGACTCGTTGTATTGGAACCAGTGCCTTGGCGACGCGGTCGCAGGGAAGTGGCAGGCCGTCGCGCACAAGTCGTCGCGGCCGACTCAAAGCTGCGCTCTCGCGGGAGGACCATGAACAGACGACCCGACACCCGGGATGCGCCAAGTCGCTCGCTGACAATCGAGCTCCGCGACGTCGTTCGCGAATACCGGGTCGGCGGTCAGAATGTGCGTGCACTCGATGAGATAAGCCTGCGATTCCAGGGTGGCACGTTTGTGTCGATAGTGGGGCCGTCGGGCGCGGGCAAGAGCACGTTGCTGCACCTGCTCGGCGCCCTGGACTCGCCCGATACCGGGTCAATCACCTTCGACGGTGATGAGATCGGACGGCTCAGCGACGAAGAACAGTCCAAATTCCGCCACCGCCGCGTCGGGTTCGTCTTTCAGTTCTTCAACCTGCTGCCGACCCTGTCGGCATGGGAGAACGTGGCGGTCCCCAGGCTGCTTGACGGCGTCCGGCTGGGCAAGGTCAAGTCGGATGCGGTTCGGCTGCTGGACCGGGTTGGGCTCGGCGACCGGACCCAGCACCGGCCGGCGGAACTGTCGGGCGGTCAAATGCAGCGGGTGGCGGTGGCCCGGGCGTTGATGATGGATCCATCGCTGATCCTCGCCGACGAGCCGACCGGTAATCTCGACTCCGCCACGGGTGCTTCGATTTTGACGCTTCTTGGCGAGGTGGCGCAGGAAGACGGCAACAGTCGCCTAGTGGTGATGGTGACCCACAACTCCGATGCTGCGGCTGCCACGGATCGGGTCATCACCCTCCAAGACGGACGTGTCGGCTCCGACGAGCTATCCGTGGCGCCGGGATGAGACCGGGCTCGGCGATCGCTGCCTCGGCGAGTCGCTTACGTGTGTTCAGTCTCCGTGAACTCGTCGTGCATCGACGCCGTACGACGGCCTCGGTCGCCGTAATGGCAGTTTCCGCAATGTATCTCGTCGCTGTCATTGGTATCTTCGGCTCGATCACCGGATCGGTGAACCGGCTGGCCGATGGGATCGCCGGCGTCGCCGCACTCGAGGTATCGGGAATCACTGATGCGGGTTTTCCCGACGTGATCACGGCTGATGTCGCCGCGGTTCCCGGCGTCGCGACCGCGGCGCCGATGATTCGGACTTCGACGTCCACGGCATCGGGTTCGGTTCTATTGTTCGGTGCGGATGCGAGCAGTGCCGGGTTGGGCGGTGCGCTGAAAGACGCTGTGCAGAAGCCCTTGAAAACTCTGTCCGAGAACCCAAACGGTGTCCAAGTAGGGCCTCGAGTCGGTCACGCCAAAGGGCAGACATTCCAGCTGGGCACCTCCTCGGTCACGGTCACGGAAGTACTCACCGGCAAGCAGCTCGCCGATCTCAACGGCGGACACTACGTCCTGGCTCCACTTGCTCTGGCGCAGAACATAACTGGGCGAAAGGGTCAGCTCGACTCGATACTCATCACGACAAAGCCCGGTGCCGATCTCGGAGCAGTGCGGGCGAGGGTCACCGCCGCCGTCAAGGATCGGGCGATTGTCGCGACTCCGAGTATGCGGGCGGTCCGGGCCGGAGACGGCGTCAAGCTGATGAACTACATGGCGTTGATGGGCGCCGGGGTGGCGTTGGTGGTTGGCGCGTTCCTGGTGTACACGACGATGACGATGGCCATCACCCAGCGCCGGCCGGTGATCTCGATGCTCCGGGCGATCGGCGGCCGACGCACCACGATCGTTCGTGACCTACTTGCTGAGGCTGTCATTCTCGGGCTGATCGGTGGCGCGATCGGCTCGGGTATCGGAATAGTGATGGGCCGCGCGGCAATTGGTCGATTGCCACCGGCAATCACCCAGGGTTTGGAAGCCCGGGTCGAGTACTGGTTGCCCGGCTACGGGATACCGGTGGCTTTGGCAGCGACGGTCCTCACCGCTGTGGCGGCATCGGCGATGGCGGCCCGGCAGGTCTACAAGGTTTCACCGATCGAGGCCCTCGCGCCGGTCGGGGTCTCAGCCGCAGATTTCGTGCCACGGTGGCTGCGGATGACCTTCGGGATCGCAGCCGTCGCGGTGTTCGCGGCATCGATCGTCATCGTCGTCGGCCACCGCGGCAGCTTGGCCTTCGTCGCCATCTTCGCCCTGTTCACCGCGGAGATCGCGCTCGGCTTCGCGCTGACCGCAGTCATGGTCAAGGCCACGGCCGCGACGGCCCGGATTTTCGGCTCGGTTGGACCGCTGGCCGCGGCGACGGTAGAGCGGGCGCCGCGGCGGGTGTGGGCCACAGTGATGACGGTGCTCATCGCCGTGGTAACCACCGTCGTGATAACCGGGACGAACGCCGACATGATCCGTTCGGCACGAGCCATTTTCGCGCCGGTCGCGGGCGTCGACGTGTGGGTAAGTGTCGATCCCCCCGACAGTTATCCCGTGGACGCGCTGCCGCACGATCTTGCCGACAAGGTGGCCGCGGTGCCGGGGGTAGCAACGTGTCGCCAAGGGTGCATCGGGATTCGCCGAGGTCGGCGGGACGCGCGTGATGCTCGACGGGTTTTCAACCGGCACAGCCGATCCGCTCTACCGGGCGTTAATGATCAGGTACGCACGCGGTACTTGCCGGGCGGGGAGTGGTGCTATCCCACAACCTCGGCAAGACTCTGCATGTTCGAGTCGGCGACAAGCTCCAGCTGCAAACGCCGCACGGCCCGCGAAGTACGACGGTGCTGGCCCTGGTCCCATACTTCTCGACCGTGATCGGCACCGTCGGGATGAACCTCGACCTCATGCGGGAGTGGTTCGATCGTCCGGCAGCGACAGCACTTCAGGTCTACGCGGCCGCGGGCGTCGATCCGAATCGCCTGTTGGCCGACATCCGCCACGCGGTGCCCGAGCCGAGCTACGTATACAGCGGCCGCACGGCGCTGGCCGGCCTCGAAGCGCCACTGCATCAGAGCATGTTCATCGCCAACGCCGTGTGGATCATCGTGGTATTCGTCGCGGCGGTAGCACTTTTCAACACGTTGACGCTGTCGGTCCTCGAGCGGCGTCGTGAAATTGGCGTGCTACGGGCCATGGGAACCAGCAGGCGGTTCACCCTGCGCATGATCCTGGCCGAGGCGGCGGCCATCGGCATCGTCGGCGGTATCTGCGGGCTGCTGTTCGGCCTGGCCGACCAGTGGCTCTACAGCCTCGTCAGCGGGGACATGATGAACTTCACCGTCGACTTCCGGCCGAGCCCGATGGCGCTCGTGTTCACCGCGGGCGCGCTGGCGATCAGCTTGCTCGGCTCGCTGCCGCCAGCGCGCCGCGCGGCGCGACTGAACATCATCGACGCGGTCGGCGTCGACTAAGGCGGCGGGGACCTCAGTTCAGCTGTCCACCTCAGAGGCCGAAGAAGTCGTTCGCAACAAGGATGTCCCACAGCCCTGCGAGGGGATCCGTGAAGGGAATGGTGAACGAGCTGTCGAGGCTTGGCATCATCGTGTCGACGAACGTGTTGACTGTTATGTTGGCCGCCCCGATGCCGGTGTCATCGGGCAGGGCTATCCCCAACCCGCCAAGAGATCCGAGGGGTCCTTCCCAGAAGTCAACACATCCGTGATGCCCATAGACGGAATGTTCAGGATCATCCCCTCAAAATTGTCGTCAGGGTCGGCGGCGCCAATGTCGGTGATGCCAAAGCTCTTAAGCAATGGGTCGGTGGCAGAGATAAAGTCCGGGTCGCACCCCAGCGCGTCGTCCGGCGAGCAAATGGCGTGGGCGACAGGGCTGGTTGCCAACGGGATGAGCCCGGCCGCCAGAAAAGCACCGGCAGCCGTGCCGAGAACGAGCTGTCATACGTCGAGCACTCATCGGAGACTCCAATCGAGAGTGAGAATGTGATCTAGCTCACTGTTAGTTAAGCCTGAGCGTATGCCCGCAAGAAGCTGAGCGACACCTCCTCACCTGGCGCGATCCGCCGGATCAGAAACCGAGCGGAATGTTCGGGCATACCGGGATACACGCGTCGCTGATGAACGGGAGATGAATGGAAGCTTAACAACAGCTGAATAACAGATAACGATTCCCTAATCGATGAACCCGCGCTCAATCGATAACGGTGGCGAACCCTTCCAGATGAGGAGTGCACGGGGGCGGCACCAGGATGCGTCGGATGCGGTGCAACCCGCTGGTATCGAATCCGGCGGCGGCAATCGCATCGACGGTTCGACGGTTCGGCTCGCAACCGGAAGCCAGCCACGACCACGGCTTGGCGACCAGATCCTGGAACCGACCCATCAGGCCGTCGCCGCGTACATGCTCGAGGACCACCAGCCGGCCGCCGGGTGCGAGTACGCGCCGGATTTCAGCCGAGGGTGGCGCCCACGTCGTCGACCGAGCACAACACAAGCCCGATATGGACCGAGTCAAAGCTGTTGTCCGGAAAGGGAATCGACTCGCCGATCCCGTCGACGATGTCGACCGCAATGCCATGGCGACGAGCCAGAGCCGACGCCATTCGACGCATCGCCGCCTCGGGCTCCACGGCAGCGACCGACGTGACTGCCGCAGGGACGAACAGCAGGTCGGTTCCCGGCCCCAGGCCCACCATCAGCAGCCGGCCCGTCGCGTTGCTCATTGCCTCTCGGCGATAACGGCGATAGAACAGCCGGTCGAAGAACGGCATGCCGAGTCGATAGATATACGGGAACAACGGATTACGGCGCGCCATGGCCTACCCGCACGCTACCCAGATCCATTCGGAACGGCGGATACTCGTCGCGCATCAGCGAGACGTAGACGGCTACCCGATAGCGCCACCTGACGATGCCCATCAGAAGGTCGAACATGCCCTGGTTGATCGTGCCGATGCACAACAACCACACCGCGTTGACGACGCACAGCGTCTGCAAAAAGGGCTCCATCGCCCAGCAGAGAACTATCTGCGGCAGTCCTAGCAGCCACCGCTGCAACAGCGCAGCCCGATTCGCAAGGCTTCCCGGGTAATCCACCTCGAGGTCGGCCGGGTAATCCGGTACCGAGGCGAGCGTGAAAGGCGGGTACTTGTCGGTGCTGTTCATTGGGAAGCGGTAATTCATCAGTCGCCACGACCAGCGCAGGACCCCGACATTGAAGTCGAAGAGCGGACGCGGATATCGTCCGGTGAACACGATGGCGACGCCGGCCGCGAGCGTCACCAGCGGATAGAGCAGATACAGACCAATCAGAATGGGGTAGTGCGGCACCGCCAGCACGCACCATTTGACGAGCCAGAGCCGGCGCGACGGCGCATCGATGTCACTGCGCACTCGTACGGGCTCGTCCACGCTGTCCATCCTGCAACTCCCGGGCCGCGGTGCAGGTCCCTTCAAGCAATTACGGGGGAGAGCAGTGCTGGGTTCAGATCTTGCGCGCGCTCGCGGTGGCCTGGTCGACCTCCCAGTAGGCGCGCAGCGCCACCAGCTTGCCGTCGTCGTCCGCTTTGTAGGTGAACACCCCTTCGGCGGTGATCTGGTGACCGGCCGCGGTGATCAGGATGTGACCGACGTTGGCTTCTTCGTTGCCGCACTGATAGGTGTCGCGGAAGACGAACTCGATCTTGTCGGTGGGTGCGATCGCTTTGTCCCAGAACGACGAGATGGCGTCGCGGCCCCGATGGCCCTTGCCCTCGGGGTCGAAATGCGATGGGCCGATCGGGTCTTCGACGATCGCGTCGTCGGCGAACACTGCCAGCCAGGCGTCTTTGTCTCTTGCTGCCACCGCATCGCGGGAGCGTTTGCCGGCCAAGTGCGCGGCTGAGTCAGTCATTTTTGCCATCCCGAATGAATGTAGGTGTCGGCGAACCGCTTCAACGAATCCTTCTTCTTCTCCAGCGGCGCATCGAAACTCAGCCCGTCGAAGACCCAGGGAACCACGATGTTGTCGGTGACGCCGATGTCGGCCAGCTGCTTGTGGCCGTCCACACCGAACTTGTCGATGCACACCGCCTGATACTCGAAAGGGACGTCGGCGCGGTCGTATTCGGCGAGCAGCGCCTTGAGTTTGCCGATCGTCTCGCCGAGTTGCTCGCACGTCATCATCGCGCTGGTCCACCCGTCGCTGACCCGGGCTGCACGCTTGAGCGCGACGTCGGTGTGACCGCCGACGTAAAACGGCACCGGCTTGCTCGGGGCCGGACTCATCTGCAGCTTGTCGAAGTCGTAGAAATCGCCGTGGAACTCGACCATGCCGCCGCCGAGAACGAGCTTGATCACTTCGATCATCTCGTCGACACGCTTGCCGCGCTTGGCGTAAGGGACGCCGCACCACTCGAATTCTTCTGGCGCCCAACCGATGCCGACACCGAAGCCGAACCGGTTGTTGGTCAGGTTGGCCACCGAGCCGACCTGGCGCGCCAGCAGCAGCGGGTTACGGGAGCCGAGCTTCATCACGTTGGTGTAGAAGAACAGCTTCGAGGTGACCGCCCCCATCGCGCCGGCGGCGATCAGCGGATCCACCCAGGGGGTGTCCTCGTTCCACATCCGCGAGCCGTCCGGCGGTATACGGATAATCGGCGGCGGCCTTCTCCATGTAGAACAGCGAGTCCGGCAACGCGATCGCGTCGAATCCCACTTCTTCGGCGGTCTTTGCGATCTCGACCAGCTGGTCGATCGGACCCATCGCGATGCTGCAGGTGTATTTCACGACATGGCCGCAGGCTTGTCCGCGCCGACGACCCACATCGAGTAGTACTGCGAGCCACCGCCGTAGGCGTGACCGAGTGCCTTGCGTGCGCCCGGAACCTGGTGATCGCCCGCCTTGCCCATCACCTGAATGGCCGCTTCGGCGAACCGGATCAGGCCGGATGCGCCGATCGGGTTCGACGAGAGCACCCCGCCGGACATGTTGAGCGGGATCCGGCCGCCGATCGCTGTTTCGCCGGCCTCGGTGAGCTTCCACCCTTCGCCCTCGGCCGCAAATCCCAAGTTTTCCAGCCACATCGGCTCGAACCAGGAGAACGGCACATAGATCTCAGCACAGTCGATCTCGTCGATCGGGCTGGTGATGCCGGCGGCTTTCCACAGCGCCTTGGCGGCGTCGCGTCCGGCTTGCGGGTTGACCTGGTCGCGGCCGGAGTATGCCAGCGGTTCGGTGCGCAGCGCGGTGGCGTGAATCCAGGCGACCGGGTGGCCGTCGGCGAGTCGTTTGTCAGCGACCTCCTCGTTGCCGATCACCACCGCGCAGGCGCCGTCGGACGACGGACAGGTCTCGTCGAATCGAATGGGATCCCAGAGCATTTGCGACGCCATCACCTTGTCCAGCGTGATATCGGGCTGATGCAGGTGTGCCAGCGGGTTCTTGGCGCCATTGAGCCGGTCCTTGACGGCGACCATTGCGCCGATGTGAGTGGGCGCGCCGGATCGGCGGATGTAGGCGCGGACGTGCGGAGCGAAGTAGCCGCCCGCTCCCGCACCCACCGGTTTGGTGAACGGCACGGGAATGCTCAACGCCCACATGGCATTCGACTCAGACTGCTTCTCCCAGGCCATCGCCAGCACGCGCCGGTATTTGCCCGACTTCACCAGGCTGGCCGCCACCACACCGGTCGATCCGCCGACCGAGCCCGCGGTGTGCACCCGGATCAGCGGCTTGCCGGTCGCGCCGACGGCGTCGGCCATGAACAGCTCCGGCATCATGACGCCTTCGAAAAAGTCCGGCGCCTTGCCGACGACGACCGCGTCGATGTCGGCCATGGTCGATCCGGAGTCGGCCAATGCCTTGTCGATCGCATCCCGAACCAGGCCGTTCATCGAGACGTCTTGGCGCTTGGCGACATACTTCGTCTGGCCGGTGCCAAGCACCGCCGCGAGCTGGGGCGCCATGTTATTTCCCTTCCAGGACGGCGACGAGATTCTGTTGCAGCACCGGGCCGCTGGTCGCGTGCGCGAGCACCCGGCCCGCCGAGCCGGAGAAAATGTGTTGTGCGGCAAAGCCGATGCGTTCCAGCCCGGCGGAGAACATCGGGTTGGCGGCCAGCGTGCCGCCCGACGGGTTGATCTTTGTCGACGCCGGCAGGCCGATGGCCTCGGTCAAGATCAGCTGCTGATGGGTGAACGGCGCATAGATTTCCGCGATCTCGATCGAACCGGCGTCTCCGCCCGTCGCGGCCTTGGCCGACGCCTCCGTCGACGGTGACGTGGTCAAGTCGCGGGCACCGAGAACCGGGGTCTCGATCCGGTGCTCGATACCGGTGATCCACGCCGGGTTCTCGCGCAACTCGCGAGCCCTATCACCGGCCGCCAGCACGATTGCCGAGGCACCGTCGGTGATCGGCGCAATGTCATGACGCCGCAGCGGATCCGCGAAGTAGGGCCGCGACAACAACTCGTCGATGCTTTTGGCGGGCTTCTCCGAGTCGGTGCGCTCGGCGACCGCGAACGAGTCCAGCGCCACTTGGGCCATCTGCTCGGCCGTCCACTTGCCGGCGTCCAGGCCGAACCGGGCTTGCAGTCCGGCCATCGAGACCGCGTCCGGCCACAGCGGCGCGACGGTGTACGGGTCGGTCTGCAACGACAGCACCCGGCGCAGTGTGCCCGCCGACGACTTGCCGAAGCCGTAGACCAGCGCGGTGTCGACCTCACCGGTCAGCACCTTGATGTAGGCCTCGTAGAGCGCCCAGGCGGCGTCCATTTCGACGTGCGATTCGTTGATCGGCGGCACCGCCCCGATCGAGTCGATCGCCGAGATGAACGAGAATGCCCGTCCGGCAAGGTAATCCGACGAGCCGGAGCACCAGAAGCCGATGTCGGTCTGCTCGAGGCCGAGCTCTTCGTACAGCGAATGAAAACACGGCATCAGCATTTCGACGCCGTTGGTGGTGCCGTCGGTGCGGCGCACATGCGGTGCATGGGCGAATCCGACGACAGCTACATCGCGATCGGTCACGTCACTCCCTTTACAGGTGATGCTTGTAGGTGTCGTACTCGGCGTCGGGTTCACCGCTCGGCCTGAAGTACTCGATGTTGTCGATGCCCAGGCCCCATTCCTCGCGGGGCTTCCACACCGCCTCGACCCGCATGCCCATCCGCACCTCGGTCGCGTCGATCTCCTGAATCAGGTGCAGGAACGCGATATCGGCGCCGTCGAGCAACACGTAAGCCGCCACATACGGCGGCTTGATCCGCTGGCCGGCGAACGGGATGTTGATGATTGCGAACGTCGTCACGGTGCCCTTGTCCGGCAACTCGATGAAGTTGTCGAGTGCCAGGCCGGTCGCCGGGTCGGCTTCCTTCGGCGGGAAGTACACCTTTCCGCTGTCGCCGGTGCGGGCGCCGAGCAGCTTGCCCTCTTCCAGGCCGCGCAGGAAAGCGGTCTCGGGAAGTGAAGCGGTGTGCTGGATTTCGATCATGCTCGGGGTCACCTGGACCGTCACCGGCTCGCGGTCGTCGCTGTGTTCAGAGGCCGGCTCAGCCTCGTCGCCCAGCGCGAAGTAGGCGATGTCGGTAATCGCACCGGCCGGTTCGTCGGCCCAATGCGCATGCACCCGTGCACCGCTGCTGATGGAATCGGACGATCCCGCGTCTACCGCGTGCAGAAGCGGGACGTCGGCGCCGTCGAGTTTGATCAGCGCCCAGGCGAACGGGCGGTCCAACGGTTGTCCCTCGAGGGGCTCGGGCTGCCAGGTCCACGACAGCACGGTCCCGACGCTGGCCACCGGCACCATCTCGGTCAACGGCTCGTAGGTCACCGGGTCGAATTCCGCAGGCGGGACGTAGACCCGGCCATCCGAGCCGCGGACGCCGACGATGCGTCGCTCACGTAGGGCGGTGAAGAACTGGCCGAGGGTGGGGCCGACTGAACGGGTGTAGTCGAAGGACAGCTTCAGAGGGGCCGATAGCGGCTTCTGATGGGTATCGATCTGCACCGGGCTGCTTTGGCTGGTGGTCACAGTGTCGAGTAGAACAGGTTCTAAGAATGGATTCAAGATAGGGTCGAGACCTGCACGAAAGGCGGACGCATGAAGCTCGGACTCCAGCTGGGATATTGGGGCGCTCAGCCGCCCGACAACCACGGCGAACTCGTGGCAGCGGCCGAGGACGCGGGATTCGACGCCGTGTTCACCGCCGAAGCGTGGGGATCGGACGCCTACACGCCGCTGGCCTGGTGGGGCTCGTCCACCCAGCGGCTGCGGCTGGGCACGTCCGTCGTGCAGCTGTCCGCGCGCACCCCGACCGCCTGCGCGATGGCCGCGCTCACCCTCGATCACCTCAGCGGTGGCCGGCACATTCTCGGGCTCGGCGTATCGGGTCCGCAGGTGGTGGAGGGCTGGTACGGCCAGTCGTTTCCCAAGCCGTTGGCCCGGACCCGCGAATACGTCGACATCATCCGTCAGGTGTGGGCCCGCGAGAAGCCGGTGACGAGCGACGGCCCGCACTACCCGCTGCCGTTGAAGGGCGAGCGCGCAACCGGTCTGGGCAAACCGCTGAAGCCGATCACCCATCCGCTGCGCTCCGACATCCCGATCATGTTGGGCGCCGAGGGGCCCAAGAACGTGGCGCTGGCCGCGGAGGTCTGCGACGGCTGGCTGCCGATCTTCTACACGCCCCGGATGGCCGACACCTACAACGAATGGCTGGACGAAGGGTTTGCCCGCCCGGGTGCGCGCCGCAGCCGCAAGGACTTCGAGATCTGCGCGACGGCTAACATCGTCATCACCGAGGACCGCTCCGCCGCGTTCGCGGCGATGAAGCCCTACATCGCGCTCTACATGGGCGGGATGGGCGCCGAGGACACCAACTTCCACGCCGACGTGTACCGCCGGATGGGCTACGCCGAGGTGGTCGACGAGGTCACCGCGCTGTTCCGCAGTGGACACAAGGACGGCAAAGAACGAGCCGCCGAGATCATTCCGGACGAGGTGATCGACGACGCCGCGATCGTCGGCGACATCGACTACGTGCGTAAGCAGATCAAGGCCTGGGAGGATTCAGGTGTCACCATGATGGTGGTCTCCGGCCGCAGTACAGAGCAGGTCCAGGAGTTGGCCAGTCTGATCTGACCCGGTTCTTGCGGTCGGTTAGAACACGTTCTAGATTGGCCCGATGACAGCTTCGCAGCATACGATCGCCGGCACGGTACTCACCATGCCGGTGCAGATCCGCAAGGCGACCCAGCACATGGCGATGTTCTCGGTCGATGCCGACGCAGCGCAGCGGATGATCGACTACAGCGGCCTGCGGGTTTGCCGCTACTTGCCCGGGCGCGCGGTCGTGGTCCTGATGTTGATGCACTACATCGACGGGGACCTGGGCACCTACTACGAGTTCGGGACCAGCGTGATGGTCAACCCGCCGGGGTCGAACGCGAGCGGACCCCGCGCCTTGGGGTCGGCCGGCGCCTTCATTCACCACCTGCCCGTCGACCAGGAGTTCACCCTGGAAGCCGGCACCAAGATCTGGGGTTACCCGAAAGTCATGGCGGACTTCACCATTCGCGAGGGCCGCCAGTTCGGATTCGACTGTACCGTCGACGGGCAGTTCGTGGTCGGCATGGACTTTCGCCGCGGCCTGCCGATTCCGGCTGACCCCGCGACAGCAAGCGCAGCGCACCTATTCGCACCGCGACGGGGTCACCCGTGAGACCTGCCTTCGAGCACACGCTTGACGGTGTCGCGCAATCGATCTCGGTGGAGTGCGCATCCGGCTGGGCGATCACCCTTACTCGAAAGAGCTTGCGGCGCTGGGCCTTCCGAAGCGCGCGATGTTGACCAGCTCTGTTGACCAGGTACAAATGACATTCGGCGATGCTCAGGAGATCTCATGACCGCGACGATCCCGGAGACGATCCTCAACATCGACCTGGCGGACGGCAACTTCTACGCCGACCGCAAGACGTCACGCGAGGCCTATCGCTGGATGCGCGCCAACCAGCCGGTGTTCCGCGACCGCAATGGCTTGGCCGGCGCGACCACCTATCAGGCGATCATCGACGCCGAGCGCAATCCCGAGCTGTTCTCCAACACCGGCGGCATCCGCCCGGATCAGCCCGGGATGCCGTACATGATCGACATGGACGACCCGTCACACCTGTTGCGGCGCAAGCTGGTCAACTCCGGGTTCACCCGCAAGCGGGTGACCGAGAAGATACCGTCGCTCGGCCGGCTGTGCGACGCGTTGATCGACGCCGTCTGCGAGCGCGGCGAGTGCGACTTCGTCCGTGACATCGCCGCACCGCTGCCGATGGCGGTGATCGGCGACATGCTGGGCGTGCTGCCCGAGGAGCGGGGCATGCTGCTGAAGTGGTCGGACGATCTGGTCTCCGGGTTGAGTTCACACATCGACCCGACCGGCCCGGAGTTCCAGTCGGTGATGAATGCCTTTGCGGCATATACCGAATTCACCATGGCCACCATCGCCAAGCGTCGCGCCGAACCCACCGACGACCTGTTCTCCATTCTGGTGAACGCCGAAGTCGAAGGACAACGGATGAGTGACGACGAGATCGTGATGGAAACCCTGTTGATCCTGATCGGCGGCGACGAGACCACCCGGCACACCCTGTCCGGTGGCACTGAGCAGTTGGTGCGTCACCGCGGGCAGTGGGACGAGCTGCGCGCCGACCCCGACGCGTTGCTGAGCCGGCGCGATCGAGGAGATGCTGCGCTGGACGTCGCCGGTGAAGAACATGTGCCGAACGTTGACCGCGGACACCGAATTTCACGGCACCGAGCTGCGCGAGGGCGAGAAGATCATGTTGCTGTTCGAGTCGGCGAACTTCGACGAGTCGATGTTCGAGAACGCCGACCAGTTCGACATTCGCCGAGACCCCAACAGCCACGTCGCTTTCGGCTTCGGCACGCACTTCTGTCTGGGCAATCAGTTGGCCCGTTTGGAGTTGCGGTTGATGACCGAGCGGGTGCTGCAGCGTCTGCCCGATCTGCGGCTGGCGGATGACAGCGACGTATTGCCTTTGCGCCCAGCCAACTTCGTCAGCGGCCTGGAGTCGATGCCGATGGTGTTCACCGCTGACCAGCCGGTGGGCTGAGCAGTTCGCCGAGCGTGTATTCAGTTCGAGAAACTGACGGTGGATTCGCGCTGAGCGCACGTTCGCCGGTCCCATGCCGCTGATATCCGTGCGATGACGCCGCCTTCGGTGTCCTCGGCGGTGATCCGAATATTGATCCAGCCGAGATCGTTCAACGCTTCGGCACGCCGGATGTCCTTGTTGAACTGCCGTCGGTCGGTGCGGTGGTGGTCACCGTCGTATTCGACGGCGAGTTTGATGGTGTCCCAACCCATGTCGAGGACCGCGACGAGCTGGCCGTATTCGTCGTGGACCGGGATCTGGGTCTGGGGCGCAGGAAATCCGGCGCGGAGCAGAAGCAGGCGCAGCCAGGTTTCGCGGGGCGATTCCGCGCCGGCATCTACCAGAGCCAATACGGCGCGCGCACGCCGGATACCTCGGCGACCCTTGTAACGCTCGGCGAGAAGGTCGACGTCGGCCATCTTGAGGTCGGTGGCCCGAGCGAGCGCATCGATGGCCGCGACCGCCTTTCCGCGGGGATACCGACAGGCCACATCGAGAGCGGTCCTTGCCGGCGTGGTCACCGGCATCCCGGCAATCGTCTGGGCTTCGCCGTCCCCAAGCCGGTTCGACCAGGTGTGAATGCCTTGAGGTGGTCGCCGATAGTCGTACAGCAATTCCGCCGGCGCCCTAGCGTCAATCCATTTTGCCCGTGCAAGGCCGATGCGGAGCGACCGGCGATGACCCCGCGACGTCGTGACCACAGCCAGGCGGCGCGGGCTCGGATGGGCGCGGTCAGCTCGGCATCGGCTGCGATGTAGACATCGGGATGGAGGGATTGGAACCTGCTGTGCAACGTGTATGGCCGTAGTCGGCCTGCACCGACCGCCTCGCTACCGATGAAGGGCCCGTCCATCCGAGCAGTGTCCGGCGCGGGTCCGACATTCGCGCCCAACGTGTACTCAGTGTGAAAATCTGACGCCCGAACTCGCTCTGAGTGCACGCTCGGCGCGAAAAGCGCACGCGACCTAGCGGCCTTTGAACTGCGGGGCGCGCTTCTCCTTGAAGGCCAACGGGCCTTCCTTGGCGTCCTCGGACAGGAAGACGCTGATGCCGAGCTTGGTGTCGATCTTGAACGCGTCGTTCTCCGGCAGGCCTTCGGTTTCGCGAATCGAGCGCAGGATCGCCTGCACCGCCAGCGGGCCGTTGTTGGCGATCACGTCGGCGATCTCGAGCGCCTTCTCCAGCGCGGTCCCGTCGGGCACGACGTAACCGATCAGCCCGTAGGAAAGCGCCTCCGCGGCGGTGATGTGCCGTCCGGTCAGCAGCAGATCGGCGGCAATCGTGTAGGGGATCTGGCGCACGAGTCGCACCGCCGAGCCGCCCATCGGATACAGACTCCACTTGGCTTCGGAGATGCCGAACTTGGCGCTTTCGCCGGCGATGCGGATGTCGGTGCCCTGCAGGATCTCGGTGCCGCCCGCGATGGCCGGCCCTTCGACCGCCGCGATCAGCGGCTTGGTCAGCCGCCGGCCTTTGAGGAGCGCGTCGATGCGCGACGGGTCGTAGCTGCCGTCCTTGAACGAGTCGCCCGGCGGGCGCGCGGTCGCGGCTTTGAGGTCCATGCCGGCGCAGAAGTAACCGCCGGCCCCGGTCAGGATGCAGCAGCGGATGTCGGGATCGGTGTCGACGCGGTCCCAGGCTTCGACCATGATCGAGAGCATCTCGGTGGAAAGAGCATTACGGGCTTCGGGGCGGTTCAGCGTCAAGATCAAAGTGTGTCCGCGCTGCTCAATGAGGGCGTCGGCCTTCTTTTCATCAACACTCACGGGTGATCGCCTTCCTGCGCGCCGGCCTGAAACTTGTCAGGAAATGTAACACGTTCTAATTTAGGGTCCGTGGCCCTGAATATTGCCGATCTGGCGGAGCACGCCATCGATGCCGTCCCTGACCGTGTAGCCCTCATCTGCGGCGAGGAGAAACTCACCTACGCCCAGCTCGAGGAGAAGGCCAACCGCCTCGCGCACTACCTGCAGGAGCAGGGGGTGCGCAAGGACGACAAGGTCGGCCTCTACTGTCGCAACCGCATCGAGATCGTCATCGCGATGCTGGGCATCGTCAAGGCGGGCGCGATCCTGGTCAACGTCAACTACCGCTACGTCGAGGGCGAACTGCGCTACCTGTTCGACAACTCCGACATGGTCGCGCTGGTGCACGAACGGCAATACTCCGAGCGGGTCGCCAACGTGCTTCCGGAGACCCCGAACGTCAAGACGGTCCTGGTGATCGACGACGGCTCCGACGTCCCCGACAGCGCCTACCAGAGCTATGGCGGTGTCGAGTTCTACGCCGCGATCGCCGACAGCTCACCCGAGCGCGACTTCGGCCCGCGCAGCGCCGACGACATCTACCTGCTGTACACCGGTGGCACCACCGGATTCCCCAAGGGCGTGATGTGGCGCCACGAGGACATCTACCGCGTGCTGTTCGGTGGAACCGACTTCGCCACCGGCGAATTCATCGAAGACGAGTACGACCTGGCCAAGGCCGCCGCGGCCAGCCCTCCGATGGTCCGGCACCCGATTCCGCCGATGATCCACGGCGCCACCCAGTCGGCTACCTGGATGTCGATCTTTTCGGGCCAAACCACCGTTCTGGCACCGGAATTCAATGCCGATGAGGTTTGGCGCACGATCCACGAACACAAAGTGAATCTGCTGTTCTTCACCGGCGACGCGATGGCGCGGCCACTTGCTGGACGCGCTGCTGGCTCACCAGGAAGAGGAGGAACGCAGTACGACCTGTCGTCGCTGTTCCTGCTGGCCTCCACCGCGGCCCTGTTCTCACCGAGCATCAAGGAGAAGTTCCTGGAGTTGCTGCCCAACCGGGTCATCACCGACTCGATCGGCTCGTCGGAGACCGGCTTCGGCGGCACCAGCATCGTCGCCAAGGATGCGCCGCACAGCGGCGGCCCGCGGGTGACGATCGACCACCGGACCGTCGTGCTCGACGAAGACGGCAACGAGGTCAAGCCGGGCTCGGGAGTCCGCGGCTTCATCGCCAAGAAGGGCAACATCCCGGTCGGCTACTACAAGGACGAGAAGAAGACCGCCGAGACGTTCAAGACCATCAACGGCGTCCGCTATGCCATCCCCGGCGACTTCGCGACAGTCGAGGAGGACGGCAGCGTGACGATGCTGGGACGCGGGTCGGTGTCGATCAACAGCGGCGGCGAGAAGATCTACCCCGAGGAAGTCGAGGCCGCCCTGAAGGGGCACCCCGACGTCTTCGACGCCTTGGTCGTCGGGGTTCCCGATCCGCGCTATGGCCAGCATGTGGCCGCCGTCGTGCAGGCCCGGCCCGGGGCGCGACCGTCGCTGTCCGACCTGGACAGCTTCGTCCGCGCCGAGATCGCGGGATACAAAGTGCCGCGCAGCCTTTGGCTCGTCGACGAGGTGAAGCGATCACCGGCCGGCAAACCCGACTACCGGTGGGCCAAGGAGCAGACCGAGGCGCGACCGGCCGACGACGTACACGCCGCCCACGCGACAGCTTGAGCGACTTCGTCAAACACAACGCCGACGCGCCGGCAGGATTCTTCGAGTGCGAAGCGGCGGGGCTGCAATGGCTTTCGGCCGTTGATGGCGGAGTACCTTGTGCGCCGGTCGTGTCGGTGGATGCAACGAGCCTGACGCTGCGACGGCTTGAGGCGGTGAGTCCCAGCCGGCAGGCTGCTCGAGAGTTCGGTGCCCGCCTTGCCGTGACGCACGACGCCGGGGCCGCGGGCTTCGGTGCCGGCCCCGACGGGTGGAACGGGCCCGGGTTCTTCGGGCCGCTGACCCAGCCGTTACCGATGACGCTTGAGCCGCAATCGCATTGGGGCACCTTCTACGCCGACCAGCGCCTGGCTCCGATGGCTGAGAGAGCAGCGCCGCAACTGAACGCATCGACACGCGACGCCGTTGATGCTGTCGCGCAGCGCTGCCGGGCGGGCGACTTCGACGATGACGATGCTCCGGCCAGGCTGCACGGTGATCTATGGGGCGGCAACGTGATGTGGACACCGGACGGCGTGGTGCTCGTCGACCCGGCCGCCCACGGCGGTCATCGCGAGAACGACCTGGCCATGCTGGCGTTGTTCGGGTGCCCGCACTACGACGACATCATCGCCGGGTATCAACACGTGCACCCGCTGCGGCCGGGCTGGCGTACCCGCATCGGGCTGCATCAGCTTTTTGCGTTGCTCGCGCACATAGTGCTTTTCGGCGGCGGCCACGCGCGCCGAACACTTATCTGCGCCCAGGCCGCGTTGTCCATCTGACCGGCTCTACAGTCGAGACGTGAATGGTGCACAGGCTCTGATCAAAACCCTGGTCGACGGCGGGGTGGACGTGTGCTTCGCCAACCCCGGAACCTCCGAGATGCACTTCGTCGCGGCATTGGACGTGGTTCCCGAAATGCGGGGCATCCTAGGTCTTTTCGAAGGCGTAGCCACCGGGGCGGCCGATGGCTACGCGCGCATCGCCGGCCGGCCGGCCGCCGTACTGCTGCACCTGGGACCCGGTCTGGGCAATGGTCTGGCCAACCTGCACAATGCCCGTCGCGCCCACGTCCCGATGGTGGTCGTCGTCGGAGACCACGCCACGTACCACAAGAAGTACGACGCGCCACTGGAATCCGACATCGACGCGCTCGCCGGCAGTGTCTCGGGCTGGGTGCACCGATCGATCAGCAGCGCCGACGTCGCCGCCGACGCGGCACAGGCGGTCGCCGCCAGCCGGGCGGGAGCGCAGATCGCGACCCTGATCTTGCCCGCCGACGTGTCCTGGTCCGACGGGGCACGGGCCGCGACCGAGTTGCCGGTCCAGCCATCGGCCGCCGACCCAATGCTGATGCCCGAGGTTGCCGAGGTGCTGCGCTCCGGCGAGCCGACGGTGATCCTCGTCGGCGGTGACGCTACCCGGCGGTCGGGTCTGGCCGCCGCGACGCGGATCGCACACGCCACCGGTGCACGCCTGCTGTGCGAGACATTCCCGACGTGCCTGGAGCGCGGTGCCGGCGTCCCGGCCATCGACCGGCTCGCGTACTTCGGTGAGGCAGCGCTGGCTCAGCTCGACGGCGCCCAGCATCTGGTGCTGGCCGGCGCCCCGTCGCCGGTGTCGTTCTTCGGCTACCCCGACAAGCCCAGCGATCTGGTGCCGGCTGGCTGTGAGGTGCATGTGCTCGCCGAATACAGCGGAGCGGCACAGGCTTTGGTCGCATTGGCCGACGAGCTGGCGCCGGGAACCACCGCGGCAGTCGCCGAGCTGTCGCGCCCGCAACTACCGGCCGGCGCGCTGACCGCCATGTCGGTGGCCGATGTGGTCGGCGCGCTGATGCCGGAGAACGTCATCGTGGTCGACGAGTCCAATACGTCCGGTGTGCCGCTGACCGCGGCGACCGCCAACGCGCCCGCGCACGACTGGCTGACGCTGACCGGCGGCGCCATCGGTTACGGCATCCCGGCCGCCATCGGAGCCGCGGTCGCCGCGCCCGACCGCCCGGTGCTGTGTATGGAATCCGACGGCTCGGCGATGTACACCATTTCGGGGCTGTGGACCCAGGCGCGCGAGGGCCTCGACGTCACCACCGTCATCTACAACAACGGTGCCTACGACATTCTGCGGCTCGAACTCCAGCGGGTCGGGGTGGGATCGGCACCTGGCCCCAAGGCGCTCGGCCTTCTCGACTTATCCCCGCCGTCACTGGATTTCGTTAAAATCGCCGAAGGGTTGGGGGTGCCGGCGCGGCGCGCCACTACCGCCGAAGAATTCGCCGACGCGCTGCGCGCTGCATTCAGCGAACCCGGCCCGCATCTGATCGACGCGATCGTGCCGTCAATATTCGGGTAAGGCCTCATCGGCGACCCAGTCGGCCAACGAGTTGATGATGTCAACCCCTGCCTGGTACCCGCCGGTGCTGACTTCGGCCGCCAGCGCAACGCCGACGGTGCCCGATACGATCGCGAGCTGACGGACCAGGTAATCGCCGCTGCTTCCCGGCCCCCAACCGCCTTTGGCGGCAAAACCTTTCGCGGCCATCCCCCAGTGGTGCTCGGCACTGAGATCGCGCATGATCTCGACGATCTCGCTGGCGCCCGGTACGCGGGACAGCCCGGCGGCGAACCGGGCCTGGTCGGCCAACGACCATCGGGTTTGACCGAAAGGCGTGTATTCCGGACGTAGTCGCCGTGATTCGACGACGGTAGTCGGGTCGCCTGCTTCGCGGATGACGGATTGCACGAGCTGCGCGGCGGGGTCGCCGAGTTGCGACCACAACTGCTCGGCGGCGGCGTTGTCCGAGCGCGCGATCGTCGCGTAAGATCTGATCACGGCTCGCCGAGCCTGCTCGCGATGGCCGCGACGGCCAGCGGAACTTTGCTCGTGGACCACGCCACGCCGGAGGTCCACGCGCCGAAGCAGACGGGACGTCGGGTGCCGGACGCGATGGCGACGCCAACCGTCGCGGGAAGGTCACCGGACAGCTCGTGAAAGCTGTTCTGCACCGGGCTTTCACGATCGTCAGCGCGGGATCGGCAGGACCGGGTCGTCGCAGTCGAGGCCTTCGGCCGACAGCTGCCGCTTGAGTACCTTGAATGTGGCAGTCCGCGGCAGGTTCGCGCTGAGCCGGACGTACGACGGCCACTGCTTGGGTCCGAGGTCGGGTTGCTCGGTGAGGAATGCGCGAAACTTGTCCGGGTCGAATTCCGCACCGCTCGCCAGCACCAGAGCCGCCATCACCTGGTCGCCGACGGCCGGATCGGGCACCGCGTACACGGCCACCTCGGTGACGTCCGGATGGCGGGCCAACACCCGCTCGATCGGCGCGGTTCCCAGGTTTTCACCGTCGACCCGCAGCCAGTCGCCGAGCCGTCCGGCGAAGTAGGCGTAGCCGGCCTCGTCACGATAGGCGAGATCGCCGCTGTGATACATGCCGCCGGCCATCCGCTGCGCATTGGCTTCGGGGTCGTTGTAGTAACCCTCGAAACGCCCTGCGCCGGTGACGTTTACCAGTTCACCGACCACACCGACCGGGCATGGCTGTCCGGTGTCGACATCGATGATCTGGACTTCCTCGGGCAGCGGACCCAAAGCCGCCGGCGGGGTGTCCGGAGTTCTGCCGATGGCGATCCCGCCCTCGGTCGACCCGAAGCCGTCGACAACGCGGCAGCCGAATCTGGCCGCGAACCGGTCGATGTCAGCGGGTGCGCCTTCGTTGCCGTACACCGCGCGCAACGGATTGTCGGCGTCGTCCGGGCGTTCGGGCGTGGCGAGGACGTAGGAGAGCGGCTTGCCGACGTAGTTTGCGTAGGTGGCGCCGTAGCGCCGGATGTCGGGCAGGAATCCCGAAGCAGAGAACTTGCGCCGCAACACCATTGAGCCACGGCAGGCCAGCGCCACCGCCCAGCCGACCAGAACCGCGTTGGAGTGGAACAGTGGCATCGACGCGTAACAGACGTCGGCGGGGCCGAGGCTGAACCGGTCGGACATGGTCACGCCGGCGATCGCCACCTTGCCGTGGCTGCACATCACCGCCTTCGGATTACCGCTGGTGCCGGAGGTGAAGATCAGCATGAACAGGTCGTCGGGCGACGCTGATTGGAAGCCAATCGTGGCGTCTCGATGCCCGGCGACTTCGGCAGCCCACTCGGGGGAGTCCACGTTGATGTGGTCGATATCGCCGAGTGTCGCCGAAGAGTTCGAATCAGCCAGTACCAGTTGACAATCGGCATGTGCGATGTCGCGTTCCAGTGCGGGCCCCGGCGAACCGGGTTGAGGCCCACCGGGATGATCCCAGTCATCCCTGCGGCGACCAACACCGAGGAGAAGAACGGGGTGTTCTCCAGCAGCACCCCAACGTGCGGTGGCCGGGTGGGGTCGAGTCGCGCCCGTAGGGCCGCGGCCACCGCCGCACCGTGCCGGAGATGGTCGCGCCAGCTGACGAACGAATCCTCGAAATAGACGCCCCGGTCGTCGATGTCGACCAGCGGTGCCAGCAGATCGGCGACGGTGGGAAGGCTGTTCACAGCTAGGCGGGGGTATCCGCCAGTTCGTGGCCGATCTTCAGCAGTTGACCGGTGGCTCCGCCCAGCGCGAACTCGGTTTGTTTGGCAGCCAGGAAGTATCGGTGCACCGGGTGGTCGGTGTCGATGCCGACGCCGCCGTGGATATGAACGATGGTGTGCGCCACCCGGTGTCCGGCATCGGCCGCCCAGAACGCGGCGGTCGCGACCTCGGTGTCGGCCTGTAGGTCCTCGCTGAGCCGCCACGCCGCCTGGGTCAGGGTCAGACGCAGGCCTTTGACGTCGATATAGGCATCGGCAAGCCGTTGGCCGACCGCCTGAAAGCTGCCGATCGGCCGGTCGAACTGCTCACGCTCCCGGGCGTATTCGGCCGTCAACTGTAGCCCGCGCTCGAGCACCCCCAGTTGAAACGCACTGCGGCCCAGTAGCTCCAGCGTCTTGATCCAGCTGACGACGTCAGCGCCGCCAACCGCACGCAGGCCGTCCACCTCGACACCGTCCAACCGGAGATGCCCGATGCTACCCAGACCGGTGGTGTCCAGCGCGGTCACCGTCACTCCGGGGTCGCTGGTGGTGACCAGGAAAACGGAAGTGCCGGAATCGGTCTCGGCAGGCACCAGGAAGCCGTCGGCGACCGGTCCGTACGCGATCTGGGTGCGCGTTCCGGTCAGCCGGTAGCCACCACCGGCCGAAACGGCCTGAACCGGCCCGTCACCCATTTCACCGTCCAGCGCAGCGGTGAGGATCTTGCTGCCGGCCACTGCGGGGACGCCCCACTCCTGCTGCAGCTCGGCCGAGCCGAACCTGGCCAACGCGCCCGCGGCCAGCACTACCGAGTCCAGATAGGGCACGGCCGCCAGCTGCCGGCCGAGGCCGACCAGTACGGCGACCTCTTCGAGTACACCAAATCCGCCGCCGCCCAACGACTCCGGTGCAGCGGTCGACAGAATGTCGGCATCGATCAGCTTGCTCCACAGCTCGCGGTCGAACCGTTGATCGAGACCGTCGAGTTTGCGCTGATGCTCGGGTGTGCACACCGCGTCGACAATGGTGGTGACCAGCCCGCCGAGATCCTGCGCGGCTTCGGTTGTCGAGAAGTCCATGGGTTCTCCAGAATTCGTTAGCGGTTGGCTCGGGGAAGGCCGAGCGCCACCATGCCGATGATGTCGCGTTGCACCTCGTTGGTGCCGCCGCCGAAGGTCAGGATCAGACAGGCCCGGTGCATCCGCTCGACCCGTCCGCGCAGCAGCGCACCGGGCGAATCCTGGCGCACGGTCGCGGCGGTGCCCAGCACCTCCATCAGCAACCGGTAGGCCTCGGTGGCCAGCTCAGTGCCGAACACCTTGGCCGCCGAGGCGTCCGCCGGCGACGGTGACGCCGATTCCGCGGAGGCCAGCTCCCAGTTGATCAGCTTGAGGACTTCGACTTTGGCGTGCACGCGAGCCAGATTGAGTTGCACCCATTCCGAGTCGATCAGCCGGTTGCCGCCGGCGTCCTTGGTGTTTTGCGCCCATTCGCGTACCTGGTTGAGCGCCATGATGATGGGCATCGCCGACACCAGCGCGACACGTTCGTGGTTGAGCTGATTGGTAACCAGCTTCCAGCCGGCGTTCTCCTCGCCGACGCGGTTCGCCACCGGCACTCGGACGTCCTGGTAGTAGGTGGCGCTGGTGTCCACGCCGGACATGGTGTGCACCGGCGTCCACGAGAATCCCTCGGCGCTGGTCGGCATGATCAGCATCGAGATGCCGCGGTGCTTCTTTGCTTCGGGGTTGGTGCGGACCGCCAGCCAGACATAGTCGGCGTAAGCGATCAGGCTCGTCCACATCTTCTGTCCGTTGACCACGTAGTCGTCACCGTCGCGTACCGCGGTGGTTCGCAGGTTCGCCAGGTCGGTGCCGGCCCCGGGCTCGGAATAGCCGATCGAGAAGTGCAGCTCGCCCGCGGCGATCTTGGGCAGGTAGAACTTCTTCTGCTCCTCGGTACCGAAGGCCATGATGGTCGGCGCGACGCTGTTGATGGTCAGGAACGGCACCGGCGCGCCCGCGATCGCTGCCTCGTCGGTGAAGATCAGCGAGTCCATCGGCGAGCGATCCTGGCCGCCGTACTCCTTGGGCCAGTTCAGGGTCAGCCACCCGTCCTTGCCCATCTGCGCGACGGTCTCGCGGTAGACGTTGCCCTCACCGACCTCACCCGACGTCGAACTCAGCGCCTCGCGACGCTCGGGGGTGATCAGCTTGGCGAAGTACGAGCGCAACTCGCGACGCAGGTCCTCCTGCTCCGCGGTGTAACTGATGCGCATTCCGGCCGCCCTCCAGTTGTCGGTGAATTCTGCGGCAGCGCTGCATCAACGGCTACCCATTCGCTTCCCTGGTTGTAACACGTTCTAGTCTGAGGGTCCAGCGACCGTTCTCCTGGACGCGATCGGGACTGGTCGTATGGTGGGCATACCGTTTGAGGGCCACAGGCCAGGCTTGCGTCAAAGGAGGAAAGTCGTGCGGGTGAAAGTCGATCGCGACCGGTGTGAGGGCAACGCGGTGTGCTTGGGAATCGCGCCGGATATCTTCGACCTCGACGACGAGGATTACGCGGTAGTGAAGGCCGACCCGGTGCCCGCCGATCAGGAGGCACTGGCCGAGCAGGCGATCGCGGAATGCCCGCGAGCTGCCCTGGTACGCGAAGACTAGAGGTATTCATAAATTGACTGTGCCCAATGAACCGGCCTCCCCCGCAAGCGGGATCCCCCCCTCAGACCGCCGGGCGGTCTGCATCGTCGCCGGCCGCCAGCACGAATGCGACCGATCTGTCCGGGAAGGTCGCAGTGGTCACCGGCGCGGCGGCAGGACTGGGCCGCGCCGAGGCGATCGGCTTGGCCCGCGCGGGCGCGACCGTCGTCGTCAACGACATCGCGGCAGCGTTGGACGCCTCCGACGTGATCGACGAGATCACCGGGGCCGGGTCCAAAGCCGTGGCGGTGGCGGGCGACATCAGTCAGCGCGAAACGGCCGACGAATTGATCAGCACCGCCGACGGATTGGGCGGACTGGGCATCGTGGTCAACAACGCCGGGATCACGCGCGACCGGATGCTGTTCAACATGTCCGACGAGGAGTGGGACGCGGTGATCGCCGTGCATCTGCGCGGCCACTTCCTGTTGACTCGCAACGCCGCGACGTACTGGCGCTCCAAGGCCAAAGATGCCGGCGGCTCGATCTACGGACGGATCATCAACACCTCGTCAGAGGCTGGGCTGGTGGGCCCGGTCGGGCAAGCGAACTACGGCGCCGCGAAGGCCGGCATCACCGCGCTCACCCTGACTGCGGCACGCGCGCTGGGCCGGTACGGGGTGTGCGCCAACGCGATCGCCCCGCGGGCCCGGACCGCGATGACTGCCGACGTCTTCGGTGACGCACCGCAGGTGGCCGACGGCGACATCGACCCGCTCTCGCCGGAGCACGTGGTGACCTTGGTGCGCTTCCTGGCATCGCCGGCGGCCAGGGACGTCAACGGCCAGGTTTTCATCGTGTACGGCCCGCAGGTGACGCTGGTGGCGGCTCCCAGCGTCGAGCATCGCTTTGCCACCGACGAACAGGCGTGGGATCCGGGCAAGCTCAGCGACGAGCTTCAGGGTTACTTTGCCGGACGCGACCCAGAACGCAACTTCGCCGCCACGGAGTTGATGGAGTGATCGCAGCAGGGGATGCCCCGCGGGTATCGTTTCGAACCCAACTAGAACACGTTTCAGCATGATTTGGGTCACAAATGCTCTGACCTGCGGTATTACTTACTTTTGTCTAATTCGGCCGTTCTTTGACACTGCGAACTTGTTCTAGTTACGATTGGCCGGCTCACGCGAACCGCTGCTGCTCAAACTCACGCTAAGGCGGCGTCACCGGGGACACAAGGGCTTCGCTCTGAAGGCGGAGACGCCCGCGCGAGAAGGGAACCAAGGTTGATCGAGCAGCTCGCGGTTCCGGCTCGGGCCGTGGGCGGTTTCGTCGAGATGGCGCTGGAGACTTTCCGCAAGGCGTTCCAACGACCCTTTCAACTCCGTGAATTTCTCGACCAGACCTGGATGATCGCCCGGGTTTCCCTGGTCCCGACGCTGTTGGTGGCGATTCCCGTTCACCGTTCTGGTGGCTTTTACGCTCAACATTCTTCTTCGAGAGATCGGCGCCGCCGACCTGTCCGGTGCGGGCACCGCATTCGGAACCATCACCCAGCTGGGGCCCGTCGTGACCGTGCTCGTGGTGGCCGGAGCGGGCGCCACCGCAATCTGCGCGGATCTGGGTGCACGCACGATCCGCGAGGAAATCGACGCGATGCGGGTGCTGGGCATCGACCCGATTCAGCGACTGGTGGTGCCCAGGGTGCTGGCGTCGACATTCGTCGCGCTGCTTCTCAATGGTCTGGTCTCGGCGATCGGTATCGCCGGCGGCTACGTCTTCTCGGTGTTGTTGCAGGGCGTGAACCCGGGCGCGTTCGTCAGTGGTCTGACCGTGCTGACGCACCTCGGTGAGCTGGTCCTTTCGGAGGTCAAGGCATTGTTGTTCGGTGTCGTCGCCGGTCTGGTGGGCTGCTACCGGGGACTGACGGTCAAGGGCGGTCCGAAAGGCGTGGGGATCGCAGTCAACGAGACCGTGGTCTATGCATTCATCTGTCTGTTCGTGATCAACGTGATCATGACCGCGATCGGCGTCCGGGTGCTGTCCCGATGAGTCGCGCCAACGACGAAGACGCCCGCATGGCCGGCGTTGTGGAGTGGCGCCGATGAGTTACGACGCCACACTGCGCGTTCGCCGTTTTTTCCACCGCTTCGCCGGTCCGATGGACGCGTTCGGCGAGCAGGCACTGTTCTACGGCGAGTCGATGCGCTACATTCCGAACGCGCTGACCCGCTACCGTAAAGAGACTATCCGCTTGATCGCCGAAATGACCATGGGCACAGGAGCATTGGTGCTCATCGGCGGAACCGTCGGCGTCGCAGCATTTTTGACGCTGGCGTCGGGCGGTGTGATCGCGGTGCAGGGCTATGAGTCCCTGGGCAACATCGGAATTGAGGCGCTGACCGGGTTCCTGTCGGCATTTCTCAACGTGCGCATCGTCGCTCCGGTCGTCGCCGGGATCGCGTTGGCCGCGACCATCGGCGCAGGCACCACGGCCCAACTGGGCGCCATGCGGGTTGCCGAGGAAATAGACGCGGTCGAGGCGATGGCCGTGCACTCGGTGTCGTACCTGGTGTCGACCCGGCTGATTGCCGGATTGATCGCGATCGTCCCGCTGTATTCCCTTGCGGTGCTGGCGTCATTCTTCGCCGCACGCTTCACCACCGTCTTCATCAACGGGCAGTCGGCCGGTTTGTACGACCACTACTTCAATACTTTCCTGATTCCCACCGATCTGCTCTGGTCGTTCCTCCAGGCCATCGTGATGTCGATCGGCGTGATGCTGATCCATACGTACTACGGCTACAACGCATCTGGCGGTCCAGTCGGCGTCGGTCTGGCGGTCGGCCAGGCGGTGCGAACCTCGCTGATCGTGGTCGTCGTCATTACTTTGTTCATCTCGCTGGCGGTCTACGGCGCGTCCGGTAATTTCAACCTCTCCGGATGAGCGCGGCGACGATGAAGCGCGCGCAGTGGGCTGACGAGGAACCGGGCAAGTACACGTAGGAGAAAGGGGGACAGTGGCAAGCACCGGTGCACAACGCACTCATGTCAGGCTGGCAGCGGCGCTGCTGGCCTCTCTCTTGGTGGGGTGCGTTTTACTGACCTACCTGTCCTACACCTCGGCTTTCTCCCCGATCGACACCGTGACTCTCACCGCGCCGCGGGCCGGGCTGGAGATGGACCGCGGCAACAAGGTGAAGTACCGCGGCGTTCAGGTCGGCAAGGTCGACGACGTCAGCTACGAGGGCGAACAGGCTCATCTGAAACTGGCCATCGACGACGGAGAGTTGCGCTACATCCCCTCCAACGCCGCGGTCCACATCGCCAGCAGCACCGTGTTCGGTGCCAAGTCGGTGGAGTTCATCCCGCCCAAAGCACCGTCGCCCGCGGCGCTGCGACCGGGTGCACATCTGGCGGTCTCGGCGGTCTCGCTGGAAGTCAACACGCTTTTCCAGTCGCTGATGGGACTGCTGCAGAAGATCGATCCCGTCGAGCTGAACGGCACGCTGGGTGCCTTGGCCGAGGGGCTACGTGGCCATGGTCGCGACCTGGGTGGCGTGCTGTCAGGCCTCAATACCCTGACCCAGCCAGCTGAATCCGAAGCTGCCGACTCTTCAACAAGACTTCCGCAAGGCGGCTGCCGTCGCCAACATCTACGCGGACGCGGCACCCGACCTGGTCACCGTCTTCGACAACACGCCCACGATCGCCAGGACAGTGGTAGATCAGCAGACCAACCTGAACACCACCCTGTTGGCTGCGATCGGCTTGTCCAACAACGCTTATGACACGCTGGCGCCCGCCGAGCAGAATTTGATCGACGCAGTGAAGCGGTTACGCGCACCGCTGAAGGTCACCGCCGACTATTCGCCGGAATTCGGCTGTCTTTTCGGAGCCATCGACCGCGGCCTCAAAGAATTCGCGCCCATCCTCGGGGTCAAGAAGGCGGGCCTGTTCACCTCGTCGAGCTTTATCCTGGGCGCGCCGTCGTACACGTATCCGGAGAGCTTGCCCGTGGTCAACGCCTCTGGCGGCCCGAACTGCCGGGGGCTACCCGACATACCCACCAAGCAGAGCGGCGGCTCGTGGTACCGCGCTCCATTCCTGGTGACCGACAACGCAAACATCCCCTACGAGCCGTTCACCGAAATGCAGGTCGATGCCCCGTCGACGCTGCAGTGGCTGTTCCACGGAGCGTTCGCTGAGCGGGACGACTTCTGATGGACAACACTCGAATCGCAGCGGTCGGTCATGGTGAAGGTCGGCATCTTCACCGTCACGATGCTGCTGGTGGCGCTCGGCCTTGTCGTGACGTTCGGTGAGTTCCGCTTCGGACCGTCAAATACCTACCACGCCAACTTCATTGACGCGACCCGGCTCAAGGGCGGTCAGAAGGTGCGCATCGCCGGGGTGCCGGCCGGTGCGGTGAAGGACGTCAAACTCAACCGGAACAACACCGTCGACGTGGCTTTTACCGTGGACAAGCGCTACACGATGTACTCGTCCACCCGTGCGTTGATCCGGTACGAGAATCTGGTCGGTGACCGGTTCCTGGAAATCTCTTCTGGCCCTGGGGAATTACGCAAGCTGCCGCCGGGTGCGACGATCGATCAGAGCCACACCCAGCCGGCGTTGGATCTCGACGCGCTACTCGGTGGTCTGCGCCCGGTGCTCAAAGGGCTCGATGCCGACAAGGTCAACACGATCAGCGGCTATGTGATCGACCTACTGCAGGGCCAGGGCGGGGCGCTGTCCGACTTGCTGGGCAACACCAACGCGTTCGGGTCGACGCTGGGTGCCCGTGACCGCGCGATCGGCAGCGTGATCACCAATCTCAACGCCGTGCTGGCGACCGTCGACGCCAAGGGGGCCCAGTTCTCCGACACCGTCGACCAGCTGCAGAAGCTGATCACCGGACTGGCCGAGGGCCGCGATGCGGTCGCCGGTGCGATCCAGCCGCTGGCCACCACCACCTCAGACCTGACCGACTTGCTGAAACGTTCACGCCGGCCGCTGCAAGGAACGCTGGAGAACACTCGACCACTCGCCGGTGAGGTGATTGATCGAATGCCGGAGGTGAACAACGACATCGAGCAACTGGGCGAGGACTACCTGCGCCTGGCCGCGCTCGGCGCCTACGGTGCGTTTTTCAACATCTACTTTTGTACCGTGTCGCTGAAGATCAACGGTCCGGCCGGAAGCGACATCCTCATCCCAATGGGTGGCCAGGTGGATCCGAGCAAAGGCAGGTGCGCTTTTGTCAACAAATAGCACGCACCGCCGCGACCGCGACCCACTGCGCACCGGCATCTTCGGGGTGATCCTCGTGGTGTGCGTCGTCCTGGTCGCGTTCGGCTACACCAAGTTGCCGTTCTGGCCCCAAGGCAGGGCCTACACCGCCTATTTCGCCGACGCCGGCGGGATTACCCCGGGCAACGACGTCTACGTCTCCGGCATCAAAGTTGGCTCGGTGCAAGCGGTTACACTCGCCGGTGACACCGCCAAGGTTGCCTTCACGGTGGATCCGCACGTCAATGTCGGGAACGGATCTCTGGCGGCGATCCGGACCGAGACCATCCTCGGACAGCGCGCGGTCGCGGTGACCCCGGCCGGAACGGGTATCGCCACCACCATCCCGCTGAGTCGTACGACGACGCCCTACGCTCTGGGCTCCGCGCTTGAAGACCTCGGCCACAACGCCGGCGACCTGGACAAGGCCCAATTCGAGAAGTCGCTGAAGGTCCTCACCGACGCACTGCACGACGCAACGCCGCAACTGCGCGGCGCACTGGACGGCATCACTTCGTTGTCGCGCACCTTGAACAGTCGCGACGAAGCGCTGGAACAGCTGCTGGCGCATGCGAAATCAGTGACCGCCGTGCTCGCCGAGCGAGCAGGGCAGGTGAACAAGCTAATCGTCGACGGCAACCAGTTGTTCGCGGCGCTCGATGCGCGCCGCGCTGCGCTGGGGGAGTTGATCTCCGGCATCGACGACGTCTCGGCGCAGCTGTCCGGCTTCGTCGCCGACAACCGTAAGGAGTTCGGCCCGGCGTTGAGCAAGCTCAACACCGTGCTCGACGACCTCAACGAGCGTCGTGACTACATCAGTGAGGCGCTGAAACGGTTGCCCCCCTACGCAACCACGCTCGGCGAGGTCGTCGGCTCTGGACCCGGGTTCAACGTGAACGTCTACGGCGTGGTGCCGGCGCCGATCGTCGGAATGATGTTCGACGCCGTGTTCCAGCCTGGCAAACTGCCGAACAGCTTCGCCGACTACCTGCGTGGGCTGGTGCAGGAGCGCTGGCGATTGAGGCCCCAGTCACCATGACCCTCTCCTCCGTCTTACGGGAACGTCGCCGCGGGTTGCGGCTGACGTTGGCAGTGCTGCTGGTCTTTTTTCTGGCGGTGGGCGCTTACCTTGTCTGGCCGGGCCGCAGCGGCAACAAGATCGTCGGTTACTTCAGCTCGGCGGTCGGGCTGTACCCCGGTGATCAGGTCCGGATCGTCGGCGTGCCGGTCGGGACGATCGAGTCCATCGAACCGCGCGCGGACGACGTCAAAATCACCATGTCGGTGGATAGTGGCGTCAAGATTCCCGCGGATGCTCGTGCGATCGTGATGTCCCCGAATCTGGTTGCGGCGCGGTTCATTCAGCTCGCGCCGGCGTATACCAGCGGGCCGGCGTTGCCGAACGGGGCAACCATCGCGCTGGCCCGGACCGCGGTGCCGGTGGAGTGGGACGAGGTCAAGCAGTCACTGACGGACTTGGCCACGCAGCTCAGTCCCGCGGCCGGGCAGCTGCAAGGCCCGCTCGGTAAGGCGATCAATCAGGCGGCGGATACGTTCAACGGCAACGGCGACTCGTTCCGCAACTCACTGCGCGAGCTCTCGGGAGCCGCCGGCCGGCTGGGGGATTCGCGCACCGACATCTTCGGCACGGTCAAGAACCTGCAGGTGCTGGTCGACGCGTTATCGGCGAGCAACGAGCAGATCGTCACGTTCGCCGGGCACGTCGTCGTCGGTATCGCAGGTCCTGGCCAAGAGCTCGACACATCTCGATCACACGCTCGGCAGCCTTAACCAGGCGCTGGTCGACGTCAAAGGCTTTCTGCAGCAGAACAACTCGACGCTGATCGGAACGGTCAACAAACTTACCGACCTGACTCAAGTGTTGAGCGACCAGAGCGAGGACATCGAGCAGGTGCTGCACGTCGCCGGCCCGGGTATCGCCAACTTCTACAACATCTACGACCCCGCCCAGGGAACGTTGAACGGACTCATATCGGTGCCGGAGTTCGCCAACCCGGTGCAGTTCATCTGTGGCGGTTCGTTCGACACGGTGGCGGGACTGTCCGGACCGGACTACTACAAACGCGCGGAGATCTGCCGAGAGCGGCTGGGCCCGCCGCTGCGCCGGCTGACGTTCAATTACCCGCCGATCATGTTCCATCCGCTCAACTCGATCACCGCGTACAAGGGTCAGATCATCTACGACACCCCGGCAACCCAGGCAAAGGCGCAGACCCCCATTCCGGACCTGCACTGGATTCCGGCGCCCGGTGCGCATCCGCCCAGCCCCTCAGATCTGCAGGCGCTGATGATTCCGCAGGCGGCGCCCAACGGTTCGCCACCAGGAGCACCCGCTGCAGCGCCCGATGCGTTCGGTCCGCGGCCGGGGCCCGCTGCCGTCGCGCCGGCGCCTCCGGGGCCGCTGCCGGCCGAGAGGGGGGCGGGACGATGAGCCGGATCTGGTTGCGCGGCTGCGCATTGGCGGCCGGCAGCGCATTGCTGGCGGGCTGTCAGTTCGGCGGGCTGAACTCGATCGACCTGCCCGGTACCGCCGGCCACGGCCGGGGGGCGTTCTCGATCACCGTCGACCTGGCCGACGTGGCGACCCTGCCGCAGAATTCGCCTGTCATGGTCGACGACGTCACGGTGGGCAGCGTTTCGGGCATCGACGCAGTGCAGCGCCGCGACGGAAGCTTCTATGCGGCGGTCAAGCTGGCGCTGGACCGCAATGTGGTGTTGCCGGCCAATTCCATTGCCCGGGTGGCGCAGACGTCGCTGCTTGGCTCTCAGCACGTCGAGCTGGCGGCACCGCCGAATGAGCCGCCGGTGGGCAGGCTGGTCGACGGTTCGGCCATTCAGGAAGCACGTACCAACCGTTTCCCGACCACCGAGGAAGTGTTCTCCGCGCTCGGTGTCGTGGTCAACAAAGGCAATCTCGGTGCACTGCAAGAGATTACCGACGAGACCTATCAGGCGTTGGCCGGCCGGCAGGGCCAGTTCACCAATCTGGTGCCGCGGCTGGCTGAACTCACAGCCGGGTTGAACAACCAAGTCAACGACATCGTTGCCGCCATCGACGGCCTGGACCGCTTCTCGACGATTCTGGCCAGCAACACAGACAGCCTCGGACACACCCTGGAGACGCTTCCCGAAGCGCTGCGAGTACTCAACAAGAACCGGGACAAGATCGTCGAGGCGTTCGGTGCGCTGAAGAAAGTGGCAACGGTCGCAGCCCACGTGCTTTCGCAGACGAAGGTGGATTTCGCCGAGGACCTCAAAGACATCTACGCCAACACCAAGGCGCTGGTCGACAATCGGAAGAACTTCATCTCGTCGTTGCAGATTTTGCTGACCTTCCCGTTCCCCAACTTCGGGATCAAGCAAGTTGTCCGCGGCGACTATATGAATGTGTTCACCACTTTCGATCTCACCGTCCGACGGTTGGGCGAGACGTTCTTCACCACCTCCTGGCCGCTGGACCCGAACATGCTGCACATGAAGGACATCCTCAATCCGCCCGATTATCTGCTCGGTGAGATGGCGAATCTCTCCGGACAGGCTGCCGATCCGTTCAAGATCCCGCCGGGCACACCACCGGGGAACAACTGATGCTGGATCGACTGACTCGCGTCCAACTGGCCATCTTCGCGGTGGTCACGGTGATCACCGTTGTCGTCATGGCGATTTTCTACTTGAGGTTGCCGGCCGCGATGGGCATCGGAACCTACCGGGTCACCGCGGATTTCGTCGCCGGCGGTGGCCTGTACAAAAACGCCAACGTCACCTACCGAGGTGTCGCGGTGGGCCGCGTGGAGGCGGTGGACCTCACCTCGAACGGCGTCGACGCGGTGATGCGGCTGAACAGCGGCACCGCCGTCCCGTCGAACGTCACCGCCTCGGTGAAGAGCGTGTCGGCCATCGGTGAGCAGTACGTCGACCTGGTGCCGCCCAAGCATGCCGCTACGACCAAGCTGCACAACGGATCCCGCATCGACCGGGGTAACACCGTGATCGGTGTCGAGGTCGCGACGCTGCTGCACCAGTCCGAGAAGCTGGTCAACAGCGTCGCCGACACCCGACTGCGGGAGTTACTGCACGAAACCTTCAAGGCATTCAACGGATCCGGGCCCGAGCTGGCCAGGCTGCTCGAATCGTCCCGGCTGCTGGTCGATCAGGCCAATGCGGACTTCCCGCAGACATCGCAGCTGATCGATCAGGTCGGCCCGTTCCTGCAGGCCCAGGTGCGCTCCGGCAATGACATCAGGGCACTGTCTGATGGGTTGGCGCGGTTCACTTCCGAAGTGCGCCAAGCTGATCCGCAGTTGCGTACGCTGCTGTCGGTCGCTCCGCCGGCATTGGATCAGGCCGACACGGCGTTCTCCGGCATCCGCCCGTCATTCCCGTTACTGGCGGCCAACCTGGCCAACCTGGGCAGGGTCGGCGTCATCTATCACAAGTCGATCGAGCAACTACTGGTGGTGTTGCCGGCGCTGTTCGCCGCGATCATCACCGCGGCCAACGGCGCACCCCAGGACGAGGGTGCCAAGCTCGACTTCAAAGTCAATATCGACCCGCCGCCGTGCAACACCGGGTTCATTCCGCCACCGATGATTCGGACCCCCGCTGACGAGACCGTGCGCGAACTCCCGACCGACATGTACTGCAAGACCGCTCAGAACGACCCGTCGACCGTGCGCGGTGCCCGCAACTACCCCTGCCAGGAATTCCCCGGCAAGCGCGCACCGACGGTTGCGCTGTGCCGCGATCCCCGTGGTTACGTGCCGATCGGAACCAACCCGTGGCGCGGGCCACCGATCCCGTACGGAACTCCGATGACGAATGGGTTGAACGTCCTGCCACCCAACAAGTACCCGTTCATACCGCCGGGCGCCGACCCCGACCCCGGTACCGCGATCGCGGGCCCGGTGCCGCCCGGAATGGTAGAAGGGCCAGGCCCGGCACCCCACCAGCCGTTCCCGACGCCGCCGCCGCCCAACACCGGTGGGACCGACGGCCGGCAGGCGTGGATACCGCCCTCGCCATATCCGCCGCAGAACCCGGCTATCCCATTCCCCAAGGCTGTTCCCGCGCCGCCACCGCCCGAGGGCCTGCCCGGGGCGCCGTACCCACCGGCCGAGAAACCGTGGGGTCCACCACCGGGCCCGGTCCCGCAGGCCAACGGCACGGCATACACCACCTATGACGACAGCACCGGAGCCTTTCAGGACCCCGCAGGAGGCACTGGTATCTTCGCGCCCGGCAAAGTAGCGAACGCGGAGAACTGGGTGGACCTGATGCGTGACCCGAGGCAGTTGTGACCGAAGCCGACCCGATCGCAAGCGCGGCGGAGCCGGGCGCAGCGGGTCAGCGACCGACTGAAGCTCAGCCGACCGAAGGCGAGCCGGCGACACGACGCCCGCGCCGACGGGCTTGGCGGGCCGCCGGTCCACACAGCGGGGAACCCGCCGTCACGACGGTCCCCAATGAGGCCGCGCCCACGCCGGTCAAGCGGCAACACACTCCGGTCGGTCCGCCGCCGCGCCGGCCCGCAAACAGCAGGCGGGTGCTGTGGATTGCGTTGGCGGCCAGTCTGGTCGGGATTTCGGCGCTGGCCGGTGCGGTGGGCGTGGAGATCTATCAGCAGCGCCACGCTGACGCCGCACTGGCACGTGAGCAACGTTTCGTCGATACGGCCACCCAGCTCGTGGTGAACATGTTCAGTTACAACCAGGACAACATCGATCAAAGCGTGGCCCGGTTCGTCGACAACACCAGCGGGCCGTTACGCGGAATGCTCAACTCCAACGCCGAAAACATCAAAGCACTGTTCCGCCACACTGACTCGACCTCGGAGGCGGTGCTCAACGGAGCCGCTCTGGAGAGCATCGACAACGTCAGCGACAACGCGTCGGTGCTGGTGTCTATCCGGGTCACGGTGACCAGCAGAGAAGGCGTCAACAAGCCGTCGGAGGCCTACCGGATGCGCGTCATCGTGCATGAAGACGAGAACGGGCGAATGACGGGGGACGACTTGAAGTATCCAAACGGGGGCGATTGATGCGGTGGGTGATCGCTGCCGTCGTGAGCCTGCTGACCAGCGCCTTCATCGGATTAGCCGCGGTGGGCGGCTGGTTCTATTGGGACAGGGTGGAGACTCACGGTGAGCAGGCGGCGCGCGCGGCGCTTCCGCCGTTGGCCGCCAAGCAGATTCCGCTGGTGCTCGGATACGACTACCAGACCGTCGAGCGCAGTTTGAACGACGCGTATCCGTTGCTCACGCCCGCATATCGCGAAGAGTTCAAAAAACAAGCCAACACGGGAATCATCCCCGAGGCGCGCAAGCAGGAAGTCGTCAGCCAGGTCAGCATCGCGGGCGTGGGAGTCATGTCCGCCGAACGGAATTCGGCATCGGTGATGGTCTACCTGAATCGGATCATCACCGACAAGTCACGGCAACCCTTGTACGAAGGCAGCCGGTTGCGGGTGGATTACCAGCGACTCGGTGGCAAGTGGCTGATCAACTACATCGCGCCGATCTAACCGATCAGGTCGAGCTGCCGCGTCAGCGGCATTGCCCGATCTCGTTGCAGTCCAGCGGGTAACGGTCGACCGGCTTGGGCAACGGCCCGGTGAACGCCAGCGTGAACGGTGTCTTCGTCATGGCGGGCGGCAGGCCGCAGACGTCGCCGTGAATGCTGGTGTGGGTGCCGGCAAGTGAAACGTCGTCGAAGGCATAGGTATCCGTTGACGCAGCGGTGCTGCCGTCCGGGCACGCGACGCCGTTGGGCTTGCCGATCTGGAAGGTCCACAGGTCGCTGGCCAGTCGGGCTCGGCCGACGTAGTTCGCCATCTTCTCCGAACGGCTGATCACTCGGGCAGTCGTGCTTGTGACGTTCAACGCGCAGAGGTCCGCGGCGACAACGGGATCGGTGAAGTCGGGGATCGCCCGCTGCCGCGACGGCGCATCGCACAGCGCGTATACCTTCCACGTCGTGGGAGGAACTCCCGCTTCGGTGAAGGTGTACATGCCGTCCGGGGGCGGGCCGAGTGCCTGTGCGGGGCTGGACGTACCCACAGCGACGAGTGTCATGGCTGCGGCGGCGGTCAGGACGCGGGAGACGCTCACCTGCCTGCTCCCTTCCAGCTTTTCCTTTGGGGGTGGCTCCCGCGTTGCGGGGAGTGCATCGAGTATCGCAGTGCGTCCAGTGCCGCACCAGGGATTCAGCTGTTTGACGAATGGTCTGCGGCCAGTGCATCGAGGAACGACATCGCCCACCGGTCGACGTCATGGACCAGCACCTGACGCCGCAGGGCCCGCATGCGCCGCCGGCCCTCATCGGCGGGCTGGGTGAGCGCCGCCTCGATCGCGTCCTTGACGCCTTCGAGGTCGTGCGGATTGACCAGGTAGGCCTGGGTGAGTTCGGCTGCAGCGCCAGTGAATTCGCTCAGAACGAGCGCGCCGCCGAGATCGCTGCGGCACGCGACGTATTCCTTGGCCACCAGATTCATCCCGTCCCGAAGCGGGGTGACCAGCATGACGTCGCTGGCCACGAAGAACGAGATCAGCTCGTCGCGCGGGACCGGGCGATGCAGGTAGTGCACGACTGGGCGGCCGACCTCGCCGTATTCACCGTTGATGTGGCCGACCTGGCGCTCGATCTCCTCGCGCAACTTCTGGTAGCTCTCGACCCGTTCACGGCTGGGGGTGGCGAGCTGGACCAGCACGGTGTCCTCGCCCTTCACCCGACCCTCGGCAAGCAGTTCGGCGAGCGCCTTGAGTCGCACGTCGATGCCTTTGGTGTAATCCAGCCGGTCGACGCCGAGCAGGACCTTGCGTGGGTTGCCGATCTCGGTGCGGATCTCCTTCGCCCGTCCGCGGATGCTGCGGCCGCGCGCCTTGTGATCGAGATCGGCCGAATCGATGGAGATCGGGAATGCACCCACTCGCACCGTGCGGTCGTCGAGTTGAACCTCACCGAACCGCGACCGCACCCCGACCGAGCCGCGGGAGGTGCTCGCCCCGATCAGACGCCGTGCCAAATAAAGGAAGTTCTGCGCACCGCCGGGCAGATGAAAGCCCACCAAGTCCGCGCCCAGCAGCCCCTTCACGATCTCGGTGCGCCAGGGCATCTGCATGAACAGCTCGACCGGCGGGAACGGGATGTGCAGGAAAAACCCGATCGTCAGATCGGGCCGGAGTTTGCGCAGCATCGCCGGAACCAGCTGCAGCTGATAATCCTGCACCCAGACGATCGCGCCCTTGGCCGCCGCGCGTGCCGCCGCCTCGGCAAACCGGCGGTTGACGTCGACGTACCGGTCCCACCATTCCCGGTGGTAGATCGGTTTGACAATGACGTCGTGGTACAGCGGCCACAGCGCGGCGTTGGAGAAGCCCTCGTAATACTCTTCGACGTCGTCGGCTGACAGCCGCACCGGGTGCAGCCGCAGGTCCTCGTCGTCGATGGGCTCGTCTTCGACGTCGACGTCCTCGTCGACGACTCCGGGCCACCCGATCCAGGCGCCGCGACGGCGGCGCAGCAGTGGCTCCAGTGCGGTGACCAGACCGCCGGGGCTGCGTTTCCAGTTGACGGTGCCGTCGGGCAGTCGCTCCATGTCGATCGGCAGCCGGTTGGCGACAACCACGAAGTCCGATTCACCGCAGGAAGGGCCTGGTGAGGCCTTGCCTCCTGCGCGGGGCACTTACACCTCGATCTTCGCGGGCCCGATACCAAGCATCGACAGGAACACGCGACACTCGTCGGCGTCGTTCGCGTAGGCCGCTACGACACGCCTGGCCTGGCTGGCCGTGTCGTCAGGCAAGGGCTCAACGTCATCGATTTCAGGGGTGTCAGTTTTGGCGGGCATGACATAACTCTAGGCGAATCGCGTAAACAGTCGAGTACGGTGCCGCAACCCGGCGGCAAAAGCGTTACGGCCAGGCCGTAATGTGTAACTTCCCTGGCTGATCGAACACAGCATGATCAGACGTAGCAGCATCAGGCACAGCCAACGCGAATGAGGTGGCCAATGTCAGTCCCCGACGAATTGGTGTCTTACGAAACGCTCGAAGAGGGCCGCATCGCCCGGATCTGGCTGAACCGCCCGGATGCGCACAACGCTCAGAGTCGCGGTTTGCTCGTACAGCTCGACGAGGCGTTTCTGCGTGCCGAGGCCGACGACGCCGTTCGGGTGGTGATCCTGGCCGCGCGCGGTAAGAACTTCTCCGCCGGTCACGACCTCGGCTCGGAGTTGGCGCTGGCGGAGCGGGCTCCGGGCCCCCAGCAGCTCCCGAGCTTCACGATCAACGGCGCCACTCGCGACGCGGTCGCGGAGAAGACGTACTTGCAGGAGTGGCACTACTTCTTCCAGAACACCTGCCGATGGCGCGATCTGCGCAAGATCACCATCGCCCAGGTGCAGGGCAACGCCATCTCCGCCGGCCTGATGCTGATCTGGGCATGCGATCTGATCGTCGCCGGCGACAATGCGAAGTTCAGCGACGTCGTCGGTGTCCGGATGGGGATGCCAGGTGTCGAGTACTACGCCCATCCGTGGGAATTCGGCCCGCGCAAAGCCAAAGAGCTTCTGCTGACCGGTGATTCGCTGGATGCTGATGAGGCCTACCGGCTCGGCATGGTGTCCAAGGTCTTCCCGGCCGACGAGCTGGCGGACAAGACGCTCGAGTTCGCCCGCCGGATCGCCGAGCGGCCGACCATGGCGGCGCTGCTGATCAAGGACTCGGTGAACGCCGCCTCGGACGCCATGGGCTTCACCGAGGCGCTGCGGCACGCCTTTCACATCCACGAGCTGGGCCACGCGCACTGGGCCGCGCACAACGAGAATCGGTACCCCGTCGGGCTGCCGCCCGATGTCGAGGATTGGCGCAACGCGAAGCCGACGAAGATCGCCCGCAAGGACACTCCCTAAGTCGCAGCAGACCGGCTGACGAGCGCGTGGTTCTATTACTAGAACCTGTTTCAGTTTCGGCGCGGAGGGTTGGCATGCGACTTTCGTTCGAAGACCGGACGTATCTGGTCACCGGTGGTGGTAGCGGGATCGGCAAAGGGGTGGCCGCGGGTCTGGTCGCCGCCGGCGCCTCGGTCATGATCGTCGGCCGCAACGCCGACCGGCTTTCGGCGGCCGTCGAGGAAATCGGCAAGCTGAAGGGCAGCGGCGGCGCGATCCGCTACGAGCCCGCCGACGTCACCGACGAAGACGAGGTCACCCGCGCTGTCGAGGCTGCGACGGCCTGGCACGGCCGCTTGCACGGCGCCGTGCACTGCGCCGGCGGATCGCTGACCATCGGCCCGCTCACCCAGATGGACTCCGACGCATGGCGGCGCACGGTCGATCTGAACATCAACGGCAGCATGTACGTGCTCAAGCATTGCGCCCGCGAGATGGTGCGCGGCGGAGGTGGGTCGTTCGTCGGCATCTCGTCGATCGCCTCCAGCAACACCCACCGCTGGTTCGGCGCCTACGGCGTCACGAAGGCCGGTCTCGACCATCTGATGATGTTGGCGGCCGACGAGCTCGGCCCCTCCTGGGTTCGGGTCAACAGCATCCGCCCCGGGCTGATCCGCACCGACATGGTCGCCCCGATCACCGAGTCGCCCGAACTTTCCGAGGACTACTCGAGCGTGCACCCCGCTACCTCGGGTCGGCGAGGCCGAAGACATCGCCAACATGGCGATGTTCCTCCTCAGCGACGCCGCCGGCTGGGTGACCGGGCAAGTCATCAACGTCGACGGCGGCCACATCTTGCGGCGCGGCCCGGACTTCACCGCGATGCTCGAACCGGCGTTCGGCGCCGACGGCCTGCGCGGAGTCGTCTGACCGGGAGTCCGCAATGGTGTCCACTGACCGGGACAGCGTCGTCTCGTCGGCCCAAAACCGGTCCACCATGAGAAGTCTCAGCCGAGGACAGGAAGACATCATGGCCCGACGGGTAATCGACCACATCGGCGAGATCGCCGAGCAGCTCCGGAACCAGGGCGTTGAGGCCGAACGGCTCGGCCGGCTGCCCGACGACACCGCCAAGCTACTCAAGGCGGCCGGTCCGATCAAGCTGCTGCAACCCAGGCAATACGGCGGATTCGAAGCTCACCCAAGGGAATTCGCGGAGAGCGTGATGGCCGTGGCCGCCCTCGACGGCGCGGCCGGTTGGGTTTGCGGGGTGGTGGGCGTACACCCGTGGCAGCTGGCCTTCGCCGACCCGAAAGTCCGCGAGGAGGTATGGGGCGACGACGACAACACCTGGATGGCGTCGCCGTATGCACCCACCGGGCTGGCCGTGCCGACCGACGGTGGTTACGTGTTCAACGGGCGCTGGCAGTTCAGCTCGGGGACCGACCACTGCGATTGGATATTCCTCGGCGCCCTGCTGGGCAAGCCGGACGGCACCATCGCCGATCCGCCGAGCATGCTGCACATGATTTTGCCCCGCAGCGATTACCAGATCGTCGAGGACTCGTGGAATGTGGTGGGCCTGAAGGGGACCGGCTCCAAGGACATCATCGTCAAAGACGCCTTCGTGCCGTCCTACCGGGTGATGAACGGCGACCAGGTGATCGACGGTAACGCGCAGAAAGAAGCCGGCGTCACCGAGTCGCTGTACAAGATGCCGTGGTCGACGATGTTCCCGCTCGGCATCAGCTCGGCGGTGATCGGGATCTGCGAGGGAGCACTGGCCGCCCACCTCGACTATCAGCGCGAGCGAGTCGGCGCACAGGGCACCGCGATCAAAGACGACCCGTACGTCTTGTTTGCGATCAGCGAAGCCGCCGCCGACATCAACGCCGCCCGCCAGGAGTTGCTGGCCAACGTCGACAAGGTCTGGGGCATAGTGGATTCCGGGCGTGAGGTCTCATTCGAGGAGCGGGCCATCGGCCGGCGCACCCAGATCAGGGCGGCCTGGCGGGCGGTGATGGCGGTGGACCAGATCTTCGCGCGCTCCGGCGGAAACGCCGCCCGCATGGACAAACCGCTACAACGGTTTTGGCGCGATGCACACGTGGGGCTCAACCATGCTATCCACGTGCCGAGCACGGTGTTTCACGCCGCCGCTCTGAGTTCGATGGGCATTGAGCCGCCCGACCCGCTGCGGGCGATGATCTGATGGGCGACATCAAGAGCCTGGGCTACATCAAGATTCAGACCAGCGACATCGATCGCTGGCGCAGCTTCGCTTTCGATGTCTTGGGTTTCGCGCAGGGCAGTGGTCCCGACCGTGACGCGCTCTACTTGCGGATGGACGAACGTTTCGCACGCATCATCGTCGTCCCCGGTGAGGCGGACCAGGTGGTGCACCTCGGCTGGGAGGTGCGCGACGGCGTTGCGCTGCAGCGGGTTCGCGACACCCTGGAACGCGCGGGGGTCACGGTCACAACGCTGTCGGTCGAGGAAGCCGATGAGCGCAGAGTCGAGGACGCAATCGCGTTCACCGATCCGACCGGCACCCCCACCGAAGTATTCTTCGGTCCCGCGCTGGACCACAGTCCGGTGGTGACGCCCTTCGGAGCCACCTTTGTCACCGGCACCCAGGGTCTGGGCCACGTGGTGCTGCCGACGATGGATCCGGGCGGAGCATCCGCGTTCTACAGCCAGACCTGGGCTTTCTGGCTCGCGGCGCCATGCGGCTACCCGCACCGCCGGAGTTCGGCCCGCTGCGGATCCGCTTCTTCGGCGTCAACGATCGCCACCACAGCCTGGCGTTGTGCCCCGCGCCGCACGGTGGGGCGCCGGGGCTGGTGCACATCATGGTCGAGGTCGACTCGCTGGACGCCGTCGGGACGGGCCCTCGATCGTGTTGTCAAGCAAGGACATTCGCTGTCGTCGACGCTGGGCCGGCACACCAACGACAAGATGGTCTCCTTCTACGTCCGGGCGCCCGGCGGCTGGGACATCGAATTCGGCACCGACGGCCTGAAAGTCGACGAAACGTACTACACCGCTGAGGAGATCACCGCCGACAGCTACTGGGGCCACGACTGGTCCGGGGCCGAGCCGCTGGCGGCGATGTGACCGTCGCACCCGTCGACGCACGCGATATCACCACCTGGGACGTCGAGGCCGACGTGGTGATCGCCGGGTACGGCATCGCAGGTGTATCGGCGGCGATCGAGGCCGCGCGGGCCGGCGCCGAGGTGGTGGTGTTGGAGCGCACCGGCGGATGGGGCGGGGCGGCGGCTCTGGCCGGCGGATTCGTCTACCTCGGCGGTGGCACACCGATTCAAAAGGCTTGTGGCTTCGAGGATTCCGTCGACAACATGCAGGCATTTCTGTGTGCGGCGATGGGTCCGGGTGCCGACGTCAACCGGATCGCCGACTATTGTGCCGGCAGCCTCGAGCATTTCGACTGGCTGGTGGACTGCGGCGTGCCATTCAAGCCCAGCTTCTGGGGTGAGCCCGGCTGGGAGCCGCCCGACGACGACGGGCTGATGTACACCGGCGGTGAAAACGCCTACCCCTACAACACGATTGCCGTACCGGCGCCGCGCGGCCACGTACCGCAGATGCAGGACAAGCGCACCGGCGAAAAGGGCGGCGGCTACATGCTGATGAAGCCGCTGGTGGACACCGCGACCGCACTCGGCGTCCGAAGCATCGTCGATACCCGGGTGCAGCGGCTCGTCGTCGAACGTGACGGGCGGGTAGTCGGGATCGTCGCCCGCCAATACGGCAATGAGATGGCGGTGCGAGCGCGACGCGGAATCGTCTTGGCCACGGGAAGTTTCGCCTACAACGAGTCGATGGTCGCGCGCTACGCGGCGCGGATCGCCGGCCGCCCAGCCGCGTCGGTCGAAGAACACGACGGCGTGGCGATCCAGATGGCGCAGGCGCTGGGCGCCGACCTGGCCCACATGGACGCCACCGAGGTCGCGTTTCTGGTCGACCCGCAGTTGGTCGTGCGCGGCATCCTGGTCAACGGCCGCGGGCAACGCTACGTCGCCGAGGATACCTACCCGGGACGTATCGGCCAGTTGACGCTCTATCACCAGGACGACACCGCATTCCTGGTGCTCGACGCCGACGCGCATGAGCAGGCCATGGCCAGCCGGTCGGCAACGCCGTTTCTGCTGCGGCCGCCGACCTGGGTCTGCGAGAGCGTGGCCGAACTGGAAGCCGAGATCGGTTTGCCGACCGGCTCGCTGCAAACCACCGTCGCGGCTTACAACGACGGTGCTGCGCGTGGCGACGATCCGCTGCTGCACAAGAAGCGGGAATGGCTGCGCCCGATCGGCACGCCGGTGGGCGCTATCGACTTGCGGGCAAACACCGGCGGCTTCACCCTCGGCGGCCTGCACACCACGCTGTCCGCCGAAGTGTTGCACGTCAGCGGCGAACCGATCCCGGGGCTGTTCGCGGCCGGGACGGGCCACTGCTGGGCTCGCTGCCTGGGGCTATGCCAGCGGCATCTCGCTGGGCGACGGCAGCTTCTACGGCCGCCGGGCCGGGCGGGCCGCCGCCGCTTCCTGAACCGGGCACGTCAAGTGGCGCAACGCGTGCGCGCCAGTATTCGTCGCCCTTGTGACCAGCACCACACTATGGTATCAATCGGTATATGCCTATTAGTCATATCGCTGGCTGGGAGGAAACGATGACGAGCGTCGACGCGTGTACTCCGAGTGCCGTCATCGATCGCGTCTCGTTGATCTTGGATGCCTTCGACGGGCCGGGCCGGCTCTCGCTGGCCCAGGTCGTGCGACGGACCGGTCTGCCGCGTTCGTCGGCCCACCGGATGCTCGAGCGGCTGGTGCAACTGCGGTGGTTACGTCGCCATGGCCGCGACTACGAGCTGGGCATGCGGCTGGTCGAGCTGGGATCGCTTGCGGTGCATCAGGACCGGTTACACAGTGCCGCGAAACCGTTCCTGCACGACCTGCACCGGGTCACCGGTCTGGTGGTTCATCTGGCCGTCCTCGACGGTGCCGACGTGGTGTACCTCGAGAAGATCGCCGGCACGCTCGGCGCGGCGGTTCCCACCCGGGTCGGCGGTCGCCAACCCGCGCACTGCACCGCAGTCGGCAAGGCGCTGCTGGCGTTCTCGGATCCGGCAACGCTCGAGGACCTCGACCTCGATCTGCTGACCCGCAAGACCCGGTACTCGATGTGCACGCGCCGCCAGCTGGTCGACGAGCTGGCCGCAATACGGGTCCGCGGATTCGCCTGTGAACGGTCGGAGTCAGTCGGCGGAATTCGGTTGTGTCGCAGCGCCGATCGGTGACGCCGATGCGCCGATCGCCGCTGTCTCGGTCTGCGGTCCGCTGGACCGGATGACGTTCGATCACCGGATGGCCGGACCGGTGCGCGCGACAGCGCTGAGCATTTGGCGCAACTACGACGACGGCGACACGATACGGGTGCGGCCGATTCTGCAACAGTCTCGCCCACTGCCGGTCCGCACTTTGCAATACGCGTGATCCTCGACCCGGAAATCGCCGCACTGCTGCCCGCGCTGAACGACGGCTTCCCGCGCGTCGAGACCATGACCGCGCCGCAACTACGTGCCGTGATTCGGCGGGCGTGCGCAGCTGCTGCAGGATCCCGAGCCGGTCGCCAGGGTGATCGACCAGAAGGTGCCGGGCCCCGCCGGCGATATCAACATCCGGATCTATTGGCCCACTGCAACTTCGGGGCTTTCCGGCTCGGTGCCCATCATCGTCTTCGCCCACGGCGGCGGCTTCGTGTTCTGCGACCTGGACTCCCACGACGATCTGTGTCGGGCGATGACCAACGGCGTGGGCGCGATCGTCGTGTCGGTCGACTACCGGCGGGCGCCGGAATGGAGGTGGCCGGCCGCCGTCGAGGATGTCTACGCGGTCGCGCGACTGGTCGGCCGGGCAGGCCGAAGAACTCGGCGCCGACCCGGCCCGGATGGTGGTCGCAGGCGACAGCGCGGGCGGCAACCTGGCCACCGTGACCGCGCTACTGGCCCGTGACCGTGGCCGTCCCCAAATCGCCGGACAGCTCCTGGTATATCCGGTGATCGCGGCCGACTTCGGCACCGAGTCCTACCGACGTTTCGGCGACGGTTACTACAACACCGCCACCGCGATGGCCTGGTACTGGGACCAATACGTTCCCAACCTTGCCGACCGCGGTCACCCCACGGCGTCCCCGCTGCAGGCGGAATTGGCCGGCTTGCCGCCGGCGGTGGTGATCACCGCCGGGTTCGATCCGCTGTGTTCGGAGGGCGAGTCATACGCGAAAGCCCTTGCCGAAGCCGCAGTTACGGCGATTTACCGCAACTACGACGGCGCGATCCACGGATTCATGACCATGCCCGGTCTGGGCATCTGCCGCCGGGCCCGCGAGCAGGCCTGGGCCGACGTATCGGCGCTGCTGTCCCGCTCATTGGAATGAGGCCTTGCCGCAACTCGAGACCAGCGGAAAGCTGGCTTCTGTAACCCAACAACGTCGGAGGACACGATGGCTACCTGGGACACGATCGATCGATATGTCGTCATCTCGACCGATACTCATGCCGGTGCCGACATCGGCGACTACAAGCCCTATCTGCCCAAGGGTCTGCACGATGACTTCGACGCGTGGGCCAGAACCTATGTCAGCCCGTTCGACGATCTGATCATCGCGACCGCCAGCCGGAACTGGGACAGCGATCTGCGGATTGCCGACATGGATGCCGACGGGGTGGCCGCCGAGGTGTTGCTGCCCAACACCGTCCCACCGTTCTTCCCGACCACGCCCAACATCACTATCAGCCTGCCCCGCACCCGCGACGAGCTCGAGAAGCGTTGGGCCGGCGTGCAAGCGCACAACCGCTGGCAGATCGACTTCTGTTCGCTTGCCCCGGAGCGTCGTCGCGGGTTGATCCAGATCTTCCCCAACGACATCGATCTGGCCCTGGACGAGATCCGTTGGGGTGCGGAGCACGACTGCTTCGGCGGGGTGCTGGTTCCGCCGGTCTCGCCGGGCGACCCGAATGTCGCCCCGCTCTTCCACACTCGCTACGAACCGCTCTGGGCACTCTGCGAAGAGCTGGACCTCACGGTGGTGCAGCACGCGGGCGCCGGTAGTCCGGAGATGCCGATGGACCAGCCGGCGTCGAATGCGGTATTGGTCACCGAGATGGCGCTGTGGGCCAACCGAACCCTCGGACATCTGATCCTGGCCGGCGTGTTCGAGCGGCACCCGTCGCTGCGATTCGTGCCGACCGAGCAGGGCACGCTGTGGGTGCCCGGGCAACTCGGCATCCTGGATGCCATGGTGCCGACGATGAAGTCGGAGGCCGGCAACCGCACCTACGGAATGTTCGGCGGATCGTCAGTCGACGAGCTGACCCTGACACCGAGCGAATATGCGCAGCGGAATTGTTACCTGGCAAGCGAACTGGCGCCGTTCGATGCCGGCATGATCGATTTCATGGGCCCGGAGCACATCATGTGGGGCAGCGATTACCCCCACGAGGAGGGTTTCACGCCGCATTCCAAGCTCGCCATCCGCTGGGCGCTGCACGACCAGTCCGAAGATGCGTGCCGAAAGATCCTGGGCGGCAACGCAGGCCGGCTCTACCGGTTCGACCTTGACGCGCTGGCGCCCATCGCCGCCAAGATCGGCCCCACCGTCGCCGAGGTACACACCCCGCTCGAGGACACCGGTTATCGTGCGCCGGCAGCGTTCGGTTACCGCCCGTTCGAGGGTGGGCTGGCGCTCAAACGGCTGGCTCCGGCTCGCAGCTAGGGCCGGTCGGGATCGGTTTCCTGGACCCGCCGTTCCACTTCCCGCCAATGGCCCGGCCGCGGGGTGGGGAAGGCGCCATGCGAACTGCGCTGCCCCTTCTTGAACGCCGCGTCGGCCTCGTCGATGTCCTTGATCAACTGCAGCGCGAGTTCCCGCTCGGCGGCGAAGTAGCGCTCCGACCACTGCATGGCGATCCGCGGGTAGGCCCAGGCCGGTTCTTCTGCCGCCGCCTGCGCGTCGATCGCCACCCGTTGCCGCATCGTGTCGACGTGGGCGATGTGCTCATGCAGAATCTCTTTCAGCCTGTCCGGATCATTGAGATGGCCGAGCCAAACCCGCAAGAGCACACCATGTTTGAGCATCGGCGGATCGATTGGCGATTCGGTGGCCCATTGGGTGACGGCCTCGCGTCCGGACTCGGTGATCTTGTAGGTCCGGCGACCGCGCGGCCCGCCGTCGTGCTGAACGCGCGATGTCGCGTAACCGTGTGATTCGAGTCGCTTGAGTTCCGAATAGATCTGGCTGAATGACGGGCTCCAGTAGAAGTAGCCGACGCTCCAGTCTGCCCACTTCTTGATGTCGTATCCCGAAACTTCTTCGCCGAACGCGAGCATGCCCAGCACCGCCCAACTCGTCGGCGGAAGATTCGGTAATGCGCTGGTCCCCACTTTCAAAGGGTAGCAATGATCGCGAGGTGGGAACCGGTGCTGACCACTCAGCGGGACGCAACGAGATCGAAGCCTTTGTACCCCGCCGCCGCGACATCCGCGATGATCTGACCGTAGACGCCGAACCCGCCGACGAAAGGCATGAATACTCGGGGCTTGCCCGCGACGTTGGCGCCCAGATACCACGAATTCGCGCGCAGCATAAGGCCTTGCGCCGCGCGGCGGGTGCATTCGTCGGTCCATTGGGCGGCCGCGGATCGGGTGGCTTCCAGGGCGATGGCTCCGTGCGCTGTGAGGTAGCCGATGGCGTCGGCGATCCAATCGACGTGCAGTTCGGAGTGCAGTGCCATGTTGGCCAATACCGACGGGCTGCCCGGCCCGCTGATGTTGAACAGATTCGGAAAGCCGGGGACGCCGAGTCCGAGGTAGGTGACCGGGCCGGCGGCCCACGCTGCATTCAGCGTTTCGCCGCCGCGCCCCACGACGTTCAGCTTGCTCACCGAACCGGTCATCGCATCGAATCCGGTCGCCAGCACCAGCGCGTCCAGGTCGTAGTGGGTGCTCGATGTCGTCACCCCGGACGAATCCATCCGTTCGATCGGTGTCTCCCGCAGATTCACCAGCGTCACGTTGTCGCGGTTGAACGTCTGAAAGTAGTTGTCGTCGGTGCAGATCCGCTTCGTGCCGATCGGATGATCGGTGGGGATCAGCCAGTCGGCGATCCGAGGATCGTCGACGACGTCGCGGATCTTCTGCTCCCAGAAGGCGCGCGCGGTGTCGTTGGCGTGTACGTCGAGCAACTGGTCGGGGAACGTTTTGCTGAACAGCACACCGCCCAACTGCCAGCGTTTTTCGTAGGCAGCGGCGCGTTCCTGCTCGGACACCTCGAGCGCCGGGAGCGGATGCGGTTGATGGGGTGAACCACCGCCACTGGCCATCGAGAGCCGGCGACGTTCCGGATAGCCGGCCTTCTGCGCACGGCGGGCCTCGTCGGTGAGCGGAGCATTGCCCGCCGGGATGCTGTAATTGGGGCTGCGCTGGAACACATAGAGCTGGGACGCCTGCTCGGCGATACACGGAATCGCCTGGATACCTGATGATCCGGTGCCGATCACGCCGACCCGTTGACCGCTGAAATCCACACCATCGTGCGGCCAATGGGCGGTGTGGTACACCTGACCGGCGAAAGAGTCCATTCCGTCGATCGGCGGAATATTCGCGTTCGACAGCGGACCCACTGCGATCACGACGAACCGAGTCGAGACCACTTCGCTTGTGTCGGTGCGGATTTCCCAGCGCAACGCCTCCTCGTCGAGGGTCGCGTCGGTGACGCGGGTGCCGAAAGTGATATCCGATCGTAGGTTGTACCGGTCGGCGACGTGGTTGAGGTAGCGAAGGATTTCCGGCTGGGTGGCGTACTTCTCGCTCCAGTCCCAGTCCTGCTGGAGCTGCTCGTCGAACGAGTACGAGTAGTCCACGCTTTCCACGTCGCAACGCGCGCCAGGGTAACGGTTCCAGTACCAGACGCCGCCGACCCCGTCTGCGGCCTCGAACAGCCGCACGCTCAGTCCGTCGCTGCGCAGCCGGTGCAGCGCGTAGAGCCCGGCGAACCCCGCGCCTATTACCACCGCGTCGACGTCGCGTGCCATACCGGTGAATCTACGTTGTCAGGCGCCGGCGTGGTCGCCGATCGTCCCGCTGTGCGGGAATTGCCGCCCCGCCGCAGCACCCGCTGTGGTTGCCTGAATCCATGCCGGCCGCCGACCAGGATGACGCCTGGAATCACCAGGTCGACTTCCTCGTCGTAGGGAGCGGTTGTGGCGGCTTGACCGCGGCGCTGACCGCTCGCGCCCACGGGCTGGACACCCTGATCATCGAGAAGGCGCCCGTGTACGGCGGCAGCACGGCGCTCTCCGGTGGCAACATCTGGATTCCCAACAACCCGACGCTGCGCCGCGAAGGACTGACCGATTCCCGAGAGGACGTCCGCCGCTACCTCGATGCCGTCGTCGGCGACCGGGTGCCGGCCGCCAACATCGACGCGTTCATCGACAACGGCCCGCGGGCGATGGAATTCCTCGAAGACACCAGCCCGCATCTGAGATTCCAATGGTGCACCGGCTATTCCGACTACCACCCCGAGCAGCCCGGTGGACGGGCCCGCGGCCGCACCATCGAGCCATTGCCGTTCGATCTCAAAAAGCTCGGCGACGATGAGCAATGGCTGCGGCCCGCCGTGCTGGCCACGCCCGGCGGGTTATTCGTCACCTCAAAGGAATTCGCTCGGCTGAACATGGTCATGCGTACCTGGTCGGGCCGGCGCGCCGCCATGCAGACGGTCGGACGAGCCGTCAGAGGTTTCGTCCTGCGACGGCACATGGACACTCTGGGCCGCGCTCTGATCGGCCGACTACGGCTTGCCGTCAAGGATGCCGGCATCCCGCTGTGGCTCGACACGCCGCTTCAGTCGTTGATCACCGACGACACGGGAGCGGTGGTCGGCGTACGTGCTCAGCGCGAGGGCGCGATCATAACGATTCGTGCCCGCGAGGGGGTGCTGTTGGCCTGCGGGGGTTTTGAGCACAACGGCGAGATGCGTAAACGCTTCCTTCGCGACGGTGGCAAGGACAACTACAGCGCCGGTTCGGCTGACAACACCGGCGACGGCATCATCGCCGGGCAAGCTGCCGGCGCCGCAGTCGATTTGATGGACGACGCCTGGTGGATGCCGGCGTTCAAGCGGCCCGACGGCGTAATGAGCGTGCTGGTGTCAGAGCGCTCAATTCCGCGATCCGTCATCGTCGACCAGACCGGCCGCCGTTTCGTCAACGAAGCCGCACCCTATGTCACGTTCGTGCACCGCCAGCTCGCGGGTGGGCACGATCCGATCTGGTTCGTCTTCGACCGTAAAGCCAAGAACCGCTACCAGTTCGGCGGTGTGATGCCCGGTCAGAAGTTCCCCGACGATTGGTTCACCTCGGGGTTGATGCACCGCGCGGAATCCCTGGAGACGCTGGCCTCGGGGATCGGGGTGCCGTCCTCGTCTCTGCGCCAAACGGTGGACCGCTTCAACGGATTCGCCCGCGACGGTCAGGACTCGGATTTCGGCCGAGGCAACAGCGCCTACGACAACTACTACGGCGACCCGACGTTGCCGCAACCGACGATGGATGTCATCGACAGCCCGCCCTACTATGCGGCACGCATCCAGGCCGGCGACCTGGGCACCAAAGGCGGACTGGTCTACAACGCCCACGGCCAGGTGTGCAGGGCTGACGGCACGGCCATCCCCGGCCTCTATGCCACCGGTAACACCTCGGCCTCGGTGATGGGCAACGACTACGCCGGTGCCGGAGCCACGATCGGGCCTGCCATGGTGTTCGGATTCATCAGCGCGCGACACGCGGCGGGAAGTGGCTGCGATGCAGGGTAATTCACCTCAGCTTGCCGACAAGGTGGTATTGGTCAGTGGTGGGGCCGGCGGGCTCGGGACGGCGTTCGCACGACTGGTGCTCAGCCGTGGCGGTAGCGTGGTGCTCGCTGATCTGCTCGACGACGAGGGCGACAAGCTGGTTGCCGAACTCGGCGCGCGGGCTCGCTACATCCATCTCGACGTCACCGATGCGCAGCAGTGGGCGACCGCGGTGCAGTTCACCCTGGACGAGTTCGGTTCACTGGCCGGGTTGGTGAACAACGCCGGGGTGTCGACCGGGCAGCTGCTCGAACACGAACCCCTCGCGCACTTCCGGAAGGTGTTGGATATCAACCTGACTGGGGTGTTCAACGGCCTGCAGTCGGTGATCAAGCCGATGCGCGCGGCGGGCGGCGGATCGGTTGTCAACATCTCCTCTGCTGCGGGTATGTTCGGGCTGGCGTTCACCGCAGGTTACGGCGCTTCGAAATGGGGTGTGCGTGGACTCTCGAAGATCGCCGCGGTCGAGCTTGCGCCGGACCGAATCCGGGTCAACTCCGTACACCCGGGCATGGTGTACACCCCGATGACCGTCGGCATCGGCATCCGGCCAGGTGAGGGTAACTACCCCAATACCCCGATGGGACGTATCGCAGAGTCCGGGGACATCGCCGGCGCCGTCGGCTTTTTGCTCTCGGATGACGCCGCCTACGTGACCGGTGCCGAGATCGCCGTCGACGGTGGATGGACTGCCGGACCGACTATGAAATACGTTATGGGACAGTGATATCAGACAGGAGCGCAGATGAAGCGACTAGCAGGTAACCGGATCCTGGTGACCGGCGCGGCCTCGGGCATCGGGCAGGCTACCGCGCTGCGCCTGCTCGACGAAGGTGCCGCCGTCGTGGCCGCCGACGTCGCCGCCGACGGCCTGGACAAAACCCGCGCCGGGGCGCAAGAGGCCGGCGCCGGTGAGCGCCTCACCACGTTGGAGATGAACATCGGCGACGAGCGTTCGGTGGTCGATGGTGTGCGCTCGGCGGTCGACACCCTGGGAGGTCTGGACTCGGTGGTCAACGCCGCGGGAATTCTGCGGGCCGTACACACCGAGCAGATGGCACTGGAGCAGTGGAACCAGATCATCGGCGTGAACCTGACCGGGACTTTTCTGGTGGTCCGCGAGGCGCTGCCGAGCCTGCTGCAGAACTCGCGCAGCGCAATCGTCAACTTCAGTTCAACCTCCGCGTCGTTCGCGCACCCGTACATGGCGGCATACGCGGCGAGCAAGGGCGGCGTCCAGTCGTTCACCCATGCGATCGCGCTGGAGTATGCGAGCAAAGGACTGCGAGCTGTCTGCGTGGCACCGGGAAGCATCAAGTCCGGAATCACCGATGCCACCGGCGGATACATTCCCCAAGACGCGGATTGGAATCTGTTCACCAGGCTGATGCCCATCATGCCGACCACCGAGGAATCCAGCGGTGCCGGTATGGCTGCCCCTTCCGCGGTCGCCGGCGTCATCGCGATGCTGGTCTCCGATGACGGCGCGTTCATCACGGGCACCGAGATCCGCATCGACGGCGGAACCCACGCGTGAGCCTGACGTACGAGGACACGCTTCGCGAAATCACCACTGACGCAGGAGTTCTGCGCTATCACGACGCCGGCCCGCCCGACGGTCCGCCGTTGCTGCTCTTACACGGGTCCGGGCCGGGCGTGACGGGCTGGCGAAACTTCCGCGGGGTGGTCGCCACGTTCGCTGAGTTCTTCCGGTGTCTGATCCTGGAGTTTCCCGGATTCGGTGTCAGCGATGATTTCGGCGGGCATCCGATGATCACCGCCCTGGACGCGGTGGTGCGTTTCGTTGATGCGCTCGACTTGGAAACCGTTGACATCGTGGGTAACTCGATGGGCGGTGGTGTCGGGATCAACTACGCGATCGCCCACCCGGACCGCGTTCACCGGCTGGTGACCATTGGCGGTATCGGCCGCAACCTGCTGACTCCCGGCCCCGCAGAAGGGATCCGGCTATTGCAAGAGTTCACCGACGAGCCCACCCGCGAGGGACTGGTCCGGTGGTTGCATTCGATGGTCTACGACCCGGCGACGGTGACCGACGAGCTCATCGAGGAGCGGTGGGTGCACGCCACTGACCCGGCGACGCTGGCCGGCGCGCGGCGAATGTACAGCAAGGAAGCCTTCACTCAGATGATGAAGGCTCTTGAGTCGTCCAAGGGTCCGCAACCGTGGGCGGTGATGCACCGGGTTCAGGCGCCCACACTGATCACTTGGGGGCGCGACGACCGGGTCAGCCCGCTGGATATGGCGCTGATCCCGATGCGGACCATCCCCAACGCCGAGTTGCACGTCTTCCCCAACTGCGGCCACTGGGCGATGATCGAGGCGAAAGAGGCTTTCGAAAGCGCGGTGCTGGCCTTCTTACTGCGAAAACAGGTCAGTTGACGCAGGGCACGCCGCCGCCGCCGATCGGCACACCCTGATCCGGCGTCGGGTAGGTGGTGTCGGTGGTTTTGCTGGACTGCCAGCCGTAACTGCCGTAAGTCGTTGTCGGCGAGGCGGATTCCGTGCTCGACTCGTCCTGGGAAGGAACCGAGAAGTTGTCGTCGACGACGACCTGGATATGGCCGAACTGCAATGTGCGATTCGGTTTGTCGGTCGGGTCGATGCCCAGCAGGCCGGCCACTTCGCGAGCGTCGGCGTCGGAGCCGGGCGCGTATTCGATTGTTGTGGAGGTGGGTTCACCGCGAACCCGGTCGCGCACGGTGCCGGTGGTGTAGCCGTCGTGCTTCAGCGTGCGGGCCACCTTGCTGGCAAGGCCGCCGACACTGCTGGCGTTCACCACGTCGACGACCGTTGACGGGCTGGGTATGCCTTCGGCGGTCGTTGTCGTCGAGGACGAGGATGTCCCGAAGGCAGTTGCCACTTCGGCTTTGATCGCGGCGGGGTCGACGATGTTGACGTCTTGGCCGTTGATGTTGTCGTAGCGCACCACGGGCAGGGTTCGGTATTCGATGGACCCGCCCGCCAGCGCACCCATCTTGCGGAACATCTCCTCGTCCCAGCCGGCCGACAGGACGACGTCCTTGCGCGCCACCGCCATCAGGTCCTTCAGTTTTCCGAGGTTGGTGAAGGTGCCGGCGTTCTGGAGTTGGTGCATCACCGATGAGAGGAAGGCCTGCTGGCGGTGCGTCCGGTCCAGGTCGCCGTTCTCCAGACCGTGACGCTGGCGGACGAAGGCCAGCGCCTGCGCGGCGTCCAGCCGCTGGGGCCCTGCCGGGAAGTCGGCGCCGGAGTAGTCGTCGTAAACGGCGTGCTTGAGGCAGACGTCCACACCACCGAGGCTTTTCGCGAGGTCGTAGAAACCGGCCAGGTTGACCTCGGCGAAGTAGTCGATTGGCGCACCGGTCAGCTGCCGCACTGCCTTCAGAGTCGCGGCCCGAGCCGCCTCGCGGCCCTTGGTCTCCAGCTTTTTCTGGTCGCTGACACCCTTGTCGATCATCTTCTGCTCGACGTACTGCTTGGTGAGCCCGTAGGCCTCTTTGATCTTGATGTGGTTGTAGCCGGGGACACCGTTGAACGACACCCAGTCATCGCGCGGGATGGAGAACGCCGACACTTTGTCGTCGGCGCCGACATGCGCCAGGATCAACGTGTTGGTGTTGTAGCCACCGTCATCCGAGTCGCCGGCGTGCAGATGCTTCAGCACGCTCCGGGGCAGGTCGTCGCCGTTCTGGTCTTTGCGTGAGTCGAGCCCGATCAGCAGGATGTTCATCCCGTCCCCGCTGGACTTCGGATCATCGGCGCTCAAGGCCTCCGAAACGGTGATCCCGCCCAGCACGCCGTGCGCCATCCAGTAACCCGACCCGGTGACAAGCAGGGTCGCTACCGCCACCACCGACCCGGCGGCATGCACCAGCCTGCGGCGCCGCGACTTCGGCGGCGTCGCTCGATGGCGATGCTTAGGGTTGGATCGCTGCAGTTCTCCCACCACAATCTCGGCTGTATTCGGGGCCGCGGCCTGACCCGGGATGAAATCTGAGGGCGCGCAATGGTACTTGCCGTCTAGTATGCGGCAGCTTGCTGAGGATCGTTGACTGAGCCAGGTAACCATCGAGAGATGGCAGAGCCCCCACAGGCCCTCGACCAGCACCGATGCCTGACTGTGGCGTTATCGCGCTGCGCGGCGATTGTGGCCAAATCGTGCCGCTAAAGGTCCAAAATCGCCCCGTCGGCGGCCGGCAGGCGGTGCTGAAGCGAGCCATGGTTGCCTCGAAGGTGCGTTCGGCGACCCGTAGGCGTACAGGTTCTGCAGTGAGCGCGAGGCTTCGGTGAGCGAGATCGACGGTAACGTGCTGCTCACTCGCACTTCTTCGCGTCGAACGTCAATCTCGATGAGGCTTCGTCACCACGGACGAGCTGCATCCGAATTAACGAGTCAGCAGACTAGTGCGCCGGGCTGGTCGGGCTGGTTGGACTTGTTGGAGTCGCAGGACTCGTTGGACTAGTCGGAGTCGTTGGAGTGGTTGGGCTCGTCGTAGTGGCCGGACTCGTCGGGCTGGTCGGACTCGTTGGGCTAGTAGGACTCGTGGGACTTGTCTGGCTTGTTGGGCTCGGAGGAGTTGTGGGCGTGGGACTCGCAAGGCCTGGCCCTTCCCCACACCAGTCGGCCACATCTTTCGGGTACTGATCGAGCGGTGGGGGGCAACGGTATCCCGGCGGGAAGTTGGCTCCGGCGTTCAGCAGATCACAGGGAACCAAGACTTGCTTGCCCTTTTGAGTGTTGCTCACACATTTCACTGGTTGACCTGGCGGCACCGACGGATCGGCATGAGCGTGCACGGGGACGATGGCCGCCACCAACGCAGCGGCGACCGCCCAGGCAAGACGGCGATAGATCATGAGCATTCCTTCATGTAGAGCCCCTGTCAGGATTGAACTGACGACCGCTCCCGACAGGATGACACTGATGGGCGCCCGCTCGCATCCACGCCGGTTTCGGTCGGCGCGTAGCTCCGGCGATATCACCCCGTCGTAGAATCGTCACGGCTCATCGAGCCGCCCCCCGGCCGCGTTAGCTCAGTTGGTAGAGCATCGCTCTTGTAAAGCGAATGTCGAGAGTTCGAGTCTCTCACGCGGCTCCATTCCTGTCGGCGCCAGGACATACCGTCGTCGTTATGTCGATCAGTTGTCCCGGGTGCGGAGTCGCATTGGTAGGCCGTCGGCTAAAGGTGTTCTGCAGCAATGCCTGCCAACAATCACACCGCCGACGCTTGCTCTTGGCGGCCTGGCTCGACACCGGAGTCTGTGGTGGAACCTCGCACCAAGGCCACTTCGTCCGGGACTACCTCTTCGAGCAACAGCGCGGTCGTTGCGCGATCTGTGGCATCGAGGACAAGTGGAATGGTGTGACCCTGGCGCTGATTGTCGACCACATAGATGGAGACGCTCGCGATAGTCGTCGTGAGAATCTGCGGCTCATTTGTCCCAACTGTGACAGCCAGCTGCCGACGTTTAAGGCGAGGAATCGCGGCGGCGGCCGCTACTACCGGCGGCAGCGGTACGCGAACGGCCAGTCGTATTGACGCTCAAGCTGCCTCGGTATTCGAACAACGTTCGAGCAACGGCTCACTCGTCGGGGGTTGAGCTCTCGTGGTCGATGATCCGCTGCGAACGCACGGTCCGCGTCGGTGATCGCCGGCCAGGGCGACGGCCCGGCAGCGGAATCCGTTCGGCGATACTGCTCAGCGGGTTGACCACCATGGTCAGCGACATCACCGCATCCTGCAGCGTCGCAATCGCCGGCTCGAGCGCTTCCATCCCGGGCGCGAGGCGGCTCAGCGTGTCCGCGACGTCGGCAAGCTGCTCGAGCGGGCCGTTGCGCGCGGTGAGTTTGTCGAGCAGACCGCCCTCGGCCAGCAGCCGATCCGCCAGTCCGTCATCGGCCAGCAGCCGATCCGCCAGCCCGTCCTCGGCCAGCACGCGTTCGATCAGCCCGTCATCGGCGGTCAGCTGATCCACCAGCCCGCCCGGCTTCAGGGCCCGCTCGAGCCCGCCGCCCTCGGCGGTCAGCCGGTCGAGGAGGCCGCCTTCGGACGTGAGCATGTCGACCACCCCGCCCGGGCGCAGCAACCGGTCGATCGGCCCATCGGCGGCAATGGCGCGTCCTAGTGGCGCGTCCTCGTCCAGCAGCCGGGCCAGCCGGTTCGCCCGGCCAATCGCATCCTCGATGCCGAGCATGTGGGCGACCGGGTTGGATCCGTCGGTCATGCCCGCATCACCCAGGCTGCGGTGGGCGATGCCGAGCGCGGAGGTTGCAATGCCCACGCCCGCGTCGGCGGCGGCGAGTCCGACCCGCACCGGCGCGGTGGCGAGGCCTATCAGACTCTTGCCGAGATTCATCCCCCGAGTCTATTCAGACCAGGCGAAATCCCGGGCCGGTTGGCCGCGATGAGGCTCGCAACGAACTCTCAGCTCGCACACAGCCAGCATGCAGCCCATCCTCAGCTGAGTAAGGGGGAATTGACGTCATGTCCGCAGCAATGCAGGAAACAACACCAGAGGCCCGCGTTCTCGTCGTCGACGATGAAGACAACATCGTCGAATTGCTGTCGGTGAGCCTGAAATTCCAGGGCTTCGAGGTGTACACGGCCACCAACGGGGCAACCGCGCTGGACCTGGCTCGCGACGTCAAACCGGACGCGGTGATCCTCGACGTGATGATGCCCGGCATGGACGGTTTCGGGGTGCTGCGCCGGCTGCGCGCCGACGGCATCGACGCGCCGGCGCTGTTTCTCACCGCCCGCGACTCGCTGCAGGACAAGATTGCCGGGCTCACCCTGGGCGGCGACGACTACGTCACCAAGCCCTTCAGTCTCGAAGAGGTCGTCGCGCGGTTGCGAGTTATCTTGCGCCGCACCGGGAAAGGCGCCACCGAGAACCACAACCCCCGGCTGACCTTCGCCGACATCGAACTCGACGAAGAGACCCACGAGGTGTGGAAGGCCGGTGAGCCGGTGTCATTGTCGCCGACCGAATTCACCTTGCTGCGCTACTTCGTCATCAACGCCGGCACCGTGTTGAGCAAGCCGAAAATCCTGGACCACGTGTGGCGTTATGACTTCGGCGGTGACGTCAACGTCGTCGAGTCCTACGTGTCGTATCTGCGCCGAAAGATCGATACCGGGGAGAAGCGACTGCTGCACACCCTGCGCGGGGTCGGTTACGTGCTGCGGGAGCCACGGTAACGGCCGATGGCTTCCCGCACGAGAGTGCGCGCCAGGCGAATAATGAGCCGATGGTGAAGCGATTGCGGGCCGCAGTGCCGTTGCGGGTGAGTCTGGTGCTAGCCACCCTGCTGCTGGCGGCATGCGGACTTGCGGTGTCTGGCATCGCGGTCACGTCGATCCTGCGCAACAGCCAGATACACCGAGTCGATCGCAATCTTTCCGACGCCGTCCGCGGCTGGGCGCTGGCCTACCGGGCGATATCGACCGGCCCGCAAGGCCCGACCGCCGACCGCCCGCCGACGAACTACTACGTGCGCAGCATGTCCCCGGACGGTCACCTGTGGTCGGTGGTCAACGACAGTCGAGCCAAGCCCGCGTTGCCGGCGGACAACGACGTCGGACCGGTGCCGGTCACCGTCGGTTCGGTGGATCACTCCGACACCGAATGGCGGGCCATGACGGTGCGAAGTACGCACGGCAGAGTGATCACGGTCGCCTACGACCTTTCCGATTTCCGGCACACCGACCGGTCGCTGGCCTGGCTGCAGCTCGGCATCGGCGCAGCGGTGCTGCTCGTGCTGGGGCTGGCCATCTACGCGGTGGTGTCAAAAAGCCTGCAACCGTTGATGGAGGTTGAGCAAACTGCCGCAGCGATCGCCTCGGGTCAGCTGGATCGCCGTGTGCCCGAACGTGATCCACGAACAGAGGTCGGCCGGTTGTCCTTGGCGTTGAACGGGATGCTTGCTCAGATCCAGGCGGCGGTGGCTTCCTCGGAATCGTCGGCGGGGTTGGCGCGCGGTTCCGAGGAACGAATGCGGAGATTCATCACCGACGCCAGCCATGAGTTGCGAACTCCGCTGACCACGATTCGCGGCTTCGCTGAGCTGTATCGGCAAGGCGCGGTGAGCGACATAGACCAGACGATGTCGCGGATCGAGAGCGAATCACGCCGGATGGGTCTGCTGGTCGAAGATCTGCTGCTGTTGGCGCGGCTGGACGCCCACCGTCCGCTGGAAAGCCAGCGGGTCGACCTACTGGCACTGGCGGCCGACGCCGTGCATGACACCCGCGCCATTGCGCCGCAACGCAAGATCACCGTGGATGTGGTTGACGGGCCGGGGATTCCGCAAGTTCTCGGCGACGAGCCTCGGCTGCGCCAGGTGCTCAGCAATCTGATGGTCAACGCCGTCCAGCACACTCCGGACACCGCCAACATCGTGGTGCGGGTCGGCACCAAGGGCGCTGACGCGGTTTTCGAAGTCATCGACGACGGGCCCGGCATGGAGGAGCAGGACGCCCAGCGCGTCTTCGAGCGGTTCTACCGTGCGGACACGTCGCGGGCACGCAGCAGTGGCGGTTCAGGTCTGGGGCTGTCCATTGTCGACTCGCTCGTGCGTGCGCACGGGGGGACTGTTGCGGTGACGACGGCGCCCGGGCAGGGCTGCCGCTTCTACGTCAGCCTCCCGCGCATCGCGGACGTGGTTGCCCACGCCGACTCAGTCGGTTAACTCCGCCAGCGCCGCTTTGATTTTCGCCTGCGCCTCGTCGAGGGACTCCGCAGACGGATTGCGATCGACGTTGGCGAAGCCGAAGTCACCGAGGCTGCGCGTCGGGAAGACGTGGACGTGCAGGTGCGGAACCTCGAGTCCGGCGATGATCACCCCGGCGCGCTCGGCATCGAACGCCCGGCAGACCGCCTTGCCGATCAGTTGCGCCACGGACATGACCCGGGCAAACGCCGCCGACTCGATGTTCTGCCATTGGTCGAGCTCTGCGCGCGGCACCACCAGCGTGTGTCCCTGGGTCATCGGCTCGATGGTCAGGAAGGCGACGACCTCGTCGTCCTCGTACACGAACCGGCCGGGCAGTTCGCCGTTGATGATTTTGCTGAAGATGCTCGTCATGGCTCCAGCATATGGTCAGCCCGTCAGCGCTCAGTTGGCTCCGCCGCCGAACAGCGCCGATAGCTCGGTGACGGTCCACGGCGGCGAGTCGTGATGGTCGCGGTAGCCGATCAGTTCTGGCGTCGCTTTCGGGAACTTGCCGACGAAACCGCCTGAGGCGGCAAATATTTCACCGGTCAGGTGCTCGGATAGTTCGCTGGCGAGAAAGACGTAGGTAGGTGCGGCGTAGTCGGGCGGCGCGACGTCGAGCGAACCCTGCATCGAGACGTCGTTCAACAGCCCGCGCCGGTTGAGGTCGGTGATATGCGCGACGTAGTCCGGCCCGGTGGACAGCCGCGTCCTGGCGCCGGGGCAGACCACGTTGGCCCGTACCCGATGTTGCTTCAGCTCAGCGGCGATCGCCAGTGTCAGGCTGTTGACCGCCCCTTTGCCGGCCGGATACCCGGTGCCGCCATAGTCGCCGAGGAACGCGAACGAACTGCTGTTGACGATGCTGCCGCCGCCTTGGGCGATCATCTTCGGCGCGGCGGCGCGACAGGTCGCAAACACCGTACCCAGATGGGCGTCCATCAGTTCGGCGAACTGCGCCGGGCTGATGTTGAGGATGGATGAGCCCGGCGGCTCGGCGATGCCGGCACAGTTGATCAGGATGTGGATGGCGCCGAACTCGTCAATGCAGTTGTCCACCAACGACTCTGCGACCTCAGGACTTGTCGGCGAACCGGGGTGAGCGACCGCGCGTCCACCTCCGGCAGCGATCGCCTCCGCGGTCGAGTCTGGCGGCGTCGGCGTCGCGGCCGTTGACCACCACGCCGGCGCCGTGCTGCGCGAGCAGTGCCGCGACAGCCGCGCCGATACCCCGTGACCCGCCGACCACGACCGCGCCGCGGTCGGCGAGCAGTGAGGTCACTCCTCGTTGCCGAAGGTCATCATGTCGAGGTTCCAGTAGCCGCGCATGTTCGCGATCAGGCCCGCGTCGTTGACGCGGTAGGTGAACACGCCTCGCACGCTGCTGGTGATTCCGTTGTCAAACTTGCTGTCCAGCACCAAGATATGCGCGACCTCGTTCGGGTCGCTGGACGGAAACGTCTCCTCGCAGGTGATCCGCAGAGTTGTTGGCGGCGATGTTGGTGTCGTAGAACTCCGCGACGTCGTCCTTGCCCCGCACGCCGGTGCCGTCGGGGTTGGTGACCGACTTACCGATCGGATCTTCGACCACGACGTCGTCGGCCATCAGGGCCAGCCAGCCCTCCCGATCGTGGGCCTGGACGCAACGCCACGACGAGTGGGATGCGGCCAGCGCGGGGGACTTCTCGGTCGTTTCCTGCGACATGACGATTACCGGTCGGCGTCGGTGTAGCGGATGACGCCGCGAATGTTCTTGCCGTCCAACATGTCCTGATAGCCGTCGTTGATCTGCTCCAGCTTGTACTGGCGGGTGATCATGTCGTCGAGGTTGAGCTTGCCGGCTGTGTACATCGACAGCAGCTGGGGGATGTCGAACTGCGGGTTACCGCCACCGAAGATGGTGCCCTGCAGGTTCTTCTGCATCAGGGTCAGCATCGCCAGGTTCAGGGTGACGTTGGTGTCGACCAGGCTGCCGATGGCGGTCAGCACGCAGGTGCCGCCCTTCTGGGTCAGGATCAGGTAGTTGTCGACGTCGGCGCCGTGCAGCTCGCCGACCGTGACGATCACCTTGTGGGCCATCAGGCCGTAGGTCACTTCCATCATTCCGCCCATCGCGGCGAAGATGTCGGGGTAGACGTGCGTCGCGCCGAACTTGAGGGCCTGGTCGCGCTTCCACTCGACCGGGTCGATGGCGAAGATGTAGCGCGCGCCGGCGGTGACGGCTCCCTGCAGCGCGGCCATGCCGACCCCGCCGACACCGACGATCGCGACGTCCTGGCCCGGCCGGATGTCGGCGGTGCGAACCGCCGAGCCGTAGCCGGTGGTGACGCCGCAGCCGACCAGGGCGGCGACCTCGAACGGGACCGTGGGGTCGATCTTCACCACTGAGCTTTTGTGCACAACCATGTACGGCGAGAACGTCCCGAGCAGCGTCATCGGGAAGACGTCCTTGCCGCGGGCCTGAATCCGGAACGTGCCGTCGGAGACCGCCGCGCCGTTGAGCAGCCCGGCGCCGAGGTCACAGAGATTGCGCATTCCGGCCTGACAGGTCGGACAGTGGCCACAGGACGGGATGAACGACAGCACCACGTGGTCGCCGACGGCGATGTCTTCAACGCCTGGGCCGACTTCGGTGACGATGCCGGCGCCCTCGTGACCGCCGAGAACCGGGAAGCCGCCCATCGGGATGCCGCCGGTGACCAGGTGGTGGTCGGAGTGGCACATGCCCGCCGCTTCCATCTGGATTTTGACTTCGTCCTTCTGCGGGTCGCCGATCTCGATTTCCTCGATCGACCAGGGCTGATTGAACTCCCAGATCAGCGCGCCTTTTGTCTTCATGTGCAACCTCCATTAGCAAGCTCTGACCGAAAGTTCGGCAGGACGGCCGGTCAGGGGCCTCGTCGGCATTTTTAGAACGTGTTCTCGTTCGCCAGACCATTATGACCTGCGTCACCGGGGTGTAAATACCCGGGGAGCGCCAAGTCGTGCCGGCGCACTCACCAGATTGGTACCGGCGCCTGGCCCAGCGGGTAGTACCCAGGCAGCTTCTCGCCGGCCACGCTGCGTTCGATGCGCTTTTGCATCCCGGTGCTCAGGTCGCCGGACTCGATCAGGCTCGCAAACATCTTCGCGACGTGGCCGAAGTCGAAGAAGTCGCGCTGCCATTCGATGAGCGGGGCTCCGTCCTCCCCGGCAGTAAGGCGGAACCAGCTGCCGCCGATGCCGTAGATCTCGTCCCGGCTGCCGTCGGTCTTGTTGACGATCTGTTTCCAGAAGCCGACGATCTCGCCCTGCTTCTCGTCGATGAGAACCTTCTGGTACTCGTACACCCAGTTCTCCAGCCCCTCCATTTCGAGGCCGAGCGCGATGTCGCGGATCTCGTCGATCCCGACACACATGACGTCTTCCTTGGGGCCGATGTTCCAGCCGTAGGTGGCTTCGGGCGCGTAGAAGTCGCCCAGCGGTCGCCAGTCGCCGGCCTTTTCGCACTCCTTGTTGGCCTGCAGCCAGCTCTCGACCCATGCCTCGAGTTTCTCTCGTGAGTGGGATGAGACTTTCGATGTCATGAGTCAGTCTTCTTTCTCTTTGATGAGTAGTGCTTGAGTTGGGCACATTTCGACCGCCCGCTCGACTTCGTCGCGGGCTTCATCACCGGGTTCGGGATCCAGGATCTCGACTTTTCCGCGTTTGGGCACCCGGAAGTAGTCGGGTGCCTCCAGCTGGCACATAGCGTGGCCTTGGCATAAGTCCAAGTCGGCTTCGACCCGGTAACCCATCATCACTCCTTAGTGCGACGGCGATAGCGCACCTTGGCGGGCCGGGCCAACTGCACCACCATCTTGGAGTGGTCATTGTGATAGCTGTCGGCCGGCTGTGCCATCTCGAATTCGTACTCGCGCAACAGAACTGAGAAGATCGCCTTGATCTGCATCTGAGCGAACGCGGCGCCGACGCAACGGTGCCGCCCCGCTCCGAACGGAATCCAGGTCCACCGGTTGGCGATGTCGGCCTGCTCGGGCTTGTTGTAGCGGTCGGGCTTGAACGCATCGGGGTCGGGGAAGTCCTCAGCGATTCTGTTCGAGATCGCCGGGGAGGCGGCCACATAGTCGCCGGCATGAATTGGGAATCCGGCGACCTCGAACTCCCCCTTGGCGACCCGCATCAAGATGATCAGCGGCGGATGCAGCCGCAGCGTCTCCTTGACCACGTTGTCCAGCTGTGGAATCTGGCGCAGCGCATGGAAACTCACCTCTTGGCCGTCGGAGTACAGCTCCTCGAGCTCGGTGAGGACTTCGGCGTAGACGTCGTGGTGGCGAATCAACTCGATGAGCGTCCAGGCCGATGTGCCCGAGCTGGTGTGGTGCCCGGCGAACATCAGCGAGATGAACATCCCGGTGACCTCGTCGGCGGAGAATCGGGGATTGCCCTCCTCGTCCTTGATCGATACCAGCACGTCGAGCATGTCGCGGTCGGCCTTGTCTTTCGGCGGGTTGGCCAGTCGCTGGTTCATGATTTCCTGCACCAGCGCAACCAGTTTCACCCTCGCCTCGTCGCGGCGCCGGAAACTCTCGATCGGTAGATACGGATCGACGTAGCACAGTGGGTCTGTGCCGCGCTCCAACTCGTGGTAGTACTCGGCGAACCGGTGATCGAGTTGCTCGCGGAACTTCAGCCCGATCAGGCAGGCCGTCGATGTGTAGATAGTCAACTCGGAGAAGAAGTCGAGCAGTTCGATCTCGCCCTCTTCGCCCCAGTCGGCGATCATCTTCTTGACTTCGCCCTCGATGGTGGCGGCATGGCCCTTCATCTGCTCGCCGCGCAGCGCGGAGTTGTGCAGCATCTCCTTGCGCCGCTCGGGGCTGGCGTCGAACACCACACCCTGACCGAAGATCGGTGTCATGAACGGATAGGCCTCGGCCTGGTCGAGATCCTCGTCGGCGCTGCGGAAGAAGAACTCGTTCGCTTCGGCGCCGGACAAAAAGATGACGTGTTTGTCGACGAGCTGAAACCAGCCGACGTCGCCGCATTCTTCGCGGATGCGCTTCATCAGACCGATCGGGTCGGTGCGGAATTCCTCGAGGTGGCCGTGCTCCTCTTCACCGCCGGAAACCCGTGGCACCATCGCTGTTGTTGTCATGAGGCTGGCATCCCTTCCTCGCCGAGTGCGAGCTTCTGGCGGTCCGTCTTGTCGGCCAACGGAGCCTCGGGCTGAAGCTCCATGTTGGCGATGAAGCCGCCGCGTGGTGTCTCGGCGACGAACGTGATGGCCCGTCCCAGATCCGCGGCGCGCAGGAAGTAGTCATGGCGCGCTTGGCCCCATTTGGCCCAATCCTCAAGTGCCGGACCGATTTTCTCGGCCGGCAGACTCCAGCCCATCGACGTCTTCGTCGGGCCGGGGTGAACGATCGACGCCCGTACGCCGGTGCCCTCCAGCTCCATCTGGAAGTTGATGACCATCGCCACCAGTGCGGCCTTGGCCGCGCCGTAGGCGCCCATGTGTGGCCGCTGGCGCAATGCGACGTCGGAGCCGACGAAGATGAGGTCGCCGCGCTGGCGCTCGAGCATGCCGGGCAACACCGCTGCCGCCAGCCGGTTGGCCCCGACAAGATGGATCTGCAGCTGGGACTCGAACTCATCGGTGGTGATCTCGGCGAGTTTGCCGAAGTAGGTGTCGCCCGCTCCGGCTACCAGGACCTCGATGTCGCCAAGCGCATCGACAGACTGTGCGACAAAGGATTTGACCGAGTTCGGGTCGGTGACGTCGAGGTGAAAGCCGACCGCCTCGCCGCCATCGGCGTTGATCTTGCCGACGATGTCGTCGAGCTTCTCGACGCGGCGGGCACCCAGGGCGACCGGGAAGCCATGTGCCGCGAGTTCGATTGCGGTGGCCTCGCCGATCCCGGAGGAGGCGCCTGCCACTATGGCCGGCCGGCGTTCGGGCAAAGGTTCGAAGCGGGGCATTCAGCGGACCTCCACGGTCATCGGTAGGTGAGCGAATCCGCGGACATTGCTGGAGTGGACGCGGACCGAGTTGGCCTCGTCAACCTCGAAACCCCGGATCCGGGTGAACAACTCGGTGAGGGCGACCCGGGCTTCCATCCGGGCCAGATGCGCGCCCAAGCAGAAGTGGGCGCCGCTGCCGAAACTCAGCAGTTTGGAGCCGATGTCGCGTCCGATGACGAAGTCGTCGGCGTTGTCGAATACGCGTTCGTCGCGGTGCCCGGAGCCGGGCAGCAGCAGTAGAACGTCGCCCTCGGGGATTGTGGTGTCGTAGAACGTGAGCTCTCCAGACACCGAGCGGGCCAGGATCTGGCTGGAGGTGTCATAGCGCAGGGTCTCTTCCACCCAGAGCGGAATCCGGGACAGATCGTCATAGAGCGGGGTCAGCTGGTCAGGATTGCGGTAACCCCAAAAAGCGGCATTGGCAAGGAGTTTGGTGGTGGTCTCATTGCCGGCGATCACCATCAAGAACATGAATCCCAGGACTTCTTCGTCAGTGAGCCGATCGCCGTCGATCTCGGCTTCCAGTAGCGCAGAGGTCAGGTCGTCGCTCGGCTTCTTGCGACGCTCGGCGACCATCTCCTGGTAGTAGACGATGAGGTTGAGTGAGGCCTCGATGGCCTCCGGCGGCACATCGGTGACGCCTTCGTCGCGGTGCATCACGCCGTCTGCCCAGGCTCGCACGCGGGCACGATCGGGCTCGGGAACGCCCATCAACTCCGAGATCACGTCCATCGGCAACTTGCCGGCGAACTCGTCGACGTAGTCGACGGCGGCGCCGGAGCCGGCCTTCTCCAACATGACGTCGAGATGCTGGACGGCGATCTCGGTGACGCGCGCCTCGAGCTCTCGAATGCGCCTGGGCGTGAAGCCTTTTGACACCAGTGTTCGCAGCCGCAGGTGCGCCGGATCGTCCATCGCCAGAAACGACATGGTCTTGGCGGCATGCGGTCCGCGCGACGCCGGGTCCAGCGAGACGCCGTACCGGTTGGACAGCGTGGTGCTGTTGCGGAAGCCCTGGTGCACGTCGTGGTGCCGCGACAATGCCCAGAAACCGAGGTCCTCGTTGTGGTACAGCGGCGCCTCGTCGCGCAACCGCTTGTAGTACGGGTACGGATCCTCGTGGAAGTCGTAGTCGTACGGGTCCAGTAGCGGCTTGTCGATTTGAGCGGTCATCAGGCTTCCGTCTTGAGGATGAGACCGACCGCGTAGGCGAGGTGGTCGGCGATCTGGTGGTAGGTATAGGCACCGCTGGCGGCGTTGACGAGTGCGCCGAAGAACGTCATCTCCAGGACCGACACGATTCGCGGTTCCGCGTCGGGCCCGATGGCTGACGTGATGCGCCGGTGGATCTCGGCGCCGATCCGGTCGCGCACGGACCGAACGGCCGGATCCCCGCCGCCGCCGAGCAGCGCCGTGGTGCACGCCGCGGCGACTTCGGGTTCGTCGGCCACCACCAGCGCAAGATGGCGCAGGGCTTTGTCCACTCGCGTCGGCATGGGCTCGTTGACGTCGGTGAAGTACGGCACTTGGCGTACGAGATCCAGGTAGACCTCGGCGATCAGATGGTTCTTCGAGGAGAAGTAGGTGTAGGCCGTCGCCGGGGCGACTTTGGCGCGGGCGGCCACCGCTCGCACGGTCAGGTCGCCGTAGGAGGCCTCGCGCAGAACCTCGACGCCTGCGGTCAGGACCTTGCGGAAGGTCTCTTCTTGTCGACGGTTGCGGGGCACGTCGCTAGCCGGATCGCCAGGATTAGTAGCGATCGTGACCACTGGGTCGCTGGACACCTGTCCAAGCTAGCCGAGCGAGGCGTCTGCGAGCAAGTCAATTCGACGAACTCGCAGTTAAAAGTCGATAAACGTGGCCGACATGGGAACTCGGCGAGCGGCTGCTCTTGCCTTTCCGGGGACACGGAGACTATGTTCGACTGGATTATTCCGGACACCTGTCCATTGACGATTATGGCGGAGGCGACGATGGCATTGCTGGCCGACGGGGTGAGCTCGCTGCTCATCGACGGCAAGCTCGTGAGTGGCAACCAAGGCACTTTTGCCACGGTCAACCCGGCCACCGAAGAGGTGCTGGGTGCGGCGGCCGATGCTGACGCCGAGGACATGGGCCGGGCGATCGAGGCGGCGCGACGAGCTTTCGATGACACCGACTGGTCAACCAACACCGAGCTTCGGGTGCGGTGCATTCGCCAGTTGCGCGACGCGATGCGCGAGCATGTCGAGGAGCTGCGTGAGATCACCATCGCCGAGGTGGGTGCACCCCGCATGCTCACCGCGGCAGCGCAACTGGAAGGTCCGGTCGGCGACCTGAGCTTCGCTGCCGACACCGCCGAGTCCTACCAGTGGAACGTCGACCTCGGCGAGGCGTCGCCGATGGGAATCCCGACCCGGCGCACGATCGCTCGTGAAGCCGTCGGCGTCGTCGGCGCGATCACCCCATGGAACTTCCCGCACCAGATCAACCTGGCCAAGCTGGGTCCTGCGCTCGCCGCGGGCAACACCATCGTGCTCAAGCCGGCGCCGGACACACCGTGGTGCGCAGCGGTTCTCGGCGAAATCATCACCGAGCACACCGATTTCCCGCCGGGGGTCGTCAACATCATCACGTCCAGCGACCACAGTGTGGGTGCGTTGCTGGCCAAAGACCCTCGGGTGGACATGGTTTCGTTCACCGGCTCGACGGCCACCGGCCGCGCGGTGATGAGCGACGCGGCCGTCACGCTCAAGAAGGTGTTCCTGGAACTTGGTGGCAAGTCGGCGTTTGTCGTGCTCGATGACGCGGATCTGAACGGCGCGTGCTCGGTGTCGGCGTTCACGGCGTCGATGCACGCGGGGCAGGGGTGCGCGATCACCACGAGGCTCGTCGTGCCGCGGGCCAAGTACGACGAGGCCGTCGCGATCGCGGCGGGCACCATGGGCTCGATCAAGCCGGGCGATCCCAACAAGCCCGGAACCGTATGCGGCCCGGTTATTTCCGCGCGGCAGCGTGACCGGGTGCAGAGCTACCTCGACCTGGCGATCGCCGAGGGCGGAACCTTCGCGTGCGGCGGCGGACGGCCCGCCGACCGGGATACCGGATTCTTCATCGAGCCGACCGTGATCGCCGGCCTGACCAATGAGGCCCGGCCTGCCCGTGAAGAGATCTTCGGACCGGTGCTGACCGTCATCGCCCACGACGGCGACGAGGATGCGCTGCGCATCGCCAACGACTCGCCATATGGGTTGTCCGGCACCGTGTTCAGTGCCGACCCGCAGCGTGCCGCCCGCTTCGCGTCTCGCCTGCGGGTGGGGACCGTCAATGTCAACGGTGGCGTCTGGTACTCGGCCGACGCGCCCTTCGGTGGTTACAAGCAATCCGGCATCGGCCGCGAGATGGGTCTCGCCGGTTTCGAGGAGTACCTGGAAATCAAAACCATCGCGACAGCGGTGTAGTCCGCGAGTGGCCAGTTATCGCACAAGAATCCGCTCTTAGGGCGCAATAAGTGGCCACTCGGCCAGGGGAAGGAAGAGCATGGCGCGGTTTGAGAACAAGGTCGCCATCGTCACGGGATCAGGTGGCGGCATCGGCCAGGCCTACGCCCAGGCGCTGGCCAGCGAAGGCGCGGCCGTCGTCGTCGCCGACATCAATGCCGAAGCGGCACAAGGGGTGGCCAAGCAGATCGTCGCCGACGGCGGCACCGCGCTGGCCATTCCGGTCGACGTGTCGGATCCGGTCTCGGCCAAGGAGATGGCCGACCGCACGCTGGCCGAGTTCGGTGGCATCGACTACCTGGTCAACAACGCCGCGATCTTCGGCGGCATGAAGCTGGACTTCCTGCTCACCGTCGACCCCGAGTACTACAAGAAGTTCATGAGCGTCAATCTCGACGGCGCGCTGTGGTGCACCCGCGCCGTCTACAAGAAGATGGCCAAACGTGGCGGCGGCGCGATCGTGAACCAATCCTCCACTGCGGCATGGCTGTATTCGAACTTCTACGGTCTGGCCAAGGTCGGCATCAACGGCCTGACCCAACAGCTGTCGCGCGAGTTGGGTGGTCAGAACATCCGGATCAACGCGATCGCGCCGGGACCCATCGACACCGAGGCGAATCGGACCACCACTCCGCAGGAGATCGTTGCGGACATCGTCAAAGGTCTGCCGCTGTCCCGGATGGGAACACCGGAGGACTTGGTCGGCATGTGCTTGTTCCTGTTGTCTGACGAGGCGTCCTGGATCACGGGTCAGATCTTCAACGTCGATGGCGGACAGGTGATTCGGTCATGACCGGCACGCGCTGAAGCTCGGCTACATCGGACTGGGCAACATGGGCGCACCGATGGCCACCAAGATGACCGAATGGGCCGGCGGCATAACGGTGTACGACATCAGGACCGAAGCGATGACGCCACTGGCCGAAAAGGGAGCGACCCTGGCCGACAGTGTGTCCGACGTCGCGGACGCCGACATCATCCACATCACCGTGCTCGACGATGCGCAGGTGCGTGAGGTCGTCGGTGAATTGGCGGCACACGCCAAGCCCGGAACGGTCATCGCGATCCACTCGACCATCAAAGACACCACCGCCGCGCAACTTGCCGGCGACCTCAGACCACAGGGCATTCACGTCGTCGACGCCCCGGTCAGCGGTGGCGCCGCAGCGGCGGCCAAGGGTGAGCTGGCCACGATGGTCGGCGCCGACCGCGAAATCTACGAGCGGATCAAGCCGGCCTTCAAGCATTGGGCAGCGGTGGTCATCCATGCCGGGGAGCCGGGTGCGGGCACCCGAATGAAGCTGGCCCGCAACATGTTGACCTTCACGTCGTACGTCGCCGCGTGCGAGGCGATGAAGCTGGCCGAAGCGGCCGGACTGGACTTGCAGGCGCTGGGACGGGTGGTGCGGCACACCGACGCGCTCACCAGTGGCCCGGGTGCGATCATGGTACGCGACGACATGAAAACCCTTGAGCCGGACAACTTCCTGTATCAACCATTTCTGCACACCCGAGGGCTGGGTGAGAAGGATCTGAGCCTGGCGCTGGCCCTGGGTGACGCGCTGTCGGTGGAACTTCCGCTGGCGCGGCTGGCCTACCAGGGGCTGGCGGCCGGACTCGGCGTGCCGCACACGGAGAAAGAGGCGTGATGGACGAGCTACGTAGCAAGGGCCTGGCCAAGATGAACGAGGTCTACGGCTGGGAGATGCCCAACATCGAGGGTGACCCGTACTTCGACCTGACCGTCGACCACCTGTTCGGCTCCATCTGGACCCGACCGGGACTGTCGATGCGCGACAAGCGGATCATGACGCTCACCGCGGTGACCGCGATCGGCAACCGCGACCTGGCCGAGATTCAGATCAACGCGGCGCTGCTCAACGAAGAACTCACCGAGACCGAGCTCAAGGAAATGGCGGTGTTCCTGACGCACTACCTCGGCTTTCCACTGGGCTCAGCGCTCAACGGTGCCGTCGACAGCGTGGTGGCGAAGCGGAAGAAGGCTGCCGCCAAGGGTGCCGGCGAGGACAAGAAGGCCAACGTCGAGGGCGCGCTGAAAATGCACGCGGGCGAATAGTCCGGCTTCCGGCGCGCGTCGTCGCCGCTCGATCTGATGTGTCCGACTCCTCCTCGTGCCGCTTCACGGCGCGCATCGTCGCCAGACTAAAGTGAGCTTCCGTGCGCGTTCTGGTGATCGGCTCCGGTGCCCGCGAACATGCGCTGCTGCTGGCGTTGCGCACCGACCCGCAGGTCGAGGCGCTGGCCGTCGCACCGGGCAACGCCGGCACGTCAGCGATAGCTGACCAGTACGACGTCGACGTGTCCTGCGCTGACGACGTCGTCGGATTGGCCCGCAAGATCCGCGCCGACCTGGTGGTGATCGGTCCCGAAGTGCCTCTGGTGCTCGGCGTTGCCGACGCCGTGCGAGCCGCCGGAATCGCCTGCTTCGGGCCCAGCAAAGAGGCGGCACAGATCGAGGGGTCCAAAGCATTCGCCAAAGACGTGATGGCCGCGGCCGGGGTCCGCACTGCGTCGAGCGAGATCGTCGACAGCCCAGCGTTTTTGGATGCGGCACTGGACCGGTTCGGCCCGGGAGCCGGTGATCCCGCGTGGGTGGTGAAAGACGACCGGTTGGCCGCGGGCAAGGGCGTGGTGGTCACGCCGGACCGCGGCATCGCCCGCGCTCACGCCGCAAGCCTGCTCGAATCCGGCCATCCGGTGCTGCTGGAATCCTTCCTCGACGGCCCCGAGGTGTCGCTGTTCTGCGTTGTCGACGGCGAGACGGTGGTGCCGCTGTTGGCGGCGCAAGACTTCAAGCGGGTCGGCGACGGCGACGCGGGGCCCAACACCGGCGGAATGGGCGCCTACGCCCCGCTGCCGTGGCTGCCGGCCGACGTCTACCGCGCCATCGTCAGCACGATCGTGGAACCCGTTGCCGCCGAGCTCGTCCGGCGCGGAAGCGGTTTTTCCGGCCTGCTGTATGCCGGGTTGGCGATCACGTCGAAAGGGCCTGCGGTCATCGAATTCAACTGCCGCTTCGGCGATCCCGAGACACAGTCGGTGCTCGCGCTGCTCGAGTCGCCGCTCGGCCAGCTGCTCAACGCGGCGGCAACCGGGACACTGGCGAGCTTCGGCGAACTGCGGTGGCGCGACGGCGCGGCCGTGACGGTGGTGTTGGCCGCCGAGAACTATCCCGGCCAGCCACGGGTGGGCGATGCGATCGCCGGCTCGGAGACCAAGGGCGTTCTGCATGCCGGAACGGCCCGCCGTGAGGACGGCGCGATCGTGTCGTCGGGCGGCAGGGTGCTCTCCGTGGTCGGCACCGGACCCGATTTGGCCGCGGCCCGCTCGGCGGCCTACGACATCATTGGCTCGATTCGGTTGCCGGGCAGTCACTTTCGTACCGACATCGGTCTTGCCGCGGCCGAAGGCGAGATCAAGGTCTAGAAACCGGCGGCCTGGCCGTCGCGGCGCGGGTCGCTGACCGCAAGGTAGCCGTGGTCGAGCCGCCAGATCGCCTGGCAACTGCCGAACTGGTTGTAGTCGTCGCTGGTCACCAATTGATGGCCGCGCTGCTCCAGCCCGTCCAGGGTGGCGGGCGCAAATCCCGGCTCGCAACACACCTCGAGGCCGTGCACCCAGCGGAACCGCGGGCCGTCACACGCAGCCTGAGGATTCTGGCCGTGATCGACGATGCGCGTGACAACCTGCACGTGACCCTGCGGCTGCATCGGGCCGCCCATCACCCCGAAGCTCATCACCGGGACGCCGTCCTTGCTCAGGAAACCCGGGATGATGGTGTGGTACGGCCGCTTGTTCGGTCCCACCTGGTTCGGATGCCCTTGTTGCGCAACAAAATCCGCGCCGCGGTTTTGCAGGGCGATGCCGGTGCCGGGCACCACGACACCGGAGCCGAATCCCATGTAGTTGGACTGGATCATCGACACCATGAGACCCGCTGCATCCGCGGCGGTGAGATACACCGTGCCCCCGCGTGGAGTTCCGGCCGACGCCGTCCTGGCCCGGTCGGGATCGATCAGCGCAGCGCGCTCACGCAGATAGCCCGCATCGAGCAGGTGTTGCGGGGCCACGGTCATGTGATCGAGGTCCGAGACGTAGGCCTGTGCGTCGGTGAACGCGAGTTTGACCGCCTCGATCTGCAGGTGGACACTGGCCGCGGAATCGACTGGCAGCGAGGCCATGTCGAAGTGCTCGAGGATTCCGAGTGCGGCCAACGCGACGATGCCCTGGCCGTTGGGTGGTATTTCGTGCACGGTGTATCCGCGGTAACCGCCGGCGATGGTGCCGACCCAGTCGGCGCGATGTGCGGCGAGATCGCTGGCGCGCATCGCCCCGCCGTTCGCCGTCGAGTGGGCTTCGAGCTTGGCCGCAAGCTCGCCGCGGTAGAACGTCTCGCCGCTGCTGGAGGCGATCGCCTCGAGGGTGCCGGCGTGATCGGGCAGCGTGACCACTTCGCCGGCACGCGGCGCTCGCCCGCCTGGCATGAAGGTCTCGGCGAAGCCGGGCTGCGACTCGAACAGCGGTACCTGCGCCGCCCACTGCTGCGCGATCGTAGGTGAGAGCAGGAAACCGTTGCGGGCGTAGGCAATTGCCGGCTCGAAGAGCTGTTCGAAGGGCAGCGTCCCGAATTTCGCGTGCAGCTCTACCCATGCCGACACGGCGCCAGGGACGGTGACGGCGTTCCAGCCGAGCACCGGTACGGCTTTACCGCCGAAGTAGTCCGGCGTCCACGCCGCGGGGGAGCGGCCCGACGCGTTCAGCCCGTGCAGTTTCTGTCCGTCCCACACGATGGCGAAAGCGTCCGACCCGATGCCGTTGGACACCGGTTCCACCACCGTCAGCGCGATCGCGGTGGCCACCGCCGCATCGACCGCGTTGCCGCCGTCGGCGAGCATCCGAAGACCGGCCTGCGCAGCGAGCGGTTGCGAGGTGCACACCACGTTGCTCGCCAGCACCGGCTTTCGTGGCCAGCCGTACGGCAGTTCCCACCCGAACGGCTGCATCCGCACAGTGTCTCAGCGTGCCCAGAGCACGGCAAGCACCCGATATCGTCGGCACGACGGTAACTGATAGACTTTACGCTTCTACGCTAGTTTGTAACCCGCAAGCAGCTCGACCAAAGGTTGACCACATGCCCAAACCCGTCATCGTCAGCGCAGTTCGGACCGCCATCGCGACGTCGTTCAAGGGCTCGCTGGTCAACACCACGCCTGAATTCCTGGCCACCACCATCCTGCAGGAAGCGGTCCGGCGATCCGGCGTCGAGGTGGCCGATATCGACGATGTGATCTTCGCCGAATCTCACTACGGCGGAGGCGATATGGCCCGCTACGCCGCTACGGCGTCGGGCATGACATCGGTTCCGGGACAGGCCGTCAACCGGCACTGCGCGGGCAGCCTCACCGCCGTCGCCAACGCGGCCGCGCAGATCGGCTCGGGGGCGGAGAACGTCGTGGTCGCCGGTGGCGTGCAGTCGCTGTCGATGACGCCGCTGATGAACTGGCGCATCCCCGGCCCGACGCTGGAATTCGAGGAGCGGTGGATTCCGCCGACCCACGTCGAGACGCCCGACGCACCGGGCCGCGACATGTCGATCACCGTCGGGTGGAACACCGCGCAGGCAGTCGGGATCACCCGCGAAGAAATGGACGCGTGGGCATTTCGTTCCCACCAGCGTGCGATCGGAGCGATCGACAGCGGCGCCTTCGTCGACGAGATCGTCCCGCTGAAGATCAAAGGCCTCGACGATGCCCTGATCGAATTCAGCGTCGACGAACATCCGCGCCGCGAGACCAGCCTCGAGAAGCTCGCCTCGCTCAAGGTGCTGCACCCGGAGATCGACGGCTTCTCGATCACCGCGGGCAACAGCAGCGGGACCAACGACGCGGCCGCCGCGCTGACACTGGCCGAGCAGGACTTCGCCGCCTCGCATGGGCTGAAGGTGCTGGGCAGCGTCAGGGCGTGGGCCTCAGCCGCGGTGGAGCCGCGCGACACCGGCCTGGGCGCGGTGAAGGTGATCGGCAAGGTGCTGGACCGGGCCGGCCTGGCACCTGGCGACGTCACGCTTTGGGAGATCAACGAGGCGTTCGCGTCGGTGCCGATCGCCGCGTGCCGCGAATACGGGCTCGACGAAGACCGGGTCAACGTCTTCGGCAGCGGCTGCAGCCTCGGCCACCCGATCGCGGCCAGCGGCGCGCGGATGCTGACCACACTGGTGCACGAGCTGGGCCGTCGCGGCGGCGGAATCGGTGTGGCGGCAATGTGCGCCGGCGGCGGCCAGGGTGGCGCCGTCGTGATCGAGGTTTAGCCGGGCAATCAGTTCCCGTCGATCAGCCGGCTGGCGTGATCGAGAATGCAGCTCAGGCCGTACTCGAAGTTGATGTCGTCGGAGACTCCGATCCGGTGTCCCTTCTCGGTCAACTGAGCAATCAGCGGCATGGTTTCCGGGTCGATCACCGAACTCCCGTCGCGACGATAGGTTTCGGCTCCGCCAGACTTGTCCTGCAGCCGTTCTAGGACCGCCGCGCCCTGGGTATGCAGCGAGATGCTGGCGTAGGTGTCGAACGCGTCCTCCGGCGACAGACCCGCCTGCACCAATACCGCGATCGCCTTCTCGAGTTTCTCGAAGGCCGCCAGCGTCGCCTCGCGACCGAAGGTGCCGCGGATCAGGATCAGGTCGCACAGGATCGGATTGTCGCGGAATGTCCGGCGCATCTTGCGGGCGTGGTCACGCAACGAATCGCGCCAGTCGCGGCCCTCGACGAATGGCGTGGCGAAGTCGTACTGACCCAGTGCGCGGTCGGTCATCGCGTTGAGCAGGTCGTCCTTTTTACGGAAGTACCAGTAAATGCTGGTCACGCCCACGTCCAGATGCTTGGCCAGCAGTGGCATGCTCAAGCCGTCGACGGACACCTCGCCGGCCACTTCGAACGCACCGTTGATGATTTCGTCGACGCTGATGGATCCGCGTTCACGCCGTTGCCGCTTGTCAGCGACGGGCTGCCTCGCCAATTGGGGTTACCTCCATGCGCCGTGGCCATGCGATATGGCGCGTTATCGTAACAAATATGGTAAGGCTTCTGGTAGGGGCTGCAGTCGCGCAGGCGGCGGCATTACGCAGTCAGCAGTGGTGCCATCCACGTCATTTCCGCGGGCAGTTGCGAGCTCCAGAACGACCCGTCGTGGCCGCCGGGGGAGAACCCGCCCGCCGGTGGGTGCGGCAACTGCGCGATGAACTGCTTGGTTGCGCCGTAGAACGGATCGCTGTCGCCGCAGTCCACCCGGATCGGGATGGACGCCAGTGCAGGCATCCCGAACACCGAGTTGGCCGCAAAGTCGTCGGGGCCGTCGAAGGCACCAGGGGCAGCCGCTCCCGAGGACATCCACAGCGCCGGGCTCACCGCGCAGATCGCCGCGGTCCGTCCCGGACCGAGTCGGCCGCCGAGCAGCAGGGCGCCGTAGCCGCCCATCGACCACCCCAGAAAGCCGACCCGCGAGGTATCAAGTCCCTGGCCGCCGAGCATGGGAATCAGCTCATTGACCACCATCGCGCCGCAGTCTTCGCCGGAAGCCCTTTTGTGCCAATAACTTCCGCCGCCGTCGACAGCGACCACCGCAAACGGCGGCAGACCTGCGGCGACCGCCTGGGCCAGGCCCTGCTCGACGCCACCTGCCATCACGGTGGCCGCGCTGCTTCCCTTGCCGTGCAGTGCGATGACCGGGCGCAGCGGTTTGCTCTGGCCCGGCGGGCGCGCGATCGCCCAGTTGGTGGCGACCCCGCCGCGCGCAGCCGACACGAATGAACCGTTGACCATCGTCGGGGCGGGCGGCGGATCGAGCGGCGGGGGCGGCCTCAGCGGAAGTCCGGTGCCGGTCATCACCACCGGCGTAGCCACCGAAGGTTTGCCGGGTAGCAACCGGTCGATGGCGTAGGCGCCGAACGCCCCGGCGGCCGCGCCGGTGCCCAGACGCAGCACAGCGCGACGACTCATCTCCGGCATGCGGGTCATCATAGAGCGCTGCGTCGGGGCCTCCGTCCGCCGAACGGCCGAGCATGGTTTGTCCGAAAGCCCGATGCGGCACCATTTCGGCTGGCACCATGTCCTAGGTGACAGCAGCAGTGGCTTCTGAGGGAGCCTTCGCGCCCAAGGCTGCCGTCGCCGCACCGGCGGCGGTCGCGCCGACGGCTGTCGCGGCTCCCAAAGGCGGTTGTGGTTCCCAAAGGAGCCGTCACTCCCAAGGGGGAACGCCGGCGGTACGCGCTGGTGAGCGCGGCGGCCGAACTGCTGTCCGAAGGCGGCTTCGAAGCGGTCCGGCACCGGGCTGTGGCGCGCCGCGCAGGTTTGCCGCTGGCCTCGACCACTTACTACTTCTCCAGCCTTGACGATCTGATCGCCAGCGCGGTGGCACACATCGGGATGCTGGAGGTCGCACAGCTGCGGGCTCAGGTGGACACACTGTCCCGTCGACGCCGCAGCGCCGACAAGACGGCCGACCTGCTGGTGGAATTACTCGTCGGCAGCGAATCCGGGCCACTTCTGACCGAGCAGCTGATATCACGCTATGAGCGGCACATTGCCTGCGCCAGGCTGCCCGGGCTGCGTGAGATTCAACGCCGCACCATGCGCCAGCGGGTCGACGCCGTGGCCGATGTCATCGACCGCTCCGGACGATCGGTGCGCCAGGAACTAGTCTCGGCGCTGATTTGCACGATCGATGGCGCGGTGGTGTCGGCGTTGGTCGACGAGCTTCAGGACCCGCGCGCCGTCGCGCGCACAACGGTGATCGATGTCATCGACGCGGTGGCGCCGTTCGACCGCCGACCCGTGAGCATCTGACCCAGCACGCTGTGCCTGAGCCGCGCCCGGCGCGACGCCGTTAAGCTGTGTGTTTGTGACAATCCCGAACGTGCTGGCCAGCCGCTACGCCAGCGCCGAAATGGTGGCGATCTGGTCGCCGGAGGCCAAGATCGTCGCCGAGCGGCGGCTCTGGCTTGCGGTGTTGCGTGCGCAGATCGAGCTGGGCATCGAGGGCGTCGAGATTCCCGAGGCGGCGGTCGCCGACTACGAACGGGTGCTCGACGACGTCGACCTGGACTCGATCGCCGCCCGGGAGCGGGTGACACGGCACGACGTCAAGGCCCGCATCGAAGAGTTCAACGCGCTGGCCGGCCACGAGCACGTGCACAAGGGCATGACCAGTCGTGACCTGACCGAGAATGTCGAGCAGCTACAGGTTCGCCGTTCACTGGAATTGGTGTTCGCTCACGGGGTGGCCGTGGTCGCCCGACTGGCCGAACGTGCAGCGACTTATCGCGACCTGGTGATGGCCGGCCGAAGTCACAACGTTGCCGCTCAGGCCACCACGTTGGGTAAGCGGTTCGCCTCGGCGGCGCAGGAGACCCTGGTTGCCATGACCCGGCTGCGGGAGCTGATCGACCGCTACCCGTTGCGCGGAATCAAGGGCCCGATGGGCACAGCGCAGGACATGCTCGACCTGCTCGGCGGCGACGCGGCCAAGCTGGCCGACCTCGAGCAGCGCATCGCTGAATTCTTGGGATTTGCAAAGGTTTTGACCAGTGTCGGCCAGGTGTACCCGCGTTCGCTCGACCATGATGTGGTGTCGGCTCTGGTGCAGCTGGGCGCCGGGCCGTCGTCGCTGGCGCACACCATCCGGCTGATGGCCGGCCACGACCTCGTCACCGAAGGCTTTGCGCAGGGCCAGGTCGGCTCGTCGGCGATGCCGCACAAGATGAACACCCGCAGCTGCGAGCGGGTCAACGGGCTACAGGTGATTTTGCGTGGCTACGGGTCGATGGCTGCCGAACTCGCTGGGGCGCAATGGAACGAAGGAGACGTATTCTGCTCAGTGGTGCGCCGGGTTACGTTGCCGGACAGCTTCTTCGCCATCGATGGGCAGATTGAGACGATGCTGACCGTGCTCGACGAATTCGGCGCCTATCCCGCCGTGATCCAGCGCGAGCTGGATCGCTACCTGCCGTTCCTGGCTACCACCAAGGTCTTGATGGCCGCGGTGCGCGCCGGCGTGGGCCGCGAAACAGCGCACGAGGTGATCAAGGAGCACGCCGTCGCGGCGGCACTGGCCATGCGCGAGCAGGGCGTCGAGCCCAATCTGCTGGACCGGTTGGCCGCCGACCCACGACTACCGTTGGATCGCAACGCCATCGACGCCGCACTGGCCGACCGCAACGCGTTCATCGGGGCCGCCGGTGATCAGGTCGACGCGGTCATCGCCGAGGTCGACGCGCTGGTTTCCCGCTATCCCGACGCCGCGAAGTACACGCCCGGCGCGATACTGTGATGCTCGCCGAGGTCGACTTCACCGACCTGGACAACTTCGCCGCCGGTTTCCCGCACGACCTTTTTGCCATCCATCGCCGTGAGGCTCCGGTTTACTGGCATCGCCCGACCGAGCACACGCCGGACGGCGAGGGCTTCTGGTCCATCGCTATCTTACGCCGAAACGCTTGCGGTGCTGAAAGATCCGGTCACATTCTCGTCGGTCACCGGTGGCGACCGGCCTTTTGGCGGAACGCTGTTGCAAGATCTGTCGATTGCCGGCCAGGTACTCAACATGATGGACGATCCCCGGCATTCGCAGATCCGGCGGCTGGTCAGTTCCGGGCTGACGCCGCGGATGATCGGGCTGGTCGAAGACGACCTGCGGGCCCGGACTCGCCGGCTGCTGGACGCCGTGGTGCCGGGCGAGCCATTCGACTTCCTGGTCGACATCGCCGCTGAGCTGCCGATGCAGATGATCTGCATCTTGCTGGGAGTGCCTGAATCCGAACGGCATTGGCTGTTCGAAGCCATCGAGCCGCAGTTCGACTTCGGTGGATCGCGCACAGCGGCACTGTCACAGTTGTCGGCGGAAGAGGCCGGCTCGCGGATGTACACCTACGGCCAGGAGCTGATCGCCGCGAAGCGTGCACAGCCGACCGACGACATGTTGTCGGTGGTCGCCAACGCGACTCTCGACACCGCAGACGGGCCGGCCATGTCCGACCTCGAGCTGTATCTGTTCTTCAGCCTGTTGTTCAGTGCCGGCGCCGAGACGACCCGTAACGCGGTCGCTGGCGGGCTGCTGGCGCTGGCCGAGCATCCGGGGCAATTGTCGGTCGCTGCGTGAGGATTTGGCGGCGCTGCCGATCGCGGTCGAGGAGATGGTCCGGTGGACCTCACCGTCGCCGTCCAAGCGGCGCACCGCCACGCGCGACGTGGTGCTCGGCGGCGTGTCGATCGCGGCGGGGCAGAAGGTGCAGATCTGGGAGGGATCGGCCAATCGCGATGGGCAGGTGTTCGACGCAGCCGACGAATTCGATATCGCGCGAAAGCCCAACCCGCACTTGGGTTTCGGTCAGGGGGTCCATTACTGCCTGGGCGCCAACCTGGCGCGGCTGGAACTGCGGGTGCTGTTCGAGGAACTGCTGACCCGCTTCGGCGCTGTGCGGGTGGTGCGCGATGTCGAGTGGACGCGTAGCAACCGGCACACCGGGATCCGCCACCTGGTCGTCGAGTTGCACGGAGGTTCGTGAAATTCCGAGCGGCCGGCTTCGAGCCGGCGCCGGATGTGTTCGCCTCCGTGATGGCGACCGGAATTGTGTCCATCGCCGCACGTGATCATCACTACTCGGACATCAGCGACGCGTTAGGCGCCCTGGCGTCGGCCGGGCTCGGGCTGCTTGTCTTGGCGGTTATCGCCGCCGCCGTCGCCGGTAGCCGAAACGGGAAGTTGTTCTGGGACATGAACGATCCCGATGTCACGTTGCGCCTGTTCACCTTCGTGGCGGCGTGTTCCGTGCTGGATACCCGGTTGTCGTCCAACGTTGCGATGCTGTGGGTCCTCGGTGTCGTTGCCCTCTCGGCGTGGCTGGTGCTCACGGTGCTTACTGCTCGCAATATGGTGACGCACCACTGGGCAGCGCTGCGCGATCGCGCACATGGGGCATGGGAGCTGGCCAGCGTCGGCACATCGGGCCTGTCGATGGTCTTGAGCCAGGTTTCCGCGCAGACCGGCCATCGCTGGCTGTTGTTCGTCGCTGTGCCGGTGTGGTCGGCAGCGATCGGTGTGTACGCGCTGATGACCTGGCTCATCCTGTGGCGCACAGTCGTTGAGCGACGCGACCACGACGGGTTCGCGCCCGACTCCTGGATCATGATGGGCGGGCTGGCAATTGCGACACTGTCCGGCGATGCGCTGCATCAGCAGCTTTCCGGATGGCCGGCACTGGCAGTGCGAGTCGTCACGATCGTCACCTGGGTGGTGGCCACGCTGTGGATACCTCCACTGATTTACTTCGGGCTGCACCGCATTACCCAGCGGCCCGAGGTGTTGCGGTTCACCGGTGCGTGGTGGTCGCTGGTTTTCCCGTTGGGCATGTACTCGGCGGGGACCGACGCGATGGCGGCTGAGCTCGGCGCGAGGTCCATGCAGACGATTTCGTTGGTGTTCTTCTGGGATGCGTTCGCGGTGTGGCTGATCGTTGCGGTCGCAGGACTGCTGCGGCTGCGGGGCGCGTTCGCCAGTCCACCGGGTCGGTCAGGCTTTAACGCGTCCTGACCGCCATTCCCGCGGAACGCAATTCGATGGCGGCCAGGCCGTGGATGGCGTGCGGATCCCCGGCGCGCCACGCGCCGACCGGGTCGGGTGTGACGGCGGTGAGCCGGGCGAGTGGCCGGTTGGCCAAGGCGCGCAACGCCAGCAGCTGCGCACCGGCCGGGGTCGCGGCCAGCGCTCCCACGATCAACTTGCGCCGGACGAACCGGATCCGCAACACCAGCCAGGGCACGACCACCCCGAGCGTCGGCGGCGCCGCAACCGCCAACGCCAGCACGACGGCCAGCCAGCTGGCGGTGGAGTCGAGGTTGTGGCCGGCGCCGGCGATCTCGAGGGCGGCCCTGCTGGCCGCGGTAAGCTGGGTCGCTGACGGCGCTGCCGACCAGCGGGATGTGGTTGGCGCTGTGGCCGGCCGACTTCAGGCTGTTGGCGACACCGTCAGCACCGCCCTGGACCTGACGACCTACCGCGGCGATCGTCGACACCGCGCTGTGGACAGCCAGGCCGACGAGCACCCAGACGAAACTCCAGATGACGACGACGGTGTCGCTGAACAGCTGAGTCATCAGTCGGCCCGGAGTGTTGGCGTAGGGGATGAACCGCGATTGCATACGTCGATCCCAGCACAGTGTCTGTCTCTAGGTCGGCTTTCCCGTGCGCCGGCTCGGTCTGTGCGCCGGGCTCGTCCCCTCGCCGCTACGCGGGCCGGGCTCCTCCGCGGGCCTTATTGGCCCGCATCGTCGCCCGGCTAGGCTATCCCGATGGGTCGTCCCGCTCTGTCCGACTACCAGCATTTGGCCAGTGGCAAAGTCCGCGAGCTGTACCGCATCGATGACGGTCATCTGTTGTTCGTCGCGACGGACCGGATTTCCGCGTTCGACTACGTGCTCGACAGCACGATCCCCGACAAAGGACGCATTCTCACCGCGATGAGCGTGTTCTTCTTCGGACTTGTCGACGCACCCAACCACTTGGCCGGTCCGCCGGACGACCCGCGCATCCCCGACGAGGTCCTGGGCCGGGCGCTGGTGGTGCGACAGCTCGAGATGGTGCCCGTGGAGTGCGTGGCCCGCGGATATCTGACCGGCTCGGGATTGCTCGACTACCAGAGCAGCGGCAAGGTCTGCGGGATCACGCTACCGCCGGGTCTCGTCGAAGCCAGTAGGTTCTCCACGCCGTTGTTCACTCCGGCGACGAAAGCCGAACTGGGAGAACACGATGAGAACATCGCGTTCTCTCAGGTGATTGCGATGGTCGGCGGAGTTCGCGCCAACCAGTTGCGCGACCGTACCTTGCAGACCTATGTGCAGGCTGCCGATCATGCGCTGACGAAGGGAATCATCATCGCCGACACCAAGTTCGAGTTCGGCGTGGACGACAACGGCAACCTGGTGCTGGCTGACGAAGTCTTCACCCCGGACTCGTCGCGGTATTGGCCGGCCGCTGAATACCGGGTCGGGGAAGTCCAGAACAGCTTCGACAAGCAGTTCGTCCGCAATTGGTTGACCGGTCCCGAGTCGGGTTGGGACCGCGGAGGTTCTCAGCCGCCGCCACCGCTTCCGGACAACATCATCGATGCCACCAGGGCCCGTTATATCGAAGCGTACGAACGGATTTCCGGACTGCGCTTCGACGACTGGATCGGTCCGGGCCGCGTGACCGAGCACCTCGAACCGCCGATCGCCAAACGGGTCGACTCACGGCGGGAGTTCCACGGTGACGTGTTCATCGACCCGTACGAATGGCTGCGGGACAAGTCCAGCCCCGAGGTGCTCAGCTATCTGGAGGCGGAGAACGAGTACGCCGACCACGCGACTGCCCCACTCGAGCCGTTGCGCCAGAAGATCTTCGATGAGATCAAAGCCCGCACCAAGGAAACCGACCTGTCGGTCCCGGTTCGGCGCGGCGACTGGTGGTACTACGCCCGGAGCTTTGAAGGCAAGCAGTACGGCGTCCAATGCCGTTGCCCGCTAACCGATCCGAGCGACTGGAACCCACCGGTTCTCGACGAGCACACCGACATTCCCGGCGAGCAGGTGTTGCTCGACGAGAATGTGGAAGCCGAGGGGCACGACTTCTTCTCACTCGGTGCGGCCAGCGTCAGCCCCGACGGGCAGGTGCTGGCGTACTCCGTCGACCTGGTCGGCGACGAGCGATACACATTGCGGTTCAGGAACCTTCGCACCGGCGAGCAGTACGCTGATGAGATCGTCGGCATCGGCGCCGGAGCGACCTGGGGCACCGACAACCAGACCGTCTACTACGTCACCGTCGACGCGGCATGGCGTCCTGACACCGTGTGGCGGCACCGGCTGGGGTCTGGTCTGCCGGCTAAGAAGGTCTACCACGAAGCCGATGAGAAGTACTGGCTCGCCGTGGGTCGAACCCGCAGCGACAAGTACGTGCTGATCGCGTCGGGGTCGGCGATCACCTCGGAAATTCGCTATGCGGACGCCGCGGACCCGGGTGCCGAATTCGTCACCGTGCTGCCGCGCCGCGACGGCATCGAATATTCGGTGGAGCACGCGATCGTCGGCGGGCAGGACCGATTCCTGATCCTGCACAACGAGAACGCAGTGAACTTCACGCTGGTGGACGCGCCGGTCGATGACCCCGCGGCTCAGCGCACGCTGATTGAACACCGCGACGATGTGCGGCTCGACGGCGTCGATGCCTTCGCCGGCCACTTGGTGGTCAGCTATCGCGGTGAGGCGTTGCCGCGCATCCAGTTGTGGCCGATCAGCGATAACGATTACGGCCGGCCCGAGGAAATCGCGTTCGATTCCGAGCTGATGTCGGCCGGCCTGGGCGCCAACCCGAACTGGGACTCACCCAAACTGCGGGTGGGCGCCGGGTCCTTCGTCACGCCGGTTCGGATCTACGACATCGATCTGGCCACCGGTGAGCGCACGCTGCTACGCGAACAACCTGTGCTGGGCGATTATCGCCGCGAGGATTACGTCGAACGCCGGGAATGGGCACAAGCTTCCGACGGGACCAGGGTCCCGATTTCGATTGTGCACCGCGCCGGTATCGAATTTCCCGCTCCCGCACTGATGTACGGGTATGGCGCGTACGAGATCTGCGAGGATCCACGGTTCTCCATCGCGCGACTCTCGCTGCTCGACCGCGGCATGGTCTTCGCTGTCGCTCACGTGCGCGGCGGCGGCGAGATGGGCCGGCTGTGGTACGAGCACGGCAAGCTGCTCGAGAAGAAGAACACGTTCACCGATTTCATCGCTGTGGCACAGCATCTGGTCGATATCGGGCTGACCCTCCCGCAGCAGTTGGTGGCGCTGGGAGGAAGTGCCGGCGGCTTATTGATGGGCGCCGTGGCGAATATGGCGCCTGACCTTTTCGCGGGAATCCTGGCGCAGGTGCCGTTCGTCGATCCCCTGACGACGATCCTGGACCCGTCGTTACCGCTGACCGTCACCGAGTGGGACGAATGGGGAAACCCGTTGAGCGACAGCGATGTCTACCATTACATGAAATCGTATTCGCCGTATGAGAACGTCGCCGCGCAGAAGTATCCGGCCATTCTGGCGATGACGTCGCTGCACGATACCCGGGTCTACTATGTCGAGCCGGCCAAATGGGTTGCCGCACTTCGGCATACCAAAGTCGACGGAAATCCGGTGTTGTTGAAGACGCAGATGACCGCCGGCCACGGCGGTATCAGCGGCCGCTACGAGCGCTGGAAAGAGACCGCCTACCAATACGCCTGGCTGTTGGCAGCAGCCGATCCCGACCACTACTCCTAGACGGGCACGGTGGCTTGGCTGCGGCCGGCCGGCGGCGGCTTGTTGGGCAGGAACGCCACCGGCACGAGGGTCAGTGCCACCACGACGATCGCCACCACCAGCACGAGGGTGTAGGCATGGCTGAGGTCGTGCATCAGCCGGGCGGTGAAGTCGGCGGAGACCTCGTGATGCGACGGAGCGGGCACACCGTGCTTGGTGAACTTGCCTCGCAGTATCCCGAGTTTCTCTGCGGTGCCGATGGTTTCGCTGCGGTTGAACTGACTGGTCAAGATCACCGACATCATCGCGGTACCGACTGCGACGGCGACGTGTTGATTGACGCTGAGCAATGTCGACCCGCGCGCCACCTCGTGGGGCGCCAACGTCTGTACGGCCGCTCCGGAGAGCGGAGTCAGGGTGCAGCCCAGGCCGATGCCGGTGGTCACCAGCCCGATGAGCAGGACCGGCTGATAATCCGCGTGTTGCCAGGCGCCATAGGCGAACACGCTCAACCCGAAGGCGATTAGCCCGACCCCGACCAGGAGTACGTTGCGGGGCCCGCGCTTGTCCATCAAGGTACCGGCCAGCGGCATGGTCAGCATCGCGCCGAGCCCTTGCGGGATCAGCTGCAGACCCGACTGCAGCGGTGTCTCATGCAACAGTTGCTGGAGGTAGCTGGGCACTACCAGGACGGCGCCGAAAAACCCGACGGAGAACGCGAACATCGCGGAGTTGGCCAGGGTCACCGCGCGATTCTTGAACAGCGCCAGGTCGATGAGCGGATGGTCAGCGCGGTGCACGGCGTGCAGTACAAACGTCGTGATCAACGCGATTCCGATGAGGCCCGGTATCCAGACGTGGTTGTCGGTGATGCTGCCGCGTCGCGGCACCGATGAGATCCCGAACAGCAGTGACGCCAATCCTGGTGACAGCAATAGCATTCCAACGAAGTCGAACGCCTCCGACGGCCGCGGTCGATCCTTCGGAAAGACCGACGCCGCGAGCGCCAACAGGATCAGGCCCACCGGCAGGTTGATCCGGAAGATCCATTCCCAGCCGTATGCGCTGATCAGCCAGCCGCCCAGCACCGGACCGCACATCGGGGCCAGAAGCATCGGGATGCCGAGCACTGCCATCAATCTGCCGAGGCGTCTCGGCCCGGCTTCGCGCGTCAAGATGATCAGCGTCAGCGGCACCAGCATGCCGCCGCCAAAGCCTTGAATCACCCGAAACGCGATGAGCTGATTGATGTTCGACGCCATGGAGCACAGCAGCGACGCCACGGTGAACCACAACGCCGCGCCCATGAACAGCCGCTTGGTGCCGAACCGGTCGGACGCCCAGCCGGCCAGCGGAATGACGGTGGCCTGCCCGAGGGTGTAGCCGGTGATCGTCCAGGCGACGACGGCCTGGGTGGAACCGAACTCACCGATGAAGGTGCGCTGCGCGACGCTGACGACGGTGCCGTCCAGGATCGCCATCACCGAGGCGAGAATGCAGACTCCGGCGATTCTCAGCAAACCGGCATCGAGCGAATCTGGATAGTCGACGCCCGGCGGACTGTCCGTCGAGGAGGTCGAGCGGGAAACCATATTCGCCACCCTAACGACAAAATAGCTAGACGATCAACATAAGTTGCGCTGGGTGCGATGCAGGTAGCCTCCGACTATGACTGTGACCGAGATCGCTTTGACCGGCCTTGACGGCGGTTCCCTGTCGCTGGCCGACTACAACGACCGTGCCGTTCTGGTGGTGAATGTGGCGTCCAAGTGTGGCCTGACACCGCAATATGCCGCGTTGGAGCAGCTGGCGCGCGACTACGGCAAGCGCGGGCTCACCGTTCTGGGAGTCCCGTGCAACCAGTTCATGGGCCAGGAGCCCGGCACCGCCGAGGACATTCAGACATTCTGCTCCACCACCTATGGCGTGACGTTTCCGCTGTTGGAGAAAACCGAGGTCAACGGACCGGGAAGGCATCCGCTGTACGCCGAACTGACCAAGACGCCCGACGCTGCCGGCCAAGCCGGTGACGTGCAGTGGAACTTCGAGAAGTTCCTGGTCGCCCCCGGGGGAGCGGTGGTCAACCGATTCCGTCCGCAGACCGTGCCCGACGCACCTGAGGTGATCGAGGCCATCGAGGCTGTGCTACCCAATTAGCTGGTCGTCGCCATGAACTGACGCTTGCTGTCCGCGTGTACGTCACCAACTGGACATCTGGCATCGTCAGACTTGAAGGCGTGTCTGGCAAGTTGATCGTCTCGGTCTCGGGGATCCGCGAACGCACCTTGGACGACGTCGCCGAATTCTGCGAGAAGATGGACGCCCGGTCGGTGCCGGTGTCGCTGCTGGTCGCTCCCAGGCTCAAGGGCGGTTACCGACTGGACCATGACCCGGTGACTGTCGAGTGGCTGACCGGCCGGCGGGCCGCCGGTGACGCCATCATGCTCAACGGATACGACGACGCAGCCACCAAGAAGCGCCGCGGTGAATTCGCAACGCTGCCGGCGCATGAGGCGAATCTGCGGCTGATGGCCGCCGACCGGGTGCTCGAACATCTCGGCCTGCGTACCCGGCTCTTCGCCGCGCCGCGCTGGACTGCCTCTCCTGGCACAGTTACTGTGTTGCCGCGCAACGGTTTCCGTCTTCTCGCCGACCTGCACGAGATCACCGACCTGGTTCGGCAGACAACTGTGCGGGCGCGGGTACTCGGCATTGGGGAAGGCTTCCTGTCCGAGCCGTGGTGGTGCCGGATGCTGGTGCTGTCGGCCGAACGTGTGGCGCGCCGCGACGGCGTCGTAAGGGTCGCGGTGGCGGCCAGTCATCTGCGCAAGCCCGGGCCGCTGCAAGCGATGCTGGATGCAGTGGACCTGTCCCGGCTGCAGGGATGCGAACCTACCGTCTACCAGTGGCGGGCGGATCAGGCGATTCTCGACGCGGCCTGAGCGTTTCGGTCGCTACTGTGTAGCGCCATGAGCGATACCCAAGCTGATGTCATCGTCGTCGGGGCGGGCCTGGCAGGCCTGGTAGCCGCCTGCGAGGTGGTCGAGCGCGGCAAACGGGTATTGATCGTCGAACAGGAGAACAGCGCCAACCTCGGCGGGCAGGCATTCTGGTCATTCGGTGGCTTGTTCTTCGTCGACAGCCCCGAGCAACGTCGTCTCGGTGATCCACGACAGCTATGAACTCGCGCTGCAGGACTGGCTGGGCACGGCGGCGTTCGACCGGCAAGAGGACTACTGGCCCAAGCAGTGGGCGCATGCCTACGTCGATTTCGCTGCCGGTGAGAAGCGCAGTTGGCTGCGCGACCGGGGCCTGAAGATCTTCCCGTTGGTAGGCTGGGCCGAGCGCGGCGGCTATGGCGCTCAGGGACATGGCAATTCGGTACCGCGCTTCCACATCACCTGGGGAACCGGGCCGGCCATCGTGGAGATCTTCGCGCACCGACTGGTGGACCATCCCAACGTGCGGTTCGCATACCGGCATCAGGTCGATGATCTGATCGTCGAAGGCGATGCGGTGACCGGAGTTCGGGGCAGCGTGCTGGAGCCCGTCGTCCGAACCGCGCGGCGTCCCGTCGTCTCGAGAGGTGTTCGGCCAGTTCGAGTTTCGTGCCCAGGCAGTGATCGTCACCAGCGGCGGCATCGGCGGCAACCACGACATGGTGCGGGCCAACTGGCCCGCCCGGATAGGGCGGGTTCCCGAGCGGATGCTCGCGGGCGTGCCCGCCCACGTCGACGGCCGGATGATCGCCATCACCGAGAAGACCGGCGCTCGGGTGATCAACCCAGACCGGATGTGGCACTACACCGAAGGCATCACCAACTATGACCCGATCTGGCCGATGCACGGTATCCGGATCATCCCGGGCCCGTCCTCGCTGTGGCTGGACGGCACGGGGAAGCGGTTGCCGGTGCCGCTGTATCCCGGCTTCGACACCCTGGGAACGTTGGAGTACATCGCGAAGTCCGGATACGACTACACCTGGTTTGTGCTGAACGCCAGGATCATCGGCAAAGAGTTCGGGCTGTCTGGTCAGGAGCAGAACCCGGATTTGACCCAGCGCAGCGTGCGCCAGCTGCTGGCATCGCGCGCGGGATCGGGTGCGCCGGGCCCTGTGCAGGCGTTCATGGATCGCGGCGTAGACTTCGTGACCGCAAACTCGTTGCGCGAGTTGGTCTCCGCGATGAACGCGCTTCCCGATGTGGCCCCGCTGGACTACGCGACGGTCGCCGAGGAGGTCACCGCCCGCGATCGCGAAGTGGCGAACAAGTTCACCAAGGACGGCCAGATCACCGCGATCCGCGCGGCCCGCGGATATCTCGGCGACAAACTGGGCCGGGTGGTTGCCCCACACCGATTGCTGGACCCCAAGGCCGGACCGCTGATCGCGGTCAAGCTGCATATCCTGACGCGAAAGACGTTGGGCGGGTTGGAGACCGACCTGGACTCCCGGGTGCTGGGAGCCGATGGGACACCACTGAACGGGTTGTACGCGGCCGGTGAGGTGGCCGGCTTCGGCGGCGGCGGCATGCACGGCTATCGGGCGCTGGAGGGCACCTTCCTCGGCGGCTGCATCTTCTCCGGCCGGGCGGCGGGGCGCGGCGCGGCCGCCGACATCGCCTGACCCAGCGAAAGTGCGGCCAGCCGCAGCTTCGGCGCCGAGTATGCGGCCAGCCGCAGTTTCGCCGCACCCTAAAAGGTGACCGAGCTTTCTTCGGGCAATACTTGGAAGTCGGCGCTGGTCATCTCGGTGAGCCGGCCGTAGTAGATGCCGCGCGCCTCCGGGGCGACGACGGCCTGGTGAATCGGTATCGCGCGAGCCGGTGCGACCGCTCGCAGATAGTCGACCGCTTCGGAGATCTTCATCCAGGGCGCCGCGGCCGGCGTGGCCAGCACGTCCACCGGCTCGTCCGGCACGAACAGCGCATCGCCGGGATGCATGAAGCGTGCCGGATGCTCCCCGTCGCCGATGAGATACGAAATGTTGTCGATCACTGGGATTTCCGGGTGGATGACGGCATGCTTGCCGCCGAGCGCGCGGATGGTCAACTGACCGACCGACAGCTCGTCACCGACATGCACGGCTTGGCACGGCGCGGCAAGCTGTGCGGTGGTCTGTGGGTCGGCGTAGAGCGCGGCACCTGGATTGGCGTCGAGGAGCGCGGGCAGCCGCTCCTGATCGACGTGGTCGGGGTGCTGATGGGTGATCACGATCGCGGAGAGCCCGGTGATGCCCTCGAAGCCGTGCGAGAAGTTGCCCGGATCGAACAGCACGGTGGTGTGACCGAAATCGACGAGAACGCACGAATGGCCGAAATGCGTCAGCTGCATGCCTCCGATTGTGCGCTCATCGGCCGGTAAAGCGGGACGCGGGCACTCTGCTGGTCACGTGTGCTACCACGACGGTTGGGGCGCCGACCGGTAGAGTTGGCGCCGAGCAGCCAAGACAGTAGTGAGGAGTGCGGGTGGCCCGGGTGGTTGTGCACGTAATGCCCAAGGGCGAGATTCTCGACCCGCAGGGCCAGGCGATCGTCGGCGCATTGGGCCGACTCGGCCACGGCGGTATCTCGGATGTTCGGCAGGGTAAGCGGTTCGAGCTCGAAGTCGACGACAGCGTCGACGACTCGGCGCTCGCCGAGATCGCCGAGTCGTTGTTGGCCAACACCGTGATCGAAGACTGGACCGTCAGTCGAGAGCCGCAGTGACGGCGCGGATCGGTGTCATCACCTTCCCGGGAACGCTTGACGATGTCGACGCGGCCCGCGCAGCGCGCGCCGTCGGCGCCGAATCCGTCAATCTCTGGCACGCCGACGCCGACCTCAAAGGTGTCGACGCCGTGGTGGTGCCCGGCGGGTTCTCCTACGGTGACTATCTGCGGTGCGGTGCCATCGCGAAATTCGCCCCGGTGATGGGCGAAGTCATCGCCGCCGCCGGCCGCGGATTGCCGGTTTTGGGCATCTGCAACGGTTTTCAGGTGCTCTGCGAGGCCGGGCTGCTGCCTGGCGCGTTGACCCGAAATGCCGGTCTGCACTTCATTTGCCGCGATGTGTGGCTGCGGGTGGAGTCGACGTCGACGGCATGGACGACGCGCTACGAGCCAGGCGCGGATCTGCTGATCCCGCTGAAGTCCGGCGAGGGGCGTTACGTGGCCCCAGCTGCGGTGCTCGACGAATTGGAAGGCGAAGGCCGCGTGGTGTTTCGCTACCACGACAACGCCAACGGCTCGCTGCGCGACATCGCCGGCATCAGCTCGGCCGACGGCCGCGTCGTCGGTCTGATGCCGCACCCCGAACACGCCACCGAGGCGCTGACCGGGCCGTCCGACGACGGGCTGGGCTTGTTCTACTCGGCGCTGGACGCCGTTCTGGCCGCCTGAAAAGCGCTAACGCAAAGCATGCTCGGCCATCAGGCCGACCGTGCTGTTGCCAGCGGAAAGACCTGCGGCACTGCGTAATTCGCTGAACGCCCTACTGAGCGCATCGGTTGCTTCGTGTGGGTCGTCGAAGGTCGCGTCGTCGGTGAGCACCGCGACGCCGAGCTGGTCGACATAGCTCCACACGGTGATGTTGACCGGTGCGCCGGGCGACAGCACTCCCGTCGAGTAGATCTCGCTGACCGGGGCGCCGCCGAAGTGCCCGCGTTCCCGCGGCCCGGCGACGCTGGAGACCGCGACGTTCATGATCTTGTTGGGTGCATCGCGCCGACCCAACCACCGGAACGCGGCCGGGGCGATCGCCGTTGGCAGGTAGCCCATCATTTGTCCGTACAGGCGTGGGCCGAGGATCTCGTGATCCTCCTTGGCGATCTTGGTCGCCAGAGCGACCAGCCGCGCGCGTTCGCCCGGGTCGGCGACGTGCACCGGAAGCGAAATTGACAGACCGCTGATCTCGTTGCCGGTCACCCGCTCCGACTTGTCGGTGGCGGTCGGCACCGAGGCGATGATAGGGCGGTCGCACTTGCCGTCATAACGCAACAACAGCTCCCGCAAGCCGCCCGCCGCCGTCGCCAGCACCAGGTCGTTGAATGTGATGCCCAGTCTCTTCGCGGTCTCCTTGACGTCGCCGAGCCGAAGCGCGGCGCTGGCGAACCGGCGCTGCGGCGATACCACGTGGTTGAGGAAGGTCGGTGGGGCGGCAAAGGTGTCCGCGAGATCTGGGTGAGCGCCGCGCTCGCGGGTGCGTCGGCGCACCCGGCCGAAGCCCACGGCGGCGTCTTTGATCAGCCGTGGCAACTCCCCGAGTTGCTGCACGTGGTCGCGCCCAGCGGCGCGCAGCAGCTCGACGTGCGAGGGCTGGTCGCAGGTATCGTCCGGGTCGCGCTCTTCGGCCGGTGCGTCCTTGAGATCCATCGCGCGCGCCAGCAGATTGACCGACGCGACGCCATCGGCCAGTGCGTGGTGAATCTTGCCGATCAGGGCGAACCGTCCGCCCGTCAGGCCTTCGGCCACGTGAAACTCCCAGAGTGGGCGGCTGCGGTCCAGCGGCGTGGACGCGACGTGGCCGATCACGGTGTCGAGCTCTCTGCGCCCGCCCGGAGCCGGTACCTCGACCCGCCGGAGGTGGTAATCCAGGTCGACATCGCAGTTCTCCAGCCACATCGGGTGGTGTAGCCGCCACGGGATGTCGACGAGCTTGTAACGCAACGGTTCCAGCAGATGCAAGCGTCGGCTGAGGTGGTGCCGGAAAGCGTCGAAGCTGAACTCGGCGTCGCTGCCGGAAGGGTCGACGATCACCACCTTCAGCGTGTGCGTATGCAGGTTGGGTGTCTCGCTGTAGAGCAGCATGGCGTCCATACCGTTGAGTCTTTTCACGCCCCACCTCCGTGCCAACGTGTTCCATGCAAGCACCAACGACTAGGGGTATTCGACGGAACGGCAGATTCGGCGGCGACCGTGTCAGCCGAGAATCGGGAAGCGGCGCTGCTTGGCCAGCCGGTCCAGCGCGGACTGCATCACCGAGCGGACGTACTCGTCCACCTCGTCGATGTCGGGATCCTTGCCGAAGCGCGCCGTGATGTCGATCGGCTCGAGCACCTCGGTGACGATCTTGGCCGGCAGCGGCACGTTCGGCGGGAAGATCACACTCAAGCCGAACGGGAAACCGAAGCTCACCGGCAGAATGTCCACTCGTGCCTTGCTCAGACCCAGCTTGCGGGCCACCCAGTTGCCTCGCGTCAAGAACAGTTGGGTCTCCTGCCCGCCGATCGAGACGGTGGGCACGATCGGCACACCGGCTTTGATCGCCGTACGGACGTAGCCGGTGCGACCGTTGAAGTCGATAGTGTTCTCGCTGAACGTGGATCGGTAGGAGTCGTAGTCCCCGCCCGGGAACACCAATACCACGGCGCCCGAATGCAGTGCGACGGCGGCATTCTCGCGGCTGGCCTCGATGACGCCAAGGCGACGCAGCACTCCGTCCAACGGGCCCATGAAGATGCCGTAATGGCCCAGCGTGTAGACGGGACGGACGTAACCGAATTTCTTGTAGAAGGCCGGCGAGAAGATGAAGACGTCGGGGGTCAGCATGCCGCCGGAGTGGTTGGACACCACCAGCACTCCGCCGGATGACGGGACGTTGCCGATATTGCGTACTTCGGCACGGTAATACCGCTTGATCACGGGCCCGACTAGGCTCGCGACCTGCTTGGTGAATGCCGGATCCCACTGGGCCGTCTCGCGATTCTGCGGCGCGTTCGCCCTGCTGCCCGCCATGCTCTAGCCCTCGAATTTCGTGGTCGTCGTGGTGAGCATGCTACTCTCGTTTTTAGAGAATGTCATATCCGCTTGCCGTGGACTCATGCCGATCTGAGGGATGATGACCGAAAAGGTGCTTGTCACAGGCGGTTTCGGTCTGGTGGGGTCGCAGACCGTACGCCGGCTGGCCATCGACGGCCACCACGTGATCGCTACCGATCTCGGCGCCCCCGCGCAGCGAAAAGCCGCGGAGTCACTGCCGGCCAATGCCGAGGCTCACTGGGCGAACCTCACCGACCGGGACGAGGTCGATCGATTGATCGACGAGGTGTCGCCATCGGCGATCGTCCACCTGGCCGCGGTGATCCCGCCGACGGTTTATCGCAGCCCGGGACTCGGCCGCCGGGTCAACGTGGACGCGACCGCCGCTTTGCTGCGCGCCGCGCAATCACACTCCCGGCCGCCGCGCGTCGTGTTGGCCTCCAGCAACGCGGTCTACGGGTCGCGGAATCCACATCGCCATCTCGAGCGCTTGACCGCCGACTCGCCGCTGCGGCCGGCAGACCTGTACGGCGCCCACAAGGTCGAGGCCGAAAAGCTGCTTCGCGCTTCGAGTCTGGAGTGGGTGATCCTGCGCCTGGGCGGGGTGATCAGCATCGAACCCGGCGCGATGCCGTTCAACCGCGACGCGCTGTTCTTCGAAAGCATGCTGCCGACCGACGGGCGTATTCACACCGTCGACGTCCGGGATGTGGCGTCCGCGTTCGCCGCGGCAACCACCGCCGACGTTGTCGGTGAAACGCTTCTGATCGCCGGCGACGACTCGCACTTGCACCGGCAGAAGGACGTGGGCGCGGCCCTGGCCGCGGCGCGCGGGCTCCGGGACGTCTTATCGGCCGGCCGACCCGGTGACCCCGACAGCGACGACGACTGGTTTGTCACCGACTGGCTGGATACGACCCGCGCCCAAGAGGCATTGTCGTTCCAACACCACTCGTGGCCGCAGATGCTCGCCGAGATGCGTGCCGCTGTGGGGTGGCGTCGCTATCCGATGCTTCTGCTTACTCCGGTAGCGCGGCAATTCCTGCGACGCCAGGCCGCCTACCGGGATGCCCCTGGACACTACGCCGATCCCTGGGGCGCGATTCGATCCCGGCTCGGCGAACCCCGACCCGACCGCAGCGACTAGGTAACCATCGAATCGCGGTATGCCTCAAGAAGTCTCAGCCATACTTCGCTGATCGTCGGAAAGCACGGCACGGCATGCCACAACCGGTCGACAGGAACTTGCCCTGCAACGGCGACCGTGGCCGAGTGCAGCAACTCCGAGACTCCCGGACCGACGAAAGTCACGCCGAGCAGGTAACCGCGATCGGCGTCGACCACCATCCGCGCCCGCCCGGAGTATCCGTCGGCGTATAGCTTGGCCCCCATGACCACGTCGCCGATGTCGACATCGATGGTGTGCACCCGGTGACCGGTCTGCTCGGCCTGGCTGGCCGTCAGTCCGACGGCCGCGGCTTCGGGGTCGGTGAAGAAAACCTGCGGCACCGCGTAATGGTCGGCGGTGGCCGCGTGCGCACCCCAGGGCCCGGTATCCAACGTGTGACCCGCTGCCCGGGCGGCGATCGCTGCGCCCGCTATCCGCGCCTGGTACTTGCCCTCGTGGGTCAGCAGTGCCCGATGGTTGGCGTCGCCGGCGGCATACAGCCAGCCGTCCTGGACGGCTCGTACGCGGCACGTGTCGTCGACCTCAAGCCAGCTGCCGGGGGTGAGACCCACTGTCTGCAAACCGATGTCATCGCTTAGCGGCGCTCGGCCCGTCGCAAACAACACTTCGTCGACTTCGAGCTCACTGCCGTCGTCCATTTCCACCGCCACCGGACCGTCGGCACGCGGCCGGCGTAGCCCGGCTACTGACACGTTCTTGCGTACATCGACCCCGGCGCTGCGGAACCCGCCTTCGACAAGCTCTCCGACAAACGGTTCCATCCGTGGCAGCAGCCCAGATCCCCGGATCAGCAATGTGACTGCGGCGCCCAAACCACGCCATGCGGTGGCCATTTCGACGCCGACCCCACCCGCGCCGACGACGGCCAGGCGGTCTGGCACCACGCTGCTCTCTGTGCCTTTGCGATTGGTCCACGGTCGGGCTTGCCTCGATGCCCGGCAAATCTGGAAGCGCTGCACGGCTTCCCGTGCAGATCACCACGGCATGCCGGGCGGTGAGCACCGATGACTCACCGCCGGCTGTCGTCACCTCAACGCGGCGAGGCCCGTCCAGGCGTCCATGACCGCGGATCAGGGTTGCGCCGATCCCGGCTACCCAATCAGCTTGTCCCGCGTCGTCCCAATTGCTGACATAGCGGTCTCGTCGATCGAAGACGCCCGCGGCATTGATCGGACCGGTGACCGCTTCGCGCGCCCCGTCCACGCGATCCGCGTCGGCTACTGCGATCACCGGACGCAAAAGCGCCTTGCTGGGAACGCATCCCCAGTAAGAACATTCACCGCCGACCAGTTCACGTTCGACCATCGCAACGCTGAGATCGCCCGCTCGTGCGCGCTCGGCGGCATTCTGTCCGACCGGTCCGGCGCCCGAGCACTATGACATCGTAAGTATCGTCGGTTGCTGCCACGGTGGGCCCTTCTGTCGGCTGATGTGACAGCTTAGCTGCGGACCGGCTGAGTGGGTTGGTTAACCCATATTATCTGGTGCGCTTCCAGATCCAGCAGCGCGCGCTTGGCGGCCGGTCCGCCGCGGTAGTTGCCCATCGCGCCGTCGGAGCGGACCACCCGGTGGCACGGCACCACAACCGGGATGGGGTTCGTCGCACACGTGGTCCCGACGGCACGAACCGCGTTGGGGGAACCCGAAAGTCGAGCCAGTGTGCCATAGCTGGCGGTGCTGCCGTAGCGAATGTCGGTGGCCAGGTGTTCGAGGACGACACGGCGAAATCCCTTGGACAGCTGCCAATCCAGCGGCACGTCAAAGCTGCGCCGCCGGCCGGTGAAATACTCGTCGAGTTGCCGGGCGACGACATCCAGGCGTGCCGGGGCGTGTAACAGGCGGGCGCTGATCCGGTCGGACAGGCTCTGCAGAACGTCGTCATGACCTTCGTTGCTGAATGCGACGCGGACCAGGCCGGCCGGTGTCGCAGCGATCAGCAGGGGGGCGACAGGCGAGTCGACCGTCCGATACGCGACGTCGAGCAGGCCGTCTCGGTCGGCGGCCGCTTCCAGCCGAGCCCGCAGGCGGGCGATGTCGTTGTCGTCGACCGGATACTCCGCGGTCAGGTCAATGCTATTCATAATCAGACTCCGTGTGGTGTACGTAGGTACGCCGTAGCGTGGCGATACCGTCGGCGGCCGCGCGGCGGGCGGCGGCGGCACTGCTGTCGAGGATTGTGGCGATTTCGGCGTAGGGCAGTCCGGCCAGGTAGTGGTAGGCCACCGCCTGACGCTGCTTGGCGCGGCAAGGCGGCAACCGCCTCGGTGAGCTCCGAATGCCCGCAGTCGGCGTGACTCGGCGATGGCCGGTCCGGAGTTTCCGGGACCGGTGTCGCCCGTCGGGCGGTGGCGCGGATGAGGTCGATCGCCTTGCGGTGAGCGATGGTGACCAGCCACGCCTCGACATTCGCGTCGGCGGGCAGGTCGGGGTAGGCCTTCATCGCCGCCAGGAAGGTCTCCGACCAGGCGTCGTCAGCGTCGGCGCGACTCACGACCGCGCGCACCACCCGTAGCACGGTGGCGCCATGCCGCGCGACGACCGTCTCGAAAGGCGGTTTCACCTGCCGCCCCTAAAGCCCTTGGGGCGCAACTGGTATGGCTTTTTCAGCTTGGCTATATATTGCCGTTGCTGTCATGGTGGCCTCCGGTGTTCGTCGAAATATTGATCTACCCGGTAGACGTCTGCGCCTGCTGGTTTGTGAGTTTGGCTGCCAGATCGCGCAGATCGGTCGCGATCACTGTCGGCTGCGGTAAGTCGGGGAGGGGCAACGCCGCGTTGCCGGGCCGGGTGATCAGGGCACCGCTGAAGCCGGTCGCCTGCGCGCCCATGGTGTCCCAGGCGTGGGCCGCGACCATCATGCAGTCGGCCGGGGACACGGCGAGTTGTTCGCACGCATACCGATAGACCGTCGCCGCGGGTTTGAAGGCGCGGCAGGCGTCCACACTCAGCTGCTGTTCGAAAAAGTGCGCCAGCCCTGCGTGTTCGACTGAGTTGGGCCCGTCCGGGTTGGGCGGCGAGTTGCTCAGCGTCGCTAGACGAAACCCGTTGTGACGCAGCTCTTCTAACCCGACAGCCACATCAGCATGCGCGGGCATGGTCAGCATGGCCTGTTTGAGGTCGCGCGCATCGTCGTCGGTGACGCGCACGTGGTGGATCGAACCCAACATTCGCAATGCCCCTTGTCCGAGGGTGAAGAAGTCGACGTAACTACCCGACATCGTCACCGTCATCGAGTACATCAGGATCTGGCTGAACCATTCGCGCATCGCGCGCCGGTCGCCGAAAATCCGATCGAAAAGTGGTGTCAACGATCCGATGTCGACGAGGGTTTCGTTGACGTCGAACACCAGGACTGACGGGATCTTTGGTCACAGTGCCATCATCGGGTGCTCATTCGACGATGACAACCATCTTTCCACCGGCGCCGCCGGCTTCCATGACCCGGTGGGCCTCGTGGATCTCGTCGAACGAGAAGACGCGGGACGGTGCTGCCTCGAGCTGGCCGGCAGCCACCTGAGCGGCGATATCCTGAAGTGGGACATCGGACAGCGGAAAGCCCGGATTGCCGAACACAAAGCTACCGAAGAACGACCAATAGACGCCGCTGGGCATGCGCAGCAATGGATTGAAGTCGCCGAGAGGATCCAGCCCACCGAGCCAGCCCGCCAGGCACGCGGTTCCATCGCGGCGCAGCATATCCAGTGAATCGAGGATGGTGCTGTTCCCCACCAGATCGAGAACGGCATCGATCTGCTTGGCTTCTTCGATCTCGCTCGCCAAGGTTCGTGACTCCAGTTCGACGCGCGCGGCTCCGAGTTGGGTGAGCATGGGGAGTCGCTCTCGGCTGCGAGCGGTGGCGATCACGCGAGCCCCGGCTGATACCGCCATTTTTACCGCTGCCTGTCCGAACGACGAAGTCGCGCCGCGGATTACGACGGTCTGTCCCGCGGATAGCTTGAGGTTGTGGAACAGGCAGGTCCAGGCAGTCGCATAGGTTTCCGGTAGAGCCGCCAACTGCGACCAGGCAGTTCCGAGTCGATGAGTGCGACATTGGCTGCGCGAACGCGGGTGTATTCGGCGTAGCTGCCGTTGATGGTTCGGCCAAGGCCGCCCATCAATGCCGCCACCTTGGCGCCGACCGGAAACTCCCCACCGGGGCATGAGTCCACGATGCCGACGCATTCGATGCCGCTGACCTCGGCGGCTTCGGCCCATTCCCCCCGGCGCATGTGCGTTTCCGCGTGGTTGAGACCGAAGCCCCGGACTTCGATGACGACCTCCCCGTGTTTCGGTAGCGGTTTCGGTAGCTCGGAATACTCCAGGCAGTCCAGGCCACCGAAGCCCGTCAGGATGATTGCCCGCATGCTGTCCCCGCCGGGTTGTTCGCGGACAACGGCCGGAGCGGTTGGCAACGTCTTCTCACTGTCGATCGACGGACATAGCCGTGCCTTCCGATTAGATCGGGCTCAATCATGGAAAAAATGGGATGTATGACCCATTATGAGTGCTGAGGACGCAACTGTCCAGCGGTGCTCAGGATGTCGACCTGTGCCGCGGACGCCTTGACGTTGTCTGTTTATCGGGTTGCGCATACGACCGGACATACTCAACCCCGGCGGTCACGGCAACCTGCAGCGGTTCTGCGTCGCCGGTGACATGGGTGAGCATCGCACCGCCCTGGTGCGCGACGACCAGCGCTGCCGCCAGGTGTCGGGGATCGGCGTCGGCTCGCAAGTCGCCTCGGTGCCGCATCGCAGCGAGGCCGCCTTCGAACAAGTCGAGCCATTGGTCGTAGCCGACGGCGAGATCGTCGCGGACTTCATCATCGGAGTCGATCAACTCCCCGACGAGGGAGCCGTAGATGCAGCCGCCCCGGCGATAGACCGCGTCGATATCGGCAATACACGCGGCCGACCACGCCACCAGGTCCTCGAGCGTGTCGAGTGCGCCGAGGCTCGACTGAGTATGGAAGGCAACAACATCGGCACGCCGGGACGCGATGACCTGCCGGGTCAGTTCGCGTTTGTCGCGAAAATAGTGCGCGATCTGCGACCCGCTCACCCCCGCGGCCGCGCGCACGTCCTCGACGCTGGTATTTCCGGCGCCACGTTCGAACATCAATTGGGCCGCGGCGCTCACGATGCGTGCCCGGGTCGCTAGACCTTTGCGGGTCAACTCCAAGCTGGTGTCCTGTCCGGCGGTGGCCTTGCGCCGGCCACGCGACCGTCGCGGCGGGCGGGGCTCGCGTTCGGCCGGATCGGTGGCGAACAGACGGAGGTAGTTGACTGCGAATCGAGTGGCGTGCGCGTGCGGCCACTCCGCTCGGTAGGTGAAGGTCAGTGTGCCGCCACCTTGGTGGGCACTGACGATGACCAGCGCGATGCGCCGCGGATCCGCCCCGGCGACAATCAGTTTGCGTGCTTTCATGTGCTGGATCGCGTTCTCCAGCAAGTCAATCCATTGTAGATAAGCTACCGCCAGCGTGCCGTGCATAGACTCGTCGGACTTCACCAATTGGGCGGCCAGCGCGTGGAAAGTGGGAGTGCCGCCGGAGGTTCCGATTCGTCTGAGATAGCGCATATTCAGGTCTATCCACCGCTCGAAGTCGGCGAACGACTGAAGGTTGCCCAGCGCGGGTTGGCGATGGAAATCGAGCACGACGTCGATTTGGCGTCGAACGACCGCGCGGATCAACGCACTCTTGTCCGAGAAATAATGGGTGAGCTGAGAGCCGCTGACCGACGCGGCTTTTCGCACGCTCTCCATGTTCGTCGCCCGAAGGCCTTCGGTGACGATGAGCTCGGCGGCCGCCCGCACGATCCGGTCGCGGGTGGCCCGTCCCTTGGGGGTGAGCCGCGGTTCGTCCCCGACCTTGGCCATCGCGCCAGGTTACCCGCGGAAGCACGCCGATCTGGGACGTCTAGCCCATTTGACGAGATGCGTGGCGCCTTTCGGCTTCGGATCAACCGGCTGGGTAGACCTTGGAAAGGAATCCGCGCATCAACTGGCAGACGTCGGGGAGAGCCGATTCGAGCAGAAAGTGCCCACCATCAAGAAGGTGGATCTCGGCGCCGGGCAAGTCGTCGGCAAACGCTTGAGCGCCTGCCGGGCCGAAGATCTGGTCGCCGCGCCCCCACACCGCGAGCAATGGCACCTGGGTGGTCCGGAAATACTCATGTACCCGCGGGTACAACGGCGCGTTGGTCGCGTAGTCCCGAAAAAGCTTCAATTGCACCGAGTCATTGCCAGGCCGAGAGATCAGCGCATAGTCGTGATGCCACGATTCGGGATTCACCAGCGTTTCATCGGCGACACCGGTGACATACTGCCACCGGGTGGCTTCCAGTGTGAGGAATTGCCTTACCGCCGACTCGTTTTCGGCGTCAGGCCGATCTTGGAAAGCACGCACGGTCTTCCAGAAGGCCTCGACGAATCCAGCATCGTAGGCATTGCCGTTCTGGCTGATGATCGCCGTGATCGCCGACGGGTCGTGCAGCGCCAGGCGCCAGCCCACCGGCGCGCCGTAGTCCTGCACGTAGATCGCGTACTTCGTGGAGGCCGAGGCGCGTAGCAAGCCTTCGGTCAGCTCGGTCAGGGCGTCGAACGTGTAGTCGAATTCATCGACTGACGGCGCATCGGAGAGCCCGAAGCCCAACAGGTCAGGCGCGATGACGTGGTAGCGGTCGGCGAGTGCCGGAACCAGGTCGCGGAACATGTACGAGCTGGTCGGAAATCCGTGCAGCAGGACAAGGGCGGGATCGGTGGGATCGCCCGCCTCGCGATAGAACAACCGGTGCCCGGCAACCATGGCGTAGCGGTGATGAACGACTGACATGTGGTTGCTCCCGCCAACGGCACGGTTCCCGACTTTCTGGGATGTGCAACCCATTATGCACAGGTGCCGGCGATTGGCAACAGTGTCGCAGCCGCGCCCGCGAGCGATCTCGTGTTGGACCTTTGAGCTGCTCTTGACTCGCGCGGCGCCGCCCGTCCTAAGCGGTCAGCGCGACCGACGCCTCGGCGGTGTAGTTCAGGAACGTCAGGGTCTCCTGTAGATACAGCTGCACGGTCTCGGCGTCATGCGACAGATAGCCGATCGACACGTCGGTGCCCAGCTGCAAGTCGAAGTCGCCTCCGCGAGTGGTCAACACGAACGCGCCGTCGATGGCCGGTGCCCAGATGATGTCACCGTTCACCAGCCGGTTGATGTGCTCGAGGATCGGATACCCGTGCTCGGTCGTTTCGCTCACCTTGGTGTAGACATCAGCGGACAGCAGAACCGAATACGGGCCGTCGACGCCGGCCAGCCGGAGTTCGGACAATGCCTGGGTGATGATGTCCGGGATTTCGCGCGGGTCCGCGGGCAGCTTGAGCGGCGGGTTGCTGCTGGCGCTGCGGACACCCTCGATCGACGCGGCGGCGTAGCCCTCGAAGATGGCCCGGTCTTCGGCGAACGCCAGCTTCTTGGCGGCCGCCTTGACTGGATCCCAGTCGGAGTCCTGCGAGCCGCGTTCCACGTCGTCGATCTCCGAACGTGACAGCGTGAACGGAACACGCAGTCGCACAAGCGGTTTGCTGGCGCGCAAGTGGGTGATCACACCGTCGGAGGGTGCTTCGACGTCGATCAGTCGCCCGGTGCTGACGGCAGCCGCGGCGGGTCCAGCCGGCTCGCTGACGTCGACCACGCGGCGGCCGGCGATGTGGCGCTTGAAGGTACGCCTCGCCTCCAATTCGATGTCGTCCCAGGCCTCTTCGGTGATCGGAGCGAGGTCACGGTACAGGTTGTTCATTGCGGGGTTCCTTTCAACTGCCGATCGCCAACGAGCCATCCGCGGATGAGTTGAGTACCGCCGGAGTCGCCGCCGGTGCGCTCGGCAGCGGCGGCGGGTCATCGAGAAAGTCGACGGTGGGGGAGAAGAACAGTCCACCGGTGACGGCGGTGGAGAAATCCAGGATCCGGTCGGTATTGCCGGGCGGATCACCGAGGAACATGTTGCGCAGCATCTGCTCGGTCACCTCAGGCGTGCGCGAGTAGCCGATGAAATAGGTGCCGAACTCGCCCTTGCCCAGCTCGCCGAACGGCATGTTGTGCCGCACGATCTTGAGCTCGGTGCCGTCGTCGTCGGTGATGACGTTGAGCGCGATGTGCGCGTCGTCCGGTTTGTCGTCGTCGCCGAGTTCGATGTCTTCCAGCTTGGTCCGGCCGATCACCCGCTCCTGCTCGGTGACCGGCAGGGAATCCCACGCCGCCATGTCATGCAGATATTTCTGCACATGCACGTAGCAGGACCCGGCGAATTCCGGGTCCTCGTCGCCGACGCAGGTTGACGAAATCGCCAGCGCGCCATCGGGGTTCTCCGTCCCGTCGACAAATCCGAGCAAGATCACGGTTGTCGAAGAACCGGAAACCGTGCACCTCGTCGACCACAGTCACCGCGCCGGCCATCGATTGCAGGATGCGGTTGGCCAGCTCGAAACAGACGTCCAGCGTCTCGGCCCGAACATGGAACAACAGGTCCCCGGGCGTTGCCGGGGCGGTGTGCCGTGGGCCGTCCAGCTCGACGAACGGGTGCAGCTCGGCCGGTCGCGGGCCGTCGAACAACCGGTCCCAGGCCTGTGACCCGATCGAGGTGATCACCGACAAGCGCTTGGCGGGTTCGCGGAAGCCGATGGCGCGCACCAGGCCGGAAATCTCCGGCAGCGCGTCGTGCACGGTGGCTTCGCCACCCTCATCGATGGTGACCACCAGGAAGATCGCGGCCGGTGTCAGCGGCGCGAGCACCGGTTGCGGTTGCAGGGCGGGCACGGGTTCGACCCTAACGTGCCCGGTGTGCCCGTGATGAAAAGATGAATCGATGACAGCGACCGCGCTAGGGCTGTGCGAATTCATCGACGCGTCCCCATCGCCGTTTCACGTCTGCGCCACCGTGGCGTCCCGGCTGCGCGCAGCCGGCTTCACCGAACTCGCCGAGGCGGACGCCGTGGCCGAAGGCCGGCAAGTTCTTCATGGTCCGATCCGGGTCGCTGGTGGCCTGGGACGGCAGCGCCGCCGGGCCGCGACCGTTCCGGGTGATCGGCGGTCACACCGACAGCCCCAACTTGCGGGTCAAGCAGCATCCCGACCGGGAGGTCGCCGGCTGGCAGGTGGTGGCGCTGGAGCCCTACGGCGGTGCCTGGCTGAATTCATGGCTCGACCGCGACCTGGGCATCAGCGGACGGCTGTCGGTACGCGACGGCGCCGCCGGGGTTGCCCACCGGCTGGTGCGAATCGACGACCCGATCCTGCGGGTGCCGCAGCTTGCCATCCATCTGGCCGAGGATCGCAAGTCGCTCACCCTGGATCCGCAGCGACACGTCAACGCGGTATGGGGCGCCGGCTTCGGAACCCGTTCATTCATCGGCTACGTCTGCGAGCGGACCGGCGTCGATCCCGACGACGTGCTCGGTGCCGACCTGATGACCCACGACCTGACGCCGTCGCGGGTGACCGGTGTCGACGACGAGTTCGTCAGCGCGCCCCGACTGGACAACCAGGCCTCCTGCTACGCGGGTCTGGAAGCCTTCCTGGACGTCTCGCCGGCCGACTACGTGCCGGTGCTGGCGCTGTTCGACCACGAAGAAGTCGGGTCGACCTCGGATCACGGCGCCGACTCCGAGCTGCTGCTGACCACGCTGGAACGCATCGTGCTGTCCGGCGGCGGCAGCCGGGAGGACTTCCTGCGACGGATATCCGGGTCGATGGTGGCCTCGGCGGACATGGCACACGCCACCCATCCCAACTATCCCGAGCGCCACGAGCCGGGCCATCTCATCGCGGTCAATGGCGGCCCGGTGCTCAAAGTGCATCCCAACCTGCGCTATGCCACCGACGGTCGCACCGCCGCGGCGTTCGCGCTGGCCTGCCGGCAGGCCGGGGTGCCGTTGCAGCGCTACGAGCACCGCGCCGACCTGCCGTGTGGTTCGACGATCGGGCCGATGACGGCGGCCCGGACCGGGATCGCGACGGTCGACGTCGGCGCCCCTCAGCTCGCGATGCACTCGGCTCGAGAACTGATGGGCGCCAACGACGTTCCCGCCTACGCTGCGGCGCTGCAGGCGTTCTTGTCGCCCGGCTGACCGTTAGACGAAGACCGGGTCGTAGCGGATCACGTTCTCTACGACGATGCCGTCGCGGGTGCGAACCCGGTCGATCCCGCGGATCTCGATGGGCCCGTCCGGCCCGGTGGCGTGCCCCACGTAGTGCAGGAAGACCAGCTCCTCGCCCTCGGCGGGGCCGGCAACGGTGGCGCTGTCGATGACTTCCAGTTTCAAGTCCGGAGCGACCGCGAGCAGGTCGGCGATCTTCTGGGTGTACGCCTGGAATCCGCGTACCGGCTCAATGTCGCCGGGCCAGTAGCCGATGATGTCGTCGGCCAAGACTTCCATCCCGTGCGACATGTCGGGCGCCGCCCAGAACGCCGCAAACATCTCGGCGCTGAACTTCGGTGTCGTTGGGGCAGAGGCGGTTTGAGTGTCGGTCATGATTCCCTCCAATATTCGGGTGGTTGCGGTTGAAAGTCTGTCCCGCGGTGACGACGCTGCACAATTACCTCGGAGGTCATCGTCGCCGAACTAAGGTCGTGGGTATGGCACTCAAAGTAGAGATGGTCACGTTCGACTGCGGCGACCCTGTGCAGCTGGCGCAGTGGTGGGCGCAGCAATTCGACGGTGAGACGCAGGAATTGATTCCCGGTGAGTTCATCGCGGTCGTCCGGGCCGACGGTCCGCGGCTGGGCTTCCAGAAGGTGGACGATCCGACGCCCGGCAAGAACCGGGTGCACCTGGATTTTGGCGCCGCCGACGTCGACGCCGAGGTGACCCGGCTCAAGTCGGCAGGAGCGACCGAGGTCGGTCGGCACAGCATCGGCGACAGCTTCCGATGGGTGGTGCTTGCTGACCCGGCGGCAACGCCTTTTGCGTCGCCGGCACGGGGTAGCCGCCGCGGCACCATAGACTGTCCGGTGTGACGTCTGGGCTCACTCACGCGATCGATACCGTCGAGCGGGCCGCGGCCACCCCTGAACAGCCGCAACCGTTCCGCGAGCTCGGTCTCAAAGACGACGAATATCAGCGGATCCGCGACATTCTGGGCCGCCGGCCCACCGATGCCGAGCTGGCCATGTACTCGGTGATGTGGAGCGAACACTGCTCCTACAAGTCCTCGAAGGTGCATCTGCGGTACTTCGGTGAGACCACTACCGACGAGATGCGGGCGGGCATGCTGGCCGGCATCGGCGAGAACGCCGGCGTCGTCGACATCGGCGACGGCTGGGCCGTCACCTTCAAAGTCGAGTCGCACAACCACCCGTCGTATGTCGAGCCTTACCAGGGCGCGGCCACCGGAGTCGGCGGCATCGTCCGCGACATCATGGCGATGGGCGCCCGGCCGGTCGCGGTGATGGACCAGCTGCGCTTCGGCGCCGCGGACGCCCCCGACACCCGCCGCGTGCTCGACGGCGTCGTGCGCGGCATCGGCGGCTACGGCAACTCGCTGGGTCTGCCCAACATCGGCGGCGAAACCGTCTTCGACGCCTGTTACGCCGGCAACCCGTTGGTGAACGCGTTGTGCGTCGGCGTGCTGCGCAAGGAAGATCTGCATCTGGCCTTCGCCTCGGGCGCCGGCAACAAGATCATCCTGTTCGGCGCGCGGACCGGCCTCGACGGCATCGGTGGCGTATCGGTGCTGGCGTCGGAAACCTTCGGCGGCGACGAGTCGGGATCAGGCCGCAAGAAGCTCCCTTCAGTACAGGTCGGCGACCCGTTCACCGAGAAGGTGCTCATCGAGTGCTGCCTCGAGCTGTACGCCGCCGGCCTGGTGATCGGCATCCAGGACCTTGGCGGAGCCGGCTTGTCTTGCGCCACATCAGAACTCGCATCAGCGGGCGACGGTGGGATGGCGATCCAGCTGGACACCGTGCCGTTGCGGGCCAAGGACATGACGCCCGCCGAGATCCTCTCCAGCGAGTCCCAGGAGCGGATGTGTGCGGTGGTTGCGCCGGAGAACGTGGACGCGTTCATGGCCGTCTGCCGCAAGTGGGAGGTGCTGGCCACCACGATCGGCGAGGTCACCGACGGCGACCGGCTGCAGATCACCTGGCACGGCGAGACCGTCGTCGATGTGCCGCCGCGCACGGTGGCCCACGAGGGCCCGGTCTATCAGCGTCCCGTCGCGCGTCCCGAGTCGCAGGACGCGCTGATCGCCGACACCTCGGCCGGCCTGAAGCGGCCGGTTTCCGGTGACGAACTGCGCGCGACTTTGCTTGCGCTGCTGGGCAGTCCGCATCTGTGTAGCCGGGCGTTCATCACCGAGCAGTACGACCGCTACGTGCGCGGCAACACTGTGCTGGCCGAGCACGCCGACGGGGGCGTGCTGCGCGTCGACGAGAGCACCGGCCGCGGTATCGCGGTGTCGACCGACGCCTCCGGCCGCTACACGATGCTGGATCCCTATGTGGGCGCCCAGCTTGCGCTGGCCGAGGCATACCGCAACGTCGCCGTCACCGGAGCCACCCCGGTCGCGGTGACCAACTGCCTCAACTTCGGATCGCCGGAAGATCCCGGCGTGATGTGGCAGTTCTCCCAGGCGGTCCGCGGCCTGGCCGATGGTTGTGCGGCACTGGGCATTCCGGTAACCGGTGGCAACGTCAGCTTCTACAACCAGACCGGGACGACGGCGATCATGCCCACCCCGGTGGTCGGCGTCCTGGGTGTGATCGACGACGTCACCCGTCGGATCCCGACCGCGATGGGCACCGAACCGGGCGAGACGCTGATTCTGCTCGGCGACACCCGCGACGAATTCGACGGCTCGATCTGGGCGCAGGTCACCGCCGACCATCTCGGCGGCCGGCCCCCCGGGGTAGACCTGGCCCGCGAAAGGCTACTGGCCGAGGTGCTCAGCGCAGGCCTCTCGCGACGGGCTGGTGTCCGCGGCCCACGACTTGTCCGAGGGCGGTCTGGCGCAGGCCATCGTGGAATCGGCGCTCGCCGGTGAAACCGGTTGCCGCATCGTGCTTCCCGAAGGCGCCGACCCGTTCGTCACTTTGTTCTCCGAATCTGCGGGCCGGGTGCTGGTGGCGGTGCCACGTACCGAGGAGAGCCGCTTCACCTCGATGTGCGAGGCGCGCGGCCTGCCGGCCACCCGTATTGGTGTCGTCGACCAAGGTTCGGACGCGGTGGAGGTGCAGGGCCTGTTCACCGTGCCGCTGGCGGAGTTGCGCAGCACATCCGAAGGGGTGCTGGCCGCACTGCTGCGATGAGTCCCGAGTCGAGGCTCGTGAACGGCATCCGCTGCTGGTGTGGGCGTGGAGCCTGCTACGGCTGAAATTCGTCGGGGTGGCGTTCGGCGCACTGTTCTTCTGTTTGTCGTTGACGCCGTCGCTGGTGCCGCGAGGGTGGTTGTTCCAAGGGCTGATTGGTGGCGTGAACGCCGCGTTCGGCTACGGCCTGGGTGTGCTGCTCGGCAAGGTCGCCTACCGAGTCCTGCTGCGAGGTGCCCGCTGGTGGCCACCTTCAGCGCGGGTGCTGTTCTGGATGAAGGCGGCGGTCGTGGTGACCGCACCGACGGCATGCGTGCTGATGCTGATTCCGGCCGCGTCCTGGCAACGGCAATTATCCGCGCTGATGGGCATCCAGGGACCGACCAACCCGGGCTACCTGCGCACGCTGATCGTCGCGGCCGTTGTCGGCGCACTGTTGGTGTCAGCGTTCCGGGTGCTCATCGACGCTGTCAGGCTGCTTGCCCGAATGCTGATCCGGCGTTGGCATGTGCACGACGAGGTGGCGCTGTTCATCGGCACGGCAATCGTTGTGGCACTGCTGATCACGTTGTTCGACGGTGTGCTGGTACGCGGCTTCTTCGCCGGCGCCAACGCGGTCTTCCAGCCGCGGGACAGTGTCAACCCCGCGGGTGTATCGCAACCACAGTTGGCGGAAAAGTCTGGCAGCCCAACATCATTGGCGCCGTGGAGCACTTTGGGTTACCAGGGCCGCACGTTCGTCGGTACCGGGCCGCACGCGGCCGACCTGAGCAAGCTCAACGGCAGGCCGGCCAAGGAGCCGATCCGGGTATACGCCGGGCTGCAGACCGCCCCCGATGACCAAGGCCGGTTGGATGTCATCGTCAACGAGCTCGAACGCACCGGCGCGCTGCGCCGCAAGGTCCTGGTGATCGCGCCGACCACCGGCACCGGCTGGATCGACCCGGTGGCCGCGAATTCGCTGGAGATGATGTACGACGGCGATACCGCGATCGTCGGTCTTCAGTACTCCTATCTGCCGAGCTGGATTTCGTTTCTGGCCGACCGGCAGAAGTCGATGGACTCCGGCCGGATGCTGATCAATGCCGTCCACGACCGCTGGGAGAAACTGCCGTCAGACCACCGGCCGAAGCTGGTGCTCTACGGCGAGAGCCTGGGATCGATGGCCGGCCAGGCCGCGTTCGGGTGGCTGCCCGACATTCGCCGGATGGGCTTCGACGCGGTCCTCTGGGTCGGGCCGCCGCAGGAGAGCTCGCTGTGGCATGCGCTGCTCGTGCGGCGCGATCCGGGCTCCACCGAAGTGCAGCCACGCTACGACAGCGGTCGAACCGTGCGGTTCTCCGAAGCCATCGATCCCGTCGACGTCGACCGAGTCGGGGGAGCGCCGTGGGCGGGCACGCGGGTGCTGTTTCTGCAGCACCCGTCCGACCCGGTGGTCTGGTGGTCGCCGGACCTCTTGTTCAGCCGCCCCGGTTGGCTCGTCGAGCCGCGCGGCCGCGATCGCAGTGCGGCGATGCAATGGAACCCGGTGGTTACGTTTTGGCAGGTAAGCGCCGACCTGACCAACGCCGAAGGGGTGCCCGGCGGGCACGGACACAACTACAGCAACGACATCCTTGACGGGTGGGCCGCGGTGGCCCCGCCGGATGGCTGGACCGCGGCCGACACCGAGCGCATCCGTGCCGCGCTCGAGCACTGAGCCATGGCGCCCCGTCAGAACGCCGATCCGGCCCAGACCCGCGACGCCGTCCGCGCCGTCGAGAACTGGCTACGCGACGACAGTTGCCCGGCGCCGAGTCGCGCCGGCCTTGCGGCGGCGGTCCGGCTCACCGCGCGGACGCTGGCCGCCGAGGCGCCCGGCGCCAGCGTCGAGGTTCGGATTCCGCCGTTCGTCGCGGTGCAATGCATTGCCGGGCCGCGACATACCCGCGGCACCCCGCCGAATGTCGTCGAGACCGATCCCCGGACCTGGCTGCTGCTGGCGACCGGACTGCTCGAGGTGGCCGACGCCACCGCCACCGGGGCGCTTCGGCTGTCCGGATCGCGGGCCGTCGAGATTGCGCCTTGGCTGCCGGTGGTGCGGCTGAGCGGTTAAGTCAGCGGCGCGAACCCAGAACGCACCAGATCGATACTGCTGGCAACGATTTCACCCAAGTCGCCGGTACAGCCGTCGTCACCCCATTTTTGGACGGCCACCACCAGAGCCGCTGCCAGAGTGGCTCCGGCGACCTCGGCGATGAGGTCGAGGTTGGCGACACCCGCGTAGCGGGTCCTGATGAAGTCGGTCAGCACCTCGGCGAAGGACGACTGCACGACGCGCAAATGCGCGGCGATGCGTTCGGCCGATATCAACGTCGAACGGGCCAACGCGGCTTGGCGAACCACCTCCACGTCATGCGGAAAACTCGCCACGCTAGCCAGCACGGCATCGAACAGCGACTCCGAGGCGGGTCGCTGAGCCAACGCCTCCGCCAGCCACTCCAGGTGGGTGTCGTAATCCTGGAACAGAACGGCTTCCTTGCTGGGGAAGTGCCGGAAGAACGTCCGCTCGGTGACGCCGGCTTCGGTGGCCAGCTGGGTCACCGTCACATTGGCGAACCCCTTGTTGGCGAACTGCGCCAGCGCGACCCGACGTAACGCCGCATGCGTCGATTGCCGGCGCCGCTCATGAAGGTTGGTCGGCTCTGCCATCGCGCCGATGCTATCTCGAACTTCCCGTAACCCGTCAGGACTGACATCTTCACATTGTGTCAGTACTGACATATTCTGCAAGCCATGACTGACTATGACGCGATCGTCGTCGGCGCTGGGCACAACGGCTTGACGGCGGCAGCCATCCTGCAGGGTGCGGGCCTGCGCACGCTCTGCCTGGAAGCCAATACCTATAGCGGTGGAATGGCCGCGACGGTCGAGCTCATCGACGGATTCCGCTACGAGATCGCCGGGTCGGTGCAGTTCCCCACCGCTCCGCAGATCACCAAAGAGCTTGGCCTGGACACTCTTCCGACCGTCGACGCCGACGTGATGTCGGTCAACATCGGTGAGTCCGGTGAGGAGCCGATGGTCTTCTACCGCGATCCGATACAGCTGATGACCCATCTCGGCGAGAAGCATGGCGCCGACGCGATCATGGGCATGGCCGAGTTGATCGCCTGGAGTCAAGGGCCCGCGAAAGCGCTGGGGCGATTCGAGGTGCGCACTCCGCCGAAGACGCTCGACGAGATGTACGCCTGCGCGGCCAACGAAGCCGAACGTGCCGCCGTTCATCAGATGCTGTTCGGCTCGGCGATGGACGCCATCGACCGCTACCTGCCGGACAGAGACAAGCACGCAATCATGCGCGGCATGCTCGCGTTCCTGGCGGTCAACTCCACCTATCGCGGTCCCTACACTCCCGGCAGCGCGACGTGCTTGGCCTTTGCGCTGGCGGTGCCCGACGACAGCACCGCCATGATGACCAAGCTCGCCGGCGGTATCGGAGCGCTCACCGAGCACCTGCACGAGCTGTTCGTCTCCCGTGGCGGCGAGATGCGCTTCCGGACCAAGGTCGACAAGATCCTGGTGGAAAACGACCGCGTCACCGGCGTGCGGCTCCGCGACGGGTCAACGATCAGCGCACCCGTCGTCGTCTCCAACATCGCGCCCGATCTCACCCTCACCGATCTGGTCGGCGCCGAATACCTGCCGGCGGACCTGATCGCCAGGCTGAGTGGTCGCGACCACCGCGCAGCATTCATCCAAATGCATTTCGCCCTCGACGCCCTGCCGGAGTTCGCCCCGCCCTACGAACTGCTCAATGAGCCCGGTATGCAGCAGTCCATCGGGATCTTCGGCTCACCCGAAGAACAACAGCGCCAGTGGGAGATGTGCACCCGCGGCTTGGTGCCCGACAACCCGTCGCTCGGTATGCAGATACCGTCCTGCATGGACCCCGGTCTGGCGCCGCCGGGCAAGCACGCCGCGAGCGCATTTGCATATGCCTTTCCCGTCGAAGCCAGCCGAGACCAGCATGGCCGTTTGAAAAACGAGATGGCACAACGGGTTATCGACAAGATCACCCGCTATGCGCCGAACTTCCGGGACATCGTCATCCGCCACATCACGTTCGCGCCGTATCACATGCAGACGATGTTCGGCGCCCCGTCGGGCGATTTCTGCCACGGCCTGTTGCATCCGGACCTGATGGGGCCGAACCGGCCTGGACCCAAGGGCTTCATCGACTTGCCGATCCCGGTTGACGGGCTGTATCTGGCCAGCGCCGGCTGCCACGGCGGCCCTGGCATCACCTTCACCCCCGGCTACAACGCCGCATACCAGGCGCTCGACGATCGGGCGGCCGGGTAACCGTTGCGCTGACCCAGATTGGGACCGCTGTGGCCTATGCGACATCTGGGCGGTATTGGGGCTCTTGAGCTGCGAAAATCGGCCACGACATGCCGCAACACGCGCGGGCGATTCGCTGCCACGCCCAACGTTTCCGTAGACTTCATCAGGTCACCATCCGTTCCCTGGGGAGCCGCCGCCACTGTGACCGTCCACCAGTCGATACCCGACGAGAACCCGCCCGGAGAAGAATGTGGCGTGTTCGGGGTCTGGGCCCCCGGCGAAGAAGTCGCCAAGATGACGTACTTCGGCCTCTACGCGCTGCAACACCGCGGGCAGGAAGCTGCCGGCATCGCCGTCGCGGACGGGTCGCAGGTGCTGGTGTTCAAGGATCTCGGACTGGTCAGTCAGGTTTTCGACGAGCAGACACTGGCCGCGATGGAAGGTCACGTCGCCGTCGGGCACTGCCGGTACTCCACCAGCGGCCAGCCGACATGGGAGAACGCCCAGCCGGTCTTTCGTAACACCGCGGCCGGCACCGGAGTTGCGTTGGGGCACAACGGCAATCTGGTCAACAGCGCCGAACTCGTCTCCCGAGCCCGTGCGGCCGGACTGATCAACTCCAGGGCGCCGGGCGCGGCCAACACCGACTCCGACGTGCTGGGCGCGCTGCTGGCGCACGGCGCAGCCGACTCCACCCTGGAACAGGCCGCCCTCGAACTGCTGCCCACCGTGCGCGGCGCGTTCTGTCTGACATTCATGGACGAGAACACCCTGTACGCCGCGCGTGACCCGTTCGGGGTGCGCCCGCTGTGCCTGGGACGGCTGGACCGCGGCTGGGTGGTGGCTTCAGAGACCGCCGCACTGGACATCGTCGGCGCATCATTCGTCCGCGAGATCGAGCCCGGCGAACTGCTGGCGATCGATGCCGACGGCGTCCGGTCGAGCCGGTTCGCCAACCCAGAACCCAAGGGCTGCATCTTCGAATACGTCTACCTGGCGCGTCCGGACAGCACGATTTCCGGCCGGTCGGTACACGGCGCCCGACTCGAGATCGGCCGTCGACTGGCCCGCGAAAGCCCGATCGACGCCGACCTGGTGATCGGTGTGCCGGAATCCGGCACACCTGCCGCCGTCGGTTACGCGCAGGAGTCCGGCATTCCCTACGGCCAGGGGCTGATGAAGAACGCCTACGTCGGGCGCACATTCATCCAGCCGTCGCAGACCATCCGTCAGCTCGGAATCCGGCTGAAGTTAAATCCGCTCAAGGAAGTCATCCGCGGCAAGCGGCTGATCGTCGTCGACGACTCGATCGTGCGCGGAAACACCCAGCGCGCGCTGGTCAGAATGCTGCGCGAGGCGGGCGCCATCGAAGTGCATGTGCGGATCGCGTCGCCACCGGTGAAGTGGCCGTGCTTCTACGGCATCGATTTCCCGTCGCCGGCCGAACTGATCGCCAACGCCGTCGAAGACGAAGACGAGATGCTCGAAGCGGTACGGCACGCCATCAACGCCGACACTCTGGGCTACATTTCGCTGCGGAGTTTGGTCGCTGCGACCGAGCAACCCACGTCGCGGCTCTGCTCGGCCTGCTTCGACGGCAGGTATCCGATCGAATTGCCCAGCGAGACAGCACTTGGCAAGAACGTCATCGAGCAGATGCTCGCCAACGCCGCACGAGGAGCCACGCCGTCGGACATCGGCCACGAGCTGTCGCCAGAGGCCGAACAGGCCGCCGCGTTACGGCATCCCTGACCTTTCGAGCGAGTGGGAGATACCCGCGCCGGGTGTCGCCCGGTAGCCTTTAGCGCGATGACCGACCGCGGAAAAGACCCGGCTGCTCCGGGCGCTACATATGCATCGGCCGGAGTCGATATCGAAGCCGGGGACCGCGCCGTCGAATTGTTCAAGCCGCTGGCGTCCAAAGCCACCAGACCTGAGGTGATCGGCAAGCTCGGCGGCTTCGCCGGGCTCTTCGCGCTGCGCGGCGATTACCGCGAGCCGCTGCTGGCCGCATCCAGCGACGGGGTGGGCACCAAGCTGGCCGTCGCCCAGGCGATGGACAAGCACGACACCGTCGGACTGGACCTGGTGGCGATGGTGGTCGACGACCTGGTGGTCTGCGGCGCCGAGCCGCTGTTCCTGCTGGACTACATCGCGCTCGGCCGCATCGTGCCCGAACGCCTCAACGCGATCGTCGGCGGTATCGCCGAAGGATGCATGCGCGCGGGCTGCGCGCTGCTCGGCGGCGAAACCGCCGAGCATCCCGGCCTGATCGAGCCTGACCACTACGACATCTCCGCCACCGGCGTCGGCGTCGTCGAGGCTGAGGACGTGCTCGGCCCCGAGCGGGTCAAACCCGGCGACGTGCTCATTGCGATGGGATCGTCGGGCCTGCACTCCAACGGATACTCGCTGGCCCGCAAGGTCTTGCTGGAGATCGATCGCGGCAACCTGGAGGGCTACGTCGAAGAGTTCGGCCGCACACTGGGCGAAGAGATGCTCGAGCCGACCATCATCTACGCCAAAGACTGTCTCGCACTGGCCGCCGAAACTCAGGTCCGGACGTTCTGCCATGTAACCGGCGGCGGGCTGGCCGGCAATCTGGAACGCGTCATCCCGAACGGACTGCTCGCCGAAGTGGATCGCGGCACCTGGACGCCGGCGCCGGTGTTCGCGATGATCGCCCAGCGAGGACGGGTCTCGCGCTCCGAGATGGAGAAAACCTTCAACATGGGCGTCGGCATGATCGCGGTCGTCGCGCCGGAAGACACCGACCGCGCACTCGCGATTCTGACCGCCCGCCATTTGAACTGCTGGGTCCTGGGCACCATCAACAAGGGTGGAAAAGACGGGCCGCTAGCCAAACTCGTCGGGCAGCACCCCAGGTTCTAGATTCCGGCTCGCCGGTGTCGCGAGTCGCGGGAAGACCTAGCGGTGCTCGTCAAGCCAAGGGTCGTCGCCCTCCGACTGGTCCGCGTCCTGATCGCCCGACCCGGACAGCTCCTGCCGGAGCCGATCGAAATCGGTCTGCGGTGAGCTGTACTTAAGGTCTCGAGCAACCTTGGTCTGCTTCGCCTTAGCCCGGCCACGGCCCATTGGGGGAACCCCCTCACGCAATAACGGAGCGGCCCAACAAGTAGGCGGCTCCGATCTTTTGTCTTTATTGTCCTGTCGAGAGTCTACCGTGCCCGGTGGTTGTGTGCTGTTGCGCCCCGCACCCGTCAACGACTGTCATCGGGCGGTTCCCCGCAACCGCTCCACGGCCACCCGACCGGCGCCCGGCCCGTCCGCGGCGGGTAGCGATCCGGCGTCGATCATCGCCGCGATACTCGGCGTCACCGCCGGTGCTCAGCTCGGTGTCCGCGGGTATGGAGCGTTTGATCAACGCCAAGGCGATCGGGCCCAGATCGACGTGGTCGACGACGGTTCCCAGCCGTCCCACCGCACGGCCGCCGGCCAGCACCGGGTCGCCGGTAGTGGGCCGGTCGGCTGACCCGTCCAGATGCAACAGCACCAACATCCGCGGCGGTTTGCCCAGGTTATGCACCCGGGCGACCGTTTCCTGGCCGCGGTAACAGCCCTTGTCCAGGTGGACAGCCCCGCCGATCCAGCCCACTTCGTGCGGGATGGTGCGCTCGTCGGTGTCGACGCCGAGCCGCGGCCGAACCGCCGCGACTCGGTGGGCTTCGTGGGCCCACACCCCAGCCGGGCGCACCCCGGCGTCGGTCAACCGGCGTTGCAGATCCGCGGACCGGCTGCGCTCGACCAGCACATCCAGCTCCACCTGGCCCGGGTTGGCCTCCGTCATGCGGCGCACGAAACCGCCATCGATCGGCACCGCGGTCAGCTGGTCGGGCAGCGCCTCCACGCCCAGCGCGTCGAGCACCGCTTGGTCACCGAGTTGCGGCCCCAGCAGCGAGAGCACCGCCAGATCGGCCGCAGCCGCCGTCACCTGCGACCAGAAGACCATCTTTTTCAGGTAGTCCAAAAGCGGCTCGCTGCGCCACGGCTCGGTGTCGAGATACGTGGTGCCGCCGAGCTCGGTCTGGATCCAGTGATCTTCGACCCGGCCCTGGCCGTCGAGGCTGAGGTTTTGCGTGCTCGCGCCGTCGGGAAGTTCGCTGACGTGCTGCGTGGAGATGCTGTGCAGCCAGCTCTGCCGGTCGGCGCCGGTCAATGTGAGCACACCACGATGCGATCGATCCACCAGAGCGGCACCCGTTTCGGCGGCGCGCTGCTCGCCCAGCGGATCGCCGTAATGCCAGATGGCGCCGGCGTCTGGGCCGGTTTCAGGAGCAGGAACTGCAGACACACGTCAACTCTACGGGCCGTCACTACTAGGCTCCTGACCCATGACAAGCCAACCGGGCGTGATCGTCACGCTCGACGGCGAGGTACATCCCCCGGGGACGCCGCTGCTATACGCCGACGACCTCGCCGCAGTGCGCGGCGACGGTGTCTTCGAGACTCTGCTGGTGCGCGACGGCGGTGCATGCTTGGTCGAGGCTCATCTGGGCCGGCTCGCCCACTCGGCGAAACTCCTCGACCTGCCATCGCCGGACCTGACAGTCTGGCGGCGCGCGATCGATCAGGCAGCGCAGCAATGGACCAGCGAGACGAACGACGAGGCCGCGATGCGGCTGGTCTACAGCCGCGGCCGGGAAAGCGGCTCGGCGCCTACCGCATACGTGACGGTGAACCCGGTCGCGGACCGGATCGCGACGGTCCGCCGCGAGGGATTGGCGGCGGTCACGTTGCCCCGGGAGTTGCCGTCGGCCGGCGTCGAGAAGATGCCGTGGCTGTTGGCCGGCGCCAAGACGCTGTCATATGCCATCAACATGGCCGCGCTGCGGCATGCGGATCGCCATGGCGCCGGCGACGTCATCTTCGTCAGCTCGGACGGCTACATCCTGGAAGGCCCACGCTCGACGGTGGTGATCGCCGCCGACGGCGACGACGGCAATGTGTGCCTGTTGACCCCGCCGCCCTGGTATCCGATCCTGCGCGGCACTACCCAACAGGCTTTGTTCAGCGTCGCCCGCGCCAAGGGCTACGACTGCGACTACCGCGCGCTACGCGTCGCTGATCTGCTTGCCGCGCAAGGTATTTGGCTGGTATCGAGTATGACGCTCGCGGCGCGGGTGCACACGCTTGACGGCCGGGCGTTGCCGCGCGCTCCGCTGACAGCTGAATTCGCCGAACTGGTGGATGCCGCCATCGTCAGCGACCGCTGAAACTAGTTGTCGCAGCGGCGCGCGGCGGGTACCTTCGCCAGTACACAGGGAAGGAGGTGGTCCGGGAAATTGATAGCTTATTGGACTTGTGAGGTGGCTGCCCGCTAGCAGCACCAGGCGAGGATTCACCTGCGCGCGCTGGCGAATTCCCCGCAGTCACCCAGCCCCCGAGCCTCCGGTCTGTCCAGCTGGAACCACCGGCTCGGGGGCTGCCCCTTTTCCGGGTCAGCCCTATCGCCTTCTGCGGCAACCAGTCACGGCGTCAGCCGACGAAACGTGCCAGCCGCGCGGAGAGATGCGGAATCAGTCCGCCGTCGGCGTCCACCCGCTCTTCGACATAAGCCAGATCGCCGCCCTCGACGATGCCGTAGAGCCGCTTGGCTCCGCCTACCAGCACGCCAGACCGGCTGCGGGCCAACGCGTCGGTGGCCAGCTCCCACGATGACTGGTTGAGCGGCCGGCCGTAGAACAGCTCGACGTAGCCGGCAGAGTGCGCCAACAGCAACTCGATCGCCTGTGACTCCGACGGGTCATCGGGTTCGTTGACAAAGCGCCAGTACCCGGTTTCCCGCAAGTCCGGCGCCTCGTACTCACCGGCGTCGCTGAGCCGCCAAGATCGAGACTCCCAGTTCAGGTAGTCGCCGCCGTCATGGGAAACCACCACCTGCTGCCCGAAACGGTAATCGCCGTCCGGCCCGCGTCCTTCCCCTTCGCCACGCCACACTCCGACCAGCGGAAGTAATGCCAGCAGGGCGTCGTTCAGGTTGGCACCCTCGCGCAGGTTCGCGGTGTCCGCAGGCACCGGAAGGTCATCGAAGACGGGGACGTTGCGCGCCGCCGTCGCCTTCGCGCGTTCGGCCGCTGCCGACACCGCGCGGTCACCGGAGCGAGGTCATCCGGCCCGCATCGCTGCGCTCTGCATTGTCGCCGGCGGGAGTCACGATTCGTCGGTGATCAGCCGATACAGCGCGTACAGCGCGAACCACGAGACGGCCACAACGGCCGCGACAAGCAAGATCTCGAAGAACAGAACCACAGCGACGAGTCTAGTTCGACAGAGCGGTCAGGCGATTTTGACGTCGACCTCATGGATGCCCGCGCCCGTCGGCTCGACGATCGCATCACCGTTGCCTGCGGCCGACAGCGCACGCAGCGTCCACGACCCGGGAGCCGCGAAAAAGCGGAAGTCGCCGGTGGCCGACGCGACAACCTCGGCGGTGAAGTCACCCGAGGAATCCAGCAGTCGCACAAAAGAACCGCCCACGGCCTGGCCGGAGCCATCCACCACGCGACCGGTGATGACCGTTTCCTTCTCCAGGTCGACGCTGGCCGGCAGAGTCTGTCCTTGCTTTGGCGCAGAGCACATAATCAGCTTCCCAACTCGATCGGGGCCCCAACCAGGGAGCCGTATTCAGTCCAACTACCGTCGTAGTTCTTGACGTTCTGGTGTCCTAACAGTTCCTGCAAGACGAACCAGGTGTGTGACGAGCGCTCCCCGATGCGGCAGTAGGCGATCGTCTCCTTCGACCCATCGAGGCCGGCGTCGGCGTAGATCTCGGCCAGCTCCTCATCGGACTTGAAGGTGCCGTCGTCATTCGCGGTTCTGCTCCACGGCACGTTGATCGCGCTCGGAATGTGGCCGGGACGCTGGCTCTGCTCCTGCGGCAGATGGGCCGGCGCCAGAATCTTGCCGGAGAACTCATCAGGCGAGCGCACGTCAACCAGGTTCTTCTCGTTGATCGCGGCAAGCACCTCGTCGCGGAAGGCCCGGATCGAGTGGTCCGCTGCCTTCGCGGTGTAGCTGGTGGCGGGCCGGTCGACCTTGTCCGTGGAAAACGCACGCCCGTCGAGCTGCCACTTCTTGCGGCCACCGTCGAGCAACTTGACGTCTTCATGGCCGTACAGCTTGAAGTACCAGTACGCGTAGGCGGCAAACCAATTGTTGTTGCCGCCGTAGAGGACGACTGTGTCGTCGTTGGCGATACCGCGGTCGCTGAGCAGCTTGGAGAACTGCTGGGCGTCGACGAAGTCGCGCCGGACCGGGTCTTGCAAATCGGTACGCCAGTCCAGCTTGACCGCCCCGGGGATGTGGCCGTCGTCGTAGGCGCTGGTGTCTTCGTCTACCTCGACGAAGACCACGTGATCGGCATCGAGATTGCTCTGGGCCCAGTCGGCGGAGACCAGGACGTCGGAGCGTGCCATATGGGTGATCCTTTCGATCGCTAGGAAGTGCTGTGGGCCGGCTTCAGGCGCGCCACGAGCGGGTAGAGCTGGCAGCCCAGGCAGATGCCGAAGGCTGCGTTGAGGAAAGCGGCGACCAGCGCCGCCGCGGTGAGCACGACGCCGAACAGTAAAGCGCCAGTGGCAAATCCGATTGACGCCGGGGCGGCGAAGATCAACCCGACCAGCTGGGCGAATTTCAGCGGAGCGACGGGCTCACGCTCCCGGACCGGGCTCAGTCGCGGCGCGACGAGCTTGGCGAACACCAGCCCGTAGGGGTGGCGACGCGGTCCGGCGGTCGCGCCGATCGCGAAGACGATGGACTGCGCGCCGAGGATGATCGCGGCGGCCAGTGGGTTGATGCCGGATACCAGCAACGTGATGACCAGCACCGCGGTGGTGATCCAGGCCGCAAAGCGCGGACCCCGGACGTCGACCTGTCCGGGAGTGTTGGGGTTCGACATGAGGCTGCTCCTGAATTGCTCTATGCACGACTTTTTGTGGCGGCGCGCCACGGGGTTTCTGGCTGCTCCGAGCGCGGCGCGAAAAGGCGCGGCTACTCAGCAGCTACAACAACAGCAGCAGCCCGCGACGCGGCACAGATCAACTGCGCGGCGACTGGTGAGCATGAGCTCGACGCGGGCGGACACGCCATGCAGCTTACCCAATGGCGATGTCATCAGGCCAACAGCGGTGTCAGCGCCGAGCGCAGGTCATCAGCTTTCGGGACACCGGCTGTGCGATAGCGCTGCCGGCCGTCGGCGTCGAAGATGAAGGTGGTGGGCAGCGACAACACCGAAAGACGGCGCGCCGCGCCCGGATTGGCATCCATATCGATCTCGACATGCGCGACCCGGTCGAGGTCGTCGCAGACCTGATTGACCACGCGTCGAACATGGGTGCACGGTCCGCACCACGATGCGCTGAAGTGCACGACGGTCGGTCCGTCTTGAGACAGGCCCAGGTCGGAGGTATCGGCCCCCTCCGACGCCTTCGGATCGGTCGCCTGGACCTGGCCGGCCCGACGGGTCATCAGCCAGCCGATGATCGCCGCGGCCGCCAGCGCTGCGAGGACCGCCAGTACTGCTGACATCATCGGCGCCGCTCCTCCTCATCGCTGCGCTCTGCACTCGTCGACGCGCATCATGCTCGATTGAACCCGTCGAGCGTGATCGTTAATCCCGACGCGATGCCCTCGATGATCACGTCCGATCCCCGTGCGCCCTGGCTCGTGGGCCGCACACCGAACGGCAGTCTCTGATCGGGCAGCCGCCCGCCGAACGCGGCCAGCACAGCCTCGCGTTTGTCATCGGGAACCCGCTGGTTGGCGGTGTCCGGCCCGGTCAGCACGCCGGTGGGGGTGAGCACCAGCGTGGTTTCGTCGTCGCCGCCCATTGACAGGTCGACCGCCACGCTGACCCGTTTGTCGAAGTGGGCTGCCCGGGGGGTGCCGGTGAAAACCAGATCACGGTTACCGGAGATGCCGGATTCGGTGGTTCCCCCGGTGGCGTTGTTGGTGTCTTTGCTGGGCGCTTCGACGATCAGATCACGCATGCCCAGGTACTGGCCGAGGTGCCGCGAGTCGATGATGATCCGGCTTTCCAGCTTGCCGACCGGCAGCTTGGCATCCGGCCTGATCAGCCATGAGGCTTCGGTCAGGTCGACCGAATGCATGGTGGCCTCGAGCGTCGCCTTTCCTATCACCTGGCGGTCGACGGCAGTGGCCTTGATCTCCACGTCTTCGTAGCGGTGCCGCATCGCCTGCGGGATGAGCGGGAACGCGATGATCGCGACGAACGGGTCGAAGCCCAATCGGGCCTTGTCTCGCACCACCCTGGCTAGCCGATACTCGGCATAAATGCTGGTCCCGAAGTCTGCGCCGACAGCTGCCAGCAGCAGGACCACCACAGTCAGCAGCACAGCGGCCACACCGAGCAGCGCCTTACGCATCCGCACATTGTGGCTCACCCACTGGATTTGGGCTGCACGGTCACCGTGCGGTCCGCCTCGTCACCGCGCGCGTCAGGATGGCGCGGCTCCTCATCGGACCGTCCCGGTCCGCGTCGTCACCGCGCGCGTCAGGATGGCGCGGCTCCTCATCGGACCGTCCCGGTCCGCGTCGTCACCGCGCGAAAGACCAGGCTGCAAGCTATCGTTTAATGACCTGGCCGTTAAACTTCGTATCCCACCATGAATTTTGGGAGACGCCTTTCCCATAAAAGCTGGAGGGGCTCGCTTGGACCTGTTGCTGCTAACCCCTGAGCCGAATCCGGACGTCGTTCTGCCGTCCTTGTCGTTGCTCGCCCACAACCTGCGCACCGCGCCGCCGGACGTGTCCTCGCTGCTGGAAGCCGGCAGCGCCGACATCTTGATCGTCGACGCGCGACTGGACCTGCCCGCCGCACGCGGCCTGTGCCGCCTGCTGGGTTCCACCGGTCGCTCGATCCCGGTGGTGGTTGTGGTCAATGAGGGCGGATTGGTGGCCGTCAACGCCGACTGGGGTTTGGATGAGATCCTGCTGCCCGGCACCGGGCCGGCCGAGATCGACGCCCGGCTGCGGCTGCTGGTCGGCCGGCGAGGCCACCTGCAGGACCAGGAGGGCGTCGGCAAGATCAGCCTGGGCGAACTCGTGATCGACGAAGGCACCTACACCGCCCGACTGCGCGGCCGTCCGCTCGATCTCACCTATAAGGAGTTCGAGCTGCTGAAGTACCTGGCCCAGCACGCCGGCCGGGTGTTCACCCGGGCCCAGTTGCTGCACGAGGTGTGGGGTTACGACTTCTTCGGTGGCACTCGCACGGTCGACGTCCATGTGCGTCGGTTGCGAGCCAAGCTCGGCCCGGAGCATGAAGCGCTGATCGGCACCGTGCGCAACGTGGGTTACAAAGCGGTCCGGCCGACCCGGGGCCGGCCACCGAGCACCGAGACCGTCGACGATGACGAGGCCGACACCGAGAGTGCCCAAGAACCGCTCGCCGATCCGCTGCACAGTCAGTGACGGCGCCGCAATGGCGGGCGTCGCTGACTGCTGACGAGCAGCGCCATGTCCGTGAACTCATCACTGCCGCAACCGAATTCGATGCGGTCGCACCCGTCGGTGAGCAGGTCTTGCGCGAGTTGGCGCACGACCGCACCGGACATCTGCTGACCACTGATGAAAGTGGCGAGCAGGTCCTCGGCTATCTGAACCTGTCCGCGGACGGGCAGGACCGGTCTGCAATGGCAGAGTTGGTCGTGCATCCGGACGCGCGCCGAGCTGGCATCGGGGCGGCGATGATCCGTGCTGCATTGAACAAAACCGGTGGGCTGAACCGCTTTTGGGCGCACGGCACATTGGACTCGGCGCGCGCCACCGCGTCGGCGCTCGGTTTGTCGCCGGTTCGCGAACTCGTCCAGATGCGCCGTGGCCTCGACGACATCGCCGACGCCCGAAACGCCCGACGGCGTGCTGATCCGCACCTACGCCGGCCCGACCGACGACTCAGAGTTGTTGCGGGTCAACAACGCCGCGTTTGCGACACACCCCGAGCAGGGCGGCTGGACCGATGCCGACCTCGCCGAGCGACGTGCCGAACCCTGGTTCGACCCCAAGGGACTTTTCCTGGCTTTCAGCGAGCAGACCGGCGCTCTACTCGGTTTCCATTGGACGAAAGTGCATCCCGACAAGGCCGGCCTCGGCGAGGTCTATGTCGTCGGCATCGATCCGGCCGCCCAGGGTGGCGGCCTGGGTGGCCTCCTGACCGCGGTGGGCATCGCATACCTGGCGCGACGACTGGACGACGCCGCAGAGCCGACGGTGATGCTCTACGTCGAGTCGGACAACACGGCGGCAGTGCGGACCTACCGACGGTTGGGATTCAGCCAGTACAGCGTGGACACCGCATACGCCCGCGGCTGACCTGTTCACCGCGCGTTCACCATTCCGGCGCACGCCGTCTACGCCGGACGCATAGTTTCGCCGGTGGCCGACGCCGTCGCGGGAGGAGTCGCGGACGGACACAGAATCCATTGAGGAAGCGAGATCGGCGATGTCGCATGCGGTGCGCGCAGCGCTGGCGGCCGCCGTGCTCGCCGCCGCGTTGTCCACCGGCTGCGGCAGCGACAGCAACCTGCACGGTATGACGGCGCCGACAGGTCCGGTGAACTGTGACGGCAAACCCGACCTGACCGCCGAGGGGTCTACCGCGCAGCAGAATGCGATCGCATTGTTCAACCTGGACTGGTCTCAGCTGTGCCCCGGTAAGCAGTTGGCGTACAACCCGACCGGCTCCGGCGCCGGACGCGAGCAGTTCATCGCCAGGCACGTGGATTTCGCGGGCTCGGATTCGCCGCTGAGCCGCGACCAGATCGACCCCGCCACCGAGCGTTGCGACGGCAATCCGGCCTGGCATCTGCCGATGGTCTTCGGGCCTATCGCGATCGTGTTCCACCTCGACGGTGTCAAGCAACTCGTCGTCAACGCCGACGTTCTGGCCAAGGTTTTCAGTGGCGCGATCACCTCCTGGAACGACCCGGCCATCGTCAAACTCAATCCCGGTGCGTCGCTGCCCGACACCAGAATCTCGCCGATCTATCGGTCGGACTCGTCGGGGACCACCGACAACTTTCAGAAGTATCTGGCCGCGGCCGCCCCGAACAGTTGGACGCGAGGCAGCGGCAGCGAGTTCCAGGGCGGCGTCGGCGAGGGCGCGCAGAAATCCGCCGGCATCATCCAGGCGGTGCACTCCGCATCCGGCGCGATCGGCTACGTCGAAAAAGGCTTCGCCGACCAAAGCGGCGTGCCCTACGCGCAGATCAACGACGGCAGCGGAGCTGTCGCATTGACCGACGACGCGGCCCGCAAGGCCATCGACGGCGCCACTTTCGCCGGCGTCGGGAACGACTTGCAACTCGACCTGAAGTCGATCTACCGCACCCGCGCCGCGGGCGCCTACCCGCTGGTGCTGGCCACCTACGAGATCGTCTGCTCCAAGGGCTACGACCCGGCGACCAGCGCGGCGGTCAAATCCCTGTTGACCGTGGCCGCTGACAACGCGCAAGGCGGTCTGGCGGCGGCCGGTTACGTTCCGCTGCCAGAGAAGTTCAAGAAACGCTTGCTCACGGCGATCAACGCGATTCGATGACCCGACGAATTACCCTATGGCCCAATTACCCTATGGCCCAGAGCAGCCAACTGATGGGGAGACAGTGACGACGCCGAATCCAGCCGATTCCGGTTCGGGTGGGGCTGTCGCCGTCACGTCGTCGCGGCGGCTGACCAGTACCCCGCTGAGCTGGGGCGTCGTCAAACCCAGCCGCGGCGACCGGCTGTTTCGCAACCTGTCCGCGGGCTCCGGCGTTCTGATCGTCGTACTGATCGCGGCGATCGGGCTGTTCCTGCTGATGCGCGCGATCCCGGCGCTGGGCCGCGATCACGTCAACTTCTTCACCTACGGCGGCAACTGGGACACCACCAACACCGAGGCAATGCGGTTCGGCGTGTTTGACCTGCTGCAAGTGACGGTGATGCTTGCGCTGTTCGCCCTGGCACTGGCGATGCCGGTGGCGCTGGGCATCGCGATCTTTCTGGCCCAGTACTCGCCGCGGCGGGTGACCGGACCGCTGGCCTACCTGGTCGACCTGCTCGCCGCGGTCCCGTCGATCATCTACGGGGTCTGGGGCCTCTACGTGCTCGCCCCGCGGCTGCGACCGGTCGCAACATGGCTGAACGCGCATCTGGGTGGGGTGTTCCTGTTCGCGACCGGCAACGCGTCGGTGTCCGGTGGCGGGACCATCTTCACCGCCGGAATTGTGCTGGCGGTGATGATCCTGCCGATCATCACCGCGGTCACCCGCGAGGTGTTCATGAAGACGCCACAGGGCCACATCGAGGCCGCGCTGGCGCTGGGCGCCACCCGCTGGGAGGTGGTCAAGATCGCGGTGCTGCCGTTCGGCCGGTCCGGATACATCAGCGGCGCCATGCTGGGCCTGGGCCGCGCACTGGGTGAGACCGTCGCCTTGCTAGTCATCCTGCGTGGAACCCAGGCAGCGTTCGGTTGGTCGCTGTTCGACGGCGGCTACACCTTCGCCACCAAGATCGCGGCAACCGCATATGAATTCAACGACCAATACAAGGCCGGCGCCTACATCGCCGCGGGCTTGATGCTGTTCCTGCTCACACTTCTGGTCAATGCCTTGGCGCGTCAAGCTGTTTCGAGCAAGGCCACCCGGTGACGTCGATCCTGGACCGCCCCCTCAAGGCGCGGACGTTCACCGGTGTGAGCGTGCGCCGCCGGGTCGCCGACGCGGTGGCCACCGTGCTGGTGACACTGGCGGTCGGGGTGGCGCTGGTGCCCTTGGTCTGGGTGCTGTATTCGGTGGTGGCCAAAGGGTTCGGCGCGGTGAAATCCACTGTGTGGTGGACACATTCGCAAGCCGATATGACGGCATTTCTGTCCGGCGGCGGTGCGTACCACGCCATTGTCGGCACGGTTATGCAAGGACTGGTGTGCGCGACCATCTCCATACCCATCGGAGTTTTCGTGGCCATCTATCTGGTCGAGTACGGCGGCGACGGCACGATGGCCAAGATCACCACCTTCATGGTCGACATCCTGACCGGAGTGCCGTCGATCGTCGCAGCCTTGTTCGTTTATGCGCTGTGCGTCGCCACGCTCGGTTTTCCGAGATCCGGTTTCGCGGTGTCGCTGGCGCTCGTTCTGTTGATGATCCCGGTGATCGTGCGTACCACCGAGGAGATGCTGCAGATTGTCCCGGTGGAACTACGTGAGGCCAGCTACGCGCTGGGTGTGCCGAAGTGGAGGACGATCACCAAGATCGTCCTGCCGGCCGGGATGTCCGGCATCATCACCGGCATCTTTCTCGCGCTGGCCCGGGTGATGGGCGAGACCGCGCCGCTGCTGATCCTGGTGGGCTACTCGCAGGCGATGAACTTCGACATCTTCAGCGGTTTCATGGGCTCGTTGCCCGGCATGATGTACGACCAGACCTCAGCCGGGGCCGGCACCAGTCCGATTCCTACGGATCGGCTGTGGGGTGCCGCCCTGACGCTGATTCTGTTGATCGCCGTCATTAATCTGGTGGCCAGGGGCGTCTCGCAACTCTTTGCGCCCGACAGGTTAGGCAGGAGCTCCGGTGGCTAAGAGGTTGGACCTCAAAGACGTCAACATTTTCTACGGCGCGTTCCAGGCCGTCGCCGACGTCTCGCTGTCAGTTCTGCCGCGCAGCGTGACGGCGTTCATCGGGCCGTCGGGTTGCGGCAAGACCACGGTGCTGCGGACGCTCAACCGGATGCACGAGGTGACGCCCGGTGCCCGCATGCAAGGAACCGTGCTGCTCGACGACGACGACATCTACGGCTCGGGTATCGACCCGGTCGGTGTGCGGCGTGCGATCGGCATGGTGTTCCAGCGTCCAAACCCGTTCCCTACCATGTCGATTCGTGACAACGTGGTGGCCGGGCTGAAGCTGCAGGGCATACGCAACCGCAAGCTGCTCGACGACACCGCTGAATACGCGCTGCGCGGCGCCAACTTGTGGGACGAGGTCAAGGACCGGCTCGACCGACCAGGCGGCGGGCTGTCCGGCGGTCAGCAGCAGCGACTGTGCATCGCGCGGGCGATCGCCGTGCAACCGGACGTGCTGCTGATGGACGAGCCGTGCTCGTCGCTGGACCCGATCTCGACGATGGCGATCGAGGACCTGATCGCCGAGTTGAAGCAGGAGTACACCATCGTCATCGTCACCCACAACATGCAGCAGGCGGCGCGGGTCAGCGATCACACCGCATTCTTCAACCTCGAAGCGGTCGGTAAACCGGGCCGGCTGATCGAGATCGACGACACCGAGAAGATCTTCTCCAACCCGACGCAGAAAGCGACCGAAGACTACATCTCTGGCCGGTTCGGGTAGTCCGGCCTAGCCGGACTGGGCGACGGCCTCGTCTTCGGGGAACCGGCCGGTCGCCTGGAAGATCACCCGACGCGCCACCTCGACGGCGTGATCGGCGAACCGTTCGTAGAAGCGGCCCAGCAGCGTGACGTCGACCGCCGCGGCTACACCGTGCTTCCATTCCCGGTCCATCAACACGGTGAACAGGTGGCGATGCAGGTCGTCCATCGCGTCGTCTTCTTCACGGATGCGGGCGGCCTTCTCCGGGTCCCGCGACCACAGCACTTCCTGCGCGCTGTTACCCAATTCCACTGCGAGCCTGCCCATTTCGGCGAAGTAGCCGTTAACTTCCTCGGGCAGCGTGTGCTGCGGATGACGCCGACGGGCGATCTTGGCGACGTGCAGGGCCAGCGCGCCCATCCGGTCGATGTCGGCGACCATCTGGATCGCGCTGACGATTGAGCGCAGGTCGCCGGCGACGGGCGCCTGCAGGGCGAGCAGCACGAAGGCGCTCTCCTCGGCTTGCGCGCTCAGCTCGGCGATCTTCTCGTGGTCGGAGATGACTTGCTCGGCGACCACCAGGTCGGCCTGCAACAACGCCTGCGTTGCCCGCTCCATCGCGGCACCGGCCAGCCCGCACATGGCGCCGAGCTGTTCGGAGAGCTCAGAGAGCTGCTCGTGGTAGGCGGTGCGCATATCTTCCAGGGTACTTTCCGAATCTGCGCAACGGCGTGAACCAGCACGAAGTGCAGCGTGAACTTGCGATGAATCCCGGGTTGACCTGCGAATTCTCGGCGGTGAACGCTACTCGCAGTGAGTGTCGGCGGCGTTGGTGACCGACAGGTCTTCCGGGAGTTTGGTCGGCGCGCTGGTCTTGTTGCGCTCGACCTGCAAGCTGACCGGCGCGCCCGCCGGCGGGGGAGCGCCGACCGAGGTGAAGTCCGAGCCGAGCACCACCTGCACGACGTGTCCGGTTCCGGTGATCCGCTCGACTTTGGAGTTCGCGAAGGCCCCCGCAACCGTGGCGGCGGCTTCCTCGTTGCCGGGCGAGAACAACACCCTGGTGGATTTGAGCGGGTTCGGGTAGTCGTCGGGCGACTTGACTCTGAAGCCGCGGCGCTTCAGCTGGTTGCTTGCCGTGGTGGCCAGCCCGGACTTGGAGGTGGAGTTCGATACCTGCACGGTGACGTCCTGGGGCGCTGCGGCGACGGCCTGCAGATGCTCGGGGTGCGGGTCGGCCGGCTGGCTGGGCTTGGACCCCTTGGAAGACTGGGACGATTGCGCATTGGCCGACGTGGTCGGCGGGCTCGATGTCGCGTTCATGTCGTTCTCGCCGGGCAGCGGGTCGTCGTTGATGATCGAGTCGAACAGCGCCCGCATGTCCGAGGTGCGCGGCGGCTCGTCACCGTTTTCGTCGGTGACACCGGTCGGCACGGTGACGAAGGAGACGTGGCCGGCGTTCATGCCCTGCACCGACTGGCCGAGCTGGACGAGGTCGCGGGTCTTGATGTTGTCGACGTAGCTGTTGCTGATGAACATGTTCACGACGCTGTTCAGCTTGCTCATGGAGAAGAAGGTCTCCTTGGAGATCAGCGAACGCAGCAGCGACGACAAGAACAGCTGCTGACGTTTGATGCGGCCGTAGTCGCCGTTGTTCTCGGTCGTGACGTTGCGGGCGCGGACATAGTTCAGCGCGGTTTTCGAGTCGATCAGTTGCCGACCGGAATGCGCCAGCACGGTGCCCAGCTCGTAGTCCTTCAGCGGGGTGGTGCTGCACACCTCGACACCGCCGAGCGCGTCGACCATCTTCGCGAAGCCGGCGAAGTCGACGGCGATGAAGCGGTTGATGCTCAACCCGGACAGCTTCTGGATTTCTTTCACCAGACACTTCGGCCCGCCGAAGGAGAATGTCGAATTCAGCTTCGTCTCGGTGTAGACGTTTCGGGGGCCCCACTTCTTGGTGTCCGCGTCGTAGAGCGGACCGTATTGGCCGGTATCGGGGTTCCACGCTTCGCACTGGATCGGCGTGATGGCCAGGTCACGCGGAAACGACACCGCGACAACGCGTTTGCGGTTGGCCGGGATGTTGACCAGCATGATGGTGTCCGATCGGGCGCCGCCGGCGTCCTCGGTGGTGCCGACGTCCATGTTGCCGTTGGCCCCGGCGCGGGAGTCCATGCCGACGATCAGGAAGTCTTCGTCGCCGTACTGCGCGTTCGGGTCGACGATGTCACGCGACCCGAGGTCCAGTGCGCTGATCGTGTTGAGCCGGTGGTTCTTCGACGTGCTCCACTGGTACGCCCCGCCGGTCATGGCCAGCGCCGCCGCCGCAACCGTGGCGACCACCAGCCGGCCGAAGACGAGCAGCGCGCCGTGCCGGCGGCCTGTGCGCTTCGGCGCGTCGTCGTCCTGGTCCGCTGCGTCCTGGTCCTCTGCAGGGGCGGGATCGTCGACGAGAAGGGCCGGTCGAGGCTGGACGGTCGCCTTGGGCAGCACCGTGGTCTGCTCGATGTCGCCGTCTCCGAGCAGCCACTTGCGGTGGATGGCATCGAGGTCGGGAAGTTCGTTGGTGAAGGCGTCATAGTCGTCGCCCGGTGGTGCGGGTTCGGGCTCGGCGGTCTCGGGCTCGGGTGCCGCGTGGTGGTGGCGGGGCCGCTGAGCGACCGTGCCCCCGACCTTGGCGATCAACTCCGCGACTGTCAGTCCGCCATCGGTGTGGCTGCCCGCGGGAGTGTGGTTCTGCTCGTGGGCGGCCTCGACCGGACCCGGTGTCGCCGACGGGCCGACCCAACGGTGCGCGATGGTGGCCGTCTGCGTGGTACCGAAACGCTCCCACGGCGCGGCGCCTCGCGATCCGGGCGGAGTTCCGGTAAGCCCTATGTCATCGGCGTCGGAACCGTGAGTGGCTGAATCGCCGTCACTCATGTCCTACCGGCCTCCGAATCTGGATGATGCCCTTGTGCGCACCCCGCCGCGGCGCTGAGGATGCAGCGCAACGTATCCGCGCGACCGACGTGATCGCGTCGTCCCTGTACAGCCGTACCGCGAAGGTGGCACGTAGCTCGGCCACCGGGCGCGTGATGCAACAAGTTCCACATCGTACTGAGACCGCACCGTTTGCGCGATCTCGGGAGGGTCTCGACAGTGTTAAACCGTTCGGTCCTTACAGGTCGTTCCGACTGCATCGTCGCCGGACGCTAGCCGCCGGAGTGCATGACGTCGGCTCCGGAGGGAACCGTGCAGTCGTCGCGGTCCGCCAGCCAGCCGTCGGGCAGCGCAACCCGCGCCGGTGATCCTTGACGGCCCCGCGGCCCGCTCGCGGCGGCTGGGAACGGGGTGTCGCCGTCGAGCTGATCCAGCAGCCGGTCCAGCTCATCGAGGGTCTTGACCAGGGCGAGTGCGCGCCGCAGATCCGAGCCGGCTGGAAAGCCGTGCAGGTACCAGGCGATGTGTTTGCGCATGTCACGCATGCCTTTGTCTTCACCGAAGTGCTCGCTGAGCAGCGCGCCGTGGCGGCGGATGATGTTCGCCACCTCGCCCAGGTTGGGTGGCGTCGGGGCCGGGCTACCGGTGAACGCCGCGGAGAGCTCGGCGAACAGCCACGGCCGGCCCAGGCAGCCGCGACCGATCACGACGCCGTCGCAGCCGGTCACGGCCATCATCGTCAGCGCGTCGTTGGCTTCGAAGATGTCGCCGTTGCCCAGCACCGGGATCGTCTGGACGTGCTCCTTGAGCCGCGCGATCTGCTCCCAGTCGGCGGTTCCCGAGTACCGCTGGGCCGCAGTGCGGGCATGCAGGGCGACCGCCGCCGCGCCCTCGGATTCGGCGATCTTGCCCGCCTCGAGGTGGGTGTGATGCTCGTCGTCGATGCCGATCCGGTACTTCACGGTCACCGGGATGTCGGTGCCTTCGGTGCCACGCACCGCGGCGTTGACGATCTGGCCGAACAGCTGCCGCTTGTATGGCAGCGCCGCTCCGCCGCCGCGACGGGTCACCTTGGGGACCGGGCAGCCGAAGTTCATGTCGACGTGATCGGCAAGCCCTTCGTCGGCGATCATCTTCACCGCCGCGTATGTGGTGGCCGGGTCAACGGTGTACAGCTGCAGCGAGCGCGGCGTCTCCTCGGCAGAGAACGTCGTCATGTGCATGGTGACGGGGTGCCGCTCGACGAGGGCGCGTGCGGTCACCATCTCGCAGACGTAGAGCCCGCTGACGGTGCCGACGCGTTCCTGTTCGAGTTCCCGGCAGAACGTGCGGAAGGCGACGTTGGTCACCCCAGCCATGGGTGCCAGCACCACTGGGCTGGCCAGCGTGATGGGGCCGATATGCAAGGCCGGCTACCGCCGGCTCAGGGACAGCGTGCCTTCGGTGCGATGCAACTCCAATGCGGTGACCTTCTTGCCGGTGCGGGCTTCCCGCTCGAGTTGGCGCTGCTTGGACACCTCGAACTTCTGGCAGGCCACCTCGAGCTCTTTGATCAGCAGCGCCAGGTCTTCCCGCATCGCGGCAGCCTCACCGGTGAAGTCCTCACGCTCGAAGATGCGCCATTTCTTCAGCACCGGCATCACCACCTCGTCCAGGTGGATACGCGGGTCGTAGACGCCGCCGACGGCGATCATCACGGCTTTGCGCCGGAACTCGGGCACTTGGTAGCCGGGCATCAGGAAATTTCGCAGCACCTTGTGCAGCGACTTCATCGCCTGATTGGGCGCGATCTCGAACCCGGCCTCGGTGACGTCGCGGTAGAAGATCATGTGCAGGTTCTCGTCGGCGGAAATCTTGGCCAGCAGCTTGTCGGCGATCGTCTCGTTGCAGGCTTTACCGGTGTTGCGATGCGAGATCCGGGTGGCCAGCTCCTGGAAGGTCACATAGATGATCGAGTCGAAAAGGCTCTCGGCGAACAGGTCTTCGCGGATCTGCTGGTTTTGCCCCGGGCTGAAGCCGCGATTCACCACCTCCAGGCGCAGGTTCTCCAGCTCGATCGGGTCGACGGCGCGGGTCACCACCAGGTAGTCGCGCAGCGCGATGCCGTGCCGGTTCTCCTCGGCGGTCCAGCGGTTCACCCACTGGCCCCAGGCGCCGTCCATGCTGAAGTTCATCGCGATCTCGCGGTGATATGACGGCAGGTTGTCCTCGGTCATCAAGTTCTGCACCATGGCGACCTGCGCAACGTCGGACAGCTTCGATTGTCCGGGCTCCCAGTCTTGACCGCCGAGGGCGTAATAGTTCTTGCCGTCCGACCACGGGATGTAGTCGTGCGGGTTCCAGGCCTTGTGCACGCTCAAATGCCGGTTCATGTACTTCTCGACTACCGGCTCGAGTTCGCGCAACAGGTCCAGGTCTTGACGGTCCGGCACGGTGTCTCCCACTTATCTGTGTCTGTCGGTTTCAGTAAATATATCTGTTTATGCCGGTGACATTCAAGCTCCTACTCGGCGAGACACTACGCGTCTCCGGCATAAGGTCGTTAATGCGACGCAACCCTGCTCAGCAGCATCTCTACGCAGTAATCGATGAACTCTTCGCGGGTGGCCGCCAGCCGTCCGTCCAGGTAAGCGGTGAACAATGCGGTCAGGCCGCCGATCAAGCTGGTGGCGATCATCTTCTGGCGCACCGGATCGCCGATCTGGGTCAACTTGGCCTGCAGCAGGTCGATGAAGTTGGGCATCCACTCTGCCCCCGACCGGACCAGCACCGGCTCCACGGCCGGAGCCAGCAGCAGCACCCGGCCGCGAACCGGATCGTCGACCATCAGTGCGACAAACCGCTCGACGGCCTCGCGCGGCGTCGTCGCCGACATCAGCGCTGACATCGCCCTGGCGCAGACGTCGTCGTAGACGGCACGGACGAACTCGTCGCGGTCGGCAAAGCTCTCGTAGAAATAGCGCTCGGTCAGTTCGGCCTGCCGGCACACCGCCCGCACGGTCACCGACGGACCGCTGGGTTGGCCGAGAAGTGTCACCCCGGCGGTGATGAGTTGATCGCGCCGAAGGGCTTGGCGATGCTCCAAGGGAACACCGGACCAGCGGCGCGAACGTTGACCGGACGGCACGTCCCCTCCTAGACTAGTTGACAACGCATGTAGTCAGTTTGCCTGACATGGACAGGAAATATTGCCAGTGACTCAAGATACGTCGCAGTCTTCCCCCGTTGGGTCGGGTTGCCCCGTTTCCCCGCTGGGATACGAGACTCCGCCGCAGCCGCTCGGCCCCGACTCGTTGACCTGGCGGTATTTCGGTGACTGGCGCGGCATGCTGCAGGGTCCGTGGGCCGGTTCGATGCAGAATATGCATCCGCAACTGGGTGCGGCCGTCGAGGATCACTCGACGTTCTTCCGGGAGCGCTGGCCACGGTTGCTGCGGTCGCTGTATCCGATCGGCGGGGTGGTCTTCGACGGCGGCCATGCGCCGACCACCGGGGCCGAAGTCCGCGACTACCACATCGACATCAAAGGCTCCGACAGCCAGGGGCGCCGCTATCACGCGCTGAACCCCGACGTCTTCTACTGGGCGCACTCCACGTTCTTCGTCGGCACCATCCATGTGGCCGAACGGTTCTGCGGTGGACTCACCGAAGCGCAGAAGCGTCAACTGTTCGACGAGCACGTCGAGTGGTACCGGATGTACGGCATGAGCATGCGTCCGGTGCCGAAGAGCTGGGAGGACTTCCAGGTCTACTGGGATCACATGTGCCGCGAGGTGCTGGAGAACAACTTCGCCGCGCGCGAGGTGCTCAACCTCACCGAGTTACCGAAACCACCTTTCGCAGAATGGATTCCGGGCCCACTGTGGGCTCTGCAGCGCAAGTTGCTTGCGCCGTTCTTCGTCTGGGTGACCGTTGGCCTCTACGACCCACCGGTGCGCGAGCTGATGGGTTACAGCTGGTCACGGCGTGACGAGTGGCTGCACCGCCGCTTCGGCGACCTCGTCCGGCTGGCGTTCGCGTTCGTGCCCCCGCGTCTGCGCAAGCATCCGCGCGCCCGGGCCGGCTTTGACCGGGCCAACGGCCGGATCCCCACCGATACTCCGCTGGTGCAGACGCCGGCCCGCAACCTGCCGCCGCTCGACGAGCGAGGCAATCCAAAGCACTACTGCCCCGACGTCTGATCCGTAGCGCGTCGTCAGCCGCCGGGCTGCCAGTCAGGTGCTCGGCGCCGGGTTCGTCCTTCCAGGAGCCGAGCAAATAAATAGCTGGTCTATATTATTTGTACTTGGAAGGGAAGTGTCTGGTGTCTCTACGCAGCGAAAGCGACAGTTGGGATCTGGCGACCAGCGTGGGCGCGACGGCAACGATGGTCGCCGCGCAGCGGGCGCTGGCATCCGACGCCGGTCTGATCGACGACCCGTTCGCCGCGCCGCTGGTGCGCGCGGTGGGCATCGACGTCTACACCCGCCTGGTCAACGGCGAGATCCCGGTCACCGACGGAATCGACTTCGAACCGGCCCGGATGGCGCGCGGGATGACGGTGCGGACGAGGTTTTACGACGACTTCTTCGTCGACGCCACCCGCGGCGGTATCCGGCAGGCGGTGATCCTCGCGGCCGGCCTGGACGCCCGCGCCTACCGCTTGCCGTGGCCGGCGGGCACCGTTGTCTACGAGGTCGATCTGCCGGACGTGATCGAGTTCAAAACCTCGACGCTGGCCAAGCTCGGTGCCGAGCCGACCGCCGAGCGGCGAACCGTCGCGGTCGACTTGCGTGACGACTGGCCTGCGGCCCTGCAGGCCGCCGGCTTCGATCCGCAGGCTCCGTCGGCATGGAGCGCTGAAGGTCTGGTCGTGTATCTGCCGCCTGATGCGCAGGACGCGTTGTTCGGCAACATCACCGCGCTGAGCGCTCCGATGAGCCAGGTGGCATCTGAGTTCGTGCCTGACACAAGCATTTTCAAGGATCCCCGCTGGCGCAGCCACCATGACCGGATGAGCGAGCTGGGCTTCGAGATCGATTTCGACGACTTGGTGTACCACTACGAGCGCAGCCACATCATCGAAGACCTCACCAAGCGGGGCTGGCAGGTCGTGCATCGCACGGTCGCAGAGCTGCATGCGGCCAACGGCTTCCAGTACGCCGACAACGAGCTTGCGCAGGCTTTCGGCGACATCACCTATCTCAACGCTGTGCGAGGTTGAGCAGCCGCCTCAGTCGACGAAGTCGATCCGTACCGACACCGGCGTCGTCTCCATCGCCTTGACGACTTTGGCTCCGACGCGCCCGAACTTGCGGCCGCGGGCCACCACGTCGTCATCGGGTTTGAACGTCGCCACTCCGGCATGCCATGTACTGCCTTGTCGCAGACGAACATTCGGATTGTCGACGATGTTTCGGCCCCAGCCTGAGCGGGTGCCGTGCTGGGAAATGAGCCATGCCCCACCCTGGTCGAACTGAGCGGAGACCGGAACGCGACGCAGCTGCCCGGTTTTGCGGCCGACGGTCTCGAGGTCGGTGGCCAGCGCGGTGCGTAACCCGATTTTGCTCAAGACCTGAACAGCCGGATTGAGCAAGCGGCCCACCGCGCGTTCGCGGCGGAACTTCCGCAACGTCTTGTCGCCGCTGTTGGTCAAGGCCGCCTCCGATGTCGCACTGTGCACCGGACGCTAGTACACCGATCGGTATGGCACAACTGCGTCGGGGAGACGTCATACATTTGCGTGGTGCCCCCACTAGGACTCGAACCTAGGACCTGCGGATTAAAAGTCCGTAGCTCTACCAACTGAGCTATAGGGGCGGCGAGGCACCAGGATACTGTGTGCCCGTTTGAGGATTCGGCCCCCTGTGACCTAAGCTGACGTGGCTCCAACGAACCACGTTGTGAGTACCCCGGAGTGATTCGGTTCTGGCCCCCATCGTCTAGTGGCCTAGGACGCCGCCCTTTCACGGCGGTAGCACGGGTTCGAATCCCGTTGGGGGTACGCGCAGCGGCGGCGACGTCGGAGCGAGCAGCACAGCAAGGCCCTGTGGCGCAGTTGGTTAGCGCGCCGCCCTGTCACGGCGGAGGTCGCGGGTTCGAGTCCCGTCAGGGTCGCCACTTTTGTGGTGAGGCACTTCTGTTGGACGCAGTGCCTTCCGGCCAGGTAGCTCAGTTGGTACGAGCGTCCGCCTGAAAAGCGGAAGGTCGCCGGTTCGATCCCGGCCCTGGCCACCAGGAGAATCACGGCCCCAGATTCAGCAACGCGGTGCGGATCTGCGGATCCACTGGCACCGAAACGTGATCATGGACGATGAGCCAGTTGCGCTCGATCTTGCGGAAGCACGCCGTCCACCGAACCCAGAAGTCGGTCTTGTCCCCGTTCTTCAATACCCCGCTTATTCGATTGACGCTGTGCCCGAATGCGACGTCATCACCCACGGTGATGCCGAGGTCGCGGACTTCGTATCGAATCGGGCGCTGGTACATCGCGAAGACTTCCCGCCAGGCCCGCCGCTTCGCCTCTGCTCCTGCAGACCGAAGCGGCGCCCCGAGGTCGAACGACACGACATCCGGCGCGTAAAGCGCCATCACACCCTCGAGATCCTCGGCTCGAACCGCCGCGACCCCCGCTTCTATTCGCTGTCGAATGTCGGCTTCGTCAACCGTGCGCTGTGTATCCACTGGTTTCCTCGTTATCGCTCACGTCAAATGCGCCTGTGGTGACGCCATACACCCAAGACACCGCCCACCCGCGAAACGTGACGCGTGCATGTCACACATCGGCATGCTGTCTCGTCTAGCAGCTGAGGACGGAACGAGCGGAGGACGACACATGATTCCCATTGGAACCCCGGCACGGCTCTACCAGGTCGCCGTTACGGCCATGGCTGGACTGATCACCACTGGGATAGGGGTGTGGTGTCTGATCGACCCCTACTCGTTCGCCAAGGCCGTCGCCTTCCCCGCACATGAGCATTTCCTGCACGACGTCGGGGCGTTCCAGGTGGGCCTTGGCGTGACGCTGCTGCTCGCGCTGATCTGGTCGGATGCGTTGGCCACCGCACTTGCCGGCTACATCGTGGCGAACACCATCCATACCGCAAACCACATCGTGGACCTCGACCTCGGCGGCTCGGCCGCCCAAGCGTGGGCGCTGGGCGCGATGTCGGTGGTGTTGGTGATCGCGTTCGTGCTGCGGCTACGTCAGCTCGGCTATGTCCTGGGCAGCGTCAGCGTGGCGAGCGAGCCGCTGTTGATCCCGTTCATTCGGCAAAAGACCGTGCGGCTCACCACATTTCGCAAGGATGGAACCCCTGGAACCAGCCCGGTCAGCATTGCGGTGGATGGAGAACGTGCGTACTTCCGCACTTACGAGCGAGCGATCAAGGCACGCCGGATTCGGCGCAACCCCAGCGTCGAATTCGGTTCGGCGACAATGTCTGGCAAACCGATCGGACCGATGCTGCCGGCGCAGGTGCGCCTGCTGGAGGGAGCCGAGTACCGCCAAGCAGCACGGCTGCTACGGCGCAAGTATCCCGTCCTTCATGGCGTGGTGGTCCCGTCGATACACCGCCTGATGCGGTCCAAGTACGGGCGCACGGTCCATGTCGAGCTGATTCCAGTCGCCGTCGTCCGAAAACGGCGCTAGTCGAATTCGATGGGCAGACTCTTCGGCCCGCTCAAGCTGACGATCGGTTTCCACGGGACCGGCCCGGCGATCCGCGGATTGCGCAACCGGCGAGTCAACACGTTCAGCGCCTCCGCTATTTCCCGTCGCGCCAGGTTGGCGCCCAGGCAGTAGTGCACGCCGCCGCCGAAGGTCAGGATCGCCGGCGCGCCCTCGCGGGTGATGTCGACGCGCTCAGGCTCGTCATAAACGGTCGGATCGCGATTGGCCGCAAAGGTATTCACCAGCACCATCGAGCCGGCCGGAAAAATGTAGCCGTCGATCTCGACGTCGTCGGCCACCAGGCGCAACGCCCCGCCCGCGATCGGGGAGTGCCGCATGGTCTCTTCCACCGCGAGCATGGCCAGGTCGGGATTGTCGCGGAGCAGCTCCCACTGATCCGGGTGCTCACAGAGCAGCTGCACGGACGCAGCCACCTGGTTGCGGGTGGTGTCGGTTCCCGCCAGCAGCAGACCGCCCGCCAGCATCCGCAACTCGGCGGCATCCAGCCGGTCACCGTCGTCCTCGGCACGAATCAGGTCGGAGAGCAGATCATCGGACAGGCTGTGCCGGCGTTGGGCGATCATGTCGTCGACGTAGTCGTCCAGCTCATGCCACGCCCGCATCACGGTCGCCTCGAGGGCATGGATGTCGGCGAAGAAACTGAACGCCTGGAAGATGTCGTCGGCCCACGACGAGAACTGTTGCCAGTCCTCAGGTGGCGCGCCGAGCAGCGCGCAGATGATCGGGACGGGGTAGGGCCGCGCGAGGTCGGCGACGACGTCGCAGCGGCCGTTCCCGGCGACCTGGTCGACCAGGTGGTCCATCACGTCGACCATGGTGTCGTGCAGCCGGGCAACCGTGCGCGGTGTGAACGCCTTGGCGCACAGCCCACGTAGCCGCTGATGCGCGTCGCCTTCCAGGCACAGCAGGCTGGTGATCACTTTGTCCCACAACGGGCCAGACGTGACGCCCTGCGCCTGCAACACGATACCTTGCGGGACCTGAAAGCGTTTGTCCCGCAGAATGGTTCGGACCAAATGGTAGGAGAGCACCTCGGGCCCGAACGGACCGATCGCGACGGGCGCCTGCGCCTGCGCCTCCCGGAACCGGGGATAGACCTGTGCCGGGGTCTCGTCGGAGCTGTAGTCCAGCGTCGGCAGATCGGCGTCACAAAGTTTGCGTGCGGCGGTAACGGCGGTCATGACGGTCTCCTTTGACGCGTCCGACAGAGCTTTGCCAGCATAAGGCCGACTTTCCCGCTGGCCCGAAAACGCCGGTAAACTACAGGCATGTAATTCGCGGAGACGCGGGCGCAGGGCCGCCCTCGCCGGCAGAAGGAGCTAGGCCGGCGCCCGCATACTGAACCAATGCGCCGGCTGCTGTGTGCTCTGTTCCTGCTCGCCGCATTCAACTGCGGCGTGCCCGCCAAGGCGGACGTGCCGCCGCTGAGTCCCGAGGCGCGGGCCGCGGGTTTCGTCGACGTCCGCTCCGTTGTCCCCAATGCACTGATCGACCTGCGCTATGCGACAGCGAACAACTTCACCCACACCCAGCTGTATCCGGCCGATGCGCGCTGCCTGGTGCACGAGTCTCTGGCGCCCGGCCTCGCATCCGCCGCCAAGACACTGGCGGCGACGGGCGACTTCCTTGTCTTCTGGGACTGCTATCGCCCGCACGATGTGCAGGTCAAGATGTTCGAGGTGGTGCCGAACCCGGCGTGGGTGGCCAAGCCCGGTAACTATGCGAAGAGCCACGAGTCAGGACGGTCGGTGGACGTGACGCTGGGCAGCATGAATCAGCAGTGCCCGCATTGCCTCGTCGACATGGGTACCGACTTCGATGACTTCTCCCCGCGGGCAACGGCTTTCGCAACCGACGGGGTCAGCGTCGCCCAGCGATCGAACCGCGCCAGGTTACGCGATGCGATGAGCGCCGCCGGGCTTTCGGTGTACTCCGGCGAGTGGTGGCATTTCGACGGCGCCGGTGCCGGCGTACAGCGCCCGATTCTCAACGTGCCGGTCGACTAGGCATCTCATAGTATGAGATAAATATTTCGGATTGTGGAATGACCAGCGCTAGTCTGAGGTCGGAGAAGTTCGGATCTCAAGGAGGTCGCGCCATGGCCGGCGAGTATCAAGCCGTCTACACCCACGGGCATCACGAGTCAGTGCTGCGCGGGCATCGGGTGCGCACCGCGGAAAACTCAGCGAGCTATCTGCTGCCGCATCTGGAGCCGGGAATGTCGGTGCTCGATGTCGGCTGCGGACCCGGAACCATCACCGTCGACCTCGCTGCCCGGATCGCACCCGGACAGCTTACTGCCGTCGAATTAACCTCTGATGCTTTGGATTTGGCGCGTGCCGAGGCGCGCCAGCGGGGTCAGTCGAACATCGAGTTCGTGACGTCCGACGTCCACGCGCTGGTCTTTGCCGACGACACCTTCGACGTGGTGCACGCCCATCAAGTGCTGCAGCACGTCGCCGACCCGGTGCAGGCGCTGCGCGAGATGCGGCGGGTGTGCAAGCCGGGCGGTGTCGTGGCCGCCCGTGACGCCGACTATGCGGGGTTCACCTGGTTTCCGCAGCTTCCGGCGCTGGACCGGTGGATGACGCTGTACTCTGCGGCCGCGCGGGCCAACGGCGGTGAGCCCGACGCGGGCCGGCGGCTGCTGTCGTGGGCGCAGCACGCCGGATTCGAGGACATCACCCCGACCGGCAGCCTGTGGTGTTTCGCCACGCCGGAGACCCGCGACTGGTGGGGTGGAATGTGGTCCGACCGGATCGTCGAGTCGGCGCTGGCGCGACAGTTGGTCGACTCCGGCATGGCAACCCCTGCGGAACTCGACGAGATCGCGTCGGCGTGGCGGCAGTGGGCGGCCGCTCCCGACGGCTGGCTGGGCGTCCCGCATGGCGAAATTCTCTGCCGCGGCTGACACATTCTGCCTGCTCAGACGCACGGTATTGGCATTCTCTTTTTTGGCAAGTACGTTATCGAGGATAGATAACGACACTTTGGAGGATCCGTGCGTCTCGGAGTAATGGTCGGCGCCGAGCGCGGCGAGATGGCGCGCAAAGTCGGCAAGATGCTCGCCGATATCGAGTGGGCTGAAGGCGCGGGCATGGACACCGCCTGGATCCCGCAGGTACCCAACGATTTCGACGCGATGCTGGCCGTCGCGCTGATGGGCACTCGCACCACCCGCATCGAACTCGGTACCGCCGTCGTGCCGCTGCAGGCGCAGCATCCAATTGCGTTGGCGCGTCAGGCTTTGTCGACGCACGCGGCGACCGGTGGCCGGTTGGCGCTGGGCGTCGGGCCGTCGCACCACTGGATCATTCGCGACATGCTGGGTCTGCCCTACGAGAAGCCGGCGGCCTACACCCGCGACTACCTGGAGGTGCTGCACGCTGCGTTCGCCGGACCGGGGACAGTCGATGTCGAGAACGAACACTTCACCGTGCACAACCCGAACGATCTGGCCGCGGTGACGCCGCTGCCGGTGTTGGTCGCCGCGCTTGGTCCGGTGATGCTGGCGCTGGCCGGCGAGCATGCCGACGGCACCGTGCTGTGGATGGCCGACGAGCGATCTGTCGCCGAGCATGTCGTGCCGCGCATCACCAAGGCCGCCGACAATGCCGGTCGTCCTGCGCCGCGCATCGTCGCGGGAATTCCGGTATGCCTTTGCGCGGCAAGCGAAGTCGATGCGGCCCGCGAGCGGGCCAACCGGATCCTGGGCGAAGCCGAGGTGTCGCCGAATTATCAGCGGCTACTGGAGTACGGCGACGCCCGCGATGTCGGCGACATCTGCGCGGCCGGCGACGAGGAAGCCATCCTGGCGCGGATGCGCCGCTTCGCCGATGCCGGAGTGACCGACCTGTCGGTGCGGCTGCTGCCGATCGGTGACAACCGCGACGAGCTGGTCGCATCCAAACGGCGTACCCGCGAGGTCATCGCGGAGCTCGGCGCCCAGCTCCGCTGATCACGAGCTCGACGGGTTGGTGTAGATGCGGGTCGGTGAGATCAGCACCGCGGTGCGGCGTTCTTCGCGCATCACCCGGTCGTAGGTGTCCCAGTCGTCGTGGGTGCCGCCGGCCGCGGTGAAGATCTCGCGAAGGATCACCCGCAGCCGCTCGTCGTCGACGTCGGGATGCGGGTCGTCGGGTCCGATCAATTGCGCCGTCCCTTCGACGGTGGCCCACCGCCAACCGGCGCGGGCGGTGACGGTGGTGCGCGGATCGGCGCGCAGGTGGCCGAGTTTTCGGGCGCTGCCGATGGCGACCAGGCCGACGACCGGCTCGTTGGTCAGCGGATGGGCCAGGACTCCGGCGTTGACGACGGACGCCTGAGCGCTGCCGTCGCGCCGCAGCGTGGTGAATACGACGAGCCCCTGGTCGGCGGAAGCGACTTCAGCGAAGGCAGGAAGGTCGGTCATGGTTGGAGGTCCTTTCCGGTCCGGTCCTGCGTTTCAGCCCCGTACTGGCCCATTCCATTCCCGTCCTGCGGAAAGCGTTGCCGCGCAAGTCTATTCGTAGACGACTGTGGTCGACGGGGTGTCGGGCACAGCCTGGCAGGTGAGAATGTAGCCGTCGGCGATCTCGTCGTCCTCGAGAACGTCGTTGGTGCGCATGGTGGCCGTGCCCTCGATCAGCTTGGCCATGCACGTCCCGCAGTTGCCGGCCTCGCAGCTGAACGGCGGTGACAGCCCGGCCCGCCGCGCGCTCTCCAGCAGCGTCTCGCCGGGCACCCGCGGCACCGATGCCTTCTTACGGTCGAGCCGGATGGTCACGGTGCCGCCCGAGTCGACGTCGCCGGCGGCTTCGGACACCTCCGGTGCCGGCGCCTTGACCGGCGGGGATGCGTCGAAGTCCTCGACCAGAACGTTCGCGGTGTCCGGCAGCGCGGCCCGCACCACGGCCATGAATCCTTCGGGCCCGCAGACGTAACAGTCGGCGCCGGTGTCCGCGCCCACGAACGTCTCGACGGCCGCCGAATCCAGCAACCCGTGCTCGTCGTCGAGGCGGCGGTCGACGGACAATCGGCCGGGGTAGCGCTGGATCAGGTCATCGAGCACCGCGTCGAAGATGACCGAACCGCGATCACGGTCGGCGCACAGAATGCGCACCGCACGATCGGTGCCCGCCAACGCGCTCTTGGCCAGCGACAGGATCGGCGTGATGCCGCTACCCCCGGCGAAGGCCAGCAGCGGCGCCGCCGTCGAACTCAGCACGAAGGTCCCCGCGGCCCGGGTCATGGTCAGCTCGTCGCCCTCGACAACGTTGTCCACCAGCCAGTTCGACACTTTGCCGCCGGTCACCCGCTTGACCGTGGTCATCAGCTCGGTGTCGGTCTCCGGCGCGCTCGACATCGAGTACGACCGGTACAGCTCTTCGCCGTCGACGGTTACCCGGAACGTGCAGAACTGCCCGGCGCGATAGGGAAACGGCTGCTCTTCGGGGGCGAGGACGTAGGTACGGGTATCGGCGGTCTCCTTGATGATCCGAGTCACCGTGGCCTGCTGGAACACATGGCGTTCCGCCATCGGCACACCCTTCCCACTTTGCGTTCTTCATCTGAGAGAATACTATTCTCTCAAAACGATAGGATCTTCTCAATGTCTGCGACCGCGCTGGTCTTCGAGGAGCGGCACTACACGTTGCCGCAGCTCGACGCATTGGCGGATGGGCTGGCAGCCAGTTTGCGCGAGCGGGGCGTGACAGCAGGCGAGCGGGTCGCATTGATGGCGTCCAATCGTCCTGAGTTCGTCGTCGCGCTGCACGCCATCTGGCGGCTGGCCGCCGTCGTCGTGCTGATCAGCCCGGCTTGGAAGCGGCGCGAGGTCGAGCATGCGCTGGCCTTGACGAGTCCGTCGCACGCAGTCGGCGATAACGACGTGCTGGCGCAGCTGATGCCGATGCTGCATCTCGACGAGCCCATCGTCGAAGGCGAGCCCCACGCCGGGCCCGCCCCGGCACCGGACGCCGACGCGGTGCTCGCGTTCAGCTCGGGAACGACGGGTCTGCCGAAAGCCGTTCGGCACACTCATCATTCGCTACAGGTGGCGGTGAGCCACTGGCGCGAGGCGCTGGGTCTGACTGCCGACGACCGCATTCAGATCGCCACGCCGCCGTCGCACATTCTCGGCTTGCTCAACATCATGACGGCGTTGCAGACCGGCGTCTGGATGCGCCTGCATCGTCGCTTCGATGTCGACCGGATGCTGCAGCACATCCAAGACGACCGAATCACCATCGAGATGGCAGTCGCGCCAATCGCTTTGGCGATCGCCTCGCATCCGCAGCTCGAGTCCTACGACCTATCCTCGCTGCGGTTCATCATGTGGGGCGGCAACGCCGGTCAGCCCCAGTGTCGCCGAGACCGTCACCCGCCGCACCGGCGTCGGGTGGGTGCCGGCCTACGGCACCACCGAATTGCCGGTGATCGCATGCAATCCGCTCGACGGCGCACGACTCGATTCCGTCGGTCGACCGGTGCCGGGCGTGCAGGTGCAGGTGATCTCGTTGCAGACCGGCCGGCCGGTCGGTCCCGGTGAAGTCGGCGAGATCCAGGCACGGGCCGAGTCGTTGATGGCCGGTTATCTGCCGTGCGAGGCGACCCGAGATGTCGTGTGCGACGGCTGGTATCGGACCGGTGACATCGGTTATCTGGACGCCGGCGGATGGTTGCGGATCACCGATCGAGCCAAGGAGATGATCAAGGTTCGCGGTTTCCAGGTCGCACCTGCCGAGATCGAGGCCGTGCTGCACGAGCATCCGGCCGTCGAAGACTGCGCGGTGTTCGGGATCCCTGATGGTGCCGATGGGGAGTTGGTCGTGGCCGCCGTCGCCACCCGCGAGCCGGTTGAGGCCGCCGAACTCACCGCGCGGGTCAGCGAGCGTCTGGCCTCCTATAAACGTCTGAGTCGTGTCGTGTTCGTGCCGCATATACCTCGGCTGCCTTCGGGGAAGGTGCTACGCCGAGTTCTCAAGGAGCAGTATGGATGTACGTCTGACCGCTGAACAGCAACAGCTGCGGGATGCCGCCGCAAAACTTGCGGACGATCTGGGGCCGGGGTCGGTCCAGGATCTCGCCGACGGTGAACGAATCACGCGTCTCGACAAGCAGATTCAGTTAACCGGCTGGCGATCGCTGCGCTCCGACGAAGCGTCCGGGGTGGAAGTGGCTATCGTTGCCGAGGAGTTCGGCCGCGGGTTGGTGGACGCCCCGTTCCTGGGCCCGGTGCTGGCCGATGATTTGGCCCGCCGCGTCGGCGACGACGGAACCGGGTCGACGGTCGCGGTGGGCGGCCGTGCGATCGATGCGCGAGGCTACCGGCGTGCCTTGACATTGGACGGCACGACAGTGTCGGCCGCCGATGTGGGCGCTGCCCGAGACAGCGTCGACCTGACCCGGGCCGCTGCCGACATCGGCGAAAACGCCGTCACCGTCGGCGATCTCGACGCCGACGCCGCCCAGCGCTGGCTTGCACTGGCGCTGGCGACCACGTCGGCTGACCTGGTCGGCACGGCGCGAGGTGCGCACGCCCTTACCTGCGAGTACGCCAAAATCCGTGAACAGTACGGCAAGCCGATCGGTTCCTATCAGGCCGTCGCGCATCTGCTGGCGGAAAGCCTGGCCTTGATCGAGGGCTCGATCAGCATCCTGCGGCACGCCGCCTGGGCGGTCGACGAATTGGATCCGGCGGAGGCGATCCGCGCCGGGCGCTTCGCCAAGGTCTACTGCGCACGCGCCGCGCGGACGGTGTGCGAGACCGCGATTCAGGTGCACGGCGGTATCGGCAACACCTGGGAGTGCCTGGCGCATGTCTTCCTACGTCGTGCGCTCACCTCGACTGAACTGTGGCCCGTCAAGCTGGAGGAGATCAGCGTTGGACTTCCGTGACTCGCCCGACGAAGCGGCCTTTCGGGACAGGCTGCGATCGTGGCTTTCGGTGCACGCAGGAGAGTTTCCCAGCTCCGGCGACGAGTATTGGGCCCGGCAGGGCGAGTGGCATCGCGCCCTTTACCAGGGCGGTTTCTTCGGGTTGTCCTGGCCGCGTGAATACGGCGGCCAGGAATTGCCGCCGGTGTACGACGTCATCCTCGACGAGGAGCTGGCGCGTGCCGAGGCGCCGCCGCGGCCCAGCCTCGGCTATCTGGTGGCCGGCCTGAGCCGGCACGCCAGCAAGGAGCTGTGCACCCGATTCCTGCCCGGGATGATCGACGGCACCCAGCGGTGGTGTCAGGGCTTCAGCGAACCGGGCGCGGGCTCGGATCTCGCGTCGCTGACCACCACCGCCACGCGTGACGGCGACAACTACGTCATCAACGGGCACAAGATCTGGACCAGCTACTCCGACGTCGCCGACTGGTGTCTACTGTTGGCCCGCACTGATCCCGGCGCCAAGCGGCACCGCGGCATCTCAGCATTCGTCATCTCGATGAAACAGCCTGGCGTGCAACAACGTCCGCTGCAAATGATCAATGGCGTCACCACCGAATTCGGTCAGGTGCTGTTCGACGGCGCGACCGTACCGGTCGAGAACATGGTCGGCGCCCCCGGCGAGGGATGGCCGCTTGCCATGACCGTCGTCGGCCACGAGCGCGAGCCGTCCACGCTCGGTTATGCCGCGCGCTACGGCAAGCTCGTCCGTCAGCTGGCGGCCCGGGCTGACGACTCGCCGAATGAAGAACTCGCTTGGGCCGCAGTGCAAACCGAGATGTTGACCCACCACGTTCGGCGGCGGCTGTCCGAGCAACTCGACGGCATGACCCACACCTCGGACGGATCGCTGGACAAGCTGCTGATGACCTGGGTCGAGCAGTCGGTCGGCCATGCCGCGTTGGCGGTCGGCGGCATCGACGACCCGAATCTGCTCAGCGCCTACCTCTACAGCCGCGCACAAAGCGTGATGGGCGGCACGTCGCAGATCCAGAAGAACATCATCGCCTCACGAATCTTGGGGTTGTAGGAAGTGATCGCGAACGCGGGCGAAGCCCGGGTGAAGCGGGTCACGACCATCGAAGGAGCCTGAAATGTATGACATGCCCACCGAAATCGACGTTCAGGCCGACGGCCCGCTGCGGATCATCACGCTGAACCGGCCTGATTCGCTCAACTCGGTCAACGACGCCCTGCACCACGGTCTGGCGAAGCTGTGGCAGCGGATGAGCGACGACCAGAGTGCCCGGGCCGCAGTGATCACCGGTGCGGGACGGGCCTTTTCGGCCGGTGGAGACTTCGACTACCTCAACGAACTGGCCGGCGACGCCGCGCTGCGGGCGAAGACCATCGCCGACGGCCGCGAAATCGTGCTGGGCATGGCGCGCTGCCGGATTCCCGTGCTGGCCGCGGTCAACGGACCGGCCGTCGGGTTGGGCTGCAGCCTGGTCGCATTGAGCGACATCGTCTACATCGCCGAGGACGCCTACCTGGCCGACCCGCACGTACAGGTGGGCCTGGTCGCCGCCGACGGAGGCCCGCTGACCTGGCCGCTGCACATCAGCTTGTTGCTGGCCAAGGAATACGCGCTCACCGGTGCCCGGATCCCGGCCGCCCGCGCCGTCGAATTGGGACTGGCCAACCACGCCGTGGCCGACCCGCTGGCCGAAGCGCTGAAGGCCGCGAAGAAGATTCTCGAACTACCGCAGCAGGCCGTCGAAAGCACCAAGCGGGTTCTCAACATGCACCTCGAGCGCGCGGTCCTGGCCACCATCGACTACGCACTGTCCGCGGAGAACCAGTCGTTCCAGACCGAAGACTTCCGCACGATCGCAGCCAAGCTGGCGGCCGGCAAGAACTGACTGGCGGCCTGGACTCCGCTTGCCGAGCCTCGAGCGTGAAATTGGGCTTACGTTCGGCGACGAGCGTGCAACTGGTTTCACCCTCGAATGCGCCTGTCCAAGGAGATCCATGACGCACGACGACGTTCTGGTCATCATCGGTGTCGGCGGTATGGGAGTTTCGGTTGCCCGCCGCAGCGGAGCGGGCCGGACCATCGTGCTGGCGGACATCAACTCCGCGGGCCTGGAAGCGGCGGCGGGTGCGCTCACCGAGGACGGGCATCACGTGCTGACCCGCGAGGTCGACGTCACCTCGCGCAGTTCAGTGGCCGCGGTCGCCGAGACCGCCCGGGCAGCCGGTCGAGTCACCGCTGTGGTGCACACCGCCGGACTTTCGCCGCAACAGGCATCCGCGGAAGCGGTGCTGGCCGTCGACCTGCTGGGCGTTGCCCTGAGCATCGACGAATTCGGCCGGGTGATCGAACCCGGCGGCGCCGGTGTGGTCATCGCCAGCATGGCCGGTCACATGATGCCCGCGCTCGACCCGGACGTCGAGCGCCAGCTCGCGACCGCACCCGCTGAAGAGCTACTCGGCCTCGATGCCTGCTCGACCATCACCAGCAGCCAAATGGCCTACCCATTTGCCAAGCGGGCCAACCAGATTCGGGTGGCCGCCGCAGCCGGAGCCTGGGGTGAACGCGGCGCCCGGATCAACTCGATCAGCCCCGGCGTCATCTCGACGGCGATGGGGCGGCTGGAACTCGACAGCGAATCGGGCGCACTGATGCGGGCGATGGTGGACAACTCCGGCCTGCGGCGTCTCGGCACACCCGAGGACATCGCTGCGGCCGCCGAGTTTCTGCTCGGACCCTCGGCGTCGTTCATCACCGGCACCGATCTACTGGTCGACGGCGGCGTGGTCGCCGCGATCCGCACCGGCACAATCGATTTGGCTAAGTCGCTCGCCGAGCGTTGAGGGCGTGCCGAGTGGCCAGTTGTGACAGAAGATTGGCCAGAATTCATACAATAACTGGCCACTCGGCCATCAATGCGGCTAGTCGACCGAATTTCCGGTGGCCGCGGCGTGCCCGGCGCGATAGCCGAAAACCATTGCCGGGCCGATAGTTCCGCCCGCACCGCCGTAAGCGCGTCCGGTCACCCCGCCCATCGCGTTGCCCGCGGCGTACAGGCCCGGGATCGGCTCGCCGCTGACGTGCAGCACCCGCCCGTCGCGGTCGGTGCGGGGCCCGCCCTTGGTGCCCATCGCGCCGACCGACACCGGAACCGCGTAGAACGGCGCGGTGTCGAGCGGGCCGAGCGTCTTGCCGGCCAACGTCGTCGCGTGTTCGTCACCCCAGTAGCCGTCGTAAGCGCTTGAGCCACGGCCAAAGTCGGGATCAGCGCCTTCGCTCACATGGCGATTCCAGTCTTCGATGGTGCGCTCCAGCCCGTCGAGGGCGATCCCGGTCTTGGCGGCCAACTCGTTGAGATCCGCCGATTCGCAGAACCAGTCGGGTACCGGGCCGTCGGGGTCGACGCCCAGGAATCCGTAGCGCTTGAGGTGTTGCGCGTCGAAAACTATCCAGGCCGGGTCATTGACGTAACCCTCGCGCGGGTCCAGGTAGTGGAAGGCGCCGGCCATCGAGTTGTAATCGCACGCCTCGTTGACGAATCGCCTGCCGAGTCGGTTGACAATGATGCTGCGCGGCCGGGTCCGCTCGAGCCGCACGCTGCGGCTGCGCTGGTGCCCGTCGATCGTGTCGCCCGGGATCTGCACGATCGGCACCCACCATGCCTCGCCCATGTTGGCCAGGTCGGCGCCGTGGGCCATCACCATGCGCAGTCCGTCGCCGGTGTTGTTGGGCGGTGAGACGGCGCCGTGCATCGGGCCACGCAGAAAAGTGTTGACCAGAGCGGGATCCCACTCGAATCCGCCGGTGCCCAAGATGACTGCCTGGCGGGCGTGCACGCTCAGCTGCCGGCCGTCGGCATCGATCCGGACTCCGGCGATCCTGCCGTCCTGGGCGATCAGTTCCTCGGCCCGCGCTTGGGTGTGCGGCGTGACCCCGGCATCGAGCAGGCCCTTGAGCAGTCCGGCGATCAGCGCCGTGCCGGCCACGCATAGGTCGGCGTTCGGGTCACGCCCCGCGTAGAGGCGGGCCCGCGTCTCGGCGTCGAATCCGACGTTCGACCAATCTTGCGGGAACGCGGTGATGCGATCGCGCCACTCGCCGATGTCCTTGAGGTCGAACGGCGCTGCGCTCAACGAGCGCCCGCCGCCGGGCCGGCCGCCGGGCAACTCCGGCTTGTAATCCGGGAAACCGGTGGCGATTTCGAATCGCAGACTACTGTGCGCCTCAATGAAGTCGAGCATCGCCGGACCGGTCCGGACGAAGGTGTCGACCAGCGCGTCGTCCATCGACCCGAGTGCCTGCGCCCGCAGATAGCTGAGCGCGTCGTCGACCGACAATTCGCCGTCGGGGGAGCGGTTGTGCGCGGGAATCCACACCACGCCGCCGGAAACCGCGGTGGTGCCGCCGACCGTCGCAGCCTTCTCGTACACCGCAACCGATGCGCCGTTGACGGCCGCGGTCAGCGCGGCCGCAAGTGCGGCTCCACCGCTGCCGAGGACGACGACGTCGACATCATGGTCCCAAGACGGCATGCGCTTCAGTTCCTTCCTGCCGGTCTCAGCTGAGGATCTCCGATAAGTCTCTGGCTGCTTTGACAACTGCGTCCTTGCCGCGCATCACCACGTCCTCGCGGTGCGAGATCAAGTTGAGGCACGCCGGCGGTGACGGCGCATTTCGATGCACCGGAACCGCCAAACCGTAAGTGTTCGGCTCGATTTCGCCATGGGTGATCACCCACCCCTGTGCGCGGGCGGTTGCCACCAGATCCCTTTCATCGGGACGAGGCGGCAGGCTGGCCAGCAACGCGATGCCTGCAGCGCCCCGATCGAGCGGGTAGCGGCTGCCTTCGTGAAACGCCAACTGGTAGGGCACCTGAGTGGGAACGATCACCGCGATGGCCACCTGCTGATCGCCTTCGGCCACCAGCAGCGACACCGTTGTGCCCAGATCATCGGCGAGAGCGCGCAGGATCGGCACACTGAGCTGTCGCAGATTGCGGTCGAACGACGCACCGAGCAGCGCCAAGCCGGCGGCCGGCCGGTAACGGCCGTCTTCTCCTTTGGCGACAAAGCGGAATTGCGCCAGCGTGGTCAGCAAGCGGTAGGCGATCGTCCGATGCACGCCGACGCCGTCGGCGACTTGCTGCACGGTCAGCCCGGCGGGAGCATCAGCCACCAGCTGCAGAGCAGTGAGTCCCCGGGCCAGCGTTTGCGAGCCGGGCGCGGTGGTTCTCGGGACCTCACCCATGTCTGCGGGCCGCGAACATGCTTGACAGACAACCCGCCGAGAGTGATGCTCTATACATAGTGCACATTAGCGTGCGATTTTAGCACACACCGTTGACGGCAGACGAGAAGATGATTTCCGACGGGCGGCGCGAGAGGAACCGGTGGTCGAGCACGAGAGCGTGTGGAGCGATCTGCAGGGTGTCCCGTTCGTCCAGGGCTACCTGGATGCCGGCGGCGTGCGAACTCGATACTTGCATGCCGGCGACGAGAGCAAGCCGTCGCTGATCCTGCTGCACGGCTCCGGCGGTCACGCTGAGGCATACGTCCGCAACCTGGCGGCGCACGCCGAGCACTTCTCGACATGGTCGATCGACATGCTGGGTCACGGCTACACCGATAAACCCGGTCACCCATTGGAGATTCGTCACTACATCGACCATCTGCTGGCCTTCCTGGACGCCATCGGCGTCACGCGCGCCCACCTTTCCGGTGAATCGCTGGGCGGCTGGGTGGTGTCCCGAGCCGCGGTTGACCATCCGGACGAAGGTCGACAGGTTGGTGCTCAACACCGCGGGAGGCTCGCAAGCCGATCCCCAGGTGATGAAGCGGATCATCGCGCTGTCTATGGCGGCGGCCGAGAACCCAAGCTGGGAAACCGTGCAGGCGCGGATCACGTGGCTGATGGCCGACAAGTCCAAGGGCTACGACGACCTCGTCGCGAGCCGGCAGCGGGTGTATCGCCAGCCAGGTTTCGTCTCCGCGATGCGTGACATCATGGCTTTGCAGGATCCTGAAATCCGCGCTCGTAACCTACTGGATGCCAACGACTATGGGTCGATCACCGCGCCGACACTGGTGTTGTGGACCAGCGATGACCCGACCGCCGACGTCACCGAAGGCCGTCGGATCGCGTCGATGATCCCCGATGCGCGTTTCGAAGTGATGTCCGGCTGCGGCCACTGGCCACAGTACGAGGACGCCAAGACGTTTGACCGCCTGCATATCGACTTCCTGCTGGGTCGGTGACGGTGTCCGCAGGGGAGCAGGCCCAGGAGGTGGACGTCGACGTCGTCGTCGTCGGTGCCGGGCCAGTCGGTTTGACCTTGGCCAATGTCCTTGGCCTGCAAGGCGTCAGCACACTGGTCGCTGAAGAGCGCGACACCCTGATCGACTACCCCCGCGGCGTCGGCCTCGACGACGAGTCGCTACGCACTTTCCAGGCTATCGGCCTGGTCGAGCACGTCCTGCCGCACACTGTGCCCAACCAGATCTTGCGATTCGTCGACGCCAAGCGCCGGATACTCGCCGAAATGGCGCCTCCTGACGCATGTTTCGGCTGGCCCAAGCGCAACGGCTTCGTCCAGCCGCTGGTCGACGCCGAGCTGCTCCGCGGGTTGGACAGGTTCGGGCACGTCGAGGTGCAGTGGGGCCGGACGATGGCGGGCTACACCGAGGCGCCGACGCGGTCACCGTCGAACTCGACGGCGCGAATGGCCGCGAGAGTGTGCGGAGCCGCTATGTCGTCGGCTGCGACGGTGGCCGCAGCGCCACCCGGCGGCTGACGGGGGTGTCCTTCGACGGCACCACGTCGCCGACCCGCTGGCTGGTCGTCGACGTCGCCAATGACCCGCTCGGACATCCGAACAGCGAAGTCGGCGCCGACCCCGCCCGCCCCTACGCTTCGATCTCGATCGCGCACGGAATTCGCCGTTTCGAGTTCATGATTCACGCCGACGAGACCGACGAGCAGGCCGAAGACCCGGCATTCCTCACCAAGATGCTGGCGTCCATGGTGCCGCATCCCGACCGGGTCGACGTGATTCGGCACCGGCTCTACACCCATCACTCCCGGATCGCCGGTGCGTTCCGCAAAGGCCGTGTTCTGCTGGCCGGCGACGCCGCGCACCTGATGCCGGTATGGCAGGGTCAGGGCTACAACAGCGGCATCCGCGACGCGTCGAACCTGGGCTGGAAGCTGGCCGCCGTGGTCAACGGCTACGCCGGGGATGCCTTGCTCGACACCTACGACATCGAGCGACGCAAGCACGCCCGCGCGATGATCGACCTGTCGACCATGGTGGGCCGCGTCATCTCGCCGACCAACCGCCGTGTGGCTGCGGCCCGCGATCTGTTGGTTCGGTCGGCGTCAATTGTGCCTTCACTCAAGCGATACGTGCTCGAGATGCGGTTCAAGCCGATGCCGCGATACGAGCAAGGCGCTGTTGTGCACGCTGATCCGCGGCGGGCCGATTCGCCGGTCGGGACGTTGTTCGTGCAACCGCGGGTCGATACCCGCGAAAAGGCGAACCTCTTGCTCGACGACGTACTCGGCGGCGGGTTCGCCGTCATGTGCTGGAACAACAATCCGCGGGAGATTCTCGGCGCCAAGGCATTTGCGGATTGGCATGCGCTGGGGGCCACATTCGTCGCGGCCCGGCCACTGACCCAGCTGCACTGGGACGGCGACGACGATCCCGACGTGGTCGTGGTCGGTGACCGGACCGGCCAGCTGAAAAGCTGGTTCGACGCCCACCACGAATCCGTGTTGTTCCTGCGCCCCGATCGCTGCATTGCTGGTGCGTGCATCGCCCAGCTCGCCCGCGAGTTGAGTGCTTCGCTTTTCGAGGTCCTCACCTTGACACCGGGAGGCGGTGATTTTAACAAGTGCCCATAGCCCTGTGCTGTATGTCCCACAGCCCACTGCTCAATCTGCCCGGACCGCCGCAGGACCTCCTTGACGACATTAACGACGCACTCGAGCAGGCGCGGGAATTCGTCGCGGACTTCGACCCGGACATCGTCGTCATCTTTGCCCCCGACCACTACAACGGCTTCTTCTACCGGACGATGCCGCCGTTCTGCATCGGCACCAACGCGCAGGGGGTCGGCGACTACGGCACTCACCAAGGCCCGCTTGATGTTTCCGCAGACACCGCGCTTGCCTGCGCGGAAGCGGTGCTGTCGGCCGGCGTCGACGTCGCCGTCTCGGCGGACATGGATGTCGACCACGGCACCGTGCAACCGCTGGAGAAGCTGTTCGGCAACGCGGCGGCGCGGCCGGTGATACCGATCTTCATCAACTCGGTCGCCACCCCGCTGGGTCCGCTACATCGCTGCCGCGCACTGGGCACTGCGGTCGGCGGCTATCTGGCCACCCTGGAAAAGCGGGTGCTGGTGGTGGGATCCGGTGGGCTGTCGCATGACCCGCCGGTTCCGACGCTGGCGACCGCGACACCGCAGATCGTTGAGCGGATCGTGCACGGCCGGGCGATGACTCCCGAGCAGCGCTCAGCGCGGCAGACGGCGGTGATGGAAGCAGCCAAGAACTTCGCCGGGGGCCGGAGTGACCTTCGGGCGCTCAACCCCGAGTTCGACCAGAAATTCCTCGAGATCGTCGACGGTGGGCATCTCGACGCTCTGGACAGCTGGTCGAATGCGTTCGTCGCTGAGAAGGGCGGAAACTCGGCGCACGAAATCCGCACTTGGGTAGCAGCTTTCGCGGCGCTGGCGGCGTCAGGTCCCTATCAGACCGACCTGCGCTACTACCGGCCGGTCCCGGAGCTGATCGCCGGATTCGCGGTCCGAACGGCGGTGACGACGGCATGACACAGCGGCGGCGCGCCCTACGGCAGAAGCATTCGACGACGTGGTGGATGTCCTGGTCGTCGGCTCTGGCGGCGGCGGCATGACGGCGGCGCTGACCGCGCAAGCGTTCGGGCTCGACACACTGGTCGTCGAAAAGTCGCCCCAATTCGGCGGTTCCACCGCACTGTCCGGTGGCGGCATCTGGGTCCCGGGAGCGCCGGCGCAACGTCGGGCCGGCTATTCGCCTAAGCCGGACGAAGTGGTCGATTACCTGCGGCAGATCACCGACGGCTTGGTCAGCGACGCGCGGATACGGCAGTACGTCGACTCGGCGCCGGACATGATGGACTTCCTGGAAAAGCTAAGCCCATGGCTGGAATTCGTCTGGAAGCCCGGGTACGCCGACTACTACCCGGAACTTCCCGGTGGCTCCGAACTCGGCAGCACCATCAATGTGCCGCCGATCGATCTGCGCACACTGGGCGCTGACGAGCAGAACTTACTGACGCCGCTGGCCTTGGCGCCGCGTGGAATCTGGCTGGGCCCCAAAGATCTTCGTTCGTTCTATCAAGTGCGCCAATCCTGGGCAGGTAAAGCCGTGCTGCTCAAATTGGTATGGCGGATGATCCGGGCCCGTGTCTTCGGCGACCGGATGGCGGCTATCGGTCAGTCGTTGACCGCGCGGCTGCGGCTGGCGATGAAAGACCGCGGCATCCCGTTGTGGCTGAACGCACCGATGACACAGCTGATCACCAATGACGACGGATCCGTGATCGGCGCCGTCATCATGAAAGACGGCGCGCCGCAGCGGATCGGCGTCAGCCGCGGCGTGATCATCGCGACCGGCGGCTTCGACCACGACATGGCCTGGCGCAAAGAACACCAGCCGACCGTCGATCAGGACTGGAGCTTCGGCAATCCGGCTGCCACCGGCGACGGGATCCGCGCCGGCCAACAGGTCGGCGCCGCCGCCGACATGCTCGACGAGGCGTGGTGGTTTCCCGCAATCCAATGGCCGGACGGCCGAATGCAATTCATGCTCAACGAGCGGATGATGCCGTCCCAGTTCATTGTCAACGGCGCCGGCAAGCGATTCATCAACGAAGCCGCCCCCTACATGGACTTCGGCCACGCGATGATCGACGGTCAGAAATCGGGCATCACCCACATACCGTGCTGGCTCATCACCGACCGCCGCTCGTTCCTGCGATACGTGGTCGCGGGCCATCTGCCGATACCCAAAATCCCGTTCGCGCCGGTCCCCACCGGTCGAAAGATTCCCAAAGCCTGGCTGGAATCCGGCGTTGTCAAGGCGGCCGAGACCTGGGACGAACTCGCCGCCAAGATCGGCGTTCCCGCCGAGCAATTACGCAGCACCGCGACACGTTTCAACGAACTTGCGCACAAGGGTCACGATGACGATTTCAACAGAGGTGACAGCGTTTACGACAACTATTACGGCGACCCAACCCTGCCGAACCCCAATCTGCATCCGCTGGGCAAGCCGCCCTACTACGCATTCCGGATAGTTCTGGGCGACCTGGGTACCTCGGGCGGCCTGCGCACCGACGAGTTCGCGCGAGTACTGCGCGCCGATGACACGGTGGTCCGCGGTCTCTATGCCGTCGGTAACGCCTCGGCAGCGGTCATGGGGCGCAGCTATGCCGGCGCCGGCGCCACCATCGGTCCCGCCATGACCTTCGGCTACGTCGCGGCCAAACACCTTGTCAGCCAACACTCCACTCCGCCAATTGTTCCAGGAGGCATCAGTTGAAGATCTCACTGTTTTACGAATTCGCCTTGCCCCGACCATGGTCGGACGACGACGAGCACATCCTGCTCAAGGACTGCCTCGACGAGGTGGAGTCGGCTGACAAAGCCGGCTTCTCCACCGTCTGGCTGACCGAGCACCACTTCCTCGAGGAGTACTGTCATTCCACCGCACCGGAGATGTTCCTGGCCGCAGCGAGCCAGCGGACCAAGGACATCCGGCTGGGCTTCGGCATCATGCACCTGCCGCCGGCGGTCAATCATCCGGCCCGGGTGGCCGAACGAATCGCCACCCTGGACCTGATCTCTGATGGCCGTGTCGAATTCGGCACCGGGGAATCGTCCTCGATCGGTGAGCTGGGCGGTTTCAACATCGACCCCGCGGACAAGCGCGCCCAGTGGGAAGAGGCGCTCGAGGTCTCGATCCGCTGCATGACCGAAGAGCCCTTCACCGGCTTCACCGGCGATCACATCCAGATGCCGGCCCGCAACGTCGTCCCCAAGCCGCTGCAGAAACCGCATCCGCCGGTGTGGGTCGCCTGCACCCGGCCGGCGTCTGTGCAGATGGCCGCCCAAAAGTGCCTCGGGGCACTGAGTTTCGCCTACACCGGCCCGGGTCCGCTGACCGAGCGGGTCAACGGCTACTACAAGGAGCTCGAAGAAAGCGGTGTGCCCGTCACTCCCGCCATCAACCCGAACATCCTCGCCATCGGCGGCGACCTGTCGATGATGGTGGCCAAGACCGAGGAGCAGGCCGTGCAGCGCCTGGGGATGGGAGGCGGATTCTTCTCGTTCGGGATCATGCACTATTACATGACCGGTGTGCACACGCCCGGCCGCACCGGAGTCTGGAAGCGTTATCTCGAAGAGTGTGAGAAGGATCCGACGCTGGCCTACGGCCCGGGCCGCGGAGCGATCGGCTCGCCGGCCACCGTTCGCGAGTTCCTCCGCGGATACGAAGACAGCGGCGTCGACGAGATCATCCTGCTGCTCAATCCGCGCAGCCACGAAGGCACCATGGAGTCCATCGAGCTGATGGGCAAAGAGGTGCTACCGGAATTCATCGAGCGCGACCAGAAAGCGGTGGCCGAGAAGGTCAAGCGACTACAGCCGGTCGTCGAAAAGATCGAGGCGCGCCGTCCCGAGCCCAGCGCTCCGAAATTCGATGAGAACTACTCCTTCGGCGGCCTGCCCACCGGCCGCGGCGGAAAGTTCACCGCGAGTGAGATCCCCGAGGCGATGGCTGAAATCAACGAGGGCCGTGTGCAAGCCGCTCAGCGCCTCAAAGACGAGTCGAAGCAGTAGTCGTTGGGACTCATCGACGAGTTGTGGCGCTACGACGGACGGCGCGCGGTGGTCACCGGCTGCGCGTCGGGCATCGGGGCGCAGGTCGCCCGCCAGCTCACCGAGCTGGGCGCCCACGTCGTGGGCTTGGACAAGCAGCCGCCCAGCAGTGAGATCGCCGAGTTCTACTTCGTCGACCTGACCGAGCCGGAGTCGATCGATCGCGGCGTCGCCTCGGTGGGCGACCAGATCGACGCGCTGTTCAACGTCGCCGGTGTCTCGTCCGGCATCGGCGACCCGTTGCTGGTCGTCACAATCAACTTCCTCGGCTTGCGGCATCTCACCGAGTCGCTGGTGCACAAGATGCCTGCCGGATCGTCGGTCGTGAGCGTCTCGTCGCTGGCAGCCAAGGCATATCGGGAGAATCAGCGCATCACCGCCGGCCTGCTGCGCACTGCGACGATGGCCGACGGCATCGACTGGTGCAATCGCAATCCCGACGCGCTTGCCGACGGGGGCTACCGGTTGTCCAAGGAAGCGGTCATCCTTTACTCCATGAGCAAGACCACCGCACTTGGCCGCCAGGGTATCCGAATCAACTGCACCGGTCCGGGGGTCACCGAGACCCCGATTCTGGATCAACTGCGGGGGGCGTACGGCCTGGACTTCCTCGACGACATCCCCAAACCGCTGGGCCGGGTGTCTGATCCCGCAGAACAGGCCGCGGCACTGGTTTTCCTGAATAGTCGAGCAGCCAGCTATATTTCGGGGCAAGTGCTGTGGGTCGACGGCGGAAACATCGGTGCCGCGGTGGCCGGCGACCTCGATGAAGGGCACGCATAGTGGCCAGCCTGACCGACTTTCGCCGCGTCGCCGGCGAGGTGTCCAACTGGGGTCGCTGGGGAGACGCTGACGAACTGGGAACACTGAATTTCATTACCGCGGACAAGGTCGCTCAAGCGGCCAGTCTGGTCAAGCACGGCAAGGTGTTTCCGCTCGGCGTCGACTTCGGATCCTCGGGCCCCCAGGGCTCGTTCAAGTTCCGGCACAACCCGATCCACGTGATGACGGTGGACGGCGGCGATGCGCACTCGCTGCCTCGCTTCGGCGCGGACTGGGACGCCAACCCCCGCGCCAAGGAACTGGGCACGTACTTCAAAGATGAGCTCTTTCGCTTCAACGACGACATGGTTGTCATGCCGCTGCAGTGCGCGACCCAGTGGGATGCCCTCGCGCACGTCTACTACGAAGAAAAGCTCTACAACGGTTACCCGGCCGACTCGGTCACCAGCCTCGGCGCCCTGTACTGCGGCATCGACAAGGTCGACGGCAAGGGCATCACCTCCCGCGGCGTCCTGCTCGATGTGGTTCGCCATCGCGGGGTGCAGACATTCCTCGAGCTGGGCAATCCGATCACGCCGGCCGAGTTGGACGACGTGGCGCGGGCGCAGGGCGTCACGGTCGGTCGCGGGGATATCGTATTGGTCAGAACCGGTTGGTGGGCAAGGTTTCTGGAGACCGGCAACGGCGGCGAACCTGGTTCAGGCTTGGACTGGCAGTGCGCGTCCTGGCTGCACGATCACGACATTGCCGCGGTGGCCGCCGACAACCTCATGGTCGAAGACCCGATATCGGGCGTCAAGGGAACATTCCTGCCGATGCACATGCTGTGTCTGCGGGATATGGGGCTGATGCTGGGCGAGTACTGGGATCTCAACGCACTGGCAGCCGACTGCGCCGCCGACGGAGTGTACGAGTTCCAGCTCATTGCGCCGCCGCTGAGATTCATTGGCGCGGTGGGTTCTCCGGTGAATCCCATCGCGATCAAATAGGAGTCTGTGATGCAGATTCACAGCAGAACAGCGATGGTCGACGGGATGGTGACGCACTATCTGGAGGCCGGCCGCGGCGACCCGGTGGTTTTGCTGCACGGCGGCGAGTTCGGGGTCAGCGCCGAAATCGCCTGGGAAGCAACGATACCTGCGCTAGCGGCACGGTATCGCGTCTTGGCACCCGACATGCTGGGATTCGGTGGCTCGGCGAAAGTCGTCGACTTCAACGACGGCCGGGGGATGCGGATCCGGCACGTCGCCCGGTTCTGCGACGAACTCGGCGTCGACTCGGCACACTTCATCGGCAACTCGATGGGCGCCATCAACCTGCTCGTCGACGCGACCTCGGAGTCGCCGGTGCTGCCGATGCGCAGCCTGGTGGCCATCTGCGGCGGCGGAGAGATCCAGCGCAACCAGCACATGGAAGCGCTCTACGACTACGACGCCACGCCGGCGGCCATGCGGCAGATCGTGCAGGCGCTGTTCCACGACCCGAAGTATCCGGCCGACGAGGCCTACGTCTCGCGCCGGCACGAATCCAGCATCGCTCCGGGCGCCTGGGAGGCGCTCGCCGCCGCTCGCTTCCGCCGGCCGGGGGCACCACCGCCGCCGGCACCGTCGAGCAAACGAGCCTACGAACGCGTCGGGGTCCCGGCGCTGGTGGTCGAAGGTGCCTGCGACAAACTCCTGCCACCCGGGTGGGCGAAAGAGATCGCCGATCAGCTTCCGGACGGGCGATCGGCCGTCATCGAGGGCGCGGGTCATTGCCCTCAGCTCGAGCAGCCGACACTCGTCAACCAGCTGCTGCTGGAGTTTTTGGGCTAACGGCGGCTACTTCCTAGGACTCTGGGGTTCATTCCGCTGACGACTTCCGTTTACGGCTGGTTAATCTGATAACCAGGTGAAGGGAGTGTCGAGGGTGAGCGATGCCGGTTCAGGTTCGCGGGAAGGGTCGCAGTTCGGGCCCTATCATCTGTTGCGGCTGTTGGGCCGCGGCGGGATGGGCGAGGTCTATGAGGCCGAGGACACCCGTAAAGGCCGAGTGGTGGCACTGAAGCTGATCTCGCAGGAGTTCTCCGGCAACTCAGAGTTTCGTGCTCGGATGCAGCGCGAGGCCGGTGCCGCGGGGAGGTTGACCGAGCCGCACGTGGTGCCGATCCATGACTACGGCGAGATCGCGGGGAAGCTCTACCTGGAGATGCGCCTGATCGACGGCACCGGCTTGTCCACGGTGTTGCAACGTTCCGGGGCGTTGAGCCCGCCGCGAGCGGTGGCCATCGTGCGCCAGATCGCGGCAGCGCTGGATGCCGCGCATTCCAGCGGTGTGACGCATCGCGATGTCAAGCCGGAAAACATTCTGGTCACCAATGACGATTTCGCATACCTGGTCGACTTCGGCATCGCCCACGCTGTCAGCGATCCAGGTCTGACCCAGACTGGAACCGCGATGGGCACCTACAACTACATGGCCCCGGAGCGGTTCAGCAGCGACGGCGTTACCTACCGCGCCGATATCTATTCGCTGGGTTGCGTCTTGGTGGAGTGCTTGACCGGCTCGCCACCGTATGGGGGCGGGACCATCGAGCGGGTGATCGCCGCGCATCTGACGGAGCCACCCCCCAGGCCGAGCCAGCTGCGGCCCGGCAGGGTTCCTCCGTCCCTGGACCTCGTGATCGCCCGCGCGATGGCCAAAAACCCCGGCGACCGCTATAACAGCGCCGGTGATCTGGCGTTGGCCGCCCACGACGCACTGACGGAGCCGGAGCAGCATCAGGAAACCAGGATTCTGCGACGCGGCGATCGCGGCGCAGCCCCATCCCCGGCGTGGCAGGACGGCGCGCACACGATGGCTCGCCCCCAGCCATCCGGCGTCATCCGACGCGCGCCCGCGACGCCCGCGCGCCCCCAACCCGGGCCGCCGCCGGCCATCGCGCGGCCACCCGACTTCAGCGCACCATCCGCGGCGCGAGCGACCCTCGGCGACAAGAACAAGCGGTGGCTCCTCTTTGGCGCGGCAACACTCGGCGTCCTTGTCGTCGCCGCCGCGGTCATATTCTTGGTGGCTCCGCCATCGGGGGCACCGACCTCGGCATCCGGACAATCCGTCCTGCCGTTCACCGGCCTCGATTACCGGCTCTCCCCCGGGGCCGTGGCGGTGGACGGCGACGGCAACGTCTATGCCGCCAGCCAGGGCATGTACGGCCGGGTGCTCAAGTTGGCGTCCGGCTCGACCAAGCCGGTCCAACTGCCGTTCAACGGTCTGTACCAGCCGCAGGGATTGGCGGTCGACGGTGCGGGGAGCATCTACGTCAGCGACTTCAACAATCGCGTCGCGAAATTGACGGCCGGGTCGAATGACCAGACCGACCTGCCGTTCAACGGCCTCAATTACCCAGAGGGGGTAGCGGTAGACACCGCCGGCAATGTGTATGTCGCCGACCGCGGCAACAACCGGGTGGTGAAGTTGACGGCTGGGTCGAATGACCAGACCGATGTGCCGTTCGAGGGCCTCAAGCACCCCGACGGGGTGGACGTCGATCCGGACGGCAACGTCTATGTAACTGACACTGACAATAACCGGGTGCTGAAGCTGGCGACCGGTTCGAACACGCAGAGCGTGCTGCCGTTCACCGGGCTTAGCGTGCCCTGGGGCGTTGCGGTGGACAGCAAGGGCGACGTCTACGTCACGGAACACGACAAAAACAAGGTCGCGGAGCTGGCGGCCGGCGCGGGCACCTCGACCGATTTGCCGTTCGAGGGTCTCAACACACCATTGGACGTGACGGTGGACAAACAGGGCGATGTCTACGTCGCCGACCGCGGCAATGACGACGTGGTGAAGCTGTCGAAGCCGTGACCTCCAACGTTCCGTGGGGCGAATGGCGATGACACGGCAACCGTTCATCCTGTGTTCATCGTGGGGGGGCCGCGTGTTCACGGTAAGCTGGATGTTCTATTGACCGAGTGTCGGCGAGCAGCGAATGCCCGCGACGAAAGACGGTTTCGCGGCCTCGCTTGATTCGGCGGCGGAGTGAGCGTGTTTGTCACCCTGATTCGTCAGAGGAGTTCCGTGAAGTTGAAACGATCGTGTGCGGCACTGAGCCTATTGGTGGCTGGCGTAGTGCTATCGGCGTCATGCGGCGGTAGTTCGAGCTCGTCAACGTCCGGGTCGAGCGCAAAAGTGGATTGCGGGGGCAAGAAGAAGCTTCATGCCAGCGGGTCCACTGCGCAGGAGAACGCGGTCGAGCAATTCGTTTACGCGTACATCAGCGCCTGCCCCGGCTCTACCCTGGACTACGCCGCAATGGCTCGGGCAAGGGAGTGCAGCAGTTCATCGCCAACGAAACCGATCTGGCCGGCTCCGACAAGCCGCTGGATCCGGCGACGGGACAACCGGACCAGGCGCAACCGCGCGGTGCGGGTCACCCGCCTGGGACCTGCCGACGGTGTTCGGCCCGATCGCGGTCACCTACAACCTCGATGGCGTGATCGCCTTGAATCTCGATGGGCCCACCACCGCCAAGATTTTCAACGGCACCATCACAACCTGGAATGATCCGGCCATCAAGGCGCTGAACACCGACGTCAAACTGCCGTCACGCCGATCAAGGTGGTGTTCCGTGACGACAAATCCGGTACCACCGACAACTTCCAGAAGTATCTCGATGCCGCGTCCAACGGCGCGTGGGGTAAAGGAACCGACGAGACGTTCAACGGCGGCGTCGGCCAGGGCGCCGAGCGGGAATAAAGGAGTCTCGGCGGCTCTGAGGGCACCGAAGGGGCGATCGCCTACAACGAATGGTCGTTTGCGGTGGGTCACCAGCTGACGATGGCCCAGATCGTGACGTCGGCCGGCCCGGATCCCGTGACGATCACTAAGGAATCGGTCGGCAAGACCATCGCCGGGGCGAAGTTCGCCGGAGAGGGCAACGATCTGGTAGTCGACACGTCGTCGTTTTACAAGCCTTCTCAGGCCGGCGCTTATCCGATCGTGCTCGCAACCTACGAGATCGTCTGCTCGAAGTACCCGGATTCCGCTACCGGTGCGGCGGTAAAAGCGTTTATGCAAGCCACGATTGGCGCCGGCCAAGCCGGGTTGGACCAATATGGCTATATCCCCATGCCGACGTCGTTTCAATCGAAACTGTCCGCGGCCGTGAACGATATCTCGTGATAGGGAAGGAGCGTCGACGGTGAACAGCAGCAACCAGGTGCACGGGTGGGATCGTGGTTCGGACCCTATCCGCCTAATGCGACTGCTGGGACGTGGCGGAATGGGCGAGGTCTACGAAGCCGAGGACACCCGCAAAGGTCGGGTGGTGGCGCTCAAGCTGATCTCGCCGGAATTTTCGGACGACCCGACGTTTCGTGCCCGGATGCAACGCGAGGCCGCCGCCGCGGGGCGTCTGACCGAGCCGCACGTCGTGCCGATCCACGACTACGGCGAGATCAACGGGCAGCTGTATCTGGACATGCGCCTGATCGACGGCGCCAGCTTGGCCAGCTGCTGAAGCGGAGTGGACCAATGAGCCCGCCACGGGCGGTGGCCATCGTCCGTCAGATCGCCGCCGCGCTGGACGCCGCGCATGCGGGTGGAGTGACGCACCGCGACGTGAAGCCGGAGAACATCCTGATCACCGGCGACGACTTCGCGTATCTGCTGGACTTCGGTATTGCCCGCGCCGATTCCGATGCCGGGTTGACCCAAGCCGGCATGGCGATGGGCACGTACAGGTACATGGCTCCCGAGCGGTTCAGCGATGCTGAAGTCACCTATCGCGCCGACATCTATTCGCTCGCCTGCGTTTTGGGTGAGTGTTTGATCGGGGCACCGCCGTTCCGGGGCGACAGCATCGAGCGGCTGGTCGCCGCGCACCTGATGGAGCCCGCCCCGCGGCCCAGCCAGTTGCGGCCGGGGGCGGTTCCGGCGGCGCTCGATCAGGTTATTGCCAGAGGGATGGCCAAGAATCCGGAGGACCGGTACCGCAGCGCCGGTGAGCTGGCCAACGCGGCGTTGAACGCGCTGACCAGCCTGAGCAGCACCAGGCTGCGAGCATCCTGCACCACGGCGAGGTCGCTGCCAATGCTCACACCATGGCTCGCCCGGCAGCGGCCGGCGCCGGTGCTCGCGGTTGGTCTGGGCCGCCGCCCGGGCCGGCGGCCTGCGGTATCCCGTTGGCGTTCCGTCTACCGGGCACCCGTCCGGTGCTCAGCCTGACTTCAGTGCCAGTTCGACGCAGCATCGCGACCGGCGCAAGTGGTGGCTGATCATCGGTGCGGTCGCAGTGCTGCTCATCGCGATTTTCGGATATGTGGAGAGGCCGCATCACGGTGGACGGGCGGCCGAATCGTGCGGGCAAAACGCGCTGCCGTTTGACGGGCTCAACTTCCGCCTATCGCCCGGCGGGGTCGCGGTGGATTCCGCGGGCGCGGTGTACGTGACCAACCAGGGCATGTACGGCCGAGTGGTGAAGCTGGCGCCCGGGTCGAACACCCCGGCGGTGCTGCCGTTCACCGGCCTGTATCAGCCGCAAGGGGTGGCGGTGGACTCGGCGGGTGCGGTGTATGTCACCGACTTCAACCACCGGGTTGTGATGATGGCGGCGGGATCGAACAATCAGGTTCAGCTGCCGTTCACCGGCCTCCACTACCCCGAAGGTATTGCGGTCGACAGCGCTAACAACGTCTATGTCGCCGACCGGGGCAACGACCGGGTGGTGAAATTGCCGGCCGGCACGAACAACCCGATCGAGCTGCCTTTCACCGGTCTCAACAACCCCGATGGCGTCGCGGTGGACGGTGCCGGCAACGTGTATGTCACCGACACCGACAACAACAGGGTGGTGAAGCTGGCGGTCGGGTCGAACGACCAGGTAGTGCTGCCGTTCACTGGTCTCAGTGTGCCCTGGGGCGTCGTCGTGGACGGCGCGGACAACGTCTACGTCAGTGAGCACGACAACAACCAAATACTGAAGCTACCGCCCGGCTCGACCACTCCAACCCCGTTGCCGCTCAACGGTCTCAACACGCCGCTGCAGCTGGCGCTGGACAAAGACGACAATGTGTATGTCGCTGACCGCGGCAATGACACAGTGGTCAAGCTGCGCGTTGCCGGATGTTCGGGATAGATCCGTTTCGACTCAGCGGCGTCGAAGTGTGATCAGCCGGCTAGCCATGGCGGCTACCAGATACACCACCGCGACGACGATGATCAGTGTCAAGGCGGCGCCCCAAACCCGAAGGAAGCCGGCATGTTCGGGATTGTTGAGTTCGGAGTAGATCAACAACGGCAGTGAGGCCATGTTGCCGTGGAATATGTCGAGGTTGATCGAGCGGCTGTAGCCGACCAGCACAAGCACCGGCGCGGTTTCGCCCATAACCCGGGCAAGTGCCAACAGCACGCCGGTGATGATGCCGGGCATGGCGACCGGAACGACGATTCGCATGATGGTCTTCCACTGGGGAATACCCAGGGCGTAGCTAGCTTCTCGCAGGTCTTGGGGTACCAGCCTGAGCATTTCTTCGGTGGATCGCACCACGACGGGCAACATCAGCAAGACCAGCGCCAGCGACACCGCAAACGCACTCTGCTGAAACCCCACGGTGGCGATCCAGAGGCTGAAAACGAACAGCGCGGCCACGATTGACGGCAACCCTGCCAATACGTCGACCATGAATGTGGTAAATCGCGCCAGGCGAGTGGACCGATACTCGGCCAAATACACCGCGGTCATGAATCCCAGTGGGACGGCGATGACAGCGGCCACAGCGGCCTGCACCAGGGTGCCGTAGAGAGCGTGATAAACGCCGCCGGCGAAGTGCTCTGGCAACACCCCGCGTAGCGAGTGGCTCCACCAGTCGGGCTGCAGAATGGCATAGGAGCCGCGCTGGATGACGATCCACAACAGCCAGACCAGCGGTACCAGTGCCACGCCGAAGGAGAGGACGAAAAATGTTGCCGCGACGGCGTTCTTGATTCGTCGCCGGGTACTGATCGGCTGAATCGCCGCGGCCTTGACGGGCGACTCGAGGGTGTCGGCGCGGGTCATGCCTTGACCGCCCGGCCGACGATCGCGCGAGCGGCGGCATTGACGATGAAAGTCAAGACGAACAGGACGAAGCCGGCTGAAATATAAGCCCCGGTGGGTAGTGGCTCACTGAATTCGCTTGCCGCCGAAGCGATTTTCGATGCGAAAGTGTAGCCGCCGTCGAACAGTGACCAGTGACCGGCTGAGGCCGATGCACGCAGAATGATCAGGACGGCCACCGTCTCACCCAGCGCGCGGCCCAGACCGAGCATCGATGCGGCGACGGCACCGCTGCGGCCGTACGGCAGCACGGTCATCCGCACTACCTCCCATTTCGTCGCACCGAGTGCCTGCGCGGCTTCGGTATGACTGGCCGGGGTCTGCCGGAACACTTCCCGCGACACCGAGGTGATGATGGGCAGCACCATCACCGCGAGCACGACACCTGCGGTGAAGATGTTGCCGCCGCCGGCCAGCGATACGTCGCCGGCGCTGAACAAGAAGATCGCGCCCAGCTTGTGGTTCAGTACGGATTCGATCGGTGCGAGTTGCGGTGCCAGCACGAAGATCCCCCAGAGCCCGAACACGATCGAAGGCACCGCGGCGAGCAGATCGACGATGGCGCCGAAAAGACGGGACAACCGCGCCGGCGCGTACTGGGTCAGGAACACCGCGATCCCGATCGCGATCGGCACCGCGAGCGCCATCGCCCACAGCGAGCTGAGCCCCGTCACCATGAAAAGGTCACGAATGCCGAACGCCAGCTTGTTGCTGTCGGTGGTCTTGAACTGTGCGCTGGTGAAGAAGTTGGCATGGTTGGCGCGCAGCGCCGGGATGGCGTGGATCAGAAGGAATATGGCGATCAGGCCGATCACGATGGTGATCGTCGAGGCAGCAAGGGCAGCGACCGATTTGAACAGTCGGTCGCCGACCCGTGCCTCAGTTGCGTCGTCGGCCCGCAGGGCGGGCGCTGTCGCGGTCGGCATGATGGACGTTGATCAAGCGATAGCGTCGACCGCGGTTGACAACCTCGTCTTGAAGGTGCCCGGAATCGGGATATATCCGTTGTCCGCCAGGCCGTTCTGGCCGGGCCCGATAGTGGCCTGCAGGAACGCCTTGACCGCCGTGCCGATCTGGCTGTCCGAATACTTCGAGCAGACGATCTCGTAGGTGGCCAGCACGATCGGGTAGGCGCCTGGCTGAGTGGGCTTATAGAACGACAGCGTGTCGAGGATCAGGTCGTTGCCCTGCCCCTTGATCTTGGCGCCGGCGATGGTCTTGCCGACCGAGTCGCCGCTGATCGCCACCGGCTCCGGGCCGGCGGAGGTGACGATTTTCGCCATGTTCAGTTTTTGCGCCTGCGCGAAAGACCATTCGTTGTAGGTGATCGAGCCCGGGGTGTTCTTGATGGCGGCCGACGTTCCGTCGTTGCCCTTCGCGCCTTCGCCGACACCGCCGTTGAACGACTTGCCGCTGCCCTTGCCCCAGGCACCGTCGGCTGCGCCGTCGAGGTACTTCTGGAAGTTGTCCGTGGTTCCGGACTGGTCACTGCGGAACACAACATGGATCGGCAGATCCGGCAGCGGCGTGCCGGCGTTGAGCACCGCGATGGCCGGGTCGTTCCAGTTCTTAATGGTCCCGTTGAAGATCTTCGCCGTGGTAGGCCCGTCCAGGTTCAACGTGCTCACGCCGTTGACGTTGTAGGTCACTGCGATCGGGCCGAACACCACCGGCAGATCCCAGGCCGGTGACCCGCAGCGCTGCTGCGCTTTGCCGTGCTCGTCGTCGCTCAGCGCTACATCCGAACCGCCGAAATCGGTTTGATTGCCGATGAATTCGTTGATTCCAGCGCCCGAGCCGTTGGCGGTGTAGTTCAACGTCTGACCCGAGCACGCCTGCTCGAAGGCATTGACGAAGCGCGCCATTGCATTGGCCTGGGCGGTCGATCCACTGGCTTTCAGGGTCTGCTTACCGCCGCAGTGCACGTTCGCCGATGATGGCCCGGAGCTCGCAGCGCCTTCATTGGAGGTGTTGTTGTTTCCACACGCGGACAGCAGAAGGGCGCCGGTAGCCAAAACACCCATCGCGGCGCCACATCGGTTGAATTTCACATCAGTTCCTTTGAACGGTCGGGCTAATGGCAACTTTCATCGCGTCGCTGTGCCAGGAGGGGCAACAACACGGTCCCGACATACGGAAGCGTGGCTGTTGTCGGCCAACGCCGTGAGGACTCGAAGTAAACAAACCAGCTCACCAAGCCGAACGTAGCATCGGCGGTTAGCCCCCAGCTATGGATGCGCTAAATCAATCGCTTGACTTAAGAGACGCCACGCCGATTAACTCGTCGTCATGGTCAACGAACTGCTCGGCAAGGTTGCGATCGTCACCGGCGGTGCCTCAGGCATCGGTGCGTCGATCGTCGAGAAGTTCGTGGCGGAGGGTGCGCGGGTGGCGATCGCCGACGTCGATCGCGGCCGCGGTGCTGATCTCGCCGCAAAGCTGGGCGGCGACGTGATCTTTCAGTCGGCCGATGTCTCCGACCCCGCACAGATAGCCGCCCTGGTGGCACGCGCTGTCGAGACCTTCGGCGGCCTGGATGTGATGGTGAACAACGCCGGCGTCCCCAGCACGATGCATCGCAGCTTCCTCGACGACGACCTCGCTGATTTCCAGCGCGTCATGTCGGTCAACGTCTTGGGCGTGATGGCCGGCACCCGCGACGCAGCCCGCGAGATGGCCCGCAGCGGCGGCGGGTCGATCATCAACATGTCCTCGATCGGAGGTATCCAGGCGGGCGGCGGGGTGATGACGTACCGCGCGTCCAAGGCCGCGGTCATCATGTTCACCAAGTCGTCGGCAATCGAATTGGCGCACTACGAAATTCGGGTCAACGCTATCGCTCCGGGCAATATCCCGACACCGCTGCTGCAGACCAGCACTGCGGACAAGTCGCCCGACGAGCTGGCGCGCTTCGAGCATGCGATCCGCGAGCAGATGCGGGCTGATCGGCCACTCGAGCGCGAAGGCACCACCGACGACATCGCCGAGGCCACGCTGTATCTGGCCGGCGAGCGGTCCCGCTACGTGACCGGAACCGTGCTGCCGGTGGACGGCGGCACAGTTGCCGGGAAGGTCGTGCGGCGTCGTCGCGCCCAGCCGGATTAAATCAATCGCTTGACTTAATCGTGCGCGGCGCGTTGACTGGTCGAGTGACCACCGCGAGGGCCGCGCGCAGCGATCGGGCCAGCACCACACAGGAGGCGATCCTGACCGCCGCCGAGCGGTTGTTCGCCGAACACGGGGTGTTCGCCGTCTCCAATCGACAGGTCAGCGAGGCCGCCGGGCAAGGCAACAACGCCGCGGTGGGCTACCACTTCGGCACCAAGACGGACCTCGTGCGGGCCATCGAGCGGCGACACCGGGAACCGATCGAGCGGTTGCGCGAAGACATGGTTGCCCAGACTCTGCATTCCGAGGACACCCGGAGCTGGGTCGCCTGCCTGGTGCGCCCGTTGACCGATCATCTGGCGGCCTTGGGCAATCCGAGCTGGTATGCCCGCTTCGCCGCACAGGTGATGACCGATCCGGCGTACTACAACGTCGTCGTCAAAGACGCCCTCACATCTGAATCACTGGTGCAGGTGATCGACGGGATCAACCGGTGTCTGCCCGAACTCCCGACCGACGTTCGGGTGGAACGCAACCTGATGGCGCGCAATCTGCTGATTCACACCTGCGCCGACCGCGAACGGGCCCTGGCCGCCGGCGCATCCGCGCCGTGGACGTCCTGGGAGACCGCGGGTACGCGTCTCATCGACGCGGTGGTGGGACTGTGGCTGGCGCCCGTCACGCCGCACGAGTGAGAAGTTGAATATGAAAGTTGTTGTGGAGCAAGACAAATGCGCATCATCAGGGAACTGCGTGATGCATGCGCCGGAAATCTTCGATCAGCGCGACGACGACGGAGTCGTCCTCGTGCTCAACGAGAACCCGCCCACCGAGCAGACCAAGAACGCCCGCAAGGCCGAGGCCGGCTGCCCCGCACTAGCCATCCACATCGAGGAGTGAGACGTGTCCGACACACTCACTGGCACCGCTGAGGCCATATCCGACGTCCCTGACTATCCGATGGCACGCTCCAGCTGCTGCCCGTTCGCCCCACCGCCGGAAGTGCTGGCGCTCGCCGAGGCGCGGCCGCTGTCCAGGGTGAAGATCTGGGACGGCAGCACACCGTGGCTGATCACTGGTTACGAAGAGGCCCGCACGTTGTTCTCCGATCCGCGGGTCAGTGTCGACGACCGGCGACCCGGCTTCCCGCACTGGAACGAAGGCATGCTGTCCACGGTGCACAAACGGCCCAGATCGGTGTTCACCTCGGACGCCGAGGAGCACACCCGATTCCGGCGGATGCTGTCAAAACCGTTCACGTTCAAGCGGGTTGAAGGTCTGCGGCCGGCGATCCAGCAGATCACCGACGACTGCATCGACGCGATGCTGGCCGGTCCGAAGCCCGGTGAGATCGTCAGCGCGCTGGCGCTGCCGGTGCCCTCGCTGGTGATCAGTCAGCTGCTGGGCGTGCCCTACGAAGACGCCGAAATGTTCCAGCACCATGCCAATGTCGGCCTTGCTCGGTATGCCGCCGCCGAGGACACCATGAAGGGCGCGATGAGCCTGCACAAGTATCTTGCGCAGCTGGTCGAGGCCAAGATGGAGTCGCCGGCCGAGGACGCGGTGTCCGATCTGGCCGAGCGGGTCAAAGCGGGCGAGCTCAGCGTCAAGGAAGCCGCGCAGCTCGGCACCGGGCTGCTGATCGCCGGACACGAGACCACCGCCAACATGATCGGTCTGGGTGTGCTTGCCCTGCTGCAATACCCCGATCAGGCGGCGGTGCTACGGGACACCGACGACGCGAAAGTTGTTGCCAACGCGGTCGAGGAACTGCTGCGTTACCTGTCCATCATCCAAAACGGTCAGCGTCGCGTCGCCGCCGACGACATCGACATCGCCGGTGAAACCATTCGCGCCGGCGAGGGCATCATCATCGATAATGCCCCGGCCAACTGGGATCCCAGGGAATTCAGCGAGCCCGACCGGCTGTACCTGCACCGCTCGGGCGCGGGTCAGCACGTCGCGTTCGGCTACGGCCGGCACCAGTGCGTCGGCCAACAGCTCGCCCGCGCCGAGCTGCAGATCGTGTTCCACACGCTGTTTCACCGCGTCCCCGGCCTGCAACTCGCGGTGCCGATCGAGGATGTCCCGCTCAAGCACGACCGGCTGGCGTACGGCGTCTACGAACTGCCGGTGACGTGGTGAAAACCCTCGCCAGCCGACCCGCGATCACTAGTCTCGATCACAACTGGATCCGATTGGAGTGCCACTGATGTCGCCTCACACCAGCACCGTTTCGCTCTACCCGCCCGGCGGCTTCGGCGCACCGAAGTATCGGCATGGTCACGCCGACGGCTCCAGTACCGGTCTGCCGGAGGGCACCGTCGTTTTCTCGGCGGACAACCACATCTCGCTGGCCGATGACATCTTCTACAACCGCTTCCCCGACGAGCTCAAAGACAAGGCGCCGCGGATCTGGTACGAGGACGGCGCCTACCAGCTCGGACGAAAGGGACAGTCGTTCCTGCCGGGGGATTTCAGCGCTGTGCTGATGCAGTACGACGACCTGCCCGGTGCGGCAAGCACCAACATCGCGGCTCGAATTCAGGAACTGCGTGAGGACGGCGTCGAGAAGGAGCTCGCGTTCCCCAACGCAATCCTGGCGCTCTTCCACTACCCCGACAAGAAACTTCGGGAACTGGCGTTCCGCATCTACAACGAGTACATCGCGGAGTTGCAGGAACAGTCGGACGGCCACTTCTACGGAGCGGGATTGATCAACTGGTGGGATCCCGTGGGCACCAGAGAGACACTGGCTGAACTGAAGTCGCTTGGGGCTCAAGACTTTCCTGTTGCCGCTGAATCCCGGCAAGGACGACGACGGCAACGTGATCGACTACGGCTGCACCGCAATGAAGCCGGTGTGGGACGAAATCGAGGCGGCCGGGCTTCCGATCGCCCACCACATCGGCGAGACGCCGCCGAAGACTCCGTGTCAGTTCAACAGCGTCGTCGTCGGGATGATGATCAACATCGACGGCTTCCGGGAGCAGTTCGCCAAATATCTGTTCACCGGGATCCTCGACGACCACCCCAGCCTCCGGATCGGCTGGTTCGAAGGCGGGATCGCCTGGGTGCCATGGGCTTTGCAGGATGCCGAGCATTTGGTCGCGTCCTACCAGCACATGTTCAACCGGCAGCCGGAGCATGACGTGCGCTACTACTGGGACACCCACATGAGCGCTTCGTTCATGGTCGACCCACTGGGTCTGCAGTTGATCGACCAGATCGGCGTGGACAAGGTGATGTGGTCCAGCGACTACCCGCACAACGAAAGTACGTTCGGCTATTCGGAGAAGTCGCTGGCGTCGGTCGTCGACGCGGTTGGTCCCGAGTCGGCCGCACGCATCGTCAGCGGCAACATCACCGAGTTCCTGGGTTTGTAGGCCGCTGCATGACTTCGAGCACCTCGATCCTGCCTGCGCCGTCGTCTGCGCTCGATATCCCGGAGACCCCGGATCTTCAGCGGATGCGTCGCGAAACCGGCGCGCGGCTGCGGTCGGCAATGGCAGACCGCGGTGTGGACGCGCTGATCCTGTTGGGCAACAACGCCGTTGTCTACGCCACCGGGGCCAGCTGGCCACTCGGTGACGCCGGCCTGTCCTACGTCGAGCGACCGGTCGCCGTGGTGGTTGCCGACGACCCACACCCACACCTGTTCCTTCCGTTCCGGGAAGGCGCTGCGTCGGAATCGGGGCTGCCGGTCGATCACCTGCACGGGCCGGTGTATCTCGAATTCGATGAGGGCGTCGAGAATTTCGCGCGGTGTTCTCCAGGACTTGATCCCGGCCTCCGCGGTCATCGCGGTCGATGAGCTCACCGGGGCGATGCGGCGCGCACACGACCGGATCTTTCGGTCCGGCCGGCCGGCCGACGCCGCACAGATCGTCGGCGCGGCCAAGCTCATCAAGACCCTCGACGAGTTGGCCTGCATGCGCACCGCATGCCGGATCACCGACACGGCGATGGTCGACGTGCAGGCCGCGCTGGCGCCCGGAATTCGGCAGATCGACTTGTCGGCGAGCTTCATGCGGCGCGCTTTCGAACTCGGCGCGATGGCCAGCATGCTCGAGCCGATCTGGCAGGTGATGCCGAAGTACAAGGCGGACGGCGTGTGGACCACACACGGCGATCTCGCGTTGCCGCTGTTGACAACTGAGCGCGAACTGGTCGCCGGCGACGTGCTGTGGACCGACGTCAGCATCACCTACCAGGGCTACTGCTCTGATTTCGGCCGCACCTGGATCGTCGGCCAGGACCCGACACCGCGCCAGCAGGCCCAATTCGACAAGTGGCGCGAGATCATGGACGCCGTGCTCGACGTGACCCGCAGCGGGACCAGCATCGCCGAGCTGGGCCGGACGGCGACGAAAGTCAACGGCGGCACCCGGCCCTGGCTGCCACACTTCTACCTGGGCCACAGCATCGGCGTCAATGCCGCCGAAATACCAATGATCGGAACGGATCTCGGCGAAGAGTTCGACGAGAACTTCATCCTGGAACCGGGAATGGTGATGGTGCTGGAACCGGTGGTGTGGGAAGAAGGCACCGGCGGCTATCGCAGCGAAGAGGTCATCGTCGTCACCGAGGAAGGCTGGTTTCCGTTGACCAGCTATCCCTATGACCCGTATGGCGAGCGCTGATGGGCACCTGAGGTTTTGGCCGACGACCGGGCCCTGCGCACCGGCCGTCGGGAACGTGCGCTGGCCCAGATGGAGAAGCACGATCTCGACGTGCTGGTGTTGGGCCGGCAGGCCAACGTCCGCTATGTGTCCGGCGCACCGCAACTGTGGGTGGCCGGAACCCGGCCATTCGCGCCGACCTGTGTGATGATTCGCAAGACCGGCGCAATCCACCTGCTCAGCACGTGGGACGAGGGGGTGCCTGACGACATCCCGCACGAGAATCTCTACGGCATCGCCTGGAACCCGATGAACACCGTCTCGGTTCTCCAAGGCATCGACGGAGCCGCGGAAGCGAAACGCGTGGGTACCGACGCACTTTCACCGGGATTCGCGCAGCTTCTGCCAGTCGCGTTTCCGAAGGCCGAGCTGGTCGACGGCGAGCTGGCGATGCGTGCCGCCCGGCGGATCAAGACACCCGAAGAGGTCGTCTCGCTTCGCGAGGCCATCCGGGTGGCCGAGGCTGGACTGGGCGCGGCCGTCGCCGAGCTACGACCCGGGATCAGCGAAAAGACCTTGGCCGGAATCCTGTTGGAGGCGATGGCGGCCGGCGGCGTGAGCACACCGTCGACGCAGGATGCCGCGTGGGTGACCTCCCGCGAGCACCCGTGGCGACGGGCCGGCGACGACGGGTTGGTGCGGGCCGGAGACCTGGTCGCGTTCTCCGCCGGTGTCCTGGACGGCGGCTACACCGGTGAGGTCGGCCGCACCTGGCCGGTCGGCGAAGTCCACGGTGCGGCAGACCTGTATCGGCGTTGGGATGCCCTGTGGGACAGGCTGTATGACGCCTGCCGGCCGGGTGCGCCGGCCATCGACCTGCTGGTCGCCTATCAGGCCGCCGGCGAGGAACTACCGCCGATGCCGATCGCGCGCGGGCTGGGTCTGGGATTCGACCCGCCGGTGGTGTCGCAGCATCTGCCGGCGACGGCCGCCGAGGAACGACTGGAGGCGGGCATGGTGCTGGCGGTCACCGGCTACGTCTGGCAGCCAGGTGTCGGCGCGGTATTCGGGCGGGAGGCGGTGCTGATCACCCCAGACGGTCCCGAGGTACTCACGTCGAGCCCCTCGGCCGACGCCGCGGTGGGCGCCTGACGGTGGCATCGGACGCTGGCCCGCTGAATGGCTACACCGTCGTCGAACTCTCCACCGGTATCGCCGGTGCCTATTGCACAAAGCTGCTGGCCGACGGCGGCGCGCGAGTGATCAAGATCGAGTCGCCACAGGGTGATCCCCTGCGGCGGTGGTCGGCGTCGGGAGCCTCCATCGAAAGCGGCAGCGACGGGGCGTTATTCGGGTTTCTGGGCGGCTCCAAGCACAGCGTGGTCGCCGACCCTGACGCCGACACAGCATTCGTCGCGGATCTGTTGGCCGCCGCGGATGCGGTGGTGTGGTCGCACGGATCATCGGTGGCCGAGTCATTCCCGCCGGCGGCTGTGCGCGAGTCGCATCCACACCTGCTGGTCACGTCGATCACCCCGTTCGGCCTAGAAGGTCCGTGGAGCGGCCGCGCGGCGACCGAGTTCACCCTGCAGGCGTGGTCCGGCGGCATCGTCGGGCTGGGGCGCGGATCCGCCGACCGTGCACCGGTATTCGTCGGCGGCCAGATCGGCGAATATCTCACCGGTGCCTATGCCAGCGCTGCGACGCTGGCCTCACGGCTGCATCAGCTCGAAACCGGAGCAGGCGAGCTCCTCGATCTGTCGATGCTCGAAGCCCAGATCCTGGGCCTGACTTATTACCCGGTCACGTATTTTCAGATGCTCGGCCGGCCATGGCGGGATGCCCGAAAGCTGACTGTTCCCGGGATCGCCCGCGCCAAGGACGGTTTGGTGGACGTCGGGTGCGGCACCGCGCAGCAGTGGTTCGACCTCTGCGCGATGATCGGCCGGCAAGACTGGATCGACGAGGACTCGCCGTTGTCGATCACCGAGATGGCCAACGACAAGGCCGCCGATATCTACTCGTGGTTCGAAAGCCACGACGTCGACGACATCCGGGATCTCGCCACCGCCTTCAGAATTCCCAATGCGCCGGTCGCCAACGGCGCCAACATCACCGAGCTGGAGCACTTCGCACACCGGGGCTCGTTCGTCTCGAATCCGCGCGACGGGTTCCGTCAACCCGCTCATCCGTATCGGATGCAGCCCGCGACACTTGTTGCACCGCAACCCGCACCGCGACTAGGGGAGCACACCACGCACTACCGGCAATCACCGCCGACGATCCCCAGGCGGCCGGCCCGAGAAGCTGCCAAGAAGCGGTTGCCGTTCGACGGCCTACGCGTGCTGGACATGACCACGTTCTGGGCCGGGCCGAGCTGTACGCATTTTCTGGCGATGCTGGGGGCCGAGGTGATTCACGTCGAATCTACCCGCAAGCCGGACGGCGCCCGGTTGATCGCCGGCATCCCGGTCGCCGAGGACCAGTGGTGGGAGAAGTCGCCGATCTTCTCCGCGCTGAACACCAACAAGAAGGGGCTGACCCTCGATCTGCAGACCGCGACGGGCCGGGACCTTCTGCGCCGCTTGATCGCAACCGCCGATGTACTCGTCGAGAATTTCACCCCGCGGGTGCTCGACCAGATCGGGCTGGACTTCGCGGCGCTGCAGGCGATTCGGCCGGATACGATTTTGCTGCGGATGCCGGGGTTCGGTCTGGACGGGCCGTGGCGCGACAACCCCGCGTTCGCCTACGTGATCGAGGCCGCCTCCGGGGTGAGCTGGCTGACCGGTTACCCGGACCGCAACCCCTACGAGCCGTACTCGGTCGGCGATCCGAACGCCGGCATCCACGCGGTCAACGCGCTGCTGCTCGCGCTGGAGTTCCGCCGCGCTACCGGTAGAGGCGTCATGATCGAAGCCGCGATGATCGACGCCGCGCTCAATATCGCCGCCGAGCAGGTCATCGAATACTCCGCCTACGGCGCCCTGCTGCAACGCGCAGGCAACCGGGGTCCGACGGCAGCACCCCAAAACCTCTACCGCTCAATCGATGTCGACGAGTTCGGCCGCCTCGACAGCTGGGTCGCCGTCGCCGTCGCCGATGACGAGCAGTGGGTAAGTCTCTGCGGCGCGCTGGGCCGGCCAGCGTGGGCGATCGATGAGAAGCTGTCGACAGTTGAGGGCCGCCGAGAATGGCACGACCTCATCGACGAGCACCTGAGCGCCTGGTGCGAAAGTCGGCCTAGCGACGAAATCGTCCGAATCCTGTGGGACGCCGGTGTTCCGGTCGCCAAGGTGATGCAGCCGCATCGACAGACCGAAATCGCGCAACTGCAGTTCCGCGGCTTCTTCGAAGATGTCGGCCATCCCGTCAACGACGCCGCGCCGCACAGCACGGTGCCGGTGCGGTTTTCGGCGCGGGCCCGGCCGGTTCCATCACAGCCCGGCTCCGTTGCTGGGTCAGCACAACCACGAGTTGCTGGCCGAAATCGGCGTCACCGACGAGGAGATCGCCGAGCTGGAAGCCCAGGGCGTGATCGGCCACGCGCCCGGTGCCGCGCGAAGGCCTGCCACGCGGTGACCAGCTCTGAGCTGGTCAGTGGCTCCAACCGTCGGCGGCCTGTTCGTCGAACGTCTGGTCAATGCGGTCGAACCGGCGGCGAATTGACCGGCGGGCGGCCGAATGCGGCAGCACGTAAAGTCGGTTGGCCGCAATCGCATCGGCGGTCAGGCGGGCAACCTCATCGACGTTCAACGTGTCCGGTTGCGCCGGCGTGCCGGCCGTCGACAGTCCGTAGTCGGTGCCCATGATTCGTTCCGAGTTCGCCAGCAGCTTGGTCTCGACGACCATCGGGCACAGCACCGACACTCCGATGCCGTCGTCTTTGACTTCGCGGGCCAGGTTCTCGGCCAGGCCCACGACACCGTACTTCGCGACGCTGTAGGCGCCGAGGCCGACATTGGGCATCAGGCCGGCGAAGGATGCCGTGAACGCGACGTGGCCGCCGGTGCCCTGCTCGAGCAGTCGCGGCAGGAAAGCCTCGACGGCGTGGATGGAGCCCCACAGATCGACGTCGATCACCCAGCGCCAGTCGTCGTGCGTCATCTGCGCGATCGCACCAGCGACCACGATGCCGGCGTTGCTGAACACCACATCGACCTGGCCGAGAAGACGAAACGCCTCGTCGGCCAGGTGCGTCATCTCCTCGAGAAACCGAACATCGCACATCACACCGTGCGCCTCAAATCCCTGCGCCTGCAAATGCGTGACAGCTTGCTCGAGCGTCGGCTTGTCGACGTCGGCGAGAACGAGACGTGCTCCGCGCCTTGCCAACTCGGTTGCGGTGGCGAGACCGATACCGTTCGCGCCGCCGGTGATGACGGCGCTCTTCCCCTCGAATCCACTCATGGCGCGACGGTAGCCGATGCGTTCGCGCGGCTGAAGTCGACCCCGGCTAGCTCCTACTTCAGGCAGCTGCCCCCGTCGACGGGTAGCGTGACGCCGGTGACGTAACGCGCCTCGTCGGACGCCAGGAACAGCACCGCGTTGGCGATGTCCTCGGGCTCAACCCAGCCGATCGGCAAGGTATGCATCAGCTGGCCGACGACCTTCATGTCATCGGGGCCCGGGTTCTCCAGATCGGGACGGAACAGCCTCATCGTGCCGTCGTTCATGAACAGCGGAGTGTTCACGTTGGTGGGGTGCACGGAGTTGACCCGGATGTTCTGCGCGCCGAGCTCGACGGCGAAGGTGCGCATCAAGCCGACCACACCATGCTTGGCGGCGACGTAGTGACCGCAGTGCGGGTAGGCCTTGAGGCCGCCGACCGAGCTGGTCAGGATGATCGAGCCACCGTTACCACCCGACGAGGATATGCGGCACACCGGCTTTCACGGTCTTCCATACGCCGCTCAAGTTGATGTCGATCATGGCGGTCCAGTCGGCTTCGCTGGTCTTGTCCAGCGTCTGGCCGCCGTTGCCAATGCCGGCGTTGGCAACGATGATGTCGAGCTTGCCGAGCTGCTCGACGCCGGTATCCACCGCGGCCTTGAGCGCGTCGTAGTCACGAACATCGACCTCGGCGGTGTAAATCCGGCGGTTGTGTCCCTTGACCAGATCGGCCGTCTCGGCCAGGTCCTCTGGCGTGGAGGCGGCGATCAGATCCACAGTGTCGATCTTTTTACAGATGTCCACCGCGATGATGTCGGCGCCCTCCTGGGCCAGCCGCACCGCGTGCGCACGGCCCTGACCGCGGGCCGCACCGGTGATGAACGCAACCTTGCCTTCGACTCGACCCGCCATCGTTACCTCATTTCCCTACTTGTCATTGCTCAACCGATGACCGCGGACATCGTGTTCCGGCCTCCGAACCTGCGGCAACTCTGTCATCAGGCGCCCGCGGGTGTCAACGCCGAATCCGTTTCCGCTAGCCAGCATTCTTTCAAACAGAGAATGGCCTTCTCTAACCGGGGTCGCGTAGTGCGATATGCGAACACTGGGGCATCGCCAGCGCGGCCCGGAGAGCGGCCAAGCGGTCGGTGAAAATCACACTCTCGAGACGCGGTAAGCGGCTTCTCGAAGCGTTATATGCCGACGAATCCTCGCGAGCAGAAGTCCCAGACCTCGTCGGCGGTGATCGGATGAACGGTCGCCTCGTCGGCGTCCACCGCTCGATTGCGCGATGAACATCACGGTCTGCATCGTCATCGCGGCTATCCGCTTGGGGTTGATGCCCGCGCGCAGTTGGCCGGCCTCGCTGGCGGCTTCCATGAGTTCGGTGAGCAAAGCGACCAGCGGCGCGTGGGCTATCTTGACCTCGTCTGGATGCGAGACAAGCAGTCGTGGAGCAAAGTCGGTGAATAGCGGTCGCTTGGCTGTCGGGTCTGGGCGAGAAGCCTCGAACAACAGCTCGACGGCGACCTTCAGCCGTTCGATCGGCTCATCCTGATTCGCAGTCGCGGCCCGGATCTGGTCTGACGAACGGCTCAGTGCGTCTTCGAACAGCGCCAGCAGCAGTTCGTGTTTTCCGTCGAACTGCAGGTAGAAACTGCGCAGTGACTGCCGCGAGCGGTCAACGACTTCTTGCACGGTAAAGTCCGTGCTGCCCTTCTCGATGATGATGGACTGCGCGGCGTCCAGGAAACGTTGGACGCGCTGCGCGGCACGCAGCTTGGCGGTCTTGATCGACCGTTCGACCGCGCGCTGTTTCCAGGCCGGCTCTTCGCTGGGGCTGGTCACGGGCGGCTCAGATGATTGCCGCGGGGGAAGAACATGATTGGACTCTACCGGAGAACGCCGTGTCATTCGTGTGCTCTCCCCCTCGCGGGATGCCGTGTCTGAGATTGTAACTTTCCCTGCACGAGAATACTATTCTCTTGCCGTCCGCCAGGGAAGCGGAATGCAGATTACGAAGCGCTGATGCAAGGTAATCGTCGAATTCGCTCAGAGGCGGGCAAATCGGCAGGTGGTCGTCTGCCGAGAAGTGATAATCAGAGCTGCACGAGTCGCGGGGCAAACCCTTTGGTGCGCAACGCGGCACCGGCCTCGCGTGTGAGCGCGCGCGAGCTGCCTAGCATGGCGTCGAGGACCAACACCCGCTTGACGTGCCGGTGCAGCTGATGCTCGGCGGTGAAGCCGATGCCGCCAAGCACTTGCTGGCAGTGACGCGCGGCGGTCAACGCCGCCTGCCCGGCGGCGGCCTTGGCGAGAAGAAAGCTCAGCTCCTCGGGCTCGGCCGCTGCGGCGGCCAGGGTGGACTCTGCACCTTCGATGGCGACCAGCGTCTCGGCCAGCCGATGCCGGATCGCCTGGAACGATGCGACCGGCCGACCGAACTGCGTGCGGTCCAGCGCGTGTCGGCGTGCCAGCCCCAGCATCGCGCGACCGGATCCCACCAGCCACCAGCCGAGTGCATGCCGCCCCGCCGCAACCGGCACCGAATCACCATGGACCACACGATGTATCGGTATGTCGTCGCCCAGCACAGTGCTCGGTTGGTCGGTGCGCTCCCATTCGACCCAGGAGCCACCCGCGTAGGGCAGCGGTATGGTGCCACCGCCGTCGCGGCCGGCCGCCCGCAGCACGACATCATTGAGCACTGGAGCATGGGCGCCAGTCTCGCCGAGTAGCCGGAACACCAATGGGACGGTGACATCGGGCATTTCGTCGAGCATCTGCAGCCAGCCGAGTTCGGTGAGCGCGGCGTCGAGCCGCTGGCCCGACGCCGTGGTCATCGTCTTGCGCAGGCCGTCTTCCAGTAGCTGCAAGGATTCGCTGTCCACGCTCACTCCTTGCCCAGATCCAGTAGCCGCCGCGCAATGATGTTGCGCTGGATCTCAGCGGTGCCGCCATAAATGGTCGCCGCTCGGGAATAGAGGAACTCAGACCGCCACGGTGTGTCGTCCAGCTCCACTGTGCCGGGCAGCAGATCGCGAACGGTGTCGTACAGCCGTTGCTCGGCACCGGCCAGCAACACCTTGTCGATGGAGGTGTCTGGGCCGAGCCGAGCGCCGTTGAGCATACGGTGCTGGGTGTCACGAGACCGGCAGCGCAACGTGTGAAGCGCGAGATACGCTGCGCCGAGCTCATATTCGTCAGGATCGGACGCTTCGGCGATCAGCTCGTCGAAGCGCGAGTACAGATAAGCGATTCGCTGCCAGAAGCAGCTCGACCGCTCGTAGGGCAGCAGGTCCATCGCGAGCCGCCAGCCGTCCCCCGGCCGGCCGAGCATCCGGCTCGCCGGGATGACGACGTCGTCGTAGTAGACCTCGCAGAATTCGTCGACGCCGTGCATCGTTTGCAGCGGTCGAATCGTGATGCCCGGTGTGTCCAGGTCGACGAAGAACGCGGTGATCCCGTCGTATCCCGGCGCTGTCCGGGTGAGCAGCACGCACCGGGCGCAGAATTGCGCGTAGCTGGTCCAGACCTTCTGGCCGTTGACGATCCAGTTGTCACCGTCCTGCACCGCGCGGGTGGTCAGCGACGCCAGGTCGCTGCCGGAGCCGGGCTCGGAAAAGCCTTGGCACCATTGCTCTTCGCCGCTGAGCAGACGCGGGACCATGTCGGCGGCGAGCTCTGCGGGGGCATAGTCGATCATGGTCGGTGTGAGCACTTCGAGCATCGAATAGGGGCCCGGCTCCGCCAGACGGCGACCTACCACCTCTTCACCGACGACCGCGCGGAGTATCGCCGGACCGCCCAATCCGCCGACTTCTTCCGGCCAGCCGTAACGCATCCAGTCGGCGTCATATAGGGCCCGGATCACCCGGGCGTATTGCCGCATGTGGCCGTTCAGCGATTGGTCCGGCCCGGGCGTCAGGTCGTGTTCGTCGAGCCACGCCCGCAAATCCGCGCGGAACTCCTCGACCTTCATGCAGGGTTCGGGGGGGCCGCCCGACTCGCGTGCGGACGGCCCGAGTCGTGCACGCCGCTGCGCCGGATGAAGGTCATAGCACGGGTTTTCAACCGCCACCCATCGTCTGTCCGGACGTAGGTGTCCTTGTAATAACCGATCCGCATGTCGTGCGTGGCGTTGTCGATAAAGCACAGCGGCTGGGTGCCGGTCGCGGTGTCGCCGTCCAGATCGATCACCGGTGTCGCGGTCATGAACAGGCCTTTGGGCGCGGCGTTTACCAGAACCGGAAACCGGTCCAGCGGATAGGTTTCGCCGAACGCGCTGTACGTACCGTCCGGAGTGAACACCGCCACCAGGCCGTCGATGTCTTCCTGCGTGATGGTTACCGCGTAGCGAGCCAGCAATTGCTGAATCTCGACGAGGTCCTCAATTCGCTTCGACATAAACTTTGCCGCCTTTCATCACGAAGCCCACGTTCTGGGTTACGCCGATGTCGGACAAGGGATCTCCCGGCACAGCGATGATGTCGGCGAGCTGGCCCTCGGCCAGCCGGCCTCGGTCGGTGACATTGATCAACTCGGCAGCGGACGCGGTGGCGGCGCGCAGCACCGCCAGCGGCGGCATGCCCCACTCGACCAGGGTGACCAACTCATCGGCGTTCTTGCCGTGCGGAATGGCCGGGGCATCGGTGCCGACCGCGATCTTCACCCCCGCCTCGTAGGCGGCCAGGATCGACGTCCGCGACTTCGGGAACATCTCGGCGGCCTTGGCCTGCAACTCGAGCTGGGGCATGCGAGACATCCATGCCTTCCGCCAGCCGTCGCGTCGACACCAGGTACGTGCCGCGTTCGACCATCAGCGCGATCGCCTCATCGTCGATCAGGAACCCGTGCTCGATGCAGTCGATACCCGCTTCGACGGCGTGCTTCACCGCTTCGGCGCCATGGGTGTGCGCGGCAACCCGCATCCCGCGCCGATGCGCCTCGTCGACGATCGCCCGCAGCTCCTCGTCCGAATAGTGCTGCGCCCCAGGCGGTCCCGTCAGCGACATGACGCCGCCCGAGCAGCAGACCTTGATCAACTCGGCGCCGTGCTTGATCTGGTAGCGCACCGCTTTGCGGACCTCGTCGACTCCGTTGGCGATGCCCTCCTCGACCGTCAACTCCAACACGTGCGGTGCGAACGCGGCGAACATCGTCGGGTCCAGATGCCCGCCGGTCGGGGTGATCGCGTGCCCCGCGGGAACCACCCGCGGGCCGTCGATCCAGCCCGCGTCGATCGCCTTGCCCAGCGCTACGTCGAGCAGATAGCCGCCGGTCTTGACGAACAATCCGAGGTTGCGCACGGTGGTGAACCCGGCCCGCAACGTCCGGCGGGCGTTGCCGACGGCGCGCAACATCCGAGTCGGCGGATCATCCTGAACCGAGGAGAGGCCGGGTTTTTCCCCGCGCCCGCCCATCAGCAGGTTGACTTCCATGTCCATCAGGCCGGGCAGCAGGATCCGATCCCCGAGGTCGATGATTTCCGAGCTCGAGCCCTCGATACTGCCGCCGACACCGACGATCCGGTCGTTCTCGATGCGCAGGATGCCGGGCGAGACGATCTCGCCGACGTCGACGTCGAGTAGTCCGGCAGCCTTGAGCGTGAGCACCGGCTAGATCACCGGCTCGCGGATCAGCTCCACCCAGGCCGCCCCGCTGTCGGGTACCCGCGGCTGCTTCCACGCCTCGATTGGGAATGAGATCAAGACCAACGACTGCATCAGATGCATCAGCGTACGTGCGTCGTCGGGCAGATCGTCGAGTGGGAACTTGTTGCAGTAGTCGATGACGTCGTTCAGCCGGGGAAATGCCGCGTCGTAGAACGCCTGCATCTCGGCCATCGACGAGGCCAGGCGTTTGGCGTAACGCTCGGGCTCGGTGGCCAGATCCCACTCGAGATATGGCTCCAGAGCGGCGAATTCGGCGGGCAGCGTCTCAGTGGTGGCCATTGCCGGCGTACTCCCTCACATAGTCATTGGTCACCTTGTGCAGGTGGCGCAGCATGATTTCCTGGTCGCACAGCGGGAAGTCGTGGACCACCTTGGTGCCGATCATGGTCTGCGTCGCTTCCAGTGTGTTGGCGTCCTGCAGCGCGTACTCCTTGAACGTGACGGCGGCCAACTCCTGGGCCAGCCGCTCCCGCGCGTTCTTCGGCGGAACGAAGTACAAGGTGGACTCGAAGATGTGCTTGTCGACCGCGGTCGGCCAGTAGTGATAGGTCAAAAACCAGCCGGGTTCCCAGATCAGCAGCATCATGTTCGGGTAGAAGTGCCACTCGTCGATGCCCCACTGCGGAACCTTCTTCGGGTTGACGCCCGCCGGCAGGTCGGTGAGCTTCTCCATCACCTCCGGCTTGTCCCACGGGCCGAACAACCCGCTGCGCAGCACCTGGTCCATCGGCTTGACCATGTCCATCGTCGCGGGCGGCGCCTGACCTCCCCAGGTGGAGATCATCGCGTGCGGGCTGGCCATCTCGTAGTACAAGGCCTCGAAGCCATACTTCTGGATTTTGGCCGCTTCTTCCTTGGTGTACTGCCCCTGGTGCAGCACCGGCGCGTGGTAGAACTCGGCGAACGCGTCCATGAACAGCTTCCAGTTGCTGCCGACCTCGGCCCGGTAGGAATAGGTCTCGGTCATCTCGTGGAAGGGATAGCCCTCGATACCCTTGGCCAGCGGTCCCAGGTAGTCGGTCAGGGGCTTCGCGTGCTGGTCGAAGTTGATGAAGATGAAGCCTTCCCACGTCTCGCAGCGGACCCCGACCAGACCGTAGTCGCTCTTGTCGACGTCGAAGAACTCCTCTTCCTGCTGGATGAAGGTCAACTTGCCGTCGAGGTCGTAGCGCCAGGCGTGATACTTGCAGGTGAACTGCCGGCAGGTACCGGAGGTCTCCTCGTTCGGAAAGTCGTTCCACACCAGCTTGTTTCCGCGGTGGCGGCACACGTTGTGATACGCCTTGACCGAGCCGTCCTTGGTCTTGACGATGATGACGGACATGCCCTTGCCGGCCGACGGGAGCTCTTTGGTGAAGTAGCTGCCGGTGCGCGGAAGGCGCTCCACCCGACCGACATTCAGCCACGTGCGCTTGAACACCGCATCACGCTCGGCTTCGAAGAACGCCGGATCGATCGAGTCGGTGTAATTCACCGGCGCGGTACCCAGTTCCGGATAGTTCTCGGTCCAACTACCCGCCTCGGGCTTGGGGAAGTGTGCCAACGTCCTTACCTCTCTTGTGTTCCGCCGTCGGGGCCGCCTTCGACCTCGACGCCAAAAGTGTTCAGTGCCATTGCGAGTGCGGTGTAGTTGCCGGCGGTGAAAACCAGGTCCATCCGCTGTTGTTCGTCGAGCCGTTCGCCGAGTGCAGCCCAGGTTTGATCCGAGATGGTGGTCTTCTCGTCGAGTTCGTCGACGGCGCGCAGCACGGCACTGTCGAATGCGTCGTTCGACTGGCCCGTCTGCACACTTTCGATGTCGGCGGCGGTCAGGCCGACTTTTGTGGCGATCTCCACGTGATGCGTCCACTCGTAGGCACAGTCGCGGCGGTGCGCGACCCGCAGAATGACCTGCTCGCGGATCCGTGGCGGCAGCGTCGACCCGTACAGCAGGTAGGTACTGAATTTGAGGTACGCGCGCGTCAGCTTCGGATGACGCACCAGAGTGGACAGCAGGTTGCCGGCTCCGGCGGGGTTGCGGCGCTCCTCGGGAAGCATGACTGATGCCGCGTGTCGCGCAGCGTCGTCCCATTCATCCGCCGGCAGCGGGGACAGACGCATCTGGACTCCTCGGTAAGAGAATCATATTCTCATATTTGACCAATAGGTTTCCATGAACTCTCGGATTGGTCAATCTTTCGGCCTCACCTGCGGTGACATCGCCCAGCCAGCCGGCCGGCCGGTGGCCTCCATGCATGCTGGACCGTGGCGCGGGTACCCTCAAGATGTTGATTCTCGCGATTTGAGAAGCTAGTTTTCATATACGGGAGAACGCAGCGGCGAATGCGATTCGTCCACGAGCCGACCACGGGTTCGCGACAATCACGAGACAACCGCGAGCCAAAGACCAGGTGGGCCTCGAACGCCCCCACGGAGAGGACCGGGCAGTGAACAAAGACGACATGATTTTGATCAGCGTCGACGACCACACCGTCGAGCCGCCGGACATGTTCAAGAACCACCTGCCGAAGAAATACATCGACGACGCCCCGCGCCTGGTGCACAACGAGGACGGCTCGGACACCTGGCAGTTCCGCGACACCATCATTCCCAACGTGGCGCTGAACGCGGTCGCCGGTCGCCCCAAAGAGGAGTACGGCCTGGAGCCGCAAGGCCTCGACGAGATCCGGCCCGGCTGTTACAACGTCGACGAGCGCGTCAAGGATATGAACGCCGGGGGCATCCTCGCGTCGATCTGCTTCCCGTCCTTCCCCGGTTTCGCCGCCCGGCTGTTCGCCACCGAGGACCACGACTTCTCCGTCGCGCTGGTGCAGGCCTACAACGACTGGCACATCGAAGACTGGTGCGGCGCCTACCCGGCCCGCTTCATCCCGATGGCGATCCCGGTGATCTGGGACGCCGAGGAGTGCGCCAAAGAAGTGCGCAGGGTCTCCAAGAAAGGCGTGCACGCACTGACGTTCACTGAAAACCCGGCGGCGATGGGCTACCCGAGCTTCCATGACGACTACTGGAAGCCGCTCTGGGATGCGTTGTGCGACACCGACACCGTGATGAACGTGCACATCGGTTCCTCGGGCCGACTGGCGATCACGGCCCCCGATGCGCCGATGGACGTAATGATCACGCTGCAGCCGATGAACATCGTGCAGGCCGCGGCAGACCTGTTGTGGTCCAAGCCGATCAAGCAATACCCGGACTTGAAGGTCGCACTGTCCGAGGGCGGCACCGGGTGGATCCCGTACTTCCTCGAGCGCGCGGACCGCACCTACGAGATGCACTCGACGTGGACCCACCAGGACTTCAAGGGCAAGCTGCCCAGCGAGGTGTTCCGCGAGCACTTCCTGACCTGCTTCATCAGCGACAAGGTCGGCGTCAAGCTGCGCAACATGATCGGCATCGACAACATCTGCTGGGAAGCCGACTATCCGCACAGCGACTCGATGTGGCCGGGTGCCCCCGAGGAGCTGTGGGAAGTGCTGTCCGACAACAGCGTGCCGGACGACGAGATCAAGAAGATGTCGTATCAGAATGCGATGCGCTGGTATTCCTTCGATCCGTTCAGCCACATCACCGAGGCGCAGGCTACCGTCGGCGCATTGCGCAAAGCCGCTGAGGGGCACGATGTTTCGATCCGGGCGCTGTCGAAGCACGAGCACAGTGGCGCCAGCTTCCAGGACTTCGCCGCCAGCGCCAAAGAACTGACCGGCAACAAGGACTGACGCCGAAGCCGGTGGCGGTCGCAAGCGCGGCGAAGCCGGGCGCAGCGGGCCGACAGGAAAGCCGTTGTCGGAGTTGATCAAGGGAGATTTCGCAGTGGCCGGCGCTGGGATGAATTTCGAGCTGACTGATGACCAAGAGCTGATTCGGAAATCGGTCGCCGAGCTGGCGTCGAAATTCGACGACCACTACTGGATGGAAAAAGACCAGGCGCACGAATTTCCGTCCGAGTTCTATCAGGCGATCGCCAGCGGCGGCTGGCTCGGCATGACGATTCCGGAAGAGTACGGCGGCCACGGGCTCGGCATCACCGAAGCCACGCTGCTTGCCGAAGAAGTGTCCAGAGCGGGCGGGGCGATGAATGCCGCCAGCGCGATCCACCTGTCGATCTTCGGCATGCAGCCGGTGGTCAAACATGGTTCCGACGAGCTGAAGGCGCGGACGCTGCCGCTGGTGGCGGCCGGCGACCTTCACGTGTGCTTCGGTGTCACCGAACCCGGTGCGGGGCTGGATACTTCGCGTATCACCACGTTCGCCAAGCGCGACGGCGACCATTACGTGGTCAATGGCCGCAAGGTGTGGATCTCCAAGGCGATCGAGTCGCAGAAGATCCTGCTGCTGACCCGTACGCAGCCGTATGCCGACGTCACCAAGAAGACCGACGGCATGACGCTCTTCCTCACCGACATCGACCGCAGCCGCATCGACGTCCGGCCGATCCGCAAGATGGGCCGCAACGCGGTCAGCTCCAACGAGGTCTTCATCGACGACCTGCACGTCCCGGTCGAAGATCGAGTTGGCGAGGAGGGCAAGGGCTTTCAGTACATTCTCGACGGACTCAACCCGGAGCGGATGCTGATCGCCGCCGAGGCGCTGGGCATCGGCCGGGTCGCGCTGGAGAAGGCCGTCAAGTACGGCAACGAGCGGGTGGTCTTCGACCGTCCGATCGGCATGAACCAGGGCATTCAGTTCCCACTGGCCGACTCGCTGGCCCGGCTCGACGCCGCGGAGCTGATGTTGCGCAAAGCCACCTGGCTCTACGACAACGGCAAACCGTGTGGGCGCGAGGCCAATACCGCGAAATACCTGTGCGCGGATGCCGGTTTCGCTGCGGCCGACCGGGCGCTGCAGACCCACGGCGGAATGGGCTATTCCGAGGAATACCACGTCGCGCGCTACTTCCGCGAAGCGCGACTGATGAAGATCGCCCCGGTCAGCCAGGAGATGATCCTGAACTTCCTCGGTTCGCATGTGCTCGGGTTGCCGAGGAGCTACTGATGTGACGCCGCAGAACCGAGGGCCGCTGACGGGCATCACCGTGGTGGCCCTGGAGCAGGCGGTCTCGGCGCCGATGTGCACCCGCGTGCTCGCCGATTTCGGCGCTCGGGTCATCAAGATCGAAAATCCCAACGGCGGTGACTTCGCCCGCTATTACGACGAAGTCGTCAACGGGCTTGCCGCCCACTTCGTCTGGGCCAATCGCGGCAAAGAGTCGGTGACGCTCGACCTGAAATCCGAAGCGGGACGCGACATTCTGCACCGGTTGCTCGACCGCGCCGATGTGCTGGTGTCCAACCTCGCCCCAGGTTCGGTGTCTCGCCTCGGCATCGGTGGCACCGATCTGGAGCAGCGCCACCCGAAGGTCATCGCGGTCGAAATCGACGGATATGGTCCCGGCGGGCCGTTGTCGCACAAGCGTGCCTACGACCTGCTGGTCCAGGCGGAGTCCGGGGCCTGCGCCATCACCGGCAACCCGGGCGCGCCGGCAAAACCCGGCCCGCCGGTGGCAGACATCAGTACCGGGCTGTATTCGGCACTGTCGATTCTGGCGTTGCTGTACTCGCGCGACGCGCAGTCGACACCCGGTGGTCACGGCAACGCGATAGGGCTCAGCCTGCTCGACACCATGACCGAGTTGATGGGTTATCCGCTGACCTACACCCGGTATTCCGGCATCGACCAGGAGCCATTGGGCATGAGTTCGCCCGCGGTGGCGCCCTACGGCGCTTACCAGACTGCCGACGGTCAGACCGTCGTGCTGGGCACCACCAACAACGCTGAGTGGCAACGGCTTTCACGACAGATCATTGCGCGCGACGATCTCGCCGATGACCCGCGATTCGCTGACAACTCCGGTCGCTGCGCGCATCGTGACATTTTGGACGAAGCCATCGGCGCCTGGTGCTCGGTGCACGACCTGGACCACGTGCAGAAAACGGCGGACGCCGCCGGGATTGGCAATTCGCGCTACAACCTGCCGAGCGAAGTTCTGGTTCACCCGCAACTGACGGCGCGGGACCGTTGGCGGCAGGTCGACACACCGGCCGGGCCGATTCAGGCTTTGCTGCCACCGCCGGTGATCGCCGGCTACCAAGCTCCGATGGGCGCGGTGCCCGGTCTCGGGCAGCACACCGATACCGTGCTCACCGAACTCGGTTACGGCGCCGACGAAATCGACGGCCTGCGAGGCCAAGGCGTCATCGGAGCGGCGTACACGTGATTACCCGATGTGTCTGTGCTGCTGTGCAGCGACCGCGACGGCGTGCGGACGCTGACCCTCAACCGGCCGCGCCGCAAGAATGCGATCAACCGTGAGCTCTGGGTGGCGCTGGCCCAGGCACTCAGCGCGGCGGGTAGAGATGACGGCGTGCGGGCCGTCGTGCTCACCGGCGCCGCGGGGGCATTCTGCTCCGGCGCCGACATCTCGACCCCGGACGACAGCCATCCCGTCCACAAACTGCAACGGCTGACCGACGTCGCGCTGGCGCTGCACGAATTGCCGGTGCCGACGATCGCGAAAGTCAACGGGGTCGCCGTCGGGGCGGGCTGGAACCTGGCACTGGGCTGCGACCTGGTGGTGGCGACCCCGGAGTCGACGTTCTCGCAGATCTTTTCCAAGCGAGGGTTGTCGGTGGACCTCGGCGGCTCGTGGCTGCTGCCGAAAATCGTCGGTCTGCAGCAGGCCAAGCGACTGGTCCTGCTGGCCGAAACCATCGGCGCCGCCGAAGCACACGCACTGGGCCTGGTGACCTGGGTGGTGGACGCCGGTGAGATCGATGCCTTCGTCGCCGACGTCGCCGATCGACTGGCCGCCGGACCGCCGATTGCCTTGGCGCACAGCAAGGCACTGCTGAACGAGGGCGCGGATCGGACCATGCGGGACGCGCTGGCCAACGAAGCCCGCGCGCAGGTCGGTAACTTCGCCACGATGGATTCGGCGGAGGCGTATGCCGCTTTCGCCGCCAAGCGCGACCCGTCGTTCACGGGTCAGTGGGCGGTCAAGAGATCGGAGCAGAACAATGCGTGAAACAGTCATCGTCGAGGCGGTGCGGACGCCGGTCGGCAAGCGCAACGGCGGCCTGTCAGCCATGCACGCCGCCGACCTGTCGGCAGTCGTGCTCAACGAACTGGTGGAGCGTGCCGGCATCGACCCGAACGTCATCGACGACGTGGTGTGGGGATGTGTGTCGCAGGTCGGTGACCAGTCGAGCAACATCGGGCGCTACGCCGTGCTGGCCGCCGGCTGGCCCGAACACATCCCGGGCACGACGATCAACCGGGCCTGCGGATCCAGCCAACAGGCGCTCGACTTCGCTGCGCAGGCGGTGATGTCGGGCCAGCAGGACGTGGTAGTCGCCGGCGGCGTCGAGGTGATGAGCCGGGTGCCGCTCGGGTCGGCCCGCGCGAGCGGGCAGCCGTATGGTCCCAAAGTACTTGCGCGGTATGACGGCTTCTCGTTCAACCAGGGAATCTCGGCGGAGATGATCGCCAAGAAATGGGGCTTCTCGCGGACCAGACTCGACGAGTACTCCGCGCTGTCGCACGAACGCGCCGCGGCCGCGCAAGACAACGGCGCCTTCACCGATCAGATCGCCCCGGTCTTCGTCGAGGACACCGCGGTAACGGCGGATGAAGGAATACGACGGGGCACGACGGTGGAGAAGCTGGCCGGACTCAAGCCCGCGTTCGACGAGGCGGGCGTGATCCACGCCGGCAACTCCTCCCAAATTTCTGACGGGGCGGCGGCATTGCTGGTGACGACGTCAGACATCGCCGTCGAACTGGGGCTGACGCCGCTGGTGCGATACATCGCCGGCGCGGTCACCGGCGCCGACCCGGTGCTGATGCTCACCGGCCCGATCCCGGCCACCGAGAAAGTGCTGGCCAAGGCCGGCGTCTCGATCTCCGACGTCGGTGTGTTCGAGGTGAACGAGGCCTTCGCGCCGGTTCCGTTGGCATGGCTTGCCGAGACCGGCGCCGACCCGAATCTGCTGAACCCGCTCGGCGGTGCCATCGCGCTGGGCCATCCGCTCGGCGCATCAGGTGCGGTCTTGATGACTCGGATGGCACATCACATGCGCGACAACGGAATCCGCTACGGATTGCAGACGATGTGCGAGGGCGGAGGCACAGCGAACGCCACCATCGTCGAACTGGTTGCCTGACCGGAACGCACATGCGCAGAGACCTGTTCACCCAAGATCACGAGGCATTTCGTGAGCTGGCCCGCGGCTTTATCGAAAAGCAGGTTGTGCCCGCCTACCCGGAGTGGGAAAAGGGTGGGCGGATGCCACGAGACGTCTTCCAGCAGATGGGTGCGCTCGGGATGCTCGGGATGGCGATTCCCGAGGAATACGGCGGGGCCGGCATGCCCGACTACCGCTACAACGTCGTGCTCCAGGAGGAGGCGGCACGGGCGCTGGTGACGCTGTCGACGGTCCGCACCCAACTCGAGGTGATCTTGCCGTATTTTCTGCACTACGCGAACGAAGAGCAACGCAAGCGCTGGTTCCCCGGACTGGCCGACGGAACCCTGCTCACCGCCGTCGCGATGACCGAACCGGGAACCGGGTCGGACCTGGCCGGTATGCGCACGACCGCGGTGCGGGACGGCGACCACTGGATCATCAACGGCGCCAAGACATTCATCACCGGCGGCATGCAGGCCGACCTGGTGATCGTGGTGGCTCGAACGTCTACCGACCCTGACAACCGGCGCAAGGGACTGACGTTGCTCGTCGTCGAGGACGGGATGGAGGGTTTCTCGCAGGGCCGCGAACTGGAGAAAATGGGCTGCAAGGTCCAGGACACCGCCGAACTCTCCTTCGTCGATGTCCGCGTCCCCGCCGACAACGTCCTGGGCGAGGAGGGCGAGGCGTTTGGTTACTTGGGACACAACCTGCCGCAGGAGCGTCTGACGGTGGCGGTCGGATCGGTGGCGCAGGCGCGCTCGGCGATCACAGCGGCGATCGACTACACCAAGGACCGCAAGGCATTCGGCCAGCCGGTTGCGTCGTTTCAGAACACCAAATTCGAATTGGCCGCGTGCTCCACGGACGTGGAGGCCGGCCAGGCGATGCTGGACCGTGCGGTCGCGCTGCACGTCGAGGGCGAGTTGTCGGCTGCCGACGCGGCGAGGGTGAAGCTGTTCTGCACCGAGATGCAAGCTCGGGTGGTCGATCGTTGCCTGCAACTCTTCGGCGGTTACGGCTACATGATGGAGTATCCGATCGCCCGGCTGTACACCGACGCACGCGTGGCACGAATCTATGCCGGTACGAGCGAAGTGATGAAGGTGATCATTGCCAAGTCGCTCGGGTTGTGACGCCGCCTAGAACCCTGCGATAACCGCAGCGATCAGCGCGTCCCACAGCTCGGTAAGGGTGAGTGTTGGCATGTCGAAGACGGTTGTCATTCCTTCGACTACCGGTGTGGCCGCGCCGATTTCGGCTGGCGTCACCCAAAGGTAGGCAAAATGTTGTACTAACTCGAGCTCGATGTCCTGCCAAGTTGCGCCCAAGGTCCCGGGCTGCACCCAGAAGTCGCCGTCGATGTTGTACACTCGGTCGGGTACAGGGTGTCCGGGACGCCGGTAGGGGCGGCGCCGGTCATCACGAAACGTAGAGCGTCGGTGGGGATTCCGGCTGCATGGAGTTGCGGTTCGGCGAGGGCGGTGATGGCGCTGCTTTGCGAGTAGGTGAAAATGGTCAGTGGGTCGCTGCACACCCCGGCGGCGGTGCAGCCCATGTCGTCAGCGTTGTAGTCGGCCACGACCGCGTTGACGAAATCCTGCTCACCTTGCGTCACGCTCGTGCCGAAGTCGTAGCTTTCCGGGGTGGTCAGCGCGAGCGTCGTCGCTGTGGTGCCGTCGTACCCGCTCGGGTCGAGGTACAGGTTTTCCGCGCCGGCGATATAGGCGGCATCGGGAGTCGGTATGCCGGTCGAACCCAGGATGAGTGCGTCGGTTGACCCGGACAGGAAGTCGTCGGCCCCGTCGGCGTTGGCTGCACCGGCAAATGCCACGGCGGCGCTGCAGAGCGCGGCGCCGAGAATCATTTTCTTCATGGGCCCGCCTTTAGCCGAGACGACAATGATGTCGCCGCGCTGGTCTCAGCGGCAGGTGACTGCGTCGTCCAACATTTCCATGCGGATGTCGATCGCACGCTATGACACACAAGTAGAGTATCTCAGGTTCCGTTAAGGTGCTGGAAAATGAACTAATTCTTAAATAAAGAATGGGGAGTCGAACTTCGATGTGCTAAGCCAGTCGGCCGGAGAACATAAAGGTGCGTAAGCGGTTTGCTCAGGCCTAAAAGGATGGGCGGTACCGAGACCGCGGCGCGGCGGGCCGGCGACGTCGTCCACCCCGGTAGGCACGCAGGATGACGATGGCGATCATCGCCACGTCGCTTGGTTTGTGACGCGCCGCGGCCGGCCGGGCGAATGGGCGGGCTGCTGGAACTGGACGCCCGCCTAAAGCCCTGGCCCTGCGCTGGCCGCAGTGAACAGCGCCTCCCACAGCTGGACGGTAGTCAGCGTTGGTATGTCGTAGACGGTTGTCAATCCTTCGACTACGTGTGTGGCCGAGTCGATTTCGGCTGGCGTCAACCCGAGGTAGGCGTCATGGAGTTCCATGCCGAGCAAGACGTCCTGCCAACTTGTGCCCAAGGAACCGGGTTCCGCCCAATAGTCGCCGTGAATGTTGTACACATCGGTCGGGTACAGGTTGTCTGGGACGCCGGAGGGGTTGGCGCCGAGCATCACGAAACGTAAAGCGCCGGTGGGGATGTGGTCCGCGACGAGTTGCTTTTCGGCGAGAGACGCGACGGCGCTGCTTTGTGAGTACGTAAAAATGGTCAGCGGGTCGCTGCAGACGCCGGCGGTGGTGCAGCCCATTTCGCCAGCGTTGTAGTCGGCGAGGACCGCGTTTTCCAGGATGTTCTCGCCCTGCGTCACGCTCGAAAGGGCTGTGGTTTCCGGGGTGGTCAGCGCCAGCGTCGTCGCGGCGGTGCCGTCGTACCCGTTCGGGTCGAGGTACAGGTTTTCCGCGTCGCTGATGTAGGTGGCATCGGGTGTCGGTATGCCGGTGGGACCCAGGATGAGTGCGTCCGTTGAGCCGGACAGCAAGTCGTTGGCCCCGTCGGCGTTGGCTGCACCGGCCAATGCCACGGCGGCGCTGCAGAGCGCGGCGCCGAGAATCAATTTTTTCATGGGCCCGCCTTTATTCGAGATGACCATGATGTCGCCGCGCTGGTCTCAGCGGCAGGTGACTGCGTCGTCGAACATTTCCGTCCGGATGTCGATCGCACCTATCACACGCAAGTAGAGTATCTCAGGTTCCGTTAAGGTGGCCGGAAACGAAATAATTCTGCAAACAAACAGAAAGTCAGACCTCGATCTGCGAAGTCAGTGGGCCGGACAACACGAGGTGCTTATTGGGGCTTGCGCCAGCAAGTCGCTCAGACCGTGTTGCCGCAATAACCCTTGTCACAGTCGCCCAACCAACCTACTGTGTGTTCAGTTGGTTAGTTGGGACACAGGAGTCCGGTGCCGCAGACACGGCCGTACGAGTCGCTGCGGGCCAGGGGCGAGGATCGCAAACAGCGGATCCTGGCCGTGGCCCAGCGGTTGCTGACCCGTAATGGGTGGCGCAACACCACGCTGGCCCAGATCGCCGGTGAGGCCGGGGTCAGTCCGGCCGGCCTGCTGCATCACTTCGAATCGAAGGAACAGCTGCTCCACGCGGTGCTCGACATCCGGGATGCCGACGACGACGCGAACGCCGACCGCGCCGGCGACCTGATCTCCGAAGTCGCCGCGGTCGCCGACCGGTTCTACCGGTCACCCGAATTGGTGGGCACCTACAGCGTGCTGCTGGCGGAGAACGTCGACCCGGACGCTCCGCTGCACGATCGTCTCACGGCCCGCTACCAGAGCGCGATCGACATCATCACCGAGCTCATCCGGCGAGGGCAGCGAGCCGGCCAATTTCGCATGGATATGGATGTGACCGTCAAGGCAGTGCAAATCCTTGCCTTCATCACCGGAATGGAGACCACATGGCTGATCAATCCTTCGATACCGCTGACCGAGGTGTTCAAGGAATACTCGGAGTCGTTGGCTCGGGACATGGCGCCGCCGAACCTGGCGTGAGGTATCGGCTGGACGTCGTCGCCGCCGATGTCGTCGACGTGGTTCGGTTCGCCGGCGGCTGGCTGTTCGACCGGGCAATGGCCGGCTGGGACGTGACGGTTGTGATCGCCGACCATCCCGACGAGCGCCCGCTGCAGATCCTCGGCGCCAAGATCCTCGATCTCGAATACGCACTAGCGACAGTCGGGCAACGGCCGGCGCCGCAAACCCTGGCCGTCGCAGCGGACCTGTTCGACTGCGATTCACGGGTGCGCCAGGGCGTCCTGCAGGCACTCGATCAGGGCGCCACCCAGGTCACGCTGTGGGGACAGACCTGGCCGGTCGAGCTGGACGACTCCGTCAGCCTCGTCGAGCACCGGCTCAGCGCCGCGGCTCAGGCGTTCAAAGCGCACGCGCTCGTGGCGGCCGGGATATCCGCGCCGTCAATCGGGACGAGCGAGACGTTCCGTAGCCGGGTGATATCGCGCCCCTCGGTAGAGGCCGATCTGGTTCCGGCGGGTTGACCCGGACGGCGACGACGTCAGGTGTGCGGACCTCCGCCGTGCAGGAGTGTGTCGATCACCAGTGTTGCTAAAGCGTCAGCGTCCTCCTTGGCTGAATCCCGCTCTGGCTCAGGCCTGTTGAGGGCTTCGCTGAGCAGGGCGTAATAGACCTGTCGCATCCAGCCCAGGTCGGTGGCCGGGGCGAGGAGTCCCTCGCGCTGCGCTCGGGCCAGCAGTTCGACAGTGTGGGAGTCGATATCGGCCCACAGGGCGCCCGCTGCCTCGCTGAGGGAGGTGTCGTGGTTGAGGGTGAACCGCCAGGCGCTCTTGACCCGCAGAACGTTCGCGGTCACCCGGTACAGCGCGACGAGCGCGGGTGCGGAATTGGGCCGGGCCTCCTGAATGGCTTCGAGCAGCTGCTGCATAGCCGAGACGGACAGCGCCTCTAAAAGTGCTTGCCGGTTCGCGAACCGGCGATGCACCGTGATCCTGGTCAGGCCCGCTGCCTCGGCGATCTGCTCGATCGAGGCGCCGGCGTCCTTGGCGAGCACCCGCTCGGCGGCCTCCAGGATCGCGCGCGCACTGCGCTCGGCATCGGCACGCAGTGCTCGCGCCATGCCTGCCTCCTGCTTCTCCGATGGTGACGTAACAGACATAGGATACGTCACCGCTACGGATACCCATGGAATAGATCCTAGAATGTCGCAGTTCAGTCCATTAACTGATACATTGATGTACGCAGTCGTCTGGAAGCGGGCGACACAAACGACAAGGACATGACGATGACATCGAACAAACCGGTTGCCCTGGTAACGGGTGCTGCGACAGGCATCGGCAAAGCCGCTGCACTCGCCCTGGTCGACGCTGGATATGAAGTGATAGGTACCAGCCGCAAAACGTCGGGACCTGCGCCCTACGCAAAGGTGACGTTCATCAACCTCGACGTGGCCCGCGACGACTCCGTCGCCGCAGCGGTGGCGCAGGTCATCCAGCGGTTCGGCCGCGTCGACGTGCTGGTGAACAACGCGGGCGTCGGATCCACAGGTGCGGCCGAGGACAGCTCCATCGTCCAAGACCAGGACGCCTTCAATATCAACGTCTTCGGCGCAATCCGGATGATCAAAGCAGTCCTGCCGCATATGCGCGCCCAGCGCAGCGGACGCATCATCAACGTGTCCTCGGTGGTCGGCTTCATTCCGCTGCCCTACATGGCGATCTACGCCGCCTCCAAACATGCGATCGAGGGCTACTCCTGGTCCCTGGACCACGAGGTCCGTGAACACGGGATTCGGGTCTTGCTGGTTGAACCACCCTGGACCAAAACGGGATTCGACGCCAACAGCATCCAGCCCGACAAGCCGCTGCGGGTCTACGACGAGCGCCGCAAGGTTGCCCAGAAGGTGATTGCCGATGGAGTCAATCAGGGAGAAGACCCCGCCACCGTCGCCAGGGCGATCGTCGCCGCAGCGACCGACAAGAAACCCAAGCTGCGCTACCCGGCCGGCTCGAGGGCCCGCCTGGTCAGCAAGCTGCGCCGCTTCATGCCCGAAGGCGCCTTCGACCAGCAGATGCGCAAACTCAACCAGCTGGCCGGCTGAAGCCGAAGCCACCAGAGTCACTGAACTACTCGCCACCTAGAAGACAGGATTCAGCATGCATTTCTTCGTAACCGCCACGATGACTCATCCCGACAAGGCCACCGACTACCGGGATGAGGAGACCCGAGTACTGAACGAGCTGCGGACCGAGGGTGTGGTGGCGTCCGCCTATCTACGGACTGACGGCGGCGGGCTTGGTTGGAATCGTCCAAGGCGCCGACCTGGACGACGTCAAGACACACCTGGGGCGGCTGCCTTTTGTCGCGAATGGCCTGATGGCCTTCGAGTACGCGGAGGTTGTCCCGCTGTAAGGATAGGAGGCCGATTCAACGGCAAGCTTCACGGCTGACTTCCCGCGTCGAGATCGGAGCGCGTTGACGTCGCGGCACACTCTATGGAAATCTAATACTCATCTCTGAGAGGCACATTCTCACTGATCGAGATTGGAACGGTGCGAGATGGTGAACGACTTCACCGAGCTGGACTTCTTCCGCGGGAGCGAGCTCATCGCGGACCCCTATCCCTATTACGAGTCGCTTCGCCAGCAGTGCCCGGTGGCCAAAGAGAAGCACCACGACGTCACGATGGTGACCGGCTGGGAAGAAGCTTGCGCCGTCCTCAATGACGCCGAGACGTGGTCGTCATGCAACTCGGTGACCGGACCATTCCCGGGCTTTCCGGTGAGCCTCGAAGGCCGCGGGGACACTGACATCACCGAGTTGATCGAACAGCACCGCGACGAGCTGCCGTTCAGCGACCAGCTGCCCACGCTCGACCCGCCGACCCACACCAACCACCGCTCGCTGCTGATGCGCCTGATCACGCCCAAACGCCTCAAGGAGAACGAGGACGCCATGTGGGCGTTGGCCGACCAGGCGCTCGACGACTTCCTGGCGCCCGGGCACGGCGAGTTCATCAAGGGCTTCGCCAGCCCGTTCACGCTGCTGGTCATCGCCGATCTGCTCGGCGTGCCATTGGAGGATCGCGACAAGTTCGTCCGGGGCATCCGCGAAAACTCGGGTGGCGGCGTCGGCGGCACCGGCAAAGAATCGCTGGCCCACAGCCCACTGGAATTTCTCTACGGCCTGTTCTCCGACTATGTCCGCGACCGCCGTGCAGAACCACGCGACGACGTGCTCACCGGTCTGGCCACCGCGACCTACCCGGACGGCTCGACTCCTGAGGTCGGAGACGTGGCTCGGGTTGCGGCCAACGTCTTTTCGGCGGGCCAGGAGACCACCGTGCGACTGCTGGGCGCGTCGCTGCAGACGCTGGGGGAGCGGCCGGACATTCAAGCGCAGTTGCGTAAGGACCGCAGCCTGCTGCCGAATTTCATCGAGGAGTCGCTGCGCCACGAGAGCCCAGTCAAGGGAGACTTCCGGATGAACCGCAGGCCGGTCAACGTCGGCGGTGTGGAGCTGCCCGCGGGCACCACCGTGATGGTGGTGCAGGCCGCCGCCAACCGCGACCCGCGCCGGTTCGAGGACCCCACCACGTTCGACCCCGCCAGAAAGAATGCCCGCCAACATATTTCGTTTGGGCGGGGGATTCACAGCTGCCCGGGCGCACCCCTGGCGCGTGCCGAGACGCGAGTGGCTCTGGAACGACTGCTCGACCGCACCTCCGACATCCGGATCAGCGAGCAGCATCACGGCCCGGCGAACGATCGTCGGTATCAGTATGTTCCGACCTACATCCTGCGCGGGCTCACCGAGCTGCACCTGGAGTTCACGCCCGCATGAAGGTCTGGGTAGACGATCAGCGCTGTCGCGGCCACGGGATGTGCCTCACGCTGTGTCCCGACGTGTTCAGCCTCACCGACGACGGTTACGCCGAGTCGATCGACTCCGAAGTGCCAGCGGAATTGGAAGCGGCCGCCCGGGAGGCCATCGAGTGCTGCCCCGAACAGGCCATCAGCGAGAAATAGCCAAACACCCAGCCCGGTAAGGAGTTTCACGGACGATGCCCAAAGGATATGTCATTCTCACCGAAGCCATCAAGGACCCGGAAGGCATGAAGGCCTACGGTCGGGCGGCCGGCGCGGCGATGGGCGGGGTCAACATCCTCGCGGTGGACACCAAGCCCGCCGTCATCGAAGGCAATTGGCATGGCGACCAGACTGTCGTGCTGGAGTTCGAATCGGTGGATGCTGCCCGCGCGTGGTACGCGTCCGACGCCTACCAGGAAGCGGCGAAGCTACGGCAAGCCGCGGCGGACTGCAATGCGGTCATCGTCTCCGGGCTTCGCCTGAGCCACAACGGGCTTCATCGGTGAACCCGTCCGCCTCAGCGGTGCACCCCGATCTCATCGCAGATCGGCCCGACGATGAACAAGCCGCCGCGAGGAGTGCAGAACGGGTGCGGGGGCTCCGGTGATGGCGGAGGCGGTGGCGGTGGCGGAGGATCGAACACCGGGGCCGCAACGTCGGCCAGCACGAAGCTGTCGGCCTGCGCGACACCTGCGGCGAGTCCCGTGGCAGCAATGCTGCCTGCCAACAGTGCCCCGGCAATTGTTTTCTTCATGGCGGCTTCCTTCCATGTCTCTGCTCCGAAAAGTAGCCGCACCTGCTTCATGGATTCTTAATGCCCGTATGGACGTTGACGACGCCCACACAGGGAACTCTCGATCTGTCTGCTATTCGCTGATCGAGATGGCCTGCCGCGGGCATTGCCGAATCGCATCGAGAACCTGCTCTTCGTTATCCGGCGTGACTTCTTCCTGCAGCACGGTCAGCGTGTCGTCATCCTCGAGTCGAAAAACCTCCGGGATGACGCCCATGCAGACCCCGTTGCTTTCGCACAGGCCCCAGTCAACTTCGATCTTCTTGGTCATTGAGTCCACCTCATCGCAACACCTTCACCGGGACATTCAGCCAGCCCGCGACGTTTTGCATCGTGACTCGCCTGCAGCCCTCCCAATCAACCTGGTAGCGCGGCATGAAGTCCAGTAGCTTCTCCAGCGCGATCCGGCTTTCCATCCGGGCGAGCGCCGCGCCAAGGCAGCTGTGAATCCCGTACCCGAGGCCGAGATGCTGTGCCTCGGTGTGGTCTCGGTCGATGTCGAAGGTTTCGGCGTTGGTGAACGCGTCCGGATCGCGGTTGGCCGCGGCGTTCATCACGAACACCGGCTTGCCGGCCGGAATTGTGCCCCCGCTGGTGTGTGCCTCTTTGAGGGTCCAGCGGACGTTGTATTGCACCGGTCCCTCGTAGCGCAGCAGTTCCTCCACGGCACCCGGGACCTTGCTGCGGTCCGCTAGCAGCTTTTCCCACTCCTGCGGGTAACGAGCGAACAGCACCGCCGCGCTGCCGATCAACTTGGTGACGGTCTCGGCGCCCGCGCCACCCAAAAGCGTGGCGAAACCGCATATTTCGATGTCGTCGAGCTGGCGGGTCTGACCGTTTTCACCCGGGATCTCGGCGGCGATCAGCTTACTGATCATGTCGTCCTGGGGGTTTTGCCGTCGTTCCTGCACCAGGCTGAAGTAGTACATCGCGGTATCGATGTTGGCCTGCACGCCAGCCTCACTGACGTCGATCTGGCCCGGTTCCCGGCTCAGGCTGGTGTCGATCCAGTGCCGCACCTGCTGGCGATATTCCTCGGGCACGCCCGCCATCCTGGTGATGACTTCGACCGGGAACGGTCCGGAGAAGTCCTGCACGACATCGAAGTTGTCGGGATCGACCGCGCCCAGATACTTGTCGATCACCTCATGAACGGTGTCGGTCTGGGACTGAACGGCCCGGGGAGTGAATGCCTTGTTGAGCAGGCTGCGCATGTGCCGGTGGTCCGGCGGATCCATGAAGATGATGGACCTCATGTCGGACGAGATGCCTTTGCGCACCATCGACAGGTCGCAGCCACGGCTCGACGAATAGGTCTCGTGGTCCTTCAACGCCGCCGCCACGTCCTCGTGACGCGTGATTGCGTAGAAGTCTTCTTTTTCGTCGTAGTAGAGCGGAGCCTCTTCACGCATTCGTTGGTAGATGTCGAACGGGTTCTGGAAGTACTCCTCGGAGAACGGATGGAAGACGACTTTTGGCTTGGTCACGAGACACCCTCCTGCACATCCTGAGCAGCCGGAACCTTTACGACGGAATGCACGACTGTAACGCTAACGGTAGCCGCATCATCGCGAGCCGAAAAGCCCTCATTTTGCATCCGCCACCACCACATCGATGACCTCGTCGAGAATGCCGAGGTCGCTGCCCAGGTCAGTGGCGATTTGCCTGATCACCGCGACGTCCTTACCCACGAATTCGCCTGCCGTTTCGAGGAACGACGCCACCGAACCACGTGCGGCGACGATGTCCAGCACGCGACTCGCCGCGCTGCCGTGCGGCAGGGCGGTCAGCAGCGCGGACTCTGCCACACCGAGCCCGGCCGCCAACTCGACGGCGCTGCAGAGCAGGCCGATCTGTGCCGCGAACAGCGTGTTGTTGACCAGCTTCATTTTCTGGCCCGCGCCCAGTGGGCCGACATGCAGGATCGGGTCCCCGTAGCTGCTCAGCACCGGGCGGACCCGGCCGACTGCGTCGTCGGTGCCGCCGACGAACAGGGTGAGCGCGCCGGCCGCGGCGTTGTGCGGGCCGCCGCTCACCGGGGCGTCCACCACCTCGACGCCGCACGGCGTCGCGCGCTCGGCGATGGCTATCGACGGTGGCGGGGCTTGCGGTGGTGTGCAGCACCAGGGTGGACCCGGCCGGCATCGCCGCGAGCAGACCGTCGGCCAGGCAGACTTGCCGCATCTGTTCGTCGGTGAACACGCAGACCGCCACCACCTCCGCATCGGCGCAGACAGCGGCGAGCTCATCGACCGCGTCGACGCCCAATTCGGCGATTGCCGAGCGCTTCTGGTCAGATCGGCCGAGCGCGCGGACCTGGTGGCCGGCATCGAGGAGGCGGCCCATCATCGGCCGGCCCATCCTTCCGGCGCCGATGAATCCGACTCTCACCGTGGATGTTCCATCAGCGACAGCGTCGCGTCTGCCGCGTCCAGCACGGCACTACCGGAGACGGTCGCGGCGCCTGCGACGTCGGCGAGCAGGCGGACGTCCTTTTGCAGCAAGCTGCCGGCCATGCCGGCGAGGCGAGCCAGACCACCGGTGTCGCCGCCAAGTACGTTGAGCGCGAAACTGTTTCCGCTGCCGCGCGAGATCACTTCGGTAGAGCCGATCGGGCAGGACGCCGAGCGCCTCGCCGAGCGCCAGCGTGGCGGCCGCCGTTCCGAGATTGGCGGTGAACAGCAGGTTATTCAGCAGCTTGGCGGTTTGTCCGGAGCCCAGCGCTCCCAAATGCACGATCGGGTCGGCGTAGCTGGCGAATACCGGGCGGCACCGTTCGACAACGTCGTCCTCACCGCCGACCATCACCAGTAGCCGGCCCTCGGCCACCGCCGGCGCGCCACCGCTCACCGGAGCATCGATCACCGAGACGCCTTGCCTGGCAGCAGTTTCCGCCAACTTACGGCAGGTGTTGGGGTGCACAGTGCTGTGAATGGCGAGCACGCCACCCGGTTTGAGCCCGGCCAGTACTCCGTTCTCGCCGGTGGCGACCTCCTCGACGTCGCCGTCACCTACCACGCACAGGCAGACCAGGTCGCTGGCAGCCGCGAGTTCCGCCGGTGATCCGGCAATGGTGGCGGCGCTGCCGGCGAACGGTTCGAGTGAGGCCGGCCTACGCGCCCACAGCGTCGTCGGGTAGCCGGCTTCGATGATGCGGCCCGCCATCGGCCCGCCCTGGCTGCCTAGGCCGATGAATCCAACGTCCATTAATGCGTCTCCAGATCAACGTGCTCGTCGGGGTTCGCAGCGCCGGCACATCCGTCGGCGAACGAAAAAACGGTCGAGTGATAGGCATCGGCGGTGTGACCGAGGCTGATGTTGTGGCCGGCCCCGGGTTGTTCGTTGATCTGAAACCGCGGCGCGTTCGAAAACAGCGACGCAATCTCGGCCAGTGCCGGCCCGTCAGACAGCCAGATCTTCTCGTGCTCGGCGACGCTGAACTGCACCGGCACCCGCACGGCGGGCGCGATCGCCGGGAAGTCCTGGCGAGCCCAGTTCGACACCATCTGGGTTTCATAGGGCGGCGCGCCCTGATAAATCGTTGCGCCGCTGAGTACTTCGGGCGGATAGAGGTCGGTTGGATGCCACAGCAATTCCCGCATGCCGGGCGGGCGGTGCTCCCGCGTCGCGGCTTTGAGGATCTCGCGCGCCGCGGGATGGTAGCGGCGACCGGTGCCGGCAAGTTCGACGCCGAGCAGATCCGCCTGTTGGCTCGGCTGACCCTTCTGCGGCCATCCGGAGCGCCAGTTCACATCCGCCGGAGTGCGCCATCACGAAAAGGCCTGCGCCACGCGGTCGTTCACCCAGCACCCGGTCCACCACGCCGTAGGCGAGCTGGACCCGTTGCGCGGGTTGGGCCACCGCGTCGGGGTACGCGGCAGAGCTGCCGTAGCCGGGCCGGTCAAGTGCCACCACGGTGTAGCCGTGCTGAGCGCCGGTGCGCAGCAACGACAGCTCGGGATGGCCGGGGCAGTCGAAATACAGTGCGGTGGTGCCCCCGCCGTGGATCGCGACGATGACCGCCCGGGGGTTCGGCGCCTCCGCAACCAACGCGGACATCGGCACGCCGTCGACGATGACGAGTCGCGGCTGAACCGTGGGGGGTGCGCTCACCGATCGGCCCGCAGCAGCAGTACCCCGCTGGGCGTCAGGCCGCCGCTGCTGACGACTCCGACGCGAGCGCCGGCGACCTGACGTTCGCCGGCCTCGCCGCGCAGCTGGGTGATCGCCTCGTGCAGCAGGCCCATGCCATGGGTCCGGCCGTGTGACAGCTGACCGCCGTGCGTGTTCAGCGGCAGCTGCCCGTCGCGGGCGATGTTCTTGCCCCCGTCGAGGAAGTCTCGTGCCTCACCGATACCGCAGAATCCCAACGCTTCGATCCAGGACAGGCAGTTCATCGTGAATCCGTCGTAGAGCTCGGCGACGTCGACATCCTGCGGCTTGAGCGAGGTGCGCGACCACAGGTGCGCGGCCTGACCCAACACCTGAGGCTCATGGGTCAATGTGCTTTGGTCCCAATCGATCCGCTCGATGATCTGGGTGCCGACGGCGTCGACGTACACCGGTGCTTTGGCGGTGTCTTGTGCGGCGTCGACGGCGGATACGATCACCGCGACGGCGCCGTCGCAGGGTACGTCGCAGTCGTAGAGCCCGAACGGCGACGTGATCGGCCGCGCGTTGAGGTAGTCGTCCATCGTCATCGGCGTGCGGTACACCGCCGTCGGGTTGAGTTCGGCGTTGGCGCGCTGGTTCAGCGCGATCCAACCGAGGGTCTCTTTGGTCGTGCCGTAGCGGTGGAAGTGGCGTTGCGCGTTCTGCGCCAGCGTGTGTGCCGCCGAGGTGGCGCCGAACGGGAGCAGCCAGTCGGCACGGCGGCCCCCCGACGGGACGATCCTGCCCTGCTTCATCTGCTCGTTGAAGGTGGCTTCCCACAACGTCCGGAAGCACAGCACGTGGCGGGCCAGCCCGCACGCGATGGCGAGCATCGCCGCGATCACCGAGCCGCCGGGGCCGAACGTTTCGATGCCGCCGTTGTGCCACGTCGGCCGGATGCCCATGGCCGCTTCCAGCGCGGTGACGCCACCTTCTCCGAAGCCGCCGAGGTTGCCGCCGCCGGGATACGTTGAGAGACCGTCGATGTCCTCGATGCTCAGCCCGGCATCGGCGATCGCCGCCTCGCAGGCTGCGACGGTCAGTGACAGCGGCGGCACCATCAACCGGCGGCCGATCTCGGACATGCCGATCCCGGTCAGCGCCACCTTGTCTTCGAACTTCTCCGGCGTGAGCATCGGCCGGACGAACTCAGCGAAGCGCTCGGGTGCGATCTCATCGATCGGAAGCTCAGCGTTCTCGGTGCTTTCTACTACGCGGAACAGCGGCAGCCAAACGTCTTCGTGATGCTCGAAGACAACCTCCACCTGCTGGCCCAATTCCAGTTGGCCGGGGTCACAGTCGATGATGTTGGTGGTCAGCCGAACCCGCGGGTCTTCGGCGATCGCGACCTGCGCGACGACGTAGGGCGCGGGCAGGCCGGGCACGCTGAATCGCTCGTTGATCGTGAATCCGGCCAGCGTCGCGCGACCCGACACCGCCCGCACACCGAGATTGTGCGAGCGGCAGTACCGGCACACCGGGGCGGGCGGATGGATCAGCGCGGCGCAGTCGGCGCATTCCTGCAGACGCAGCTTCCCGTCGGCACCCGAAGTCCAGAAGAACTCGTTGTCATCGGTAATCAACGGCAGCGGGCGTCCGGTCAACGGGTGAACCCCCAGTCCGCTTCGTTCGCTTCGGTTTTCAGGTGCTCGGCCGGATCGTCGACGCCGACCGACCTGTCATGCGGCGCGGCCTCACGGTGCTCGCCCCATTCGCTGATCGCGTGCACGGGACAATCCAGCAAAGCGCGCATCACCGGATCGCGATCAGATTCGGCGACCTCACCGTTGCCTTCCAGCGACGCGTATCCCCAGTCGTCGAGCGAAAAGTAGTCCGGCGCATGCTTGGCGCACACGCCAAAGCCGTCGCAGACCGTGCGGTCCAGGCGAATTCTCACAACGCCTCCACCTGGTAAGGGCGCTCAGCTATGAATGCGCCCGATTGGCATGCCTGGCAAGCGTTGTCGAGGTGGCTCTGGACCAGGTCCGGGAAGTTGCCCAGCAGGCTCGCGGCGATGTTGGTCGCGGCGTCCAGCGTCGCGCAGGCACCGCGTCCGCGGAGCACGACCGACCATCGTCGCAACCGGGCCACGTCGTCTTCGGTGGCGACCCCGTCGCGCAGCGCCCCGGCGACGGCGGCCATGGCCGCGGTGCCGTTGAAGCAGGAACCGCACTGCCCGGCGTTTTCGCGGTCGAAATAGGCCAGCACCGACGCAGCCACCGCCAGCGGGCAGTCGTCGGTGATCACCGTGATCGCGCCATTGCCCAGGCCGCTGCCGAAGCGCGCGGAGTGACTCATGGTCCAGCGTGGCGTCGAGCACGCGCGCGACCTAGCAGGCCGGCGAAATAGCCGCCCATCAGCACACCGCGCACGTGGTCAGGCGAAATACCATGCAGCGTCAAGCAGTTCAGTGAAGGCAAGACCATGCGGGACCTCGTAGAGGCCGGGCGCGCGACCGGCACCGGTGACCGTCACCAGGAAGCTACCGGGGCAAGCGGGCGTACCCAGCGAGCGGAATTCGGCCGACCCATGGCGCTGTAGGAACGGCAGGCCGGCCAGCGTTTCCACATTGCTGACCAATGTGGGAAGTCCCCCGACGCCTTCCTGAAAAGGCCGCGGCGGTTTATCGGTCGGCTTGACCGGACCGCCGTTGAGCGCCCGCACCGCGGCGGTCTCTTCGCCGGCGACGTAGCCCGCCTCGACCTTGTGCACCTCGACAGCGATGCGGTCGAGGGCGTCCGCTCCGAGTTCGGCCAGTGCGCTATCCACACTGCTGGCCGACTCCGCGTCCGACACATAGACATAGGTGCGGTCGGCGGCCACCATCGCGGCGGCAAGTCGCAGTCCGTCGAGGATCAGATGCGGGCGATGCCGCAGTAACCAGCGGTCCTTGATGGAAGCAGGTTCTCCCTCTTCGCCATTGGCGACAACGACGGCTCCACCGGCGCTGCGGCCGTTGTCACGCACCGCGCGCACCTTCACCGCGAGCGGAAAGCCGGCTCCGCCACGACCGAGGAGCCCGCTGGCCTCGACCACGCCGAGTAGTTCATCTACCCCGTCGAGTGGCTGGTAGCCGCCGAGCGCCCGGTAGCCGGCAAGGTCTTCCCGGCCGCCGCCGTGGATCAACAGCCTCGGGGTGAACCCTGGCGACGAGCCAATGGTGATGGCCGGCGCAGCGCTGGTCTCCATCAGCTGGCACCCGGCGCCACGGTTAGGCTTGCGCACATGCGAACCGCGGTCGTGCGCGTCAACGTCGACCCGGACGATGCCCTGACGCCTGGGCAGCTAACGGAGGGCATGGCCGTGCTCCTCGAACGTGTCGGGCAGATGGGCGGCGATGTGATCAACAAGGATCTCGGGGCCATGCCTGCGGGTCGCCGCGAGGTGGAGCTGCTGATCGGCTGTGACGATGCGGGCGCGGCTCAACAGGTGGCTATTGACCTGTGCACCAACGCGTTTGCGACCACGCCGGTCCCGGGCGTCATCACCTTTGTCAGCCGGGGAACCGATGACGACGCGCACGGGGTCCTGGCTGGTTTCGGGCTCACCGGCGACATCGTCCGGACTCCCGGCGGTGACGGCTTCGACATCATCGACGTGACACTGCGCGAAGCCGACCTGGAGCGCGTCCCCGAAAGCCGGGTGCACACTGCGCTGGAGGCGTCGCTGAACTGCGAAGTCCGCATTCACACCGTGTAGTCGCATCACGATCCCAAGAACGTCAGGATCGCCGGCGCGGCCTGCACCCAGGTCTCAAACATGTTGAAGTGCTTCACTTTGCCCTGAGCGCGAGCCTCGGAAGCGCGCTCCCAGGCGTCCTCCGGCCACGGCGGGTCGATCAGTTTCGATCCCTTGATCAAACAACTGACTTCCAGCGATGTCCGTTTCGGATGATCCATGTCGTTCTCGCCGCCACGAATGATCAACGTGGGAACCTTGATTCGGTTGAACATCTCGTCGTCGACACCGGGAATCGTCTGGCCCGGCTTGGAGACGAACGCATTGAGCCATCGCAGCATCAACGTGAGGAACTCGTCGGAGTCGAAGTCGAGGAAGCGTTTTTCGTTGTCCGGGTTCTCCTCGATACGCTCCCGCCATTCCGGGACCTGCACCACACCGGGCATTCCGGTGCCGCGCACGGCGAGAATGCTCGGAATGATGTAGTAGGAGCCCAGCACGAAGGTGCCGTAGATTCCGCCGACGATGTTCCACACCACGAGCTTTTCCACTAATTCGGGGTAAAGCATGGTGGTCAGCATGGAATCCCTTGCGCCGCCGGACCCGCCAGCGAGGATGCACCGGTCGAACCCCAGGCCGGTCACCAGCTTGTGCAGTGTCTCGGCGCGCATGTGCGACTCGCTCTGCCCGTAGAACTGGACGTCGGAGGCACCGCAGTTGGGCCGGTCCCACAGCAGCACCCGGTAGCCGCCGGCGGCCAGCGCCTCGGCCAGCGGCCGCAAGCCGGGGATCTCCTTGCTGAACCGGCCACCGGGTGTCAGCGCGATGAGATCGCCTGACTCACCGAGGATTTCGTAGACGACGTTGCCACCGTTTACCTCGATAGAAGACACAGATTCTCCTGTTGGTCAGGCCTGCACCAGGACGTCGTTACCGACGACTCGCACCGGGTAGGTGCGGATGCTCCATTCCGGCTTGACCGCTGTCGTGCCGGTCGCCAGCTCGAAACCCCATTGGTGCCAAGGGCAGTAGATGTACTCCTTGTCACGCACCATGACCGCGTCGCCGGGCGCGGTCTCGTCGACGATCGTGCGTCCGCGAGTACGCCCGGAGCACAGCGGACCGCCTTGGTGCGGACAGTAATTCGCGATCGCGTAGAAGCTCCCGTTGACGTTGTAGACGCCCACGCCGTGCCGGCCGATCGGCACCAGTTTGTGCGTGCCGGAAGGGATCTCGTCAACAGTGGCGACAACGTGCTCGCGGCCCTGGGCGAGGCGGGGCCGGCCGAGCGGGGGCTGGACGAGCGGGGGCTGGGGCCGGATGGTTTCTGGCCCGGTACTTTCGGCAGGCAAGTCAGAGCACCCGGACTTGACCCTCGAGGACGGGGACCGTCTCCGGGAGGTGGTATGTCGCAATGCCGTTCTTGTACATCACCGCTTCCCTGGCGTACTTGGGCAGATGCTTGACCAACCAGCGCGGGTCATCGAAAGTCCAGTGCGGGTAGTCCGAGGAGAACAGCAGGATCTTCTCGCATTCCATCCACTCCAGCGCTCGGGTCAGCTCGGTCTTGTCCTCGGGGTAGTCCAGCGGCTGCGTGGTGAACTTGATGTGGTCCTTGACGTACTCCGATGGCTTGCGCTTGATGTCCAGCCACGACTTGCGTGCGTCGTAGATCGCGTCCATCCGCCACATCAGCGGCAGGATCCAGCTGAATGCGTGCTCGACGAAAACGATCCGCAGGGTCGGGAAGCGGTCGAAGACTCCGTCGAAAATCAGGCTCATCACCTGGTTGGCGGCCAGCAGCGAGTACGTGACCATGAAGTCGTGGTTGTAGCTCGGGTATCCCACCGGCGGGGCCGGTAGTTCGTCGAACTGGCTGCGCGACAGGTGGCAGCTCACGGTGATGTCGTGCTTGGTGGCTGCCGCCCAGATCGGGTCGTACTTTGGATTGCCCCAGGACGGCCGCGGCTCGGCCTTGATCAGGATCTGCGCCATATAGGGATGTCCGGCCCACTTCTCGATCTCGCGGACGGATTCCTCCGGCTCCTCGATGGCCGCGCAGATCGAGCCGCGCCACCGCTCATGCCAGTTGTTGTGGCTGTCGAGCCAGTGGTGGGCCTGCCACTCATTGAGCGCGACCGACATCGCGTGCTGCGCCTCGGGCAGCCGGGCCGGGTAGGCGGCGGGCTCGAGGATCGCGATGTCGGAGCCCGCTTCCATGATCAGCTGCCGAAACGCCATGTCCGGGTCGCTGCAGGCGAATTCGCCGTCCGGCGGAAACGTGTCGGTGCGCATCGCGTAGCTGTGTGCGTAGTCGGGAGCGTCGTAATAGATCTGCTCGCCGACCTCGCGGCTGAGGAAGTACTTGCTGCGCCACGGCTCCGGGATGTACTGGACGAGTTCACCACGCCGGGGCGCCGGGTGGACATCGGAGTCGACGCACCGCACTGCGATGCGCTCGGCGGCCGGAACACGCTCTTGTGTATGGGTCAGCGTCATCTCGATCTCCTCGCGCTCCCTGGGTTACTTCTATTCTGCGACTAGCCGGTCGCGAAATCGACCGAAATGTCGATCCCGTACAAGTCAGCCGCGTTGCGCCAGCACAACTTCTCCCGCTGCTCGGCGGACAGCGCCTTGGGCAGTTTGCTGATGTCACCGCATTGCCAGTGCGGGTAGCTCGAGCCGAACATCACCATGTCGTCCTTGCCGGTGAAGCCGAACCACTCGCCGGCGAAGTCGGTGTCGCCGGGGCCGTCGAGGCTGCCCTGGACGAAGTAGATGTGCCCGGGCAGGTAGTCACTGGGCATCCGGGGCGCCCACGGGGTCTGCTCGAGGTGCGGCCGGCCGAAGGTGTCCATCCGCCAGATGAACGGCGTGATGAAGTCTGCGGCGCCGTCGCCCCAGACGAACTTCAGGCCGGGGAAGCGTTCGAAGACGCCCTCGGCGATCATGTTCATCTGGTGGTACAGGTAGTTCAGCGCCATGAAGCTGACGTAGTGCTCGTAGACGCGGGTGTTGCCGTTCGGGGTTGGCGGGTTGGCGATTCCGGAGCCGACCTCGATGTGCGCGGCCACCGGCAGACCCGCGTCGACCGCCGCTTCCCACAGCGGCCAGAACTGGGGTTTGCCGTACAGTTCACGGGACTGCAACGGGACACCGATCTGGACCACCCGAGGGTGTGAACGCCACTTCTCGATTTCTTTCAGCGCGCCCGCAATGTCGTCGGGGTTCACCCGGATCGTGCCGCGGAACCGATCACCGAACTCGTTGGACTCCAACCACTTCGACACCATCATCTCGTTGTGGGCGGCGTGCAGGGCGGTACCCAGATGACGGTCCGGCATGATGCCACGAGCCATCGGGTGTAGCACTGCGACGTCGACTCCGCGTTTCGAAAAGAGCTCATTGCCAACGAATTCCGGGTCCGAGCCAGGATACTGGCGCTCTGGGCCTTTGGTCTTGGGCGCGTACTCGCCGCCCGGAGCGCCATACCAGTCCATCTCGTAGTCCGGGAAGCCGCGACTCTTGAACGGCTCACGCAGAACCGAGCGCAGTTCTTTGTTGGACGAGAAGAAGATGTGCACGCTGGCGTCGATCAGCGGCGTACGCGTCCCGTCCGGGTGCTCGATCACCTAATCCACCCTCCGCGAATCGACTGACTGCGTCGAGTCCGTCAGCAGTCTGCTAGCCAAACTAACATCCCCGTTCGCCGCTAATCAACGGGTTTCCGGTAAGCATTTCGATTATCCATCAGCCCTGATAGTGGCCACAATCCGAAACCTTGGATGTAATCGCTGTTCTTCTAGAGCGATAATATCATTCTCTGTCTTTTCGACGTGGCCGGTGGTGATGCCAGCGCAAGTGCATGCGGCAGCTCGCCGTTCTCCGCGAGATTGTCACTGTGCTATTAAGAGAATAGTATTCTCACGGCACGTCAACTGAGCTAAGGAGCTGGCCGGATGCTGCTGGAATTCGACGCCGATCAGCGGCTCTGGCAAGAAACCGTGCGGGACGCCGTCGGCAAGCAATGTCCTGCGGCGCTGGTCAGAGGTATCGCCGAAGACGGCGTGGATCCGGCCCCGGTCTGGAAGGCCTACGTCGATCACGGCTGGACCGAGCTGAGTGACCCGGCGAATGCCGTCGAGCTGGCCATCGTTCTCGAAGAACTGGGGCGGGCGACCGATCCCACCCCGTTCCTGGCGACCATGAGCCAATTCGCCCCGCTGGTCGGTGACCGGTTCGACGCGCGGGCATCCGGCGCCGCGGTCTACAGCGGGATCACCGCGCACCGGGAGGGCGAGGAGTGGGTGCTGGACGGCACGGCGCGGCACGTGCTGGACGGCGACCGCGCGGAATGGCTGGCGGTAGTCACCGATGCCGCGGTGTTCGTGCTCAAAGCCGACGACGCGGGAGAGCAGCTGTCCAGGCGGCGCAGCGCCGTGCTCGACCCGGTGCTGCACGTTGCGGATCTGACTCTGCACGGACTGCGGTTACCCGACGCCGCTCGCCTGCGCATCGATACCGAGCGGGCGCACCACGTCGCGCTGATGGGCATGGCGATCACCATGGTCGGTGCGTGCCAACGGATCCTGGACCTGGTCCTCGACCACGTGCGCAGCCGCCACCAGTTCGGGGTGGCGATCGGATCGTTCCAGGCGGTGCAGCACAAGGCCGTCGACATGCACGTCGCGATCGAACGGGCTCGCGCCCTTGCCTACTACTCGGCGTTGACGATCGCCGGGAACGACCCGCGCCGTCGGCTGGCCGCCGCGATGGCGAAAGCTGCTGCGGGCGAATGCCAGTCGCTGGTATTTCGCCACGGGCTGCAATTGTTCGGCGCGATGGGCTTCACCTGGGAGAACGATTTGCAGTTCGCATTGAAGCGCGCCAAGGCCGGCGAGCTGATGCTGGGCGGAACCGCCGAGCACCGGGCGAGGGTTACCGAGGAGTACCGTGCAGCTCACCTTTGATCCAGACGTTGAGTCATTCCGTGCGGAGTTCGTCGCCTTCCTCGACGAGCACGTGCCCACGGCAGCCGCCGAGGCGCTGGAGCGGCCGAGATCGGTGTCACACATGCCGGATTGGGCTCGCCGCTGGCAACGGCTGCTGTTCGACAATGGGTGGTTGTTACCCACTCAGCCGCCAGAATTCGGCGGCCGCAACGCCACCGTCCTGCAGCAGTATGTGTACCTGGAGGAGTTGTGCAAGCGGCGTATCTACCACAGCTTCAACCCTCAGGGCGTGAATATCATTGCCGCGTCGCTGATTTCATTCGGTAGCGACGAGCAGAAGCAGCGCTGGGCGGTGCCGATCCTGCGGGCCGAGATCACCGCATCGCTGGGCATGAGCGAGCCCAGTGCCGGTTCGGACCTGGCATCGCTGCGAACCAGGGCGGAGCGCGACGGCGACCACTTCGTGGTCAACGGCCAGAAGGTCTGGACGTCGGGCGCCCACGACGCCGACGTGCTGCTGACCTTCGTCCGCACCGATCCAGATGCACCTAAGCACAAGGGCATCAGCGCCCTGCTCATCCCCACCGATACCCCCGGAGTGACGCGGCGGCCGTTCGCGGATATCTGCGGCCAAGAGAACCTGGACTTCAACGAGGTGTTCTTCGAGGACGCGAAGGTGCCGGCGGAAAACCTGGTCGGGCCACTCAACCAGGGTTGGCGGGTGGCCAACGGCTCACTTGGACACGAGCGCACGATGATGTGGCTCGGCTTCGCCGACCGTCTCGACAACGTCATTGACCGACTTCCATCCGGCGAATGAAATCGAGCGCGACCAATACGCCACCACGATCATGGACCGTCAGGCACTTCAACTGCTCGGATCAGTGGCGCTCGCGCGGGCGACCCGCGGTGAAGAAGACGTGCCTGCGCTGTCGGTGCTCAAGCTCCTCGGTTCCGAAGCCGAACGCCAAGCCTGCGAAAATGCCTTGGCGGCAGCGGGATCCGATGGACTACTGCACCCTGCATTGACCGGGCCCTATGAGCCGATGAACCTCGACCACTACTTCGGCAGTTGGTTCGACCGCTATGCCCGTAGCTTCTCCGGGACCATTGCCGGTGGCACCTCGGAGATCCAGCGCAACATCATCGCCCAGCGAGTATTGGGACTGCCCGCCCGCTAGCGAGCCAGGGATCAGTATCGGACGAGAGTGAACGGCCAACTGTCGGTGCCGCCCGGCGCGCCACCGCAGCCAGCGTCAAAGGTGGAAGTCACTGAGCCGGTCAGCGTCACCGCGTCCCACGTGTAGGTGTCGTGCGAGGGCAGGAAGTAGACCGTGCATCGCACGCCGTCGGGCACATCGACGACCATCGTGTACGTGGCGTTCGCCAGATGTGCGTCTGCCGCCCACGGCACCGCTTGTCCGTTGGGCCTGGGTATGGCTTGCACGTGGACGCAATCCTCGTGCTGAACTGGCGTGCAAGGCCGGACTGCCCACAGCCACGAGTGGCCCGGATCGCGCGGGGTATGCACCTCGTAGTTCCCGATCAGCATCCCGGCGTGGGCTACCGGAGCGAGCAGCACCGCCGCCGCCAACGGAATGCTCAATGTCAACGACTTCACGTCCTGCCCCTTCCGTTCGTCTCGGGTCGGCTGAATATAAGCCGTCTAGCTGCGGCCCTGCGGGGGTATTGCCAAGTTAAGTACCGCCGGGGCGAATCGTTCAGTCGATGACCGCGGCTTCCTTGCGCTCGGTGATGGGCCGGGCTAATTCCTGCTCGTCGCAGATCCGCTGCAGCTTCTCCAGCGTTTCGTCCAGGCCCGGACCTAGTCGCTTGCCTGGGGTGAAGGTGGCCGGCAGCTTCCGCATGCCCTGAATGACGCCGATGGTCTCGTAGTGCACGGTGCCTTCGGGGTCGCACTGGTAGTCCGGCATCCGGTCGAGGACGGCGGTGAGCATCGATTTGAACACTGTGCGTGCGACGTTGGAGCCGACGCAACGGTGGACGCCGAGGCCAAAGCTAAAGTGCCGGTTGCCCTTACGATCCATGATGATCTCGTTGGGATCGTGGAACACCGACGGGTCGCGGTTGGCCATCGCCCACGAGATCCACAGCCGCTCGCCCTCTTTGAAGTGTGTCCCCTCGAGTTCCACGTCGTCGGAGAAGGTCCGTCCGTCGCCGGGTGCCGGCGTGAAGAATCGCAGGAATTCCTCGGTGGCGGGGTCAAGCAGGGTCTCACGCTCGCGGCTGAGTCGCTCGCGTTCGTCGGGATGCTGCGAAAGCCACTCCATCGAGTGCGCGGTCAGCGCCGTAGTGGTATCGAATCCACCGCCGATCACCAGTCCGAGGTTACCCAAGATCTCTAGGTCTGGTGCGGGCTCGCCGTCGATGCGCAATTGCAAGAGCCCGTTGACGATTCCCGGCCGCGGATTCTCTTTGATCTCGACCATGTTGGTCAGCAGATCCAGACCCATCTGCCGATGCATGGCGACGACCTTGTCGATGTCCGGGGAATGCTCCGGGGTGTACACCGAGGCGTGCACCGGCTCGCTGTAGATCGCCCACTTCTTGAGCGGGATGCCCAGCATCGCCAGCGTCAGCACCGCCGGCACGATGTTGGCCAGATCATCGACGAAATCGATGTGGCCTTCTTCGATCTTCTCGTCGAGGCACGCGCGGGTGACCTCGTCGATGAACGGCACCCACCGCTTGACCGCGGCCGGCGACAGGTACGGGTTGAGCGCGCTGCGGTAGGTGCGGTGCTCGGGTTCGTCCATTTCCAGGATGCCGCCGCGCACAGCGCTTACGCGCTTGGCCTTGGGAATTGAAATGCCTTGGTAGCCTTTGCGTTCGCCGTTGATGTCGTGGTCGTTGGAGACAACCGGGCAACGCGCCAGCTCAAACACCGCCTGGCTGCCGCCGGCGACCCAGTGTCCGTCGTAGGTGTCGGTCCAGGCGATCGGGCACTTGGCGTGGATCTCCTCGGTGATCTTCTCGAACTGCGTCCGGTACTCCGGGGTGTGCCGATCGAAGTGATACCGGTTCTTCTTGCGGTCGATGTCGTCGTCGACGCTCACGATGTGGTCTCCGTAATCAGAATGGCTTGTTCTGGGCAGGACTGCGCGGCTTCGCGAACCGCGTCTTCGTGTTCTGCCGGAACGTCTTCCGACACCGCCGACGCGTGGCCTTCGATGTCGTCGAGCACAAAGGACTCCGGCGCGATCATCGAGCACAACGTGTGCCCCTGGCAGCGATCTGAATCAACCCGAACTTTCACGACGTTTCCCCTACGCGCGGTAGTCGTACCACTTGAGGTAGCCGCCGGCATCCACGCGCAGCTGCATACCTGTGACATATCTGGCTTCGTCGGAGGCCAACCACAACACGGCGTTGCTGATGTCCTCCGGTTCGACGAATGGAATCTTCATCGCCTGCTGCACACCGAAAACCGGCTCGGCGTCAGCACGAGTCGGATTCTCGAGATCTGGCCGGAACGACCGGTACATCGGTTCGCTCTGCAGCATGGCGGTGTTGGTGTTGGTCGGATGCACGACGTTGGCGCGAATCCCGAAGACCGACAATTCGGTGGCCAGATCGTGCACGTAACTCGCCAGCGCGCGTTTGGAATGCACGTAGGCCATGCCGCCCGGGTCGTCGCCGGGGTTGTCTTTCTTGGACGTATCCATCAGTGCGGCGGTGGATCCGGTGGCGATGATCGACGCGCCCTCCCGAAGGTTCGGCAGCGCAACCTGAATCGCGTTGATGGTTCCGATCAGGTTGGTATCGATCACATCGCACCAGGCCTGCAGTGGCGGTTGGCCTTTCATACCCGCAACCCCGGCCGCGGTCACCACGATGTCCAGCGTGCCGAACTCGGCAAGACCGCTTTCCAGGGCCGTGCGCAGCTGCGCGGCATCCCGAACGTCGGCCTGCGCGATCACCACCCGCCGGCTGGTCTTCTCGACGAGTCGAGCGGTCTCGTCGAGGTCCTCCGGCGTGGCCATCGGGTATCCGATCGTGTCGAAATCACGGCACACGTCGACGGCGATGATGTCGGCGCCTTCTTCGGCCAGCCGCACCGCGTGAGCGCGGCCCTGACCGCGGGCCGCGCCCGTCACGAACGCGACTTTGCCCGCTACCCGGCCGTGCGTCTCTCCCATACGTTCTCCTCGTGGTTCCTGTGTCGAAATACGTTTGCCTAGGTGTTTCGGCCGCCGTTGACGCCCAGGATTTGACCGGTGATGTAGCCGGCCTCCTCGGACACCAAGAACGCGCAGGCCGCCGCGATGTCCTCGGGCCGGCCGATCCGGCGTACCG
>CAVXKX010000008.1:0-11028 GCA_963762535.1 uncultured Actinomycetota bacterium
TAATGTTTGTGCATGTCACTTAACAATGTCTCCGACAAGGGCGTTTGTGGCATCGACGAGATCGAGAGGCGACACCTCGATTTCGACGCCAATTGCACCAGCGCCCACCAAGACCGACTCATACGCCAGAAGTTCGCGGGCTACCACGACGGAGATCGCTGAGTCCAGTCCGAACGGCGACACGCCGTGTCGCGGATACCCGGTTAATTGCTCCAGCTCATCGACGCTTGCAATTTCCAACCGTCCAGCACCGAGTGCCTGAGACGCCTGCTTGAGATCGATGCGTTTATTACCCGGGGCCACGAGTACTGAGTATGAAGCTCTCGATTGCCGGCGGCAGAACACGGATTTCGTTATTCGGGCCGGCTGGTAGCCGAGTGCATCAGCGAAGTCCGCGGGTGTACGGATGTCGTTTGGAAAGTCTCGATGTCGTCGCGTTGTGCATGAAATGTTGAGCGACCGTATGTGGTGCTGAACCCGCGGGTTGATCGTTAACATCGTCTACCGCTACTAGCCGAGGTTGATGTTTCGAGCGTTGTGGTTGATCGAGCTGGCCGGCGCATCTCGTGACGATCGCCGAGCGGACAGGCGGCGGAATTGCCGGAGGCGAATCGCGCGTCGTACGCAACCATCCACTTCTCATTGTCACAAAGAAACGGGTAGTCGGTGACCACCATGTGCCGAATGGCAAGCATCGCGAAAGGTGCGTCCAACGGTCTGAAATCCGGGTTGCGCAACCCGGGATGCTGATGGCCGGGGTAGAACTGGCCGACCATCAGACCGCGATTCACGAACGCGTTCTTGCATTCGTCCTGGACGGCGTCGATCTGGGGAAACTCCTTCACATCGGGGAAGACCAGGACGACGGCTTTGTAAACCGATTCCGGGCCGTCGGTCGGAGGAAGTAAGGGGAAAGCCGCCGCGATTTCCTCGAGCAAGCCGACCATCCTGTCGTGGCCAAGTGTCTCACCGCGGACGAAGGCCACCCGGAATAAGTTCTTTTTGATCGACAGGCCGGTGAATGGGCAGACGGCACCCGTGCGCCCGAGTTGGGCGTGCGGCTTGCTCAGCCAGTTCTCGGCCCAATGTTTGACCGCCTCGAACTCACCCGTCGACACCGCCGGCGGCACCGGATCGGCGAGGGTGGACAGCGTCACCGGTAGGTCGCATGTCCCCCGACTATGTTCATTCATGTCGGCCCCCCAAACTGCTCGATTGCCTTGATGCACAAAGTGACTCGAGCATGATCGTCGCGAGCAGTTCCACGTCGGGCAGTCGGAGCAGGCCGGTGTGGTCACCGGCAAGTCGATGCCTGCCCACGGGTCCTTTGTGGAATTCGCCCCACCCCAATAAGTCGTTCTGGGCGGCTGCTGCGGAAACCTCGCTCACAAACAGGTGCATCGGAACCTGATGTCCGGGCTGCCGATAGCGACATCCGATCTCGGTAACCCCCCGATAGTCGAATTCGCGCTGTCGCCAAGGCAAATGGCTGCCGAGCGACCGCAGCGAGACTTCGGCGTACTTGGCCCACCGCTCACGTGCCGGCCGTTGCCATATTGAGTGCAGCCGCCAGCGCATCTTCAACTGCGCGCGTTTCAGCGGCGGCGCCATCGCATCGAGGATGCCCAGCCATTCGATTTGTTGGCCAGCCTCGACAGCCTGACGGGCGACTTCATAGGCCACGAGCCCGCCGATCGAGTAGCCGACCAGCGCGAGCGGACCATCTGGTTGCCGATCGCGGATCAATGAAAGGGTCTGTCTGGCATGCTGTTCGATCGTCAGGGATCGGTCGAACCGACCGCCTGGCTGTTCGGGGATCAGCGCATGTACGGGCTGCGCGGGACCCCACTGCGCGGTAAAGTGTCGGAGGCTCATCGCCGACGCGCGGTCGGAGAAAAGGAAATGCAGCGGCGGCCTGGACGCGACTTCGCCGGCTGCGCTGTACTTTTCGACGCTGAGTAACTCGGCAAGTTTGGCAACGGTGATGTCACTGCCGATAAATGTTTCAAGAGATAGCCCAACGCCAAATGTCTGCTCGACTTCGGATAGCAGCCGGGCCGCCAACAACGAATGACCGCCCAAATCAAAGAAATCGGACCTGACGTCGGTCACCGGCGCGCCCAGCAGGTCGGCCCACAGCGCGGCGACGCGCGTTTCCGTTTCGGTCCGCGGTGGCTGGGCATCGACGCGGCCGATTTCCAGCGGGGACGGTGCGGGCAGCGCGGCTTTGTCGAGCTTCCCATTGGTGGTCATCGGCAGGGCAGGCAGATGCACGAACGCGCTGGGGACCATGAATTCAGGCAGCCGATGGCGCAGCCAGTTACGTGCTGCGGCGCCGCTGAGGTGCTCGGGCTTGCCGACGATGTACGCGACCAACTGCGCTTCGCCGGTGACCTGTTCGCGGGCGACTACTGCGCAGGCGCCCACCGCTGGGTGCTCGCACAGGACGGACTCGATCTCGCCCGGCTCTATGCGACAGCCACGAATCTTGAGTTGGTCGTCGTAGCGGCCGAGGTGTTGTAGCCGCCCATCGGGCATGAGCCTGCCTCGATCGCCGGTCCGGTAGAGCCGCCCGCCGACATGGAAAGGATCGTCTCCGAACCGGCTCGCTTGCTCGTCGGGCCGATTGAGGTAGCCGCGACCGACTCCGATGCCGCCGATGGTGATCTCGCCGGGAACCCCGACCGGTTGGAGACGCCCGCGGGGATCGGTGATGTACACCCGGACGTTCGGCAGGGGGCGGCCCACGGTGATGGTGTCGCCCTCAGCCAGTCGTGCCATGCTGGTGCCGGCGGTCGCCTCGGTCGGGCCGTAACCGTTCCAGACCGCGCCGCAACGTTGCAGCAGTGCCTCGGCCAGCGCATCGGTGAGCGTTTCGCCGCCGGCGGCGGCCCTGAGACGACGGTCGCCGCGCCAGCCGGCGGCGATGAGAGCCCCCCACGTTGTTGGCGTCGCAAACATGTAGGTGGCACCGCTGGTAGCGATCAACCGACTCATCGCAACGGGGTTCACTGCGTCCGCGGCACTGGCGAGCACCACTCGTGCCCCACACGCCAACGCCGAGAAGACATCGAAAAGCGCCATATCGAAACTGATGGACGCCACCGAAAGCACCGTGTCGCCGGCATCAATCCCGAACTCGCCAACCAAGTTTCGCGTCAAGTTGGTGACGCCACGGTGGTCGATGAGCACCGGCTTGGGGTGACCGGTAGAGCCGGAGGTGCAGATCACGTAGGCGAGATCGGCCGGCGACACGGTCCCTGTGCTTGGCAAGGTTTCCCGGACAGGCGGGCGCGGCCCGAGGTCACCGAGATTGACGACGACAGCCGTGCCCGCGTCGCCACCGGCCGGTAGCTCGTGATCGGTCAGAATGATATTCGCGCCAACATCGTTGATGCAGAGCATGTTCCGGGCAGCCGGCTGGCGCGGATCCAGCGGCAGAAAAGCCGAACCCGTTTTGAGAACTCCTATAATCGCTGCCACCACATCGGGCGTGCGGTCCAACAGCAACGCCACCACCGTGCCGGGCCCGGCCCCCGCCTGTACCAACCATGATGCGATGGTCGCGGTGCGGTCGTCCAGTTGACGATAGGTCAGTGTGGTGTGGCCGGCGGTCACTGCTGCCGCATCAGGCGTACGTTCGATTTGCGAGCTGATGAGCTCATGTACGCATTGCGGCGAGATTGCCTCCGGGGTGGTCCGATTCCAGCTCAGCTGGCGCTGGTGTTCTTCCGGGCTAACCAGGTCATGTTCGGCGATCGGTAGTGCGGGCTGCGCCGCGACAGCATCGAGTAAACGGCTCCAGTGGGACGCCATCCCGCGGGCGGTCTCGACGTCGAACAGATCCGCTCTGAAGACGAACCTGCCCACTACCTCACCGTCGGGTCGCTCTTCCAACTCGATACTGATGTCGAACGTCGTCGATCCGATGCCGTCACAACGATCGGCTGCCATTGTGTGCAGTGACCGCTTGTCAGGCGGCGTCGTCAGCGAGGGCGTAAATAGCAACTGAGTGTGGCAAAGCTCGGCTTTTCCGGGGAAGCGCCTCGGTGACTACCCGACGCATTCGGCTCACCAGTGCACCGAAGGGCTCTTGGCCTGACACGCGACATCGCAAAACCACGGGAGCCATCCAGTTGCCGGCCACTGCCGGTCGGCCGTCACGGCTCCGCAGGTCGTGTGCGCTGCCGAAGACGACGTCGGTCGAGTCGGTATACAGATGTAGCCACCACGCATATGCGGCGGTGAGTGCGTGAGAAAGGGTGCCGCCCGCGGCGCGAGCCGCCCGGTGCAGTCCTTCAGCGGTCGTGGGCGTGATCGCCAACGGGATCGTCCCGCACGCAAGTGTCCGACGTCGCGGTCGGGGGTGATCAAGCGGTAGCTGACTGTGCTCACCAGCCCGGACGAGGACGCCGCGTTTGCCCCTCACTCGTCATCCACCGCAGAAACTGTCAGCGTCTCAGGCGTTCTGGTGACGAACGACATGCGCTTCTCCCCGTGCGTAGGTCGGCGGTGACATGGGACCACGGTTACGCGGTTTCAGGGCGTGACCAGGCATACTGAATATACACCGACCGCTCAATATACATACTATATGACGGGTAAGCACAGTGACGCATACCAATGGTTCGGTCAGCAAAATCATCCGGTGACGCGCCGGAGATGTGTCTGCAGCAGACTCAGAACTGCTGATCGCGCGGCGTCTGCACGGCCGCCAGAGCAACCAGCTGGGCGGGCGCGTTCGCCGGCTCACGGCACCAACACGACCTTGCCGACATTTTCTCGGGCGGCCAGGATCCGATGTGCCTCAGGCGCATCGGCGAACGGCACCGCGGCGTGCACGACCGGAGACGCGGTGCCGTCGGCCAGCGCTGCCGACAGCGGTCCGATCCACGGCTCGAGGGTGCCGCGGTCATCCCACAGCCGGAGCATGTTGATGCCGACGACGGTCTTGGAGTCGCTGATCTGGGAGATCAGACTGAGCCCGCGCAGCATCGCCAGCGCCTGCGGTGCCGCCCGCAGCAGCGACCGCTTCTCGCCCTGTTGCAGCGCCGAAAGGCCGTATGCGACAAGGCGTCCACCCGGACGCAGTAGACCGAACGACCGCTTAAGTGACGTTCCGCCGAGCCCGTCGAGCACCATGTCGTAGGTCCCCAGACCCTTCCACCAACCGTCGCGGCGATAGTCGATGGCCTTGTCGATTCCGAGCGCCGCGAGCTGAGCGTGCTTGCCCGGTGACGCGGTGCCGTGCACGGTCGCGCCCGCCGCCTTGGCGAGCTGTATCGCCGCGATGCCGACACCGCCGGCTGCGGCGTGCACCAGCACCTGCTCGCCGGCCCGCAGTGAGCCGTAACCGTGCAGTGCGGCCCACGCCGTCGCGTAGTTGACCGGGACCGCGGCTCCCTGCTCGAAGCTCATCGAGTCCGGTAGCGGGACAGTGTCATCGCGCCCGCGTTGACGATCTCGGCGTAGCCGCCGAAACGCGTCCCAGCCAGCACGCGCTGGCCGACCCGGGCAGGATCGACGCCGTCGCCGACCGCCTCGATCGTCCCGGCCACCTCGTAGCCGACCACGCTGGGCACCTTGGGGCGTCGGGGTACAGGCCGACGCGGGCGAGGTGATCGGCGAAGTTCACGCCGGCGGCGCGCACTGCGATGCGCACCTGACCGGGCGCGGGCGGCGGTGGATCGGGACGGTCCTGCACCTGGAGGACCGAGGGGGGACCGTGCTTGGTGATGACGACTGCGCGCACGTTGCTCACTTTCCGGGAGGTGCGAAGAACTCTAACGCGATGCCGTCGGGATCGCGGAAGCTCAACCCCGAACCGTAGGGCGCATCGACGATTCCACCGTGCTGGATGCGGAGCTCACCGAGTCGGTCCATCCAAGCCTCGAGCTCAGCCCGGTTGGCGCAGCCGAAACCGACGTGGTCCAGGCCCACCCGGAACTCGCTGAAGCGCTCGTCGGGTGCCGGGTGCTCGTGCTGGTGGATCCCGAACAAGGTGCCGCCGTCCAGCATCCACACCAGGTGCCGGAAACCGGCGGCGGTGTGTTCGTCGAGCACCGGGTCGGCGCCGAAGATCCGGCGATACCAGGGGCCGCTGACCGCCATGTCGCGAACGGTCACCGCGACATGGTTGAGTGCGGGAAAAGCCATGACGGTCTTCCTTTCTGATCAGCGGGCGGCGGCGGACGGGCGGGCAGGCCGTTCAAGTGTGACCCAGGTCGCATCGCGAGGCGGAGGGTGGCGAGCGCCACATTTACTTCGTCTGCCTAATTAGCCATGCTTGATACATGACTTCGCAGATGACTCCCGAGCGCACCGAGACCGACATTTTGCCGAAGGACTTCGACGCCATAACCGGACCGGTCTGGCTGCAGCCGTGGTTCTGGTTGGCCATCATCGGCGTTCTGGGCATGGTCGCCCTCACCATCACCATCTAGGCGCTACACCGCCCGCCAGCCGCGGCGCGCGCGAAAGCGCAGATCCCACAGGTAGAGCCGATAACCGACGATCCATGCTCCATGTGGAATCAGGCGGTCGGCCAACCGCAGGGCGGTAAGCAACCACTCGAATCGCCGCTGCTGGGATTCTGACCACCCCAACCGCATCATGGCGCGGAACTCCGGGGGCAGAAAGCCTGTCGTGGCGAACAGGTTGAAGGGTCCGGCGGTCACACGCAGCGGCCAGGGCAGAAATGCCATCGCCGCGACTCCGCGCAAGTGCTCGCGAACCGGGGGATCGATACGCAGATCTTCCAGCGCCCGCTTCCAGTACTCGTCGAACGCGACCCGGTCTGGCGGCCACATCGCCTCGGGCACCTGCAAGGTAGTGCCCAGTCGTCGTGCGTCCAGATACACCGCGTCGGCGGCGGCCTCGTCAAGCGGGCCGTGCAGGTACTCGTGCTGATCGACGAAGTAGCGGTACAGACAGGCGGCCACCCACAACTGCAGCGCGGGATCAAATGCGTTGTAGGACACCGGACTCGACGCCGTCGACCGGACCTGGCGGTGGACGGTGTCGACCGCTGCGCGGATCAGCGCGCGGTCAGAATCGGTGCCGATCGTCGCGACGGCCAGATACGTTCCGGTGGTGCGTGCCCGTTTGAAAGGATGCTTGTAGACGTTGCCGCTGTCGACCGGGCTCTCGACGACGCCGTAACCGACTCCCGGCCGCGACAGTTGCATAATCACGTTCGCGGCGGGTAACAGCACAGCGGCGGGATTCAGCAGGTCAGCGACCCGGGTTAGGGGTCGCTTCATCGGGGACATTCCCGGCCGCGAGGCTCCATCAGCCGAGTAGACCACGTGTGAGACGCTGCCGGAGTGTTTGGCACCAGGCGGCGTACCCGGGTGGTGGGTGTGCTGTTGGGATACCTCGCCGACCTCGTCCTGGCGGATCCGCCGGCGGGTCATCCGGTGGCGGGATTCGGCGCCGCGGCAGCGTCGCTGGAGCGGTTCACCTACCGCGACAGCCGGCCCGCTGGCGCGCTTCACGTCGCTGTTCTGGTCGGCGCGGTGAGCGTGACCAGCGTTGCGCTGCAGCGTCAGGCCCGCGGGTTCGGTGCGTGGGGGCCGGTCATGGCGACCGCGGCGGCAACCTGGGTCGCGCTGGGCGGAACATCGCTGGCGCGCATCGGATCGGCGATGGGCGAGCTGCTGGAGCGCAATGACCTCGACGGTGCCCGCCGGCTGTTGCCGTCATTGTGCGGGCGTGACCCGGCGATGCTGGATGCCGCGGGGCTGACCCGGGCGACGGTGGAATCGTTGGCGGAGAACACCTCTGACGCGCAAGTGGCGCCGCTACTGTGGGCGGCGGCCGGCGGCGTACCCGCGGTGCTCGGTTATCGTGCGATCAACACCCTGGATGCGATGATCGGTCACCGCTCGCCGCGGTATGACCGATTCGGTTGGGCTGCAGCCCGATTGGACGACGCGGTCAACTATCTGCCGGCGCGGGTGACGGCTATGCTGGCGGTGCTGTGCGCGCCGGTCGTGGGCGGGTCGCCTTTGCGTGCGCTGGCGGCGTGGCGCCGCGATGCGGGGCGTCACCCCAGCCCCAACGCCGGGGTTGTCGAAGCGGCGTTCGCCGGGGCCCTGGGTGTGCGACTCGGCGGCCCGACCCAGTATCACTACGAGTTGCAGATCCGACCGGCTCTGGGTGATGGCCCGCCGCCGACGGCGGCCGATGTACGCCGTGCCGTCCGGCTTTCACGGGCGGTGCAGGCGGCCGCGTTGGTGCTCGCCTGCGTGGGGTATCAGCGTCGCCGGCCGTAGCGGTCGGTGAGCTTGTCTTCGACGGATACCGGCGCCACCTTGTCCGCGGGTTGCGGTGCCCGCGCGCTGTCGGCGCGGCGAGCCCGGACCTCGGAATACACGAAGTAGCCCAACAGAATCGGGGCGATGACGCCGAACGTGATCCACTGGATGCCGTAGGACAGGAACGGACCCGCGTCCAGGTGAGGCAGCGCGATGACACCGAGTCCACCGGGTTGGTTGTCGACGAGTTGCAGGTACGAACCGGTCAACGGGGTGCCGATCAACGTCGCGATCTGACTGGTGTCGATCGAATACACCTGCCGCACACCATCACTCACGAAGGACTTCTTGTCCAGGACCGGCCCTTCGGAATCGCGCAGGCGAGCCGTGATGGTCACCGCTGCGGTCGGCGGTGGCGTGATCGGCGGTACCCGCGAGCCCGGAAGTGGCCGCACGTAGCCGCGGTCGACCAGCACGGTGGGACCACCATCGACGACGAACGGCAGCAGCACCTCCATCGCCGGATCACCCTCGGCGACCCGGAGTCGGGCAACCACCTGCTTGTCCGGTAGGTAATGCCCGGTCGCCGTCACCCTGCGCCACTGCCTGTCGGTCGCCGACGAATCCTGCTGCGGCAGAAGCGTTGTCAGCGGCACCGGCTCCGTTGTCAGGGAATGCTGGATCTGATCGTTTTCCCGGGACGTTTTGGTGTTCTTTCCCAGTTGCCACGGCGCCAGCACACTGAAGCACAGGTAGGTGAACGCGATCACCACGACGGCCAGCGCGATCCAGCCCGGCCGCAGCAGGAAGGCCAGGCGGCGCATCAGCCGGCCCCGTCCTGGGCGAGTTGCTCGTCGATCCAGCTGTGCAGCCCGGGCAACGACGCCTCGATCGCGGCGAAGGTGATCTCGAAGTCGTGGTTGTCGCCGTAGTACGGGTCATCCACGTCGAGAACGTAAGCGCCGGAACGGGGGTCGAAGGAACGCAGCATCCGGATCCGGTCAGCGTCGACACCCAGCTGCTGAAGCAGCGGCACATGGTTGCGGGCCAGCGCGATCACCAGGTCGGCGTTGATGTGGTCGATGTCGAGCTGTGCGGCAATGTGATCCGTCGGGTAGCCGTGTGCGCGCAGCACCCGGTTGGCCCGCTCGTCGGCGGACTTGCCGATATGCCAGCCGGCGGTGCCCGCGCTGGTGACCCGCACGGCGTCGTCCAGTCCCCGCTCGCTGATCTGGTGGGCGAACATCTTCTCCGCCATCGGCGACCGGCAGATGTTGCCGGTGCACACGAAGGTGATGTGCAATCTGGCGTCAGACACCCAATGCCCTCCGCAACTCGTCGACCGTCGCCACATGCACTGCGCCGCTGGGGAGGTCGGGCTCGGCGAAATCGGCCTGACCGTAACCCCAGCCGACCACCACCGCGTCGATGCCGTGCGCGGTCGCGCCTTCGACGTCGTGGCGGCGGTCGCCGACCATGAGCACCCGCTCGGGCAAGGGTTGCAGCTGCCCCAGCGCATGCGCGATCACGTCGGCCTTGGCGGCGCGAGTGCCGTCGACGCTGGCACCGGCGATCACCTCGAAGTGACCGTCGAGGCCGAAGTGAGCCAGGATGCGTCTGCGCGGTGGGTTCGGCCTTGGAGGTCGCCACCGCCAGACGCACCCCCGCGGCGCGCAGGTCGGCCAGCAACAGGGCGACCCCGTCGAAGAGGCTGTTGATGGCCCAGCCCCGGGTGCTGTAGTCGGCACGATAGGCGGCGATCGCGGTGTCGGCGTGCTCGCCCAGCCCCATGGCCTCGAACGTGACATGCATCGGCGGCCCGACGATCTTGCTGGCCAGATCGCCCGCGGGCACGGGGGCGCCGATCTGGTCGAGTGCGTGGCAGAAGCTGGACACGATGCCCTCCGCGGAGTCGGTGAGCGTGCCGTCGAGATCGAAGATCACCAGTTGAGGTGAATCAGCGGTGGAGACCGTGCCTGTCACGTTCCTATTGTCCAGGATGCTGCGGCAGTGCCGGTGATCGTGTCCGGATACCGGCGTTCGCCGCGCGGTCGTTACTGTTTCAGATGTGGCGAGCCTGGATTCGAGCGTGTCGATTCCACTGGCTGCAGCGCGCTATCACGGCGATCAGGCCGCCGAACCGGGCATGCTTGATTTCGCCGTCAACGTCCGCCGGACGCAACCGCCCGCCTGGCTGCTGGAACGGTTGGCCGCCCGGCTTCCCGACCTGGGGCGATACCCCGGCCCGAGGACCAGCGGCGGCAATTGAGGCCGTCGCCGCCCGGCATGGACGCTCGGTGGACAGGTCGCGTTGCTGGCCGGAGCCGCCGAGGGATTCGCGTTGCTGGCGAACCTGCGCCCGAGGTTGGCCGCGCTGATCGCGCCCTCGTTCACCGAACCCGACGTCGCACTGCGCTCGGCCGGGGGTGGCCGTGCAGCACGTGGTGTTGGCTCCGCCGTTCGAACTGGCCGGAGTGCGGGTGCCCGAGGAGGCCGACCTGGTCGTGGTCGGTAACCCGACCAACCCGACCGCGGTGCTGCACGCCCGTGAACAGATCCTGGCGCTGCGGCGGCCCGGCCGCATCGTCGTGGTGGACGAGGCGTTCGCCGACGCTGTTCCCGGCGAGCCGGAATCCTTGGCCGACGCTGCTATGCCCGATGTACTGGTGTTGCGCAGTCTGACCAAGACGTGGTCGCTGGCCGGGCTTCGGGTCGGCTATGCGCTCGGGGCGCCGGAGCTGCTGGCCCGGCTGGCCGCGACCCGGCCGCA
>CAVXKX010000009.1:0-309954 GCA_963762535.1 uncultured Actinomycetota bacterium
TGGCCGACGCATGCAACGATTAGCCCCCATGTGGCGCATGAGGGGCGTGTTCTCTGCGCTGTTGTCTTTGTCGCTGTCGGCCGTGGGAGCCGTCGCCTGGACACCGGTGACGACGGCGGCCCCGGGATACGACACCGGGCCGACGCCGGGCGCCGCGGCGCCGCTGAACTGGGGGACCTGCAGCCAGGTCGTCAAAGCTCCGGCGACGTCCCCAGCGCGCAATGCGGGGTCGTCGACGTACCGGTCGACTACGCGAATCCGGCTGGCGCGCAATGCAACTCGCAGTGATCCGCGTTCCGGCGACCGGCCCGCGGATCGGGGCGCTGCTGGTCAACCCGGGCGGCCCCGGGGCATCGGCAGTCGACATGGTCGCCACGATGGGAACCCAACTCGCGGGCTCTGAAGTCAGCCGCCGCTTCGACCTGGTCGGTTTCGACCCCCGCGGCGTCGGCCACTCCACGCCCGGCGTTCGCTGCCAGACCGACGCCGAGTTCGACGCTTACCGGCGCGAGCCGATGGTCGACTACAGCCCGCAGGGTGTCGCGCAATCGAGCAAATTTATCGGCAGATCGCCCAGCGCTGCGTGGCCCGGAATGGGTCGGCGTTCCTGGAGAACGTCGGGACCGCGTCCGCCGCCCGCGACATGGATGCGGTGCGTCAGGCACTCGGCGACGACCAGATCAACTACCTGGGCTACAGCTACGGCACCGAACTGGGGACCGCTACGTCGAGAAGTTCGGCGACCACGTCCGCGCGATGGTGCTCGACGGCGCGATCGACCCGAGCGTCGGCCCGATCGACGAGCTGATCAACCAGGAGGCCGGATTCCAGACCGCCTTCGACGACTACGCCGCCGACTGCGCCCACTCGACCGACTGCCCGCTGGGCACCGACCCGAACCAGTGGGTCGCGCGCTACCACCAGCTGATCGATCCGCTGGTGACCAAGCCCGCGCCGGACCTCGGAAGGGCGCATCCTCGGCTACGCCGACGCGATCACCGGCACCATCAACGCGCTCTACACCCCGCAGCTCTGGAAATTCCTCACCAGCGGCCTGCTCGGTCTACGGCGCGGCACCGATCCCGGTGACCTGCTGGCGTTGGCCGACGAGTACTACGGCCGCGACCCAAGGGGCACTACAACAGTTCCCAGGACGCGTTCAACGCGATCCGCTGCGTCGATGCCGCCGAGCCGACCGACCCGGCGGCGTGGGCCGACGCCGACCGGCGCATCCGTCAGGTCGCACCATTCACGTCCTATGGGCAATTCACCGGTCACGCGCCGCGGGACCTGTGCGCGTTGTGGCCGGTGCCCGCGACGTCGTCGCCGCATCCGGCCGCACCCACGGCCCCGGGCAAGGTCGTCGTCGTGTCCACCACTCACGACCCGGCCACGCCGTATCAGGCCGGCGTCAATCTGGCCCACCAACTCGGCGCCGACCTGATCACCTTCGAGGGCACCCAGCACACGGTGACGTTCAACGGAAATGACTGTGTCGACGACGCGGTCACCCGCTACTTGGTCGACGGCGTCGCGCCTGGAAACTTACGGTGTTAAGCCCGTGCCGGTAACACAAACTTAACGGCGCGTGCATACTCTTCCAGGTATGGATCGACAAAAGGAATTCGTGCTCCGCACGCTGGAGGAACGGGACATCCGATTCGTCCGGTTGTGGTTTACCGACGTGCTCGGTTTCCTCAAGTCGGTCGCGATCGCGCCCGCCGAACTTGAGGGCGCCTTCGAAGAGGGCATCGGCTTCGACGGGTCGTCCATCGAAGGCTTCGCCCGGGTCTCGGAGTCCGACACTGTCGCACACCCGGACCCGTCGACCTTCCAGGTGCTGCCCTGGACCACCCGCAGCGGCCATCACCACTCGGCGCGGATGTTCTGCGACATCAAGATGCCCGACGGCTCGCCGTCGTGGGCCGACCCGCGCCACGTACTGCGCCGTCAGCTGGGCAAGGCGAACGACCTGGGCTTCTCGTGCTACGTGCATCCCGAAATCGAGTTCTTTCTGCTGGAATCCGGCCCCGAAGACGGATCGGTGCCCGTTCCGGCTGACAACGCCGGCTATTTCGACCAGGCCGTGCACACCGCCTCCAACTTCCGCCGGCACGCGATCGACGCGCTGGAATCCATGGGCATCTCGGTGGAGTTCAGCCACCACGAAGGTGCACCCGGCCAGCAGGAGATCGACCTGCGCTTCGCCGACGCGCTCTCGATGGCCGACAACGTGATGACGTTCCGCTACCTGATCAAAGAGGTCGCGCTGAACGAGGGGTCGCGGGCGACGTTCATGCCCAAGCCATTTGGCCAGTACCCCGGTTCGGCCATGCACACCCACATGAGCCTGTTCGAGGGTGAGGTCAACGCCTTCCACAGCCCGGACGATCCGCTGCAACTCTCCGACGTCGCCAAGTCGTTCATCGCCGGGATCCTCGAGCACGCCAGCGAGATCAGCGCCGTCACCAACCAGTGGGTCAACTCCTACAAGCGGCTGGTGCTCGGCGGCGAAGCGCCCACTGCGGCGTCGTGGGGCGCGGCCAACCGCTCAGCGCTGGTGCGCATCCCGATGTACAGCCCGAACAAGACCTCGTCGCGACGTATCGAGGTGCGCAGCCCCGATTCGGCCTGCAACCCGTATCTGGCCTTCGCCGTGCTGCTGGCGGCCGGGCTGCGCGGAGTCGAGAAGGGCTACGTCCTGGGCCCGCAGGCCGAAGACAACGTCTGGGACCTCACCGCCACCGAACGCCGCGCGATGGGCTACCGGGAATTGCCGTCCAGCCTCGACGAAGCGCTGCGGGCAATGGAGGGCTCCGAGCTGGTCGCAGAAGCGCTGGGGGAGCACGTCTTCGACTTCTTCCTGCGTAACAAGCGCACCGAGTGGGCCAACTATCGCCGTCACGTCACGCCTTACGAGCTGAAGACTTACATCTCGCTTTGATCCGCGCCAGTGTTTAGGACGCAGCCAGAACAAAAGACATCTGCGCTACCGTCAAAGACGTGAACCAGCCAGTAACGGAACGGCCGAAGGTCCCCAGCCTCGGCCGCCTCGGGTTGGTCGACGACCGCGCGAGCGCCAACTTGGCGCAACTCGGCTGGAACACCGAAGAACACATCGATGTGCTGTGGTCGCTGTCGCGGGCGCCCGACGCCGACGCCGCCCTGTCCGCGATGGTCCGGCTGGCCGAGGCGCTCGGCGACAAGTGGGCTGAGCTCAACCAGGCACTGGCCTCCGACCGCCGCCTGCGCGGCCGGCTGTTCGGCGTCCTCGGGTCGTCGCTGGCGCTGGGCGATCATCTGGTCGCCAATCCGCAGGCATGGCATCTGTTGCAGGGCAACGTGAAGCTGCCGTCGCCCGAACAACTGCGGGCCTTGTTCGCCGAGTGTGTCGCCGAACCCCCAACCGCCGCGGGGTCGGTGGTGTGGCGGCTGCGCGCGCTGTACCGCAACCGGTTGCTGGTGCTGGCCGCGATGGACGTGGCGCCGACCGTCGAGAACGAGCCGGTGCTGTCCTTCCGGGAGGTGGGCGAGCACCTGGCCGACCTCGCCGACGCCGCATTGGGAGCCGCGCTGTCGGTCGCCGAGGCCACATGTCTGCGGAGACGACACACCCCCGCGGCTGGCGATCATCGCAATGGGTAAATGCGGTGCGCGCGAATTGAATTACGTCAGCGACGTCGACGTGATCTTCGTTGCCGAGCCGGCCGATCCGGTGTCCGCGCGAATCGCCGGCGAGCTGATGCGGCTGGCCTCGGATGCCTTCTTCCAGGTCGATGCCGGACTGCGTCCGGAGGGTCGCCACGGCGAACTGGTCCGCACCCTCGACTCGCATGTCGCCTACTACCAGCAATGGGCCAAGACGTGGGAGTTTCAGGCACTGCTGAAAGCCCGGCCGGCTGCCGGTGATGCGGAACTGGGCAAGCAGTACATCGACACGTTGATGCCGATGGTCTGGAACGCCTGCGAGCGTAAGGATTTCGTACCGGAAGTTCAGGCGATGCGGCGACGGGTGGAGCAACTGGTGCCCGCCGATGTCCGGAATCGCGAGATCAAGCTCGGCAGCGGCGGGTTGCGCGATGTCGAGTTCGCGGTGCAGCTCTTGCAGCTCGTCCACGGTCGCACCGACGAGTCGCTGCATGTGGCTTCGACGGTCGACGCGCTGGCCGCCCTGGGGGCCGGCGGGTACGTCGGTCGCGACGACACGGCGAATCTCACCGCCTCCTACGAGTTCCTGCGGCTGCTGGAACATCGGCTGCAGTTGCAGCGCCTCAAACGCACCCACATGCTGCCGGCGCCGGAGGACGACGAGGCGCTGCGCTGGCTGGCCCGGGCGGCTCATGTGCGACCCGACGGCAGCCGCGACAGGCTGGGAGTGCTGCGTGACGAACTGAAGCGCCACCACATGAGGGTGTCGCGGTTGCACGCCAAGTTGTTCTACCAGCCGCTGCTGGAATCGCTTGCGCCAGAAGGCCTGGAGTTCTCGCAGGGCATGACGCCCGCGGCCGCGGAACGGCAGCTGGCTGCCCTCGGCTACGAATCTCCGCAGAGCGCGCTGACCCACCTCGCCGCGTTGATCAACCAGAGCGGCCGGCGCGGCCGGGTGCAGTCGGTTCTGCTGCCCCGGCTGCTGGACTGGCTCTCCGACACCCCGGATCCCGATGGCGGGCTGCTGGCCTACCGCCGGATCAGCGAGGTGATGGTCTCGCAACGCTGGTATCTGTCCACGCTGCGCGACAAGCCGTCGGTGGCCAAGCGATTGATGCATGTGCTGGGCACCTCGGCGTACGTGCCGGAGCTGCTGATGCGGGCGCCGGAGGTGGTGCAGAACTACAGCGACGGGCCGTCGGGGCCCAAGCTGCTCGAGGTCGAGCCTGGGGCGGTGGCCGGCGCGTTGGTGGCCTCGGCCGGCCGGCAGAGCGACCCGGCTCGTGCCATCGCGATCGCGCGCTCACTGCGCCGCCGTGAGTTGGCCCGCATCGCATCGGCCGACCTGCTGGGCATGCTCGACGTCACCGATGTGTGCGCGGCGCTGACCGAGGTGTGGGTCGCGGTGCTGCAGGCGGCGCTGGACGCGGTGAGTCGGGCCAACCTTCCCGAAAGTGGAGACGCGCCGGCCGCGATCGCGGTGATCGGGATGGGCCGGCTCGGCGGCCGCGAGCTGGGCTACGGCTCCGACGCCGACGTGCTGTTCGTCTGCGAGCCGGCCGACGGTGTGCAGGACTCGGACGCGGTGCGCTGGGCCGCCACGATCGCCGAGCAGATCCGCGCGCTGCTGGGCACGCCGAGCGCGGACCCGCCGCTGGAGGTCGACGCCAATCTGCGGCCCGAGGGCCGCAGCGGCCCGCTGGTCCGCACGCTCGCGTCCTATGCGGCGTACTACCAGCAGTGGGCCGAGCCGTGGGAGATCCAGGCGCTGCTGCGAGCCGACGCGGTCGCCGGCGACGCGGAGCTGGGCCGGCGGTTCCTGCAAATGGCCGACAAGACCCGTTACCCCTCCGGCGGGGTATCGGCCGAAGCGGTCCTCGAGATCCGGCGGATGAAGGCCCGCATCGACTCCGAGCGTCTTCCGCGCGGCGCTGACCCGACCACCCACACCAAGCTGGGGCGCGGGGGACTGGCCGATATCGAATGGACCGTGCAGCTGCTGCAGCTGCGTTTCGCCAGCGAGGTCGAGGCGCTGCACAACACCTCGACGCTGGAGAGCCTGGACGCGGCCGCCGATGCCGGACTGATCGCAGGCGAGGATGCGGACCTGCTGCGGGAGGCGTGGCTGACCGCGACCCGGGCCCGCAATGCCCTGGTGCTGGTTCGGGGCAAGCCGACCGACCAGCTACCCGGGCCCGGTCGCCTGCTCAACACCGTCGCGGTGGCCGCCGGCTGGGCCAAGAACGGTGACGGCGGCGAATTCCTGGACAACTATCTCGGGTGACCCGGCGCGCAAAAGCGGTGGTGCGCAAGATCTTCGACGAATGAGTCAGACCCTATGAGGTGATGAGCGCCGATGAACATGATCGGCTCGCGGCGATCTACGGCCCGCTGACCGACGATGTGCGCGAACTGATTGCGGCGGCCCTGCGCACCGATGCCGATCACGAGTCCATCGATGCCGCCCGGGCTGCGATCCGCACCGCAACCGACGTCCTGCGCAGCAGGCAACAGGACGAGACGCAGGTAGTGCGCTACTCGGTCGGGGGACGGCCGGTGGTGTGGGGCAACGCGGTGATCGGGTTGCGCAACGCGATCGCGCCTCCGCTGACCATCCAGCACGACGATGACGCTTCGCGCTGCTGGAGTGAGTTCACGCTCAACGGAGCCTACGAAGGTCCGCCGGGTCTGGTGCACGGCGGCGTGTGCGCGCTGGTGCTCGATCACGTGCTCGGCGAGGCCGCCAGCGCCGGCCTGACCAAACCACTGTTCACCGGCACCCTCACGCTGCGGTTCGTTCGCGGGACCCCGCTGGGCAAGCTGCGTGCCGAGGCCGCCGTCGAGCGCACCGAAGGCGTCAAATCCTTTGTCTCCGGCCATCTTTCCGACGCCGAGGGTGTCACGGTCGAAGCCGAGGGCATCTTCATCACCCCGTCGTGGGCCCGGGCTGCCGAATGAAGTTCTACGTCAGCAGTGCCTTCTCGGACACTCGGGAAATCATCGAGGTCGCCAAAGCGGCCGACGATCTGGGCTATGAGGGCATGGCGATACCGGATCACATCGTCAACCTGGAAACGCTGAACACCCCCTACCCCTACACCAAGGACGGCCAGCGTCGTTGGCAGCCCTTCACCGAATGGCCCGACCCGTGGGTGCTGGTCGGCGCGCTGGCGCAAGTGACGACCCGGCTGCGGTTCGTCACCACGGTCTACATTCCGGCGATGCGCAATCCGTACTCGGCGGCGAAAGCCATTGGCACAGCGGCATATCTGGCCGACGGTCGAGTCGAGCTGGGCATCGGCGTCGGCTGGTGTGAAGAAGAGTTCGATCTGATGGAGCAGCCGTTCGCCAGGCGGGGCAAACGCACCGACGAAATGCTCGACCTGATGCGGACGTTGTGGTCGCCCGACTGGACGGAATTCGACGGCGAGTTCTATCAGACGCCACGGCTGGAGATGCAACCCACGCCGCCGCGGATACCGATCTATGTCGGAGGGCTCAGCGAGATCGCGTTGCGCCGCGCGGCGCGATACGACGGCTGGATCGGCGACCTGATCAACACCGAGCAGGCGATCACAGCCGCCAACCGGATTCGCCAGCTGCGGGAGGAAAAGGGTTTGCACATGCGCGATTACACGATCCTCACGCCGTTGACCGACGCATTCACCACCGCCCATTATCAGCGCGCGGAGGACGCCGGCATCACCGGGATCCTGACCATGCCGTGGATGTTCTACTCCGGGCCGGACGCCACCCTGTCGCAGAAGGTCGACGGCATGAAACGGTTTCGTAAGGACCTCGCCCTCGACACCTGATCGGCTGCCTGCATGATGAAGGCTATGTCGGAAATCAGGCCGTACCGCATCGACGTCCCCGCTGCTGTTCTCGACGACTTGCAGGAGCGTTTGGCGCGCACCCGATGGCCGGAATCCGAGACCGTCGACGACTGGACGCAGGGCATCCCGCTGGCCTACACCAAGGAGCTCGCCGGGTATTGGGCCGACGGCTACGACTGGCGCTCGCGGGAAGCCGCATTGAACAACTTCGATCAGTACCACACCGAAATCGATGGGCTGGACATCCATTTCATCCATCAGCGCTCGCCCCACGACGACGCGCTGCCGCTGGTCATGACGCACGGCTGGCCGGGCTCGGTGGTGGAGTTCCACAAGGTGATCGAGCCGCTGGTCAACCCGGCGTCGGGCCGCGCGCAAGACGCCTTCCACGTGATCTGCCCGTCGCTGCCCGGGTACGGGTTTTCCGGCAAGCCCACCGGCACCGGCTGGGGCGTGGGGAAGATCGCCCAGGCATGGGAGACACTGGCCGGCCGGCTCGGCTACGACCGCTACGGCGCCCAGGGCGGCGACTGGGGTGCGGCAGTGACGACCCAGATCGGCCGCAACGGCGGCCATTGCGTCGGCATCCACCTGAACATGCCGATGGCGAAACCCGTCAAGCCCGCAGCCGGGTCCGGCGAAATCACGCCGGAGGATCAACAAGCCCTGGCCGCATACGCCGAACACCGGAAGTGGGGCACCGGGTATTCGAAGCAACAAACCACCCGGCCGCAGACGCTGGGTTACGGGCTGGTCGACTCGCCGGTGGGCCAGCTGGCGTGGGTCGTCGAAAAGTTCTGGGCTTGGTCCGACTGCGACGGCCATCCCGAGAACGTGTTCAGCCGCGACGAACTCCTCGACAACGTGATGATGTACTGGGTCACCGCAAGTGGTGCATCGTCAGCCCGGCTGTATTGGGAGAGCTTCAACACGTTCATCAGCGACGACCGGGTGGAGTTGCCCACCGGGGTGGCCTCGTTTCCCAAGGAAATCCTGCGCACGCCGCGAAGCTGGTGCGAGGCGGCCTACAACATCACCCACTGGACGACGATGCCGCGCGGGGGACACTTCGCCGCGTTCGAGCAGCCTGAGTTGCTCGTCGACGACGTCCGCGCGTTCTTCGCGACGCTGCGTTAAGGCTCAGCGCCGCAAGCGGCCTCGGTGCCGGCTGTCTAATGCGTAGGCGCCGGGGCCGGTGAAAACCAGCAGCAGGAACGCGAAGCAGTACATCACCGACGCCTCACCGTTGTTGGTGATCGGGAAGAAGCCGTTCGGCAGGTGGACGGTGAAATACGCGAACGCCATCTCTCCAGAGGCCAGGAACGCAGCGGGCCGGGTGAACAGCCCCACGGTGATCAGCGCGCCAGTGACCAGTTCGATCCAGCCGGCGTAGAAATCCGGCCATTGACCCACGGGCGCAACATGTCCGGCCGCCGGCCAGCCGATCACCGAGGACAGGCCGTGGCTGAGGAACAACAGCCCGAACATCACCCGAAACACCGACAGGGCGGTCGGCTAGTACGAGTTCAGGCGGGTCTCCAGATTCTGCGCCATGCGCAGACGATACGTGGTTACAGCTGGGCCCAGACCGACTTGGTCTTCATGTACATGTCGAGGCCCTCTTTGCCGAATTCGTGTCCCCAGCCGGACTGCTTGTATCCGCCGAACGGCACGTCATGGTCGAAGACCAACTGGCAGTTGACCTGTACGCTGCCCGCCTGCAGGCGCTTGACGATCCGGTGGGCGCGCCCGAGGTTCTCGGTGTAGGCGGTGGCGGCCAGGCCGTAGGTGGTGTCGTTGGCCATCGCGACGGCCTCGTCCTCGTCGTCGAACGGCAGGATGCTGACCACCGGGCCGAAGATCTCCTGCTGGTAGAGCCGCATGGTCGGGTCGACGTTGGTCAACACAGTCGGATGAACGAAGTAGCCCTTGCGGTCCAGGCGGTGCCCGCCGGTCACCACCTCGACACCCTGGCTCTTGCCCTCGTCGATGAAGCCCATCACGCGGGTCAGCTGCTTCTGGCTGATCAGCGGCCCGCTCACGCAGCCCTCTTCGCTGGGTGCGCCCAGCTTGAAGGTGTTGGCCATCATCGAGATGCCTTCTACCACACGGTCATACACGCCGCGCTGGGCGAAGATCCGCGACCCGCAGACGCAGCCCTGACCGGAGTGCACGAAGATGCCCAGCGACGCCATCAGGATGGCCTTGTCGAGGTCGGCGTCGTCGAAGATCAGCACCGGTGATTTGCCGCCGAGCTCGAGGGTGACCTTCTTGAGGTTGTCGGCTGAGGCCCGCACGATCTGCTTGCCGACCTCCGTCGAGCCGGTGAAGGCGACTTTCTCGACGTCCGGGTGCGCGGTGATCGCCGCGCCGGCGGTGTGGCCATAGCCGGTCAACAGATTGACGACGCCCTCCGGGACGCCCGCCTGGTGGATCAGCCCGTCAAGCAGCAGAGCCGAAAGCGGCGTCTCCTCAGCGGGTTTGACGAGCAGGCTGCCGCCGGCGGCCAGCGCGGGGGCGAGCTTGGCGCTGGCGTTGAAGATCGGGCCGTTCCACGGGAAGATCAGGCCGACGACACCGTAGGGCTCTTTGAGCGTGTAGGCGTGCATGTTGACGAAGGCATCGGTCGCGATGCCGTCGGTCTTCACGTCGTAGGCGACGCCGTTGATCTTGGAACACCAGCCGGCGTAATAGCGGAAGAACTCCGAACAGGTGGACATCTGCAGGGTCGCCTGCATCAGCGGCATCCCGGTGTTCAGCGAGTCGAGTTGGGCGAACTCGTCGGCGTGCTCGTCGATCAGGTCTGCGATCTTCCACATCACCTTGGCGCGCTCGCGTCCGGGAAGCTCCGACCAGACGCCCGCCTCGAATGTCGACTTCGCCCGCGCCACGGCCTCGTTGACCGCCTCTTCACCGCAGTCGGTGAATTCGGTGATCGTTTCTTCGGTCGCGGGATCGATGACGGCAATGACGTCACCCGAGCCGGGTCGCTTACGGATGTCGTCCAAAACTGTCTGCAGCGCCATCTGATCCCTTCCGCACCGTGCACCGTTCAATGCTGAGCATCTGCTTAGCATTGTGAATGCTACCGGGTCAATATCGGTTGCGGGACTGCGGGCTCAGCTGATGGTCCCAACTCCCGGAACACCAGCGGGCCATCACGCAGAAGGCGCGGACGCTCGTCTGAGCGCCCGCGCCTTCTGTCGACGTCGAGTTATACGTCGTAGTAGAGCGCGAATTCGTACGGGTGCGGCCGGATCTGCACCGGCAGGATCTCGTTCTCACGCTTGAAGCTGATCCACGTCTCGATCAAGTCGGACGTGAAAACGCCTCCCTCGGTGAGGTATTCGTGGTCCTCTTCCAACCGGTCGATCACCGCAGAGAGCTGAGTCGGAGCCTGCGGGATGTTGGCGGCCTCTTCCGGCGGTAGCTCGTAGAGGTCCTTGTCGACTGGCGTCTGCGGCTCGATCTTGTTCTTGATGCCGTCCAGGCCGGCCATCAGCATGGCCGCGAACGCCAAGTACGGGTTGCCCGAGGAGTCGGGGCAGCGGAACTCCAGGCGCTTGGCCTTGGGGTTGTTGCCGGTGATCGGGATCCGCACACAGGCTGACCGGTTGCGCTGGCTGTAGACCAGGTTGATCGGAGCCTCGAATCCCGGAACCAGTCGCTTGTAGGAGTTCGTCGTCGGGTTGGTGAACGCCAGCAGTGACGGCGCGTGGTGCAGCAGACCGCCGATGTAGTGCCGCGCGGTGTCAGAGAGCCCGGCGTAACCGGTCTCGTCGTACATCAACGGGTTGCCGTCTTTCCACAGCGACTGATGCGTGTGCATGCCGGAGCCGTTGTCACCGAAGAGCGGCTTGGGCATGAAGGTTACGGATTTGCCGGCCTGCCACGCGGTCTGCTTGACGATGTACTTGTACAGCTGCATGTCGTCGGCCGCGTGCAGCAGCGTGTTGAACTTGTAGTTGATCTCGGCCTGACCACCCGTGCCGACCTCGTGGTGGCCCTTCTCCAGGCTGAAGCCGGCCTTGATCAGGTTCTGCAGCATCTTGGCGCGCAGATCGACGTAGTGGTCGACGGGTGCGACCGGGAAGTAGCCACCCTTGGGGCGCACCTTGTAGCCGCGGTTCGGGCTGCCGTCGTTCTCCGTCGGCTCGCCGGTGTTCCACCAACCGGAGATCGCGTCGACCTCGTAGAAGGAGCCGTTGGTGCGCGAGTCGAAGCTGACCGAGTCGAAGATGTAGAACTCGGCCTCGGCGCCGAAGTACGCGGTGTCGGCGATGCCGGTGCTGATCAGGTAGTTCTCCGCCTTGCGGGCGATGTTGCGCGGGTCGCGCGAGTACGGCTCGAGGGTGAACGGGTCGTGCACGAAGAAGTTGAGGTTCAGCGTCCTGGCTTGGGTGAACAGGTCGATCTGCGCCGTGTCAGGGTCGGGCAGCAGCAGCATGTCGGATTCGTGGATGGACTGGAATCCGCGAATCGAGGATCCGTCGAACGCGAGGCCTTCCTCGAACACGCTCTCGTCGAAGAACGAAATCGGAATCGTGAAGTGCTGCATGATGCCTGGCAGGTCACAAAACCGGACGTCGACGAATTCGACGTTCTCGTCCTTGGCCAGTTTGATGATGTCATCGGCCGTATTTTCGGACACCGAAGCGCTCTCCTTTGCTGCGAGCTTCGAACCACTGTGGTTGCTGATGAGCTTTCTTTTACGTGGCCGTAATTGAAAGGCCCGACCAGACGCTAAGGACGCGGTGTTGCCTGGGAGTCAACCCTGCGTTGCGTCGACGTTACGTGACAGCACGTTGTGCCTCGGAGTCCGGGCAGACCTGACCCTATTGTGGGGTGATGACCCGCAGCCACCGCCCCCCGCAATCCGGCCGCGGGCCGGTCGATTCCGAACAGTCGCAGGGGTACCCGGGACAGCCTCTCGGTCTGCCCGAGCACGGGACCGGATCACTGGCCGGACTGGGCCGGCGGTTGGTGGCGTTGCTCGTCGATTGGCTGCTTGCTTACGGGCTGGCTGCGCTGGGCATGACGCTGGGACTGATCCCGCTGTCGGCGCTGTCGTCGGCGGTGTTGATGATCTGGCTGGTGCTGGGCGTGATTGCGGTGCGGTTGTTCCAGTTCACCCCAGGGCAATTCGCGCTGGGCCTGCGGGTCGCGTCTGTCGACGGACGACTGTTGGTCGGGTTGGGCCGGGCCGCGGCGCGCGGCGTGCTGATCGCGTTCGTCATCCCCGCGCTGTTCGTCGACGTGGACGGGCGCGGGATTCAGGACCGGGTGACCGGCACTGCCATCGTGCGGCGCTGAATCTGTCCGGCCATCGCGCCGCTAGCGGCGGCGGACGGTCCGCTGGACGCCGCGCATCTTGGCGTTGCCGGGCAACGGTCCCTTGGGCATCGCGGCGGTGCCGGCCCGTGAACCCAGGGCGGCCAGCCGTGACTCCAGCGAGTCCATCTGCTTGACGGTGATGTTGGACGGCAGCCGGGTCAGGTGGCGCTCCAGCTTGGCCAGCGGAACCTCGCCGTCGCCGTTGCCGACGACGATGTCGTAGATCGGGACCTCGCCGACCAGGCGCGCGGTGCGCTTCTTCTCCTGCGCCAGCAGCGGTTTGACCCGGGTCGCCGAACCCTCGCCGACCAGGATCACGCCGGGGCGGCCCAGCACCCGGTGCACGGCGTCGAAATGCCCCGTGGCGGCCACTCCGGTGGTGACGCGCCACTTGCCGCGCAGGTTGTCCAGCGCCCAGGCCGCGGCCCCGGGCTGGCCTTCGGCCTTGCCGTAGACCGACTTCTGCGCGCGCCGGCCGAAGATGATGAATGCCGCGAGTGCGCCCAGGACGACCCCTAGTGCGGGCAGCGAAATCATCGAGAATCCGCCGGACCAGACGCCGACCGCCACGGCGATGCCGACGACCAGCAGGAACGCGCCGATCATGTACGGCAGTAGGCGCTTGTCCTCTTGGCGCTGAACGTTGAACGCCTGCCAGAGTTGGCTGCGACGTTCTCTACTGGCGGCCTTGCGAGTGGCTTTCGCCTCGGCTCGGGCGGCCTTGCTCTGCTTGGCTCCGCGGGATTTGGCCATAATCGCCAAGAGTACTTAAAGGCCGGCGTCAGCCTGGCTGTGCGGTGGGCGTCTCGTGCCGCCGCTGCTCGGCCTGCTGGTAGAGCCGGCCGGCCCGATACGACGATCGCACCAGCGGACCGGCAAGCACCCCGGCGAAGCCCAGCTGCTCGGCGTACTCCGCGTACCCGACGAACTCCTCCGGGGTCACCCAGCGGTCGACCGGGTGATGGCGCGCCGTCGGGCGCAGGTACTGGGTGATCGTGACGATGTCGCAACCGGCCCCGTGCAGATCGCTCAGCGCCGCACGAACCTCGTCGGGTGTCTCGCCCATGCCGAGGATGAGGTTGCTCTTGGTGACCAAGCCGAAGTCGCGCGCCGCGGTCAGCACACCGAGGCTGCGCTGATAGGAGAATGCCGGACGAATGCGCTTGAAGATGCGCGGAACGGTTTCGACGTTGTGGGCCAATACTTCTGGCCGAGCGTCGAAGACCTCCCGCAGTTGGTCGGCGTCGCCGTTGAAGTCGGGGATCAGCAGCTCGACCCCGGTGTGTGGGTTGAGCTGCTTGATGGCGCGCACGGTTTCGGCGTACAGCCAGGCGCCGCCGTCGGGCAGGTCGTCGCGGGCCACACCGGTGACCGTGGAGTACCGCAGGCTCATCGCTTGCACGCTCTCGGCGACCCGTCGCGGTTCGTCTCGGTCCAGCGGCGCGGGCCTACCGGTGTCGATCTGGCAGAAGTCGCACCGGCGGCTGCACACCTCGCCGCCGATCAGAAACGTGGCCTCGCGGTCTTCCCAGCACTCATAGATGTTGGGGCAGCCGGCTTCCTCGCACACCGTGTGCAAACCTTCGCGACGGACCAGCTTCTTCAGCTCGGTGTATTCGGGCCCCATCCGCAGCCGCGTCTTGATCCACGGCGGCTTCCGCTCGATCGGGGTCTGCGCATTGCGTGCTTCCAGGCGCAGAAGTTTCCGACCTTCGGGGGCAACGGTCACGACGACGATGTTACGCGGGCCGCGGCGTGCCACGCCCGGTGACGAGGCGCGCCGTGACGGCCGGCTCAGGAACCGGACACGAGGTCATCTCGACTGCCAGCCGACCGTCCAGGGCCTCGCACACCGCGTCGGCGACCGCCGCCCGGACATCGTCGACCCCGACCCGGTAGCCCAGTTCAGCCGACAACGACGTCACGCCGGCGTCGGTGATGCCACACGGGATGATCGTCGTGAACGCCTCGAGGTCGCAGTCGCAGTTGATCGCGAAGCCGTGCAGCGTGGTTGCCCGCGATACCCGTACGCCAATCGCGGCGACTTTTCGCGCCGGGCGCCCGTCGCCCGCCGGCACCCAGACCCCCGAGCGCCCGTCGATGCGTCCGACCTGCAGGCCCACGTCGGTGCAGACCTTGATCAACGCTTCCTCGATGCGCCGGACGTAATTGACCACGTCGAGCGGCTCGGCCAGCCCGATGATCGGATAGCCGACGAGCTGGCCCGGCCCATGCCAGGTGATCTTGCCGCCCCGGTCGGTGTCGACGACCGGAATGTCGTCAGTCGGCCGCTCATCGGCGGCGGTGCGCCGTCCCGCCGTGTAGACCGACGGGTGCTCGAGTAGCAGCATCGTGTCGATGCCCCCGGCCGCCCGCGTGTCGGCCAGTTCCTGCTGCAGCTGCCAGGCGACGCGATAGTCAACGGTACCCATCTGACGGACGTCGATGGCCGCCGCGCTCGAGCGGATGGAACTCATGATTTTGACGCTACAACTCGAACCTGGAGGCAATCTGGCAGGCGCTAGGCGACGTCGGGCCGTGCGGTGGCGTAGCGCAGTGCCTCGCCGACGGTGTTGTGGTGGAAGTCGAACCCGGCCCGCTCCAACACGCCTGGAATGGCGCGTTGGCCGCTGAGCAGCGTTTCTTCGGCGAACTCGCCGAGCGTGGCGCGGATCGCGAAGCCCGGCACCATCAGCGGGGCGGGCCGGTTGACCGCCCGGCCCAGTGCCGCGGTGAATTCGGCGTTGGTGACCGGCGCCGGGCCGGTGACGTTCACCGGTCCGGAGAGGCGGTCGTCGGAGATCGCGAACTGCAGAGCCCGGACGGTGTCCTCCAAGCTGATCCAGGAGATGTACTGGCGTCCGCTGCCCAGCCGGACGCCGAGGCCCACCGAGAACAGCGGTCGCAACTGGCGCAGCGCGCCGCCCGCGGCGGCCAGCACCACTCCGGTGCGGGCCAATACCACCCGCGCGCCGGCGTCTCGGGCGGGCGCGGTGACCGCTTCCCAGTCTGTGCACAGTTGGGCCAGGAAACCCTTTCCGGCCGAAGCGGTTTCGTCGACCGCGTGATCCTTGGTGTTGCCGTAATAGCCGACCGCACTGGCGTTGATGAGCACACCGACGCCGGCATCGGCGACGGCGGTGGACAACACCTCGGTCGGGGTGATGCGGCTGTCCCGCAGGTTCTGCTTGAAGGCTCCCGACCACCGACGCCGGCCGATGTTGATGCCGCACATGTTCACCACCGCGTCGACGTCGCTGAGTGCGCCGACGTCGAATTCACCGCCGTCGGGATCCCAATGCAACTCGCCGGCATTGGCCGGTGCCCGGCGCACGATGCGCACGACCCGGTAGTCGGCGACGCGCAGAGCGGTGACCAGTGCCGAACCGATGAGGCCAGACGAGCCTGCGATCGCGACGGTAGTGGTCACGGGCGAGCCTTCCTAGAGACCGAGGTCAGCCTCGAAGGCGCCTTCTTCGAGCCGATGCCTGATGGTGGTCAGGAATCGTCCGGCGTCGGCGCCGTCGATCAACCGGTGGTCGTAGGTCAGCGGCAGGTAGCTGATGGACCGCACGCCGATCGATTCGTTGCCGGTCTCGTCGACGACGACCCGGGGGCGTTTGACGATCGCCCCGGTACCCAGCATCGCCGCCTGCGGCGGCACCAGGATCGGGGTGTCGAACAGCGCGCCCTGGCTGCCGATGTTGGTGATGGTGAAGGTGCCACCGGACAGCTCGTCGGGCCGGAGATCGCCCGAGCGGGCGCGTGCGGCGATGTCGGCGATGGCGCGCGCCAGTCCGGCCAGCGACAGGTCCCCGGCGTTGTGAATGACGGGGGACAGCAGGCCCTGCTCGGTGTCGACCGCGAAGCCGAGATGCTCGGCGTCGTAGTAGGTGATCTCCTTGCTGGCTTCGTTGTAGCTGGCGTTGATGTTCGGGTGCACCTTGAGCGCGTCGATCGCGGCGCGGGCGATGAACGGCAGGAAGGTCAGGTTCACGCCCTCGCGTTCGGCGAACGCCGCTTTGGCCTTGTTGCGCAGCGCGACGATGCGGGTCATGTCGACCTCGTGGGTCTGCGTGAGCTGTGCGGTCGCCTGCAGCGATTCCCGGGTCTTGTTCGCGGTGAGCTGGCGGATCCGGCTGGCCTTCTGAGTCGTTCCGCGCAGGTGCGCCAGCGCGGGCGCGGGCGCCGGAGCGCTCGGCCTGGCGGCGGCCGGTGTGTGCGCGGCCGGCGCGGGTGCGGCAGCTGGCGCGTTAGCGACTTGGTCTTTCTGTGCCCGCTGCTCAGCGGCAGCCAGCACATCCTGCTTGCGAACGCGACCGCCGACGCCGGTTCCCTTCACCGAACTGAGGTCAATGTTGTTCTCGGCGGCAAGTTTTCGGACCAGGGGAGTTACGTACGGCATACCGTCGCCCGACGGCGCTGTCGCTGACGGTGCTGCTGGCGCGGCTTGTGGTGCCGGTGGTGGTGGTGCCGGCGGTGCTTGTGGTGCGGGTGCCGCAGGTGCTGGCGGGGGCGGGGCAGGTGGCGGAGTCGGTGCGGCTTGCGGTGTGGGCGCCGCGGTGGTGGCGCCGGTACCGATCCGGGCCAACTCGCCGCCGACCGAGACGGTGACGTCTTCCTCCGCGGTGATGCTGATCAACGTGCCCGCCACCGGTGACGGGATCTCGGTGTCGACCTTGTCGGTGGAGACCTCGACCAGCGGCTCGTCGACCTCGACGACGTCGCCGACTTTCTTGAGCCAGCGGGTGACCGTGCCTTCGGTGACGGACTCGCCGAGCTCGGGCATCAGCACCGGCTTGGAGTCTCCGGCGCCGCCCTGGTCACTGGCTGCGGGTGCGGCGGGGGTCTGCGCCTCCGGCGCGGGCTCGGCCGACGGTTGCGGCTCCGGCGCCGCCTGAGCGGCGGGTTGCTCGGCGGGTTGCTCGCCGCCGCCCGGGGCGCCCTCGGATGCGTCGCCGATCACGGCCAGCTCGCCACCGACTTCGACCGTGTCGTCTTCGTGGGCGACGATCTTGGTCAGCACTCCTGCTGCGGGCGAAGGGATCTCGGTGTCGACCTTGTCGGTGGACACTTCCAACAGCGGCTCGTCGAGCTCGACGGTGTCGCCTTCTTGCTTCAGCCAGCGGGTGACAGTTCCCTCGGTCACGCTTTCACCGAGCGCCGGCATCTGCACTGAGAAGGCCATCTGAAGTCGACTCCTCGATTGATCAGTCGGTGGGGCGTGGGTTGACCTCTGGCTTACCACAGCGCGGCATACCGAAGCTGGACCCGTGATTACCGAAACCATCCTGTCACTGTGACGAGGTCGGCACACAACCAGGGCAAGCTGGTGACGTCTGGATTCGGCCGTCGTGGGCGTCGCCGAAATAGTGTCCCGCCGCCGGTGTGAGCCACGTCTCTTTCCGGCCGGTCTACGGTGAAACTGTGGCGCCGCGCAGGATCGCCATAAGTCCAATCAATTGGATTCCTGCTCCGCTAAAGCGGATGTCTGGTGTTCCCGAAACCCAAAATAATCGGCATTTAACGCGTTTGGCATTCCAGAAAGCCGAAAACTTGGATATCTTGTTTCGCGTGTATCCCGATGACAGCGGCAAAGAATTGGCCACCGTGCTTTCCTACCTGGCGGGTCGTTCCCTGAGCAGGGAAGAGATCTGGACGGCGATGGAGCTTCCGCGTTCCACTTATTACGACCAGTTGGACAAGGGAACCCTGATTACCGCCGATAACTTGCGGGTCGCGGCGGCCAACCTCGGCATCAACCGCGCCGAGTTGCTGACGCGCTACCGGTTCATCGAGCCTGAAGAGGTCACCGCGCTGGCCGAAGAGATTCGCGGAGGCACGCAAATGCACGCCGTGACGGGCTCCGGCAGCGTGAAGACGCTGCAGCAGCCGACGAAGATCGCGGAGTGGCGGCCACGCTCCGACGCGCCGCCGCTCTAGACGCTCGCTGTTTAGGGCGACTGCTATGGCTCTTAGTGTTCTCATCTTCGTCACGCTGGCGTCCATCTCGTGGAGCCTGTGGATCCGGCGCGTTACCTGGCGCTGCCGCTGGGAAGTCGCCGCGACACTCAACATCGCTCTGCAGGGATGTGCGGTCGCGCTGATATCGCCGCTGTCCTCCGACACGCTCGGAGTCGTGCTGCACAACATCACCGGCGAATGGAACCTGCAGAACTACATCGGGCACGACTGCTACATCGTCGCCGCCTCGGCGATCGTCTATAACGCGGTCGGTCGCCTTGAAGACGATCACGTGCTTCAGGCTTCGTTCAAGCAGTACGTGGAACGCCCCGCGACGTTATGTATCCCGCTGTTACTGGCAGCTTTTGACTTGAGTGGTGGCAGCAAAACCTACGCACGCGATTTCTTCGCAATGCGCACGGACTTCTGGCTGAGCGTGTACTGGGTGCTGCTCACCGGAACCCTGGGCTACCTGCTGGTGTTCGGCTCGCGCGCCTTGATGGTGCTGCGCAAGGATCCACGGTCGAAGAACATCGCCAACTGCTATCTGGCCGCCTCGATCAGCGGCATGTCGGCCTGCGCGGTGCGGATGATCACCGCGGTGATCCCTGCGCTGCAAGGGTCGGTGAGTGCCTGGCTGGTGTGGTTGTTCTGTTGTATGTGCGGCGCCGGCTTCGCGTTGACCTCTGCGAATTCTTGGCTGCAGAAGATCAGGTGGTTCCACCAACCGGTGGTGCACTCCTAGCCTGCGGGCATCGATCCGCTTGGCCCGGGACCGCCACGGGTACTTGCATCGAGAATCGAACTCGATGCGAAGGGACCCTCCGATGGCGACGACGCGAGACGTGGGCTAGCGGATGCCCGATCGCGGTGCAGATACGGCCGACGCGGTCGTCATCGGCGCGGGGCACAACGGATTGGTCGCCGCAGCGATGCTGGCCGACGCCGGCTGGGACGTCGTGGTGCTCGAAGCGCAGCCCGAGCCCGGTGGTGCGGTGCGCAGCGCCGAGCTGATGCCGGGATACACCACCGACTTGTACAGCTCCTTCTATCCGATGACGGCGGCTTCACCGGCGATCGGCGCCTTGCACCTGGAAGACCACGGTCTGCGATGGTCGCATGCGCCGGCAGTCGTCGGTCATCCACAGAGTGCGACCGACGATGACGCGCCCGTCATCTATCACGACCCTGCGGAAACGGCAACGGAATTCGAACGTCGCCAACCCGGCGACGGCGAGGGCTGGTGGCGCATCGTCCAGCTGTGGGACAAGATTCGGCGGCCCCTGATGGACGCCCTGTTGTCGCCGTTCCCGCCGACGCGTCCGATGCTCACGCTGTTGCGCAAACTCGGTACGGCAGAAGCCATTCGGCTGGCGCAGTTCCTTGTCCAACCCGCGAACGCCATGGTGGATCAGTTGTTCGACGGTGACGCGCCGAGGTTGCTGATGCTGGGCAACGCCATGCATGCCGACATTCCGCTCGACGCCCCCGGCAGCGGTGTCATGGGCTTCTTATTGACCATGTTGGCCCAAGATGTGGGGTGGCCGGTGCCGGTGGGTGGTTCCGGCGAGCTGACGGCCGCCCTGGTGAGGCGTGCGTGCTCGGCGGGCGCCCAGATCGATTGTGGCCAAACAGTATCGGAGATCGAGGTCCGTGGCGGCCGTGCGACGGGAGTCGTCACCGCCGAGGGAAGGCGCGTCCGGGCGAGGAAAGCGGTGGTGGCCGATGTGACCGCGCCCCGGCTGTTTCAGCAGATGCTGCCCCGCGACGCGGTTCCGGACGGTCTGCTGCGTTCGATGGAGCACTATGTCTGGGATCCACCGGTGGTGAAAGTCAATTATGCGCTGGATGGCAAAATCCCTTGGCGCTCTGAGAAATTGGCCCGCGTGGGTACCGTCCACCTGGGCGCCGACGCCGCCGGCCTCATCCGATGGATGGCCGACGTGAGCACCGGTAGCGTCCCGAAGCGTCCATTCATCTTGCTGGGTCAGACCACCACAGCAGATCCGACCAGATCGCCGGAGGGCACCGAGAGTGTCTGGGCCTACTCGCATTTGCCCCGCAGCGTGGCCGACGACGACTTGGCGCAAACCTTGTCCGAGTCGATGGACGATGTCATCGAGGAACATGCGCCGGGCTTCGGAGCACGGGTGATCGGCCGGTTCTTGCAGCGCCCGTCCGACCTGGAGGCCAGCAACGCCAACCTGCACTGCGGGGCGATCAACGGCGGCACCGCTCAGCTGCAGCAGATGCTGATCTTTCGGCCGGCTCCGGGAATGGGTGGCGCCGAGACCCCGGTCGACCGGCTTTATCTCGGCAGCGCCTCGGCCTCTCCAGGGGGGTCGGTGCACGGCGCGTGTGGCCGGAATGCGGCTGACGCGGCGTTGCGCGCGGACCGTGCGATCAGTTGGCCGCGGCAGAAGTTGAGGCGCGCAGTGATGTCGCGGCTGACGACGTAGCTAACCGTTGGCCGCGATGTCTTCCAACACCGCGAACATGGTGCGGGTCGGGACGCCGGTGCCGCCCTTGGGCGTGTAACCCCAAGGGCCGCCGGTGTTGTAGGCGGGTGCAGCAACGTCGATGTGCGCCCAATCAACACCGTCGGCGACGAATTCACGCAAAAACACTCCTGCCACCAGCATTCCGGCGAAGCGTTGTCCGCTGACATTGGCCAGGTCGGCCACGGTCGACTTCAAATCATCCTTCAGCTCATCAGGCAGTGGCATCGGCCAGCCGTTCTCACCGACGTGCTGCGAGATCGCGGCCACCCGGTCGCGGAACTGGTCGCTGCCCATCACCCCCGGCGTGCGCGAACCGAGGGCCACCGTCTGCGCGCCAGTCAATGTCGACGTCTCGATCAGATAGTCCGGGTTGTCCTCACATGCCCGCACGATCGCGTCGGCGAGAATCAGCCGTCCCTCGGCGTCGGTGTTGAGCACCTCGACGGTCGTCCCGCCGTACTGGGTCAGCACGTCGCCTGGGCGCTGGGCCGTCGCCGACGGCATGTTCTCGGCCATCGGCACGGTGGCGATCACGTCGATCGGCAGTTTCAGCTGGGCGGCCAGCGTCACGGTCGCGATGACCGCCGCGGCGCCGCCCATATCGGAGGTCATGTAGTGCATCGACGCCGCGGGTTTGATCGATATGCCACCGGTGTCGAAGGTGACGCCCTTACCGACCAGGGCAACCCTCTTCGCCTGTTTCGGCTTCTTGGCCAACCGTGACCCGTAGTGGGTCAATCTCACCAGTCGCGGCAGCCGCGACGATCCCTTGCCGACGCCGACGACGCCGCCATAGCCGTTCTTCTGCAGGGCCTTGTCGTCGAGGATTTCCACCTCAAGTCCGGCTGACTCGCCCAAAGCCTTGGCGCGGCTTGCGAATTCAGCAGGAAAGAGATGGCTGGGCGGGGTGTTCACGAAGTCACGTGTGGTGGCGACCGCGGTGGCGACCGCGGTGGCGTGAGCGGCCTGCGCTTTGGCGGCCTTGTCCGTGGACAGCACCGTGATGGTGCGCAGACCCGGGTGTTTCGGTGCCGTCTTCTCGGTGCGGAACTCGGTGAACCGGTAGCTGCCCAGAACCAGCCCCTCGACCGCGGCCTCCAGGATGCCCGCGCCGGGCAGCGCAGCCAGCGTGGTGATTGCGGCTTCGGCGCCACCCAGTGCCCGCGCCGCCGAACCGGCCGCACGGCGGACCACGTCGGCCGTCCACTCGTCGCGCACTGTGCCCACGCCGACGGTGAGCACGCTGGCGACCGGTAGCGACTTCACCACCAGCCGGTGTACCTGCTCGACGGCGCCGGTTGCCCCCAGCGCGCGCAAGCCGTCCTCGATTTCGGCGACTGCGTCGGTGGGCAGAAACGACCCGGCGGCGGCGACGACCGCGCCCGGCTCGTCGTCGACGTCCTCGGGACCCGATGACACCACCGGGATGATCAACACCGCGGATTTGACGCCACGGCGGGCCAGCGCGGAGGCGGTGGAGACGGCGGGGGGAAGGTAACCCTGTTGGGTGCTCACGATCGTCAACCCTAACGATTGACGGCTCAGGTTGCCTGCCAGTTGGCCCAGCGCTTTGCGCCGAGTCCGGTCAGCCTTCGGCGCGGCCGAGCTGGTAGGCGATCACAGGGGCGTCGAAACCCTTGAGCTGCAACGGCTCTTGAGGGACGGCGGGCCACTGCGGCAGCTGTTCGTACAGTTCGGCGGCGGCCAGGATCTGCCCGGGCGCCGCCGCGGCGACCAGCCGGGCAGCCAAGTTGACCGCGTTGCCGAAGTAGTCGCCGTTCAACGCCAGGATCTCGCCATAGCCGAGTCCGGCGCGGACCTGCAAGCCCGCTTCACGCGCCCGCGGATGGTCGACGAGATCGAGCGCCGCTCGCACCAGCCGTTCCGGGTCCGAGCTCACCCACATCACGGCGTCGCCGAGAAACTTCACCACCCGACCGCCGTCGGCGTGCACCACGTCGCTGACGGTGGCACCGAACTCGGTGAGCATTGTCGACAACTCCGCGGGTGTGAGCATTTGGGTGAGCGCGGTGAAGCCGGACAGATCCGCGAAACCGATGCCGCATTGCAGACTCGGCGCCGACGGGCCGCTGACCACGCCCTCGATGAAGGTTCGAGTACTGACCAAGTGGTGGCGGTGGACGGCGTCGATCATTGCCCCTAGGCGGGGAATGAACTCTGCGGACTCGCGGTATACCTGCGCGGTGGTGAGTTCATCCCCGGTGAGGCCGAGCCACATTTTGGGTCTAGCGGCCCGGATCATCGAGGAGATCGCTTCGGCCAACCGGGCCACGGTCGCACCGAGGACCCGCAGGAAGCCGTCGGCGGCGTCGGGGCCCATCTGCATCCTCATCGCCACCCAGGTCGCCAGGCTGTCGACATCGGCCTGACTTAACGCCGGAGTATCCGGATCTGCGACGGTCAGGCCGAGCATCGCCCAGCCGTGTTCGACGTCCTCCAACGCCACCCCGATCGCATCCGCTGCGGTGCGCAGCGTGTAGGTCTGCGGACCGGACTGCAGCAGGACGTCGCCGGCGAGCCCGAAGAGGCGGCCGCGGCGCTCGGCCTCGGCCATGTCGTCCACGGTGAAACCGAGGCCCGCCAGGTACTCGAGCAGGCCGGCTCGCGCGCGCGGCTCAGCGATCCCGGCGGCCTGCATGGCCTCGAAGTCCAGGGAATCGACCACCGGCCAAGTGTGCCAGCCGCGGCCCGCATTAGGGTGAAATGTCTAGGAGTCGCGCTAATGACGATGCAGAGCGAAACGATGGGGATGGGTAGCGCCAATGGGTGACTTGCTGCACGGCCCGTTGGATGACCGCCATCGCGAACAAGGTGCGAGTTTCGCCGAGTTCAGCGGCTGGCTGATGCCGGTGTCGTATGCCGGCACCGTCGCAGAGCACACCGCAACCCGAAACGCCGTCGGCCTGTTCGATGTCAGCCATCTGGGCAAGGCGTTGATTCGCGGGCCGGGTGCCGCCGAGTTCGTCAACTCCGCGCTCACCAACGACCTCGGCCGGATCCGTCCGGGTAAGGCTCAATACACGTTGTGCTGCAACGACTCTGGCGGGGTCGTCGATGACCTGATCGCCTACTACGTCGGGCCCGACGAGATCTTCCTGGTGCCCAATGCCGCCAACACCGCCGCCGTCGTCGCAGCCCTGAAAGATGTTGCGCCAGCGGGGCTGAGCATCACCGACGAACACCGGTCCTACGCCGTGCTGGCTGTCCAGGGTCCGCGGTCGACCGACGTATTGACCGAACTGGGGTTGCCCACCGAGATGGACTACATGGGCTATGCCGACGCGGCCTTCGAGGGTGTGCCGGTGCGAGTGTGCCGCAGCGGATACACCGGAGAGCACGGCTACGAGCTATTGCCCCCGTGGGACTCCGCCGAGGTGGTGTTCGACGCCCTGCTGGCTGCGGTCACTCGAGCCGGTGGGCAGCTGGCCGGTCTCGGAGCGCGTGACACGCTGCGCACCGAGATGGGTTATCCGTTACACGGTCATGAACTGTCCGCCGACATCTCGCCGCTGCAGGCCCGGTGCGGCTGGGCGATCGGCTGGAAGAAGGACGCGTTCTTCGGCCGCGACGCGCTGCTGGCCGAAAAGGAGGCGGGTCCGCGCCGCTTGTTGCGAGGTCTGCGCGCGGTCGGCCGCGGCGTGCTGCGGCCCGAGTTGACGGTTCTCGACGGCGACACCAAGGTCGGGATCACCACGTCGGGCACATTTTCGCCAACGCTGAAAGTCGGTATCGCGCTTGCGCTGATCGATGTGGACGCGGGTATCGAAGACGGCCAGCACGTCACCGTCGACGTCCGCGGCCGCGGCGTCGAGTGCGAAGTGGTGCGCACGCCGTTCGTCGATCCAAAAACTCGCTAGTGCGCGGTTATACAATCAGCCGATGAGCAGCGACGTCCTCGAGTTCACGGTGTCACGCACCGCTAACGCGGCAACTGACGACGCTCGTCGCGCGATCCTCGCCGACCCAGGGTTCGGCAGATATCACACCGACCACATGGTGTCGATCGACTACACCGACGACCAAGGCTGGCACGGTGCGCGGGTCTGCGCATACGGGCCCATCGAACTGGACCCCTCGGCGATCGTGCTGCACTATGCGCAGGAAATCTTCGAAGGGCTCAAGGCCTATCGATGGGCCGACGGGTCGATCGTGTCGTTTCGCGCCGAAGCCAACGCCGCGCGGATGCGCTCCTCGGCGCGGCGGATCGCGATTCCCGAACTACCCGACGAGCTGTTCATCGAATCGCTCCGCCAACTGATCGCCGTGGACAGCGCCTGGGTTCCGCCGGCCGGTGGCGAGGAGTCGCTGTATCTACGCCCGTTCGTCTTCGCCACCGAGCCGGGGTTGGGGGTCCGCCCGGCCAAGCAGTATCGCTATCTGGTCATCGCCTCCCCGGCGGGCGCCTACTTCAAGCACGGCATCAAGCCGGTAACCGTCTGGGTCTCAACGGAATACGTGCGTGCCAGCCCAGGCGGAACCGGCGCAGCCAAGTTCGGCGGCAACTACGCCGCGTCTCTGGTGGCGCAGGCCCAGGCGGCCGAGAACGGGTGCGAACAGGTGGTGTGGCTCGACGCCGTGGAACGCCGCTACATCGAGGAGATGGGCGGGATGAACCTCTTCTTCGTGTTCGGCAGCGGCGGATCGGCGCGCCTGGTCACCCCTGAGCTGTCCGGCTCTCTGTTGCCGGGCATCACCCGGGACTCGTTGCTGCAGTTGGCGACTGATGCCGGGTTTGCCATCGAGGAACGCAAGATCGACATGGACGAGTGGCAGAAGAAAGCCGCTGCCGGTGAGATCACTGAGGTGTTCGCCTGCGGCACCGCCGCGGTCATCACGCCGATCTCACACGTGAAGTACGGGACGAGTGAATTCACCGTCGGTGATGGCGAGCCGGGTGAGGTGACGATGGCGCTGCGGGACACCCTTACCGGAATACAACGCGGTACCTTCGCCGACACACACGGCTGGATGTCGCGGCTGGGCTGATGGCGGCGCGTTTCGCCGCTCCGTCGATGCCGGGTGTCTAACTGCGACCCAAACCGGGTACCTCCTAGAACGCGCTAACGAGTGCGCGGTCAGGTGGGAGGCGGATGGAGGACAAGCCGACACTGACCGAAGAACTTGCGCCGCACGTACTTCGGGAATACGCGTTGCTCGCCGACGGTGAACGCGGCGTCGTGGTGGGCCCGCGTGGTGACTGTTGCTGGATGTGCCTGCCGCGGTGGGAAAGTCCCGCGGTGTTCAATTCGCTGTTGGGCGGAAAGGGCGTCTACGTCGTGTGTCCGGATCACCCGCGGTTCGTCTGGGGTGGGCAATACGAGGAGCGGTCGTTAATCTGGCGGTCGCGGTGGGTCACCACGTCCGGTGTCGTCGAGTCCCGTGAAGCGCTGGCTTTTCCGGGGAACCCGCACACCGCAGTGCTGTTGCGTCGGATTCATGCGGTTGACCAGCCTTGCCGGATGCGGGTGATGCTCGACATCCGCGGGGGATTTGGCGTCGACCGCATCGATGGACTGTCGCTTGACGACGGGGTGTGGACCGGGCGGTCGGGCCCTCTGCGCTTTCGGTGGTTGGGTGCACCTGACGCCCAGCCGTGCGAGGACGGTTCGCTGCGGGCGCTCATCGATGTCGTACCCGGCAGTGACCACGACCTGATTCTCGAGATCTCCGATCGCGAGTTGCCGGCGGAGATGGCACAGCCCAACATGGCCTGGCACGACACCGAACATGCCTGGGCACAGGCGGTTCCAGCATTCACCGGCACTCTGGCAGACCTCGACGCGCAGTCCGCGTACGCGGTGATGCGTGGTTTGACCAGCAGCGGCGGGGGGATGGTCGCGGCGGCGACGATGTCGCTGCCGGAACGGGCCGCACAAGGGCGGAACTACGATTACCGATACTGCTGGATTCGCGACCAGTGCCTTGCGGGCCAGGCCGTCGCGGCCGCCGGAAGCTATCCGCTGCTCGACGACGCGGTTCGGTTCATCAGCGAACGCGTCGTCGAGGACGGTCCCGCCCTCAAGCCGGCCTACTGTGTCACCGGCGCCGACGTGCCGACCGAGCAGGACCTCGACCTCCCCGGTTATCCGGGCGCCACAGTCAAAAGCGGCAATTGGGTGACCGGCCAGTTCCAGCTCGACGCATTCGGCGAGGCGCTGCTGCTGCTCGCGTCCGCGGCCCGGCTGGACCGCCTCGACAATGTGCACTGGCGGGCGGCGCAGACCCTCGTGCAGGCGATCGAGGAGAAATGGCGGCAGCCCGATGCCGGCATCTGGGAAATCGACGATCGGCGCTGGGCGCATTCCCGGCTCATCTGCGCGGCGGGACTCCGACAAATCAGTGCGGCGGCTCCCAGGGCGCAGGGCGCCCAATGGCAGCACTTGGCCGATGTGCTGATCGCCGACACCGACGCCGATTGCCTGCACCCGTCAGGTAGATGGCAGCGGGCGCCGGATGATCCGCGCATAGACGCCGCCTTGCTGCTTCCGTTGATCCGAGAGGCGATACCTGTCAACGACCCGCGCAGCATCGCCACGCTGGAGGCGGTACGCGCCGAGCTCGGCCGGCACGGCTTCGTCTATCGATTCCGGCCGGACGAGCGGCCGCTGGGTGAGGCTGAAGGCGCATTCCTGTTGTGCGGCTTCATGATGGCCTTGGCGGACCACCAGCACGGAAACGACGTGGCGGCCGTGCGTTGGTTCGAGCGCAACCGCACTGCCTGCGGGCCGCCCGGCCTGTTCGCCGAAGAGTTCGACATCGGGCAGCGCCAGCTGCGCGGCAACCTACCGCAAGCCTTTGTGCATGCCTTGTTGTTCGAGACGGCGCATCGGCTCGCCGGCATTCGCGGCCCGTCCGTCGGCACCGATACCGAGGGCAGCTGAGCCCGCTCGGTGATGTGTTTGGCGGGTATGCCGGCGGGTACCCGCATCGCCCGCTGCTGATCCTTAGGCGACCCGGAACTGTTGCAAGTCAGCGTGTTTGACGGTTAGACCGTGCCCCGGAGCGCTCCGGTCGGGACGCAGGACCCCGTCCGGGTCCGGGGCGATGGTGCCGTCGAAGGCCAGCCGTTCAATCCGCACGTGATCATGGAAGTACTCGAGATGCCGCAAATGCCACACCGCCGTGCCGACCTGACCGCTGATCTGCGGGGCGCAGTGCAGCGACAAATCCATCCCGCGTGCGTCGCACAGCGCGGCCACCTTGAGGACTCCGGTGATGCCGAGAGCGCGGGTGACGTCGGCCTGCAAGCAGTCCACGGCGCCCGCGGCCAGCATCTGGTGGAAATACGGTAAGTGGTAGCCGTATTCACCGGCGGCGATGTCCATCCCGGGCGGGCCGTAATCGCGGAGCTGATGCAGGCCGTCCAAGTCGTCGGAGCTCACTGGCTCTTCGAACCACCGCACGGCGTAGTCGGCGAAGCGCCCAGCCCACAGCAGCGCCTGTTTGCGGTGGTAGGCGCCGTTGGCGTCGACGAACAACTCGACGTCCTCGCCAATCGCCGAACGGGCGGCCCGTACCCTGCCCAGATCGGCGTCGGGGTCGCGGCCCACTTTCATCTTGACCCGCGGAATCCCGGCCTGTGCCCAGCCGCCCAACTGCTTGCACAACGTGTCGTTGTCGTACGAGGTGAATCCGCCGCTGCCGTAGACCGGTGTCCCGTCGTGGACGGCGCCGAGCGCAATGACCAGTGGCTCGTCGAGCAGCCGGGCCCGCAAATCCCAGAGTGCGATGTCGACGGCCGAGATCGCTTCCGCCACAACGCCCGGTTTGCCCAGGTTGCGAACGGCGTGCTGCATGTCGGCCCAGCGTGCCGGCGGCTGCAACGCATCGCCGTCTTTGAGAACCTCGGCCAATTTCGAGGACACAATGGTCGTCACGGCCGTGCCCCCGTAGGTGTAGCCGGTTCCGACCTGCCCGCCGGCGCGCACGCTGACCAAGACGAAGGTGGTCGAGTCCCACTCGAGGGTGCCGTCGGATTCCGGGGCATCGGTCGGAATCGCGTAGGCCGAGGCCTCGACGGACTCGATCGGAACGGCTGCGCCTCGATGCAAAGTCATCTCCAGGGTCTACCCGTAACCGAAACGCGGTACGCCCCGCGAGTTCACCGAGTCGGCTTCGGAACCTGACCTGAGCCGCGGAATGGGTTGCGGCGGAGGTAAGCCGGATGACCGTGCGCAGAACCGCACCTGCTGGTCAGCTCACCTTCCGCCGGAGGCCCGCCGCCAGGCGGGCGCGCAGTTCCGTCGAAGATTTGCCCTGTGATGAAGGCCGTCCGTCGGTGGTTGACGCGGCGCGCCGGACGATGTGCAGCGCACGATCGGCGAAACGCCCATACATTTCGCTCACGACGGCGACCTCAACGCCGGCAGCGGTGGCGTGTGTCGATTCCGGGCCGATCAGTACAGCCAGCAACTGGCGGTGTAGGTCGCCGATCGCGCCGTCATCGTGAAGAAGTTGCCCGAATAGTCGCGGCTCGCGAGACAGCAGCGCTTGTTGGGCAGCGCCGGCCAGCGCGACCGCGAACGCACTCAGCTCGGCTACACGTCCGCTGATTTCCGGAGGTACGGCGGGACGCGGGTGATGGTCGCGGGCGATCCTGGCTACGTCAACGGCCAGCTGGGCCATCTGCTCTGCGTCGGCGGCGATCTGGATGGCGTTGAGAATCGCGCGCAGATCGGCCGCCTCGGACGGATGCAACGCGAGCAACAGGAATGTGGTTTCATCCACGGTCGCCCTCATGGCGGCGGTATCCGCCTCGCCGCCGATCACGGCTTCTGCCATCTGAATATCGGCCAGCAGCAGTGCATGTGTGGCATGGTGCATCGCCTCTGCGGCGAGGGCACACATCTGGGCGAGCTGTGCGGTCAGCGCCGCGAGTTCGTATCGAACTGTGCTCGTCATGCTGGTGGATCGGTCGGGACCAGCCGAACTAAACCTGGCTCGACCGCTTGTTACCGAAACGGGACGTGAGCGCTTCGCCTCGGCACCTTTGCCGGGCGGTCGAGGGAGCAATCTTGTAAGCCGAACATGCCGCGCACCAACGGGATTCGATGGTGCGCGGCGTTGCCATCGCGGGTGCGCCGGGCGCGTTGTGCCTCGCCGAATGAGAGCGACCTCGCTGACCTGGCTGGCGCTGTCTGCGATGAGGCGTACGGTTGTGGTCTGTCTTCAGAGTGCAGGGCGGCCACTATCACGGCCCTCGGGGACGCCGCGCGATGAAACGAGCGCCCATGGTTCCTGCCTCCCACCGATTCGGTTCGGTAGCCACATTGAATGCCGGACGGAGTGTGCCGCGCGGGGATGGGCGCCATGCGCTGCGGGCCAGCAGCGAGCGCTACGGCTCGGCGGTGATTGTTCGCGTCGGCGGCGAGGTGGACGCCAGCAACCAAGATGTCTGGCGCAATTTGTTGGCCAAGATGGCGTCGTCGGCAATTGCGCCGGGACCCTTCGTAGTCGACGTGCGTCAGATGCACTTCATGGGGTGTGGAGCCTTTCTCGAGTTGGCCCAGGAAGCACGGCGATGCCATCGCCGCGAGGTGAGCATGTGTTTGGTCAGCCACCAGCCGATCGTGGCCCACATTGTTGCCGCTGCCGGGCTGCGACCGCTGCTGACGATGTATCGGACAGTCGAGACGGCACTGTCGGCGACCACCCCGGAACATTGTGATCGGTGAGATCCCCTGCAGCGAGGAACGCTTGGGCCCCTAGACCGCCGTCAGAACCGCGACAGGGCGGCCAACAGGACGGCGGCGATCGTCGTGGTCAACTCTATTGCGGCGCCCAGCACGTCGCCGTTGATACCGCCGAACCGGCGGACGCAGTGCCGAACCAGCAGCGTGGACAGGGTCAGCGCGACCAGCACCGCGACCGGGCCGTGCCAGGGGCGGCCACCAGCCACCGAGGAAGCCGCCAGCAGCGCAACGATCCACGCCGCAGCGACCGGCGCGGGTTGACTGCCGACGACGCGGGCGCCCAGCATGCTTTCCGGCGCGGCAGGCAGCCCCCGGCGGCAGGCCAGCACCGCCGCCACCCGGCCGGCGGCCACGGCAATCACGATCTCGGCTGGGCGCAGCGCCGAAAACGCCAGTCCCTGAACGACAATCACGGTGGCCACGGTGGCGACGGCGAACGGCCCGGTCGACCCATCGCGCATCACCTCACACGCGCGTTCGGGCGGGCCATAGCAGCCCAGACCGTCTGCGGTGTCAGCCAGGCCATCGATGTGCAACCCGCGGGTCACCGCAAGCAGGGTCGCCACCCCGAGTAGTCCGGCCAGCGGGCTGGCCGCACCGAACGCCCACCAGCCCGCCCACGTCACCGCGGCGACCAGCGCTCCGAGCGCTGCGCCCACGACCGGAAGCGCGGTCATCGCACCGCGGCCGAACGGCCGGTCCCGTGCGGCCGGCATCGGGACGATGGTTTCGAAGGCGAAAGCCGCTGCCAGCGAGCCGATCACGTCGGCGAAGGGCGGTCGGTGACGTTGGCGTCGGCGAACGTCGCCATCGAGGCGCAGGTGGCCACCGCGGCCCGCAGCACCGGCAAAGCCACCGCCGCGCCGCTGCCCTCGCCAAGCCGCATCCGCAGGTCGACGATCGGGTCCAGGCCGAGCTGAGCCAGCGCGAGGGCATGGGCCGGCTCGGTCGAGAGATGGCCGGCCTGCCACCACAGCCGGGCGCCGGGCGCCAGTTGCTCGGCGACCAACGCGGCGGCCGTCACGACCAAGCCGTCCAGCAGCACGGGTGTGCGGCGCACCGCGGCCTGCGCGCAAAACCCGGCGATGCCCGCCAGATCGGCGCCGCCGCAGCACTGCAGGGTGGCAACCGGGTTGGCCACCACCTCGTCGGCACGGAACAACGCGTCGCGCACCGCTGCGGTTTTGCGGACCCACCCGGCGTCGTCGATCCCGGTCCCGTAGCCGACTGCGGCGGCTGGCTCCACGCCCGTCAGCGCCGCCACGATAACCGTTGCCGCAGTGGTGTTCCCGATTCCCATGTCACCGGCGATCAGCAGGTCGGCGCCCGAGTCGACCTCCTGGTCGGCGATCTGGCGGCCGGCGTCGATCGCGTCGCGCGCTTCCCGTTCGGTGAGCGCATCCTCCACCGCGATGTCGCCGCTGCTTCGTCGTACCTTGTGCGCGCCGATTTGCGGGGACAGCGGTTCGGCGTCCACGGCGAGGTCGACGACCCGCACGCTGGCCCCCGCGATGTCGGCGAGCGCGTTGATCGCCGCGCCGCCGGCGGCGATGTTGGCGACCATCTGTGCGGTGACCTCGGGCGGATAGGCCGATACCCCAGATCGGGCGACGCCGTGGTCACCGGCGAACACCACGATCCTGGCGCGTTCGAATTGTGTTGGCGGACAGTGTCCTTGACATGACGACACCCAAGCCGACAGGTCTTCCAGACGGCCCAGCGCACCGCGGGGTTTGGTGAGGGTGTCCTGGCGGGCACGGGCGGCCGCCGCGGCGGCGGTATCGGGTGGCGTCACGGGCGCGAACATCGTCACGCCCCGGGCTGCTTGATCGGCAGCGGATGGCCGGCCACCACCAGGACCACGCGCGAACACAGGTCGGCCAGTCGCTGGTTGAGTGCGCCGAGCTCGTCGGTGAACCGCCGCGCCGACCTGGTGGCCGCAACGACGGTCAGCCCGACTTCCGGGCTGACCAGCACCAGCGGCGCGCTGAATCCCGAAATCGCGGCGGTCAGCTCGTCGATCTCGGCCGATATGCATCCGCCTTCCCACGCCTGGTGCCGATCCAGTGCCGCGGTCAGCCAGCCGCCGATGTCGTCAACCAGCGTCGGCGTGTTCGGAGATCGCCGCAATTGCTCTGCGACATCGCCGGTTTCGACTGTGCACCAGTGCGGTGGCCGGCGATCGCGGTGCCCGTCGACGCGCTGGCGCCAGACCGGATCGGAGTCGGCCACCGGTCCGGTGGCCAGATAGTGGACCGGCTGGTCCGTTTGCAGCGACTCGGTGAGGGCAGCCTCGGCCCACCGGGACTTTCCTGACCTGACTCCGCCGAGCACCAGGGTTCGCACCGTGGATCAAGCGCCCCATGGCGATCGCAAGCGCGGCGCAGCCGGGCGCTGCGGGTCGCCATGCGAAGACACCCATGACGGGTCGCCATGCGAATACTTCATCCGGGGAGGCCTAATCGACACGGGCGCCGTGCTTGACTTGAGGCCGGGGCGCCCGCATCCGGCGCATCTGCGATGCCCGGCTGGCCGCGTAAAGGCCTAACTTCCAACGGCTTTCGGTGTCTTCGGGAAACTTCTCGTCGACCCGTCGGGCAACCTTGCGCCCGAGGAGCAGCCCGTCGAGCGCCATCACGGCCATCAGCAACAGCATTGCCGGGGACACGTAGAACTGAAGTTGCGGCACGGCGAACATGAAAAACATCAGCCCCAGAGCGGACGGCATGAACAGTCCGAGCACATTGCGCCGGGAGTCGACGATGTCGCGCACATACCGGCGCACCGGTCCCTGATCGCGTGACAGTAGATACCGTTCGTCACCGTTCATCATGCGCTCGCGCCGTTCGGCCGTCTGGGCGCGCCGCTGCGAGCTCTGCTCTTTGCGTTCCTCACGACTGAGCTTGGGTCCGGCTATCGACTTTCGCCGGGCCCGTGCCTCCGAAGACGTCATCGGTGCCGGCGCGACCGGACCCTTGCGCCTGGCGTCGCGCCGAGGCGTGGGCCGTCCTTTGGGGGCGGTGGTCTGCGGGGCGCGCGACCCGGGCGCATCGACGGCGTCCGCCGTTGTCGGGGCATCGCCCCGGTCGCCGGTGACGGTCTCGTCTTTCTTACGGCCCAGCAGCTTCACGCCCGCCAGGTTACTTCGCGCGGGATTCGTCGGGCATACCCGTCGGGCCGGCCGGGTTCAGGTGAGTCGCCCCGGGCGGCCCTAGTGTTGCTCAGATGAGTGAGCCGGCGCACCCTGCACCTGCGTTGCGAGTGCTCATCGCTCCCGACAGCTTCGGCGACACTTTGACCGCGGTCCAGGCCGCCGCCGCCATCGCCGCGGGCTGGAACCGGGTGCGTCCCGGCGATCGCCTCACCGTCGCGCCCCAATCCGACGGCGGTCCGGGATTTGTCGACGTGTTGGCCAGCCGGTTGGGGGAGCGGCGGCAGCTGCGGGTTCACGGCCCGCTGAGCGAGGACGTGTCCGCCGAGTGGGTGCTGGATGCGGCGTCGCAGACCGCCTACCTGGAATGCGCGCAGGCGTGCGGGCTGGCGGCGCTGGGCGGCGCGCCGACGCCGCAGACCGCGCTCGCGGCAAGCAGCGCAGGAGTGGGCCAGCTGATCGCCGCAGCGCTGGACGCGGGTGCGACCCGCATCGTCGTCGGTTTGGGCGGCTCGGCCAGCACCGACGGCGGCCGCGGGCTGATCGAGGAACTCGGCGGCCTACCGACGGCCCGGCGACGCCTGGGCGGCGTGGAGCTGATCGCGGCCTGCGACGTCGAGTACCCGCTGGTAGGGCCGTGGGGCGCGGCTCGAGTGTTCGGCCCGCAGAAGGGCGCGGATCCGGCAGCGGTGGCCGCGCTCGAAGACCGCCTCGTGCGGTGGGCGGTCGAACTCGACGCCGCGGCCGGCCGGCCGGTCAGCGCGGAATCGGGCGCCGGGGCCGCCGGTGGGATCGGCGCCGCGCTGCTCACCCTGGGCGGCCGGTGCGAGTCGGGCGCATCGATCGATCGCCGAGCACACCGGCTTGGCCGGCGAGCTTGCCGCCGCCGACCTGGTGATCACCGGAGAGGGAAAGTTCGACGAGCAGTCGCTGCGCGGCAAAGTGATCGGCGCCCTGGCCGCGGCCGCGCGAACGACGCAGGTGCCCGTGGTGGTATTGGCCGGACAAGTCATCCTGGACGAGCCGACATTCCAGTCCGCGGGCGTTTTGGGGGCTGCTTCGCTTTCCGATCACGCGGGTTCGGTGCGGCTGGCCCTGGCCGATGCCGCCAACCAGCTGATCGGGCTGGCCTCGGACGTCGCGGCACGACTCGGGAATACCGGCGCAACAAGGTACCTTTGAGGAGGTGGGTTACTCCGCTACGGCGGGCCCAGCCGAACACACGTACTTACAGGGAGAAGCAATGACTGTTCAGGACGAGTCAGCCACCGCCACGACCCACGGCGCGACCTTGACCGATGCCGCGGCAGCCAAGGCGAAGGCGCTGCTGGACCAGGAGGGACGCGACGACCTGTCGCTGCGGATCGCGGTCCAGCCCGGGGGATGCGCCGGCCTGCGTTACAACCTGTTCTTCGACGACCGCGCGCTCGACGGCGACCTCACCGCCGACTTCGGTGGCGTGACGCTGACCGTCGACCGGATGAGCGCGCCGTATATCCAGGGCGCCTCGATCGACTTCGTCGACACCATCGAGAAGCAGGGCTTCACGATCGACAACCCGAACGCCACCGGTTCTTGCGCCTGCGGCGATTCGTTCAACTGACGCCGACGCGGCCTTTAGTACAGTCCCGCGGCTCGCAGTACGTACGAGCACACCAGAACCTGATTGCGCTGGCTCAGTAGCTGCGCGACGCCCTGCACCTCGCTTCGCGTGCTGCCGCCGGTGGCGGGCTGGACCCGCATACTGAACAACACCTGGGCCTGGTAGTCCGACCAGTAGACGATCTTGTCGATCGAGGTGACCTGCGCCTGCGAGAACTGGTTGCGGAACGCGTCGCTGCTGAGTGCGGCCACTGCCTGATCGGATCGCCGGTCCCGCACGGCGTCGTAGATGCCGCACAGCGCATGGCGGGCGATGGTTTCGGTGTCGCGGTTCTGCAGCGCGTTCAGGTAGTTCTGGATAGCCGAGCGGGCCATTGCCTCGGAGAACACTCCGGCGGTGGCCGTCGGGGCGCGATGCGATGTGCGCAGGATCGCCGCGGTCAGTGCGGCGACCACCAGCAGTACCACCGCGCCGCCCAGCAGCAGCCGTCGTCGGCGCCGCGGCCGTGGGTAGGGCAGCGGTGGTGACAGCGGGAACCCAGGCGCAACCGGAATTGGTTCGCCGGCATGGGCGTCGGTGATCGGCGGCCCGTCGGCGCCGGCACCGTGGTCCGACGAGTACGGACCGGGCATAGACGGGTCTCCTCGGATAGCAGGGCCGCGGCAGTGGACGAGTCGGGCGCCCTACCGAGGCTAGCGCCGTCGGCCCGCGCTGTAGCGGCCACCATCGCCACAGGTACGCTCAGCTAGCCGAACTTTGGACTCGAAGGGGTGGAATTTCGTGACGATCGCGGTAACCGGTTCTATTGCGACTGACAATTTGATGCGGTTTCCGGGTCGGTTCTCCGAACACCTGTTGGCAGAGCACCTGGAGAAGGTGTCGCTGAGCTTCCTCGTCGACGACCTGGTGATCCATCGCGGCGGCGTCGCCGGAAACATCGCCTTCGCCATCGGCGTACTCGGTGGCGACGTGGCTCTGGTCGGCGCTGCCGGTGACGATTTCGTCGGCGATTACGGCAAGTGGTTGCAGTCGCACGGCGTCAACACCGACCACGTGCTGATCTCGAAATCCGCTCACACTGCGCGTTTCGTGTGCACCACCGACCAAGACATGGCCCAGATCGCGTCGTTCTACCCGGGCGCGATGTCCGAGGCCCGCAACATCAAGCTCGCCGATCTGGTCTCCTCCCTCGGCAAGCCGGACCTGGTGATCATCGGCGCCAACGACCCCGGCGCGATGGTGGTGCACACCGAGGAGTGCCGCAAGCTGGGCCTGCCCTTCGCCGCCGACCCGTCGCAGCAGCTGCCCCGGCTGTCCGGCGAGGAAATCGACAAGCTCGTCGACGGTGCGGAATACCTGTTCACCAATGACTACGAGTGGGAACTGCTGCTGTCGAAGACCGGTTGGTCGGAAGCCGACGTCATGGGCAAGGTGGGCCTGCGGGTGACGACGCTGGGCGCCAAAGGCGTTGACATCGTCGACCGCGAGGGCGGATCCATTCACGTCGACGTGGTGCCGGAGACCAGCCTGACCGACCCCACCGGCGTCGGCGACGCCTTCCGGGCCGGATTCCTCACCGGCCGCAGCGGCGGCCTGACCCTGGAGCGCTCGGCGCAGCTGGGTTCATTGGTCGCGGTGCTGGTGCTGGAGTCGACGGGCACCCAGGAGTGGACGTGGGACCGCGCGGCCGCCAAGAGCCGACTGGCCGACGCCTACGGCGACGAGGCTGCGGCCGAAATCGCCACCGTCCTGGCTTAGCCTCACAGCTCCACCGGGTACGGCGGCTCGCTGATCTGCGGCACCACCCGGTGCTCGACGAAGATCGCGTGCCACAGCATAAAGATCAGCACCGTCCACAGTCGGCGACTGTGATCGGCTGTGCCGCAACGGTGTTCGTCGATCATTCGCCGGACGGCGGCGCGGTCGACCAGATAGTCGGCCGCCGATGCGTTGACCGTCTCATGCGCCCACTCCAGCAGCGGGCCGGCCCGCAGCCAATGCCGGATAGGCACCGGGAAGCCGAGTTTCGGTCGGTTGAGCACATGCGGCGGGACGACCGGCTCCAGCGCCCGGCGCAGCGCGTACTTGGTGGTGGTCCGGGTGATCTTGGCCTCTACCGGCAACCGGGAGGCGACGGCGAACACCTCGGTATCCAGGAACGGGACCCGCAGCTCCAGTGAGTTGGCCATGGTCATCTTGTCGGCCTTGACCAGGATGTCGCCGCGTAACCAGGTGAACAGGTCGATGTGCTGCATCCGCGCGACCGGGTCCCAGTCGGCGGATTGGGCGTAGAGCGGCGCCGTGATGTCGGTGTGCGTCCACTCCGGACGGAATGCGGCCAGCACGTCCTGCAACTGCGCATCGGAGAAGCTGCGGGCGTTGCCGTAGTAGCGCTCTTCGAGCGTCAGCGATCCCCGGTGCAGCAGGCTCTTGCCCCGCATGCCTTCCGGAAGCGGCTTGGACACCTTGCCCATCGAGCGGCGCAGCGGCCTCGGCAGGTAGTCAAAGGGCTTCAGCGACAACGGTTCCCGGTAGATGGTGTAGCCCCCGAACAGCTCGTCGGCGCCCTCCCCGGACAGCACCACCTTGACGTGCTTGCGCGCCTCGCGGGCCACGAAGAACAGCGGGACCAGCGCCGGGTCCGCCACCGGCTCGTCGAGGTACCAGACGATTTCGGGCAGCGCCTCGACGAACTCTTCCGGAGCGACCACCTTGGCGATGTGCCGGGCACCGATCGCCTCGGCCGATGCCACTGCCACGTCGATCTCAGAGAATCCCTCGCGCTCGAAGCCGGTGGTGAAGGTGATCAGCCGCGGGTTGTGCCGGATGGCCAGCGCCGCGATCGCCGTGGAGTCGATGCCCCCGGAAAGAAACGCGCCGACCGTGACGTCGGCCCGCATGTGCTTGGCCACCGAATCCTCAAGGACCGCGGTGATTTCGTCATAACGGGCCCGCTCGGTGTCGCGCGCCAGCGGCACCGGCTGAAAGCGCGGCACGAAGTAGCGGGTGGTCTCCGGCGCCCGGCCAGGACGGATGCGGGCGTAGCAGCCCGATTCCAGCCGGCGCACGCCGCGGTGCAGCGTCTCCGGTTCGGGCACGTACTGCAGGACCGTGTAGTGCTGGACGGCGCGCTCGTCGATCGCCGTGTCGAACCCCACCAGGTCGGCCAGTTCCAGCAGACATTTCTTCTCGCTGGCCACGGCGGTGCCGCCGGCGCCGGTCGACACGAACAGCGGCTTGATACCGAAAGGGTCTCGGGCGCAGAACAATTCGCCACTCGCACTGTCCCATAGCGCAAAGGCGAACATGCCCCGCAGTCGCGGCAACGCATCGGCGCCCCAGTAGTGGTAGGCCGCGACGATGGCCTCGCCGTCGCCATCGGTGGCGAACACCGCGCCATGCCGTTCGGCGAGCTCGGCGCGCAACTCCAGGTAGTTGTAGATCTCACCGTTGAACACCAACTCGTAGCGGTCGGGGCTTTCCGGCGGTCCCCAGCGCAGCGGCTGATGCGAATGCGCGATGTCAATGATCGACAGCCGGTTGAAGCCGAACACGACGTTCCCGGCGGGGTCGGCCCAGGTGCCCGGCTCGTCGGGTCCGCGATGACGCATCAGGTGCGATGCCTGCGCGATGGCCTCGGCCGCGGGCGCGCTGTCGGTCGGCTCGGCGCCGGCCGGGGCAGCCACGAAGGCCAGCAGTCCACACATCGTCGCTCAGTATGCCGCAAGGGCGGCCGCCGCTCATGGATGCCGCAAGGCGGCGGCCGCCCATCGATGCCGCAAAGAGCGGCGGGCCTGCACACGGCTGCGCTGCGTGCGTGGTCTACGCTGCGTAGTATTCGACGTGCGAGTCAGCCGACAGTCCCCTTGAGCGGGGGATGCGCGAGGTCGGCCCAGCTTGTGATTCTCAGGGAGGCGCGACCGTGACATCTCGCGAGCCAGGCTGTTCGCAGGGCTTGTTGAAGAGCCCTTCCTCGAGCTTCCGACGGCTTCGTCGACCGGCACTCGTCGGCATGCTCGCCTTGCTGGCAGTCGGTCTGAGTGGCTGCAGCTGGTCGCAAGCACTCGGCTTGGGCTGGCCGACCGGCATCACCCAAGAAGGTGATTGGAACCGGCAGCTGTGGATCGGATCCGTGATCGCCGCCCTGGTGGTTGGCGGCATCGTCTTCGCGCTGATGTTCTGGTCGGCGGCTTTCCACCGCAAAAAGGCCACCGACACTGAACTGCCCCGTCAGTTCGGCTACAACATGCCTCTCGAGCTGGTGCTCACCGTGACGCCATTCTTGATCATCTCGGTGCTGTTCTACTTCACCGTGGTGGTGCAGGAAAAGATGCTGCACCTCGAGGCAGACCCCGAGGTCGTCGTCGACGTCACGTCGTTCCAGTGGAACTGGAAGTTCGGTTATCAGAAGGTTCAGTTCAAAGACGGCACCTTCAAGTACGACGGCGCCGACCCGGCGAAGAAAGCCGCGATGGCCTCCAAGCCCGAAGGCAAAGACTCCCACGGCGAAGAAGCTGGTCGGCCCGGTGCGCGGGCTCAACACCGAGGACCGCACCTACCTCAACTTCGACAAGGTCGAGACGGTCGGTACCAGCACCGAGATTCCGGTGCTGGTGCTGCCCGCGGGCAAGCGGATCGAGTTCGAGCTGGCCTCCGCCGACGTGGTCCACGGCTTCTGGGTGCCGGAGTTCCTGTTCAAGCGTGACGTCCTGCCTGATCCGGCCGCCAACCACTCCGTGAACGTCTTCCAGGTGGCCAAGATCGACCGGACCGGCGCGTTCGTGGGCCGCTGCACCGAAATGTGTGGCACCTATCACTCGATGATGAACTTCGAGGTCCGGGTTGTTCAGCCCAACGACTTCAAGGCCTATCTGCAGCAGCGGATCGCGGGGAAGACCAACGCGCAGGCGCTGCAGGCGATCGCGCAATCGCCCGTCGCGGTCACCACCCACCCGTTCGACACCCGCCGCGGCGAGATGGCGCCGCAGGCGAGTAAGTAGGGACAACCATGCACATCGAAGCCAGGCTGTTCGAATTCATCGCGGCGTTCTTTATCTTCTGCACGATCCTCTACGGCATTCTGACCAGCCTGTTCGCCACCGGCGGCATCGAGTGGGCCGGAACCACCGCGCTGGCGCTGACCAGCGGTATGGCACTGATCGTGGCGACCTTCTTCCGCTTCGTCGCTCGCCGCCTCGATACCCGTCCCGAGGATTACGAGGGCGCTGAGATCAGCGATGGGGCAGGAGAATTGGGGTTCTTCAGCCCACACAGCTGGTGGCCGATTCTGGTCGCGTTGTCCGGTTCGGTGGCCGCGGTCGGGATCGCCCTATGGCTACCGTGGTTGATCGGCGCCGGTGTCGTCTTCATCCTCAGTTCGGCGGCCGGGTTGGTCTTCGAGTACTACCTGGGTCCCGAGAAGCACTGAGACGCTCCGGCAGCCGGCATTAAGGTCACAATCCGGGCATCAGTTGATCCGTGACCAGGTCGCCCGGAATGTCGTGCAGGATTCGGTTGGGTAGGGTTTTCCGAGGCATATTGAGGAAGATCGGAGCGCGCGCCCAGCACCGCGGTGCTGCGTACGCCGATGAAGTAGTCGAACAGGACACACGACCATGAGCGGGCCGAATCCACCAGGACCGGAGTCCGAAGAACTGGAACCCGGCGTCGAGGCCAGCCAGGGCGACGGCGGATTCGACGGTGGCGACAGCCATTTCGGCGCGGGCGCAGGGGAGCCTGACGCTGACAACCAGACCGGCCAGACCGATGTGTACTCGCGGGCCTACTCGGCGCCCGAGTCCGAACACATCAGCAGCGGACCGTACGTGCCCGCGAACCTCGATCTCTACGACTACGACAGCTACGACGACGCGGTTCCGCAGGATGCCGAGGAGAAGACCGCGCGCTGGCCATGGGTCGTCGGCATCGCCGCGATCGTCGCGGCGATAGCGCTGGTCGTCTCGGTGTCGCTGCTGTTTGCGCGTACCGACACCAACAAGCTGGCCACGCCCGACACCGTGGCGCCGACAACGTCGACACCACCAGTGCAGGACCAGATCATCCCGACAACGACGCATGCACCGCCCCCACCGACGTCCAGCGAGGCGCCGCCGCCCCCTCCGCCGCCGCCCAGTGAGGCACCGCCGCCGCCCCCGGCCACCGAAGCACCGCCCGCGCCGGCGCCTGCGCCGGCTCCCGCGCCGCCGGCGCCCGCCCCGCCGCCGGCTCCGGCCGGACCCAAGCAGTACACGTATTCGGTGACCGGCACCAAGGCGCCGTTCGACCAGATCACGATCACCTACACCGACGCCTCCGGGATGCGGCGCACGCTGTCCAATGTCTACATCCCGTGGACGATCACGCTCACGCCGATCTCGGCGTCGGACGTCGGCTCGATCGAGGCGTCCAGCTTGCTGCGGCTGAGCAAGCTCAATTGCAAGGTCACTGCCAGCGACGGAACGGTGTTGTCCGCCAACGAGAACAACCAACCACAGGTCAACTGCTGATGACCGACAGGTATTCGCAAGCCTGGGGCGGGCGCGGCAAGTTCAGGCCGGCCACCACCGACCGCATCCTGGTTGGGTCGTGCGCCGTTGTCTGGCTGGCGCTGGTGGGGATGAGCGTTGCGGCGCTCGTCGCGCTGATGGACTTGGGCCGGGGATTTCACGCCGCGAAGGGCAACCCGCACACCTCCTCAGTGCTCTACGCGATCATCATCATCTCCGCGCTGATCATCCTGGCGGCGATCCCGATGCTGCTGCGTGCCCGTCGCATCACCCGAGACGCACCGGTGGCCCGATCGGCGGGCTCACCGGCCCGAACGGTGAGTGCCCGAGCGATCAGAACCGGGCCGACGGCCGCGATGACGCAGGGCGCTACTGAGCGGATCACCACTCAGCGACCGGCGCTGGCGGACGCGGAGGTGGATCGTTTCTGGTTGCGCGGTACTGCCGCACTGATGGGTGCCATGGGCGGGGCATTGCTTGCGGTGGCTGCGGCAACCTACGCAATGGCCATCGGCCACGATGGCTTTTCCTGGGCCGGCTACGGGATCGCCGGTGCAATCACGCTGGTCATGCCGCTGGTGCCGTGGCGCCAGGTGCGTCGGCTGCGCGGGATGCTCAGCGCCTGACCGGGCCGGCTTTGTCGCCAAAGCCGTTGCCGGGTCAGCGTTTTAGTGGTGGCCGTTCGTCGAGCCGTTGCCGTTGCTGCCGGCTTGGTGCTCCCGCAGTGCGGTGAGCGCACGCGACTCGGCGGCGTGATGAGCTTCGGTGAGCGCAGCGTCCTCGGCGGGCGGGTCGGCGTAGAGGAAGCTGCCTGACCCGGGGGAGCCGCCGGAGCCGAGCTTGTTCATCTTCACCGGCACCGGAGCGCCCTGGTACTCCAGCGGCAGCGGGTGCCCGTGCTCGTCGACGGGCCCCAGCGGCTGGTGCAACTCGATGTAGGCGCCGTGCGGCAGACGCTTGATGATGCCGGTTTCAACGCCGTGCTCGAGGACGGCGCGGTCACTGCGCTGCAAGCCCACACACCACCGGTAGGCGATGAAGTAGACGAATGGCGGCAGCACGACCATGCCGATGCGCCCGATCCAGGTGGTCGCGTTCAGTGAGATGTGGAATTTGAGCGCGAGGACGTCGTTCATGGCGCTCAGCGTCAGCACCATGTAGAACGCGATGGCCATGGCGCCGATCGAGGTCCGTACCGGCACGTCGCGCGGACGCTGCAGCAGGTTGTGGTGGGCAAAGTCACCGCTGAATCGCTTCTCCAGGAAGGGATACACGATCAGCAGCGTGAATATCAGGCCCATCAGCAGCCCGACCCAGACCACTGCGGGAATGGTGTGGTGACCGATGTAGAACTCCCACGCCGGCCAGATACGGGCCAGGCCCTCTGTCCACATCATGTAGAAGTCCGGCTGTGATCCCGCCGAGACGTGAGATGGCTTGTAGGGCCCGAGGTTCCAGATCGGGTTGATCTGCAGCAGGCCGCCCATCAGGCCCAAAATGCCGGTGGTCAATGCGAAGAACGCGCCGGATTTGACGGCGAACACCGGCATCACGCGCACGCCCACGACGTTCTGTTCGGTGCGGCCCGGGCCGGGGAACTGGGTGTGCTTCTGGAACCAGACGAAGGCCAGGTGCGCGCCGATCAGCGCCAGGATGATCCCCGGCAGCAACAGGATGTGAAGCCCATACAGGCGCGGGATGATGTAGCCCCCTGCGGCGCAGTTGTCTCCCACGCCGCCGCACGGGAAGTCGCCGCCGAAGAGCGCCCAGTGCAGCCAACTGCCAATCACCGGCATTCCCAATGTGATCGACGAGAGTGCGGCGCGTAGCCCGATGCCAGACAGCAGGTCGTCGGGCAGCGAGTAGCCGAAGTAGCCCTCGAACATCGACAGGATCAGCAATAGCGAACCGATGACCCAGTTGGCTTCGCGCGGCCGGCGAAACGCACCAGTGAAGAAAATGCGGGCCAGGTGGACCATGATCGACGCGGAAAACATCAGCGCGGCCCAGTGGTGGACCTGGCGGACGAAGAGGCCACCGCGGACTTCGAAGCTGATGTCGAGGGTCGACGCGAACGCCTTCGACATCTCCACGCCCCGCAGCGGTTGGTAGACGCCGTTGTAGGTGACGTCGGTCATGGACGGGTCGAAGAACAGCGTCAGGTACACCCCGGTGAGCAGCAGCACGATGAAGCTGTACATCGCGATCTCGCCGAGCAGGAACGACCAGTGCGTCGGGAACACCTTGTTCAGCTGGCGCCGAACCGCAGCCGAAGGGTGGTACCGCGAGTCCATGTCATTGCCTTGGCGGACAAGGAGATCGCCGATGTTGGGGGGACTCAGTTTTGGACTCATGTTGTGCGCTCCCAAAATGCCGGTCCGACGGGCTCGATGAAGTCACCGTTGGCGACTAAGTACCCATCGGCGTCGATAGTTATCGGCAGCTGAGCCAATGCGCGCGCAGCCGGGCCGAAAATCGGCTTGGCGTAATGCAAGGCGTCGAACTGCGACTGGTGGCACGGGCAGAGGATGCGGTAGTCCTGCTGTTCATACAGAGATGCGGGACAACCCAAGTGCGAGCACACCTTCGTGTAGGCGAACAGCTCACCGAAGTTGAAGCTCTCCTGACCCTTGCGCTTGACCACCTTGGGCAGGTCGGCGGCCTTGATACGGATCAACATCACCGGATTGCGGACGGCGGTCATGATCGACGTCAGCTTCTCGTGGGACTCCACCGTGGTGCCGTCACCGTCGGACTCGCGCCACGGGAACACGGTCTCCATGCCGCCGGCATCGAGGTCCTCGGGGCGCATCTTGATGAACGGCGCCCCACTGCCCTCGCCGGTGGCCCGGGCCAGGTAAATGGTCTCGCCGTGGAAACGCGGCGTCCAGCCCGAGGTCCACAACACAGCTTTCTTGCCGTCGGCGGTTTGCACCACCGGCTTCCACGGGTTCTTGATCAGACCGCCGGCAAAGGCCACCAGCGTGCCCAACCCGAAGGCGCCGAGGCTCGCGCCGAGCGACAGACCGATGAGCTTGCGGCGACGCAGGGTCGATCCTTCCAACGCGTCGGTCAGGTTGGCGGCGACGGTCTTGCGGTGAAGTTCCGGAGACCCGGCGCCGCCGCCGTCGTGGCGGTCCTGGATCGAAATCTCTTCGGGGATGAACCTTTTCTGAAAGAGCACCGCCCCGATCGCGATGCACAGCACCGACCCGCCGAACGTCAGGCCGTAGAGCGGGGTGGCCAGCGAGTAGACCAAGTTGCCCGGCGAGCCGTGCGGCTGGTACTCCCACGGCCAAAACAGGAAGACCAGGAGCAGGGCCAAGCCCAACAGGCCGCCCAGCAAAAGCCAGATGGCCACCCCCCGTTCGGCTCGCTTTTCGGCCTTCGTCCCCTCAACTGGCCAGCGCGGCTCTTTGAAGACGGTCTCCACACCGTCGAGACGGCCGCCCAGGGCAACAAGTTCCTCGCGCGACATCGCGTTGAGTTCGGCGTCGGTAGGTTGCCCCGGTTCACCTTGCTGACCGGGCACGTCCGTGCCCTTCACGTCGCCGCTCACGATCGCGCCCCAATCCACAGCGCCGCGCCGATGACGGCGACCATCCCGACGATCCAGATGACCATGCCCTCCGGTGCCGGGCCAAAGCCGCCCAAGCCGTTTCCGCCCTGACTACGTTCCTCGGTCACGGTTTTCACGTACGCGATGATGTCTTTCTTGGCATCGAACGACAGCTGCCGATCCGAGAACTTCGGCATGTTCTGCGGCCCGGTGCGCATCGCGTCCAGGATCTGCTGCTCGTTGGCCGGCTCCAGCTCGGGCGCGAACTTGCCCGAGGACAACGCGCCGCCCTTACCGGTGAAGTTGTGGCACGACGAGCAGTTGAGCCGGAACAGGTCCCCGCCGCGGCCCAGGTCGTCGCCGCGCAGCGACTTCATCGCGATGCTGCCGTCGGCATTTCGCTCGACGGTCGGCCCACCGCCGTTGGCCTCCACATAGGCGCCGAGGGCGTCGATCTGTGACTCATCGAAGATCGGTTCTTTACGCTGAGCCTGGGCCTCGCCACGCATGGCGGGCATCCGGCCGCTGGAGACCTGGAAATAGACCGCGGCCTCACCCACGCCGATCAAGCTCGGCCCGCGGTCCGGCACACCCTGCAGGTTGGCGCCGTGGCAGGTCACACATGAGGTGTTGAAAAGCTGCTTGCCCGTTCGCAACAGCGCCGAAGACGACTCGTCGGCGACGGCCACCTGCGGGCTGGGGGTCAATACGGCGGCCAGTCCGCCGGCGACGACGAGAGCCAACACCAGCAGCAGCCCAGCCGACAACCGGCGACGCAGGCGGCGGCGCGCCCGATCACTCAGCGATCGGTTCAACCCCAGTTTCTTCAACCGAGCACTCCTGTTCTTGGGTCTGCTGGTCATCGGATGAAATAGATCGTGGCGAACAGCGCGATCCAGACGATGTCGACGAAGTGCCAGTAGTAGGAGACGACGATCGACGCGGTGGCCTGCGCCGGAGTGAACTTGGTCATGGTGGTGCGGGCCAACAGGAAAATGAAGGCGATCAGACCGCCGATGACGTGTAAGCCGTGGAAACCGGTGGCCAAATAGAACACGCTGCCGTACGCGCTGCCGGGAATGGTGGTCCCATGGCTCATCAGGTGGTGGTACTCGTAGGCCTGCCCGAGCACGAAGAACAGCCCCATCGCGAAGGTCACGCACATACCAGCGGCGCAGCCCGAACACGTCGCCGCGCTCGGCCGCGAACACGCCCATCTGGCACGTGAACGACGACGCGATCAGCACCAGCGTCACCGGCACCGCCTGATACAGATTCAGTTCGGTCGGCGGCGGGGGCCAGTTGCCGGCCGCCTGCGCCCGCGCGGTGAAGTAGAACGCGAACAGTCCAGCAAAGAACATCAACTCGCTGGAAAGCCACACTATGGTGCCAACACTGACCATGTTGGGGCGGTTGAGCGAATGTACGCGCGCCGTGATTGCTGTACCCGAGGTCCCTACCGCACTCGTCACATCCGCAAGTATGACGCTTTGTAGTTGTCGGCCTCTACCCGGGGGCGGCAATTGGCGCGCGGAATTCACATCAATCCGCCGCCTGCGCCCGGCTTCAACCCTGGCTGCCGAGGCAGGCTCGACGCCATGGGTTGTCGATGGCGACCCGCTGCGCCCGGCTTCAACCCTGGCTGCCGAGGCAGGCTCGACGCCATGGGACCATCTCTTGCGTGGCGACGTCAGCGTCCCGGCCCCCTGAGCGGCCCTCGGAGCGGTCGTTGTCGTGGCCGCGGGTCCTCGAGGCCTTGACCGCGGGCCGCGACCTGCCGCATGGACAGGCCGGTTGGGCGATGGAGCAGATCTTGACTGGCGCGGCGACGCCGGCGCAGCTCGCGGCCTTCGCGGTTGCGATGAAAATGAAGGCGCCGACCTCAGCAGAGCTGGCCGAATTGGCCGAGGTGATGCTTCGGCACGGCCGCCGGCTACCCACCGAGACGATCGGTACCGACACTGTCGACGTCGTCGGCACCGGAGGCGACGGCATCAACACGGTCAACCTGTCCACGATGGCCGCAATCGTGGTGGCCGCCAGCGGTGTCCCAGTGGTCAAGCACGGCAACCGGGCCGCGTCGTCGCTGGCCGGCGGGGCCGACACGCTGGAGGCGCTCGGCGTGCGCATCGATATGGAGCCCGACGACGTCGCGCGCAGCGTCGCCGAGGTCGGAATCGGGTTTTGCTTCGCGCCGCAGTTTCATCCGTCGTATCGACAGGCCTCAGCGGTGCGGCGGGAGATCGGTGTGCCCACTGTCTTCAATTTGCTTGGGCCACTTACTAATCCAGGGCAGCCGCGGGCCGGGTTGATCGGCTGTGCATTCGCCGATCTGGCCGAGGTGATGGCGGGCGTTTTCGCCGCGCGCCAGTCCAGCGTGCTGGTGGTGCACGGCGACGACGGCCTCGACGAGCTGACCACCACCACGACGAGCACCATCTGGCGGGTGCAGGCCGGAACGGTGGACACGCTGAAATTCGACCCCGCCGGGTTCGGGTTCGCGCGCGCCGACCTCGACGACCTGCTGGGCGGCGACGCGACGGCCAATGCCGAGGAGGCGCGATCTGTGCTGGGCGGCGCGAAAGGACCGGTGCGCGACGCCGTCGTCCTCAACGCCGCGGGCGCGATCGTGGCTCACGCCGGGCTATCCAGCCGCGCCGAGTGGTTGCCGGCGTGGGAAGACGGACTCGGCCGCGCCGTCGAGGCGATCGACAGCGGTGCGGCCGAACAACTGCTCGCGCGTTGGGTGCGCTTCGGTCAGCAGCTCTGAGTCACGGCTGCTGATCGCCTGTTCGGCCGCCACCCGTGCCGAGCGTGCCGCCGCGGCCCACTCGGCCCACGGCCCCGCCGATCGCAGCGGTGAGCACCAACCCTGCTCATCGCTGGTCCTGACGATGCGCACACCCGGGGTCGTGAGCCAGCGCGCAATCAGTGCCGTTTCCTCGACCAGCGCTCCGCTCAGCGGCGCGGGCTGCGGCAGGATCACCTGCGCCCCCGCCTCGATCGCCTCGATGACCGGCATCGGCGGAACACCGCGGCGGGCGGTGCCGGCCGCGGCGAGCTGACCGTGCCGGACGACGGCGAGCTGCCAGCCGCCCTCACCGTCTGGCGCGGCGGCCACCAGCTCGGGCAGCGCGGCCAGTGCCCGCAAGCGCTGGCCGCGCCACAGCACCTCGACGGCGTCGACGGTGTGGTCGCGTAACCGGGCCGCGGTCTCGTAGCGCTGACGCCCGGCAAGCTCGGCGATCCGCTGGGCGGCCGCCGCCAGCGCCGAGTTCTCCCGGCCGTCCATCAGCGCGGCGGCGGCACCGGCCACCCAGGCGTAATCCTCGGCCGTGACGTCGCGGGCCGCGGGACACGGCGACACTTCATGCAGTGGGCAGGCAGGCCCGTGCAGCGCATTGCGCGCCAGCCGCTTGGTGCAGGTGCGCACACCGGTGAAGCGGGCCAGCAGATCCGCGGTGTCGACGGCGTGGGCGCGCGACCGGAACGGGCCGACGGCCCGGTCATGGTGTGGGGTCCGCACCACCGAGAATCGCGGGAAGGCTTCGTCGCTCAGCACCAGCCACCACCAGCGCTGCGGGAATTTCGAGCGGCGGTTGTAGGGCGGGGCGTGGGCGCTCAGCATCCGTAATTCCCGGACACCGGCCTCGAGAGCGTGCGCGCATTCGACGTGCCCGACCCTGGTGGCCAGCGCGACCATCTCTTTCATCCGGGTGCGCTGATCCGAACCGTTGAAATATTGATTTACCCTGCGCCGCAGATTGATTGCCGTACCGACGTAGAGCACCTCATCTGCCGGTCCGTGGAACAGGTAGATCCCGGGACGGCGCGGCAGGCCGTCGGCGAGAACCCGTTTGCGACGCTGCGCCGGTGGCACATTCGGCAGATACGACCGCAGCTGGGTGTAGCTGTGTATGCCCTGGTTGCCGACCCGTTCGATCAGTGCATGCAGCACTTCGACGGTGGCCCGCGCGTCGTCGAGAGCCCGGTGGGTCGGTTCGTTGGCGACAGCGAACAACCGCGCCAGGGCTGCCAGCCGCACGCTGGGCGCCTCTTCGCGGCTGAGTACCCGGCGGGCCAACTCGACGGTGCACAGCGTCTGCGGCCTGACCCAGCGGATGCCGCATTGATCGGCGGCGGCCCGCAGGAACCCCATGTCGAACCGGGCGTTGTGCGCGACCAGCACCGCGTCACGGGCAAATTCCAGGAACATCGGCAGCACCACGGCAATGGTCGGCGCATCGCACACCATCGCCGTGGTGATACCGGTCAGCTGAACGACTTGCGGCGGAATACTGCGCTGCGGGTCGACCAGGGTGGCGAACTCGCCCAGCACCACTCCGCCGCGGACCTTCACCGCGCCTATTTCGGTGATGGCGTCAGCGGCCTTGCCGTCGCGGCCGTTCATCCGGCCGCCGGTGGTCTCCAGGTCGACAACGACGAAAGTCGTTTCGCGCAGCGATATTTCGGTAGCCTCGTCCACGTCGGGGAGGTGCAACTGCTCCGCACCGTGCGCGCCCATGGCGGCGACGTTAATCACTCACACCGACATGACCCGCACTCTGCCGCGGCGCGTCGGCGCCGGACCGCCCTGACGGCCCGGCGACCGATGCGGCCGCGAGTGCAAAAAACTTGTCGGTGCCCGCGGTTAGCGTCACCGACAAGGCCGATCGGAACGACGGAAAGGGGCAGCCACATGGCGCTCAGCAGCGAGCCTGGACCAGCGGCGGCGCCGCCTCCGCCTGATTCGACAGAGTCGGTGGTCATCGACTGTGAAGACTGCGCGGTACGCGGTCCCGGATGTCGTGATTGCGTCGTCAGCGTGATACTCGGGGTACCGGAAACTTTGCTGGGAGACGAGCGGGCCGCGCTCGAGGTGCTTGCCGATGCGGGGATGGCGCCGCGACTGCGTTTGGTGCCCATCCATCGGCAGCGGCCCGGGGTAGCCTAACGGCGATAGCCTGAAATCTTGCTGTTTTCTTAATAACTCACAGTTGGACAAGCACGAAGCCGTTTCGTAACCTATCTGAGACCTAAAGCAGATCCGGCTGTCATGCCGACGGGTTTTAAGGATGCAAGCTTTTGCGAAAATGGCTGAAAAGCGAACGCGCGTCTTTGCGCTTCGCCCAGCGCCTGGCCCTTGGAGCGCTAGCCGGATTCGTCGTCCTCTCTGGAGCGACCTCCAGCAATGTGCTGGCCGACCCGGCCAACGATGCGATGGCAAAGCTCAATGAGCTCTCGCGACAGGCCGAGCAGACCACCGAAGCGATGCACAGTGCACAGCTCGACCTGAACAACAAGCTGGCCGCGCAGCGGGCTGCCGAGAAGAAGCACACCGACGACGTAGCCGCGGCGGACGCCGCGAAGTCGCGGTTGGCAACCTTCCAGACCGGCGTCGACAGGTTCGCCGCCGCGACGTACATGGGCGGCCGTACGGACGGCATGACCGCGATCATGACCGCCGAGTCGCCACAACAGCTGATCGGCAAGCTGGCTGTCTCCCGGGTGATCTCCACCGCGATGCTGACGCAGATGGCCACCTACCGCGCCACCCGCGAAGAGGCTGCCAAAGCCGAGACGGAGTCCGCGAAGTCGGCTGCCGATGCCAAGACCGCGGCCGAGCAGGCCGCCTCCGTGCGCGCGAGCCTGCAGTCCAAGCAGAGCAAGTTGCAGCTGCAGATCGCCATCGTGAAGTCGCAGTACCTTGCGCTGAGCCCGCAGGACCGCACCGCGTTGGCCGCACCCGGGCCGCCTCCGCCGGCGGCCGCGGCGGCCGCTGCGGCGGCCCCCGCTCCCGAGGCGCTGCCGCCGGGCATGGGACCGGGTGGTCCGGGCGGCGGACCCGGTAGCGGTCAGGGTGCGATCGCCGTCCAGGCCGCGCTGACCCAGATCGGTACGCCCTACTCCTGGGGTGGTGCCGCGCCCGGCGGATTCGACTGTTCGGGCCTGGTGATGTGGGCGTTCCAGCAGGCCGGCATCGCGCTGCCGCACTCCAGCCAGGCGCTGGCCCACGGCGGACAGCCGGTCTCACTGTCCGACCTGCAGCCCGGCGACGTGCTGACCTTCTACTCCGATGCCTCACACGCCGGTCTCTACATCGGTGACGGCCTGATGGTGCACTCATCCACCTACGGGGTGCCGGTACGGGTGGTGCCGATGAACTCCTCCGGCCCGATCTACGACGCCCGCCGCTACTGACGCCGGCGCGCCGACTGCTGGCGTGCGTGCTGGTCGCCGAGTTGGTTCTCGGCGGCTACCTGACGATCCGGCCCAGCCACACCTCGCCGTCGCCGCAGTCCCGGCCGCCGGCCGTCAGCGCGCAGCCCCTGGAGGTCGGCGACCGCACGCTGCGGACCACCAATCTCGGCGGCTCGAGCCAGCAAGCCTTGCTGACTCGCGTCGCCGCGGACATCGGCCAGGCCGTCGACGCCGTCGAGAGCTTCTGGGGTGCCGACTGGCCTCACGAGATCGACGTCATCGCCACCGGCTCGCAGCAGCAGTTCGAGGCGAAGGCCGGCGGCGGGTCGGCTGCCCAGTGGGCCGATATTGCAGCGATCGCCGTGGCCGACCGGGTCGATCCGGCTCAGCGGGTGGCGCTCGGCCAGCGGATCGTCTTCGCGCCCGGCGCTTCGGACATGAGTGAGCATGCATTGCGAATTGTGTTGACACATGAGCTGTTTCACTATGCGGCTCGCGCTGACACCGCACTCGACGCGCCTCGATGGCTAACTGAAGGCGTGGCCGACTACGTCGCACGGCCGCGCACCCCGCTGCCAGAAATCGCGCCCCCGACCGCGTTGCCATCCGATGCCCAGCTGGCCGCACCTGGGCCGCAGCGGTCGCAGGCCTATGACCGGGCCTGGTTGTTCGCGCTCTTCATCGCCGACACCCACGGGCCGCTGACGCTGCGCGCGCTCTACCGGGCGGCATGCGGCGACCGGCACACCGATCCGGCCACCGCCGTCCACGATGTGCTCGGCGCGGACCCGGCGGAGATCGTCACCGACTGGCAGCAGTGGCTGAGCCGTCAGCCCGGACGCTGAGCGCCGGGGCGTCAGGCTAGCCTTCGTAGGTGTCCCGGGTCCTGCTGGTAACCAACGACTTTCCGCCTCGGCGTGGTGGCATCCAGTCGTATCTGGTCGATTTGGTGACCCGGTTGGCCGCCACCGGAGAGCACACGCTCACGGTGTACGCCCCGCAGTGGAAGGACGCCGACGCCTTCGACGCCCGAACCGCCGGATATCACGTCGTGCGGCATCCCGGATCGTTGATGCTGCCCGTACCGACTGTCGATGCCCGGATGCGACGGCTGATCGGCGAGCACGGCATCGACACCGTCTGGTTCGGCGCCGCCGCGCCGCTGGGACTGCTGGCGGCCCGCGCCCGCAACGCCGGCGCTACCCGGGTGCTGGCAAGCACCCATGGCCACGAGGTGGGCTGGTCGATGCTGCCGGGCGCGCGGTCGGTGCTGCGCCGCATCGGCGACCACAGCGACGTCATCACCTACGTCAGCGGCTACACGCGAGGGCGCTTCGCCTCCGCGTTCGGACCGAAAGCCGCGCTGGAGCATCTGCCACCCGGCGTCGACACCGAGCGATTCAAGCCAGATCCGGCCAGTCGCAACGACATGCGTGCCCGCTTTCGCCTGGGCCAGCGGCCCACCGTGGTGTGCCTGTCGCGTCTGGTGCCGCGCAAGGGCCAGGACATGCTGATCCGGGCGCTGCCCGCCATCAGGCAACGGGTGGACGGCGCCGCGCTGGTCATCGCCGGCGGGGGTCCATATCTGGACACGCTGCGCGGCCTGGCCGGGCGATTCGGCGTCGCCGATCACGTCACCTTCACCGGCGGAGTTCCGTCCGCCGATCTGCCCGCCTATCACGCAATGGCCGACGTGTTCGCCATGCCGTGTCGCACCCGGGGCGCCGGGCTGGACGTCGAGGGACTCGGAATCGTGTTCCTGGAAGCATCGGCCACCGGGGTGCCGGTTGTCGCTGGATCCTCCGGTGGGGCGCCAGAAACCGTGCAGCACAACAAGACTGGTCTGGTTGTCGACGGCCGTTCGGCGCCGCAGATCGCCGACGCGGTCAGCGAGTTGCTGGCCGACCCGGATCGCGCCGCCGCGATGGGCGCCGCTGGCCGGGAGTGGATCACCGCGCAGTGGCGGTGGGACGACCTGGCCGGGCGACTGTCCAACCTGATCCGCGGCTAGCCCTTGTGGTAGATCGCCTCGATGTCATCGGCGAACTTTTCGGCGACCACCTTGCGCTTCACCTTCATCGTCGGCGTCAGCTCCCCGGTGTCCTCGGTGAAGTCGACGGGCAGAATCCGGAACTTGCGAATCGATTCCGCGTGCGACACAGACAAATTGGCCTGCTTGACAGCGGCGTCGATTTCGGCGAGCAGATCAGGGTCATCGGCCAGATCTCCCACCGACGACCCGGCGGGCTTGCCGTTGCGCTGCTTCCATCCCTCGACGGCCTCCGGGTCGATGGTGATCAGTGCGCCGATGAACGGCTTGGCGTCCCCGACCACCATCGCCTGGCTGATCAGCGGGTTGGCCCGTAGCTGGTCTTCCAAAACCGCTGGCGCGACGTTTTTTCCGCCGGCGGTGACGATGATCTCCTTCTTGCGGCCGGTGATCGTCAAGAACCCGTCTTCGTCGACGGCGCCGAGGTCGCCGGTCTTGAACCAGCCGTCCTCGAAGGACTCGCTGGTGGCCTGGTCGTTGTGCCAGTAGCCGTGGAAGACCACGCCACCGCGCAGCAACAACTCGCCGTCGTCGGCGATGCGCATGCTGTTGCCGGGCACCAGCTTTCCGACCGTGCCGATCTTCAGCGCGCTCACCTGGTTGACGGTGATCGCCGCACTCGTCTCGGTCAGCCCGTAGCCTTCGTACACGGTCAGCCCGACGCCGCGGTAGAAGTGGCCCAGCCGGGCGCCCAGTGGGGCGCCGCCGGAAATTGAGGCGTGGCAGTCACCGCCGAGCGCGGCGCGCAGTTTGTGGTACACGAGCTTGTCGAACAGCGCGTGCTTGGCCCGCAGCAGCAGACCGGGACCACCGCGGTCGGATGCTTCGCTCCAGTCGACCGCGGTCTGCGCGGCCATCTCGAAGATGCGGCCCTTGCCGTCGCTGGCGGCGTTCTGCGCGGCGGTGTTGTAGACCTTCTCGAACACCCGCGGAACCGACACCACGACCGTCGGCTTGAACACCCCGAACATCGGTACCAGATTCTTGATGTCGCTGGTGAATCCGACGACAACCTTGTTGTGGAACGCGCACAGCGTCAGTGCCCGGGCCAGCACGTGGGCCAGCGGCAAGAACACCAGCAGTCGCTCGCCCTTCTTCAGCAGCGTCGGCAGCACCTCCTTGGTGCCGCGGGTCTCGTAGACCAAGTTCGCATGCGTCAGCTGGCAGCCCTTCGGGCGACCGGTGGTGCCCGAGGTGTAGATCAACGTCGCCGGGTCGTCGCTGCGCAGCGCCTCGACGCGGGCGGTGAGCTCAGCCGCCTCGACGGATGCGCCTGCCCGCTCGAGTTCTTCGAGCGCCTTGGGGCCCGAACCGTCGATGTGCAGCACCCGTCGCAGGTCGGGCAGCTCGCCGGCCAGCTCGGACACCATGGTCGCGTGGGCGTCGGTTTCGGCGAACGCGAGTACCGCTGCGGAGTCGCTGAGCACCCAGCGCACCTGCTCAGCCGACGACGTCTCGTAGATCGGGACGGTGACCGCACCGGCGGCCAGGATGGCCTGATCCAGAATCGCCCACTCGTAGCGGGTGGCCGAGAAGATGGCCACCCGATCGCCGGGACGCACCCCCTCCGCAATCAAACCTAGTGCGGCCGAACGAATTTGGGCTGCCGCCTGCGCACACGTCACGTCGGTCCAGGCTCCGTCGACCAGGCGCTGATAGATCACCGCATCCGGGTCGTTGCGCTCGTGCTCGAACACCGTGGACACGACGTTGTCGCGCTCGCCAACCGTGAACTCGGCGGGAACAGTTAATTCGCGCACTCTTCTGACCTCGCTTCGACGATTCCAGGCGAACAAGCGAGAGTCAGCCTATCGGTTGACCAGAGGGGCCTGCCGGGCCCGCGGACCAGCGGGCGATTCCGGGGCGGAGATCCGCGGCCGGGACCGTGGTATGTGAAGCTAGGGGCCGTGCACAGCGTTCAAATTGCCGACGAGACGTATGTCGCCGCTGACCCGGCGCGCATCGGCGCCGCCGTGGGTGATCCGTCCAACTGGCGGCGGTGGTGGCCCGATCTGCGACTGGAGGTCACCCAGGATCGCGGACCGCAGGGCGTTCGATGGACAGTGGCCGGGCCACTCGTCGGGACCATGGAAATCTGGCTCGAACCGATGCTGGGTGGTGCGTTGCTGCACTATTTTCTGCACGCCGAGCCATCCGGAATGGCGCCGTCACGGCTGGCCAAGCTGAATCTCGCGAAAATGACGCACCGTCGCCGGGTTGCGGGCAAGCGAATGGCCTTCGAAGTAAAGACGACGCTGGAGAGGTCCCGTCCGGTCGGGGTTTCGCCGGTGCTTGACCAGGCCTGAGTTCCATCGGGGAGTACCGTTTCTGCCGTGGGCGCGGGCTAGGGCCGCTGACCACGCAGATGTCCGGCGGGCAGGGGAGCCCAACCCGCGCAGCGCGGAGAAGGAAGCAATCAGGTGGCGGAAAAGACGGCCCAGACGATCTACATCGACGCCGACCCCGGCACGGTGATGGACGTGATCGCCGACATCGGCTCCTACCCCGACTGGGTGTCGGAATACAAGGAGGCCGAGGTCCTGGAATCCGACAGCGCCGGCAACCCGAAGGTGGCGCGACTGGTGCTCGACACCAGCGTTCTCAAAGACACCATGGTGTTGTCCTACACGTGGCCCAAGGACCGTAAGTCGGTGAGCTGGTCGCTGGTTTCCAGTTCGCTGCTCAAATCCCTCGACGGCGTATATAGGCTGGCCCCCAAGGGGTCCGGTACCGAAGTGACCTACGAACTGACCGTCGATCTGGCGATTCCGATGATCGGTCTGCTCAAACGCAAAGCTGAGCGCAGGTTGACCGACACCGCATTGAAGGATCTGAAGAAACGAGTCGAGGTTGAGTGAGTCTGGGTGAATCGGTAGCGCCCACCTCATCTCGGATCAGTCTTTTCGTCGGCAAGGGTGGGGTAGGAAAGTCCACATTGGCGGCCGCGACGGCCGTGCATCAAGCGCGCGCCGGGCATCGGGTGCTGCTGGTTTCCACCGACCAGGCGCACTCGCTAGGCGACGTACTCGGTGTGACGGTCGCGCCGAACGGTCACCGCGACACCGTACGGGTGATGGCCGACCTGGAAACCGGCTCCCTCGACGCGTTGGCGATCGACACCCTCGCTCTGCTCGAGGCCCGCTGGCGCACGGTGGTCGAGACGCTGGGTCGCCGCTTCCCCGAATCGGACCTGGAAGACATTGCACCGGAGGAACTTTCGGCGCTGCCCGGCGTTCAGGAAGTACTCGGCCTGCACGAGGTGGGCGAGCTGGCCAGGTGTGGGCAGTGGGACCACCTGGTGGTCGACTGCGCGTCGACCGCCGACGCGTTGCGGATGCTGACCCTGCCGGCCACCTTCGCGCTCTACGTCGAGCGGGCATGGCCGCGCCACCGCCGGCTCTCCACCGGCGCCGAAGACTTGCGTTCCACCGCTGTGGTGGAGCTGTTGGAACGGATCAGCAGCAGCGTCGAGCAGCTCAGCGCACTGCTGAGCGACGGGACACAGGTGGGCGCGCATCTGGTGCTCACCGCCGAGCGGGTGGTGGCGGCCGAGGCAATCCGGACGCTGGGTTCGCTGGCATTGATGGGCGTGCGCGTCGAGGAACTAATCGTCAACCAGATTCTGATGCAAGACGATTCGTACGAGTACCGCAACCTGCCGGCGCATCCGGCCTTCGACTGGTATTCGGAGCGGATCAGTGAGCAGCGAACCGTGCTCGACGAACTCGATGCCGCGATCGGTGATGTGGCGCTGGTCCTCACCCCGCATCTGGCCGGTGAGCCGATCGGGGCCAAAGCACTCGCAGAACTGCTGGACAGCGCACGCCGACGGGACGGTTCTGCGCCCCCCGGGCCGCTGCGCCCGGTGGTGGATCTGGAATCCGGGTCTGGACTGCAGTCCGTGTACCGATTGCGGCTAGAGTTGCCGCAAATCGATTCCGGCGCGCTCAGCCTGGGCCGGGTCGGCGACGATCTGATCGTCGGTGCCGGCGGGATGCGACGCAGAGTTCGACTGGCGTCCGTCCTGCGGCGCTGCACAGTGCTGGACGCGCATTTTCGCGGTAGCGAATTGACGGTGCGCTTTCGACCTGACCCGGAGGTGTGGCCCAAATGACCGCCGGTGACGATGCAGTGGGGGCGCCTCCAGCCGCGCAGCGGCGAGGGGGACGTAGCGATGCTGAGGAGCGGCGCTGATGACCGAGCCGCATTCCGACATCGGGCCAGAGCTACGCAAGCTCGCGCAGAAGATCCTCGACCAGATCGACCCAGCGGTCCGCCTGGCGGCGGCAGCCGCAGTCGGTGACGGGCCTGGCACCGGCAAATGCCAACAGGTGTGGTGCCCGGTGTGCGCGCTGGCCGCGGTCGTCACCGGCGACGAGCATCCGCTACTGACCATCATCGCCGAGCACAGCGTCACCCTGCTGGCGGTGATCCGGGCCATCGTCGATCAAGTCGACCGGCCGCCGCCGCAGCCACCCGAAGGCCCGGGCAGCGGTGGCCACGAAGAGGCGGTGGATGAGCCGGCGCCGACCAGTAGGTACCAGCCCATCACCGTCACGGTCGACGATTAGCGGCGACGGGTCCTACCACATCGGCCCACCGGCGGCGGAGTGTTCGCAAGTCGCCGGTGTGGTGTGGTCGTACACACACTCGGTCGGTACTCTTGGCGCTGAACACTGTTGGCGCGGCTGAGAAGGAGGCTCCGTGGCGTACTGGCTTTTGAAGTACATCTTCCTCGGCCCATTGCTCACGGTCCTTGGTCGGCCGAAAGTCGAAGGACTTGAACATGTTCCGCATTCCGGTCCGGCGATTCTGGCCAGCAACCATCTGGCGGTGATGGACAGCTTCTACCTACCGTTGGTGGTGCGGCGCCGGATCACGTTCCTGGCCAAGTCGGAGTATTTCACCGGAACCGGTTTCAAGGGATGGTGCAGTCGCTGGTTCTTCACCGCCGTCGGCCAGGTGCCGATCGATCGCAGTAGTGCCGACGCAGCTCAGGCCGCACTGGACACCGCCAAGCGGGTGCTGGGCGAAGGCAAGTTGCTCGGCATGTACCCCGAAGGGACGCGCTCGCCCGACGGCCGGCTTTACAAGGGCAAGACCGGATTGGCGCGTCTTGCGCTGGAGACCGGCGTGCCGGTGATCCCGGTCGCGATGATCGGCACCAACAAGGTGAACCCCCCTGGAACCTCGATGCTCCGGTTCGGCAAGGTCACCGTCCGGTTCGGTAAGCCGATGGACTTCTCCCGGTTCGAGGGGCTGGCCGGCAACCGTTTCATCGAACGCGCCGTCATCGACGAGGTGATCTACGAACTGATGGGTCTGTCCGATCAGGAGTACGTCGACATCTATGCCGCAACACTGAAAAACGGCAACGGCGAGACGCCGTCGGGAAAAGTACCGCCGTCTCGGATTCCTGAGACGGCGGCCGGGTAGCGGTTCTCCGCAGTGTCAGCTGAGAGCTGACACCGGCGCGGGTGTGGTCGACGCGTGGGGCGCGATCGCGGCGGCCTTGCGACCGGCGACGGTAGCGCCAGCGGCAATGATCGTCGCCAGCGCCCACCACAGATATGACGCTCCGACCAGTTGACGCCACCACGAAGCGCTCACCTCGTGATGCTTGGGCATCAGGTCGATCGGCGTCCAGACCATCGCGGCCACCCCGGCGGCGCTGACGAGAGCCAGCGCCACGTTGCGCCGACGCCAGGCCAGCACAGTCGTCACCAGCACCGCCGGCAGCATCCACACCCAGTGGTGCGACCACGACACCGGCGATACCGCGAGCCCGAACAGGGCAATGCAGATCACCGCCAGGACCGGCTCGCCGGCCTGCAACGCCCGACGTGCCGCCCACACCGTCACCCCCAGCACAACGAAGCAGGCCACGACCCACGGCAGGAATCGTTGATGCTCGTCAAGCCCCAAACGTGCCAACGTGCCGGCGATGTTCTGGTTGGTGTTCAGGCTGGCCGATCCGATCCGATCGGTGTTGCGCACAGTGTGCGTCCAGTACTCCCAGGAGTCCTGCCAGGCCAACGCGAATCCCGCCGCGACCGCAGCCACCACGGCGGCCAGCGAGGTGAGCACGGCACGGCGGTCACGGCGCAGCAGGAAATACAGCAGGAAAACCGCCGGTGTGAGCTTGAGCGCAATCCCCAAACCCAGCAGCAGCCCGCGCGGCCACGGCGTGCGACGCGGCACGCACTCGGCAATCACCAGGGTCATCAGCACGACATTGATCTGCCCGAACGCGAAGTTCGCCTGGATCGGTTCGAGGTAGATCGTCGCGCCGGCCACGATCAGCACCGTCAACCACCACCGGCGCAACCACGCGGGCCCGGGCACCACACGGGTGGTGGGCCACACGTCGAGCCCGGTCAGCACGATCATTATCGAGACCAGCAGTAGCGCCAGCGTGATCAGCGTGATGGTGACGCTGGCGGCCGGCATCCCCAACCAGGCGAACGGGGCGAAAACGACCGCAGACAGCGGGGGATAGGTGAATGGCAGGTTCAAGCCGATCGGGGTATGGAACTTGGCATCGTGGGCGTACAACGGATGGCCGTCCAGCCAAGCCTGGCCGCCCATCCGGTAGACGTCGATGTCGATCCGGTAGGGCGTGGTCCCGATCAGCCGCCATCCGGCGTATCCCAGCGCCGCAAGTGCCAACAGCTGAAGCAGCACCCAGCAGGCGTTTCGCCAGCTGTTCGGCTGCGCCCTGGCCACCTGCCCCCGCGAACTGCCCCCATCGGGCGAGCGCCATCTAGTCATGTCGGTGATCAGCCTATCGGTGCCAGCGCGCCGGTCGGTGTCGCGGACGGCCATCGTCACCAATTGCGCGTAGCTTTTTTAACGTGCTGCACTGGTTCGAACACGACATCATCGGTCGCGGTCGACTACCGCTGTTGTGCTGTCTGATCGCATTCATCATCACCTTTTCTGTGACCCGCACCTTCGTGCGCCTGATCCGCCGTCGCGCGGGCACCAACAGGCCGCCTCGATGGTGGGAGCCGCGCAACATCCACATCGGCTCCAAACACATCCACCACGTCGTGGTCGGAGTGGTGCTGGTGATGATCTCCGGCGTCACGTTGGTAACGTTGTCGATCAACGGAAACGAGCCCGAATTCACCGCCACTGCAATCCTTTTCGGTATCGGCTCTGCGCTGGTGCTCGACGAGTACGCGTTGATCCTGCATCTGTCCGACGTCTACTGGGAGGAAGACGGGCGGACATCGGTAGATGCGGTCTTCGTCGCGATTGCAGTCGGTGGGCTGCTCGTTCTGGGGCTGCATCCGTTGATGTTTTTCATCAGCCTGTGGCAGGACACCACCCATTCACTGGTGCTGCGGACCGGTCTGGTGTTCGCGATGGCGCTCACGCCGCCACTGGCGGTGCTGGTTTTGCTCAAGGGCAAAGTGTGGACCGGCCTGATCGGGATGTTCTTCGTCCCGATGCTGGTCATCGGGGCGATCCGGCTGTCCCGCCCGCAGGCCCCGTGGGCCCGCTACCTCTACATGCGCCGTCTGGACAAGATGGGACGCGCGCTGCAACGCGAGCGGACCCTGCGGCGCCCGGTGGTGCGGGCGAAGCTATGGGTGCAGTACACCATCGCCGGCACCCCGCGGGTGCCGTCGCACCGCCTGGTCGACGCGCAACTGGACCGCGAAGTTCATCCAGCACCACCGCCGGAGCAGGCGCCGAGTGTGCTCGCCAGCGGTGTGAGGTAGCCGGCGGTGCGCTATTTCTACGACACCGAATTCATCGACGACGGATACACCATCGAGCTGATCTCGATAGGAGTGGTCGCCGAAGACGGTCGCGAATACTACGCCGTCTCAACCGAATTCAATCCAGATCGAGCCGGCAGTTGGGTGCGCGCCCATGTGCTGCCCAAGCTACCGCCACCGGCCTCGCAACTATGGCGCTCGCGCGCGCAGATCCGCAGCGACCTCGAGACGTTCTTCGACGTCGACGGGCCGGAGCCGATCGAGCTGTGGGCCTGGGTCGGCGCCTACGACCACGTCGCGTTGTGCCAGTTATGGGGCCCGATGACCCATCTGCCGCCGCAGATACCGCGATTCACCCACGAGTTGCGCCAGCTCTGGGAGCAGCACGGCAGCCCCCGGATGCCGCGTCGTTCGGAGAATGTGCACGACGCCCTCGTCGATGCTCGTGACCAGCTGACGCGGTATCGGGTCATAACGGGCGACGACGATGCGGGCGGTGCAGCCGCCCGTTGAGGAGTCGGCCAGGTCAAACGGGCGACGACGATGCGGGCGGTGCAGCCGCCCGTTGAGGAGTCGGCCAGGTCAAACGGGCGACGACGATGCGGGCGATAGGTCGGTGTCTTCACGTCGGCCCTGATCGCGGCCGGATTGGGGGCGTGCGCAGCCCGGTTACCATAGACGGGTGAACTGGACCGTTGACGTACCGATCGAGCAGCTGCCGCCGCTGCCGCCGCTGCCGGCGGACCTGCGGGCCCGACTGGATGCTGCGCTGGCCAAGCCCGCTGCGCAACAGCCCAGTTGGACCCGCGAGCAGGTCGAGCCGGTGAGGACGCTGCTGGAGGCTGTTCCGCCGGTGACGGTGGCGTCGGAGATCGTGCGGTTGCAGGACATGCTGTCTCAGGTGGCCAGGGGCGAGGCGTTCATGCTGCAGGGCGGCGACTGCGCGGAGACCTTCCTCGACAACACCGAACCGCACATCAAGGGCAATATCCGCACCCTGCTGCAGATGGCCGTGGTGCTGACCTACGGGGCCAGCGTGCCGGTGCTGAAAGTGGCCCGCATCGCCGGGCAGTACGCCAAGCCCCGTTCGGCCGACGTCGACGCGCTCGGGTTGCGGTCCTACCGCGGCGACATGATCAACGGATTCGCCCCGGACGCGGCGGCCCGCGAGCACGACCCGTCGCGGCTGGTGCGGGCCTACGCCAACGCCGGCGCGGCGATGAACCTGGTGCGGGCGCTGACCTCCTCGGGACTGGCGTCGCTGCATCTGGTGCACGACTGGAACCGGGAGTTCGTCCGGACTTCGCCGGCCGGTGCACGCTACGAGGCGCTGGCCTCCGAGATCGACCGGGGTCTCAAATTCATGAGCGCCTGCGGGGTGGCCGACCGCAACCTGCAAACCGCCGAAATCTATGCCAGCCATGAGGCTTTGGTGCTCGACTACGAACGGGCCATGCTGCGGCTGTCCGATGCCGAGGACGGTGAGCAGCAACTGTACGACCTGTCGGCGCACTACCTGTGGATCGGTGACCGCACCCGGCAGCTCGACGGCGCGCATATCGCATTCGCGGAGGTGATCGCGAACCCGATCGGCGTCAAGATCGGACCCACGACCACTCCGGAGCAGGCCGTCGAATACGTTGAGCGCCTTGACCCGCACAACAAGCCGGGCCGGCTGACGCTGGTGAGCCGGATGGGCAACAACAAGGTTCGTGACCTGCTGCCGCCGATCATCGAGAAGGTGCAGGCGACCGGCCATCAGGTGATCTGGCAGTGCGATCCGATGCACGGCAACACCCATGAGTCGTCGACCGGCTACAAGACCCGGCACTTCGACCGGATCGTCGACGAGGTGCAGGGCTTCTTCGAGGTGCACCGGGCGCTGGACACCTACCCCGGCGGCATCCACGTCGAGATCACCGGAGAGAACGTCACCGAGTGTCTCGGTGGCGCTCAAGACATTTCGGACACCGATCTGGGCGGACGCTACGAGACGGCGTGCGACCCAAGGCTGAACACCCAGCAGTCGTTGGAGCTGGCGTTCCTGGTGGCGGAGATGCTTCGCGATTAAGTGGCGACCCGCTTCGCCCGGCTCCGCCGCGCTCGCGATCGCCACGGCGACTAGAGCAGACCGCTGACGTTGCTGCCGACGGTCCACGCCGCGGCGGCAGCCATCCCGGTGATCGACAACACGATCGCGATCCAGATCAGCACCATGCGTCGGGCATGCTGGCGTTCGAGAGCGAACTCGATCATGTCGATTCCAGCGAATTGGGGTGCTATCTCCTGTGGTTCGCGAGTCAGCTGACGCGTAGGCCGATGTAACGGCGGACGTGTGGCCGGTGGCCGGCGCAGATCTGGGGTGAGGTTCTGGTCCGTGGTGCGATGCTCGTCGCGCTGGCCGGGATGCGCTGCCGCCGAACGGTGTTGCGCCGAGTTGCGCGGGGAGGGCACCCGAAAATCCGGTAGGTGCAGCGCGTCGACGATCGCGTCCAGTTCTGCCCCCATGTCGTGGGCGTCGGCGTAACGGCCGGCAGGATCGCGGGCGGTCGAACGCTGGACCAGCTCGTCGAATTGCGAAGGCACCCCGCTGATCACGCTGCTGGGCGGCGGCACATCGGTGTCCAGCCGCTGATAGGCGACCGACAATGCCGTGTCACCGGAAAACGGCGTCTGACCGGTCAGCAGCTCGTAGGCGACGATCCCGACGGCGTAGACATCGCTGCGCGGGCTGGCGTTTCCGTCCTTGACCTGTTCGGGGGACAGGTAGGCTGCGGTGCCGAGAATGACGCTGGTGGACGTGATTCCGGCTTCGGCAACGGCGCGTACCAGCCCGAAGTCGACGATTTTGACCTCGCCCTCGTCGGAGATCAGGACGTTCTCGGGTTTGACGTCGCGGTGCACCAAGCCGGCGCGATGGGCGGCGGCCAGCCCGCCCAGCACCGGACGCAGCACTGCGGCGACCGCGTGCGGCGGCATCGGTCCGCGTTCGGCGAGCAGTTCACGCAACGTCCCGCCCTCGACAAGCTCCATCACCAAAAACGGGTGGCGGGCATCCAAACCTTGGTCATAGACCGCGACGAGGCCGGGATCTTTGAGCCGGGCCACGCTGCGGGCCTCGAGCTGAAAGCGGGTCAGGAACTGCTGATCGCCGGAGTAGCGGGAGTCCATCACCTTGAGTGCGACCGGCCGGTCCAACCGGGTGTCGAGGCCGCGGTAGACCGTGGAGGTGCCCCCGGTGGCAATCTTGGTCGCGACGCGATAGCGACCGTCCAGCAATGCCCCCTCCAGGAGGTCTCCGCCCGTCGCTGCAGCCACGCGCCCATCGTAGGCGGCGGCGCGGCATGGTCAGGAAATCAACACTGCGTGAGCCCAACACGGTTCCGTGGCGGCCTTACACTGTGTTGGTGAGCAGGATTCCGGCTGGGGACGATGTTCTCGACCCCGACGAACCGACCTACGATCTTCGCCACGTCGCCGACCTGCTCGGGGTGGCGGTGACCAAAGTGCAGCAGCATCTCAAAGAAGGCCATCTCGTCGCGGTGCGCCGCGCCGGTGATGTCGTGGTGCCGCAGATTTTCTTCACCAGCACCGGGGAGGTGGTCAAGAGCCTGCCCGGGTTGCTGGTGGTCTTGCGTGACGGCGGCTACCACGACACCGAAATCGTGCGCTGGCTGTTCACCCCCGATCCGTCGCTGACGGTGACCCGGGACGGTTCACGTGATGCGCTCAGCAACGCCCGCCCGGTCGACGCGCTGCACGCGCATCAGGCTCGCGAAGTGCTGCGCCGCGCGCAGGCCTTGGCGTACTGACTCCTCTGGTCAGGCGGGTTGCGCCGGGGCCTCGGGCCGGTTGATGGTGCGCCACGCGAACACTGCCACTGCTGTGGCCAACAGCACGTGCGGCCACGAGTACATGCCATGGGCGCCATCGGGTTTGAAGATGACCATGATCCACGTGGACAGCGCCGCGATGGTGGCCACCGCACGGCGTGACTGGGCAAGCGGGGCGATGACGGCCAACGGCCAGGAGTAGTACCACGGCAGGGCGGCCGGCGCGAACAGCACCACGAAGAGCATCGCCCATGCGATCCCGGTGAGTGCTTGGCGGTCATCGCGGCGAAACCGCCACCACAGCAGCGGCAATGCAATCGCGATGATCGCGATGCCCACCGCACGGGTAGCGTGTCAGCACCCCGTAGAAATTCACCGAGAAGAACAATCCGCCGATGGCATGCACCAGATTCGCGGTCGCGGTCGGAATGCTCAGCCAGTTGATGATTTTGACCGAGCCGGCCAGTGCGGTCAGCCAGCCCAGGCCCACTCCGGCCACCCCGGAGAGCAGGGCGAACACCGCGACGAAGATCAACACCGACGCGCCCGCCGCCACCGAAAAGGCCTGCAGCGGCCGGTATCCGCGCCGGTCGCGCAGATCGCGCATCCATACCCACACCATGAAGGGCAGGGCGAGCCCAGCGGTGGCCTTGACTGCTGTCCCGACGGCGATCACGGCGATGCCGCCGGCGATATGGCGCCGCTCGAAGGTCAGCGCGATACCGGCTGCCATCAAACCCACCATCAGCATTTCGTTGTGCACGCCGCCCATCAAATGGATGATCACCAGCGGATTAAGCGCGCAAACCCACAGCGCGATCGGCACATTCGCTTTCAAGTGCCGTGCAATGCGCGGTGTAGCCCAGATCAGCAACGCCAACCCGGGCAGCATGCACAATCGCAACAGCATCGTCCCGACGATCACGTGGTTGCCGACCAGCATCGTCACCAGCCTGGCGATCATGATGAAGGCCGGGCCGTAAGGCGCGGTGGTGATGGTCCAAATCGGGCTGACGTTGTCGAGCAAGGGATTCGGGTTGTCGATCGGCCCGACCGCGTATGGGTCGAACCCGTCGCGTAACAGTGCGCCCTGAGCCAGATACGAATAGGTGTCGCGGCTGAAGACGGGTACCGAGAGCAACAAGGGCGCCAGCCAAAAACCGGTGGTGGCCACCATGGCGAATTGATCTGCGGCGCCGGCAAGTACACGTCTGCCCAACCAGAGCCATGCGCTGAGCATCAGCGCGACGCCGATCCACAGCAGGACCGAGGACAGCACCAGGCCGTGGCCGTAGCGCAGCCAGGACAAGTGCAGCGTCTCCAGCAGCGGATCATGCTGCTTGGTGCTCCCGGCCCCGAGCCCACCCGTGGTGATCAACACCGCACCCAGGCACCCCAGCAGCGCCGGCCGGCCGTCGGCGGTGGCGGTGAATTGCCGCAGTCGTGAAAGTGGTCGTGGCGCAGGGCTACTCGAGGCCGGCGCGGTGACGGGAATGGACATGGGCGTCAGGCGGACCGGTTTGCGGCCAGGGTGGCCAGATCGGAAAGCCCGACCTTGGCTGCGTCGTAAATGGGCGCGTCGGCCACCAGGTGCAGCGCGCGCCGGGTCAACGTCGCAATCTGGTCCTCGGCGGCGGCCAGCGCTCCGACCCGTTCGATCACGTCGCGCACTTCGCGTGCCTGCTTCTCGCTCAGGTCGGTACCGACCGAGGCACGTAACAGCTTGGCGGCGGCGGTATCTGAAGCATCGGCCAACTCCATCGCGGTGGCCAGCAGCACGGTGCGCTTGCCGGAGCGCAGATCGTCTCCGGACGGCTTGCCGGTCACGGCCGGATCGCCGAAGACCCCCAGCACATCGTCACGCAGCTGAAAGGCGACGCCCAACTGATTGCCGACCTCGTGGAAAAGCGCCTGCACGTCCGGCCGGTCAGCCGCCGCTGCCGCGCCCAGCTGCAGCGGGCGCGACACCGTGTAGGAGGCGGTCTTATAGGTGTTGACGGCCATCGCGGAGGCGATCGACTCAGCGGCGCTGGCCTCGGCGACGATGTCGAGATACTGACCGCCGAGCACCTCGGTGCGAATATCGGCCCAGACCTTGCGGACCCGCTTGCGGGCATCGCGCGGCAGATCGGCGTCGGCGACGATGTCATCGGCCCACGCCAGCGCCAGGTCCCCAAGCAGGATTGCCGCCGAAATTCCGAACTGATCGGCCGGACCTCGCCATCCACGTTCCCGGTGCAAGGCGGCGAACTGGATATGCGTGGTGGGCCGGCCGCGTCGAGTCGCCGAGCTGTCGATCACGTCGTCGTGCACCAACGCCGAGGCGTGCAGCAGTTCCAGCGCAGCGAACAACAGCAGCATCCGCTCGTCGGCGTCCTCGTTCGACACCGCCCGCCAACCCCAGTAGGCGAAGGCCGGGCGCAGCCGCTTTCCGCCGCCGAGGACGAAATCCGCCAGGCCGGCGGTCAGCGCGTCGTACTCGCTTCCGATGTGGGCGGCCTCGCCTCGTCGGTCGCGCAAATACTTGCGCAACTGGTCGACGACGGCGTCGGCCACCTCGACGGTTGCCGCTGCTCGTGCGCTCAGCGCAACACCTCTTCCCGGTCCCTGACGATCATGGCCCGCCAAGTCTATTCGGCGCGGCGTTGTCCAGCGGGTTTTGCCGGCTCAGCCCCGTTCCGGCGGCGCGATCGGCCGTCGCCGGACAGCTGCGTCGGCGGCCTCACTATGCTGTCCTGATCCGTGGCGCGGGCCGCCCGGGCCAGCGCTGATTCGGGCCGATCTGGGTTCGCGGCAGCTGGCTGCTGCGGCGGGGGAACTAGTCGTTACATGAGGAGCAGCTCGTTGACTTTGAACACCATCGCGCTTGAGTTGGTACCGCCGAACGCCGATCGCGGTAGGGAGCAAGCTCTCGAAGAGGCCCACAAAGTGGTGGCGCTGGCGGCGAAAACGGGGATTGACGGCCGCATCGGGCACGTGATGATGCCCGGGCTGATCGAAGAAGACGACGACCGGCCGATCGAGATGAAGCCCAAGCTGGATGTGCTGGACTTTTGGTCGACCATCAAGCCCGAATTGCCCGGTGTGCGTGGATTGTGCAGTCAGGTCACGGCTTTCATGGATGAACCGACGCTACGCCAGCGGCTGGTCAGCCTTGTCGAAGCCGGGATCGACGGCATCGTGTTCGTCGGTGTTCCCCGAACGATGGCCGACGGCGAGGGCTCCGGGGTCGCACCGACGGACGCCTTGTCGATCTACCGGGAGCTGGTGCACAACCGGGGCGTGATCCTGATTCCGACCCGCGAGGGGGAGACCGGCCGGCTGAATTTCAAGTGTGAGCAAGGCGCGACGTTCGCGCAGACGCAGCTGCTGTATTCCGATGCGATCGTGGGCTTTTTGACCGACTTCGCCAAAAAGACCGACCACCGGCCGGAGATCCTGCTGGGGTTCGGCTTCGTGCCGAAGCTCGAGGAGCGGATCGGCTTCATCAATTGGTTGATCCAGGATCCGGGCAACCCCGCCGTCGCCGAGGAGCAGAGGTTCGTCACCACGCTGGCGAACACCGAACCGGTGCAACGGCGCAAGCTGCTTCTGGACCTGTACAAGCGGGTGATTGACGGTGTCGTCGACTTGGGCTATCCGCTGAGCATCCATCTCGAAGCCACCTACGGCAATTCCGCGGCGGCGTTCGAGACGTTCGCCGAGATGCTGGACTACTGGTCACCCACCAGCTGATCGCGGTGTCAGCTGGACGGCGGGTCGCTGGGCTCGCCGATCCGAGGCGAACGGTCGCGGGTGTACCAGGCCAGCCCGGCCACCGCACCGGCCACCGCCAGCGACGCCACGGCCAGCCATAATGCCGCCCCCTGAAACGAGCGGGTGCTGGGATCGGTGTAGCGAGCCTGGGCGCTGAGCATGCTGACCACGCCGGGCTTCAGCTTCCACTGCACCGTCTGCTCATCGACGCGATCGCCGTTGGTGGAGGTCACCGACCCGGGGAACGCCACGGACAACTCCACGTCGGCATCGGGATCGTTGAGCGATGTCAGATCCGCGCGACCTTCCAGGATCACCAGGTCGCCGGCTCTGCGCAGGGACAGGTTCACCCCCTGCGCGTCGGAGTTCATCCGCGCGAGCTCGGGCAATTCCGCGAACGTCAGGTCGGAGAACGTGGCCTGCGAGCCCACATAGCCGTCGCGGTCGTATTTGGAGACCGCGACCTTCTCGCCGAAGGCCAGATTGGGGTCCAGCTGCGGGCCGTTGTCTTTGTCGTTGCGCGGTTTGGCCGCCGCGACGATGTCGCCGGACACCAGGTCGTCGGGGGAGATCGTGATCGACGCCTTGATCCGCACGCATCCGGCGAGCAGGGGTATCGCCAGCAGCAGCAACGCGCACGCCGCGACGCGGCGGCTTCCCAATCGTGCCGTGAAACCCGGAGATGGGAGCTGTATACCGCTGGCGCGCACCAGGTCATCGTGCCAGACCGCGACGGCCCCGGTGCCACTACAGCGGCAACGCACGCCCCAGAATTGCGAATGCCCGTGGGTCGCCGGTGAAGTGGTAGCCGCGGATGATGTCGACGAAGCCCAGTCTCCGGTAGAGCCGCCAGGCTCGATTGGCCTCGCCGTTGGTCTCCGGCGTCGACAGCAACACATTGGCTTCGCGGCGTTCCGAGAGCAGCCGACGGGCCAGCGCTTCGCCGAGGCCGCGGCCCTGCGCCCGCGGGTGGATGTGCAGCTCGGTCAGCTCGAAGTAGCTGGCCGTCAGCTTGGCGATCTCGGGGTCGGGGAAGCCGCTGCGCTGCAGCCCGGCCACCACCTGCTGCTGCCACCACTGGTCAGGCGCCCCGCAATACCCGTAGGCCACGCCCAGCAGCGGTGCGTCGCTCAGTTCGGCGGACGACGGCTCCGTCCCGGCCGGCGCGTCGACGTCGACCGCGGCCACGGCCTGCCAGCCGCGTCGCCGGGTGTGTTCGAGCCACATTGCGGCGCGCTGATTCTCGGTGCCGGGCGGATAGCGCATGGCGTCGACGTACACGCCCAGGGCATCGGAGAGCCGTCGCTGCATATCCTGCGGCGGCAGGTTGATGAGGAATGTCACCAACGTGCGGTCTCCTCGCCAGTCGTCATCAGTCGTGCAGTGTGGTGCCCCATCCCATTATCGGGCGCGGCGACGCAGCGTCGGTCACCGACCGGTCGCAAGTACAATCTGCGAGCGAAGCGGTGGTAACGCGCAGATGGACCTCGTATCATTCTTGTTAGTTGTCCCGCAGCGGGCGCAGGCGTGCTATCGGTATTTACGTGACAGGAATTCGGCAAGGAGGGACTGATGCCACTCTCCGATCATGAGCAGCGGATGCTTGACCAGATCGAGAGCGCTCTCTATGCCGAGGATCCCAAGTTCGCCTCGAGCGTTCGCGGCGGCGGGTTGCGGGCGCCGACGGCACGGCGACGGTTGCAGGGTGCGGCGCTTTTTGTGCTCGGACTTGCGATGTTGGTCTCCGGGGTGGCGTTTAAGGCCACCATGATCGGAACGTTCCCGGTGCTGTCGGTGCTCGGTTTCGTGGTGATGTTCGCCGGCGTGGTGTTTGCCATCACCGGTCCGCGCCTGACCGGACGCGGTGAGCGCCCGGGACCCGCGGCGACAGCACGTCAGCGCCGCAACAAGAGCGCCGGCGGATCGTTCACCAGCCGGATGGAAGACCGGTTCCGCCGCCGCTTCGAGGAGTAGCGCGCGGGACGCACAAAGGGCAGCCGGCTCGGCTGCCCTTTTTTGTGCCCCACCCACGGCCCCGGGCTGGCCCGTGCCTCACCGCAGGACCCCACTACGCCCCACTATCGGCGATAACCGCAGCTCAAGCCACTTTTAGCAAGGTTTCTGTGGTTCCACTTCGGGCCCGGCCCGCCGTCGTGGTGGCCGAGAACCTGCAGAAACGACACCAATTGGTGACATTACGTGTCGTTAAATGGAGCACAGTGGGGGATTGTGGGGTATCGTGGCGGACGTCGAAAGGCATGGAGGTGGCCAGATGTTTCTTGGCACTTACACGCCAAAGCTCGACGACAAAGGGCGGCTCACGTTGCCCGCCAAGTTCCGCGACGCGCTGTCAGGGGGGTTGATGGTCACCAAGAGCCAGGACCACAGCCTCGCTGTCTACCCGCGAGCCGAATTCGAGGAACTCGCCCGCAAAGCCAGCAAGACATCGCGCAGCAACCCTGAGGCTCGGGCGTTTTTGCGCAACCTGGCTGCCGGTACCGACGAACAACACCCCGACGCCCAGGGCCGGATCACCTTGTCGGCCGACCACCGCCGCTACGCGAACCTGTCCAAGGACTGCGTCGTCATCGGATCCATTGAATACCTGGAGATCTGGGACGCAGCGGCCTGGCGGCAATACCAAGAAACCCACGAAGAGAACTTCTCCGCAGCCAGCGATGAAGCACTCGGCGACATTATCTGAGGCGCGTGCCCGTGCAACGTGGCCTCTGTCCGAACCGACCCTGACGTACTTCCCCGACGCCAGGTTCGTGCAATCGGACAGGGACCTCGATGCAACGGCCACGCGAACGGCATGCCGGCCCGTCCACCACTTCTCCCGTCGGGAAGGTGTTCTCATGCCTGACGCCACTGGTGGTTTCGGCCATGTGCCCGTCTTGCTCGACCGCTGCTTCGAATTGCTGCGCCCCGCCTTGACCCGCCACCGCGCCGATGGATCGGGCGCCGTGCTCATCGACGGGACCGTCGGTGCCGGCGGGCACGCCGAGCGCTTCCTCACCGAGCTCCCCGGGCTGCGGCTGATCGGTGTCGACCGCGACCCGAGCGCACTGGAGATCGTCGGTACGCGGCTCTCGCGATTTGCCGATCGACTCACACTCGTGCAAACCCGGTATGACGATATCGCGACCGCACTGACCGAATCCGGTTATGGATCAATCGAATCCGTCGACGGCATGCTGTTCGACCTCGGTGTCTCGTCCATGCAACTCGACCGTGTCGAGCGAGGATTCTCCTACGCGCAGGACGCGCCGCTGGACATGCGGATGGACCCCACCTCGCCGCTGACCGCCGCCGAGATCCTCAACACCTATGACGAGGCCGCGTTGCGCGACATCCTGCGCCGCTACGGCGAGGAGAAGTTGGCCCGCCGCATCGCGGCGCACATTGTCCGGCGACGCGCCCGCGCACCCTTCGCGACGACGGCGGAGCTGGTAGACGTTATTTACCAAGCGGTTCCGGCTCCGGCCCGTCGGACCGGCGGACATCCCGCGAAGCGGACATTCCAGGCTTTACGTATCGCCGTCAACAGCGAACTTGATGCGTTGAGCGACATGTTGCCCGCTGCACTGGACGCCTTGGCCCTCAACGGGCGCATCGTGGTGATGGCATACCAGTCGCTGGAGGACCGCATCGTCAAGCGGGCATTCGCCGACGCGACGACCTCGAGCACCCCATCCGGCCTGCCGGTCGAATTACCCGGACACGCAGCAAAGTTCGCGTTGCTGACCCGGGGGGCCGAACGCGCCGACGACTCGGAAGTCCAGCGAAATCCGCGTAGCGCCGCGGTACGACTACGCGCCGTCCAACGCGTGCAATCGAATTCAGACGCAGCCACGAGGGGGGGCTCATGAAAGCCAAGCGTCCAGCGAAACCGGCCCGCGCCGGGGAACGGCGCGGCGGCCGGGCCGCTGCTTCCGGTAAGTCGGCGCTGCGTGTTTCCGACTCGGCGCCCGCGCGCCGCAATCGCGCCCGTGCCGGAAAGCCCACCGCCCCAGCCCGTGAGCCGCGCACGTCACGATCGGCGCCACAGACCACTCCGGTCGCCCGGCCAGTCGAGCGACCGGTCCGCGCGAAGAGCGCCACCCAGGCCAAGGCTCGAGCCAAGGCTCGGAAGGCCAAGGCTCCCAAGGTTGTTCGGCCGCCGCTGCGAGAGCGCCTGCTCAACAAGCTGGCTTCGATCGACCTTCGGCCGCGCACCCTCGCGGCCAAGGTCCCGTTCGTCGTGCTGGTGATCGGCTCGTTGGGTGCCGGACTCGCCCTCACGCTGTGGTTGTCCACTGACGCTGCGGAGCGTTCCTATCAGCTCGGCAGCGCCCGTCAGCGCACCGAATTGCTGCAGCAGGAAAAAGAAGCCCTCGAGCGCGACGTGCAGCAGGCGCAGTCGGCACCGGCGCTGGCGGAGGCGGCCCGCGGTCTGGGGATGATCCCGACACGCGACACCGCGCATCTGGTTCAGGACCCTGCCGGCAACTGGGTGGTGGTGGGCACCCCGAAGCCGGCCCAGGGTGTTCCGCCGCCGCCACTGAACAGCAAGCTGCCCGAAGAAAAGCCGGTGCCCCCGCCGGCCCCGCCGGTCAACGCGGTTGAGGTGCCCGCACTCGTACTGCCCGGCAACGGCGCGCCGGCCGTGCCCCTGGCGCCCGGCCCCGATGCGATGGTCCGCACGCCCGACGGCGCCACCACCCTGGGCCCCCAGCACCTTCCCTCGCCCGACGGCCCACTTCCGATGCCGGGAGCGGGACCGGCGCCGGTGCCGGGTATGCCTACCGTGCCCGGAGTGCCGCTGGCGGAGCGCTGCCGGGAGTGCCGCTGGTGCCCGGAGCGCCGCCGGCTGCCGGGATGGCGCCGGTGGTCCCTGTCGCACCCGCCCCGCCGGCCGCGCCCGCTGTCACCCCCGTGCCGCTGGCAGCGCCGGTGCCGCCGGTGGCCTCGTCGCCGGCCGACTTACCAGGTATGCCGCATCACCCCGCCCCCTCCGGGCCACTCGTCGGCGAGCAATTCGGCCCGCTGACGGTCACCACGCCCGGAGTCCCACGTTGAATCGGCCGAGGCGGTCCCACAAGCCAATTCGGAGCAAAGCCAACGCGCCGGACCGCTCGGCGCGCGAGCGTCGTACCCGCCAGGCGGTCGAGACCGGAAGCCGCGGAGCATCATTCGTCTTCCGGCATCGGGTCGGCAACGGGGTCATTTTCCTGGCATTGCTGGTAGCCGGCGCTCAGCTGTTCTACCTGCAAGTGCCCCAGGCCGCCGGGCTGCGTGCCGAGGCCGCCGGTCAGCTCAAGGTCACCGACGTCTCGAGAGCGGTGCGCGGCAGCATCGTGGACCGCAACAACAACCAACTGGCCTTCACGATCGAGGCCCGGGCGCTGACGTTCCAGCCGAAGCGAATTCTCAAGCAGCTGACCGAGGCCAAGCAGAAGAATACGAAAGCACCTGACCCGCAACGGCGGTTGAACGAGATCGCCAAGGAGGTGGCGGTGCGGTTGAACAACAAGCCGGACAAAGCCACCATCTTGAAGAAGCTGCGCAGCGACGAGTCGTTCGTCTACCTGGCCCGCGCCGTCGACCCGGCCATCGCCACCGCCATCACCCGGAAATTCCCCGAGGTCGGAGCCGAGCGCCAAGACCTACGGCAGTATCCGGGCGGATCGCTGGCGGCCAATGTCGTCGGCGGAATCGACTGGGACGGGCACGGTTTGCTCGGCCTGGAAGACTCCATGGACGCCGAGCTGGCCGGCACCGACGGATCAGTCACCTACGATCGCGGCTCCGACGGCGTGGTGATCCCGGGCAGCTACCGCAACCAGCACCACGCGGTCAACGGCGCGACGGTCCAGCTCACCATCGACGACGACATCCAGTTCTACGTTCAGCAGCAGGTCCAGCAAGCCAAGAACCTCTCCGGTGCACGCAACGTCTCGGCCGTCGTGCTGGACTCCAAGACCGGTGAAGTGCTGGCGATGTCGAACGACAACACCTTCGACCCTTCCCAGGACATCGGTCGTCAGGGCAACAAGCAGCTGGGCAACCCGGCGGTGTCCTCGCCGTTCGAACCCGGTTCGGTGAACAAGATCATCACCGCCTCCTCGGTGATCGAGTACGGACTGTCCAATCCCGATGAGGTGCTGCAGGTCCCGGGTTCGATCAACATGGGCGGGGTCACGATCCATGACGCCTGGGGGCACGGCGTCGCGCCCTACACGACCACCGGTGTGTTCGGGAAGTCGTCGAACGTCGGAACGCTGATGCTGGCGCAACGCGTCGGGCCGCAACGCTACTTCGACATGCTCGAGAAGTTCGGTCTGGGCCAGCGCACCGGCATCGGCCTGCCCGGCGAGAGCGCGGGCCTGGTGCCGCCGATCGGGCAGTGGTCGGGCAGCTCGTTCTCCAACTTGCCCATCGGACAGGGCCTTTCGATGACCTTGGTCCAGATGACGGGCATGTACCAGGCGATCGCCAACGACGGTGTCCGGATGCCGCCGCGGATCATCAAGTCCACGGTCAGCGCGGACGGCGCGCGCACCGAAGAGCCACGCCCCGAAGGGGTTCGGGTGGTGTCGCCGGAGACCGCGCACACTGTGCGCAACATGCTGCGTGCGGTCGTGCAACGCGACCCGACCGGCGTCCAGCAGGGCACCGGACCCGCTGCCGCGGTCGAGGGCTACCAGATCGCCGGCAAGACGGGCACCGCGCAGCAGATCAACCCGGCGTGCGGCTGCTACTACGACAACGTCTACTGGATCACCTTCGCCGGCATGGCCACCAGCGACGACCCGCGCTATGTCGTCGGCATCATGATGGACAATCCGGCTCGCAACGCCGACGGAACGCCGGGCCACTCGGCGGCCCCGCTGTTCCACAACATCGCCGGTTGGCTGTTGCAGCGCGGGAACGTCCCGCTGTCGCCCGACCCCGGTCCGCCGCTGACGCTGCAGGCCATGTAGCCGCGCTCGAGAACCCGCGAGGTTGCGCGCAGCACCACGACACCGACGACCAAGCCGTAACGGCATTCCGCCGAAAACCTGCCGCTCGATAAGGTGTCAGGGCCGATCGAGGCGCTGACCCGGGCGCCAAAACCAGTCGGCAGACGGAGGTGATGGCAGTGCCCGCTGCGCTGCGTCCTACCTCCGTTCCGGGCGTCCCGCTCTCGGAACTGGCCGCCCAGGCGGGCGCGGTCCCCGCCGACGGCGGCAACGGGCCGGATCTGCAGATCACCGGTGTGACCCTGCGGGCCCAGGACGTCCAGCCCGGTGACCTGTACGCCGCACTACCAGGAGCGACGACGCACGGCGCCCGGTTTTACCGAGACGCAGTCGAACGGGGAGCCGTTGCGGTGCTCACCGATGCGGACGGGCTGGCCCAGTTGAACCGAGACGCCGCCTCGGTGGCGGTGTTGGTTCATCCCGAACCCCGCAGCGTCCTGGGCGAGATCGCCGCCACGGTGTATGGCCGCCCGTCGGAGCACCTCGCCGTCGTCGGCGTCACCGGCACGTCGGGCAAGACCACCACGACGTATCTGATCGAAGCCGGTCTACGGTCGGCCGGGCGCACGGTAGGCCTGATCGGCACCGTCGGCCTACGGATCAACGGTGAAGACATTCCGAGTGCCTTGACCACGCCCGAGGCGCCTGCGCTGCAGGCGCTGCTGGCGGCGATGGCCGAGCGTGGCGTCGACACGGTGGTGATGGAGGTGTCCAGCCACGCCTTGACCCTGGGGCGGGTAGACGGCATCCATTTCGCGGTCGCGGGTTTCACCAACCTGTCGCGCGACCATCTCGACTTCCACCCGACGATGGAGGCCTATTTCGAGGCCAAGGCGCGACTGTTCGACCCGGCGTGGCCGTTGCATGCCCGCCGCGCTGTGGTGTGCGTCGACGACGATGCCGGTCGCGCGATGGCGCATCGCGCCGACGCGGCGGTCACGGTCAGCACCAAGGGCCGCCCCGCCGACTGGCGCGCAGAGGCCGTCACGGCACGAGCCGGAGCGCAGGAATTCACTGCGGTCGACCCGGCCGGTGTTCACCACCGGATGGGCATCGCGTTACCCGGCGACTACAACATCGCCAACTGCCTTGTCGCGCTTGCCATTCTGGACGCGATCGGGGTTTCCCCGGAGCAGGCTTGTGCAGGGCTGCGGCACACCCAGGTCCCGGGGCGGCTCGAGCAGATCGACCGTGGACAGGACTTCCTGGCGCTGGTGGACTACGCGCACAAGCCGGGGGCACTGCATGAGGTGCTGCGAACGCTGCGTCGCCCGGACGGCCGGCTGGCCGTCGTGTTCGGTGCCGGCGGTGATCGCGATCCGGGTAAACGGGCCCAGATGGGCCGCGCCGCAGCCGAGTTGGCCGATCTGGTGGTGGTGACCGACGACAACCCCCGCAGCGAGGATCCGGCGGCGATCCGGCGCGAAATCCTCTCCGGCGCAGCCGAAGCCGGTGGCGACGCCGAGGTGGTCGAGATCGCGGACCGGCGCGCGGCGATCGAGCACGCGGTGGCGTGGGCGGCGGCCGGGGATGTGGTGCTGATCGCCGGTAAGGGCCACGAAACCGGCCAGACCCGCGACGGCCATACTCAGCCTTTCGACGACAGGGTCGAGTTGGCCGCCGCGCTCGAGGCGCGGCGCGGATGATCGACCTCACCGTGGCGCAGATCGCCGCGATCGTCGGCGGTGAACTGGCCGACATCTCCGCCGAGGAAGCGGCGGGTCTGCACGTCACCGGGACCGTCGAATTCGATTCCCGCAACGTCACTTCCGGCGGGCTGTTCCTGGCGTTGCCGGGTGCCCGCGTCGACGGACACGACCACGCTGCCTCCGCCGTGGCGGCCGGAGCCGTCGCTGCGCTGGCCGCCCGCCCGGTCGGCGTACCCGCGATCGTCGTCCCGGCCGCGCAGAAGCGCAGCGACGGGGGATTGGCCGGTGTTCTCGAGCATGACCGCGACGGCTCCGGCGCGGCGGTGCTGGCCGCGCTGGGCAAGCTCGCGGCGGCGGTGGCCGCCGAACTGGTGGCCGGCGGGCTGACCATCGTCGGCATCACCGGCTCGTCGGGCAAGACGTCGACCAAAGACCTGCTGGCCGCAGTGCTGGCCCCGCTCGGCGAAGTCGTCGCGCCACCCGGATCCTTCAACAACGAGCTCGGCCACCCGTGGACCGTATTGCGCGCCACGCCCAGCACCGACTATCTGATCCTCGAACTCTCGGCCCGCCACCCGGGCAACATCGCCGCGCTGGCCATGATCGCGCCGCCTGCGATCGGGGTGGTGCTCAACGTCGGCACCGCGCACCTCGGCGAATTCGGCTCGCGCGAAGCCATCGCGAAGACCAAAAGTGAACTCCCACAAGCAGTTCCGCGGTCCGGCGTCGTGGTGCTCAACGCCGACGACGCCGCGGTGGCGGCGATGGCCGACGTCACTGCGGCCCGGGTGGTGCGGATCAGCCGGAACAACCAGGCCGACGTGTGGGCCGGCCCGGTGACGCTCGACGAACTGGCCAGGCCGCAGTTCACCATGCATGCGGGCGACGCCGCCGTCGACATCAGACTGGCCGTACACGGCGATCATCAGGTCAGCAACGCGCTGTGCGCGGCCGCCGTCGCGCTGGAATGCGGGGCCACCACCGCGCAGGTCGCCGAGGCGCTGGCCGGCGCCGGCCCGGTGTCGGGTCATCGGATGCGGGTGAGCACCCGCGCCGACGGGGTGACGGTCATCGACGACGCCTACAACGCCAACCCGGATTCGATGCGCGCCGGGCTGCAGGCACTGGCCTGGATCTCAGTCTCGGGCGGGGCAGGCCCCGCCGGAAAGCGTCGCAGTTGGGCGGTGCTGGGCGAGATGGGCGAACTCGGCGACGACGCGATATCCGAGCATGACCGCATCGGCAGGTTGGCGGTGCGATTAGATGTGTCTCGACTCATTGTCGTCGGAACGGGGAGGTCTATGAGCGCGATGCACCACGGCGCGGTCATGGAAGGGGCCTGGGGCTCCGAGGGCGAACGGGGAGCCGTCCTGGTCGCCGACGCTGACGCCGCCCTGGCCATGCTGCGGTCTGAGCTGCAGCCTGGAGACGTGGTGCTGGTCAAGGCGTCCAATGCCGCGGGACTCGGTGCGCTGGCCGATTCGCTGGCCGCGGACGGCCAAGGCGATAGCCGGTGATCGACATCCTGCTCGCCGTCGCGATTTCGCTGACGGTGTCGATCCTGGCGACCCCGATGCTGATCCGGCTGTTCAACCGGCAGGGCTTCGGCCACGAGATCCGCGAGGACGGCCCGCCCAGCCACAAGACCAAGCGCGGCACGCCGTCGATGGGTGGGGTGGCCATCCTGGCCGGCATCTGGGCCGGCTACCTGGGCACCCACCTGGCCGGGCTGGCGTTCAACGGCAACGGCCCGTCGGCCTCAGGTCTGCTGGTGCTGTTTTTGGCCAGCACGCTCGGCGCTGTGGGATTCGTCGACGACCTGATCAAGATCCGGCGATCACGCAACCTCGGGCTGAACAAGACCGCCAAGACCGTCGGCCAGATCACCGCCGCGGTCGTGGTGGGCATCCTGGTCCTGCAATTCCGCAACGACGCCGGGCTGACACCGGGCACCTCGGACCTGTCGTATGTGCGCGAAATCGCCACGGTCACATTGGCTCCCGCGCTTTTCGTGCTGTTCTGCGTGCTCGTCGTGAGCGCCTGGTCGAACGCGGTCAACTTCACCGACGGACTGGACGGTCTTGCCGCCGGCTCGATGGCCATGGTGACCGCCGCCTACGTGCTGATCACGTTCTGGCAGTACCGCAACGCCTGCGCGACCGCGCCCGGACTGGGCTGCTACAACGTGCGCGACCCGTTGGATCTGGCGATCATCGCCGCCGCGACCGCCGGCGCGTGCATCGGTTTCCTGTGGTGGAACGCCGCCCCGGCCAAGATCTTCATGGGTGACACCGGATCGCTGGCCTTGGGCGGCATCATCGCCGGCATCTCGGTGACCAGCCGCACCGAGATCCTCGCGATGGTGCTCGGCTCGCTGTTCGTTGCCGAGATCGTCTCTGTCGTGGTGCAGATTCTGGCCTTCCGGACCACCGGTCGCCGGGTGTTCCGGATGGCGCCCTTCCATCACCACTTCGAGTTGGCCGGCTGGGCCGAGACCACGGTGATCATCCGGTTCTGGCTCCTCACCGCGATCAGCTGCGGTCTGGGCGTGGCGCTGTTCTACAGCGAATGGCTCGCGGCGACCGGGGGCTGAGACACCCATGACTTCCGCGCTCGAGCAATTGTCGGCGGGGGCGCCGGTGCTCGTCGCGGGAGGCGGCGTGACCGGCCGGGCGGTACTGGCGGCACTCGGTGCCCTGGGCGCCACCGCGACGCTGTGCGACGACGACCCGGCCACCCGCCGGCAGTTCGCCGAGGCCGGCACGCCGACGTCAGACTCGGCGACCGCCGCAGCGCGCATCGCCGACTACGCGCTGGTGATCGTCAGCCCGGGCTTCGCGCCGACCGCGCCGGTGCCCGCGGCCGCCGCGGCCGGCGGCATCCCGGTCTGGGGCGACGTCGAACTCGCCTGGCGGCTCGACCAGGCCGGCCACTACGGCCCGCCGCGGCGCTGGCTGGCCGTCACCGGGACCAACGGCAAGACCACCACCACGTCGATGCTGCACGCGATGCTGGTCGCCGCGGGCCTGGACAGCCGGCTCTGCGGCAACATCGGCAACCCGGTGCTCAGTGCCTTGTCCGGCGAACCGCACGGCCCTGCCGACGTGCTGGCGGTCGAACTGTCCAGCTTCCAGCTGCACTGGGCGCCGTCGGTGCGACCCGAGGCCGGGGTGGTGCTCAACATCGCCGAAGACCACCTCGACTGGCACGGCAACCTGGCCGACTACGCCGCAGCGAAGGCCCGCGTGCTGCGTGGCCGGGTGGCCGTCGCCGGCCTCGACGACCCGCGGGCAGCCGAGCTGCTCGCGGCGGCCCCGGCGCCGGTCCGGGTGGGGTTTCGGCTCGGCGAACCCGCGGCCGGCGAACTCGGTGTGCGCGACGGCGTGCTGATCGACCGGGCATTTACCTCAGACCGCTCCGACGGGTGTGGCACTTGTCCCGGTGTCGTCGATCCCGGTGCCCGGCCCGGTGGGAGTGCTCGACGCGTTGGCGGCCGCGGCGCTGGCCCGCAGCGTCGGGGTGCCCGGCGAGGCGATCGCATCGGCGCTGTCGTCGTTCCGGGTGGGCCGGCACCGCGCCGAGGTCGTCGCCGTCGTCGATCAGGTCAGCTACATCGACGACTCCAAGGCGACCAACCCGCATGCCGCCGAGGCGTCGCTGTTGGCCTACCCGCGGGTGGTGTGGATAGCCGGCGGGCTGCTCAAGGGCGCATCGGTGCACGAGACCGTGCAGCGGGTCGCGTCGCGGCTGGTGGGAGCGGTGCTGATCGGACGGGATCGGGCAATGGTTGCCGAGGCGTTATCGCGACACGCGCCGGATGTGCCCGTCGTACAGGTTGTGGCAGGCGAGGATATTGCTATGCATGCGACTGCTGAGTCTCCTGTTACTAATGTGACATATGTTCCTTTGTCGGATGAGACCGTCGGCACTCGCGTCATGAACGCTGCGGTGGCCGCTGCCCGCGACCTCGCCGAGCCCGGTGACGCGGTGCTGCTGGCACCGGCCGGAGCTTCATTTGACCAGTTCACCGGCTATGCGGACCGCGGCGACGCGTTCGCAGCCGCGGTCCGCGCCGCACGCCGGTAGCGGCGGGTGAAGATCACGCTCGCCCGGCTGTTGCGCCGGGAGACCCAGGGTGACCAGTCGACCGACGCGGACCCGACGGAGGCCGGGGAGGCCAAGCCCGCCACAGCGGCCGTTTTGACCGCCGGCGGGTCCCGCACCCGTTTCGGGGCGTGGCTCGGCCGGCCGATGACGTCGTTTCACCTGATCATCGCGGTGGCAGCGCTGCTGACCACGCTTGGCCTGATCATGGTGCTGTCGGCGTCGGGGGTTCGCTCCTACGACGACGACGGATCGGCATGGACGATCTTTGGCCGCCAGGTGCTGTGGACGATCGTCGGACTGTTCGCCTGCTACCTGGCGCTGCGGCTGCCGGTGCGCCTCATGCGGCGGATGGCGTTCGTCGGCTTCGCCGTGACCATCGCGATGCTGGTGCTGGTGCTGGTTCCGGGAATCGGCAAGGAAGCCAACGGATCCCGCGGATGGTTCGTGATCGCCGGCTTCTCGATGCAGCCCTCGGAGCTGACCAAGATCGCCTTCGCGATCTGGGGCGCGCATCTACTGGCGGCGCGCCGCATGGAGCGGGCGTCGCTGCGGGAGATGCTGATTCCGCTGGTGCCGGCGGCGATCATTGCATTGGCGCTGATCCTCGCGCAGCCCGACCTCGGTCAGACGGTGTCGATGAGCATCATCCTGCTGGGTCTGTTCTGGTACGCCGGCTTACCGCTGCGGGTCTTCGTGAGCTCGCTGTTCGCCGCGATCGTCGCGGCCGGGGTACTGGCGGTGTCGGCCGGTTACCGCTCTGACCGGGTGCGATCGTGGCTCGACCCGAGCCAAGACCCTCAGGATTCGGGGTACCAGGCCCGCCAGGCGAAGTTCGCGCTGGCCAACGGCGGTGTTTTCGGTGACGGCCTCGGGCAGGGCACCGCGAAGTGGAACTACCTGCCCAACGCCCACAACGACTTCATCTTCGCGATCATCGGCGAGGAACTGGGACTGGTCGGTGCGCTCGGCCTGCTCGCGCTGTTCGGGTTGTTCGCCTATACCGGGATGCGTATCGCGCGGCGCTCGGCCGACCCGTTCCTGCGACTGCTGACCGCGACGACCACCATGTGGGTGATCGGTCAGTCGTTCATCAATGTCGGCTACGTGATCGGCCTGCTGCCCGTCACCGGCATCCAGCTGCCGCTGATCTCTGCCGGTGGAACATCAACGGCCACAACACTTTTGATGATCGGCATGATGGCAAACGCGGCTCGGCACGAACCCGAGGCGGTCGCTGCGCTGCGTGCCGGACGCGACGACCGGATGACCCGCATCCTGCGCCTGCCGTTACCGGAGCCCTACTCGCCGACCCGGGTCGAGGCGCTGCGCGACCGGTTGCGCAGCAAGGCGCGGCCGAGCAAGCCACCGCGCAGTGCCAAGCGCAAGACCGGTGCGCGCTCTAAAGCGCAGTCGCCGGATCGGCGGACCGCCCGGTCTGCGGGCAACGGCCGCGCAGCCGGCAGGCATCATGGAGGCGAACCGCGGCGTGGGGCCAGCACTGGGCATGGTCGGGCAGGGCGTCGCGTACTGGAAGGTCAGCGCTACGGGTGAACGACTCGGTCACACAGCCAACCGGGCACGGCTCGTTGTCGGTGGTGCTCGCGGGCGGCGGTACGGCCGGCCACGTTGAGCCTGCGATGGCCGTCGCCGACGCCCTGGTCGGTCTGGATCCCGAGGTCCGCATCACCGCGCTGGGCACGGCGCGCGGTTTGGAAACCCGGCTGGTTCCCGAGCGTGGCTACCAGCTCGAGCTGATCACCCCGGTGCCGCTGCCCCGCAAACCGACCGGCGACCTGGCCCGGCTGCCGGGCCGGGTGCTGCGCGCGGTTCGGCAGACCCGCGCGGTGTTGGACAACGTGGACGCCGACGTGGTGATCGGATTCGGCGGCTACGTAGCGCTGCCGGCCTACCTGGCCGCGCGCGGCACGGCGCGGCGCGGCCGCCGGGTGCCGGTGGTGATCCACGAAGCCAATGCCAGTGCCGGCCTGGCCAACCGGGTCGGGGCCCGCGGTGCGCAACGGGTGCTCTCGGCGGTCCCCGATCCCGGTCTGCGCCGCGCGGAAGTGGTCGGTGTGCCGGTCCGCGAGGCGATCACCTCGTTGGACCGTGCCGCGCTGCGCTCGACGGCGCGGGCGCACTTCGGCTTCGCCGACGACGCCCGGGTGCTGCTGGTGTTCGGCGGCTCACAGGGAGCCGCGTCGATCAACCGCGCGGTGGCAGCGGCGGCCGCCGAGCTGGCTGCGGCCGGGGTTTCGGTGCTGCACGCTCACGGCGCCAAGAACACCGTCGACCTGCGCGATCCGGAGCCAGGCGACCCGCCGTACGTCGCGGTGCCGTATCTGAGCCGGATGGACCTGGCCTACGCCGCAGCCGACCTGGCGATCTGCCGCTCCGGTGCAATGACGGTCGCCGAAGTCACCGCGGTGGGCCTGCCCGCCGTCTACGTGCCGCTGCCGATCGGCAACGGCGAGCAGCGGCTCAATGCCTCACCGGTGGTCAATGCCGGCGGCGGCATGCTGATCGCCGACGCCGACCTGACGCCGGGCTTCATCGCCGACCAGGTGGCCGGCCTGCTGAACGACGAGTCGCGGCTGGCGGCGATGACGGCCGCCGCGGCGCTGGCCGGGCATCCGGAAGCGGCCCGAACGGTGGCCCGCATCGCGTTGGACGTCGCGCGCGCAGCGCGGGACGGGAAGCGGGCGACCGTGGGCGCGAGCCGGAGGATTGCGCCGATGACGATGATGCCGGCGTCAGCCGGGGTCGAGGAGTGGCGCCGATGATTGCGCCGATGACGATGATGCCGGCGTCAGCCGGGGTCGAGGAGTGGCGCCGATGATGCAGCCGCTGCCGCCCGAACTGCAGCGAGTGCACATGGTCGGAATCGGGGGAGCAGGTATGTCCGGGATCGCCCGCATCCTGCTGGACCGCGGCGGCCAGGTGTCGGGGTCGGACGCCAAGGAGTCGCGCGGCGTGCGCGCGCTGCAGGCTCGTGGCGCGCAGATCCGGATCGGCCACGATGCCTCGGCGCTGGATCAGCTGGAGGGCGGCGTCACCGCGGTGATCACCACCCACGCCGCGATCCCGAAGACCAACCCCGAACTTGTCGAAGCCCGGCGTCGCGGGATTCCGGTGGTGCTGCGTCCGGCGGTACTGGCCAAGCTGATGGCCGGACGGACCACGCTGATGGTGACCGGCACGCACGGCAAAACGACCACCACGTCGATGTTGATTGTGGCGCTGCAACATTGCGGCCGGGACCCGTCCTTCGCGGTCGGCGGTGAGCTGGGGGAGGCCGGCACCAACGCCCATCATGGAAGCGGCGACTGCTTTGTCGCCGAAGCCGACGAGAGCGATGGTTCGCTGCTGGAGTACACCCCGAACGTCGCGGTGGTCACCAATATCGAGGCCGACCATCTGGACTTCTTCGGCAGCTCCGATGCCTACATCGCGGTGTTCGACTCTTTTGCCGAGCGCATCGCCCCGGGCGGCGCGCTGGTGGTCTGCACCGACGACCCGGGCGCTGCAGCGCTGGCGGAACGCGTTGCGGCGCTGGGCATCCGGGTGTTGCGGTACGGCTCGGACGATGTGCCGGGCCATGCGCTGGCCGGAACGCTGCTGTCGTGGGAACAGCAGGGGACCGAGGCGGTGGCGCACGTCAAGCTCGACGGTGAAATCCATCCGTGGGTGATGCGACTGTCGGTGCCGGGTCGCCACATGGCGCTCAACGCGCTGGGCGCGCTGCTGGCCGCCATCGAAGCCGGCGCCCCGGCGGACTGCGTGCTGGACGGACTGGCCGGCTTCGAAGGCGTGCGCCGCCGATTCGAACTGATCGGAACTGCCGCTGGGGTAAAGGTTTTCGATGACTACGCACATCATCCGACGGAGGTCGGCGCCACGCTGGAGGCGGTGCGGACGTTAGTGGAGCAGGCAGGTGGCGGCCGTTCACTGGTGGTGTTTCAGCCGCACCTGTACAGCCGGACGCAGGCTTTCGCCGCTGAGTTCGGCGCGGCACTCGACGGGGCCGACCAGGTGTTCGTGCTCGACGTCTACGGCGCCCGGGAACAGCCCATCGCGGGGGTGAGCGGATCCAGCATCGCCGAGCACGTCAGCGTCGGGGTGCAGTACCTGCCCGATTTCTCCGCGGTGGCCGAGGCGGTGGCCGCCGCCGCCGAACCCGGCGATGTCGTCGTCACCATGGGTGCGGGCGACGTCACGATGCTTGCGCCCGAGATCGTCACCGCGCTGCGGGTGCGGGCCAACCGTAGCCTGCCGCGCCGGCCGGGGACGTCGCGATGACCGAGCCGGACCCGGTGACGCCGGACGAGGCCGTCGACGACCTCGCCGCGGACCAGCCGATCGCGCAGGACGCCGAGGACGCCGCCGAGCCGCAGCCGGCCGAAGAACCCGAGGTCGTCGTCGAGGGCCCGCGGCGTCGAGAGCGCCGGGAACGCGCCGAGCGCCGCGAAGCTCAAGCCCGCGCGACGGCTATCGAGCAGGCCCGTCGCGAGGCCAAACGCGCGGCTCGCGGACGCGGCACGGCCGATGCCACACCCGCTGCGCGCGGCGCGGTTCGGGGCCTGAAGCTATTCCTGTTGTCGCTGATGCTGATCGTGACGATCACCGGGATCGGGTTGGTCCTCTACTTCACGCCGGTGATGTCGGCCCGCAGCATCGTCGTCAACGGCATCGGCGCCCTCACCCGCGACGAGGTGCTCGACGCGGCGCACGTCAAGCCCGGGACGCCGCTACTGCAGATCGACACCGACCGCATCGCCGACCGGGTCGCCGCGATCCGCCGGGTAGCCAGCGCGCACGTGCAACGCGACTACCCGTCGGCGCTGATGATCACCGTCGTCGAGCGAATTCCGGTGGTGGTCAAGGACTTACCCGACGGGCCGCATCTGTTCGACCGCGACGGCGTCGACTTCGCGACCGCACCGCCGCCGCCGGCGTTGCCCTACATCGACGTCGACAATCCCGGTCCGGCCGACCCGGCGACCAAGGCCGCGCTCGCAGTGCTCACCGCACTGCGACCAGAAGTCGTCGCGCAGGTGAGCCGAATCGCTGCCCCGTCGGTCGCCTCGATCAAGCTCACGTTGACCGATGGGCGCACCGTGATCTGGGGGACCAACGAGCGGACCGAGGAAAAGGCCCAGAAGCTGGCTGCCCTGCTGACCCGGCCGGGCCGGACCTACGACGTCTCCAGTCCGGATCTGCCGACCGTCAGGTAGCAGCCGCCTTCCCAGCGCCGGGGACATGCGCAAAATCCCCGAAATTCGCCCGCGGCTTGTCGGCGCGCCTGCGTCGATCGGGTACGTGACGGCCATACCGTTCTGTTTGCGCGAATCAACTTGACATAACTCTAACCCTTTACTTGAGGTTGAGGTTTGCCGGGCCGGTCCGCAATCGAGCAGTCCCACCAGGGAGGAAGACAGCATGATGACCCCGCCGCACAACTACCTGGCCGTCATCAAAGTCGTGGGGATAGGTGGCGGCGGCGTGAACGCCGTCAACCGCATGATCGAGCAAGGGCTCAAGGGCGTGGAGTTCATCGCGATCAACACCGACGCCCAGGCGTTGTTGATGAGCGATGCCGACGTCAAGCTCGACGTCGGTCGTGACTCCACCCGCGGGCTGGGCGCCGGCGCCGATCCAGAGGTCGGCCGAAGGGCCGCCGAAGACGCCAAGGACGAGATCGAGGAACTGCTGCGCGGAGCCGACATGGTCTTTGTCACCGCAGGTGAAGGCGGTGGAACGGGTACCGGTGGAGCGCCTGTGGTGGCCAGCATCGCCCGCAAGCTGGGCGCGTTGACCGTCGGTGTGGTCACCCGGCCGTTCTCTTTCGAGGGCAAGCGGCGCAGCACCCAGGCCGAAAACGGCATCGCGTCGCTGCGCGAAAGTTGCGACACGCTGATCGTGATCCCCAACGACCGCCTGCTGCAGATGGGCGATGCCGCGGTGTCGCTGATGGACGCCTTCCGCAGCGCCGACGAGGTGCTGCTCAACGGTGTGCAGGGGATCACCGACCTGATCACCACCCCGGGCCTGATCAACGTCGACTTCGCCGACGTCAAGGGCGTCATGAGCGGGGCGGGCACGGCGCTGATGGGCATCGGCTCGGCCCGTGGTGACGGCCGCGCCCTGAAAGCCGCCGAGATCGCGATCAATTCGCCGCTGCTGGAGGCTTCCATGGAGGGCGCCCTGGGTGTGCTGCTGTCGGTGGCCGGCGGTAGCGATCTGGGCTTGTTCGAGATCAACGAGGCGGCATCGCTGGTGCAGGACGCCGCTCATCAAGACGCCAACATCATCTTCGGCACGGTCATCGACGACTCGCTCGGCGACGAGGTGCGAGTCACGGTGATCGCCGCGGGATTCGACGCGAGCGGGCCCGGCCGAAAGCCGGTCGTCAGCAACACCGGTGCCACCGCGACGGCGGCCACGGCGGGCAAGCACGGCAAGATCAGCTCCAGCTTGTTCGAGCCGGCCGACGCCATCAGCGTCTCGGTGCCGACCAACGGCGCGACCTTCGACATCGGCGGCGAGGACGACGACGTCGATGTGCCGCCCTTCATGCGCCGCTAGTCGCGCAACGAGATGGCGGCCTTGCTCCCGCCGGATACTGGACAGGTGAGCGTTCGCATCCGGAGGGTCAGCACGACCAGGGCGGGCGGCGTTTCGTCACCGCCCTTCGACAGCTTCAACCTGGGCGACCACGTCGGCGACGAGCCGGCTGCTGTTGCGGCTAATCGGGCCCGGCTGGCCGATGCCATCGGCCTGGGCCCCGACCGGTTGGTGTGGATGAATCAGGTGCACGGTGATCACGTCGAGGTGGTTGACGGTCCACGTGCGAGACGCGTTCGACAACACCGACGGATTGGTCACGCGCACACCGCGATTGGCGCTGGCGGTGGTGACTGCTGACTGCGTTCCGGTGCTGCTGGCCGACGCGAGGGCAGGTGTGGTGGCGGCGGTGCACGCGGGCCGGGTCGGCGCACGTGACGGCGTGGTGGTTCGCGCCGTCAAGGCGATGGTGGGTCTGGGTGCCCACGAGCCCGACATTTCGGTGCTGCTGGGCCCGGCGGTCAGCGGCCGTAACTACGAGGTGCCCGCAGCGATGGCCGACGAGGTCGAGACGGCGCTACCGGGCAGTCGCACCACCACCTCTGCCGGCACCCCGGGGCTGGATCTTCGCGCTGGAATCGCTTGCCAGCTAAAGAGTTTGGGGATTAGCGCCATCGACATCGACCCGCGGTGCACGGTCGAGGACACCAGCTCTGTTCAGCCACCGCCGTGGCGCCCCGACCGGGCGGCTGGCCTCGGTGGTGTGGATGGAATGAGTGTGGCGGTAAACCTTTCATCCCGAGAGAAGCGGGAAATGGAATTGGCCGATTCTTTGGCGAGGTTACGGTCGCGGCTTGCCGCGGCCGCCGAAGCGGCCGACCGCAAACTCGACGAAATTCAACTCCTGCCTATTACCAAATTCTTTCCGGCAACCGATGTGGCGATTTTGTCGCGATTGGGATGCACCGCGTTCGGCGAATCCCGCGACCAGGAAGCGGCGGCAAAGGTCACCGAAGTCGATCGGTTGCTGGACGGTTCGGGGGAGGGCGATGTCGCGACCGGTCGCCGGCACTGGCACATGGTCGGCACGATCCAGCGCAACAAGGCCCGATCGCTGGCCGGCTGGGCATACACCGTGCACTCGGTCAGCAGCACCCGCGTGGTGACCGCACTCGACCGTGCGGTCGCAGAGGCCCTCAGTGACGGCCGCCGAACGAGTCCGCTGCGGGTCTACGTCCAGATCAGTCTCGACGGCGATGTGTCCCGCGGCGGCGTCGACATCTCCGACACCGCCGCGGTCGACGACATCTGCGCGCAGGTCGACGCCGCGGAATCCCTGGAACTGGTTGGTCTGATGGGCATCCCGCCATTGGATTGGGAGCCCGATCGGGCCTTCGCGCGACCTGCAGTCAGAACACCAGCGAGTGCGCCGGGCGCACCCGGAAGCGGCGGAATTGTCGGCCGGGATGTCAAACGACCTGGAAAGTGCGGTCAAACATGGTTCGACCTGTGTGCGTGTCGGTACCGCGTTATTGGGTCAACGGCCACTACCGTCACCGTCAATAGTCACTCCAGTCACATCTTCATCACAGACACCGGAATAGCCAGAGCCGTAGAAGGGTCAAGCGATGAGCACACTGCACAAGGTCAAGGCCTACTTCGGTATGGCGCCGATGGATGACTACGACGACGAGTACTACGACGACCAGGCCCCGGCCCGGTCCGGCTACCCGCGGCAGCGGTTCGCCGACGACGGCTACGGCCGCTACGAGGGTCGTGACTACGACGAACCCCGCGGCGAAGCCGGCGACTACGGTTCGGCCAGTTATCGCGGCGGCTTCGGTGAAGAACCCCGGTTCCGGGGACCCGACTACGACCGCGCCGAGATGCCCCGCCCGCGCTTCGGCTCGTTGCGCGGCTCCACCCGCGGCGCGCTGGCGATGGACCCGCGCCGGATGGCGATGATGTTCGACGAAAGCAGTCCGCTGTCGAAGATCACCACACTGCGGCCCAAGGACTACAGCGAGGCCCGCACTATCGGCGAGCGCTTCCGCGACGGCACACCGGTGATCATGGACCTGGTGTCGATGGACAATGCCGACGCCAAGCGGCTGGTCGACTTCGCCGCGGGCCTGGCGTTCGCGCTGCGTGGCTCATTCGACAAGGTGGCCACCAAGGTGTTCTTGCTCTCACCCGCCGACGTCGACGTCTCGCCCGAAGAGCGTCGCCGCATCGCCGAGACCGGCTTCTACGCCTACCAGTAGCCGCCCGGCGGGACAGCGTTCGAGCCGGTAGGCTCACTTTTGCCCTGCTGAAAAGCAGCGTGGGCTGTCGCCAAGGTCACATCTTCATCACTAAGGTCGGGCTCTCGTTGACGCTGTTCGTGCACATCATCGGTTTTGCGCTGTTCCTCTTTTGGCTCTTGCTGATCGCGCGCGTCGTTGTTGAGTTCATCCGGTCGTTCAGTCGCGACTGGCACCCGCGCGGCGTGACGGTAGTGATCCTCGAAATCATCCTTTCGGTCACCGATCCGCCGGTGAATCTGCTGAGACGGCTGATACCGCAGCTCACCGTCGGTGCCGTGCGCTTCGACCTGTCGATCATGGTGCTGCTGCTGGTGGCGTTCATCGGCATGACCATGGCCCTGGACTATCGCGCCTGAATCAGCCGGGGCCGGCGCACCACGGTCCTGATTGCCGGCTCGGCGAAGTTTGCTGAGGCCCGGGACTAGGTCACATAAGAGGCCGATTTGTCACGTCTTAATCTTTGAAATTCGGTCTTATTTATTGACCGATTCGGCAACCGGCGAGTCTGGTGTGACAGGATGGGCCGCAGTTGCAGTATGGCTACGACACCGTTCATCCCGATCTACACTTTCCTGATCGGTTGTACCGTCCACACTCAAGGGGGCTAGGAATGCCGCTGACACCCGCAGACGTCCACAATGTGGCGTTCAGCAAGCCGCCGATCGGCAAGCGTGGCTACAACGAGGACGAGGTCGACGCCTTCCTCGATCTGGTCGAAAACGAGCTGACCCGCCTCATCGAGGAGAACTCGGATCTGCGTCAGCGGATCGCCGAGCTGGACCAGGAACTGGCAGGTGCCCGCTCCGGTGGCAGCGCCAGTGCTCAACCCACCCAAACGATTCCGGCGTACGAGCCCGAGCCCGAGCCGGCCAAGCCGCAGCCCAAGCCGGCTCCGGTGGCAGCCCCGGTCGCCTCTCCGCAGCTGGGTGAGGAACAGGCCCTCAAGGCCGCCCGCGTGCTCGCCCTGGCGCAGGACACCGCCGACCGTTTGACCGGCACCGCTCAGGCGGAGTCCGACAAGCTGCTGGCCGATGCGCGTGCCAACGCCGAACAGATCGTCGGCGACGCCCGCCGCGAGGCCGAGACCACGGTGTCCGAAGCCCGCCAGCGTGCCGACGCACTGCTGGCCGACGCGCAAACCCGCTCGGAGACCCAGCTGCGTCAGGCTCAGGAGAAGGCCGACGCGCTGCAGGCCGACGCCGAGCGCAAGCACTCCGAGATCATGGGCACGATCAACCAGCAGCGCACGGTGCTGGAAGGCCGGCTCGAGCAACTGCGCACCTTTGAACGCGAATACCGCACCCGGCTCAAGACCTATCTGGAGTCTCAGCTCGAGGAGCTGGGCCAGCGCGGTTCGGCGGCGCCGGTGGATACCGGCGCGAACAACGACGCGGCGGGCTTGAACCAATTCAATCGGGGCAATAACTAGGCCGGTCGGCGATACTGGCCACAACGGTCGCTATCCTGCACAGTTGGCAGTGTCGCCCCGTCGGCTGGAGGTTAACCGGTGCTGATTATCTCGCTGGTGTTAGCGGTGATCGGTCTTGCCGCGCTCGTGTTTGCAGTCATCACCAGCAACGAGTTGGTCGCATGGGTCTGCATCGGTGCCAGTGTCTTGGGCGTGGTGCTGCTGATCATCGACGCGCTACAGGAACGGCAGCGCCGTGAGGCGGGCCCGGCGGCGCACGACCCAGGACCGGCGCCCGACTCCCACGACGAGCAAGAGGCGGCCGACTACCCGGCCGACGACGTCGACGAGGCTGACGGGACTTCGGCGTACCCAGATTCCGAGGATGCCGCCGACGACAGCATCGGCGGCGACCACAACACCCGTTAGAACCTGCCGACCCTCGGCGTGCCCAGCAGATCGCGGACCTCGTCGTCGCTGACCTGATGGAAATCGGCGAAAACCTGGCCTACCGCCTCGAAATCGTCCGGCATCGTCGCGCACACCACGTCGTCGGCCTCCTGGGCCAGTGCTTGGCACACCGAGCGCGGCCCGACCGGGACCGCGACGACGATCGCCTCTGGACCGGCGGCCCGCAGGGCGCGCACCGCGGCCAGGATGCTTGCGCCCGTGGCGATTCCGTCGTCCACGACGATGACGGTCCGGTCGCGCGGGTCGGCGACGGCGCGGCCACCTCGATACGCGTCCTCGCGGCGACGGAGCTCGGCACTTTCCCGATCGATGACGTCGCGCACCTGCTCGTCGCTGATGCGCAGGCTCGACACCACGCTCTCGTTCATCACCACACCGCCGCCGCTGGCCAGTGCACCCATCGCCAGCTCCGGCCACTGTGGCACGCCCAGCTTGCGCACCAGGAAGACGTCGAAATCTGCGCTCAGCGCTGCGGCGACCTCCCAGCCGACCGGTACGCCGCCGCGGGCCAGTCCCAGCACCAGCAGCCCGTCTCTGCCGTCATAGGCCGCAAGCTGGTGGGCGAGCACCCGGCCGGCCTCCCGGCGGTCGCGGAAGGTGCGTGGGATCTTCATGCGTCAAGTTTGACCCTGGCGGCACCCAAGCCGTCGCGAAAGTGCGACTACCGACGAGTCTGATTGGGAATCGCGTCGCCAGTTGCACTTTCGCGACGCCGATCACATGGGTGTCCGAGGGGGGACTTGGCCACCTACGACACGGGTTGAGATTTTTCAATTGGAGCGTTGAACGCCTCGGGAGCTAGTCGTGTGTCTCGATTAGGGCCGATGAGCGCTTACGAAGCTGAACGCGCTCATCATCAAGTATCCCTCGCTTCGAGCTGCCGGCAGCGGCCTCTGAGCTTTCGCTATCAAGCTTTCCAACATTGCTTGGTCCGCCGTCCAACCGTGGCGAGACAGCCAGCTCGACGCCTCTTCCTTATCCTGGTTACGCACCAAAGTCAGGAATGCTGCTTTGGTCGGATCTTGTTCGTCCGAGTCGGTGTCGACCTCCGCCTCGTCGAATCTGCACATCTGCTCCAGTGCCACGCTGCTGCCAGGTGCTGCGAGGTCGTTGACCCTCTGCAGGATCGACTCTTGAGCTTCCGTTGACAGGAAGTGCAGGAGTCCCTCGATCAACCACACGGATGGCAAGGCGGGATCGAAGCCGCTTTCCTTGAGCGCTGTAGGCCAGTCGTCGCGAAGGTCTACCGGGACTGCGCGACGCGTTGTCTTGCTGGTCTTGGACTGAGATACCAGTACCTTCGCTTTGAAGTCCAGCACCTTCGGTTGGTCCAACTCGTATATGACGGTGGTCTCCGGAAGATCGAGCCGCAATGACCGTGAGTCAAGCCCAGCGCCCAGGATTACGAGTTGACACGCTCCGCGACCGTTGATCGCCTCCGAGACGCGCTGGTCGAGGTACTTCGTCCGCGCCGCCTGATAGTTGACGAAGAATTCGCCAAATTCGCCTGTCAAGCGGTGATCAGCGGGGGGATTCCCATCTAGGACTCTGGCCCAGTCGCCGCCAGCACCGCGGCAGAAGTCCTCCGCGTGAAGATCTGCCACGAGCGGCTCGCTTTTCTTTGCTTCAAGCGCTCGCGCGGTCGCCACGAACAGCGCCGTCCAGCCGACATCAGCAGTGATATCCCAGTCGCTCTCTGTTGCCGCCATGTTCAGTTCGGCTTCCTTCCTTGTTGATTGCCGATGTTTTGATAGGGGTTCAGGCGCAAATTTCGCGCTCGATTTCATGACAGATTCGCTTGTACGCGGAGTGAACGAACATGTGGTTTCCAGGCAACATCTTCAGCGTGAAGCCAGAACTGGTCTGGTCCTGCCATTCGCTGAGTTGGGCTCGTCCCACCGTGGCGTCGGCCAGGCCGCCAAAGCAGGTTATAGGTACCGGTAGCGGCGGTGCCGGGCTGTAGGTGTACAGCTCCGCCAGGGCTAGGTCAGCGCGCAAAATCGGCAGGAGCAGCTCGATCAAATCCTGGTTTTTGAACGCGGCAGAGGGCACCGCATCGAGGCGCTGGGCCACCGCGAGCAGCTTTTGCAGGGGCAGGTCGTGAAAAGCCGGCAGCCGACGAGGCAGCTGAGGCGCGGGGAAGCCCGAGACGAACAAGCGGACCGGTAGCGGGCAGTCCATTGCCTGAAGTGCGCGAGCCGTCTCGAAAGCTAGCAGAGCCCCGACGCTATGACCGAATAGTGCGTAGGGCTCGGACGTCAACGCGGCGATCTTGTCGATTAGCCATGCCACGCAACTGTCTACTCGCTGCATAACGGCGTCATCTCCACTGGCTGCCCGCGCCGCGATCTGTACACCGTAGATATCGAACGCCTGCAGGGGCACCGACCATTTCTTATACAGCGTGGCAGGCCCTCCAGCGTAGGGAAGACAGAACAGCTTTGTCGCTGGGTGCGAGTGCTCGCTGAGCCGAACAATGACCGGTGCGCTGTCGGTCTTCATCGATCCTCGATCCGATCGCGCAGTTCCACTGCGATGTCATTGATGCTGGGCCCTTCAACCAGCAGCGCGGCGGGGAATACGATTCCGAATTCCGCCTCAAACGCATTTTTCAGTTCCACCGCCATAATCGATTCGACGCCTACGTCGGTGAGAGGACGATTGACGTCAATATCCGCTGGGAGCTTTTTCACACTGGCCGCGACGCGCTCGCGGACCGCTTCGATAATGGCGTCCAGATCCATCGACTTCGGTCCTCGCGATTCCGGCAGCTTAAGGGCGACAGTAGCCGGTGGCATGGCCGGTTTGCGCTCGTCAGTCACCGGCCGGTTTCTACCCTGCGTGTCGGCATAGCCCGGCCGTTGCTCCCGCGCAGCAGGGTAGTCCGTGCGACCAACAAGGAGTGCGCGCCCGTCTAACCCTCCACTGTTGAACCAGCACCGCTCGCGCTGCCAGGGATAGTTCGGGTGGGAAATCGGTTTCCGGTTGCGAGGGATGATGCAGTTCCAGTCCAGCGGGTGGCCTCGCGTGTAAAGTTCGCCGACCGTGCGCAAGAGCGAGAACTCATCGAGTTCGTCGCGTCGCATGCACCAGGTGACGTTCGCACTCCGGTGGGGGCCCATCGCATCGGTTGTCGCAAGGATGTCGTTGACCAGGGTGGGAGTTGGACTGAGTTCGATATAGACGGTGCCATCCTGGTGGGTCTGTCTGATGGCGTCCATAAATCGGACCGGTTTGCGCAAGTTGTCCCACCAGTACTGCGCATCGAAGAATCTCGCCGACGAGCCGTCCGGATAGACCGATGACGTCACAGCCGTATTGCCCTCAACAGGCTCGATGTCGGCGAGCGCGCGGACAAGTTCATGCTCAAGTGGATCGACGTGCTCACTGTGTGATGCGACGGACACCTTCACACGCCTCGAGAAGATTTCATGATCATTCAATCGGCCGACGAGCTTGACAATGGTTTCCTCGTCTCCGGCGAGAACAGTGCTGTTCGGCCCGTTGCTCGCTGCCACGGCGACATGGTCATTGCCAGCGATCAGCGCTTGGCACTCTCGCGTCGATAGTTCAGCGACGGCCATAGCACCCGCCCCGTCGATTGTGCTCAACAGCCTGCTTCGCTCGTAGACAACGCGAGCAGCGTCACCTAGCCGCAACGCCCCTGATGCCCAGGCCGCCGTAGCCTCGCCCATGCTGTGTCCCACAACAGCGTCAGGGCGAATCTCAAGTGCCGTGAGCGCCATCGTCAGCCCCACTTGGATCGCAAAAACCGCCGGCTGAACCAGGTCGACACGCTGCAGCCAATCATCATCGTCGCGAAGAAGTAGATCCTCTACGGAAGCCGGCAGCAATTCGGCGAATACCTCGTCGCACGCTTCGATGCCCTGCCGGAAAGACTCGCTGACCTTCAGCAAACCCCTCCCCATTCCCACCCACTGACCACCGTGACCGGGATAGATAAACACTACGGGGCCTTGGGACCTCGAGTTCACAACACCTGTTAAATGAGGCGACCCGCCATCGGCTCCACTCGTGAAGGCGGTTAGCTGGTTCGCTAGCTCTTGTGCGGTACTTGCCACGACGGCTAACCGATGCCGGTGATGAGTTCGGCGGTGAGCGAGGCTTCCCGCCAGATCGCTCAAATCGGCGTCGAGGACACGGCCCGCCTCTACGAGCTCTTCATACCCACGCGCGGTCGAGCGCAGTGCCTGCTGGTCTTTGGCTGAGAACACGAATAGCTGCTGCTTGGTTTCGGCCTCTGAAAGATCCCAGTCTGACTTCGGGTCCGGCGCGCCTTGCACGATGACGTGGGCATTCGTCCCACCAAAACCAAACGAGCTGACCCCAGCGATACGACGACGATCCCCGTCTGGCCAATCAGTGAGCCTGGCCTGCACAGTCAACGGCAGGTCGGAAAATGGAACGTGCGGGTTGGGGTTTGTGTAGTGCAAGGTCGGTGGAATTTGACCGTGTTCGAGCGCCAGACATACCTTGATCAGCCCCGCGATGCCGGCAGCGGCCTCCAGGTGCCCGATATTGGACTTGACGGATCCGACCCTGCAACGCTGCGACTCCAGTGAGCGGCCGTCAGCCATCACCGCGCCCAGTGCCAGGGCCTCTATCTGGTCGCCCAACAGGGTGCCAGTGCCGTGAGCTTCAACGTATTGGATGTCGCCCGGCTGAACGTCGGCCGCCCGGCAGGCTGCCCGAATCGCTGCCTCTTGCGCGGATCGACTTGGCGCTACCAGGCCGTTCGTCCTGCCGTCGCTGTTTACGGCGCTGCCCCGGATGATAGCGCGGATTCGGTCACCATCGTTGACGGCATCGGAAAGCCGCTTCAGCACGACGACGCCGCACCCCTCGCCCCGTACGTAGCCGTTTGCCGATGCGTCGAAGGTCTTGCATCGGCCATCGGGAGACATCACACCGGCTTTGGAGAAGGCAATTGAGATTTCAGGCGACAGTATGACGTTTACCCCGCCGACTACCGCGAGGTTCGACTCTCCGCTACGTAGGCCGGCGCAGGCCTGGTGCACGGCGACCAGTGAGGATGAGCAGGCGGAGTCGGTGGCCATGCTCGGGCCGCGGAGATTCCACTGGTAGGAGATTCGGTTAGCAGCAATGCTCAACGCGTTGCCGGTGGTCGCAAACGCATCGACCTCAGTCAGAATCGACATTTGGAGCCGCGAGTACTCCTGAGTCGAAATACCTACGTACACACCGGTATCGGTGCCGGCGAGTCGGTCCGCGGGAATACCTGCATCATCGAACGCTTCTGAAGTGACTTCCAGCAGGAGTCTCTGCTGTGGATCCATCCGTTCGGCCTCACGGCGCGAGATTCCGAAATAGCTGTAGTCGAAGGCATCAATATTGTCGATGAAGCCGCCCCAGCGCGTGTGAGCCTTGCCGTCTTCGGCGTTGGTGGCGTCGTAAAAGTCGTACTGGTTCCATCGGTTCGGCGGGATTTCCGAGATTGCGTCTGTGCCCTCTTCGAGCAGCTCCCAGAACGCGGCGGCGCTGGGGGCGCCGGGGAATCGGCAGCTCAGGCCGATCACGGCTATCGGATCTTGGTTGATCGCACCCGTCTGGGGGTCGTTGACTGCGCGCGGCGTGATTTTCGTGAGGTGCTCGGCCAGCAACCGGATGGACGGGTATTCGAACATCGATGCTGGCGAAACAGGCCGATCCAGTTTCGCGCTGAGGTCGGCCGTCAGTCCGATGACATCTGCTGAGCCGAGCCCGTATGACGCGAAGGGTTCCTTGACGTCGATCGTGCGCTCTTCAATCTGGGCGACGGCAGCGACTCTTGAAATGATCCAGCGTTCAACATCGTGAGCGTCGTTCGGTGCCGGTGCAAAAGTGGCGGTGACGCTTTCGGGTGCGGTCATTTCGACACTTCCTCTGCTTTATCGAATGCATTATCGAGATAGGATCGCCGGCATGCACTTCGCTGGATCTTGCCGCTTGAGGTCTTATGCAGGGCGCCACGTTTCACGACCAGGACGTCGTGGACGCGGATGCCGTAGGACCGAGAGACTTCACTCTTGATCGATGCCGCGACCTGGGAGACTTCAACCGTTGCCTTAGGGTCGAGTTCCGCGACGACGACGAGGCGCTCGGAGTCCCCGCCATCGACCGAGAACGCGGCCGCGCAGCCGCGGCGGACGGCTGAGTGTGCATCCTCGGCTGTACGTTCGATGTCTTGCGGATAGTGGTTGCGGCCGTCGACAACAATGAGGTCGTTGATCCGGCCCGTCACGTAGAGTCCGCGGTCGACGATTACGCCCAGGTCGCCGGTGCGCAAGTAGGTCACGCCGGGGTGCTGGGCCAGCGTGTGCCCGAAGGTCTTTGCCGTGGACTCTGCGCCACGCCAGTATCCTTCGGCGACGCTGTCGCCGCACACCCATATCTCACCGACGCACCCCGGCTCACGGGGCAGCCCGGTCGACGGATCGACGATCACAATCGAGTCGATGTCATCGGCGGCCCCGCAACGGACCAAGATTTGACCTGTGTCCGCGCCGTCCCCGGTGATCTGAACTCGACCAGTGCTCAGTTCGTGCTTGTCAACCGAGATGGCGAATGGGCGGTCTTGGCCGGTATCGACTGTCGCCAACAACGTTGCTTCTGCCATGCCGTACGACGGCGCGAACGCAGATTTATCGAATCCTGCTGGCGCAAAAGCTTTTGCAAAGTTTTCCAGCGTCGCCCAGCGCACCGGTTCGGCGCCGCTGATAGCTGTGGTCCAGTGTGAGAGGTCGAGTTTTAAACGGTCGGCCTCGTTAATGCGCTTAACGCACAGATCGTATCCAAAGTTTGGGGCGACCCCGACGGAGCATTTGTATCGAGACATTGTTTCGAGCCACACCATGGGGTTTCGCAGAAATGTCAGTGGCGACATAAAGTAGCCGGTGTAACCCGTATATAGATTGGCTAAGACCGCACCGACGAGTCCCATGTCGTGAAAGAATGGCAACCAACTGGACATAGTACCGTGGTTGTTCAGTCGATATTTGCGCCGTATCAAATCTAGGTTGCTATGCAAATTACGGCGGGTGACCACGATACCCTTAGGTTCACCTGTCGATCCTGCGGTGTATTGGAGAAATGCGGGAGAGTCACCAGCCGCTTCGAACGGCGTGGCGATTTCGTCGCCCACCGCGTCGGCTGCGTCGGTTGGTATCCAGACCAGGTTGGTCAGATCGGGTATGCGACTGACATACGGCCGAACTGCGCCAAGCATGGCTTCGGCAGTCAGCACGGCTGACGCGGAAGCATTGAGGACAATCCCCGTCATACGAGGCAGACTCCGGTCCAGGCGGTTTGGATCTGGAGGAGGAACCGGCACCGCGATGACGCCGACATACAGGCATGCCACGAAAGCGGTGATGAAGTCGAGGTCATGCGCGTAGAGCAGTATCGCCCGTCGACCACGTAGCCCATGTCGCTGAAGAACACTTGCGAGCGCACGGGCGCGCTGATCCAGGCCGCCGTATGTCACGGCCTGGACTTCGTTGCCATTATCGTCGAGAAATACCACAGCTCGGCGCTCCGGAAAGTCGTGCGCGCGCCGGACCATTTTTTGAACCAGGCCCTCGGGTGCAGTGTTCATTTCGGGTTCTCGAGTTTCCACAGCTTCCGGCTCCTCTGTCGTTGACGCTTAGGCGGGTTGCAAGGACGCAACTGATGTTTGGCTGGTGCGGTAGGCGCGCAGTCGGCGAGCGAAAAGAAACATGCTTTGCAATTCTGTTGTCCCCTCGAAAACGATGGTCTGTCGAGCGTCTCTGAAACGCTTTTGTATGGCGAAGTCGTTGTCGATTCCGCGCCAGCCGAACATTCGGGAGACAACATCTGTGGCTTCGATGGCGAGTTCGGAAGCCAGAAGCTTCAGCGCCGATGAAGAATCATCGCAGTCTGCGTTGTCCTCCAATGCTGCCGCGGTACTTTTCAAAAAGTTGCGGACCGCGATCTGCTTGGCGCATAGCTGGCCCAAAGCGATGCGGATATGTGACTTATCCACCAGTAGGCCACCTTGAACAGAACGTTCCGTAACCCACTGCAACGCATCGCTGATGGCGCCCTCGACGATTCCCAAGAGCACCGTTCCGCTCCCGATGCGCATATAGTTCAGCGTGTCCGTCAGTATCGGCTCACCGCCGCCGACCGCACCGATTAGCTGGTCATCAGCTATCTCGACGCAGTCAAAGGAGACGGTCGGAGTTGTCAGAGGGCGGAAGCCGAGCTTGTTGATATTGGGGCTCACGACAACCCCTTGCCCTTTTTCGACGACGAAGAAGGTCGGACCCTGGCTCCGTCCTCGGATCACTGCGTCAGCCAGCACGACGAAGACGTCCGACTTTGCTCCGTTTCCGACCATGAGCTTTTCACCGGAGATGGTCCATCCTCGTGCAGTTTTCTCGGCTTTTGTGTCGAGGACCATCAGATTTGTTCCGCTTCGGCTTTCTGTCATACACACAGAGCCGTAGCCCCGACGATTGATCAAATCCCGGACGTAGCGCCGCTTTTGCGCTTCAGTCCCAGCGACCAAAAACGGGCGCAGTGAGCCGTTGTTGAAAAGAAGAGTGAATGTTGAGGGAGCACACACGGCGGCCATGACCTCACCACCGTCGATCACGTCGTCGGACGAATGACCCCCGCCGCCATATTCTCGGGGTATCGCGGCGTTCATGATCCCCCACTCGTAACCGTGGTCGTGAATACGCTGGGGGAAGGCGTTGGCCTCGTCGTAGTGCCGGAAGTTCGGCTCGATCACGCGGGCAGCGAATCGCGCGCAGATTTCGACAAATCCACCGGTCTGTCGACCGTCTAGCGCTGGCACGTTTCGTCTTCCTTCCGTTGCGTGTGTTGTGAAACCGCTCGTGGTCGACCGGCCTCGACAGCCAAAGCTGATGCCCGCCCGCGACAGCACCCGCGGTCACTGCGTCGGAATGTCACCGCTTCTGGATTCGTGTCCGGCGCGAACGCTCTCGGCGCGGGGGACGTTATCAGTTAACGATTTTGGCCGCAATGTTTACTGGTTAATTGGGCATGCGGGCGGTTTGCTGACGGCGATCCCCGCGCGCGGGCCCGTTCACAACGGGCACATCGACAAAGTTCGGCCAATCGGTTGCGGATCACCGCAGGCCCGCCGGCCCGGCGGTGGAATCACATCAAGCCGCGGACCAGCGCGGTGTTACGCTGATCGCGCCGGTGAAATGCCGGTGATTTTGAGTGGAGATGAGATGTCGAACGCAGTGCACCCGCGGCTAGACCGCCCTCTGGTACAGAGCCCTGGAGCACGCTGCCGATCGCAGTCGGGGCTCGCCGGATCGGCCTGGTGGCTGCCGGACACGCCGGCCATGCCGACATGCCCACGCACCGATCTTCGTGACTGTCGCTCATTCGAACGCCTTCGCCTGCTCGACATCTCGGCTCTTGCCTGCATCCGCCCGCGCGGCGAGCACCGCTTTCGGACGAAGTACGCAGGTACCTGAGTTGGTAGACGGCGAATCCAAGCGGACCCGGAGTCGCAACCACGGACGCGCACGACGCGATATGCAGAGGCTGGTCAGCTCTCTAAAGTTCCCAGACCCGTGGGACCGAAACGCCCTGGTGGAGAACGTCGCCGAGATGCGGGGTCGAGCAATTACCTTGATTCCCACCGGTGATGTGGCGCTGTTAGCGGGCGGCCCATGTGGGCTGTGGCTGAAGCGCGAAGACGACGATGTGGTCCTCTACGAGGACGGGACCTCTGATTATCACATCGATCAAATTGTGGCGCACGAGTTGGGTCATATGCTTCTGGAGCACGATGTCAGCAGACGCTCGCAACTCGACGCAGGCATGCTCAAATCGCTGTTCTCCTACCTAGACCCTGCGGCGATTGTGGCCGCGTTAGGCCGATCCGCGTACACAGACCAGGACGAGCACGACGCCGAACTCTTCGCAAGTTTGGTGATACTCGAAGCCACCACGCGGAAGCGCCGGCGGTCGCCATTTAGGCAAGGATTACTTGAAGGGCGGTGAATTCACCGTTCCCCGGCGTCATTGCATGGCCCGTCCATTTTGCGACGCTCGTCGTGATATCGTTCGCTACCGGATATTTCGGCCGACGCTATCCAACCTCTGTCTCAACAGGTGTCTGATCACGCTTTTGATCACTCAGCTGCTTCGGGAAAGAGCCGTTCAGGACTGGGTCGCTCGCGTCGCGAAAATTCCGCACGCAACAACGTGGCAGTTATCGATGTACGCGATGACGGTTGCGGCGGGCCAATGCCTCAGTCTGATCGATATGCTCGGAGGAGCAAGCGATGACGTAGTGCGTCGACGCCAACTCGCTTACCGCGCGCTCGTTTTCAGCTGCATCGTCGTGATGGTGCTATGCGGTGCGCGGGCTCGCGATCTGAACACTCTGGTCGAAACAGCGGGCGGATTCGCGGGGATCATCTTCTGGCTCGCCAATTGCGTGACCCCCAGCGTCGCGGGCTACCGGCTACTTCGGATCAGTCGGCGGGAACTGGGATCTGGTGAGGCTACTCGCGGCGAGCGGGCTATCACTACGCTGGCCATGCTGGTCGGTGTAGTGGTCGTGGCGAGTGCGACGGATGTGTTTTTCTTGCTATTATCGATTACCTCGGCGTCACCAGTTCGACTGGTTTGCGAGTGTATCTCGATGCGCGGTGCTTCTTTGTGATTTCGTCGGCAACCGTATTCGTCGCGTTTGACCAGGCGCACGCGCCATGTGGCGCGCAAGCCGCTTCAGCGTCGCAGGACGGCAGCAAAGCCGGCTGTACCGGTTATGGGGATCGGTAACTGCCGCGTTTCCAGAACTGTCGCTGTGGCCGGAGCTTCTGCGTGATCCAGCCAACCCGGCGTCGCTGCGTTTGCATCGGATGACCGTGGAAATACGCGACGGCATCATCCTGGCTCGCCCGTACTTCAACGCGATCTCACCTCACGACCGAGATCTGTTCACTTCGACCCACAAAGTGCCGAAGGACGCACAGGATTCCGCCAGCTGGCCCGGGGCCTGGCCAAGGGACTTCCATTCTCAAAGCATCCGGCGGGCTGACGCTCAACGCGTCACCCTCGTCGCCTCGGCCCCCCGGGCGTAAATCTCGATGAAAATATCTGTGGAACTCATCGCCGTCGCCGATTGGTGGCCCGACGCCGTGCGATGGGTTACAGAGAGCGGCAGACGAGCCGTAACCGAGCTGGTGTTGAACCCTCGGCAGCAACCGTAGATGCCTCCGTCAATGCGTCACCGGCTCCGGACCGCGCAACGCCTCAAACGACGGGCGATTGGTCAGCACCGTCGAGCATCAGCCGTTGTCAGCACTCACGAGGTCGACGCCGACCTGATTGGCGGTAAATGCTCAAGCTGTCGCAGCTGGTTGATTAGGGACGCGATGTTGGCAATTGAGTCAGGCGTTAACCCGGCAAGCCGGTGTTCTGACATCGCGTATTCCCGCGTCGCGCATCGACCTTAGAAGATCTAACTCTGCCTCGATCTGACGCTCGTTCTTCCCGCCTATCAAATAGGACACAGGAACGCCAAAATATTCGGCTATTGCCTGCAGGTTGTTCACCGTCGGATTATCTCGCCGACCTGTTCTCAACAGGCACAAATACGGAGCGCTCATCTGCACACCGGTCTTGTCGAAAATTCCCTGCGAAACGACATTATCGGAAAGGGTTTCGTTTGCCGGTCGCATCGTTTCGTACAACCTTGTCAGCTTCTCCGCAGCCAAACTGGTGGCCCAAGCTCCTGCATCCCTTTCAGCGCCGTCCACAGTCGTGCTCCGTCACCCCGCATTGCATCAGATTGTCGACCCTCGATTCCACGCCAAGACTATCCGACGGCCCATTGTCAGTCAACGGCATGGCACTTCCAAGCTGGTCTCGGTAATACTCGCATTTCCATACCGACTCATATTAAACACATGTGTTTTCCCGGTCTCGTCCAAATCAGATGCGGTGATCATTTGCTCCGATGCTGTGTGCACCCTCGGGCAGAAGCCGCGGTGCCACCCGGACCCGAGTGCCACGTGGCGCGGCCGGCCCGCCTGCGATCCACGGGCTTTGGGCTCCGCGCTCACGCCCGGCTCGCTGCAACATCGATCGTTCCCGCTTGAAGTCGGTGCCCCTCTTCACTCAAACCCAGTTTGTCGTGCATGAGGCGCAGCGGCCGGGGGCGCCCACCAGGCCGCGCGCCCAAGAAGTCCCATCACCGCCGGCACCAAGATCGTTCGAATCAGGAATGCGTTGAGCAGTACCGTTACGGCGAGGCCCGGCGCCCAGCATCCGCATCGCCTGTACGGGCGCGATGGCGTCACAATCGCCGCGTACAAATCGCCATGACGGCGGCAGCTACGGTTACTATTCGGCCGGTGCGCGCGAGCCCGATTGCCACCGCATTAACGTGCGCGCCGGGTTCAGCATGAGACTTCGTCCGTATCTTCGTGCATGCGCGAGAGTACGAAAACCTCGTAGTCCATTGACAGGCCGAAAGCAACGCAAAAGATTAGCGGCGGAAACGCGGCGTTTAGCTGACCAGTCGTCGTCGTACCGAAACCGCCAAGATGACCATCCTGAAATATCCAGACCATCGCGCCGAACGCGGCGCCCAAAGACAGGATATTCATGACCAACGCTTTCACCGGCAGCAGAACACTCCCGGTGAGCAAAAACAGCAGCGCTGCCGATGTGGCTGCGACCAGAGCCAGCACGAGCGGCACTCTCGCCTTGATCGCGTCCACTCCGTCGATGTTCTGCTGCCCTAACCCGCAGAGAACAACACTGCCGCGGGTGCGCCGACCTGCTTGATACTCCGCGAGCTGAGCCTTCGCCGAGTCCGAGTAGGGGTCATAGGAACTGGACACCGTCAGGTAGGCACCCTTCGCCGTCAGACCTGACCCTTAGCTGTCCTCTCTGCGCTCACACGGACGGCGTTGAAAACGTCCCGCCCGGTGCTGCGACGGCGGTGACACCGGGAATCCGTGACAGCCGAGCGGCGTACGCGTCCAACTTGCCAGGCGGTGGCGCGGCATCGGGAAACACGATCCTGATCGCATTGCCGAATTCTGGAAACCACGCGCAAAGCGTGTCGCCGGTCTGACGAGCGTCCGCCGAAGTGGGCAACATGCGGTCATCGGGATAGGCAACTTTCATCCCAAGGACGGGCGCGCCGAGCCCGAGAAACAGTGCGGTGACCAGCACGACCACCGGGACGGCATGCCGCGTCGCGAAAACAGCACTCCGGTAGAAGAAGGTTCTCTCCGCATTCTTCTGATCCGGCGGTGTGCGACCGAGGAGTCGATACACAGGTGGGCGGAGGTCCCACTTGTTGATGCGGTCGCCGAGCAAGGTCAGCAGAGCGGGCGCGACAAGTAGCGCACCAACCAGGCAGAGCAACACCCCGATGAGTCCGGCATACGCGAGAGTTCGCAGAAAATACATCGGAAAAATAGCCACGACCGCCAACGACAACGCGACCGTGACTGCTGAAAACGCGACAGTGCGGCCCGCAGTGTTCATTGTCGAACTCATTGCCTGAGCCTGGGTCTTACCCTTGCCGCGCTCCTCGCGAAAACGGTTGACAATGAAGAGGCTGTAATCGATGGCCAATGCCAGGCAAAGCGCCGTCGCAATATTGAGCCCGAAAACCGAGAGGTCGGTCAAAAGGGACAGACCGCGCAGCGCTGCGGTCGTGCCTGCTATCGCAAACGCAGCGACTGCCATAGGCAGGATCGCCGCGACCGCGCTGCCGAACACCCAGACAAGAACGACAAATGTGAACGGCGTCGCGATCGCCTCGATCGTCAACAGGTCGGACCGTGACTGTCGATTGACGTCAAGTAGGGCATTGCCTGCCCGCCGGCCTTTACCACCACGTCGCCGTGGGATCCGACCACCCACCGGGCCATAGCGTGCGCCCGCGGGGCGCGTCGCAATCCGAACCAACTATTTGCGCCAGAATCAGGCCTGTGCGGTGATCGCCGCTGACCAGCGCGGCCGCGCTGCCCGCTGCAGCGGCCCGATAGGACCTGACCTGACCAGCGAATCCCGAACTGTTCAGCGCATTCACGACTTGTTGCGCTGCTGCTCGCGCCTGCGGTGCGTCGACGCCTGCGGAGCCGGTGATCTCAAAGACGATCGGCATGCCGCCTGCGTCGAAATCGTCAGACAAGACCGCTTGAGCCCGCGTCGACGGCGCGTGGGTGTCGTCACAGCCTCCGCAGGAAGCTTTCCGCTGACGGAAGCCCAAACATCGCGCCAACAAAGAAACAGCGCCGCCAACCTAAAAATGTGCGCGGCGCGCGCTGCGTCAGACACCGAGCCGCCAGAATCATTCCGGCTCCTCAATCACGGCACGACACCGTTCGTCATTCACCGCTCCACTTGCTGCATCGGCGCGCTGTGACCCGGCTGACGCGTGTGTACAAACAGAAGCTCACCACCTACATATTGCCATTCATAAACACTGAAGTCCTATGTCAAACATGTGTATGTGAGTACACTTCGTGCATTTCCGCCGTCAAGACGCGCCGTGAGCACTACTCGAAGCCACCCGCACGGCATACTCCACGTGTGATAATTTGTTTGCTGAGCGGGGTACGCTGATACCCCTGAAGATGTCGCCGCAGCAGGATGCTCAGTCGAGGCGCCATCTATCACCACTTCGCCGGGAAGAAAGCGCTCTTCGAAGCTGTCATTGATCCACTGAAGTCGGCGTCAGATTGGGATTGCCGCGGCCGCAGCTGAGCATCATCATCCCTGGCAGGCCGCCATGAGCGGCCTCGATGTCTTCCTGGACGAATCGTGCTCGCCGCTGTATGGCAAGCTCATCTGGCAAGAAGGACCGCCAGCCATGGGATGGCGGGGGTGGCGCGATTTCGAGCAAGGTTCATACACGCTCGTGCATGGACTCATAGTTGCGCTTATGGATGCCGGCTATATCGAGCACAAGGCTGAGTCGACCACTATTCGGATCTGTTACGAGTTGTTACACGGAGCTGGGCTTGCCCTGGCAGAAGCGCCTCAAGCAACCAAGTTGCAAGTCCGTGACGAATGCGCTGATGTTCTTCGTCGCGTTCTAGGCGGACTACGGTCGAGCAACAACGCCTCACGGGTGCGGTGAGCTTGAGTCCGAGTATCCGACCACCACGCAAGAAATGCATGATCGGGACTGTCCGATTAACGGTGGATCCGACCTTGATAGCAGTAAAGAAACTTCTCACAGCGCAGGTCGGAGGTAATTTCTGGTACTCGCGTGTACATGGTTCGTCTGTTTGGGGCGGCGGACGGTAGCGGCCAAGCGGACGGTAGCCGCCCCCGCTGGCGTTTCAGCTTGTATCGCCTCGCGGGTTGGCGCGTGAATGCCGCCGTTGACCGCGGGCTCGTAAGCTGGTGTCGTGAGCGAGCTAGTCGAGCGTGCGTGGCAGGTGGCGAGTCACGGCTTTCTGAGTTGGCGCCTCGGTGGTCGCATGTGCAGGGTGTGGCAGCGGCTGCCGAGCGGATTCGCGGGTACTTCGATGCGGGGCTGGGGAATTGCCTGGTGGCGGCGGCGTGGACTCATGACATTGGTTATGCGCCGTCAGTGCGGGTGACAGGTTTCCATCCGCTCATGGTGCCCGGTTTCTGCGTGATCAGGTTTTCCTGAGCTAGTGGTCTCGCTAGTGGCATTTCATACCGGGGCACCTACGGAGGCCTGGTGCGCGGTATTGAGGGTTTGTCGGAGTTCGCCGCGCCTGACCGCGATGTGCTGGATGCGTTGACGTTCTGCATTTGACGACTGGCCCGGATGGTTCTGCGGTCGCCGCTCGTGACCGGTTGGATCAGGTGTTGGCACGGTGCGGGCCGGATGACCCGGTGCACCGGGCAGTAATTCCTCGCGCGAGGACCTACTGGCGGCGGTGGGTCGAGTACAAGCCTGGCTCTAACTTGCCGGGTTATCCGAGGAGGGGCTGGGCGCGTTGGTCTAGGTAGTGCTGGATGCGTAGCCGCATGGACGGGTGCATTTCGAGTTGTTCGATGTCGGCGGGTTGGGCCCAGGCGATGTCGGTGCTTTCGTGGTCGATGGCTAGTTCCCCGCCGCGCAGTTTGGTGGTGAAGCACAGCGAGAATTGTTGCCGGACTTCACCATCGGTGAACGCAACAATGTGGGCCGTCTTCGTGTCCAGGCGCGGCGTGGTCCCGGTCTTGTCTGCAGCAGAGAATCGACAGTGCCGTATGCGCTGCGCGGGCTGCTGTTCTGCGCCGCGTGTGGCCGGCGGATGAGGGCGCCGCCCGTGTGGGGAAACGGACCAGCCGAATCCTCTACCGTTGTGAACTAGGTAAGTCGCGTTCGGTGCCCATAGACCTGAGCGATCACCCGCGCAAGGCTCCACCTCTTGCTCTCTCGCGTCGCCAGGCTTCTCCGGACGGGCGAAGGACGCGATCCTACTCGGTCGAGTCCCGGGAAGTCAACCGCCTACATCCCCTCACCGCTAGATCAGCAGGCCAATGGCAAGATTGCGGCTCTCATCGCGGCACTGGAGTCTGGTGTGGCCGTTGAGGACTTGACAGCTGCATTACGTCGCCGCACTGCCGAGCGCGACGAGCTGAAGGCCCGCCTTGAGCAAGCCGAGCGACCAAGCGTCATGTCTGCCACGCAGATTCGCGAGTTGGTCGAGGAGTTGGGCGGCTTGTCGTCGGTGCTCGGCGAGGCAACCGGGGCGAACGCGCTCAGGTGTACGCGAGCCTGGGCCTGCGTCTTGATTACGACCCGCAACTTCAGCGAGTCACGGCAACTGCCGACCTTAGTCGTGTCGCCGGACGTGTCCGAGGGGGCACTTGAACCCCCTTTTTTTTTTTTTTTTTTTTTTTTTTTTTTTTTTTTTTTTTTTTTTTTTTTTTTTTTTTTTTTTTTTTTTTTTTTTTTTTTTTTTTTTTTTTTTTTTTTTTTTTTTTTTTTTTTTTTTTTTTTTTTTTTTTTTTTTTTTTTTTTTTTTTTTTTTTTTTTTTTTTTTTTTTTTTTTTTTTTTTTTTTTTTTTTTTTTTTTTTTTTTTTTTTTTTTTTTTTTTTTTTTTTTTTTTTTTTTTTTTTTTTTTTTTTTTTTTTTTTTTTTTTTTTTTTTTTTTTTTTTTTTTTTTTTTTTTTTTTTTTTTTTTTTTTTTTTTTTTTTTTTTTTTTTTTTTTTTTTTTTTTTTTTTTTTTTTTTTTTTTTTTTTTTTTTTTTTTTTTTTTTTTTTTTTTTTTTTTTTTTTTTTTTTTTTTTTTTTTTTTTTTTTTTTTTTTTTTTTTTTTTTTTTTTTTTTTTTTTTTTTTTTTTTTTTTTTTTTTTTTTTTTTTTTTTTTTTTTTTTTTTTTTTTTTTTTTTTTTTTTTTTTTTTTTTTTTTTTTTTTTTTTTTTTTTTTTTTTTTTTTTTTTTTTTTTTTTTTTTTTTTTTTTTTTTTTTTTTTTTTTTTTTTTTTTTTTTTTTTTTTTTTTTTTTTTTTTTTTTTTTTTTTTTTTTTTTTTTTTTTTTTTTTTTTTTTTTTTTTTTTTTTTTTTTTTTTTTTTTTTTTTTTTTTTTTTTTTTTTTTTTTTTTTTTTTTTTTTTTTTTTTTTTTTTTTTTTTTTTTTTTTTTTTTTTTTTTTTTTTTTTTTTTTTTTTTTTTTTTTTTTTTTTTTTTTTTTTTTTTTTTTTTTTTTTTTTTTTTTTTTTTTTTTTTTTTTTTTTTTTTTTTTTTTTTTTTTTTTTTTTTTTTTTTTTTTTTTTTTTTTTTTTTTTTTTTTTTTTTTTTTTTTTTTTTTTTTTTTTTTTTTTTTTTTTTTTTTTTTTTTTTTTTTTTTTTTTTTTTTTTTTTTTTTTTTTTTTTTTTTTTTTTTTTTTTTTTTTTTTTTTTTTTTTTTTTTTTTTTTTTTTTTTTTTTTTTTTTTTTTTTTTTTTTTTTTTTTTTTTTTTTTTTTTTTTTTTTTTTTTTTTTTTTTTTTTTTTTTTTTTTTTTTTTTTTTTTTTTTTTTTTTTTTTTTTTTTTTTTTTTTTTTTTTTTTTTTTTTTTTTTTTTTTTTTTTTTTTTATTCTTCTTGGCGTTGATCTTCTCGTTAATCCGGGGCGATATCTCGACGTCGTAGATCGGTATCGCCACGCCCACAGTGTCGCAAAAACCGGGGCGTGCGGGTTACATGTGCAAGTCCTCGTCTCCGGCGAGCTGCTGCAAGGTAGTACTGCGTGCCGGCCAGGGTGCCGTACAGCGCGGTGCGGTGGGTGCCGTACTCGATGCTCTTCGCGGATCGCGCCGGGGTCATGCGTTCTGCAACTGCGCCCCTGGCGGGTGACCCTCGCGGGTTGGCTCAACATCCTCCACAGACCAGGAGTCCCTGAACTGGCCGGCATGTCGATCACCGCCGCCGCCCACGGGTGAGATGTGTTCGGCGTAGTCGCGGCCGCGCTCAACCAGCTTGTGCAGAGCGTCGCCGATTTCGTGGGTGACCTCGGGCATCCAGGCAAGTTGAGCGTTTAATCTGCTCCTCGATGGCCTTCTCGCCACCGTGGATGTGATATCCGACCACTGTAGGCACCTCTCAGCCGATTGGACTGGTTGACGAACTGTACTCGCGCACACCGACAAATGCGGCGCAGTAGGGCGCTGTCACTGCCGGGTGCAACCATAGGGAAAATGCACGTTTTTGTCACCCGCGGCGGCGAACTATGCGCACCCGACCCCGCGTTCTGGCGAGCCTGGCGTCCCTCAACGATGGGCGCATAGCCGATGTAGTCGTCGTCGCTGACCGGCCCGACATCACCCACCAAGACCTCGCGGCGGCCGTGAGCGCCCACCTCCACGCCGACGACCCGGAGTACGCCGACGCCGTAGCCGACTTCATCACCGACACCGCCGGTGCCTTGCCAGTTGGAACCCCCGTGTGCGCGGTCTACGACCACCGCAGCGACGAATGGCACTTCAGTCGAAGACCCGCGGCCGGAACTGCGCAGGCGGGTCCGCGAACAGCCGCCCAAATTCACCTTCTGACAACACTTCCACCCACGTTTCACCACCCAAAAATGGCCGAAAAGCATTGCAAGAAACCAACATTCGGCGGCAAACCAGCCAAAACCGGCGGAATAATTCACGCACCGGCATTTTCCCAAAAAAACGGGAAATTTTTCCGTGGTATATAAAACGGGACCTGACCTGGGTCAGGAAAGATGCGCATCAAGAAAAGGCAACCCCCCTGAGCTGTTGGTATGCGCTTGCGGCAAACGCGCAAAGGCGGGAACGGCTGGGGTGTTGGTGTCGTGCGTGGGTTGTGCACCGCTGCAATGGGTTTCGCGTGCCGTGGATGTGTTGTCGCGCAAGGGTTTTCATACGTTGAAGAACAGTGCGGCAGCGGCGGGGGGGCGTCGGCGGGAGGCGATGCGTCGGCGCGCTTTTGGATCAGGGAGGCGGCCGCGCTTCGGTTGCACTCGGCATGCTGGCGTCATCGGTAGATGCGGCGGTCGATGTCGTCGTGGCCCAGGTCCCACGGTTCACCGGGTGCGATGAGGCATCGGCATCTCCAGCAGATGACGCGGCCAGCATTGACCAGTGGCGCGTGCTTGGCGCGCTCTTGCTGGTGTTTCCAGCCGTAGCCGCGGGCGGTGGTGCTGCCTGGCGGTGCTTGGGCGCGTGGTTGTTGCCGTTTTGCGCGTTCGGCTGGCCGGTGCACGCGGGCGGCCAGCCGCCGCTCACCGATGGTGTTCATCGGATGCGCATGGCGGCGAGCTCCGCGGGTGTGGCCGTCGCCTCCACCATGGGCCAGCAAGCAATAAGGTGGCATACCGCCGCACACGCCGCAGCTCGGTGGGGTGGCGGCGCTGCGCTGCTGGACGCTGGGCTGGCAGGTGTGCCAGTGAGCAATGTTGAGCTCCCCATGCGTTGGCGGCCGCGCAGCCCTGGCAGCCCGCGCCTCTGACGCTGCCCAGCGCAACGTCAACGTCTTCCAGCGCGCCCTTTGTTCGGTAACGCAGCTCCGCGAGCCTGGACTCGGTGTGCACGCTCGCAGCGCTGGGCGGCTCAACCGCTCGCGGCCGCGACACGTGAATACTCCAACCTTCCATTGGCTCAGACCTTTCCGTTGTTGAAGCGGTGCATTACGCCGACGTGGCCGCGGCGCCCTGCATAGAAGGAACTCTGCGGTGCGGCTGCCGGCGCGGTCGAGATCGCGGTCGGGGTCACCGCTGCTCAGCGCAATGATCGCAGCCGACGACAGGTCGGGGTTCTCGCGCCGCAGCGCAAGTTGGCGTGCCTTGCGCGCAGCGATACGGCGGCGGATGCCGTCCACGGGCGAGGGCGTGGCATTGGTGTGCTGCGCGGATTGTGCTGCGGCAGCCTGCTGCTCGGCGCGCTCAGCGAGCAACGCTCGTGCGACTTGCCTGGTAACGCATCTGCGGCCGATGTCGTCGCTTAAAAAGCTGGACGCCGCGGTCGGCGACCTGGGCGGCGAGAGTGTCGATGCTTGGGCCGCCGTAGAGTGAGCTGCCGAAGCCCTCAGCTGACAAGCTCAGCGAGCGTGATCAATGGCTCATTCATGCGAATTTCCTTCCGTTGGTTCCATTTTTGGTGGTTGGGGGCGGCTGCGGCTGGCCAGCCGCCCGGTCTTTGCCCCGCGGTCCGCGCCGCTGGCGGCCGTTCGGGTGCGGTCGGGTGTGCACTATTGCCCCGCGCCGTCTCAGCGGTTGCCCGCGCCGCTGACGGCTTGCGCAGCGCGGCCGCGGCTGACGTAGACGGCGTTGTCGCTGGCATGCTCAACAGGAGCATGCCGGTCAGGACAATTGAAGAACAGGCGTCGGTGTACGTCGTGGCTGTGGCTGCAATCTCGGCACAGCACAAACGATTCGAGCACGAGCAGGCCTGTGGACCGCTTTCCAAACCGATGGCCGCAGCCAGCGCAGCGCAACTGGGCGCTCACCGGGGCACCTCCAATGCGGCCAGGGCGTTGGCGAGTCCAATCTCGAAATCCAATGTTTCGCAGGCGGTCTTAGCGGTGCCGCCGCTGATGTAAATCACGTAGCCAGCGGCCAGCCCGGCGAGGTAGGCCGCAACATCGGCCAGCATCTCGGGCCCGAGCTCGGTGTCTGCCGGTGAGCCGTCGAGCAACTGAGCTCGGATGAAGCGCAGCGCGGCACATCTGACTAGGTACTGATTAGGTTGGCCGGCCATTACGTTGTCTCCGTCCGGCATCGGGTTGCTTGGCTGCCGCGGAGCTCGGCGATCGCCTCGATGAGCCGCTCGGCGATGGCGACGGCTTCGGCCTCGGCCAGCGAGACTCTGAGACTGCCGCCGAGGCGGACGACGATGCGCGGTGGGTCGGTGGGCTGGGCGTCGATACGGGCGGCGCCGCCATCAACCGTCGCGGTGATTTTCATGGTGCGGTCCTTTCGGTCAGCTCTCGGCGTTCCACGTCCGTATTTCGTTGCGCAGGCTGTCGGCCTGCCGCTGTAGCTCGGCTATCTGGTCTTCAATGTGACCGAGTGCCAGCACTGCGTCGGCGCGGTGCTCGGCTTGACTCATGGGCATCAACTCACCCCCTCTCCTCTGACGGGCGGGGCTGCCTTGGCGTCAGTGCGCCGGTTGCGCCGGTCGAGGTTCGCCTGTCCGGCGACAACGCCGCTCGGCCGCTGGCAGCGCGGCAAGCTGGCGACCCACTGCTGGCACCGGGTCAGCGCTGGGCATTGCCGGCAGAGCCGAAGCGCGGCTTGACGGCGACTGGCGGCGCGGCGGGGGTCGAGCTCGGGCGGCGGCTCGTCGAACAGCCGCCAACGGCCGCGGCACACCGCCCCAGGCAACGGGGGAGCGGCGACCTCAAACAGCAAATCAACTATCGGCGAGGTGCCTCGGCGCGGATCGGGCGGATGCCGGCGCGGTCGCGCCATCAGTTGCTCCTCTCGCTAGCGGGGCTGCGGTGCCACGCGCAGGCACGACCGGGGCGGCCGACGATCTGGCGGCATGGGCGCCCGGTTTTTGCGGGCAGCCCGCAGCGGTAGCGGGCGGCGGCAGCGGTCCTCGGAGTCTGGAGGTCGAGCAGGTCGGCGATACGGTCGATGAGGTAGCGGTCCCAGCGTTCGGGTGTTGGTGATTCGGAGAGGCGGTCGGCGGCGAAAGCCGAGAGCTGCGCGAAAACTGCCCGCCGGCATGCCGGGCACTCGTCGAACTCAGTGCGGGTGGCGCTGAATGCGGCGATGCTCGCCGAGCGGTGCGTCTTGCGATCAAGAGCCGCCAGGACCAGTCGCAGGGCTTGGGCCGTGTTGGTGACACCGCGGCCCTGGCAATTGCGGTCGCAATTCATGCGGTGCCGCCGTCTGTTCGGTTGTCGTTTGTCTGTCTCATCTCACCCGCACCGCCCCCTAAAGGGGGCGGGGTGAGATGAGACAGACTGCAAGGGCAGTGAGACGACTGTGAGACGTTGAGACGGTTCATTTTTCGGCCACTTTGTAGAACGGGCGCTTAGCGGTGCCTTCGTTGATCAAACGGCCGCTTTTTAGCAGGTCATTGAGTGCGCGATAGAAAGTGGCTCGCGGCATGTCGATGCTGTCGCGTAGCTCGGCTCTCGTTGCTCCGGTCTCAGCGAAGTGTGAGACGAAGTGAGACAAAAGCGTCCCGGCGCGCTCGGTCGTCTCACTACCCAAGTGAGACGATTCGACGACGCAACTAGCTGTGCCTTCGATCCGTCCAAGTCTCAGTTCGTGCCGGTCGACGACCGGGCCATCCTTTCGCTTTTGGCGGTCGAGGATCATCACCGTCTCATCGACGGTGACGGCGTACACAGAGTCGGCGCCGGCTTCAAACGTCGTCGACCCTCTGAATGTCTTGCCGTCCTTGCCGGCGTGGTGCACGCCGAGGATGACGCCGCGGCCGCCCGGTGTTTGTTGGCGCAGCCGGTGCAGCGTGTCGACGACCAAGCCGCAGTCCTTGGCGCTGTTCTCGTCGGCGCCGACCATGCAGCGGGACAAGGTATCGAGAACGACGAGCCCATACCCGTTGTAGGCGATGAGCGCGCCAAGGTTGCCGGCTTCCAGCGGCCGGGTGAGGTTGACGGGTTGCGGCAGCACGTCGAGCTGGCCGTCATGAATGGTGCTGTGCCAGCCTGTCTCCCACGCTTGCAGACGGCTTTTCAGGCCGTGGGCACCTTCGGCAGCGATGTAGAGCACGCGGCGCTGTTCGGTTCCGCGGCCCTGCCAGGCGCGTCCGGTGGCTACGCTGGCGGCCCAGTCTAGGGCGATGAACGACTTGCCTGATCCCCACCGGCCGTAGAGAAGCGCGACGGTGCCTTGATCCAGAACGTTGTCGATCTGCGGTGCTGGGTCGGGCAGGTTACGCAGCGCGGAGCGGCTGAGCAGCAGGTCGGCCAGGACGGGCGCGTCGGCGCGGGCGCCGCCGTCGAGTGTGTCTCCGTCGGGATAGCTGAAGTAGTCGGCGCCGGGGGCCATGTCGTCGACCGGATCGTTGATCGGCTGGCCGTCCCGGTCGATCCATTCGGCATCGGGATAGGTTTTGCCGTACGGGAAGTCGGGCATCAGTGCCACCCGCTAGCTCGTTGGCGGGCGGTCAGCGGATCGCGGCGGCCCGACGGCAGCTTCGGCAGCCGGCGCGCCGCGTCGTTTCTGCGGCGAAGCTGTGCCAGCAGTTCCTCGCCGCGGCCGTTAGACTCGGGGCTATCGACTGGGCTAGTCGTGGAAGCCGTCTCGGTACCGCCGGGGCGGCTTTCTCGTGTCGGCGGCGACATTAGGCACCGACTGTCGCTCGGCCGGGGCTCTGTTGGAAGGTGTTCGCTTCGAGGTAGGCCAACACGTCAGAACGTGCGTAAAGAATCCGCCGCCCGGCGCGGATGAACCTCACACCGCGGCCCAGGTAGCGGTCTTGGCTCAGGCTGTTGGTGGTTGTCCGGAGCAGTTGCGCCAGCTCGGCGGGCGTCAGGAACTCCGGCATTTCTTTCAGGGTGATGGGCATCCGGCACTCCATTTTTGATTGCGTACAGGCGACGTTAGATCGCTTGGGTTCTATCTTTAGCACTTAGCGCGGATCGTCGCAAGGATGACTTGACGGAGTTATCTTTGATCCCATATGGTATCGAGATGGCAGGAAAGAAATCAGACCTTGGACCTACTGGGATCGACTTCACCCACGCGGTGCGGCGCCAACGCGAGAAGCTAGGGCTCAGCTACGCCGAGCTGAGCCGGCGGCTGGCCGAGATCGGCCGCGATATTCCGCCGCTCGGCTTGCGCCGCCTGGAGGCAGGCACGCGCCGGGCCGACGTTGACGACTTGGTGGCGTTGGCGGCCGCGCTCGGTGTTTCTCCGAGCACACTGCTGATGCCCCTAGCGGCCAGCCGGGATGAGGTTGTCGAGGTCACAGGCCGCAAACCGGACACCGCCGAGGCCACATGGGACTGGTTGCGTGCCTTGCAATTTCGGGGCTATGAGGACATGGAGTCTCTGGCCGCGTCGAACCCACCCTGGGCTGTCGAGAGTGTCCTACAGATCACGGGTACGCAACGTGCGCAAAGGCGCATCGCAGCCGGCGTGCCACACGACGATGCCCACACGCTGGGGGTGATTCGCCATGGCGACGATTAAGCGATACCAGACCGCCAGCGGCGTTCAGTGGGAAGTTCGATACCGCCAACCGAACGGCGTAACCAGCCGCAAACGCGGTTTCGCCACCAAGCGCGACGCTTCGGTGTGGGCGTCAAAGGTGGAAACCTCCAAGGCTGAGGGCGCCTTCGTGTCACCCGCCCGCGGCCGTGTGACGGTGGGCGATCTGTCGGTCGGATGGTTGGCCCGGCAGGAGCAGACGCTCTCGCCGTCCTACTACCGCACCATCTCGTACGCCTACGGCAAGCACGTCGGACCCAAGTGGTCCGGCGTCCCGGTGAACAAGGTGGACAGCCTGGATGTGAAGGCGTGGGCCGCGTCCATCACCCGCAACGGGTCGAGCGCCACGGTGGTCAACCGTGCGGTCGGCATCCTGGCGGGCATCCTCGACGACGCGGTAGAGCACCGGGCGTTGGCGTTCAATCCGGCACGTCGGTTCAAACGGGGCGAGAAGCCGAAAAAGTCACCGAAGCGCCACGTCTATCTCACTGAGGAGGACGTGTGCCGGCTGGCCGAGGAGTCCGGCCGTCATGCCGACCTAGTGCTGATCCTCGCATTCACCGGGTTGCGCTGGGGTGAGGCGATCGGGCTGACCGTCGCCGACGTTGAGTTCCTGAAACGTCGTATCTCGGTGCACCGCAACGCTGTCCAGGTCGGGCAGGACTTCGAGGTCGGGCAGACGAAGGGCAAGGAGAACCGGACCGTGCCGGTAGCGGCGTCGGTGCTGTCTCGGTTGGCGACACGGTGTGAGGGGAAAGCCGCGGACGATCTACTGTTCCCGGCGCGCACGGGTGGCTATCTGAAACGGCCCAGCTACGACGAGACAGGTTGGTTCAACCGGGCCGTCGAGCGGGCCAAGGTGCAGACGATCACGCCGCACGATTTGCGGCACACTTGCGCGAGTCTGGCTGTCAGTTCGGGCGCGAATGTCCTTGCGGTGTCGCGGATGCTCGGTCACAAAGATCCCTCTGTGACGCTGAGGGTCTATGCCGACTTGTTCGACTCTGATCTTGATGCGGTTGCCGTCAATCTCGACGTGAAGATTGCAGATAGCGTCCAAAGTGTGTCCAAAGCACCTAGGGACCGTCGTCGCAAGCGTCGAAAAGTAGCCGTCTAGCTGCGGCGATGTGTTTGTTCGTTGGGTGTCCGAGGGGGGACTTGAACCCCCACGCCCATTAATAGGGCACTAGCACCTCAAGCTAGCGCGTCTGCCATTCCGCCACTCGGACCGACGCCAATGAATTGGCAGCTAAGGCTATCGGATGGGTCATGCCCGCGCCCAAACCTGCCCGACGGCAAGCGCGCCGCGCCGCCGTTAGGGCGCCAATGGTAGGAAAGGTGACTGTGACGGTGCCCGCCGAAAGTCCCATCGACGACGTCGTGGACGTCGTCAGCAGGCTGATCCGGTTCGACACCACCAACACCGGCGAGCTGGCCACCACCAAGGGCGAGGCCGAATGCGCCCGCTGGGTGGCCGGGCAGCTCGAAGCTGTCGGTTACGACGTCGAATACCTCGAGTCTGGCGCGCCCGGCCGGGCCAACGTGTTCGCCCGCCTCGAGGGCGCGGACAGCTCGCGCGGTGCCCTGCTGATCCACGGACATCTCGACGTGGTGCCCGCCGAGCCGGCCGAGTGGAGCGTGCACCCGTTCTCCGGTGCCGTCGAGGACGGCTACGTCTGGGGCCGCGGCGCGGTCGACATGAAGGACATGGTCGGCATGATGATCGTGCTGGCCCGCCATTTCCGGCGTGCCGGCATCGTCCCGCCCCGCGACCTGGTGTTCGCGTTCCTGGCCGACGAGGAGAACGGCGGCAAATACGGGTCCCAGTGGCTGGTGGACAACCGGCCCGACCTGTTCGGCGGGGTCACCGAAGCGGTCGGAGAGGTTGGCGGGTTCTCGCTGACGGTGCCGCGCCGCGACGGTGGCGAGCGGCGGCTCTATCTGATCGAGACCGCGGAGAAGAGCATGCACTGGATGCGGCTGACTGCGCACGGTCGACCCGGTCACGGCTCGATGGTCCACGACCACAACGCGGTCACCACGCTCGCCGAGGCGGTCGCGCGGCTGGGCCGGCACCGCTTCCCGGTGGTGCCGACCGACAGCGTCGTGCAATTCCTGACGGCTGTCGGCGAAGAAACCGGCTTCACCTTCGACACCGAATCACCGGATTTGGACGGGACAGTCGAGAAGCTCGGCCCGATCGCCCGCATCCTGAAGGCCACCCTGCGCGACACCGCCAATCCGACGATGCTGCAGGCCGGTTACAAAACAAACGTGGTGCCCGCTACCGCCGAGGCGATCGTCGACTGCCGGGTTCTTCCGGGGCGTCTGGCGGCATTCGAGGCGGAGGTCGACGAGCTGATCGGACCCGACGTCAGTCGGGAATGGATCACCAACCTGCCGTCGTATGAGACGACGTTCGACGGCGATCTGGTCGACGCCATGAACGCGGCGCTGCTTGCCGTCGATCCAGACGCCCGGACGGTACCGTACATGCTGTCCGGCGGTACGGATGCAAAAGCGTTCGAGCGCTTGGGTATTCGCTGTTTCGGCTTCGCTCCGCTTCGGCTGCCGCCGGATCTGGATTTCGCTGCCTTGTTCCACGGCATCGACGAACGGGTACCCGTCGACGCATTGAAGTTCGGCACCGAGGTGCTGGAACATTTTCTGAGGCACTGCTAGCCGTTTACACGAGAGGGGATCGACCATGACCACCACGCCCGACCCGTACGCCGCGCTACCGGAGTTGCCGTCGTTTCATGTGGAGTCGTCGTCATTCAGCGATGGTCAGGCGCTGGCGAAGCCGCAAGTCAGCGGCATCATGGGCGCCGGTGGCGAGGATGTCAGCCCGCAGCTGTCCTGGTCGGGATTCCCTGAGGGGACACGCAGTTTCGCGGTCACCGTGTATGACCCCGACGCCCCGACGGCTTCCGGATTCTGGCATTGGGCGGTGGCCAACCTGCCTGCCTCAGTCCACGAATTGCCCGCCGGCGCCGGTGACGGCAGCAACCTGCCCGGCAACGCCTTGACACTGGTCAACGACGCCGGCGCACGTCGCTACATCGGTGCCGCGCCGCCGGCGGGCCACGGGCCGCACCGCTACTACGTCGCCGTGCACGCGGTCGATGTCGACAAGCTCGATTTGCCGGAAGATGCCAGCCCGGCGTTCCTGGGCTTCAACCTGTTTCAGCACGCCATCGCGCGAGCTGTCATCCACGCGACATACGAACAGAAGTAGCCCGGCTAGCCCGAGCCCACCGCGTCGCTCAACGAGCCAAAGCCGCGTTCGCGCAGCCGAACAGCAAGGCCGTCGTGAATGTGCTTGGCCCACAAGCCGCCACCGTAGATGAAGCCGGTGTAGCCCTGCAGCAGCGACGCCCCTGCGGTGATCCTGTCCCAGGCGTCGTCGACGGTCTCGATACCGCCGACACTGATCAGCGTCAGCCGGTCACCGACCCGGCCATAGAGCCGCCGCAGCACCGCGCCGGCCCGGGCGCCTACCGGCGGTCCGGAGATGCCGCCGCTGCCGAGTTGCTCGACACCGGGCGTGCTCAACGCCTCGCGCGACACGGTGGTGTTGGTGGCGACGATGCCGGCCAGGCCGAGTTCGACTGCCAGGTCAGCGATGTCGTCGATATCGGATGTCGGCCAGGTCGGGGGCGATCTTCACCAGAACCGGCGTCGACGTCTCGGCCAGCACGGCGGACAGGATCGGCCGCAGCGACTCGACGGTCTGCAGGTCACGCAGTCCCGGGGTGTTCGGCGAGCTGACATTGACCACCAGGTATGCAGCACGCGGCCCGACCAGTCGGGCGCTGGTCCGGTAGTCCTCAGCGGCGTGCTCAGGCGCTGTGATTTTGGTCTTCCCGATGTTGACGCCGATCGGAACGTCGGGGCGGCAGTCGGCCAACCGCGCCGCCAGTGCGGCGGCACCGTGATTGTTGAACCCCATCCGGTTGAGCAGTGCCCGATCATCGGGCAGCCGGAACAGCCGCGGGGGCGGGTTGCCCGGCTGCGCCGAAGCGGTGACGGTGCCGACTTCGGCATAGCCGAAACCTAGTGCGCCCCAAGCATTGAGTCCGGTGCCGTCTTTGTCGAAGCCGGCGGCCAGGCCCAGCGGCCCAGGGAAATGCACCCCGAACACCGTGCTGCCCAGCACCGGGTCGACGGGCGCCAACCGGCGGCGCAGTTGTCGCCGGACCGGGGCGGGCGCAGTGATGCCGCGCAGCCCGGCGAACACCAGCCGATGGATGCGTTCGGGGGGCAACAGAAACAGCAGGCGGCGCAGCGCTGCATAGGCCGCGGGGTCCTCGCTGCCGGGCTGGCCCACCGTCACAGATCCGGCTGGTCGAGATGAGCGCCGGTGGCATTTTCGGCACGAGACTTCTTGCGCCGCAACAGTACTCGTCGGCTACCGTCGGTGTAGAGGCGCACCCGGGTCAATTCCCAGCCGCGGTATTCGGCTTCGATGGATAGCCGGGTGGAGGCGCTGATCCGGGTGACTTCGGGCGGCAAACGCAAAGGCGCCCACTCGTATTCGTCCGACAACTCGGCGTCCCAACCCACCGGCATCTTGCCGTTGCGTGCCGCCGTCAACGTGGGCCCGCCGCCGCATGCTCGATGATCTGGACACCGTCGCCGGCGCCCGAGATCACGTATAGCGTGCCTGCGGCATCGTCGAAGGCCAGCGCATTGGGTTGCCGCACGGATGGGTACCGTACCTTTTCCAGTGGTATTCCGGTTGACAGATCGTAACCGCTGACACTATTCGTCGATGTCTGCGACACCCAGGCCAGCTCACGCGATCCGGCGACACCGTACGGTGAATCCGCGATCGGATAGGCCTGCCGAAGAATGAGCGGGTCGACTCCGTAGACCAGCAGCTGATCACCCCGGGTGTCGCTCACCAGCAGCCGACCCGCGGGATCGGCGACCATCGTGGTCGCGCCCCGGCCCGCGCGCAACGACTGGCCGATTCTGCCGTCGGCGCCAACGGTGGTGATCGACGTCTGCCCGCGATCCAGCACCGCGACGGTATTTCCTTGAGCAGCAAGTGAATCCACATGTGCATGAACCTGTATTCGTCTGGGGTCGGTCGACCCGGGCGCAAGCAGGTACAGCTGCCCGTCGGCGGTGCCCAGCACCACGGTGCCATCGGAGCGACGGCTGATCGCGCTGAACTCGAGCTGCCCTGCGTCGCGGACGCTCACCGTCGTGACGCGCCCGGCGGACAGGTCGACAACGGAAATACCCGCCGCGGGTCGACAGATAGGCGGTGCCGGCGTTGTCACCGGCCAGGCCGGTCACCGGACCGGGTAGCCCGATCACCCGGGGTGATGTTTGCTGCGCCTCCATCACGGTAAGGCTCGCCGGTGCTGCGGAGTCGGCGCCGGGAGACACCACGGCCAGCAGCCTGGTCCGGCCGTCGAACACCGCGTTGTGCGGCAGGCCGGCCAGTGGACGGACCGACCCCGCCGGAGCCCGCGTCAGCGGGGGAGATGGCGCCGCCTGCGCCGGCGCGATGGCGGCCGGGATGTCGTCAAAGGTCTTCTTGGCGCACGCAGTGGGAAGCACCAGCGCAAACAGCAGTCCGACAGCGGTGATTTGACGCACGCGGTGTTTACAGTTTGCTAACACAGGGTAACTCTCAGCCATTGGGTTTGCCGGGTGTACAGGGGTGGTCCGATTGGAATGTGATCCTAGGGAACATTGGCCGATGTGGCTCAGCTCTGTCGGAGTTGTCCTCGGCGCGTGTCCGGGTATGGTCGCGATATGAGCCTTGCCGACGAGAGCCTATTCTCGGGTGGAGAGTTTGCTATCGAGGATATGTGGATCGGAGACTTCTCGGGCAAAATCCTGGCCAGCGGTTTCGGACAGGTCGGTGACGGCCGGAGTTTCGCGTTTCGCATCGAAGGCCGGAAGTTGCTGGTCGAGGTGTACCGCGCGCGACTCCGCGGCCCGGTGCCGCAGCCGGAAGATGTTGTCGCCACGACCGAACATAACGTGGTCGGCGTCGATATCGCCGACGAGCGCAGCCTGAGCGCCGCCGTCCGCGACGCGGTTGCCGTCGCCGAGGTGTGCCGCTAAAAGCGACAGCAGGGCTGTCCGACTTCGCCCGGGTGGGCACCCGGTACGGTCGTCGTCGTGCATGCGGTGCAGGCGATGTCATGGTGGCAGGTCGTCATATTGGCCATCGTGCAAGGTCTGACCGAGTTTCTTCCGGTGTCGTCCTCGGGCCATCTGGCGATCGTGTCGCGGGTCTTCTTCGCTGAAGATGCGGGTGCGTCGTTCACGGCGGTAACCCAATTGGGCACTGAGGCAGCGGTTTTGGTGTACTTCGCTCGCGACATCGTTCGGATCCTGGGCGCGTGGTTCAGCGGTCTTCGCGGTCTGCGGGCCGCAGCATCGCAACGCCGATTACCGGCTGGGCTGGTACGTGATCATCGGCACGATCCCGATCTGCGTATTGGGTCTGCTCTTCAAGGACCAGATCCGCTCCGGGGTGCGCAACCTGTGGGTGATCGCGACAGCGCTGGTGGTGTTCTCCGCGGTGATCGCCCTGGCCGAACGGGTCGGGAAGCAGAGCCGCGATGTCGAGCAACTGACCTGGCGCGACGCCGTCGTCGTCGGCATCGCCCAAACCTTGGCGCTGGTGCCCGGCGTCTCCCGGTCCGGGGCGACGATCAGCGCCGGCCTGTTTTTGGGTCAGCAACGCGAACTGTCCGCCCGCTTCGGATTCCTGCTGGCGATTCCGGCGGTGTTCGCATCCGGGTTGTTCTCGCTGCCGGATGCGTTCCATCCCGTGCTGGAGGGCATGAGCGCGACGGGTCCGCAGCTGCTGGTGGCGACGGCGATCGCATTCGTCGTCGGCTTGGCCGCGGTGGCGTGGTTCCTGCGTTTTCTGGTGCGCCACAACATGTATTGGTTCGTCGGCTACCGGGTGGTGGCCGGCGCCGCCGTCCTGATCCTGCTGGCCACCGGCGTGGTGAGCGCGACATGACGGTGATCCTGCTGCGGCACGGACGGTCCACGTCCAACACCGCGCACGTGCTGGCCGGCCGCTCCGAGGGCGTCGAGCTCGACGACAAGGGCCGTGAACAGGCCGCCGGACTGGTCGAACGGCTCGGTGAGCTGCCGATCCGCGCGGTAGTGACGTCGCCGTTGCTGAGGTGCCGGCAGACCGTCGAGCCACTGGCAGCCGCACTCGGTGTCGAGGTGGCGGTCGACGACCGGCTCGCCGAGGTCGACTATGGCGAATGGACCGGCCGCAACCTCGGCGAGCTGTTCAAGGAGCCGCTGTGGGCGGTGGTCCAGGCGCACCCCAGCGCGGCGGTGTTCCCCGGCGGCGAAGGGTTGGCCGAGGTGCAGACTCGGGCCGTCACCGCGGTGCGCGAGCACGACGCGCGCCTCGGCGAGCAGCACGGCGGGGACGCGCTGTGGCTGGCTTGCACTCACGGCGATGTCATCAAGGCGGTCGTCGCCGACGCGCTCGGCCTGCATCTGGACGGCTTCCAGCGGGTTTCCGCCGACCCGGCATCGGTGAGTGTGATCCGTTACACCCGGCTCCGCCCGTTCGTGCTGCACTCCAACCACACCGGTGCGAGCTTGACGTCTGCCTTGACGCCGCCGCCGGCTGCTGAGGGCGACACACCACCCGACGACGCGGTGGTTGGCGGCTCGACGGACTGAGTTGTCGCCCGAAGGCTGAAATTACGACTCCGCTGCAACTGCCGGTATTTTGGAAGAGCCATGGCTCGCGCGATCCACGTCTTCCGCTCACCCGACCGATTCGTCGCCGGGACCGTTGGGCAGCCCGGAAACCGCACCTTCTACCTGCAAGCCGTGCACGACGCGCGGGTGGTGTCGGTGGTGCTGGAAAAGCAGCAAGTGGCGGTGCTCGCCGAACGCATCGATGCGCTGCTGGTCGAGGTCAACCGGCGGTTCGGTACCCCCGTTCCGCCCGAGACCGACAAAGTGGAAGATCTCAGCCCGCTGGTCACACCCGTCGACGCGGAATTTCGGGTGGGGACCATGGGTTTGGGCTGGGATTCCGAGGCGCAGACCGTGGTCGTCGAACTGCTGGCCGTCAGCGACACCGAATTCGACGCGTCGGTGGTGCTCGACGACACCGACGAAGGCCCCGACGCGGTGCGGGTGTTCCTCACCCCGGAGTCCGCTCGCGAGTTCGCCACCCGGTCCAACGCCGTGATCTCCGCCGGCCGCCCGCCGTGCCCCTTGTGCGACGAGCCGCTGGATTCCGACGGGCACATCTGTGCACGCACCAACGGCTACCGGCGCAGCGCGCTGCTCGGGCCGGACGATGACGCAGAAGCGTGACGATGGCGAGGTCCTGCGCAGCGGCGAGCTGACGGTGCTGGGACGCATTCGCTCGGCAAGCAACGCCACCTTCCTGTGCGAGGCGACGCTGGACGAGGACACCGTGCACTGCGTCTACAAGCCGGTGGCCGGGGAGCAGCCGCTGTGGGACTTTCCCGACGGCACACTGGCCGGCCGGGAACTCGGCGCCTACCTGGTATCGGCGCATCTGGGCTGGAACATAGTGCCCTACACCATCATTCGACACGGGCCCGCAGGCCCGGGGATGCTGCAACTGTGGGTGGACCAGCCCGGTGACACACTGCAGTCGAAGCCCGGGCCGGAGCTCGATTTGGTCGACCTGGTGCCGGCCGATCGCTGTCCGCGCGGCTATCTTGCGGTGCTGCGGGCCTACGACTACGCCGGCGACCCGGTCGAGCTGGTCCATGCCGACGACGTCCGGCTATGGCGGATGGCGGTGTTCGACGTGCTGGTCAACAACGCCGACCGCAAGGGCGGTCACATACTGCGCGGCGTCGACGGCGACGTGTACGGCGTCGACCACGGCGTGTGCCTGCACGTCGAGGACAAGCTCCGCACGGTGTTGTGGGGATGGGCCGGCAAGAAAGTCGACGACAACACATTGCAGAAGGTGTCGTGTCTGGTCGACGGGCTGGGCGACTCGCTCGGCGACGCGCTGGCCGAGCACATCACCAGCGCGGAGATCGACGCGTTACGGCTGCGGGCCCGCGTGTTGCTGGCTCATCCGGTGATGCCGAGCCCGGATCGCCACCGTCCGATTCCCTGGCCCGCGTTCTAGCCGCGACTGCCAATTCAGCGCGGCCCGTAAGCTTTCGGTGATGCCCCGCTCGTTTGCGTTGTCGCTGCGCGCCCCTGTCGCCGTCGACGAGATATTGGCGGCGTTCGCCGACGAGGACTACTGGCGGGCGCGGCTGGCCGCCTTCGACGGCGGCACCGCAACGCTGAACGGCCTGACCGTCGATCCCGCCGGTAGCGTGACCGCCGCTCTCACGGTCAGCCTGTTGTCGAATCGGTTGCCGAAAGTGGTCGCCGCGCTGGCGCCCGGCGATCTGGAAATGGCACGCACCGAAAGCCTGGCACCCGGCCTCCGGCGGCCATGCCTGCGGCCGGATCGAGGTGTCGGTTCCCGGCGCACCGGTGTCGGCGACAGGCACGGTGAAGCTGACGCCGCAGGCCGGTGGCGCGCGGCTGGACTTCAGCACCACCGTGCAAGTGGATGTCCCGCTGGTGGGCGGCCAGGTGGAGAACTTCATCGTCAGCCGGCTCGGCGATGAGATCAGCGCAGTTCAGCGGTTCACCAACAACTGGATCGTGACGAAGCGCGCAGACCCGTCGGTGATACTGGACCCGTGACCCCTGAGCCGATCAGCGACGCTGCGCTGGCCGCTGACCTTGCCGAAGAGGCGGGAAAGCTTTTGCTGGCCGTGCGCGACCGGGTGGGTTTCGGCCACCCGTGGCTGCTCGGAGACGAGGGCGACAGCCAGGCCAACGCCCTGCTGCTCAAGCGACTGCACGCCGAGCGTCCGGGCGACGCGGTGCTCAGCGAAGAGGCCTACGACGACCTGAACCGGTTGCGGTCCGACCGGGTCTGGATTGTCGATCCGCTGGACGGGACCCGCGAATTCTCCTGGGAGGGCCGCGACGACTGGGCCGTGCACGTCGCGCTGTGGCAGCGCCACGGTGGCCCGAACGGGTCGATCACCGACGCCGCGGTCGCCCTGCCCGCGATGGGGGAGCTGTACCGCAGCGACACCGTAACTGCGCCCACCACAGAGCTTTCCGGCCCGATCCGGATCACCGCCAGCTCCAACCGTCCGCCGGCCGTGCTGTATTACCTGGCCCGTCAGCTCGACGTGGAATTCGTCCGGATCGGCTCGGCCGGAGCCAAGGCGATGTCGGTGGTTCGCGGCGACGCCGACGCCTACATCCATGCCGGCGGTCAGTGGGAATGGGACTCGGCGGCACCTGCGGGCGTGATTCTGGCGGCCGGCATGCACGCCTCGCGGCTGGACGGTTCCGAGATGGTCTACAACCGCCCCGACCCGTATCTGCCCGACTTCCTGATGTGTCGCACCGAACTCGCCGATCTGCTGCTGGGCGCGATCCGGTTGGCGAGCTAGCGACACTTTAGAGTCGAGGGCATGCAGTCCTGGCCCTCGGCACCCTTACCTGCGCTGCCGGGACGCGGCCCGGAGTTGCGGCTGTACGACAGCTCCGATCGCCAGGTGCGTCCGGTAACAGCCGGGCCGACGGCCACCATGTACGTCTGCGGCATCACGCCCTATGACGCAACCCACCTCGGCCATGCCGCCACCTACCTGGCGTTCGACCTGATCCACCGGATCTGGCGCGACCTCGGCCACGATGTGCACTACGTGCAGAACATCACCGACGTCGACGATCCGCTCTTCGAGCGGGCCCACCGCGACGGCATCGACTGGCGCGACCTCGCCGCCCGCGAGGTCGCGCTGTATCGGGAGGACATGACCGCGCTGCGGGTGCTGCCGCCCCGCGAATACGTCGCGGCAACCGACGCGGTGGCCGAGGTGGTCGAGCTGGTGGAGAAGATGCTGGCCTCCGGGGCCGCCTACATCGTCGAGGACGCCGAATTCCCCGACGTCTACTTTCGCGCCGACGCCACCCTGCAGTTCGGCTATGAATCCGGCTACGACCGCGACACCATGCTGGCGCTGTTCGCCGAGCGGGGCGGCGACCCGGACCGGGCGGGCAAGACCGATCAGCTCGACGCGTTGTTGTGGCGCGCCACGCGCCCCGGCGAGCCGAGCTGGCACGCACCCTTCGGCGCCGGCCGCCCGGGCTGGCACGTCGAATGCGCGGCGATCGCGCTCAGCCGCATCGGCAGCGGTCTGGACATCCAGGGCGGCGGCAGCGACCTGATCTTCCCGCATCACGAGTTCACCGCCGCGCATGCCGAATCCGTCAGCGGCGAACGCCGATTCGCCGGGCATTACGTGCACGCCGGCATGATCGGCTGGGACGGCCACAAGATGTCCAAGAGCCGCGGCAACCTGGTCCTGGTGTCTGGGTTACGCGCCGAGGGTGTCGAGCCCGCCGCCATCCGATTGGGGCTGCTGGCCGGGCACTATCGGGCCGATCGCGAGTGGACGCCGCAGGTGCTCGACGAGGCCCACGCCCGGCTGGCGCGGTGGCGCGCCGCGACCGCCTTGGCCGCCGGACCTGACGCCGCCGATGTGATCGCCCGGGTCCGCCAGTATCTGGCCGACGACCTTGACACGCCCAAAGCGCTTGCCGCGCTGGATGGTTGGACGACCGACGCACTGGAATACGGCGGTCACGACGCGCAGGCGCCGCGGACGGTGGCCGCGCTGGTGGATGCGCTACTGGGAGTGGAACTGTCCTCGGTGCGGCAGTAACAGGTAGGTTGCGGCCATGACGTCAGTTGATTCCCAAGTCGTATTCATCACCGGCGGTGCCCACGGCATCGGTGCCGAGGTGGCCCGTCGCCTGCACGCCAAGGGCGCCAAGCTGGTGCTGACCGACGTGGATGCCGCCGCGCTGGCGGCGATCTCTGGTGAACTCGGCGGCGACGAGCGGGTCCTCACCGTGGTCGCCGATGTTCGCGACCTGGCCGCGATGAATTCCGCCGCCGAGCAGGCCGTCGCGAAATTCGGTGGCATCGACGCGGTGCTGGCCAACGCCGGCATCGCCAGCTACGGATCGGTGCTGCAGGTCGATCCGCTGGCGTTCCAGCGGGTCATCGACATCAACCTGGTCGGCGTCTTCCACACCGTGCGCGCCACCCTGCCCGCGGTGATCGGGCGCAAGGGCTACGTGCTGATCGTCTCCTCGTTGGCGGCGTTCGCGGCCGCGCCCGGCATGAGCCCGTACGACGCCTCCAAGGCCGGCGTCGAACACCTGGCCAACGCATTGCGTTTGGAGGTCGCCGGCCACGGCGTCACGGTCGGCTCGGCGCACATGTCCTGGATCGACACGGCGCTGGTCCGCGACACCAAGGCCGACCTGCCGTCCTTCACCGAACTGCTGTCCAAGCTGCCCTGGCCGCTGAACAAAACCACGTCGGTGGACGACTGCGCGGCCGCGTTCGTCAAGGGCATCGAGCACCGCAAGCGCCGGGTCTACTGCCCGGGCTGGGTGGGCTGGTTCCGCTGGCTCAAACCGTTGTTGTCGACGCCGGCCGGCGAGAACGCCGTGTCGAAAACGGCGGCGGAACTGTTGCCCCGGATGGACGAGGAAGTCCGGGCATTGGGCCGATCCACCAGCGCCTACAACCAGGTGCTGGACAAGCCCCAGGGCGCCTAGCGACCGAAACCCGGTCGGCGCCGGCGCAGGTAGCGCTCGAACTCGGCCGCCAGCGCGTCGCCGTCGATCTTGCCCAGCGCCTCGGTCATGTCGACTTCGGCGTCGCCCCGCTGTTCCAGCGACTGCACGTACTCGGCGATCTCGTCGTCGTCGGTGGTCATCTCGGTGACCGCCAGCTCCCACTCCTCGGCCTGCGCGGGCAGGTCGGCCAGCGGGACCTCGATGTCGAGGACTTCCTCGACCCGGCGCAGCAGCGCCACCGTCGCTTTGGGGCTGGGCGGCTGTGACACGTAGTGCGGCACCGCCGCCCAGAACGTGACGGCCGGTATCCCGGCCGCGACGCACGCGTCCTGGAACACCCCGGCGATGCCGGTCGGTCCCTCGTAGCGGGTTTCCTGCAGCCCGAAACGCCGTGCCGACTCCGGCGAGTAGGCCGCCCCGGACACCGGCACCGGCCGGGTGTGGGGCGAGTCGGCCAGCAGAGCGCCCAGGATCACCACGGTGTCGACGTTGAGCTTGTCGGCGACCGCCAGCAGCTCGGCGCAGAAGGTGCGCCACCGCATGTTCGGCTCGACGCCGTGCATCAGCACGATGTCGCGGTCGGCGCCCGGTGGGCGGCAGTGCGAGATCCGCATCGACGGCCACACCAATTCCCGTGTGACGCCGTCGACCTGCCGGATGACCGGACGGTTCACCTGATAGTCGTAATAGGCCTCGTCGTCGATCTCGACGATCGGATCGGCTTCCCAGATGGCGTCCAAGTGCTCGAGCGCATCGCTGGCCGCGTCGCCGGCGTCATTCCAGCCCTCGAACGCTGCCACCACGATCGTGTTGTGCAGTTCGGGGAACGAGGCGCTGACATCCGGCGAGGTCACGCAATCAGGGTACGGCGTGATCGAGGTCGCGGCGCGCAGAGCGGCGGCCGATTTCCATCGTTCGACGGGGTCGAGACGAAATACGTTTCGGTGCAATCTGGTTAAACTGGGTAACTACGACAGGGCCGACAAGATCCGCGAGCAGGCGCTCCAGGGCGCCGCGACCGCCAAGCGGGTCGGGTCGAGCTGGGCGTCCAGACGTCGGGCGACGACGTAGACTTTCTCCGGTCGAGAGGCGTTGCAACGGTTCTCCGGTTCCCGCCGGTATCCGCCACGCTCGGCAGAGTCAAGGACGCCTTCCGTTACGGAAGGACTTTTCGTGAGCGCTGACGCGAACACCTTTGCGCCGAACATTCGCCGCGACTGCACCGACGAACTGACGGCAGCCCTGCGCCAACGCATCATGGTGATCGACGGCGCGATGGGCACGGCGATCCAGCGGGACCGGCCGGACGAGGCCGGCTACCGCGGCGATCGGTTCACCGAGTGGCCGACCGCTCTTCAAGGCAACAACGACCTGCTCACGCTGACGCAGCCGCAGATCATCGAGGGCATCCACCGCGAGTACCTCGAGGCCGGCGCCGACATCCTCGAGACCAACACGTTCAACGCGAACGCGATCTCGCTGTCCGACTACGGCATGCAGGATCTGAGCTACGAGTTGAACTACGCCGGCGCCGCCCTGGCCCGCAAGGCAGCCGACGAGTTCAGCACCCCGGACAAGCCCCGCTACGTCGCCGGCGCCATCGGGCCCACCACACGGACCGCGTCGATCTCGCCGGACGTCAACGATCCCGGAGCCCGCAACGTCTCCTACGACCAGCTGGTCGCCGCGTACCTCGAAGCCGCCAACGGCCTGGTCGACGGTGGTGCCGACCTCCTCATCGTCGAGACGATCTTCGACTCGCTGAACGCCAAGGCGGCGGTGTTCGCCGTCGAGACGCTGTTCGAGGAGCGCGGCCGCCGCTGGCCGCTGATCATCTCCGGCACCATCACCGATGCGTCCGGCCGGACGTTGTCCGGGCAAGTCACCGAAGCGTTCTGGAACGCGATCAGGCACGCGAGGCCGCTCGCGGTCGGCCTCAACTGCGCGCTGGGCGCGCCCGAGATGAGGCCCTACATCGCCGAGGTGGCGCGCATCGCGGACACCTTCGTCTCCTGCTACCCGAATGCCGGGCTGCCCAACGCCTTCGGCGAGTACGACGAGTCCCCGGAGCGTCAGGCCGGCTACATCGCCGAGTTCGCCGAGGCCGGCCTGGTCAACCTGGTCGGCGGCTGCTGTGGAACGGCGCCGCCGCACATCGCCGAGATCGCCAAGGTCGTCGACGACAAATCGCCGCGTGAGCTGCCGCAGATCCCGGTGGCCACCCGGCTGTCCGGCCTGGAGCCGCTCAACATCACCGACGACTCCCTGTTCGTGAACATCGGTGAGCGCACCAACATCACCGGCTCCGCCCGCTTCCGCAACCTGATCAAGGCCGAGGACTACGACACCGCCCTGTCGGTCGCCCTGCAGCAGGTCGAGGTCGGTGCCCAAGTCATCGACATCAACATGGACGAGGGCATGATCGACGGCGTCGCCGCGATGGACCGGTTCACCAAGCTGATCGCGGCCGAGCCGGACATCAGCCGGGTTCCGGTGATGATCGACTCCTCCAAGTGGGAGGTCATCGAGGCGGGCCTGAAGAACGTGCAGGGCAAGCCGATCGTCAACTCGATCTCCATGAAGGAGGGCGAGGAGAAGTTCATCCGCGAAGCACGGCTGTGCCGCAAGTACGGCGCCGCGGTCGTCGTGATGGCCTTCGACGAGCAGGGTCAGGCCGATAACCTGGAGCGCCGCAAGGAGATCTGCGGGCGCGCCTACCGGATCCTGACCGAAGAGGTCGGCTTCCCGGCCGAGGACATCATCTTCGACCCGAACTGCTTCGCGCTGGCGACCGGCATCGAGGAGCACGCAACCTACGGGATCGACTTCATCGAGGCCTGCGCCTGGATCAAGGAGAACCTTCCCGGGGTGCACATCTCCGGCGGCATCTCGAACGTGTCGTTCTCGTTCCGGGGCAACAACCCCGTCCGCGAGGCGATCCACGCGGTCTTCCTGTTCCACGCCATCAAGGCCGGCCTGGATATGGGCATCGTCAACGCCGGCGCGCTGGTTCCCTATGACTCGATCGACCCCGAGTTGCGGGACCGGATCGAGGACGTCGTGCTGAACCGTCGCGAGGATGCGGCCGAACGGCTGCTGGAGATCGCCGAACGGTTCAACAAGTCCGAGGAAACCGAGGACCCGGTTGCAGCGGAGTGGCGATCTCTGCCGGTCCGTGAGCGGATCACGCACGCCCTCGTCAAAGGCATCGACGCCCACGTCGACGCCGACACCGAGGAACTGCGGGCCGAGATCGCCGCCGCGGGCGGTCGCCCGATCGAGGTGATCGAGGGCCCGCTGATGGACGGCATGAACGTCGTCGGTGACCTCTTCGGTGCGGGCAAGATGTTCCTGCCCCAGGTGGTGAAGTCGGCCCGGGTGATGAAGAAGGCTGTCGCGTACCTGCTGCCGTACATCGAGGCGGAGAAGGAAGAGTCCGGGGCCGCTGCAGGCAAGGACACCAACGGCACGATCGTCATGGCGACGGTGAAGGGCGATGTGCATGACATCGGCAAGAACATCGTCGGGGTGGTGCTGCAGTGCAACAACTACGAGGTGATCGACCTCGGTGTGATGGTGCCGGCCCAGAAGATCCTGGACGCGGCCAAGGAGCACAGCGCCGACATCATCGGGCTGTCCGGCCTGATCACCCCGTCCCTGGATGAGATGGTGAACTTCGCCGTCGAGATGGAACGTCAGGGCCTGGAGATCCCGCTGCTGATCGGTGGCGCGACCACCTCACGCGCCCACACCGCGGTGAAGGTGGCGCCGCGTCGCAGCGGTCCGGTGGTGTGGGTCAAGGACGCGTCCCGCTCGGTACCGGTCGCGGCAGCGCTGCTCGACGACAAGCAGCGGCCGGCCCTGCTGGAGGCCACCGAGAAGGACTACGCGTCGCTGCGCGAACGGCACGCGCAGAAGAACGAGCGGCCGATGCTGACGCTGGAAAAGGCCCGCGCGAATCGGACGCCGGTCGAGTGGGACGCCTACACGCCGCCGGTGCCGGCCCAGGGTGCTCGGAGTACGAGAATTTCTTGACTACGACCTCGCCGAGCTACGCGAATACATCGACTGGCAGCCGTTCTTCAACGCGTGGGAGATGAAGGGCAGGTTCCCCGACATCCTCAACAACCCGGTCTCCGGCGAGACGGCCCGCAAGCTGTACGACGACGCCCAGGAGATGCTCGACACCCTGATCAAGGAGAAGTGGCTGACTGCCAACGGCGTGATCGGGTTCTTCCCGGCGAACGCGGTCGGCGACGACATCGAGGTCTACACCGACGAGACCCGCACCGAGGTGCTGACCACGTTGCACAACCTGCGCCAGCAGGGCGAGCACCGCCCCGGCATCCCGAACCGGAGCCTCGGCGACTACATCGCGCCCAAAGAAACTGGGGTCTGGCGGACTTTGTCGGCGCCTTCGCCGTCACCACCGGGCTCGGCAGCCAGGAGAAGATCGTCGAGTTCAAGGCGGCCAACGACGACTACAACGCGATCCTGCTGGAGTCGCTCGCCGACCGGCTGGCAGAGGCGTTCGCCGAACGGCTGCACCAACGGGTTCGCAAGGAGTTCTGGGGATTCCAGCCTGACGAGAAGCTCGACAACGAGGCGCTGATCGGTGAGAAGTACGTGGGAATCCGCCCTGCCCCCGGCTACCCGGCGTGCCCGGAGCACACCGAGAAGGCGACGCTCTGGAAGTTGATGGACGTCCAGGAGCGGACCGGCATCGAGCTGACCGACTCGATGGCGATGTGGCCCGGTGCCGCCGTCAGCGGCTGGTACTTCTCGCACCCGCAGTCGCAGTACTTCGTGGTCGGTCGGATCGCCCAGGACCAGGTCGCCGACTACGCGAAGCGCAAGGGCTGGACCCTGCAGGAAGCCGAGCGCTGGCTGGCCCCCAACCTCGGCTACAACCCGGAGGACTGAGCCCTTGCAGCCGCTGCCGGCTCCGCACGAAGATCTGCCTGTGGACCCGGGCGCCGCGCGCGCGGCGTTCCGCTCCGCTGTTCGCTTCGCGACGGTGGCCGCGATCGGTGGATTCCTGTTCGGCTACGACATCTCGACCACCAACCGGGCAGTCAAGGCGCTGCAGGCCGATTTTCACATCGGCAACGGTCTGCTGGGTTTCGCCGCGGCCTCTGTGGTTCTGGGTGCGGCGGCTGGGGCGATGTGGGCCGGCCGGATCGGCGACCGGGTGGGCCGCCTGTCGATGATGAAACTCTCGGCGGCATTGTTTTTCGTGTGCGGTCTCGGTGCCGGGTTGGCAACCAGCATCTGGATGTTCATCGTCTTTCACTTCATCGGTGGTATCGGGATCGGCTTCTCATCGGTTGCGGCTCCGGCCTACATCGCCGAAATCTCACCCCCGCGCTTCCGCGGCCGGCTTGGCTCACTGCAGCAGCTTGCCATCGTCATCGGGCTTTTCGGAGCGATGGCGTTGACCTGGGTGCCATTCCATATCGCGGGCGGTGCGAGCAAGCCGCTCTGGCTGGACCTGGCGGCCTGGCGCTGGACTTATCTCGGCGAGCTGGTTCTGGCGCTGCTGTACTTCGCATTGCTTTTCACGATCTCCGAATCGCCGCGTTATCTGGTTGGCAGACAAGAGATTTCCCAAGCCCGCCGAGTGCTGAGGCAACTGCTGGGCCCGGGCGATGTGGAGGTGACGATCACTCGCATCGCAAGCTCTTTGGAGCAGGAGAAGCCGCAGTCGTGGCGCGATCTGCGCAAGCCGACGGGCGGGCTGTACGGCATCGTCTGGGTCGGGCTGGGGCTGGCCGTCTTCCAGCAGTTTGTCGGCATCAACGTGATCTTCTCGTACTCTGATTTACTTTGGCAGGCAGTAGGATTCGGCGAGAAGTCGTCGTTCACCATTGCCCTGGCGACCACCGGGGTCAACGTGCTGATCACCCTGGTGGCGATCGCACTGATCGATCGGCTCGGCCGCAGACCGCTACTGCTGGCCGGCTCGGCCGGCATGTCAGTGACGCTGGCGACGATGACTGTGGTGTTCGCCGGAGCATCCACCGTCGACGGTCAGCCGCAATTAGACGGACCCGCCGGGGTGATCGCGCTGGTCGCTGCCGAACTTGTTCGTGGTCGCGTTCGCCGTGTCCTGGGGGCCGATCCTGTGGGTGCTGCTGGGCGAGATGTTCCCCAACCGGATCCGGTCGGCGGCGCTGGGCCTGGCCTCCGGCGTGCAGTGGATGGCCAACTGGACCATCGCCGTGACCTTCCCGGCGCTGCGGCACACGCTGGCCGTGGCCTACAGCTTCTACGCGCTGTGCGCGGTGCTGTCGCTGGTTTTCGTCTGGCGATGGGTCCGCGAGACCAACGGGGTGTCGCTGGAGGACATGCCCGACGAGGTGTCCCCGGCCGGCGACTCACCCGCCGTCAGCTGAAACCGCCGTGACTTTGATGAGCAGCCCGTGAAACAATCGCTGGCCGTGAAGACCTTCGAGGATTTGTTTGCCGAACTCGGCGAACGCGCCCGCACCCGTCCGCCCGGCAGCGGCACCGTCGCCGCGCTGGACGGCGGTGTGCATGCGCTGGGCAAGAAGATCCTCGAAGAGGCCGGCGAAGTGTGGCTGGCCGCCGAGCACGAATCCGACGAGGCGCTCGCCGAAGAAATCAGCCAATTGCTGTACTGGGCTCAGGTGCTGATGATCGCCCGCGGGCTCACGCTCGACGACGTCTACCGGAAACTGTGATGACGCCGCCCCAGCGCAACGGGTCCAATCTGCGTGTCGCGGTGCCCAACAAGGGAGCGCTGAGCGAGTCGGCCGTCGAGATCCTGTCCGAGGCGGGCTACCGGCGGCGCACCGACCCCAAAGACCTGACCGTCATCGACCCGCACAACCACGTCGAGTTCTTCTTTCTGCGGCCCAAGGACATCGCCATCTACGTCGGCTCCGGTGAGCTCGACTTCGGTATCACCGGACGGGATTTGGCGTTGGAGTCCCGCGCGCCGGTGCACGAGCGACTCGCACTCGGCTTCGGGTTCTCCACTTTTCGGTACGCCGCGCCGGCCGGGAGCGACTGGGCCATCGAGGATCTGGCCGGCCGCCGAATCGCCACCGCATACCCCAACATCGTGCGACAAGATCTGGCGGCGCGCGGTATTGACGCGACGGTGATCCGGCTGGACGGCGCGGTGGAGATCTCGGTCCAGCTCGGAGTGGCCGACGCGATCGCCGACGTGGTGGGCTCGGGTCGCACCTTGAACCTGCATGACTTGGTGGCCTTCGGTGAGACGCTGTGCGATTCGGAGGCGGTCCTCATCGAACAGATCCATCCGAATGCCGCCGACCGGCCGGACGCCGCCGCGCGCGACCAACTGGTCGCCCGGGTGCAGGGCGTGGTGTTCGGTCAGCAGTACCTGATGCTGGATTACGACTGCCCGCGTTCGGTTCTCGACGATGCCACGTCGATCACGCCGGGACTGGAGTCACCCACAATCGCGCCACTGGCCGACCCGGATTGGGTTGCAGTGCGGGCGCTGGTGCCACGCCGCGGCGTCAACGCGATCATGGACGACCTCGCGGCGATCGGCGCGAAAGCGATACTGGCATCAGACGTCCGGTTCTTCCGGTTCTGATCTTGCATGCTGCTATTGGCGGCTGGGCTGTGTTAGCGTCCGGCTAGTGCTGCGTTTGTTTGCCGAACCCCGAGGAGCGGTTGGATGTCGCATATGACGCATTTCTACGTTCTGCTAGTTGCTCTCGGAATCGGAGTGATCGCCGGTTTGCGAAGCTTCACCGCTCCGGCTGTCGTCTCCTGGGCCGCGACATTGCACTGGATCAACCTGAACGGCACCTGGGCGTCCTGGGTCGGCAATCTGATCACCGCCATCGTGTTCACGGTGCTTGCAGTCGGTGAACTCTTTCTCGATCAACAGCCCAAGACACCGCCCCGGACGGCACCGCCGTCGTTTATCGCACGGATCATCGCGGGTGGCTTCGCCGGGGCTGTGATCGGCACGGCGTGGGCCGTCACCTGGAGCGCGCTCGGCGCCGGCGTGGTCGGCGCGGTGCTGGGCACCCTCGGCGGCTACCAGGCACGCGCCCGGCTGGCAAAGTCGTTTGGCCGCGACCTGCCTGCCGCATTGCTTGAAGATGTCGTCGCGGTAGGTGGCGGAATCGCGCTTGCCGCGATCACTGCCGCTCTGTGACACAGCATTTCGACGCGATAGTGGTGGGCGCCGGCCAGGCCGGGCCCCCGCTGGTCGGACGGTTGACCGCAGCCGGCCACTCCGTGGCGATGGTGGAGCGCAAACTGTTCGGCGGCACCTGCGTGAACACCGGGTGCATCCCGACCAAGACGCTGGTGGCCAGCGCGCACGCCGCGCACCTGGCCCGCCGCGGCGCCGATTACGGTGTCAACACCGGCCCGGTCAGCGTCGACATGCCAAAAGTCAAGGCGCGCAAGGACGGAATCGTTCTCGACGACCGCGCGGGTGTTGAGAACTGGCTGGACGGCATGGACGGCTGCACCGTCGTTCGGGGGCATGCCCGGTTTGAAGACCCGCACACGCTGCGGGTCGGCGACGACACCTTGCGTGCTGACCGTATCTTCCTCAACGTCGGTGGCCGAGCGGTGGTGCCGGACCTTCCCGGACTGGCCGACGTCGACTACCTCACCAACGTGTCGATCCTCGAACTCGACACCGTGCCCGAGCATCTCGTCATCGTCGGCGGCAGTTACATCGCGCTGGAATTCGCGCAGATGTACCGCCGCTTCGGTGCGCGGGTCACCGTGGTGGAAAAGGGTTCGCGGCTGGCGTCCCGCGAAGACGAGGATGTCTCCGATGCCATTCGCGCGATCTTGACCAACGAGGGCATCGATATCGTCGTCGACGCCGATGATATCCGGATCGCCAAGCGTGACAACGGATTCGAATTGACGCCACGCGCCGGTGCGGTACCGGTGGCGGGTAGTCACCTATTGCTGGCGGTGGGTCGGCGCCCCAACACCGACGACCTCGGCCTCGAGCGGGCTGGAGTCCGCACCGATGACCGCGGGTACGTCGTCGTCGACGACCAACTGCGAACCAGCGTCGATCACATCTGGGCGATGGGGGACTGCAATGGCCGAGGTGCGTTCACCCACACCTCCTACAACGATTTCGAGATCGTGGCGGCCAACTTGCTCGACGACGACCCGCGGCGGGTGAGTGACCGAATCACCACTTACGCGCTCTACATCGACCCGCCTCTCGGACGCGCCGGGATGACCGTCGAGCAGGTGCGCGCGTCCGGCCGCCCCGCGCTGATCGGGCAGCGACCGATGACCCGGGTCGGCCGTGCGGTGGAAAAGGGTGAGACCCAAGGCTTCATGAAGGTTGTGGTCGATGCCGAGACCCATCACATCCTCGGCGCGGCCATCCTCGGTGTGGGCGGAGACGAAGCCATCCACGGCATCCTGGACGTGATGTCGGCTCATGCCCCGTACACCACGCTGGCCCGTACCGTGCATATCCACCCGACAGTGAGCGAGCTGATACCCACGATGCTGCAGGAGATGTCGCCGCTGCAGTAGGTTCAGGCGGCCGGCTCGGCCCCCTGCTGCAGGACCGTGTCGGTGTTGCCTTCGTCAAGAGCGTCCGGCCAGCCGGGGTATGGCGGAGGGGTGCCGCCAAACACCGGACAGTGCGAATGGTGGGCGCACCAATCGCAGAGCCGCGACGGCCGCGGCCTGAAATCGCCTGTGGCGCCGGCAGATTGGATGGCATGCCAGATCGCCGTCAGCGTCTTCTCGAAACGCAGCAGCTCGGCTTCGTCGGGAGAATAATCCAGCAGCTGTCCGTCGGACAGGTAGATCAGCCGCAGCCGCGTCGGCAGCACGCCTCGCGATCGCAACAGCGCGACCGCGTAGAACTTCATCTGGAACATGGCTTTGAACTCGGCGAGCGCTCGTGCCTCCGGGGGAGCCTTGCCGGTCTTGTAATCGACCACCCGCAGCTCGCCGGTGGGGGCGACGTCGATGCGGTCGATGATCCCGCGCAGCAGGGTGCCGTCGGCGAGCTCGACCTCGATGCGCTGCTCGCAGCTCTGGGGGTCGAACCGAGTCGGATCTTCCAGGCGGTAATAGCCGGACAGCAGCTTGCGGGCCTCGCCGAGCAGCTGGGTCTGCTGCTCGGCGTCCAACTGCTCTGCCAGCTCGGGGTCGGCGGCGAGCACCTGCTCCCACGCCGGGCCGACCAGTGCATCGACGGTCTGCGGGCCGCGCTGCGCCGCTGGCAGGCCGTAGAGCTGTTCCAGCGCGGCGTGCACCACCGAGCCGCGCACCTGCGCGGTCGACGGCGGTTCGGGAAGCCGGTCGATGGCCCGGAAGCGGTAGAGCAGCGGGCACTGCTTGAAGTCCGCGGCCCGCGACGGCGAGAGAGCGGGGCGCCGTCTGGCCGGTTCATCCGATTGGCCACTCATAGCCGCAGCCTAGAAGGCAGGTCGGACAACCCCGCGGACTTGTTGCGGCGCGTCTGCTGGCAGGCTTGTCCGCTGTGTCTGCAACCGGCCCGTTCGTCATCGGTGATCGAGTGCAGCTCACCGACGCCAAAGGCCGGCACTACACGATGCTGCTCAGCCCCGGCAGCGAGTTCCACACCCACCGCGGCGCCATCGCGCACGACGCGGTGATCGGGCAGCCGGAAGGCAGCGTGGTCAGGTCGGCCAACGGCGACCAGTTCCTGGTGCTGCGCCCGCTGCTGGTGGATTACGTGCTCTCGATGCCGCGCGGCGCGCAGGTGGTCTATCCGAAGGACGCTGCCCAGATCGTGCACGAGGGTGACATCTTCCCGGGCGCACGCGTGTTGGAGGCCGGCGCCGGGTCAGGGGCACTGACCTGCTCGCTGCTGCGCGCGGTCGGACCCGGCGGGCAGGTGATCTCCTACGACGTGCGGGCCGATCACGCCGAGCACGCCCGCCGCAACGTGGAAACGTTCTTCGGCTGCGTCCCCGACAACTGGCAGCTGGTGGTCAGCGACGTCGTCGACGCCGATCTGCCCGACGGCTCGATCGACCGGGCGGTGCTGGACATGCTCGCGCCATGGGAGGTAGTCGACCGGGTATCGCGGGCGCTGGTCGCCGGCGGCGTGCTGATGATCTACGTGGCGACCGTGACTCAGCTGTCCAAGGCGGTGGAGGCGTTGCGCGCGCAACAGTGCTGGACCGAGCCGCGCGCGTGGGAAACGATGCAGCGCGGCTGGAACGTCGTCGGGTTGGCGGTGCGGCCGCAACACAACATGCGCGGGCACACCGCGTTTCTGGTGTTCGCCCGCAAGCTCGCTCCGGGCGCCGTCACGCCGACGCCGCTGCACCGAAAGCAGCGCCCCACCGAGCCGGCGTAGTCGACGTTCTGGCTAGTCGTCGCTGCGGCGCAGACCCCGTCGCGCCGAGAGCAATTCGAATTCCGGATGCGCGGCGACCAGGCGTTCGGCCGCGTCGAGCACATCGACGGCATGCGCTCGATCGGGCGATGCCATCGCCACGCCGATGCCGGCCCGCCGATGAAGATCATGCGATCCCGTCTCGGCAACCGAGACATTGAATTTCCGTTGCAGCTCGGCGATTACGGGCCGAACCAGCGACCGCTTCTGCTTGAGCGAGCGCACGTCACCGAGCAGCAGATCGAACTCGAGCCAGCCGATCCACACCCCGGTCAGCGACCTGGTGTCGTCGGCGGCTCGGCGGTGTCGTTCCGGAATGCCAACAGGACGTCGGCTGTACGCGCCGAGAGCTGCCAACCACCTTGGTACGGCTTGAATTCCATCGGAAACGCGAACCTGGGACCGCGCGGATCCGATGAGCTGACATCGACGTTGGCCACCACGTCGGCGGGGTCGCGGTCGGACCAGTTGACGTCGCGCACATCGAATTTCACCGGCGTGTAGCCGCCGTTGATCAGCGCGGTGGCGAATTGATCCAACACACCGGCACTTTCCGGGCTGGCGCCCTCAACCAGGTTCAGCTTCTGCGGGCCCGGCACCCCGGCGTCAGCCAACCGGTACAGCACGCCTGACAACGCGCCGGGCGCCGGCAGCGGAGCGACCTGCGGAGCCGGCCGACGCGCTCAGCGACGCCGATGTCGACGACGCTGCGGTCTGCGCCACAGAGTCGTTCTCGTTGTTGGAACACCCCGGAAGCCCGAGCACCGCCGCAATCGCGGCGATGCTCAAGACTGCGGTCAGCCCTCGGCGCATTCAGTGGCCGTCAGCGCCCCGAACGCACGGCCGAGATCAGCGTCATTGCCGAGTCATGCGACAGCTTCCAGCCGCCCTGATCGACGAACCGGAGGTACTCCGGCGTGGGGGCCAGCCGCGGGCCGGACGCGGTGATCGTGGCCGTCGCGGCACCGGGACCGGAGGGCGTGATGTTGGTGATGTTGAACGTCAGCGGCAGGCTGCCTTTGGCGGCGGCCTTCTGCAGCTCGTGGTCGGCAAGGCCGGCCGGAACCGGGATCCCGCCCTCGACGAGGTAGCCCTTGCTGGCGAACGGCACGCTCGGGTCCTGCAACGTGTTGAGTACGGTCGCCAGCTGATCGGCGGTTGGCATGTCCACCCCGACAGGTGCCGCCGGGTCCAGCGGCAACGGCGCGCCGAAAACGACCGGCTGAACGTCAGGCGACACAGCGGTGACCGATGCAATACAGGTCACACCCGCGGCCGCCGCACCGATCGCGGCCAGCGCCGCCATGCCTGTGGCTAGGGATTTCACGGTCACAGAGATCCTCTCGGTAAAGCCGACTAAACATGATGTTAACTCTGATGCCAGTGTGCCCCATTTCGAGTTCCCGCATGAAACGGAAATCGCCGGTAGCGTTGAGGTATCCACCGCACCACCGTCCCGGGGCGGGAAAGGAGCGCAATATGGGTGAGTTTGAGCGTGAACCGTTCGGTAGCCCCCGCGAACCGGACCTCTCCGCCGAGGATGCCGCCGAGTTGGAAGAACTTCGGCGCGAGGCCTCGGTTCTGCGTGAGCAACTGGACAATGCCGTCGGGTCGGAGGGCTCCGGACACAGTCCTCGCGATGTTCACCAGCTAGAGGCGCGGATCGACTCGTTGGCGTCGCGTAATTCGAAGCTGATGGAGACGCTCAAAGAAGCCCGCCAACAGCTGTTGGCGCTACGCGAAGAGGTCGACCGGCTCGGCCAGCCGCCAAGCGGCTACGGCGTGCTGCTGGGCACTCACGAGGACGACACCCTCGACGTGTTCACCTCTGGGCGCAAGATGCGTCTGACATGCTCGCCCAACATCGACGTGAGCTCGTTGCGCAAGGGACAGACGGTTCGCCTCAATGAGGCTTTAACTGTCGTCGAGGCCGGCACGTATGAAGCAGTCGGCGAGATTTCAAGTTTGCGTGAGGTCTTGGCCGATGGTCACCGCGCTCTGGTGGTCGGCCACGCCGACGAGGAGCGCATCGTGTGGCTGGCCGAGCCCTTGGTGGCCGAGGACCTGCCGGATGGCCACCCCGACGCGCTCAACGACGACACCCGGCCGCGCAGGCTGCGTCCCGGTGACTCGCTGCTGGTGGACACCAAGGCCGGCTACGCCTTCGAGCGCATCCCCAAGGCCGAGGTCGAGGACCTGGTGCTCGAAGAGGTCCCCGACGTCACCTACGACGACATCGGCGGGCTGGGTCGCCAGATTGAGCAGATCCGCGACGCCGTCGAGTTGCCGTTCCTGCACAAGGACCTCTACCGCGAGTACGCGCTGCGCCCACCCAAAGGTGTGCTGCTCTACGGTCCGCCCGGTTGCGGTAAGACGTTGATCGCCAAGGCCGTTGCCAACTCGCTGGCCAAGAAGATGGCCGAGGTTCGCGGTGAGGACGCGCGGGAGGCGAAGTCCTACTTCCTCAACATCAAGGGTCCCGAGCTGCTGAACAAGTTCGTCGGCGAGACCGAGCGTCACATCCGGCTGATCTTCCAGCGGGCCCGCGAGAAGGCGTCCGAGGGCACGCCGGTGATCGTGTTCTTCGACGAGATGGACTCGATCTTCCGCACCCGCGGCACCGGGGTCTCCTCGGACGTGGAGACCACGGTGGTCCCGCAGTTGCTCAGCGAGATCGATGGTGTCGAAGGCCTGGAGAACGTCATCGTGATCGGCGCCTCCAACCGTGAGGACATGATCGACCCCGCGATTCTGCGGCCCGGCCGCCTGGACGTGAAGATCAAGATCGAGCGCCCGGACGCCGAATCGGCACAGGACATCTTCTCGAAGTACCTCGTCGAGACGCTGCCGGTGCACGCCGATGACCTCGCCGAATTCGGCGGTGACCGTGGAGCGTGCATCAAGGCGATGATCGAGAAGGTCGTCGACCGGATGTACGCCGAGATCGACGACAACCGGTTCTTGGAAGTCACCTACGCCAACGGCGACAAAGAGATCATGTACTTCAAGGACTTCAACTCGGGGGCGATGATTCAGAACGTCGTCGACCGCGCGAAGAAGAACGCCATCAAGGCGGTGCTGGAAAGCGGTCAGCCGGGCCTACGGATCCAGCATCTGCTGGACTCGATCGTCGACGAGTTCGCCGAGAACGAGGACCTGCCCAACACCACCAACCCCGATGACTGGGCGCGGATTTCGGGCAAGAAGGGCGAGCGGATCGTCTACATCCGCACGCTGGTCACCGGCAAGAGCTCGAGCGCCTCGCGGGCGATCGACACCGAGTCCAACCTCGGCCAGTACCTGTAGCGGCGGTCGCAAGCGCGGCGAAGCCGGGCGCCGCGGGCCGGCGCCAAAAGGGTAGCCGCGGCGCTGGCCGGCGAAAGATAGGACTCAGCCGGCCAGCAGCGAATAGCTGTTGGTCAGGTCGTCCTGGAGGACCTGCGCGGCGTGCGTCGTGGTGTCGATGCGCAACGGGTCGGTCAGCGTTCGGGCCTGATACGTCCACCCATCGGGCAGGTTGAGCCGCTCGCCGAGCCCGCGCAGGTCGGCCCGCGACAGATCCGGATCGACGATCTGGCTCCAGGTCTGCATCACCCAACGCCGAAGCGCGGGGTCCTGCAATTCGTAGACCTCTTCGCCGGCGTCGAAGGTGAACACGGTGTGCCGGTGTACTTGATTTGCGGTGTAGGGAGCCGGATTCATCGCCGACAGCAAGACCTGCGCCTGCAGCAGCATGTCGATCCCGCCGAAGTTCTTGACGATCCGCGGCGCCTGGCTCACCTTCTCGATCTCGTTCATCAACCAGTACCGCGGGCCGTTGAGTAACGCTGTGGCAGCGCCGTTCTCGGTCGCGATGGCCTTGGCGTCGAGCGCCGACCACAAGTCGGCGGGACAGTCGTTGAGCGGGTAGCTGTTGTAGACGGTGGCCTGCGGCCCCGCCTCGCCCGGCGTCACCAGAAGGACTTCGCCGTAGCGCTTTCCGGACAAGCCGGTGATGGGTTCAGCAGACACCAGGGTGAAGGTAACGACTTCCGTCACCTGCGTCAATGGTGTGTTCGCGGTGTTCACCCGGCCGTGCTGCGCGACTCCTGTCTCGCCCCGCTGCGCGGGGCGCATCGTCGTCACGCCTAGGCTTGGAGAATGCAACGAATTATCGGAACGGAGGTCGAATACGGCATCTCGTCGCCGTCGGACCCGACCGCCAACCCGATCTTGACTTCGACGCAGGCGGTGCTGGCCTATGCCGCCGCCGCCGGGATCCAGCGCGCCAAGCGCACCCGCTGGGATTACGAGGTGGAATCGCCGCTGCGGGATGCCCGCGGTTTCGACCTCAGCCGCTCGGCCGGACCGCCGCCGGTGGTCGACGCCGACGAGGTCGGCGCCGCCAACATGATCCTGACCAACGGCGCGCGGCTGTACGTCGACCATGCCCACCCGGAGTACTCCGCGCCCGAGTGCACCGACCCGCTGGACGCGGTGATCTGGGACAAGGCCGGCGAGCGGGTGATGGAGGCCGCGGCCCGGCATGTCGCGAGCGTTCCCGGCGCCGCCAAGCTGCAGCTGTACAAGAACAACGTCGACGGCAAGGGTGCGTCCTACGGTTCGCACGAGAACTACCTGATGAGCCGGCAGACGCCGTTCTCCGCCGTCATCGCCGGGCTGACCCCGTTCCTGGTGTCCCGCCAGGTCGTCACCGGCTCCGGCCGAGTAGGGATCGGGCCGTCCGGCGACGAGCCCGGCTTCCAGCTCTCGCAGCGCTCGGATTACATCGAGGTCGAGGTCGGGCTGGAGACCACGCTGAAGCGCGGCATCATCAACACCCGCGACGAGCCGCACGCCGACGCCGACCGCTACCGACGGCTGCACGTCATCATCGGCGACGCCAACCTCTCCGAGACGTCGACCTACCTCAAGCTGGGGACCACGGCGCTGGTCCTCGACCTGATCGAGGACGGCGTCGACCTCAGCGATCTGGCGCTGGCCCGGCCGGTACACGCCGTACACGCGGTCAGCCGCGACCCGTCGCTGCGGGAAACCGTCGCACTGGCCGACGGCCGTGAATTGACCGCCCTTGCGCTGCAACGGATTTACCTGGACCGGGTGGCAAAGCTGGTCGACAGTCGCGACCCCGATCCGAGTGCGGCGAAGGTCGTGGAGACCTGGGCGCATGTGCTCGATCTGCTGGAGCGCGACCCGATGGAGTGTGCCGAGCTGCTGGACTGGCCGGCCAAACTGCGGCTGCTGGAAGGTTTCCGGCAGCGGGAGAACCTCGGCTGGTCGGCACCACGACTACATCTGGTCGATCTGCAGTATTCCGATGTCCGGCTGGACAAGGGCTTGTACAACCGGCTGGTGGCCCGCGGTTCGATGAAGCGACTCGTCAGTGAGCAACAGGTCCTCGACGCCGTCGATAACCCACCGACCGATACCCGCGCCTACTTCCGCGGGGAATGCCTGCGCCGCTTCGGGGCGGACATCGCAGCGGCAAGCTGGGACTCGGTGATTTTCGATCTGGGTGGTGATTCCCTGGTCCGCATCCCCACGCTGGAGCCGCTGCGCGGCAGCAAAGCGCACGTCGGAGCGCTGCTGGACTCGGTAAACAGTGCGGTGGAGCTGGTGGAACACCTGACCACCTGAGCGGGCAGGACATGGCGGACATAAGGGTTTAAGCCAGGGCATTGCCGCCATTCACCGGTAGGGTGGAGAAACACACGGACGTGTCTCACGGCCGATGATGACGCAGGAGGCAGCATGGCCCAGGAGCAGACCAAGCGCGGTGGTGGCGGCGGCGATGACGACGATCCCACTGCCAGCACGGCCGCGGGCCAGGAACGTCGCGAGAAGCTGACCGAGGAAACCGACGACCTGCTCGACGAGATCGATGATGTTCTGGAAGAGAACGCCGAAGACTTCGTCCGTGCATACGTCCAAAAGGGCGGCCAGTGACCTGGCCCTTCCACAATCGCCCGGCCAGCAACTCTGCACTTCCCGGAATCGCCACTGGCGGCCTTTCCTCCTTCACCGATTACTTGCGCCATGCGGCGCCGGAGCTGTTGCCTGCTCGCATGACTAGTGCCGAGGCCATCACGCCCACCTCTGCGCTGCCGCACGGCACCACGATCGTCGCGATGAAATTCCCCGGTGGGGTCCTCATCGCCGGCGACCGGCGCTCGACGCAGGGCAACATGATCGCCGGACGCGACGTGCAGAAGGTCTACATCACCGACGACTACACCGCGACCGGCATCGCCGGAACCGCGGCCATCGCGGTCGAATTCGCCCGCCTTTACGCCGTCGAACTCGAGCATTACGAGAAGCTGGAAGGTGTGCCGCTCACCTTCGCGGGCAAGGTGAACCGGCTGGCGATCATGGTCCGCGGCAACCTCGCTGCCGCGATGCAGGGCCTGGTCGCGCTGCCGCTGCTCGCCGGATTCGACATCGACGACCCGGATTCGGAGAAGGCGGGCCGCATCGTCTCCTTCGACGCTGCCGGTGGCTGGAACCTGGAAGAAGAGGGCTACCAGTCGGTCGGCTCCGGCTCGATCTTTGCGAAGTCATCGATCAAGAAGCTGTATTCGCAAGTGACCGACGCAGACTCGGCGCTACGGGTTGCTATCGAAGCGCTTTACGACGCGGCCGACGACGATTCGGCCACCGGCGGGCCGGACCTGGTCCGCGGGATCTTCCCGACCGCGGTCAGCATCGGGGTCGACGGCGCAATCAACGTGAGCGCACAGCGCATCGCCGAGCTGGCCCGCGAGGTCGTCCAAACGCGGTCGCGCGCGGATACTTTCGGACCCGATGCCGATCGCGCGGGAAGTGATTCATGAGTTTTCCCTACTTCATCTCGCCAGAGCAGGCGATGCGCGAGCGCAGCGAGCTCGCACGCAAGGGCATCGCACGTGGCCGCAGCGTAGTGGCACTCGCCTTCTCGGGCGGTGTGCTGTTCGTCGCCGAAAACCCTTCGCGTTCACTGCAGAAGATCAGCGAGCTGTACGACCGCGTCGGTTTCGCCGCGGCCGGAAAGTTCAACGAGTTCGACAACCTGCGCCGCGGCGGGATTCAATTCGCCGACACCCGCGGCTATGCCTACGACCGCCGCGATGTGACCGGCCGGCAGTTGGCCAACGTGTACGCCCAGACCCTGGGCACCATCTTCACCGAGCAGGCCAAGCCGTACGAAGTCGAATTGTGTGTGGCCGAAGTCGGGCACTACGGCGAGACCAAACCACCTGAGCTGTACCGGATCACCTACGACGGGTCGATTGCCGACGAGCCGCACTTCGTGGTGATGGGTGGAACCATCGAGCCGATCGTCACCGCGCTCAAGGATTCCTTCGCCGAGAATGCCGATCTTTCCGACGCGGTCCACATCGCCGTCAACGCGTTGAAAGCGGGCGCCGGCAACGGCGACCACGACACGTTGAGTGTCTCGACGCTGGAAGTCGCCATCCTGGACGCCAGTCGGCCGCGCCGCGCGTTCCGTCGGATCACCGGTGCCGCACTGGAACGGCTGCTGCCTGACCGTAATGGTTCCGAGTCGAAGGACGACTCGGCGGAGGAATCGTCGAAATAGGTTCAGTGCCATGCTGATCGGCTTGCTGCTCGCGCTGGGATGCTCGGTCTGCTACGGCACGGCGACGGTGCTGCAAGCCGCGGCGACCCGCTCGGTGAACTCCGGTGCCACCGATTCCGGCGTCGACGCGGCCCTGCTGCTGCGAGCGGTGCGGCAATGGCGCTACCTGGTGGGCATTGCGCTGGACGGCCTGGGCTTCCTGCTGCAAGTCGCCGCGCTTCGGCTGGTTCCGATTTACGTCGTCGCTGCGGCGATCGCCGCGTCGCTGGCCGTCACCGCGATCGTGGCCGCGTGGGTGTTGTCGACGCGGTTGTCGGCGATGGAATGGGCCGCGGTGGCGGTGGTATGCGCAAGCCTGGCGATGCTCGGCGTCGCCGCTGGTCCAGAGGGTACCGGGCACGGCCCGGCGGGGCTGGGCTGGGCGCTGCTGGTGATCGTCGCCGTGGTGTTCGCCGCCGGCGCGGCCGCGGGGCGGTTGAGCGACCGGACGCGCGCACTCGTGCTGGGGTTCGGCGCCGGTGCGGGCTTTGGAGTCGTCGAGATCGCCGTCCGGCTGATCGATTCAATTGACCTGACCCAGGCCGCGTTCTATCGCAATCCCGCCGTCTACGCCCTGGTCGCCGGCGGGGCAGCTGGTTTTCTGCTGCTCACTTCCGCTTTGAGTCGCGGATCGGTGACCACGGCCGTCGCCGGGATGGTGGTCGGCGAGACGGTCGGCCCGGCCCTGGTCGGGGTGGCCTGGCTGGGGGATCGCACCCGCACGGGCCTGGGCTGGATGGTGGAAGCCGGGTTCGTGGTCGCCGTCATCGCAGCGCTCGCCCTGAGCCGGTTCGGCGAGGCGCCCGAGCCGGCCAGGTCCTGAATATCGCTCGACCGCAATTGCTTTCGCGCTGGTGAGGCGTCAGAGCCGGAATCGGCGAGGTGCCTGACCAAGCCCGACTCCGACCCGTCGGCGGGGCTTACACACCAGTCCCGCCTTCACCAAGTACCCTCAAAATTGTGCAGCGGAGAATCATGGGCATCGAAACCGAATTCGGTGTCACCTGCACTTTCCACGGCCATCGCCGCCTATCACCTGACGAAGTGGCCCGCTACCTGTTCCGGCGGGTCGTCTCGTGGGGCCGCAGCTCCAATGTCTTCCTGCGCAACGGGGCACGGCTGTACCTCGATGTGGGCAGCCACCCCGAATACGCCACCGCTGAATGCGACAGCCTGGTGCAGCTGGTCACCCATGACCGCGCGGGCGAACGCGTGCTCGAAGACCTCCTGATCGACGCCGAGCAGCGGCTGGCCGATGAGGGCATCGGCGGCGATATCTACCTGTTCAAGAACAACACCGATTCAGCAGGCAACTCCTACGGCTGCCACGAGAACTACCTGATCGTGCGGGCCGGCGAATTCTCCCGGATCTCCGACGTGCTGCTGCCGTTCCTGGTCACCCGCCAGCTCATCTGCGGCGCCGGCAAGGTGCTGCAAACCCCGAAAGCCGCCACGTTCTGCCTATCGCAGCGCGCCGAGCACATCTGGGAGGGCGTCTCCAGTGCGACGACCCGGTCCCGTCCCATCATCAACACCCGCGACGAGCCGCACGCGGACGCCGAGAAGTACCGGCGCCTGCACGTCATCGTCGGCGATTCCAACATGTGCGAGTCCACCACCATGCTCAAGGTGGGCACCGCGGCGCTGGTCCTGGAGATGATCGAGGCCGGCGTGGCGTTCCGGGACTTCTCTCTGGACAACCCGATCCGCGCCATCCGCGAGGTCAGCCACGACACCACCGGCCGGCGGCCGGTGCGGCTGGCCGGCGGGCGTCAGGCCAGCGCACTGGACATCCAGCGGGAGTACTACGCGCGCGCGGTCGAACACCTGCAGACCCGGGAGCCCAACGCCCAGATCGAGCAGGTCGTCGACTTATGGGGTCGCCAACTGGACGCGGTGGAAAGTCAAGACTTCGCGAAGGTCGACACCGAGATCGACTGGGTGATCAAACGCAAGCTGTTCCAGCGCTACCAGGACCGCTACGACATGGAGCTCGCCGACCCGAAGATCGCCCAGCTCGACCTGGCCTACCACGACATCAAGCGTGGCCGCGGCGTCTTCGACCTGCTGCAGCGCAAGGGCCTGGCGTCGCGCATCACCACCGACGAAGACATCGATGCCGCCGTCGACCAGCCGCCACAGACCACGCGGGCACGGCTGCGGGGCGAATTCATCAGCGCCGCCCAAGCCGCCGGACGCGATTTCACCGTCGACTGGGTGCACCTCAAGCTCAACGACCAGGCTCAACGCACAGTGCTGTGCAAAGACCCGTTCCGGTCCGTCGACGAGCGGGTCAAAAGGTTGATCGCCAGCATGTAGCCGCTCCCGCTGGGTGACGTCCTGAGCAGAGTCCGGCAACTAGGGTGGTGTGAGTGGCGGTTTCCAAAGTCGAGCGATTGATGAACCTCGTCATCGCATTGCTATCCACTCGCAGCTACATCACCGCGGAGAAGATCCGCTCCAGCGTGGCCGGATACGCCGACAGCGCCAGCGACGAAGCATTTTCGCGAATGTTCGAGCGCGACAAGAACGAGCTGCGCGATTTGGGCATCCCGCTGGAGACCGGCCGGGTGTCGTCTTACGACCCGGTGGAGGGCTACCGGATCAACCGCGACGCATACGCGCTGCCCGCCGTAGAGCTGACCGGCGACGAGGCCGCCGCGGTCGCCGTGGCCACCCAGTTGTGGGAGTCGCCCGAGCTGATCACCGCAACGCAGGGCGCGCTGCTCAAGCTGCGGGCCGCCGGCGTCGACGTCGACCCGGACGCACCGGTCGCCATCACGTCGCCGGCCGGCAGCGCCGGACTGCGCGGGTCGGAAGATGTGCTGAACGCGTTGCTGGCGGCGGTCGCCACGGGGCAGGCGGTGCAGTTTCCGCATCGCCCGTCACGCACCGAGCCCTACACCGTGCGCACCGTCGAGCCGTGGGGCGTGATCACCGAAAAAGGCCGCTGGTATCTGGTCGGGCACGACCGCGACCGCGACGCCACCCGCACGTTCCGGCTGTCGCGCATCGGCGCCGAGGTGACCCCGATCGGCTCCGCCGGGGCCGTCTGCCGACCCAAGGACGTCGATCTGCGCGAGATCGTCGCCAAAGCCGTCGGCGACGCACCCACCGGCGTGCGGGCTCAGGTCTGGGTCGCCGAGGGCCGGGCCACCGCACTGCGGCGCGCCGGAACATCGCTGGGCTCCCGGCAGCTCAACGGACGCGACGGTGACGTCATCGAAGTGGACATCGGAAGCACCGGCCGGTTGACGCGTGACATCGCCGGTTACGCCGCCGATGCCGTAGTGCTGGAACCCGCCACGCTGCGTGACGAGGTGCTGGCGTTGTTGCGCGCCCATGCAGAGGGGGAGTTGTGACACCCGTTTCGACGCGGCTGGTGCGGCTGCTGAACATGGTGCCGTATTTCCAGGCCAACCCAAGGGTGACCCGCGCTCAAGCCGCCTCTGACCTCGGTGTCTCGGTCAAGCAGTTGGGGGAGGATCTCGACCAGCTGTGGCTGTGCGGCCTGCCCGGCTACGGCCCGGGCGATCTGATCGACTTCGAATTCACCGGCGACACCATCGAGGTGACGTTCTCCGCCGGGATGGATACCCCGCTGCAGCTCACCTCACCCGAGGCGACTGGGCTGCTGGTGGCGCTGCGCGCGCTCGCCGACATCCCGGGCGTGGTCGACCCGGAGGCGGCGCGTAGCGCCATCGCCAAGATCGAGATGGCGGCGGGAGCGGCCGGGCCGGGCAACGACGTCTCCGCGGTCGACGAGCCGGCGCCGGTCGAGAGCCAGGTCTCCGCGGCGGTGCGGTCCGCGGTCCGCGACAACCGTGCATTGAGCATCGACTACTACGCCGCCTCGCACGACACGCTGTCCACCCGGATCGTCGACCCGATTCGGATTGTGCTGGTCGGTGGCCAGAGCTACCTGGAAGCGTGGTCGCGGGAGGCCGAAGGTGTGCGGCTGTTCCGGTTCGACCGCATCGTCGACGCCTCGGCGCTCGACGAGCCTTCTGCGCCACCGGAACCGGCGATCCAGGCGCCGCCGGATACGTCGCTGTTCGACGCCGACCCGGCGTTACCGTCGGCGACGCTGCGGCTGTCGCCCGCGGCGTCGTGGATGTTCGAGTACTACCCGATGCGCCTGCTGCGGGAACTGCCCGACGGCTACTGCGAAGCGGCGATGACCTATGCGTCGGAAGACTGGATGGCCCGTCAGGTGCTGGGGCTGGGGTCGGCGGTACGAGTGCTGGCTCCGGACTCACTGGCGGCGCGGGTGGCCCGGGCCGCCGCAGCCGCGCTGGAGGCGTACCAGGCCGCGGTCACCTCCGGCTGATGAGACGGCGACTGCGGTAGCATCGTGGGGACCTGTGGAGGTAAACAGAAGTGAACGCTCTTGGCCCGTGGCACCTGGCTATCATCGCGGTCCTGGTGATTGTGCTGTTCGGCGCCAAGCGGCTTCCCGACGCGGCCCGTTCATTGGGCAAATCGCTGCGGATCTTCAAGTCCGAGGTTCGTGAACTGCAAAGCGACAGCAAGCCGGAAACGTCCGCCACCCAAGCCGCGCCCGCCCAACCGGTGCATTCCGAGCGGGTGGAGCCGCCGGCGGCTGACGGTCGCTCGGCCTAGCCCGGCACCGCCGCCACGGCGCCCGAGCGCCTATCACCGTGCGCACCACCGGTTTATTCAGACGGCTCGATCCGCGTCTTCGTCGCGGCCGAACCAACCCCGAGGCGACCATGTCGCTCGTCGCGCATCTCACCGAGCTGCGGACGCGGCTGTTGATTTCCCTGGCGATCATCGCGGTGACCACCGCGTTCGGCTTCGTCTGGTATTCGCATCCGGTGTTCGGGCTGGAAAGCCTGGGCGAATGGCTGCGACACCCGTATTGCGCGCTGCCGGCCTCCGCCAGGGCCGACATCGCCAACGGCCAGTGCCGCTTGCTGGCCACCGCACCGTTCGACCAGTTCATGCTGCGGCTGAAAGTCGCACTGACGGCGGGGGTTGTGTTGGCCTGCCCGATGTGGCTGTACCAGCTCTGGGCGTTCATCACCCCGGGTCTGTACCAGAAGGAGAAGCGGTTCGCGGTGGCGTTCGTCGTGCCGGCGGCGTTGCTCTTCGTTGCCGGTGCGGTGCTGGCATACGTGGTGGTCTCCAAGGCGCTGCAATTCCTGCTGACCGTCGGCAGCGACGTGCAGGTGACGGCGCTGTCGGGGGACCGCTATTTCGGTTTCCTGATCAACCTGCTGCTGGTGTTCGGGGTGAGCTTCGAATTCCCGTTGCTGGTCGTGATGCTCAACTTCGTCGGCCTCTTGACCTACGCGCGACTGAAGTCCTGGCGGCGGGGTTTGATCTTCGCGATGTTCGTGTTCGCCGCGGTTTTCACGCCGGGTTCCGATCCGTTCTCGATGACGGCGTTGGGGCTGACGCTGACCCTGTTGCTTGAGCTGGCCATCCAGATCGCCCGCGTGCACGACAGACGCAAAGCCAGGCGGGAAGCGTTGACGGCCCTGGACGACGACGAGGCTTCGGTGGTCGAGGCGCCGTCTCCAGTCGACTCGCCGTCTGCGGTCGGGGCGCCGTCGAACATCACCGGAGCTCATGACGACATCACCTGACACCGCGGGTGAATTGGCCCGGTTCGCTGCGGAATTGGAATTCGAGCTCGACCCTTTTCAGCGACGGGCCTGCGCGGCGTTGCAGAGCGGTCACGGCGTGCTGGTGTGCGCACCGACCGGAGCCGGCAAGACCATCGTCGGCGAATTCGCCGTGCACCTGGCGTTGGCCTCCGGGGGCAAATGCTTCTACACCACGCCGATCAAAGCGCTCAGCAACCAGAAGCACCACGACTTTGTGGCTCGCTACGGCAAAGAGCAGATCGGGCTGCTCACCGGTGACGTCTCGGTGAACGCCGACGCCCCGGTAGTGGTCATGACCACCGAAGTGCTGCGCAACATGCTGTATGCGGATTCGCCTGCGCTGCGGGGGCTTTCGTATGTGGTGATGGATGAGGTGCACTTCCTGGCCGACCGGATGCGTGGCGCGGTGTGGGAGGAGGTGATCCTGCACCTGCCCGCGGACGTACGGCTGGTCAGCCTGTCGGCGACGGTGAGCAACGCCGAAGAATTCGGCGGCTGGATCCAGACCGTGCGGGGTGACACCTCGGTGATCGTCGACGACCATCGGCCGGTCCCGCTGTGGCAGCACATGCTGGTCGGCAAACGACTGTTCGATCTGTTCGACTACGAGGCTAATCGGGCGCCGGGCGCCCAAGACCGGCGGCACGCGATCGTCGACCCAAACCTGTTGCGTCACATCGCTCATCGCCGAGAGGCCGATCGGCTGTCCGATTGGCGCGGTCCGCGCCGCGGAGGCGGCAGAGGTAGTTCCGGGCGCTCGGAACGGTCGGGTTTCTACCGCCCGCCGTCGCGGCCGGACGTGATCCGCATGCTCGACGCGGACGGTCTGCTACCGGCGATCACCTTCGTGTTCTCCCGGGTCGGTTGCGACGCCGCGGTGACGCAGTGTCTGCGGTCGTCGCTGCGGCTGACCACCGAGGAGGAGCGGGCGCAGATCGCCGAGGTGATCGACCAGCGCTGCGGCGATCTCGAGGACTCCGATCTGGCCGTGCTCGGCTACTACGAGTGGCGCGAGGCGCTGCTGCGCGGCATCGCCGCTCATCACGCCGGGCTGTTGCCGGTGTTCCGGCACACCGTCGAGGAGCTGTTCACCGCCGGGCTGATCCGGGCCGTCTTCGCCACCGAGACACTGGCATTGGGCATCAACATGCCGGCCCGCACCGTGGTGCTGGAGCGGCTGGTGAAATACAACGGCGAGCAGCATCTCCCGCTCACCCCCGGGGAGTACACCCAGCTGACCGGCCGGGCCGGCCGGCGGGGGATCGATGTCGAGGGTCACGCCGTGGTGCTGTGGCAGCCGGGGGAGGAAACCACCGAACCGGCCCAGGTCGCGGGTCTGGCGTCTACCCGTACCTTCCCGCTGCGCAGCTCGTTCGCGCCGTCCTACAACATGACGATCAACCTGGTGAACCGGGTGGGCACCGAGCAGGCGCACCGGCTGCTGGAGCAGTCCTTCGCGCAGTATCAGACCGACCGTTCGGTGGTGAGCCTGGTCCGCGGCGTCGAGCGCGGCGAACAGATGCTCGAAGAAGTCGCTGCCGAACTCGGCGGCAACGGTGCGCCGATCCTCGACTATGCCCGGCTGCGCGAGCAGATCAGCCAGCTCGAGCGCGCGCAGGCCCGGGCATCACGGCTGCAACGCCGGCAAGCGGTCAATGACGCGCTGTCCTCGCTGCGCCGCGGCGACATCATCACGATCACGCACGGTCGGCGTGGCGGGCTGGCCGTCGTGCTGGAGCCGGCCCGTGACAGCACTGACCCGCGGCCATTGGTGCTCACGGAAAACCGCTGGGCCGGAAGGATTTCCTCATCGGACTATTCCGGTGAGTCGAGCCCGGTCGGATCGATGACGTTGCCCAAGCGCGTCGAACACCGCCAACCCCGGGTCCGCCGCGACCTGGCGTCCGCGCTGCGTTCGGCCGCTGCCGGCCTGTCGGAGCCTGGTAACCGGGGCAAGCGCAACGAAAGCCGCGACACCGATCCCGAACTTGCGTCCTTGCGGGAGAAGATGCGTCGTCACCCGGCCCACCGCGAATCAGATCGCGAGACCCGGATGCGGGTCGCGGAGCGCTATTTGCGCATCGAACGCGACAACGGCGCACTGCAGAAGAAAGTCGCCGCCGCCACCAACTCCTTGGCCCGCACCTTCGACCGGATCGTGGGACTGCTCACCGAGCGCGGCTTCATCGCACTCGACGACGGCGGTCCCGCGGTGACCGAGGACGGCCGGCTGTTGGCTCGGATCTACAGCGAGAGCGACCTTCTGGTCGCCGAATGCCTGCGCACCGAGGCCTGGGCCGGACTCAAGGAAGCCGAGTTGGCTGCGGTGGTCTCGGCAGTCCTATACGAAACGCGCGGCGGAGACGGGCCCGGGGCGCCGCGAAACGAGCAAGTCCCGACGGCGCGACTCCGGCAGGCGTTGGCGCAGACGCGGCGTCTTTCGGGCCAATTGCGCGCCGATGAGCATCGTCACCGCATCGCGCTCAGCCGCGAACCCGACGACGGCTTCGTCGCGGCCATCCACCGGTGGGCCAGCAGCGGCGACCTGGTCAGCTCTCTTGCCGCCGCCGACGCCGAGGGCAACGGATCGGCGCTGTCGCCCGGGGATTTCGTCCGGTGGTGTAGGCAGGTGCTTGACCTGCTCGACCAAGTCCGCAATGCCGCCCCGCAACCGGAGCTGAGGGCGACCGCAAAACGCGCGATCGACGCGATTCGGCGCGGCGTCGTGGCAGTTGATGCCGGGTAGGCTGAGCCGGGTTACGGTTGCCTACGGCGACCGGACGCGAGGACTGCACCAGCACTGAGAGGACCGAGACACGATGAGCGGACCGCACGGAACCGACCCGACGCAGCCGTGGCAGCCGCCTCAGGGTGAAGGTCAGAGATCCGGCGAGGATCCGACCCAGCAGGGGTCACCGTGGCAGCAGCACCCGGGCGGTGACCAGGGCTGGCAGGCCTCGGGCGGCGAGCAGACTTGGGAGGCACCCGCGTACACGCCCACCGAGTACGGCCAGTATCAGCAGCCGCCCAGCCCCTACTACCCGCCGTCGCAGACGTATCCGCAGGCCTACCCTCAGCCGGGTCAATACCCCGGCCAGGCCACCCCTTACGGCCAGCCGCCGGGGCAGTACGGCCAGCCGGGCCAGCCGGGTCAATATGGTCAGCGGGTCAGACGGTCAGCCGGCCAGTATCCGCAGCCCGGTCAGTACGGCCAGTACGGCGCCCCGTACGGGCAGCCGACCCCCGGCCCGAAGCGCTCGAAGAAGACGATCGGAACCGTCCTCGGTCTGCTCGCCGCGACCATCGTCGCGGTGATTTTAGTGCTGGGCTTCTGGGCGCCGGGATTCTTCGTCACCACCAAGCTCGACGTCGGCAAAGCCCAGGCCGGCGTGCAGCAGATCCTCACCGACGACACCAACGGCTACGGCGCGAAGAACGTCAAGGACGTCAAGTGCAACAACGGTCAGAATCCGACCGTCAAAAAGGGTGCCACCTTCGACTGCGACGTCAGCATCGACGGCACCAAGCGGTCGGTGACCGTGACGTTCCAGGACAACAAAGGCACCTACGAGGTGGGCCGGCCCAAGTAGCGCCGGTTCACGAGCCGGGCAGCGCGTCGAGCGCTTTCTGCAGCCGGCCGATCGAGGAGCCGACACCCAGCCGGGTGGCGAGCTCGGCGACCCGCGGCGGGTCGGCAGCGACCAGAGGCAGTGCGTCGGTCGCCGTCGAGAGCGTGACTGGTGCATCGACGGCGACCCTTACCACGGGTCCCGCCACGTCGAGGTAGTCGGCAGCCGCTCGTAACTTCGCCCTAGTGCCTTTGGCCAGTGAGGATTTCGGGTTGTCGACGGCGGCCAGGATGGCCTCCAGCGAGCCGTGCTGCGCCAGCAGCGTCGCGGCGGTCTTCTCGCCGATCCCTGGTACGCCGGGCAGCCCGTCGGACGGGTCGCCGCGCAGTAACGCCAACTCGGCGTAGGCCTCGCCGGCCCGATCGGCGGGCACGCCGTAACGCTCGGCAACCTCGGCGGGCCCCAGCAGCGTGGCATTGGTCAGCCCGCGGCCGAGGTAGAGGACCCGGACGGCGACGGGCGTGTCGCGAACTACCTGCAGCAGGTCGCGGTCGCCGCTGACGACGACCACCGGGTCGCGTCGCTCGCGGGCGGCCAGGGCGCCGATCACGTCGTCGGCTTCGTAGCCCTCGGCACCGCCGGTGCAGATGCCAAAGGCGTCGAGGATCTCTTCGATCATCTCGACTTGCGGCGACAGGTCGTCCGGTACTTCCTCGACATCGATTTGCCCGCTTGGGTTTTCCTCTTCGACGCGATGCGCTTTGTACGACGGGATGCGCTCGACCCGGAACTGCGGACGCCAGTCCAAATCCAGGCACACCACCAGTCGGCCGGGTTTGTGCCGGGTGATCACGGTGGCCACCGAGTCCAGGAAGCCGCGAACCGCGTTGACTGGTCGACCGTCGGGGGAAGTGATCGAGGACGGGACGCCGAAGAAGGAGCGAAACCACATGCTGGCGCCGTCGAGCAGCAGCAGCGGTGCGGACACGCCCGTCATCCTGCCAGTACCCCGGCTAGCCTTGGGCTCATGGGTTCTGACCGCTTCGACGCAGAGGTGTACCGCCGCCGGGTCGCGGCAGCCACCGCCGCCACCGCCAAGGCCGGTCTGGCCGGGCTGGTGATCACGCCGGGATACGACCTGCGTTATCTGATTGGCTCGCGCGCGCAGACATTCGAGCGCCTCACCGCGTTGGTGCTGCCGGTCTCCGGTGACCCGACGATCGTGGTACCGCGACTGGAGTTGGCGTCGCTGAAACAATCCGCGATCGCCGATCTTGGAGTCGCGGTGCAGGATTGGGTAGACGGTGACGATCCGTACCAGCTGGTCGCCGCCGCCGTGGGTGGCGCCCCGGCGGCCACCGCTGTCACTGATTCGATGCCAGCGCTGCACCTTTTGCCGCTGGCCGATGTGCTCGGCACGCTGCCGGTGCTGGCCACCGACGTGTTGCGGGAGCTACGGATGGTCAAAGACGCCGCCGAGGTCGACGCGCTGCGCAAGGCGGGCGCGGCCATCGACCGGGTGCACGCCAGGGTCCCTGACTTTCTGTTGCCCGGCCGAACCGAGGCCGACGTCGCCGCCGACATCGCCGAAGCCATTGTCTCCGAAGGGCATACGGAGGTGGCCTTCGTGATCGTCGGCTCCGGTCCGCACGGCGCTGACCCGCATCACGAATACTCCGATCGCGAGATCCAGGTCGGCGACCTCGTTGTCGTCGACATCGGTGGGCCCTACGCACCCGGGTACAACTCCGACTCGACGCGGACCTACAGCATCGGTGAGCCGAGTCCGGAAGTGGCGCAGCATTATTCAGTGCTTCAGCGCGCACAACAAGCGGCTGTGGAGGCGGTCCGTCCAGGGGTGACCGCCGAGCAGGTCGACGCAGCCGCCCGCGACGTGCTGGCCGAAGCCGGCCTCGCCGAATATTTCGTACACCGCACCGGGCACGGCATCGGACTCTCGGTGCACGAGGAGCCGTACATCGTCGCGGGTAACGATCTCCCGCTGCAGACGGGCATGGCGTTTTCGGTCGAACCGGGGATCTACTTCCCGGGCCAATGGGGCGCCCGCATCGAAGACATCGTGGTGGTGGGCGAAGACGGCGCCCAGTCGATGAATCACCGTCCGCATGAACTGATCGTGGTGCCGGTCTAGCCGGGACACGTCGAGCATTGCGACCGCTGTGAGTATTAGGCTCAGACGATGACTGATCACGACCGCGCCGCGGCCCGCCGAGAAATCACCAACGCATTCATGAACGCGCTGGAACGACGGCACGAAGTGCTGGACCTGATCGTGGATGCCAACGACAGACCGTCCGCGGTCGATGGCATCGTCGAGTTGCTCGGCACGTCACGGCTGGGTGCTGAAGCGGTGATCGGCATGTCGTTCGATCAGCTGACCAAAGACTCGCGCAAGATCATCGCCGCCGAGCTCGAGGACCTGAACAACATCTTGAGTTTCACGTTCAAGGACCGGCCGGCCAGCTCCGGTGACTCGTTGGCGCTGCGCCCGTTCTCCGGAAAGTCCGATTACGATATTTTCGCTGCGCGCACCGAGGAAATCGGAGCCAAGGGTGACGGGTCGGGCGGCCCTGCCGGTGGCATCGAGGACGAAATCCGTGCGGCGCAAGAGCGATTCGACGCCGAAGAAGCGGCCTGGTTCGTCGCGGTCGACGGTGACGACAAGGTCGGGATGGTGTTCGGCGAGCTCGACGGTCATGAGGTGCACGTCCGCATCTGGATCCACCCGGACTATCGGCACCGCGGCTACGGCACGGCGGCGCTGGCCAAGTCCCGGCCGGAGCTGGCGGCGTATTTCCCGGCGGTTCCGCTGGTGATTCGGGCGCCCGGCGCCACGCTCGTCTAGCGGGCGCGCTAGTCGGACTTGCGGGTCAACAGATCCGAGGACCCGAGCACCCGTTCGACGTGAACCTCGATCACCACCCGTCGCGGATTCACCCGCGGCGTGCGGTAGCGCTGTGCGTAGCGAAGCTCCGCGTCGCGCACGGCATCGTTCTCGTCGTTGACCGTCGCCCGACCTTCCAATGAGAGCCAGCGTGCCCCGTCGACCTGACTGAGGACGGCGACCTGGCCGCGTTCGGCGTTGACCGCCTTCTGCGAGCCACCGCTGGTGATCACCCGGGCGATGTGGGTTTTCGGGTCGAAGGTGAAGCCGACAGCCACGACGTGCGGCGAATTGTCGGCCCGCAGCGTGGTCAACATCGCGAGATGGCGCTCGGTCAGAAATGCCAGCGCGTCGTTGGTCAACCGGGCTGTGGAGTTCGCCATCAACTCTCACGCTAGCGCAGGACATACTTGCAGCCGTGGATGACACGGGCGCACCAACTGTTGTGATTCTGGGCGGCCGCAGCGAAATCGGCACCGAACTCGCGGTGCGGCTCGCGCCTGGTGCGTCGATCGTGCTGGCGGCCCGCAATGCCGATCGACTCGATGAACAGATCGCGGCGATCCGGGCGGCCGGCGCGGCGCGGGTGGCATGCGTCGAATTCGATGCCGACGACGTGGAATCGCACGGCCCGCTGGTCGATTCGGTCATCGCCGAGCACGGTCGGATCGACATCGCGGTGCTGGCGTTCGGCGTTCTCGGCGACCAGAGCCGCGCCGAGATCGATGCCGCGCACGCGGTGGCCGTCGTCCACACCGACTACGTCGCGCAGGTCAGCTTGCTCACTCATCTGGCCGCGGCGATGCGGCAGGCCGGCAGGGGAGCGTTGGTGGTGTTCTCCTCGGTGGCGGGCGTCCGGGTGCGTCGCGCCAACTATGTGTACGGCTCGGCGAAGGCGGGCCTGGATGGGTTCGCCAGCGGGCTGGCTGATGCGCTGCACGGGACCGGCGTTCGCCTTTTGCTGGTGCGGCCCGGGTTTGTGATCGGTCGGATGACGCAAGGCATGACGCCGGCGCCGCTGTCCAGCAGCCCGGAGCAGGTGGCCGCGGCGACGGCGCGAGCGCTGGCCAAGGGCCGACGGACGGTGTGGGTTCCCTGGGCGCTGCGGCCGGTGTTCTTCGGTTTCCGGCTGCTTCCGCAATTCGTCTGGCGCCGGATGCCGCGTTGAGCGCTGACTCCGGCGGCAGAGAAAAGATGGGGCGCTAGAAATCCTGGTCACCGGGATCGCCGCCAACGGCTGCCCTGGGCGAGTTTGCGTCGAAAACCAGTCCCATCGGCGCCAACACCCGTAGCGCCGTGTCGGCGACGACTTCGTCGAGGTCGCAGACGAGCATCGAGCGCCACGGTGTGACGACCAGCGGCGCCTCGATCGCGGCCAGGTACTCCGCGACCCGCGCCGACAGCACGCCCAGCGGCACCGCGGCGCCCAGCGCCACCCGGCCGTCGTCCTGCTCGATCCAGCCCACCGGCGAGCGGTTGACCTTCCGAAAGACATCACCGAGCTCGACACCAGGCCACAGTTGTGAAGGATGTGCCAATTCGCTTACCCGCAAGGCGTTCCCGCGGACGTCGACAAATCGCACCGCAACCGCAATCACGGTGTCCACCACCTCGAGGGCGGTCAGCCGGACACCGGTGTCACGCCCGGCCAGCACCAGGGCGGCGTGGTCTCCGACGGCGTGCACACCGACGTCGGCACCCAGGCCGGACACGTCGTGGCGCCCGTCGTCGACACTGAACAGGAAGCGGTCCGGCAGCTGTGCCAACACCGGCTCGGCCTGGATTCCGGCATCCAGATCCGTGACCCACGGCCGCACGTCGGCGATACCACCCACCCTGCCGGACAGCGGCGAGGCGACGATATTGCGGACCCGCTCATGCGTCGATGACGGCAGCAGGCCCGCCTCTGCCACCGCTGCAGCCACCGCCTCGGCATTGGTGATCCCGCGGATCTCTAGATTGCCGCGGCCAGTCAGCTCAAGCGCCGCCGAACCGAACGCCGCTGACGTATGGGCCAGAGCTACCAACTGGGCGGCAGTCAGCCTGCCGCCAGGCAACCTGATTCGCGCCAGCGAACGTCGGCGGTGTGGCTCAGGACGTCCCAGCTCGCCGCGCATAGGCTTTGCGCTTGTCGAGCTCGACGTCGCTGGTGAAAACGCGGCCAGTCCCCAAGGCGCGTCCCAACGCCTCAGCTACCCGCAGCGGCATCAAACGCTGACCCGTCACGGTCGCGCCTATCGAACGGGGAACGAACACACGCGGTTTCGGTTTCACGATCACTCCGGCGACGGCCCGGGCGACGTCCTCCGGTTCGACATTCTTGAAGCCCCTCGCGTGGCCGGCGCCGGCAATCATGTCGGTATTGACCAACACCGGCAGAATCGCCGAGAAGTGCACACCGCTGCCACGGTTTTCCATCCGAACGGCGTCGGTGTAGCCGAGCACGGCATGCTTTGTGGCGCAATAGGTTGCGGTGCCCTCGACCGGCAGCACGCTAGCCACTGACGCGATGTTGATGACGTGACCGTGACCGCGCGGCAGCATCCGCTGCGCCGCTAGCTTAGTTCCGAGGATCACGCCGTAAATGTTGACGTCGAGCAACCGCTGCGTGACGGCATCGGCCTCGTCGACTGCGCTGCCGACCGCGATGACCCCCGCGTTGTTCACCAATACGTCGACAGTCCCGAGCCGCGCTTCGACGGCGTCGAGAAAATCGGTGAAGGATCGTCGATCCGTCACATCCAGTCGGCGGCCAACATCGAGGCCCAACTGGTTGCTCACCTCCTTGGCGGCCGATCGGTCGATATCGCCGATCGCGACCTTGGCGCCCAGATCCTCCAGAACAATCGCGGTAGCCAGGCCGATCCCGCGCGCACCGCCAGTGATGGCAACCACCTTGTTGGCAACAGAGGAACGTTTCATCGTTGGCTGCTCCTTCTTGTTTCGGGTTAAAGCCTAGGCGTCTGAAGGCCCTAGACTGACGCGATGCCACCGACCTTCCAAGATGTCGCCAAAGCGCAGTACGTCCTTCTGACTACGTTCACCAAGGACGGTCGCCCCAAGCCCACCCCGATCTGGGCGGCCAACGACGGCGACCGCCTGCTGATGATCACCCAAGGGAAGTCGTGGAAGGTCAAGCGAATTCGCAACACCCCGCGAGTGACCCTAGCGATCTGCGACATGGGCGGGCACCCGAAAAGCGAGGCCATCGAAGCGACTGCGACCATCCTGGACGCGTCCAGACCGGCCTCGTTTACGACGCGATCGGGCGCGAGTACGGCATGTCGGGAAAGTCTTCAACGTGTTCAGCAAGCTGCGGGGCGGGATGAAGAACAACGTCGGCCTCGAGGTACGCCCGGCGTGATTCGGGCTCGCTGCGCAGGTGTTCGCCGAAGAACGAAAAGACACGCGCCCACGCGTCTTCGGTGGCTTCCTGGTTGTAGCCGAATCCGGTGATCCGCAGCAGTGGCTGCGCGGGCAGCTTGTTGGCGAAGCTGTGTCCGGCCTTGTATGCCTTGACGTCGTTGGGGATGCCTTTGTGGTCGAGCACCCGCTGCAACTTCTTGGGCGCCCCGATGCCGATCGGGTCGCGGGCACCGAAGCTGGCGACGATCGGGCAGGCGCCGTCTAGCGTTTCGCTCAGTTCGCGGGGCAGCGGTGTGCCATAGAACGGCGCTGAAGCATCAAAACCCTTGGGCGACATGACCAGTGCGAATTCGCCGCCCATGCAGAATCCGGCGATGCCGACGCGGCCGGTGCACTCCGGCAGGGCTTTCAGGTGGTCGCGGGCGGCCAGCACGTCGTCGAGCGCGCGCCCTTGCTTGGTGAGCAGTCGCGCATCACCTTGGTGACGCAGCGCGCCCAGCCGCCCCGGGAGAACAGGTTCGGGGTCAGCGCGACATATCCGGCCGAAGCGACATGGCTGTTGATCGACTCTTTGTCCGGTGCATAACCGATCGCGTCGTGGATGATCACCACGCCGGGCCAGGGGCCCGGACCGTCGGGAACGTCGAGCAGCGCGTCGATCGGGCCGGTCGGGGTGTCGATCTCGATTGTCGTCACGTCGCCATCTAACCGTGCGCCGGCGCACTGCGGAACTCCCATGGCGGTCTGCGACGTTGCCATCTCATGGTGCCGCGACTGTTTCTGCTCTATGTCGTCGCCGAGCTGGCCGTCGTGGTGGCGCTGGCGTCGTCGATCGGGCTCGGATGGACCCTGCTGTTGCTGTTGGCGGCGTTCGCCGGGGGACTGGCCCTCGCGGGTTCGCAGCTCAAGGTGCAGCTCAACCGGCTGCGGTCGGGCTTGGACGCCGGTCGCTCGACACTGGCCGCCGACAGCATGGCGGTCGCGTTCGGCACACTGCTCGTGGTGATGCCGGGCCTGTTGACCAGTGTCGCGGGGTTGCTGCTGTTGCTGCCGCCCACCCGGGCCGCCGCCCGCCCGCTGCTCAGCGCGATGGCCGTCCGCGGGCTGGGTCGGCGCATCCCGCTGATCACGGTCGCCGGGGTGCGTCGCCCATACGACCGCCCGCCGCGACCGGACTACATCGACGGTGAAGTCGTAGACGTCACCGAGGTATCTGATCCGCCGGCCCTGCCACCCTTGCGGCCCGAATAGCCGCCTGCCCCACCCCGTAGGTTCTATCGGCGTGACTGACGTCCCGACCACCCTGCTGCTCAATGGCAGGGTGCACAGCCCGAGCCATCCCGAAGCCACCGCGATGGCGGTGCGCGACGGCGCCGTGGCGTGGCTGGGCAGCGACGACGTCGGCCGCGACCAGTTCGCCGGTGCCCACGTCGTCGATCTGGCCGGCGGCTTCGTCGCCCCGGCGTTCGTCGACAGCCATATCCACCTCACGGCCACCGGGCTGACGCTCACCGGCCTCGACCTGCGCGCTGCGACGTCGCTGCCGCACTGCCTGCGCCTGGTCGCCGAGTACGCGGCGGCCCACCCCGGCGAGCCGATCTGGGGCCACGGCTGGGACGAATCATCGTGGCCGGAGAACGCCGCGCCGAGCACCGCCGAGCTGGACAAGGTGCTTGGCGACCGGCCGGCCTACCTGGCCCGTGTCGACGTGCACTCGGCGCTGGCATCGACCGCTCTGCGGCGGCGTGTTGAGGGATTGACGTCGGCGACCGGATTCGACGAGCAGCGGCCGCTGGTCGCCGAAGCCCATCACCGGGTCCGCGCCGCGGCACGAGGCCTGCTGACCGGGACCCAGCGTGATGAAGCGCGACTGGCCGCGCTGCGCGCCGCAGCCGCGAATGGGATCGTCGCGGTGCACGAATGCGCCGGTCCGCAGATCGGCGGCCTGGACGACTGGCACGAGCTACGCGCGCTGAGCGCCCACGCCAACGGCGTCGAGGTGATCGGCTACTGGGGTGAGGCGGTCACCACCGCCGAACAGGCCGGCGCGCTGCTCGACGAGACCGGTGCGGCCGGACTGGCCGGCGACCTGTTCGTCGACGGCGCGCTGGGATCGCGCACCGCCTGGCTGCACAGCCCGTATCACGACGCCGACCACTGCGGGAACTGCTATCTGGACGCCGAGGCCGTCGAGGCACACCTACGGGCGTGCACCGAAGCCGGTGCGACAGCCGGATTCCACGTCATCGGCGACGCCGCCGTCGCCAGCGTCGTGGCCGCCCTGGAACGGGTGGTCGATGACCTCGGGGTGCCCGCGGTCGCCCGCTGCGGCCACCGTCTGGAACACCTGGAGATGGTCACCGCAGTGCAGGCGGCCAAGCTGGGCGCGTGGGGAGTGATGGCCAGCATGCAGCCCAATTTCGACGCGCTCTGGGGCGGCCGCGACGGCATGTATGCCCGTCGTCTCGGTATCGATCGAGCCGAGCGTCTCAACCCATTTGCGCTGCTAGCATCCCAAGGCGTGGCCCTCGCGTTCGGATCCGACGCCCCGGTGACGGGCCTTGATCCGTGGGCGACCATCCGGGCAGCCGTCAACCATCACACACCCGGCAGTTCGATCTCCGCGCGCGCCGCGTTCGCCGCCGTGACTCGAGGTGGATGGCGGGCGGCTGGCGCCGGGGACGGACTGGCAGGCAGCCTGGTGCCGGGCGCTCCCGCGTCGTATGCCGTCTGGGACATCGGCGAGTTCGAACCGAGCGTGTCGACTGATGCCGTGCGTCGATGGTCGACCGACCCGCGATCGCGGGTGCCGGTGCTGCCGCGGCTGGGCCCGACCGACCCGCTGCCGCGTTGCCGGCAAACGGTCCATCGCGGCACGGTGATCCATGCCTAGGGGCATCAGACGGTTCGACCGCCGGATCCGGCCCACCAAGAGCACCGAGAACACCGACGTTTTCCCGGCGATCAAAGACCCGATCGACGACGAGGACGCCGTTACCGGTGTCATCAAGGTCCCGGAGGCCGAACCCGGCTACGACGAAGCATCGACGACGAATCGTCGACGACATCGACGACGCCGCAAGCGATGCCGAGTCGGCGGACCTCGAGGCCGAACCGCCTGAGCGGCGGCGATGACCGGCCGGCACAGCTGCAGGAGCAGGCCGTTGCGATCGGCAAGTATCTGTGGCGCCGGCTGGTGTATCTGACCGCAATCCTGGTTGCCTGGCTGGTCCGCGAGACGCGGATACGGGTGCCCCGGGCAGGCCGCTGGCTACGGCCGCGGCTGACGCGCCTGAGTGCCACGGTCGTCGCCGGTCTGCTGTTGTGCGCGAGCTATCCGCAATTCAACTGGTGGTGGGCCGCGATCCTCGCGTTCGGCGTGCTGGCTTGGGTGCTGACCCGGCCGGCGACCACGCCGGTCGGTGGCTTCGGTTACGGGTTCCTGTTCGGTGTGGCGTTCTACCTGCCGCTGATCCGTTGGATCAGCATTTTGGTGGGCGCCGTCCCGCTGCTGGCGTTGGTGGCGCTGTGCGCGACGTTCCCGGGGCTGTTCGGTTTGGGCGCCGTCACCGTTCGGCGGCTTGCCGGCTGGCCGATCTGGTTCGCGCTGCTGTGGACGGCGCAGGAGTGGCTGAAGTGCACCATCCCCTTCGGCGGGTTCCCGTGGGGCGTGGTGGCCGCTGGTCAAACGTCCGGGCCGTTCCTGCCGCTGGTCCGGCTGGGCGGCGTCCCGCTGCTGTCGCTGGCGATCGTGCTCACCGGCTGCAGCGCCGCCGCCCTGGTGATCGAGACCGTGTCATGGTGGCGGGCATCGCAGCGCCACCGACGCCGACCGGCCACGCCGACGATGCCCGGATAGCTGACACGCCGCCCGCCGTCGTGCTGCCCGCGTTCTGCATCTGCCTGATGTTCTTCCTGGCCGCCGCCGTGTGGCCACAGGTCCGCCACTCCGGGACCGGATCGGGTAACGAACCCACGGTCGACGGCGGCCGTGGTCCAGGGCAACGTGCCGCGACTCGGACTGGAATTCAACGCGCAGCGCCTTGCCGTGCTGGGCAACGACGTCCGGGAAACCCGCCGGCTGGCCGACGACGTGCGTGCCGGTCGCGCCCCACAACCCGACTTCGTGGTGTGGCCCGAAGACGCGTCGGAGATCGATCCGATCGACAATCCTGACGCAGCGCAAGAGATTTCGGTGGCCGTCGAGGCAATCGGGGCGCCGATTCTGGTCGGTACGGTGCTCGACGTCGCGGGTCGGCCCGCGCATGAGCCGGCCCAGACGAACACGGTGATCGTCTGGAATCCGAAGTCTGGGCCCGGTGACCGCCACGACAAGCGGATCGTGCAGCCGTTCGGGGAGTACCTGCCCTGGCGGGGATTCTTCCGGCATCTGTCCGGGATGGCCGACATGGCCGGCTACATCGTGCCGGGCAAGGGCTCCGGCGTCGTACGGGCCGGCGGCACGCCGATCGGGATTGCGACCTGCTGGGAGGTCAGCTTCGACCGCGCGTTGCAGCACTCGGTCCGCAACGGCGCCCAACTGCTCGCTGTCCCCGCCAACAACGCCAACTTCAACCAGACGATGAGCGAGCAACAGCTGGCGTTCTCCAAGCTGCGCGCCGTGGAGCTGGACCGCTATGCCGTCGTCGCCAGCAACGTCGGAATCTCCGCCCTGGTCACACCGGACGGCCGTGAGCTGCAGCGGACGCCGTTCTTCAGCCCGGCTTACCTCGACACCCAGGTCCGCCTCAAGACGTCGATGACCCCGGCCGCCGAGTGGGGCCCCATCGTGCAGGGCGCTCTGGTGGTGGCGGCTCTGGCGGTGTTGTTGGTGGCGATACTGCACAATGGTTGGCTAACGGAACTGAACCGGCGCCTGTCAGGGCTGGCGAAGAACTTCGGTCAGGCGCGGCAGAAGCCCGACGACGACCCGTCTGGCGACGACGCAGTAGCCGACGACCCGCCTGTTGACGAGGTGGCAGACAACGCCGGACTCGACGAACACGGCCGACATTCCGCCGGCGACCTTGTTCAGCGGCCAGAAAAAGGAGACCTATGACTCGCGCCGGCGATCCGGTGCCTCGGGGTGCGGGCGAGCGTCCCACCCTGCGCACCCTGGTGATCATCCCCACCTTCAATGAATGGGAGAACCTCCCGCTCATCGTGCAGCGACTCCGCACGGCGCTGCCCGAGGTGCACGTGCTGGTGGTCGACGACAACAGCCCGGACGGCACCGGTCAGCTGGCCGAGGACCTGGCCTCGGCCAACCCCGGCCTCATCCACGTCATGCACCGCACGGTCAAAGACGGTCTGGGCGCGGCGTACCTGGCCGGTTTCGCCTGGGGACTCGCTCGGGGATACACCACGCTCGTCGAGATGGACGCCGACGGCAGCCACGCACCCGAACAGCTGCACCTGCTGCTCGAGGCCATCGATAGCGGCGCCGACCTGGTGATCGGCTCACGCTACGTCGAGGGCGGCAACGTGCAGAACTGGCCTTGGCGGCGCTGGGCGCTGTCCTGGACGGCCAACACCTACGCACGGCTGGCGCTGGGCATCGGCATCCACGACATCACTGCCGGGTACCGCGCCTACCGCCGCGACGTGCTGGAAAAGATCGACCTCGACCACGTCGACTCGAAGGGCTACTGCTTCCAGATCGATCTGACCTGGCGCACCATCACCAACGGTTTCGTCGTCGCCGAGGTGCCGATCACCTTCACCGAGCGCGAGCTCGGCGTATCGAAGATGAGCGGATCCAATATCCGCGAAGCCGTGGTGAAGGTTGCGCAGTGGGGGATCGACGGGCGCCTGCACCGCAGGCGTCCCACACCGGTCACGATAACTGAGATTCTGGCTAGAAAACTCGGATAGCATCCCGTGACTTCGGTTTGCGATCTAGGTTGCGTACTTGTCGCGCAAAGTGGAGGTGAATCTATGAAGCGCATTATCCCGTCAGTCTTGCCTCGGGGGGGATGCGGCGGCGACGTCCGTTAGCTCGGTATTGCGGCGGCGGATCCGGACGCGACGACGATCTCGGTGCCCGACCCGTTCGGTGTCACATTCCTCGGCACCCGGACATCCTTTACCAGACCGGCAACGCATCGGAAGATATTGCCTACGGCCATCAGCTGTTGGACTTGGATTCGAATAATTTCGGGCAACCGGTCGAGCAATTCTTCCTCAACAACGTGACGGTGAATGGCGAGCCGCTCAACCTGACCACGAATCCACTTATCGCTAACGACGTGCCGGCCGACATCATCGACAAGTTGGAATCGCAACGGACAAGCCGAGCAACAGATTCTGTTCGGGCCCGATCGCCGGCACGAATATCGAAAGCGGTGTGATCGGCATCCACAACTTGGGCGACGGATACGGGTACGAATACATCGATTTGGTCGGACCCGGAACTACCTAGCCTGAACAGCAATGGCGTCAACAATGCCGTCGGTGCGTTTCTGTTGACGCCGGAGAGGCACCTACGACGTGTCGCAGTGGGAAAACGGCGGCGATTACGGCGGCCAGGCATACCTGGAAAGCCAAGAATTCGATCTCTCCCACTCGCTGTCCGACCCGTTCGGCTCACTCGCGGGTAGTCCGGACATCACGTACCAAACCGGCGATGTGTTCGGAAACACCGCTTACGGCAGCCAGACGTTCGACTTCAATACGAACGACTTGCCGCCGTTCGCGCAACAGTTCTTCAGCAGCAACGACGTGAGCACCGCCGCGCTTACCGCTCCGGTGCAGGCCAACGTCATCGACACCGTGAGTTACAACGGGCTATTCGACGGCTTGAAAGAACAACAGATTCTACTGCCGAGCATTGACGGCACCGACATCAAAGACGGTGTGATCGACATTCAGAACCTACGGTAATGGCTACAGCCTCGACTACATCGACTTGGCCGGACCTGGCTCAACTCTGGACAGCAGCGAGCGTCGAAACGCCGTCGGCGAATGGCTGGTGACGCCGACGGCCGTGTACGACCTGACGCCTTTCGCGAGCCTGGAAGCCCAGATGTTCGATCCGATGAACTTCGATCCCGGTGCTATGTTCCCGCTGGACGGCCTGGTACCGCCGGACGGTTTCTTGTACTAGACCGGGACCGATCCCGTCAGCTGCCGCGACGGCGCGTTTTGATCAGATCGAGACGCTCTTTGAGCAGTTCGTCGAGCTCCTCGACCGACCGGCGCTCCAGCAGCATGTCCCAGTGGGTGCGGGGTGGCTTGACCTTCTTCGGCTCCGGCAGGTCACCTTCGATCAGGGTGCCTTCCATGCCGTTGCGGCACAGCCAGGTGCCGGGGATCTCGGCATCGTCGGCGAACGGAACGTCGAATTCTTCGCCGTTTTCGGTGCGGTAGCGCGCGATCTGACGCGGCGCCAAGTCGTGGTTGCGGTCGGTCTCGTAGCTTACGGCTCCAAGGCGACTGCCTCTCAGGACGCGATCGGCCATTGGTTAGCACTCCTCTTAATGTCTTCTCAGCAGCTAGCGCCTTGAACAACGTCACAGGGGGCGGCGTAGTTCCCAGGTCCGCCGGGCCTGCCGGGCGACCCGACCTTCCATGATACCGGGATTCGACCGGCCCCCCGACTAAAGTCGGCCCCGTGACACGCCGCGCCCGCCCGCAGCCGTGCCGCTGGTGCGGCCGTGACGTCGCCGACAGCGGGTTGGGCCGCCGCCGCCAATACTGCCGCCAGTCGTGCCGGCAGCGTGCTTACGAGCAGCGGGCCTCGATCAACGGGGTGAAGGGCGCCGCACTGGCCGCGGACGCGGTGGTGCTGTCCGCCGACGAGGCCGCTGACCTGTCTGACCGGGTCTATCAGGTCAGATGTGCCGCAGAAGACGTGGCCATCGCACTCGACGAAGGTGCCCCGACCCCCGAACTACGCGAACTGTGCGCTGCCCTGATGCGAGCCGCCGAGGCCGCCGACGGGTGGCGCTGACCAGGCTTAGGCTCGGCTGACTGGTGGCGGGTACAGTCTCGCCATGGATCGCTGGGCGCCGGAATCGGTTGTCGAGCCAGGCCATGGGCGGGGTGGGCGAGTCGGCGCCCGCCAACGATGTTCTCGGGCCGAAGAGCAGGTAAGCCGCCATCTGTGCGGCGAGTAACTCTGCTCGTCATCCAGGGCCGCATTTCTTCATTGAGCGACGACCGACGTTAGGCGAGGGGTAACGACATGGCCGACCAACTTCAGCATGCAACCGAGGCGTTGCGTAAGGCGCTGGTCCAGGTCGAGCGGCTGAAGAGCAAGAACCGCGCGCTGCTGGAGCGCTCCGGTGAGCCGATCGCCATCGTCGGTATGTCGTGCCGATTCCCCGGCGGGGTGGATTCGCCGGACAGCTTGTGGGACATGGTCGCTGACAAGCGAGACGTAATGTCGGAGTTCCCCACTGACCGTGGCTGGGATCTTGCCGGACTGTTCGACGACGACCCCGACGCGCCGCACAAGTGCTATGCCCGTTCCGGCGGGTTCGTCGACGACGTGGCCGGTTTCGACGCCGGGTTCTTCGGTGTGGCCCCCAGTGAGGCGCTGGCCACCGACCCGCAGCACCGGATGCTGCTGGAGTTGTCATGGGAGGCCTTGGAGCGCGGCGGGATTGACCCGACGTCGCTGCGCGGCAGCGCTACCGGTGTGTTCGCCGGGATCATCGCCCAGGGCTACGGCATGCTCGCCGAAGAGATCGAGGGCTACCGGCTGACCGGTATGACCTCGAGCGTGGCCACCGGCCGGGTGGCCTACGTGCTGGGGCTGGAAGGCCCGGCGGTGTCGGTGGACACCGCGTGCTCGTCGTCGCTGGTGGCTCTGCACATGGCGGTGCAGTCGCTGCGGTCCGGGGAGTGCGACCTGGCGCTGGCCGGGGGTGCGACCGTCAACGCCACCCCGACGGTTTTCATCGAATTCAGCAGGCACCGCGGACTGTCGCCGGATGGCCGCTGCAAGCCGTTCTCGGGCGCGGCCGACGGGGTCGGCTGGTCCGAGGGTGGCGCAATGCTGGTGGTGGAGCGCCTTTCCGACGCCCAGCGGTTGGGTCACCGGGTGCTCGCGGTGGTGCGCGGGACGGCGGTCAACCAGGACGGCGCCTCCAACGGGCTGACCGCTCCCAACGGGCCTTCCCAGCAGCGGGTGGTACGCACCGCGCTGGCCAATGCCGGATTGAGCGCCGGCGAGGTCGACGTCGTCGAGGCCCACGGCACCGGAACGACTTTGGGCGATCCGATCGAAGCCCAGGCGCTGCTGGCGACCTACGGCCAAGATCGGCCGGACGCTGGAAAACCGTTGTGGCTGGGCTCGATCAAGTCGAACATGGGTCACACCCAGGCCGCCGCAGGCGTGGCCGGCGTGATCAAGATGGTGCAGGCCATGCGCCACGAGGTGCTGCCGGCCACCTTGCACGTGGATGTGCCCAGCCCGCACGTGGATTGGTCCGCGGGATCGGTGTCGTTGCTCACAGAAGCGCGGCCATGGAAGAGCGAATCGTCCGACGGTCACGCCCGCCGCGCCGCGGTGTCGTCGTTCGGAATCAGCGGCACCAACGCACATGTGGTCATCGAGGAATTCCCGTCGGTCGGGCCGGCCCGCAGCGCGGATGCCCAGCCGTCGGTGGTGCCGTGGGTGGTGTCGGCCAAGAGCGCCGGAGCGCTTGCGGCGCAGGCGCGGCGCCTTGCTGAATTCGTCGGTGCCCGTGAGGAACTGGATATCGCCGACGTGGGCTGGTCGTTGGCGGGACGGTCGACCTTCGAGCATCGGGCCGTGGTGCTCGGTGATGACCGCGGCCAGTTGCTGGCCGGGCTGGACGAAGTGGCGCAGGGGTTGCCGGGCGCGTCGGTGATCACCGGCCACGCCACTCCCGCGGGTAAAACCGTTTTCGTCTTTCCCGGCCAAGGCTCGCAGTGGATCGGCATGGGAGTCGAACTACTCGATAGTGCACCGGTTTTCGCCGAGCAGATGAACGCGTGCGCGGAGGCGTTCGCTGAATTTGTCGACTGGTCGTTGATTGACGTACTGCGTGCCGCACCGGGCGCGCCAGGCCTCGACCGCGTCGACGTGGTCCAGCCTGCGCTGTTCGCGGTGATGGTCTCGTTGGCCGAGCTGTGGCGATCGGTCGGTGTTCGTCCCGACGCGGTCATCGGCCACTCCCAGGGTGAGATCGCCGCTGCCTACGTCGCCGGTGCCCTCTCGCTGCGCGATGCCGCACGGGTGGTGACGCTGCGCAGCAAACTACTGTTGGCGCTGTCGGGCCGCGGCGGGATGGCGTCGCTGGCCTGTGGTCCCGACCAGGCACGGGAACTGTTGGCGCCGTACGGCGATCGGGTCAGCATCGCCGCGATCAACGGGCGATCGGCCGTCGTGCTCTCCGGTGAGGAAGCCGCGCTCGACGAGATCGTCGCGCTGTGCACCGAGCGCGAGACCCGCGCCCGCCGCATCGACGTCGATTACGCATCGCATTCGGTGGCCGTCGACGAGATCCGCGACCAGCTCGCCGCGGCGCTGGCAGGTATCGAGCCGCAGTCGACCCGCACGGTGTTCTTCTCCACCGTCACCGGTGGCATCCAGGACACCGCAGACTTGAACGCCGACTACTGGTTCCGAAACATCCGGCAGACCGTGGAATTCGATCAGGCGGTGCGCACGGCATCCCAGAGCGGCTACCGGACGTTCATCGAGTCCAGCCCGCATCCGGCGCTGATCGCCGGCATCGAGGACACCGCAACCGGCTGCGTCGGCGAGGCGGACAAAGTGGCCGTCGTGCCGACTCTTGGCCGCGAGGATGGCGGCCTGCGGCGCTTCCTCAGTTCGGCCGCGCTGGCTTTCGTGGCGGGCGTCAAAGTCGATTGGCGCGCAGCGCTGCCGGCGGCCAGCTTCGTCGAATTGCCGACGTATGCCTTTGAGCGCAAGCGTTTTTGGCTCTCCGGCGACGGGGCGACGGTGGACGCGGCCGGGCTGGGACTCGGCGCCGGCGAGCATGCCCTGCTCGGGGCGGTGGTCGACCTGCCGGACTCCGGCGCAGTGGTGTTGACGGGTCGGCTGTCAGCGGCCACTCAAAGCTGGCTGACCGACCACGCCGTCGACGGCGTGACGGTGTTCCCGGGTGCGGGCTTCGTCGAGTTGGCGATCCGCGCCGGCGACGAGGTCGGCTGCACGAGCGTCGACGAGCTGAACCTGCAGTCGCCGTTGCTGTTGCCCGCATCCGGCTCGGTGGCGGTGCAGGTGGTGGTCAGCGCAGCTGAGGAATCCGGCCAGCGCAACATATCCATGTTCTCCAGGGACACAGTAGAATCCGCTTGGACCTGCCACGCCACCGGGTCGTTGTCAACTGGTCCGGTCGCGCCGGCAACGGATCTCTCGGTGTGGCCGCCTGAAGGCGCGACCGCCGTCGACCTGACCGACGGCTATCAGCGGCTGGCGGAGCGCGGCTACCAGTACGGCCCGGCATTCCAGGGACTGACCGCGTTGTGGCGTCGCGGCGATGAGTTCTTCGCCGAGGTGACGCTGCCTCAGGCGGCGGGCGGGGTGAGCGGGTTCGGCGTGCACCCAGTGCTGCTCGACGCGGCGCTGCATGGGGCCGCCGTCACCCACGCCGGAGCCGGTGTGGCACTGCCGTTTTCGTGGCAGGGCGTGTCGCTGCACGCAGCAGGAGCCTCGGCGGTTCGGGCGCGGATCGCGCCGTCGGGTCCGTCGGCGGTCTCGGTGGAACTGGCCGACGGTCTGGGATTGCCGGTGCTGACGGTGTCCTCGATGGTCGCGCGCCCGATCTCGCAGCAGCAGCTGAGGGCGGCGATTTCCGGCGCCACCGGCGATGGGCTGTTCGAGCTGGCCTGGTCGCCGGTGTCGTCTGTCTCGCACGCCGAGACGCCGGCCTATCAGGTGTTCGAATCGGTTTCGGCCGGCGGCGATCCGGTCGCGGCGAGCCACGAACGGGTGCACACGGCGCTGGCTGCACTGCAGTCTTGGCTGACCGAGCACGAGTCGGGAATCTTGGTGGTGTCAACCCGCGGTGCGGTCGGTCTGCCGGGGGAGGATGTCACCGATCTGGCCGGTGCCGCGGTGTGGGGATTGGTGCGTTCCGCGCAGACCGAGCATCCGGGCCGCATCGTGCTGGTGGATTCCGATGTGCCGCTGAGTGATTCGGTCATTGCCGAAATTCTGGCGGTCGGCGAGCCGCAGCTGCTCGTCCGCGGTGAGACGATCTGCACCGCGCGGGTGCGCGGCAGCCGCGGGGTCGACGGCCTGCTGGTACCGCCGGCTGAGGGGCCGTGGCGTCTGGGTCTGTCCAGCGCCGGCACGTTCGAGAACCTGCAATTGGAGCCGGTGCCCAACGCCGATGCGCCGCTGGAGCCCGGCCAGGTGCGGGTCGCCTTACGCGCCATCTCGACCAACTTCCGCGACGTCATGATCACCCTCGGGATGTTCACCCACGACGCGCTGATCGGTGGTGAAGGCGCCGGCGTTGTCGTCGAGATCGGCCCCGGCGTCACCGAATTCGCGGTCGGGGAGGACGTATACGGCTTCTTCCCGGACGGCAGCGGCACCCTGGTCGCCGGCGACACCCGGCTGCTGCTTCCGATGCCGTCGGACTGGTCCTACGCCGAAGGCGCCGCGATATCAGCCGTCTTCACCACGGCCTACTACGCGTTCGTCCACCTTGCCGACGTCAAGCCCGGCCAGCGGTTGCTGCTGCACGCCGGCGCCGGTGGTGTGGGTATGGCCGCCGCGCAGTTGGCGCGACACCTCGGCCTGGAAGTCTTTGCCACCGCCAGCCGTCCTAAGTGGGACACGTTGCGCGAAATGGGTTTCGACGACGACCACATCGGCGATTCCCGCACCCTGGAATTCGAGGACAAATTCCGAGCCATCGTCGGCGACCGCGGCTTCGACATCGTGCTGGACTCGTTGGCCGGCGAATTCGTCGATGCCTCGCTGCGACTGGTCAAGCCCGGCGGAGTGTTCCTCGAGATGGGTAAGACCGACATTCGCGACCCGGGAAAGGTCGCTGAGGAATATCCCGGAGTGCGTTACCGCGCCTTCGACCTGTTCGAGCCCGGCCGCAACCGGATGCACCAGTACATGCTGAAGCTCGCTGAACTCTTCGACTCCGGCGTGCTGCGGCCGCTGCCGGTGACGACCTTCGACGTGCGCCGCGCGCCCGCCGCCCTGCGCTACCTCAGCCAGGCGCGTCACACCGGCAAGGTCGTGCTGACTGTTCCTTGGACGCCAGGTAGTGCGCTGGATCCCGGCACCGTGCTGATCACCGGCGGTACCGGGATGGCCGGTTCGGCGCTGGCCCGCCACCTGGTTGCCAATCATGGTGCGCGGAACCTGTTGTTGCTCAGCCGCCGCGGCCCGGATGCACCGGGTGCTGCCGAGCTGACGGCTGAGTTGTCGGCCGCCGGCGCCGAGGTGTCGGTGGTGGCATGTGATGCCGCGGACCGCGCTGCGCTGGCGAAAGTAATCGCCGACATCCCGGTGCAGCATCCGCTGTCGGCGGTGATACACGCCGCGGGTGTGCTCGACGACGCGGTGCTGACCTCCCTGACGCCGGAGCGGGTCGACGCGGTCCTGCGGGCCAAGGTGGATGCAGCCTGGAATCTGCATGAACTGAGCCAGGATTCGACCGTCTCGGCATTCGTGCTGTTCTCCTCGATGGCCGGTGTTGTCGGGTCCTCGGGCCAGGCGAACTACGCGGCGGCCAACAGCTTCCTCGACGGCCTGGCCGCGCACCGCCGCGCGCACGGTTTGCCGGCGATCTCACTGGGTTGGGGCCTGTGGGATCAGGCCAGCGAGATGACCGGCGGGCTCGACGACGAGGGCCGGGCAAGGTTGGCCCGCACAGGTGTCAAGGCGCTGTCGTCGGGCGACGCGCTCCAGCTGTTCGACACCGCGCTGGTGCTCGACGAGCCGTTCCTGCTGCCGGCACGCATCGACACCGCCGGTTTGCGGGCCAACGCCGCCGTGGTGCCGCCGATGTTCGTCGACCTGATCAACGCACCGACCCGCCGCAGGGTCGACGACTCACTGGCCGCCAGCAAGTCCAAGTCGGCTCTGGCGCAACGTATCCACGGACTGTCCGAGGATGAGCAGCACGCGGTGCTGCTGGATCTGGTGCGCTCGCACATCGCCACCGTGCTGGGCAACACCACACCCGAGGCAATCGATCCGGACAAGGCGTTCCAGGAGCTGGGCTTCGACTCACTGACCGCCGTCGAGATGCGTAACCGCCTCAAAGCGGTCACCGGGTTGGCGCTTTCGCCGACATTGATCTTCGACTACCCGACACCTAGCCGGCTGGCCTCCTACTTCCGCACCGAACTCGCCGGTGTACCGCAGGAAGTCAGGAGCGTCCCCGCGGTGCGGATCACCGATGACGACCAGATTGCCATCGTCGGCATGTCATGCCGGTATCCGGGCGGGGCCAACTCCCCGGAAGACCTGTGGGACATGGTCATTGGAGGCCGTGACGTCATCACCGAATTTCCCGGCGACCGGGGCTGGGACCTGGCCAACCTGTACAACGCCGACCCTGATGTTCCCGGCTCGTGCTACACGCGCGTCGGGGGCTTCGTCGACGGCGTCGGGGACTTCGACCCGGCATTCTTCGGAATCGGCCCCTCAGAAGCGTTGGCGATGGATCCCCAGCAGCGGATGTTCCTCGAGCTGACCTGGGAAGCGTTGGAGCGGGCCGGTATTGACCCCGCCATGTTGCGCGGCAGCGCCACCGGCGTGTTCGCCGGGGTCTATGCCCAGGGCTACGGCATGGGCGCCGCGCAAGCTGCGGAGGGCTTTCGGCTCACCGGACAGTCATCGAGTGTGGCGTCCGGGCGGGTGTCGTACGTGTTGGGGCTGGAGGGCCCGGCGGTGTCGGTGGACACCGCGTGCTCGTCGTCGTTGGTGGCGCTGCACATGGCCGCTCAGTCACTGCGGACAGGGGAGTCCGACCTCGCCCTGGCCGGTGGTGTGACGGTCAACGCCACACCCGACATCTACGTCGAATTCAGCCGCTGGCGCGGACTTTCCACCGACGGCCGCTGCCGGTCGTTCGCCGGCGCCGCCGACGGCACCGGATTCTCCGAAGGCGGCGGAATGCTGGTGCTGGAGCGACTTTCCGACGCCAGGCGGCTCGGTCATCCGGTACTCGCGCTGGTGAGCGGTTCGGCGATCAATCAGGACGGCGCCTCCAACGGGCTGACCGCGCCCAACGGGCCCTCGCAGCAGCGGGTGGTTCGCTCGGCCTTGGCCAGCGCCGGGCTCAGCGCCGCCGACGTCGACGTGGTCGAAGGCCACGGCACCGGCACCACTCTGGGCGATCCGATTGAAGCGCAGGCGATTCTGGCCACTTACGGGCAGGACCGGCAACGGCCGCTGTGGTTGGGATCGATCAAGTCGAACATGGGCCACACCCAGGCGGCCGCGGGTGTCGCCGGGGTGCTGAAGATGATCCTGGCCATGCGCCACGAGGTGCTGCCGCCGACCCTGCACGTGGATGAGCCGAGTCCGCACGTGGATTGGTCGATGGGCTCGGTGCAGCTGCTCACCGAGCCGCAGCCATGGACGGTCGAGTCGGCCAACGGTCGGCCGCGTCGGGCTGGGGTGTCGTCGTTCGGCATCAGCGGGACCAACGCGCACGTGATCATCGAGTCGGCCTCGCCGGTCGAGCAGACCGCCCCGGAATCGCCGGTCCCGCTGCCACCCGTCGTTGCGTGGGTGGTGTCAGCCAAGTCGACCACAGCTCTGGAGTCGCAGGCTTCGCGATTGGCCGAGTTTGTCGGCGCGCGCGGCGAGTTGGCCGCCGCCGACGTGGGATGGTCGCTGGCGGGTCGCACCGCATTCGAGCATCGCGCAGTGGCGCTCGGTGCCGACCGCGACCAACTGCTGACCGGTCTGGCCGAGGTGGCCGATGGTCATCCCGGTACGTCGGTGATCACCGGCACCGGGCTGCCCGGCAAAACCGTCTTCGTGTTTCCCGGCCAGGGCTCGCAATGGCTCGGTATGGGGATGGGTCTGCACGCCACCTACCCCGTCTTCGCGGAGGCGTTCAACACGGCGGTCGGCGAACTGGACCGCCACCTTCTGCGCCCGTTACGCGAAGTGATGTGGGGTCACGACGAAGACTTGCTGAACACAACAGAATTCGCCCAGCCCGCGCTGTTCGCCGTCGAGGTTGCGCTGTACCGGCTGCTGCAGTCCTGGGGAGTGCGGCCCGACTTCGTGATGGGCCACTCGGTCGGCGAGTTGACCGCGGCACACGTTGCCGGCGCTCTGTCGCTGGAGAATGCCGCGTTACTGGTGGTCGCACGCGGCCGCTTCATGCAGGCGCTGCCGGCCGGCGGTGCCATGGTCGCCGTGCAGGCAGGAGAAGACGAGGTGCGCCCGCTGCTGACCGCCGAGGTCGGGATCGCCGCGGTGAACGGTCCGTCGTCGGTCGTCGTGTCAGGCGACCAGAACGCGGTCAGCGCGATCGCCGACCAGCTGCGTGCGCAGGGCCGGCGGGTGCACCAGCTCGCGGTGTCGCATGCCTTCCACTCGCCGCTGATGGAGCCGATGATCGGCGAATTCAAAGCAGCGGCAAGGGGACTGACGGTCAACCCAGTCACCGTTCCGGTGATCTCCAATGTCACCGGAGAACTGGCCGGCGAGGACTTCGCATCGGCCGACTACTGGACGCAGCACATCCGCGCGGCGGTCCGGTTTGCCGACAGCATCCGTTACGCGAATTCGACTGGTGCCACCCGATTCCTGGAAGTGGGCCCCGGCGGGGGTCTCACCTCGTCGATCGAGGAGTGCCTCGACAAGGCCGCAGGAGACGCAGTGGCATCGGTTCCGTTGTTGCGCAAAGACCGTCCCGAACCGGACAGCCTGATGGCCGGGGTGGCGCGCGCGTTCGTGTCCGGCGTCACGGTGGACTGGCGTGCCATGCTGCCCGGCGCCGGATTCGTTGAGCTGCCGACCTATGCGTTTGAGCGGCGCCGTTTCTGGCTGTCCGCCGATAATGCCGCCGTCGATGCCGAGGGACTCGGCCTGTCGGCCAGTGAACACGCGCTGTTGGGCGCGGTGGTCGACCTGCCGACCTCCGGTGGGGTTGTGCTGACCGGCCGGCTTTCGGCGGGATCGCAGGGCTGGCTGGCCGATCACGCGGTCGGCGGTGTGGTCATCTTCCCGGGTGCCGGTTTTGTCGAGATGGCGATCCGCGCCGGTGACGAGGTCGGCTGCTCGGTCGTCGAGGAGTTGACGCTGGCGGCGCCGCTGGTGATCCCGGCAACCGGTTCGGTGGCGGTGCAGGTGGTCGTCGATGGCGCCGACGAATCCGGCAAACGTGGCGTGTCGGTGTTGTCCCGCGCCGACGCGCACTCGGGGTGGACCCTGCACGCCGAAGGCATCGTGGCACCCGGCGCCGCCGCGCCCGGTGCCGACCTCGGGGCCTGGCCACCGCCGGGCGCGACCGCGGTCGACATCGACGGGCTCTACGAGCGGTTGGCGGCCCGCGGCTACGGGTACGGCCCGGCGTTCCAGGGGTTGACCGCGATGTGGCGCCGCGGCGACGAGATCTTCGCCGACGTGTCGCTGCCCGAGGACGCCGGAGTGTCGCCGGCCGGATTCGGGGTGCACCCCGCGGTTCTCGACGCCACACTGCACGCGGTGATCGTCGCCACCGAGGGCGACCACGATGACAAAGACGGTGTGCTGGTGCCGTTCTCGTGGCAGGGTGTGTCGCTGCACGCGGCGGGCGCGTCATCGGTACGGGCTCGCATCGTGCCTTCCGGCCCGTCGTCGGTGTCGGTGGAACTTGCTGATTCGCTGGGGCTTCCGGTGTTGTCGGTCGCCGCCATGGTGGCGCGTCCGGTGTCACGGCAGCAGTTGACGGCCGCCGTGTCGGGATCTGGGCCAGACCGCATCTTCGAAGTCGTCTGGTCGCCCGCGGCGCCCGGATCACCCGCCGAGACACCGTCATACGACGTGTTCGAATCTCAGCCCGCCGACGACGATGCGCTGGGCTCGGCCTACCTTCGTACCCACAAAGCGCTGGCTGCGTTGCAATCCTGGCTCGACGAGCACGACTCCGGAACACTCGTGGTGTCGACGCGCGGCGCGGTCGGACGGGCCGGGGAGGACGTCACCGATCTTGCCGGCGCCGCGGTATGGGGGTTGGTGCGCTCGGCGCAGACCGAGCACCCGGGCCGGATCGTGCTGGTGGATTCCGATGCGCCACTGAGTGATACGACGATCGCCGCGGTGTTGGCGGCCGGTGAGCCGCAGATGCTGGTGCGCGATGACACGGTGTACACCGGCCGGGTGCGTGGCAGCCGGGCGGTGGACGCGCTGTTGGTGCCGCCGGGCGGCGACGCGTGGCGCCTCGGCATGTCCAGCAAGGGCACGTTCGAGAACCTGGTGCTCGAGCCGATCCCGGACGCCGATGCAGCTCTGGCAGCCGGCCAGGTACGGGTCGCGGTTCGCACCATGCCCGCCAACTTCCGCGACGTCATGATCGCGCTCGGGCTGTATCCCGACGAAGACGCCGTCATGGGCGTGGAGGCCTCCGGTGTCGTCATCGAAACCGCTCCTGACGTAGGCCGTTTCGCGGTCGGTGACCGGGTGACCGGGTTGTTCCCCGATGGCACCGGCACGATCGCGATCACCGATGCCCGGCTGCTGATGGACATCCCGTCGGGATGGTCCTACACCGAAGCGGCGACCGCGCCGGTGGTGTTCGCGACGGCCTACTACGCGTTGACCGCGTTGGCCGATGTGAAGGCGGGTCAACGGATCCTGATCCATGCCGCAGCCGGTGGGGTCGGCATGGCCGCGGTGCAGCTGGCACGACACTTCGGGCTGGAAGTCTTTGCCACCGCCAGTCAGGGCAAGTGGGACACGTTGCGGTCGATGGGCTTTGACGACAACCACATCGGTGACTCCCGCTCGCTGGAATTCGAGGACAAGTTCCGTGCGGCGACCGGTGGTCGCGGCGTGGAAGTGGTACTGGACTCGCTGGCCGGTGATTTCGTCGACGCCTCGTTGCGTCTGGTTGCCCCCGGCGGGGTCTTCCTCGAGATGGGCAAGACCGACATCCGCGACGCCGGTGAAGTCGCCGCGCAACACCGGAATGTGCGCTATCGCGCCTTTGACTTGTTCGAGGCGGGCGCTGATCACATCGAACGGATGCTCTCCGAGCTGGCCGCGCTGTTCGAGGACGGGGCGCTGCGCCCCCTGCCGATAACCACTTTCGACGTGCGGCGGGCGCCCGCGGCATTGCGTTACCTCAGCCAGGCCCGCCACACCGGCAAGGTGGTCCTGACGATGCCGGATGCCTGGGCGTTGGGCACCGTGGTGATCACCGGCGGTACCGGCATGGCTGGTTCGGCGCTGGCGCGTCACGTCGTCGCCAATCACGGCGTGCGCAATCTGGTGCTGATCGGCCGGCGCGGTCCCGACGCGCCCGGTGCCCCGGAGTTGGCTGCGGAGTTGTCCGCCCTCGGTGCCCAGGTGTCGGTCGTCGCCTGTGACGCCGCCGATCGGGTGGCGTTGGCCAAGGTGCTGGCGGACATTCCGGTCCAGCATCCGTTGTCCGCGGTGATCCACACTGCGGGAGTGCTCGACGACGCGGTAGTGACGTCGCTGACGCCCGAGCGGGTGGACGCCGTGCTGCGGGCCAAGGTGGATACCGCCTGGAATCTGCATGAGCTGACCAAGGATTCGAACCTGTCGGCGTTCGTGATGTTCTCGTCGATGGCCGGTCTGGTGGGATCGTCCGGCCAGGCGAACTACGCGGCTGCCAACAGCTTCCTGGATGGCCTGGCGATGCATCGGCGCAGTCGCGGCCTACCGGCGATCTCGCTGGGCTGGGGTCTGTGGGATCAGACCAGCAGCATGACCGGCGACCTCGAGGCAGTCGACTTCGCCCGGTTCGCCCGCGACGGCATCACGGCCATGTCCTCGACGCAGGCGCTGCAACTGCTCGACACCGCGATGGTGATCGACGAGCCGTTCCTGCTGGCCGCACACATCGACACCACCGCGCTGCGGGCGAAGTTCGACGGTGGCACCCTGCCGCCGATGTTCGTCGACCTGATCAACGCCCCGGCGCGGCGTCAGGTCGACGACTCGCTGGCCGCCGCCAAGTCGAAGTCCGCACTGCTGCAACGGCTCGACGGTCTGCCGGAGGACGAGCAGCAGGCGGTGCTGCTCGATCTGGTGCGCTCGCATATCGCGACCGTGCTGGGCAACAGCGCCCCCGAGGCCATCGACCCGGACAGGGCATTCCAGGAATTGGGCTTCGACTCGTTGACCGCCGTCGAGATGCGCAACCGGCTCAAGGCCGCCACCGGGCTGCCGCTTTCGCCGACGCTGATCTTCGACTACCCGAACTCCGCTGCTTTGGCGGGGTACTTCCGTCAGGAGCTGGTCGGCGCCTCTGCCGAGGTAGCCCCCAAAGCCGCACCCGGTGAAGCCGAGATCCAGCGCGTGCTGGCGTCGATTCCGGTCAAGCGGCTACGGCAGGCCGGAGTGCTGGACCTGTTGCTCGGGCTGGCCAATGAGACCGATGGCGTGGAAGCAGATCAGAGCAAGGAAAACGACCTAGCCACCATGGATCTCGACGATTTGGTCAATGCCGCGTTTCTCGACGACGACGACTAGCCTATGAGGATCGCTGTCACCGGGGCCGGTGGAGTCGTCGGCCGCGGAGTGGTTTTACGCCTGCTCAGTGCGGGCCACGACGTCGTCGGTCTGGGTCGCCGGCAGCCCGAAAGCTGGCCTGGTGGAGCCACCTTCGTGGAAGGTGACATTCGCGACGCCGCGGTGGTGCGGCGGGCGGTTGGGGGCACGGAGGTCGTCGTGCACTGCGCGTGGACCCTCAACCCGGCTTCCGGTCGACAAAGCGACCGCGAGGTCAACATCGGTGGCACCGCCAACGTGCTGGACGCGGTGCGCCACAACGGCACCCGGCGCATCGTCTTCGCCTCGTCGGCCCACGTCTACGGGATCGGGAAGCGACGCCCGGTTGTCGGAAACTGAACCACTGCAGCCGGTGTCGGCGCTCGGCGTGGACAAGGCGCGCGCCGAGGACATGATCGCCGCCGCCGGCGCCGAGTGGGTGACGATTCGTGCCGCGGCAATCTTCGGCCGTGGTGTCGACAACTGGGTGCGACGGGCATTGGCTTCAGCATTGTTCCCGGCCACCTCGACCCGCGCTGTGCAGGTCGTGCACAGCGACGACGTGCACCGGACTTTCGTCAGGGCAGCCCTCGACCCCGGCATCGGCAGTGCAGCGGTGAACCTCGCCGCACCCGGCGAACTCGCCCCCGCTGAGATCGCCGCGAAGCTCGGGCGCCCGGTGGCGCCGCGGCTGCTTCGAAAGCTGACCCCGGCGGCCGAACTCGATCTCCTGCTGAGTGCTCCGTTGTTGAATACCGCTGTGCTGCAGGACGAATGGGGCGTCAAGCCGGCCTGGACCGGGCAGGATTGCCTGGATGACGTCGCCTTGGCGGTACGCGGCCACCTGAGCATCGGTCCGTGGTCGACGCCGCTGCCGTGGCGATTGACCCACATACAGGACATCCCGGCGGTCGATATCCCAGCCGCCGACGGGGTCGCAACGCAGATGGCCGGCCCGGACGGCGGTAACGGTGAGTTCGACACGCCGATCGATCCCCGCTTCCCGACATATCTGGCCACCAACTTGTCCGAGGCGCTGCCCGGGCCGTTCTCGCCGTCGTCGGCGTCGGTGACGGTCAAAGGCCTACGCGCATCAGGTGCGGTCGTCGCCGGGCGCCTGCGGCCTGGCGGACTGATTCAGCGGGAGATAGCCACCCGCATGGTGGGAGTGTTCGCCCACCGCCTGTACGGCGCCATCACGACCGCGCATTACATGGCCGAAGTGGTGCCCTTCGTCAAGCCGGAGACGGTGGTCCGGCAGAGCCAGTTCTTCGGCCCGAGCCTGGTCGCCAAGCCGATACACGGTGAACAGCAGCTGCCCCCCGAATCAGGCAGCGCCGCAGGTCCGTTGCGAACCATCCGCAACCTCGGGGTGTTCGGAGTCAATCTGGCCGGGCTGATCATCGGCGCAAATCGTGACACGCACGACTTCGTCGACGATATCGAACGATTGGAAGAGATTGCAGCGGGCGATCTTTCGCAACTTTCCGAGCCGCGCCTGCAGAGCTTGATCCTGCTGGCGCGCGACCACATCGTCGACGGCTGGGTTCTGGCCTCCGGGTCATTCTTGGCGTTCGCTGCGCTCAGCACGATCTTGCGTGGGCTGAACGGACGCGACATGGTGTTGCCGGTCGGCCAGGAGTTGGCCAGTGCCGGTCCGCTGAGTGCCGTCTATCGAATCGCCGATGCCGCGCGACGTGATCCCACCGTGCTCGCGATCCTGAGCGAGCCCGGCAACCATCTCGACGAGCTGTCCAGCCAGGCCCCGGAGTTCTACCGGGCCCTGCTCGACGAACTGAAAGCGTTCGGGCACCGCGGACCCGCTGAGTTGGAGATGCGATCGTCCAGCTATGCCGACGACCCGGAGTTGATGCTCCGCATGGTGTCGAAATCGCTGGACACGCCGCCCCGCTCGGCGACACGCCGCCCGCCGATCCCGCTACGTGTTCGACCGGTGGCGCTGTTGGCCGCCCACCAGGTTCGCGACCGCGAAGTCCGCCGCGACCGTATGGTGCGCGCGAACTGGCTGCTGCGCAACCTGCTTCGTGAACTCGGACGCCGGCTGGTGGGATCCGGAGTGCTCCAGACCGCCGATGACGTGTTTTATCTGCTGGTCGATGAGCTCGACGCGCTGCCTGACGACGTCGCTGCCCTCGTGGCGCGGCGGCGCGACGAACAGCGCCGGCTTGCCGACGTGATGCCACCGGCGGTCTTCAGCGGCCACTGGCAGCCCACAACCGGCGTGGCACCGGTGCTGTCGGCCGGCCAGGTTCTGATCGGAGCCGGCGTCAGCGGCGGCCGGGTCCGCGGGCGGGTACGGATCGTCCGGCCGGACACCATCGACGACCTGCAAGCCGGTGAGATCCTCGTCGCTGAAGTCACCGACGTCGGATACACCGCCGCGTTCTCCTACGCGGCCGCCGTCGTCACTGAGCTTGGTGGACCGATGTCGCACGCGGCGGTGGTGGCCCGCGAGTTCGGCATTCCCTGCGTGGTCGACGTGCATCACGCGACACGCCGCTTGCCGCCGGGTGCGGTCATCGAGGTCGATGGCACCACCGGAACGATTCAGGTGCTCGAACCGGACCTGCCGAGCGCTGCCCCCTGACGTTCGCTACCGTCAGGTTGTGCACGAACACACGGTCCGCGTGACGACCGCCGCCGGCACCGTCGAAGGGTTCACCCGCGACGGCGTCCACCGCTGGCGATCCATCCCCTATGCGCGGCCGCCGGTTGGTGCGCTGCGGTTCCGGGCTCCTGAGCCGGCGCAACCCTGGCGAGGCGTGCGTTATTGCCACGGCTTCACCAAATGCTCGCCCCAGGAGCGTCGCTATACGGTTCTCGGTGTCGGGAAATATCAGGCGATGGGGGAGGACTGCCTCACCCTCAATGTCGTCGCACCGGAAGGGGCACCGGCCGAGCCGCTGCCCGTCATGGTCTTCGTGCATGGCGGCGGATACATCATGGGCAGCTCGGCCACGCCGATCTATGACGGGGTGGGGCTGGCCAAGCGCGGTTGCATCTATGTCTCGGTCAATTACCGACTCGGCGCACTGGGTTGTCTGGATCTGTCGACGTTGTCGACGGCGGACGTCGCTATCGACAGCAACCTGTTTCTCCGTGATCTGATCCTGGCGCTGCGCTGGGTCAAGGACAACGTCGCGGCTTTCGGCGGGGACCCGGCCAAGGTGACGGTGTTCGGCGAAAGCGCCGGCGCCCATGCCGTCGCAGCGCTGCTGGCCGCGCCCGAGGCCGAAGGCCTGTTCGCCCAAGCGATCTCAGAGAGCCCGGCCAGCGGCATGACACGGTCGACCGGTGTCGCCGCGGAATTCGCGGCGCGGTTCGCCACCTTGCTGGGTGCGCGCAAACAGGATGCCGCCGAGGCGCTGATGAGGGCGACTCCGGCGGAACTGGTGGCGGCGCAGAACCGTCTGATCGACGACGGCGTGCGAGACATGTTGGGTGCGTTCCCCATCGGGCCGGTATTCGGTGACGAGGTGTTGCCATTGGACCCGCTCGACGCGATGCAGCAGGGCAAAGCCCATCGAGTTCCGCTCATCGTCGGGAACAACGCGGAAGAGGGGCGGCTGTTCACCCGCTTCCTGCAACTGTTGCCGACGAACGAGCCGATGATCGAAGCACTGCTGGCCGAGGTCGATCCGGCCGCCCGGGAACGCATCACCGAGGCCTACCCCGACTACCCCGAGCGATCCGCGTGCATCCGGATGGGCGGCGATTTCGCTTTCGGCTCCGCGGCATGGGCGATGGCCGAAGCCCACGGCAGGCACGCGCCCACCTACCTGTACCGGTACGACTACGCCCCCCGGGTGCTGCGCTGGTCGGGTCTGGGGGCCACGCACGCCACCGAGCTGCTCGCGGTCTTCGGCATCTACCGCACCAAACTCGGCGCATTGCTGACCGCGCCGGTCGATCGCGGGTCGGCGTTGCGGGTCACCCGCGAAGTGCAAAGGCGCTGGCGGACATTCAGCCGCACGGGTAACCCCGGCGACGACTGGCCGGCCTACACCGATGGCGACCGGGCGGTGATGGTGTTCGACCGCAAGTCGCACCTCGAGTTCGACCCGGACCCCGAACGGCGGATGGCCTGGGAAGGCTTTTCCCTGGCGCGATAAAGGTCGATGTGGTTTCGTGGACGAGCCATGACACCGCACACCGACACCGTCGTCGAACGGCCGGCCGACCTCACTGCCGCCTGGCTGACGGCAGCCATCGGCGCCGGAAACGTCGCCGATTTCACCACCGAACGAATCGGCACCGGCCAGATGAGCGAGTGCTATCGAGTCCGGTTGGACTACGCCGAAACGCCCGAAGCCGACCGGCCGGACTCGGTGGTGCTCAAGGTCGCAGCCACCGATCCGATGAGTCGCCAGACCGGGATGACCTTGGGTCTCTACGAGCGTGAAGTCCGCTTCTACCGCGACATCGCTTCGCGCCTGCACGGTCCGGTTGCGCCGTGCTACCACAGCGGGTTCGATGCGTCCTCGGGCATTTTCCACCTGCTGCTCGGTGACGCGAACCCGGCAGTGGTCGGTGATGAAATCCGCGGCGCCACAACAGCGCAAGCTCACACCGCGGTCACCGAACTCGGCTCGACTACAGGGTCCGCTGCTGGGTGACAGCAGCCTCGCCGACGCGTCGTGGCTCAATCGCGATGCACCGATCAACCAGGGGTTGATCACCGCGTTGTTCGCCGGCTTCGTCGATCGCTACGGCGAACAGATCTCGGTACGGCATCGGCTGGTGTGCGAGCGACTGGTCGGCGGATTCGACGGCTACCTGGCCGCTGAGGCGGCCGACGACCGTATCCACGGCTTGACCCACGGCGACTACCGCTTGGACAACCTGCTGTTCGGCGCTGACGGCGCGGAACGCCCACTGACCGTGGTTGATTGGCAGACGGTCACCTGGGGCCCGGCGATGACCGATCTGGCCTACTTCCTGGGTTGCGCACTGCCGGTCGCCGACCGCCGTGAGCATTACGACGCACTGCTGGACGGCTACCACCGCGCGCTCGGGTCCGAGGCGCCGATCAGCCTCGCCGATGTGCGCGACGGAGTGCGCAGGCAGAGCTTCTTCGGGGTGATGATGGCGATTGTGTCGTCGATGCTCGTGGAGCGCACCGAACGCGGCGACGCGATGTTCATGACGATGCTGCAGCGGCATTGCGAGCATGTGCTGGACACCGATGCACTGGCAATCCTGCCGGCGCCGGCCGCTGTCGAGCCGCTCCGCCCGTCGGCCGGCGACGAGTCGGCCCATGCCCCCACCGGCGAGCCGCTGTGGAGCGAGAGCTGGTATGCCGACTTCGCCGACCCTGCACAAGGATTCGGCGGCTGGATCCGCCTCGGCCTGATCCCGAATCAGCAGACGGCCTGGTTACATGCGCTGCTGTGCGGTCCGGGCCTGCCCACTGTCGCCGTGGTTGACTTCGAGGTTCCGTTGCCGGCTGATCCGTGGGCGGTGCGCAGCGGCGCAGTCGATTTCACCCACTCGGCCGTCGACCCGCTGCGCGCCTACCGCGTAGCGCTACGCGGTCACGGTCAGTCCTATGTCGACCCGGCCGCGCTGCTGCGAGGTGAACGAGGCGAGCCGGCCGACGTGGCGATCGAACTGGAGTGGACCACCGATGGCACGCCGTATCAGTACCGCGTGGCGACTCGATACGAAATACCGTGCACCGTGACAGGTGTCGTCACGGTCGATGGGCGTACCTACACCCTCGATGCGGTACCCGGCCAGCGCGACCACTCGTGGGGAGTGCGGGACTGGTGGAGCATGGACTGGCTTTGGAGCGCGCTGCACCTCGACGACGGGACGCATGTGCACGGGGTGGCGATCACGATTCCGGGCGTTCCCCCGGTGAGTATCGGATACGTCCAGGACCTCAGTGGAACGGTCACCGAGTTGCACACCATCTCTCAAGCACCGACGTTCGACGCCGACGGCTTGCCGGTCACCGCGACGCTGTCGGTCGATCCCGGTGGCATCGCGGCGACGGTCGACGTCCTCGGGCACGCACCACTACGCCTAGTCGCCAAAGACGGCCGGGTCAGCCACTTTCCGCGAGTGTGGGCCACCGTGAGCACCGCCGACGGGCGCGCCGGTGTGGGCTGGCTGGAGTGGAACCGAAATCTGCCCTCGCAGTAGCGGCCTAGTGTGTCTATCGAGAAGCCGCCCGAGTTATCGGTCGTGGTGATGGGCGTGTCCGGCTCCGGCAAGTCGACGGTCGGTGCGGCGCTGGCTCGTCGCCTCGACATCCCGTTTGCAGACGCCGACACCTTTCATCCGGCGGCCAACGTCGCGAAGATGTCCGCGGGCACGCCCCTTGATGACGACGATCGCTATCCGTGGCTGGCCGCCGTCGGGCAGTGGCTCGCCGACCACGACCGCGGCGTTATGAGCTGTTCGGCGCTTAAACGCCGTTACCGCGACCAATTACGTTCGCACCGAAGGAGTATCGACTTCTTTCATTTGGCCGGTCCAGCCGCGCTGATCCGTCGCAGGCAAGCCGAACGCACCGGACACTTCATGCCGTCGTCGTTGGTGACGTCGCAGTTCGACGAGCTGGAGCCGCTCGCTGCCGACGAGCGCGGGCTCGCGATCGACGTCGGGCTCAGCGTCGACGCCATCGTCGACACGATGGTGCGGTATCTCTCGGCTAGACCTTGATCACCTGGGTGCCGCCGGCCAACTCGTCGTGCTTGCCCTGTTTGCACGGGCTGGCGTTGATCGTCATGGCGATCACGACGTAGGCGGCGAACGCCAGCAGAGGACCGAGATACGGCACCACTGCCAGCAACGTGAACGAATTGCGGATTGCTGATTGGGAGAAGTCGGGCCTGGGCCTGCCGCCCGGGCCGAGGACGCTCAAACCCAGCAGTCGCTTGCCCAAGCTCGCGCCCTGGGTCACTTCGAGCAGCACGAAATAACCGAACATCAGGACCCCGGAGAACAGGCCGGTCACCAGAAACCAATAGTCGCGGAAAAAGAACAGCGACAGCACGAACACCACGATGTGCACTGCGATGCCGTCGATCAGCCGGGCGAAAAACCGTTCCGTCAACTGACCGGGCTGGACATAGGGCCGCTGCGCCGACCCCGCCGGCGGACAGCTGTAACGCGGCGAGTTGGGATCGAAGTCGGCCGACGTCATGACATGGGCTCCTCGCAGCGGTGGATCTCAATCTAGCGCGCTGGGACGGCCGTCGTGGCGATCGTGAAGCGAAGAACAGCCGCGCCGTGCCGTCAGTGCCAGTGGCGGGCCTTGACCCGTCCCCGGTGAGCCAGTTCGCCGCCGCGCTCGCGAGCCGTGTCGGCCAGCTCGCTGCCGCGCTCGTAGGCTCGTTCGCCCAGTTCAGCGCCGCGTTCACGGGCGATGTCGGCCCATTCGCTGCCTCGGTCACGAGCGACTTCTGCCCAATCGCTGCCGCGGTCGCGGGCGATGTCGGCCCACTCGCTGCCCCGCTCCAGAGCCTTGTCACCGAGTTCGCTGCCGCGCTCGCGGACAGTCTCGGCCAAGTCGGCACCGCGTTCGCGCACCGTATCGGCCAGTTGGGCGCCGCGCTTACGCGCACGCTTGCGGGCCTTCTTGACGACGGGCTTGCTCCGCTTGGCGGCGGCGTCAGCCAGTTCCGCACTTCGTTCGGCAGCCGTGCTGGCCAATTCCTCGCCGCGCTTGCGGGCAGCCTCGACCACCGGTGCGCTTCGTTCGGCGGCCGTGCTGGCCAATTCCCGGCTGCGCTCGGCACCGGCCTGCAGGCCGTGTGCGATTCGCTCGGCCAACTCGGAATCGAACACCGAATTGTCGGATCCCGACAGCGGTATCGCTGATGTCACCGCTTCTGAAATCCGGCCGGCCGCCTGCCGGCCACGCCATCCCAGTGACGGCTTGCCCGCGGTGTCGGCCGCCGCGATGATGAGCCCGCCCAGCAGACTCAGATCGGTCAGCAGGCCGCGGCGTTTCTCGGCTTTGCGTTGCGGGTCGCTCTCGGTCCAAAACTGGTGTCCGGCAAGGCTGCCCGGTACCACTGTCAACGCGAGGGCCGCTGAGGCGATGCGCGGCAGCTTTCCGGTCGCGAGCAGTAGACCGCCACTGACCTGAACGGCGGCAGTTATTCGTGCAGCCGTCTCGGGGTTTGACGGAACCTTGTCTCCGTACGGCTCGGGCAGGCTGCGCAGCGCCGCCACGGTCGGCTCGGCTGCTTCGAGGGTGACCGACGGGTTGCGAAGCGTCTCGATGCCCTGGCCGATGAACACAGCGGACAGCAAAGGACGCGCGAATCTACGGATCAACATGGCGGGGGTGTTCCCAGCTTGCAGCCGGGGCAAACCGGGTCGCGCTGCTGCTTACGAATCGGGTGGGACCGGTTCGTGGCGCAGCCAAAGCGGCAGCACCACCCAAAACCCGAGCTGCGCCACGACCGCGCAGGACCCGGCAATGATGCCCGCACGCTGACCGGCGACCGCGCCGAAAATGATCACGGTGACGCCAGTCAGCGCCAAGCCCATCAGCAGTAAACCGGCATACGCAAAGCGGTGTGCCGCGGACACCAGGAGCCGAGTTCGATGGCGGCGAAACAACAAGCGATGCATACCGACCGGCGCTTCCAACAGCACTGTGGCACCGACCGAGCATCCCACCGTCGTCAAGTAGACCGCGCGCATGGCGGCGTTCAATTCGTCGAAACGGGGCTGAAACGGCAAGGTCAACAAGAAGCCGGTAAGCAACTGGACGCCGGTCTGGACGACTCGCAATTCCTGCAACAAGCTGAGCCAATTCCGGTCTAACCGTTCGGTTTCAGTCTCCGCTCGCGCCGTGGTGTCCCAGGCCTGATCACGCTCGGGATGGTCCGCAACGTCCATGGGCGTCGATCATGCCAGCTGAGGACGTCCTGCTATGGCTTCTCGGCCAACAGCAGGCGCGCCGACGTCTCCAGCCGATTGGCGATCTCGGCATAGGACGCGTAACCCATCCCGGCACGCACCAACGCCCCCGCATACAGCAGCTCGAGTGATTCGACCAGTTCAGCAGCGTATTCGCCGCCCAAGGCGGTGACCAGGCGCTGATGTATCTCACGGCCGATACACAGCCGCAGCTGCTCGACCTCGGGATCCGCGCTGAGCAACGCGTTGGTGACCGCGCCGGCCAGTGCCGGTTCGTCGGCGACCAGCAACGCGATCTGCCGTAGCACCGCGATCACGCGAACGGCCACATCCGGCGACCCGGTCGGCTGAACAGCGCTCGAGGTGAGCCGCCGCCAGAAAACCTCGGCCACCAGATGCTCTTTGGAGGAGAAGTACGTGTACGCGGTCGCTGCGCCAACACCGGCCTCCGCAGCGACCATACGAATTGTCAACCCGGAGAAGCCTTCTCGGCTCAGCACATCGATCGCCGCGTTGCTGAGTCGCTCAACGGTCTCGGCTTGCTTAGCGGTCAGGCGCCGTCTGGTCGATTCCCGAACTATCGGGTTGGACACGTGTCCGGACACTACTACACCGACCCAGGTGCGGCAACCGAGCGACGACCTGCGTGCACTACGTTCGGGGGATGGTGTCCTCTCCCGATCGCACTGCCCACGACGAGTCGACCAGCCGGTTGTTCGCCCTGGCAGACAGGGTTACCGGCTTCATGCCCGCTGACGAGGGCCGCACCCTGTACGACGTGGCGATGGGCTACCTCAACCACGGGGTGGGCGTTGAGATCGGGACGTATTGCGGCAAGTCGACCGTGCTGCTGGGTGCGGCGGCGCGAGCGCGCAGCAGCGTGCTCTACACCGTCGATCACCACCACGGCTCCGAGGAGCATCAGCCCGGGTGGGACTATCACGACACGTCACTGGTCGACCCGGTCACCGGGCGTTTCGACACGCTTCCCACCCTGCGTCACACGCTCGACGAGGCCGCGCTGGACGACAACGTGGTGGCGGTGGTCGGCAAGTCGGCCGTAGTGGCTCAGGGCTGGCGTACGCCGCTGCAACTGCTGTTCATCGACGGCGGCCACAGCGAGGAGGCCGCGCGCAAGGACTACGACGGCTGGGCCAAGTGGGTCGCTGCCGGCGGCGCGCTGATCATTCACGACGTCTTCCCGGATCCGCGCGACGGCGGCCGGCCGCCTTACGAGATCTATTGCCGCGCATTGCAAAGCGGCGCGTTCACGGAGAAGTCTGCGACCGGGTCGATGCGGGTGCTGCAGCGGACATCCGGTGATGCCGGGATGGCGGTTTAACGGTCGGACTGGCTGGCAGCGCACTCGCAGTCGTAATCGCCTTCCAAGCCGCGCGGCAAATCGGCGCCGCGGAAGATGCCGTTTCCTGCGGTGGTGCGTGACAGTGCGTCGGCAGCGAGGATCACCGCGGCGCCGGTCCAGGTGGTGCGTTCGACAGGCCAACGCTTTCCATCGCTGAACACCAGCCCGGTCCAGTACGAGCCGTCCTTCTCCCGCAGGTGTTGCATGGCGGCGAACTGGGTCATCGCAGCTTGCCGGTCACCCATTGCGTCGAGGGCCAGCACCAGTTCGCAGGTTTCCGCGCCTGTCACCCACGGCCGGTCGTCGACACACCTGATGCCCAGCCCGTCGACGACGAAATCGGCCCACCGGTCCGCGATCCGGGCCGTCGCGGCGCTACCGCGCAATGCGCCACCGAGGATCGGGTAATACCAGTCCATCGAGTGATGCGGTTTCTCGGTGAAGGCCGAAGGATGAGCGGCGATCGCGTGACCGAGCCGGCCAAGTGCAACCTCCCACTCGGGTTGCGGCTCGTCGAGCAGATTCGCCAGCGCGAGCGCACACCGGATGCTGTGAAAGATACTCGCGCAGCTGGTAAGTAGCGCCTCTCTCAGAGGTCCGGAAGAGCCGCGGGCCCAACAGATTTCGCCGCCCTCGAGCTGAAGATCCAGCACGAAGTCGATGGCGTTGCGCACCGTCGGCCACATCGTCGTCGCGAAGGCCCGATCGCCGGTGACCAGCACGTGATGCCAGACGCCGACCGCCACGTAGGCGCAGAAGTTGCTGTCGCTGTTGGCGTCTTCGACGACTCCAGCGCGTAGCTGGATCGGCCAGGACCCGTCCGCACGTTGCTGACGGCGACACCAGTCGTAGGCGCGGCGCGCCGATCCGGTCAGGCCCGCCGCGGTGAGCGCCATTGCGCATTCCACGTGATCCCATGGATCGGTATGGCCACCGTCGGACCAAGGGATCTCTCCGGAGGAATATTGCCGCGCCGCAATCGATTCCGCTGTCTGTCGGCACTGCGCGGGGGAGAGGACGCCCTCGACGCCCGGTACTTTAGACCAGCTCAACGGCGGGTACCGGTTTCTCGAAGTACAACGCGACGCTCTTGCCGATCAACGGGTTCAATGTCGATTCGGCCAGCCGGGTCAGCAGGGGACGGCGCATCATGTCCCACACCAGCATCCGATGGTAGGCGGTGACGGCGGGATGCTCCGACTTGTCAACGCCCACCGCGCATTTGAGCCACCAGAAAGGGGAGTGCAGCGCGTGCGAGTGGTGGGTGTGGATGAACGTCAGGCCGCGGTCGGTGATCTTGGCGCGTAGCTGTTTCGCCCGGTAGATGCGGATGTGGCCGCCCTCGTTGCTGTGGTAGTCCTCGGAGAGTAACCAGCAGACTTGTTCGGGAAGCCAGCGGGGCACCGTGACCGCCAGTGTGCCACCGACTTTGAGGACTCGAATCAACTCGGCGATAACGGCATCGTCGGCCGGAATGTGTTCGAGGATCTCCGAGGCGATGACGCAGTCGAACGTCTGGTCGGGGTAGGGCAGCGCCCGCGCGTCGCCGACGACGGCTTGCGCGCGCCCTGTTGCCGGCACTTCGCCGGCATCTGCCATGCCGCGGAACATCGCGTTGACGTCGCCGATCTCGGTCGCGTTCTGATCGAATGCCACGACATCGGCGCCGCGCCGGTACGCCTCGAAACTGTGCCGGCCGGCGCCGCACCCGACGTCGATGACCGTGCTGCCCGGGCCGATGCCGAGACGGTCGAAATCGACTGTCAGCACAGCTCGCCCACGGCTTCGCTCGGATCACTGGCCGCACCGGTGCGGGCGATCGCCTGCTCGTAGACGCGCACCGTCTGTGCGGCCACCGATTCCCAGCTGAACACCTCGACAGCACGACGCCGGCCGGCCGCGCCGAGCCGTTTGAGTTCGTCGGGGGAGTCCAGCAGTTCGCCCACAACCCGAGTCAGCTCGGCGGCGTCACCGGGTGGAACCAGCCTGGCGCAGCCGCCGTCGGCTCCCAGCACCTCGGGCAACGCGCCGGCGCGACTGGCCACGATCGGTGTTCCACTCGCCATAGCCTCCACGGCTGGCAGTGAGAACCCCTCGTAAAGCGAAGGGATACAAGCGATTTCAGCAGATGCGAACAGTCGGGCCAATTCCTCGTCGGACACCCCGCTGGAGATGTGCACGATGTCGGAGATACCGAGCTCGGCGATCAGTTTCTCGGTGGGGCCGTTGGGCTCGAGCTTGGCAACCAGCTGCAGCTCCAGGTCGTAGTGATGGCGGAGCTTGGCAATCGCGTGCAGAAGGTGCCCAACACCCTTGAGCGGCACGTCCGCGCTGGCAATCGCCATAATGCGGCCCGGAACTCGTGGTTGCGAGGACGGCGCGAACAGGTCCGTGTCGACGCCCAGCGGCACGACATGAAGCTGATCGGGGTGCACGCCGAAGTCGGTAATGATGTCGGTCGCCGAGGACGAGGAAACGGTGAGCAACTCGGGGATGCTGCGAGCCACCCGCTCCTGCATCGCCAAAAATCCATACCATCTGCGCACCGACGGCTTGCGCCACCAGCGTGCCGCGGCGAGGTCTACCACCCGGTCGCGGGTGATCGGGTGGTGCACGGTGGCGACGACCGGCAAGCCGGTGGCTGCGATTTTCACCAGGCCGACACCCAGGCTCTGGTTGTCGTGCACGACGTCGAAGTCATCCAGCCGATCGGCCAGCAGTCGCGCGGCCCGCAGGCTGAACGTGCGCGGCTCAGGAAAACCGGCGGTCCAGACCCCGGCCAATTCCAGGAGATCGATGCGATCGCGGATTTCCCTGGGATGCGGGATGCGGAAGGGGTCGGGCTCTCGATACATGTCGAGGCTGGGCACCTCGGTCAGCAGCACCCGCGGGTCGAGTTCCTCGGGGTAGGGCTGGCCGGAAAACACCTCGACGTGGTGGCCCAGATCGACCAGGCTGCGGCTGAGGTGCCGGACGTAAACCCCCTGGCCGCCGCAGTGTGCCTTGCTGCGATACGACAACAGCGCAATCCGCATACTCACGCCCGATCTGAAGTGGAGGTACCGACAACCGGCACGGTGAAAGGTTCGGGCGAGGCCTCGACGGGCTTTCTGGACACGTGTCTGGACTATAGTTTGACAAACTAGCTGATGCAACGCGCAGCTAGCGGCGTTGATTCAGACGATCCTACCCACGGCAATGGTCGCAGTGACTCGGGTACCGACCCGGTCGGCGATAACGTGGATGTCATGCGTGCGTTGGTCGTCGTCGACGTTCAGAAAGACTTTTGCGAGGGCGGGGCGCTGGCTGTGACGGGCGGGGCAGACCTGGCCGGCGCGATCCGCGATTATCTGGACGACGGTGCTGAATACGACCACGTGGTGGCCACGCAGGATCAGCACATCGACCCCGGTGACCATTTCTCCGATCACCCGGATTACATCTCGTCGTGGCCGCCGCATTGCCGCGCCAACAGCGTCGGCGCTCAGTTTCACCCCAGCCTCGACGCCGGCCGCTTCGAAGCGGTTTTCGGCAAGGGTGCATACGACGCCGGGTACAGCGGGTTCAGCGGCCGCGACCACCGCGGGACCCTGCTCGCCGACTGGCTGGGGCAACGCCAGGTCGATCAGATCGACGTGGTCGGTATCGCCACCGATCATTGTGTGCGATGGACCGCGCATGACGCGGTGAGGCAGGGCCTGGCTACCCGGGTACTGGTGGATTTGACAGCCGGCGTCGGCGAAGAGTCCACCGCAGCCGCTCTTGACGCCCTGCGCGCGGCGGGTGTCGCGATCGTGGCAAGCCGGTGACGAGCGCCATGGAGTCGGCCCTGCTGGCGGCGGTGGAGCGATCGCCGGCGGCCGCGGCGGCCCACGATCGCGAAGCCTGGGTGGCCCTGTTCACCCAGGATGGACGCGTCGAAGATCCGGTGGGTTCGCGCCCGCACACGGGTCCGTCCGAAATCGCCCGGTTCTACGACACCTTCATCGGTCCACGCGATATCGGCTTCCACCGTGATCTCGATATTGTCTGGGGCTCGTCGGTGATTCGCGATCTCGATCTCGAGGTGGTGATGGGTTCCGCCGTCACCATGACGATTCCGGCATTCCTGCGCTACGACCTCCGCCGGGTCGACGGCGACTGGAAGATCGCGGTGCTGCGCGCATATTGGGAACTGCCCGCGATGGTCCTACAGTTCCTGGGCAATGGCGTCTCGGCGCTGCCGGCGGGTGTGCAGCTCTCACTGGGGCTGATTCGCAACCAGCGCCTGCGCGGCGCCGCCGGTTTCGCGGCCGGCTTCCGCCGCGCGGGTTCACGGCAGAAAACATTGGTTGACGCGTTCGTGAACGCTGTGGGACGAGGTGACAGATTTGCCGCAATGCAGGCATTGTCATCCGATGCGACAATCGCTTTGGGCGACGAGCAGGCCGCTGATGTCGCCGAGCTCATCAGGCGGTGCCTGGGCACGACGGCGACGAAGCTGATCGCCGCGGGCACCACCGTCGTGGCCTCGGTCGCGTCCGGGCAGCGGCGCGGGGTCCTGTTCGCCGATGTGGCCCGCCGTGGCACCGGAATTCAGCGGGTGCGCTATTTCGAGCAGTGAGGCCCGCGGCGGCGGTGGAGCTTTCGATCGGCGGACCTTGCTACGCGGTGCCGGGGCGATCGGCGCGGCGTCGATGGCGCTGTGGCCCACCGCGTGCAGTTCAGACGACGACGCACTGACGTTCTTCTTCGCGGCCAATCCGGAAGAGGCGGACGCCCGGCTGCGGGTCGTCGACGCCTTCCGGCGCGCGCATCCCGACATCAAAGTGCGAACGTTGTTGTCCGGTCCCGACGCGCTGCAGCACGTCTCGATCTACTGCGCGGGCGGCAAGTGTCCCGATGTGCTGATGGCATGGGAATTCACCTACTCCGGATTGGCCGAGCGGGGAGTACTGCTCGACCTCGACACGATGCTGGCCGACGACACGATGTTCGCCGCAGAACTCAAGGCAGATAGCGTGCCTTCGCTGTATCAGACGTTCAGCTACAACGGCGGGCAGTACGCGTTTCCGGAGCAGTGGTCGGGAAACTACCTGTTCTACAACAAGGTTCTGTTCGCCGAGGCCGGCGTGCACCCACCGCCCGGGCGGTGGGATCAGACGTGGACCTTCGACGAATTCCTCGACACGGCCAAGGCGCTCACCAAGCGGGACGGATCGGGTCGCGTTACGCAGTGGGGATTCGTCGACACCTGGGCCCCGTACTACTCGTCTCTGTTGTTCGGGATGAACAACGGTGTCCCGTGGTCGGATCCGCGGATCAACCCGACACATCTCAACTTCGACCACCCGGCCTTCATCGAGGGCATTCAGTTCTACGCCGATCTGGCCAACCGACACAGAGTCGCTCCCACCGTGTCGGAGGCCCAGTCGATGGCCACCACGGACCTCTTCACGTCGGGTCGGGCGGCGATGGCGCTCGGTGGGCATTGGCGATACCAGACAGTTGATCGCGCCAAGGATCTGGATTTCGATATCGCGGTGTTGCCGACGGGGCCGAAAGGGCATGCCGCGCATTCGAATATCGGTACCACCGGGCTGGCGATAGCCGCGAGCAGTCCACGCAGGAAACAGGCATGGGAATTCCTCAAATTCGCCGCCGGGCCGGTGGGGCAGGCCGTGATCGCGGAATCGGGATTGTTCGTGCCGGTGTTGACATCGGTGATCCACTCGGCCGGATTCGCCCAGGCGCACAAGAGAATCGGCAATCTCGAAGTGCTGACCGGTGGGCCTGCGCATGCCGAGGGCCTGCCCGTCACCCCGGCCTGGCCCAAAATCGCCGCGCTGCTGGACCGCAACGTCGGCCCTGTGCTGCGCGGCGCCCGACCCGCGACGACGTTGACGGACACGCTCTCGCACCACATCGACGAGGTGCTCCGAACGCCATGACCGCTGCCGATATGTCTGCCGCCACACCGGCCCGGCGCGGGCCTTCGAAGCGACGCGCCCGAGCGGGGCGCTTGTTCGTCGCGCCCAATTTGGCCGCGGTCGCGGTGTTCATGCTTTTTCCGCTCGGTTTCTCGCTGTACATGAGCCTGCAAGACTGGGACGTGTTCACCCCGGCCAAGTTCGTCGGACTGGCGAATTACCGCAGCCTGTTCACCGAAGATCCGCTGTTCAGTATCGCGATGCGCAACACGGTGGTCTACGTGGTCGGCACGGTCGTGCCGACTGTCGTCATCAGCCTGGCGGTGGCCGGGGTGCTCAACCGGAAGATCAAGGGAATCGCCATTTTCCGGACGATCATCTTCGTGCCGCTGGCGGTGTCATCGGTGGTGATCGCCGTCGTGTGGCAGTTTGTCTTCAACACCAACAACGGTCTGCTCAACATCATCCTCGGCTGGGTCGGGGTCGGTCCCATCCCTTGGCTGGTGGATCCGAAGTGGGCTATGACGTCGCTGTGCATGGTCAGTGTCTGGCGCAGTGTGCCCTTCGCGACGGTGATCTTGCTGGCCGCCATGCAAGGCGTACCCGAAAACTTGTATGAGGCCGCCCGACTCGACGGGGCGGGGGAGCTACGTCAATTCGTCTCGATCACTGTGCCGTTGATCCGGGGAGCCGTTTCATTCGTCGTCGTCATCTCGATCATCCATGCGTTCCAGGCGTTCGACCTTGTCTACGTGCTCACCGGACGTAACGGGGGACCGGAAACGGCGACATATGTTCTGGGCATCATGTTGTTCCAGCATGCTTTCGCCTTCCTCGAATTCGGCTACGCCTCAGCCTTGGCGTGGGTGATGTTCGCCATCTTGCTGGTGCTGACCGTGGTGCAGCTGCGGCTCGGACGTCGTCGAGCGGCGCAGGAGGAAAAGTCGTGGGCCTAACCGCACGGGTTGCTCAGACCCAAAATTTTTCGTGGCGTCGCGGCGTACGCCGCCCTGACGGCGATCGCCACCTGCTCGCTCTTCCCGATCCTGTGGGCGGTGTCGGGCTCGCTGAAGCGTGCGGGTGAAACCACCACGCCGACACTGTTTCCCGCGCAGCCGCAGTGGTCGAACTACCGCGAGGTCTTCGCCGTCATGCCATTCTGGCGAATGTTCGTCAATTCGGTCCTCTATGCCGGATGTATCAGTGCCGGCCAGGTCTTCTTCTGCTCGCTGGCCGGATACGCGTTCGCGCGGTTGCGCTTTCGGGGACGCGATACGTTGTTCGTCTTGTATTTGGGTACGTTGATGGTCCCGCTGACGGTCACGGTGATTCCGCAATTCATCCTGATGCGGATGGCCGGACTGACCGACACGCCGTGGGCCATGATCGTGCCGGGACTGTTCGGCAGCGCTTTCGGCACCTACCTGATGCGTCAGTTTTTCCGCACGCTGCCCGACGAACTCGAAGAGGCGGCAATCCTGGACGGGTGTAGCCCTTGGCAAATCTACTGGCGGATACTGCTTCCGCATGCGAAGCCTGCGGTGATGGTGCTGGCAGTGCTCACATGGGTCAACGTCTGGAATGATTTTCTGTGGCCGCTGCTGATGATTCAGCGCAACAGCATCTCGACGCTCACGCTGGGCCTGGTTCGAATGCAAGGTGAATACGTGTCGCGATGGCCGGTGCTGATGGCGGCGTCAATCCTGATTCTGCTTCCGCTGCTGTTCGTCTACGCGATCGCGCAGCGCGCCTTCATTCGCGGTATCGCGGTGACCGGACTGGGTGGGTAAGTCGTGGCCCCAGTGACTTTCGAGCAAGCGACGCGGCGCTATCCGGGTGCGGCGCGTCCCGCGGTCGACCACTTGGACCTGAGCATCGGCGACGGCGAGTTCATGGTGCTCGTCGGACCGTCTGGATGCGGCAAGACCACGTCGTTGCGCATGATCGCCGGATTGGAGACGGTCGACTCCGGCCGCATCTTGATCGGCACTCGCGATGTCACCGACGACGATCCCAAGGACCGCGACGTCGCGATGGTCTTCCAGAACTATGCGCTCTATCCGCACATGACGGTGGCTCAGAACATGGGCTTCGCCCTCAAGATCGCCTCGGTACCGAAAAGCGAGATTCGGGAACGGGTTTTGGATGCGGCGCGGTTGCTGGACCTCGAGCCATACCTGGACCGCAAACCGAAAGATCTGTCCGGGGGGCAACGGCAGCGAGTCGCCATGGGACGCGCGATCATCCGTCGACCGCAGGTCTTCTTGATGGACGAACCGCTGTCCAATTTGGACGCGAAATTGCGGGTGCAGACCCGCAATCAGATTGCCGGGTTGCAACGCAGGCTGGGCACCACCACCGTCTACGTCACTCACGATCAAGTCGAGGCGATGACCATGGGTGATCGTGTCGCGGTGTTGCGTGACGGCGTCCTGCAGCAGTGCGCGACCCCTCGGGAGCTGTACCGCAATCCCGTCAACATGTTCGTGGCGGAGTTCATCGGATCGCCGGCGATGAACCTGCTGACCGTTCCGGTTGTCGATCATCGCGTCACACTGGGGGACTGGTCGATTCCGCTGCCACGTGAGATCAGTTCTGCCACCGGTGAACTCGTGGTCGGCATCAGACCGGAACACTTGGAGATCGGCGGAACCGGCGTCGAGGTGCAGATCGATGTCGTCGAGGAGCTGGGTGCGGACGCCTATCTGTATGGCCGGATCAGCGCTGCCGACAACATGTCGTCTCACCCGATCGTCGCTCGCGCAGGCGGCCAGAACCCGCCGCCACGCGGTTCTCGGGTGCGCCTGCAGCCACAGCCGGAACACCTGCACTTCTTCGGCGTCGATGGCGCCGGCTGCTGTAGTCCGTGACTGCTTACTTGGGGATGTGGGCGGCCATCTGATCGGCCAGCTGACTGGCGATCTCAGCCGGATCGCCGTTTTGGCAAACCTTGGCGACGAACAAGACATTGCTTTGGACGCGGAAATTGAATGCGCAGCGCCACTGGTCTAGCCGACCGTCGGTTATCCCGGTGATCACCCATTGAGCTCGATCGTCGCTGACATCGGGGGCCTTTAGCTGGAATTCGATATGACTTCCCGATTCGCCGGGCACCAGCGCCCCGTCGCATCCATTGACGCCTTTGAACGCGTCATGGAAATAGCGGGACGCTGTTTGGGCATCGAGGTACGTCGCTACCTGTTGGTCGACGACGTGCTGGTAATTGTCTTTCGCCTCGCGATAGTCAGTGCCGCGGTATGCGGTGTAGTCGACGTCGGGTCCGAAAGAATTCGCGTCTGGACCTACCAGGACGCTGCAGTTCGACTTATCGCCGAAGTCTCTTGGCGCCGGGGGATAGAGCGCCGGGCTGCTATCGCCGAGGTTGGCACCGAGTATCTTGCTGGCCTCGGGCACGCCCACAATCAGAGACTTGATCTTGCTCGGTGCGAGGAAGTCTGGCGGCGCCGGAGGGGCAGGCTTGTCCGGGGGTGGTATCCGTGCGCTGATTTGGTCGACACCGGCCGCGGCGGCGGGGGCACCGTTCGCCCACGCGCACATCGAAACTTCGACTATGACGTTGTTCTTCACGTGTGCCTGATGGTCGCAGCGCCAACCGAGGGGTTGGTTCTTGTCGGTGAACTGCAGCGCGCCAAATTTGACGGTAGCGCCGTCGAACGGACCGGGAGCCAGAATTTTCCAGGCTGCGGGATTGTTCTTCGCTGAAATAGTGGTCAAATTACAGCGGCCCAGCGATGCGTACGCATTGTGGAAAATCTCGCTGGCCTTGTCGGATGTTTCGAAGGTCGCGACATTCTGCGAGAACATCCCGACAAGGCTGTCGTCTTTAGAAGCTTGATTTCGGACTGAGCGGTACGCGGTAAATTCCCCGTCGCCGAAGGCGTCCTTCGTGATACCTAAAGTGAGGGCGCATTCGGGTTTGCTGTAGTCGCTTGCCGAGGCAATGGGGGAATCGAACTGCGACCGATCTTGAAGCGGCAACCCGGTGATCTCGATGACATCTTCGGTCGGCAGGATCAATGCCTTGATGCCGTTGGCGGGCAGAGGTTTTGCGGTGACACCGGCGTTGCCGGCGCCGCGTCGGGAGTGTGTGTCTTTGAAGGTTTCTGCGGTTGCACCGGAAACCATGAAGGTGTGTGACTACCGCACGCCACGAGCATCATCCCCACTGCCGCCGTGCCAATAGCGACGAGAAGGCGGGGACGTTGACGATGTGTCATGCAGTTCCTCTCGTCTTTCTCCGAGGCGGGCCGAGGGTCTGGCTGATGTTAGCCTGCGGGTAAAATTCGTTCGAAAGGTATGCAGTTAGGTCGCCCCAGACTTCTGGAAATGGCAAGGCTATAGCGAAATTCGTTGATCGAAGCAGATGCGATCGGGATATCGAGTAATTTGGCCGATGACCAGCAGGCATGCTGAATTAACGTCGAAAGACCCTGACGGTATGCTTCTGGTCGTGCAAAAGACGATGTGGTCTGGTGCGCGTCGCTGATGGGCTACGTGTTCGACAGCTTCACCTTGTACAAACCGGCCGCCGAATGACGCGTTTCTCCCGACGATCACTTGCCTGTGCCGTGATGGTGCTCGCGTTTGGGGTGCTGGCCGGATGCGCACGCTCCATCGATGGCACGCCGGTGAGTTCACCCGACGCCGCCGTGTTTCCATCGTCATTACCAAAGCCGAAAAGCGCGCCGCCGCAACGGGCTAATTACTATGACATCAGTCGCCTCAGCCAGCTCGAAGGTCAGTTTCCGCCGGGGTTCGACCGCGTCCAGAACACCACCCTGGCGCCGCTGGGACCCGACGCGGAGAAGTTCTTCGCCGTCGGCGCCGGCGACATCGTGAAGGTCGACCCTCCGCTGTGTCGATCGGTGCTTCAGCCGGTGCGGCCGCCTCAGGATGCGCAATACACCATGATCGGTGGACTTGGACGGGGAGCGATCCTGGTCGGCGCCGTGAGTTCCCCCACGCCGCTCGGCAAGGCGGTCATCCCGAAAGGATGTGAGCAGGTCGCGGTCACGCAGCGAGTTGCCGGTCGGCTGGTCACCGCTACGGTCACCCGCCAGCCCGGGCCTGCCATCGATGGAGTCGCGACCACCGAGGCCGTCTTGGTGGCCACTCAAGGCGCCACCAGGTCCTATGTTTTCGCGGCGTTCCTCAGCGATACGGTGGCCGTCACCGCCGAGGGTATTCTTCCCGGAAACGCCGACGCGGAAGATCTCCTGAGCGGCATGCTGGTCAAGGCCGTGAACGTCATCCGCGCGGCCTAGCAAAAATGACCGTGAATGATCGTATGGGCCCCGCACACTTCACTCGGGCCGCCGGCGGTGAATTCGTGCCCACCCCGTTTGCGGGGAGTCACTGGGGCGCCGATCATCTCAACGGCCCGGCTGTCGTCGGCCTGGCAGCCCAGGAGCTCGAAAGCCATTGCGGGTCAGCTGATTTCATGCCTACCCGGCTGACCGTCGACTTGTTGCGCGCAGCACGCGTTGTTCCGACGGCGGTGAGCGTACAGGTGGTGCGCGACGGCCGGCGAGTGCGTAGCGCCGAGTGCGATGTCGAGCAGGAAGGCCGGTTGGTCGCCCGAGCCACCCTGTTGCAATACCGACGATCGACGGCGCCACCGGGGCGACTGTGGGCCCCGCCGATGTCGTTTCCTTTTCCGCCGCCGTTATCAGACGGGGCGCAAACCGCCGTGCACAGTGACGCCGCGGAGTGGAGCCGGTCTCCGGGTGAACACCAGAACGACTCCCGAAAGCGGTTCTATAACAACGCCATCGACGTCGTGGCGGGGCAACCCAACTCGCAGTTCCTTCGCGCGGTGATGGTTGCCGAGGCTACCAGCCTGGTGACGAACCTCGGCACGCGCGGAATCGGCTACATCAACGGCGATCTGACCGTCGGATTGGCGCGCCTGCCCATCGGGGAATGGATTGGGGTACAGGCCGATTCGCATTGGTCGACAGACGGAGTGGCGGTCGGGACGGCGACGCTCTTCGACCAGTCTGGCGCTTTCGGATCCGGTATGACCACCGCGGTCGCGAATCCCGCAGCTCAAATCGACTTCGCCAATGATTCGTTCCCGCTGAAAATCCCATAAATCGGCGGCGTTTACTCGCAGGAGGTTGCTATGGCCGGTCAGCGAACGATTTTCAACCATGTCGGGTTGTGTGTCGCCGACACCGCCCGGTCACGCCGCTTCTACGAGGGCCTGCTCGATTTCGCGTTCTGGTGGGAGATAGCGCCGCCGGACGAGGGCACCGGCCAACTGTTGCAACTGAATGCACCGATCGGGTTGCGGGCGACGTACCTCGTGCGCGACGGTCTGGTACTCGAACTGCTTGCCTACTCCCATCGCGTCCTGCGTGCCGGGCCGGGTCGCGCGATGGATCAGCGTTGGGTTGACCCACCTCTCGCTGTCGGTATCCGACCTCGGTGCGGTGCTGGCACGAGTGGAAGATTTCGGAGGTTCAATTGTTGTCGGAAAGCGTATCTGATCAGTCGGCCATGATTCGCGATCCGGACGGGCAGCTGCTGGAACTACTGGCAGATTCCTGGCTCGCGATCTTGCCGCCACGCCCGGACCAGGGGCCGGACGCAACGATCAACGCCTGACGTGTACTGATCCGCCGGTGCATGTGGGGCACGAAGCAGATAGCGACGAAGCGGCCTGACGCTGGCGGATCTGGCGATACAAGGATTTCCCTTGCAATCGACGGCCGCGTTGCGGCTTAACACTTAGGCATTGAGAGACAATACGTCTGGCAATTGGAGTCCAGGGAACTCCGCCCTAATGGCCGGATACCAGGAAAACCCGGTATCCCACCGGCTAACTGGCGACTTAGTCTCGGGGCGAAGATAACCCGTGCGGCGCTTGGAATGGGCGTCCACCGCGTGGCCCCGGATTCGGTAGAGAAGGAAGAAGGGATGATCGTACACATCCTGCGCTTGGGGCCAATCTGACCACCTGGCTGAGCACCTTCGGAGCTAACGTCGCCGTTACCGCGCGTGTGCTCGGTCGAGTCACAGTTTTGTACGCCATCGCTACCGCCGCGTCGGTCGTATCACCCGCTGCGGTTTACGCCTACCGCGAAGCTCCCGTCGTTAGCGTCAGCCGTGAGGTGGGTATGTACGGCGAACCCGCTGTCGCCGCAACGTTCTGGCGCGAGCAACACGCTTCCGACTGCGCGGAAATGGCGGTGGCCGATGTGGTTGGCCAGATGACCGGCCGCGAGCCGACCGAGCAGCAGGTCACCGCCTTGGCCGAAAACACCCCAAGCACCGTCGGTCCAGGGCCAATTTGGAAACCGACGGGCTTCACAGATATCCGAGACCTTCCGATACTGCTCTGGCACTACGGAATTAGAGCCGACAACGTACAGACCGATATCGATGTCCTCAAGCGAAAACTGGGGGCACGCCACCGGGTCATCGCCATTCTGAACGCCGAAACAATCTGGAACCGGCCCAGGAAGGGAAATTTCGGAAATCACTTCGTGGTGGTGACCGGTATCGACACCAGATCCGGTGTCGTCCATCTGAACGACAGCGCCATAAACACCGGACGCGACGAGCAGGTGTCCATCGCGACCTTCGAGGAGGCGTGGGCTCCGAACTACCACTCAGCCATCGTGACCCAGTGACTCACGCGGCCCTAGGTGTGGACGCCTAGCCGTTCGTCGGTGTTGAGGTCGACCGATCGCGGCGAAAATTACAAGACGACGAACCACACGGCGGCGTAGTGACTCATTGCCGCGGCTGCGGTGAAAGCGTGAAAAAACTCGTGATAGCCGAAGGTTCGCGGCCAGGGGTTCGGCCAGCGAACTGCGAAGAAGATAGCGCCGACGTTGTACAGGACCCCACCCGCGACGAGCAGGCCGACGACGATTGGACCCCCGCCTTTGAGCAGGGTGCCGGCGAACCACAGCGCCACATAGCCGAGCAAAAGGTAAAGCGGTACGCCGACCCAGCGCGGTGAGGACGGCCACCACATCTTCAGAGCCACCCCGGCTGCCGCGCCCGTCCACACGATGGCCAGCACTTCGGCTCCGGTATGCGACGGCATGGCCAGCAGCGCGAAGGGGGTGTAGCTACCGGCGATGAAGATGAAGATCGCTGAGTGGTCCAGCCGTTTCATCCACTTCAAGGCCGTTGGATTGTGCCAGTGCTTGCGGTGGTAGGTGGCGCTGACGCTGAACATCGCGACAATCGTGACGGTGTAGATCAGTGTTGCAAGGACGGCTTTTTGAGACGATGTAATTCCGGCAACCGACACCAATGCGAATCCGCCGAGAGTGGCGATGGCCGCTGAGAACAGGTGGATCCAGCCGCGGGCGCGCGGTCGGCCGATGAGTTCGGCGACGGTGTCCGCGAGACCCTGGGGTAGGTCGTCGGCGGCTGGCGCCACCAGATCGTCCACTGGAGGAGCTGTCGTCGGCTCTGCCCGGCGAGGTGTCACGTTGTACTCGTCGCTTACCAGATTTCGAGCGAGCCGAGAACGGCGAGCCAGTGCGGATCGCGACGACCCGGGCGTGAGTCTAATTTCAGCAGTGGCATTTCCCTGACCCTTCTCGAACCCCGGGGCGGCAAGCCGCTTTCCGTACGAACCACCACGACACGATACCTATGACGGTGCACTGCAAATTCGACAACAACGCCTCGTGCTCCTTGCAGCTAAAGCTTAGTCGTCGACCAGCGGCGTCAACTGGCGTTGTCGTTGGCCCGATGAGAGCTCGTCATTTGCGGTGTTTCTGCGCTGGCGCTTGTCGGAGACTATCGTTTAGGTGATGCCTGTCCCTGCATCCGCACCTGCGGCTCACGCGCAGGGCGTCGAACGGTTCTTGGCGAGTTACCGTTCGATTCCCTCGACAGCGGCTGTCCGACTGGCCAAGACCACCTCCAATTTGTTCCGCGACCGCGCGAAACTCAGCACCCCTGGACTTGACGTTTCAGGGCTGAGGAATGTCATCTCGGTTGACCCGGACGCACGCACCGCCGACGTGGCGGGCATGTGTACCTACGAAGATCTGGTCGCAGCGACGCGCCCGTGCGGCCTGTCGCCGCTGGTGGTCCCGCAATTGAAGACCATCACGCTGGGCGGGGCAGTTGCCGGGTTGGGTATCGAGTCGGCCTCATTCCGCAACGGCCTCCCTCATGAGTCGGTGCTGGAGTTGGACATCCTCACCGGTACCGGAGAATTGCTCACCGTTTCGCCCCAGCAGTACCCCGACCTCTTCCGTGCTTATCCGAATTCGTATGGCACACTTGGATATTCGACACGATTACGCATAGAATTAGAACCGGTCAAACCGTTCGTCGCGCTGCGACACGTGCGGTTCCATTCGCTGAGCCACCTGATGGCGGCGATGGAACGCATCATTGAGACCGGCGAGTTCGATGGTGTTGTCGTCGACTATCTCGACGGCGTGGTGTTCAACGCCACCGAAAGCTACCTATCTCTCGGCGTACGCACCGCCGTGCCCGGTCCGGCCAGTGACTACACCGGGCAACGCATCTACTACCGATCCATCCAGCATGACACCGGCACAGGAGAAGACCGCCTGACAATGCACGACTACTTTTGGCGGTGGGACACCGACTGGTTCTGGTGTTCGGATGCTTTCGGCGCGCAAAACCCACGTCTGCGACGCTGGTGGCCGCGACGTTACCGCCGTAGCAGCGTGTACTGGAAGCTGGTAGCACTCGATCGGCGGTTCGGTATCGCCGACCGCATCGAAAAGCGCAATGGCCGCCCGCCTCGCGAACGGGTGGTCCAAGATGTCGAGCTCCCAATCGAAAGCACGACGGAGTTCTTGGAATGGTTCCTCAAGGCGGTACCAATCGCTCCGATCTGGTTGTGCCCGTTACGATTACGTGATCACGACGGCTGGTCGCTATATCCGATCCGGCCGGGACACAGCTACGTCAATGTCGGGTTCTGGTCGTCGGTTCCGGTCGGCGCGACCGATGGCGAGACGAATCGATTGATCGAGAAGAAGGTCGGTTCGCTGGACGGGCACAAATCGCTGTACTCCGACTCCTACTACACCAGAGAAGAGTTCGACGAACTCTATGGTGGCGAGACCTACAAGACCGTGAAGAAGATCTACGATCCGGATTCCCGCTTCCTCGACCTTTACGAAAAGGCAGTGCAACGACGATGACGACAACCAAGGAGCCTGCGCCGACCGGGACGGGCAAGTTGAGCCTCGCCGAGGTCCTGGCTGTCTTCACCCGCGGCGCCACGGAATCATTGCGGTTCACTGCCTACGACGGCAGTAGCGCTGGAGCCGAAGACGCCGTACTGGGAATGGACCTGCTCACTCCTCGGGGTACGACCTATCTGGCCACCGCGCCAGGCGAACTCGGTCTGGCTCGGGCATACGTCGCCGGTGACATCGAGGCGCGCGGTGTGCACCCCGGCGATCCCTACGACGTGCTCAAGCTGCTGGCCGAAAAGGTCGAATTCACCAGGCCCTCGCCGCGACTGATGGCCAGTATCATCCGTGCAGTCGGCATCGAGCATCTCGTGCCGGCAGCGCCACCGCCGCAGGAGGCGCTGCCTCGCTGGCGCCGAATCGCCGAGGGACTGCGGCACAGCAAGAGTCGTGATGCCGGGGCGATCCAACACCACTACGACGTCTCCAACTCCTTCTACGAGTGGGTCCTGGGCCCGTCAATGACCTACACCTGCGCGGTCTATCCAGACTCCGGGGCAACGCTGGAGGCGGCCCAGGACAACAAGTACCGGCTGATCTTCGAGAAGCTGAGACTGCGGCCGGGGGACCGGCTACTCGACGTCGGCTGCGGCTGGGGTGGCATGGTGCGCTACGCGGCCCGGCGCGGCGTCCACGCGATCGGCGCGACATTGTCGGCAGAGCAGGCCGCCTGGGCTCAAACAGCGGTGCAGGCTGAAGGGCTCGGTGACCTGGCCGAGGTCCGTCACTGCGACTATCGCGACGTCGACGAAACTGGTTTCGACGCAGTCTCCTCGATCGGATTGACCGAGCACATCGGCGTCAAGAACTATCCGTCCTATTTCGACTTCCTCAAGTCAAAGTTGCGCACCGACGGTTTGCTGCTCAACCATTGCATTACCCGCAACAACAACAAGTCGAACTTCCGCGCGAGCAGTTTCACCGATCGCTACGTCTTCCCGGACGCCGAGCTGACCGGTTCGGGTCGTATTCTCTCCGCGATCCAAGATGTGGGTTTCGAGGTCCTTCACGCGGAAAATTTCCGTCACCACTACGCCATGACCCTGCGCGACTGGTCCCACAACCTCGTCGCGCACTGGGACGAAGCTGTCGCCGAGGTCGGCATCGCCACCGCGAAGGTATGGGGGTTGTACATGGCTGCGTCTCGGGTGGCGTTCGAACAGAACAATATTCAGCTGCACCACGTGCTGGCGTCCAAGCTCGCCAAGGATGGCACCGACCGTCTGCCACTGCGCCCATGGTGGCAGGCCTAGACCTGCCTGCCGAGAAACGTTCGCGTGGAAGGGCGCCCGACAAGGCATAAACGGCACAGTGACGTATTGCCCGGGTTCCGGGCGACTGTAGAGAGGCGGTAGGTCATTCGCTCACCGCCGCTAGTTGCCCTAATTTCCGTAGGGAAGATCCGATTATCTCGCGCTGCATGTCCAAACGTGCGGCTTCAGCCTCGGGGACGTCAACGTGCACGGAAATCGCTGTGCCGCCGCCCTCTGCGGGTTCGAGATGCCATTGGAATACCAGATCGGAGACCATGCAGGAGATGGTGACGCGTTTGTCTTGGGGGTGGGCGTCCAGAGTCTGCGGCATGGGGAAGTCGGGATAGCCTTCGACGAACATCGTGTAGTTCTTCTCGTTGTCGGCCGGGGTGGTCGACGCGATACCGGTCCACCACTCGGGAAATCGTGAAGGGTCGTAGAGCAGCATCCAGACGTCTTCTGGTGTGGCGGAGCTTTGCGTCGAATCGTCAAAGCTTGGCATGAGTGCTCCTGGTGTCGAGTCGGGATAGTTCGGCTAGCACGGTGTCGAGTTCTTCGGCCGGACAGATCTGTCCGATCACCGGCCGCCCGAGGTCGGCCAGCGCCGCGGTCGATCCTGTGGCGTCCTCAGCGGTGACGCGGCGGCGCCAGCCGGCGGCGGCGCGCTTCAGATAGCGCTGCGCCTCCACGCGCTCGCCCTTCGCGGCAGCGATCAGCCCGCGCACCGACGCCATTCGCGCAACGAGCGTATCGGGCCAGTCGGCAGCCCCGACTGGCTCCAGCACCGTGGCTGCAAGCTCCTGTTCGGCTTCGCTGCGTCGGCCCAGACGAGTCAGTGCCTCCGCGCGCTGCAGACGTGCCAATGGCCTTCCAATTGAAGCGCCTTCGAAGTCCAGGGCCCGCGCGAGAAACTCGGCAGCTTCGTCGTAATATCGGGCGCGCAACAGGATTCGGCCCGTTTCGGCATTGGCGGTCGCGGCGAGTTCCGGGCCGCCGATCCGTTCCGCTAATCGCTGCGTAGATCTGGCGACGCGCATTGCTTCTTCGTGGCGGCCGAGTCGAGACATCAGCCATGCGCGCGAGAGTTGCACATCGGCGTCGATGGCGAGCGGCAGGCTCCCACCGCCGGGCATGGTTCCGATTTCGTCGAGTAGTTGAAGGGCGTCACCGTAGCTGCCGGTCGAGGCCAAACCGGCCGCAGCATTGAGCAGCGACCCGTACATGAGGTCAAGGCGTCCGATCGAGCGAGCGATCTCCCCGGCGGCTCGCCCCTCATCGGCGACCTCCTGGAAGCGGCCCTGTCGGATATGGGCCAGTGTGCGGGCGATATGGCGGCGAATGTCGCGAATCGGGTCGACGGGCAGTCGCCGGCATTGTGCGTCGATGCTGTCCAGAAGCTGCTCGCAGGCAGCCGGGTCGCCGGCCATCGCCTCGCACAGCGCTAGAAACGCTTGGGCCTGAAGGCGCAACCGCAACGCCGAAACGCCTGCGGTATCAAGCACTTCCAAGGCTTTCGTGACAGAGCTCCGGGCAACGATGGGGCGGCACAACGGGCCGGTATTCCACTCGGCCCAGCGGATATGGGCGCTCGCCAGCCCGAGGCGATCGTCGGTGGCTTCGAGTGCCTGCGCCGCGCTTTCGAACCGCGCCTGCGCCTGGTCGGCCATCCCGCGGTGCGCCGCGACGCCGGCAAGATCCAGGGCTATCTCGGTGTTGGCGGGCTGCAGGGCTGACGCCTCGGTCAGTAAGTCTTCGGCGCGGCTGAGCGCCCCGAGCGACATCGCATGGTTTGCCGCCCGCACCAAGAGGCCCGCCGACCCGTCACGATCACCGGCGGTGAGCAGATGCCGGGCGGCCTCACCGGCCAGCTCCGGCCCGCCGTTGTTGTCGAGATCATGCGCCGCAGCAGCATGCAGCCGGATCCGTTGCAGCTGCGGCAGGTCGGCGTAGTAGGCATCACGCACCAGGGCGTGCCGGAAATCGATTGCGCCCTCGACGATCTGCAACAATCCGGCATCGGAGGCCGCTTCGAACGCTGCGTCGAACTCGGGACCGTCGCAGGCCCCGGCACTTCGGCAAGCGTCTTCGATCCTCAGCGCGCGCCCGGCAACCGCCATGACCTCGCACAGCGCCAGCGATGCCGGGGGCAGGTGCCTGCGGGCGGCCCGCACAGTCGAGCGCAGACCTTCGGCGAGGGCCACGTCACCGCGCGCGATGGTGCGAGATGCCTCAATTGCCAATAGCGCATTGCCGTCGGCAGACGCGACGACGGTACCAATCGTGTTGTCATCGACTAGTCCGGCATGGCGCGCGATCTCAGCGATATCGGTGTCTGCAAGGGGTTCCAGGTCGACATCCGCGAGTAGCGCCGCGCAGCGCCGCGCCTGGTGTTCAGCGTCGGCCAGCGCGGCGGGCAGCGAACGGTTGCGTCGCGTCCACACCAGCAGCACCGGCATGCCCTGTACCCGTCGGCAGGCGCGCGCGAGCACCATCGCGCTGGCCTCGTCGCAGCCGTGCATGTCCTCGAGAACCGCCAGTACCGGCGCCTCCGATGCGGCGTAGGCGAGCAGATCCAATAGTCCCTCCGTGATCCGGGCCTGCTCGAAGTCGGGCGGGCCGGGTGCCGCCGGGTGCAGCAATGTGGGTAGTAGCGGAGCAAGCGCCGTGGTGAACGGCTCGCTGTCGGGAACGCCACCCAGGCTGTGCAGCAGCGCGCTGCCCAACTCGGCCCATGGCCAATACGGGGGACAACCAATTGCAGACGTGGTACCCAATGCGGTCAGGCCACCGGTGTTGCCGGCCAGTTCGCTGAGTTCGGCGATCAATCGGGTCTTTCCCAGGCCAGGCGCACCGCGGACGACTGCTACTCCGCCGGTGCCCGAACGCGCGGAGTGCCAGGCCCGCGCGAGCGCTTGAAGCTCGGCATCACGGCCAACGAGTGGAGTCGTGGCCAGTCGGCGCAACTCATGGCCGGCGCGAATATTTAGATGCTGACTCTGCCTGCGGCCGCGGATCTTTTCGGCCAGCTGCCAGGTTTCGTCCGCGGGAGCGATCTTCAATTCGTGGCGGAGCCGCTCGACGATGCGTGTGTAGACGGCCAGAGCGCGCGAGCGGTCGTCGGCTTCGTCGTAGCGCCGCATCAAAAGACGCGCGCAGGTTTCCGACAGCGGGTTCAAATCCAGGGCCTGCCGCGCCCGCTCAATCGCCAACACGGAATTCCCGTTCGCGGCCGCCTTGTCCGATTGATCCCTCAGCAGCGCAATTACCTTGTCGCGGTGGGATTCTCGTGCCAGAATCGCCCACTCATCGTCGAGGCCGGCGAGCAGGCTGCCCGAAGAGAGGGCCAGCGCCTCGTCGAGGTGGCCGTCGGCGACCAGCTCGTCGAATCGGGCGACATCCACCTCGGCGTTGCGCAATCCGATCCGGTTGCGTGAGGTGTCCAGAAGCGTGTCGGCGTGCTGCCCGAACGCTCGGCGTAGTGCCCACAGCGCCGTACGCACGCTGCTGCGGGCGGCCGCATCGGGAACATCGGGCCACATCGCCGAGGCGATTTCGGAACGGCTCCGCGAACCGGCATGGATGGCCAGCCACCCCAGCAGCGCCACTGCGCGAATGCTTTCCGGCAGCGCGATTACACCGCCGTCGACATCGATGCGAATGTCGCCGAGCACCCGAACCGAAGCCGGCGCGCCCGAATTGTCGGTGGTCATTGTGTCTCCTGGCGCCCATTTGCGCTGGTCAATCGTAACAGCGGGTTCTCCGGAATGGTGGTTGCTGACTGATTGACGCTGGATTGACGGTCGGTTTCCGATGCTGGGGCTCGACACGTTGACAGCGTCGCTCATTAGGAGAAACCACCATGTCTCACATAACACGAGCGCCGGTTGCGGCTCCGCATACCGCGTCGCCCACCCGACCGGCCCCGTCCGCGCCGGGCAAGCACGCACCAGTCTTGATCGCCGAGAGGCCCACCCAGGGCCGGCCGCATTGCCCACACCGCGAGCCGGCCTATTTCGAGGCGGCGCGGATGTCGCGTGAGATGGAACGACTGTGATGGCGCGGACGCCGTCCGCGGGGGCGGCACATGCGGTGGTACTGGGCGCCAGCATTGGCGGACTTCTGGCCGCCAGGGTGCTCGCCGACTTCTACCAAAAAGTCACCATTGTCGAACGAGACGTGCTGCCTTCGGCGCCGGTGAACCGGCGAGGCGTCCCGCAGGGCAGGCAATTACACGCTATCCAAGCGCGTGGTACGCAGATCCTCGATGAGTTGTTCCCCAACTTCGTTGAAGAACTGCGGGCCGGTGGTGTTATGAGCTGGGATGACGGTGACTTGTCGAAGGTGTGTGTTTCGGTTGCAGGGCATCAACTGGCCCGGCTCGGCAAATTGCCTAGTTCCCAAGCGATCTCAGTCTCGTTTGCGAGCCGGCCGTTCCTCGAATGGAATGTTCGGCGGCGGGTGCGGGCCATTCCGAACGTGAAATTCCTCGAGGGCCATGATGTGGTGGGCCTGAGCGCGACACCGGATCGTGACCGTGTCACCGGGGCGCGGGTCGTCGACCGCGACACCACCTGCGAGGCAACGCTCACGGCCGATCTGGTCGTCGACGCGACCGGACGCGGTTCTCGAACGCCGAACTTCCTGGAAGAACTGGGCTACGGCCGGCCTCCGCAGGACGAGTTGGCGGTGCACTTGGCCTACGCTTGTCAACTATTGCGCCTCGCGCCCGGCGCTGTCGCGGAACACATGATTGCACTGTTCCCCGTCCCGGGGCGGCCGAAGATATTTGGCTTGTTCAAGTACGAAAACGACACCTGGATGTTCGGCGTCGGCGCCATGGCGGGACTGGAGCCACCAAGCCGGCCCGCCGACATGCTGCGGTTCGTAGCCGATTTCGCTCCCGCTCACGCGCTGCAAGCCATTCAAACGGCCGAGCCGCTCGGCGAAGTAGCTCAGCATCGCGTTCCGTCCAACCGGTGGCGGCGCTACGACAAGATGCGCCGAACACCGGACGGGCTACTTGTCTTCGGCGACGCGATCTGCAGCTTCAACCCCATCTATGGACAAGGCATGACGGTCGCCGCCATCGAAGCAACCGTGCTGCGTGATTGTCTGCGCGGGGGAGAGCGCGGCCTGCCGCGACGCTTCTTTCGCGCCAGCGCAAAAAAAGTCCAGGTCGCCTGGCAGACCGCCGTCGGTTCCGACTTGGCCCTTCCGGAAGTAATCGGACCACGATCGCCATCGATGCGGATTACCAACGCGTACCTGGAGCGAGTGATGACCGCTACCGAAACCGACCTCACCGTCGCCGGCCAATTCATGCGAGTCATCGGAATGCTCGACCCACCGGCTCGGCTGCTCCGCCCGTCAATATTGCTTCGCATCGCACGGGCCAACCTGGTCCGGCGACCTGAAGGCCGGCAGCGACTTTCAATTCCCGCGATGCCGCTGCCGACACCGCAAGACACAGCTGGGGGAGCACAGCCATCCCAACAAACAGAAAAAAGGAATCCATCAATGATTGCCGCCGTAGTCGATCAGAATCCAACGGACCTCACCCGCTACACCGACTCGACTTCCGCCAATATGGACGCCGCAGTCGCGGGCAGGAATGAGCGTTCACAGAATCCGCCAACTGACAGAATCCAGAACAACGTCGACGACGACAACCGTCCCGGCATAATCGTCGCCTAATGATGGCGCACCCGGCTGGTGTGATCCGGCTAGATGCAAAAGCCGAAACCAGCTGTGGCATACGGTATTACGTCACAGTGACGAATGTGCCCAGGACAAGCTGGGACGGGCTGGCGGCGAATTGAAAGGGGTCGGAGGCTCAACACGACAGCGTCGGTCGACGGGACCGCCGAGAACGGTACGTTGCATTTCTTTAAGCCAATGAAGATGCAATCCATGCAGGTATCGGATGCCAACGAAACCTGGTCGTCGTCGCAGCCTTGCTGGGAACAGTCGAACCCGCAGGTCAGGCCGAAAAGCAGTCTGCCTCGAATATTCATCCAGTGACGGCTTCGCAGAAATTGTGCCGATAAGCGACATTATGTCAACTTAAGGATGTCGTATTGCGCTGCACCCCCAACTGCTTTCATTCCATGCTTGGCGGAGACGGCGCGTTGCTCAGAGATCGAGAACGATGCGGAGTGCCGCATCAACGCGACGCATCTCGTCGAGGCTAAGGAACCCGACGCTCTTGCCGAGCCTGCCCGGGTCAACCGCGGCGGCCTGCTCGGCGAGCACCCGGGTGCTCGCGCCGCCTATTTCGACCTCGGGGCGAAAGCTTGCGGCACGAGCTGACGTAGACGTGGGCGCGACGACCCAAGTCGACAGGGGTAATTGATCTGACTGGACGACCACGGCGTAGCGGGAACCTGACTGCTCGTGACCGCGGCTCCCCCGCGGGGCATGCAACTGATACACCTCACCACGCACGCAGCGTCTCCATATCGCGCAGCACCTGCGTGGCCTCAGCGCGGTCGGACTGGTCTTCAGCAAGCGTCTCCGCCTCGGCGCGGATGGCTGCGTTAGCCTTCCGTCGCGCGGCATCAATGAGTGCAGATCGAACAGCTACAGACACGGCGGTGCCATCTTGGGTCAACACTTCCAGTGCCTTCGATGTGTCTTCGTCCGGCCGGAAGGTAATCGTGTCTGCCATGGCACCAGTGTACGACATCTTGTAAGACAGCTGCTTGGGTACTTGGATGGCGTTCGCCGACCGCCCCGCTTGGACGCCGCTCTTTCATCGACCAGATCAGCGCATGCGCACCGCCCCCGAGCCGGGTCCTCCCATCTGGTTACCGGGCCAAATTGGCGCGAAAGTGTCGCGATGAGTTTTGCCGTCCGGTGCAGTCTGATCTGCATGGGCAAACTCATCTATGGCTTCAACGTCTCGGTGGACGGATATATCGCCGACCGGCAAGGCAACATTGACTGGGCCGAACCGAGCGAAGAACTGCACCAGTACTGGAACGACTTCGAGCGGGAGACCGCCCTATCGTTCTACGGCCGGCGGCTCTACGAACTGATGTCCGCGTACTGGCCGACCGCCGACAAGGCCCCGGACGCTACCCCTTTGATCGTTGACTTCGCCCGCATCTGGCGCGACATGTCCAAGGTCGTGTTCTCGCGCACCCTGGAGTCCGTCGACTGGAACTCCCGCCTGGAACGCGGCGACCCAGTCGAGGTGGTGACGAAGCTGAAAGCCGAAACCGACGGCAGCCTGGAGGTGGCCGGCGCGACGCTGGCGGCACCGATCGTGCAGGCCGGACTGGTGGACGAATACCGGATCGTGGTCACGCCCACGGCCGTGGGCGGCGGCACCCCGTTCTTCCCGACCCTGCCGTCATGGATCTCGCTGCGACTGTTGGAGAACCGCACCTTCCCGGGTGGCACGGTCCTGCTGCGCTACGAGGCGAAACACGACTGATCGGAGATAGGAGACATACTCGCCCGCCTCTAGCTGCAAGGATATTGTCCGTTCAGCAGGCAATTCGACGGTGGCGAGTAGGAACCGGTCAGCACGCCTCTAGGCCACCTGTGGCTGAACCCCCGGGTGCAATGATGCGATTCCAATTCGCGGGAGTCAGTACATAGTGCGTGCCAGATTGTGCAAGCGTGCTATTCCACGTGTGCGAGACGGACTCTCCCATTGGCAAGTCGAATTCAAGCTTCCAATCGGCGAGCGGCACCGTGCTCGGGTTGGTGATGGAGAATCGGGCGATGAAACCGGTCTGCCACGTCGATGTCACCGATAATGTCGCGGTCGCCGCAGCCGCATGGGCTGCAGGGGCGGCGGCGAATCCAAGTGCGGCAACGATCAACGCCGACATGGTGACGTGAAGCCATGTGCGGCAGCGCTTCACGTATTTCTCCCGTCCGACCATAGCGGGTAACACTAAAGCCAAACAGGCAGATACCCGCCCTCGCCTCGCCGATACGCTGCAGTACCTTTGCTCAACCGAAACCGTCATGAAATTTTGAGCTCGATACGGTGGGCAGACTCTCATCACGTCGACCAGGCCGTCGAGGCGGTGGAAGTCGTTGGCGTGGGACGGATACAGGCCGGCCACTCCCCTTGGTCAGCGACCGGTGAATCTACGGCGCCACTCCTTTTTAGGTTGTGGCTCAATGCATTACGGGCCTGACGGTTGCCGCCGGGCAGCCGTTGACAGGCCTGCTGCCGGCGTTGGCGAGGTAAGGTGAGGCCGTGAAAGACGTCGTCGTTCTCGGCTCGGGCTTTGCCGGCCTGTGGGCCGCAATCGGGGCGGCACGTCGGCTCGACGAACTACGTATCCCGTCCAGCGATGTCAGAGTGACCGTGATCAGTTCGCAACCGTTCCACGACATCCGGGTCCGCAATTACGAGTCCGACCTGAACGCGTGTCGCATCCCGCTGAGCGACGTGCTTGACCCGGTAGGTGTCGCGCACATAACCGCCGACGTCACCGAGATCGACACCGACGCGCGCACCGTCACGATCGCCGGTACCGACGGTGTCGGCTCGCAACACTACGACCGGCTGGTGTTCGCGCTCGGTAGTTGCTGTGGCCAAGCCCAACCTACCTGGCTTGCGTCAGTTCGGCTTCGACGTCGACACCTACGCCCACGCCATCAGACTGGGCCGCCATCTCGCGGCGCTCGCCGATGGCCCGCCCTTGCCGGGCATGGCGACAGTCGTCGTGGTCGGCGCGGGATTGACGGGCATCGAGACCGCCTGCGAGCTCCCCCGCCGGCTCGCCGAGCTGTTTTCCGGGCGTGACACGTGCAGGCCAAGGGTGCTACTGATCGACCACAACCCCTTCGTCGGCTCCGACATGGGCGACTCCGCGCGTCCGCTGATCGAAGCGGCGCTGTCCGATAACGGTGTGGAGGTGCTGACCGGCGTTGGGGTTAGCGCCGTCGACGTCGACGCGGTGACGCTGTCCACCGGGCAGCGGCTGGCAGCCTCCACGGTCGTATGGTGCGCGGGCATGCGGGCTAATCCCTTGACCGCGCTGTTCAACACCGAGCCTGATCGGTTGGGGCGGCTGCCAGTTGACGACTATCTTCGGGTGGTCGACGTCCCGGGCGTCTTCGCTGCCGGTGATGTCGCGGCGGCCAAGATGGACGATCAGCACCTATCCGTGATGTCGTGTCAGCACGGGCGGCCGATGGGCCGCTACGCAGGCTACAACGCGGTCGGCGACCTCCTGGGTGAACCGATGCTACCACTTCGGATCCCTTGGTACGTAACGGTTCTCGACCTCGGACCGGCGGGCGCGGTGTATACCGAGGGCTGGGATCGACAGGTGGTGGCGCACGGTGACCAGGCCAAGACGACCAAGCGCGTCATCAACACCGAACGGATTTATCCCCCGCGCAGCGGCGACCGCGCGGAAATCCTCGCCGCCGCCGCTCCCGAACTGCAGGCCCGACCGGCCCGCAGATGAATCGCGTCAGACAGTGACAGCACGGCTCCCGGTGCCGATGGGATCGTTGTGAGCCCGCCTGGCGTGGCGAGCGGGCCAGAATTGCGGCGGTCTGCTGGTCGGCGGGCAGAAACGCTTCCAGGCGCAGCTCCGACACGGTGACATCCAGCGCTGTGACGAACGTCGAGATCGACGCGACCAACCGCACGTCACCGTCGAGCGGAGCGTAGATGCAGCGGCACGGCGAAGCCCAGCGATTCGACCGGCTGGCCGCCCGGCGCAGGCACCCCGTAACCCTCTGAGCTCTTCGATCAGCTTGTCGATGCGCGGGTGCGGGGCACGTTCGCGTCAAGCCGTGCAGGATATGGCGCCGCCAGTCGTCGAGATTCACTATGCGCGCCGCCATGCCTTCCGGATGCAACGCGACGCGCAAGCGCATTGACCGGCGGCTCCAGCAACCAGCCCGCCACCCCGTCGGTCAGCAGCCCGAATGCGGTGTTGGCGGCGACCACCTCGCCCGAAGCCGTCCATGACCATTGCCGGATACGGCAGGTGTCCGTCGAGCACATGTTGGAGGGCCGCGCGCACGGGTTCCAGGAGCGGCGCGTCCGGCGATAACTCCGGATGCGCCGGCGCGAAGCCCGCCGCCGACATCAGGGTGTTGCGTTGTCGCAGTGTCAGCTGCAGCGAGTCGGCCAGCCGGCTCGACGATGTCGCGCCCGGGCGCCGACCGACCTTGCTCGAGGAAGCTCAGGTGCCGTTGAGTGGTGCCGGCCGCCGAGGGCCAAGTCGATCTGACTGAGCCGGCTGCGGTTGCGCCATTCGCGCAGAACCGTGCCGAACTCGTCGGGCGCTGAGACAGCCATGCAAGACATTCAACCCATTGGCGACGCTAGCCGCTATTCCTTGGAGGGAATTGCCGCCAGCGGCGCGAGTGGACACGATCGCGGCATGGATCAGACGATGCCGCGTCGGTGTTATGCCGCCCCTGGCCGCCGATCCCTGGGCCGATGCCGATCTTCGCGGGCTCCTCGACTTCGCCCGCACGGTCGAGGATTTGGGCTTCGACTCGCTGTGGGCCAATGACTCGTTGGTGCGGCCGCGCATCGAAGCGCTGACGTTTCTGTCGGCAGCGGCCGCGGTCACCGAACGGATCACGCTGGGCACCGCCGCCTTGCAGCCGGCGCTGCGCCGGCCGGTACAGACCGCGCAGGTGCTGGCCTCCATCGATCGCCTGTCGCGGGGGCGGTTGGCGGTGGCGGTCGGGGCAGGCTTCCCGGGACTGTCCGAAGTGGAATACGCGGCATCGGAGGTGCCGTGGCCCCGACGTTTCGCCCGTCTTGACGACACCGTCGCGTTGTGGCGTCAACTCTGGAACACCAAGGAGCCCAGCTCTTTTCACGGAGCCGTGCTGCATCTCGACGACATCCCGGCCGGGATCACCCCGTACAGTGCGCCCGGCCCGCCGGTCTGGCTGGCCGCCGACACCCCCGGTGCCCGCGCCCGAGCCGGCCGCATCTACGACGGGTGGCTCCCCTATCCCCCTACGACCGCACGGCTACAGGTCGGGCCTGACCGAAGTGCGCGCCGCCGCCCAACGCGCCGGGCGTGCCCCCGACGCGGTCACCCACGCGCTGTTCGTCACAGTGCTGGTCAACTGACGACGCCGACGGCGGCCGAGCCGCACTGAATCACTTCGCCACCCAGACATATGGATTGGGTCATCGACCTCGTCGAGCAAATCCAGGCCTTCGCAGCCGGCACTCCCGACGCCGTCACCGCTCGGCTGGCGAGTTTCATCGACGCCGGGGCCCGGCATCTGGTCTGCCGGATCGGCGTCGCTCGGTCCCGACGGGTTCATCGAGCAACTGCAACAGTTGCGGACCGTCACGGCGGCGCTGCGATGACGCTCGATGGTGCGGCCGGGACCCGATCGTGACCGGACCATCGCGGGGCTGGTCGGCGAATACCGCTCGTTCGCCGAACTCCTTGGCGCACTGGAGGCCCCGGACTGGACGTGTGAAACCCGCTGCATGGGCTGGCAGGTGCGCGATGTCGCCGGCCACGTGGTGGGTCAGGCAGTCGACACCGTCAGCGGCGCGATCGGTAGTCGCACGCCCGACGAGCAGGCCGCGGCCCTACGCGGCGAATCACCGGCTGCGTTGGCGGCACAGCTGCGCACCGCAACGGACTCGATCGCGCGACTTGCAACGGTGTTCGACGATGCGATGTGGTCGGCGACGCAGTCCAGTGGTCGGGCTCACCCTCGGCCAGGGCATACACGCGCTACAGCATGACGCCTACTTGCACGGCGACGACATCCGCGCCGCAGTTGGTCTGCCCTTCGATGCGGACCCGAGCATGCACGCCAGCCTTGACTTCGTGCTGGGCGCGCTACTGCGCGATGCCGCCGCTGCCGCCGAACCAGCGGTCGCGCCGCTGTTGGCCGTGCCCGCCGATCACTTCAGTGAGCAGACCGGCATCGCGGTGCACGATTTTCTGCTCGCCGCCACCGGTCGAAGCGATCCGGCAAAGCTGGGGTTACCCGACATCGTCAACATCTACCGTTGAAGCCCTGAGCTGGACGGCGAATATGTTGCAACACGTCGAGTACATGCGCCTTCTAAGTGCCTTGCCGGCCACCGAACATCATTGGCACTACCAGTGGTCCGCGGATCGCGGCAGTATCGCGCCACATGACCGGTCCGGCCAAGACAGGTTGGCGGGCAATGACTCTCGTCAACGCTGTGTTGGCTTCGAGTTGCGCAAGGGCCGCACCCAGGCAGTAGTGCGCGCCGTAGCCGAACGATAGCGGTGACGGTCCGACGCGGACCGAGCCGAAATTGATCGGGGTGTGCGAATACGGCCGGGTCGCGGTTGGCGGCTGCCACCGCGACGACCACGCTGTCACCGCGACCGGATGTCGACGTCACCGAGGCGATGGTTGTCGGTTGCGGTGCGCACCGTGGCTTGGACAGGACCGTCGAGTCGCAGTAGCTCGGTCAGAAGCGTCGGGTCTCCCGGGTCGACCCGATCGACCAGTCGCGCGCCGTCTGGCTGCGAGCTGAGCAGGCGAATAACCGCGGTGCCAAGGAGATTGGCGGTGGTCTCGTGCCCGGCAACGGCGATGAGGATGGCGGTCATGGCAACCTCTTCAAGCGCCAGGTTTCCGTCAGCGGCGATGAAGCTGAGTAGGTCCTCACCCGGGGTGAGCTCGCCGATGAGCGGCCATCGGCAGAAATTCTGTCATCAACGTTGCCAATGCTGCTGCGCCGGCAGCGAGTTCGTCGGTATCGGCGAGGGTTCCGAGTGTGCGGATGATCGCCGGGGACAACTCACGCAACAGTTCGGCGATCGCGGGTTCGAGGTAGAGCCATTCGCCGATGACCGCGATCGGTAACGGCAGCGCAATCTCGGACATGAAGTCGAACACCTCGCCGCTCGCGGACTGGTTGATGACTGCTGCAGCGATCTCCTCGACGCCCTCGGTGAGCTTGGTGATAAAGCCTCGGGTAAAGACGTCGCGCACCGAGGCGCGCAGGCGGGAATGGTCGGGGCCGTCGGCGAACAGCATGGACGCCGCGGTGAACTCGCCACCGAGCGGATCAAAGGCCTGGCGCGCAAGCGGATTGGCGAGTGGGTCGCTGGTCCACCCCGTCCCGCCGAGGACCTTGCGTGCAGAGTCGTAGCTCACGACGATCCACGCGCCGGCGGTGTCGTTCCATACCACTTCGCCGCGGCTGCGCAGGGCCTCGTAGAACGGATAGGGGTCGGCCGGCGTCCCAGGGCAGGCGGGGTGCGGCGGTGTCAGTTGATGGCATATTCGTCCGTTCCATGGGGCAGGCCGCGTTGGCGGACCCACGCGTCATGCAGGTGGCCGAGTTCGGTGACGGGAGGGGCTATTCCGTCCATGTCGTCGAGCATCGCGCGGGCATGCAGAGTGGCACCCAACGCGCTCAAGATCGCATTCATGGACAGGTTGAGCCGTGAGAAGAACACAAAGTCGGCGGGCACAGACATGCGGCGCATCGGGTGATCGGCTGATCGCATGTCGAGCATCGACGCGACGGCCCGTTCGCTGGTTTGCGCGGTATAGGTGACCGGCTGCGGCACCAGCATCTCGTAAAGCATGGCCGCCCACCACTCATAGGCCTCCTCGACGGTCAGCGACGAATTCGCGGTGAGGAATCCGCTGTCGACCATCAGGTCGCGCAACTCGGTTTTACGGCCGTCGACGGTGGCGCGGGCGACCCCGACGATGCGGCGGCGTTGCTGATCGGAGCAGCACTTTGACACAACCGAAATCGACGAAGCCCACGGTGCCGTCGTTACCGAATCGGTAATTACCGGGATGGGGATCGGCGTGGAAGAGATTGCCGTGCCGGTAGGAGCCGGTGGCAAAACGTGAGATCACCTCGGCCCAGGAATTTTTGAGAGCCTGGTCGGCGTGCTTGTGCGGCGGCCCAATCCACACCGTCAAGGAAGGTCATGGTCAGCACCTGATCGCCTGATGCCTCCTCGATGACCTCGGGCACCCGGATGAACGGGTGCCCGCGATACAGGTCGCTGAACGCGCGGATGTTGGCCGCCTCGTGCCGGTAATCGACTTCCTCGGAGATTCGCGCGGAGATCTCGGCGGTCGCCTGCTCCAGATCTGGCATTCCAGCGCCTAGCGCACTTGCTGAGCCCGAGGCGAAGCGGAACACCGTCGCCAGCAGTTCGGTGTTGGACAAGTCATCCCGGATCGCCTGTGCCACACCGGGATACTGAATCTTGACCGCGACCTGTCGACCATCGTGCATGACCGCGCGATGCACCTGCCCGATCGATGCCGCCGCCATCGGCGCCGGCACTGAACTCGGCGAACACCGCCGAAGCCGGTCGACCGAGATCGGTCTCCAAGACCTCCAGCGCCAATCCGGCCTCCATCGGCGGAGCGTCAGCTTGCAGACGGGTCAGCGCTTTCTGATACGGCGACAACTCGCCGCCCCCTACGGCAGCCGCGTCGACCATCGAAAAGAGTTGTCCGGCCTTCATCAGCACGCCTTTGGAATGCCCGAGCAGGTCGACGTAGCGCTGCGCGGTGCGTTCATGAAAGCGCTCGACCGCCCCGGTGTCACCGGCTTTCTCGCGCATCGCAGCCAGGACCCGGCCGCCGGCAGCGCGCGCGGTGAATCCCGCCACCGGCATCGTGCGCCGTATCCGGCCGCGAGGCACGGCCCGATTGTCGTCCGGCATCGCGACCCCCTTCGGCCCAGCGGCTGATATGGTACCTAGTACGGAATATATGGCAGCACTTATGGATGGTCAACTGGTGGGATCTTCAACGAAGGAGCGCCTGGTCATCGAAGCCATGCGCCTGTTCAGCGAGCAGGGCTACCAGGCGACGAGCATCACGCAGATCGAAAAAGCCGCCGGACTGGTCCCGGGCTGCGGTGCGCTCTACAACCACTTCAAAACCAAAGACGCACTGCTCGTCGCGGGCATCGACCGCCAACTCGACCGTCGTCGCGCTATGCACGACATCAGCGCTTTGTTTGCCGGCCAAGGCGACCTGCGCACCGAATTGACCCTGCTTGGCCGCTACCTGATGAGCGTGCTGGACCAGGAAAACGAATTACTCCGAGTGACCGCACGCAGCACCGCCTCAGCCTCGAGCCGCCTCACCGATGCCTACACCGCACTCATCGACAGTCTCTACAGCCAACTCGCTGACTGGATCGGTGCCTGCGCTCCGGAACTCGAACCCAGCGCCGCCAAAGGGCTTGCGGTGGTGGGGATTAACGCACTGGTTGGTAAGAGGGCCACCCGCATCGTGTTCGACGCGCCCGGTGTCGACACCCCCGATGACGAATACATTGCCGACTGGACCGCGATGCTCGCCAACCGCATCGAATCAGTTCACGAGCCCGTTACCGCGCGAAAGGGCTGACTGACGGCCCGTTCGTCGTCGCGCCGGGTCGTATTGACCGTTGTGCGCCAGCGACAGCATCACCTTCTCGGTCAGCTCCGGCCAAGGTGGTCGTCGAACTATGGCGAGCACGCCAATGACCGCCGCCAGAAAACCCGTGCAGGCGCCGATCAACTTGTGCCGACTGACATCATCTGCCGGGGTCCAGGTGGTGGTGCCCGCATGAATCGTGTAGACCCCGACCGGATGCCCCGGACGATCCCACCAGCCCGTCCGGGAGACGGTGATAATCACCGTGCCGTCGCTAGCCTCATACGGCTCATTGAAAATCAACAACGGGGCCTCCTCGCCAGCGCCGCCAGGGTACCGGCTGGCGGCGTGGACGTGAGTGAGATCCAGGGCATCGGCGGCGGCGCTGTTACCGGTACTTCACGTTTCGTCCGCGCTTGACACACATTGTCGCATTGCTTGACTGGAACTCGTGCTCGACGCGGATGTCTGATCTTCCTGATGGTGTCGACGGTCTCGAAGCGCGAGGAACGGTCACATCCGACGACTACGGCCGCGTCTTCGCGCCTTTAGTCGATCGCCGGGCAGCCGGTCAGCGGCTTGCGGCTGCTCTACCAGTTCGGGCCGGACTTCAATCGCCTGACGCCCGGAGCGCTCTGGGCGGACAGCAAGCTCGGTGCCCGCTACCTTCCCTTGCTTGACGGTTGCGCGCTCGTCACCGACATCGATTGGATTCGAGAACCGGGACGAAGCATCGCGGCGTGGCTGCCCTGTCCCATGCGGGTCTACGACAATGCGCATCGAGATGAGGCAGCGCGCTGGCTGGCTTCCCTACCCGCAGGCAATGAGCCGTCAATCGCGCAGATGGCCAAAGCCTATGTCGGTGGAACCGGCGGCGCAGCGGCCAGCATCGTAAAGCTGTTGGCCTTGAGGCGATTTCGACCGTGACGCGACGCTACGGCGAGCTCGGCCCCTGCCAGCCCGGGGTGCGCACGTGTCGGCCCGAAACCGGATCCCACGTCAGATACTCGGACATGTCCTCGTGGCGCCCCATCATCGTCGTCGACGCTTCGAGGACCACCTCGCCGCGCTGGTCAGTGCAGACGCTCCGGGTCGTGACGATGTCAGCGCCGAAACGCTCGTCGACAGACTCCACATACATCGTTCCGCGCAACACGTCACCTGCGACGATCGGCCGGTGATAGCGAAAGCGCTGCTCGACCTGAATCATCTGAATTTCGTCCATGCCCAAATCGACGTTGCTCAGAAAATGGCGCTGGATGAGGGCGGCGAAAATCGCCGGGAACGTTGGTGAGGCGACGACCGCCGGATAGCCCATCTCTGCAGCAGCTTTGTCATCAAGGCTGGCGGGATCGGTCGCCTTCACTGCCATCGCGAAAACCCGCACATCCTCCCGTCCAACGACAAATGGTTCGGGATAGGGCCACACCATGCCCCGGATGTCCGTCTTTAGCGCCATTGCCACGACCATACGGCGCTGAACGCCGCATCGGAGACGAATTCCCGTCGGCTCATTCGCTTTGCTCACCAAGGCTGCGTCGGTTACCGCGCTGCTGCGAGAGGATGTGCGGATGAGCCAGCCTGTTCCTGATCGGCGCGCGTCCTCGCGCAGCACGAAGCATCGCACGCCTTGCCCTCGGCGCTTTCCTGGGTTTCGCCGGGGTCAGCCATCTCACCTTCGCGCGCAAGGCCTTTTACGCTCAAGTGCCGCACTGGCTCCCGCTCAACGCTGACTTCGTCATCGTGGCGTCAGGTGTGGTGGAGATCCTGCTCGGAGTCGGCTTGATCGTCCTGACGCGGTGGCGGGCGACGATCGGATGGGTTACCGCCCTGTTCTTTGTCGTGGTCTTCCCCGGCAATATCTCTCAATTCGTCACGCACACCGATGCTTTCGGTCTCGACTCCGACCTCGCCCGCGGAATCCGGCTGCTGTTTCAGCCACTCCTGGTGGTGTGGGCATTGTGGTGCACTGGGGCATGGGCGGCCCGCCGGCGACGCTCGGAGGTAACGTGACGACCGTGAATTTCTCCCGTACATGTTCCTCCGTCGGGTTCGCGGCCTGTGCCGCGGCGGCCGTCCTGGCTCTTGCCGCATGCAGCTCGGACAAGCCGGCGTCGTCGCCGAGCACGTCTTCTCATGCGGCGGCGCCCGCCATGACCGCAGCCGAGTCACCGCCGGCCACCGCAGACAGCGGCTGCCCCACCCAGCCACCGGGTGCCGTCGGCACGCCGGAGTGGACGTTGAGCGGTGCAACCGGCAGCATCGCCGTGACCGGCTCGACGGACACGGCGGCACCGCTGATCACCGTGACGCAGCCCTTCAGCGTGACTGAGACCGAGGTGCATACCCTGCGCGCCGGGGACGGCCCGGTCGTGGCGCCCACGGCTACCGTCTCGGTCTGCTACATGGGCGTCGACGGCCGCGACGGCAAAGTGTTCGACAGCTCCTATGAACGAGGCACTCCTGCCCAATTCCCGCTCGACGGAGTCGTGCCGGGCTTTCAGAAGGCGATCGCCGGACAAAAGGTCGGTTCCACCGTCGGCGTTGCGATGAGCTCAGCTGACGGCTACCCCGAAGGTCAGCCCCAAGCCGGGATTCAAAAGGGCGACAGCCTGATCTTCGCGATCAAAATCCTCAGCGCCGGAAGGTGAGCGGGACAAGCCAAGACATCTGGCTCACTGCGGGTGGGCCGCAATGTAGTCCGCGACCGGGATCGGTGACGCCGCGGCATAACCAATGGGCAACAACACATCTCCTGCCGTCGTGCGGCAGTAGACGTCCCATCGGTAGTAGCCGGCGAACGCCGCGGGATCGCCGCCGATCAGCGCCGCGTACTGGTTGACCGCGCGCACGTAGTCGCTGGCGTGGTTGTACCGGTAGATGGCGTGGTCGCGGTCGTTGGCGAAATTGTTCGCGGCCAGGTAGCGGCCCGCTGCGATGATGCTGTCGTGCGGTGAGTGGATGTCGCCGCCCTGACCGTAGGCGGCGAACGTCGAGGGCAAGAACTGCATGGGTCCCTGCGCGTCTGCCGTGCTCACACCGTCGATGCTGCCCAAACGGGTCTCGACGAGGTTGATCGCTGCCAGGTAGTTCCACCCGACACCGGTTTCCGACTCCGCTTGGTGATAAAAGCCCAGTAACTCCTCGGCCGGCGCAGGAGGCACGATGCGCCACGCCGGCAACGTTGTGCGGCTCGGGGTGATCGCGTTGAGCGCCCGGCGCGCATCGACGTTGCGGTCGTAGACGTCGAGCAGTGCCGCCGGGACGCGGGGCCGGGTGGCGGCATCCCACTCGGGGTGCTGCCCGATCGCACGATACGCAGCCTGCTGGCGGCGCGCCGCCGCCACCAGCGCCGCCTCTGCCGTCGACGGGTCACGCAACGCGTGTTCGTCGGCGACCAGGTCGTCGGCCACCTCCGCGGGATTGGGTGCGAGCCGGGGCTGTGCACCGTCGGGCGTCCTCGGTGCGGCGGCCACCGTCATGGTGGTCGGCGGGTTCGGATCCGCCGCGGCCCTGGGCGTCTGCAGGGCGGGCGGATGCGAGCAGCCGGCAAGTACCAGCATGATGGCGCCGAGCACCGGAAACGCAATCGCGCTTTTACGGCTCATCCTTCACTTCCATCCACAGTTGCCGCCGACTATAAGGCTCCGGGTAACGCCGGCAATGGGAAATCAGGCGGCGGCTGTTGCGCGATACACCTGAGTATAGGCTAGTATACCTAGGGTGATGCCACAGCTTCCCCGTCGCCTTGCCGAGCACCCGACCGTGCAAAAAGTGATCGCTGATCGACAGGATCGAGCGCCGCGGCCCGAAGTGATCGACGCCGACTGGCTCAAGTCGATCTGCTTGGACGCCGGCGCCGACGACGTTGCGTTTGCCTCGGTGGACAATCCTGACCTCGCGTCTGAAGACCCGCATGTACAGCAGGCGTTGCCAGGCACCCGCAGCTACATCTCGTTGGTCGTCAAGATGAATCGCGAAAACGTGCGATCGACAGCTCGCAGCGTCGCCAACCAGGAGTTCCATCGCAGCGGCGAAATTCTCAATGAAGCCGCACGCGAGATCACGCGCATCCTGGAAGATCGCCGGTACCGCGCGTTGAACCCGTCGGCGACATTCCCGATGGAGATGGACCGGTTCCCGGGCCGGATCTGGGTGGTGGCCCACAAACCAGTCGCCGTTGCCGCCGGTCTCGGCGTCATGGGCATTCACCGAAACGTCATCCATCCGCGGTTCGGCAACTTCATCCTGCTCGGCACGATCCTGGTCGATGCCGACATCAGTTCCTATGGGCAGCCGCTGGACTACTCACCGTGTCTCGAATGCAAGCTGTGCGTTGCCGCCTGCCCTGTCGGGGCTATCGGTAAGGACGGCGAGTTCGACTTCTTCGCCTGCTCGACGCACAACTACCGGGAATTCATGGGCGGCTTCACCGACTGGGCGCAGACACTCGCCGACAGCTCTGATGCACACGACTTCCGTTCCAGGGTCACCGACTCGGAAAACGCTTCAATGTGGCAGAGCCTGTCTTTCAAGCCCAACTACAAGGCCGCCTACTGCCTGGCCGTCTGTCCAGCCGGCGAGGAGGTCATCGAACCGTATCTCGACGACCGCAAGGAATTCATGGACCGAGTGCTGAAGCCGTTGCAGAACAAGCGTGAGACGCTGTATGTCTTGCCGAACTCGGCCGCCAAAACGTATGCAGAGAAGCGCTTCCCGCACAAACCGGTGAAAGTCGTCGACGGCGGCATGGCCGCTCGCGCGGCCAATCCACCGCAGGCCTAGGGCAATTCCGGCGGCCAGTGCGAGCCCGGGGACACGTCCCCGGGATCGGCGTGCTCGCCGCGGGCCAGCGGCACCCATTGCTCGGTGGGAGCGGGTTGTTTCGACGACGGGAAGTCCCGCAGCTTGCCGGACGGGTGCGCATCCCATTTCGCGAACGTCAGTGGTGTCTGCAGCCATAAGTGCAGCAGGTTGTACGTCGCTTCGAGCGACTCGATGTGAGTGCGCTCCCAGCCATGGCTGCCGTCCACCCCGAAGCCGACCAGCGCAGCGCGCGTTCCCGCGCCAGCCTCGATCGCGGCCGCGGCGTCAGATCGGTAGTAGCGGAACACATCTCGTGCGTAGGGGATTTTCTGTTCTTCGGCCAGGCGGCACAGCTTGCGGGTCAGGTGGTAGTCGAAGGGGCCGTGCAGGTCAGCCATCGGGATCGTGACGCCGTCCTCGATCGAGTGCTGGCCCGGGGCGCACACCGCGTTGTCTACCGAGACCAGCTCGGCGACATCGGCGGGCAGGCCGTCGCTTGCTCCGTGGCCGACTTCCTCGGTGATAGTGACCATGATCGTGGTGCGGTGCGGCAGCACGATCTTTTGCTCGGAGAAGTTGCGGGCCAGCGTGAGGGCAACCGCGACGCCGGCCTTCCCGTCGAGATGACGCGAGACGATGAAGCCGTCTGCGGCGAGCTCGGGACTGGTGATCAGCCCGACGAAGTCCCCTATCGCGATACCGAGCTCGACCAGGTCTTCCCTCGAAGAGACTTTGCGGTCGATGCGGACCTCGACGTGATCCCAGTCGGTGGGTTGGGTGTCGATCTCGTCCCCGAAGGCATGACCGCTGGCCTTGAGCGGCAACACCGTGCCGGTAATGAACTCGTCGGGGTCGTCGCTGAAGATGCGCACCCGGGCGCCGGTCGCGAACCGGGCCGAGAACGTTCCGACCGGAATGAGCTCGAGGCGGCCGTTGTCCTTGAGCCCGCGCACCATGCAGCCAATGGTGTCGGCGTGCACGACGAGGGCCCGGTCGGTGGACTTCGACGCACCCGGGAGCTCGGCAATGATCGCGCCACGACGAGTCAACGAGAACGGCACGCCCAAGTCGTTGAAGATGCCGCCGATCAGTTGCATCACAGCGTCCGTGCGGCCAGACGGGCTGGGGGTCTGCAGCAGAGCCAGCAGGGTATCGATCATCCACGCGCGGTCGGCCTCGGGCATGGCCGCGGTTTTGCCCACGTTGTCTCCCTCGTGCTTGTTCCGGAATTACATCCAACCAGCACCGTTGCTGGGACTCAGGTCCGCGTCGCGGCCCCGATACCTACCCCCGAACGTAGTGGAGCCCTCCATCGGGTGTGTTGTCAGGTTTCAACGCCAACGCGTCGGGTGAACCTGGCGCTATGGACAAAACCACCTTCATCGATCGGCTCAACGAAGACCTGGGCACCGAATATCAATCGATCGTTCAGTACATCCAGCACACGGCGACGATCAAAGGTCCCCAGTACCACGCGATCACCGACGAACTGGGCAATCACCTGATCCAAGAGTTAGAGCACGCGAAGATCCTGGCCCAGCAGATCGACTTCCTGGGTGGGACGCCGACGGTGAAAGTGCCGGATGTGCCGGATGCCTCCGATGGTGCCGCGGCCCTGAAAGCTGACTTCGAATTGGAGCAGCGCCAGTTGGATCGGTACCGCAAGCGAGTGATCGAGGCGAACGACCTGGGGCTGCCTGACGTGGCCGAAGCGCTCCGGCCTTTGCTGCAGCAGACCCAGGACCAGTACGCGAATTGCAGGACGCCCTCGAGGGCTGACGGCGGCCAGCCGTAGCCACCCTTAGCGGGGCGGTCCGAGCCAGGTGACTAGCGCATCGGTCACACCGGCGTCGACGCTGTCGCCCGCCCATGCCACGTAGCCGTCGGGCCGGACCAATACCGCCCCTGGGCCGTTGACCATCCCGAGTGCCGGGAGTTCCCATCGGCCAACATATTCGGCATCGACCAGGCTCAGGCGATCAGCCCAACCGGATACCTCGATACTTGCCGGGCTCGCTGAAATTGAGCAGCGCCGCGCGTCCGTGGTGCAGCAGCGAATACACCCGCAGCGGTCCGTCCGCAGTGGCGACATCCAGGTCCGGCATGCGGCGCCCGACCAGCGGATGCTCGGAGCCGAGGTCATAGCGGATGTCCAGACCGGACATCATCGCGGCGAACCGCCGGCGCGGCTCATCCATGGCCAGTAGCTCAGAGACGATGTCACGCAAGGCCTTTGCGCGATCGTCGCCTGCACGATGCAGCAGCTGCATCTGTGCCATCGTGTTGCGCAGCACCCGTGCCGCGACCGGATGCCGCTCACAGTGGTAGCTGTCGAGCAGACTGTCCGGGGCTGACCCGTTGACGACCAGGGCTAGCTTCCACCCCAGATTCACCGCATCCTGGACGCCGGTGTTCAGGCCTTGCCCGCCGATCGGATGATGCACATGCGCGGCATCGCCCGCGAGCAGGACTCGGCGGTCTCGATACGACGAGGCCTGGCGGGCAGTGTCGGTGAATCTGGAAATCCAGCTGGGGCTGTGGAATCCGTAATCTGTGCCGTATACGGCGACCAACGCGCGGCGGAGGTCGTCCATGGTCGGCTCACTGCCTGCGTTGATGCGTTGTTCCGTCACCATCAGCCGAACGGGTCCCCCGTCGGTCGTCTCGCTGAGGGAGTGCACGCCGAGCGCATCATGGCGAATGCCCCATTCGGGCTCTTCGGCGGATGCGACAGCCCTCTGGACTTCCGCGAGCAGGTAGCTCATCGTCGCGTCCCACCCCGGGAACTCGATACCTACCGATTTCCGGACCGTGCTGCGTCCGCCGTCGCAACCGACCAGGTAGTCCGCCCGTAATCGCCGCCGATCGGACAAGCGCACCTCGACCCCCGCGCTGTGCTGGGTGACATCGGCGACTTCGCGTTCACGATGAATCGGAACGCCCAGCTCCTCGACCCAGCCGGCCAGGATGCGCTCGATGTCCTTCTGCCACAACGCAAGCCCGTACGGGTGTCGAGTGGGAAAGTCGCTGATGTCCAGCCTGATCTGTGCGAATCCCGCAACCTGCGCCGTCTGGCCGCTCGCCAGAAAACGATCGGCGATCCCCCGTTGATCCAGTATTTCGATGGTCCGTGAATGGAGACCGCCGGCCCGCGAGCCGATCAAATCCTGGCTGGCCCGCCGCTCGACAATGGCCACGTCGATTCCCGCCACCGCCAATTCGCCGGCCAGCATCAGCCCTGTCGGGCCTCCCCCGGCGATGATCACCGCATGATCCGGCTTTGCGCTGATGCTCACTGAGCAACTCCCCCAAAATCGCTGAATTTTATTTTCGGCCAGCCATTTTGGGGCACGCCCCCGGTCTTGCGGCAAGCCCCCGGTTGCGCTATACATTGAAGATGAGGACGAAAGTCCTCTTCTTTTTTGCGCGAGCTGCGCTAACCGGGTCGCTTACTTCTTGATCAAATCCAGATTAGGTATTGACTGGTTCCAGATACGAGCGGCATATTGGGTTCGTGTCGTCGACGCCGACGGATTACTCGGCTCAGCTGCGAATGGCCGATCTGCGCGTGACCCGCCCTCGGGTCGCCGTGTTAGAAGCTGTCCACGCGCACCCGCACGCTGACACCGAGACGATTCTGGCGGCGGTCCGAACACGACTCCCAGAGGTATCCCGTCAAGCTGTGTACGACGTCCTCAACGCGTTCACCGCCGTCGGCCTGGTGCGCCGGATTCAGCCACTGGGCATGGTCGCCCGTTATGAATCCCGGGTCGGCGACAACCACCACCACGTCGTATGCCGGTCGTGTGGCGTCATCGCCGATATCGACTGCGCTGTCGGTGAGGCCCCCTGTCTGACCCCGTCCGATGACGACAACGTCCTGGAGGGCTTCGTTCTGGACGAGGCCGAAGTCATCTACTGGGGCCTGTGCCCCGAATGCGCGAGTGCTACCTCCCGACCACAACCGTGAGCTCAGCCCGATTCACCCACCCCCGAAAGGAACGCAGTGTCTGATACAACCCACAAAGGCAGCGAAAGCGAAAATCCTGCCATCGACACGCCGGAGCCGAAAGGCGAAGCGCCCCGGACGAACCGGGACTGGTGGCCCAATCAGGTCGACGTGTCGCAGTTGCACCCGAATGTGGCAGAGGCCAATCCGCTCGGTGAGCACTTCGACTATGCCGAAGAGTTCGCCAAGCTCGACGTCGATGCGGTCAAGGCCGACCTGGTGTCGGTGCTGACCACGTCGCAGGACTGGTGGCCCGCCGACTACGGCCACTACGGCGGTTTCTTCATCCGGATGAGCTGGCATGCCGCGGGCACCTACCGGATTTATGACGGCCGCGGCGGAGCCGGGCAGGGCCTGCAGCGTTTTGCCCCGCTCAACAGCTGGCCGGACAACGCCAGCCTGGACAAGGCACGTCGGCTGCTGTGGCCGGTCAAGAAGAAGTACGGCAGCAAGCTCTCCTGGGCGGACCTGCTGGTACTGGCCGGCAACGTCGCGCTGGAGTCGATGGGATTCAAGACCTTCGGGTTCGCTTTCGGCCGCGAAGACGTATGGGAGCCAGAGGAAGTCCTGTTCGGCGAAGAGGGCGAATGGCTGGGCACCGACAAGCGCTACTCCGGTAAGCCCGGCTCGCGCGACCTCGCGGAGCCGTACGGCGCGACCACGATGGGGCTGATCTACGTCAATCCCGAAGGGCCCGAAGGCAAACCAGACCCGGTCGCGGCCGCAATAGACATCCGCGAGACGTTCGGCCGGATGGCGATGAACGACGAGGAGACCGCCGCGCTGATCGTGGGTGGGCACAGCTTCGGCAAGACCCACGGTGCGGGCGACGCCGATCTGGTCGGTCCCGAGCCCGAAGGTGCCCCGATCGAGCAACAGGGGTTGGGCTGGAAGAGCTCTTATGGCAGCGGTAAAGGCCGGGACGCCATCACCAGCGGCCTGGAGGTGGTGTGGACACCGACGCCGACCAAATGGGACAACAGTTTCCTGGAGACCCTGTACGGCTACGAGTGGGAGCTGACCAAGAGCCCCGCCGGAGCCTGGCAGTTCACCGCCAAGGACGGTGCGGGCGCGGGCACCATCCCCGATCCCTTCGGCGGGCCGGGCCGTGCCCCGACGATGCTGGTCACCGACATCTCGCTGCGGGAGGACCCGATTTACCGCGAGATCACCAGGCGCTGGCTGGATCACCCCGAGGAGCTGTCCGAGGCCTTCGCCAAGGCGTGGTACAAGCTGCTGCACCGCGATATGGGTCCGCTGTCCCGTTATCTGGGGCCGTGGATTCCCGAGCCGCAACTGTGGCAGGACCCGGTACCGGCGGTCGACCACCCGCTGGTCGACGACAAGGACGTCGCAGCACTGAAGAAGAAAGTGCTCGAATCCGGATTGTCGGTTCCGCAGTTGGTCAAGACGGCGTGGTCGTCGGCGGGCAGCTACCGCAACACCGACAAACGCGGCGGCGCCAACGGCGCACGGCTACGCCTTGAGCCGCAACGGCATTGGGAGGTCAACGAGCCCTCGGAGTTGGAGAAGTCCTTGGCCGTGCTGGAGAAGATCCAGCACGACTTCAACGACTCCGCCGCCGGTGGAAAGAAGATCTCGCTTGCTGACCTGATCGTGTTGGCCGGCTCCGCGGCAGTCGAGAAGGCGGCCAAGGACGCCGGGTATGAGATCGAGGTGCATTTCGCGCCCGGTCGCACCGACGCGACCCAGGAGGACACCGATGTGGAGTCGTTCGCGGTGCTCGAACCGCGGGCCGACGGCTTCCGCAACTACGCGCGGGCAGGTGAGAAGGCGCCGTTGGAGCATCTGCTGGTCGAGCGGGCCTACATGCTCGGTGTGACCGCTCCGGAGCTGACCGTGCTCGTCGGCGGGCTGCGTGCGCTGGGCGCCAACCACGGCGGCAGCAAGCACGGCGTGTTCTCTGACCGGACGGGCGTGCTGACCAACGACTTCTTCGTCAACCTGCTCGACATGAGCACCGAATGGAAGGCGTCGGAGACCGCGGAGAACGTCTACGAGGGCCACGACCGGGCTTCGGGTGCGCTGAAGTGGACCGCGACCGCGAACGACCTTGTGTTCGGGTCGAATTCGGTGTTGCGCGCGTTGGCCGAGGTGTACGCACAGGACGACTCGAAGGGCAAGTTCGTGGAAGACTTCGTCGCGGCGTGGGTCAAGGTGATGAACAACGATCGGTTCGACCTCAAGTAACACCGGACCGTTGTCCAAGGCTGCACCCCGCGAGCTTCAGTTCGCGGGGTGCAGTGCATTGCCACTGCCTCTGATCAGGGTCGAGGGTCGATCAGGTCGCGGAATTTCGCCGCGGGGCATACCGCGGCGCCCGTGCCGCGGACCCGCTCGACCAACGTCGCGTCCGAGGTGACGACGGTGATCTCGGCGGGGCGGTCGTCGGCGCACACCAGGCGAACGATCTCATCGTCAGCGGAATTCGCGGCAGCCTTCGGCGCGTGGTGAATGGCGATCGACGACGAGCGAATCGCCGTCGGATGCTCAAAGACCGCGGCCACCACATGATCGCCCGTCGCCGCCCAGCGTTCCAGCTGTTCGACGAGCCGGACCCGGGCGCCTTCGCGGTCCTTCCACCAGCCATCTGGCCGGGTCCCGATGACATTCATCGCGTCGACAATCCATCGCACATCGCCGACGGTACCGACGCGGTCGGGTGGCACTATGAGGGCGTGAATGTGCGGGCACGCAACAACGTGCGGATCGCCGGAGTCGACGGTGGTCCCACGATCATGCTGGCTCACGGCTTCGGTTGTGATCAGCGTCTTTGGCGATTGGTCGAAGCGCGACTCGCGTCGAGCTTTCGGCTGGTCTTGTTTGACCATGTCGGCTCCGGGGCCTCAGATCCCTCCGCGTGGGACCCGCGACGTTACGTGTCGCTGCAGGCTTACGCCGACGATATCCTCGCTATCGTCGACGAGTTGGATATCCAGGACGTGACGTTCGTGGGCCACTCGGTAGCCGCGATGATGGGAGTGCTCGCGGTCTCCACCGATCCGAGCCGCTTCGCCAGGCTGGTTCTGCTCACTCCCTCACCGTGTTATCTCGACCAGGGCGACTACCGCGGCGGCTTCTCCCGCGCTGACATCGACGAACTTCTGGACTCACTCGAGAGCAATTACCTCGGCTGGTCGCGGTCGATGGCACCGGTCATCATGGGGACACCGGATCGGCCGGAGCTTGCTGACGAGCTCACCGACAGTTTTTGTCGCACCGACCCGGCGTGCGCCCGGGTATTCGCGCGGACCACTTTTCTGTCCGACAATCGTGATGACCTCGCCGGAGTCTCGTTGCCCACGCTGGTGATCGAATGCGCACAGGACACGTTGGCGCCGCGCGAGGTCGGCGCTTACGTCCAGCAGCGAATCGACGGCAGCGAGCTGGTCACCCTCGACGCCGTTGGACACTGCCCGCAGCTCAGCGCTCCGGACACCACCGCACAGGCCATCGCTGAATTCGCCGGCGCGAGGTGACACCGCAGCCGGTCAGTGGCAAAAACGCCGTCGACCTCTATGAGAATGCGCCATGCGGCTACGTTGTCGCAAGGCCTGACCGAAGCATCATCAACGTCAACGCCACGCTCTTATCCTGGCTCGGTTACCAGCGAAACGCGTTGATCAACAAGCCGTTCACAGATCTGTTGGCCGTAGGCAGCCGCATACACTTTGAAACCCATTTCGGGCCGCTGCTGCAACTGCAGGGCCTGCTGGCCGGCATTGCCGTCGATTTGGTGGCAGCAGACGGTAACCGACTTCCGGTGTTCGTCACCGCCAACGTCAAAAGTGATATCGATGGGCGACCGGCTCTGCTGCGCATCACGTTTCACGATGCAGGCATTCGACGCTCCTACGAGCGAGAACTACTCGGCGAGCGGGAGCGGGTCGAACGGGAAAAGGCGCGGGTCCAAGTGTTCGCCCGGACTCTGCAGCGCTCGTTGTTGCCGCCCCTGCTCTCCCCTCCCGAGGGCCTCGATGCGTTCGCCCACTACCACGCCGCCTCGCCCGACGATGTCGGAGGAGATTTCTACGACTTGTTTCCGCTCGCGCATGACAAGTGGGCTTTCTTCATCGGTGACGTAAGCGGTAAAGGCGCCGGCGCTGCCGCGGTGACCTCACTCACCCGCTACACGCTGCGAGCGGCCGCAGCCTTCGACGCCGATCCGGTCGTAGTACTGCAGAACGTGCACACCGTCCTGAGCCAAGAGTTTCGCGATACCGTGAATCAGTTCGCCACAGTCGTTTTCGGCATTCTCACGCCGCGAGATCGAGGATTCGAGGTCCAGCTTGCCAGCGGTGGACATCTTCCGCCGCTGGTGCTCGGCGCAGACGGCGACGCCCGTTACGCCGACACCGTTGGTGGCCATCCCGTGGGAATACCCATGGTGCCGAGTTTTGTTGCTGCGCAGATTCGACTCGACCCGGGCGACACATTGGTCATGTACACGGACGGGTTGACCGAGGCGCGGGTCGGTAGTGGCGCAGCACGATACGACGACCATGGCGCACTGCTGGAATTCGCCGCCGAACACGCGCCGGCGACCGCGTCGGCGATTGTCACGGCAATTCAAGCACTACTGAACGGCTTCGGTCCGGGATTGGAGGATGACGTCGCGGTATTAGCGCTGGGCGTACCTTCGTCCATTTCGCAGGGTGCACTCGATTCAGCTCCGAGCCGCCCGCGATGAGATGTGTGCTGGCCGCTTACGGGAGTCGAGGCGACGTCGAGCCGTGCGCTGTGGTCGGTCGAGAGTTGCAACGTCGGGGCCATGACGTGCGCATCGCGGTCCCGCCGAACCTGCTCGCGTTCGTCGAATCGGTGGGCCTGGCTGCGGTGTCCTATGGACCCGACTCGCATGCGCAACTGGACACCGCGGCCGGCTTCTTCGTCGGCCATGCGGGCAACCCTTTCGGGGCGCTGCCCGAGGTCGTGGAACGGGTCAGCCGGGTCTGGTTGGACAAGGGCACGACGTTGGCATCGCTTGCCGAGGATGCCGACCTGCTGGTGGCGGGGATGAACGAGCAGCGGCTCGCCGCCAATATTGCGGAATACCACGGTATTCCGTTGGTTGCCCTGCATTTCTTTCCGTCGCGGATTCAGCCCGGCGGGGCGCTGCATTCGCAGCTTTCCACGCGATGTGAGGAACCTCTGCGCCGGTCGCTGGGATTGCCGGAGGGATCCGAGCCGACGGCGCCCCTGCTGGAGATCCAGGCTTACGACGAGCGCTGTCTGCCCGGGCAACCCGCGCAGTGGGCTGAGCCGGGCAAGCCGTTCGCCGGTGCGCTCACGCTGGAATCTCCGACGGATACCGACGACGCCGTCCTGTCGTGGATCGCGGAGGGAACCGAGCCCATCTACTTCGGCCTGGGCAGCACACCGATTTCGCCTCCTGCCGAAATTGTCGAGATGATGATTGCGGCGTGTGCCCAGGTCGATGCGCGACTGTTGGTCTGCTCGGGACCCAATGAACTGTCCGAATACGATCACTTCGCTCACGTGAAGTTCGTCAGCGCGGTGAATCACGCGGCGATCTTGCCCGCATGCCGGGCGGCCGTCCACCACGGAGGTGCGGGGACCACCGCGGCGGTCATGCGGGCCGGCGTGCCTTCGCTGGTTCTGTGGCTCTGGCTCGATCAGCCGGTCTGGGCGGCAGGCGTTGAGCAGCTCAAAATCGGTATTGCACAGAGCTTTTCGGAGGCCACCCAGGAGTCGCTGGTTGCCAACTTGAGGTCGGTTCTCGCGCCGGAATACCTCGGCCGAGCCGGTAATATTGCCGCGCAGATGATGTCGCCGCAGGAAAGCGCCTCGTGCGCCGCTGACATGCTGGAGAGCGTCGCGCAGGCGGTGTAGCTCACCGATCGAAATCCCACTGCCCGTAATCTGTGGCCAGTACTTCGTCGATGTCGACGTGGATTCCGCCGAGTAACGGGCTGGGATCCGCCGGGCTGTCGACCACCTCCTGGTACAGCACCGCAGCAGCTTCGCGCTGGCCGTGCGACCATGCTTTGGTCTGCCACGCCCACAGGTGCCCCGCCGTGCTGGAATGGCCGATCACCGCGTCGTTGATCGCCCAGCGGCAGGCCTGCGCATGCCCGTAGATCCCGGTTCGCTGCACGCCCAGCACCGAGTTGATACCACGAAACCAGTTGACGGCAAGGCTATTCCAGGTATCGACGTTGATGTCGTCGTCCACACTGAAGAAGATCGGCGCGGAGTTGCTGCCGCCGGCCGCGGTATGGAGGCGCAACGCGGAGTGCGCATCGGCTACGCCGCCGTCGAACCCGCGGGTGAAGTCGGACGGCGCGGTTCCGCCCGGCTTCCCGTACTGAAAGTTGCTGACGATGTGCAAACCTGCCGCGCGCAATGCGTCTGCGTATTCCCGAGTGAGGGGTTTGGCCTCGAAATCTGCGCCCGGCCGCGCCTCGGACACGTAATTCACCACCCCGACGTAGCCGGCTGAGGCGATCTCGTTGGGTGCGATCCGGCGCTTGGCGAAATCAATCAATCTGGGGTTGTCGGCCGACGCCGTGCGCCCGCCCACAGTCGCGCCCAATGGCGCCAGGCTAACCAGCGCCGCGGCAGCACCGAATCTAGCGAGCTCACGTCGCGAAAGGGTATGCCGTTGCGATGATTCGGTCATCTCCGGGCCTCAGCGAGTCAGGAGCGCGGTCGCACTCCAGGGCCGTCTGCCGGGGTGACGCGGATTGGGCTGCGGTCCCCACGTCGCCGGCCACATGAACGTCGGCAACCTGTGAAACCGCTTCGCGGCAACCATGAGAGATTCGGATTCCAATACTCGCCAGCCCAACGCCTCGAAATAGGCCAACCCATTACCTGGCCGTGTCGGAAACGTGGGTGATCAAATGCCCGGCGTCTGACATACGTTGCGTTATAGCACTCGGCCGCTGGTGGACCGGGGCTGGGTCGTGTACAAGGGTCTGATGGACGATCAGGTCGTCAGGCCCGCCAGCCCGTCCATGCTGCGCGAGGCGATAGTCCGGCGGCTGTACCGGCGCGCGGTGATGACGGCACAGATCACGGTGCCCGCGGTGCCCAGCCTGATCGACGAGTACGTCAAGATGTGCGACAACGTCTTTGCCGCATCGGGCGTGCAGTACACCGCCGAGCAATCCGCCCAGCTCGAGTCCGTGCTGAAGGACGAGTTGCTCAAGGCGTATTCGGCGTCGTCGCGTTCCAACATCGTGATCTCGTTCCATGCTCCGTTCGGCATCGGCATGAACTACCGCGTCACAACGGAATCCGTGACCGTGGGTGGCGCCTACGACGGCTGGGTCGACAGCCGCGAGGGGCCGCTGTTCGGCACCGAGCCCGACGCCCGGGTGTGGGCGCTGGCCGCCGAGATGGCCGACGCCGGTAACCATCCGGTACTCGACATCGGTGCAGGGACCGGTCGCAATGCGCTGGCGCTGGCGCGACGCGGTCACCCCGTGGATGCGGTTGAAATGAGCGCCAAGTTCGCCGACATCATTCGGGCCGCGGCCGAGCGCGATTCTCTGCCGCTGCGCGTCATGAACGGTGATGTCTTCGAGACCATGGACGGGGTTCGGCGCGACTATCAACTGATCATCCTCGCCGAAGTCGTCCCGGACTTCCGGACGACGGACGAGCTGCGCGGAATCTTCGACCTCGCCGCCGACTGCCTGGCACCGGGAGGACTGCTGGTATTCAACGCGTTCCTGGCGCGTCAGGGCTACACGCCCGACGATGCGGCGCTCGAACTCGGCCAGCAGTGCAACACGATGATCTTCACCCGGGACGAATTAAAGTCCGCGGCAAGCGAATTGCCCTTGGATGTGATCAGCGACGAGTCGGCCTGCGAGTACGAGAAGACTCATCTTCCCGACGGCGCCTGGCCGCCCACGAGTTGGTTCGACGGATGGGCCAACGGCCTCGACGTGTTCGACGTGGAGCCTGAGGACTCCCCCGTCGAGTTGCGTTGGCTCGTCTACCGGAAAGCGTGAGGTTCGACAGTCATGGACGGTGAGATCCACTTCGTTGACGCGAACGGGCTGAATTTCGCCTACTTGGAGGAAGGTTCGGGGCCACTGGTGCTGATGCTGCACGGCTTCCCCGACACGGCGCACACCTGGGACCATCTGCGGTCCCGTGTCGCCGCCAAGGGCTTCCGCGCTGTCAGCCCATTCATGCGCGGATACCGGCCCACCGCGGTCCCTGACCGCGATGCGGACCAGGAGACGCTGGCGCGCGATGCGCTTGCGCTGATTGACGCGCTGGGTGCCACTGAGGCTGTCGTCATCGGCCACGACTGGGGCGCGTCGGCCGCTTACGGGGCGGCGGCTCTGGATTCTGAACGGGTGAGGAAGCTGTTCGTCCTCGCCATCCCCCACCCCGGCGCGCTCAAGCCGTCGCTGAAAAAGCTTTGGGGGGTCCGTCATTTCGCGGCATACAAACTACCCGGAGCACCGAAGCGATTCGCGCGCAACGACTTCGCTGCGCTGCCGGCGATCTATCGGCGATGGTCGCCGGACTGGCACCCGGATCCGGATGAGTTCGACCCGGTGCGGAGGAGTTTCGCGGACAGTGCGAGCTTGAACGCGGCGTTCGGTTATTACCGGAAGCTGTCGCCGATTCCCAGCGCATCGTTGAAGAAGCGAATCTCGGTGCCCACCGTCGTGTTTGCCGGGCTGGGCGATCCGGTCGCCGAACCTGCGGACTATCGCTACGCCGCCCGGATGTTCACCGGTGACTACGTCGTCGAGGAGGTTGAGGGCGGCCACTTCCTGCACCGCGAGCACCCCGACGCAGTCGCGGAGCGCCTGCTGAAACACCTGTGATCTGGCTGACCAGCGAGGTGGGCGGCTGCCAGGGACGGCTGCTATCGTGCTGTGCCTATGCCGGAGATGGATCGTCGCACCCTGTTGTTGATGACGGGTATCGGCACGCTGGCAGCGGCGGTCCCGGTCCCGCAGGCCCGGGCTTACCCCGACCCGCCAGCCGCACCTGCGGGCGGCTACATCTTCTCCGACGACTTCGACGGCCCTTCCGGTTCGGCGCCTGATTCATCGAAATGGGCGGTGGCCAAGGCCCGCGAGCACATCAAAGACCCGACACACTGGGAACTGCCGGAGAACATCGGCCAATACCGCGACGACCGCCGCAACGTCTTTGTCGACGGCAAGTCCAGCCTGGTGCTACGCGCTGCGAAAGACGGACCCACCTACTACAGCGGCAAAATCCAGAGCCTCTGGCGGGGCGGCGTCGGCCACACCTGGGAAGCGCGGATCAAGCTCGACTGTCTGACCCCGGCAGTTGGCCCGCTTATTGGCTCGGCAACGACGACCAGGGCGAAATCGACGTCGTCGAGTGGTACGGCAACGGCAGCTGGCCATCGGCCACCACCGTGCACGCCAAAGCAAACGGCGGCGAGTGGAAGACGGACAACATTGCCGTCGACAGCGCGTGGCACACCTGGCGCTGCCAATGGGATGCCAGCGGCATCCGATTCTGGAAAGACTATGTCGACGGCGCGCAACCGTATTTCACCGTTTCGGCGGATTCGCTGCCGGACTGGCCCTTCAACGGGCCGGGCTACACCGTCTATCCGGTGTTCAACCTCGCGGTCGCCGGTTCGGGCGGCGGTGATCCGGGACCGGGCACCTACCCGTCGCAGATGCTGGTCGACTGGATTCGGGTCTGGTAGGGCCTACACGCGAAAGACGCGGTGAACCTGCGAGCTGCAGATTCACCGCGCCACCGCGACGTGTCAGAAGTTGTTGCAGGTATTGGCAACCTGGTTGATCATCGGGAGATACTTGTTCGCCTCGCGCGGGAACTGCGCTTGCGCGTCGTTCGCCATCTGGACGCGCTGGTTGCGGCCCCGAAGCCAGGTAGCGCTGCAGGAAGCCACTTGCCAACCCTGAGCTGGTGAGCTTCGTCCCAGAACCCGGCGAATTCGCATCCAGCGCCCGGACCACCTGGTCGTAGTTGCAGGTGGTGTTGATCGCCGCCGGCGACAGCCCGTCCGCGGACGCGATCCCCGCGCCAGCGAGCGCCGCCAACGCCAGGCCTCCGGCTGCAGCAGCCAGCTTGCTCATTGAACGCGTGACCATATGTGGAACACCTTCCGGATTAGCAACCGCCGAACCTCGGCGTCGACGAACCTCAGTTTAGCGGAAGGAGCCCCAGGTGGGATCTGGCGAGAATTGACTCATGAACCTCACAGGTCACACTTAGCTTGCCGTCGCACGGGTACTTTCTGGGTATGTCCGAGGGCCCGGTTCGCAACCTGGCAGTGGACTTCTACCGGGTCTCCGGAGTGGTGTTGATCGTTCTGGGTCACTGGCTGGCCGGATCGGTGACCTACCACGACGGGTCCTTCGGTCGGCAGAACCCGCTGGCGGATCAGCCGTGGACGCAGTGGCTCACGTGGATCTTCCAAGCTGTGCCGGTCTTCTTTCTGGTCGCCGGCTATGCCGCCGCCGTCTCCTGGGGCCACCGGAGAGGACGCGACGGAATGTCACGCCAGACCTGGGTGCGGCGCCGTCTCGCTCGCGTGCTGGGCCCGTCGGCGGTCTACGTCGCGGTGGTGTCGGCGATTGTCGTCGCGTCCGGAGCCGCGGGAGTGGCGAGCTCGACCCTGGAATACGCGGGGTGGGCGGTGGCCATGCACCTGTGGTTTCTCGCCGTGTACGTGATCGTCGTTGTGCTCACGCCGATAGCGATGGCGGCCCAGCACCGCTGGGGACTTCTCGCGCCGGCTGCGGTCGCGTCAGGCCTGGTCGCAGTCGACGTTGCCACACTGGCCGGCCATATCCCGTATCTGAACTGGCTGAATTATCTGCTCTGCTGGGGGCTGCTGTATCAGCTCGGAATCGCTTGGCAACGCGGCCAGTTAGCCGGAGTCAGGGCCGCGCTGCTGGCCGGCGGTTCGGGGTGCGCGCTGGGGCTGCTGATCTGGCTCGGCCCCTACCCGATCAGCATGATCGGCGTGCCCGGCCAAGCGGTGCAGAACACCGAGCCACCGTCGATGGCGATGCTGGCGTTCGGCTGCGCGCAGGCCGGACTGGCAGTCGCTTTGGCGCCCGCGGTGAACGGCATGCTGAGCGGCGCGGCATGTCAGCGAGTGCTGTCGCGAGCCAACAGCAACGTGATGGCGCTCTACCTGTGGCACATGATTCCGGTGGTGATCGTGGCGATCACCGCCTACCCGGCTGGGCTGTTGTCGCAACCGGACGAGGGCGACCCGTCGTGGTGGCTGGTCCGGCTGGAATGGGTCGCGATCCTCAGCGTGGTGACGGCCGCCGAGCTGGCATTGCTGTGGTGGGGCCGCAGCTTCTTCGCTGCGCCGCTTCCGGAACTCGCTGTGCCCGAAGGCGGCTGGGCCGAGCCCGTGCTGCTGGCCGGGGCCCTGATGGCGTCGTACGGCTTCGCGGTCCTGGCCGCGGAAGGCTTCGCACCGGACGGGCAATTCCGGTGGCTGACCGCGGTGATTTTCGCCGTCAGGCGCGCTTCTGGTGGCGATGCGTTCGCCGGGCCGCGTCCGCACTGAGGCAATCGGGTTGCAGCAGTAACCGTTCGGCGTCTACCTCACGCTCGTGGGGTAGACGCCAAACGCGTCAGGACGCTGCGCTCAGCGCGGCCAGCGCTTCGTCGTAATTCGGCTCCTGCGCGATCTCGGGCACCAGTTCCTCGTAAGCGACGTTGCCGTCGGCGCCGATCACCACGACGGCACGGGCAAGCAAACCGGCGAAGGGGCCGTCGGCGATGGTGACGCCATAGTCCTGACCGAAGCTGCCACGGAACGCCGAGGCGCTCTGGACGTTCTCGATGCCCTCCGCGCCGCAGAAGCGCGCCTGCGCGAACGGCAGGTCGTTGGACACGTTCACCACCGACACGCCGCCCGCGGCCGCGCGCTCGTTGAAGGTGCGCACGCTGGTGGCGCACACCGGAGTGTCTACTGACGGAAAGATGTTCAGCAGCACCGGTTTACCCTGGAACTGCTCGCTGGTCAGCGCGCTCAAATCCGATCCGGTCAAGGTGAATGCGGGCGCCTTGGCTCCGACAGCCGGCAGGTCGCCAACGGTGTTGATGGTGTTTCCGCGCAAAGTTATCTGTGCCATGCGCACAGTCTGCCAAGTCGGCAAGGGCAGCCGTGGGCGGGGGGCTTGTGTCCGCCGAAAGCGACTGCTCAGCCGACCTCAAGCTGCCGGGCTTCAGGTTGTGACGAGCGGATAGCCGACGAATAGGTACTGGTCAAGTTGGCTGGAGTACCTCAGGGCCAGGCTTGGTCCAGCGATGCGGACCAAATTCTGCTGCGTCCGACGCGTGTCGCCAAGCCATCTCCTATATCGTCGTGCTGTGCCGGAGATGAATCGACGCAACATGTTTTTGACGACGGGGTTGGGCATGCTTGCGGCTGCCGCTGCGGTAAGCGGCCGGGAAGCGCATGCTGACCCGACCCATACGGCCCCGCCCTCGGCGGGCCCCAGCGGACCTTATATCTTCCACGACGAGTTTGACGGACCGGCCGGCCAAGGCCCCGATCTGTCGAAATGGACGATACAGACTTGGCAGGACGACGTATTCCCGCCGGTCGACGGGATATATCGCACCCAAAACGTGTTCCTCGACGGCAATTCGAATCTAGTCCTGTTGGCCAGCCACGAAAACGGTCAATACTTCAGCGGCAAGCTGCGCGGCAACTGGCGAGGCATGATCAACACCACATGGGAGGCGCGGATCAAACTCGACTGCCTGACCCCGGGCATGTGGCCCTCGTTCTGGACTGTCAACGAGGATCCACTGCCAGACGGCGAGGTCGACATTTTCGAGTGGTACGGCAACGGCGAATGGGCCCCGGGTACCACGGTTCATGCCGCATCCAACGGGAAAACCTGGGAAGGCAAATCGATCCCCGGAATGGTTGACGGCGATTGGCACACCTGGCAAATGCGTTGGGATCAGGACGGATTCAAATTCTCTCGGGACGGTGCAGAGTATTTCAAGGTTCCGCCCAAGCCCATCCACGTCCATGGTGGTGCTCCCGACGACTTCCGTTGGCCGTTCAGCAATCCCGGCTACTGGATGTCCCCGATGTTCACACTCGCGGTCGGGGGGGTTGGCGCCGGTGATCCCGCCCTCGGTACTTTTCCGTCCCGCATGCTCATCGACTACATCCGGGTCTGGTAGCACAGCGTTTATCGCGTCGCATTGATCACCTGAACCAGGTTGAACTGCCAGCGTTCGGTTAGCCGGAAGCCAAGGTCGCGTGGAACCGCGAAAGCCGGAGTCGTTCCGAAGCTTTCGCCGGGCGGGAGCATTGAAGCTTGCTCATGATCGGGCCGCGTTTTGTCGGCTTGGGTGATGATCCACACGACGCTGCAGTGGCTCAATGCCTTGGCGACAACCTCTGGGATGAGATTGGTGTCAAAGACGTCGGCACGGTCCGTCGCCCGCTGCCACAGGGTCAGGTCGACCAACTTTCGGTAGGCATCCGGGCGAGCCGCCATCAGTGGGCGCATAGGAGCCGGCATAAACGTCACCGTGTCGTTGACAAGTAGGCAATCGCCGGGCGCTGCCTTCGCCGTGATCAGATCGGCGACTTGGCTATAGTCCATCCCGTACTTTGCATACGGATTACGCTGTGCCAGAACATAACTAGGTGCCGCGGCGATAGCGAGGAGGCTGATGACAGCCGCCGCTGCCCATGGTGTAACGGCCAACGCACCGATGCATACGCCCAGCGCCAGTGCGATGCCGGGTGCTGTGAAGGCTAAGTAACGCGGCGTGTAGATGGGATGAATCAAGGCTGACCAGATGACGATCAGGGCGGTCGGTATAACAACCCAGCCAATCGCTAAGGACAGCAGCTGCCGGTCTGCCTTTTCTAGGTGCGCGGACGTGAAGCGCCACAAGCCAATTGCCACCGTTACTATCAGAGTGCACACAACCGCGAAAGGGGGGCTTCGTTCGAAATACTGTTGAATTGCCACGTCTTCGACCGTGCGGCGCCCGATCGGTGCGATCCAGCTGATCTGGTGCGCCTGGCTGATGGCCACGACCAAAAACGGCGTTACGGCACAACCTGTCACAACCGAGGTGAGCGCGAACCGTGTTACTACGCTTCGACTTTGCCGGAAGACATAGATAAAAACGACGTGGATGAAAGGTAGCAGCAGGAGATACAGGTCGAGCAGGACCGATATCGCCAGGACGATCCCATAGGACAGCCACGCCCAAGCGTTGTCACGACGTGCGGTGTAAACGAGCAGTACCGTGAGCCACACCGCCGCCATCATCGACAGGGCATACGGCCGAGCTTCGATGCCCGCCCACGTCGCCCGAGGCAAGATGGCACACACGAGTCCGGAGGCCACTGCGACAGTTCGGGACGACAACTGCTTGCCCAGTACAACGACTCCCGCCGCGGCGCCGCCAATAGCCAAACCGCTTGGCACGCGGGACCAGAACTCTGTGGGCGGGAAAATCGTAAACCAGCCGTGCATCAGCACGTAGTACAGACCTTCGACGGCATCGACGTTGCCCAACATCTGCCACAACTGAGCTAGTGAGCGACTGTAGGAGGCCGAAATTGTGGCGGCCTCGTCGTACCAGAACGACGGACGGCCTGCACCAGCCAGGCTCACGGTGGCGGCCGACACCGCAACGATCAGCGGGTCGAGAAAAGCCGACGGCAGCCTTGCAATCAGTCGTCTGGAATACCCGCTGAACACCTCGCCATGGTGCCAGAAGGGCGGGCCCAACAGGTCCTGCTATGGTCCAGTGCTTGTGCCCGAGATGAATCGACGCAACGTCATGATGACGTTCGGGATCGGCGCGCTTGCCGCCGCGATCCCCGCCCCGACCGGCCACGCGCACCCGGCCCGACCGGCGCCGGTGCCCAACGCGCCTGTGCCCGGCTCGCAGACCGGCAAATTTCTGTTCCACGACGAGTTCGACGGCCCGGCCGGTTCGGCGCCGGATCCATCCAAGTGGGTGGTGTCGACGAACCGGACGCCGATCAAGAACCCGGTCGGCTTCGACCGGCCGGAGTTCTGGGGGCAGTACCGCAACAGCCGGGAAAATGTCTTCATCGACGGCAATTCCAACCTCGTCTTGCGAGCGACCAAGGACGGCGACAAATACTTCGGCGGCTTGGTCAGCGGCAACTGGCGCGGCGGTATCGGTACCACCTGGGAAGCCCGGATCAAACTGAACTGCCTGACCGGAGGTGCGTGGCCGGCGTGGTGGCTGTCCAACGACTTTCCCGAACGCGAGGGCGAAGTCGACTTGATGGAGTGGTACGGCAACGGTGAGTGGCCGGCGGGCACCACCGTGCACGCCGACCCGTTCGGCACCGCCTTCGAAACCCAACCGATCGGCGTGGACGGCGGGTGGCACACCTGGCGGGTGACATGGAACCAGGGCGGGTTTTATTTCTGGGAAGACTACGTCGACGGCAAGGAGCCGTACTTCACCGTGCCGTCGACCGGTATCGAGGACCTCCACGACCCGGTCCGCAAATGGCCGTTCAACGACCCGGATTACAACTTGTTCCCGGTGTTGAACCTCGCGGTCGGCGGTTCGGGCGGCGGCGACCCGGCGTCGGGCAGCTACCCCGCCGAGATGCTCGTCGACTGGGTGCGGGTCTTCTGCCGACCCTGACCTGCGGTCAGCGTCTCGACTGGCGGACCTTGTAGGTCGACGGCCACGAGTGCCGGCTGTCGTCGCCCACCAGCGCCGTGCCTTTGCTTCCCACTTTGACGGCGTACGCCTCCTCACCCGGCTCCGACTTCCCGGTTGGCGTGCTCGGTGGCCAAGTAGTACAGCTCGTCGATGGTGGCCTCGTGGTAGGCGACGAACGTGGTCTTGCGGACGATGTCACCCGCCGCGGCGGTCATCCAGTCAGGCACGATCCGGGTGGCGAGCGCGCCAAGGCCCAGCAGCGTGAATGGCACGACCCAGTAGCCGAGGTAGGCCACGGGTGTGCGGGTGTCGAGAATCGACGTGTCGGCGGCCGTGATCGGCGGGATCGACGACGACACCGTCATACCGCCGAACACCGCAACCCAGATCCAGGTCAGCCGCGTGGTGATCTGGCCGAACACATCGCTGTTGACCACCGACGGCGGTTGATTCGCCGAGGCGTACTCGTGCACGAACGAGTTCCCGAATTGCCGGCTGAGCACGGTGACCAGCAGAATTCCCGCGAAGCTCACCGGCAACGCCCAGCGCTGGACCACCGACTCGCTCGCCAGCAAGGTCAGCACGGTGATCACCAGAAACGTTGCAACAGAACCGGTTTCCAGTGAGCGCCGGGGCGTGCGGGTGAGGTACCCGGCGGCCGAACCCTGCGACGGCAATCGCGAAGGCGACCGAAGCCGCGACCAGGAAGGGTGCATTGCCGATCAAGACCCAGTAGAGGATCCACGGCGCGAAGCCAAACAGAATGCCCACGATTGGTCAGTGTATGAGCGCCGCCACACCGAGGGCGGCTTCGGGTCGTCAACTGCGCCCGGCGCGGGGCATGCCGGCTCAGCGCTGCAGGCTGCGCAGGGTGCTCTTGGCGAACTTCTTCAACACTTCGTCGCGCCCGGAACCCGACTGTCTGGCACTGATGAGTTGTGCGTGTAGGCCGATCAGAAAGAAAGCGGCGCTGTCGTACGCGTCGACGTCATCGTAGAGTTCGCCGCGGATGCGCGCGCGTTCGATTTCGGCGGCAAGCAGCACAAATGTCGGGTGTTTGGTCCAATGCGTCGTCCTTGGGCGCTGCCGGTGAGAAGTAGAGGCTGATGACATCGCGAAATAGCGCAGCGCCCCAGCGGGTCTCGAGCGCGACGACGAGCCTGATGATCTCGTTCAGCACCGCCGGCAGATCGCGACGGGTGTCGAGAAATCGGCTGAGCTCCTCAGCGAGGTAATCCTCGTCTCGGCGAATCAACTCCAGCAGCACATGTTCCTTGGTGGGAAAGTGAAAGTAGAAGGTGCTGCGGGCAACTCCCGCAGCCTCGACGATCGCGTTGATATCGGCCGAATGTGCGCCGGCACGCTGGAACTCCACGATGGCGGCATCGAGCACCCGCGCGCGCGTCTTGCGGCGCTGGGCTTCGCGGCCGGTCGCAATGTCTTGCACGCTCCTATACTGCAGCATGCGCGGCGCTCACTGACAGATATCAGCCGAAAGTGCCCACTTCGTGCGGATACGCGCATGCGCGCCTGACGTTGTCGCAGGTTTCGTTGTCATTTGTCAGTGAGCATGCTAGATCTAGAACCGCGCAGGGTGGTGAATTCGCGGTAAGGCAGGGACGGGCATCGATGAACACCAAAGGTCAACGCATCCTGTTGTGGACAGCGCCGCCGGCGGTGGCGCTCTTTGCGCTGGCCTACCTCATGTTTCCGGTGTTTTCGCCGCCACTGTCGCCGACCTTGACCCCCGATCAAGTGGCCGCGTTCTTCCGGGACAACGTCACCGGAATCCTGGGTGTGGCGATCCTGTGCAATCTCATCGCTTGCTCGTTGGTACCGCTGTTCGCGGTGACCGCCGTGCAGATCTCCCGGGCTGCCACCTCGAGCCCGGTCCTGACCTATGCCTACATCATCTGCGTGGGCATCGGCACGACAGCATTCATCCTCGCCGACTACTGCTGGGGCATGGCCGCTTTCAGGCCGGACCGCGACCCGCAGCTGATCAGTCTGCTCAACGACATGGCCTGGTTCTTCTTCATCGCACCGGTCGGGACCATCATGGTGCAGAACCTGTGCTTCGCGTTGAGCGTCTATCTCGATGACCGTGCCGAGCCGATCTTTCCGCGCTGGGTGGCCCACTTCAATGTCGCGACGATTGCGCTGCTGGCTCCCGGCGCGTTCTCGATCCTCTACAAATCAGGTCCACTCGCCTGGAACGGTCCACTGTCATTTACGTTGCGCCTGGCGACATTTGCGGTCTACATCGCGGTGATGTTCTGGGCCCTGCTGCGCGCTGTCAGACACCAAGGCAACGATCGCGTGGTTCTCGCGTGAGCGGCGGCAAAACGTCGTGGCGCACGAGCCGCAAACTCGACCAGTGGATCGCGTTTTGGAGCGTGCCGTTCTTCTTCAACGTGTTCGGGCTGGTGTTCGTGCCGCTGAGTTGGATGATGCCGCCGCGATCACCGAGCAGCAGCACGCCGCAGATCGTCGAGTTCATGCATTCCCACAACCTTCTCGTCGCGTGCGTGATCCTCACGCTGGCGTACGGGCTTGCTCCGGTGTCGAACGCTTGCTACCTGATTCAGGTCAAACGGATGTCGGTCAGTCCGGCGTTCCGCTATTCGATGATGACCGGCGCTATCACCGGCGCGATCGTCGGCATGCTCTTCCCGATGTTCTGCTTCGGCCTCGGCGCATTTCGTCCTGGCTACAGCCCCGCGGTTTTGACGATGCTCTACGACTTCGGCTACCTGGCGTTCATCGGGTCATTGGGCTGCTTCTGCGTGATGTGGATGGCCTTCGGTCTGGCCATCATCCTCGACGAGAACAAAATTCTGCCAAAGTGGTTGGGCTACTACACCGTTTGGCAGTACGTGACCGAGCTGATGGCCGCACCGGTCTGGATCGCGAAATCGGGACCCTTCGCCTGGAACGGCCTGATGACCTTCTGGTTCGCGATGGTCCTGTATGTCTCGTGGCAGTTGCTCGTGTACATCTGCATCTACCGGGCGATCAAGAGTCAACCCGAGGCAGAGCTCGAGAATGCCCCGGTTGACCGAGCCTCCGCCGTCCTCGCCGACCCGGCGAGGACGCCCGCGTGACCGACGTCGCTCACGGCGCCGCCACCGGGGCCGAGGAGTCTCGACACGCCGCTGTCGCGCGCGGCCATGTGCCCGGCGAGTCGAGCATGTGGTTTTTCGTCATCGGTGACTTGCTGATCTTCGGCGTCTATTTCGTCGGTTACATGTACTTCCGGGGCCGCAACCAGGAACTGTTCCTGGCCGGCCAGGCTCACCTCAATCTGGACATCGGAGCCGTCAACACGGTAGTGCTGCTGACGAGTTCACTGTTTGTGGCACTCGGTACTGCGGCCGCGCGCGCCGGAAACACAGCCGATGCCCTCCGGCACTTCTGGATCGGGCTGGCCCTGGGCGCCGCGTTCCCGGTACTCAAAATGTTCGAGTGGATACCCGAAATCAGCCGGGGGCTGACGCCGGGGAAAGACCTGTTCTTCATGTATTACTACGTGATGACCGGCATGCATCTGTGTCATGTCGCCCTCGGTCTGGTCATCATGTGCTTCATCATCCGTAACCTGAAAATGCCTGCCGGCGCCGAAGATCTCGTTCATTGAGACGGGCGCCACCTACTGGCACATGGTCGACGTGTTGTGGCTGGTCCTGTTCGCCTTGCTCTATTTGATGAGGTAAACCTTGACGTCGCTGATCCGCAATCCACTGACGATCGTGTGGGCGCTGCTCACGATGGTCACCATCGCGTCGTCGTTGATCGCCCTCGACGGCGGAGCCGCGCATCGGATCAACACGATGGTCACGACTGCCGTGTTGCTGATCGCAGCCGTCAAGGCGCTGCTGGTGATGTGGCATTTCATGGAGGTCCGCCGCGCACCCGTCTGGCTCAAGGCGACCGCCAGCGGGTGGGTGCTCGCGCTTTTTGCGCTGTTGCTGGGCTTCTATTTCGCGAGTTTGTGATCCGTCAGCTTTTGCGCCAACTTCCACGCTGTCTCAGCCATATCGCGATAGCGTGTGCGGTATTCATCGGTGCCGGCCCGCGAGTCAGCCGCATTGCCTTCCACTCCCCGACGCCAGACCCCGGCGGTGATCGAGGCCAGCCGGAACATCGAAAACACCACAAACACGTCGAGTGATTCCGGAAGCTCCCCGCCGGCGTGCTTGCAGTAGCTGTCCAGGAAGGCCTGCTCGCTGGGAAGCCCAGTGCCAGTGAGGTCTTCACCGAGGACACCGCTTCTGCCACCGGGCCCGCCCGGCACGTGGTACGTCACGCAAAAGTACCCCAGGTCGGCCAATGGATTACCGATCGTCGACAGCTCCCAATCCAGCACCGCCACCACCCGCGGCTCGGTCGGGTGAAGCAGCACGTTGCCCAGCCGGTAGTCGCCGTGCGCGATGCAAACCGGGACGTCATCGGCAGGCAGGTGCTCGGGCAACCAACTCGCCAGCAGATCCATGGCGGGCATGTCTTCCATGCGCGCGGCCTGCCACTGCCGCGTCCACAGTGCGACCTGCCGCTGCATGTAGCCCTCCGGCCGGCCGAACCCCTCGAGTCCGACCGCGCGCCAATCCACCCGGTGCAGCGCGGCCAGCACCCGGGCCAGGTCGTCGTAGACGGCGGCGCGGTGCGCGGGGGTCTCCTCGCGCAGCACGCGATCCGGGAAGACCCGGCCCGCAACATGGTCCATCACGAAAAAGGTTGTACCGAGCACAGATTCGTCATCGCACAGCAGCCGCATGCGCGGCACCGGCACGTCCGTGTCGGCCAGCGCGGCCATGACTCGGTGCTCGCGCTCCACCTCGTGCGCCCTCGGCAACAATGTGCCCGGCGGCTTTTTGCGCAGCACGTACTCGCCGCCTGTGGTGTGCAGATGAAACGTTGGATTGCTCTGTCCACCCTGGAACTGGCGGACTTCCAGCTGACCGTCGAATCCTGGCAGCCGACCCCTCAGGTACCGCGCCAGCCGAGCCTCGTCGAAGCGATGCGCGGGCAATACCGGCACTAGCTCTGCCATGCCCGCCATCTGTCCCCCCTCGCCGCAAAGGATGTCCCGGAAACCCTACCGAGGCGGTTAGGGTCCGGCTATGGACATTTCGTGCGCGTTCGCCACCTCATCGGACACCCCGGCGCATGTCGAACTGGCGGAGTCGCTGGGCTATCGTCCGCCTGGCTTTACGACTCCCCTGCGCTGTATCCCGACGTCTGGATGATCCTGACCCGGTGTGCCGAACGCACGTCGCGCATCGGGCTAGGTCCGGGCGTGCTGGTGCCCAGCCTGCGGCACCCGATGGTCAACGCGGCCGCCATCGCCGAACTCGTCGACCAGGCGCCGGGCCGGGTGGCGTGAGGCGGTCGAGGCGCAGCCCGCGGACGAACGGCATCTGGTCATCCACGAGGGGCACCTGGTGCGAGCCAATGCGCGTGACGAACCGTACGTCGCCGACCTCATCCCGATGGCCAGCGCAGCGTCGCTGACCGGGACGGCCGAGCAGGTGGCGGAGTGGGTCGGCGGGCTCGCCGCAGCCGGAGTCACGGAAGTCGCCTACCAGCCGGCGGGTTCCGACATCGAGCGCGAGTTGCGCGCCTTCGCATCGGCTACCGGCATCGCGGGTTGAGCATTAGGGTGTGGAGATGATCGCCAAAGTAGTTGTGACGGCGCTGCTCGCCGCACTGTTGGGATTCGCCGGGCTGATCAAGGTGTTCGGCGTTCAGCAATCGCTGACGGCCCGAGATCACTTCGGTATCAACCCGGTTCAGTGGCGGATGATCGGGGCGCTAGAACTCGCCGCTGTCGCGGGCGTACTGATCGGCTTGTCGTGGCCGCCGATAGGTGTGGCAGCCGCGATCGGTTCAGCTCTGCTTTTGTTGGGTGCCATCGGTTTTCACGCGCGATCATCCGACAGCGCGGCTGACACGGCTCCCGCGGTGATCGGTCTGGGCCTCGCGGTCGCGACGGCCATTCTCCAGGCGGGCTGAGCCGGCGGCGGACAATTGACGGTGAAAGTCCGTTATTTGGAACCGATTTCGTCTTCGTATTTTTTCGCCATGTGAGCGACGGCGTCGATTTGCGATTGCGCCAGGCCTTCACGCACCGCGGTGGCGCGCGCTGCGGCATCCAGGGTGGGCTGCGCCTGGCCCTGGAAATGCGGCACCACTTCGGCGGCGAACAATTCCGCTGACCGTTTGGTCGCGGCCGGATTGGCCCACTCGTGGCCCATCTGCAGCATGCAACCGAACCCGCCCGATTGATCCCACATCCGCTGCACCTGTTCGCGCGCCCGCTCCGGTGTACCGATCACCCCGGCGCCGTTGTCGTTGATGACATCGATCATTTCGTCGATCTGTTCGCCGGGCATGGTCATCTGCGGGAACGCGGCCACTTTCTGGAAGTACCGAAACCACGACGCCAGACCGAATTTCACGTCCTCGCGGGCCTGCTTCTCGGTTTCAGCGACGTGGAACGGGCCGACCAGACTCCAGTTTTTGCGATCGACGGCCGTGCCGAACGCCGCCGCGCGCTCTTCGACGATGTCCCAGTGGTACTTCAGGGCATTGAACCCGTCGATGGTCAGCGTCGCCCCGATCGACAGCAGACCGATGCCGTGCTTGCCGGCCAGTCGGGCACCGGTCGGCGAGGCGACCGCGGCCACCGCCAGTGGGACACCGCCCTCGGAGTACGGGGCGAGTTGCAGGCGGGCTTCATGGAGTTCGTGCGTCGGCGTTTTCGCCGACACCGTCTCGCCCCGCAGCAACCGCACCACGATGTCAAGGTTGGTCTCCAGCAGCTCTCGGGTATCGGTCGGGGTCAGGCCGATCATCGCTGAATCGCTGGGCAGCGACCCGGGTCCTACCCCACCGATCACCCGGCCATGGGTGAGGTGGTCCAGCATCATCAAACGGTCGGCGACCCAGAGCGGGTTGTGGTACGCGAGCGAAATGACCCCGGTGCACAGCTTGATCCGCTTGGTCCGTTCCGCCGCCGCGGCGATGAAGATCTCGGGCGAGGCGATAATCTCGCTGCCGGCGGAGTGGTGCTCACCGATCCACGCCTCGTCGAAGCCGAGCGCGTCGAGATGCTCGACCAGCTCGAGATCGCGCCGCATGGCCAGCGTCGGGTTGGTGCCCGCGCGGTGAAACGGTGCGATGAAATACCCAAACCTGAGCTTGGCCATGTGCGGTCCCCTAGCAATCGAGTTGCCCGCAACCTTAATCCCGTCTATACATCGGGACTCAGGAGTTGGCGCCTCGAATGTGCAAAGAGTTCCGGGTCAACGCAGACCGCGTCAGTACCCGCCGCAACCCACGCCGGGGACGCAACCGCCTCCGCCGCCGGGTCCGCCGCCGCCGCTCGGGCCGCCGGGGATGCCGCCGCCTCCGCCGCCGGGTCCGCCGCTGCCCGTCGGGCCGCCGGGGATCCCGCCGCCTCCGCCGCCGGGTCCGCCGCCGCCGGTCGGGCCGCCGGGGATGCTGCCGCCCCCGCCGCCGGGTCCACCTCCGCCGGTCGCGCCGCCGGGACCACCTCCGCCGGGAGCTCCTGGCGCCGGCGCCGCGCTCGACGACGGGGTCGTCGTGGTTGTGGTGCTGGTGCTGGTCGGGCCGCCTTTATGGTCGCCGCCGCAGCCGACCGCCAACAGAAGCATGGCCGTCGCGAAGAACAATGTCATTGCCATCCGAACAGGCTTCATCCGCACTCTCCGCTCTCGTCTCGTGCACCCGGAGGTACCCGTGCCGTGCGCGAGTGAAACGCGTTAACTATGAGCGGGGATCAGCCTCGACGGGACAGCTGAGCATGGATCAACGGAGCGATCTTCTCCGCCATGTATGCGTGTCCGGCGTCGTTGGGGTGCACGCCGTCGGGGCCGATCAACTCAGGCCTGCCGACGAACCAGCCCTCGCTGATCGGGTCGATGAACGTGGCACCGGCGTCGCGGGCCTGGCCGCTGAGGATGTCGCGGATATAGAGGACATCCAACGGCGGATCGGAGTCCGTCCACGGTGGGCCGATCACCAGCAACTTTGCCGACGGTGCGATACGGCGAGCTAAATCCAGGGTGTCGTGTGCCATCGCCGTCATCTGCATCGGATCGGCGCCTTGGTCGTTGCGCGAGCCGAAGAAGACCACCAGCGCATCGTCGGGATGGACCGCGCGGTTCGTCAGGTCCTCGAAGACGCTGCCGTGGTCGCCGCGTACGACGTACCCGGCTTTGCCTTCGGAGGCGACTTCGGGCGCGACCTGAACTCCCTGCCGCGCGAGCGTCAGCCAGGTGCGGTTGGTCCAGGCGTTGGGCCCCCTACCACCTTCTTCAGTGCCGGTGGTGTAGGAGTCGCCGACCACCGCGACATGGTCGATCGGCGTTCCGCGGGCGACGGTTTCAACGGGCTCCGGGGTGGTGGGATGGGGAATGACCACTCCGGCCGCAACGGCCGCGACGACTACCGTGGCCAGCCGACCCACCGCTACCTGCACTGTTCACCACCTCGGCCGCGTGTCACATCCGGACAAGCGGAATCGTAGAAACACAACGCTGAATTTGCCGTCGACGCGCTGGCATCCGATGGCCTCGCGTCAACCGGAATCGTACTTGATCAGTATGGGGCGCAGTATCGCTCGCGTCACAGACCGCTTCAGCCTGCGCGCGCCGAAATGGATTTCGGGCGTCCTTCCTGGGACCCGTCGATCGCCTGAAGCTTGCCGCCTCGCAGATGCTCCGACAGATCAGCGCCGTCGCGGGCTTTCGGCCGGCCGTCGCCCACCATCCTGCGCATCCAGCGGCGCGCGGGCTCTTCAACGACGTGGTAAAGCACCGCGGCGGCAAGGAAAGTGACCGCCAGCACCGCGGCCAGCAGAAGCTTGCCGCCGTTGCCGATCATCGTGAGCCCGAACTGCTCGGCCGTCCATGTCCACGAGGTGTGCGCCAGCTCGTGAACCATGTAGAGACAGAACGAGATCTGCCCGCCGTACACCATCGGCCGAGTGGATAGCAGCGCCGGCAAGCTGCCGGTGCCGATCGCCAGTGTCATCACCAGCGGCACGAACAAGATGTCGACCAGACCACCGGTGTCGGTGACGCCGTGCAGCGGGTGCGCGTCGGACCAGTAGAGGAAGCCGACGACGGCGGCGAGCAGTAGTACCGACGCAAAGCCCGCCGCCCGGCGACCACGGTCGGTCGGCTGCAGCCTGCCGACCGCTGCGGCAACCAACGCTCCCGCGGTGAACTGCATGACGATGCGCGGCAACCAGCTCCAGGGCGTGTAGAACTGGCCGGTCACCAGCAGCGAGACCACCGGAGGCAACGAAGCGGCCGACCGCCAGCCAGATCAGGCTGCGGGCGCGGGTGGCCCGCGCCATTCGGAAGATCACCAGCACCAGCAACCCGAACAAGAGGTATGCCAGCCATTCGGCGCTGATCGACCACGCCGGCCCGTCCCAGCTCGAGTTGTCGAAGAACGGCTGGAACCACAGCTGCACCAACAGGACTTGGCGCACGTAGCTGATCGCGGTGAACCGGTCGATCTCCTGCGACGGCACGTGCCCGACGTGCAGTGTGAAGATCACCCACAAGGCGGCCAGATGCAATGTGACCAGGTAGACCGGCCACACCCTGGCCAATCGCAGCCAGAGGAAATGCGCAGTGGCGCGGGCCGACCACGACCCGCCCATCCGGTCCAGGTAGTTCCAGGTCAGTACGAAGCCGCTGAGGATGAAGAACAAGTCCACCCCTTGGGCTCCGCAATTGAGCACCGGGCTGAGCGCGTCCCGAAAACCGGGGACTGCATCACGTAACAGCGGACGGAAGTGAAAGAGCACTACCCAGATAGCGGCAACGATGCGAAGTCCCGTGAGGGCCTTGATTTCTCCGCTGCGCACAACAATCTTTCCGTGAGACCACAGATGTTCGTTCACCACTGCATCACTAACGACGGCGTTGGCAGGGTATCAGTGCGCCAGATTGATAGCGAGTCGTCCCCCCGGTGCGCCGTGAGCGAATGCGCAGGCAGGACTTGTTCGACGTTCATCGTTCCCCGCGCATGTTGACCCGTCTAGCGTCATCACCAATACGAAGCTTCAGAACTGGAGAACTGGCATGAAGACCCGGCTGACCGAGTTCTTCGGCATCGAGCACCCGGTTGTCTCCGCGCCGATGGCGCTGATCTCGGGCGGCAGGCTCGCCGCGGCTGTGTCATCGAGCGGCGGCCTGGGCCTGATCGGCGGCGGCTACGGCGACTCGGCGTGGCTGCAGCGTGAGTTCGGGCAGGCCGACGGCGCCCGGGTCGGATGCGGCTTCATCACCTGGAGTTTGGCCCGTAATCCCGACTTGCTCGACGTCACATTGGAACGGCAGCCGGCGACAATCATGTTGTCGTTCGGCGATCTGCACCCGTTCGCGGAGCGCATCCATGCGGTCGGCGTGCCCCTCATCGCGCAGGTTCAGACACTCGAACACGCGCGATCGGCTCTAGATGCCGGCGCGCAGATACTGGTCGCCCAGGGCAGCGAGGCGGGCGGGCACGGAATGACGGTGCGTACCACGTTCACCCTGGTGCCCGAAGTCGTCGACTTGGCCGCCGAACGTGCGCCCGAAACGTTGGTGCTGGCCGCCGGCGGCGTCGCCGACGGACGCGGACTTGCGGCGGCACTCGTGCTCGGTGCCGATGGCGTCGTGGTGGGCACTAGGTTCTGGGCTTCCCCCGAAGCACTGGTGTCGCCACGCGCCCACCAGCGGGCTATCGGCGCCAGCGGGGACAACACCTATCGCACCCGGGTGTATGACTTTGTGCGGCAGCTGGATTGGGCGCCCCAATATAACGTGCGCGCGTTGAGCAACCCTTTTGTCGACGGCTGGCACGGCAACGAAGCCGAACTGCAGGCGTCGTTGCCCGAAGTGGTCAGCGCATATCAAGCCGCCGTTGCCGCAGAAGATTTCGAGGCCGCTGCCATCCTCATCGGCGAGTCGATCGGCCTTATCCATGCAGTGCGTCCCGCTGCCGACATCGTCGCCGAGATGGCAGCTGAGGCGGACCGAATCCTGAACCGCTAGAACAGCTTTAGCGCGAGGTCAGTACAGTGGCGACCAGGCTGACGTCCGAAGCAGTCGGCTCTCCCGGCGATCGCGGTACTTCAGGGCGTCGAACATGTAGGTCCCCGGTCCGCGGTGTTCGGGCGGGATGTCGGTAGTCAGCAGATGCTTTAGGGCGGCATAGTCGTTGGTCGCGTCAATCTTCAGCCACAGCATCGCCCCTGTCCACGGGCGGCGACCTGGACAGTCGACCCAAACATCTGGTTTGCTCACATCCATGGCCAGGCTTGATGTGCCCGATGGCCCCGGTGGTGAGGCCGCCATGATTTGGACGCTGCGGCCGCAACTCGGCGACATGGTCGAGCGGATGATTCGCGGCGCTTACCAGCAGAGCATTCTGCCGCCGGACGAGCGCGAGCTGGCCAGGATGCGAATCGCTCAGATCAACGACTGCGTCGCCTGCTCGGACTTCCGCGCGGATTCGGTGCTCGAGGCGGGTGTCGCACCGGAGCTGTATGAGAATGTCGCGGCCTACGCCACCTACCCCGGCTACACGGCGCGGCAACGTCTCGCCATCGAATACGCCGAGCGATTCGCGAACGACCACGCATCGATCGACGATGCGTTCTTCGGCCGGCTGCGTGAAGTTTTCACCGACGAAGAGATCCTCGATCTCACACTGTGTGTCGCGGTGTTCCTTGGTCTGGGACGCTCGTTGACCGTGCTCGGCGTCGATCAATCTTGCGCGATCGACCTCTGAGCACCATGGGAAGGACGAGATGGATAAGGCCACCGTCGACGAACTGCTGAGCACCACCCGGTCGGTGCGCAAACGTCTTGACCTGACCCGGCCGGTCGGTCGCGACGTGATCCTGGAGTGCATACAGCTGGCGATGCAGGCGCCGACAGCTAGCAACACGCAGGATTGGCGGTGGCTGGTGATAACCGACCCCGATAAGCGCGCCGCGATCGCGGAGATCTACAGCAGCATCGGCGCTGAGTATCTTGCACTCGCCGCCAGGGACACCTCCGACCCGCAAACCCAGCGCGTGTACGCCAGCGCGTTCAGTCTCACTGACACACTGGCCCAAGTTCCCGTGCATGTCATCCCCTGCCTGGAAAACCGCATCGATAACTCCAGCATGTTGACCGCTGCGTCGGCGTGGGCCTCGATCATCCCGGCCGGCTGGAGTTTTTTGCTCGCGCTTCGGTCTCGTGGCCTCGGATCGGTCTGGACGACAATGCATTTGGCCAAGGAGCGAGAGGTAGCCGAATTGCTGGGCATCCCGGCCACGGTCACACAGGCTGCGCTTTTCCCGGTGGCCTACACGATTGGCACCGACTTCCGGCCGGCCTCGCGACCGCCCGCGGAGACCGTCACTTTCTGGGACAGCTGGGGAGAAAGCTGATGCAATCCTTCACCGTTCGATTCCACGTCGACGCGCCTCCCAGGAAGGTGTGGCGGGCGCTGCACCCGCCGGTGCCGCCGGACGCGCCAAGCCCGCGGGTACTTGAGTGGCCGACCGGCAGCATGGAGATCCTGAACGAAGGCGACGAAGCCGGTGAGGGTCTCGTCCGCACCTGCGTCTTCCCCGTGCCCAAGTACCTGCTGTCGGGCGGCAAGGGGCGCTCATGGGAGACCGTCACCGAGGCCACCATCAACAAGCTGTCGCGCTATGTCGCGATCGGGAAGCCGCTGTGGTCGCGCGCCGAGGGTTACCACGAACTCGAGGAACAGCGCGACGGCACCACCGTGCTCACCTTCCATGAGACGTATCGCGCCTTCAACCCGTTGTTGCGTCTCCTTCTCGAGCGACCTGTCCACGCAAAGATTTCTCGCGACAACATCGACATTTACGAACACGCGCTCCGCTATGCCGGAGCCGTCAAGCGACTGGCCTAGCCGGTTCCCGCCGGCGAGCTGTCGGCACGTCATCGGAACATACTGGCCAGTAGCGAAAATTGTTTCTTAGCAAAGTATTAAACGCTGGAGTAGGTGACCTTAGAGTAGGCAATTAGCGTCTGAAACAAGTTCGGGTCATAGCTGATCCTGATAGTGCATTAGCAGTGGGGAATTTGGGGGCGCGCCAGATGAACAACTCGGTCGACACGGCAGCTTCGCCGTCACACCCGCGTCTCCCCTTCGACTGCAACGGCGCCGCGGTACGGGCTCAATGCCGCCACCTCGCGACGGTGGTGACGATCAGCGGCGTGATCGACGCGGGCAACGTCGACCAGGTGATCGCCTACGCACAGCGCTTCAACCTCCCGGACAACCCGTTCATTCTCGACTTGTCGGGCCTGGACACCTTCAGCGCGCAGGCTGTGCGACTGCTGTATGCCGTCGACGAGGCATGCAGCACTCACGGCCTGGAATGGGCCCTCATCCCCAGCCAGGCCGTGAGCCTGACGTTGCTGGTGACTCACGAGGACACCAGCTTCCCCACCGCGACCACGGTCCACGAGGCGCTGCAGTACTTCGCCGACGCCACCAGTGCCCGGCGTCGTCTACTGCTGCCCCTCTTCACCAAAAGCGCGTAGCCGCCCGCTCCGGCGCTGACGCGCGTGGTGCAAAGTCCGTATGCTGCTATTCGTGACGCCTAAGCCGACAATTGCCGCCGCCGCGGCGCTGATGACGCTGGCCTGGGGCGCATCGGCCGGCCCAGCCGTCGCCGATCCTGCCCCCGCCCCGGCCCCGGTCCCTGCTCCGGCAAAAACCACGATCGACCACGACGGCGTGTACAACGTCGGTACCGATATCGTGCCGGGCGTCTACACGTCGGCTGGCCCTGTCGGTAACGGCGTCTGCTACTGGAAGCGGCTCGGCGACGACGCCAAGCAGCCGCTCGACAACGCGATGAGCAAGAAGCCTCAGATCGTGAAGATCGACCCGACCGACAAGACCTTCAAGACCAGCGGCTGCCAGGCGTGGCAGAAGAACGATGCCGCTGTCCCCGACCCGGGCAAGTCGCCGGAACAGGCCGGGATAGGGCTGGGCATTCTCAACTCGCTGATCGGCGGCGGGAACGCGCCGGCCGCACCATCAGCTCCGGCGCCGGCACCAGCTCCGGCGCCGCCCAAGTAGTCGCCGGACCGACTCACCCGTATGCAGACCGTCGAATATGCCGCCGGTCGACTGGCCGACGTCTACGGCGAACCGTCTCACCGGACTGTGCTGCTGTGGCACGGTCAGCAAGTAGACGCGCGTTCCTCGGTACGGTCGCTTGCTGAGCTGATTGCCCGACATGGACTGCGCGTCGTCGCACCCGACTGGGATTCCGGCGCGGCAGACGGCGGTCGCGCCGATCTACTGGCCTCGGTGCATTTCACCCGCGAACGGGCCGACGATCCCGATGGTCTCGTGCTCGCCGGCTGGTCGATGGGCGGCCTGGCTGCGGCGGCGTTGACGATCCGGGCTCAGGAATTGGGTATGGCCTTCGCGCATACCGTTTGTCTGGCCGGTGCGTTCATGGTTCCCGATCCGATCTTCAACGAAGTGCCGGCAACTCAACTACGTCACGCCGCACGGTCGACGCCGTTCACCCTGTTCCACGGACTCGCCGACCGGGTGATCCCGGTCTCGGTGGCTCACGACTTCGCCGCCGCGCTGCAGGACGCCGACTGGCCGGTGCAGGTCATCGAGTTACCCGCCGACCACGGGTCGATCGCCGGCGCGAGCTACGACGCGGTCGCAGGGCGGTATCACTCCGCCACCGACCCGGAGACCCTAGCGGTCGCCGCTGACGTCGCGGCCCACATCGCCGATGCCGGCCGAGCCGATCGCTGACTGCGACAACCACTCGCGCAGCTTCGCGTAGACCAGCGGGTGGTTGAGCAAGTCGAAGTGGTGCAAGCCGGTCAGTGTCAGTCCGTGATCGGCCGCAAACGGAATACGCCGCGACTTGCCCGCTCCGGCAGCGCTATTCGGACGCACCAGATGGTCGCCGGCCAACATGCCGAGCAGCGGTGGCGCCACCGTGGTCGACACGTAGTGATAGGTGGCATGGGGTAGGAACGGGGCCTCGCGGCAACGGTCTCGCAGGAATTCGTCCGGGTCGGCGTCGCGCCAATCGTCATCGAGGCAGGCGCCGTAGCGCAGATCTTTGACGCCGTCGCTGCGGGCGTTCAAAAAGGTTGCAATCGAACGGGTTTCGGGCAACTTGGCCAGCGCCCACGATGCGACGTTCACACCCTTCTCCAGGTCGGCGCCCAAATGCGGCGAACCGAGGCACACCACCGGGTGACAGTGTCGGTCCAACGGTGCTGTTGCTCGGCGCCGTAGTGGCATGCGCTGCGCACCACGAGTCCGCCCATCGAGTGGCCACCAGCACGAGCTCGGTGATGGGGACCGGCCACTGATCGTGCAGCAGGTCGAGGATTCCGGCAGGGTGCGGCCGTTGACCGAGATGTGCAGGCCGGTGTTGTAGCGCAACAAGATCGGGCTGTAGCCCAGGTCATCGTGTAGCCGCTCGCCGTAGTTGCGGCCGTCGTCGTCGGGCTCGCGCGGCGGGCGATACCAGGACTGCTCGGTGAGGCACCAGCCGTGCACGAAGACGACGACGCGGCCGGTGGCCGCCGGATAGGTTGCTGCCAGGTCATCGGTCGTCAGCGCATCGGCCTTGCCGCGGTGGCGAATCACCATCGCGCCGGCAGCGGGTTTTCGTGCTCGGTCAGCTCGTCGCCGTATATCCCGTTGACGGCGGCAAGGACGCACCGACAGTCCGTGCGTGATTCGAGAGGGTCGTCGACTCGTTGCCCCAGACTTCGGCGGCAACGACGCCGGCGACGCGACTCGCGCCGCGCAGTCCACGGTCCACCCGGTGTAGATCGCCGCGACAACGCGTCGTGGATGGTCCGAGTCGGTGCAGCCGACGGCCCGATCGAGTCGAACACCCGACCGGCGATGCCGGCGTGCATGCCGCGGACGCAGGTGGTGAGTACCGACGACGCCTCCCCAGCCAGATCGCCGACGGCACGGATATCGCTGCGTTGCATGTGGCCCCCTCCGTCGGGTGGACAGTGTCAACAGACTGGCTGCTCGGCCGCCCAGTCGCGATGACGCCCCGTCTGAGCAGCCGGTTTGTAGACTCAGTATACAAGCGTTTACTGTAATCAGAAGTGCCCGCATCGACCGATACCACCTGCCTGCGCGCAGCGCCTGATAGGAGCCCCGATGGACGCGACCTTTTCGCTCGATCTGCCTGAAGAAGTGGTGCATGTTCGCGACTGGGTCCACGAGTTCGCCGACTCGGTGATCCGGCCGGCGGCTGCGGAGTGGGACGAACGGGAAGAGACACCCTGGCCGATCATTCAAGAGGCGGCCAAGGTGGGGCTCTACACCCCGGACCTGTTCGCCCAGATGGCCGGCGAAGCCAGCGGACTGGGAATGCCCACCGTCTTCGAGGAAATGTTCTGGGGCGACGCCGGAATCGCGTTGTCCATCATGGCCACCGGCCTTGCCGCGGCGGCGCTGGCCGCCAACGGAACACCGCAGCAGATCGGCGAGTGGCTGCCGCAGATGTTCGGCAGCCCCGGCGATCCACAACTGGCCGCGTTCTGCTCGTCGGAACCCGGCGCCGGCTCCGACGTCGGAGCCGTCCGCACCAGAGCGAGGTACGACGAAGCCGCCGGCGAGTGGGTGCTCAACGGAACCAAGACGTGGGCAACCAACGGTGGAATCGCCAACGTCCATGTCGTGGTGGCATCGGTTGAGCCCGACATGGGCACTCGGGGTCAGGCGACGTTCATCGTGCCGCCCGGCACGAAGGGCCTCTCCCAAGGGCAGAAGTTCAAAAAGCACGGTATTCGGGCGTCGCACACCGCCGAGGTGGTGCTCGACAATGTCCGGCTTCCCGGTGAGCTGATCCTCGGTGGCCGCGAGAAATTCGAACACCGGATCGCGAAAATTCGGGAAGGACATCGCACGTCGAGCCAGGCCGCGATGATGACGTTCGAGCGCACCCGCCCGATCGTCGGGGCAATGGCGCTGGGCATTGCCCGCGCCGCCTATGAGTACGCGCTCGAGTACTCCGGTCAGCGCGAGCAGTTCGGCCGCAAAATCGCCGAATTCCAAGCTATCGCTTTTAAGTTGGCGGACATGAAAAGCCGCATCGACGCGTCCCGGATGCTGGTGTGGCGGGCCAGCTGGATGCAGCGCAACAACAAGCCGTTCACCTCAGCCGAGGGATCGATGGCGAAGCTGTATGCCAGCGAAACCGCGGTCTACGTCACCGACGAAGCCATCCAGATCCTGGGCGGCAACGGCTACACCCGCGACTACCCGGTCGAGCGGATGCACCGAGATGCCAAGATCTTCACCATCTTTGAGGGCACCAGTGAAATCCAGCGACTGGTGATCGGCCGGGCGCTGACCGGTCTGCCCATCCGCTGAGCCATCAGCGCTGCCGTTGCAGCCGCGCTTGTGCTTTCTCAACCGACGCAACGGCGTCGCGGTCGGCCCGCGCGGCCTTGTCGTAAGCCCGGGTGGCGGCGTCGAGGTCGCGTTCGGCGTCTTTCAGATTCCGCCGGGTCTCGTCGCGATGACGTCGCGCCGCGGCCAATTCCTGTTTCGCCTCGGCGAGTTCGGCTTTCAGCTCGTCGCGGCGCTGATCAGCATCGTCGGCTCGGGCAGTTTTCGCCGCGGTGGCGCGACTTGTCGTCGACACCGGGGCGGCCGCACCGAAGCCGCCGAAGCCGCTCCATTGCTCCGCCTTGGACAGCCGGCCGAGTTGGGCGGTGACGTCGCTGTCGGCGATCGCTGCCTGCAGCGTGCTGGTGACGTCCTCTCGCACTGCGGCCGACGGGTTTTTCACCTCGGCGTGGGCAAAGGCGGCGCGGACGAGTTCGTCGACGGTATGACGTTGCTCGGCCGAGAGCCGTCGGATGGCTTCACCGTCACCGGCGGCGTGCGCGTGGCGCAGCCGATCTCCGAGATCGCCCAGACGCTTCTTTATGTCCTTGCGCTGCAACGCAAACGAGTTGACGATCCATGCGGCGGTGGTCGGTTTGCGGGCAGCGGAGATCCGCTTGACAGCGGCTGTGTCGCCGCGCTGCTTTGCTGCGTCGGCGAGCTTTCGGCGGGTAGCGGTGAAGCCATCGGGCTTGACCGAGTACAGCTCATCCAGCTCGTCGTCGGGCATCAGATTGTGACGGAGTCTCCGCGCCCCAGCTCGACGATCCGGTCCCCCATCCCGCGCTGGTTCATTTCGTCGGTGAAGTCGGCAAGCGGCGAGGCGAACACCGTGTAGTCATCGAAATGCACCGGTATCACTTTGGGCAGGTCGAGCAGATCGACCACCTCGGTGCCCTGGCGCCCGTCCATGGTCACCGTCAGGCCGAACGGTAGCCGAGGTCCGGCCGGCAGCCGGGTGCCACCCAGGTGTAGGACGCCGGCGTCGATTGCCTTGAACCGCACCGGAATTTCCTTGAGCTCTTCGACCAGCAGCGTGTCGCCCGAGATGTACAGCCGTCGACGTGTTGAACCGTCTGGTGATTCGACATCCAGCATGGTTCCCATCACCGGAGGCAGCAGCCGGTTCATCGGCAGCGGCGCATGCCGGCCCGGCAACGAGGTCATCGTCAGCCTGACCTGGTCCGTGTTGATGGTGTGCGCCTGCCAGGTGGACAAACCGAGCGCATTCTCAAATCCCCGATGGTGCAGCCGCTTGGCCGCATGCGGGGTGGTGATGACCGGAAGGGTGTGGTCAAGTCCCTTCTGTGCGACGCGATCCCAGTGGTCGCCGTGCATGTGTGACAGCACGATGGCATTCAGCGACGGCAGCTGGTCGATCTGCAGCGCGGGATCGTGGCGGCGTTTGGAGACCAGACCGTATCCCAGGTACGCGCGCTGCCCCTGGTGGAGAAAGTTTGGATCGGTCAACAGCGTCACCCCGCCGGCCGAGATCAGCGTGGTGGCGTTGCCAATGAAGGTGATGCGGATCTCCACCGACGGTGACTACCCGCATCATCGCTGTTCAATCAGCGCCCAGTTCAGCGCTGCCCAGTTCAGTGAGCTGCGTTCGCCTCTTCACCGACGCCGTTGATCGCCAGGGCTTCATCCCAGCCGTTGACCTGTTCCTCGAGCGGCGGCAGCTCCGGCTCGGCGTCGTCTTCGTCCAGCCCGGCCACCACCCGGATCGCGGCGATCAGCTGTTTCACCAGCGGCGTCTCATCCGCGGTGGGCGTGCCGCCTTGCTCGAGCTCGTCGGGCAGCTCGCGCCGGAGCCCGAACCCGTTGGCCGCCTCGTGCGCCGACAACTTCGCGTGCACGCGGGCGTTGTAAAGCTGTTGTCCCAGAGTCGATCCGGGCGCATCGGCCACCCGCTCCATCAGGTCGTCGTAACGTCGCCGGACATCGCTGAGCGCCATGATCACGGTGGGAGTGGGCCGGCTGTGACTTGCCGCCTCGGTCAGCGCGGCGCGAAGTTTCCGCAAACCGGTCAGCACCACCTCGGCGCGCTTCTGGAATTTCTTGTCTTCCGGAAAAGGCAGCGAATCGATAGCCGCCCGGTACATATGCATCGCCGCGTCGGCGAGACTGACAATCGTCTGCGCTTCACCCTCGTGCTTATCGAATTCGCCCATAACCCCTCAACTCTTTGATGGTCTTCCGTCCGGCAGCTGCAAGGAAGAGGGTATGGGCAACAGCCTCGGCTCGACAACAGCAGTGCGTTCTAGCTAAGGCCGTAGAAACGCTGCGCGTTGAGCCCGCCGATTTTCGCCCGGGCGTCATCGCTGATGTCTGGGCGCGTGCGCAGATGTTTGGTGCTCTCGGGCCACTCGCCATCCCAATGCGGGTAGTCGCTGGCGAACATGATGAAGTCGTCACCGAGCACATCGATGACTCCGGGCAAGATCGGCTCCTCCGGCTCGCACGTCACGAAGATGTTGCCGGCCTGCACGTACTCCTGCGGATCACGTTGCCAGCCACGCTCAATCCAGTCGCCGCGCTTTTCGAAATGCTCGTGCAGGCGGTCGATGAAGAACGGCACCCAGCCCACACCCGCCTCGAGGAAGGCCACCCGCAATCCGCGATGCCGATCGAAAACACCGCCGGAAACCAGCGCGGTCATCGCCGTCATCTGGTCGAACGGAAAGCTGATGCAATGCACCTGGATGTAGTTCGTGAAGCGGTCGACGCCGATCTTCGGCAGGTGAATTCCGGGTGCGCCGTGAATACCGAGCGGCATTCCGAGCTCCACCGCGGCGGCATAAAACGGATCGAGGTCGGGGTGGTCGAGGTTGCGCGTCTTGAGTGCCGGCGGCACGAGGGTCGCCACCAGCCCGAGATCTTTGGCCTCCCGCATGACGTCGATCGCCAACTGGCCATGCTCGACCGGGGCTACCGCGACGCCCCGCAATCGGCCGCCCGCCGGCGCGCAGAAGTCCGCAATCCACTGGTTGTAGTGGCGCGCGAACCCGGCCGCGAATTCGGGTTCCTCGAGACTGGGTGTGCACAACCCCATGCTGGGATACAGCACCATGGTGTCGATGTGGTCGCGATCGGCGTCGCCCAGCACGCCCTCCACCGACCGGCAGTTGATGTCAGACGCCTTGCTTATCCCGTGCTCGGGCGGGCATCCAGCGCCCGGGCCGGTGTCTTCGGGATAATTGCGGCCTTCGATGACCAACCTCGGTCTGCCGTCGGCACTCGCCGCGACCTGATGCGGCCAGCGCTTCATGGCCTCGATCGCGAACGATGGATTTTCCGCGACGTGCCCGTCGGCATCGATGATGTGCATAACTCGCTCCCGTCGGCAGAAACCACGGTGTTGTATGCAGCGTGCCCCACTGGCGGCGTCATCGCTTCCAAAACGCCGGCAAACAAGCCGGGCAGATGCCCAACGGGATTGAGCGGCCCTGCTCCGTGTAACACTGCGGTAATGGCGTATTCGATTGCTCGACCCAAGCTAGAGGGCAACATCGCGGTCGGCGACGATCGCCAGCTCGGGTTTGCCGAGTTCGGCGATCCGCAAGGACGCGCGATCTTCTGGCTGCACGGCACCCCCGGCGCGCGGCGCCAGATCCCGGCCGAGGCCCGCGTCTACGCCGAGGACAACCACATACGGTTGATCGGAATCGACCGGCCCGGCATCGGGTCCTCCACCCCGCATCAGTACGAGAACGTTCTCGCCTTCGCCGACGACCTGCGTACCGCCGCCGACACGCTGGGCATCGACAAGATGGCCGTCATCGGACTTTCCGGCGGCGGCCCCTACACGCTGGCATGTGCGGCGGCGATGCCTGACCGCATCATTGCCGCCGGGGTGCTGGGCGGTGTGGCGCCCACCGTCGGCCCGGAGGCGATCAGCGGCGGTCTGATGTCGCTCGGCTCGATGGCGGCGCCGCTGCTTGCGGTGGTCGGCCTCCCCATCCGCTGGGCTGCGGTCGGCTTCATCCGCCTGCTGAAGCCGGTCGCGGAGCCTGCGCTGTACCTCTACGCGCGGGTGTCCCCCGAGGGCGATCGCCGGCTGTTGCTGCGGCCGGAATTCAAGGCGATGTTCCTCGACGACTTGCTCAACGGATCCCGCAAGCAGTTGGCGGCGCCGTTCGCCGACGTCGTCGTGTTCGCGCGGGACTGGGGTTTCCGGCTCGAGCAGGTGAAGGTCCCGGTCCGCTGGTGGCATGGCGACCGCGACCACATCGTCCCGTTCGCTCATGGCCAGCACGTCGTCAGCAGATTGCCCGAGGCGGAGTTGTACACGTTGCCCGGGGAAAGTCATCTCGCCGGCCTGGGTTTCGCGGAGGAAATTCTGCGCACGATGAGCGAGCTGTGGGACAGCATCGAAAAGAAGTGAATTTCTGATTAGCCCGCCACACCGTCGCATGTCGTGTGATAGACGGTGCGAGTGCCGGCAAACCCGCGACTGACCAAGGACCAACGCAATTCGTTCATTGCTGCGCTGTTGGGCTGGACGATGGATGCCTTCGATTACTTTCTGGTGGTGCTGGTGTACGCCGACATCGCAAAGACGTTTCATCACAGCAAGGCCGAAGTCGCGCTGCTGACCACGGCAACCTTGCTGATGCGTCCGGTGGGCGCGCTGCTGTTCGGGCTCTGGGCCGACCGGGTCGGCCGTCGCCTGCCGCTGATGGTCGACGTGGTGTTCTATTCGGTGGTCGGCTTCCTGTGCGCGTTCGCACCGAATTTCACCGTACTGGTCATTCTGCGACTGCTGTACGGCATTGGTATGGGCGGTGAATGGGGCCTGGGTGCCGCGCTTGCGATGGAGAAGGTCCCCGTCGAGCGACGCGGCTTCTTCTCCGGTCTGCTCCAGGAGGGCTACGCGTTCGGCTATCTGCTCGCAACAGTGGCGTCGCTACTGGTGATCGATCAACTGGGGCTGTCCTGGCGCTGGCTGTTCGGGCTGAGCATCATCCCCGCGCTGATTAGTTTGATCATCCGCTACCGGGTGCAGGAGTCCGAAGTCTGGGAAGCAGCGCAGGAACGAATGAAGTTGACCCGCACCAGGATCCGGGACGTGCTGCGGGACGCCGCCGTCGTCCGCCGGTTCATCTACCTGGTGTTGTTGATGGCCGCCTTCAATTGGATGAGCCACGGCACCCAGGACGTGTACCCGACATTTTTGTCGGCGACCCACGACGGCGGCGCGGGGCTCTCGCACGCGAGCGCCAAATGGATTGTGGTGACCTACAACATCGGCGCGATCATCGGCGGACTGATTTTCGGCTCGCTGTCCCAGCGGTTCGGCCGCCGCCACACGGTGGTGTTCTGCGCCATCCTGGGGCTGCCGATCGTGCCGCTGTTCGCCTACTCGCATACGGCCGCGATGCTGTGCCTGGGTTCCTTCTTGATGCAGTTCGCGGTGCAAGGCGCGTGGGGTGTGATACCCGCGCACCTGACCGAGATGTCGCCGGATGCTATCCGCGGGTTCTACCCGGGCGTCACCTATCAGCTGGGAAATCTGCTGGCGGCGTTCAATTTACCGATCCAGGAGCGGCTGGCCGAAACCCACGGCTATCCGTTCGCCTTGGCCGCGACGATCGGGCCTGTCCTGATAGCCGTCGCTGTGCTGACCGCGATTGGGCGCGACGCCACCGGAATCCGCTTCGGCAGCAGCGAAAGCAGCGCGGTCGGCGACTAAGCTGCGCTCGAGCGAGCGCCTGACGAAGCAGATGCATGGCCACCGTCGTCGATCGTTCCCGGATGTCGTTGCGATTGCCGGGCAACAGAAGCGTCCGGGTCGACGGCGCGCCGCCGGCCAGCGCCACGGTGAAGCAGACGGTGCCGACCGGCTTGTCGTCGGTTCCGCCGCCGGGCCCGGCGATTCCGGTGATCGCCACTGCGGTGTCGGCACCGAAACGGCGTAGCGCGCCGGCGGCCATCGCCTCGGCCACCGGCTCGGACACCGCGCCGTGCGTCTCGATGAGCGCCGGATCGACATCGAGCAACCCGGACTTCGCGTCGTTGGCGTAGGTCACCAGTCCCCCGACCACGTACGCCGACGAACCCGGCCGCTCGGTGAGCCGCGCCGCCAGCAGTCCGCCGGTGCATGACTCGGCCGTCGCCATCCGGCGCCCGGTCAACAGCTGCGCGACTTGGTCGTCCACCTTGGTGCCGTCTTCGGAGAAGATGTGCTGGCCGTGCCGGTCCCGCAGGAGGTCGACCAGTTGACGGTAGGTGTCTGCGGCGCCGGGTTCGTAGCGGGTGACCATTTCGATCTCGCCGCGGCGCAAGCAGGTGGTGATCTCCAGCGCGGCGAATTCGGGTACGCCCTGTTCGGCCTCGCGCAGGGTTTCGGCCAGGCCGGACTCCGGCAGCCCGAACATCCTGATGGTGTCTTGGCGGTAGACCGTTCGGCCGGCGATGGCGTTCTGCACGTCGGGGGTCTGCACCGCGGTCTTCCACATCGGTTGCAGTTCACGAGGTGGACCCGGCAGGACGACGACGGTCGGCTTGCCGGGAATGACCACGCCCGGGGCGGTTCCGACCGGATCCATCACCACGGCGCCGGCCGGGACCATGGCCTGCTTGCGGTTCGCGGCACGCACCGCCTCGAAATCGCCGGAACCGATGCGCGCCATCAGTTTCTTCAAGATGTCGGCGATCTTGTTCTCCAGCTCGACATCGAGCACCAGTTCCCGGCCGCAGAACCTGGCGACGGTGGCGACGGTCATGTCGTCGGCGGTCGGTCCCAGGCCGCCGCTGGTGACGATCAGGTCCACACCCTCATCGGCCATGAAGCGCAGCTGCGCCTCGATGTCGGCGGCGCGGTCGCCGCAGATGGTGATGTGGGCGAGCTCGACCCCGAGCTCGAGAAGCCGGTCGGCGAGCCACGGACCGTTGAGGTCGGCAACGCGGCCGGTCAACACCTCGGTTCCGGTGACGACAATGCCTGCGCGTGCACTCACCGCTATGACATTAGGCGGGACGGTCGGGCCGCGTGGACAGGTGCCGCTCGACCGACTCGGTCTTGCTGGTCATCGCGTCGCTGACGCCGGATCGCCAGTCGGCCTTGATCACCACGCTGACTCGGGTCGCCCGGGCCGCCACCGCTTCGACGGCGCGTTCGACCACGGCCATCACCTGGCTCCAGCTGTCCCCCTCGATAACGGTGAACATCGAGTCGGTCTTGTTCGGCAATCCGGACTCCCGGACCACCCGGACTGCTTCGGCGACGATCTCGCCGACACCCTCACCGACTCCGAGCGGCGTCACCGAGAACGCGACCAGCACTGACATCTGGCGAGCCTACGTGGCAGCATCGGGCCGTGCGGGTTCTGGTGCAGCGAGTCGTATCGGCGACGGTGTCCGCCGACGGCCGGGTTGTCGGCTCGATCCGGCCCGCTGGCCAGGGTCTGCTCGCGTTTGTCGGGGTGACGCACGGCGACGACGTCGACACAGCCCACCGGCTCGCCGAAAAGCTGTGGCAGTTGCGGATTCTCGATGACCAACGGTCGGCATCTGACATCAGCGCGCCGATCCTGGTGGTCAGCCAGTTCACCCTGTACGCCGACACCGCCAAAGGACGGCGACCGTCGTGGAACGCCGCCGCGCCCGCAGCGGTCGCCGAGCCACTGGTCGCCGAGTTCGTGCAGGCGCTACGAACCTTGGGCGCGGAGGTGGAAACCGGGATCTTCGGCGCCGACATGCGCGTCGAGCTGGTGAACGACGGGCCGGTGACGGTTTTGCTGGAGTTGTAGAAGGAGAAGCATCGATGTGTGCAGCGCAGGGTAACTGGGGCGTCGACCGCTCCGACGACGACACCTGGGACATCGTCAGCAGCGTCGGCTATACCGCGCTTCTGGTCGCGGGATGGCGCGCCTTACATGCGGTGAGCCCGCAGCCGTTGGTGCGCGACGATTACGCGAAGCATTTCATCACCGCCTCGCAGGATCCGTTTCTCAACGGTGCGCTGGCCGATCCGGGAACCTCGGAGGGCGCCACCACCTTCCCGCGACTGTATGGCGTACAGACCCGGTTTTTCGACGAGTTCTTCTCCGCCGCGTCCGACGCGGGCATCCGGCAAGCTGTCATCGTCGCGGCCGGACTGGACTCGCGGGCGTACCGGTTGCCATGGGCAGCCGGCACAACGGTATTCGAGATCGACCGACCGGAAGTTCTCCAGTTCAAGGCGCGGGTCCTCGCCGAGCATGCCGCCCAGCCCACCGCACAGCGCAGCGATGTTGCGGCGGACTTACGAGACGACTGGTCAATACCGCTGCGCGCAGCGGGTTTTGACACCACGGCCCCAGTGCCTGGTCGGTCGAAGGCATTCTGCCGTATCTGACCGGCGACGCCCAAGACGCGCTGTTTGCCCGGATCACCGAACTCTCGGCGCCGGGCAGCCGGCTCGCGATCGGTGCGCTGGGCTCGCGCCTCGACCAGGACCGGCTGGCGGCTCTGGAAGAGAGCTACCCCGGCCTCAACCTGTCCGGTGAGGTGAACTTCTCCACGCTGACCTACGACGACGCGACGAAGGCCAAACCATCGCAGTGGCTGGCCCAGCACGGCTGGACGGTCGAATCGGTCCGCACCAATCCGCAACTGCAGCGCGAGTACGGTCGGATCCCGGCTCAGGTCGACGTCGACATCGACGAGATCATGCATTCGGAATACGTCACGGCCACTCGCTAAGTTCGCAATGAGCGCCGAGTGTGCAGGTTATCAAAGCGATTTCGGCGAATTCGGACTTCTTTCCTACACACTCGGCGGACTCGTGCGCTCCGACACCACGACGTAGGCGCTGCCCCGGTCCACGCGCCGCCACAGCACCCCGCCCCGGCGGTGGCCCCGGCGCGGATCAGCTCACGTTTGAGGATCTTGGCGGTCGCCGTGTGCGGAAGCTCGTCGTTGATCCGGACGAACCGGGGCCAGGCTTTCGGTGACAAGTCCGGTTGAGTGGCCAGGAATTTCTCGAATTCCTCGGGAGTCAGCGATTGGCCGTCGTTGAAGACGATGGCCGCCATCACCTGATCGCCTACGCCGTCATCCGGAACGCCGTACACCGCAACCTGATTGATCGGGGCCAGTCGTTGCAGAATTCGCTCGATCGGCCCGGCCGCGAGGTTCTCGCCGTCGACGCGCAGCCAATCCGAGGTGCGACCGGCCAGATAGATCCAGCCGTCGGCGTCCTTGTAGGCCAGATCGCCGGACCAGTACATGCCGTGCCGGATCCGTTCGCTGGTCGCCGCGGCATCGTTGTAGTACCCGGCGAACGGGCCGGCACCCTGGGTGTTCACCAGTTCCCCGACCGCTTCGTCGAAGTTGGCCAATGCGCCGTGCTCGTCGAAAACCGCTGGCGCGCATTCGGTCACGGTGTCGGGATGGTAGACGGCAACGCCGGGATATCCCCGGCCGATCGACCCGGCGGGCGTGCCGTCCTCGCGGGTGACGATCACCGCGAACTCGCTGGAGCCGAAACTGTCGACGACTCGGCAGCCGAACCGCCGGGCGAAATCGTCGATGTCGCGGTCGGTCGCCTCGTTGCCGAAGGCGATGCGCAAGGTGTTGTCCGCGTCGTCGTCCCGCTCCGGAGTGGCGAGCATCAGCGCCAGCGGCTTGCCGACGTAGTTCAGGTAGGTGACGTGGTGGCGGCGGATGTCGTCGAGAAACCTCGATGTCGAGAATCGGGCGGGCACCATCGTCGCACCGCTGCCGATGGCGACTGCCCAGCCGGCGGCGACGCCGTTGGAGTGAAACAGCGGCATCGACAGGTAGCACACGTCTTCGGCGGTGATGTCGTACTGTCCGATCAGGCTGGCACCGCACAGGATCGCCATCACGTGGGCGAACCGCACGGCCTTCGGATCGCCGCTGGTTCCCGACGTGAAGATCATCATCAAGGTGTCGGCCGGCTCGACCTCGCGCCACGGTCGCAGCGTCGGTGCCGACGCGACCGCTTCGAGGTAACGCTGCGAGTCCACGTCGAGCACGGTGATCCCGGTGAGGTCCAATCCGTCCAGCAGCGACCGGTGTGAGGAATCCACAAGCAGCAGTTGACAATCCGATCGCCGGATATCGGACAGCAGCCCGGTGCCGCGCCGGGTGGTGTTGATCCCGCACAGCACATAGCCGCCCAGCCCGGCGGCCGCCATCGATCGCAGCATGGCCGGGGAATTGTCGAGCAGGGCGCCGACATGCAGTGGACGACTGGCGTCGGCGAGCCCGATCAGCGCGGAGGCTTCGGCGGCGGCCTCGGCGAGATGCTCGCGCCAGGTCCAGGTCCGTTCGCCGTACGCCACCGCTGGAGTGTCGTCGTGCATGCGGGACCGCAGCAGTTGTTGCACGGTCTCAAACATCGGCTGGCCGATACTTCAGCAGCGTGACGCCGGCGCCGGCGATGTCGCAGAACACCGGACTGACCCGCATTCCGATTCGGACATCGCCGGGGTCGACGTCGACCAGTTCGGTGCTGAACCGCGGGCCGGCGTCCCACTCGACGACGGCGAGGATCTGCGGCACCGCATCCGCCCAGGGCGGACCGGTGGGCCGGCGCGCCACGGTGAACATGTATACCGTTGCAGCCCCGTCGATTTCGCGCCACTGCAGATCGTCGGCCAACGTGCCCGGCGCCAGCGTGCGCGGATAGAACACATATCGTCCCAGTGACGGCGAGAACTGCACCAGTATCCGGTGCTCGGTGAGCGCCTGCCAGAACGGCGCCGACACCGGGGTGGCTTCGGGAAGCGGTTTTGCTTCGGTCATGTCAGTCACCGCCGAGCACCAATGCGACTTGTTCACTCATGATTCCGCCCGTCCCGGTGACGAACGCCCGGTCACAGTCGGCAACCTGCGCGGCGGCGGCGCGGCCCATCACCTGGCGCGCGGCGTCGACCACGTGATGCATGCCCCCCGCCATGCCCGCCTGACCGAAGGACAGTTGACCGCCCGCGGTGTTGAGCGGAAAGTCGCCGGCAAAGGTGAGGTCACGCTGGTTGATCCACGCCATGCCTTCGCCTTTGCCGCAGAAGCCGGCGTCTTCCAGCGTCATCAGCACCGTGATGGTGTAGCAGTCGTACAGCGACGCCATGTCCATGTCCGACGGGCTCAGACCTGCCATCGCGAACGCGCGTTCGGCGGCGCGTGACACCGGTGTCGTCATCACATCGGCAGCGTAGGTCGCTGTCTTGAAAGCGATGTGCTCGCCGAATCCCTTGATCCACACCGGGCGGTGTCGCGCCCGGCGCGCGATGTCGGCGTTGGCGATCAGGACACCGGTTCCGCCCTGCACCCGCATCACCGTCTCCAGCATGTGGATGGGATCGGCGATCATCGGACTGGCCGCAACGTCGTCGACGGTGATGGGCTTGCCGTGGAACACCGCCCCGGGGTGCGCACACGCATTCGTCCGCTGGTCTACCGCGATCTTCGCCAAAGCGGTTGGGTCATAACCGAAAAGCGACGCGTACCGCTGAGCGATCTGCGCGTAGGGCCCGTTCTGGCCGACGTTGCCGTACGGGATTTCGAACTCGGCCTGCGGTGACCCGTACTTGTTGCTCGATGCGCCGTGCCAGCTGGGCGGCGCCGGTGGGTGACGGGTGGAGGTCGGCAGCACCGTTGACCCGGGCACGACCGCGAGCACCGCGTCGCACAACCCGAGTTCGACGGCGACCGCGGCCCGCCACACCATTGCCGCCGACGTGGCACCGCCGAGGTCGACGCGTTCTCCGAAATTGATCGGCAATCCCAGATATTCGGACAACGTCGCCGGTACGAACATGTCGGATTCCGACAGGCCATGGCACACCAGGCCGTTGACCACTGTGGCGTCCACCCCAGCGTCGTCGATGACCATCTTGGCCAGCAGCGCGTACTGGTCGAGGGTGAACGCCGGTGGCCGGGTCTGCTTGCGCTCGGCAGGCAACTCGGCGATACCGATGATCGCGGCCTCGCCGCGCAGGCCCGTCACGACTGGTCACCGCGCAGCGGCAGCGCGACGGTAGCGGTTCCCGGCATCAGCACCGTATCGTCGCGGCGCCCGGCGATTTCCAGATCGACCAGACCGATGTTGTCCACCAACCGTTTTCCGGTGACCGACCCGCCGAAGGTCAGCTGTTCACCGGCAAGGGCGATCGCCCGGTTCTGCACGCTGTACTCGACCAGCCGTCCCCGACCGCCGATCCAGTCGGTGACGGCGCGGGCCAGCAGCGCAGCCTGCAGCGGGCCCTGCACAATGACGTCGTCGTAGCCCTCGACCGATCGGGCCCAGTCTTTGTCGTAGTGGATGCGGTGACCGTTGTAGGTCGCAGCGCTGAAGAAGAACAACTGCCGCTCGTCGGCCGTCACGGTCAGCGCCGGCACGGCGTCGCCCGGGTGAACATCCTCGTAGAAGATCTGCTCTCGGGCTCATGGCGCTTCCCGGGGTCGGGCGATCATGGAGGTGGTTGCCTCGGCGACCAATTCGCCTTGCTGGTTGCGATACACCGTCCGCCAGGTAACCAGGACGAATCTGCCGGAGCGGCCCTGCTTCTCGACGATCGATTCGATGGTCCGGACCATGTCGATCTGGTCGTGGTGATATACCGGCCGGTGAAACGTCGTGCTCTCACCGCCGGCCATCCGCCTGGGCGCCAGCGGGAAAGCGAGGCTGCCCGAAACCGCACCGGAGGATCCGTCCGGCCGCAGCTCGTCTAGCGGTGTGACTCCCAGGATGGCGTACTGCAGGTACAGCGGCGGGCAGATGATGTCGCGATAGCCTTGTGCACGAGCGTATTCGGAGTCGAACCAGAGTGGATTGTGGTCACCGACGGCGGCGGCCCAGCGCTGCCAGTCGCGCCGGTTGACTTCGCCGGTCGCGGTGGCCGCCACCGTTCCCACCCGCGCCGCCGACTCCGCGTCGATCAGGCTCTGCTCGCTCACGGGTTGTCCTCCAGCCACGTCGACGCGATGTCGGCGCCGCCGCCGAGCGTCGAGAGCACCCGGGCTCGCTCGGAGAACAGATGTAGGTCCGTTTCGATCACGTAGCCCATACCGCCGTGCAATTGGTGCGCGTCGAGCGTGACCAGTTTCGCCGCGGCCGCGGCATGCATCCGGGCAATCGCAGTCTGGCGGGTTGCGGTGTGGCCGCGCCCGATCCAGTACACCGCGGAGTGGGCGGCAAGCCGCGCCGCGGCCAGCGCGATATGCATGTTTGCCACCAGATGCTGGGCTGCCTGAAACGATGCGATCGGCCGGCCGAACTGTTTGCGCGCCATCGTGTAATCGACCGTGCGCTGCAGCACGGCCTCACCCACGCCGACCAGGTCCAGCGACTGCAGGGCCACCGCCGCGTTGGCGGCCCGGCGAAGGTCCGCACCGGCCAGGCCTGCCTCGGCCGGGCCGGTCAACACGGCATGGGTGTCGGCGACCTCGACGTCGTCGAACCCGATCCGGAAGGCGCGGTGGCCACCCATCAGCGGTTGCGCCTCGATCCGCAGACCCGCCGCGGCCAACGGCACAACGAAGCCTACGGTCCGCTCGTCATCGACGGCGGAGACCACCAGGAGATCGGCGAGGTCGGCGTCCGCGACGAAATCGACTGTGCCGCTCAGCCGCCAACGACCGGCGGCGTCGACGCGGGCCCGCACCGTCGGGACGATGCCGGCGGCGTCGCGGGCACTCCACAACGACGTTGTGGCGCTGCGGCTTCCAGCGGCCAGCAACGGAAGCCACGCCGCACGCTGATCGGGTCCGCCGAGTAGTTGGATGGCGAGGGCGGCCTGCAGGGTGCCGTGCACGATCGTCGGGCAGAGTGCACGGCCCGCCTCGACGCAGAACACGCCCGCATCCGACAGCGTGCCGCCCGCGCCGCCGTACTCGGTCGGCGTCGCCAACCCGAATACGCCGGCGTCCGCCAACGACTTCCACAATCGCTCGGGCACCGTCCGCGGCTCGGCATCGCGATGCTCGCGAACCATGCTGGTCGGGCACTCGGCGGCGAGAAGCCTGCGCAGCATCGCTGCCAGATCTCGCTCGTCCTGACTCGGTATCAGCTTCATCCGGTCAGCGTCCGTAGGACGGCATGCCGTGGCCACGTTGGGCGATCACATCGCGAAGCACCTCGTTGGTTCCGCCACCAAACCGCATCAGCGGCGAAACCCGGTACAGCCGCTCGAACTTGCCGCCCACGGGCGCCCCCGGGCTGCGGTAAGCCAGCAGACCGTCGGGCCCGAGTACATCGAGGGCCAAATCGGCTATCCGCTGGCGTAATTCGCTGGTGAAGACCTTCTCGACGCTGACTTCCACGGTGGGAATCACGCCGCTCTCCAGCAGCGACGCGGCCTGGAGCCCCATCAACTCCGCCGCTTCCACATCCGCCTGCGCCTGAGCGAGCCGACGACGAAGGCCGGGCGTCTGCAACGGGGACGAGTTGTCCCGCTGGGCTAGTTCGGTCAGATCGTCGAGTGCGCGCCGCAGGTCTCCGGCATTGGTCAGCGCGCCACGCTCGAGATCCAGGGCGCCGGTGATGTAGGTCCAGCCCTCGATTGAGTTCGCCGATCAGATTGCCGACGGGCACTCGTACGTCGTCGAAGAATACTTCGTTGGTGCGATACCCCGACCAGGCGTACAACGGACGGATCTGGATGCCGGGCAGACCGGTGGGAACCATGATCACCGAGATGCCCCGGTGCCGCGCCTCAGTGGGATCGGTTCGTACACAGAGCCATTCATGCGTTGCGCGGTTCGCGACGCTGTTCCAGATCTTGGACCCGGTGATCACCCACTCGTCGCCGTCGCGCACGGCCCGAGTCCGCAGACTGGCCAGGTCGGTGCCCGCCTCGGGCTCTGAGTAGCCCACTGCGCAGATCAATTCTCCGCGGGCGATCGGCGGCAGGAACTCCAGTTTGTTCTGCTCGGTGCCGTGCCGCATGATCATCGGCGCCACCGATGTCACGGTGAGGTCGGGACCCGGGACTCCCCAGTATTCGAATTCCCGCATCAACAAGTGCTGATACACCGCGCCCAGGCCGAGCCCGCCGTATTCGGGCGGCCAGTTCAGCCCGAACCAGCCTCGCTCGCCGATCCTGCGCCGGAAGGCCGCGACTTCCCCACCCGGCAATTCCTGACCGTGCTCGCCCAATTCGGCGCGCAGCGCCGGCGTGACGTTGTGGGTGAGAAACGCGCGTACCTCGGCCAGCCAAGCCGTCTGCGCCGCGTCGAGTTCGAAATCCACCATCCTTTTCCTAGCGGGTTCCGGTCGCTTGCGCCCATGAATTCGAAAAGGAACTTAAAGTCTTACGACATGCCCCTCGACGATCCGGATGTCAACGTGCGGAAAGGCGCCTGATGCAATTCTGGTCCGGCACACCGTTTATGCAGACCGATGACGCGCTGGCGATCGCCCGCATGCTCGACGACTGTGGCTACGACGGCGTCATCTGCGCCGATCACCTGATCTATCCCCGCAATTTGACGTCGCCGTACCCGTCCGCGGCGGGAGTGCCGCCGTGGCCACCCGAGACGGCCTGGCCCGATTCGTGGATCATGATCGGCGCGATGTCGTCGACCACCCGACGGCTGCGGTTCTCCAACGCCATCTACGTCGCCCCGTCCCGGCCGCTCGTCGAGGTCGCCAAGCAGGTGGCGACCGCATCGGTGATCTCCGGCGGCCGGGTGTCGCTGGCCGTCGGCGCCGGCTGGATGCGCGAGGAATTCGAGCTGCTGGGACAGGATTTCGGCAGCCGCGGCAAGCGGCTGGACGAGATGATCCCGGCGTTGCGTGCGTTGTGGCAAGGCGGCTGGGTGTCGTGGAGCGGGCGGTACTACGAGGTGCCAGAGTTGATGCTCGAGCCGCACCCTCCGACGCCGGTGCCGATCCTGTGCGGCGGCGAATCGGAGATGGCGCTGCGCCGGGCGGCTCGGCTGTGCGATGGCTGGGTCGGCACCGCCTACGTCTGGGACGACGCGGTCCGGTATGTGCAGAAATTGACGGCGTTGCGGGGCGAATACGGGCGCGACAGACGAACCTTTCGAGATCATGCTGGCGTTGCTCGAGATGCCGTCAGCCGATCTCTACCGACGCGCCGAAGACCTCGGCATCACCGCGGTGATGTGCGCACCCTGGATGGGCGAGGGCGTCGACCCGAGCGACCGCGATGGTTGCCGCGCCGCCATCGAGCGGTTCGCCGAGACCGTGATCGCAGGCTGTCGATAGCGGCGCAGGGCCGCTCGTCCTCAGAACTTGTGCGGGACGTCGTTGACCAGTCCGCCGTCCATGACGAACTCAGCCCCGGTGGAATACGACGATTCGTCGCTGGCCAGGAACAGCACGAAGGTGGCGACCTCCTCGGAGGCACCGGGGCGGCCGAGCGGGACCGTGACCATGTCGTCCGGGAAGTGCTTGGTCATCGGGGTCCGGATGAAGCCCGGGTGGATGGAGTTGACCCGGATGTTCTGCGACGCCAACTCCAGGGCGGCCGACTTGGTCAGCCCGCGCACCGCCCACTTGGAGGCGACGTAGGGGTGCACCATGACCGCGCCCCGCAGACCCTCGATCGACGAGACGTTGATGATCGAGCCGCCGCCCGCGGCCTTCATCGGCTCGACCACGGCCTGGATGCCGTGGAAGGTGCCGTTGAGGTTGACGTCGATGACCTTGTTCCACTTGTTCACATCGAACTGGCCCAGCATGCCCAGGGCGACGATGCCGGCGTTGTTGACCAAGACGTTGAGCTTGCCGAAGTCGTTGACCGCGGTGGACACCGCGGCGTCCCACTCGTCGGGCTCGGTGACATCGAGGTGGACGTAGCGCGCGGCGTCGCCCAGTTCGTCGGCCAGTTTCTTACCGTCATCGTCGAGAATGTCGCCAACGACGACCTTGGCGCCTTCGGCGACCAGAGCCCGGGCGTGCGCGGCGCCCATCCCCCGGGCGCCGCCGCTGATCAGTGCAACTTTTCCGTCCACGCGTCCCATGCCGCGTCACGCTACCGCAGCCGGGCATGAAATTAGAACTTGTTCCACCGGCCCTACGGGGACCGCGAAGTGGGAAACAATCACACGATGAGCGCTACTACCGCCCTCCTGACCGCGTGCAGCGGGTTCCTTTTCGCCGTGCTGTGGATGGACCTCATGTTTGATGCTCAGGTCCTCGCGAACCGGCATCCCGGCGGCGAACTGCCGGAGTCGGTGCTGGATTCCATCGCGCGCTACTACCGGCGTGCGGTCACCGAATCCCGGCCGATGAGCCACCTGATCGCCGTGGTGATGCTGGTGTTACTGGGCGCGCTGGGGTTGCGGGCGATCCGAGGGCACGACCCGGGTTGGCTGGTGGCGGTGTCGCTTCTGCTGGCGGGCGCGCCGATCCTGCTGGCCGCGACGCACACGGTGCCCAATGCCGTTCGACTCGGCGGCCGTTCTGGCAGCCCGAGCGCCCAAACCGCCCTGGCGCGGTCCATCTGGCGGGATCACCTGGTATGCGCGGTCTGCATGGCGGGGTTTGTGGTGCTACGGGTCGTCCACGACGCCGTGTTCTGAACGGTCCGCGCGAAGTGCTTTCACCCGGGTGGTCACAGTCGACGGGTTCCGTACTAAACTAGAACACGTTCCAGTTCGCCTACGCCGCGGTAAGCAACCACCTAAGGATCTCCATGCACACTCCCATCTGCGACGAACTCGGCATCGAGTTTCCCATCTTCGCGTTCACGCACTGCCGCGATGTCGTGGTCGCCGTGAGCAAGGCCGGTGGTTTCGGCGTGCTGGGCGCGGTCGGGTTCACGCCCGAGCAGCTCGAGATCGAGCTCAAATGGATCGACGAGAACATCGGCGATCACCCGTACGGCGTCGACATCGTCATCCCGAACAAATACGAGGGCATGGACTCACACCTGTCCGCCGAAGAATTGGCTGAGTCGCTGCGCAAGATGGTGCCGCAGGAACACCTCGACTTCGGCAAGAAGATCCTCGCCGACCATGGCGTGCCGGTCGAGGACAGCGACGGCGACAGCCTGCAGTTGCTGGGCTGGACCGAGGCGACGGCCACCCCTCAGGTCGAGGTGGCGCTCAAGCATCCCAAAGTGAAGATGATCGCCAACGCGCTCGGCACCCCGCCACGGGAGATGATCAAGCACATCCATGACGCCGGGCTGAAGGTCGCTGCGCTGTGCGGCTCCCCCTCGCAGGCCCGTAAGCACGCCGACGCCGGCGTCGACATCATCATCGCTCAGGGCGGTGAGGCCGGCGGGCACTGTGGCGAGGTGGGCTCAATTGTGTTGTGGCCGCAGGTCGTCAAGGAGGTCGCCCCGGTCCCCGTTCTCGGTGCCGGCGGGATCGGCAGCGGTCAGCAGATCGCCGCGGCCCTGGCGCTGGGCTGCCAGGGTGCGTGGACGGGCTCGCAATGGTTGATGGTCGAAGAATCCTCGAACACCCCGGTTCAGCAGGCCGCCTACGTCAAGGCCGGCAGTCGCGACACCGTCCGCAGCCGTTCGTTCACCGGTAAGCCGGCCCGGATGCTGCGCAACGACTGGACCGAGGCCTGGGAGGCGCCGGACAACCCGAAGCCGCTCGGAATGCCGTTGCAGTACATGGTTTCCGGCATGGCGGTGCGGGCGACCAACCGGTACCCCAACGAATCGGTGGACGTGGCGTTCAACCCGGTCGGTCAGGTCGTCGGGCAGTTCTCCAAGGTCGAGAAGACCTCGACGGTCATCGAGCGCTGGGTAGAGGAGTACCTGCAGGCGACCAGTCGGCTCGACGACCTCAACGAAGCCGCTGCCGGATAGCTATTCGGCGGCGGTCGGCGTCGCCGCCGGTGAAGACCTCTTTGGCCCGCTCGACCGCGTAGGTCGCGATGTCCAGCGAATTGTGCACGATATCGCCCGTGCCACCGGCGATGTCGCCCTTGATGATGTGGCCCGCGTCCTCGACGATGTCCGAGGACCGTTCGACGGCGTTCGCCACGATGTCGCGGGCGGCATCAATGGCGTCTTTCGGCTTGAAAGCCATGGCTATCTCCTGAGTCTCACGGGAAGTGCGTGATGCTCGTGTCGGACGGGAATCCGCCGCCGGCGCCGTTCGGGGCACCGCCGCCGGTCAGCTGACCGATCTGCCAGCCGTGTTCGGTGCAGAGCATCGGCTGCCCGTCGGGTGACTGGGCCGATGATCCCCGCGGATTGTCGCACTTCGCCCCGACCTGCTGCACTCCGTAGAGCGGGTAGGTGATGACCCAGTACCCCGACTGCGCTGCCGGGAACTGGTTGATGATGAAGTGGCACGCCTCGGCCTGCCCGCCGGGGCCGCGGCCGAAGATGAACCGCTCGTAGTTGTCGCACGGCGCACCGAGCGACGCGTCGTAATTCATGCCCGGCACGTCGCCGTCGTACTGCCCGGGATCGGCGAGGGCAACCGGGACCAGGCCGACAGCGGCACCGGTGGTCGCAGCGGCGACGAACAGTTCGCGAATCATGATCCACCTTCGGTGTTACGTCACCGAGCCATTCCTTGGGCCCGCGATCTGGAGGCAAGCATAGTCAGTAGCACCGCTGCCACAAGGCCGTTTCGGGCGGCGCCAGTGAACCGCGCTCAGCGGTCGGCGGGTCGGTAAGTGCAGATCAGGACACCGGTTGCGGTCGTCGTCGCCGAAACGAGCTGCAGTGCGCGGGCTACGCCGTCGTCGGGGAACAACCGCTTACCCCCGCCCAGCAAGATCGGCTCGATCATCAGCCGGTACTCGTCGACCAGTCCGTGGGCGGACCGCCCGGCGCCTGCACAACGCCGTCGAGGCTGATGAAGTCGCTGACAACGACGCGCATCGGACAATCCCTTCGTGGTTATCTTCCTGGTATTAGAGCCAGACCAGGAAACGGGTCGAAACTCATCGGAGCCGGCCGCGAGAACACGTTCCAATCCGTGTCCGGCAATCCGTGAAGAAGCCGTTCCATCTCGGCTGTCCCGGTGCTTTACTGGGCCAGAACGCGTCATCCCCCAGTCGTATTCATCCCTAGGAGTGCCACCGATGCCGACTCCGAATCTTCCTCCCGGATTCGATTTCACCGACCCTGACGTCCACGCCGAGCGCCTGCCGGTCGAAGAGCTGGCCGAGCTGCGCCGGACAGCGCCGATCTGGTGGAACGAGCAGCCGCCGGGCGTGGGCGGGTTCGACGACGGTGGCTTCTGGGTGGTGTCCAAGCACAAGGACGTCAAGGAGATTTCGCTGCGCAGCGACGTCTTCTCCAGCCTGGAGAAGACCGCGTTGCCGCGCTACAAAGACGGCACGGTCGGCGAGCAGATCGAACGCGGCAAGTTCGTTCTGCTCAACATGGACGCCCCGCAGCACACCCGGCTGCGCAAAATCATTTCCCGGGCCTTCACTCCTCGGGCCATCGAGCGGCTCCGTGCAGACCTCGCCGAGCGCGCGCGACGCATTGTCGAGACGGCGGCGGCCGAGGGTTCGGGCGACTTCGTCGAGCAAATCTCCTGCGAGCTGCCGTTACAGGCGATCGCCGGGCTGATGGGCGTGCCGCAGGAAGACCGTAAGAAGCTGTTCCACTGGTCCAACGAGATGGTCGGCGACCAGGACCCCGAGTTCGCCAGCAACGATGCCATCACCGCTTCGGTCGAACTGATCATGTACGGGATGAAAATGGCCGCGGACCGGACACAGAACCCGGGCGAGGACCTCGTGACGAAGCTGGTCGAGGCCGACGTCGACGGCCACAAGCTCTCCGACGACGAGTTCGGCTTCTTCGTCATCCTGCTTGCGGTCGCGGGCAACGAGACGACCCGCAACTCGATCACCCAGGGCATGATGGCCTTCACCGACTTTCCCGACCAGTGGGAGCTCTACAAGAAGGAGCGTCCCGCCACCGCCGCTGACGAAATCGTTCGATGGGCCACCCCGGTCACGTCCTTCCAACGGACCGCGCTCGAGGACTACGAGCTGTCCGGCGTGCAGATCAAGAAAGGTCAGCGCGTCGTAATGGTTTACCGCTCAGCGAATTTCGATGAGGACGTCTTCGACGACCCGTTCTCGTTCAACATCCTGCGTGACCCCAACCCGCACGTCGGCTTCGGCGGCACCGGGGCGCACTACTGCATCGGGGCCAACCTGGCCCGGATGACGATCGACCTGATGTTCAACGCGATCGCCGACGCGTTGCCCGACCTCGAGCCGATCGGCACACCCGAGCGCCTGCGTTCGGGCTGGCTCAACGGCATCAAACACTGGCAGGTCGACTACCGCAGTGACGCCTCGGCGAAATACCCTGTCGCGCAGTAGGCTACGGCTATGCCGTCACATAAAGCAGTCCATGTCAGATCCGCGGGCGCGCCGCTGGAGCTCGCCGACGTCGAGACAACGTCACCGGAGCGCGGCGAAGTCCGCATCAGCGTCAAGGCCTGTGGTATCTGCGGCACCGACGCCCACTTCGTCGCAGGGGACTTCCCGGGCCTGTCGTGGCCGCTGACGCCGGGACACGAGATCGCCGGCACGATCGCCGAAATCGGTTCGGGCGTCGAGGAGTTCGCGGTCGGCGATCGTGTCGCGGTCGGCTGGTTCGGCGGCAACTGCAACCACTGTGCGCAGTGCCGCAAGGGTCAGTTCATCCACTGCGTGAACGGCAAAGTTCCGAGCTGGCACTATCCCGGTGGCTACGCCGAATCCGCGATCGTTCCGGCCACCGCGCTGGCTCGCATCCCCTCGGAGCTGTCTGACGCCGAAGCTGCGCCGATGGGCTGCGCGGGCGTGACCACCTACAACGCGCTGCGCCATACCAAGGCACTACCCGGCGACCGGGTTGCGATTCTGGGGGTCGGGGGCCTCGGCCACCTCGGGATCCAGTTCGCCCGCGCCATGGGTTTCGAGACCATTGCGATCAACCGCGGTACCGCGAAGAAAGCGGATGCGTTCGAACTGGGGGCGCATCACTACATCGATGCCACCGACGGCGACGTATCCGAAGCATTGAACGACCTCGGCGGGGTCGCGGTCGTTTTGGGTACTGCCGGCGCCTCGAAGGCGATGGCCGCAACCGTCGGCGGGTTGCAACCGTTGGGTGAGCTGATCACCATCGGGGTCACACCGGAGCCGCTACCGATCAGCCCGCTGCAGCTGATTACGCCGGGGCTCAGCATCATTGGCCATCCGTCCGGGACGGCCAGCGAGATCGAAGACACCATGCAGTTCGCGGTGCAGACCGGGGTGCGGGCGTGGATCGAGGAACTGCCGCTGTCCAAAGCCGCGGAAGGCTACGCCGCGCTGGAACAAGGCCGAGCTCACTACCGCACTGTGTTGACGGTTTGACACGAGACAACGGAGTCGCCGAGTGGAGCCTCGACGGCTCCGACGGTGACCTGCTGATCCGTACCGATGTCGCGGGCCCGGCCGCCGCGATGGGACACCGGCTGACCCTGGCCATGCGGGATTGGCGAGTGACGACCCGATGGGAGGCCGGCGAGCCGGTCGGTGCGAATCTGGTCGTCGAGGTCGGCTCGCTGGCAGTCCTCCGGGGCGAAGGCGGCGTCACCCCACTGTCCGGGCCGGAGAAGATCCTGGTGCGCAGCAACGCGTTGCGATCGCTGGGCGCCACCCGATACCCGCGAATTGTGTTCGAGGCCAACACTATTGACAAAACCGACGACGGCTACCGGTTGACCGGGACGTTGACGATCCAGGCCACGTCCCGAGAGCAGGTCGTCGACGTGCGCACCGACGACCAGGGGACGAACTGGTGGCTGTCCAGCGAGACCACCGTCCGGCAATCCGACTTCGGGGTCAAGCCGTACTCGCAGCTGCTGGGCGCGCTGAAAGTCGCTGACGATGTCGTGGTGTCGTTCACCGCCAAGCGCGCCAAGTAAACCTGACGAACGAGCCAAAGGGGACGCGATGCGGATCGGAGCGGTGTTCCCGCAGACCGAGATCGGGGCCGACGCCGGGAGCTGTCCGGGCCTACGCCGAGCACGTCGAGGGGCTCGGATTCGCCTACCTGCTGGCCTACGACCACGTCGTCGGCGCCGACCCGGCGGTTCATGCCGGTTGGAACGGTCCCTACGACGTGCACAGCACCTTCCATGAGCCGCTGGTGACATTCGGCTACCTCGCGGCGATCACCACCACGCTGGAGTTCGTCACCGGCGTGCTGATCCTGCCGCAACGGCAGACCGTGCTGGTGGCGAAACAGGCGGCCGAGGTTGACCTGCTCAGCGGCGGCCGGCTGCGCGTGGGCGTTGGCCTCGGCTGGAACGCCGTCGAGTATGAGGCTCTGGGAGAAGACATTTCGACGCGAGGCAAGCGCTGCGAGGAGCAGGTCGCATTGATGCGCAGGCTGTGGACGGAGCCGAGCGTCACCTATAGCGGCCGCTATCACCGGGTGACGGGCGCGGGGCTGGCGCCGCTGCCGATCCAGCGGCCGATTCCGGTGTGGTTCGGGGCATCATCACCGCCTGCGTTGCGGCGGGCCGGCCGGCTCGGCGACGGCTGGTTTCCGATGGTGGCGCCGGGACCCAAACTCGAGCGGGCGCGTCAGGAGGTGGCCCGGGCGGCTACCGAGGCCGGCCGGGACCCGGCTCGAATTGGCATGCAGGGCCAGGTTTCCTGGAACGGAAGCAGCGAGGACCTCGCGCGACATCTCCAGAGCTGGGCGGACGCAGGCGCCTCGCATGTATCGGTCAACACCATGAACGCCGGGCTGGAGTCGGTCGACCAGCATCTCAGCGTATTAACCACCGCAGCCGAAATAGCCAGGGATTTCTGGAGTTAACGCTGGGACACGTCGACGACTAGGGCGCCGGCGCGCCGGGCGGGGCAGGCGGCGGCTGCTGGTCGGGCGCCTGCCCGTGCAGGCGTTCGAGCAGCTTGGTGAGCAACGGGTGCGGGTTGGGCTGCTCGGGCGGCGGCGGAGGCGCGACCGGAGGTGGCGGCGCGGGCGGCGCAACCGGCGCGGCGACCGGGACCTCGACCTGCGCCTGTGCGACGACCGGTTGCTGGACGACCGGTTCGTGCGCCGGTGCGGGCTGCGGCGCGGGGCGGACCGCCGGCGGCTGGACCGCCGCCGGAACCGGGGCCGGGGCGTGGACGATCGGTGCGCTGGCGGCGCGGTGGGCCACCGGCCTGACCGGGTCCGGTGCGTGGTTGGGCACCAGGTGCGGGCCCAGCGCCAGCGACAGCGACGCCACGAACGTGACCGCTCCGGCGGCCAGCATGGTCACCGCTCCGGCATACGAGCGCTTCCCGGCCCCTTCGTGATTCCGCCGCCAACTGTTGACGGTCTCGAGCATCTCGGCGTCGGTGAATTCGGTGCTCTGGGCTGATACCAGCGCCGCTCCCCTGGCCAGCGCCAACTCCGCGCCCACTTGCTTGATGACGGGGACGGGCAGTGCCGTCAGTCGCGGCGACAGGGCGTCGACGTCGTCCTGCGCGCCGACGATCACGATGCCGCCGGGTTGCCAGGAGCTTCGGTCGAACAGCGCGGTGAGCCAATGGACCAGATGTCCTGGCCCGCCGGACAACTGCTTGATGGCGGTCTGCGGTTCGCCGTCCTCGGCGTCGACCATGACGACAATCGTGGAGTCGCCGTCCAGCACGCACACCGCGGCCTGGTCGTAGCCGACGACCGGGGCGATGGCGCGGGCCAGCATGTCGCACGCGTCGTGCAACCGGACCGGGACGATGTTGTCGAATCCGGCGTCGGTCAGCGATTCCACCAGCAGCGCCGCTTCGGCGACCGATTCGTCGCTCCAGGTGACCCCGACGACGTGAAGTCGCTGATCGAACCCGGCTGCCGCGGCCTGCGCGTCCAGCACGGCCGCGCTGGCTTGTTCTGAGGTGTACACCGCCTGTAGTCCGGTGGCCGGGTCTACGTCGAAGTCGTCGTGATCGAGGATGGGGCCGTCGGCATCGCGGCCTTCCACCAAGACCCAGCCGACTGACGTCGACGTCAGCGACAGTCCAACTACCGTGTCCAAATCTGCACCTCAATCGCGGCCCGATGCCCGACCGCCGCACCGTGCGACCATGAGTGTCGATGTACTGGGTTCGCGGGCGGCGAGAGGACCGGGACAGCGTGGTCTCGTCGGTCTATCCCGGGTCACCCTACGCGTGCACGGCGACAAAAGGCGACCCGGGGATGGGCGGCAGTGCCGTCTCGCGGGGCCGCGCAGTGTTGCCAGGAACAGCCGATTTACGCCTCTAGCGCGGGCTCCTCGCAGGTGGCAATGGTTGCTGCGAAATCGCGACACCTTTGCGTCTTGATCGACATATGGACGACCGCACGGTAAGTTTCGCGGGTAGCGCGTGACGCCGTCGACAAGGGGCCCGAATATGGCATGTGTAAGCGACCAGATGCGTGGATGGGGGCGGCGGCTGTTGGTCGCCGCTGTGTCAGCCGCAGCTCTACCGGGCCTGATCGGCCTCATCGGTGGGGCCCCGACGGCGAACGCATTCTCCCGTCCCGGTCTACCCGTCGAGTACCTCCAGGTGCCCTCGGCGTCGATGGGCCGCAGCATCAAAGTCCAGTTCCAGAGCGGCGGCAACGGCTCGCCCGCGGTATATCTGCTGGACGGGCTGCGGGCGCAGGACGACTACAACGGCTGGGACATCAACACCCCGGCGTTCGAGTGGTACTACCAGTCCGGGCTGTCGATCATCATGCCGGTCGGCGGGCAGTCCAGCTTCTACACCGACTGGTACAACCCGGCCTGCGGCAAGGCCGGCTGCTCGACCTATAAGTGGGAAACCTTCCTGACCAGCGAGCTGCCCGGGTACCTGTCGTCGCAGAAGAGTGTCAAGGCCAACGGCAGCGCCGCGGTCGGCATCTCGATGGCCGGCTCATCGGCAATGAACCTGGCGATCTACCACCCCGGCCAGTTCATCTACGCCGGTTCGCTGTCCGGCTACCTCAGCCCGTCCACCGGGCAGGGCGCGATCGGCCTGGCGATGGGTGATGCCGGCGGCTACAAGAAGGAAGACATGTGGGGCCCCGACAGCGACCCGGCATGGCAACGCAACGACCCCACGGTCAACGTCGGTCAACTCGTCGCCAACAACACCCGGCTCTGGGTGTACTGCGGCAACGGAACTCCGAACGAGCTGGGCGGTGCCAACCTGCCTGCCACGTTCCTCGAGAGCAACTTCATGATCGGCGGCAACCGGAAGTTCCAGGACGCCTACAACGCAGCGGGTGGCCACAACGCCGTGTTCAACTTCCCGGCCTACGGCACCCACAGTTGGGAGTACTGGGGAGCCCAGCTGAACGCGATGAAGGGTGACCTCCAGGGCACGCTGGGCGCTCACGCCGGCTAACCCTCCGACAGCAAAACTGCGCTTGGCGGATGCCCCGTCAAGCGCAGTTTTTGTTTGCCGGCCTGATCAGTGCAGGCGGTCGGTGACGTCGCCACGTTGGGAGTCAGCCCCCGAGCGCCGCGAGCAACTCTTTGATCCGGGCTGCTTCTTCGTCGGTCGGGACTTCCTCGGCCTCGATCGCGTCGAGGAGTTCGGGCGTGAGCCCGACGCCGTTGGCAGTCTCCTGTGCGGACAGCTTCGCGCGTCGCCGGACGACGTAGAGCTGCTGGCCCAAAGTCGCACCGGGCGCCTCAGACGCCCGGGCCATCAGGTCGTCGTAGCAGGTGCGAACTCCGCTGAGCGACACGATGACTGACGGTGTCGCACGACCACGGGTCGCCGCCTTGGTCAGTGCCGTCTGCAGCTTGCGCAGACCCGACAGGATGACGTTGGCGCGGCCGGAGAACTCCGGGTCACTGGTGTCGGGCAAGGCGTCGATGGCTGCAGAGAACATCTGCATCGCCGCCTCGACCAAGCTGACAATGACGGGCGCCTCTCCGTCATCCGGTCCGCCGTCGTTCTTGGACCGCTTGGGGCTGTGGTAATCGTCGATGGTGACCACTTCCGTCTGAACAGTGATTTCGAAGACGTCGAAACGCTAGCGCGGATCGATCGTCTGAACAAGGTGTGGCACAACCGCCGCGATCCGCCGAGTCATCCCGGGACAGCACTTTGACACCGCAGCGCGATCGCGGTTTTCGTCGACCGGTCACCCGCGGGCATGCTTGGATCAGTCCATGCAGGGATCTGCGACAGTTCACATGGCGGCACCGGCGGACCAGATCTGGAACCTGATCACCGACGTCCACAGCATCGGCCGCTACTCCCCCGAAGTATTCGAAGCCGAGTGGCTGGACGGCGCTACCGGGCCCACGCTGGGCGCGCGATTTCGCGGCCACGTCAAGCGCAACGAGATCGGCCCGGTGTACTGGACCGTCTGCCGCGTCACCGCATGCGAGCCCGGCCGCGAATTCGGCTTCGCGGTACTCGTCGGCGACCGGGCAGTCAACAATTGGCACTACCGCCTGGCGCCCTCGGGCGGCGGCACCGACGTCACCGAGTCTTTCCGGATGACGTCGTCGCCATTCGTCGGCGCCTATTACTGGCTGTTCGGCGGCTGGTTGAGGCAGCGGCGCAATGTGCGCGACATGACCAAGACGTTGAACCGGATCAAGGATGTGGCAGAGGCATGAGCGGACAGTGGTCGCGCGATGAAATCGAATCGGCCTTCGAGCACCACAAGCAGGTGGTCGTCGAGATCGGGTCCAGCTGGGACTGGTCGCGGTTCGCCGACCAGTTCACCGAGGACGCAACCTACGTCGAGCACACCTATGGGACGCTGCACGGCCGCGAGCAGATCCGCGACTGGATTGTCTCGACCATGAACGTCTTTCCGGGCAGCGAGATGCCGTTCTATCCGACGTCCTGGCATTCTGTCGACGTCGAGCGCGGCTGGGTGTTCTGCGAGTTCCAGAACCGCATGCGCGATCCCGGCGACGGAAGCGTTCACCAGGCGGCCAATTTGTCGGTGATGAAGTACGGGGGCGACAATTTGTGGAGTTATGAGGAAGATGCCTACAACCCGATGAACTTCCTGCCGATGGTGCGGTCGTACATCGAGCGGAGCCACGCAATGGGCACCGCCAGCGACGACGCCATCGCGTTCGCGGGAAACATGAACTGGCAGTTGGGCTGACAGCACTGCCCGTCGATGTGGAGGTCTGACCGGTGGCGATCGAACTGAGGCAGAGGTTGCACTGGCTGGCGCTGCACGGCTTCGTCCGCGGCCTTGTCCTCGATTGGTGCTCGACGGGGCGACCTGCAGGCCCGGCTGATCGCCGACCCGACTGTCAAGGCGAACCCGGTGCCGTTCTACGACGAGGTCCGGGCCCGCGGTCCGTTGGTGCGATCCCGCATCGGCTACCTCACCGCAGACCACGCGATCGGGCACGAATTGCTGCGATCCGACGACTTCCGGGTGCTGTCCATCGGATCGAACCTGCCCGCGCCACTGCGATGGCTGGAGCGTCGGTCCCGCGACGAGCTGCTGCATCCGTTGCGCCCGCCGGCACTGCTGGCCGTCGAGCCGCCGGACCACACCCGCTATCGCAAGACGGTGTCGTCGGTGTTCACCCACCGCGCTGTCGGCGTGCTACGGGACGGGGTCGAGCAGACCGCGGAGTCGTTGCTGGACGAGCTGTCTCACCAACCGCGGTGTCATCGACATCGTCGACCGGTATTGCTCGCAGCTGCCGGTGGCGATCATCAGCGACATCCTGGGGGTGCCGGAGGGCGATCGGCAGCGCATTCTCGAGTTCGGTGAACTCGCGGCACCCAGTTTGGATTTCGGGCTGCCCTGGCCGCAATACCGGCGCGTGCAGCGCGGGCTCGCGGGATTCAACCTCTGGCTGGACACCCATCTGGACAAGCTGCGTCGCGCTCCCGGTGAGGACCTGATGAGCCAGCTCATCCGCAAGGCCGAAAGTGGCTCGCCGGAAACCTACCTCGATCGCGACGAGCTTCGGGCGGTCGCCGGTCTGGTGTTGGCGGCCGGTTTCGAGACCACAGTCAATCTGCTGGGCAACGGGATTCGCATGCTGCTCGACAAACCCGAGCACCTGGGCACCCTCAGCCAGCGGCCCGAGCTGTGGCCAAACGCCGTCGAGGAGATCCTGCGGCTGGAGTCCCCGGTCCAACTCACGGCGCGAATAGCGTTGAATGACACCGAGATTGCGGGCCACCCGGTGGGACAGGGCGAGCTGGTGATCGTCTACCTCGCCGCTGCCAACCGTGACCCGGCCGTCTTCGCCGATCCCAACACCTTTGACATCGAACGTGACAATGCCGGCAAACATCTGGCCTTCTCCGGTGGCCGGCACTTCTGCCTCGGCGCGGCTTTGGCGCGCGCCGAAGGCGAAGTGGGGTTGCGGGCCTTTTTCGATCGCTTCCCCGACGTACGCTCCGCCGGCGCGGGCAGCCGCCGAGACACCCGGGTGCTGCACGGCTGGTCCACGCTGCCGGTCGCGCTGGGCCAGGCCAGATCCGTGGCCGCTCGCTAGCCGCTGGTGTTGCCGCCGAAGTAGCACTCCAGCGTCGTAGTGCAGACCAGCTGACCGGTGCGATTGAACATGGTGCCCTGGGCCAACCCGCGACCACCGATGCCGCTGGGTGAATGCTGTTCGTAGAGCAGCCAATCCGACAGGTCCGGCGGGTGATGGAACCACATCGCCAGATCCATCAGAGCTGAAAAGCCCGGGCCCAGCGGAGTCGTCCGGCGGGCGATCATGGCCGACTCGAGCAGCGTGCGGCCCGCGACAAACGTGGCCAGGCAGTCGGCGATCACGGGGTCGTTGGGCGCAATGCCGTTGGGGCGCCACCACATTCGAATGCGTGGCTGCGGCGCCTCGGCAATATCAGCTGCGAGCCTGGCCGATGGGTCCACGTACCGGTACTCGATGGGCTGCTCGCGCACCCACCAGCCGCCGCGTTCGTCGGCGTAATCGCGGTGCTGCTCGGCATAGCCCGGCACGGATTCGGGATCCGGGAGCTCCGGTGCAGGCTGCTGGTAGACCGTGCTGTCGACGGATCTGCTGAATGATGCGACGCCCTCCAGCAGCACAGCGCCGAACTGGCGCGCCGTCACCCGCCGGGCCGAGAAGGTGCCGCCGTCGTGCAGCGCGGTGACCTCGAAGTCGACCGGCCGCCGGGCGTCGCCGGCCCGGAGGAAATACATGTGCATGCTGTGCGGCAAGCGATCGGTCACGGTTCGGCTGGCCGCCATCAACGCCTGCGCTGCGATGTGGCCACCGGAGATGTGATGTGCGATCTCGTCGATCTGGTTGCCGACGAAGAACTCCGCGTTGACTTGTTCGAGGTCCAGTGTGTCGAGGACTTGGCGCAGCGTGATGGCGGGCGGCGGCGAGGTCACGCACGCATCATGCCGCTAAGCCAGGTAGCGGCCAAACCACTCCAGCACCCGGCGCCAGGCGTCCTGGGCAGCGGCGGCGTTGTAGCGCGGCCCGCTGTCGTTGAAGAATGCGTGGTCGGCGTCGGGTTCGATCACGATGTCGTGGATCAGTCCGGCGCGCTCCAGCGCGGCTTTGGCCGCCGGTTCCGACGCCGTGACGCGCTGGTCCAAAGCACCGTAGAACGCCAGTACCGCGGTCGCTTTGTCGCCACTGAAGTCGGGGTTGTCGGGGAGCGGGCCGTAGAACGGGACCGCGGCCGACAGGCGGGCATTGTGGGAGGCCAGCAGTTGCCACACCAGCCCGCCGCCGAAGCAGAAACCGACGACCGCGATCTTCCCGCCCGGGACGCGGTTCTGCAGTTCCTGGATACCGGAATTCAGATCTGCGAGGAACCGGTCCTGGGACGCGGAGGCGAGTGCGGCGGTGGCCTTGGCGGGGTCGGTGAACTGACCGGTGCCGCCTTCTTCGGACAGCAAGTCGATGGCCAACGCCGAGTAGCCGGCTCCGGCGAATCGCTCGGCCACCGAATGAACCCAGTCATTGAGGCCCTTGTTCTCGTGGATGACCAGCACCCCGCGCCGGGCGTTGTGAGCTTGAGCCCAGGCCCCCTGCAGTTCTCCACGCGGGCCGGCCCACGTGATCGGCTCGGTTGGCAACGCCTGCTTCGCGCCCGGCGGCTCGACTCCCTCACCGGAACTCGCGTGAAGCGGTCGGCTCTCGTGGTCAGCGCAGGCGGCGATCAACGCGGACGCCGCACCACTGGCCAGCCCCAGCAGCGCCAACCGGCGCATGGCTTCACGTCGGCTCAGCAATCCTTCGACATGGTCGGTGGCGATCTCTTCGGCGATGTATCGCTGCAGTGAAGTCATCCAGGCGAGTATGCGCCACAAAGTGACGTTGTGTTCCGATGACGCTGCCGCACTGGGTCAGTCGAGACTGCCCGGTTCGGCCACCGGGATCAGCAGATGCGACGGCGTGGGCCCACCTTGGTGCAGCCGATAAGTCCCGCCGGCCAGGGCGCGGCGCGCGGGCACGGTCGGGACGAGGTGCGGGAAGTCGAACGTGGTCACCGTCAGACGCAACTGGTGACCGGATTCGAGCAGCGCCGCGGTCGGGAAGATCTCGACGTCGTAGCGAGTGAGCTCCCCCGGCACGACGGGCTTGACCGCCGCCCGGGTGCTGATGTGATGCGGCTTGAGCACCGTGCCGTCGGGCAGATACCAGGTGCGCGCCGGGTCCAGCGCGCGGTGCGAGCCCAGCAGCGCGCCCTGGGTCAGCGGTCGGCTGGAGCCGTCGGGTGCGACGTCGTCGATGTGCGCGACCCACAGTGACTCGGTGGTGTCGGCGGTCGCATGCAGGGTCAGGGTGATCGGCCCGACGATCAATGTCGGGGTGGCGAACGCCTCGGTGGTGTAGGTGAGCGCGCCGCGTTGCAGTCGCCGGTTGTCCTGGTCGTAGCGGGTCTGTCCCCCGCGCTGGGTGCGGATGAAGCTGGTCATCCCGAGCGTCCACTGCTCGACACTTCGGCCCGCCACCGGACCTCGGCCCACGTATTTGACTGTGGCGGTGGATGTTTCGGGCGCGCAGTCGGCGGTCAGCCGGCCGGCGTCGGACAGGTAGAACCGGGTCGGTGTCGCCGCGGGAAGGGGATATTCGCGAGCGTGGAACCACCGCGGGCTGCCGATTGGCTGGAAGGTCAGCGGCGCCCCGGAGATCTTGGCGCCGGCGTCGTCGTTGAGCCAGTAGTCGAACCAGCGCAGTTGCAGCGCCTGAAGGTGCAGCCCGCCGTAATTGGAGACGTGGTACCAGGGGCCCATCATCAGCCGCAGATTCTCCGAGACCGGCTGGCCGGGTTGCATCGGTTGCTCGTCGGGCCGTCCGGCGAACGCGTTCTGCAGCGCGGCGTAATTCAGTGGGGCGCCGCGCTGGAAGGCGTCATGCCAGCCGCCGACGAGGAAGACCGCCACCTGGTTGGCGACGATCTCCGGCAGCACCGTCGCCGGCCGCAGCGCATCCCAGAATTGTTCGTCGAAGGCCGTTTCGCCGCCGGCCACGGCATCGGCGATCAACGGCCGGAAGTAGCCGCGCTGGTCGCGCCCGCGCTTGCGGACACTGGCTATCCCACCCGCTCGTGGCCGCGGATGCTTCCCGCGGTTGATCACCTCCAGCATCGGGTTGACCACGTTGAGCAGGTTGTAGACCCCGCCGTAGGCGCGCACCGTGCGCAGGTGCGGCGCCCCGCCCATCGCCGCCGCATCGCGGTAGAAGTCGCGGGCGGCCATCACCGGGAAGATCGTGTAGTGGACGGTGTGCCGGGGGTCGCGGTGGCCGAGGTAGTACTGGATGAGACGCAGGTCGTGTCCCTTGTCGGCCAGCGCGAAGCCGCAGGAGTGACGCAGCGTGTGCGGATGCACGCCCGGCAAGACCGGCGCGCTCCCCGCAGGCGCGACCAGGTAGTTGACCGCCTGGCGAGTGAGCGGCTGACCGCGCTCGGAGACGAACAGCCAGGGCAGCGCGTCGGCGCGGGTGGCGAGGTAGCGCTTGATGGCGCGCAGCTCGTCGCCGGCGATCGGCTGCTCGACGGACAACCCGCCTTTGAGGCGGCGCACCCACAACCGGGCGCGGTCGAGGTCCAACTCGTCGCGGCGCAGGCCGATGGCCTCGCTGACACGCAAGCCGTGGCGGTACATCATCGAGCAAGAAGCAGGTGGTCGCGCACGCCGTGCCGGCCGGCCTTGGCGGCATCGAGCAGCCTGGCGACCTCGGCGGGCGACAGATAGTCCTTGGCGCGCTCGTGGCGGTCGGCGGCCTCGGCCCGCCGGCCGGGCTACTCTTTACCTTTCGCCTTTTGGGCGGGTCGCCGGCATCGCCTGCAACCCCTTGCTGCTTGGCGGAGACTGCGCACACTCTCGACGAAATGCGCTTTTCGTCAAAAGTAAGTCAGGCCGCCGCCGCAAGTCGAGGTCGAGCCGCTGCTCCATGTCGAGATCGAACGCGCCATAGGGGACTGACATGGCCCCAAACGAGCGGCGTCAGCCCACGCACGTCCGCCGGCGTCATGCGCGCCCCACGCCGGCTCGGCCAGCACCCGCTGCAGCATCAGCGTGTTGACGTGGACCAGGCAGGATTGCAGCAGGTGGAGCGCGTGCACCGCCGCCTCCTGCGCGGCGACAATCAGGATGGCTTTGGGCGTCAATCTGGATGGTGATGTCGGGCAAGCCGGAGGTTGGGCGTAGCCCGACCGTAGGCTTGCCCCGCCATCGGCGCCTCCCTTCCAAAGGGGGGTGCCTGCAACTCCGTGACGGCGTGCCGGACTGCCGCGGCTCTCGACTCCCCAGAAGAGATCCGCGGTGCCCGGCACACACATCACCGACCAGCAGGCGAGATTGTACATGTCCCTCCGTCGAAGCCACACCCGCCAGATCGCCACCGCGAGAGCGGGGATCAGCCCCACCACCGGCAGCCGCCTGGAGGCGGACCCGCGGCTGCCCTCTCAACGGCAGCAGCCGCGCGCACGGCGTCGCCCCGACCCGCTCGCCGCAGTCTGGGATAGCGAGATCGTGCCGATGCTGCAGGCTGTCCCGGGACTGCGACCGGTCACCATTCTCAGGCGAGATCCAGGGCCGCCATCCCGGCTTTCCTGCCGACGCCCGCCGCACGCTGGAGCGCCGCGTCCGGCTCTGGCAGGCGCTGCATGGCCCCGAGCGCGAAGTGATCTTCCGCCAGGAGCATCCACCGGGACGCCAGGGCCTGTCCGACTTCACTGACGCGAGCGGGCTGGGCGTCAGCATCGGCGGCGCGGGGCTCGCGCACCGGCTCTACCACTTCCGCCTGCCCTTCTCCGGCTGGCAGCACGCTCATGTCGTGCTCGGCGGCGAGAGCTACGTCGCCATCGCTGTCGGGCTGCAGGACGCCCTCTGGTCGCTCGGCGGAGCGCCCGCCGAGCATCGCAGCGACAGCCTCTCGGCGGCGTTCCGCAACCTCGAGCGCGACACGTCCCCCGACCTGACCGCACGCTACGAGGCGCTGTGCGCGCATTACGGCATGGAGCCGACCCGCAACAACCCGGGGCGTCGCACACGAGAACGGCGCGATCGAGGCGTCGCACGGGCACCTCAAAACCGCGCTCTGCGCAGGCGCTCCTGCTCCGTGGCAGCGCCGACTTCGATGGATCTCGCGGCCTATCGGCGGTTCGTCGACGAGGTCGTGGGCCGGGCCAACGCTGGCCGCCGCCGGCTGATCGACATCGAGCGGCCGCAGCTCAATCCCTTGCCGGCGCGCCGTACGTCGGATCACGACGAGGCGCGTCGTCACGGTGACGCGCAGCGGCGGCTTCATGCTGCGCAAGGTGTTCTTACCGTGCCGTCGCGGCTGATTGGACACCGGCTGCGGGTGCGGCTGCATGACGAAAGGATCGAATGCTTCCTTGGCAGCACACTCGCCGCGGACCCTGTCGCGCGGACGGGGTGCCGGCGGCACGCGCCGCCCTCGGCCTCGGCACGCATGTCGTCGACTACCACCACGTCATCCATGCCCTGCGTCGCAAGCCGGCGGCGCTGCTGAACCTTGCCTACCGGGACAAGCTGCTCCGCGCGATGGCCTACCGCCGGGCGTGGGAGGCGCTGATCGCGGCCGAGCCGGCCCGTGTCGCCTGCCGCATCATGGTCGGCCTGCTCGAGCTCGCCCACGAACGCGCCTGCGAGGCCGATCTCGCGCGCGAGATCGAGGATGGGCACTCGAGGCAGCAGCGATTGCCGGGATCTTCGCCGCCTTGCAGTCAGCGGTTCGCGGCCGTCGGCCAGCGCCATCCCGGCGGTTTCCGTGGCGCTGCCCGCAGCCGTCACCTACGACGCGCTGCTCAACCATGCAGCCGAATGGGTGCGGGCATGACCGCGATCGAGGTCGATACCGCCCGGCTGCCGCTGCTGCTGACCGAGCTGCGCCTGCCCGCCATCGGACGGCTCTGGCAGCAAATGGCCGAGCGCTCCGACCCGCGAGGGCTGGCCGGCGGCACGGTTCCTCTCGACGCTCGCCGAACTCGAAACCGCCGAGCGTGCCCGGCGTCGGGATCGAGCGCCACCTGGCCGAGGCGCACCTGCCTGCCGGCAAGACCCTGGACGGCTTCGACTTCACGGCAGTCCCGGTGATCAGCCGCGCCCGCGTCATGGCACTCGCCGCCGGCGACAGCTGGCTCGAGAAGGGCAGCAACCTGCTGCTGTTCGGCCCGCCGGGCTGCGGCAAGACGGCATGTCGGCGCCGCCCTCGGCCGCACCCTGATCGAGAACGGCTACCGTGTGCTGTTCACTCCTCCAATACCGACATGGTGCAGCGGCTGCAGGTGGCACGCCAGGCGCTACAGCTCGAGGCGGCGCTGGCCAAGCTCGACAAATACGATCTGCTGATCCTCGATGACCTGTCCTACGTCCACAAGGACCAGGCCGAGACCAGCGTGCTGTTCGAGCTCATCAGCGCTCGCTACGAGCGTCGCTCCATGCTGATCACCGCCAACCAGCCATTTGGCGACTGGAACAAGGTGTTCCCCGACCCCGCCATGACGGTCGCCGCAATCGACCGACTGGTGCATCACGCAACGATCTTCGAAATGAATGTCGAGAGCTACCGACGGGCGTTCAGCCATCGGCGCGGGGCCGCTCGACCGCCAAAGCCGACACCGAAACTGCACACGCAGCGCCATCCTGATTGTCGCTGCGGTGGACACCAAAACCTCTTGCCAACGTCAATCAGCAGCGACAAATATCCCGATCAAGCGACTGTCGCATCACCATCCTGATCGACGCTCACCTCCATCCAGATCGTCGCGTTACAGCCTCCTGATCGTCGAGTCGGTTGCTCGCGACCTCGCCGCCCTTGCCGTAGAAGATGAAGCTATTGGCGCTGTTCCAGTTCTCGACAACGTTCAGTCCCTCGTGAATCTCCCGCCGCAGTTCCGGCTCGCGCAGATACTGGCTCAGGAAGATCGTCTTGAGGCCTTGCCCAACTCGGCCATCGCCCGGTAGGTCGGATGCTGGACGTTGCCGCGCGTGAAGCGCCGCAGGATCGCCTCGGCATCGGCGGTACCCCCGGAGCGCGGTACGTGCTTGATGATCTCGTCGTACTGCTGGTGGATCAACTCCCAGTTGATCGGCCGGGTCAGGACAGGCTCAGGTGGGGATAGGCGTCGGGGTGGCCGACCTCGGGCCGATAGAGCCTCTGCTGGCGGATCGCCTTCAGCCGCGGCAGCAACCGGAAGCCGAGCAGGTTGCAGCACGTAAAGGCGACTTCGCTTTGCCCGTGTGAGTCGACGAATTGGCGGTCGACCTGCATCTCGGTGCAATGGCGCAGGACGCCCTCAATCATTGCCGCCACTTCCGATGACGTCGGGGACTTGAGCTGCGAGTAGATACACCGGCCGCCTTCTTGTCCATGTGCCAGTACACCATCACCCCGGGACCGCGGTAGCGGGGATGCCACTCCGTCAGCAAGTTCTGGTCGAAGGCGCCGAACTTCTTGCATCCGAGGCGCAGGCCGTGGTGGCCTCCCCCCAAATGCGGGGTGCGCGCGGCGAAGATGGCGTCAACCACCCGCGCAATGGCCACCCGCAGGTGGTCGCGCGTGATGTAGCGGCGGCGGGTGTAGTAGAGGTCCGTGTAGCTCGCCATGGTCACCGGCGCTGACTCGCCGCAGACCGATGTTGGTGCCCAGCCCGTACAGGCACAGCAGGAGCCGCCTCTGGAGCGTCGCCCGGTCGCCTCGCGGGGCGTTGCGCTGGTGAACAACTCGGTCAGGCCGACGCGCAGATCGGTCTCCTTGAGCATGTCGAGCAGACTGGTCATCGGCCACCGTCGGCCGAGCTCCGTCTTCAGTCGCTCGAGGTGACGGGTTCTGGCTGCGGCTCGAGCGGGGAGAGCGCAATGGCCGCCGCGCTTGGGTAGAGCCGGACGGCGGGTTGGTCGGGATGTCCGCGATCGAGCGCTCGAGGGCGCCAGTCAACCGTTGCTTGATGCTGGCGACGAAGTCGCGGCCGCCATCGGCAGGTGGAGGGCGGCGTAGTAGGTGTCGCGGCGCGCGGCGAAGTCGGCGGGGAGATCGTCGTCGGGGTTGCGGAAGCGGTCGGCCCCGACCACCCAGACCTCCTTCGAGCGCAGCTTCTCGCGCACCGCGTGCAGGACGGAGATCTCGTAGTTGATACGGTTGACGCGCTGTCCGTCGCCAGGCGCGGCTTCGAGCACGATGTCCCGCCACTTGCGGCGGATAACGCCCTCGATGGCGACCTCGTCGGCTCGGAAATACTGCCGTCCCTCGCCCTCGGCGCGCCGGATCGCGTCCAACGCGTCAAGCCGCGGACGGTGTCCGCCGTTGTTGGATCGAAACTCTAGCGCGGCCAGCAGCTTGGGCGTCATGCGGCGATAGTACAAGCCACACGAGGCGCGCACCGCGATGTGCACGCGCCGGCTCCGTGGCGTGCCGAGCGCGCGGGCCTCGCGCGCGAGCGCCTCCAGCGTGTTCTGGCCGGCCGCGGGAAAGATCACCTCGCGCACCACACCTTCCGGGCTGCCGACCGCGGCCTCCGCGACGCGGAACAGGATGCCGGCCTTGCCGCGCACCTCGACCGCCTCCTCGACCAACTCCTCCAGCACACGCCGCTCGGCCTTCACGGTGATCCGGTGCGTGACCTGGATCAGCAGCTCAACCAAGCCCGTCGATCACCTCCGCCTGGCGCGGGGCGCGCCGAAGGCGAGCAACGGCGGGCGAATCCGTTCCGGGTCCCGGCGCAGCTCCCAGGCGGTCTCGATCGCGGCGCGCCGGCGAAAGCGCCTGGTCTGCTCGGCGTGCACGCCACGCAGCAGGCCCGGCGGGAGGGCCAGGCTGCGCAGCAGTTCGAGCTTGCCGATCTCGGCCAGCAGGCTCTCCAAGCCGACCCGGCCGGGATCAGCCGGGACGGGCGCAAACCCGGTGCCCTCGCCGGCATCGGCCAACAGCGCGTCGAGCCTTTCGCGCATGCCGGCATCCAGGCGATCGGCCACGCGCTGCGAGTGCCGCGTCATCATGCGCGGCGCGGGCCGAACGCAGAATGCGGTCAAGTCGGTAGGCGCCCGGCCGACTGACGCGTTCGCGGGCGAACCAGCCGCTCACCTCGCCTTCGAGGGCCGATGGCACGGGCTCCCGCGGCAGCAGCTCGCCGGAAAGCCAGCTTCGGAACTTCGCCTCGGCCGCGTCGTCGAAGGCTCGCGACCGCGAGGTGATCGAGAGCGAGCCGCCGGTGCCGGCGGCCGGTTCGCCCGGTCCACTCATAGCCTTCGAGCACATCGGCGTGGACGCCGACCTGGGCGGCCAAGTGACCGACAACCGCCGGGGCAAGATCAGCTTCCTCGTCGGGAAAGCGCCCATTCTGTCGCCAGTAGGGCGAGTTGCGCCGCGAGCCCGAGCTTGCCGAGCATCAGGCAGGCCCGACAGCAACGCCAAATCGGCAGCCCCGAGCGCCCAATGCTCGGCAAGCTCCTCCGTCGACCACAGCCGTTGCATCCACCACGCCTCGTTCTTGGGGCAGGCAGAACTACGAACCCAACTCGGACCGGGTCACCCCTACTTGGCCAAAACGCACAGCTTCGCGGTCACTGGGCCTCCTGCGCACGCCTGTCCCCCTGACCGGAGCCGCCGCGCTGCGGCCGGGAAGGTCCTGGACGCCGCCGAGCGCCTGGACCGCCTCCTTCTTGACCGCCGTTGCCGAGGAGGCGCAGGACGGGCTGCAGTTGCTGCACGACCTGGAGCGCGCCTGGTTCGCCGCCCGCAGTGCCGTTGCCGGCCGGCGCCGCACCTCCAGCACTCGGCGGCGATCGACCTCCTGGCCGCCGCGCCGCTAGTCTCGGCCACCTCGCTCGCCGCCGGCCTAGGCATGGCGATCAAGAACGCGGCCAGGCTGCTCGACGCGTTCTGCGCCGACGGGATCGCCGTGGAGGTCACGCACCGCTGCAAGCGGCGGCTGTTCGCGCTGCGCACACTGGCGCCGCTGCGCGAGGGCGTGGCGGTCCCGCGCCGGCCGGTGCCGGGGCGAGGGCGGGGGCGGCCCAGGACCGTCCCTGTCGAGGCGGAGGTCTCCCCTTCCCCTGCCTCTTACCGAGCACCCGCTCTCCCCGCTCGAGCGCCGGAACTTCGACTATGCCGACCTGGCGCACGCCATCGCACAAGCCGAGCAGGCGATCCGGCATTCGCGGCGCCTGCTCGATGCCCTGGTCAGGCCGCCCCAGCACGAGCTGGCTGAGGGCGCCGGATAAACCAAGGCGGCAGCTCCACAGAGCCGGTCCGATAAGAACTTCTCGCACTGAGAAAGAAGGGCCTTCTCTCTTATGTTTGAAAAGCCTTCAAATTTCCACCTATGTGTATTTCCATAAATGTGACATTCCATAT
>CAVXKX010000010.1:0-7184 GCA_963762535.1 uncultured Actinomycetota bacterium
GCTGAGTGTGCGGTCACGCGTCGCTTCGCTAGAACGGCGGCGGCTCGTCGTTGGCCACGATGGGCGCTTTCGTCGCTGCGGTGTCGAGCTTGCCGCAGTAGGCGGTTGTGTCGGCGTTGGTCGGCCACATAGCGTGCGCGATCGTCGGCGCGCGTGCGACGCCGCTTCGGCATCGCCGTGTCGTCGGTGCGGCGCTGCCGATCCGGGATCGCGTCGAGTACCCCGGTGGGAGCGCACAATTGCGGGAACAGCAAGGCCTGCCGGGCATGGTGACGTAGGTGTGTCGCGATGGCGACGTCCAGATCACCGTGCCGTCGGCAGCTGCCGATCAGACCAGCCTCAGAACGTCTTGACCAAATGATGGTAGCGGTTTTCGGAAATAGGTGGCTTCTAGTCGGTCGGTTGCTCGTCGGCGGCGTGACCCACCCATCCCCGACCGAACTCCATAGGGTCTATCCGGGCCGGTCTTGTTCGTCGGTTACCTCAGGGTCGGCTGGCTTGGCGTCGTATTGGCCGAGCGGGAACTCGCTAGTGCCGAGCCACGCTGCGACGAGGATCAGCAGCCCTTTGCCCCAGCGCTTGATCCGGTCTTTGGTCGTGTCCTGCTCGCCAGTCATTCGGTCGTTTTCCGTCCCGCTGGAAAGTCGGTCTTGAACCCTGCGATCGCGGTCTCGATCTGCCGGGCGACGTCAGTGTAAGGGCGGGAAGTGTCGTGGTGGGGTGCATCGGTTTTCCGGTTCGGGTGTTCGGCGGCTCCGGCCCGCTGCGGGTGGTAGCTGGAGTTGTCCTTCGGGTCCATAAGCAACGCTCCGTGACTGTCTGACCTGGTCCGATGCCTACTCTGGCTAATATTCTAGCTAGCGCCACTCCACGGTGACCCGCTTGCGGTCGAAGACCGATTCCGGTGTCGGCACGCGAATTGAACATATGTTCGATTATGCCACCACGGACTGACACGAGATGCCTTTAGACTCATCCGGTGGCCCCGACCTTCCAAGATGTCGCGAAAGCGCAGTACGTCCTACTCACTACGTTCACCAAAGATGGTCGCCCCAAGCCCACCCCGATCTGGGCGGCCAACGACGGCGACCGTCTGCTGATGATCACCCAAGGGAAATCGTGGAAGGTCAAGCGGATTCGCAACACACCGCGAGTGACCCTAGCGATCTGCGACATGGGCGGGCACCCGAAAAGTGAGGCCATTGAAGCGACTGCGACCATCCTGGACCCGTCTCAGACGGGCCTTGTTTACGACGCGATCGGGCGCGAGTACGGCATTGTCGGGAAATTCTTCAACGTGTTCAGCAAGCTGCGGGGTGGGATGACGAACAACGTCGGCCTCGAGGTACGCCCGGGTTGAGTCAGCTGCGCAGGTGTTCGCCGAAGAACGAAAAGACACGCGCCCACGCGTCTTCGGTGGCTTCCTGGTTGTAGCCGAATCCGGTGATCCGCAGCAGTGGCTGCGCGGGCAGCTTGTTAGCGAAGCTGTGCCCGGCTTTGTATGCCTTGACGTCGTTGGGGATGCCTTTGTGGTCGAGCACCCGCTGCAACTTCTTGGGCGCCCCGATACCGATCGGGTCACGGGCACCGAAGCTGGCAACGATGGGGCAGGCGCTGTCGAGCGTATCGCTGAGTTCGCGGGGCAGCGGTGTGCCATAGAACGGCGCTGAAGCATCAAAACCTTTGGGCGACATGATAAGTGCGAATCCACCGCCCATGCAGAAACCGGCGATGCCGACGCGGCCGGTGCAGTCCGGCAGGGCTTTCAGGTGGTCACGCGCGGCCAGCACGTCGTCGAGTGCCTGCCCTCTTTGGTGAGCAGTTGGCGCATCACCTTGGTGACGCAGCGCGCCCAGCCGCCGCGGGAGAACAGGTTCGGGGTCAGCGCGACATATCCGGCCGACGCGACATGGCTGTTGATCGACTCTTTGTCCGGTGCATAACCGATCGCGTCGTGGATGATCACCACGCCGGGCCAGGGGCCCGGACCGTCGGGAACGTCGAGCAGCGCGTCGATCGGGCCGGTCGGGGTGTCGATCTCGATTGTCGTCACGTCGCCATCTAACCGTGCGCCGGCGCACTGCGGAACTCCCATGGCGGTCTGCGACGTTGCCATCTCATGGTGCCGCGACTGTTTCTGCTATATGTCGTCGCCGAGCTGGCCGTCGTGGTGGCGCTGGCGTCGTCGATCGGGCTCGGATGGACCCTGCTGTTGCTGTTGGTGGCGTTCGCCGGGGGATTGGCCCTCGCGGGGTCGCAGCTCAAGGCTCAGCTCAACCGGCTGCGGTCGGGCTTGGACGCCGGTCGCTCGACACTGGCCGCCGACAGCATGGCGGTCGCGTTCGGCACTCTGCTCGTGGTGATGCCGGGCCTGTTGACCAGTGTCGCGGGGTTGCTGCTGTTGCTGCCGCCCACCCGGGCCGCCGCCCGCCCGCTGCTCAGCGCGATGGCGGTCCGCGGGCTCGGTCGCCGCATCCCGCTGATCACCGTCGCCGGGATGCGTCGGCCATCCGACCGCGCGCCGCGACCGGACTACATCGACGGTGAAGTCGTAGACGTCACCGAGGTATCGATCCGCCGGCCCTGCCACCCTTGCGGCCCGAATAGCCGCCTGCCCCACCCCGTAGGTTCTATCGGCGTGACTGACGTCCCGACCACCCTGCTGCTCAATGGCAGGGTGCACAGCCCGAGCCATCCCGAAGCCACCGCGATCGCGGTGCGCGACGGTGCCGTGGCGTGGCTGGGCAGCGACGACGTCGGCCGCGACCAGTTCGCCGGTGCCCACGTCGTCGATCTGGCCGGCGGCTTCGTCGCCCCGGCGTTCGTCGACAGCCATATCCACCTCACGGCCACCGGGCTGACGCTCACCGGCCTTGACCTGCGCGCTGCGACGTCGCTGACGCACTGCCTGCGCCTGGTCGCCGAGTACGCGGCGGCCCACCCCGGTGAGCCGATTTGGGGCCACGGCTGGGACGAATCATCGTGGCCGGAGAACGGCCCGCCGAGCACCGCCGAGCTGGACAAGGTGCTTGGCGACCGGCCGGCCTACCTGTCCCGCGTCGACGTGCACTCGGCGCTGGCATCGACCGCTCTGCGGAGGCGTGTTGAGGGATTGCCGTCGGCGACCGGATTCGACGAGCAGCGGCCGCTGGTCGCCGAAGCCCATCACCGGGTCCGCGCCGCGGCGCGAGGCCTGCTGACCGGGACCCAGCGTGATGAAGCGCGACTGGCGGCGCTGCGCGCCGCAGCCGCGAATGGGATCGTCGCGGTGCACGAATGCGCCGGTCCGCAGATCGGCGGCCTGGACGACTGGCACGAGCTACGCGCGCTGAGCGCCCACGCCAACGGCGTCGAGGTGATCGGCTACTGGGGTGAGGCGGTCACCACCGCCGAACAGGCCCGCGCGCTGCTCGACGACACCGGGGCGGCCGGACTGGCCGGCGACCTGTTCGTCGACGGCGCGCTGGGATCGCGCACCGCCTGGCTGCACAGCCCGTATCACGATGCCGACCACATGCGGAAACTGCTATCTGGAGGCCGAGGCCGTCGAGGCACACCTGCGGGCGTGCACCGAAACCGGCGTGACAGCCGGATTCCACGTCATCGGCGACGCCGCCGTCGCCAGCGTCGTGGCCGCCCTGGAACGGGTGGTCGATGACCTCGGGGTGCCCGCGGTCGCCCGCTGCGGCCACCGTCTGGAACACCTGGAGATGGTCACCGCAGAGCAGGCGGCCAAGCTGGGCGCGTGGGGAGTGATGGCCAGCATGCAGCCCAATTTCGACGCGCTCTGGGGCGGCCGCGACGGCATGTATGCCCGTCGTCTCGGTATCGATCGAGCCGAGCGTCTCAACCCATTTGCGCTGCTAGCATCCCAAGGCGTGGCCCTCGCGTTCGGATCCGACGCCCCGGTGACGGGCCTTGATCCATGGGCGACGATCCGGGCAGCCGTCAACCATCACACACCCGACAGTTCGATCTCCGCGCGCGCGGCGTTCGCCGCCGTGACCCGAGGTGGATGGCGGGCGGCTGGCGCCGGAGATGGACTGGCAGGCAGCCTGGTGCCGGGCGCTCCCGCGTCGTACGCCGTCTGGGACATCGGCGAGTTCGAACCGAGCGTGTCGATTGATGCCGTGCGTCGATGGTCGACCGACCCGCGATCGCGGGTGCCGGTGCTGCCGCGGCTGGGCCCGACCGACCCGCTGCCGCGTTGCCGGCAAACGGTCCATCGCGGCACGGTGATCCATGCCTAGGGGCATCAGACGGTTCGACCGCCGGATCCGGCCCACCAAGAGCACCGAGAACACCGACGTTTTTCCGGCGATCAAGGACCCGATCGACGACGAGGACGCCGTTACCGGCGCCATCAAGGTCCCGGAGGCCGACCCGGCTACGACGACGACATCGACGATGCCGCAAGCGATGCTGGGCCGGCGGACCTCGAGGCCGAACCGCCTGGCGGCGGCGATGACCGGCCGGCACAGCTGCGTGAGCAGGCCGTTCGGATCGGCAAGTATCTGTGGCGCCGGCTGGTGTATCTGATCGCAATTCTGGTTGCCTGGCTGGTCCGCGAGACGCGGATACGGGTGCCCCAGGCAGGCAGCTGGCTGCAGCCGCGGCTGACGCGCCTGAGCGCCACGGTCGTCGCCGGTCTGCTGTTGTGCGCGAGCTACCCGCGATTCAACTGGTGGTGGGCCGCGATCCTCGCGTTCGGCGCTGCTGGCCTGGGTGCTGACCCGGCCGGCGACCACGCCGGTCGGTGGCTTCGGTTACGGGTTCCTGTTCGGCTTGGCGTTCTATCTGCCGCTGATCCGTTGGATCAGCATTCTGGTGGGCGCCATCCCGCTGCTGGCGTTGGTGACGCTGTGCGCGGCGTTCCCGGGGCTGTTCGGTCTGGCGGCCGTCACCGTTCGGCGGCTTGCTGGCTGGCCGATCTGGTTCGCGCTGCTGTGGACGGCGCAGGAATGGCTGAAGTGCACCATTCCGTTCGGCGGGTTCCCGTGGGGCGTAGTGGCCGCCGGTCAAACGTCCGGGCCGTTCCTGCCGCTGGTCCGCCTGGGCGGCGTCCCGCTGCTCTCGCTGGCGATCGTGCTCACCGGCTGCAGCGCCGCCGCCTTCGTGATGGAGACCGTGTCATGGTGGCGGGCATCGCAGCGTCGCCGCAAGGCCGACCGGCCCGCCGCCGACGATGCCCGGATAGCTGACGCGCCGCCCGCCGTCGTGCTGCCCGCGTTCTGCATCTGCCTGATGTTCTTCCTGGCCGCCGCCGTGTGGCCACAGGTCCGCCACTCCGGCACCGGATCGGGCAACGAACCCACCGTCACGGCGGCCGTGGTCCAGGGCAACGTGCCGCGGCTCGGACTGGAATTCAACGCGCAGCGCCTTGCGGTGCTGGGCAACGACGTCCGGGAAACCCGCCGGCTGGCCGACGACGTGCGTGCCGGTCGCGCGCCACAACCCGACTTCGTGGTCTGGCCCGAAGACGCGTCGGAGATCGATCCGATCGACAATCCTGAAGCAGCGCAAGAGATTTCGGTGGCCGTCGAGGCGATCGGGGCGCCGATCCTGGTCGGCACGGTGCTCGACCTCGCCGGATCGGCCGGCACATGAGCCGGCCCAGACGAACACGGTGATCGTCTGGAATCCGAAGTCTGGGCCCGGCGAGCGCCACGACAAGCGGATCGTGCAGCCGTTCGGGGAATACCTGCCCTGGCGCGGATTCTTCCGGCATCTGTCCGGGATGGCCGACATGGCCGGCTACATCGTCCCGGGCAAGGGCTCCGGCGTCGTACGGGCCGGCGGCACCCCGATCGGGATCGCGACCTGCTGGGAAGTCAGCTTCGACCGCGCGTTGCAGCACTCGGTCCGCAACGGCGCCCAACTGCTCGCGGTGCCCGCCAACAACGCCAACTTCAACCAGACGATGAGCGAGCAACAGCTGGCGTTCTCCAAGCTTCGCGCCGTGGAGCTGGACCGCTATGCCGTCGTCGCCAGCAACGTCGGAATCTCCGCCGTGGTCACACCGGACGGCCGTGAGCTGCAGCGGACGCAGTTCTTCAGCCGGCTTACCTCGACAACCAGGTCCGCCTCAAGACGTCGATGACCCCGGCCGCCAAGTGGGGCCCGATCGTGCAGGGCGCTCTGGTGGTCGCTGCTCTGGCGGTCCTGTTCGCCGCGATACTGCACAATGGTTGGCTAACGGAACTGAACCGGCGCCTGTCAGGGCTGGCGAAGAACTTCGGTCAGGCGCCGCAGAAGCCCGACGACGACCCGCCTGACGACGACGCAGTAGCCGACGGCCCGCCTGTTGACGAGGTGGCAGCCGACGCCGAACTCGATGAGGACGGCCGACATTCCGCCCGCGACCCTGTTCAGCGGCCAGAAAAAGGAGACCTATGACCCGCGCCGGCGATTCGGTGTCTCGCGGTGCGGGCGAACGCCCCAGCCTGCGCACCCTGGTGATCATCCCCACCTTCAATGAACGGGAGAACCTCCCGCTCATCGTGCAGCGACTCCGCACGGCCCTTCCCGAGGTGCACGTGCTGGTGGTCGACGACAACAGCCCGGACGGCACCGGGCAGCTGGCCGAGGACCTGGCGTCGGCGAATCCCGGCCTCATTCACGTCATGCACCGCACGGTCAAAGACGGTCTGGGCGCGGCCTACCTGGCCGGTTTCGCCTGGGGGCTCAGCCGCGGATACACCACGCTCGTCGAGATGGACGCCGACGGCAGCCACGCACCCGAACAGCTGCATATGCTGCTCGAGGCCATCGATGACGGCGCCGACCTGGTGATCGGCTCGCGCTACGTCGAGGGCGGCAACGTGCAGAATTGGCCCTGGCGGCGCTGGGCGCTGTCCTGGACGGCCAACACCTATGCCCGGCTGGCGCTGGGCATCGGCATCCACGACATCACCGCCGGCTACCGTGCCTACCGCCGCGAGGTGCTGGAAAAGATCGACCTCGACCATGTCGACTCGAAGGGCTACTGCTTCCAGATCGATCTGACCTGGCGCACCATCACCAACGGGTTCGTCGTCGCCGAGGTGCCGATCACCTTCACCGAACGCGAACTCGGCGTATCGAAGATGAGCGGATCCAATATCCGCGAAGCCGTGGTGAAGGTTGCGCAGTGGGGCATCAACGGACGCCTGCACCGCAGGCGTCCCGCACCGGTCAAGCAGTGA
>CAVXKX010000011.1:0-24548 GCA_963762535.1 uncultured Actinomycetota bacterium
CCTCGGGCGTGCTGTCCCGGTACTTCATGGTTCCGACGAAGTTGAGGCAGTCTCGGCCGCCGACGTGGACGAACATAAGTAACCACCTTGACAGGTTTCAACTCGGGCTGCAATAAGTAACCGCTTCATATGGTTACACCAGATGATGAGAACCAACACCCGCGTTGACTCGTCGTAACGGGTGACGACAGTGAACGGAGCCGATGACATGGACCTCGACCGCATCACCCACCCGCTGAGGTTGGCCAGAGGATCGCACCATCCTGGCTCGGGTAAGGGGTGCGCGATGAACGTGATTTCGTACATCAATGGTGACGACCACGTCACCGATTTTCCGACTACGTCGGCGCGGCCGCTGAGCCTGATGGTGCAGTCGAGCAATGACTTGCTCGCGGGCGCGGACGGTTACCTGTCACCCGAACACAGCATGCTGGCACTTCATCTCGCCTGGCTGACCGTCGGCACCGCCGATGTTCCCGAGACGGTGGTTCACGCCTGGGTGGCCGAGCTCTTGACCAACCCCGATTGGGGAATGTTGCGGTACGCCAACATCACTGGCCGGGCAGCGATCCGGAACATCGCCGAACTGCATCGCGCGGCGGCGGCGGGAAAGATGGCGGCGGCGGCAGTCTGGGACTCGGCTGCCCGAAGAGGCCTCGAGGCGGCCGCAACGCTTAGTGGCGCACAAAGCCGCGCTGTGCGAGCTGCTTTCGAGTCGACGAGGTTTGTCGACAGCGAACTTCTCACGTCTCTGGATCGGGTGGTCGCTCATGCGGAGAAGGCCCACACCATGGCACCCGGGACGGCTGGCACGGCGAGTCGGATAGTGGAACTTGCCGGCCACGCGATCCGCGCCTGGCGGGAGCTGGGCGAACTGGACGAGGCCGAGGGCGCCACAGCGACGAAATCCAACTGGACCGAACTGCGTTCGGTGCGATTGCCGGTTTCATGCGACCACGCCAGCCCGAGAAGGGTTTTGACCATATGGTACGACTAGCTAAAGAACACTTCACGACCGGCTACCCGCGGTAAATTTTACGACCATGGCGAGGCAGGAGTATCCCTACCGGCGCCGAGCCTATAGCGAAACATCTCATCCGTAGGCGGAAGATCGACATGCCGGTGTCTTCGCGGCAAGTTGGGACGGGGTCGCTGGTGTCTGGATAGCCGGTCGTCCAGCTCGATGCGGCGAGGAGCTCGCGCAATGCCTCGACAGTGGTGGCAAACCTGCAGGCGTACTAGCGCATGTGCAGCAGCTACACATCGTTTGAGCGCGCCGTCGGCGAGGTGGTGCAGCAATCCGGGAGGATCGATTACCTATGCAACAATGCCGGCATCGGGGTCGGCGGTGAGATCGACTCCTACACGCTCGATGACTGGAATGACGTCTACGACGTGAACCGGCGCGGGGTGCAGCGAATCTGGTGGGGCGTTTCCGACCACGTTGGGCGTCGTGCGTGGGCATATCACCTGCGTTTACCCGGACGGGAGTCGCGACGAGTGCGACTACAACGGAATTCCTGGGTGCGGCAGACTCCGAATTTAGCGACGGTACTTGCGACAATTTCCCAGCCTGAGCGCACGGCAACGCGGCACGAGAATTCAGATCGGAGGCACCGGCACTAGCCGTCGGAGCTGTGTCACGTGTTTCGGCGTCAGCTCCTCGAGACAGGTGACGCCGAGAAGTTTCATGGTCCGGCTCAACTGCGCGGTCAGGATGTCGACAGCGCGGAGTACGCCGGCTTGGCCGCCGGCCATCAGACCGTAGAGGTAGGCGCGGCCGATCAGGGTGGTGCGCGCGCCCAGCGCGATCGCGGCGACGACGTCGGCGCCGGACATAATGCCGGTGTCGACCAGGATTTCGGTGTCGGCGCCGAGTTCACGCGCCACCGTCGGCAGCAGGTGAAACGGGACCGGTGCCCGATCGAGTTGGCGGCCACCGTGATTGGACAACACGATGCCGTCGACGCCGCGATCGACCACGGCGCGCGCATCATCGAGGGTCTGAATCCCCTTGACGACCAGCTTGCCCGGCCACTGCGCCTTGATCCACGCCAGGTCGTCGAAGGTCAGGGTCGGGTCGAACATGGTGTCCAGATACTGTCCGACGGTGCCCGACCAGCGATCCAACGATGCGAACGACAGCGGCTCGGTGGTCAACAGGTCGATCCACCATCGCGGCCGCAGCGCAGCGTCCAGCGCGGTCCGCAGCGTCAACGCCGGCGGAATCGACATCCCATTGCGGAGATCGCGCAGCCGCGCGCCCGCGACCGGGACGTCGACGGTGGCCAGCAGCGTGTCGAAACCCGACTCGGCGGCCCGCTGCACCAGGGCCATCGACCGGTCCCGGTCACGCCACATGTACAGCTGAAACCACTTGCGTGCCTGCGGCGCAGCCGCCGCGACGTCCTCGATCGAGGCAGTTCCCAGCGTCGACAGCGAAAACGGAATACCCGCCGCCGCGGCCACCCGGACGCCGGCCAGTTCGCCCTCGGTGTGCATCAGCCGGGTGAAACCGGTCGGCGCGATCGCGAACGGCAGCGCCACATGTCCGCCCAGCACCTGCCAGCCGGTCCGGACGTTGCTGACGTCGCGCAGGATGGTGGGGTGAAACTCGATGTCGCGAAACGCTTGTCGCGCACGCTCGAGCGATATCTCTTCCTCGGCTGCACCGTCGGTGTAATCGAAAGCCGCCCGCGGTGTCCGTCGTTTGGCGAGGCGCCGCAGATCATCGATGGTCTGCGCGCCGTCGAGCCGGCGCTGTACGTAGTCAAGTCGCGGCGTGCGAAAACGGATTAACGGCGCCAGGTCACGCGCTTTCGGCATCCGCCGTTTGACCACTGTGCCACCGTAGGTCATATGGAATCGGCAAGCGACCCCTTCGATCTGCAACGTTTCGTCGACGCGCAGGCCCCGGTGTACGCGGACGTCGTCCACGAGCTGCGGGCCGGCCGCAAGCGCAGCCACTGGATCTGGTTCATCTTTCCGCAGATCGCCGGGTTGGGCAGCAGCCCGACCGCGGTCCAGATACGCGATTTCCTCGCTCGACGAAGCGCGCGCCTATCTCGGTCACGACGTGCTCGGGCCGCGGCTGCACGAGTGCACCGGGCTGGTCAACGCCGTGCAGGGCCGCTCGATCGGCGAGATCTTCGGATCACCCGACGACATGAAAGTCCGCTCGTCGATGACGTTGTTCTGCCAGGCGACCGACGACAACAGCGATTTCGTCGAACTGCTCGCCCGCTACTACGACGGCGAACCGGATCCGCTGACGCTGCAGCGGATCAGTTAGACCGGCCGCAGAATCCGCCAGCCGTGCGGTTCGACGGCCAGCGCATCGACGACCTCCTGCGGCGGCGCCCCGCTGCCGGCGACGACTTCCGCGGGCCCGAGGTCCAGCTCGGCCAGCACAACCTGCAGCGGGGTGTCGTCGATGTTGAGCGCGACGATCAATGCCTGATCTCCGTGACGGGTTTGGTACACGTACTGCCGGTTCGCCACCCGCAGCGCCGATGTCGACGCGGCATGCAGCCACGGGTGCCGTCGGCGCAACCCGACCAGGTATTGGTGCAGCGACCAGACCTTGGCGCCGCGGGCGTCTAATGGCGCCGGGGGAGAGCCGAATTCGGGCCGTACCGCGTCGTCACCGCCGAACCGCTCCTCCTTGACGCCGCGGTAGCCGAATTCGTCGCCGGCGTAGATGCTGGGAACACCGCCCACGGTCAGCAAAATGACCAGCGCGTGGGCCAGGTGTTCGGGACGTTCGAGTTGGCTGGCGATGCGGGTGACATCGTGGTTACCGACGAAGGTCAGCGGTGCAAAGCTTGCCACGAACTCACTGTGTCGCTGCAGCGCCCAGTCCAGCTCGAAGAAGTTGCCGTCATTCAGGCCGCTCCAGATCGCCTTCCACAGCTCGTACTGGGTGGCGGAGTCGAATCCGGCTTCGTGAACCGCCGCGGCGTAGTCGCCGTGAATCAGTTCTGCGACGAACCAAGCGCCCGGATGCTGCTGACGTACCTTCGGCAGCACAGCGGCCCAGAACTGCTGCGGCACAGCGTAAGCAGCGTCCAGCCGCCAACCGTCCGCCCCACGCCGCAGCCAGTGCGCCATCACCTCGGCGGCGTAATCCACCACCTCGGGGTTGTCGTGGTTCAGCGTCAGCAGGCCGTCATGGCCTTCGAAGGTGTGGAAGCTGCCCGGGCGCCCGCGGAACCACTGCGCTGCCGCATCGTCGTGCTGCGCTTCGCGGTGACGGGGGAAGTCCGTACCGACATGGTTGAACACCCCGTCGAGCAGCACTCGCAGGCCCCGCCGCCGCGCCTCGGTGATCAGGTAGTCGAAATCGTCGTCGTCACCGAGTCGCGGATCGATGCGGTAGTGGTCGGTGGTGTCGTAACCGTGTGTGCGAGAAGCGAAAATCGGTCCCAGCGCGATCCCCGACGCGCCGAGTGTGATCGCGTGATCGAACCACTCGGCGATTCGCCGCAGCCGGTGCTCAGCCGGATCCGGCGGAACGGCCGCCGGAAACGCGCCCACGAAGCCCAACGGGTACACATGCCACCAGATCACATGCTCGACCCAAGAGGGTTCGTTCATCGCCGACGCCACAAACCCGAAGTCTACGGGCGCAAGCTAACCGGTGGCCGCCAGTGTTTCGGCGGTGGTGATCGCCTGGGCGACTCCGGTGACGATGGCCGCCACCTTCAACGCCTCCAGGATCACCTCGCGGTCGACGCCGGCTTCCCGCAAGGTGTGCTCATGGGCGGTGACGCAATGCCCACACCCGTTGATCGAGGACACCGCGAACGACCACAACTCGAAGTTGGCTTTGTCCACGCCGGGGTTGCCGATGATGTTCATCCGCAAGCCCGGACGCAGATCGTCGTATTTGCCGTCCAGGAAGCCACGGCCGCGGTAGAACACGTTGTTCATGCCCATGATCGACGCGGCGCCGAGCGCCGCCTGGTAAGCCTCGGCGGACAGCTCATCAGCCGCTTCGGCGCCGATCTCGGTCAGCACCTGGGTGTTTCGGGTGGCCGCGGCGCTGGCCAGCAGCGTGCCCCACAGCTGTTCAGCGTTGAGCACAGTGCTTCTGCTGATTGAGCCGAGGTTGAGCTTGAGGTCCTTCGCGTACTCGGGCAGCGCGTCCTTCAGGTTGTCAATGCTCATTGGCGCCCCTCCTCCTCATCACTTCGTTCTGCATCGTCAGCGGCGCGACTCATGGGCGCCCCTCCTCCTCATCACTTCGTTCTGCATCGTCAGCGGCGCGACTCATTGGATCCTCCGATCAGGCCGAGGCCTTGAGCAGTTCGCCGGCGTCCAGCGTGGGATCACCCTTGCGCCAGTTGCATGCGCACAGCTCGTCAGACTGCAGAGCGTCGAGGACGCGGAGCACCTCGTCGACATTGCGGCCCACCGAACCGGCAGTCACCGAGACGAACTGGATTTCGTTGTTGGGGTCAACGATGTAGGTCACGCGGTCGGCAACACCGTCGGCGTTGAGCGCGCCGGTGGCGGTCACGAGTTCGCGCTTGAGGTCCGACAGCATCGGGAACGGCAGCTTTTTCAGGTCCTCGTGCTGGGCACGCCACTGAAAGTGCACGAATTCGCTGTCCACCGAGGCGCCGAGCACCTGGGTGTCGCGATCGATGAACTCGTCGTTCAGCTTGCCGAACGCGGCGATTTCAGTCGGGCAGACGAAGGTGAAGTCCTTGGGCCAGAAGAAGATCACTCGCCACTTGCCGTCGAAGTCATCGCTGGAGATCGTGGTGAAGTAGTCCTCGGGTTGTTGCGCGTCGACTTTGGACAGGTCTCCGCCGATCAACGCCGTCAGCCGGTAGGCCGGGAACTGGTCGCCGATAGTCAGCAATGCCATATCGCTCCTCCACTCAAATTGGATTTAGTCAAGAATTGCCTGCCCCCATCATGCCGGAACCACACTTTGAATGAAAGGTGATTTTTCCCACTACACTGATAGGTATGACCGATAAGAGTTATCAGCCGACGATCGCCGGTCTTCGCGCCTTCGTCGCGGTAGCCGAGAAGCAGCACTTCGGCAGCGCCGCAACAACTCTCGGTGTCAGCCAGTCGACGCTCTCGCAGGCGCTGTCGGCTCTGGAGACCGGCCTGGGAGTGCAACTGGTGGAGCGCTCCACTCGCCGGGTTTTCCTGACGACCGAAGGCAGCGCACTACTGCCACAGGCCCAAGCGGTGATCGAGGCGGTGACGGCCTTCGCCGCCGCGGCCGCAGGCGCTGCCGATCCATTGCAGGGCATCATCCGGCTCGGCCTGATTCCGACCGTGGCGCCCTATGTCTTACCGACGCTGCTCGCCGGGCTGGACGACCGACTGCCCGGCCTGACCTTGCGGATCATCGAGGATCAGACCGAGCGACTGCTGACCGGACTGCGCGAGGGGTCGGTGGACGCGGCGCTGATCGCATTACCGGCCGAGGCCAGCGGCATGACCGAGATTCCGATCTACGACGAAGACTTCGTGCTGGCCCTGCCACCGGGCCATCCGTTGTCCGGAAAGCGACGGGTGCCGCCGGCCGCGTTGGCGGAGCTGCCGTTGCTGCTGCTCGACGAGGGGCATTGCCTGCGGGATCAGGCGCTGGACGTCTGCCGCAAGGCGGGAGTGCATGCCGAGCTGGCGAACACCCGGGCCGCGTCGCTGGCCACCGCGGTGCAGTGCGTCGCGGGCGGACTGGGCGTGACGCTGATTCCGCAGACCGCGGTGCCCGTCGAGTGCGTGCGCAGTCGCCTGGCACTGGCCCACTTCGCCACACCCCGTCCCGGCCGTCGAATCGGACTGGTGTTCCGATCGTCGAGCGGACGTGAAGGACCGTATCGACAGCTTGCCGGTGTGATCGGCGAGCTGCTCGCCGACGACCAGCAGATACGCCCGGTGAAGTAGCCGCGCCCACCCCACCGGGCCGCCCGAAGTGAACGTGTTCTAGTTTCGCCTGATGCTGGACTTCACCTTGGAGAACATCAGCGCCGCAGAGGTCGAACGGCTACGGGCGGTCTACCAGCCGTTGGCCGAGTCGGTTCGGGAGCTGATCGATGCGACGGTCAGAACCGAGGTGGACGCAGCTGCGGTCGCAGCAGCCAAGGCCGAGATCGACTCGGCCACAGCACGTTTGCGACAGAAGCAGACCGAAGGAAGCTTCGGCGTGCGCTATTTGAGCACCGGTGAGCGGATGGCCTGGGGCAACGCCGTCATCGGGATCCGCAATCCCATCGCGCCGCCGGTGCAGGTCCATCGCGACGCGGACGGCAAATCGGTGTGCGACTTTCATCTGGGCGCCGCATACGAGGGCCCGCCGGGCCACGTGCATGGCGGCGTCGCCGCGCTGGTGCTCGACCACCTACTGGGGGAGGCGGCCAGCGACGGCATCAACCCGCGTCTGACCGGCACGATCAGCTTCCGCTACGTCCGCGCCACCCGGCTCGGCGACCTGCATGCCGAGGCCGTGATCACCCACACCGACGGGGTGAAGACCTACGCGGTCGGCCACCTCGCCGACGCCGAGGGAGTCACCGTCGAGGCAGAAGGCGTTTTCATCCAACCGCGCTGGGCGCGGGATCAATCGGAATAGGTTTCGACTGTGGAAAAAGTAGTAGCGGTCCTGCTGGCCGCCGACCGCGACGAGCACTGGTGCGAGCGGCTGCGCGGACCGGTCGCCGAGGCGCTGCTGGGACTCGGGGTCGCGGGACTGACCGTCAATGTCCGCGACGCGGTGGTCAGCCCGTCGCTGATGACGCTGACGACACTCGACCCGCCCGCGGCCGCGGTCGTCAGCATCTGGACACCGCAGTGTTACGGAGAGCAGATCACCCAGGCCCTGGCACTGCTGTCGGCCGAGTGCGATCACGTCGCGGCCTATCTGGTCACCGAATCGACTCCACTGCTCGCACCACTCGAATTAGGGCGCCGGACAACAGGTTTAGCGAACATCGCGCTGCTGCGTCGGCCGGCCGGACTGGACTACGCAAGCTGGCTGCACCGCTGGCAGCATGATCACACACCGGTGGCGATCGAGACCCAGTCCACCTTCGGCTACACCCAGAACGCGGTGGTGCGTGCGCTGACACCGGGCGCGCCGCAGTTGGCGGGCATCGTCGAGGAACTGTTCCCAATCGAGGCGATCAGCGACTTGAAGGCATTCTTCGGCGCGGCCGACGACGCCGACCTGCAGCACCGACTCTCCCGGATGGTCGCCAGCACGTCCGCTTTCGGCGCCAACGAGAACATCGACACCGTGCCGACCAGTCGCTACGTGCTCAAAACACCCTTCAACAGTTGAGGAGACGCCGGTGATTCTTCAGATCGACGACCAGAACCGGGTCCGCACACTCACGCTGAACCGGCCCGACGCGCTCAACGCATTCAACGAGAAACTCTACGAAGCCACCGCACAGGGCCTGCAGCAGGCTGCCGAGGATCCCGACGTCGCGGTCGTTCTGCTGACCGGGGCCGGCCGCGCATTCAGCGCGGGCAACGATCTCAAGGAGATGCAGGCGCGCATCACCGATCCCGAAATGGCGAATCAGGGTTCGCATTTCACCGCGATGATCGACGCCCTGGCCGGGTTCCCCAAGCCACTGATCTGCGCGGTGAACGGTGTCGGCGTGGGCATCGGCACCACCATTCTGGGCTATGCGGACCTGGCGTTCATGTCGTCGACGGCCCGACTGAAATGCCCGTTCACCAGTCTCGGCGTCGCCCCCGAGGCGGCGTCGTCGTATCTGCTGCCGCGACTGATCGGCCGACAGAATGCGGCGTGGCTGTTGATGTCGTCGGAGTGGGTGAGCGCGCAGGAGGCGCTGGCGATGGGCATGGTCTGGAAGGTGTGCGAGCCCGATGATCTACTCGGCGAGGCGCGCAGGCACGCGGAAATCCTTGCGTCCCGGTCGATTCCAAGCCTGATCGCGGTCAAGCAAGCCATCGTCGAACCTACCCGGCCCGACATCGCGGCGGCAACGGAGCGCGAAAATGCTTATTTCGCAGAGCTTTTGGGTGGACAAGCGAATGCGGCAGCCTTGGCGGATTTCGCCGCCAAACGGGGTAGCTGACGGTTACGAGCCGGTGGGCTGCAATTGCGCGGCCGCTTCGATGATCGCCCTGACCGTGCGCCGGCAGCGGCCACAGTCCAGACCCGCGCCGCATCTGGCAGCGACCTCTTTAGACGTCGACGCGCCGCCGGCAACCGCCTCACATACGGTCTGGCTGGTGACGCCTTCGCACAGGCACACGTACATCAGCCAGCCCCCAATTTCGGGCTCTCCGACGACCATGCACGCCTGCATGTAGGCAAGTCTAACCTAACTTGGTTCGTGAAGGCTATCCTTACTTAGGATAGCCTCTGACCAGCACTTTTAGCGAAATTAGTTCCTTCACGCGCCCCAAATCAGTACGCCGATACGGCCCCGCTGGACTAGATTTGTCTTCGGCATGCGGCGGCGTTCCAGCCCAACGTCACCGCGTCCTACCGCTACGTGAAACCGTGCCAGGGAAATGGGGAGCGATCATGCAAGGTGATCCTGATGTTTTGCGCCTTCTGAACGAACAATTGACCAGCGAGCTCACCGCGATCAACCAGTATTTTCTGCACTCGAAGATGCAGGAGAACTGGGGTTTCACCGAGCTGGCGGGTCACACCCGCGCCGAATCGTTCGACGAGATGCGGCATGCCGAGGCGATCACCGACCGCATCCTGCTCCTCGACGGGCTGCCGAACTACCAGCGGCTGTTTTCGCTGCGCATCGGCCAGACCCTGCGTGAGCAGTTCGAAGCCGACTTGGCGATCGAATACGAGGTGCTGAACCGCCTGCGCCCGGGCGTCATCATGTGCCGTGAAAAACAGGACTCGACCAGCGCATCGCTGCTGGAAGGCATCATCGCCGACGAGGAAAACCACGTGGACTACCTGGAGACGCAGCTGCAGCTGATGGACAAGCTCGGTGAAGAACTTTATGCGGCCCAGTGTGTTTCGCGGCCGCCGACAATCGGGATATCCAGCAACTGAGCGGGTATAGCTGCTGCGTATGACGAAAGCGCAGGCGACAACCCCACCAGATCGCGACATCAGCAGCGGACTGGTCAGCCCGCAGCGGCGCAACTTCGTCTTCCTGGCGATCGTGCTGGGAATGCTGCTCGCGGCGCTGGACCAGACCATCGTTGCCACCGCGCTGCCCACGATCGTCGCCGATCTGGGCGGTGCGGGTCATCAGTCCTGGGTGGTCACCAGCTACCTACTGGCCTCGACGATCATCACTGCGCTGGTCGGCCGGCTCGGTGATGTGTTCGGCCGCAAGACGATATTCCAGGCCGCGGTGACGTTCTTCCTCGCCGGGTCAGTGCTGTGCGGGCTCTCCGGGTCGATGGCAATGCTGGTCGGCGCCCGCGCGCTGCAGGGCATCGGTGGCGGCGCCATCGCGGTCACTGCCACCGCGCTGATCGGCGAGGTCATTCCGCTGCGCGACCGCGGCCGCTACCAGGGCGCCCTGGGTGCGGTATTCGGTGTGACGACGGTGATCGGACCGCTACTCGGCGGCTACTTCACCGATCACCTGAGCTGGCGATGGGCGTTCTGGATCAACGTGCCGGTCTCGATCGTCGTCTTTTTTGTTGCGGCGGCGGCGATCCCGTCGCTGGCCACTCGCGCCAAGCCGGTAATCGACTACGCCGGCATCCTGTTCGTCGGCCTGGGAGCCAGCGGTTTGACCCTGGCCACCAGTTGGGGCGGCACCACTTATCCGTGGGGTTCGGCGACGATCGTCGGGCTGTTCGGCGCGTCGGTGGTGGCGCTGGGAATTTTCGTCTGGGTCGAAAGCCGCTCGTCTGGACCGGAATCCGCGCCGATCCTGCCGACCCGGCTGTTCGCCGATCCGGTCTTCACGGTGTGCTGCGTGCTGTCGTTCGTGGTCGGCTTCGCGATGTTGGGTGCGCTCACCTTTCTTCCGACCTACATGCAGTTCGTCGACGGGGTTTCAGCGACCACATCGGGTCTGCGCACGCTGCCGATGGTCGCTGGCATGCTGCTGACGTCGATGAGCAGTGGTGTCCTGGTCGGGCGGACCGGCCGCTACAAAGTCTTTCCGGTCGCCGGAACGGCGGTGATGGCGCTCGCTTTTCTGCTGATGTCCCGGATGGATCCGTCCACATCGGCGCTGCTGCAATCGGTGTACCTGTTCATCCTCGGCGCCGGCATCGGGTCGTGCATGCAGGTGCTGGTCCTGATCGTGCAAAACACGTCGAAATTCGAAGACCTCGGCGTCGCCACATCGGGGGTGACGTTCTTCCGGACGATCGGCAGCTCGTTTGGGGCGGCCATCTTCGGGTCGCTGTTCACCAACTTCCTGCACAGCCGCATCGGCCCCGCAGTGGCCGCGTCGGGCGCATCGCCGGCCGCGGCGAGTTCACCCGAGGCGTTGCACCGACTGACGCATTCGCAGGCCGCGCCGATCATCGCTGCCTACGCCGCGTCGCTCACGCACGTCTTCTTGTGGGCAACACCGGTCGCACTGGTCGGGCTGGCGCTGGCGTTGTCCCTGCGCGAGGTGCCGCTGCGCGATATCGGCAACACCGCCGCCGACCTGGGTGACGGGTTCGCCATGCCGACCACGCAGACGCCAGAGGACATGCTGGAGACGGCGATCACTCGGCTGATGCGTGGCGAACCGGGGATGCGGCTGCGCAGCATCGCCATGCGACCCGACTGCCGGCTCGACGTCGCGGAGTTGTGGGCGTTGCTGCGGATCAACCGCTATCAGCGGGCTTTCGGAATCGCCCGGATCACCGACATCGGGGAGCAGCTGGGGATTCCGTACGAAGTTCTCGAGCCCACCTTCGACCGCCTGGTCCGCGGCGGCTACGCGCAACGCGACATCGACCGGTTTTGGCTCACCCCGGCCGGCACACGTGAGGTCGATTTCCTGTCGTCGCTGCTGCAGGGATGGATCATCGACAAGGTAAGCCGATCGGGGCATGTCGAGGGCCGACTCGACCGAGCTCAGGTCGAGGCCGCGTTGAACCGGATCACCCACCGGATCGTCGCGCAACCGAACTGGGGCGACGATCAGCCCAAGCTGTCCGACCTGGCCACTCAAAAGATTGCTCTCGGGCCTCCGCGACGGTAGCCGGGCGTACCATCGCGCAATGAGCCGAATCGGAACCTTCCCAGATGACGACCTCGCCGGCTGGATCCTGAAGTCGCCCGAGCTGGGTGGCGCGATCGGAGCCTTCAGCGACGCCGTCTACAACCGCAGCCGGTTGCCGATGCGAACCCGGGAACTGGCCCGGATGGTCATCGCGCACAGCAATGAATGCGAGGTATGCGTCAACACCCGCGACGGCGACGGGCTCGCCAACGGTGTCGACGAAGACCTTTACGCCCACGCTGACCAGTGGCGTACCTGGGCCGGCTACAGCGACCAGGAGCGTATCGCCGCGGAATTCGCTTACCGATTCGCCACCGACCACACAGCCCTCCGCGACGACGAGGACTTCTGGACCCGCTGCGGAGAACACTTCTCCGAGGAGTTACTCGCCGACCTGGCGTTGTCGTGCGCCCTATGGGTGGGAATGGGACGCGTTCTGCGCACCCTGGACATCGCCCAGTCCTGCAAGCTCACCTTGCCCAGCCGGGTCTGACGCCCCGAGTTTCCCAGCCCGGGGCCAACTTCCGCTTTCCGGCAGATGACGACGACACCGCTGGCCGCCGCGGCTATCGCCCAACTCGAGGCCGAAGGTGTCGAGTCGGTCATCGGCACCGTGATCAATCCTGCGGGCCTCACCCATGCCAAGACGGTGCCGATCCGCCGCACCAATGCCTTCGCCGATCCCGGGCTGGGCGCCGGCCCGGTGTGGCACGCCTTCGCGATTGACCAAACCGGTATCGCGTTCACCGATCACGTCGGTGTCGTCGGCGACCAGCGGATCCGGATTGACCTGTCCGCGTTGCGGATTCTCGGCGATGGCCTGGCTTGGGCCCCGGGTTCGTTCTTCGAGCAGGACGGCACCCCGGTTCCAGAGTGCAGCCGCGGAACACTACACCGAATCGAGGCCACCCTCGCCGAAGCCGGGATCGAGGCGATGGTCGGCCACGAAATCGAGTTCCTGCTCGTCCAACCGGACGGGCACCGGCTGCCGTCGACGGTATGGGCACAGTACGGGCTGGCGGGTGTCCTCGAACAGGAAGCGTTCGTCCGCGACGTCATCGCCGAAACGTCGTTGTCCGGCATCGCGATCGAACAGTTGCACCCCGAATATGGGGTCAATCAGTTCGAGATATCCCTGACGCCGCAATCACCGGTCGCGTCCGTCGACAAGCTGATCGTCACCAAAATCATCGTCAGCCGGATCGCCCGGCGCTACGGCATGCGGGTCAGTTTCTCCCCGACGCCTTTTGTCGGTGACGTCGGATGCGGTGCCCACCTTCACTTTTCGCTGACCAATACGGCCGGGCCGCTGTTTTCCGACGGCGCGGGCGTCCGCGGGATGACGAGCAAGGGCGAAAGCGCAGTCGCCGGGCTGCTACGCGGACTGCCTGAGGCTCAGGGCATCTTGTGCGGCTCGATCGTCTCGGGATTGCGACTGCAACCCGGCAATTGGGCGGGAACCTACGTCTGCTGGGGCACCGAGAACAGAGAGGCGGCACTGCGATTCGTGGTCGGCGGGCCGGGTAACCCCTACGGCGGCAACGTCGAGGTCAAGCCCGTCGACCCGTCAGCCAACCCCTACTTCGCCACGGCGGCCATCCTGGGTTTGGCGTTGGACGGCATCACCGACTGCGCGGTGCTGCCCGCCGAGGTCAAGGTCGACCCTGCGGCATTGAGCGACACCGACCGCCGTCGGGCCGGCATCGCGTCGCTGTCGACCGCGCAGGCGCAGACCATTGCAGCACTGGATGATTCGTCACGAATGCGCCTCATACTCGGCGACCCGGCCGTCGACGCCACGGTTGCAGTCCGTCGTTTCGAACATGAGCACTACGCCCACCTCAACCGCGAACAACTAGCCGACAAGTTCCGGATGGCATGGAGCCTGTAGCGGAATCGGCGCTGGCTGAACACATTGCCGGCGTACCGCTGATCGATCAGCACATGCACGGCTGCTGGCTGGCGGCGGGGGACCGGCGTCAGTTCGAGAATGCGCTCAACGAAGCCAACACCGAGCCGCTGGCCGACTTCGACTCCGGCTTCGACAGCCAACTCGGCTTCGCCGTCCGCGCTCACTGCGCGCCGCTGCTTGGGTTGCCTAAACACGCTGAGCCGCAAGACTATTGGCAGGAGCGAAGTCAGCACACCGAAACGGAGTTGGCGCGGATCTTCCTCGGCGCGGCGGGCGTCAGTGACTGGCTGGTCGACACCGGCTACGGGCAAGGCGTTGCCGACGTCGCGCTGGTCGCGGAGTTGTCCGCAAGCCGCGCCCACGAAGTCGTCCGCCTCGAGCAGGTGGCCGAACAGGCCGCGGCCTTACCGGGTGATTACGCGTCGTCGTTCGAACAGATCCTCCGAGAGCGGGCCGCCACCGCGGTCGCCACCAAATCCATCCTGGCCTATCGCGGCGGGTTCCACGGCGACCTGAGCGAGCCATCGGCGGCCGAGGTGGCAACAGCGGCCGAACGGTGGCGCGACAGCGGCGCGACCCGGCTCACCGATCGGGTGTTGCTGCGCTTCGGACTGCATCAGGCACTGCGGCTGGGCTTGCCGCTGCAATTGCACGTGGGCTTCGGCGACCGGGACTGCGATCTGCGCACGACCAACCCGTTATACCTGCGGGACTTCCTTCAGCGCTCCGGCGAGACGCCGATCGTCTTGCTGCATTGCTATCCCTATGAGCGCGAGGCCGGCTACCTGGCCCAGGCGTTCACCAGCGTGTACGTCGACGGCGGGTTGAGCATCAACCACTTGGGCGCGCGGTCACCGGCGTTCATCGCGCGACTGCTGGAACTGGCGCCGTTCCGCAAGATCGTCTACTCATCGGACGGCTTCGGTCCGGCTGAGCTGCACTATCTTGGTGCGGCGTTGTGGCGCAACGGCATTCGTCGAGTGTTGAGCGGTTTCGTCGACGACGGTGACTGGAGCCCGAGCGACGCCATCCGGATCGTCGATCTGATCGCGCACCAGACCTCTGCCCGCATCTACCGGCTGAGCGGTGCCTGAACAGGTATAAACCACGCGTCGAGGCGGGTATAGCTTCCGGATATGTCGACCCTGGATGAGCTCAAGGATTGGGTGCGGGAGCAAGTCGCGTCCCGCGTCCCGAAAGCCGACCTGGACCAGCGCGATCCCGACTACATCCGCGACAGCCTGCCGATGACCTGGTTGCTGGCGTCGTTGTACTTCCGCGCCGACGTCCAGCACCTGGACCGGATTCCGTCTAAGGGTCCGGTCCTTCTCGTCGGCAATCACAGTGGCGGCAACGTGCCGCCCGATACCTTCGTGTTCACGCTGGCGTTCTGCTCCTACTTCGGCGTCGAGCGGCCGTTCTACCAGTTGGCCCACAACCTCGTCGTCTCGGCGCCACCGCTGGGCTGGCTGCGCAAATTCGGCACCGTTGCCGCCAATCCTGAGAACGCGCGATTGGCGCTGGAGTCCGGCGCCGCCCTGCTGGTTTATCCGGGCGGCGACTACGAGGTTTTCCGGCCATCCTGGGAACGGCACAAGGTCGATTTCGGCGGCCGGATGGGTTATGTGAAACTGGCGCGCGAAGCCGGCGTCCCGATCGTGCCGGTGGCCAGTGTCGGCGGCCAGGAGGCCGCATTGTTCCTGTCCCGCGGTCAGTGGCTAGCGAGGTTACTGATGGCGGATAAACTGCTGCGGCTCAAGAGCATTCCGATTTCCCTGGCGCTGCCGTGGGGGTTGAACGTCAGCGACCTGGCCGGCCATATTCCGCTGCCCACCAAGATTTCGATCGAGGTGCAGCATCCGATCGACGTCGATGGCGACGACGAGGCCGTGCACGACAAGGTGATGGCCAGCCTGCAGGGCGGCGTGGACCGTCTTGCTTCACGACGCCGGTTCCCGGTGATCGGCTGATGCGCGTCGAACGCCGTTGCGCCATCGACGCCGACCGCGATGCGGTCTGGAAAATCGTCGGCGATCCGGACAGCTATCCCATGTTCATGGCAAACCTGGAACGGTGGGAGAGCGCCAACGACCAGCAGCCCGGTGTCGGCGCCCGCTACCTCGTGCACTGGAAGATCGGCTCGGTGCCCGGTGGGCGGGCTGATCGAAGTGGTGGAGTACGACGAGCTCCGCGACCTGGCCTGGGTCGGCATCACCGGTGTCAGTCTGCGCGGCCGGATCCGGCTGCGTGATGGGTCCCAGGGCCAGACCAGGGTGACATTCCGCCTGTCGTATCAGGCTCCGGGCGGAATTTGGGGATACATCGCCGACCGGGTGGCGGTGGGCCAGGTGGGGCGCAGCGCCGCCGAGACCCTCAAACGCCTCAAGGCACTCGTCGAATCCGACGGCTGAAGCCAGGTCAGCTACGGATGGCAGTGCGGAACCTGTCGCGGTAGGCCTTGGGTGAGACCCCGAGATGCTCGACGAACGCCCGCCGCAGAGTTTCGGTGCTGCCGAAACCCGCCAGGTGCGCAGTGTCGGTGACAGTGCGACCGGAGTCGAGGGCGGCCCGGGCCGCGTCGATGCGAACCATTTCGACATAGTCCGCCGGAGTCGTCCCGAGTGCGGACCGGAACAGTCGCGTCAATTGACGGGTGCTCAGGGAGGCCCGCGCAGCGAGCGTCCTCACGCTGTGGTCCGCGGCGGGGTCGGCGGCAACCGACTGGGTGACCACCCGCAGTGCGGATTGGGGTGGGGGATCGGCCTCGACCAGCGCCGAGAACTGTGATTGGCCGCCCGCGCGCTTCAGATAGACCACCAACCACCTGGCCACGTCGCGGACCAGTTCGGTGCCGTGGTCGATCTCGACCAGCGCCAGCGCCAGGTCGATGCCCGCCGACACTCCGGCCGAGGTGAAGATGTCGCCGTCACGGATGAAAATGGCGTCCGGCTCGACGGTGACATCGGGGAAGGCCTTGGCGAACAACCGGGCATCATGCCAATGGGTGGTGGCCCGCCGACCGTTGAGCAACCCGGCTTGTGCCAGAACGAACGAGCCGGTGCAAATGGAGGCCAGCCGCCGGGTTCGGCCGGCGACCGCCTTGATCGCCTCCACCAGTCCGGGATCAATCGGTCGGTGGGGCAGATTGTCGCTGCCGGCGACCATGACGGTGTCGGCGTGCTCGATTGACGCCAGCGTGTCGGTGACACCCAGCCGGGTGCCGATCGAGGTTGTCACGTCTCGCCCGTCCACCGAAGCGATTTTGAGGCGGTAATCGGCGCCGAAGCGGTTAGCCTCGGCGAAGACCTCGCCGGGTCCCGCCACATCGAGCATCGTGACGTCGTCGAACACGACGATGACCACCACTCGCGGATGGGAAGCTTCAGCCACGAAGTCATTGTGTCGCAGATCGTGGGAAACATGGCGCGTCGCACCCTGTTGGTCGTCCAGCGGGGGCCGTTCTGTCGCTTTCTGTGGAAGGGACGGCTCAACTGCCAGGGGCGCATGGGAGACAAGGTCTTCGATACTGACTGCTGCTCACCCAACCAGGAGGCGCATCATGGCCATTGAACCGATCAACAACGTCGCCGGCATTGACGTCCCTGACACCCCGCTGGTACGCGAGATCACCGAGCTGATCCGCGACGCCGAGGATGACCTGGTTTTCCACCACTCCCGACGGGTATTCATGTTCGGCGTGCTGCAGGGCCGCCGACGAGGTTTGCATCCCGACCCGGAGCTGCTCTACGCGGGCGCGATGTTTCACGACCTGGGTCTCACCGAGCGCTACCGCACATCCACCCTGCGCTTCGAGGTGGACAGTGCGAACGCGGCGCGCGCCTTCCTGCTGGAGCGTGGAGTAGCCCAGGCTGACGCAGCCAAGGTCTGGTTGAGCATCGCGCTGCACACAACGCCCGGCATACCGGAGTTCCTCGAGCCTGAAATCGCCTTGGTCACAGCGGGTGTCGAGACTGACGTAATGGGCATCGGCCGGGACGACCTTGCGCCAGAAGCCCTTGCCGCGGTCACCGCCGCCCATCCGCGACCGGATTTCAAGCGGCACATCTTGGCCGCATTCAACGACGGGATGAAGCACCGCCCGCACAGCACCTTCGGCACGGTGAACGCCGACGTGCTCGAACACTTCGATCCCGGGTTCGAGCGCGACAACTTCGTCGACATCATCCTCGGCAACAGCTGGCCCGAATAGCCCGACCATGGGGTGTCACATTCTGTGGGATTGATGGCCACAATCCCGTCGAAGAAAGGGCGTTCCGCGCCACAGACTGGACACAGTTACGAAGGAGAAGCGCCGATGGCCATTCAGTCAGCGGAAACCATTGCCGGCGTCGTGATTCCCGACACCGCGCTGGTGCGCGAGGCCACCGAGTTCATCCGCAGCGCCGAAGACGACGTCCTGTTCCACCACTCCCGCCGGGCGTACCTCTTCGGCGCGCTGCACGGTCGTCGCCTCGGGCTCCAACCAGATCTGGAACTGCTGTACCTGGCCGCGATGTTTCACGACCTGGGGCTGACAGCGCGCTACGGCACCTCGACCGAGCGCTTCGAAATCGACGGCGCGGACGCGGCGCGTAACTTTTTGGTGGAGCACGGCGTCGAGCGATCCGCAGCCGACACGGTGTGGCTGAGCATCGCCTTGCACACAACGCCAGGGATCCCGGCCCGCCTCGACCTCGAAATCCGTTTGCTCGTCGCCGGTGTCGCGACGGACGTCGTCGGCGCCGGTCGAAATGAGCTCCCCGCGGACGTCGTCGATGTGGTGACCGCAGCCCACCCGCGTCCCGACTTCAAGAACCGCATCCTGATGGCCTTCAACGACGGTATGAAGCACCGCCCGGAGACCACCTTCGGAACCATGAACGCCGACGTTTTGCGCCACTTCGATTCAAACTTCGTGCCGCGCAACATGGTCGACGCCATTTACCACAGTCCTTGGCCGGAGTAATGAAAGAAAACGGGAAAATGGATATCCACGAGGCGTTGTACACCACCAGGATGATGCGTCGGTTGCGGCCGGATCCCATTCCGCTGGAGACGCAGGCCCGCATCCTCGATGCCGCCGTCCGCGCCCCCAACGGGGGCAATACCCAACGCTGGCACTTCGTCGCCGTCGACGATCCGGAACTCATTCGCGAGTTCGCTCAACTGTTCAGGCAGGCCCGCGCAATCGAATACGAAAAGTTCAGCGCCGGAACGGGACCGATGGTCGCGCCGGCGCCCGGTGCGGACCCGGCCGCTCACGCCGAGACCATGCGCCGAATGAAGGGCTCCGGAAACTACCTCGCTGACCATTTCGAAGAGGTTCCCCTACTGCTTTTCGTCTACGCCATTGACGACCTCGGCGGCGCCAACATCTACCCGGCGATCTGGAGCATATTGCTTGCCGCCCGCGCCGAGGGCGTCGGCGGTGTCATGACGATGGTGCTCCGCAATTTCGAGGATCGGGTGAACGAGTTGCTTGGCGTGCCCGTGGCCGAAGGCTGGAAGATGTCAGCCATGCTGACCCTCGGCAACCCGCGGGGCAAGTGGGGCGTGGCCGCCAATCGTCACCCGGTGCAAGATGTTTCGTCTCGCAACCGCTGGGATTTACCATTCGGCGTGGAAGTACCCGAGCCGCTGTGGCCGCCCAAGGAGGGCGAGGGGACCGGGCTGCGCGCGGTGGTATGACGCTGGCCCGGTGACGAAAGGTGTTGGCAATGATCACTCCACGTTGAACAACAAGGGCGCACCGATCGGAATAGGTTGGCAGCTGGTCGGCGGCTGATGTGGCATGGGATGTTCCTGTTCCTGCTGGGGCTGGTGACCGGCACCAGGAACGGCGCTTCACGAACAAGCGGATGGACGCTTTCCGAGCATCTCGAAGATGTGATGAAAGGGACCTTCCTGATGGCGCTGGGTGCAGGCTGGCGCCACGTCGAGCTTCCGCCGGCCGTCGAGCGGGCGGCGCGATGGACGGCGCTCTACGGCACCTACGGCAACTGGCTCTTCACCAGCTGTGGGCGCCGCGCTGGGTACCGCCGCGCGAACCCCACTCTGTCGGAAGGGCACCACGGGAAGCCCTGGCAAGAGCGAGGCGTGCTGCTGGGCTTTCGTGGCCTGGCCTACGCGTTTCTCACCGTGGTGGTGCTCATCCTGTGGGGCCTCACCCGTCGGCAAGCATCACCTGTGACGATACCTGTATCGAATCTGAGGCGCACCAATTCAACGACGCCGCAGCAGAATTGGATCTGCACTGAAAGGAATGGAACGATGCGATTGGTGATTGGCATGACCGGGGCTATCGGCAACGCGCTCGGGATCCGGTTACTGGAGGTCCTTGGCGAGCTGGAGGTCGAGCCGCACCTCAGTTCTCAGCGATGGGCGCGCGCGACGATGAAGCTCGGAGACGGCCAACAGCGTCGCCGAGATCAAGGCCCTGGCGTCGGATTCCTACAGTGCCCGAGATCTCGCCGCGGGGATCTCCAGTGGCTCCTTTCGCACCGACGGCATGGTCGTCTGCCCGTGCAGCATGAAGACGTTGAGCGCCATCAGGATCGGCTCAGCGACAACCTGATCACCCGCGCCGCGGAAGTACGCTAAAGGCACGGTGTAGACTGGTCCTGGTCGAGCGGGAAGTACCGTTGAGCGAGATCCACTTGGAGAACAAGCACTACCTGTCACGCATAGGGGCGGTGATTTCCCCGCCGGACGCTGTTATATTACTCGCGTTCCATCACTGTCGAGGAGGTGACCAACAGCGTCGTCGGGATGGGTCATCGACCAACTCGGCATCGAACACACGTTGATGAAGCGCTGGAAGGACGACGAGCGTTTCGTGAACGGCATAGCCGGTGGTTCGGGCTTGGGGGAGTGAAATGACCGCCGCGGCAGACACTCTGGTGGACCGGTTGGAAGCGCGGAGGCCGGGCCTGATCTGCGCAGTTGGTTGGCCACGCTGGAAGCCGCGGATCAGTTGCGCCGCGTGCGGGCCGCGGTGGACTGGGACGAGGAGATTGGTGCGATCACCCGGGCCAATCTTTCGCTTGGCGGTCCTGCGTTGCTGTTTGAGAACATCGTCGGCCACGAGGACACTCGGTGCACGAAGTTCTTGACGTCGGGGATCGGTAACCGGCGGCAGATCCAGCTGATGCTGGGACTGCCTGAAAGCACCGGCGATTCGGCCATGGTGCGCCACCTCAGGGAGGTCTTTAAGAAGCCCGTTTCGCCCCGCGTGGTTGCCGCCGGTCCGGTCAAAGAGAACATCGTGGAGGGCGACGCCATCGACCTGTGGCAGTTTCCGGCGCCGAAGTGGCACGCCACAGATGGCGGTCGCTATATCGACACGTTCTGTGGTGTGGTCACTGAGGACAGGGTGACCGGACGCGACAATATCGGTGTCTACCGTGGGCAGATCGTCGACCGCGACAAGATCGCCAAGCTCATGGTGCCCACGCAGGGTTGGGGCGGCCATTTCCAGGAATACAAGCCCGATCCGATGCCGGTGGCCGTGGTCTATGGGTGGCACGATGTGTTGCCGTTCTGCGCGGGCAGCCCGTTCCCAAAGGACGTTTGCGAATGGGACATGATGGGCGCCCTGCTGGGCCGCCCGGTCGACCTGGTGGCTTGTGAATCAGTGCCCCTGCACGTCCCGGCGAGCGCTGAGATTGTCGTCGAGGGTTTCTTGGACCCTGACCCCGCGACGTTTATGGAAGAGGGCCCGTTTGCGGAGTATCCGGGCTACCTCGATGGTCATCCTGCACCGACTCCGGTGCTGCGCGTTACCCGGATCACCTATCGTGACGGTGCTGCGCGGCACTCTCGAAGGAATACGACCGGGATTCCTTGTCGAGGACGCCATGGTTAATTACGCGCGCTCGGCGATTGCTTGGAATGTGCTCGAGGGTTTGGGAATCGGCGGCATCACCGACGTGTGGATGTCGCCGGTGTCGAACGGCACCAACATTGCGGTGCAAATCCACAAGGCCTACCGCGGGCACGCGCAACAGGTCGCCGCAGCGCTGTGGGGGACCAGTGGTTCGGGGTGGTTTTACAAGCACGTCATGGTCGTTGAGGAGGATATCGACATCCACGATCCGGTTGCGCTCGACTGGGCCATGGCATACCGAGTGAACGCGGGGCTCGGCGATATCTCTTTCTATGGGCCAACTCTCGGCTCACCGCTGGATCCGTCTACCCCGCCGGAGAAAGCGAATATGGCCAAGTATGGCAGCGGCGAATGGACCCGGGTGCTTATCGACGCCACTCGAAGCTGGGAGTTCGAGCCTCGGCCAGAGTGGGGTGGCCGCCACTATCCAGCGATCAACAAGATCGCTCCAGAACTCGAATCCCGAATCGCCGCCCGCTGGGAGGAGTACGGGATTGGCATCCCCTACCTCGACGCCGAGCGGCGAGAACTGCTGACAATGCAGCAGCTGAGCAAGCGGCTGCCGGACGTATAGCCGACCAGCAAACCGTGAAACAAGTCGCCGCATAGGATCAACCATCGGCGCAGTGACGCGCTGCCGACATCGGTGGGCTTTCGCTGACCGAGATGCCGTACCCGCTTGCTGCAGAGAACGACGTCATCGTCGAAGTCCATGCGACGGCTTCACCCCGGGCGAGCTCGACTGGCCGGCAACCTGGACTGACCGCTCCGGACGCGATCGGACGGGGAACATTCCGGGCAGGAAGCTATCGGGATCGTATGCGAGCAGTGCTACGGCACCAGCGGGTTTGACTGTCGGTCAAAGGGTCTGCGGGGGCACCGACTGGGCCCGAAACGGAACGCTCAACGAAGACATAGCGTTGGAAGCGGGAATATGGCACCGCTGTCGGCAGTTGTCGACCACACCGTGGCTGCCGCTGTCACCCTCTCCGGACTGACGGCGTGGCAGGGGGCTTGTTCGACCCACGGCGAACCTTCATCGCTGGCCAGAAATTGTGCTGATTCATGGCGCTGCCGGCGCCGTCGGTTCGATAGCGGTGGAACTCGCGAAGAGAGGTCGGGACCTCGAGAGATAGGCAGTGAGAGCGCCGAAGACAAGGACACCGTGTTGGGTCTGGGAGCAGATATCTTCGTGGATCTGAAACGTGACGAGTTGACGGACTTCCGACGAGGTCGAGGTGGCCTTGACGTGATCGGCGGCGAAAGATTGGTGCAGTCAACCAAACTGGTGCGCGCGGGAGGCGCGTTGGTCACTATCGCAGAAAACCACCGAATGATTCAAACAGAAAGGAGGACGGGTAGTGTTCTTCGTCGTCAAACCCAATATGGCAACTCTGATCTCCTTGGAGCGCAGGGTGCGCGATGGCCGGTTGCGCCCCAACGTGGGAGCGGTGTGCTCAGTGACCTGACGAACTCGCTGCAATCGATCGCGTCGCTACATGCTCTGCAAGACAATCGGGGCCATGGCGCCGAGTCTCAGATAAGCCCCGTCGCGTCGAAGATCCAGGACATGTCCGCCTTTGCCAGGTCTTCCATCCATGTCGACGGGGCGTGGTTGGTCAGCCCGCCCATGTCCCAATAGTCCTTCCACAGCGTCACCTTGCCGTCTTCGACGCGGTGCACCGAAACGAATTGCAGCACAGCGCTTTCCCCGGTTGCCCAGTTCCACGTTTCGGAATGCTCATACATGACGTCGGAGCCGCGGGACACCAGCACTCCGTCGTGGTTCTGATAGCCGGCCAGTGGCTCCAGCCCGACCTTGAGCCGCTTCACGATGTCGTCAGGTCCCCGGGCGGCCGCCACCGGCCCGACCGGCATGTCGACGTAGATGCAGTCTGCCGACAAGAAGGTTTTGACCGCCTCCCAGTCCCGAGCCGATAACGCCTTCCACATTCCCAGCACCGCTTCGTCAACCGACATGGAACAAGGCTTACAGGCAAGCCCCCATGTCAGGCAAGGATCGGCGCATCTTTACAGTCGGCCCAGGAACGACGCTCGCAGGAGGTGGGAATGCCAAGGCTGCGATCACGACGCAGGCGCACCCGCGAAACCAGTCCATCGCCGTTCTCGCCGCCCTGGACGCCCAGAGCCGCGCAGCACGGGGTGGGCATTGACCACAACGTCGCGGTGCCGATGAGCGACGGGGCAGTACTGCGCGCCGACATCCATTACCCCACCGACCGCGAAACCGGCGAGCCCGCCACCGGGCCGTTCCCCGTGCTGATGTCGATGACGCCCTACGGGAAGAAGGCCCCGCCGCCGGCCGCTCAAATCGGCGGCGGGCCGACTCCGTATCTGATCAAGCGGGGCTACATCGAGGTGATGGTCGACGTCCGGGGGTGCGGCGTCTCCGATGGTTCCTTTCAGATGTTCGGCACGCGTCAGGCTCAGACGGGGTCGAGCTGGTCGAGTGGGCGTCCAAGCTGCCCAACGCCAACGGCCGGGTCGGCACGTTCGGGGTCGCCGACCTGGTGATCAACCAGCTGTTCACCGCCGCGGCCGTCGGGCCGGGTTCGCCACTCAAGGC
>CAVXKX010000012.1:0-249689 GCA_963762535.1 uncultured Actinomycetota bacterium
CTTCGGCGGCCTCCAACTCGCGTAGCGCGTCGGGGCCGGCCCAGTCATCGTCCTCGCTGTCGATGTCCAGTTCCTCGGCGAGCTTGGCGAAGAAGCCGAGTTGCTGGATCTCCGGGAACGCGGCCGCGGCCCGGTCCAGCCGCAGCCGTGCCACACCGATGTTGGTGGGCTGGCCGGCCAGGATGGCTTCCAGTGCCTCGATGCCCTCGGTTGGCGAAATCGGGTCCAGCGCACTGAAAGTCAGCGAGCGGGCCACGCCGATGTCGGACCACTGCCCCCAGTTGATGGTGGTGGCGGGCAATCCCGATGCCCGCCGCCACTCGACCAGGCCGTCGAGCCAGGCGCTGGCGGCGGCGTAGGCGCCCTGTCCGGGTGCGCCCAGCAATGACGACGTCGACGAGAAGCCGACCCACCAGTCCAGGTCTTTCGCGGTGGTTGCGACGTGCAGGCGCAGCGCGCCAATGGCTTTGGGCGCCCACACCCGCTCCAGGCTGTCCTGGCTGAGGCCGGCGACGATCTGGTCGTCCAGTACGACGGCACTGTGCATCAGGCCGCGCAATGTCAGTCCGGTCTCTTCGGCAGCGCTCACCAGCTTCTCGGCGACACCCGGTGCGGCGATATCCCCGAGCACGACCGCGATCTGGGCGCGCTGCCCGAGCTCGTCGATCAGCGCCTGCGCCTCCTGCGACGGCTCGGACCGGCCGTTGAGCACGACGCGGCCGGCGCCGCTCTCGACCAGCCAGCGGGCCATCGCCAGGCCGATCCCGCCGAGTCCACCGGTGAGGATGTAGGAGCCGTCCGGCCGAACCACCGTGTCGGTCTTGGCCGTCGGGACAGTGGCGCGGGAAAGCCGCTTCGCATAACGCTTTTCGTCACGCCAGGCGATGACATCGTCGCCGGACAAGCCGAACTCTGTGGTCAGCGACGCGATGGTATCGCCTGGCAGGTCGATCAACGTGGTGCGCAAGTCCGGGTGCTCGTAGGCCAGCACCCGGATCAGGCCGGTCAGTGCGCTGATCGACGGGTCGCCCGACTCGCCGTCGTCGACGGCCAGCCCGTCGCGCGAAACTACCCACAGCCGCGGCGGTTTGCCGTGCCACCCGGTCAGGATCGTGCGAACCGTCGAAGCCACGCCCCACGTCAGGTCGCGGCCGCGGCCCGCCGCGTCACCGGACTCGGAGCCGTCGAAGGACTGCCGGCCCGCGAAAACGACCACGCCGACCGGAGGCAGCTCGGCGTCCCCGGCGGCCTGCGAGAATGCCTCCAGGACAGCCGATTCCCGGGACAGGTCGGCGCTGAGCACCCGTCGGGTCGGAGAGCCGAATGCGGCGATGAATTGCTTGGCGACGGCCTCGGACTCGGCGCCGTCGGTCAGCACCAGCCAGCTGCCGTCCGGGACCGTCGTCGCGCCGACCGGCGTCTCGACCCACTCGGTGTCGAAGATCTTCTGCTCCAACGACATCGGCACTGTGCGGCGTTGCACGCGCTGCAGGTAGATACCGCTGATCTCGGCGGTGGGCTTACCCGTCTCGTCGGTGATCAGGACGCGGCCGATGATGCCGGCGCCGTCACCGTTGGGGTTCACCAACTCGGCGCGGCACCGGGCACGACGCCCGACCTCGCCGAACACCCGGATCTTGTCGAACGACACCGGAAGATAGGTGGCTTCGTCGGAGTCGGCCAATGATTCGCTGGACAGCGCGGCGGCCAGGCCCTGCAGCGCCGCGTCGAGCAGCACCGGGTGGATCCGGTAACCGCGGTGCCCGGTCGCCTCGTCGGGCAGGACGATCTCGGTCTCCGATGTGCCGCCGGCCCGCCGGACGATGCGGGTCAGTGCGGCGAACGCCGGCCCGTGGTGCAGGCCGGTGGCGCGCAACGCGGAATACAGATCTGCGGGCGAGAGCACCGTGCCGGGGTCCGACGACGCGGCCGGCACGATCGGTGCTTCCGATTGCCCCACTTCGACTTTCGCCACGGCGTGGCGGATCCAGGCGCCGGTGGCCGAGCGCGAGTGGACTTCGACGCGAATATCGTCGCCGTCCTTCTCGCCGCGGGTGAGCTGGGTGGTGAGCTGGGTCGATTCGCCCAGCGGCAGCATCTGTTCGACCTCGACGCCGACGCTGACCAACTGCGCCGGCAAGCCGAGCGCCTCGCTGGCGGCGGCCAAGGCGATTTCACCGAAGCCGGTTCCCGGCATGACCGGCTGGCCGTGCACCTTGTGGTCGAGTAGGTACGGCACGAGATTCGGTTCCGACGTCAGCGGTGAACACGTGGTCGCGACCGGACGGCAGCTCGACATGCGTGCCCAGCAGCGGGTGGGCGCTGGCAGCCTGCCGGGTGGTCGCCGTCGGCGCCGCCCAGTAGCGGACATGCTGCCAGGGCGTCGGCGGCAGGTCGATGAGTCTCTTTGTGGCACCGTCGATGTGAGCAGCCGCGGCAGCCGACGGCGGCCGGACCGTGGCCAGCTGGGTGTGGAACGTCAGCGTTTCCGGGTTGTCGCGGGTCAGCGTTCCCGACACCTGGGCGCCGCGCGGCTTGGCCGACTCCAGCGTGCCGTTGATGGCGTGGGTCAGCAGTGGGTGGGGGCTGATTTCGACGAACGTGGTGTGGGTTTCGGCTGCCTTAGCGACGGCCTGGCTGAACCGCACCGGGTTACGCAGATTCACCACCCAATAGTCGGCATCAAACTTGGGAGCATCACCGTGCCTGACCCACCGTGCTGATCAACGCAATCTTGGGCGTCGACGGCTTCAGATCAGCCAACGCATCCTTGAGCTCACCCAGGATCGGATCAACCGTCGGATGATGCGAGGCCACATCCACCTCGACGCGACGCGCCAACTTGCCCTGCGCATCAACCACCGCGATCACCGCATCCACCTGCTCAGGCGGACCCGCGATCACCGTCTGCGCCGGAGCGGCATACACCGCCACCGTCACATCCGGGTACTGCCCAACCAACTTCTCCGCCTCGCCAGCACCCAACTCCAACAACGCCATCGCACCCTGACCCGACAGCCGCGACATCAACCTCGACCGGGTGGCAATGACTTTCAGACCATCAGCCGGGCTCAACGCACCCGACACCACCGCCGCAGTCACCTCACCCATCGAATGACCGATCACCGCATCAGGCTCAACACCATAGGAGCGCCACAACGCCGTCAACGCCAACTGCATACCCACCAACACCGGCTGAATACGCTCAATACCCACCACCGGCTCACCGGCCAACAACACATCACGCAGCGAAAAACCCACCTGCGCAACAAAATCAGGCTCCAACTCAGCCACCGCCGCAGCAAACGCCGGCTCATCAGCCAACAACTGCCGACCCATCCCCGCCCACTGCGAACCCTGACCCGAATACAAAAACACCGTGCCCGAACCATGCGGCTTGTCGTGCGCGCCAACAACTCCCGGCGTGGGCCGCCCCGCGGCCAGCGCCCGCAGCCCGGCGACCAGTTCGTCGCGGTCGCGCGCCGACACCGTGGCAATCTTGTTGTGGCGACTGCGGTAGTTGTTGACGGTGTGCGCGACGTCAGCCAGCGGCACCTCGGCACCTTGACCCGCGATCCAGTCAGCCAAAGCGGTAGCCCAGGACGCGATCCGCTGTTCGCTCTTGCCGGAGATCGTCAGCGTCGTCACCGGTGCGGCCGAGTCGCCTTCGGAAACCGGCACGGGTTCGGGACCCTGCTCGATCACGACGTGCGCGTTCGTTCCACCGATGCCGAACGACGAGATCGCGGCCCGGCGTGGGCCTTCCTCTGCCGGCCACGGGCTCAGCTCGGTGGGGACGAACAACCGGGTGGACTTGTGGTCGATCGCCGGATTCCATTGCGCGAAGTTGAGATTCGGCGGGATCTGCGACCGCTGCACCGACAGGGCGGCCTTGATGAAGCCGGCGATGCCCGCCGCGGCCTCGAGGTGGCCGAAGTTGGATTTGACCGCGCCGAGCGCACACTGGGTCTCGCCGCGGCCGTACTGGTCGGCCAGCGCCTCGAACTCGATCGGGTCACCCAGTCCGGTGCCGGTCCCATGCGCCTCGATGTAGTTCACCGAGCCTGCGGTCACGTCGGCGCTGCGCAGCGCGCGGGCGATGACGTCTTGCTGCGCAATGGTGTTGGGCGCGGTCAGGCCGTTGGATCGGCCGTCCTGGTTGACCGCAGATCCCCGTACGACGGCAAGCACCCGGTCGCCGTCGCGCACCGCGTCAGTGAGGCGCTTGAGCACGATCACGCCGCAGCCTTCGCCGCGGACGAATCCGTCGGCACGGGAGTCGAAGGAATAGCAGCGGCCGTTCGGCGACAGCATCCCCCACTTGGCCATCGCGATCTGCGTCTCCGGGCGCAGGATCAGGCTGACCCCGCCGGCCAGGGCGAGGTCGCTTTCCCGCAGCCGCAGGCTCTGGCAGGCCAGGTGGATCGTCACCAGCGACGACGAGCATGCCGAGTCGATGGCGACCGCCGGACCGCGCAGCCCCAGCAGATAGGCGATCCGCCCGACGGCGACGGCGTGGGCGTTGCCGGTCGCGGAGTAGGCATCGATGGCGTCCGGGTTGGCCGCCGAAATGGTCTGGTATTCCCCGTAATACACGCCCATCAGCACTGCGGCGCGCACACCGGACAGATCCTCGGTCGCGATCCCGGCGTGCTCGAGGGCTTCATAGGCGACCTCGAGCATCAACCGCTGCTGGGGGTCCATCGCCTCGGCTTCGCGCGGCGAGATGCCGAAGTAGTCGGCGTCGAACCCGGACACGTCGGACAGGAAGCCGCCCCACTTGGACGACATCCGGCCGGGCGCGAACTGGTCCGGGTCGTAGAACTCATCGGCGTCCCAGCGGTCCGGCGGGATCTCACTGATCCCGTCGCCGCCGTTGGCCAGGAAATTCCAGTAGCCCTCGGGGCCGTCCGCGCCGCCGGGGAAACGGCACCCCATACCCACGACCGCAATCGGCTCAGCGGCCGCGATCTGCGACGCCTTGTCGAACCGCTGCGTCAGCTCGTCCCGCTTCTCGCCGGACATCGCCGAAACTCTGTCGTAAATCGTCGCCATCAGAAGATACCGCTCTCACTGCCCGCCGAAGCCGACTCCACGCTGTCGAACAAGCTCATCCAACACGCTGCGCTCCGGTTCGGCCGCTGAACCGACGGAATCTTCCTCCGGCGCGTCCGGAGGCGCAAGCAGACCGGCCACGTAGGTCGCCAACGACGAGATGGTCGGGTGGTTGAACAACATATTCGCCGACACGTCCAGTCCGACCAGCTTCTTGGTCTCCTTGAGGACCGTCATCGCCATCATCGAGTCCAGGCCCAGCTCGGGGAACGGCGCGTCGAGGCTGATCGCCGACGGCGACATCCTCAGTTCGCGGCCCAGGATGGCTTGCAGCCTGGTCTGCAGTTCGCTGAGCCGGTCCTCGGTCGACAACGCGGACCAGTCCGGGGCTTCGGCTACCGCGGCGACCGCGTCCTCGCCGACGGCTTGGTGCTCGACAACCGCGGCCTCGAATTCCGAGGCGATCCGGTCGAAGTAGTCGAGTTCGCGGAACTCCGGGGTTGCCGCGACCGCCCGGTCCAGCCGGAGCCGTCCGACACCGACCCGGTTGAGCGGGCCGCCGACCAGGGTCTGCAGCGCCTCGATGCCTTCGTCGGGCGTGATCGGGTCGAGCACGCTGTAGGTCAGCTTGCTGCTCATGCCGACGTCGGACCACTGTCCCCAGTTGATCGCGGTGGCGGGCCGCCCGGATGCGCGTCGCCACGTCATCAGCGCGTCGAGCCAGGCGTTACCGGTCGCGTAGGCCAGCTGCCCCGGCAGCCCCAGCAGGGTGGCCATCGACGAGAAGCCCACCCACCAGTCCATTTCCCGGTCGGCGGTCGCCGCGTTCAGTCGCAGCGCGCCGGCGACCTTGGGCGCCCAGACCCGTTCCAGGCCGTCTCGGGTCAGAGCGGTCACCAGGCCGTCGCCGGTGACGCCGGCGCCGTGCACCAGGCCGCGCAGCGGCCGTCCGGTCTCCTCGGCTGCGGCCACCAACCGCTCCGCCACGCCCGGCTTCGGCAATGTCACCGGCCACGAAGACCACTTCGGTGCCCTCACCCAGGCCGGCCATGTACTCGCGCTGCGCGTCGGAGGGTTCGCTGCGGCCGTTGAGCACGATCCGGCCCGCGCCGCGCTCGACCAGCCAGCGGGTCACCACGGTGCCCAGACCGCCCAGACCACCGGTGATGATGTAGGAGCCGTCGGCGCGGACAACCGCGTCGTGCCGGCCGCCGTCCAGGGTGGCGCGCACCAGCCGTTCCACGTAGCGGCCGTCTTCGCGCAGGGCGACGACGTCGTCGCCGGTCGACGCGGAAAGTTCGCCGGTCAGCGCGGCGACGAGCTCTTTCTGATCGGCCGCGCCCGAGAGATCGAGCAGGGTGGCGTCGAGATCCGGTTCGCCGGCCAGCACGCGGGCCGCCTCGCCGGGGAACCGCCAGTTGCGGATGAGTCCCTTGAGCGCGCCGATCGCCGGATCGCCGGGCTCGTCGTGGTGAACCGACAGCCCGTCGCGGGTGACCAGCCACAGCCGCGGCGAGGTCGCTTTGCCACTCTTCCAGCCGTCGACGGCCAAGTGCGCCGCCGCCGAGATGTCCACTACCAAGTCGTGGGCACGCGCCAAGGCGGCGTCGGTGTCGACGCCGTCGAACGGGCGCTTGGCCAGCAGCACGACGATGCCGACCGGCGGGAACTGCGGGTCGGCCGCGGTCGCGGCGAACGTCTCGGCCACCCGGGAGTCGCCGGTGAGTGTGGCGCTGACCACGCGACGGGCCGGCGAGCTCAACGCCGCCGTGACTTCGGCTGCGAGCGCGGCTGTCTCGGCGTCGGGTCAGTTTCGGCCAGCACCACCCAAGTGCCGTCGGGCACGGCGTTGCCGTGCACCGCCGGGCTCTGCACCCAGGCGGCGTCGAAGATCTTCTGCTCCAACGACAGCGGCACGCTGGCCAGGTCGACCGGCTTGAGCTCGACACCGGTCAGCTCCGCGAGCACGGCGCCGTCGGGGTCGGTCAGTACGACATGGCCGCGGTGGCCGTGCTCGGTCAGCTCGGCGTGGCTGCGGACCCGGCCGTGGATCGGGCCGAACACCCGGATCGTCTCCACCGAAACCGCTTGGTAGGAAACGTCTTCGGCTTCGGAAGCGATCTCGGCGGCCAGTTGCTGCAATGCCGCGTCGAGCAGCACCGGATGGATGCGGTATTCGGGGTGATCGGCCACCTCGTCCGGCAGCGCGATCTCGACGCCCGGCCCGGCCGGCCTCTCGGCCGGCTCGCTCTGCTGGGTCACGTCGACGTCGGCCACCGCGTGGCGGGTCCAGTTGCCACCGGCCGAGCGGGCTTGAATCTCAACACGATTCACTTCGTCGCCCAGCGAAAGCTGTGTGGTGACGCGGGTCTGGGCGTCCAGGATCAGCGGTCGCTCGACAGCGAGTGCACTGAGCTGTACCCCGTCGCCGAGCACCTGGGCGGCGGCGGCCAGCGCCATCTCGGCGAAGCCGGCGGCCGGGACCACGGCCTGACCACCGATAGTGTGGTCGGCCAGCCACGGCAGCGTCGCTACACCGATGTCGGTCTGCCAGACATGCTCGTGGCCGGACGGCAGTTCGACGTGCGCGCCCAGCAACGGGTGGACATCGGTGAGCCGCTGGCCGGCGGGCTTCTTCTCGACCCAGTAGCTGCCGTGCAGCCACGGTGTGGCCGGAATCTCGACCCGGCGACGGCCCTCGGGGTGACTACCGGCCACCCCGATGGTGGCGAGTTGCTCATGGACAGAGAGGGTTTCGTCGTCGCCACGCTTCATCGCCGCGGTGACGGCGAACTGGTCGCGCGACGACACCGAGGCCAGCGTCTCGCCGATGCCGTGGGTCAGCAGTGGGTGGGGGCTGATTTCGACGAACGTGGTGTGGGTTTCGGCAGCGGTGGCGACGGCCTGGCTGAACCGCACCGGGTTACGCAGATTCACCACCCAATAGTCGGCATCAAACTTGGGAGCACCGTCGGCATGACCCACCGTGCTGATCAACGCAATCTTGGGCGTCGACGGCTTCAGATCAGCCAACGCATCCTTGAGCTCACCCAGGATCGGATCAACCGTCGGATGATGCGAGGCCACATCCACCTCCACCCGACGCGCCAACTTGCCCTGCGCATCCACCACCGCGATCACCGCATCCACCTGCTCAGGCGGACCCGCGATCACCGTCTGCGCCGGAGCGGCATACACCGCCACCGTCACATCCGGATACTGCCCAACCAGCTTCTCCGCCTCGCCAGCACCCAACTCCAACAACGCCATCGCACCCTGACCCGACAGCCGCGACATCAACCTCGACCGGGTGGCAATCACTTTCAAACCATCAGCCGGGCTCAACGCACCCGACACCACCGCCGCAGTCACCTCACCCATCGAATGACCGATCACCGCATCAGGCTCAACCCCATAGGAGCGCCACAACGCCGTCAACGCCAACTGCATACCCACCAACACCGGCTGAATACGCTCAATACCCACCACCGGCTCACCGGCCAACAACACATCACGCAGCGAAAAACCCACCTGCGCAACAAAATCAGGCTCCAACTCAGCCACCGCCGCAGCAAACGCCGGCTCATCAGCCAACAACTGCCGACCCATCCCCGCCCACTGCGAACCCTGACCCGAATACAAAAACACCGTGCCCGAACCATGCGGTATCTCGGTGGGCTCGACGACGCCGGTCGCGGGCTCACCGGCGGCCAGCGCCCGCAGCCCGGCGACGGCCTGCTCGCGGTCGCGCGCCGCGACGGCGGCGAAGCTGCGGTAACGGCCGCGGTAGTTGTTGACGGTGTGCGCGACGTCGGCCAGCGGCACCTCAGCGCCCGCACCCGACATCCAGTCGGCCAGCATTTCGGCGATCGGCGCGATGCGCGCCGGGGTCTTGCCGGAGATGACCAGTGTGCTGATCGCCGGCTCCGGCTGCGCGGTAACCGATTCCGTGACCGGCGCCTGCTCGATCACCACGTGCGCGTTGGTCCCGCTGACGCCGAACGACGACACGCCCGCGCGGCGCGGCCGGCTCACCTTCGGCCACGGCATGCCGTCGGCGGCGATGGTGAACTTCGACGCACCGGCACCGGCATTCGGGGTCAGCCCGGTGAAGTGCAGGTGCGGCGGGATGTAGCCGTGGTTCATGCTGAGCACCGTCTTGATGAAGCCGGCGATGCCCGCGGAGTTCTCCAGGTGACCGAGGTTGGTCTTGACCGATCCCAGCACCAGCGGCGCCGAATCGTCGCGCTGGCCGAAAACGGCGCTCAGCGCGTCGAGTTCGATCGGGTCACCCAGTGCGGTGCCGGTCCCGTGCGCCTCGATGTAGTCGATCTCCGACGGCTCCAACCGGGCCGACGCCAGCGCCGCGCGCAGCACGGCCTGCTGCGCTGGCCCGCTGGGCACCGTCTGACCACTGCTCGGGCCGTCCTGGTTCACGGCCGAGCCACGGACCAGAGCCAGCACCGTATCCCCGTCGCGCACAGCATCACTGAGCCGCTTGAGCACGATCACGCCGCAACCCTCGCTGCGCACATAGCCGTTGGCGTTCGCGTCGAATGTCTTGCACTGGCCGTCCGGAGCCAGCATGCCCCACCGCGAGCAGGCGACGCTGTTCTCCGGCGTCAGGATCAAGTTGGTGCCGGCGGCCAGCGCCTGATCCGTTTCGCGCCGGCGCAGGCTCTGGCAGGCCAGGTGGATGGCGACGAGCGAGGACGAGCATGCAGTGTCGAGTACCACCGCAGGGCCATGCGCGCCAAGGAAATACGACAGCCGGCCCGCGGCGAAGTTCGACGCGTTGCCGAACGGCAGGTACGGGTCGAAGTCTTCCGGGCGCGCGACGCCGTCGGTGGACAGCCAGTAGTAGTCGCTGGTGGTCAGACCCACATAGATGCCGGTCTGGCTGTTGCGAACGGCCTTCGGGGTGACACCGGCGTTTTCCAGTGCCTCCCAAGCGACTTCGAGAAGCAGCCGCTGCTGGGGATCCATCGCCACCGCTTCACGCGGGGAGATCCCGAAGAACTCGGCGTCGAACTGGTCGGGCTTCCAGGAGGTGAGGAAGCCGCCCTCCCGGTTGCAGATCGTGCCCGGACGGGTGTGGTCCTCGGAGAAGTAGGCGTCGGCGTCCCAGCGGTCCTCGGGGACCCGGATCACGCCGCTGGCGCCGTCGCGCAGCAGCTCCCAGTAGTCACCCGGGTTGCTCACGCCGCCGGGTAGCCGGCAGGCCATGCCCACCACGGCAATCGGTTCGAGATCAGCCTTTTCGGCGATCTCCAGTCGAGCCGTCAGGTCATCGATCTTGCGGAGCGCCTCGGTGATGATCGCCCGACGATCTGGCGGTGCAGTCATCGGTGCTCAGCCCAGCCTTTCTGACAGCTCTTTGAGAAGTTCGTCGTCGCTGAAATCGTCGTAGTCGTCCGCGCGCGTCGTCCTCGGCGGCCTCTGCCACCTCGGGAAGGAGGGTGGCCAGGTAGTCCGACAACGCCTCGACAGTCGGATAGTCGAACACCACCGACGCGGGCAGTGTCTCGCCCAGGCTGTCCGAAAGGGCGCGCTGCAGCGTCACACTCATCAGCGAGTCCATGCCGGACTGGAAGAATCCCGCGGTCGGATCGAGCAGCTGCGCCGAGGCCAATCCCATCGCCCCGACCACCTGCGCGGTGACGTGATCGACCAGGATGCCGCGGCGTCGCGCTGGGTCGGCCTCGCGCAACGCATCCCGAAACTCGGTGCTGCGTGCGGCCGAGCTGTCGTCACCGGCGGTTTCGGTGACCAGCAGGTCGTCCACGATCCGCAGCGCCGCCCGGGTCCGGTACGCGGCGGCCAGCAGCGGCCAGTCCGCGGCGACGACGGTCGGTCGTGACGCGGCACCCGGACCGGTGAGCAGCGGCAGCGCCTGGATCGCGACGTCGTCGGCCATCGGCTCCAGACCGGAGGCCAGGGTGACCTGACGCTCCTCTTCGGATTGCCCGTCGGACAACGACTTCCACAGTCCCCAGTTGATCGCGGTGGCCGGAAGTCCGGCGGCCCGGCGGGCCAGTGCGAAGGTGTCCAGGAAGGTGGTGGTTGCGGTGTAGTGCGCCAGCCATCGAGACCCGGTCAGCCCGGAGATCGACGAGAACAGCACGAACTGCTCGACCTTGTGCCGCAACGAAAGCCGGTGCAGCAGCGCCACCACGTCCAGCTTGGGCCGGAACATCGCGGTGACGTCGTCTTCGGTCATGTCCAGCAGTGTGATCGGCCCACCGGCGAATGCCGCCACGTAAATTCCGGCCAGCGGCGGCAGGTCCGCGCCGAAGCGGTCGAACAGCGCGCTCATCGCGGATTCGTCCGCTGCGTCGGCGGCGGCCGTCACCAGCGTGGTGCCCGATGACGCCAGGCCGGCAGCGAGATCGTCGAGGCGTGAACCGGGGTTACGCGACACCGCGACGACGGTGCCCGCACCCGAGTCGGCCAGTTGCCGGATCAGGTGCGGACCGATGTTTCCGGTCGCGCCGATGACCAGATAGCTGCGCTCGGAGGACAATTCGGCCGGGGCGGTCGACGGCGGGAAGGCCTGCTGCAGGCGCGGGACCCGACGCAGACCGGCGCGGTAGACGACCTGGTCCTCGTCGTCGTCGGCCGCAGCCTCGTCCACCACGTAACCGGCGGCCAGGGCATCGGGCACCGACTCGTCGACATCGATCACGCGGCCCCAGAATTCGGGGTGCTCCAGCGCCAGGGTGCGGCCCAGGCCCCACAGCACCGCCTGCGACGCGATGGCACGGTCGCCGTCGCTGACCGGCTGGGCGTTACGCGTCAGCAGGAAAAGCTTTGGCGCCACCGGTATTTCGGCGATGGCCGCGGTGAGCCGGCGGGCGGCGTTGAACAGTTCATAGCCGGCTTCGAAATCGAACTGGCCGCCGGTGACCTGCGGCGCGTAGAGCACGTGCGTCACCCCGGCCAGCGCATCGGCGATCGCCGACGGCTGGGCTCCCTCGGCCAGCAACGACGTCGGCTCGACGGTTGCGGTGGACTCGTCGCCGAGTACACGGCCGATCTCGTCGCCCAGCCCGGAGTCGGTGATCGACCAGCCACGAGCTGCTGTCGTCGTCGGTCGTTCTGTCCCGGACAGTTCCCGAACCGGCCACGCCAGGTCTAGATACCACTGCGGCGGGATCGGCCCGTCGGAGTGCGTGCCCGGACTGGTAACGGCGGCAACGGTTCTCATCGGCGTGATCGGACGCGGGTTCACCCAGAACCGGCTGTGGTGCCACGGCGTGGTCGGCAGCAGCGGGTGCGGCTCCACCGGGTGCGGGGTCTGCGGCGGGTGGCTGGTGTGGACGGCGTTCAGGTTGGTGTGGAACCGGACCGCGTCATCGCCGTCGCGCCACAGCGTCCCGACGCTGTGGTGGTGGCTGCCTGCGATCCACCGTGTCAGCGACGGCGTGGGTCAGGATCGGGTGCGCGCTGATCTCGATGAAGGTTCCGTGTTCTTCCGCGGCTGCGGCCACGGCCTGGCTGAGCAACGCGGGCTGGCGCACGTTGGCCACCCAGTAGTCGGCGTCGAGCATCGGCGACGCGAAACCCTCCATCACGGTCGAGTAGAACGGGATGGTCGGGATCTCAGGCGTCAGATCCGCCAGCGCCGTGCGCAATTCGCCCAGGATCGGGTCCATGAACGCGGTGTGCGACGCCACCTCCATGTTGACCCGGCGGGCGAACTTGTTCTGCGCGCTGACCGCGGCCACTACCTCGTCGACCGGGACCACCGGCCCGGCGATCACCGTCTCGCGCGGCGAAATGTAGCCCGCGACACTAACGCCCGCGTAGCCCTCGATCAACGCCTCGGTTGCCTCGGGGTCCAGCTTGAGCAGCGCCACCGCGCCCTGGCCGGCGAGCGTGCCCATCAGCTTCGACCGGATCGCGATGACCCGCAGCCCGTCGACCACGCTCAGCGCCCCGGCCACCACCGCAGCGGTGACCTCGCCCATCGAATGGCCGATCACCGCGTCCGGGTGCACGCCGTAGGAACGCCACAGTTCGGTCAGCGCCAACTGCAGGCCCATCAGCACCGGCTGGACCTGCGCGTCGCCGCTGATCGGCTCGCCATCGGCGATGATCTGCTGCAGCGAAAAGCCAACCTGCTCAACGAAAACCGGGTCCAGCTCGGCGATCGCCTCGGCGAACACCGGCTCGTCGGCCAGCAGCTGCCGGCCCATTCCGGCCCAGTGCGAACCCTGGCCGGAGAACACGAACACCGTGCCGGGGCTGCACGGACCTTCGTGCGGGCCCACCACACCGTCGGCTGTACGGCCCTCGGCAAGCGCCTGCAACCCGGCCACCGCCTGCTCGCGGTCGCGGACGCACACGGTGGCGAAGTGGGCGTGACGCTCGCGGTGGTAGCTGAGCGTGTGGGCGACGTCGGGCAGTCGTACCTCGGCACCGGCACCCTGCAGCCAGTCCGCCAGCGAGCGGGCCTGCGAGGCGATCCGCTCGGTCGACTTGCCCGACACCACCAGCGTGGTCACGGCCGGGTCGGCCTCGCGGATCACCGGCACGGCGGGCGGCGCCTGCTCGATCACCGCGTGCGCGTTGGTGCCACCGAAGCCGAACGACGACACCCCGGCCCGGCGCGGCTGGCCGGTCTTCGGCCATTCCTGTTGCTCGGCAACCACTTTCAGGCGCAACTGGTCAAAGGGGATGTGCGGGTTGGGGTTGTGGAAGTGCAGGTTCGGCGGGATGCTGCCCTGGTGCACCGCGAGCACGGTCTTGATCAGACCCGCCATGCCGGCGGCGGCCTCGAGGTGGCCGAGGTTGGTCTTGGCGGTACCGATCAGCAGCGGCGCGTCTTCGGCGCGGCCGCGTCCCAGCACCGTGCCGAGCGCCCGCGCCTCGATCGGGTCGCCGAGCGGCGTGCCGGTGCCGTGCGCCTCGACGTAGTCGACTTCCTGCGGCTGCAGACCCGCGTTGGCGTAGGCCGAGCGCAGCACCGCCATCTGCGCGGCGGGGTTGGGGGCCAGCAGGCCGTTGGACCGGCCGTCCTGGTTCACCGCCGAGCCCCGCACCACCGCCAGCACCCGATCACCGTCGCGCACAGCGTCGTTCAGGCGCTTGAGCACCACAACGCCGCAGCCCTCACCGCGGATGAACCCGTCGGCGTCGGCGTCGAACGCGTGGCATGCGCCGGTGGGCGACAGCGCGCCGGTCTGGTCGAAGGCACGAACCACCGACGGCGCCAGCATCAGGTTCACCCCGGCGGCCAGCGCCACGTCGGAGTCCCCGATGCGCAGGCTCTGGCAGGCCAGGTGCAGGGCCACGATCGACGACGAGCACGCGGTGTCGACGGTGACCGAGGGTCCGCGGAAATCCATGAAGTACGACAGCCGGTTGGCGATGATGCTCAGTGCGCCACCGGAATTGGTCCACGCGTCGACGCCGGTCAGGTCCATGCCCGCGACGTAGCCGTAGTCGGTGTAGCACGCACCGGCGAACACCCCGGTCTGCGTGCGGCGCAGCGAGCTCGGCGGGATACCCGCGTGTTCCAGTGCCTCCCAAGCGACTTCGAGCAGCATGCGCTGCTGCGGGTCCATCTTGGCGGCCTCGCGACTGGAGATGTCGAAGAACTCGGCGTCGAAAGCGTCGAGGTTGTCCATGTAGCCGCCGAAGCGGGTGGTGTGCGCCAGCGCGGCCGCGACTTCGGGGGTGCCGTCGTCGAACGGCGCCCAGCGTTCGGCCGGCACCTCGGTGACCGCGTTGCGGCCCTCGCAGATGAACTGCCAGTACTCGTCCGGTCCGGAGATGCCGCCGGGCAGCCGACAGCCCAGACCGATCACCGCGACCGGCTCGTCGAGGTGACTGCGGTCGACCTCGACCTCGGCCTCGTCGGCCAGTGCCTCCGTGCCGGTCAGAAAGCGGGCCAGGTCGGCGATCGTCGGGTGCTGCCAGAACTCGACGGGCGAGACTTTGCGGCCGAGCAGTTCGGACAGCTCACCGGAGAGCACCACCGCGTCGCGCGACCCCAGGCCCAGATCGCTCATCGGGGCGTCGAAGTCGATGTCGTAGGGGCTGCAACCGACGGTGGTCACCAAATAATCGGCCAGCCAGTGCCGTAGCGCTTCCTCGTCATACGAGGACGTCATCAGATGCCCCTTTCGCTGCCAGCCGGTGCCGACTCCACGCTGTCGAACAGCTCACTCAACACGCCGCCGTCAGAATCGCCCAAAATGTCGAGTTCGCTGTCGGATTCCGGCTGCGGCGACACCTTTTTCGCAAGGTGTTCCGCGAGCGCAACGATAGTCGGATAGTTGAACAGCATGGTCGCGGATAGCTCGATCCCGACGAACAATTCGGTGTCGCGGCGCACTGACATCGCCATCACCGAGTTCAGCCCGTACTCGGCGAACGGCCGGTCCAGGTCGAGGTCGGCCTCGGCCAGCTGCAGCTCGCGGGCCAGGATGGCCCGCAGCCCGGTCTGCAGTTCCCGGCGGACGTCCTCGGCCGGCATCTCTGACCAGGCCGGAGTCGCCGTCTGCGGTTCGGCGGCCCGGTGACGCGTCCGATGGACGGCATCGGGGCCATGACGGCCTGCGCGACGTCGTAGCGGGCGAGGTGGTCCCAGGCGGCGAAGGCTTCCTCGGCGGTGATGGCGCGTGACCCGAGACGCTCGAGTTCCTGCAGCGCGATCTGCGCTTCGGCGCCGAAGCCGAGTCCGTGCCAGGCCACCCAGTCCTGGCTGACCGTGTGGCAGCCCTGCCGGTGACGTGCCTGGGCCAAGCCGTCGAGGTAGGCGTTGGCCGCCGCGTAGGCACCCTGGCCCGGGACGCCGAAGACCGCGCCGGCCGCGGCCGTCAGGAACATGAAGTCGAGGCTGCCCGGCGGGAAGGCCTGGTGCAGCACCTGCGCGCCGGCGATCTTCGGCCAGACCGTGCGCCGCAGCCGGCTTTCCTCCAACTCGGTGAACAGCTCGGCGTCGGTGACGCCGGCGCCGTGGACGACGCCGCGGATCGGCACGGCTCCCTCGTCGTCGCGCTTGGCCAGCAGGGCCTGCATCGCCTCGGGCGAACCGATGTCGAGCGCTACGGCTTCGACGACCACACCACGCGCCTCCAGCGCGCGCACGGCGTTGATCTTCGCCGCGGTGGCGGCGTCGTTGCTGTCGCTGTCCCAGTCGCGGCGGGGCGGCAGCGCGGTGCGGCCGGCCAGGATCACCCGACGGGCTCCGCGGTCGGCGAGCCAGCCGGCCGTCAGCAGACCAAGCGCGCCCAGGCCACCGGTGATCAGGTAGGCGGCGTCGGGGCGGCACCGCAGCGGCTCGCGCACCGGCTCGCCGGACAGCGGCGCCAGGCCCGGTGCCAGGAACTCGCCGTCGCGCAGCGCCAGGATCGACTTGGCCGGGGTCCGCAGCATCGGGGCCAGTGCCGGCACCAGCGGGCCGATCGCCGCGCCGTCCGGCAGGTCGATCAGACCGCCCCACAGCTGCGGCTGCTCGGCCCGGATGACACCGGCGGTCCCCCACAGCGGGCTCTGCGCGACCGCGGCGTCGGAACTGCCTTCGCGCACGCCGCGGGTGACGATCCACAGCGTGGCCGGGTGGCTCTCGTCGCGCTCGGCCAGCCCGCGGACCAGCTCCACCAGCTCCATCGACATCCGCACGGCGCCGTCGACATCGCTTTCACCGGAACGGGATTCGGCGACGTAGAGCACGTAGCGCGCGTCGGCGACCGCGGCCGGCGAGTAGCCGTCCTGAGCCAGCCCGTCGCGCAGCCCACCGGCAATGTCGTTGTCGCCCAACACCGCAATGGTGCTCGAGCCGCCGACGGCATGGCCATCGTGGCTCTCGTCGGCGGTGAACGGCTGCCAGTCGATGGCGTGCACCATCGCGGCGGGATCGTCGTGACGGCCGGCGGCCGCGCTGGAGTCCACCGCCGCGTAACGCAGGCCGCGCAGCTCGACGCAGGGGCTGCCGTCGGATGCGGTCAGCGGTGATGTCGACGACGAGCTCCTCGTCGCCGCCGCCGCGACGGCGCACCTCGACGCGGCCGCTCGGGTCGGCGAGTTCGCCGTCGAACCGGACGCCGGCGACCGCGGCCGGAACCATCAGCCGCGGGTTGTCACTGTCCAGCAGTCGGGCGATGTGAATAGCGGCGTCCAGCAACGCAACTGCCGCGGCCTGGGTCAGCTCGACGTCGGCGCGCAGTTCGCCGGCCTTCGACTGACACGAGCCGATCGACCATCCGAACGGACGGCCTGCACTGCCCCAGGTCTGCCACAGCGAGGTCACCGACTCGTCGGAGAACTCGGCGTCGGCCGCGCCCGGGGCGGCTACCGCCTCTGCCAGGCCGGCCGACGACACGTCCGCGTCGCGGGCCATGCGCGCGCTGGCGTGCCGGATCCAATGTGGCGCGGCGCCTTTGGAATTCGATCCCGAGGCACTCGACGACACCGTGACAGAACCGCCGTCGGCGACCACCTGGATGACCCGCGGCTCGCCGACGACGATCGGGTACTCGAACCGGATGTCGGACAGCGCCGATGCGTCGTATTCGGCAGCGGCCGTCGAAAGTGTCTGCAGCAGAACCGATATCGGGATGATCTCGACGCCGTTGTTGTGGTGCGCGCCCGGGTAGGGCTTGGTGGCCGACGTCAGGCGCGCCTGCCACAGGTGCGTCGGCGGTGTCGCCGCGACCGGGATGTGCTGGCCGAGCAGGGTGCCGCGTTGCGGCGCCGACTCGGCGGTCTTCACGAATTCCTCAGCGCTGATCCAGTGCCGGGTGTGGTGCCACGGCGCGCTCGGCAGCACCGGGTGCGGCTCGGGCGGATGCGGCAGCGTCGGCGGACGCATGCACGTGCGTGCTGTTGAGGTTGGTGTGGAAGCTCACCGTGTCATCGCCCTTGCGCGACAACGTCCCGACGCTGTGGTGGTGCACCGACTCCAGCGTCTCGGTGATGGCGTGGGTCAGCGTGGGATGCGGGCTGATCTCGACGAAAGTGGCGTGCTGCGCGGAGGCGGCGGTGATGGCCTGGTGCAGCCGCACCGGCTGACGCACGTTGTCGACCCAGTAGTCGGCGCCCAGGGTCGGCGTGGTGGCCGGGTCGGCGACCGTGGAGATGAACGGAATCGTCGGCGCCTTGGGCGTCAAATCGGCCAGCGCCGAACGCAATTCGGGAAGGATCGGATCCATCAGCGCGGTGTGCGAGGCGACTTCCATGTTCACCCGCCGCGCGAAACGCTCCTGCTCGCTGACCGCGACGATCGCCGCGTCGACCTGTGCCACCGAACCGGCGATCACGGTCTGCCGCGGCGACAGGAATCCGGCCACGCTCACCTCGGGGTAGTCGGCGAGCAGCTGCTCGGCCGCCTCGGCGTCCATCTCCAGCAGACCCACCGCGCCCTGGCCGGCCAGCCGCGCCATCAGCCGGGACCGGGTCCCGATGACGCGCAGACCTTCGTCGGGGGTGAGCGCCCCGGCGACCACGGCCGCGGTCACCTCACCCATCGAATGTCCGATCACCGCATCGGGTTCCACGCCGTAGGAGCGCCACAACGCGGTCAACGCCAACTGCAGGCCCATCAGCACCGGCTGGACGCGCGCGTCGCCGGCCACCCGCTGGCCCTCGGTCAGCACCTGGTGCAGCGAGAACCGCATGTGCTCGAGGAACAGCGGCTCCAACTCCTCGACCGCCGCGGCGAACGCCGGCTCGTCGGCCAGCAGCTGCCGGCCCATGCCGGCCCACTGCGAGCCCTGCCCCGAATACACGAAAACCGTTCCGGGCTTGCACAATCCCTCGTGCGGCCCGACGAGCCCGATCGCGGACTGGCCGGCCGCCAGCGCCTGCAGGCCGGCGACGGCATGGGCGCGATCGCGCGCGACCAGCGTCGCGAAAGCTCTTGTGCTGGGTGCGGTGGTGGTTGAGCGTGTGGGCGACATCGGCCAACGGCACCGCGGCGCCCGCGCCGATCATCCAGTCGGCCAGCGTCGCGGCCGTCGAGGCGATGCGCGCCGGGAGTCTTGCCCGAGACCACCAGCGTGGTGATCACCGGTTCTGGTTGCGGCGCAACAGGTTCGGCTGCCGGCGCCTGCTCGATGACCACGTGGGCGTTGGTGCCGCTGACGCCGAAGGACGACACCCCGGCGCGGCGCGCACGCCCGACCGCGGGCCAGTCCATGCCGTCGGCGGCGATGGTGAACTTCGACGCTCCCTCGACCGCGTTGGGCGTCAACTCGGTGAAGTGCAGATGCCGCGGAATGTAGCCGTGCTGCACGGTGAGCACGGTCTTGATGAAACCGGCGATGCCGGCGGCCGACTCCAAGTGGCCGAGGTTGGTCTTGACCGACCCCAGCACCAGCGGCGCCGAGCCGCTGCGTTCGCCGAAAACCTGGTGCAGCGCGCCTAATTCGATCGGATCGCCCAGCGCGGTGCCGGTGCCGTGGGCCTCGATGTAGTCGATGTCCGAGGGCTCCAGTCGCGCCGCGGCCAGCGCCGACCGCAGCACCGCCTGCTGGGCGGGCCCACTGGGCACGGTCTGGCCGCTGCTGGGCCCGTCCTGGTTGACCGCCGACCCGCGCACCACCGCCAACACCGAATCACCGTCGCGCACAGCATCACTCAGCCGTTTGAGCACCACGACGCCGCAGCCCTCGCTGCGCACGTAGCCGTCGGCGCTGGCGTCGAAAGTCTTGCAGCGGCCGTCGGGAGCCAGCATCCCCCACCGCGAGGTGGCGACGCTGTTCTCCGGGCTCAGCATCAGGTTGACTCCGGCCACCAGCGCCTGGTCGCTCTCCCGCCGGCGCAGGCTCTGACAGGCCAAGTGGACGGTGACCAGCGACGACGAGCAGGCGGTGTCGAGCACGACCGCGGGGCCGTGCGCACCCAGGAAGTAGGACAAGCGTCCGGCAGCGAAGTTCGCCGCGTTGCCGAACGGGACGTGCGGGTCGACCTCTTCCGGTGGCAGCCGTCCGGCCAGGGTCAGGGTGTAGTCGTAGGTGGTCATCCCGACGAACACCGAGGTCTGGGTGCCGCGGATCTCGGGCGCGGTGATGCCCGCGTTTTCCAGTGCCTCCCAAGTGACTTCGAGCAACAGCCGCTGTTGCGGATCCATCGCCGCGGCCTCGCGCGGCGAGATCCCGAAGAACTCGGCGTCGAACTCGTCCGGACGCCAGGAGGTGAGGAATCCACCCTGCTTGCTGACGATCGTGCCGGGGATGGAGTGGTCTTCGGCGAAGAAGGCGTCGGCGTCCCAGCGCTCGGCCGGAACTCCGACGATGCCGCTCTCGCCGTCCTGCAGCATCTGCCAGAACTGGTCGGGAGTGTCTGCTCCACCGGGAAGCCGGCAACCGATCCCCACTACCGCGATCGGCTCGGTGTCACCTTTTTCGGCGATTTCCAGCCGCGCTGTCAGGTCGTCGATCTTGCGCAGCGCCTCGGTGATGATGGCCCGACGGTCCGACGGTGCAGCAGTCATCGCGCTCCCCCCGGTCTGTCGGAAAGTTGTTGTTGTCCTACACCGTGTGCGAGAGACGCCGCCTCGCCCACCGATGTCATCCGGGCGTGTCCAGTCGGTTCGCCTCGTCGCGCCCACAACGTTCTACCCAGCCGAAGTGACTGATGTTACCGCCACTCGGCTGTTGCCGAACGCACCCCCCCTGCACAGCGGGCATCAAGAAATCGTCAGAAGACACTGGCTTTACTCCCGCTGCGGTGTAAAGCCGTCTGGACCCCACTAAGCGGTGGAATCCAAACGGCTGAAGTCGTCCTGTTGGTAGACCTCAACACACGACGAACGGCGGATCTTCCCGCTGGTGGTGATCGGAATCGACCCCGGCGGAACCAGTACCAGGTCGGCCACCCGCAGCCCGTGCGACTTCGAAATGGCAGACGTGACTTGCGCTCTCACATCGCGGAGACGGTCCTGCATCTCCTGCGAGTTGCCCTTGTCCTTCATCTCGGCGATCACGATCAGGCGCTCGCTGCGACCGTCCTCGATGGAGATCGCCGCGACCCGGCCGCCGCTGATCTCCTGGGTGGTGGCCTCGATGTCGTCGGGGTAGTGGTTACGCCCGTCGACGATCAGCAGGTCCTTGATCCGGCCGATGATGTACAGCTCGCCGTCGTAGATGGTGCCGAGGTCACCGGTGCGCAGCCACGGGCCCAGCGGAGTACCGCTCGACGGGTCGACCAGCTGACCACCGAAGGTCTTCTGGGTCTGCTGCGGCTTGCGCCAGTAACCGGCGGCGATGTTGTCGCCGTGCAGCCAGATTTCACCGACCATGCCGGCCGGGTTCTCGACGCGGGTCTCCGGGTCGACGATGCGGATCGTCGACGCGCGCGGGACGCCGACGCTGACCAGTTCGACTCCGGTCTGGTTGTCGCAGGCCTCGGCGTGGCCGGCGGACAGCTTCTCGTAGTCGAAGGTGGCGACGGTCGGAGGCCGGCCGGGGCCGGAGGAGTTCACGTAGACCATCGCCTCGGCCAGGCCGTACGACGGCTTCAGCGAGCTGGCCGGGAAGCCGAACTTCGAGAAGCGGTCGATGAAGCGCCGGATGGTGGCCGCGTGAACGCGCTCGCTGCCGGACAGGATGGTGTGCACGCCGGACAGGTCGAGCCCGGCCATGTCCTCGTCGGTGGTCCGTCGCGCGGCCAGCTCGAACGCGAAGTTCGGCACCGCGGTGAAGACGCGGGTGTTGTTGGCCATCTCCTGGACCCACCGCGCGGGACGCTGCAGGAACGCCATCGGGCTCATCAGCACCGAGTGCAGACCCATGGTGAGCGCGCCGGTGATGCCCAGCAGCAGGCCCATGTCGTGGTAGACGGGCAGCCAGGACACCAGCGTGGTGTCCGACGGCGGGATCGCGCCCTCGGCCTCGAAGTAGTCGTCTCGCACCTGCTGGCAGTTGGCCAGGATGTTCTTGTGGGTGACCACGACGGCTGCCGGCGAACGGGTCGAGCCGGAGGTGTACTGCAGCACGCGCGTTCTTGGTCCGCGGCGCGGGCGGGGCCTGGAAGTCCGGCATCGCGTCGAGGTCGAGGCTGTCGACTTCGATCAGCGCCGGGGCCTTGCCGGGCAGCGAACGGGCGTGGCCGACGACATCGTCGACGACCGTCGAGGTGGTCAGCAGGACGGTGGGAGCGCAGTCCTGCAGCGCTGCCGAGGCCCGCTCGTCGTGGGCGCCGAACTGCGGGACGGGTAGCGGTACCGCAACCAGCCCGGCTTCCAGTGCTCCGTAGAAGGCGACGACGTACTCCAGGCCCTGCGGCGCGAGGATGGCGGCACGGTCTCCCGGTGCGCCGACAGTGGAGATCTCCGCGGCCAGCGCCTGCACGCGGCCGTAGAGCTCAGACCACGTGAGGGTCTGGCGGTAGCCGGCCGGATCGACGTCGTAATCGATGTACGTGTAGGCCGGCGCATCCGGTTGCTGCCGGGCCCATTCCCGCAGCACCGCCGCAATAGAGGCTTCCGTAACTGCCATCGGGACACCACCCCTTAAAGATCTAGAGCCCCGGACAACAACTAGACGGGCGCTTGTGATGCAGGAGATTAACAGGGGCCGCGTACTTCTCGGACCAAAAACCCAAGAATGTAATACGCGCGCCAAACGCAAGGCCCGTTCCCGCCAGCGTCATTGCTGGGACTATAGGTTTGCTATGTGGGTCGCTTCCGGAGGTGTCCACTCCCCGGTGGCGACGGCCTCACCTTACCGGACGGTCAGTTAAATCGCACAATTCCGAATACCTAATCGCTTTGCGGACGCTTTTGCGTGGTGGCGACGCTGCTGCGAGGTCCAGCCGGCGGTCGACTGCGGCCGCAGCGGCCCTCGAGGCGCACGACACAGCCCTTGGGGCGGCTGGGCCGCCTGTGAAACCTCCGCCGAAGAGGGGGTTTGCTGGGTTTCGCCGCGCCGACGCCGTGATGTGGTCGTTATTCACTTTCTCAGCCGATCCGCGCAGCTGACGGCGACGGCGGACGCGTTCGGATAGGGCGCAACCGAGGCAAAGTAGCCGTTTCGTCCAATTTACCGGTTATTGCATCCGATTTGTCAGCTATTTTACGCTTGCGCTATAAAGAACGCCGCCGTTTCGAATATCGCATTACGTCGGCGAATTATTGACGACAATCGATTTAAATATACTGACTAGCTCAACCTCTACAAGAGGCCAAGATCTTCGGCTCGATCTCGCTTACCAACTCGGCGATGTGGTCGGTCAGATAAAAATGATGGCCGGGAAAAACTTTCATAGTGAACTCAGATGTTGTGCGTTCCGCCCACGGTCCGACCTTCTCGGGGGTCGCCACTTCGTCGTCGTCGCCCAAGAACGCCGAGATCGGGCAGGACAACTTCTCACCCGGCGGGCAGTCGTATTTGGAGATCGCCTTGAGGCCCCGCAGCGTCGGCAGGATGCTGGCCGCGAATTCCTCGTTCTCCAAGAACTCGGGATTGACGCCCGTCATCTCGCTCACCGCGTCGAGCAGTCCGCGGTCCGACTCGGGGATGTGCTCGTAGCCGACGTGGCCCGGTGCGGCGACGGCCGAGACGAACAGCGCGGCAATCGGGCTGCCCGCCTGCTCGAATCGACGCGCGACCTCGAACGCCAGCAGGCCGCCCATGCTGTGACCGAAGAAAGCGATCTTCTCGTCGGCGTCTTCCGGCGGCTTGATCATCTGGCAAACCTTGTCGGCCAGATCACCAATGGTGGTGAATGACCCCAGATCGTGATTACCACCGCGCCCGGGATACCGAACGGCGACGCGTTTGATATCGCTGGCAAAGGCTTTGGCGAAGGGAACGTAAAACTCGGCCGATCCCCCGGCGTGCGGAAAGATGTAAAGCTTCGGTGGCTGCCCGGTCACGCGGCAACGATACAGTCCCCCACGTGCGGTTCCCGGCAGGACTCGGTGGCAGGCGGCGCCGACGGCTCCGGCTTCACCAGGTTCGGTGATCAATTCAGAACCTGTGAAAAAGCAAAGAGATTACTGTGCCGTTTTCCGGCGAACGGTTTCTCGATTCGGCTATCGCCAAAGGCGAAAAAAGCCTTACGATTTCCCCGCCATCACGTGTGGCAATCGCTCAAGGGGAGGTCAATCCAAACGCCCTGATCTGAAGTACTGTTCAGCTTCAGACTCGGTGCGGTTGGTGGAGGAGGTTGGAAGTGTTCGTAACCACACAGCCAGACGTGTTGCAGGGTGCTGCAGGCGACGTTGTCCGGCATCGGCGACGCGATGGTCGCCCGCAACTCGGCTGCGGCCGCGCCGACGACGGGCTTGGCCCCGGCGGCTTCGGATCTGGTCTCGGCGATGACGGCCGCCCAGTTCGGCACGCACGGCGCGACGTACCAGCAGATCGCCGCACAGGCCGCAGAGGTGCACGAGCAGTTGGTGGCCGCGCTGCGCTCCGGCGCGGGCGCCTACGCGTTGACCGAAGCGGCCAACATGGCAGCGGCCCACTAGGCCGGGTCGTAGGTCGATGAGCTTTTCGCTGATACCTCCGGAGATCAACTCCGCGCTGATGTACTCCGGCGCGGGGTCTGGTCCGTTGTTGGAGGCCGCGACGGCGTGGGACGGGTTGGCCGCCGACCTGGAGGCCACCGCCACGCAGTACCAGACCGCGATCACCAATCTGACCACCGGGACGTGGCTCGGTCCGTCGTCGACGCACATGGCTACGGCCGCTGAGCCGTACATCGCCTGGCTGCAGGCCACCGCGGCCGAAGCCGCCCAGACCGGGGCCCAGGCCAAGGCTGCTGCCGCTGCCTACCAGACCGCGTACGCCTCGATGGTTCCGCCGCCGGTGATCGCGGCCAACCGCGCCGCGTTGACCACGCTGGTGTCCAACAACTTCCTCGGCCAGAACACCGGGGCGATCGCCCAGAACGAGGCGGAGTACCTGGACATGTGGATCCAGGACGCCTTGGGCATGGACACCTACCAGCAGGCTTCGACCGGTGCGTCGGCGGCATTGCCCGCGCAGACGCGCCGCGCCGATGGTGACGAGCGGCTCGCAGGCCGCGGCGCCGGCGGCTGCCGCGGCCGACGCGTCTGCCGACTCGCAGCTGACCATTGGACTCGTGAACGCCATTGCGGACCTCTTCGGCTTACGCGGGGACCGCCGCTCGGCAGTACCGCGGACGTCGCCGCGTTGGGCGCCTTCCTCCCGACCGTCGCCACCGCGATCGTCGGCCAACCCGTCTGCCGCACTGCTTCCCATCCAGGGCGTCGTACTACATGGGCATGCTGGGCAGCACGCCCGCTCGTATGTTCATGAGCGGTGGCGGCAGCGGCGGCGGTGGCGCCGCCGGCGCCGGCGCGCTGGACGGCATGAAGGACTCGCTGCTGGGCAACGTCGGCAAGCTGATCGACGACAAGGCCTCGACCGTGATGAGCGGGGTCAGCGGCCAGCTGGCCAAGTGGGGTGCCGGCATCCAGTCCGGGATCCAGGCGCAGATGGCCAACGCGATGCACGCGGGCGGGCTGTCGGTGCCGCACTCCTGGCACACCGGCGCCGAAGGCGGCATGGACCGCGCCGCCCCGCTGCTGCCCACCAACAGCGTCGCCGCGCCGAGCATGATGCACGGTCTGCCCACCAGCCCGTTCTCGCAGGGCCTGATGGGCGCACTGGCCGGACGCGGTATGAGCTCCATGGGTTCGAAGGTCGCCGCCAAGGTGATGCCGCGCTCGCCCGCCGGCGGATAACTTGCCTCGATCTACAACGTAATAGTTCTCAACACGCCACGATAGGAGAAAGACATGCCTACACGCTTTATGACTGACCCGCACGAGATGCGGGCAATGGCGGGCCGTTTCGACGTGCACGCGCAGACCGTTGAGGACGAGGCCCGCAAGATGTGGGCGTCGAGCCAGAACATCGCCGGGGCCGGCTGGAGCGGTACCGCTCAGATGACCTCGCACGACACCATGGGTCAGATGAACACCGCGTTCCGCAACATCGTGAACATGCTGCACGGGGTGCGCGACGGATTGATCCGCGACGCCAACAACTACGAGAGCCAAGAGCAGGCCTCTCAGCAGATCCTGTCCAGCTAGCCGATCACCGAACACTTTTAGGAGAACACTCATGTCGATCAGTTACCAGTTCGGTGATGTCGATGCCCACGGCGCGTTGATCCGCGCCCAGGCCGCTTCCCTGGAGGCCGAGCACCAGTCCATCGTGCGCGATGTGCTGGCTGCCGGTGACTTCTGGGGCGGCTCGGGTTCGGTGGCCTGCCAGGAGTTCATCACCCAGTTGGGTCGCAACTTCCAGGTCATCTACGAGCAGGCCAACAGCCACGGCCAGAAGGTGCAGACCGCCGGCAACAACATGTCCAGCACCGACTCCGCCGTCGGCGGTAGCTGGGCCTGACACCCGCACAACCGACTGTGGCCCGCACACCCAAAGTGTGCGGGCCACAACCTTTTCTGGAACCAACCCCGTCGCGTCCGTCGGCAGAACCACCCGCGCGTGGGCGATACCGCCGGTACCGACTAGCCTGGACGGGAACCGCGTGACAAGGAGCGTCCATGGAAGGCTTTGCCGGAAAAGTTGCCGCCGTGACGGGCGCCGGATCGGGAATCGGACAGGCATTGGCCCTGGAACTCGGCCGCTCGGGCGCCTCGCTGGCGATCAGCGACGTCGACCTCGAGGGGCTCGCGAAGACCGAGGAACAGCTCAAGGCCATCGGCGCCCCGGTCCGCAGCGACCGGCTCGACGTCACCGAGCGTGAGGCGTTCCAGATCTACGCCGATCACATCAACGAGCACTACGGCAAGGTCAACCAGATCTACAACAACGCCGGCATCGCGTTCACCGGCGACATCGAAATCACCCAGTTCAAGGAGATCGAACGGGTGATGGATGTCGACTTTTGGGGAGTTGTCAACGGCACCAAAGCTTTTCTGCCCCACCTGATCGCCTCCGGCGACGGCCACGTGGTCAACGTCTCCAGCCTGTTCGGGCTGATGGCGATGCCGGGCCAGGCCGCCTACAACGCCGCCAAGTTCGCCGTGCGCGGCTTCACCGAGGCCCTGAACCAGGAGATGGTGCTCAACCGCCACCCGGTGAAGGTGACGTCGGTGCACCCCGGTGGCATCAAGACCGCAATCGCCCGCAACGGCCTGACCGCCGACGGGGTCAGCGCCGAGGCGCAGTCGTCCTTCTTCGACAAACGGCTGGCCAGCACCAGCCCGCGACGCGCGGCCGAGATCATCTTGGACGGCGTCCGTAAGAACAAGCCGCGGGTGCTGGTCGGCCAGGACGCCGTGGTGCTGGATGCGATCGTGCGGATCACCGGCGCCGGCTACCAACGGTTGTTCTCCCCCGTCATCGGCCGGATGAAGCCGCCGTCGCGCTAGCCGGCTGCAGCTGACGTAGCGGCCGAGCGGGTGTTCGCTCAGCCAGCCGTCGGCCACTGCCTGCGGATCGGCCCCGCCGGTCACCTGGCGGCGCATGTCGACCAGCGCGGCGGTGTCGAGCACGCCGGCCACCTCGTTGACCGCCAGCAGTTGCCGATCGGTCAGCTCGTTGCGGCGGTAGAGCGGCACCACATTCTCGGCCTGCACCAGCGCAGGCTTGCCGTCGGTCAGCACCACCAGATCGGCGGGCACGTTCGGATCAGCAGTGGTGGTCCAGGCCGCCGCCACCTCACCGGACCTCACGGCCTGGAAAAGCGTTGCATCGTCCGGGAATTCGTGGCCGGCAGGTAGCCGGCAGCCGCCGATCGCCGTCGGCGTCGAGGCACCGGCGATCGATCCGACGGTCAGCCCGTCGCAGTGCTTGGCCAGCACCCCGAGATCGTGTCCGCCCCAGGCTTTCGAGGTGGACCCGGCCACCGCCAATGCGGGCTTGTCCTCGGCGGCGGTGGCATAGTCGCCGGCGGCGATACCCTCCGGCAGCGCGCCGATCATCGCCTTGTAGACCTGCGCGTCGGATCGCACACTGGCGCCCGGCTGGAAGAGCTGCAACACCCGTCCGGTGAGGCTGGGGACGACGACGAACGCGCCGGAGTCCAACTTGGACAATGGATCTGGCGCCTGCTCGGTGCGCGCTGCAAACCCATACGACCGCAGCGCTCCGGTATAGACGTCCGCCAGCAGGGTCGACTCGATACCGGCCCGGGATCCGACCACCAACTCGGCCGGGTGACGGGCGGTGGTGTGGCCACAGCCTGCCGTCGCCAGCGCAGCGGTCACCGCCAGCGCGATGAACCGGCCGGCCGTCACTCCGCGGTGTGGGCGGCCGCGGCCACCGCAGCGGCAACCTTGGGCGCCACCCGCGGGTCCAGTGGACTCGGAACGATCCGGTCATACGCCAGATCGTCGACAGCGATCGCGAAAATCGCTTCGGCCGCAGCGATTTTCATCTCTTCGGTGATCCGGCGGGCACCGGCGTCCAGCGCGCCGCAGAACACGCCGGGGAAGGCCAGCACGTTGTTGATCTGGTTCGGCGAAGTCGCTGCGCCCGGTGGCCACGATCGCGGCGTGCTTGGCCGCCGCGTCCGGGTGGACTTCCGGGTCGGGGTTCGACAGCGCGAACACCACGCTCTGGGGCGCCATCGTCGCGATCAGTTCCTCGGGAACCACGCCGCCGGAAACCCCGAGGAAGACGTCGGCGCCTTCGAGCGCCTCGACCATGCCGCCGGTGCGGTTCAACGGGTTGGTGCGCGCGGCGAGTTCGGCTTTGACACCGTTCATTCCGGGCCGGTCGCGATGCAGAATACCCTGCGAGTCGAGCACGGTGATATCCGAAATGCCTTTGGCCTGAAGCAGATTAGCGCACGCCACGCCCGCAGCCCCGGCGCCGGAGACGACGACTCGCAGCGCGGTCATGTCACGGTCGAGCACGGTTGCGGCGCCCATCAGCGCGGCCAGCACCACAATCGCGGTGCCGTGTTGGTCGTCGTGCATCACCGGGCAGTCCAGCGCCTCGACGAGGCGGCGTTCGATCTCGAAGCAGCGCGGCGCCGAGATGTCCTCGAGGTTCACCGCACCGAATGTCGGGCGTAGCCGCACCAGCGTCTCGACGATCTCGTCGGGATCCTTGGTGTCCAGCACGATCGGGATAGCGTCGAGCCCGGCGAACTCCTTGAACAGCCCGCACTTGCCTTCCATCACCGGAAGCGACGCGGCCGGCCCGATGTCACCCAGACCGAGCACCGCGCTGCCGTCGCTGACCACCGCGACCAGCCGTCCCGACCAGGTGTAGCGGGCGGCCAGCGTGTGGTCGCCGGCGATCGCGCGGCTCACTTGGGCCACGCCCGGGGTGTAGGCGATCGACAGCGAGCGCTGAGTATCCAGCGCCGTCGTCAGACCGACCGAAAGCTTGCCGCCCGAGTGCGCCTCGAAGATTTCCGCATCAGTAATAGCGCCTTCGCCGGTCCGGGTCTGTATCGATTCAACCAACTCAGACACGCAGCCCAGCGTACTGACTACCGCTTAGTAGCCCTAATCGACAGGAATGGCGAGGAGTTATCCACAGTTGGTGGTTTATCCACAGTTGGGGGTTCGGCGACTGCGTATTGCCTCATGTCAAGATGCGCGCGAAGGCCGATTCGTTGCCTCATGTGAACGTGCGCGCTTAGGGACGAGGGCTTTGTTCGCGGGTCCGGTTTTGCTGGTGGCCATTTTGAGTAGTTGAGCGGTCAGGGCCTGGATCTGACGTTGGGTGGCGGCGGGGTTGATGCGGGCGTGGGCTGTGGCCAGGCCTACTATGCGGCCCTCGGTCATGGATGGATGATCGATCGTGCGGTGAAACGGGGTGGTAGCCGTGTCATATTTCTTGAACACCTTGGCACCGTCGCGGACCTTGGAAATCAGTTTCTGCTGCGGGTAGAAATAGTTAGTGAGCTTGGACTCAAGCTGCCAAATCTCGTTGATTAACAACAGTTCTGAGGCGGTGTCATAGCGGTGATAGCCAACCACCTGACGGACCACCGCCCAGTTCTTCTGCTCGACGTGACAGCCGTCGTTCTTGTTGGCCGGCCGTGCGCGGGTGAAGGTGATCTGATGTTTTTCGCACCACTGCAGCAAGCTGGCGTTGATGAATTCTGATCCGTTGTCAGAGTCCACCCCCAGGATCGGGAACGGCATCTTGTAGGCGATGTCATTGAGCGCGGCCAAGACGCATTTGGCGGCTTTGCTGGGCACTGAGCGGTTCTCGGTCCAGCCAGTGGCGATGTCGGTGACCGTCAGGGTGTAGGCGTACTGGCCGGCGGCGTTGCCGCCGTCGTGGGCGACCAGATCGATCTCGACGAACCCGGGCCGAGCATCGTCCCAGTCAGCCCAGGTGCGTACCGGTATCTGACTTTTGAGCAGCGATCCCGGCTTGGTGGTGCAACGCCCCTTGAGCTGATGTTTGGCTCGTTCGCCAGCCAAGCGGCGATCAATGGTGGCTGCCGACATCGACACCAACAGCGCCGCGGTGTCCTCATCGATGACCAGTTCCCCGAACTGCCGCAACACCGCCACCAGTTCGCCCAACATCGGCGACAGCCTCTTGCCGGCCGGCGTCCCCAGCACCGTCCAGCACACCGTCAGCGCGGCAATGACATCGGGCCCATACTTCGGTGGCCGCCGACGTCTCGGTGATACCAATTTGGGCTGCAACGCCGTGGTGAGCGCCTTGCGGGCATGGTTACGGTGCCAGCCCGTGTTGGCGCACAACTCATCGAGAATCCGACTCTTCGCGCCCTTGCTCGCTAGCTGGTAACGAGTGGCGGCCGCCTCGGTGATTGCTCTGCGCTCTGCCAACGTCAACCCCATCCACTGGGCGTACGCGCGCATTTTCAATGAGGCAACGAATCACCCTTTCGCGCGCATTTCTGACGAGTCAACGCGACTGCGATCCGTCGATGCTCGGCGATAGTATTCGCACATGCGTTCGAGTAGTCGTGAAGAGGTCGTCGAGGTTCTCGACGCGCTCGAGGCCGACTACAAACGGGCCTTGGACCTGACGTTCGAGGTGCTCACCACGCCCGAGCGGTTGGCCGTGCTGGAACGGTTCGAGGGTTTTCGCCGTCAGCAGCCGGCCATCGAACACGCCCTGATCAACCAGCTCGCCGCCCAAGCTGAGGCGGCCGAGTTGGGCGGCAAGCTGGCGCCGGTGTTGGCTGACCGGCTGCGGATCAGCCGGGGCGAGGCATCCCGGCGGGTGCATGAAGCCGCCGATCTCGGTGAGCGGCGTGCGCTCAACGGTGAGCCGCTGCCGCCGGTGCTGCCCGCTACGGCCGAGGCGCAACGAATGGCAAGCTCGGCGCCGGGCCATGTCGCGGTGATCCGCGGGTTCTTTCATCGGTTGCCCGATGTCGTTGATGTCGAGACCCGCGCAAAGGCCGAAGCCCAGCTGGCCCGGCTCAGTCTGGAGCATCGCCCGGATGAGTTGGCCAAGCTGGCCGACAAACTCACCGACTGCCTCAACCCCGACGGCGACTTCAGCGACATCGACCGCGCCAAACGCCGCGCCATCACCATCGGGCGCCAAGACCTCGACGGCATGTCCCCGATCAGCGGCTGGCTCAACCCCGAAGCACGGGCCACCTGGGACGCGGTCTTGCGAAATTGGCCGCACCGGGGATGTGCAACCCCGACGACATCGAGCCCTGCATCAGCGGCACCCCGTCGCAAGCCGCCATCCAAGGCGACACCCGCAGCCCCGGGCAACGCAACCACGACGCCCTACTGGTCGCCGCCCGCGCGCTGCTCGCATCGGGTGATCTGGGTCAACACAACGGGCTACCGACATCGATCATCGTCACCACCACCCTGCAAGAGCTCGAAGCCGGCGCCGGGAAAGCCCTCACCGGCGGCGGCACGATATTGCCGATGGCTGATGTGATCCGGCTGGGCTCCCACGCCCACCACTACCTGGCCATCTTCCACAACGGCAAAGCGTTAGCGCTCTATCACACCAAACGCCTGGCCTCACCAGCCCAACGAATCATGCTGCACGCCAGGGACCGTGGCTGCACCTTCCCGGGCTGCACCGTGCCCGGCTACCTGTGCCAAGTCCACCACAACGACCCCTACGCCACCAACCCCGTCACCGACGTCAACCCCTGGCGTTCACCTGCCACCCCAACCACCAACAAGCCGACCACGGCTACAACACCCGCACCAACACCCGCGGCCAAACCGAATGGATCCCACCACCACACCTCGACCGAGGACAACCCCGCATCAACACCTACCACCACCCCGAAAAACTGCTACGCGACGACGGGGACGACAACGGTGATGAGGACTAGACGAACACGTAAGGAGTTCTGGCTCAACGACTTATCACCACGCAGCGCCGTCTACCGCACCCATATCAAGAGGTCCATAGAGTTGGTTCGGTACACGACGCTGTCCGGGTCGGGGCCGACAACGTCGAAGTACAGCTTGCCGGTCGACGGGTCGCCCCCGCACACGCGCACTATCGGCTCGGAAGTGTTGACGGTAGCGAGTTCTGGATAGTCCTGTCCGCTGCTGGCGCGGGCGTTGAGGCGAGAAAGGAAAGGCAGTGAGCAAGCCCCTGACACGTGCCTCAGGGTCGCGGTGGATTCCCACAGCCGGCCCTGGACCGGCCAATCGACAACGTCCGAGCTGGGTTGAAGGCTGCTTACCGTCCAGCCTACGACGCCTTGGTTATGTCCACCGCTGGGGACGATTTCCTCGGTGCCAAACTTTTGGATGATTGGATAGTTATCCGCGGAGGCCTTGGGTGTCGCGGCGATGCAACTTGCCACCGCGGCGACGGAAGCTATTGCGGCTATTGGGATGGGGAGCCTCATCGTTCGCGCCGTCGCTCCTCGGGGCATCGTCACAAAATCGAATACTGCGAAGTATAGATTGGCAACGCGGAGCGAATCGGTTTGTCAACCTCGCCGGGAGCATCGAGGCCGAGTGGTTTGTCGGCTATACGGCACGGAAGACGACGACGAGCCGGAGTGACCGTGACCGCTGGTGTCAGATCAGACCAAGGTCGGTGACCGCGCTGCGCTCGTCGGCGAGCTCGGCGGTCGACTTGTCGATCCGGCTGCGGGAAAAGTCGTTGATGTCGAGACCCTGCACGATGCTCCAGTCACCACCCTTGGTGGTCACCGGGAACGACGAGATCAGACCTTCGGGCACGCCGTAGGAGCCGTCCGAGATGACGGCCATCGAGACCCAGTCGTCGTTCGGCGTGCCCAGTAGCCAGTCGCGGGCCGCGTCAACGGTGGCCGACGCAGCCGAAGCGGCCGACGAGCTGCCGCGCGCATCGATGATCGCCGCGCCGCGCTTGGCGACGGTCGGGATGAAATCGTCGGCGATCCACTTCTCGTCGTTGACCACCTCGGCGGCATTGCGGCCGTTGATCTCGGCGTGGAAGATGTCGGGGTACTGGGTCGCCGAGTGGTTACCCCAGATGGTGACCTTCTTGATGTCGGTGACCTTGGCGCCGGTCTTCTTGGCCAGCTGCGAGATCGCCCGGTTGTGGTCCAGCCGGGTCAGCGCCGAGAACCGCTCCTTGGGAATGTCCGGCGCATTGTTCAGCGCGATCAGCGCGTTGGTGTTGGCCGGGTTACCGGTCACACCAATCCGGACGTCGTCGGCGGCGACCGAGTTCAGCGCCTTGCCCTGCGCGGTGAAGATCGCGCCGTTGGCCTCCAGCAGGTCGCCGCGCTCCATACCCGGCCCACGCGGGCGGGCGCCGACGAGCAAAGCCAGGTTCACGCCGTCGAAGATCTTGTTCGGGTCGGCGCCGATCTCAACGCCGGCCAACAGCGGAAACGCGCCGTCGTCGAGCTCCATCACCACACCCTCGAGCGCCTTGAGTGCGGGCTCGATCTCGAGCAGCCGCAGCTCGATGGGGCGGTCGGGTCCCAGCAGCGAGCCGCTGGCCAGGCGAAACAGCAGGCTGTAGCCGATCTGGCCGGCGGCGCCGGTGACGGCAACCTTCAGGGGTGTAGTGCTCACGTCATTCGCTCCTCGGGTGGAGATCGGCACGGGCGATATCGGCTTAGTGCCCAATCGCGTCGGGTCGAAACTAGCGCACCCCCACACTGGGGAAATCCCTACCCCACCTCGCTGTCAGCTGGGTCACCTCAGCGCCATCCGTCGGCAGGCGTTTGCCATTTTCGGCGCGTAGCATGACCCAGGCTTCATCCGATCCGAGCTGCGACGGGAGGTGAAGGATGCCTTCGTTTCGCGACATACCGGAAACGCTGCGTCCTCTGGCATGGCCTGAACGGGACGAGCCTCCCAGTCCGCCGCCCGCCGAGCCGCCCGCCGACCAGGCAATCGTCGACTGCGGTATCTACGTGGACGGCGCGCGATTGCCCGGCACGTTCAACTACGCAGCGGCCCGGGCCAAGGTGGCCGAGCTCCAGCTGAGCGGCCAGGAGGCCTTCGCCTGGATCGGCCTGCACGCGCCCACCGAGCACCAGATGCAGGAGGTCGGCGACGCGTTCGGTATGCACCCGCTGGCCATCGAGGACGCCGTCTGCGCTCACCAGCGGCCCAAACTCGAGCGCTACGACGAGTCGCTGTTCCTCATTCTCAAGACGCTCAACTACGTGCCGCACGAGTCGACGCTGCTGGCCCGCGAGATCGTCGAGACCGGCGAGATCATGGTCTTCGTCAACCGCGACTTCGTGGTGACCGTCCGGCACGGCGAACACGGTCGGCTGTCGGACGTGCGCAAGCGGATGGATGCCAATCCCGGACAGATGCGACTGGGTCCTTTCGCGGTGATGCATGCCATCGCGGACACGGTCGTCGACCATTACCTCGAGGTCACCCAGTTGATGGAGGGCGACATCGACGCCATCGAGGAAGAGGCCTTCGCGCCGGACCACCGCACCCAGATCGAGCCGATCTACCAGATGAAGCGCGAGGTCGTCGAACTCCGCAGGTCGGTCAACCCGCTGTCGGTGCCGTTCGCACGGTTGCAGACCGAACACAAAGACCTGATCTCCAAAGAGGTCCGGCGCTATCTGCGCGACGTCGGCGACCACCACACTCACGCGGCCGACCAGATCGCCAGCTACGACGAGAATCTCAGCTCGCTGGTGCAGGCGGCGCTGGCCCGCGTGGAGATGCAGCAGAACACCGACATGCGCAAGATGTCGGCGTGGGCGGCGCTGCTGGCGATACCCACGATGGTCGCCGGCATCTACGGGATGAACTTCGAGTACATGCCGGGGCTGAAATGGCACTGGGGCTATCCGACGACCATCGTCGGCACAGCGCTGGTCTGCCTGTTCCTGCACCGCACCTTCCGGCGCAAGGATTGGTTGTAGCGGGTCCCAATCAGGTACGCCCCCTGCGTACCTGAAAGGCCAGACCGTCGACGTGCCCGCCTCTGAGCGAATTCAGTTCCCTGCCGCTCGGAGGTGGGCATTTCGAACATCCCCCGGCCCAGGGGCTGATGCGGCCCATGTGGCGCGACGGATTCCATCAGTTGGGCTGCGCCGCGGGCCGGTTGGGTTCCGGGTCGCCGTAAAAATTCGGTTGGCCGACAGCCACGACCACTGCTACTTTGCGGGAGACCGTGCCAAAGAACGAGGAGGTGGTACCCATGAACGTTTCGACATGGGTGCTCCCCTGCGGGGTCGCGGTCGGACGGTAGGTCGTCCGGGAGCGCCGTCAACAAGCACTCCCGAAAGGCACGACCATGCAATTCAATTCCGAACAACTCCTCGACGACGGCGTCCTCGAACGCGAATTCACCCTCGGCGAGATCCCCGGCCTGCTGTGGACGCCAAGATCCGCACCGGCCGCTCCGCTGATCCTGATCGGCCACAACGGTGGCTTGCACAAGCGGGAAGCCCGGCTGGTGGCCCGAGCCCGGCACTATGCGGCGCAATACGGCTTCGTCGCGGCTGCCATCGACGCCCCCGGGCACGGCGACCGCCCCCGTTCCTCCGCCGATGAGCAGAGCAGGGCCGATCTCCGACGGGCGATCGAGGCCGGCGAGCCGGTCGACGAGATCGTTGACGCCTTCATCCTCCCGCTGGTCGAAACGGCGGCCGCGGAATGGCGGACTGTCCTGGACGCCCTTCTTTCCCTGCCCGAGATCCACGGTCCGGTCGGGTACAACGGATGGACTGCGACGGGCATTCGGTTGGCCGTGCTCGAGCCGCGCGTCTCGGCCGCCATCTTCTTCGGCATGGGTTTCGTGCCCGCCTCGCTGGCCGCGGAGGCCCAGCAGGTCCGCATCCCACTGCAGTTCCTGCTGCAGTGGGACGACGAAGGGATGGAACGGCAGCCGATCCTGGACCTGTTCGACACCTTCGGCACCAAAGAGAAGACGCTGCATGCCAACCTGGGCGGGCACGCCGGTACCCCGTGGTTCGAGGTGGATGACGGGGCCCGATTTTTTATCCGGCACCTGAGGTGAGACCGGGCGCGAACTTTCGGCTGATCGATCAGTTGGGCTGCGCGGCGGGCCGGTTGGGGTCCAGCACGTCGACCCCGTCGGCTCGCCACGCCTCGCGCATCGCCTCGGCGCCTTTCAGCCGGACCCACGCCGCCTCCGTCGCGGTGATCGGCGTCGCGGACAGAAAGCGCACCGGATCGCGCGGCGGGTCCAATGGCAGCTCGGGAATATCGCTGTCGCCCAACAACACTGCGGTGAACGGGACCCGCCCGGATCGCCGGGCCCACAGCGGCCCACCGAGATCGACCAGCGCGTCGGGCGTCAATACCACACCCTCGACAGCCGGAGCTGCCGCCACGACGGCGAGACTGCGGGCCAGACCGGTGATTGCCTCCGTATTACGCAGGCGCAGAACGACTTCGGCTCGTGGGCCGAGTTCGGGATCGGCCAGCATCGAGGTCGGATCGACCATCGGATGGCGCGAGCAGCCCAGCGAGACGTAGTTCATCACAGCGTCGGCGTCCAACCGGTATCGCAGCACGTCGATCGCCTCGGCGCCCAGAAACGTCACGCTGGCGACAGCCGGCTCGGCGTGGTGGAAGTGGTTATCCAGGTGCACACGCACCCGGTCCAACGGCTGGGTCACGCGGGCTGCGGCGGCGGCGGCGGCGGATGAGTCAAGTTCACCCCGGTGTCGGGATCGAACACGGCGATCTGCGTGGTGTCGAAAGCCAACTCCAGCGTCTTGCCTTTCGACGCCTTCGACGCGGCCGGCACCCGAGCCACGAATTCGTGCTCACCCGAACCGGATTCGTCGTCAAGATCGGAGAGCTGGTCGGAGTGCACAGCTGAGCCCTCGGTGGCGAAGTAGACGTACTTGTCGGCGCCCAGCGACTCCACCATGTCGACCTTCACCTCGAAGCTCAATGCGCTGATGCGCTGGTAGGCGTCGATCAGGGCAGCGTCCTTCAGGTGTTCCGGCCGGACACCGACGATGACGTTGTCCGGCGCCTGGTGTGCCGCGAGCACTTCCAGGACGGGCGGGGTCAGCGTCACATCGCCGAACGGCAGGCTCAGCCCGGTGGCGGTCACGCTTGCGGGGAAGAAGTTCATTGCCGGCGATCCGATGAAGCCCGCGACGAACAAGTTGACGGGCCGCTCGTACAGCTCGTCCGGCGTGCCGATCTGTTGCACCACGCCGCCGCGCATCACCACCACGCGATCGCCGAGCGTCATCGCCTCGGTCTGGTCGTGGGTGACATAGACGGTGGTGGTGCCCAGCCGTCGTTGCAGCCGGGCGATCTCGCCGCGCATCTGCACCCGCAGCTTCGCGTCGAGGTTGGACAGCGGCTCGTCCATCAGAAATGCCTTGGGGTGACGCACAATCGCCCGGCCCATCGCAACCCGCTGGCGTTGCCCGCCGGACAATTGCGCGGGCTTGCGGTCGAGCACCTCGGTCAGGTCGAGAATCTTCGCGGTCTCCTCGACCTTCTTGGCGATCTCCGCTTTCTTCATCTTCGCCAGCGTGAGCGGGAAGGCGATGTTCTGACGCACCGTCATATGCGGATACAGCGCGTACGACTGGAACACCATCGCGATGTCGCGGTCCTTGGGCGCTTTCTCGTTCACCCGTTCGCCGCCGATGCGCAGCTCCCCCGACGAGATATCCTCAAGTCCGGCAATCATGTTCAGCGTCGTCGATTTTCCGCAGCCGGACGGTCCGACCAGGATGATGAATTCGCCCTCGGCGATGGTGAGACTGAACTCCTGCACGGCCATCGCGCCGTCGGAGTAACTCTTGGTCACCCGGTCCAACACAATCTCGGCCATCGAGCTATCCCTTCACCGCACCGGACGTCAGCCCCGCGACAATCCGTCGTTGGAAGACTAGAACAAAAACGATAATCGGCACCGTGATCACCATGGCGCCCGCCGCGATCGACCCGGTCGGCTCCTCGAATTGCGAACTGCCGGTGAAGTTCGCGATCGCCACCGGCGCGGTGATCGCCGCCTTGGTGGCGGTCAGCGACAACGCCAGCAGCAGGTCGTTCCAGGCGAAGATGAACACCAGGATGGCCGTCGTCACGATTCCCGGCGCGGCCAGCGGCACGATCACCTTGCGGAAGGCCTGGGCCGGCGTGGCGCCATCCATCTTCGCCGCCTTCTCCAGATCCCACGGAATCTCTCGGAAGAACGCCGACAGCGTGTAGATCGACAGCGGCAGCGCGAACGTGATGTACGGGATGATCAACCCGGGCCAGGTGTCGAACAGCCCGATCCGGCGTTCGATGTTGAACAGCGGGGTGACCAGTGAGATCGCCGGAAACATCGAGATCAACAACACCGCGCCGATCAACGCCCGCTTGCCGGGGAACTCCAGCCTCGCCACTGCATACGCCGCCATCGCGCCGATCACCACCGCGATCAATGTGGTGAGCACACCGATCCCGACCGAGTTGACCAGCGCTGAGCTGAAGTAATTCCCGCGAAAGATTCCGCGGTAGTTGTCCAACGTGACCGACGACGGAATCAGCTTGCCGTCCTTGACCGTTGACGTCGGCTTGAGGGAGAGGCTGAGGATCCACAGCACCGGCACCAACGCATACAGCAACACCAGCGCGTCGACGATCACCCATCCGGCCGCGCGCCGTGCGCCCAGCCGTTGAGCGCCCTGTCGTTCAGCGCCCATCGCCGCCGCCTGGTGCCGCCGCGCCGAAGACCTTGACGAAAATCAGCGCGATCAGCGTGACGCAGCAGAAGATCAGCACCGAAATAGCCGAGCCCAGGCCGACATTGAAGCCTTTGAACAGATTGTCGTAACCCAGCACCGACACCGATCCGGTGTTGCCGGTGCCCCCGGTCAGCACGTAGATGTTGTCGAAGATCCGGAACGCGTCCAGGGTGCGGAACAGCAGCGCGACCAGGATCGCCGGTTTGATCAGCGGCAGCGTGATCGTGCGCAGCCGGCGCCACGCACCGGCGCCGTCCACCTCCGCAGCCTTCAGCAGATCGGCCGGCACCAGCGCCAGCCCGGCCAGCAACAACAACGACATGAACGGCGTCGTCTTCCACACCTCGGCGATCACCACAACGCCCAGCGACGAAAACTGGTGTGTCAGTGGCGCACTGCCGTGCGGCAGCAGGTTGGCCAGATAACCGGTGCCCGGCGTCCACGCGTAATACCAACTGTAGGAGGCGACCACCGTCACGATCCCGTACGGGATCAGCACCGCGGTACGCACCAGGCCCTTGCCGATCAGTGTCCGGTGCATCGCCAACGCCAGCGCCAGGCCGAGGACGAACTCTATTGCTACCGATGCGACCGTGATCGCCAGCGTCACTGCCAGTGCGGTCCACCAATAGCGGTCGGTCAGGATCGTCTGGTAGTTGCCGAGACCGATGAAGCGGGTGTCGTTGGGCGTGGCCAGGTTGTTGCGTTGCAGGCTCAGCCATATCGCGTAGCCGATCGGGTACGCGGTGACGGCCAGCATCAGCAACACGGCGGGCGCGACCAACACGAACGCCAGTCGCCGCTCGGCCAATTTGGTTTCAGTCAATGGCGCCGCTCCTCCTCATAGCTGCGCTCCGCATCGCGCCGTCGCTCAAGGCAGCAGACCCTTGCCCTGAATCGCCTTACCCACCTGCACCGTGAGCTCGTCGGCCGTGCGCTCCGGGTCGATCCGGCTGATCGGGGCCAGCGTCGCGGCGATCCGGGTCGACACCGACTGGTAGACCGGCGTGGCGAGCCGTACCGCCGGGTTGCTGAGTTGCTGCCGAATGATCTCGTACATCGGGTATTTCGCCTGGAATTGCGGATCGGCGTACAGCGAAGTGCGCACCGCGGGCAGGCCGCCGAGCAGCGAGACGTACTTGTCGTTGGCCGGACTGCGCAGACAGCGGATCGCCTGGAACGCCTCGGCCCGGTGCCGGCTGGTCGCGGACACCGCGAGGTTCAGCCCGCCGATCGTCACCTTGGCCGGTTGCCCCGGCTGCACGCGGGGATACGGCGCGAAGCCGAAAACCCTTCTGCTGGCCTCATATGCCTCGCGGAACTGCTCTTCGGTGGGCGTGAACGAGCCGACGTTGTTGATGGCGCCGGCCAAGTCCGCCCGACGGTTCAGCGGAAGAAACGGCACACCACCCTTGACCGCGTTCTCCAGCATCGACGCCAGCGCGTAGGGCCAGTTGACCTCGAGTGCGGCCTTACCCTGCTCGAGCGCAAGTCGCGCTGAGCCGGCGTCGCTGCGGGTGACCGACGGGTCGGCCCCCGGCGCGGTGGCCACCGACTTGAGGATCTGCAGCGCCCGGACGGTGGCGGCCCGGTGTTCAGGGGTATCGGTGAGGGTGACGGTACTGCCGTCCTCGGAAAGTGCTTGCCCGCCGGCACTTTCCAGCAGGGTGTTGAACCAGACCACGACGGCTTCGTTCTGGTTGGCCTGCACACCGATCCAGCTGGGCTGGCCCGCGGCGTGCAACCGGGTGGCCTCGTCGATCATGCCGTCCCACGTCGCTGGCGGCTTGTCCATCAAATCTGGCCGATACCAGAGCAATTGGGTGTTGGTGGTGAACGGCGCCGCGAAAGGCCGGTGCTTCCAGGTTGCGGTCGACAGCGGCCCGGGCAGCGTGTCGGTGCTGGCGTCGGCCTCGGCAAGACGCGCCGGATCGTCGGACAGCGGCAGCACCCAGCGCGCTTCGGCGAATTCGGCTGTCCAGATCACGTCCATCGCGATGATGTCGACCGTGCGGTCGTTGGCGCTGAGCCGACGGGCCAGCTGGATCCGCTGGTCGTCGGTGGACCGCGGCAGGCTGAAGTTCCGGATGGTGAACCGGCCACCGAGCTCGTCGCTGCACCGCCGTGCCACCGCGGTGAACGTCGCAGCGTCGCCGGCCGGGGTGTAGAAGCTGATCACCCGCCCGTCGTCGCGGGCACCGCAGCCCGACACCGCCGATGCGGCCGACAGCACCGCCAGGGCGAGCGCGCCCAGGCGCGCGCATCGGCGACGAGTCCGCACAGCTCAGATGGCCAGCCGGGCCAACAGATCGCGGGCCTGTTCGGCGTTCTGCGGGTCGCACAGCACGTCGTAGCGACCCGCCACCAGCTGCAGCGTCGAACTGAAGTCCCGCGTGCCGCGCGCCATCGAGTACGGAATCGCAGACGTGATCAGGCCGAAGAACACCCCGGCGACCAGGCCGGTGGTCAGCGCCTCCAGCGGGTGCGGGCTGGAGAACAACAAGCTCAGCATCAGCCCGATGAACAGACCCAGCCAGGCGCCGCTGATCACACCGCCGCCCAGCACTTTCGGCCAGGTCAGCCGCCCGGTCACCCGTTCGACCTGCATCAGGTCCACCCCGACGATGGTGACCTGTTGCACCGGGAACTCCTGATCGGACAGATAGTCCACGGCGCGCTGCGCTTCGGCGTAGGTGGGGTATGACCCGACCGGCCAGCCTTTCGGCGGCGTCGGCAGTCCGGGAGCACGCCGGCTCCCGGCCGGCGTGCCGGGCCCGGCACCGGGAACCTGTCCAGGCTGAAATGGGCTGCTCATAGGTTTCATTGTGCGCTGCCGGCCGCCGCCGAGTCGCCGGCACTGCCGAACCGCGTCAACCACCAGCGCAAACGCCTGCCCAGGCCGCCGTCACGCTAGGTTGAACACCATGACAGCTCCTGGCGGTGACCACGGTGAGCCCTACCGCGATCAGCCGGGCCGCGATCACCCGGGCCAGCCCCATCCCTGGCAGCCGTATCAGCATCCGCCGGTGGATCCTGCGGCCCCGGTGAACTATCCCGAGTACCCCTACCCGCCGCAGCAGCAGCCACCGCAGCAGCAGCACAGCCGCCATACGGCCCGATCGGCTATGGCGGTCCCCCGCCGACGGCGGCCCGGTGTACGGCGGCCCCAGTGGCTACGGCGGCAGTGGTTATGGCGGTCCGCCGCCGATGTACCCCGGCTCCTATGACCCGTATCAGGGCTACCCGTCGCAGCAGACCAACGGACTGGCCGTCGCGTCGCTGGTCGCCTCGATCGCCGGGATTCCGCTGAGTTTCCTCTGCTACCTCGGGCTTCCGCTCGCCATCGTCGGCATAGTGCTCGGCATCGTCGCACTCGGCCAGGTCAATCGAACCCATCAGCAGGGTCGCGGCCTCGCCATCGCCGGCGTCGCGATCGGCTCGGTCACCTTGACGCTGCTGCTGATCTCGATCGCGGTTCTCGCCACACATGCCCCCACGTTCATCGGGGCTGAACCGGGCTAGCCGGTCGGCGGTACGAACGGCTCGGATTGCCGCTGCATGCCCGCCGCACGTCCTTTGGCGGCGATCACCAGAGCCATCTTGCGGCTGGCCTCGTCGAGCATCTCGTCGCCCAGCATCACCGCGCCGCGGGCGCCGCCGGCCGCCGAGGTGTGCCACTCGTAGGCCTCCAAGATCAGTTCTGCGTGATCGTAATCGGCTTGCCGGGGGCTGAAGATCTCGTTGCCGGCGACGATCTGATCCGGGTGCAGCACCCATTTGCCGTCGTAGCCCAAGGCCGCCGACCGGCCGGCCACCCGCCGAAATGCCTCGGTGTCACGGACTTTGAGGTACGGGCCGTCGATTGCGGCGATGCCGTGGGCGCGCGCCGCGACCAGGATCGTCATCAGCACGTGGTGATAGGCGTCGCCGACGTCGTAGCCCTCGGGCTGCTCACCGACGACCAGCGTGCGGGTGTTCAGGTTCGCCATCAGATCCGCCGGACCGAGCACCAACGCCTGAACCCGTGGCACCGCGGCGATCGCGTGGATGTTCGTCAGCCCGCGGGCGTCTTCGATTTGCGCGTCGATGCCGATCCCACCCACCGGCAGCCCGTGCACCGTCTCCAGTTGGGTCAGCAGCAGGTCGAGCGCCTGAACATGCGACACGTCAGAAACTTTCGGAAGCACTACCACGTCGAGCTTGGCGTCCGGTGCCGCCCCGACGGCCGAGACCACCTCGATGATGTCGGCGTGCGTCCACGGCGTGGTCCAGTCGTTGACCCGCACCCCGCGCAACTGTCCGGCCCAACCGGGGGCGGCCAGCGCGGCGGCCACTCGCCCGCGGGCGTCGGCCTTGGCGTCCGGGGCGACGGCGTCCTCCAGGTCGAGGAAGACTTCGTCGGCCGGAAGACCTTTGGACTTGTCGATCATCTTCTGGCTACTACCCGGCACTGACAGGCACGTGCGGCGGGGCCGGTACGCGTTGTTCACACCTCACTCCTACCCTTTCAGCTATGGCCTCGATCAACAGGGTGTACGCGGCGCGGTTGGCGCGAATGCAAGTCCTGGGCCCGATGGGCGAGTCCCTCGGGCGTGTGCGCGACGTCGTGGTCAGCATCAGCATCGTTCGCCAGCAGCCCAGGGTTCTCGGACTCGTCGTCGAAATGGCCTCGCGCCGAAGGATTTTCGTTCCGATGTTGCGGGTCGCCTCGATCGAGCCCAATGCGGTCACGCTCGTCACCAACAACGTCTCGATGCTCCGGTTCGTCCAGCGGCCCGGTGAGGTGCTGGTGCTGGGCCAGATCATCGACACCAAAGTGCGGGTCAGCGACCCCGAACTGCCAGAGCTCGCCGACACCGACGTCGTCGTCACCGACTTGGGTTTGGAGCAGAGCCGAACCCGGGACTGGATGGTGACGCGGGTTTCGGTGCGGGTGCCTCGACGGCTCGGCCGGCGCAGCAGCTCGCACATCGTAGGCTGGCGCAACGTGCAGGGGCTGACTCCGTCCGCGCTGGCGATGCCCGGCCAAGCCGTCGCGCAGCTGTTGCATCAGTTCGAGAAGTGGCGGCCGATCGAGGTCGCCGACGCGGTGCGCGAGCTGCCGCCCAAACGGCGATACGAGGTGATCTCGGCCCTCGACGACGACCGGTTGGCCGACATCCTGCAGGAGCTGCCCGAAGAGGAGCAGACCGAGCTGCTGCTGCAGCTGGGCGATGAGCGGGCGGCCGACGTGCTCGAGGAGATGGATCCCGACGACACCGCAGACCTGCTCGGCACGATGAATCCGACGCTGGCCGAGCGGCTGCTGCGGCAGATGGACCCCGAAGACTCTGACCCGGTGCGGCGGCTGCTGAAGCACTCACCCGACACCGCGGGCGGGTTGATGACCCCCGAACCGGTGGTGTTGACGCCGGACACGTCGGTCGCCGAGGCGCTGGCCCGGGTCCGCGATCCGGACCTGACGCCGGCGCTGTCGTCGCTGGTGCTGGTGGTCCGCCCGCCGACCGCCACCCCGACCGGGCAGTACCTGGGCTGCGTAACCCTGCAGCGGCTGCTGCGGGAGCCGCCGTCCATGCTGGTCGGCGGGATCCTGGACGCCGATCTGCCGTGGCTTGAGCCCGACACCTCGCTCGCGATGCTGACCCGCTACTTCGCCGCCTACAACCTGGTCTGCGGCCCGGTGGTCGACGGCCAGCATCACCTGCTGGGCGCGGTCACCGTGGACGACGTGCTCGACCATCTGCTGCCGCACGACTGGCGTGACACCACCGAAGAGCCGGCCCTCGGCACCGCCGGCGGCACGACATGAGCAAGTCCGCGCCGCGCTCGCGGCTGTACACCCCGCGCATCTCGCGACTGTCGGCGCCCCGGCTGGACGCCGACGCGGTCGGAAACTTCACCGAGGCGATCGCCCGCTTCTTCGGCACCGGTAGCTACCTGCTGATCCAGACCCTGGTGGTGATCGTCTGGATCATCTTGAACGTCTTCGCCGTCGGCATGCGCTGGGACCCCTACCCGTTCATCCTGCTCAACCTGGCGTTCTCGACCCAGGCCGCCTACGCGGCGCCGCTGATCCTGCTGGCCCAGAACCGCCAGGAGAACCGCGACCGCGTCACTCTCGAGCAGGACCGGCGACGCGCCGAGGAAACCAAAGCCGACACCGAATATCTCGCACGCGAACTCGCTTCCCTGCGGCTGGCGATGGGCGACGTCGCAAAGACCCGGGAGTCGCTGCGCCGGGAGCTGGAAGATCTCCGCGATCTGCTGCGAGACCGGCCTTCCGGCGCCCGGCCGGTCACCGATGACGGAGTGGATCAGCACGCCGCGTCGCCTAATTGACACGGCTGCTGGAACACGGCGTTTTCACAGGCAGCGAGTCCGCGATTGTTGTCACTGCAGTCACCGCTGTTATGTATGGTGACCTAGTTCACGAGGCTCACGCGGTGTCGGGGGCCCAACGCTCGAATGACTAGGCAGGTCGAGTGCGGGTAGTGGGACGCATGGGCGTACGTCCGGCCCTTGCAAAGATCCGGCGGCCGGTCCTTCGCATGCCGAAAACCCCCAAACTCCCTGCAGCCGTCACCAACACGGCGTCAGCGGTTGGCGACGCGGCGTTTCGCGCGGCGGACGTCTTGAGAATTCTGTACGCATACGACCTCGTCATGGAGGGGTACGACGCCGTCGCGGCAGCCGCCGAGTCCGCCACGACCACCGTCGAGCAAACGCTGAGCCGCGGTGCCAAGTCACCGGCGTTCGGCGTGGCGATGATCGCCTGCCTGATCTATGCCAGCGTCGACGGCGCCGGCGCACCGCCGTTCCCGTTGGGGAAGTCGACGCTGCACGACGCCGGGATCACCCCGGTCGCCGCGGTCGCGCGGGCCTCCACCGACCCGACCGGCCCGCTGGTCATCGCCGCCCTGCACCCGAAGATCGGCTTCCACATCGCCGAAGCCGCCGCGTCGGCTCCCCCGCCGACTCTGGTGGTGAATACGCCGGGCGCGCTGGGTATTCCGACGATGGCGCTGGCCGCCTACCGCAACGCCGAACGGATGATGGCCACCTCCGAGCCGGGCTGCGGCATCAGCTGGAACCTGCTCGCCGGAATCGGGCGCATCGAGTCGGGCCACGCCAACAACGGTGCCACCGACGCGCGCGGCACCGCGGTGCGACCGATCTACGGGCCGACCCTGGACGGGAGCCTGCCCGGTAACGAGGTGATCGTGCAGAGCAGCGCCCCCGGACGCGTCAGCTACGCCCGCGCGATGGGACCGATGCAGTTCCTGCCGGGCACCTGGGTGCACTATGCCTCCGACGGTGACGGCGACGGGACGGCCGACCCGCAGAACCTCTACGACGCCACCCTGGCCGCTGCCCGCTACCTGTGCAGCGGCAACCTGAACCTGCGCGACCAGTCGCAGGTGCTGTCGTCGATCCTGCGCTACAACAACTCGATGCCGTATGCCCAGAACGTGCTGGGCTGGGCCGCCGCCTACGCCACCGGCGTGGTTCCGGTCGACCTGCCGCCGCTGACCGGGCCGCCGCCGCCGCTCGGCGATGCCCACCTCGAGAACGCCGAAGGTCTCGGTCCGAACCTGCCGCTGAACATGCACGGGCTGTCGGCCAACGACCCGCTGGCCCGGATGCCGTTGATCGACCTCAGCGGCAACGCCGGTAACGGCCAGCCGTGGTCGGCGCAGGGACCAGCCACCTACGGTCCGTCGTGCACGGTGATCTGCATCGGCGAGCAGACTCCAGGCCCGGTCGGGCCAACGGTCAACACGCCACCGTCCGGCGCGGCGGCACCGGCAGCCCCGCCGCCCTTCGCGCCGCCTGCCGCCCCGCCGCCGTTCGCGCCCCCCGCCGCGGCGCCGCCCGTTGTTGCGCCGCCGGCTGCTCCGGCTCCGGTTGGTCCAGTCCCGCCGGTTGCAGCGCCGCCGGCTGCTCCGGCCCCCGTGCCGGCTGCGCCGGCTCCCCCTGCCTGACCGGCCGTTTCGGCACGTCTCACCACCAGCACTAGATCCACGGTCCGGCTCCTCAGCGGCCCGTCCCGGGCCGCATCGTCGCCGCACTAGACTCAACCGTGATGTCCGATCCGACTGCACACATCCGCGCCGCGCTGGCCAAGGTGATCGATCCCGAACTGCGCCGTCCCATCACCGAACTCGGGATGGTCAAAGGTATCGAGCTCGGCCCCGACGGCGATGTGCACGTCGAGATCTACCTGACCACCGCCGCCTGCCCGAAGAAGACCGAAATCAGCGACCGGGTACGCCAGGCCGTCGCCGACGTGCCCGGCACCGGAGCGGTTCGGGTCAGCCTCGACGTGATGAACGACGAGCAGCGCACCGAACTGCGCAAGCAGTTGCGCGGCGATTCCCGCGAGCCGGTCATCCCGTTCGCCCAGCCGGGGTCGCTGACCCGGGTCTACGCCGTCGCCTCCGGTAAAGGCGGCGTGGGTAAGTCGACGGTCACGGTCAACCTGGCCGCGGCCATGGCCGCGCGCGGGATATCGGTCGGAGTCCTCGACGCCGACATCCACGGCCACTCGATCCCGCGCATGATGGGCACCACCGACCGGCCCACCCAGGTCGAGTCGATGATCCTGCCGCCGATCGCGCACGAGGTGAAAGTCATCTCGATCGCTCAGTTCACTCAGGAAAACACCCCGGTGGTGTGGCGCGGCCCGATGCTGCACCGGGCACTGCAGCAGTTCCTGGCCGACGTGTACTGGGGCGATCTGGACGTGCTGCTGCTCGACCTGCCGCCGGGCACCGGCGACATCGCGATCTCGGTCGCCCAGCTGATCCCGAACGCCGAGATCATCGTCGTGACCACCCCGCAACTGGCGGCAGCCGAGGTCGCCGAACGGGCCGGCAGCATCGCCCTGCAGACCAAACAGCGCGTCATCGGCGTGGTGGAGAACATGTCGGGGCTACTGCTGCCGGACGGCTCAACGATGCAGGTGTTCGGCGAAGGCGGCGGCGGGCAGGTCGCCGAGCGGCTGACCCGTGTCATGGGCGTCGACGTGCCGCTGCTCGGGCAGATTCCGCTGGACCCCGCGCTGGTCGCGGCCGGCGACGCCGGGGTGCCGGTCGTGCTCAGCGCCCCCGACTCGCCCGTCGGCAAGGAGCTGAGCAAGGTCGCGGACGCGCTCTCGGCGCGACGCCGTGGATTGGCCGGTATGTCACTGGGATTGGACACCAGCCGGCACTGAGCTCAGGTGGCGTCGGTGTCGAACGGCGCCGGGCCAGCCGCAGGTTGCGCCTTGTGCGGCGTAATCGGTTGAGCCACAGGCGATTCCGGCGCACTGGCGAACGGCTGGTCGAAGCTGGTGAACAGCGAGTCATCGCCGTCGAAAAGATGTTTGGTCAGCGCCGCCCGCGGCGTCATGCCGCGTAGCTTCTGCAGCTCGGACAGCGGCTCGCGCAGGTCGTCGAACTCAGGGCCGATGTCCTCGCGCAGCTGGGCCGTCATTCCGCTGAGATAGTCGCGGGCCTGCCGCAGTGCGCGAGGACGTCCACCGGATCGCGCCGGGCAGGCGCTCGGGACCCAGGACGACCAGGCCAACCACGATCAGGACCAGGATCTCGCCCCAGCCGACGTTGGCGAACACTAGCCGCCGTCCGGCCCCGGGGTCACCGTGAGCGTGACATGACGACCGTCGCGGACCACTTCAATGGGTGCGGGCTGCCCAACGGTCAACTGCCGCACGGCAACAACGAACTCGTCGGCGTCGGCCACCTTGCGGTTACCGACCTTGACCACTACATCGTTTTCCAGCACCCCGCCCTTTTCGGCGGGACCGCCGGCCTTGACGTTGGCGACTTGTGCGCCTTGCGCGATCGCGTTGCTCACCGATCGGGCGCTCAGGCCCAGCGTCGGGTGCACGATCTTGCCGTCCTTGATCAACGTCTGGGCAACGAGTTTCGCCTCGTTGACCGGAATCGCGAAACCGAGCCCGCTGGCGCTGTCGGACAGCGACTTGCCGGCCGTGTTGATGCCGATGACCTGAGAGTCCATGTCGATCAACGGGCCACCGGAGTTTCCGTGGTTGATCGAGGCGTCGGTCTGAACGCCGTCGATCACGGTGTCGGTGTCAGAACCCTCCCCGGACAACGGAACTGGACGGTGCAGGGCGCTGATGATGCCGTGCGTCACGGTGCTGCGCAGACCCAGCGGCGCACCCGCGGCAAGGACTTCGTCGCCGACGCGAACCTTGTCGGAGTCACCGAGCTTGGCGACCGTCAAGTTGTTGACGTTGTCGACCTTGAGCACGGCCAGGTCGGTTTTGGGGTCGCGACCGACCAGGTGGGCGGGCACTTCCTTGCCGTCGTTGAACACCACGGTGGTCTTGAACTGGCTCGGGTTGTTGGCCGCTTCGGAGATGACGTGGTTGTTGGTGACGATGTAACCACGGCCGTCGACCACGAACCCCGACCCCTGCATGCCCTCTTGATCGCTGATCGACTGGATCGTGACCACCGAATCCGCAACCGCCGCAGCTACTTTGGCGAACCGACCGGCGGGCGCCTCGCTGTTGTTGCCGGTCGACAAGGTCACCTTGGAGGTGGTGAACGCCTCGACGACCTCGGCCGTCTTGCGTCCGACCACGCCGCCGACCAAGCCGATCAGCAACGCCAGCACGCCGAGCACGGCCAGCGCCAGGTATGACACCCGTCCGCCGAACAGCACGTCGCGCACACCGAGCCGGCCGTGCACACCGTCGGGACCGTGGGCGCCCTGGCGCGGCACCGCGGGCTCACCCAGCGCCGCGGCGGCACCCGGGTCGCGCCACGGGTCCTCGGGATCCTCGAGTTCGTCCTTGGCTTTGCCGTCGTCGAGCGCACCCGCGTCGGCCGGGTGCCGCTGCAGCGACTCGGCCCCCGGAAAGGGGCGACCGAAAGCTTCGGTGAGCACCGGGTCGGCAGGTTCGGTGTGCGGTGTGAACTCGCCGGACTCGCGGAACTTCGGCGGCCGGACCCGCTCGGCGACGAACGAGCCGTGCACGCCGTCGGGACGGCCGAACGCCTGACGTGACGCGGCGTCGACCGGTGGCCGGGACACGGGACGCGGGGCCAGCCGGGGGGCGCCGTTGTTGTCTTGATCGGAGCTCACGTCATCCTCTTCCGAGCGCTAAGCAAACAAGCACTGTGGACTCGAGCACGGCGCCGGGCACCGGCTTGGCGAAACTGGTAACCACCCTACCGAGGCTCTGGACGATCTCGCTTGCTGCCGTCGACGAATCGATCGCGCATGGTCGGCGGGCCGCCCTGTCCGGGCTGCTGGGTCTCCGCGTCGTCGTCGGGCGGGCAGTGCGGGATCTGCGACAGCAAGCCCAGCAGCGTGCTGGGGATTCTGATCGGGTGCGAGTCGCGCAGCGCGGCGCGGGCGCGGCGGTGGCCGTCCACTTCGGCGGCGCACTCCGGGCACAGAGAGATGTGGTGTGCGGCGCGCAGATGCGCGTTCATCCGCAATTCACCGTCGACGAAGGCCGAGATGGCCTCGATCGACAGGTGCTCGGTGGAACCGAATTGCCGCGGGGCGCCGACCGGCGCGTCATTCTGCGAGGCGAACTGGGCGGGAAGCCAGGAGAAGGCTCGGCGGAACACATGTCCCCGCTCGACCATCACCAGCTCCTCTCGGTATCGCGTCGCGCCTTCTCGAGACGACCTCGCGCGACACGACCTCACGCGGCACTACCTCGAATGTAGCGCGCCGACCGATACCGAACCTCGACGAAGAGCCGATCAGGCCGCCTGTGTCGTCAGCCGGTGCGGCCCTCGGCGCCGACGGCGTTGTCCGAATGCGCCGCCAGAAAGTCCCGCAGTGCTTGGCGACCGCGGTGGATACGGCTGCGGACCGTCCCGAGCTTGACGCCCAGCGTGGCGCCGATTTCCTCGTAGGACAGTCCTTCGATGTCACACAGGACCACCGCGGCGCGGAATTCCGGCGGCAGCGAGTCCAGGGCCGCCTGCAGGTCAGGCCCCAGGCGAGCGTCGTGGTAGATCTCCTCGGGATTGGGCTCGTCGGCCGGCACCCGGTCGTAGTCCTCGGGCAGCGCTTCCATCCGGACCCGGCCGCGACGGCGCACCATGTCCAGGAACAGGTTGGTGGTGATGCGGTGCAACCAGCCCTCGAAGGTGCCGGGCTGGTAGTTCTGTACCGACCGGAACACCCGGATGAAGGTTTCCTGGGTCAAGTCCTCGGCGTCGTGCTGATTGCCGGAGAGGCGGTAGGCCAGCCGGTAGACCCGGTCGGCGTGTTGGCGAACCAGCTCATCCCACGACGGCATGGCAGCCTTGTCGCCGGTCGCGTCGAAGACCGCGGTGCCGTAAGGCTCATCCGCGGGCTCCACCCAGTCAGCGTCGCGGTACCTCTCGGGGTGCGACATGCTGGACGGGCTCATCAGTGTGGTGATGTTCAGATCCTCCGGGCTCGGGTTGCCGCCGATGCGCGGCAACTCATCACCGCGCGCAACGCGAAGAGAGCGGGATGTATTCCCGGACCACCGGCCTGCACGCTCCATGAGAGATACCGTCGTCTACCGGCGTGTGTGCGGTATGTGATCGCACTGAGCTTTCACTGAGAAGGGTGCCGACACCCCCGCTGCGCTGGCAATATCGACTACATCACGTTTCGATCACGCCGATTCGCCAAGCGTGTCGCGAGGCGCGCCTGACTGCACGCGGCAGGGGTTGGACATACGCTCACGCCATGGCTACGACCGACCGCACACCGCAGACGAGTCGGGCTGAGTCGCTTTCGGCGCACGCCGAGGGGTCGATCTCCGAAGACACCGTGCTGCTGGCCGCCCGTGAGCGCGCCGCCGACATCGGCGCCGGCGCAGTCACACCGGCGGTCGGCGCGCTGCTGAGTCTGCTGACCAAGCTCAGTGGCGGGAAGGCCGTCGTCGAGGTGGGCACCGGCGCCGGAGTGAGCAGCCTGTGGTTGCTGTCCGGGATGAGTGACGACGGCGTGCTGACCACGATCGACATCGAGCCCGAGCACCAGCGGATCGCCAAGGAGGCGTTCTCCGACGCCGGCATCGGCCCGTCGCGGACCCGGCTGATCAGCGGCCGGGCCCAGGAAGTGCTGACCCGGCTGGCCGACGACTCCTACGATCTGGTGTTCATCGACGCCGACCCGCTCGATCAGCCCGACTACGTGGTCGAGGGCGTGCGGCTGCTGCGCTCCGGCGGGGTGATCGTGGTGCACGGCGCCGCCGCCGGCGGACGGGCCGGCGACCCGGCCGCACACGACAGCGAGGTGGCGGCGGTGCGGGAGGCGGCGCGCCTGATCGCCGAGAACGAGCAGCTCACACCAGCGCTAGTGCCGCTTGGCGACGGCCTGCTGGCCGCCGTTCGCGATTGATCGCCGCCGTGTAGGTCTCAAGCTCTATAGAGGAATTCGAGCGGGATTTGTGACGGGCCTCTCCCTTGACGCTGCACTGAACGACTGTTTAGCATCTTGAACATGCGTTCAGCCGACGATCTGACTGCCGCGGCCCGGATCCGCGACGCGGCGATCGAACTGTTCGGCGATCAGGGTTTCGGCAGTGGGCCTGCGGTCGATCGCCGAAGCGGCCGGCGTGAGCGCGGGGCTGGTGATCCACCACTTCGGATCCAAGGACGGGTTGCGCAAGGCCTGCGACGCCTACGTCGCCGAAGAGATCCGCAGCGGCAAGGCCGAGACGCTGCAGTCCAGCGACCCGGCCACCTGGTTCGCCGCGCTGGCCGAGATCGAGGAGTACGCGCCACTGATGGCCTACCTGGTGCGCAGCATGCAGTCCGGTGGCGAGTTGGCTACGACGCTGTGGCGCACGATGATCGACAACGCGGAGACCTACCTGGAAGACGGGGTGCGCAACGGCATCCTCAAGCCCAGCCGGGACCCGAAAGCCCGGGCGAAGTATCTGGCGATCACCGGCGGCGGCGGCTTCCTGCTGTACATCCAAATGCACGAGACCGCCAACAGATCTGCGGGCAGTGTTGCGCGACTACGCCAACGACATGGTGCTGCCCGCACTCGAGCTGTACACCGACGGTCTGATGACCGACCGCCACATGTATGACGCGTTTCTGGCTCAAGCAGAAGGAGAATCAGATGCACCCGATTGAGATCCATGACCTGACAAAGACTTTCGGTAAGGCCCGGGCGCTCGATGGCCTGGAGCTGACGGTTCGCGAGGGCGAGGTGCACGGTTTCCTCGGGCCCAACGGAGCCGGAAAGTCGACGACGATCCGGATTCTGCTGGGCGTGGTGAAAGCCGACAGCGGGACCGCTGCGCCTACTGGGCGGTGACCCCTGGACCGATGCGGTCGACCTGCACCGCCAGATCGCCTATGTGCCAGGCGATGTCACGCTCTGGCCGAATCTGACTGGCGGTGAGACCATCGACCTGCTGGCTCGCATGCGCGGCGGCCTCGACGAGAAGCGGCGCGCCGAGCTGATCGACCGGTTCGAGCTCGACCCGCACAAGAAAGCGCGGACCTACTCCAAGGGCAACCGGCAGAAGGTCTCGCTGATCTCCGCTTTCTCGTCGCGGGCCCGGCTGCTGCTCCTCGACGAGCCGAGCAGCGGACTGGACCCGTTGATGGAGAACATCTTTCAGCAGTGCGTTGCCGAGGCCCGCGATCGCGGCGCCACCGTACTGCTGTCCAGCCACATCCTCGCCGAAACCGAGCGACTGTGCGCAGCGGGTGACGATCATCCGGGCCGGCAAGACCGTCGAAAGCGGCACGCTGGAGTCGATGCGGCACCTCAGCCGGACGTCGATCACCGCCGATTTGCTCCGCGACCCCGGCGATCTCACCCGCATCCGCGGCGTCGAGGACGTCAGCTACCAGGGCACCACGCTGCACGCCCACGTCGACAGTGAAGGCCTCGGCGAACTCATCCGGGTGCTCGGCGACACCGGCGTTCGCAGCCTGGTCAGCCAGCCGCCCACCTTGGAGGAACTCTTCATGCGGCACTACGGCGCCGACGGTCAGCGCGAACTGGCCCGCTCATGAGCCACGACCACGCTGGACCGGCCGTGACCACCCGGAGCACGAGGCGCCGGCACATCACTCGGCCTTCACCGGGACGCTCGGGATGCTTCGGCTCTACCTGCGGCGCGACCGAATTGTCCTGCCGCTGTGGGTGTTACTGCTGTCGATCCCGCTGGCGAGCGTCTACATCGGCAGCATCGAAAAGGTCTATCCGGATCAGGCGGCGCGGGCCGGTTTCGCCGCGAGCATCATGGCCAGCCCCGCGCAGCGGGCACTGTACGGAAACATCTACAACGACAGCCTCGGCGCGACCGGCATCTGGAAAGCCGGCATGTTCCATCTGCTGATCGGCGTGGCGGTCATCCTCACCGTCATCCGGCACACCCGCGCCGACGAGGAGACCGGCCGCGCCGAACTGATCGACTCGACCGCGGTCGGCCGCTACGCCAGCCTGACCGCCGCGCTGTTGTTGTCGTTCGGGGCGTCACTGCTCACCGGCTGCGATCGGTGCGGCCGGTCTGCTCGGCACCGACGTTGCACCGCAGGGGTCGCTGGCATTCGGCGCGGCGCTGGTCTGCTCCGGCCTGGTGTTCACCGCGGTTGCCGCAGTGACAGCTCAGCTTTCGACGAGCGCACGGTTCGCCCGCGGAGCCGCATTCGCCGTGCTGGCCGCCGCGTTCACGCTGCGCGCCGCCGGTGACGCCGGGTCGGCCGCGTTGTCATGGCTCTCGCCGCTGGGCTGGTCGCTGCAGGTCCGCCCGTACGCCGGCGACCGGTGGTGGGTGCTGCTGTTGCATCTGGCGACGACGGTGTTGCTCACTGTCGCTGGCCTACCGGCTGCTCGCCGGCCGCGACGTCGGCGCCGGGCTGATCGCCGAACGTCCCGGCCCCGCTAGCGCTACGCCGTTGCTGCGCAACGCCTTCGGGCTGGCCTGGCGGTTGGACCGCGGCGCCCTGCTGCTGTGGACCGTCGGGCTGTGCCTGTACGGGTTGCTGATCGGCAGCATCGTGCACGGCATCGGCGACGAACTCGGCAGCGATACCGCGCGCGACATCGTGGTCCGGATGGGCGGCACCGGGGTCGTCGAGCAGGCGTTCGTCGCCGCCGCGTTCTGCATGCTGGGCATGATGGCCGCCGCGTTCGCCATCTCGCTGCTCCTGCGACTGCACCAGGAAGAGTCCGGCCAGCGGGCCGAGACGCTGCTGAGCGGATCGGTGAGCCGAAGCCGTTGGCTGACCGGCCATCTCGTGCTGGCGCTGGTGGGTTCGGCCCTGGCGATCGTGATCGCCGGGATCGTCGCCGGGCTGACCTACGGGGTCGCCGCTCACGACGTCAGCGGCAAGCTACTGATGGTCGTGGGCACGGCGCTGGTTCAACTCCCCGCCATGTGGCTGCCCGCCGCGGTGGCCGTCGCGTTGTTCGGGCTGGCACCACGATGCAGTCCGGCGGCGTGGGGCGTGCTGGTGGGATTCGTCGCGCTGTACCTGATCGGAGAGCTGTCGGGCTTTCCGCAGTGGGTGCTCGACCTCGAGCCGTTCGCCCACATCCCGCTGGTCACCCGCGACACCTTCACAGCCGTTCCGCTGGTGGCACTGTTGGCGATCGACGCCGCGCTGGTCACGCTGGGAGTGGCGGCTTTCCGCCGCCGGGACGTGCAGGCGTAAGGAGAGGATGCTGCCATGAATACTGTTGCCAAAGGCCTACTCTCGGCCAGGCTCGGCCTGGTCGCGTTCGCGCTTGATGCTGTTTCTGCCGGCCGGGACGACGCATTACTGGCAGGGCTGGGCGTTCCTCGCGGTGTTCGCACTGTCCACCTGGATTCCCACCGTCTACCTGATCCGCACCAACCCGGCCGCCCTCGAGCGGCGGATGCACGTCGGGCCCACCGCCGAAACCCGGCCGCTGCAGCGGGTTCTCATCACCGTCATCTTCGTCGCGTTTCCGGCCACGTTCATCGTCAGCGCCCTCGACTATCGCTTCGGATGGTCGCAGGTACCGGCGGCGGTGTCGGTGGTCGGCGACGTGCTGGTCGCGGTCGGGCTCGGCCTGGCGATGCTGGTGATCATCGAAAACAGTTACGCGGCAGCCAATGTCACGGTCGAAGCGGGCCAGCAGCTGGTCTCCACCGGGTTGTACGGGCTGGTGCGCCATCCGATGTACACCGGAAATGTGCTGCTGATGCTCGGGATCCCGTTGGCGCTCGGGTCGTACTGGGGCTTGTTCCTGCTCGTTCCCGGCATCGTCGTTCTGGTGCTGCGCATTCGCGACGAGGAGGAGCTGCTGACCCGACGAACTCAGCGGCTACCGCGAATACACCCAGCAGGTGCGCTACCGGTTACTGCCCCACGTGTGGTGAGCGGCTGTGGTGACGCGCTAGATCCAGATGCCCTTGCCCACGGCGACCACGCCGCCGGCGCTGATCGCGAAGCGCTCGCGGTCCTTTTCCAGATCCACCCCGACCATCTCGCCGGGTCCGATGACGACGTTCTTGTCCAGGATCGCGTGGCGGACCACCGCGCCGCGGCCGACCCGCGCACCCGGCATGATCACGCTGCCCTCCACGATCGCCCCGTCGTCGATCACGACATTCGACGACAGCACCGAGTTGCGCACCGACGCAGCGGAGATGATGCTGCCCGCGCCTACCACCGACTCCTGGGCCGAGCCGCCGTTGACGAACTTGGCCGGCGCCAGGTTCTCCGACGCACCGAGGATCGGCCAGCGTCTGTTGTAGAGGTTGAACACCGGATGCACCGACACCAGATCCATGTGCGCGTCGTAGAACGCATCCAGCGTCCCGACGTCACGCCAGTAACCGCGGTCGCGGTCGGTGGCGCCGGGCACGTCGTTGTCGTTGAAGTCGTAGACCGCTGCCCGCCCGTCGGACACCAGCCGCGGGATGATGTCGCCGCCCATGTCGTGATCGGAATTGTCGTCGTCGGCGTCGGCCCGGATCGCGTCGATGAGCACCTTGGTGGTGAAGATGTAGTTGCCCATCGAGACGAAGGTGGTATCCGGATCGTCGGGCGTACCCGGCGGGTCGACCGGCTTCTCGATGAAGTTGCGGATCCGCCCGGACTCGTCGGAGTCGATGCACCCGAACGCACTCGCCTCCGCGCGCGGAACCCGAATCCCGGCGACCGTGGCGCCGGCACCGCTTTCGACGTGGAAGCGCAGCATCTGCTCGGGGTCCATCCGGTAGACGTGGTCGGCGCCGAAAACCACGATGTAGTCCGGATCCTCGTCATAAATCAGGTTGAGCGATTGATAGATCGCGTCCGCCGAGCCGGTGTACCAGCGCGGGCCGAGCCGCTGCTGAGCCGGGACCGGCGTGATGTATTCACCGGCCAGACCCGACAATCGCCAGTTCTGCGAGATATGGCGGTCCAGTGAATGCGACTTGTACTGGGTGAGAACGCAGACCCGCAGATATCGGGCGTTGACGAGATTGGACAGCACGAAGTCGATCAGCCGATAGGCGCCACCGAAGGGAACGGCGGGCTTGGCGCGGTCGGCGGTCAACGGATACAGCCGCTTGCCCTCACCCCCGGCCAGGACAATGCCCAGCACGTGTGGTGCTTCCCTCATGAACCAAACCTATCGGCCGTCGTGGACGCCTGCCATGTCGAACAGGTGAATACCCACCCGGACGAGCTGTGCATCAACCAATGTGCATCGACTCGATCACACCATGCTCGGCGGCCTCGGCGAGGGGTCGGCCTCCTGCACCGCGCGTACAGCGACTACTACGGTGCCGGGTATGCGCGTGGCGATGATGACTCGGGAGTATCCCCCCGAGGTCTACGGCGGGGCCGGAGTGCACGTGACCGAGCTCGTCGCCCAACTGCGCAATCTCTGCCAGGTCGACGTGCACTGCATGGGCGCGCCGCGGCCGGCAGCGTTCGCCTATCAGCCCGACACCCAACTGCGCGGCGCGAACCCGGCGCTGTCCACCCTGTCGGCGGATCTGGTGATGGCCGGCGCCGCCGCCGAAGCCAGCGTGGTGCACAGCCACACCTGGTACACCGGGATGGCCGGGCATCTGGCGTCGTTGCTGCACGGCGTGCCGCACGTGCTGACCGCGCATTCGCTCGAGCCGTTGCGGCCATGGAAGGCCGAGCAACTCGGCGGCGGCTACCGGATCTCGTCGTGGGTCGAGCAGACCGCGGTGAACGCCGCCGACGCGGTGATCGCCGTCAGCTCGGGCATGCGTGACGACGTGCTACGGGTGTATCCGACCGTCGATCCCGGCCGAATTCACGTCGTGCGCAACGGAATCGACACCGACGTCTGGTATCCGGCCGAGCCGGTGCCGGGCGAGTCGGTGCTGGCCGACCTCGGGGTCGACCTCAGCCGCCCCGTCGTCGCATTCGTCGGCCGGATCACCCGGCAGAAGGGTGTCTCCCATCTGCTGGCGGCCGCGCACGACTTCGATCCCGACGTGCAATTGGTGCTGTGCGCCGGGGCTCCCGACACCCCGGAGATCGCCGCCGAAGTGAGCGCCGGCGTCGCCGAGCTGGCCGGTTCACGCACCGGCGTGTTCTGGGTCAGAGAGATGATGGCGATTGGTAAGATTCGCGAGATACTCTCGGCGGCAACCGCTTTCGTATGCCCATCGGTGTATGAGCCGCTGGGGATCGTCAACCTCGAAGCGATGGCGTGCGGCACCGCGGTGGTCGCCTCCGACGTGGGTGGCATACCCGAAGTGGTCGACGACGGGGTGACCGGTTCACTGGTGCATTACGACCCGGACGACGCCACCGGCTACCAGAACCGGATCGCCCGGGCGGTCAACGCGGTGGTGGCCGATCCGGAGCGGGCGGAGCGCTACGGCCGGGCGGGACGGCAGCGCTGCATCGCCGAATTCTCCTGGTCGCAGATCGCACAGCAGACGCTGGAGGTCTACCAGAAAGTGTGCGCGTGACGCCTGGCCCCGGGCCCGGGGTTCAGCTGGTGACGCCCTTGAGCTCGTCGCCCAATGCAGCGGCTTCGTCGGGTGTCAGCTCGACGACGAGTCGGCCACCGCCCTCCAGCGGTACCCGCATCACGATGCCGCGCCCCTCCTTGGTCGCTTCCAGTGGACCGTCACCGGTCCGGGGCTTCATCGCCGCCATCGAGCGCTCCCTCCAGATTCGACCTGGCCCGTCAACTGCACATTCACCGCTCCATTGTTCCCTATCAGTGTGGCGCGGTGCACATGACCTCCGGCTCGGCGTTTCACGCGACCGCTCCGGCCCAACTGCCCGCCTCCTCAGCGGCCCGCCCCGCGGGCCGCATCGTCGACGGTGGAAGGCACCCAGCATGCCCGCAGGTGATCGTCGACCATCCCGGTCGCCTGCATCAGTGCGTAGGCCGTCGTGGGGCCGACGAAACGGAACCCGCGGCGCTTCAGTTCGCGTGCCATCGCGGTGGATTCCGGCGTCGTCGCGGGCACGTCGGCTAAGGTCTCGGGCCGTTGAGAACGACGCCGGCGGGCCGGCGCGAAGGACCACAGCAACTCCGACAGGTCGTCGGGGCCATCGGCGACGACCCGCGCGTTGGCGATGGTCGCCTCGATCTTGGCCCGGTTGCGCACGATGCCCTCGTCGGCCATCAGCCGGGCCACGTCGGCGTCGGTGAAGCGGGCAACCTTCTCGGGGTCGAAACCGGCGAAGGCCTGCCGGAAATTTTCCCGTTTGCGCAGGATGATCAGCCAGGACAGCCCGCTCTGAAAGGCCTCCAGGCTCATCCGCTCGAACAGCGGCACCTGCCCGTGCAGCGGCTGGCCCCACTCCTTGTCGTGGTAGTCGCGGTAGAGCCCGAAATCGGCGCTGCCCGGCTTGCCGAGCGCCCAATCGCAGCGGACCAGACCGTCGTCGGGCACAGTCATGCCGGCTCCTGGTCGTCCTCGACGTCGGCGGCCTCGTCGGCCTTGTCGACATCGTCGCCGGCAGCCGCGGCATGCACCGACGACAGCTGGCCGCGCAGCAGGTCGAGCTCCTGGCCGAGCCGATCCAGCACCCAGTCCACCTCGCTGGTCTTGTATCCGCGCAGCGTCTGGGTGAACTTGACCGCCTCGACGTCTCCGCGGGTCACACCAGAAGCCGGCAACACGGTCGGCGTGGTCCCCCGGGGCAGCGGCGGCAGCGGCTCACCGCGGCCGAACAGCAGGCTGGCCACCCCGAACAGCACGATCGCTATCAGGACCAAGACGACCACGTACAACAACACCAACGCCACGGCACCGATATTGCCTTATGGCACCGACTTCGCCGACCAGGCGCCTTTCAGCGCGGCCCGAGGGCATTCATCGGCGGCCGGTCGGCCAGCGACACCGTCGAGGTGCGCGGCGTGTAGCCGTCTCCGTCGACGAAGAACTGGGTCAGCCCTACACCGGAGTCGGGGATGCCGCAGCGGGACAACATCGTCGCGACCACCTGGCGGCTCATCGGCCCGAGCTCGGCCAGCGGCCGGTTGCGGTGCGCCCGCACGCCGAGATTCACCTGGGCGATTGCGTCCAGCCCCAGCCGGTCGTAGGTATCGACCAGCAGGCCGATCTCCACGCCGTAGCCGGGCGCGAACGGCACCGAGGTCAGCAGTTCGCGGGTGGCTGCGTATTCACCGCCCAGTGGCTGTAATACGCAGCCCAGCTCGGGCCGCAGCGCGGCCAGCAGCGGCCTGGCCACCAGCTCGGTGACCCGTCCGCCGCCAGTGGCGACCTCGCGGCCGCTGGGGTGCGTCGCCGATGTTCAATGGCCGCCGATAGAAGCTCTTGACGAGGTGAATTCCGTCCTCGGTGAGCAGCGGGCCAAGCAGTCGCGGCACGAACATCGGGTGCGGCTCGATCAGATCCGAGTCGACGAACACCACGAAGTCGCCGCTGGTGGCCGCCAGCGAACGCCACAGCACCTCGCCTTTGCCGGGCCGGGGCGCGATCTCGGGCAACGCCTGCTCGCGGGTGACGACGCGCGCGCCGGCGGCGATCGCCCGGATCTCGGTGTCGTCGGTGGATCCCGAGTCGAGCACGATCAGCTCGTCGACCAGGCCGCCGACCAGCGGTGCGATGCTCTCGATCACCGACTCGACGGTGTCTTCCTCGTTGAGGGCGGGTAGCACCACCGAGACGGTCCGCCCGGCCTTGGCGGCTTCCAGCTCCTCGACCGTCCACTGTGGACGGGTCCAGCTCCGGTCGGCCAGCCACACGTCGCCGGGCGAGGCGGCCAGCGCCCCCTCAGCGACGAGATCGACCAGCTCAGATGCCGTCATGCCAGTCCTCTCACCGTGCGCGCCGGCGGGCGTTGCCCCTGAATCGACGCCACCATCTCCAAGACCCGTCGGGTGGGCCCGACTTCGTGCACCCGGAACATCCTTGCGCCCGCCGCGGCTGCCAGCGCGGTCGCGGCCAGGGTTCCCTCGAGCCGTTCGGTCAGGTCCACCCCAAGAGTCTCCCCGACGAAATCTTTGTTGCTCAATGCCATCAATATCGGCCACCCGGTGTTTACAAGATCTTCCATGTGCCGCAACAGCGCCAACCCGTGGAAGGTGTTCTTGCCGAAGTCGTGGGTCGGGTCGATCAGGATGCGGTCGCGTGCCACTCCGGCGGCAACAGCCCGCTGCGCCGCCGCGGTGACTTCGTCGATGACGTCGTCGACCACTGCGCGGGTGCTGGTGCCGTAGCTGACCCGGAAGGGCCGGGTACGCGGCCGCGCACCCCCGGTGTGCGAACACACCAGTCCGGCGCCGAATTCGGCCGCTACCTCGGGCATCGCGGGATCATAGCCGCCCCAGCTGTCGTTGATCAGATCCGCGCCGGCCCGGCAGGACAGCCTGGCCACCTCCGAACGCCAGGTGTCGATGCTGATCAGTTGGTCGGGGTAGGCGTCGCGCAGCCACTCGATGAACGGCACCACCCGGGCGATCTCGGCGTCGGCGTCGATGCTCTCCCCCGGCCCCGCTTTGACGCCGCCCACGTCGATCACGTCGGCGCCCTCGGCGATCAGACGGTGCACGGCGGCCCGGGCGGCATCGTCGGCGAAGTTCGCGCCGCGGTCGTAGAAGGAATCCGGTGTGCGATTGACGATCGCCATGATCAGTGCGCGCTCGTCGGTCACGCGGCGACCGCACAGGGTGGACTGCACCCGTCCATGGTGCCCTTTCAGCGCGTCGGGTGCGCCGCTCAGGGCGTACGCGCGGTCCAGCGTGCAACCAGTGCGAAGCGCCACGGCGTGTCGTCGCACTCAGTGCACGCTCGGCACCGGATCGGCCCGGCTCTCAGCCTTGCGGTCGCTTGCCGCCCGCGACCTCATCGGCGTAGCCGTCGTAGAACGGCACGTAGCCCTCGTCGCGGCCGGCCAGCACGTACAGCGGATCCTCGATGTCAGCGCCGTAGCCCTGCTCGCGCAAGTCGACCTTGCGGCTCTTGAACGTGGTGGTGTGCTCCATCGCATCGACCACCCGCAGGAACAGCGGCAGCGCGTACACCGGCAACTGCGAGTAGACGGTCTCGGCGAGCGCCTTGCCGTCGAACTCGGCGCCGTCACGCAACTTGACCGCGGCCATTCCGGCCCGGCCGCCGGTGCGCGGGATCTCCACACCGAAGACCGTGCATTCCTCGACGGCCTTGTTGGACCCCAGTGCCCGCTCCACCTGGGTGGTGGCGACGTTCTCGCCCTTCCAGCGGAAGGTGTCGCCGAGCCGGTCGACGAACGCGGCGTGCCCCATGCCCTGCGGGCTCATCACGTCGCCGGTGTTGAACCAGCAGTCACCATCACGAAAAGCGTTGCGCACCAACTTCTTTTCACTCGCACTCGGGTCGGTGTAGCCGTCGAACGGCTGCAGCCTGGTCACCGGGCTGAGCAGCAGACCGGGCTCACCGGCCGGCACCCGCTGCACCCGACCGTCGGCACCGCGCAGTGGCGCTCCGGTGTCGGTGTCGTAGTGGACGTAGGCCGCCGGCATCGGCGTGCAACCGGCCGACTTCGGCACGTTGAACACGTTGATGAACGCGGTGTTTCCCTCACTGGCCGCATAGAACTCGCACACCCGCGCGATGTTGAACCGCGCGGTGAACTCGTCCCAGATTTCCGGCCGCAACCCGTTGCCGGCGATCAGCCGCACCTTGTGCGCCCGGTCGGTCGGCTTGGGCGGCTGGTTCAGCAGATACCGGCAGATCTCGCCGATGTAGATGAATGCCGTTGCCTCACTGGCGATCACCTCGTCCCAAAACCGCGACGCGGAGAACGACTTACCCAGCGCCAGCGTCGCCCCGGAGTTGATCACCGATCCGATCGCGACGGTCAGCGCGTTGTTGTGGTACAGCGGCAGGCAGCTGTAGAGCGTGTCAGAACTCTTGAGCCGCAAGCCGAGTCCGCCGAATGCGGCCAGCGCGGCCAACCACCGCTTGTGGGTCATCACGCTGGCCTTGGGATGGCCGGTGGTGCCGGAGGTGAAAATGTAGAACGCGGTGTCCTTGGCCAGCACCGCTGACGCCGACGGCGGGTTGGCGGTGGGCGCGGTGGCCGCCAGGCGCTCCATCTCCTCGATGGTCGTCGGGGCGATGTTCAGCCCGCCGCACTCCACCACCGGGTCGACCAGATCGGATTCGGCGACAAGGACTTTGGCGTCCAGCAGACCCAGACTGTGCGCCAGCACCTCGCCGCGCTGATGGTAGTTGAGCATCCCGGCGATCGCGCCGCACTTGACCGCGGCCAGCATGATCAGCACGGCGTTGGGTGAGTTCCGCAGCATGACTCCGACGACGTCGCCGCGGCCGACACCGCGCGCCGCCAGCACCGCCGCGTAGCGGTTGGCGGTCGCGTTGGCCTCGCGGTAGGTCAGCTGCTGGTCACCGAATCGGAGGAACACCTTGTCGCCCAACCGGGCGGCGCGGTCCTGGAAGACCTTGCCGATCGAGGTCTTGGAGGTGGGCCGCGCCAGCAGTCCGGTGACCACACCGCGGACGATCACCGGAACGTCGGGCAGCAAGCCCGGCAGCTGGCTGGCGATGTCGATCAGTCCGACCGACTTTTGGTCACCTGAGCTGTTGTCGGACACAGTCCACCCTCATTTCACGCACCTGCAGATGGCGGCCAGCCTAACGCTGCGGCCATGCAGACCGCGCTCAGCGGGGTGTGCAGGCCGCGATCGCCGCCGCAATATCGTCGACGACCACCAGCCGGTCCATCGCGGTCTGTGACACGTATCCGCGGTCGAGCAGATCCGACAACCAGGCGAGCAGGCCGTCGAAGTGCCCGCCGGGGTCCAGCAGCACCACCGGCTTGTCGTGCATGCCGAGGTACCCGCCGGTCCAGGCCTCGAAGAACTCCTCGAGGGTGCCGATGCCGCCCGGCAGCGTGATGAACGCGTCGGCGCGGTCCTCCATGATCTGTTTGCGCTCGCGCATCGTGTCGGTGACGATCAGCTCGTCGGCGGCGTGGTCGGCGACTTCGCGGCGCACCAGCGCTCGGGGGATGACTCCGACGGTCCAGCCGCCGCGGGCCCGGGCGGCGGTGGCCAGCGCGCCCATCGCCGAGACGTTGCCGCCGCCCCAGACCAGGGTCCAGCCGCGGTCGGCGATCGCCTCGCCCACCTCGGCGGCCAGCGCCAGCAGCGCGGGGTCGGTGGGTCCGGACGCGCAGTACACGCAGACCGCATGTGGATGGGGTGCATCGCGTTGGGGGTGCACAGTCGAAAGGTAGACCACCGTTGCCGCCGAGCGCATTTGGGCCTAACCGCATGCGCTCCGGTGCCCGCGCCATAAAATCCGGCGGTGCCGAGTGCTTGGGTTGCCGGGTCGCAAGAGGCCGTGCTGCGTGACGTCACGGCCGCATTGCAGGATCCGCAGCATTGCGGCGTGGCGATCCTCGGAGCCGACGGGGCCGGCAAGACGCTGCTGGCCCGCAGCGCCGCCGAGTCGTCCGCAGCGACCGTTCACTGGGTGGTCGGCACCGCGACCGAGCAGGTCATCCCGTTCGGCGCGTTCCGCGGGCTGCTGGCCGGCATTGATGTCAGCGACGCCGCGCGACCGGCCGAGCTGCTGCGCGCCGCCCAGGACCGGCTCACCGGCGAACAGCAGCTTTTCGTCGTCGACGACGCTCACTACCTCGACCGGATGTCGGCCACGCTGGTCTATCAGCTGGCGCTGAGCGGCTCGGCCCGGCTGATCGTCACGGTCCGCTCCGCCGCCGAGTCGCCCGAAGCGGTCCAGGCGTTGTGGGACGACGCGCTGTTGACCCGGGTGGAGGTCGGCCCGCTGGATGCGGCGGCGACGGCGGCACTGCCGGGCCTGGTCGACGCCTACCTGTCCGGTCTGCCGTCGCCGGCCCGCACGACGCTGGACTACCTGGCGCTGGCCCAGCCGCTGCGCCGTGACGACCTGGCGGCCCTGGCCGGCGAGCAGGCCGTCGAGCAGGCCGAAGCCGCCGGCGCTATCACGGTGAACGACGATGCGACGGTCTACCCGGCGCATCCGCTCTACACGGCCCGAGCGGCGTGCCGCCCAGGCGCCGGACACCGCGCGAGCGCTACGCATGGCGCTGGTCGAACGACTCGCGGCCGCGCCGCCCGGGCACGATCGGCGACCAGTTGCGGCTCGCGGCGCTGGCCGTCGACAACGACGACTTCTGAACGACACTGCCGGCGTCGATCTGGTGACCGCGGCCCAGCAAGCGCTGCGGTTCGGCGAGCTCGCGCTGGCCGAACGGCTGGCCAGTGCGGCGCTGAACCGCTCGGATGGGCTGGCCGCGCGGCTGGCGCTCGGCTACGCGCTGGCCTGGCAGGGCCGCGGACGAGAAGCCGATGCGGTGCTGGCCGCCGTGGACCCCGAACAGTTGTCGCCGCCGGAGCTGATGGCGTGGGCGCTGCCGCGGGCGGCCAACCAGTTCTGGATGCTCAGCGAGCCGGCGCAGGCCACCGCATTTCTGCAGACCACCCGCAACCGGGTGGCCTCACCGGGCGCGCAGGCCACCCTCGACGCGCTCTCGGCGACGTTCGCGATGAACGCCGGCACGCCACTGCGCACGCTGCGGATCGCCGGTGAGGTGCTGGCGTCGCCGCACGCCGACGCGGTGGCGGTGGGGTGGGCGGCCTCGGCGGCCGCGCTGAGTTCGGCCCGCACCGGAGCATTCGACGACGTCGAAGCGCTGGCCCGGCGCGCGACCACCGCCGACCATCCCGGGCTGTTGCGGTTCACCAGCGGCTTCGGCCGGATCACCGCGCTGGTGATGGCCGGCCGGCTGAGCGAGGCCCGCACGCTGGCCCAGCGCTACACCGACTTCGCCGAGTTGCAGCAGCCGGGCCGGGCGATCGCCGAGACGCTGGTGGGCTACGTGGCGATCGCCCAGGGCGACTTCGACGCCGCCGTGACGTTGCTGAGCCGGGCCGCCGACCCGTTGGCGCGCACCGGCTACTCGTGGGGCCCGCTGTCGCTGATGCTGCTGGCCCAGGCGCTCGGCCAGCAAGGCGAACAACTGCAGGCGGCAAAGGCTTTCAGCCGGGCCGAGTCATTACACGGCCTGAAATCGTCGTTGTTCGCTCCGGAGCTGGCGTTGGCCAAGGCGTGGTCGAAGGCGGCCCGCGGCGATACCACCGGCGCCATCGAAGCCGCCCGCGAAGCGGTGCAGACCGCCGAGCGCGGCGGGCAGTCGGCGATCGCGCTGCGCGCGTTGCAGGACTGCGCGCGGCTCGGCGACGTGCGCGCAGTGCAGCGGGCCGAACGCCTGGCGGTCGAAGTGCACTGCGTGCTGGGGCGGCTCACGGTGGCGCACGCCCGGGCGTTGGCCGCCGGTGATGCCCGCGCGCTGGCTGAGGTTGCCGCCGACCTGGCCGATCGGGGGCTGCATCCCGCGGCTGCGGACGCCTCGGCGCAGGCGCAGCGGGTCTAGCTGCTCAGGTAGGTCCGCAGCATGGCCACGGCATCGGTGATCTGGTGGACGGGCACCAGCTCGTCACGGGTGTGCGCGAGGTTGGGGTCGCCGGGTCCGTAGTTGACCGCCGCGATTCCGCGGGCGGCGAAGCGCGAGACGTCGGTCCAGCCGTACTTCGCCCGCACCTGCCCGTTGGCCGCGTCGACGAGGGCCCTGGCCGCGGGCGTGGACAGACCGGGCAGCGCGCCGGCGGCGGAGTCGGTCAGCTCGATGTCCACGTCGAGGCCGTCGAAGACCTCGTGGACGTGAGTACAGCGCGGCGTCCGCCGAACGGTCCGGCGCGAAGCGGAAATTCACCGTCACCGATGCGGCGTCCGGGATCACGTTGCCGGCCACCCCGCCGTCGATGCGCACCGCCGACAACCCCTCGCGATACACGCATCCGTCGATGTCGACGCTGCGCGGCTGATAGCTCGCGAGCCGATCCAGCACCGCGCCCAGCTTGTGAATGGCGTTGTCGCCCAGCCATGATCGTGCCGAGTGGGCACGCGTTCCGCCGGCGTGGATGACGACTCGCAGGGTGCCCTGACAACCCGCCTCGATGTAGCCGCCGGTCGGCTCCCCCAGGATCGCCACGTCGGCGCTCAGCCAGTCCGGCAGCTCACGCTCGATGCGGCCCAAACCGTTTGCCGCGGAATCGATTTCCTCGCAGTCGTAGAACACCAGTGTCAGATCGTGCGCGGGCTGCGGTGACGGTCGCGGCCAGATGCAGGAACACCGCGTCACCCGACTTCATGTCGGTGGTGCCGCAACCGTGTAGCGACTCGGCGTCGCGGCGGCTGGGCAGGTTGCCGGCCACCGGCACGGTGTCGAGGTGGCCGGCCAGCAGCACCCGGGTCGGACGGCCCAGCGAGGTGCGTGCCAGCACCGCGTTGCCGTTGCGGATGATCTCGAAACCCAATGCTTGGGGAACTGTGCCCGTAGCGCGGCCTCGACCTCGTCGGCGATGCGCTCTTCGTGCCGCGACTCGCTGGGGATGTCGACCAGAGCCGCCGTCAGCTCGATCGGGTCGCCGCGTAGGTCCAGCACGGTCCCAGCGTAGTGGGTGGGTAGCGTGGAGCCCGTGACTGCAGCTTCGGGTATTGGGCTGGCGACGCTGGCCGCCAACGGATCGGTTCTCGACACTTGGTTCCCCGCACCGGAACTGATCGAGTCGGGCGAAAGCGGCACGACGCGGTTGTCGGTGGCCGAGGTTCCCGACGAGCTGGCCGCGCTGGCCGGCCGCGACGACGACCGCGACATCGAAACCGTCGTGGTTCGCACGGTGATCGGCTCGCTGGACGACAAGGCCGCCGACGCCTATGACGCCTACCTGCGGCTGCACCTGCTCTCGCACCGACTGGTCGCGCCGCACGGGCTCAACGCCGACGGCTTCTTCGGGGTGCTGACCAACGTGGTGTGGACCAGCCGGGGGCCCTGCGCCGTCGAGGGTTTCGAGCCGGTCCGGGCGCGACTGCGCCGCGGTGGACCGGTCACGGTCTACGGCGTCGACAAGTTCCCGCGAATGGTCGACTACGTCGTGCCCAGCGGCGTGCGCATCGCCGACGCCGACCGGGTGCGCCTGGGTGCGCACCTGGCGTCGGGCACGACCGTGATGCACGAAGGTTTCGTCAACTTCAACGCGGGCACGCTGGGCGCCTCGATGGTGGAAGGCCGCATCTCGGCGGGCGTCGTCGTCGGCGACGGCTCCGACATCGGCGGCGGCGCGTCGATCATGGGCACGCTGTCCGGCGGTGGCACCGAAGTGATTTCGCTCGGCAAGCACTGCCTGCTCGGCGCGAACTCCGGACTGGGCATCCCGCTGGGCGACGACTGCGTCGTCGAAGCCGGCCTGTACGTCACCGCCGGAACGAAAGTCGCACTGCCCGACGGTAATTCGGTCAAGGCGCGCGAGCTCGCCGGTAGCAGCAACCTGCTGTTCCGCCGCAACTCGATGACCGGCGCGGTGGAAGTGGTCTCCCGCGACGGCCGCGGCATCGCGCTGAACGAGGATCTGCACGCCAACTGATCACGCGACTCACCGGTCTCAGGACGCCGAGGGTTCGAGCGAAGTGCCCTGATCCTCGCCGGCTGGCGAATGATGTGAAGGTGCTGGCACTGCCAGCAGATGGGCCTGCGCGCCGGCTTGCGCGGACATCGACGCCCGTGCAGAGCAGTCCGAAGCTGTGGCCGCGTGGGCTCGTGCGAGCGAGTCGGCGCTGCCGGCCGCGCGATGATCGGTCGCGCTGGCGACGCACTGCGGGCCGTCCGCGTGGGCTGATGTCGCAAGGCGTCGACACCGCCATCGCCGCTGATGATCGCCAGCAGCCGGCCCTGCGATCACGGCCCGCTGCGCGATTTCCGCACTGCTGGCGCGGGTCCGAGTGACCGCGGACTGACAGGACGAGCGTGACCTGCCATGGCTCCATAGCCGGAGAGTAGTCCACTAAAAGTAGACTTTATGTATGCTATTTGAGGAAGACTCAGTCTTGCCTCGTTGCAGAACGTCTACTAGATGCGGGTTATTGTCTACTGATGGACGACTCCGATAAGGATCCGGCAGTGGTGCTTCCCTACCTCGTGGGCCGACCCCTTGCCGCCACCGAGGTGTACGAGGCATTCGGCTACCGCAAATCGGCGTACTACAAGGCGGTTCGCGAGGGCAGATTGGTCACCGCCGACAGTCTGATCAGGGCGGCTAAGCTATTTGCGAGCTGAATCCGATCGACCTGCTCGTCCGGTTCGGACTGATCAAGCACGAAACGGTCACCGAATACCTGGCATCGACGCGCGCCCTACCGAAACTGCGCGACCTCCGTCCTGACCCCGGCAAACCACCGGTCTGATCGCAGCAGAGGAGCCCTGTCGCGCCAATGATGTCCGCACTCATCATCGTGACGCTGATTGCCGCCTTCTATAGCCTGTGGATCCGCCGGCACACGTGGCGCTCCCGCTGGGAAGCCGACGCGAGCCTCAACATCGCCCTGCAGGGATGCGCGGTGCTGCTCATGTCGCCATGGGCATCGGAGACTTTGGGACCGCCCCTGCACCACGTCTTCCGGCGCTGGAATGTCGAAGACCTTCTCGGCCACGTATGCCTGATGATCGCTGCGGCGGCGATCATCGATCACGGGTTGGCCCGCCTCGGCGACCACAATCAGTGGCGCACAATTTTTCGCCGACACATCACCGTTCCCTTATGGCTGGGCGTTCCGGCATTGGTGGCGGTGTTCATCGCCGCCGACGAGGGCTACCACCCCGACCTGTTCCCGGCTCACGTCAGCACCGCCTGGTTCGGCGCGTATTGGATCGTGCTGGGCATCCTGCTGGTCTACCTGTTCGGCTACGCGGCCAGAGTCATGCTGATCGTGCGCAAAGACCCGCGCTCGACGGTGACGGCCACCCTGTATTTGATCTCGGCCGCATTCGGTGTGGCAGCCACCGTGATACAGGTGACGACGGCCGAGGCCGGGATCGATATCACCTTGCCGGTCTGGCTGTGCGCATGCCTGGGCGCAATCGGTTTCTCGTACGGATCCGCCCGATCCTGGCATGCCAAGGTGGCATGGTTTCGCGGCAACAATCTGTCGCCGCCGCGACGAGACTTCTGAACCAGCCGGCCATGCGATCGCCAGACATTGTCATGCGAATCGAAGACGCATCACCGACGCACCGTAGTCCGTCAAGCGCTGGTCCGGGATCGGTCAATCCAGTCGGTCGTGTTCCGACGCTGCCTGCCAGCGAGGCCTTCCTCGCCGAACCAAGGCTTTTGCCGTGATCGGGGTCTTCCGCCCGAGTCGCTAGGCATCGATGCGTCAGGCCTGGATGCGCTGCCTCTGCGCGCACACCGAACACACAGGCACGAGGTGCAACCACGTCAGGAGGTCGGCTGAGACACACGCTCACATCCGCTGTTGATGACACACAACCCTGAAGGAGAGAAACTCATGTCTTTCGTAACCGCACAGTCGCCGGCGCTGATGGCTGCGGCGACCAAACTGCAGCACCTCGGCACCGCGATGGCCGCCCAGAACGCGGCCGCGGCAACGCCCACCACGGACGTGGCCCCCGCTGCCGCCGACGGGGTGTCGGCGCTGCAGGCCATGCAGTTCTCCGCTTACGGCACCTGGTACCAGCAGGTCAGCCAGCAAGCCGAGGCAATTCACCAGATGCTGGTCAACACCCTGGGGTCCAACGCCGGTTCCTACGGCGAGACCGAGTCGACCAACCAGGCCACGACCGGTTCGACGTCGCTGACCGGTCTGCTCAATGCGCTGAGCGGCGGGAGTGGTTCTCCCGGCGCGACGACGCCGGGCGGCATTTCGTCCAGATGCCGGCGCGAGCCATCGGCACGCCGTTCAACTGGGCTGCAGAACTTCGCGCGCCGCCTCGTCGGACATGCTCGACCTCGCCCAGGGGCAGTACGCTCCCGAAGCTCAGGCGGCGGCCGGTCCGCTCGGCTGGGCGACGCCATCGCAGCGCCCGCGACGGCCGCGGCGGTGATGCCGGTCGGCGCCGCCGGTCTGGGCGCGATGCCGGTGACGGCGGGTGTCGGTCAGGCCTCCTCGATCGGCAAGCTGTCGGTGCCGCCGACCTGGACCGTCAGCGAGGTCAGCGCGGCGAGCCCCGCGCCCGCGGCCACGCCGACCGCCGGCTGGACCAGCGCAGCCCCGCACGCCGGGCAGGTCAACACACTGCCGGCCGGAGCGCCGTCGGTGGCCTCGACTCAGCGCGGCGGCCTCGGCATCGGCGCGCCGCGCTACGGCGTCAAGCCCACCGTGATGCCCAAGCCGACCGTCGTCTAACCGCCACAACCAACGACAGGACAGGGTGCAAAGAAATGGTTTTCGACTTCGCAGCAATGCCCCCGGAGATCAACTCCGCGCGCATGTACACCGGCCCCGGGTCGGGCCCGATGATGGCCGCCGCGGCGGCCTGGAACAGCACGGCCGCCGACCTGAGCACGACGGCAGCCGGCAGCCAGTCGGTGATCTCCGAGCTGGCCGGCGGCGAATGGTTGGGCCCGTCGTCGCTGGCGATGGCCGCCGCCGTTCAGCCCTACATCGAATGGATGGAGACCACCGCCGGCGAACTCGCCCAAGCGGCCAGCCAGGCGATGGCGTCGGCGGCCGCCTACGAGACGGCGTTCGCCATGACGGTGCCGCCGCCGGTGATCGCGGCCAACCGGGCTCAGCTGGCCGCGCTGGTCGCCACCAACCTCCTGGGGCAGAACACCCCGGCGATCATGGCCACCGAGGCGCTTTACGGCGAGATGTGGGCCCAGGACGCCGCCGCCATGTACGGCTACGCCGGCTCGTCGGCCAGCGCCGCGGTGTTGAGCCCGCTGACGTCCCCGCCCCCGACCAACAACCCCGGCGGGCAGGGTGCGCAATCGGCCGCGGTGGCGCAAGGTGCGGCGACCAGCGCCCAGTCGGCGGGCCTGCAGGGGCTGGTGTCGAGCACGCCCAACGCCATGCAGTCGATGGCGACCCCGCTGGCCGCGGCCGCGGCCGACAACCCGCTCGACGACTTCTTCTCCAACAGCCTGGTGTCGAACATCCCGAACGGGATCTTCGACACCGCCGCATGGCAGATGTTCGCCGCCATCCCGTCCGCGATTCTGTACGCGAAGACGGTAGGCGACGCGGGCGCCGGCGCCGCGGCCGCCGGCGGCCTGGCCGCCGGTCTGGCCGGCACCGCAGCCCCGGCGCGCGGCGGCCTTGCCGATCGGCGGGCTCGCCGCGCACGCCGGTGCTGGCGGGGATGGCGTCGTCGTCGACGGTCGGCGGGTTGTCGGTGCCGGCCGGCTGGTCTGCCGGCGCCGCCCCGGCGCGGGTAATTCACTGCTGGCCGGCTCGGGCTGGACCGCCCCGGCCGAAGAGGGCATGGGCACGACGAACGTGGCGGCCGGCATGCCGGCGGTCGCCTCGGCCGGTCGCGGCGGCCACGGCTTCAGCACGCCCCGGTACGGGGTCAAGCCGACGGTGATGCCGAAATCCGTTCTGGTGTAACCAAAGACGACGTTCGACCGCACACGTGGCCGCGCACCCGTAGGGTGTGCGGCCACGTTGTTCGCAGACGTGTCGGGCCGCAACAGCGAGATCCGGTCGACTCCCAGACTCGGGTCCGCGTGCCGCCGTATATTGCCGGAACGACGCCATGTTTGGCGTTATTCGACACGATCTGAAGGAGCGACTCTATGTCGTATGTGACCACACACCCTGAGGCGTTGGACTTCGCGGCGGGCAAATTGGAGGGCATCGGTACGTCGCTGGCCGCGCAGAACGCGGCGTCGGCCGCCTCGACCGCGAGCGTGGCTCCCGCTGCCGCGGACGAGGTTTCGGCGCTGCAGGCAACACAGTTCAGTGCCTACGGCAACCTGTACCAGCAAGTCAGCGAGCAGGCCACGGCAATTCATCAGGCATTCGTCCAGATGCTCGGGACCAGCGCGGGATCCTACGGCGACACCGAGGCCGCTAACTCGGCCGCGACCGGCACCGCGAGGCCTGGGCGGCATTTCGCCTGATCGGTCAGCTAACCCAGTTCGGGCAGTTCGGCGTCCTCCCGGGCCTGCTCACCAACAGCGGCTTCGGACTGCTCGCAGGCGGGCAGAACTTCGGCGCCGCGGCATCGGACTTCATCCCGTTGGCCTCGCAGACCAACGGCGGTGGCGGCGTCCTGGTCGGCCGACGCCGCGAGCCCGGGCCGAGCGGCTGCCGGCGGCCGCGCAACCGGTCAGCGCGGCCGGTGTCGGCGCGGCGCCGGTGCTGGCCGGCATGAGCCAGGCCCCGGCGATCGGCGGGATGTCGGTGCCGCCGAGTTGGGCTGCGGCGGCGCGGTCTCGGCGGCAGCGCGACCCCGGCGAAATTGGCGGGGGCGGGCTGGACCACCGCCGCTCCGCACAGCCGCGCCGGTCACGACGGTGCCCGGCGGGGTGCCCTCGGTGGCCTCGAACGGCCGAACCTCCGGCTTGGGTGTGCCGCGCTACGGCATCAAGCCCAAGGTGATGCCCAAGCCCACCGTCATCTGACACCCACACCTCCGCTACTACCGAACAGGACCAACGACATGGTTTTCGATTTTGCAGCCCGCCCTCCCGAGGTCAACTCCGCGCTGATCTACGCCGGCCCGGGGGCCGCCCCGATGATGGCCGCCGCCGCGGGCTGGAACAACCTGGCCGCCGAATTGAGCACGGCCGCAGCATCTTACGAGTCGGTGATCTCCGAGCTGGCCGGCGGAGAGTGGCTGGGCCCGGCCTCGCTGGCGATGGCCGCCGCGGCCGAGCCCTACGTGGCGTGGATGAACACCACCGCCGCCGCCGCCGAGCGCGCCGCCGCCCAGGCCACCGCGTCGGCGGTCGCCTACCAGAACGCGTACGCGATGACGGTGCCACCGCCGCTGATCGCGGCCAACCGGGCGCAGCTGGCCGCCTTGGTCGCCACCAACATCCTGGGCCAGAACACCCCGGCGATCCTGGCCAACGAGGCGCAGTACGCCGCGATGTGGGCCCAGGACGCCGCCGCCATGTACGGCTACGCCGCCGCGTCGGCCAGCGCCGGTGCGTTGAACCCGCTGAAGTCCCCGGCGCCGACCACCAATCCCGGCGGCACCGGCGCCCAGGGCGCCGCGGTCTCGACCGCCGGCACCCAAAGCCAGCTCAACCAGCTGGTCTCCGCCCTGCCCGGCGCGATGCAGGGGTTGGCCTCCCCGCGCCGACCGGGTCCGATACTGGCAGCTCCAACGGTTTCCTCAACGACCTGTTCAGCTCGGGCAGCAACATCGGTATCTACAACGACGCCGTCGCGCTGCATCGGTGCGGGGTCGCAACGCCGCCGCGTGGAACGGGTTCCAGGCGATCGTGACGGGCGTGATGTCAGCGGGGCCACCGCCGGCCGCAGCCGCCGTCGCCCCGGCCGCCCTGGGCGCCGGCGTGGCCCCGGCGCTGGCCGGATCGGTCACGCCGGCAGGCGCGGCCGCGACGCCGGTACTGGCCAATCTGGGCCAGGCGTCGACGGTCGGCGGAATGTCGGTGCCCGCCGCCTGGTCGGCAGCCACCCCGGAGTCCGGCACCGAGACGTTGACCGCCGCCGACTGGACCGCCGACGTCGACGAGGGCGGCGTGACGAACGTGGCCACCGGCATGCCCGCGATGGCGTCGACCGGACGCGGTGGGTACGGCATCGCCACCCCGCGCTACGGCGTCAAGCCGACGGTGATGCCGACTCGAGTCCTGGTCTGACAGCCGGTCGGCGGGCATCGCGAGCGCGGTGTCCCTTGGTCTCCGGCAGCAGGTAGGTGCAGCCCACGCTGGCCAGGGCAAGGCACGGCCAGCATCGGGACCGATCGCCCAACTGCCGTAGCCGGCCTGCAGCGTCTCGGCGATCAGCGGCGGCAGCGCGCCGCCGAACACACCGGCGAGATTGACCGCGAAAGCCGATCCGCTGTACCGGTAGCGGGTGGGGAACAGCTCGGGGATGAAGGCGCCGGTGGGCCCGGAGCCGATACCGGCGATCGCCAGCATGCCGATGACAGCCACCGCGTACAGCACCGGCTTGCCGCTGTCGATCAGCGGGACCACCGCGGCCGCCCACGGCACACACGCTGCCCAGCCGCATCAACATCATTCGCCGGCGACCGACCCGATCGCACAGCACCGCCGAGACGGCGACGAACGCGATGCTCGCCAGCCCGCCGAGCGCGCCGACGGTCCAGATGAAGCTGCGGGTGTAGCCAAGGTGGGCGTGGGCGTAGAGCGGCAGGTAGGTGTGTGCCATGTACACGAAGCCCATACCGCTCAGGATGCTGCCGCCCGCCAGGACGATCTCGCGCCGCTGCAGGCGAAGCAACTCCGCGACCGGCGCTCGGGGAACCAGATTCCGGGCTTGCTCCTCCGCGAATACCGGAGTCTCGTCGATTCGCAGCCGCACGTAGAGCGCGATGCCGATCAGCACCGCGCTGAGCAGAAAGGGGATCCGCCATCCCCACTGCAGGAACGCGCTGCTGCTTTCGCCGATGCTGACGTTCACACCCAGAAACGTCAGGCTGGTGAGCACCGCCGCGAGGCCCCCGCCGAGCAGGGTGAACATGCCGTACCGGCCGCGCTTGTCGTCGGGCGCGTACTCCGCGCTCAGCAACACCGACCCGGCCCATTCGCCGCCGGCGGCCAATCCTTGGACCAACCGCAACACGATCAGGATGATCGGCGCCGCGATGCCGATGGTGGCCGTGCGCGGGACCAGGCCAACGCTCACGGTGGCGACGGCCATCATCAGCAGCGTGGCGATCAGGGTCTTTTTGCGGCCCAGCCGGTCCCCGAGGTAGCCGAATATGGCCCCGCCGATCGGTCGGGCCACAAAGGCGCTGGCGAAGGTTCCGATCGAGGCGATGCTGGCCATCGTCGAGCTGAGTTGCGGGAAGAAGACAGTCGGGAACACCAGCGCTGCCGCGGTGCCGTAGATCATGAAGTCGTAGAACTCGATTGCCGAGCCGACCAGACACGCGGCGGCGACTCGCCGCATCGGTGTCGCACTGCCTCTCTGCACCGCTACGACGGTAGGAGAAACCGGCGCCGCTGTCACTCGCTGCGGCGGACCCTCGAGCGCACCTAGGTCAAAAGTTGCTTCTTGAGTACTTTGCCCATCGCGTTGCGCGGCAGCTCGGCGACGATGCGGACCTCGCGCGGCCGCTTGTGCACCGAAAGTTGTTCGGCCACATAGTCGATCAGCTCTTGCGGCTGGGCTTTGCGTCGGGTGAGCCGACGATGAACGCGACGATGCGCTGGCCCAGGTCGTCGTCGGGCAATCCGACCACCGCCGCCTCGGCCACGCCCGGATGCCCGAGCAGCACGGTCTCGATCTCCCCGGCGCCGACCCGGTAGCCGCCGGACTTGATCAGGTCCACTGATTCGCGGCCGACGATGCGGTGCATGCCGTCGCCGTCGATGACCGCGGCGTCGCCGGTGCGATACCAGCCGTCGGCGTCGAAGGCCTCCGCGGTGGCATCCGGGCGGTTCAGGTAGCCGTTGAACAGCGTCGGGCCCCGAACCTGCAGTCGGCCAATGGTTTCGGCGTCATGTGGCACCGCGTCGTCGTTGTCGTCGACCAGTCGGGTCTCGATACCGGCCAGCGGCAGGCCGACCCAGCCGGGGCGACGTTCGCCGTCGGCGCGGGTCGACAGGGTGATCAGCGACTCGGTGGCGCCGTACCGCTCGACGGGCGCATGCCCGGTCAGGCGGACCAGTTGGTCGAACACCGGCACCGGCAGGCCCGCGCTGCCCGACACCAGCAATCGCGCCGACCGCAGCGCTTCAGCGGCCGCCGAGTCGGCCACCACCCGCGACCACACCGTCGGCACACCGAAGTACAGCGTCGCCGCGGGCGGCCGCGTACGCCTCCGGCGTCGGCTTTCCGGTGTGCACGAAGCGATTTCCCACTCGCAGCGATCCGAGCAGACCCAGAACCAGACCGTGTACGTGGAACAGCGGCAGGCCGTGCACCAGGGTGTCGTCGGGCGTCCACTGCCAGGCCTCGGCGAGCGCATCGAGGTCAGCGGCGATCGCCTGGCCGCTCAACTGCACTCCCTTGGGCGGCCCGGTAGTGCCGGAGGTGTAGATGATCAGCGCGGTATCGCGCGGCGACGGCTCGGGTTGCTGGTGCCAGGATCGCGCGCCCATCCGCACCGGGATATGCGGCAGCCCGTCCGCGTGGTCGGGCACCGGGCCGAGCCAGGCCTGCGCGCCGGAGTCGGTGAGGATGTGGCGACGTTCGGCCTGTCCGACGTCGGCCGGCACCGGAACCACCGGCACCCCGGCGATCAGGCAGCCGGCGATGGCCAGTGCGGTCGGCGCGGTCGGGGTGGCCAACACCGCGATCCGGCCGGCGCCGCGGATCCGTTCGGCGACCGAGTTGGCGGCACCGACGACGTCGCTGCGGCTGAGCGTGACGTCACCGAACCTGACGGCGTCCTCGAGATCGCGGCCACCGGCGACAATAGCGGGGTCTAGCGAGGTCAGCAGCACGTCAGCAGGCTAGCCCATCGGCCGTTCGCCGATCACACGGTCGCGACGCAGGGCATCGAGATCCTCGCCGGACAATCCGAGGCCGCCGAGGACCTCGTCGTTGTGTTGGCCGAGGGTGGGCGCGCTGAAGCGGTGATGACGAGCCGGGCCCGGGGAGATGCGCAGCGGCCAACCGGGATAGCGGCGCCGGCCGGTGACCGGGTGGGCGAATTCTTCGTAGAAGCCGCGCACATCCAGGCCGGGCAAGTCGTACATCCGCTCGGCCGTCGTCACCTCCTCGGCGGGGATGTCGCGATCATGAAGGGCCGCAACGACATCGGCGGACTTCCTGCTGCGTGTCCATGCCGCCACCGCCTCGTCGAAGGCGTCGTGGTCGCGTGGCAGATCCGCTCGGCCCATCGTCTCGGCCAACCGCGCGGAGTCGCTGTCGTCGCGCACGGTCAGCGCCACCCACGCGTCGTCGCCGTCGGCCGGGTAGACGCCCTGGTAGACGCCCCGCCGCCGGTTGCCTTCGCGGGGGCGGACTACGCCGTTCATCGAATACTCGATCACCGGTTCGGCGGTGACGGCGGCACCGACTTCGATCTGCGCGACCTCGATCAGCTGGCCTTGGCCGGTGCGACGACGATGCTCGAGCGCCGCGAGCAGGGCCACCCCGGCGTGCACGCCGACGATGGGATCGGCGGGACCCTGCACGTTGCACGGCGCACCGTCCGGGTAGCCCGTCGCCGCCGTCATGCCGGAGACCTGTTCGATGTTCAGCGCCCAGCCGACGTAGTCGCGCCACGGGCCGTCGAGGCCGAAACCCGGCATTCGGACGGCGATGACGTTGGGGCGCAGCGCGATCAGCGAGTCGTAGTCCAGCCCGAACTGCTCCACCACCCGCGGGGAGTAGTTCTCCACGACGACGTCCGCGTGCGCCGCGAGCCGGTGGGCGAGCTCGAGGCCGCGCGACGAGCCGAGATTCAGGGTGATGTCGCGCTTGTTGAGGTTGGTGGCCTGCCACAGCGGGCTGCGCTCGTACCAGTCCTCGCCCTCGAACGGTTGGACGCCCGAATAGCGGAAGCCGTCCGGTCGCTGGATCGACTCCAGCTTGACGACGTCGGCCCCGAACGCGCCCAGGTAGCAGGTGAGATATCCGCCGGCCCAAAACGTGCTCAAGTCAAGCACTTTCAGCCCGGCAAACGGCATCGACGGGATCCGCGACCGGGTCGCTGCGGCGGTCCGGTTCACATGGCCCGGGACGGGCTTGTCCCGCAGGCGTTTTCGACAGCCGGAACGGCGGACCTGGCTGCCGAAACGACCAGTCCTTGCCACCACCCTCGACGAAGAACCCGCGCTCGGCGTACTGCGGATTGTCCAGTGCGCCGGCGCCGTCGACGACCGGGGCCGCCGGAATCCTCAGGGCCTGACTGAGTTCGACGATCTCGGCGACGGTCCGCCCGTCCAGCCACGGTTGGGCCGCCGCGTAGAACTCGGCGCGCTGCGGGCCGCCCATCATGATCGCGAACTGCTGCTCGCCGTACTCGGGCAGACCGAGCATGTCGCACACGTCGAGCCAGTGCTGTCCGGTCAGGCAGTTGATGCCGACCCAGCCGTCGGCGGCGCGGACCACACCCAGCATCGGCGTCTGACGCACGTTGGTGGGCAGGCCGAGCGCACGCATGCGCTCGGACATCATCATCGGATACGGCAACGTCGACAGCAGCGCCTCGAGCACCGAGACGTCGACCTCGGTCACCTGACCGGCCGCAGCGACCCGTAGCGCGGTCAGCGCGCCGAGCGCGGCGTAGGCACCGGCGACGTATTCGGCGATGCGGGCGCCGGCCTGCACCGGCGGACGGTCGGGGTCGCGCGCGCTGATCCATCCCGAGATCGCCTGCATGGTCAGCGGCGTCGCGATCCGGTCGCGCAACGGACCGTGCTGCCCGAAGTTGGAGATACGCACGACGACCAGCCGGGACTCTGGCGGCACTGTTTCGCGTCCGTGCCCGTCGATCAGCACATCGGCGTCGGCGATGAGCTCGCGGGCGTCGTCGCGAGCCGCCCTGCGCTTGCCGGCGTTGAGGTACTCGAACAGCCCGGCCCGATCCGGGTCGGTGCGCTCGCCCGGAAAGGGACCCCACCGTCGCAGCGGATCACCTTCTGGTGCTTCGACTTTCGTGACATCAGCGCCGAGGTCGGCGAGCAGCTTGCCGCAGTACGGACCCGAGATCTCGTCGGCGATTTCGACGACGCGGAGCCCGTCCAGGGCCCGTTTGTGTCACGCCGGCAATCCGATGGCCTTCGGCTCCATGTACTGACGAATCCCGATGATGCCGCCGCTTTCCCGCCCGATCCCGCTCTGGCTGAACCCACCGAACGGCGCGCCACCCGGTCCGAACCCGTTGACCGCGATCTGGCCGGTGCGCACCCGGCGGGCGACCGCCAGCGCACGGTCGACATCGTCGCCCCAGACCGCGCCGGAGAGTCCGTACTGCGAATTGTTCGCGATCGCTACCGCCTCGTCGTCGTCGCGGTAGCGAAGCACCGACAGCACCGGCCCGAACACCTCGTCCTGGGCGATCGCCGAATCGGGTGTGACCTCGGTGAGAATCGTCGGCTCGAAGTAGAAGCCGCGGTCCAGCCCGGCCGGCCGGCCGCCTCCGGCGACCAGCTTGGCGCCGTCGTCGATCGCTCGATCCACGTGGGCCTGAACGCGTTTGCACTGCGCGTCGCTGATCAGCGGACCCATGGTCACATCCGGGTCGGCTGGGTCGCCGACTTTCACCGCGCGGGCCAACCCGACCAGGCGATCGACCACCTCGTCGTGGATCGCATCGGGAAGCAGCAACCTGCTGTGCAGGATGCATGCTTGTCCGGCGTGAAATGAGCACGACTCGAACATCATTCGCTGCAGCACTTCGTCGTCGAGCACCGCGTCGTCGAGCACGATGCTGGCCGACTTGCCGCCGCACTCCAGCAGCAGCCGCTTCATGGTGGCGCCGGCAGCGGACATCACCTCGCGGCCGACCACCGAGCTTCCGGTGAAACTGACCATGTCGATGCGCGGGTCGACGGTCAGCAGCTTGCTGGATTCGACGTCGGTCGGTGTCACGACGTTGACGACGCCCGGTGGAATATCGGTGTCCTCGTCGATGATTCGGGCCAGTGCCAGACCGGCCAGCGGCGCCAGCGGCGACGGCTTGAGCACGACGGTGTTGCCCGCAGCCAGCGCGGCGCAGACCTTCATCACGTTGAGGGTGTGCGGGAAATTCCACGGCGTCAGGATCGACACCACACCCAGCGGTTCGTAGCGCAGCACCGTCTTTCCCGCGGCGCCGTAGGCGTCGATCGGCTCTTCGACGGGATGGGTGGCCAGTTCGGCGGCGTTGAGCGCCGCGAACGCCGGCCCCTCGACGTGGATCACCCGTTCGTTGGACGTGCAGCCCCATTCTTGTTGTGCCAGCGCATAGAACTCGTCGGCATGCGCCAGCAGTGCCTCGCCCAGCTGGTTGAGGAAGTGCGCCCGCTGCTCGGGTCCGGCGTCGGCCCACGGGCCAGAATCGAATGCCGCTCTGGCGGCCGCGATTGCGCTGCCGACCTGAGCCTGGCTGGGATCAGGTACCGAGGCGATCACCGCTTCGGTAGCCGGATTGACGTCGTCGTAGCGGGCCCCGGCCCCGGCAGCTCTGTCGGGCTCGACCCACCGGCCGTCGATGTAGACCCCGTAACTGTCGATCAACGAGTGTGGGTCGGCCATATCCACTCCTTCACCGGATCCGGGGCCGTCAGGGTCCGGGGCCTTCGAACGGTCCGGCGGCTCAACGTTTGGTCTACACCTGTCGGGCCGTTGTCGTCAATGCTCAATGCTGATGCTTGCATGGCAGACTATTTCAGTTTGACGCCAAGGATATTGACATCGTCGGCGCCATCAGAGTAGACAGAGTCAACCGGACAGATCGAAGACATATGTCCGATCGCCGTCGGGAGGCCCGGTGCACGTCAAGTCCAGCTCGACCGTGCCGCTGCATTCACCGGACTTCTACGCCGGTGATCCCTATCCCGCCTACCGCGAGTTACGGGCCAGCGCTCCGGTGTGCTGGAACGACGTGACGAACTTCTGGGCGCTGCTCACCTACGACGACGTCCGGTTCGTCTCGAGCAATCCGGCCACCTTCACCTCGACCCAGGGCATCACCATCCCGGACCCGGCATTGCCGAGCCCGGTGCAACCGGGCGGCCTGATCTTCACCGATCCGCCGCGGCACCGGCAGATGCGCAAGCTGATCAACTCCGGCTTCACCCGGCGTCGGGTTTCGGTGCTCGAGCCCAAGATCCGCGAGCTGGTCGGTGGCATCCTCGACGGTCTGGAGCCCGGTTCGGTGCACGAGTTCGCCGAGGAGATCGCCGCTCCGCTGCCCACCCGGCTGATCGCCGAGCTGATCGGCGCCCCACCCGACGACTGGGAGCAGTTTCGGGCCTGGTCGGACGCGGCCACCGGAACCGCCGATCCAGAGATCGAACTCGACCCGCTGGTGGCGGCGGGTCAGCTGTTCGAGTACTTCCAGAAGCTGATCGGCGCACGGCGGGTCGAGCCGCGCGACGACCTGCTGTCGGTGCTGGCCGGCGCCGAAATCGACGGCGACCGGCTCACCGACGAAGACCTGCTGAATTTCGCTTTCCTGTTGCTGGTTGCCGGAAACGAGACAACGCGCAACCTGATCGCGCTGGGCACGCTGGCGCTGATGACCCATCCCGACCAGCAGCGCCTGCTGGTCGACGATCCTTCGCTGATCCCGGCCGGGATCGAGGAGATGCTGCGCTGGAACAGCCCCGTGGTGCACATGGCTCGCACGGCAACCGTCGACGTGGAGATCCGCGGTCAACGGATCGCCGAGGGCGAGGTGGTCGTGATGCTCTACCAATCGGCCAACCGCGACGAGGACATCTTCGGGCCCGACTCCGAACAGTTCCGGGTGACCCGGCATCCCAACCCGCATATCGCGTTCGGGTGCGGTGAACACTCTTGCATCGGGGCGCAACTGGCCCGCCTGGAGGCACGAGTGATGTTCGAGGAACTGCTGCACCGCTTCCCGCGGCTGGAGCTGGCCGGCGGGGTCGACCGGATGCGGGCCACCATGGTGCCCGGGGTCAAGCGGATGCCGGTACGGCTCGGGATCTGAGAAGATGCGACTCGAATACACCCCGGAGCAGGAGCAGTTGCGCGACGAGATCCGCGCGACCCTGCAACAGGTCATGACGCCGCAGCGCCGGGCCGCCGTCAGCGAACGGATCGAGGGCGGTCCGGCGGTGCGCGAATGCGTTCAGGCCCTGGCGGCTGCCGATCTGCTCGGCGTCGGGTGGCCCAAAGAGTTTGGTGGACGCGGTTTCTCGGCGATCGAGCAGTTCATCTTCGCCGAGGAGGCCCGGCGGGTGGACGCGCCGATCCCGCTGGTGACGCTGAACACCGTCGGGCCGACACTGATGCGGTACGGCACCGAAGAACAGAAGCAGCAGTTTCTGCCGGCCATCCTGGACGGCAGCGTCGAGTTCGCCATCGGTTATTCCGAGCCGGGCGCCGGCAGTGACCTGGCGTCGCTGCGCACCACCGCGATCCGGGTAAGTGACGACTTAGGGGAAGGATGGGTGATCAACGGACAGAAGATGTTCACCAGCGGCGCCGGCTACGCCGACTACATCTGGCTTGCCGCCCGCACCGACCCGAATGCCAAGAAACACAAAGGCATTTCGATTTTCATCGTGCCCACCTCCTCGCCCGGGTTCTCCTGGCAGCCGTTGCACACCATGCCGGGCATCTCCACCTTCTACACGTTCTACGACAACGTCCGGGTGCCGGCCAGCGCAATCGTGGCCGGCGAGAATCAGGGCTGGCAGCTGATCACCACCCAACTGAATTTCGAGCGCGCCGCGCTGGGCAACCTCGGGGCGCTCGAGCCGCTCTTCGAGCAGACGCTGCAGTGGGCCCGCGACACCGAGCTCGACGGCGCCCGGGTGATCGACCAGCCCTGGGTACAGCAGGCACTGGCCCGGGTCGAGGCAGAGGTCGCGGCCTACAAGCTGATCAACCTTCGGGTCAATGCCGCGATGAGCAAGGGTGTCCTGGACATGGGTCACGCGTCGGCGGCCAAGGTGTTCGGCACCGAGCTGGTCCCGCTGGTGGCCCGCCAGCTGCTGGAAGTGCTCGACCACAACGGTTTACGCCGCGGCGCTGACGCCCCGCTGCGGGGTGCACTGGAGTCCGCCTACCGGGTCGCGGTCATCAGCACCTTCGGCGGTGGGGCCAACGAGATTCAACGGGACATCATCGCGATGGCCGGACTCGGCATGCCGCGCGCTCCACGCGACCTTCGTGCAACGGCCGAGCGCGGGACCGAACAATCAGGAGGATCCACTCAGTGACCGACACCGACCTACACAGCAAGCTGAAGGACCTCGTCGGCCAACACACCGGGGGCTCCGCGAAACCCTCGCTGGCGCCGGATCCGGTGAACCAGCCGATGATCCGGCACTGGGCGCACGCGCTGGACGACATGAACCCGGTCTACCTCGATCCGGAATTCGCGGCGACGTCGCGGTTCGGCGGCATCGTGTCGCCTCCGGTGATGCTGCAAACCTGGATCATGCCGGCGCCGAAACTCGAAGGAATCGGTGAGCGCGGCGGCTCCCCCGTCGAAATCACCAGTAACCCCACCGCGTTTCTGGACGAGGCCGGCTATACCAGCATCGTGGCGACCAACTCGGAATTCGAGATCAACCGCTACCCCACCTTGGGCGACGTCATCAGCGCGACGTCGGTGTATGAGGAGGTATCCGACGAGAAGACGACGGCGCTGGGCACCGGCTTCTTCCTGACCTGGGTGCTCACCTACACCGATCAGCACGGTGAAGTACTGGGGCGCCAGCGCTTTCGGGTGCTGCGATTCAAGCCGGCACGCTGATGGCAACCCGACTGGCGCCGGCCATCAGCCCGGACACCGAATTCTTCTGGAACGGGCTGCGCGATCACACGCTGTTGATCCAGCGCTGCAACGGATGCCAGACAGTGCGCAATCCACCGCAGCCGATGTGCCCGAAATGCCGTTCGCTGGACTGGGAAGCGATCGAGTCCTCGGGTCGCGGCACCGTCTACAGCTACGTGATGCCGCACCAACCGCAGTTCCCGTTCTTCGACTATCCCTACATCGTCGCGCTGATACAGCTGGACGAAGGGGTGCGGATCGTGTCGAACCTGACCGACATCGACCCTGCCGATGTCCGGGTCGGTATGCCGGTCGAGGTCTACTTCCGGGACTTCGACGGCCCCGGCGAAGAACCCCTTGTGCTGCACCAGTTCCGGCCGGCGCAGTGACATGGACTTCACGTTCACCGAAGACCAGGAGACGATCAGCAAGCTGACTCGTGACGTGCTGGAGCGTCGCGCCACCCCGGAGCGGCTGACTGAGCTCGAAGCCGGCGACTCCCACTACGACGCCGCACTGTGGAAGGAGTTGGCCGGTCTCGACTTGCTGGGTGTGGCGTTGCCAGAGTCATTGGGCGGTAACGGCGGCGGCTTCGTCGAGCTCGGCGTGTTGCTGGCCGAAGTCGGATCGGCCGTCGCGCCGGTGCCCGCCTACGCGACGCTGCTGCTGGGCGCCGACACGATCGCCCGGCACGGCAGTCCCGCGCAACAGCAACGCTTCCTGCCCGGCGTCATCGACGGAACCCGCATCCTGTCCGCGGGTCTGCACGAGCCCGGCCGCTCGGACCCGGCCAAGCCGGCCACCACCGCGCGTCGCGACGGTGCGACGTGGCGGTTGGACGGCGTCAAGGAGCTGGTCTCGTTCGGCCAGTTCGCCGACACCGTCCTGATTCCGGCGACGATCGACGACGGCACCGATGGCGAGGTGGGTTTGTTCCTGCTCCCGACCGACGCTGCGGGCGTCGAGGTCCGGCCGGCGGCGATCACCAACGGCGAACCGCACGCCGATGTATTCCTCGACGGTGCCAGCGTCTCCGCGGAGACGGACAAGCTCGACGGCGACCGGGTCGTCGAATCGCTGCACATCCGGGCCCTGGTCGGGTTGTGCGCAGTCCAAGTCGGTGTGTCGGATCGGGCGCTGCGGATGGCCGCCGAATACACCTCGGGCCGTGAGCAATTCGGGCGTCCGATCGGCAGCTTCCAGGCCGTTCAGCAGCGGATGGCGGACGGGTTCATCGATCTGGAAGCGATCCGGTGGACCACCTGGCATGCGGCCTGGCTGATCGCGCAGGATCGTCCGGCGGACCGGGCGGCCCGGGTCGCGAAGTTCTGGGCCGCCGAGGCCGGCGCCCGGATCGCGGCCACGGCCCAGCACGTCCACGGCGGGATCGGGATCGACACCACTTATCCCTTGCATCGATATTTCTTGTGGGCCAAGCACAACGAACTCACCTTGGGCTCAGCTACGCAGCAGCTGGTTCACCTGGGCAGCACATATCCGGAAGGACGGCTATGACGACCGCCAAATCCCGCACCTCGACCCTGCGCTGGGCCGACATCGACGTCGGTGACGAGCTGACGCCGCTGGAGATTCCGGTGACCACCACGACGATCGTCGCCGGCGCGATCGCGTCGCGCGACTTCATGCCGGTGCACCACGACCGCGACTACGCCAACAAGCAAGGTTCGCCGAACGTGTTCATGAACATTCTGACGTCCAACGGCTACTGCGTGCGGTTCCTGACCGACTGGGCGGGCCCGGAGGCAATGGTCACCAAGTTGTCGATTCGCCTTGGCGTGCCGGCGTTTCCGGACGACCCACTACGGTTCACCGGCAGCGTGACCGCCAAGACCAAAGGATCCGCAGCCGTCCGGCCGGCCGAGAACTTCGTCGAGGTCACCTTCCAGGCGGCCAACAGCCTCGGCAATCACGTGTCAGGGACCGCGGTCGTAAGCCTGCTCGACAGGGCCGGCGCGTGACAGCCACTACGCCTTCGAAGCTGGCCGGCACCACGGCCATCGCCGGCATCGGGCAGACCGAGTTCTCCAAGGAATCCGGCCGCAGCGAACTGCAATTGGCCTGCGAAGCCGTCAGCGCCGCACTCGACGACGCCGGCCTGTCGCCCGCCGACGTCGACGGCATGGTCACCTTCACCATGGACTCCAGCGACGAGATCGAGGTGGCCCGCAACGTCGGCATCGGCGATCTGACGTTCTTCTCCCGCGTCCCGCACGGCGGCGGTGCGGCAGCCGGGACCGTCGCGCACGCGGCGATGGCGGTCGCCGCCGGTGTCGCCGACGTCGTGGTCTGCTACCGCGCGTTCAACGAACGATCCGGGATGCGCTTCGGTGGCAGCGGGCGCACCAGCGCCGAGACCCCGTTGTTCATGGCGCCCTACGCCCCCTTCGGATTGCTCACTCCCGCAGCGTGGGTCGCGCTGCACGCGCAGCGCTACATGTCGACCTACGGCGTCACCAACGAGGACTTCGGCCGGATCGCCGTCGTCGACCGGGCGCATGCCGCCAGGAACCCCGACGCGTGGTTCTACCAGCGTCCGATCACGCTGGACGACCATCAGAATTCGCGGTGGATCATCGAACCCGTGCTGCGACTGCTGGATTGCTGTCAGGAGAGCGACGGCGGTGTCGCGCTGGTGGTCACCAGTGCCGAGCGCGCCCGCGATCTGCGCCGGCCGCCGGCCGTCATCTCCGCGGCAGCCCAGGGCGCCGCCTACAACGGCGAGATGATGACCAGCTACTACCGCGACGACATCACCGGGCTGCCCGAGATGGGTGTGGTGGCCAAGAAGCTGTGGCGCGATTCGGGTCTCAAGCCGAGCGACATCCAAACCGCGTTCATCTACGACCATTTCACGCCGTTCGTGTTCACCCAGTTCGAAGAGCTCGGATTCTGCGGACGCGGTGAGGCCAAGGACTTCGCCACTGTGGAGCGGCTGTCGCTGGGCGGCGAGCTGCCGATCAACACCAACGGCGGTCTGCTCGGCGAGGCCTATATCCACGGCATGAACGGGATCACCGAGGGGGTCCGCCAGATTCGGGGAACGTCGCACAACCAGGTCGGCAACGTCGAACACGTCCTCGTCACCTCAGGTACCGGGGTACCGACCAGCGGGCTGATCCTGGCGCCAGGCTAGCGGGGTGAGACAAACATGACGCACGCCACCGCGACGGACACCCGCGAGCTCATCATCGAGTGCGCCTACACCTGCTTCCGCAAACAAGGCCTGCAGAAGGCCACGATCGTCGACATCGCGAGGATGGCTCGGGTCTCCCGCAGCACGATCTACGAGTACTTCCGCGACAAGGCCGCGATCGTCGAGGCCTGCGCCGAGCACGCCTCCGAACAGTTCTATCGGCAGATGTCGGTCGCGATGGACCGCGGTGGCCCGCTGGAGGACAAGCTCGCCCGCGCAGCGGTATTCGTCACGCAGGCACGGCGAGTCATCGCCTCGGAGAAGTACTTTGACGAAGAAGCGGTCAGCCTGCTGCTGACCAAGGACGCCGCGGTGTTGCTTCGCGAATGCGTCGACTTCCTGGCGCCGCACCTGGCCGCCGCCAAACTGACCGGTGAGGTGCGTAAGGACCTCGACATCCAGGCCAGCGGCGAATGGTTCGCGCGAATCCTGTTCTCGCTGTTCAGCACACCGTCGTCGACGCTCGACATGGACGACCCGGACGTGGTGGCCGATTTCGTCCGCGCACACGTCGTGCGTGGGTTCGCCAACGAGCGGCAAAGACCGCGCCGCGCGGTCAACCTCTAGGGCCGGAGCATGATCTTGACGGCGCCGTCCTGCTTCTTCTGGAAGATCTCGTAGGCGTGCGGAGCCTCGTCGAGCGGCAGCACATGGGTGGCGAACGTGTCGACGCCCAGCGGGTCGTCGTCGGTCAGCAGCGGCATGATGTCGTCCACCCACCGCTTGACGTTGGCCTGACCCATCCGCAGCGTCACCTGCTTGTCGAACAGCGTGAGCATCGGCAGCGGATCGGCCATCCCGCCGTAGACGCCGATCAGTGAGACGGTGCCGCCGCGCCGAACGATGTCGATGGCGGAATACAGCGCGTTGAGCCGGTCCACGCCGGCCGTCTGCATCAGCCGTTTGCCGATCGCGTCCGGCAACAAGCCGGTCGCCGTCTGCGCCAGCTGGGCCACCGGTGAGCCGTGCGCTTCCATTCCCACCGCGTCGATCACCGAGTCTGGACCGCGGCCGTCGGTCAGGTCACGAACCGCGTCACCGAGAGACGAACCGGCCGCACGCAGGTCGATGGTGTGGATGCCGCGCTCCTCGGCGCGGGCGAGTCGCTCGGGAACCAGGTCGACGGCGATGACCCGGTAGCCGAGATGGTGGGCAATGCGCGCGGCCATATCCCCGATCGGGCCCAGGCCCAGCACGGCCACCGTTCCGCCGTCCGGGATGTCGGCGTAGGCCACTGCCTGCCATGCCGTCGGCAGCACGTCGGACAGATACACGAACCGCGAATCCGGCGGTCCTTCAGGAACTTTGATGTGGGTGAACTGAGCTTGCGGCACCCGCAAAAACTCCGCCTGGCCGCCTGGCACCTCGCCGTACAGCTCGGAATAACCGAACAGCGCCGCTCCCATGCCCTGGTCACGCACCTGAGTCGTCTCGCACTGGGTATACAGCTGCTGGTCGCACATGTGACAGCTACCGCAGGAGATCTGGAACGGGATCACCACGCGGTCGCCGACCCGCAGATCGCCGGTCTCTTCGCCGACCTCCCGCACGATTCCCATCGGCTCGTGGCCGAGGACGTCGCCCGACTTCATGAACGCACCGAGGACTTCGTACAGGTGAAGATCGGAGCCGCAGATGCAGGTCGAGGTGATCTCGATGATGGCATCGGTGGGCTCTTCGATCTTCGGGTCGGGCACCGACTCCACCCGCACATCGCGTTTGCCGTGCCAGGTAACAGCTCGCATGGACAGGCGATACCCGTCTGAGCGGAGCCGAAACGCCCGGTCAGTGATCGCTATCGTGACGGGTGCGCCAGCGCGCGCAAGAAAAACGTCAGGTTCGCCGGCCGCTCGGCCAGCCGCCGCATGAAGTAGCCGTACCACTGGGTGCCGAACGGCACGTAGACGCGGACCCGGTTGCCTGCCGAGGCGAGGCGTCGCTGCTCTGCGCCGCGGACGCCGTACAACATCTGATATTCGAAATCACTTGTGGTGCGTCCACTTTCGCGGGCCATCGTGGCAACGGCGTCGATGATCACCGGATCATGCGAGGCCACCATCGGATACCCGGGCCCCGCCATCAGCACCCGAAGACAGCGGAGGTAGGCAGCCGAGATCGCCGCGGCATCCCGGTGGGCCACCGAGGCCGGTTCGTCGTAAGCGCCTTTGCACAGCCGAACCCTCGCCCCCGACGCAGCGAACTGCTCGCAATCGGCGGGCGTGCGGTGCAGGTACGCCTGCAACACCACGCCCAGCCAGGGAAAGTCCGTACGCAGCTCGGCGGCGATCGCGAGCGTGGAATCGGTGGTGGTGTGGTCCTCGGCATCCAGCGTCACCCAGGCGCCGATCTGGTCGGCCCGCTCGCAGATGCGGTGGGCATGTGCAAGCGCAACCTTCTCACCGTCGCGATTCAGTGCCTGCCCCAGCGCTGACAGCTTCAGCGACACCTCCAGTGGACGCACACCCACATGGGTGGCATCCGGCAGCCGGCCCAGTGCGTCGAGCAGATCGAGATAGGCAGTCATGGTGGCTTTGGCGCCGCCGGAATCGGAGACCCGCTCGCCCAGATAGTCGATGCTGACCATCCGGTCCGAATCACGCAGTGCCGCAGTGCTGTCGAGCACCCGGTCGAGAGTCTCGCCCGGCACGAACCGGTCGACCACCTTGCGGGTGAGGGTCAACCGTTCGGCGGTGTGCTGCAAGCCATGCGAGCGGGCGGCGGCCAATATCGCCGGGCGCAGCGTTTTGGTGAACAGGCCGGTTCTCACGCGCTCCTCATGGGGCCGACCCGCTGCGCCCGGCTGCGCCGCGCTGGCGATCGCCCCTCCCGCCCCATGTGCGGGTAGCGGTGATCGATGGCGGGGACGAACGTCTCCTTGATCGAGCGAGCCGACGTCCAGCGCAGCAGGTTCAGCGCCGAGCCGGCTTTGTCGTTGGTGCCCGAGCCGCGGGAGCCGCCGAACGGCTGGCGGCCCACCACCGCGCCGGTCGGCTTGTCGTTGACGTAGAAGTTGCCTGCGGCGAACCGCAGCCGATTCTGCGCGGCGAGCACGGCGTCGCGGTCGTCCGCGATCACCGCGCCGGTCAGCGCGTAGCGCGATCCGGTGTCGATGATGTCGAGAATCCGATCGAATTCGTCGTCGCGGTAGACATGGACCGCCAGCAGCGGACCGAAGTATTCGGTGCTGAATGCCTCGTCGGTCGGGTCGTCGGACAGCAGCACCGTCGGGCGCACGAAATATCCTTCGCTGTCGTCGTATTCGCCGCCGACGGCGATCGTGACCCCGGCCGCGCTTTTCGCGCGTTCGATGGCGGCGACGTTCTTGTCGTATGCGCGCCGGTCGATCAGCGCACCACCGAAGTTGGTCAGGTCGGCGATGTCGCCGAACGGCAGCTCGGCGGTGGCGGCCAGCAAGTCGTCGCCCATCCGCTGCCACACCGAGTGTGCGATGAATGCCCGCGACGCCGCCGAGCACTTCTGGCCCTGGTAGTCGAATGCGCCGCGAATCAGCGCGGTGCGCAGCACATCTGGCCGTGCCGAGCTGTGCGCCAGCACAAAGTCTTTGCCGCCGGTCTCCCCGACCAGCCGCGGATAGCTCTGGTAGCGCTCGATGTTCGCACCGACCTGCTGCCAGAGCTGTTGGAAGGTCGCCGTCGACCCGGTGAAGTGGATGCCCGCCAGCCGCGGATCCGCCAGCGCCACTTCCGATACCGCATACCCGTCACCGGTCACCAGGTTCACCACACCCGGCGGCAGACCGGCCGCCTCCAGCAGTTGCATGGTCAGGTAGGCCGACAAGGTCTGCGTCACCGACGGCTTCCACACCACGGTGTTGCCCATCAGCGCCGGCGCGGTGGGCAGGTTCGCCGCGATCGAGGTGAAGTTGAAAGGCGTAATCGCATAGACGAATCCGTCCAACGGGCGATAGTCGGTGCGATTCCATTCGCCGCGGGCACTCAACGGCTGCTCTGCCAGGATCTGGCGGGCGAAGTGGACGTTGAATCGCCAGAAGTCCGCCGTCTCGCAGGCCGCGTCGATCTCGGCCTGGTACGCGGTTTTCGATTGCCCCAGCATCGTCGCCGCGACGATCTTCTCCCGCCACGGGCCGGCCAGCAGATCGGCAGCACGCAGGAAGATCGCCGCGCGCTCGTCGAACGGCATTGCCGCCCAATCTGTTCGGGCCAACGATGCAGCCTGGACGGCGGCCGCGGCGTCACGGTGAACGGCGTTGGTCAGTGTCCCGAGTTTCAGCGAGTGCCGGTGCGGCGCCGCGAGTGTCAATCTGGCCACCGTCACCCATTCGGTGGGTGCCACCGATGACGTGTGGCAGATCGATCGGGTGGTCGGCGAGTTCGGCGAGCGCTGTCTGCAATCTGGGCCGCTCGGGCGAATGCGGCGCGTAGTCATGGATTTCTTCGTTGACCGGCGGCGGAACATCGGTGATCGCGTCCATGTCTCAGCATCTCAGGGCGCCGGTCGCGTCGTGTTGGCTGATAGGACAAGATCGTGCCGGCATTCTAGTAGGATTGGACAACATGCGGACCGATGGCGTAGGACTCGGCCAGCTGCTGTTAGCCCTGGATACCACGATGGCGAGGCTGCTCGAGGCACCTCGCGGGCTCGACCTGACCGTCGCCTCTGCGGCGCTGATCGATTCCGACGATGTCCGGCTCGGGATGGGCAGAGGTGCGGACTCCGCCGACGTGTTCTTCCTGCTCGGCGTCTCCGACACTGAGGCACAGCAGTGGCTGGAAATATGCGACACCGGCCCGGCCGGGCAGCCGCCGGTGGCCGTCTTCGCCAAAGAGCCCTCCGATGCGCTGGTCGCCCGGGCGGTCGCGATGGGGACCGCAATGGTGGCGGTCGATCCGCGAGCCCGTTGGGAGCGGCTGTACCGGCTGGTCGACCACGTCCTGGAGCACCACGGCACCGCCCCGCACGACTCCGACACGGATTTGTTTTCCCTTGCGCAGTCGCTCGCCGACCGTATTCACGGCATGGTCAGTATTGAAGACGACCAGTCGCACGTACTGGCCTACTCGGCGTCCAACGACGAGGCCGACGAGTTGCGGCGACTCTCGATCCTGGGGCGCGCCGGGCCGCCCGAGCACCTGACCTGGATCGGGCAATGGGGCATCTTCGACGCGCTCCGCGCCGGCGGCGACGTGGTCCGCGTCGCCGAGCGACCGGAGTTGGGCTTGCGGCCTCGACTGGCCGTCGGCATTCACCAACCCGCCCGTCGGGCACCGAGTTTCGCCGGCACTATCTGGGTGCAGCAGGGCTGCCGGCCGTTGGCGGACGATGCCGACGAGGTGCTGCGCGGAGCCGCGGTACTGGCGGCCCGCATCATGTCCCGGCTGGCGGCCCGGCCGTCGACCCATGCGCTGCGCGTGCAGCAGCTACTCGGCCTCACCGACAGCGGACCCATCGACGTCGACGCGATCGCCCGCGAACTGGGTGTGGTCACCGACGGTCAGGCCGCGCTGGTCGGCTTCCACAATTCAGCAAGCCAGAACGCGGGCCGACACGACCGGCTGTCCGACATTTTGGCTCTGAGCGCCAACGCCTTTCGTGCCGATGCACAGGTGGGATACCGTGAGCCGCGGGTCTACGTGTTGTTCCCGCAGACCACCAGACGGTCGTCGCTGCAGTCCTGGATTCGCGGCACGATCGGCGGGCTGCACACCGAGCTGGGTTTGCAGCTGCGGGCGGTGGTCGCGGCCCCGCTGGCCGGCCTGGCCGGCCTGCCCACGATGCGAGCAGAAGTCGACCGCGTACTCGATAGCATTGAACGCCATCCGGATTCGTTCGCAGCGGTGACGTCGCTGGCCGAAGCCCGGACCACCGTGCTGCTCGATGAGATCGTCACGATGGTCGGCGCCGACGAGCGGCTGGTCGACCCGCGGGTGCGTGAGCTGCAGGCCCGCGACCCGGCGCTGGCCCAGACGTTGCGGGTGTATCTGGACGAGTTCGGCGACGTCGCGGCCGCGGCGGAGCAACTGCATGTACACCCCAACACCGTCCGCTACCGGGTCCGCCGAATCGAGACGATGCTCACAACGTCGTTGGCCGATCCTGATGTCCGGCTACTACTTTCGCTGGGGCTTCGGGCCACCGAACGGAGCTCGTGAACCGAAGCGCAATCCGCGCAACAGTTATGTTCAGCCTGACGGTAATGAAAAGAGTGGCAACAATATTCCGTCAGCTAAGCTGCGCTGGTGACAGATCGCCCGTCGGCATACCTGGTGCTGGCCTCTCAGCGAAGTGGCAGCACGCTACTGGTCGAGTCGCTGCGCGCGACCGGTGTGGCCGGTGAGCCGCAGGAGTTTTTTCAGTACCTTCCGTCCACCAGTCAGTCACCGCAGCCGCGCGAATGGTTCGACGGCATCGATGACGAGTCGATCCTGAACCTGCTCGATCCGCTGGATGCCGGCAAACCCGACCTCGCGCCGGCGGAGATCTGGCGCGACTACATCCGCGCCGTCGGACGGACGCCGAACGGCGTGTGGGGCGGCAAGCTGATGTGGAACCAGACGCCGCTGCTGCTGGACCGTGCCAACGGACTGCCCGATCGATCCGGTGACGGGTTGTTGTCCGCTATCCGCGATGTCCTGGGTCAGGACCCGCTGCTCGTCTACGTCTACCGGCCTGACGTGGTGTCGCAAGCGGTGTCGTTCTGGCGGGCGGTGCAGACGCGGGTCTGGCGCGGCCGGCCCGATCCGATTCGAGACGCGCGCGCCACCTATCACGCCGGCGCCATCGCGCACGTGATCACGATGCTGCGCGCCCAGGAGCAGGGCTGGCGAAACTGGTTCGCCGAAGAGAGCGTCACACCGTTGGAGATTCCCTATCCGATGTTGTGGCGCAACCTGACTCAGGTCGTCGGCGACATCCTCGAGTCGCTGGGACTCGACCGGCGGCTAGCACCCGATCCGGTGCTGGAACGCCAGGCGGATAAACGCTCCGACGAGTGGGTAGACCGCTATCGCGAAGACGCCGAAAGAGAGGGCTTACCGCTATGAGCGCCCCGGTGGAAACCAAGCGCGTCGACGAGCTGCGGCTACTGGAAGCCGAAGCGGTGCACATCATCCGCGAAGTGGTCGCCGAGTTGGAGCGCCCGGTACTGCTGTTCTCGGCCGGCAAAGATTCGATCGTGCTACTTCGGCTGGCGGAGAAGGCTTTTCGGCCTCTGCCGTTGCCTTTCCCGGTGATGCACGTCGACACCGGCCACAACTTCCCTGAGGTGATCGAATTCCGCGACCGCCGGGTCACGGGCGCGGGACACAAACTGATCGTCGCGTCGGTGCAGGAGTCCATCGACAACGGCCGGGTCGCCGACCCCGGCCGCAACGCATCGCGCAACCGGGCGCAGACCCGCACGTTGCTGGACGCGCTGGAGGCCGGCGAGTTCGACGCAGCGTTCGGCGGCGCCCGCCGGGACGAGGAGCGAGCCCGCGCCAAGGAGCGAATCCTGAGCTTCCGCGACGAGTTCGGCCAATGGGATCCGCGCGCTCAGCGCCCGGAGCCGTGGTCGCTCTACAACGGCCGGATCAAGAAGGGCGAGCAGGTCCGGGTTTTCCCGCTGTCCAACTGGACCGAGCTCGACGTGTGGCGCTACATCGAGCTGGAAGACCTTGAAATACCTTCGATTTACTACGCGCACGAACGGGAGGTGTTCGAGCGCGACGGCATCCTGCTGGCAGTCTCGGAGTACGCGAAACCGCGCGACGGCGAGTATGCCGGAACCGAATGGGTGCGCTACCGCACCGTCGGCGACCTCACCATCACCGGCGCGGTGCGGTCCCGGGCCACCGAGATCAGTGGGGTCATCGAGGAGATTTCCGCGGCAACGGTGTCCGAGCGCGGCGAGACCCGGGCCGACGACCGCACCTCGGTCGCCGCGATGGAAGACCGCAAGCGAGAGGGCTACTTCTGATGAGCGCCAGCGAAGAAGAACAAAAGGACCTGAGCTGATGAGCGCCGTGACACGGCAACTGCTGCGCATCACCACCGCAGGTTCGGTCGACGACGGCAAGAGCACGCTGATCGGGCGGCTGCTGCACGACACCGACAGCCTGCCCTTGGACCACCTGGAAGCCGTCACCGACGAAGAAGGTGTCGCCGATCTGGCCGCGCTGTCCGACGGCCTGCGCGCCGAACGCGAACAGGGCATCACCATCGATGTCGCCTACCGCTTCTTCTCTACCGACAAGCGCAGCTACATCCTGGCCGATACGCCGGGTCATGAGCGTTACACCCGCAACATGTTCACCGGCGCCTCGAACGCTCACGTCGCGATCCTTCTGGTCGACGCCCGCGCCGGCGTGTTGCGGCAGACCCGCCGACACGCCCGAATCGCAAAGCTGTTGGGCATCAAGCACTTTGTGGCCACGGTGAACAAGATCGATCTCGTCGACTTCGATCAAAAGCGATTCGACGAGGTCGAATCCGAGCTGCAGACGTTGGCGGCCCGTCTGGGCAACATCGAGATCACCGTCATCCCGATCGCGGCCAAGCTCGGCGACAACGTCGTGCATGCCTCCGAGAACACCCCGTGGTACGACGGCCCGACCCTGCTGGACTACCTGGAAAGCATCGAATTGGCAGCGCCGCAGGCGGAGCCGTCCCGATTGCGACTGCCTGTGCAGTGGGTGTCGCGGCCTACCGCCGATGTGCGCCGCCGCTACACCGGGCGACTGGCGGCGGGCACGCTCAGCGTCGGTGACCCGGTGATCTCGCTGCCGGCCGGCACCCGCTCGACGGTAACCGCACTGGACACTCTCGATGACGAGCGCACCACAGGCGTTGCACCACTGTCTGTTTCGGTCGAGTTGGCCGACGACATCGACGTGGGGCGCGGTGATGTTCTGGTCAGCGGCGCCGACGACGCGGCTCTTCCGGTACTGGCCCGCGAGCTGCATGCGACGGTCTGCTGGTTCGTGGACTCTCCGCTGCGGGCCGGAGATCGTTTCGCGCTCAAGCAGACCAGCAACAGTGTCCGGGCGACGGTGCAGGAGCTGCACTCCCGACTGGACCCGGAGACGCTGGACGAGCTCGATCAGCCAGTTGAGCTAGCGCTCAACGATATCGGCACGGTCACCCTGCGGACGAGCTCGATCGTCATCGCGGACCCGTACAACGAAAACCGCGACAGTGGTGCGTTCATCCTGATCGACGAGACCACCAATGACACCATCGGTGCCGGCACCATCATCGAGGCACGTGAAATCAAGCCGGGCACCCACTCGCGTACCGACATCCGCTGGCATCCTTCAGCATTGGATCGCGACCACCGGTGGCGGGCCACGGGTCAGGCCGGCGCAACCATCTGGTTCACCGGTCTGCCGGCCTCCGGTAAATCGACCATTGCGGTCGCCGTGGAGCGTGCACTCGTCGAATCGGGCCGAACGGCTTATCTGCTCGACGGTGACAACTTGCGGCACGGGTTGTCCGACGACTTGGGCTTCTCCCCCGGTGATCGCACCGAAAACATCAGGCGGGTCGGCCATTTGACGCGCCTGCTGGCCGACGCGGGTGTGGTGGCATTGGCGTCGCTGGTGTCGCCACTGAAATCCGACCGCGAGGTCGCGCGCGCGCTCAACGATGCGGCCGGGCTGACTTTCATCGAGGTGCACGTCGCCACGTCGCTGGCCGAGTGCGAGAAGCGAGACCCCAAAGGTCTGTACGCGCGGGCGCGCAGCGGCGGACTCAAAGGCCTGACCGGTGTCGACGCGCCGTACGAGCCGCCCGAGGACGCCGACCTGGTGCTGGACACCGCCGGCGCCGACACCGACGAGCTGGCCGCGCAAGTGATCGCGTTGCTGGACAAGCGCAGCCCGCGGCCGGTGGGCTAGACCGAAACGTCACGTCTCGAGTAGATCTCAGCGAGGAACTGCTCGACGGCCACCGCGGCATGCGCAGCCCTCGACGACCCGAAGATGTCGAAAGCGTGCTGCGCGAACGGCATTTCGGCGTAGGCGACCGGCTGACGGCTGACCTCGCGCAACCGCTTGCTGAACGCGCGACCCTGTTCCACGGGTATCAGCGAGTCGTTGGTTCCGTGCAACACGAAAAACGGTGGGGCCTCTGGTGATATGTAGGTGATCGGCGACGCCGCCCGGAACGCCTCCTCGATCTCCGGCCGCCGCAGCTTGAACACGTACTTCGACAGCGTCGGGGCCATCAGCGAGTGGATCGCTTCGTTCCGGGTGAAGTCGTAGAGGCCGTAGAACGGAACCGCCGCCCGCACACTGGTGTCGGCGTCCTCGAAGCCGGGCTGGAACTGCGGGTCGTTCGGGGTCAGGGCGGCCAGCGCCGACAGGTGCCCACCGGCCGAGCCGCCGGTGATCGCGACCCAGTCCGGATCGCCGCCATACTCGGCGATGTGCTCTTTCACCCATGCCAGCGCGCGTTTGACGTCGACGATATGGTGCGGCCAGGTGGAGCGCGGGCTGAGTCGGTAGTTGATCGCCACGCACACCCAGCCCAACTCGGCCAGGTGGCTCATCAACGGATAAGCCTGTTGCCGTTTGCCTCCCACCATCCAGGCGCCGCCCGGCACCTGCAGCAGCACCGGCGCCCGTCCGCCGCGGTCGAGATCGGGCCGCCGCCAGATGTCGAGCAGGTTCCGGGCGCCGTACTCGCCGTAGCTGATATCGGTGTCATGCGCGTAGCTGCCGTAGATCCGCGCCATCCGAAGCACGCCTGGCGATTTGGCGGTGCCCGCGCCGTCCGGCCGCTTCCAGAGATCGCCCGACTCGGTCCGGCGATTGGGTCCCAACCCGGCGTCGAGGGCCTCGGTCAGTGGACGGTTGGACTGGCGGCCGATGCGATCCATACCCGCCAGCCCCACCCACGACAACGCCGACACCAGCCAGCTGAACCAGCGCGCCCGCGGGGAGAGCTTGCGGGTTACCGCGGCCAGCAAGGCCAGTTGTACCGCAATCAACTGCCGGGGCAGTTCGGAGGCGAACACCCCGAAGCTGAAGGCATACATCGAAAGATAGCCACGCTTGCTCACCGGCCGATAGCCGTTGGCGGTGACCGCGAGGCCGGCCAGCGAAGCGCACACGGCTGACAGATTCTTCACGGCCACCACTTAACCACAGAGCTTTTCTTCACTGAAACCACTTGCGTCACTTCAGTTTCGTGCTGGCGTGGCTTGTCGGTGGGCCGAGATGCGTATTCGAACATGTGTTCGAGTAGTCGGGAAGAGGTCGTCGAGGTTATCGACGCGCTCGAGGCATCATTGGGCCACCCGACTCTCAGCGCTCTCACAGTTGGAAGAAACTACCCTCGGGGCGCAACGTTCGACATGCCCGCTGGAAGTGAGAAACCACGGATGAACTGGACCAAGCTCTCCGTCGCGACAACCCTGGCGGCGGCGTTGATCGCTTCGCCCGCAACGGCTCACGCGGACTGCGGAGACCCTGGACAAGACCCCTGCACTGGCCCTGTGCCGACTGCCGATCAGGTGGTCGCCATCATGGCTGAGCTAACCGACCCGAACAAGCCAGCCGCGAGTAAGACTGACGTCGTCACTCCCGCTATTCAGCCCCGACGAAGCCGGAACAATCGACGATCATCTGAACCGGATGAACGCGTTCGGCGGGCTGCTGCCGCTGAACTTCGTGGTAACCGACATCCAGCCCGCACCCGCCACCCTGGCCGGCGCCACCCTGGCCACCACGGGGGGATATCGCCACGCCACAAATCCCAGGCCAATCGTGCTGGCCGACGAGGGCGGGCACTGGCTGATCACCCACGACAGCGCAATGACCATGCTGGACTTGTTCTGGTACAACGCAACTCGCTACGTGCCTCGTGGACGTTTCGCCTTTTGAGCCTGGCCGACTGCGCTGTTTGAAGGCTTGGCAGCAATTAACGATTAAAAGATATCTCACGGGTTCGCGGACAACCACGCATCAACACCTACCACCACCCCGAAAAATTGCTACGCGACGACGGGGACGACAACGTGCCCGTAGCTCTTGCCGTCGCGCTTTCGGCGGGCATACCGTTCCCCCATGACCGGCACGAGTCAGCGGCGGGACGCTCGGATCGTCATCGTCGGCGCCGGCATGTCCGGGATCGTCACTGCTCACGTGTTGAGGCAGGCCGGCTTCACCGACTTCACCATCCTGGAAAAGGGCTCTGACGTCGGCGGCGTCTGGCACTGGAACCGCTACCCCGGCCTGCGGTGCGACGTGCCGTCCTACGGCTACCAGTTCGCTTTCGCGCCCAAGCCGGACTGGAGTCATGTGTGGGCGACAGGTGAGGAGATCCAGCGCTATCACCGCGAACTGATCGACGAGCTGGAGCTGACCTCGCACCTGCGGCTCGGCTGCGAAGTCACCGAAGCGGTGTTCACCGACAACACATGGCGGGTGCGGACTGCGAATGGAGACGAGATCGAGGCGGACTTCGTCATCGCCGCGACCGGAGTTCTGCATCACCCATTCATCCCGGACCTTCCCGGGCTCGACTCGTTTGCCGGTCCGGTGGTGCACACCGCGCGTTGGACCGACATCGACACCCGCGGCAAACGAGTCGCGGTCATCGGAACCGGTTCGACTGGGGTGCAGGTATTTTCAGCGCTACAGCCCGAGGCGGCCCACATCACCCATTTCGCCCGCACGCCGCAGTGGGTGATGTGGATGCCGATGCGAATGCGGCAGCCACGCATCGTCAGCCGGATACTGCGCGCACTGCCGATGCAGGACAAGACCGTCCGGTTGTCACAGTTCATCGGCTCCGACTATCTTGTCGACCTTGTCATCCGGCCCACCTGGCGGCGCCGAGCGGCTCAGCGCTACGGGTCAATATGCTTGCGAGCGCTGGTGCGCGACAAGGAACTTCGCGCCAAGCTGACTCCGGACTACCAGCCGTTCTGCAAGCGTCAGGTGCTTTCCGGCGACTACTACCGGCGCATCGCCAAGCCCAACGCCAGCTTCGTCACCGAGAAGATCACCGAGATCACTGAGACGGGTGTGCGCACTGCCGACGGCGTGCACCATGAGCTCGACGCGATCGTGCTTGCCACCGGGTTTGCCGCCCACAACTACATGCGTCCGATGACAGTGCTCGGACGCGACGGCCTGTCGATCGACGACGCCTGGGCCAAGGGCCCGCGCGCCTGGGGTATGACGACGATCCCCGGATTCCCCAACCTGTTCATGGTGCTGGGCCCCAACTCGCCCACCGGCTCCATCTCACTGCAGCACGTCGCCGAGCTGACCGCACGCTATATCACCAAGTGGCTGAATCGCTTTCGTGACGGAGAGATCACCGCCGTCGAGGTCACCGAGGAAGCCACCGACCGCTTTGCTGACGACATCGCCGAAGCGATGGTCCCGACGGTGTGGAACACCGGCTGCAACTCCTGGTATTTCGCCGACGACAACCACATCGACCTGTGGCCGTTCGACCGAAAGCGGTTGACCCGCATGCTGAGTCAGCCGAATGACGACGACTACATCCTCACGCCGTAGCCGGCCCATCGCCGTCGGCTACCGCGTCGGCGGCCGCGATCTCCGCCGCCAACCGGGCATTGGACAACACCAGCGCGATGTTGGCCGACAACGATGCGCCCTGCGTCTCACGGTGGAAGAAGTCGAGCAGAAACGGCGTGACGTCCTTACCCCGAATGCCTTGCGCTTCAGCAGCCGCCAGCGCGTCAGCCAGCACCCGGTCGTGTACGGCCCGGTCCATCTCGTCACCCGGCGCGATCGGATTGGCCAGCACCAGCCCGTAGCTGTCGGTGCCCAATCGCCGACGAGCCCGCAGCACATCGGCGACCTGCTGCGGCGTCTCCACCCGCCAGCCCACTGGATGACCGGAGTCGGCAAGATAGAAACCCGGAAAGCGGTCGGTCCGGTATCCGATCACCCCGACGTTGAGTGACTCCAAGCGTTCCAGGGTGGCCCCGACATCCAGGATCGACTTGACCCCGGCGCAGATCACCAGCACGCCGGTCCGCGACAACGTGATCAGATCCGCCGACTCGTCCCAGCTGTCGCGCGCACCGCGATGCACACCACCCAGCCCGCCGGTGGCGAACACCGAAATACCCGCAGCCGCAGCTAAATGCGCGGTCGAGGCGACGGTTGTCGCGCCGTCGCCGCTGCGGGCCGCCAGCACCGCGACATCGCGGACACTGGCCTTCACCACGGTGTGGCTCTCGGCGATATGCGCCAGCGCCTCGTCGTCCAGCCCGACGTGCGGTTCGCCGCCGATGATCGCGATCGTCGCCGGCACCGCACCGCCGGCGCGCACGGCCGCCTCGATCTCACGCGCGACGCGCAGGTTGTCCGGCCGCGGCAGACCGTGGCTGATGATGGTGCTTTCCAGGGCAACGACGGGCCGGCCGGCAGCCAGCGCGTCGGACACCTCGGGGTGGACGGGCACGTTGTGCACCCTACGTCGCAGGGCTAAGACTTCTCCGGTCTCTCGATCACCGAGTATTGCGGATTCTGGATCGATATCTGCTTGTTTCCGCTCTGGCTCGCTTTTCCGGTCACCCGCAGAACTTGGCCCGGCTGGATGTCGTCGCCATTACCGGGCTGGAACGTGACTCGGACCTCGCCACTCTCGTCGCCGACGACAATCCAGCGGAACGTCTTGCCCCGCTTGGTGATGTCTTCGACTTGACTCACCCGGCCTTCGATGGTGGCGCGGCGGCCCGGAATCAGGCTGTTCACGTCGATCACCGACGCGGACTTCTCCGGGTGCTCGTAATCGTCGGCGGGCTTCTCCTCGCCCCGCCAGATCCGCAGCTCGATTTGCTCGACCTTGGTGGCGATGCGTTGCTCCAGGATGTCCGGAAACGCTTGGCGGATCCGCGACTGCACGTCGTAGGGAACGATGGTGGCCGCAGCATCGGGGATTCGGCTGACCGCCCGGGAGATCTTGTCGGCGGTCTGGTCGTGCAGCAGCCGCCCCAACAGCGGCGCATATGTTCGTCGCGGCAGTAGCACTGTCACGTGGGTGTCGCGATGTTCGTTGCGGATCTTCACTACCAGCTTCTGAATAGCGCGGACGATCTGGCGGTCGGGGCAGTCGATCACCCGCAGCGGGGTGTCGAGATTGAAGCTGTCCCATCGATCTCTCAGTCTCGCAGCGTGAACGGAGTCGATCATGAAATGCACCGCGATCAGTTCGTCGGCGCGTAAACCCTTGCCGTAGCGCAGCGCTTCGAGCACCGCGAGGTCCAGCGAGTTGACGCAGGCGAACACGCGGTGCCGCGCGTATTTGGTCATCGGCGGACGGTCGGTGCGGAAGCCTTCGAGAATCGCTGACTCAGCCCGGTATTCGGTGTTGAGCCGAATCAGGCCGAACACCAATATCGGGAAGACCACGACGACCAGCCAGGCACCCTCGGTGAACTTCGCCACGGCGAAGATTCCCACCACGATCGTCGAGAGCACCGCCGCGGAGAAGTTGATCGCCAGCCGGTACTGCCAGCCCCGCTCGCGTTCGGTGACATGATGTTTGGACATTCCGTAGCCGGCCATCGAGAAGCCGGTGAACACCCCGATCGCGTAGAACGGCACCAGCGCGTTGACCGATCCGCCGGTGAACACCAGCAGCGCCACCGACAACGTCGCCAGGGTGATGATGCCATTGGAGAACACCAGCCGATACCCGCGTTGCATCAGTTGGCGCGGCAGGAAGCGGTCCTCGGCAACGAAACTCGCCAGCGCGGGAAAGCCGTTGAAGCTGGTGTTGGCGCCGGTATACAGAATCGCCGCCGTCGACACCTGGACCAACACGAACATGCTGTTGCCGAGCGCCCCGTGACCGAAGACCGAGCGAGCGATCTGCGACAGCACCGACGGGTATTCACTCAGATACGGTGCCGCGTGGGTGGCATAAGCGAGATAGCCGACGCCGGCCAGCAGTAAGCCGAGGATGCAGGCCATCGTCGTGAGCACCCGCCGCGCGTTGACGCTCTGGGGCTTGCGAAAGACGTTGACGGTGTTGGAGATCGCCTCCACGCCGGTCAGCGACGAGCCGCCGTTGGCGAAGGCCCGCAGCAGCACCAGCACCGTGGCGCCCATCACCAGCCCGCCGCCCTGATGTACCGGCACCGCACCGGCCGCATGGCCCGGGTCGTATTGCGGCAAACCCCAAACCAGATGCCGCACAACGCCGGTCACGATCATCACCATGACCATGACCACAAAGGAGTAGGTGGCGAACGCGAAAGCCTTTCCGGCTTCCCGCAACCCGCGCAGGTTCGCATAGCAGATCAGTAAGACCACCGCGACGGTGATTTCCAGGCTGTAGGGGCCCAGCGCGGGAACCGCCGAGGCCACCGCGACCGTGCCCGCCGCGGACTGCACCGCCACCGTCACGATGTAGTCGATCAGCAGAGCCGCGGCAGCGACCTGCGCCACCTTGGGACCGAAGTTCTCCCGCGCCACGATGTAGGAGCCGCCGGCCTTGGTATAGGCCATCACGACCTGCCGGTACGACGCGGCCACCAGCAACAGGATCAGCAGGATGACGCCCATGATGGGCAGCAGCAGGACGAACGCGGCCAGGCCGGCGTGCGGCAGCAGCTCGGTCAGGATCTGCTCGGGGCCGTACGCGGTGGACGAGATCGCGTCAGGTGAAAGTGCGCCCAGTGCAACCGGATTGGACAGCCGCTCGTTCGACAACTCCTGCGTGATCAGCGGCTTGCCCAAAAAGACGCGCTTGCACACGTCGGAGAAAGACGGGGGTACTTCCTGTTCGTCCTCGGCTGACGTTGTCACGACCCGCCCGGCCGGTTCTACGCGTGAACGGCCGGCGCCAGGGCGTCAGGATCCACCCGTGAATCCGCGATTCCACGTCGTAGGGCACGATGATCGCGGTCGCTCCCGCGATGCGGCTGACGGCCCTGGCCATCTTGTCGGCGGTGCGGTCATGCAGCAGCCGTCCCAGCATCGCGGAGTAGGTCCGGCGCGGCAGCAGGACCGTCACCTTCGTCTCGGGGTGCTGGCTCTTCACCTCCAGGACGAATTCCTGTGCGACTCGGCTCAAATTACGGTCCGGGCAATCGATGACCCGAAGCTGGGTGTCGTGCTCGAAGTGCTGCCAGCGATCCTGCAGCTTGGCGGAATGCTCGGCGTCGACGACGAAATGGACCGCGAGCAGCTCGTCGGCGTGCAATCCCTTGCCGTAGCGCAGCGCCTCGACCTCGGCCAAGTCGACCGAGTCGACGAAGACGAACACCCGCAGCCGCGCGTACTTGGCCAACTCCGGCCGGTCGGTGCGCGACATCTCCAGAACCGAAGCCTCGGCACGGTACTGCCTGTTGAGCCGGATCAATGCGTACACCAAGATCGGGAAGACGACGACAACCAGCCAGGCGCCCTCGGTGAACTTGGCCACCACGAAGATGCCGACCACGATCGTCGACATCACGCCCGCAGAGAAGTTGACCACCACCTTGCGGCGCCAACCAGGGCCGCGACGGGTGTAGTGGTGCTTGGCCATGCCGAAGCCGGCCATCGCGAACGCGGTGAACACCCCGATCGCGAAGAACGGCACCAGCGCGCTGAGCTTCGCGCGAGTCACCAGCAGCAGCGCCACCGCGAGTGCGGTCAGCGTGATGATGCCGTTCGAGAACACCAGCCGGTGGCCGCGTTTGGTCAGCGGTCGCGGCAGGAAGCGGTCCTCGGCGACGAAACTTGCCAGCGCTGGGAACCCGTTGAAACCGGTGTTGGCGCCGGCGAAAAGGATTGCTGCGCTGGACGCCTGGACCGACAAGTACAGGACGTTGCCGAGCACACCGTGGCCGAAGACCGTCCGCGCAATCTCCGAGAGCATCGACGGGTATTCGTCGATATACGGGGCGGCATGGGTGATGTGGGCCAGCCAGGCGACACCGGCCAACAGGACCGCCAGGATGCACGCCATCATGGTCAGCACCCGGCGGGCATTGACACCCTGCGGTTCACGAAAGACGTTGACGGTGTTGGAAATCGCCTCGACACCGGTCAGCGACGTACCACCGTTGGCGAAGGCGCGCAGCACCACCAGCACCGTGGCGCCCATCACCAGCCCGTTGCCCTGATGCACCGGCACCGCACCCTCGAGGGCGGCCGGGTCGTACTTCGGCAAGCCCCAGAAGGCTTCCCGGATCAGCCCGGTCACGATCGTCAGCAAGATCATGCCGACGAACCAGTAGGTGGTGACCGCGAAGATCCGGCCGGACTGCCGCAGCCCCCGCAGGTTCGCGATGCAGATCAGGATCAGGACGGCGATCGTCAGTTCCAGGTGATACGGGCGCAGGAACGGGACCGCCGACACCACCGCGACCGTCCCGGCGGCGGGCTGCACGGCGGCGGTGACCACGTAGTCGATCAACAACGCCGCTGCCGCGATCTGCGCGATCCGGGGACCGAAGTTGTCCCGGGCCACCATGTACGCCCCACCGGTGCGGGTGTAGGCCATCACCACCCCGCGGTAGGACGCGGACACCAGCAACAGGATGAACAGGATCACGCCGATGATCGGCAGCAACAACGTGAACGCGGCCATCCCGGCGCGCGGCAGCAACTCGATCATGACCTGCTCGGGGCCGTAACGCGGTCGAGGAGATCGCGTCAGGCGAAATCGCGCCCAATGCAACTGGATTCGACAGTCGCTCAGATTCGAGCTGTTCGCTCGTCAGGGGCTTGCCGAGAAAGATGCGCTTCCAGCCGTCGCTGAAGGACGGGGGGATGCTCGCGTTGCGCTCTGCTATAACCACGTATCACTTTCCTCCGGAGTCGGCGACCTGTGGAGTCAAGTCATCCACGTGGGTCCGCTGCGGTCCGGGCAACTGTATCGGATCAACGTGCTGGTTCGCTGACCTCGCCGATTCAGCGTGGGCCGAACTCGCCGTCGCGATCCGGGTGGCGATGTCATAGGCGACAATCTGGGCACTGGCGCCGGGAATCCGGCTGACGACCTTGGCGATCATGTCCGCCGTGCGGTCGTGCAGTAGCCGGCCCAGCAGCTGCGAGTACTCCCGGCGCGGCAACAACACTGTGACCTTGGTATCTGCCTGCTCGGCCATGATCTGCAGCACCAGATCATGAGCGCTCCGGCTCAGGTTGCGGTCGAAGCAGTCGACCGTCTGCAAGCTCGGTGACGTGTCCGAAGTGGTGCCATCGCCGCTGCAGTCGCTCCGCGTGCGCGGAGTCCAGCACGAAGTGCACCGCGGTCAACTCGTCGGCTTTGAGTCCCCTGGCATAGCGCAGCGCCTCGACCTCGGCCAGATCGACCGAATCCACGAAGATCAGCACCCGGTGCCGGTCGTATTCGAGCAGCTCGGGAGGCTCGGCTACGCGACGTTTCCAGCACCGACGCCTCGGCGCGATACTGGCGGTTCACCCGCATCAACGCGAAGACCAGGATCGGGAAGACCACCACGACCAGCCAGGCGCCTTCGGTGAACTTGGCGATCGCGAAGATGCGCCACCACGACCGTCGAGAGCAGTCCCGCGGAGAAGTTGATCACCAGCTTGTAGCGCCAGCCCGGGCCGCGGTGGGTGAGCCAGTATTTCGTCATGCCGTAACCGGCCATCGAGAAGCCGGTGAACACCCCGATCGCGTAGAACGGCACCAGCGCGTTGAGTGAGCCGCCCGTTCCGATCAGCAGCGCCACCGCCAGCACGGTCAGCGTGATGATGCCGTTGGAAAACACCAGCCGCTGGCCGCGCTTCATCAGCGGTCGCGGCAGGAAGCTGTCTTCGGCGACGAAGCTGGTCAACGCGGGGAAGCCGTTGAAGCTGGTGTTGCCGCCGGTGTAGAGGATCAGCGCGGTGGCGGCCTGGACGACGAAATAGAGCACATGCCCGATCACGCCGTCACCGAAGACCGCGCGGGCGATCTCGGACAGCATCGACGGATAGCCGTTGGCGTACGGGAAGGCGTGGGTGACGTGGGCCAGCCAAGCGACACCGGCGAGCAGGAACGCCAGGATGCACGCCATGATCGTCAGTACCCGGCGCGCATTGTTGCTTTCCGGTGGACGGAATGCGTTGACGGTGTTGGAGATCGCTTCGACACCGGTCAGCGACGAGCCGCCGTTGGCGAACGCCCGCAGCACGATCAGCAGGGTGGCGCCCATGATCAAGCCGCTGCCCTGGTGCACCGAGACCGCTCCATCAGCGTGCTGCGGGTCGTAGATCGGTAAACCTCCCAGGAATTCCCGAATAACTCCGACGATAATTGTCAGCGAGACCATGCCGACAAATAAATATGTCGGCAGTGCAAAGGGAAGCCCGGCCTCCCTTAATCCGCGCAGGTTGGCAAAGCACATCAGCAGGACAATGCCCACGGTGATTTCCAGGCTGTAGGGCCCCAGGACGGGCACCGCCGACACCACCGCCACGGTCCCGGCCGCGCACTGCACCGCGACGGTGACGACGTAATCGATCAGCAGCGACGCCGCGGCGATCTGCGCGACCTTGGGCCCGAAGTTTTCCCGGGCGACCACGTACGAACCGCCGGCGCGGGTGTAGACGGCGACCACCTGACGGTAGGACGCGGCCACCAGAACCAGAATCAGCAGGATGACGCCGGTCACAGGAAGGAGCAAGGCGAAGGCCGCCATCCCGGCCGCCGGGAGCAGTTCGATCATCACCTGCTCGGAACCGTAAGCCGTCGACGAGATCGCGTCGGGCGAGAGCACGCCCAGCGCGACGGGGTTGGACAGTCGCTCGTGCTGGAGCTGATCGTTGATCATCGGCCTTCCGAGGAAGACCCTCTTACACCGGTCGGAAAACGACGGCGATATCCGTAACTCGCCGGCCAGTTGTGACATAGCAAATACCTCACGCAATTTCTGGGTTTTCGCAATACGGGTTGGACCGCGGGAAAGCCTACGGTTCGACGACTCGGAATCGCGCGGCGGAAACTGCGTATGCAGCAGGTCTTGGAGAGGTTCTTTACGGAATCTTGATGGCGTGCGGCACCCCCTAGCCAGTCGTGGCGGCGAGGCCCTGTGGATGGTCGATCGATCAATGCTCCGTCAGCAAGCTCGTCGAACCGTTCGAGTCCTTCGTCGGCGTCGTCGTCGATGCCGCGCAGCGGACCCGGATCGGTGAGATAGCGGCGGGCATACAGCCGCGCCACCAGAGCCTTGCGGTCGGCGCCGGCGCTCGCCTGCTCCCAGGCGGCCTGCTCGGTCAGCAGGGCACCGGCGTAGACGTCGCCCATGAACACCGACAGCGGGAACAGTCGCGCCTCGGCCGCCTCGGGGCCCAGCTTGGTCCAGGCGGTGATGGCCGCTTCGAGGTCCTCGATGCGCCGGCGCACCAACCGGGTCGTGTGGTCGTCGTCGGACACCGACACCGCGTCGTGCAGCCGTTCCAGCAGCGGCCGATGGGCGTCGATGCGCTCGATGCCGCGCCGCACATCCAGACACAGGATGTTGTCAGCACCTTCCCAGATCGTGTTGACCTGCGCATCGCGCAAAAGCCTTGCCACCGGCCAGGTCTCGATGTAGCCGTTGCCGCCGTGGATCTCGATGGCGTCGGAGGCCATCGTGATGCCCAGCCGGCACACCTTGAGCTTGGTGACCGGCACGGCGATGCGCTGCCGGATCGTGCGCAGCTGGCGATGGTTGGGCAGCCCGACGCCGTCGAACACCAGCGCCTGCGCGGCTTCGACGTCGACGATCATCTCGGCGAGCTTGCGTCGCATCAGCGGCTTGTCGATCAGCCGACCGCCGAAGGCCTGCCGCTGCCGGGCATAACACAGCGATTCGACCAGGGCGCGGCGCGAATTGCCCAGGGCGAACAGGGCGATACCGAGCCGGGCGGCGTTGGTCAGCTCCATCATCCGGCCCAGGCCCTTGCCGTCGGACGGCTGCGCATCAGCGGTGCCGGCGCCGGGCTGGCCCGTCGTCGGGCTGGCCGGACAGCAGGAAAGCCTCGGCGTCGACCAGCTCGATCTCGCCGGACGCCACCGAGCGGGTGCCCAGCTTGTCCTTGAGCCGCCGGATGCGGATGCCGTTGCGCGAGCCGTCTCGTCGGGTCCGCAGCACCAGGAAGCTCGCCGCACCACGGGTGGAATCGGGCGCGCCTTCGGGCTTGGCCAGCACGACGAACACCTGGCCGTCGCAGTTGGACGCAAACCACTTGAACCCGTTCAGCAGCCAGGCATCCCCATGCCGCGTCGGGCCGTCGTCTCCAAGGCACCGAGGTCGGAGCCGCCGGCCCGCTCGGTCAGCAGCTGCGCGGTTTCGCCTTCCCATTCGCCGGTGGCGAACTTGGCCAGGACATGTTCGCGGACATCGGCCGGGGCGTAGGCGGCGACCAGCGACTTGACCATGCCGCCGCCGGTTCCCAGCGCGCAGCCCATGCCGATGTCGGCCTGATCGAGCAGATAGTTGGCGGCGAACAGCGGCATCGAGGACTTCACGCCGGCCCGGCGGGCGTCGTCCTTGAGCGCCTTCTGGGCACTGAGCACCGCACGCTTGGACTCGATGAACGACGGCGGCTGGACCACCTCGCTGACGTCGTGACCCCAGCGGTCGTAGCGTTCCAGCCGGGCCGGGTTGCGGTCGGTCTGCTCGGCCCAGCGGGCCACCGGACCGCCCATCAGCGCGCCGATGTCGCGCAGGTGCGGTTCGGCGACGGCCAGCTCGTCAGGCTGCAGGTAGTAGGCCATCGTCTGCTGCAGGGTGGGGTCACTCAGATACCAATTGAGGCCGACGGCTCCGCGGTAGTTCTCCGTGCGGTAGCGCTGCGACTTCTCCGCAGTGCTGAACGGCAGCCGGTCGACCGCTTCCTCGCTGTACTGGGTCATCGCGCACCCTTCGAGTGGGCAGTCATCACTGGCCACTCGACACTAGCCAAGCCGGTCGGCCGCCGCGGCAATCCGCTCGTCGGTGGCGGTCAACGCCACCCGGACATGCTGGGCGCCGCGTGCGCCGTAGAACTCACCGGGTGCCGCCAGAATGCCGCGCTGCGCCAGCCATCCGACGGTGTCGCGGCACGGCTCGCCGCGGGTGACCCACAGATACAGGCCGGCCTCGGAATGGTCGACGGTGAAGCCGGCCGAACGAAACGCCGGCAACAGCACGTCTCGGCGCCGCCGGTAGCGCTCGCGCTGCTCGCGCTCATGGGCGTCGTCGTCCAGGGCGGCGACCATGGCCGCCTGCACGGGCCGCGGCACCATCATTCCGGCGTGTTTGCGCACCGCCAGCAGCTCGCCGACCAGAGCGGCGTCGCCGGCGACAAAGCCGGCGCGGTAGCCGGCCAGCGAGGAACTCTTGGACAGTGAATGCACGGCCAGCAGACCGGTGTGGTCGCCGTCGCACACTGACGGGTGTAACACCGACATCGGCTGGGCATCCCAGCCCAGGCCCAGGTAGCACTCGTCGGACGCCACCACGACGCCGCGTTCCCGCGCCCATCCGACCAGCTTGCGCAGATGGTCGACACCGAGCACCTGGCCGGTCGGATTGCTCGGCGAATTCACGAAGAGCAGCGCCGGGGCGCGCGGGCCGATCTGCAGGAGGGAGTCGGCGACGAGCACCTGCGCTCCGGCCAGCCGGGCGCCGACGTCGTAGGTCGGGTAAGCCAGCTCGGGTACCACGACGAGGTGTTCGGGGCCCAGCCCCAGCAGCGTCGGCAACCAGGCGATCAGCTCCTTGGTGCCGATCACCGGCAATACCGCCGACTCGGTCAGCCCGCTCACGTCATACCGCCGATTCAGCGCCGCAACCGCCGACTCGCGAAGCTGCACGGTGCCCGCGGTGGTGGGGTATCCCGGCTCGGCGGCGGCGGAGGCGAGCGCGTCGCGGATCAGCGGAGCCACCGGGTCGACGGGCGTGCCGACCGACAGGTCGACGATGCCGTCCGGGTGTGACCTGGCCAGGGCGGTGGCAGTGGCCAGGGTGTCCCACGGAAACTGCGGTAGAGACGCCGACACCAGCCGGCGGTCCGTCAAGCCGATCAGTCGCCCTCACCCTGCGGCGGGAGATCCTTGACGGCCTGCGGGTCGTTCTCGGTCAGGCCGACTTTCGCTGCGCCACCGGGAGACCCGAGCTCAGCGAAGAAGTCCGCATTGATCTGGGTGTACTGGGTCCACTGCTCGGGAACGTCGTCCTCGTAGTAGATCGCCTCGACCGGGCAGACCGGCTCGCAGGCGCCACAGTCGACGCACTCGTCGGGATGGATGTACAACATCCGAGCACCCTCGTAGATGCAGTCGACCGGGCATTCTTCAATACATGCCTTGTCTTTCAGGTCGACACAGGGTTCGGCGATCGTGTACGTCACAGACGTCTCCTCCACGGTCTCCAGGTAGCTGTTGGGCTGTTGGGCTGAGCCGGTATGTGATGGTCACGTCCCGGCGGTGCGATGTCTTGGTTACTGATACTAGACGTTGCATATACAACGCAAGTACCAGGTTGCTATGCGCACCGATGCAGTGCAACTAGTTGCATACGCCGACCCGCTGTTCCTATGCTGCGCTGGTGACGCTGCCCCACGCGATCCTGGTGTCGCTGTGCGAACAGTCCGGCTCCGGCTATGAGTTGACGCGCAGGTTCGACCGCTCGATCGGATACTTCTGGAGCGCCACCCACCAGCAGATCTACCGCACGCTGCGGACGATGGAGGCCGACGGCTGGCTGTCGGCGACAGTGGTCGCGCAGCAGGGACGACCGGACAAGAAGGTCTACACCGTCTCTGACGCCGGCCGCTGCGAGTTGGCCCGCTGGATCGCCGCTCCGCTGACCAGAGGTGGATCCATTCGGGCCGGTGCACTCGGTGACAGCCGCACCCGCGAGGTCGCCGTCAAGCTGCGCGGTGCCGCCTTCGGCGACCGTGGTGCGCTGCACGAGCAGATCGTCGCCCTGCGCGCCGAACGCGCCCAATTGCTGGACACCTACCGGGGATTCGAGAAGAAGCAGTTCCCTGACCCGACGGCGTTGCGCGACAGCGCATTACATCAGTACTTGGTGCTGCGCGGCGGAATCCGCGCCGAGGAAGGCGCCATCGACTGGCTCGACGAAGTGAGCGCCGCCCTGGCGGCCAAGCCGACGCAGGAGAACCGATGAGCTATCCACACCTGCTGTCCCCGTTGGATCTCGGGTTCACCACGCTGCGTAACCGGGTGATCATGGGCTCGATGCACACCGGCCTCGAAGACCGGGCCCGCAACACCGACCGGCTCGCCGAGTATTTCGCCGAACGCGCGCACGGTGGCGTCGGCCTGATCATCACCGGCGGCTACGCGCCCAACCGGACCGGCTGGCTGCTGCCGTTCGCCTCAGAGCTCACCTCGTCCGCCCAGGCACGCCGACACCGGCGCATCACCACCGCGGTGCACGATGCGGGCGGCAAGATCCTGCTGCAGATCCTGCACGCCGGACGCTATGCCTACCATCCACTTTCGGTCAGCGCATCGTCGATCAAGGCGCCGATCAACCCTTTTCGTCCACGCCGGCTCTCGGCGAGCGGCGTCCAGAGCACCATCGACGACTTCGCCCGGTGTGCACAGCTGGCACGCGAGGCGGGCTACGACGGTGTCGAAATCATGGGCAGCGAAGGATATCTGCTCAACCAGTTCCTGGCGCCGCGCACGAACAAGCGCAATGACGCCTGGGGCGGCACCGCCGACAAGCGTCGCCGTTTCGCCGTCGAGATCGTGCGGCGGACGCGCGCCGCGACCGGCACCGATTTCATCATCTGCTACCGGATGTCGCTGGCCGACTACGTCGAGGGCGGCCAGAGCTGGGACGACATCCTGGCGCTGGCAACCGAAGTCGAGGCCGCCGGCGCGACCATGATCAACTCCGGCTTCGGCTGGCACGAGGCGCGGGTGCCCACCATCGTCACGTCGGTGCCGGCCAACGCCTTCGTCGACATCAGCGATGCGCTCGCCAGCCACGTCACCATTCCGGTGGCAGCGTCGAACCGGATCAACATGCCGCAGGCGGCCGAACAGATTCTGGCCGACACGCACGTGCAGCTGATCTCGATGGCCCGGCCGCTGCTGGCCGACCCGGAGTGGGTGCTCAAAGCGCAGGCCGCGCGCGACGACGAGATCAACACCTGCATCGCCTGCAACCAGGCCTGCCTGGACCACGCATTCGTCCACAAGCAGGTGTCGTGTCTGCTGAACCCGAGGGCCGGCCGTGAGACGCAGCTGGTGCTGTCCCCGACCCGGCGCGCCCGTTCGATCGCCGTCGTCGGCGCCGGCCCGGCCGGGCTGGCCGCCGCGGTCAACGCCGCTGCCCGCGGCCATCAGGTGACGCTGTTCGAGGCCAACGACTACATCGGCGGCCAGTTCGACATGGCCCGTCGCATTCCGGGCAAAGAGGAATTCAACGAAACCATCCGCTATTTCACGACGATGCTGCGCGTCAACGGCGTGCAGGTGCGACTGGGCACCCGGGCATCGGCCGCCGACCTCGCCGGCTACGACCACGTCGTGCTGGCGACCGGGGTTGCACCGCGGATGCCCGACATTCCCGGCATCGACCATCCGATGGTGTTGACCTACGGCCAGGCCATCACGGGCGTGCGTCCGGTGGGCAAGCGCGTCGCGGTAATCGGCGCCGGCGGAATCGGTTTCGATGTCAGCGAGTTCCTGGTCACCGACTCCTCGCCGACGCTCAACCTAAAAGATTGGAAGTCCGAATGGGGTGTGGCCGACCCATGGGAAGCAACCGGTGCGCTGATCGCGCCGGTTCCCGCGGCGCCGGCACGCGAGGTGTATCTGCTGCAGCGCTCCAGCGGCGCCCAGGGCAAGCGGCTGGGTAAGACCAGCGGCTGGGTGCACCGGGCCTCGCTGAAAGCCAAAGGCGTCCATCAGCTTTCCGGCGTCAACTACGAGCGGGTGAGCGACGACGGTCTGCACATCAGCTTCGGCCCGAAGCGGCAGCGGCCGCAGCTGCTCGAGGTGGACAACGTCGTGGTCTGCGCCGGCCAGGAGCCGGTGCGTGACCTCGAAGACGAGTTGCGCCGCGGCGGAATCGAGCCGCACATCATCGGCGGCGCCGCGGTGGCCGCGGAGCTGGACGCCAAGCGGGCGATCAGGCAGGGCACCGAGCTGGCCGCCCGGCTGTAGTTCGTGCCGCGAGCGTGAAACTGCCTTCACGTTCGGCCAGCCCGAGTCAGGCTGCAGAGCTCAGTAGCCGGCCAGCAGCGCGCGCACCCGGCCCAGTGCCGCCGGACCCACCCGACTGCAGATTCGCGACGGGTCGGCAGGGCGACGGCCCCACAACAGCAAAACCCTTGCCGCCGCATCGGTTTCCAAGGTCGCCGGGCCGGCTGGATCGGCAAGCTGAATCGTGGTGCTGTCAGCGGTCGCGCTCAAGGCCACGTCGTCGTGGTCGGGCACCCGCAGCCGGGCCTCGACGCGTTCACCGGGCCGCAGTTGCTTGACGCCCTTGACCAGCAGCGGCTTTCCGACCGCCAGCACACTGTGGGTGGTCATCCAGGGCTGGGCCAGGCGCGCCTGCGCCGCGGCATCGTCGCCGGTGATATCCCACCCGTGCAACACCAGCTCTTCGCGCATGTGCTCGGCGAACCACGGCACCTTCATGGTGCGACCCGTCCACGCCACGTCGGTGTCGGCGGGCACGCCATCGGCCGCTTCGGCCACGTCGTTCAGCATGGCCATGTTCTGGAGCAGCGCCGTCCACAGGTCGGTGTCGTTCATCGCCCGCAGCGGCGCCTCGCGTTCTTCGAAGGCGCGGGTTGCGACCGGCTCGCCGGCCAGGTGGGCCCCCAGCACACGGGCGAGTTCTGCGGCGTTGCCGGCCTGGTGGATGACGAGGTCGCGGACTGTCCAGGCTTCACACCAGGTACCGGCGTCGGGCCGGCGCCGCTGCACCGCGTCGGCGAATGGCTGCCACTCGGGAAATCGGTCGTGGTCAACTCGCGAAGCCATGTGTCCAGCCTATGCCGCCAGCGGGGTGTAATCGGTGGTGCGCTGGCGCGCCGGACGACCGATGCCCTCGGCGATCGCGGTGAGTTCTGAAACGGTTTTGGCGGAGCCGTATTCAGACCCGGCCATCCGCGAGATGGTCTCCTCCATCAACGTGCCACCCAAGTCGTTGGCGCCGCCGTTGAGCATCACCTGCGTGCGCTCGGTACCCAGCTTGACCCAGCTGGTCTGGATGTGAGAGATACGGCCGTGCAACATGATCCGCGCCAGCGCGTGCACAGCGCGGTTATCACGATGGGTGGGGCCCGGGCGCGCGGCGCCGGCCAGGTAAAGCGGCGAGTTCTGGTGCACGAACGGCAGCGGCACGAACTCGGTGAAGCCGCCGGTGCGGTCCTGGATGTCGCGCAACACGTTGAGATGGCCGACCCAGTGCCGAGGGTCGTCGACGTGGCCGTACATCATCGTCGACGATGACCGCAGGCCCACCTGGTGAGCGGTCGTGACGATCTCGATCCACATCGAGGTCGGCAGCTTGCCCTTGGTCAGCACCCAACGGATCTCGTCGTCGAGAATCTCCGCCGCGGTGCCCGGGATGGTGTCCAGCCCGGCCTCGCGCAGACTGGTCAGCCACTCGCGAACACTCAAGCCGCTCTTGGTCACTCCGTTGGCGATCTCCATCGGCGAGAACGCGTGCACATGCATCGAGGGCACCCGCGCCTTGACCGCGCGGACCAGATCCGCGTAGCCGGTGACCGGCAGCTCGGGGTCGATGCCGCCCTGCATGCAGACCTCGGTCGCGCCGGCCACGTGCGCTTCCCAGGCACGCTGAGCAACCTCGTCCGCCGACAGCGAGAACGCGTCGGCGTCGTCTTTGCGTTGCGCGAAGGCGCAGAACCGGCAACCGGTGTAGCAGATATTGGTGAAGTTGATGTTGCGGTTGACAACGAACGTCACGTCATTGCCGACCGCGTCACGCCGAAGCGAATCTGCCAGTGCCGTAACGGCTTCCAATGCCGGACCATCAGCATTGGCCAGCGCAAGATACTCCGCGTCGCTGCACGCGGCCGGGTTACGCTCGGCCGAACGCAGCGCTGCAAGCACATCGGTGGCTAGGCGTTCGGGCGCACTAGCGCCCTGGGCGGCCAGATCGTGCACCTTGGCGCGGATCGACTCCCAGTCGCCGAACGCACTGTCCAGGTCGCTGCGGCTCTCGGTCAGCCGGCCTTCGGTGTCGATCGCCGCGTTCAGGTCGACCCGGCCGGCGGATGCGACATCGTCGGGCTCTTGCCACGGCATCCCCACCGGTTTCACGTCGCGGGCCAGCCCGGTGCCCGGATCCGCCAGCGCCGCAACGTGACCGCGCACCCGCGGGTCGATCCAGGCGTCGCCGGCCTGCACGTACTTCGGTTGTGCGGTCAGTCGCTCCACCAAGTCGTATCCCGCCGCCGCGGTGACTGCGGCGAGTTCGTCGAGGGCGGGCCACGGCCGCTCGGGGTTGACGTGGTCCGGCGTCAGCGGCGATACGCCGCCCCAGTCGTCGACTCCGGCGGCGATCAGCGCCAGGCACTCCTGCTCCGATACCAGGTTCGGCGGGGCCTGGATGCGCATCGCCGGGCCGAGGATCAGCCGCGCTACCGCAATGGTGGCCAGGAAGTCGTCGATTCCGGCGTCGGGTGTCGAGGCCATCGCGGTGTGCTGCTTGGCCCGGAAATTCTGCACGATGACTTCTTGGACGTGGCCGAACTCCTTGTGCGACTTGCGAATCGCATGCAGTGTCTCGGCCCGCTCGGTGAGCGTCTCGCCGATGCCGACCAGAAGGCCGGTGGTGAACGGAATGGATAGCCGGCCGGCGTCGGTCAGCGTCCGCAGCCGGACCTCCGGGTCCTTGTCCGGACTGCCGTAGTGCGCAAGGCCTTTCGTCTCGAACAACCGCCGCGACGTCGTTTCCAGCATCATCCCCATCGACGGGGCTACCGGCTTCAGCCGCGACAGCTCCGACCAGCTCATCACGCCAGGGTTCAGGTGCGGCAGCAGCCCGGTTTCCTCCAGCACCCGGATCGCCATGGCGCGCAGGTAGGACAGCGTGGAGTCATACCCGCGCTCGTCCAGCCATTCGCGCGCCTCCGGCCACCGTTCTTCCGGGCGATCGCCGAGGGTGAATAGCGCTTCTTTGCAACCGAGTTCGGCGCCGCGGCGGGCGATGTCGAGGATCTCGTCGGGCTCCAGATACATGCCCGCGCCCCGTGCGCGCAGCTTGCCGGGCACCGTGACGAATGTGCAGTAGTGGCAGGAGTCCCGGCACAGATGCGTCACCGGAATGAACACCTTGCGGGAGTAGCTGACCGGCAGCCGTCCCGTGCCGCCCCGCCGTCCGGCCGACTCCAGGCCGGCGTCGCGTACCCGTGCCGCGCTGCGACACAGGTCGGCCAGGTCGTCGCCGCGGGCGGTCAGCGCGACCGCGGCCTCGTCGACGTTCAGCGCCACCCCGTCGCGGGCCCGCCGCAGCACCCGGCGCATCGCGGATCCGCCAGGTGCAGGGGGCAATGACGGGCTGGGTAGCAGGGTCGGCTCTTCGCCCGGAGTCAACGGCACGTTGGTGTAACTTCCGGCCATCCACATTTCATCCGCACGTCCCAACTATCCGCGACCCGACGGGTGCCATGAGCGACAACAGTAGCCTCCAGCCATGCGCCACGGAGTCCCTGCCCTCAGCGAGTGGGCCGCCGTCGCAGCAACACCCAGCAGGGTGGCGCCAGACCGGCCGCGAGCAGCAAAAAGGGGCTGTACGCCAGTACGCCCCGCCCCGCGAAGATGACGTCGTTGCCCGGACCGGGCAGGCACATCATCAGCACCGTCAGCAGCCAGGTCCACAGCGGCAGCGCGGCAAGCCGCGTCGAGGTGGTCCATCGTTGGGCCGCCCACACCAGCGACGCGTTGAGTAGGCCACTGACCAACGCGCTGACTGGGAATGGGACCGCACCGACGTAGGACGGGAGAAAAAGGGCACCACCGACAGCGGACAGCACGCCGTCGAAAGCCAACAAGGCCAGGATGGCGATTCGAAAGGCGGTCAGGTCGGGATGCTGTCCAACTGCGAGACGATGGACATGACCTCCCACTGGAAGCTGTCCAGTCGGTCCTGCCAGTGCTGCTGGTTCTGGTCCAGATCCGGGTCCATGCCGGCAGCTTACCGCGTGAGGGTCCCGGCGAGGTCGACTCCCGCCAGCAGATCGGTCTCCCAACCCCGCGCGTCACGCTCGCCCGCGACGCCGGCGGCCAGAATGTAGTGCTCCTGCGCCACAATCGGCAGCGCGATGTTGTTCGACAACGCCAGCGCGCGCCCGGTCGGACCGACGGTGAGCTGGGTGGCGTGTGCCCGCAACGCCGCAGTCTTGGCCGGCAACGCTTCGGGGTCATCGATGACGGCGTCGATCTCTTCGTCGGGGTAGCCGAGTTCACCGAAGTCGCCGTCGGGCGACGGGACTATCCACTCGTCGTGCAGATCGCCGGGGCCTAAGCGCCTCCCACCCCGCGGTGAACGCGCTGCGGGCGATGACCGTCCAGTAGAACTTCGGCACCGACCACGGCTGACCGGAATAGTCGCCAGTGCTGGCGGCGGCGGCGGCGACGGCCGCGGTCGTGACGACGTGGGCCTGAATGTGGTCGGGATGCCCGTATCCGCCATTCGGGTCGTAGGTCACCACGACGTGCGGTCGCAGCTCGCGAATGATCTCGACCAGCGCGCCGACGGCCTCGCGCTGGTCGGCGTCGCTAAACCGCTGAGAACCCCGACCGTCGCGGGCCGGCGAGCCGGCCATGCCGGAATCGCGCCACCGGCCCGGGCCGCCGAGGTAGACCGGGCCGTCCAGGCCCAGCGCGTGCAGCGCGGCGGTCAGCTCGCCGATCCGGTAACCGCCGAGTTGGTCGGCGTGGTCCACAGCCAGCTGCGCCCACTGGTCGCCGATGACCTCGCCCTCCTCACCGAGCGTGCAGGTGACGACCTTCACCTGCGCTCCGCGGGCCACATAGTGGGCGATGGTGACGCCGTTGGTGATGCTCTCGTCGTCGGGATGGGCATGCACGAACAACAGCCGCGGAGTCTCCTGCATGGCAGGCACCCTACTCGGGCGCTGCGCGGCAAAGGATTTCGTGGCTCGGAGCACTGAGCTGCAAAGACAGTCAGCGAATCGGCAAAGCCCCCGGTCACGAAAGGTACGTTGCTGGCTACTATCGACGGATGGGACAGCAGACGACGACGGTTCGCACCCGTCGCCGGGGCAAGCAGCTCGAAGACGCCCTCTACGAGGCGACGCTGGCCGAGTTGGCTGCTGTCGGTTACGGCGGACTCACGATGGAGGGTATCGCCGCCCAGGCCCGGACGGGCAAAGCCGCGTTGTATCGACGCTGGTCCAGCAAGCACGATCTGGTTCAGGCGGCGTTGCTCTATGCGCTGCCACCGCTGCCCGAGCCGCGCGCGGACCGATCCGCCCGGGAGAACCTGCTGGCCGTGCTCAGCGCGCACTGCGACCTGGTGGCCGGCAAGACTGCATTCCCGGGCCTGGCGAGCGTGCAACAACTGCTGCACGAGCCGGAGCTGCGGGCCATCTTCACCGATGCCGTCGTCGGGCCGCGGTTGCGGCTGACCGAATCGATCCTGCATGCCGGCGCGGCTAATGGTGAGATCGACGCGGCCACGATCACGCCCTACACCGCCCGGGTCGGGACCGCGCTGGTCAACCAGCAGCTGTTACTCACCGGCGCCCCGCCGAGCAAGCGTCAGCTGGTCCAGATCGTCGACACGGTGTTGCCGCATCCGACCTGATTGCTGCTGCAGCGCAACAGCTTTCGCAGTGCGCAGGCGCTGATCGGGGCCGCCGCGCTGCCCTGATGCCGGCCGAAAAATGCCAAAGGCGGGCCGCCCCCTGGTCGGTCCGCCTTTGGCTGGTGGTGTTCGAAGTGCAGACTTCGATCAGAAGCTCCCGCAGGACCTGCCGCGTTACATCGCTGGCGGTCTCGGCTAGCTGGTGCTCTATGCCCCCGGCTAGTGACTTAACCGGTGAATCGAACACTACCTGAGAGAAACCTTAAGAACCGGGGATTTACTAACAATTGTCTAACAGAGACCGAATCGTTACAGGCAGCCGCTTGGGGGGGCTTACTGCGACGTCTTCACCCATTGTCCGGCGTCGCCGACGATGCCGACCGGAACCGCACCCGACAGGCTGACGTTCTGCACGCTCGGACCGGCGGCGACGATCGTGGTGTCCTGCAGAATAGGCAGCACCGTGGCCATCTCCCAGAGCCGCGGCTCCACCGCGTTGACCACGTCGCCGATGTTCTTGGTGCCGGCCAGCGCGGCGTCGATATCGGCCTGGATGCTGTGATCGCAGATGCCGGTGAGGTTCGACGGGGCCTGCACCAGCGCGCCGGGGTCCTGCGCGTGCGAGGGTGGCGGCGAGGTGGTCGCGGCCGGCGTCGTCGCGGGAGCCGGCTTGGCGGTCGGGCCGGACGACGGGGCAGCGGCCGTCGACACCGCGGTGGCTTCCAGCGCCGGGCAGCTGTAGCGCGACGCCAGCAGCGTCGCCAGGTTTCCGCCGGCCTCACTCCAACCCACCAGCGCATCGACGCGGTCGTTGACCAGTGCGTCGCGGTACATCGCGACCGGGTCGAGCGCGAGCACGGTCGCGGCGATTCCGACATTGCGCAACTGGTCGGCGGCGGTGTTGGCCACTGCCTGCGAGGTCGGGTCGTTGGCCGCGACGCCGATGACCAGCGTCAGCTGTTTGCCGTCCTTGGTGACGTGGCCCCGGGTGTTCTCCGGAGTCGAGGTGTCGCTGTCGATCTGGTAGCCCGAGGCCTCGAGCAATCCCAGCGCTGCCGTCCGCGTCATCGCCGGCGGTGCGGTCGGCACGTAGCCGGGATCGCTGGGCGAACGGATCTGGGCCTGGTCCAGGGTGACGGTGTTGTCGCTGCCCGCGCCCACGGCGGCCAGCAGATCCACGTCGAGCAGCCCCAGGATCGCCTTGCGCACTTGCCCGTCCACCAGCTTCGACACGTTGGCCCGCAAGGTCAGCTGCATCACCCGAGGAGTCATGATCCGTGCGGTGCGCACATCGGGGATCGCCGACAGTTGCGCGAAAGCCGCTGAGCCACCGTGGACTTGGGCCACCTGGGTGTCGCCGTTGCGGACCGAGTCAGCCAGCGCGGCGGGCGCGCCGGCCCGGCGGAACAGCACCAGATCGGGCTTGGACGGCGGGCCCCAGTAGCGGTCGTTGCGGGCGAGCAGGATTTCGTCGCGCTGCGGGTCGATGGACTCCACCCGGAACTGTCCGCCGGTCACCGGCATGGCACGGGCCAGCCCGGCCGGGAAGCCGCCGGGCACGTCTTTGACGATGTGGGCCGGAAGGATGTTGCTGAACAACTCCCGCCATGCCGGGTAGGGCCGGGCGAAGGTGACCACGGCCTGCTTGCCGCCGTCGATCGACTGCACCCCGGTGATCAGGTCGTAGCCGGCCGGGTCGACGACTCCCGGTTGGCCGACCATCTGGCGCCACAGGTACCAGAAGTCGTCGGCGGCGATCGGGGCGTTGTCGGTCCACTGCGCCTCCGGGCGGATCTTGTAGGTGACCGTGAACGGGACTTCGCTGGTCACCTCGGCTGAGGTCAGCAGCGTCGGATCCAGCTCCCACCGCGATCCCGTCGGGGTGTTCGGATCGGGCACCGGACGGAAGGCGCTGGGCAGCACCAGCGCGCTGACCGCGGCGTTCACCGCGGACAAGTCGGAGAGCAGATGCGGGTTGAACCCGGCGCCGATCGAGTCGATGCCCACGATGATCTGGCTTTTGCGCTGCGGCGGCGGAGGGGTGCTGCGCGAGGTCGCGGTGCTCTGCGGCGCCGGCGGCGGGCTGACCGAGCAGCCGCCGAACACCAACACCGAAACCAGCATCCCGGCGGTCGCGGAGACGCGGCGCACTCGTTTCGGCACGCCCCACAGGGTATCGGTGCCGGTTTGGTCCGGGACGTGCATCCGCTCGGCTAGCCGGACTGTCTGGGCCGACTCCTCAACGCGGCTCGTGCCTCGCCGCTTGATCGTCGTCAGCCGGACGGTCTGGGCTGACTCCTCAACGCGGCTCGTGCCTCGCCGCTTGATCGTCGTCAGCCGCGCGCCTTGGCCCGCGCCTTCGCCCGGGCGCGCATGGTCGCGACGAGCTCGACCTTGCGCACCCGCACCACCTCGGGCGTCACCTCCACGCACTCGTCCTCGGCGCAGAACTCCATCGCCTGCTCGAGACCCAATTCCAGCGGCCGCGCCAGCGTCTCCATCACATCGGCCGTCGACGACCGCATGTTGGTCAGCTTCTTCTCCCGCGTCACGTTGACGTCAAGGTCCTCGGCGCGCGGGTTGATGCCCACCACCTGGCCTTCATAGGTGTCCTCGCCGGGTTCGACGAAGAATTGGCCGCGGTCGGCCAGCTGGATCATGGCGAACGGCGTGATCGTCCCGCTGCGGTCGGACACCAGCGATCCCGTGTGTCGCGCCTTGATCTCGCCCGCCCACGGCCGGTAGCCGTCGAACACGGCGTTGGCGATCCCGGTGCCGCGGGTCAGCGTCAGGAAGTCGGTGCGAAAGCCGATCAGCCCGCGGCTCGGCACGATGAAGTCCATCCGCACCCAGCCGGCGGCATGGTTGGTCATCTCCTCCATGCGGCCCTTGCGGGCGGCCATCAGCTGGGTGATCGCGCCGACGAACTCCTCGGGGCAGTCGATCGTCATCGCCTCGAACGGCTCGTGCAGCTTGCCGTCGACGGTCTGGGTGACCACCTGCGGCTTGCCAACGGTCAGCTCGAAGCCCTCGCGACGCATCTGCTCAACCAGCACGGCCAGCGCCAGCTCGCCACGGCCCTGCACCTCCCAGGCGTCGGGCCGGTCGATGTCGACCACCTTGATCGACACGTTGCCGACGAGTTCGGAGTCCAAGCGCGACTTGACCATTCGCGCGGTCAACTTGTGTCCGGACACCTTGCCGGCCAGCGGTGACGTGTTGGTGCCGATGGTGACCGAGATGGCCGGCTCGTCGACGGTGATACGCGGCAGCGCGTGCGCGTGGTCGACGTCGGCGAGCGTGTCGCCGATCATGATCTCCGGCATGCCCGCGACGGCGACGATGTCGCCGGCGATGGCCTCCTCCATCGGTGTGCGCTCGACGCCCTCGGTGACCAGCAGCTCGGTGATCTTGGCGTTGGTGATGACCGGATGGCCGTCGACCTCGCGCATCCAGGCCACCTGCTGGCCCTTTTTGATGCGGCCCTTGTAGATCCGGATCAGGGCCAACCGGCCGAGGAACGCCGACGCGTCGAGGTTGGTCACCAGCGCCTGCAGTGGCGCCTCCGGGTCGCCCTGCGGCGGCGGAATGTGCTCGAACAGTACGTCGAACAGCGGGTCGAGGTTTTCGCCGTCAGGGTTCTCGCCGTTGGCCGGCTGGCTGGTGCTGGCAATGCCGGCGCGTCCGGAGGCGTACAGCGTCGGCAGTCCGAGTGCCTTCTCGGCGGCCTTTTGGGCCTCTTCGTCCAGGTCTGAAGCGACGTCGAGGAGCAGGTCGTGGCTTTCCGAGACGACCTCGGCGATCCGGGCGTCCGGCCGGTCGGTTTTGTTGACCACCAGGATGACGGGAAGGTGCGCGCCCAGCGCCTTGCGCAGCACGAAGCGGGTCTGCGGCAGCGGTCCCTCGGAGGCGTCGACCAGCAGCAGGACGCCGTCGACCATCGACAGGCCGCGCTCCACCTCGCCGCCGAAGTCGGCGTGGCCGGGGGTGTCGATGACGTTGATGACGGTCATCGAGCCGTCCGGGTGCCGGCGGTGCACGGCGGTGTTCTTCGCCAGGATCGTGATGCCCTTTTCCTTCTCCAGGTCACCGGAGTCCATCAGCCGCTCGATCGCGTCGTCGCCGCGATGGGTCAGCGCGCCGGACTGCCGCAACATCGCATCAACCAGGGTCGTCTTGCCGTGATCGACGTGAGCGACGATGGCGACGTTTCGGAAATCCACGCCAGTGATTGTTTCAGTGCAGGTCGTCTATCGCGAAACTGACCAGTGTGTGACGTTGGCCGTGGGCCGGGTGCCGACTGCGCAGCCTGTGGCGGTGGAAGCCGGATGCCGACTGTGCAGCGTCTGGCGGTGGCAACGGCGAATTTCCACTCATAACCTGCACAATCGGCGGTTTAGTCTCCTCTAACCCAACAGACCCGTCAGCGCCGGCACGAAAGCCCGGTCGGCGGGCACCCAATCGACGTCGCCCAGCTCCGCCGCGGTCACCCAACGCAACGCGGCGTGGTCGTGCGGGTGCGGCTGGCCGCGGATCAACGTCGCGGCGTACGCCCGCAGCGTCGTGGTGGCGTTGAGTTCGCACATCGTCGCCCAGCCGCGAGCCGACCGTGACATCGACGCCGAGTTCCTCGGCAAGCTCGCGGGCCAGCGCATCGGACTCGGACTCACCTGCGGCGACCTTGCCGCCCGGCAACTCCCAGCGGCCGGCCAGCTGGGGCGGCCGGACACGCTGTGCGATCAGCACCTTCGAGTCGGCGACGATCGCCCCGGCGACCACGATCTGGTTGACCATCGCGGCTGACGGTATACGGTCGAAATATGGCTGTGTTAACGGATGAACAAGTCGACGCCGCACTGCCTGACCTCAACGGGTGGGAACGCGCAGACGGCGCGCTACGGCGGTCAGTGAAGTTTCCCGAGTTCCTCGCCGGGATCGACGCGGTGCGCCGGATAGCCGAGCACGCCGAGTCCAAGGATCATCACCCCGACATCGATATCCGTTGGCGGACAGTGACTTTCGCTTTGGTGACACACTCCGAGGGTGGCATCACCGACAAAGACGTGGCGATGGCCCACGACATCGACAGGCTTATCGGGGACTAGCCGTCGCGCGTCTCGACTGGCCGCGATCCAGGCCAGGGTAGCCAGCGTCGTCACGATGTAGATCAAACCGCCCCACGCCTGATACCAGGGCCGGCCGTTCTGCCAGATACTCGGCTGGGCAAAGCTCAGCAGCCACGGCACACCGATGACGGTCAGCACCAGCCAGGTCCAGCCGAGGATCCGGGCGCCGAGACGATCCGACAGCGGCCCGTAAAACAGCCAGATCATCAACGGCACCAACCACACCCAGTGATGGGTCCACGAAATCGGGGACAGCAGCAACCCGAAGAGTTCGACCACCAGCAGACGGCCGAGCCGGTCCGGCTGATCGTCGTGAAATCCCATCGCGCGCCAGGCGAGGACGGAAAGTATTGCGGTGACGGCGATTCCGATCAGGACCACCGGGCTGTAGCCGGCGTCGTGGCCGAAGATCCGGCAGACACCGCCGCGCCAGGACTGGTTGAAGATCGTGCAGATCGGACCGATGCGGTCGGTTCTGAAGATCACATCGGTGAAGTAGTAACGGGTTTGGTCTCCGACGAGCCACGCCGACACCCCGATCGTCGCAAAGAACACGACCGCGGAAAACAAGGCCGTGCCCCAGCGGCGGGCGCCGACGAAATAGAGTCCCCCGATCGCGGGCGTCAACTTCACCCCTGCCGCCGTGCCCAGTAACAGACCCGACAGCCACCACCTGGCGCTGAACACCGCGCCCAGCGTGGCCAGTGCCAGCACGACGTTGATCTGGCCGTAGTCGAAGGTGCTGCGCAGCGGTTCCAGCCAGATCGCGATCCCGGTCCAGAGCATCGCCGGCCGGTGGCCCTGCGCCGGCAGCGACTCCCAGCAATCGTTGGCTGATCCGGACCACGCCGTAGAGCGCGGCCATCGTCCCGACCGTCCAGCAGAACGCGACCAGGCCGAACGGCAGCAGATGCAGCGGATAGAACAGGACGGCCGCGAATGGCGGGTAGGTGAACGGCAGCGGGAAATCCGGCGTCTGATCTGCGTAGACGTAGCTGTACAGGCTGCCCGGGTGGTCGATCATGGCCGCACCGCCGACGTAGACGTGCAAATCGACGAAGTTGGCTCCGTTGGGCGCCAGGTAGGTCCACGCCAGCCGGGCGAGCACGCTCACGACCAGAAGCGCCGGCCCGATGGTGTCCACGGAGATCGCGCGCCGGCGGTGGGTGATTGCCGCCGGAGCGGCCGAGAAGGTGTCGATCTGCACGACTCTATCGCCGGGCCCCACCGGCACCACAGTTCCCGCCACGAGGCTCCCAGGGTCACTGCCGACGCTCGGTTCCGTAACGGTCGCATAAATGCCACACGTGTCACTTGAGTCACTTTGACATCAGGCGGATTGTCTGCGGCGAGGACTTGTCGTCGAGATTCAGGGAGAGTCATGTCAACTGTTCGAACCTTCGTACGCGCCACAGCTGTGGTGGCGGGCTCGTCGGCAGCGCTGCTCATGGGCGGTTTGATGGGCACAGCCCACGCCGACCCAGCACCGTTGCCCACACCCGACATCAGCCAGCAACTCGTCGGCACCGCGGCCAGCGCACCTCAGGTGCTGCAAAACGTCGCGGGCGCCCTGGGCGGTCAGCCGGCGACGCCGCCGCCGCTGGCCAGCGCATCGATCAAGATGCCGCCGCAAGCTGCGAGCGCGACTCCCGGCGCTACCTCGCTGCTTCCGGGCTTGGCGTCGCCCACTCCGGCCGCGACGAGCGCGACTCCCGGGCTCGGCATTCCGGGGTTGACCACCCCGGCTCCGGCCGCGACGTCGACGCCTGGCCTAAGCCTCCCCGGTCTGACGCCGACCGTTCCGGCCGCGACCGCGCCGGCGACCAGCACCGCGGGGATGCTGCCCCAGGCTCAGCTCAACCTGCCGCAGATACCGGGGCTGCCGTTCCCGCTGCCGCAGCAGGTGTCGCTGCCCGGTGACCTGACCTCGCTGCTCGGCGGCGGGTCACCGCTCACCGGCGGACTCGCCTCGGCGGCGGGCATCCCGGCTGCTGCCGCACCGGCGGCATCCCTGCCGGCAGCAACCCTGCCGTTGGCGGCGGCACCGGTGGCGCCTGCCGCAGCCGTGAACCCGTTGCTGTTCCCGGTTTCCGGACTTCCCTGACCGAGCGACTGGCCGGCTAGCGCCATTACGCGCTAGCCGGCCACCACCAACTTCGACGTCTGGGAGGACCCCATGAACATCGCACGCAATGTGATCACCACCTTTGCCGCCACGGCGATCGCAGCCAGCACAGCAGTGGCACTGTCCCCCACCGCCGCCGCCGACCCGGCGACACCGGCACCGAACCCCGCCCAGCAGTTACCGGGACTGCCAGGACTGCCGGGACTGCCCGCCATGTCCGAGCTGAGCCCGATCATCCAGCAGGCCGCCGGCAACCCCGAGCAGGCGACGCAGCTCCTGATGGCCGCGGCCCAGGCATTCAGCCGCAGCCCGTCGGCACCCGATGAGTCGAAAAACGTTGCGGCGTCAGTGAACCAGTTCGTCGGATCCCCGGAAGCCGCCCCGTCGGCGCACGTCGTCCCGCCCGGTGTGGAGCCGGGTACCCAAGCGCACCTGCCCACCGGTATCGACCCGGTTCACGCCGCGGGTCCCGCGCCCGAAGCAGCCGCATCGGTCCCCGCCAACGCCGTGCCGGTGGCCGCCGCCGGGACTGCGCCCGCCGCCGCGCCGGCTCCTGCACCCGCGGCTGCCGCTCCGGCGCCTGCGCCCGAGGCTGCCGCACCGAACTACAGCCCGGACGCCCCACCCACCCAGGACTTCATGTACCCGTCGATCAGCAGCAACTGCGGGGCCGACGGCGGCAGCGTGCTGGCGCCGGTGCTGTCGGTGGCCGGTCCGGCCAAGATCCCGGCGCCGGGCCCGACCGCCGGTCAGACGGCCTACGTGTTCACCGCGCTCGGAACTCCAGGACCCGCCGACGTGCAGAAGCTGCCGCTGAATGTCACCTGGGTCAACCTGACCACCGGCAAGTCGGGCAGCGCGACGCTCAAGCCGCAGACCGACATCAACCCGCAGGGCCCCACCACGTTGACTGCGACCGTCGACACCGGATCGGGCAGCATCATGTCGACGATCTTCGGGCAGGTCAGCACCAAGGACAAGCAGTGCCAGTTCATGCCCACCATCGGCTCGACGGTGGTGCCCTGACCTAGCGCCCGTCGAATCCGCCGTCGCGCCCATCGTCGTGCGCGCCGGCGGATTTGGCCGCTAGTAGGCCATGAACAGAATTGCGTCCCGGTCGTACTCCAGACCAGGATGCGCGCTGGCCAGGTGGGCCTGCGTCAGGTCGACCAATTCGTCTTCGTCTTTGCCGGTGATCGCTTCGCCACACGGACAATTCAGATGTGTCTTCGCCATGCCACCTATCCCTTCGCTTTCTTCGCTGCCTTCATCTGCTTCTTGTACGAACGGACCTTCTCCAGCGAACCCGCGTCGGCGATGTCAGCGACCGACACGTGTGTTCCGGCCTTGCCGAATTCGCCTGCCGCGGCGCGCCAGCCCTTAGGAGTCGCCGCGTACTGCTTGCCGAGCAACGCCAGAAAAATCTGCGCCTTCTGCTCACCGAAGCCGGGAAGGCCCTTGAGCCGTCGCAGCACCTCGGGTCCGTCGGGGTCGCCCGCGGTCCACAGTCCGGCGGCGTCGCCGTCGTAGCGGTCCACGATGATCCGTGCCAGCGCCTGCACCCGCTTGGCCATCGAGCCCGGAAAGCGATGTATCGCAGGCTTTTCCGAGCAGAGCGCGGCGAACTTGTCCGGGTCGTAGTCAGCGATCTCGGCGGCGTCGAAACCGCTCATCCGGTCGGCGATCTTCTTGGGGCCGGCGAACGCGGTCTCCATCGGGACCTGCTGGTCGAGCAGCATGCCGACCACCAGCGCAAGTGGATTCTCCGAGAGCAGGCGGTCGGCGGCCGGGTCTTGAGCAAGCTGCATCTTCGGCACCGAGACAGTCTAAGACGGCAGTGACGGGCTACCGTGACGGGATGCGCGACATCACCGGCCGCTCCCTGAAAAACTTGGCCGGGCTCACCGGTTTGTCCTGCGTCGCCATCGGTATCTATCACTTCGCGCTGGGCACCGCCTCGGTCCCCGGTGCGGTAGACGCCAACGCGACGGTCGATTCGCGCGAGCGGTTCTACTCGGCCTATTTCGCCGGCTACGGGCTGGCCTGGCTGGGCGCGGCACGCAGGTCCCCAATCCGCGCGACGGAGATCCGCCTGCTGGCCGGGCTGATGCTGGTCAGCGCGGTCGGGCGGATCATTTCGCTGGTTGTCAACGGGCGGCCGCACTGGTTGCAGGAAGTGCTGACGGCGGTCGAAGTCGTCGTTCCGGCAGCCTTTTTCGGATTGACTACGGTCGGAATGGCTAGAGCAGATGAGAAGGAATTCGCGAGCTAACCGCTCTTGCGGCGAAACTCGCGGCGGTTGCCGGCCGCGCCATGAGCGCCGGGTTGCTTGGCGCCGGCGTCCTTATGCTCCGATCGGGCGGACGACTTCGCGTTTTTACGCTCGAGCGCTTCCCGGAACTTGCGTTTGTTGTCGTCCTCCGACGCCGATTCAGCCATGCCGGCAGCCTAATGCCCCCGCCGCGATTCAGGCGGAAATCACCGCACGCCGGGCGGCGCGCCGTAGACGTGCGCCACCGGGAGGGTGAGCAGCACGCGACGGTCGGTGACCATCGCCTGCCGGTACTCGTCCCAGTCCGGGTGCTCCCCGGCGATGTTGCGGTACAACGCGATCAGCGCCTCGACAGTGTCGTCGGCGGGCGCAGCGGCCGGCGGAGTCAGCGTCGCGGTGCCCTCGGCCACGGCGTAGGACCAACCGTCATCCGAGCTGACGAGCAGCGACGCCCGCGGGTCGCGACGCAGGTTGCGGGTCTTGGCCCGCGGCTCGGTGACCGACACCTGGATGACGGTATTGCGGGCATCGAAGTAGTAGGAGACGTTGGACAACTGCGGCCGCCCGTCCCGCTTCAGCGTGGCCAGCACGCCAAGAGAATTGTCCGCGATCACAGCCAGCAGTTTGTCGTCGAACACGTGGCGCCCCATGGGATGAGCCTACGGCCCGATTCGGCGGAGTCGCTACCATCGCGATCATGACCGAGTACGCGGCGTTCCTGCGAGGGGTCAACGTGGGCGGGGTGAACCTGAAAATGGCCGACGTGGCAACGGCGTTGACGGACGCCGGGTTTGCCGGAGTCCGCACCATCCTGGCCACCGGCAACGTGATGCTGGAATCGTCCAAAGGCGCCGACGCGGTTCGCGCGACCGCGGAAAAGGCACTGCGACAGCGGTTCGGGTACGACGCCTGGGTGCTGGTCTATCCGATCAAGACGCTGCAGTCGATCGTCGACGGCTACCCGTTCGAGCCCGAGGTCGACGGGTACCAGTCGTACGTCACGTTTGTCAGCGACAGCGATGTGCTCGACGAGCTCGCGGCGCTGGATGCCGAGGCGCGACGAGAAGATCGCCCGCGGCCCCGAAGGCGTGATCTATTGGCAGGTGGCCAAAAACGCGACCCTGGACAGCACGATCGGCAAGACCATGGGCAAGAAGAAATACAAGTCGTCGACCACCACCCGCAATCTGCGGACGCTGGTCAAAGTCCTGCGGGCTCAGTCGCCGGCGTAGCCCTCCAGATAGCGCAGCGCCTCGGCTTTGCCGAGTCCCAGTCCGCGCGCCACGTCCAGGTAGGCGGCCGCCGCCGCTGCCATCGCAGTGTCTACCGGGTCCGCCCGGGCGACGAATGTGCCGAAGCGGCCGCGGGTTTCGACGACGCCGGCCGACTCCAATTCGCGGTACGCACGCGCCACTGTGTTGACGGCCAGGCCCAATTGGCCGGCTAATTCCCGCACCGTCGGCAACCGTGCACCGGGCGCCAACCTTCCGGCCCGGATCGCCTCGATGATCTGGTTGCGGAGCTGGTCGAACAGCGGTCGATCCGCCTGTCCGTCCACCCGCAGCCATTCACCCAACTCCATCCGATCAGTATGCCCAGCTATCTTGGTGGAGTGCGTATCACGGTGCTGTCCGGTGCGGGAATCTCCGCGGAGAGCGGCGTGCCAACGTTCCGCGACGACAAGAACGGGCTGTGGGCCAAGTTCGACCCCTACGAGTTGTCCAGCGTTCAAGGCTGGGAGCGCAATCCCGAGCGGGTGTGGGGCTGGTATCTGTGGCGGCATTACCTGGTCGGCACCGTCGAGCCCAATCCCGGTCATCGCGCCGTCGCCGCCTGGCAGTCCCACGCAGACGTCAGCGTCGTCACCCAAAACGTCGACGATCTACACGAGCGTGCGGGCAGCTCGCCGGTACATCACCTGCACGGCAGCTTGTTCGACTTCCGTTGCGCCGCATGCGGTTTGCCGTACACCGGCGTGCTTCCCGAGATGACCGAGCCGGCGCTGGAAGTCGAGCCGCCGTCGTGCGATTGCGGAGGTTTGATCCGGCCTGACATCGTCTGGTTCGGCGAGGCACTACCCCAGCAACCCTGGCAGCGCGCCGTGGAGGCGACGACGGCCGCCGATGTGCTGGTGGTGGTGGGCACCTCGAGCATCGTCTACCCGGCGGCGAGCCTGCCCGAGGCCGCGCTGGCCCGCGGGATCGTCGTCGTCGAGGTCAATCCCGAGCCCACGCCGCTGTCGGACAGCGCCACGATCACGGTGCGCGAGTCAGCCAGCACAGCGCTTCCGACTCTGCTGCAGCGACTGCCGGCCCTGCTGAACTAGACGGGCTCAACTAGACCGGGCGGCGCGCCCGCCCGAGCGCGAACTCCGATACCGGCAACGGCACCCAGGCCGGCAATGCGTGCTCGGTTCGGGTGCGCTCGATCTCGAATCCCGCGGACCGGATCGACGCTTCGGTGTGGCGGTGGGCATGGCAGTTTCCGGCCAGCCTCGGCCACAACCTGGTCGCGTCGACGAATTGCTGAAGCCGGCCCCGGGGCCCCGTGCTGGCCACATGCTCCAGGTAGCGCAATTCACCACCCGGTCGCAGCAGCGAAAAGACCTGCCGCAGAACAGAATCGGGTTCGGCAACCGAGCACAACACCAGTGAGCACACCACTGCGTCGAATGGCTCGTCGGCCGAGAAACTCTCCACTGTCCGGTTGGTGACCTCCACCGCAACGGGCGCGGTGGCGGAGGCTTCGCGGGCCAGCCCGACCAGTCGCTGCTCGGGCTCGATCGCGACGACGTGGTCCACGGTCTCGGGATAGAACGCGAAGTTGGTCCCGCTCCCCGCGCCCACCTCCAGGATCCGGCCGGACAGCCCGGCCAGATTGGCCCGCCGGGATTCGCGCATCTGCTCGGTCTCGTGTGCAGCGATCGTGGGCCAGATCCGGGCGAAGAACGGATGGTGGACGGTCTCGGCCGTCGAGGACGTCATCGCGACCAGCCTTTCGACCCCAGCGCCGTCAACCGTTCCACCACCTGCTGCGGTGTCGCGTCGGCGCCGACCAGTCCAGTCACCATATTCCCGCAGAAGACGGCACGCAGCACCCGGTCGGTGAACACGTCGGCATCGCCGAACGGCAGATGCGGCTTGGCGATCAGCAGTGCGGCCACCCCGTGCGCGGCACTCCATAGTTCCAGGGCGATGTCGCTGGCATCGCCCCGCGGGAATACGCCTTCGGCCATCAAGGCATCGACGGTCGCGCACATGTGCTCGAAAGCCGCACTGGCAAGGGCTGCATCGACAGAGCTATTGGACTTCCACTCGCCCATCGTCGCGATCCGGTACAGCTCGGGGTTTTCGATCGCGAACCGGACGTAGGCCAGCCCTTGAGCGCGCAGAACCTCGACGGTGCTCGGCTGCATGGCCGACACCCGCTGCATCTCCTCGTCGAGCTTGTCGAAGTAGCGCGCGCATACCGCTTCCAGCAGTGCGTCCTTGTCCTGGAAATGCAGGTAGATGGACGGGGGCGTGACGCCGACGCGTTCGGCCACCGCGCGGATCGACACCGCCTTGGCGTGCCCGATGTCGAGCAGTAGTTCGGTTGCCGCATCGAGGATTTCGTCGCGCAGCAGATCGCCCGATCCGCGTGGGGCACGCCGCCTGCGAAAACTCTCCGTGGAGGGATCAGCGGCCATCGGCGACCGTCGCGGCAGTACGTACGGCCGCGCGGGAAGTCGCCGGCGGGAACGGCCGGGTCCCCGTCGGGCCGACGGTGCCGTCCGTGCGCCGGACCGGCCGGCATCGGCAATGGCGCGGAGTCCGACTCGCTGATGCCGAGCCGTTCATGCAGCCACACCAACGGCTTGGGCGCCCACCAGCTCCAGTGGCCCAGCACGTGCATGAATGCCGGCACCAGCACCATCCGCACCAGGGTGGCGTCGGCCAGCACCGCCAGGGTCAGGCCGGTCCCGAACATCCGCATGAAGGACACCTGCGCTGCGATCAAGGCCGCGAAGGAAATCGACATCACCAGCGCGGCAGCGGTGACCACCCGGCCGGTGCGGGCCAGTCCGAGAGCCACGCTCTCGTCGTTGTCGGCGCGCTTGGTCCGGTTGTCCGGCGGCTCAGGATGCGAGGCGACCGCGGCCAGCCAGTACTCACGAATCCTGGAGACCAGGAACACCTCGTAATCCATCGACAGGCCGAAGGCGACACAGAACAACAGCACCGGGATGTTGGCCACCACCGTGCCGCTCTGGGTGGTGCCCATTGCGCCGAGGTGGCCGTCCTGGAAGATCCACACCAGCGCGCCGAACGCTGCCGTGAGCGATAAAACGTTGCACGCCAACGCCTTCAACGGCAGCAGCACGCTGCCGGTGAGCAGGAACAGCAGGGCGAACGTGATGATGCCGATCAGACCCAACACCAGCGGCAGCCGATGGGTGATCGCATCCACGCTGTCGCGGTTGATCTGAGCCATCCCGGCCAGTTGTACCGACTGCCCGGCCGGTCCGGGCACAGCGTGCAAGCGGTCGAGCTGGGTGTCGGATTCTTGCGAGAACAGCGGGGCGGTGCTGGCGATCGTCAAGAACGCGCTGCCCTGCGCCATTCCGGTGGCCGCCGACGGCGGGCCGGCCTGGTTGCCGCCGACGAACGTCCCGGTCGGCGCCGAGACGGCCGAGACGCCGGCCACCCGTGACAGGTCGGCCGCATAGCGGCTGAGGTCGCCCGGACGCACCCCTCGAACATCCGGGACGACAACAGACACCGCGGTCGCCGAGTCATCGGCGAAATCGTGACGCAGCTGATCACCAACTGCATGGGCCGAGGCCGACGCCGGCAACACCCGGTCATCGGGCATACCCCACTTCACCCCGAGGAACGGAAGCCCCAGCATCAGCAGCAATGCGACGACGACCAAGCCGATGGGAACGGCTCGTCGCGTCACGAACTTGGTCGAGCGGTACCAGAACAACTCCTGCACCGGTTTGCCCACCGGGTCCGGACGGCCGAGTATCCGGCGCCCGAGCTTGCGCACGTCGAGCGCGTCCAACCGCGGCCCCAGCAGCACGATCGCCGCCGGTGTCACCACGATCGCGGCCACCGCGACAAAGGCTACGGTGGCCACGCCGGCATAGGCGAACGACTTCAGGAAGTACATCGGGAACAGCACCATCACCGCCATCGACAATGCGACGGTGGTGGCCGAGAACAACACCGTGCGACCCGCGGTGGCCATGGTCCGGATCAGCGCCGTGTCCGGGGCACTGCCGTCGGCCAGTTCGTCGCGATAGCGGCTGATGATCAGCAGCGTGTAGTCGATGGCCAGCGCCAGCCCGAGCGCGGTGCTGAGGTTCAGCGCATAGGTGGACACGTCGGTGCCGAAGCTGATCAGCCGCAGCACGGACATCGACCCGACGATGGCCAGCCCGCCCAGGCATACCGGCAGCGCCGCGGTCAGCAGCCCACCGAACACCCAGACCAGCACCAGGAAGCTGAGCGGAATCGCCAGCGACTCCATCAGCAGCAGATCACGCTCGTTCTGGCGGTTGATCTGGTCGTACACCATCGCCGCTCCGCCGGCGCGCACCGTGACGCCGTCGCGGTCGTGCACGACTCGGGACGCGATCTTCTTGGCGTAGTTCTGGGCGTTGTTCTCGCCGCCCTTGAGGTTGGCCACGATCAACCCGGACTTGCCGTCCTTGCTGACGAGGCCGGTGGCCAGATGTCGGCAGGGAATCGGGCCGGTAGCGCTGGGCCCGGTCCACGCCGAGACCACGTTGTAGACCCCGTCGGAGGCTTGGACCTGGCCGGCGATGTCGGTGGCGACGCGGCGGGCCTGATCGCTGTGCGCGCCGGCCGGCGCGGTCACCAGGATGACCAGCTGCTGATCGCTTTGCCCGAACTTGTCGGTCAGCAGCTTGATCGCCTGGGCCGACTCCGAGGCCGGATCCTGAAAACCACCGGCGGACAAGCTCTTGGCCACCGGCAGCCCGAACACAGCGGCTGCCACCAGGACCAATACCGCGGCTGCGAGTATGCGCCGCGGCGCCGCGAGGGCAAGGCGGGCGATCTGCTGCAGCATCCCTGTCCTTTCCGCTTCGGTATCGTCGATAACTTACCATCGATAAGTTATCGTTACAACACCAGGGCGCGCGATTCCACGCCTCACTGAAGGGAACGAGGCGGACACCCGCAATGGTTCAACCCGCCGCCTGTTAACCAGGACATTTGCGGAGCATATGTGGTTGGACGTCTGCCAAATAGGGCTGTTCCAACCATCCGGACCCGACGTCCGGCCACGTGGGGCCTACCCGGCGGTAACAATTGCCACGATTTTCCGAATCGTGACTCAAAGATTCCTTAAACGTTGCCCATACGCTCACTTACATGTGGATCGATGACGCCAGCGCGGACGTGATCAAAGTTGATTTCGACGCTCTCTACCACGGCGACGTGTTAGTGGAGGGCGAGTGCTCGGAGCAGCTCGACGACTGGCATCCGCTGCCAAACGCAAGCTAGTCCGCGCGACGCACGTTCACCCGTTGTGAACGTGCCGTGTTGAGGCGATCCTCGGCCTCGGTGCCGAGCAAAAAGGCCCCCGCCGAAGCGGGGGTCTTTTCGTAGCTTTGGGCGCGAACGTCGACCTGTCGGGTCACGTTCATCGATGTCGCCGCGACAACTCGACGTTCGACGGGGGCGGTGCCGCGGTTACCGCGGGGCCATCCGGATCGCGCCGTCCAGCCGAATGGTTTCGCCGTTGAGCATCGGGTTCTCGATGATGTGCACCGCCAGCGCGCCGTACTCGTCAGGGTTTCCCAGTCGGCTGGGGTGCGGCACCTGCTTGCCGAGCGACTCGCGGGCCGCCTCGGGCAGACCCGCCAGCAGCGGGGTGTCGAACAGGCCGGGCGCGATCGTCACAACCCGGATGGCTTTGCTGGCCAGGTCGCGTGCGATCGGCAGCGTCATGCCGACGACGCCGCCCTTCGACGCCGAGTAGGCGGCCTGACCGATCTGGCCGTCGAAGGCTGCGACCGACGCGGTGTTGACGATGACACCGCGCTCCTCACCGATCAGGTCGTGCTGAGCAATCCGCTCCGCGCCCAGCCGCAGCACGTTGAACGTGCCGATCAGGTTGATCTCCACGACTTTGCGGAACGCCTCCAGCGGGAAAGCACCATCCTTGCCGAGCGTCTTGATGGCGTTGCCGGTGCCGGCGCAATTCACCACGATGCGCAGCGGCCCCAGGGATTCGGCGATATCCAGCGCCGCTGCCACCGCCTTCTCGTCGGTGACGTCGGCGGGCGCGAACCGCGCCCGCTCACCCAGTTCGCGGACGACGTCCTCCCCCTTGAGGTCGAGCACGACGACCTGCGCGCCGGCGTCGAGCAGGCGGCAGGTGGTGGCCAGGCCCAATCCGGACGCCCCGCCGGTGACGAGAGCTACGGCATCGGTGATCTGCACGCGCATTCCTTTCAATCAGGTCAGGCTTACGCCGACCTACTGGTCGCCGGGACTATACCCAGTCGTTGAGGACGGCTTCGGTGTCGGCTCCCGGCTGACCCGGCGGCCGCGGCTGATCCGGCACCGAGCGGGAGAACCGGGGCGCCGGCAACGGCTGCAGCCCGTCGTCGACCCGGTAGAAGGTGTTCCGCTCGCTGATGTGCGGCTCGGTCTCGACCTCGCCGAACGCCAGCACCGGCGTCACGCACGCGTCCGAATCCGCGAAGACCTTGGCCCAGTGGTCGCGGTCGCGGCTGGCGAACACCTCGGTGAACTTCGCCCGCAACTCGGGCCAGCGGCTGCGGTCGTTCTGCTCCGGCAACTCCGCAGGATCCAGCCCGAGCCCGGCCAGCATCGCCGCATAGAACTGCGACTCGATGGCGCCGACCGAGACGTAACGGCCGTCGGCGCATTCATAGGTGTCGTAGTACGGCGCTCCGGTGTCAAGCATGTTGGTCCCGCGCTCGTCACTCCACAGACCCATGGCGCGCATCCCCCACATCATTTGCACCAGCACCGAGGACCCGTCGATCATCGCGGCGTCGACGACCTGGCCCTTGCCGGACGTCTGCCGCTCGAACAACGCCGACAAGATCCCCAGCAGCAGGAACATCGACCCGCCGCCGAAGTCGCCGACCAGGTTCAGCGGCGGCACCGGCCGCTCGTTGGCCCGGCCGATCGCGTGCAGGACACCGTTGAGCGAGATGTAGTTGATGTCGTGGCCGGCCTGCTTGCTACGTGGACCGGTCTGACCCCACCCGGTCATCCGGCCGTAGATCAGCCGCTCGTTGACCTTGGCACAGTCTTGTGGGCCCAGGCCCATTCGCTCGGTGACGCCCGGTCGGTAGCCCTCGATCAGCACGTCGGCCTTGGCGACGAGCTTGAGCACCAGTGCGCGGCCTTCGTCGGATTTCAGGTCGGCGATGACGAAGCGGCGGTTGCGCAGCATCGGGTCGCTGCCGGTCGCGCCGGGCCGGTCGATGCGCACCACGTCGGCACCCAAGTCGCCGAGAATCATCGCGGCGTGCGGGCCCGGCCCGATTCCGGCGAGTTCGATGACCCGCAATCCTGTCAGCGGTCCCGCCATCTCAACCGACCTCCTTGTCGCCACCAACTCACGTGGCGATCGCCAGCGCGGCACAGCCGGGCGCAGCGGGTCGCCACTAACTCACACGCATCTTCGCAGTCGCCCTGACTGACCTCGCACCCCGGTGGCTTACAGTCGAGCCCATGACAGCCATCGATTCCGGAATTGACGCCCTGGCACCCGTCGATGGACTTGCGATAAGCCTGGCCGACGGCGTGCTGTCGGTGACGATCGACCGGCCGGACAGCTTGAACTCGCTGACACTTCCGGTATTCGAAGGACTGGCCGACGCGATGGAGCAGGCGGCCAACGATCCGCGGGTGAAGGTCGTGCGCCTCGGCGGCGCCGGTCGCGGCTTCTGCTCCGGGGCCGGAATGAGCGCCGACGACGTAGCCGGCGCCGGTCCCGGAGACGAGCTGATCTTGGCGGCCAACCGGGTAGTCCGGGCGATCACGACGCTGCCGCGGCCGGTCGTTGCGGTGGTTCACGGCCCGGCGGCCGGTGTCGGCGTCTCCATCGCCTTGGCTTGTGACCTCGTATTGGCTTCTGACACTGCGTTTTTCATGCTCGCGTTCACCAAGATCGGCCTGATGCCCGACGGCGGCGCCTCGGCGCTGGTCGCCGCCGCGATCGGCCGCATCGGTGCGATGCGGATGGCCTTGCTGGCCGAGCGACTGCCCGCCGCCGACGCCCTCGCCGCCGGGCTGGTCACCGCCGTCTACCCGGCCGACGACTTCGATAAGCAGGTAGACACGGTGATCTCTCGTCTGCTGACCGGCCCGGCGGTGGCGTTCGCCAAGACCAAGCAGGCGATCAACGCCGCCACGCTCACCGAGTTGGAGCCGACTCTGCAGCGCGAGTTGGAGGGTCAGTCATTGTTGTTGCAGTCGCACGACTTCCGCGAGGGCGCACGGGCCTTTCAACAGCATCGGACGCCGGCCTTCACCGATAACTGAGCGTCGACGTTCGTCAGGCTCACAGACCGAACAGCGGCGGCAGGCCCAGCAGCACGACCAGGGTCCACACGAAGTGGGTCAGGATCGGCGCCAGCACCCCGCCGGTGGCGCGACGTTCGAGTGCGCACACCGTGCCGAGAACGATCGCGGCGAAGGCAAGCATCGGGTTGCGGCTGCTGGCCAGCGTCGCGATGGCGTAGACCGCGGTCGAGATCAGCAACGGATAGTGCCGGCCCAGCGCGGTGTAGAGCGCGCCGCGGTAGAACATCTCCTCGGCCACGGCGGCCAGCAGCGCGATGGCCAACGTCAGCCGCCACGATCCCTGGTCGGTGTACCGCAACAGCCGGGTGATCAACTCGGCGACGGCCGGGATCTCCCGGACGATCACACCGCCGACAATGAAGACGCCGCCGAGCAGCAATCCGATGACCGTGCCGCTGACCACCGGACGCTGGTTGCGGCCGCGCCATCGGGCGCCGCCGAGATGCAGCGGCCCCGAGGCGAAGGCGCCGAGCGCCCACACACCAGCCAGCGCCAGCGACCACCAGTAGAACGCCGGTTCGCCGGGGTGCCGTCGCAGCGCCAAGCCCAGCGCCGTGGCGCCGAGCACCAGCACGATCGCGACGACGACCCGCCGGCGGCGCACGGTGGACGGCGGTTCGTTATGCGGCACAGCGACGTTGACGATGCCGCGGCGGATCTCCTCCAGAGCGCTGGGCTTGGTAGACGGGTCAGGCACTGCGTCGGTCCTCCTCATCGCTTGGTCCCGCATCATCGCCGGTCGAAATCATGCGCCGCTCCTCCTCATCGCTTCGTCCCCCTCGCCGCTCCGCGGCTGGGAGGTGCCCCCACTGCATCGTCGCCGGCGGAAATCATTGCAGATGCACCTTCGGCGTAAGAGCGATCAGGATGTCGAGCCCGGTGCGGATCGCACCGGCGATCGGACCGGGGACAACATCCACCAATCCAAGGCCGGGTCGCGCCATCGTCGGAGTCACTATGCCCGCAAGCCGCCGCAGCCGCAGCGTATCGCCGCCGGCCCAGGCCGGATCACTGCTGGCAAGGTGGTGTGGATCGGCGAGGGCGTTGACCGGACGTGGCCGGCGATTCGACAGCGCGCGACTGATGGCGTCCTCGATCGACAGCAGCCCGCCCGGCGGATCGGGAACCAGATCGCGCAGGCCGGTGCCGCTGGCCCGCATCGGATAGTCGAGCGACTCAACCAGGTCGGCGGCCAGTCCGTCGGGCACCGGCAGCGCCAGTGCGGTCACCCACGACGCAACGGTGGTGTCGATTCCCCACACCGGCAGACCGGTGTGCCACGTGCCTGCGGTACGCGCGTACGTCTTGAGCAACTCACGGTAGGACGTGGTGTCGGGCCCGGCAATGTCGTAGCCACCCGCCGGAACCTGGTCGGAGTCGGCGGCCGCGACCAGGTAGTGCAACACGTCGCGGATGGAGATCGGGTCGATCGGATTGTCCATCCACTTCGGCACCGGGATCACCGGGAAGCGGTCTGCAACGTAACGCAACATCTCGAACGAGGTCGAGCCGGCGCCGAATATCAGTGCGGCACCGAGCCATACGACTTCCGGTCCGCCGTCGATCGTCAGCGCCTCGGCCACCTCTGCCCGACTGGCCAAATGCTCGGACAGATCTCCGCCCTCTGGGACATGGGGCACGAAACCGCCGAGGTAGACGATGCGACCGACGCCGGCGTCCTTGGCCGCGGCAGCGAGGTTGCCGGCCGCGGTGCGGTCGGCAACGCGGAAACCCGGCTGACCGATGCCGTGCACCAGGTAATAGATCACGTCGATCGGACCGGCAACAGCCAGCCCTGTGCGAGCCGATTCGGGGTCGGAGACGTCGAGTTGCACGGGCGTGACGTCGTCGATCCACCCGAAACCGCCGAGCCGCTCGGGGTCGCGACTGGCGGTGAACACGTCATGGCCGACCTCGAGAAGTGCCGTGACCAGACGCGATCCTACGTAGCCGGTCGCGCCCGTCACCAGAACTCGCACAGTCCCCAACTTAGACAGTGTGCGCGCGCTTCAAACATGGGAGTCCGCTTCTGTCAGCAACAGTTAGGCATACGTTGAATTAATCGTCAGCGCTGAGAAATTGAACCGATTACGCACGAGATTCGTAACCTCTAATGTGGGAACCCTGACGCCTGGCGCGCATTACGCGAGACCTGACATCGAACTGAGCGACCTGACGATCCGCGCCCCGTCGGTTGCATCGGTGGCGGTCGAGTTCCCTCCGAACCGGCACAGCCAAGACGAAGTGGTTGGCGCCCTGGCCGACTTCGCCGGTCCGGAGTTTCGGCGGTTCGCCGCGACCAGCGGTGTTGCGACACGGCACCTTGCGCTGCCACTGTCGCGATACCGGGAGCTCAGCGGCTTCACCGAAGCCAACGACGCCTACCTTGACATCGCACTCGAGTTGGGTGAGCGGTCGTTGAAGTCGGCATTGGCGCAAGCCGAAATCGAACCGTCCGAGGTCGACGTCGTGTTCTCGACGACGGTCACTGGGCTCACCGTTCCCTCGCTGGAAGCGCGGCTCGCAACACGGCTGGGTTTTCGACCTGATGTCAAGCGGGTTCCGATGTTCGGACTGGGCTGTGTCGCGGGTGCCGCCGGCATGGCGCGCGTACACGATTACCTTCGCGCTTTCCCCGGTCAGGTGGCTGCGCTACTCGCGGTCGAGTTGTGCTCGTTGACCATTCAGCGCGAGGACAATTCGCTCGCAAACCTGGTCGCGTCCAGCCTGTTCGGTGACGGCGCCGCCGCGGTCGTCGCGACTGGAGCCGACCGGCGGGCAACCGGACCCAAACTCATCGCGACCCGCAGCCGCACCTACCCGGACACCGAGGACGTGCTGGGCTGGAAAATCGGCACCGCGGGATTCCAGATCGTCCTGTCCGTCGAAATTGCCACGGTCGTCGAGAAATACCTTGGTGACGATATCCGCGACTTCCTCGCCGACCACGGGCTGACCACCGCGGATATCTCACGATGGCTCCTTCACGCCGCCGGCCCGAAGGTAATCGACGCGGTCGAAAATGTGCTCGACGTGCCGACGGATGCATTCGATGCCACTCGAAAGTCTCTGCGCAACAACGGAAATCTGTCGTCTGTTTCCGTGCTGGATATTCTTTCCGACACGATGGCCGACCCTCCACCACCGGGCTCCATGGGACTGATGATCGCGATGGGCCCGGGCTTCTCCGCCGAGCTCGTACTGCTTAACTGGTAGACCATGTACTACCTGCTGATTCTGGTCGTCGGTGTCGAACGGCTGATAGAGCTGTTCGTAGCCAAACGCAACGCGCGATGGGCTTTTAGCCAAGGCGGCAAGGAATTTGGTCACAACCACTATCCGGTGATGGTCACCCTTCACACGGCGCTGCTGCTGGGCTGTGTCATCGAAGTGTGGGGCCTGCACCGGCCCTTTATCGGTTGGCTGGGCTGGCCGATGCTCGCCGTGGCGGCAGCCAGTCAGGTGCTGCGCTGGTGGTGTGTAACGACGCTGGGCCGACGGTGGAACACCCTGGTCATCGTGGTGCCGAACGCGCCCCTGGTACGACGAGGTCCGTACAGGTTTCTGCACCACCCGAACTATGTGGCAGTCGTCGCCGAAGGGGTGGCGTTGCCTCTGGTGCATACGGCATGGTTGACAGCCATTGTTTTCACGTTGGCGAACTGGCTGCTGCTCAGGGTGCGGATCAGGGTCGAGAACGCCGCACTGGGCTATACGCAGGACGCGCCGGCGACGATGCAGAGCACCCGCGACGAGACGCGACGCAGATGACATATGACGCCGACCTGCTGATCGTCGGCGGCGGCCCAGCCGGCCTCGCCTCGGCGATAAATGCTCGCCAACAAGGGCTTTCGGTGATCGTGGCGGAACCCAGAAACGATCCGATCGATAAGGCATGCGGGGAGGGCCTGATGCCGGGCGGCTTGACCGAACTGGCGTCGCTGGGCGTCGACCCCGCCGGGATGCCCTTGCGGGGTATCGCCTATGTCGATGAGCGGCGCCGAGTCGAAGCGCCATTCCGCGGCTGCGCCGGGCGTGGTGTGCGACGTACGACTTTGCACGCCGCGCTGGCATCGCGCGCCAAAGAACAAGACACCCAATGGATCTCGACGCGCATCACCAGTGTCGACCAGGACGCCCACGGCGTCACGGCGGCCGGGGTCCGCGCGAAATGGCTGATTGCGGCCGACGGGTTGCATTCGGCGGTCCGCCGCGCCGTCGGTATCAGCGTGGTGGCCGGCCGCCCACGACGATACGGGGTTCGGTGGCATTACCGAGTGCCGGCGTGGTCGGAGTACGTCGAAGTGCACTGGTCACGTTGGGGCGAAGCGTATGTGACACCCGTCGAGCCCGATCTTGTCGGCGTGGCGATCCTGTCAGAGGAGCGCCCGAACCTTGCCTGGTTCCCTGGGCTGGCACACCATCTGCAAGACGCCGACCGCGGCCGTGCTCGCGGCTGCGGACCCATGCGGCAGGTGGTGTCCCGCCGCGTCGCGGGGCGTGTGCTGTTGGTGGGCGACGCGGCCGGCTACGAAGACGCGCTCACCGGCGAGGGCGTCAGTCTGGCCGTAAAACAGGCATCCGCCGCGGTGCGTGCTATCACCGACGACATGCCCTCGTCGTACGAAGCGGCCTGGCGCCGAATCACTCGCGATTACCGACTGCTCACCCGTGGGCTGGTGCTGACCACCGTGCCGAAGGCCGCTCGACGCGCCATCGTGCCCGCATGCACTCTGCTACCGGCAGTATTCGAGCAGGCTGTGCACATATTGGCGCGCTGACCGCCTGGGGTGATCGGCGTCGCGTCCACCCGGCTACGCCGCTCTTGCGATCGCCGGGGTCGTTGGCGGCGACCCGCTGCGACCGGCTACGCCGCTCTTGCGATCGCCGGGGTCTAGCGCGCCTTCCAGACCGGCTTACGCTTCTCGGCGAACGCCAACGGTCCTTCCTTGGCATCTTCGGTACGCAGCAGCGTCGAGAATTCGCGGGCGGTGCGGGCCCAACCGGGCTCCTCGTCGGGGATGACGCCGTCATCGGCGCCGCACGCGATCCGCTTACTGGCCTGCACCGACAGCGGCGCGTTGACGGTGATCCGCTTGGCCAGCGCCAGTGCGGCTTTCAGCACGGTGCCGTTAGGGACGACCTCGTTGATCAGCCCCCAGTCGGCTGCCTCGCCGGCGCTGATCGGCTCACCGGTCAGCAGCATCTGCATTCCCACCTTGCGGGGCAGCTGCTGGGCGATGCGGAACACGCCGCCGGCGCCGGCGATCAGGCCGACCTTGACCTCCGGCAGTCCGAACTGCGCGCGTTCCTCGGCCACCACCAGATCACTGGCCAGGGCCAGCTCGGTGCCGCCGCCCAGCGCGGTCCCATTGACCGCGGCGATCGTCGGCTTGTCGATGAAGTGGTGGACGTAGCCCGCGAAACCCCACTCGCCGTGGTCGGGGTGATACAGATTTTCGCGGCGCGCGATCGCCTTGAGATCGGCTCCGGCACAGAAGGACTTGTCGCCGGCGCCAGTGATCACCACCGCGCGCACGTCCGCGTCGTGCTGCGCCTGCTCGAGCGCGTCACCCACGCCGACGCTGACGGCCTCGTTGACGCAGTTGCGCGCCTCCGGCCGGTTGATGGTGATGACCAGGACGTCATCGCGGCGCTCAACGAGTACAGCAGGCTGCTGCACCGCGGGTTCGCTCACAGCAGCTCCACAATGGTGGCGTTGGCCTGTCCCCCGCCCTCACACATCGTCTGCAAGCCGTAACGGATTCCCTTGTCCCGCATGTGGTACAGCATCGTGGTCATGATCCGGGCGCCGGATCCACCGAGCGGGTGGCCGAGCGCGATTGCGCCGCCGTTGGGGTTGAGCTTCTTCTCATCGGCGCCGATGTCCTTCAGCCAGGCCAGCGGCACCGGCGCGAACGCCTCGTTGACCTCGAATACCCCGATGTCTTCCAGCTTCAGACCAGAACGCTTGAGCGCTTTCTGGGTGGCCGGGATCGGGGCGGTCAGCATGATCACCGGGTCGGCACCGGCCAGCACAGCGGTGTGCACCCGAGCGATCGGGGTGAGCTTCAGCTCCTTGGCCTTCTCCGCCGTCATGAACAACAACGCGGCTGAGCCGTCGGAGATCTGGCTGGAGTTGCCGGCGTGGATCACGCCGTCTTCCTTGAACGCCGGCTTGAGCTGCGCCATTTTCTCGATCGGCGTGCCGCGACGGATGCCCTCATCCTTGAGCACCGGATTACCGTCCTGGTCCTTGATTCCGACGATCTGGTCGTCGAAGGCACCGGAATCCTGTGCCGCCGCGGCCTTTTCGTGCGAAGCCAGGGAGTACTCGTCGACCGTGGTCCGGTCGAAGCCCCACTGCTCGGCAATCATCTCCGCGCCGATGCCCTGGTTGGGGATCTGGCCGTGGTAGCGGTCCAGGAATGCTTGGGAGTAGGGCCGACCGCCGTTGGCCAGTGAGGCGCCCATCGGGGTTCGCGACATCGACTCCACGCCGCCCGCGACGACCACGTCGTAATGTCCGGCGACCACACCGGCAGCGGCGAAGTGAATCGACTGCTGGCTGGATCCGCACTGCCGGTCGACGGTGACACCGGGCACGCTCTCCGGCCAGCCCGCCGTCAGCAGAGCGGTGCGAGCGATGTCGAGCGCCTGCTCCCCGGCCTGCATGACGCAGCCCCAGATCACGTCGTCGACAAGCGCTGGATCGATGCCGGCCTTCTGCACCAGACCGTTGAGCACCTGGGCGGACAGGTCGGCGGCGTGGACGCCGGACAACCCGCCGTTCCGCTTGCCGACCGGTGAACGAACTGCCTCGACGATGACGGCTTCAGCCATGACATATCTCCTTCTGCCTTAGGACTTCGATTGATTGTTGACCAACCCGTTAGTTGGGCCGCCGCCGGGGTGCCCAAGCGGTAGGTAGCCGTCGAAAGCATGTCCCGCATCGTGATCATCGGCGGCCACGGCAAGGTCGCGCTACACCTGGCCCGCATCCTCACCGAACGGGGAGATGAGGTGACATCGGTCTTCCGCAATCCCGATCACGCCGACGACGTCAGCGCCACCGGCGCCCGTCCCGCCGTCGCCGATATCGAGCAGCTGGACACCGAAGCGCTCGCCGATCTGCTGGCCGGCCATGACGCCGTGGTGTTTTCGGCCGGCGCCGGCGGTGGCGACCCGGCCCGCACCTACGCCGTCGACCGCGACGCGGCAATCCGGGTGATCGATGCCGCCGGGCAGGCCGGCGTGCGGCGGTTCGTGATGGTGTCGTACTTCGGCGCGGGACCGGATCACGGCGTGCCGGAAGACAACTCGTTCTACCCCTACGCCGAGTCGAAAGCCGCGGCCGATGCCCACCTTCGCGCCTCTGACTTGGACTGGACCGTGCTGGGGCCCAGCCGTCTCACGCTGGACCCGGCGACCGGCCGCATCGAAGTCGGCACCGCCGGCGGCGGCGACGGGGCCGAAAAGGGCTCGGTCTCGCGCGAGGATGTCGCATTGGTCGCCGCCGCCGCGCTCGACGACGACTCGACGATCCACCGAACCATCGACTTCAACAACGGCGACCTGCCCATCGCCGAGGCGCTGGCTACCAGCGGCGATCGTTAGCCCGCCATTACCCAGGTAATGTCCACCTCGCAGTCGGTCTGCCGATCTCGTCGTTCGCGATGGAGTCGGCATCGAGCCAAGCACGTTAGATGTGCTTGGTAAGAGGGAACCCGGTGAGAGTCCGGGACTGTCCCGCAGCGGTATGCAGGAACGACCGCCGTCAAGAGCACTGGTCTGAAGAGCGAAACGAGACCGGGAAGCGACGGCCAGTAGGAGCACCACCGGGGTGCATGCCTGTGAGTCCGAAGACCTGCCGACCGTGCCGGGCGCGCCGCGCCTGGCGGCTCACCGCCTCGTGGAATGGGCGTCTGGCCGTACCGGTTGCAGTGATGTGTGTGCACTGCGCCGGACCGGTTGTGCGTCCGTTGGCGGTGACCACCCCGTCGATTGAAGGACGAAACCATTGTGACTGCAACACCGTTCACCGCCACCGTCACCGGCACTCCACGTATCGGCCCGAAGCGCGAACTCAAGCGGGCCACCGAGGGTTACTGGGCCGGCCGCACCAGCCGCTCGGAATTGGAAGAGGTCGCCGCCACATTGCGGCGCGACACCTGGTCCCAGTTGGCCGCCGCCGGACTCGACTCGGTGCCGGTGAACACCTTCTCCTACTACGACCAGATGCTCGACACCGCTGTGCTGTTGGGCGCGCTGCCGGCCCGCGTGGCGCCCGTCTCCGACGACCTGGACCGCTATTTCGCCGCGGCCCGTGGAACCAAGGACATCGCGCCGCTGGAGATGACCAAGTGGTTCGACACCAACTACCACTACATCGTCCCGGAAATCGGTCCGGATACCGAGTTCTCACTGCACCCGGAGAAGGTGCTCTCGGAGCTCGAAGAGGCTCGCGAGCAAGACATTACGGCCCGGCCGGTGGTCATCGGCCCGATCACCTTCCTGCTGCTGAGCAAGGCGGTTGACGGCGCGGACGCACCGATCGAGCGGCTCGACGAGTTGGTTCCGCTGTACAGCGATCTGCTCGGCCAACTCGCCGACAAGGGCGTGGCGTGGGTGCAGATCGACGAGCCGGTGCTGGTGACCGACATCCATGCCGATGCCGCGGCGCTCGCCGAGCGGACCTACGCCGCGCTGGGAGCGCTGGACAACCGGCCGGCGATTCACGTCGCCACCTATTTCGGGGACCCCGGCGCTGCGCTGACTGCTTTGGCGCGCACACCGGTCGAGGCGATCGGCGTCGACCTGGTCTACGGCGCCGACACCGCGATTGCCGCAGTGCCGGAGTTGCGCGGCAAGACGTTGGTGGCCGGCATCGTCGACGGTCGCAACATCTGGCGCACCGATCTGGAAGCGGCGCTAGGAACTCTGACCAGCCTGCGGGATTCGGTTGCAGCGGTGGCTGTTTCTACATCGTGCTCGACGCTGCACGTGCCGTACTCGCTGGAGCCCGAGACCGGACTGGATGACGCGCTGCGCAGCTGGCTGGCGTTCGGCGCCGAGAAAGTACACGAGGTCGCCACGCTGGCGCGGGCACTCAAAGACGGCCGTGACGCGGTGGCCGACGAGATCGCGGAATCGAACGCGGCGGTCGCATCCCGCAAGAAGGACCCACGGCTGAACAACGAGGAAGTGCGCAGGCGCCTCGACTCGATCGCCGAGTCCGGAGGCGCGGAGCGGGGGCCGGCCGCCAAACGCCGTGAGGCGCAGACGGATCGACTGCACTTGCCACCGCTGCCGACGACCACGATCGGGTCGTTCCCGCAGACCGTCGAGATCCGCAAGGCCCGTGCCGCGCTGGTCGCCGGTGAGATCGACGAGTCGGAGTACACCCGCCGGATGCGATCCGAGATCGCCGACGTGATCAAGCTGCAGGAGAAGCTTGGGCTCGACGTGCTGGTGCACGGCGAGCCCGAGCGCAACGACATGGTGCAGTACTTCGCCGAGCAACTGGACGGCTTCTTCGCCACCAAGAACGGCTGGGTGCAGTCGTACGGCAGCCGCTGCGTGCGTCCGCCGATCCTTTACGGCGACGTCGCCCGCCCCCACCCGATGACGGTGGAGTGGGCCACCTACGCCCAGTCGCTGACCGACAAGCCGGTCAAGGGAATGCTCACCGGCCCGGTCACGATCCTGGCGTGGTCGTTCGTTCGCGACGACCAGCCGCTGGCCGACACCGCCAATCAGGTGGCGCTGGCGATCCGCGACGAGACCGTGGATCTGCAGTCAGCCGGTATCGCGGTGATCCAGGTCGACGAGCCCGCGCTGCGAGAGCTGTTGCCGTTGCGCGACTCTGAGAAGCAGGCCTACCTGGACTGGGCGGTCGGCGCGTTCCGGCTGGCGACATCGGGTGTGGCGGACTCGACACAGATCCACACGCACCTGTGCTACTCGGAGTTCGGTGAGGTGATCGGCGCGATCGCCGACCTCGACGCCGACGTCACCTCGATCGAGGCGGCCCGCTCGCGCATGGAGGTGCTGGACGACCTGAACTCGATCGGCTTCTCCAACAGCGTCGGGCCGGGTGTCTACGACATTCACTCGCCGCGGGTGCCGAGCACCGACGAGATCGCCCAGTCGCTTCGGCGGGCACTGAAAGCCATTCCAGCCGAGCGGCTTTGGGTCAACCCGGACTGCGGCTTGAAAACCCGCAACACCGACGAGGTGCAGGCGTCGCTGGCCAACCTGGTCGCTGCGACCAAGGAGGTACGGGCGAGCGCCTAAGGCTCTAGGTTCGTCGCTCAGCCGTCGCCGGTCACGACGTGCACGGGCACGTCGTCGTCCCACGGTTGGCGTGTCACCATGTCGGCCACCCGGACATAGCCGCGTTCGAATTCGCCGGTGGCTGCGTCCACAAGTCGGTACTGCTGGGTCTGCCGGTGAATCGGCTGCGCGTCGAGCATGACGATGCGGACCTCGCCCGGCTCGAAGTGGCAGCGCTTCTGCAGGGCGGCGACCAACTGCTCGTTGCTGAAGTGCCCGTCGCCGAAGTTCCAGCCGATGGCGGTGCTGGTGATTCGTTCTCCATCGGTGAGCACGTAGTCGTCCTCGTGATGGCCGGCCATCACGCGGTGCGCCAGCGTGAACAGCGCTCGGCCGTGAGTGTTGAACGCGCGGAAGGCATATCCCATGTACATCGGAATCTGCGCGGCTTCCTTGCTGCCGTAGAACTTCTCCAGCTGCGCGGCAGGCATGCTCGCGATCGCGATGACGTTGTCGGCGATCTTCGCCTCCGCTGACGCCTTGAGGCACCACAGCGTGGTGTCCCAGTTGCCGGCGTAGTAGCGCATGCCGGGCAGGAAGGAAACCTTGCGCGGGAACAGGTTTCCGATCACGACGGTGCCGGCCACGACCGCGAACAACAGGATCGGCAGCGGGGTGGTCAGGTCAGCGAGTCCGACCGACGCGTGGCCGACGAACAGCGCGAGGATGCTGAACATCATGAAGACGTTCCACTCCAACGGCACCCCCATCGGGATCGACGACAAGATGCCGAAGTGGAAGCACAGCATGACGAACGCCGCGATCGCGATAGGCCAGCCGCCGTGGCTGAAGAACAGCACCAGCGGCACCAGGCCTTCGATCGCCGTGCTGAAATGGGCGAGCCAACGGGAACGCCGGCCGGGGCGCAGGTCGTCCGGAAAGTGTTCGAAGAAGCTACGTTTGATGGACTTCGGCCGAAATATCGGGTTGTTGCTCATCATCGTCGAGATGACGAACGGAAAGTGCTTGTTGAGTTTGGATGTCGCTGCGCCAAGCCAGATCACCAGGCACACCAACTTGGCGCCGATGATCATGTCCACGCCGTAGCCGGCGAACAGGAACGCCGCCGTGAACGACGCGTACACCTCGCCGCGAGCCGCCAGGAAGATCACCTTGTCCCGCAGGCCCAGCACCGCCAGCACGCCCAGCACTGCCCAGATCTGCCAGGCCGGCAGCACTCCGATCGCCGTGCCCAGGGCAGGCGCCGGCCCGGTGCCGTCGGAGAAGACCGCGATGACGAGCAGCACCAGCAATGCCGCATAGAGCAGTGCGTCCAACGGGCTGCGACTATCGCCCTTCGTCAACGGGATCCGGCCCGGCCATGGTGGCAGGCGGATGGTGCCGGGCCGCAGCCAGTACAGGATCGAGCCCAGCGGCGGGAAGAACCGGTTGTTCAGCGGACCGAAGCCGCAGCCGAGGCCGACGACTTCGAACAGCATCGTGTACAGCACGACTTTCTCGAACACGATCGGCTCGGCGTACCAGTGCCCGACGTTGGTGAAGCCGCTAATTCCAGTCGTGGTCAGCGCCAGCAGCCAGGCCGCCAGGATGTACAGCGCGATCTTGACGACGTAGAACAGGTGCAGCAGCACGGGGGTCCCGAAGCCGACTTCCGCCCAGTGGCGCGCCATCGGGATGATCTTCTCGGCGCGGGTGCCCTTGCTCCACTCTTCGAAGTCGATCTGCGGAGCGTCCTGTTTGAGGAATCCCATGGCGGCAAGATTAGAACGTGTTCTAGGCCGATGGTTCGGAACCCTTGATTACTACCTCGTGTAGTAGTAGAACGGTGTCAGGCACTCAAGGACGGTGCCACCGCCCGCCGGGCGTAGGCTCGGTAGTGCAACCGCGGTCACGGCAGGGGGTTTCCCGATGAGCACCGGACAACCGGGCGGCACAATGTTCTTCGATGGCGCATGCGGAATGTGTACGCGCGCCAAGGATTTACTGCTCAGGTTCGATCGCGCCGGCAACATCGCGACCGAGCCCTTGCAGAGCCCGGGCACCGCGCAACGGCTGGGTATCACGCCGGCAAGCTTGCTGGACTCGCTCCGTTGGCTGGATTCTTCGGGCACGGTGTACTCCGGCGCAGAGGCCGCCAACGCGGCGCTCTCAGCAGCACTCGGCACCCGGATCCCGTTGGCGATCTACCGAATCCCGGGTATCCGGTTCATCGAGGACGTTGTCTACCGGTGGGTCGTCGCGCACCGCTACCGGTTTCCCGGAACGACGCCGTACTGCGAGTCACATCCGGCCGCCTGCTGAGCCTGGCGCCTGCTTGTCATCGCCGCCAGTGTGTGCTCTTGATGGCCTCGAGCGCTTCGGTGACGTAGTGGTCCAGCGCCCGCGGGCTCTTGGTGGACTGATGCCTGGTGGACTGGCGTACCCATTGCTGGAATCCGAAATCAGCTGCGGCAAAAGCGAGTTGGACCAACAGTGCGGGCCGGATGTCGTCGTCGGAGGCCACGCCCATCCGTGCGGCGACGAGCTTGGTCGCCCGCTCCTTGTCGGCGGGAAGGTGCACAGTCAGCTTGCCGAGCAGATCAGGTGCGACTAGCAGCGCTGCCCGCCAGTCTTCGGTGTCAGCCACGCCGAAGGACCGGGTCCGGGTGACGATCGCGTTGATCAATGCGACGTCGGGCGGCTCGGCGGCCGGCCGCCCTTCGAGGAGGGCGACGATCGCGGTGCCGCCGTGCCGGACCGGCGCCAGCAGCAACTCCTCCTTCGTCGGCACATACCGAAAGAACGTGCGCGGTGAAACCCCTGCGGCCGAGGCGATTTCCTCGGTCGTCACGGCGTCGTAGCCACGCTCGATGAACAGCCGGAACGCGGCCCGGCGGATGTCGGCCCGGATCTGGGCGCGCTGCCGGTCACGCAACGACTCGGTCATCGGAAGCAGCCGATACCGCCGTCGACGTGGATGGTCTGCCCGGTGATGAAAGCCGCGTCGGTACTGAGCAGAAACGACACCAGCGCGCCGGCGTCGTCGCGCACGTCGCCGATGCGCTTCATCGGGACACGTTTGACGGCCTTGGCGTAGTCGTCGGGAGCGAACTCTTTCCAGAATTTGATGCCGTCGGATTCGACGAACGGGCAGACCACGTTGACCCGGATGTTGTCCCGGCCCCATTCCAGCGCAGCGACTTTCGACAGACCACGGATGGCTTCTTTGGCGGCGGCATAGCCGCCCCACTTCGGTTCGCCGCCGGTGCCGGTGCCCGAGCCGAGGTTGACGATCGATCCGCCACCGGCGGCCACCATCAACGGGTACACCGCCTGCATCAGCAGGAAACTGGCACGCGGCCCGACCTCGTGTCCGAGGGCGAAGTCTTCGCCGGTGATGTCGACGAATGCCTTGGGCTCGTTGGTGGCGATGGCATTGTTGACCAGGCCGTGCACGGTGCCGAAAGCGTCGACGGCCGCGGTGACGATCCGCTGCGCGCTGTCCGGGTCGCGCAAGTCGGCGGCCACTTGCTCGACCCGACCGGCTGCCCGAAGCTCGTCGGTGGTGGCGGCCAGCTTTTCGTCGAGGACGTCGACCAGCAACACCGATGCTCCCCGTTCGAGAAGTGCTGCGGCAACACCTTTTCCGACGCCCTGCGCGCCGCCGGTGACGATCGCGACGTGGCCACGCATCGAGTCAGGGTGGGAGTAGCTCATGTCGCCGATGAGAGATGTGCGGCCGGGCGTCCGGCGAACAGCGGCAGATCCAGGTAGGTCTTGATCCCGGGCTCGGCCGCGCACACATCGGGGATGGCGTTCACGCAGTGGTTGGCGGTGACCACGACGCCCGGATTCTTCACCAGCCCTTCGGCGATCGTCTCCGGCTGCAGACCCTTGAAGGTGAGGCTCACGGTGGGGTCGCCGGTGATCTCGACCTCAAAGCGCTCACCGCGTCCGCCGAAATTCCAGGCCGGCTCCAGGTTCTCCTCGCCCATCAGCCAGTTGACCGCCGCCGTGATCACCGGTTCGCCGTCAACCAGCGCCTGCCAGCGGAACCGGCGCGCGGCTACGCTGCCGGTGGTGATCGGAAACGGCGCGTAGTCGATCTCGGCGGTTGCCACGGCGACGTCCTGGATCGTCCTGATGTTGGCATCGATGCGAAAACCCATGTGGTCGGCGATCATTCGCACGGATTGCTTGAACCCGGCCTCCAGCAGGCTCGCCATCGGGCCTTGCATCGCCTCCTCGGGCGTGCCACCGAAACCCATGATGTGACGCACCACGTCCGGCGCGTTGTAGGTGCGGATGTCGGAGAACTCCTCGGCACGTACATGGGTGACTGCCGAAGACAGCGAGGAGATCATCAGCGGGAAGCGTTCGGTGATGCCACCGGGATGAATGCCCGATCCGTGCAGGGTCACCCCGGCTTCGGCGGCGGCGTCGGCGACTGCCTGGTGACGCGGATTGCCGGGATCGGGGTACACCCAGCCCACCGGCGTCACGATGTTCTTGCCGGACCGCAGAATCGCGATGACCTCGTCGTCGTTGGGAATCAGCGGGCTGTACACCACGCAGTCGGCCTCGATGGCCAGCACTTCGTCCTGGCTCGATGTCGCGGTGACACCGAGCGGGTCAGGGCTGCCGAGGATTTCCGCGACGTCGCGGCCGTTCTTGTCCGCACTGTGCACCCAGCAACCCGCCAACTCGAGTTGTGGGTGGTTCAGCACACATTCGACGGCGGCCTTGCCGACGCCTCCGGTGGCCCATTGGATGACGCGCAACTTCGACGGATTGCTCACGCCTGGCAGAGTATGACTAGCTGGCAGTCACTGTCAACGAGCGACGCGGCGCGGTGAGTGCTCGCAGAGCGGGCGAAATGCGCTGTTAGTGAGCCTGGTTGGCCGGCGGCCGGTAAAACAGCGCCAGCTGACCGAACGCGCCCCCGATGCCCAGCAGCAACGAACCGAACAGTCCGTGCCAGCCGTCGTGGAAGTTGTGCCCGAAGATCTGCCAGTCCAGGCTGTAGCGCCCGGCGCCCAGGGTGGCGATGACAATCGCCGCGACGGCCAGGATCAGGTTGTACTCCCAGCCCTCCTTGACGATGAAGAAGCCGTTGTGGCGGTGCACAGTCCACGCCGCGACCAGCATCAACGCAACAAAGCCGGCGGCCGGGATCGGTGTGAGCAGGCCGGCGGCCAGCCCCAGCCCGGCGCTGATCTCGGTGGTCGCGGCGACAACGGCCTGGAATGTGCCGTATTTCATCCCGATGCTTTCGAACCAGCCCGCGGTTCCCGGGATCCGTCCGCCGCCGAAGAACTTGTTGTATCCGTGGGCGGCGAGCGTCAAGCCCAGCACCAGCCGCAGAATCAGTACCCCGACGTCATAGGCATCATTCATAGACGTCAACCTAGATCATCGGGTAGGCACGGGGTAGGCAGAGGTATCCTGCCAGCCGCACTGGACGCAAAAGGAGTGACCCATCAAGATCGCGATCATTGGAGCGGGCAACGTCGGCCGCACGCTGGGTACAGCGTGGCGCGCCGGCGGCCACGACGTCGCATTCGGCGTCCGGCATCCCGACGACCCGAAGTACGCATCGCTGGGTTCCGTCCACACCAACGAAGACGCCGCCGCGGCAGCCGAGGTCGTCGTACTGTGCACGCCGTGGCAGGGCACCCAGGAGGCCGTCCAGAGCTGCGGCAACCTCGACGGCAAGGTGGTCATCGACGCCACCAACCCGCTGTCCCCCGACTTCAGCACGCTCGAAGTCGGCTTGACGTCATCAGGGGCCGAGCAGGTCGCCGGCTGGGCGACAGGCGCGCGGGTCTGTAAGGCGATGAACCAGATCGGCGCCCCGATGATGGATCACCCGCAGCTGGCCGGTACCCCGGTGATGTTCGTCTGCGGCGACGACGACACGGCCAAGTCGGTGACGGCCGGACTGGTCGGCGAGCTGGGCTTCGAAACCGTCGACGCCGGTGACCTGACCTTGGCCCGGCTGCTGGAGCCTTACGCGCTGCTCTGGATTCACCTGGCCCTGCGCCGCGGTTTCGGTACCGGCTTCGGATTCGGCATCCTGCGCGGTCGATCCTGAACTCCTCCATGTCCACACCGCCGGTGATTCTGCTGGACGGCACCGCTTCGGCGCCGCCGGAAGTCCTGGGCCACAAGGGACACGGCATCGACATGATGCGGCGCAACGGTCTGCCGGTGCCGCCGGCGTTCTGCATCACCGCCGAGGTTGGTGCGCGTTATCGCGCCGAGCCCCAAGCAACCATCGACGCGATCTGGGATGACGTGCGCGACGGCATGCGCGCCCTGGAGGCGGCGACGTCACGGACATTCGGGTGCGGCCCACGTCCGCTGCTGGTCAGCGTGCGCTCCGGCGCGGCTATGTCGATGCCCGGGATGATGGACACCCTGCTCGATCTCGGATTCAGCGACACCGTCGAAAAATCTTTGGCCGACTGAAGGTTCGGCAGAGTTTGCCCGCGACTCGCGGCGGCGCTTCACCGAGTCGTACTCGCGGATCGTGGTCGGCCCCGCGCCGGACGATCCATACCGGCAGTTGCGCGCCGCGATCGAGGCGGTCTTCGCATCGTGGGACTCGCCGCGTGCCATCGCCTACCGCTCCCACCACGGGCTCGACGATCGCGGCGGTACCGCGGTGGTGGTACAGGCAATGGCCTTCGGCAACCTGAACTCCAATTCCGGTGCCGGGGTGATCTTTTCGCGCAATCCGATGACCGGCGCCAACGCCGAATTCGGCGAATGGCTGCCCGGCGGTCAGGGCGACGACGTGGTGTCGGGCACAGTCGACGTCGAGCCCATCGCCGCACTACGCGATCACATGCCGGCCGTCTATGACGAATTGGTCAGCGCCGCACGCTCGTTAGAGCAATTGACGGCGGACGTGCAGGAGATCGAGTTCACCATCCAAGACGGCACGCTGTGGTTGCTGCAGACGCGTGCCGCGAAGCGCTCGGCGCAAGCAGCGGTGCGCTTGGCCCTGCAGCTGCTGAACGACGGGCTGATCGACGAGGCCGAGACGCTGCGACGGGTGACGCCCGCCCATGTCGAGGCCTTGCTGCAGCCGTCTCTGCAACCGGAAAACCGGTTGACCGCAGATCTTCTGGCCACCGGGCTGCCCGCCGGCCCGGGCGTCGCATCGGGGCAGGCTTACACCGAGGTGGACGCCGCCATCGACGCTGCCGACCGCGGCGAGGACGTCATCCTGGTACGCAACCACACCAGCCCGAACGACATTCACGGCATGTTGGTTGCCCGCGGCATCGTCACCGAGACCGGGGGGGCCACCAGCCACGCCGCGGTGGTCAGCCGCGAGCTGGGTCGGGTGGCGGTGGTCGGCTGCGGCAGCGGGGTCGCCGAGTCGCTGGCCGGCAAGTTGGTCACCGTCGACGGCAACGCGGGCGAAGTCCGCGAAGGACGCCTGCCGTTGTCCGCCTGGTCCGAGACCGACACTCCGGAGCTGCGTGAATTGGCCGACATTGCACGGCGAATCAGTCCGCTGCGGGCGCATTCCGGCGGCGACTATCCGCGGCTGGATCGCCACTCCGAGTCCGCGGTGCGCACCGCACTGGCCAGCGGGCACAGCGACGTGGTGTCCACCAGCCCGCTGTTGGCGATGCTGGCCGCGATCCGTGTGTCATCGTGAGCGCCGGCGACGATGCAGAGCGCAATGATGAGGAGGAGCGGCGCAGATGTTCGGAATTGACTGTGCTGCAGGCGGTCCGGCTCAAGGGTCGCGTCAGCCGGGACGATCTGGCCGCGACGCTGGGTGGCGACGTTGACCATCCGGTCGATGCCTTGGTCGAGGCAGGGTTACTGGTCGACGGACCGACAGTGCGCATCAGCGCCGAGGGCCGCGCGCGTCTGGAGGAATTGCTTCGTGACGAGCGGCGGAATATCGACACGTCGGCAATCCTGGCTGCGTATGCCGAATTCCGTTCGGTCAACGCTGAATTCAAGGTGCTGGTCACCGACTGGCAGCTCAAGGACGGCCAGCCCAACGCTCACGATGACAGCGCCTACGACGCCGCCGTGCTGGCCCGCCTCGATCAGGTGCACCGCCGGGTGACCCCGATCGTCAACGCCGTCTCCGCTGAGCTTCCGCGGCTGGGCCGCTACGGCGCGAAACTGCAGACAGCGCTGGACCGGGTGCGTGCCGGGGAGATCGATGTGGCTGTCGCGCCCGCTGATCGACTCCTATCACACCGTGTGGTTCGAACTGCACGAAGAGCTCATCCTCGCAGCGGGCCTGACCCGCGAAGCCGAAGACGCATAACCGGTTTCGTCTACAGCTCCGCATCCAGTCGGGCCACGTAGTCATCGATATCTGCGACCGCTGACTCGGCCGCCTGCACGCTGACCGTCACGGTGTCGCCTATCCCCCAGACGCCGTGGGTCAGGCCCATCACCGAGGACAGCCCCGGGAAGACGGCGGTTAACAGCACGGGCACGCCGCCGAACTTCAAGTCCGCCGGCCCGCGATAAATGCTTGACACGATTGTGTTTCCGGATACCTGTGCCGGCTGGACTGTGGGATCAAACAGGCTGACACCCCAGCGCAGCAACGGAGCAGGCGTCGCGGCAAAGGCTCGATCCGCCGCCCTCGGCGCGGCATGCTCAGAGCGAAGGCGGGCATTGGTCAGGTCGGCGGCGATCCTTTCGACCCGAGCCTGCCGATCCAGGGCCGGATACAGCCCGATCGTGACATTGGCGAAGTGGTTATGAGCATGTGGCACACCGGGTTTAGCCATCGTCACCTCGGCCACCAGCGACGAGCCCACATCGCCGAGATATCCGGAGAGCGCACCGGACACAGCGGCCAAGGTTGCGACGGTGGCCGTCGGTCCGCTCAGCTGCGAGCGATGTCGCACCAACGTGCGCAGGGGCCGTGCGCCAGTGGGGTGAGTATTCGTGGACAACGCCGGCTGCGGCCCGATCGCCGGCGGCAGCAGCCCGGCGCGGGTATCGCTGACCTGCTTGCGATGGGCGCGCGCCGCGTTGAATGCAAGCCAGGGCAAAAACCCCCGGGACTCGGCCACCACGTCGGGCACCGGAGTCTCGCGGCCGAACAGCCAGGCGGCCAGTGCCAACGCCCGCGGGCCGTCCGACAACGCGTGCGCGAACTGCATGACCGCGACCGTGCCCGGGCCGGTGCTGCCCGGAATATCGCGTACCGGGCCGAATAGGTGCATGCGCCAAGGCGCCCGGCGGATGTCGACTTGATCATCGAGGAGCCGGCCGACCGCATCCAGGCAGCTTTGCCAGCTGTCATCGTCAAGGTGGTGGCGCACGATCCGGTCGGTCTCGACGGTGGCCGGCAGCCAGCGCGGGTAGGTCAGCGGCGATCCGTCTTCGACCCGCACGCTCAGAGCGCGGCACGCGTTCGCGCGGGCACACACCTCGTCGACGGCGCGCTCCAAATCCGTTGGTAAACCGTCGAATGCGTAGAGCATGAACTCATCGCTGGGGATCTTGGCCGACATCCAGTAGAACTGCGCGTCTACTGCAGTCATACGAGTCGGCATCTCAGCATCCTATGGATCCACAGTTGGACTTTTATCCACAGTTGGGGGTTTGGCGGCGTGCGCGTCTTGTCGGCCGGCCGGCGATAGTATTCGCACATGCGTTCGAGTAGTCGGGAAGAGGTCGTCGAGGTGTTCGACGCGCTCGAGGCCGACATGAAGCGGGCGCTGGACCTGCGCTGCGACGCGCTGACCACCCCCGAGCACCTGGGGCTGCTGGAATCGTGTGAATGGATTCGGCGCTGCCTGCCCGCGGTCGAGCACGCCCTGATCAACCAGCTCGACGCCCAAGCCGATGCGGCCGAGTTGGGCGGCAAGCTAGCGCCGGTGTTGGCTGACCGGTTGCGGATCAGCCGGGCCGAGGCCTCCCGGCGGGTGCACGAAGCCGCCGATCTCGGTGAGCGGCGCGCACTCAACGGTGAACCCTTGGAGCCGGTGCTGGCCGCGACCGCCGCCGCGCAACGCAACGGCGAGCTCGGCGCTAGCCATGTCGCGGTGATCCGTAGCTTCTTTCATCGGCTGCCCGACGTTCGTCGATGTCGAGACCCGCGCCCACGCCGAAGCCCAGCTGGCCCGGCTCAGTTCGGAGCATCGCCCCGATGAGTTGGCCAAGCTGGCCGACAAACTCACCGACTGCCTCAACCCCGACGGCGACTTCACCGACATCGACCGCGCCAAACGCCGCGCCATCACCATCGGTAAACAAGACCTCGACGGGATGTCGCGCGATCAGCGGCTGGCTCAACCCCGAAGCTAGGGCCACCTCGACGCCGTCTTCGCCAAACTGGCCGCACCCGGGATGTGCAACCCCGACGACATCGAGCCCTGCATCAGCGGCACCCCGTCACAAGCCGCCATCCAGGGCGACACCCGCAGCCGCCGGGCAACGCAACCACGACGCCCTACTCGCCGCCGCCCGCGCCCTGCTCGCCTCCGGTGAGTCGGGTCAGCACAACGGGCTGCCGACCTCGATCATCGTCACCACCACCCTGCAGGAACTCGAAGCCGGCGCCGGCCGAGAGCACTCACCGGCGGCGGCACCCTGCTGCCGATGAGCGATGTGATCCGGCTGGCCTCCCACGCGCATCATTACCTGGCGATCTTCGACAAGGGCAAAGCGTTAGCGCTCTATCACACCAAACGCCTCGCTTCACCGGCCCAGCGAATTGTGTTATACGCCAGGGACCGTGGGTGTACGTTTCCTGGCTGCACGTGTCCGGGTACTGTGCGAGGTCCACCACAATGACCCCTACGCCGCCCACCCCGTCACCGACGTCAACCACCTGGCCTTCACCTGCCACCCCAACCACCAACAAGCCGACCAGGGCTGGGCCAGCCGCACCAACAGCCGCGGCCAAACCGAATGGATCCCACCAGCCACACCTCGACCGCGGCCAACCACGCATCAACACCTTCCACCACCCCGAAAAGCTCTTGCGCACAGGAGAAGACGACGACGAGCGGGCAGTCCTTGACGCATGGCCATTTATCCGTCGTGAACGATCTGCTCTAAAAGCCATGCGCCCCAGGCGGCATCGGTTCGCTTACCCGGCAACGCGAGTGCCGTGGAGATCGTCACTAAAAGGCCGGTTGCAAAGAAGGTTCGCACCTCCATCTCGTCCGCGCCGGTGAGGTCGGTGACTGCACGTTGCAGCGCGAGGTGGCGGCGGGCGACTGGCTCGCGCACGGCTTCATTCCCGGCAGCGGCGTAGCTCTGCAGCATCATCAGCGCGATAGTTCGGTCGCGCTGCAATAGACGTCGATAAGCGTCGCCAAGCCCGACGAGCGGTGTTGCACCGTCGCTGGCGCGTAAGTCGGTGCTGGCCGCCGCCTTGAACGCGGCGGCAATGCGATCGAAAACCGCGTCGACGACCGCAAGAAAAAGCGCTTGCTTCGAGCCGAACATCTGCACAATGCGCGGATGCGAGATGCCGGCGCGCGCGGCGATCGCCTCCAACCGTGTTCCAGCCAGCCCCGTTTCAGCGAACTCGATCGCCGCCGCATCCAGAATCTCGGCACGCCGCACCGACGCCGGCTTCCGCTCACGTGCCGACGCCGCGGCATCGGCGGTCATTGCGACCGGTTTTCCCCAAGCTGCCGCAATACAAGATCGTTGTCATATAGACAGCGATAGGTACCGATCAGACCATCCTCGCGAAACTCCAAGCGATCGTCGCCGTGGAATTCGACGTTTCGACCGGTCGGGGCGTGCGTGCCAACAAATCGCCAGGCGACCAGCACCGCAGGGCGGGCTACGTCGGCGTACAGGCCCTCGAGGAAGAATTTGTGGTCAGGGAACGACGCATCCATCATCACGACAAAGTCTCGGATCGCGTCGCGGCCATGAACCGTGTCGCCGAGAGCCGGTTCGTCGTACACCAAATCCTCTGCGCACAACGCGGCGACAGCGTCGCCGTCATGGTCGTTCCAGGCCTTCCCCCAGCGTTGAAAACGTCTCTGACAGCAGCAGGTTCGGCAATCGCTGTACTAGATATCGGCATGCGTTCTAACTTACTAGTTTGTAAGGAGCGGCGCAAGTCGCGGTCTCTGTGCGTTAGCCGGCGAGGGCGCACCAACACCTACCGCCAACCCGAAAAGCTCTTGCGCACAGGCGAAGACGACGAGTGCCCTAGCAGGTCGGCGCGGCGACACTCAACTGTGAGCCCCCGGGCAGTAGACGCTGATGGCGTCTAGCAAGAACGGACGCACCTGGCGTCCCGCCAATCCCTGACCTTCCAATTTGGCGGCAAGCTGCAACATGGCGGTGCTGAAAGGGCTGGGCATCGCGCCGAAGTGAAGGGTGAATGACTGGGAGCGAGGGAGACTGTCGTCGTCGCACCGTTCATGGGCCAGGGCGATCAACTGCTCGGGCGGGCCGGCGGTGATTCCGTCGTTCGACAGCAGCTTGAGGAATTGGTCATCTTGCCCATCAGCGTGGGCAACGGCTCCCGTCATCAACACAGCTGCGGCAGTGACGAGCCTGGCGAACACGGTGACGACCATGGCTTAGCGTGACACCGATCACGCCGATACGCGACTTATGGACGCGCTACTCGAGCCCTACCGATGAAACCCAGCACCAAGTCGGCAACCTTGTCCGGCTCGTCGAGTTGCAGGAAATGTCCGGCGTTGTCCACGACGGTCACGTCGCTGCCGTCGGGCAGTCCGTCGGCGACCCACCGCGTGAAAGCGGATGTCACGCAACCATCATCGCGTCCGTGCAAGTACAGGATCGGCAACCGCGGCGGCATTGTCCAGTGCCGGTGCAGTTCGCGGTACTGCGTCGGAGGGCTGGTATTACGGATCGTTGCGCGGTAGTAGCCAAGAGCGGCACGCCAGCTCTCCGGTGTGCCGATCGCGGCGTCGACGTGGCGCAGGTCCACCTTCGCGTCGTAACCCGGGGACCATTGTTTCCATAGCCGCGGCAACACCCATGACGCGGAATGCTCAGGCAACCAAGGCAATTGGAAATACATGATGTACCAGCTGCGCAACAGCTGCAGCGGCATCTGCGCCAGTAGCGGGCCGGCACCGCGAACACCTACCCGAAACGACGGCGCCGGCGGTACCGACATGATCACCGCCTTGTCGAAAGGGCTGTCAGGAATCGCAGCCAAGCCGTTGGCGGCCATCGCACCCCAGTCGTGGCCGATCACCACGTCGTGGTCGGTGCCGCCGATGGCAGCGCGCACCTGCAGCGCATCGTCCATCAGCGCACCGATGTGATAGCTCCCGTCGGACGGGATGGACGACGGCGCGTAACCGCGCATGAACGGCGCCACCACCCGCCAGCCGGACTCAGCCAACCGGGGTGCGACATTGCGCCAGCCATACGCAGTATCCGGAAAACCGTGCAGACACAGTGCAATCGGACCGTCAGTCGGCCCCCACGTCAAAGCCTTCAACTCAACGTTAGGAGCTTTGACGTCGATCCAACGGTGTTTGGCCATCACCTGATTCCCCGGGCGCTCGAGCCGGTTTCGGTCGGCACAGCGTCACCGACCTTCACGGTCTGCGAGATGAACACCAACACCACCGCATGATTCGGGGTGGTGATTTCCGGCGCTGCATCCGGCACCGTGGCGGTCAACCCACCGATCAGCGCGAACCGTTCCACGTGGGCGGGAGGTTCCCTCGGCCGCAGGTATACGACGTCGACGGGCGCATCGTCGGGCATGATTTCCAACGTACTTGGTGGCAAGTCGTAGTGCTCTTACCTACTCCGTCAAGCGCGCTCGGCCGTCATGTCCATCTCGATCCAGCCCTGGCACGGGCCGTCCGAGATGTCGGTATGCATGACGCCGGCAAGTGTTCCGTTGGCTTGGGGCGTGTAGCGCACATGTGATCGGGCCGGACTCCATTGAATCGTGGTGTCGGGCATCATGCAGTCCCATTGAAAATCGCTGTCTTGCGTCCAGGACGACCCGTCCCAGGTGAACTGCACCGGCTGCGGAATTGTCGGATTGCTCGGCGGAGGGCCGCTGACGATCGTGGCGACGCATTTTCCGCCGGTACAGCTTGATCGGAATCCATAGGTCTCGGTGTGCTGGCCCTCAGGGTCACCCACCGCCATGCTGGTCCCCGACTTTGGACCGACCATGAACGTGATCGCGTACTCGCCGTTCCAGGACGCAGGGTCGGCGAAGGCGGTCGGGGGAAGCGACAGGGCGATCGTGAGCGGCGCGGCGCACAAAGCGACGAGACTGCTCAGACGGTCTAGAACCATCGGTTTCTCCTCCCGGCCCGCCACGGCGTTGGATGTGTACCCGATCTCTACGTTATTCCCGATGAAGCGGTTGCCGTCTCGAACGACAGCGTTGGGTCTCGCGTTCCCTGATGGTCGTGCAAGAGACCTAGACCGACGCCACCGCATTCTCGAGGTCTGCAATGACGATCTTGCGCATGCCGTACATCGCCTGGGTGGCGGCGGTGGCGCAGGCCGGATCCGGGTGGCTGACCAGCTCATAGAGCCGCGCCGGAATCACCTGCCAGCTCAGGCCGAACCGGTCCTTGCACCAGCCGCACTGAGATTCCTCGCCGCCATCGGTCAGCCGATTCCAGTAGTAGTCGACCTCGTCCTGGTCCTTGCAGTCGATCGTGAACGACACCGCCTCGCTGAACGTGAAATGCGGACCGCCGTTGATCCCGATGAATCGGTTGCCGTCGAGAACAAAGGTGCCGGACAGAACCGACCCGGGCTCGCCGGGACCGGCGTCGGTGCTCCGGTTCACATCCTCCATGCGAGAGTTCGGGAAGATCGAAGCGTAGAACGCCACCGCCTCCTCCAGGTTGTGGTCGAACCACAGCGTGGGCGTGATCGAGGGCATATGTCTCCTCAGTGATGTCGTAGGTCAGATGTCTGAACAGGTAGACCGCGGCAAACCCGAAAACTCATCTGAGTAACGTCAAAGTGCGATCGACCGAGAGGACCGCCTGTGACCGCTGTGCGCAACACCCCCACGACTGTCGAGTTCTCCGGGGCTCAGGGTCTCACCCTGATCGCAGACGAATGGCTCGGCCGGGACAGCGACGCCGGCGCGGCCACCGATCGCCCCAGCGTCCTGATGCTGCACGGCGGGGGCCAGAACCGGCACTCGTGGAAGAACACCGGCCAGGTCTTGGCCGATCACGGCTTCCATGTCGTGGCGCTGGACAGCCGGGGTCACGGCGACAGCGACCGGGCACCTGAGGCCGACTACGACATCGAGACGCTGGCCGCCGACGTGATGGCCGTGCTCGAGGCCATCGGCCGGCCGGTGATCCTGATCGGGGCCAGCATGGGCGGGCTGACCGGCATCCTGGTCGCGGACCGGGCCGGGCCGGAGCGCGTCACCCGGCTGGTGCTGGTCGACGTCGTGCCGCGGTTCGAGAAGAACGGCAGCGCGCGGATCCGCGACTTCATGTTCAGCGGGCTGCACGGGTTCGCCAATCTCGACGAGGCCGCGGACGCCGTCGCCGCCTATCTGCCGCACCGAACCAGGCCGCGCAGCCCGGAGGGACTGAAAAAGAACCTGCGACTGCGCGACGGCCGCTGGTACTGGCACTGGGATCCGGCCTTCATGACCAAGCCTGGCGACGATCCGGAGTTGCGCACCGAGAACTTCGAGCGTGCCGCCGCCGACCTGACCATCCCGGTGCTGCTGATCCGCGGCAAGCTCTCCGATGTGGTCAGCCCCGAGGGGGTCAAACACTTCCTGGAGACCGTGCCCAACGCGGAGTTCGTCGAGCTGTCCGATGCCGGACACACCGCGGCCGGCGACGACAACGATGCGTTCAGCGACGTGGTGGTGACGTTCGCAACGCGCTAGCCCGATGGCGGCGACCCGCTGCGCCCGGCTCCGCCGCGCTAGCGATCGCCGCTAGCCCCCTACGCCAGGCCTCTCGGCGTGACCACCGAACTGCTTGCGCATCGCTGAGAGCGCCTTGTTAGCGAAGTCGTCGAGGCTGCGCGAGGCGAAGCGGGACTGCAGGGCGGTCGTGAGCACCGGCGCGGGAACGCCTTCGTCGATCGCCGCGATCGCCGTCCAGCGGCCCTCACCGGAGTCGGAAACCCTGCCGGAGAACTCGTGCAGATCCGACGATTCGTTCAACGCGATCGCGGTCAGATCCAGCAGCCAGGACCCGATGACGCTGCCGCGCCGCCAGACCTCGGCGACCTCGGCGATGTCGAAGTTGTACTGGTAGCACTCAGGATTGGACAGTGGCGCGGTCTCGGCGTCGCCCTGCTGAATGCGAGTCCCGATGTCGGCATTGCGCAGGATGTTCAGGCCCTCGGCGAGCGAGGCCATGATCCCGTACTCGATACCGTTGTGCACCATCTTGACGAAGTGCCCGGCGCCGGTCGGGCCGCAATGCAGATAGCCCTTCTCCGGCTGCGCGACCTCGCCGGTGCGGCCCTGGGTTCGCGGCGCCGCGTCGACGCCCGGCGCGATGGTGGCCAGCAGCGGCTCGGCGTGCTCGAAGGCGTAGTCGTCGCCGCCGATCATCAGACAGTAGCCGCGCTCCCGACCCCACACGCCACCGCTGGTGCCGCAGTCGATGAGGTGAATTCCCTTCTCGGACAGCGTCTTTGCGTGCTTGAAATCATCGCGGTAGTAGGAGTTGCCGCCGTCGATGACGATGTCACCTTTCTCAAGCGTCTTCGCCAGCTCGTCGATCACCCCGGTCGTGATAGTCCCGGCGGGCACCATCACCCACACGATCCTTGGCGCACTGAGCTTTTCGGCCAGATCCGACAGCGACGACGCGCCGGTGACGTTGTCAACACCGTCGAACGCCTTCACGGCGTCCGGATCGTGGTCGTAGACGACGCCCTCGTGGCCGGCATCCACCACTCGGCGGATGATGTTGCCGCCCATTCGGCCCAGGCCGATCATCCCTAGCTGCATGTTGTCTGGTTCTCCTTAGTGGTGGTTACCGGCTAGCCACGGCAGTTGCCAGCCGCGATGTCCTCGTAGCAGCTCCTGCGCGGCGTCGGGGCCCCAGGAGCCGGGTTCGTACTGGTGGATCTGGCCGGGATCGTCCAGCAGCGGCTGCACGATCCGCCAGGTCTCCTCGATGCCGTCCTCGCGGGCGAACAACTGGTGATCTCCGGTCAGCGCACCGTGAAGCAGTCGCTCGTAGGGCAGCAGCGGCTCGCCCAGGTCGGCCACGAACGACGAGTCCAGATGCAGGTCACGCCAGCGGTCGCCGTCGAGCGCTGTCAGCTGCAGTCGAAGCCCGGGATCAGGGTCGATGCGCAGCACGATTTGGTTGGGTTCGGCCCGTCGACGATCCGGCAGGAAAGTCAGCGAGGGTACGCGGTGGGTGAATAGCCGCACCTCGGTGACCCGTTCGGTCAGCGCCTTGCCCGCCCGCAGGAAGATTGGCACCCCGGCCCAGCGCCAGTTGTCGATCTCCACGCGCAGCGCGACGAAGGTCTCGGTCGACGAATCCTTGGCCACCCCGTCGACGTCGGTGTAGCCGCGGTATTGACCCCGCACGCTGCGATCCGGGTCGATGGCCGGCATCGCCCGCAGAACGTCGGCTTTCTTGTCGTTGAGGTCGTCGGCACTCGGCCCGACGGGTGGTTCCATCGCCACTCCGGCAAGTACCTGCAGCAGATGGTTCTGCACGACGTCGCGGAGCGCACCGACCCCGTCATAGAAACTGCCCCGGTCTTCGATGCCGAAGTCCTCGGCCATGGTGATCTGGATTTGGGAAATACTGTGGCGGTCCCACATCTCGGCCAGTGCCAGATTGCCGAACCGCAGGTATTCGAGTTCGACGACCGGTTCCTTGCCCAGAAAGTGGTCCACCCGGAAGATCTGGTCCTCTTCCAGAACCGCCCGCAGTCGCGCGTTCAGTTCACCGGCCGACTTCAGGTCGTGGCCGAACGGCTTTTCCACCGCGACGCGGGATCCGGTCAGCAGCTGAGCCTTGGCCAGGTTCTCCACGATCGGCGCGAACAGCGAAGGCGGCATTTCCAGGTAGAACAGGCAGTGCTGCGCGGAACCGGTGTGCTTGGCCAGCGCGTCGTAGAGCGCGGAATCGGTGACGTCGCCATGCAGGTAGGACAGTCGTTTCGCGAGCCGGTCGAATATCTTGCCGTCGACCTTTTCGCCGGTACCTTCGATCGCCTTGCGGGCCCGCTTGACCAGCTCGTCGACGCTGATGTCGTCGCTGGCGACGCCGAGAATCGGGCACTGCAGCAAGCCGCGGTGCTCCAGCCGGTAGAGGGCCTGAAACGTCATCTTGCGGGCCAGGTCGCCGGTGATTCCGAAAATCACCAGCAAGTCCGACGCGTTGGTGCCGGGTTCAGCCAATCGGGACCTCCACGAGAAATCGACTCGGCTCCGGCTCGAGTCGTACGCATATCGCCTTAGTCGATCCCGCCGTAACCGGCTTCAACCCTAGACACTGCGGTTCGGCCCGACAACCGGAGATCAACCTGCGTAACCGTTTACCGGGCCGGCCAAACACGGCAGCGCCTGGAATTAGCGAAACATACACGCTCAGTTGACCTTTCGCTTTCCGGCCGGCTATACGCCGCAGCGACACGATCGGCCGATCTGGCGCTGTCGCTGCGAAAGCCGCATGGGATCAGGGAAGATTCCTGGCATGCCGGACCACATCATGATCTTCACGTTGGCCGCGTTAGCCCTCGCCGAGGCAGTGGCTATCGGCGTTCTGTGGCGGCTCTGGTCCCGCAGCAGGGCACTGATCGAGGAATTGCAGCGGCAGCCCGACCTGTTGAGCCTCGGGTCGAAGGCGGTCAAGACGGTGTGGCAAACCGCGAACCTGGTTCGCAAGGAGGGACTCGGCGCCGCGGTGCGCAGCTCGATCGAAGATCTTGCCGACTGGGCCGAAGTGGAGCGGCCGGACCTGGCCCGGCTGACGCACGACGGCAAGGTCGCGATTCTGTTCTCCGACATCGAGGGGTCGACCGCGCTCAACGAACGGGTCGGCGACCGAGCCTGGGTCAGGCTGATCGGCGAACACGACAAGCAGGTTCGCAAACTGGTCAAGGCCCACAGCGGTCACGTGGTGAAAAGCCAGGGCGACGGATTCATGATTGCGTTCGCCCGCGCCGAGCAAGCCGTTCGTTGCGGCATCGACATGCAGGACGCGCTCTACCGGGAAGCACAACGTAAGCGCCGCAATGGAATTCGGGTACGGATCGGGATACACGCCGGCCGGTCGGTGCGACGCGGTGACGATCTGTTCGGCCGTAACGTGGCCATGGCGGCGCGGGTCGCCGCCGAAGCAATCGGCGGAGAGGTTCTGGTGAGCGACACTGTGCGCGAAGCGCTCAGCGAGTGCACGGACCTCGAGTTCGACGGCGGTCGTGAGGTGGAGTTGAAAGGCTTCGCCGGCAGCCACCGGCTGTACGCGGTCGCCGCCGTCGAGGACCGTTAGGGCTTATTTCCTGACTGCGGCTCAGGCGTCGTCGCCGGCCTCGGCGAGGCGCTGCTGCAGCCGATCACGGATCTCGTTGGGTGTGTAGGCCCGTCGCCGCCGTTGATCGCGGACGACCAGCACACCACCGGCTGCCACCCCGACGACCCCGGCCAATCCCAGCAATTTCCACACCGTGCGCATCGACTCAGGTTATTAGCGTGTGCATCGCAGCGGGGACGGTATGTGCATATGGTGCGGTGGTGGACACGCACACAGTGAGCTTGGCCCAGGCCCTGGACCAGACCAGGACCGGTGACGTCTGGCTGTTTCGCGGGCATTCCGGACCTGATCGCGCGATCCAGACGATGTCGAACAGCCCGGTCAACCATGTCGGCATGACGGTTGCGATCGAGGACCTGCCGCCGCTGATGTGGCATGCCGAGCTCGGCGACAAGCTGACCGACGTCTGGACCGGGAGCAACCACCGGGGTGTGCAGCTCAACGATGCCCGCGAGGCCGTCGAGCGATGGCTGACCCGCTATGGGCAACGATGCTGGTTGCGTCAGATGACGCCCGACATCGACCGCGAGCAGGAGAATCGGCTGCTGCGGGTCGTCGCCCGAATGGACGGCACGCCGTTTCCGTCCACAACTCGGCTCACCCTGCGGTGGCTGCGCGGTCAGCTCCCGACCAGGTACGACTGGGTGCGCGGAATCCCGGTTCTGGACGCCCGCGTTCGTGAATCGACCCGGCGACGCCGAGAGCAGCAGCGCAAGGGCCAATTCGAGTCCGCGTACTGCGCGGAGACGGTAGCCGTCACCTACGAGGAGATGGGCCTGATCCAAACCGAGAAGCGGACGAATTGGTTTGACCCTGGCCGGTTTTGGAGCGGTGACGATCTTCCGCTGATCGCGCCCTATCGGCTGGGCAGCGAAATCGCCGTCGTCGCAGACTGATCGGCCTCACGACACCGAACTTGGCCCGCGCGTCGTCGGTGACCGGGGTGAAGAGGTTGACGAGATTGCCGTCCGGGTCCCGGAACAGCAGCGCCCGGTTGCCCCACGGCATCGTCGTCGGCTCCGTCACGATTTCCCCGACGTGAGGCCGCAGGCGCTCGTACTCGGCGTCCACGTCGTCGACAAGGAACTCGATGATCGCGCTTCGGTTGGCTGCCGGCTCGGCGGATCCCGCGCCGAACAGCGGCACGGTCTTGTCGCTGCCAATAGCCAAAGTGCCTACCGGTGTGGGGATTTCAGCAAAAAGCTCGTTGCCCCATACCGCGACTGTATCGGTCACCTTCTCGTAGAACGCGACGAGCCGTTGCACGTCGGCGGTGATCACCCGGGTGGAAACAAATTTCATGGTGGCGAGACTAGCCGCCACCTACGACAAGTTGCGCGATCAGATCGGCGTCCAGGTCTTGTTGTTCCAGAAGCCCCAGGCCCGCGCGGTCATATTCCACATCACCTGTGCGCCCGGGGCCCACGGCGGTGGCGGTGGCTGGGGCGGTGCCCAGGTCGGCGGGACTCCCCATGGCCCGTTGCCCATCGCCCCGCCCTGACCGGCCGCGCGCTCCCAGTCGTGGCACTGGTTCCAGTCCCAGTCGTAGATGCTGCCCCAGCCCGGGTCCCACGGCTGGCCGGGACACCAGTGAAACGACGGGGCCGGTGCCGCCTGGGCGCTGGGCGGATCCGCTATGGCGCCTGCCGATACCAGCGCGCACAGCGCCACCGCGAGGACCGCATGCTTCATCGTCGCCATCTCCCAGAGTCTGCCTTAGCCGGGCGCCGGTCTGGCGCTAAACAGCGCGCCGGGCCGGGGGCGGTACCCACGCCTGAAGCGCTCGGCGGCCGATCAGCTGGCAATTATGCGTGAAGGCCAGCCGCTGAGCGGCATCGGTGAATTCCTGGTTGCTGACCACGATGCTTTTCGTGCAGTCGTAGTGCCGCGCGCCGGAGACCACCTGCTGCACGGCTCCGATACCGACGGGCTTGCCGAGACGCTTGCATTGGACCGCGGCCGACTTGTCGCCGCGCCGGATGATCAGGTCGACACCGTAGTCGCCACTGGCCGGGGTGAAAGTGATCTGCCAGCCGGCCCGCCGCATGCGCGCGGCGACGTAGTCCTCGAACTCGGTCCCGGTCATCGCGTCGATCGCCGCTATACCCGTGTCAGGTCGCCGTTCACGGGCCAGCCACACCGCCAAAAACAGACCCGCGGCGGCGCCGGCCAGACCGACCCGGACGCTGTGACCGACGAAGCCGGCGAAAACACCGAAGTAGACCGGCAGGAACAGGTAGGCGATCTTCATCTCGGGCTGATGGTAACGAGCGTCACCGACATACGTGGTCAGGCAAATCCCCACACTTTCGCCGGCCCCGTGAATCGTCAGAGGTAGCTGTTCGGCGAAGACCGAATAATTCGAGTCGGGCTTCCGCAAAGCCTTTCCGGCGTTACTCTTTGCCGATGATTGCGGGCGAAAAGGCGCCTGACTTCACTCTGTTCGACCACACCGGTCGACCTCAGACACTGTCCGCGCTCCTTTCCCAGGGGCCGGTTGTGCTGTTCTTCTTTCCGCTGGCGTCCTCACCGATCTGTACAGCCCAGGCATGCCATTTTCGAGACCTGAGCGACGAATTCGCCAAGGTAGGCGCCCAGCGGGTGGGCATCAGCACCGACACGGTCGACAAGCAGGCGCACTTCGCCCGGCAGCGCTCGTTCGACTATCCGCTGCTTTCCGACGCGGACGACGTGGTGTGCGAGCTGTTCGGGGTGCGCCGAGGCAGGCTCGCCAAACTGCGTAAAACCGTCGTGGCGCGTGAGGCGGCCCGGCCTCACCGGCACACGCGGCGTCGTGGTGTGCTGGCCCGGCTGCTGCCGGTCAGGCGGACCACATTCGTCATCGACACCGACCGCTCCATACTCAAGGTTGTCTCCAACGAGGTGCGCGCATCGGTGCACGCCGACGAGGCGTTGCGGTTCTTGAAGAACCACTGGATCGTCGACGCATCCCGCAGTCGGAGGGCACGGGCGAACCGATCGGCGACTGGTTCACCGAACCGGAACCCGCGGACGAGCCGAGCTTGGTCGCCCACGCTGGCGGCACTCGAGGCTCCGGTCGAAGCGATCAGCACCGCAGTGCAGCCGCCGCATTGGCGGCGAAATGATATGCGGGGCCAGATTTTAACGTGGTGCGAGGACAGCCCCTCGGTCGCAGAGATCGCCGCTCGTGCGGCCTTGCCGCTCGGTGCGACGCGGTTCCTGGTCGACGACCTCGTGGCACAGGGTTATCTGCGGGTGCGCGCGCCCCTCGGTGACTCGATGACAACAGATGAACGACGTGAACTGATCGCCAGGACCTTGCGTGGCTTACGAGCACTCTGAGGCGCGAGCTCGGAAAGTTCAGACGCTGAACCGAATTCGACCACGGCATGTTCCAGCCCCGTTAGGAACCACCGGCCACGCGCGGAACAGCAGCTGCAATCCGGCATCATCGATTCGAGCGAGAGAGACCAGGGTCTGCGGTACGTTCCTTAGAAGAATTCGCTGGCTGAAAGGATTGTCTTCATGTATCTGTCAAAAACACGACTTGCCATCGGCACATCCCTGGTGGCCCTAACCTTCGGGACTATCGGCGCGGGGACGGCCTACGCGATTCAGGAGCACATGATTGCCGCCAGAGACCATCTGCAGCAGGCCGCTAATGAACTCCAACAGGCTGAACACGACAAGGGTGGGCATCGCGAAACCGCGGTCAACTTGGTGCAACAAGCAATCGACCAGGTAAATCAAGGTATTCAGGTCGGGGCGGGCTAGCCTACGGCGCCGCACCTCGCCGCATGGGCCGACGGCCAGTCACCGTCACCACGGTCTTTGAGCGTGGTGCGCATTGGCGGTTGCATTTCAGAGATCGGCACGAAGGAGGTCCAGAAGAAGACCTACCTTGCCGTCAGACGTTGAACCGAAATTCGACGACGTCGCCGTCGGCCATCACGTAGTCCTTGCCTTCCATGCGCACTTTGCCGGCGGACTTGGCCGCGGCCATCGATCCGGCGGCGACCAGGTCGTCGTAGGACACGATCTCGGCCTTGATGAAACCTTTTTCGAAGTCGGTGTGGATCACTCCGGCTGCCTTCGGCGCGGTATCGCCCTGGTGAATCGTCCACGCCCGCGACTCTTTTGGTCCGGCCGTCAGGAAGGTCTGCAGCTTCAACGTGTGAAAACCCGCCCGCGCCAACGCATCTAGACCGCGCTCGGTTTGACCGATCGACTCGAGCAGCTCGGCGGCCGACTCCTCGTCCAGCTCGATCAGCTCGGCCTCGATCTTGGCGTCCAGGAATACCGCGTCCGCCGGTGCCACCAACGCACGTAACTCGGCGACCCGGTCGGCATCGGTGAGCACCGACTCGTCGGCGTTGAACGCGTACAGGAAGGGTTTGGTGGTCAGCAGATTCAATTCCCGCAGCAGCAGCGCATCGGCGCCGGCGGCGAACAACGTCGTCCCGCCGTCGAGTGTCTGCTGCGCGGCGGCGGCGGCATCGAGGAGCGGTTTGCGCTCCTTGTTATTGCGGGCCTCTTTCTCCAGCCTGGGAACCGCGCGCTCGAGGGTCTGCAGATCGGCCAGGATCAGCTCGGTCTCGACAACCTCAATGTCGGACTTCGGGTCGACCCGGCCGGCGACATGAGTCACGTCGTCGTCGGCGAACACTCGGACCACCTGGCAGATGGCATCGCATTCGCGGATGTTGGCCAGGAATTTGTTGCCCAGACCAGCGCCCTCGGAGGCACCGGCAACCAGGCCGGCGATGTCGACGAAGGTCACCGGCGCCGGGACGATGCGATCGGAGGCGAACATCTCGGCGAGCTTGGTCAACCGCGGATCGGGCAGGGGCACCACGCCCTCGTTCGGCTCGATGGTGGCGAACGGGTAGTTGGCGGCGACCACGTTGTTTCTGGTCAGCGCGTTAAACAGGGTCGATTTACCGACGTTGGGCAGACCGACAATCCCGAGGCTCAAGCTCACAGGGAGTCAAGTGTAGGAGAACCGACAGATGTGGCACGCCCACACATTGCTAACGAGGTCGTTACGCGTCTTTCGGCGTCCAGCCGGTACGGTCGACGTGTGTCAGAACAGCCGGCGCGGTCGGCGGTGTCCGCAGATCACCGCTCGATAATCCCCGGAATTCCTGGTCTGCCGTGGTGGGCCGCGGTGGTGGTCGCGGTGACCGGCTGCGCCGTCGGCTTCGCGTTCGACGCCGGCTCCGGCAAAGACCTGACCATCGTCTTCTCTGGGCTGTATGTGCTGGGTTGCGTCGCAGCGGTGCTGGCCGTCCGCCAGGCCGGGATCTTCACCGCGGTCGTCCAGCCGCCGCTGATCCTGTTCTGCGCGGTGCCCGGCGCATACTTCGTGTTCCACGGCGCCAAGTTCACCGGCGTCAAGGATCTGGTGATCAACTGCGGCTATCCACTGATCGAGCGGTTCCCGCTGATGCTGCTCACCTCGGCCGGCGTGCTGCTGGTGGGCTTGGTCCGCTGGTATCTCGGCAGGTTCGGCTCCAGTGCCACCGAAGCCGCCGAGGCCGGCGATGCCGTCGACACCGACGGTGAAGCGCTCGGGTTGGTCGCCAGGCTGGCCGCGCTGTTCAATCGCGGCTCCGCCGACGACGAGAAACCAGACAAGGCCACCAGGCCGCGGTCTCGGCGCGAGCACGCCGTCGAGCGGACCGCACGATCGAGCACCGCCGAACGTAGGACCGCCAGGGGTCCGGCCACCTCATCGCGCACGCGGCGTCCGCGCCCACCGATCGACGACGCCGCTGAGCCGCCCCGCGACCGGACGCGGCGACGCCGCCCGACGCGCGAGTTCGACGATTCCGAGCCGCCCCGCCGCGCCGGCAGTCGACAGCCCCGCGATCCCGACCTGCGTGGCCGCCCGCCGCGGGAAATCCGCCGTGATCCGCATGCCCGTCGCGCTCGCCCGACCAGCCGCAGCAGCCGGTTCGACCCGTACGAACCGATCGAGCCCTTCGACGCTCCGCCTCCCCCGCCGCGACGCCGGCCGGCGCCCAACGGCACCACCGCGACGCATCACCCGATCTCACAGGTCAGGTATCGCAAAGCTGCCGGCGGCGAGGAGCCGCTCGACGGGCCACCGCGGCGACCACGCAAACCTTCCGCCGACTCCTGGGAGTTCGACGCCTAGAGCTGCGGCCTAGGCCTTCCGGGCCGGCCTGATCTCCCGAGGTAGGGCAAAGACCAGCGTCTCGTTGGCCGTGGTCACCGGCTGAACCACGCCATAGCCGTACTCGGCCAACCGCTCCAGGACTCCGCGCACCAGCACCTCGGGCACCGACGCTCCCGACGTCACACCGACCGTGGTGACACCCTCCAGCCAGGCCGGATCGATGTCGTCGGCGTAGTCGACCAGATGCGACGCCGACGACCCGGCACCCAGGGCAACCTCGACCAACCGCACCGAGTTCGACGAGTTGCGCGAGCCGACGACGATCACCAGCTCGCATTCGGGCGCCATCGCTTTGACCGCAACCTGCCGGTTCTGCGTCGCGTAGCAGATGTCGTCGCTGGGCGGGTCCTGCAGTTTCGGGAAGCGGGCCCGCAGCCGCTGCACGGTTTCCATCGTCTCGTCGACGGACAAGCGTGGTTTGCGACAACCAGATCACTTTGTCCTCGTCGCGAACCGTCACACTGTCCACCGCACCCGGACCGTCGACCAGCTGCACGTGCTCGGGTGCTTCGCCGGCAGTGCCGACGACCTCCTCGTGGCCCTCGTGACCGATCAGCAGGATGTCGTAGTCGTCGCGGGCGAAGCGCTTGGCCTCGTTGTGCACCTTGGTGACCAGCGGGCAGGTCGCGTCGATGACCTTGAGCTGGCGCTCGGCGGCGTCGGTGTGCACGGTCGGCGCGACGCCGTGGGCGGAGAAGACCACGATCGCGCCTTCGGGAACCTCGTCGGTCTCCTCGACGAACACCGCTCCGGCCTTCGCCAGCGTTTCCACCACGTGGCGGTTGTGCACAATCTCGTGCCTGACGTAGACGGGCGGGCCGTGCTTTTCCAGGGCGCGCTCGACGGTTTCGACGGCGCGATCCACGCCGGCGCAATACCCGCGCGGTTCGGCCAGCAGCACCCGCTTGCCCGTCGGCTCAGCCACCGAGCTCGTGGCGCTGGCCCTCATCCCGATGTGTGGGCCCATGTTCACGGTTGGCGGCATGGCAACCAGGGTACTTTCCGTCAACACTGGGCCGCCAACTCGCGCGCTCAGCTTGGAGTTGTTCGCCGGTTAAGGCAGGCTTGACGGCATGGCTACTGCACCGTATGGGGTTCGGCTGCTGATTGGCGCGGCCACGATGGCCGTCGAAGAGACGATCAGGCTGCCGAAAACCATCCTGATGTACCCGATGACGCTGGCCAGCACCGCGGCACACGTCGTGATGCGGTTCCAGCAGAACCTCGCCGAATTGGTGATCAAGGGCGATGCCACTTTGGAGCACATTTTCCCGCCAAAGGACGAGCAGCCTGAGTGGGCGACGTTCGACGAGGATCTGCCCGACGATCTCGACGGCTCGGATGACTCCGATGCTTCCGGCGCCCGGGAACCTCGAGCGCCGCACCGAAGGACGGTTCGCGCTGTACACCTCCGCCGACGCGGCGACCGGCGCATCCGAGTCTCCCACCAGGAATTCCGCCTCATCGGCAAAGCAGTCATCCTCGGCGCCGCCGGTGGTCGACGAGCTGGACTATGAGCAGCTGACCCTGGCCCAGCTGCGGGCCAGACTGCAAACCCTCGACGTCGACGAGCTCGAAGCTCTGCTGGCCTACGAAGAGGCCACCAAGGGCCGCGCCCCGTTCCAGACGCTGCTTGCCAACAGGATCACGCGCGCGACGGCGAAGTGACCGCCAACAGCGCGGGCGCTCACGCAAATTCGGCCAATTCGGCCGAGAACCCCTTTCCGGTTCGTGCGGTCGCGACGCGGATCGCGGCCTGGATCGACAAGCTGGGCATGGTCTGGGTTGAAGGTCAGCTCGCCCAGATCAACATCCGACCGGGCGCCCGAACCGTCTTCATGGTGCTGCGCGATCCGGCCGCCGACATGTCGCTGAGCGTGACCGCTCCCCGTGCGCTGGTCGACAATGCACCGGTCAAGCTCGTCGAGGGCGTGCAGGTGGTGGTCTGCGGCAAGGCGAACTTCTTCACCGGCCGCGGCACTCTTACCTTGCGGCTCAGCGAGATCCGCGCCGTCGGTGTCGGCGAGCTGCTGGCCCGCATCGAGCGGCTACGTCAACTGCTGGCCGCCGAAGGCCTGTTCGACACCCGGCTCAAGCGACCAATCCCGTTCCTGCCCAGGGTGATCGGGCTGATCACCGGCCGGGCCAGCGCCGCCGAGCACGACGTGACCACTGTCGCCGCTGCGCGATGGCCCGCGGTCAGCTTCGCCGTCCGAAACACCGCCGTCCAGGGGCCGACCGCGGTTTCCCAGATCGTCGCAGCGTTGCGGGAATTGGACTCCGACCCCGACATCGACGTCATCGTGCTGGCCCGCGGCGGCGGCAGCGTCGAAGACCTGCTGCCGTTTTCCGACGAGACGCTGTGCCGTGCGATCGCGGCATGCCACACGCCGGTCGTCAGCGCGGTCGGCCACGAGCCCGACAACCCGCTGTGCGATCTGGTCGCCGACCTGCGCGCCGCCACTCCCACTGATGCCGCCAAGAAGATCGTTCCTGACACCGCGGCCGAGCAGCGCCTGCTGGACGACCTGCGCCGGCGCAGCGCGCAGGCGCTACGCAACTGGGTGGGACGTGAAGAACGCGTGCTCGCGCAGCTGCGCAGCCGGCCGGTGCTGGCCGAACCGCTGGCTGCACTCGCGGTGCGAGCCGACGAGGTCGCCCGGGCCCGCTCCGCGGTTCGCCGTGACATCATCCGGCTGATCGACGTGCAATCCGAGCGGGTCGGGCATTTGTCGGCCCGGCTGGCGACACTGGGTCCGGCGGCCACCCTGGCGCGGGGCTACGCGGTGGTGCAGACGGTCGGCGCCGACGGCTCGACGGCGGTATTGCGGTCCGTCGGTGACGCTCCGGCGGGCAGCAGGTTGCGGGTACGGGTCGGCGATGGCGCGATCGCGGCGACGAGTGAGGGACCAGCCGATGGCGAATGACGAAGTTACGCCTATTAGTCACCTAGGTTATGAAAAATGCCGCGACGAGCTGATCGAGGTGGTTCGGCTGCTCGAACAGGGCGGGCTGGACCTCGATGCGTCGCTGAAGCTGTGGGAAAGAGGCGAGCAGCTGGCAAAACGCTGCGAGGAGCACTTAGCTGGAGCGCGTAAGCGGGTGGCCGACGCACTAGCCGCCGGCGAGCCCGACGATTCTTGACATAGCAAGCAATTCTGCGGCGTTTGTTCGAAACTGGAACACGTTTCAGTTATCCTCGTCGGCATGACTGATTCGTCAGGGAACTCCGCAACCCCGCCGACCGCCCAGCTGGGCCGAGTCCTGGTCACCGGCGGCTCGGGATTCGTCGGCGCCAATCTGGTGACCACTCTGCTCGAGCGGGGTTGTCCGGTGCGCTCCTTCGACCGGGCCCCGTCGCCACTGCCCGCCCAGCCCGGCCTGGAGGTGCTTCAGGGCGACATCTGCGACCGTGACGTCGTCGCCGGCGCGGTGGCCGGGGTCGACACCATCTTCCACACCGCCGCGCTCATCGAGCTGATGGGCGGTGCATCGGTCACCGAGGAGTACCGGCAGCGCAGCTTTGCGGTCAACGTCGAGGGCACCAAGAACTTGGTGCACGCCGCACAGGCCGCCGGCGTCAAACGCTTCGTCTACACCTCGTCCAACAGCGTGGTGATGGGCGGCAAGCCCATCGCAGGCGGCGACGAGACGTTGCCCTACACCAGCCGGTTCAACGACCTCTACACCGAGACGAAGGTTGTCGCCGAACGATTTGTGCTGTCCCAGAACGGTATTGACGGACTGTTGACCTGTGCGATTCGACCGAGCGGGATCTGGGGGCGCGGCGATCAGACGATGTTCCGCAAGGTCTTCGAAAGCGTGCTGGCCGGGCATGTCAAGGTGCTGGTCGGCCGCAAGGCCGCGCGTCTGGACAACTCCTACGTGCACAACCTGATTCACGGTTTCATCCTGGCCGCCCAGCACCTGGTGCCCGGCGGGACCGCCCCGGGCCAGGCCTACTTCATCAACGACGACGACCCGGTGAACATGTTCGAGTTCACTCGTCCGGTGATCGCGGCATGTGGCGAGCGGCTGCCGCGGCTGCGGATCTCCGGCGCCGCGGTGCGCGCGGTGATGCTGGCTTGGCAGCGACTGCACTTTCGGTTCGGCCTCCCCCAGCCGCCGCTGGAGCCGCTGGCCGTCGAGCGGCTTTACCTGGACAACTACTTCTCGGTCGCCAAGGCCACCCGCGATCTGGGCTACCGGCCGCTGTTCACCACCGAACAGGCGATGAACGACTGCCTGCCGTACTACACCGAGCTGTTCGCCCAGATGAAAGCCGCGGCCGATCCCGCACCGGTGGCCGTAGTCGCACCCGCCACCGCCGAATAGCGGCATATTCCGCGTCCCCGTGTAACGAATAGGCTTCTCGCGGCGTCGGTCAATAGTCGGTGGTGGGGCGTCGCGGGTTAGGTTGTCGCGCGGCGGAGCGCACCGCGGTAGGCGACGGCGGCTACCGACGTAGCAACGACGACCGGGGCGACCGCGACCGCAAGGTTCTGCGGCCGGTCGGCCATGAGGAACGCCGCGGCCAGAGTCGTGGCGGGCACGCCCCATTGAATCGCCGCCAGTACTCCTGTCCGACCCGCGGCGCGACGTCGCAGCCACTGGCGGAGCCACCCTGAAGCGAGCGCGATCATCAATGTGGACAGCACTCCAGCGCCCACCCACGGGCCGCCGTTACCCCTGTCGGCCAACAGACCTATTCCGGTGATGAAGGTGAGCAGAGCCAATATCGGGATCGACCACAGCGCGGCACGCAGAGTCCAGATATCGGATATAGCGGCGACGCCGGTTCGCAGCCGGGCGCAACTGCAGGTTCAAATACATCCGCGACTCCGGAGATCGCGATCGCGGCGGCGATTGGGTTCAATTGTTCCGCTGCGAACTGGCCGGGACCTCGTGGCGCGAAGTACTTCGCACCTGGTGGCCGAGGTTGCTGCCGGGTTGCGTCGGGTCGCTCAGCCATGGTCTGATCCGCACCGCACACGCGGTGCGATCGCTGCGCGAGGCTGCGCGGCCGAGTGATCTGCAGATCGACGAGCTCGCCCGCGGCCTGGGATTCTGGGCGACGGTGTTCACGCCACTAGTCACCGATCCTCGCCGAAGCCGTGATCTCGATGCCGCGGCGGTCGATACTGCGCTCAGCGAGTTGACTGCCGAATACGCAGGCCACTACGCCGCCATGATGCCGTCTTTCCCAATCCCGTTGATTCACACCATTACTGCGCCGGCGGCGATGCGGTTGGCCTTGGCTGAAATACCGGAACAACTACATGCAGAGTCGTTCGACACGATCGCGGAGGTCAATCGGCAATTCTTCGCTGCATTTGGCGGCCGGCCGACATCGGGCAACGAAGAACCCGCGGAGTCCGACACCGGGCTCAACTTCACCTCGCTGGCGGCAGAAGCGGTTGACATCGGCGACGAGCATGCGATCAAAGTCTGCGAGGCGGCCATGCGTGAGCATGCTCTGCGTCCAGACTCGCGGTATCTCACCGCCGCCAGCGCCGCGGTGCATCTGATCCGGGAGCGTTAACGGCTTCCGGATACGGGCAACCCGGGTGCCGCCGGCAATTGATTCTCGAGTAACGCGGTGATCGATCGCACCGGCGCGGCAAGATACGTGAGAACACGTTCTCGTTGGCGAGAAGGCCGATGCGCTCCGGCAACGATGCAGTGCGAAGCGATGCGAAGGAGCGGCGCCGATGATCGCCGAAACAGTGCTGGTGACAGGGGCGTTCGGACTGGTCGGCTCGGAAACCGTGCGACAGCTGATGGTCGACGGTCGTCACGTCGTCGCCACCGACCTTGATCTGCCGGCCAATCGCAAGGTGGCCGACCGGATGCCGTCCACCGCGGTGCGGTGGGCCGACCTGACCGATCCGGATGCAGTCGCCGAGCTGCTGCGCGAAGTGTCGCCGTCGGCGATCATTCATCTGGCGGCGATCATTCCGCCGGTCTGCTACGCCCGGCCGGAGCTGGCCCGTCGGGTCAACGTCGACGCGACGGGATATCTCGTCGACGCCGCCGCCGCGCAGCCGGCACCGCCACGGTTTGTCCAGGCCTCCAGCGTCGCGGCCTACGGCGCCCGCAACCCGCATCGCATCAGCGACGTGCTCACCGCCGACACCCCGCTGCGGCCCTCGGACGTCTACGGCGCCCATAAGGTGGAGGCCGAGAAGCTGGTGCGCGCATCGGGGCTGGACTGGGTGGTGCTGCGGCTGGGCGGTGTGCTGACCGCCGAGCCGCGCCTCAACCTCGACCTGGACACCATCTATTTCGAGGCGTCGCTGCCCATCGACGGCCGGATCCAGACAGTCGACGTGCGCGATGTCGCGCACGCCTTCGTCGCCGCGACGACCGCGCCGGTGATCGGCGAGACGCTGTTGATCGGCGGCGACGAGTCGCACCGGTTGGTCCAGGGCGATATCGCCCCGTCGACCGCGGCCGCGATGGGTTTGGTCGGCGGAATACCCACCGGGCGCAAGGGTAACCCGGACAGCGACGCCGACTGGTTCGGCACCGACTGGATGGACACCACACGATCGGCGGAAGCGCTGAATTTCCAACGAGTTTCGTGGCCACAGCTACTCGCCGAGACCGCCGAGCGAATGGGGTGGCGCCGCCACCCCGCGCGGCTGGGCGCTCCGCTGGCCCATGCTCTGCTCAAACGCCGCTCGCCGTATCACCGCTACCCGGGCCGCTTCGCCGATCCGTGGCGCGTGATCACCGCCAAATGGAGTGACCCACGACCCGACGGAGGCCACGAATGACTCAACGCACCGCTGTCGTCGTCGGCGGCGCCTCGGGCATCGGCAAGGCAGTGGCAAAGGCATTGGCCAACGACGGACGATGCCGGCTGCCGGGTGATCGTCGCCGACCGCAACGGTGACGGGGCTCGTTGCGTCGCAACCGAACTCGGCGATCCGCACAGCGCCGCGACGGTGGAGGTCACCGACGAGGATTCGGTGCGCGCGCTGTTCGACGCCGCCGGTTCGCTCGACGTCGTGGTCAACACCGCGGGGTACAGCACGCTCGGGCTGATCACCGAACTGCCCGCCGAGGACTTCCGCTCGGTCGTCGACGTCTGCCTCACCGGAGCGTTCCTGGTAATCAAGCATGCCGCGCCGCACCTGCGCGACGGCGGGGCACTGGTGTCGATCAGCTCGCTGAACGGCCGCCAGCCCGCCGCGGCGATGAGCGCCTACTGCGCAGCCAAAGCCGGCCTGTCAATGCTGACCCAAGTCGCCGCGCTCGAGCTTGCGCCGCAAGGCATTCGGGTCAACGCGGTCGCACCCGGATTCGTGCACACCCCGCTGACCGAGCCGGCCGCCCAAATCCCCGGCGTCGTCGACGAGTACGTCGAGAACACCCCGCTGGGCCGGGCCGGCACCCCCGAGGACATCGCCGATGCCGTGCTGTTTCTGTGCAAGGCGCCATGGCTGACCGGGGAAGTGCTCGACCTCAACGGCGGCGCCCACATGAAGCGCTACCCCGACTTGATGAGCCACGTCATGAAGATTGCGGCGCAATGACTTTCACCGGGAAGCAGGCGATCGTGACCGGGGCGGGCTCGGGCATCGGAGCGGCACTGTGCCGTGCGCTGGTCGCCGCCGGCGCTGACGTGGTCTGCACCGACCTCGACGGCGCCGCCGCAGCCCACACCGCCGAAAGCGTTTCGGGCCCGGGCACGGCGACATCGGCCACCCTCGACGTGACCGATCCGGCCGCGGTCACAGCCGCCGTCGATGCCCTGGTTGCCCGCGCCGGTCGACTCGACCTGATGTTCAACAACGCCGGAATCGCTTGGGGCGGCGACACCGAACTGCTGACCCTGGACCAGTGGAACGCCATCATCGACGTCAACATCCGCGGTGTCGTGCACGGCGTGACCGCCGCCTACCCGGTCATGCTGCGCCAAGGCCACGGGCACATCGTGAACACCGCGTCGATGGCCGGGCTGACCCCGGGCGGCCAGATCACCAGTTACGTGATGACCAAACACGCGATCGTCGGGCTGTCGCTGGCGCTGCGCTCAGAAGCCATCCCGCGCGGCGTCGGAGTGCTGGCGGTGTGCCCGGGCGCTGTCGAGACACCGATCTTGGACAAAGGCGCCGTCGGCGGCTTCGTCGGTCGCGACTACTACCTGCGCGGGCAGGGCATGAAGAACGCCTACAGCGCCGACCGGCTGGCCCGCGACACCCTGAAAGCAATCGCCCGCAACAAGGCACTGCTGGTCAAGCCGCGACAGGCGTACGCATCCTGGGTGTTCGCTCGACTGGCCCCGAACCTGTTGCAGCGCATGTCGATTCGGTTCATCGCCGATCAGCGCAAACGGCAGGCGGCTAACGCAGCCGCTCGTTGAGGAACTCCACGACACGCTTGCGCGCCTCGTAGGCCGGCTGGCCGTCGACCTCGCGCACCTCGTCGGTCAGCACCGAGTGCGCCATCCTCGAGAATCCGTGCTCATTGTTTGGGCCTGAGTCGATTTCGATCACCTCGAATGCGTCGCCCAGCCGATCCTTGAGCGTTGTGAACCGTTCGCCGGGTACCGCTCTGTCCTCGCTGAAGCGCAACCCGATCGCGCACAATCCCTCGTTGTCGGCACGGTCTTTGAACGCGTTCAACTCCAGATCGCTCACCCCGGGATCGCGCCGCTGTCGCGGGGTCAGCGGGAAGGGCACCGACGGCTGGCTGAGCACCGGCGCGAGCACACTGTCGTCGACCGCGGCGGCCAGCGCGAAGCCACCGGTGAAGCAGTGCCCGATCACCCCGACGCCCTTGCCCGGCGTCGACTTGTTCAGGTCGCGGGCAAGTGCCCGCAGGAAAACAGACACGGGCCGTTGCTTGTTGGTGGCGAACGCCGCGAATTCCCTTGCCACACAGGCCCGGGCGACGGTCGAAATGACGTAGCCGGGGTCTTTGCCGCGGCCGGGCTCACCGAACAGGGACGGGATCGCCACTGTGAAACCGTTGTCCACCAGGTGGTTGCCCAGTCCCAGCACGCCGGGGTGGATGCCCGGGATCTCGGGGATCAGCACCACGCCGGGTCCCTCCCCGCGGCGGTAGACGTCGTGGGTGTACCCGCCGCCGGTGAAGGGCGCCACTGACCAGCCGGTGAGGTCGGCTACCGGTGCGCTCATGCCTCAGTTTCCTTTCGTTGGCAACTTCGGTCGCTGCGCAGGCAGCGGCGGCTGCGATTGGGTGGCCGCGGCCAGCGTACGAAACTCGTCGGTGTTGCCGGCACCGGTGATGCCGATCTGGGCCGGACCGGCCGGGCTGTCCAGTCGCGTCGTCCAGACCGGCTCGACACCTGCGTCGCCTTGGTAGGTGACCCAGCGGATGCCGTTCACATCGACAGCGCCGCTGGGATACATCGACGGATGGATCGCGCCGACCAGCTTGTCCTCATCGGCATTGCTCTGGGTCAGGCTCAGATACTGCCCACCCGGGCTGAGGTAGCCGACGATGGAGGTGACCGCCCGCAGGCGGTTGCCCGATGGATCCGCCCGACCGTCAGCGATACCGCCGCGGCCGCCGGAGTTGGCCTGCCAGCCCGCGGGCAGACGAGGCAGCCGGACCGGGAACCCGAGGGTCAGCGCGTCGGCCTTCAGGGCGCTGGCCGCGTCGTAGACCGGCACCGGCCCGCGACTGGTTCCGCTGGGGGAAAACGAGCACATCCCCACCACGCCGGCCAAGACGATGCATGCCACCACCAGCGGGGCGATCGACCAGAACATGTCCCGGCCGTCCTGCAGCAACCGGGGCTTGGCCGGTTTGGCCGAGGGCTCGGGCTGCGACGTCACAGCACGAGTATCCCAGCTCCCGACCGGCAACCCGCTTCTGGGACAATCGGCAACCATGACAGCAGGCTCTCGTCGTGAAGCACCGGACCGCAACCTCGCTCTCGAGCTCGTCCGGGTCACCGAGGCAGGCGCCATGGCCGCCGGTCGCTGGGTGGGCCGCGGGGACAAAGAAGGTGGCGACGCAGCAGCCGTCGACGCGATCCGTCAACTGGTGAACTCCGTGTCGATGCGCGGCGTCGTGGTGATCGGCGAGGGCGAGAAGGACCACGCGCCGATGCTGTACAACGGCGAGCACGTCGGCAACGGTGACGGCCCGGAATGCGACTTCGCCGTCGACCCAGTCGACGGCACCACGCTGATGAGCAAAGGCATGCCCAACGCGATCTCGGTGCTCGCGGTGGCCGACCGCGGCGCGATGTTCGACCCGTCGGCGGTGTTCTACATGAACAAGATCGCCGTGGGACCCGACGCCGCGCACATCCTGGACATCACCGCACCGATCGCCGACAACATCCGCGCGGTCGCCAAGGTCAAGGGCCTGTCGGTGCCCGACATGACGGTCTGCATCCTGGACCGCCCCCGCCACGCCCAGCTGATCCACGACGTGCGCAGCACCGGAGCCCGGATCCGGCTGATCACCGACGGCGACGTGGCCGGCGCGATTTCGGCATGCCGTCCCGGCTCCGGCACCGACATGCTGGCCGGTATCGGCGGTACCCCGGAGGGCATCATCGCCGCCGCGGCGATCCGCTGCATGGGCGGTGAACTGCAGGCGCAACTGGCACCAACCGACGACGCCGAACGGCAGAAGGCACTCGATGCCGGCTACGACCTCGACGCTGTGCTGACAGTTCGGGACCTGGTGTCCGGCGAGAACGTCTTCTTCTGCGCCACCGGCGTCACCGACGGCGACCTGCTCAAGGGAGTGCGCTACGAGCCTGGCGGCTGCACAACCCAGTCGATCGTGATGCGGTCCAAGTCCGGCACACTGCGGATGGTCGAGGGCTTCCACCGGCTGGCCAAGCTCAACGAGTACTCCGCGATCGACTTCACCGGCGACAGCAACGCCGCATACCCCTTGCCGTAACCACTAGTCAGTTAGGAACGTTGCCCCATGGCGGACGACACCGAATACCGCATTGAACGCGACAGCATGGGCGAGGTCCAGGTGCCCGCAAAGGCGTTGTGGCGAGCCCAGACTCAGCGCGCCGTCGAGAACTTTCCGATCTCCGGACGCGGCCTGGAGCGCACCCAGATCCGGGCGCTCGGCCTGCTGAAGGGTGCGTGCGCGCAAGTCAACAAAGACCTCGGGCTGCTGGCAGCCGACAAGGCCGACGCGATCATCGCCGCGGCCGCCGAGATCGCCGACGGTAAGCACGACGACCAGTTCCCCATTGACGTCTTCCAGACCGGTTCGGGCACCAGCTCCAACATGAACACCAACGAGGTGATCGCCAGTATCGCCGCTGCCAACGGTGTGACCGTACACCCCAATGACGACGTCAACATGTCGCAGTCGTCCAACGACACCTTTCCCACCGCCACCCACATCGCGGCCACCGAAGCCGCTGTGCGCCATCTGATTCCGGCGCTGCAGGTGCTGCACGCAGCGCTGGACGGCAAGGCCCGCGAATGGCACACCGTGGTCAAGTCCGGCCGCACCCACCTGATGGACGCCGTCCCGGTGACGCTGGGCCAGGAGTTCTCCGGATACGCCCGCCAGATCGAGGCCGGCATCGAACGAGTCAAGGCGACGCTGCCCCGCCTCGGCGAGCTGGCGATCGGCGGCACCGCCGTCGGCACCGGCCTCAACGCCCCCGACGGGTTCGGCGCCAAGGTCGTGCACGTGCTCGTCACTGAAACCGGCTTGGACGAATTACGCACCGCGACAAACTCTTTCGAGGCCCAGGCATCACGCGACGGGCTGGTCGAGGCGTCCGGCGCGCTGCGCACCATCGCGGTGTCGCTGACCAAGATCGCCAATGACGTGCGCTGGATGGGTTCAGGCCCGCTGACCGGCCTAGCCGAAATCCAGCTGCCGGACCTGCAGCCGGGCAGCTCGATCATGCCGGGCAAGGTCAATCCCGTTCTGCCCGAAGCCGTTACCCAGGTCGCCGCTCAGGTGATCGGCAACGATGCGGCCGTCGCGGTCGGCGGGCTTTCGGGCGCGTTCGAGCTGAACGTCTACATCCCGATGATGGCCCGCAACATCCTCGAGTCGTTCAAGCTGCTGACCAATGTGTCAACACTGTTCGCCGAGCGCTGTATCAGCGGACTGAAGGCCAACGAAGAACGCCTTCGCGAGTTGGCCGAGTCGTCGCCGTCGATCGTCACACCGCTGAACTCGGCGATCGGCTATGACGAGGCCGCCGCGGTGGCCAAGCAAGCACTCAAGGAGCGCAAGACGATTCGGCAGACGGTCATCGACCGCGGCCTGATCGGCGACAAGCTGTCCGAAGAAGAACTCGACCGCCGTCTCGACGTGCTCGCGATGGCCAAGGTCAACGAGAAATAACCATGCTCGACGACGGACTCCGCCAACGGCGCCTGGCGCTCATCGAAGAGCACATGAACACCGAGGTGACCAAGGAGTTCGATCGCACCCTGGCCACGTTCAATGGGCACCCACGCTACGAGATCATGGCCACCGGGCAGGTTTTCGACGGCGACGACGAGGTGATGAACTATTACCTGACCACCCGGACCGCGTTCCCCGACCAGCGCCACGACAATGTCCGGTACCACTTCACCGACGACGCGGTGATCACCGAGTTCGACTTGCTGGGAACCAATCTCGGCGAGTTCTACGGCATGCCGCCCACCGGCAAAGCGTTCCGGGTGCCGATCATCGCGGTGTTCTTCTTCGACGGCGAACGAATCACCAACGAGCGCATCTACTTTGACAGTGCCAGCCTGGTCACCCAGATCGGCCGCGGCGAACTGCTGGCCCTCGCCGCATCGGGTGAGCTCCCGGGACAGTAGCGGCCGGCCGCACAAACTGAACGCCGTCTCGGAACTAGGCGGGTTACGAGAGTCTCGAAAGTCGGTCGCGATTGGCCGATTGACGTGCGCCTTTTGTGACATCCTGTGCGGGTGTCCGCGGCGGAACCGCCTTCGGGTCTAGTGACCTTTCTGTTCACCGACGTAGAGGGTTCGACGCGTCGGTGGGAGGCCGACGCCGAGGGCATGCGGGTGGCGCTGGCCGTCCATGACGAGGTGTTGCGCGGGGCGATCGAGGCGCACGGCGGCTGGTTGTTCAAGCACACCGGTGACGGGGTGTGCGCCGCGTTCGCCTCGCCTCGATCAGCAGTGGATGCCGCGGTGGCTGCGCAGCGGGCGCTGGAGTTGCCGGTGCGGATGGGGCTGGCGACCGGCGAAGCCGAGCTGCGGGGTGGGGATTACTTCGGTGCGGTGCTGAATCGCGCGGCGCGGGTGATGGCCGCCGGGCATGGCGGTCAGATCCTGTTGGCCGACTCGACGGCGGGTCTGCTCAGCGGCGTTGATCTGGTGGATTTGGGGCCGCGGCGGTTGCGGGATCTGCCGACCGCGGTCGGGGTATTTCAGGTCCGAGCGGCGGGCCTGCAGCACGGATTTCCGCCGTTGCGGGCACTGGATGCGAGTCCGGGGAACCTGCGGGCCGCGACCACGAGCTTCATCGGGCGCGAGTCCGAGGTCGCCGAGCTGCACGCCGCGGTGAAGGCTCATCGGTTGGTCACGTTGACCGGGGTGGGTGGGGTCGGCAAGACCCGGCTGGCGCTGGAAGTCGCGGCGCGGCTGGCCGATGAGTTCCCCGACGGGGTCTGGTTTTTCGAGCTGGCCGCAGTCACCGACCCGGCGGCGATACCCGACGCCGTCGCGGCGGTGTTGGGCATCACCCAGCAACCGGGCAAGACAGTGACCGAGTCGGTGGCCTCCGCGTTGGAGGGCAGAGTCCGGCTGCTGGTGTTCGACAACTGCGAGCACGTTGTCGACAGTGTCGCGGATCTGGTCGAGGCGATCCTCGCCGCCTCGGCGACCGTAACGATTCTCGCGACCAGCCGCGAAGGATTGGGGGTCAGCGAAGAACAGTTATGGCGTGTCCCGTCGCTCGACGTCAACTCCGGGAACCGAATCGGCCGCGGTGAACCTTTTCATCGACCGTGCCCAAAGTGTCGTGTCGGACTTCTCGCTGGCCCAGCCCGGCGAGGCGGACGCTGTCGTGGAAATCTGCCGCAGACTCGACGGCATCCCGTTGGCCATCGAGTTGGCGGCCTCGCGGATGGCGTCGATGACCGCCAGCGAGGTGCGTGATCGTCTGGATCAGCGGTTCCGGCTGCTGGTCGGCTCGCGGCGCGGCCTGGCACGCCACCAAACGCTGCGCCATGCGGTGGCGTGGTCCTACGACCACCTCGAGGACGCGGAGAAGGCGCTGCTGGATCGGTGTTCGGTGTTCGCCGGGGGATTCGACCTCGAAAGTGCCTGCGCGGTAGCATGGGTTCCGATCGATGACTTCGCCACCCTGGATCTGCTCGATGCCCTGGTGCGCAAGTCGCTGCTGGTCGCCGACCGGTCTTCGGGGCGGACCCGGTTTTCGATGCTGGAGACGATCCGCCAGTTCGCCGAGGAACAACTCGTCGCCGGTGGCGAAGCATCCGAAATTCGGGCCGCCCACTCGCGGTACTTCGCCGGGCGGGAAGCCGACATCATGGCCCTGTGGGACAGCCCCCGCCAGCGTGAGGCCTACGACTGGTTCACCGTCGAGCTGGCCAATCTGCGCACCGCGTTTCGGTGGGCCGCCGACCACGGCGATCTGGATGCCGCCGCCACCATCGCCACGTATGCGGGGTTGCTCGGCACTGTTGGTCCAAACCCTTGAGCCGATAGCCTGGGCTGAAGAGCTGATCGAACCCGCCCGCGCCGTCGACCACCCCCGGCTGGCGTTCCTGTATGTGATTGCGTCGCAGTGCTTCACGACCGGACGGATCGAGGCGGCTGTCGGCTACGCCGACGCCGGCCAGATCGTTCTCGGCAGCAGCCGCGATGCGCTGCCGTACGGCATCGAAGCCGTGCTTGGACTTGTATACCTGGTCATCGGGCAGCCCGAGCGGTGCGCCGAGTTGTGCCGCGCCCAGCTCGCACGCCGCCGCGACACCCACGTCCACATCCGGGCATGGCTGGTTGCCGCCCTTGCAGTGGCCGGTTCCGGTGGGGAGGCGATGGATTGCCGCGGATGGCCTCATCGAGGCTGCGGAGGCAACAGGCAACCCGTTCTTGCTCGCGTTGGCGCTCAGTGCCTACGGTGTCGGCTTTCCGTGACGCGGATCCCGTCGCGGCGCTTAACGCCCTGGGCCGGGGTCTGGTGATCGCTCAAGACAGCGGCAACCGCACCATCGCGTCAGTCCTGGCGAACAATCTGGCCCAACTTGAGGCCGAACACGGCGACACGCTGGCCGCGTTCGATCACCTCACTCTGGCGATCCGCAACTTCCACAATTCGGGCGACACCACGACGATCCGCGCCCCGCTGGCCGTCCTCGCCGCTCTTTTCGACCGGCTCGGACGCTACGAACCGGCGGCCACCATCGCCGGGTTCGCGCTCAGTCCTTTCTCTGCGTCGGCGGTCCCCGAAATCACCACCGCGATCACCCACCTCCGCGACGTCCTCGGCGACCAGACCTACGAATCGCTCGCCCGCAAGGGTGAGACGATGACCACCGCCGCCATGGCGACCTACGCCTACGACCAAATCGACCAGGCCCGAACAGAACTGAACGCGGTCTCGAAATAGACGAAATATGCGACAAGTACGGAGTCGCGACTGGATGAAGCGAGTTACGTGCCGCGGTGTCCCAGAAGTTAGCTACCGTTGTTCGGTCCGCCCGAATTCTGGCCGCCCACATCGGTGATCGGGAAGTTGGGCATCGGTGGCGGCGACGGCGTGTTGGGCAGCGACGGGATCTCCGAGGCCGGGATGTCGTGCAGGTCGTTGGCCGGGGGTCCGTTCTCCCGGCAGCCGTAGACACTGCCCGGGGCGCGCCGGCCGAGCAATTGGCTGACCGTGACCAGGTGGTAGTTGTTGGCCTTGAGCACCGGGATGAACTGCTCGACGAGGTCGACGGTGCTGGAGTAGGTGTCGTGTAACAGCACCACCGAGCCGGGTTTGATCTGGGTCATCAACACGGACTCTGCTCGCTGCGGTGTTCGAGTCGTTGATCCAGTCGAAAGGGATGACGTCCCACAGGATTCCGGCCTGCCCGGCCTTTGGCCGCCTGCTCGTTGACAGCCGGATCGGTCAAGCCGCCCGGCGGCCGCCACAGCGTCGGCGTCACACCGGTGGCGGCGACGATCGCGTCGGTAGCCCGGGAGAACTGGCTCGGCACGTCGGCCGGCGGCAATGTCGTCATGTTGGGGTGTTCCCAGGTGTGGCTACCCAGTTCCATGCCGGCCTCGACCACCCGCCTGGCGCCGGCCGGGTTGGCCGCCACCTTGTTGCCGATCTCGAAGAAGGTCGCCTTGGCGTTGTTGGCCTTCAAGATGCCCAGCAGCCGGTCGGTGTACGGCGTCGGGCCGTCGTCGAAAGTCAGCGCCACACATTTGACCTGCGCGCAGTCCACGACATCGTTGGCGCGGGCGAACCTGACGTGCCCGGTGAACGCACCGATCGCCACGATAACCGCGGCTGCCGCGACCGCCGCGACGGTACGCAGGTACCGCCACTTCTGGTTGTCGGGTCGTTTCGGCACGGGCAAACCTTACCCGCGACGGCGTTTACAGCGGTGCGCCGCTGATCTCTTCGAGCATCTCGGTGACCAGTGCCGCGATCGGCGACCGCTCGCTGCGCAGCAGGGTGATGTGCGCGAACAGCGGGTGCCCCTTGAGCTTTTCCACCACGGCCGCGACGCCGTCGTGGCGGCCGACCCGGAGGTTGTCGCGCTGAGCGACGTCGTGGGTCAGCACCACGCGTGATCCCGCGCCCAGCCGCGACAGCACCGTCAGCAGCACGTTGCGTTCCAGCGACTGCGCCTCGTCGACGATCACGAAGGAGTCGTGCAGCGAGCGACCCGCGGATGTGGGTCAGCGGCAGCACCTCGAGCATGCCGCGGGACAGCACTTCTTCGAGTACCGCGGGGCTGGCCAGTCCTTCCAGGGTGTCGAAGACGGCCTGCGCCCACGGTCCCATCTTTTCGCTCTCGCTGCCGGGCAGGTAACCCAACTCCTGGCCACCGACCGCGTACAGCGGGCGGAACACCACGACCTTGCGCTGGGTGCGCCGCTCCAGCACGGCCTCCAGGCCCGCGCACAGCGCCAGCGCCGACTTGCCGGTGCCCGCCTTACCGCCCAGCGACACGATGCCCACCGACTCGTCGAGCAGCAGATCCAGGGCTACCCGCTGTTCGGCGGAGCGGCCACGCAGCCCGAACACCTCGCGGTCGCCGCGGACCAGTTGGACCCTTTTTTGTGCGTTCACCCGGCCAAGCGCATGCGAGCTTCCGGCGAGCAGCCGAATACCGGTGTGGCACGGCAGGTCTCGCGCGGCTTCCAGGTCTACTTCGCCGTCGGCGAACAACGTGTCGATGTCATCGGCGCTGGTTTCCAGCTCCGTCATGCCGGTCCAGCCGGACACCACGACGTCTTGCGCGTGGTACTCGTCGGCGGCCAGGCCCACCGCACCCGCTTTGACGCGTAGCGGAATGTCCTTGCTGACCAACGTGACTCGTTTGCCCTCGGCGGCGAGATTGGCCGCGCAGCACAGGATGCGGGAGTCGTTGGTGTCGGTGCGGAAGCCGGCCGGCAGCACGGCCGGGTCGCTGTGGTTGAGCTCGACGTGCAGCGTACCGCCTTGTGTGCCAACCGGAATGGGCTGGTCGAGCCGCCCGTGCTCGATGCGGAGATCGTCGAACAAGCGCAACGCCTGGCGGGCGAACCAGCCCAGCTCGTGGTGGTGGCGCTTGGCCTCCAGCTCGCTGATCACAACCAGCGGGACGACCACTTCGTGCTCGGCGAAACGGGAGCAGGCCCACGGATCGGACAGCAGGACCGACGTGTCCAACACGTAGGTCCGGATGGCGTCCTGTGAAACCGCTGGGGAATCAGTCACGAGCGCTCCTGGAAGCTCATCGCCCGGATCGCTGCCGCATGCGGGTGGTGGCCCCACCGCCACCCATGCGCGCGAGGCGTTCTCACCGGGCTCGATGCCCGTGCGGCCCGCACGGACGATTCGGCGGGGGCCGCGGCGTAAGGACCGGGGCCGGCGGTCCTTTCGAGGTTGAGTCGAGAGGCGCCGCCCGGATAGCAGAGCATGTCGCTAGCCATCGACAGCGACGGTACCCCCGTTGGCGCATGCGCGCCGCGCAGGCGCGCCGACGACGATGCAGAGCGCAGCTCTGAGGAGGAGCGGCGCAGACAACCGCCGACGACGATGCAGAGCGCAGCTCTGGAGAGGAGCGGCGCAGACAAACCCCGCCGACGGGTCGCTAGCTGATGACGAACTGCCGCAGAGCGGGCTCGTCGGCCACTCCCCAGGCGGTGATCCGGTCGGAGATGACCTTGCGCAGTTGGTCACGGCCGAAAATGCCTGCCTCAGCGACGATTCGCACCTTGTCGGCGTAGGCGTCGATGTCGGCGCCGATGACGTCGATCTCGGCGGCGCGCGCGGCAATGGCGGCGATCGTCTCGTCGCGGCTGTAGGTCAAAAGGTGGGCGACCAGGTTGGCGAAGAATTCCTCGTGCCGCACCTCGTCGCGGGCGATGTGGGTGATCAAGCCGGCCAGCACCGGCTCCTCGATCTGCGCCGCCAGGTTGTTGCAGAACACTGCGCTGGAGGCCTCGAACAGGGTCATGAACACCAGCGTCTCGATCTTGGAGAAATGATCGGCGCGGTACCCCTTCGACGACACGTGCTCGAAGCGGACCTCCTCGTTGGCGGTCGGATCAATCTCGCGGGTCACCACGAAGTACTCGCGCAGCGCGATCGCGTGCAGGTGCTCCTCGGCGGTCCAGCGGCCGATCCACTGATGCCCAGTTGAGTTCGAGGATGAAGTGCTCGACGAATTCGCGGTGATAGCCGGCCAAGTTGTCCTTGGTGATCAGCAGGATCTCGCACGCGTCGGTGATGGCTTTCGGCAACGTCACCTGCGACGGGTCCCAGTCCCGACCGCCGAGGAAGGCGAAGTTCTCGCCCTGATCGAACGGCACGAAATCGTGCGCGTACCAGATTTGCTCGGTACCGATGTGACGGTCGAGGTTCTCACCGACCACCGGATCGAGCTCGAGCATCAGTGCGTCAGCAACGGGTTTGACTGCCATAAAAGTAACCGTAACCCGCATACACAGTTTTCGTAAAATCGCCGCGTGGCCTACACCAGCGACCAGTCCTCCAGGCCGTCGTACAGCGGGAATTGCCTGGCCAGGCGGGTGACCCGGTCGCGCAGGGCGGTCACGTCAGCCGCGCTGCCGGCCGCCAGAGCGGTGGCGATGATGTCGGCAACCTCGCTGAACTCGGCGTCGCCGAAGCCGCGGGTGGCCAACGCCGGGGTACCGACCCGCAGACCCGACGTCACCATCGGCGGCCGTGGGTCGTTGGGGACGGCGTTGCGGTTGACGGTGATGCCGACCTCGTGCAGCAGATCCTCGGCGGCCTGGCCGTCCAGCGGCGAGTCGCGCAGGTCGACCAGCACCAAGTGGACATCGGTGCCGCGGCTGACCACCGAGACGCCGGCCTTGGCGACGTCCGGCGCCAGCAGGCGTTCGGCGATGATCCGGGCGCCGGACAGGGTGCGCTGCTGCCGGTCGGCGAATTCCGGAGTGCCTGCGATCTTCAGTGCGACCGCCTTGGCGGCGATCACGTGCATCAGCGGGCCACCCTGCTGGCCGGGGAACACCGCGGAGTTGACCGACTTGGCGTACTCCTGCTTGCCCATGACCAGTCCGGACCGCGGGCCCCCCAGCGTCTTGTGCACTGTGGTCGACACGATGTCGGCGTGCGGCACCGGCGACGGGTGCAGACCGGCAGCGACCAGACCGGCGAAGTGCGCCATGTCCACCCACAGCTTGGCGTCGACCTCGTCGGCGATCGACCTGAAGGCGGCGAAGTCGAGGATCCGCGGGTAGGCCGACCAGCCCGCCACGATCACCTTGGGACGGAATTCCAGAGCCCGGGCGCGGACCGCGTCCATGTCGATCACGTGGGTGGTGGCGTCGACGCCGTAGAAGGCGTTCTCGTAGAGCTTGCCGGAGAAGTTCAGCTTCATGCCGTGCGTGAGGTGGCCGCCGTTGGCCAGGTCGAGACCCAGCAGCCGCTCCCCCGGAGACATCAGCGCATGCAGCACCGCGGCATTCGCCTGAGCACCCGAGTGCGGTTGGACGTTGGCGAAGTCGGCGCCGAACAGCGCTTTGGCCCGGTCGCGGGCGATGTTCTCCACCACGTCGACGTACTCGCAACCGCCGTAGTAGCGGCGCCCGGGCAGGCCCTCGGCGTATTTGTTGGTCAGCACACTGCCCTGGGCCTGCAGCACCGCGCGCGGGACGAAGTTCTCCGAGGCGATCATCTCCAGCGTGTCGCGCTGACGGCCGAGTTCTTTGCCCAGCAGCTCGGCGATGTCGGGATCGACATCGGCCAGCGATGCGGACATAACGGAACCAATGCGGGCGTCGGGTGTGGCAGTCACGGGGGCCAGTCTATCGAGCAGGCCTGTCACCTGAGCCGGTCGGCAGCACAGCCGAGCGCCGAGCGTGCAACCACTGCGAAAATCTCAGTCGTATTTCGCGGCCAGTACACGCTCGGCGGACTTCACGCGCTCTGAATCGTCGGACGGGCCCGACCGACTTTCCCGCCCTCCTCCTCATCGCGCTACGCGCTCTGAATCGTCGACGGGATCAGCGGCTCGTCGAGCAACCGGCCGAACCGTTCGACAACCCCCATCCCGGCGGGGCGGTCGTCCAGCCAGGCGCGCAGCAGCCGGTATCCCTCGACGTAGGTGCTGGTGTACGCGCGCCACAGCGGCGACGACAGAAACCGCAGCATCTGCCGTGCCCGGGTGTCATTGACCAGCAGCCAGCGTCGCAGAAACTCCGCGACCTCGTCGGCGTCGCGGTGCTCGTCGTGCAGCATCAAGTGCCGCGTCCTGACGCACACCGGCCAGCGCCGCAGCCGCCTCAGACACCGCTTCGGCCCGCTCGCCGTCGAAGCGCAGCCCGAGGTCGGCGTAGATCTCGCCTGCCCAACTCCCCCAGCCCGAGCCGATCACCGCATACAGCGCCAGGTCGGCCAGGCCCTCGGCCATCAGGCACTGCGGGGTGTTGACCAGGAAGATGGTCTGCTCGACCTGACCTTTGCGGTTGACCAAGCCGGCCTCTTTGCGGCAGTGCTCGGTGTGGTGACCGGGGTAGGACTCGTGGGCCACCAGTCGGGGCAGGTTGGACATCAGTTGTTTGAGGTCGGCGTTGACGGCCACCGTCGAGCGATAGTCGCCCAGGTAGTAGTTGAAGCCCGACCACGGCTTGTCGGTCACCACCTGGTACTCGACGGTCTCGGTGTCGGGCAGCGGATATTCGGCGCGGACCCGGTCCCGCAGCGCGCTGGAGAACGCCTCGATGCAGGCCGCCAACCGCTCGGGCGGGATTTCCTCGCCGGCGCGGTGCGCTTCCATCCGGTCGGCCAGCGGGCCAGTGCCACCCAGCGCCTCGTCGAGGCGGGCGTGCGCCTGGCGGTAGGTGTCGGTGTCGCCCTTGCTGATGTGCACGTCGAAGTAGGCGTGGACTTCGTCGACGAACCCGATGTCTTCGCCGGCGAACTTGCGGGCCGCGCATTCCAGCGCACGCAGGTGAGCTCCCACGTAGTCGGCACGCTGCTCGTCAAAGCCGTTGCGCCGGGGCACGTCCGGCAAGGCGGCGATCAGCCGGCCGGCTTGCCGGACCAGATCCGCCGGGTCGGGTGCGGGCTCGGCCGCCACCCTCTGACGTAATGCGGGATCGCCGGTGAAGGCGTCGACGTAGCCCGACTCGATCCGGTCGAAACGCAAACCGAGTAGCAGGTACTCGCGGATCAGCGCATCAGGGTCCACGCCGTCTGAGTCTATTTGCCCGGCTCCACCTCCGCCGCTGCGCGGCCGCATCGTCGCCGCGCAGGTCTATTTGCCCCGCTCCCGCCCCACCCAACAGCCCATCACCCAGCAAAGGCTGCAAGACTGACTGGCATGCCGCGGCCCAGCGAGCCGAGCCCCTACGTGGAGTTCGATCGACGTCAGTGGCGCGCGCTCCGTATGTCGACGCCGCAGCCGCTGACCGAAGAAGAAGTCGTCGGCCTGCGCGGTATCGGCGAGCAGGTGAACCTGCGCGAGGTCGAAGAGGTCTACCTGCCGCTGGCACGGCTCCTGCACCTCCAGGTCGCAGCCCGCCAAGGACTGTTCTCCGCGACCGCCGAGTTCCTCGGCGAGCCACAGCAGGCTCCCGACCGGCCGGTGCCGTTCATCATCGGAGTGGCCGGCAGCGTGGCGGTCGGAAAGTCGACAACCGCCCGTGTGCTGCAGGCGCTGCTGGCCAGATGGGACCACCACCCGCGCGTCGACCTGGTGACCACCGACGGGTTCCTCTACCCCAACGCCGAGCTGGAGCGGCGAAACCTGATGCACCGCAAAGGCTTTCCGGAGAGCTACGACCGGCGTGCGCTGATGCGGTTCGTCACCTCGGTGAAATCGGGCTCGGACTACGTGTGCGCGCCGGTCTACTCACACCTGCACTACGACCGGGTGCCGGACGCCAAGCAGGTGGTGCGCCATCCCGACATCCTGATCCTCGAAGGCCTCAACGTGCTGCAGACCGGGCCGACGCTGATGGTGTCGGACCTGTTCGACTTCTCGCTGTACGTGGACGGGCGGATCGAAGACATCGAGCAGTGGTACATCTCCCGGTTCCTGGCGATGCGCTCGACGGCGTTCGCCAACCCCGCGTCGCACTTCCACCACTACGCGGGGCTAAGCGACCAGCAGGCCGAGATCGCCGCCCGCGAGATCTGGCGTTCGATCAACCGGCCCAACCTGATCGAGAACATCCTGCCCACCCGGCCGCGCGCCACCCTGGTGCTGCGCAAGGACGCCGACCATTCGATCAACCGGCTACGGCTGCGCAAGCTGTAACCCAATAGCGCGAACGTCGAGTTGTTAGGAGAAAACTGCGGTTTCATCCCAACAACCCGACGTTCGGCGGGCACAGGCCGATGCGGGGACGCTCACCGCAACCTCTGACGGCGGCGCCCCGCACCGGCGGGACGGGAGTCACGCCGGCAGGCGGCGCACTCCGAGGTATTGCAGGTAACCCATCAGCGCGAAGCAGCCGCCGATGGCCAGCGTCGCGGCGACGCCGGCTTCGGTCAGCGGCAACACGCCCGCGGCTACGACGACGAGCGTCGCCACCGTCAAGACGACATTGCCGACGATGAGGCCGACTCCGACGCGGCGCAGATCGGGTGCCGCGGCCAGGCCGTACACCGCCAAGCCGCCGAGCACCAGCAGAGCGCCGCCGCTGAATTCGGCGGCGGAACTCAGGCCGGTCAGCGAGGAAAGCGAGTCGGCCATCAAGGCGATGAGGAGGCCGATCGCGCCGCTCAGCGTTGCGTCGAGTCGCATGGCGAACCGCAACAAGGAGTCGGTCGAGTCGTCGAAGGGCCGGATGGTCAGTGGAGTAACAGCGGTCATGTCAGGACTCCTTGCAATATGGGTCGAACACCTCTGAGCATCCTGTTCAGGAGCTGCCAGATCGACGCATGGCACTGCCAGGCACTGCCATGTGCAGGTCAACTGCGTGATCTGGACCACGTATTCCATGCCTAGCCTGGCTAACCAGGCGCAGCGGCTAGCTGGAGACGGACACCCGGCCGCGAAGATCGGCGGCGATCAGCTTCGCGGCGGCGTTCTGCCAGTTGTGCAGCGAGCGTTGCGGCACGTCGGTGACCAGCCATTGCCACGCCTGCCGAGCGGTCGGGTCCAGGCCCGCGGCGGTGGCGTTCTGGGCGTAGGCGCGCACGCCCGCGACGTAGGGAAAGTACAGCGAGTTGTAGTGACGCCACTGCTCGCTGGTCCCGAAATCGCCGCCGTCGCGGGGTTTGAGCGCCGCGATCCGCTCGGCCAGCAGCGCCTTGAGTTCGATGGCGCGCTCCAGCGGCTGGTCCGGCGCGCCGCGGGCGGCCAACCGCTCGTCGATCGCGGGCAGCGCCGTCAGCGGGTTGGCGACCAGCTTGGACAGGTCGCCGTAGTGACCCAGCGCGCGGCGGGTCAGCCGGGCGAACGTGTCGTCGTCGACGCCGTCGAGGGGATCGGCCAGCCGCAGCGGCAGCGCGGACTGGGTGCGCCGCAACGTTTCTCGATCGGCGCGCAGCAACGGCGCCCGCGAGAACACCAGCCGGTCGAGCAGACCGGCCAGCGGGTCGGCCAGCACCTGCACCGACGCTGCGATGGCCAGACTGGTGAACAACACAACGGTCAACGCGATCTGCGCGGTGCTCTGCCGGCGGGTCAATTCGATCGCGATCAGCATCTGGCCGCCGATCAGCGCGACCACGGTGCCGGTGCCGGTGAACGAGCGCAGCATGTCGGCCCGCAGCGCCTGACCCTCGTCGAAGGCGTCCCACAGCGCCACCGCCACGCCCAGGCAGAACACGTCGCAGCCCGTCGACGCCAAAGCCAGCCAGCTGGGTACGACGCCCAGCGGAATGATCAGGATGGCGTTGGCCAACGCGAAGAACATCGTCGCGGTGACGATCAGCCCGACCACCGGGATCTTGTGCGTCCGGCGTCGCAGGGCCGCGATCATCGCTGCCAGCGTGGACAACGAGATCACCGCGCACATCACCACGTGACCGAGTCGCAGCGGCCCGTCGACGTGCCCGGCCAGCGTGGCGCCGAGCAGCGTCAGCGCGGCGACCACGCTGACCAGCAGCGCCTCGCCGGTCCGGGACCGCTCGGAGTCACCCGGGCGGGCCAGCTCGACCAGCACCGCGAACCAGGCCACTCCAGGGACCGCGACCAGATAGATCTCGACGTGGCTGAGCAGCGCGGAATGTGTCACCAACCGCACCGCGTCCAACGCCACCGCCGTCGCGAAACTGCACAGACCCACCGCGGAGAACGCCAGCACCGGCTTGCGCGGATTGCGGGCCAACAGATACAGCCCCAGCCACCAACTCAGCGAGAACACCAACGCCGAAAGCGCAGCCATCTTCTCAGTGTGGCACGGCGGCTGGGCTGTCGGAGGCGACCCGCTGCACCCGGCTCCGCCGCGCTTGCGATCGCCATCAGAAGGCTCAGCCGCCGTACCGACGATGCCGCAAGCTGTAATCACGCAGCGCGCGCAGGAAGTCGACCCGGCGGAAGGCGGGCCAGTGCGCTTCGGTGAACCACATCTCCGAATAGGCGCTCTGCCACAGCAGGAAACCGGACAGCCGCTGCTCCCCCGAGGTCCGGATCACCAGGTCCGGATCGGGTTGCCCTGAGGTGTAAAGGTTTTCCGAGATCGCGTCGACGGTGACGGCTTCGATGAGCTCCTCGCCGCTGGCTCCGTTGGCGAGTTGCTTGCCGAGCAGCCCGCGCACGGCCTCGGCGATTTCCTGGCGGCCGCCGTACCCGACCGCGACGTTGACGTGAAAGCTGCCGTTACCGCTGGCCGCAGTGCCCTCGACCGCACCCCGTACCCGTTGCGCGGGCTCTTCGCCGATCAGCTCCAGGTCCCCGACCGTGCGCACGCTCCAGCCGTTGGCCGGCGCGCAGATCTCCTCGACGACATCGGTGATGATCTCGATCAGCGCGCCCAACTCCGTCGGATCGCGGCGCAGGTTTTCGGTGGAAAGCAAATAGACAGTGGCCATTTCGATGCCGGCCTCCTGGCACCAACGCAACATCTCGGCGATCTTGGCCGCGCCCATCCGGTAGCCGTAGCTGACGTCGTCGTAGCCCGCGTCGCGCGCCCAGCGCCGGTTGCCGTCACACAACACGGCGATGTGACGCGGCAGCGCAGACTTCGATGCGGCCAATCCTTGCCGGAGCCGCATCTCGTAAACCCGATACAAGGGCTCCTTTAAGCGCGGCGGGATGATCTCCACAGGGACCAAGATTACTGTGGGCGGCAGTCCTGATCGGCGATCCTGCTCAACTCATGGAGGTCTGTTGATTCGCGACACCCATGTGGCCGCCAAGGCCGACGACACGCAGACGCATCAGAGCGTCGGGGATGTTGCCGGGCACATCGTCGATGGCGTCAAAGACACCGCCCAGGCACTGGTCAAGCCGCGGGCGCGCGGATGGATACATCTGGTGTCGGCTGTCGTCGCGGTCATCGCCGGCGCCACGCTGATCTCGGTGTCCTGGCCCTTGCACGGCCTCAAGGCGGGTCTGGCGACGTTCATCTACACCGGCTCCGTGGTGGGGATGTTCACCACCAGCGCGGTCTATCACCGGGTCAACTGGAAATCGGTGGAGGCCCGCACCTGGATGAAGCGGCTCGACCACTCGATGATCTTCGTGCTGATCGCCGGCACCTACACCCCTTTCGCACTGCTGGCCATGCCGCACGATGCGGGCGAGCTGGTGCTGTGGATGGTCTGGGGCGGCGCGTTGGCCGGGGTGCTGCTCAAGATGTTCTGGCCCACGGCGCCGCGCTGGGTCGGCGTTCCGCTGTACCTGGCCCTCGGCTGGGTGTCGGCGTTCTACATCGCGATGATCCTGCACAACGCCGGGGTGGCCGCGATGGTGCTGCTGGCCGTCGGCGGCATGCTGTACAGCATCGGCGGCATCATGTACGCGATGCACTGGCCGAACCCGTGGCCGAACACGTTCGGCTATCACGAGTTCTTTCACGCCTGCACCGCGGTGGCCGCGATCTGCCACTACATCGCGATCTGGTTCGCGGTGTTCAACGTCGATGTGCCGCTTAGCTTGAAATGCGCACGGGCCGCGTACGGCTCGCATCGTCGGCGCGCTATAGCTGCGTGACGCTGTCGGGCGACCAGTATGCCTTCATCGCGGTGATCTTTCCGTCGCCACCGAACACCATCACGTCGATCGGCTCGATCAGCATCCGGCTGTCGCCCGCGGTGACGGTCAGTTTGAAGTGGAACGCCGCCTCATGACCGGCCACCCGCAACGTCACCAGCTCGCACTGGCGCTGCACCGATCCGATCGCGGAGTAGAAACCGTGGATCGCCTGCCGGCCGATGTGCACCTCGCCGCCGACCGGGTCCTCGACGGTGGCGTCGTCGGCGTATAACTCGACGAGGTCATCCGCGGTGCCGTTGTTGATCAGGCTGATGTAGCGGTTGACGGTGGCGGTGATCTGTTCGGCACTCGGCATGGGAGGAGACGTTACCGGGCCGGTTTCGATGGCCCGCATCGTCATCGGGCAGGTTCTCCCGGGCCGTTGCACGGCCCGCATCGTCACCGGGCTAGCGCCGCAGCCAACTCCGCGGAGCTGGTGACCGGCAGATCGCAGACCTGGCCGCGGCACACGTAGGCCGCGTCGGCGCCGCCGACCCGGTCCCGCCCGATCAGCAACTCCGAGGAGTCCACCGCCCCGCCGACGACGATCGCGCCGCCGGGTGCGAGCCGCCGGGCGTCGGCCAGCAGCGGCGAAGACGGATCAGAGCAGGCCACCGCGATCTGCAACGGTCCGCGAACGGCGGCTTCGGCGACGGCCAGCCAATGGCCGGCCGAGCGTGGCGCGCGGGCAAGCAGCGGTGAATGTGCTTGCAGCGCATCGGCTGCCGCCTGCCGGTAGCGCACGGCACCGGTGAGATGGGCGGCCGTCAACAGCGCCTCGGCGACCGAGGACGCACCCGATGGGGTGGCGCCGTCGTACGGGTCGGCGGGCCGCAGCAGCAGCCGCTCGCCGTCGTCTGCGCTGTCGAACCAGCGGCCGGGGTTGTCGGGATCGGTGAAGTGCGCCAACGCATTATCGAGCAGATCGGTGGCGGCGGTCAGCCAGCCGGCCTCGCCGCTGCGCTGATACAGCGCGAGCAGGCCGGTAGCCAGCATCGCGTGGTCTTCCAGGATCGCGGCGCTGTCGCCGACCCGGCCGCCCAGGCTGGCCCGTCGCAGCCGGCCGTCCACCAGATGCAGGGCTGTCAGTGCTGTCGCGCAATCTGCTGCGGCGTCGGCTAATTCGGGGGCATCCAGCGCCACACTGGCCTCGACCAGCGCGGTGATCGCCAGCCCGTTCCATCCGGTGACGACCTTGTCGTCGCGGCCCGGCTGTGGCCGGGCCAGCCGGGCGGCCAGCAGTGCGGCCCGGACACGCTCGAAGCGGTCTGGGTCTGCCGGGTCGGCGGGCCGCTGCAGCACCGATGCGCCCTCTTCGAATGTGCCGGCCGCTGTCACGCCGAAAGCCGAAGCGGCCCAACGTCCGTCGCTGTCTCCGAGCACCTCGACGAGTTGGGCGGGGGTCCAGACATAGGTCGAGCCTTCGCGGCCGTCGGCGTCGGCGTCCAGCGACGAGGTGAACATGGCACCGTCGCGCAGGTCCTCGAGCAGGAATCGCGCGGTCTCGGCGGCGACGCGGCGCGCCAGCGGGTCGCCGGTCCGCCGGGCCCAGTGCGCGTAGGCACGCAACAGCAAAGCGTTGTCGTACAGCATTTTCTCGAAATGCGGTACCACCCAAGCGTCGTCGACGCTGTAGCGGGCAAAGCCGCCGGCCAGTTGGTCGTATATGCCGCCGCGGGCCATCGCGGTCGCGGTACGTTCGACGGCCATCAGCGCCTGCGGTGAGCCGGTGCGCTCCCAGTGCCGCAGCAGCGCCTCGAGCAACGCCGACGGCGGAAATTTCGGTGCCCCGCCGAACCCGCCGCGGGCGGTGTCCTCGTCGCGCAGGACCGCGGCGACGGCGTGGCCGCAGAGCGCCGGGTCCACTTGCGGGCCGCCGCCGGGCAGCGCGGACGCCATCGACCGCAGTTCACCGGCGATCTGGTCAGACGACTGCTCCACTTCACCGCGGCGGTCCCGCCAGGTTTCGGAAACCGCCGAAAGAAGTTGCAGGAAAGTCGCTTTGGGATAGTAGGTGCCGCAGAAGAACGGTCGCCCGTCGGGCGTCAGGAAGCACGTCATCGGCCAGCCACCCTGCCCGGTCAGTGCGACGGTGGCGTTCATGTAGACGGCGTCGATGTCGGGCCGCTCCTCGCGGTCGACTTTGATGCAGACGAAGCCGGCGTTCATCGCCGCGGCAACCTCGTCGTCCTCGAACGATTCGTGGGCCATCACGTGACACCAGTGGCAGGCGGCGTAGCCGATCGAGAGCAGGATCGGCACATCGCGCCGCGCGGCCTCGGCCAGCGCGGCGGGCGACCACTGCTGCCAGTGCACCGGGTTGTCGGCGTGCTGGCGAAGGTAGGGGCTGGCCGCCCCGGCGAGCTGGTTAACTGCCGGACTCATGATCAATCGTGCCGTCGTCGACGGCCTGATCCGGCTCGGGGTGCTGCGGGTCGAAGGACTCCGGCAGCTTCTTGAGGTGACGGTTCATCGAGCGCACCAGGAACACCACGCTGATCAGCAACAGCACCACGAGGAGCAAGCCGAACGGGCTGGCCTTGCCGAAGTCCGGCCCGCTGTTGTGCGGCCCGTCCTCGGCCAGCAAGGCAAACGCGGCAAGATGAAGATGCGTCACGGCTCGTCCTCGATTCCGGCGAACAGGTCGGTCTCTGGCAGCTGGACCGGAACACGGGAGCGGGCCAGCTCGAATTCCTCGGTCGGCCACAGCTCCTGCTGCCAGGAGATCGGTGCGGCGAAGAAGTCGCCCTTCGGGTCGATCTGGGTGGCATGCGCGCGCAGCGCATCGTCGCGCTGACTGAAATACGCCGAGCACTCGACCCGAGTCGTCACCCGATCGGCGTGCACGTCGTGCGCAGGATCCCAGTGTTTGAGCCACTTCTCGAACGGGCCCGTCTGACCGCGCTTGGCGAACTCGTCCTGCAGCTTCTGCATCCGCTGCCGCAGGAATCCGTGGTTGTAGTACAGCTTGGACACCGTCCACACCGGGCCCGCGTCCGGGAACCGCCGATAATCGCCGGCAGCCTCGTAGGCGGCCACCGAAACCTGGTGGCAGCGAATGTGATCGGGGTGCGGATAGCCGCCGTTTTCGTCGTAGGTGGTCATCACGTGCGGCCGGAATTCGCGCACCACCCGCACCAGCGCCTCGGTGGCGGTCTCCAGCGGCACCAGCGCGAAGCAGTCGGGCGGCAACGGCGGCAGCGGGTCGCCTTGCGGCAGGCCGGAATCGACGAAACCCAGCCAGGTGTGTTCGACGCCGAGGATCTCGGCCGCCTTGGCCATCTCGTCGCGACGGATATCCGCGATCCGGCCGTGCACTTCCGGCAAGTCCATCGCCGGGTTGAGGATGTCGCCGCGTTCCCCTCCGGTCAGGGTCACCACCAAGACGCGGTGACCCTCATCGGCGTAGCGGGCAAGGGTGGCAGCGCCCTTACTGGACTCGTCGTCCGGGTGGGCGTGCACCGCCATCAACCGCAGTTCGCTCACGTGCTCCCTGACTGTGTGCTGCTGTCTCCTACGCCTATAGTTCCATCCTGGACACCGGGCGATCACCCGGCACCAACGCCACATCATGACCGAAGGTTCTCCTGCGCCACCGCATACCCGTTACGGGCGTGGTCGCTCGCTGCTCCCGTCGCGCCGCCGCGCCGCCATCCTTGCCGCCGTGGTCGCTGTCGCCGGCATCGGCCTCGCGGCCGTCGGCTATCAGCGGTTGGGCCGCGGCGACGTCGAAGGGACGCTGGCCGGCTACCGGCTGATCGACAGTCACACGGTGTCGGTAACGATCAGCGTGACCCGAAAAGATCCGTCGCGCCCGGTCGATTGCATCGTTCGGGTGCGGGCCAAAGACGGCAGCGAAACGGGCCGGCGCGAGGTCCTGGTTCCGCCGTCGGCCCAGGCAACAGTGCAGGTGACGACGGTGCTGAAATCCAGTGAGCCGGCCGTCGTGGGCGACATCTACGGCTGCGGCACCGATGTGCCCGGCTACCTGCGCGCACCCTGACCACGGCACGCTGGCAAACACCGGCGACAAAGGCCGAACTGCGAAAATGTCCTCAGTCACCGTGGCGGCGATGGTAAGCTTGTCGGATGCACGGTTCCGGCTGGGACCGTGTATTGCTGCATTAGCGGCCCTGTGGGCCGCATAGGGGGTCTACCCGACTACTGAGGTCGGCAGTACCCGTGGTGGGACCACCCGGCAGCACAACCGACAGCCTGCCGCGGCGGTATACCGCCCAACCGACACCACGAGGAGCACGACAGATGACGGACACCCAGGTGACCTGGTTGACCCAGGAGTCACACGATCGACTCAAGGCCGAGCTCGATCAGCTGATCGCGAATCGTCCAGTCATCGCTGCCGAAATCAACGACCGGCGCGAAGAGGGCGATCTGCGCGAGAACGGCGGCTACCACGCGGCCCGCGAAGAGCAGGGCCAGCAGGAAGCCCGAATCCGTCAGCTGCAGGATCTGCTGAACAACGCGAAGGTCGGCGAAGCCCCCAAGCAGTCCGGCGTCGCGCTGCCCGGATCAGTCGTCAAGGTCTACTACGACGGCGACAAGAACGACACCGAGACGTTCCTGATCGGCACCCGCGAGCAGGCCGTCCACGACGGCAAGCTCGAGGTGTACTCGCCGGCCTCGCCGCTGGGTGGCGCTCTGATCGACGCCAAAGAGGGTGAGACCCGTAGCTACACCGTGCCCAACGGCAACACCGTGAAGGTCACGCTGGTCAGCGCGGAGCCGTACCACTCCTGACGGGCCCGAGCGAGCGTTAGGCCAGCGCCTGCTCGAGGTCGGCGATCAGGTCGGCGATGTCCTCGATGCCGACCGAGAGCCGCACCAGGTCGTCGGGAACCTCCAACTGGGAGCCGGCCGTCGACGCATGCGTCATCGCGCCGGGGTGCTCGATCAACGACTCCACCCCGCCGAGCGACTCCGCGAGGATGAACACCTTGGTGTTGGCGCACAACGCTTCGGCCGCCCGCCGCTTACCCTTCATGCGCACCGACACCATGCCGCCGAAACCGTGCATCTGTCGCGCGGCCACCTGGTGACCGGGGTGTGCCGGTAGGCCCGGATACAGCACCGCCTCCACCGACGGGTGTTCGGCAAGGAATTGCGCTACCGCCGCGGCGTTTTCGCTGTGTCGCTGCATCCGCAACACCAGCGTCTTCAAACCTCGCATGGTGAGGTAGGCGTCGAACGGCCCCGGCACCGCGCCGGCGCCGTTCTGCAGAAAGGCGAACGCCGCGTCCAACTCCTCGTCGTTGGTCACCAGCGCCCCGCCCACCACGTCGGAGTGCCCGCCGATGTACTTCGTCGTCGAGTGCAGCACGATGTCGGCGCCCAACGTCAGCGGCTGCTGCAGGGCCGGTGAAGCAAACGTGTTGTCCACCAACACTTTCACGCGATTCCGCGCTCCCGCTATCTCGGCGATGCCGGCGATGTCGGCGATCGACAGCAGCGGGTTGGTGGGCGTCTCCACCCAGATCAGCCGGGTCTGCGGCGTCAGCGCCGCTTGAACAGCGTCGAGATCGGACAGCGCGACTGGGGTGTGCTGCACACCCCACTGGGTGAACACCTTGTCGACGAGCCGGAACGTGCCGCCGTAGGCGTCGTCGGGAATCACCACATGATCACCGGGACGCAGCACCGCGCGCAGCACGCAGTCACTGGCCGCCATGCCGGAGCTGAACGCGCGGCCGAAGCTACCGTCCTCGACGGCGGCCAGCGCCGCTTCCAGCGCTGCCCGGGTCGGGTTGCCGGTGCGGGCGTACTCGAATCCGCCGCGTAGACCGCCGACGCCGTCCTGAGCGAAGGTGCTGCTGGCGTAGATCGGGGCGTTCACCGCGCCGGTCGCCTGGTCGGGCCGGTAACCGGCGTGAATGGCCTTGGTGGCCAGCCCGGCCTTGGCGAAGTGTTCTTGGTCGCTCATCGACGACCAGCCTAGTCAGCTAACCGACGTCGGCCGTCGGCTTCAGCGGCAGGCAGACGGTGGCCAGCATCTTGTCGGCCAGGGTCTGACGCTTGGCATCCCAGAGCGGGAACAGGTAGCCGACGTAGAAGACGGCCGCATCGACCGCGTGCGCAATCGCGCGCAGCACCGACAAGGCGAACCCGATTGGCTTCCCGGTGTTCTCGCTGACGACCCGGAACCCCAGCACCGACTTGCCGATGCTGGATCCGGTGGTCCCCTGGCGGTAGCCGAAGTTCCAGACGAAGTAGCCCAGGGCGAGCAGCACCGCAATCCACATCACGGTGAGCCCAACCGTCGAGGGCCCGGTGAAACAGATCTGCTCGCCGGAGCTCGGGGTCACGTCACAGGCCGACGTGACGGAGTTCTGCAGCATCAGCCAGCCGACACCCAGGATCAGCGCCAGCGGCAGATGGTCGATGACGTAGGCCGCGACCCGGTTGAGCCATGGCGTGAATTCGTCGCGCGTCAGCCCGCGCAGCACCGGTCCAGGCGGCGGGGGCAGGTATCCGCCCGACGGCGGGGGCGGCGGCGGGTAGTTACCGCCCCCCGGCGGCGGTGGCGGCGGGAACGACGACGGTGGCTGTTCGGTCATCATCGGCTTTCTCTTGCGTGGTGAAGTACTTTGCCCGCAGGTGGTCCGGCTACTTACGCAATGCGCCGTCGGACAGGAAGCCCAGCAGGTCATACCGGGTGATCACCCCGACCGGCTTGCCTTCCTCGACGACCATCACCGCGTCCAGGTCCCGCAACGTCTTGGCCAGCGCGTTGAGGTGTTCACCGGCGCCGATGATCTGCAGCGGCGGCCCCATGTGGCGCCCCACCGCATCGGCCAGCTGCGCGCGGCCCTCGAACACGGCCGACAGCAATTCGCGCTCCGAGACACTGCCGGCCACTTCACCGGCCATCACCGGCGGCTCGGCGCCGACGACCGGCATTTGCGACACCCCGTACTCGCGCAGGATCCCGATCGCGTCACGCACGGTCTCCGAGGGATGGGTGTGCACCAGGTCGGGCAACTGACCGGACTTGCCGCGCAGCACGTCGCCGACCGTGGGCTGCTCGATGGAACCGTCCAGCCGGTTCCGCAGGAAGCCGTAGGACGACATCCAGGCGTCGTTGAAGATCTTCGACAGGTAGCCGCGGCCGCCGTCCGGCAGCAGCACGACGACCAGCGACTCAGGCCCGGCCTGCTCGGCCACCTTCAGCGCCGCCACCACTGCCATTCCGCACGAACCGCCGACCAGCATGGCCTCCTCGCGGGCCAGCCGCCTGGTCATGTTGAACGAATCCGAGTCGGTCACCGCGATGATCTCGTCTGGCACCGCAGGGTCGTAGGCCGTCGGCCAGAAATCCTCGCCGACCCCTTCGACCAGGTAGGGCCGGCCGGTGCCGCCGGAGTACACCGAGCCCTCCGGGTCGGCGCCGATGACCTTCACCCGGCCTTGCGAGACCTCCTTGAGGTAGCGGCCGGCGCCGGTGATCGTCCCGCCGGTGCCGATCCCGGCCACGAAGTGGGTGATCTGACTATCGGTGTCGGCCCAGATCTCCGGCCCGGTGGTCTCGTAGTGGCTCGCCGGCCCCTGCGGGTTGGAGTACTGGTCGGGCTTCCAGGCGCCGTCGATCTCGCCGACCAGCCGGTCGGAGACGCTGTAGTAGCTGTCCGGGTGATCGGGCGGTACCGCCGTCGGGCACACCACCACCTCGGCGCCGTAGGCGCGCAGCACGTTTCGCTTGTCCTCGCTGACCTTGTCCGGGCAGACGAATACGCAGTGGTAGCCGCGGTGCTGAGCGACCAGGGCGAGTCCGACGCCGGTGTTGCCGGAGGTCGGTTCGACGATGGTGCCGCCCGGTTTGAGCTCTCCGCTCGCCTCGGCGGCGTCGATCATCTTCACCGCGATCCGGTCTTTGCTACTCAGCCCCGGATTGAGGTACTCGACCTTGGCGACGACCCGGCCCGAGCCCGGTGGCACAACCGAGTTCAGCTGAACCAGTGGAGTGTTTCCGATGACCTCGCTGATGTGTTGCGCGATACGCATGGCTAGATCGTCTCAGGTGCGGCAATGCCGTGTGCAGCTGCCCGGCGACGATGCGGGCCGCCCGCGCTTCAGCCTCAGCCGGTGGCCTCGCGGATGTATTCGCCGATCTGCCGCAGCGACCGGACGGCCTCGGGCACCATCGGCGCGGCCAGCTGGAAGTCGTGGACCTGCCCGGGCCACACCCGCACCTCGGTCGGCACACCCGCCGCCGCCAGCACCCGGGCAGCCAGCCGGGCGTCGTTCAACAAGACCTCCGACCCCGACACGTGGATCAGGGTGCGGGGCAGCCCCGGCTCGACGTGATCCAGCGGCTCGTAGAGCTGCTCGGGCAGGCCGTCGACGACATTGCGGCGGGCGGCCTTGGCGACCAAGGAGAACAGCGCGTCAAAAGCCTTGGCGGGGAACATCGCATCGGTCCTGATGTTCGGGTGCGACTGCTTGGGTTCCTTGGCCAGCTGCAGCAGCGGGGAGATCGCGACCAGGGCCGCCGGTTCCTCGTGCGCCTGCTGAAGCCGTTGCGCCAGCGCAAGGGCCAGGTATCCGCCGGCCGAGTCACCGGCCACCACGATCTGGTCCGGCTGGTAGCCGCGCAGGCGCAGCCAGCGGTAGGCGTCATGGCAGTCGTCGAGCGCCTGGCCGACCGAGTGCTTCGGGATGAGCCGGTAGTTGACCACCAGAACCGGAGAGTCGGCGAACTTCGACAGCGCGTTGACGATCCGGCTGTGCGAGTTGACTCCACACGTCAAGAAGGCGCCGCCGTGCAGGTACAGCACCACCCGTCGGGTGCCGTCGGCCGGAAGCACTCCGGGGGCGCGCACCAATTGCGCGGTGCAGTGCGGCAACTCGACCGTCTTACGGACGGTGCCCGGGCCGGGCAGCAGGGCCCGGCAGGCGAAGTCGATGATGCCGAACGGGAAAGGGACGTGCGGCATGTGGCTGGCCACACCCAGAGCCGGGCGGATCGTCAAGCGACAGGCCAGCGTGGCCATCATCGCCGGGAGGCTGGGTCCGCTCTCGACGACCTCGACCGGCACACCGTCGCTGCTGGGAAACCGGCGGGCCCGCAACACCTCACGGGCGCGAACGGCGGTCCGGGGCGAGCCCGAAACCTTGCTCGGTGCGGTCATGCTCAACACTCCTACGCCGTTGTAGTACATGTCGACGAGGTTCGAACGCTCAGCCAACCTCGAGAACTTAGCTTGACACTGTAAAGAACTTCAACAATCAAAGAGTCTGATTCGATACCAAGATTGCTCCGAGCTGTGACGGCCATGGGACAGGGTTCCCGGAATACCGGGCAACGCGACACCTAAACTGGTCATGTGGTACGACGCGCGCCGCGGGGTTCGATGGTCGCGCTGGCCGCAGCGGGCGCGCTGGCATCGACCGGCACCGCCTATGTGGGGGCGCGAAACCTGCTGATCTGGCAGGCCGCGAAGGCGCGCAGCGTCATCCCCAAATCGTGGGACGTCCCGCCCAGGGCGGACGGCATCTACGCCCCGGGCGGCGGCCCGGTGCAGCGCTGGGAGCGCGGCGTGGACTTCGACCTGCACCTGATGATCTTCGGCGACTCGACCGCCACCGGTTACGGCTGCCGCAGCGCCGAGGAAGTCCCCGGCGTGCTGATCGCTCGCGGGCTGGCCGAGCAGAGCGGCAAACGGATCCGGTTGAGCACCAAGGCGATCGTCGGAGCCACCTCCAAAGGCTTGTCCGGGCAGGTCGACGCCATGTTCGTGGCCGGGCCGCCACCGGATGCCGCGGTCATTCTGATCGGCGCCAACGACGTCACCAAGCTCAACGGCATCGGGGCTTCGTCGCGACGGCTGGGCGCGGCGGTGCGTCGGCTCAGGGCCAGCGGCGCGGAAGTCGTCGTCGCCACCTGCCCCGATTTCGGGGTGGTCACGGCGATCCCGCAGCCGCTGCGCTGGACCGTGCGCACCCTGGGACTGCGGCTGGCCCGCGCGCAGTCCGGCGCCGTCCGATCGGCCGGCGGAGTGCCGGTGCCGCTGGCCTCGCTGGTCAACGACGAGTTCCGGCATTCGCCACATCTGATGCTTTCCGACGACCAATTCCATCCGTCGGCGGCCGGTTATGCGCTGGCTGCCAGCCAGCTGCTGCCGGCGCTGTGTCATGCGCTCGGCGACTTCGCCGGCCAGCCGGTGCCCGCACTTCCGTCGTCGACGGACACCGAAGCCGGCCCCGGGTATTCGATGCTGCGGCTGCTCTCGCGACTGTGGCGGCGGCCCACCACCGGGGTGCCCGCGCCGATCGTCTCAACCGCGTCGGGCTAGATCTGATCGCCCGGCTTCTCGCAAGCGGGTGGGGGTACCTCCAGCCGCGCGCGGCGAGGGGCGTGCCGCCACACGAGCCGCTGCGCGGCTCGCATCGTCGCCGGGCTAGATTCGGGACCCAGACCACACCGAATCTGGATGGAGCTGTCATGCCGGAAGCCGTCATCGTTTCAACTGCCCGTTCGCCCATCGGGCGCGCCATGAAAGGGTCGCTGGTCAGCATCCGGCCCGACGACCTCGCCACGCAGATGGTGCGCGCCGCACTCGACAAGGTGGAGGCACTCAATCCCCATCAGATCGACGACCTGATGCTGGGCTGCGGCCTGCCCGGCGGCGAGCAGGGCTTCAACATGGCCCGCGTGGTCGCCGTCGAACTCGGCTACGACTTCCTGCCCGGCACCACCGTCAACCGGTACTGTTCGTCGTCGCTGCAGACCATCCGGATGGCATTCCACGCGATCAAGGCCGGCGAGGGCGACGCGTTCATCTCGGCCGGCGTGGAGACGGTGTCCCGGTTCGCCAAGGGCAACTCGGACTCGTTGCCCGACACCAAGAACCCGCTGTTCGACGAGGCCGCCCAGCGCACCGCGGCAGCCGCAGAAGGCGCCGAGGACTGGCACGACCCCCGCAAAGACGACAACATCCCCGACATCTACATCGCGATGGGTCAGACCGCCGAAAACGTCGCGATCATGACCGGCATCAGCCGCGAAGACCAGGACCACTGGGGCGTGCGCAGCCAGAACCGCGCCGAGGACGCGATCAAGAGCGGATTCTTCGAGCGCGAGATCTCGCCGGTCAAGCTGCCCGACGGCAGCATGGTCAGCACCGACGACGGCCCGCGACCGGGCACGACGTACGAGAAGATCAGCCAGCTCAAGCCGGTCTTCCGGCCCAACGGCACGGTGACCGCGGGCAACGCCTGCCCGCTCAACGACGGCGCCGCCGCGGTGGTGATCACCAGCGACACCAAGGCCAAGGAGCTCGGCCTGACGCCGCTGGCCCGCATCGTGTCCACCGGCGTCAGTGCCCTGTCGCCGGAGATCATGGGCCTGGGCCCGATCGAGGCCAGCAAGACGGCGCTGCAGCGGGCCGGCCTGTCGGTCAAGGACATCGACCTGTTCGAGATCAACGAGGCGTTCGCGGTGCAGGTCCTCGGCTCGGCCCGCGAACTGGGCATCGACGAGGACAAACTGAACGTCTCCGGCGGCGCGATCGCCCTGGGCCACCCGTTCGGCATGACCGGTGCACGCATCGCCACCACGCTGTTGAACAACCTGCAGACCCATGACAAGACCTTCGGCCTGGAAACCATGTGCGTCGGCGGCGGTCAGGGCATGGCGCTGATCATCGAGCGGCTGAGCTGATTCGCTGACGGTCTGGTTAGCCGACACCCGGTTTCCCTCGAAGCTGGCGTAACCGCGCAGTTCGGACCTGCAATCGCCCCGACTGGGTTACGGTTTGCCAGCTGCCGCCTGGTGGCCCTCGCATCCGAGTCCGAGCTGACCCGGTGGAAATGGAGCGGCGCCATGAGCGTTTCGCGAACGACGATTGCACTGGTGGCGGCTGCGGCGGCAGTCACTTCAGCCGCGGCCAGCGGTTGCAAAAGCAGTCACAACTCACCCACGGCCTCGTCGACGTCAGCGACCGCGGCCATGACGAGCCACAGCTCGAGCGCGAGTTCGGCGCAACCGCAATCCGCCGACTACAGCCGACTGTTGATCCACCTGAGCGACATCCAGACACCGATGCCGTTCACCGCCGGCCCGGTGATACCGAACCCGAATGGCCAAGCCGGGGTGGAGACGACGTTCGCCAACGACGACAAGAGTCGCCAAATCCACGACACCATCCTGGTGTTCAGCGATCCTTCCGCGGCGGCCGGCGCGCTGAACGCTGCCAAGGCAAAGCTGGGTGATTCCGTCCAGGGAACACCGGCACCGGCTGCGGTAGGCACCGGCGGCACCACCGTCTCGGGCAACTCACCCGACGGCAGCAAGGGTGTGATGACGTTGCTCTTCACCGAGGGCAAGGCGTTCACCACGCTGAACTTCGTCGGGCCGACGGACATGCTGCCGCCACCCGATTTCGTCACCGACATCGGTCAGAAGCAAGACGCGGCCATCAAAAACGGGCTGAGCTGACACAACGGCGTCGACGCATGAACGTCGACATGAAAAGGCCGGCACGTACACAACGTGCCGGCCTTTTCGTGGTCAAAAGCTAATCGTTCTGTAGATAACTCAGCAGCCGCAGGATCTCGATGTAGAGCCAGACCAGGGTGACGGTCAGACGCCAGCGCGATACCCCAGGCGGCTTTCTCCGGCGCGCCGGCGCGGATCATCTGGTCGGCCGCGTCGAAGTCGATCAAGAAGCTGAACGCCGCCAAGCCGATGCAGACCAGCGAGAAGATGATCGGCCAGCGGGCCGCCGCTGCGCAGGCCCATGCCCTCGCCGTGGCCGACGCCGAACATGCCCAGCACCAGGTTGCCCAACATCAGGGCCAGCACGCCGAACATGCCGGCGACGACCATCCGGGTGAATTTCGGCGTGACCCGGATGGCGCCGGTCTTGTAGACGACGAGCATCCCGACGAAGACGCCGAGCGTGCCCAGGATCGCCTGCCCGATCATCGCGCCGGCGCTGGTGCTCGACACCGTGAAGTTGGCCAGCAGGAACGAGATCGCCCCGAGGAACAGTCCCTCGAGAGCGGCGTAGGTCAGCACGATCGCCGGGTTGTCCTGCTTGCGGGCGAACGTTGCGATCATCACGACCGCCAGCCCGCCGAACGCGCCGACGAAGGTGAACAGGGTGGCCAGCGCCTGGTTCGCCTCGACCATGAAGTACGAGACGACCGCGACGGCCGACAGCACCGCCAGGGTGATCCCGGTCTTGGTGACGACGTCGTCGATGGTCAGCGGGCGCGACACGCCTGCCCGCTGGTCGGCATACGGGGCGTAGGGGTCCGCCTGATGCCCTAACTGAGTCGCGGTGCCCGCGACACCGCTGCCGAACTGCGCGTAACCGCCACGCTGCTTGGGCAGCGAGCGAAATACCGGGTTACTGGTCTCCCGCACCGTCGGTTCCTCTCGTGAGCTGTGGGTTCAAAGCCGTCCGAACAATTGATCAACGAACGGTAGTCCAGCCGGGTTCCCGGCGGGGCCTTTAGATCAATGTGCGACCCGATCAACCTATGACCGGACGTACTGCAGATAAACCTTACCCGCGGGCGTCGCGACCCGGGTAACGATCTAGATTGCCTCTCAGGCCCCGACCAGGTATTCACCGACCATTCACCGAGGGAGACCGCGCGCGTGACGGACGAATCCGCCGACATTCTGAGCCGCGTCGACAACGGCATCGGCTATCTGACCCTCAACCGGCCCAAGGCGATCAACTCGCTCAACCAGAGCATGGTCTCGCGCCTGCGTGCGGTGCTGACGGAGTGGGAACAGGATTCCGCGATCAGCGCCGTGGTGCTCTCCGGAGCCGGCGAGCGGGGCCTGTGCGCCGGCGGCGACGTGGTGGCGATCTATCACAGCGCCCGCGCGGACGGCACCGAGGCGCGGCGGTTCTGGCACGACGAGTACCTGATGAACGCTCAGATTGGCCGCTTCCCGAAGACGTACGTGTCGCTGATGGACGGGATCGTGATGGGCGGCGGCGTCGGGGTGGGCGCGCATGCCAACACCCGGGTGGTGACCGACACGTCGAAGGTGGCGATGCCCGAGGTCGGCATCGGCTTCGTTCCGGATGTGGGTGGGGCCTACCTGCTTTCGCGCGCCCCCGGATCGCTGGGTTTGCACGCAGCGCTGACTGGGGCGCCGTTCTCCGGGGCGGACGCCATCGCTCTGGGCTTCGCCGACCACTTTGTGCCGCATGACAAGCTGGACGCGTTTCGCCAAACAATCGCCGAAGACGGTGTCGAGCAGGCGGTTGCCGCCCACGCCCTCGAGCCGCCTCCCAGTAACCTGGCCGCGCAACGGGATTGGATCGACGAGTGCTACGCCGGCGACACCGTCGTCGATGTCGTCGCCGCGCTGCGCAGGCACGACACGGGCCCGGCCAACGACGCCGCGGACCTGATCGCCACCCGCTCCCCCATCGCGCTGTCGGTCACGCTGGAAGCCGTGCGCCGCGCAGCCAAACTCGACACCCTGGAAGATGTTCTGGCCCAGGACTACCGGGTGTCGTCCGCGTCGCTGCGCTCGCACGATCTGGTGGAGGGCATCCGCGCTCAACTGGTCGACAAGGACCGCGACCCGAAATGGTCTCCGGCGTCGCTGGCGCAGGTGACAGCGGCCGACGTCGAGGCGTATTTCGCACCCGTCGAGGATGAACTGAAGTTCTAGAAAGGCAAGCGATGACCAACACCTACGAGACGATCCTGGTCGAGCGTGAGGAGCGAGTCGGCATCATCACGCTCAACCGGCCGAAGGCCCTGAACGCGCTCAACAGCCAGGTGATGGACGAAGTGACCACGGCCGCAGCGGAATTCGACAAGGACCCGGGCATTGGTGCGATCATCATCACCGGCTCGGAGAAGGCGTTCGCCGCGGGCGCCGACATCAAAGAGATGTCCAGCCTGGCGTTCTCGGAGGTGTTCGACGCCGACTTCTTCGCCCCGTGGGCCAAACTGGCCGCGGTACGCACGCCGACGATCGCCGCGGTGGCCGGATATGCGCTCGGCGGCGGCTGCGAACTCGCGATGATGTGCGACGTGCTGATCGCCGCCGACACCGCGAAATTCGGTCAGCCGGAGATCAAGCTGGGCGTGCTGCCCGGCATGGGCGGCTCGCAGCGACTGACCCGGGCCGTCGGCAAAGCCAAGGCGATGGACCTGATCCTGACCGGACGCAACATGAATGCCGACGAAGCCGAGCGCAGCGGCCTGGTGTCGCGGGTGGTGCCCGCCGCCGATCTGCTCACCGAGGCCAAGGCCATCGCCACGACGATCTCGCAGATGTCGCGCTCGGCGTCGCGGATGGCCAAGGAGGCGGTCAACCGCGCCTTCGAATCCACGTTGGCCGAAGGACTGCTCTACGAACGCCGGCTATTCCATTCCGCTTTCGCGACCGACGACCAGTCCGAGGGCATGGCCGCGTTCATCGAGAAGCGACCGCCCAACTTCACCCACCGCTGAGGATTCTGGTGAGCGAGTCGGAGCCGCAGCGCCGAAAAGCGTGGTGGGTCCGGCATTACACCTTCACCGGGACCGCGGTCGGGCTGGCGTTCATCTGGTTGTCGATGACGCCGTCGCTGCTCCCGCGCGGGCCGTTGTTCCAAGGTCTGGTCAGCGGCCTGGCCGGCGCGATCGGTTACGCCATCGGGGTTTTCGCGGTGTGGCTGGTCCGATTCATGCGGTCGCGTGATTCCAGCCCGCCGGCGCCGCGGGTCGCCTGGCGGGTGCTGATCGCCGTCGGCACGGTCGGCATGGTCGCGATGGCAGTCTGGTTCCACATCTGGCAAGACCGGGTGCGCGACCTGATGGACGTCAAACACCTGACCTGGCACGACTATCCGCTGACGACCGCGCTGTCGCTGATCGTGCTGTTCGGTGTCGTCGAAGCCGGCCAGCTGATCCGCCGGCTGATCCACGTACTCGACCTGCGGCTGGACCGCTTTGCGCCACCGCGGGTTTCGGCTGTCATCGTGGTGTCGCTGCTGATCGTGCTGAGCATCGCGTTGCTCAACGGCGTGGTGGTGAAGTTCGCGATGCGGACCATGAACAACACCTTTGCCACCGTCAACAACGAAATGGATCCCGACACCGCCGCGCCGCGGACACCGCTGCGCTCCGGCGGGCCGCAGTCGCTGGTGTCCTGGGAGTCACTGGGACATCAGGGCCGCATCTTCATCAAAGCCGGGCCCAGCGTCGCACAGCTCACCGCCTTCAACGGCGCCCCCGCAACCGAACCGATTCGCGCCTACGCTGGCCTGGATTCCGCCGACGGCATCACCGCGGCAGCGGAGTTGGCGGCGCGAGAATTACAGCGCGCGGGGGGATTACGGCGCGCAGTCATCGCGGTGGGCACCACTACCGGCACCGGCTGGATCAACGAGGCCGAAGCCGACGCGCTGGAGTACATGTACAACGGGAACAGCGCGGTCGTGAGCATGCAGTACTCGTACCTGCCGAGCTGGCTGTCGTTCCTGGTGGACAAGGAAAATGCGCGACACGCAGGCCAGGCGCTGTTCGAGGCTGTCGACCGGCTGGTCCGCGGACTGCCGGAAGCGCAACGACCCAAGCTCGTCGTCTTCGGTGAAAGCCTGGGGTCCTTCGGCGGGGAGGCGCCGTTCATGAGCCTCAACAATGTGCTGGCCCGCACCGACGGCGCGCTGTTCTCCGGGCCGACGTTCAACAACATCATCTGGACCGGCCTCACCGCGACGCGTGACCGCGGCTCGCCGGAGTGGCTGCCGATCTACGACCGTGGCCAATACGTCCGCTTCGCCGCACGGTCAGAAGACCTCAATCGCCCTGACCCGCAATGGAATACGCCCCGGGTGGTCTATCTCCAACATGCGTCCGACCCGATCGCGTGGTGGCATCCCGGTCTGCTGTTCAGTGAGCCGGACTGGCTGCGCGAAAAGCGGGGCTACGACGTACTTCCCGAGACCACCTGGATTCCGGTGGTGACGTTTTTACAGGTATCCGCGGATATGGCGGTGGCCCAGGATGTTCCGGCCGGGCACGGCCATGACTACGTCGGCGATGTCGCTGACGGCTGGGCGGCGGTACTGCAGCCGCCGGGCTGGACACCGGCGAAAACCGCGAAGCTTCGCCCGCTGTTGCACGCCAGCGACGGCTAACAGCTGGTGAACGGACGCTGTGAGTGTCCCGCGGGTTTTGCCATACCAGGTACTCGTCGATCAGTCGAGTGGCAGTATCCCTCCCATTCAGATCCCGCGGAGGGAGTGGTCGATGAACTGGACAATTGCCAAGTGTGCGGCGGCGGGGGTGCTGACCGTCATGCCCATCGCCGCGGTGGGATTGCCGGCCGGCGCGGTTGCGAGTTCCGGCGGCACGCACAGTGTGCTGCCGGCGCCGCCGCCGGCCGATCCCGCCAACGACACACCGGCACCGCCGTCGCATCACACCGGGGAGCACTACAACCCCAATGACTCAAATGACTGGTGGTATCACAGCGGCGATAGCGGCGGTGGCGGCGGCGGCTAAGCCGAACTGAGCTACGCCGAATTGAGTAGGCCGGCGGCGGCCAGCGCCTGGTAGCCGCCGACGACGTCGGTCGCGCGGTGCAGGCCCAGGTCCTGCAGCGCAACCGCGGCGAGGCTCGAGGTGTATCCCTGCGAGCACAACACCACCCACTCCACGTCAGCGCTGACGGCTTCGGGCAGTCGGGCGTCGCTGGTGGGATCGCAGCGCCACTCCAAGACGTTTCGCTCGATCACGAGCGGCTTCAGACTCTCGGGCACCTCGCCTTCATCCGTCCGCTGAGCCTGCGGCCGGATGTCGACCAGCAGTGCGCCGCGGCGCAGCGCTGCGGGCACCTCGTCGGGGGCCAGCCGGCGCAGCCGTGCCCGCGCCGACTCCAGGGCCTGGTCGATACGGCTCATTACTTCTCCGGCTGGTCGGTCAGTTCAGTTCGCTTGCGTCGCAACCGATATTCGTCGGTCACCTCGTAGTAAGACATCACCGTCAGCGGCGGCGAGTAGGCATGCACGCTCAGCGACGGCTCCTGGGGACCGGACAGCGACGTCACCGAGGTGCGCGGACCGGACGGCGCCCACACCACGTCATGCACCCAGCCCAGCGGGAAGCCGGCTTGATCGCCGGCCTTGAGTCGCCGGCAGCGCAATCGCTGTCCGTCCCAACGGAATTCGTCCAGCGAACCGCTCAGCAACGTCGCGGCACCGAGTGATCCGCCGTGGTCGTGCAACTCGGTGCGGTGCCCGGGCACCCAGCTGATCAGCCAGACGTCGACTTCGTCGTCGCCGTGCAGCCGGACGAACCAGCGATCGTCGGTGGGCACACCGCCGGCCGGCACGATGTGGTCGTAACGGCCGCTGAGCACGTCGTCGGCGGTGCTGTCGGTGATGTGCATCAGATCAGCCAGCCGCAGCCGGGTCGGACCGGGAACGGCACGCAGCTGAGAGGGTCGGGACGGGGTGGTTCGGGACGGGACAGGACGGGACAAGGCGGGCTTGGCGATCGAGAGTTGGCAGAAACCATGTGGGAAGCTCCAGAGCGAACGGGCGGTGCAGGGGCGGCGGTTACGAAAACCGACAACACTCCCAAAACCCGGTTCGCTGCATCACGGCCGCCAGTGTTGCATAAATTGATCGAGTGCGGTGGCGTCGATTTCGTCCGTTGATGTGGGGCACCGCTGCGGTCCTGACCGCTGCGTCGGCGTCGACCGGGTGCTCGGCGAACCGTCCGAAGACCCCGCCCGCGTCTCGCTCCACGACGGCGGCGGCCGCCGCGCCCGGCGTCGTCGCGAGGTCTCCGGCGGGCGTCACGACCAAGGTCAACGTGCCGGCGCATTCGACCGAAGAGGAGTATTTCCAGGCCTGTCATGCGGCGACGGTGTGGATGCGAGGCCACCCGGGCGACGCGCAGACGCTGGTCGAGAGGTACCTGGCGGCGATGCAAGCACCGGGCGTCGTCGGTCCAGGGACCTGGAACATCGCCTGGGCGGCACTGCCGCCGCCGCGCCAGGCCGGGGTGATCGTTGCCGCGCATGCGGCCGCCAACAACGAATGCGGCTGAGCGCAGCCGGGCCGGGGAATCAATTCGGATCACGGTTGATAAAACCACCGCCATGCAGGGCAAAGATGTAGCCCATGACCGACTCAGACATCACCCCGGAACCGGGACCGGGGCTGCTCGACGCGCCCCGGCCGCGGGTCGCGCTGGCTCTCGGCAGCGGCGGCGCCCGCGGGTACGCCCACATCGGGGTGATCCACGAACTGCGCGACCGCGGCTACCAGATCGTCGGGATCGCCGGTTCGTCAATGGGAGCGCTGGTGGGCGGCTTGCAGGCCGCCGACCGGCTCGACGAATTCGCCGACTGGGCAAGGTCATTGACGCAACGCGCGATCCTGCGGCTGCTGGATCCGACACTCACCGCCGCCGGTGTGCTGCGCGCCGAGAAGATCCTGGACGCGGTGCGCGACATCCTCGGCGAGTCGACCATCGAGCAACTGCCGATCCCCTACACCGCGGTGACCACCGATCTGCTTGCCGGCAAGTCGGTGTGGTTGCAGCGCGGCCCGGTCGACGAGGCGATCCGGGCGTCCATCGCCATCCCGGGTGTCATCTCGCCGCACGTCGTCGGCGGGCGACTGCTGGCCGACGGCGGCATCCTCGATCCGCTGCCGATGGCGCCGATCTCGGCCGTCAACGCCGACCTGACCATCGCGGTCAGCTTGTCCGGCAGCGAGACCGCGGACGAACCCCAGCCGGAGCCGAGGTCCTCGGGCGAATGGCTCAACCGGGTGCTGAGCAGCACCTCGGCCCTGTTCGACTCGCCCACCGCACGATCGGTGCTGGGCCGGTTGGGGGCGTCGAACCCGGAAGACGCCGACCTCGCCGACGAGCCGGCCTCGGACTACTCCGTCGACGCGCCCGAGGTGCCCAAGCTGGGCAGTTTCGAAGTGATGAACCGGACCATCGACATCGCCCAGGCGGCCCTGGCCCGGCACACACTGGCGGCCTATCCCCCCGACCTGCTGATCGAGGTGCCGCGTTCGGCCTGCCGCAGTCTGGAATTCCACCGCGCCGCCGAGGTGATCGAAGTCGGCCGTGCGCTGGCGTCGACCGCGCTGGACACCGTGGACCTGAACCGTCCGGTCACCTGACGCCGAGGAATGCGGCAACCGCCGCTGCGAGCCGACGCCCCTGCGCGCGTCCGGCTCGCGCGCACGCCGGACGGCAGTTCGGATCCAGCGGGTTCGGGCCGAAGGCGGCCAGCGACTCGTCATCGGCGAACACACCGAACGCCGCGCCACCGAACTCGTCGAGTTCGGTCGCCGCCCCGGGCCCGAACGGCGACGGCGCCGATTCCGCGGCCGGCACCAAGACAACCGCTTCGGCGCAGTCTTGGGCGAGGTGCAGGTTGATGACGCTGCCGATGCCACCGTCCATGTAGCGCCGACCCGCGATCGTCACCGGCGGCCACGCCCCCGGCACCGCGCAACTGGCGGCCACCGCGTCGACCAGCGTCGCGCCCGAATCCCGGTCCAGCAGCACCAATTCGCCGGTTTCGACATCGACAGCGGTGATCCGCAGCGCACGCTCGGGCCAGACGTGGGAGGGCAGCCGGTGCGCGATGACCTCGCGCCGGACCGGCTCAGCCACGGTCTGCGCGGACAGCGCCACGCTGGCCGATGCGCTGCCGACGCTGGGTGAGCGTGGCGTCCGGATCCGACACTGCGGCCAGGAAAAGCTCTGTGATGTCGTCGATTCCGACACCGGGGTGGATTTCGGCTGATGCTTCGTCGACTTGCCGCGCGAACAGCTCGGCCAGACCCAAGCCACTACCGAGCTGTGCGGCCACCGCCGATCCGGCCGACGTGCCAAGCAGCACATCGGAGTCCAGCAATGCCTGGGCGGCAGCGGGCGACTCGTCGGCAATGCCGGTCAGAATGCCGGTCTCCCAGGCGATTCCTGCTACACCGCCGCCGCCGAGCACCAGCGCTCGTGTGGTCATCGAGCCGTCGGGTGCAGCGAGGCCTGAGCCGCGGGGCTCAGGTCCTCGGCGCGCAGCAGATGTCGCGGCGGATCAGGCAACACCAGATCGCGACTGATCTGCAGCCGGGCATCGACGTGGACCAGCTCACCGGGCTCGATGAGTTGCCAGCGCGCCGCGTCATCCATCGGCTCGGTAGCGAACACCACCGACCGTTGCCCATGGAGATGCTGCGACTCGGCTCGAATCCGGTTGGTGCGCAAGTGGAATCGCGTTTGCGCGGGAAGTTGCCGGCGATCGGATATATACAACTCGTGCGACTCCGGGTAGCGCATCGCCCACAAGTCGGTGGCCGTGCTGAGCAGAATGTTGACCGCGTAGATGGGCACGTTGTCGGCCAGCCAGCGCATCGCGTCGACCAGTCCGGCGGTGACATCCCCGCCGCGCGCCCGGATGCACGCGGTGATCAACGCGAACACCCGCTCGGAGTCGGTCTGTCCCTTCACCAAGTCGGCAGTACCCAATTCGCGCAGCCTCGCGTCGAGGACGTCGAGGCCTTCCACGACACCGTTGTGCGCGAAGATGCGGCTGTCTTGCAGGAACGGATGGGTGTTGACCACGTCGTGCGATCCGGTGGTCGCGTACCGGACGTGCGCGACGAAGGTGGTTCCGCTCAGATCGTGTGCCTCGGTGGCGAATTCGGTGTCTTGCCACGCCGCAATCGGCTGCTTGTCCACTTGCGGCCGGCCGTGGCCGTCGAAGACACCGAGCCCGCTGCCGTCGGGGTTACGTCTGCTTTGCTCGGCGAGACTGTCCGGCGCGTCAAGCAACCAAAACGTCGCCGTGACGACATTGGTGCCGGCGTGCAGCCCGAAAAGCCGGCACATCAGCGAGTCAGCTCGGCCGACAAGGCCGCCAGCGACTGCCGCGCATAACCCCGCCACAGCAGACCCACCACCGAGAGCAACGGCACGGTCAAGGGCGAGGCGGCGTGGATGTTCCAGTGCCAAGTGACCGTGGTCGACGGCGATTCTGCGCCGCTCGGTGCGAACGTCCACTCGCCCTCGGCCTTGTCGACCAGCAGCCCCAGCGGGCCGGTGATTGCGGTGATCGCGTAGCCGAACGACCATGGCGGATCGACACTGGTCAGTTCTTCGCGCATGGAGCCGCCGCCGCGCAGTGCGATCACTCGCGTCTGCCCGACGTTGCCCCAAGGGCCTTGCTGCTCACGGACTTCGGCGACCGGAGCGATCGGCCCGTACCAGCGGCTGAAGATCGTGGTCAGCGGAATCGGCAGGGTGCCGGAGAAGGCGTCGTCGACGCCGACCGGGATGACCCGGGACTGCTGCACCGCCAGAGTTCGTGCCATACGGGCAGGCTACCGCGACCGCCCGGGGACAGCCTGGGCGCGGCCCCTCACTCTCGCGCTTCGCTGACCTCGTAGAGGTCATCCGCGTAGCGCGATCGGATGGCCTTCTTGTCGTACTTGCCCACACTGGTCCGCGGAATCTCGTCGACGAACGTCCAGCGTTCCGGCAACCACCAGCGGGCTACCTTGTCGGACAGGAACTTTCGCAGATCGTCGGCGTGCACGCCGGAGCCTTCCCGGGCGACGATGACGGCCAACGGCCGCTCCTGCCAGCGCTCATCGGGGACCGCGACCACCGCGGCTTCGACCACATCCGGATGGGCTACCAAGGCGTTCTCCAGGTCAACCGACGAAATCCATTCGCCGCCAGACTTGATCACATCCTTGGCGCGGTCGGTCAGCGTGATGAAGCTGTGTTCGTCGAGGCGGCCGACGTCACCGGTGCGCAGCCACCCGTTGTCGAACTTGGACTCGTCATGGCCGCGGAAATACGAACTGGTGATCCACGGACCGCGGACCTCCACCTCGCCGACGGCCTCGTTGTCATTGGGCAGCACCTGCCCGTCGTCGTCGACGATCCGGACCTCCACACCGCACAGCGGCTGACCCTGGGTGGCGCGGAATGTCCAGTGCTGGTCATCGGGGGTGCCCGGCGGGGGCCAGGCCATGCTGGCCGTAGGAGAGGTTTCCGTCATGCCCCACAGCTGGCGGATCTGGACGCCGTGCCGCTCTTGGAAGGTGCGCATCAGCGACACCGGCACCGCCGACCCGCCGCAGGGCACCAGCCGCAGCGAGGACACGTCGTGACCCGGGTTCTTCTCGAGGTAATGCATGACGTCGTTCCAGATCGTCGGCACGGCGCCGGCGATGGTGGGTCGCAGCGTCTCGATCATGCCCACCAGCGACTTGGGATCCAGGTGCCGATCGGGCAGTACCAGATCAGCCCCGGCCATCATCGCCCCGTACGGCAGGCCCCACGCGTTGGCGTGGAACATCGGCACGATGGGCAACACCGAGTCGGTGGAGCCGATGCCGATGCCGTTGCTGGTACAGATCGCCATCGTGTGCAGATAACTCGAACGGTGGCTGTAGACGACGCCTTTCGGGTTGCCGGTCGTCCCGCTGGTGTAACACATTGCGGCAGCTGAGTTCTCGTCGACGTCCGGCCAGTCGAACTCGGTCGGTTCGCCGTCGACGACGTCGGAGTAGCGCAGCACGGTCTTGCCCGACTCCTCGAGCGCGGAGATGTCGCCCTCGCCGACCGCGATAACGGTGTGCACGGTCTGCAGTTCGCCGAGGATCGGCGCCAGCAGTGCGGCCAGCGACACGTCGACCAGCACTACGCGGTCTTCGGCTTCGTTGGCGACGTAGACGATCTGCTCGGGGAACAGCCGGATGTTCAGGGTGTGCAACACCGCGCCCATCGCCGGTACCGCCGTGTACGCGGTCAGGTGTTCGGCGTTGTTCCACATGAAGGTGGCCACCCGCTCGTCACCGCTGATCCCGTTGCCCCGCAACGCATGCGCCAGCTGCGCGGCGCGCCGGCCGAGTTCTGCGTAGCTGCACTCGCGGTAACCGTCGCCGGTCGCGGTGAAGACCTTGCGGGCGCCGTGGACGCGGCTGGCGTGCCGGAGAATGGCGGTGACCGTCAACGGGAAGCTGTGCATGGTGCTGTACATCGCTGGACCGCCTTTGACTCCGTCTGGCTACCCGGGCCGGCCCGCCACCGGCCTGCCCTCGTGGCGATCATTGCACGCCCGACCGGCGATGCAGGCCGCTAGGCCAGAGTCGGCTCCAGCGTCAGCAGGTCGGAGAAAGCCCACGCGTGCGGAGCGGTCAGCTCGTCGTCCGACGTCAGCGTCTCGGCCGTTGCGGAGATCGCCAGCTCGGTAACTGTGCCGGCGTAGTCCGCGATGTAGAGCCGCTTGCCGTCCGGGCTCTCCACCACACACGACGGCTGGTCGCCGACCGTGATGCTGCCGACCACGTCCTGGTTGGCGGTGGACCACACCGTCACGTTCTGATCGCCGACCAGGTACAACCGGTCGCCACTACGGCTCACGATCAGCTGAGCGAGCCATCCCGCTGCCTCACCGATCTTGCAGGTGGCCTTGATGGCCGGATGCCGCGCGTTGGTGACGTCCACAATGTCCAGCACGGTGCCGAAGTCCGGGCCGCAGCTGCCCACGTAGGCGGTGGCGCCGTCCGGGCTGAGCGCGATATCGCGGATGGGTGAACCGATTTCGACGGTGGCGTCCACCCGGTTGCGCTGGGTGTCGATCGTCACGAGCTCTGCGGTGAATGCGCTCGTTGGCCGCGACGTAGAGCCGGCGGCCGTCCGGGCTGACCCGCACGCAGCCGACGGTGGCGGCGTCGATGCGGACGTAGTGTTCGCCTACCGTCGAGATGTCCAGGATCGCGACACCGGCGCCATCGGCACCGCGTCCGGCGGCGTAGAGGTATCGCCCGTTCGGGCTGACCACCAGGTCGGTGATGCCGAACTCCACCGGGTAGGCCGCGACGATGCGCTGGGAGTCAGTGTCGAGGGCCAGAATCTCGTCATGCGCCATCGACACGGTGCTCACGTAGACGCGGTTACCGGACGTGGCTACGGCGAGCGGTTCGTCGACGTCGGTCACCGTCAGTCGGGCCGCGCTGTCCGCGGTGCCGATCAGCGACACCCTGTCGTCGCCGTAGTGGCTGACCGCCAACAACGCGCCGTCAGCACTCACGGCAATGCCGTTCACAGCGCCCTGCCCGGCAGCGATCGCGCCGGTCACGCTGAAGCCCGGTGGAAAATTTGCCTCGTTCAGATTTGGACCTGAATGGCTCACAGTGGTGCCAGCTTCCTTGTCGGTCCGCGTTGGGCGGACGTTCGGGCATCTGAGCGTTAAACGCTTCGCGGGCTCGAATGCTTCCCTCGAGCCGCAACTCCAGATCCCTACTCGGCTCGGCCCAACCTCCGGGCATCGAGCGCTACTTGCGGTCAAGCCTAGCGGCTGAAATTACCCGGGAATGGGACATTTTCACCGAGTGCCGCTCGTGTCACTTCGGCAACTCAGCGGGTCCTTATGCAATATTCGCCCGGCGCGCTAAACCGCTCTCATCAGCAAACACAGCAATCGCTGGCGCCAGGTAATTCATGCTTTTCGCTAACCGAAAATGACCTGGCCCCAGACTATTAGCTGGCAAAATTTTCTTATTGTTTTCTGTAAAAGAGTCCTACGTCACAAGGACGGAAAAGTCGCGCGTCTTCCTCTTCGATTGCCCGGTCACCTGGGGTGGCCGATAATCCCAACCGACTGCCTGTCACCGCAAAGGAGCCCGCTGACGTGAAGGACGACGCGCGTGACGATGTGGTCAGCCGCCAGTACGAGCGGTGGCGTTACCCACCACCCATTGACGACCTCGGCGCATGGACGACGACGAACTGGGAGTGGTTCGACCCTGCGCACGCCCACCGGGTGCTCTGGCCCGACCGGGATTACCGACCCGACCTCGACATCCTGATCGGTGGCTGTGGCACCAACCAGGCCGCGGTCTTCGCGTTCAACAATCCGGGCGCCAATGTCGTGGCGGTCGACATCAGCCGGCCGTCACTGGATCATCAGCAGTACCTCAAGGACAAGCACGGCCTGCACAACCTTCGATTACATCTGCTTCCGATCGAGGAGCTGTCGACGCTCGGCCGCCAATTCGACCTCGTGGTTTCCACCGGCGTCTTGCATCACATGGCCGATCCGCTGGTTGGCTTGAAAGCCCTTGCCGGATGCCTGCGTTCGGACGGGGCGATGGCGTTGATGCTCTACGGCAAGCACGGTCGAATCGGAGTTGAGTTGCTGGAGTCGGTCTTTCGCGACATGGGCCTGCGTCAGGACGAGGCTTCGCTTCAGGTCGTCAAGGACACGATCGCGGCGCTGCCCGAAGATCACCCGGTCAACAGCTACCTGAAACGGGCGGGCGATCTGCAGGACGACGCCGCCCTGGTGGACACGTTTCTGCATGGTCGTGCGCGGAGCTACACGGTCGATGAGTGCATCGACTTCGTCGAATCGGCCGGACTGCTCTTTCAGGGGTGGTATCACAAAACGCCGTACTACCCGCAGGATCTGGCCGGCCAACCCGCCACCTACTATCCCGCCGTCAATGGGTTGCCCGACAACAAGATCTGGTCGGTGATGGAGCGGTTGCAGACGATGAACGGCTGCCACTTCTTCATGGCATGCCATCCAGAGCGGCCGAAACACAGCTTACCAGATTGACTTTTCGGCCCCCGCCGCTCTGGACTATGTTCCGGTGTTCCGTTACCGCTGCGGTCTTTCCGGCGGCGATATCGTGTGGCCGGGTTCGCGCGTAGGTCTCAACCCGGCTCAACTGCCGTTCGTGCAACACATCGACGGCCGCCGGTCGATCCGGGAGATCATCGGATGCGTCCTGCAGCAGCATGGGGTGTCCGGGCGTGGGTCCAGCCGAGTTGGAATCCTTTGTCCGCACGTTGTTTCAATCGCTGTGGCGCGTCGATTTCGTCGCGATGGCGCTCAACACCGACTCTTCGGAGGGTTCACGTGACGGATGACGGCAACCTCGACATGGGGCCGGTTGCCACCGGCCCGCGGGTGTTCATCGCCACGCCGATGTACGGGGGGATGGCCGCCGCGACCTACACCATGTCGCTTGCCCACACACCGGCGACCTTCTTCAAGAACGGTGTCGGCCTGAACTTCAGCTGTGCAATCAACGACAGCCTCGTGACGCGCGCCAGGAACTACCTCACCTTCCAGTTTCTCCAGTCACCGGCAACCCATTTGATGTGGATCGATGCCGACATCGGATTCGATCCCGTCGACATCATCAGAATGGTCCGGGCCGACCAGGACATCGTCTGCGGTATCTACCCCAAGAAGGAGATCCACTGGCGCGCGGTGGCGCAGGCGGCGAAGGACGGTGTGCCGCCGGAGCGTCTACGTAACCACGAACATTCGTTGGTGTTGAACCTCATCGACGACTCACCGGACCGGGTGACCCCCGAAGGCCTCATCGAAATCGCCAATGCCGGAACGGGATTCATGTTGATCAAGCGTGGCGTGTTCGAGGCGTTGGCCGACGATGCGCCGTCCTATGTCGACGGCTCGACCCCGGGCATCGAACTCAAGGAGTTCTACGCCGTCAGCATCGACCCCGACTCAGGAAACAGCTTGCTGTCCGAGGACTACCACTTCTGCAAGCTGGCCCGCGACCGCGGCTTCAAAATTTATGCGGCACCCTGGGTGCAGCTAAACCACACGGGGACTTACATATTCGGTAACCGCGGGCGCCGGCGGCCCACAATAGGTGTGGCCAATCCTGCTATGGCCAAGCAGCACTCAAGGCTCGGGTTAACCAGCCAGTTCGGTTGTAGCTCGCTGTCGTATTCGTAGGGCCCGGTGTGAGTCAAATGCACCCAGGGCGCCGCATAGACCTTGAACCCATGGCTGCGCGCGAGCAGACAGAAGTAGTAATCCTCCCCTATGAGTTGATGCGTCTCGGGATGGATGTCCGTAGCGTAGAACTCCCTGATAGTCGCCCCGCCGACCACATAGGTCGGCACCTGGTCATGCAGGGCCTCAAAGACCTCACGCTTGACCAGCATGAATCCTGTTCCCCCAGCGGTAATTTCCACCAAGCCGTCAGAGTTGGCTACGCGTCATCGTCATCCCCCTCGAGCGGTTTGACCACGAAGATGCCCACGTGGCGATGCAATTCTTCGGGTGGAACGCCATCGCTGACGGCTCGTGTAACGCGTTTCCAGGCGATGGCCTTCTTCGGGTACAGCCCGCAGATAATATCTTGATCCGCGATCAACATACTGACGATGTCGAGGCCGTTGAAACCGATGTCCGCGTCAATCCACATCAAATGCGTGGCCGGAGTTTCCAGAAATTGATTCGCAAGATGATTCCTGGAGTTCGTCACCAGAGCGTCGCTGGTTCGGTACTGGTAGAACAGGCCGATCCCACTGCGCAGAACGATGACCGGTGTCTGAGCCAGTGACCAGGTATATGTACCCGTGGCCATGCCGCCGTACATGGGTGTGGCGATGAATACGGTCGGCGCACTCTGTTCCCGAATCCTGGCTGTGCCCCGCGGCGGGATCCGGCCCCGGCAAATTGATCGACCACCGGGAGACTATATGACTTCGGCGGGCGGCCCACCGGCTGGCCGGTTATTGCGCATGCGTGCGAAACGGGCGGCCTTAGGAAATCGTCAAGATGCTTGCTCGACCTGCATCGTCGAGCGACGGTGAATCCACGAAGCCTCTGTCCCACAACACCGGCCAACGTCAATTTCGTGTGACCACCGACACACTCGCCAGCCCATATCGGCGCGGCAGTGCCCCCAGTCGGACTCGAACCGACACTGGACGGATTTTAAGTCCGCTGCCTCTGCCAATTGGGCTATAGGGGCCAGCGACGAATCTAGCGTGTTAACGCCAGATTCCATCGCTGGCCCGTTGCCGCAGGACGGCGCAAAGGGCGTGTTAAAAGTTCCGCCGTCCTTGTTAAGAAGCCATTAACCCGCTGGGCAAGGGGGCTGCGGCTCCGCGAAGGTATGTGCCAGTGGACGCCAGCGAAGCCCGACCTACAGCCACGCATTGATCGCCTGACCGACCCAACCGGGTCGGTCTTTTAGACCAGGAGACTTACATGGCCTTCGTGAATACACAGCCTGCAGCGATCGCGGCAGCAGCGCAGCAGCTTGAAGGAATCTTCAACTCGTTTGCCGCCGAAAGCACCGGCGCAGCGGCCGCGACCACTGACGTCGTTCCCGCAGCCACCGACGAGGTGTCGATTCTGCAGGCAGGGGTGTTCTCGACCTACGGGCAGCTCTACCAGACGGTCAGCGCCCAGGCCCAGGCCATTCAGCAGCAGTTCAACCAGCTGCTCAACCAGACCTCCGGCTCCTACCAGGACACCGAAATCGCCAACCAGGCCGGCGCAGCGGCGAACTCGCTGTCCAACGCGGCGCAGTCCGGCGCATCATCGGCCGCCGCTCAGCCCGCCGACGCGATCACCAACGTGACCGACTTGATCACCGGTATCACCGGCGCGCTGGGCAACCGGCCTGCTCGGTCAGCTGAGCAGCAACATCGGCAACCTGGTCAACATCAACATCGGTAACTGGGCATCGGCCGGTTCGGACCTCATCGGCCTCGGCGGTGGTGGTCTCCTCACCGCGCTGGCCGGCCCCGCTACCGCGGGCGCCGACATCGGCGGCCTGGGCTCGGCCCTGGCCGGCAACGTCGCCCGCAGTCGGCGGAATGGGCGCAATGGGCGCCGCCCCAATACTGGCCTCGGCCGGCGGAGGGTCGTCGATCGGTGCCCTCTCGGTACCGCCGAGCTGGGCTGGTGGAGCCGGCATTCCGGCAGCGAGTGCACCCGTCACGCTGGCTTCGCAGACCTTCAGCGCCGGTGCGCCGACCGCGGGTGGCATGACGAACGGAATCGCCGGAATGCCAGCGGTCGCCAACGGTGGCCGCGGGGGATCCAGCTTCGGTGCCCCGCGCTACGGCGTCAAGCCCAAGGTCATGCCGTTGATCCCCAAGCCGACGCTCAGCTAGCCAGCAGCGCCGCCAAAGTTGGCCGGCGACAACCCAAATCAAATTCATATCATTAATAGACAGGACCTGACATGGTTTTTGATTTCGCAGCGCGACCCCCGGAGGTCAACTCCACGCTCATCTACTCCGGCGCCGGCGCGGGACCGATGATGGCCGCCGCAACCTCCTTCAGCAGCTTGAGCTCGGAGCTGAGCACCAACGCGGCGGCCTACGAGTCGGTGATCTCACAGCTCACCGGCTCGGAATGGCAAGGTCCGTCATCCAGCGCGATGGCCGCCGCGGCCCAGCAGAACATCGAATGGCTGCAAACCACCTCGGTGCAGCTGCAGGAGGCAGCCGCGAAGGCCACCGCCTCGGCAGCGGCTTACGAGGCGGCCTTCTCCGCCTCCATCCCGCCGCCAGTGGTGTTCGCCAACCGGGCTCAGCTGGCGGCGCTGGTGGCAACCAACATCCTCGGGCAGAACACCCCGGCGATCGCCGCCAACGAGGCCATGTACGGCGAGTTCTGGGCACAGGATGCCACCGCGATGAGCGCGTATGCCGCCAATGCGGCAACCGCCGCGCAGGTCACGCCGTTGACGCCGCCCGCCGAGTCGACGAACCCCGCCGGGTCGGGAGCTCAGGCTGCCGCGGTCAGCAGCGCAGTCAACAGCAACGCGGCCAACTCGGGAACCAACGGGCTGCTCAGCAGTCTGCAGAGCGCATCGAGTGCGGCGGCCACCCCGTCGGCCAGCGTTGGCGACGAGCTGACCGGGCTGTACAACGCGATCCAGGGTTTCGCGGGCGTCCCGTTGATCTCGAACGGTTTCAACTCCTTCGACGTGACGCTGTCCTGGTGCATCATGATGATGGCCTCGGCGCTGGGCACCTTGAACCACTTCACCGCCGGTGCTCCCTTCGGTGTCACGATCGGCGACGTCACCCCGCTGGGCGCGGGCTTGGGCTTCGGCACCACGCTGGCCGGCTCGTCGTCCGGCCTCGGCGGCGGCGCAACGCTGGCCGGGATGGGCACCGCGGCCGAGGTCGGCGGGATGTCAGTGCCGGCCGGATGGTCGGCGGCCGCTCCGGCTGCCACCGAGGCGACGTTGGCAGGTAGCGGTTGGACGGCGGCCGCTGACACGGCCGTCGCCGGCACCGGCGGCGCGCCCGGCATCATGCCGGGAATGGCGTCGGCCGGCGGCAAGGCGGGCATGGGAATCGGCGGACCACGCTACGGCGTCAAGCCGCGAGTCATGCCGACAAAGGTGCTCGTCTAGAGACCGCGCGGTAGGCGACGCCGCCTTCCTCGGACACGACCACTATCACTACACATCAAGGAGAGAGAGATATGCCTACGCGTTTTATGACTGACCCGCACGAGATGCGGGCGATGGCGGGCCGTTTCGACGTGCACGCGCAGACTGTTGAGGACGAGGCCCGCAAGATGTGGGCGTCGAGCCAGAACATCGCCGGGGCCGGCTGGAGCGGTACCGCTCAGATGACCTCGCACGACACCATGGGTCAGATGAACACCGCGTTCCGCAACATCGTGAACATGCTGCACGGGGTGCGCGACGGGCTGATCCGCGACGCCAACAACTACGAGAGCCAAGAGCAGGCCTCTCAGCAGATCCTGTCCAGCTAGCCGATCACCGAACACTTTTAGGAGAACACTGATGTCGATCAGTTACCAGTTCGGTGATGTCGATGCCCACGGCGCGTTGATCCGCGCCCAGGCCGCTTCCCTGGAGGCCGAGCACCAGGCCATCGTGCGCGATGTGCTGGCTGCCGGTGACTTCTGGGGCGGCTCGGGTTCGGTGGCCTGCCAGGAGTTCATCACCCAGTTGGGTCGCAACTTCCAGGTCATCTACGAACAGGCCAACAGCCACGGCCAGAAGGTGCAGACCGCCGGCAACAACATGTCCAGCACCGACTCCGCCGTCGGCGGCAGCTGGGCCTGACACCCCGCACAGCCAACTGTGGCCCGCACACCCAAAGTGTGCGGGCCACAGCCATTTTCGCAACTACCCGGCGACGACGATGACTGTCCCCGCAACACACGCCGGTGCGAGCGCCGCCTACGACCTAGTACTCGGCAGCCTTGACGCAGAGGACTTCGTCGAGAGTTGCGGTGGCGGCGGTGCCGTCAACCCGATCGAGTCGTTGGGTATCGAACATCGCCGGGCCATCGGCCATCACATCAGTGATCAGGTAGCGACCAGCATCCGGCGCACGGCGCACGGCCTTCTCGAGGGCGCTGGCGCCGGTGAGGGTCGTCGCGTCTGCGAGGTTGATTCCCACTTGGAAGACTCGTGATTCCGCGTCGAAGATCGCCTTGAGCCGGGTGATGTAGTTGTCGTGGGCAAAGAATAGCCACCCTGGGTCGACGTGTAACCAGTAGCGTCCGTGGATGTGCGCGCGAAGCTCGTTGCCTTCGGCGCATTCGACAAACTCCAGAAACGGGTATTGCTGCTGCAGGATTGCGCGGTCTGTTGATTCGCCTTGGTCGAACACCAGGAATCGTCCGACCTGGGCTATGTCAGTGCAGCATTGGAAATAACGAGTTCAGCGTCTCTTCGGTATCGGCCGGGGTCGGTCCGGCAACCGTGCTGACGGTGACCTCCGCGTTGCGCGGTATCACGATGAGGTTGCCTACCAACGCTTCCGGATATCTCTTCGCCGCTTCGAGCATTGCCGGGACCCACAGGTCGCGGTTGGCCGCAATCCTGTGTCGGTCTTCATCCGGGATGTCCGCTCGAGCGAGCAGGCGCCGGCACAAAGCGAACGCCTCGTCATGGTGGCCGAGTCTGGCCGCGCATACCGCCTGCTCATCGGTTGCCCGCCAAGCGTAGAGGGCAGGATCGTGAATCACCATATCCTCTGCGGGTAGTGGAATGTTCGCGGCAAGCCGAGCGAACAGGTGTCCGAGCTGGTAGCGGCCTTCGGCGCGAAAGTGTCGGGCGATGCAATAGAAGGGCTCGGCGCGTGTCGGTCGAAACTCCCAGGCGCGCATGTAGGCGTCTTGGACGTCGAGCCAAGGCATTTCGAGATTTTCCAACGACTGCGCGATACGAAGCTTCGCGATGAAGACGTCCTCATCTGGGACGCCGATCTCGATCAGCCGTTCAGAGTACGTCCGCGCCTTCGCGAAATCTCCTATCCGGTAATAGATCTGGGCCACCATATGCACGGGTAGTGGATCGTCGGGGTTGCCCTCCACTTGGGGCAGTAGGTCATCAAGCAACTGCTGGTGTGGATCGGCATCCTGTGGCATATCATGCTGTTGCACAACACTATTCACCGCCTCGTCGAACTCGGCCTCGGTTACGTCGAGGCTCAGCTCATCGGCGAGCCGGCGGATCACCACGGTGGGCGCAGAGCGCAGCTCCTCGAAATCGACCCGGATCGTCGCCATACCGGCTAAGGCGAGGTCGCGGGCGGCGATCAAGCGCTGCGTTGACTCAACTCGCTCGTGCTCGTCCTTCCACCATCCAAGTCGGTTCAGCGACGCAACGACGTTCGCCGCAGGTCGGTCCACTGCAATCGGCACAATCGGACCCCAGGCATCACTGATGAGATCCACAGCGACACAAAGTGCGGGATGCTTGGCGCCGGGCCGACGTCCCGCGACCTGAGCGGCACGGCGATGATTGTCGGCCCAACTCCGAAGCTTTGCCCCTAAGGCGGGAGCATCCATCTGCAGGTGAGCACCGGGCGTGCTAAAAGCCCGGCGACACAACAGGCTGAGATCCGCGTCCTCCCACGTGTCCTGAAGTTCGCGACTTGTCACGTCGAACCGAGTGCCCATCAGTACCCCGAGATGATGCAGCACTTTGGCGACAGCCGACGTGCCGCCACACCACGGGCCGAGGACGACGATGATCGGCTCGGCGACCGTCATTAGGCCCTCCCGAAATCCCGGATTTCCGGGAACGCTACCCGATGCTCACCGTCTTTGCCGGGCGGTGATGCAGGGCGCTTTTGACGCCTTACCCGTCAATGAGGGACAAACAGACACCGAACGAGTGCTCCGATTGGACTCTATTCGAACACGTTCCAGTTTGCGACGATCGTGCAGCCGGACGACAATTTGAGAACTGTATGAGCTTCGTGACAATCGCGTGTGCGACCGGGAGAATCGACAAGCATGGCGGTCATGTCGGGATCCACGCGCGAGCAGCGGCCGCGTCAGGCAATCCTCGGGCAGCTCCCCCGGATCAGCCGGGACGACGGATCGCCGATCCGGGTGTTGCTGGTCGACGATGAACCGGCGTTGACCAACCTCGTCAAGATGGCCCTGCACTACGAAGGCTGGACGGTCGAGGTCGCCCATAACGGCCGGGAAGCCGTCAGCAAATTCGACGACGTCGAACCCGACGTGCTGGTCCTCGACATCATGCTTCCCGACATCGACGGCCTGGAGATCCTGCACCGGGTCCGGCAATCGGGGCCCTACACGCCCACGCTTTTCCTGACGGCGCGCGACTCGGTGATGGACCGGGTGACCGGCTTGACCGCGGGCGCCGATGACTACATGACCAAGCCGTTCAGCCTCGAGGAGCTGGTCGCCCGGCTGCGAGGACTGCTCCGCCGTTCCAATCACCTCGCCCCGCCCGCGGAGGAGAGCCTCACGATCGGCGACCTCACGCTCGATGGCGCGAGCCACGAGGTACACCGCGCCGGATCGTTGATCTCGCTGTCCTCAACCGAATTCGAACTGTTGCGCTTCCTGATGCGTAACCCGCGCCGAGCTCTGACCCGCACCGAAATCCTGGACCGGGTATGGAATTACGACTTCGCCGGGCGCACCAGCATCGTCGATCTGTACATCTCGTACCTGCGAAAGAAGATCGACGCCGGCAGAGAGCCGATGATCCACACCGTGCGAGGTGTGGGGTACATGCTCCGCCAGCCGGCATAACACCGAGATGGCAGTGACATGACCGGGGCGCAGGCGACTCCGTGGTGGCGGCCGCGCACTCTGCGCCACCAGCTGGTCTTGGGAGTCTCGGCAGTCGTCACGATCGTCATGCTGGTGGTCGGCGTGATCTCGGTGGTGAGCCTGCGGGCCTACGTCAACGCGATGAACGACGCGGAAGTCTCGGAATCGCTTGATGCACTGGATCACTCGTTCGCTAACTACCAAACCGACGTGATCGGTCAACATGGTGACATCCAGCACGCCATGCTGGGGTTCACCGAGCAGAACCCGGGAAATGTCATCGCGGTGATCCACGGCGGCGACGTGATCGGTTCGGCGATCTTTTTCGAGGACAACCCGCAGCCCGCCACACCCGATGTCATCGCGGCCGTCAAGGCACTGCCCCGGCGCGACGGCGAGATCCACACCGCCAAACTGGGCAAACTCGGGCCGTACCGGGTCAGCAGCCGAACGACCGGTGCCGGCGACGTACTGGTGGTCGGGGTATCGCTGGATCTGGTCAACAAGACCATCAACCGCCGGATCGTCAGCGCGACAGTGCTTTCCATCGCCGCACTGCTGGTGACCGCGGGACTGACCGCTCTGGTGGTCGGCTATGCGCTGCGGCCGCTACGCCGGGTCGCGCTAGCCGCGGCCGACGTCGCCGGCACGCCGCTCACTGGCGACGACCACCGCATCACCACCAGGGTCCGGCCCGATGACACCGACCCGAACAACGAGGTCGGCATTGTCGGGCACACCTTGAACCGTCTGCTGGACAACGTCGACAGCGCACTGGCGCACCGAGCCGAATCCGACCGCCGCATGCGGCAATTCATCACCGACGCCAGCCACGAACTGCGGACGCCGCTGGCGGCGCTTCAGGGCTACTCCGAGCTCACCCGCCAGGACAGCGCCGCGCTACCCCCGACCACCGAGTACGCGCTGGCCCGGATCGAATCCGAGGCCCGCCGCATGACCTCGCTCGTCGACGAACTCCTGCTGCTGTCGCGCTTGGGCGAGGGCGATGATCTGCGCACCGAGGATGTCGATCTGGCCGACATCGTCCTCAACGCGATCAACGACGCCGCCGTGGCAGCACCCAGCCACAACTGGATCAAGGACCTGCCCGACGACCCGGTCTTGGTGAGCGGCGACTCAGATCGGCTGCACCAACTGGTGAGCAACCTGCTGACGAACGCCTGGGTGCACACGCCGGCCGGGGTTACCGTGACGACTGCCATCAGGTGTGATCGCATCGGAACCGACGGGCCCTGCGCCGAGTTGACGGTGGCCGACGACGGGCCCGACATCGATCCCGAGCTGCTTCCCCATCTCTTCGATCGATTCGTGCGCGCCAAGGACGCCCCTCATGACGGCGGCGGAAACGGGCTGGGCCTGGCCATCGTCGACTCGATCGTCAGGGCCCACAACGGGTCGGTCACGGCCGAATCGGCCGCGGGCCGGACAATTTTCCGGGTGCGGCTGCCACTGGCCAAGTAGCCCGGATCACAGTCCGCTCAGCAAATCTGAAGTTTATATATAAACCCACTAAAGCCGATTGATTGGCGTTTGATGGCAAACTAGAATTGGGCGCCACACTGTAAAGATAGCGTTAGCGACGGCGCTTTATGCATCTGCGGCGCTTAACTTCTTTCCAGACCTGATCGTCGAGACTAAATTTGCATGCCGGAGCAAGACTCGATCGCCGATCTATCTGACCGGCTTGTCACGAACGGAGAAACGATGGCGGTGGTTGCCTACGTCTTGCTGACGGTGGCGGTGTTCGCCCTGCTGGGCTACGCCCAAAAGCTGGTCGAAAAGCTGTGAGCCGCGCGGCGAAGGAAGAGCGGCGCCCGTGAGCATTGACAACATCGTCGGCCTCGGGCTCGCTGCGGTATTGACGGTCTACATGGTCGCTGCGTTGTTCTTCCCGGAGAGGTTCTAGGTGAGCACATCCACCGTGGGGATCGCCGTGCTGGTGCTGGCACTGGTCGCGGTGCACGTACCGCTCGGTGACTACATGTACCGCGTCTACACCTCGCCGAAGGACTGGCGAGTCGAGAAGGCTGTCTACCGCGTCATCGGCGCCGACCCCGAAGCTGAACAGCCGTGGTACGCCTACGCGAGAAGCCTGCTGGCATTCTCGGCGGTCAGCGTCTTGTTCTTGTTCTTCTTCCAGCTGCTGCAGAACAAACTGCCGCTGCACCTGCACGATCCGGCGACCACGATGACGCCGTCGCTGGCGTGGAACACCGCGATCAGCTTCGTCACCAACACCAACTGGCAGGCCTACTCAGGCGAGACCACCCAAGGTCACCTGGTGCAGATGGCCGGGCTGACCGTGCAGAACTTCGTCTCCGCCGCAGCGGGAATCGCCGTCGCGATCGCCCTGGTTCGCGGATTCGCGCGCAGCAGGACGCACGAAATCGGCAACTTCTGGGTGGATCTGGTTCGGGGAACCACGCGCATCCTGCTGCCGATGTCGATCGTCGCCGCGATCGTGCTGATCGCCGGCGGCGCTATCCAGAACTTCCACCTGCACGACCAACTGGTCACCACGCTCAGCGGCGCGAACCAGACCATCACCGGCGGCCCGGTCGCCAGCCAGGAAGCCATCAAGGAACTAGGCACCAACGGCGGCGGCTTCTACAACGCGAACTCCGCGCACCCGTTCGAGAATCCCACGCGGCTGAGCAACTGGCTCGAGATCTTCCTGTTGCTGGCGATCAGCTTCTCGCTCCCGCGCACCTTCGGCCGGATGGTGGACAGCACCAAGCAGGGCTACGCGATCGTCGCGGTGATGGGCGTACTGGCCACCTTCAGCCTGGCGTCGATCGAGTTGTTCCAGCTCAGCCACCACGGGACCGTGCCGACGGCGGCGGGTGCGGCGATGGAGGGCGTCGAGCAGCGTTTCGGGGTGGCGAATTCCGCGGTGTTCGCCGACGCCACCACGCTGACCTCAACCGGCGCCGTCGACTCGGCACACGACTCCTACACGAGCCTGGGCGGGCTGATCCAGTTGTTCAATATGCAGATCGGCGAGGTCGCGCCGGGCGGAGTCGGCTCGGGCCTCTACGGCATGCTGATCATGGCCATCCTCACCGTGTTCGTCGCCGGGCTGATGGTGGGCCGTACGCCGGAATACCTCGGCAAGAAAATCCGGCCCCGCGAAATGAAGCTGGCAGCAAGCTATTTCCCGGTCACCGAACTGCTGGTGCTGGTCGGGACCGGCGTCGCCATGGGACTATCAGGACCACGGGCCGGCATGAACAACACTGGCCCACATGGCCTTTCGGAGATTCTCTACGCGTTCACCTCCGCGTCCAACAACAACGGCTCGGCTTTCGCCGGCTTGTCGGTCAACACCACATGGTTCAACACGGCGCTGGGGTTGGCGATGGTCGTTGGCCAGGTTCCTGCCGATGATCCTGGTGTTGGCGCTGGCCGGTTCACTGGCCCGCCAGGGTCGTACGCCGGAGTCGCCGGGCACCCTGCCCACTCACCGGCCGCAGTTCGTCGGCCTGGTCGCCGCGGTGACAGTCGTCCTGTGCGCCTTGACGTTCCTGCCGGCACTGGCGCTCGGGCCCCTCGCTGAAGGAATCCACTGAGATGACAAGCTCGACGGCTATCAAGCCACGTTCCAACCGGCCGGCGCGTCCCCATCACAGCGGCCCCATGCCGGTCCAGGGCGGACTGATCGACCCCGCATTGCTGTTGAAGGCACTGCCCGATGCGGTGCGCAAGTTCGACCCACGCACGCTGTGGCACAACCCGGTGATGCTGATCGTCGAGATCGGGGCACTCTGGTCGAGCGTGCTGACGATCCGCAGCGGATCGTGGTTCGGCTGGCTCGTCGTGTTTTGGCTATGGCTGACAGTGCTTTTCGGCAACCTGGCGGAAGCTGTAGCCGAGGGGCGGGGCAAAGCTCAGGCCGACACGTTGCGCAAATCGAAGGCCGACACCATCGCCCGACGGCTGCGGGGCTGGGCGCCCGGCAAGCCCGGCACCGAAGAGGACGTGCGCGCGCCGGAACTGCAGAAGGGCGACATCGTCGTCGTCGAGACCGGTGAAACCATCCCGGGCGACGGTGAGATTCTGGAAGGCATTGCGTCGGTGAATGAATCGGCGATCACCGGCGAATCAGCGCCAGTGATTCGCGAGTCCGGCGGCGACCGCTCCGCGGTCACCGGCGGCACCACGGTGCTCTCCGATCGCATCGTGGTCAAGATCACCCAGGAGCCGGGCAAGAGCTTCATCGACCGGATGATCGCGCTCGTCGAGGGCGCCAACCGGCAGAAGACCCCGAACGAGATCGCGCTCAACATCCTGCTGGCGGCGCTGACGATCATCTTCCTGTTCGCAGTAGTGACCCTGCAGCCGCTGGCGATCTACGCCAAGATCAACAACCCGGGGGTGGCCGACACCGCCGCGTTGACCGGTAACGGCGTCGACGGCGTCGTGCTGGTGGCGTTGCTGGTGTGCCTGATTCCCACCACGATCGGCGCTCTGCTGTCGGCGATCGGCATCGCCGGCATGGACCGGCTGATCCAGCGCAACGTGCTGGCGATGTCGGGCCGCGCCGTCGAAGCTGCCGGCGACGTCGACACGCTGCTGCTGGACAAGACCGGCACGATCACCCTGGGCAACCGGGAGGCCGGCGGAATTCATCCCGGTCGACGGGGTGACGCCCGAGGACCTGGCGGATGCCGCTCAGCTGTCCAGCCTGGCCGACGAGACCCCGGAAGGCCGCTCGATCGTGGTGTTCGCCAAGCAGACCTACGGGCTGCGGGAGCGCCCGCCGGGCGAACTGAGCAACGCGCAGTGGATCGAGTTCACCGCGACGACCCGGATGTCGGGTGTCGACCTCGACGGACGCCAGCTGCGTAAGGGCGCGGCGAACTCGGTGGCCAACTGGATTCGCGATCAGGGCGGCGTTATCCCGGACGCCCTCGGCGATGTCGTCGACGGCATTTCGGCGGCCGGCGGGACGCCGCTGGTGGTCGGCGTGGTCAGCGACGGTGACGACGGCAAAAAGGCGGAGGTGCTCGGGGTCATCCACCTCAAAGACATCGTCAAGCACGGCATGCGGGCCCGGTTCGACGAGATGCGCAAGATGGGCATCCGGACGGTGATGATCACCGGCGATAATCCGTTGACCGCCAAGGCAATTGCCGACGAAGCCGGCGTCGACGACTTCCTCGCCGAAGCCACCCCGGAAGACAAGCTGGCGCTGATCAAGCGCGAGCAGCAGGGCGGCCGACTGGTCGCGATGACCGGCGACGGCACCAACGACGCGCCGGCCTTGGCGCAGGCCGACGTCGGGGTGGCGATGAACAGCGGCACCAGCGCGGCCAAAGAGGCCGGCAACATGGTCGACCTGGACTCCGACCCCACCAAGCTGATCGAGATCGTCGAGATCGGCAAGCAGCTGTTGATCACCCGCGGCGCATTGAGCACCTTCTCGATCGCCAACGACATCGCCAAGTACTTCGCGATCATCCCGGCCATGTTCGTGGCGCTGTTCCCCGGGTTGGCCTCGATCAACATCATGCGGCTGCACAGTCCGCAATCGGCGATCCTGTCCGCGGTGATCTTCAACGCGATCATCATCGTCGTGCTGATCCCGTTGGCGCTGCGCGGCGTTCAGTACACGCCGAGCAGTGCCTCGAAGTTGTTGAGCCGCAACCTCTACGTCTACGGACTGGGCGGCGTCGTCGCTCCGTTCATCGGCATCAAGCTGATCGACCTGGTCGTGCAATTCATTCCCGGGATGGGCTGATAATGAACCTTTCGAATTTGCTTCGGCAACACTGGGCGGCGCTGCGCGCACTGCTGGCGTTGACCGTCATCACCGGTTTCGTCTACCCGCTGGTCGTCTGGGGAATCGCTCAACTTCCCGGCCTGCACGACAAGGCGGACGGCTCGATCATCAGCGCTTCGGGAAGGCCGGTGGGCAGCAAGCTGATCGGGCAGTCGTTCACCGACAAGAACGGCAACCCGCTGCCGCGGTACTTCCAGAGCAGGCCGTCGGCGGCGGGAGCGGGCTACGACCCCACCGCGTCGGGGGCCAGCAACCTGGGACCGGAGAGCATCGTCGACACGCCCGCCGATCCGGCCAAGCTGGCGCCGGGCACCGATCCGTCCGACGCCGGCTTCAAACCCAGCCTGCTGACCCAGGTCTGCTCGCGCAGCCTGGCGATCGGCCGGCTCGAAAAGGTCGACGGCTCAAGGCCGTTCTGCACCGGCGGCGGCGTGGGGGCCGTGCTGTCGGTGATCGGGCCGCGCGACCGGGCCGGCAATGTCACCCACCCGGTCACCGTGGTGAGCGTCAACGAGCCCTGCTCGAAGCCGGGGAGCCCGCCCGCCATGGTGTTCCAGCGGGTCTACCAGGGTGTGGCGGTGCAGTGCGCTCAGTACGGCCGCGACTACTCGGCCGGCCGGCTGGTCCCGGTTCGCGGCTCGGCGCCCGAGCAACCCGAGGTGCCGGCCGACGCCGTCACCGCCAGCGCCAGCGGCCTGGATCCCGACATCTCGCCGGCCTACGCCGAACTGCAGGTGGCTCGGGTGGCTCGCGCCCGCGGCATCAGCGTCGGACAGGTGCGCGACGCGGTACGCCATAACCAGCACGGACGCCTCCTCGGCTTCGTCGGCGAGCCGATCGTCAACGTGCTCGCGGTCAATCTCGAGCTGGATCGCGAGTCACCGGTGAAGTCTTGACCCGTGCGGTGGATGATGGCGGAGTGACCTCCGCAAACGAGCCGTCGACTGGCGACGACCCGCTGGCTCACCGGGTTTATCCGCAGCGCCGCGGCGAGCTGCGCATCTATCTCGGCGCGGCGCCGGGTGTCGGCAAGACCTGCGCCATGCTCGGCGAGGCGCATCGCAGGCTGGAGCGCGGTACTGACGTCGTCGCGGCGGTCGTGGAAACGCACGGCCGCAAGAAGGTCGCCGAACTCATCAAAGGCATCGAAGTCATTCCGCCGCATTACATCTCCTATCGCGGAAGCACGTTCCCCGAGCTTGACATCGAGGCGGTGCTGCGCCGCAAGCCCGAGGTGGCACTCGTCGACGAGTACGCCCACAGCAACATCCCGGGCAGCATCCACGAAAAGCGTTGGGAGGACATCGAAACGCTGCTGGACGCCGGCATCACGGTGATCTCGACGCTCAACGTCCAGCACCTGGAAAGCCTCAACGACGTCGTCGCCCAGATCACCGGGATCGAACAACGCGAAACCGTGCCCGACGAGATCGTCCGCAAAGCGGCTCAGATCGAACTGGTCGACATCACACCGGAAGCTCTGCGGCGCAGGCTTGCTCACGGCAACGTGTACCCGTCGGAGCGGATCGACGCAGCGCTGACCCACTATTTCCGCGCCGGCAACTTGACCGCACTGCGCGAAATCGCGCTGTTATGGCTGGCCGATCAGGTCGACTCCGCGCTGACGAAATATCGCGCCGACAAGAAGATCACCGACACCTGGGAAGCCCGTGAAAGGGTGGTCGTCGCGGTGACCGGCGGACCTGAATCGGAAACGTTGGTACGCCGGGCTTCTCGCATCGCATCGAAGTCCAGCGCTCAACTGATGGTGGTGCACGTCGTCCGCGGTGACGGGCTGTCGGGGGTGGCCCCGCGCGAGATGGGCAAAGTGCGCGAGCTGGCCGCCAGCATCGGCGCCACCGTGCACATCGTGGTCGGCGACGATGTGTCGTGCGCGCTGCTCGACTTCGCCCGCGAGACGAACGCCACCCAGTTGGTGCTGGGCACCTCCCGGCGGTCGCGGTGGGCGAGCATCTTCAGTGAAGGCATCGGCGCGGCGACCATCAAGAACTCGGGCAAGATCGACGTCCACATGGTCAGCCACGAGGCGGCCAACCGTGGCCTGCCGTTCTCGACGATCTCGCCACGCGCGCGTCAGGTGGTGTCCTGGCTGGCCGCGTTCATGTTGCCGCTGGCGATTCTGGCCGTCACGTTGCGGTTGGATCCGACCCTGGACGTCGGCGGGAAGTCGGCCCTGTTCTTCGCCGGGGTGGTCGGCATCGCACTGTTCGGCGGGGTGGCGCCGGCGGTGCTGTCGGGATTGCTGTCCGGGGCGCTGCTGGTCTATTTCCATACCGAGCCGCGATATTCGTTCGCTATCAACAGCCTGAGCAATGCCCTGACCATCATGATCCTGCTCGGGGTCGCGATGGCAATTGCGGTGCTGGTGGACGCCGCCGCCAGCCGGGCCCGAGAAGCCCGGCGGGCCAGCCAGGAAGCCGAGTTGCTGTCACTGTTCGCTGCGTCGGTGCTGCGCGGCGCCGACCTCAACTCGCTGCTGGAACGGGTGCGCGAGGCCTACTCGCAGCGGTCAGTGTGCCTGGTCCGTGAGGTGGATGGTCGTTTGGTTCCGGTCGCCGGCGTGGGCACCGAGTCGTGCGTGACCGTCGATTCCGCAGACACTGCGGTCAAGGTCGGCGACGAAGAATTCTGGATGCTGATGACGGGGCGTGGTCTGACCGGGCGCGACCGCCGGGTGCTCTCGGTGGTCGCGACCAGCAGCCGGACTGGTCAAGCGCGGCGAGCTCGCCGAAGAGGCCGGCAAGGTCAAATCACTCGCGGAGGCCGACGAGCTGCGCCGCCTGCTGCTTTCCGCCCTCGGTCACGACTGCGCACCCCCCTGACCGCGGCCAAGGCAGCGGTGTCCAGCCTGCGCGCCGAGGACGTCTGGTTCTCGCCAGAGGACACCAGCGAGCTGCTTGCCACCGTCGAGGAGTCGGTCGATCAGCTGACTCTGCTGGTCGCCAATCTGCTCGACTCGCCCGGCTGGCGGCCGGGGTGGTGCGGCCGGAGCTCACCGAGGTCTATCTCGAAGAGGTCGTCCAGCGTGCGCTGGTCGGGATCGGCGGGCGCAGGACGATCTACGGGCGGGCGAGCCTGGACCGGGTCAAGGTGGAGGTCGGCGGGACGGTCGCGCTCGGCGATCCGGGCCTGCTGGAACGGGTGCTGTCCAACGTGATCGACAACGCGCTGCGCTACGCGCCGGCCAGCTTCGTCGGGTCAATGCGGGCCAAGTCGGACCGCGGGTGTTGATCAACATCGTCGACGAAGGGCCCGGAGTGTCCAAAGGCGCCGCGGAACAGATGTTCCAGCCATTCCAGCGGCTCGGCGATTTCGACACCACAACCGGTCTCGGCCTGGGCTTGTCGGTGGCCAAGGGTTTCGTCGAGGCGATGGGCGGAACGATCACCGCCAGCGACACCCCCGGTGGCGGGCTGACCATCCTGGTCGACCTGGCTGCGCCCCGGCTGGGGAGGAGCGGCGAGGGGGACTGAGCGATGAAGAGGAGCGGCGCACTGACGCGCGCCGGCGACGATGCAGAGCGACGCGATGCCCCTGAGGAGCGGCGCAGATGACGCGAGTACTGGTGGTCGACGACGACCCTCAAGCCGCCGCGCGCGCTGCGAATCAACTTGTCAGTGCGTGGCTACGAGGTAATCACCGCACCGACCGGCTCGCGCGCGCTGACGGCCGCAGCGGAACATCCTCCGCAGGTGGTCATCTTGGATCTGGGGATGCCCGACATCTCGGGGATCGAGGCGCTGGCCGGTCTGCGCGGCTGGCTGTCGGCCCCGGTGATCGTGCTGTCGGCGCGCACCGACTCCTCCGACAAAGTGGGCGCACTCGACGCGGGTGCCGACGATTACATGACCAAGCCGTTCGGCATGGACGAGCTGCTGGCCCGGTTGCGTGCTGCGGTTCGACGCGCAGCCTGGGGGACTGGTGGAGACAACCCGGTGGTGCAAACCAAGTCGTTCCTTGTCGACCTCTCGGCGAAGAAGGTGATCAAGAACGGCGCGGAGGTCCACCTGACACCCACCGAATGGGGCATGCTGGAAATGCTGGTGCGCAATCGCGGCAAGCTGGTCGGTCGCGAAGAGCTACTCCGTGAGGTGTGGGTACCGAAGTACTGACGGAAACCCATTATCTCCGTGTATTTCTCGCGCAGTTGCGCCGAAAGCTCGAGGACGACCCGTCGCATCCGGCTCATCTGCTGACCGAGGCCGGCATGGGATACCGCTTCGAAGCATGAGAGTTATTGCGCCAGAACAGCTTAGCGTCTAAAGCCGAAGGGACGCTGTGGCCAGCAAAATCAAGCGTTGGGGCCAGATTAGCTAAACCTGTGGTGTAGCCTATTTCAGTAACGGCGTGAGCAAAGCCGAACCCACCCGTGCAGAGTGGCGGACGAGAGAATGCAGCATCACATCATTGTCAGTGGTGACTATGCGCTGGCCATGATACTTATTCGAAGAATTGGAAAGCGCCGGCGCGAATGTTGTCAAGCTGGGCAACAGCGGCCCACCGCGGGGTCTGGGAGGAATTGGACAGCGCCGACGTCGCCGACGCTGAAGCCGTCGTGTGCGCCGGTGACGATGATGCGGCCAACCTCGAAATCGCACTGCTCGCCAACAATCCAACCCGTCGGTGCGAGTGGTCGCCAGGCTGGCGAATGACGTGCTACGGGCGGCGGTGGCCGCCGACAACGGTCCTGGCGCGATCCTCGACGTCGCCGAACTGACGGCACCATCCGTAGTCGAGGCTTGCCGGGCGCACCGGACCCACGCCTTCGAGGCGGCGGGGACTCAATTTTTGGTCTCCGGCAGCGAAGCGCCGCGGGGCGGCCACTCTGCGCGAAATCTACGGCGACCTGGCCCCGGTGGCGATCATCCACGGGGAGAATTCGTCGAGCCCGGGCGAGATCGAGGTCTGCCCGACCCGCAATCAGCGGGTGCTCGCCGGCGACCGGGCGGTGATGATCGGAACGCTCCGACGAGTCCGCCGAACGCGGCATCAAGTACGACGGCCGGCAGGAACGCGGTCACGGCGAGCCGGACCGCGAATGGGTACTCGACGCCATCCGTGCCGTCATCAACGACTTCAACCCGGCCTTCAATCCCGTGCTCTGGCCGGCCGCGTCTGACCCTCATTGTCATCTCAATGCTGCTGTTGCACTACAACTATCGGCATCCTCGGATGTCCTGGGTTGACGCGTTGTACTTCACCATCGAGACGATCACGACGACGGGCTACGGCGACTTCAGCTTTGCCCACCAACATACCTGGCTACGTCTGTTCGCCGCGATGCTGATGTTCGGCGGGGCGACCACCATCGCGTTGCTGGTCGCATTCATTGCCGACGTGCTGCTGTCACGGCGCTTCGTGTTCGCCTCCGCCCGTCCACGGGTGCGCCCACCTGCGCAACCACGTGATCGTCGTCGGACTGAGTGCACTGGGGATGGTGCGTGGTCACCGATCTGGTCAAGGCCGGACACTATGTCGCGGTGATCGAGATCAACGAAGACAACCGGTACTTGTCCGCGACGCGCGAACTCGACGTGCCGGAAAACTTCGGTGACGCGACGCTGGTTCAGACGCTGGAGGCGGCGCGCGTCGACCGCGCCCGTGCCGTGGCGGTGCTGACCCGTGACGACATGATCAACATCGAAACCGGGATCGTGCTGGCCGAGTTGCTGGGGCCACGAGTGATGCCCAAGATCAACCGGCGCGCTGAGGCTCTCAGTGGTGCTGCGGGTCTACGACCGCGCGCTGGGCCTGGCAGTCGCGCAGCGTTTCGGTTTTCAGAACGTCCGCTCCTCGGTTGCGCTTGCCGCGCCGTGGTTCATCGGCGCCGCGATGGGCGTGGAGGTGCTGGGTACTTTCTCGATCGGCCAGAGTTCGTTCATGGTCGGCGCGATGCTGGTGGCCGCGGGCAGCGAACTCGACGGGCTGCCGATGGGCCAATTGTCGAGCAGAACACGCGTGATCGCGATTTGCCGGCAGGACTCCCCCATCGACCTGCAGCCCCGCCATGAACACAAGCTTCGCGACGGTGACACCGTCTACCTCGTCGGCCCGTACCGGGGACCTGGCGGCCACCCTGCGCAAGGGACTACCGCCCCGCCACGTCGTCACCGGCCGGGACGCCGCTGAGGCCGCTGACGACGTTGACGAACCGTCTGGGTATCGACTGGCCGCCAACATCGGCCGCCAGGCTCGAAAGTGGGCTGACCAACCACCTGCGACGTATTCCGTACAAGTTGCTGGCGGGAACCTGACAACTCGCTGGAGAGGCCTCTGCCGCCGCGAGACGATG
>CAVXKX010000013.1:0-28239 GCA_963762535.1 uncultured Actinomycetota bacterium
GGGCGGAGCTCCGTCGCCAGGACTCGAACCTGAACTGTCTGAACCAAAATCAGAAGTGCTGCCGATTACACCACGACGGATCGCTGCGACCTGCGGTGAAGACCGCGTCCACTCTAGACGACCGTGCGGGGCGATCGCGGACCCCAGCGAGGGATAACCTGTTAGGCGTGGCCGCGCCGGATAAGGAAACCAAGGCGCCCCGGACCAGAATGACCGGCAGCGAGCGTCGCCATCAACTCATCGACATCGCGCGGTCGCTGTTCGCCGAGCGGGGCTACGAAGGAACCTCGATCGAGGAGATCGCCCTTCGCGCCAACGTCTCCAAGCCCGTCGTCTACGAGCACTTCGGCGGTAAAGAAGGTCTGTACGCGGTCGTGGTCGACCGGGAGATGTCGGCGCTGCTGGACCGCATCACGTCGTCGCTGACCAACAACCGGTCCAGGGTGCGGGTCGAGACGGTGGCGCTCGCGCTGCTGACCTATGTCGAGGAACACACCGACGGATTCCGGATCATGATCCGCGACTCGCCGGCGGCGATCAGCTCGGGCACCTACTCGAGCCTGCTCAACGACGCGGTCAACCAAGTCAGCTCGATCCTGGCCGGCGACTTCGCCCGCCGCGGCCTGGACCCCGACCTGGCCCCGCTCTACGCGCAGGCGCTGGTCGGATCGGTGTCGATGACGGCACAGTGGTGGCTCGACACCAGGGAGCCCAAGAAGGAAGTCGTCGCCGCCCACCTGGTCAACTTGATGTGGAACGGCCTGACCCATCTGGAAGCCGACCCGCACCTGCAGGGTGAGTAGCCACAGCCATTCGTCGTTTTCCAAATGCCCTGCCGCGACAAAGCGTTGACGGCGCCGGGCCAATATTGACGAGGCGGTAACCAATACAATGGCGGCATCATGACCGCATCGGGGCCGGAGTCTGTCACTACCCCGATTACGGGGCTGGTGGAGATGGCGCTCCGCACGCCGACGCTGCAGCGACTCATCGACCTGGCGGCTGATCGACCCGAGGAATTGGCGTTGGTCGGGCCGGCCAGCGCCCGGTTGTTCGTCGCCGGCGCGCTGGCCCGGCACGGGCCGCTGCTCGTCGTCACCGCCACCGGACGCGAGGCCGACGACCTGTCGGCCGAATTACGTGGTGTGTTCGGCGACGCGGTGGCGATGTTCCCGTCCTGGGAGACGCTGCCGCACGAGCGGCTCTCGCCCGGCGTCGACACCGTCGGCGCACGGATGATGCTGCTGCGCCGGCTAACTCATCCGCAGGACACCCGGCTCGGGCCGCCGCTGAAGGTCGTGGTTACCGCGGTCCGCTCGCTGCTGCAGCCGATGGCCTCGCGGCTGGGCCTGGCCGAACCCCTCACCTTGACCGTCGGCGACGAGCTGGCCTTCGAAGATGTCATCGCCCGGCTGGTCGAGCTGGCCTACACCAGGGTGGACATGGTCGGCCGACGCGGCGAATTCGCCGTCCGCGGTGGCATTCTCGACGTTTTCGCGCCGACCGCCGAGCATCCGGTGCGGGTCGAGTTCTGGGGTGACGAGGTGAGCGAGATGCGGATGTTCTCGGTGGCCGATCAGCGGTCAATTCCCGAGATCAATGTCGACTCCGTGGTTGCGGTCGCGTGCCGCGAACTGTTGCTGACCGAGGACGTGCGTGCGCGGGCGGCCGAGCTGGCCGGACATCAGCCGGCGCCCGAACATGGCGTGACCGGCGGCGTCGGCGACATGCTGGCCAAGCTCGCCGAAGGCATTCCGGTCGACGGCATGGAGGCGTTGCTCTCGGTGCTATGTCCCGCGGAAAGTGGGGCGCTGACGTTGCTGACCGACCAACTGGCCGCCGGCACACCGGTGCTGGTCTGCGATCCGGAAAAGGTCCGAACCCGGGCAGCCGACCTGATCAAGACCGGCCGCGAATTCCTCGACGCGTCCTGGTCGGTGGCCGCGGTGGGCGGAGACTCCCCGATCGACGTCGAGCAGCTCGGCGGATCCGGGTTCCGCGAACTCGATGAGGTGCGCGAGACCGCGCGCCGGTCCGGACATCCGTGGTGGACGTTGTCTCAGCTGTCCGATGAATCGGCGATCGAACTGGACATCCGGGCGACTCCGTCGGCGCGGGGGCGGCAGAGCGACATTGACGAGATCTTCGCGATGCTGCGCGCACACGTAGCGACCGGCGGGTCCGCCGCCGTCGTCGCACCGGGCACCGGAACTGCGCATCGCGTCGTTGAGCAGCTGGCCGAATCCGACACCCCGGCAACGATGTTGGAGCCGGGAGCCGAGCCCAAGCCCGGCGTCGTCGGCGTGCTCAAAGGCCCACTGCACGACGGGCTTGTCTTCCCGGGCGCTGGCCTGGTGATCGTCACGGAAACCGACCTGACCGGCAACCGGGTGGCCGCCACCGACGGCAAACGGCTGGCGGCAAAACGCCGCAACACCGTCGACCCGCTGGCGCTGACCGCGGGCGACCTGGTCGTGCACGACCAGCACGGCATCGGCCGGTTCGTGGAGATGACCGAACGCACGGTCGGCGGCGCGCGTCGCGAGTACCTGGTGCTCGAATACGCCTCGAGCAAGCGAGGGCAGAACGAGACCGACAAGCTCTACGTGCCGATGGATTCGCTGGATCAACTGTCTCGCTACGTCGGCGGCCAGGCGCCGTCGCTGAGCCGCCTCGGCGGCAGCGACTGGACCAACACCAAAACCAAAGCGCGCAAGGCGGTTCGGGAGATCGCCGGCGAGCTGGTGGCGCTGTACGCCAAGCGGCAGGCCAGTGCCGGCTACGCGTTCGGCCCGGACACCCCATGGCAGGCCGAGATGGAAGACGCGTTCGGCTTCACCGAGACCGTGGACCAGCTCACCGCGATCACCGAGGTCAAGTCCGACATGGAAAAGCCGGTGCCGATGGACCGGGTGATCTGTGGCGACGTCGGCTACGGCAAGACCGAGATCGCGGTCCGGGCGGCGTTCAAAGCGGTCCAGGACGGCAAACAGGTCGCGGTGCTGGTGCCCACCACGCTGCTGGCCGACCAGCATTTCCAGACGTTCACCGCGCGGATGGCCGGTTTCCCGGTCCGGATCAAGAGCCTGTCGCGATTCACCGAGGGCGCCGAATCACGCGCCGTGCTGGACGGGATGGCCGAGGGCAACGTCGACATCGTGATCGGCACCCACCGGCTGCTGCAAACCGGGGTGCGATGGAAAGACCTCGGTTTGGTGGTCGTCGACGAAGAGCAGCGCTTCGGTGTCGAGCACAAGGAGCACATCAAGTCGCTGCGCACCCACGTCGACGTCCTGACGATGAGCGCCACCCCGATCCCGCGCACCCTGGAGATGAGTCTGGCCGGCATCCGCGAGATGTCGACGATTCTCACACCGCCCGAGGAGCGCTACCCGGTCCTGACGTACGTCGGGGCACACGACGACAAGCAGATCGCCGCGGCGCTGCGCCGCGAACTGCTGCGCGACGGCCAGGCTTTCTATGTGCACAACCGGGTCAGTTCGATCGATGCGGCCGCGGCGCGGGTGCGTGAGCTGGTGCCCGAAGCCAAGGTCGCGGTCGCGCACGGGCAAATGCCCGAGGAGCTGCTGGAGACCACCGTCGAGGGATTCTGGAACCGCGAGTTCGACATCCTGGTGTGCACCACGATCGTCGAGACCGGGCTGGACATCTCCAACGCCAACACGCTGATCGTCGAGCGTGCCGACACCTTCGGGCTGTCCCAGCTGCACCAGCTGCGTGGCCGGGTCGGCCGCAGCCGGGAACGTGGCTACGCCTACTTCCTCTATCCGCAGCACGCTCCGCTCACCGAAACCGCCTACGACCGGCTGGCGACGATCGCGCAGAACAACGACCTGGGCGCCGGTATGGCCGTTGCGATGAAGGACCTGGAGATCCGCGGTGCCGGCAACGTGCTGGGCGCCGAGCAGTCCGGGCACGTCGCCGGGGTGGGCTTTGACCTCTACGTCCGCCTGGTCGGCGAGGCGGTCGAGGTCTATCGGGCTGCGGCGGACGGGCAGACCGTGCACAGCGCCGATGAGCCCAAGGACGTGCGGATCGACCTGCCGGTCGATGCGCATCTGCCGCCGGACTACATCCCGAGCGACCGGTTGCGGCTCGAGGGATATCGCCGGCTGGCCGGCGCGGCTGACGACGCCGACATCGACGCCGTCGTCGAGGAGTTGACCGACCGCTACGGCACGCTGCCCGAAACCGCCGAGCTGCTGGTGGCCGTCGCGCGACTCCGTCTGGTGTGCCGCGCTGCGGGCATCACCGAGGTGTCGGCGGCTTCGGCGGCCACGCTGCGGCTCTCACCGCTCACCCTGCCCGATTCCGCCCAGGTGCGGCTGGCCCGCCGGTACCCGGGCGCGCGCTACCGCGCCACGACATCGACGATCCAGGTTCCGATTCCGCGGACTGGCGGGGTGGGCGCACCGCGCATCCGCGACCTCGAGTTGGTGCGAATGGTCGCCGAATTGGTGGCGGCGCTGGTCGGTAAACCGGGAGAATTGGGCACGGGGACCGAGCGGCGCGCGCAATGACGTGCGCCGACGACGAAGACCCCGGCGTGGCCGGGGTTGAGGAGTGGCGCCGATGACCTGCGCCGACGACGAAGACCGCGGCGTGGCCGGGGTTGAGGAGTGGCGCCGATGACCTGCGCAGGTAGTGAGGAGGGGCGCCGATGACGGTCATCCTCGTGGACCCCCGTCGGCCGTCGCTGATTCCGGTGGAAGCCATCGAGCTGCTTTCCGGCGAAGTGCAGTACACCGAGGAGATGCCCGTTGCGGTGCCGTGGTCGCTGCCCGCGGCGCGACCGGCGCATACCGGCGAGGACGCTCCGGTCTTGCTCTCGTCAGACCCCGACCACCCGTCGGTCACGGCCCGGTTGGCCGCCGGTGAGCGGCTGATTTCCGCGCCCGCTCGACAGCCGGGGGAGCGGCTGCTCGACGCCGTCGCGATGATGGACAAACTGCGCACCGCCGGGCCTTGGGAAAGCAAGCAGACCCACGACTCGCTGCGCCGTTTCCTGCTCGAAGAGACCTACGAGCTGTTTGACGCCGTCCGCAGTGGCGATGCCGATTCGTTGCGCGACGAGCTCGGTGACGTGCTGCTGCAGGTGCTGTTCCACGCGCGTATCGCCGAGGACGCGCCTGCGCATCCGTTCACCATCGACGATGTGGCCGACGCGCTGCTCCGCAAGCTGGGCAACCGTGCTCCGGGAGTCCTTGCCGGAGAGCCGGTTTCGCTTGACGAGCAATTAGCCCAGTGGGAGGAGCGCAAGTCACAGGAGAATCCGCGAACCTCGGTGGTGGACAATGTGCCGACCGGTCAGCCGGCTTTGGCGTTGGCGCGCAAGGTGATTCAGCGTGTCGCTAGCGCCGGCTTCCCGACGGAGCTGATTCCAGCGGGCATCACGTCGATCACGGTGACGGCCGATGTCGACGCCGAAGACTGCTTGCGTACGGCGGTACTGGAATTGATGGACACCGTGCGCGCCGTGGAGAAGGCGGTCGCCGCCGAGCGTCGTTCCGCTGACGTTGCCGTGGCGTTGGACGTCGTCCCGGTCGGCTCGATCACCCAGGAGGAGTGGCGCGCATGCTGGCCGGTGGACGGGGCAGAGTCCGAACCCGACCCAGAGCCCACGGAACCCGAACCGGAAGCGGCCGGACCGCCGGCCGTTGATGCGGTCGAGGCCTGACAAGCGTCCTGATGCGGGCAAACGTGCCGTGACTGCCGCGACGTTCGACACGCCCGGGGCGAACGACCGCGCCCGGTTAAATATCGCTGGGGGCACAGCATCGTTGCTGGTTAGGCGGGGTTTCGCCGAGCCCGGGCAGCCCACAACGGGTGTGCCGCTCCAGTCGCATGGGACCATGGTCTGCGAAGTCGTGTTTAGGGGAGTTCTGTGTCGCGGGTCCTTTGGCTGCGCGCGTTGGCCGTCATCGGCGCAACGTTGCTGCTGTTGGCATCCAGCTGTAGCTGGCAGCTCGGTCCCTACATTCCTAAAGGTGTCCCGCCGCCTCCGGGCGCCATCGTGCCGCCGGTGGACACCCACGCAAAGGGCCGGCCCGCTGACCAGCTGCACGACTGGGCCGTCGCGCGCGCCCCGGCGTTGCACATTCCGGTGACCGCGCTGGAGGCTTACGGCTACGCCGCGCGGGTCGCCGAGGTAGAGAATCCGAGCTGCCATATGGCCTGGACAACCCTGGCCGGCATCGGGCAGGTGGAAAGCCACCACGGCACATATCACCACGCGACACTGTTCCCCAACGGTGACGTGCGCCCCCCGATCCGGGGCGTCGTGCTGGATGGAACCAACGGCACCATGCGCATCATCGACAGTGAAACGGGTGGGATGGACGGCGAGCCGGACACCGTGCGGGCGATGGGGCCCATGCAGTTCATTCCCGAGACGTGGCGTGAGTACGGCGTCGACGCCGACAACGACGGCAAGGCCGATGTCGACAACATCGACGATGCCGCATTGTCGGCGGCCGGTTACTTGTGCTGGCGCGGGAAGGATCTGGCGTCACCGCGCGGATGGATCACGGCGTTGTGGGCCTACAACGACTCGGACGTCTACGCCCGGGCCGTTCGCGACTGGGCTACCGCCTATGCCGCAGGGCACTCCCTCTGAGCAGGCCTTAGGCTACGGGTGCAGTGACCGAACTGGCAGGACGTCTGTAACCCTCACGACGCAAGGAGAAGCAGTGCCGATTATCGAGCAGGTCGGGGCCCGCGAAATCCTCGATTCCCGCGGCAACCCGACGGTCGAGGTCGAGGTGGCTCTGATCGACGGTACGTTCGCACGCGCCGCGGTGCCCTCCGGTGCGTCGACCGGCGAGCACGAGGCTGTCGAGTTGCGCGATGGCGGTGAACGCTACGGCGGCAAGGGCGTCAAGAAGGCCGTGCAGGCGGTGCTCGACGAAATCGCCCCCGCGGTGATCGGTCTCAACGCCGACGACCAGCGCCTCGTCGACCAGGCTCTGCTGGATCTCGACGGCACGCCGGACAAGTCCCGCCTCGGTGCCAACGCCATCCTCGGCGTGTCGCTGGCGGTGGCCAAGTCCGCCGCCGATTCGGCCGAACTGCCGCTGTTCCGGTACCTGGGTGGACCCAACGCGCACATCCTGCCGGTGCCGATGATGAACATCCTCAACGGCGGCGCGCATGCCGACACCGCGGTCGACATTCAAGAATTCATGGTCGCTCCGATCGGCGCGCCGAGCTTCTACGAGGCATTGCGCTGGGGCGCCGAGGTTTACCACGCGCTGAAGTCGGCGCTCAAGAAGCAGGGGTTGTCCACAGGGTTGGGCGACGAAGGTGGGTTCGCCCCCGACGTGCCGGGAACCACCGCCGCGCTGGACATCATCAGTCAGGCGATCGAGTCCGCCGGTTTCAAGCTCGGCGCCGATGTGGCTCTGGCACTCGATGCCGCGGCCACCGAGTTCTATACCGACGGAACCGGATACCAGTTCGAGAAGAAGACTCGCAGCGCCGGTGAGATGGGGCAGTTCTACGCGGACCTGATCGGTTCGTATCCACTGGTGTCCATCGAAGACCCGCTGTCCGAAGATGATTGGGACGGCTGGGTGGAGTTGACGACCGCCATCGGCGACCGGGTTCAGATCGTCGGTGACGACCTGTTCGTCACCAATCCTGAACGGCTGGAGGAGGGCATCGACAAGGGTGCGGCAAATGCGTTGCTGGTCAAGGTCAATCAGATCGGCACGCTCACCGAAACGCTCGATGCGGTCGCGCTGGCCCATCACAGTGGCTACCGGACGATGATGAGCCACCGCAGCGGCGAGACGGAGGACACCACGATCGCCGACCTGGCGGTGGCAGTCGGCAGCGGGCAGATCAAGACCGGGGCGCCGGCGCGCAGCGAGCGGGTGGCGAAATACAATCAGCTGTTGCGCATCGAAGAAGCCCTCGGTGACGCCGCCCGCTACGCCGGGGATCTGGCATTCCCCCGGTACACGCCATAGGCCTGACGACCACCGCTGATGCCCGAATCCAAACGGCCAGAACCGAAACGGCGCTCTCCAGCGTCGCGTCCGGCGCGGCCCGGCGATTCGGTGGCCGGTCGGCCGCGTAAGTCGACAGCAGCGCGCCGCGGGCCAACCGCATCGACGCGGGCGATGCCCGAGGTGGTCGAGCCGATCAAGCAGGCGATCGCCGAGTCGGCCGAGCAGCGTTCCGATCAACGGCTCGGTCTGACCGCACGACGGGCCGCGATCCTGGCAGCGGTCATCTGCGTCCTGACGCTGACGATCGCAGGGCCGGTCCGCACCTACTTCGCCCAACGCACCGAGATGAAACAACTCGCCGCCTCCGAAGCCGCGTTGCGCCACCAGATCAGCGACCTCGAGCAGCAGAAGGTCAAGCTCGGCGACCCCGCATTCATCGCAGCGCAGGCCCGCGAGCGTCTCGGGTTCGTCATGCCGGGCGAGATCCCCTATCAGGTCCAGCTGCCACCGGGGGCGGCCTTGCCGGCCGACCCGGGATCGCAACCGAAAACCGCGCCCAGCAGCGACCCCTGGTACACCTCGCTCTGGCACACCATTGCCGACAGCCCGCACGGGCCGCCGGTGTCGCCGCCACCCGCGGCGCCCGGTTCCCCGCCGCCCGGCCCCTTGCCGCCCAGCCCGTTGCCGCCCGGTGGTTGACCCCGCTGACCTCGAAGCGGTCGCCCGTCAGCTCGGCCGTGAGCCGCGTGGAGTGCTCGACATTGCTTACCGTTGCCCCAACGGCGAGCCGGCTGTGGTGAAGACATCGCCGAAACTGCCTGATGGGACGCCATTTCCGACGTTGTACTATCTGACGCATCCGATACTGACTGCCGCCGCGAGCCGGCTGGAGACGACCGGGCTCATGCGAGAGATGACCGAGCGGCTGCAGTCCGATCCCGACTTGGCCGCTGCCTACCGGCGGGCGCACGAGTCATATCTGGCTGAACGGGACGCCGTCGAGCCTTTGGGCACAACGTTTTCCGCCGGCGGTATGCCCGATCGGGTCAAGTGTCTGCACGTGGTGATCGCGCATTCGCTGGCCAAGGGTCGGGGCGTCAACCCTTTCGGCGACGAGGCCCTGGCTGTGCTGGCTGTCGAGCCGTCGATGGCAGGGATTCTGGTCCCGGGGGACTGGATATGACGCGACTGGCTGCAATTGACTGTGGTACCAACTCGATTCGGTTGCTGATCGCCGACGCCTCGAGCGGACGGCTGACCGATCTGCACCGCGAAATGCGCATCGTGCGGCTCGGCCAGGGCGTGGACGCCACCGGCCAATTCGCACCGGAGGCGTTGCAGCGCACCCGGTCCGCGCTGGCCGACTACGCGACACTGTGCACCGCTCATGGGGTCGAGAGGCTCCGGATGGTCGCGACGTCAGCCACCCGCGACGCCGGCAATCGTGACGTCTTCTTCGCAATGACCGCCGAGGTGCTCGGCGACGTGGTGGACGGCGCCGTCGCCGAGGTGATTACCGGCGCCGAGGAAGCTGAGTTGTCGTTTCGCGGCGCGGTCAACGAATTGGACTCAGCGGCAGGGCCGTTCGTCATCGTCGACCTGGGCGGCGGATCGACCGAGGTGGTACTGGGCACCGACACGGTGACGGCAAGCTTCTCGGCCGACATCGGCTGCGTGCGGCTGACCGAGCGGTGTCTGCACTCCGACCCGCCGACGGACGAGGAGGTGCTCGCGGCACGCGAGGTGGTCCGCGACCGGCTCGGTGCGGCGCTGCGCGTCGTACCGGTGGAGCAGGCGCGTACCTGGGTCGGAGTGGCGGGCACGATGACGACGGTCGCCGCACTCGCCCACGAGATGACGACGTATGACTCTGCGGCCATTCACCTCTCGCGTGTCGGCGTGGACCGGTTGCTCACCGTCTGCGACGGGCTGATCGCCATGCCGCGATCCCAGCGGGCTGCGTTGGGCCCCATGCACGAGGGGCGGGTCGACGTGATCGGCGGCGGCGCGATCGTGATCGAGGAGCTGGCTTTTGCGCTCCGGGAGCGCGCCGGCATCGAGGAGTTGACGGTCAGCGAGCACGACATCCTGGACGGCATTGCGCTGTCCATCGCCGAATGACCTACTGCCCGAACGAGATCTCGAGCAGCTGTTTCTTCTGCTCGGCGTATTCCTGTTCGGTCAGCCGCCCTTCGGCGCGCTGCTTGGCGAGGTCGCGGATCGCGGCGGCGACACCGGTCATGACGGTCCGTGGCGCGGGGGAGACTTCCGCGTCGTCCTCGGCCGGTGCATCCGCGGCGCGGCCGGTCAGCCGAGCCGGCGTGCCCTTTTCGCCGACCGCGTCGGCGGCCGGTGGACCAGCCATCGCCTGCCCGGCCATTCCGCCAATCCCCATCTGGTTGAACGTGCTTGACGCGCCGGCTTCTGCAGCCGGGGCGGCAGCGGCGTTCGCGGTGGTGAGCGGCGTCGTGAAGGCGGTCGGCTTCACCTCAGGCGCGGCCACCGTCCAGTTCCGCGGCACCGACAACGTCGCGATCGTATTCGCCTCACCCACACTCGCTGACGCCGCCGCCGGCGCCGCGCCGGGGCCGGTCAGGGTCGCGGGGAATCCTCTGACAGGCGCTGGGGTGTGGTCCCCCTGCAGGAAGGACGCCTGCCCGTTCCAGTCGCTGACGATCTGGTCGGTGTGCAGACCGCTGAGCGCGCCCCAGACGCCATACGGAAGATCCACCGGCCCTGCGGCGATGTCCTGCGGTATGACCGCGGCAAAAAAGGTCAGGTCGGACGGTAGCGAGACGAAGATCGAGATCAGGTTACTCAAGGTGCTCAACGGATCCGTCGCCGCGGGCGCTGTGGCAGCCGAGTCGGATGCCGCCAGGCCTTGCAGCGCGTTAGGAACTGCGGAAAATGCTTGTTGCGCAGTCGATATGGCGCTTTGCGCATCGCCCGCCGACGTACTGGTGGCCTGGCTGACCGCTGCTGCCTGACTGGCTGGCGACGCGGGATCGGTGTTTTCCTGGGCTTGGCCGAAAGGCGTCAACGTAGTCGCCGCTGCCGACGAGGCGGCGTAGCCGTACATCGCAACGGTGTCCTGCGCCCACATCTCGGCGTACTGGACCTCGGCGGCCGCGATCGCCGGTGTGTTCTGGCCGAAGAAGTTGGTTGCCACCAGCGCTGCCAGCAACGCACGGTTGGCCGCGATCACCGGCGGTGGCACCGTCATGGCGAACGCCGCGTCGTAGCCGGCGGCGGCTGCCCGGGCTTGGGCGGCGGTTTCTTCGACCTGTCCGGCGGTGGTGCTCAGCCACTCAACGTATGAGGCGGCGGCTGCGCTCATCGACGCCGACGACGGACCAGACCACGTGCTGGACGTCAGCTCCGTCACGGCCAACTGGTAGCCGCTGGCCGCGGTGTACAGCTCGTCGGCCAGTGTCGCCCACGCTTGCGCAGCGGCCAGCATCGGCCCCGATCCCGGACCGGAATACATCCGGCCGGAGTTTATCTCCGGCGGATAGAAACCGAAATCCATTGCTGCGCATTCCCTTTTCTCTAAGTCATGGCCCAGACAACCGACGTATCCGCCAGGTGGCGGCAGGCGTTTCAGCGACCAAGCAGGCGGTTCTTCTGCTCGGTGTATTCCGCGTCGGTGAGAATTCCTTCGTCGCGCAGCTTGGCGAACTCGCGCAGCTCGGCTGCTACGCCGGTGACAACCGTCCGGGGCTTGGCCTGCGACTCAGTGTCGTCGTCACCAGTTGTCTTGCGGTCGGCCGAGTTTGGCGCCGAATTGGCGCGGGCCGCCACGCCTCTGCCCGGGGTCTTTGCGGCCCGGCCGGCGCCGGTTCCGGCCGTCCCGGCCATCGCCCGACCGGCCATTCCCGCCAGCGCCATCTCGCTGAGCGCGCCGCTTGAAGCGCCCGACGACTCACCGGCGAGGGCGCTGACCGCAGCTTCTGGCAGTGCCGGCAACGTCACCGCGGTGGGGCGTACCGCAGGCGTGGCGATGGTCCAGGTCGGGGGCACCGACAACGCACCGACCGGGCTCGCTTCGCCCAGAGCGGCCGCGACACTCGGCGGCGGGACTGTCCCGGCGGGCAAATTGAGCAGCGGCGCCGGGAAGGGCCTTACCGGTGCCGGTCCGTCGCCCGGCCAAGCCTCTTCCCCGTTCCAGCCGCTGATGATGTCGTCGGTGTGAGTACCGGTCAACGCGCTGACCACGTCGAACGGAAGGGCGACCACTCCGAGGGCGCCCAGCGGTATGTCAGCCGCAAACGTAGCCAAACCCGCCGGTAGGTCCACGAAGACGGAGATCAGGTTGGCAAGCGTGCTCAGCGGGTCCGTCGCGGCGGGCGCCGCAGCCGCGCTCGACAACGCGGCCGGCACTGCGGAGAACGCCTGCTGGATAGTGCTCTGCGCGTTGCCGGCGGCGGTCCCGGTGGCCTGGCCGACCGCGGCCGCCTGGTTGGCCGACGCACCGGGGTTGGTGTTCTGCTGCGGCGGGTTGAACGGGGACAGCTGCGTCGCGGCGCCCGACGAGGCCGCGTAGCCGTACATCGCCGCCACGTCCTGTGCCCACATCTCGCCGTACTGCGCTTCGTTCGCCGCGATCGCCTGGGTGTTTCTGCCGAACAGGTTGGTGGCGATCAGGGTCGAGAGCAGGCTGCGGTTGGCCGCAACCATCGGTGGCGGCACCGTCGCGGAAAAGGCTGCCTGGTAGGCGGCCGCCGCGGACTTGGCCTGCGCGCCGGTTTCCTCGGCCTGCGCGGCGGTGGCCCGCAGCCACGCCGCGTACGACGCGGCCGAAGCACTCATCGACGCCGCGGCCGGACCCATCCAGGGGCCGGCGGTCAATCCCGACACCACGGATTGGTACGAGTTGGCCACCGAATGAAGTTCACCGGCAAGTACATCCCAGGCTTCGGCAGCGGCCAGCAAAGGGCCCGCGCCAGCGCCGGCGTACATGCGGGCGGAGTTGATCTCCGGCGGATAGTTCCCGAAATCCATTGCGCGCCGATCCCTCTAATTCACCGCGGTTGAGCCGGCTCGGCATCCCGGCCCGGCCGACGGATGAATGGTGGCATGCGGCGCGATTCTTGGCGGTGGCGCGCACGGCGCGTCGTCAGCCGGCGTTGAAATCGTCACGGACCCCGTGGCGTGCTCGTCTGCGCCGCTCAACAGGCTGCAGATCCTCGACTCAGCACTCCCCCGAAGCATGAGGTTCCCTTTCCGACAATGGTCGAGCAAACCGCCTAATTCGTGGCGTCGTGGCCTGGAACAATGCGCTCACCAGCGCAGTATCAGGGCCGGTGACATGTCATTATCGGTTCACGACTGGAGATACACAATTCGTTACCGCAGCGCGTTGGCGTTATGCCGCAGCAATCATTGATATCTCTCAGGTTAATCCTGCGTATTTCTCAGGTTCACCGATCCGCCGACGTCCGTTTTCAGGGCCCCCGCCCGCACGTTCGGCCTTATTTTAAGTGGTCTGCGGCATCGTCTCGCGGCGGCAGAGGCCTCTCCAGCGAGTTGCCAGGTGCCCGCCAGCAACTTGTACGGAATGCGCCGCAGGTCAGCCCGTTCGAGCCTGGCGGCCGACGTTGGCCTCATGTGGCTGCCCAGATGGCTCGGCTGCGTCGTCAGTGGCCTCAGCGGCGGCCTGGCCGGTGACGACATGCCGGGGCGGTAGTCCCTTACGCAGGGTGGCCACCAGGTCCCGGTACGGGCCGACGAGGTAGACGGTGTCACCGTCGCGAAGCTTGTGTTCATGGCGGGGCTGCAGGTCGATGGGGGAGTCCTGCCGGCAAATCGCGATCACGCGAGTTCTGCTCGACAATTGGCCCATCGGCAGCCCGTCGAGTTCGCTGCCCTCGGCCACCAGCATCGCGCCGACCATGAACGAACTCTGGCCGATCGAGAAAGTACCCAGCACCTCCACGCCCATCGCGGCGCCGATGAACCACGGCGCGGCAAGCGCAACCGAGGAGCGGACATTCTCGAAGCCGAAACGCTGCGCGACTGCCAGACCCAGCGCGCGGTCGTAGACCCGCAGCACCACTGAGACCTCAGCGCGCCGGTTGATCTTGGGCATCACTCGTGGCCCCAGCATCTCGGCCAGCACGATCCCGGTTTCGATGTTGATCATGTCGTCACGGGTCAGCACCGCCACGGCGCGGGCGCGGTCGACGCGCGCCGCCTCCAGCGTCTGAACCAGCGTCGCGTCGCCGAAAATCACCGGCACGTCGAGTTCGCGCGTCGCGGACAAGTACCGGTTGTCTTCGTTGATCTCGATCACCGCGACGTCGTATCCGGCCTTGACCAGATCGGTGACCACGCGCATCCCCAGTGCACTCAGTCCGACGACGATCACGTGGTTGCGCAGGTGGCGCACCCGTGGACGGGCGGAGGCGAACACGAAGCGCCGTGACAGCAGCACGTCGGCAATGAATGCGACCAGCAACGCGACGGTGGTCGCCCCGCCGAACATCAGCATCGCGGCGAACAGACGTAGCCAGGTATGTTGGTGGGCAAAGCTGAAGTCGCCGTAGCCCGTCGTCGTGATCGTCTCGATGGTGAAGTACAACGCGTCGACCCAGGACATCCGAGGATGCCGATAGTTGTAGTGCAACAGCAGCATTGAGATGACGATGAGGGTCAGCGCGGCCGCCAGCGCGGGATAGAAGGCCGGGTTGAAGTCGTTGATGACGGCACGGATGGCGTCGAGTACCCGTCGCAGTCCGGCTCGCCGTGACCGCGTTCCTGCCGGCCGTCGGATCTTGATGCCGCGTTCGGCGGACTCGTCGGGCGTTCCGATCATCACCGCGCGGTCGCCGGCGAGCACCCGCTGATTGCGGGTCGGGCAGACTTCGATCTCGCCCGGGCTCGACGAATTCTCCCCGTGGATGATCGCCACCGGGGCCAGGTCGCCGTAGATTTCGCGCAGAGTGGCCGCCCGCGGCGCTTCGCTGCCGGAGACCAAAAATTGAGTTCCCGCCGCCTCGAAGGCGTGGGTCCGGTGCGCCAGGCAAGCCTCGACGACCGACGGCGCGGTCAGTTCGGCGACGTCGAGGATCGCGCCAGGACCGTTGTCGGCGGCCACCGCCGCGCGCAGCACGTCATTCGCGAGCCTGGCGACCACGCGCACCGACGGGTTGGATTGTCTTGCGAGCAGTGCGATTTCAAGGTTGGCCGCATCATCGTCACCGGCGCAGACGACGGCTAGAGCTTCGGCGACGTCGGCGCTGTCCAATTCCTCCCAGACTCCGCGGTGGCCGCTGTTGCCCAGCCTGACGACGTTCGCGCCGGCGCTTTCCAATTCTTCGATGATTGTCATGGCCAGCGCATCGTCACCGCTGACAATGATGTGATGCTGCATTTTCTCGTCCGCCACTCTGCACGGGTGGGTTCGGCTTTGCTCACGCCGTTACTGAAAATAGGTTACACCACAGGTTTACCTAATCTGGCCGCAACGCTCGATTTTGCCGGCCAGCAGCGCCCCTCCGGCTTGGGACGCTAAGCTGTTCTGGCGCAATAACTCTCATGCTTCGAAGCGATATCCCATGCCCGCCTCGGTCAACAGATGGGCCGGATGTGACGGGTCGTCCTCGAGCTTTCGGCGCAACTGCGCGAGAAACACACGGAGATAATGGGTTTCCGTCGCATACTTGGGTCCCCACACCTCACGGAGTAGCTCTTCGCGACCGACCAGCTTGCCGCGATTGCGCACCAGCATTTCCAGCATGCCCCACTCGGTGGGTGTCAGGTGGACCTCCGCGCCGTTCTTGATCACCTTCTTCGCCGAGAGATCGACAAGGAACGACTTGGTTTCCACCACCGGGTTGTCCGCACCGGTTGCCACGGCTGCTCGTCGAACCGCAGCACGCAACCTGGCCAGCAGCTCGTCCATGCCGAACGGCTTCGTCATGTAATCGTCGGCGCCCGCGTCGAGTGCGCCCACCTTGTCCGAGGAGTCGGTGCGCGCCGACAGCACGATCACCGGGGCCGACAGCCAGCCCCGCAGACCGGCCAGCACCTCGATCCCCGAGATGTCGGGCATCCCCAGATCCAGGATCACCACCTGCGGAGGATGTTCCGCTGCGGCCGTCAATGCGCGCGAGCCGGTCGGTGCGGTGATCACCTCGTAGCCGCGTACCGACAAGTTGATTCGCAGCGCGCGCAGCAGCTGAGGGTCGTCGTCTACCACCAGGACTCTTGTCACCGGCGCCGCTCCTCTTCGCCGGCGCGCTCATGCGGGGGGTCAGGTCGCCGGCGCGCGTCATGTGCGCACCCCTTGCAGCGGCGCAGCCAGGTCGATCAGGATGGTCAGCCCGCCACCAGGGGTGTCGCTGGCGGTGATCGTTCCGCCCATTGCCTCGACGAAACCTTTGGCCACCGACAAGCCCAGTCCGAGGCCGGTCGTCGTGTCGAAATCGCCGAGTCGCTGGAATGGCTGGAACATCTGTTCCGCGGCGCCTTTGGACACTCCGGGCCCTTCGTCGACGACGTTGATCAACACCCGCGGTCCGACTTGGCCCGCATTGACTCGAACGAAGCTGGCCGGCGCGTAGCGCAGCGCGTTGTCGATCACGTTGGACAGCACCCGTTCCAGCAGGCCCGCATCGCCCAGCGCCACCGTCCCGCCGACTTCCACCTTGACCCGGTCCAGGCTCGCCCGCCCGTAGATCGTCCTGCGCCCGCCGATCCCGACCAGCGCACGCTGGACGACCTCCTCGAGATAGACCTCGGTCAGCTCCGGTCGCACCACGCCGGCCGCCAGCCGGGACGAGTCGAGCAGATTGGCGACCAGCAGAGTCAGCTGATCGACCGACTCCTCGACGGTGGCAAGCAGCTCGCCGGTGTCCTCGGGCGAGAACCAGACGTCCTCGGCGCGCAGGCTGGACACCGCTGCCTTGGCCGCGGTCAGGGGGGTGCGCAGGTCGTGACCGAGGGCGGACAGCAGCAGGCGGCGCAGCTCGTCGGCCTCTGCGAGTGATTTGACCTTGCCGGCCTCTTCGGCGAGCTCGCCGCGCTTGACCAGTCCGGCTGCCTGTGTCGCGACCACCGAGAGCACCCGGCGGTCGCGCCCGGTCAGGCCGCGCCCCGTCATCAGCATCCAATATTCCTCGTCGCCGACCTTGACCGCGGTGTCGGCGGAATCGACGGTCACGCACGACTCGGTTCCCACGCCGGCGACCGGAACCAAACGGCCATCCATCTCACGGACCAGGCACACCGACCGCTGCGAGTACGCCTCCCGGACCCGTTCCAGCAGCGAGTTCAGGTCAGCGCCGCGCAGCACCGACGAAGCGAACAGTGACAGCAACTCGGCTTCCTGGCTGGCCCGCCGGGCTTCTCGGGCCCGGCCGGCGGCGGCGTCCACCAGCACCGCAATCGCCATCGCGACCCCGAGCAGGATCATGATGGTCAGGGCATTGCTCAGGCTCCTGATGGCGAACGAATAACGCGGCTCGGTATGGAAATAGACCAGCAGCGCCCCGGACAGCAATCCCGACAGCACCGCCGGCGCCACCCCGCCGAACAGCCCGACGCCGACCACGCCGGCGAAGAAAAGGGCCGACTTTCCACCGACGTCCAGGGTCGGATCCAACCGCAACGTGACGGCCAGGATCGCCAGTGGCAACATGATGGCGCCCAGCCAGGACACCACCTGGCGCGCGCGTGGCGAGATCGTCGAGAACGCCACGGCACGGTTGGCCGCCTCGTGGCTGACCATGTGGACGTCGATCTTGCCCGAGTTCTTGATGGTCGCCGCGCCGATGCCTTCACTGAAGATGCTCGCCCACCGCGACCGCCGGGAGGTGCCCAGCACCAGTTGGGTGGCATTCGTCTCACGGGCGAAGTCGAGCAGCGCGCACGACACGTCGTCGCCGACCACGATGTGCACGGTGGCACCGATGCTGGCGGCCAGCTCGCGAACTTTGCCCATCTCGCGCGGGGCCACCCCCGACAGCCCGTCACCGCGGACGACGTGCACCACCATCAACTGAGCGCTGGACTTCGATGCGATGCGAGAAGCCCGGCGTACCAACGTTTCCGATTCAGGTCCGCCGGTCACCGCGACGACCACCCGCTCACGGGCTTCCCAGGTGTCGGTGATCTTCTTGTCGGCGCGATACTTCGTCAGCGCGGAGTCCACCTGGTCGGCAAGCCACAGCAGCGCGATTTCGCGCAGCGCGGTCAAGTTGCCGGCGCGGAAATAGTTGGTCAGCGCTGCGTCGATCCGCTCCGACGGGTACACATTGCCGTGCGCAAGCCTGCGCCGCAGAGCTTCCGGTGTGATGTCGACCAGTTCGATCTGAGCCGCTTTCCGGACGATCTCGTCGGGCACGGTTTCGCGTTGTTCGATCCCGGTGATCTGGGCGACGACGTCGTTGAGGCTTTCCAGGTGCTGGACGTTGAGCGTCGAGATCACCGTGATGCCGGCGTCCAGCAGCGTTTCGACGTCCTCCCAACGCTTTTCGTGGATGCTGCCCGGGATGTTGCTGTGGGCGTACTCGTCGACGAGTGCCACCTCGGGCTTGCGGCGCAGCACCGCATCGATGTCGAGCTCCGGGAACGTGCTTCCGCGGTAGGAGATGTAGTGCGGCGGAATGACTTCGATGCCTTTGATGAGTTCGGCGACCTTCTTGCGGCCGTGCGTTTCCACCACCGCCGCGACGACGTCAGTGCCGCGCTCCAACCTACGATGCGCCTCGCCGAGCATGGCGCAGGTCTTGCCTACACCAGGCGCCGCGCCGAGGTAGATGCGCAGCTCGCCCCGGCGCTGCGGATATACCCGGTGAGCCAGCGGGTCGTCGCCCGTCGACGGCTCGTTTGCGGAGGTCACTCCGCCATCATCCACCGCACCGGTCAAGACTTCACCGGTGACTCGCGATCCAGCTCGAGATTGACCGCGAGCACGTTGACGATCGGCTCACCGACGAAGCCGAGGAGGCGTCCGTGCTGGTTATGACGTACCGCGTCGCGCACCTGCCCGACGCTGATGCCCCGGGCGCGGGCCACCCGAGCCACCTGCAGTTCGGCGTAGGCCGGGGAGATGTCGGGATCCAGGCCACTGGCGCTCGCGGTGACGGCGTCGGCCGGCACCTCCGGTTGCTCGGGCGCTGAGCCGCGAACCGGGACCAGCTGGCCGGCCGAGTAGTCGCGGCCGTACTGAGCGCACTGCACCGCCACACCCTGGTAGACCCGCTGGAACACCATGGCAGGCGAGCCACCCGGCTTCGAGCAGGGCTCGTTGACGCTCACCACGGTGACCGGGTGGGTGACATTGCCGGCCCGATCGCGTGGCCCGATCACCGACAGCACGGCCCCCACGCCGCCGCCGGTGCAGAAGGGCCTTGAGCCGTCGACCTTTTCGAGTCGGCCGATCGCCAGGCTGCGCGAGCACACCTTGGTCAGCAGGCTGGGTTTGAAGCCGGCGTCGGACGGATCGGCGCCGGAAGTCAGCTTGGCCGGATCGGCGGGCGTGTCAACGATGCTCTCCGGCCCAAGGTTGCTGGCCCCCGACGCGGTGGGGTCGTAGCCCGCCCCCGCCGCCGACGGCCTGCTCTGGAAGTACCGCGGCAGCGGGTTGCCGTTCTTGTCGGTGAACGACTGCCCGATCAGCTTGCTTCCGACTGGCCTGCCCGAAGCGCTGATTATCGAGCCGTCCGCCTTGTCGTGCAGGCCGGGAAGTTGGGCGATTCCCCAGACGACTAGCGGGTAGACGAAACCGGTGATGACGGTCAACGCCAGAAGTGCGCGCAGCGCAGCCCAGTGTTGCCGAAGCAAATTACGCAAGTTCATGACTCAGCCCATCCCGGGAATGAATTGCACGACCAGGTCGATCAGCTTGATGCCGATGAACGGAGCGACGACCCCGCCCAGTCCGTAGACATAGAGGTTGCGGCTCAACAACTTCGATGCACTGCTCGGTGTGTACTGAACGCCGCGCAGCGCCAATGGGATCAGTACGACGATGATGATCGCGTTGAAGATCACCGCGGAGAGGATCGCCGATTGCGGACTGTGTAGCCGCATGACGTTGATCGAGGCCAATCCGGGGAACAGCGCCACGAACATGGCCGGGATGATCGCGAAGTACTTGGCGATGTCGTTGGCGATGGAAAAGGTGCTCAACGCGCCGCGGGTGATCAACAGCTGTTTGCCGATCTCGACGATCTCGATCAGCTTGGTGGGGTCGGAATCCAGGTCGACCATGTTGCCGGCCTCTTTAGCCGCGCTGGTGCCGCTGTTCATCGCCACCCCGACGTCGGCCTGCGCCAAGGCCGGCGCGTCGTTGGTGCCGTCGCCGGTCATGGCGACCAGTCGGCCGCCCTGCTGCTCGCGCTTGATCAGCGCCAGCTTGTCTTCCGGGGTGGCTTCGGCGAGGAAGTCGTCGACGCCGGCTTCATCGGCAATTGCCTTGGCGGTCAACGGGTTATCGCCGGTGATCATCACCGTCCGGATGCCCATCTTGCGCATCTCGTCGAACCGGGCCCGCATGCCGTGCTTGACGATGTCTTTGAGGTGGATGACCCCGAGCACCTCGGCCTTTTTGCCGTCGCCACGGTCGCTGACCACAGCGACCACCAGCGGCGTCCCGCCGGCCGCCGAAATGCCGTCGACGACATCACCGAGGGCGTCCGGGATAACGCCGCCCTGATCGCGAATCCAGTTGGCCACTGAGTTCGCCGCGCCCTTACGTAGCTGGCGTCCGTCGAGGTCGACACCCGACATCCGGGTCGTCGCGGTGAACTCGATCCACTGCGCGTTGCTCAATTCGCCCGGCGGGCGCTCCCGCAGCCCGTAGGTCTGCTTGGCGAACACCACGATCGAGCGGCCTTCGGGGGTTTCGTCGGCCAGGCTGGACAGCTGAGCGGCATCCGCCAGGTCCTCCGGGCTGATCCCGTCGACCGGGATGAATTCCGCGGCCTCCCGGTTGCCCAATGTGATCGTGCCGGTCTTGTCCAGCAGCAGCGTGTCGACGTCACCGGCAGCTTCGACGGCGCGGCCCGACATCGCCAGCACGTTGCGCTGGATCAGCCGGTCCATGCCGGCGATGCCGATCGCCGACAGCAGGGCGCCGATCGTGGTGGGAATCAGGCACACCAGCAAGGCCACCAGCACGACGCCGTCGACGCCGTTACCGGTCAACGCGGCGGTGTCGGGCACCCCCGGGTTGTTGATTTTGGCGTAGATCGCCAGCGGCTGCAGGGTCACTACTGCGAATAAAAAGATGATCGTCAGTGCCGCCAGCAGGATGTTGAGCGCGATTTCGTTCGGGGTCTTCTGCCGGTTGGCGCCCTCCACGAGCGCGATCATCCGGTCGATGAAGCTCTTGCCCGGCTCCTGGGTGATCTTGACCACGATGCGATCGGAGAGCACCGTGGTGCCGCCGGTGACCGCGGAGCGGTCGCCGCCGGACTCGCGAATCACTGGCGCTGATTCGCCGGTGATCGCCGATTCATTCACCGACGCAATGCCTTCCAGAATCTCACCGTCGCCCGGGATGGTTTCACCGGTCTCGACGACGACGATGTCGCCCTTCTGCAGTTCCGGCGCACGCACGTCCTCTTCGGTGCCGGGCTTGCCGGGCGCCCAGCCCCGTAGCCGTCGGGCGATGGTGTCGGCCTTCGATTTGCGCAACGTGTCGGCCTGAGCTTTGCCCCGGCCCTCGGCGACAGCTTCCGCCAGATTGCCGAAAAGCACTGTCAGCCATAGCCAAAACACGACGAGCCAGCCGAACCACGATCCGCTGCGGATCGTCAGCACGCTCGACCAGACCGCCCCGATCTCGACGATCAGCATCACCGGGTTATGCCACAGCGTGCGTGGGTCGAACTTGCGCACCGCATCGGGCAGTGCCTTCAGCAGCATCGCGGGGTCGATCAGTCCGCCCTGGACCGGCGTGGGGCCGGGGTGATGGGGACGCGCCGGCCGGTTGGAACGTGGCTTGATAGCCGTCGAGCTTGTCATCTCAGTGCATTCCTTCAGCGAGGGGCCCGAGCGCCAGTGCCGGCAGGAACGTCAAGGCGCACAGGATGACTGTCACCGCGGCGACCAGGCCGATGAACTGCGGCCGGTGAGTGGGCAGGGTGCCCGGCGACTCCGGCGTACGACCCTGGCGGGCCAGTGAACCGGCCAGCGCCAACACCAGGATCATTGGCAGGAATCTGGCAACGACCATCGCCAACCCCAGCGCCGTATTGAACCATGTGGTGTTGGCCGACAAGCCAGCGAAAGCCGAGCCGTTGTTGTTGGACGCGGAGGTGAAGGCATAGAGAATCTCCGAAAGGCCATGCGGGCCAGTGTTGTTCAAGCCCGCCCGTGGGCCCGATAGTCCCATGGCGACGCCCGTCCCGACCAGCACCAGCAGTTCGGTGACTGGGAAATAGCTTGCTGCCAGCTTCATTTCGCGGGGCCGGATTTTCTTGCCGAGGTATTCCGGCGTACGCCCCACCATCAGCCCGGCGACGAACACGGTGAGGATGGCCATGATCAGCATGCCGTAGAGGCCCGAGCCGACGCCGCCCGGCGCGACCTCGCCGATCTGCATATTGAACAACTGGATCAGCCCGCCCAGGCTCGTGTACGAGTCGTGTGCCGAGTCGACGGCGCCGGTTGACGTCAGCGTGGTCGCGTCGGCGAACACCGCCGAATTCGCCACGCCGAAACGCTGCTCGACGCCCTCCATCGCCGCACCCGCCGCGGTGGGGACGGTCCCATGGTGGCTGAGCTCGAACAACTCGATCGACGCGAGGCTGAACGTCGCGAGCACACCCATCACCGCGACGATCGCGTAGCCCTGCTTGGTGTTGTCCACCATCCGGCCAAACGTGCGGGGGAGCGAGAAGCTGATTGCCAGCATCAGGAAGATCTCGACCCAGTTGCTCAACCTGGTCGGATTCTCGAACGGGTGCGCGGAGTTCGCGTTGTAGAAGCCGCCGCCGTTGGTGCCCAGTTCCTTGATGGCTTCCTGGCTGGCGACCGGGCCGCCGGTGATGGTCTGATGCGCGCCGCTCAACGTGGAGACCAGCTGGTCGTGCAGATGGAAGTTCTGGATCGCGCCGCCGGCGATCAGCACGATCGCGCCGATGATCGAGATCGGCAACAGGATGCGCACGGTACCCCGGACCAGATCGACCCAAAAGTTGCCGATTTCGTGTGTCCCGCTGCGGGCGAACCCGCGAACCAGAGCGATCGCCACGGCGATCCCCGCTGCGGCGGAGACGAAATTCTGCACGGCCAGCCCAGCCATCTGCACCAGGTGACCTTGGGTGGACTCGCCTGAGTAGGCCTGCCAGTTGGTGTTGGTGACGAAGCTGATCGCGGTGTTCCACGCCAGCGACGGCGTCATCGGGGTCGCCGGATCGTGCAGGTGCAGTGGCAGTTTGTTTTGCACCAGCTGGAAGAAGAACAAGAACACGACGCTGACCGCCGAGAATGCCAGCAGGCTTCTTGCGTAGGCGTACCACGGCTGTTCAGCTTCGGGGTCGGCGCCGATGACGCGGTAGACGGCCTTCTCGATTCGCCAGTCCTTCGGCGAGGTGTAGACGTGGTGCATGTAGTCGCCAAGCGGTACGTGCACTGCGACCAGTGCCAGCACCAGCAAGGCGATCCCCACGGTGGATGTGCTCACCTAGAACCTCTCCGGGAAGAACAGCGCGGCGACGAGGTAGACCGTCAATACCGCCGCGAGCCCGAGGCCGACGATGTTGTCAATACTCACGGGCACCGCTCCTCCTGATTGGCGCGGCTCACAGCTTTTCGACCAGCTTTTGGGCGTAGCCCAGCAGGGCGAACACCGCCACCGTCAGCAAGACGTAGGCAACCACCGCCATCGTTTCTCCGTTCGTGACAAGCCGGTCAGATAGATCGGCGATCGAGTCTTGCTCCGGCATGCAAATTTAGTCTCGACGATCAGGTCTGGAAAGAAGTTAAGCGCCGCAGATGCATAAAGCGTCGTCGCTAACGCTATCTTTACAGTGTGGCGGCCAATTCTAGTTTGCTATCGAGCGTCGATTACTCGACTCTCGTGGGTTTATATAATGACTTCGGATTTGCTGAGCGGGTTGTGATCCGGGCTACTTGGCCAATGGCAGCCGCACCCGGAAAATTGTCCGGCCGGCGGCCGATTCGGCCGTGACCGACCCGTTGTGGGCCTTGACGATCGAGTCGACGATGGCCAGGCCCAGCCCGTTTCCGCCGCCGTCATGAGGGGCGTCCTTGGCGCGCACGAATCGATCGAAGAGATGGGGAAGCAGCTCGGCATCGATGTCGGGCCCATCGTCGGCCACCGTCAACTCGGCGCAGGGCTCGTCGGTTCCCAGGCGGTGACACCTGATGGCGGTCGTCACGGTAACCCCGGCCGGCGTGTGCACCCAGGCGTTCGTCAGCAGATTGCTCACCAGTTGGTGCAGCCGATCTGAATCGCCGCTCACCAAGACCGGATCGTCGGGCAGGTCCTTGATCCAGTTGTGGCTGGGAGCTGCCACCGCGGCGTCGTTGATCGCGTTGAGGACGACGTCGGCCAGGTCGACATCCTCGGTGCGCAGATCGTCGCCCTCGCCCAAACGCGACAGCAGCAGGAGTTCGTCGACGAGCGAGGTCATGCGGCGCGCCTCTGATTCGATCCGGGCCAGCGCGTACTCGGTGGTCGGGGGTAGCGCGGCGCTGTCCTGGCGGGTGAGCTCCGAGTAGCCCTGAAGCGCCGCCAGCGGCGTCCGCAGTTCGTGGCTGGCGTCGGTGATGAATTGCCGCATGCGGCGGTCGGATTCGGCTCGGTGCGCCAGTGCGCTGTCGACGTTGTCCAGCAGACGGTTCAAGGTGTGTCCGACAATGCCGACCTCGTTGTTCGGGTCGGTGTCATCGGGCCGGACCCTGGTGGTGATGCGGTGGTCGTCGTCAGTGAGCGGCGTGCCGGCGACGTCGGCCGCGGCTAGCGCGACTCGGCGTAGCGGCCGCAGCGCGTAGCCGACCACCAGAGCGGTCAGTCCCGCGGTCACCAGCAGTGCGGCGATGGAAAGCACTGTCGCACTGACGATTCGGCGGTTGATGGTCTTGTTGACCAGATCCAGCGATACCCCGACCACCAGTACGTCGCCGGCGCCGGTGGTTCGGCTGCTGACCCGGTACGGCCCGAGTTTGCCCAGTTTGGCGGTGTGGATCTCGCCGTCGCGCCGCGGCAGTGCCTTAACGGCCGCGATGACATCGGGTGTGCCGGGCTGCGGGTTGTCCTCGAAAAAGATCGCCGAACCGATCACGTCGCCGCCGTGGATCATCGCGATGACATTTCCCGGGTTCTGCTCGGTGAACCCCAGCATGGCGTGCTGGATGTCACCATGTTGACCGATCACGTCGGTTTGGTAGTTAGCGAACGAGTGATCCAGTGCATCAAGCGATTCCGAGACTTCCGCGTCGTTTATCGCGTTGACGTAGGCCCGCAGGCTCACCACCGAGATCACGCCGACCACCAGCATGACGATCGTGACGACTGCCGAAACTCCCAAGACCAGCTGGTGGCGCAGAGTGCGCGGCCGCCACCACGGAGTCGCCTGCGCCCCGGTCATGTCACTGCCATCTCGGTGTTATGCCGGCTGGCGGAGCATGTACCCCACACCTCGCACGGTGTGGATCATCGGCTCTCTGCCGGCGTCGATCTTCTTTCGCAGGTACGAGATGTACAGATCGACGATGCTGGTGCGCCCGGCGAAGTCGTAATTCCAAACCCGGTCCAGGATTTCGGTGCGGGTCAGAGCTCGGCGCGGGTTACGCATCAGGAAGCGCAACAGTTCGAATTCGGTTGAGGACAGCGAGATCAACGATCCGGCGCGGTGTACTTCGTGGCTTGCGCCATCGAGCGTGAGGTCGCCGATCGTGAGGCTCTCCTCCGCGGGCGGGGCAAGGTGATTGGAACGGCGGAGCAGTCCTCGCAGCCGGGCGACCAGCTCCTCGAGGCTGAACGGCTTGGTCATGTAGTCATCGGCGCCCGCGGTCAAGCCGGTCACCCGGTCCATCACCGAGTCGCGCGCCGTCAGGAAAAGCGTGGGCGTGTAGGGACCCGATTGCCGGACCCGGTGCAGGATCTCCAGGCCGTCGATGTCGGGAAGCATGATGTCGAGGACCAGCACGTCGGGTTCGACGTCGTCGAATTTGCTGACGGCTTCCCGGCCGTTATGGGCGACCTCGACCGTCCAGCCTTCGTAGTGCAGGGCCATCTTGACGAGGTTGGTCAACGCCGGTTCATCGTCGACCAGCAACACCCGGATCGGCGATCCGTCGTCCCGGCTGATCCGGGGGAGCTGCCCGAGGATTGCCTGACGGGGCCGCTGCTCGCGCGTGGATCCCGACATGACCGCCATGGTTGTCGATTCTCCCGGTCGCACACGCGATTGTCACGAAGCTCATACAGTTCTCAAATGTCGTCCTACTGCGCGAGTTGCTACGGCACTCCCGAGTGCCGGCATCAGCGCCTCCGTCAAGGAATTAATGTCGCTTCCGAGGAGTGAAGCGCCGATCCTCGCCCGGCGAACCGATGAAGTTCGGGTACCGTACCTGGCAATTCGGGACTGCGGGAGGGCATATAACGGTCGCTGAGCCGATCATTGTCGTGCTCGGCCCCTGGTGCGGCGGTACATCGGCCGTCGCAAAAGTGCTTCATCATCTTGGGGTATTAATGGGCACACGATTTGATGTGGGCATTCGCGAACTGGACGACACCTGGGAGGACACGGACCTCAGCCTGTTGTGCCGCAGGGCTTTTAGCGAGCCTAGGGGTCAGCTGTTAATGGATCCCCATACCGTGAGAGGCAAACTTCGAGATTGGGCCGATAACCATCGCCGTGCCGCCCGCATAGCGGAACGTCGGCCCGGTGTCAAGCACCCCGCTCTTTGCGTCGCGGTGGACCACATCCGGGAAGCCTGGGGTCCGTTCGTGCCGGTCGTGGTTGACCGACCCGTAGCCAAAGTTGTGGCGTCGCTGAATCGACTCGGATGGTGGACGGACGAAAAGGAACGGGCTGAGTCGACGGCTCTCTCGTCGCCGCCCGCGACCTCGCGTGGCTGGCGTTGCGACCGTGCGGGTCGATTTCGAGGAACTTCGCTCACGCCCGCCACGGTGATCCGAGCCTCGCCAACGAATTGGGCCTCGAAAATAACCGACGCTCAATTCGATGCGGCCGTCAGCAGTGTGGTGCCAGCAGCTGACGTCCCCCGAGACGTCGATCCCCACCAGCGGCTCATCGAGCGTTTCCAGGCGGAAGCGAAAAGCAAGCCCGACGATCCACTACCCGTGCATATGCTGGCGCAGCTCTATTTCAACATTCAAGATTTCGCCAACGCACGCAGATACTCCGAACGGTTGATTGAGATCGGGGCCGACGACGAGAACATCTTCTTGGCGATTCTCCGGATCGCCCAGTCGATGGACAAACTCGAGCACCGTGGCTCGACGTCCAGGACGTGTACATGCGAGCTTGGGAGTTTCGACCGACCCGCGCGGAGCCCTTCTATGGCATCGCCCGGCACTACAGTGCGGAAAAACGCTACTGACTCGGATACCTATTCGCTGAACGCGCCGCCCAAATCCCCTTCCCGCGGATGACATGGTTGTTCACGACCCAGCTATCTACGCCTGGCGCGCCGTCGACGAGCAGGCGGTGTGCGCATCCGGGATGGGCAAGCACCTTGAGGCTTTTACCCTGTGCCGGCGGCTGCTGGGCCGACCCGACATCCCCGACGATGCCCGAACCAGGATTGCGGCCAACCGTGATGTGTCGGTACCGGCCATGCTCGAAGCGACCTCGTTGTACCCAGAAACGTTGGTGTACAAAATCATCAACGGGTCGCGCGACGCCGACGTCACCGTCACCCTGATCGCCGAAGCGAACTGGCCCGCGACCGCGGCCACACTGAATTCATTTCTGCACTGCTGCATCGACGCGACAAAGGTCGGACGCTTTCTTGTATTCGACCACGGCCAAACACCCAAAGACCGGGCAATCCTGCGTCAGCGTTACGGGTTCCTCGAATTTGTCGATTGCGCCGAGGGGGCAGAACTTCGCGACCACATCCACGGGCGCTACTGGCTCGACCTGGACCAAGGGTGGCGATTCTTCGCCCCCGAGAACTACGTCACCCGGCTCGCCGCCATCCTCGACGCCGAACCCGAGGTGTTCCAAGTGGGAATCAACCTTGATGACGCGACTAGGCTCAGGGGCGTCAGTGCCCCAGAGACATCGGTGCGCCGGACACCGGATGGCGGCCGTTA
>CAVXKX010000014.1:0-272245 GCA_963762535.1 uncultured Actinomycetota bacterium
AGGTGTGCTGGCCGGCCGCCGAGGCAGCCGGCGCGCCAGCCGGAGCACCCACGCCGGGACCTGCCCCCGGCGTAGCACCGAGGTGCTGCTGCAGGTCGGGCAGCATGGCGTGCAACTGCGCGCCCCAGTACGGCCAGTCGTGCGTGCCGTTGGCGTCGAAGTTGAACACCGCGTTGTGGCCACCGGCCGCGTTGTAGGCGTCCTGCCACTTGATGTTGCTGGTGCGCACGAAGCCTTCGAGGAACTTAGCCGGCAGGTTGTCGCCACCGAGATCGGACGGCTTGCCGTTACCGCAGTACATCCACACGCGGGTGTTGTTGGCGACGGTCTTGCCGACATTCAGCAGCGGGTCGTTGCGAGACCAGGCCGGGTCTTCCTTCGGGCCCCACATGTCGGCTGGCTTGTAGCCACCGGCGTCGCCCATGGCGAAGCCGATCAGCGTCGGCCCCATGCCCTGCGAGGGGTCCATCAGACCGGAGAACGAGCCGACCTCGATGAACTGGTCGGGGTGGTAGTTCGCCAGGTTCAGCGACGAGGCACCGGCCATCGACAGACCGACCGCCGCGCCACCGGTGCTCTTCACACCCTTGGTGGCCAAGAATGCCGGGAGCTCGCTGGTGAGGAAGGTCTCCCACTTGTAGGTCTGGCAGCCTGCCTTGCCGCAAGCCGGCTTGTACCAGTCGGTGTACCAGCTGGACTGGCCGCCGACCGGCATGACCAGCGACAGACCGGACTGCAGGTACCACTCGAAGGCGGGGGTGTTGATGTCCCAGCCATTGAAGTCGTCCTGCGCGCGAAGACCGTCGAGCAGGTACACGGCCGGCGAATTGGCGCCACCGCTCTGGAATTGGACCTTGATGTTGCGGCCCATCGCTGCCGACGGCACCTGCAGGTACTCAACGGGCAGACCCGGCCGGGAGAACGCGCCGGCGTCAGCGGTCTGACCCACGACACCGATCAGGCCCGGCAGCAGAGCCGCAGCGGCGGCCCCGATCGCGAGCCGACGCGGCAACTTATTTGCCACACCGCGAAACCTGTCAACAAGCCTCATTCTTGCTTCCTCATTCATTGTCGGGCCCAACATTGTGGGTCGGACTGCATGCCCTTATTGCTCAGCTTCTCAGCTAGCCGCTTTTTGGCCCGCATCGTTGCTGAGCGCGCCGGCCTGGGCGCCCCGGCTCTCAACATGTCATTCGGACCTGCATCGATGCCGGACGGCGCAGCTGTGCTTCCGTAGTCAACCACATCTTGCGGTGCGGCCACTCATCGGCGTAAGCCCGAAACCGGGTCCCGCACTGCGGCCGAACCCGCTCAACTCGGCTGCGGATCACCACGCTGTGAATGTGCCGATGAGCGATTGTTCGCCGGTAAGAATACATATTCAGCGTTGCTGGACGCCAGCCGGGGCGTTTGGCGCCGTGGCGGCCGAACGCCAACCGAATGGCCGGCAAAAATTCTTCTGTTGATAACTGCTGGGCGGCGGGCATTACGGTCCGGTGGCGGGCAGGCCGGTATAGGCAGGAGCGCCGCCCGACTCCGGGATGGCCAGGCCGCACCTGATCAATTCGTACCGCGGAACACGGTCGATGCGGTAGCGGGTGTACTGCACGGAGTGCAGCACGTTCGACAGGAACCGGTGCAGGCCCATAGGGGCGCGCACGGAATTCAGCACTTGCTGAGTGCCCTCGCATTTCAGCGCCGCCTCGGCCTGCTGGACGAACTTCTGGTCGAGGTAGCCCGGCACCCCCGGGTACCACTTCACCCAGGGTCCGTCGGCGATCACCCAGTCCGGGAAGAGGTTCTTGTCGTGACCGATGCGGCCGTGCTGCAACCGCGCGGTGTGTGCCGCCAGCGGGTTGGCCAGTCCGATCTGGTCGATCACCCGGACATCGAGTCCGACGTTCATGCCGACCATGCCGAGGTTGGTGAAAAAGACTGTGTGCGGCCCGCTTTGCGGCGCCGGCGGCGCATGGCCGGGCGGCGGCGGGATCGGCGGGCCGATGGGCGGTACCAAGTCCCACTGGTCGTAATTGCCGGACGGCAGCAGCAGCGCGCCTTCCGGAGTGTTGTTGAGCGCGACCAGGACTGCGCGCATCCGCGGGTAGTCGAGGTAGTCGGCGGCGGTCAGTGGATGCGCGTGACCCGTTGCCTGCGCATAGAACCGCCGCTCGTCGACGATGCCGGTGTAGGTGACCCGGGTGGCGTCATCGCCCAGTCCGGACGAATTGGCCGCCCACAGCGCCCATCCCGCCACCGCCATCCACAGCGCGCTGACCCCGCCGGCCAACCAGTACCCGGCCTCGCGGGAAAGCCTGGTCCCATCGGGAACGACCACCGGCACCACCGCGACCGGTGTGACCAGACACAGCAGCGGGACCAGCAGCACCCGGCCGTGCATGAAGTCGCCACCCTGGCGGATCCAGTACAGCGCTTGCAGCAGCCCGCTGACCACTATGAACACCACGACAGCGGCCGGGCTCTGGACGATCCGGGCCAGCGGACCGACGCCGGTCGACGGCGCAACCGTTTCCTTATGGCCCTTGTGCCTGCGAGCCGAGAGCCACAACACCAGGCCCAGCGCGACCAGCAGCAGCAGCGGCACCCACAACGCGTAGGGCTCGTTGAAGTTCGACAGATAGATCAAGCCCTGCGACCACTTGTCGCCGCCGGCGTCCTTGGCCAGCGCGGTGCCGGGAAACAGCAAGCCGTAGTAGCCCATTCGGAATATCTGGTAACCCACCGGCAGCAGCCCACCGGCCAGCACGATCTCCAGCCGGCGTCGGCCGCCCTGCGCGACGATCAGCATCATGATCAACGCCCCGCCGCCGATCAGAGCCAGCTCCGGGCGGACCAGGACACTGCAGCCGGCGACGAAGGCCAGCGCGAGGATGCTTACCCGCCCGGGTGGATGGGCCCGCCCCGGTGGGCGTCCCCGCCGGGCCTGCGACCAGCAGACCATCATCCACCAGAGCAGCCCGAGATAGGCCATCACCAAACCGCTTTCGAGGCCGGAGGTGGCGAAGTCGCGCGCCGGCGGCACTGCGATGTAGACCAGCGCGCCGGCCGGCAGCATGATCGCGCGCCGGCCGACCAGGCTGGGTGCGAACAATCGACCGGTGCCCAGCATCAGCATCGCCAGCCCGGCCAGGCTCAGTCCCAGGGCCAACGCCAGCGCGACGTACTCCAACTGAAGGGGCCGTGTCACGGCGCTGGCGAGGTACACCAGATATGTCCACACCACCGAGGTGTTGGCCTCGACCCGCTCGCCCTGGTTGAACACCGGCCCGTTGCCCGCCAACAGGTTTCGGACGGTGCGCAACACGATCAGCCCGTCGTCGGCGATCCAGCGGCGCTGCCAGGCACCCCAGCCGAACAGCACCGCGACCACGGCGACGCTCACCCACAGGCTGACCCGGACCGTGATGTCGTAGGGGAATGACGCTCTGCCGACCGAGGTGAGCGCCTGCCAGCGCGACTCGGCCGGTGGTCTGACGCGCGGTCAGCCGAGGATGACTGCGGCACCGATGGTCCCGATCCAGGCAAGGAACAGCACCTGCAGTACCCGGTCACGCAGCGCAATGTCCTCGGGCTCGCCGGCCAGGCCGCCGTCGACGTCAACCGCGTACCGCAGGATCGCGATGGTGAACGGCACCATCGACACCGCGAACCAGCCGGCTCTGCCGTGGTCGCGCTCGAATGCCCACAGTCCGTAGCAGACCACGACCGCCGTAGCCGACATCGTCCAGACGAATCGGAGGTAGGTGCTGGTATAGCTCTCCAACGACTTGCGGATGCTGGCCCCGGTGCGTTCTGCCAGTTGCAGCTCGGCGTAACGCTTGCCGGCCACCATGAACAACGATGCGAATGCGGCCGTGAGTAAAAACCATTGGGACAGCGGGATATCCGTGGCCGCCCCACCCGCGATAGCGCGCAGCAGATATGCCGACGAGACGATGCAGACGTCAATGACCGCTTGGTGTTTGAGCCCGAAGCAGTAGGCCAGCTGCATGCCGATGTACACCGCCATCACCAGCGCCAGGTTTCGATTGACCCCCCAGGCGACGATCAGCGAGGTCACCCCGAGCACGGCCGACAGCGTGTAGGCCAGCCACCCGGGCACGACGCCGGCGGCGATCGGGCGGAACCGCTTGGTCGGGTGTTGGCGGTCGGCCTCGACGTCGCGGACGTCGTTGACCAGGTAGATGGACGACGCCGCCAGGCAGAAGACCACAAAGGCGACCGCCACTTTGACCAATACCTTGGTCCAATCGTGGTGCACGTCGGTGCCCAACGCCGCCAACGGTGCGGCCGCCACCAGGATGTTCTTCACCCATTGCCGCGGGCGCATGGCCTTGACCACGCCGACAATCAGGTTGGCCGGCGGTCCGGCCACCTCTGTCGTCGAGTCGTCGCACCTCTTCGCTCATTCGCTACGCTCCACTTGTCTTCGATCCAGTAGCGACGGTCGACCCGGGCGGCACCGGTCGCGACCGCGGCACCGACCGCCACACCGGTGGCCACGTCGCTGGGATAGTGCACACCGAGCAGCACCCGGGAGAGCGCCATCGGCGGCACCAGCATGACAGGCAGCGGTAAACCGGTGGCCCGGCCCAGCAACACGGCGGCCGCGGTGGTGGAGGTGGCGTGCGCCGACGGGAAGCTCAGGCTGCTCGGCGTGCCGACGTTGACCGCAACCGCGGGATGCTGCGGACGCGGACGGCGCACGATCCGCTTGATCACCACGGCGGCGGCATGCGCGACGAACGCCCCGGCGCCGGCGAGCAGCCAACTGCGCCGCTTGGCCGGTTGCGCGAGCGCGCCGAGGGCCGATACCGCCAGCCAGCCCAGACTGTGCTCACCGAAATAGGACAGCGCCCGGGCGATCGCCAACGCGCCGGGGCGATGCGCCAGCGCCGACTGCACCGCGACCAGGACGGCTACTTCGCCGCTGCGGAGGCACCGACTCAGCCGCGATGTCGGCCATTGCCAGCCGCTACATTTTTTCCGGCGGGCTGGGCCCCCAGAAGCACCGTCTCCCACTTCTCCTTGCTGGACAACACCGGCACCGCGTCGCGGTAGATACGGCGCATCTCGTCGAAGCGGCTCACCAGTTGCCGCTGGCGTCGCAGCGACTGCCACAGCAGCGCGAACATCTTGTCCCGGTCGCGCTGGCGGTACACCGCGCCGCGGCCGTCCGCCGTCGTGACCGTCGCGCCGTCCAGCGTGGACAGCCGGAACCACCGGGCGTCCTGGGTCGGTACGTTGAGCTGGGGACGCTGATGATGCTGCGGCTCAGTCTTTTTCAGCTGATGCAGCGTTCCGCGGATCAGCCGGTAGCCGATCGAGAGTGGATGCACTGGCGGCTTGATCTCGTAGTTGCGTTGCGACGGCTCGGGTAGCTGGTCGGACGACGGCAGCACCACCGCGTCGGGGTATTCCTTGCGTATCCGATGTACTTCGGGCAGAGCGGATTCCAGGATCGAGAAAATGTGCTCCGGGCCGGCGAGGAAGTCGTCGATCGCCTTGTTCTGGATGGCGACGGTCGAATACTCCAGACAGGAAAGGTGTTTCAGCGTTGCCTTGAAGTGGCTGCGTACCAGGCCCTTGACATCGCCGTCCCAGTGGATGGCCGCCACGACCAACCGGTTGCGCAGGTGGAAATAGGCCTGCCAGTCGATAGCGTCGTCCTTGTCGCTCCAGGCCATGTGCCAGATCGCCGCGCCGGGCAGCGTCGCGGTCGGGTAGCCGTGTTCGCCGGCGCGCAGGCCGTAGTCGGCGTCGTCCCATTTGATGAACAGCGGAAGCGGTTGGCCCAGCTCTTCGGCGACCTGGCGCGGGATCATGCACGTCCACCAGCCGTTGTAGTCGACATCGATCCGCCGGTGCAGGAGATGGCTACGAGGATTGTTGTCGCTCAACGGGAACTCGGCGAAGTCGTGGTCGTACTCGGTGTAGGGGGCCGAGGTCCACATGAAGTTCGTCCGGTCGACAATCTCACCCATGATGTGCAGGTGCGAGGGCTCCTGCAAGTTGAGCATCTGGCCGCCCACCAGCATCGGCGCCTTGGCGAAACGGTGCATCGACAAGATGCGCAAGACGGTGTCCGACTGCAGCTCGATATCGTCGTCCATGAACAGGATCTGTTGGCAATCGGTGTTTTTCAGCGCCTCATACATCACCCGGCTGTATCCGCCGGAGCCGCCGAGGTTGGGCTGGTCGTGGATAGCCAGCCGGTCGCCCAGCGGCGCTGCCGCGGCGGCGAAATCCGGGTGGTCGCGGACCTTCGACGTGCCTTGATCCGTGACGATCACCGCGCCGATCACCTCGTCCACCAACGGATCTGCGGTGAGCTCACGCAGAGCGTTGACGCAGTCGTCAGGCCGGTTGAAGGTCGGGATGCCGATGGCGACGTTCGCAACCCCTGGCGCGGGCTGGTCGGAGTACCAGCCGGCACTGCGCAGCGTCACGTCGGAGTCGGTAGTGATGTCGAACCAGATCCAGCCGCCGTCCTCGAAAGGCTGCAGGCTGACCTGGAATTCGAGTACGTCGGGGCTATCGCCCGCGGACTCGAAGTTCTGGCCCTGCACGAAGATCCGGGCACCGGTGGCCTTGGTCCGGTAGACGTCGACGCGGCCCCGGCCGGTGAGCTCGGTGCGCAGCACCACCGACGCGCACGTGGTCCATCGCCGCCAGTAGCTGGCCGGAAACGCGTTGAAGTAGGTCGCGAAGGACACCTGGGATTCGGCGGGGATCTGCAGGGAGGTGCGGTTGCTGGCATGCGCGCGACGGGAATTGGTCTTCGACTCTTCCAGGTAGAGCTTGCGGACATCGAGCGGTTCCCCCGGGCGCGGCAGGATGACGCGCGCCAGCAGGCTCACCGCCTTATCGGACTGCTGAGCCGCGGCGTGGGCTGCGTCGTCGACCGTGGTCTTACTCATCCCCGGGTGCTTCCTCTGCTGTTCTCGTCTCGGGCTTGAAGCGGGGCACCATCACGCAGGTGCGGCGCAAGGACGTTGTCGTACATGCTCAGCGCACTGGCAATGGCCATGTGCATATCCAGATACTGATAGGTGCCCAGGCGTCCGCCGAAAAGCACCTTCGCCGAGGCAGTTTCGTTCACGGCCCGGGCGCGGTAGGCGGTCAGCACCGCGCGGTCGGCTTCGGTGTTGATCGGGTAGTACGGCTCGTCGTCCTGGTTGGCGAACCGGGAGTACTCCCGCATGATCACCGTCTTGTCGGCCGGATAGTCCCGCTCCGGGTGAAAGTGCCGGAACTCGTGGATGCGGGTGTAGGGCACGTCGGCGTCGTTGTAGTTCATCACCGGGGTGCCCTGAAAGTCGCCGGTCGGCAACACCTCGAGCTCGAAATCCAAAGTGCGCCAGCCTAAGTAGCCGTCGGCATAATCGAAGTAGCGGTCGAGCGGGCCGGTGTAGACCACCGGGGCATCCGGGCTGGCGGCGCGCAACTCGTCACGAACGTCGAACCAGTCGGTGTCCAGCCTGACCTCGATCCGCTCGTCGGCGGCCATGTTCTGCAGCCAGGCGGTGTAGCCGTCGACCGGCAGGCCCTCGTAGGTGTCGTTGAAGTAGCGATTGTCGAAGGTATAGCGCACCGGCAGCCGGGTGATGGTGGCCGCCGGTAGTTCCTTGGGATCGGTCTGCCACTGCTTGGCGGTGTAGTGCTTCATGAACGCCTCGTACAGCGGTCGGCCGATCAGCGAGATCGCCTTCTCCTCGAAGTTCTGCGCGTCGTCGCTGTTGATCTCGGCGGACTGTTCGGCGATCAGCGCTCTGGCCTCATCCGGTGAGAAGTAGCGGCCGAAGAATTGCGAGACCAGGCCCAGCCCCATCGGGAACTGGTAGGCCTGCCCGTCGTGCATGGCGAAGACGCGGTGCTGGTAGCCGGTGAACTCGGTGAACTGCCGCACGTAGTCCCACACCCGCTTGTTGGAGGTGTGGAAGAGGTGCGCGCCGTACTTGTGCACCTCGATGCCGGTCTGCGGCTCGGCCTCGGAGTAGGCGTTCCCCCCGATGTGCGGGCGCCGATCCAGGACAAGCACCCGCTTGCCCAGCTGAGTAGCCACGCGCTCGGCAATCGTCAGACCGAAAAAGCCGGAGCCGACGACATAGAGGTCAAAGCGACCGGAAGGAGAAGTCATCGGTTGCCTAGGGTATCGGACTGTGAGACCGCAGCCCGGTTGGCGGCGGCGTTGCGCCCGGGTGTTGTCCTCTCAGCCTTCTACTGCAAGCCCGATGACCGGCGTGCCGGGTCACGGTTGAGCGACTTTTGGTGACGAAAGTCGCGATTAGTTCACGATTAGATATCGCCACTCCAGTAACAACATTCACGTAAGTAACATCGGTCGTGTGTCCGAACAAGTACTTGCCAGGCACCGTGCGCGCCCCCGGCGCGCATGCAACCGCAGTCCAGATTGAGGAGACTTCCGTGCCGAACCGACGTCGACGCAGGCTCTCGACAGCCACGAGCGCGTTCGCCGCTCTGGCGGTCGCAAGTCCTTTTGCTTACATCGCCGTGTGCAACCTGACCGCACAGCCCGCTCCCGAGCACCACGAATTCGTCCGGGCCGCGTCCATGACCGACCTGCCCGGTGAGCTGATGGGCGCCTTGACGCAGGGGCTGTCCCAGTTCGGCGTCAGCCTTCCGCCGATCCCGAGCCTGACCGGTGCGACCACCCCCGACAGCACGGGCCTGCCCGGCCTGGGCAGCCCTGGGCTGGCCTCACCCGGTTTGACCAGCCCCGGTTTGACCAGCCCCGGTTTGACCTCGCCGGGTCTCACCTCACCGGGTTTGACCACACCGGGTCTCACCTCGCCGGGTCTCACCTCGCCGGGCCTGGCCTCGCCGGGCCTGGCCTCGCCAGGTCTGACTTCGCCTGGCCTGACACCTGGCGCGACGCCGGGTCTGACCACTCCGGGTCTGACGCCGACCACTCCGGGGTTGAGCACGCCCGGCCTGGCCAGTCCGGGTCTCACGCCGGGGCTGAGCACCCCGGGCGCCTTCGACCCCACGACCGGCGCCGGCGGACTGCCCACCACGGGCGAACTTCCGATCAGCGACCCGGTCGGACTGGACCCCTCCAGCGGCACCTACCCGATCCTGGGCGATCCGTCCCTCGGGGCGGCGCCGGCGGCACCGAGCGGCGGGCTGGTCAGCGACATGATGAGCGCGGCCAACCAGTTGGGCGCCGGTCAGGCGATTGACCTGCTCAAGGGCATGATCCTGCCCGGCCTCACCCAGGCGGCACACGGCGCGGCCGCTCCGGTTCCTCCGCCACCAGCGCCGATTCCCTGATCGCCGGCTCGGCTTCGGATTTCCCCCGAACGGCACCGCAGAAGTGGGACCCCGGTCTGACCAGGGCCACCCAAACTCTGCGGTGCCGTGCCGTGCCGCCAATCACTTTGTTCACTTAAGTAGCGTGTCGAACCATTTGCACCACTAGACACATACGTAACATCGGTTCGTGCCGTCCCGCCGTCCCGCGCCGACGATGCTGTTCACCGCAGTCGCGGCGACCATCGTCATCCTGCCGTGGGCGGTCGACTCGAGTGCCGGCCATCGTGAGCACCCGTCCCGGACCGGGGACACCCACCTCGCGCAACAACCGCTGATCGGGCTTGGCGGTGGCGTCACCGTCCGCGAAATCAGCCAAGCCACACCATTTTCCATGGTCGCGCTGACCGGCGGCGACCTGACCGGCACCTCGGCCCGGATCCGGGCCCGACGGGCCGACGGCTCGTGGGGCCGGTGGTATGAGACCGAGACGCTGCCCGCCCGGGGCGACGGCGCTGCCGCGGGCCCGCGTGGCACCGACCCCGTCTTCGTCGGCAAGACCACCACCGTTCAGATCTCGGTCAGCCGCCCCGCAGGCGCGCCGCGCACGTCGGCGCCGAAGGCGGCGCCGCCGCCCGACCTCGGCTACATCCCGGCCACCACGGAACAGCCGCTGGCGCAGAACATCTCGGCGATCCTGATCTCCCCGCCGCAGGCACCGGCCGACACCCAGTGGAACCCGCCGACCGCCGTCATCGCCCCGGGCCAGGCGCCCAACATCATCGCTCGAGCACAGTGGGGCGCCGACGAAGCGGTGCATTGCGGTAACCGGCCGTTCGATCAGCCCATCCGCGCCGCGCGTCGTGCATCACACCGCCGAGAGCAACGACTACCAGCCGCAGGATTCCGCGGCGATCATGCAGTCGATCTACGCGTATCACACCCAGATCCTGGGCTGGTGCGACATCGCCTACAACGCCCTGGTCGACAAGTACGGCCAGGTGTTCGAGGGCCGGGCCGGCGCGCTGACCGGCCCGGTGCAGGGCGACCACACCGGCGGCTTCAACCGGGACAGCTGGGGTGTGGCGATGATCGGCAACTTCGACGACGTCGCGCCGACGCCGATCCAGCTGCACACACTCGGCAGGTTGATCGGCTGGCGGCTCGGGCTGGACAACATCAACCCGAAGGGCAGCGTCGCGCTGCTGTCAGCCGGCGGGGAGAACACCACCTTCCCGGTCAACGCCGTCGCGACTCTGCCGGCTATTTTCAGCCACCGCGACGTCGGCGCCACCGACTGCCCCGGCAACGTCGCGTACGGACTCCTCGACGAGATCCGCGATACCGCAGCGCATTTCAGCGGCCCACCGCGGCCGGAGGACCTGGCCCTGTCGTTGCAGGGCGGAGCCATCTACGACCGCTGGCAGACCATCGGCGGCCTCAGCAGCGTGCTGGGCGCGCCGACCTCACCCGAAGCGACCGGCGCCGGGAACTCGCGCTACGCGAACTTCGAGAAAGGCGCGATGTACTGGTCTCCCGAAACCGGTCCGCAAGCGGTCACCGGAGCCATCTACGACGCGTGGGCCTCACTCGGCTACGAGCGCGGCGCGCTGGGGCTGCCGACCAGCTCGGAAATCCAAGAGCCGCAATGGATCAAGCAGAACTTTCAGCATGGCACGCTGAACGTCGACCGGCTCAGCGGGCGGGTCAGCCGGGTGATCGACGGCGTGGTCGAGGAATTGCCGCCGCCACCGACGGCCGGGCCGCCGGTTCAGCTCGAGCGATTCTCGCCCGTCGCGCCGGCTGTGTGACGGCGCGCTGGAGCCGGATCGCCCCGCGCTAGAGCCACCAGCGTTCGAGCACTCGCGCCACCCCGTCATCGGTGTTGGGCGCGGTGACCTCGTCGGCCGCCGCGAGCGCATCCGGGTGCGCGTTGCCCATCGCCACCCCGAGGCCGGCCCGCAGCAGCATCGGGACGTCGTTGGGCATGTCGCCGAACGCGACCCAGTCGGCGTCGATAATGCCAAGCGGCCCAGCGATTTCGGCGATACCGGCGGCTTTGTTGACGCCGACCGGCACGATCTCGATCAACCCGTTGTTGGTGGAATAGGTGATGTCTCCCTCGGCGCCGACATGCTTGACCAGCTCTGCGGCCATATCGGCGCTGCGCGCACCGGCCTTGCGAACCAGGAGCTTGATCGCGGGAGCGCTGAGCAGGTCTTCGATGGAGACTTCGGTGTTGTCGGGATTGAGCCACGCGTGCTCGTAGCCGGGCGAACTGACGAATTGCGGTGTCGCGCTGTCGTGCGCGCTGGCCCCGATTCGCTCGACGGCCAAGCCCGCTCCGGGGATGACGCGGGTGGCGATCTCGGCAAGCTCGCCCAACGCCGCGACGGACAGCGTCTTGGCCGACAGCACCCGGTCGGTTGCCGGGTCGTAGATCACGCCGCCGTTGGCGCACACCGCCATCGGCGCCCACCCGAGCCCGTCGACCACCGGCGGGATCCACCGCGGCGGGCGACCGGTGGCCAGCACGAATGTCGCGCCGGCCGCCACAGCGGCGCGCACGGCGTCCCGGGTGCGCGCCGTGACCTTTTCGTCTTCGCCGATCAGGGTGCCGTCGACGTCGCAGGCGATCAGCGCGGGCAGCGTCATCCGCGGACCACTGCACCCGATCTGCGCGACCGGCCGATCAATGTATTCCGGTCTGGCGTTGGCCCGGCCGCGTCACGCCGTCAGTTCCGTGCCTCAGCTGACGCTCCTTCAGTTCGGCCAGCCGGATGGCCCGCGAGTCCTCCTGGGTCGGCGCACTACCACCGAGGCGACGCGGCACCCAGTATTCGCCCGGCGGGTGCGGATACTCCTCTTGCACCTGGTAGAGCAGCTCCTTCATCGCGTGCCGGAGGACGACGTTGAGTTCGTCGGGGGTTCCGCGCGGCGGCAGCGGGCGCCCGGCGGCGACGACGATCGGAATCCTGTTGCGGAACACCTTCTTCGGGTGGTCTTTGGGCCAGATCCGATGAGCACCCCAGACCACCACCGGGATGATCGGCACCTGCGCTTCCAGCGCCATCCGGGCCGCCCCGGTCTTGAACTCGCGGAGCTCGAAACTGCGGCTGATGGTGGCCTCGGGATGCATCCCGATCAGTTCGCCGGCGCGCAGGCGCTGTACAGCGGTTTCGAACGCGTCGTGCCCGTTCGTGCGGTCCACCGGGATCAGCCTGGCGTGCTTGATGACGTAGTTCGCCGCCTTCACATCCGCCATTTCGGCTTTGATCATGAAGTACATCCGTCGCCCGCGCTCGCGGACGGCGAACAACGGCGGAAGCCAGTCCAAATAGCTGGTGTGATTCTGGGCGAGGATGGCGCCGCCGCGCCGGGGGATGTTCTCCAGACCGCGGAAGCTGAACGTGGTTCCGTTCATCGCGACAACCGGCGGCACGACCCACTCACAGAACCGGTAAAACGACTCAGGCATGGTCGGTGCTCCCATTCTCGAATAGTCGACCCCACCGCGGGCACTGCGAATCGTTAGCCGATCGCGGCGTCAGGGGCTGGGTTCGGCCCGCCTGCGAGCACGCTCGGCCTTTTCAGTGTCCTCAATATTTTTTGCCTCCGCTACCGTAGGTGCGCTGCCGCCCAACCGACGGGGTACCCAGAAAGCGCCCGCTGGGTGCGGGTACTCCTCTTGAACGCGGTGCAGCAGCGCAGTCATTCCCTCTCGTAGGGCGGCGTCGAGGTGCTCGATATCACCGGAGGGCGGCAACGGGTCACCCGCCGCCACAATCACCGGAATCTTGCGGCGGCCGAGGTTGCGCGGGTGGCCTTTGGTCCAGATCCGCTGGGCACCCCACACGATCAATGGGACGGTCGGGACACCGGCGTCCAGCGCCATCCGGGCCGCGCCGGTCTTGAACTCTTTGAGTTCGAAGCTGCGGCTGATCGTCGCCTCCGGCATCAGGCCGACCACTTCACCGTCGCGCAGCAGCCGGACGGCTTGGGCGTAGGCCTGCGCCCCGGATTCGCGGTTGACCGGCACGGTCTTGGTGTGCCTGATCAGGAAGTTGACCACCTTCACCTGCTGCATCTCGGCCTTGATCAGGTACCGCATGCGGCGCCCGCGGGCGTGCACGGCCAGCGCGGCGGGAAGCCAGTCCACATAGCTGGTGTGGTTGATCGCGATCACGGCGCCGCCGGTACGCGGGATGTGTTCGAGGTGCTGGTAGGTGATCGTGGTGCCGGTTGCCATGACCAGGGCCTTGGCCGCGATCTCGAGCGTGCGAAATACCGGCTCCATGTCCTTACTCCCGGGTGCCCGCCGAATCCGGGTGCTGGCGGGCCGCCTTGGCGGCTGCACGTTGGCTGGCTTCCTCGGCGTCGAGCTGGGCGGCCTCGGCCAGGGTCGGGGCGCTGCCACCGAGGCGGTGGGGAACCCACCACTCGCCGGGGGGATGCGGGCCGTAGACGTCTTGCGCCCGTTCCAGCAGATGCTGCATCCGGGAGTGCAGCAGTGTGGTCAGCTCGGGCGCCGGCAACGTCGGCTGAATCGGCTCCCCGACCACCACCACGATCGGCACCTTGGGCCGGAACATCTTCTTCGGGTGGTCCTTGGTCCAGATGCGCTGGGCGCCCCAGATGATGTGCGGGATGATCGGCACGTCGGCCTCAATCGCCATCCGGGCAGCGCCGGACTTGAATTCCTTGATCTCGAAGCTGCGGCTGATGGTCGCTTCGGGATAGACGCCGACGAGTTCGCCGGCCCTGAGCCGTTCGACGGCGGCGGCGTAGGACGCGGAGCCGCTCGAGCGGTCCACCGGGATGTGCCGGCAGCCCCGCATGATCGGCCCGGTGATCTTGCTGTCGAAGACTTCCTGCTTGGCCATGAACCGGACTTTGCGCCCGCGGTGTGCCCGGAAGGTCGGTAGCCCGGCCAGGGTGAAGTCCATGTAGCCGGTGTGGTTGATGGCGACGACGGCGCCCCCGGTGGCGGGGATGTGCTCCTGGCCGATGACGGTGAAACGCAAACCCTGCACCCGCCACACTGTCCGCACCAGCGCGATGACCGTTCCGTATACCGGTTCCACGGTCATTCAGCCTAGTGTTCGCGGCCCGGTGGCTCCAGCGGCTCGGGCTTTGCCGGCTCTGCCGCTAAGCTCGGAGCGGCAGACGAGCGTCGCGAAACCAGTCTTTGAAGGGTGTCAGTGCAGGTCACAAGCATCGGCCATGCCGGCTTTCGGATCGATACCCCGGCCGGGAGCATTCTGTGCGACCCCTGGGTCAACCCGGCCTACTTCGCGTCGTGGTTTCCGTTCCCGGACAACAGCGGCCTGGACTGGGACGCGCTGGGCGATTGCGATTACTTGTACGTCTCGCACCTGCACAAGGACCACTTCGACGCCAAGCTGCTGACCGAGCACGTCAACAAGGACGCCGTGGTACTGCTGCCGGACTATCCGGTGCCCGACCTCAAAAACGCGTTGCAGATGCTGGGGTTCCACCAGTTCTTCGAGACCACCGACTCGGTGAAGCACCGGCTCAGCGGCCCGAAGGGCGAGCTGGACATCATGGTCATCGCGCTGCGTGCGCCCGCCGACGGCCCGATCGGCGATTCCGGGCTGGTGGTCAGCGACGGCACCACGACGGCGTTCAACATGAACGACGCGCGGCCGGTGGATCTGGATGTGTTGACGGACGCGTTCGGCCATGTCGACGTGCACATGCTGCAGTACTCCGGCGCCATCTGGTACCCGATGGTCTACGACATGCCCGAGCGCGCCAAGCAGACCTTCGGCATCCAGAAGCGTCAGCGCCAGATGGACCGGTCCCGTCAGTACATCGCCCAGGTCGGGGCGACCTGGGTGATCCCGTCCGCCGGACCGCCGTGTTTCCTGGATCCTGAGCTGCGCTACCTCAACGACGACCGTGGCGACCCGGCCAATATCTTCCCCGACCAGATGGTGTTCCTCGACCAGTTGCGCCGTAACGGCCACGACCACGGCCTGCTGATGATGCCCGGCTCGACAGCCGCTTTCACTGGCGCACAACTGGATTCGCACCAGCATCCGCTGCCCACCGAGCAAGTCGAGGCCATCTTCACCAGCGGCAAGGCGGACTACATCGCCGATTACGCGGCCCGGATGGCACCGGTGCTGGCAGCGGAGAAAGCCCGCTGGGCGCCCGCCGCCGGCGACTCGCTACTCGAACCGCTGCGCGCGGTGTTCGAGCCGATCATGTTGGCCGGCGACGAGATCTGTGACGGCATCGGCTACCCCGTCGAGCTGGTGCTCGGTGACCAACGGGTGGTGCTGGACTTTCCCAAACGCACTGTGCGAGAAGCGATTCCTGACGAGAAGTTCCGCTACGGGTTCGCGATTCCCGCCGAGCTGGTGCGGACCGTGTTGCGCGACAACGAGCCGGACTGGGTCAACACCATCTTCTTGTCCACCCGGTTCCGGGCCTGGCGGGTGGGCGGTTACAACGAATACCTGTACACGTTCTTCAAATGCCTGACCGGCGAGCGGATCGCCTATGCCGACGGCTGGTTCGCTGAGACCCACGACGACTCCGCGTCGATCACCATGGACGGCTGGGAGATTCAGCGACGCTGCCCGCACCTGAAAGCCGACCTGTCCAAGTTCGGGATCGTCGAGGGCAGCACCCTGACGTGCAACCTGCACGGCTGGCAGTGGAACCTGGACAACGGTCGCTGCCTGACCGCGCGCGGTCACCAGCTTCGGAGCTCACGACAATGAGCACCGACTCCAAGGACTCGTATGACGATGGCCTCGTTCAACTGGACCGGGAGGCGATCACGCTGCGCCGCTACCACTTTCCGTCCGGTACCTCGAAGATCATCGCGCTGCGGGACGTCCGCGGCTATCGGGCTGAATCGCTGGGACTGTTCCTGCACCGGTTCCGTTTGTGGGGCAGTTCCGATCTGCGTCGCTGGCTTCCGCTGGACATCGCGCGACCGTTCCGGTCGACCCTGATCACGCTCGATGTTCCCGGCACCCGGCCGAGCCCCGCGTTCACGCCGGCCAACGCGGACGAGTTCACCGCGTTGCTGGACCGGCTGCTCGACGCCCGGGACTAGCGACCGGCGTCGGCCAGCGCTTGCTGGGCCGCGTTGTATCCCGGAATGAACGTGATACCCGGCCCGCCATGGCATCCGGTGCTGGCCAGATAGAGACCGTCCACCGGAAGCGGCTGCCCGAGAAAGCCTTTCGGCCCGGGACGGTTGGGGCCGACCTGCTGGGCGTGGTACAGCCCATGGCAGTAGTCGCCGCCCGGCGCGCCGAACATCACGCCCATGTGCCTGGGGGTGAAAGTGGTGTGCCGGCTGATGCTGCGCTCGAAGTTGGGCGCCAACCGGGTGATCTTGTCGATCACCCGCTGGCCCATCTCGACTTTGGCGGCGCCGTAGTCGACGTCGCCTTCGATCGGGAACCACAGCGCGAACGCCGACGCGGCGTGCTTGCCGGCGGGGGCGAGGTCGGGGTCGTTCTGCGAGGGCACCTGGAAGACGACGGTCGGATCGGCCGGCACGATCCCGCGCCGGCAGTCCTCCCACTGCTGCTGCACTTCTTCGGGGGTACTGAAGATGCCGATCGAGGCCTGCATGCTCGGTTCGTTGAGCGCGGTGTACGGCTCGACGAACTCGGGCGCCTCGTCCAGCGCGAAGTGCATCTGAATGTAGCTGCCGCGGTGGTCGATTCGGGCATAGCGTTCGCGGATATCGGGGGACATCGCCGCGGGGTCAACCAGGTCATTGACGGTCACGTCCGGCGCGACGGCGGAAATCACCACCGGCGCGGTCACCGTCTCGCCGGTCTCGGTGCGTACCCCGCCCACTTTGCCGTCGCTCACCACGATCTCGGTCACCTTGGTGCGCAGCCGGACCTCGCCGCCGTCGCGCTCGAGGGTGTCGACCAGATGCGCAGTGAGCGCGCCGATTCCGCCACGCAGCTTCTTCATCTGCATGGTGTCGCCGTCGGGCACGCCCAAGCCGAACGCCAGCGCTGCGGCACTGCCCGGGGTGGCCGGCCCGCGGTAGAGCGTGTTGACCGCCAGCACGGTCATCGAGCCACGCAGCGCGCCGTGCTTCTCGCGGTCGGGCAGGTAGCGGTCCAGCACATCGGTGACCGAACCGAACAGCATCTCGTCGATCGCTGACCGCTCGAATTCGTTGGTGGCGCAGGCATACATCTCGTCGAGCGTCTTGGGCGGCGCGCCGGCGTCGAACCGGCCGAGCGCCCGCGTCGGCGCCTGGGCCCAGGCCATCAGGCCCACCATGCCGTTGACGGCGTCGGCCCCGTGCACTTCGTTGAGATGGGTGAACAGCTTGATCGGATCGCTGTACTGGATCATCGGGTCGTCACCGACACCGCGTAGTGCCACCGACATCACGTCCAGGTCGATGGTCGGAATCGTGTCCAGGCCGAGTTGCTCGCGGACCACCGGCGCGGTGGGGAATTGCACCGAGCCGGCGATCTCGAAGTGGTAGCCGTCGAACAACTCCACCGTGGACGCCATCCCGCCCGCGTAGAGCTTCGACTCCAGGCACACCGTGCGCAGCCCGGCCTTCTGCAACAGCACCGCAGCGGCCAAGCCGTTGTGTCCGGCGCCAATCACGATCGCGTCGTAGTCGCTCATCTGCTCCCGCCTCTCCAGCCTGCCGCTCTGCCTGCGCAGGCTGACACGAATCGGACAGTTTTGTCAATTATGACGAAACTTGGCCCGTCCACGACTCGGTGATTCCGGCCCGCAGCGTCTCCAGGGCCAGATGGCAGACCCGGGCCAGTTCGCCCAGCGAGCGGTCGTCGCTGAGCATCCAGACCTCCATCGCGCCGAACACCGCCGCCGCGATGCTGCGCGCCGTGACCGCGAAGCGCACCCGCTCGTCAGGGGCCGGCTCAGTCGCGCAGTTACGCCGTTGCAGTTGTGCCGCGATCGCGTCGGCGAAGTCGGCTTGCACATCCCGGATGTGGCGGACGATGCGTCCCGGGTCGATCTCGTGATCGCGCAGCGCGGCGATTTTCGTAACGGCGTCAACGTCATAGGGGAACGCGAAGATCGCCGCCTGCACCGAGTCGACGATCGCTTCGGTGGCCGGCCGGTCGTTCAGCGCCGAGCGAAACCAGTTCAGCCCGGTGTAGTCGGCGAACAGCAGATCGTGTTTGGACGAGAAATGCCGATAGAACGTCCGAAGCGTCACCCCGGCGTCCGCGGCGATCTGCTCCGCCGAGGTGTCCTCGACTCCCTGCGCCAGAAATCGCACCACCGCCGCCTGCCGCAACGCTTCGCGGGTGCGCTCGCTACGTGCCGTCTGCGCCGGCCGGATCATCTCTGTAAATTACCCCAGATTCTGTTATGTCAATATTGACAAAACTTCGGCGCAGGGGTGAGACTGCGCCGATGGTCTCGCTTCTCACCCACGCAATTCTCGGCCTCGCGGTGATCACCTGGATCGTCGCGTCCAATCGCCAGGTGTTCTCCCGTCCCGGTGGCGGCGCGCTGTTCTCACCGCTGGAGGGGCTGTACTACGTGATCGGTATCGCCTCGGTCGGCTTGGGCTGGTACTTCAATATCCGCTTCGTGCAGCAGTATTCGCAGGGCTCGACGAATCCGCTGTGGGGAGAGCACGGCAGCTGGGCCGAGTACATCCGGCTGATGTTCACCAACCCGGCGGCCAGTTCCGCAAGCCAGGACTACACGATCGCCAATGTCGTTCTGCTGCCGCTGTTTACGATTGTCGACGGATACCGGCGCGGGCTGCGGCGACCGTGGCTTTACTTTGTCTCCAGCCTGTTCACCAGTTTCGCGTTCGCGTTCGCCTTCTACTTCGCCACCATCGAGCGCCAGCACCGTCACGCGCAGACCGCGCCTGCCGAGGTGCACGTCTAAGCGCTGACCCCGTCGCGGTAATCGGTTTCGTCGTCAGCAAGACTGCTCAGCGGCGGTGGCAGCGGCCATTCGTGGTGGCTGGCCTGATTGCCGCCGCGGCGTTTGGCGGCATACATCGCGGCGTCGGCGGCCGCGATCAATTCGATCAGCAGCTCGCCGCGATTACCTGTGCGGTAGGCGGGGTGGATCCCGGCCGTGCCGATGCTGGCGGTGACGCCGAACGGCAGGGCGGCGATTACTTCGCAGAGCTGCTGTGCCCGGCGGTCGACCTCGCCCGTGTCCCAGATGTCGGCGATGACGAACTCCTCACCGCCCGAACGGCCGATGACCGCGCCGTCGTCGGTGGTCTCCCGCAGTGCGCGTGAGACCGCGACCAGCGCATTGTCACCGGTGCTGTGCCCGTAGGTGTCGTTGAGCTGTTTGAAGCGGTCCAAGTCGATCACCGAGACGACCACGTAGGCCTGCCGCCGGCTGCCCCGCTCCAAACACGCCTTGGCGCGCCGGTGAAACGCCCGCCGGCTGAACAGTCCCGTGAGCTGGTCACGCTCGACCAGAACCGCGTCGGCGCCCAGCACGTGCACGACGACCTGGACGCCGAACGGAACGGCGAGGTTCAGTAACAAAAGCAGCGCATAACCGCACAGGGCGACGACGATGTCGACTGTTCGGGCGATCCGCAGCCCTTGGATGGCACCGATCACGCCGGCGACCGCGAAGTTGTACGCCATCAACCAGGCCTGGTGGAACAACGCGATATAGATCGCAAGAGTCGCGAAGGTGGTGCACGTCATCATGGCCACTAGCGGATCGCTCTGGGCCAGCGCTATCAACCCGATGCCCGCATTCGACACCAGCACGAAGCAGATGGAGGACTTGCGGGACGGCCAGCGCAGCGCCCAAAACACCGCGGCGCCCGCGGCGCCGGCGCATGAGGTCAGCGCACACGCCAGTTCGGCCCAGTTTCCCGGTCCGGTGCGGGTGAATGCGCTGCCCAGCGCGACCAAGGCCAGTACGGCCGCGACGAAGGACACGGTGGTGCGGGTCAGGGTGTCCATCCCGCGGGCAGCCAGATGTGCGCTCAGCCGGTCATAGTGATCGGACTGACCCCACCACTGACTGACCCAACCCATCGCGCTTCACACATCCCTCCGACGCGCTTGCTATTCCCAGTCGGGACGCCAGTCAACCGATGATAGAGCAGCAACAAATGCCCGGAACGGGCTTTGCTGACGATGGGAGCGCTACCTCGGCTCAAGCACCTCGGTGCCGACAAAGGGCACCAGTGCGGCAGGAACCCGCACACTGCCGTCAGGTTGCTGATGGTTCTCCAGGATGGCGACCAGCCAGCGGGTGGTGGCCAGGGTGCCGTTGAGTGTCGCAGCGGTCTGCGGTTTGCCGGCCGGATCGCGGTAGCGGGTGGCCAGCCGGCGGGCCTGGAACGTGGTGCAGTTCGACGTTGAGGTGAGTTCGCGGTAGGCCTGCTGGGTGGGCACCCACGCCTCGCAGTCGAATTTGCGGGCGGCCGACGAACCGAGATCGCCTGCGGCCACATCGATTACCCGATACGGCACTTCGATGCGGGCCAGCATTTCGCGCTGCCAGCCCAGCAACCGCTGGTGCTCGGCTTCGGCGTCGGCGGGATTGCAGTAGACGAAGGCCTCGACCTTGTCGAACTGATGCACCCTGATGATGCCGCGGGTGTCCTTGCCGTAGCTGCCGGCTTCGCGGCGGAAGCATGACGACCAACCGGCGTAGCGCAGCGGGCCGTCGGACAGGTCGAGGATTTCGCCGGAATGGTAGCCGGCCAGCGGAACCTCCGAGGTGCCCGACCAGGTAGAGATCGTCGGCCTCCACCCGGTAGACCTCGTCGGCGTGGGCACCGAGGAACCCGGTCCCCGACATCACCTCCGGACGCACCAGCACCGGCGGGATGATCGGCACGAACCCGTTGTCGGCAGCCAGCCGGATCGCCATCTGCAGCAGGCCCAATTGCAGCAGCGCGCCCTGGCCGGTCAGAAAGTAGAACCGCGAACCGGACACCTTGGCGCCGCGTTCCATGTCGATCAGACCGAGCTTCTCGCCGAGCTCGAGGTGATCCTTCGGGCTGTCGATCACCGGCGGCTGGCCGACGACATCGAGCACGGCGTAGTCGTCCTCCCCACCGGCGGGGACGCCGTCGATGATCACGTTCGAGATCGCCATGTGTGCGGCGGTGAACGTCGTTTCGGCCTCGCTCTGTTGCGCTTCGGCGGCCTTGACCTGCTCGGCCAGTTCCTTGGCGTGCTGCAGCAGCGCGGGTCGCTCGTCGGGCGATGCGCTGCCGACTTTCTTGCTGGCCGCTTTCTGATCGGCGCGCAGCGAGTCGGCGGTCGCGATCGCGGTCCGGCGCGCCGTGTCGGCCGCCAGCAGCGTGTCGACCAGCGTCGGGTCCTCGCCCCGCTTTTGCTGCGACTCACGCACGGCGTCGGGATTGTCCCGGAGCAACTTCAGGTCGATCACGGGCAAGAACCCTACGGCGGGCCATCGACCGACGACAACCGTTTCACTTCTGTAACAGCCGTCACGTTCCTGGGTTTGCCTGTCAGAATGGGTGCGATGTGGCATGAATCCGAGCGCGAATCCCAGCGCGACGAGCGCGACGCCGCTGAGGCTTCGGGGACGCGTGGCCCCCGGCTTCGGACGCCGCGCCTGGAGTGGATGAGCTCGCTGAACGGAACGCTGCAGGCCTCGGCGACCCGGCGGGCGCTGCTGCTGACCGCGCTGGGTGGTCTGCTGATCGCCGGTCTGGTCACCGCGCTGCCGATCGGCGACGGTCCCGGACGGTTGGCCGGCTACATCGACCCGGTGCCTCCGACCGGCACCAAGGGCAACGACGCGTTCAACCGTGCGGTCAGCGGCAACTGCCTGATGTGGCCGGACCGGACGCCCGAAGCCGCCACAATCGTCGACTGCAAAGACGAGCATCGCTTCGAAGTCTCCGAGTCCATCGACATGCGCACCTTCCCCGGCTCGGAGTACGGCCCCTCGGCGCCGCCGCCGACGGCCACCCGGATCGAGCAGATCAGCCAGGAGCAGTGCGAGTCGGCGGTACGCCGCTATCTGGGCGCCAAGTTCGACCCCAACAGCAAGTTCGTCATCAGCATGCTGTGGTCGGGCGACAAGGCGTGGCGACAGTTCGGCGAGCGACGAATGCTGTGCGGGGTGCAGCTGCCGGGGCCCGGCAACCAGCAGGTCGCCTACAAGGGCAAGGTCGCCGACGTGGACCAGTCCAAAGTCTGGCCGGACGGCACCTGCCTGGGCATCGACCCGGCCACCAACCAGCCCACCGATATCCCGGTCGACTGCGCCGCACCACACGCGATGGAGGTCACCGGCACAGTCAACCTGCTCGCCCGGTTCCCTGAAGGCTTGCCTCCGGAGCCCGAGCAGGACGGCTTCATCAAGGAGTCCTGCACCAAGCAGACCGACGCCTACCTGGCGCCGGTGCAGTTGCGCAGCACCACGCTGACGCTGATCTACAGCACCCTGTCGCTGCCGAGCTGGTCGGCCGGTAGCCGTGAGGTGGCCTGCAGCATCGGGGCGACCTTGGGCAACGGCGGCTGGGCGACGCTATTGAACAGTGCCAAGGGTCCGCTGAAGATCAACGGCCAAGCTCCTGTCCCGCCGCCGGACATCCCGCAGGAGCGACTCCACCTGCCGGCGATACCGGCCACGCCGGACACCGGGGGCGGCGCCTCGTCGACCGGATCGAACGGCTCGTCAGGCCCATCAAGCTCATCCGGCTCCAGCGGATCGTCGGGATCGAGCAGCCGAGCGCCAAGGCAACCAGCATCTGCCGGGCCAACCGGCTCCCGCCCCGCAGGCGCCGGCCCCCGAAGCCCCGGCTCGCACCGGCTCCGCCTCCGGAGGCGCCGCCGCCACCGAATCCGCCACCGCCACCGCCACCTCCCGCGGAACCGCCTCCACCGCCGGGCCAATAGCCAGGTGGCCGTTGGGATGGATCCGCAACGGTTCGACGAACTGGTCGCCGACGCGCTCGATATGGTCCCGCCGAAGCTGGCGGCGGTGATGGACAACGTGGTGGTGCTGGTCGCCGACCGTCACCCCGAGGACGACGAGCTGCTCGGGTTGTACGAAGGTGTGGCGCTGACCGAACGCGACTCGCATTACGCCGGGTCGCTGCCGGACACCATCACGATCTACCGTGACGCGCTGCTGGAAATCTGCGAGGACGACGCGCAGGTTGTCGAGGAAGTCAAGATCACCGTGATGCACGAGATCGCCCACCATTTCGGCATCGACGACGAACGGCTGCACGAACTGGGTTGGGCCTGACCCGGCGACGATGCGGGACGTGCAGCGTCCCGGGAAGGAGCCGGGCAATTGGGCCCAGCCAGATACTTCGTAATGCGCGGCGTCCGAGCGGGCGCGCCGCCGCCGGCCTGTCGGCTCGCGGTGCTACAAACAACCCATGAGCCAGCACTGCCGCGACTGCCGGGCAGGCCTCGAGCACTGTCACGGCACACTCATTCACCACTGGTTGCATCGCTCTGAGTGCACCGACGAAGACTGCGCCGGTCCAGAGTTGCTGCCGCACACATTCATCATCGACTGCGACGCCGTGGGATGCGGCTGCGCGCACGCGGACGCGGCGGCGGCCGTCGCGGTCTAAGTCAGCCCATCGGGTCGGGGACCGACTCGGCCTGGGCATCGGCCGGCACGGGTTCGAACGGCGGCGTCCGATTTCCCCACTGCGCACAACTCCAGCCTCCGCCGGCGGCCGGCGTCAAAATCACCACCGCGGTGTTAGCCAGATGGTGTTCGAGGGCGAACCTGCTGTCGATGCCGCCCAGCACCGCGCCCGTCAACCGGATCGCCGCCCCGTGGCTGACGACGACGATGTCGCTGGTCCAGTTCTCGTCGTCGAGATACCGGGTCCTCAGCTCGTCCAGCACCGGCAGATAGCGGTCGAGCACCTGGTTGGCGCTTTCCCCGCCAGGCATCGACACGTCCCGCTCACCCTCGAGCCAGCGCCGGTAGATCGCGTCGAACTCCTCGACCGCCTTCTCGTCGGTGCGGTCTTCCAGGTCGCCGACCTGCACCTCGTGGATACCGACCACCTCCTTGGCCGGCACCCCGAGCTCGGCGCTGATCTCCGCCGCCGTCTGCGCCGCGCGGGTGGCCACCGAATGCAGCAGCAGCCCCGGCGACTGAGGCGAGGTCGCGGGCGAAGGCGCGCGCCTGGTCGCGGCCCAACTCGGTCAATTCCGCACCCGGCGGCCGGGTGTCAAGTCGCTTGTCGACGTTGGCGCGCGACTGGCCGTGCCGGACCAACACCAGCCGACCGCTCATCGCACCGACCCGCCGTCAACCGTGCCGCCGCGCAGGCCATTCAGCCAGCGGGCGGACTCATCCAGCTGCGGCGGCGGTGCACCGGCGATCTCTCCGGTCGGCCAGGAACCCAGGTAGCGCACATCGGAACAACGCTGATGCAGCGCCTTGAGCGCCTCTGCGACGGCATCGTCGTCGATGTGGCCGACGCAGTCCAGGAAGAAGACGTAGGTACCCAATTCCGTTCGGGTGGGCCGGGATTCGATGCGGGTCAGATCGATACCGCGGATCCCGAACTCGGCGAGAGCCGACACCAGCGCACTCGGCACGTTGTCGATGCGCAACACCACCGACGTGCGATCGGCGCCGGAGCGGGCCGGGGGCGGACCGGGGCGGCCGACGAGCACGAAGCGGGTGCGCGCGTTGGCTTCGTCGACGACATCCTCGGCCAGCGTCGCCAGGCCCCGGTGGGTGACGGCCAGGGGAGAACTGACCGCGGCGTCGACCAGCCCGTCGGCGACCTGTTGCGCCGCATCGGCGTTGGAGATGGCCGGACGCAGCTCCGCGGCGGGCAGATTGGCGGCCAGCCACCGGCGGACCTGTGCGGCGGCCACCGGAAAGGCGGCCAGGGTGCGGACGTCGGCGGCGCTGCGACCGGGCTGGACGGCGATGCTGAAGGCCACGTCCAGTGTCAGCTCGGCGAAGATCTGCAGCGGCGTCCCGATCGCCAGGCCGTCCAGCGTCGGCATGATCGAACCGTCGATCGAGTTCTCGATCGGCACACAGGCGAATTCGGCGGCGCCATCGCGCACCGCGTCGAGTGCCGCGATCGTGCTGTCGACCGGCAGCAGCTGCCCGGCGTCCGCCGCAGTGTCGCGGAACCAAACCGGCTCCGGTCATCTGCAACAGCGCCGCTTCGGTGAAGGTCCCCGCCGGACCGAGATAGGCGATGCTGGCCACGACCGAAACCCTATCGGGTCGTAGGTCTTGCGCCGGCGGATCGCCTCGAGTTAAGTAAGCCTTACCTTATTTGTTAGGACGGTTCTCGATGACATCTGTTCACTGCCCGGCGCCGACGACGGCCGAACGGATCCGCAGCACCTGCGTCCGCGCCGGCGGCGCTCTGCTCGCAGTCGACAGCGCCGAGCCGCTCACCACTCCGTTGCATCATCTGCTCGCCGACGGTTCCTTTGCCGTCGGCGTCCCGACCGGCGGCGGCGTTGCCGACCAGCTGAGCGACTACGGCGCCTCGGGCGCTCAGAGCGTGCTGGAGCTGGCCGACTACGCGCCGCTTCCGCTGCGCGAACCGGTCCGCTCGCTGGTGTGGATCAGCGGGCGGCTGCATCGGGTGCCGCCGCGGGACGTGCGCGAGATGCTCGACCTGATCGCCGCCGAGCATCCCCACCCCGCGCTGCTGCAGGTCCAGACTCCGGACTCGCGGCCAGTGAGCGAGGGAGACACCCAGTACCTGTTGGCACGGCTGGAGATCGAGTCGGTGGTGGTCACCGACTCCACCGGCGCCGAGGCCGTCGACTCGGCAGCGCTGCTGGCCGCCCGGCCGGATCCGTTCTGCGCGTTCGAATCATGCTGGATCCGCCACCTCGACACCGCCCACCGAGACGTGGTCGCGCGGCTGGCCGCCCGGCTGCCGGCCCGGTTGCGACGCGGGGATATCCGGCCGCTGGGCATCGACCGCTACGGCATGCGACTGCGGGTGGAAAGCGCCGAAGGCGACCGCGACGTCCGGCTGCCGTTCCGCATGCCGGTCGACGACGTCGTCGAACTGGGCAAGGCCATCCGGGTACTGCTCGGCTGCCCTTTCGTGAACGGTCTGCGCGCGCGACGGGACTGAGCACCGGCCGCTGCCCCCGGTTACCGTGTCGGGGTGGTAGCGCCTCGCAGTGACGCCGACGGCGGCCGGACCGAACGCCGGCCGCTGCGCGCCGAACTGGTGATCGTGCTCAGCGTGACGTTCGGGCTCAGCGCCGTCACCGCGGCGTTGCAGCTCGCGGATTCGGTGCTGCGCGGCCTGAGCTCGCAGCGGATCCCGCTCAACCCCAAGCGGTCCTACTTCGACCTCATCGATCTCGGCCTCAACGCCGCGGTCGTCGTGCAGCTGTTGGCCTGGGGCGCACTCGGTCTGTACCTGTTGTGGCGCACCGGATTAACGCCCGCCGGCGTCGGGCTGGGCCGTTTCCGGTGGCGCCCCGACCTGCTCGGCGGCGTGGGCCTGGCTCTCCTGATCGGCCTGCCCGGGTTGGGGCTCTACCTCGCCGCACGGGCCTGGCACATGAACGCCGCGGTCATTCCGTCGGGCTTGGGCGATACCTGGTGGCGGGTCCCGATGCTGGTGCTCACCGCGTTTGCCGACGGCTGGGCCGAAGAAGTCATCGTTGTCGGCTATCTGCTCACCCGGTTGGGCCAGCTGGGTGTCGGGCCCCGTGCGGCGCTGATGTGGTCGAGCCTGCTGCGCGGCGGGTATCACCTCTACCAGGGCTTCGGCGCCGGGCTGGGCAATCTGGCGATGGGGCTGGTGTTCGGCTACGCCTGGCAGCGCACCGGCCGGCTGTGGCCGCTGGTGATCGGGCACGGGCTGATCGACACGGTCGCTTTCGTCGGTTACGCGCTGCTGGCCGGCCATCTGCGATGGCTGCACTGACGTGGACAGTCCCCCGCCGCCGGCCCCCGCCGCCGGGCACGCCACCGCCGCGGCCGGTGGCACCGAACCGTCGCCGCGCCCGTAAGCTCGCTTCGCCTCGGCGCAAAAGGGCTTGGCTGCAAGTCATTTCGCTCAGCCTGGTGATCGCCACGCTGCTGTGCTGCGCGGTGGTACTGGCCGGCGCACTGTGGATGGAAACCGCGCTGCACCGCCAACCAGTCCTGACGGATTACCCGGACCGGCCGGCAGCCGGACCCGGCAGCACCTGGTTGCTGGTCGGCTCCGACAGCCGCCAGGGCCTGACCACCGAACAGCAGGAGGCACTGGCCACCGGCGGCGACACCGGCAACGGCCGGACCGACACCATCCTGGTGGTGCATGTGCCCGCGTTCGCCTCGAGCACCCGCACGACGATGGTGTCCATTCCCCGCGACTCCTACGTGCCGATCCCCGGCTACGGCCGCGACAAGATCAACGCGGCGTTCGCGATGGGCGGAGCACGGCTGTTGGCGCAGACGGTGGAGCAGGCCACCGGTCTTCGGATCGACCACTACGCCGAGATCGGCTTCAGCGGGTTCGCCGGGCTGGTCGACGGTTTGGGCGGGGTCACGGTGTGCCCGACGTCCCCGATCGACGACCCGCTGGCAGGCATCAACCTGCCCGCCGGGTGCCAGCAGCTGGCCGGCCGCGAGGCGCTCGGCTACGTCCGCAGCCGCGCCACGGCGCGGGCGGACTTGGATCGGATGATCGACCAGCGGCAGTTCATGTCGGCACTGCTGCACCGGGCGGTGAGCCCAGCCATCTGGCTCAACCCGTGGCGGTGGTATTCGGTGCCGCACGCGGCGGTCGGCGCACTGACCGTCGACCACGGCGATCACATCTGGGACCTGGCCCGGCTGGCCTGGTCGTTGCACGGCTCGACCACTGAGTTGACCGTGCCGATCGGCGAATTCACCAGCACCAGCTCCGGCTCGGTGGTGGTGTGGGATCACGACAAAGCCGCCGCGATGTTCGACGCGCTGTCCGCCGACCAGCCGGTGCCGGCCAGCGTGCTCGGCGAACAGCCCTGAGCCGGTCACCGCGCCCATTTACCGCCCCCGAAAATGGCCGGACGCAATTGGTAAATATAGCCTCTGTTTACTTAGGGGAAGCTGGCCTCAGTAAGTATTACCTTGGGTGACAAGGCTTTTCGGCTGCGATACCGTTGCCGACATGAGCGATCACGACTTCCACAAAACAAAGTTTCATGCACTATTGCAAGAACAGATCCAACACGAATTCACCAATTCCCAGCAATACATTGCGATGGCTGTGTATTTCGACGGCGCCGAGCTCCGTCAGCTGGCGAAGCACTTCTATGCCCAGGCCGTCGAAGAGCGCAATCACGCGATGATGCTGGTGCAGTATCTCCTCGATCGCGATGTGCGAGTGGAGATTCCGGGCGCCGACAACGTGCGCAACGCATTCGAGACGCCGCGTGAGGCGCTGGCGCTGGCCCTGGATCAAGAGCGGACGGTCACCGAGCAGGTCAGCCGGCTTGCCGCGGCCGCCCGGGACGAGGGCGATTACCTCGGCGAGCAGTTCATGCAGTGGTTCCTCAAGGAGCAGGTCGAGGAGATGGCGCTGATGACCTCGCTGATGCGGGTCGCCGACCGCGCGGGGGCGAACTTGTTCGACCTGGAGAACTTCGTCGCTCGCGAAATCGACGGGCACGGCAGCTCGGCCGGGGCGCCGGCTGCCGCCGGGGGCCGGCTCTGAGGCCGATGGCCCGTCTCGCCCCCTCGCCGCTTCGCCGGCTGGGGGGTACCCCCACCTCACGCCGCTGCACGGCGCGCATCGTCGACGGGCGCTAGTGCGGGTCGGCGCCGGTCAGGCCGTCTTCCAGCCAGGCCTTGACCCGGCCGGGGTGGTTGGTGGCCAGCCACGCCACCCCGACGTCCCGGCAGAACCGGACGTCGTCATAGTCGTCGGGCGTCCAGCAGTACAGCGCCCGGCCCTGGGCCGCGGCGCGGTCGACGAGCTCGGGATGCTGTCGCAGCGTTGCGATCGACGGCCCTACCGCGGTGGCGCCGACGGTGCTGGCTGCGCTACTGGCCAGGTACCGGTGGCTGCGGCCGAGCAGCACCGTCGGCAGTAGCGGCGCCGCACGCCGGACCCGCCACAGCGCGGCCGCAGAGAACGACATCACCACCGCACGGGATCGGTCGGCGGACGCCGGGGAAGCAATGCCGAAGCGGTGCAGCAGCGCCAGCACCTTGCTCTCGACGAGCGGGCCGTAGCGGACCGGGTGTTTGGTCTCGATGAAGATCTTCACCGGCCGCTTCCAGTCCAGCACCAGCGCGATAAGAGCGTCGAGGGTCAGCAGACCGGTGTCGCCGTGGGTGCCGTCGGGTCGCCAACTGCCATGCCAGGAACCGAATTCCAGCTCGCTGAGTTGCGCCAGCGTCATCATGCTGACCAGACCGGCGCCCGTGGACGTCCGGTCGAGCTTGCGGTCGTGGACGCAGACCAGGTGGCCGTCACGGGTCAGCCGGACATCGCACTCCACACCGTCGGCGCCTTCGCGCAGCGCCAGGTCGTAGGCGGCCAGCGTGTGTTCCGGGAGCGACCCCGAGGCACCGCGGTGGGCTACTACGAACGGATGCCGAGAGACCACTTCCTCGGCGGGCGTCATGGTCCTATGCTGCCGGTTCTTCACCCGGCAACTCAACCGCTGCAGCAGATTCCGTCGTGGCGGCCGGATTGTCGTGGTCATTACGGACCACGACCCAGCGGTGGGCGGGCCGTTCGACGGGTTTGCGCTCGAAACTCTCGAACAGCCGCGCCGTTCCCAGCACCGAGGCCACCGCGACCAGGTAGGCGATGATCATCGCCACGGTGTTGTTGGCGATGCCCTGGGCGTCCGGCGCTCCGCTGGTGATCGACGCGAACACCGATGTCACTGATGCTGACCAGCCATATCAGCCACCAGCCCCAGATGACCGGTCGCAACTGGCTGTAGTGGTCTTCGGCCTTGGCCAACTCGATCACATAGGCCAGGGCCCAGACCGACCCGAGCAACGGCAGGCAGCTGAACGTCATACACGCGGCCATCAAAGCCCAGCTAGCCGAGTGCTCGGTGGTCGCCGCGACCACGGCGAAAGTGATGGCCAGGGCTATCGCGGCCGACGGCGGCACCAGCGTGCCGGCCCACAGCGCCCGCCGGGTCCGGGTTTCCGACCGCCCGGCATGCTCGAACGCCGCAGCCCGACGGGCGATCAACCACCGGGTCAGCAGGAAAGCGGTGGTCATCGTCGCTGCGCAGGCCGCCACGCTGGCCAGGACGCTGAGCAGCGCCGCCGCGTCGGCCACCAGCCAGTTCAGCAAGGTATTGCGGTTGATCACCAGCAGCAGATACCGCAGTAGATGGACCAGGGCCGCCGCACCCAGTGCCATCGCCGAGACAAACAAGGAGGTCCGTATCCGGTCCGCCGGGGGCGCCAGACGCTGGTCGCGTCCGGGCCCGCTTTCCTGGTCGATCCGATCCTGCAGGCCCCACCGCGGAATCGTCAGATATCGCGGGGTGGGCCCGAGCGGGCGCCGGCGGCGGCGCGGTGGTGGTGGCGGGCCGGGCCGCACCGCGATCCAGCGGTAGCCCGGTGGAAGCCGCGGCGCGCTTCTCGGGCCGGCGCTCCAGCCGGCGGTGGGACTTGTCAGAGGGGGCGGCTGGGTTGCCGACGGAGCCAACAGTGTGCCGTTGCAGCGCGGGCACCAAGAACGCTGCTTGTCACGGACATTCCAGCGTGTGCCGCATTGGGAGCACACTTGGATCATTGGCGCTGCTCCTCCTCATCGCTGCGCTCTGCATCGTCACCAGCGCGGATCATCGGCGCTGCTCCTCCTCATCGCTGCGCTCTGCATCGTCACCAGCGCGGATCATTGCACCGCGCTGACGATCGCCAGACCAGCGTAGCGGGATCGGTCAGATGGATCCCGGACTTCCATCGTCGGTGACCACCGGGCGTCCGGCCGCCGCCCAGGCCAGCATGCCGCCGTCGACGTTGATGGGTTCAAATCCGTCTCGCGCCAGGAACTCGGCCACCTTCGCCGAACGGCCGCCCGCCTTGCAGATGACGTACAGCGTCGCCGACCGGTCGATCTCGTCCAAGCGGCCCGGCACCTCACCCATCGGGATGTGCTGGGCAGCCGCGGCGTGGCCGCGCTGCCATTCGTCGTTTTCGCGCACATCCAGCAACACTGTCGACGGTCCGAATTCGGCCGGCAGATCGGCGACGGCGGTTTGCGCGATCAACGGTTCTGAACTCACGCTTTTGATCTTGGCACGCGCAACGAAACAGCGCGACGCTCCGGGTCCAGCTAAAACCGGGTATCCACAGTTTCCACAGGTTTATCCACAAGCTGTTGCAGACGGCGGTCGTGCATCGCCGCACGTTCTGGGGCCCGCGTCGTGTGTTCGGCTGTGGATAACCGGCGACCGTAACCAGTTCGTGATCGACCACCCGGCCCGGCGCTCAGCGAATTCTTAGCCAGGCTCACGGTGTCCGTGGCGCCAGCCCTATGGGCGACGTCACAGGGAACGCACGCGTGTCGCTACCACATTGCCGCCTGGCCACCGCGCCTATTTGGCACGCGGAAAACAATATCGCCAGCAACAACGCACAGGTCAGCGCGCCGCGCTGGGCTCAATTTCTCAGGCGGTTCAGAAGGCGTTATGATCGCGATCACCGAGTTCGTTGTGACTCATCTCACTGGGGGAAGTAGTTGGACAAGCAGGCCGGAGCCATCCGATGACGACGCAACCGTTAGGCCCGCAGTCGGCGGGGTCGACGTCGCACTGGTACACGACGTCTTCGACGTGCAACCGCTCCTACTTGCTTGCCGGCTTGCGCGCCGGCCTCATCGCCCTGGTGTTGCTCGCGGTCCTTGCCGTCATCGTTTGGTTCTGAAGTCAAGCTGACGGGTACTCCGCCCCCGCCCTCTTCTTGCGGCCCGCTTGGTGATGGAGCAGGGTTACGTTCGACAAGACCCGCGCCGCTACCGCCTGCGAGTGTGGCGTAAGAGTGTAGGGAAACGATCATGATCAGGAAGGAACCTCGTGTCTGATTACACCTTGCCCGATTTGGACTGGGACTACGGAGCGCTGGAACCCCATATCTCGGGTGCGATCAACGAGCTCCACCACGACAAGCACCACGCCACCTACGTCAAGGGCGCCAACGACGCGGTGGCGAAATTGGAAGAAGCCCGCAGCAAGGACGATCACTCATCGATTCTGCTGAACGAGAAGAACCTGGCGTTCAACCTGGCCGGCCACGTCAATCACGTCGTGTGGTGGAAAATCTTGTCCCCCAACGGCGGTGACAAGCCGACCGGCGATCTGGCTGCCGCCATCGACGACGCGTTCGGCTCTTTCGACAAGTTCCGCGCTCAGTTCAGCGCCGTGGCCAACGGTATTCAGGGATCAGGCTGGGCGGTCTTGGCCTACGACAGCCTCGGCGACAAGCTGCTGACGTTCCAGGTGTACGACCACCAGACCAATTTCCCGCTGGGCGTTGTCCCGATCTTGTTGCTCGACATGTGGGAGCACGCCTTCTACCTGGACTACAAGAACGTCAAAGCCGACTACACCAAGGCGTTCTGGAACGTGGTCAACTGGGACGAGGTGCAGTCGCGCTACGCGGCGGCGACCTCGAAGGCCAAGGGCCTGATCTCCGCCTGACTTGTCGTTCTCCTGCCGTTCGGGGCGTCGCGCACCAAGCGCGGCGTCCCGAACGCTATTTCGGCTGTGTTTCTTTTCGACTCCATCGGTCAACACCGGTCGTGTCCGCTTGCGGGCGTTGCGGTACTGACGCATGCTGAGCGGATCGACCCACCGGCGTATCGCGGATACCCGAATTCATGGTGGAGGGCGAAATGGAAACTGGTTCAGGCCGACCCATCGAAGTGGCCCCGTTCCATTCTCATGGCGCCCTGAAGGGGTTCGTGATTTCGGGCCGATGGCCCGACTCGACCAAAGAGTGGGCGCAATTGTTGATGGTCGCGGTCAGGGTAGCGTCGCTGCCCGGATTGCTGGCCACCACAACGGTATTCGGTGTCCGCGAGGAGTTGCCCGATACGCCGGCGCCGGGCACGGTCGGCCTGGTGCTGGCCGAGGGCCCGGTGGTCGGCGAGTCCGCGGTTCAGCCCGGCTATTTCGCCGATCACCAGCCGCCCGCGCTGTTGATGCTGCACCCGCCTTCGGAAACCATGCCGTCGCTGCCGGAGTGCAATGGCGCGGCGTCAGGATGCGTACTGCTGCCTGGCTTGCCGTATCTCGGGCTCGAACACCGGGCAGCCTGGGTCGAGGCAGAAGCCGACGGGACGATCACGTCGATGGTCAGCCGAGTCGGGGTCGACCCGATCAGCCACCCCGACACAGCAATCCTGGCAATGCTGCTCGCCGCGTAGGCATTCCGGCGTCCGCGGGCCGCTCAACACATACCGTTGCCGGTCTTCTGGAGCATCGCCCATCTCGACCGGTTCGTCGGACGAGCTGTCCAGCACGCGCCTAATAGCGGTCCGTAATCGACGGTTGTATCGGGCTGAGAGCCGATACTGCGGCCGTCTACAGCAAATTCGGTTTGTACCGTGCTCGGGTGGCAAGCAAATAGCCGTCGGGAGGCGGAGCCAACGCCCATAGTCCCCGAAGCGATGGATTTTTCACACAATTTCCTTAGAATTTCATGTGTATACGCTGGACAACGCCTTGGGCCCGAGGCCGTAGCAGTGCCCACGCTCGCATATTCCGCCAGCGTCAATTAGCCCTACGTTTCACACTTGGTTGCAGCGTTAACTCTGGCTACGATGATCAGCAAATACTTTGAAGCGTTGTTGGGATCTACCAACTGGTGGAGGTCATATCGATGAGCACGACGTTTTCGGCCCGCCTGAACCGGCTGTTCGACACCGTTTACCCGCCGGGACGGGGGCCGCATACCTCGGCTGAAGTCATCGCGGCGCTCAAGGCCGAGGGAGTGACGATGTCAGCCCCGTATTTGTCGCAGCTACGTTCCGGTAACCGCACCAACCCGTCGTCCACCACCATGACCGCGCTGGCCAACTTCTTCCGGATCAAACCCGCCTACTTCACCGACGACGAGTACTACGAGAAGCTCGACAAGGAACTGTCCTGGTTGCTGGTCTTGCGCGACGAAGGAGTCCGCCGCATCGCGATGGGTATCAGCGAGCTGTCCCCGGAGGGCAAGGACGACGTCGCTCACCGGGTCGAAGAGTTGCGCCGCAAAGAACACCTGGATGCCTGACGCCGGCCGGCGCAATCGGCACGGTTAGGGTTGGCCCAGCGATGCCCGACGGGCGGCGCGATAGTCGACGAGATTCCGGGGAGGTAGTGCGCGAATGGGCCTGTTCGGCAAGCGAAAAACCCGCGCGGCCCGTCGGGCAGAAGCTCGGGCGATCAAGGCCAAGGCCAGGCTCGAGGCCAAGCTGTCGGCGAAGAATGAGGTTCGCCGGTTCAAGGCCGAACATCGAGCCGAGACGAAGGCGCTTCGCGAGAAATTGAAGGCACAGCGCAGCAGCGACCAGACCGCGCTCAAGGTCGCCGAAGCCAACCTGAAAGCCGTGCGCGAGGGCGCGCTACTGTCGCCGACCCGGATCCGCCGGCTGCTGACGGTGTCCCGTCTGCTCGCTCCGATCATCGTGCCGCTGGCCTACCGCGTCGCGATCGCGGTGCGCGGGCTGATCGACCAACGCCGCGCCGACCAGCTCGGGGTGCCGCTGGCTCACATCGGTCAGTTCTCCGGAAGCGGCGGCCGGTTGTCGGCCCGCATCGCGAGTGCGGAGCGGTCGCTGCGGACCGTGCAGGACAACAAGCCCCGGGACGGCGAAACCAAGCAGTTCGTCGCTGCCATCTCCGAACGGCTCGCCGACCTGGCGGCCGCCGTCACCGCCGCGGAGAACATGCCCGCCACGCGACGTCGCGGCGCCCATGCCGCAATCTCCAGCCAGCTCGACGAGATCGACGCCGACCTGATGGCTCGGCTCGGCTTGACCTGATCCCCGGCCCTTTCCAGACAGGAACTGCTATCCCAATGCCCTCTCCGCGCAGGATCATTCGACGCAGCCTGATCGGAACCGCTGCTGCGGCGATGCTCTACCTCGGCCCGGCCGCCGCGATCACCACGGCGTCGGCGCACGTCCAGGCCAGCAGCGACGACGCCACCCGCGGTGGCTACGCAACGGTCAGCTTTCAGGTGCCCAACGAGTCGACCACCGGCTCGGCCACCACTGCGCTGACGATCGATGTGCCCAACGTCTCGGCGGTGCGGACCGAAACCAAACCCGGCTGGGCCGCCAAGATCGATCGCGACGGCGACAAGGTCCGGTCGGTGACGTGGACGGCGGCGCCCGACCGCGGCATTCCGGTGGACCAGTTCGACGTGTTCCGGATCGCGGTGAAGCTTCCCGACGTCGACTCGGTCAGCTTCCCGGCCACCCAGACCTACGCCGACGGCGCGGTGGTGAAGTGGGACCAGCTGCCCGTGCCCGGCGGCCGTGAGCCCGAGCGTCCCGCACCGACGCTGGTTCTCACCGCAGGCTCGACGCCCATGCCCGCCCATCACCCGGCACCGGCGGTGTCGGCCGCACCCGCCGCCACCCCGGCGGCACAGCAGCCGCACAAGGTGGTGGACAACACCAGCCGAATCCTGGCCGGCGCCGCCTTGCTGATCGGCGCGCTGGGCGTCGGTCTCGCGCTGATCGTGCGACGACCATGAGCCGTCGAGCACGCCTCCTCGTCATGGGGCTGCTGCTGGCCGCGGTCACGTTCGCGACGACGCTGACAGCAGGCGCGGCCAGCGCGCACGCCGCCCGGGTAGCCGCCGATCCGCCCGACAACGCCGCAGTCAGCACCGGGCCGGCGCACGTCAGTGCGACCTTCAACGAGGACCTGCAGACCACGTTCGCGGCGATGACCGTGGTCGGCCCGGATGGCAACCTGTGGACGGCTGGCGAGCCGCTCGTGCACGGCACGGTCGTCAGCGTCGGCGTCCGCCCGTTGGGCCCGGTCGGCAACTACACGGTCAACTACCGGGTGACATCGGCCGACGGGCACGTGGTGTCGGGGTCGTGGGCGTTTCGGCTGACGGCGCAGGGCCCCGGAACGCCCGGCCCGGCGGCACAGGCTCCCCACGACTCTCCTGACGACCTGCCCATCTGGCCTTTCGTCCTGGGCGCCGTGATCCTGGTCGGCGGCGGGGCGCTGTGGGCCATGCGAAATAGACCCTGACCGGCCGAAACCGACGACAGCCAACCCACCTCGGCGACCCTGGCATGATGGATTCGACTCCACCGCGCCGGTGTACGTGACGCGATACGGCAAAGGAGCATCCGGATGGCAGACGCGCAGGATCGACCGCACGAAACGCCCGACCCCGCAGCTGAACCACCCCTGAGCCCGCCTCCACCGCCCGGGCCCCCGCCGTCGCCCACCGACGACGCCGCCCCGGCGCAGCCCGGCACGGCCGCCGAGCCGCCGGCGAATCACGCTCCGGCGAATCACACTCCCGAAAAAAAGGCGCCCGCCAAGAAGGCCGCGAAGAAGGCGGTGCCGGCGAAAGCCGCGAAGAAGCCGCCCGCGGCGAAAAAGCCGGCCAAGAAGGCCGTCGCGAAAAAGGCGCCGGCCAAGAAAGCCCCCGCTGACAAGGCGCCCGCACAGAAGGCGCCGGCAAAGAAGGCTGCTGCCAAGAAAGTCGCACCAGCAACGCCCGAGTCCAACGGACAACTCGCCGCGGCCGCCAGAGATGCTGCCGCACATGCCAAGTCAACCGTGGAGGCGGCCAGCAATCCGCTGCCCGCTGAGCCCGCCCGCCGCGTCGGTCGGCCGGTTCCCGGTGCAGGTCGCGGTGGCCATCGCGATCAGCCTGCTGGCCGTGCTGCTGATTCGTCAGCTCCGTCACGACGATGAATAGCATGGCCCGGTGACTCTGATCTTTCGGTCGACGGCCGACCTCGTCGACGACATCGGGCCCGAGGTCCGTAGCTGCGACATCCAGTTCCGACAGTTCGGCGCGGTCACCGAATTCGCCGGCCCGATCAGCACCGTGCGCTGCCACCAGGACAACGCGCTGCTCAAGTCGGTGCTGTCGGAGCCCGGTGACGGCGGTGTGCTGGTGATCGACGGCGGCGGCTCGCTGCACACCGCGCTGGTCGGCGACCTGATCGCCGACCTGGCCCGCGGCAACGGCTGGGCCGGGGTGATCGTCAACGGCGCGGTCCGCGACTCCGCTGCGCTGCGCGGCATCGCGCTCGGCATCAAGGCGCTGGGCACCAACCCGCGTAAGAGCAGCAAGACCGGCGCGGGCACCCGCGACGTCACCGTCAGCCTCGGCGGAGTGGACTTCGTTCCGGGTGACATCGCCTACAGCGACGACGACGGGATCGTGATCGTCGCTGCGGCCGAATCCAGCGCCTAGCTTCCGGGACTAAACCGCTAGCGCGGCAGGCTTTTTGGCGAAGTGCAGAGCCTCGTCGTCAACCTTGCCGCGTCGGATCAACTGCAGATCCATGAAGTAGTTCTGCTTGAGCCGCCACGGTGAGACCGACCCGGCCTTCGGCAGGTAGTCCAGTGCGCGCAGCACGTATCCGGGCGTGAAGTCCATCAGCGGACGCTCGTCCACCGAGTTACCTGGGTGTTGCGGCACCACGGTCTCGTAGTGGTTCTCGTCCATGTAATTGATGACGCGGCACACGAACTCCGACACCAGGTCGGCCTTCAACGTCCAGGAGGCGTTGGTGTAGCCGATGGTGAACGCCATGTTCGGCATGTCGGTCAGCATCATGCCCTTGTAACGCCATCGTGTCGTTGAGCTCGACGGGAGCTCCGTTGCGCCGGATCTCGGCGCCACCGAACAGCTGCAAGTTCAAACCCGTTGCGGTGATGATGATGTCGGCTTCCAGCTCGGCGCCCGATCCCAGCTTGAGGCCGGTCTTGGTGAACCGGTCGATGGTGTCGGTGACGACGTCGGCCTGGCCCTTGCGGATCGTCTTGAACAGGTCGCCGTTGGGCGCCAGGCACAGTCGCTGGTCCCACGGGTTGTAGCTCGGACCGAAGTGCTTCTCGACGTCGTAACCCTCGGGCAGCCGCCGCTTGGCCATGGTCAGCAGGGTCTTGCGCATCTGGCGCGGGAACTTGCGGGAGAACTGGTACTGGAAGGTGCTGAACGCGATCCACTTCCACCGGTTCGCGGCGTGCGCAAGTTTGGTCGGCAGCCACTTGTTGGCCTGCTCGGCGAACGGGTCGCTCAGCGGCAGCGATCCGATGTAGGACGGTGAGCGCTGCAGCATCGTCACGTGACCGGCGCCCGACTTCACCAGCGAGGGAATCAGCGTGATCGCGGTGGCGCCGGAGCCGATCACCACGATCTTCTTGCCGACGTAGTCCAGATCCTCCGGCCAGTGCTGCGGATGAATGGTGGTGCCTTCGAAGTCGTCGTAGCCCTCGAACTTCGGCAGGTAGCCCTCGTCGTAGTTGTAGTAACCACTGCAGGCGAACAGGAACGAGCAGGTGAGCTCCTGCTGCTGGCCGTCGTTGTCGACCGTCAGCGTCCAGCGGCTCTCGGCGTCCGACCACTCGGCGGCGAGCACTTTGTGGCGGTAACGGATGTGCTTGTCGATGCCGTTCTCGGTCGCGGCTTCCCTGATGTAGGCCTTGATCGAGGCCCCGTCGGCGATCGAGGTCGAGGACTCCCACGGCTTGAACCGGAAGCCCAGCGTGAACATGTCCGAGTCGGACCGGATCCCGGGATATTTGAACAAGTCCCAGGTGCCGCCCAGGTCGTCGCGGCGCTCGAGCACCGCGTAACTCTTGGACGGGCAGCGGTCCTGCAGATGCCAGGCGGCGCTGATGCCGGAAATGCCGGCGCCGACGATCACAACGTCGAGATGTTCAGTCATGGCGACACGTTATCAACGCAGTGTTGAGTCCGTCAACACCCTGTCGATTTACTCAACACCGTGTAAAGTCGCCGTCGTGGCAACGATCAGTTCTAGCCGCTCCTCGCGGGGCCGGCGTTCCGCGCGCCCGTCCGGCGACGACCGGGAGCTGGCGATTCTGACCACGGCCGAGCAGCTGCTCGAGCACCGGCGGCTGGCCGACATCTCGGTCGACGACTTGGCCAAAGGGGCCGGGATCTCGCGTCCGACGTTCTACTTCTACTTTCCGTCCAAAGACGCGGTGCTACTGACGTTGTTCGAGCGGGTGATCGTCGAGGCGGACTCTGCGCTGGAAAGCATGGTCACCAATCCGCCGGCCGACCTGAAAGCGTTGTGGCGCACCGGTATCAACGTCTTCGTCGAGACCTTCGGGTCACACCGAGCCGTCTCCCTGGCCGCCGATTCCGCGCGCACCAACTCCGACATGCGCCAGTTGTGGTCCCGGTTCATGGAGAAATGGGTCGGTCACATCACCGTGGTGATCGAAACCGAGCGGTCTCGCGGCGCCGCACCGGTGACACTGCCTGCCGCCGAATTGTCGGCGGCGCTGAACCTGCTCAACGAGAAGCTGATGCTGAGCTCATTCGCCGGGGACAGCCCCTCATTGCCCAAGGAGCGGTTGCTCGAGACGCTGGTGCACATCTGGGTGACCAGCATTTACGGTGAATCGGTCTAGCCAGGCCCGTCGACGATGCGGTCCGCGCAGCGGACTGAGGAGGAGGCGGGCAATCGACAGTAGTCACCCGTCGATGCGAACATATGTTCGTGGGTACTTCGCGTGGTGATGCTGCGATCCTGCACGCCGACCTCGACGCGTTCTACGCATCCGTCGAGCAGCGCGACGACCCGGGGCTTCGCGGTCGGCCGGTGATCGTCGGCGGCGGGGTGGTGCTGGCGGCCAGCTATGAGGCCAAGGCCTACGGCGTGCGCACCGCGATGGGCGGCGCCCAGGCGCGACGGCTGTGCCCGCAAGCCGTGGTGGTTCCGCCGAGGATGTCGGCCTACAGCCGGGCCAGCGAGGCCGTGTTCGAGGTTTTCCACGACACCTCCCCGCTGGTGGAGGCCCTGTCGGTGGACGAGGCGTTTCTGGATGTGAGCGGGCTCGGGCGCGTGTCGGGCGCGCCAGTGCAGATCGCAGCCCGGTTGCGCGACGAGGTCCGCGACCGGGTCGGCCTGCCCATCACCGTCGGCATCGCCCGGACCAAATTCCTGGCGAAAGTGGCAAGCCAGGAAGCCAAACCGGATGGCCTGCTGCTCGTCCCGCCGGATCGGGAGCTGGCGTTTTTGCATCCGCTGCCGGTGCGACGGTTATGGGGCGTCGGCGCGGTGACGGCCGACAAGCTGCGGGCGCACGGCATCGAGACGGTCGCCGACGTCGCCGAGCTCGGCGAGTCGGTGCTGGCGTCGATGGTAGGTGGCGCGATGGGCCGGCAGCTGTACGCGCTGTCGCACAACATCGACCGCCGTCGGGTCACCACCGGGGTTCGCCGGCGTTCGGTGGGGGCGCAGCGGGCACTCGGCCGCGCCGGCAACAGCATGTCGGCGGCCGAGATCGACGCGGTGGTGATCGGCCTGATCGACCGGATTGCCGGCCGGATGCGCGCCGCCGGACGCACCGGACGAACCGTCACATTGCGGTTGCGGTTCAACGACTTCGGTCGGGCGACGCGCTCGCATACGTTGCCGTGGGCGACCTGTTCGACGCAAGCTCTGCTCGCCACAGCCCGTCGGCTGGTCACGGCCGCCGCGCCGCTGATCGCCGAACGGGGCCTGACGCTGGTGGGATTCGCGGTATCCGAGATCGACCGCAACGGTGCCGAACAGCTGGCGCTGCCGTTCACGACATCGGGGCGGCAGCCCGACGACGCTGGAGCCGTAGATGCGGCAGTCGACCGGGTGCGCCGCCGCTACGGCAGCTCGGCACTCACCCGCGGCGTGTTGGTCGGTCGCGACGCCGGTCTGGAGATGCCGCACTTACCCGACTGACGCCGTCCGAGTGGCCACTTGCGCACGCAATCCGGCAAAATCTGCGCCACAACTGGCCACTCGGCTAATTCTGGTGGGTCCACTCCAGCAGCCTCTCGACCGGCCAGGTGTTGACGATGCGCTCGACGGGGACACCGGCGTCCAGCGCCCGCTGGGCGCCGTAGCCGAGGAAATCGAGTTGGCCCGGCGCATGCGCATCGGTGTCGATGCTGAAATCGCAGCCGATCTCCAGGGCCAGGTTCAGCAGCCGGGTGGGGGGATCGCGGCGCTCGGGCCGCGAATTGATTTCGACGGCGGTGCCGTGCTCGAGGCACGCGGTGAAGACCGCTTCGGCGTCGAACGTCGACTCCTTGCGGATGCCGCGGTTTCCGGCGACCAGCCGCCCGGTGCAGTGGCCGAGAACGTCGGCGTGCGGGTTGCTGACGGCGCGGACCATCCGGCGGGTCATCGCCTCGGAATCCATCGACAACTTGGAGTGCACGCTGGCCACCACGACGTCGAGGCGTTCCAGCAACTCCGGTTCCTGGTCGAGGCTGCCGTCATCGAGAATGTCGACTTCGATGCCGGTCGAGAATCCGCATGGGCGAGAAGCGATCTCGTAACCCGTCGATGACGTCGAGTTGCTTGCGCAGGCGCTCCGGGGAGAGCCCGTTGGCAATCGTCAGGCGTGGCGAATGGTCGGTCAGCGCGCAGTACTCGTGACCCAGGGTCGCTGCCGTCGCCATCATCTCCTCGATCGGCGCCGACCCGTCCGACCAGTTCGAGTGCAGATGCAGATCGCCGCGCAGCGCCGCGCGGATCTCGCCGCCACCGAGATCGCCTGCTGTGGACCGCAATTCAACGAGAACATCCGGTTCGCGGCCGGACCAGGCCTGGGCGATCACCTTGGCGGTTTTCGGGCCGATCCCGGGCAGCGACTGCCAACTATCGGCCTGCCCGTGCCGCTCACGCTGCGAATCGTCGAGACCCTCGACGATGTCGGCCGCGTTGCGGTACGCCATCACTCGCCTGGGGTCCTCGCGGGCGCGGTCTTTGTAGTAGGCGATCTCTCGCAGAGCGGCTACCGGGTCCATCCCTCCAGTGTGCCCCGCCGGCTAGAACTGCCCGGCGATGAATCCGGCCAGCAGCACCGCGAATCCGCCGACCTCGCCCACGATGAGCGCGGTCATGCCCACCCGCAGGGCCCGGTCGGGGTTGGCGAACTGGTTGTCGGTGTCCTGCTTCAGGCCGTGGGCGATGTAGCTCAGGATCGCGGCCACGAAGAAGAACACCAGCACCATCGCCGCGGTCAGGTTCACCCACGCCGGCCACCCGCTCAGCTGCACGAACACCGCGATCAGCAGGGCGGCGAAGGAGTACAGCAACGCCGCGCGGTGGGCGATGTCGACATAGGGGTGCGCCTGGTGATCCGGGGAGGTCAGCACCTGTCGGTACTTCCAGATGCCGAGCACCAGCGCGAGCAGAAAGATCAGTCCGGCGGCCAGCAGGGTGATCTTGACGTCGACGGGCAGTGCGGCACCCGCCGTCGGGTCCACGTACTCCCGGGCGTCGCGCCACGACTGGAGACCCTGGACTACCGTCGGACTCATGCGATTTGCGTTCAAAACCTCACCCCAAAACACCACCTGGGCACAGATGCTGGCCGTCTGGCAGGCCGCCGACGATATCGACGTCTTCGAGTCCGGATGGACCTTCGACCACTTCTATCCGATCTTCAGCGACAGTACCGGGCCATGTCTCGAAGGCTGGACCACGCTCACCGCGTTGGCTCAGGCGACCACCCGGCTGCGGCTGGGCACCCTGGTCACCGGCATCCATTACCGCCATCCCGCAGTGCTGGCCAATATGGCTGCGGCCCTTGACATCATCTCCAACGGCCGGCTGGAACTGGGGATCGGGGCCGGCTGGAACGAGGAGGAGTCCGGCGCGTACGGCATCGAGCTGGGCAGCGTCAAGGAGCGCTTCGACCGGTTCGAGGAGGGCTGCGAGGTGCTGACCAGCCTGCTCAGCAACGAGACCACCAACTTCGACGGCAAGTTCTATCAGCTCAAGGACGCCCGCAACGAACCGAAAGGCGTGCAGCGTCCGCATCCGCCGATCTGCATCGGGGGCAGCGGCGAGAAGCGCACCCTGCGCATCACCGCCCGATACGCCCAGCACTGGAACTTCGTCGGCGGCCCACCGGATGTCTTCCGACACAAGCGCGAGGTGCTCGCGTCGCACTGCGCCGACATCGGGCGTGACCCGAAGGAGATCATGACGTCGGCACACCTTCGGCTCGAGCCTGACCTCGACTACGCCAAGGTCATCGACGACGCCGCCGGACTGGCCGCCGAGGGCCTCGACCTGGGCATCGTGTATCTCCCGCCGCCGCACGACCCCGCCGTGCTGGAACCGCTGGCCGAGGCAATCCGGGATTCAGGGCTGATCGCCTGAGTCGCGGCGCCAAGGCCACGACTCCGGCGCCATATCGAGTAAATCTCGCAAAAGTCACGAACCAGTGACATTGAGCAAACGCCGGCTGTTACGACCGGGCTGCCCGCGGAGCAGTTAAACGCCGAAGCGCATCAGTTCGTCGGCGGTCACCAAGCGCTCGAGCCTGGCCGGGAATTCGCGGCTCTTGACTGGGTGACGGAACCATGACCAGGCAATTCGTTTGACCCGGGACCGGGCCATGGAGTTCATAGACACAGCGCTTACTCCTGCGGTCGATCAGCTCAACCGGGCGTCACACCCCGCGGCGCCCGTATCAAACTATTAGACAGCCTTCGGCTGGCAAACAGTGTAAGACTCGCCGCAGAATTTATCAAATGTTCCTGCTGTGACAAAAGTGACTAGCGTTGCGGCACTGCGGTCGGGGCGATCGGCGCGGGCAGAGCGGTCTGCCCCATCAGGAACCGATCCACCCCGGCAGCCGCGGCGCGGCCCTCGGCGATCGCCCAGACGATCAGCGACTGGCCCCGACCTGCGTCTCCGGCGACGAACACGCCCGGCACCGACGTCTCGAAGTTGGCGCCGCGCGCCACGTTGCCACGATCGGTGAGGTCGACGCCGAGCTCGGTCAGCAGGCCGTCGCGCTCCGGCCCGACGAATCCCATCGCCAGCAACACCAGGTCTGCCTCGAGTTCGAAGTCGCTGCCCTCGGTCTTGACGAACTTGCCGTCCTGCATCGTCACCTCGTGCACCTTCAGCGCTGCGACGTGGCCGTCGCGGCCGATGAATTCCTCGGTGTTGACCGAGAAGACCCGCTCGCCGCCTTCTTCGTGCGCCGAGGAGACCCGCAACATCATCGCGTAGGTCGGCCACGGAGTGGATTCCGCGCGGGTCTCCGGCGGCCGCGGCATGATCTCGAACTGGTGGATGCTCGCCGCGCCCTGGCGGTGTGCGGTGCCCAGGCAGTCAGCGCCGGTGTCGCCGCCGCCGATGATGACGACCTTCTTGTCCTTGGCGGTGATCGGCGGCTGACCGTCGGCGCCGAGCTCGGAGTCATCCAGATCGCCTGAGGCATAACGGTTTCCCCAGGGCAGGTACTCCATCGCCTGGTGGATGCCGTCGAGCTCACGGCCGGGGATCGGCAGATCCCGCCAGGCGGTTGCCCCGCCGGCCAGCACCACCGCGTCGAAGTCAGCCTTCAACTGCTCGGTGGAGATGTCGACGCCGACGTTGACCCCGGCGCGGAATTCGGTTCCCTCGGCTCGCATCTGGTCGAGCCGGCGGTCCAGGTGGCGCTTTTCCATCTTGAACTCGGGGATGCCGTAGCGCAGCAGGCCGCCGATCCGGTCGGCGCGCTCGAACACCGTCACCGAATGACCGGCCCGGGTCAGCTGCTGCGCAGCGGCCAGACCGGCCGGCCCGGAGCCCACCACGGCCACCTTCTTGCCGGTGTGCACGTCGGGCGGCAGCGGGACCACCCAGCCTTCGTCGAAGGCGTTGTCGATGATCTCGACTTCGATCTGCTTGATCGTCACCGCATCCTGGTTGATGCCCAGCACGCAAGAGGATTCGCACGGCGCCGGGCAGAGCCGACCGGTGAACTCGGGGAAGTTGTTGGTCGCGTGCAGCCGCTCGATGGCCTCATACCACCGGTCGGTGCGGACCAGGTCGTTCCATTCCGGAATCAGGTTGCCCAGCGGGCAACCGTTGTGGCAGAACGGAATTCCGCAATCCATGCAGCGGCTCGCCTGGTGCTGCAACGTCGGGTGCGGGAAGTCTTCGTAGACCTCGTTCCAGTCGCGCAGACGCAGATCCACCGGGCGGCGCTCAGGCGTCTGACGCTGGGTGTACTTGAGGAAACCCTTGGGATCAGGCACTGGCGGCCGCCATGATCGCTTCTTCGGGGTCGGTGCCGTCGCGCTCTGCCGCGGCGATCGCCTCCAGCACCCGCTTGTAATCGCGCGGCATCACCTTGGCGAAGTGCGGGTGCTCGGCGTCCCAGTCGGCCACGATGCGTCGGCCCACAGCGGAGTCGGTGGCGTCGACGTGCGCCTGCAGCATCCCGTGCAGCCACTCGAGATCGTCCTCGTCGAGAGTCTCGAGTCCGACCATCTCGGAGTTGAGGTTGGCTTCCAACGCATCCTCGGGGTCGTAGACGTAGGCGATGCCGCCGGACATGCCCGCCGCGAAGTTGCGGCCGGTGCTGCCCAGGATCGCGACCTTGCCGCCGGTCATGTATTCGCAGCCGTGATCGCCGACGCCCTCGACCACCGCATGCGCGCCGGAGTTGCGCACGGCGAACCGCTCCCCGACCGCCCCGCGCAGGAACGCCTGCCCGCTGGTGGCGCCGAACAGGATGACGTTTCCGCCGATGATGTTGTCTTCGGCCACGTAGTCCGGCGGCGCGTTGTCCGACGGCCGGACCACGACGCGTCCACCGGACAGGCCCTTACCGACGTAGTCGTTGGCGTCGCCGTAGACCCGCAGCGTGATGCCGCTGGGCAGGAACGCACCGAAGCTGTTGCCGGCTGAGCCTTCGAAGGTGATGTCGATGGTGCCGTCCGGTAAACCTTGACCCCCATAGGCTTTCGTCACCTCGTGACCGAGCATGGTGCCGACGGTGCGGTTGACGTTGGCGATGGTGGTGGAGAAGCTCACCGGCTTCTTGGAGTCCAGCGCCTCGCGGCTCATCACGATCAACTGCTGGTCCAGCGCCTTGTCCAGGCCATGGTCCTGCTTGGAGCTGTTGTACAGGTCCTGGTTCATGAAGGCCGATTCCGGCTCGTGCAGCACCGGTGACAGGTCGAGCTTGTGCGCCTTCCAGTGCGCGCGGGCCAGCGTGGTGTCCAGCGAGCCGACCTGGCCGACCGCCTCGTTGACGGTGCGGAAGCCCAGCTGCGCCATGTATTCGCGGACCTCCTCGGCGATGAACAGGAAGAAGTTCTCCACGAATTCGGGCTTGCCGGCGAACCGCTCGCGCAGCACCGGGTTCTGGGTGGCCACCCCGACCGGGCAGGTGTCCAGGTGGCACACCCGCATCATCACGCAGCCTGATACCACCAAAGGTGCTGTGGCGAAACCGAATTCCTCGGCACCGAGCAGCGCCGCGATCATCACGTCACGGCCGGTCTTGAGCTGACCGTCGACCTGGACCACGATCCGGTCGCGTAACCCGTTGAGCAGCAACGTCTGCTGGGTCTCGGCCAGGCCGAGCTCCCAGGGCGCGCCGGCGTGCTTCATCGACGTCAACGGGGTAGCCCCGGTGCCGCCGTCATGGCCGGAGATCAGCACCACGTCCGCGTGCGCCTTGGACACACCGGCAGCGACGGTGCCCACGCCGTTCTCGGAGACCAGCTTCACGTGGATCCGGGCCTGCGGGTTGGCGTTCTTGAGGTCGTGGATCAGCTGGGCCAGATCCTCGATCGAGTAGATGTCGTGGTGCGGCGGCGGTGAGATCAGGCCCACGCCGGGCGTGGAGTGCCGCACCTCGGCGATCCACGGGTAGACCTTGCCGGCCGGAAGCTGGCCGCCCTCACCGGGTTTGGCGCCCTGGGCCATCTTGATCTGGATGTCGGAGCAGTTGGTCAGGTAATGCGAGGTGACACCGAAGCGCGCCGACGCCACCTGCTTGATCGCGCTGCGGCGCCAGTCGCCGTTGGGGTCACGGTCGAAGCGGGTGACGCTCTCGCCGCCTTCGCCGGAGTTCGACCGGCCGCCGAGCCGGTTCATCGCGATGGCCAGCGTCTCGTGTGCCTCGGCCGAGATCGAGCCGTAGCTCATCGCGCCGGTCGAGAAACGCTTGACGATCTCGCTGGCCGGCTCCACCTCATCCAGCGGCACCGGCGGGCGCAACCCGTCGCGGAATTTCAGCAGGCCACGCAGCGACGCCATCCGCTCGCTCTGGTCATCGACCAGAGCGCTGTACTCCTTGAAGATCTTGTACTGGCCGGTGCGGGTGGAGTGCTGCAGCTTGAACACGGTGTCCGGGTTGAACAGGTGGTACTCGCCTTCGCGGCGCCACTGGTACTCCCCGCCCACCTCGAGTTCGCGGTGCGCGCGCTCGTCGGGCCGGTCCAGGAAGGCCAGCGCATGGCGGGCTGCCACGTCGGCGGCGATGTCGGAGAGGTTGACTCCGCCGGTGGGACAGGCCAACCCGGTGAAGTACTCGCTGAGCACGCCCTCGTCGACGCCGACGGCCTGGAAAAGCTGCGCGCCGGTGTAGGAGGCCAACGTCGAAATGCCCATCTTGGACATCACTTTGAGCACACCCTTGCTGGCGGCCTTGATGTAGTTCTTCAGCGCTGCCTCGCGGTCGAGATTCTTCAAGTCGCCGCGGTCGAGCATGACCTCGATCGACTCGAACGCCATGTAGGGGTTGATCGCCGCGGCGCCGAAGCCGATCAGCGCGGCCATGTGGTGCACCTCGCGGGCGTCGCCGGTCTCCACGACCAGGCCGACCTTGGTGCGGCTGCGTTCCCGGACCAGGTGATGGTGCACTGCCGAGACAGCCAGCAGCGACGGGATCGGCGCCAGCTTCTCGTCGGACTCCCGGTCGGACAGAATGATGATCCGCGCCCCGTCGGCGATCGCCGCCGACGTCTGCTCCCGCACGTCGTCAAGGGCAGCCTTGAGCCCGGCACCATTCTCGGCGACCGGGTACAGACAGCGAATCACCTTGGACCGCAAGCCATGCCGGCGACCGTTGACCTCGATGTCGGGGTCGAGGTTGATCAGCTTGGCCAGCTCGTGGTTACGCAGCACCGGCTGCGGAAGGATGATCTGGCGGCAGGAATCCGCGTTCGGGTTGAGCAGATCGCCCTCCGGCCCGACGGTGCCCTGCACGCTGGTCACCACCTCTTCGCGGATGGCGTCCAGCGGCGGGTTGGTCACCTGGGCGAACAACTGCTGGAAGTAGTCGTAGAGCATCCGCGGGCGCTGTGAGAGCACCGCGACCGGGGTATCGGTTCCCATCGAGCCGATCGGCTCGGCACCGGTTCGCGCCATCGGCGCCACCAGCATGTTGAGCTCTTCGTAGCTGTAGCCGAACACCAACTGCCGCAACACAACTCGGTGCTCTGGCATCCGGACGTAATCGCCCTGAGGCAGCTCGTCCAGCGGAATCAGGCCCTTGTCGAGCCACTCCTGATAGGGCTGCTCGGCGGCCAGCTCGGCCTTGATCTCCTCGTCGGAGACGATGCGTCCCTGCGTGGTGTCAACCAGGAACATCCGGCCGGGCTGCAGCCGCATCCGGCGCACCACCTTCGACGGGTCGAGGTCCAGCACGCCGGCCTCGGAGGCCATCACGACCAGGCCGTCGTCGGTCACCCAGATGCGGGACGGGCGCAGGCCGTTGCGGTCCAGCACCGCGCCGACGATGGTGCCGTCGGTGAAGGTCATCGACGCCGGGCCGTCCCACGGCTCCATCAGCGAGGCGTGGTACTGGTAGAACGCCCGCCGCGCGGGATCCATCGACGGGTGGTGCTCCCAGGCCTCCGGGATCATCATCAGCACGGCGTGGGCCAGGCTGCGGCCACCGAGATGCAGCAGCTCGAGTGCCTCGTCGAAGCGGGCGGTGTCAGAGGCGCCCGGGGTGCAGATCGGGAACAGCTTGACCGGATTTTCGACGGCGCCGTGGTCACTAAAGATGTCGGTGTCGATCAGCGCCTCGCGGGCGCGCATCCAATTCTCGTTGCCGGTGACGGTGTTGATCTCACCGTTGTGGGCGATGCGCCGGAACGGGTGCGCCAGCGGCCACGACGGGAACGTGTTGGTGGAGAACCGCGAGTGCACGATGCCCAGGGCGCTGGTCAGCCGCTGGTCTTGCAGGTCGAGGTAGAACGCCTTCAGCTGCGGCGTGGTCAGCATGCCCTTGTACACGAAGGTCTGACCGGACAGGCTTGGGAAATAGACGGTTTCACGTCCGGGGCCGTCTTGGCCTGGGCCCTTGGTGCCCAGCTCGTGCTCGGCACGCTTGCGGATGACGTAGGCGCGGCGCTCCAGCTGCATGCCGTCGGCGCCGGCGATGAAGATCTGCCGGAACGTGGGCATGGCGTCGCGGGCCAGCGCGCCCAGTGAGGAATCGTCGGTGGGGACGTTGCGCCAGCCCAGCACCTGGCAGCCCTCGGCCTCGACGATCTTCTCGACCGCCGCACATGCGGCACTGGCGTCTTTTGACGACTGCGGCAGGAATGCGATGCCGGTGGCGTAGCTACCCGCCTCGGGCAGGTCGAAGTCGACCACCTGACGGAAGAAGTCGTCGGGAACCTGAATCAGGATGCCGGCGCCGTCACCGCTGTGCGGCTCGGCGCCCTGGGCGCCCCGATGCTCGAGGTTGACCAGCGCGGTGATTGCCTTGTCGACGATGTCGCGGCTGCGGCGGCCGTGCATATCGACGACCATGGCCACCCCGCACGAGTCGTGCTCGTACGCGGGGTTGTAGAGCCCCCTAGAGCCCGAGCGGTTGGGCGCCATTCGCACCTGCTCCTTCACCAGAATTCTGCCGCAGCATTCACAAAGCTTTGCGTTGGAGGCCGCGCCCTGAAGGCTGCGGGCCAGGCCCCCTCGGCCTTGCCGATGTGCTGCTCGCCGGGTAACGACGATCCGGCTGGGAGTATCCGTACGGCGCTGAACGGTGGCCCGGTTACCGGTTTTCGACAAGTCGTAAAACGATATGCCAAAACCCGCCTGACATGCCAACTTGGCCCATAATAACCCGCCCGCCGCCGGTGCCGCGATTTTGCGCCGTCGTCGCCGCCGGGCTGGCCCCGGTCCTGCTGCGTCGCAGGATATTTGGCTACCACAGGGCGGGTGGCGCCGACCGGCGCGAATGCCGCTTTTCGCCCCTGTAGACAGGTAGTTTGCCGTGCTCACGAAGCGGGCCCCAGCGGGGTGACACAGCTCACCGAGACGGGTCAGCCAGCGCACCCAAATGTCGTTGACCAGCGCAATCACCCATCGCGGCGGTGGGCCGGTTGCGGCCGACCTACGATGCTTGCATGAGCTTGGGCGGACCCGACGTGACGATTCCGACCGGCACATGACCGAGCCGGACGACTTCCTGCGGCGTCGGCAACCATCTGTGCCGCACAGTGGCCCGGCCGGTCCACCGCCGCCGCCGCGCCCACCCACCGTCGATCCCCGCCCGGTTCCGCCCCAGCGCCCGCCCAACCCTCCCCTGCCCCCGCCCCTGCGCCTCCGCGGCAACCCACTCCGCCTGCCCCGGAACGGCCTTCGTGGAGCGACCTCGACTTCACGCCGCGTGATAGGCAGGCGGCCCGGCCCGGACCCGGTTACGGCTGGCGACGCGCCGTCTTCAAGGCCACGTTCGGGCTGGTCAACCTCGGGCCGTCGGCCGGCGAGCGCCAGGATGCCGCCTACGAGGCCACTATCGGCGCGGCACTTCGGGGCAACTACAAGGTCGGCGTGCTGGGCAAAGGCGGTGTCGGCAAGACGACCGTCGCCGCCAGCGTGGGGTCGATCTTCGCCGAACTCCGTCGCCAGGACCGCGTCGTCGCGATCGACGCCGACACCGCCTTCGGCCGGCTCGGCAGCAGGATCGACCCGCGGACCAACGGCTCCTACTGGGAGATCGCCTCCGACAAAAACCTCCGGTCCTTCGCCGATGTGAGCACCCGTGTCGGCAGCAACTCGGCGGGCCTCTATGTGCTGGCCGGGGAGCCGACGGCCGGGCCGCGGCGGGTGCTCGACCCGGCGTTGTATCGCGAGGCCACCTCGCGGCTCGACCGTCATTTCACCATTGCGATCATTGACTGCGGCTCCACGATGGACGCGCCGGTTACCCAGGAGGCGCTGAGCGACCTCGACGCGCTGATCGTGGTGTCCTCACCGTGGGCCGACGGCGCCGGCGCCGCCGCGCAGACGATGGAATGGCTCGCGGCACACGGCCGCACCGCTCTGCTGCATCGCACCGTGGTGGTGCTCAACGACTCGGACGGCCATTCGGACAAGCGCCACCGATCGGCGCTGGCGCGCCAGTTCCTCGAACGCGGTCAGACGGTGGTCGAGGTGCCCTTCGACCCGCATTTGCGGCCCGGCGGCGTGATCGACGTCCGCAGCGAGCTGGCCCGCAAAACCCGCCGCAGGTTCCTGGAGATCTCCGCCGCAGTCGCCGGGTTCTTCGCCACCCGTCCGGACGCTGCGCGCGAGTCCCGCTAGACGCGTGCTGACGGGTCGGCGGTGGCTTCGATCTTGGTGATCAGGTGCTCGCCGATGGTCAGCACGATGACGGCGAAGAGCCGTCGCTCGTCGAAGGCCAACAGCACCGGCTGACCGGCCGGACCGCTGACTACCGTGGCGCCCGGGCCCAGGTAGCGCAGCAGATTGACCGCGACATCGTGCGGTCCGTGGTTGATCTGCGGGGGCGGGGCCGGGTCGCCCAACACCGTCCCGACGCCCCACACGGTCGGGTCCAGCACTTCGACCAGGGCCTGCAGATCACCGTTGGCGCATGCGGTGATGAACTTCTCGGTGACCAGCTGGTGCTCGGCCGTCGACACCTGACCCGGCTTGGGTTGCGCCAGAGCAATTTTCGTTCGCGCCCGACGGGCCAGCTGTCGGCAGGTACCCACTGGGCGACCGACGGTCTCGGCGATCGCATCGAAGGGCACCGCGAACACGTCATGCAAGACGAACGCGACCCGCTCGCCGGGGCTCAGCCGGCGCAGCACCTCCAACAGCGCGGTGCGCACCTCGTCGTCGAGGGTCACCCGGTCGGCCGGACTGAGCCGGCCCGGCTGGTTGAGCGTGACCGCCTCTGAGCCGATGTCGTCGGGCCGCTCGTAGCGGGCGCGCGCCGACCGCACCTGGTCCAGACACAACCGGCCCGCCACCACCGTCAGCCAGGCGCGAACATCGTCGATCGTGCTGACGTCGGTTCTGGAAAGCCGCAAAAACGCTTCTTGGGCAACATCTTCGGCGTCGCCGACATCACCCAGCATCTGGTAGGCCAGGTTCACCAGGTACGGGCGGTGGTCTCGCCACGCCTCGGTGACCTGTTCTTCGGCGGAGTTGGTCATGTATTCACGACGATCTGGGTGGGCGGAAAGTTACATCGTGCTGGGAGTAACTTTCCCACCTCGCGGTCCGTCCTTGTTGAAAAGACCCCGAACAAGGAGACCACCATGACCATTGTTGTGACCGGTGCGACCGGCAACGTCGGACGCCCGCTGGTATCGCAGCTCGTCGCCGCAGGCGCACAGGTACGAGCTGTCACCCGGACACCGGCCGCCGCCGGGTTTCCCGACGGCGTGCAGGCGGTGAGTTCGGCCATCGAGGCGCTACCCGGGGCGTCGGCGGTGTTTCTGAACTCGCGGGCACTCCGCGACGATCTCGCCGACGTGGTGACCGCGGCACGACAGGCCGGAGTCACCAAACTGGTCGCGTTGTCCGCCATCAACGCCGACGACGACTTCGCCCGACAGCCGTCCCGTGTTCGCGGCGATCGCAACAAGGAAGTCGAGCAACTCTGCGTCGACTCCGGCCTGGCGTGGGTGAGTCTTCGGCCTTCGGTGTTCGCGACGAACTTTGCCGGCATGTGGTCGGCGCAGATCCGGTCGGGCGACGTCGTCGCTGGACCTTATGCCGACGCCTCCAGTGCGCCGATCGTCGAGGCCGACATCGCCGCGGTCGCCGCGCGGGTCTTGCTGACCGATGAGTTTGTCGGACAGCGGATTCCGCTCACCGGTCCGCAGGCGCTCACCAACGCCGAGCTGGTCGATGTCATCGGCACCGTGACCGGTCGCCGGCTGCGCTATGTCGAGGCACCGGTCGACGTCGTGCGCCAGCGCTTCATCGATATCGGGCTGGGAGCCGACTTTGCCGACGCGTACCTGCTGATGCTGGCCGAGGCGATCGACAAGCCGGCACTGGTCACCCACGACATCGAGAAGATCACCGCGCAACCGGCGACTCCCTTCGCGAGCTGGGTTGCCGACCACCGTCAGTTCTTCACCAACTAGCCAAGGAGACAACACATGTCCGATCCGCGTCCGCCGCGTTACCTCAAACCGATGAACAAGCTGATGATGACGGTGCAGAAACTCGGCATACCGACCGGCCCCGCCATGGTGCTGACCGTCCCCGGCCGCAAGTCCGGTAAGCCACGCAGCACGCCGATGACACCGTTCCGGTACGACGGTGGCCTCTACGTGGTCGCCGGGTATCCGGGCGCCGACTGGGCCGCCAACGCCCGGGCCGCCGGCACCGGAACCCTCAGCAAAGGGCGGCGGTCGAAGCCGGTCCGGATCGTCGAACTGACACCGGCACAGGCACGCCCGATACTTCGGGTTTACCCGGGCGAGGTGCCGGTCGGGGTCAGCTTCGCCAAGAGTTCCGGCATGGTGGTCGACGGAACACCCGACGAGTTCGAGGCGCTGGCTGGCCGCCTCGCGGTCTTCCGGTTTGACCCGGTTACCCATTAGCGATCAAAGCTGCAGCGGCACATGCTTTTCCGCGCAGGCGTCGGTGACGGCGGCGATGATGTCCTGGGTGCGCAGCGTCTCGAGGTCTTCAACGGTCACCGAGCCTTTGTCGGTGCGGTGCTGTGCGGCCACCCGGGAGTCGCGAAGCCTGCTCCCTTGTCGTATAGGTTCATGGGCGTACGTTCGGAGTGCGCGAAGTGCACTTCATCGACTGCAGGCGTTGCGGGTGGGCTGGCGCCATTCACGTTCGGCCGCTCACGAGGCCGGTCGACGGCTGTTTCGGCGGACGGCGCGAGTTCCTTCAGCAGCGCGGCAATCTCCTCAAAGACCTCAGTGTCATCGGCGTCAACAAGGTCGGCTTCTTCCCGTTTTCCCGTACAAGTTCTTCTTGGCTAACGTTTTCAGGGTCGGGTTGCGGCCGACCGGAGCGCCCGGACAGGCCGACGCCTCGGGTGGGAACTCGCTCTTGAGGGAGGTCGACGGACCGTAGAGCATTCGTGTCAGGCGCCGAGACCTTGAATCGCGGTATTTACGTCGTCGTTAACCGCTTGAGCCTGGATTTTTATCGGCTGCTTCGGCCCCGTGGTCCTGAGATGGCGGGTTGCCGATTCGACTCGTCGAAGCGCGAAACCTCGGGCGTTGTTGATGATGCGGGTTTCTTCGACACTACGCGCAGCGGCGGTCATGCCTGCGCGCCCAATCTGCGCGAGGTCCATGTTCGCCGCGGTGACGATCCGCTGGAGGTCAGCTTTCAAATGTCCGATGAGCGCAGCATTGTCGGCCGTAATAGCCGAGAACTCGGCGGGCCATAGCCCTCCCGTCACCCAGGTGGTGCAGTCAACGGGTGGGGTGAACGAAGAAACATTCAGCGATTCGCGAGCGGCCCTCCGTAGTCTCTGCCGCGCGGAGTTTCGGCCGAAGATCACCATCCGCCAAGCGTACCGTCAATCGTCGATCACAGCTCTGCTGTTTTTGCGGGATACCGCTTGGGTCCGTCTCGCTCCACGAGTATTACCCCGGCCCAAGTGCGATGCGTGATTCTGGGTCGAAGCGAAAGCAGCTTTATGCATTGTCGCGCCTACGGCGAAAAACTTCTCCGCCGCAGTAACACTGGCCCAGCAACGACTGTGCGCCCGGTATGCGGTCGAGAACCGCGAAGAGTACGGGGTGGTCTGGGCCGGGGTGAAATTGCCAGGCGGCCAATATCGCAAGCGCGAGCAGCTGACGCAGGCGCATGCGCATGCCACGCTGCGCCGGATCGCCGCGGGGGAGATCAGCTCGCGGCAGCTCCCCAAGAATGCCGCGCTGCTGACGCGCCGTGAAAACGACACGGCACTGGTGACCGCGACGGTGTTCCATCTGCCGGCCTGCCAAGTCGGGCCACGGTCGGCGGCCTGACACCCGAAGGCGGCGGTGATGCCGCAATCTGCGGACCACGGCGCGGCGCGACGGCAGCGACTGGGTCATCGACGCCACAAGAAGTGGATCGGCAACGGCGGCATCGTCGACGTGCACGTGGTCAACGCGGCCGTCGACCAAGAACTCGGTCAATTCGACCGCGTGCGAGTTGCGGAGGGAAACCTCCTCGCCGGGCAAGACAAGCTCGAGCACAAGCTGGCCAAGGCGCGTGAGGTGGTACTCGGGGCAAAGCGTTCCGGCTCAGCCACATTGGGCACCCTCGAGCAGACGCTCGGCGGGTGGTCGATGCGGCGCTTGCCGCGAAAGGCCGGGTTCGCCGAACCGCTGATGCGGGTCGCCGTCCAGCCGACGGCCGCCACGTAAATGACTTGATATTTGGCGGCCGGATATTCTTCTCCGCCATTCCACCCTCCCCGGCCCAGCGCATCAAATTCTGTGAACCGCGTAGTCAAAAGCGCAGTAAAGTTTGACGCGTACCGGCACACACTGAGAGGGGTTGCATCGTGGGCGTGCCACGCGATCAGAGCCCATACGGGTCCCAGACACTGATGGGTCCCGGCTGGCCGGATGTCGACGAAGAAGTGCTCTCCGCCGCCGCAGAAGCGTATGAGCAGCTAGCCGCGCACCTCACCGGATCGGTGGTTCCGCAGTTGCAGGGTCGTGTGACCAAGATTGCAGGCGACTGGGAAGGCGCTGGCGCCACAGCTGCCCTCGCTGAGGCTGGCACTATCGTCGGTGGGCATCAGATCAATGCGGCGGAGGCCTCGGCCATCGCGCTCAAGCTGCGAGCCATGGAAGCCTCGGTGACCAAAGCCAAGGCAATGGTCAATGCGACTGCGCAAGCGGTCCAACACGCCTGCGAAATGATCGAGGCGGCGCCAATACAGAACAAAGAAGAATTGTTGCAGAGCATGATCAAATTCGGCCAGTCGCAGAATATGGCCGACCTGATGGAGGGCACCAGTGAGTTAGCGGCCAACCTGGGCACGCCCAACGTCAATCCCGCTGCGATACCGATCCCGCCGGGCGGCGACCCTGGAGTCGGTAAAGCCGCCAAATCGGCGCAAGACGCGGGCAGCCAGGGCCCTCAACAGATGATGCAGATGATGAGCCAGCTCGGGCAAATGCCACAGCAGCTCGGCAAGTCTCTCGGCGGCGGCCAGGGCTTGCAGCAACTAATGCAGCCGCTTCAGCAGATTTCGTCGATGTTCGGTAAGGGCGGCGGAGGCGCGGGCTCGCAAGCTTCGCCGTTTGCCGCGTTCAGCAACCACCCCACTGCCGGTGGGCATGGCGCGGGCTCCGGGGCCGGGCTCGGTCGAGGCGGATCCGTACCTGGCGCCGGCGGCAGCTCGCCGCGCACTCCCTTGATGGCCAAACTAGTGGACCGGCACATCGGGGTGTCCCCGGCCGCCGTGGAGGAAGGCGCCGTGGCCGGCAAGACCAGCATTGCCGGCGCCGCGCCGGTGTCCGCAGGCGGCGGCATGGGCGGAATGGGCGGCGCGGGGATGATGGGACAGCGCGAATCCAGTGGCGGTTCCCGGGCCGGTTTGGCTGTCCCTACCCCGCTGGACCACGACCTTGCCGAAGACGACGTCGATGAGGAGTGGTGACGTGGCTATCGCACCGCCCGCGTTAACAGACAACTCGCACAGAGGGGAAGACACCCATGGTTGGTGATCCGATGCGCAAGGATGGCAATCCCGATTGGGAGCCGAGTACTGTCCAGCTGCCGACGATGCCCAGCCTTCCGCCCGGTGAAGACCCGATGAGCTCGATGATCTCTGCCGCGCTACCAACGTTGTCCGCCCAGATGGAAGCCAACGTCGCAGCACTGCAGGGTAAGGAGACCATGTTCTCCGGCAAGCTGACCGCCGCGAACGCGATGTATGCGAATTCGGAAGATTCCGGGACGCAAGGCGTCATGCAGATCGTTCAGATGTTGGGGCAAATGGGAAGCCAAGCCGGAGAGGCCGCTGGAGCTCCGGCGCAGATGTTCGGCCAGATGGGCAGCCAGTTCGGCCAGTTGATGCAGCCGATGATGCAAGCATTCCAAGGCGCCGGACACGGCGGGCATGAGCAATCGCCGGGCGGGCAGGGCGGGACTGGGGCCGCCGGAGGCGGCGGCCAGGGCCTCGGTGGGCTTAGCGGCGGGCAGCAGCAAGAGCGCGAGGAGGAACGGTCCTCGCAGCCTCAACCCGAAACTCACCACGATTCTGACGGCCACGGGTCAGCCGGAGCGCAAGCCGGGCAGGGCGGTGTTCGACTTGGGCTCACCCCCGACCCGCCCCTGCCGCTTCAACAGCCGCACTCCTCCGAAAGCGATGACCCGGGTCGCAACCTGTAGACCTGCCGCGCGGGGCCACCGGCCCCTACGAGTGCAGAAAAAAGCGAAACGGGTGCTCCTTAAAGAGCCCTAAGATTATCGGTAGCCTGCGTGCCGCCTCAATGGAGCGAATACTTTGCTCTCACCTGGCGGTCCGCAGTTTGTCGTGTTTGCGGTTGAACCGGTGTCGGAAAAGGGGTGGTCGATGGTGCGCCGTCTGGCCGTAGCGCTGGCAGCGGCGACGCTCGTGTTGATGTGCGCGCCGCCTGCGCTTGCGATCGCGCCGCCCGTCATCAACGCGGGCGCGATGCCGCCCGACCAGTTGGGCCCGGACCAGCCCACCGAACAGCGTCGTGTCTGCTCGGCGCCGACGTCGTTCCCCGGCGCGAACTTCGCCGATGCTCCATGGGCTAACAACTACTTGCACGTCACAGAGGCACAGAAATTCGCCACCGGCGCGGGTGTGACAGTGGCGGTCATCGACACCGGGGTCAACGCGTCGCCGCGCGTTCCGGCCGAGCCGGGTGGAGACTTCGTAGATAAGGGGGGCAACGGCCTGTCCGATTGCGACTCCCACGGCACCTTGACCGCGTCCATCATCGCTGGCAGGCCGGCTCCCACCGACGGGTTCGTCGGCGTCGCGCCGGAAGCGCGGATCCTGTCCCTGCGGCAAACCTCTGAAGCTTTCCAACCGGTCGGCGCTCACATCGACCCCAACGACCCCAACAGCACTCAGACGGCCGGATCGATTCGCAGCCTGGCCCGTGCCATCGTGCACGCCGCGAACATCGGCGCCAACGTCATCAACGTCAGCGAGGCGGCATGCGTCAAGGTGACCCGTCCGGTCGACGAGTCCACCCTTGGTGCCGCGGTCAACTACGCCGTGAGCGTCAAAAACGTGGTGATCATCGTCGCCGCGGGCAACACTGGTCAGGACTGCACCCAAAACCCGCCGCCGGACGCGTCAAAGCCCAACGACCCACGCGGGTGGCAGCAGGTTCAGACAATCGTGACGCCCGCCTGGTACGACCCGCTGGTGTTGACGATCGGTAGCTTCGGTCAAGACGCGTTGCCCAGCAACTTCTCCATGCACGGGCCGTGGCTGGGAGCCGCGGCGCCCGGCGACAACATCATCGCGCTCGGCTATGACGGCAATCCTGTGAATGCGCTGCAAGGCCAGGACGGCCCCATTCCAGTCGCGGGCACGTCCTTCTCCGCGGCGTACGTGTCCGGTGTTGCCGCGCTGCTGCGACAGCGGTTCCCTGATCTGACCGCGGCGCAGATCGTCAACCGGATCACGGCGACCGCACGCCACCCAGGCGGTGGTGTCGACGACATCGTCGGTGTAGGTGTTGTCGACCCTGTCGCCGCACTGACCTGGGATCTGCCGCTCGGTCCAAGGAACGCGCAATTCAACGTCAAGAAAATTCCACCGCCGGTGTATATCCGGCCGCCCGACCGCGGACCGATCACTATGGTTGCTGTAGCCGGAATCGCCCTGGCGGTGGCGCTGGGCATAGCCGCACTGACCCGACGGGCGCTGAGACGTCGATGAACAAAGTTGTGGGGCTTCACTTTTCCAGCGGTCACGCGATGATCGCCGCGGCACTGGCGCCGGCGTTCGTCGTGGGCTTTACGCATACCGATTACACCTGGGTCGGCATCGTGCTGGCTGTGTTGACAGTCGTGGTATCGATTCTCACGGTGCGCAACAGGCGCCTGAGCGGCTGGATCCAGGCGTTCAGTGCGTGGCGCCGCCGGCGACGCAATCCTCCCCCTCCTCCCTCTGCACCGGCGGTGGGCGCGACGGTGATGCCCGGGGACCATGTGGCTGTTCGCTGGCACGACGATCACCTGGTCGCGATCATCGAGCTGGTTCCCCGCCCATTCACCCCGACGGTCATCGTCAACGGCGTGGCGCACACCGACGACGTGGTCGACACCCGACTGGTCGAAGAACTGGTTCAAGCTCATTGCCCTGATCTTGAAGCCGACGTCGTCTCAGCCGGGTACCGCGTGGGTAAAACCGCACCGGCCAACCTGATCGGGCTTTACCAGCAAGTGATCGGCCCCTACCCGGCACCGGCCAACCGGCGGACCTGGATTGCGCTGCGGGCCGATCCGGCGTCGGCGCGCAAATCCGCCCACCGGCGCGATGTCGGCGTCGCCGGCTTGGCCCGCTACCTGGTGGCGTCGGCGACACGCATCGCCGACCAACTCGCCAGCCTGGGTATCGATGCGCGTTGCGCACGCAGTCTGGACAGCTTCGACCAGGCCACCGAGATCAGCTTCGAACACGAGACATGGTCATCGATAAAGGGACGCAGCGCATTCACGGCCGCCTACACCGCGCCAGGCGGACCGGACGTATGGTGGTCGGCGCGGGCCGACCACACGATCACCCGTGTCCGGCTCGTGCCCGGTGCCGCGCCCCAGTCCACGGTCCTGCTGACCACCCTGTCTCAGCCGACGACACCTCGCGGTTTCTCGTGTCTGTTCGGAGGCCAACGGGCCGCTCTGCTCGGTCACGCCCCGGTAAGCGATCGCCACTATCACCTGCCGATCGGGTCCGCAGGAGTACTGGTCGGCGAGACGTCCGCGCGCAATCCCGTCTACATGCCGTTCGACGATGTCGATACGAGCGTCAATCTTGGTGATGCACAACAGTTTACGCAGTTCGTCGTACGGTCGGCAGCCGCCGGCGCGGTCGTCACGTTGGAACCTCGCTTCTCCGAGTTCGCCACCTTCGTCAACGGTCGCATCGGACAAGTGAACAAAGTCGTGTGGCCCACTGCCACGACCTACCTCGGACCCCAGCGTGGCGTCAGCCGAGTGATCCTGCGACACAACTTTGTTGACACGCCGCGCCACCGTCAGCTGCCGATACGGATGATTCACCCTCGCGAGGAAAGCCGGTACCAGTGGGCGCTGGAAAATTGAACGGCAACTTGCGGTTTCGTGTAGTCCGAAGGAGGACACATGGGCGATAACCTCAGGGTCGACACTAATGACCTGCGGGCCAAAGCAAACCAAATCGACGGGGTCAAGTGGGCATCGCCGGGTGACCAGCCGCCGATTCAATGGCCCTCGGCTCTTCAGACCTCCGTGGATGCCGTTGGCAACTTGGTCAAGGCAGCGCAGTCGGTGTGGGAGTACCAGAACTGGGGCCTCAACGAGAGCAAGCGACTCTCCCAGGCCCTCTACCACGTCGGGAAAGCTTACGACGACGTCGACGTCCGTGCGACCGCTGACATCAATGCCGGTCGGGCTATTTCGAGCGGCCCGATCAACCCGGACGCCAGCACATTGCCGAAACCTCAGCACCCAGCCGCGCCCGGAGCACCCGGCAAGGTAGGTCATGCTTCCGGTGATCCGGAAGAGGTCGAGAACGCCTTGAAGAACGGCGATCAGGGCGCTGCCCTACTTCACGTCGCAGAGTTTTGGCGGACGACAGCGGCCAATTTGCAGTCCGCCTCCGAACACTTCAAGGTCCGAATTCAGCACTGGGAAGGCGCGGCCGCCGAAGTTGCATACGGCAAGTTCAACGACTTCGGAGGTTGGTGCGAAAGCCTCGCGGGCACCTGGCAACAACTCGCGGGAGAAGCCGACCGGATTCACGAGGCACACCGGAACGCGCGGGACGCCCACACGCCGATCTACGACAAGTGGATGGCGCTGAAGAAGCAGCTGGAAACCGCCGACGATGACCAGAAACCGGCCATCATGGAGGACCTGCTCAAGCAGTACGCCGAATCGGAACATGTACGCGCACAATATGCAGCCGCAGCCACCATCGAGCGAGTCAACCCGCCTGAACCTCATGACGGCGACATCCAAACACCGGTCTACACCAACGGGGACCCACGCCGAAAGGCTGTTTCCGGTACCAGCGAAGAGCCGCAGACGGTCACTCCTGAAAATGGACAGCCAGGAGGCGCCCAAGGCGGGTCGCCGGGTGGCACTCCGCCTGCCGCGCCCGTCTCGCCGGTTTCCGCCGGCACCCCGCAGTCGGGGGCTCCACCACAGCAATCGCCGGCATCACAGAGCGGTGGTTCTCCCAGCGGCGGCTCGGGATCACAAGGCGGCAGCCCATCCGGCGGCTCAGGGGGTGGGATGTCCGGCGGCGTACCTGCGGCGGCCAAAGCGCAGCCGCACCTGCCGAAGGGCCCGAGTCTCAAACCCGCGTCAGCCGGCGGGCACGGTGGCGGCGCCGGCGGTGGCGCAGGCGGTGGTGGCGGCCCGCTGCAGCCCGCGGTGACCGGTTCGGCCGTCGCCCCCTCGCACGGTGCCGCGACACATGGCGCCCAAGCCGGTCATGCCGGTCCGACGGCCCCAGCCGGAGCAGCCGGAGGCGGTGGAGGCGCACCGATGGGCGGCCAAGGCGGTCACGGACAGGGCGGCAAAGAGCGGCGTCGTACCCCCAGCCTGTCCCCCGACGAAGAGGTTTACAAAGAGGATCGTGAATGGACCGAGGGCGTCATCGGGCATCGGAAGCGGCGAGATGTGCAGGGCGGCAAGGACTCTGAGGGCTCGAAGTGACCGACAAGACGCATCCCCAAGTCGCCGCGGTTCTCCAGCAGGCTGACCGTCTGCTGTCGGTGATGGATGATCAGCTGCACAAGATGAAGTCCGATAAGTTCACCGCGACAGACGAATCCGAAACGGTCGAAGTGACGCTCAACGGACATCAGTGGCTCACCGACGTGTTCATCAACGAGGGCTTGCTGCGGCACGGCTCGGAGACGGTCGCAAACCGGTTGAATGAGGCGCTGCGGAACGCGACAAGCCAGGCGGCCGCATCGATGCAGGCCGACTGGGAGCGCCTGGACGCGGCGTTCACCGAGATCGCCGACGAGTTCAGCTAGGAAATTGGCGCGCTGGGCCAGATGCGGCTGGCCTTAAAATCGTTGACAGAGTGTGAATCGAATCGGCTGTCGAGATGAGGACACCATGGGCCAGGAAGACCTGTACGCGCAGATCGATGGCTTGCATTCGTTCGCCCAGACGCACCGAAACGTTTCGGCCGATCTGTCGCGAGCGGTCACTTCCGGTTCCTACGCGGCCGATGTCGCCTCGACTCACGGCCGGATTGCCGCTGGCGTCCACAGTGCTTTGAGCGGGACGCTCGATGCGCGACAGTCTGCGCAGCGATCGGCGTCCGACCTCAGCAGAAACCTGGCTTCCTCGTTGCGCCTGGCCGCGCAGGGGTACGAGGGAGTCGACGAAGACAAAGCTGAGCGCCTGCGCTCGGCCGCGAACACTGTCGAGGGAGCGGGCGCGCCAGGTGCCGGTCGCGGATCGGGCGCCGGCGGCGGGATGAAAGACATCGCCAGCATGCTGACCTCTGCGGGCAAGGATGCGGCCGGCGCGCTCGGCGGCATCATCGGACCCATGACGTCGGGGCTTGGCAGCGCCGCTTCGTCGCTCGGCAGCGGGCTATCCAGCGCCGCAGGTGCCGCCGCGAACAGCATCAGCCAGGCTGTCGGCCAAGCTGCCAAGGCCGGCTCCGGCGCCGCGGCTGCACCGGTGCCGGCGAGTGGCACCGCCGAACAGAGCGGCCCGGCTGAAAAGGGCGGCGCAGCACCGAGTTCCGGGGAAGCCGATCGCGCGGGACCCGGCGCAGGCACGGCGCCCGGAAAGCCGCCTGGGGAACAAGTCACGCTAGCGCGCAGTACGTCGGGCCTAGGGCGCGGCGGGCTGGTCGTCTGAATTGGACCGGACCGGTTCCGAACACCGAGTATCGGCGCGGCGGGCTCGGCGCTTTGTCTTAAACTCACCTGAAAAGTGCGCCGCGCCGGGCCGCTCGAGTGAGGATGCCGATGGGCCAGCAAAACCTGTACGTCCGGATCGAAGGCCTGCGATCGTTCGCAGAAACACACCAGGACGTGGCTGCGCAAGTAGCCGGGCTGCTCGGCGCGACCCCGCACGTAGCCGACGTGGCAGCGACGCACGGATCGATCGCGTCGGCGGTTCACCAAGCCTTGGGCGGCACACTGGATGCTCGGCACGGCGCTCATCGGGCCGTCCACACCATTGCCGACAAATTGGCCGGGTCGTTGACGAAGGCCGCGCACCACTACGAGCAAGAGGATCAGCGAGCAGCGGCAGCTGCGCGCGCGGCGGCGGAGGGGATCGACGGGGCCGGACAGTCCCCAGCCCAGCCGGCAGGAACTTCGCCGCCGGCCCCGGCGGCCGGCTCACTGTCCAACCCAGCCGGCGCAACGCAATCCAGTCCTGCCGGAGCTCCATCGGGTGCAGGGAGCGCCGGCGCCGGAACACCGGCTACCGGGGCGCCGACCGGCGCCCGGGGCGGGACAGGTCAAGCGCTCGGTCAGCTCGGACAACTTGGGGGGCAAATGGCCCAGTCACTGGAGGGCCTGGGCAAAGGCAAAGGCGGCGGCGGCAATTCGCTCGGGCAACTCGTGCAAACCGGTGAGCAGATCGCCCAGCAGTTCGCCCAAGGCCACGGCGACAGTGCAGACCACCCCGCCGACGACCCCGATCACGCACAACCCGGCAGCAACACCACGGCGGGGAGCCCGCCCACGGGACAGGCGCCCACCTCACGCACCACACCGCGGCGGCAGTAACGGGCGCCGCTCAGAACTGATCGGCAAAATTGGTGCCAGGATCGTGTTTTGGGCCCGCTTAGACTGAAATCCGTTTCATTTGCAATCAGAAAGGGGTGTCGAGGTGGGAGCGCTTGATGCCTTTATGACGACGTGGACGAATGCGCGTCAGACGCTGGGTCAGGGGACTCCGCAGGAGGGTGCTCCGTTCGACAACAGCAGCCAGTTGCGCCAAATGCAGGCCGCGGTTCAATCGGCAGCGCCCGGAGAGAAATGGACAGGTTCATCTGCTGATGGCTACGCGGAGTCAAACAGCAAGCAGGGCCGGGTGTTAGGGCAGATGGCCGGGCTCGATCAGCGACTCGGCGCCGAGTTGGACCGCTCAGCGGCGGTGGTGGCCGCGGGCCGACAGAACCTGGACGGTGTCAAGCAGTGGGTCCTCGACGCCGCTGCAGCAGTACCCCAAAGCGATCAGCGCGAGCAGCAGCTGTTGCCGATCGCGCGCAAGGGCATCGGGGATGTCGCCGACGTGGTCAAGCAGACCAACGGCGACCTCAACGTCATCGGCGGCCGCATCCGCACAATCGGCAACGAATACAAGGAGCTCGGCGGTCCGAAAGACAAAGACCCCGTCGGCAAGGTCGTCGGCGACAAGGACGACGACCCGAATAAAGCGAAGCAGCAGGCTCAAAAAGACGTCGAAGCAGCTCTCGGCGGTAATACGGATGCCTCCGGTCGGGTCGCTAATGTTTTGAATACGATCGACGCCGACCAGCTGGCCGGCAAAAAGCCATTGACGCCGTTGCAAGCCTCGTACTTGAGTCAGATGCAGGCGCAACAGAACGGAATGTCCGTCTACAACTTGAAAAAAGCTGCCGACAATGGCGCCAAAGGCGTTATGGCCGACTCGTGGCAGCTGATGAGCAATCCCAACATCAAGTTCCCGCAAACCGATCTCACGCATGGCGCGCTGGATGATCCCAGCAAGATGACGACAGGTGGATTCGGGCAGTTGCCCCGCGAGGTGCAGAACGCGATTCAGTCGCCAGGCCTGTCGTCCTCAGATGACATGAAGACGATCGGCGATATTGTCCACAGCGGCAACGGCCACTTCCAAACCAACACCGATCTCGACCGCGGCATGATCCACAAAGCTGCCGACATGATGAACGATCCGGACTGGAAGGCAACGTCCTACCCGCCGGGTTCCGGGCCGCACTTTGGCGAACCAAGGCCTGAGGAGCTCCACCACGGGTACGACCAGGCGGTCTCCAGCGTGCTGTCAGCCGTTTCACCCGATCATCAGGTCGTACACGACGCGCTCACCGGCCACGTCGACAATCCCAACAACGATCCTTACAAGGCCAAATTCGGGGTAGACGGCACCCAGTTTTTGCACGATCTCACCCACGAGGCGTGGGACGACAAGGGCGCCGCCGCAGGGTCGTTGTTCGACTGGACCGACAAAGCATCAACAGGGCCCGAGGCAAAGATTGCTGCCGAAACAGCGCATGCTTACAGCCACTACATCGCGACTGACGCCAGCTTGCAACATTTATCCGGCATCGACACTCCGTTCCTCGCCGGCCACCATTCCCTCGGCGAAGTAAATCCGCATCTGGTGCAAGGCGTTGCCACCGGGCTACAGCCCTACATGAACAACATCGCAGGGTTGTCCGGTGCTCTGCCCGATTTCAAAGACGTCGGAGCGCATGATCCGAACGTATGGTTGGACGGCCCCGGATCTGTCAAAGACGGTACGCTGCCCAATGCCAAGGCGCTCTTCTCGGTTCTGAACGGTGACGCAGATGCGGCCAAAATATTCGATGGGTCCGCCTACCAACAGATGGTGCAACACGACAAGAACTTTGCGGAGCATCCCGGCGCCGCTCAGCCTTCCGATCTCTATGACGCCGCGACCCTGCGCGGATTAGTCGATGTAGGAACGCACAACGCGTTCCAGGCCGCAAAAGAGAATGACTTCGCTATCGCGAAGGACGAGTACGCGCTGAAGAAATCGGCGTACGACTACAGCATGCAGGCATTGGGGAAAGTCCCAGGGGCCGGCGACGCACTGAGCAAATTTGGCAACGCGCTCGAGGGCAACATCCTTGGGCCGCAACCTGATTCCCCTCCGACAGATCACCTACTGCCGATGATGGATCCCGGGACCGTCGAGAATGAGATCCTCAACGGCATGATCGCATCGGGACAACCCGTGCACGGAATACCGGACGCCACCTGGTACGAGCCGCCGGATGCCGACCACGCGTTCCCGCGCCTCCGGACCCCAGAACGAATGCAAGAACTCTTCGGTGTCCCACCAGACAAATACGACGAGATTGTCGGAGGCGCGATGTCGAATTACCTCCCGCAGGCAAGTTACATGGAGGGCCGCTACAACGCGGTCACCCATGAAAGCAATCCTCAAAAGTGATGCAGACCCGTCGTCGCATACGGCGTACCGTAGCTATGGCAGCAGTCATGCTGTCAGCGACCGGATGCGGGTCGAAAGACGACCGTGCGCATTCCGCGCCGCCCGCGGGGTGGCCGAATAAGCTGGCGGAGTTCACGATTGTCTGGAGCGCCGAGGCCGGCATCGACCTCACAGCCGGAGCCGCTGTCGCGATTCGCGCTTATCTCGAATCCTTTGAACTCGCGTCAGCGACGGGTGACGAGCGCTATGTGTACCCGGGGTTCACGCAGGCAACTGCGCCGACCGTGCGACCGAAATTGGAAGCGCACGCAGATACCCCGTGGGTCGGAAGCGAGCGAAATCGAATAATTGCGGTCAACCGCGCGGGCGCCGATGTCAACGCGGTTGTCTGCAGCTACACCTATGGCAGCGCACAACGTGAACAGAGCAGTGGGTTCACCGCGCAAGCCGGAAATCCTTTCGAGCCTAACGCTGGGATTTATCCCGTAGCGGTGACTCTCACGTCTCCGTCCGACGGGGGACACCCGATTCCGCCCCAAATTGGGCCTGCTCGTACACCATTAGACGATGTGTTCGCTGGCTGGCGGGTCACCGGTCACCGCGGCGGTTATTTCACGGAAACAGGAGGGGCGCAAAGTGACCTCGACGCCTGCGTTGCCAAGGCTCCTGATTCTCCCGAACGTCGGGCGTTTCTCGTTAACCCGATGCCCGACGGGAAGCTTTATCACCCCCGGTCAGACTTTCCGACTCTGTCGACTTACCCCGGCTGGCCAGGCCACTGATCTGACAAGTGGGCGGAAAAGGGCGCTGCGAGTTATCGACCTTCTTCCAGGCAAGCTTCCTGCTAGCTAGATCGCGTGGCTTGTAGGGCTTTCAGCGTGCCGCTCCGGCCAGCGCCTCGTCGAGTAGGGCAGCAATCCGTTGCCAATACAGCCAATCGGCGACCGCGTCGCGTTGTTCGACGGCATGCACCGCGCAGTGCGCTCGGTGCAGCGCCAGTTCCTGGGCGTGCTTTGCGTATGTGGTGAACGACTGCAAATGCGCCACACCGCGATCGGCGTCGCTACTCATCAAATGTTTCATCAAGTCGAACCACAGCGTGCTGCGCTGATCCGCAGGAGGGCTGGCATCCACCGGCGCCGGCGGCAGCAGTTCAACCAGGCCCAGATCGCTGAGCGAGGCCAACCGGCTCGCCTCGGCGGGATCGATTACCTCCAGACGGGAGCGCCCCTGCATCTTGCCGCTGGCCGGAATGTCCTCATCGGCCACGAATTGTGTTGGCACACCGGGGTCGATACCGGCGAAATGCTCGCGTTTGGCGATCACGATCCGCAGCGTGGTGTTGTGGTGGGCCGCCCAGCCTTGCAGCGCAAGGTTGGGGTAGGTCGCCCAGCGGGCCCGCTCGTCGACCGGGACAGCTTGGTCGGCCGACACCATGGTCACCTGCGGGGGCAACTTGACGCCGTCGGGGATGAAGGCCAACCCGTAGCTGTTGGCGACTACGATCTGGCCGTCAGCGGTCACCGCGGTCATCCAAAAGAATTTGAAGTCACTCTTGTTCACGACGTCGGCCGCGTTGAGCGCCGCCGCGAGGCGGTAAGCGACCTGCACATCACCGCCATCCTGCCGGCGCGTGGCGCCAGCGATGGCCTCCTTCTGAGCCCGCGCCGACGACACCGGGATCGGCGCCGGGGCCGCCTCGGCCTGCGACGACGTCACCGACCCGCTGAAGCCTCCCCGGCCGACGCTGCTGGTCGAAGCGGGGTGCACACCGGGGCCGCCCGAACCGGCCGCCGTCGACCCGGGCGCGCCACCACCGCCGGTCGCGGACACCGGTGCTGCCGCGTGCGGTGTCGCGGGTGGAAGTAACGGCATCGACGACGCGCTCGACTCGGTGCTCGACATCGATGCACTCACTGCGCCGCCTGCATGACTGCCCGCACTGACCGCGCCGCCACCAGCGGGCGCAGCCGCCGCCGAACCTTCCGCCGCTGCGAAGCCATGCGCAGCCGCCGGAGCCATCGGGGCGGCATCCGCAAGCGGCAGTTGCGCCGCCGCATTCGTCGCCGCACTGGCAGCCGCACTCGCCGCATTATTCACCGCTGCCTGATTCACCGCCTGCTGAAGCCCGGCATCCTGGCGCTCCAGATGATGCTCAAATGCCTCCGCGGAGTACGGGTTCTGCTGCCCGCCTTGCTGGCCGCCGAAAGCGTTGCTGAACATCGAACTCATATCGCCGCCGCCGTGCCCGCCACCACCGCCGCCGCCGCCGCTGAAGCCTCCGAGCCCCCCACCCACCTGCCGCACGACATCGTTCGGACCGATACTCCCAGGAGCGGGTGGGATGGCAGGTGACCACTGATCGGGCAGTGGAGGAGCACCTGGCACGCCCCCGGTTCCCGCATTCGCTGCCGCCGGATCCCGACCCAGCGCAGCCGCTGGCATCGACCGCGGCGGAGGCGCACCTGGTGCGCCTGGTCCGGCATTAACCGCCGCCGGATCCCGACCCAGCCCGGCTGCCGGAGCCGCGGGCGGCGGCGGCGCAACCGCACCTGGCGCACCCGGACCGGCATTAGCCGCCGCCGGATCCCGACCCAGCCCGGCCGCCGGAGCCGCGGGCGGCTTGCCGGCGGCGGCGACAGCGGTGCTAACGCCCGGATGCGACGGTGGCGGTGTGGTCCCGCTCGGTGCGCCTGGGTAGCCGGCGGTTGCCGGCGGGTTCGGACCAGGCTCCATCGCCGACCCGTGGGCGCCCGCGGCCGGTTGGCCGGGTTGCTGCGGCGCTGCTGGAGGAGACTCTCCCGGCTTTGTCGGGGTGGGAGGTGCTTTCTGGTTGAGCAGATTTTGCAGCGCATTTGCCGGCGGCTTCCACGTACCGGCGGTTGGCACACTTGCAGCAGCGCTGTTGACATCTTTGATGTTCTCGCTGTGGGCCTTGTTGACCAGCGCGTCGATCGCATCGCTTTGATCGTCGGCGTCGCTATCCGAGTTGCTTTCCAGCTCAGTGATTTGTTGCTGGGTCGCATCGACGCGGTCCGCGATCGCGGACTTAGTTTGCGCAACAGTGTCGGCGACGTTTTGGTACCAGGTAATCGCCTTGACGAGGTCGTCCTGTACGCCCTTCAAATCGCTGACAACGTCACCGAGCTTCCCTTGGGCACTGTTCGCTCCGCCACCCGACCAGATGCCGCCACCAAAAATCTCGGTTTCCTCGTGTTGGAAGCCCTCTAACGCGCTGGTTACCTGCCGAAGAGTGGTGGTCAGTACCTGCGCTCTATCGTGCAGGCTTTGCTCATCGATCTGGACCCAACCGCCTGGGTCGAGCATCTCGTCTGCGTATTCCCCGCTGGGCTTGGCGACACCCATGGCTAACCTCCAACCGCCTGGCATGCAGCTCGGACGGTCAAGGCAGCGGAGGACGCGGTACCCAAGAGGTAGCTGTCGGCCGAAGTGTAGGTGGGTTCCGCGACCACAAAGGCTCGGTAATACTGCGCGGAAAGTGCAGCGAAATCCGCGAGTTGGGGATTGCGGCTGCGCTGAGCAAGCCTGTCCGCCTTGTCGGCAAACGCCGTCATCTTCGATGTAGCGGTTTGATTGACAACTTGCTGATCTGAGGGCCATTGATCGGCGGGAACGTTGAAGTCTTGTCTCCGGAATGTCTCGGTGTCGTCGGCCAACTGCACGTACGCAGAATTCCAGTCGCTACACAAGGAGTCCGCGCTGGTGAGGAAGCGTTGCGGGTTCGACGGATCAGCGGGCGGCGCCGTGCGCGAGGGCGGCGCCGAGGCGGGCACTAAGGGGCCACGCTTTGCTGCTGCGTTGAAAGCGATGGAGTCGCAAATGCCCCCTAGCGCGCCGACCAGGCTGGTCTCAGCGCCTGCTATGTGGTCATCAGCCGGAGAATAGTTCGGAACCCGGTCGGCGTACTCACGCGCGTAGGCGATGAACTGCTCATAGAGTTCACGCATCACCCTGTGCGGCGTCAGCTTGGCCAATGCCACTGTTTGGTCCGCGGCTCCACGCAGCGCATGCCCGACCGCCTGATACTGGGCGCGCTGCTCAGGCGTCCACGCGCTCGCAGGAATCGAGGGATCCCGCTGAGCCCAACCGTTGTTGGTGGTTGACGCGAGAGTGTTCTGGGTAGATTCCCATGCCCCGCAGCTGGGATCCTGAGTGATCACCGCGACCGGCCCTTGATCGTTGGCGCTGGCAACACCCGAGTCCGATGACGTCGACCCTTTGGAATCGCCACCTGAATTCGAGTGCAAGACAACAACAATCACTGCGATCGCGACAACGATCACGGCGACGAGCGCTCCCGCGATCAGCCATTTGGTGCCGTTGCCCTTGTTCGGCGGGCCTGCGGGCGGATACCACGGCTGCTGCCACCCCGGCGGCGGTGGACCCTGGTAAGGCTGGCCCGGCGGATGCTGGCCAGGTCCTGAGGGACCAAAGCCCGGCGGCGGCGAGGCACTCATCTCCAAACCTCGGTCTCAACCCGATGCAACTCGACCCCTTTCCACCGATGCCCAATACCGGAATACCGCCACGGTCCATTTCAGCTTAAGCGATCAGCCGGCGCGATCGATGCGCCAAATCTGCAACGCAAATAAGAATCGCTGAACCTAACCGAGTGTCTACGCTCTGTCGTGCAGGATCTGCACTTCGACCTCAAGGCAGCCGTCGGGTCGAGGATCTGCTAAAGGCCCACAGGACGCCTGCCGAGCAGCGTTGGCAGATACGGCCGTTTGGGGGCCAGGAGAATTCGTGTCCGGAGTCCTCGTGGACGGCACCTAATCTGATTACACAGGACGCGCAATGTGGAGGTTTCTACACGTGGGTGCTCTTGACGCCTTCATGACCACCTGGTCGAATGCCGGGAGACGATGGGCCAGTGGACTCCCGTTGAGGGTGCCCGGTTCGACAACAGCAGCCAATTGCGTCAGCTGCAGACCACGGTGGCATTAGCGGCACCTGGGGAACGGTGGACTGGCTCCTCGGCTGATGCGTACGGCGACGCCAACAGCAAGCAAGGCCGGGTGCTGGGACAGATGGCCGGGCTGGATCAGCGCCTGGGCGCCGAGGTGGATCGCTCGGCAGCGGTGGTGAGCGCGGGTCGGCAGAGCCTCGACGGTGTCAAGCAGTGGGTGCTCGATGCGGCCTCCACGGTGCCGCCCGGTGATGACCGCGAACAGCAACTATTACCGATCGCGCGCAAGGGAATTGGCGATGTCGCCGACGTCGTCAAGCAGACCAACGTTGACCTCAACACCATCGGCGGGCGCATCCGTGATATCGGCAACGAATACAAGGAATTCGGTGCCGGCAAGAAAGAAGGTGAACCGGACGATCCCGGCAGCATCGACAATTTCACAGGAGAGAAGGACAGCGACAATCGCCGCCAAAACCAGATAGAAGCCTTCAAAAGGGTTTTCGGTCGCGAGCCCTCCAGTGCCCCCACTGCCGCGGCCGTGGTTACCGCCGTGGGATCAGTGGGCGCGAGTGCACTGCTCATCAGCTCGCCGTCATCGCGCGTCCGCGGCCTAGCCCTAGCCCTCGGCGGCTCGTCCGCAGTGGGCTTGGTAGGTGTTACGGCTTATGCCTTCTTATTTCTTCATTGGTGAGGATGTTTCATGGACAGTGGGTTGTCGACAAGCGCAATGAGGCACAGCTATGGTCCCGCTAGCTTTATGGCGGCGCTATCAAGCATTCTTGCAACGGAATTCGCCGCATGGGCAACCGCGGTTCCCTACGTCATCGCGGCAGTCATCTACGTACTGCCAAGTTTGCTCGTCGTGGACGCGGTTGTTTATGTCCTCGTTGCGACCAGGTCCGGCAAATTCGGCCAAGTTGGTCGCGGCATATTAATTGGCTCGCTCTCGGTGCCGATATCGTTTGTGGTCTTCACTGCTGGATTCATCATCGCCAAAGCGATAGGGCCGATCTAGTTGCATCTGTCAAACGTAAGTCTCGCTAACGCTAACGGCCGCGGTTGCGGACTGCTCAAGGCGTGCCCCGGCGCGCGAGAGTCTTTGCGACCCAACTCATTTCCGCCCATTGCTGCTCCCGCGACGATCCGGCATACTGCGCGTCCGTACCCGAGGATGACGCTGGGCCCCTGGGTGCGCTGACCAAGCGCCGAGGCGACTAGGGCTGTGCTGCTACAGGTCGATCTCCGTGCCTGGCGTCACTGGCCGAACCGGATCCGGTGTAACCGGTGCGACAGGGGCGTATGCCTGTCCCCCACCTGCGCCGGGGCCGAGCACATCCGGTGTGGGCTGCAAGCGCTCTCGTTGCGGTCCGGCGGCTTGGTGCTGCGGCTCGTCCTGCTTGTCCCCCTTGTCGTCGTGCTTGTCCTGTTGCTCTTCGGGCGTTTCCTGCTTGCCTTTGTCCTGCTGCGAATCAGCCAGCGGATCAAGCGATTTGGTGTCGCTCTGGTCGTGCTGACCGCCGTGGCCAGCCATCCCCGCCATGCCGCCGAGGCTTTGCACACCTTGCATGAGCGTCTGCGGAAGCGACCCGATCATGCCGGCAATCTGCATCGGCGCCTGCAGTGCTTGGCCGGCCATTTGCATTGGCATCTGCATCATCTCGCCCATTTGGCTCATACCGCCCATGGCGTCGCCGCCGCCGGGTCCTCCGCCGCCGGGTCCCTCGTTGCCAGCCTGGCCTGGGCCGCCATTGCGCCCAAACTGCTGCTGTCCCAGGCGATTTCCCAGCTCCTGGTCCGTATCCGCGTACTGGCCCGCCGCCTTGACAACCTTGCCGGCGAAGTCCGTGGCACCACCTTTGGCGCCCCTCAGCTTGGTCATGGTCAGACGATCGGCTCTTCGAGCGTGGGGATCTGCGCGGCAATCGCCGCCGACAGCGGATCACTACCCGACACCGTGAAGGGTGCAGGAGGATCTGGAATGCTATCGGCATGTTCAGCCAGCCTGCCACCGGCTTGCGCAAGTTTCTCGTGATCCACTTTCAGGGTGTCATGTCCCATCGGTAAACCTCCTTCTCAGAGCCGGATGTTGCGGATCAAGTCGTAGACGCTGGCGATCCATAGCAGCAGCGGGATCACTGCGGCAATGGCGACGCCGTCAATCATCTCGAGGATGCGCTTAGTGACTGGAGACACCCGCTGTACCCCGGACGTGGCGCCGATCAGTATGACGGCCAATGCCCCCACCGCCAGATACATCGCCAGTACCACCCATGCGCTGTCCGGATACCAAACACTGACTCTGGCCGCGACGCCGGTTGGAATCGCGACTGCCGCGGCCAAAAGGGCCCACGCACACCACCGTTCGGCGTATAGCCGTGAGCGGAACCCGCACACCGTTGCCACCAGCGCGGCCACCAGCAGGCTGTGAATGAAGAAGTGTCCGCGCACGACGACAGTGATCGCTCCGGCCGCCAGCACTACAGTGCCTGCGGCGACAAATCCGATCAACAACTGCCGGGCCAGATTACTGCGCTCGGTCAACCGCGCCGCGGAGTCGGGCACCGACGCCATGATGGCCTGCCAGGTTGACGATTCCTCGTCCGAGGCCTCAGGTGCTTCCACAGGGTCGAGCAGTTCTTCACTGCCTACGGTCTCCCCCGGCGCCGGTATCGGCGGCAACGCGATCCGCGCGACGGCGACCGTGAGCTTGGCCGCGTTGGTGACGACGAACAAGCCAAAAAGGATGGCGCCCACTGGGATCCAGTACTGCCAGCCATATCCGCACGCGATCGCAGCGCCGGTCGCAGCTAACGCGGTGACAGCCAAAAACGACGCGAGTTCCGCCCGCCTGCGCGGGCCGCCTCGTGTCGCCAACGTCAGCAGAAAGACAGCCAGCGCACCGCCCGCCACCTGAGGCGCGCCTAACGAGCCGACGCCGCGCGGCAGCGGGATCGCCAGTGCGGCCGCACCGGCGACCACCGCAAACGCCGCAACCAGAAAGCTTTCCGCCATGTCCAGGTTCTGGTACCTGTTTCGGGCCGCCGTGCTGGCGACCAGCAAGCCGATGCCCAGTACGCCAAGTCCGGGCGCCCACCACAACGGGTGCCCGGTGTTCGACCATGCCAACAGTGATAAGACGGTCACCGCCAGCGCTACTACCGGAATGGATATCACGACAAAGCGATTAAGCGCATTGCGATCAAATTCCGGCGACTCTTGCAGCACCGCAACGGCGTCGATGACATCTTCGACCAAGGGCCGGTAGCGTTCGGTGCGGCTCACCGCCACTAACGTCAGCAAGGAGCCGTCGACGACGCCGGCGTCATCCAGCGACTGGTCGAGTTTCAGCGGCGGCGCCCCAGGCCGAGCGAAAGCCCACACCCCGTTGGCGGCAAAGTCAAAGCCGGCCAAGATGTCAGCAGGCGTGTCTTCGAGAAGATCGGCCAGCACGGCGACTGTGTCATCGATGTAGGTCTCAATGGCGGTCGCCGACGGTAACACGAGGTCCGTCATTCGCTTCCCTGTAAGGATCGTGACGCGAGTGGTCGCCGGTCTGGCCGGGGTGGAACTCGGGGTAACCGCCGCGGCGGCGGGCGCGCTCAATGCCGCTCGAGCCTGTCGAAGTCATCGGATAGCGCCGCTGCCAGCTCAAGAACTCTGCGCTGGAAATCAGAGCCCAACAGATCCAGCTGAATCTCTGTTCCGGATGCGATGTGCTTGTCCCACGGCAGCAGGATCACCCTGCCCGGCTGCACATGGCGCTCGAACTGCTGCAACAAATCCTGCACATCCAGATTCGGCCGGCCGGGCGAAACCTGGTTGATCACCACACAGGCCCGGCTGAGCAGATCTTGATAGCCGTTCTGGCGCAGCCAGTCCATCGCGATCGCCGCTTGGCGCGCTCCGTCGATCGACGCGCTGGCCACCACCACGATGCCTGACACCGTGGACAACACCGCCTTGGTCGACGAGTCGAACAGACCCCCGCCGCAGTCGGCGAGGACGAGATTGTAGTACCTCGAGACGATCTCGGTGGCGCCCTTCCAATCCTCGTCGTTGAATGCCCGCCGGGCCACGCTGTACTCCTCGGAGGACAGCACTTCCAGGTTTGCGGCATTCATACTCGTGTGAGCGCGGATGTCGTTGTAGCGCGAAAGCGACTTGTCGGCAAGCAGATCGGCGATAGTGGCCGCCGACTGACGCCCGGTGCGGTCCGCGAGATTGCCTGCACTCGGATCGGCGTCGATAGCCAGGATCCGGTCGCCGCGGACTCTGGCCAGTGCCGAGCCCAATGAGACTGTCACCGCGGTCTTTCCGACTCCGCCCTTCAGCCCCAAGACACCGATCTGATACGAGTCGCGGGCATTGCGCCGGACACGCATCTGCAAGTCCAATTCGTAAAGTTCGTCCGGGGACAAGCCCAAGTTGATCCGGGTCAGTAGATGTATCCAGTGGCGCCAGCCGCGCTGGGACGGCATCTTCACCGCAGACCTGACACCGACGTGCGACAGAGCGTCGATGGCGCGGTGGTTACCGATCGTGGCGGCCGAGGTCTGCGTAGGCTGACTGGGCGGCGGCGGCGGCGCTACCCGCCACCTGGGGTCGTGTTGAGGATCACCGAAGTGCTGGCTGGGCGCGGGCGCCGGCTGCATCTGCGGGGGCGGCGGCGGAGGCATCCGCGGCTGCTCGTATTGAGCTCCGCTCGCTGCAGCCGGAGCGCGGTGTGCCGGCCCGGCGGTTTTGCCGTTCGCCCGCGACTGCGGTACGTCGGCGGCCTGCTCCGGTGCCTTCTGGGTCGCTGCCTGGGCCTGATGCGTCGGCTGCGCGGCGGGCCCACCGATTGGCATCGGTGGGACAGGCGCTTGGCCGGTCGCCGAGGGCCGAGTCGGCATGGGAGGCTGGAACTTTCGGATCGCTTCGAGATCAACCTGGGACGTTGCGTCCTCAGGTGGCTCGTCGGGGCCGTTGAAGAGCCGGTCATAGTCGGCCGACATGAGTACCTCTCAAACATCGATCGAAGTGACAAGACGCGCGCGGGGGCGAGATCCGGGCCGGACCCGCCCCCCGCGTCCCGCCGTATTAGGCGAACATACCGGTGACGCCGGCCTCTGTCTGTCCCATCGTCTGACCGGATTCGCTGATCGTCTGCGCGAGGTTCTGCAGCGCCGAGTTCAGTTCGTTGGCGGTGTTGTCCCACCGCTGCTGGACGGCCTGGTAGGCCTCCGAACCGCCACCGCCCCACACCGCGGCCAGCGATGACAACGAACCCTTGCCCTCGTCGAGCAGGCCGTGCGTGGTCTGGACGGCGCCCTGGATGTCAGAGGCTCCGCCCTCGATGCCGGCGAAGTTCCACAGCTGTTCACTCATATCGTTTCTCCGTTCGTCTGTTGGTAGTGGTCAGATGTTCATCGCCGACGACAGGGACCCTTGCTGCTCCTCGTCGGTCGAGGTGTAGTGCGCGCCTGCGGTGTGGATGTTGGTCGAGATGTCGTTGAGCTCCTGGATCTGCTGGTTGGCAGCTTCTTGGAAACGGATCAAGGCTGACTGGGCAGCTGTTCCCGCCTGGCCGTGCCATTGTCCGGCGAGCGAACCCGCGACCGACTCCACGTGTGCGATGACGCCCTTGAGCTCTCCGGAGATCCGCTCGAAGTTGCTGGCCTCCTTGGCGAGGACAGCGGCATCTGTATTCATCTGTGCCATGCTGGACTGCTTTCTCTTTTCCTGTGTCCTCACCACGGGAATGGCGAGTCTTACCGGCCATCTTGACCGGGAAGTCTTTGGTGGGCGACTACCAGTCGTCCCCTTCGTCTTCGCCCAGGTCCTGGACGAGCGGCGCCGGTGCCTTCAGCGCCGTTTTGGTTCCACCCGATTTGGCGGCCTGGCCCAGGCTCATCGGGCCCATGCCGCCGCTACCCGAACCGACGGGGGCGGCGCCCGCGTTCGCTGAGTCGCCGGCAGCGGCGCCCACCGGGGCCACCGAGGCCGGCGCGACCTCGACCTTGTCGACGAGCTTCGCCATCAACGGCGTCCGCGGCGACGATCCACTCAAGCCGGGAAGCGACGCCGCCCGGACCAGACCCGCCCCCGAGCTCGCACCCGAACCTCCGACCAGTGGATGGTTCGACAGCGGCGCCGCGCCCAGGAAGCCCATCTGCACGCCTTGGTTGCCGGACCCCATGCTGCCGCCCATCGAGGTGAACATGGAACTCACCTGTTGCAGGGGCGCGGTCAGCTGCTGCATCGGGCTCTGAATCATCGATCCCAAAGATTGCGGGATCTGCATCAGTTGCGAGCCGATCTGCGAACCTATTTGCATGACCTGCTGTCCGACCTGCTGTGGAGCCTGCTGCGCTTGATTCTGACCCTGCTGGGCGCCCTGGGTTGCGTAGTTGGACGCGTTCTCCGCGTCGGTGGCCCCCATGTTGACCAGGTCGACACCCTTGCCGCTGTTCAGGCCGACCGACTCGACGGTGGCCTGACCGATCACGTGCGCGAACACCCCGTTGCGCATGACCGCCCCGGCCGCTCCCGCTGCCGCCTGGCCCACCGCCGCGCTGACTACGCCCTCCCCGACGCCCGGAATGACGATCGGCGTCATCGGCATGATCGGCTCAAAGAGCGTGTTCATTGTCGTTTCAGCCATGTACGCGTACATCGTGTCGGCAGCCAGATTCCACATCCGGACGTAGTCGGCTTCGTTGAGCCCGATCGGCACCGTGTTGACGCCCAAGAAGTTGGTGGCCTGCAGTACCGCCTCGGTGACGTGGTTCTGCACGATCTCGGGAATCTGCGGGGTGGTCGTCGCAGCCGTCACGTACGACGTCGCCTGAGCGGTTGCCTGAGCGGCGCGCTTCATCGCCTGAGCTGCCATCGTCTGCAGCCACATCACCATCGGCGTGCAGGCCGCAACGCCGGTTTCGCTGCCCGTCCCGGTCCACGCCGCGCTGAGCGACGCCAGCGCCGACGAGAGCTCGGCCGCCTGGGCTTCCAGAGCTATCGCCCAAGCCTCCCACCCAGCCGCGGCCTGCAACATCGGGACTTCGCCGGGCCCGAGTTGCAGTCGAGCGGTGTTGAGTTCTGGCGGCATCGCGCCGTACTCAATACCGAGGGGTGGTACAGGAGGCATCGATTAACTCGCTAGTCCTAGCCCGGGTGTCTTGGTCAGCAGATCTGCGTGATGACTTAGGCCAACTCAGTGGCAGTGGCGCCGTCGACGGCGGCGTAAATGCCGGCGATTTCGACGTACGCGGCGCCGACACGAGCCAGCTCTTCCTGGGCAAAGCTGTGCACGGCCATGGCCTCGGCGCCGTCGGAAGCGAATGCCAGAGCTGCCTGCGCCGAAACTTCGTCGACGCCGGCCGGCGCCAAAGCGGTGACTGCTGCCGAAGCGGTGGTTCCGGTCGCCAATCCCTGTGTGCCGTTCGCGATTACCTGCGAACCAATTCCCTCGGCAGCCGGCTCGAATGACATAGGTTGCATTGCGGGTTCTCCTTTACTAATCGTGGACGTTACGCCTGACGGGTAAGTGAATTATCTGCGTTATTCCCGTTAAGGAATTACGCCTTTTCCGCCGACCTACGCTTGCCCTTGTGAAGCCGATTCATAGATCTTAACCGCCATGGAGGGGTAGTGGAGACACTTCTTCTGGAGGGTCCACGTAGGCCGCCTGGATGACTTCCTTGCCCTCTGGAGCAACGAGAAACGCCTGGCCAGGGGGCCTTCTTTTGACCTTGATCTCGTTGGATGGGAACTCCTGCTTGTCCCCAGAGAGGAATAACGTGGGCGAGCCCGCCCCGAATGCCGCTCCGACGAACTTGTCCATGGTGGCGCGGTGCGCCTGGCTCATTTGGCAGGTGACGATAATGTGCAACCCGATATCAGCTGCTGCCGGCAGTAGCGGTGCCAGTGGCGTCATTGGCGGAGTTATACCCCCTGCGGCCACGATCATGTGCCAGTCGTCGACCAGTAGTACGACATCGGGGCCAGTCCACCAGGACCGCGCTCGAAGCTGCGCGGTCGTCAGGTCGGCGGGTGGAAGACGTCTGCGGAGATTGACGGCCAATGCCTTGATGGCGTCCTCGAGGGACGCGCTGTTCCGGTTGATCGCCCCGGCATCAAGCAGGTGCGACTCCGGCACTGCGTCGAGCAGGCCGGACCGGTAGTCGGCCAGCATGAAGCGGACCTGGTCCGGATTGTTGCGGGCACAAATGGCCTCCGCCACGGCATGGGCGATCCGGGTTTTACCGGACTTCGACGCACCGAAGATCAGCAGGTGGGGAGTTACGTGCATGTTGTTGTAGGCCACAGACAGGTCCGACTCGCGTACACCAAGCGGAACCTTCCAGCGGGTTCGATAGTCGGCATCGGGCCCGGGCGGATTCGGATCCAGCTGATGCAGATAAATCCGCTCGGGCAGAACCCTGACTTCAGGCGCCTGCTCGGTATGACCCGCCGCGATGTGCTGCACGGCGGCGGTGATCGCATCGACCAGGTTCTCGCCGCTGTGTACCCCGTCGATCCGGGGGACGCCGACCATCAGATGGTGCTTCTCGGCCGAGATGGCCCGGCCGGGGCGGTTGGCCGGTATCTCGCGAGTCATCCGATCGATCTGGGTTTCGTTGATGTCACCGAGCCGAAATTCGACTTTGGTGCCCATATAGTCGCGGACCCGCGCCTTCAACTCCGTCCAGCGCGGCGTGGAGATCACGGTGTGGACACCGAAGGCCAGCCCTTGGCCGGCAATGTCCTGCACCATTGGCTCCAGGTCAGGAAACTCGCCTACGAACGCCGGCCACCCGTCGATCACCAGGAACACATCGCCGAATGGGTCGGCCGCGGCCGGATTGTTCGGGTCGTTGCGCATCTGCCGATATGCCGCCATCGAACCCACGCGATACTGCTTGAAGATGAGTTCCCGTTGCCGCAGAACGGCTTTCATCTCGGCGACCATCCGGTTGACCCGGTCGGGCTCGGAGCGGGTCGCGACGCCGCCGACATGTGGCAGGTCTTCGAGGTAGATCAGGCCGCCGCCGCCGAGGTCGATGCAGTAGAACTGCACATCTCGAGGCGTATGGGTGGCCGAGGCAGACAGCACCAGCGTCTGCAGAAAGGTGGACTTGCCGGTTTGCGGGGCGCCACCGACAGCGATATTGCCGCCGGCCGCCGAGACATCCACCCCCCAGACTTCCTGGCGGTGGCGACGCGGCTCGTCCATGATGCCCAGACCGAAATGCAGCGGCTGCCCGGTGCCGCGCTCGATAAGTTCGTTGACGGGCGTGGGATCTGCCAACGGCGGCAACCACATTCGATAGGCGATTGCCTCACCGGTGCCGAGCTGGTCCAGCACGACCTCGCGGAGCACCCGCGGTTCTGGGTCGACTGTCATGAGAGTGCCGCTGTGTCGAAGATGGGTGCTGCGGTGAACTGATGGATCTGAATTTCGCGGCGGCGATGGTGTACACCGGTTTCGGCGCTGCCGTTGCCGTTCGGGCTGTGTGTGGCGGGGATGTAGTTGGTGCCGGTATAGGTGCTTCTGAACTTCACCGGATCCTCCATGCCGACGCGCAGGAAGCCGACACCACTCTCCTTGTTGGTGATGTATTGCGCCTCTGGCGTCCCGATCACTGCTTTGGATTCCGCGGAACTGGTCGTACGCAAAGCGATGCGGTAAGTCAGGTTGGGCTCCAGTTTGTCAATCCGGACGCCGCCGGTGTTGAGCGACTGCGTCGCCAGCAACAGGTGCACCCGCAGCGACCGTCCCACTCGGCAGATCCGGTCGAACAATGCGATGAAGTCGGGATGGTTCTGCAGCAGCTCGGCGAACTCGTCGACAACCACGAAAAGTGTCGGCAGCGGCGGGAGTTCCGCTCCGCGCTCGCGGTGCTTCTCGTACTCCGCGACACCGGAGAGCGCGCCCGCGGCGCCGACCTGGATGCCAGCCTGCCGCAGGATCGACTGCCGGCGATCGAGTTCACCGGTCAACACCTCACCCATTCGGCTGACGAGTTCGGCTTCTTCCTCCATGTTGGTGACGACGGCTGCGGTGTGAGGCAGTCGCTCCATCCCCAGGAACGTCGAACCTCCCTTGAAGTCGGTCAGTAGCAGGTTGATCTGATCGGGATGGTGTGTCGCCGCAAGCGAGAGGATCAAGGTCCGCAGAAACTCCGACTTTCCTGATCCGGTCGTCCCGATCAGCATGCCGTGTGGGCCCGCGCCGAACTCGGCGCCCTCCTTGATGTCGAGGTACATGATCTCGCCGGTCTTAAGCTCATGCCCGAAAGGGATCCGCAACCGGTCATGGTCGGTGTCACTGAACATCCGCCAGCGACTCGGTAACACCTCTTCGACCGACTGGGCTCCGACGAGTTGATGCCACTCTGTTGACACCTTCTTCTGGACGCGCGTGGTCTTGTCGATGATGGTTCCGGTGATGGACCAGCCCGCGAGCTTTCGCGCGATACGCGTCGCCAATTCCGGCGACATGCGGTCGGTTGCCGAGGTCACCAACCGAAATGTCTGATTGGGCAGCCGGTCATCAGCGGTTCCGTCTTCGTCGACTCGCAGGCGGTAAGCCGAACCGCGGTGATTCCCAAGGGTTATCAGCGTGACGCCCGCTCGCCCGTCGACGGGAAAACCCGCACTGCCGCCGGTCAGGTCGATGACCACGACATAGGGCCCGCCCGGAACAGCGTCCGGTGTGTGCGGCCCGCGCGCGGTCAAGTCACTGAGTCCATCGGGGCGGGTGAATATCATCCGGGTACTTCCGGCCGCGTCGGTGTCGGTCTGATGCTGAACATGGGGAAGCCATTTCAGCCACGACCATTCCGGATCCTCCGGGTTGTCGATGAGCACGCGGAGCTGCATCAGGTCCGGTGGGTGGAACACCGCCAACTGGCAGACCATCGCTCGCAGCAGTTCGGCCGCGCGCGTCGGTTCACCACCCACGGCGATAGTCGGGAACGTCTTGAGCTGCACCAGTTTCGGGCAGTCATGAATGAGACCGTGGGTGCGAAGAAATTTCAACACCCACATGTGGCTCACCGGCTCCAGATGCGGCTGCGGTGCAGCGTCCGGGCCCGCCAGTTCTCCGCCGAGCGCCGGCTTTAACAGCCGGTCGACCGCCGGTTCCGAGCCGAGTCCGATACGGACCGCCGCGAAGAAATCTGCGTTGGCCGGGCGGGACCATTGGCGTTGCGTACCGATCAGCGAGAGCAGGTCGTCGGGATGCGGGGCGTGGTAGCCGAAGAACGTTACCTGCGCGCTGGCCGATGACGTGACTCGTGCCCGCAGTCCCGCCAGGTACCGTAGGTACTCCTTACGGTCAGCGTTGATTTCTGGGACCTTCTTACCACCCGGGCCACCACCGGCCATAAAGCCGACCGTTGCCATGATCATCATCAGCGGCATCATCAACATGTATGGAGACAGCTGCCTGACCCCGGTGAAAACCATGATCGCGATCATTCCGAGCATCCCGCCGGCCATTACGTACGGCAGCACCTTCTGCACCCCGGACGCTGGGATCTCGACACCGAGATCTTCTGGTGGAGTAACGCTGATTTCCCCAGGCGTCAACCGGGGTCCGCGCTTGACCGTCGGAGTGAACTTCTTGGTCGTCATCAGCTCTCCCCGGCGTCGAGTTTCTGAGGTTTAGGATCCGGTGGCAACGTGTCGTGCGCCAACAATGCCGCCGACTTGGACAGCACCGGGCCGTCCACGAGCAATCGGACGACCGCCCAGGGCGCGTTCTGAGGTGATGTCAGCCCGAGCGTCTTGGCGGTCTGCTGATCCGGTATCCCATACCGAACTCCCTGCGGGTCCACGTAGTAGAGCGCTTCTCCATGCTTTGGATCCGGCGACTGGAGCTGAATGAATTTTCCGCCGTCGGTGTAAACCGTTGCCGTTCCCGCGATCTGTTTGATGCCGGTGTTCATCGCGGCGGCGGGTAGCGGCAGGTGGCGGCCGCTGAGTACCACCGTCTTCGGCGCCTGATCGCCGGGCTCGCGTTCCCATGACCAGCACAAGGTGGGTGCGTCCTGTCGGGCGACGATCGCGACAGCCTGATCCGGCAGCGGCGATGCGTACACCCGTTCCGCGACCTTGGCGACAACGCTCGACTCGACCAACGGCGGGGAGACCAGCCCATATGAGTTGGTCGCGCGTAGCGCCGCCGCCGTCGTCGCGTTCACCCGGGCAACCCCGTCGGGTAGTACTACGTAAGCCTGCGGACCGCCCTCGCTCTGCGTCTGGAACACCGAGCCAATGACCAGACTGGGCGCAAGTCCGACCGAGTTGGGCGTGCCCGCCGCGGGTACCGGCGGCAACTGCCACCCTCCAACGTCGGGCACCGCGTTGTATACGCCCTCCGAGATCGGCGTCGGCTTCGCAGTTACCGGAATTCCCACCGACGAGGCAACAGCGCGGTCCATCAGGTCGATGCCGTGCCGGCCACTTTTGGTGATCACCCACTCCTTACCCTGATAGGACGCCAGGAGCGCTTGATTCGGCTGCATCGGACCGATCGAAGGATCGGTAGCCAAAGGCATTGCAATGATCGATGTTTCGACGGTTGGAGCGACGCTGGCCGGGTTCGCGACGGTGTCACACAAGGCCCAGCTCGACACGACGTCGGCAGAGACGGGAGTGGCGTAGGGCGCGCCCGGTATTCCGATCCGCTGCCCCTTTGGCATCCGGTTCAGTTCTTGCGATTTGACTGCCGAAGGGTTCCCCGCGTTACCGAGCACCAGCCGCGCGGACGTCAAGTTGTAGACCGGGTGCAACTCGCCTGTATTTGGCATCACGACGTAGAGCTGGTTGGTCGTTCGGTCGACAAGTAGGTTGTCACCGCTGCGCCGGCCCAGGGGTTTGAAGTACGCCAACAAACCGGCGCCAAGGCAGACCACCACCGCCAGCAGAATTCCGACTCCGACCGATCGACTGTAGAAGGCCAGCGGGTCGTCGAACATGCGGGTGTCACGACGTACGACGGCGTGCTCGACGCGACGCAACAGGAAACGCCAGCCGCTGACTTGGACTTTGGTAGTGAGCCGGAATCCTGCCATTGGTTATACGCCGATATTCAGTCGTCCATGCACGGCTGCAATCGCCTCCGCCATATCGTGGTCATTGATTCCCTGCAACCGGTCGACGTCGAGATCCTCAATGTTGATCGACTGCGCCAAGCGCATGTCTCGGTATTGCTCAGCAGACTCGACCAATTGGCGTGCGTAGCGGCCGTTGCCGGCGACGTCCAGCGCGGGTTTGTCTCCAATCGAGCGTTGACTGAGCAGCTTCGCCGCCTCCAGAAGGTGCCCCGCCGCATCCGGGCTCATTGTCGAGTCATTCGCGGCAGCAATGACTTTCGCGATCTCGAGAATCTCCTCAGGAGAATACGAATCGAATTCGATCCTGGTCGAAAAGCGCGACCGCAGGCCGTCGTTGGCTTCCAGCAGTCGGTCGATGTCGGAGCTGTAGCCCGCGATGATCACGACCAGGCGGTCGCGGTCGTTTTCCATTCGCGCCAGCAATGTGTCCAGTGCCTCCGTACCGAAAGGGTCTGCGCGCCCATCTCTCTCCTGCACCAGCGTGTAAGCCTCATCGATGAACAGCACTCCGCCGACTGCCCGATCGATCGTCTTCGCCGTCTTGACTGCCGACTGGCCCTCATATTCAGCGACGAAGTCTTTGCGGGAGGTCTCGACAAGTTTCGGCTCGGCGATCACGCCCAAACCTGCCAATATGTTGGCCACGACTCGCGCGATGGTTGTCTTGCCGGTACCGGGTGGGCCGGCGAAGATCATGTGCTTGCTCGCTTGTGCGACCTTCATCCCTTTGGCGGCACGCACTTTCGCCATTTGTGTCGCGGCGCGGTACCTTTCAATCTGCTCTTTGACGCGGGTGAGACCGATCTGGCGGTCCAGCTCCGCTTGCGCTTCGGCCAGCAACTTCTCTTGTCCAGACGTGTCCGCGACGGCGCTGGCGGGGTCCCACGGATCCGTGCGCGCCTGGATATTCTCGGCACTCGTGGGAACCAGACGATATGCGGGATTCTTCAGCGCGGCAGCAACTTTGGGCTCTGGGAAGTTCGCCTGTAACCATTCCAGCAGCGGAAGCGCGCCCTCTTCATTGCCCTGGTTCCGCCGCGCCATCGCGAGGTACCAGGCTATGGTGCGCCCACAGGCCTGGCCGGCAGGCGTGTCGTTGGATTCGGTAAGCCGTCGCTCGGCTTCGGTGAACAGTCCCAGGTTCGCCGCGGCGACACCGTGAGCTACCCCTGCCGCCGCCGCCAAGAACTTGTCCGTCCAATCCGGAGCTTGCTTCACTTCGTCGATGACATCTGTCCAGCGTTCCGAAGCGCCGTAGATCACCCCCTTGACCCAGGACACCAGGTGCTCCGCACCGCGCGCCGGAGCCTCTTCCAAAGCGTCCATGGCATCGGCGTAATTTCCTTCGGTCGCTTCGTTTACCGCGAAGCCGAGGGTAATGGCGAATGGCGAGTTGATGGGATAGGTGATGTCACCATATAGACCGCCGATGGGAATCCGGGCGTCCAGACTGACCATGGACATGTCTGCCAATCCCGCCAATTGCCCGAAGTTGCGCCGCGAATACCAAGCGCGGAACAACGTAACCCGGTCTGTATCGCCACATCTGATCCGGCCGATCCACGCGTCGCAGGCAGCCTCGTCGTAGTTAGTGATCTCAGTGAACAACTCCAGCGATCGCCCGGGAGACATCGACAGCATGTTCACCGCTGTGCCGAACAGGTTGCCCAGATGTTCAGTCATGATGACCTGCATACCGGACGGCGAACGATCGTGCTGCGGCGGCGGCCGCTTCTTCCGGTGACGGAAGATGCAATTCGCGGGCGAGGAAGTCGCGGATGGAAGCATTGTCGTGCCCCAGCGCCCGCATCTCCGCCAGCATGGTTGCATGCTGAGCCGACCGCGCCTTCTGGCGGGCTAGGTCCGCTACGAAAAGGACTTCATCCGCGATTTGCGACTCGGACATGTTGACTTTGCCGGTGAGGCCGATCCGCTCCACGCGTCCGTCCATATACGCCGAAACCGACACTGTGCCGGGCGGATTGGTGACAGTAAAGACGACAGCCCCCTCCTCGTGGTCGACAACCTCACTGTCCGCCGGCTGGCCCGCGGCTCTGACTACGTCCGCCCGGGCAGGCGCGAGATAGTCCTCGAAGGCGTCGAGGCCTGAACTTTCATCGTCGTCTTCGGCGGTGTAGAAATCCAGGGCGGCGAGGTCGCCGTCATCGTCGTCCTCGGGCGCGAATGGCGAAAAGCCGTCTGCCATGGCGTCTTTCCTGACTCTATCGGTGGTACTCGGTGTCGGTTTGCTCAAACCAGGTACCCGACGGCAGGAACTCCACCAGGCCCACGAGAGCACGCTGAAGATTTTCCGGTGTTCCCGGAAGGAAGCTGCCGTAGAGTTCACCGTTCACCCGGCGCGGAATCGATACCAGCCTGCCCTGGGGTGCGTCGGCGACGCCGGCAGCCAACTCGGTGGTGGTGATCGTGCCCCCCGGATGCCGTTCGCTGGCAGTGATTTCCACCCAACTCGTCGGGTTGGCGATGATCTCAGAATAAATCCGCGCTGACGCCGGTGCGACACCGTACTGCGCAATCTGAGTGGCGGTTTTGCACTCGGCTAGCTTGCTTGCGACGCCGGTGAGCGGTTCGACCTCGGCGGCGGTGGCGGGCCCGAGCACGGTGGTCACCATTCCGGCCAGACCCACCTGCGGTGCCACCCACTGCACGACCAGCATTTCGCCGTCACGGGCGGCGACCACGTGACGATCACCTTTGCGGCACACCACGAATCGAACCATCCTGCCGCCGTCGACGTCGCGACGCCACCATCGGCCTTCGAGCACACGGTCCGCCCTGCTGAGGGTCTCGACCATCGCCGCCACCATTGGGTGCGGGGCGCCGTAAATGTCGACCACACCCTGATCGGCGAGATCCCGACGGACCTGATCCCAGACCAGGTCGCGCAATTCCAGCTGTGGGATGTTGGGGCGGATCGCCAGTGCGATCGGGAAGTCTGTCAGCCCGAGCCGATCGGCGATCACCAGCATGCCGTCGATAGTCACCTCGACGGCCACGACGTCATCGACGTCGGCAACGCTGTATGGACTCGACATCGTCTACCCCAGGTGCATCTTTCGGTCAGTTACCGCCCGGACGCTTGCCGCTGTGCCGCTCCGGCAGAACCTCTATTGGCTTGTTGGGTCCTAAAATACTGCGTGATCGCCAGATGGAAACGACGGATTGCAGATATCCCGCGCGCGTGCGCTCAGCGATTCCGGTGACAATCGAGCAGTCCCTCGGGCAGCGCCTTTTCGTGTTTTTTGCGCGTAGCAGATCAGCTCCATTGCCGACATTCCATCTTGCCTATCTGCAGAGCGAGCGTATCAGTCGGCCAACTCCCCGACGTGCACGAATTTTCCGGGGTATCAACGCCAACTGATCTGCTCGATCAGCAACTCTATCGCTGAGGCTGTGGCTCCTGGCACGGCATCTTCTGCCTCCACGCGTGAAATAGCGTCCTCCGCGACACCGGCCGCCTGCGCGGTTTCTGGTATCGACAGGTTGGCGCGGCGTCGGGCAGCGTAGAGCCGCTGACCGAGGGTGGCCTGGGGCGCCTTAGCGCAAAGCAACATCAGCTCTTCGTAGTGGTGGCGTACCGTGCTCAGCGCCTTGATCAGCGGCAGGCTGACCTTTCCGATCTGCGTGGCTCGGATGGCGACGGCTTCGACACGCCGCAAATCCTCCAGGATCGGTTCCGCCGCTCGGGTGAATCCCGGGTCCTCGGCCGATGGCAGCGCTGCCAGCGCTCGAGTACAGCTGCCGGCGGCCGCGATGACGGCCTGCGCGATCAAGGGCAGTTGATCGGCTGCCGGCAGGATTTCGGTGACGTCTTCGCTCGGGCGGGTGCCGCCTTCGCGGATGCGAGCAATGGTGCCCGGGGGCCACCGCAGGATCTCCTCGAGCTTGGCTCGAGTACTGCCACGGGGCCAACTTCGCCCCTTTTCGAACGCAATCAGGGCGCCCGCGTTGATGACTCCATCCGCGGCTAGGCTCCGTTGACTGATATCAAGTTCACGACGCCGTGCGGCTGCGGCTGCGCCCGCGCGGACCACACCAAGATCCAGGTCGTCGTCCCGCCAGGTACTCGCGGCGCCGAGAATCTTCAGCGGAGGCGACTCTTGCCGATCGTCGGTCTGCACGGTGCCCGGTGACCTCCTATGTCGCTGGGTATTCGCGCCGAGCCACGCTCGCTATGCCGATAACCGGCCGCAGCCGTTACGCAGTTCAGGGTCTGAATCGGGGGGATCGCATCGAATCTTAACCTTTACCGATGCGGAACGCTACGGCCGCCGCTACGTTTCTATGTGGCTACGGCGTCTCCAACGATAGCGTTGCGCCCTAAGGAACTGCACCGACGCTGTCTTCTGCGCGGTCTTCGCGCAGTTCAGACGCTTGTTGCTTGTCATCGGCCCGCCCGGGCCTAGGACCTCTATAACGCTACCTGTTGCGTTGCTACGGTTTCTGGTCTATCGTTCCGCTTTACTTAGGCCGTAACCGTGCCAGACCCGCCTATCGAAGGAACGTGAACATGGGTGCAACCGCCGCTGTCTGCGAATTGCCACTGGGTGTCTGCACCCAGGACCCGGAAAGGTGGGCGACCGCTGCTGACGACGCGGCGAAAGCGATTTGCCGTGCATGCCCACGCCGATGGTTGTGTGCTCGAGAAGCCTGCGAACTGCCCGGTATTGAGGGCCTGTGGGCCGGGGTCGTGGTTCCCGACTCCGGTCGCGCGCGCACATTCGCGCTCCGCCAACTGCGTTCGCTAGCAGAGCGCAACGGCTACGCCGTTCGGGCTCGTAGACCGGAATTGGTCTACGCCTGAGAGCTGGCACCCCCAAAGGCGCTCGGGGCTTGCGCGCGGGTGAAAATGACCTGGTAAGTCAGGGCACAACGCCGACATTCACTGGCGGGAGCAATGACTAGCAAACAGAAAGGCCGGCGTGAATTTCACGCCGGCCTCCTCTGCATCTATGCGGGCCTGCTCAGGGGGTCGATCCCCCCTGGTTCTGTCCCGTCGCCGTTGAATCGCTCGGCGCCGACACTGCTGGGTTCGCAGGCGCGGGGGCAGGCGCAATAGGGCTGCCAGCCGAAGCTGGCGTCCCTTGGCTTCCAGCGGCCGGTGCGGAGGCTTCGGGGCCATTCGCGGGAGCAGGTCCGCCCGGCACCGCAGCCGGATTAGGCGCATCCGGTACCGCAGCCGGAGCGGGGGCACCCGGCACACCTGCATCGGGACTGCCAGCAGGTGCTGGCGCATTCGGCACGGCGGCCGGAGCAGGCGCTCCTGGGCTGTTCGCGGGGGCCGGCGCACCCGCAGGAACCGGCGCCCCGGCGCTGCCGGCGGACGACGGGGCCGGGGTTCCGCCGGAAGTCGGTGTCCCTTGACTGCCGGCCGGAATCGGGGTGCCCTGGCTGCGGCGGCGGGCGTCCCAGTCGCGTTGCCTGCGGGAGCCGCCGGCTTGTTGAAGGGCGAGGAAGCTGATGGCACGCCGGTACTGGACGCCGAGGCGTGGGCGCCGGTTCCGCCCGTTGGAGTTGTGGTCTGAACCCAGGATGCGAGGTCTTGGCCCCCCGCTTCCCGGTAGACAACACCGGTGGGGTTGTCGCCCGTCACGTCAAAGTAGATCTTTCCGGTGGTCTTCTGACCTTGCACGAGGCCCGCCGGGTTGACGCCTTGCGGCGTTGCGACCTGGTAGAGGACTCGATAGGTCTGGCCACCCGGGCTGGTGGCATTCAGGTTGGACACCATAGGGGTCGCTCCCCCCTGGACGGCTTCGTCGGTTGCCGTCGCTTCCCAGAGAGTGCCCCGTGCCTGATACGGAATGGCATCCGAACTCTGCTTGAGGTTGCTCACGGTCCAGGTCTGACCACCGATGTTCACTGGAGAACCCAGGCTCGAGGAGTTGGTGCCGGAAGCGGCCGCGTCGCCGAAGGCGTTCGCAGCGCTACCGATACAAAAAGCTCCCGCCGCGGCCAGAGTTACTGCTGAGGCTATTGCAGCGCCGGAATTCTTTAACATGTTCTCTTTCCTTGTGTCGTCAATGTTCATGTCCCAGTGCCCGGCTTTTAATCGGCGGTCTTCAATACACTCGCTGAAGACATTTTCGCGCGATCGAGTATTTCGAAGGCCGGGACTTCGCCACTGTTTTTCTATCACGTCCACGGAGGGGGTGGAGACGCCTTTTTGCATCCGCGGTCAGACGAACAGTCAGACCGGTGTCACGAATGCGATGCCCACCATCCGTAAAGCTGATCGAAGTTTGGGCCCGGCGGGTCGGCCTGCACGCTTCCGAGCATTAAACCAGCGTCGTTGGTCCACACCACCGTCGGCGAACTGTGCTGGAGCCCGCACATGAGCATTCCGCTGATCTGAGCCGGCGAGATGACCCGGTGCCAAGGCCCCGGCGACTGGATCCGGCCGGGACACTCAATGACGGTTGATGTCTGCGTGATGTGATTGAAGGCGGCGCGCAAGCTCGCAAGATCCTGGTAGAGGGTGTAGGCGGCAGAAGGCGGCCCATCGGGGTCGACGTTCTGCGCGCATGCCACTCGAGCGAACGCATTCGGCGGCGCAGCGGTCGGATTGCACGCTCCAGGTGGGTAACCCGCAGGTATCAAGGCGAACAGCCGCGCCTGCGACTCGGCGGGCGGAGGAGTCGATACCGCAGGCGGCATCGACGTGGTCGGCGCAGGAATAGGTGGCGGTTTCGCGGCATGCGGCGGATTGGACTCGGATGGCACCAGCCATAAAAGCAGTCCCCCGACGATGACGGCCGCTACGAGTGCAGCGGCGACAAGCGGACCCCGGGGCTTGCGGCGCGGAGGTCTCCGGTACGGAGATATCGGCGGCGGCGGTGGGCGGAATTGGCCCGGCCAGGTTCCGGGCGGCGGGTAGGCGGGCCCAACCGGCGGTCCGTCTGCGCGGGTGTAGGTGCCGTGCTGAGGCCCCGGCCACGGACCGGGATAGGCGGGCGGCAGCTGTTCGTGTGGCACGAGCGCGATTTCATGCGCCGGTGCTGGTTCGTAATCAGCCTCCGGCAATGTGGCTTCCTCACTGCGCTCCATGATTTCTTCTGCCCGATCCTGATCCTGCATGCTTAGTGCGTCATTGGCGGCCTGCGCCAACTCGCCGGCGCTCGAGTAGCGCTCCGCCGGGTCTTTCGCCATGCCACGCGCAATCACTTCGTCGAACGCGGCCGGAACGCCCGCCCGCACCTGACTTGGATGGGGTATTTCGTTCATCAGGTGCGCAGTGATCAACATGCCCGCGCTGTCGGCCCGGTAGGGCGGTGAACCGGTCAGGCACTCGTGCAAGACGCAGGCCAGCGCGTAGACATCGATGCTGGGGGTCACTTCCGCGTCGATAAACCGTTCTGGGGCTGCGTATTTCCACGTTCCGACCGCGCTGCCGACTGATGTCAATTTTTCATCGGTGGTAGCGCTGGCAATACCGAAGTCGACGAGGTACGCGAAATCGTCGCTAGTGATGAGGATGTTCTCGGGCTTCACATCGCGGTGGATCACGCCGGCCGCGTGCGCAGCGTCCAGGGCTGAGGCAGCTTGGCGCACGATGGCGACCGCCCTTGGGGCGGAGAGCGCACCGGACTCCTTCAGCAAGGTCGACAAATCCTTGCCGTCGATCAGGCGCATCTCCAAAAAGAGCAGGCCGTCGATCTCCCCATAATCATGTACCGGCACCACATGGGGTTCTTGGAGGCGGCCGGCAGTCCGCGCCTCCCGTTGGAGGCGCTCACGAAATACGGGATCTTGGCACAACACCGGCGACAGCACCTTGAGCGCCACCGACCGCTCTTTGACGGTGTCCTCGGCTTCGTAGACCTCCCCCATACCGCCGCGGCCTAGGAGTCGCGTGAGGTAATAGTGGCCGAAGTGTGACCCCACCCGCGAACCCTGCGCGGCGTCACTCATCGCCGACTCCTTAAACCAACCCACGAAACAACGTGGCGGGGGCGAAAACGTGGTGCGCAAAGGAGCCGCTGATCGCGGATCCGGCCTGCGTCAACGATGACGGCAATTCCTCGCCACTGGGCTCACATATTAACGGTAGCAGTCGCCGTCGCGAGCACGCCGGAGTCCGAATCCGGATGCGCGATTAAGATCACCGAGGCTACACGAACACCGCGCGAGATCGTTTCCAAATTAACGGCGCTTGCAATGACCACCGAACCGAGTCCGTTCATGTGGTCGCGTGCAGTCGTCATGGCAGCACTGCGTGGCCACTTATTGTGCTGGCGTGCACCGCGGGTAGAGGTGAGGAATTGGCGTCCGGAACGCTGCGATTATCGGGGACAATCGCAGGGGCATCACAACGGTCACAGGCGAAAAGCGCGTCGAGCGAGCGGAGCAAACCAAGATGGTCTCAGCAACGGTTGATCTGGCCCAGGGCTATTCGGCAATCCCTCAGGCTTTCGAGCTGCCGCCTGCCCGCGAATTCCTGACGTCAGCAGGATTCGGCGGTGCGCTGGCACTGTTCGCCGTCCTGCTGCTGGCGTTGGTCGTACTAGGCAGCGGCTGGCGAGCGTCAAAACGCCACCGAGAGGAGCTCGAGCAGCGGGAGCGGCAGTACGAAGAGTCGCGCGGCGAGAAGGAGCGCGCGAACGATCTCGCGGTATGCGAGCAACGGTTCAAATGGGTGGTCGAAACCGCCGGCATCGAACCTGCTGCGAATGAAAGCGCGACACTTGGCCTCGGGCCCGAGGTCGCGCTGGAACTGCTGTCGGGCCTGCATCGGGACGCGAAGCGCCTTGACGACGACACCTTGACAAAGGCGATCGCGGTATACCTGAACCAGTTTGCGCTGGTGCTAGCACAGCAGGGTGGACCGCTCTCGCAGCTCAACTCCGGGCCCCACGGTGGCAGGGAAAACCGGCCCTCTCGGGCTGCGGCACGGCCGCCGGCTCCAGCGTCTGCCTCTGGCCAGGCTGCCGAGACGGACGGCGCCGCTATTGCCGACCAGGTCTCCGAATCTGCATTGGAATCCGGTCCCGCGGCGGCTAGCCCGGCAAGTCGCTCTGGACGCCGGCGTCGCTGATGACCACCACCTATCAGCGCATCGAAGATCTCACGTCCGGCGATTGGGCGTCGCTGGCCAAACGCGCGGCCCAAGTCGCCGCTGCCGCCTACGACGAACTCGGCTTGACACCGCCGGCCGAGGTAGCCGCAGTCGCGCGGATGAGCGAACAACAACTCATCGACCACCGCGCCGAACACGGCCCCGGCCAACGGCGGCTCTCTGCCGCAATGCGCTTGGTCCAAGCTGATCAACTACGCGTGACTGCCGAACACGTTGCGCTTGCGGCGCAGCAGGATCAAGCCGACGCACACTCCGCTGCCGCGCTGGCGCGTGACGAAGCGACTCGCGCGGTGAACGAGGCTATCGCGGCCCGCGAGCGGGCCCGCGAGATCGAGGCCGAGTCGGCTCGAAAAGACCAACAGCGTGCTGCTGATCGTGCTGCAGACCAGCGTGTCATCGAAGAGCTCCGCAGTGAACTCGCGCAGACCCTCGCTGACACTAGCGCTGAAATCGCCGCAGCACGAGAGCAACTCAGTGCTGCCGAGATGCGCGCCGAGCAGCGGGCAGCCGAGCGCACTCGGGAACGCGCGGCCGCCGAAAAGGCTGTCGAGCAATTACGCGACCAGATCGAGAAAGCCGGTGCCGACGCTGCCGCGGAGCTCGCTGCGGCGGCCGAACAGGTCCGTGCTGCAGACGCCCGCGCCGAGCAACGGAAGTCGGAGCGCGTTGCAGAGCGCCAGACGGCCGAGCACCAGACGCAGGAAGCACGCAGTGAACTCGACCGCGTACGCGCCGATTCGGCCGCGGCCGTCGCTGAGGCGAAGGGGAAAGCCAGCGGAGAGATCGCCGACGCCCGCGCAGCTGCCGATGCGCAAGTTGGCCGGGTGCGCGAAGAGGCGGAGGCGGCGGTAATCAAGGCGCACGGAGCGGGCCGAGGAAGCTGTCGCCGCAGCCGAAGCCGAGGCCGCCCGCGCGCGCCAGGAGGCGCAGGACGCTATCTCCCAGGCCTGGGAACGGGCGCGCGTAGAGATCGCCCGGGCCAGGCAGGTCGCTCAAGAAGCCATCGATTGGGCGCAGACCGAAGCGCAGCGGCTCAGCTCCGAAACCGCGGATGTCTTCGCTCCAATGCCGCACTGGGGCCCCGCCGAAGATGTTGCGCCCCAATCGCTGAGCATTCCTGCCCCGCCAGAGGAAATCCGCGCCGACACCGGACCCATCGAAGACACCCTCGCGGTGATACGCCAGGTCGACGAATTGTGTTGGCAGCTCTTACAAAACAGTGGCCCCGACGGGGTTCAGTACCCGGTACGCGGCGAGCAAGCCCGCGGCCTGCTCCGAGCGGTGCAACAACAGGCCGGGGATCTCTCGCAGCAGCTGCACATCCTGTCCTCGCGCTACCGCGAACCTTGGCAGACGCAGCTGGCCAACAGCTATGCGCGCGACGCCGCGGATGCCTACAGCGGATTTTTGCAGCGCATCGCGGCGGCGACCGACAGGTTGGCTCAGGATGAACAGAGTCCAGATAAAGAGGTGGTCGCGATGATCAGCCAGATGCTCGACCAGCATCCGTGGGTACGTCGTTGACGTTCGAGTTTTTCGGGCGACGATCGCGGCCGCGTTGATCGTTTCAACAGCACGGTGGCCAGCGAGATATGGCCGCAGCCCCGATCATGCTGGAGATACCTGAGCAAGTAATCCCGCATTTTCGTGCATGAGGGTGCAGCGCAGCTATGGCAGCATCAGAGGTGGTCAAACAGGGGAAGGACGCGTGGCGGTTTCGGTATCGGCGGTACGGGCCTCTCAGCCGAACACGCTGCTCGACGCTGCCGACGACACCGGCCGCAAACAAGCCGAACTCGAGACGACCATCGCCGGCGAGCGCGAGACCGCGATGTCGTTGCAACAGCATTGGACCGGGCCCGCGGCCGCCGCCGCAATCGGGCAGATTCTTCAGCAGATCGGGCTGCAGGAGCGCGTCGCTGTAAGACTGCAGGAGTTGCGGTCGGCATTGCGGAACGGCGGCGACCAGCTCAAGGATCTCCGTCGCACGATCCTCGAATACGTGTCGTTGCTCAGCCAACTGGGTTTCTCGGTTGCCGACGACGGCGCCGTGACACCGCACCAGTGGCTGATCGGCGATCTCCTCAATGGCATAGCCAACCGCGCTTCGGCGATGCTCAAGAAGTTGTTGCAGTTATTCGAAGACGTCGACCGGGAAACCGGTCAAGCGATCGCCGAGGCGGCCGGATCGTCCATACCGAACACGCCAGTCAAAGTCGACGGCGAGGAGATTCAGATCCCCTCGCCGGATACTTCCCCCGGAGATGTGCAGCGGTGGTGGAATTCGCTCAGCGATGAGCAGAAAAAGCAGCTGATCGCTCAACATCCGCCGTTGCTTGGGAACTTGGGCGGAATTCCGGCCGATGTGCGCGACCAGGTCAACGTCAAGGTGATGGACGATGACCTCAACCGAGTCGAGAACACGGCCCGCCAGCACGGGGTGTCTGTCGACAACGTTGTCAACGATCCCGGCCGTTACGGCTTGTCGGCAGACGACATCAGCCGGTATCACAACGCGCAAAAAACCCAGGAGGGTTTGCTGCACGACTTGGGCATCGACACCAGTCAAGATCACCGTCGGTACAGCGACATCAGTCCGCAAGAACGGCTAGAGCGGAACTTGCGACCCACGATGCTGTGGGCATACGACCCCACGGCGTTCAACGGCCGCGGCAAAGCGGCTATTGCGATCGGTAACCCGGACAAATCACCGAACACTGCGGTGATCGTCCCCGGTACCGGCAGCAGCGTGAAAGACGCCTGGCTCTCTGACGGGCACAACGATGCGAGAAATCTCTTCGACCAGTCCAAGACGGCCGATCCGGCACACCCGACCGCGATGATCGCCTGGATGGGTTACGACACTCCCGAAAGCTTTACCGACCCCAACATCGCCAATCCGGGATTGGCGCGTGCCGGCGGTGATCTCCTGGCATGGGATGTCAACAGCCTCGGCGTCACGCACGATGCCGGCGTTCCTCAGCATGTCACGGTGATCGGCCACTCGTACGGGTCGACGACGGTGGCGGATGCCTTCGCGAACAGCCACATGAAGGCCGACGATGCGGTCCTGCTCGGTTGTCCCGGCACAGACGTGGCGACCTCTGCAGCCAGCTTCGGACTTCCGCCCGGGCATGTTTTCGTCGGTGACGCCTCGACCGACCCGGTCGGGTGGTTAGGGGAGGCCGGGCCAGGGCTACCCAATGCCATCAACCATTCGCTGGGCGATCTGGTCGGATCATCAGCGGGACTGGGTGCCGACCCGGCGCACGAAGGTTTCGGCGCCGTGCGTTTCCGCGCGGAAGTTCCCGGCTCTGAAGGGCTGACCCCGGCTGATCATTCGCACTACTACGCGATGGGTAGCGAATCTTTGCGCAGCATCACCGACATCGTGTCCGGGCATGCACCCAACCTGGCCGGCGACGGGCTGCTGGCTGGCGCGAGAACTGACCAGACGGTGCTCAAACCACCGGTGGTGCACGTCCCGGGAATCGGAGACGTAACGTTGCCGACCGGTGATACAACCGTCCCCGTTATTCACGATCCCGAATGGGACCGTCCCGGCAGCTCGGTGAGTGACGACCATGGCTTCTAAAATGCGCTGGCTGGTGCCGCTCAGCATCGTAATCTTTTGCGTCTCAACAGTTTTAGGAGGATGTTCGATTATGGTGCCCTCCCAGCCCAAGGCCCAAGGCCCCGCTGCGCAGCCGCTCTCCGACGATCAAGCCCGCACGCAAGTTATCGGCCCGGCGCGGGAAGTCGTCAAAGCCGCCGACCTGAACATTACGTACGCGACCTTCGAGTGGGAGTCCTGCAACGACCAGGGCGATCCGCCTTACCGCGGCCGGGTCGACGTCGCGGTCGTTGTACCACCGGGTGTCGATTCGCAGACACTGAGCAAGCAGATAGCCACCTCCGCCGCCAAACAACCGGGCTGGGCTCCGGGCGCCCCGCAGGGCCAGCGCCCGTTCGGCGAACTCGCCCACAAGGGCCACGTGATGGTGATTGTAGGCCCGGGCAACTACCCAGAGCGCGCCGAAGTCCAGGTGTTCGGCGAATGCCGCAACATGAACGACCACCACGGCCACACCGGTCCCTTTGAGGTCACCGACGAAGTCCGCGGATAGTGGTCAGTGATCAGAAGCCACGTGCATAAGCCGACTCGAGAGCTACTACCCGAAGGCGTTGCCCGCATTCTTGACGTTCTGTCCAGCCCCGGCATCGGTGGCCTCATAGCTGTCGGCGGCCTTCCGGAGGTTCTGTGCCACAGCGGCCAGTTGCGCGCCCAGCCGCGTGAACTCGCCGTCAAACGCGGTCGCCGCGCGCATGCATGCTGGACCGGTCTGCAAGCCCGCCATGCCGTGCGCGGCACTACCCAACGACTGGGTGAGACTCTGTGTCCCGATATCGTGACCGTCCCCGGCGAGGGCACCGGCGGCGCCGCGTAGCGCGCCTGGGTCGACCTGAAGCGTGGTCATGTGTTTGAGGCTATAACGCATCCGCATAACCCTCGCGCACCAATTTCTGCTGCGCCCGCGATCGACCAGGTCGGGCCACGGTCGGCGGCCTGACACTGCCGGTATCGCAGCGGGATTGAATCCGTCGCCATGGGGTAGATACAAGGTCAGCCAACCGGAAGACCTTGCCCTATGACCTTCGACCTGACGCCGACCGCCGCGCAGCACGATCTGGCCCGTCGCGCGCACGAGTTCGCCGAATCGGTCATCCGCCCCGTCGCGCTGGATTACGACCAGAAACAAGAGTTCCCGTGGCCGGTGCTGGAAGAGGCCGCCCGGCGCGGCTTCTACAGCCCACTGTTCTACCGCGACCTCATCGGCGACCCGAGTGGGCTGTCGTTGCCGATGTTCATGGAAGAGCTGTTCTGGGGTTGCGCCGGAATCGGTTTGGCCATTGTCATGCCGGCGCTGGCGCTCTCGGCGATCGGGCAGGCCGCCTCTCCCGAGCAGATGCTGGAGTGGGCGCCGCAATGCTTCGGCGAACCGGGGGACCTCAAGCTCGCGGCGCTGGCGATCTCCGAACCCGAAGGCGGCAGCGACGTCCGCAATCTGCGGACCACGGCCCGCCGCGACGGCAGCGACTGGATCATCGACGGCCACAAGATGTGGATCGGCAACGGCGGCATCGCCGACGTGCATGTCGTCAACGCGGTCGTCGACCAAGAACTCGGTCACCGCGGCCAGGCGTTGTTTATCGTCCCGGGTGGCACACCGGGCCTGGAGCTGGTGCGCAAGCTCGACAAGCTCGGCTGCCGCGCGTCGCACACCGCGGAGCTGAAATTCAACGGCGTGCGAGTTCCGGAAGCAAACCTCCTTGGCGGGCAAGAGAAGCTCGAGCACAAACTGGCCAAGGCGCGTGAGGTGGTGGCCGGCGGAAAGCGTTCCGGTTCAGCCACATTGGGCACCTTCGAGCAGACCCGCCCGATGGTCGCCGCGCAGGCGATCGGCATCGCAAGGGCAGCACTGGAATACGCCACCACCTACGCCACCCAGCGGGAGGCATTCGGTGGGCCGATCATGGACAATCAGGGCATCGCCTTTCCGCTCGCCGAGATCGCCACCCAGATCGATGCCGCACGGCTGCTGACCTGGCGGGCGTCGTGGATGGCCGCGCAGGGAATCGCGTTCGAGCGTGGCGAGGGCTCGATGTCGAAGATGGCGGCCAGCGAGGTCGCGGTGCGAGCGACCGAGCGAGCCATCCAGACGCTCGGCGGTTGGGGCTACATCAACGACCATCCGGTCGAGAAGTGGTATCGGGATGCCAAGCTGTACACCATCTTCGAGGGCACCAGCGAAATCCAGCGAATCGTCATCTCCACCGCGCTGGGCCACAACGAGGGCGCGCCACCGCTGCATGTCGAACTCGAGCCGTCCGGTGGGCCGTTGAACCGGGTGTTCGGCCGCGGCACGCAACTTCGCGGACGTGTTGCCGATGCGGCCCTGGCGGCCAAGGACCGGGTCCCCGACCCGGTGATGCGCCTGGCCATGCAAATGCTGCGACCCCCCAGGAAATGAGGAGCTATGCCTACCGACAAGACTGGTGCCGAAGCCACTGTCAGCCCCGCCGACGGGAAATACACCATCGCCGTCGATGGCGAGAACGTTGGGCTGGTGGCCTTTGCCGACCGCGACAACCAGCGGGTTTTTTACCACACCGAGGTCGACGAACAGTTCGGTGGACGGGGCCTGGCCAGCATTGGGATCAAGGAAGCGCTGGAGGCCACCCGCGCTGAGGGCAAGCGCGTCGTCCCGGTGTGTCCGACGGTCGCCGATTTCATCAAGAAGCACCCAGAGTTCAACGACGTCACCGACAAACCCAGCCCAGAAATTATGCGCTGGGTCGACACGCTCTGATCAGTTCTGCCGCCCGGACAACTCGGCGGCGAAGCGGTCGATGAATACTTCCGCCGGCCCGTTATCTGCTTGGCGGATAACGAATTTCGTCAAACCGGCAGCCACGTAGCCGTCGAGTTGACGGTGCAGCTGATCCCAGTCGGCGGCGACCAGGTCGGCGGGATCGACGTCGGGGCGGCGGTGGCGCACCGCGGCGGCCAACTCTGGCGGCAGCTCTCCGCCGGCGACGGCCAGCGAGATGCCGAAGTGATCGGGCTCGATCTGCCGGCCCGCCTCCGCGGCGGCCCGCTCGATCGCCTCGCGTCCGGCTCGCGCCTCCTCGGGGGTCAGGAAGCTGCCCAGCCAGCCGTCGGCCAGCGTGCCGATCCGACGGAACGCCGCCGGCGCCGAACCACCCAGCCAGATGTCCAGCGGGGGATCGGGCCGCGGCATAACCGCCGCCGCGGTCACCGTGAAATACCGGCCGCTGTAGCTCGCCGACTCGTCGACCAATGCCGCACGCAGCACCCGCAGCGACTCGTCAAACACCGCAGCGCGCTCACCATCGGGAACGGTGAAGATTTCCCGCTCGGCCGCAATCGCCGAGCGCAGTCCGAACACCGGCAGAACCCGCTTCGGGGCCAGCGCGGCCAGCGACGCCAACTGCTTGGCCACCAAAACCGGGTGCCGCCCCGGCAGCACCGCCACCGACGTACCCACCTTCAACCGCTCAGTCCGCGCCAACGCATATGCCATACCGACCATCGGATCGACGGCCGGCGAATAGACCAATTCGGAAAACCACAGCGAGTCCACGCCGCTGCTCTCCAAGTGGTCGACGGTGGCTGCCAGCTGGTCGTGCGGTGTGTTTGTGCCCAGGCTGATTCCGAAGCGAATCTTCATTCCTATCGCAACGCGGCGGCGGCCCCAATTGTGCCCGCCCACGTCACCCTTCCCGGTGGCTCCATGTGCGGAGTTGCTCGGCGATCTGCTCGAGCTCAGCTATCTCACCGGTCGCGACGTTGATGACGAAGCGGAAGCGATCGTCTTCAGGGGCGCTGATCCACGCAGTCGTTGATGGCCAGGAATGTCCTGCACGCTGTCCACGCGAGTCGCTTGTTTCCGTCTATCAGGGCGTGATTGCGGGCGAGGGAGTGCATCAGCGCGGCGGCCTTGAGATGCAGTTCCGGGTAGGCGTCCTGGCCGAACACTGAGGCTCGCGGCCGTTGCCAGATGCCTGATTCGAGCATGAGTCAGCTATGTTCACCAGCATTTCCGTGACAGGCTTGCGCGTTGTGTTTTGCGAGGCGGCACGAGCCATCCTTCATCGGTACGTACAGCGATGCTGGTGTTCGTTCGCAGGTTTCGGCGATTGGGACGCGTCCCTTCGTGACGCCGCCGGTGGCGTGGACGATCGCGACGTCCGGTGTCAGGAAGCGCAGCTGGGTGATCTGGAATCGCAGGCCGCCGCCTCTGAGAAGTCTCCTGAAAACCGATGTGGCGCGCGGCACCTCGTAGGAGGCGGCGATCGCTTCGCGGCCGCGGTAGTGGGTGCCCAGGAAACTCACACAGTCCCCGTCCACGGTGTATGCCCGGGCGTAGGCATCGGATCGGCGGCGTTCCAGCTGTCTATTTGGCGCTCAATGAGTGCGCGGATCGCGATCTCGTCTGCGCTGCGATCGTTGTCCGGCGTTTCGGTGAGGTCATCATCGGGCATGATCCGCCTCCCGGTTCATGGTTCCGGCTCGGCCGGCTAGTCGCTTTTTGCCGCGGGCTTGTTGAATGCCTTGTCGGGCAGCGGAAATGAATTCTTTGACCGTCGCCGGCGCGTACCTGGGTTCTTCTCGGATGGCGCGGACGGTCGCCCGCAACGCCAAGGCGGGGGTGTAGAGCTTCGACGGAGGTATGTCGTGGTTGAGCACCTGGACGAAGGCGCGGGTGGCGTCGGCACTGGAGCTGATCTCGCGGAGCAGGCTGTTCGCCCATGGTGTGGCCGGTCCGGGCGCGCCCATCCGGGCTGCGTACCAATACATTTCGTAGGCATCCTGGTCGCGCCAGTGCCACCACCGCTGCATCGCATCATCGAGGCCGTCGACGGCTAGGCCGTGTTCGATGTGGTCGGCTAGTCGTCGGGCTTGGCGCAGTGCGTCGGAGATGCCTTGGCCGGGTGTGAAGTCTTTGAAGTGGCCGGCGTCGCCGACCAGCACCCATCCGGGACCCGCGGATTGGCGGAAGTAGCCATGCCATTTGGTGAACACCCGCAGCGGCCCGACCCGCTTGGCGTCGGCCATCAGGTCGGCGAGCTCAGGCCACTGCCGGATCGAGTTGGCGAAAAACGTGTCGCGGTCGGCCTGAAATTCCTCGGTGCGAGCCACGTTCGGCGCGATGGCCGCCATGTACAGGTCGCCATCGGTGGGCCCGGCGAGGTAGCCCATGTCTTTCATCCGGCCGAAGCGGGCCAGGCCTTCGCGTTCGACCCCTTCGAAGTAGCCCCACGCCACCATGCGGCCAGGCTGGGTGACGTCATATTCCTGGGCGCCGACCGCCTCGGCGACCGTCGAGTGTCGCCCGTCAGCGCCGACAACCAGCCGCGCATGGATGTCCCCCTTGTCGGTGCGCACGCCGGTCACCCGGTCCCCGTCACGCAGCAGCCCGTTCACTCGGATGCCGGTACGCACCTCGGCTCCCGCGGCGCTGGCGGCCTCGACCAGTAACACATCCAGCGTCAGGCGTCGCATACACAGCACCGGATGATCGGCGCTGCCGTCGATGGTGGCGTACATCCGGACATCGTCACTGGCCATCGTGGCGCCCTGCAGCGGGGCGGCGCCGGCCTCCATCAAGGCCGGTAGCACTCCGAGTTCGTCGAGGATGCCCACACCGCAGGGCTGAATCATGTGCGTCGAGGGCGTTTCCGAGGGAAAGCGGGCCCGATCGAGGACGCAGACTTTCAGACCACGGCGAGCGAGCATCGCGGCCAGCGGCGAGCCGGCGCAGCGCGCCCCGACCACAACCGCGTCGAACGATTCCATCGCACTCTCCCACTTCGGTTGAGCTGCTTCACATGATCGTTGTCCTTATTGATACCACATAATTCTCTTAATTTTCTTAATTCTTGGGTACGGTGTGTCCATGAACCGTCTCAGCCAGCTGCCCACGCCGCAATGAATCCGGCACACTCAGACGACACCGTCTAGCGTCGGCCGCGCTGATTACGTTGCCGCGCAGTGCAATCGAGCGCCGGAGCTCCTGCCGGTCAGTGAGTCCGTGGCGGCCTACCACCTCGTCCACCGGCGCATCGATGCACTGCTTCGCGGCCGCAACGACATCGCCGACCGGCTCGTGCCGGCCTGCCCGGCTTGGACCATTCGCCAGACGGTTGCCCACCTCACCGGAGTCGCACAAGACGTCGCCGCTCTCAACGTGGAAGCAAAGGGCACTGACTCCTGGGCCCGGGCGCAGGTCGACCGTCTCGACAGCCATGGTCTCGACGACCTACTCGATCTGTGGGAGCTATCGATCGGACCGGCGGCCTTGACACTCGCCTTGGCACCTCGCAGGATCGGTGTGCCAGCTCGTCTTCGACACGCTCACCCATGAGCATGACATCCGCGGTGCGCTCAATGAACAAGGCTCTCGCACAGGCGATTCCGCATTCGCGGCGGCCATGGCGTTCGTGACAACGATGGGAGACCAATTCATCCGGCACTCAGGGCTGCCGGCGTTGCAGTTGAGCACCCCGACACTCGGCCGCGTCCAACTCGGCGACCCGCACAATGCGGCAGGAGAACTTGCCCTTGCACTCTCTGACTTCGAGGCGCTGCGCGCCTTCGGCGGACGACGCAGCATCGGGCAACTCCGGGCGCTGCCCTGGCAAGGCGACCCGACCCACCTGCTGCCCGCTTTCACACATCATTTGCCGGCCTTCACCAATGACGGCATCCGGCCTCCCGTCGACGACCTCATCGAATAGTCCGGTTCTGTCGGTTGCTGCCGGAGCGCCACCATCGCCAGCCGATGGACGGATGGCGGAGCAGCGTGGGCAGCAGGGCGAGGGCGTCGAAGTAGGTGACGCGTTCGATCCCCTTGCCGTCGCGCAGCTGCAGACGGTTCACGTTGGGCCATTCGATCGCGGTGTCTCCAACGCGGATGTGCAGCCGGAATTCGATGAAGATCAAATCCTCGTTGGCGCACCAGCGGTCGACATCGGCGCGCAAGCCGGGAAGGCAGTGGGAGAAGCGACGGAATTGTGCTTGTGCGGCTTCGATTCCGACTGTGCGCGGAGCCAGTGGCTGGACGAGGACCACGTCGGGGTGCAGGAGTTCCGGTAGCCGTTGTGGTGATGGCTTGTTCCAGAATTCGGCGAACTTGGTGACGAAATGCTCGGGGTCGGAGCTTGTGTTCATCGCTTTACGATGTCCGTCGATGTGCTGCCACTTCGAGGCGTGGGACTGCCAAGAACTGCCAGGGCCGGCTGAGGAGTTTTCGCCGCCGTGACGGCACGAGTGGGGGATTGGCGCGGCCACCAGAACCACCGCCCCAACAACGCGACAATCGACGGGACGACGAATGCTCGCACGATCAGCGTGTCCAGCAACAGCCCGACCGCGATAGTCGTGCCGATTTGGGCGATGCTAAGGACGCTGCTGGTCAGCAGGGCCAGCATGGTCAGTCCGAAGACGACACCGGCGACGGTCACCACGCCACCGGTGCCGCCGAAGGCACGGATGATGCCGGTCTTGAGGCCTGCTGTCGCCTCGTGCTTGATGCGCAGCGCCAGCAGCAGGTTGTAGTCCGCGCCGACGGCGATCAGCGAGATGAACGCGATCGGCGCCACTGACCAGTGCAAGTCCTGACCAAGCAGGTGCTGCCAGATCAGCACACTGGCGCCCAACGCCGAGGCGTACGACGTGACGACGGTCCCCACGACCACCAGTCCGGCGACCGGACTGCCCAGCATCGCCGTCACGATCAGGAAGATCAAAACTAACGCGCTGGCCACCAGCAGCGTGGTGTCGCGGGCCACCAAGCGCTGCAGATCGGCAGTCACTGGGCCGACACCCGCCAAGTCGACCTCGACCGGTACCAGCGTGCCCTCTTTGGTGGCCTCGCCCGATAGCGACGCGGACTTGATCTGCCCGCTTGGCGCCATCGGCGCCCCACTCCGAACCGTCGCCATAGACCATCAGGTAAGCGGCGCGGCCATCCGCCGAGATCAGCTGACGCATGACGGCCGTGTACCGCGGATCGGCGAACGCACGCTGCGGCAGATAGAGGCCTCCAGCAGCACTGCCTTGGAATTGGGTGGCGACCTCGTTTAGGTAGTCGGTCAACTGGCGCATCTGAAGCCCGAGCGTATCGGTCAGGCCTAGCAAGTCATGGGTCGCCGAACGCGCTTGTCCCAACCCGTCTTTCATCGAGGCCACGCTGGACGGCAAGTCCGCCATTACTTGGCCGCGGCGGTCTGATCCGCTGGTCAGCTTCGCGGCGCCATCGCCAAGCTTCGCCGAGGTTTGCACGAGATCATCGACCGGCCGGACAACACGATCGACCGTGGAGCACAACGGATTGGCGGCACAGTCCGGTGTTCGCCCAACGAAATCTCGCAGCGGATCGAGGTAGCCCGACACCGTCGTGACGGAGTGTTGCAGCCCGTCCATGCCGGTGTGCACATCGCCTGCGGCTGCCGTCATGTCGGCCAGGCCGCACTGCCACCGCGCAATCCATTACCCAGCCTTTCAACCGCGGCCTGCATTTGGGCCAACCCGCTATCCAGTTCAGCAACCCGCTTCAGGCGTTGGGTCAGCGCATCCATCGTGTCCGTGAACTGGTGGCCGACCACGCCGGCTTGACCGCTCAGAGTTGCCTGGTCGGGCACCGTGCCATCGGGGCGGCTCGCCGACTGGACTTTGCGTACTCCGGGCACGCCCATGATCTGGCGGCTAATGCGCTCGATGGCGATCAGGCCCGCCGGATTGCGCAGATCGTGGTCGGCCTTGACGGCGACGACATCGGGTAGCAATGCGTTGGCGGCGAAATGCCGGTCGGCACTTCGATAGCCGCGGTTGGAGTCGGTGGCGGACGGCGTGCCGGCCGGTTCATTCCAGCCGACATGGATGCCATCCAGCGGCAGTGCCACCAACAGGGTGAACCCACCCGCAGTCACCAGAATCGGGGCGGGCCAACGCGCCACGATGGCGCCGACACGCCGCCACCGGCGAGCGGTCACAGATGGTCGGGGTTCGAGAAGCCCCCGGGTAACCGCCAGGCGCATCAGCGCCGGCGTCAGGGTAAGTGCCGCGGCCATAGTTGTCAGAACCCCGATGGCACAGGGTATCCCGGCGCTGCGAAAAGATCCGACCTTGGCGAACACCAGAGAGCCCAGCGCCACCGACACAGTCAGCGCGGATCCGATCACCACCGGTGCGACGGCCCGATACGCCGCGGTGAGGGCTTGCGCCGGTGCAACACCCCGGCGACGGCCTTCGTGATAGCGGCCGACCAGGAAAATCGCGTAGTCGGTACCCGCACCCAGCGTCATAGCTGCGGTAAGCGCCACCGAAAACAGCGACACTTCAACCAGGTCGGCTTGCCCGAGTGCGGCGATGACAGCCCGGGCCAACGCCAGAGCGACTCCGACCGAGATCAAGGGAATCGCCGCCGCGACCGGCGACCGGTACACCATAAGAAGCAACACCAAGATGAAACCAACGGTGGCAGCGGTGATTGCGAGCATCTGCCGGTCGATCGCGGTGAACTCGTCGACGATCGTGGCACCGGGGCCGGTGACATGGACCTCCAGGCCCGCCGGTGGGGACAGACGATGCAGGTGTCGCGTATGGTGTTGACCGAATCGCGGGCCTGTGCGGTGCCCAGCATCCCGGTCAAACGCACCATCACAGTGACCGCATGTCCATCCGAACTCTGCGCCCCAGCGGCAGTGTCGGGCTCGACCAGAGGTCGGTCACCGAGTTAACGTGCCGCGTATCCGCGCCCAGCGCGGCTGTCAACACGTCATAGAACTGCCGGTCGCGTGGCGTCAATTGCTGATTCCGTTCCAGCACAACGTAAACGAAGTTATTGCTCGGTTTTTGACCGAAAAGCTGCGCGGCACGGGCGGCGGCGAATGCGCTCGGTGCGTCGGGAGGCATGAACGATCTAGCATGGGAGCGACGACTCGCTCGAGTTGCGGAACAGCGACGTTGGCGACCGCGGCGGCCAGAACCCACAGGCCGACGATGAGCACCGAGTCCGGCCGGTCAGAGCAGACACCAACCGCATGCCGTCACGCGCCATCTGCCGATCGCTCGCCGGTCCGCGTACTCGGAAGCAGCGTCGATGTCATGCGTCGACGTTAGGAAAGCAGCGAACGCTGCGCTTCGTGCCGAAGGCCGATCTTGGCATCCGACCATGGGCGGAGGTCACGCCCACCCGCAGCATGATGCCGGCAGGTCGCGAACCTTCTAACATCGGATGATGGTGCGTGGCGTAGCAGATCGCCTGCGGGCACTGGTCCGCAAACGTAGCGAGCAGATCCCGATGGGGATCACCTGGTCGGTTCTATTAATCCTCGATGCCATCCTGATCGTCGGCGGCGTCATCGCCACACTTCAGCGACCCACCGGCGACTTGCCGGTCGAGCTGGTTGCGTTCCTCATCGCCCTCTTACCCGCGCTGACCTTCGTCATCTCGACATGAAAGTTAGCCCCGCTGCGCTGTGGGCGGCCTGGTCAGTGACCACGGGGATGATGCTGTTCGCCACGTCGACGCCGGTTCACGCCGATTTCGCTCCGACATTGCTGGTCTTGATGGTCGGCGCGGTCGGCACGTTGACCTCGGTGGGAAGCTTGCTGGCCACCATCTCGGCGATCGCCCTGCTGGTCACCGCGGCTGCCCTGCACCGCATCGACTCACTGGTGCTCTACCTGGGTTGCGTCTCAGTCGGCTGGCTGATCGGCTATCTCATGCGTACCCAGCGCGCGCTACTCGCCGAAACGATCCACGCGCAGCAGGCGTTGGCCATCACGCCGCGGCCGACGAGCGCCGGCGCATCGCCCGTGAAGTTCACGACGTCATCGCCCACTCGCTGAGCATCACCCTGCTGCATCTCACCGGGGCGCGCCGCGTACTACAGCAGGAACGCGACATCGACGATGCCGTCGATGCACTCGAACAAGCCGAGCGCCTCGGCCGACAGGCGATGGCCGACATCCGTCGCACGGTCGGATTCCTCGACGGCGGGCCCACTGAATCCCCACACATCGCGCCCGCACCTGGCCTCGACGACATCGCCACCCTCATCGGGGATTTCCAGCAGGCCGGTCTCGACGTCACTCTGCGCGTCGACGGTGCACCGACCGGGTTTCCGCGGCAGTCGGTCTCGCGTTGTACCGCATCACACAGGAATCGCTGGCCAACATCGCCAAACACATGCCTGACTCGAAATCGACTGCAATGCTAACCATTTCACCAACGTCGGCACGACTAGTGGTCAGCAACCTGCTGCCCGCCGCCGCACGCCATCACCGGTTCGCAGAGGGACGCGGCCTGCGCGGCATGCGTCAGCGCGTCGAGTTGCTCGGCGGCGCCATCGACACCGGACCCACCCCCGACGGTTGGTCGGTACGTGCCGAGATACCGCTGAACAACACCGACACCGGCTGGGCGCCGCGTGGAGCAAGCCATGACCGAGGCCGCCGGAGATCACCGTCCTGCTGGTCGACGATCAGGATCTGGTGCGTTCGGGGCTGCGCCGAATCCTGCGCCGCAAAGATGGATTCGTCATCGCCGCGGAATGCTCGGACGGTGACGAGGTGCCCGCCGCAGTAGCCGGGCACCAGCCCGACGTAGTCGTCATGGATCTCCGGATGCACCGAGTCGACGGTATCGAGGCGACCCGCAGGCTGGCCGGCGGGCCGCCGGTGCTGGCATTGACCACCTTTAACGAAGACGAACTGCTGTCCGGCGCACTACGGGCAGGTGCGGCCGGATTCGTACTGAAGGACTCCTCCGCCGAAGAGCTGATCCACGCGGTGCGGGCAGTCGCCCGCGGGGACAGCTATCTCGACCCCGCGGTGACAGAGCGCGTGCTCGCCACCTACCGCAAAGCCGCTCCAGCTCGACACAACGCCGAACAGCCGAACTGACCACCCGCGAGCTCGATGTTCTCACGTTGATCGGCAGGGGTCTTTCCAACAGCGAAATCGCGGATAAGTTAAGCATTTCCGGCGTCACAGTCAAGAGCCATATCGGCCGGATCTTCGCAAAACTCGACTACGGGATCGCGCCGCCGCCATCGTCTACGCGTATGACAACGGCATCGTCGCCCCCCGGTGAACGGCCCTCTGCGGCTGAGATCCCGATTCGTCGCCATACTGCCGATGTAGCGCACCGCGACAAGACAAACGCAAAGGTCAGGCCTCTTTCGAGTCCGTGACCTTATGCCGCTGAATTCGTAGAACTGCATTTTGTGGGCGAAGGGGGACTTGAACCCCCACGTCCCGAAGGACACTGGCACCTGAAGCCAGCGCGTCTGCCATTCCGCCACTCGCCCTAAACAACCGGTGGAGCCTATCACTGTAGTGGTCGACGCCCCCAAATCGCATCGGACCGCCCAGCGCCCCGGTTTGACCTGCTGCAAAGGGATTCTCAGAGTTCTGGAGGTGCCGCGGCAATGGGCGGGCCGGATAGCATGCTGCGGTACGACACGCGTGATGCGACACGCCGAAACGGGGTCGGCAGCGCAGCGCGATACAAGGACAGGGGGAGGCGTTGGACATGAGCAGCCAGAGGGGGCTGGTTCAGCGCATCGAGCGCAAACTCGAGGTCTCCGTCGGTGATGCTTTTGCCCGTGTGTTCGGCGGCTCGATCGTTCCGCAAGAGGTCGAGGCAATGCTGCGACGGGAGGCCGGCGAAGGAATTCGCCCGGTGGCCGGCAATCGCCTTTTGGCTCCGAACGAATACATCATTACGCTCGGTACGCAGGACTACCAGAAAGTGGGCGCCGACCCGGACCTCACTTCGGACGCTTTCGCTCAGCACGTGGCCGGATACATCGGCGAACAGGGGTGGCAAACATATGGTGACGTGGTCGTCCGGTTCGAGCAGTCGGCGAACCTGCACACCGGCCAGTTCCGCACCCGCGGTGCTGTCAACCCCGATGTCGAGTCCCGGTCGAGCGCCCGCGAGCTCGCCCCGCCACAATCAGACCATGCGTTCAACGCAGAACCAGGAGTATCAGCGATGACCGACAATTCGAGCTACGGCGGTGGCCAGGGGCAGGGGCGGCCCGGCGACGACTACTACGACGACCCCTATGCGCCCCCGCACGAGGACCCGCATGCCGCGCCGGACCCGCGCGGCGGCTACCCCGAGCAGCGCGGCCCATACCCCGACCAGGGCGGCTACGGCGCACCCGAGCAACCCCGCGCGGGCTACCCGGACCAGGGCGGCTACGCCGCGCCCGAGCAGCGTCCCGGCTACCCCGAGCAAGGGGGCTACGACCAGCGCGGCGGCTACCCCGAGCAACGCGGCGGCTACCCCGACCAGGCAGGCTACGGCCACGGCGGCGGCTACCCCGAGCAGCGCGGCGGATATCCCGACCAAAGCGGCTACGGCCAGGGTGGCGGCTACGGCGCACCCGAGCCCCGCGCCGCCTACCCCGACCAAAGCGGCTACGACCAGCGCGGCGGCTACCCCGAGCAGCGCGGCGGATATCCCGACCAAAGCGGCTACGGCCAGGGTGGCGGCTACGGCGCGCCCGAGCCCCGCGCCGCCTACCCCGAACAGGGCGGCGGCTACGACCCCGGTTACGGCGGCGGGCCTGGATACGGACGGCAGGACTACGGGCACCAGCCTGAATACGGCCGACAGGACTACGGCCAGTCGTACGCCGCTCCGAGCGGCGGCGGCTACGCCGAGCCCGGACACGACTACGACTACGGCCAGCCCGCGGAGTCCAGCGGCTACGGCCAGGGCGGTTACGGCCAGAGTGGCTACTCGCCGACGGGTTCGGCGGTCACGCTGCAACTCGACGACGGCAGTGGGCGCACCTATCAGTTGCGTGAGGGCCCCAACGTCATCGGCCGCGGCCAGGATGCACAGTTCCGGCTGCCAGACACCGGGGTGTCGCGCCGCCACCTGGAGATTCGATGGGACGGCCACGTTGCGCTGCTGTCCGACCTCAACTCCACCAACGGCACCACGGTCAACAACGCGCCGGTGCAGGAATGGCAGCTGGCCGACGGCGACGTGATCCGATTGGGACACTCGGAGATCGTCGTCCACATCCATTGAGCACGTAGGTCACGCAGACATCCAGCTTCGCCCGCGTTGACCGCCGTCCAAGTATCGTGACGTTGCTATAGCCGGGCAGATGAGGCACGCGGCACCAGGACGGAGAGGACGCCGGATGCAGGGACTCGTACTGCAACTGACGCGCGCCGGTTTCCTGATGTTGCTCTGGTTGTTCATCTGGTCGGTCTTGCGGATCCTGCGCACCGACATCTACGCGCCGACCGGCGCGGTGATGGTGCGGCGTGGTTTGACGCTGCGTGGAACGCTGTTGCCGGCGCGGCAGCGCGGAGGCGCGGCGCGCTATCTCGTTGTCACCGAAGGGGCATTGTCCGGCGCACGGATCACGTTGAGCGGCCAGCCGGTGCTGATCGGTCGGGCCGACGACTCCACGTTGGTGCTCAACGACGACTACGCATCGACGCGGCACGCGCGACTTTCCCAGCGAGGCTCGGAATGGTACGTCGAAGATCTAGGATCGACCAACGGTACATACCTGGACAGGGCGAAAGTGACGACGGCGGTACGGGTTCCCATTGGCACGCCGGTGAGTGTCGGCAAGACGGTGATTGAGTTGCGTCCGTGACTTTGGTCTTACGCTACGCAGCGCGCAGCGATGTCGGCTTGGTTCGGTCCAACAACGAAGACTCGGTGTACGCCGGTGCGCGCCTGCTGGCGCTCGCCGACGGCATGGGCGGCCACGCCGCCGGTGAAGTCGCCTCCCAGTTGGTCATTGCCGCACTGGCCCACCTCGACGACGACGAACCCGGCGGTGATCTGCTGGCCAAGCTCGACGCCGCGGTGCACTCCGGCAACTCGGCTATCGCAGCGCAGGTCGAGATGGAGCCCGACCTCGAGGGTATGGGCACCACCCTGACCGCAATCTTGTTCGCCGGCAACCGGATTGGGATGGTGCACATCGGCGACTCGCGCGGCTATATGCTCCGCGACGGGGAGCTGACCCAGATCACCAAGGACGACACCTTCGTCCAGACCCTGGTCGACGAAGGCCGGATTACCAAAGAAGAGGCGCACAGTCATCCGCAACGGTCGCTGATCATGCGGGCGCTCACCGGCCACGAGGTCGAGCCCACGCTGACCATGCGCGAGGTCCGCCTCGGCGATCGCTATCTGCTTTGCTCCGACGGGCTTTCCGACCCGGTCAGCGACGAGACCATCCTGGACGCCCTGAAAATTCCCGACACCAGCGAAAGCGCTGACCGCCTGATCGAGCTGGCATTGCGCGGCGGCGGCCCCGACAACGTCACGGTGGTGGTCGCCGACGTCGTCGACAACGACTACGGGCCCACCCAGCCGATCATCGCGGGGGCGGTATCCGGTGACTCCGGGGTTCACGATCAGTTGACCCGGCCTAACACCTCCGCCGGGCGGGCTTCGGCATTCACTCCACGCAAAGAGGCGACCAAACGCGCTCCGCCGCAGATGGATACGGATCCGCCGCCACCGCGCTCACGGCGTCGGTTGATGATCGGCGTCGCGCTGGCCATCTTGCTGGTGCTCGCGGGGCTGGCCATCGGCCGTACGGTGATCCGCAGCTATTACTACGTCACCGCCTACAGCGGCGCGGTGTCGATCATGCAAGGCATCCAGGTGTCCGTCCTGGGTGTGCCACTGCACCAGCCGTATTCGCAAGGCTGCCTGAACAGTCGCAATCAACTGTCGGTGATCCGCTACGGCACTGCCGCGGCCAACCACGACTGCCGCCTGATGAAGCCCTCCGATCTGGCCGAGTCGGCCCGCGCGCAAGTCGCCGCCGGACTTCCGGTCGGCACACTGGAGCAGGCGAACGCACAACTGCGGCGGCTGGCCACCGAATCGCTGCTGCCGCTGTGTCCACTCGCGCGGGTCCAGTCGCCGACCCAGACGCCCGCGCCGTCAGCGTCACCCGCGCCCAGCGCGGAAACCTCAGTCCCGCAACAGCCGCCGACGAGCCCGACCACGGCAATGCCCGGGTCGCCCACCGCCACCGCGCTCTCCCCGCCGCCACCCCAGCCGGGCACCGACTGCCGGACTCCGGAATGACGACGCAGCCGCAGGCGCCCGTCACTGTCACACCTTCGTTGCCGAACCGCCGCAATGCCGAGCTGCTGTTGCTGTGTTTCGCGACGGTGATCACCGCGGCGGCGTTCGCCATCGTGCAAGCCAACCAGGAACGCGGTATCAGCTGGCCGCTGCTCGACTACGCCGCGGGCTTCCTGGCGGTGTTCGCCGCCGCGCATCTGGCGATCAGACGCTATGCGCCGTATGCGGATCCGCTGCTGCTGCCGATCGTCGCGCTGCTCAACGGCCTGGGTCTGGTGATGATCCACCGGCTCGACCTCGATGAGCGGCTGGCCGAGGGGAGTGGCCGCGCCGTCACCAACCCGCAGATCCTCTGGACGCTGGTCGGCGTCGGCGCTTTCGCCGCGGTGGTGATCTTGCTCAAGGATCACCGCCAACTCGCACGCTACGGCTACGTCTGCGGCCTGAGCGGTCTGATCATCCTGGCCATACCGGCGCTGCTGCCGAATTCATTGTCGGAGCAGAACGGCGCGAAGATCTGGATTCGGTTGCCGGGCTTCTCGATTCAGCCCGCCGAATTCTCGAAGATCCTGTTGCTGATCTTTTTTTCGGCCGTCCTGGTCGCCAAGCGCGGACTGTTCACCAGCGCGGGCAAGCATGTGCTGGGAATGGATTTGCCCCGTCCGCGCGACCTCGCCCCGCTGCTGGCTGCGTGGGTGATCTCGATAGCCGTGATGGTCTTCGAAAAGGACTTGGGCACTTCGCTTTTGCTATATGCCTCGTTCCTGGTCGTGGTCTATCTGGCCACTCAGCGGTTCAGTTGGGTGGTCCTCGGGCTGGCGCTGTTCGCGTTGGGCAGCGTGGTGGCGTATTTCTCCTTCGGTCATGTCCGGGTGCGCGTGCAGACCTGGCTGGATCCGTTCGCCGATCCCGACGGCGCCGGCTACCAGATCGTGCAGTCGCTGTTCAGCTTCGCCACCGGAGGGGTGTTCGGCACCGGGCTGGGTAATGGCCAGCCCGACGCTGTGCCCGCTGCGGCAACAGATTTCATTTCCGCGGCATTCGGAGAAGAGCTCGGGCTGGTCGGGCTCGCCGGCTTGCTGATGCTCTACACGATCGTGATCGTCCGGGGGATGCGCACCGCGATCGCCGTGCGGGACAGCTTCGGCAAGCTGCTGGCCGCGGGGCTGGCGTCCACGCTGGCGATCCAACTGTTCATCGTCGTCGGCGGCGTCACCAACCTCATTCCGTTGACCGGGCTGACCACCCCGTGGATGTCTTACGGCGGCTCGTCGTTGCTGGCGAACTACGTGCTGCTGGCGATCCTGGTGCGCATCTCACATGCGGCCCGTCGCCCGTTCCGCGCGACGCCGCGCAACACGTCGCCGATCGCCGGCGCCGACACCGAGGTGATCGAGCGGGTATGAACACCTCTCTACGCCGGATCTCGGTGACGGTGATGGCGCTGATCGTGCTGTTGCTGCTCAACGCCACCCTCACCCAGGTCTTCAGGGCCGACGGGCTGCGGTCAGATCCGCGCAACCAGCGCGTGCTGCTCGACGAGTACTCCCGGCAGCGGGGTCAGATCACCGCCGGCGGCCAGCTGCTGGCGTATTCGGTGGCCACCGACAGCCGATTCCGTTTCCTGCGGGTCTATCCCAACGCTCCGGTGTACGCGCCGGTGACCGGCTTCTATTCGCTGCGCTACTCCAGCTCCGGCCTGGAGCGCGCCGAGGACCCGTTGCTCAACGGATCCGATCAGCGGCTGTTCGGCCGGCGGCTGGCCGACTTCTTCACGGGTCGCGATCCCCGGGGCGGGACCGTGGACACCACCATCAGCCCACGCATCCAGCAGGCCGGCTGGGACGCGATGCAGCAGGGCTGTAACGGGCCGTGCCGCGGGGCGGTCGTCGCGCTGGAACCGTCGAGCGGGAAGATCCTGGCGATGGTGTCCTCGCCCTCGTTCGACGCCAACCTGCTCGCCTCGCACGACCCGGAGCAGCAGGCGAAGGCGTGGCAGCAGCTTCGCGACGATCCACACTCGCCGATGATCAACCGCGCGATCTCCCAGACCTATCCACCGGGTTCGACGTTCAAGGTGATCACCACCGCGGCGGCGCTGCAAAACGGCATGTCCGAAGATGACGAGCTCACCGCGGCAGCGACGATTCCGCTGCCGGACAGCACCGCCACCCTGGAGAACTACGGCGGGACACCATGCGTCAACGGTGATACCGTCACGCTCCGCGAGGCATTCGCCCGGTCATGCAACACCGCGTTCGTCCAGCTCGGCCTGCTGACCGGGACCGACGCCTTGCGCGGCATGGCCCGGTCATTCGGCCTGGACGCCGTGCCGGATCCGATGCCGTTGCAGGTCGCGGAGTCCACTGTCGGCCCGATCACCGACGCCGCGGCGCTGGGCATGACCAGCATCGGTCAAAAGGATGTCGCGCTGACCCCGCTGGAGAATGCGGTCATTGCGGCTACCATCGCCAATGCCGGCGTCGCCATGCAGCCCTACCTGGTCGACAGCCTGCACGGACCCGACCTGGCCAACATCAGCACGACCGCGCCGCACCAACAGCGCCGTGCGGTGTCCCCGCAGGTCGCAGCTAAGCTGACGGCGTTGATGGTCGGCGCCGAGAATGTGACACAGCAGAAAGGGGCGATCCCCGGCGTGCAGATCGCATCCAAGACTGGTACGGCAGAGCACGGCACCGACCCGCGCCACACACCACCGCACGCGTGGTACATCGCTTTTGCGCCCGCGCAAGGCTCCGAAAGTCGCCGTTGCGGTGCTCGTGGAGGGAACGGCGGACGGCGGCAGTCCATCGGCGACCGGCGGGTGCGCTGGCCGCACCGATCGGGCGCGCCGTGATCGAGGCCGCGCTGCAGGGAGGACCATGAGCCCGCGAGTAGGTGTGACGCTGTCTGGCCGCTATCGCCTGCAGCGGCTGATTGCCACCGGCGGCATGGGTCAGGTGTGGGAGGCCGTCGACAGTCGGCTGGGACGACGGGTCGCGGTCAAGGTGCTCAAGGCTGAGTTCTCCGAGGACTCCGAGTTCATCGAGCGTTTCCGGGTCGAGGCCCGCACGACCGCAATGCTCAACCACCCCGGCATCGCCAGCGTGCACGACTACGGCGAGACGCAGATGGACGGCGAGGGCCGCACCGCCTATCTGGTGATGGAGCTGGTCAACGGTGAGCCGCTGAACTCGGTACTCAAACGGACCGGACGGCTCTCGCTGCGCCACACGCTGGACATGCTCGAGCAGACCGGACGCGCACTGCAGGTCGCGCACGCCGCAGGCTTGGTGCACCGAGACGTGAAGCCGGGGAACATTCTGATCACCCCGACCGGCCAGGTGAAGATCACCGACTTCGGTATCGCCAAGGCCGTCGACGCCGCGCCGGTGACGCAGACCGGCATGGTGATGGGCACCGCCCAGTACATCGCCCCCGAGCAGGCGCTGGGCCACGACGCGACCCCGGCGAGCGATGTCTACGCGCTGGGAGTTGTTGGCTACGAAGCAGTTTCGGGCAAACGTCCGTTCACCGGCGAGGGCGCGCTGACCGTGGCGATGAAGCACATCAAGGAAGCCCCGCCGCCGCTACCGTCCGACTTGCCGGCCAACGTGCGCGAGCTGATCGAGATCACCCTGGTCAAGAACCCGGGCATGCGCTACCGCAGTGGGGGACCGTTCGCCGACGCGGTCGCCGCCGTGCGAGCCGGCCGCCGTCCGCCGCGGCCCAATCAGGCCGCCGGAGGGGCCCGCGCCACCCCGGCCGCCATTCCGTCGGGATCGTCGACCCGCGCCGCGGCCGCGGCCACCACCCGGGCACCCGCCGCCCGTCGCGCGCGCCCGACCACCGGCGGTCACCGCAGCCCGCCGCCGAGGCGCACCTTCTCGTCCGGTCAGCGGGCGCTGCTGTGGGCCGCCGGGGTACTGGGCGCGCTGGCGATCATCATCGCGATTCTCATCGTGATGAACTCGCACGGCAACAACTCGCCACAGCAACCATCCGCACCGACCGTGACCGACACCGGAGCGCCACCCAGCAAGTCGGAATCGGCTCCGGCGAATCCAACTAATTGGACGTACCGGGGGGCCACGGGTAATCCTGGAGGGCAATGCATCCTGCCCACCCCCAGGCGGACGTCGACGCTGAGCTTCTCCTGCGCGATGGCGTCCCAACACGAGAAACCGCGATGACAACCCCGCAACACCTGTCCGACCGCTACGAACTCGGTGAGATTCTCGGCTTCGGTGGCATGTCCGAGGTCCATCTGGCCCGGGATGTCCGGCTACACCGAGACGTAGCGGTCAAGGTGCTGCGTGCGGACCTGGCCCGCGACCCCAGCTTCTATTTGCGTTTCCGCCGGGAGGCGCAGAACGCCGCCGCGCTCAACCATCCGGCGATCGTCGCGGTGTACGACACCGGTGAGGCCGAGACGGCAAGTGGCCCGCTGCCCTACATCGTGATGGAGTACGTCGACGGAGTGACGCTGCGCGACATCGTCCACACTGACGGGCCGATGACGCCCACCCGGGCCATCGAGGTGATCGCCGATGCCTGCCAGGCGCTGAACTTCTCCCACCAGCACGGCATCATCCACCGCGACGTCAAGCCGGCCAACATCATGATCTCCCACACCAACGCGGTCAAGGTGATGGACTTCGGCATCGCGCGGGCGCTGGCCGACGGCGGCAACAGCGTCACCCAGACCGCCGCGGTGATTGGCACCGCGCAATATCTTTCGCCCGAGCAGGCCCGCGGTGACGCCGTCGACGCCCGCTCCGACGTCTACTCGCTGGGCTGTGTGCTCTACGAAATGCTCACGGGCGAACCACCTTTCGTCGGTGATTCACCGGTCGCGGTGGCCTACCAGCATGTCCGGGAAGACCCGGTGCCGCCGTCGCGACGCTACGAGGGCATCTCCGCCGACCTGGACGCCGTCGTGCTCAAGGCGCTGGCGAAAAACCCCGAAAACCGCTACCAAACGGCCGCCGACATGCGCGCCGACCTGGTCCGGGTGCACAACGGCGAGCCTCCGGAGGCGCCCAAGGTCTTCACCGAGGCCGAGCGGTCGTCGCTGATGGCCGCGCCGCATTCGTCGGACTCGACCGGAACGCACACCAATCCGCTTCCCCGTCAGCAACTCGACTACAGCAGACCGCGCAATCCCGGCTCGGTGAGCCGCTGGGTGATCGCCGTCGCCGCGCTGGCCGTGCTGACCGTTGTCGTGACCGTCCTGCTGAACACCCTCGGCGGCGGCATGCGCAATGTCCAGGTGCCCGACGTCCGTAATCAGGCGTCCGCCGATGCGATCGCCGCATTGCAGAACCACGGCTTCAAAACCCGCACCCAACAGAAGCCCGACTCGGCCGTTCCGCCGGATCACGTCATCGGCACCGACCCGGGGGCTAACACCAAAGTCGGTGCCGGCGAGCTGATTACGGTCGACGTGTCCACCGGCCCCGAACAGCGCGAGGTACCCGACGTCTCCTCGTTGAGCTACTCGGCGGCGGTCAAGAAGCTCAAGGCCGCCGGGTTCGGCCGCTTCAAGCAGGTCAATTCGCCATCGACGCCGGAGGCCAAAGACAAAGTCATCGGCACCAACCCGCCGGCCAATCAGACCTCGGCGGTGACCAACGAGATCACGGTGATCGTGGGGTCCGGTCCGTCGAGCAGACAGGTTCCCGATGTCGCCGGGCAGAACGTCGATTCCGCGCAGAAGAACCTCACCGTCTACGGCTTCAGCAAGTTCAGTCAGGCACCCGTCGACAGCCCTCGCCCGGCCGGCGACGTGGTCGGCACCAATCCGCCTGCGGGAGCTAATGTTCCAGTCGACACGGTGATCGAGTTGCAGATCTCCAAGGGCAACCAATTCATCATGCCGGACCTGTCGGGGATGGTGTGGACCGAGGCCGAGCCGCAATTACGCGCGCTGGGCTGGACCGGGATCCTGGTCAAGGGCGCCGATGTCGACGCGGGCGGCTCCCAGCGCGCCCGGGTGGTGTTCCAGAGCCCGAGCCCGGGTCAAGGCACCAACAAAGACGGCAGCATCACGCTGAAGTTCGGTCAATAGCCGGGTCGTAGTGGCGCACGGTGGCCAGGCTGTCCACCAGTTCGCTTTCCAGCGTGCGCACCAACCCCTCGTCGACGGCCTGCCCGCAGTCGGCCAGCCAGTTGGCCAGCATCCGGTGCCCACCCTCGGTGAGGATCGACTCCGGGTGGAACTGGACTCCGTGGATCGGCAGCTGCGCGTGCCGCACCCCCATGATCACGCCGCTTTCGGTGCGGGCGGTCACCTCCAGCTCGGCCGGCAACGTCTCGGGCATGATCGTCAGCGAGTGATACCGGGTCGCGGTGAACGGATCTGGAAGCCCTTGCAGCACACCGGTATTCGTGTGATACACGCTGCTGGTCTTACCATGTAGAAGTTCGGGGGCCCGGTCGACGGTGGCACCGAACGCCACGCCGATGGCTTGGTGGCCGAGGCAGACACCCAGCAGCGGGGTCCCCGACGCGGCACAGGCCCGCACCAGGTCGATCGACGCGCCCGCGCGCTCCGGAGTTCCCGGGCCGGGGCTCAGCAAAATCCCGTCCACTTCGGTGGCGGTGGCGGCGGGGTCGGACAGCCGCGCGTCGTCGTTGCGCCACACGGTCGCCTCGACACCCAACTGGCCGAGGTATTGCACCAGGTTGAAGACGAAGCTGTCGTAGTTGTCGACGACCAAGATCTGCATCAGGCCAGGCTACCGGTGCGGCTGATGCCCTCCCGGCTCAGTAACTGATCGGGCCGGCGGGCTCCGCGAAGTGCATCCGCAGCGGCTCGCTGCGGCCCACCACGTGGGCGTCGGGGACGGCGTGCTCGGTGTAGCCGAGACCGAACCGCACCACGTACTGCTTGTAGAGAGTCACCAGGGGAGCCCGGGCCAGCGCGGACTGCATGGCCGTGGCGTCGCCGATCGCGGTGATCGTGTACGGCGGGCTGTAGGTCCGTCCGTTGAGCAGCAGCGTGTTGCCCACGCAGCGGGCCACCGACGTGGCGATGATCCGCTGGTCCTGCATCTGGACGGCCTCCGCGCCGGCGCTCCACAACGCGTTGAGGACGGCTTGGATGTCCTGCTGGTGCACGACCAGGTCGTCGGGGGAGGCATCACGCGGGAAGCGGCCGTTGGCGTCGCGCTGTGCGTCGTCGAGCGTGACGGTCAGCCCGGGGCCGTGCTCGGGCTCTAGCCCGGCTTCGCCGGCAAGCTCGGCCGACCGCCGCAGCATCGCCGCCAGGGCCGCGTCGGCGGACCGGCCGTGGGTCGCATCGATGGTGTCGGCCAACCGGTCCCGTTCGGTGGTCAATCGGCCGACGGCGGACTGTTCGTCGCGCACCAGATCGACCAGGCGGGGCGCGTCGCTGCGCCGGATCTCTCCACCGCGGGACACTCCGTGCGTCGCGCCGAGCAGCAGGCCGGCCGCCAGGCACACCACCGGAACGCCCACACGCCACGGCGACCGTTTTGCGGGGCGGCGACGCGGTCCGCGAAGTGGTCCGAGGAGCCGCCGCGCCATCGAGCCCCGCTGGGTGCCGCCGCGGGTCGGGAACAGCCGGAGGATCCGTCTTGCCATCGGCGCTCCGTCCGCTCCTGGTGAGTGCGTTACGCTCGTCGTTGCCCTGCTCTGCCTACCGTAGCTCCGAGTTATACCCGAGGTAGCGATGCCCAAGTCCAAAGTCCGCAAGAAGACCGACTTCACCACCCATTCGGTGAGCCGCACCCCGGTCAAAGTGAAGGCCGGCCCGTCCAGCGTGTGGTTCGTGGTCTTGTTCTGCGGGTTGATGCTGATCGGCTTGATCTGGTTGATGGTCTTCCAGTTGGCCGCCACCGGTCCCGATGCGCCTTCGGTACTGAGCTGGATGGCGGAGCTGGGGCCGTGGAACTACGCTGTGGCGTTTGCTTTCATGATCAGCGGGTTGTTGCTGACGATGCGGTGGCGGTAGGCCCGCGCGCCGAGCTGGTGCGCCCATTCGGGGTCGGTGGCCTTGCTCAGCCAGCAACCGGCGCCGAGCGGATCACACGCGTGTGATTCATCCCCATTGTGGATAGCGCTTGTGGATAACCGCGTCGCCGGTGGTAGACACCCCTAGGAGACTCGTGCAGCAAACTGAATGGGCGCCGTCTGCGTTCGGAACTGCAGCTTGCGGCCTCGCAGGAATTGTGATGGCTACCACATGTGTGACCGTCGTCACAGATGCGCCCGGGCGACTGTTGCTGGGGATTGCCGCGACGGGACTGATCTTGTTTGCGGGCGGAACGTGGCGTGCGCGGCCGAAGCTGGCAATCACCGGCGACGGCCTGCAGGTCGGCGGCTGGCTGCGGCCTCAGCGTCTGCGGCGGGCCGACATCAAGATCATCCGGATCACCGAGTTTCGCCGGATCGGGCGCAAGACCAGGCTGCTCGAGATCGACGCCAACGACGGTCGCTTGTTCGTCTTCTCCCGATGGGACCTCGGCACCGACCCGTTGGACGTGCTCGACGCCCTGACCGCGAGCGGTTACGCGGGTAGCTGATCAAGCCCGTCGCATGCCGCGGCGGATCAGGAGATGGTGATCGACTCGATGACGACCGGCTCGGAGGGACGGTCGCCCGGGCCGGTGGGCGTGGTGGCGATGGCATCCACAACGCTCTGCGAGTCCGGGTCGACGACCTCGCCGAAGATGGTGTGCTTGCGGTTCAGGTGCGGGGTCTGACCGACGGTGATGAAGAACTGCGAACCATTGGTACCCGGGCCCGCGTTGGCCATCGCCAGCAGGTAGGGCTTGTCGAACTGCAACTCGGGGTGAAACTCGTCGGCGAACTTGTAGCCCGGGCCGCCGCGGCCGGTGCCGGTGGGGTCACCGCCCTGGATCATGAACCCGCTGATCACTCGGTGGAACACGGCGCCGTCGTAGAACGGGCCGGAGCTTCCACCCGAGGCGTTCTCGGTCGAGTACTCCTTGGTGCCTTGCGCCAGGCCCACGAAGTTGGCGACGGTCTTGGGCGCGTGGTTTCCGAACAACGCGATCTTGATGTCGCCGCGGTTGGTGTGCAGTGTGGCAGTAGCGGTCTGAATCGGGCTGGTAGTCACGGCATCACAGTCTGCCATCACCGTCCGCCTCGGCGGACATCCGGTGGCGGTAGCACGTGTGGCAGTGTGAACGTATTCCCAAGGCGGTCTTGCGAAAGGGCGAGCAATGCGCGCTAAGAACGACATCCGGTTGACCCCGCGGGAGCGGCTGAGCCGCGGTCTGACCTACACGGCGGTCGGGCCGGTCGACGTGACCCGCGGCGTGATCGGGCTCGGCGTGCACTCCGCCCAGACCGGCGCTTCCAGCCTGCGTCGGCGTTATCAGCAGGGGCGGCTGGCCCACGACATCCGCAGTGCCCAGGAGGCGCTGGTCCATGAACTTGCCGCCGCCCAGGACGTGGTGAGCGGTCTGCCCGAGGCGCTCGCCCAAGCCCGTCGATCACGGCGACGCAAGCCGCGGCCCTGGGTGCTGGCCGGCGCCGCCGCCGTCGTGCTGGCCGTCGGCGGTGCTGCCTTCTCGATCATCCGCCGCTCGTCGCAGCCGGAGCCCTCGCCGCTGCCGCCCAGCGTGGACGTCGACCACCGCCCCTGACGAACCCGTGGCCTGGAGACGGTACGAGGGCCGCGCGCTCGCCGAGCGCAGCCTGACCGGCGAGGCGCGCGACGCCGAACTCGAAAGCTTCATCCGGCTGGACAACTCGCACCTGACCGACGTCCGCTTGGAAAGCGCGGCCGCGACCGACGACCACGAGTTGTCGCGGCGTTGGTACCGCGTCACCTACCTCGCCGACGACGGCGAAGGCGCCAATCCCGGAGCCTGAGCGATGATTGATGCGCGCGCGGCGGGGTAGGCACAGTGCCATGAGCCGCACGTCAAAGGCGTTGTACGTACCGCTCTCTGTTGCCACCAGCGTCACCGGGGGACTGCTGGCCAGTGCGCTCTTCGGCGCACTGTGGAGACGCTTGAGCGATGAAGAACCCGCCCCGCCCAACCCGAAGGATCTGAGCCGTTCGAGCGGCGCCGTTCTGCTCGGCGCAGGACTGCAGGGCCTGGTCTTCGGTGTCGTCAAAGCGGCTGTCGACCGGGCGGGTGCTCGTGGCTACCACGCCATCACCGAAGACGATCCGGTTGCCGCAAGCCTCCCCGTTACCGTCGGCTGAAGGAGATAAGTCATGGTGCTGCATATCATTTGGTTGATCATTCTTGGTCTGGTGGTAGGCCTGATCGCGCGCGCTGTCGTGCCGGGCAGACAACCCATGGGCTGGGTGGCAACTGCTGTGCTCGGCATTGTCGGCTCGTATGTAGGCGGCACACTGGGCAGCGTGGTGTTCCCACCCCACAAGTTCGATATCCACCCACCGATCCAGCACTCGTTCCTGGGTGCACTGGTCGGCGCCATACTGCTACTGGTGATCTACAAGCTCGTCACCTCACGGACCCGCAGCCTGTAGGCGAAGTAGTCCGTCGACGAGCGCGCCGGAGGCGAAGACGCTGGCGGGTCTTGTGGAGCCTAGGAGATTCGAACTCCTGACATCTGCCTTGCAAAGGCAGCGCTCTACCAACTGAGCTAAGGCCCCTGATCTTGATCAGCGGGGTGTCGACCGTCGATCCGGTCGGCGGCCATATGCCACACCTCGACTCCCCGTCGAGACTGGATCACGACTGCCAGCACCGCGATCGCTGCCAGCGGCAACACCAGTCTCACGAAACGTCTTGGCAAACACATGGTTGTGGGCCTAGGAGGACTCGAACCTCCGACCTCTTCGTTATCAGCGAAGCGCTCTAACCACCTGAGCTATAGGCCCGCACGCGCACACGGGACGAGCGCCGAGATTACCGCACCCGAGCGCCTGCGCCCAAAACGCTAGTCCCGGTCGGCGAGCGTCACCTCGACGCCGCCGATCAGGTCCGTCGTCAAGTTGTAGATGAACGCGCCGATCGTGGCGGCCGCGGTGAGCAGGACGATGTTCACCAGGCCGATCAGGATGGCGCCGCCGAAGATCGTCCCGCTGGACACCAGCTCGGCGCCGCCGCCGCCGGCATTGTTGAGCAGATCGCCGACGTTGCTGTTGAGCTTGCTCCACACCCCCATGCCGCCGAGCACCAAATACAGGAACGCCACGGCGATCATCCAGACGAAGAACAGCGCCACCGACAACACCGCCGACACCTTCAAGGTGCTCCACGGATCGACGCGCCGAATCTGCATGCTGGCGCGCACCGGACCCGGAGTCCGCGACGGCGACACCTGGATCCGGGCCTCCGAACGAACCGGCGCGGTCATCGGCTCATCCGCGCGCTCGGCAGCTGAGTTCCATTGCCCGGCACGGGGAATCGGGCCGGACAGGTCGGGCAGTTCACTGGCGTACGCATCGGTCTCCCGGCTCTCGTTCGGCGTGGGTGCCTTATCGGCCTCGGGCGCTGGGGTCTTGGCCGCGCCCGGCGCGGCGGTGCCGGAGATGAACCGGTTCAGCCGTGCCTCGGCATTGGGCGCGGGGCCGCGGCCGGGCTGACGCTGTTGCGCCGGCGACGGGCGGCCGGCGGGCCGCTTGCGTGGCGCCGCGGGCGCATTGGCACCCGTCCCGTTCGGGCTGTCGCCCGGTCCGGGATGGCCCGGCTCATTCGGTGACGTCACAACCCACAGCTCCTAACTGTGCGACCAGCCGCCGGGGCGGCGGGCACATCGCTTACGCCTCGGCACAGCCTAATCGCCTGGTTCCTGCCCGCGCCGCTGAGCGGCGCGAATCGTCACCGGATCAGGCGTCTGCCTCCTCGTCGGCGACATCAGCTTCTTCGGCGTTGCGTGCGATGGCCAACAGTGTGTCGCCCTCGCCCAAGTTCATCAACCGAACACCCTTGGTCTGCCGTCCGGCCTTGCGGACCTGCTTGGCTTTGGTCCGGATCACGCCGCCGACGGAGGTGATCGCGAACACCTCGCTGTCGTCGTCGACCATCAGCGCTCCGACGAGCTTGCCACGACGGGTGTCGTACTGGATCGTCAAGATTCCCTTGCCGCCGCGGCCCTGGGCGGTGTACTCCTCGATCGCGGTCCGCTTGGCGTAGCCTCCGGCCGTCGCGACCAGCAGGTACGTGCCTTCGCGGACCACATTGAGCGACAGCAGGTAGTCGTCGGTGTTGAACCGCATGCCCTGCACCCCGGAGGTGGCCCGGCCCATCGGCCGCAGCGCGTCGTCGGTCGCGGAGAACCGGATCGACTGGCCGTTGGCCGAGACCAGCAGCAGGTCTTCCTCTGCGGAGCACAGCACGGCCCCGACCAGTTCGTCGCCGTCGCGCAGGTTGACCGCGACGATCCCGCCGGAGCGGTTGGAGTCGAAGTCGGTCAGCTTGGTCTTCTTCACCAGGCCCTTGCGGGTGGCCAACACCAGGTAGGGCGCGTCCTCGTAGCTCTTGATCTGGATGACCTGAGCGATCCGCTCCTCGGGCTGGAAGGCCAGCAGGTTCGCGACGTGCTGACCGCGGGCCGTGCGGGACGCTTCCGGCAGGTCGTAGGCCTTGGCGCGGTAGACCCGGCCCTGGGTGGTGAAGAACAGAATCCAGTCGTGCGTCGAGCACACGAAGAAGTGCCGCACGATGTCGTCCTGCTTCAACCCGGCGCCCTGCACACCCTTGCCGCCGCGTTTCTGGCTGCGGTACAGGTCGGTTTTGGTGCGCTTGGCGTAGCCGGTTTCGGTGATGGTGACGACGACGTCTTCCCGGGCGATCAGGTCTTCGTCGTTGACGTCACCGTCGGCGGCGATGATCCGGGTACGACGGTCGTCGCCGTACTTCTCGGCGATCTCGGCGAGTTCGTCGCGGACGATGGCGCGCTGGCGCTCCGGCTTGGCCAGGATGTCTTCCAGGTCGGCGATCTCGGCCTCGATCTTGGCCAGGTCATCGACGATGCGTTGCCGCTCCAGCGCAGCCAGCCGGCGCAGCTGCATGTCCAGGATGGCCTGGGCCTGGATCTCGTCGATGTCCAGCAGCTCGATCAAGCCGGCCCTGGCGATGTCGACCGTCTGCGACGCGCGGATCAGCGCGATCACTTCATCAAGTGCGTCAAGGGCTTTCACCAAACCGCGCAAGATGTGCGCGCGCTCGTTGGCCTTGCGCAGACGGTAGGTGGTGCGACGGATGATCACGTCGAGTTGGTGCTCGACGTAGTAGCGGATCATCTGGTCGAGCCGCAGCGTGCGCGGCACCCCGTCGACGATCGACAGCATGTTCGCGCCGAAGCTGGTCTGCAGCTGGGTGTGCTTGTAGAGGTTGTTCAGCACCACCTTGGCCACTGCGTCGCGCTTGATCTCCACCACGATGCGCAAGCCGACCCGGTCGCTGCTCTGGTCTTCGATGTTGGAGATGCCGGCCAGCTTGCCGTCGCGGACCTGCTCGGCGATCGAGGTGATGAAGTTGTCGTGGTTGACCTGGTACGGCAACTCGGTGATCACCAGACCGGTGCGGCCGCGCGAATCTTCTTCTACCTCAACGACTCCGCGCATCCGGATCGAACCGCGGCCAGTGGTGTAGGCGTCATGGATGCCCTGCGAGCCGACGATCAGACCGTGGGTGGGGAAATCGGGGCCCTTGACTCGCTCACGCATCGCGGCCAGGGTGGCCTCTTCATCAGCCTCGTGGTTGTCCAGGCACCAGTAGACGGCTTCGGCCAACTCGCGCAGGTTGTGTGGCGGGATGTTGGTGGCCATCCCGACCGCGATACCGCCCGAACCGTTGGCGAGCAGGTTCGGGAACCGGCTCGGCAGCACGGTCGGCTCTTGCACCCGGCCGTCGTAGTTGGGGATGAAATTGACTGTCTCCTCGTCGATTTCACGCAGCATCTCCATTGCGAGCGGAGTCAGTCGTGCCTCGGTATATCGCATCGCCGCCGGCGGGTCGTTGCCCGGCGAACCGAAGTTGCCCTGCCCGTCCACCAGCGGGTAGCGCAGCGACCACGGCTGCGCCATGCGCACCAGCGTGTCGTAGATCGACGAATCACCGTGGGGGTGATAGTTACCCATCGTCTCGGCAACGGAGCGGGCCGATTTCGCGTGTCCGCGATCCGGGCGGAAGCCGGAGTCGAACATCGCATAGAGCACGCGGCGGTGCACCGGCTTGAGGCCGTCGCGCACCTCCGGCAGAGCGCGGCCCACGATCACGCTCATCGCGTAGTCGATGTAGCTGCGCTGCATCTCGTGCTGGATGTCTACCGGTTCGATGCGGTCGCCGGCTTCGTCGCCCGGCGGCAGCGTGGTGTCAGTCATGTGTTCCTTCGGTCGCTGAAACTAGCCGTCTCGACTTCTTAAACATCCAGGAAGCGCACGTCTTTGGCGTTGCGGGTGATGAAGCTGCGGCGCGCGTCGACGTCCTCACCCATCAGGATGGAGAACAGCTCGTCGGCCGAGGCGGCGTCATCGAGCGTGATCTGGCGCAGCACCCGGACCGACGGGTCCATCGTGGTCTCCCAGAGCTCCTTGGCGTCCATTTCGCCGAGACCCTTGTATCGCTGGATGCCGTCCTCGGCGTTGATCTTTCGCCCCGCCGCCCGGCCGGCCTCCAGCAGGCCGTCGCGCTCGCGGTCGGAGTAGGCGAATTCGGGCTCGCTGCGCTGCCACTTCAGTTTGTACAGCGGCGGCTGGGCCAGGAACACGTGGCCGTTTTCGATCAGCGGTCGCATGAACCGGAACAACAACGTCAGCAGCAGCGTCGAGATGTGCTGGCCGTCGACGTCTGCGTCGGCCATCAGCACGATCTTGTGATAGCGCAGCTTGGTGAGGTCGAACTCGTCGTGGATACCGGTGCCCAGCGCGGTGATGATCGCCTGGACTTCAGTGTTTTTCAGCACCCGGTCGATGCGAGCCTTCTCGACGTTGATGATCTTGCCGCGCAGCGGCAGGATGGCCTGGAACATCGAGTCGCGGCCGCTCTTCGCCGAGCCGCCGGCCGAATCACCTTCCACCACATACAGTTCCGACTTACGGGGATCGGTGGAGCGGCAATCGGCCAGCTTTCCGGGCAATCCGCCGATGTCGGTTGCGCTCTTGCGGCGCACCAACTCTCGCGCCTTGCGGGCGGCGATCCGGGCCTGCGCCGAGGACACCGCTTTGTTGACGACGGTCTTGGCGTCCGAGGGGTTGGCGTCGAACCAGTGTTGTAACTCCTCGTTGCAGATCTTCTGCACGAACGACTTGACCTCGGTGTTGCCCAACTTCGTCTTGGTCTGACCCTCGAACTGCGGCTCCCTGACCTTCACCGAGATGACCGCGGCCAGGCCTTCGCGGATGTCGTCACCGGTGAGGTTCGAGTCCTTCTCTTTGAGCAGCTTCTTGTCTTTGGCGTACTTGTTCACCACCGTGGTCAGCGCAGCGCGGAAACCCTCCTCGTGGGTGCCGCCCTCGTGGGTGTTGATCGTGTTGGCGAAGGTATGCACCGACTCCGAATAGCCGGCGTTCCACTGCATTGCGATCTCAACCTCGTGGCCCGGGCCCTTGCCGGAAAAGTCCACGATGGTGGAGTGGATCGGGTTCTTGGTCCGGTTGATGTGCTTGACGAAGTCGACCAATCCGCCCGGGTAATGGAAGGTGCGGTGCTTGACCTTGTGCGGCGCAACAGCTTCCGCGACTTTCTCTTCCGCGGACTTGGGTGCCTCTGCGGTGTCGCTGACAACTTCGTCGACGACCTCTTCTTTGGTCACCCGCTCGTCGCTGAGGTTGATCGTCAGACCCTTGTTGAGGAATGCCATTTCCTGCAGCCGGCGGGCCACCGTCTCGAAGTCGTAGTTCGTCGTCTCGAAGATGTTCGGGTCGGCCCAGAAACGGACCGTGGTGCCCTTCTTCTTGGTCTTGTCGCCTTGCTTGAGCGTGCCCGGCACCGACCGGTCGTAGGTCTGGTACCACTCGAAGCCGTCGGTGGAGATCTCCACCTCGAGTCGTCTGGACAACGCGTTGACCACCGACACACCCACCCCGTGCAAACCACCCGACACCGCGTAGGCGCTGTCGTCGCCGCCGAACTTGCCGCCGGCGTGCAACTGGGTCATCACGACGTCGACGGTGGGGATTCCGGTGGCGTGCATGGCCACCGGGATGCCTCGACCGTTGTCGGCGACCTGGACTCCGCCGTCCTCCAGGATCTTGACGTCGACGGTGTCGGCGTAGCCGGCCATGGCTTCGTCCACCGCGTTGTCGACGACCTCCCAAATCAAATGGTGTAGTCCGCGCTCTCCGGTGGAGCCGATGTACATACCGGGGCGTTTGCGGACTGCTTCCAGTCCCTCCAGGACGGTGATGGAGGCGGCGCCGTACTCGTTCGGACTTTTCTTCTGGGCAGCCACGGTCGGAAGGCACTCCTTGGATTTGCGCGCGGACAGTCCGATGACTGTGCGCTGGGTCTGTGTCAGTCTACCGTCACGAAGGCTTCGGACTGATGCTGCGAGGGCGTTTCTGCACAGCTATCCGCGCCGTGTGCGGAATTTTTCGATCGGGCTTGCGTCCTGACGCTTGACGTGAGGGTTTTCGGCGTTGTGACGCCCCTCAGCGGAATGGTCCGACGGGTCACCCATAGGTGTCGCGGGGGCCGCGCCCGGCGATATGCAGCCGGCCTTTACGCCAGGACGGGGCGGTCGGGACCGGTGATCCGCAGGCTGGTCACCACACCGTCGCCGACCTCGGCTGCGATCTTGGCCAGCACCTGGTTCTGGATCAGTCGTAGTTGGGTGGCCCAGGCCGTCGACTCGGCCGTCACGCTGAGCACCCCGTCACGTAATCCGGACGGCGACGCGTGCTCGGAGATCTGCGCGCCGACCACCGCCGACCACCGGCCGAATACCGCGCCCTCGGCGACGCGCGGCGACCACCCTTGCTTCTTCGCGAGGTCTCGTGTCGCGCCCGCGAGCGGCTGCGGATCGCGGGCATCAGGTCCCGGACCGGACCAGCGCCGCCGGCTCGCGGCGCCGGCCACCCGTCGGCTCGGCGGTAACCGACGACCGCGGCCGACATCTTTACCTTGCGTGCGGGCCGCCCCGCGGGCTTCTTCCAACACCCGCCGGACCAGGTCCATGCCCTTCGCCCGGCTCAGATGCTCGGGCGGCGCCGTATCGGTTTCCGGCGCTTCGTCGTCGGGGTTCACTGTGTCACTCCTCTTCGGGCTCAGCCATCAGTATCGCCGAGGCCGGGCCGGTGTCCTCGTCATTCAGCGTGATGTCGATGCGGTCGGCATCCCAGTCACGCGGAACGTCGTCGACGACCGCGGCGGTCACCAGCACCTGCTCCGCCGAGGCGGCGGCCGCGGCCAGGGCTTGCCGGCGCGCGGAGTCCAGTTCGGCGAAGACGTCATCGAGTAGTAGCACCGGGTCGCTGCCGTCCGCGCGCAGCAATTCATACGCCGCCAATCGGAGCGCTAGCGCCATCGACCACGATTCCCCATGGCTGGCAAAGCCTTTCGCGGGTTGCTCGCCGAGCCGCAGCTCCAGGTCGTCGCGGTGCGGGCCGACCAGGCACACCCCGCGCTCCAGCTCGGCGTCGCGCCGCGCGGCCATTTTTTCCAGCAGCGCCGTCCGCAGAACATCGACGTCGGGCCGGTCGGCTTCGACCTCTACGCTGGCGTGGTAGGCGATCGACGCCGGCCGCGACGCCGGGGCCAGCAGCTGGTAACTCTTCTGCACCTCAGGCGCCAACTCGTTGACCAGCGTCATGCGGGCCGCCATCAACTCCGCGCCGTGCGCCGCCAGATGCCCGTCCCACACATCGAGGGTGTCCAGCGCGCCGCGGTCGCCGCGGAATCGGGCCCCCGAGGCAGATTTCAGCAGCGCGGTGCGCTGGCGCAGGACTTTGTCGTAGTCGGCGCGGATGCCCGCCACCCGCGGGCGACGCACCGCGGCCAGATCGTCGAGGTATCGCCGGCGATCACCGGGGTCGCCGCGAACCAGCGCCAAGTCCTCCGGCGCGAACAACACCGCACGCAACACCCCGAGGATTTCGCGCGGGCTGCGCACCGGCGACCGGTTGAGCCGGGCCTTGTTCGCCCGGCCCGCGGCGATTTCCAGATCGACCGCGCATTCGCGGCCCTCGTTGACCACGATCGTCGACACCACCGCACGTGCCGCTCCGACCCGGACCAGCGGCGCGTCGGTGGCAACCCGGTGGGAGCCCAGGGTCGACGAATACCACAGGGCTTCAACAAGATTGGTTTTGCCGAAGCCATTCGGCCCGACGAACACCGTCCGTCCCGCTGTTAGTTCGAGCTCGACGTTCGCCCAGGACCGAAAGTCGCGTAAACCAAGATGGCGGACGTACACCTAATCGCTAACCGGGCAGACGAACCGGCATCAGCAGGTACACGTAATCGGTCTCGAGCGCCGGGAACGGTCCATTGTCGGCTGGTGGCGCGGCGTCAGCCCCGGCCGGGCGCAACACCGCGGGACGGCTCGGGGTGGTGAACCCGAACGACACCCGGTCGGAATGCAGTGAGCCGAGACCGTCGGTGAGGTACGTCGGGTTGAAGGCGATGGTCAGTGGTTCACCGGCGAATTCCACCGGCACATCTTCTTCGGCCCGGCCGACATCGTCGGCGCCGGCCGACAGCCGCAACGTGTCAACGGAGAATTCCATCCGAACCTGGGCGCCGCGGTCAGCGACCAGCGCAACGCGCTTGATCGCCTCGGTCAACTCAGCGACCCCAACGGTGGCGACCGCCGTGTGCTCACTGGGCAGCAGCTGGCGGAACTTCGGGAACTCCGCGTCCAGCAGTCGCGTGGTGCTTCGCTTTCCGTTCCCGCTGATGCCAAGCAGCCCATCTTTGCCCACCGCGGAGCCGGCGCCCAGCGACAAATGCACGTCGGCGCCGTCGGTTCCGGTCTTGGCCGCCTCCGACAACGTCTTCGCCGGCACGAGCACCGCGGCCTCGACATCGGGTGTGGCAGCCGACCAGGTCAGCTCGCGAACCGCCAACCGGAAACGGTCGGTCGCGGCCAAAACGACTGACTGACCTGAGATTTCGACCCTGATCCCGGTCAGCATCGGCAGTGTGTCGTCGCGGCCGGCCGCAATGGCGACCTGGCTGATCGCTTCGGCGAATACCTCGGCCGACAGCGCACCGGTTTCTTCGGGCAGCGTCGGCAGCGTCGGGTAATCCTCGACGGCCATCGTCGGCAGCGAGAACTTGGCGCTTCCGCAGGCCAGCGAAACCCTGGTGCCCTCGACCTGGACGTCCACCGGTTTGTTCGGCAACGCCCGGGTGATATCAGAGAGGAGTCGGCCTGACACCAAAGCTGAACCCGGGGAAGCGATTTCAGCGGCCAAGCGAACTTCGGCGGAAACTTCGTAGTCGAACCCGGAAATCGTCAGGCCGTCGTCGGAGCCGGTCAACAACACCCCGGCCAGTACCGGCACCGTCGGCCGGGACGGCAGCGTGCGGGCCACCCAGGCCACTGCGTCGGCGAAGTCGTCCCGCACCAGGCGGAACTTCAAGTCGGTCAGGCCGACGGTGGTCGTCGCCACGTCCATTGCGTCCCTTCATCACCTCGAACAGCAAGCCTAATGTCAGCGGCGCCACCTGTTGTGAGGCGCGCTTCCCGCCGACGGTCGCCAGTGCCCGTCATCCGTCCCGACGACCGAAACGGCTGTCGAACCACAACCGTAGAGCGTCGGAGGCCATCTTGAAAGCTAATCGGAATCAGCGACACTCGGTTCTTACCGGCCTCGAATGCGGGGTGTGGAACGGCTCGTCCCCAACAGCTTTTTCTGAATAACAAGCTATGTAGGGATTTCAATAACAGTAATAGGGGCTGTGCACGTTGGGGACAACAGGACGTCTGCGCTGCTGACGGTGCTGACCGGGTTGTGCACGACACGCGGACGGACTGTGTGGTTTGTGTGCAGTGCTTGGGGATCAGTCGCGGCTGTGGACGGACCCGGCATCTGCGCGACGGCTGTCCGCAGTTTGCCCACAGCGGTATGCACAGCCGGAGGTGTGGCAGCTGGTACCGACGGGGCAGAAGTTTTTCGGAATTTCCGCCGTTTCGAAGTGGGCGAGCGGCCACTTGTGGCGGCACAGGTCGTCGATCCGATGCAATAAGTGGCCACGGATCTCACGCGGCCGGTGAGTGTCAGCGCTTGGAGCGCTGGCGAATCCGCGTCGTGAGCTCTTTGACGTGATCGAAGATCTCGCGGCGCTGGGCCATCTCGGAGAGGATCTTCTTCTGCGCGTACATCACCGTGGTGTGGTCGCGGCCGAATGCCTGCCCGATCTTGGGCAGCGACAGGTCCGTCAGTTCGCGGCATAGATACATGGCGATCTGGCGCGACTGGGCCAGGGCGCGGGTCTTGCCGGGGCCACGTAGTTCCTCGACGGTGGTGTCGAAGTACTCCGCGGTGGCTGCCATGATCGTCGCCGCGCTGATCTGCATGGTGCTGGCATCGGCGATCAGGTCGCGCAACACGATCTCGGCCAGAGCCTTGTCGATCGGCGCCTTGTTCAGCGAGGCGAACGCGGTGACACGAATCAGCGCGCCCTCTAATTCCCGGATGTTGCGTTCGATGCTGCTGGCAATCAGCTCGAGCACATCGTCGGGCACGTTGAGCCGTTCCATCTGCGCCTTCTTGCGCAAAATGGCGATGCGGGTTTCCAACTCAGGGGGCTGAACGTCGGTGATCAACCCCCACTCGAACCGGGTACGAAGCCGATCTTCAAGTGTCGCAAGCTGTTTCGGGCGGCCGGTCGGAGGAGATGACGATCTGCTTGTTGGCGTTGTGCAGGGTATTGAAGGTGTGGAAGAACTCTTCCTGGATACCTTCTTTGCCCTCGATGAACTGGATGTCGTCGACCAGCAGCACGTCGACGTCGCGATAGCTGCGCTTGAAGGCCACCTTGCGATCGTCACGCAGCGAGTTGATGAAGTCGTTGGTGAATTCTTCGGTAGAGACGTATTTCACCCGCATCCCGGGGAACAGTCGCTGAGCGTAGTTACCGGCGGCGTGTAGCAGGTGAGTCTTACCCAGACCGGACTCGCCCCAGATGAACAGGGGGTTGTACGCGCGGGCCGGCGCTTCGGCGATTGCCAGCGCCGCGGCGTGGGCGAAGCGGTTGGAAGCGCCGATGACGAACGTGTCGAAGGTGTAGCGCCGGTTCAGGCTGAGGCCGGCGGCCGCGTCGGCGGCCTGGCTGTGCGGCCGCTCGGAAAAGTACGACGGCCAACTCTGATGTGCACTGGCGAGAGCCTCACCGTCTTCGTCGATCTCGTCGAGGTCGTCGAGTGCTTCCTCGAACGCGGCGTTGGAACGCTCGTCGGTTTCGTCGGAAGCCAGCGGCGAGATACGCACGCCGAGTTCGATCTGCTGACCAAGCCGGCGGCTGAGCGCCTCAGTGATCTGGGTCCGCAGGTGACGCTCGATCTCGTTTTGCACGAAGCTGCTCGGGACTGAAAGCAGCGCGAAACCTTCGACGATCGTCAGCGGCTGCACCAGGTTGAGCCATGCCCGTTGCTGCGGTGTCAGGGGTGGAACATACGGTTCACCGTTGAGGGCGGCGCTGTCGTTGGACAGTTCGCCGTTGAGCTCCGAGACGACCGCGCTCCAGACCGCCGCGAAACTTGATCCGGGGTCATCGGTCAACGACGGCTCCCCCTGATGTGACGTGAAAATGCAACCGATAGTTCCGACGACAAACTGTCCACACGGTTATCCACAGGTGTGGAAGGACCCTGGCCATCGTGCCGAAGCCTACCCGTGACGGCTCTCGGGACCGGCGCTCGAGACGGCCAGCGGACCTGAGCTGGCTAGGAGGCCGATCTGTCATCCTCGCTTGGTTGTCTGGCGCCGTTTCAGTGTGAAACAGCACCGCCCGAAGCTAACAGTTTTCCTGGCTCGCGCCAACCGTTCTGCAACATTGGCAACCGCTTCACGCAGATTGCTGCGGGGGAGGGTGGCGGGTGTGACGACAGTTAAAGATCGGTGTCGATCGGGCGGGGGTCCCGGTGTGGTTTGACCGGGGGAACAGCGGTCAGTACCCTCAAGCAGTCGCCCGAAAGTAGGCGATACGGCTGCGATCCGAGCATCACGCCCGGAGGCCGCGCCGGTCACCAGCGAGACACAAAGCCTATCGAGGCGTCGTGGGGGCGAACGTAACCCACCGGCATGGGAAACCGTGTCGAGCACGATGCCAGATGCAGCAAGGAGAGAGTCGTGGCAAAGGGCAAGCGGACCTTCCAGCCGAATAACCGGCGCCGTGCCCGCGTGCACGGTTTCCGGCTGCGGATGCGGACCAGAGCCGGCCGGGCGATTGTGTCCAATCGGCGTGGCAAGGGCCGTCGCTCGCTGACTGCCTGACCCCTCAACTCCGGTGTGACGGCGTGCTTTCCGCGCGTAACCGCATGACGCGGTCGAGCGATTTCGACGCGACGGTCAAGCGCGGAAAGCGAACGGTGCAACCGGACATGGTCATCTATATGCGGCGTGCCACCGGCGATCCCAAACTCGGACTGATTGTCTCGCGATCGGTCGGGTCCGCCGTGCAACGGCACGGGCTGTCCCGGCGGCTGCGCCATGTCGCCCGCGATGTGATGCCCGACCTGAATCACTCCGAGCACGTGGTGGTCCGTGCTCTCCCCAGCAGTCGCGGTGTCTCCTCGGCCCGTTTGGGTGAGGAGCTGCGAGCCGGATTGCGGCGCCTCGAGGCTGCGGGATCGAAACAGTGAGCGCCGTGACGTCGCGGCTGCGGTCCGCCGAGTTCCGGGTTGCGCGCGGGTTGATTTTCGTTATCCAGCTCTACCGCCACATGGTGTCGCCGCTGCGACTGCCGACGTGCCGGTTCACCCCTACCTGTAGCCAGTACGCGGTAGACGCCCTGGCCGAGTTCGGGTTGGTGCGGGGGAGTTGGTTGGCAGCAGTCCGGCTGGCGAAGTGCGGTCCGTGGCATCCGGGAGGATGGGATCCGGTACCGGAGCACCGAGGAGCCCGGGTCCAAGACTGGGACACCCCAGCAACGCTAGGGGAGAGTGATTCTGTTGTCGTTTGATCCGTTCAGCCTCGACTATTTCTATTACCCGGTCTCGGCGATCATGTGGCTCTGGTACAAGGCGTTCGCCTCGTTCCTGGGTGCGGCGAACTTCTTGACGTGGACGCTGGCGGTGATGTTCTTGGTGTTCACCCTGCGGGCGATCTTGTACAACCCGTTCGTCCGTCAGATCCGCACCACCCGCCAGATGCAGGAGTTGCAGCCCCAGATCAAGGCGCTGCAGAAGAAGTACGGCAAGGACCGCCAGCGGATGGCGCTCGAGATGCAGAAGCTGCAGCGCGAGCACGGGTTCAACCCCATCCTCGGCTGTCTGCCGATGCTGGTCCAGGTCCCGGTGTTCCTGGGCCTGTATCACGTCCTTCGGTGCTTCAACCGGACCTCCAGCGGGATCGGGCAACTCGGGCTCTCGCCCGAGCGCAACCGCTCGCTGGGGAACTACGTCTTCAGCGCGACGGACGTCGGCCACTTCCTGGACGCCAACTTGTTCGGTGCGCCGCTGGGCGCCAGCATGACCCAGCGGGGAGCGAGCCTCCAGGCGTTCCAGGGCTTCGAATTCAGTCGGCCCGCGGTCGCCGCGGTCGGTGTGCCGGTGATGATCCTGGCCGGCATCGCCACCTACTTCAACAGCCGAGCATCGGTGGCCCGCCAGAGCGTGGAAGCCGCGGCCAACCCGCAGACCGCGATGATGAACAAGCTGGCGCTCTACGTCTTTCCGCTCGGCGTGGTGGTCGGCGGACCGTTCCTGCCGCTGGCGATCATCTTCTACTGGTTCGCGAACAACATCTGGACGTTCGGCCAGCAGCACTACGTGTTCGCGATGATCGAGCGCGAAGAAGAGGCGAAGAAGCGCGAGGCGATCGAGCGCCGGGCGGCGAACGCACCGGCGCCGGGCGCCAAACCCAAACGCTCGGCGGCCAAAGCCGGGGCGGGTGGCAACGGCACCGGCGATACCCCGGTGGCAGAGACGCCGAAGACCGACACCGATGCGGCTAACCGCGCGCCGCGGCCCGGAGCCAAGCCGAAGAAGCGCGGGCGCTGAGAGACCACCGACACAGCACCATCAGATCGACGCATCGGACACCACACTTCACCGGGCGAGGCCCGGGCACGGGAAGGAAGGCAGGCGAGGACATGACAGATATGGAATTGACAACCAACGGACCAGAAGCGCCGGCGGACGATGAGCTGGAAGGCGCCGCCGACGGCGAGGGCGATCAGGAAGAGCGATTGGTCGCCGAGGGTGAAATCGCCGGCGACTATCTGGAGGAGCTGCTCGACCTCTTGGACTTCGACGGCGACATCGACTTGGACGTCGAAGGTAGCCGCGCGATCGTCAGCATCGACGGCAGCGAAGACCTGGCCAAGTTGGTCGGGCGCAAGGGCGAGGTACTCGACGCACTGCAGGAGTTGACCCGGCTGGCCGTGCACCAGAAGACCGGCGTACGTAGTCGGCTGATGCTGGACATCGCGAGCTGGCGCCGCCGCCGCCGCGAGGAGCTTGCCGCGCTGGGCGACAAGGTGGCCCGGCGCGTACTGGAAAGCGGCGAACGTGAAGAACTCGCACCAATGACGCCGTTTGAGCGCAAGATCGTGCATGACGCCGTAGCCGCGGTCAACGGGGTGCACAGCGAGAGCGAAGGCGTCGAGCCCGGCCGCCGCGTCGTCGTCCTGATCGACTGAGGCGGACAACGAGTTACAGCGATGTAGTTCTGGCGCGCCCCGGCAATGAGCACGGACGGGAGGAATGTTTCACGTGAAACATGCCGATTCCCGTGACGGTGTAGCGCCGCCGCGTACCGCCGGCGCCCAGCGCAGCGTCCCGGATCTTCGGTGACCGGATCGGCCTGGCCGCGCGCTACGCGGAATTACTCGCGACCGCCGGCGTGGAGTGGGGACTGCTGGGCCCGCGTGAAGTCGAACGGATATGGGAGCGCCACCTTTTGAATTGCGCGGTGGTCGCGGAACTCGTCGATAGCGGCGATCGGATCGTCGACATTGGCAGCGGCGCTGGACTTCCGGGGCTGCCGATGGTGATCGCTAAACCGGATCTGCATGTGGTGCTGGTCGAGTCGCTGTTGCGGCGCACCGAATTTCTGCGCATGGTGATCACCGAACTCGGGCTCGATGTCGAGGTGGTGCGGGGCCGCGCCGAGGATGCCGAGGTCCGCCGAGCGGCCGGCGGCGCCGACGCTGTCACGTCAAGGGCGGTGGCTTCGCTCGACAAGCTCACCCGTTGGAGCCTGCCGCTGCTGCGCCCGGGTGGTCGGCTGCTCGCCATCAAGGGGGAGCGGGCGCCCGGTGAGCTGCTCGAGCATCGGCGCGGGATGGCCACGTTAGGCGCCGTCGATGCCAGGGTGGTGGAATGTGGCGTGAGCTTTTTGTCACCACCGACCTTGGTGGTGGTGGCGCGGCGGGACAAGCCGGAAGCGACCCGGAATGCGTCGCGTCGACGATCGAGCAGGGAGAGCCTATGAGCGCGCCGCATGACTCGTTCGGCCCCGGAAGCGGGGTGCATGTTTCACGTGAAACATCGGAATTCGACACCCCGATCGGCGCCGCCGCCGAGCGCGCGATGCACGTGCTGTCCAAGTCGTATGAGCCACTGAGCCGGCCCAGCCACCGTCGACTGTTCACCATCGCCAACCAGAAAGGCGGCGTCGGCAAGACCACCACCGCGGTGAACCTCGCGGCTGCGCTCGCGGTCCAGGGACTCAAAACGCTCGTGATCGATCTGGATCCACAGGGCAACGCCAGCACCGCGCTCGGCATCACCGACCGGCATTCCGGGACGCCGTCGTCATACGAAGTACTGCTCGGCGAGATCCCGCTGAAGGAAGCGATGCGGCAGAGCCCGCACAGCGACCGACTTTTCTGCGTGCCCTCCACGATCGACCTGGCCGGCGCCGAGATCGAGTTGGTCAGCATGGTGGCCCGGGAAAACCGGTTACGCAACGCGCTCGCCGAACTCGATCAGCTCCATCCAGAAGCCCCCTTCGACTACGTCTTCATCGACTGCCCGCCGTCGTTGGGGCTGCTGACCATCAATGCGTTGGTCGCGGCGCCGGAGGTGCTGATCCCGATCCAGTGCGAGTACTACGCGCTGGAGGGGGTGTCGCAGTTGATGAACAACATCGAGATGGTGAAGGCGCACCTGAATCCCGGCCTCGACGTCAGCACGGTCATTCTCACCATGTACGACGGCCGGACCAAGTTGGCCGACCAGGTCGCCGACGAAGTCCGCCGCTTCTTCGGCCCCAAGGTCTTGAAGACGGTCATTCCCCGTAGCGTCAAAGTCTCCGAAGCGCCGGGCTACAGCATGACGATCATCGATTACGATCCCGGTTCACGCGGCGCGTTGAGCTATCTCGACGCCAGCCGCGAACTTGCCGAACGCGGCAGATTAGCACCCGATGGAGGGGAAGCACGATGAGCCAACCAACGCGCAGAAAGGGTGGCCTCGGGCGGGGCCTCGCCTCACTGATTCCCACTGGCCCGGCCGAAGGGGAGACCGACGCGAACCGGCTCAGCGGGCCGCGGATCGGCGACGCCGCCGCCGACGTCCTCATGGGTGGACCGCCGACGTCGGACATCGGCGCGGTGTACCGAGAAATCGACCCGACTCAGATCGAGCCGAATCCGCGTCAGCCGCGACAGGTTTTCGACGACGAGGCGCTCGCAGAACTCGTGCACTCCATTCGTGAGTTCGGGCTCATGCAGCCGATCGTCGTGCGTGCACTCGATCGGACAAGCGGCCCGCGCTACCAACTCGTCATGGGGGAGCGGCGCTGGCGCGCGGCCCAGACGGCGGGCTTGACCGCCATCCCGGCGATCGTGCGAGAGACCGCCGACGACAACCTGCTGCGCGATGCCCTCTTGGAAAACATCCACCGGGCCCAGCTGAACCCGTTGGAAGAGGCGGCGGCCTACCAGCAACTGCTCGACGAGTTCGACGTCACCCACGACGAACTCGCCGCCCGGATCGGTCGGTCACGACCATTGATCAGCAACATGATCCGGCTACTGCGGCTGCCGATCGCCGTGCAGCGCCGGGTGGCGGCAGGAGTCCTGTCGGCCGGGCACGCCCGGGCGCTGCTGTCGCTGGAAGCCGGGGCCGAAGCGCAGGAGGCGCTCGCGGCGCGGATCGTCGCCGAGGGCTTGTCGGTCCGGGCGACCGAAGAGGCGGTGACGCTGGCCAACCGCGCCGGCCCGAGCCAGCCGACGGCGCCGCGACGCAAACCGATCCACATGCCCGGCCTCCAAGATGTGGCCGAGCAGCTCTCCAGTGCTTTCGATACCCGCGTCACGGTCAACCTGGGCAAGCGCAAAGGCAAGATCGTGGTCGAGTTCGGCTCCGTGGACGATTTGCAACGGATTGTCGAGTTGATGAACTCGTCGAAGCGCTGACCGTCTACACCAACCCGTTACGTCACTGTGACATTCTGCCCGGTCAGGCCCCGCTGACATGCCGAGACAAATCCAAACCCGCTGCACACCAAGTGATTTGGGCCGCCGGGGAACGCTGACCCGATTTCGTGTCGCCTGGCGGTCCGACGTCGTCAGCCAGCCGCTAATTTGGTGTGCCGAGTCGGGTCGGCGCGGGTGTCGCGGCCGTGGGCATCGGGGTACGCTCGGCTGCGAGGTGGGGACACCACCCGCTCGCGGGGAAGCAGGGCCGTCAGTGATTTCGGCGGCCCCACTCCACGGAGGCCCAGGAGTCTAGTGTCTGCTCGAATCACGCCGCTGCGCCTCGAAGCATTCGATCAGCTTCCGAAGCACGCGCGCCACTGCGTCTTCTGGGAAGTCGACCCCGCGATCGTCGGCGAGCACGATCACCTCGCCGACCCCGAATTCGAAAAGGAAGCATGGCTGTCGATGGTCATGCTCGAATGGGGATCCTGCGGGCAGGTGGCCACGGCAGCGCCGGCCGACGGCGGCGAGGGGGAGTCGTCCTGCGTGGGCTACGCGTTCTACGCACCACCGCGCGCCGTGCCGCGGGCGCACCGATTTCCCACCGCGCCGGTGTCGGCCGACGCGGTGCTGCTGACGTCGATGCGCGTGGAGCCGGGGCCGATGGCCGACGAGTTGCCGTACAGCCTCGTCGCGCAGGTGGTTGACGAGTTGGTCCGCCGCGGTGTCCGGGCACTGGAAGCGTTCGGCCGTACCGAGGCCGTCGCGGAGCTGGCCAGCCAGCCGAGCGCCGATCCCGAGTTGCTGCCGGTACTCGAGGTGCTCGGGGACTGCTCGGTCGAGCAATGCGTGATCGATGCCGAGTTTCTGCTCGGCGCGGGATTCGTTGTGGTCGCCCCGCATTCGTATTTCCCGCGGTTGCGGCTGGAGCTGGACAAGGGTCTGGGATGGAAGGCCGAAGTCGAGGCCGCGTTGGAGCGACTGCTGGAAAGCGCGTCGCTGCAACAACCGGTCGCCGCGGGAGCGGCGGCATCGGCGTCGTCGTCGGCTAAGAGCCGCTGACCCGGCCGGCCTGCTCTACGGCCAGTTCGTGGGCGAGCAGCTCGGCGAAGGTGAACGTGCCGGTGGGCCGGTCGTTCTTACCGAGCAGGTAGAGCCGCTTCACCGCGGCCAGGATTCCCTCGGCGATCGCGTCACGGGTCTGCGCGGTGACCAGCATCGCGCGATCGTGCGGGTTGGTGATGTAGCCGATGTCGACCTGCACGGTGGGCATCCGAGTCAACCGCAGCAGATCCCAGGTCCGGCCATGCGTCCGGCAGTCGCGTAAACCGGTGCGCGCCACCACTTCTCGCTGAATGAAGTCAGCCAGATTACGGCCGATGGTCGACACCGAACCGTGGGAGTTGCCGAAATGGAACGAGGCGACTCCGTTGGCCGACGGGCTGGCCTGGGTCTCGCAACGCAGACTGATCATCAGGTCGGCGCCGACGGCATTGGCCGTCGCGGCACGTTCGTGATCGGACGGGCTGCGATTGGTCGGCCGGGACAGGAAAGTCTCCATGCCAATCGCGGTCATCCGGCCTTCGAGCCGACTTGCCAAGTCCCACAAGATATCCGACTCACTGATCGGTCCATCCGCAGCGTGCGCGATCAGGCCGTGGTCGTTACCACCGCGACCCGGATCGATGATGATCCGCTTGCCGGACAGCTTCGGGCCCGACCGGCGCACCATTTCCTCTTCGCGGATCGCGTGCAACGAACCGCCGGTCACCCGCGAACTGAGAAAGTACAAGGAGCGCAACGTTTCCGGGCCGCAGATGCCGTCGGCGTACATTCCGTACTCGCGCTGATAGGACATCAGACCGTTGTGGGTTTGCAGACCGAAGTATCCGTCGACCAGGCCGGTGTAGAAGCCGAGATCCTGCAGGCGGTCCTGCAGCGTCGCGACGTCGTCGCCGTACATCGGCGCACCGAATTGGTGATGCAGGATGCGGGCGCCCAACCGGTAGGACGCTTCGCGCAACGCACGATTGGTGGCTTCACCGACGATGCCGTCGACCAGCAGCCCGCGATGCTGCTGAAAGGCACGGACGGCGTGGTCGAGCTCGTCGTCAAAGACGTCGACGGCGACGTGTCGTCCGGTGTTGACGTCTGCGTCCGCGCCGTCGAGGTGACCGAGCGAGGTCAGCGCAGCCCGAATCTCGGTGACCGCCGCACTACGGTCACCACGGCGTAATTGGTCGCCGTCGCCGCGGTGCGGTGTCGACATGCAAAGCCTCCGCTGAGCCGGGTGAGCAGCGCTGCCGCTTAGTTGACAGGCTTGGCGGTATTGTCTCAGACGCCCGGCGATTTAGGGAAAACGCCAGGCGAGCATTGCGCCCTTTGGCGAGCTAACCAATCCCGGGAACTGCGTCGGAAAGCTCCCGCAACAGCGCGGCCTTGCCCTTGGCTCCGACGATACGTTTCACCGGCTCGCCGTCCTTGAACAGGATCAACGTCGGGATCGACACCACGTCAAAGTCGCGGGCCGTCTCGGGATTGGCGTCGACGTCGAGTTTGGCGACGGTCAGCTGGCCGGCGGAGTCCTTGGCGATCTCCGCCAGCACCGGCGCGACCATCTTGCAGGGGCCACACCAGGTGGCCCAAAAGTCAACCAGCACAGGCGTATTGCTGGCCAGTACGTCATTGGCGAACGAAGCGTCAGAGACATCCACGGGGGCGCCGCCGGACTCGGTTTGTGTCATCGCAGGTACTCCATTCACAGGGTCGCTGTCGCCGGTTCTCCGGCGGGTTTGGTGTGGGTTCGTTCGCCTGGCTCGGCGTGCTCGGCCAGCCAGCGCTCGGCGTCGATGGCCGCCGAACAACCGGTACCCGCGGCGGTGACCGCCTGCCGGTAGGTGTGGTCGACCAGGTCGCCGGCGGCGAACACGCCGTCGAGCGAGGTGTAGGTCGTGTTCCCGGTCACCAGTACGTAGCCGTCGTCGTCGAGGTCGACTTGGCCCCGGACCAGCTCGGAGCGGGGGTCGTGGCCGATCGCGACGAACACCCCGGTCACCGGCAGGGTGGATTCTTCGCCGGTCACGGTGTCGCGCAGGTTGAGCCCGGTCACGGTGTTCTCGCCAGTTACCGAGACCACCGCGCGGTTGGTGAGGAACGTGATCTTGTCGTTCGCGCGCGCCCGGTCGAGCATGATCTTCGACGCGCGGAACTCTTCGCGGCGATGCACCAGGGTGACGCTGCGGGCGAACTTCGTCAGGAAGGTGGCTTCTTCCATGGCCGAGTCGCCGCCACCGATCACCGCGATGTCCTGATCCTTGAAGAAGAAACCGTCACAGGTGGCGCACGAACTCACGCCGCGGCCGAGCAACTCCTGCTCACCCGGTACGTGCAGGTAGCGTGCCGCGGCGCCCATGGCCAGGATCACGGCCCGGGCCTGCAGCGTCTCGCCTTCGGATGTGGTGACCGACTTCACCGGGCCGCCCAGCGACACCGATTCGACGTCTTCCATTCGCAGGTCGGCACCGAAGCGCGCTGCCTGCTCACGCATCTGGTCCATCAGCTCGGGGCCCTGGATTCCTTCCCGGAAGCCGGGGTAGTTCTCCACCTCGGTCGTGGTCATCAGCGCCCCGCCGAAGGCGGTCCCTTCGAAGACCACCGGCGCCAGCTGTGCTCGGGCGGCGTACAGCGCCGCGGTGTAACCGGCGGGCCCGGAGCCGATGACGATCACGTCGTGAACGGTGCTGGTCGAAGAACTCATACCAACCTTTCTTCAATACTTGAAGCCGCTGTATTGCACTGGAACGCCAGGGTAGGCGGCGCTGTTCCCGCGAACACTACGGCCGGTGGACAATCCTGTCAGCCGACAGGCCGGTGTTCACCGAACTGCAGGTCGGGGCCACCGCGAGCGCCGCCAGCGCCGCCGGCGAGTCACCTGGTAACACCAGCAGAACGGCCGGATGGCCGGCGATGTCCACCGGGCGGGCGCCGAGTACCCGGGTGTCGGCCGGATAGCCCAGACCAGCCAGGCAGGCGGCTTGTCGCCGCGGGTCGTTCAGCGGCCCGAGATCCGGCTCGCGGTCCAACAGCTCGAGGATCTGCTGATCCGACAGCGGAATCGTCTGCGGCGGCCGCGACACCGTGATGTGTTCGATCGTGGTGGGCCTGCTCGGCATCGTCGCCGGCTCGGTGACCAGCGCGCTCACCCCCAACCAGGCCGCCGCGAACGCTGCGGCCAGACCGGCCACCGCGAACGCCATCCGCGCCGGGCGCGGCAATCGCCCACGGCGCACCGCGTGGGCGGCACCGGCGGGCTGGGCGCGCAGGCCGGCCGCAATGCCCTCGACAAGCGCGGGATCGACCGGCGGCGCCGAGGCGGCGTCGGAACCCAGCGCGGCGACGTCGCGGCGGACCCGGTTCAACGCCTCCATCGTCTGGCGGGCACCGGGATCGGTGCGCACGCGCTGGCGCACCCGCGCCGCGGTCTCGTCGTCGAGCAGCCCCGCTTGCAGGTCGGCGAGCGTGTCCGCGGTCAGCGGCGGGTCGTCGCCCTCGGCTGGCTCGACTGCATCCATCCGCCCCAGTGTCCGTCATCCGCCGACGGCGGGGCTAGCCGGCCGGATGTTGCGGAGCCGAATCGGTGTGCAGGTAACCGAGGATCGCGGCCAGCCGCACCCGGGCGCGCGCGCAGCGGCTCTTCACCGTGCCTTCGGCCACCCCGAGCAGCCGCGCGGTGTCGGCGACCGAATAGCCGTGCATGTCGACGGCGACCACCGCGGCCCGCTGCTCGACGGGAAGCCGCAGCAGCGCCCGCTGCACCGCGATCGCCGTGTCGACCTGCGCGGTCCGATCCGGCACCGGGTAGACATCGTCGAGCACGGTGGTCAGGTGAGCCTTGTTGCGGCGCAACCGATCCAAACATGCGTTGACGACGATGCGGTGCAGCCAGCTGCTGACCGCGGCGTCGTGCCGGAATGCGGCGGCAGCGCGGTGCGCCGAGGCCATCGCCTCCTGCAGCGCGTCCTCGGCATCCTCGGTGCACCGGCAGGTCAGCCGCGCGATGCGATGCAGTTGCCGGTGATGACGGTGGAACAGTTCGGCGAAGGCGAAGCGATCCCCGGCCACGTGCGCCGCCAACAGTTCGGCATCGCTGCGCCGCTCGGGCGAGTGCTGAATCCGTTGCGCGAAGCCCACTCGCCGGACAGTAACCAATCGTCGGAAACCCGGCACTTCACCCGGGCAGGCCGATCAGGACTTGGCTTGCACCGTGACTTCGGAGAGGCTGGTGCGGCTTTGCCCGTCGGTCGTTCCCAGCGTCGGAATCCACACCAGCACGTAGCTGGTCGGCGAGGATGCGTTGACCGGAATTGTGTTGTGCCCCGGGTGCATTGCGACCGGTTGGCTCAGCGCGGTGGTGTCCTCGAGCTTGCCGGGTGTCGCCGTGGCCGACGAGCGGATCTGGATCTTGGTTCCGTTGCTGGGCAGGTCGACGTTGACGGCACCGACAACGGTGGGATGCGGCAGATGCACCATCAGCCCGACGCCGTTCTTGAAGGTGGGAAACGGCACCGGGTCGTGGTAGATATCGGTCTCCCACGCGGTGCCCGGGCTGCCGTCGATCGCCAATGCGGCCGATCCGGGATTGTCGGGTCCACCGCCGGGGGAGTACACGGTGACGCCCACCGGTTTGACGATGCTGCCCGCAGCGACGCTTTCTCCGGAACTCGACGTCGACGGGCCGTTGAGGCCGAGCTGGTCCTTGTCTAGGCCACTGACGTCACTGAACATCCGGCTCAGCACCGAGGCCAGGACCAGCAGCGCCACTAACAGGATCGCGGCTCCGACGCCGACCCCGATCGTGATGGCCCGGCGGCGACGAAGGCGTGCCTGCACCTCGTCGATGCCGGCGGTGGTGTCACGGCCAGGACGCGCCGGCGCCGGCGGAGGTGTGTTCTCGTTAATCGGGGCGAGCAGTTCGGTGCGGTCGGCGACCACGGTGGCCTGCTGCAGCAAATTCAAAAGCGTTGCAGCGCTGCGGATCCCGCCGTCCAGCTGGATCGAGTGAGTGGCTGCCGCCGAAATCTGGAAGGGGATGTCGCCGTCGATCGAACTGGGATCGAGCACGTGGCCGGCCGCGTCGCGCGGTGCCGGGGCCAACCCGCTCGGCTCGCCTGACTCCGGCAGCGGCCACTTGTTGACCAGCAGCGCATACAGCGCGGCGCCGATGCCGCGGATGTCGTCCTCCGGGCTGACGTCGGGCATGGTTGCCGGGAATGCGAGGACGACGTCGCCCTCGATGCTGACCCGGACCCGGCTGGGGTGGTCGATCGACAGCACAACGCCGGCGTGGTGGGCGGCCTCGGCGGCCGCGGCCAGGGTTTGCATCGCGCGCGCCGCGCCCACTGCTGACGGCGAGGTGTCAGCCACCTCTGGCAGCGAACCGCCGCGGATCCACTCGGTGACGACCAGGCCACCGGTGCCGGTGTGCACCACGTCGAGAATGCGGGCGATCCCGAGCTTGTCGAGGCGGCTCAGCTTCATGGTGCGGGCCAGGATTTCGCGGACCTGCTCGTCGGGCAAACCGCCGTCGGGATTGACGAAGGTCAGCGCCACTTGCCGGTTCAGTGCGGTGTCCAGCGCCTGCCAGAACTGCAGGTGCGGTCCGCCGCCGTGGAAGACCAGCAGCCGGTAGCGACCGCCGGCGATGCTCGCGCCGGGGACCAGCTGCTGTTCGTCCGATGGGCCCGACGCCTCGACCGCCGCCCGACCGACGGATCGAGCCCGAGCGGATCGCCGGCTTCGAAAGCGGTGGTCTCGAGATCGGGCGCCGGGGATGGGGTCGACACCGTGCCGACCTGCAGATCGGTGGGCACGTCGGGATGGAAGTCGTCAGCCACCGGCGACGATGCGGGCGGCGCAGCCGGCCGGGAAGGAGGCGGAACGTTAGATCCAGCCGGCGACGATGCGGGCGGCGCAGCCGGCCGGGAAGGAGGCGGAACGTTAGATCCAGCCGGCGACGATGCGGGTGCGTCGGAGACAGCTTTGGCCGAAACGCTGTCCGATGAGCCGTCCGTCATCGCCGGTCCCCTCCCTGTCCCCTCCCCGGTTGGTTGTTCCGGACGCCCCCGCGGGACGGGTTGTCGTGCCGGATAGTCCGCCCGAGCGGACGGGTTGCTGTGCTCAGGGTACGTGACGGCGCCGGGGCGCAACAGTTGATTCTGGCCACCGAATCGGCGGCCCTCGACCGCGGCTGACCTGCCCGAAGAGGGCGCGACGGCCGCACCGGGGAGCGGGGGAGCGGCGGGCTTGGCGCGGGCTGGCTCAAAGCCGATCCAGCGGCGCACTACGGCCAGCGCCGCAACCGCCTCGGGGACCTGTGCGCCCACCATGACCACCGCCACGATCGGCATCATGATCACCGCCAGGACAACCAGCCGCAGCAGCGAGCCGGCGCCGCCGCCGTAGACGGTGAGCCGTTGCAGACCCAGCAGCACGTCGACCAGGTAGGCCACCAGCCCACCCAGCAGCGACGCGGTGGCCGTGACCAGGATCGTGCGCACCTCGGCCACCGCGAGCAGGTGGCCGCCGCCGGGCCGCAACGCGCTGCGCAGCAGGACGTAGCCGGCGACCGCGCCGGCCAGAAAGCCCAGACCGTTGGCCAGCCCCAGGTAGCCCGCGACCAGATCGGGGTTGCTGGTCAGCGTGCGGCGCGGCCACCGAAGCGGCGATCTTGACGATCGTGATGACCACGATGATCACGATCGGGAGCCACGGCTGCTGGCGGGCGTAGAAGACCCGCAACTGCAAAAGCACCACGGCGTAGGGCAGCAAGGTGAATGCCGACATGGCGATCGCCGCGCCCAGATGGCTGGCGTCGACGTCGCCGAAGTGGCCGTAGGCGAACAGTGCGCTGCCCATCGCCGAGCCGCCGACGGTCATGAACGCCACCGTCGGGATCAGCGTGACCATGGTCAACCGGGTGGCCAGCGACAGGTCGGCGAGCACCCCGCCGGTGTCGTCGGCGGCGGCGTTGCGGCTCAGCCGCGGCATCACCACGGTCAGCACCGTCACGCCGATCATGCCGTAGGGCAGCATCAGCACCAGCCAGGTGTAGTTGTAGATGGCCGGGCCGGAAGCCGCTGCGGCGCTGGCGATCTGGTTGGTGACGATCAAGCCGACCTGGCTGATCAGCACGTAGCAAACCATCGCTGCGGCCATCTCGCCGAAGCGCTTGAGCCGCTCGTCGATACCCCACAGTGGCCGAAGACTGATCCGCCTGTGCCGGATGGCGACCACCAGGACCGCCGTCTGCGCGAATACGCCGAGGGTGGTGCCGATGCCGAGGACCAGCAGCTTGGCGTTGCCCATTTCGACCGGATCCACCGACAGTTGTCCCGGTGCAGCCAGGTAGGCGCCCAGTGTGGCGATCGCGACGACGTTGTTGAGCACCGGCGCCCAAGCCGGCGGCCCGAACACGTTGCGGGTGTTGAGGATCGCCATGAACACCGAGGAGAGGCCGTAAAAGATCACCTGCGGCAACAGCAGGTAGGCGAAGGCGACGGTCAGCGGCGCGTTCACCTGCGGGCTGCGGCCCAGCATCAGCTGCACCAGCAGGGGCGCGGCCGCCACCGACACCAGCGTCGCGACCAGCAGCACGGTGGTGGCCAGCGTCACCAGGCGGCGCACGAAGGCCGCGCCGCCGTCGGCGTCGTCCTGCTCGGCGCGGGCGAGCACCGGCACGAAGATCGCGGTGAACGTCGCCTCCAGCACCAGCGCGGCGACCAGGTTGGGCAGCTGGTTGGCCACGGTGAACGCGCTGGACAACGCCGCACCCAGGATCGCGGCCAGCAGCACGATCCGGGCAAAACCGGTGACGCGGCTGACCAGGGTCGCCAGCGCCATGCCCCACGACCGGGACACCAGCGCGGCGTCGGAAAGCTCCGGGCGGGGCTGCGGTGAGGTGCTCTGCGCCGGCACGTGGCCCGTCGGCGGCAGCGGTCCGGTCGACGGCCCACTACTGCGCCGGATGCTGTCCGGTGGCATGGCGTGACTCATGCGTTCTGCTCTTCGTCGACGGGATGCTCGGCATCCGGCGGGTCCGGACGATCGAGGTCGGCGGGGTCGGGCTGCCCTCGGAAACGGTGCCACAGCCGTCGTCCCGCCAGTGCCACCAGCACCGCGGCCGCACTCATCGTGATCGCGAACAGCACCTTGCCGTAGGCATTGGAATGCACCGAGAGCCGCACCGGCTCACCGAGCGGCACACCGGCCGGAGTGCGCAAGGCGACATCGATCGCCACCCGCTGGGTGAAGTTGACCTCGATCGGCACCCGCATCGGCAGGTATCCCGGCGGCAACTCGATCTCGCCCGGATCGGTCACTGTCATCCCGGGCGGCACGTCGAGGTGCAGCCGCACCCGGATCGGCACCGCCAGCCCATTGTGCAGGGCCAGCGGCAACGGGCTGTGTTCGGTGGCCAGGGTGTACGACCCGGTCGGGGTGACGATGGTGACGGCACCGAACAGGTCGTCGAGTGCGTGACCGAGTACGTCGAGGCGCTGCTGGGCCAGCCCGTTGCGGGTGTCGGGCCGGTCGGCCTGGCTGACCGCGCGCAGCATGTCTTCGCGCAGCGGCGCGGTGTAACTGGCGCCGGTCAGCCCGCTACGCGCATCGGCGGTCAGGGCAGCGGTCAGGCCTGCCAGCCGGCCCATCGCACCGGAGATCTTGGCGACGACGGCGTCGCTGAACTTCCCGCGTCCACCGGCGGCTTCATCGGCCGGCTGCGGCGTCCCGTTGACCGGCGCTACGGCAGACGCCGCCGCGATCACCGCCGGCAGCGGGTGCGGCACCGCCAGCCCGGACCGGATCGCCGTCGCCAGCGTGGTCAGGATCGCGCCGGCGTCCTCGGGCCGCAGATTCCAATTGGTCGGCGGCAGGAAGATTTCGGTGCGCGGGTTGAGCTTGGGCTGCAGCGACCGCCACAGCATCGCGCCCACCGCGTCCTGACGCCGAGCAACCTCGGAGTCGTGCCGCAGCCGGATCAACAGGGCGGAGTTCAGGTAGCCGGGTGCCACCGGGTCGGCCCCGACGGCGGCGAAAGCGGCGCCGACGGCGGGGTCGAACGGCGCGATCACCACTTGCGGCGACAGCCGCCGCGGGGCGGTGTCCGGAGTCGTCGGCAACGGGGCGCTGGAGTCGTCGACGGAGGACTCCGCGGGCGCGATCACCACGGTGTTGCCGTTGGCGCTCAGCAGGTCGACGCCGCGGCGAGTCAACGCGCCGTCAGGGATCAGGGTGGCGCCACGGACCGCGACGACGCCGAGGATCTGATCGACGATGTCGCCGGCGGCGACGGTCGCGGTCGCGCTGAGGCCAGGGTCGCCGATCCGCTGCACGGCATCCAGGTCGGCTTGCGCATACGGCAGCGGCGCGACGCACGTCCGGTGCGCCAGGCCGCGCAGCCGGTTCAACCAGCTGGTCGCCGCGGCCTGCCCGGTTCCGGGATGGGTCGGGGTGCCCGGCTCCTGAGCGGGTCCGGCGGAGGTGTCCGAAACCACATAGCCGGCCGTCATCGCGTTGACGGTCACCAGCAGATCCGGATCGACCGCCAGGCACACCGAGCGGCCGACGGCGCCGTCCGGGTCGACGTCGTGGCTGGTGGCGAATTCGGCGGCGGACAGCAGCACGTCGAGGCGGCCGCCGCTGGCCAGCGATGTGGCCAGGTCGTCGTCCATCAGGCGGACCGGAATCGTCCCGCCCGGAACACCGGGCGCCAGCCGCGGGCGGTCGGCCAGCGGCCACAGCATGGTGACCGGCACGGGTTTGGAAGTGTCGGGCGCGATCACGGTGTCCAGCGCACCCGCCGCGCCGCCGGCGTTGTCCAGCGGGTCGGGCGGCACGCCCAACACCGGCAACAGGAAGCGGGCATTGTCCAACCGCGCCGGCTCCCCGTAGTCGGGTGTGCCGTTGACGTTGACCAGCAGCGGGTAGACGCCGGGCGCAGCGATGTCGAGGGAATGTTTGGCCGCCGACCGCATCGGGACCGACAACGAGAACTTCGCCTTCTGGCCGCGCTGCAGCTCGGGGGAGACCGTGGTGAAGTCCATCGCGGGCTCGTACTGGTCGGTGTCGCCGTCGAGATTGGTGCGCAACCCCATCGAGGCGGATACCGCCGGTGCGTGTTCCAGGCGGACCATCACCTCGTGGACCGGCCGGTCGCCGATGTTGGTCACGGTTCCGGCGACGGTCAGCACCGGCTCGCTGGTGGTGGTGACGGCCTGCGGGGTGACCTGATCGATGCGGACCTGGACGAACGGCGTGGCGCCGGGCTCACCGGCGGCCGCGGTCGGCAGCGACCCCGATGCTCAGGCCGGCCAGGAGGGCGACGACTGCCAGCAGACGCGGCACGGCGCCCCCGCCGGAATCGCGGCGCCGTCGAACCGCTGGTGATTCCCGCACACGGGGGTTGCCCCCACCTCGAGTAGCTCTGCATCGTCGTTGGCGGCTACGGCCCGGGACCGCGACCGTTCTTGCGGCCTCGAACGGGCTCGTCGGCCTGGCGGATGCGGGTGCGCGAGTGGGTCTGCGGCCGTCGCCTCGGCGCGCTGGGCGGCAGCGGCGGAAGCGCGGCGGGGCCGTCGCTCTGCAGCTTGTCGATCAGCTCGTCGGCCACCTCGGCGAGCTTGCGTTCGTCGGCGTAGGCCAGTCGGGACGGCAGCTCGGGGATCGGCACCCACGCCACCTCGGCGACCTCGACGTCGTCGTCGGACAGTTCGCCGCCGGAGAAACGCATCAGATAGTGATGGACGGTCTTGTGCACGCGCCGGCCGTCGGTGACGAACCAGTAGTCGATGCGGCCCAGCTCCGCCAGCACGCTGCCCTGAATCCCGGTCTCCTCGGCCACTTCCCGGATCGCGGTCTGCTCCGCCGTCTCACCCTGTTCGATATGGCCCTTGGGCAGTGACCACAACATCCGGCCACGCCGGTCCACCCGGCCGATCAGCGCGGCGAGCTGCTCTTCCCGGGGGCGATCGATGTTGTCGATGACCAATCCGCCGGCCGAGGTCTCGTGCACGGTGCGCAACCGTTCGGGCCCGCGACCCCCTGCGCGGCGGTGCACGGACTTGGCGACGCCGGCAGGTGAGTCGGCGGCCGCCGCCTCGTTGCCGGATTTTGCTTCGCCTGACCCTGCCGAGCGCCGGCCGCGGCGCCTCCCCCGGCGCCGACGTGGTTGCGGATTATCGCCGTCGGACACCCAAGCGATAGTAGCTGGCGTGCTCAGACGCACTGGGCGCACTCGCCGGTAGTGAGCTGCGGGATCAGGCGAAAAGCCGCCGCATCGTGGTCCGGCGGGGTCTGATTGCCGGACTCCTCAGCGGCGAAAAGCCGCCGCATCGTCGTCCGGCTAGTCTTTCCCCCGTGCCCGAACCCGTCCCGGATGCCGAGCTGCTGGCCGCCGCCGCGGTCGCGTTGAACGGCCACGCCGACGTGCTGCGCGAGCTCGGCGCGCTGTTCGCCGGCGCCGGTCACGAGCTGTATCTGGTCGGCGGTTCGGTGCGCGACGCCGTACTGCAGCGGCTGAGCAACGATCTGGACTTCGCCACCGATGCGCGCCCCGAGCAACTGCAGAAGTTGCTGCGGCCGTGGGCCGACGCGCTGTGGGACACCGGCATCGACTTCGGCACCATCGGCGCCGAGAAGAGTGGTCAGCGCCTGGAGATCACCACGTTTCGGGCCGACCGCTACGACGGGGTGTCGCGTAACCCGGAGGTCCGCTTCGGCGATTCCCTCGACGACGATTTGGTCCGTCGCGATTTCACCGTGAACGCGATGGCGGTGCGCGTCACGGCGGACGGCGCAGCCGAATTCGTCGATCCCCTCAATGGTTTGGCCGCATTGCGGGCCGGCGTGCTGGACACCCCGGCGCAGCCGTCGGTGTCGTTCGGCGACGACCCGCTGCGGATGCTGCGCGCCGCCCGGTTCGTCTCGCAACTCGGTTTCACCGTCGCGCCGCGGGTGCTCGAGGCGATCCTGGACATGGCCCCGCAGCTCGGCCGGATCACCGCCGAGCGGGTGGCGGCGGAACTGGACAAGCTGCTGCTCGGCGCCGACCCGGTGGCCGGCATCGACTTGATGGTGCAGACCGGGATGGGTGACGTGGTGCTGCCCGAAGTGGGCGGCATGCGGATGGCCATCGACGAACACCATCAGCACAAAGACGTCTACGAGCATTCACTGACCGTGCTGCGCCAAGCCATCGCCCTGGAAGACGACGGGCCCGATCTGGTGTTGCGCTGGGCGGCCCTGCTGCACGACATCGGCAAGCCCGACACCCGCAGGCACGAGCCCGGCGGCGGGGTCAGTTTCCACCACCACGAGGTCGTCGGCGCCAAGATGGCCCGAAAACGGTTGCGCGCGTTGAAGTATTCGAAGCAGATCGTCGACGACGTGTCGCAGCTGGTGTATCTGCATCTGCGTTTCCACGGCTACGGCGGCGGTAAATGGAGCGACTCGGCGGTCCGGCGCTACGTCACCGACGCAGGTCCGCTGCTGTCGCGGCTGCACAAGCTGGTGCGCGCCGACTGCACCACCCGAAACAAGCGTCGCGCGGCCCGGTTGCAGGCCAACTACGACGACCTGGAGACGCGGATCGCCGAACTGGCCGCCCAGGAAGACCTGCAGCGGGTACGTCCAGACCTCGACGGCAACGAGATCATGCAGTTGCTCGGCATCCCGGCCGGCCCCGAGGTGGGGGAGGCGTGGCGCCACCTCAAGGAGTTGCGGCTAGACCGCGGACCGCTGACCCGCGAGGAGGCGACGGCCGAGCTGAAGGCGTGGTGGGAAACGCGCGGGAACCCCTAGCGCGGGAACCGGTAGGCACCGCACCGCGTCCCACGGACATGGAGTATTGCTTGAGCGCCGGTGACGGCGCAGCGACCATGTGGGACCGCGGCCCGGATCTCGACATTGACGGCGACGGCCGGCTCGACGCGGTCGGGCTGGATTTCGACGGCGACGGCCTGACCGATGACGCGCTGGCAGACCTGGACGGCGACGGCATCGCCGATCACGCTGTTCTCGACGTCGGGGACGTCAGCGGCACCGGCGAACGGTATTTCACCGACGACGGGACCGGGACCTGGGCGATCGCCGCCGAGCGGCCGCCGCGACAGCCGACCGGTCTGCGCTGGTTCGGCCTCGACGGCGCCGAGCACACCGGTAAGCCGCTGAGCGGCTTCGACGCCGACGGCCGGGACGACGTGCGGCTGCTGGACAGCGACGGCGACGGCCTGGCCGACCGCGCGATCACCGGCGGGGCGGACGGCGTCACCGGCTACGTCGACACCGACGGCGACGGCCGGTGGGACGTCAAGCTCACCGACACCGACGGCGACGGCACCGCCGATGCGGCGAGCGCACTGACGCCCAAAACGTAGATCCCTGCCGGTGGCTGCCATCCGAGGCTAGGCAGCGGCGACTAGCGGGCCTCGGGAACGTCGCCGGGCGTGCGCGCCAGTGTGTAGAGCGCCATCCTGCGGTTGCTCATCTCGTGCTCGCCGAGGAAGGTGCAGCCCGCGGATTCACACAACCGGCGTGCCGCGGTGTTGCGATGGTCAGGGTCGAACATGATTCGGCGGCAACGCGGTTCGACGTCGAAGATGCTGGCGACGATGCGCGGCAGCAGAAACGGCCCGAGCCCCTTGTTGACGATTGACAGCTCGGCGATCGCCGCGTGCAGCCCGACGTCGTAGGGGTCAGCGGCATAGCGGGTGGCGATGGAATCCTTTGCCGCGCGGTACACCTCGACATAGCCGCTGTCTTCGCCGTTCATGCTGCCGACGAACGGCCGGGAGTAGTCGCCCGCGCACTGGGCCCTCAGGTAGTCGCGCCAGCGCGCCACCGGCCAGTCGGATTCCCACGCCTCGACGAGGTGCGGCATGTTCATCCACCGCGAGATCATTTCCGCGTCGGTATCGGGGTCGGCCGGCCGCAGCGCGTAGGGATCGGTCAGCACCGGAGTCGGCGGCGCAGGAGCGGCACGGACCGCATCGCTGAGCTCGGTCAGCTCCCGCGGCAGAATCACCAGCGGGTTGGCTCTCTTCGCGCTCTGCGCTCATCGACCGCCGCTGGATGTGTGGGGCGCGGCTCTCTTCGCGCTCTGCGCTCATCGACCGCCGCCCGGTGGACCGGCGAAGGCCTGCGCGATCGGCAGCCAGCGGGCCGCGTCGTCGCCGTCGGCGGTGATGTCCAGCTCACGCAGCGGGCGGCGCTGGGTGACCAGGAAGCAGAAGTCCTCGGCGGACCCGGTGACCCGCTGCGGCGCGTCGGCCGGCCCCCACGTCCAGCTGCTGCCGTCGGGTGCGCGTAACTCCACCCGGAACGGCTCGCTCGGCGGCGCGAGCCCGTTGATGACGAACGCGAAATCGCGGGTGCGCACCCCGATGTGGGCGATGGAGCGCAGCCGGTCGGTCGCGGGCCGGGTGACGCCGAGCGCGTCGGCGACGTCGAGGCCATGCGCCCAGGTCTCCATCAGGCGTGCCGTGGCCATCGAGGGTCCGCTCATCGGCGGCCCGAACCACGGCAGCTTGCGCCCGTCGTCAACGGTCAGCAGCGCGTCGTGCAATTGCGCGCGGGTGGCCCGCCAGTCGGCGAGCAACTCGGCGGGCGGAACGGCAGCCAACTCCTCGGCGCCGGTGTTGACGAAGCCGATCGGGTCGTCGAGGGCAGCCTTGACCACATCGGCGAAGCCGTCCTCGTCGGTGACCGACACGAGCGCGCCGCGGTCGGTCCACAGCAGGTGCCCGATCTGGTGGGCGATCGTCCACCCGGCGGCCGGCGTGGGTGCGGCCCAGCCGTCGTCGGGCAGCGCCGCGACCAGAGCGTCCAGCTCGTCGCTTTCGGCGCGCAGGTCGTCGACTATCTGCGAGAGGTCGGCCATTTGCGTACCTTAACGATTCGCCGCGCGCCCGACGACACTGTGCGCGGCCAGCCCGCACAGGTAGACGACGCTGCCGGCCACGATCAGCGCAGCGCGAGCGGCCGTTGGCGGGGATGACGACGGCCGCGGTAGTGATCGCGGCCAGGAACGCGACCCAGAACAGCGAATCCTGCACGGCGAACACGTGTCCGCGCAGCGCGTCGTCGACATCGATCTGAATGGCGGTGTCGGCACACAACTTGACCACCTGACCGATGCCGCCGAGCAGGAAGCCGGCCGCCACCAAAACCCACAGCTGCAAACCGGCCCCGGCGATCTCGATGGCGGCGGCAATCGCCAGCGCGCCGTTGGCGGTGGCGTAGCGGCCCCAGCGGCGCACCGCCGGCGGCGTGACCAGATTCGCCAGAAACGATCCGGCCCCGGCTGCGGCGACGAACAGCAGGGCGCTGCCCAGCGCGGAGACCGCGGCGGTCTGCCGGTCGCGCACTAGCAGCAAGACCAGCAGTGAGTTGATGCCGAACACCATCCGGTGAGCGGCCAGCCCCGACAGCGTGGCCGCGACGCTGGGGCGGTCCAGCACGGTCCGCACGCCATGCAGCCAACCGGTGACGACGGCATAGACGGCCGACCCGTGGATCGCGCGACCGCTGTCATCGGGACCCAGCACATGCTCGGCGAAGCGCAGCGAAAGTAGAAGGGCGATCAGCAGCGGGACGGTGACCAGGAAGATGACCGAGGCGGCGCCGGTATCGCCGGTGCCGAACAGCGAGCGCGGCACCAGCATGAAGTTGGCGCCCAGAAATGCCGCGACCGCGCCGACCGCCGACGCGATCGAGTTCATCGTGACGACTTGCTCACGGGGAACCACATCTGGCAGCGCAGCCGACAGCCCCGATGCCACGAAGCGGGCCAGGCCGTTGACCACCAACGCGCCCCACAGCACGAAAAAGTTGCGGGCACCCAGCGCCAGGCAGATGCCCACGACGGCCACCGACACCACCCGGCCGGCATTGGCGGCGATCAACACCAGCCGCCGGTCCCAACGGTCCATCAGCGCGCCGGCGAACGGGCCGAGCACCGAATAGGGCAGGAACAGCACCGCGAACGCGCCGGCGATCCCCAGCGGGCTCGAGGCGCGCTCGGGATTGAACAGCAGGGCGCCGGCCAGACCGGCTTGGAACAGGCCGTCGCCGAATTGACTTGCCAGCCGCAGTTCCAGCAGGCGCCAGAATTCGGGCAGCGCGCGGACCGAGCGCCAGATAGCCACCGGCGCGCTCGGAGGAGTCACTGGACCTGCTTCCCGATTTGCTGGGCGCTGATCGGACTCGGCCGGTGATTGGGCCGGGCATCGCGGCGCCTGTTACAACACTACAAATTCTCGCTGACCGTGCTCCTGGTTGACCACAGCCGTCGGGCCCGGATGCCATGATGGATATGTGCCGTCCGAAGACCCAGAGGATTTCATCGCCCCTGCCGCACAGCGAGTGCGCGCGGGCACGTTGCTTCTGGCGAACACGGATCTGCTCGAGCCGACGTTCCGTCGCACCGTGATCTACATCGTCGAGCACAACGACGGGGGCACGTTGGGCGTCGTGCTCAACCGGCCCAGCGAGACCGCGGTGTACAACGTGTTACCGCAGTGGTCCAAGCTCGCGGGCAAGCCAAAGACGATGTTCATCGGCGGGCCGGTCAAGCGGGACGCGGCGCTGTGCCTGGCCGTCTTGCGGGTCGGCGCCGTTGCCGACGACGTGCCCGGGCTGCGCCACGTGGCCGGCCGGATGGCGATGGTCGACCTGGATGCTGACCCCGAGGAGATCGCCCCGGCGGTGGAGGGGGTCCGCATTTTCGCCGGCTACTCCGGCTGGACGATCGGCCAACTCGAAGGCGAGATCGAGCGCGACGACTGGATTGTGCTGTCGGCGTTGCCTTCCGACGTGCTGGTCGAGCCACGGGTGGATCTGTGGGGCCGGGTGCTGCGGCGTCAACCGCAGCCGCTGTCGATGCTGGCCACCCACCCGATCGACGTCAGCCGCAACTAAGCGGGTGTCGCGGCGACCGGTTCGTCGTCGCGGGAATCGCGGGCGAGCCGGCTCGCGATCACCGAGCACACGATCAGCTGGATCTGGTGAAAGACCATCAGCGGCAACATGATCACGCCGACGGTCGCGGCGGGAAAGAACACCAGCGCCATCGGAAGCCCGGACGCCAGGCTCTTTTTCGAGCCGCAGAACAGCAACACGATCCGGTCGCCGCGGTGCAGGCCCACTGTGCGGCCGACGAACCAGGTGAACGCCAGCACCAATGCCAGCAGTACCGCGTTGACGACCGCGACGATCCCCAGTTGCCACGGGTCGATGCGGCCCCAGATGTGTTCCACCATGCCCATCGAGAACGCGGTGTAGACGACCAGCAGGATCGACCCGCGGTCGACGGCTTTGGTCAACACCGCGTGCCGAAGCACCCATTCCGCGATCCAGGGCCGCATCAGCTGGCCCGCCACGAACGGCAGCAGCAGTTGCAACACGACGTCGCGGACCGCGGTGGCGTCCATCCGGGCGCCGCCGCTGGTGTTCATCAGCAGCACAACCAGCAGCGGGGTCAGCGCGATGCCGACGATGTTGGACAGTGACGCGCTGACCAGCGCCGCCGAGACGTTGCCCCGCGCAATCGAGGTGAACGCGATCGAGGACTGCACGGTCGAGGGGACCAGGCACAAGAACAGCAACCCGTTGTACAGGTCGAGGTTCAGCAGCCAGGGCACCAGGCCGCGGCAGGCCAGCCCGAGCAGTGGAAACAGCACGAACGTGGTGGCCAGCACCAGCAGGTGCAACTGCCAGCGCTTGACGCCCTGCCAGGCCTGCTGCGGGGAGAGCCGGGCGCCGTAGAGCCAAAACAGCAGGGCGATAACGACTTTGGCGGCCACCGACATGACATCGGCAAAAGCGCCGCGAGCCGGGAAAAGCGCCGCCAGCGCGACGGTGGCGGCCATGGCCAGCAGGAAGGTGTCAATCGGCAACGCCGAGAGCTTTTTCAGCACAGGGGTGCGCCGGTCAGTGGCAGGCCAGCGTGCAGCCCGCGCAGGGCGCCGCGCAACTGGATGCGACGGCCTCTTCCTGACGCAGCGCGTACCGGGCCGTCTGGTAGGACCCGGCGGCCACCGTGCCGATGGCCCCCACGATGCAGACGCAGACGACGGTGAGGGCGGTGGCCGGCGGCGCTGCCAGGGCCACCGTGCCCGCGGCGGCGAGCATGGTTGCGGCTGCCAATTGCGGCGGCGCGACGGAACGCAGCACCAGCCCGGCGGTGCTGGCGGCGGGACGGGTCAGCGACCGCAAGCCCACACCGGCCAGCATCCCGGCCAGGCATACGCACAGCACTCCCGCGATGAGCATGGGGACACCATACGAGGCGAGGGTCGGCGGCGCAGCGCCCGGTTCTTAGTGCGCCAGTGCCTGCGGCGGTACGACTGCCGGGGCTGGGGGTACCGCGGGTGCGGGGACAGCCTGCGGAGCCGGTGCCGGCGGCGGGTTGGACCCGGGAGCCCCGGCCCGGAATCCGTTGACGATGCCGTCGGTGGCCTGCGCTTCGCCCACGGTGGCGCCGGCCTCGGTCGTCACGGCGAGCGACACCAGGTACTTGTCCGGTCCGGACGCGACGATGACATTGCGTCGGGAGGTGTTCAGCGTCATCTCGTTCTGCCGGTAGGTGCCCTCGATGATCGACGACGCGGAACCGTTGTAGTCGGCCAGCGAGGCGTTGGTGGTGCGCCAGGCGGGCAGCTGCTGGCTTTCGATGTAACCGTGGGAGATGGCCTCGTGCGGATCGAAATCCCCGACCAACCGGTACACCACGAGCTGGGCGTTGGGGGTGTAGAGGCTGGCGCTGCGGCGATTGGCGATGACGACGAAGGCGTCGGGGACATTGGGGTCCGGAACTTGCGTCCAGCCCTGCGGCACCGGCAGGACGAGGTCGAGGGCGTTGAATCCCTGAGCCTTCTGCGGCTCCATCTTGACGCCCTTGCCGTTGAAGAAGTCGCGCAGCGTCCCGGCTGCGGCGGGCATCAGCGCCGGCGGAGCGGCAGCTACCGGCGGTGGCGCCGGTGCCGGGACGACAGGGACCGCGACCGGCGCGGCCTGCGGCGCCAGACCGGGCATCGGGTTGCCCAGGGCTCCGGGGGTCGCGGCGATCGCCGGCGGGGCGGGGGCGGGGATCGGTACCGGGCCGGGGCGGGGCGGGAACACCGGATCGGCCGACGCGGTGGGACTGGCCAGGCCCAGCACGCCGACGGCGCCGACGGCCAGACCTGCGACCGTCACTCGCCAGCTACGGGCCGTGTGCTTCATCAGAGTTCGGTCCTTCCCAGATAGTCCGCCGCGTCGTCGGGGGATGTCGAAGTCGCAGAAAGCGACTGTATCCAGGGGTAAGTGGCGGCTTCCAGCCCTGGAATCGACCTGCAACAGAGCTGGGATGAACCCCTGACCGGTCTGCAATCCAACCGAGACCCGCGGTGGTCGGCGGGTCGCTCGACGTCGCCCTTATAACCTGTTGGGCGTGACCGACTCCGATCCCGACGCGCCGCGGTACCGCTACACCGCGGATCTGGCCGGCCGCATCGAACAAACCTGGCAGGACAACTGGGCGCGGCTGGGGACCTTCAACGTGCCCAACCCGGTCGGGTCGCTGGCGCCGACGGACGGCTCGCCCATACCGGGCGACAAGATGTTCGTCCAGGACATGTTCCCGTACCCGTCCGGCGAAGGATTGCACGTCGGTCACCCGCTCGGCTACATCGCCACCGACGTCTACGCCCGCTACTTTCGGATGCAAGGACGTAATGTCCTGCACGCGTTGGGTTTCGACGCGTTCGGCTTGCCCGCCGAGCAGTACGCGGCGCAGACCGGAACGCACCCACGGACCCGCACCGAGGCCAACATCGTCAACTTCCGGCGCCAGCTGGGCCGCCTGGGCTTCGGGCACGACAGTCGCCGCAGCTTTTCGACCACCGACGCCGACTTCTACAAATGGACGCAGTGGATCTTCCTGCAGATCTACAACGCATGGTTCGACACCGCGGCCGGCAAGGCCCGCCCGATCAGTGAGCTGGTCGCCGAATTCGATTCCGGCGCACGCGATGTGGATGACGGCAGCGGCGTGGTCGACGCTGTCGGCGGGTGAGCGCGCCGACGTGATCGACGGCTACCGCCTGGTGTACCGGTCCGAATCGATGGTCAACTGGTGCCCGGGGCTGGGCACTGTGCTGGCCAACGAAGAAGTGACCGCCGACGGCCGCAGCGAGCGCGGCAACTTTCCGGTGTTCCGGAAGCGGCTGCGGCAGTGGATGATGCGGATCACCGCCTACTCCGACCGGCTGCTCGACGACCTCGACCTGCTGGACTGGCCGGAGAAGGTCAAGACCATGCAGCGCAATTGGATTGGGCGGTCCACCGGCGCGGCCGCGCTGTTCTCGGCGCCCACCATCGACGGCGAAACCGTCGACCTCGAGGTCTTCACCACCCGACCCGACACGCTGTTCGGCGCCACCTATTTGGTGCTGGCGCCCGAGCACGAGTTGGTCGACCGCCTGGTTGCGGCGCAGTGGCCGGCCGGCGTGGACCCGCACTGGACCTACGGCGCCGACACCCCCGGGCAGGCCGTGGCCGCCTACCGGCAGGCGATCGCCGCGAAGTCCGACTTGGAGCGCCAAGAGAACAAGAGCAAGACCGGTGTCTTTTTGGGCGCCTACGCGACCAACCCGGCCAACGGTGAGCAGGTGCCGGTCTTCATTGCCGACTACGTGCTGGCCGGCTACGGCACCGGGGCGATCATGGCCGTCCCGGGCCACGACCAGCGTGACTGGGAATTCGCCCGCGAGTTCGGCCTGCCGATCGTCGAAGTCATTGCCGGCGGCGATGTTTCGCAGGCGGCTTACGCCGGTGACGGTATTCTGGTGAACTCGGACTATCTCAACGGTCTGGGTGTGGCAGCCGCGAAGGAAGCCATCACCGCGCGGCTGGAATCTCAGGGCCGCGGCTGGGCCCGCATCGAATACAAGTTGCGCGACTGGCTTTTCGCGCGGCAACGCTACTGGGGCGAACCGTTTCCGATCGTCTACGACAGCGACGGGCGCGCGCACGCGCTGAGCGACGACGCGCTGCCGGTCGAACTGCCGGACGTCCCGGACTATTCGCCGGTGCTGTTCGACCCCGATGACGCCGGCAGCGAGCCGTCGCCGCCGCTGGGCAAGGCAACCGAATGGGTCAACGTCGAGCTGGATCTCGGCGACGGGCTGAAGCCGTACACCCGCGACACCAACGTCATGCCGCAGTGGGCCGGCAGCTCCTGGTACGAGCTGCGCTACACCGACCCGGACAACCCGGATCGCTTCTGCGCCAAGGAAAACGAGGCCTACTGGATGGGGCCTCGGCCCGCCGAGCACGGTCCAGACGATCCCGGTGGCGTCGACCTCTACGTCGGCGGCGCCGAGCACGCGGTGCTGCACCTGCTGTATGCCCGGTTCTGGCACAAGGTGCTCTACGACCTCGGCCACGTCAGCTCCCGCGAGCCTTATCGGCGGCTGGTCAACCAGGGTTACATCCAGGCCTTCGCCTACACCGACGCCCGCGGGTCTTACGTGACGGCCGCCGACGTCGTCGAGCGTGACGGCAAGTTCTTCTACCCGGGGCCCGACGGGGAGATCGAGGTCTTTCAGGAATTCGGCAAAATCGGTAAGAGCCTGAAGAATTCGATCTCACCCGACGAGATGTGCGACGACTACGGCGCCGACACCCTGCGGGTGTACGAGATGTCGATGGGCCCGATCGAGGCATCCCGGCCGTGGGCCACCAAAGACGTCGTCGGGGCGCACCGGTTCCTGCAGCGGGCGTGGCGGCTGGTGATCGACGAAAGTTCCGGTGACGTCCGGGTCACCGATGACGACCTGGACACCGACACGCTGCGGCTGCTGCACCGGACCATCGCCGGAGTGTCGGAAGACTATGCGGCACTGCGCAACAACACCGCGGTGGCCAAGCTGATCGAGTACACGAATCACCTGACCAAGCAGCACCGGGACTCGGTGCCGCGGGCGGCGGTCGAGCCGCTGGTGCTGCTGCTGGCACCGCTGGCGCCGCATCTGGCCGAGGAGTTGTGGCAGCGGCTCGGCCACCCGAATTCGCTTGCGCACGGCCCATTCCCGGTCGCCGACCCGCACATCTGGCCGAGGACACCGATCGAGTATCCGGTGCAGGTCAACGGCAAGGTTCGTGGCCGAATCACGGTGTCGGCCGGCGCGGATGCTGACGCCGTGGAGGCCGCGGCGCTGGCCGACGAGAAGGTGCAGGCGTTCCTGGCCGGCGGCACACCGAAGAAGGTGATCGTCGTCGCGCGAAAAATGGTCAACCTGGTCGTCTAGCGTGTGATTTACCGCCGACTGTGCAGGTTGTATGCGCGAATTGTCTGAATTTCGTCCACAACCGCACAGTCGGCGCAGCGGTCGTCTAGCGCGGCCGGAGGATGACCTCGTGCAGGTGGCCGTCAGGCGGCGTGTGGATCGCCTGCGCGACGGCCGCGGCGACGGTGTCCGCGCGCAGGAGCCGGCCGGCGTCGTAGTCGCCACCTTCGAACTGCACCAGCTCGCGCTGCATGTCGGTGTCGGTGCGTCCGGGATAGACGGTGGTGACGCGCAAATCGGGCTCGCTGGACCGCAGTGAGTCGGCGAATGCGCGCAACGCGAACTTGCTCGCCGAGTACGACGCCATGTTCTTCGACGCCGTGCGCCCCGACCCGGAGTTGATGAACACCACCTGGCCGTGTGCGCGTCGCAAGGCGGGCAGCAGCGCCAGCGTAACGGCCACTGCGCCAACCACATTGACCTCGAAGGTAGTGCGCCACTGCTCGACGGTGGATTCGGCGACCCGTCCGGGTATCGACACTCCCGCGTTGTGCACCAGCACGTCGAGTTCGCCGATCGCGGCGGCGGCGGCCTCGATGCTGTCGGCGTCGGTCACATCCAATGGCAGTGCTGTGGCGCCGAGCCGCTGCGCGGTGGCCTGCAGCGCGGGCGATGATCGTCCAGCCAGTAGCAGGGTGTGTGTCGGCGCCAGGGCGTCGGCGATGGCGGCGCCGATTCCGCGGCTGGCACCGGTGATGAGCGCTGTCGGCATGCCTGCCAGCTTAGGGGCTCGTGCTGGCAGCTAAGCGCAGCAAGGGTTTACGCGGTCGCGTCCCCGTTGGCCGCGGCTGCCGGGCTGGTTACCGACTCGCTGGCAGCCAGGTGTTCCAGCGGCGCCAGCGCTTTGGTCAGCGATTCAAGGTCGGTACCGCTGAGCTGGCTCAGCAACGAGACCAGGGCGGTGATCCGGTTGTTCAGCGACTCCCGGTGGACGGCGAGGCCGCGCGGGGTGATGTCGACGAGCACGGCCCGCAGATCCGACGGGTCACGCGAACGCTTGACCAGGCCGATCTTTTCCAGACGGCGAATCGCCACCGTCGTGGTGGGCGTACGAACGCGTTCGTGCGCGGCCAGATCGGTCATCCGCATCGGTCCGCGATCGAGCAAGGTGACCAGGATCGACAGCTGTGCCAGCGTCAGGTCACTTCCCAGCGCCGCGCCTGCGCTGCGATCACCGCGGCGCAGGATCGAGAACAGCTTGGAAAGCGTACGGTGAAGCCCCTCCGCCAGCTCGGTGAGCTCGGGCACGGTGGCTTCGGTTTCCGCCATAGTTCGCTAGTCTAACCTGTCGGCAGTTCCCGGGCCCAGAATTGGTTCTGCTGTCACAGGACCTGCGACAAGAAGCGTTGCAGACGCTCGGTTGCGGCGGCCTCGAAGATCTGCGCCGGCGGCCCGGTTTCCACCACCTGACCGTGGTCCATGAACACGACCGCGTCGGACGTCGACCTGGCGAACGCCATCTCGTGCGTGACCACCAGCATCGTCATGCCGTCGGAACCCAGATCGGCGATCAACGCCAGGATGCCTTTGACCAGTTCGGGATCCAGCGCCGAGGTCGCCTCGTCGAAAAGCATCACCTGAGGCTCCATGGCCAACGCCCGGGCGATCGCCACCCGTTGCTGCTGTCCGCCGGACAGGGCGGCGGGCCGGCTGTCGGCTTTGTGTTTCATGCCGACTCGGTCCAGCTGCGCGAGCGCCAGATTCGCGCGCGGCGTCGCCGGAGAGACGTTCGAGCTTGCGCGGCGCCAGCACGACGTTGTCGAGCACGCTGAGGTGCGGGAAGAGATTGAAATGCTGGAACACCATGCCGATCCGCTGGCGCACTGAGCTGGGATCGTCGGTCAGGACGGACTTGCCGTCGAGCAGGATGTCGCCTTGGTCGGGCTCGTGCAACCGGTTCAGCGTGCGCAGCAGGGTGGATTTCCCGGAACCGGACGGTCCGATCACCGCGACGGTGTGGCCGGCGGGAGCGGTGATGTCGACTCCGCGCAGCACCTTGGTGGGGCCGAAAGCCAGGTGAATTCCCTTGCCCGCCAATGACACTGACCCGGTCACGTCATCTCCTGCCCGGCGGCCATGGTCAGCGGGTCAGCCGGCTCAGCTGCCGGCCTGCCATGCCGAAGACGGTGGTCGACGACGTTGACCAGGTGGGTCAGCGGGATCGTCAAGGCCAGGTAGAAGGCGCCCGCCGCGACCAGCGGCGAAAGGCTGCCGGTCTGGGCGTTGAGGTCGCGGCCGACTTGGAACAGCTCACGCTGGCCGGCGATCAGCCCCAGGAAGTACACCAGCGCCGAACCCTTCAGCAGCGCGATGACCTGGTTGACCAGCGCGGGGAGCACCCGGCGAATGCCCTGCGGAATCACGATCAGCCGCATCGAGGCGCGGTAACTGAGCCCCAACGCGCGGGCCGCGTCGAGCTGCCCCGGCTCGACGCTCTGGATGCCGGAGCGGAAGATCTCGCCGACATAGGCGGCCGCGGTCAGCCCCAGCGCTGCGATGCCCAGCGGGTAGGGGCTGTTGTTGGTCAGTCCGCCCACCAGCGGGCCGATCCCGAGCCCGATCAGCAGGATGATCACCACCTCGGGCAGCCCGCGGAAGATGTCGGTGTAGATCCGCGCCGGCCAGCGCAGCCAGCGGGCCCGCGAGATACCGGCAACCGCCAGTGCGATGCCGATGCGCCAACCCGATCAGCCCCGAGCTGACGGTCAGGAAAAGCGTGTTCGGCAGCCCGGTCGTCACCATCGCCGGGATGGCCTGCTTGTACAAATCCCAGTCGAAGAACGAATCCCGCAGCTGAGTCAGCGTGGACTTCGGCGGCGCGGCCTCGCCGATCACGCGGTGATTGCGCTCGGCGATGGCCGCGAAGTCCGGAAGGTGCGGCGTCAACGCCGATTTCGATCCCGGATGCCACCCGCGCGGCAACGGCCGCGGAACCCAGTCGGTGTACAGCTGCGCCCAGGTGCCGTCGGCGATCACGGCGTCCAGGCCGGCGTTCAGCGCGGCGATCAGCGGCTGGTTGTCTTTGGACACCGCGTAGGCCACGAAGTTGCCCAAGCCGAAGGTGTACCCGGCGATCGAGGCGGTGTCGCCGGGCCGCATGACGTTGGTCGCCTCCATCGCCGGCGCCACCCAGGCGTCGATCTGATGGGTCTTCACGCTGGTGTAGACGGTGATGAAATCCGGGAACTTCACCGGCTCGATATGCAGGGTGTCGACCACGTAGGCCTCTTCGACGGTGCCCTGGACCACGCCGATCCGCTGTCCGGGGGCCAGGTCGTCGAAGCCGCCCAGCGGTGAACCGGACGGCACGATCAGCGACAGGTAGCCGAAGTCGTAGCCGTTGGTGAAACCGACTGTGCGGCGGCGTGCTTCGGTGGCCATGATCGACGACGAGCCGACATCGAAGCGGCGCGACGCGACCTGGGCCAGCAGTCCGGAAAATTCGGTGCCGGCGAAGACGACCTGCAGGCCGAGCTTGGCGGCGATCGCGCGCAGCAGCTCGTTGTCGTAGCCGGTGTAGCGCCCGGCGGGATTCAGGCAGCTGGTCGGCGGGCCACCGGGCTGGGTGCCGACGATCAGGGTCCGGGGCGTGCGCAGCCCCAGGGCGTCGATGTTCACCGAACTCAACGGCTCCACGTCGGCGGTGGTGTACTTGTCCTCGCGCGGCCGGTTGGCGGTGGCCAGCTTCTGCGGCAACGCGATCGCGCCCTCTTTACCCGTCGGCTTGCACAGGTTGTTGTCGGCGCCGGCCGGTGCGGGCGGAGCCAGGCCGTAGGTCAGTACCACGGTGGCCAGCAGCGCGATCAGTTTCGACGCGCCCGCCCTCATGTCCGATCACGCCACCGGCATAGCGTCTCGGCGTTGCTCAGGTCGTAGTCGGGTCCGTTAACGCCGACGGTCAGCAGCGTGACGCCCAGTGCCGCCAAGCCTTCGGCGTCGGCGAGCAGGCTGTTTTCGTTGACGCCGGCGGAACGTTCGATGGTGTCCGGGTCGCGACCGACCGCTGCGCAGTGTTCGGCGAGTACTTCTGCGGCCTGCGGGTAGCTGTCGACGGTGGTGAACCCGTGCCAGATGTCGCCGTACTCGGCGACCAGGCGCAGCGTCTTCTTCGGGCCTTTGCCGCCGATCAGCAGCGGGATGTCGCGGGTGGGCGGCGGGTTCAGCTTGGCCAGCCGGTCGTTGATCCGGGGCAGGGCGGCGCCCAGATCGTCCAGTCGGCTGCCGGCGGTGCCGAATTCGTAGCCGTATTCGTCGTAATCCTTTTGCTTCCAGCCCGATCCGATGCCCAGGATCAGCCGGCCAGCCGAGATGTGGTCGACGGTGCGGGCCATGTCGGCCAGCAGCTCGGGGTTGCGGTAGGAGTTGCAGGTCACCAGGGCGCCGATCTCGATGCGGGAGGTCTGCTCGGCCCAGGCGCCGAGCATGGTCCAGCATTCGTAGTGCGCGCCGTCCGGGTCGCCGTACAGCGGGAAGAAGTGGTCCCAGTTGAAGGCGATGTCGACGCCGATGTCTTCACATCGGCGCACGGCGTCGCGCAGGTTGGCGTAGTCGGTGGTGTGCTGCGGCTGTAGCTGGACGCCGATGCGGATCGGCCGGTTGGAGGAAGTCATGTTCTCCACCGTAGGCGGGGATGGCGACTAGCCCTCGAGCACGCCGCGCAGGATGTCGGTCAACGCCACAGGCTGGTCGCTCTGCACGGAGTGGCCCGAGTTCTCCACGATCTGCACGCCGCGGAATTGCTGTGCGCGCCTGGCCAGTTCGTCGGCGTCCTCGTCGGTGACGAAAGGCGATGTCCCGCCGCGCACCAGCCGCACCGGCACCGACAGCCCGGCGAAGTCGTCCCACAGACTCTCGAAGTCGGGGATCTTGCGGATGCTGTCGTAGCGCCAGGTCCACGTGCCGTCGTCCAGCTGACGCGAATTGTGAAACACGCCGCGCCGCAACGATTTCCGATCGCGATGCGGCGCCGCGGCGGTGGTGACCTGCAGGATCGCGTCAAAGCTGGGGAAGTTTCGTTCACCGGCCACCAGCGCGACGGTGCCCTGCTGCTCGGTGGTCATCTCCGCGTAGCGGCGCAGCGCTGACGGGGTGACGTCGACCAGCACGAGCTCGCGCACCAGCTGCGGCGCGATCGCGCCCAGCCCGATCGCGGTCAGCCCGCCCAGCGACATGCCGACGACCAGCTCGGCATCGGGGGCCAGCTCGCCGATCACCGGAGCGACGGCCGCCGCGTTGTTCTGCGGTGAGTAGTCGCCGTCTTCGCGCCACGCCGAATGCCCGTGGCCGGGCAGGTCGACCGCCAGTGCGGGCACACCCAGACCGACGATCACGGTGTCCCAGGTGTGCGCGTTCTGGCCGCCGCCATGGAAGAACACCACCCGCGGCGACGAGTCGCCCCACTGCAGTGCGCTGATGCCATCGGCTTCGACCCGCCGCACCGGCGGCAGCGGACCGGTGACGCCCGCCTGTTCGGCGTTTTCGGGAAGCAGCCCGAATTCGGACAGTCCCGCCAGGTCGTCGTCGGAAATGTCGGTCACGTCTCGACCTTACGAGACCCGGCCGAACGTCGAGTTGTTGGGCGATTCAGCCGAGACACGGCCCGACAACTCGACGTTGGAGGCGTATCAACTACGCGCAGGTCGGCTGAAGTACGGGAAGTCTTGGCAGATGCGCCCGGGGTCAGGGCGGATTCCGGTGCCCAGCGGTGAGTTCGTCAGCACCGACAGCATGTTGTCCATCACGTTGTCGCCCAACGCACGCCCGTTGAAGCCGGTGTAGTCGAACGAAGCGGCGGTGCCCACGGTGTAGGGCAGCGTGATCGGTCCGAACAAGGCGGCGACGCGGCGGGCGTAGGCCGCCGGATCGGGCGACGTACCGGCGAGGGCGACGTACTGGGTGACGGTGTCGACGGCGCTCGCGACGAACGCCGCGTTGTCACCACTCGGTGGTGTGCGGTTGAACGCCTCACGCAGATCGTCGTCGTTCAGGAACAGGTGGGTGAACAGCGGCAGACCCCAGCGGGCCACCTGCTGTTCGGGCGCGTGGCCGAACAGCGACACCGTGGCCCAGGCCTGCACCGGCCGCTCAGCGCCGAGCAGCGCGTTCGGCACCTCGAGGACGATGCCGCCGACCGTGCGGCCTGCGAAGAAATTCACGTGGTTGTCGAACGCCTCGGGCTGGTAGGAGCCGGTCGAGAACGCGTCCTTGAAGTCGTTGACCGCGGCGGCGTCGCCGCCGAACACGTCGTTGACAACCCCGGTGAAGGCACGCAGCCCGTTTTCCCCGAGCCGCCGGTGAGCCGGTCGTCCCGGTTGCGACCAGCTGCCCGTCGCCGCCCGCGACAGCGGCGTCGCCGGTCGCAAGCCGGACGTCGAACTTCTGCGCGTGCCCGCCGGCCGGCACGTGGAGCGGCTCGCCGAATCGGACCTTGAACGAGACGTCCTCTCGGCGGTCCCCGTCGGTGTCGAAGCGGAATACGTAGAGAGCTTCATCGCGGAACGGCGCCGGAGTATCGATGGTTGCGGCAGCGTTGACGGTCATTGCCATCACCGTCGTTCCGGGTGCTCCGGCGAAAAGGTAGAAGTCACAGAGATTCAGCCGAGGGTCTTCGCGCGCAGTCGGCGTGTCGAAGTGGTGGGACACGGTGACTACCTCCTCGAACCGCAGCGCCAGTTCCGCATGCCGACCGTTTTCGGCAGCAAGTCTGTCTTCGCTGAACTGGTCTGTCAAGACCAGTTTGGGTCGAGATCCAGCGTCATGCGAAGTTGATCCCGACGATAGTGCGGCCTACATCCGGCGGGGTGTCTGGAACGACTGGACGTGAGCGAGCGCCATGTCCAGGGCCAACTTCATCGGCGTCGAATCGCGAGCGAGTTGGGCCAGCAAGTAGCCTCCTTGGACCGCAGCCATCACCGACGTGGCCATCGCCGCCGGATCGATGTCGGCGCGCAGCACGCCATTGTCACGCATCCGTACGAATGCAGCGGCCAGCAGCCGCTCCCAGTCCTGAAAGGCATCGACCAGCCGTCCACGCGCATCGTCGTCGCCGTCGGACAGTTCCGAGGACAGCGACCCCAACTCGCAGCCCCAGGCGCCCCGGCGCAAGACGTTGCGCTGCAGTAAGGCGTCACGCCACCGCTCGAGACCGCGAAACGACGCGACCTTTTCCAGCCGCCGAGTTTGCTTGCCCAAGACCTCGTGGGCGCGAAAGGCGATAACTGCGTGAACGAGGTCATCCTTGTCGGCGAAGTGCTGACGGAACTGCGATTTGCTGGCTGCGCTCGCGATGAGGATCTCGCCCAAAGTGGTCGCCGCGACGCCTTTGACATACATCAACTCGGCTGCTGCGTTGACGATGCGTGCTCGGGTGGCCGCTCCGCGGGCCGTCAACCGGGACCCCGAGTTGGCAGTACCGTCGTCCACCACGGCCCGAATTCTATCGTCGGAATGACCCGGCGTCTTTACAAACCGCCGCGGCCCCCGGCGCTGACGCGAAGGCTCTGCGGTGCCATGCGCGCCAGACAAAATTGGTCGGCAGCGACCAATTTTGTGTCAGAATAAGCCGACGGTGCCACTAAGGGATACCGACCAGTGGGCGAGAGAAAGGTGAGCGCGACATGCGTGGTAAAGGGGCATGAGCACTGCGGACGAAAATGTACGTCGCCGACTACTACTCGACAGTATCGGCAGACCTGCGGATCTGAATGCCGTTGATCGGCTTGTCAGACAACACAATCCGACGGCATCGCCGCCGGAAGTGCAAAGCGAAACTTTGGAGCTCATCCGCTCGCTGGTGAACCAGGGTCTAGTCAGGTTGGGCGGCATGCGCGCAGAGCGCGAACACTCACCTGACCGCTTCGTTTCATGGGGCCATCCGCTCGATCACTCGATCCGCAAGATCACCCAGATCTACGTCAAGCACTACGACGACCCCGAGAGGTGGATGTATTCGGTGTGGCTGCAGCTCACCGACAAGGGCGAACAGCTCGCAAGGTCGATCGAAACGACAGACCTAGACGGCTACAGACGACGAACGTCGACTTAGCGAGACCCAGCCGACGTCGGAGTGTCAGCCCTCGATGAACTCTTCGAGCTGGGTACGAGCGATGTCGTCGGGCAGCTGCTGCGGCGGGCTCTTCATCAGGTACGCCGACGCAGCCGCCACCGGTCCACCGACGCCACGGTCCTTGGCGATCTTGGCCGCCCGCACCGCGTCGATGATGACACCGGCCGAGTTCGGCGAGTCCCACACCTCGAGCTTGTACTCCAGGTTCAGCGGCACGTCACCGAAGGCGCGGCCCTCGAGACGGACGTAGGCCCACTTGCGGTCGTCGAGCCAGCCGACGTGGTCGGACGGGCCGATATGCACGTCCTTGGTCTTGAACTCGCGCTGCAGGTTGCGAGTGACGGCCTGGGTCTTGGAGATCTTCTTGGACTCCAGCCGCGAACGCTCGAGCATGTTGAGGAAGTCCATGTTGCCGCCGACGTTGAGCTGCATGGTGCGGTCGAGTTGCACACCGCGGTCCTCGAACAGCTTGGCCATCACGCGGTGGGTGATCGTCGCACCGACCTGGCTCTTGATGTCGTCGCCGACGATCGGCACGCCGGCATCGGCGAACTTCTTGGCCCACACCGGGTCGGAGGCGATGAACACCGGTAGCGCATTGACGAAGGCCACGTTGGCGTCGATCGCGCACTGCGCGTAGAACTTGTCGGCTTCCTCGGAGCCCACCGGCAGGTAGGACACCAGCACGTCGACGTTGGCGTCGCGCAGCACCTTGACCACGTCGACGGCCTCGGTGTCGGAGATCTCGATCGTCTCCGCGTAGTACTTGCCGATGCCGTCGAGGGTCGGGCCGCGCTGCACCGTCACGTTGGTCGGCGGCACGTCGGAAATCTTGATGGTGTTGTTCTCCGACGCGAAGATCGCCTCGGACAAGTCGAAGCCGACCTTCTTGGCGTCCACGTCGAACGCGGCGACGAACTTCACGTCGCGGACGTGGTACTGGCCGAACTTCACGTGCATCAGGCCGGGCACGGTGCTGTTCTCGTCGGCGTCGTAGTAGTACTGAACGCCCTGGACCAGCGAGGACGCGCAGTTCCCGACGCCAACGATGGCAACTCGTACTTCGGTGGACGCCTGCGGCGCGTTCTGCTCACTCATTGGACGTTCTCCTTAACTCTCTTCGTGGGGGTTGTTTGGCCCTAGGCCTGCTCAGCGCCGCTTTGCGCTACGCGTTCGGCAGCGATCAGCTCGTTGAGCCAGTTGACTTCGCGCTCGCTGGACTCCAGCCCCAGCTGGTGCAGCTGCCGGGTGTAGCGATCCAGCGAGTTGGTGGCCCGCGCAATTGCTTCACGCAGACCTTCGCGACGTTCTTCGACCTGGCGGCGACGGCCCTCCAGGATCCGCATCCGCGCCTCGGCCGGCGTGCGGTTGAAAAATGCCAGGTGCACACCGAATCCGTCGTCGGTGTAGTTCGACGGGCCGGTGTCAGCGACCAGCTCGGTGAAACGCAGCCGGCCGGCGTCGGTCACTTCGTACACCCGCCGGGCCCGACGCACCGGCGTTCCGGCCGGGGCGGCGTTCTCGGCGATCAGTCCGTCGGTTTGCATTCGCCGCAGCGCGGGGTACAGGGACCCATAAGAGAAGGCCCGAAATGCCCCGAGCAAACCCGTCAGCCTTTTGCGCAGCTCATAGCCGTGCATCGGTGACTCGGCCAAGAGTCCCAGGATGGCGAGCTCCAGCATCGAGCCACCTCCTTTGCCCGGTTGAGTGCGACGCCGTTATGTCGAGAAACTGTCTCGGGCCATAGTATCGGCCCGATATATTCAGCGCCACCTCGGGCGGCCAGCTGTTGTTCTTGCCCCGTTCACCGCTGGTTGCACAGCTGCCAACCGGTTGCCCGACCCGCACCGCTATCGCGGGGCAACGGCGGCCAGTGCCTGGTAGCCCCGAAACGTGACGGACCTACCTCGGCGCAGCGGCCGAGCGGACGTACTCTGGTCAACGTGCGATTGCAGCGACAGGTGGTGGACTACGCGCTCCGGCGCCGCTCGCTGCTCGCCGAGGTCTACTCCGGCCGGACCGGCGTCACCGAAGTCTGCGACGCCAATCCCTACCTGCTGCGCGCCGCCAAGTACCACGGCAAGGTCAGCTCGGTCATGTGCCCGATCTGCCGTAAAGAGCAGCTGACGCTGGTCTCCTGGGTGTTCGGCGATCACCTCGGCGGGGTGTCGGGGTCTGCGCGGACGGCCGAAGAGCTGGTGTTGCTAGCGTCGCGGTTCGAAGAGTTCTCCGTACACGTGGTGGAGGTATGCCGAACCTGCAGTTGGAATCACTTGGTCAAGTCGTACGTGCTCGGCGCGACCCGGACGGCTCGTCCGCCGCGGAAGTCACGCAGCAATCGGACGGCGCGCGACGGCGCCCGCACGGCCAGTGAATAACGAGGGGCCGCAAGACCGATCACCCGCGGACAAGCCGAATGGGCCTGGGTCCGAGGGCGGTTCGAAGCGGCCGCGGCAGCGCTCGACGAGGCCCAACATTCCACCCGACGACCGGCTGACCACGATTCTGCCGCCGGTCAAGGACGACGCCCCGAACCGTTTCCGGGATCCCGTCGACGCGGTGAAGGCGGCGCTGGACGGCCGACCGGCGTCACGGCCGTCGGACCGGCGCGACCCGCTGGAGATGGCCTCGGCCGCAGTGAACGCCAAGGCGCCACGGCGTCAGCGGCAACCGTCCGGTGGCCCGCCGCCGAGCGGCCCGCCGAAGGGACCGTCGCCCAGCGGCCCGCCGAAGGGACCGCCGCACCGCAGGCCACCGCTACCGGGCTGGGCACAGCGCCTCGACTGGGAGTGGCTGAACCACGTCAACGGGAAGTGGGTGCGCCGCGGGCTCTACGTCAGCGCGGTGGTGATCGTGCTGCTGCCGATCGTCACCTTCGCGATGGCGTACGCGATCGTCGACATCCCCAAGCCCGGTGACATCCGCACCAACCAGGTGTCGACGATCCTGGCCAGCGACGGCTCGGAGTTGGCGAAAATCGTTCCGCCCGAGGGCAACCGGGTGGACGTGAACCTCGAGCAGGTGCCCGTGCACGTCCGCCAGGCGGTGATCGCCGCCGAGGACCGCAACTTCTACTCCAACCCGGGCTTCTCGTTCACCGGGTTCGCCCGGGCGTTCAAGAACAACATCTTCGGCGGCGATACCCAGGGTGGTTCGACGATCACCCAGCAGTACGTCAAGAACGCCTTGGTGGGAGCCCAGCGCGCCGGAGTAGGCGGCCTGATCCGCAAGGCCAAGGAACTCGTCATCGCCACCAAGATGACCGGAGAGTGGTCCAAAGACGATGTGCTGCAGGCCTACCTGAACATCATCTACTTCGGCCGCGGCGCCTACGGGATCTCGGCGGCTTCACAGGCGTACTTCGGCAAGCCCGTCGAACAACTCACGATCGCCGACGGCGCACTGCTGGCCGCGCTGATCCAGCGACCATCGACCCTGGACCCGGCGGTGAACCTGACCGGCGCCGAGACCCGGTGGAACTGGGTCCTCGACGGGATGGTCGACGACAAGGCCTTGGCACCGAAAGACCGGGCGGCGCAGCAGTTCCCGGCGACCGTGCCGCCGGAGCGAGCCCGCGAGCAGAATCAGACCTCCGGGCCCAACGGGTTGATCCAGCGGCAGGTGACCAAGGAACTGCTCGAGCTGTTCAACATCGACGAGCAGACGTTGAACACGCAGGGGCTGCAGATCACCACATCGATCGACCCGCCGGCGCAGAAGGCCGCCGAGGACGCGGTGGCGAAATACCTGGCGGGGCAGAACGCCGACATGCGGACCGCGGTCGTGTCGATTGATCCGCACACCGGCGCGGTGAAGGCCTACTACGGCGGTTCGGACGCCAACGGTTTCGACTTCGCCCAGGCGGGGCTGCAGACCGGGTCGTCGTTCAAGGTGTTCGCGTTGATCGCCGCGCTCGAGCAGGGCATCGGCCTGGGCTACCCGGTGGACAGCTCGCCGCTGACGGTCAACGGCATCAAGATCACCAACGTCGAGGGCGAGGGTTGCGGGGTCTGCAACATCGCCGAGGCGCTCAAGCGCTCGTTGAACACCTCCTACTACCGGCTGATGCTGAAGCTGAAGCATGGTCCGCAAGACGTCGCTGACGCCGCGCACCAGGCCGGCGTCGCGGGCAGCTTCCCGGGGGTTTCACACACGCTGTCCGAAGACGGCAAGGGCGGTCCGCCCAACAACGGAATTGTGTTGGGCCAGTATCAAACCCGGCCGATCGACATGGCTTCGGCCTACGCCACGCTGGCCGACGAGGGTATCTATCACCGCCCGCACTTCGTGCAGAAGGTGGTCAACGCCGAGGGCAAGGTGCTGTTCGACGCAACCGGCTCCGACAACTCCGGAGAGCAGCGGATTCCCAAGGACGTCGCCGACAACGTCACTTCGGCGATGCAGCCGATCGCGTCGTACTCGCGTGGACACGCGCTGGCCGGGGGACGCCCGTCGGCCGCCAAAACCGGGACCACCCAGCTCGGTGACACCGACGCCGACAAGGATGCCTGGATGGTGGGCTACACCCCGTCGCTGTCGACGGCGGTCTGGATCGGCACCGTGCGGGGCGACGTTCCGCTGGTGACCAAGGGAGGCGCGGCGGTCTACGGTTCCGGTTTGCCGTCCGACATTTGGAAGTCGACGATGGACGGCGCGCTCAAAGGCACCACCACCGAGACCTTCCCCAAGCCGGCCGAGATCGGCGGCTACGCCGGAGTGCCGGCCGCCCCGCCACCGCCGCCGCAGCCTCCGCAGATGACGGTCATCCAGCCCACGATGGAGATCGCGCCGGGCATCACCATTCCGGTCGGGCCCCCCACCACTGTCCCGGTCGCGCCGCCACCTGCCGCCGCCGGGAGCGGTCGAGCCGGGGCCGCCGGGGCCGCTGGGACCACCGCCCCCGCCGTGACCGTCGCCGAGACGGATCACTCCGACATCTCACCGCGGCGGCTGGCCACCGATCTGCGCTCCGTCGATGACCGGGATTGCCCCAGCCGCAACGACTTTCTGGGGTCGGCCCTGTCCAATGTCGTGGGCGGACCGGTGGGCCGGCACGCGATCATCGGGCGTACCCGGATGCTGACGCCGCTGCGGGTGATGTTCCTGATCGCGCTGGTGTTCCTGGCGCTGGGCTGGTCGACCAAAGCGCCGTGCCTGCAGACCATCGGGACCGGGCCGGCTGATCAGCGTGTCGCCAACTGGCAGAACCAGCGGGCCTACTACGAATTGTGCTACTCCGACACCGTGCCGCTGTATGGCGCAGAGTTGTTGAGCCAGGGCCGTTTTCCCTACAAGTCGAGCTGGATCGAGAAGGACGGCAGCGGTAAACCGCAAACCCGCTATGACGGTAAGCCGGCCGTGCGCTACATGGAATATCCCGTGCTGACCGGGGTGTATCAGTACGTGTCGATGTCGTTGGCCAAGACCTACACCGCCGTCACCAAGATGATCCCGCTGCCGGTGGTCGCCGAGGTGGTGGTGTTCTTCGACGTCGCCGCGCTGGGGCTGGCGCTGGCCTGGTTGGCGACGCTGTGGGCCACCGCAGGGCTGGCTGGACGGCGGGTGTGGGACGCCGCGCTGGTGGGTGCCTCCCCGCTGGTGATCTTTCACATCTTCACCAACTTCGATGCGCTGGCAACGGCTTTCGCGGCCGGTGGCCTGCTGGCCTGGGCGCGACGACGGCCGGTGCTCGCCGGAATCCTGATCGGTCTTGGCGGCGCGGCCAAGTTGTATCCGCTGTTGCTGCTGGGTCCGCTGCTGGTGCTCGGCATCCGGACCGGCCGGCTGCGCGAGGTTGCCCGCACCGCGGCCGTCGCGGGTGTGACGTGGCTGCTGGTGAATCTGCCGGTGCTGGTGTTCTTTCCGCGGGGTTGGTCAGAGTTCTTCCGGCTGAACGCACGTCGCGGCGAGGACATGGACTCGCTCTACAACGTCGTCAAGTCGTTCACCGGCTGGTCGGGTTTCGACTCCGGCCTCGGGCTCTGGCAGCCGCCGGTGATCCTGAACACCGTCGTGCTGGTGCTGTTCGTATTGTGTTGCGCGGCAATCGGTTACATCGCGCTGACGGCGCCACGCCGGCCACGGCTGGCGCAGTTGGCCTTTCTGGTGGTGGCGGCGTTCCTGGTGACCAACAAGGTGTGGAGCCCGCAGTTCTCGCTGTGGCTGGTGCCGCTGGCGGTGCTGGCGCTGCCGCACCGGCGGATTCTGCTGGCATGGATGACCATCGACGCGCTGGTGTGGGTGCCGCGGATGTACTACCTCTACAGCGTGCCCGACCGCGGGCTGCCTCAGCAGTGGTTCACCGCCACCGTGCTGCTGCGTGACGTAGCGGTGCTGGCGCTGTGCGGGCTGGTGGTCCGTCAGGTCTATCGGCCCGAGGAGGATCTGGTCCGCTGGGGTGGACGGGTCGACGACCCGGCCGGCGGAGTGTTCGACCGCGCCGCCGACGCGCCACCTACTGCGCTTCCGGGGTGGCTGCGCCCCCCTGGGCTGCGACGTCCGGTCGCGGCCGAGCCCACGATTTCGCGCGCCAGGCCACCGTCCGGTAACCTACGACGGTTGCCGACGCAGGCGACCCTCCTGCCGTGGAGAAATGAGCCACGGCCGCACACGACCATAGGAGGTGATGAGGTTCCCATGCGTCCATACGAATTAATGGTCATCCTCGACCCCACTCTCGACGAGCGCACCGTAGCTCCGTCGCTGGAGACTTTCCTCAACGTTGTCCGCAAGGACGGCGGCACTGTGGAGAAGGTCGACATCTGGGGCAAGCGCCGGCTGGCGTACGAGATCCTCAAGCATGCCGAAGGCATTTACGCGGTGATCGATCTCAAAGCCGAGCCCGCGACGGTGTCCGAGCTCGACCGTCAGCTCAGCCTGAACGAGTCGGTGCTCCGCACCAAGGTAATGCGCACCGACAAGCACTGATGAAATTGCCTGGCGGTACCCGGGCCGTATCGGCCCGGATCGCCATCAGGCGGCCTGTTGGCGAATGACCGCAGCACGTCCGAGCCGTTGCGTAGGCTCAGCGTGACTCGCTCATGACTTCGCCGATTCTGAGCTGACCCAAACGGACTGAGGAGGTCACTGTGGCTGGTGACACTGTCATCACGGTTATCGGAAACCTGACCGCCGACCCCGAATTGCGGTTTACGCCGTCGGGTGCGGCCGTCGCGAACTTCACGGTCGCGTCGACGCCGCGCACGTTCGACCGTCAGACCAACGAGTGGAAGGACGGCGAAGCGCTGTTCCTTCGCTGCAACATCTGGCGAGAGGCTGCCGAGAATGTGGCCGAGAGCCTGACCCGCGGCGCCCGCGTGATCGTCAGCGGACGGCTCAAGCAGCGTTCGTTCGAGACCCGAGAGGGTGAGAAGCGCACCGTGGTCGAGCTCGAGGTCGACGAGATCGGGCCGTCACTGCGCTACGCCACCGCAAAGGTGAACAAGGCCAGCCGCAGCGGCGGCGGCGGCGGTGGTTTCGGCGGCGGCGGAGGATCCCGTCAGCCGGCTGCCCAAAGCAGCAGCAGCAGCAGCGGCGGCTCGGCCGGCGGCGAGGACCCGTGGGGCAGCGCCCCGGCATCGGGTTCGTTCGCCGGCGGCGACGACGAGCCCCCCTTCTGACAACTTTTAACGACTGAACGAAAGAGACAGACAATGGCGAAATCCACCAAGCGGCGGCCGGCGCCGGAAAAGCCGATCAAGGCGCGCAAGTGCATCTTCTGTTCCAAGAAGGGCCAGCCGATCGACTACAAGGACACCCAGCTGCTGCGCACCTACATCAGCGAGCGCGGCAAGATCCGCGCCCGCCGGGTGACCGGCAACTGCGTCCAGCACCAGCGCGACGTCGCGATCGCGGTCAAGAACGCCCGCGAGGTGGCACTGCTGCCCTTCACCTCGTCGACGCGGTAAGCGCGCACAACGCAGAACGGAATCAGCGAAACAATGAAGCTCATTTTGACCGCCGACGTCGACCACCTGGGTTCAGTCGGCGAGACCGTCGAGGTCAAGGACGGCTACGGCCGCAACTTCCTGCTGCCGCGAGGCCTGGCGATCGTCGCGTCGCGCGGTGCGCAGAAGCAGGCGGATGACATCCGTCGCGCCCGTGACACCAAGCAGGTCCGCGACCTCGAGCACGCCAACGAGATCAAGGCCGCGATCGAGGGACTGGGCCCGGTCCCACTCGGGGTGAAGACCTCCGGCGACTCGGGCAAGCTGTTCGGATCGGTCACCAGCGGCGCCGTCGTCACGGCGATCCGTAAGGCCGGCGGACCCAACCTGGACAAGCGCGTGGTGCGTTTGCCCAAGGGCCACATCAAGACCGTCGGCAGCCACCCGATCACGCTGCACGTGCACCCGGACGTCGACGTCAACGTCGCGCTCGACGTCGTCGCTGAGAGCTGAGCGGCGAGACCCGCTAACCCTCGGTGGCAGCCCCAATAGGCTGCCCCGGGGGTTTTTGCGCCTGTATAGCGAACTCGTCAACGGCAGCAACCGATAGCGAACGTTACCGTCCGTTAACGCCGTTAATCACTGGCCGAAACACAACACGCCCGAAGTAGCAACCGGGCCCGACACGCCGTAGAGATTCCCATCCACACCAAAAAGGCCGGCGTGTGGTCCGCTTATCTGCAGCGATGTAGCAATGGCGCATATTGCTCCACAAGTTCTCCACAACCCCTCAACACGGGCGCCGATGGATATGCACACACCATGCACAGATCTATGAACAACCCCGTTTGTTGTCTTCGCCAGCAACCTTTAACGTCGACGCGTCGTGAGGTGATGCTGGCATTCGAAGATCGACTACACGGCTCGTGGTGGGATGTCCCGCCGCCTGCGAGCCGTGTCGATCACGAGGGCGAAGGCCGCGGATCCGCCTGGGTGGGATCCCCCGATTTTCAGGGGGTGTTGGGCGGTCGGGCTGAGTCGAGCGGTGTCGGTGGCGTGACTTAACGTCTAGCCATTGGTGTCGAATGTGCGTTCGAGCGGCGTGGAGGAGGCGGGATTTCAGTGGCGGTCGTTGATGACTTGGGGCGCCCCGGCGCCGAGGCGCCGAGCGAGGACTACGGCCGTCAGCCGCCCCAGGATCTGGCTGCCGAGCAGTCGGTGCTGGGCGGCATGCTGCTGAGCAAGGACGCGATCGCCGACGTACTGGAGCGGCTGCGGCCCAGCGACTTCTACCGCCCGGCGCACCAGAACGTCTACGACGCCATCCTGGATCTGTACGGGCGAGGGGAGCCGGCCGACGCGGTGACGGTGGCCGCCGAGTTGGATCGGCGGGGGCTGCTGCGCCGCATCGGCGGGGCGCCCTATCTGCACACCCTGATCTCGACCGTGCCGACCGCCGCCAACGCGGGCTACTACGCGGGCATCGTCGCGGAAAAGGCGCTGCTGCGCCGGCTGGTCGAGGCCGGTACCCGGGTGGTGCAGTACGGCTACGCCGGTGCCGAGGGCGCTGATGTCGCCGAGGTCGTCGACCGCGCGCAGGCCGAGATGTACGAAGTGACCGAGCGGCGGATGTCGGAGGACTTCGTCCCGCTGGAAGACCTGCTGCAGCCGACGATGGATGAGATCGACGCGATCGCCTCCAACGGCGGTCTGGCGCGCGGCGTGCCGACCGGGTTCACCGAACTCGACGAGCTGACCAACGGCCTGCACCCCGGGCAGATGATCATCGTCGCGGCCAGGCCTGGGGTGGGCAAGGCGCTGGCTTTGGACACCCCGCTGCCGACGCCGCACGGCTGGACGACGATGGGCGACGTCGCTGTCGGTGATGTTTTGCTGGACGCCGACGGACAGCCGACACGAGTGGTGGCCGCGACCGACGTCATGCTGAACCGGCTGTGCTACGAAGTGGAGTTCTCCGATGGCACGGTGATCGTCGCCGATGCGGAGCATCAGTGGCCGACTAGCTTTGGCATCCGCGCAACCGGTCTGTTGCGTGGCGGCTTGGACACTATCGCCGCGGCGGGGTCCCTCGGGCGCTATGGAATGCAACCGGGCGCCACCACCGTGATGGCCCCGGTGCTGAAGGTGGACGCCGTGCGCCCGGTCTGCAGTGTTCCGGTGCGCTGCGTGCAGGTGGACAACGCGGCGCACCTGTATCTGGCCGGCCGGGGCATGGTGCCAACGCACAACTCGACGCTGGGCCTGGATTTCATGCGGTCGTGCTCGATCAAGCACCGGATGGCCAGCGTCATCTTCTCGCTGGAAATGAGCAAGTCCGAGATCGTGATGCGGCTGCTGTCCGCCGAGGCCAAAATCAAGCTCGGCGATATGCGGTCGGGCCGAATGAGCGACGACGACTGGACGCGGCTGGCGCGGCGGATGAGCGAAATCAGCGAGGCGCCACTGTATATCGACGATTCGCCGAATCTCACGATGATGGAGATCCGCGCCAAAGCGCGGCGGCTGAAGCAACGGGCCGACCTGCGTCTGGTTGTGGTGGACTACCTGCAGTTGATGACGTCCGGCAAAAAAGTCGAGTCCCGGCAGATCGAGGTGTCCGAATTCTCAAGGCACCTCAAGCTTTTGGCCAAGGAGCTCGAGGTGCCGGTCATTGCGATCAGCCAGCTCAACCGTGGTCCGGAGCAGCGCACCGACAAGAAGCCGATGCTGTCGGACCTTCGTGAGTCGGGATGTCTTACCGCGAATACCCGCATCTTGCGGGCCGACAACGGCGCCGAAGTGACGTTCGGCGAGTTGATGCGCACGGGTGAGCGGCCCCTGGTGTGGTCGCTGGATGAACAGCTGCGGATGGTGGCTCGCCCCATGACGAACGTCTTCCCCAGCGGCCACAAAGAGGTGTTCCGGCTTCGGCTGGCTTCCGGGCGAGAGGTCGAGGCCACCGGGAATCATCCGTTCATGACGCTGGACGGCTGGACGCCGTTGGAAGAGTTGACGGTTGGCGATCGCCTGGCCGTGCCGCGCAGCGTTCCCGCACCGGTAGATACCCAGCGGATGGCGGAATCCGAGGTGATTCTGCTGGCGCACATGATCGGCGACGGGTCGTGTGTCAAGCGGCAGCCGATCCGGTATGCCTCGGTGGATGAAGCCAATTTGGCTGCGGTTACCGTCTCGGCGGCATACTTCGGCGTGACGGCGGTGCGCGACGACTACCCGGCTGCTCGCGTTACGACGCTGCGGTTGCCCGCGCCGTATCGGTTGACGCATGGCCGGCGCAATCCGATCGCGGCGTGGCTGGATGGGCTGGGCCTGTTTGGTCTGCGGAGTTATGAAAAGTTCGTGCCACAGCCAGTTTTCGCTTTGCCCACTGATCAGGTGGCACTGTTCCTGCGGCATCTCTGGGCGACCGACGGATCGGTGCGCTGGGATGCGAAGTTCGGCGGGGCGCGCATCTACTACGCGTCGACGAGCCGGCAACTGGTTGATGATGTCGCGCAGCTGCTGCTTCGCGTGGGGGTGCTCGCGCGCATCAAGCGAGTGCGCAAGGCTGGCTACCGCGACTGCTGGCATCTGTACGTATACGGTGCGGAGAACCAGGTAAGATTCCTGCGTCACGTCGGTGTGCACGGGGTGAAAGCCGTTGCGGCACAGGTAGTACTGGGCCACCTAGACTCCGTCGTTCGCAACACCAACCTCGACACCGTGCCGCGAGAAGTGTGGAATCAGGTCAAGGCGTCGCTGGTGAGCCAGAAAACGACGCATCGCGAGTTCGCCACGGCGATGGGCACGAAGTTTTGTGGATCGACGATGTGGAAGCACGCGCCGAGCCGGTCGCGGTTACATCGAGCGGCAGCATTGCTTGAAGACCAGGCGATTCATGACTTGGCCACAAGCGACGTGTTCTGGGATCAAATAGTTGAAATCACCAGCCTGGGTGAGATGGACGTTTACGACGGAACCGTCGATGGCACACACAATTTCGTCGCGAACGGCATCAGCGTCCATAATAGTCTCGAACAAGATGCGGACATGGTCATCCTGTTGAACCGGCCCGACGCCTTCGACCGTGACGACCCTCGCGGCGGTGAGGCGGATTTGATTGTGGCCAAGCACCGCAACGGCCCGACCAAGACGGTGACCGTCGCGCACCAGTTGCACCTGTCGCGCTTCGCCAACATGGCGCGGTAGTTGTAGGTTCTCAAACAAAGTGGCCACATCTCATTTCAAATGGCCACAGTCTGGCCAATTGGCCATTGAAGTGAGACAAGTTCGCCGAACGGACGATCGCGCACAGCGACCCGCTAGCCGAGCAGTGGCTGTTTCGGACCACCTTCTCCCTGTGATACTGGCCGCTCAAGAACAAGCAAACCGAGTACGATCTAGTTCGACGCTTCGCCGCCCCGGTCGGCAATCGAAGGTCTGCACGACACTCCAGCACCGCGAACGCGCCGGGAGGTGCAAGTGGAGACGCGAGATCAGTTGGCACTCAGGGGAAACTGGATCTTTCAGTACTGCCAGTGCGGCGAGTTCCGGAATCTGTTCGCGACCTGCGGAGTAACCACGTCGGCGAAATTGTACGAGCGCATCCCGAAGCTACCCAATGAGTCGGTTGTGTTCGTAAGGCGGAGGCCGTCCGCCAGGGGCTTCAGTGTCGGGTCGTTGAGAGCTAGCTTTCCCCACATCGCTCCGATGAAGTTGGTCAAAGGGGAAGTATCTTGTTGTTTGTAGTCGTGGCTTAGGCCGGACACGACGAGAGCTTCTTGACCGGAGGTTCCGCTGGCAAGTCCTAAGAAGGGGGCGACTTGTGGGTTTTCCCGTAAAAATCTCTCGGTGAGAACCATCGTCCGGCGACTCCACGCTCCAAGATCTGCGACGCATATGAAGTCGAGGCCTTCGCGCGGAGCCCTTACCTGTTCTCTGTCGAATTCCGTTGTTATGTCTCTAATATTCTCTTTTGGAGTGCTGCTGGGAGCTTTCCAGACGTGGGACTCGCCTAAGAGTCCGAAGAACAGGGGTGGCACCAAGTAATCCTTCGGCTGATTCGCGTCCCGTATCTGTATCCCCGGCGAAGGGCTAGGCCTTTTGGTAGGCGTCATCGATGTCCTTCCGGTCGACCGTGCGTCTGACGCTGAACGCCGCCGCGATACCCGAGGCGAGAACGTGGCTTTTCTTCCGCAGCTTCTCGGGGTAATGCGGGTGAAAGACAACGAGGTCAGTTTCCTTCGGAAGCGCTGTACCATCCTCGTTTTCGAGCAGGATGTACTTCCGCTTCTCGACCTGGTACTGAGGTGGCAGCCAATCGGTGAGCACACCGTCCCAGAGCGACTCGACGACGTGTCCGGTCTCCTGCGTGCGCCCCGACGTGCGCGCCATCTCTTGCTCGCGCTCGTAGGAATGCACGATGGAATCGTTGACGTCTGCGAGCCATTCGTGATGCTTGTGGATCATCAGTCGAGCGTAGCCAGATGGTCCGACACCCTAAGGGCTCGTGAGGGGAAGGCACGCAAGCCATTCGTCCACCTCCAACGGCAAGAGCCCGGCGGCGTCCCTTCGAACGTAGGAAAGGCGCAAATCGCAGATGTGCGTGATGGCTATTCGATCCGTCGGATCAGGTTGCCGTCCTAGTGGGATTCGGAGAACCTTAAAACCGCATCCCTGCGGTCCGCAACCACCACTGCGCTTGAGTGCCGATGCTAGCGCGCATTTACGGTCGCGGGGCCTATCCGGCGGCCATGTCGCGCGAGCTGTTCGGCTGCAGCATGAATCGCTCATCGACGTAACGTCACCGCTGCTGGGAACCTTTGTCCGGTGGGGCAACCATCGCCATATACGGCAACCTTTTCCATGTGCGGAAAATGGCACCACCCGTGGTAAACAAGTTGCGTGACAACAGCTTTGATGCGTAAAAAACGTCGCATTTTGGTCTCGCGACGGCCGCAGATCCGCTTTATAACTGGTGCGCAACGAGTTTGGCACTTCACCATCAGGGGCAAGGTTTCCCGAGGGAAGTGAGGAATCGTGCCAACTAATTCAGCGGACAGCCCACCGCAGCCATCAGACAGTGCGCAACTGAGCATCCGCTTAACTGACGGCGAGATCGCGCAGGTGCCGACGTGGCGACTCACGCCAGAGCTGATGTCGGAAACCGTGCCGTTCCGAAAGTTCCGCTGGTACAAGCATCAACCGCACTATTCCGGCTCGTACTGGTCGTCGACTGAGTCCGCGCACGTCGTCTACGAGTCGCGTCTTGAATTGAGCCGACTCATATTGGCTGATTTCGATCCGACCGTCAGCCGTATCTTCGCGCAGCCATTGATGATTCGTGCAAGGGTAGATCGGCGTGCGCGGCGCCACATACCGGATTACCTGCTTATAAGGGGAGCCGACCTCACATTCGTGGCAGTGAAGCCGCTGAGCCAACTCGAGAATCCGAAGGTGGCGGCAACCCTTGCGTGGGTGGGTGATGTGGTGAAGTCGAGTGGATGGGGCTTCGAGATCGCCAGCGAGCCGGCTCAGCCGTACTTCGATAACGTCCGATTTCTAGCTGGGTACCGCCGAGCACAACACTTTGTGCCGTCGGCCCTAGCGAAAGTACGTGCGCTTCCACTCGAGGGAATGTCTTTCGGAGATGCCCTACGCGCGGCGAAGGGCGAGAAGGCTCTTAATCGCGCGGCGCTGTTGCACATGCTGTGGACCCACGAACTCATGGCCGATCTGTCCCAAGTGCTATGTGCCAAAACCATTCTCACGACAGGAGCGCAACGATGAGCATCACCGACTCGATCGTCATCGTCCACGCAAAGATCTACGTCACCGAGCGTGTCATGGGCATATGCGAGCACCTCGGCATCTCGATTCAGCCGCCTTCATCCGCGAAGACCGCAACGTGCCGTCCTTTGGATGATTCGCCCGATCATTCGTAAAGAAACGGCGAGTTCCCTACCCGTTCCAGAAGTCCGGATTGGGAACGCGCGCAGAACTGAAGCCGTTCTACCGGCTGCCGATCCAGCGCGCTGGGGCTGAGCTATCCCAACTGCGCTGTGACAGAACAGGTCTGATGACAGGAGGCATCCAATGAATCACGCTAGCGTCCGCGTCGGCCCGGGTGCGCGGGTGATGTACGACGGCGAGATCTGTCAGATCACGGAGTGGATGTCGGGAACCGCGGGCACCGAAGTAGTCGTGACTGGTTCGACATCGGTGTGCCGTATGTCGCTCGTCGAGCTACTCAAAGGTGACAGGGCCAAGCTAATACCTGACGAGCCGGGCCCAGAGCCCGACGACGAGGCTGACCCGGCCGGCATCGTTCTCCTAGGTCTCGACGCTGACCAGATGCAGGAGATCCGCGAATTGGCGGCCGACATCCGTGAGGTGCTGACCGGTTACCGGTCGGGCTCGGCCGAAATAGCGTTACCGAGTGAACCACGGCCGCAATACCATCCGTCGCAGCCGCTGCTTAAGAAATACGCCGCGAAGGCCGCCGAACTCGGTAAGAGCGAGCGCCAGCTTCGGCGCTATGTGAGCGCCTTCCGCAAATGCGGGGAGGCAGGGCTTGCGACGGCACGGTCGAAGGGGCGTAGTCGAGTCGACCCACGGTGGACCGCAGCCGCCGAGCAGATCATGATCGAGCACACCTACGAATCGAAACCTTCGCAGGCTGCCGTCATCTTCCAGGCGGCCAAACGGCTGGAATTGGTAGCGGGAAGTGGCTCCGTAGCTGAGCCCTCGCGGGCCACCGCTTATCGGAGGCTGACCCGACTTGATGAGCAGCACAGTATTTTTGGCCATACCACTAAACGTAACCGCGACATGGCCGAGAGACCGAAACGGCGGTACGGAAAGCTGCGTCCGAGCCGCCCCGGCGAGTACATCATCCTCGACACCACACCACTCGACGTGTTCGCGCTGGATCCGAAAACCCTGCAGTGGGTGCGCGTCGAATTCACCGCGGCCATGGACTGGTACACCCGCTGCATCGTCGCAATCCGGATGACCCCATATTCAACGAAAGCCGTCGATGGCGCCGCGACGATGTATCAGATCATGCGACCCAAACCGGCATGCGAGAGCTGGCCGGCATATGCGACATGGCCCGAACACGGGATGCCGCGCGAGGTTCTCATTGATCCAGACCAATTCGATCGAACGGGTCAGGCCGCTGCGTCGCCGGCATTGAATCCAGACGTCCATCGTCATCGACCACGGAAAGATCTATGTGTCAGAGCATCTCACCAGCGTGTGCCAGCGGATGGGAATTTCCATTCAACCGGCCCGCATCGGAGAGGGCCGCGACAAGGGTCCGCTGGAACGGTTCTTTCGCACCGTGCGCGAAGGACTGCTGCAGTACTTACCCGGCTACAAAGGCGAAGACATCAACGCGCGCGGCCTCGACGTCGAAGATCACGCGTTCTTCTACATCGACCAACTCGAAGCCATCGTTCGTGAATGGGTCGCGACGGTGTATCACCACCGCAAGCATGACTCTCTGCTGGACCCGGGGATGCCGACCGCAGAGAATCACACCCGCGCAGATGTTTTCCCACGGCATCGCCCGCGCAGGCTACATCGAAGTCCCGCGCGATCCGCAACTGGCCTACGAATTCCTCAAAGTCGAAACCCGCACCATCCAGCACCACGGCATCCAGCGCGGCAACCTCAAGTACAAGCCCAAAGTGGGCGACGACATCTTGGTGCAACTACGCGCGATGCAAAGCCCCTATACCGGAAGGCTGAAGGACCGCTGGCCCATCCATGTCGATCCCGACGACGTCACCCACATCTACATCCGCCACCCCGATACCCGGCAATGGCATGAACTGGACTGGGAACACGCCAGCGAATTTCCCATGCCGTTCAGCGACGAATGCTTGCGCTACTTTCGCCGAATCGTCCTCGACCAGAACGGGTTTGTCGACGATCGCCGCGCACTCGACGCGATGTTGACCCGCTGGAACCTCGGCATGGGCAAGAGCGTGCAGGAACGCCGCATCGCCTTGCGCATGGCACGTGCCGACGCCTCGCTCAGCCACCAGGCCAAGACCGACGACGCCACCGAGGTCCGTGAACTGCCGTCAGTCCAGGAAGCGCTCACACCAAAATCTGCACCCGACCAGGACAACATCCGCAACAGCGCCGCGGAAATGGGTGACGACGACAACGAAGACGAACTCGACGACGACTACGAACTGGAGGAATTGGAATGGAAATAAGCGACGCAATGAGCTTCAGCATCGCCATGAAAGAAGGCTGGTCGAGCTACGTGAACGCGCAGCGGCCACCCCGACCACCGCAGCTGACATCGAGCAAACTGAAAGCGTTGTCCGCCACCGACAAAGCACTCTACGACCAGCAACGCTACCTATGGCACGCCAACGCGGGAACCCTGCATACACCGCAGGTGGAAAGGATCATCAAGCGGCTATGGGTTGTCCTGAACGCCAACGTTACAGCCGGCCAAGCGACGAAAAGCGCTGTGGCGCTTGAAGGAGACTCATTCCTCGGCAAGACGACGATCGCGCAGACATTCGCGAAAGACTTTCACCTTCGACAGATCGCGATGAAAGGCGACCGGACGAATGCCGGCGACGAGCGCTGGCCAGTCTGCTACGTCAGCTTAAGCGGACACCCCACCGTCAAAGGCCTCAATTCCTCGCTGTTGCACTTCTTTGCCCACGCCGGCGCAGAACGCGGCAACGCGGATGAGATGGAATGGCGCGCACTGGAAACATTCATCAAGTGCAAGTTCAACTGTTGGTTGTCGACGACCTGCATTTCCTTCGATGGGAGTCCGCTGACGGCTCCAGAGTCGCCAACCACCTCAAATCATTGGTCAATAAATTCCACATCACAATGCTCCTGGTGGGAACCGGACTTACCGAGCTGGGCCTCCACAACGACCGCCACGGATTGGGCAAGGCTGTACTCGGCCCAACCGCCAGGCGGACGGCGAGCATTCCGATGGAACCCTACAAAGTCCGCGGCAAAGTAGGTTTGCGGGAGTGGCGCTCGGTCGTCCACGCCATCGAACGCAACCTCGTCCTCACCCGCCATCGCGACGGCATCCTCACCCACGAGCTCAGCGAGTATCTGTATGACCGCAGCACCGGATACATGGGATCTCTGATCACACTGATCAACTGGGCGGCGACCCTCGCCATCATCGATGGCGGAGGAGGCCATCACCGAGAAGTTGCTCGAACAAATAACGATCGACGTCGCAGCGGAAAGCCAGCGACAGGCAACTAGTGCGCGGCGTACGCGGAGCAAAACCGCGTGACGAACCCGGAAGCACTCCCCCAGCCCGCTGACATCCGGTTCGGAGGCCCGAAACCGGAGATCACTGCCGCGCGGCGACACAGGACGTGGCGGAGTCGACACGAGCACATCCAGCGTTACGTGCTGGCGCACAACCATATAGCTTGTCATAGCCGTTTTCGCATAACACCAGCGGTGACTGTCCTATCGGCCGACGGAGTCCGTGATTCGGGTTCGGACGTTGCCGATGCGTTTGGCCCCGTTCAGGGCGAGGCGCTCGATTCCTGGCTCGAAGCATTGGCGCACAGAAATGATGTCAGGTGGCGCGACATCCTTGCTGCGGTCGGCCTGCCGCCGGCGCGATTTGGCTGTCTTCGATCCGATCACCGCTATGACAAGAAGCGCGCCGCCGCGGTCAGCACTGCGGCTGGAGATTACTGCTGGGACCGTGCACGCGATGACTCTTACCCACTATCAGCGTCTTTGGCTTCGGACAAGCTCTCGTACGCGGGAACCGTGAGCCGCGCGGTTTCCCTGGAGCAAGCATGCGTGGCTCCCGCTATTGCCCGAAGTGTTTAGCTGAAACGGGGGGACGCTGGCAACTCCGGTGGCGACTTGCATGGACGTTCGCGTGCGTAAAGCACCGTTGTCTGCTCGCCGAATCTGCCCGCGGTGTGCCGGGTTCCAGCGTCTGCGCGCGTTCCCGCACTTCTGTCAGCCGACCCCTGGGTATGTGCTACCGGTATGTCGACGGCACCTATCGGCGGTGGCTCACGCGCTGCGGCGCCGATCTCTCAGTCCACGGTGACGCCGAGCCTCGGCTACGGGCACCCAATACTGAAGTCGCAGAGCATAATTGATCGCATTGTGGCCGAGTGGCACGGCCAAGCTTCGGTATCTACCGCAAGCACGAGCAACCCAGTGTGTACGCGCTCGAGCGACATCCGACAACGCGCGGCACACCTGCTGGCCACCGCGACACCCGCTGCCATCGCGCGGGCGGCCGGGCTCGACGTTCTGGGCGTCACCTACGACGCCCGAAGCAGCCGGATCAAATTCCACCGCGGACACGCCGGCACGGAAGACGGCAATGGGCGGCAACGCCGAACGCGGCGATCGCCGCCATAGGGATCAGCGGCCGCCATCGACGCCCTGAGCAAGCGCCCCGGAGCGTCCGACGGACCTGTGACTCCCCGGCACGGCCGAACCGCACTCCCGCCCGCCGCGCTAACTGGCCGGTGGGCATACCGGCATGAACCCAAGCGATGAATTGCGTCATCGCACGCCGGCCAGAGCTACGCAGTGCCGGCCAATTCCCGTCCACCCGCATCGATAATCTGGTGCGCCGCACGCCGAGCATGTTGTGGCCCGAGTGGTCGTTGCGCTTTGCGCTGCCGCAGACACGGCCACCGGTATCTTCAAGCAGCGCTATCGGCAGTGCTCCTACTGGTCGACACACCACTGAAGCTGGCCGACATTATCGAAGCTGCTCCAGAGCCCGGTCGACAAGGCCACCGTGTCGCGGATCCTGCAAAAACTGTCCAACCGCACCGACTGGCCGGACATTCGCACGGCGCTCGGCCGCCTGGCCGACTACCTGGCCGACCATGAGACGCCCATCAACTACCAGCGCCGACGTCGACTCGACTACACGAATCTTCTGCCGCATCAGCAATGGGTGCGCATTTGCCGCGACACCGGCAGCCAAGGGCCACGAACGAGGCATACACATGTGGCGCGGTGCTATCTCTACGAGCGGCTCACCGGTCTGCCGATGGATTGCGCCCCGGGAGTGCATGTCGATCAGCCGTGCTGCGCACTCTTGTCGCTGATTACTCGTTGCGCCTGACCGCAAGAGCGAGCCGACGCCGCTGAACGGTATTGCCAAGAGTTCCTCGCTAGACAACAACATCAGCGACGAACCACCTTTTTGGTCGCCGCCCACGGATGTCTTTCAGGGACTGCGTTTACCGGGCCCCGATCCGTTACACGTCTCGGTTCCCGCGCTGCACCGCCTCCTTGAAGGCAGGCCGCGCCATCTCGGGCCGGATTGCTGAAGAGCTGGGCACCACAAGAGATATCGTTCGCTTCCTCGGCCACGTCAATCCGCTCCCGGTTCGTCCGCCGGTGAACGCGCAGGCAGCTCGCATGCGAGGCTACGGCAGGCTCGTGGCGAAAGCCGCCGTCTCGCCCGAGGATTTTCGGCGGATGTACAACGACGAATTCCGAAGCCTGCAGAACATCGCCGATGAGGTGGGAGTCTGCCGCTCCACCATCACCGCCTTGGCACGCGAATACGGTATTGCCCTACGCCCCACGGGGGTTCGCCAAGCGCCACAGCGTAGACCGAGACTGGCTCTATCAACGGTACGTCATTGAGCATCGAACGTTGGCCGATATCGCTGCAGAATGCGGGATCAGCGTCAGTGCTATATGCGCGGTTGGCGCGAGTCCACGGCATACCGGTGCGAACTGGGGGCGGCCCGAGCCACCGTGCTTACCTTGACGCGAAAGCTCTCAAAGAGAAGGCGCCAAAACTGCTCTGGCCCGCGCTCGATGGAGTCGGCGGTTGGGAGCGGCTGCAGCGCTTCGCGGCCGCCACACAATATCCGACGCTGACAATTGCGGCAAAACGAGATGGGTGCACGCAATCTGGTAATCCAAAAGCTCCGCCTCGAAGCAGATCTCGGTGTCCGACTGATTAACCGAGCACTCCGCAATCGGCCCATGACGCTCACCACAGACGGGCACAAAGTACTCGCCGCGATCAGGACGATGGAGGGCGCAATATCGCATCGGACACGGACAATCGAATTCCGCCGACCGGATCACCCTCAAGGAAGACCCATAGTCGGGTTCGCCAACCGACGGCGGAACCGTAAGCAGCGGCTGCAGAATATGCAGGATCAACGCCTGAACACTTCTGTGTCCGCGCTCTTTGGCGACGGCACGAGGAGCTCACCCTCGGCGGGGAGCAGGCGCAGTAAGACGCTATCGGTGCGCCGGCGGATCTCAGAGCCGCTGCGTTTAGCCATCGCGACCCATTTCGGTGATCGTCACGATGCGAGATGACCGTCGCCAATGCTCAATGGCTTCGGGATCGGACGGGTCGTCGAACCACACCAGCGAGGTTGACCCGACGCTGGGCCAGCGATCGAGCGGGAGATAGGCAACGGCTGCATGTCCAGCACGAAATGTCCGACAGGACTGCCTGGGCCGGGGATCCGGGTGTAGGTCATCGCGTCGAGATTCCATACATGTCTACTGTGTTGGCTTTCGACCACCCACATGCCGTCATGTCCGCGGTGAGTGCCGCGACCTGACGCGATTGGACTTACCTTCGGATCTTTCGGGGTGGCGCTATGCGGACATCACATACGCCTCAATCGGTAGTGCTCGGTGGACGCGGGGGCGCTTTCCGGCAGAAACGATCGCGGGGAGACGTTGAACAGTCGGGCCAACTCGTAGACCAACGCGATGCTGGGCGCGGCTTCCGCGTTGTAATAGCGGTAGACCTGGCTCTGGGAATCCGCGACGGCTGGTGCCTGTTGGCGTATCAATTCACCCACTCCCTTCGCGGTCAGCTTTAAAGGCTTCCCGCTACCACTGATTCGTTCAACGCGGCATTGTGCCGTTAGCTCATTGAGCCGTTGAGCGAACTGCTTTATGGCTGGGTGTGGGTTTTCGGCAGGGGGCTCATCGCCGGACCAATCACCGCCAGCCATCTGCGCTCCGATCGTGTCACGGCAATTAATGCACTCTGTCTACTAGCCCTCGTGATGGAAATCAACACAAACCGCCCAAAAGGTCGCGTTCAATTTCGGATGCCGAATCGCCCAGAGGCAAACCGCCGAACCGCACACGATTCAGGGCAGTGGCCAAGTTTTACCATGTCAGGTAACTTTTAGGCGGCGCGTTGCGGCACCGCTGGCTCAAGATAGCAAACGTTACTGGCATCGATCTTACGCCATTCATCGAGTTGAACAACATAATATTTGACCGATAGTAACATAGACATCCATGAGAATTACTTAATGTCGCCGACAGCAAACCAAGACAGATCAGGCTTGCGCGAAGACGGATAATTTGTGACTTTAGTAGGTCGTACTTACATCAGAGATTGAATTCTATTACTGGATCTCTAGTTCTAATTCGTCAGGCTTGCTTCGCGATCCGCCACTATTGCACGACTGGTAAATTCCCGGTCCTGTGAATACGTGAGAGCAATGCAATATTCGCAATACGCCTGTGTCGGTTTCGATCTCGCTTCGTCGAGAATACGGCGGTGTGAGGCGTCGCCATTGGTCAGATGATCGAGCACCGTGACAGACGGGTGCGTGACCGTCTCGGGCGCGGGCTGACCCTCATCGGAGGGACGGATGCTTTGGCGGTGGCAGTACGACGCAGGTATGCGCGGAGTTGACGTGGTGGACAACGTGCGGCCTGCCGGGGACGGCTGACGGCGCAGGTCAGCCATATGCTTGGAGCCGCGCAGTGGCAACGGCGCGCCTGTTCGGCGCGATGCGAGGGTCATATGGCGTGGGATGTTCTTGCCAGCGATAAGGACGGTGCAACGGGGGTCTTGCGGAACTGGTTCGCGCTCTACTGAATTTCGGGGTCTATCGTGCTGTAGATCGCTTCGATAGGTACATCCAGAGCTTCGGCGATGTCGATAATCCGTTCGTAGAGCATGCTGCGACGGCCGTGTTCCACGTCGATCAAGACATTGCGCGCAACCCCCGACTTCACTGCCAGCGCGTCCTGGGTGAGTTTGCGCTCTAAGCGCAACGCTCGGATCTTGGCGCCGACGGCCATACGGTAGTGCGACCAGCGTTCAGCACGGTAAGGATCGGTCTGATCGGGTCGGGTCGGCACGTCAAAAGGTACTCACGTTTCCAGCAAAATTACTAGCACTACTAGTGCGACATTTCAGCGTGACAATTTCGGGATTAAAGGCACGTCGCAATTCGGTCCATCCGATTGCAGTTGTGAGTCGAGAGCAACCTTCTCGAGGTCTCTAACGAGCGAGTCGCCAGCAGCGTGATGTCACAGTATTGTGACACGCCAACAGGATTCGTGCCAGCGTCGGTGCAGGGATCCACCGCCGGGCCGTGCGGGGGCGTGCAATGATGCGGCCGTCTCGTCTCATGTCGAGGGTGCGGCGCCGCCGGGATCGCATCGGCTCTGTCGCCATGAGGACCGACCGGCAAGCAACTGCGGTTTCTCGCGACTTTCCCAATGTGCTTGCGTGAGAACCACATCAATGGCCGTTGCGGGCGCCTGCCGTGCCGCATTCCGCGCGTCCGGCGTGTCGAGTGAGGCCCTGAGAGGGCACGTCGGTGCGACTCTTATGTGACCGTGGTCTTCCTGCGCGGCCGGCTCTCAACCTGTTGCGCCGACTCTTCGGGCCAGCCACTCTCAGGGCGATCGCCAATGTATCACTAGTAGGGCTATACTGATCGGACATCTCGGCGGATCCGTTGCGCCGCCCTCGGTTAGGGGATCGGATGTCAAAGCGGTATGGCGCCGAATCTATCCGTGGCGCGCGACGAGTCGGCGCAGTGTCGAGCAGGACAGGGCCGCCAATGATCTCGACCGGCCGGGCCCCTGACGTCGATGCAGGGTCGCCTGGATCCGACGACACAGAGGACCGAGCGATCACCGATGTGGCTGGCTGGCTCAAGAAGCAGAGGGTGGATGTACTTCCCACGCTTCGAGCGCTGGGCCAACTACTCGTTGGCATATCCGACGGCGATGCTTCCGAGACCGCTGAATGTTTCACCGCCCGCTGCCTGGGGGTCACCAGTGATGGCCGCCTGCTCGAAGAAGAGCTCAGCCTTAATCCAGTGTCTCGCTTAACCATTGCGCTCGTGCTGGCGGAGTGGATCGACACTCACGCCGAGACGTGCGAGATCGGCTCCGGCGAGATCGACCGTCCGCCGAAGTGGACGCAAACCGACATCGGCGGCCGCCGCTACCGGCATCCGATCTGCCTGCGCGTCCATTTCCCCGCCGGCACGCTCGTGGCCGAGACCGGGTGCGTGATCGCCATCGAAGCTCGCGAAAGCATGGTGCGATCCGCCGAAGTCAGCGTCTTCGTCACACCGACCTATCACGCGCAAGCCCGCACGATCATGGAGCGACTTGTCAATCGCGCCAACGAGCTCAACCCGTACCGAGGCCATGCCGTACGCGCCACACATCGACTCGAAATCAGTTTCACACCGATGACCCTGCCGGCCGGTGCAACCCGCGAGACCGTCATCGCCCCCGATGCCGTGTGGACAGAAATCGACCTCAGCGTTCGCGCGGTGCGCGATCGCCACGTGCTGCTCAACGCGCACGGACTCGGCGCGCGCCGCGGGGTGTTGCTGTGCGGTCCACCCGGTACCGGCAAGTCCGCCATCAGTGCCGTCGTCGCCCGCGAGCTTGTCGGCGAATTCACCGTCATTTACGTCGAAGCTCGAGCCGGCACCGAATTGCTCAGCGCTGTCGTCCACGAGGCACGCCGGCTGGGTGGCCCGGTATTGCTTGTGCTCGAAGATGTCGATCTGTGGTGTCGGGATCGGGCAGACCGGCCCTTCCGGCCTGTCAGAATTGTTGCAGGCCATGGATATTGAACCTCAGGCCCGCATCTTGACGATCGCCTCGACCAACGACGCTGCAACCCTGGACAAAGCCGCCATCCGCACCGGCAGGTTCGACTCGGTCATCGAAATCGGATATCCCGACAGACGGTAGCGGGCAGCATCTTGCGTGCACAGCTGCGAGACATCCCGGGCGGCCCAGGCGTCGACGTCGATGCCGTGGTGGCCGCCTTGCCTGAGCACACCAGCGGCAGCGACATCCGCGAAATCATCCGTCGCGCCGTCCTCACCGTCGGCAGCGGCGACGTCGATACAGCGGCCGTCGTCGCCGAAGTCCGCGCCGGACGCTATCTAGCGAAAGTCCCCACGGGGCTGTACCTGTGACGCGGCGCCGGCAAGGGACGAACTGACGTGACGACCGCATATCGACTGACCATGACATGACCCGCGCAGACGACCACAACGGCGAAACATGTTGGCTCTGTGTCACAGGAACAACATGATTTTAGGTTTCACCGGCACTCGGCATACACCGACCCGTCAGCAATACCAATTCATCGACCGCCGCATCTCGGGGTCGGACGGGCTGCATCACGGCGCTCTAGGTGCCGACGCTGTCGCGCACATGTTCGCGGTCTGCGCTACGGCCTCCACATCACCGTGCATCCGCCAACGATACGAAGCTGGTCGACATCAAAGCGGTGATGTCGCAACCGATCTGGTCACGGTGCTCCCGCCAAGCCGTACCACAGCAGAATCGAGACATCGTGAATGCGTGCGATGTGTTGATCGCGACGCCGGATGGGCCGCCCCGGCCACATAGTGGAACCTGGTACACCGTCGATTACGCCATGCGCCAAGGCGTCCCGGTTGTGGTGTGTCTACCCGACGGCATCATCGACCTCGACTCGTCCACATGACCTAGCGGTTCAGCCCACAGACATCACCAACGTTGGGCGCGCATCAGGGGAGGTCGGCATGGAGTTGACGGTCGGCCAGTCGCTGGAATTCGTCATCGGTGAGGTGGCCGCGGTAAAAGGCCATCTCGATGGAGTCCCAGTCGCCGGTGATGTAGGCATCGGTGGCGAGACCATTGACGCGGGCGACATGGCCGAAGCTGTATGTCCAGTTCGGACTTGTCCATCATCTGCTCTGTGGTGATGATGCCTGCGGTGCGCCGGTCGATGATCTCGCCCGGTTTGATGTCGAGCTTGCTGGGATCGTCGGCGACGCGGCGCACGATGCGCTGGATGGTGGCCTGGGACTGATTTCCGACCAGTTCGCTGATCTGGCGCTGGGTGAGGCCTTGGACCACAGCAGCGTCGTAGATCTCGCGTTCAAGTTCGCGTTCGTAGACGCGTTGTCGTGCGGATTTGGTCGCGAGCCGCTTCTGGCGGTGTCTGTCGCGGGCTCGTCGATCCCTTTTGTGTGCGAGTCGTGAACTCTGATCGCCCCACACCGGCATCGCACCTGCTGGGCTGCGGTATGGATGATCAGGAAACTCCGGTGTGGGGGGGGAGTCGCCGCGGATCGTTGACGCGATGCTCCGCCAAGGACAGTCGATGTCGCGAACCAGTTCCAACTTACCGGTTGACGTAGTTGGGCATTATCGGTGGGCAACGACCACCGGACGAATGGCGCGGTTGTTTCTATCGATCCGGATTTAAGAGGCCAACAGACGGCGCTTGCGCCCTATCAGGGGTTGGTGCAATTGCCAGGGTGTGACAGGCTGCCTAGTTTGGCTCAGATGGCTTGTCAGCCGAGGCCGCAAGTTCGGGAGCACTGGTTTTGATGCCTGCGGCTGCCAGTAGCCGCTTCGCGTGGAGCGCGGCATCGTGACTCTCGTGGACCTTGGCGCCGAGTGCGATGGGTAGAAATTCTGGTCCCTTCGGTGCGGTGATGTCTTTCGCGAAGTTTTCTAGAACTCCAACTTTGACTAAGACGATGCCGAGGTTGTCCAGGGAGTCGAGGAGCGCTTTGGCTGCGGGTTTGTCGGATTTGAAGGCGCTGTCTCCGTAGTCTTTGAGGTTGCGCCACTTCGTTTTTGGAATCTTGACCGCGTCGGCGAGTTTTTCTGCGAGCTTCTCGGTGACGGCATCGTCATCCACTGTTTTTTCGAGGACCTCGTCGAGCCGTTCCTTCACCTTCTGGACTGTGGGCGGTGGGGGTGTTCCCTGGAACTCGTTCGTAGCTTGTTTGTAAAGCTGCTTGAGGTCGTCCCAGTTGCCGCCGTGCGCTTCAACGAGTTTGGCGATCGATCCCTCGTTGTTAAGAATATCGAGATCGGGACAACTCGCGGTCCGTACGTCCAGCCCGCGTAGGCGAGTGACGATTGGAGCCATGTTCTGTTTCCCGTTGCTGCCGAGGAACATGATGTTGTGGGCAGGCGGCTTTGGTTGTTGCGCATCGTGCACCGAGTCGATCGACGCATTGTAGAAGCGTGAGTCCCTGTCGCTTTCGGTCACGATGACGGCCCTGTGGAAAAGACCGTCCAGCGCGTCCCCATATCTCAGCGCCACATCTTTCCAAAGTTCAGCTACGTCGTCGTTGCTCAGCAGCGTTGCGCTAGTTGCGTCGTCCGTGCGGGACAGGTGCACGATCGTGACTGGCTCTCCACTCTCGACGAGTCCGATCAGCACATGCTTGTCGTGTGTCGCAAGAAAGACTTGTGCCTGATTTCTCTTAGCGAGAGAGGCGATCTCGCCACCAATGATCCGCGCCTGCGGCGGATGGAGAAATGCCTCGGGTTCGTCGATGAGAGAGACCGGAAAGTCGGTTGTCATCAATGGCAGGACCAGACCCAAGGAAGACTTCATCCCGTCGCCTTGCTCCTGTAGTTCCGGCAGGTGCGCGACCGCGTTCGCGTAGTCGACGTCGATTTGATCCGCTTGCGGGACTGGGACGCCAGGATCCCCCACGCGATAACCGACTTTCTTACTGACGGCATCGAAGTGAAGCGTGATGCCGAACATTCGCATCGCGAACTCCTGCACCTCTTTCCGCTTTGTGAGATCGGTGTGCAGGACTTGCATGGGATGTTGGGGAGGCGAACCGACCGGATCAGCCCGTTCCGAGGGAGAGCACATGAAGCTGCGGCTGAGTACGTTCTGGTCATTCACAAACCAGTCGGTAATGAAGCTGGGTGTTGGATGCTGGCGGGTCGTCATCGCGTCGCTCAATGATTGGCCGCGCCCCGCCCGCGTGATAACTAGGTTCCCGTCCTGAGTGTTACTGCTGTAGCTGTGGGCAAGTAGCCACTCCTGCATGTCCTCAGCAGAGCCTCGCCACGGCTCACTCAACTCGGTCACAACGCGCGGCCCAGTCGTTCGTGTGAGCGCGCCGGACTGCAGAACCTCCTTGATCTGCCGAAGGAGCGTCGACTTGCCCACGTTGTTCCCGCCGACGACCGCGATCACGCTGCCCGGCCCGGGCAGATCGAGCATCTCACCGTCGCCAACTCTGAGACCGCGGATCTCGAATCCAAATTTATTTGCTGCGCCACCTACAGCGCTGCCAGCAGCGGTCATTGATTCCTGGTTCCCGTCTCTTGTTGTACGCAAACGGCTCCGAGCTGGGGCCGGCCCCGAGGCGCTGAACTGATGCAAAGTTCGCCGCCCATCGACTGTCGATACCGCGACTCAGGATTCGACCCGCAGATTACGTGTAGTCGTTTGTCGCACTGATGCGTAGTTCGGTCGACCCGCCAGATCAAGACGGTGGATGAGGACGACAAGCTGCACCCGTCGACCGACGTAATAAACAGTTATCGGCGAGAAGATGGGTGCTAACTGCTCGCCCAGGTGTTCATCTGAGCAGCTCACGCGCGTGTGCTCGTCGAGGAGCAGTCGGGATTGGCATGGGCCTGGTGCGTACCCGTTGCGGCCACCAGAACCAGCGGCCCAGCAACGCCGCGATCGAGGGCGTCATGAACGATCGCACTACTAGTGTGTCGAACAGCAAGCCCATCCCGATGGTGCTGCCTATCTGCGCGAGGATGAGCAGCGCGCTGGCCCCCAGGGAGATCATGGTGAAGGCGAACACCAAGCCGGCCGAGGTGACGACGGCGCCGGTGCCGGCCATCGATCTGATGATGCCGGTCTTGATACCGGCGTGGATTTCTTCTTTGAACCGCGACACCAGCAGCAGGTTGTAGTCGGATCCCACCGCCAACAGAATGATCACCGACATCGCCAGGATCATCCAGTGCAACTGCAAGCCCAGGATGTACTGCCAGAACAACACCGACAGCCCGAACGAGGTACCCAGCGACAGCAGCACGGTGCCGACGATGACCGCTGCGGCGATGATGGCGCGGGTCAGCACGAGCATGACGATGAAGATCAGAATCACCGCTCCCACCCCGGCGATCAACAGGTCGTAGGTGGCTCCCTCTTTCATGTCCTTGGCGGTGGCCGCGGTGCCGGCGATATAGATGTGGGCGTCCTCCAGCGGGGTGCCTTTGATGGCCTCGAAGGCGGCGTTGCGGATCGCGTCGACGTGCGTAATGCCCTCCGGGGTGGCGGGGTCACCGAGGTGAGAGATGATGAACCGCACCGCTTTTCCGTCCGGGGAGATGAACATGTCCATGCCGCGTTTGAAGTCGGCGTTGTCAAACACTTCCGGCGGGAGATAGAACGAGTCGTCGTTCTTCGACGTATCGAAAGCCTGACCCATCGCGTTGCCCTTGCCCTGCATCGCCGCACCTTGATCCTGCATGCCGCCCATCGTGCTGTGCATCGACAGCATCATGGTGTGCATCGATTTCATCATCGCGACCATCGGCGTCAGCATTTTCACCATCTGAGGCATGATCACGTCGAGCTTGTCCATCTGAGGCATCAACTCGCCGATCGCGTCGCTGAGCTCGTCGACGCCATCCAGCGCTTCAAACACCGACCGCAGCGACCAACACACCGGAATGTCGAAACAATGCTTCTCCCAGTAGAAGTAGCTGCGGACCGGCCGGAAGAGATCGTCGAAATTGGAGATCTTGTCGCGCAGTTCGTTCATTTCGGCCACCATGGATTTCATCTGCCCGACGAGATTGTGCATGACGCCGGTCATCTCTTTCATGATCCCGATCATGGTTTCCATGGTGGTGACCATGGTGTCCATCTGGTTGGCCATGACCAGCATTTGGTCCATCTGGCGCTGCATGTAGTCCCGCGTCAACTCCTGGCCCACGCCTTGCATGCCCATCTGATAGGGAATGGAGGTGTGGTCGATGGGAGTGCCCAACGGCCGGCTGATGGTCTGCACCCGCGCGATACCGGGAGTGTGAAAAACGTTGTGGGCGATGCGTTCGATGATGAGCATGTCCGCCGAATTCCGTAGATCCTGGTCGGTTTGGACCATCAGGAGTTCGGGATTCATCCGGGCCTGGGAGAAATGCCGGTCGGCTGCCGCGAAACCTTCCATCGCCGCAATGCCTTTCGGCATGAACATACGGTCGTTGAAGCTGGTCTTGTAGCCGGGCAGCGCGATCAGCCCCACCAGTGCCAGCGCTAAGGTCGCCGCCAGGATCGGTCCCGGCCAGCGGACCACAGCGGTCCCCACCCGTCGCCAACCCCGGGTCCGCGCAGCCCGTTTCGACTCCAAAAGCCCGAACCGGGTACCGAACACCAGCATCGCCGGCGCCATAGTCAACGATGCCGCCACCGCCACCATGATGCCGATCGCCATAGGCACACCCAGCGTCTGGAAATACGGTAGCCGGGTGAAGTGCAGGCAATAGGTCGCACCCGCGATCGTCAGGCCCGAACCGAGGATGACGTGCGCCGTGCCGCGATACATCGTGTAGAACGCGGTCGCGCGGTCCTCGCCGGCCGTGCGGGCCTCGTGATAGCGGCCCAAGACGAAGATTGCGTAGTCGGTGCCCGCCGCGATGCCCAACATCGTCAGTAGATTGACCGAGAACGTCGACAACCCGATCAGGTCGTAGTGTCCAAGTGCGGCAACGAAACCGCGGGCGGCGGCCACTTCTAGGACCACCATCAGCAGCACCAGCGCCACCGTGATGGCCGAGCGGTACACGATGAACAGGCTGACCAGGATGACCACCATGGTGATCGCGGTGACCACCTTCAGGCTGGTATCGCCTACGTGGTGCTGATCGGCGATCAGCGCCGTCGTGCCGGTGACATAGACGTGGACGCCGGCCGGTACGGGGATGCCGTCAATGATCTTGCGCACCGCGGCGATGGAGTCATTGGCCAGCGCTTCACCTTGGTTCCCGGCCAGGTTGAGTTGCACGTAAGTGGCTTTGCCGTCGCCGCTTTGGGCTCCGGCCGCGGTCAGTGGGTCTCCCCAGAAGTCCTGCACGTGAGTGATGTGCACGGTGTCGGCACGGAATCTTCTGATCAGTTCGGCGTAATACCGGTGCGCCTTGTCACCCAACGGCTGGTCGCCTTCGAGCACGATCATCGCCGAGGCGTCGGAATCGGATTCCTTGAAGACGTGTCCGATGTGCTTCATCGCCTGCATCGAGGGAGCATCCGACGGGCTCAGCGACACCGAGTGTTCCTGACCCACGTCCTCCAAGGAGGGCACGGCCACGTTGAGCAGCACGGCCAGCGCCACCCATCCCAGCAGAATCGGCAACGCAAACGTGTGAATGAACCGGGGGATTCGCGGACGGGCATCCGTGGGGTGGGTACTCATGCCGATTTCACCTGGCAGAAGGTGAAGGCATCGACGCCATGGGTGGATTTCTCGTCTTTGACTTTGCCGTCGATGGTGATGCGGCAGCCGATGGTCTCGGCGTTGCCCTGGGCGAGCAGTATCGGGGTCGCTGCGGGAGCTGTGGTGGTCAGCGTGAGCGTCCAGGGCAGCGGGACCTGTTTGAGACTTTGCGGATTCGCCGACAGGTCAAGGTAATTGATCGTGGCGGTAGCCCCGACCGAGCCGAAGACCTCGTAGGTCACCTGCTTGGGGTTGAACGGCTTCGGGTCTTTCGCGATCCCGGAGCCTTCGCGGGTGATCTCGTTGTTCGATCCGAAAATTCCGTGCATGCGGTAGACGACGAACCCACCGATCGCAACCGCCACCAGTACCACCAGCGGCAGCCAGAACCGGCTGACTCCCCTCAGCATGAGACTCCCTTGCTCGAGCGACCTTTGAGATAAAGGGGATCAGTGTCTGTGCCGGTGCTCATGTGGACTCCTTGGATGTGACCTAACGATCTGACGAGGGACGATAAACAAAGCGCAGCGCCGAAACCGGATACGTATTACTTTGCGGGAGAACGGTTGTGACGCTCGGCGGTCAAATATGCCGTGGTCATGTCGGCGATTTCGCGGGCCCACCGCCGCCACGTCAACCCGTCCGGCAACCACGGTGATATCGCGGCGCGGTGCGCCCCGGTCGCAATCACGCTGCGAAACGCAATGTTCAGCGCCGCGACAGGATCCGGGTGGCGGATCTGCTTCCGATGAGGCGCCACGGCGTCGAAAAATCTCTGCTGCAAACTCGTGACGGTGCGCAGTCCTTGTTCCGGGACATCAACGCTGCGCCCACCGGCCAGGAGAGCGGGAATGATGCGGCCGTTTTCGGCCAGGGTTTGGCTCAGCGCCGAGGCGAAGGCGTCGATGACACCACCCAGCGACGGCTCTGCCTTATCGAAAGCTTCGGTCACGGCCTCTTCGAGTCGCTCCAACAGCGCGTGTCTGACTGCGTCGATCAATTGCTCTTTGCTCGCAAACCGCCGGTAGACGCCTCCGACGGAGACACCGGCGTGTTCCGCGACCCGGGCGATCGTGAACTCTTCGGGCCCTTCATTGACCAAAACATGCTCGGCCGAAGTGAGTAACCGTTGCAGTGCAGCGCGACTGCGCGCCTGTTGTGGCGGGCGCAATCCTGACTGCGCCGGCCCAGGTTCCACGACAGTTGAGCCTACTGGCCAGCTAACCGGGAAACGATGAGACCACACCTCGGCGATGGCTCGCCCCGATCGTGCATTGTGTCGCATTGGCCCCGCCCCTTTCGCGAATTCATCCGTTATCGGCCGCCGGAACGGGACCAGCGCCACCGAGAGGGTGCCGATCGCCCACCGACCCTTCTAAACAGAATGCGAATTTCGGTTCTGATACTAGGACAGGAAGCAGCGTTGCTCAACAGCCGACTCGGCCGCGGTGAACGTCGCTGCCACTGACAGCGACGGCACCACCCGCTACGAGAAACGCGAGTTGGACGAAGGCGACGTCATCGCCTACGGCACAACCGATGACGACAGATACGGCACCACGCCCCTTGAGCGGGCAGAGTTCATCACCGACACCATCCGGGTCCATCTGGGTCGACAAGCGTGCGCCCTCCACCACAACGATCTGTCCGCGATCCGCGAGGTGATCGGCACAGCGGTCCACTGGTGTCCCGCCTGTGGAACCCGCCTACCGGCTCTTTAACACATGTAAACGCTGACCAGAGATAGTCAGTGCTTATCGGTGTTCCACCGTGCTTCGCTATGAAGCCGTTGCATTCGGGTAAGCGCTTGACGGATATCCGCACTCATACATGAGTAAGTCCGCCATTTTGATCAGATGAGTCGCAGCTCCCACGCATATGCTCCTTAGAGCATCCGTTTCATCTGGATGACCTCGGCCCGCTGAGATTCCACGACGTGCTTGGCTATACCTATTGCGTCTACGTTTCTTCCGTCAGCGATTTCGGCGTTGGCCATCTCGATCGCTCCCTCATCGCGGCTGATCATGGAATGCAGCCATACTGTGTCAAATTCGATGCCGCGCAACGAGTTCAGTCTTGTGATGGTGGCTCGATCAGCCATACCCTTCAGCGGTGCGGCGTGAGAGCTGTTGCCGGTCTTGGCATCCGGGTTTTCGTGCCACTGCACCAAGAGCACCCGTGCGACCGCTATATCCGATTGCAGGACCGACGCGCTCTTGGCAGCAAATGTGACGACATCGGGATTGTCTGAGTGATCGGGGACTAGCGCTGACATCTCGATACCTTGCTGGTGGTGAGTAATCATGTCGTCGGCGAACGCGACGTCGTTAGCGTTATAACCCTCGGGCTGGCCGATTACGACGGGTTTGTTGGTATCGGTGGTTTTGGTGTCACCGTCAGCGGCGGGCCTGCTACAGGACAAGAGGCATAGCCCGGTAGCCAGTGCTGCCACAGCCGCAGCGATTCGGGCGCCCAGTAACGGCACCGTGTCAGCGTACAGCTGGCCAACGGCCAACGCCTTCGATAGAGGGGACGCACTGAGGTCTCCGGCGGTGGTCAAGCTGGTAAGCGCGTTGCAATCGGCCGCTAGCCCAGCCCGTATGTCCTGTGGCCGACGACCGCATGTCGGCCGCATGTCGGCAGCGCATTTCGTCTTGAAGTACGCGCTTTGAAGCTAGTACCGTGCCGGTAACTGCTCGAAATCCGGCTCCCCGGCAGCACCGCAGGGGCCCACCCCGCCACCCGTCACCGACGTTCAATCCGACCCTGCCACAGGCCAAATACATCGGTCTTGAGGGGAAGTTATACATCCAATACGACCGTCCACAGAGTGCGCCGAAGGAGCCGACATGGCCGTCGATGCTGACCCTGCCAACCGGAAATTGATGGAGTCGACGACACCCGCTCATCGGAAGCCAGGATGTCAACAATCGCATGGGAGGCCGACGCGGAAGACTAGGCAGGCGGCCTGGAAGGTGTTGTGTCACAGATTGATCGGTCCCAGTAGAAAGATGCCAGCGGTTCAGCGCCACGCCCAGGCATTAGATTGCCGCCAGAGTGCTCCGCCGTATCGCCCGGAAACCCAACTCGGCAACAGCAACGGATAAGGGAGAACTGCTGGTGGTAGAACAATTTGAAGGCGCGTCGGCGATCGTCAGCGGCGGCGCCGGCGGCCTCGGCGAGGCGACGGTGCGACGGCTCCACGCCGACGGTCTGGGAGTGGTCATCGCCGATCTCGACGCCGACAAGGGCAAGGCGCTGGCTGACGAGTTGGGCAGCAGGGCGGTTTTCGTCAGCACCGACGTCACCAGCCAAGACAGCATCCTGGGTGCCATCGAGGAGGCCAATCAGCTCGGCCAGCTGCGCTACGCAGTAGTCGCCCACGGCGGCTTCGGGGTCGCACAGCGCATCGTGCAACGCGACGGCACACCAGCCGATTTCAGTACGTTCACCAAGACCATCGACCTTTACCTCAACGGAACCTACAACGTGGCACGGCTGGTGGCCGCGTCGGTCGCGGCCGCCGAACCCCAGGCGAACGGGGAGCGGGGCGCGATGGTACTGACCGCCTCGATCGCCGGCTACGAAGGCCAGATCGGCCAGACCGCCTATGCCGCAGCGAAAGCCGGCGTCATCGGGCTGACAATCGCGGCCGCGCGTGACCTCAGTTCGGCGGGGATCAGGGTCAACACGATCGCACCAGGAACGATGAAGACGCCGATCATGGAGGCGGTCGGCGAAGAGGCCATCGCCCAGTTCGCCGCCAACATTCCGTTTCCGAAGCGGCTCGGCACACCAGCCGAATTCGCCGACGCTGCAGCGTTTCTGCTCACCAACGGCTACGTCAACGGTGAAGTTATGCGCCTCGACGGTGCGCAGCGCTTCAGCCCGAAGTAGCACTGAAATGCCCTCATCGCTCACTGGCAAGAAAGCCGCGACCGTGGCCGTCGTATGCGTGGAATGTCAAAACGGCATGCTAGGACCGGATGCGGTGCTGCCTGCGCTGGCCGCCGATGCCGGTAAACTGGTGCAAAACCTGAGCCGGTTGCTGTACGCGGCCCGCGGCCGCGGTATACGCGTGGTTCATGCGACGTACGAAGGAACATCGGGTGGCAGGCCCACAGGGACGGCTCGTCTTTGGCGGGCGCTGGGGCCGGCCATCGCCGAATGGGAACCCGGCGCGACGGCCACCAAGGTGATCGACGAACTACTCGTACCCGGCGATCTCGTGCTCGCGCGACACCACGGGCTGTTCCCCACCCTGGACACCGAATTGTTGCCGGTGCTGCGGGACCTCGGCGTTCAGACCATCGTATTAGTCAGGGGTGTCACTGAATTTGGCTTTGCCGCACACGGCAGGGCACGCCACCCAGGCGGGTTTCGAGGTCGTCGTACCGCGAGACGCGGTGGGCGGCACCCCCACCGAGTACGGCGAACAAGTTTTGGACAACACCATCGCGGTGCTGGCCCGGCTCACCACCGTTGACGATCTTATTGCCGAATGGTCGGACTCAGGCGCCTTCGGTGCTAGCGCGTGACCACCTGTCCGCCGCACTGCTTCACGAATGCGGCTGCAGACCAAAGGTTATCGCCTACCTGATCGATTCATACTGCAAGGGCGAAGGAAAACAATGACAGACATCCTCAGCGGGATCCGTGTCGTCGAACTGGCAGCATGGACGTTCGTCCCTGCAGCGGGTGCGGCGCTGGCCGATTGGGCCTAAGTCCGTCACAGGGCGGTGGGCCGTGACCGTGCAACGACTAGGTGAGGCTGAGGTCAGTTGAGCATTTCGCTCCTTCTGGAAATGGCGGTGTCGGGTGATTCCGACCGGGTTGCGTTGGTGGACGACGATATTCGGCTGACGACCGCGGAGCTGAGTACGCTTGCCGACGGTGGTTCGGGTGTGGTGGCCGCGTCGGCGGCGTCGCACGTCGTCTATGTGGGCACTGGGGGAGCGATGCTGCCGCTGCTGATGTTCTCCTCAGCTCGGGCGAACCTGGCGTTCACGCCGCTGAACTATCGTTTGAGCGCCGACGGCCTGCGTGAGCTCGTCGAGCGACTGCCCGACCCGATGATCGTGGCGGACAGCGCCTACCGCGACATAGTGGCCGGCTGGGCCGAGCGGGTGATGGACTCCGATGACTTCGTCGACGCTGCGCGATCAGCCGAGGCTGCCAGCGAGTTCGCCGATCCAGACGATGTCGCCATCGTGCTGTTCACCTCCGGCACCACGTCGCGGCCGAAAGCCGTTGAGCTGACGCATAACAACCTCACCAGCTATGTCACCGGGACCGTCGAATACGGTTCTGCCGATCCCACCGATGCCGCGTTGGTATGCGTTCCGCCGTACCACATCGCGGGCGTGAGCGCAGTGCTGTCGAACATCTACGCGGGACGGTCGATCGTGTACCAGCGCGGGTTCGATCCGCGGGAATGGGTGCGCCTGGTCCGTACCGAGGGGGTGACCACTGCGACGGTGGTACCGACGATGTTGGACCGCATCGTCGCTGTGCTCGAGGAGGAATCTACCGAGCTGCCGACGCTGCGCAATTTGGCCTACGGTGGATCGAAGGTCGCCCAGCCGTTGGTGCGCAAGGCGCTCGAACTGCTGCCGGAGGTGGGCTTCGTCAATGCCTACGGACTGACCGAAACCAGCTCGACGATCGCGGTGCTCACCCCCGAGGATCACCGCCGGGCCCTCGGCAGCACCGACCAAGCCGTAGCGCGTCGGCTGAGCTCCGTCGGTCGCCCGGTTCCAGGCATCGAGGTGCAGATCCGCGCTGACGACGGCAGCGTGCTCGCTCCAGGTCAGACCGGTGAGCTGTTCGTGCGCGGCCCACAGGTCTCCGGGCGGTACGCCGAGACCGGGTCAACGCTTGACGCGCAAGGCTGGTTCCCGACCAAAGACGTGGCCTCCGTTGATGAAGATGGCTATCTGTTCATCGGTGGCCGATCCGACGACACCATAATCCGGGGCGGTGAGAACATCGCGCCCTCGGAAGTCGAGGACGTGCTTGTCGAGCACCCCGACGTCCGCGACGTCGTCGTCGTCGGTGTCGACGATGCCCAGTGGGGTCAATTGATCGTCGCTGTGGTCGTCCCCGAGTCTTCAGCCTCGCCGAAAGCCGACGAGCTGCGTGCTTTCGCGCGAAGAAGGCTGCGCGGGTCGCGCACGCCCGACCGAATCGTGTTCCGCGAAGCGGTCCCGACCACGCCGACCGGCAAGGTGCTGCGTCGGCAGATCCTCGAAGACTTGCTGGCCGCGGCTGGCGAGCAGTGAACTCGTTCATCGAGATATCAAGGAGCCCAGCATGATCAAGACCGGTACCCGGCTGCAAAGCCAAGTCTGTGACACTCAGGTGATCGTCGTCAAAGCCGCTGACAGCCTCGACGACCTGCGCTGCGGTGGCCACCTCATGCTGCCGCTAGGTCCCGAACGGTCGAACGTCGCCGAGCCCGATCCCGCTTTCGCCAACGGCAGTTCGATGGGCAAGCGGTATGTCGATGCGGGTGGCGCCGAGGTACTCGTCACCAAGGCTGGCGCGGGCTCGCTCAGCGTGGGCGCGACGGCGCTGACACTGAAGGAAGCCAAGCCATTACCGGCCAGCGACTGATCGGCACCGGTTCTACGACTGCCCGTTTGCGTTTCGATCAGTGCGTGCAGTGTGGTGTGGTCATCTCAGACCACCTCGATGACCATCGCGGCGCCCATGCCACCCCCCGCGCACATCGACAGCACGCCGATGCCGCCGCCGCGGCGGCGCAGTTCGTAGATCGCCGAGGTGACCATCCGCGCACCCGTCGCGGCGATCGGATGGCCCAGGCTGATGCCCGAGCCGTAGACGTTGACGATTTCCTCGTCGAGTCCGAGTTCACGCGTGCATGCCACCGCTTGGGCGGCGAACGCCTCATTGATCTCGAACAGCGCCACGTCCTGAAGCTTGAGGCCGGCGAGTCCGAGCGCCTTGGGAATCGCGGTGATCGGTCCACTGCCCGTACGGTTGGGCGGCACCCCAACCGCGCTCCACGAAAGAACTTGTGCCAGTGCCTCTTCCGCGGCATTGGGAGCGGTCAACGCCACCACCGCGGCCGCGTCGTTGACGCCCGACGAGTTGCCTGCGGTCACCGTGAAACCGTCGATCTCGGGATGTAGCAGCTTGAGCCCTGCGAGCGTCTCGAGGGCAGCGCTACGGCGCGGATGCTCGTCCTCGGCGAAAGTGATCGTGCTCCCGTCGGCCTGCGGAACCTGGATCGGCACGATCTCTTCGACAAACGAGCCTGCGTCCATCGCCTTGACCGCGCGCTGATGGCTTCGCAGTGCCCACTCGTCCTGGGCCTGACGGGGGATGCCGTACTGCACGGTGCAGTTGTGGCCGACGGTGATCGTCATGTCGAGGGCAGGAGCGTCCTCGGTCGATGGATGGGACAGTGGGAACCACGGGTCTTCGTAATCCTCGGCGGTCCCGCCGCTGCTGAATGGCTTTCGCTTCCTCAATAGTGGTGCGGTTGAGGAGGATTCCATGCCGCCTGCGAGGACGGCCCGACTCATGCCCGCCGCGATCTGTCCTGCGCCGATAGCGATCGCCGAGAGGCTCGACGCACACTGCCTGTTGACGGCCAGACCGGGCACGTTGGTCAGCCCGAGGTCGACTGCGATGTAGCGAGCACTGTCGCCGCCGCCCTGCATACTCTCCGCCAGCACCAGGTCGTCGAACTCGGCTGCGCCGAGACCGGACCGCTGCACCACGGCGGCGACCACCGGCTTGGCCAGCTCAGTCGCAGGCGTATTCGCCAGCGTGCCCTTGCGCGCGGTTCCGATCGCTGTACGGGCAGCGGCCACGATCGCTGCGCGGGACGTGGTAGTGGCCATGTGTCTCCCTGGTCGTCTGAGTATTAGGTGGTTGCTCGGCGAGCGGGCACGCTGTGAGCGGCCACTAGCGCACCGAAATCACCCCGGCAATGCTAAGAGTCGCCGGATGTCGCGCACGTGTCATTCCTCTCGACACATCAACGACATTCAATGGCGACGATCTTGCCGATTGAGCCGGATGGTCATACTTGGTTACGCGCCGACGCTGGGTATAACCGCGGCGCTGGGTATAACCGCGGCCGCGACACCGGACCGCGGGTTCGACACACCTGCGAGAATCTGACGACGCCCGTTTGGCCGCCGTTACCGGGTGCTCAGCAGCATCGACCCCGCCACCGGTCCTCCACCCACTCCCACGGCGACGACCTCGGGGGACTTTGGAGCCTGGCGGTGCCCGCCTTCGCCCCACATTTGCACGCATGCCTCGTGTAAAAAGCCCATCCCGTGCAAGCGTCCGCCCGAGAGTTGCCCGCCGCTGGTGTTGATTGGAAGCGGGCCGTCCAGTGCGATGCGCGCTCCGTCGTCGAGGAACTGACCGACCTTGCCGTGGTCGCAGAAACCCATGGCTTCCAACCACATAACGGTCAGGAAAGAGAAGCCGTCATACAGCTGAGCCATGTCGACGTCCGCGGGAGTCAGGGTCGTGTACTCCCACAGTGTGGCGGCCGAATCGTGGGCGGCCATCGTCGTGATGTCGGAGCGCTGATCCCAAGTAGCGCGTTCGAACAGGCCCGGTCCTACCGACTCCACCGTCAAAGGGTGCCGCGGCAAGCCGTTCGCGGCGTCGCGGCGCGACACGATCACAGCAGTCGCGCCGTCACAAGGCACGTCACAGTCGTAGAGGCACAGGGGCTCGGAGATCATCCGGGCGCCAAGGTAATCGTCCATGCTCATCGGCTCGCGATAGATCGCGTCCGGGTTCAGCCCGGCGTTCTTGCGGGCGTTGATCGCGATGTGGCCCAGATGCTCCCGGGTCAGCCCGAAGTCATTCATGTAGCGCTGGGCGGGCATCGCCAGCCAGTTCGCCGCCGACAACGCGCCGAACGGCGCCACCCATTCCAGGTGCGGTGGCAGTTCGCCACCGCCGAAGAGTACCGACGCCCGGCCGCCGCCGGACTGCTGCGCCGCGGTGGATTCCCACACCGATCGGTACACGACGACGTGGTTGGCCAATCCCAGGGTGACGGCCATGCACGCCTCGATCACCGGGCCGATTTGGCCCGCGGTCTCCGTCGCCGAGACGAACCAGCGGGACCGCAGTCCCAGCGCATTGCGGACCTCCTGGACGGTCGCGCCGGAAAACCCCCGGTCGGGCACGCCCGGCCCGGGGTAGCTCGCGATTCCGTCGACGTCGTCGACGTGGAGCCCCGCGTCCTCGATCGCTCGCACCACCGCCTCGAGCGTGAGATCCAGTCCCGTTCGACCGAGCCTGCGGCCGACCTGCGACTTGCCCGCTCCGGTCAAAACGGCTTTCCCGTTGAACGGACCGCCGCTCATGTGATCGCCTCCCGAAACGCTGAAGTTCTGGCGTAACGCCGCCCGGACCGTCGCACGGATACAGCGGCCCGAGCCATGGCTGTCCTCTCTGCATGCGCCACTACCCGACGCGCTTCAAGGCTAGGGGCGCGGTGATGTCACTTGCGTGTACACCTGCAAACGGTCCCAGCTATCACGCACACCTGGGAGTCGACATCCAAGTGGCCTCGGGTGTGCCGGGCTCGCGGTCGCCTCGAATTCAATCGGAGCGTTGGCGCCATGCCCTGTCTCCAATTCACCCGAGACGCATCATCGCGGCGGGATCACCTCCCACGAAGCACACAATGTGGTCCAGAACACAACTGACATGGCACCGACATGAAACTGGTCTGACACTAGCTCGGAGTCGCAACCCAGCTTGGAGGTCTAACGGGTCTGCTGCAGGAATAGGTGACATCTGAGTTGGCTTGCCCCGCTGGGGCTGGCTGGAAGGATGTTCACGTGCCCAAGCCCTATCCCAGAGAGTTCGTGACGTGCCGTTGCAGATGTCAAGCATGACCGTTGGAATCGCTGCGCCCCCCGGACCCGGCAGAGCACCCTTACCGCGACGGGCCGGCGTCCACCGATTGCGGCATGGGCTGACTGTGGCCTTCGTTGATGCGCGCGGAGCGGCGTCACGGTTAGGCGCGATTCCCCCGCGGAGCACGGCGACGATTGGCCGCGGCATGCAGATGCTCGCAGCCGTCCTCCGCTACACGGTAATCGATGCCATTTCCTTGAGGTTCCCTCTCGGCGAGGCGATAACACAGGCATGGGCGTTGTTCAAAGTGACAGCGATTCCTGCGCTGATGATGGCCGTCCCTTTTGGCGCGCTCGTTACGGTTGTGACTTCGGGACTTGTCAATCAAATAGGGGCAACTTCGCTACTTGGCGCGGCCAGTGGAGTGGGCGTTATCCGCCAGGGTGCGCCAGTCACTGCGGGGCTGTTGATGGGTGGCGCAGCGGCGTCGGCCATTGCTTCTGACTTCGGAGCACGCGCAATTCGCGAGGAGCTCGACGCGATGCGCGTATTGGGGATTGACCCCGTCCGCCGTTTGGTAATGCCCCGATTCTTGGCGCTAACAGCGATAGCTCCCATTCTGTGCGTATTCATCATCGTATCGGGGACCGCGACCGCATTCGCGATGGCAGTGAATTTCACCGAAGTGACAGCGGGTAGTTTCTGGATGTCGTTTGGAACGTTTGCGAAGATGGTGGATGTGTGGTTCGCCATCGCTAAGACCGTCGTCTTTGCGGCCATCGTGGTGATCGTTTCATCGCTTCGTGGAATGGAGGCAAAGGGCGGTCCGCGCGGCGTCGCCGATGCGGTGAATTCATCGGTAGTTCTCAACGTCGTTTGCATTGTCTTCACGAATCTCGCGATCACGCAGCTACAGACAATGTTCTTTCCGATGGCGGTGGCCTAGTGATTTCCAATAGTCGCGCGATTCCCTCTAGCTACTGGACCACACGACTGACTACTCTGCCGTTGCAGCCGTTGCAGGCGTTCCAAGTAGCCGGACAATGGGCAGTGTTCATCGGCCAGACATTCTGGTTGCTGCCATCAACAGTCCGAAAATATCGGCGAGAAACATTACAGCAAATGAACAACCTCGCTTGGGGCCGAGGCTCGATCATCGTCGACGGCGGCGTGGTAAGTGTATTGCTGCTACTCGGTATTGCCGTCGGCGCCTCGTTGGCGGTCGAAGTGTTAGCCACTTTTAATCAGATCGGCTTCGGCGCGCTTTCAGGACTGATCTCTGGGGTGGGAGCTGTTCGAGAGATCGGACCGCTAGTGGGAGGTATCGCGTTCGCCGCCCAGACGGGATGCCGGATGACTGCCGAGATTGGCGCCATGCGGATCGGTGAGGAGATCGACGCTCTTGAAGCCCTGGCACTCAGGCCGATCGCGTTCGTGGTAGGTACCCGCCTGATCGGTGGAATGGCGTGTGTCATCCCGGGATACCTATTGACGCTGATGACGACTTTCGTCGCAATGGACTTGGTCGTGGTGCGCTTTAACAATCAGCCCGCGGGCACATTCAAGCACTATTTTGTCGAGTTTCTGACGCCGAGAGATCTCGCGTACTCCGTTATCAAAGTAGCTGTCTTCTGCGCGGTGGTGACGTTGATCCACTGCTACTACGGATACTTTGCCTCGGGTGGCCCGGTGGGCGTCGGTCGCGCATCGGGCCGGGCCGTTCGGGCAAGCTTCGTCATGATCATGATCATGGATCTCGCATTGACCGTGGCGCTGTGGGGTCTCCAACCAGTGTTCGTGTTCAAAGGTTAGGTAGGCGGACGTGCTATTCCACACGTCGGCGCAATCCGAGACGCGAATATTGACCATTATCGGCGCTGCGGTGGCGCTTTGTTGCACAGGTGCGGCCGCGCTTTATTTTGCCCACCCGTTCGCCGGCCGGGCGGATGACCGAGTTTCTGTAGCGATCGACACGCCTTATGTCGTTCAAGGTGTCGCCCCGGGTGCGGCGGTGATCATGCACGGAGTTGAGGTCGGCAAAGTCACCTCCGTCTCCAGTTTGCCCGGTCAAGGTGTCCGGCTGGGTGTAGGCCTGCAGAAGACGCCGGTCGCGGGATTAACGGACGCAATGCAGATTGATTTTCGGCCGACCAACTATTTTGGTGTCACTGGGGTCAACATAACTCCGGGGACCGGCGGCCAGGCACTTCGTGACGGGATGCAAATCAACACCGTGCCAACGGGGAACTTCACTATCCAAGCGTTGCTATCTCGTTTCAGTGAATTATCCACCAAATTCATAACACCTCAGCTGATCGACGTGATCGATAGGACCACTCGGTATACCGATGCATTGAACCCACTGATCGAGACCTTACTGATCGCAACCAACGCAGTGGCCGAGGCCCAAACGGTGCCGACCGCCCGCCTACTATCGAATACGACCGGATTGAGTGTGGTGTTTCCATCGCTTCTCAACTCGGTGACCGATGTAGGCGACGCCATCTCGAACGGCGACGGTAACTTCATGCACAAAGGTATTGCCGAGGAAACCCCCGAACAATGGCGAGCCAGAGTCGTGTCGGTGGAGGCCGCAGGGCACGGGCTTTTTGGGTCGATCGGCCGGCTAGAGTCGTCACACGTCGCCGATCTGCTCCCGTTGGTTAACGGTATTGAGACGCTGGGCGATACGGCGCCAACATTGCTTAGGCCGGTCGGTCTCGGGGACATGCTCGTAGAATTGCGCTCCCGTTTTGAGAAGCTGTACGCGGGGACTCCCGAGCAGCGTGCTCTTCAGGTTCGGATCGTTCTCGACAGCCTTCCCGGTGTGGCGGCTCCGCTTGGTGTGATGGGGGGCCGGTGATCAAGCCTGCAGCAGCGGCGTGGCGGCTCGGGATAACGACCGTCGTCGCAATTATTCTCTTTATCCTGCTGGCGAATGCGCTCAGGCAGCCGGTGGCACCGGATGTTCGCTCATACACGGCCGAGTTTACCGACGTCTCGGGATTGTATTCGGGCGCTGATGTCCGCGTTCGCGGAGTCCGTGTTGGGAAGGTTCAATCCGTCGCGCTCAAACGGCGGGGTGGCCAAACCGTCGCCGCGGTGGAGTTTACGCTCGGGCGACGTTATGGCGTGGTCTCGGCCACGAGGCTTGCCATCAAATACCAGTCCCTCACAGGTTCGCGGTATATCGACGTCGTGGACCCGTCGGAGACGTATACCGACGCTGAGGTCGTGCACCATATATCCACTGCGATGACGCGTCCGTCATTCGACATCACCGCGTTATTCAACGGGTTGCAGCCCGTGATCGCCACGCTTAGTCCCGAGGAGATCAACACTTTTACTGCGAATGCGGCATCGTTTCTGTCCGGTGACGGCAGTGGCCTCGAGCCGTTGCTGAAAAGTATTCGCACGCTCACTAAATTCGTGTCGAACCGCCAGCAAGTCGTCGCAACCTTGCTGCGCAATCTCTCGACAGTTGCCGACTCTATGGAAGGCCATTCGGGAGACATGGTTCGGGTACTAAACTGGGTTAACCGCCCGTTGGATGCGGCTTTAGCAGTATTAGATGAGTTCCGAAAAACTGCGCTTTTCGGTTCAGAATTTTTGAATCCGGTGCAGCAACTGCTTGCTAATGTGGGATTTCCAACCCTGGGGAACGCCGGTCATTTCCTCACTCGGCCTCCCGGCGCCCCAGATCAGGACGTAAGCAACGTTGACGAGGGGCTGGACCGCGCAATCACTAATTTGGGCGACTTCATTGACGCTTTCAAGCTGGTTCCGGTGATGTGGGAAAATATTGGTCCGCCGGCTCAAGACGGCGCGCCGCTGCCGTGCTCCCGGGGGCGCTTCCAGCTCCCCGAGCAGATGGACGTCCTTCTGAATGGGCAAAGGGTGGTCGTGTGCAATCGCTGACACTGCTACGGCATCCAACATTGTGGGGCGCAGCTGCGCTTGCCCTGGCGACAGCCGTGGGACTGGTGGCGGCCTGGCTTTATATCAGCCCCCCGGGGCAGAAGACCGTCACCTTCTACACCAACGATGCGGCGTCGATCCGTCCTGCAGACCAGGTGCGAATTGCCGGTATCCCAGTGGGCAAGGTCGAAGACCTGACATTGGAAGCGGACCGCGTGCGGGTACGAGCACGCGTCGACGGCGATGCATTCGTCGGGGACCAGTCGCAGTTAGAAGTGCGTATGCTCACTGTGGTCGGTGGATATTATGTGAACATCGTGCCCCTGGGCGATACTCCGCTGGGTACCAAGCCTATTCCGGTAGAACGCGTGATGATGCCTTATAATCTGATGCAAACCCTCGCTGACTCGACGAAGGTTACCTCCAATGTCAATGCTAAGCCCCTAAAGGAGTCGCTCGATCAACTCCAGAAAGGGCTTAGCGGCAAGAATGTGGAATCACTCTCCGCGATAATTGACGCAGGCAACAGCCTCATGTCTACGATAGAGAAACAACGCGGACAGATGACTGCGATTCTCAATTTCTCCAATGAGTATGTTCGGGCATTAAATAACTTTGGTGACGAACTCAGAGTACTCGTTCGCAAGACCTCGATCGCCGAACAAACGCTTGCCCTCTATGGTGAGCAGTTTGGTGGTATGCTCGCAACCTTTGGCAATGTTCTAGATCAGCTCTCACCGATCGATCAGTTCTACCTCAATCATCGTGACAAGTTCCTTGAAAAGGCTCGCCAATGGCTGGAAAAAGCGCGTATGTGGGCGGAACAGAATGGCACGATAATCCGGGGGGTACGGGAAGTCCGCAACAAGATTGAACGGGTGCTTGGCGCACAGAACGCGCCGCCGGAACTATTGGCTACCGACATGTGCATGCCGATACCCGGGAGTGCCTGCTGATGAGTGCGCCGCATGTTTACCGCTTTGGTCGGATCGCCGCAACTACGTTCACCGCTGCTGCGGTAGTGTTAGCTGCCGGCTCGTGCACGTCGCTGCGCCACAGCTATCGCGCCGAGTACTGCGCGATAATGCCCGACAGTGTCGGGCTCTATCCCGGCAACCCGGTCACCCAAATGGGCTATGCGATCGGCACGGTCAAGTCCATCAGCCCCGGCTTAACCAGCGTACGTGTCGAGTTCACTGTGACAACGGATCGCCGGTTGCCCCGTGACGTCAAGGCAATCATCAGGTCGGCATCTGTGCTCGCCGACCGGTCCCTCGAACTCGTCGGAAACGCCGGGCCGGGGCCGAAGCTAGCCGGGGGCGAGTGCATACCCCTCAGCCGCTCGTTTACACCCAAGAGCCTGTCTGAGGTGATCGGCTCGGCAACAAAGTTCATCAATTCGATTAACCCGGATGGGTCGACGAACGTCGGTGCCGCCGTACGTGGAATTGATCAGGCAATCCATGGCAATGGAAGCGGCATCAATCATCTACTGACCACGACGTCAGAGGTGCTGGATAGCCCCGACGAAGCGGTCAATGACATCGGAGCCATCATCAGAAACCTCGCTCAACTGACGTCGCTACTCAAGGAGCTCAGAGCTCCGGTGAAGCAGATCTTGCTCGACCTGCGCAAAACGGCGCCGGACATTTTGAAAGCGGCCGACGGTGGCGACCGGATATTCCAATCAATCCTACCGATTAACATCCTGGTTTCGGATCTGGAAGTCCAGCTCGGCGAGACGACTCAGTTCACGCTCGATGCGACGTCGATGGCCGTGCGGAAGTTGAGCGCTCACGCTCCGCGGCTGGCAAATCTGCTGAATCCGATACCCTGGTGGATCAACTCCGTGGCCAATATTGCGAACAATCACCAATTTGGCACCCTGAGATACCGGCCGCCGCTGTACCGCATCCGGACGCCCGACGGGGTTGCGCTGTGCAACATCATGAACGCAAGGACGCCGGGCAGCTGCGCCAACGTCCAGGGAACGCCTTATGCCGTTGACGTTTCGCTGTTGGAATACGTCCTTACCGAGGCGGCGAACCGATGAAGCGCAGGATGTGCAGGATGTGGTCGGCCGCCGTGGTGATCGCCAGTGCCGTCACCGTCTCCTCGTGTGCGGCACTCAGCCCCAATGCCCTTCCTCAGCCCGGCAAAACCTTTAGCGGCGGATACGACATCGTCATCGAATTCGACAACGTCCTCAATTTGCCAGATCGGGCCAAGGTGGTGATGGGCGGCACGGAAGTTGGAGTCGTCACCAAAGTAACCGTCGCACGCCGTGGCGTGGATGTCACCGCGCGTATCGGCCCCGGGGTCGTAGTGCCGTCGAACACCCACGCGGCCATACAGCAAGCCACCGTGCTAGGCGACACCTACGTCACCCTCGACCGACCCCACGACCAGCCACCAGCACCTGCATTGGCCCCGGACGCCATGATCCCGCTCACGCAAACCACGTCTCCGCCACAACTGGAAGACACGATCGCGCATCTGGCGAATTTCGTGACAAGTGGGTCCATCCAGCGCGTCCAGAACACGATTATCCGCATCAACCGAGTGACGCCGCAGGAAGGCCAGCTGCGCAAGCTCGTTTCTCAGACATCCGCGGACCTTTCGGGCCTGTCGGACAATATTGATACAGTCGACCAATGGCTCAACGGCGTGCAAGGAACAACTGACGTTCTGTACACCCGACTTTCGTCGGCTGAGCACTGGTTTTCGCCGAAGGGCATGCTGGGCTTTGATCGTTCGACTTTCATCGTGACCCACATGGCTAAAATCCTTCCCTCAATCGGCAGCGTCTATAGTGGCGGGTTTTGGTTGGCGCCGCTACTGAATTCACTCGCCGGCGCTACCGGGGCGCTTCAGCAATCAAAATGGGCGTTTGAGGACGAGTGGCCGGCGTGGCATAAACTATTCACCAACTTTTTCCTTCCGCAAGATAAATATCCGGCGATCAACATCACTTCGATAGTCGGGCCGGACGGCCGGGAACTGTCGGGCAACGTCAAAGATGTGTTACGGATCCTGGGTGCGACACCATGAGGACACGAGACGCCGTAACGTTCATCGCTTTCGGACTGATGATCGCCGTGTCGGTGGGCTACATCGCATCGCTCGGTGTTCGGGTCAGGCCACCATCGAATCGCACCAACGTGTCCATGGAGGTAGCCGACACTAATAGCCTCGTTGTAGGTTCGAATATTCTGCTGCGAGGTGTGCCGGTCGGGAAGGTCAGCAAGATCGATGGGTCCATCCACGCAGCAACTATCGACTTCTATGTAGATAACCGCTACCAAGTGCCCGTCGACACCGAGGTGAGGCTGGAAAACCTGTCGGCGCTTGGCGAATCGTATATCGGACTATTTCCGCAGCGTGACGACGGTCCGATGTTGCACGACGGTCAGCGCATCGCAGCGCAACGGGTCATACAGCCGCCATCGATCTCGGAGCTGGCAACAAGCGTCGTGCGCGTTCTCAACCAGGCCGATCCCGACGCGCTCAAACGGGTGGCCGATGAAGTTGATACTGCATTACCAAATCCAAACTCAGTGCTACCTAATTTGTCTCGCGCCAGCACGCTGCTGCGTAACGTCGCCGCCGATATGCACGGCCGCGGGCGGGATCTGCTAGACAACTTCCAGACCCTGCTACAGAACGCGGGATGGCTTGGGCCTTTGCTCGCCGACGTCACACCTGTGCTTTCGCCGATTGGTGGGCATGTTAACAACCTCGTTGGCGCCGTGCGAGTATTCATTGACTTCGGTTTCCCGCCGACTGTCTGGAATTTGAATAGGTATCTCGACAGAATCCAGAAGCTTCTGGATGACAACGGGGCCGACCTCAAGGTGCTAGGCGAAGCAGTCTTGCCAAAATTGAAGGGAATCGCGGGCTCACTCATGAACTTCGACACTGGTCAAATTCTGTCGAACTTCCTGGCCTCTGTACCGGCGGACGGCACGATCACATTGCATACGACCATTCCCCCGAAGTAGCTGAACTAACTATGGACGCAACGAAAATAAAGCCCGAGAAGGTACACATGGCAGATAAGAATCCAGATGTCGAGGAACCGGCTGTAACCGAGCCAGACGATCCGGAGATTGAGAAGACGAAGGGCAATGAACCGGCTGCGAACGAGTCAGACGGTCCTGAGAACGCGAAGCCAGGCGTTGACGAATTGGCTGAGACCGAGACAGTAGGTACGGAGGGCGGGAAGCCCGGGAGCCAAGACAAGCACGAGGAGCGGACGCGTGCACGACTGCAGCTGTCCATCCCTGTTCGCGGCCTGGTGATTGGCGCGCTCGTCGCCGCGCTGGTCGTCGCGGTGGGCGTGCTGGCTTCCTTATACATCGGTGAAAGGCACAAACTCGACGCTCAGGCGCGTCAATCGGAAAACATTGCGCACGCTGAGAAGGCCGCTCTCGACTACGCGACGAACGCGGCGGCAATGAATTTTCAAGACCTTAACGGCTGGAAGGCCAAACTCGTAGCGGGAACCAGTCCAGAACTTAAGGACAGGTTGAGCAAGGCGGCGGACCAAATGGAACAGATCCTGGTTCCCCTGCAATGGAATTCGACCGCACGGCCGCTGGCGGCCAAGGTTCGCTCAAGCACCGGTAACGTCTATATCGTCGATTCTTTTGTCAGCGTTCTCACAAAGACAGCCCAAGGCCCCGATCCGTTGCAGTCCACGGCGACCTACAGCGTCACCGTCGACAGCAGCAAGGACTGGCAAATTACCGATGTCGGCGGAATCGGTGCTGCCCTAGGAGGAAGATAGATTCCTTGGAAAACGAGAGTGTTATGACGACCGAAAACGACACGATCGGACCACTGCCTGATCAGCCGCGCTTGAGAGGCCTTCGGTCGAGCTAAGGGAAGTTATGTTGGAGGCGAAAGGAGCCACCGTGAAAAAGACTTTTCGTTGTCGCGGTGTCGCGCTGGCGTACACAGCTATTGCAATGTCCGCAGTAGCCATCGTCGGCGTGCCGGCCTCGCAAGCCGAACCAGCCTCTGATGATGATCTAATCCGGCCATTGCCGGTGATCACCCCAACATCCACGAACTGGGTGCCGAAATTTCCCTTTCCTTACGATCAAATGAGGAATCGCGTCACGGATGCGGATATCACCGCGGAGCGTGAGATGTGTCAGTGGTATAACGCTCAATACGAAATACTTTCAGACCAGATTGACAGGGTGCAATTCAATCGAATCCAACAGAATGGACCGGGTGTCCGGGTCGGCGGTGGGACTGACTGGGACTACAGCTTCGGCCCTATCCAGCATCAGGTCGATATTGTTACCGCAGATATCGATCAGTCCGAAAACTTCCTCGCCCCCCGTGCCCAGGCCCTCACACAAAGTCAGGACTTCGCGGGAGATACCAAGTTTCCGATATACCAGGGTGAAAGCTTCTACCTGCTGTGGCAGCACCTGTCTAACGTGAGCGCCGGCATCAAAGCTCATCAGCCAGACTGGTTCACCGGGCCATCGGTCGAAAGGGTGAAGCTTTGGGGCAGCAGGATCAACCGTTCGCACGTGTGTAGGTAGAAGGCTATGCCGCTGAACCCAGGTGTAATAAACGAGAGTCGGCTCCCCGTCATGATGCTCGGCCGGTGCGGGCTGCGGATCGTATTGGTAGTGGCCGTGACGGTTCTTACTGCTCTTACTGCGGGTATCTCGCTCGCACCCTTGGCCCTCGCGGATTCGGCCTCCAACTTAAGGGAGGCTCTAACGTCCGCCCGCGGCGGAATGTCGTGCGGACCATTGCACTCTGATCCGGTTGTCGAACAGGTGGCCGCGAAGATCAATCAATCGACCGAGGATTATTTAGACCACACCGCAACGCAAGTCCCGATCGAGGACCCACTACCGGGCCTTAAGATTCTCGGCTACGGCGGTAAAGCCAAATTGATCCAAGGGGCCGGCAAGACCGAGGCTGACGCAATAAAGGGCTTGCTGTTGGAGGGTTACGACAAGATCCCTGATTGTTCCTACACAGCCTATGGCGCAAGCATGCAACGAAATGAGAGGACTGATTGGTATTTGGCAGTCGTGGTGTTGGCCGGTGCCTAGGGTGGCCCGCCTTGAGATTCCTAGGAGGTGTTCTTTTGTTGAGCCGTGGGGCTATCGCCCAGTACCCTACAACACTAGCGGCCACTCAGTGTTAGGACACGTTTCGTTTCAGGAGAGGTCCATGATTTGTCTCCCACGAGTAATGGTCTCGGTTATGGCCGGAATTTCTATCCTGTTCCTAGCTCCCGTCGCTCGCGCTGACCAGAGCATTACATATGAAGTTGTTTCGAGTGACATCCCTACGGCAAGCATTGAATATTTCGACGGTTCTGCGCGACAAGCTCTGCAAAATGTGGCTTTGCCCTGGCGAACCACAGTGACGGTAGCTAACCCAACCAGCGTGGGAACAGACGGCGCCGAAGTCCGCGCCGACTGGCGACCGGCTCACCTGCCTATCGGACCGCTTGGCGCACCCGCACTAGCTTCCAGGTGGGTTACAGTGCGCATCTACTTTGGAAATACGCTGCGCTGCGCAAACACCCTTGACGTCGGCGATGCGGCATGTCATGGTGCCACGCCTTTTAACAATACGTGACCCCCAATGAACATCAATCAATCGCGAAGGTTCCCTCTTCGACGCGTATTTGGCTCCGGTCTTCATCTGACATTGGCCGCAAGCAATCCGAAGGCTAGGATCTGACATGTCAATCTACTGCCGGTGGCTACTAGCGATCTGGTCTGCAATCGGATTAGCGTTCTGCAGCGTGATCCCCGGACACGCGGAACCGTCCGGTGATTTTCCTAATCCATTCCCAGATATGTCGCTCATAACGGCGTGGTATTCGCAACTACAGCCAGACGAATTCTTTCTTCCGGACCGTCCCGGCGTCTGGTTTCTGTCACCCTCGGGACTCAACTGTGGCATCTGGACTTGGGGAAGCTTCGGCTGCGCTGGTGATATTCCCGGTGCAGGCAACAACCACATCGCTTGGTATAACGGAAACCGCTCCGTACATTACGGCTGGTCGGCAGCCATTCAGTTCCCCGCCGGACAGGCGCAGCGTCCTCTACCGCCACGCAGCTATGTGACCTATGAATCGACGACCTGTGCGGCCACGCCAGAGGGCAACACATACTGCGCGCATGGCGAGTTCAAGTTGCTCATGACGCCATCAGGGACTTGGTTGAAAGGTTGGGATGACAGGCGGTCATACGTCTGCCTAAGCTACGGTTCTTGTCCTCCTGGTTAAAGTACGACCGTTTTCGCCGTGACACTCTCCGGTCGAAGGGTGCTCAATTTTCGACCGGAATCACCAGGTCCACCATCGTAAGAGTTGAGGGCGTTGTGAGAGTCGAGGGCAGAGTGATCCTCAGCAGGGTAAATGCCGAATGTTTTCGCCGGCGGTGGGGCATCGAGCAGTCCGGTCCTGCGCCGACCAACTCTGGTCGGTTTGTGGAAATAGATCAGCCGGCGGTCAGGGCTGGGAGATCTGCTCGCCCCCAAATTGTCCCGAGTACCCATTCAGCGCGGCGATGTATGCCTTTTCTTGCGGTTGGGCCTGCGCAACGAGAGCCGGTACGTCTGCGGCGGTCTTTCCGCTGAAGTTTGCCGCGGCGCCGCTGATGTGGTCCAAGGTAGATGTGAAGGCGTCGGCGCTCTGCTGGAGGCCCGCCAAGACTGCTGGGTCGTAGCAACCAAACCAGGTCTGGGTGCCGAACATCATGAGGTCCGTCTCAATCTCGCCGTACAGAATGTTGGCGGCTCGGCCGGTCTGTCGGGGATCGTCGGAAGCGGCTGCCGACTGGTATGCGGCCAGGTGGTCTCTCAGCGGCCCAGATACAGCGGCTGAATATTGTCTTTGATAGAAGTCAGCTTTCTCGGGGTTGGGTTGCTGGCCAGCACATTGGACGTCCGCGCCCGCCGATGGGGTTACGGCTGTCCCAAATGCCACCGCTGCCAAAGCGCCGATGGTCATCGCTGCCACTGTTATGAGCCCCCGCACGCCCAGTATGTCTCCCGACTCATTCACGAATTATTGGGTTCCCCCAACTTGGCGACGACTCAAGCCGCCGCCTACGACGGCAATTGTCTCGTCTGGCTGACCCGCAGCGGTCTCTCCCTCGTTACCACAATGAGAGAGGGACTGTGCTGCGCACAATCTCGTCTGTGCCGCGATCTGCATGGCTGTCATCCTCACCGTCGAACCTGCTGAGGCCCGCCGCGCAATTTGGACCTGCGTGCGCGAGGACCGGCCAGTAATCAGGGCATCCCGTAGGGCTTCAAACTGAAGCAATTCATGCCGACCTCGACGGAAGAAACAACCCTGAACGCCCGGTCGTTGTTGAGGCCCAGGTCGGACTCAACCATGTGGGTAGCGCTCTCCTCGCCAGTGCCTCGCTGTATGGCATCGCATACCTTGTACGCCTCTCGCAGCAAGGTCTGCTCGCCGTATCGGTCGTATATGTCCGTGCCCTTAAGCAGGTCGATGTAGAAGCCGTCACTGGTTGCGTCGGCGTGCGCATGCGGCTCCGCTGCGACGAGCGGCACCATCATTGTGGCCAGGGCAAACGGGGCAAGTATCGCGGCTAGCCACGGCCGCATTGTGCTGCTACTCATCCTGGGAATTATGCCGTATGAACAAGCGGTTTGGAGCAGAGGCCGCGAACGCGGCCAGGAGCTTCGCCAGGGCCATCACGGACGGGCCGCGGGCAGCCACACGAGACCGACTGATCTACGCGGTAGCAACCGGCGGGCAAACCGGTCCAGGGTGCCATTACGCAATCCGTAGCCCCGACGGCCACCCTGTGCCCACTCGAAGGCCTCACCACGCGACTTGGACAGACCGGCAGATTCGCTTACTTGGCTGTGTTCGCCAAAAGCCTCAAGATACCGTGCTTGCAATCGCTCTGCTTGTAACACAGGATTTCACTAGCTCGTCGCGTTGGTGCCATCCGCGCCCTACGTGTTCGACCTCGACGTCTCCAAGGAGGAACGCACCATGATTCGCGTGCAACTGATGCTCATCTCGCTGCTAACCGGCATATCCGCAGTAGCGATGGCCCCAGCCGCCAGCGCTGACGCTCCGGTGATGTACGAGGTCACCTCAAGCGATGTCGCTGCAGCAAACATCGCATACTCTGATGTCTCCGGGCAGAAGGAATTTGAGAACGTGGCGCTCCCGTGGCGGACGAACGCGACGGTGGCTAACGCGCACAGTACCGACGCGAGCCTTCGGGCCGAGTGGCAACCGGCCGCTGCGCGCTACAAATGGGTAACCGTGCGCGTCTACGCTCACGGAAGTCTCCTTTGCGAAACCACACTGGATGTAGGCACTGCAGCGTGTTATGGCAGCGGAGGCTACTATCCGCCGAAGCCCCCATACGAGGTGTGCCCCCCACCTGTACTTAGTTGTGGCGGCGCGTATCGCCCCTAACGGCCCGGGCGAGCATGTGGTGAGCCGAATCTAAGTACCGCAGTCGCGGCATGCCGTCGTCAAACCGGGACTGTGGATTTAACGGTGTTTCCGGCCTGACACGCTGAGCGATGCTCGGCGAGAAAGGTCGCCGTGATGACGACACTGGATGATGTGACGAAGAAGAAGGCTGAACAGTCCGCGGAGCAGCAGGCTGCCGCCGAGCTGGTTCGGCTGGCCCAAGAGCAAGGCCTGTCGCTGACGGGTCCCGATGGTCTGCTCAAACAGCTCACCAAGACGGTCCTGGAGACCGCGCTGAACGAGGAGATGACCGAGCACCTCGGCTATGAGAAACACGACCCGCCGGAAACGGGGACGGGCAACATCCGCAACGGCACACGCGCCAAGACGGTGCTGACCGACACCACCGGCGCGGTCGAGCTCGACGTGCCGCGGGATCGGGCCGCGACGTTCGAACCGCAGATTGTCAAGAAACGCCAACGCCGGCTGTCCGGGGTTGATGAGGTCGTGCTGTCGCTGTACGCCAAAGGGGCTTACCACGGGCGAGATTTCGGCGCACTTCGCCGAGATCTACGGTGCGTCGGTATCGAAGGAGACGATCAGCCGGATCACCGACAAGGTGCTCGAGGAGATGAACGAGTGGACGGTACGTCCCCTCGATCAGACCTACGCCGCGATCTTCATCGACGCGATCGTGGTGAAGGTCCGCGACGGCCAGGTCGCCAACCGACCGTTCTACGCCGCGATCGGGGTGACCCTAGGCGGGGAACGCGACATCCTCGGGCTATGGGCCGGCACCGGCGGGGAAGGATATGGAACGAGCACAGGTTCGTTTCCGCGGATTGGTGCTGCTGCCTGAGGTTTTCCCGCCTTCTGGCGTGTCGCCGATGTTGAAGGTGTAGGCCCGTGAGTTAAGGTGCAGCCTTGAATCGTCAGGTGTGAAGAAGGTGTACGGGTGGGTGACGGGCGGCTGCGGGTGATCGCCGGCGAGGTCGCGTCGGTCGTCGAGGCGTCGGATCCCGAGCGGTTCCAGGCCGAATGCGTGGAGGCGTTCGTGGCGTCGTGGACTGCGCGTGGGTTCGCCGCGTCGACGATCGCCAATGACGTCGGTGTGCTGGAACGGATGCTGGCGGCGTTGGGGCGACCGGTGTGGGAGGTGACCGCCGCCGACGTCGATCGGGTGGTGGGTGAGCTGGCCAGTCGGGTCGAGCAGTGTCGACGCGGCGGAATTACCTGCAGGTGTTCAGGGGCTTTCATCGGTTCCTGGAGGTCCGCAAGGCCGCGGAGATCGAAGTGGCGTTCGGGGTGCGGCTGGCCTGTCCGTTGGATGAGTTCAACGCTGCCCGCCATGTCAGCGACGACTCGCCGACCGCGCTGGCGCCGCCGGCGCCGGAGCGGGTGGTCGCGTTCTTCGAGTTCCTCAAGGGCCGGATCGTGACCGCCCGCAAGTACGCGCCCGCCGCGCGCGACTACGCGCTGTTCCGCACGCTGTATCACGCCGGGTTGCGCTCGGAGGAGGTGGTGATGCTCGACCGGGCCGATGTGCATTTCGGGCGTGGCCCGTTCGGCAAGCTGCACGTGCGGTTCGGGAAGGGCGCCAAGGGATCCGGGCCGCGACCGCGGTGGGTGCCGATGCTGGACGGATTGGATCTGGTGTTGCGCTGGTATCTCGACGATGTCCGTGGCCGGTTCCCCGATAGCGCGGTGTTGTTGTGTGATGAATCCGGTGGCCGGCTGGCCGCCGCCACGATCCGCAACCGGTTGCGGCACTTGATGAGCGTGGAGGGGCGCCCAGAATCGGACTGGTTCAGCCCGCACGGGATGCGCCGCGCCTGCGCGACCCATAACTATGAGCGCGGCGTGGATCTGGTTGCCATCCAACAACTTCTCGGTCATTGGACGGTCGCCTCCACCATGCGGTACGTGCGCCGTCGGAAACCTTCATCGAAGACGCCTACCAGCGCGCGATCTCGGCGACGCTGAGCGAGCTGACCGGACAGGAGTAAGCGATGCAGATCACGTGGAAGCTGCGGATGGCCGCCGCTCAACGGGAGGTATGGACCGGCGCCCAGCTGCGGCGGCTGCTGGCCGAGAAGGCGGGATTGGAATTGTCGTCGGCGTCGGTGTCGGCGTTGTTCACCAAGCAGCCCAACCAGATCAAGTTGTCCACCTTGATCGCGTTGTGCACCGCCCTGGAGTGCACGCCCAACGATCTGTTCGACGTCGACACCACCCCAGTCGCACAACCGATTTCGCCGAAGTCGACGAAGGTTGCGGTCAACGACTCACCACCGTCGCGGCGGGGCCGGTCGATGCCGCCGATCTGAGGATGACGCGCCGGATCCGGGACTGCCAGCGCTGCGGCCGCGCGGTCGGCAAACCCGAACGCGACGTGTGTGCTCGGTGCCATTGGGCTCGCACGAATGCGCCAGTCAAACAGCGCTGTCCGGGTTGTGGGGCCGAACGGGTTTTGCGGCAAGACAGCGGCCGTTGCGTGCGCTGCTCACGCGTGTGCCGGGTCTGCGACGCGCCGGTGCTGTTCGTCGACCGCGACCTCTGCAAGGAGTGTGCTCGGCGGGACCGTCTGGACGCCCACCGCGTCGAGTGCCCACGCTGCGGGAAACGCAGGGTCCTGCGGCCCCCGACCGGCTGGTGCGGATCGTGCTCACACCCTGGTCGGCCGCCGAACCCGGACGTAGCCTGCATTGACTGCGGGCAGGTCACCCGACTCGCCGGCACCGGGCGGTGCCGAACCTGCTGGGCACGCTCGCCGCACCGGATCTTGGTGCGCGCAGCCAACGTTGCCGCCGCTCTGGATGACCCACCCGATTGGTTGGGTAGCTTCGGCGCCTACCTGGTCGGACGCCACCACCCCAGCCGCGCCTGCGCCATGCTCACCAGACTCGGAAAGCGGTTGGCGCACGAACAGTACTGCCGTGCATCCGCAGACACTGCTGGAATCGATCGACGCCGACGTGCCGCTGATGCGCGCACTGGAAGACTTCCTGACCGCGAACAAGCTGGCGCTGCCGCCGGACCGGGATCAACGTCGCGCCGCCGCCCGACGGCAGTCGCGGATCGACGCGGTGCCCGCACCGCTGCGCCCGGCGGCCGCCGCCTTCGCGGCCTATCTGGTCGCTGGGCGTGATCGCGCTCGCCGCACCGGCACCCAGCCTCGCGGGCATGCCACGCTCGAGGCCCGGCTGGGCGCGGTGCGCGACTTCGCACAGTTCCTGACCTGTCGACCGCGGCAAGACCGACTGGGCCACCGTCGAGGTCGGCGACGTCGAAGCATTCCTGCATGCCCATCCCAGCCGCCGCGCTCACTACCTGGCCGGATTGCGTCAGTTCAGCCGCCACGCAGTCCGCCGCCGGGTAATGCTCATCAACCCCACGACCGGGCTGAATGCACCGCAGACCATGGCGTTTCGCGGGCACACCCTTGCCAGCCGATCAGCAACGTGCGCTGTTCCGGCGGTGGAGCACCGACCCCGAGGTGCACCCGCACGAGGCGTTCGTCGGGCTGGCCGCCCTGCTGCACGGCGCCACCACCCAAGAACTGCAGCATCTCACCGACGCCGACATCGATCACGATGCGCACCGCATCCGATTGGGTCGTCGACCCCACCCGACGCCGCTGGACCCGTGGACGGGGACCGCGCTGCAACGCTGCATCGGCCACCGTGACACATTGGGCAGCAACAACTCCCATTTGTTGATCACTTTGCAAACCAAGGCCACCCGGGCCGCCGGCGTCCGACAGCTACGTCAAGAACACGTTGCGTGCGGTCGGCATCCAACCCCGAATCTTGCGCTCCACACGGCTGGTCGACCTGGTCGGCACGGTCGACGCCAAACTCGTCGCCGCCGCCTACGGCATGCGCAACGAGGCCGTCACCGCCTACCTCGCCGATCACGTCGACACCACCCGCCTGCCGAACCCGTGACAGTTCAGGTGCCACCTCGCACAGGTTCGCGCGAACTTGTGCGCTTTCGCGAAGTTCTGGATGACCGTGCTCACCGATCTGCGCAACCGCGGTGTCAAGGACACGTTCTTCGTCGTCTGCGACCGACCCGAGACGCTGGACGTGCTGTTTGCTCGGAGGCGCTCGTGACCATCGCCGAGACCATTCGCGCGGCCAGGAACGTAAGCCGCGTTGACGCCGAGCCGCTTGAACCCGTTCTCACGCCACCGGATTGGCGGTCTCGCTACCCGGTGCGTCCGGTCGAGACGGACTGGCCGGCAACGTGCGGCGATCGCGCCGAGGTGGATCGGATCGTCGCCGCCGCGTCGGACGACTTGCCGACGCAGCGGGTGCGGGACGCGCGCTGCCGGGGAGTGCCGTTGCTGCTGGACTGGCTCGCCGACCAACTCGGCGAAACCTGGCAACAGCGGTGGCTGGCCAGCGGCGCCGACGCTGCAGGCGCTAAGTGGGCCCGGTATCCCGAGCAGTGGCTTCGCCGTGAGGGAACATATTCTCCGAACCGATTGGAGTTGATGACCAGCTCGCTGCTGGTGGTGGTCGGCGCGGACGTGGTGCGACCGTCGCTGGCATGGTTGTTGTCCGGCGGGAAGAAGCGCAAGTTGGTCCGCAACATGGTCTACGGGCGTGACGGGGCCGACTTCGACCGACTGCGCCGATTGTGTGAGCAGGATCCAGGCATCAGGCCAGATGCGTTGAAAGACATCTTGTTTCGCTGTGCGGTGATCGTTGCCGCCAAGGGCGGCATGCTGGCCGACATCGCCGTCGGTGACGTGTTGGAGATCCTCGACGCCGAGTACGCGGTGCGGGGCCGCACCGACTCGGCGTCGGCGACGTTTCGGATGCTGCGGGAAGCAGGGGTTCTCGACGCGGACACGCCTACGTTGCAGCAGATCCGCAGTATCGGCCAACGTTCGGTCGCCGAACTCGTCGATCGCCACCGGATCGCGTGTCGACCCATCCGGGACCGGCGCCACAATCAACCTCGCCGACGCCGTCCGCTGGAACGCGCGGACCGAACTCGGCATCGACAACCCACGATCCGGTGACGCCGGTTCATCAATATGACGTTCTAAGTCAACGTGATTCGGCGTCGGCCCACCATCACCAATGCCGACCGCGCTCTCGGTTCCTCGCAACGCCATCTAGCTCGCCCACCAATACAACGGTGGCGAAGGCGTTACCACTCTTGGTCTCAGTCACCGCGTCGGCACCGTACCGGGTGTAGCTACAGTCCGGAATGGTGTCCCAACCGAAGAGGGTGGCCCCGTAGGCAGCCTTTTGCTGGGGATCTGCGAATTGCTGAGCGTCGCCGAAACCGGAAAGCATCTTCGATTTGCCAGCGGGATACGACAATTCGCGCAGCGTTGGCATCGGATCCTCCATTGGCTGGTACCGCGCGGCAAAGCCGGCGTAGGCCTGCGTTTCGCGATTCGCACGCTGAGCCACGGCATCAAGCACTGGATCGGACTGCAGCGCAGGGCAACCACCACGCTTCGCTTCGACCGCAGACTTGAGTTCACCGGTGGGGTCTGCAACTGACGTAGGCGCGAGCACTGTCGCCGTCACTGCAGCCATCATAGCCGCGGCCGCCACACGCGAGACAACCTGGCCGGACCCGCCACCTCGGCGAACCGATGAGGAATCACTACCTGTGGCCAACGTTTCAGGGCTGGAAACGGAGCATTTCTCGTCCGAAAATAGTCGGCACCGTCAAATACAGGTTGCGCCGGGTGACACTGTTGTCGCTAGCACATCCACATCCGCGTAGCGCTGTTCGGCGGCATTGGATGAATTACTCACGCAACCCGTAGTGGTAAAGCCGCTGAGACATTGAGCTCAGCTGACCGGAAGATCAGGCGTGTAACGATCCCAGATAGAGTCTCTGCACTCTAGGGGTAAACCGTCGGGTGATTGAGCTACGGCTTGGTCCGAACACAGGGCGCCGTAATCCCGTACCCCCACGAGCTTCGGAACTGGAGACCATGAAGCCGTTGTGGGGTTGCGGTAGGTGGCGTAGCAGATCAGAGCATTGCCGCGCGCGTCTAGCCCGAATGAATAGAGCCGAGCCGCGTCGCAAGGAGCACCCTGAACTGCGTCCGTTCGCAGATGGGGGACACAGCTCTGGCCATCACACGGTGAACCCGACGCTGTTCCCAGCGGAACGACGACTGTCGTCGCGGTCGCTAACGTAGCTACCGCGGCACGGATGCTCCAACGCTCCACGCGTCGTGCGCACCCCACGGTGCCCAGCGTCGACTCTTTAGTGTGGATGGCATCTGTCTTCCGTAAACCGATGCGTGAGCGCGACGGGCCGGTGACACAAGCCAGCTCCGCGCGTCGTCGAGGAATTCGCATATTCCGTCCTCACGGTTGAGTGACTGGCGATGGCCCACACCTGACCCGTCGTCATGCCTTCGGCAGCATAACCTGCAATCGCGCGAAGCACAGCGGACGTCGTCTCCCCATCCCCGATGGTTCCGTCACGTCACGACCTTCAGGACGTCGCGCGGCCCGCTGCTTCGTCGGCTCGACCCTGCGCCTCAGCGCGTCCGGCGACTGCCAGCCAGGCCTCCGTCCACGCGGCGTCGGCCGACGGCGACCACTACGACATCGAGCTGCCGTCGATCGCGGAAAAGCTCGAGCTCATCAACCGCGGCCGCGACCCGCATGAGCCGCCGATGACGATCCCCATGCCCGAGGACCGCGTGCACATCCTGGTGGCCGGGGGCGTCGCGGGGTGGCACTCACTGATGGTCCCGACGCGCGCGTTCACGGTGCCGCAGACGGTTTCCATCGTTTGATCACACCGATCGCCACCCATCACGCGAGGTCTTGGATGGAAGGACCCTCGCACCACTGATTCCACGGCCTGACGCGCGCGTCGCGAGTATCAGGTTGTAGCGCACGGCACTTCTGTCTCGCCTGCTTTCAGGCTGACGAACTCCACTGCGTGACCGATGACGTGAAGTCGCCGCCGAGCTTGGCGAGCATCCACGGTGGCAGGTGTTTGGGCATGGGCAGCGGAACCGACTGGCCCCTCGGGCTTTGAGCAGCGTCTCGTAGGCGGCGGTGTCACCGCTGAACGGCTGGCCCTCGCCGGCGATGAACCCGCGGGATGGTCGATCAACTCCATTTCCAGGGCCCTCCCACGTGACAGTCGATACGATGCGGGCACCCATCCGCGGAACGATTCCCGCAATTTTTCCCTAGTCCCGACATCGCGCGCGCCGTTGGGACCGGTAGCGTCCCACGTCGCGTCATGGCGTTCCGGGAGGTCCGACTCAGACCTGCTGAAACGCAACCAGCCAGCGAGTCGAGAGACTTCGCGCCCGGCAGGCGGCGAACGTCATCGAATTGCTTATGTTGCCGTCCCGTTGTCGTCGACCGTGCTCTTAAGCCCGAGTAGGAGCAGGTCCAATAGCGTCTCGAATTCCGCATCGGAGCCGAATCGCGCATCGCTGAGAATCTGGCGGGCATCCATCGTCTCGCCGAGCATTGCTTGGAGCCGATCCGGCAACGCGGTCGGTGCAATATTGTCTTCGTCTCTTAGCGCCGACGCCAACGTGAAGAACGACAGTCCAAGGAATACGCGCATCGCGAGGGTTGGCTCGATGCCTCCATGGATCATGGACGCAATGTGGCGGTGCATGTGCTCGGCGATCCGATCGAGCTGGTCAGCGTTGGCGGCCAGTACTTGTCCGCGAAAGAAAATGAGATCGGCCAACGATGGGTGACTCCTCAGGCTCTCGCGGAGGGCGCGGTAATGAGCGCGAAGTTCGACGTCCCACGGCTGGTCGATCGAGTCACGATGGTTGTCATAGAGCTCTGCTGCTGCACGATCAGCCATCGCGTCGAGAAGCTCGTCGCGCCCGCGGTAATAGGAGTAAATGGTCATCACGCCCACGCCGAGACGGGTGGCCAGGGCGTTCATTGTGAGCCCGTCGAGGCCGTTTACGCGGGTGAGCTCCAGAGCAGCTTCAACGATCTGAGATTGTGTGAGCGAGCGGGGGACGCCACCCTTGCGGCGGCTTCTCGAACCACGCGAGGAGGGCTTTGTCACGCCAGTTCTCCTGTGATCGCTTGGGGGCGCGCTACCACGGTGGAGCAACGCGTTCGGGCCTACGTAGTCGCGCGCCGTCGCAGTCGGCGATTCCGTCAGAGTCTACGACAGCCAAGATCGCAGAGGCGCTTTGGCTTCGTGCGCCGCTGACCGCGCCCCAGGGGTGTCGTGGCATATAAACCTTCCTGCGTGTCGTGTGGCATACGGTATCTAATATTGACAGCTCGCAGGCGGGATGTCACGCTGGTCACACCTCCACATGGGAGGCACCGAAGGCGTGTTATCCGGCGCTCAGAATGTAAACGGGGTCGGTTTGGGCTGCGAGCGCTCCGCCAAGGAAGCTGCAGCCATCAAGTCGGCCTGTGGCTTTCTTCCTGAGAGCTCACGCCCCTGAGAGGAGCCCATGAAACAGCTCGATTCCGTTGGACTCGAATTTCTTGACCGCTCTCCCGTCCGAGTCAGTCAAGCGCGCGTCGTCAACGCCTCAGTTGGTGATGTGTTCGCAGCGGTGGCCACCGATCCCGCGAGTTGGGGAAAGTGGTGTCCCGGCTTCAACGAGGCGAGTAGATGGCTCACTCCGATGCCGCCCGGCGTAGGCAGCCAGCGCGAGATGCACGCCTTTGGGATGACGATCGCCGAGACGGTGCTGGCTTTCGAACACAATCAACGCTTCGCTTTCCGCGTCGACACGGTCGGTATGCCGCTGATGAAGGCGTTCCTCGAGGAATGGACGTTCGCTGCGGTGACCAACTCACCGCAGGCCACCACGGCCACCTGGACGATGGCGGTCGACTCGTTATTGCCACCACCTGTCATGCGTGCCTGGCTGAAGATCCAAATCAAGGTCATGATGCGCATCGCGACAAGGCGACTGGAACGACTTGTAGCGCAATCGGACCGGCCACGACCGTCGGTGCCGTGAGCGACCCATCACCGCGCCCAAGCCGTGTCGCCCACGCATCACCGAGGGAATCGCATCATTCGGCGCGCGTTGGTTTCGACGATTTTCTCGACCTCATCGTCGGGGACGTGCGCTAGCATCTCGGCAACGCGCTTGCGGCTGTTCGGCCAGTTCGAGTCGGAGTGCGGATAATCCACCTCAAAGGTGATGTTGTCGATGCCGACCTTGTGTCGGTTTTCCAGTCCATGCTCGTCGTCGATGAAGCAGCCGTAAAAGTGTTGGCGGAAAAGGTCGCTGGGTCGGGCATCGAAATCAATATCTTGGTAGTAGCGATGACGCTCCCAGCCGAAGTCACAGCGCTCGAGCAGGTAGGGAATCCATCCGATGCCACCCTCGGCGAGTGAGAACTGAAGTTTCGGGAACCGTTGCAGGGCACCCGAGAACAGCAGATCGACGGTGGTCCACATCAGGTTGGACGAGTACAGGATCATCGCCACCACGAAGGGTACGCCCTGATCCAGCACTTCGGGTCCTTGCTCTACCTTCTGGAATGGGAAGCCGGGCACGTAGGACCCCGATCCGAAGTGCAAGGAAACCGGTACCTCGGCGTCGGAGCAGATCTGCCACAACGGATCCCAATGCTTGGTGTAGAACGACGGAAGTCCGAGGGGCTGGGGGCTGTCGGGGAACGAAAATGTGCGTGCCCCTTTGGCGATGACACGTTCCGCCTCCGCGCAGGTCAAGTCGATGTCCCAAACGGGCAGGATGGACATCGGGATGAATCGGTCCGGGGCGGTACCGCACCATTCGTCGATATAGAAGTCGTTCCACGCCTGGAGGCACAGCAGGGCCACTTCCTTATCCTTGGCGCGGAAGAAGTTTCCGCCGCCGAAGCCCGGGAACGACGGAAAGCACAGCGCGGCCTGAACGCCATCGAGGTCCATGTCCTTTACCCGAGCGGCAGGGTCGTAACAGCCCGGGATCATGTCCTCGTAGCGGAGCGGGTCCATTCCCCAATCCTCACGCGGTTTTCCCGCGACGGCGTTCAGCCCCAGCGTCGGGAAGATTTGATCGTCATAGGTCCACAGATGGTTGCCGTCAACCTCCACGATCCGTGGGCCGGAATCGCGGTACTTCTCCGGAAGTCGATCCTGCCAGACACGCGGGTGCTCGATCAGGTGGTCGTCGACGGAGATTATCTGATGGTGTTCCTGCAGTGGCATGGCGATCCTCTGGTTGTAGTGACTAAGGCTGGGACTGAATCCCGATGGACTTGTACTCGAGATAAGCGTTGAGGGCCTCCGGCCCGTTCTCGCGTCCGATACCCGAGCACTTGTAACCGCCGAACGGTCCGGCGATCTCGACATTGAAATAGTTGATGTTCATCGTGCCCGTGCGGACCCTGCGCGCCACCGACAATCCGAGATCGTCGTCGGCCGTCCATACCGAACCGGATAGCCCGTAGATCGAGTCGTTGGCGATGGCGATGGCGTCGTCGATGTTCTCGTATGCGATGACGCTGATCACCGGACCAAAGATCTCCTCCTGCGCGACCGTCGATTCGGAGGCGACATCCGTGAGCAACGTTGGCTGGACGAAGAAGCCCTTGCCGTCGACATCTGTCGCCAAACCGCCGACGGCGACGGTTGCGCCCTCCTTGACGCCGACAGCGATGTAGTCCATCACCCGCGACCGCTGTCGTTCCGAAATCAGAGGACCGACCTGTGTGCCGGGATCGAGAGCAGGGCCGACGGTCAGGGCGGCGAATGCCGCGGTGAAGGCGTCGACGAATTCCTTATAGCGACTACTGGGTAACAGTAGCCGTGTCTGGGCGACACAGGCCTGACCGTTGATCATGATCATGCCCGGCAGCAGGCTCTGCACGACGTGGCCCACGTCTGCATCCTCGGCAACGATAGCGGCCGACTTTCCGCCCAGCTCAAGGGTGCATGGGCGCAGCCGTTCGCCACACAGTGAAGCCACGCGCCGGCCCGCGGCCGTCGAGCCAGTCAGTGACACCTTGTCGACATCCGGATGGCACACCAGGTATTCGCTGGTGGTGCGATCGGCCGGCACGATGTTGACCACCCCGTCGGGTATGCCGGCGGCCAGGATCGCCTCCCCGAGGAATTTGGCGTCGAGCGCTGTGTGTGGATCCGTTTTCAGAACTACCGGTGCACCCAGCCGCTAGTGCCGGGCCGACTTTCAGCATGGCGATCGAGAGGGGCACGTTCCAGGGAACGATCGCGGCAGCGACGCCAACCGGCTCGCGGGTGACCAACAGCGGGTTGCCCATCATGGCGGTGCGTTGCGGCTCGTCGAACGGAAACTCGCGCGTGACCTGGGCAAAATAACCGGCTGCCAATGCAGGAGCGGCGGCCTGAATCATCGTCGAGGTCGAGATCGGGTTGCCATTTTCCCGACTGACCATTGTCGCGATGTCGGATGACCTCGCGACAAGGGCCTCGGAGAGCCGTTGCAGCATATCGGCGCGTTCCCCGGGAGTCGTTGATCGCCAGTCACTTTGATCGAACGCACGCCTAGCCGCATTGACGGCCGCGTCGATGTCGGCCGTGCCAGCTAAGCCCACCGTTTCGATAACCTCCTCGGTCGAGGAGTCGATGACGTCGAAGACGTCAGTGTTGCTCGCGGCGACCCACTGTCCACCGATGAGGAACCGATTGGTGATGCTAGACACCACTGTCCGCCGACACACTGACCGGGAAATTGAAGAATTCTTCCGCCCGCTTGTGGGTGATCGATTCGACGAAGTCCTGATCGGCCTTCACACGTGATAATTCAGAGGAGAAGATCTTCTGGCTCTGCGGCCAGATGGACTCCATATGCGGGTAGTCGACTTCCAGCATCCAATTGTGGAAGTCGAGCTCCTGAGAGAGTCGGTGGGCAGTCGCCGGCTCCAAAGTGGAGAAGGTGAAAGTGTCCCGAAGCATCTGCAGCGGTGTGATGTCCGAATCGGGCCATCCCTTGCGATGCAGCAACGAGAATTGGAGACACCAGTCGAGGCGTTCGATCAGATGCGGCAGCCAAGTGCCGCCGGATTCGGCGATGTTGACCTTGAGTCCGGGAAAGCGCACCCCGATTCCTGACCATATAAATTGGGCGACGGCCTCGATGGCACCGGACTGGAAAATCGTGCTGCCGAAGCCGTAGGGGACCTTATCGAAATTGGTGTCCCAAGGGATCTTCGGCCAATGCGGCAAATCTGCGGTGTGATGGCAGATCACTGTTCCGGTTTCCTGGCAGGCGGCGACGAAAGGATCCCAACTCCTATCGCCAAGCCAGCTCCTACCGATGTCGGTGGGATTGCGCAACATCACCCCTCGAAAACCGCGCTCGGCGTTTCGGTAGATCTCGGCAGCGGCGACCTTGGCATCGTCATACCAGGTGGCTTGAATGGGAATGAACCGGTCCGGAGCGGCCGCAACCCAGGTCTCCAAATACCAATCATTCCAGGCCCGCATAGAGGCGATGCCTAGCTCTGGATCCTTCGCGTATGAGAAGAGTTCACCGCCGAAACCGATTCCGGCCGGAGATGAATATACCGCCGCAGCCGCCACGCGGTCGGTATCCATGTCGACAAGCCTTGCCTGTGGGTTGTAGCAGCCCTCACGGATTTGGTCGTACGACAGGATCATCGGCCCCAGCCACTCTTCGGGCGTCATTCCCGCGACAGCGCAGTGCCGCCACAACGGCACCACCCGGTCTTCGAAGACCCACTGTTGACCGCCGTCGGGGTGTCGCTCGATATGTGGAGCCCGATCGGCCCATTTCGCGGGCATGCGCCCCTTGTAAACATCCTCGGTCTCAATGAGGTGCTCGTTCGCGGAGATGAGGGTCAAATCGCCGTGCGCCACGCGTGGTCCTTTCTGGTTCGCGAAACATCGCCGAAATAGCCGTTGCATCGATGTCTCACAAAAATGGCTGTCTCACAAAAAAATGTCGGAACGAGCATTACCACCAAGCTCGCCGCGAACGCTTTGGTGGGCTACTGAGTCGACGAATTTTCGTGGCCTTACGCAATGTACGACTCTGTCTAGCATCCGCATCCACTGACAGTCAAGGTTGATACCGTAACTGATACGGCACGACCCTCCGAACGGAGAAATGGCGTCGAGTGGGCAGGTGCTGATGCGGACCAGCGTGGCACTCCTGTGGGCACCCGACTCGCCGTGCAATCTCCCACGCTGGCACAGACCCGGTGATCTCCTGGACGAGCTGGTCACTCGGCGCTATCCCCTGCACGCCATCGAGGAGGGTTATGCGATCTGCGAGCAGCCAGTTGATTCGCGGTGTGCTCGTGATGGCCGAGTCAATGTAGTACTCCGATTCGTGCCGCTGAGCTGGCGCTACACAGTTATCGTGTGCGATACGGTATCTGCTATTGACATTCCTGGCCCACCCTGGGACTGTGATCGGGGACACCCTGTGGTCCTCGGACACGACCAGCCAAGCGCGCGGAACGTTTCGACTGCTGAGTCGGAAGTTCTCAGCGCTGCGACTTCGCAGAGGAGAAGGCATGGCTGACACGATCGTCCGCTCCAACAGGGTGAGGCAACAGCACCACGAGACAGTCGAAGTGGCGACCAGTCGCACGAGGGCCCACCTCACCACGGCTGTCGTGGCAGTCGCCGACAACACGGGGCGGGATCTTCTTCGCCCGCCAATGCGGACGCTCTCCAAGTCCGTAACTGATGGCGCCGAGACGAAAAACCGGACTTAAGGAGCAGGCATATGGGTAAGAGGTTGGCCGACAAGGTGGCGTTCATTACCGGCGCGGCCCGCGGCCAGGGTCGCTCGCACGCGATGCGGTTCGCCGAGGAAGGCGCCGATATCATTGCTTTGGATCTGTGCGCTCAGATGGACAGCGTCGTGTATCCGATGTCGACACCGGAGGATCTCGAGGAGACCGTCCGGCTCGTGGAGAAGACCGGGCAGCGGATAGTACCCGTGCAGGCCGACGTTAGGGACTTCGATGCCCTTTGCGACGCCGTGAAGCGCGGCGTCGGCGAACTGGGACGTCTCGATTTCGTCCTCGCGAACGCCGGCATACTGCCAATCCTGCGTGCTGAGTCGCACGAGCTGTCGTCGTACGTCGATGCGATTGACGTCATGCTCAATGGCGTCTACTACACAATCGAAGCCGCGCTTCCGACCCTGATTGCGCAGGATCAGGGCGGCGCGATCGTGATCACGAGTTCGACCGCGGGCCTCAAGGGCGCCGGCGTGCAGTTCGACACCCTGAGTCATGGGGCCGCCGGTTACGGCGCAGCCAAGCATGGGGTCGTCGGTTTGATGCGGTATTACGCAAACGGTCTGGGCGCGAAGAACATCCGTGTCAATACCGTACATCCCACGGGTGTCAACTCGCCGATGGTGGTAAACGAGCAATTCGCCGAATACGCCGCCCAACATCCTGAATTCTTCGAACGGTCGCTGACAAACCTGCTACCCGTCCCGCACGTCGAACCGATGGACGTGTCTGAAGCCATGCTCTATCTCTGCGCAGAGTCCGGGCGATACATCACTGGCGTCACGATGCCGGTCGACGCGGGAATCGTCGTGAAATAGCCCGAATTGCCGCCGACACAACACCACTACCTGCCAGATCAAAAACAAGAGGGGGTGTTCAATGCCTAGATACAGCGTTGAGATTACGCGCGATTCGATCGCGCCGCCCAGCGATGTCTACCCATTGCTGGCTGATATTCCAGGCTGGGCCACGTGGGTGCGGGCGATAACCCATTGTTCCGCCGAGCCCTACGATCCTTCTCAACCAGGCACTGGCGTGGTCCGCCGTGTTACCTGTTTCGGGTTCATGGTTGCTCGTGAGGTGATCCTCGTCGACGATCCGCCCAACTTTCATCAGTACTCGGTGATATCGGGTCTTCCCACTAAGAATTACGACGGAAGGGTCCGAATCGAGCCCCGCGATAGCGGAAGCAGAGTCATATGGGGGATCGCATTCGATCCGGTCATTCCAGGCACTGGAAAGGTGATCCAAACTGTGGCTCACCCCTGTGATCAAAATGCTGGCCAACTCGCTCGTGAAAGCCGCCGATAGAGCTTGCGACGTCGGCTACATCCCGCCCCACGGAACTAGCACTCATTAGGCCATGACCAACATTGTTGAAGAGAGAATCCATGTCTGACAAATGTCCAGTCCTCTCCTCCCTGTACGATCTGCCGTTCCAACAAGACCGGACTGCGGCGTGGCATCAGCTCCACGAAACAGGCGAGGTGGCCATCAACGACAAAGGCGCCTACGTCATCATCGGCGCCGACGCCGTAGAGGCAGTTGCCAAGAACACAACGGCCTTCTCTTCGAAGGCAAATGGCGACATGATGGGCAGTCCGATACCGATGGTGCCGATTGAAACCGATCCACCGGAGCACGCCCGCTATCGGCGAATGCTTGACAAGTTCTTCAGCCCGCGCAGCGTGGCTGCACGGGCAGACGGACTGCGTGTTCAGGCTGGAGAACTGATCGACAGGTTGATCGCCGAGGGCGACACCTGCGAACTTATGAGCGGTTTGGCGGGCCCATTCCCGGCTCAGGTGTTTCTCACTCTGTACGGGTTACCGTTAGAAGACCGGGATCGCCTCGTCGCATGGAAGGACGCCCTGCTCGAGGCTATGGATCTCGACTCCGGTGAGCCAACACCCGAAGGTTTGGCAGCGGCTACGGAGGTGTACACCTATCTGAACCAAGCCATCGCCGACCGACGCGCCGGATCTGGGATCGGACCTGCTCAGTGAGCTCATCCGCGACAACGACGAGGGGACCTTGACCGATGAGGAGCTGCTCGGGCTGAGCTTCGTGTTCATTTTGGCCGGCCTTGACACCGTCACGGCGGCGCTGGGGTTTGCGTTCGCGAATTTGGCGCAAGATTCGGTATTGCGTCGACGACTGGTCGAGAATCCCGAATCGATCCCCGCCTTCATCGAGGAGTCGCTCAGGGTCGACGCCCCGGTGCCCATGCTCGCCAGGAAGACAACCGAGGATGTCACCGTCGGCGAGCACGACGATTCCCAAAGGTTCCAACTGCCTGGTGATGTTCGGCGCGGCCAACCGGGATGCGAAGCGTTACGCCGATGCCGACACGTTTAATACTGAGCGCAACCCAACGCATTTCTCCTTCGGGCGTGGACCGCACCGTTGTTTGGGCTCGCACCTTGCCCGGCTGGAAATGCGCCTGGTCATCGAGGAGTGGCACAAGCGGGTACCCGAGTACTCATTGGCCAACGGGGTTCCCCACGTGAAATGGCCTGGAAAGTCCACACATTCACTCGAGCGCCTCGATCTGAAGATCAGCGCACCAGTCCAGCCCATGAACCCGGGTGAGTGGACGGCTTGATCATCGATTGGTCAGCGAGAGAGCGGCCCGCTCGCAGCGACCGAACCAAGGAGTCGTGCGGCTGACCGCGCTGATGGCGGCTCTTGTCGGTCGCGGTCGTGGAGCCCGTCGTGCGCGGTGATGGAGACTCGACCGGACAGGCCAGTGAGATCGTCGACCGCATCACCGCGAAGTTGCCGCAACAGCCGGGGGGTGCCGGATGCCGGGACTCCCGTCGACGCTGTCGGCGGCCACGAGATCTTGCCCATGGACGCGTCGGTCAGAGGGCCCTGGTCCGGTCCTCCTCCACTGCTAGGTGCCGGACTCCGGCGAGGTCGGGACGGTGTCCCGGCCGCCGCGGGTCAACGGCCCGAACGTCATGGACAGCGAGCGCGCTGCCTCGTTCTCCCGCGCCAGCGCGTCCCGGATCAGCTCGGCGCGGCCCGTTCTGAGCAGCCGCTTGGCCGCCATGACGACCGCGGGTGGATGCCGCGCGATCTGGTTCGCGATCGCCCGAAGCTCCGGCCGGAGATCCTCGGGGGCACAGCGCCGGACGGCCAGGCCGAGGCGCACGGCTTCCGCCGCGTCCATCCATCGGCCGGTCAGGATCAGCTCGGTCGCTCGCTGCAGGCCCACCTGCGCGGGAAGCAGCACGCTGCTCGCCGCCTCGGGCACCGTCCCGAGCTGGGCGAACGGCAGCCGCAGCCGGGCATCGTCGGCGACGACGACCACGTCGGCGTGCAGCAGAATGGTGGTACCGAAACCGACCGCCGCGCCGTGAACCCCGGCGAGCAGCGGTTTCGGGAACTCGGTCAGCGCCGGCAGGAGTACGGCGAAGGCGTCCGCATATTCGTCGGTGTCGGCGGCGGCCAGTGCGTCGAGATCCACTCCGCTGGAGAACGCGCGACCGGCGCCCACCAGCTCCACCACTCGGACCGAATCATCGTCGGCCGCTTCGTTCAGCGCCGCGGCGAGCATCCGGTAGGACGCGGCGGTGAAGGCGTTCAGCCGTGCGGGCCGGTTGAACACGAGCGTCCGGACGCCGTTCTCATCGGAACGGTCCACCTCCGTGCCCCGGCCGGGCCCGTCGGGCGGCGCCGGACCGGGGAGCTGGTCCCGCCCGGCGGATCTCCGTCCGTCCCGCCGATGGGTCGTCACGGCCTCCGTCGTGGTGATTACACGGCTGTTGGCCATCTTTCGGTATCAACCTCCACAAGTCGCGGTGATGGTTCTGGGCGAAGATCTCTGTCCTCGGGCCGTCGTGAACGCGGACCAGCCCGTCGGAGGGTGTGAGCGGTCATCTAGCTCTGGTGCAGGCCCGCGAGGAGTGCGCGCAGCGCGGCACCCGCTTCCCCGCGGGCCTTGATCGGCTGATCTGCGTTGGCGATGAAGAGCGCGGCGTCGTTGCACGCCGCGAAGAGGAGATGCGCCAGGGCTTCGCTGGCCGTCGCTGACACGCTGCCGTCCGCGGCGCCTTCACGGAGGAGGCCGCGGATCGCGCCGAGGCCGTATCGGCCCTGGATCTCCTGCCAGCTTTCCCATCCGAGAACGGCCGGACCGTCGATGAGGACGATGCGACGTACGTCAGCCTCAAGTGACGCGTCGAGGAACGATTCCAGGCCGGTCGTGAGGCGCTCCAACCCGGTCGAGCCGCTGAGGGTCGTCCCGCCGCGGACGACCAGATCGCGTTCGATGTCTTCGAAGACGACGTCGAACAATGACCGCTTGTCGGGGAAGTGATGATAGAACGCGCCGCGGGTGCCCACCTCGGCGGCATTAACGACGTCTCTGGTGGTCGTGTCAAAGTAGCCTCGTTCGGTGAAGAGGATTCGTGCGGCGGCGACCACGCGATCGCGGGTCAGCTGTGCCTGCGCCGCCCGCATCCCTGTCACGTCCGTAAATCTATCTCAGGCGGTGAAGCGGGTCGTCGCGCCGCGGATGTCCACGAGACCGGGGAAAGCGTCCGCTCCAGCGGGCATGGCCGCGAGTGCGCCGCTGTCGATGACGGCGTCACGCAGCTGCGGTTCGGAGAACACGTTCACACACACGATGTCAGCATCACGAACGGTCTCCGTAGCCGACGCGCACAGCTTTCCCCCCGCCGCTTCCACCTCGGCGTGGCGGTCGAAGGAGCGGGAGTGTCCGGTGACCTGGTGACCCGCGGCAAGAGTCACCAGTGCCATCTGCATGCCGACACGGCCCAATCCGATCCACCCGACGTGCATGTGCGCTCCTCGATGTCTGGGCGCCGGCGAGATGGCGGTCGTGGAGCCACCCCGCCGGCCATCCTCGGCGACGTTCTCGTGACGTGTCAGTTCTTGGTGAGGGCGCCTGCGATGGTGGCGCGGATGGACTTGCCCGACACGTAGCCAAGATAGGTCGCCGCTTGGTACACGAGCTCTTCGAGCTCCGGCACGGTAACGCCGTTGCGCAGCGCGACGGGGACGTGCTCGCGCAGCGCGTCGTGATTGGCCAATCCCATGATCATGCCGAGCGTGACCACGCTGCGGGTACGACGGTCCAGGACCTCGGTCCGTTCCCAGAGATCGAAGTAGACATTCTCGAGCTCCATGTAGTCGAGCTCGGGAGCGAAGACATCGTCGGCCATCGCCTGTTCGCTGATCTTGAGAAGCGGGGAGTCTGGGTCCATGTCCCGCAGCACGTCGCGGGCGATGGCGCGCTTCTCGCTCCCGGTGCGTTCCTTGCGGGCGACGTCCGCCTCAGGGATCGGCTCGAGCAGATTGTGCGTGGTCAGGGCGGCGATCATGGACTGCATGGCCCACGCGGCACAGGGTGAGCCAACGTAGGGGCGTGCGTGCACGATCACCGCTTCGAGCTCGGCCAGTGTCGCGCCGTTGTAGATCGCCCCGGGGCAGTGGTACTCCAGTTCAAACTGGTTGCCGACGTTGCCAACTCCGATCATGAGGCTGACGTTGAACAGGCTGCGCGTCCGGAGGTCGATCACCTCCGTGCGGTCCCACATGTCGCAGTACGAGTCCTCCATCGCCATCAGCGCGGTGTCCCCGGACCACGAGCCCGGCGGGATGTCGCCACCATGCAGGCCGTGCGCGGCGCCTGGCAGCATCCGCTGGATGTTCTTGACCCCGATGGGCCGCTTCTGGCTACCGGTCCGTTCTCGTCGGGCCAAACCCGTGAACGGCGCCTGCTCTGTCGTCATCGTCGACTCCCTATCTGCTCGCGGCAGGTCATCCCTCGTCAGGTGCACAGGGGGCGGGCTGCGTCCGTCCCCCGTGTGGGTCTTCAGACCGGGTCGGTGCCTTCCTTGAGGAACGTGACTCGCTGGTTCACGCGGAACTCGGTGTAGTCGGCCAAGCCGTAGTGCTGCACCTGGAAGTTGTCCCACACGGCGATATCGTTCCGCGCCCAGTTGTGAGTGGTGTAGAACTCGGGCATCCGGATCCAGCTGTAGAGGAAGTGCAGGATCGCATCGCTCTCGTAGCGGTGCACGCCTTCGATATAGGTCGTGTATGTCTCGTTGACGTACAACGCCTTTTCGCCAGTGATCGGATGGATGCTGACGATCGGCCAATGCCGCGGTGGATTGTTCTTGACCAGCTCCGAGTACTTCTCGTGGTCCCAGTTCGCCTGCAGGTACCCGGGCTCCTTGTAGCCGCGGCCGTCCCAGTAGTGCACGGCGGTCATACCGTCGACGTACTGCTTCATCGACGGCGACAGGCAGCGGTACGCCTTGGCCGTGTTGGCCCACGAGGTGTTGCCCCCGACCGGCGGGCACTCCTGGATCTGGATGAACGTGCCCAGCGAAGGCTGCTCGAGCGTCGTGTTGTCGCTGTGCCACAGGTTGGTGACCGGCGGTCGCGCACCGTCGGTGGTGATGACGTCGACCTGCGGGCCGAGCTTCTCCACCAGCCGGCTGCCGTAGTCCGGCGTGCCAAAGATGGTGGCGATCTCGAGGTGCTGTTCTCCCGACAGCTTCTGCTGATCGGTGAAGATCACAACCCCGTAGGTGAGCCACGCCTGGCGTAACAGTGCACGCATGTCGTCCGAGAGGTCAGCTGTGAGGTCGACTCCGGAGATCCGGGCGCCGAAGTTGGGCATCAGCTGCGTGACCGTCAGCGGCGCGAACCGCTCGGGACGGAGATCGTCGTCGATCTTCTCGATGAAGTTGGTGCTCACGAGTCTCCTCAGGTTGTCATTGCGGCGGAGCGCCCAGGCGGGATGCCAGCAGGTGATGGCGACGCCCTCTTCGGGCCCGCCCGAGCCTCCTCGCGGACCCCCTGCCGGTTGACATGCAGAGTGCATGTCGGTTGACATCCAGCATGCATGTGAACCAGCATGCCTGTCAAGGCGAAGCCGAGTGGACGAGAAGAGAGGCACAGCGAGGTCGGGTGAACCAGCTCGGTGGCCGCCGTGAAAATGCAACTCTTGTCGCCCCCGGTCGCAATTGCACATACAATCTGTATGCCGACCGCATGCGGTCGGTGTGTTCAGATCTGCATCCAGGAGTCAACCGCGCACCGCGGATCGGTAGGAGCGGCGAATGACCGCCGTCCGGCGGATCATCGTGAGGGCCGCGAATCCCCCAGTCCGGCGAGCAGTTGGCTGATTGCGGCGATGCCCTGTTCGCGGGCGGCCATCGGTTCGGGCGAGTTCGCGATCACCAGTGCGGCTTCGTCCACGGCCGCCAACAGGACATGAGCGAGCACGATCAGCGGCTGGGCCGGTAGTGAGCCCTCCAGGACGGCGCGTTCGAGTAGCCCGTGGATGGCTCCGACACCGTACCGACCTTCCAGTTCGCGCCAGGTTTGCCAACCCAATACGGCGGGACCGTCGATCAGCAAAATGCGCTGGACCTCGGGAGTAAGTGAGGCATCAAGGAAACTGAGCAGGCCCGAGCGCAGCCGTCCGAGCGCGTCGCCAGTCTCTTCTAGGCCGCCGGCCGCAGACAGCAGATCCACTTCCACCTGCTCGAAGACCGCCTGGAACAAGGCGCGCTTGTCCTCGAAGTGGTGATAGAGGGCGCCGCGGGTCCCGACGCCAGAAGCAGCCACGACCTCTTCGGTTCCGGTGTTGAAGTAACCCTTCTCCACGAACAGTCTTCGGGCCGCGGTGATCAGCGCCGCGCGGGTGGCTTCTGCCTGGGCCGCGCGAGGGCCCTTCGCGGCGTTCGCCGGCTGTTGACCTTGGGGCACCCGTTCAGTATATTCCGATACAGTCTGTAGGTGAATTACATTCATCCTGTACGTCAGATCTCCTTGAGAAGAGGCACACCATGACCGATCCCATCCAGATCGTTTCCGACTTTTGCGGCCTGATGGAGCAGCGCGACGCCACGGCCCTCAAGCCGTATCTCACCGGCGATGCGGTCTATCAAAACGTGGGCATGCCGGCGGCCGTGGGTCCCGACGCGATCGTCGAGAACCTCGGTCAGCAGTTCGCGATGTTCCCCGATTCCTACGCCTACGAGATGATCAACATCGCCGCCGCGGGTGACACCGTGCTCACCGAGCGTCTCGACATGATCAAGACCCCGACCGGTGAGGTGATGGGCGTTCCCGTGATGGGGACCTTCGTGGTCCACGACGGCAAGATCGCCCGTTGGACCGACTACTGGGACACCGGCCTGCCCATGAAGATGATGACCGGCGAAGACGTGTCCGCCCTGGTGCCCGGCGACTACCTGTCGGTGTGAGGGGCGCGATTTACCGTGACAATGCCGCAGGCCCTGACTGCGGCACGCCCGGCGACGAGGCCCAAGGGTCAGCAGTGAACGGCGCACCGCGTCTCACCCACCCGATAGCGGTAATCAGCCAAATCGCCTGGTCGTCACCCAAATCGCCCCTACACGATGACCAGATCGATGAGCGGAGAGGAAACATCCATGGAACGCGACGAACCCCTTGTTGCTCAGGGGCGTTGCGATGCCGTCACCGACCTCGCCGAGCTCTTCCCCACCCAAGTACTGCTCACGCTGTTGCCGGTCGCGACGGTTGGTACGGCCTCGCCTAAGATGTGAGACGTATTGTCAGAAAGTGAGAGTCGGACTGTTGGGTCGAAGTTTGGTCATGCCGCTGCAGGATCACCATCAGATCGTTTCGGTCGACGATCACCTCGTGGAACAGCGCAGTCGCCGGCAAGCCGCCAGAGCAATCGGGCATGGACCCGATCCGCTACGAGGACATGATCCCCGGTTGCTATGACCCTGTGGCCGGTGTGGCCGACATGGACACCGACCTGTGCAGACCGCGCCGACGATGTCTGGAAGCGGCACCGCTACTACGAGTCGATCGACTTCGATTCGCGGCCTTTCAGAGTTGTTCCGTCGGCACTTTTGGGGCTGCTTCATCGATGACGAGACCGGCCCGGCCAACCGGGACGCCATCGGCATCGACCGCATCATGCTCGAAATCGACTTCCCACATTCGGACTCGAACTGACCCAACTTCCGCAAAACGCGCCGCCGCGGTTCTGGCACACGTGCCCGACGACGAGTGCGCCCTCATGGTCGAGGAAAACGCGCGGCAGATGCTGAACTTTCCGCAGGTACCCGCTGGCCAACCCTCGGTCACGCAGTGACGTGTTGCCGTCGAAACTGAGCATCGACAACACCTCGACCGAATGGCGCAGTTTCGTGACGCTGCCCGCATGTCTGGCTGCACCGACGTGCCTGTTGTTCGAAGTCGTGGTAACGCGGACTGATTCGACCTTGTCGGCACGGTAGGCGGGATGGCTTGGCAAGACCTCCATCGCGCGGATAGACGCCAGCGCATTGGATTGGGCATTCGAGTGATGCAGCACCGACGCGCTAGATGCAGGACCCCGGATCGCGCGTCGGCTGTTGCCGACATGCTGTTCCCCGACCTGGATTTCGTATGCAGCGTGGGTGCGGCGATTGATGCAACCGCCGAAGCCTCGTCGATGCGTTCGAACTTCGTACGATATCGCCAAATAGCTAATAGTTAGCTATCGAAAGGATCATCGCGACTTCGGCAGTGTTCGGCGCTGGTCCATGGCAGCCATGCGGGAACCGTCAGCCCATAGACGACTGCACTGTGCGTTCTATAGTCTGAGAGACGACCCGTCAGAAATTAGACGGAAGCGGGAGCATTTGCCCGAGAGGGAATGCTCGGTCGCCTTGGGTGAGAAGCGTCAACCCGAATGGAAGGCAGTTTGATGGGACGAGTACAGGACAAAGTAGTTCTGGTCACCGGGGGCGTCCGCGGCCATGCGGTCAAGTTGGCCGAGGAGGGGAAATGAAGAGGCTTGAAGGAAGAGTGGCGATCGTCACCGGCGGCGCCGGAGGCCTCGGCGCGGCGACGACTGCCAGGTTCGTTTCCGAAGGTGCACGCGTTGTCGTTGCGGATATCGACGAGGCGCGCGCCAACGAGGTCGCGGCCGAGCATGGTGACAAGGCGTTCGCCTTTGCGTTCGACGCAGCCGATAACGAGTCGGTGCGGACGATGATCGATGGCGTCGCCCGTCGCTTTGACAAGATCGACATCCTCTACAACAATCTCGCGCTGCTGACCGAGGTGGCTATGACCCAGGACACCACCGTCGTGGACACGCCTTTTGACGTGTGGAACGACCTGATGGCGGTGAATGCAGGAAGCTATTTCGCCGCGTGCAAGTTTGCCATCCCCCACATGCTGGCTAGAGGTGGCGGCGTAATCATCAATACGGCGTCCGGCGCTGCCCTCGCGGGCGAGGCTGTACGGACCACCTACGGCGTGTCAAAGGCAGCGGTGGTGGCGCTCACCAAATACGTCGCGACGCAATACGGGAAGAAGGGCGTTCGTTGCAACACGATCGCCCCTGGCCTGATCCTAACCGACACGCTAAAACGCAACGCCCCGGAGCTTGTCGGCATCATGGGCCGGCATATTCTGACTCCAAGCCTTGGCGAACCGGAGGACATAGCGGCTCTGGCCGCTTTTCTGGCCTCCGATGAATCCCGCTATATCACTGGTCAACTCGTATGCTGCGACGGTGGCCTTCTTGCGCACCATCCCCACGTGGCTGAGATTGAAGATTTGGTCAACGCACAGGTCGGACGCTGATCGGTGCGTTAGCACAAAGAGACACCGGTAGCTCGGCCGAGACTGGGCTTGGGAGCCAACATCTAACGCATTCTCTATCGTCCGGTATGCAATCCGCCGTCTGTTCTTGGTGTTTGGCGAGAGCTAGCTTGGTGCGACTTTAGAGCCAGCGTTTGTCGCGATCGTGTGCGGCGGCGCTGTTCCTGACCTTCGCCGACCGGCTCAAGGTGGGCCGCGTCGTCGGGCCGCCTTCCGGTCGAGAAGCGTTGGGTGGCGCTTTCGGAATTCACGCGCGCCGACCTGCCCCAGCGGATCGCGCCCCGGACCATTTGATGGCGGTACTGGCACGGAGCCATATGCGCCTGTACGGCACTCGCTGCGAGGCCCTTGCCGAGGTGTCATGTCCACGCGTGCCAATGCGGCCAAAGTCCCAAGGCGATGCACCACAAGCCGCTGAGTTCGGAGGAGTGCATCAATGCCCGCATGATCGCAGAACCGTTGTGCCTCTACGATTTCTGTCAGGAGACGGACGGCGCAGGTGCTGTAATCACCACCGGGCGCGCCCACGGACGCGTGCGGTACTGGGGGCGGGCGTTCTTCTCCTGGATGGGCATGCCGGACGAATACTTCGCTTCTGCGGGCAACAGACCCATCGCCGATCGACTGTACGAACGGGCAGGCATCACCAGTGCCGACATCAACGTAGCCCTGCTGTATGACCACTTCACACCCACGTCGTGATGCAACTCGATGCCTACGGCTGCCAACATTGCGACCGCGGTGCTCCACGTCCTCCAGGTGGAAAGGGGCCGACGCGGACCGTGCAGGACAGGACGCTTAGCCGACGGCCACTACACGTGAGGGGGTGAGTCGGAGCACCACGCGGTTGTCCCGAGGAGCTGGGAAACCAACCGGGTCTTGCCCATAGCCTTCGACGATCCGGCCGAAAACGACGAGACCGGGATCCTCTTCGATCGAGGCGTCGCCCCGGATTTCCAGCGTGCGAAATGAATTGTTAGGGTCGATGACGAACAACGTCACCCGCGGATGCCGCACCGCGTTTCGATACTTTTGGCGATCGGTGGTCAAGGAGAAGAGCAATGTATCGCCATCAACGAGAAACCACACAGCTGTGACTTGCGGCGCGCCGTCCCCACCCAGGGTACTTAGCGATCCGACGTTCGGACCGACGACGAGATCACGGTGTGACTCCGGAATGGACGCCACCGAAGCCCTTCCTTTAGTACTGCAGCGCAGGCCAATTCGCGCTATTCGCACAAACGGAGGGGGACTCCGTCCATTGGTGCAGAGTAGCACCGGATCGCTGCGCCACACCTACGATGTCGTCATGGGCGACGGATGAACGATACGCCCGTGGCACCTAGACGCTGCCCACGTTTCAGTTCCTCCTGCACCTGTCGCCGAAACGGTTCTCGGTGAGAATCCGCCGGGTCGCCGCTCTCTCCAGACTGATCTCTTCGGAAATCTCGAGCTGGTCTCGATATTGCATGTTAGTTGGCGTGGGCTTGGTTTGATGCTGAGTTGTGTTGCTGATTAGTGGGTTTGGTGTTGTCGCGTGGTTGATCATCCCCGTGTCGCCGGGTGGAGCGGCGTTCCAGAGCGCCTTCGCGTTGGATCGATTGAGCCGCAGAGAAGCATAACTATTCGTTGCAGGACAGGCACTTTCGCATATCTTCACGGACGACGACTCATATCAAGTCTCGACGGCTGGGTGGCGTTCATCGCCAACGCCGGCGGCCGCGTGACTGTGTATGTGTGTTGCAAACAGTGTTTGTTGCACATCGCTGTCCCGACGCCCGCACCGCCGCGTCGAACGAGCTGTCTCACTTCTGTGGACATGAGACGCTGCCGCTCTATCGGGTCACCACGGCGCGCCGGATGGCACTCAACGCATGATCCCGACACCCACCCGCGTTCTGGCTACCGCAGACAGTTTCCATCGGCTGATCGAGGGTCGCCGCTGCACAAAGCGGGCATCGACTCGTCGGTGCGATCCGTTCTTTCGAGGGTGAACGGAGATGGACATACCCCTGAAATGCTGAGGGGTATAGAAGATGAGAATGCGCCGTACCGGGAGAGTTGCATTGGCGAGCGAGCCGACGCGATGCCCAGCCTGAAGGTCGTCGACCCGACCATGCCGCGGGTCACCGTCGAGCGCCACCAGATGGCGGATCGCCCCTCCACCGTCAACGGCATGGTCGTCGGCTTCCGCGAATTCTGGGCCAAGTTCGACGTGTTCACGCGGGCATTCGAGGAGCTCATCTCCGCCAAGTACGACGTACGCGGCTCAGAGCGGGTCGACGGCACCCACCCACGCTCTGGGGCGGTGCTCCAGCGGTGGCACGAATTCGGGCGCACCGTCGACTGGGCGATCTCCGGCCTCGGCGGGTGCGGCGGCTGCACACCATGGGCCGTCATGGACGCATGCGAGCTGGAAGCCCGTGGCGTACCGACGGTCACGTTAATCACGCCGGACCTCGTCACACTCGGTCGACGCACAGCGGAGGAGCGCGGGTGGCCCGACCTGCGCATCGTCACCCTGCCGCAGTACCTCGACGACCTCATCGACGACGAGGTCCGCATCCTCGCCGTGGAGAAGTACGAGGAGATCATCGCGGCACTGACCACCCCGATCGGACAGTAGTCCCGTGACGGCGGCGATGAACACGGTCGACCTCACGGTCGACAGCGACGGCTTCGACGCTGTCTGGGAGGCCCTCCTCGAGAAGGGCTGGTCCGACGGCCTGCCGGTCGTGCCGCCGACGCCAGAACGCGTCGACGCCATGCTCGGTGGACGCGATCCGAGCCAGCTGCACGTGACCCTGGGGGGTGATGCACCCGGCGCGATGTACAGCTTCGGGAACGTCGGCACTCCCGCGAACGCCGGCCAAATCGCCGCCAACGCAGTGATGGCCGGCTGCCGGCCTGATTACTTTCCCGCGGTGCTCGCCTCGCTGCGGGCCATCACGGCGTCGGGCAACGGGGCCGAGTTCCTGGCAAGCTCGGCGCCGCTGCTCGTGTTCAACGGTCCCGTCCGCCACGAGCTGGGCATCAGCTCGAGTCACGAGATGTTGAGCATGGTCGACAGGGCCAACGCCACGATCGGCCGGGCGGTACGTCTGGTTCTGCGCAACGTCGGGGGCGCCACAGCTGACCGCCTGTTCGACGTTCAGTTCGGGATGCCCGGCCGCACGGCGATGGTGATGGGCGAGCACGAGGAAGAGAGCCCGTGGGCGCCGTTCGCCGGAGGCGGTAGTGCTGTCACCGTATTCGCGGCATCCGGCTCCATGCCGGTTAACTACCACCAGGTACCGCAACGAGTCGAGGAGCTGTTGCTCATACTCAGCAGGTGCCTGGACTACGTCCGCGGTAACCGGCTAGGTCCGTGGCCGGATACCAGCGCACTCTTCGTGCTCTCGCCGAAGCACGCGCGGGCCTTCTCCGCGCAAGGGTGGACGAAGGCGCGCGTAGAAGACGAGCTGACCGCGGTCATGAACGACCACTACGACATCGAGCTGCCGTCGATCGCGGAAAAGCTCGAGCTCATCAACCGCGGCCGCGACCCGCATGAGCCGCCGATGACGATCCCCATGCCCGAGGACCGCGTGCACATCCTGGTGGCCGGGGGCGTCGCGGGGTGGCACTCACTGATGGTCCCGACGCGCGCGTTCACGGTGCCGCAGACGGTTTCCATCGTTTGATCACACCGATCGCCACCCATCACGCGATGTCTCGGCTGGAACACCCCGCACCACTGATTCCACTGCCTGACGGCGCGCGTCGGGACTGACCCCGAACGACCTGTCGGGCACCTTGTTGATCGACGGCAGAAATGCCAACGTATGCGGTGTCGCGATTCGGGTTGCTTACGTCAGACACGCCACACCGGCGGGATGCTCACCGGACTCACTGTCGACCGGGCGACTTCGGCAAGACGTCGGATGCCGGAGAACTCGTTGGCGGGGCGCCTCACGTAGCGCAGGCTTAGCGACTCACCTTGGCGCAGGATCCGGCGTGGGTCGATGACATGGTGAGGTAATACGCACTGTCAGATTTGGTCGCTGGACGGCCCCGGTAGATTGCGCTTGGCCGTGCCGGGATAGCCGAAGAACTTTTCGAAGTTGGCATCGTTGATCGGCTGAGCGCTGTTGCGTCCCGCCGCCGCTCGTAGCGCGTCGAGGCGAGCACCGGCCTTCTGGAGTTCGCTCGCTGAGCATTCCTGTTCCTCAAGTCGTTTGATCAACGCCACCGCCTCGTCGATCTCGAGTCGTAGTCGTTGGCCCGCTTCGCCGAAAGTCAGTAAGTCATGGTCGTCTTCGTCCATCTTTTCGCGCGGGGTTTCGGTGTGGAAGTCCTTGGCGGCCATGTGGTGCCTCTCAGCCCGTAGACGACTGCAATGCGTCTCATATAGTGTGTGAGACGTCCAGTCAGAAAACAAGACGGAATGTCGGAATTTCGCAGTTAGCGATGAAGGAGCATCATGCCGCTTCTGGATGAGCATCAGATCGTGTCTGTCGATGACCACTTGGTGGAACACCCACGCGTGTGGCAGGAGCGGTTACCGGCCGCGATGCGCGACGCTGGCCCGCGCATCATCGAGGTGGACGGCAAGCACATGTGGTCCTACGAGGGAGACATCTTCCCGAACATCGGACTTAACGCCGTCGCAGGCAAGCCACCCGAGGAGTGGGGCATGGACCCCGTCCGCTACGAGGACATGATCCCCGGCTGTTATGACCCGACCGCCCGGGTCGCCGACATGGACCTCGACGGGGTGCAGGCGGCGTTGTGTTTCCCGTCGTTCCCCGGCTTCGGCGGTGGCACCTTTCACCGGGCCAAGGACAAGGACCTGGCACTGCTTTGCGTTAAGGCATGGAACGACTTCTCCATTGACGAGTGGTGTGCCACCGCACCCGACCGGTACATCCCGTTGGCGATTCTGCCGACGTGGGACATCGACGCGGCCGTCGAGGAGGCCAAACGGGTGGCGGACAAGGGTGCGCGGACCATCTCCTTCCCGGATAGCCCCGTTCCACTGGGGCTGCCGTCGTTTCACTCTGATCATTGGGATCGGTTGTGGCAGGTGTGTTCCGACGCGCACATCCCGGTGTCGCTCCACTTCGGGTCGGGATCCTACGTCCCAGGTTTTTCGTTTTCGTCGAGCACGCCGATCCCGGGTCAAATGGTCGCGCCTGACGCACCGTTCGCGGTGGCGATCACACTGTTCTCCACCAATCTGATGTGGACCACGGTGGACTTGCTGTTTTCCGGCAAGCTGCAACAGTTCCCCGACCTTCAGTTCTCGTTGGCCGAAGGCGGTATCGGCTGGGTGCCCTACATCCTGGAGCGCACCGATTACGTATGGGAGCGGCACCGTTACTACCAGGCGATCGACTTCGACACCCGGCCGTCGGAGCTGTTCCGCAAGCACTTCTGGGGCTGCTTCATCGACGACGAGCATGGGTTGAAGAACCGGCACGAGGTCGGAATCGACCGGATAATGCTCGAAATCGACTTTCCACACAGCGACTCGAACTGGCCGAACTCGCGCAAGCGTGCCGCCGAGGTGCTCGCTGATGTACCCGACGAGGAGTGCGCGCTGATCGTCGAGGAGAACGCTCGCCGGATGCTGAGCTTCCCGCGGACGTCGGGCGCGGACCGGCGGCTAGCCGGCGTCTAGCGCTACGCGGCTCCCTCGGCGCGAAAGTCCTTGCATCCCAGTGCATCGAGGAAGTGTTCGAGTGTTGCGTCCAGCTGCACTCTTACCCAGGGGCCCGTATCGAGCAAAGCAGCATCGCACGCGGACACATTGCAGTCAACCACGAATGGAAGGCAGATCGATGGGACGAGTACAGGACAAAGTGGTCTTGGTTACCGGCGGCGCCCGCGGCCAGGGCCGCAGCCACGCGGTCAAGTTGGCCGAGGAGGGTGCGGATGTCATCCTCTTCGACATCTGTCACGACATCGAGATGAACGAATATCCGCTGGCGACGCCGCGCGATCTTGAAGAGGCCGGTCTGGAGGTGGAGAAGACCGGGCGAAAGGCCTACACCGCCGAGGTCGATGTTCGGGATCGTGGCGCGCTGGCCCGCGAACTCGCAAGGGCCATAGCAGAATTCGACAGACTGGACGTGGTGGTCGCCAATGCGGGCATCTGTCCACTCGGCGCGAACCTTCCGGTTCAGGCCTTCGCCGACGCGTTCGACGTCGACTTCATCGGCGTCGTCAACACCGTGCACGCCGCGTTGCCCTACCTGAAATCCGGCGCGTCGATTATCACCACCGGGTCGGTCGCCGGGCTCATCGCAGAGTCTCAGCCCCCCGGGGCGGCTGGCCCCCAAGGACCGGGCGGAGCCGGTTACAGCTACGCCAAACAGCTGGTGGATTCCTACACTCGTCAACTCGCCGGCCAACTGGCCCCGCAGTCCATTCGTGCCAACGTCATTCACCCCACGAACGTCAACACCGCGATGCTCAACAGCGAGCCAATGTACCGGCAGTTCCGCCCGGACCTCCAGGCTCCCACACGCGATGATGCACTGTCGGCGTTCCCCGCCATGCAGGCGATGCCCACGCCATACGTCGAACCATCGGACATCTCGAATGCCGTGTGTTTCCTGGCCTCCGACGAGTCCCGCTTCGTGACCGGCTTGCAGTTCAAGGTCGACGCCGGGGCAATGCTGAAGTTCTGAGTGAAGTGGGGCAGTCGGTGACATACCGCGAACAGTTCGGCAAGCCGTGGTGACGGCCCCGACGAGAATGGAGTACTGCCAATGCCTTTGGCGATAACCGAGGACCACCGCGCGCTCGCCGACGTCGCGAAGGCGATGGTCGCCGAACGTTCCGGCACGGCGGGCGCACGCCGCATCCTGCTCGAGCCAAAGACGCAGGGCCGCTGGTGGCTAGACGACGGCTTGTGGAAGGAGATCGTCTCCACAGGATGGCTCGGCCTGCACGTCGATGCGCAGTTCGGTGGCGAGGGTTACGGACTGCCCGAGTTGACGATCGTGCTCGAGCAGCTGGGCCGCGCCGCCATCGGCGGCCCGTTTCTGCCGACTGTCGCCGCGTCGGCGGTGATCGCCGAGGCCGGTACAGACGAGCAGCGTCGGCGATGGCTGCCGGGGCTGACGTCCGGTGACATCGTGGCCGGCATCGGCACAACCAGCGATGCCACTCGGTCGGAGTCGGTCGTAACTGCGAATGCCGTTGCCGCTCTCGCTGAATCGGCCGCAGATATCTTCTTGATACCCGTCGGCGACGATCTGGTGCTGGTCGAGCCGGGCGCCGGCATTGTGACGCGAAGCATCGAGACCACCGACCAGGTGATGCGTCCGATCACGGTGCTGGGCTTATCGTCGGCTCCCGTCGCCGACGTCTTTCCCGGGGCCGCTCCCATCGCGGCCCGGCTCGTCCAGCTACTCGCGGCTGCCGAGGCAGTGGGTGGTCTGGCCGCCTGCACGGAGATGGCGACGGCCTATGCGGCCACCCGCGAACAGTTCGGACGTCCGATCGGCTCTTTTCAGGCCGTCAAGCACCATTGCGCGAACATGTTGGTCGACACCGAACTGTCGGTTGCCGTCACCTGGGATGCTGCGCGCGCCAACGGTTCCGAGGCCGAATTGGCCGCGACGATGGCCGCGGGCACGTGCTGCCCGCCTATCAGCGGGTGGCGTTGAAGAACGTGCAGGTGCACGGCGGCATCGGCTACACCTGGGAACACGATGCCCATCTGTTCGTCCGGCGGGCAACGGTGCTGCTCACGCTCGTGGGCGGACAGGAGGCGTTGCACGACAAGGTGACCGAACTGCAGAAGGAGGGCCAACGTCGCCGCCACTCGGTCGATCTGCCACCGGAGGCAGAGCAATATCGCAGGGCCGCTCAGGAATTCCGGGCGGAGCTGAGGCGCACCGACGCTGCAGAGCAACAGAAACTCTGGGCCCGCAGCGGTTACCTTCAGCCGCATTGGCCGAAGCCCTATGGCAGAGGGGCGGACTCCGTCGAGCAGTTGATCATCGAGGAAGTGCTCGACGGACTCGAGAAGCCCAGTCTCGGACTGGGCGGGTGGGTGGTGCCGACGCTATTGCAGCACGGAAACGACGAGCAGATCGAGCGCTTGATCTGGCCCAGCCTCGAAGGAGAGCTGCGCTGGTGCCAGCTGTTCAGTGAGCCGGGCGCGGGTTCGGATGCGGCGGCGGTGGCCACCAAGGCCAAGAAGGTCGACGGCGGCTGGTCAGTCACCGGACAGAAGGTGTGGAGCAGCGACGCCATGATCTGCCAGCGGGGCCTGGCCACGGTGCGCACCGATCCGAAAGCGCCCAAGCACAGGGGCATTACCGCGATGATCATCGACCTCGCCGACCCCGGTGTCAGAATCCAGCCGCTGACCGAAATCACCGGCGAGACGTTGTTCAACGAAGTGTTCTTCGACGACGCCTTCGTGCCCGACCGCGACGTCGTCGGCGCTGTGAACGCCGGCTGGAAAGTCGCAATGGCGACGCTGGGCAACGAGCGGGTATCGATAGGCGGCGGTTCGGTGACCATGGCCGCCGATGCGCTGCTCGACTTGCTGGCACGTCACCGGCCCACCGACGGCGGCCTGGCGCGGGACGTCGGCGCTCTGCTCATCGAGTCGTATGCCGCAGGCGCACTAAACCTTCGGCAGGCCGCCCGCGCGGTGTTCGACGCCGGACCCGGGATAGAGGGCAACATCGCCAAGCTGTTCGGCGCCGAGCACGCCCAGCGAGTCGCCGAACTGGCGCTGCGCGTCGCGGGGGGTGCCCTGCTTATCGGATGCGAAGGCGACGTGGTGCGCGACTATCTGTTCAGCCGGTGCCTGACCATCGCGGGCGGGACGTCCGAGGTCCTCAGAAATCTTATCGCCGAACGCATTCTCGGCCTGCCCCGAGAGCCCGCGGCAAGGTAGATCGGAGAGTCAAATGATCTGTGCTGCAAGAGGAATCGGCCGCGCGACATACTCGCGAAGGCCGGGTCGCACCACCCGCGGTATGGCGGCGGCCGCCTGCCGCGATGTCCATCAAGCATGGCGCGGCCATATGGTCGTAGTCACGTCTGTTCGACCGAGAGGCGCGAGATGCCCAACCTGAAGGTGGTTGACCCGACCGCGCGTCGTCCTCGACAACACCGGATCGGATCTCCCGCGAGCAGCGCATCGCCACGGTGACGTCGGGGGCAGTTGTCCAGGGCATCGTAGGACCCTGCTTCGGTTCAGCCGACCGTGTCCCCGCACAGGATTTCGAGGCTTTCCAACAGGATCCGAATCCGGTCAGGGGTCAGGAGGCGAAGTCGCTGAGCCAGACCGGGTCGAATCTGCGCCCCGATGTCATCAGTGGTCTGCACACCCTTGTCCGTCAATGATCCGTGACCGGCGCGAGCGCGGCGATCGACGGCGAGTCACCAGGCCCGAGTCGGCAAGCTTGGACAATGCCCAACTGAGAACGGACGGGTTGAGTCCAACGGATCGCTTACGAGATCGCTTGGGGCTATCGACGCCCAGTTCGATGACCGTGCGCAGCACCAGAAGGTCATGCAGCACTGACCGCCACGATCGACGGTGTGCGGTGCGGCGACGTGCACGCGGTGCGTCAGCCACGACCAGATTTGATTGAGTCGGTAGAGCGCGTCGAGGAGCTGCAGCTCCGGAGGCGTCGGTGTGTCACCCATGAGAGAAAATCTAATCACTCCGATAATCTATTGACAAATATCAACTATTGCGGGTTGAGTGTGGGTATGACTGACGACATCAGAACCAAGCCCGGCCGCATCGATTTTCACCACCATTTCATGCCGACCAGCATGCTCACACTCAGTGGACGCCCGGTTTCACGGCAGGACTAGAAATTCCACGAGTGCCGAGGTGTGGGTCGACGGCGACGTGCAAGCGGGCGTAAGAACATAGACTAGTTTGGTCGGAGCTGCGTTCGAGGCTGCAACGCTCCGGAGCTCGGCTCACCGGAAGAAATCAACATCAGCTTCAGTATTGAGAGTTGATGTATTGGGTTGACTGGCGACGACCGACGACTACAGCCGGGCGGTATCGATCTGTTCACGCAACTTCAGCCACAGCTGCACCTGGGACTGTTCGGCTCCACGGCCGGCTGGAAGTTCCGCAAGGACGAGGGCGGTTGGACACCGCAGGTCAGTGTGGAGTTCATGGATAAGCTGCAGATCGATACTGCGATCTTGTCCATACCCAACGACGTGGAATCACGGCTCCCGGAGAACAAGCGGCGTCACTTCGCCCGCGAGTTGAATACATTGTGCCGTCAGGCAGCCGACGACTACCCAGGACGGTTCGGTCTGTTTGCTCATCTTCCTACCCCGACGGACACCGACGCCGCGCTGGAAGAGCTGACGTATGCGCTCGATGTGTTGGGGGCTGACGGAATCACCCTGACCAACGTCTACGGCGTCGGGGATCAGGCCCGATCCCTGGGCGACCCGATCTTCGAACCGCTGTGGGCCGAACTCGACCGTCGCCGCGCGCTGGTGTTCCTGCACGGTGAGCAGACACCAGGTAGCAACCGGGCCCCGAGTAAGTTCTTGCCTACCCCGGTCAGTGAAACTCCGAACGAAACCTACAAAGGCGCAGCTGATCTGGTGACCAGCGGACGCAAACGGCAGTATCCGAACGTGAAGATCATCCTCTCCCATTCGGGCGGCAGCACGCCAGTTCTCGCTGCTCGCGTCGCCGCGTTGGGCGCGTTCCATCTCGACTGCGAACTGAGTCCGGATGAAATCCTCGCCGACTTCCGGACGTTCTACTACGAGACCGCCCTATCAGGGTTCGAGACCAATCTGGTGGCACTCGAGAACTTCGTTGAGCCAGACCACATTCTGTTTGGCACCGACTTCCCTGCCGCCAACCCGCAAACCGTAAGTTGGTTTACCCACAACGTAGACACGTACTTCGAAGCTCGGCCTGAAATGCTCGCGCAGGTCATGCACGACAACGCATACAGGCTCTTACCTCGGCTGACCGCCCGAACCCCGGCACAGTAATTTCTCGGCAATCGAGTAAGCCGTCGCCCTACCTCGAGCCACTGGCAAAGACAGTAGGCGATCTCGTCCTGGACCGGGAGAGGCAGTTTATGACGGGGTGCGGGCGGTGGTGGCTGTACCGGTCGAGCTGTGTTCTCCAGCCGCATCGTGCGGTGCTCGATCGACTCCCGGATGAAGTCCCAGGGAGGGAGCGCCCTTGTTGCTGATTCTGGGCGGGGTCCTCGATGGCCGGCGCTGGCGCGATGACCCGATCGACGAGGGTGAAGTGCGGCCTCCGGGTCGGAACCTCGTAGCCATCGCGCCTTGACCATCGACATTCAAGTGACATTCTTGCTCCCGTAGCGTCGGCTAACCAGCAGGGGGTTACCCACGGGACCCAAAGCCGACGGAAGGAATCCGCGTCGTATGTGGTTCTTGGGCAGCTTGTGCGCCTCACCAGCAACTGACACTCGGAGGCACGCATGACCGCGATCTTGACCGGCGAGAGCCGGATGCTCATCGACGGCAGCTTAACCCCGGCCAGCTCAGGCAGACTCTACGACAACATCAATCCCGCCACCGAGGAAGTGCTTGGGCAGACCGCGGATGCAACCGACGATGACATGGACCGCGCCATCGCCGCAGCACGGAGAGCCTTCGACGAATCGTCTTGGGCCACCGACCGAGAGCTGCGCAAGCGGTGCCTGAGCCAGCTTCAGCAAGCCCTCGAGGACGAGAAGGAGGCGTTGCGCGCAGAACTCGTGGCCGAGGTGGGTTCCCCCGTCTCGATCACATACATCGCCCAACTGGAATGGCCACTGGCGGAAGCGCTTAAGACGCCGATCGCGATGATGGACACCTTCGAGTGGGAGCGCCCGCTTCCCGACACCAACTTCTTCGCGCCCAGCCACCGCGTGGTTTGGCGCGAACCGGTGGGCGTGGTCGCCGCCATCGCTCCATGGAACTTTCCGTTCGAGGTCACCCTGAACAAGCTCGGCCCGGCTCTCGCGGCGGGGAACACGGTCGTGCTGAAGCCGGCGCCGGACACGCCGTGGAACGCCACCCGCTTAGGACGGCTTGCCGTCGAACGCACCGACATGCCCCCCGGTGTGCTCAACGTAGTACCGACGTCGGACAACGCGGTGGCCGAACGGCTGGTGACCGATTCGCGGGTGGATATGGTTTCCTTCACCGGCTCAACCAGGGTTGGACAGCGGATTGCGCGGCTAGCGACCGACACGCTGAAGCGAACGTTCCTCGAGTTGGGCGGAAAGTCGGCGCTGATCGTGCTCGACGACGCGGACCTGGACACGGTGCTGCAGCAGGCCGCGTTCGTGGGCTCCGTGCATGCGGGGCAGGGCTGTGTGATCAACACCCGGGTGCTGCTCCCGCGCTCGCGCTACAAGGAGGCGGTAGAAATCCTCGGTGCCGCCGTAGGGCAGGTGCCTTACGGCGATCCCACTGACCCGCAGACGGTTTCGGGCCCGCTGGTCAACCGCCGCCAATTGGGGATAGTCCTCGAATACATCGAGAAGGGCAAGGCTGAGGGCGCCCGCGTGGTTACCGGTGGAGGCAGGCCGGAACACCTGGAGCGAGGCTACTACGTCGCGCCAACGCTTCTGGCCGATGTGGATAACGACATGACCGTCGCCCGCGAGGAGATCTTCGGACCGGTGCTCTGCGCCATCCCGTACGACGACGAGGATGACGCGGTGCGGATCGCGAACGACAGCAAGTATGGCCTAGCCGGTGGCGTGGCGTCCGCATCGCAGGAGCGAGCCATGAAGGTGGCCCGGCGAATCCGATCCGGAATCATGTCTGTCAACGGTGGTATGGCTTACGGCGCCGACGGGCCGTTCGGCGGCTGCAAGATGAGCGGCTGGGGCCGACAGGGCGGCACAGATGGATTCGACGAATACCTGAATATCAGAACCATCGGCTACCCCGACTGACGGCGGAAACCGACTCAGCTCCACCCCCATTGTGGCACCGACACGGGCTCATCATTCGCCAGTAGTCACGGTCATCCAGCTGCTCAGAGTAGGCACACAGATAGCGAGGTTTCGGCTATGCCCCCAAAACCGATGGAAGGTATCCGTGTTCTGGAGGTCGCTCAATTCACCTTTGTGCCGGCTGCCGGTGCGGTCCTGGCGGACTGGGGAGCGGACGTCATCAAGGTCGAGCACCCCGAAACCGGTGATGCCCAGCGCGGTTTGGTGAAGGTGCTGGGTCTGGACACCGTCGTCAAGGGCTCGTCATTCGTGCCGATCATGGAAGGCCCAAACCGGGGCAAACGCAGTATCGGATTGGCGCTGGATAAGCCGGAGGCCATGTCGGTTCTGCACGAGTTGGTCCGCGCCAGCGACGTGTTCCTGACGAATTTTTTGCCACAGGCGCGGGCGAAACTCGGCATCGACGTCGCTGACATTCAGGCGGTGAACCCAGACATTATTTATACGCTGGGCACAGGTTTTGGCTACACCGGTCCAGAAGCCGACAAGGGAGGCTACGACAGCACGGCGTACTGGGCACGGGGTGGCAGCGGCGACGCGGTGACACCACCGGGCTCCGATGCGTTCATCGGCATGCCCACCGGCGCCTACGGCGATTCGATAGGTGGAATGACCATCGCTGGCGGTGTCGCTGCTGCGTTGTTCGCCCGCGGCCAGACCGGGCAACCCTCCGTCGTCGACGTGTCGCTGCTCGGAGTCGGCGCGTGGGCGACGCAGTTCAAGACGAACCTCTCGCTCATGGCGGGCGGACCGCTGCCGAAAGTGGTGGCGCCCAAGCATGGTTCAGCCAGCAACCCTTTGGCGGCGGCCTACCGGACCGCCGACGATCGGTGGCTGATGTTGACGATGCTGCAGCCGGGGCGATACTGGCCGGAGTTCTGTCGCGCCGTCGGGCGCGAGGAGTTGGCGACCGACGAGCGTTTCGACTCCGCTGAAAAGATCATGGCCAACGCGCTGGAGGCCAGCGATATCGTCGCGCACATCATCGCTGGACGGACGAAAGACGAGTGGGTGCACGCCTTTACCGGAATGGAGGGTCAGTGGTCCGTTGTCCAGAACGACTGGGAGGTGGGCAACGATCCGACGCTGCGGGCGCTCGGCCAGATCTGCGAGGTCACGGATGCGGAGGGTGTGCCGCGTCGATTGGTGGGAAGCCCGGTGCAGTTCGACCGGACTCCGCCGCAGCTAACCCGGGCGCCACTGTTCGCCGAGCACACCGACGACATCCTGCGCGAACTCGGCCGCTCCGATGAAGAGATCATCGAACTGAAGATCGCTGGAGCGGTCAGCTAGCAGGTGGGGCAGCAATCGGGCGCGACCCGAGCGCCCGCATCTCACAGACCTTCTCGAGAGGACTGAATGCGCAAAGTAGTCCAGTTCTCTACCGGCAACGTGGGACAGCATTCGTTGCGCGCGATCATCGGCAGGCCGGATCTCGAGCTCGTCGGCGTGCACGCCGCGAGTCCCTACAAGGTCGGGCGAGACGCGGCAGATCTTTGCGGGTTGACCGAGCCGACCGACATCGTCGCGACGGACGACATTGATGCACTGATAGCGCTGAATCCGGACTGCGTGGTCTATACGGCGCAGGCCGAGACGCGGCCGCTGGAAGCCATCGAACAGATGTCGAAATTCCTCGCCGCGGGCATCAACATCGTAGCGAGCTCGATGTAGTGGTTGGTGGCCCGACGACGAGCAACCCTTGTTCTTCCAGCCGGGTGTGCTGACCACGATGTGGGGCGGACAGGTGCGTAATCTCGCCGCCCAGCTCGGCGTCGAACTCGACGATGTACGCCAGCATATCGAGCCCTGGTACACCGATAAACGGATCGAGTGCAAGATGTGCACGGTGGAGCCCGGCGGGATGGCCGCGGTTCGTTTTGCCGTGGAGGGTGTGCGCGACGGGGCTCCGCTGATCACGATGGAGCACATCACCCGGCTCACCGCAGCGGCCGCGCCACAGTGGGAGTACCCGCCGACGGCAAGTCCGGCGTACACCGCGTGGTGGTCGAGGGCGAACCGCGTGTCGAGCTGAACACGCACGTTTCGCAACCGCCGCTCGACGTCACCGAGGCGGGATGTGTCTCCACTGCGGCGCGCGCCGTCAACACCATCGACTGGGTCTGCCGTGCGCCCGCGGGATTGATTGCGGTGGAGGATATCCCGCAGGCCGAGATCATCCGCGGCCTCGTGTGGTGCAGATTCCGTGGCGAGTAGGTGCGCGAATCTAGACCATCTCGGCCGCCAACGGCTGGTGCCGGCGGTCGGCGACGACGATCGCCAGCTGGCAGCTGTTGGAACCCGCGACGATCGCAGCCATCGGTTCGTCGGTGGCTTGTACACGCATGTCGCCGCGGACGTACTCGTGAGAGCCGACGGCGGCGCTGCCGGCGATGACGACCATGAACTGCTCGGTGCCGCAGACGGTCGGCTCGACGAACAGATCCTCGACGTGGCGGCCTCGGCACGGTTCGCCGACCCGGTTAATCGGCCGGGGTGCCTATGTGGCATTTCTGACGGGATGGTCGATCAACTCCATTTCCAGGGCCTCCCACATGACAGTCGATACGATGCGCGCACCCATCCGCGGAACGACTCCCGCAATTCCTTCCCGAGTCCCTACATCCCGCGCGCCGGGACCGGCAGCTTCCGACGTCGCGTCATGGCGTTCCGGGAGGTCCGACTCAGACCTGCTCAAACGCAACCAGTCAGCGAGTCGAGAGACTTCGCGCCCGGAAGGCGGCGAACGTCGTCGAATTGCTTATGTTGCCGTCTCGTTGTCGTCGACCGTGCTCTTAAGCCCGCGTAGGAGCAGGTCCAATAGCGTCTCGAATTCCGCATCGGAGCCGAATCGCGCATCGCTGAGAATCTGGCGGGCATCCATCGTCTCGCCGACCATTGCTTGGAGCCGATCCGGCAACGCGGTCGGTGCAATAAAGTCTTCGTCTCTTAGCGCCGACGCCAACGTGAAGAACGACATTCCAAGGAATACGCGCATCGCGAGGGCTGGCTCGATGCCTCCATGGATCATGGACGCAATGTGGCGGCGCATGTGCTCGGCGATCTGCTCGAGCTGTTCAGCGTTGGCGGCCAGTACTTGTCCGCGAAAGAAAAGGAGATCGGCCAACGATGGGTTACTCCTCAGGCTCTCGCGGAGGGCGCGGTAATGAACGCGAAGTTCGACGTCCCACGGCTGGTCGGTCGAGTCACGATGGTTGGCATAGAGGTCTGCTGCTGCACGATTAGCCATCGCGTCGAGAAGCTCGTCGCGCCCGCGGAAATAGGAGTAAATGGTCATCACGCCCACGCCGAGACGGGTGGCCAGGGTGTTCATTGTGAGCCCGTCGAGGCCGTTCGCGCAGGTGAGCTCCAGAGCAGCTTCGACGATCTGAGATTGTGTGAGCGAGCGGGGGACGCCACCTTTGCGGCGGCTTCTCGAACCACGTGAGGAGGGCTTTGTCACGCCAGTTCTCCTGTGATCGCTTGGGGGGCGCGCTAGCACGGTGGCGCAACGCGTTCGGGCCTACGTTGGTCGCCGCCGTCGTAGTCGTCGACTCCGTCAGAGTTTACGACCGCCAAGATCGCAGAGCCGCTTTGGTTTCGTGCGCCGCTGACCGCGCCCCAGGGGTGTCGCGGCAGATCCTTCCTGCGTGTCGTGTGGCATACGGTATCTAATATTGACAGCTCGCAGGCGGGAATGTCACGCTGGTCACACCTCCGCCAAGGAAGCTGCAGAGATCAATTAGGCCTGTGGCTTTCTTCCTGAGAGCTTATGCCCTGAGAGGAACCTATGAATCAGCTCGATTCCGTTGGACTCGAATTTCTTGACCGCTCTCCCGTCCGAGTCAGTCAAGTGTGCGTCATCAACGCCTCCGTTGGTGATGTATTCGCAGCGGTGGCAACCGATCCCGCGAGTTGGGGAAAGTGGTGCCCCGGCTTCAACGAGGCGAGTAGATGGCTCACTCCGATGCCGTCCGGCGTAGGCAGCCAGCGCGAGATGCACGCCTTTGGGACGACGATCGCCGAGACGGTGCTGGCTTTCGAACACAATCAACGCTTCGCTTTCCGCGTCGACACGGGCGGTATGCCGCTGATGAAGGCGTTCCTCGAGGAATGGACGTTCGCTGCGGTGACCAACTCACCGCAGTCCACCACGGCCACCTGGACGATGGCGATCGACTCGTATTTGCCATCACCTGTCATGCGTGCCTGGCTGATCATCCAAATCAAGGTCATGATGCGCATCGCAGCAAGGCGACTGGAACGACTTGCAGCGCAATCGGACCGGCCACGACCATCGGTGCCCTGAGCGACCCATCACCGCGCCCAAGCCGTGTCGCCCACGCATCACCGAGGGAATCGCAGCATTCGGCGCGCGTTGGTTTCGACGATTTTCTCGACCTCATCGTCGGGGACGTGCGCTAGCATCTCGGCAGCGCGCTTGCGGCTGTTCGGCCAGTTCGAGTCGGAGTGTGGATAGTCCACCTCAAGGGTGATGTTGTCGATGCCGACCTTGTGTCGGTTTTCCAGTCCATGCTCGTCGTCGATGAAGCAGCCGTAAAAGTGTTGGCGGAAAAGGTCGCTGGGTCGGGCATCGAAATCAATATCTTGGTAGTACCGGTGACGCTCCCAGCCGTAGTCACAGCGCTCGAGAAGGTAGGGAATCCATCCGATGCCACCCTCGGCGAGTGAGAACTGAAGTTTCGGGAACCGTTGCAGGGCGCCCGAGAACAGCAGATCGACGGTGGTCCACATCAGGTTGGACGAGTACAGGATCATCGCCACCACGAAGGGTACGCCCTGATCCAGCACTTCGGGTCCTTGCTCTACCTTCTGGAATGGGAAGCCGGGCACGTAGGACCCCGATCCGAAGTGCAAGGAAACCGGTACCTCGGCGTCGGAGCAGATCTGCCACAACGGATCCCAATGCTTGGTGTAGAACGACGGAAGTCCGAGGGGCTGGGGGCTGTCGGGGAACGAAAATGTGCGTGCCCCTTTGGCGATGACACGTTCTGCCTCCGTGCAGGTCAAGTCGATGTCCCAAACGGGCAGGATGGACATCGGGATGAATCGGTCCGGGGCGGTACCGCACCATTCGTCGATATAGAAGTCGTCCCACGCCTTGAGGCACAGCAGGGCCACTTCCTTATCCTTGGCGCGGAAGAAATTTCCGCCGCCGAAGCCCGGGAACGACGGAAAGCACAGCGCGGCCTGAACGCCATCGAGGTCCATGTCCTTTACCCGAGCGGCAGGGTCGTAACAGCCCGGGATCGTGTCCTCGTAGCGGAGCGGGTCCATTCCCCATTCCTGTCGCGGTTTTCCCGCGACGGCGTTCAGCCCCAGCGTCGGGAAGATTTGATCGTCGTAGGTCCACAGATGGTTGCCGTCGACCTCCACGATCCGTGGGCCGGATTCGCGGTACTTCTCCGGAAGTCGATCCTGCCAGACACGCGGGTGCTCGATCAGGTGGTCGTCGACGGAGATTATCTGATGGTGTTCCTGCAGTGGCATGGCGATCCTGTGGTTGTAGTGACTAAGGCTGGGACTGAATCCCGATCGACTTGTACTCGAGATAAGCGTTGAGGGCCTCCGGCCCGTTCTCGCGTCCGATACCCGAGCACTTGTAACCGCCGGAATGGCCGGGCGACCTCGACATTGAAATAGTTGATGTTGATCGTGCCCGTGTGGACCCGGCGCGCCACCGACAATCCGAGATCGTCGTCGGCCGTCTCGATACCGGAACCCGTTGATGCGTCGCGCACGCGCCAGAGCTGCCCGTAATCGCGATTGACCAAGTTACCCATGATGAGGTTTCCCATCAGGGCTGGCAACGCGTCGGCAGCGACAAGCTTGACGATCGCATTCGCCAGATTGGCGGATGTAATTATTGACATAATTCTCTGAATATAAAAGTCACAACGCATTGTGCCGTTGTTTAATTCCTACTTACAAGCGCAGTCTTATCCTGCGAACTGCGTGCCCGGCAACGTGCTCCTGGGCCGCCGTGTGTTACTAATTGGCGCCTCGTAACGCTTGAGATGCCAGTCGGGCAAATCTCCTGGCGCACTCGCGCCACTTTTCCTTGAACTCATTCCGGGCTTGATCTTATCGATCTCGATACCGGAAGGCGTCCCCTGTGCAGAGTTTCGAGACGGTGTTTGTGCTCCGCTTCCGCCGGCGATTCTGGCTGGCAGGAGCTCTGGATTATCTCGTGCAACAAAACTCGCAAGATACTCTGTTAAGCTTTTGCTCTCCGGTCCCCGGGCTTGCAAGCGGCCGTCCTCTGCGCGCACGATCCTCGTCCTTGATCGCCCGAAATGCGAGGTCTATCTTCGCAACTCCGAGTCGCTGCAATTCGCTGCGAATCTGAGAATTCCTATCCGCTTCCTCGGCCTGCGCGCGCGCCGCTCTGGTTCTCCTCGATTAGCTGACTCAGTCGCCCCTCGAGACTTTCGCGGCGTTTTCGCTCGTCCTGTAATTCTGCTTTATAGGCCGGTTCCGCCTTCCTGTGCTCGGCGCGAATAAATTCCTCAATGGCCTGTCGAACCACTTCCCGCACATCGGCAACCGGCGTGATTGTCTTTTTTATCATCGTGCTGTTCGTAGATCTGATCATGATATCTTCCTCTCTTGGCTAACTCATTACTTGCCCGTCAATTTCCCGTGCAATCTGATCCTTAGTCTCTTGGCGACCATCGCTCAGATACTTAAACGCAAGCCTCTGGTATATCTGTCTCTTCAAAGTCGGTGATTCGATCCCCGAGCCCGCAGCAGATTCGTCGCGTCCTGCAACTCGGTTCCGAAATCGGTGATATCGAGCTCATCCAAGCCCGATACCGTAATCACGACATGATCTTCCCGCGCATCGCTAACCGCGCTCAGTAGGCGTTTGATGAAAGTCCTTGATTGCCGCCCCATAAGCCCGCAGCACTTCCTGCGTAATGGTGAAGTCCATCTGTTTGCTCATGGCCGATTGCGCATGACCCGCCGTCATCTCGCCCGAAGCTTGCGACAGATAACAAACTCGGTAGATCTCTTCTTTCAGTGTTTCTAGATTCTCGCGGCAATCTGATACACCTTGCCGTCAGGCTCCGTCCAGCCGAATCTATCTGTCGGGCCGAGTTGTATGTAGTAACTCTCACCGACAATCTGGTTCCATTCGCGGTCCGAATAAATTACCGGCATTGCGAACAGGCCCATCGTAATTGCCCAGCCCAGCGCGTTCGACTTATTGAAGTGTTCCAATTGCAGGTGAGCTGCCTTATTCATCAGCCACAAGCCCTGACTCAACTCAACCGTCATCAAAGGCACTCGCCTCTGTCGGGTTAGCGCGTGTGCCCCTTCGCTCACCAGAAGGATCTCCGAAGCCTGCTGCCCGCGCCCGGTACGCCGGTAAATTCGATAATCCGTGCTGATCGAAGTAGTACCAATACGTCTCCTCGACGATTTCCGGAGAGTCTACGCTCGGCTGCCGGCGAACCGACTGCCGTAACACGACCCATTCGTATTCGCCGCGCTCGTCCGTGCTCCAGTTGATCAGATCTTCCGCTTCATAACGAACCAGATACGCCCGCGACAAGCCCGCGGCGTCTTCTTCTGCCCGATTGACCAGCCGCGTCCGCTCCGCGCGGAAAATCGATCAGCACATGACTCCGGCCGGCGATTAACATATCTATCAAACATTGGCGGAAAAAGTTACAAAGCCTGGTACCCTTCTCATCACAGT
>CAVXKX010000015.1:0-201374 GCA_963762535.1 uncultured Actinomycetota bacterium
CGGCCTTGACTGCCGGCGATCTCGTCACTGCATGAAGGGCTGCAGCAATTTGCCGTTGGCCGCCAACGCGGCGTCGCTGTATTTGCCTTTGTGCACACAAAACACGACCTCGCCGGATCCGAAACGCTGTTTGATCGTGCTCGCCAGCATTTCTCCCGATTCGACTCTGACCGTCAGCTCTCGCTTGCTCTCGCTCAATTCGGCGCTGAGCGGTTTGATGAAAAGACGCCAGTCATAGCTTAAGTCGAGGCACAGGCCGTCTCCGTCGGGATCAATGTCGACCGATTTGAGGGTGTAGTAGTTGTCGTAGGGTCTGCCGAACCAGCCGGTCGGCAGGACGATCCCCACCACGGTGAGTTCCTGGTAGACGTCGAAGAACGCCTTGATAAGCGCAGAGAGAGACTCCAAATCCATCAGCGAAGCCAGTCCATGGGAATCCTGAAGTCTGGTTCGAACACGATTTGGTCGCCGCCTCCCAACAGGATCCCGCCGTTCGCGATGGGTTGCGGGCCGACTATGCCCTCGAAGAATGTAGTACCCGCAGGAACTTCGATCTTACTGACCGCGGTGGCTTGGTTTCCCCAGGCAGGGTTGAGTGCGCTGTCCATGACGGTCTGCAATGGCCCCATCGGCATGTCCCGGGACCAGAACCCCCCGAGCGGGAAGGCCCCTTCTGTATAGGCGCGATACAGCGTCATCGGTTGCGTCGTAACCTTTTCGGTGTACGTGCCGCTGCGGAAGCTGTCCACCAAGGCCCGGTCCGCATCCAGCGGACCACTTTCATGGGGTCCGTAGTGGTGAATGGTCTGATCCCCGGACAGTCCGCCCTGACACGGATTGAGCCCGAGTGGGTCCACCCACCCCGTGGGGTTCGTCGGATAGCTGTACGGGTTGGGTGCGGGCGCCAAACCTAAAGGGTCCGGCGAGATGTAGCGCCCGGCGCTCGGGTCGTAGTAGCGGTGAAAGTTGTAGTGCAGCCCGGATTCCTCGTCGTGGTATTGCCCGGGGAATCGCCACGGCGTCGAGACTCCCCGCCATTCGGCCAGCCCCCACGCACTGGTGCGCGCTTGGCCCGGCAGGGTCCCGCTGCGGGGATCGAGCAAAGCGACGGGGGCGCCAATCTGGTCGGTGACGAGCGCGAAGAACTCGCGGTCGACGTCGTGCTGCGAAACCTGGATCTGCGGGGTTAACTCGCCGGGAAGATACGACCACGAGGTCACCCGCCTGGTCGCGTCAGCAGCGACCGCCACCTCCTCGACCATGCGCATGGCCGACCAGCAGAAATCAGTGCGACTACCGTCGGATCCTTCTTTGGCTACCCGGCGACCCAGCGGGTCATAGGTGTAGCGGAATGTCGTGCCGTCCGGGGTGACGAGGACGCGCAAACGGTCCCATGCATCCCACTTGTACTGCCACACATCGGGTTTGCGCCCACGCCGCCGAACGCTCACCGTGGTCAACCGGCCCGCACGGTCGTAGCCGTAGCGCGAGCGTCCGTCGTCGATCAGCAGCGTTCCGCGGTATTGCCAGCGTTCATCGCTGCGAGCGGAAAGGTTCTGCGAATTGTCGAAGTGAAATGTCTCGCGTGATCCGTCGGGCAGAGTCCTGCCCGTCAACTTGCCGGTTACGTCGCTGTCGTAACGAGCAATGGTGCCCAATGGGGCACCAACGCCGCTGTGGCCCACGTCGGTCAACCCGCCGTCGGCGCGGTAATGGTAGTTCGCCGAGGCGACGCCGGTCGCTTGGTCGACTCCGACCGATCGGCTGGTAAGGCGACCGATCTCATCCCAAGTTGAATCCACCTCGGCTGTCCCGTAACGATACTTAGTTGCCCGGCCAAGGGCATTGGTCGTCACCTCACATGGACGATCCGCTACGGTCAGCGTCTCGGCGGCACCCCGCTGGTCGTAGCTCAGCCGCGTGGGTAGCCCACTGGGAGTACGGATTTCAAGAAGATCGCCGGCGGCGTTGAAATCGCTGAACACCGTGCGGCCGTTCCACGATTCGTGGATCACCCGACCCAACGGATCGCGCGCGAGGTCGAGTCGCCCCGCCGGGCTGCTGGCCGCGATTCGCCGGCCCGTGGCGTCGTACTCGTATAAGACCTGCTCTTCGGGAAGATCGTCACTGACTCCTGCTGCAACGCTGGAGGTTTCTGCGACTAGGTTGCCGGCGACATCGTACGCGTAGCTGACCGTCTGTCCGGCGGCGTTGGTTCGGGACGCCAATCGACCCGCAGCGTCATAGCTGTATGTCGTGATGGCCCCATTGAAATCGATCTTGCTGTCGAGCAGGCCATCTAAGCGATAGCTAAACCGCCAGACCAGACCGGCCGGATTAGTAACGGAAACCAGTTGCCGTGCAGCGTTATAGCCGTATTCTGTGCGCCCCCCGTCGGCATCGACGCGTGCAGTCACCAGGTCGTAGTATCCATACTCCCACCGGGTGGTGGCGCCGGCCCCGTTGGTGAACGCGACGCAGTTGCCTTCGCCGTCGTAGGCCCATGACTCTTGGCTGCCGTCCGCGGTCAATCGAAAGGCGAGCCGGCCTTCGGGATCATATTCCATGGCCGTGGCGCTGCCATCGGGCTGTGTCACCGACAGCAGCCGACCGAAATCATCATAATCGCAACGTGTTCGGTTGCCCAGCGCGTCGACCATCACCATCGGGAGGCCGGCGGGGGAACAGGTGATATCCGTGCGTCGGCCCGCTGGGTCGACGTAAGCACTCAGTGCACCTGACTCGTCGCGTTCCCACCGCTTTATCCCACCGGCGGCGTCGTGTACGGCGGTGAGGTTGCCGCGACTGTCGTATTCGTAGCGGGTCACCGCGCCGTCCGGACCGACTGTTTGGGTAGGCAATTCGTCGGTGTACTTGAACGCAAGGACATGTCCAACGGGATCGGTCAGTTCGGTGAGGCGATGATCATTGTCGTAGCGATAGCTCGTGGTAGCGCCTGTTGCATCAGTGACCCATAGCGGATCTCGCGCTGTGCCGAAGGTGGAACGAGTGCTGCGGCCAGCCGGGTCGGTCACCGAAGTGGGGCGTAGATCTGCGTCGAAGTGGTATGTCGTTTTGCGACCGAGGGCATCGGCGAAGACCGTGGAGCGACCCTGATCGTCGTTGCGATAACTGAAGGTGCCGCTCCAGATCCCGTCCGTCCCCGTCTGGGAGACCACGCGTCCGGATTCGTCGTAGGTGTTGGTGTAGTGGGCGCCGATCGAATCGGTCCACGACACCACTCGATGCGCGTCGTCATAGTTGAATCGAGTGACTGCGCCGACAGCGTTCTCGACCGAGGTCAAATCACCGTCGCTGTAGTCGAAGCGCCGGACTGGCACACCGGCGACCGTGTATCCGCGAATCCGGCCGCCGCTGCTAGCGACATCGACGACGTAACCGCCGCTGTGCTCGACCCGCACTGGTGCACCGATGTCGTTGTAGGCCAAATCAATTCGGTTGCTGTTCTTGTCGGTGAGGGCCGACAGCATGAGGACGCCGGCGCCGATATCGGCCCCTTCCAACTGTGGGAGTGGGTTGAAGTGACAGCTACGAGCACCGCCGGGGCTGTCAAGCCGATAGCCGCCGGCCTCTTGCGCGTGCAACGTCCAGCCTCGGCCGTACCGGGGACCAGACGGAACGCCGGGCGCGGGATGGTCGAAAACGAGCATGGTTCCGTCGGCATCGATAGTGGTCACGTCGAACTCAGTGATCACCGCACGGCTATCAAACGTGCTAGCCCAGGTCGGCCCGAACCACAGACCGTGGCGGAACTGGGAACGGTGCTGACGGGTCAGCCGAAGTGGCAGGGTGCCGGCAAGGTCGAGGTCGACGGTCGCGAGGAAGTACTCGCCGGTGGCCACGTTGACCGGCTCGCCGTTCGCCAGTTGGTCATGCGGCTCGGCGGAAGCTCCCGGGTGTTTGGCGTCGTTGTTGACGTCCTCGTTCGGTAACTGCTCCGGCGGTCCGTCGTGTCCGTGATCCGGTGCCTCGTAGGGGTCGTGTGGTGGATCGCCAGTTCCGTCACCGTGGCTGCCATTCGGGCCGCCGGGATCGTGCGGGCCGTGCCCGGGGTCGCCGGCGCTGGGATGTTCCACGGGGCCGGGCCCGTCCATGGGCCCGTGTCCGGGCAACTGCTGAGGGAGATCATGCGGCAGCGCAGCCGGTGTAGAGGCAGCGGGGGGTGCCTGCATCGGCGCAGGCGCGGGAGCCTGGTGAGGTGCGCCTGCGCCGACCGGCGCCGGCTCGTCGGGCAATCCACCGGGTGACCCAGGCATGTGCGGCGGCGGCGCCGGCTCAGCAGGAGCAACCGGGGGCGCATGCTCGATCGGCCCCGGTGCCGGCGCCCGCACCGGGGTGCCGGGCGGCGGCGCGGCGGGCAGATCAGCCGGTGGGCGCGATGTGACGGGTGGCGTGGGGTCGACGCGCGGTGGAGCGGGTTCGACGCGGGGCGGCATCGACCCGATCGACGGCTCGGTCGGCGGCAATCCAACCGGGCGTCCGACTGGCGGGTCGATTTCGGGGAGCTTTGTCCCGAGTCCCTCCAAGTCCTTGGTTAGCCCGCTGGTTGTCTTCGTGACATCGCTTAGCGCCCGACCGACGCCCGCGACTTCGCCGGCCTTGCCCATCCCGCCAGCGACTCGGCCGGCATCACCGGCCGCATCAGCGGCTCGGGCAGCTTCCCCGCCCGCCTCGGCGACTTTGCCCCCGGCACCGGCTTCACCAAGCCCGGGAATAAAGAGCATCAACAGGTCGCCGGCGTTTTCTCCGGCTCCCAACCCGGGCCGGGCTGTGCTCCAATCGTCGAGATGCAGCAGCGCCTTGGTCATGTTGGTGCGGAATGAGGGGTCGAAGGTATCTACCAGACGATCACCACCCGGCATCCCGGAAATCACCATCTCGCCCAACCCCTTGAGCGTGCCTTCCCAGACAGCGGCTTCGCCCTTGGGGTCGGAAAGGAAGATCATCGGGTTGAGCTGCTCGACTAGCTGTGCCGGCGCTATGACGATGCTTTTGATCAGGCCTTCGTCGATGTTTGTGATGGTGTCGAACAGCGTGGCCAACGGGTTGCCGACATCCTGGCCGAAAACACTGACGAGCTCGCCGCGTACGTCCTTCTGCAGGTCGCGTAGCAGCTGGTCTCCCATCTGCACCGCGAGCTGCAGCGCCTGCACTCGGGCCTGAGCCTCCTCGCCCAAGTGATGCAGGACGACCTTGATGTCGTTCACGACTTTCTTCAGCTCGTCGAGGCCGTGGCCGGTGAAGATTTGCTTCGCCTCATTCCACAGACCCGACGCTGTGCCTAAGCGGTGCAATAGATCGCGGATGGCAGTCTGAGTTTGCTGCACGGTGTTGCCGAAATCGTCGAGGGTCTGGGCGATATTTGCGCATTCGTCGGCGGCTTTGCTCATGTCGTCGCCCAGCTTCGAATACACCTTTTGAATCGCTGCGCCCTCAGGCATCTGCTGTGCGGCGACTATTGACATCGGGCCGGTCAGAAGGCTTTTCACGCCGTGGAGTGCCGCCCCAAAGCTGCGCCAGCAACCCGCGGCCATATGCATTTGCGCCGGATTTCCGTTGGGCCACAAGTCGCCGACGAACGCCTCCACCAGCGCCCACAGCGCCGGTTCGGGCACTCCGGGTCCGAGGGTCCGCGGGGGCTCCGGAGCATCGAACTTCGCCGGCTCGGTCGGCTTCGGCAGCGTCGCGGCACCGCCCCCCAGCGTTGAGGAGGTATCGGCGCACGAGTAGTTGAACGCGCCCAATTCGACTTTGTAGCCGTTGGTTCGGCACGCGTTGATCCCAGTCGCCACCGTCTGGAGCAGCGATTTCGCCGCATTCTGATACTTCAGCGCGAACACGGCACCCGCCGAATCCTGGCCGGTGTTGGCCCCGAATCCAGCCGTCAACGGGCCTAGAGCGGCCGCTACGCCGTCGCCGGCCGAGATCACCGCCGCTCCGGCACCCGACAATGCCTGCGGGTCAACGGCGAGCTTCGGCATTAGTTCACGGCCACATCTTCGTATTCGCCTCCGCCGCCAGGGTGTAGTTTTGGTGGGCCGTCTTACCCGCGGTTTCCAACTGCCCCAACGCTTCTCGCAGCATTTGGTCGCCGTGTTCCCATTGCCGTTGCGCTTCGGCATGAGCTGTCGCGGCCAGTCCCGACCAGGTCTCGTGCAGGTGAGCCATCAAGGAGTTTGCTTCGGCAACCACGCTGGCGCTGTGCTGGATGTACTCGCGCATACGCTGCACCGCCTCGGCCAGCGCGTCGGTATCCACCGCGAACGAGTCAGCCATCCCCGACACTCCTCACCCGTTGCGTCGACGCAGCCTCCTGGTTGTTGTAGGCGACACCGGCGACCCTGACTGCCTCCGCCAAAATCACGAGCCCACGTTGCACTTCGCCGGCACCGCGATGCCACGTCTCCCAAGACTTGCTGTAGGCGGACCCAGCTCCGCCTTGCCAACCAGCGAGCATCTCGCGGACCTCGCCATCGAGCTCATTGAGCCGACTATCGAGATCGGTTGCCGCGCCTGACAATGCCTGCGAAACTCCCTGCATGGCCTGCGGGTTAGACCGCAAGTATCTTGGATCGCCCATGGCGATAAACCTAACGATCCGCCCAGCCCGGCACAATTCACTCCGGCGTCAGAAATGGCCGATCAACTGACACACTGAACCCATGCCCCGCCGCCACGTCCAGCTCCTGACCCGCGCCGGCTGCACGATCTGCGACGGCGTCTACGCGCAGCTCACCAAACTCGCCGAAGAACTCGACTTCGACCTCACCAAAACGGACGTCGACGCCGAAGCGGCACGAGGCGAGACCGCACTGCGGGCAGAGTTCGGCGACCGGCTGCCGGTCGTCTTGCTCGACGGCCGCGAGCACAGCTACTGGGAACTCGACGAGCCCCGCCTGCGCAAGGACCTGGCCAATGGGTGATCCGCCACAAATTTGGTCGCCCATCAGGTAACCGTCTACGGTGGGTAGTAGTCATTTCACCGGTGTTAGCAAGGGAGCAGGCCAGGTGATTCGCCCATGAGCGTCCTGCTCTTCGGTGTCTCACACCGCAGCGCGCCCGTCTCCGTTTTGGAGCAGCTCAGCACCGACGAGTCTGAGCAAGTCAAGCTCGTCGACCGGATCATGCAGTCGCCGCTGGTGACCGAGGCCATGGTGCTGTCCACCTGCAACCGCGTCGAGGTCTACGCCGTCGTCGACGCCTTCCACGGCGGCCTGTCGGCCATCGGCCAGGTGCTCGCCGACCAGTCCGGCATGACGGTGCCCGACCTCACTAAATACGCCTACGTCCGCTACAGCGAGGCCGCCGTCGAGCATCTGTTCGCAGTCGCCAGCGGCCTGGACTCAGCCGTCGTCGGCGAGCAGCAGGTGCTCGGGCCAGGTCCGTCGCGCCTACGCCGCCGCCGAGGCCAACCGCACCGTGGGCCGGGTCCTGCACGAGCTGGCCCAGCGCGCGCTGGCGGTCGGCAAGCGGGTGCATTCCGAAACCGGCATCGACGCCGCCGGCGCATCGGTGGTCTCCGTCGCCCTCGGCATGGCCGACGCCAAGCTCGAAGGCCTGCAGGGCAAGACGGCCGTCGTCGTCGGCGCCGGAGCGATGGGCGTCGCTGTCAGCGGGTCACCTGACCCGGGCCGGCATCGCCAACGTCTACGTCGTCAACCGGTCGCTGCCGCGCGCACAGCGGCTGGCCCGCAAGATCCGCGAATCAGGCACGCCGGCCGTGGCTTTGAGCCTGGACAAGCTGTCCACCGCGCTGGCCGACGCCCACGTCGTGATCAGCTGCACCGGCGCCGTCCGCCCGGTGGTGTCGCTGGCCGACGTTCACAACGCGCTGACCGCCGGCCGCCGCGACGACACACCGCTGGTGATCTGCGACCTGGGCATGCCGCGCGACGTCGACCCGGCGGTAGCCGGGCTGCCCGGCGTCTGGGTGGTCGACATGGACCGCGTGCAGCGCGAGCCGTCGGCCAGGGCCGCAGCGGCCGACGCCGAAGCCGCCCGCCACCTCGTCGCCGCCGAAGTCGCCACCTACCTGGCCGGACAGCGGATGGCCGAGGTCACCCCGACCGTGACCGCGCTGCGCCAGCGCGCCGCCGACGTCGTCGAGGCCGAACTGCTGCGCCTGGACCACCGGCTGCCCGGATCTGGAAGCCACCCACCGCGACGAGGTGGCCCGCACCGTGCGCCGCGTCGTCGACAAGCTGCTGCACGCACCGACCGTCCGGATCAAGCAGCTGGCCAGCGCACCCGGCGGCGACAGCTACGCCGAGGCACTGCGCGAGCTGTTCGAGCTCGACCAGACCGCTGTCGACGCCGTCGCTACTGCGGGCGAATTGCCTTCTTTACCAACAGATTCCGGCGAGTAGCCGCTTGGCCGACGTGATCCGGATAGGTACCCGTGGCAGCTTGCTGGCCACCACCCAGGCCGGTGCGATTCGAGATGCCTTGCATGGCCAACGGTCATCACGCCGAACTGGTGATCATCAGCACCGAGGGCGACCGGTCGTCCGAGCCGATCGCCGACATCGGCATCGGGGTATTCACCGCCGCCCTAAGGGAAGCCATCGACGACGGACAGGTCGACATGGCGGTGCATTCCTACAAGGATCTGCCGACCGCCGACGATCCGCGGTTCGTCATCGCCGCGATCCCGCCGCGCGAAGACCCCCGCGACGCGCTGGTGGCCCGCGACGGGTTGGTGCTGGGAGAGCTGCCGAACGGCGCAATTGTGGGCACATCGTCGCCGCGACGGGCCGCGCAGCTTAGAGCACTGGGTCTCGGTTTGGAAATTCGCCCCCTACGAGGCAACCTAGACACCAGGTTGAACAGGGTAAGCAATGGCGATTTGGACGCGATCGTGGTTGCCCGGGCGGGTCTGACCCGGCTGGGACGTCTCGACGCCGTCACCGAGACGCTGGAGCCGGTGCAAATGCTGCCGGCGCCGGCTCAAGGAGCCCTCGCCATCGAGTGCCGCTCCGGGGATTCCCGGCTGGCGGCACTGCTGGCAGAGCTGGACGACGCCGACTCCCGCGCGGCCGTCACCGCCGAGCGTGCCCTGCTCGCCGAACTGGAGGCGGGTTGTTCCGCGCCGGTGGGCGCGATCGCGGAAGTGGTCGAGTCCATCGACGAGGAGGGGCACATCTTCGAGGAGCTGTCGCTGCGCAGTTGTGTGGCGGCGCTCGACGGATCTGACGTGATCCGCGCGTCCGGGATCGGCAGTCCGGATCGGGCACGGGAGCTCGGGCTCTCGGTGGCCGCCGAGCTGTTCGACTTGGGCGCACGGGAAGTCATGTCGAGCGCGCGGTAACCAAGCGCGACAACGAGTAGGAGCGACGATGACGACGCGAGGGCGTAAGCCGAGGCCCGGCCGCATCATGTTCGTGGGTTCGGGTCCCGGCGACCCGGGCCTGCTGACGACGCGGGCCGCGGCGGTGCTGGCCAATGCCCCCCTGGTGTTTATTGATCCCGACGTGCCCGAGCCAGTGCTGGCGTTGATCGGCAAGGACTTGCCGCCAGTCTCCGGGCCCGCCCCCGCCGAGCCGGCTGCGCCGTCGGACGACGGAAACGCCGAGGGTGCCGACACCGACAAGCAACCCGCTGCGGTGATGTCGGTGGGACCCGACATCCGGCCCGCTTTGGGTGATCCCGCCGAGGTGGCCAAGACGCTGGTCGCCGAAGCACGCACCGGCGCCGACGTGGTCCGGCTGGTGTCCGGCGACCCGCTGTCGCTGGACTCGGTGATCACCGAAGTGAACTCGGTGGCCCGCAGCCACCTGCACTTCGAGATCGTGCCGGGCCTGGCCGCCAGCGACGCGGTGCCGACCTACGCCGGTCTGCCGCTGGGCTCCTCGCACACGGTCGCCGACGTTCGCGGTGACGTGGATTGGGGCGCGCTGGCCGCCGGACCGGGTCCGCTGATCCTGCAGGCCACCTCGTCGCATGTGGCCGACGCGGCGCGCACACTGATCGAGTACGGCCTGGCCGACACCACCCCGTGCGTGGTGACGTCGTCGGGCACCACCTGCGCGCAGCGCTCGGTGGAGTCGACGCTGGGCGGGCTGACCGATTCGACGCTGCTGCTCGGCAGCGACGCCGTGGCGCCCTCCCCGGTGATCGTGACCATCGGCAAGACGGTGGCCAACCGGGCCAAGCTGAACTGGTGGGAGAGCCGCGCGCTGTACGGCTGGACCGTGCTGGTGCCGCGGACCAAGGACCAGGCCGGTGAGATGAGCGACCGGCTGACCGCGCACGGCGCACTGCCGATCGAGGTGCCGACCATCGCCGTCGAGCCGCCGCGCAGCCCCGCGCAGATGGAGCGCGCGGTCAAGGGTCTGGTCGACGGCCGCTACCAGTGGGTGGTGTTCACCTCCACCAACGCAGTCCGCGCGGTGTGGGAGAAGTTCGGCGAGTTCGGTCTGGACGCCCGCGCGTTCTCCGGCGTGAAGATCGCCTGCGTCGGCGAATCGACCGCGGACCGGGTTCGCGCATTCGGGATCAGCCCCGAGCTGGTGCCCTCCGGCGAGCAGTCGTCGCTGGGTCTGCTGGACGAATTCCCGGACTACGACAGCATTTTCGACCCGGTGAACCGGGTGCTGCTGCCGCGCGCCGACATCGCCACCGAGACGCTGGCCGAGGGTCTGCGCGAACGCGGCTGGGAGATCGAGGACGTCACCGCCTACCGGACCGTGCGGGCTGCCCCGCCGCCGGCGGCCACCCGCGAAATGATCAAGACCGGTGGTTTCGACGCGGTGTGCTTCACCTCGAGCTCGACGGTGCGCAACCTGGTCGGCATCGCCGGCAAGCCGCACGCGCGCACCATCGTCGCCTGCATCGGTCCCAAGACCGCTGAGACCGCAGCCGAATTCGGTCTGCGCGTCGACGTGCAACCCGAAACCGCCGCGGTCGGTCCGCTGATCGAGGCGCTGGCCGAGCATGCCGCCCGGCTGCGCGCCGAGGGTGCGCTTCCGCCGCCGCGGAAGAAGAGCCGCAGGCGCTAGTGGCGATCGCAAGCGCGGCAGGAGAGCCGCGAGCAGCGGGTCGCCACCGGAGAATTTAGGAGCATCCAGCGTGTACCCCCGGCAGCGTCCGCGTCGACTCCGGTCGACTCCGGCGCTGCGCCGGTTGGTGGCCCAAACCTCGCTGGAGCCCAGGCATTTGGTGTTGCCGATGTTCGTCGCTGACGGCATCGACGAACCGGCGCCGATCACCTCGATGCCGGGCGTCGTGCAACACACCCGCGACTCGTTGCGTTCGGCTGCGGCCGACGCGGTGAGCGCCGGGGTGGGTGGCCTGATGCTGTTCGGCGTGCCCCGCGCCCAGGACAAGGACGCGACCGGTTCGGCGGGCTCGGATCCCGACGGCATCCTCAACGTCGCGCTGCGTGACCTGACCAAGGATCTGGGCGACTCGACCGTGCTGATGGCCGACACCTGCCTGGACGAATTCACCGACCACGGCCACTGCGGTGTGCTCGACGAACGCGGCCGGGTCGACAACGACATGACGTTGAGGCGATACGTGGAATTGGCTGTCGCGCAGGCGGATTCGGGCGCTCACGTGGTCGGCCCGAGCGGCATGATGGACGGCCAGGTGGCGGCCATCCGCGACGGGCTGGACGCTGCCGGCCACGCCGACGTGGTGATCATGGCCTACGCGGCCAAGTTCGCGTCGGCGTTCTACGGCCCGTTCCGGGAAGCGGTGAGCTCCAGCCTGACCGGCGATCGTCGTACATACCAGCAGGAGCCGGGCAACGCCCGCGAGGCGTTGCGGGAAGTGCAGCTCGACCTCGACGAGGGCGCCGACATCGTGATGGTGAAGCCGGCGATGAGCTACCTCGACGTGGTCAAGGCCGCCGCCGAAATCTCCCCGGTGCCCGTCGCGGCCTACCAGGTGTCAGGGGAGTACGCGATGATCGCCGCGGCCGCCGCCAACGGCTGGATCGACGAGCGCGCCGCCGCACTCGAGTCGTTGACCGGCATCCGGCGCGCCGGCGCGGATATCGTGCTGACTTACTGGGCCGCCGGCGCGGCCGGCTGGTTGTCGTGAGTGGATTCGTCGAGCCGGGTCCGCCGGCAGCTCCCCAACAGCCGCCTCGGCCGGTCGATGTCGACACCGGCTTCTGGCTCTGGTTGGTCGCCCTGCCGCTGATGGTGGTGGGCTATGTCGCCGACCTCGTCGGCTCGTCGAACGGTCACGGCCCCACACCGCTGCTGATCGGGTCCGGGCTGTTCGTCGCGGCACTCTGCGCAATCGCGGTGACGTTCCTGATCCTGATGCGGGCCGGATACCGCTGGGCCCGAACAATTCTGACCGGCGCTTGGGTCGCCACGGTGGTCTATGTCGGCGTCCGGCTCTTCACCGTCACCTGGCCGCCGGTGTGGGCCTTCGCCTGCGGCGCCGCCGGCATCACCGGATCGGTGCTGATCGCCGGGGGAATGTTCCTGCTGCACCGCAGCGACTCGCACAACTACTTCACCAGGTGAGCGCCGACCATGACCCAGATACTTCGACCGCTGGTCCAGCAGGGATGATGGGTGACGTGACTGCCGGCACCGATACCGAAGCAGCGCCGCTCTTTCGCGAGGTCGGTGCCAGCTGGTACTGGTTGCTCGCCGGTCCGATCTCCGGCGGGATCATGCTGTGGATCGAGAAGTCCAACGGCAACGGCTGGCAGATCTCGGTTCCGCTGTTTTTCCTGGTGGTGGTGACGAGTTTCGTTGCGCTGCAAGTCAAAGCGGCGCGCATCCACACTTCCGTCGTGCTGACCCCGCAGACCCTGCGGCAGGGCACCGAGACGATCAGAGTGTCCGAGATCGTGAAGGTCTACCCGGAACCCGGCAATCCGCTGACGACGCCGAAAGACGTCGAGCGCTGGCAGTCCGCCCGCGCGCTCGGCGAGCTGGTCGGTGTGCCCAAGGGCCGCACCGGCATCGGACTGCGGCTCAGCCGGCGGCCGCACCGCCCAGGCGTGGGCGCGTCGGCACCGGCATCTGCGCAACCTGCTGACCCCGCTGGTCGAGGAGCGCGTCGTGCCCCACGAGCTGCCCGACGACGACGGCGATGAGAGTTCGTCCTGGTGATGGCCCGTCTCCGCGCTGTCGTCGAACTGCTGCTGGCCTGCGCCGCGGCGGTCGGTTGCGCGGCCAGCTGGTCGGCGGTGCGCTCCACGGTGGTCGTCGCACCCGTGCTCAAGGACGAGCCGGCGACCACATCGGTCGTCTATGACCCGTCGCTGCTGCTGGTGACCCTGCTGCTCGCGGCGGTCGCCGGCATGCTGGCCGTGGTGGGCGTGGCCCGGCTGCGGCGGGCCGTCCGCACCCCGGTGGCATGACCACCACCGAGCTCGACCTGCGCGGCATGAGCTGCGCGTCCTGCGCTGCCCGCATCGAGGGTGCGTTGAACCGGCTCGACGGGGTGCGCGCCGCGGTGAACTTCGCGCTCGAGCGCGCTCACGTCCAGCACGAATCCGCGGTGTCGCCCGGCGACTTGATCCGCGCGGTGGAGTCGACGGGCTACCAGGCGTCGGTGGTGACCGATCCGTTGGGGCGCTCCGACGACGCGCCGCAGAACGAGCTGCTGCACCGGCTGGTCGGCTCGACGGTGCTGACGATTCCGGTGGTGGCCGTGTCGATGGTGATGGGATGGCAGTTCGCCGGCTGGCAGTGGTTGGCGTTGGCGCTGACCACACCCGTCGTGGCGTGGGGCGGCTACCCGTTTCACCGCGCGGCGCTGCTCGGCGCGCGGCATCGCACCACGACGATGGACACCCTGGTGTCGTTGGGCACGCTGGCCGCTTACCTCTGGTCGACGGCGGCGTGCGCGAGTGCGCTGTACCAGCCTTTCGGCGGCCCGGTGTACTTCGAAGTCGCCGCCGCGGTCACGGTGTTCCAGCTGGCCGGTCACTACGCCGAGGCGCGGGCGAAGCGCGCGTCCGGGGCGGCGCTGCGCTCGCTGCTGAATCTGGGCGCCAAGGACGCCGCGGTGCTGCGCGACGGCGACGAAGTGCGGGTGCCCGTTTCGCAACTGCAGGTCGGCGACGTGGTCGTGGTGCGGCCGGGGGAGCGGGTGGCCGCCGACGGCGTCATCGTCGACGGCACAACGGCTTTGGACACCTCGGCGATGACCGGCGAGCCCGTGCCCGTCGACGTGACGGCCGGCGACACCGTGGTCGGTGGCTCGCTGAACACCTACGGCCGGCTGCTGGTGCGCGCCACCAGGGTCGGCGCCGACACCCAACTGGCCCGGATGGCCACGCTGGTCAGCGACGCCCAGAACAACAAGGCCCCGGTCCAGCGGACCGCCGACCGGGTCGCCGCGATCTTCGTGCCGGCGGTACTGCTGATCTCCGCGGCGACGATGGCCGGCTGGCTGCTGGCCGGACAGCCGTCCGCGTCGGCGTTCACCGCTGCTGTCGCGGTGCTGATCATCGCCTGCCCGTGCGCGCTCGGGCTGGCTACCCCGACCGCGATCCTGGTCGGCACCGGCCGCGGCGCGCAGCTGGGCATCCTGATCAAGGACCCGAAGCTGCTGGAGACCATCGAGGGCGTCGACACCGTCGTCTTCGACAAAACCGGGACGCTGACCACCGGCGCGATGGCCGTGTACGACATCGAGGCCCGGCCCGGCGAAGACCCCGACGTCGTGCTTGCGAAGGCGGCGGCGGTCGAGTCCGCCTCCGAGCACCCGGTGGCCGCGGCGATCGTGGCGGCCGCCCGCGACCGCGGCCTGGATGTCGGCAACCGGACCCGAGAACTTCGTCAGCGATCCGGGCACCGGCGTCGTCGGCTTGGTCGACGGCGTCGAAGTCGCGGTGTCGCGCGTCGGGTCGCTGGCTGGAGTCGATCTGCTGGCGCCGCCGGCGGCACGGCAAACCGCGGTGCAGGTGACCTGGGACGGACAGGTCCGCGGGGTGATCGCGCTCGCCGACCGGGTCAAGCCTGACAGCGCCGCCGCGATCGCCGCCCTGAAGGCGATGGGCATCACCCCGATGTTGCTCACCGGCGACAACGCGGCGGTGGCCAGACACATCGCCGACGAGGTGGGTATCGCGCCGCACGACGTGATCGCCGGTGTGCTGCCGACCGAAAAGGCCGATGCCATCAAGGATTTGCAGGATCAAGGCCGCACGGTGGCCATGGTCGGGGACGGCGTCAACGACTCGGTGGCGTTGGCCGTCGCCGACATCGGCATGGCGATGGGCAGCGGCGCCGACGCGGCGATCGACGCCGGCGATCTCACGCTGATGCGCGCCGACGTGCAGACCGTGCCGACCGCGCTGCGGCTATCCGCGCGCACGCTGCGGACGATCCGGATGAACTTGTTCTGGGCGTTCGGCTACAACGCGGCGGCTATCCCGGTAGCCGCACTGGGCTGGCTGAACCCGATGATCTCCGGCGCGGCGATGGCCTGCTCGTCGCTGCTGGTGGTGACAAACAGCTTGCGGCTCAGGCAGTTTGAAGACAAGTCGGGTCAGGACGCCAGCCAGGCCAGCTCGCCCGGCAGCTGCTGACGCCAGTACACCGCGTCGTGTCCGCCGGGTGTGAATCCGCCCGCCGGCGGTGTGCGGAGCTGGCCGATGAACTGATGTGTGGCCGCGGCGAATTGGTCGTCGTTGCCGCAGTCGATCCGGAGCGGAATCGTCGACAGCGCAGGCAATCCGAAGACGGTGTTGCGCGTCCAGTCGTCGTAGCTGTCGAATGCGCCGAGCGTGCTGCCGGTGTAGGACTGGTACAGCGCCGGGCTGACGGCGCAGATCCCGGCGGTGCGCGCCGGGCCCAGCCGGGCGCCGAGAAGCATTGCGCCGTAAGCGCCCATCGACCAGCCGATGAATCCCACCCGGGTGATGTCCATGTTCATCGCCGGCAGCATCGGGATCAGCTCGTTGAGCACCATTGAGCCCGCGTCCTCACCGCCGGCCCGTCGATGCCAGTAGCTGTCGCCGCCGTCGACGGCGATCACCGCGAACGGCGGCCGGCCCGCTTGGACCAGATCGGCGAGCACCTGTTCGACGCCGAAGTTCATCACCTGCTTGGCGTTGCCGCGTATGCCGTGCAACGCGATCACCGGGCGCAGCGGCCCGATCTGGCCGGGCGGCCGGGCGACGATGTAGTTGGTCACGATGCCGCCGCGGGCCGCTGAGACGAACGAGCCGGACTCCTTGGTCGGCATCGGCGGCGGAGCGGCGACTGGTGGCGCAGGCGGCCCTACCGGCGCGGGCGGGCCCACCGGAGCCGCGGGCCCGAACGGGCTGGGATCGGCCGGGACCTGTTCGGGATCGATCAGGGCGCCGAACGTCCAGATTCCCGCGGCGCCCGCAGCGGCACTGGCACCCAGGCGCAGCGCGGCACGGCGGGAGAGCTCAGGCACGAGCGCAATATTGCCGTCCTGAGCAGCGGTCCACACCGCGGCACGCCGGATTGGTAGACAACGCGGCGGTCACATTTTGCCAACGCGACCATTGCAGTTGGTACAAAGTGCAAAATGTGTAACACTGTTCCCCATGACCGAGCTGAGTGAGTCGTCCGCCGGGCAGGCCGTCGATGCACTTCCGTTGGGACCGCAGTCGTTGGTGTGGCGCTATTTCGGCGACAACAGAATGTTCCTGATCGGGCCGCGCCCGGCGGTGCTGCAGAACATGCTGGCCGAGCTTGGGCAGGGCGTGCTGGACCACTCGGTGTTCTTCAGTGACACCTCCGCGCGGATCAAGCGTTCGCTGCCGCCGATCTTCAAAACCGTTTACGGGTCCGACGACGACAACACCGGGCAGCAGGTCCGTGACTTCCACCATCAGATCAAAGGGGCAATGCCCCCCGGGCAAGGAAAAGCGGACAGGTATCACGCGCTGGACCCCGACACCTACTTCTGGGCGCACGCCACGTTCCTCGAGCAGGTGCTCTACTTCGCCGACACCTTCGTCAAGCGCCTGACCGACGCGGAGAAGGAACAGATCTACCTGGAATCGAAGACCTGGTACCGCCGCTACGGCGTCAGCGAACGGCCGATGCCCGCGGACTACCAGGAGTTCGAGAAGTACTGGGACCACATGATGGAGCAGGTGATGGTCGCCCACCCCACCGCGAAATACGGTGTGGGGTACGTGACTAAAGGATTCCCCTGCCCGAAGGGCATGTCGCCGTTGGTGTGGCGGGCGGTGGCTCCGGTGTTCAACCCGCTGGCCGCTTTCCTCACCACGGGTGGGATGCCGCCGCGGGCCCGGGCGCTGCTCGGTCTGCCCTGGAGCGAGCGCCAGGAACGCCGCTATCAGCGATTCGCCGCGGTATGGCGGTCACGGCCGGTCAATATGCTGTGGGACCGTCTGCCAATGCGTCTGCGCTACAACAGCTTTGCCAGAGCGGGCTATGCCCGCGGCTGACGTGGCCACCAACGCGATTCTCGACGCCGCCGTCGTCGAGTTCGAGCAGCACGGCTTCCGGCGGGTGGCCCTCGACGACGTAGCCCGTCGCGCCGGTGTCAGCCGCACCACGATCTACCGGCGGTTCGCCAACCGCGATGATCTGGTCGCCGCGGTCATCGACCGCGAGAACGCGGTCCTTTTTGCCAACATCGCCGACGAGTTGAAAAGCCGCAGGCCGCAGTCAAATTACTACGTCGAGGCGTTCACGCTGTCGATTGTGCGGTTCCGCCAGCACCGGGTGCTCACCCGGATGCTCGCCGACGAGCCCGGCCTGATGCTCGAACTGGCCGACCAGCACTGGGATGCCGCGGTCGAGCGGATGGCCGCCGCGCTGCGGGTGATCTTCCCGCACGGGTTCGCTGAACAAATCGGCGCTGAGGCGGTCGACGAGCTGGCCGACACCATCTTGCGTTACGCAGCGATGCTGTTGCTGTTGCCGGCCCGCCAGCCGATGGTCGACGACGAGGACATTCGCGCTTTCGCCACTGCGCATTTCCTGCCCAGCCTGCCCGCCGTGCTGCGCGCCGTGCCGGTATGAATCGAGCGCGGCCGCGCGCGTAGGTGTTAGCGTCCCGTAATGCCGGAGACCCACGATTCGAGCGGTGCTGCGCCGCTGCGCCGGGGGCTTTCGCAGCGACAGCTGAACATGATCGCGCTCGGCGGCGTGATCGGCGCCGGCTTGTTCGTGGGCTCGGGCGTCATCATCGGCGAGACCGGCCCCGGCGCGTTCATCACCTACGCGCTCTGCGGTGTCCTGGTGGTTCTGGTGATGCGGATGCTCGGCGAGATGGCCACCGCCAACCCGTCGACCGGTTCGTTCGCGGACTACGCCCGGCAGGCACTCGGCGGATGGGCGGGTTTTTCGGTCGGTTGGTTGTATTGGTATTTCTGGGTCATAGTGGTCGGCTTCGAAGCGATCGCCGGCGGCGCGGTGTTGTCCTACTGGATCCGCGCGCCGCTGTGGCTGCTGTCAGGACTCCTGATGGTCGCGATGACGGCGACCAACCTGTTCTCCGTCGCCGCCTTCGGTGAGTTCGAATTCTGGTTCGCCGGAATCAAAGTCGCCGCGATCGTCGCGTTCCTGGCGCTGGGCTCGATGTTCGTTCTGGGCTTCTGGCCGCAGCATGGCCTCGACTTCAGCAACCTGACCGCGCATGGCGGCTTCTTCCCCCACGGCGTCGGCACAGTCTTCGGCGCCGTCTCGGTGGTCATCGGCGCGATGGTCGGTGCCGAAGTGGCCACCATCGCCGCTGCCGAGACCGCGAATCCGCGGCGGGCGGTGGCGCGTGCGACCAAATCGGTGGTCGTCCGGATCGTGATCTTCTATCTGGGTTCGGTGTTCCTGCTCGTGGTGATCGTGCCGTGGAATGCCGAGCGCCCAGGCGTCTCGCCCTACGTTGCGGCGTTGGGGGAGATGGGGATTCCCGCCGCCGGCCACATCATGAATGCGGTGGTGCTGACCGCGGTGCTGTCGTGTCTGAACTCCGGCCTCTACACCGCGTCGCGGATGTTGTTCGTGCTGGCCGCCCGCGGCGAAGCGCCGATCGCGTTGGTCAAGGTGGGACGTCGCGGCGTGCCCTATGCCGCAATCCTGGTGTCGTCGATCGTGGGCTTCGTGTGCGTGCTGATGGCCTGGGTGGCGCCGGGAGCAGTCTTCACGTTCCTGCTGAAATCGTCTGGTTCGCTTGTTCTTTCGGTCTATCTGTTGATCGCTCTGTCGCAGATCGTGCTGCGCCGCCGGACACCGTCCGCGCGGCTACGGGTAAAGATGTGGTTGTTCCCGGGCCTGTCGATTCTCACCGCGGCTGCGCTGGTCGGCGTGCTGGTGCTGATGGCCTTCGACCCGAATGCCCGGATGGAGCTGTGGCTGGGGCTGGTGTCTTGGGCGGTGGTGTTGGCACTGTACTTCGTGCCGCGTTGGCGGCGCGGACCGGTGAAGGACGAGCCGGCCGCGGCGCCGAGCGGCAAGGCGAACCGGGTACTGGTACTGGCCAACAAAAACGTCACCACGAGTGAGCTTTTCGAGGTGTTACGCCGGGTCGACGCCCGGCAGCGCGCCGAGTACTTCATCTGCGTGCCGGTGAATCCCGTCGACACCGGCCAGGCCGAGCGCACCGGTCCGGTGTTCGTTCTGGACGCCACCGTCACCGCGGCGCACGAGCGGCTCGATGCCATCCTGACCGCGATGCGCGACATCGGACTGTCCGCCGACGGCGAACTCGGCGACTACCGGCCGCTGCGGGCCCTGGATGCTGCGGTGCGACGCTTCCGGCCCGACCAGTTGGTGATCGCCGAAGCCCGCTCGGCGTGGCTGCGGCTCGGCTTGGTCGACAGGGTGCGCGCCGCCTATCCGATCCCGGTTCTGCACGTGGTTCCCGGCCGGTCGGCTCTGAGCTCGGCCTGACCTGTCGATGGTCACCACACCGCAACTGCGCCAAGGCTTATCGCAGCGTCAGCTGACGATGATCGCCATCGGCGGCATCATCGGCGCCGGGTTCTTCGTCGGCTCGAGCGTCGTCATCGGCAAAGCCGGGCCGGCCGCAACCCTGACCTACGCGCTGTGCGGCGTGCTGATCATCCTGGTGATGCGGATGCTCGGGGAGATGGCCACCGCCAATCCCTCGACGGGTTCGTTCGCGGACTACGCGCGCGAAGCGTTGGGTGGTTGGGCGGGGTTCTCGGTGGGCTGGCTGTATTGGTACTACTGGGTGATCGTCGTCGGTTTCGAAGCGGTCGCCGGAGCGAAGGTCATCACCTACTGGTTTCCCGCGCCGCTGTGGCTGCTGTCGCTGATCTTGATGGTGTCGATGACGGTGACGAACCTGCTCTCGGTGTCGTCCTACGGTGAGTTCGAATTCTGGTTCGCCGGAATCAAAGTCGCTGCGATCGTCCTCTTCCTGCTACTCGGCTCGATGTACGCCTTCGGGCTCTGGCCGCATCGACACGCGGACCTGTCCAACCTGCACGCCCACGGCGGCTTCTTCCCGAACGGATTGTCGGGCGCCTTCGGCGCGATCGTCGTGGTGATCTTCTCGATGGTCGGCGCCGAAATCGCCACCATCGCTGCCGCCGAGACCGCCGATCCGGAGCGTGCCATCGCGCGGGCGACGAACGCGGTTGCGGCTCGCATCGCGATATTCTTCGTCGGATCGGTGTTTCTGCTGACGGTCGTCATGCCGTGGAACTCCGTGCAGCCAGGGTCATCGCCGTTTGTCGCGGCGTTGAAGCAGATGGGGATCCCGGGCGCCGACCATCTGATGAACGCGGTGGTGCTGACCGCAGTGCTGTCGTGTCTGAACTCCGGGCTCTACAGCGCATCACGGGTGCTGTTCGTGCTCGCCGGTCGACACGAGGCGCCGGCCCGGCTGCTCAGCGTCAGCCGGCGCGGAGTGCCCTACCTCGCGATCGTGGGTTCGTCGGTGGTGGGCTTCCTGTGCGTGATCATGGCCGCAGTGTCGCCGAACACCGTGTTCCGGTTCCTGCTCAACTCGTCGGGCGCGATCGTTCTGCTCGTCTATTTGCTGATTGCGTTGTCGCAGATCGTATTACGACGCAAGACGCCGCCGGACAAGCTGCGGGTCAAGATGTGGTTCTTCCCGGTGTTGTCGATCCTGACGGTGGCCGGGATCGCCGGCGTGCTGGTGCAGATGGCGTTCGACAGCACCGCCCGGGTGCAGTTCTGGCTGAGCCTGCTGTCCTGGGCCGTCACGGTCGCGCTGTACTTCATCACCAAACGGGTCACCAAACGGCGCAGCAGCACCTCAAGCGACGTGAGTTTCCGCGGCGGGGCCGAGTAGTCCGAGCTGGTGCAGATCGGCGACGTACTTGTCGATCAGCTCCCTGGTCAGGTGCGGGACCTCGCCGGTCCCACCGATCCGCTCCGATTGCACTGCGGCGCGGAACTTTTCGGCCGGCATCGCTGCGCCGTCCACCGGCACCGCCGGGCGCGCATAGGCGTCGAGCAGGGGAAGTACCGAGTTCTTGCGCTGGTTCTCCGGTAGTGACCTCATCGCGGCGCCGAACCGTTCGAACCATTCGCCGTAGTCGTCGATCCGCTCGATCTGGTGGCCGCCCGCGATCAGCCAGTCGACGAAAGTATCCAGGGAGACGCCGTCGTCGTGCGTGTTAAGCACGTTGTAGGTCCGATATGTCTTGGCAGCGGTCGCGATGTCGCCGCCGAGGGTGGTGATCGCTTCGGCGGTGAAGTCGGCCGGAAGCCCGTCATAGTGTGCCCGCTGGCGACGGCCCTGCGCATCGAGCTGGTAGAACGATTGCGGCGCAATGCCGGTGGTCAGCAGACTCAGGATCAGCCGGGTGAACATGTCGGTGATGTTGACCTGCCCCGAATAGTGACTGTGCGCCAGGATCATGTCGGAGCGGAAGACCGAAACCGGGATGTCGTGCGAATCGTGCACCTCGCGCAACAGCACCTCGCCGGCCCACTTGCTGGTGGCGTAACCACTGGCATAGGAGGTGTCCAGCGACCGCGTCGGCGACGCCTGCCGCACGTCGTCGTCTTCGCCGAGGAAGCCGCCGTCCGGCAGCGCGGTCACCGCGACCGTCGACAGATAGCTGATCGGCTTACGCCGCGTGGTGAGGGCCAGTTTGATGATTTCGGCGGTGCCGACCACGTTCGGTCCGAACAGTTGGCTGTACGGCAGTACATGGTTGACCATCGCGGCGGCGTGAACGATCAGATCGACCGACTCTGCGAGTCGGTTCCAGGTGGCAGTGTCCACACCGAGGTTGGCCGCCGCCAGGTCACCGGCCAAAACTTCGAGATGCTTTGCAGCCAAATCGCGGAAGTGGGCGGACAGCCGCACGTCGCCGCTATCGATCGCCGCTTCGATGCGTTGGCGGGCGGCAGCGGGATCGGCGCCGCGCACGATGCAGATGAGTGTGCCGTCGGTTTCGGACAGCCGCTCGAGCCATTCCAGGCATAAGAACCGGCCCAGATAACCGTTGGCTCCGGTCAGCAGAACGGTGTTCGGCCGGCCGGTCATTGTGGGAAGAGTTCTTGCGCCGGCCAAAGTGTCGGCGTCGACGAACTTGTCCAAGCTGAGCTCGTCAGCCCGCGCGACGGTCGCGTCCCGGCCGTGAACGGCGGCGAACGTGGGACGCGCCGGCGAGGATTCCGAGGAATCCAGCTCGCCGTCGATATAGCGAGCGATGGCTGCCATCGTTGCTGTCGGGCTGACGATGGCCTGCACCGGAATGTCCACCTGGAAGATCTGTTCCAACAGTGAGCCGAAGGACAATGCGGACAGTGAATCACCGCCGAGTTCAACGAATTTCACGTCGGCCGAAACATCCGAGGTGGCTGCTTCCAGGCCGAGGGTTGCTGCGGCGGCCTGCCGCACGGTGTCGATCGTGGATAGCTCGTGCGCGGCCGCCCGTAGTTCATCGATCCGGTTCTCCTGGCTGGCGGCAATCTCGGCGTACAACGATTCAAGCCGTGGCCCGTAGTGAGCCCGCAGCGCGGGCCGTAGCAGCTTGCCGACACCGGACAGCAATCCGTTTTCACGGGTGAACCGTTGTGGCTCGATCAGGAATTCGCGCGGAATCTCGTAGGAATTGAGCTGATTCTCCGCGGCGATGTGCTGCAGCGAGCCGGCGATCAGCGCATGGGCGTCACCGTCGCCGATCGCGTCGGCGTTCGGCACCACGACCGCCAGGAGAAACGGCTGATCACTGCTCCCGTGCAAGTAGATCTGCCGAATGTAGGGGCTATTGGCGTAGGTCGCCTCGAGTTGTGACACGGCCACGAACTCGCCCTGCGACAGCTTGATGACGTTGTTGCGGCGGTCGAGATACATCAGCCGGTCGGGGCCGACCTCCGCCATGATGTCGCCGGTCTTGTAGAAACCGTCCTCGTCGAAGATCTGCGCCGAGAGCTCAGGATGCTTGAAATAACCGGGAATAACGTTGCTGGCCTTAATATATAGCTCACCGCGTGGGTGTGGTTGGTCGGTCGTGTGGTAACCGAGTTCGGGAACGTCCACGAGCTTGTACTCGATCACCGGGGGACGACGGACGATGCCGTCACGCAGGATGCCACCGCCGGTCTCGGTCGACCCGTAGCCGTCGGCAACGGGTACGTCGAGTAGGGACTCCATGAATTCGTGCATTTGTTTGGATAACGGGGCGCTTCCACACATGGCCGAACACACCCGCCCACCGAGGAAGTCTTGCCGTAGTTCGGCTTTCACAGCGTCCTCGGTCTCCGCGTCGGCGCGGCCGCGTTGATCGAGTTCCTTGCGATAACGGCGAAAGATCAAGTCGCACACCCGCGGAACCAGGTTCAACGCGGTCGGCCGGACCAGCGCGATGTCATCGAATAAGGTCGACATGTCGCTCCTGGCGGCAAAGTATCCGATGCCGCCCGACGCCAGGGTGGAGATCAGCCATTCCAGCCCGTAGACATGCGACAGCGGCATGTACTGCAAATGGATGGCCGGGATCTCCTTCCCGATGTCCAATGAGGGGCTGTGCGGGCGCTGCCAGAGCCGCGTCACCATGTCGACGGTGTACATGGCGCCTTTTGGTGCGCCGGTGCTGCCCGACGTGTAAATCAAAGTGGTCAGCGGGTTTTCGTCGGCAGGCGGAACATAGGCCGCTGAGACGGGCATCTCGGTCCCGGCATCCAGGTCGTCGATCAACGGCACCACTTCGATGGCCCGCCCAGCGGCAGCCAGCCGTTCACTCGCCGTCTGGAAGCGCTCGCGCTGCTTGTCGTCCTGACTGGAATAGTCGAACACCACCAACCGCTCGACTGACGTGGAGTCACTCAGGACATCGACCGCTGTATCCAACGATTCGAGACTGACCGTGAAAACCCGCGGGGCTGTCTCGGCGACGATGGGCGCCAGCTGGGCGACGCTGGAACTGGTTTGCAGCGGCACGAACACCGCACCCATCCGTAGGCAGGTCAAATAGATGGTGGCGTAGTCGATGCTGGTAAACCCCAGCACGCCAATGAAATCCCCGGGAGTGAACCCGCCGCGCAGTTCCGAATGCCACGCGGTGGACAGCGCGGCCGCCCGATCGCGTACCTGTCGGTAACTGATGGTTTCAAAGGCCGGCAGTAACGAAGTGACCGTGCGGACGGCCGTCTTGTCCCGTTGTACCTCGCACGCCCGCTGGCCAAGTGCCGGCCGGTCGGCGTAGCCGGTGAGGTATTCGTCGACCACCTGCCACAACCGCCGCCCGCTGGCGTGCGCGGCATCGGTGACCTCCTGCTGCGGCGCTGCAGCACGGAACTGCGGATCGCTTACGTAGAGCTGGTCGATGCGACGTGCAAGGCGTTGTGCGACTCCCGGTTGAGGCATGGTCGGGCGTATACCCGCCGTCCGCCGGGTCCAGTCGTCGCTATTCGGACTTGGTCAGCAGCACCGCCTGCTCGAACGGGAGCCGGGCGAAGACGCGCCGCGCGGCCCCGCGCACGTGGTTTGCCGCCTCTTCTTTGCTGACGGTCCGCGGGTTGGAGACCTGGAAGGTCTTGCCGTGGCGGCGCATCCGTCCGCCGCCGGCCGCGTTGAGGTTCTTCAGCCAGTCGCGGTCCGGGCCGTATGTCAGCAGGATCGCCACGCTGGGCTTGCCGTCGACCTCGGCGTTGAACACCGTCAACGGGGTGCGATACGGCTTGCCGGAACGCCGGCCGACGTGCTCGAGGATGCCGAACGATGGGGCCCAGCCGGCCCATATCCGCTGAATCGGGTTGGTCACGTGGCGGTTGAACCGGGCCACCCTTTGAGGTATTTGCATACCGCTATCAAACCCCTACGACGCCGCCCACCTCAACCGCTCGGTATTCGACCCAACCGGAACGACGTCTGCACCGAATGCCTCTCACGAGCTTGAGGAGGAATCACAATGACCTATCCCGCCGTCGACGGTCTTCCCGAAGAGGCCACCACCGTGTTGCTCGGCGTGTGTGCGCAACTGTCGCGGTCGCGCCATCCGGGCCTAGCGCGGTGGGCCTCCTCGGTGTCCGACGCCCTGCTGGTCCGGCTGGTGTCGGTGACCACCGGCGTCGACGTCGACGGCACCAGCAACGAACCCTGCCCGTTGACAACGCTCGCCGCCGCGGAGCTGGAAGGGCTGCACGCGCTGCTGCTGGCCGGCACTGAAGCCAGCGACGACGAGTCGGTCGTCCGCTGGTGCGCCCGGATGAACGGGCTCATCCTGGCCGACCTCTGCCGCCGTGAACTCGAACAGCTGGCGATCGACGCCAAGGTGGCGGCCATTGTGGCTGAGGAACGCAGGCTTGGGTGCCTGTTGCGGCCAGTGCCCGACCTGCGGATCGTGGCCCGACGCTCGGCGATATAACCGGCGAAAAATCTCGGCTTGACCTCTTGCCAGAACCGTGGACCCGTCGTATAAAAAGTATGTCTTCAGACACAGATTTCATTTGGCTAGTTCGATAGAGATCGACGTGTGGAGGTGGGAACCATGTTGGTAGGCAGCGACATCTCTCTGGGATGACGACCAATTCCCCGCCGTCATGCGACAGCAGGTCATCAACGCTTGATCGGCCGGTCAGATGCTGACGATCATCGAGCCAGCGCACACGCCGTGGGAGCGCACTGCGGCGCCGGCGAACAGCGATAGCCCAGCAGATCGGACTCGGGACGAATTGTGGACGGTTCCCGAGGAAATCGCGCTGTTCGCCGAAGTCGACGCCATCTTGTGCGAGGCGGAGCAGCTGAGCTCGAGTCGTCGGACGCCGGCACCCCCAGTCGCCGGGTGCGCCCTGCGCGGGCCCCGGTCGGCTGGCCGGTCTTGGATGCAGGACGACAACCGGTGGCACGCGCCGCTGCATCCCGTGCGTGCCGTCCAGCGCAGCCCTCCGCAGGCCAGCTGAACCACGTTGACGCAAGGAGGTGATGTCATCCCAGCAATGACAGGCCAGCCCGTCACCAGGTCGCACAGTCGGCGCGGCACCCACGCCGTGGGTAGCCCCGCGCCCACGCCCGAGCCGGGCCTACCTGGGACGGGCTGGCTCACGCCTCAGTTCCCACAGCATAGAAAACGGGAGGTCCGTCATGATCAGTCGCCGCATCAGCGATCCGCTGCCGATCGATGCCGACCCACTGGACTGGGCCGACCAGCAACACTCGAGGCCCTGCCCGAGGACGAGTATCCGCACGCCGCTGAGCTTGAGGAGGCCGAGCTCCAGGGCGTGTTCGGCTGAGCGGCCTTCCGGTCAGCCGGGCAAACAACTACACCCTGTAGTCGAACCGGTCCTCGCGGCTGGGACACTGGAGGGCGTGCATAGGCAAGATCGCGCGGCTTCTCCTCGGGCCGCTGGACGGCCCGCATCGTCGCCGCGCACCGAGGTCTCGTCGAAGCTGTTTGACGACGCCTGCGCGGTCATCCCGGGCGGCGTGAACTCACCGGTACGGGCGTTCACAGCGGTCGGTGGAACTCCCCGCTTCATCACCGAGGCCAACGGTTACTGGCTCACCGACGCCGACGGCAACCGCTATGTCGACCTGGTGTGCTCGTGGGGACCGATGATCCTCGGCCACGCGCATCCGTCGGTGGTGGAGGCCGTCACCAAAGCCGCCAGGACTGGTTTGTCGTTCGGCGCCCCTACTCCCGCCGAAAGCGAACTGGCCGGCGAGATCATCGACCGGGTGGCGCCGGTAGAGCTGGTCCGGCTGGTCAATTCCGGCACCGAGGCCACCATGAGCGCGGTCCGGCTGGCCCGCGGGTTCACCGGCCGGTCCAAGATCGTCAAGTTCTCCGGCTGCTACCACGGCCACGTCGACGCGCTGCTCGCCGAGGCCGGATCCGGTGTCGCGACGCTGGGCCTGCCGTCCACGCCCGGGGTCACCGGTGCGACGGCCGCTGACACGATTGTGTTGCCGTACAACGACGTCGACGCGGTGCGCGAGACATTCGAGAAGTTCGGCGACCAGATCGCGGCCGTGATCACCGAGGCCAGTCCCGGCAACATGGGCGTCGTCCCGCCGGCATCGGGCTACAACGCCGCGCTGCGGGCGATCACTGCCCAGCACGGCGCGCTGCTGATCGTCGATGAAGTGATGACCGGATTCCGGGTCAGCCGAAGTGGTTGGTACGGAATCGATCCCGTCGACGCCGACCTGTTCACCTTCGGCAAGGTGATGAGCGGCGGCCTGCCGGCCGCGGCGTTCGGTGGGCGTGCCGAGGTGATGCGGCGACTCGCCCCGCTCGGGCCGGTGTATCAGGCCGGCACGCTGTCCGGTAACCCGGTGGCCGTCGCCGCCGGCCTGGCCACGCTGCGGGCCGCCGATGACGCGGTCTACGCGGCGCTGGACGCCAACGCCGACCGGCTGGCCGGCCTGCTGTCGCTAGCCCTGACCGAAGCCGGTGTGCCACATCAGATCCCGCGAGCCGGCAACATGCTCAGCGTCTTCTTCGGCGAGGCGCCGGTGACCGACTTCGCGTCGGCGCGAGCGAGCGAGACCTGGCGTTTCGCGCCCTTCTTCCACGCGCTGCTCGACGGCGGCGTGTACCCGCCCTGCAGCGCTTTCGAAGCGTGGTTCGTCTCGGCGGCGCTCGACGATGCCGCGTTCGCCCGGATTGCCGACGCGTTGCCCTTCGCGGCCCAACGGGCCGCGACCGCCGTAGCCGAGGAGACCACGCCCTGATGGCCGAGCAGACCCGTATCCATTTGATCCGCCACGGCGAGGTGTACAACCCCGACGGCGTGCTCTATGGGCGGTTACCGGGATTCCGCTTGTCGGACAAGGGAAATCGACAAGCGCAAGCGGTGGCCGATGCGCTGGCCGGCCGCGACATCGTCGCTGTCATCGCCTCCCCGCTGCAGCGCGCGCAGGAGACCGCCGCGCCGATCGCCGCCCGTCACAACCTCACGGTCGAGACCGACCCCGACCTGATCGAGTCGGCCAACTTCTTCGAAGGCAAGCGGGTGGGCCCCGGCGACGGCGCCTGGCGCGACCCGCGGTTCTGGTGGCAACTGCGCAACCCGTTCAGGCCGTCGTGGGGCGAGCCGTACAAGCAGATCGCGGCTCGCATGACGACCGCGGTCGACAAAGCCCGGGCGCGGGCCGCCGGACACGAAGCGGTGTGCGTCAGCCACCAGCTTCCGGTGTGGACCTGTCGCTTGTCGCTGACCGGCAAACGGCTCTGGCACGACCCGCGCCGGCGCGAATGCGCGGTGGGTTCGGTGACCTCCCTGGTCTACGACGGTGATCGGCTGGTCGACGTGCTCTACAGCGAGCCGGCACTCACTTGACCAAGCTCGCGTTCGTCGCCGTCGCAGTGGCCGGCCTGCTGGCCGGCTGCTCCACCGGTAACGACGCGGTCGCCCAAGGCGGCACCTTCGAATTCGTCTCTCCCGGAGGCAAAACCGACATCGCCTACGACCCGCCCAGCAGCCGCGGCCGACCCGGCCCGATCGCCGGCCCGGAGCTGATGGACCCGGCGCGAACCGTGTCGGTCGACGACTTCGCCGGCAAGGTCGTGGTGATCAACGTATGGGGCCAGTGGTGCGGACCCTGCCGCGCCGAGGCGTCGGAACTGCAGCAGGTTTACGACGTCACCCGCAACAGCGGGGTGGTCATGCTCGGCATCGACGTCCGCGACAACAACCGCGAGGCCGCCCAGGACTTCGTCAAAGACCGCAAGGTGACCTTCCCGTCGATCTACGACCCGGCGATGCGCACCATGATCGCGTTCGGCGGCAAATACCCGACGTCGGTCATCCCGTCCACTCTGGTGCTGGACCGCAGCCACCGGGTGGCCGCGGTGTTTCTGCGTGAAGTGCTCGCCGACGATCTGCGGCCGGTGGTGCAGCGGATCGCCGCCGAAGCGGGTCCGCAATGAGCGGATTCACCGAAACCGCCACCGCCGGACCGCTTGTGCTCGCGCTGGCGGTCTCGGTTCTGGCCGGGCTGGTGTCGTTCGCATCGCCGTGCGTGGTGCCGCTGGTGCCGGGCTACCTGTCCTATCTGGCCGCGGTGGTCGGCGTCGACGAGGCTGAGGACGCGGCGTCGAATGCGCGGTGGCGGGTGGCCGGCTCGGCGGCGTTGTTCGTCGCGGGGTTCACCGTGGTCTTTTTGCTCGGCACGGTCGCGGTGCTGGGCTTGACCACCTCGCTGATCACCAATCAGGTTGTGCTGCAACGGGTCGGCGGCGTGATCACCATCGTGATGGGCCTGGTGTTCGTCGGGTATGTGCCGGCGCTGCAACGCAATGTCCGGTTCGCGCCGCGGCGCGTTGTCGACGCTGGCCGGCGCGCCGCTGCTGGGCGCGGTCTTCGCGCTGGGCTGGACGCCGTGCTTGGGACCGACGCTGGCCGGTGTCGTCACGGTCGCGTCGGCGACTGACGGCGCCAGCGTGGCTCGCGGGATCGTCCTGGTGATCGCCTACTGCCTGGGTCTGGGAATCCCGTTCGTGCTGTTGGCTTTTGGATCGGCGTCGGCCGTCGCCGGGCTCGGCTGGCTGCGACGCCATTCCCGTGCGCTGCAGATCTTCGGCGGCGTGCTGCTGATCGCGGTGGGTGTCGCGCTGGTCAGCGGTGCGTGGAACGAGTTCGTGTCCTGGGTGCGCGACGGGTTGGTCTCCGATGTGAGGTTGCCGATTTGAGCCGGCTACTTGCCTACGCCCGCAACACCTGGCGGGCGCTGACGTCGATGGGCACCGCGCTGGTGCTGCTGTTCCTGCTGGCGCTGGGTGCGATGCCCGGCGCGCTGCTGCCGCAGCGCAGCCTCAACGCCGGCAAGGTCGATGAGTACCTGGCCGCGCACCCCAAGCTCGGCCCGCTACTGGACAAAGTGCAGGCGTTCAACGTGTTCGGCAGTTTCTGGTTCACCGCGATCTACACGCTGCTGTTCGTGTCGCTGCTGGGCTGCCTGACCCCGCGGATGATCGAGCATGCCCGCAGCATGCGCGCGAAGCCGGTGCCCGCGCCCCGCAACCTGACCCGGCTGCCCAAGCACGCCGTCGCCACCCTCGCCGGCGAAGCCGATGACGTGGCGACCACCATGACCGAACGGCTGCGAGGCTGGCGCACGGTCGTCCGCCGCGGCGACACCATCGAGATCTCGGCCGAGAAAGGCTATCTGCGCGAATTCGGCAACCTGGTCTTCCATTTCTCGCTGCTGGGTCTGCTGGTCGCGGTGGCCGCCGGCAAGCTGTTCGGCTACGAGGGCAACGTCGTGGTGATCGCCGACGGCGGGCCCGGGTTTTGCTCGGCATCACCGGCCGCATTCGACTCGTTCCGGGCCGGTAACACCGTCGACGGCACGTCGCTGCATCCAATCTGCCTGCGCGTCAACGACTTCAAGGCGAAGTACCTGCCGTCGGGGCAAGCGACGTCGTTCGCCGCCGACATCGACTATCAGTCCGGCCGCGACCTGACCGGCGGCAGTTGGCGGCCCTACCGGCTGGAGGTCAACCATCCGCTGCGGGTCGGCGGCGACCGGGTGTATCTGCAGGGCCACGGCTACGCGCCCACGTTCAGCGTCGTCTTTCCCGACGGGCAGGTCCGCAGCTCCACCGTGCAGTGGCGGCCCGACAACCCGCAGACGCTGTTGTCCTCCGGCGTCGCGCGCATCGACCCGCCCGCCGGGACCTATCCCGACCCCGTAGAACGACGCAAGCACCAGATCGCCATCACGGGATTGCTCGCACCGACCGAGCAACTCGAAGGCACCCTGCTGTCGTCGAGATTCCCTGCGCTGATCGCGCCGGCGGTCGCCGTGGACATCTACAGCGGTGACACCGGCCTGGACAGCGGGCGACCGCAGTCGCTGTACAACCTGGATCCGCGACTGATCGACCAGCACCGGATCACCCGGGTCAAACGGGTCAACCTGCGGATCGGCCAGCAGGTGCGCATCGATCAGGGGCCGGCGGCGGGCACCGTGGTGCGTTTCGACGGCGCCGTGCCGTTCGTGAACCTGCAGGTCTCCCACGACCCCGGGCAGATCTGGGTGCTGGTGTCGGCGATGGCGATGATGGCCGGGCTGGTGGTGTCGCTGCTGGTGCGTCGGCGACGGATTTGGGTTCGGCTGCAGACCGGGACGCCGGGTACGGTGAACGTCCAGGTAGGCGGTTTGGCGCGGACCGACAACGCCGGCTGGGGCGACGAATTCGAGCGCCTCGTCGAGCGCCTGCACGACGGGCTGGAGAAGGTCACCGCGCCCACTGAGCCGGTCGGGACCGGGAGGAGCTCCGAATGAATACGACACACATCCACCTCGGTCTGGCGCGCAACTCCGATTGGGCGTTCACGTCCGCGGTGGTGATCATGGTGGTCGCCCTGCTGCTGTTGGCCGTCGAACTCGCGTACACCCGCAGCCGTCGGGCCGAACCTGAGCTGGTGAACGCCGGATCGGTGGGCGCTGACAGCGGCACCCCGGGCGTGGTGGCCGACACCCCACGGCGCCCGGTCGACGAACGCGTCGGCCGAGCCGGGCTGCTGCTGGTCTACGCCGGCATCGGGTTGCTGTTCGCGTGCATCGTCCTGCGCGGTCTGGCCACCCAGCGGGTGCCGTGGGGCAACATGTACGAGTTCATCAACCTGACCTGTTTCGCTGCGCTGGTCGCCGGCGCGATCGTGTTGCGCCGGCCGCAATACCGTCCGCTGTGGGTGTTCCTGCTGCTGCCGGTGCTTATTTTGCTGACGGTGTCCGGGCGCTGGCTCTACACCAACGCCGCCCCGGTGATGCCGGCCCTGCAGTCCTACTGGCTGCCGATCCACGTCTCGGTGGTCAGCCTGGGTTCGGGGGTGTTCATGGTCGCCGGGGTGGCCAGCATCCTGTTCCTGCTGCGCACCTCCAGGCTTTCAGAGCCGGACACCCCGGGCCGGGTCGCTCAGATGGTGCAGCGGCTGCCCGACGCGCAGACGCTCGATCGGATCGCCTACCGAACCACGATCTTCGGCTTTCCGGTCTTCGGTTTCGGGGTGATCTTCGGCGCGATCTGGGCCGAGGAGGCCTGGGGCCGGTACTGGGGCTGGGACCCCAAGGAGACGGTGGCGTTCATCGCCTGGGTGGTCTACGCCGCCTACCTGCACGCCCGGTCGACGGCCGGCTGGCGGGACCGCAAAGCGGCCTGGATCAACGTGGTCGGCTTCGTGGCCATGGTCTTCAACCTGTTCTTCGTCAACCTGGTCACCGTGGGCCTGCACTCGTACGCTGGGGTGGGATAACCGCAGCTCAGAGGCCACCGGTCGACGCTGCGATATGTTCGATTGACAGGACTGTTCGTCAATAGCGAACCCTAGTGTCGCAACGAGGGGATTTTCACGTGTCTGACCATCCGACGTACGACCCGAACGCCGGCCGTCGCGGAGACGATCCGACGACCCAGCTGCCGCCGCACGCACCGCCACCGCCGCCGGCCGCCGAGCCACCGACCCGCGCGTTCGCCGGATTCCGCACGGAGCGCCGATTCGGCGAGCACTCGACGCAGAACGCGCCGCTCCCGGAAACCCGCGTCGAACCGCGGGCGTGGGCCGAGACGCCGTATCAAGGACTTCCCCGAGTCGTCGAGTCCGCCGATGCGCCTCGCCGGGTCTACGGCAACTACGGCGGGCCGCCCCCAGGGCCCGACGCCGGACCCTCGCATCAGCACCTGCCGCCGTCGCGGTATCCGGAGTTGTCCACCAGCACGCTGCTGCGTCAGGTCAAGCCCGCGCCGTCGGAGGGCTGGCGGCGGTGGCTGTATCGCTTGTCGGGTCAGTTGATCAACGTCGGCGAGAGCCCGCGGACCATCCGCTACAACGACCTCACCGTCCAGGTCAACAGGCCGCTGCGCGGGTGCTACCGCATCGCGATGGTGTCGTTGAAGGGCGGCGTCGGCAAGACCACCATCACCGCCACGCTGGGTGCGACCTTCGCCTCGATCCGCGGCGACCGGGTGGTGGCCGTGGACGCCAACCCCGACCGCGGCACGCTGAACCAGAAGGTGCCGCTGGAGACACCGGCCACCGTGCGGCATCTGCTGCGCGACGCCGAGGGCATCGAGCGTTACAGCGACGTCCGCAGCTATACCTCGCAGGGTCGTAGCCGACTGGAAGTGCTTGCCTCCGACAGCGATCCGGCGATGTCGGAGGCCTTCAGCGCCGAAGACTATGCGAAGACGCTGGAGATCCTCGAGCGGTTCTACGGGCTGGTGCTCACCGACTGCGGCACCGGGCTCTTGCATTCCGCGATGTCGGCGGTGCTGGAGAAGGCCGACGCGCTGGTCGTGGTCAGCTCCGGTTCCATCGACGGCGCCCGCAGCGCCTCGGCCACGTTGGACTGGCTGGACGCGCACGGACACGAAGACCTGGTCAGCAATTCGATCGCGGTGATCAACGCGGTGCGGCCACGGTCCGGCAAGGTCGACATGCAAAAAGTGGTCGATCACTTCTCAAGACGTTGCCGCGCAGTGCGTTTGGTGCCGTTCGACCCGCATCTCGAAGAAGGCGCCGAGATCGACCTGGACCTGTTGAAGCGGGAAACCAGGGAAGCGCTGATCGAGCTGGCAGCCGTTGTCGCAGACGGTTTTCCGAGCGATCAGCGCCGATCCAACGAGCATTTCATCTAGCTCGACGACGATGCAGGCCGGTTCGGCCTGAGGTGGGGGTACCTCCCGCTCGCGGGGGAGAGTTGGGCAAATCGAGCCTGAGCGTCAACGCGGGTTGTTGTCACCGTGGCTCAATCGCCACAAGAAATCCGGATCGTCGTCGGGCCCGATGACGCGACTCTTCGGCCGGTTGATCTGTGCGCGGGCCACGCGCCAACCGACGTAGACCAGCGATCCGAGAAGAAAGACCAGGAGCAGGTACAGCACTCAACACCTCCTTGGTCTGAATATACGCGGCGACCTAGGCTCGCATTGTGTCAAACGGACAGAGCTCGGCTCGGCCGCGCGGTTGCCAGTGTTTTCCTGTACGCCGTCGCCCGGTTGGGATTGGTGGCCGCGCTCACCGCGGTCATCTACGGAATCGCCCGAGCCCTTGGAGTGCACGAGTTTCCGATCGTGGTCGCACTGTTGTTCGCTTTGGTGATTGCCATGCCGCTGGGCATATGGCTGTTCGCGCCGTTGCGGATACGGGCCACCGCGGGCATCGAACAAGCCACCGCGCGTCGTCGCCGCGACCGGGAACAGCTGCGAGCCCGGCTGCGCGGTGAGGAGCCGTCCGCCGACTCCTCCGAGTAAATCGCCGAGCGTAGCCCTCGCCGAGTGTGCATTGAGGGCGACGACACGCCGACCGGCCCCGCCCTGTGTGCACGCTCGAAGCCCTGAGTGCACGCTCGGCACCGCCCGCGAATCACGCCGCCAGGGCCAACGCAGCCGCCACCGCGATCGACCAGACCAGCATCGTCAGGCCGGTGTCGCGCAGCACCGGGATCAGCGCCGGCCCGGTCTGCCCGGTGCGTACCGGTGTCGCGGCCCGAAGCGCCAACGGCGCAGCCAGCAGGCCCAGCGCACACCAGGGCGTTGCCGCGATCAGCGCCAACGTCAGCACGGCCGCAACGGCCAGCAGCAACTGGTAGAAAATGCGTGTTCCGTGGTCGCCCAACCGCACCGCCAGCGTGATCTTGCCCGACTCGGCGTCGGTCGGGATGTCTCGTAAGTTGTTGGCCACCAACACCGCTGACGACAGCGCTCCGGTCGTCACCGCCAGCGCCACACCGACCCAGTCGACCCGCAACGCCTGGGTGAACTGGGTGCCCAGCACCGCCACCAGGCCGAAGAACAGAAACACCGCCACCTCGCCAAAGCCCGCATAGCCGTAAGGTTTCGAGCCCCCGGTGTAGAGCCAGGCGCCGGCGATACACAGCGCGCCGACCGCGATCAGCCACGGCGCGCTGGTCAGCGCGAGCACCAACCCCGCCGCCGCGCCGACCGCGAGGCTGGCCAGTGCAACGGCGAGCACCGACCGTGGCGCCGCCAGCCGCGAGCCGACCAGCCGCAGCGGGCCGGCCCGGTTGTCGTCGGTGCCGCGGATCCCATCGGAATAGTCGTTGGCGAAGTTGACCCCGATGATCAACGCGACCGCGACGGCCAGAGCCAGCAGCGCCTTCCACCAGACCGCGGCGTGCAGCCCGGCCGCGGCTCCGGTGCCGGCAATGACGGGGGCGATCGCATTGGGGAGTGTTCGCGGTCGCGCGCCGGCGATCCACTGCGAAAGACTGGCCACCTTGTGATCGTGTCATGGGCGTAACCGACAATGCACACGTGCTTGGAGTGATTGGCGGCAGCGGCTTCTACAGCTTCTTCGACTCCGGCCGTGCGCAGCGTCAGCCTGGACACGCCGTTCGGCGAACCCAGCGGACCGGTCACGGTCGGCTCCATCGGCGATCACGAGGTGGCCTTTTTGCCCCGCCACGGCGTCGACCACCGCTATCCCGCGCACAAGGTGCCCTACCGGGCCAACATGTGGGCGCTGCGCGCGCTGGGGGTTCGTCAGGTCTTCGCGCCGTGCGCGGTCGGCAGCCTGACGGCCGATCACGGCCCCGGGACGGTCGTGGTGCCCGATCAACTGGTGGACCGCACCCGTCATCGCGCCGACACCTACTTCGACTCCGGCGCCGCGCATGTGGCCTTCGCCGACCCGTACTGCCCGACGTTGCGCTCTGCGGTCACCGGACTGCCTGAGGTGGTGGACGGCGGGACGATGGTCGTCATCGAGGGGCCGCGGTTTTCCACCCGAGCGGAGAGTCAGTGGTTCGCCGCAGCGGGATTCACGCTGGTCAACATGACCGGCTACCCCGAGGCAGTTCTCGCGCGTGAGCTCGAAATATGCTATGCGGCAATCGCTTTGGTGACCGATCTGGATGCCGGCATCGAGGTGGGTGGCGGGGTCAAAGTCGACGACGTGATCGGCGAATTCGCGAAGAACATCGAGCCGTTCAAGAATCTCGTTCGCGATGCGGTCGGTCGGGTCGGCGCCGAGCACACCTGCGTGGAGTGTCTGTCGCACACCGGGATGCCGCTCCCGTTCGACGGGGCGTGACGGGTCAGCCGGCTTTGGTCGCCGGCGTGCTGGCGTCGCCGGTACCCGGCTGCCGCGGCGGCCGTCCGCGTCCCAGCGTGTCGATCAACTCGCGGTAGGGGCCGACCAGGTAGACGGTGTCGTCGGCGTGCAGTCGGGCGTCGCGGCGCGGGTGCAACTTGAGCAGCCCGTTGGACGTCACGATCGCGATGACCCGAGCCTGGGTGGACAGCTCGAACATCCGCAGCCCGGCCAGCTCGCTGCCGGCGGCGACCTGCATGCCGCCGACCACGAACGAGCTCTGGCCCACCGAGAATGTGCCCAGTACCTGCAGGCCGATCGCGGCGCCGATGAAATACGGCACCGCCAGTTCGACGGTGGAGCGGACGTTTTCGAAACCGAACCGCTGCGCCACCGCGAAGCCCAGGGTGCGGTCGTAGACCCGCAGCACCAAGGGAATGTCGGTGTAGTGCTCCCGGGTCGCCGTCTTCTTGCCGAGCATCTCGGTCAGCACGATGCCGGTTTCGATGTTGATCATGTCGTCGCGGGTCAGCACCGCCACCGCCCGGGCGCGATCGACGCGGGCCGATTGCAGGGTCTGGCGCAAGGTGGCGTCGCCGAAGATGACCGGGACGTCGAGGTCGCGCACCGCGGACAAGAAGCGGTTCTCCTCGTCCTGCTCGATCACCGCGACGTCGTAACCGGCGGCGGTCAGATCTTGAACCACCTGCATGCCCAGGCCGCTGAGCCCGACCACCACGATGTGATTGCGCAGATGCCCGACCCGTGGGCGTGCGGACGCGAAAACGAAACGGCGCGAGAGCAATACGTCGGCGACAAACGAGACCAGCAGGGCCGTGGTGGTCACGCCGCTGAACATCAACAGCGTCGAGAACGTGCGCAGCCAGGTGGGCTGGTTGACGAAGCTGAAGTCGCCGTACCCGGTGGTGGTCATCGTCTCGATGGTGAAGTAGAACGCGTCGACCCAGCCCATCTTCGGCGGCGGACGGTAACCGAAACGCAGCACGAATGTGGCGGTGATCAACACCACCAACGTCGCGCCGACAACTGGATAGAACGTCGGGTTGAAGTCGTTGATCACCCCGCGGACCACGTCGACTGTGCGCCGGAAGAACGTCCGGCGAGACCGTGACCGCGACGAGTCCGGGATCCGGATGCCCTGGGCGGCCAACTCGTCGGCGGTGCCGATCATCATCGTCCAGTCGCCGGCGTGCACCCGCTGATCCCGGCCCGGGCAGATGTCCATCTCGCCGGGGGTGGGGGAGTCCTCGCCGTGGATGACGGCGACGGGTGCCAGGTCGCCGTAGAGCTCACGCAGCGTGGCCTCGCGAGACGCCGTGGTGCCCGAGACGACGAACTTCAGCCCGGCGGCTTCGAAGTCGTGGGTGTCCTGCGACAGGCAGGCTTCGACCACCGCCGGGGCGGACAGGTCGGCGACGTCGAGAATCGCCCCGGGACCGTTGTCGTTGGCGACCGCCTCGCGCAGCACGTCGTTGGCAACCCGCGACACCACCCGCACGGTCGGGTTGGCTTTCCTTGCGAGCAAAGCGATTTCGAGGTTGACCGCGTCGTCGTCGCCGGCGCAGACGACGGCCAGGGCATGGGATACGTCAGCCAGGGTGAGCTCGCGGGCGACGCCGGCCTCGGATGCGTCGCCGGTGGGAAGCCTGACGACCGTCGCGCCGGCATTTTTCAGCTCGTCGGCGATCGTCGTCGCCAGCGCATCGTCGCCACTGACGATGATGTGGCGGTGCATGCTTACGCCATGCCTGCGAGCCGGTTCACCAGGGCATTATGTCATCCGGCGGGCGCCGGCCAGCCGTATCAACGCCGAGCGGTCGACCTTGCCGATGCCGCGCATCGGCAACGCGTCCACGATGTGCAGTTCGCGAGGCGCGGCGGTGGGATCCAACGTGCGCGCCACGTGGGCCCGCAGCGTGTCGAGCGTGGGCGCGGTCGATCCGTCGGCCAGCACCACGGCGGCCACCACGCGCTGGCCCAGTCGCTCGTCGGCGAGCCCGAACACCGCGCAGTCGGCCACCGCGGGATGGGTCCGCAGCGCGGCTTCGACCGGCTGCGGCAGCACGGTCAACCCGCCGGTGCTGATCGCGTCGTCGACGCGGCCCAGCACGCGCAGCCTTCCTGAATCCTCAACGACGCCAATGTCGTCGGTGCGAAACCAGCCGGCTTCGGCGAACGGGTCGGGGTCGGGCGGATTGCGATAGCCCTTGGCCAATGTCGGGCCGCCGAGCACGATCCGGCCGTCGTCGATCCGGAGTGTGACGCCGTCGAGGGGGACGCCGTCGTAGACGCAGCCGCCGGCGGTCTCGCTCATCCCATAGGTGCGGACCACCGTGATGCCGGCGCTGGCCGCGGCGTCGAGGACCGGTCGGGGGGCCGGGCCGCCGCCGATCAGCACCGCGTCCAGTTCGGCGAGTGCTTCGGTGGCGCCAGGGTCGTCGAGCGCTTTGGCCAGCTGGGTGGCGACCAGCGACGTATAGCGTCGACCCGGCCCGAGTTCGCCTACCGCAGAAGGTAATTGGCTGATGTCGAAGCCGGCCGACACGTTCAGCTCGACGGGAGTGTTTCCGGCGAGCAGGCTGCGCACCAGCACCTGGATACCGGCGATGTGATACGACGGCAGGGCCAGCAGCCAGCGGCCCGGCCCGCCCAGCCGGTCGTGGGTGGCCGTCGCGCTGGCGGTCAGCGCCGCGGCGGTGAGCAATGCGCCTTTGGGTGTGCCGGTGGTGCCCGAGGTCGTCGCCACCAGCGCCACGTCGTCGTCAATCGTGTCGTCCACCCGCAGGGCTTGCAACGTGGAGCGGTCGATCCCGTCCGGCACCGGGAAAAGGGCGGGGGACCGGCCGCGCAGGACGTCGTCCAGGGCAGCCAACAGCGGGCCGGCCGAGGAGCTTTGCGCCACGGCGAAAGCCCGCAGGACGGCTATATGGTTTCCTCGCCGTCGCGGGCGTCTTCCAGCGGCCATCCCTTGGCGGCCAGCCGTTCCCGCACCCGCTCGACGTCGTCCGGCGTCGGCAGCTCATCGGTGATTTGGGTGATCAGCACGCCGATGTCGACATGGTCGAAGTCGCCGCGCGCGATCAGTTCCCTGGTGACCAACTTGACGTCGTCGTTGCTCAGCCGGCGAGACAGCAAGGCGAGAACCGGGACGTAGTCAGTCGGCGGAATGCCTTCCGGGTAGCCCGCGCGCAGCCACGCCACTACCGAGTTCAGGAATCTGTTCACGGTGTGTGCACTTCCCCCGCCGAACTGTCGCTACGCCTACAACGGATGAAATTCCGATGCTACGCGGGCCTTGCTCCGAGGATGTAAAGGCCGGTATGCACCCCGATGAACTCGCGAGCGATGTACAGCACCCCGATGACCACCGCGGTCAGCGTCAAGGCATAGATCGCATAGCTGATTGCGGTCAGAGCCGGGTTCTTGTGCGCGACGGCCGCGCCGTCAGACCCTTGGACGCCGGCGCCGGCGGAGCCGACCCGCACCGCGACGGCGAACAGCGCGGGCAGTCCGCTGCCCAGGACCAGCCCGAAGACCAGGATCTTCAGCGAGGCCTCGTAGTTGAACCAGTGGTTCACAGCTTGCCTGCTTTCTTCGGTTCGGCGGCGTGGGCGCCGTTGCCGGGTATTTCGCCGTTACTGAATGGAGCGCCGGCCAGGCCGGGCTTGCCGGTTTCGTCGAGTCCGGCGGTCAGGTCGCCCTTCCACTCGGCGTTGACGTTGGTGTGGTCGACCTTTGTCTTACGCGACTGCAGGTAGATCGCCGCGGCCGCCGCGACCAGCAAGCAGGAAGCCAACGGTCGCGCCGGCGTAGCCGCCGATCCCGTGGGTCAACCAGTAAGTGACGGCCCCGACCAGGCCGGCCGCGGGCAGCGTGATCAGCCAGGCGGTCGCCATCCGGCCGGCGACTCCCCAGCGCACCTCGGCGCCGGGCTTGCCGACGCCGCTTCCGAGCACCGAACCGGTGACCACCTGCGTGGTCGACAGCGCGTAGCCAAAGTGGGCGGACAGCAAAATGATGACCGCAGAAGAGGATTCAGCAGCCATGCCTTGCGGGGACTTGATCTCGACGAGGCCCTTGCCCATGGTGCGGATGATCCGCCAGCCGCCGGTATAAGTGCCCAGTGCCATCGCGCACGCGCAGGCCAAGATCACCCAGAACGGCGGCAGGGATTCGGTCCTGCTGACCGCGCCGTAGGAGATCAGCGCCAGGAAGATCACGCCCATCGTCTTCTGCGCGTCGTTGGTGCCGTGTGCCAGCGAAACCAGCGAGGCAGAGAAGATCTGACCGCGCCGGAACGCAGTTTCGCTACGCTGCTCCGGGACACCGCGATCGATCCGGTACACCAGCCACGTGCCCACCGCTCCGACGATCCCGGCCAACAGCACCGACACCAGGGCGGGGATCAGCACGCGGGACACCACGCCGGTCCAGATCACCCCGTGCGCGCCGGCCGCCGCGATCATGGCGCCGACGATGCCGCCGACCAGTGCGTGCGACGAGCTGGACGGGATACCCAGTAGCCAGGTCAGCAGGTTCCAGACGATTCCACCGACCAGTCCGGCGAATACCAGCTGCAGCGTCACCAGGTGACCGTTGACCAGGTCCTTGGCGATGGTCCCAGCGACGGCGGTGGACAGGAACGCTCCGGCGAGGTTCAGCACCGCCGAGAGCGTTACCGCTTGCTTCGGCTTGAGTGCGCCACTGGCGATGGACGTGGCCATCGCATTGCCGGTGTCGTGGAAGCCGTTCGTGAAATCGAATGCGAGCGCGGTGATCACGACGATGATCAGAAGGAACAGCTGAAGATTCACGGGCCTAATTCTGTAGGTACGAAGGTCCAGTTGTCGAAAGAACGGCGCCGCAAATCGAAGGTATATTGCACTCGTCGTCAGATGTTCGTCTGGGGTTAACCTGCCAGCTCATCGTTAACCGCGGGTATCGCGGCGCAGCGGATGCTCCGGCGGGATCTGGACGAAAATCAGCAGGACGCCGTCGGGATCGACGACATGCATCTCGTGCAGCCCCCACGGTTCCTGGCGCGCTTCGCGGGCGATCTCGACGCCTCGGCTTTCCAGTTCGGCCTGTGTCGCGACCAGATCGCGAACCTGCAGCCACAAGCGCGCCGGGAAACGGCCGGGCGGAATTCTCGTCAGCGCCGTGGTTGGCCAGCTCGATCAGCGACTGGCCCGCGAAGAACACCGTGCCCGCGCCGTAGTCGCGGAAGATCGCCAGACCGATCTGATCCCGGTAGAAGCTCAGCGACCGCTGGTAGTCCGCCGGCCGAAACAGCATCCGGCTGGCGAGAATCTCCATGCCTTCGTGTCTATCACGCGCCGGGGTCATTCGGCTGAAGTCGCTGCCGGCGGATCGCCGTCGTCGCGAAGCCCGGAGCGAGGGTGTCGATGGCCTGCGCGGCGATCGCCATCCGGGGCGCGATCCGCACCGGCCGGGTGTGCGCCGCGGTGATCATCCAGCCCGCAGCCTCCTCGGAGGTCAGCGCCGGCAAGCCCTGGTATTCCTTGGTCGGCGCGATCATCGGGGTGGCCACCAGCGGGTAGTACAGCGTGGTCGAGTGCACACCCTTTGTCGCCCACTCGGTTTCGATCACCCGGCTGACCGCCGACAGCGCGGCCTTCGAGGCGTTGTAAACCGCGAACAGCGGGGATGGCTCGCTGAACACACCCCAGGTCGCGACGTTGATGATGTGCCCGTCGCCGCGCTCGAGCATCCCGGGTGCCAGGCCGCGGATCAGTCGCAGCGGCGAGTAGTAGTTGAGCACCATGGTCCGGTCGACGTCGTGCCAGCGTTCCAACGACTCGGCCAGCGGCCGGCGGATGGACCGGCCGGCGTTGTTGACCAAGATGTCGACCCCGCCGAGTCGCTTCTCGAGGTCGGCGGCCAGCGCGTCGACAGCGTCCAGGTCGGACAGATCGCAGGAGATCGCGGTCGCGTCGCCGCCGTCGGCGGTGATCCGGCCGACCACTTCGGCCAGCAGATCCTCCCGGCGGGCCACCGCGACCACCGTGGCGCCGCGGCGGGCGAACTGCTCGGCAGCACACGCGCCGATCCCGGACGACGCTCCGGTGAGTACGACGCGCTTGCCGGCCAGGTCGATGCGGGTCCGCCCCGGCCGGGGCAGCAGCCGTGGCGCCAGCGGCGGCCGCATCGAGGTCAGCGTGATCTGCTCGGCCAGTCGTCGCAGCGGGTTCCAACTCACAGGTCGGAAGTCTAGGCGGCCGCCTCGAACGCAACGCCGACGCTAGAAGTAACGGGGGAACGGGCTCCAATCGGGCGGCCGCTTCTCCAGGAATGCGTCGCGGCCCTCGACGGCCTCGTCGGTCATGTACGCGAGCCGGGTGGCCTCGCCGGCGAACAGTTGCTGGCCCACCAGCCCGTCGTCGAGCAGATTGAAGGCATACTTCAGCATCCGTTGCGCCTGAGGCGATTTCGCGTTGATCTCGGCCGCCCACGCGATGGCCTCGGTCTCCAGCTCGGCATGGTCGACGACGGCGTTGACCGCGCCCATGTCGTGCATCTGCTCGGCGGTGTAGGGCCGGCCCAGGAAGAAGATCTCGCGGGCGAACTTCTGGCCGACCTGTCGGGCCAGGTACGCGCTGCCGTAGCCGCCGTCGAAGCTGCCGACATCGGCGTCGGTCTGCTTGAACCGGGCATGCTCGCGGCTGGCCAGGGTGAGGTCGCAGACCACGTGCAGGCTGTGTCCGCCGCCGGCGGCCCAGCCGTTGACCAGGCAGATCACCACTTTGGGCATGAACCGGATCAGCCGCTGCACCTCGAGGATGTGCAGCCGGCCGGCCCGGGCTGCGTCAACGGTGTCGCCGGTGTCTCCGCTTGCGTACTGGTAGCCGCTGCGGCCGCGGATGCGTTGATCACCGCCGGAGCAGAATGCCCAGCCGCCGTCCTTCGGCGACGGGCCGTTGCCGGTCAGCAGCACCACCCCGATGTCGGGCGACATCCGGGCGTGATCGAGCACCCGGTAGAGCTCGTCGACGGTGTGCGGGCGAAACGCGTTGCGCACCTCGGGACGGTTGAACGCCACCCGCACGGTCGCATCGGTGACATGACGGTGATAGGTGATGTCGGTCAGCTCGGCGAACCCGTCCACCGGCTTCCATTGGTCGGCGTGAAAAGGATTGTCAGTCAAGGTTATTGGATTCCATCCAGTCGAAAGACCGCGCAGCGGCCGGCCAGTGCCTCGAACTCCTCCGGCCGGCCGTCGACGACCAGGCCGGCCCGCTTCATGAAACCGACACCGGTGGGCACCTCTTCGGGGAACACCCGCAGCAGTGGACGGGCATCGTCAGTGGACAACTCGACCATTCTGACCCGCCGCACCGTGCGGCCCCGCGCCACCGTCGCTTCCCCGGCGGCGCGGACATTGGCCACCCAGTCGGCGCCGGGGAATCCGGCGACCACGTACTCGTGACCGTCGACGGTCATCGGCGTGACAGGAGTCGATCGCTCGCGACCCGATTTTCGGCCGGGCACCGTCAGCACCACCGGGCTTTCGCCGCCGAAACTCAGGCCCAGCCGCGACATTCGGATAAAGACCTTGTTGGCCGGTTTGAGCCACCACGGCGGCCGAACCGGTTTGCCAGCACTCATACGGCGACGGTACCCGTCAGCTTCGGTCGCGGAATCCCTCGATGCCGTCGGGCAGCGCGCTGGTTCCGGGTGCGGTGACGGCGTCCAGCCGGGCGAGCGCATCGGCGCTCAGCACGACGTCGCCGGCCGCGATGTTCTCCTCGAGATGGGTGATCGACCGCGTTCCGGGGATCAGCAACGTCGTCGGCGCATGGGCCAACAGCCACGCCAATCCGACCTGGGCCGGTGTGACGCCCAGTTCGTCGGCGATCGCGATCACCACCGGGTTGTCTGTCGCCTTGGGCAACCCGGGGAATGCCGAGCCGAGCGGAAAGTACGGCACCCACGCGATGCCTTCGGCGGTGCAAACGTCGAGCATCGCTTCCTGCGAGCGGTCCAGCAGGCTGTACGGGTTCTGCACGCATGCGATGCCGGCGGGTAACGCGCGGTGCAGGATCTCGAGCGGGACGCTGCTGACGCCGATCGCGCCGATCTTTCCCTCGTCGCGCAGCGCGATCATCTCGGCCAGCTGATCGTCGAAGTCGACGATCTGGTCACCTTCGGCCTGCACCCCCGGCCCGAGGTCCATTCGGCGCAGGTTCACCACGGGTATCTGGTCCAGGCCGAGTTGGCTCAGGTCGTCCTCGACAGCGGCCCGCAGCTCGGCGGGTCGCTGGGCAGCTGCCAGCGGTATCGGGCCTTCACCGGTGTGGCGCGCACCGACCTTGCTGACGATGACGAGGTCGTCGGGGTAGGGCGCCAACGCCGTGCGGATTCGGCGGTTCACCTCGCCGGGGCCGTAGAACGATGCGGTGTCAATGTGGTTGACGCCCAACTCGATTGCGCGACGCAGCACCGCGACCGCGTTGTCGAGCGGCGTCTCGAACAGCTGCATGGCGCCGTAGCCGGCCCGGGCTACCGGGTGGGTGCCGATGCTGGCTGAGCCGCCGGGTTTGTCGGTCATGGGTGCTCCCATCGTGAGACACTGGTAGAAATGCGGAGGTCCCTCCGCTTGCCCGACTGTAGCAGAAACGGAGGAGCCTCCGCTTGGTGGGAAGTGCGCGCTCCGACGCGCGGCGTAATCGGGAGAAGCTGCTCGAGGTCGCGACCGCGGCTTTCGCCGCCGCCGACGGGCGAACGGTGTCGCTGGAATCGATCGCGCGCGACGCCGGGGTGGGCATCGGCACGCTGTATCGCCATTTCCCCAACCGGGAGGCGCTGGTCGAGGCGGTATTCCGGACTGGGCTCGTAGAGGTGGCCGCGGCAGCCGAACGGCTGCTCAAACGGCATCCGCCCAAGACCGCGCTGCGCCGCTGGATGGACCGCTACGCGAGCTTCGTCGCCGCCAAGCGCGGCATGGCCGAGTCGCTGCACGCGATGTTCAACTCCGGCGCTGTGCAAGGCCACGAAACACGCGCCAGCATCGTCGGTGCCGTTGACGTGCTGCTGCAGGCCGGTCGCGACGACGGCAGCCTGCGATCGGATGTCCAGGCCGACGATGTGGTCTCCAGCTTGATCGGCATCTTCCTGGCCAGCGGTTCACCCGAGCAGACCGGCCGATTGCTGGACTTGCTGGTCGCCGGGATCGCGGCCGCAGCTCAGTAGCGCCGCTCCGAGCGCTACGCCAGCGTCCCGTTGGGCGTCGAGCGTGCGGCTAGCCGCACGCTCGAGCCGAAGTTAGCCGACGGCTCGGCCGGCGCCTTCCCAGAACTGTGCCCGCACGGCCTTCTTGTCCGGCTTGCCCAGCCCGGTCAACGGCAGCGCGTCGACGATCACCACGCGCTTGGGTGATTGCACCGAACCCTTGCGGTCCTTGACCGCGGACTGGATCTCGGCGGTCATCGCATCGATCGCGGCGTCGTCACGGGCCGCGTCCTCGCGCAGCACCACCACGGCGGTGACGGCCTCGCCCCACTTCTCGTCCGGCGTCCCGACCACGCAGACCTGCGCCACCGACGGATGCTCGGCGATGACGTCCTCCACTTCCCGGGGAAACACGTTGAAGCCGCCGGTGACGATCATGTCCTTGACCCGGTCGACGATGAAGTAGAAGCCGTCCTCGTCCTCGCGGGCCATGTCGCCGGTGTGCAGCCAGCCGTCTTTAAAAGTCTCCGCCGTGGCTCGTCCGGTAGCTGCCAGTAACCGCCGGCCAAAAGTGGCCCGCTGACACAGATTTCGCCAGGCTCACCCTGCGGGACCGGCTTGCCGTCGTCACCGAGCAGCGCTACCCGCGCGAACAGGGTCGGGCGTCCGCAGGACGTCAGCCGCTTCTCGTCGTGGTCGGCCTTGGCCAGGTAGGTGATCACCATCGGCGCCTCGGACTGGCCGTAGTACTGGGCGAAGATCGGGCCGAACCGCTTGATCGCCTCGGCCAGGCGCACCGGGTTGATCGCCGATGCGCCGTAGTACACGGTTTCCAGCGACGACAGGTCCCGGGTCTTGGAATCCGGGTGGTCCATCAGCGCGTACAGCATCGACGGCACCAGCATGGTCGCCGTAATCTTCTGCTCTTCAATGACTTTCAGCACTTCGGCCGGGTCGAACTTGCTCAGCACGACCATCTCGCCGCCCTTGACCACCGTCGGCGTGAAGAACGCGGCGCCGGCGTGCGACAGCGGCGTGCACATCAGAAACCGCGGGTGCTCCGGCCACTCCCATTCGGCGAGCTGGATCTGCGTCATCGTGGCGATGTTGCCGGTGGTCCCGATGACGCCCTTGGGCTTGCCCGTCGTCCCGCCGGTGTAGGTCAGGCCGCCGACGTGGCTGGGCGGCAGGTCGGCGACGGTGATCGGCTGCGGCGAGTACTTCGCGGCCTCGGCGTTCAGGTCGACCGCTCGATCTCCAAGTCTTTTCAGCGCCTCGGGGCACCGGGCCGATGGTCAGGATCTTTGTGAGCGAGTCGACCTTGTCCAGCAGGCCCAGCGCGCGCTCGACGAACATCGGGTTGGGGTCGATGATCAGCGCGGTGGCACCGGCATCGGAGAGCACGTAGGCGTGGTCGTCCAGCGAGCCCAACGGGTGCAGCGCAGTGCGCCGGTAGCCCTGAGTCTGGCTGGCGCCGAGGATCATCAGCACCTCGGGGCGGTTGAGCGAGAGCAGGCCGACCGTGACGCCGGAGCCGGCGCCCAGCGCGTCGAACGCCTGGATGTATTGACTGATTCGCTCGGCCAGCTGACCGCCGGTGAGCGTGGTGTCACCGAGGAACAGCACCGGCCGGTTCTTGTGGCGCTTGAGTGCGCCGACGAGCAGGTGGCCGTTGTGGGTCGGATTGCGCAACAGGTCGTCACTCATAAGGTCAGACTAGAACGTGTTGCAATTCTGGCAAGCTGCGCCCTCGAATAGCGGGGCGATCACTAGGCTTCCTGCGCATGGGCACCGCAGATGTCGTCATCACCGGAACCGTGCTGACCGTCGACGAGGCCCGGCCCACCGCTGAAGCGCTGGCTGTTGCCGACGGCCGGATCGTCGCGGTGGGCAGCCGGTCGGAGGTGGCCGGCTTCATCGGACCGGATACCCAGACCATCGACGTCGGTGACGGCTGTGTGATGCCGGGTTTCGTTGAGGCCCATGGCCATCCGCTGATGGAAGCGATCGCGCTGTCCGATCGGCTGGTCGACATCCGGCCGGTCACCCTGCGCGACGCCGGCGAGGTGGTCGACGCGGTTCGCCGTGAGGTGGCCCGCCGCGGCCCGGATGGCGCCTACCTCAACGGCTGGGACCCGCTGCTGCAGGACGGGCTGCCGGAGCCGACACTGAGCTGGCTGGACGAGGTCGCCCCCGACGATCCGCTGGTGATCATCCACAACTCCGGGCACAAGGCCTACTTCAATTCGCGCGCCGCCCAGCGGGCCGGGCTCACCCGTGACACCGCCGACCCCAAGGGCGCCAAGTACGGCCGCGACGCCCACGGCGACCTCGACGGCACCGCCGAAGAAACCGGCGCGGTGTTTCCACTGCTCAACGGGGCTATCGACGCCGAGCGATTACCCGGCGATGCTGCTGGCCGAGTGCGCCCGGCTCAACCAGGCCGGCCTGACCACCTGCTCGGAAATGGCGTTCGATCCGGCGCTCCGGCCGCTCGTCGAGCAGCTGCGCGGCAAGCTCTCGGTGCGGCTGCGCACCTACGAGATCTCCAACCCGCAGATGACGACCGACGCCATGCCCGGCGAGGGCGACGACATGCTGCGCCAGGTCGGCATCAAGATCTGGGTGGACGGCTCGCCGTGGATCGGCAACATTGACCTGTCGTTTCCCTACCTCGACACCGCGGCCACCCGGACCATCGGCGTGACGCCGGGCTCGTGCGGCTGCGCCAACTACACGAAAGAACAGCTGACCGAGATCGTCGGCGCCTACTATCCGCTGGGCTGGCCGATGGCCTGTCACGTGCAGGGCGATGCCGGAGTCGACACCATCCTCGACGTGTATGAGCAAGCGCTGCAACGTAACCCGCGCGACGACCACCGATTGCGACTCGAACACGTCGGCGCGATCCGGCCCGAGCAGCTGCAGCGCGCACACGACCTCGGCGTCACCTGCAGCATCTTCGTCGACCAGATCCACTACTGGGGTGACGTCATCGTTGACGGGCTGTTCGGCGAGGAGCGCGGATCCCGTTGGATGCCAGCAGGATCCGCGGTGGCCACCGGCATGCGCATCTCGTTGCACAACGATCCGCCGGTGACGCCCGAGGAGCCGCTGCGCAACATCAGCGTGGCGGTTACCCGCACAGCGCCCAGTGGGCGAGTGCTCGGTCCCGAGGAGCGGTTGACCGTCGAGCAGGCGATCCGCGCGCAGACCATCGACGCGGCCTGGCAGCTGTTCGCCGACGACATCGTCGGCTCGCTGGAAGTCGGCAAGTACGCGGATCTGGTTGTGCTGTCCGCTGATCCGCGTGCGGTCCCGCCGGCCGACATCGCCGACCTGCAGGTGCGCGCGACGTTCCTGGCCGGCCGCCAGGTCTACGCGTCGTGACCCCGACGCTGGCCGACGTCCTCGATCGCCTGCACGTGGTGTCGCTGCCGATGCGGGTGCGCTTCCGCGGCATCACTACTCGCGAGCTGGCGCTGATCGACGGCCCGGTCGGCTGGGGTGAATTCGGGCCGTTCCTGGAGTACGACGACGCCGAGGCCGCGCACTGGCTGGCCGCCGCGCTGGACTCGGCCTACCGGCCGCCGCCGCCGGCGCGGCGGACGCGTATTGACGTCAATGCCACCGTCCCGGCCGTGCCCGCGGCGCAGGTGCCCGACATCCTGGCCCGCTTCCCCGGCGCGCGAACCGCCAAGGTGAAGGTCGCCGAACCCGGCCAGACCCTCGACGACGACGTCGCCCGGGTCGACGCGGTGCGGGCGCTGGTGCCGACTGTGCGGGTCGACGCCAACGGCGCCTGGACCGTGCGCGCAAGCGGTCGCAGCCGCGAAAGCGCTTGGCCCACTGGAGTACATCGAGCAACCCTGCGCCACGGTCGACGAGCTCGCCCAGGTCCGCCGGCAGATCGATGTGCCGGTCGCGGCCGACGAAAGCATCCGCAAGGCCGGCGACCCGCTGGCGGTGGTGCGCGCCGGCGCGGCAGACGTCGCGGTGTTGAAAGTTGCCCCGCTGGGCGGGATTTCGGCGTTGTTGGCGATCGCGGCGCAGATCGACATTCCCGTGGTGATCTCCAGTGCGCTGGACTCGGCGGTGGGCATCGCGGTCGGCCTGTCCGCGGCGGCGGCCCTGCCGGACCTCCGTCATGCCTGCGGGCTGGGTACCGGCCGGTTGTTCGTCGAGGACGTCACAGAGCCTGTCGAGGCCGTCGACGGCTACCTGCCGGTCGGGCCCGTCACGCCCGACCCGGCGCGACTGCAGGCGCTGGCCGCGCCGCCGGAGCGCCGGCAGTGGTGGATCGAGCGGGTCAGGTCCTGTTTTCCGCTGATGTCCTGATTTGTGGGGTGCATGGCGTAGACGACATGGGGTCTGATCGCCGACACTGACTCCTATGACGCGAAAAGTCCTGATCGTCGGCTTCCCAGGCGTGCAAGCGCTGGATCTGGTGGGGCCGTTCGATGTGTTCGCCGGCGCATCGAGTGCGCTGGCCGCGCAGGGTAAGCAGGGCTACCAGCCGGTGCTGGCGTCGCTGGACGGGCAGCCGGTGGCCACCGAGGCGGGCTGACCTTCGGCACCGCCACCCTGCCCAATCCGCCGGAAGCCGTCGACACCCTGGTGTTGCCGGGGGGGCGGGGCACTCGTCCCGACATGCGTGACCCGCGGCTGATCGACTGGATCGCCGCTGCGGCGCCGCTGGCCCGCCGGGTCGTCAGCGTATGCACCGGAGCCTTTCTGGCGGCGCAGGCCGGCCTGCTCGACGGGTGCCGGGCAACCACGCACTGGGCGCACGCCGACGAGCTGGCGCGGGAGTTCCCGGCGATCGACGTCGATCCCGACCCGATCTTCGTGCGCAGCTCGCCATCGGTGTGGACGTCCGCGGGCGTCTGCGCGGGCATCGACTTGGCGCTGGCGCTGGTCGAAGAGGACCACGGAACCGAGGTGGCGCAAACCGTGGCCCGTCATCTGGTGATGCACTTGCGGCGCCCGGGCGGGCAGACGCAGTTCGCCGCGCCGGTCTGGGTGGCCCGCGCCAAACGCGAACCCATTCGTGCCGTGCAGGACGCCGTCGAGTCGGAACCCGGTGGCGCGCACAGCATCACCGAGCTGGCCCGCCTGGCCGCGATGAGCCCTCGGCATTTCACCCGGGTGTTCACCGACGAGGTCGGCGAGGCGCCCGGCGCCTACGTCGAACGGGTCCGCACCGAGGCGGCCCGTCGCCAACTCGAGCAGACCGACGACACCGTGGTGACGATCGCCAACCGGTGCGGCTTCGGCACCGCGGAGACCATGCGCCGCAACTTCATTCGACACGTCGGCGTATCACCCGACCAATACCGAAAGGCATTCGCATGACCCAGATCGCGATCGTCGTCTATCCGGGTTTCACCGCACTGGATTTCGTCGGACCCTACGAGGTGCTGCATCGGCTGCCCGACGCCGAGGTCCGGTTCGTCTGGCACGAGCCGGGCCCGATCGCCGCCGACTCCGGCGTCATGGTCATCGGAGCCACCCACTCGTTCGCCGAAACCCCGTCGCCGGACGTGATTTTGGTGCCGGGTGGGCTGACAACCGTCGAACACGCCCGCGACGAGAAGCTGCTGGACTGGGTGCGCACCGCACACCGGACCGCGACGTGGACGACGTCGGTGTGCTCGGGTTCGGTCATTCTGGCCGCGGCCGGTTTGCTCGACGGCAAACGTGCCACCTCGCACTGGGGCGTGCTCGCCTTGCTGAAGACGTTGGGCGTCAACGCCGTCGGCGACGAGCGGGTGGTGCACGAGGGCAACATCGTCAGCAGCGCCGGGGTATCGGCCGGCATCGACCTGGCGCTGTGGCTGGCCGGTCAGATCGCCGGCGAAGACCGCGCGAAAGCAATCCAGTTGTCGATCGAATACGATCCCGAACCGCCGTTCGACTCCGGCCACATGTCCAAGGCGTCGGCGAAGACCAAGGCCGCCGCCACCACACTGCTCGCCCGGGAAGTCAAGGTGCCGGCGACGCTCAAGGCCGGCACGCAGCTGTTGTGGGACCGCGCGCTGTCCTCAGCCCGCGGAAAGGCCCGTCGCTAGCCCGCTATCGCGTCGACCACCGCGTCGGGTTGGTCCAGCGAGACGAAGGTCCGCGCACCCGGTACCTCGATCAGCTTGGCGTTGCCGAACGCCTCCGCCAGCCGTCGGCCCAGGCTCGGCTTGAACACCACATCGCCCTGACCCCAGACCAGCGTGACCGGCTTGTCGAACCGGTGCAGGCGGGTCGCCACGTCGGTGAGATCGGTGATCGCGATCTGACGCAGCAGCGCCGCCAGATCACGGCAGATGCGAGTGTCGTTCAGGCAGGGCCGGATCCAGTCGGCCGTCACGCGCTTGTCGGGCCGGGTGACCAGCAGGCCGAAGCCCAGGGCCGAGTTGCGCAGCGCCGCCAGCTGCATCGGCCCAAACAGCGCCTTGATCGACAGCGGGCCGCGAAGCACGCTGAACACCGCGTCGAACGGGAACGGCGGGCATTTGTCGAAGGCATCGCAATTGGTCAGCACCAGCCGGCCGATCCGCTCCGGATGGGCGTCGACCGTGAGCTGGCAGATCCCGCCGCCGGTGTCGCTGCCGACCAGCGTCACCTCGGACAGGTCAAGGGCGGTGATCGCGTCGTGCACGATCCCGGCGACGCCCTGCAGCGACAGCGACGTCGGGTCGTTGACCGGGATGGTGTGCGAGCCCAGCGGCAAGGTCGGCACGATGCAGCGGTAGCCGAGGATGCCCCAGCTTTTCGGCGACGCCGCGCCACAGTTGGCCGTCCACCAAGACGCCGTGCACGAACACCACCGGCGGATATGCCGAATCCTGCGGCCCGAATTCCTGGTATTCGATGGTTGCCTGCTTGAGTGCCAGTTGTGTCATGTGAATAGTGAAGGCCCGAACCCGCTGCCAGCTCGACGGCCGCGAACTGCCAAATACTGCCAACGCCGCGACGTCGCGTAGGTTCGTCGTCGTGATCAACCTGGCTTACGACGACAACGGGACAGGGGAACCCGTCCTGTTCATCGCCGGACGCGGCGGACTGGGACGTACCTGGCATCTGAACCAGGTCCCGGCGTTCCTGGACGCCGGCTATCGCGTCATCACGTTCGACAACCGCGGGGTCGGTGCGACCGCGAACGCCGACGGCTTCACCACCGAAACCATGGTCGCCGACACCGCGGCGCTGATCGAGTCGCTCGGCATCGGCCCGGTCCGGATCGTGGCGGTGTCGATGGGTTCGTTCATCGCGCAGGAGCTGATGCTGGCCCGGCCCGAGCTGGTGACCCAGACGGTGCTGATGGCCACCCGCGGACGGCTGGACAAGGCGCGCGACTTCTTCCGCACCGCCGAGGACGAGCTCGCCGCCTCCGGAGTGCAGATCCCCACCGGCTACGACGCCAAAATACGTTTGCTGGAAAGCTTTTCGCCCAAGACGCTCAACAACGACGAGGCCGTCGCCGAGTGGATCAGCATGTTCACCATCTGGCCGATCAAGATCACGCCGGGCCTGATCCGTCAAGGCTGGATCTCGCCGCAGGGCAACCGGCTGCCGGCCTACCGGGGCATCACCACGCCGACGCTGGTGCTCGGTTTCGCCGACGACGTGGTGACGCCGCCGCACCTGGGCAAAGAAGTCGCCGACGCCATTCCCGGCGCCAAGTACCAGCAGATCGCCGACACCGGCCATCTCGGCTTCCTGGAGCGGCCCGAGGTGGTCAACACCGCGGCGCTGAAGTTCTTCGCCAGCATGAGCTACTGACGACGGGCGCCGAGTGTGCAGGTTGTACCCGTCGGCACTCGGGTTTCGCCTGTAGAGGCTGCACAGTCGGTGGGCAAGTGACCTGTCCAGCTCCACGTGGCTCGGTGGTCGGGCTCCTCAGCTGACCCGAAGGGTCCGCATCGTCGCCCGACTAAGCTGAACTGGTGAATCCCTCGACGGCACAAGCCCACGTCGTCGTCGACGAACTGATCCGCGGCGGCGTCCGCGATGTGGTGCTGTGCCCGGGCTCGCGCAACGCCCCGCTGGCGTTTGCGCTGCAGGACGCCGACCGGGCCGGCCGGGTGCGGCTGCACGTCCGCATCGACGAGCGCACCGCCGGATTCCTGGCCATCGGGCTGGCGATCGCCGCGGGCACGCCGGTCTGCGTCGCGATGACGTCGGGCACTGCGGTGGCCAACCTCGGGCCGGCGGTGGTGGAGGCCAACTATGCGCGGGTGCCGCTGATCGTGCTGTCGGCCAACCGGCCCTACGAAATGCTCGGGACCGGCGCCAACCAGACGATGGAGCAGCTGGGCTACTTCGGCACCCAGGTCCGCGCCACCATCAGCCTCGGGTTGGCCGAGGACGCTCCGGAGCGGATGGACGCACTCAACGCGACCTGGCGATCGGCCACCTGCCGGGTACTCGTGGCCGCGACCGGCGCCCGCAGCGCCAACGCCGGCCCGGTGCATTTCGACATCCCGCTGCGCGAGCCGCTGGTACCCGATCTCGAGCCTGGGCCCGTCCCGCCGGGCCGGCCCGGCGGCAAACCGTGGACCTATACCCCGGCGGTCAGCTTCGACCAGCCGCTGGAGATCGACCTGAACCTGGACACCCTGGTGATCGCCGGTCACGGCGCCGGTGAACGGCCTGAACTGGCCGAGCTGCCGACCGTCGCCGAGCCCACCGCGCCCCCGGCCGCCAACCCGCTGCATCCGTTGGCGCTGCCGCAGCTGCGCCCGCAGCAGGTGATCATGCTGGGCCGGCCCACCCTGCACCGGCCGGTGTCGGCGCTGCTGGCCGACCCGTCGGTGCCGGTGTACGCGCTGACCACCGGGCCGCGCTGGCCCGACGTCTCGGGCAACTCGGCGGCCACCGGCACCCGCGCCGTCACCTCGGGCAGGCCGGATCCGGACTGGCTGGCCCGCTGCTCCGAGCTCAACGGCCACGCCGTCGCCGCGGTGCGCGAGCAGCTCGCGGCGCACCCGTTGACCACCGGTCTGCACGTGGCCGCCGCGGTCGCCGACGCGCTGCGCCCCGGCGACCAGCTGGTGCTGGGCGCGTCCAACCCGGTGCGCGACGTCGCACTGGTCGGCCTGAACCCGCATGGAATCAAGGTGCGGTCCAATCGCGGGGTCGCCGGCATCGACGGGACGGTGTCGACGGCGATCGGGGCGGCGCTCGCGCACGATCCCAGTGGCGGCCGCACGGTTGCGCTGATCGGCGACCTGACGTTCGTCCACGACAGCTCGGGCCTGCTGATCGGGCCGACCGAGCCGGTTCCGGCGGACCTGACCATCGTGGTGTCCAACGACAACGGCGGCGGCATCTTCGAACTGCTCGAGCAGGGCGATCCGCGGTTCTCCGACGTCTCCGCGCGCGTGTTCGGCACCCCGCACGACGTCGACGTCGGCGCGTTGTGCCGCGCGTACCACATCGACAGCCGGCAGATCGAGCTCGACGACCTGGGTGCCGCGCTCGACGAGCCGGCCGGCGGGATGCGGGTGCTGGAGGTCAAAGCGGACCGATCGTCGCTGCGAGGGCTGCACGCCGCGATCAAGGCCGCTCTGTGACGCGGTTGCGCGCCGCACTGGCCGTGCTGAAGATCTGGGCCCGCATCCTCATCCACGGTCGCAGCGGCGAATTCCCGGATACCCGCGGACATCGCGCGATTCGCTTGGCGCGGATAGCCGTGCTGATACTGGCCGGGCTGGTCACCCTGCAGGCGCTGTTGCTGGTGGCCGGCGCGGTACGCAATGACGTTGCCATCCAACGCAATATGGGCGTAGCCGAGGCGGAGGTGCTCGACGCCGGCCCGCGTCGTTCGACCATCGAGTTCGTCACGCCCGACCGGATCACCTACCGGCCCGAGCTGGGTGTGCTGTATCCATCCAAATTGGCGACGGGCATGCGGATTTACGTCGAGTACGACAAGCGCGACCCCAATCTGGTTCGGGTACAACACCGTAACGCCAAGCTGGCGATCATCCCGGCCGGTTCCATCGCGGTGGTCGGGCTGTTGATCGGAGCAGCGGCGCTGACCGGGCTGGCGTGGATGGACAAGCGGCTGGACCGTCAGTTGGTCAGCGCGTCCAGCCAGCCCGGATCTTGAGTGTCGACAACGCTTCTGGTGTTGACGTTGTAGATCGTCGGGGTGCCCGGATTGGTGGGGTTCTGCTCTTTGAGGCGTGCCTTGTTCGCGTCGCCGACCGCAGTGCTATCGACCACGTTATCGCCGGCCGCGATCCGGTCGGCCACCACATCGGGCAGTCCACTGTCGCGGGCCATCGTCGCAACGGCATCGCTGCTCGGGCCCTGGGCACTCTGGTGGCGGTAAAGGTCTTGCACGAAAGCCTGATACGCCGTCGGCGAGGTGGTCGGGTCGGCGGCCAGGAACAGTGCGTTGACCAGCCGGGCCGACACGTCGTTGTGATGCCTGTCGTCCAGGAATGTCAGCCATCGGTAGGTGATGGCCAGCCGGCCGGCAGCCAGCGCGGTGGCCAACCGGTCGCCGTCGGCCGCTTCGAACTCCGCGCAGTGCGGGCACTGCGGTTCGCAGAAGATCTCCAACTGCACCGGGGCGGTCCACGACCCGACCAGCACGCCGTCGGCGTCGATGGTTCGTGACACGTCGGCGTGTGCGATGCTGGTGGGCGAGATCACCAACCCCAACATCGTGGCCAATACGCCCAGGTAGAACCGCATTGTCAGACTCCCCTTTGGGTCAGAGTTCGTGTCGTGTACGCCAGTCGGTAACCATATCGACAGGCGGCGCTGGGACCGTGATGATGTGCGAGTAGCGATTGTCGCGGAATCTTTTCTCCCGCACGTCAACGGCGTGAGCAATTCCGTCGTCCGAACGCTCGAGCACCTGCGGCGCACCGGCCATGAAGCGCTGGTGATCGCGCCCGATACGCCGCACGGCGAAGAACCCGCGGACCGCGTCTATGACGGTATCCGCGTGCACCGGGTGCCGTCGTGGATGTTCCCGAAGGTGACCACGCTGCCGTTGGGTCTGCCGGTGCCACGAATTCTGCGGGTGCTGCGCGGATTCGAGCCTGACGTTGTGCATTTGGCGTCGCCGGCCCTGCTGGGCTGGGGCGGGGTGAAGGCGGCCCGACGCCTCGGGGTGCCGACGGTGGCGGTCTACCAGACCGACGTGCCGGGGTTCGCGGCCAGCTATGGCATCGGCGTCACCGAGCGGGCCGCCTGGGCATGGTTCCGGCATCTGCACCGTCTCGCCGACCGCACGTTGGCCCCGTCCACCGCGACGATGGAATCGCTTGTTGCCCATGGTATTCCGAGGGTACACAAGTGGGCGCGCGGGGTCGACATGATCGGTTACGCGCCGTCGGCCCGCGATGAGGCGCTGCGAAGGCAGTGGTCGCCGGACGGCAAGCCGGTCGTCGGCTTCGTCGGTCGACTGGCGCCGGAGAAGCATGTCGAACGGCTTACCTCGCTGGCCGCGTCCGGCGACGTACAGGTCGTCATCGTCGGCGACGGGGTCGACCGTGCCAAGCTGCAATCGGCAATGCCCACAGCCGTTTTCACCGGCGCGCTGTACGGCGAGGCGCTGGCCAAGGCGTACGCCAGCATGGACGTCTTCGTCCACGCCGGTGAGCACGAAACGTTCTGCCAGGTCGTGCAGGAAGCGCTGGCGTCGGGGTTGCCGGTGATCGCTCCCGACGCCGGTGGGCCGCGTGATCTGGTGACGCCGTGGCGAACCGGGTTGCTGTTGGGCGTCGAACGAATTCGAGGCGCAACTACCCGGCGCTGTCGCGCACCTGCTGCAAGAACGGCAGCGCTACTCGGTGGCCGCCCGCCGCAGCATCCTGGAACGCAGCTGGCCCGCGATCTGCGACGAGCTACTCGGCCACTACGAGGCCGTCCTGTCGCCGGTGGCCCGGGCGCGGATGCGGCGCCAGCACGCGCAGGGGCAGTGAGTCAGCCCTGCGCCAACTCGGCGACGGACTGCCATTCCTCCCAGGTGCGCAGGCGCTGCTCGTAGTCGGCTCTTCGCCAGCCCCAGCGGCGCCTCGCCGAAGAACACCCGCAGCGGCGGCTCGTCCGCATCGACAACCTTGAGCACCGCTGCCGCCGACGCTTTCGGGTCGCCCGGTGCGGCCCAGCGCGTGGCGCGGACCTCCTCGGTCGCCTTGTGCACGTCGGCATAGTCCGGTAGCTCCGGCGCGCGCCGCGACGACGACCCGGACCAGTCGGTGGAGAAGCCGGCCGGCTCGATCAGCGTGACGTGCACGCCGAACGGCGCGACCTCCTGCGCCAGCGTCTGGGACAAGCCCTCCAGGGCCCACTTCGAGGCGTGGTAGATGCCGACGTTGGGAAACGCCGTGATTCCGCCGATCGAGGACACCTGAATGATGTGGCCGCTGCGTTGGGCACGCAGATACGGCAACGCCGCCTGGGTGACCCACAGCGCGCCGAACACGTTGGTCTCGAACTGGTCGCGGGCGTCCTGCTCGGACAGCTCCTCGATGAAGCCGAACTGGCCGTAACCGGCGTTGTTGACGACGATATCCAGCCGCCCGAAATGCTCGTGGGCCTGCTTGACGGCCGCGAAGTCGGCGGCCCGATCGGTGACGTCGAGCTGCAACGGCAGAACCGCGTCGCCGAATTTGGCTACCAGGTCGTCCAATGACGCGGTGTTGCGCGCCGTGGCCGCGACCTTGTCGCCGCGGTCCAGGGCTGCGATCGCCCATTCCCGTCCGAAGCCACGCGAAGTGCCGGTGATGAACCAAACTTTTTCTGTCACGCCGTGGTGCAACGCATCCGTCGGCCTGCCATTCCCGGCATGGCCGGTAAGTTCGACGAGGTGAACCGCGCCACGCTGGACAAAGACCCCCGAGAGGTGGCGTCGATGTTCGACGGCGTCGCGCGCCGCTACGACATCACCAACACCGTGCTGTCGCTGGGCCAGGACCGGTACTGGCGGCGCGCCACCCGCAAGGCGCTGGGCATCGCGGCGGGGGAGAAGGTGCTCGATCTGGCCGCCGGCACCGCGGTGTCGACGGTCGAGCTTGCCAGCTCGGGGGCGTGGTGCGTGGCGGCGGACTTCTCGATCGGAATGCTCAGCGCGGGCCATACCCGCAAGGTGCCCAAGGTCGCCGGCGACGCCACCCGGTTACCGTTCGCCGACAACGTTTTCGACGCGGTCACGATCAGCTTCGGGCTGCGCAACGTCGCCGAACGTGACAAGGCGCTGAGCGAGATGGCCCGGGTCACCCGGCCCGGCGGCCGCTTGGTGGTGTGCGAGTTCTCCACGCCCACCAACCGGATGTTCGCCACCGCCTACAAGGAGTATCTGATGCAGGCGTTGCCGCGGGTGGCGCGGGCGGTGTCGAGCAACCCGGAGGCCTACGTCTACCTTGCCGAGTCGATCCGGGCCTGGCCCGACCAGGCTGAGCTGGCACACCAGATAACCCGCGCCGGATGGTCGGCGGTGCGGTGGCGCAACCTCACCGGCGGCATCGTGGCGCTGCACGCCGCCTACAAAGCGCCGCGCTGACTTTCACTCCTGCTGATTCTCGGTCTGGCCCGATGCACCCCGGTGTGCCACTATCGGGCCCGGTGAGCCGCGAATACCTTTGGTACATCCCGAATACCGTGCTGTCCGGTCATCGGGGCGACGACACCGTCGACGGTTGGGGCAGCCTGGAGTACTCGGTCGAGCTCGCGCAGCGCGCCGAGGACAACGACTGGGGCGGTGCGCTGATCGGCGCCGGTTGGGGACGGGCGGACTCGTTCACGATCGCGACCGCGATCGCCGCCCGGACCACGACGTTCGCGCCGCTGGTCGCGATCCGTCCCGGCTACTGGCATCCAGCCCATTTCGCCAGTGCCGCTGCCACACTCGACCAGCTCAGTCGCGGACGGCTGCTGGTGAACGTGGTCACCGGCGCGGATGACGTCCTTGCCTACGGCGACGTCGACCTCGACAAGTCAAGCCGCTATGACCGCACCCGCGAATTCCTGCAGCTGGTCCGGCGGTTGTGGCGCGAAGAAGACGTCACCTTCGACGGCGAGTACTTCTCCGTCGAGCACTCGACGTTGCAGCCGAGGCCGTTCGGCGCGGAGGAAGGCGGTTATCCCACGCTGTACTTCGGCGGCGCGTCGGCCGCCGCGGAGGAAGTCGCGGCCGAAGAGGCTGACGTGCAACTGTTTTGGGGTGAGCCGCTCGACGGGATCGCCGAGCGGATCGAACGGCTCGAGGCGCTCTCGGAGAAACTGGGACGTGAGCACGCCCCGTTGGAGTACGGGCTGCGCATCACGACGCTGGTCCGCGACACCTCCGAAGAGGCGTGGCGGGACGCGGAGGCCAAGGTCGCCGAACTCGCCGGCAAGCCGCCGGTGTTGTTGCTGCACAACGCGAATTCGGCGGAAGGTCAGCGGCGGCTGAGCGATCTCGCCGGTCGCGGGGAAGTGCTCGATTCCTGCCTGTACACCACACCGAGCAAATACGGCGGCGAGGGAGCGGGAACGACGTGGCTGGTCGGGTCGGCCGACGAAGTGGCGGCCGCGCTGCAGAAGTACGCCGACCTCGGCGTGAAACACTTCGTGCTGTCCGACACCCCGTATCTGTCCGAGGTGTCCAGGATCGGCCAGCAGCTGCTGCCGTTGCTGCGTAACGCGGTCAGCTGAACGCCGTCAGTTGAACGGTGCCGGCGATCCAGCAGCCGGGAGACCCGCCCGCTGCCACGCCACACCCGCGCCACCCAGTCGGCGTCCTCGTCGGTGACCAGGTTGCCCATCACCCGCACCGCGATGCCCATCAGCGTCGTCGAGCGCATCGCGACCGGGCCGGTCGCAGGCAGGAACCGCGGGAAGGTCAACAGCAGTCCCAGTCGGCGGGCCACCGAAAAGCCTCGCCCGTAATGGGATTGCAGCAGGTGCGGCCACGCGGCGGACAAATCGCCGGCGCCCAGCATCTCCGCGGCCAGCCGGCCGGTCTCCAGCCCGTAGTCGATGCCCTCGCCGTTGAGCGGGTTGACACAGGCCGCGGCGTCACCGATCAGCATCCAATTGCGGCCCGCCACACCGGATACCGCTCCACCCATCGGCAGCAGCGCCGACGACATCGCCCGGGGCTGACCCTCGAAGCCCCACTCCTGGCGGCGCAGATCGGCGTAGTACGACATCAGCGGCCGCAAAGCCAGGTCGGCCGGCCGCTTGACCGTCGACAGCGCGCCCACGCCGATGTTCACTTCGCCGTTGCCCAGCGGGAAGATCCAGCCGTACCCCGGCAGAACGGCGCCGTCGGGGGAGCGCAACTCCAAATGTGAGGTGAGCCAAGGGTCGTCGCTGCGGGGCGTGGCCAGGTATCCGCGGGCAGCGATCCCGTACACCGTCTCCTGATGCCAGCGCCGGCCCAGCACACGGCCCAGGGTGGAGCGGGCGCCGTCGGCAACGATCAGCTCGCGGCAGCCGATTGCGGTGCCGTCGGACAGCGTCACCGACACCACGCGGGTCGATGAATCATGATGGACACCAATGACTTTGACGCCGAGTCGCATGCGCGCGCCGGATTCCTCGGCGACTTTGCGAATCCGGTCGTCCAACTCGACGCGCGCCACTGCGCTGCCGGTCGACGGGAACGACGGCCCGGGCCACTGCACTTCGACCTCGCCGCCGAACCCGCTCATCCGCAAGCCGCGATGCCGGATTCGCGCATCGAGCCATTCGCCGAGCCCCAGGCGTTCCAGCTCGGCGACCGCCCGCGGCGTCAACCCGTCACCGCAGGACTTGTCCCGGGGAAAGTTGGCCGCGTCGATCACCAGCACGTCGCGCCCGGCTCGCGCCGCCCAGGCCGCGGCGGCCGACCCGGCCGGGCCGGCGCCCACGACCACCACGTCGGCATGGGAGTCCATGTTCACCAGTATGTTGGTCGGGTGAGGACTCCGGAAACGGTAGTGGCGGGTATCGATCTCAGCGCCTTCGGTGACGCCGATTTCGCCACCGACGTGCGCGACGGCGTGGCCCGCATCGAGCAACTGATGGAAACCGAGCTGCGCGGATCAGACGACCTGATGACAGACGCCGTGCTGCATCTGTTCGAGGCCGGTGGCAAACGATTCCGGCCGCTTTTCGCGGTGCTGGCCGCGCAACTGGGCCCGCATCCGGACAGCGCCGAGGTCACGATTGCCGGCGCGGTCATCGAGTTGGTGCATCTGGCCACGCTGTACCACGACGACGTGATGGACGAGGCCCAGGTCCGCCGCGGCGCACCGAGCGCGAACCTGCGGTGGAACAACAACGTCGCGATCCTGGCCGGCGACTACCTTTTCGCGACGGCCTCGCGCCTGGTGTCGCGGCTGGGCCCGGACGCGGTGCGGATCATCGCCGAGACCTTCGCCCAGTTGGTGACCGGGCAGATGCGCGAAACCCAAGGGGCCCTCGACAAGGCCGACCCGATCGCCCACTACCTCAAGGTGGTGCACGAGAAGACGGCCTGCCTGATCGGCGCGGCCGGCCGGTTCGGCGCAATGTTCTCCGGCGCCGACGACGAGCAGACCGAGCGACTGAGCCGGCTGGGCGATCTGGTCGGCACGGCGTTCCAGATCTCCGACGACATCATCGACATCGACAGCGATCCCGAGGAGTCCGGCAAGCTGCCGGGAACCGACCTGCGCGAAGGCGTGCACACGCTGCCGGTGCTCTACGCGCTGCACGACACCGGCCCGGACGCCGACCGGCTGCGCGAGCTGCTGGCCGGGCCGATCGAGGACGACGCGGCGCTCACCGAGGCGCTGGGGTTGCTGCGGGCCTCGTCGGGCATGGCCAAGGCCAAGCAGACCGTTGCCCAGTTCGCGGCGCAGGCCCGCGAGGAGCTGGCCGCGCTGCCGGACGGCCCCGGGCGGAACGCGCTCGCGACGCTGGTCGATTACACAATCCACCGACACGGCTAGTGAGCGGAACTCTGCGGTGGTTCCTCGGCGTTAGATGAGGTGACTCGTAGGAGGAGATTGATGACCTGGCATCCGCATCACAACACGTTCAAGACGTTCGCGTTGCTGGTTGGCATGTCGGCACTGATCGTGTTCGTGGGCAGTTTGTTCGGGCGGGGCGTGATGTTTGTCGCCGTGCTGTTCGCCGTCGGCATGAACGTCTACACCTACTTCAACAGCGACAAGCTGGCGTTGCGGGCGATGCACGCGCAGCCGGTGTCCGAGGTTCAGGAGCCGGTGATCTACCGGATCGTGCGCGAGCTGGCCACCACCGCGCACCAGCCGATGCCGCGGCTCTACATCAGTGACACCGCCGCGCCCAACGCGTTCGCCACCGGCCGCAACCCGCGCAACGCCGCGGTGTGCTGCACCACCGGGATTCTCAACATCCTCAACGAGCGCGAGCTGCGGGCGGTGCTCGGCCATGAGCTGTCGCACGTCTACAACCGCGACATCCTGATCTCCTGTGTGGCCGGCGCGCTGGCGTCGGTGATCACCGCGTTGGCCAACATGGCGATGTTCGCCGGGATGTTCGGTGGCAACAACCGCGAAGGCGCCAATCCGTTTGCGCTGCTGTTTGTTTCGATGCTCGGCCCGATCGCCGCGACCGTCGTGAAGTTGGCGGTGTCTCGTTCTCGGGAGTACCAGGCCGACGAGTCCGGTGCGATGCTGACCGGCGACCCGCTGGCGTTGGCGTCGGCGCTGCGCAAGATCTCCGGGGGTGTGGAGGCCGCGCCGCTGCCGCCCGAGCCACAGTTGGCTTCGCAGGCGCATCTGATGATCGCCAGCCCGTTCCGTGCGGGGGAGAAGATCGGCTCGCTGTTCTCCACGCACCCGCCGATGGCCGACCGGATCCGCCGGCTGGAAGAGATGGCGCGAGGCTGATTCACATGCGCCTCAGCAGCCTCCGAGAGCTGGTCATGTGGTGAATCTCAAATTGGGACCACATGCGATATCACCCACCTGATCGGTGATATCGCATGTGGGTCGTTTTCCAAAAACAGCACACCCAAGGGTCTCGGTACGGCTGAGGCCACTGTGACTCGGCGGGGCCATCCGCCCACAGCTGACGTGTCTGGTGACTATCGAAGTTGCGTGCACAGGTGGTATCACCCAGCGGGTGAACCGTTACACCTACCGCGCCGAATGGTCTTCTGAATTCCGCGAATACATCAGCAGATGTCTGGAATTGCCGTGGATGTCCCAGCGCGCGCCGACGCTCACAGAAGCGATCGCCAGCATCGAGCGGGCCGTCGACGAGTACCTCACCGAGCGCGACGGGGTCGGCGTCCCGCAACCGCTCACCGACCGGAAATTCAGCGGCAGGTTTGTGGTGCGGACGTCACCGATGCTGCATGCACGGCTGACGGTTGAGGCGGCCGAGCAGAACGTGTCGATGAATCAATGGGTGGTGCAGAAGCTGGCGGATCGGCCTGTCGGCTTGTTCGATCTGTGACTGGGCGGTGCCTATTTAAAAACCCGCGCCGTGCACCTCGTGACCAGGCGTCTCCGCCGCCAGGCCGCGGTAGGCGTCTTCGACCGTCGCGCCATGGTTGACCACGCCGTCGACCTCGCGCGCGATCGGCATGTTCAGCCCGTACTTGTCGGCGAATTCCATGATGACGCTGGCGGCCTTGACACCCTCGGCGACCTGGTTCATCGACTCGATGATCTCGTCGATGGATTTACCCGAGCCGAGCTGCTCGCCGACGTGTCGGTTACGGCTGCGCTGGCTGGTGCACGTGACGATCAGATCGCCCATTCCGGCCAGCCCGGCGAACGTGTCACGCTGCCCGCCCATCGCCTCACCGAGCTTCGACATCTCACGCACCGAGCGCGCGATCACCATCGCCCGGGTGTTCTCGCCGATACCGAGCGAGTAGCCCATCCCGACCGCGATCGCGTAGACGTTCTTCAGCGCGCCGGCCATCTCCACACCCAGCACATCGTCGATGGTGTAGACGCGAAAACGCTTGGTGCGGAACAGCTGACCGAGCTGTGCGGCGAGGTGCTGGTCGGGCATCGCCAGCACCGCCGCGGCGGCGTAACCCTCGGCGACCTCGCGGGCGATGTTGGGCCCGGCCAGGATGCCGGCCGGGTGCCCGGGCAGCACCTCGTCGACGATCTGAGACATCCGCATGTTGGTGCCCTGCTCGAGGCCTTTGACCAACGACACCACCGGCACCCACGGCCGCAGTTCTCCCGCGAGCTCGGTGAGCACGCCGCGGAATCCGTGCGACGGCACTCCCATCACGACCACGTCGGCGGTCTGCGCTGCCTCGGCGAAGTCGGTGGTGGCGCGCAGGCTCTCGGACAGGATGTGGTCTTCGCCAAGATATTTGGTATTGCGGTGGTTCTCGTTGATGTCCTTGGCGGTCTCTTCCGAACGCACCCACTGCAGAGTCGGCCCGCGGCGCGCGCAGATCGATGCGACGGTGGTGCCCCACGAGCCCCCGCCCAGAACGACGACCTTCGGTTCGCGCATAGCTGCCATGGCGATCAGCGTATTGCTGTCAACCGATCTTCACCGGCGGTTTGTCAGATGCGGCCCTAACCGGCCAGTGCGGTCTTCTGCTCGACGCGGCCGAACACCATCGCTTCGGTGATCCGGTCGAATCGGTAGTCGATGGCGTCGGCGAAGTAGTTCTGCCGAACGTTCCACGGCCGCTTGATCCCTGACTTCGGCAGCGCGTGCGGCGCGCGCAGCACGTAGCCGGCCTGGATGTCCCAGGCGGGCTTCTCCGGCATCGGCTCGCCGCTCAAATGCGGGTAGGCGTGGGTGTAGCCGTGGGAGGCCATGTGGTCCAACAACTTCGCCGTCGCACGGGCCGTCATGTCGGCGCGCAGCGTCCACGACGCGTTGGTGTAGCCGACGCACCAGAACAGATTGGGGACGTCCTCCAGCATGTGGGCCTTGTAGACGAACCGGTCCTGGGGTTTGATCTCCGCGCCGTCCATCGACACCGTCACCCCGCCCAGCGCTTGCAGTTGCAGACCGGTGGCGGTGACGATCAGGTCGGCGTCTAAGTGCGTGCCGGACTTCAAAGCGATTCCGGTGGAATCGAAGTGGTCGATGTGATCGGTCACCACCTCGGCGCGGCCCTCGCCGATCGCTACATAGAGATCGGCGTCGGGAATCAGGCACAGCCGCTGATCCCACGGGTTGTAGCGCGGCTTGAAATGGGTGTCGACGTCGTAGCCTTCGGGTAGGTAGTGCACCGCGATCTGGCGGATCCACCACTTCACAAAGCCCGGCGTGGTGCGGGCCAGCAACCAGATGACGCCTTCCAGCAGCGCATTGCTCTGTCGCGCGTAGGAATGAGAAAGCTTGCGCGGCAATATTCTTCGCACAAGGTTCGTCCCAGCGCTGCTCTTGGCCGCCGAGAACAGATAGGTGGGTGAGCGCTGCAGCATGGTGACCTTGGCGGCCTTCTCGGCCAGCGACGGAATCAGCGACATCGCGGTCGCGCCGCTCCCGATCACCACGATCTTCTTGCCGGCGTAGTCGAGGTCCTCGGGCCAGTGCTGCGGATGAACGACGGTGCCGTCGAACTCGGTGAAGCCCGGGAACTCGGGGGTGTAGCCCTCGTCGTAGTTGTAATAGCCGGAGCCGAAGAACACGAAGCGGCCGCGGTAGGTCTTCTCGGTGCCGTTCTGCTCGCCCACGACGGTCCAGGTATCGGTCGAGGAGTCCCAGTCCGCTGAGCGAACATGGGTGTTGAACTGGATGTGCTCGTCGATCCCGTACTTGTGCGCCGTGGTGGTCAGGTACTCGCGGATGTCGACCCCGTCGGCCACCCGTTGCTCCTTGGTCCACGGCTCCCACGGAAAGCACAAGGTGAAGATGCTGCTGTCCGAGCGCACCCCGGGATAGCGGAACAGGTCCCAGGTGCCGCCGATGTGCTCACGTCGCTCCAGGATGACGTAACTGGTCCCCGGGTTGCGCTCGGTGATGCGATAGGCGGCGCCCAACCCCGAGATACCCGCGCCGATGATGACGACGTCGACGTCTGTCACGCTCATCACGTTACCGGTAGTTGACGAACTGCAACGCGACGTCGAGGTCGGCGCCCTTGAGTAGCGCTTGAACGGACTGCAGGTCGTCGCGGCTTTTGCTGCTGACCCGGACCTCCTCGCCCTGAATCTGGGTCTTGACGCTCTTGGGGCCTTCGTCGCGGATCAGCTTGGTGATCTTCTTGGCGGTTTCGCTGGTGATGCCCTCTTTCAGGGTGCCGGTGACCTTGTAGGTCTTGCCGGAGGCCTGCGGCTCGCCGGCGTCGAACGCCTTGAGGCTGATGTCGCGCCGGATCAGCTTCTCCTTGAAGACGTCGACGGCGGCCTTGACCCGCTCCTCGGTGGAGCTGGTCAGCTCGATCGCCTCTTCGCCCTTCCAGGCGATCTTGGTGTCGGTGCCGCGGAAGTCGAACCGGGTGCCGAGCTCCTTTGCAGCCTGGTTGAGAGCGTTGTCGACCTCTTGGCGGTCCAGTTTGCTCACGACGTCGAACGATGAATCCGCCATCGGATACGTCTCCTTCCATCGGTGTTGGCCGTTTGTTGTCTCAGTACATCTTCGTTGTAGGCTAGCTACCCGTAATACACGGCAGATTGCCCGAGCGGCCAATGGGAGCGGACTGTAAATCCGTCGGCTAACGCCTACCCAGGTTCGAATCCTGGATCTGCCACCGCAGGAACCGCGCCACGGCGCGGAGCTGAGCAATCAGACTGTACGCAGGTTGTAAGCTCCGCGCCGTGGCGAGTACCCGTACACCCGGTACAGGCGGGGTCATTGACCTGTGGAAAAACAACGACGGCACGCCCTCAAAGCTAGCGAGCGGACGATGGGCGGAGGGCCAAGGCAAGCCGCAGGGAACGGGTAAGCGTTGGCGCGGCTGGTATGTCGGTGCTGACGGCAAAGCCCGCACCAAGCGATTCCGCACTGAAGTTGAAGCCGAGGGATGGGCGAACACAGAGCGCGGCAAGGTGGTAACGAATCAGTGGGTCAGCCCGGACGTAGGCGGCGATACCTTCCGTGCCGTGGCGGAGAAGTGGTTCATCACCAAACAGGGAGCGCAGCGCAAACCCAAGACGCTCGCCGGGTACCGCTCCATCATGGACACACTGGTCTTGCCCCGATGGGGCGACATGCCCTTGAAGGCGATCAGCTACGGGGAGTTGTCTGCATGGCTATCAGGCTTGTCTGTCGACGGTTCACAGTCTGGCACCGGCTTGTCCGCCAGCCGCATCATCCAGACCCACCAGCTTTTGGGTGCTGTCTACAAGTACGCCGTGAAGGCGGGTCTGGCATCAAAGAACGTGGCCGCCGAGATCGACCGCCGTTACGACCTGCCGAAGATAAGCGAGTCCGAACGTCACTACCTGACGCACAGACAACTGCTCGATTTGGCAAGGGGGACGGGCCGGTTTGAGGCGATGACACTAGTGCTTGGGTACTGCGGGCTGCGCTTCGGAGAGGCAGCGGCGTTACGTCGTAAAGACATCGGTAAGCAAGAGATTACGGTGAGATCTTCTGCGACGCATGTTGCAGGCCGGGGCATAGTAGAAACTGGCACGAAATCGAACAGAACCCGTCAAGTCCCTGTGCCCGAGCCAATTTGGGAATTGATCAAGGGCCAACTGCCGGTGGATCGAGATGATCTTTTATTCCCGTCGCGCTCGGGCGCACACCTCGCCAACCACGAGTACCGGCGGGCGTTCGATAAGGCGCTATCGGTGGTGCAGGCAGCCGACAACGCCGAGCGCCAGCGGGAGATAGCGGACAACGGTGAAGCAACGACGCCACACTTCCCTCACGTCACGCCGCACGACCTGCGCCACACCTGTGCCTCCCTGGCGATCTCATCCGGCGCAAACGTGAAGGTGGTTCAGCGAATGCTCGGCCACGCCACAGCAGCGATGACTCTTGACCTCTACGGGCACCTGATGAGCGACGACCTAGCGGGAGTGGCACAGGCGCTCGGTGTGGCGATCAAGGCGGCGCAGAAGGCCACCGCATAGCGGTTTAAGGCACCTGGCGTTGATTCTGCCCGACCTTTGGGGCAAGCCCGCTGTCGTCCCATGCCTGTTCTGGCAAAGGGCAACTCAGGGCCACATTGGGCTTCCCGTTTCACGCCAGAATTACTGAACTAGTTTGGAACTGGTCGACTTAGACTCGCCGAGTCGATGATGTAGCAGTCATCGAAAATCCTTGGAGATCACCGGAAACTACAGTGGGAGTTGCAACTTGGATTTCTGTTCACCCCGTAGGCGAAGCTTGAGTCCACTTGGACAGCGCCTACTCCGAATCTGGAGTTGCAATGACCCAACTACTTCGGACCACCGAGGTCTCCGACCAGACCGGCATACCTGTCGCAACGCTGCGCTGGTGGAGGCACCGTGGAGAAGGTCCGCCTTCGTTCAAGCTGGGCAAGAAGAATGTGGTGTATCCCGCTGATGCGCTGGCTGTTTGGATCAGTCGCCAGCAAGCTGTTAGCACCAAAGGCGATCAACTGTGAGCGTACCGAACCCATGGAGCCGACACTTCCAGATCGTCTGGGAACATCGCGCAGCGGACTCAAACCTTCCGCTATGGCTTCGAATCGTGTGCCTTGCCTACGGTCGCCACGAAGCCAACGGTCACGCCAGTTTTCAACGGGGACAGCTCACTTGGATCTTGGGCAGTCCACCAGTAGGGGGCGAGCCGTTCAAGCGGAGGGATAAGACGACGGTCCGTAACGCCATCCAGACTGCCGTAAAGCACGGCTGGCTCGCCGAAGGCTCATGCTCCGAGTGCCTGGTTGTTCCTGGCCACGCCATCGCGGGCGGTTTGGGTAGCGAGTTCAAGCAGTGCTCGGTACACGAGCGGAAACACGCTCAAAAGCGCAGTGAATCAGCACGGTTGACAGCAGTGTCATGAGTCAAGGATTGAGAGAATCTAGAGCGCGGCAGCAACCGTGCAGGTCAGGCCACCGACGGTGGGTACCCAGGACCCACCAGGTGGGTCACCGGCACCCACGAAGATCCCCTACGTGGGTATTCCATGCCCACGGTTGCGGCGGCGTCCCGTGCTCTGGTGAATTGCAAATGCAAGCGTTCGACCGGATCTCGCCGGGGAGAGAGACGCGTATTTGCATGGGGTGTCCGAACGGGAGCGCGATCGGGGTACCCCCCTGGCAAAGTGGCGACGGCTGAAATTGTCTGCCTCGTTTGTCGCGTTGTGCCTGCTGTGCCATTGGGATGACTGGCTTGACTGGCACGGCTGGAGACTTTCGTCGCCCACGTCGATTCGACACCTAAAGTCGAGAGCATGGGAATGCCCGCAAACTCACAACTTTTCGTGCAGCACTTCGTCGATCGGAGGCACCTCTACTCAGCCTGCTCCGTCACTTCGCATTTCGTTGCCGAGCTGGCCGGTGAGGGCCTCGAAGACTTTGATACGAAGTCTGGCACCGCCTTCATCGTAAACACGCAGAAGAACCTCTACTTCGTCACCAACCGTCACGTACTCGACTACAACCACAAGTCACCGCACGGCGCGGTCCCATCGGTCGCGCTCAAGTCCGTAGAGATCCATGGTTATGCCCAGCCCAACGACCTTGCTCAGCCTGCAGTGCCGTGGAGTTGTACTCTCGGGACCACCGGGATCGCCTTTCATTCGGACACATCAACTGACCTCGCAGTCATCAGCGTCCAGCCAGACTCATTCAACCCACCGCTCAATCAGGGCCAGCCGATACCAAACATGTACGGATTGAGTTGGATTGCGGGGAGTTCTGAGATTGATAGTTTGATGCCGGGGGATGAGGTGTACCTCGCCGGTTATCCCGGTCTAGCTGGTGCCATCGAACGCCCGGTTATCGTCAAGGGCATCATCGCGAGCGACCCCAGATACTCTGGGACGTTTGCAAATGCCGCTGATCTTGGCGATGCGGTGCTTTGTCACTCGTTCAGTTGGAACGGGATGTCGGGCGCCCCTGTGTTAGGGATCTCGGAATCCATCGGCATGACAAAGCTCGTCGGTATAAACGCGGGACACGTTGGAGGCTCCTTCGTCACTGGCGGCGCTATCTCGCACTTTGTCAGATCGAGCGCACTTCTCGAATTGCTTCAACTCGTTGACTGAGACGCGACCCTTACGCTTGTTGCTCGTTCAGCGCTCGGTAGACGGTCGCCCGGGACACGTCCAGTGTCGCGGCGATAGTCGAAGCGCTCTCCCCGCTAGTGTGCATCCGCTTTGCCAGAGCAGCTTTCGACGCGTCGAGAGCCTTCGGGCGACCGATGGCCTGCCCGCGTGCTCGCCGTGCTTCCCGGGCCGCCGACCGACGCTCCCGGCCTAGCTCCAACTCAAGTTCAGCAAGGCTTGCCAAAACGCCGGCCACCATGCGGCCGGTAGCATTCGACGTGTCGATGCCTTCGCGCAGCGACCGCAACACAATTCCGCGCTCACCTAGCTCGCGGATGGTCGTCATTACCTCGGCAGCGTTGCGTCCCAGACGGTCGATTCCGGAGACAACAATGGCGTCGCCTTCGCGTGCGTAGTCCAGGAGGGCCGCCAGGCCGGGGCGCTGCTCACGAGTTGATGTGCCAGACAGCTTGTCCGAGTAGACGCGGGCGCCATCGACGCCCGCCGACATCAGGGCATCGACTTGCTGATCGAGGGACTGATGTCCGGTGCTGACTCGGGCGTAGCCCAGTTGAGTGCCGGTCGCGACGGGTGCGGTCTGGATTGCCATGCAATGAGTGTCTCAGAAGTCTCAGAACGCGTCAATAAGCGACAGCGATTTTGAGGCAACTTTTGAGACAGCGTGGCCTGGCGATTCTTGTTGCGTAGACGATCCCGGTAGCTCCGTCTCAGTTCTAAAGTTCTGAGACCGCCGCTGCGTTCAACCGGGAGTTTCCTCTATCGAGCATCACGTTCCGCCTCGCGACGCTGTGTCGACTGCAACTGTCGCTCTAACGATGTGATCCCGTCCAGGGCCCAATTCCGAACGGGTGACTCACGCGGCTCAAGCCGCGCCCAGTCCTTTAGCTGCTCGATCAATCCTGAGATTCGCGCCGACTCGTGCCCAATCCACGTGCCACTGATGAGGTTGCTGAAGAGCGTAGAACGCACTTGGTCATCCGATCCGAAAGACCCAAGCAGAAATCGAATTACGTCTGTTGGTTCAGTACGTCTTACCGGGGTAACCGATGCGACCGTGCGAGCACGCGGAAGGCTATCGCCCACCCATGACTGAACAACGTCGACGGGGGCGCTCTCGGCTAGCCAACCGGCTCCGTCCATCTGCAATTGCCATGAGCCAGCCTCAATCTGCTCCATCACTTCCACCCAACCGACCGGCTGCGTTTTATCGATAGCCAGTCTGAGCACCTCAAGGTCTTGCTCGCCTGGAGGGATGTACGCAGTCTCATCGGAGACGAGCTTCAAGAGCGTCTGCAAGACGACCGGCGGGTCTATTTCGAGTTGGCGTTTCGCCAGTTCGGACCAATCCCAGTCGCGCCGCCCCATGTCCGGGAACTCTGTTCGCCGCTTAATTACTGTGCCTACCAACGGGTTAAGCTCTGCGGACGGCATGTCCCGGCTGTACAGGTTGAGGCTCAAGAGCTCCACGACTGCGTCGTAGTCTTGCTGATCATCTAACCTGTCAAGCCATGACTCGAGCAATTGAGCTAGTTCAGAGTCGCTGAGTTCGCCTTTCCAACTGAATACTTGCGATGCTGCTCTGCTGACCGGAACCATCTCACTAAGGCTCCAAAGGCGAGCCTTTGCGTCGCTGCTGCTCGGGCCACGGACCGTTAGGGCGAGCCGCATTTCTGGAGGCAGCTCCCGCCCAAGTGGATCGTCTAGAAACTCGTCGAACGCCGTCGCGTTTCCGCGTTTGATGAGGCCGCGCAGAAAACCTACTAGTGCAAGGTCATTGCCAGTGTTCCAATGAATTACGAGCTGGGCGAGTGTCGATGGGATGTCATTCGAAACCTCTGCCAAGGCCCCGCCGACATCGTAAGCCGCCGGAATGGTCTCGTTCAGAAGGCCGAGCAATGTTGCTTCCGCGTCATGGCTGTCAGGCCCGATTGCGTCAAGGATCTTCTGCCTTAGCTCACCCTGGTCACCTACGTCCCATAGCCGAGTGTGAACTACAGCTTTGAGTCGGTCTAGGTCGGTTGCGGGAGGTAAGCCATTGGCGAAATCGCGTAGAGCACTTGCGAATTGGTCGTCACCGGTGCGCTTGGACAGCCCATCGAGTCTGTAGACCTCGGTCCATACCCGGCTTAAGGTGCCGGCCCCTAAAGTCGAGAACGAAGCGATGAGGCTCGGCCTCAACTGCTCGACTTCCAGTAGAGGGTGCAACGCTTTTATAAGCGCTACAAAAGCGGTCTCAGCAACCTCAGGTGAAGTGTCGTCAACAAGCTTTCGAAGTATCTGGATCATCGCGGTCTGGTAATCGTGCACCTCATCCCACGTCGTGGGAGTGCCTCGGGGCTCGACAACCACGCCACCTTGAAGTTCACCTGAGACGACGATCCACTCATGAACCGAGAGTCCACGTGCAGCGGCACTTACGGCTAGTAGTCTTAGCTCCCGCTCACGGCTTTCTGCGACAGACTGGAGATACTCCGCGCGCTGGGCTGGCACAGCAGCTGTGCCCGGCAACATGAGGCCGAACAGCTCGGTCCAGGAGCCGGTCGCGTTATTGGAAAAAGCTTCGGTTTCGACTTGTGCGAGGCGAAGTAGTGCGTCCGCTGCCTCCGCAAATGTCCGCCTGTGCCAAACGAGCTTCTCCAGGGCCCAGACGAGGCTTCGTCTGATCGGAGCGGCAGCGCGTAGCTGATCGGTGGTTGCGACGCGCAGGAGCGTCGAAAGGTGGGCGCTCATCTGATCGGGTGACACAACTGCCATTTGCGGCAGTAACAGTGCCCGGCCTTTTTGCGACATCACTTCCAGCGAAGAGAACGGGCCATCGGGTGCCAGAATGCGGTTAACGGCATTCTTCGTTGGCGCATAGTCCCCGATCTGAGCTGCGCGTATCAGCAACCTTTCTGCTAAACCATTGCTCGCACGCGGTATTAACTCGGTAACGATCTGATCGCCAAGGACACCCCAGGCCTGCCTGGCCAGATACACCGCTAGCGGGTGAGGGTCCACGCTGCGATAGCGTCCGTGACTAGACGCGAGCCCTGAGTCGGCGAGCACTTGAAGTGCCGTCTGCAAATCTAACAGCGGAATGTTCAGCGCGTCCGCGACTAATTCGATCTCTGCAGCGAGCTCTGCTTCGAAACCGATACTTGTGAATAAGGCGAGGACGCTACAACCTAAAAAAAGTGAACCGTCGGGCAGTTGAGTAGTGATGAACTGTTTGATCGTGTCGCGTGTCAGAAGTTCTGAAGCGGAAAGTTCGGGATGTCGGACAAGCGCGGCTGCCATGAGCAGCGCAAGGCGCACGTTACCTGCGGATGCGTCGACTACAACTCGCCTAGCCTCCCGCCATAAATTGGGCTCGTTCGTAACGAGTACTTCCTCTAGCGCGTTGTCGTCTAATGCGGCCAAATCAATTGAGGGCGAGCGAGTTACGTAGGCGTCTGGTTCGCCGATTGTGATCAGCTTCAACTGCGAATCTGACAGGATCAGGCCTGCGAGAGTCTCGTGCTGCTTCGCACTGCAATCATCGATTACGACAATTGCTTCCCGGCCTTGCGTCAGTAACGTCGGAATCACACTGGCGGGGAGAGCATCTGCTTGATAGATGTAGACGACCAACGATTCGTACGGCTGATCGCGCAGCGCCTCAAGGACGGCCCGAGTTTTTCCGAGACCGCTCACGCCCGCAATTCTAAGATCGGGAAACTCGCTCTCAGTTATCAAATGGTTGACCTGATCACGCACGAGCATTCGCGAGTCGGAAGAGATCCATTTCGAATTGTGCCTATTCGACCTCGCCCAAAAATTGAAATCCAGTACGGCCTCGCTCATCCCCCGAAGGAGAGGCGACGCGGCCAACGACGGATACTCCTGCGCCCACCGGGCGAGAGCATTCGCGTCCAAGACCTGAAATGTCTCGTCCTCGACAGTTAGGCCAAGTTCTGCGGCTCGGTCAGCGAGAGCGCTGCGTCGAGCATCGACACGCTGATCATTGAGGGCTTTACCGATTACCAGGATGTACTTTCCGCCGCTGTCTACGATCGATCGGGCGCGGTGCGCTCCCCCGAACTCATCGGCGACACCGGCGTTTCCCGGGTCGCCGGCCTTAAACTGCCAGGCACTCGTTCCGGCTGGAACCCATCTCGTGCCTACGGCATTGGATACGCCCGCGTCGACCCCGCCATCGCCGAGGTTTTCCCGGTAGGTCGTCCGAAGATCGGCACCTGCCAGCAAAGCCACGGCGGATTCGATGTCGAGCAGGCGGTTAACGAAGGGGGTGAACGACTGTCCCAGGCGCTCGACTTGCTCAGCAGAGACAGAGAAGGGCCCGAAAGGCTGGGTCATGACCTCGACACCTGTCGCCGACCTCCTTCATCGCAGGAACGGACGCATCCGGGCGACCGCTGGTTCCGCTGTCGATCGTATCTTGCGAGTCGGATGTGCTCACCGCTCGCGCGGACCGACCTGTAAACAGAGTGTATGCACACGTCCTCAAAAGGTGCCCAACCACACCATCGCTACGATGGCGATAAGTGCACGTAAAATGCAATTTCGTCGCACGCTTCGTAAGGTGCCAACGCCAGCAAACGTCGAGAGTGACGGACTGTAAATCCGTCGGCTTACGCCTACCCAGGTTCGAATCCTGGATCTGCCACCGAGTCAGGCGGTATCCGGCACCGCAGCACTAGTTTTCAGCTGCGGGCCGGGCCGCGCTCACACCGGGTTGCGCGGGGCGATGGGCTCGTGCGGGTCGATGTTGATCCCGCCTTGGAGCAGTGCGCAGTTCAGCAGCGACCACATCCATTCGGCGAGTTGGGTAGTGAATTCCGCCCTTGGCAGAGCTGCGGGGTCTTTGAGCCAGTGGGTTACCGCGGACTCGACGAAGCCCACCGCCCCGATGCTCAGTGGTACGGCTGTGCGCTCGTCGAGCCCGAGCGTGCGGTAGAAAGCCGCGATCACCGCCGCGAGATTCGCGGCCACCGTGGTGTTCACCTCGTCGATAGCCGAGACGCCGTTGGCGTCATCACTGAGCGGATGGCGGGTCAGGTACTCGTACAAGTTCGGGTGCTCGATGCGCCACCGCAGATGCATCGCCACGGTGCTGGTGACCACCTGCATCGGGCTGACCGGCCGATTCCAGACCAGGGTCTGTTTGGCGGTGAGCATGTCACTGGCCCGGCGGGCGACGGCGCGGTGCAGGTCGGCCGCGCCGTCGAAGTACCGGTAGAGCTTCGTGCGGCTCACCCCGACGTGGTCGGCGACCTGCTCGATCGAGGCCTGCGGGCCGTACCGGGCGATCGTCTCCAGCGCGGCCTCGACGAACTCGGCGCGACGCTTGTCCCGCTGACCTGACCAGCGGACGGCGCGCCCGTCGACGGGCGCAGATGCCGCCTCTTTGCGACGGCACGCCAGAACTCATGCTTTACATGGTACTGGTTGTCCCACTAACGTCACCTCTGGTACACGCCGTACCAGCTATTCGGAAGTGGAATCCAAGGGGTCGGATGACTTGTATCGTGGCGCTGGTCGTGATCGACGACCAGCCGATCGTTCACACCGCTGTCCGGAGCTGGGTGGCAGAAGCGTCCAACTTGTCTGTTGACGTGCGCGCGTATTGCTCGGTCCCGGAGTTCCTCGAGGAGCCTCAGCGCCACTCGACCGCAACGGAAGTGATCATCTACGACCCCGAGAATGGCGAGCAACGGCCCGATTATGCTGGCCTGCAACAGCTATCCAAACTCCACTATCGAGTTGTGGCATATTCGCGCATCGCGTCCCCCGAAGTCATCCTGAACTGTTTGGACGCCGGCGCGGCCAACTACATCGTGAAGTCCGAATCGCCGCGACACCTCATCGAGGCGATCACCGCCGCACGACTCGGCAGGGAAGCTCGGGGTCCGGCTGCCGCGTCCGCCGTGCGCGCGGCGCAGCAGTTTGGGCGCCCGGAACTGACCGCGCAAGAACGGCGCGTCCTGATTGAATGGTTGCTCACCGACAACAAGGACTCGGTCAGCAAGAAACTGCACATCGCGCCGAGCACCGTCAGGACCCACCTACAGCGAATTCGGCGGCGCTACAGCGAGATAGACCGCCCAGCCCCCTCGAAGGCGGCGTTGTTCGCCCGAGCCATCCAAGACGGGCTCATCGGCATTCACGACGTGTGAGATCGAATGCCTTGACGGGCCGCGCTGACGGATTCACCATCACGTGACGGACGCGAACACATAGGGGAGAGGCTGACCTACAGTCCATCTGGTGAGCACTCGCGTAGACGCCCGACGGCGTGACGTCGCATTCAGCGTGTTGGGCGGCCCCACCACCGTCGTCGATTTCGGTGGCCGGCGGATCCTGATGGATCCGACGTTCGACGAGCCTGGCCCGCACGACTACCTGAAGAAGACGGTCGGGCCGGCGATATCCGCCGACGCGCTCGGGACCGCTGGACGTGGTGCTGGTCAGCCACGACCAGCATCCGGACAACTTCGACGACGAGGGCCGCAAAGTGGCGCTTGCCGCGCCGCTGGTGCTGACCCATCCCGGTGCCGCGGCCCGGCTCGGCCCGCCGGCCGTCGGGCTCGAGCCGTTCGGCAGCATGGAGCTTCCTGCCACCGATGATGCCAAAGCCATGACCGTCCAAGCAGTTCCGGCGGTGCACGGCCCCGCCAACGGACAGCGCGACGCCGGCGGTCACGTCAACTGCGAGGTAACGGGCTTCGTGCTGTCGGGTGCGGGCTTGCCCACCGTCTACCTCAGCGGCGACAACGCCTCGATCGCCACGGTGAAAGACATCGCCGAGCGGGTCGGACCGGTCGATGTGGCGGTGATCTTCGCCGGTGCGGCCAGGGTTGCGGCCAAGGAGCGTGGACGTCCGCTGACGATGACGGGCCAGCGGGCCGCGGCGGCCGCCGAGGTGCTGGGCGCCCGACTCGTCATCCCGGCGCATGTCGACGGGTGGGCGCATTTCAGCGAGGGAGTCGGCGAAGTCGGCGTCGCGTTCGACGAGTCCGGCCTGCTCGATCGGCTTGCCGTCGCACCCTACGGCGAATGGATTGTGCCGCCGTGGCTGTAGCGCTAGCCGCGCACCGCTGAGATGGTCCACTCCGGCAGGATCGGTGCCCGGGTGAGGAAGTGATCGCCCTGGCCGATGCTGCGCAGCAGCGCCTGGGTGCGCAGGATGCAGCAGCCCATCCGGGCCATCGCGAAAATCTCATACCAGTCCAGCGCCACCAGCTCGCGACCGATCATCTCCTCGAAGCGGCGGATCACCTGCTCGCGGCTGTCGAACCCGGGCAGCTCGGGATCGGCGTCAATCCCGTTGACTTCCAACATTTGTCGACGGGTGGCCAGCCACCACGCGAAGTCCGTCTCGGCCGGACACAGACACGCTTGCTCCCAGTCCAGCACGCCGACGATCTGGCCGGCGTCGTCGAAGATCGCGTTGGACAACCGGGCGTCGTTCCAGCACACCGCCAACTCGCCGGTCTGCTCGGGCTGGTGGCGGTGCAGCCAGTCGAACGTCTCGGCCATGATGTCCGGAATCTGATTGTCGGTGCCCCACGCCGCGTATTCCCGCCACCAGGTCAGCTCCGCGGAAACCCCTGCGCCCGTGGGCCGTTGCAGCCACGACGCCTCACCGGCCGGGACGCGCTGCAACGCGGCCAGCGTCTGCAGAAACGAGTCGTGCGCGTGACGCTGCACCTGCGGCCCGGCGTCGTGCAACCAGCCGCGGGTCGCATAGCTGGTGTCCGACGGGGTGTGCCCGGGGATGCGCGGCATCACTAGAAACTTGGAGTCGATCCACGACTCGTCGGCCTCGTAGATGATCGGTGACGGCGTCGCTATCCCGTGCTCGTGCAGGAACTCCTGGGTACGGGTCTGCGCATCCAGGTCGTACTCGGGGAAGATGCCGCCGCCGGAAGGCGGGATCCGCAGCACGTACTCGCCGGTGTGGCCCGCCACGTCGGCCGAGAACACCAGGCTCTCGCTGGACCAGCCGGCCGCGCGGTTCGCCGCTGCGAGCTCCGAGACCTCGGCATCGGCTTGGAACCGGTGGCTGAACCACGTCTCGAGCCGGGCTCTGGTGTCCGCTAGGTCGCGTTGAACGAGCGCGATTCCCGCCATGCCACCCAGATTTACACATGGTGGGTCAGATGTAAATAATCGATCCTTTACGTCAGAGCCTGGCGCTGTAATACGCTCGCCGGGTGACTTCGCCGCAGACGCTCACGTTCGGAGCGATCGAGGACACCTCGTCGCCGCTGGCGGTGCTCGCTCACGGCTTTCCGGATACCCCGTTCACCTGGCGTCACCTCGGGCCGGAATTGGTCCGGCGCGGCTACCGAGTGGTGGCGCCGTGGCTGCCCGGATATGACGCGCCGACCGACCGGCCGATCAGCGTCGGAACCTATGTGCGCCATCTGCTCGATGTCCGCCGGCGCTATGCAGGCGACGACCGCGCGGTCCTGATCGGTCACGACTGGGGTGCGCAAGCCGGATACGGCGTCGTCGCCACCGAGCCCGGCGCGTTCAGTCGCTTTGTCGCGCTTGCTGTTCCGCCGGTGGCCGCGCTGGCCGCGGGACTGTTCAGCTATGCCCAACTCAAGCGGTCGTTCTACATCTACTTCATCCAGCAGGTCGGCATGGCCGAGGTGACGCTGGTGGCACCCGGCTTCTGGGAGTCGTTGTGGGCGGATTGGTCGCCAGGCTATGACGCCGCCGACGACATCGACCAGCTGCGCCGGCATGTGACCGCCGACAACATCGCGAATGTGGTTGCGCCGTATCGGGCTTCGTTCAACCCGCAATTCGCCGACCCGAATGCCGAGGCCGAGGCGGCGGCCACCATGCAGCTGCCGGCGATCCCGACGCTGTACCTGCACGGCGCCGACGACGGGGCGATCGGCGCCGAGCTGCTCGGCGATCTGAGCCCGCATTTCCCCGCAGCCGGATCGGCGGCCGAGATCGTCGACGGCGTCGGCCATTTCCTGCATCTCGAGAAGCCAGAGCTGATTGCGGCGAAGATCGGCGACTGGCTGGGCGGCTAAGCCTGCGCAGCGACCCGGCTCAGCCCGGCGGCATGACGCAACTCGGCAAGGAACGTGTCCGGGGTGTCGTCGCTGATCACGTAGTGGCACACGGCGATTCGCACCACCGCTGAGGCGGCGATCTGGGCCTGGTCGCCGCCGATGATCCGCGCGATGCGGTCGCGCATGATCGGCAGCACGCGTTTCATCTGCTGCAGGACATGCTCGGGCTCGGTCTCGGCCAGCGAGCCCAGTGAATAGCTGCTCTGGAAGTCGACGACGAACCGCAACGCGGCATCGAGCCGATCGGCTCCGCTCAATCCAGCGATCGCCGTGGCGATACCGGCGTCGAAATTGTCCTGCTCGTAGAGGCCGAACGCCTCGAGCAGGCCCTCCTTCGAGCCGAAGTAGCGATACAGCGTGGGCCGGGACACTTTGGCCTCGGCGGCCACGTCGCTCAGCTGCAACCGCCGGCGGCCATCGCGTGCCAGCACCACGAACGTGGCGGCCAGAATCCGTCGTCGCGTCGACTGCTCGGCGCCGGCGGCGGGCGCGGAAGCCACCATCGCGTCCTTTACATCTAGGGGGCCAAATGTCACACTGACCCTACCGCTGGGCCTGGTCGATGGGAAGGTAGCGACGGTGACCAACCTCGTGATCCGCAAGATCCCATGGGAGTTCGACGCGGGCGTGCCGTTCATGTGGCAGCCGGAAAACCCGAATTTCGGTTTGTTCTGCAACGCGTTCACCTTCATCGCGGTCCCGTTCGAGCGCTACATCGTCAACGTGGTCCGCAAGGCGCAGGACAAGCTGCAGGAGGACCCCGACGTCGCCGCGGAGGCCGAGGCGTTTTTGCGGCAGGAGGCGCAGCACGCATCCGCGCACCGCAAACACATGCTGGCGCTGGTGCAGCGATATCCCGGGCTCGAGCGGTGCTACGTGGACGCGTGCCGGGCCTATGACCAGTTGCTCGAGGAACAGCCGATCGAGTTCCACGCCGCCTACATCGCCAACCTGGAGGCGACGTTCACGCCGTTGTTCAAAGTGTTTCTGGACAACCGTGATTCGCTGTTCGGTCGCGGGGGATCAGCGCGTCGCCTCGCTGATGATGTGGCATTTCGTCGAGGAGATCGAACACCGCAGCTCCGGCCTGATGCTGTACCGGCACATCTGTCCCGACCCGTGGTACCGGACCAAGCACATCCGCGACACCTTCAACCATGTCGGTGCGTTGTCCGAAGACATAGCAAAGGTTTTCGACGAGGTGGTGCCTTTCGAAGACCGCGGCGCCTCGACGCAGGAGCTACTGTCGATGTCGCTGCTGTACGGCGAGTTCGCTTTCCGCGGGCCCGGCGGCAAACGGCGGCGCGCCCGCCGCGGCGGTCCGCCGACGTTGTTCAGCGACGTCCCGACCCGACAACTCCTCGCAATGGTGTGGCGGTTGCTGTGGTCGCAGGCGCCGCACCACGATCCGGCCGACCAGCCGCTCCCGGACTGGGCCGACACCTGGATGCGTGAATACGAGCACGGTAGTGACATGACCCGGTTTTATCCGCTTCCGAGTAGTGAGGTAATCGATTTGCTGTCAACGAACTACGGCGCCCTGGTGCCGGAGGACGAGCTGCTCACCCATCAGATCGTTGACACCTTCGCCACGGTCAGCCAGTCGGATCCGTCGTGGACGGAGAAGATCTGGACGATCGCCCACGCACGTGACAACTCGCTGCAGGTCGTGCTGGGAATCGGAAAGTACACCAACCGCGGTGTTTTCGACGGCGCCGCCGGCGTCTGCCGCGGCACCGAACAGTGGACCGTGCGCGCCGGCCGGCGGTTGTCGTCGGCGCCGGCGAGCACCGAGGTGGGGCCGATCCACTATCAGGTGATCGAACCGCTGCGGGCGATCCGGATCACCCTGGACCCCAATGAGCACCAGCCGATCGCCTTCGACGTGACTCTGCGCGGACGTTTCGACGCGGCCCTGGAAGATCCCTGGCCTGATCGCAGCCCGGACGGCTACCGGGTGACCCACAACATCCTGCGATACCACCAGATCGGGGCGGCCTCCGGCTGGGTCGACGTCGACGGCGAGCGCACCGAAATCAAGGACGACCAATGGATTTCGATCCGCGACCACTCCTGGGGTCTGCGGCCCGGCATCGGCAAACCGATACCGGGGCTGCCGCGCGCGAGCCGCAAAACCAAACAGATGTTCATGACCTGGTTGCCGATGACACTGACCCGCCCGGACGGATCGGCGTACTCGCTGTTCGTCATGTACCAGGAGGAGCGCGGCGACGGGTTCAGCGAAATACGTTGCCAGGCAGAGCAACAGAATCCCGACGGCACGTCGCACCGCTTCCCGTCGGTCGAACAGGACATGCACTTCGACGACGCCAACCGGCGATTCACCCACGGAACCATCACGCTGATCGACACCGACGGATCCAAGCGGCCGCTGACCGTCACCGCCGCCGGGCCCACCGGCTTTCACCTCGGCACCGCCGGCTACTACGGATGGAACGACTGGGTGTACGGCCAGTGGGTCGGTGACCTCAAGGTCGAGGGCAGCCACGTCACCGAATGCGACAAGCCGGAAAATGCCCGCGAACTGCATCAGCTGCGCGACTTGCTGGTGCGCATCGACGATCCCGTCGGCGGCGGCAGCGGCCTCGGGAACGCCGAGACGTTCGCCATGGGCGCTTTCCCGGAGCGCGGGCTCACCGCGGAGAACTCGTTTCTGTGACCGGATTTTCGGCGACCTCGTCGCGGGTGTCCTTCTAGCCCAGACGAGCGTAGTGTTGCCTGGTCTTGACGACATGCCAAGCGAGCCTCGAATTGGGATTGTCGTCGGCTAGGTTTGGTCGGTTTGCTCACAAGCATTTTGACGACTGTCCGGTCGTCGGCAGTCGGTGCGTTACGGCTTCTCATGGAGAAGTCGACGACCGACGCGCCTACCGTGTCGTTCGTTGTCGTCGAGCCGACCGATGACATCAGCCATGAACAACTGCAGCAGTTGGTGGCCGCGTCGTTGCCGCAACTGACTCGCTTTCGCAGCAGGTTGGTCGACAGGCCGCTCGGAGTGGGCCCGCCATTCTGGTCCGAGATCGACCGGTATGACCCGTCTTCGCAAATTCACCGCGCAACGGTTCAGGCACCCGGCGGGCATCGGGAGCTCGCTGAACTGATCGTGCGCTTGAGCGAAGGATCACATCGGCAACCTGAAATGCTCTGGGAGGCATGGAGCGTCGACGGCATTGCGGGTGGCCGCTGGGCGCTGGTGGTGCGACTGTCGCCGTTGCTGAGCGAGCGCGGTGTCGGCGCAGCATCGATCTGGTCGCGGCTGTTGCGCTCTGATCCGCAACACGGCGGCATCGACGATCAGGCGAAGCAACCGAGTCCGGGCATACCCGCGGTCGGTGAACTGGCGGCCGAGGTGGCCGCTGAGCTTCTCGAGTTCCAGTTCAAAGCCCTGTTCCTGGTTGCCGGAACCGTCACCGGCCTGCTGCGCTCGGTGTGGGGGCAACTGGGCGGAATGCACCTTGTCGCCGAACATGATTCGACGCCGCCGCCGGTGTCGCCGATGCGTGGGCCGCTTCCGCTCAACGCATTCACGGCGCCCTTGACGGAGCGACGGGCCGTCGCATTCGCCTCGGTGGGGCAAGCCGACCTGGAGACGGTCAGCAACGCGTTCGGCGGCGACGTCACCAATGTATTGCTGGCCGCGTGCACCCTGTCGCTGCGCGGGTGGCTGCAAAGCCACGGCACCGTGCCCGACGATCCGCTGGTGATGTGGATGCCGCTCGCGCAGTCAGCGGGCCAGGTTCGCATTCCGGTGCAACTCTGCGATCCCGTCGAAGTGCTGACCAATCTTCACACCGCTACCGAGCGGATGACTACCGCACAGGCGGACGACGATGAACATGAGCATCTCACAGTCGATGTGCGAGCGATCGCGTCGTTGGTCCCGTCGATGGTGATGGACGCCGGCACCCGAATCTTCAGACGGTTGGATCTGCGGCGACGACTGACGCCGATCTCGCACGGCAGTGTCTCGTCGGTGCCGGCGGATCCGTTGCGCGCGTACTGCGCCGGCGCCGAGGTCGTCGGTATGCACACGGTGACGCCGCTTGTAGAAGGTTGTGGATTGACCATCACGCCGACCGCCCACGGTGGCGAGATGCATCTCAGTGTCTGCGTGTGCCCAGACAACGTGCCCGCGGTCGACGAGATCGCGAACGGCATCGTCGGTGCACTCGAAATTCTCGTCGCGGCCGCCCGCAAATCGCCTCGTGGACAAGGTCGCTCGGTCGTTACTGAGATGACCACACATACCAGCAAGCACGGGCAGGCTCGCGGCTAGTCGTGCAGTAAGCCGTCGACCGTCGAAGCGTTTTTCGGCGCGGCCGCCGACATCATGATGTTGTGCGCGTGCTCTGGTTCGGTGCGACTCGGTACCACCAGCAGAACGAGCTTGGTGCGATTGGCGCCGACGACTTCGACCGTGTTGGCTTGCTGCTGGTAGAAGCCACTGAGCCGGACCGTGTCACCGCCGGTCGGGAATGTGGCCGGTGCTGCCGCCCAGTCCGCGAAGTTGTAGGTAACGTGATCGATCGGGCCGAGTCGTACCGACAGCACCGCCAATAAATCCGGGAGTTCGATCGGAAGGTCCTCGCTGTGCGGCCACCATGCGCCATCGACGTGGCCGGTACTGGTCGCCTTGGGCTTCAAGCGCAGGCGGGGAGTGCTTTGCGGTCCGGTGTGCGTGGAATCTGGTGCGCTTCGGGCATCTCGTAGCGTCATGCGACGCTCCTGTCTTGGCCGCGAATCGACCACATAATTCAGATCGGCGACGACACAATCTCAACCGCTTGCGTGCGAAAAATCGCCAACATCCTCGACGCTACACCGCGCGTGTACTGTCGGCAGGGGAACGCTCTGGCCAGCGGCGATTCTGCGATGACAGGTGGCCGGATGTGAACACATGCAACCGCATCCGTGGGAGGACAAGGAATCGCTGATGGACCGCCAGCTCGAACGGGAGGTGGCCGCCGAGCTCGAAGTCGAGGTCACCGATCCGACCACGCTGGAGTTCCAGATTGCGGTCGCTCCGCATCCGAATACCCAAGTGTCAGAACGGTTGTCGTTCGTGTTGGACGGCAAGCCCGTCCACGCTTTGGAGATCAGCGGAACCCACGGCAACCGGATCCACAAATTGGATGTGCCGGTGGGTTACTTGACCGTCGACTATGCCGCGACGATCGTCGGCCGGACTGATCCAGCGCCGGTGACCGAAGCCGACCTGTCGATGTATCTGCGCCCCAGCCGGTACGCGGAGGCTGACAAGTTTTACGGTTTTGCCGGAACGGAATTCGGCAGCTACGTCGACTCGACGACTCTGCTGGAGAGAGTCTCGCTGTGGGTGGGGACCCGACTGAACTACGTGCCGGGCTCCAGCGACCCGATCGACGGGGCGGTGGAGACCCTGCTCGCCGGGGCCGGGGTGTGCCGCGACTACGCGCACCTGGTGGTGGCTCTGCTCCGGGCGGTCAAGGTGCCGGCCCGCGCGGTGTCGGTTTACGCGCCGGGTCTTTATCCGATGGATTTCCACGCCGTCGCCGAGGCTTTCGTCGGTGGGCAGTGGCGGGTCGTCGACGGGACCCTGCTGGCGCCGAGGCAGACGCTGGTGCGCATTGCCACCGGACGCGACGCCGCCGATATCGCGTTTCTGGACAATCACCGCGGTGCGATAGTCCTGCACAAGTTGGCGGTGACGGCCATCGTGAACGGCGATCTGCCCATCGACTCGATCGATCAACTGGTATCGATCGGGTGAATCCGCCGCGCTCGGGCGCGTCGCACCGCGTCTTCGACCAGTCGGTTCGCGATGACCCGCAGCCTGACATTGCCGTTTTGACTCATCTGCACGAGCCGACTGAATGCCACCTCGGCGCTGACACCCGAACGACTGCGAATGATGCCGACCGCCTGATCGATCAGGGCACGGTGATCGAGCGCCTCCTCGAGCTTCTCCGCTCGTGCCCGGGCGCCCGCCAGTAGGCCGGCGTTGTAAATCGAGACTGCCGCCGTCGCGGCGAATTGCCCGCCCAGCCGCACGGCGTGCTGGCCGAACGCGTCATGTTCATCCGCGTAGCAATTGATCGCACCGATCACCTCTTCGCCGACTAGCAGTGGCAGTGACAGCGCCGAATGCACGCCCATCCTGGCAACCCGCCCACCGAAGTGCGGCCAGCGGCCGTCGGCGCCGAGCGATCCGCTGACGGTCGGTCGCCGCGACTGCATGCAGGTGATGCACGGCCCCTCGTGCATCTCGTCATATTGAACGGCGTCGATTCGCTGGACGAATCCTGCTGTGGCCGAGGCGGTCTGCGGTGTCGGGTGGCCTTTGCTCGCGTCAATCAACGCGACTCCGGCGCCGTCGGCCCCAGGGATGGCATCGGCGGCGAAGGCGGCGACCTCAGCGATCATTTCGAAGACGCAGCGGGCGTCGCCCACCATCCCGGACAGGCTGTGCAGCCCGGCGCGCAGGTCGCCTTCGTCCGCTTCCCGTTGGGAAGTGGACAATTCGGTCGGCTTCGGTGGTTCGCGACCGGACTGCGCGTCAAATTCGGACATGGCTTACGACAAATCTAGTTGACCAGTGCCAGCGCATGGGCGCGACGCAGCTTTCCGGACGGTGTCTTCGGGATCATTCCTGGTTCGAGCACGACCACATTGCGGGGCCGGACGTCGACCTCGGCGATCACCGCATGCGCGACCTGGCGCTCGACGCGGCGCACCTCATCCGGGTTCTCCCAGCCGTTGGCTTCGACGGCGACCGCGAACGTCTCCCGTGAATGGCCGGCCTTCAGGCGCACCGCCACCGCACAGCCGGGCCGCACCCCGTCGACGCGCGCGGCGGCACGTTCAATGTCCGTCGGGTAGATGTTGCGCCCCGCCATGATGATCACGTCTTTGACGCGGCCGCACACCACCACGTCGCCGGTTTCGGTGAGATAACCCAAATCGCCTGTGTCGTACCAGCCGTCGCGATCCTGCGCAGAGATGAAACCGGCAGTCGTCGTGTAGCCCAGCGTCACCGGTTCGCCACGCACATGGATCACGCCGACACTGCGCGCGGGCAGCGCCTTGTCGTCCTGGTCCACGATCCGAACCTCCAGCCCCTTGAGTGGACGACCGAGGGAGGCCAGTCGCCGGGTCTTGCCCCGCGACGCCGGGACAGCTCGGTGCAGCATGGCGAGCAGGTCCGCGTCGACTTCGTCGACCATCAGCCCGCGGCCGCACTCGCTGAACGACAGCGCGACCGTCGTCTCGGCCATGCCGTAGGCGGGCACGAGCGCTTCCGGGCGCAACCCGAACGGCGCCCCGGCTTCACACAGATCCTCGACATCGGCCGGGTCCACTTGCTCCGCGCCCGAGAGCGCCCACCGCAGCGTGGACAGGTCGAACTGACCGGGCTGAGCCTGCCTGCGCAGGCGTTTGGCGAACATCGTGTAGGCGAAGTTGGGCGCCGCCGTCATGGTGCCCCGGTATTTGTCGATGAGCCTGGCCCACAGCAGCGTGTCGCGGAGGAAGTCCATCGGCGTGACCTTGATCAACTCGACGCCGAAGTACATCGGAACGGTCAGGTAGCCGGTCATGCCCATGTCGTGGAAGCACGGCAGCCAGCTCACGATCACGTCGGATTCGGGGTCGACGTCGGCGCCGACGAACATCGCCTCGGCATTCGCGACGACGTTGCGGTGACTGATCTGGACCGCTTTGGGGTCTCCGGTCGAGCCCGACGTCAGTTGCAGCAGCGCAATGTCGTCGTCCTCAGTCTCGATCGGCTCAATCGGCCGATTGTGGAGAAGTTGTTCGGCGGTGAGGACCTGCATGCCGAGTTGGGAGAGCAGCGGTGCCGCGGCCATGAACGGATCGGAGACGACGACGGCCTTGGCGTCGATCATGTTGATGACGGCTGTCGTCTCGTCGGCCCAGCGTTGCAGGTCGGTGCGCGGCGTGGGCTGGTGCAGCATCGTGAGGCTGGCGCCGCGCATCCAGATGGCCTGCGCGGTCGGGGCGATCTCGACGGGGGCGCCGGCCAGCACTGCGACCGCGTCACCGTGGCCCACGCCTGCGGCGGCCAGACCGCCGGCAACGCAACGGCTGCGCAGGTGCACCTGGCCCCAGGTATGCCGGACTGGGGCGTCCGGTTCGCCGGTGACCATGCCCTTGAGACTGCTTCCGGCGTTGTCGAACATGGTTTGGGTGAATCGGCTCACGGAATATAACTCCAGCGCACAACAGCAGAACCCGAATGGGGACCGGCTTACATCGGAGCTTGCGCGCCCGTCGGCGGGGAAACCAGGTCGCCGCCGTGATGTTTCCGAGAGGCTGTTGTGTCAACCGGTGATGACGTTACCAACTCGACTGCGGGCTCTGCATTAATCTCGGCATTAATTCAGCGGCGTTTGTGTCACGGAAGGTGCCCGCGGCCGCCGCCCGAAATTTCAAGATCTACCAGCGAGCGCCCAGCGCAACGGCGATACTTCGCGTCATGAGGACCGAAACGTGACGCTCGCACCTGAAACGTTCACGACGAGCGGCGTCGGCGGCACCCGTATTGTCGCCGACCGGCTTGGTGATCCCGAGACGCCGGCGGTGGTGTTCCTGCACGGCGGCGGGCAGACCCGTCGCTCCTGGGGCAAGGCGGCTGCCGCGGTGGCCGAGCGCGGTTGGCAAGCGGTCACGGTCGACTTCCGCGGCCACGGCGAGTCGGACTGGTCGCACGACGGTGACTACCGACTGATCAGCTTCGCCGGTGACGTGCAGCAGGTGCTGCACCGGCTGCCTCCGCAGCCGGTGCTGGTCGGTGCATCCCTGGGTGGGTTCACCACAATGCTTCTGGCAGGCGAGATTTCACCCGGCATCGCCCGGGCGGTGGTGCTGGTCGACATCGTGCCGAACATGGACCCCTCCGGCGCCAACCGGATCCACGAGTTCATGGCCGACCGGATGAAGTCCGGATTCTCCTCAATCGACGAAGTCGCCGACATGATCGCCGAATACAACCCGCATCGGCCGCGGCCCTCAGACCTCAATGGTCTGCGTACCAACCTGCGCCGCCGTGGTGACCGCTGGTATTGGCACTGGGATCCAAAGTTCATCAGCGAGAACGCTTCTCATCCGCCCAGCGAAGTGTCCGACGTCGACCGGATGAACAGGGCCGTCGAGGCGATCCTGGCCGGCGGCGTGCCGATGCTGCTGGTGCGCGGTCAAGTGAGCGACCTGGTCAGCCAGGACCGGGCCGATGAGTTTCTGGCCCGCTTCCCCGCTGTCGAGTTCGTCGACGTGCAGGGGGCCGGGCACATGGTGGCCGGCGATCGCAATGACCTGTTCGCCGATGCGGTGCTGAATTTCCTTGAGCGTCAGGGATAAGCGACCGGTTCGGTTAACAGCGCGCTGTTGTCGGCGCCGAGGTCAGTCGCGGCGTTGATCACGATCCGGTCGATTTGACGCAGTGCATGCAGGGCTGTCAGCAGCCGCCGTCGGTCGGCTTCGGGCCAATGGTCACCGTCGCTGCGGGCGAGTGACTCGGCAACGTCGATGGAGTCGGTGGACGGGAAGACCGTTGCAGGCTGGTTGAATTTCAGCGCGGTGATCAGCGCATCGATGTTGCGGCGAATCTGCGTTGCGGTCGCATGGATCGCATCGGCCAGCTCTGGCGAGGCGTCGATGCGGGCTTCGCTGGCGCGGGCCAGGATTCGCGCATAGCGGTCGCAGGCGGTGAGCATCCGCAAGCCGTGCCGCATCGTTCGGCGTCCCGCCATGCCGGCGATCCCGGCGCTCAGCGGCTTGGCCGTGGTGCGGAACTGGTCCAGGTCGCGGTCGAGCTGTCGCGCGGTTTCGGTCAGGCTCGTCAACGACTCACCGCCGATCAGGCTCGCTACCGACGCTTGGACAAGGTCGGCCAGCGTGAGGAAGAACGTGTGCGCATCGTTGCGGATCCGGGCTCGGGTGTTGATCGGCAACACCAGCATCGCCGCGGCGATACCGATCACCGCGCCGACCGCGGTCTCCTCGATCCGCAACAACAGCAGCCTGAAGGTGAATTCACCGAGCAGGCCGTACATCAACGCGAGCATGGTGCTGATCCAGAAGGTCATCAGGCTGTAGGTGACCTTCATGAAATAGAAGGCGCAGAACAGACATACGAAGATCATCAGCAGCGACGCAACCTTGTTGCCGGACACCAGCGTGGCGACCAACACGCCACTGGGCACCCCGAGCACCGAGCCGAGCAGCCGCTGCCAGCCTTTGTCGAGAGTCTCGGCCCACGAATTGGTTCCGGCAAAGATGACGAACGCGGCGATCGCCGCCCAATACCAGTGCGACGGCGACACGATCTCGCCCACCACGATGGCCAGCACGGCGGCGACCGCAACCTGAATGGCTTGCCGGGTGGACGGCAGCATGCCCGACCGCTGCTGCGGCTCGCGCGGCGCCGGGGCATCGGGGTGCACCATGTCGACGCGCTCCATTCGTGCCCGCACTTCGGCTGTCGCTCTGGCCGTGTCGACGACGGCCAGCGCCAAGCGGCGCACGGGCACGTCGTCCGGATGCCGTTCCGAGAGTCGCTGAGCGCGCTCGGCCGTCTGGCGCAGAAAGTCGCCATGCGGTGTCCGGATCGCCCGCGACAGCATCGCAACGGTGTCGGCGAGCTCGGTACGGGTGGCGGCGGGAATGTCGGCGTGGGCGGCCCGGGCACCGGCCGTCGCGAGGCGCTCGACGGTGAGTTCGGCGTCGAACAACCACATGGCGAGGTCGTCGCCGCTGACGCCCGGCCATAGGGCGCCGGGGTTGACCCGGTCTTCGATCTGAGCCTGCACGATCAAGGCGCTCTGGTTGAGCCGGACGGTCCGGATTCGCAGCCGCCGTTGCGAACGGTCGTCGACCCGGCGGCCACGGACCACGTCGGCGGTGGTGTCGACGACGATGGCCATCCGGGCGCGCACGGCTCGAATGTTGGCCCGCAGCACGCTTTCCGGCCGGTCCGGCATCAGCAAGGCGCTCCAGAGGTAGGTGCACAGGGTACCGACCAGGATGGCGCCGATCAGCCACGGCAACTCCGACAGCTGGGCCCGCAGATACAGCGAGAAGAAGTACGACATGAACGTGACCATGCCCAGCGACATGCCGCGTGGGCCGAACCGGCGCACGTAGACCGCGACGAACACCACCACGACGAACAGCGCGTCACCGATCACCGGATGCGGTGTGACCAGGGCGGCCGCCGTGACCGACACGGTCGTGGGCAGCGGCAGCAGCGCCATCGTGACGCGTTGTCGGTCGCGGATCAGGTTCGTTCACCGAGCGTGACGACACCATCGTGACCAACGCGCCGAGCAGCGCCACCGTCATCGGCTGGTGGACGGCCTTGGTCAGCAGGAACAGGACCAGCAGTGCCGTCGCCAACGCCCCCGTCGTGCGGGTGGCCATCCGCAGGCGCAGCAGCCCGGGGTCGGACCCGATGGTCCAGTTGAGCGCCCGCTCGTAGAGCGCGGTTGCGTCACCGAACACCCGTGGCCAGCCTCTCTCACGCGAACTGCGTGTCTGTTGCCCCCGACTCTGGCACAGCGACCAAGATGGGACCCAATGAGCACGCGAACGACGCTGGCCGATGGCCGCGAGCTGTTGTTCTTCTCACTGCCGGGCCACACCCCGGCCCCGGTCACCGACCGCCGGCCGTTACCGCCGTTCGAGCCGGGGCAGTCGCAGTTACGGTTCGATCAGGCCACCGGGCAGTGGGTGATCATCGCGGCGCGCCGGCAGGACCGCACCTACAAACCGCCGCACGACCAGTGCCCGCTGTGCCCGGGACCGACCGGGTTGAGCAGTGAGGTGCCCGCACCCGACTACGACGTGGTCGTCTTCGAGAACCGGTTCCCTTCGTTGTCCGGCTCCGGGGCCCCGGCTTCGGTGCCCGACGGCTTCGTGCCGGTGCCCGGTGTCGGGCGGTGCGAGGTGATCTGCTTCTCCAGCAACCACACCGGGTCTTTTTCTAGCTGCCTGCTGCCGCATGCCCGGTTGGTGGTCGACGCGTGGCGGGACCGGACGTCAGCGTTGCTCGCCACGCCGGGTGTGCAGCAGGTGTTCTGCTTCGAGAACCGCGGCGAGGAGATCGGCGTCACGCTCGCGCATCCGCACGGCCAGATCTACGGCTACTCCTTCGTGACGCCGCGGACCGCGGCGATGATGGACCAGGCTGCGTAAGCACCAGGGCGGCAACCTGTTTGCCGACTTGTTGGCAGCCGAGGTCGCCGACGGCAGCCGGATCGTGGCCCGCACCGAACTGTTCACCGCGTTCGTGCCGTTCGCCGCGCGGTGGCCGGTCGAGGTGCACATCTATCCGAACAGGTTCGCGCACAACCTCCTTGACCTGACCGATGCCGAGCTGGACGGGTTCGCCCAGATCTACCTGGATGTGTTGGCGCGCTTCGACCGGATGTATTCACAGCCGCTGCCCTACATGTCGGCGTTGCATCAATACGACGACACTCCTGCACTGCGGGAGGGCTACTTTCACGTCGAGTTGATGTCGATCCGGCGCAGCGCCGGCGCGCTGAAATATCTGGCCGCCTCCGAATCGGCGATGGACGCGTTCATCACCGACGTGGTGCCCGAAGCCGTCGCCGCGCGGCTGCGGGACCTCGGGTGACAATCCGGTATTCGGCGCCGGGGCGGGTCAACCTGATCGGCGAGCACACCGACTACAACCTCGGCTGGTCGTTGCCGATCGCGCTACCGCAGCGCACTTTTGTCGCTTTCGAACCGTCGGACGCTTCCGAGCTGTTCGTATCCAGTGACCTTGTCGATGGCTCGGTGCGAATCCCGTTGGCCACCAAGCCCGGCGAGATCACCGGCTGGGCGGCGTATGTGGCCGGCGTGGTGTGGGCATTGCGAGACGCCGGGCATCCGGTGCCCGGCGGGGCGATGTCGATTTCCAGCGAGGTCGCGATGGGCTCGGGCTTGTCGTCCTCGGCGGCGCTGGAATGCGCTGTGCTGGGCGCGTTGACGACGGGCCTGCAGCATCGACCGGCTGGATCAGGCGCGTCTAGCCCAGCGCGCGGAGAACGAATATGTCGGTGCGCCAACGGGTTTGCTCGACCAGATTTCGTCGCTGTTCGGTGCGGAGTCGACGGCGCTGCTGATCGACTTTCGTGAGCTGACCGTGTCGCCGGTCGGCTTCGACCCGGCAGCCTCGGGTGTGGAGTTGCTGCTGATCGACTCGCGCCAGCGACACGGCCACGTTGGCGGCGAATACGCCGCGCGCCGGCTGTCGTGCGAGCGGGCGGCGGCCGACGTGGGTGTGGCCTCGCTGCGGGAAGTGCCGGAGATCTCCGCGCTCGAGCAGGGTCACCGATCCGGTCGATGCCCGTCGTGCCCGTCACGTGCTGACCGAGAATCAGCGGGTGCTCGATTTCGTTGCGGCGTTGGGTGATTCGGATTATGGCGAGGCCGGCCGGATCTTCACCGCGTCACATGCATCGATGCGGGACGACTTCGCGATCACCACGTCGCACATTGATCTGATCGCCGACACCGCGGTGGAGGCCGGCGCTTTGGGTGCCCGGATGACCGGCGGGGGATTCGGCGGTTGCGTGATCGCGCTTGGTTCCGGCCGAGCGCGTCGAGGTGGTGTCGGAGGCCGTGCGGCCTGGCGGTGCGCGCGGCCGGTTATGACGAGCCGGTGATCACCCAGACTTATGCCGCCGGCGGCGCATCTGCCACGTGAGGTGCAGAGCGGTGGTGTGTTCGAGGTGTATGGTTAGTGTATGTCGCGTACTAACATCGACTTGGATGATGAGCTGACCGCCGAGGTGATGCGCAGATTCGGCGTGACGACTAAGAAGGCCGCCGTCGACCTGGCCTTGCGTCGTCTTGTCGGTGCTCCGTTGAGCCGCTCGTTTCTGCTCAGCCTCGAGGGGACCGGTTGGGCAGGTGATCTGGCCGACCTACGAGGCGAGCAGCCAGACGAATTCGAATGATTCTCGTCGACACTTCCGCGTGGGTTGAATACTTTCGCGCGACCGGATCACCCGCGGCGATCGAGGTACGCCGGGTTCTTTCGGATCAGCCGGATGAGGTAGCGATGTGCGAGCCCATTGCTATGGAGATCCTGTCCGGAGCGGTCGATGACGGCCGACACGCAAAGCTCGAGCGGCTGGTGAATGGCCTTCCGTCGCTGACTGTCGACAACGCTATCGATTTCCGGTCGGCGGCTGGCATTTATCGCGCGGCTCGACGCGCGGGTCGGACAATTCGGAGTCTCAATGACTGCCTGATCGCCGCTGTCGCGATTCGCCATGAGGCGGGGATCATCCACCGCGACGCCGACTTTGAGGTCATCGCAGAGATGACCAGCCTTCAAGCCGCCTCGTTTCGATAGGGCGGCTTTGCTCTATCAAGCCGGAGTGAACCGGATCGCCCTCAGGCCCAGCTGCTCGACAGCCTCGGCGAACTGGTCGCGCGTCGGCATTTGATGGTCGCGGAAACCGAACCCCATCGCCCGCTCTGCGCGCTGCACGCCATAGGACTCCGCACTGCGCGCATAGAGATCAGCGACATCCGCCTTGTCGGTGATGAGCTCGCCGCGCATCGTGGTCGTCTTCCCGTTGTGCAACAATTGTGCCGAGGCGCCGCCGCGAAAGTTGGCTTTCCAGGTGGCACCGGTCAGCGCATAGAGGGTGCCGTCGATCAGATGGGCGGTCAGCACAACCGAATACGGGCGCCCGCTCTTGCGGCCGTTGAAGTCGACCACCATGAACTGGTGGCGCGCCGCGCCCGCGAACGGGGTGCGCAGCAGCAGTTCCATGATCGGGTTGACGAAGCGCAGGAACGCCGCGGGTGGGTGCGAGATGCTGATCGGATTTGACGGCTCTGTCATGAGTTCACCGTAGCTCCCAGCCGACGGTAAAGCCGTGCCGCAGGACAAGTTCGGTCAGCACATCGGTGCGCTCGGCCAGCGGCCACGACTCGACGGTGAACGGCTCGAGGGCAAAGAACGCGTAGTTGATCGAGGTTTCCGGCGTGGTCCGCGGCCGGTAGACCACGGCATCCACCGCGTCGGGCGCGGGCCACCACCGCTTCACCGCGACGGCGAGCCGCTGGCAGGTGGCCCACACATCGGCGTGCTGGCCGGTGCTGATCTGGTCATCGACGCCGAGGATGTCGAGATTGGCCTCGGTGCGCAGGTCGAACACCCGCAAGTGCCGGGCGGCGACCAGTCGCACCAGCCGATGTTCGGCGTGGTCGGCCGGAATCATCAGCCCGGTCGCTCGGTACCGCTCACGGAATGCGCCGACGAGAGCGCTTGCGGCGTAACGGGTTCGGAACGCGCCGGACTCCGGGTCGAAGCGATACCGGGCGGTCGGAAAGCCGGCCCAGCTCCAGTCTTCGGGAGCTGCGGCCTCGACCCGCCACAGTTCGGTGCCGGCCTCGACGCGTCGTCGGCGCAGGCCGACGGGTCGGGCGTCGGGCAGCGGCGTGCGGTAGCCCGCGGGAAGCTCAGGCACCGATGCTGGCGAGCATCCGCCACGCGGCGTCGGCGGTCTTCGGGCGGCGCAGCGCCTCGGCGATCGACGAGCCGCCGAGCTCGTCGTGGGTGAGCCGCATGATCCGGTCGGCGGCCAGCGGGTCGGTGGTGAACTCGTTCAGCAGCTCGAGTATCCGCGGCAGGTCCGGCCGTACCCGGTCGGCGTCGAATTGCCAAGCCGGAAAGTAGGTTTGGTTGCCGACGGCCGAGCCCAGCAGCTTGCCCCGGCTGCGCAGCCGATGCACGGCCTGCGGCGACTGCAATGCCAGCCGCTGCTGCACCTTCGGTGTTGCCAGTGCGCCCTCGACGAATTCGCGCACCAACGCGCTGCGGCGTTCGTCGTTCAGGCTGCGGGCTGCGACCCGCTCCAGCGTGCCCTGCGGCGTGGTCGGTGCCCCCAAGATGGCGTCGAGCACCTCGGCGAAACCAGGCTCGGTGCGAGCGCGTTCGACGACCTGACGAACCAGTGGGGCGACGGCAGTGGACATGACTCCAGGCTACCAGCAGCCGCAGCCGATTGAAACAATCGAAACAGCCGCTAGAAGGAGCGGCGTGATGCTCCCGAGCTGGCGCCGGTGCGACGTCCGTGTCCACCCGCGCGCTGGCCGCTGCGGGCCGCCTTGGCGCGCTCGCCGCCGCGGTTGGGACGGCGTCGCGGCTGAGAATGTTGCTGGGCAGGTTGGGCCTGCACGGGTTTCGGCGCCTGGTAGGGCGCGATCTCGCCGACCAGATCGGCGACCGGCTCCGAGGCCGCGGTGACCTGTTGGGGGCGAACCGCGATACCGGCCCGGCGCAGCAACTCGTTGGTGTCGCGGCGCTGTTCGGGCAGCACGACCGTGACGACGTCACCCGAGCTTCCCGCGCGGGCGGTGCGCCCGGAGCGGTGCAGGTAGGCCTTGTGTTCGGCGGGCGGGTCGACGTGGACGACCAACTGCACGTCGTCGACGTGTACGCCGCGGGCGGCGATGTCGGTGGCGACCAGTACGCGGGCTTCTCCGGAGGTGAAGGCGGCCAGGTTGCGGTCGCGGGCGGGCTGAGAGAGGTTGCCGTGCAAGTCAACTGAGGGCACACCGGATTCGGTGAGCTGACGGGCGAGCTTGCGGGCCTGATGCTTGGTGCGCATGAACAGGATTCGCCGACCGGTGCCAGACGCCAGGCGGTGCACCAGCTCCGTTTTCGCGCCGGCGCTGGCGACGTGGAAGACATGGTGCGTCATCTCCGGGCTCGGCGCGTTGATCTCGTCGACCGAATGCAGAACGTGGTTGCGCAGGAACCGCTTGACCAGCTTGTCGACGCCGTTGTCCAGGGTGGCGGAGAACATCATTCGCTGACCGCTGGACGGTGTCGCGGCCAGGATGCGGGTGACGCCCGGCAGGAAGCCGAGGTCGGCCATGTGGTCGGCCTCGTCGAGCACGGTGATCTGGACGGCGTCCAGGCTGATCAGCCGTTGGCGCATCAGGTCTTCCAGCCGGCCCGGGCACGCGACGACGATGTCGACGCCGCCCCTGAGTGCGGACTCTTGGCGGGACTGCGACACGCCACCGAAGATCGTGGTGACTTTCAGGCCGTAGCTGGCGGCCAGCGGTTCGAGCGTCGCCGAGATCTGGGTCGCCAGTTCGCGGGTGGGTGCCAGCACCAGGCCGGTCGGGGTGGACAGGCCGCCGCTTGGTCGACTCGAGCTGGGTTACCAGCGGAATGGAGAAGGCCAGCGTCTTACCGCTGCCGGTCTTCCCGCGGCCGAGCACGTCGCGGCCGGCCATTGTTTCGGGGAGCGTCTTCACCTGAATGGGGAAGGGCTCGGCGATGCCTTGCGCAGACAGGTTGCTGATCAGCCGTGCGGGCACGCCGAGTTCAGCGAAGGATGGGGACGTCATTGTGATGTGGTGCCTTTCAGGCATCGAGGTGTGCCGTTTCAGGGCACATGAGTGGCGAGATTGCCGGTGGGCAAAATCGATCGCCGCGAGAAAGCTTGAGTGAAATGTCGGAGCAGTTCACGACGTGTCGGCATTCAGGACGCCAACGTTGTTCTCAGACTAGCCTACGAGTTCGTTATTCCGGCCATGGTGTGAGCTAGACCATGTCGTTGCGGGTCAGCCACTGCATCACCGGCCAGCCGATGAACACCGGTAACCAGCAGGTCAGGACCCGATACAGCAGCACCGACGGCACGCTGACCGCTGCCGGAACGCCGAAGGCGGCGAGCCCACCGATCAGCGCCGCTTCGACCGCGCCGACGCCGCCGGGAGTGGGCGCCGCCGATGCCAGGGTGCCGCCGACCATGGTGACCACGGTGACGGTGACGAACGTCGCGTGGCCCCCGAACGCCTCGACGCTGGTCCACAACGCCAGGGCCGCGCCGAGAGTCGTTCCGGTGCAACCCAAGACGATCAACGCCATCCGCTTGGGTTCGCGCGCCACCTCGACGATGTCGGTGGTGATCTCTTTCAGCTTGGGGGTGACCGAGGTCGAGAGCCAGCGCCGGACGTTGGGGATCAGCAAGAAGACACCGACAATGCCCAGTGCCGCACCGGCAATCAGGTACAGCATCGTCGACCTCGGGACGAAGTGGGCCAGGTCGGTTCCCGCGCCTGCGGCGGTGCTGAAGAAGATCAGCAACACGATGTGCATGATCACCTGCATCGACTGTTGCAGTGCGACGGCGGTGGTGGCGCGCGTCGTGCTCAGCCCGCTCTTCTGCAGAATCCGGGTGCTCAGCGCGAGCCCGCCGACCCCGGCCGGGGTGGTGGTCGCGGCAAAAGTATTGGCCACCTGTGCGATCGACAGCCGCCAGAAGTTCACCGACTCGTCAGCGCTGGCCCACAACGCGGCCGCAGCCCCGACATACGTCGACGCCGAAATGGCCAGGCCCAGAACCGCCCACCACCAGTTGGCCCGGGACAGCGCGTTGAAGAACGTCGGCACCGTGCTGATGAACGGGTAGGCGACGTACACCAGCGCGCCGAGCAACAGCAACTGCAGCAGCTGGCTGCGGCTGAACCGGGTGACGGACTCGGGTTTGATCTTCTCCGTACCGGTTTGGCGCATGACCGCCGCGCGGCTTCGGGAGATGACGGCTTTGGCGTCGTTGACCGAGTCCCGAATATGTTTCGGCACCGCCGTTTTGGTGAGCCGACGCGACGCGGTCAGCACGGTGTCGCGGCCCAGCACTTCGATCGCCGCGGCAACGGCCTCGTCGGCGCCGTAGAGGGCCGTCGTCGTCACCAACAGCTGGGCGATGTCGGCCTGGAGCTGATTGTCGGTGGCACCGTATTCCGCGCTGCCGAAGCCGCCGAAGAACACCGCGCCGTGGCTGACGGTGATCTCCTTGTCGCGCAGGTCGCCGTGCGCGATCTGATGCTCCTGCAGCTTGTGCAGCGATTCCCACACTTCGGTGACCGGTGTCGAGGTGTGGCAGCTTTTTCAGCGGCTCGCCGCGAATCCGCTTGTGCGCGTACAGCGTCCAGCCCCGTTCCAGGGCGCCGACGGCGATCGTCGCGGTATTGGCGATGCCCAGGTCACCGATCGCGATGGCCATCAGGGCGCGATGCTCGACCGCTCGGCGCATCGATGTCTGCAGGGGAGCGGTCTCACTGTCGCGCAGCCGCAGCTGCAGCCAAACTTGGCGCAGCGCACCGCCGCTGCGTTGATGCGGGCCGTACATCTCGACGACGGCGTTCTCCTCGGGGTCCTCGGTGACGGCCGACAGGACCAGCGGCCCCGATCCGGCGGGGCGGACCACCCGCAGTTCCTCGACCACGAACCCGCGTTTGGCCATCGCGCGCACCGCGCCGTCCAGCGGCACCTCCAACGCGGGGGTGCCGCTGACCAAGACCACCAGCCCGCCGACGAACCAGCCGACCGCCAGGCCCAGCAGTGAGCGGGCCGGCACGACGGCGCTGACCACGAGGTGGATCGGAATGAACGCCAGCAGCAGCGTCCACCACCAGTGCCGCCAGCGCGCCGGCAGCCACGGGCCCGACACGGTGAGCACCGCGGCGAGCATGCGCGATCCAGCGCGGGTCGTCGAGGAATTGCGACAGCAGGCTGCGCAGGCGGTCGTTCAGGTCGAAATGCCACTGCGGTGCGGCCAGGCCGGTGCCGGTGATCGACAACGCGAGAACGGAGATCAAGGCGGCCGCCGCGTACGGGATCAGCAGTCGCCACTGGCGGCCGAGAATCAGGCCGAACAGGATCATGAACGGCAACGCCAGCACCGCGAGGCCGTACACCAGATAGACCACGTTGGACTGGGTCGGCGTCAAGACCCCGATGATGCGGGAGATGGAGATCTCCAGCCCGTCCCAGCGGGTGCGGGTGACCAGCGAACTGGTGATCACGACCGCCAGCAGCGCCCCCGACAGCGCGACCCGCAGGATGTCGTTGGTGCGCCGGGTCAGGGGCTGCAGCAAGCTGCCCGAAACCCTGACTTCGCGACCATCGACCTGCATGGTCCACCCAACCTCCGGCCTACCTACTGTCAGCGTTCCGCGGACAACATAACCGGTGACCTCTGCCGATAGCCGGATTGCCGGGGCCATGTGGCTGCTTAGAGGCCGTGCTGAGTCACAGCCGTCACCCCTGCACCAGACTCCGGGGATGGTGTGATGTTTCAAAACGTGACCACATGCGATATCACCGCGACAGCGCACAGCGGACACCAAGGCAATCTATGTATTTTTGAGTTATGGCGAGAACTGACAACGACACCTGGGAAATCACCGAGAGCGTGGGAGCGACGGCATTGGGCGTGGCGTCGGCACGCGCAGCCGAAACCGAGAGCGACAACCCGCTGATCCGCGACCCGTTCGCGCGGGTGTTCCTCGACGCCGCCGGAGAGGGGGCATGGAACTGGCACGCGGGTCCCGATCTGCCACCGGAGATCGTCGAGGCCGAACCCGAGTTGCCGCTGCAGAGGCAGGCGATGGTCGGCTACATGGCTTCGCGGACAAAGTTTTTCGACTCGTTCTTTCACACCGCCACCAACTCCGGAATTCGTCAGGCGGTGATTCTGGCGGCAGGCCTGGACGCGCGCTCGTGGCGGTTGCCGTGGCCGGACGGTGTGACGGTGTACGAGTTGGACCAGGACCGGGTGCTGGATTTCAAGCTGAGGACGTTGACCGAGCATGGCGCGCAGCCGGCCGTCAATCGGATCGAGGTCGCCGTGGACTTACGCCACGATTGGCCGAAGGCGTTGCAGGAGGCGGGTTTCGACCCGTCGCAGCCGAGCGTGTGGTCGGCGGAGGGGCTGATGCCGTACCTGCCGGCTGCCGCGCAGGATCTGCTGTTCGAGCGCATCAACGAGCTGGCCGCCCCCGGCAGCCGGGTCGCGGTGGAGGCGCTGGGGCCGAAGTTCCTCGACGAGGAGATCCGCTCCCGGCGTCGTGCACGGATGGAGCGGGTGCGCCAGTTGATGGCCAAGGTGGACCCGGACCGCGACATCCCGCGGATCGACGAGCTGTGGTACTTCGAGGAGCGTGAACCGGTCGGCGAGTGGTTCGCCCGCCACGGCTGGAAGGTGACCGTCACGCCGGCCGCCGAGCTGATGGCCGACTTCGGCCGCAGCGCCGCACCGGAGGTCAAGGACATGGTGCCCGGCAACGAGTTCGTCCACGCGCAAAGGGCTTAGGGGACCGGTTTCACCGGCGGGATGTGCCACGTCCCGTCCAGGATCGACGGCTTCTTGTCGTTGGGCCAGTACAGCCGCAGCATCAGGCTGAACCGTTCCTTCGGCGCGGGCAACCAGTTGGATTCCTTGTCCGCGCCAGGTGATTCGGCCTGGACGTAGATGTCGGTCGAACCGTCGGGGTTGGGCACCAGCTTGTCGCGCGGGCTCAGGCTGTAGCGGTTGAGCGGGTTGTCGACGAAGTAGTAGTCGCCGTTGTACATGGTCAGCGACCAGAAGCCCTTCGCCGGCGGCAGCTGTCCCTTGTCGAAGTGCATGATGTATTTGGTTGCGCCGCTGTACTTTTGCTTGAGGTCGGGCCCGTCCGAGGTGGGGTACACCGCGTCCTCGGGCAGGTTGGCGCCGACGCCGACCTGCGTGACGAACGCCCGCTGCCGGTAGTTGGTGCCGTAGGTGCCGGCCTTGATGGTGTAGGCCCAGCCGTTCTTGGCGACGAAATCGCCGGCGACGACGCCGTCTTCGCGCCAGCTACTGATGTTGTCCTGACCCAGTTTTGGTGCCATCGCCAAGCCGGTGTTGGCCGCGGCCGGCAGCTTGGCGGGGTCGAAATCCTGCCCGGGGACGATGCCGATCCTGGCCAGCTTGGCCACCATCGGTGCGTCGGCCGCGGCCGGCGGGTTGGTTTTGAGCAGGCGGGCGAACAGCTTGAAATACTCCGGTGCGCCAAGGGAATTCACTTGCTGGCGCACCGAGGTCGTGGTGTCGAGCGACGCGGTGAGTGGAGGCAGCGGCGGCAGGTATGGGTTGCCGAACGACGACAGCGGCGTCGCGGTGATCTGGTCCTGCAGCTTGTGCACCGCGTCGTAATCCTCCGGGGTGCCCGAGCAGTAGATGCGTCCCAGCAGCCACACCAACGCCGTCGGCGACTGGTACTCCAGCACGTTCGGCGGCAGGCTGCCGTGCCAGCCGGGGCCGGTGATCGCGAACGTCCGCGCCTTGCCGCCGCCGTTGCGGGTGCCCGGCGAGGCGAAGACGTTGGTCCACGCGTCCAGCATCGGCAGCAGGAAGTAACGGTCGCCCATGTCCGGGACCGTGACGATCCACGGTTCCTTCGACACGTCGAACCAGGCCTGGGTATAGAGCGTGTCGGTGTTCGGCGCGGTCGCGGCGCGAAAGGCGGCGTTCGGGTAGGTGCGCATGCGGGCGAACTGGCCCATCGGGGCTTTGGTGTCTTCGCGGGGCGGGGACATTGGTGAATTTGCGCCGGGTGTATTCCATCGTGACGAGCGGATAGGCGTAGGCATACGCCTCGGTCCCGATGTCGGTTGTCTCGGACTGCGACAAGCCTGGCACCCCAGACGTTTTCACCGGCTCGGATGGATGGTCGTTGCCGCCGCACGAGGTGATCATCATCAGGGTGGCCAGCAGCACGCCGACCCGGGTGACGGTTGATCGCATACCGCGATAATTCCATGTGATCCGGCGCTGCGGGTGGTCGCAGATATTTGACGGTCGTTTAGACCACTGGTTGCGTAACTTGACGTGTATACGCATGGCTCATGCTGGCGGCTGGACGATCCGTACCTGTCGACGGGTGGGCCGGCGGGCGACCCGGATGCCCGCGTCGGTGCACGCTTGAACGCCGTCAACCGGATGGGGGTCGATGGGCCAACCGTGTTGCCCCGCAGTGTCAAACAATGCCACCGCGTTGGGCGCGGCTCCGGTACTGAAGCGGGTTTGGTACCGAATGCCTGAATGCTTGCCGCCGGCAAAGAATGCCGCCGCCCACGCCTGCGGAATGGCATACGACGGGCACGTCCCGATCTCGCGGGTCATGGCGAATCTCGCGGCGTCCCGTGAGCAAGTGTTCGCGAGCCAGCGCTCAGACGAAATCTGCACTTTCGACATCTCCGTTTTAGCCGCCGCATCGAAAGTCACCACCTGTTTGCGGACCAGAGCATGACCGAATCGTTCCCGTAGTGCGGTCGCGATGTCCGTGGCCAGATAACACGTCCCATTCGGTTGGATCAGATCGAAACGACCCGACAAGTCGGAGGAGAACCACCACGGCGACCTGCCGGCAGTGTGCGCTCGGTACAACGGCTTGCTGGGTGAAAGCCGTGATCGAGGGAAACCTGATAGGTCGGCCGGGGGTGCGCCCAGCGCTCGGCGCTGCCGGGAATTGCTCATGCGGCCCAGCCGGATGCCACCTGATGTGCCATCGCAATGACTCGTTCGGGGGCATGGCCGTTGCGGAGCCAGTCGCTGGGAGGGTCGCCGTCGAAATCGTCGCTTGGCGCCCGCATCCACAGCGCGATCATCCATGCGTCGTCGGTGCCCTCCGCCAGCGTGGCGAGCACTTCAGTCAACGACGGGATGGTCGCACCGTTGTCGAGGAATTGCCACGTCGGATAGACGACGCCGCCATCGTCGAGGGGGCACGCCAGAATTGCGTGTCGTGCCACTCTCTGGTGCAGGGCCTGACGTGAGATTCCCAGCCATCGGCTCAGGCCCGACGTGTCGTAGAACGGGCCCGATATCTCGTCGAAGACGTGACCCAGTGGAAGTGCCGCCACCATCGCGTCTGCGATGTCCTCCGGATCTCCGAACTCCTCGGGACGAAGCTGCGCTTCGCGCGCCTTGCGAAGTCGGTCGTGGACCTTCCGGCCGACCGATCGCATGATTTCCTGCTCGAAGGAGGCAAGGTCCGTCATCGTCGCTTTCCTCCTCCGACGCCGCGCGTCATCACAAGTAATCGAAATGAAGGTCAACGCCGTCAAGCCTACAGCGTCAAGGTCGTCAAGGCTTGCCATGGTCGGGGTGGGGGACGGCGCGTAGTTCCAGGCGGGGGATCGCGTCAAAGTCTGACGGATTGCAGCTGTACAGCGGCAGGCCATAGGCAATCGCGCTGGCGGCAATCAATGCGTCATAAGCGCGTGCCGCTGGCCTTCGCCTGGACGCTCGCAACGATGCGGCAACCGCCCCAAATGCGCGCGCAGACGCCGCATCAAAGACCAGGACGTCGAAGTCCGACTCCGCCTGCTGCAGATGCGCCTGGCGTGCCGCGCGCTCTTCGTCGGTATCGGCGACATGCGGCCCCACCGACAGCTCGGCCAACGTGATCGCGCTGATCAAGGCTTCGTCAGGCAGATCTGCAGGTTCCTCGATGCGTCCAAGCAGGATCACCGTTGAGGTGTCGAGCATCCCTCTCGACGCCGGCTCAGGGGTCACAGCGTCGCATCGATGACGGTATCGATGTCACGTCTCAGCCGGTCGGGGTCTACGCGTGGTAGCCCTTTCCGGCGCTCGATGAGTTCGACAGTCCTGGCGCTGCGGCGTGGCAGCGGGCGCAGTTCGGCGACCGGGTGCCCGTCCCGGGTGACGATCACACGTTCGCCGCGCGCTACACGGTCCAGGACTTCGCCTCCTCTATTACGGAGGTCGCGCACCGTTACTGACTCCACACCAGCAGTGTATCACCGGTGAGACGGCCTAGTGGCGAGGGGAGTGACGCCTCTCCGATCCGCCTCCCACATGAAGCACCGGCCGAGGAGCAGAATTTGGCTATGCGGTCACGTCGGGGTGCCGTGGCGGTCATCGCGGCAGCTCTGCTGGTCAGCGCGATGCTGGTCAGCGCTACGCCGACGTCGTATGAGCCGCCGCCGATCGTGACGAACCCGGTCGAGCACGTCGACACCCTGATCGGCACCGGCAACGGCGGCAAGACGGTGGGGGAGATCAACAACTTCCCGGGCCCCTCGGTGCCGTTCGGGATGGTGCAGTACTCGCCGGACACCGTCGGCAACTACGCCGGCTACAGCCACTCCAACGGGCGCTCGACCGGGTTCAGCATGACGCACGCCTCGGTGGGTTGCCCGGCGTTCGGTGACATCTCGATGCTGCCCACGACCAGCCCGGTCGGCTCGGCGCCCTGGGATGCTGCCGAGGACATCGCCCACGACAAAAACGAGCGCGGCATGCCCGGCTACTACACGGTGCGGCTGCCGTCGGCGGGCGTGACGGCCGAACTCACCGCCACCAATCGCACCGGCGTGGGACGGTTCCACTATCCGAGCGATCGTGCGGCGCGGTTCTTCGTGCGCCCCGGCGGGTCGCTGGGCGGCACGTCCGCGGCGAAGATCCAGATCGAGGACGACAACACCACGATCACCGGATCGGCGACCAGCGGCGGGTTCTGCGGCAAGGACAACGTCTACACGGTGTACTTCGTGATGAAGTTCAACAAGCCGTTCACCTCGTTCGGCACCTGGGACGGGTTCACGGTATTTCCCAACGGGCGCAGCGCCTATTCGAGTTACCAGGGGTCCAGCGGGGGATACGTCGAGTTCCCGCCCGGCTCGGATCTCGAGGTGCGCACCGCGTTGTCCTACGTCGACGTCGACGGCGCGCGCAAGAACCTCGACGAGGCCGCGGTGAGCTTCGACGATGCCCGCGCCGCCGCGTCCAGGCAGTGGAATGATGCGTTGTCGCGCATCAGGATTGCCGGCTACACCGAAGACGACATCGTCACCTTCTACAGCGCGCTCTACCATTCGCTGTTGAACCCCAACACATTCAACGACATCGACGGTCGCTACATCGGCTTCGACGGCCAGATCCACACCGTGGCGCCCGGGCACACGCAGTACGCCAACTACTCCGACTGGGACACCTATCGCGGGGTGGCGGCCTTGCAGGGCATGCTGTTTCCGCGGGAGGCCAGCGACATGGCCCAGTCGTTGGTCAACGACGCCGAACAGAGCGGGTCGTTCCCTCGCTGGGCGCTGGCCAATACCGCGACCGCGGAGATGACCGGCGACAGCGTGGTGCCGCTGATCGCGAACTTCTATGCGTTCGGCGCCAAAGACTTCGACGTCGATCGGGCGCTGCACTTCATGCTCGACGCCGCGAAGGAAGGCGGCGTGGGCCGGCGCGGTTACGTGGAGCGGCCGGCTGTGGGGACGTATCTGCAACGCGGCTACCTGCCGCTGCCGTCGTCGTCCTGCCACGGTTCGTTCCCGGCGGCCTCGATCTCGCTGGAGTGGTCGGTCGACGACTTCGCCATCTCCCAATTCGCCTCGGCGCTAGGCGATTCCGCGACGGCTGCCGAGTTTCAGGACCGGGCGCAGTATTGGCAGAACCTGTTCAATCCCACCACGCACTCCATTTCGCCGCGCAATGCGCTGGGCTTCTTTCCCGAGGGGCCCGCGGTGGTGCCGCCCGGGGAGGGCTGCTTCAGCCAGGTCGGGTTTCGACGAAGGCAACGCCGAGCAGTACGTCTGGTATGTGCCGCAGAATGTTGCCGGTCTGGTGACCGCGTTGGGTGGGCGAGACGCCGTGACCGAGCGGCTGGATAAGTTCACCTCGAAGCTGAATGTCGGTCCGGTGGAGCCGTATCTGTGGGCCGGCAACGAGCCGGACTTCTCGGTGCCGTGGCTGTACAACTACCTCGGGCAGCCTTGGAAGACACAGGAATTGGTCGACAAGATCCGCAGTACATTGTTCAGTCCGACGCCCGACGGCGAGCCCGGCAACGACGACCTGGGCGCGATGTCGGCCTGGTACGTGTGGGCGGCGATGGGCTTGTATCCCAGCGTTCCCGGGACGTCGGTGTTGACGGTGAACACGCCGTTGTTCGACAAGGTTGAAATCGCTTTGCCCGCAGACAAATTGATTCATGTCTCTGCGCCCGGGGCGTCCGGGCCTCATCGATTGCAGTACATCAATGGGCTGCATGTCGACGGGCGGTCGACTGACAAGACGTATCTGCCGGAGTCGCTTCTTGCGGGTGGCGGCGAGCTGGCGTTCTCGCTGTCTCCAAAGCCGAACAAGCGCTGGGGGACTGCTTCGTCTTCGGCTCCGCCGTCGTTTGGGGCGGGGAGTCTTGCGGTGACGGTGAACGTGTCGCCGGCTGTTGTCGCGGTGGATGCCGGGACGTCGACGGATGTGACGGTCCATGTGCAGCGGATGGTCGACGGGCCGGGTGACTACACGATCAGCGGAAAGTCCTATGAAGCAGGGATTTCGGTGAAGTCGGTGTCGGGGAAGTTCGGTGACGACGGGTCTGGGACGTCGACGGTGACGATCAAGGTGGCGGATTCGGTGCGGGACGGGTATTACCCGCTGGTGCTGACGACGAAGGCGGGCAAGGGGGAGCGGACGTTCATGCTGCTGGTTGCGGCGGGGGAGTCTGGGTGTGAGTCGCTCGAGGTACGTGACCCACCGCCCCGAGGCATCGCAGGGCGTTTTCTGTCACGATGGCGTCATCGCGCGTCCGGGTCAGCCAAAACGGGTACTCCGTCGAAATGAACGAGTTGAAGTTCCTGGAATTGCACGGCGATCGGGTGGCCTACCGCGACGACGGTCACGGGGAAGTGCTGCTGCTGATCCACGGCATGGCCGGAAGTTCGGACACCTGGCGGTCGGTGATACCGCAGCTGTCGAAGAAATTCCGGGTGATCGCGCCTGACCTGCTCGGCCACGGCGAGTCGGCGAAACCCCGCAGCGACTACTCGCTGGGCGCGTTCGCGGTGTTTCTTCGCGATCTGCTCGACGAACTCGGCGTCAGCCAGGCCACCGTGGTCGGCCACTCGCTCGGCGGCGGTGTCTCCATGCAGTTCGTCTACCAGCACCCCGATTACATCAAGCGGCTGGTCCTGATCAGCAGCGGCGGCCTGGGTCCCGATGTCGGGTTGATCTTGCGGCTGCTGTCGGCGCCCGGGGCGGAGTTTGTGTTGCCGATCATTGCGCCGAAGCCGGTGCTCACCGTCGGCAACAAGCTCAGGTCATGGCTGAGGGCGGCCGGCATCCAGTCGCCGCGCGGTGCGGAGTTGTGGAGCGCCTACTCGTCGCTGTCGGACCCGGCGACGCGGCAGTCGTTCCTGCGGACGCTACGATCCGTGGTCGACTACCGCGGGCAGGCGGTCAGCGCATTGAACAGGCTGGGGCTGCGCACGGATCTGCCGGTGATGGCGATCTGGGGCGAGCGGGACAACATCATTCCCGTTCACCACGCGCACGCCGCGCACGAAGCGCGCACCGACGCCAGGCTTGAGCTGCTGCCCCATGTCGGCCACTTCGCGCAGGTGGAGGCGCCTAACGAGGTGGTCGAGCTGATCGAGGACTTCATCGCGACCACCGACCGTCGCGATGTGGAGAGCCCACCGCCGAGCTCAATCCCGGCCGAGCCCAGTCCGACCTCGGGAGAGTGAGCCGCTGAGCGGCGCCGAAATGTGACACAGCGAGGCTTGCCATGATGGGGGCATGACCGGGCGCGATCGGGACGAATCGGGCCGACCTCGAAGTGCCCGCCCACGGGATTCTTTGGGCCGGCCGCTGCCCCATGGCAGCGAGGGCATTCCGCGGATTCCGGACGACCTCGAGCTGGCACCGGCCGAAACCCTGGCCTATGCCCAGGACCTGCTGGACCGCGGCCTGGCGTTCAGCGCGCACGAGGTCCTCGAGGCGGCCTGGAAGCACGGTCCCGACGATGAACGGACGCTGTGGCAAGGCCTGGCGCAGCTCGCCGTCGGCATCACCCACGTCCAGCGCGGCAACGTCACGGGGGCGACGAGTCTGCTGCGCAGCGCGTCGGCCCGTCTTGCTCACGCCGACCGCCCGGGACGCCACGGGATCGACGTCGCCGGTGTGGTGGACTTTGCCGATGCGCTGATCGACGATCTTGCGGCGGGTGTCCAGATCCCGCCGCAGCGGCTGCGACTGCGTCTGGTCGTCGTCGAACCCGATCGCAGGTAGCGGCTTTCTCGATGTACGCGGGCTAGAGTCCGCGTGCCAGCGACATGGCCCAGTCGTTGGTCAACGACGCCGAACAGAGCGGGTCCTTTCCCCGCTGGGCATTGGCCAATACGGCGACCGCGGAGACGATCGGCGATAGCGTGGTGCCGCTGATCGCGAACTTCTATGCGTTCGGCGCCAAGGACTTCGACGTCGATCGGGCGCTGCACTTCATGCTCGACGCCGCGAAGGAAGGCGGCGTGGGCCGGCGCGGTTACGTCGAGCGGCCGGCTGTGGGTACGTATCAGCAACGCGGCTACCTGCCGCTGCCGTCTTGTCCTGCCGCGGTTCGTTCCCGGCGGCCTTGATCGCGCTGGAGTGGTCGGTCGACGACTTCGCCATCTCGCAATTCGCCTCGGCGCTGGGCGATTCCGCGACGGCTACTGAGTTTCAGGGTCGGGCGCAGTATTGGCAGATCCTGTTCAATCCCACCACGCACTCCATCTCGCCGCGCAATGCGCTGGGCTACTTTCCCGAGGGGCCTGCGGTGGTGCCGCCCGGGAGGGCTGCTTCAGCCAGGTGGGTTTCGACGAGGGCAAGCCGAGCAGTACGTCTGGTACGTGCCGCAAATGTGGCCGGTCTGGTGACCGCGCTGGGTGGGCGAGACGCCGTGGTCGAGCGGCTGGACAAGTTCACGTCGAAGCTGAATGTCGGTCCGGTGGAGCCGTATCTGTGGGCCGGCAACGAGCCGGACTTCTCGGTGCCGTGGCTGTACAACTACCTCGGGCAGCCCTAAAAGACACAGGAATTGGTCGACCGGGGTGCGCAGCACATTGTTCAGTCCGACGCCTGACGGCGAGCCCGGCAACGACGACCTGGGCGCGATGTCGGCTTGGTATGTCTGGGCGGCTCTTGGGCTTATATCCCAGTGTGCCCGGGACGTCGGTGTTGACGGTGAATACGCCGCTGTTCGACAAAGTCGAAATCGACTTGCCTGGAGACAAGTTCATTCGGATTCCGCGCCCGGGGCGTCAGGGCCGCATCGGATGCAGTACATCAACGGGCTGCACGTCGACGGGCGGTCGACCGACAAGACATATCTTCCGGAGCCGGTGCTTGCGGGGCGGTGGTGAGCTGGCGTTCTCGTTATCTCCAAAACCGAACAAGGTCTGGGCGACTGGGTCGTCTTCGGCGCCGCCGTCGTTTGGCGCGGGGAGCCTGGCGGTGGCGGTCAATTCTCGCCGGCCGTCGTCGCGGTCGACCATGGGACGTCGACGGATGTGACGGTCAATGTGCAGCGGATGGTCGACGGGCCGCAGGACTACTCGATTAGCGGAAAGTCCTATGAAGCAGGGATTTCCGTGGCGTCGGTGTCGGGGAAGTTCGGCCGTAGTCCCGAACTCGCGTCCTGATATCCCGATAAGCTCAATTACGACGAAGAGCGAATAGCGCTCAGTGCAGTCTTCATCTCCGTCGCCGTCTGGAATCTCGCCTTGCGGTCTCGCGCACAGGCTTTCACGAGGAAGTCCGCGAGCCCAGCGCTCAGGTCATTTCGGTATTGACGCGGGTCTCGCGGTTCCGAATCGAGAGCGGGTCGAGCATGCGGGTACGGGTGCTCGCCATCGCAGAGAAGCTCGTAGAGGGTGACACCCACAGCAAAAAGGTCAGTCGAGACGTCCCACTGTGTGAGGTCGGCATCAGGTGGTTGATAGGGAGGAGTGCCTGACACGGTCTTCACTGGGTCGCCAACACGCGATGCGATATTGAAGTCCAAGAGCTTGGCTCCAGACCGCGTAAGCATGATGTTATGGGGCTTGATATCTCTGTGAACGAGCGCGTTTTCGTGAAGCGACATCAGTTCGTCGTACTCTTCGGCAGTGATCTCGCCTCCACTTTTTTTCTTGTCGAGCGCTTCCAGTCTCTCGGAGTCCGGGTGGATTGCCGCGAGGGCAGCTAACACGTCTAATGCAACGTCGATGGCTTCACGGTCACGGAGATGCTTCTTGCCATTCGTATAATCAGCGAGCAGTTCGCCCCCGAGGTACTCCATAACGAGATACCACTCGCCTTGATCGGTGCGGTCGGCCCAGATGACCTTCACAACATTGGAGTGATTGACCTTGCGGAGTGCGCCGATCTCCCGGCGCACAGCGTCGTAGCCTGCTGCGGAATCGAACAACTTCAGCGCCCGCTGCTCGCCCTCCACGATGTCGTGCACGCGGTAGACCTTTGAGAAGCCCCCGCTTCCGAGCATTTCATCGACCTCGAACCGGCCGCCAATCGTGTCACCCACGGCATAATCGCGGGCAGGCAACTTCAGCGAAACTTCTTTCGAGTCAGGCGCCGGAAGCCCTTCGCCAGTAGCGCCACCCGCGCCCGAAATCTCGGAATCATTGGCCCCTTCAGCCCGATATCGAACTGACTCTTCGCAGTAGACGACTAATTCTGACCGGCCATCGACACGGAACGAAAGGTCTGTCTGTCCGAACTCGTCTGCGCCAATAAACGCTTGTGCCTCTTTGACGCGCCGGCGTGACTCTAGGGCGATCGTGGCCGCCCAAGAGACAAATCCATCGGGCACCTCCATACCAGGGTCCGGGTACAGAAGCCTCAGTAGGCCGTCAACGGTGTTGTTCGCGGCTTTTCGATCGCGGCCGCTGAGCTCGCTTCCCCATTGGAGTCGACCCTGCACAACCTCGAGCCGGGATACCCGGCGGAGCCGGCTCCATACCTCAGCTAGGAAGTCGCTTACGAACCCGAAGTGGTCAGTGAAGTAACTGGGGTCGAGCTTTGGAACGTCCCAGCCTGGTATGAAGGCGTGGATACGGTCCATAAAGGCAGTGTCATCCCGCATCTCTTTGGGCAGTGGCCCGAGCAAGTGGCCGGTTCGAAGTTGATGCCAAACGTCAACGTCAAAGTTTCCGACCATCACGATTCCGCCGTCGGCGCGGATCGATTCTTTGCCCCTACTAAACTCTCCTGACTCCATGTAGCCCTTCAAGATGTTGACTCCCTCCTTCTGATCGAAGGAGACGCCCGATACTTCGTCGAAACAGATCACGTCGTACTGTGCGACAAGGCCACGTCGACCCGTGTTCATATTCACGAACATATTGGCGATCGTCGCTTTGCCTCCCGAGACGAGGTGAGCGTACGGGGATATCTGTTGGAAAAGATGAGACTTGCCAGTCCCGCGCGGCCCCAACTCGACGGCGTTGTAGTTGTTGACGACGAATGGCACCATACGCAGGAGCAGAATGTCCTGCTGCCGGGGCGTAAAGCGCTCAGGGGCGAAGCCAACGCTACGCAGTAGCAGATCCCTCCACTGCTCCAGGGTGAAATGCGCGCGGCCTGAGGTGAATTGGCCGACAGCATCGTGCGTCGACATCTGGATCGCACGTATGGCCTCGACACGGAATGGTTGTCCGCCTTGCTGCTGCGCCAACGCGGCGAAGTACTCGAGAGTGACTTCGGCATAGAAGCCGCCCGTCAGCATGCGTTGATGCTCATCAACCAGCTCGGCGGAGATGTGGATGTCGTTGAGCTGCAAGCTCGGTAATTCGGCCTTATAGGCATCGCTTCGGGCGTCAAGCCGCGCTCGAAGGAGATCTATGATCTTCACCCGCCCCTTCTCCCGGGCGCGGTGTTTAAACAGTTCCTCTTCGCCAGCGCGGACCGTGCGTTCCTGCATCGAGCGCTGCACCGTCTCCAACCCAGCAGCGATCTCGTCGGGATCAGTTGTTGCGCAGTAGCGCCCGAGTAGAAATTCGCCAACGTAGGTTGGAACCGGGTATTGGCCGCGAAACTGTTGGGCCAAGTCCTTCTTAACGAGATAGCCGTCGAAAGCCTGTGAGGCAAGACGGTCAAGATCGTCGAGCTCGGTCATCGGTTTTGTCCGACGGTGGTCTCGCGTTGAAGGAGGACCGTGCCATCCGCGTCGACGACTACGAGCTGGGTCGACATGCCTTCGAGATCCTCGTTCTCGACCAACAGAATGACTTTGCCTGTACCGCTGGTCATTCTTGCTAGGTCAGCGATACTCGACGCGGCGTCACCCGCGTGGCGGCGTAGGTCAACCTTGGCGCGATCGGGTAAGTCGGCGAACTCGACGACTAGCGTGAGACCTCGCCACTTAATGCTGGTGATCTCCGCGCGAGAACCTACTGCCGCAGCCGAGGCTGTGACGGTAAGCCGAGGCACGAAACACTCCTGAGGGCTGACTCCGCCATGCTCGTACGACTGATTCGCCTCGAAGCACGAGATGCCGGGCGCGACGGCAATCCGCACATCCTTATCCCAATGCCATGGCACGCTAGGAATATCGACCGACGCGCCATCCTTGATACGAGCGCACCGGCCCTTTTTGGTAATAGTGGCTGCTACCGGCAGGCTCTCGTTCTTGGGAAGGCCCGAGGGCAAGAGAAGCCAACCATGATCGGTAACAATGGTGACTGTGGACCACCCCGCATCGAGAAGGTCGCGCGTCCGTCGCGCGATCTTCGTCACCTCAACGCCGATCTCCCGGGCCAGACGAGGACCCGCGTCATGTCCTTTGTGATCGATCTCGCCAGTCTCGGTCCAAGCTCGACCGGAGGGGTCTCCGACATCGTGCGAAGTGAGCACCTGCACGCCTGCTTCCGAGAGCAAAGAACGCAACGTCTGAACGCCAGCGGTAGCTCCGCTAGACAGCCGACAAGCGTCGAGCGCATCGCCAGGCCCTAAAAGCGATTGCGAAATCGGGACTAACGCGGGCTTGGAGGTTTGAGTGACGGTTGGCAAGGCCGCAAGGGCAACGCCTGTCGTTACCTTCGCGCCAGCGCCTTCTAATCGCTCGGCCAGGAGGTGGGCCACATCAAGCCGCAGGCCGTCGACGAACAAAATGACTTCGCCCGCTGACGGTATCGGTGCGTCGCCCGCCTTGTAGGTACCAGAATTCGCCTCCGGACCGATCGCGTTCTGAAGCGCGTTCGCACCAGCCGCAAGCCACGGTTTATAGATGACGTCTAGAGCCGATGCAATCGCCTCCATGTCGCGGTGATCATTGACTTCACCGAGTGCTTTGAGCCCTGCGAGATCCATCTTCCATCCATCTGTCCCGTAAGCCTTAAGAAGTCGTTCGACATTGCCGGCCTCCGGCAGGACATTGCACGTTTGAGCCAGCTTCGCCAAGTGCTCAAGCGCGAGTGCAAGTGGCGACTCTCCAAGCTGCGACCAAACAGATCCGCGACGTGGACGGTGCGTCTCTTCGAGCCTTGCAACTTCACGGCACGCGCTCGAAGCAGTGAGTGCGCTCAGATCACGCAGTTGCGCTCGGAGCTGATCTTCTGCCGCTTCGTTGTCCTGGGGCCAAGCCAAACTGGATGGTGTGAACAGCTCGAACGGCTTTGCTTCGTGTAGCCGGCTCGGAAGATTTGGATAATCGGTCGGTGACTCTCGGAACCGCTGCCACACTTGATCCCAGACGCCCTCTGCTGCACCAAGCTTGCGGCCTGCTTCGATCACTCCGTCCGCTGCCGGGTTGAGCCCAAAGTCTGACTTACACTGTGCCACAAAGGCCTCCCATGCAAAGCTACTCAGCTCGTTCCGCACTCCACTCGGGTCGTCGATCCACCGCAACAGAAGACGGACCGGATCGGGGTTTAGGAGACTGTTGATGAAGGCGGCATCTATGTATCGGCCCTCTAGACGCGAAAAGGGTTGTTGAACAAGCTGACCCAGCCCGGCCACGAGGGCCTGCGAAGTGGCATCATCGCCGGCCACGTTGAGGCCCAGCCCGCGGTCGCTGTTGGTAAGGAGCGCACGAACGGTCCAGTCTTTACCGTTCGACTGCGTGAACCATTGGCTGCGATGCTGCAGCGGTGCCAGGGGGGCGAGACGCTGGTCGGTTGCCGCCACAGACCGAAGGTCCTCCCGCCCGACGCCTGGTAAGTAGATTATGGTGCGGCCCTGCGGACCAGCCAAATCGACAGTGCCTGCGACTACACATCTGAGCCAATAAGCCGGACCTCTCCCCGTGACCGGATCGTACAGACCAAGCGTCGCTATCCGTCGTTGCCGCCGCAGAAACTCGATCGAGGTCTCCCATTGACCGGCAGAGTCAGACCACAATATTGCCGACGGTGGCACAACAATGTTGCCGTCGTAGCTGGCCGCATAATCTATTGCGGCAGAGAGGCGATCGAGGACGGTCTCGCTCATTCCGGACCGCCGCGTGCAGCGAATTTTTCCGCCGTCGTGAGATGCTTATCGTTGAAACGCTCGGAGCCGTCGGGGTTTCGGCCTCGGTCTTTGCGCCAATGGACATTGAACGGTGACCGCAGGACGCCAGCTTCGACAAACGGACGGACGTTCAATCGCACGCCGTCGTTGATATCCGGTTCCCAGCCAATTGGCTGATGCTCCAGTGGCTTCCAACGAACGTAGATATCGTAGGGCGGCTCACCCTCAAGGATAAGTTCAAGAGCCTTGCGGAGCTTTGATGCGGCAGCGAGTCGCGCCTCACCACCTACCAGTTGATCGCGAACCTCCGCGCGTTGCCGTTCGATCCAATCACCTAGGTAGGTGTAGGTGAGTTTCTCTACCGCCTTGCGATCGAGTCGGTGGTAGTTCACAAGCGCTGCAAAGCCATCACGTTGACCGTCCCAGATGTGCCAGATGAACGGCCGGTTTCCGAACAACGCGCAATGCTGCTTGAAGAAGTCATCCCGCAGCCAATCTCCAAGGTTATTTTTCTGACTGCCGGTCACCTTCAGCAGCTCCCCTAGTTTCGCGGGTGACCAGACCTGACCGAAGGCAACGGCCAGCACCTGGTGAAGTCGATCAGCGGCCGGCGGTTCACCCGCAACCGAAGGAAGACATACGATCCCGTCCCCGTCGGAGAATCTATCCAAGTCATCGGAGTTGGACTGCTCAGGCCACCGGTATCCGACCAAGCGCGCGACGGCTACTTGTAAAGGGGTACTAGATACTTCGGGACGTCCCTCGAACAACCATTGCGTGGGGTCATCTGACCACGGAGCTGGCAGCGCCTCCATATCTCCAGCGACCCGACGCCAATGCTCGACATCAAACGGCACCTTCGCCGTCGTCGACGTCGTCACATTCAGTTTCGGCTCAATCGCCCTAACGGTTTCACGGAAGTCCGACGACTGGAGGAAGGCCCAAAGTGGACCGAGGTTTGTGTCATCGTGCGGCACTAACACCGTGATGTTCTGGTCGTAGTAGTCGCCGCCGTAAAGCGTTATAGGAAGAGAGGCCATGGCTGAAACACCAACGCCTCTCTTACCCCAGGCATCCCGACCGCGAATCGCGCCCAGTCCCGCGCGCTGAACCTCGTCGAAATCGACTACGGCGGAGCGACCGGCGTACGGCTCAGATCGTCGAGTGCTGCTCTGAAGGCGCTTCCACCGTTCGCCCACTAGCGGCACCTCCCAATGATCGCGACGGAATCGGCCGTCATCGCCGGTCGCGAGCCCTTGAAACGCCGGTGCGCAGTTCGAAAGGGGTGGCGCATGAAGGTCCAGGTTGGTGGTGAGTATTCGCTCATCAGGGTTAGCGCTTTGAGCCTTCTGGCTGAACTGGAGTAGGGGTGAATTCCGGAGTGCTGCGTTCTTGGCCTCAGGTCCGCCCACTCCTGCGACATTGACGAGGCTGTAGTTGCTCGATTCCGATGGCGTCGTGGCGTTTACCAAGAGCAGATCCACGTTGAAATCCCAAAGTATCGCGGAGAAGGCACCAGGCCCCAAATCTGCGATGAATGCAAGTTCCCGTTCTGCGAGTAGCGAGCGGCGAAAGTCGCGAAAGGTCGTCTGGAATCGCCATTTATTGGGCACTACGGCTGCCACGGTGCCGCCGGCTATTACCCAGTTGGCCATCCTCTCCAAGAACAACGCTGCGAGGTCGGCACCGGCGAGGCGGTGCGAGCCAAATGAGATAAGTGCCGGCGCCATCTTCCGACGGGCAAGGTATGGGACGTTAGTCGATATCAAAGTGAACCCTCGTGCGAGGAGGCCCGCTGCCTGGACCATTCCGAGTGCCTCCGCGCCGAGCACACTCAACTCTTCGTGCTGCTCGAGTGCCATTGCGTGCTCAAGGAGCGGAGCGACATCATCCCAGGCGACGTCATCGATCGATATCTGGAGGCTAGTGGGGTCGCTTACTTCGACCGCTTGTCTCGGGTCGATCAGGGATCCCAACGTGTCGGCTTCCCGAAACATGTTCTGCAATTTCAAGAGTGCGTTCTCGAGGCGCCGGTCGCCCTTCGCAAGCGTCGTCCATTCCTCCACCGTCGATTTCACCGGGATGCCAGCACATGCGATGTTCAGCATCGGCAGTGGACGCCAGCCACCGCCTGCCTTCCATGCTTGAAGCGCCACAGCGAACATCGCGAGCTGTACACAGCGAGGGTCGAGCTCGAGTCCGAAAAGGTTGTCGCGTAGCACTGCGTCTTGTGCATCGGCTGAATTTAGCCCCTCCTCTTCGGCCCGCATCTGCCAGAGCATTGAGAACGCTTCGACTAGAAAGTGGCCCGATCCTGAGCATGGATCCATGACCGTCACATCGGCGACTCGGGTCGGCCATCCCTCGAAGGTTCCGGCGGCCGGCGTTCCTCCGTTGTCCCAACGCAGGTATTCGAAGGTCTTGATCAGCGGACTATTCGGGTGGCGCGCCGCCCACCATGCTCCCATCGAGTTCTCCAGCAGAAAGCGGACCATGTAGTTCTCGGTAAAGAGCTGAGTCACGGGGCCAAGGTCGGCGCCGCCGACCTTGCGTTCAGACTCGTTGACTTCATCTTTCTTCTCCTTCTGCCAGAACTGGTAAACCCATCCCAGCGCATCGTCGCAACCAAAGAGGCCGCGCGGAAGCTCCGCCACGAGCGTCTCCAGGGCCAAGCGACCTTCGGCTGCTAAAGACAGTCGGACGCACGGGTCATCCAAGCGGAAGATGCCTGGGAGGATCTCCGCTGCGAAGCGACCAGCGACGGACCAGCCATCTGGTTCACTAAGGGACTCGGCGAGTTCCTCGCAGTCCTCGAGCGTGACGGGCGCTCGGTAATCGGGGTGTATGAGCAAATTGTTTTCGGCAAGAAAGCGCGCGAACAGCAGGCGATGCCATTGCTCGTATGCACATTCGGCGACGAGCATGTCGAGGTTCTCGCCGCGCTCACCTAGCTGACGAGCTTTGGCCCGCAGCCCGCGGCGTAACTGTCGGTCATCCTCGACGAGATGATCTGGAGGTCGTTCCATTGCAACGGCTATGGAGGTGAGTGCGGCACGGACGGCCTGTTCAGCGGCTCGCCGGCCCCTTGTGCAGGCATCCTCCAGCGCTTTGCGCTGCTGCGGAGTGAGTACTGGCAACGTTAAAGTCCTCAAATCACGATGGTTTCACCATTGTTTACGTGCAGGAGCAGTTGCTCGCGCAGGGCAACCAGGTAGACGTCGACGTCGGTTTCCGTCCGCAGGGTGGCCGCTGGTGCGGTTACGGAGACGGACTTGGGCTCGAGCTTCATTGCGGCGGCGGCGCGGGCGGTTGCGACTTTGGCCGGGATTGCCTGCCGGCGTTCCGTCCACATAGGCAACGGTGTTTTATCAAGCACCTTGAGTAAGTCGTCATTTGAGCTCACGACGGGGACCGCCATAGTGGTCAGCCCCGCGGCTTGAAGTATCGACGTGCGGTCGTCCGGGTTGAGTCTTTCCCACTCCGCTGAGGTTTCGATGTCGGCAATGGCGTGGGTTTGTTCGTCTCTGACCGCAGTCGCCACCTCGACTACCGCGGTACGGAGGGCATCGGATAGCTCCCTGATAAGTGGTGCTACCGGATCCGGGGATTGCATGAGGAGGCGATTGGTCTCGATCGCGTCGCGTTGGGCTCTGATCGCGACTGCGACGTCAATTGTGGCTGCATGGATTAGAAGTCGGTCAAGTGTTGTCCATGCAATCTCCCGGTCAGGTCGTTGCTCACCGACGGCCGACCAGATCTTGATGTCTTCCCGTAGCTTTTCGGAATGCTGTGCGACAGCACGGACTTGCTGGTTGCCGGCAAGCGCGGCGATGCCATCGAGGTGCGACGTTTGCGGCGGTTCAGGTAAGGGTGGTGGCCCCCCAGCCCTCGCTGCAACAGCGAGCAGATGTTGTACTAGGCCGCTTATGGCGGCTCCCTCCTTGCCGGGAGTGTAAGGAACCTTAGCCTCGGTCAAAACGCCTCTTACGGCGAGCTGTTCTTGCTTCGTTGGCGGCTCGTCCTCCTTATAGAACGTCGCTTTGCTGATCTGAGTGGCGGGAAGTTCTTTGGGGCCATCAACGATATGGCCGTCCCGTTCGGCGCGGATATTCCCGCTGGCCAGGAGCGAGAGCAGCGCACCGTCGATCGCGTCCTTGGGCCATCCGAAAGGCGCGTCGCCGAGATCACGCTGCAGGTCACTGCCCTTGGTGCCCGAGCCTGAAGTACGTACTAGCACCTCTTTGCATACTGGGTTCGCGGGTACCTCGCCCTGCCAGCCGACTACTGCGAGGGCATCGGGTGCACCCTCACGCGCCTTCGCAATTACCTTGCTCCAAGCCGGGTCATCGGCCGCAGGAAACTTTGGAAACAAGCGAGCCAGGGCGTGGTTCCCTGCCGATTCAACGCCCTCTCGGAGGGAACTAGAGGGGAGCTCGTTACCGCCCCCTTGGAAGACCCGCGCCTTCGCGGTCACCGCTGCGAACAGGCTTTCCAGCCGTTGCTGGCCCTCAAGAATCCTTGATTGCATCCCTTGCTTGGCTTGCCGGCCTTCATCGGTCTGCGGCTCGGGCCGTTGGCTCACCGTGTCGGTCGCAGCTGCGTAACTGGCGAGCGTGTCTGCGATTGTCTCTGCATCGATTTTGGGAAGTAGCACGAACACAGTCGGGCTGTCATTGCCCGCAGCGGCTGCCGCTTCGCGAACCTTAGCCTCAATCACACCCCACTCGTCCCGGATCCAGATCTGAACGGTGGCACCGTCGGTCACCGGGGCGTCGTCCCCCCAGTGTCTGCCAAGCTTTCTGGGCGTCTTGCTCTTTCCGTGGACTAACTTCAGCCCGGCCAATTCAACGTCGACTGCGTTCTGGAGCCAGTCGTTGCGAAGCGAGGACATCCTCGCGGCATCAGCACGGATCGACGCTCGGCGCTGGTTGAACTCTTGGGTCCACTCGGCGCCCTCGGCCGTCTGTAGGCGGAACTCGTCACCAAGCTTCATCACCCTGCCGTGCTCGACGAGTTCTTCCATAAGCTGGGGGATTTCCTTGCGGAGCCTGTCGCCATCGGAGGAGAGATCTTCGACCAGGAGATCGGCGAGTACAGGCGCGGTGGCACGGACACCGGTATCACCGACCCCCTCGTGGGGAAGTTGCGAGATAAGGAAAACCAATGCGGCGGCTCTCGATTTCAATTCACCATCAGGTGAACCGTCGTCGAGGCTGCGGATGAGCTCATCTATCTCCTTCAACAGCACCCCGCTTTGAAGCATGCTGGCGGATTCGGAACGGAAGACAAAGTCGCCACCGATTACGGTGCCGAGGGGCTTGTCGGCGACGCTGCGGGCGGCCTCGTGCACGATTTTGAGTTGCGTACGCAACACGCCGGCTTTGCCCGCCTTATCGATGGCCCTCAGGGCCCTTTCCCAGAACCGGCGGCGGGTGGGTAGGAGGGGGTAGTCCGCGACTATGGTGGCCTTATCGGCGCTCTTGGCCTCGATGCGCGTGCCGCCGAGTTGCCGGTCGATTTCCCCCGTCTCCTGTTCGAGTGCCGTCTCGATGTCGGAAATTTTGTCAGGTTTCTTTCGCAGAACCACCTGACGGACAACGGTTTCGACATCGGTATCCGATAGCGCTACCGTGACCGCAAACCGGTCAATGAGTTTCTGCAGCGTGGGGTTGGCCGTAAGTGCGGCTTGACCGGTCGCGACTACAAGCACCTGACTATTGAAACGGGATGAACAAGCTTCAACGAGGTCCTGAACCTGCAAAGCCTTGGCGTTGTCGTCGTGGATGTACTGCTGCATCTCGTCAAGGACCACGAGTGTGAGTGGAAGCTTGCCTGGCGTATCGCTCTGGAGCCGCAGCACGTCTTCGAAAGTGTCCAGCATTTCGTCGTTGGTGACGTCATCGACGAGTGGGAACTGCGTCTGGAGTGCGGCGCTTACCGCAGCGGGATTTTCGCCAAACGCCGCGCCGGAATCGATTAGGGCTTGGGCGAGTACGGGTGAGACGTACAGGTTGCGGAGCTCATGAGCAAATTCTTTGCCAGAGGTCTCGATCGCCGCTCGAACCCGTTCATAGATACATTCTTGATGCATCCAAAGGGCAAATCGTCCCAGCCCGTATTGCTGAGGCAGCCCGGCGGCGGCAAAAATAACACCTAAGAATGCGAGACGTACAGATCCCGACGTGCCTGATCCGAGGGTCCCTGCAGCAGACCACAAGCCTCCCGCGCGTTTGGCGGCAATAGATAATTCTTTGAGATGTGCCCGTATTTCCGACGGCAGGGTGGTTAGCGAGCGTGCCGAGGTTCCCGAAGGGAGGGAATGGTCGCGCCATAGGTATTCAAGCACGCGCATCAGGTGAGACTTGCCGCTGCCGTAGAAGCCGCTGACCCAAACCGCCGGCTGCTCCGCTTGACCGAGGTGGCTGAGGAACTGATCAAGGATCCGCTCCAGGCCCCTCTCGTACTCACCTTCGCAGACAAAACTGCGCAGCTCCCACTCGAGGGTCGCCCAGTCGCCTTCGTCCTCGGGATTCTTGACCTTCGCCACGCCAAGGTTCGGAATGTCACGTTCGGTCGGATCGATCGCGAATACCTCGCGATTGGTTAGCGTCACAGCATCCCCTTGTCAGCGGTAATTGGGACGGCGTGGTAATTCCAGCCATCGCGCCCATCTAGCAATCTGTAGTTGTTCTGGTCGACTTCCCCCGGAAAGAAAACGAGCAATCGGCCTGCTATCAGGTCTTCTACTCGGTCGACCAGGGCTGAAACTTTCACTTGGTCACCAAGTCCGAAGAGGCTGCCCGCGCCTACAAGCCCTACAACGGTGTTGAGATTGCTCGATGTTCGCAACTGCTCGCGCACGGTTGTCACCAAAGTATCTAGAAACCCAGTGAGTTCAGGTTGAAGCAACTTCGGATTTGCGAAATATGCATCGCGGTACTCGTGCGCAGCTATCCATTCCTCAAATGCGTTGGTTATGTCGATTTGTGCCCACGGGTGACCCGCTGCATTCGATGCAGTCTGGAACTCAGGTAAATGCAGCCCTAATCGCCGCTCGTCCTCCGGCGCGTACACGGCCATCCACACCCGCTGTGCAGGTGCGAGACCGGACGACCATGGCAGGCTTGCGAACCGCTGATAGTTGGCAATGAGGTCATCGATGCGGCTCACACCAATTGGCCTTCCATCGGACGATGAAGGTCGGTGAACCCGACCTCGGAGACACCGCCGCTGTGGCGGAAATCGATGAGCGAACGCTGCGACGCCAACATCGCCATGTCCAAAAGGTGTGCTCTGGGGCGGTCTAGTACGCGTGCCCAAAACGTGTCGAACAGTGCCGCCCCGGAAACCCCCTCGAGGTGGCCCAAGAATAATGCAAACGCGGTTGTTGAGGGAGTGCAGACAGCCCTCTGCCGGGCCTTGGTCGTTCTGGTTAGCGAACGCAGGTGACCTGTCTGCTCCCAGGACGAAAAGGTGTTGCGGCCCGTCTTCGCCAGGGTTGAGGCGCTATAGGACTTGGGAAACACCTTTCCGACCGCTTCTGCCAAACCGGAACTTGTGACTTGGTCACCAGGCTCGCTGTCGAAGATTGCCTGAGCACTTGCCCTGAACACCGGGTCGCGCGCCAGGGCGCAGAGCCCTGCCAGCAAGGGCTGGCCTAAGGGTTCGTCATTCCAGAGATCACCGAGTGCCCGGAAGAGAAGAGAATCGCTCCGCAGGATATAAAGCTCGCGCAAGTACCGAAGTGTCCGCTGACGAGCGCCGATCGTGCTTTTACCCAACACATTTTCCTCGAGGGCCGCGTTCTCATAATCGGAAGCGGCCCCACGCGTGCCAACCTCGGCGAGGAGAAGCTGAAGTGCGGGCACGACGATGGTGTGGCTCGTGGTGGCCCCCCCGCTCTGGTCCCCCCGCGCTATCTCAGTTGCGGTCATTGCCCAGTCCTCCGCTGATGCCATTGCTCGATGTCCCGCCGTCGCCATAATCGGACGCGACTCGCGCTCAGGTCGACGACCGCCTTCGGGAAATCTTGGTACCGATGGAAGTAGGTCGTAACACTGCTGGGGTGCGAGAGCTGGAGTATCGCAGCAACCTCGGCTGCTCCCACCAAATCCCCAGCGTCGACCTCGGCCCCATAAGGTCTCCAGTCTAGAAGTCTAGACAGACTCCGTAACCGTGATGCACGTTTTCTGTACTCCGGCCACGACGGCTGGTCTATTTCTATGGAATCCATTGCTCGACTTGCCGATTCCAGTGCCGCACCCGCGTATGGACCTTCCGGTGCGCGCACCGCAGTCGGTGCTCGTCCAGGACGAGCACCTTAGGAACTCGCCCTCAATTGCGATGAGCCTCGCCCATGATCCCATCAACGGGCTACAGTCGGCGACGGTGACACTTCACCGCATGCGAACTCCCGCGCTGTGATCGGTCGCCGCCACGTTGTGCGCTATTGAAGTTGCATTTGAATTGGGGAGGGTTTGAATTGCCAGCGCTCTACCGTGACACCGGCTACACCCTAAATCATTTGGTACTCGATATCGGCGCCGGGCGAATAGCACTTCCCGACATCCAGCGCCCATTTGTGTGGTCGTCGGCGAAGGCACGAGATCTGTTCGACTCCATGTACCGCGGCTACCCGATCGGTACGATCATGCTCTGGGAGACGGGCGTTGACGCAGGCACCCGGAAGATCGGTGACAGCGAAGACCGTTCACCGCAATTCCTAATCGTCGACGGACAGCAACGGCTGACATCGCTTTACGCGGTGCTAACGGGGCAGCAAGTCCTCACCAAGACCTTCGACAGGAAGCACATTCGCATCGGTTTCCGGCCTGCCGACGAAACGTTCGAGGTCACCGACGCCGCAATCGAGCGCGATCCGGAATTCATCCCCGATATCACCGCGCTGTGGACCGATGGCCGCAAACGGACCGTACGCGAATTCCTCAAGCGTCTCAGCAAGGTGCGAGACGGCGGACTTACCGAAGCTGACGAAGACCTCCTCGAGGATCGTCTGGATCAAGTACACGACTTGGAAGCCTTCCGCTTCCAGGTGATCGAACTCGCCGGTACTGCCGACGAAGAACAAGTCGCGGAGATCTTCGTTCGAATCAATTCCGAGGGCGTGAAGCTTAATCAGGCCGACTTCATCCTCACCTTGATGTCGGTGCATTGGGAGAAGGGGCGACGGGCGCTCGAAGCGTTCAGCCGAGCAGCGGTCGACTCCTCGGTCACCGGGCCGAGTCCACGTAATCCCTACATCGAACCCAGTCCCGACCAGATGCTTCGTGTGGGTGTGGCGCTGGCTTTCCGCCGGGCCCGGCTGCAACACGTTTACAGCATCCTGCGCGGCAAGGACCTAGAGTCAGGGCTCGTCAACGCCGATCGCCGAACGAGCCAGTTCGAGACGCTGGCCGCAAGTCAAGAGCGCGCCCTCGATCTCACTAACTGGCATGAGTTCCTCAAATGCCTCTATGCAGCCGGCTTCCGCAGCAGCCGCATGATTACCTCAGAAAACGCTCTCCTGTTCAGTTACGCCCTATGGCTCATCGGTCGAATCGACTTCGGCCTCGACCTGAACTCCCTTCGCGCAGTCATCGCCAGATGGTTCTTTATGGCGCATACAACCGGCCGATACACCTCCTCGCCGGAGTCACAGCTGGAATCAGACCTTGGCCGCATCGCCGATCTTCCCCAAGGTGACGGCCAAGCCTTCGTGGCCGAACTCGATCGCATCGTCAAAGCTAATTTTACTAAGGACTATTGGGAGATTAGCCTCCCGAACCGGCTCGACACTTCATCTTCCCGTTCACCAGCTCTCTTCGCCTATCTCGCGGCGCTGAACCTCCTCGACGCTGAGGTGCTATTCAGCGACATAAAGGTACGTCACCTACTCGAGCCTTCGGCCGTCGCGCCTAGGGCATTGGAGCGCCATCACTTGTTTCCCCGGAAGTACCTGGCGACAATTGCGGTGACAGGCACCAGACAGGTGAACGCAATCGCGAATATGGCTTTCCTTGACTGGGCTGACAATGCCTCTATTAGCGACAATCCACCGACTGACTACTGGCCGGTGATGTCCAAAACGGTGCCGAGCGAACGTCTTAAGTGGCAAGTGCGCCTGCATGCACTGCCGGTCGGCTGGGAACAGCTCGACTATGCGACTTTCCTAGCACGACGCCGGCCGCTCATCGCGGAGGTAGTCCGCGAAGGATTTGCCACACTCTGGGGCACCGAACGCGCCCCGCTCGATGCGACCATCGAAGACCTGATAGCTGCCGGCGAATCACAAAACATTGAATTCAAATCAACAGCGCGATGGAACCGCCATACCGAGCAGCCCGATCCCAAGTTGGAACATGTCATCGTAAAGACAGTGTGCGGCTTCCTTAACGCCGAAGGCGGCACCCTGTTGATCGGCGTTGACGACAATGGCCGAGCCCTCGGACTCCAGAAAGATTTCAGCACGCTCGGCGGCAAGGGCAACCCCGACGGCTACGAGCTCTTTTTGCGGCAGCTGCTCGACGTCAATCTAACCGTGGCTACCGCGGTAACCGTACGTATCCGGTTCGAAACCATAGGCGGCCAACAGATCTGCGTGGTTTCGGCCGCCGCCTCGGGTAAGCCCGTGTTCGCAAAACCACCTAAGGGATCCGCCAGCAATGCAGAGGAGTTCTGGGTGCGTACAGGCAATTCGACGAGGCAACTCCACGGTGACGACCTGTTCGAGTACCGTGAACAGCACTGGGGATAGTGCGATTTCGCATACGAATCGCTAGGTTGAATGTTCGGGGCAGTGATCCTGAAGACTCGCGGTAGTCCGAGGCTACGAAAACGCTGCTTTCCAAACTGGAAACATTTGAAGACCCGGGCCCATCGATCAAGCGGGTCCTGTTGCCCAACTAGACGCTCAGCGCGAGTGGGACCGGATGTACTCCATTGCCTCTGCTGTATTGAGCATCCGAGTCGAAATGGTGAGCCGGGCGTAGAAGTCGCCACTGGACTTCTGACTGCGGATGGAGATCGGCACCTTCGACGGCGCGTCGCTTAGGCCGACTGCCTGACCCAACTGCAATCGCATGTCCCGTTTGTTGAGATCGCGGTTTGCCCACCTCCTGACCAATTCAATCTTGCGCGGTCCCGGAAGAACGGCTATCCCCTTCCGTCATGGCGAACCTTCGTTATTGCATTTGCTACTTCCGCCTAGGCGCTGACGCAGTCCAGTTGCTCGGATCGCCTGCCGCCCGATCGCAGCCTGAACGGCATTGTCAGAACCAATGACTCGAACCTTTCCCTTCGCCCGAGTCACCGCCGTGTAGAACAATTCCCGCGTCAGCAGACGCGAATCCTCACCGGGCATAAGCACTGTCACTTCATCAGCCTGGCTGCCCTGGGACTTGTGAATCGTCATCGCATGCATGGTCTCGACGTCGGAAAGTCGGCTGGTCGCGAAGTCCAGCGGTCCGCCGGCGCCGGCGATGATGGCACGAAGGCCGTCAACCCGGGCAACAACCACACCGGTGTCACCGTTGTAGACGTGGAGCCCGTGATCGTTGGCTGTCACCAATAGTGGCCGTCCTGGATACCACTCCGACCACGGTGGCTGGCCGGTCGCGTCGGAAATCCATTGCTCGACTTGCCGATTCCAGTGCCGGATCCCGTAGGGCCCTTCCCGGTGCGCGCAGAGCAGCCGGTGCTCGTCCAGCGTCGCCAGTGCGACGTCGTCGGCGCCGTACAACGCTGCCTCGCGCAACCGCAACGCGTGCGGCAACAAGACCGGCCGCAACGCGTCAGACGCATCGTCGGCTTCGATAAACTCGATGTGCTCGCCGCCCGCATGCAACAGCTCCAGGACACGATCTGCCTCGCCGAGTCGGATCGCCTCAGCAAGAAGGCCGATCGATTCGCCGAACCGATGTGAGGTCTTCAGCGTCGCCACCCGCATATCGCTGCGCGCCGAAATGCCGTCGACCAAGTCGGCCAGTACGGCACCGGCTTCCACTGATGCGAGCTGATCGGCGTCGCCGACCAGGATCAGCCGGGCATCCGGGCGCACCGCTTCCAGCAGCCGCGCCATCATCGTCAGCGACACCATCGACGTCTCGTCGACGACAATCACGTCGTGCGGCAACCGGTTTCCGCGGTCGTGCCGAAACCGCGACGATGTGTCCGGCCGGCTGCCCAACAGCCGATGCAATGTCATCGCCTGCAGCCCAGCGAGCCGCACACGATCGGGCTCATCCAACCGGTTCACTTCCAGTTGCACGGCTTCGGCCAGCCGGGCCGCCGCCTTGCCGGTCGGCGCCGCCAGCGCGATCCTCAGTCGGGATGCTCCAGCTTGCTCGGCGAGCAGCGCAAGAAGCCGCGCAACCGTGGTCGTCTTGCCAGTTCCAGGGCCACCGGTCAATACTGTGACCGCTTGTGCGAGAGCAATTTCCGCCGCCTCGCGCTGCTCTTCGAAACCGGCCGGGAAAAGTCGCTCGCGAGGCGGGCACATCGCCTGTCGGCTTGGACACCTGCAACGCCAACAAGTCGTCGCAGACCTGTTTCTCTTCGCGCCAATACCGGTCGAGATACAGCAGTCGGTCGTCGTAGAGATGCAGAACGTGGCCGAGCAGCGCACTGTCCCGAACCGCCGCCAACCAGCCGTCAGACGAGGGCCAGGGCACATCGTCGACACCAATGTCGGCAGCGATGGTGCTCAAGTCAATGCAGACCGATCCGCCGCGCAGTCCCCGCACCAGCAACGCGACCGCCAAAGCCACGCGTTCGTCGGACTCTTTGCCGAGGACGCAGATCCGGTCCGCTACCCGCACGTCTGAAACATCCAAAACGCCAGCCCCGTTGAATGTCTGCAACAAGCCGGTCGCGCCGACGGCCAACTCCACGTCGGTGACCGTCACGCCGCTCGCCTTCCCTCGTCGAGCAGATCCGACAGCGCGACCACCAGCCCAAAAGGCGGCTGCCAGCTGAACACGCCGCAGGGCTGCCCGTCGATCACCGGCGTCTCGGGACCGCACATGCCCCGTACAAACAGATACAGCACCCCGCCCAGGTGCAGAGCAGGATCGTAACGAGGCACCCGCCAACGCAGGAAACGATGCAGCACAACGGTATACAGCAAAGCCTGCAGCGGATAGTCGGAGTGCAGCATCGCCTCGGCCAGCCGCGCGGCACCATAATCGGCGGCGTTGTCGCCGAGGTAGTTGGTCTTGTAGTCCACCACCAGGTAGCGCTGACCCGGCAGGCGCAACACCGCGTCGACCGAGCCGGACAGGTATCCACGCAGCGACTGGTTGCCCAACGCAGCCGACGTCAGTCGATCGACGTAGGGCGCGAAAGGATCATCGTCCGGCAAAAAGCCCGCAATAACTCACCGACATCGGACACCGACACGTTCGGCGCAGCACCACGCAGATCACCGCCGGCCAACGGGATCTCGAAGTCCAACTCCCGCAACCGGTCCCGTAGACCGATCTGCCGCAGCGTCAAGCCGTCCAGCCAGTGGGCCCAGCGATGTGTCGTTCATCGGCATCAGCGCCGCGGCCAGGTCAAAAGCCGTCACATCCACCGGATACCAGTTCAACTCCCGTCGCGCGTGAGTTTCGAGCTCCACAGCAAAGTCCGCCGCAGAAGGATCGGCATTCTCCAGCACCGCATGCACCAACGATCCGAACGTTGCGCCCCGTGGCAGTGCCGCCATCGGGGATACCACCAATGGTCCGGATGCATTCTCGGTCAACGAGATATCGCCGGTCTCGTCATCCAATTCGGTGACCTCCGGCTCGCTGGTCACCCCGACAGCCTCGGCGACCCGAACGAGACCTGAGTAGGACGTGCGCCGCCACCCGGTGTCGATACTGCGGTGGAAGTGCCGCATCTCCAAGTCCTTTGGCTCCGGCTTGGCCGGCACCGGCGGTGCCTCGGCCACCACCGACTCCTCGATGACCGGCCCGCCGGCGGCCTCCCATTCCTGGAAGCGGGCCATCGCGTCGTCGTCGGTGATCTTCGGGGGATCGCAGCGCTCGGGTACCTGTGGCTCGCCGGGACGACGGCCACGCAGCAGCCGCGACAAGCCGCCGTTGGGTTCGTCGCGCGCCGGTGCCCACCACGCCACCACTTGCGACTGCGCGCGCGTCATCGCCACATAGCTCAGCCGGCTGACGTCGCTGGCGTCCTCGCGTCGGCCCTGCTGCTTGGCGGCGGCGACACCGGGACCGTTCTGGCCGCCGATATACAAGCAGCGCTCGGCGTCGTCGTGGAACACCACGAGGTCGTAGTCCTGGACATTGCGGTTGAACGCGAACGGCACGTACACGACCGGGAACTGCAGTCCCTTGGCCGCATACACCGTCATCACCTGCACGGCGGTGGCGTCACTGTCGAGCCGGCGGTTGCGTTCGGTTGCGCCGCTGCGCTCTTCGCGTTGCTTGCGCAGCCAGTCGCGCAGTCCCGGCAAACCCAATCGTTCGTGGTGCGCGACGTCCTGCAGCAGCTGGGTGACGTGCGCGAGATCGGTCATCTGCCGCTCGCCGTCCTCCCAGGACAGCACCCGATCACCCATCCCGCGCAATTGCGCGGCTTCATAGACCGCCGCGACTCCGCGTTCCCGGGCGTGGGCGGCCCATTCACGCAATGTGTCGGCGACTCGATCAGTGAGCCGATCGCCGCCGGCCACCAGGGTTTCCGCGGTTTCGCCGAAGAACACCGTCGCCGCGGCCGCGCGCACCATCCCGGGGCGGTGCGGTTGGTCGAAGGCCTCCAGCAGGCAGAGCCAGTCCGCCGCGGCGTCGGAGGTGAACACGTCGGTGTTGCCGGTGTAGACCACCGGAATGCCTGCCGCGCACAGCGCCTGGAAACAGACCTCGGCGTCTCGATGCCGCTCCACGATCACCGCGATGTCGCGGGCCCGCAATGGCTCGCCGTCGAATGTCGCACCGCTGGCCAGCAACGCACGGATATCGGCGGCAAGGTCGGCGCTGATGTGCTCCCGCAACTCGGCGATCGGCGGGTTCTGAACACCTCTGCGGCCCAATGTCGCTCGCGAAACGACCCGTAACCGGAACGGATCGTTGTGTGGCGCACCGGCAAGGCGATGACCGCGATGGTGGGCCTCGACATCGTCGACCACGATCGCGGCATCACCAAGCTGGGCGCCGCGCAGCACCACCTGCAGCCGGTCCAGCAGCGCGGAGTCGCTGCGCCAGTTGGTGGCCAACGTCTTCCGCTCGCCCGCCGTCTTCGCCGCCTCCAGATACGTCACGACGTCGCCGCCGCGAAACGCATAGATGGCCTGCTTCGGATCGCCGATCAGGATCACTGTGGCGTGCCCGCTGAATGCGCGGTCGATCACCTGCCATTGGATTTGATCGGTGTCCTGGAACTCGTCGACCATGACGATGGGCCAGCGATGGCGCATGCGCGCTCGCGCGGGGGAGTCGTCGGTGTCCAGTGCGGCAGCAAGTCGACTCAGCAGGTCGTCGTAGCTCAAGACGCCCAGGCGCCGCTTACGGCTTTCCAGCTCGGCCAGAACATCTTTCGCGAAATCAACGCGGGCGGCGGCCTCCGAACCAGGGTCCGGGTCGCGAGGCCGCAACTGGGCCGCGGTGTTGTTGACCACCTCACGCGCCAACTTCAGCGCAGCGCCGTACTGCAACACCGGATCATCGCGCTCCTGACCGAAGTGGGCCAGATAGAGGTCGTCGACGATCTCGGTGGTGAGGTCGTCGAGGCTTTCCAGCAGCGTGACGTTGGAGGCGGTGTCGCCGGCGACGCCGAGCGACTTCAGCACCAGCTGGCAGAACTGGTGGGTGGTGGCGATCGTGGCCGCGTCGAATCCGGCCAGCGCGTCGCGCAGCCGCTGCTTGCGCGCCTCGCGCTCGTCTTCGCTGCCCTGAAGCAGGTAACGCCACCAGCTGGTTCTCACCGACCGTCGACGGATCATCGAAAGCGATGACCGCGTCGGCGATTTGGCGACGCACCCGCTCGCGGAGCTCTTGGCTGGCCGCCCGGCTGAACGTGATGAGCAGCATTTGATCCAGCGTCGCCTTACCCTCAGCGAGATAGCGCGTCACCAGCCCGGCCAACGCGAACGTCTTGCCGGTGCCGGCGCTGGCTTGCAGCACGGTGGTGGAGCGTTCGGCCGGCAACGGGCCGAGCAGGTCGAATGGCTCCATCAGGTCGGGATCCTCTCGGCGCGCAGCATCGGCAGCCAGAGCCGGCAGGAGTACGCACCGAGCCGGTTGTCTTCGCTGTCGAACTCCTCACCCGGACGCAGCGGTGTCATCAGGTCGGACAGCCGCGCATCTTTGCCCCAGGCCCGCACATGCGCCGGCGCCTGGTCTTCCCCCGGGTATAAGTTGCTCCGCCAACGGTATTCGGCGGCTTGCACCGGGTCGTCGCCTTCATGCCGTGCGACCGCCCACGCGTAGGACGTCTTGACGGGCAAGGGGAGCGGCTCGCGGCGGCCCGCGTCATAGATCGCCACCAGCTCACGCAGCACCTCGACGGCGTCACCGTCGGGTCGGCCGATCTCCTCGACGCGTGGGTTGGTACCTCTCTTCGGCCGGCCGATACACGCGGCCGACCAGTCCTGGCCGCTATCACGAGCGAACAACGCCAGCAACGGAATCCACGACGCCAGCAGATGCTTACCGTCCAACTTGGAATAGGTGACCGAGACCAGACGCTGGCCGTACACCGCCGGCACCGTCCCGCTCAGGCGCCGGCCGCCGCCGAGTTCGATGTCGACGTCATACGGCGTGGGATCCGTCGTGCGATATTGCTGCGCTTCGGTTGCCAGCAGATTGGCCTGATCGCGGATCTCGGTTGCCTTGCGCCAACCCAGCTGACCCGGCGGCAGCGTGCCGCGCCGCCATTCCGCTTGGCGCGCTTGGTCAGGCGTCATGCCGCGCAGGACGTCGCCGAGTATGCGGTCGCCGACCGACCACTCCTCGAGGTTGTCGAGGTCCACCGGCATGGCGTCTTGGACGCCGTCGACGTCGCGCGGCAACGTGAATTCCAGCGCGCGGAAGAAGCCTTTCACCGGGTCTTTGAAGAAGGCGATCAGGTCCGCGAGGATGACGTCGTCTGCGGGTGGGGGCGGCAGCGGTCCGGAGATGAACAAGGGTTGTTCGCGGCGGTCGCCGGCGCTGGCCTGCGCGGCCCGCAACGCGGTCGGGTCGAAGCTGAACGGCACCTCGGGCACGAGTTCGCCGGGGATGACATTGCGAATGTCGAACGGCTGCAACGGATGTTCGACGACGATGCGCTGCCGGATCTTCTCCGTGGTGGTCATGTCGAGGGTGTCCAGCAGTTCGTCCAGCGGCACCGCGGGCGGACGGGGCTGCCCCGAGTACTGATTGGCTCCGGTGTAGGTGATGACCAGTTTCTCGGTGGCCGCGCCGATGGCGTCGAGCAGCAATTGCCGGTCCTCGGAGCGGATGTCGCGCTCACCGGTCATCGGGTCGCGGGCCAGCGCGTCGTCGCCGTCGACAACACCCAGGCGCGGGAAGACGCCGTCGTCGAGACCGACCAGGCAGACCACCCGGTGCGGCACCGATCGCATCGGCACCATCGTGCACACGGTCAGGGTTCCGGTGCGGAAGTTGGCCCGGGTCGGGCGTCCGGCCAGGTGCTGGTCGAGCAGTGCTCGGATGTCGGGCAGCCGCAGCGTTGTGTCGGCTCGAGAATCGGCCTGCTGCAACACTTCTGTGAATTCGCGCTCCACCTGCCGGGTCTGCCAGGCATCGGAGTCGTCGATACGGGTCAGCGCGGTGATGCCGTCAGTCAAGGCCGTGAGCCAATCGCTGAGCGGTTGTGCGCCAGACAGTGCGTCGGCTGCTTTTTGGAGCCGGCAGACGAATTCGGCGAGCTGCCCGGCCAGCTCGACTTTGTTGCTGCCGACGTCGTCCAGTGGCAGCGTGGTGTCGATCCAGGCGTGGGCGTCGTCGGACATCGCGACGCCGGCCAAGATTCGGTCGATGCCGAAACGCCATGTGTTATGCACGAAGTCGACGTGGTAGGGCCGTCGGTGTTCCTGGTCGAAGCCCCACCGGATGTTCGCCTGCCGCACCCAGCGAGTGATCGACTCCAGGTCGTCATCGGTGAAGCCGAATCGGGCTCGCACCGGCGCGGTTTCGGCGATGTTGAGCACCTCGCTGGCCGTCACCCTGCCGTCAGCCAATGCCAGCAACTGCGACGCCAGGCCGAGCAGCGGATTGGTCTGCACCAGTGAACGGTCGGCGAGCTTGACCCGCAGCCGGTGGGCGGGATGCGCGCCGTGCACCACGTCGCCGAGGCCGAAGTCGGCGACGATCAGCGGTGCATACGTCTCGATGTCCGGGCACATCACCAGGATGTCGCGCGGCTCCAAGCTCGGGTCGTCTTGCAGCAGGCCGAGCAGCACCTCGCGCAATACGTCGACCTGGCGGGCCGGGCCGTGACAGCTGTGCACCTGCACCGAGCGGTCGTCCGGCGCGAGCGTACGTCCTTCTCGCCGAACCGCATTGGCGGCGATGTCGGACTGCAGCCAACCGAGCAGAGTCTCCGCGCGGTCATCGTTGGGCAGATAGTCGTCGGTCTGCACATCGGTCGGCAGGCTTCGTTGCAGTTCGCGGAGGTCGCGTCCGAGCGTGGTCAGCAGCGGGTGGCCGACCTCGCGGTGGCTGGTGTCCTCGCGGCGGGGGATGGCGCCGTGGTGTCCGGTGAGCTTCTGCCACAAGGCGTCGCTGGGGTGGGGCAGCCACAGATGCAGATCGTGATGGGTGGACAACGCCTGCAGCAGCTCGATGTCGGTGCACGCCAGCCGCGTGTGCCCGAACAGCGACAGCCGCGCCGGCAGCTCGCTCGGTCCTTCCTTCAGCCGTGCGACGGTCTTCTGCTGCCGGATATGTGGGGGATCGGCGTCGACCCGCTCGACGAGCGCGCGCCACAGTTCGGGCTGCCAGTGCAGATCTTCGTCGAGGCGTTCTGTCTTGCCGTCGAGCCAGTCGATGAGTAACTGCGGACGCTGCCGGGCGTAGGAGGCGAACAGTCCCGCGAGCCGCCGCGCGACCGAATACCGTCGGCCGCTGCGTAATTCGGCTTCGTCGCCTGTGTCGAAATGGCCGAGGTGCTTGGCCAAGATGGCGCACCACGGTTGATCGAGCGACGCGTCGATCGTTTCGAGCAGCGCCCACGTCATCGCATCCGGCGACCAGGGGTCGTCGTCGACCGTGCCGGTGATCTCGGCGATCAATGATCCGGGGCTGCGGAACGAGATACCGGCGCACACTCCGTCGCCTTTGCCGCCGGCGCCCAGGACATGCGAGAGCCGCTGGCTCAGCCACCGCTCGACACCGCGGGCCGGCACCAACACGAGTTCCTCGGCGAACGGGTCGGGTAGCGGATTGGCCAGCAGGGCGCCGAGCCCGTCGGCCAGCAGGTCGGTGCGCTCGGCACGATGCAGATGAAGCGCCATCAGGGCTCACCCTAGAACCTGGTAGCGACGGCGTTCGACCGATCGGAGGATTGGTCGGACGCACGTGCCAGAGTGGAGGCGGACGGTGTCGACGATCACTGATAAGAGGGCTCATGGCTGATGATGCATCGGACGGGCAGCCGCCGGAGTCCGTCGCTGACTGGCAGCAACAAGTACTCGACCATGTGCGCCAACTCGGCGCCGACCACGAAACAACCCTCGCCGCGCGCGCCAACCTGGCTCACCATCGCGGTCTGGCGGGCGACCCGATCGCAGCCCTCGTCGACCTCGAGATCACCAGCGCCCGGTGCCTGTCCGTGCTGGGCGCCGACAACCCAACCACCGTGGGCGTATCCGGACTACGCGCCTATTGGCTTGCCATCAGCGGAGACCGCGCTGCGGCTCTGGACGCATACGATCGGCTGTGGCCCCAAGCCGTACGCACGCTGGGCCCCGATCACCTGACCACGCTGTCAATCCGCCTCGGCTACAGCGATCTTCGTGACTGGGAAGACAACCCCGGCGGCGCCGTCGCGGCCTACCAAGAACTGCTCGATGCCCACACCCGCATCCTGGGATCCGATCATCCGACGACCGCGACTGTGGCGGCCACGCTTGAGCACTGGCGCGCCGAGGTCGCAGATCTCGCCAACATCGCCCGCGACCTCTACACCGACATGGAGCTCGACGAGTCAGGTCGCGACGAGCTCAGCGAGGACCAGCGACGCACAGTCGATGACCAGGTCGAAGAGTTCATCAGCGCATCCCAATCCGACGTCGACGGCGTCGTCGAGCTGCAGGTCGCAGTCGACAAACTGACCCGCCAACGAGGACCTGACGACCCGGAAGTGCTCGAAGTCAGGCGCATGCTCGCCAACCACAAAGTGACCGCCGGCGACATTGACGGTGGACTCGCCGATTATGAGGCCGTCATCAGAGATCACACCCGCGTGCTCGGACCCGCGCATCGCCAGACCTTCGAAGCTCGCCGGTACCACGCGTTCGCGCTCGACCACTCCGCCGGTGGCGTCGGTGCCCGGATCGGCGCACTTGAGGCCTTGGTGGCCGACGAGGTCGCGGCACTGGGGCCATACGATCCGATGACGATGACCACCCGCATGTACCTTGCCGGCTCGCAGAAGAATGCGGCCGAACTGGAAACCGTACTGGCCGACCAGATCCGGGTCCTCGGCCCGCGGCATCAAGATCTGCACTTAACCAGATCCTGGCTGCGAGGCGCACAAGCCGAGTGAGGGGTTCCGGCGCGGACCGGGGTGGCACTATGGCGAACGAACGCCAGACGGAAGGACTGCGATGGAAACCTGGGACGCGATCACGGCCCGACGCAATGTGCGCCAGTACAAGCCCGACCCGGTGTCAGACGAGGACCTCAACCGGATCGCCGAGGCCGGCTGGCGCGCTCCGTCGGCGAAGAACCGGCAGGCGTGGGACTTCGTCATCGTCACCGACAAGGGGCAGCTGCAAGAGCTGTCCACGGTCTGGCAGGGCGCCGGCCACATCGCCGGCGCCGCCGCGGCGATCGCGTTCGTCATTCCCGAGCCGCCCGATGAGCGCCGCCGGGTGACCGATCAGTACGACGTCGGGCAGGCCACGATGGCGATGATGATCGCAGCGACCGACCTCGGCATCGGAACCGGTCACTCGTCGGTGGGGGATCAGGACAAGGCGCGCGCCATCCTTGGCGTGCCCGAGGGCTACCTGGTGGCGTATCTACTCGGTGTCGGCTATCCCGCTGACCGTCCGCTCAAGCCGATCCGCAAACCGAATCGCCGACCGTTCGATGAGGTTGTCCACCACGGACATTGGTGAACGACACAGCTGCTGCCTAGTGGCCGGCGCTGCGGGCTAGATCGACCGGGCCCCCGTTGTGGGCCAGATCGATGACGTACTGATTGACGAAGGTCCCCGCCGGCGGATCGCCTTTGCCGCATGATCCGTCGGATTCACCGGGACGCTTGATCCACAGGAAAGCGTCGACGTGTCCGTTGCCGGTCGCGGTCGTGGGCGGAGTGCCCAGCGCTCGGCCGCCGGGGTTGCACCAGTCGAGCTTGGAGGCGGGCGCTGGTCCGGCGCCGTTGCGCGATGTGTCGATCACGTAGTGCGAGCCGTTGGTGAGCCCCGAAATGGCGTCGCCATAACCGATTTCGTCCTCGGTGGTGAAGAAGTTCGCGACGTTGAGGCTGAAACCCCGCGCGTGACCGACACCGGCCTTGTTGAGCCGATCGGCCATGTCACCGGGGCTATGCCAGCGCACGTGACCACCGTCGACGTACACGGCCGTGGCCGGATTGCGGGTCAGCGTGTCGACGGCGTAGTGGATCAGGTCGTAGCGTTCTTGGCGCTGGTCGCCCGAGAGGCAGTCGGCCATGGCCAGGGCATCGGGTTCGACGATGACCGCAGCCCGTGACGCGCCGATTTGGGATGCGATGGTGTCGATCCACCCGCGATAGGCGTCGCCGGACCCCATGCCGCCCGCAGCGAAGCTGCCACAGTCGCGGTGCGGAATGCCGTAGATCGTAAATACCGGCAGGGCCCCCGCAGCCGCTGCGTCGCCGGTGTACTTCGCCACCGTCGAAGCCGAAGAGCCCGGGACGATCCAGTACGCCTGCGGCGTGTTGGCGACGGCGGTCAACTCAGGACTCGGCGGATCGGCATGCTGGGCGGCCCGCATCGCCGCCGAGGTCGGATTGACGTAGAACGGCATGCCAGCCAGCGGGTTGGCGTCGTCGGCCAGTCGGATCGCCGGGGCGGGACCGCCCTGCACCGGGTCGCTGAGTTGACCAATGCCGACAACGGCCGCAACCGTCAGGAAGGGCGCGATCCAGCGCGCGACTGCACCAGCAGCTGAGAACATCACCTTTGGGAAACTAGCGGTCCGGGACGTTGGGCGCCAATCGCGCGGATTCGCGTTACGGCATGCACGCGGACCGCAACACGTCAGGCGTCCACGCCGGCCAGGCCGGGGAACCGATGCAGAAGCCGTCGTTGATGTGGGCGACGATGCGGGGGCCCTTGAGGCCGCTGTTGTCGTACACGGTCGCCGAATCGCAACGGACGATCGCGGCGGCGACAAGCGCCCAAAGACGTTGGTAGCGTTCGCGTATCTTGTTCTCGGGTACATCGTGTCCGCCGGCTTTGACTCGGTGACGGACCCGCTCGACGGCCAAATCTTCGGGGATCAGCAGGACATGCACGACGATTGTGTAGTCCGCCGCGTGGGCGGCATCGACCAGTTCCAGCTTTGACGGATGGGAGAACACGGTCTCGGCGATGAACGATGCGCCCAGCTCGATGAGCTTGGCCCGCGTTCGTGCCGCCACCCGCGCAGCCTCATATGAGTTGGAGGCCGGATCGTCTGGCCAGCGTTGCTTAGCGATCTCGTCGGCGTTGACGAAGGCACTACCGGGTAAAAGTGGCGCCAGCGTGAGTTCGACGAAGGTTGACTTGCCGGCTCCGTTGGGTCCGACGACGAGATCGAGCCGCTTCATCGAGCGGGTCTGGCGCTCGCCTTCCTGCGGCGTGGTTGCTTAGCAGTCAGCGTGATCGAAGACCCGTCAGGGCGGTGCTCAACGATGTCACCGTTCTCATCGAGAGCCACGGTCGTGACGCCACGCTCGGCAAGAAGCTCGCCGTAATTCGATTCCGCCAGATTCTCCTGAATGGCCGCTGCGATCTCGGCGTTGAAAACCGCGCCTTCTTCGACACTGAGTTCACGCAGTTCCAGCTCGCCGGTCAACGCGGCTTCCACTCGACGCCGGGCCGCCGTCTGCTGACTCGATACCTCGCGTCCCACTCGCGCCCAGTGGTCGAGCTGCTGCTTGGCCGAGCGGCTTTGTCGCGCGCCTTCAGCGGCCGCGCTGTCCATGAGGTCGGCGGCTACACGAGTCACTCGATCCGCGGTGTTCGTCATTGATGGCTCCCGGTGTAGCAGTCTGCTACAAGGGTAGCAGGCTGCTACACCATTCAGGCGCCGCCTCGGTGGCGTGAGCTCGCGGGCATCCTCCGACGTGCCAGCTATTCGTTCAAAGGCCAGTGTTCGAGGAAGGCTTTCACAGCCCGCTCGACCGCTAATCCGTGCGCATTGGGAACCCAATCGGCCCCCATGCTTCTGACCACGGCTCTCGCAAGCAGTTCGTTGACAGCCTGACGCTGCTCGTTGGTGGGTTCGTGCGTGCTGCGGAGCTGGGCAAGCAGTTTAGGGTCAGCGCCGGCCAGTTCATCGGCGATTATCGCGGAGAATTCTGGCGGCAACGCGTCGAGAGCGCTCTTCATCAGTGTCTCCAACCGTTACGGTTATTGGCCAGGCGGTGATCACTTGGTAGGAGCGAGCCCTGATCGCGGCCTGCCGGTCAAGTAGCGGCTGTTGTCGGCGATGGAGGATCGTCTGCCCCTTGCTGCGTCCGCAAGATAAAGATGCGTCCACATCGAGCGTTCCAAGCATTGATGTCTCGTGCAGCATTGTCTGCGCGTACCAGCGAGTTACGGATTGTCGGCAGAGTCAACGCCGGTTGACGCCTGACGGCCCGCTCGAGTGAGGTTAAGCCAAATCTTGTAGGCCCAGTCGTCTCGGTTGTCGTAGTGTCCGACGAATTGGTCAGCGAACCGCGTCATTACCTCGTCAACTGTTCCGGGCCACGTCTTGAAGCCTGGACTACTCGGGCTGGGGATAACACCAACCTCGACCAATCCATCTTCGAGTAGCAATCGAACAGTGTCGATCACGAGTCTCTGGCAATCGGCCGCTGACTCGGCCAAGCCGCCATCATCGATGAGGCCTTGCACATCAGCCAGGGATACAAAATCGTCGACGCCAACCGCAAGGATGTCGCCACGGAGCGTGTCCCGAGCTGTAGATCCGGTTTCGGTCATTCTCTTAATGCTCCCGTGGTGTAGGTGCCGTCATCGCCTCAATGCCTGAAATCACGGGGATCCTCCCCAGGGTCGTCCTCGCCGATGATGGGAATGCCATGATCGACAGTTCCCGGCGGGTGCACGAAATGTGGAGCGGCCGGAATGCCCGCGGGGCCGCCTCCTTCGAAGCCCTCCACCGGGGCGGATTCAGCTGGTGCTGCCTCTGCGGGCGCCGCTTCGGCTGGGGCTGGCTCGACCGCCGGAATCTCTGGCACTGCGCCCGTCTTCGGGTTGATGTGGATCTTCCAGTGCTCGATTCCACCGTTCGGGTCTTTGAGGTCGATGTCGAGCACGTTCTTACCCGTAGAGTCCGCGAAGACGCGCTCGCCAATTTCGGTGCCATCGGGCAACCGCTCCCATTTGCCCATCTCCGGTTCGGGGTAGTGCGTGTCGATGTCGGCGCCATGCTCAGTCATCCATTGCTTGAGTCGTTCCAGGTCTTCGGGGGATTTGACCGTTTTGTACTTCGGCCGTGAACCCTTGCCGAGCTTCTCCAACACTTTGCGGATGTCGTCGGCTTTTGGGCCCTTCGGCGGAGGCGGCGGTTTGTCGGGGCCCTGTTTGAAGGTGTGGTTGTCGACAGCGTGCACATGCCCGTTGGTCGACGGCACCGGCGGGAAAGTAGACCCAACGCCGGCCACCGCCGCGGTAACTCTGCTCGCGACCTGAGCGTCGACGCTCACCAGCTGAGCTGCGCGCCCACCGATATTGGCGGCATGGGCTTCAGCGGCGGCCTGCCTTGCGGCCATCTGTGCGGCCGATCCGCCGGCCATCCGGTCGGTGACCGAAAGATCTTCGCCCACTTCGAATCCCGCCGAGCGGGCGTCCTCGACGGCGTAGCGCACCGACGAGCGAGCGGCATCCAATTCCGAGGCCCCACTGCGTGCCACGCTCGCGGCTTCCTGGAGCTGATCGACGACCCCACTGGTGGTCAACATGTCCGCGTGGGTGTCGGCCCGCAGCGCCTCGGCGGCCTCGCCGCGCCAGTCGACCCCGAGCGCGTCGCTCCACACCCCATGGGCCACCCCATAGGTCCGCTCGCCCACGGTCTTCCCAGTGCGCCGCAGCCTCGGTGAGATGCTCCGTGGGCCAGGCCAATAAAGCCGATAGGCCCGGAGCAACCGCAACTGCCGCCATCGCTACTCGCTGATCATGAGCTGGGCCACCGCGGCTGTCGACGCAGCTTCCTGGGCGAGATAGCTGGTGGTGTCTACGACGACTCCAGTGGCGCGTTCACCAACCCGCGAAGCCAGTCCTGCAGTGAACGCCGCGACGTCAATGTGAGCGGCGTCGACCGCGGCTGCGCTGGACTGGCACGACAGTCCCAATCCGGTCGGCGCCACCACCTGGTGAAGGTCACCCACCGAAGCGCTCCACCGCGTGGCCATCGCGTGGACACCAGCGGTGTCCACCCGTAACTCCTGCTGCACAGGGGTGAAGTGTAGGCATCCCAGAACCCGCCAGCCAGTCACCATCGACGCACCTTGTCACGGCGACAACGCCGGGATGAATCAGGCGGGAACTCCTGCCTAACACTGCGTCTAACTGGTCATTTGGCGGTCAACCGCAGGCCAAGTAGTCGCTTACTCTGAAATCTGATGGACAACCCACTGCGGCATCCTCCGGGGGTCCCGCGTGTCGAGAAGCCGCGAGCGGAAGGTCAATTCCACCTCTCCGACGGACGCCGGCTCGGCTACGCGGAATTCGGTGACCCGACGGGCCCGGTGGTGCTGTGGTTCCACGGCACCCTCGGCGCGCGTCGCCAATTCCTGGCCAAGGGTCGCCGCGCCGCCGAACAACTCGGCCTGCGCGTCATCGTCATCGAGCGGCCGGGCACCGGGCTCTCCGACTCGCACCGCTACTCCTCGGTGAGCGAGTGGGTCGCCGACATGGCGCCAGGTGGCCGATGCGCTCGACGCCGAAAAGCTCTGCGTGGTAGGCATGTCCGGCGGCGGTCCTTATGCACTGGCGTGCGGCGCGCTGCCTCCGATGGTCGACCGGGTAGCCGCGGTGGGCGTACTGGACGGCACCGTCCCGGCGGTCGGCCCTGAGGCCACCCGTGCCGGTGCCACCAACATCGCCCGGCGCTTCGGGCCCATCCTCACGCAATTACGCCGGCCACTCGCGGTGATCGCCACCATCCTGTTGGCGCCGTTGATTCCGTTCGCGCACTACGCCTATCGCGTCTACATGCGGATGTGGCCGGAGGTCGACCGGCAGGTGCTGGACGATCCGGAGGTCGAGGCGATCTTCGTCGACGACATGGTGAATGCTTTCCGCGGCCGCTGCCTGGCGATGGTCGACGATGCTCGACTATTGGGGCGCGACTGGGGTTTTCGGCTCGTCGACGTGAAAGTGCCGGTGCGGTGGTGGCACGGCGAGACCGACCACGTCGTTCCGATCGACGGTGTGCGCTCCGCCGTCGCGCGTCTACAAGACGCCGAACTCACCGTGCGATCCGAGAGCCATCTGGGCGGCTTCGCGATGACCGAGGACGTGCTCGCGCACATGCGCGAGAAGCTCATTGGCGGATCCAGTGATCTTCCGGCGGTTGCCCAGTAGTTTTAGCGATGTCAGAGAGCCATGTGCAACCCGTGCTGACAGGATTGACGAAGCATCGATCGAGCCTGTCGCAGCCATCGCTGAGAAGGATTTAACGTGCAGATCTCTAAACTCCGGCTGGCGGTTGCCGGCGTAATCACAGCAACCAGCTTCAGCGTATTCGGCGCAGGAGCAGCGTATGCCGTGCAACAGCACATGGTCACTGCCAAGGACCACCTGAACCAGGGCTTGTCTGAGTTGCAGATCGCTGACCCAGGCGACTCAGGCGGCCACCGTGAGCAGGCAATCGAGATGGTGAGAATGGCGATCGACGAAGTCGACGCCGGCATCGATTACGCCGAGTTACACCAGTAACAGCCGGCATCCTTACTGCGACGCATCGCAGCGCGTTAACCGGGCACACCGGCGCGGCTCCGATAACGTCGACGCACATGACCGGCGCCACGACCCGCACAGCGCTCGTCGGCGTCGTGTCCGTCCTCCTGACAGCGCTACCGGTAACCGCTCACGTTTCCGCCTCGCCGGCGCCGAACAGCGCTTATGTCGCGGTGTCGGTGGCCACGGTGTGGACCACGCCGCAGAGCCCGCGCCCAGTCGACCACCCGGCGCTGACAAATCCGGTCGATATTCGCGGCTGGCTGACCGCCATGACGCCGGCCCAGCAGGAGGCGCTCACGTCCGACGATCTCGACCAGACGCAGGTTCTCTTCGGTGACCGCGTGATTGTGGTGCGAGAGCAGGGTGACTGGGACCAGGTAGTGGTTCCCGGACAAGCCACACCGAAGGACCCCCAGGGCTATCCCGGCTGGATTCCCAAGGCCCAGTTGGCAATCGACGCGGGCTACGGCGCACTGAAGGAATACGGTCCCTTCGCGCTAGCCGATCGCGGCATCACCGCCTGGCTGTACCGCGAACCCGGACTGTCCGATCGCGACCTCGAGATCAGCACCAACACCAGGCTTCCCGTCCTGAACCGCACCGATAAGGCAGTTCAGGTGGCCACCCCCGATCGCGGCCCGAAGTGGCTGGATGCCCGAACGGTGGCGGTCTACGAAAAGCCCACGGACATACCGCATCCCACCGGAGCTGATCTGGTCCGATACGCCGCCATGTTCGTCAACATCCCCTACGTGTGGGGCGGCCTTTCCGGGTTCGGGATTGATTGCTCCGGTTTCACCGCCACCATCTACCAGGCGCACGGCATCACCCTGCCGCGCGATGCCGGACCGCAAGCCGCCGACAGCCGGGGCCGCGCGATAGACAAATCCGCGTTGCAACCCGGCGATCTGCTCTTCTACTCGCACGGCGGCAGCGACCCCGCCGATCCCGACGCGATCTACCACGTGGCGATGTATTCCGGAAACGGCGAAATGGTCGAGGCATTCGACAAGACCGAACCGGTGCGCATCACCCCGGTTCGACTCGACGAAGATTACTGGGGCGCGCGCCGCTACCTCGACCCACCGCGGCGATAGCGGTCCTGCGTCTCGCCTGCTACACGTTGCCTCGGGCCCCTTGCTTTTTTCGTTTCGGACCCACATGCGATATCACCCGAGCCGGTGATATCACCGGCGTATCGCTTTGCGAAAAAGCGTCATGGGTCCGCCGAGATGCCCGTGTGGCGGATGTGACTTTGGCTGTTGGCCCTCATGGGAGGATGGCTCCGATGATCCTCGCCGTCGACCTCGGCAAGACGTCCTGCCGCGCCGCAGTGGCCGGCCGCAGGGCCGAGGGCGCTGGCGCACCCGGGCTCGCGACGCCCGGCGGCGTGCGGGCCGCGGAGGCGGCGATCCTGGCTGTCGCAAAGGAACTCGGCCCGGTCGACGAGGCGATCGTGGGCGCCGCCGGAGCGTTCGCGGCGCCGGAGGCGGCCCGCGCGTTGGGCCACGCGCTACTGGCCTCGCTGCCGGCGGAGCGCGTCGCGGTGACCAGCGACGCCATGACCGCGCACGCGGGCGCACTGAACGGGCAGCCGGGCGTCGTGCTGATCGTCGGCACCGGCGTCGTGGCACTCGCGATCGACGCGGACGGCGCACTGCGGACCGCCGACGGCTGGGGCCCGTGGTTGGGCGACGAGGGCGGCGGCGCGTGGATCGGTACCGCCGGGCTGCGCGCGGCACTGCGCGCCCACGACGGCCGCGGCCCGTCCACCGTGCTGCTCGACGCCGCCCGCGCCCGCTTCGGAGCGCCGGAGACTTGGCCCGCCACACTCACCGATGCCGCCACTCTCGCGTCCTTCGCGCCCGACGTCCTCACTGCGAAGGACGACGCCGCGGCGCTCGCGATCGTCCGCGCCGCCGCGGACGCGCTCGCCGCGACCGCCCGCGCAGCCGGTGGTGGCCCGGTGGCGATGGTCGGCGGATTGGCGGCGGTCTTAGGAGGCGTGCTGCGCGAGCAAGCTCGATCTCATCCCGGCCGCCGGCGACGCCCTGGACGGCGCGCTGCGGCTGACGGCGATCCACGAACCGCACCTCATCCGGGCGAAAGCCAAACCCCCTGCCGCGCAACGACTCGACACGCTCGCCACCGAGGGCGTCGCGCCCAGACCTGTACGACCTCGACGCGCGGCCGATCAATGAGGTCGTCTGCGTTACTGGTTAAAGCCGAGGGTGAAGCGCACGGCGCGGTGGCGGCGGCGGTCCCACACATCGCGGCGGCGGCCGAGGCGATCGTCGAGCGACTCGAGCGCGGCGGTCGACTGATTTACGCCGGTGCCGGAACACCCGGACGGCTCGGTGTGCTCGACGCGGCCGAGTGCGGGCCGACGTTCGGAACCGACCTTGTGCGCGCCGTGATCGCCGGCGGGCCAAGAGCTTTGACCGAGGCGATCGAGGGCGCGGAAGATGCTTACGACCCCGCCGATCTCGCCGACCTGACCGCCGCCGACGCGCTTGTCGGGATCACCGCGTCGGGCCGCACGCCGTATGTGCTCGGCGCGCTCGAGCACGCGCGCGCGGCGGGCGCGCTCACCGTGGCGATCGTCAACAACGCGGGCAGTGAGGCGTCTGCCGATCTGGTGATCGAATTGCTCACGGGCCCTGAGGTTCTCGCCGGATCCACCCGGCTGACCGCGGGGACGGCGCAGAAAGTCGTGCTCAACGCGCTCTCGACGAGCGTGATGATCGCGCTCGGCAAGGCCTACGGACCGCGGATGGTCGACGTGCGCCTGACCAACGCGAAGGTGCGCCGCCGCGCGGTCCGCATCGTCCGCGACGCGGCCGGCGTCGACGAGGAAGTGGCCGCGGCCGCGCTCGCCGCCGCGGGCGGTCACGCCAAGACCGCGATCGTCGCTCTGCTCGCGGGCGTTGACGCGGCCGAGGCCGCCGTCCGGCTCGACCGGGCGCGGGGCAGGGTGCGCGCCGCGCTCGGTGAGAGATGACGGCCAGAGTGCGGACAACCATCGCGGTGGCGATCGCGATGCTGATGCTCGGACATGCGGACCGGTCTACGACGTGCGGCCATTGCTCTTGGAATTGTCTTGCTCACCCCGTTGCGGCATCCTCGGCCAGGTACGCAATGCACACGGCGGAAAACGGCAGGCAGTTAGGTGCAGCTCCCGCAACCGAATTCGCAATGGTCTCCAAGCTGATGAACGATGCAGTTGCGGCACAGCGGCTCCCAGGTGGCGTGGTCGTGATCGGGCACGGTGGCAGGATTGTCTTCCATCATGCTTATGGCTCGCGCACGCTTGACGGCGATCCGGGGCTAGATGGATCGCCCGCACCAGCGGAGCCGATGACCGAGGACACGATCTTCGATATCGCGTCGTTGACGAAGCCGCTGGGAACGGCGACTGCCGTCATGCAGCTTTACGAACAAGGCAAGGTTGCATTCGACGATCCGGTGCAGACGTATTTGCCTGGTTTCAATACGGCGAACGATCCCCAGCGGGCACAAGTGACGGTTCGCATGTTGCTCACGCATACGTCCGGCGAAGGGATAGACGTAAGTCTCGGGGACCCGTGGGGACTGGACGGAGCCGATGAAGCAGAAGGCATTCATCGTGCGCTCACCACGCCGCTGCAGTCGGCTCCCGGTGAGGTTTTCCGCTACTCCGACATCAACTACATCCTGCTTGGCGCGCTGATCGAGAAACTCACCGGCGAGGCCGAAGACGTTTACGTTGAGCAGAATGTCTTTGTGCCGCTTGGCATGAACGAAACCCGCTACCTTCCTCCAGCCAAAGCCTGTGGGCCGCACACGGTCAGAGGAGCCGCGACCGCATGGGCTCCCGCGCCGCGAGGGCGCGAGCTGGTCGCCTGTCCTGCCGGTACCTGGAGCACCAGTCTGTTGTCGCGCATCGCACCAACGGCACTCGACGAGGAAAGCAAAGCCGATCCGAGCAAGAATCCCAATTTTGGTCACCTACTTCGAGGCACCGTGCATGACCCGACGGCGCGCCGCATGGGGGGAGTAAGCGGGGATGCAGGTGTGTTCTCGACGGCGCATGACGTCAGCATCTATGCGCAGGCCCTGCTCGATCGGCTTGCGGGCCGACCGAGCAAGTTTCCGCTCAAGCAAGCGACTCTGGAGTTGATGACGACTCCCGAGCAGCCCGGGCACACGGCTCAGCAAGTCGAAGCAGCGAATAATGCTGCCCGAGAAGCCATTGCGAAGACGCCGAACACCACAGATCCGCTGCTCGCTCCCAACTATCCGGCGATCGACGGGACAGCAGCTGTTCGGCTTTGGCTGGGACATCGATACGGACTATTCCAAGCCGCGAGGCTTGATCTTTCCTATCGGCAGCTTTGGCGCCACCGGCTTTACCGGCACCTCGGTGTGGCTGGACCCAGGCTCAGATACCTACGTGATTCTGCTGGCGAACGCAATCCTGGTGCGAGGCAGCGCACCGATCTCGAAGCCTGCGAGGTGACGTGGCTACTGCGGCGGCCCTGGCCCTGCGCATCTAAGCACCACTCGGTAAGGCCCGCGGCTTACCTGCCCTTGTACGGCTCGCAGGCGTATCCGTCGCCGTCGCGGTCGAGTTGTGGCCGGTACGCCGGATCGCTGGACGGGATGTTGTAGCGGCCGTCGGCGTGGGCTTCGCTGCAATTCCGATACGGCGGGTCGGCTAACGCAGAGGGAGCGATGAAGGTCCCTATGCCGAACACGAGTGAGGTGATAGCGAACGCGGTACGCAACATAGAGCGAACGGTAGGCACCGCTCGAGATCCTCCGGCTGAGATTGGCGGCTCGCATATGAGATGCAAATATTTGGCCCCGCCAACCGTGCCCGGAAATAATTCGGACCGTAGTCCGGTTAGCCCTCGTTGTACGTCAATCCGAACCCGAGGGAGACCCACCATGACCGCAGCCGTTGACACCACCACACTGAGCGCCGGGACCTGGGCGATCGACCCAGTCCACTCCTCAGTCAACTTCGCCGTCCGCCATTTGGTCGTCGGCAAGACTTACGGCCGATTCGGCCAGTTCAGCGGTGCGATCACGATCGGCGAAGACGGCACCCCATCCGTGCGCGCCGAGGTCGACGTCAATTCCCTCGACACCGGCAACGAACAACGTGACGCGCACGTCAAGGCTCCTGACTTCTTTGACGCCCCCCAATTTCCGACCGCGACGTTCGTATCGACCGCGGTGCGGGCCGACGGCGACGACTATGTAGTCGACGGCGACTTCACCCTCAAGGGTGTCACCAAGCCGGTCACCCTGGCACTGGCATTCAACGGCGTCAGCCCCGGCATGGGGCACGGTGAAGTCGCCGGCTTCGATGCCTCGGTTGTGCTGAGCCGCAAAGACTTCGGTGTGGGCGGGGAAACGCTGCTCGACGGCGGCGGCGCCATCGTCGGCGACAAGGTGACGATCACGCTGGCGATCGAGGCCCTCAGGCAGGGCTGAAATCGCTCAGAGGCGGGCACTTCGCCTAGTGGTTCGGTGGAGTGACGGGTGGGACTTCAGCGGAGTCCTGCCCGTCATGCCCCCGCCACTTCCGAAACCCCTGCCGCGCAGCAAAAGCCCCCGCCACCGCGGTCACGCACCACACCCCGATCGCGACATAAGCCAACACCGGCGACTTGTTGCCCAGCGACGCCCCCAGCGCCGTGTAGACGAACGCGCGCGGGACCGAGCCGATAAACGCGCCAACAGCCATCTGCCACACCGGAACTCCGAACGCCCCGAACGCATACGATGCCAGCGCGTCCGACAGGCCGGGGATGAAGCGCTGACCGACCACCGCCCACAGTCCTCGTCGCTGGATCAGCGAGTCAAGCCGGTCCGCACGTTAGGCGCCCAGCAAGGCCCGTGCGCTGTCGCGGCCTGCGCGACGGCCGAGAAGGCTCGCGACCACCGCGGTGCCGACCGTCGCGCCCAGCGTCACGAACACGCCCAGCAGCGGACCGAACAACAGCCCACTGCTGGCGGCCAGGATCGGGCCCGGCACGAAGATCGCGCCGAGCACCGCGGACAACACCACATAGGTCAACGGCGCCAACGGTCCGGTCGCCTTGACCCAGCCCCGCACGTCCTCGATGTTCACCACGTGTTTGACGGCCAGCAGATAGAACATCACCGCCAGGAACGCGGCGAACACCGCCAGTCGGATGAGGTGTGGCCGTCGAGACGTGGAGGTCATGGTGACCGTGATTCTTGCCTATCGCGCTCTCGGTTATGGTCGGGGCGTGGCGAGAACCGATGACGACAGCTGGGAAATCACCGAAAGTGTCGGGGCGACGGCCCTTGGTGTGGCGGCCGCGCGCGCTGCGGACACCGAGAGCGATGACCCGCTGATCAACGACCCGTTCGCGCGGGTGTTCCTCGACCGCGTCGGGCATGGCGTGTGGGATTGGTACGGAGCGCCGGAGCTGCCCGCCGAGGTGGTCGAGGCCGAGCCCGACATGCCGCAGCGGATGCAGGCGCTTGTCAACTATTTCGCCACGCGGACAAAGTTTTTCGACACGTCATTCATCGATGCCGCCGACGCGGGCATCCGGCAGGCGGTCATCCTGGCTGCCGGTCTGGACGCACGGTCGTGGCGCTTGCCGTGGCCCGACGGCACCACGGTCTACGAGCTGGACCAGGATCGGGTCCTGGACTTCAAACTGGCGACGCTGCATGAGCATGGCGCGGAGCCCAAGGCACGCAGGGTCCCCGTCGCGGTGGACCTCAGGCAGGACTGGCCAACAGCGTTGCAGCAAGCCGGTTTTGACGCGAAATCCCCGAGCGTCTGGTCGATCGAGGGACTGCTGATGTATCTGCCGGCCGCCGCGCAAGACCTGCTGCTCGACCGCATCCACGACCTCGCGGCGCCCGGTAGTCGGCTCGCCGTCGAGGGGCTTGGGCCCGAGTTCGCCGCTCCCGAGCGGCGCGCCCTGCACCGTGAGCGGATGGATCGGTTCCGAGAACTACTGGCGACGACGGATTCGCAGCTCGAGGTCCCCGCGGTCGACGAGCTGTGGTACTTCGAGGAACGCGAAGACGTCGGCGACTGGTTGCGGCGCCACGGCTGGGACGTGTCCGTGACGCCGTCCGAGGAACTGACGGTCAGCTACGGTCGCCCATCCCCCGAGGACATCACGGGAGCCGCACCAACGCATCCGTTGATCTCCGCGCAGCGCTCGGACGGCTAGCGGACCGAGCGTCCGCCAGTCTTGGGGCCGCCGCCGCTCGGCGGTAGCACTTCAGGTGTCCCGGGTACTGCAACGATGGGCCTTTCATCGACGGGCCGGGCGCCGGCCCGCCGCCGGGTCCTGGTTCGCAGTTGAGGCACGGCGGGGGAGGATCAAACGGGGCGGCGTGCACAGTCACGGCGCCCAACGGCAACGCGGAAAGCCCGATGCCCGCGGCGACGGCCGCGGCACCTACGGCAAACTTCGTTTTCATCTGCCACGGGTACCCAGCGGCGTGGACGTCGAACCCTAGCGCAGCCGCACCTTCCGCGTCGTCGAACTCTCGTCGAGCTCGACGATGTCCGACCGTGAACGCAAAAAGTCGCTGAAAGACTTGAAGCCCAAGGACTTTTCACTGAACGACGGGTCCATCCGCTTCATCTGCGCCTTGACCGCCGAGTTGTGCAGCCATTCGACGTCATCCTTTTCGGTGCCGATCCGCAGCGCGCGGGTCAGCAACGCCGTGGCGGCGGGCTGGGGATCCGGTGCCGGCGGCTCTTCGTCGTCAGTGGGCTTGGCGCGCCGGGCCTTCGGCTCTGGCTCGGGAACCGGGACCCCGGGCAGCGCGTCGTAGATCACGAAGTCGTCGCACGCCGCCGCCAGCGCCTTGCTCGACGAGCCCGCGACGCCGACACCCACCACGTACCGCCCCAGCCGCTTGCAGCGCTGCGCCAATGCGATGTAGTCGGAGTCGCCGGCCACGATCACCACGTGGGTCAGGTCCGGAAGGCGGAACATGTCCTCGACCGCGTCGACGGCCAGCCGGATGTCGGCGCCGTTCTTACCGTAGGCCGCGGCGGGGAAGAGCTGCACCAAATCGACTGCGCGGCCGACCAACTGCTCGCGGTAGCCGGTGTTGACCTCGGCCGACCAGTCGGCGTAGGCGCGGGTGAGCACCAGCGTCCCGAACGACGACGCGAAGTCGATGATGGCGCCGACGTCGACGGTGGCGCGCGTCAGCCGGTCCGCGTGCTTGTCCAGTCCCTTGGCCTTGTCCTTCTGGAACGAGTTACGTCCATTGACCTGGTCGTAGCGCGAGATCACGATGTTGTCGAAGTCGAGGTACACCGCAACCCGGTCCGCGTCGGTATCTGTCATCAGTCCAGTCTTGTCCATCGGCGGCGTCGCGGGCAGCGATTCAGCCGTGCCGATGCAAGACGCATCACCTCCGGTGTTTGCGCCGGGGTCTATACGAGTCGGACGACGCTCCTCGAAAAGAGCGCCGTCCGAAGCACCGACCACTCGGTTACCAAGCGTGCATGATGGCGCAGTGAAATGTGGCCTCGGCGTGAGGAGAGCGATGCTCGCCTGACGCAAGCCCACCGCGCTGTGCCCAGTTGATGGGCTTTGCTTCGCGTGGGTGCCTAGTGCTCGTGCACAGCGCCACAGCCGAGAGGAGGAATCTTCTCTTCCGGTCCGACCTTGGTCTGCCGTGGATCCGTACCTCGACCCTACGCCTAAGCAGCTGAAAGCGACAGTAAAACGAATCCGACCAACGCAACTGGCGGGTACTAATCGAAATCCCCTACGGGACAGAAGATTGCGCAGATCGTCGTGCTCGTCCCTGTCTTGAGGCATGATCGCGAACGGGACTTAGGAAGGAATAACGCATGATCGAGCTGCTGCCGGATATGCCCCTGGGAGTGACCGGCGTTCGCGTGTCGGGCCGCCTGGGCGGCGACGAGCTGCGCGAGGTCAAGCCCACCATCGAGGAGATGATGAATACCGACGAGATCAGGATCGTCGAAGTCATCGCGCCTGACTACGAGGGCTTCGGGCCCGGCGGACTGTTGGAGGATCTGAAGCTGGCCTTCACCACCGTCTGGCCGCATCATTCGGCCTTCAAACGCATTGCGGTGGTATCCGATGAGCAGTGGGTTGCCCTTACCCTGCATGCGTTGGCGTGGCTGATTCCCGGTGAGCTCGCCGTCTTCAAGCTCGACGAGCTCGAGCGCGCTAAAGATTGGGCCGCCGGCTGAGCACGCGGGCCGCGGTAAGGAGCTCCCACGCGGTGATCGAGTAGACGCTGCATCGTTCCCACACCGCCGGCGGCGTCGCGTTCGTCAACGCGATCACCAAAAACGCGAAGCTGAGCAGACCGAACGCGCCTAGCGCCACCGACACCGCGCGATGCCATCCGCCGATAAGTGACGATCCGGCAAGGATGGCCGCATTGCCTCCCACGATCGCCAATACCGCGCCGGTGGCATGCACCCATGCGGTTCCGTCGGCCTGCGCGGCGGAACCGCTGTGGAAGACCGCAATGAGAATATTGCCGACTGCATTCGCGGTAGCAAGAATGAGAAATATTCGGGCCGAACGCTTTTCATAAGCCCGGACCGTGAGGATGGCGCCGAGTAGAAACAGCGTCCCCTGCACACAGAACGCGGTGTTCATCGCCCAGGCCCGCGGGGATGCCGTCACGCCGAGATCGCTGATGAAATTCTGCCCATAGCTGTAGTGCGGAAAGGCCGCCGCCGCAATGGCTTCGAGGGTCAGGTAGGTCAGCGGCCCGATGATCCAGGCAACCGCTGCGCCTAGTCGCGATCGTGGTGGCATACCGCCTCGAGCTTGATCCCGAACGGATCGGACCAAAAGGTCGCGTAGTAATGACCGGGGTATTGCGGAAAGTGTTGCGGTGCATGGATGACGCTGCCGCCGGTGCCGGCCACATGCTCGTGCACTCGGTCGACGTCCGATCGGCGGCGAACCATGAACGCGAGATGCTGGAGGCCGGTCTGTTCCGGCGAGTATGGGCCGGCCAGAGCGGTGGGGTAGAAGAAGATGAAGGTGCCCGGCCTGTTGCCGGCGGGCTTGTAGGAGAACTCGTCGTCGGTGGCGAAGAAGGTCTCGAAGCCGACCAGCGGCATCAGGGCGTCGTAGTAGCGCTGAGCCGCCGTGAGGTCAGGGACGTTGATGCCGAGGTGACCGAGCATCGGGGTATCCGCTAAACGCCCAGATGTGCGCTGCTGTCGTCTAACTCGTTGCGACGCAACGCCATCGGTGTCATCGCGGGAACATCGCCGGCCTCCACCACGACCCGGGTGATCGGCGTGATCGCCTGGAACAGCGTCTCCACTTCGTCGTCACTCAACGCATCCAGTACCCGCAGTGACAAGGCGTCGGTGGTCGATTCGATGTGGTCTTTCAATTCGTGGCCCGCCGTGGTCAGCGTCCCGTCATCGGCGAGTAGCCCGCGCGCCGCCAACTGCTGCTCACACCCCTGCCATTCTTCGTCGTCGTAATCGCGGGTGCTCGCAATGTAGTCACGCGGAATCGCCCCCGACGCGGCGTGCAGCACGTTGCATTCCCGGCCCGTGACGCCGGCCGCGCTCAGCACCGCGGTGTGGGTGTCGCCGCGGTGCTCGCGCAGCAGCGTGGTGGCATGCCACAACGCGGCCAGCGGCTCGTCCGGCCAGGGCAGCGCGCGGTTCGCAGCGAACAGCGGTCGTCCGCACAGCGGCGCGCTGCGTGCCGCCTTGCCGGCCAATTCCGCTGCTGTAGTGACGTTTTCGTCTGACTCAAGACCATAGCGGCGCAACACCGCGACCGCGGTGTCCTGTCGGACCCGCAACGCCTCGTCCGGACCGGCGATCTGCCACGCCGCGGGCAGCGCCTTGGCGACCCGGGTGGGGGCGAAGTTGTAGAAGATTGCCGTCACCACCTCGGGCGCCACGGTGCCCAACGGCGCCGAGCGTGCGGCGAAATAGCCCATCCAGTAGCCCTTGTAACCCAACCCGTCCAACGCCTCACGCACCTCGGGGGCGAAGTACGTCACCCCGTGAATGGGCTCGAACCGGTCCAGGAAGCGCCGCGCAAGCGTTGGTTCTCTAGACACGCTTCAACACTCGCTTGAGGATCGGCAACACCAACGGGGTCGGCACAAACCGGGTCGACCCCAGCGCCAACCGGACCTGCGGCCCGCCCGGGACCACCGAACCGCGACCGTGCTCGGCGGCTTTCAGCGCATCGGTGACCACCCGCTCGGCCGAAACATGGGTGAATCCCGGCAGCTTGTCCACCAGGTCTTGGGCGTCATTGGTGGCCTGGAATTCCGTCGGCACCGGGCCCGGGCAGACCGCGGTGACCGTCACACCGCTATCGGCGACTTCGGCGTTGACCGCCTCCGACAGCCACAGCACATACGCCTTGGACGCGGCGTAGTTGGCGTTGTACGGGGCGGGCTGAAATCCCGACACCGACGACAGGTTGATGATCGCGCCGCGGCGGCGTTCGACCATGCCGGGCAGGTAGCGCAACGTCAGGTCGGCCACCGCCTCGACGTCGACGCGCAGCATCTGCAGTTCCTTGTCGCGGCCTTCGGCGCCGAACTTGGTGTAGATGCCCAGGCCCGCGTTGTTGACCAGGATGTCGACCTGGACGCCCAGCTCGTCGATGCGGGCGGCCAGCCGGTCCCGGTCTTCCGGGACGGCAAGGTCAGTGCCCACCGCGACGGCGTGTTCGTCGCCGCCCAACTCGGCACACAATGCTTGGAGCCGGTCTTCCCGGCGGGCGGTGACGACGACGCGGTAGCCGCGGGCGACGAGTTGACGGGCGAATTGTTCACCGATGCCAGAGGATGCGCCGGTGATCACGGCGACCGAACCGGCCGACGGGGGTGGGAGTGTCATGGAGCCCGAGCCTAGGCGTTGTCGAAGTACCCGACAATGCCGGTCTCGCGTCGTAAAGTTCGGCAGATGGCACCGGAACCGCAGGGCAAGCGGATCGTGCTGTGCTTCGACGGCACCGCGAACCAGATCGGCGCCGGCAACCTCACCAACGTCGCCAAGCTCTTCGAGATGCTCGACAAGAACCACCCGTCCCAGATCGCCTACTACGAACCCGGTGTGGGAACCCTGGCGCCCGAGCAATCTTCGCTGATCGGCAAGCTGACCCTGTTGTACGAGCAGGCGTTCGGCGTGGGCCTCAAACACAATGTGGCACAGGCCTACCGGTATGTGATGCAGCACTGGCGGCCCGGCGACGCGATCTACATCTTCGGTTTCAGCCGCGGCGCCTACACCGCGCGGGCCTTGGCCGGCATGCTGCTGCGGCCCGGGTTGATGCGGCCCGGCTCGGAGAACCTGCTGCCCTACGCGGTCCAAAAGTACGCTCTCAACCGGTATTTCACCCAGGACGAGTACGACAACTGGGCGCAGTTCGCCCGGGCGTTCTGCTGGCGCACCGAGAACGAGCCACTCTTCGACACCGTGAAACAGAACAGCCCGAATCAGGTGTGGCACTACGCCATACCTATTGCCTACCTCGGTTTGTGGGACACCGTGAAGGCCGCGGGCTTCCTGCGTTTCGGCAACCTGCGCTGGCCCTACACCCGCGCGCTGCCCAACGTGGCCCGTATCCGGCACGCCGTCTCGATCGACGAACAACGCCGCCCCTACCGTGAATACCTGGTCGAGCGACACCCCTTGGGGCTCGAAGAGCGCTGGTTCGCCGGCGTGCACGCCGACGTCGGCGGAACGTTCCCCGACCACCGGCTCGCCACCATCGCGCTGAAGTGGGTCACCGACGGCGTGGTCAACGAGCTGGCCATCGACGCCGACTCCTACCATCAACAGTGCACGGTGACAACCGAATTCGCCGACGCCCCGATCCACGACAACGGAAAGCTCTGGTATCTCCTCGGGCGCCGCAAGCGTCCGATGGGCCCCGACGCGCTGGTGCATCCCAGCGTCCTGGTGCGCCGCCGCGACAATCCGGACTACCTGCCCAACCTGACCGCCGAGCAGCAGCAGCGCAGCGCGGACCCGACGGACTGGACCAACCCCGCGTTGTAAAGGAGCACCATGGCACTGGATTCGCTGACCGAGCTGGACAAGTACAAAGCCGCGCCGTTTCCGCCCGGCTATCCCGACACCACCCGAACGTTCTACAGCCCGGTCGACCAGGTGCACGAGGCGCTCAAGGACCTGCTCACCTCGGCCAAGAAAAGCATCGTGCTGGCGATGTACGGCTACGACGATGCCGAGCTGAACACGGTTCTTCAGTCGGCGCTGCAGAACGCCGAGATGTATGTGCAAATGAGCCTCGACTCGACGCAGGCGAAGGGGAAGGCCGAGCAGGTTCTGCTGGATCCGTGGCTGAACCACAAGGTCGGCAACAGCATCGCGATCGGGCACAGTGAGAAGTCGGCGATCATGCACCTGAAGATGGTCATCATCGACGGCGTCGACGTCATCACCGGATCCACCAACTGGTCGACCGGCGGAGAATCCAAGCAGGACAACCAACTCACCGTGATCCGCGATCCGTACGTGTGCGCCGAAGCCCGCTGCCGCCTCGACATCATCCACGACGGCATGCTCAAGCAGATGGCCGCGATAGCCGCCAAGCCGACGAGCTAGAGCTGCCGCCGAGAGGCGTACGGCCAGGGCCGGTTTCGCTCCGGTATAGCGCTGGCCCGTGCGTGTTTGAGCGCAGTGCGCAGCTGCTGGCGCAGCTCGTGCAGGCTCGGATCGGTCCACCTGTTGCGCGCTTCGGTCGGATCGCCGGTGAGGTCGTAGAGCTCCCACTGGTCATCGAGCGGGCTCATCCGATACGTCTCGCCGCCGAGGCCGTTGGCCGCGAGGTGACGAGTCCCCGGCTCGGTCCAGGTGGCCGGATCGTCGAACGTGCGCACCAGCTTCCACAGTCGGTCGTCGACGCGGACCACCAAACCCTCGAAGTTCGATCCGACGTGCGCGGGCACCCGAATACGGATCGGCGCAGGCGGATTCGCCGTTCGCCGTAGCCGGCGGGCCAGCGCCGAGGCGCCGGTGTCTCCCTCGAGGATGTTGTCGCGGGTCATGATGTAGACGGCACGATCGTCATCGGCCTGCCCGCCGTCGACCACCGGCATCAGGTTGCGGCCCGGCAGCCGGTGGACTTCGGAGAACGACTCGGCCAGGCCGTCGGCCACCGCATCGACGTCCACGCCGGCAGCGGCCAGCAGCGTCGGCAGGAGATCGACATGCGACGTGGGCGCCGACACCGTGCGCGGGGACGTCGCGCCCGAACCGATGCGGGCGATCACGAACGGCACCCGGGTCGCCTCGTCGTAGAGGTTGAACCACTTCTGGTGCAAACCCCCATGTGCCCCAAGCAATTCGCCGTGATCGGAAGTGCGTACCAGCACCGCATGCTCCGAGCCGCCCTCGGTGACCGCACGCCGCACCCGGTCGATCGGCCCGTCGACCTCGGCGTGCAGCCGGTAGTACAGGTCGCGGTAGCGCTGCGCATTACCCCGGTAGGCCCGCTCGATCACCGGCGCCGGCCCGTAGCCGGTGGCGTAAGCCTCGCGGAACGCGATCTGCGCGGCCGGCTTGGTCGACAAGTCCTCGTCGGCGGTAGGCGCCGCGGGCACATGCGGCGGGTCCAGCGGCGACGGCTTGATCGGGCTGCGGCGCAGCCAGCCCGGAAAGAACACGATGTCGTGCGGGTTGACGAAGCTGGCCACCAACAGGAACGGGCGCTGCGCGGCCGGATCGCCGGCGCGACGGCGGGCATACCGGTCGACTGAGCCAGGTCACGACCCGATCGGCGACCAGCGGGTCGCGGCGCAGACCGGTGTTGCCCGGCAACGGCCCGTGCGGCTCCGGGCCGACCCATCCCGAAAAGCCGTATGGTCCAAGGGGATCCGCATCAAGATAGCGCTGCACCGCGTCATGGTCGACGACGCCGTCGGCGTCGTTGGTCGCCAGCACTGTTCCGTCGGCCTCGTGCAGATCGGCGTGCGAGATGTGCCACTTGCCGTCGTAGTGGGTGTCGTATCCCGCGGCGCGGAACCAGTTACCCATGGTGGGCACCTCGCCGGCGCGCAGCCAGCGCATCCGCGAATCATCGGGCATCTTGCCCAGGCCGTCGGTCTGGGTGACGCCATGCAGATCCGGATAGTGCCCGGTGAAGATCGTCGGGCGACTGGGCGCGCAGGCCAGCGAACCGGTGTAGTGCCGGGCGAAGGTGACACCGTGCTCGTCGAACCACCTGCGCCCGTGCAGAATTCGATCGCGCCATTCGAGCACCTCGGGTGACTCGTAGGGCGGAATCGCGCGCTCCTCGTCGGTCATCACGATGATGACGTCGGGTTGACTACTCATGGGAATTCTCCAATCGGCGCGCGAGACCGGCGAGCATGATGTCGGACTGTCGAACCTGCACACGACACAGCGCTCGCTCGGCCAGCTTCCGCAAGGCGCCAGAACCGATTTCGACCGTGCTGGTCAGCGTGACGACCGTGCCTTGATCGGTCGGCCGCAGGCTCCATCGGTTGGTGAACCGGCGCACCTGCTTGGGGAGCCCGTCGACGTCGTAGGCAATGGCCTGCGGGGCGTCGAACTCGGTGATCGTCTCCACCAGCGCGTTGCGGCCGATCTGTACGCGCCGCGTGGTGCCCAGAGGCTGGTCGGCCTGAACGAGGACGCAGGAGTGGTCGATGTTGTCCGCCCAGGAACTGATCGAGCCGAAATCGGCGAGCACATCCCAGACGGCCTGCGGGGCGGCGGCGATGGTTCGGCTGCGATCGATGGCGGCCACCGCCTCACGGTACGCGGCGAAAGCCCGCCCGAGCCGGACCGGGCGCATTTCTGCGGGAAACCGCGGGGACCGACGGCCGGCGGCGTTACTGTCCCTATAGACGCTGACAACGACGCTGCGGAGGGCAATGACGACCTATAGCACTGTGGTGGTCGGCACCGACGGCTCGGAATCGTCACTGCGCGCGGTCGAGCGGGCCGGCAGGATTGCGGCCGATTCCAACGCGAAGCTGATCATTGCGACCGGCTACCTGCCTGAAAAGGATGACACCCGGGCGGCCGATGCGCTTGGACAGGAGGCGTACAAGGTCACCGGCAACGCACCCGTCTACGCGACTCTGCACGATGCACGTGATCGCGCAAAGACGGCGGGAGCGACCGACATTGAGGACCGAGCGGTCCGGGGCGCTCCTGTCCATGCGTTGGTGGACCTTGCCGAGGAAGTGGGCGCCGATCTGCTGGTGGTCGGCAACATCGGATTGGACACCGGAGCCGCGATCATCGGGCGGGTGTTCTCGATACCGGGAGCGGTCGCTACCAGGGCCAAGATCGACGTCCTGATTGCGCACACGAGCGGCTGACGCCGGCTAGACGATCAGCATTCCCAGTTGACTCGGTGCGGGTGCGGCCTCATCCCCACGGAGCTGGTGTAGCCGCTAATGGCTTGCTGCAGCGGCTGATTCACCGCTGCTTCTGGACTCGGCAGATGTCTGCGGAGATTGGCCACTGCGTCGGTCGCGGTCTGGCATGCAATGCCCGTTGCGGGGATGTCGCGGCGAGACGCGGCCGCGGCAATGTTATTACGCGGGACCGCGGGTGTCATACCGCAGACGAGGGGTACCCACGGGCATGCAAGCAATCACCGAACAATTCATCGCGGCGCTGGCTGACCTGCACCGTAACCGTGAATCCGGGCTCCTTGTCGACCTGTTCGCAGAGGACGCGACGCTCAGCAGGGTGGGCATGCCGCAGCAGGATCACGGAAAGCAGGGTGCCCGCGAGTTCTGGCAGCGCTACCGCGATGTCTTCGACGCCATCGACACGACCTTTCTGCATGTCGCGAACGACGATCGAGTCGCCTTTCTGGAGTGGACATCGGAAGGCACGCTGCGTGACGGCAGCGACTTTCGCTATCAAGGTGTGAGCGTGCTGGAAGCCGACGGCGACCTGATTGACGCATTCAGGACCTATTACGACACCGCGGCATTCGTGGGCAGGTAATTGGTTCGAATCCTGCTAGCGAACCGAGAATACTCTCTGCCTCAACCGGTTTCGTCGTGGATACGATGCCGCTAGCGGCCTAGTTGTTTGTTGGTGGTGGTTGGGGTTGGAAGGGTTCATACCACCACCAGTCGGCGCGTTCGCCGGTCGGGCCGGGGCATGGTGGGACGTCGGGCGGGGGACGGGTGGGCGGGCGTGCGAGTGATCCTGGGTTCAGCGGTCGCCCGGCGCTGTCGGTGACGCTGAGATCATCTGCGGGTCCGGTGATGGTGATGAGGCCGCGGTGGTGGGCCCGGTGGTGATAGGGGCAGACCAGCACCAGGTTGGCCAACTCGGTGGCGCCGCCGTCTTCCCAGTGCCGGATGTGGTGGGCGTGCAGACCGCGGGTAGCACCACAGCCGGGAACCGCGCAGCTGGGCTGGCGGTGCTCGAGGGCGCGGCGAAGCCGCCGGTTGATCAGCCTGCTCGCCCGCCCGGCGCCGATGACCTGCCCGCCACGTTCGAACCAGACTTCACAGCTGGCATCACAGCTCAGGTATCGGCGTTCAGCATCGGTGAGCAGCGGACCCAGGTGCAGCGCGGCGGCGCGCTGCTCGACATCGAGGTGCACCACCACCGTGGTGTGCTGCCCGTGGGGGCGGCGGGTCGCCTCGACATCCCAGCCGGCCTCGACTAGGCGGATAAACGCCTCCAGGGTGCCCGGCAACGGCGGCGCAATATCTGACGCCGTCGCCGTCGCCGCGACGCTATTGCCGCGGTCGTGTTTCCACTCGGCGATCAGCGCATCCCGATGCGAGGCCAGCGCCGCGTCGAACTTCGCCGCATCCAGATGCCCAAGCCTGATCCGCCAACAGGTGAACTCCTCGCTGGCAGGTTTTGCTGATCGAGGGCTGCGGTCGCGGCCCAGAATCGGGTTGCGGGTCGCGGTTCCAGCTTGACCGCGGTGCGCAGCTGGTTGACCGTGGCGACTGCGGCGAGCTCCGCATAATGCTCATCAGATCCGTCAGCGGCGCGGGCGGCGATGACACCGACCTGATCCAGCGACAGCCGACCCTCGGCCATGGCCGCCACACAGCGCGGAAACTCCTCCAACCGGCCCGCCACCGTGGTGATCGTGTGGGCATTGGCCGATGAGATGCCCAGCTTCCAGGCCACCAACGCCGCCACCGAGCGGGCGCCGGTGGCCCCGCACAGCTCGTCGCGCTCCAACTCGGCCACAATCTCCACGATGCGCCCATCAATCGCGTTGCGCTGACCCGCCAACTCCGCGAACTCCTCGAACAACACCTCAAGACGCTCAGCACGGCTCACCACCACGGGAGACGATGCGGTCAACGACATAACTGCATCATCGCAGCCAGGTCCGACAAGTTCCGGCCGCCGATCCCGCCGGGCTGCTGCCGCCACCATTGGCCAAGCGGGACAGCCTGATTGGCAGCACCGGCGAAGTGATATCGCATGTGGTCTCAAATCCGAACGAGGTCTAATGGTCCCGGGGAGTCCCGGAACGCAACGCGGGAAGCGCCGAGGCATGCTGGTATCCATGACCCGCAACGAGATCACCGAACGAATCGTGGTGGCCCGCCTGGCGAAGGGCCTGAACTGGCAGCAGCTGGCCGACGCGATCGACCGACCGGTCGTGTGGACCACGTCCGCGCTACTGGGCCAGCATCCGATTCCACCCGAACTGGGCGCGGTGCTCGTCGAGCTACTGGGACTCGACGAGTCGGTGATCCCGGTGCTGGCCGCTGTGCCGTACCGCGGCGGGTTACCTTCAGCGGTGCCCACCGACCCCACCATCTACCGCTTCTACGAGGCCCTGCAGGTCTACGGGCCGGCGCTCAAAGAACTCATTCACGAGAACTTCGGCGACGGCATCATGAGCGCAATCAACTTCACCGTCGACATGCAGAAGAAATCGCACCCGTCCGGCGATCGCGTAGTGGTGACGTTTGACGGAAAATTCCTTCCCTATGACTGGGTTTCGGCGAGCCCGTAAATATATCGTCAATAAACGCGCGCAGCAGGCCGCGCACGCTTAGCTTTTGCTAGATGCGCGGTCCATACTTCGAGGCTGACTGGCGACGGGAGCAACTTCGGACCAACCTGTGGCTCGTCCCGGTGCTGCAGACGCTGGGGATAGTCCTGCTGTTCGGCATCACCTACACCGTCGATCGCGCGGCGTATGACGGAGTGTTCAAGTTTCCGTCGTGGGTGCTCAACGGCAGCGCCGATTCGGCTCGAGTCGTGTTGGCCACCGTCGCGGCGGCGATCATCACGGTCGTCGGCATCGTTTTCTCGATCACCATCGTTGCGCTGTCGCTGGCCTCAACGCAGTTCGGGCCGCGGATGCTGCGCAACTTCGTGCGCGATCCGGGAACTCAAGTTTCGTTGGGAACATTCGTCGCGTCGTTTTGCTACGCGATGGTCGCGTTGGTTTCGGTGGGCGGCGGCCCGCACGGTGACTTCGTTCCGCATTTGTCGATCACGGTGACGTTCGTGCTGACGTTGGCTGACGTGGCTGTGTTGATCTTCTTCCTCAATCACATCGCTTCGATGATCCAGCTTCCGGTGGTAATCGCGCGTATTGCGGCAACATTGGACAAGGAGATCACGGCGCTGGATCGCGGTGCTGAGTTCGGGGTCGGCACGGCGCGCGGCCCGTCGCACGAGGAATTGTGTGCCCGGTTGGCCGAGTCTGGTGCCCCGATCCGCACGCCGCGCAGCGGCTATCTCCAGGTCGTCCGGCATGATTCGCTGCTGAAGATCGCTACCAAGGCCGATGCGGTCATTCAGTTACCCTTCCGCCCTGGGCATTTCGTGGTCGCAGGTCAGGTAATCGCCCGAGTGTGGCCGCCGGAGGCTGCCGACGCTGTCGCAGTGAGGCTTGCGCTGGGCCACATCACGGGCGCTTATCGCACACTCCCACAGGATATTTCGTTCGGCTTCGACCAACTGGTCGAGATCGCTTTGCGGGCACTATCGCCGGCAGTCAACGACACGTTCACCGGGATGACCTGCGTCGACTGGATCGCCGATGGCTTGTGCCGAATTTCCAACTCATGGCACCCGCAGCGGATCCGCCGCGACGCTGACGGCAACATACGCGTCATCGCCTACCAACCCGATTTCGAGCGGCTGGTGGAGCGAACCTTCGATACCATCCGCCAGGCCGCAGTTGGCATGCCCGCCATCATGATCCGGCAACTCGAAGCGGTGGCGAAGATCATCGAACAAACCCCTGACCGTGCACTCCAGACCCCGTTGATCCGCCAGGCCGAGGCGATTCAGCGGTCCAACCTGGCCACGGTTGGCGATCAGTCAGACCGCGACGACGTCACAGAGCGCTACGAGGCGGTCATGGCACTGGTCCAGCCAACCGTGACGCCATCGCCAGCGGAGCCGAACGAGCTTCGTCTGGCCTAGCGGCTACAGTTCGGGCGTGACCACCGAACCCACCGAACTGAAGGCGGACCTCGTTCTCTCGGGCGGCGGCGTCAAGGGCATCGGCCTGGCCGGCGCAGCCGTGGCTCTGCTGGAAGCCGGCTACTCGATCCAGCGGGTCTCGGGCACCTCGGCCGGCTCGGTCGTCGGCGCAATCCTGGCAGCCGGCGCCGACGAACTGACCCCCGAGCAGGTCGAACAGCTCACCATGACGTTGCCGTACCGCAAATTCCTGGACCCGACGCGGGTCACCGGCATCCCGCTGCTGGGACCCGCCTGGGGTGTGCTCAGCGAAACCGGAATCTACAAGGGCGATTACGCCCACGAGTGGATTCGCTCCGAGCTGGCCAACCTCGGCGTGCGCACCTTCGGTGATCTGGCCATCGACAACAACAACGTCCCGCCCGAGCAGCGCTACCGGTTGGTGGTCACCGCGTCCGATGTGACCACCGGCCAGCTGGTCCGGTTGCCGTGGGACTACCGCAGGATTTACGGCCTCGACCCCGACGAGCAACAGGTCGCCGACGCGGTACGCGCCTCGATGTCGATTCCGTTCTTCTTCCGGACCGCCAAGCTGACCAGCGCCGGCGGCCTCACCTCGACACTGGTCGATGGCGGCATGCTGTCGAACTTTCCGATCGACTCCTTCGACCGCCGGGACGGCAAATTGCCGCGTTGGCCCACCTTCGGTGTCACGTTGCTGCCGAATCTTCCGCAGGGCAACGACAAGGTGATTCCGGCTCTGGCGCCGGTGAATTGGCTCTTCGGCGGGCCGCCGCTGATCGAAGCGCTGATCACCACGATGATCGTCGGCCGCGACCAGGCCTACCTGAATCAACCCTGGGTCGACTCGCGGGCGATCCGCGTCGACTCCTCAAAGGTCGGATTCCTCGACTTCAAGATCGGCACCAAGCAGATGCAGGAGCTCTACCAAAGCGGCCACAACGCGGCGGAAGAATTCCTGGAAGCCTGGAACTGGGACGAATACCTCGAGCGATTCCGCCGCCCCGCGAGCTAACTTGATCGCCCCGAAGAACTAAACCTCGAATTCGGCTGCCATATTGTCGATTCCGGCGCGAATGCCGGCCAGAGCTTCGGCTCGGGCCCGCAGCTTCGTCCCGACATGGGCGTGCTGCTTCAACGTGGCGAATTCGCGAGCAGCTTCCTCGGCGCGGCTGAGCACCATGTCGGGCAATACGATTTCGTCGATCCAGCCGGAGGCCACCGCGGTTTCCCCGAAGAACGTCTTCGCCAGACCGGCCGCCTGCTGATACGCCGCCCGGGTCAACCGAAGCTTCATCACTTCCAGCGCCGCGTACGGGATCGTCATCCCGATCGCCACCTCGTTGGCCTGAATGTTGTAGCCGGGGGCCGCAACTCGATGATCGCCGCTGGCTAGCAGGAAAGCGCCCATCGCGATGGCGTGGCCGGTGCAGGCCATCACCACCGGCTTGGGATAGGACAGCAGCCGGTGCGACAGCTCGAAGCCGCCCTTGAGCATGTCGATGGCGGCCTGGACGTCACCGGAGGTCAGGATCTTGAGGTCGAATCCGCCGCTGAAAACCCGGTCGTTGCCGGCGATCACGACGGCGCCCGCATCGTCGCGGTCGGCGTGATCGAGCGCGTCCTGCAGCGCCTGCTGCATCGTCGGGCCGAGAACATTGACCTTGCCGTCGTCCATGGTGATGAATGCGATGGACTCGTCGAGTCGATAGCTAACCGGACCGTCGCTCATGGAGTCGATTGAATCAGACAGACCAAAACCGGCGCCGCTAGACCCGTTCGGTGCGGTGCTTGCCGAGTTCCTCTTCGGCGTCACCCCAGCGCAGGCTGACATCGGTCGCCGGCGCCTCGATCTGCCGGGTGCGCCAGCGGTCCTTGGTCTCGTCCACCGCGCGGTTGATCCGTTCGATCTCGGTGCGGAACACGTCCGGCCGAGTCTCCTTGCTGGCGTAGTGGAAGTAGGTCAGCAGGCTGCGCAGCAGTTCCAACTTCTGCTTTTCCCGCTTGGCCAGGTCATGGTTGGTCATCAGCTCGATCCGCTGCACCGGCGGCAGGGACGCCCAGTCGAGCATCACCTTGGTCTCCAGCGCCCGCCGGCGGCGCTGCCAGAACCTCCAGCCACGCGACGTCTCGGGCTGGTCGTAGTAGGTCACGGTGCCGGGGAAGCGTGACTCGATGCCTTCTCCGAGCTCGGTGCGGTCCAGCGCCGAGTCCCACACCGTGCGCCATTCCTGCCCGGGGGCCAGCGTCGGCAATTGGCTGGGCAGCTTCAGTTCCACGACGTCGGCATAGCCATCGGTGGCGTTCTCGTATTCGGCGACGGTCGGTGGGTGCGGAAACGTGAACGAGATGTCGTAGGCCGCGGTTTTCCCGAAGTTGCGGACGACCAACTCGATCACATGCCAGTCCGCGGCGTGCGGTTCCATGAACATGCTGACGTGTGGGCGGGATTCTTCGGATGCCTGCCGACGATTGCGGCGGATCTGCGCACTCACGTAGATGAGACCGATAACTCCTAGGGCGAGTAAAGCCCAAACGGCCCATGCCAACCACGCTGCGGACCCGACGCCCGCCACCTCATGCCATCGATCGCGGATCCATTCCATCGAAGAACTCATCGCTTTCACCTACATCACGCGCTTGGCCGCGTGAAAACTCGCTGGAGAGCCTGTGCCCGCACAGTTATCCGCCCATCAGCGTTCGCCACTGTTCCAGGTCAGCGACTCGATAAACGTAATTCGAACGCTTGACCTCAGACAACGAAGCACTCGGCTCAGCCGAATACCAGTGTCCGGGAAATACTGTCGGATCACCCGATAAATGTGCAAGTTTCTGCAGGCTGCGGAATATCTCGTCGGAATCCCCGCCGGGGAAGTCGGTGCGACCGCAGCCCTCCAGGAAAAGGGTGTCGCCGGCGATCAGCCGGCCGTCGAGCAAGAAACATTGGCTTCCCGGCGTGTGGCCGGGGGTGTGCAGCAGTTCGATGTCGATGTCACCGACGCTGACCTTGTCGCCGTGCTCATGGCTGGTGAGATCGCTCATCGGAATCCCGGTAATACGCGAAACATACACCGCCTCTTGGGAATTGACGTGAACGGGGACGCTGACCCGCTCGAGCAGCTCGGCCAGCCCCTTCAACTCGAAGCCCATCATCGAGCCCCCGACATGGTCGGGGTGGTGGTGGGTGACCAGCACACCGGACAGGTGCATGCCGTCGGCCTCCAGCGTGTCGACCAGGTCTCCGGCCGCATAGGCGGGGTCGACCACGAGGCAGTCACCGGTCTGCCGGTCGCCGATCAGATAGGCGAAATTGCGCATCTGCTCCGCGATGCCGTCGCCCCGGGCGAAGTCGCGGCCGGAGAGCAGTTGACGAAAGTACAGCCGGTCTTGCTTGTCTTGCTGTCATAGTCAGACACTCGCCCAGCCTAAGGGGGCTCGCGACGCGGGGTACTCGCGACGCGGAGTAAAGGTCACCGTTTTGGTGCCCTCGCAGCCCAGGCTGTACCCTCTTTTAGGCCCAAGCATGACCTTAAGGTCACTACGGGTGCGGCCCCCTTAGCTCAGTCGGTAGAGCGTTTCCATGGTAAGGAAAAGGTCAACGGTTCGATTCCGTTAGGGGGCTCGGCGGACGCCGAGCAGGCAGGCGGCGGCCCAGAACGAAGGCAGTGCAGTTCCGAGGCGGTGTAGCTCAGTCGGTTAGAGCGAACGACTCATAATCGTTAGGTCGCCGGTTCGAGTCCGGCCATCGCTACAAGACAACAACGAAAAAGAACCGGAAAAGAGAACCGACGTGGCCTCCAGTACCGACGTACGGCCCAAGATCACCTTGGCCTGCGAGGTGTGCAAACACCGCAACTACATCACCAAGAAGAACCGCCGCAACGACCCGGACCGGTTGGAGCTGAAGAAGTTCTGCCCCAACTGCGGCAAGCATCAGGCGCACCGCGAGACGCGCTGACGGATCCCCGTCAGCAATCTACTCAGACGGACTAGGTACATTAAAGAGCCATGTCGCTGGGCAAAAGCGCCATCGGAAAGCGTTTCCGCTACCCCGACTACTACATCGTCGAGCGGGAAAAGATTCGCGAGTACGCGGCCGCGGTCAAAAACGAGGATGCGGCGTTCTTCGAGGAGAAGGCCGCCGCTGAACTAGGCTATGACGGGTTGGTGGCGCCACTGACCTTCATCTCGGTGTTCGGCTATAAGGCAGTGGCAGCTTTCTTCGAGTGGGCAAACATTGCCACCCATGATGCCCAGGTCGTCCAGGTCGACCAGGCGCTGAAGTTTTTCGCCCCCATCACGGTGGGGGACCGCCTGTACTGCGATGTAGAGATCGAGTCGGTTCGTCGAGCCCACGGCACCGACATCGTCATGACCAAACAAACCATCACCAACGACGCGGGTGAGGTAATTCAGGAGACCTACACGACCCTGGCGGGACGTGCAGGTGAAGACGGAGAAGAGGGTTTCCGAGATGCCACTGCGTGAGTTCGATTCGGTGAAGGTGGGCGATAAGCTTCCCGAGAAGACCTACCCGCTGACCCGTCAGGATTTGGTGAACTATGCGGGCGTCTCGGGTGACCTGAATCCGATCCACTGGGATGACGAGATCGCCAAGGTCGTCGGGCTCGACACCGCGATCGCTCACGGCATGCTGACCATGGGTCTGGGCGGCGGCTTTGTCACCTCCTGGGTCGGCGACCCGGGGGCGGTCACCGAGTACAACGTGCGGTTCACCGCGGTGGTGCCGGTACCCAACGACGGCAAGGGCGCCGAGATCGTGTTCAGCGGCAGGGTCAAGTCGGTCGACGCTGAGAGCAAGTCGGTGACGATCGCGCTGACCGCAACCACCGACGGCAAGAAGATCTTCGGTCGCGCGATCGCGTCGGCAAAGCTGGCATAGCGGTGGCGATCAACACCGACATCCTCGGCATGGTCTGGGAGTATCCGGACAGCTTCGAGGTAGGTCGGGAAAAAGTGCGTGAATTCGCCAAGTCGGTGAAGGCCGACGACCCGGCCTGTCTGGACGAAAAGCGCGGCCGCCGAACTCGGGTATGACGCCATCGTGGCGCCGCCGACGTTCGTCACGATCCTTGGGAAGCTGGTCCAGGCGGACTTTATGCGCAAGGTCGATACCGGCTACGAATCGTTGCAGATGGTCCAGGTCGACCAGCGATTCGTCTTCCACAAGCCGATCCTCGCCGGAGACGTGCTGCATGCCCGGATGGAGGTCCACTCGGTCGCCGAACGGTTCGGCGCGGACATCGTGACCACGAGAAACACTCTGACCAATGCCCACGGCGAACTCGTGTTGGAGTCCTACACCACGGTGATGGGCCACGAGGGCGACGATTCGATCAGCCTCAAGTGGGACATGGAGAGCGGCCAGGTCGTCAGGACGGCGTGATTAGTACCTGACACCTGCTCCGATGTACACTCGGACCTCGGGGTTTTCCCATTACCAGCGTGTTTTTCCTTCATTCGGGAGCGCGCGCGTCTGGGTAAGGCCCCGACACGCGCAGGTTGGCCTGCCAACCAGCGAAGGGGCGTAGCTCAATTGGCAGAGCAGCGGTCTCCAAAACCGCAGGTTGCAGGTTCAAGTCCTGTCGCCCCTGCAATGCGTCCGGTGACGATGCGGGCCAGTACGGCCCGAGGAGGAACCGGACCTGCAAAGGTGGACACTGGAAGGTGAACACCACGCACACGATTGAACGAAGGAGCATGCGGTGAGCGACGAACGCGTCGATGCCGACGCCGCAGCCGACGGCGGCGGACCCGACGACTCGCAGGGCGGCCGCACTGCCGTGGTGACGCCGCAGCGGCCCACCGGCAAGCGGTCCCGTCGGCGGTCAGAGGCCGACGCTGCCGAGTCCGGCGCCGTCGAACTCACCGACAGCGACTCCGACGACGACACGCCAAGAAGGCCAAGAAGCCGAAGAAGGCCAAGAAGTCCGACGACCCGTCGACCAACCCGTTCGTGTTCGTCCTCACCTACCTCAAACAGGTCGTCGGCGAACTGCGCAAGGTCATCTGGCCCAACCGCAAGCAGATGAGCTCGTACACCTCGGTGGTGTTGGCGTTCCTGGTCTTCATGGTGACGTTGATCGGCCTGGTGGACCTGGGCTTGGCCAAGCTGGTGCTGCTGGTGTTCGGCTGAGTTTCTTCAAGGCCACCACGCGCTGAAATATTAGGAAGGATCCATAAACCGTGACTACCTCCAACGGCGACCTGCCGGTGGGTGAGACGGTCGACATCGAAGCCGCGCTGCAAGAGGTCACCGCTGACGACGCAGTCGAAACGGCCACCGATGAACCGTCGGCCGACATGGCCGGCCCGGCGGCCGATGAAACTGAGGCGACCGCCCCAGCCGAGGAGCCGGCTGAGGACGAAGAGGTCGACCCGGCCGCCGCACTGAAGGCCGAGCTGCGCGCCAAGCCCGGCGACTGGTACGTCATCCACTCTTACGCCGGTTACGAGAACAAGGTGAAAGCCAACCTCGAGACCCGCGTGCAGAACCTGGATGTCGGCGACTACATCTTCCAGGTGGAAGTGCCCACCGAAGAGGTCACCGAGATCAAGAACGGTCAGCGCAAGCAGGTCAACCGCAAGGTGCTGCCGGGCTACATCCTGGTCCGGATGGATTTGACCGACGACTCGTGGTCGGCGGTGCGCAACACCCCGGGCGTCACCGGGTTCGTCGGCGCGACGTCGCGTCCGTCGGCGCTGCGGCTCGACGACGTGGTCAAGTTCCTGCTGCCGCAGGGGGCCGCCAAAAAGCCCGCCAAGGGCGCTGCGAGCAGCGCGAGCGCGGTCAGCGAAGGCGGCCTGGAACGTCCCGTGGTCGAAGTGGACTACGAGGTCGGCGAGTCGGTCACCGTCATGGACGGGCCGTTCGCCACGCTGCCGGCGACGATCAACGAGGTCAACGCCGAACAGCAGAAACTCAAGGTGCTGGTGTCCATCTTCGGCCGCGAAACACCTGTGGAACTGGGCTTCACCCAGGTCTCGAAGATTTAGTAGCCGGACAAGCTTTAGAACGAGGAAGGAACACCAACACTCATGGCCCCGAAAAAGAAGGTCATCGGGCTGATCAAGCTGCAGATCCAAGCCGGTGCGGCCAACCCGGCCCCGCCGGTCGGTCCGGCGCTCGGCCAGCACGGCGTCAACATCATGGAATTCTGCAAGGCCTACAACGCCGCGACGGAAAGCCAGCGCGGCGACGTGGTCCCGGTGGAGATCACCGTCTACGAGGACCGCAGCTTCACCTTCGCGCTCAAGACGCCGCCGGCTGCCCGCCTGCTGCTCAAGGCCGCCAAGGTGGACAAGGGCTCGGCCGAGCCGCACAAGACCAAGGTCGCCCAGGTCACCTGGGACCAGGTGCGCGAGATCGCCGAGACGAAGAAGGCCGACCTCAACGCCAACGACATCGACGCGGCCGCCAAGATCATTGCCGGGACCGCCCGGTCGATGGGTATCACGGTCCAATAGTCTCGGCCCACAACTGAATACGCATCCGTGGGAGGGCCAGCTTCGGCCCGACTTTGACCACGAACCAACACCTCAGATTGGATGAACGAATGAGCAAGAACAGCAAGGCATATCGCGCGGCCCTCGAGAAGATCGACCGCGACGCGCTGTACACGCCGCTGCAGGCCGCCAAGTTGGCCAAGGAGACCTCGTCGGCCAAGCAGGACTCGACCGTCGAGGTCGCGATCCGGCTCGGAGTGGACCCGCGCAAGGCCGACCAGATGGTCCGTGGCACGGTCAACCTCCCGCACGGCACCGGTAAGACCGCCCGCGTCGCGGTCTTCGCCGTCGGCGAAAAGGCCGACGAGGCAACGGCGGCCGGAGCTGACGTCGTCGGCAGCGACGACCTGATCGAGAAGATCCAGGGCGGCTTCCTCGACTTCGACGCAGCCATCGCGACCCCCGACCAGATGGCCAAGGTCGGCCGGATCGCCCGCATCCTCGGGCCGCGTGGCCTGATGCCGAACCCCAAGACCGGTACCGTCACCCCGGACATCGCCAAAGCGGTGTCCGACATCAAGGGCGGGAAGATCAACTTCCGCGCCGACAAGCAGGCCAACCTGCACTTCGTGATCGGCAAGGCGTCCTTCGACGAGAAGGCGCTGGCCGAAAACTACGGCGCGGCGATCGACGAGGTGCTGCGACACAAGCCGTCGTCGTCCAAAGGGCGCTACCTGAAGAAGATCACGGTCTCCACGACCACCGGCCCGGGCATCCCGGTGGACCCGGCGGTCACCCGCAACGTCGCCGAGGCGTAAGCGACGCGAGGCCCGTCGCGGCCACTCGCTCGCGGCCAATTGAACCCCAATCTCATAGAATCCCTTGATGCGTGCTACCCCAGACGACGACGGCGGTCGGTTGAACCGGCCGCAGTTGAGTGACTACCTCGATGCGGACGGCGAAATCGTCCTGCCAGAGGGCGTCAACGTGGTGAGCTTGCTGGACCGCCACATCGACGACATCGGCGATGCCATCGCGTACCGCTTTCTCGACTATGCCCACGACGCCGACGGCACGGCGATCGAGCTGACCTGGGGCGAGCTGGGCACCCGGCTGCGGGCCATCGGTGCTCGTCTGCAGCAGATCACCTCCCGGGGTGACCGGGTGGCGATCTTGGCGCCGCAGGGTATCGACTACATCGTCGGCTTCTTCGCCGCGATCAAGGCCGGCGCCATCGCCGTGCCGCTCTTCGCGCCGGAGTTTCCCGGGCACGCCGAGCGCCTCGACGCGGTGCTGGGCGACGCCAAACCGTCGGTGATTTTGACCACAGCAGCGGCGGCCGCGGCGGTTCAGGAGTTCGTCCGATCGCTGCCGCGCGACAGCAGACCCCGCGTCATCGCGATCGACGAAGTCCCCGACTCGGTCGGCGCCACCTTCGCCCCGGTTGCGCTGGGCACCGACGACATTGCCTATTTGCAATACACCTCGGGCTCCACCCGGTCGCCGGTCGGCGTGGAGATTACCCACCGCGCAATCGGGACCAACGTGCTGCAGATGGTGATCTCGACCGGGATCGACTGGGACATCCGCAGTGTCAGCTGGTTGCCGCTGTATCACGACATGGGCCTGCTGATGATCGTCTGCGTGGCCGTGTTCGGCACCCAGCTCACGCTGATGTCGCCGGCCGCGTTCGTCCGCAGGCCGCAGCGGTGGATCCGCCAGTTGGCAGCCGAATCCAAGCACGGCGCGACGTTCGCGGCGGCGCCGAACTTCGCGTTCGAGCTGGCCGTCGATCGCGGGCGTCCCGATGCCGGCGAAGACCTCGACCTGACCAACGTGGTGTCGCTGATCAACGGCTCGGAGCCGGTGAAGATCGCCTCCATCGAGAAGTTCAATGCGACGTTCGCCCCGTACGGGCTGCCGAGCACGGCGATCAAACCGTCCTACGGAATGGCTGAGGCGACCCTGTTCGTCTCGACCATCGACCTCCGCGATGCGGCGACCGTCGTCTACCTCGACCGGGAACAGTTGGGTGTCGGGTGTGCGGTTCAGGTGCCGCGCGACGCCCCCAACGCCATCTCCGCAGGTGTCGTGCGGTCGGATTGCCCGCAGCCAATGGGGCATCATCGTCGACACTGAAACCGAGTCGGAGCTCACCGATGGCGAGGTCGGCGAAATCTGGTTGCACGGCAACAACATCGGGCGAGGCTATTGGTCCCGCCCCGAGGAAACCGAGCGGGTGTTCGGCAACAAGCTGCAACGCAGACTGTCGGTCGGCAGCCATGCCGACGGCGCGCCCAGCGAGGCCACCTGGCTGCGGACCGGGGATCTCGGCGTCTACCTCAACGGGGAGCTTTACATCACCGGGCGGATCAAAGATCTGATCATCGTCGACGGCCGCAACCACTATCCGCAAGACGTCGAGGCCACCGCGGCCGAAGCGTCGCCGAAAGTGCGATCAGGTTATGTGGCAGCGTTTTCGGTGCCGGCGGACGAAGTGCCGGGTGCGTCTGCCGATGAGGTCGGCGAACGCGTCGTGATCGTCGCCGAACGAGCACCGGGGTCGGGCAAGGCTGATCCCCAACTGGTCATCGATGACGTCCGCGCCGCGGTATCACGTCGGCACAGCCTGCCGCTGGCTGAGGTGCTGCTGGTCGCGGCCGGCAGCATCCCGCGAACCACTAGCGGCAAGCTCGCCCGTCAAGCGTGCCGGGCGCTGTATCTCAACGGTGAATTGCGCCACCGCAGCCGCTCGTGATGCCCTATCCGCCGCACTCGATGATCCGGCGGCGCAGATAGTCGCGGCTCGGGTCAGAACCGTTGGACGCCAACGCTTCTCGATACCAGGTGAGGGCATCGTCGTGGCGTCCTGCCCGGCGTAACAGGTCGGCGCGTACCGAAGCGATGAGGTTGGATCGCGCGAGCCTCGGGTCGTGCGCGACCTGCTCCAATGCCGCCAGCCCGGCGTCCGGGTCGTCGCGGAAACCTATCGCCAAGGCCCGGTTCGCGCGCACCACCGGCGAATCCGTCATTGCCGCGAGTCGGTCGTAGGCCGTGCAGATCGTGCGCCAGTCGGTCTGCTCCCAGGACGGTGCGGTGGCATGCAATGCGGCGATCACCGCCTGCGGCAGGTATGGACCGGTCGACCCGTGGGCCAGCCGGAGCCGCTCCAGGCCCCGCGCGATCCGGCCGCGGTCCCAGCGGCTACGGTCCTGCTCCTCCAGGGGCACCAATGCGCCGTCGGCGTCGACCCGGGTCGATCGTCGTGAATCATGCAGCAGCACAAGGGCAGCCAGCGCATGGGCGTCGAGCTCGGTGGGCATCAGCCGGCACAGTTCAGTGGCCAGCCGGACCCCTTCGTCGCACAGCTCGTCGCGGATCGCCGACGGCCCGGCGGTCGACCAGTAGCCCTCGGTGAATACCGAGTAGATGCAGCTGAGCACATGCGGCGTGCGCTGCGGCAGCAACTCGGCCGGCGGCACCCGCAGCGGGATGTTCGCATGCCGGACCTTGGCTTTGGCTCGGGTAATGCGTTGCCCGACAGCCGATTCGCTCTGCAGCAGCGCGCGGGCTATCTCGGCGACGGTCAGGCCGGACACCAGCCGCAACGTCAGCGCCAGCTGCGACAACCGGTCCAGTGCCGGATGCGCGCAGGTGAACATCATCCGCAGCTCGTCATCGCGGACCGGGTAAACGTCGACTTCGGTCCGACTCTGAATGTGGTCCACCACAGCCGCCAATTCCTTTCCCGGGCGCAGCGACTCGCGACGCAACCGGTCGCGGGCGCGGTTGCGCGCCACGGTCAGCACCCAACCGCCGGGGTTGTCCGGGATGCCGTCGCGCGGCCATGCCCGCAGCGCCTCGGTGAAGGCCTCCTGAACGGCGTCTTCGGCGACGGTGAGATCACCGGACCACCGGGCCAGCGCGGCCACGGCCGGACCCCACTCCCGCCGAAAGACGCCGTCCAGGTTGGCCATTCGTTGGTTAGAGCCCCGATAGCCCGGCCAGCTGCCGAACCTCGACATTGGAAGCCGGAATCATCGACGCCAATTTGACGGCCTCGTCGCGGTCAGTGGCGTACAGCAGATAGACCCCGGTGGCGATCTCGGCGCTCTCCGCGAATGGGCCGTCGGTGAGCAACACCTCGCCGTCGCGGACACGCACGGTGGTCGCCGTCGCGGGCTCGTGCAACGCTGCGCCGCCGGCGATCTGGGCGCCCGCGGCGGCGGCGAACTCGCCGTGACGGGCCGCCTCGGCCTGCCATTCCGGTGAGCCCGGCGTGTTGACGCCTTCCGGCGGCTCGAGCAGCAGCGCCAGCCACTGAGCGTCCGAGCGCGACCATTGGTCGTCGATGGTGTGGTAGATCGGCCGGACCTCGACCGCGCCATAGCGGGCCGCGGGTATCCCACCCGCGAGTTCCAGAGCGTCGTCGAGGTTTTCGGCCTCGAACACGTAGTAGCCACCGGCAATTTCGGCGGCCTCGGCGAACGGGCCGTCGGTCACCGTCGGCGCGTCGGGCCCGCCGGAGACCCGGGCGCCGGTGGCCGGCGGTAACAACGCGTCACCGGCGCGGATCGCCGTCCCGGCCTTGGCGTGGAAGCTCTGGTAGGCCGCCATCTCGGCGACCTGCTCGTCGGGTGTGAGGTCCCGCTCTGGGCGGAACAGCAAAGCGAGGTACTGCATCGTCGTCACCTCCGGTAGTGAGCGGAACCCGGTGTTCTACTCTCTACCCGTCTGACGAACGGCGCAGCCGGAATCCGACAGCACGCCAGAAAACTCAGGCCGAAAAGATCAGGCCGCGGCGCCCGGCTTCAGGTAGGTGACCAGGCTGACGTCTATTACTTCGTCGGCGAAGTAATGCTCGCAGCCGCGCAGGTACCTCATGTACCGCTCGTAGACCTCTTCGGACTGGATTGCGATGGCCGTTTCTTTGTTGGCCTCGAGCGCGTCGCCCCAGATCCGCAGTGTCTTGATGTAGCTCTCCCGCAACGAAAGCGGTTCGGGCACAATAAAACCCGCCTTCTCGCCGTGCTCGACCATCATCCCGGTGGACGGCAGGCGACCGCCGGGGAAGATCTCGGTGAGAATGAACTTGATGAACCGCGCCATCTCGAAGGTGATTTTCTTGCCGCGGGCGTTCAGGTCGTACGGGTGATAGGCCACACTGCTCTGCACCGTCATCCGCCCGTCCTCGGGCATGATGTTGAACGCGTTCTTGAAGTAGTGGTCGTAGTTCTCGAAGCCGAAGTGCTCGAACGCCTCGATGGACACGATCCGGTCGACGGGATCGCTGAAGTCCTCCCAGCCGCGCAGCAGCACCGTGCGTGACCGGTCGGTGTCCAGGTCGTCCAGGACCTGCTGAGCGCGGGCGTGCTGGTTGTTGGACAACGTCAGACCGATCACGTTGACGTCGTACTTCTCCACCGCGCGGCGCATCGTGGTTCCCCACCCGCAGCCGATGTCCAGCAGCGTCATGCCGGGCTTGAGGTCCAACTGGTCGAGGTTGAGGTCGATCTTGGCGATCTGGGCCTCCTCCAGCGACTGGTCGTCACGGGTGAAGTAGGCGCTGCTGTAGGTCCGCGTTGGGTCCTGGAACAGCCCGAAGAAGTCGTCGGAGAGGTCGTAGTGCGCCTGGATGTCCTCCGGGCGCGTCCGCGTCTGGATCGAACCATCTTGCTTCTCAGCCATAAGCGTTCGTTAACCCTTTCCTACTGCCTGGGGAGTATCCGCACCCAGGTCGCGAGAGCACCCTACCCCGGCTCTACCGTCTACCAGCGCAACTCACCGCTGTTCATTGTGCCCGTGGAGACTACTTCTCCAGGGTGAATTGGTTGACATCGATATATCCCACCCGGAATCCCTTAGCGCAACCGGTCAAATAGTGCATGTAGCGGTCGTACATTTCTTGCGACTGGATCTTGATGGCTTCGTCCTTGTGCGCCTCCAGTGCGGTGGCCCAACAGTCCAGCGTCCTCGCGTAATGCGGCTGTAGTGACTGCCGCCGGGTCAGCCTGAAACCACCGTTGGAGGAGCGGTCTTCGACCATCTCGATCGACGGCAACCGGCCGCCGGGGAAGATCTCGGTGATGATGAATTTCATGAAGCGGGCCAGCTCAAACGTCAACGGCATGCCGCGTTCGGTCATCTGCGCGGACGTCAGGCCGGTGATCGTGTGCAGCAGCATCACGCCATCGTCGGGCAGGGCGTCGTAGGCCATCTTGAAGAAGTCGTCGTAACGGTCGTGGCCGAAGTGCTCGAACGCGCCGATCGACACGATCCGGTCCACCGGCTCGTTGAATTCCTCCCAGCCGGCCAAGCGGACTTCCTTGCTGCGGGGGCTGTCCATGGCGTCCAGCGTCTTCTGGACGTGTACGGCCTGGTTCTTGGACAGGGTCAGGCCGATGACGTTCACGTCGTACTTCTCGACGGCGCGGCGCATCGTGCTGCCCCACCCGCAGCCGACATCCAGCAGCGTCATGCCCGGTTGCAGGCCGAGCTTGCCCAGGGCCAGGTCGACCTTGGCCTGCTGAGCTTCCTCCAGCGTCATGTCCTCGCGCTCGAAGTACGCGCAGCTGTAGGTCTGGCTCGGGTCGAGGAAGAGCCGGAAGAACTCGTCGGACAGGTCGTAGTGTGCCTGGACGTCTTCGAAATGCGGTCGTAGCTTTTCGGCCATTAGGCAACGCGCCTTTCCGGATTTTTCATGGTGTCCGCCCGCCATGGGTCGGGACTGCCCGCCCCCCGGCGATCCTCAGTCATGCTAGTCGATCGGCCTGGTCAGACCGAATCCGAGAAACTGTGGCTCAGCCCTGGGCAAACGTCGTGGTCAGCTCGCCGATGATGTCGTCCCACAGCTCCTCGGGCAAGTCGTGGCCCATGCCGTCGAACAGCCGCAGGCGAGCGCCCGGGATCGTGCGGGCGATCACCCGGCCGCCGAACGGTCGCTGCAGCTTGTCGGCTTTGCCGTGCAGCACCACGGTCGGCGCGGTGATCTGCCGGTCGTAGCGGGCCAGGCTGCCGCTGGCCATGATCGCGCTGAAGTGCCGGGCCGTGCCCCACGGGTAATAGCAGCGCTGGTAGCCCTGAATGGCTTCGTTGCGCAGCCGCTGCTCGGGGGCCGGATAGCGCGGGCTGCCGATGATGCGCCAGACCTTCACCGAGTAGTCGGCGATCACCTCGATCGGCGCATTGGGCGCCGGGCCCCGCAACACCGCGAACAGGGCGCTCGGGTGGGGCGGCGGCAGAAATGCCTGGTTGTTGCTGGAGAAGATCACCGCCAGCGACCGGGTGCGCTGCGGGAATCGTGCCGCGAAGATCTGGGCGATCATGCCGCCCATCGACGCGCCGACGATGTGGGCCCGGTCGATCTCGAGATGGTCGAGCAGCGCGGCGGCGTCGTCGGCCATGTCTTCGAGCCGGTAATCGGCTTTACCGGGGATGCCCAACCAGAACTTGACCATGCTGGGGATCAGCGACTCGCTGTTGCCGCGCCGTTCGGTCTTAGTGGACAGGCCGACGTCGCGGTTGTCGTAGCGGATCACCCGCAGGCCCTGGGCGACCAGCTTTTCGCAGAACCCGTCGCGCCACAGCAGCAGCTGCGAGCCCAGGCCCATGATCAGCAGGACGGCCGGGTCGCTCGGCTCGCCGATGTCTTCGTAGTAGATGTCCAGATCGCCGGAACGCGCTGTGCCGGTGCGGATTTGCATGTGGCGAGACCTCTTAGACTTCGATGTCGGACTCGTTGTGCTCGCGGGCGACCTCGACCATGAAGTTGGCGAAGTATCCGGTGAGCTGCGGGTCGGACATCATCTGCCACCTCGGGGCCAGCAGCTTCATGTAGCGCTCGACGTAGAGGAACTGCTTGCCGATCAACACCAGCTCCCGCGGCAGCTTGACGTCGTAGGCGTCGGCCAGCGTGGACAGCTGCTTGCCGATGTCGGCGTAGGACATGTCGCCGAGTGTTTGCATGGTCAGCGGCGTGGCGAAGCGCTCCAGGTCCTTCGCGGCCTCGGCTTCGGGCCGCATGGTGCCCACGGCGCCCATCAGCACCACGATCTTGCCGGCCGCGGCGTGGTCCTTCTTCACCAGCAGGGCGTGCACCAGCTCGCGCAGCAGCCAGCGGGTCCGCGGATCGATGCGGCCCATGATGCCGAAATCGAAGAACACGATCCGGCCCTGGTCGTCGACGTAGAGATTGCCCGCGTGCAGATCGCCGTGGAACAGGCCGTGCCGCAGGCCGCCCTCGAACAGGCTGAACAGCAGCGCCTTGACCAGTTCGGTGCCGTCGAAGCCGGCCTTGCGGATCGCGGCGACGTCGTCGATGCGGATGCCCTGCACCCGCTCCATCGTCAGCACCCGCTCCGAGGTCAGATCCCAGTACACCTGGGGAACCCGGATGTTGCGGCCCAGCGGCGACGCCTGCAGGTGGGCCGCCCAGGCCTCCATCGACTGCGCCTCGAGGCGGAAGCTGAGCTCCTCGGCCAGGTTGTCGGAGAAGTCCGCGACGACATCCTGCGCGGACAACCGGCGGCCCAGCTTGGCCAGCTCGACGGCTTGGGCGAAGCGCTTGAGGATCTGCAGGTCGGCCGCCACCCGGCGGCGGATACCCGGCCGCTGGATCTTGACGACGACCTCTTCGCCGGTGTGCAGCGTGGCGTAGTGCACCTGGGCGATCGACGCCGAGGCGAACGGCTCCTCGTCGAAGCTGGCGAACAGCTCCGACGGGTCGCCGCCGAGCTCCTCGGCGAATAGCTTGTGCACCTCCTTGGTGTTCGCCGGCGGCACCCGGTCGAGCAGGCCACGGAATTCCCGCGACAGCTGCTCACCGAATGCTCCCGGGCTGGAGGCGATGATCTGGCCGAACTTGACGTAGGTGGGGCCCAGGTCGGCGAAGGTCTGGGGGAGCTGCCTGATGACCTTTTGCTGCAGCGGGCCCTTGCCGGGCAGCTTGGTCAGGATGCGGCCTGCGGTGCGGGTGAGCTGCCAACCGGTCACGCCAATGCGGGCCGCCTCGACCGGCAGCGGCACCCGGTCGAGCCTGGCAACGTCGCGGTGGTTGTTGGAACTCATCTGTGCAGTGTCCCAAATCGCCCAGGTCGGTACCGAATCATGCAGGTCACGGGCGCGCTGCCGAGACCGCGAATTGCAACTGTGGAAAAAACCGGCGCTCACCGGACGGCGGCACGTTCGGCGCGAGAAGTTCTCGGTCAACGTCTCGACGACCGGCCGCCACACCGGTTCGGGCAGGTCGTGGCCCATGCCGTCGATCACCACGTAGCGGGCGCCCGGGATGGCGGCGGCGACGGCCCGGCCGTTGCGGGGCCGCAGCATCGGATCGTGCGAGCCGTGCAACTACCACCGTCGGCGCGCTGATCGCCTTGGCGTAGCCCAGCAGGCTGCCGGTGCCCAGCACCGCGTCGAACTGGCGCAGCATGCCGGGCGGGTAGGTGGACCGCTCGGCCAGCTGCTGGACGCGGCGGCGAAGCTCGGCTTCCGGCGGCAGAAAGTTGGGGCCGTTGAAGACCGCGACGTTGCGGACCTCGAACGCGAGCTTCTCTTCGTCGGTGGCGTCGTCGGCGGGCGCGTTGAAGGCCAGCCGGATCACCCGCCAGGCCGGCAGCCGGGAGAACGGCTTACCCGTGGTGGACATGACGATGGCCAGCGACGCGACGCGATCCGGTTCGGTGGCGGCCATGATCTGCGCGATCATCCCGCCCATCGAAGCGCCGACGATGTGCGCCCGGCCGATGTCGAGGTGATCGAGCAGCCCTAAGGCGTCGTGCGTCATGTCGACCAGCGTGTAGGGCACCTGGCTGCGACGGCCGACCAGATAGCGCCCGACCCGCCGGTACACCGAACCCGCGGCGCGCATCCCGTGCATCTTGGCCGACAGTCCGGTGTCGCGATGGTCGAAGCGGATCACCCGGTATCCCGCGTCGACCAGCTTGGCGCAGAAGCCGTCCGGCCACATCGGCAGCTGAGCGCCCAGGCCCATGATCAACAGCACCGCCGGGTGTTCCGGGTCGCCGAGGTCTTCGTAATACAGGTCGACGGTTCCGTCGTCGGTATCGCGACGAGCCAGGCCGCTACGCGTCTGCATTCTTGCTCCACGGTTGGACCCAGCCGTCGATCGACCAGCCCTCCTGCGCAGCGAGCAATTCGTACATGGTGGCACCGTCGATGCTTTCGCGGATGATGTCGGCGTGCCCGGAGTGCCGGTTCAGCTCGTTGATCACATGCAGGATCACCCAGCGCACCGACCAGTCTTTGATGCCCTTCGGAAACCACGGGATCTCTTGCGGGACAGGAACTTTCGTATCCAGGTCGGCGGTCTCGACCAGGCGCAGCGACGCGGCGTTCTCGGCCTGGAACGCGGCCAGCAGACCGTCCAGCGTCTCGTCGTCACGCATCACATGCTGATCGCCGTACTCCTTGGCGATCTCGTCGAACGGGCGGGGATCCTTCGGTGGCGCGTCCGGTGCCGCCGAAACGCGGGTCATCCAGCTGCGTTGCATCGCGGTGACGTGTTTGACCAGCCCGCCGATCGACAGCGCGCTTCTGCACGGCGTCAACCGCGCCTGCTCGTCGGTCAGGCCGTAGGACACCGCGAAGAATGCGCTCTGGTGATAGGCGAGGTACTCACGCAGGGCGCTGCGTTCGTCGGTAACGGGCGGGGCGAGAGCGGGCATCTCTAGTCCTTTCTGGGGGTCAGGGGCGAGTCTTTCAGCAATACCGGACAGTTTCTGTCCTATAAGTACGGCACAGTGTTGTGATGGCCGAAACGACCGGGCGGGTGCTGCAGCTACTGGGCCTGCTTCAGTCGCGGCGGGTGTGGACGGGTGACGAGCTGGCCGAGCGCCTGGCCGTCACCACCCGCAGCGTGCGGCGCGACGTGGAGCGGTTACGGGAGTTGGGCTATCCGGTGCGGGCCAGTAAAGGCCACGGCGGCGGCTACCAGCTTGGCGCCGGCGCAGCGCTGCCGCCGTTGCTGCTCGACGCGGACGAGGCGGTGGCGATGGCGGTGTGTCTGCGGCTGGCCGCCGGTGGGAGCGTGGCCGGTGTCGCGGAATCGGCGGTGCGAATGCTGAGCAAGCTTGACCAGGTGATGCCGGCCCGGCTGCGCTCGCAGGTCTCGGCGGTGCATGAGGCCACGGTCACGCTTGCCCCTGAGGCGGAGTCGCCGGTGAGGCCAGACGTCTTGATGACGCTGGCCCGGGCCTGCCGCGACCACGAACATATCGAGGCCGACTACACCGATCGGGCGGGCGCGACCACCCAGCGACGGCTCGAGCCCTACCAGTTGGTGACCACCGGACGGCGCTGGTATCTGCTCGCCTACGACCGTGACCGAACCGACTGGCGCAGTTTGCGGCTCGACCGAATGACCGCGGTGCGCGCACGGGGGTCCACGTTCACGCCGCGCCCGGCGCCGGACGCCGCGTCGTATGTGGGGAAGGCGATCAGCGCCTCGCCGTACCGCTACACCGCACGAGTGCGCTATAGCGCGCCGAAAGCGACTGTGGCACATCACTTTTCGTCTGCATCAGCCACCATTGAACCCGACGGCGACAACGCCTGCGTGGTTACCGCCGGCGGAGACGACCCTGAACGGATGCTGTTGTACTTCGCCATGCCGGGCGCTGCGTTCGAGGTACTCGAACCGCCGGAGGTGATCGACGCCGCGCGAGCGGTGAGCGCACGGCTGCAACGCGCGGCTTCGCCTAACCGGTGATACCAAGCCGATCGGCAAGCAGCAGAAACGCCACGGCGAAGTCGTTGTCTGCGGTCCTTTTCCGCACTTCTTTCCAGTCGACCTGCTCGCGGACTGCCCGTACGGCCGGCAGCAACGCCCCGAAGTCGCAGTGGTGCTCATGCAATGCCAGCAGTTTCTGGATCACCACCCGGTCGCGGACAACACCGGCATCCGGAATGGCCAGCACTTCCATCGCCTGACCGGAACGAACCAAGTCCTTGTCGACCGGCACGCCGTTGATCCGGTGCAGCACGTCGACGACGGCGCCGGCGATAGCAGGCCTTGAACAGCCAGTTCTCCGGGGTGCGCTCGACGGTCGAAGCCGGCGGCCGACAGCGTTGCCGCCGCCGCCTCGGCGTCAGGCTCGGCGACGACGAAGTCGACGTCGTGCACGGGCTCCGGGGCGCCATGCGCCCACAGCGCGTAGCTGCCCGCCAACGCGAACTCGGGCCCGTTCTCGTTGAACGCCGCGGCCGCGCGCCGCAGCACGTCGCGCAGCTCGTCGTTGCGGGCGAACACAGATGATCCGTCAGCCGTCATGGTGGGTAGGTATTACCCATGCGGATGGCCACCTTCAACATCCTGCACGCCCGCAGCCTGGAGGACGACGGCAGCGTAGACATCGGACGACTCGCCGACTGCGTGCGCGAACTGGACGCCGACGTGCTGGCGTTGCAGGAGGTCGACTGCGACCAGCCGCGGTCGGCGATGGCCGATCTGACCGCCGTCGCGGCCGAGGCGATGGGCGCGGTCAGCCACCGCTTCGTCGCCGCCATCTCGGGCACGCCGGGCGCCACCTGGATGGCGGCCACCGGCGACGAGCAACCCGGAACGGCCAGCTACGGCATCGCGCTGCTGTCCCGATTCGAGGCGTCGACCTGGCAGGTGGTGCGTTTGCCGCGGATCCCGACGAAGTTCCCGATGTATCTGCCCGGCCCGAACCGTGTGCAGATTGTCGACGAAGAGCCCCGCGCCGCGGTGCTGGCCCGGCTCGACACCGACCTGGGCCCGCTGACGGTGGCCAATACGCACCTGTCGTTCGTTCCCGGCTGGAACCGGGTGCAGCTGCGCCGGCTGACCCGTGATCTGCGTGGTTTCCCCGGTCCGCGAGTCCTGATGGGCGACCTGAACATGACCCCGCCGGCACCGCAGCGCTGGACACGACTTCGGCCGCTTGCCACCGCCCCGACCTTTCCGATCGACGAGCCACAGCGCCAGCTCGACCACATTCTGACCGACGACAGCCGGCTGACTGCCACTCGGGCTTGGACTCCGACGTTGCCGATCTCGGATCACCGCCCGCTCGTCGTCGACGTTTCCCGTCAGTGACGGGACCGCTGCCCGTAAAGTGCTGGAATGCCGGTGATTTCCGCGGAGTCGACCGAACTGTTCGTCGGTCCGCCGGATGCGCCGCAGCAGTTGGTCCGGGTGACGCTGACCGGGTTCGCGGAGTCGGTGGACGTCCGGGTCGAGGGCGACGGGCTGCGTGGGTCGGCCAGCGGCCGCGATGTCGTCGAGGTGCCGGTGAGCGTGACACGGCCGGTGCCGGGGCAGCGCCGCGCGGGACGGGTGCTGGTCGCGGATTCGGTTGCCCCTTTCGTGTTCATCGTCGCCGAACCCGGCTGGACGATGTTCATGGTCAGCCACTTCCACTACGACCCGGTGTGGTGGAACACCCAGGGCGCCTACACCAGCGGCTGGACGGAGGATCCGCCCGGGCGCTGCCGGCAGACCAATGCCTTCGAGCTGATCGGGTTGCATCTCGAAAGATCGCGCCAGCGAGGCTGAATACAAGTTCGTGCTCGCCGAGGTCGACTACCTCAAGCCGTACTGGGACACCCACCCGGAGGATCGCGCCGAACTACGACGACTCATCGCGAAGGCCGCCTCGAGGTCATGGGCGGCACCTACAACGAGCCGAGCACCAACCTGGTCAGCCCGGAAACGACGATTCGAAGTATGGTGCACGGCATCGGCTTTCAGCGTGACGTGCTCGGTGCCGAGCCTGCCACCGCCTGGCAGCTCGACGTCTTCGGGCACGACCCGCAATTCCCCGGCATGGCGGCTGATGCCGGACTGACCTCGAGCGCCTGGGCGCGCGGGCCGCACCACCAGTGGGGCCCGACGCACAGCGACGGCGGCGTCGAGGGCATGCAGTTCTCCAGTGAGTTCGAGTGGATCTCGCCGTCGGGCCGCGGCCTGCTCACCCACTACATGCCTGCGCACTATTCAGCCGGCTGGTGGATGGACGATTCGGCCTCGCTGGCTGACGCCGAGAACGCCACCTACCGGCTGTTCTGCGATCTGAAAAAGGTCGCGTTGACGCGCAATGTGCTGTTGCCGGTCGGCACCGATTACACGCCACCGAACCAGTGGGTGACCCAGATCCACCGCGACTGGGCCGCGCGGTATACCTGGCCGCGGTTCGTCTGCGCGTTGCCGCAAGAGTTCTTCGCCGCCGTACGTGCCGAACTGACTGCCAGCGGCCGGCACCCGTCGCCGCAGACGCGGGACATGAACCCGATCTACACCGGCTGCCACGTCTCCTACATCGACACCAAGCTGGCCAACCGGGCCGCCGAGCACGCAGTCCTGGCCGCCGAGAAGTTCGCGGCGTTCGCCGCGCTGCTCTCCGGCGCCGACTATCCGCAGGCGGCGCTGGACAAAGCGTGGCTGCAGTTGATCTACGGCGCCCACCACGATGCGATCACCGGATCGGAATCCGATCAGGTCTACCTGGACCTGTTGACCGGATGGCGGCAAGCCTGGGAGCTGGGCCGAGCAGTCCGGGACACGTCCCTGGCAGTGCTGTCCGGCGCGGTGGATGGCGGCGACTCGCTTGTGGTGTGGAATCCGTTGGTGCGCAACCGAACCGACATCGTCACCGCGCACCTCGAGGCACCGGTCGGTGCCGGGGTGCGGCTGGTCGACGTGGATGGCATCGAGGTTCCCGCGGTGGTCGAGGACGCCGGCTACACGCTGACCTGGCTGGCGCGCGACGTGCCCTCCTTGGGCTGGCGGGCCTACCGTGTGGTCGATGAGGCCGCATCGACGCAGTGGGAGCCGTTGTACGGCAACGAGATAGCAAACGATCACTACCGCCTGGTCGTCGACCCGGCGCGCGGCGGCGGGGTGTCATCGCTGACGCACAGCGGTCAGGAGCTGATTGCCGCCGGGCGGGTGGGCAATGAGCTGGCCGTCTACCAGGAGTACGCGGCGCACCCGCGCGAAGGCGAAGGCCCGTGGCATCTGGTGCCCAACGGCACGGTCGTCGGCTCATCGGACACGGCCGCGAAGGTCACCGCCGAACACAGTCCGGTGGGGCAGCGGATCACGGTTCGCGGCCGGATCGCAAACCTGCTGAGCTACACCCAAACGCTGACGCTGTGGCAGGGCGTCGACCGGGTCGACTGCCGCACCACCATCGATGACTTCCGCGACGCCGATCAACTGGTGCGGTTGCGCTGGCCCTGCCCGGTGCCGGGAGCGATGCCAGTCAGCGAGGTCGGCGATGCCGTCGTCGGGCGTGGATTCGCCTTGCTGCACAACGGGTCTGACGCCGTAGACTCCGCCCGCCACCCCTGGACACTGGACAACGCGGCCTACGGGTGGTTCGGGCTGTCGTCCGCTGTTCGGGTTCGCGACCGCGACGGCGCGCGGGCGATCTCCGTGGCCGAGGTGGTGACACCGACGGAGTCGGGACCGCTGGCGCGCGAACTGATGGTGGCGTTGGCACGGGCCGGAGTCACCGCGACATGCAGCGGCGCGGACCGGCCGCGCTACGGCTGCCTCGGGGTCGACTCGAACCTGCCCGACGCCCGCATCGCGGTCGGCGGACCGGGTCAGAACGCCTTCACCAAGGCGCTGCTGGCGGTCGCCGATCCGGCCTACGCCGCCGAGGTCGAACGTCAGCTGACGGCTACTGGCCGGGCCGTGGCGTGGGTGCCGGCAGCTGCCTCCTTGACCGACGGCTGGGTTCCCGGCGCCGACCTGCGCGACCCCTCGGCCCTACCGGTGCTGGTGATCGCCTCCCGCGACGACGCCGAGCTCACCGCCGCGGTGGCCGCGGTGGTCGCCGACCTCGATGACGCCGAAATCATGATCGACCAGCATGCACCAACTGGCCTGCAACACAGCGAATCTCGAACGGTCGCGTTATTCAACCGCGGGGTTCCCAGCTTCGCCGTCGACATCGACGGAACGCTGCATTCCGCGTTGATGCGGTCATGCACCGGCTGGCCATCCCGTGGCTGGATCGACGAGCCGCGACGCACCGGGCCCGACGGTTCCAGCTTCCAGCTGCAACACTGGACCCACACCTTCGACTACGCCTTCGCCGCCGGCAACGGCGACTGGCGAGACGCCGCGATCCCGGCGCGCAGCGCCGAGTTCTCCGAACCACTACTGGTCATACCCAGATCCGGCGGAACCGGCGTATTGCCTTCGGCCGGCTCATTGCTCGAGGTGGATCCTGCCGATGGTGTTCACGTCGCCGCGTTGAAGCCCGCCGGGAACCCGTTGGCACGCAACAGCGTTGAACCCGCCAACCCGGCGGCACTGGCGATCCGACTTGTCGAAACGTACGGCCGCAGTGCCGATGCGGTTCTACGTTCGCCGCTGGGCGACTTCTCCGAACTGCGCTCGGCGGACCTGCTGGAAGCACCTCGGCCGGACGAGCCGCGTCGGGCGCCGGTCCACCAGCTTGCGGGGTTACCAGATCAGTACCGAACTCGCGCACCTCGATGCACCTCGCCTGATCGAATCCGGGCCGACCGCGCTGGGCCCGAATGCCGAAGCGGCTCAACCCCTTTACGCGCGGTACTGGCTGCACAACACCGGCCCCGCCCCGTTGGGCGGGCTGCCCGTCGTGGCACATCTGCACCCGCACCGGTTGTCGGCCACCGCCGGTACCACGACGGTGCATCTCACCATCGCCAGCGACTGCACCGACGCTCGGCTGACCGGCGCCGTCACTGTGCTGTGCCCGCCCGGGTGGTCGAGTGATCCTGACGAGCTGCCCTTCGAGCTCGAGGCTGGTGAGCACCTGAAACGGGCTGTGACGCTGCGAATCCCGTCGGATGTCAGACCCGGCCTGTACCCGATCCGGGCGCAGTTGCGGGTCACCGGCGACGACATCCCGCCGGCCTGGCGTCAGATCGTCGAAGACGTCTGCGTGGTCTCGATCGACGGGGCCGACGACGATGGGCTGCTCTATCTGGTCGACGGCCCATCCGATGTCGAGGTCGCGGCGGGGGAATCGGCTCGTATTGCCATCACCGTCGGCACTGACGCGTGTGCTGAGTTGAATCTGCAGGCGCATCTGATCAGCCCGTGGGGTACCTGGGAGTGGATGGGGCCCGCCACCGTGGGCGCCGTGGTTGCGGCCCGCGGCTGCGTCGAGCTCACCTTCGATGTGCGGCCGCCGGTGTGGGTGCGGCCCGGTGAATGGTGGGCGTTGGTCCGGGTGGGTTGCGCCGGGCAATTGGTGTACTCGCCAGCGGTGAACGTCGCGGTCCGCTGACACCGATGCTGACCCTGGCGCTCGACATCGGTGGCACCAAAATAGCTGTCGGGCTCGTCGACCCGGCCGGTGAGTTGGTGCACAGAGCCGTCGAGCCAACGCCGAAAAGTCAATCGGCCGAAGATGTCTGGAGCGTTGTCGCACGGATGATAGCCGATGCGGCGGCAGTGGCCGGCGGCGCGATCCGCGCGGTCGGTATCGGTTCCGCGGGCCCCGTCGACGCGACCGCGGGCACCGTCAGCCCGATCAATGTCAGCTCGTGGCAAGCGTTTCCACTACGCGACCGGGTCGCCGCGGCGATGCCCGACCTGCCGGTGGTGTTGGCCGGCGACGGAGTCTGCATGGCGCTCGGCGAGCACTGGCGCGGCGCCGGCCGGGGCGCCCGCTTTGTCCTCGGCATGGTCGTCTCGACCGGCGTCGGCGGCGGACTGGTATTGGACGGCAAGCCCTATCACGGGCGAACCGGTAACGCCGGCCACGTCGGCCATGTCGTCGTCGAGCTCGACGGGCAGCGGTGCTCCTGCGGCGGCCATGGCTGCGTCGAGACCGTCGCATCCGGGCCATGGATGACGCGGTGGGCACTGGCCAACGGTTGGACCGGGCCGCCCAACGCCGATGCCTTGGCGCTGGGGCAGGCGGCCGAAGGCGGTGATCCGGTGGCGCTGAAGGCCTTTCATCGCGGCGCCACCGCGCTGGCAGCGATGATCGCCTCGGTCGGCGCGGTGTGCGACCTCGACCTCGTCGTCCTCGGCGGGGGAGTCGCCAAGTCCGGCCGGACGCTGTTCGACCCGCTGGAGGCGGCCCTGGCCGGTTACACCGGCCTGAGCTTCATCCGCGGGCTACACGTGGTGCCGGCCGCCCTGGGCGGCGATGCCGGCCTGATCGGAGCGGCCGCGCTGGTCTCATCCATCACGTGAGTCACTGGCTCTGACCATGTGTCGATGTGCCCGCCTCTGAGCGATTCCGGCGGGGCGACGCGGGAACGGCGCGATGTCCGACGGGCTTGTCGGACGGGCGTGCCATCGTCCGGCGATGAGAATCCTGCGCGGGATCGAACTCCGCTACCTCCTCACCTGGCATCTGTTCCTCTGCGGTCCCGCGACCATCACCGAACTGGTCAGCATGGTCGAACACCACGGCTTTTGTGTTGCCAGCCCCGCGCCGAAATCGGTCTCCGACGCACTGCGCTGGGAGAGGCGTCGAGGACGAGTGCGTCGAGTGGGACGTGCCGTCTACGGGCCGGGTGAGATGCCACGCGGCACCGAGCACCGGATGCACCGCCGCGTGTTAGCGCTACGGGCCGAAGGAATCGCTCAGAGGCGGGCAAAATGGCACATGGTCGGAGAGCTGTGACGGCTGGGACTGCCGGACTCGCCGTTTTGGCTGATCGCAACGGCCCAGGTATGGTGGTCGACGATCCACCGAAGACCGTCGGTCACCGAGCAATCGGTTGAAGGTCCGGGAATTCCCGGCGACCCACGCAGGAGGACGAGGCAGACCTATCACGCCCCGACCGCTTCCTGCGTCGGGGCGTTCGTCATTCCCGGGCCGAGAACCCAAGGAGGAATGCATGGCACAGGCTGACAAGGCCACCGCCGTTGCAGACATCGCTGAGCAGTTCAAGAGCTCAACGGCGACCGTGATCACCGATTATCGCGGTCTGACGGTCGCCAACCTGGCCGAGCTGCGCCGCTCGCTGGCCGGGTCTGCGACCTACTCGGTCGCCAAGAACACGCTGATCAAACGGGCTGCCTCGGATGCCGGCGTCGAAGGCCTCGACGAGCTGTTCGTCGGGCCGACCGCGATCGCGTTCGTCAGCGGCGAGGCCGTTGACGCCGCCAAGGCGATCAAGAAGTTCGCCAAGGACCACAAGGCGTTGGTCATCAAGGGCGGCTACATGGACGGTCGCGCGCTGACCGTCGCCGAAGTCGAGCGCATCGCCGACCTGGAATCGCGCGAGGTGCTGCTCGCCAAGCTGGCCGGAGCGATGAAGGCCAACCTGTCCAAGGCGGCCGGGCTGTTCAACGCGCCCGCCTCGCAGGTGGCCAGGCTTGCTGCGGCACTGCAAGAGAAGCGAGCCGCCGAAGAACCTGCGGCCCCGGCCGAAGCAGCGGCCCCGGCCGAAACCACCGAATAATCCCGTAACACCCAGGAAGGACCCACACCATGTCCAAGCTCTCCACTGACGAACTGCTCGACGCCTTCAAGGAACTCACCTTGCTGGAGCTCTCGGAGTTCGTGAAGAAGTTCGAAGAGACCTTCGAGGTCACCGCGGCCGCCCCGGTCGCCGTTGCCGCCGCCGGCCCCGCCGCCGGTGCCGCCCCCGCCGAGGCCGCCGAGGAGCAGTCGGAATTCGACGTCATCCTCGAGGCCGCCGGTGACAAGAAGATCGGCGTCATCAAGGTGGTGCGTGAGATCGTCTCGGGCCTCGGCCTGAAAGAGGCCAAGGACCTCGTCGACGGCGCGCCCAAGCCGGTTCTGGAGAAGGCCCCCAAGGAGGCTGCCGAGGAGGCCAAGAGCAAGCTCGAGGCCGCCGGCGCCACCGTCACCGTCAAGTAGTCGATTCGCGAAAACCCCGGAGCCGAACAGGTTCCGGGGTTTCGTGTATCTAGCGCTGGACCGCCGCCTGCTGCGACTTACGGACCAGCTCCGGCGAGTCCCCCAGCGCGACAAGCAGATTCGACGTCATTGCGGCCAGCACCGGCCCCACAGCGCTGCCCTGCTCGCCATAGGATCCGGCGAGCTCGAGCATGACGAAGCCGTGGATCGCGGCCCAGAATTGCGCGGCAGTGGCCACCACCGAGGCGTCGTCATCGGGTGAGCCGCCGATTCGCCCGGCCTGCATCGACCGGTGCACACCCCGGACGACATGGGCGAAGCTGGGGTAGTGGTCGTTGATCTCGGCCAGCGTCAGCGTCAGCACGTTGTGCGCCGGGGCGTTGATGCCGTGCGCGCTGGTGCTGCCGAACATCAAGCGGTACATGTGCGGACGTTCGATCGCGTAGCGCCGGTACGCGATTCCGGTCGCCATCAGGTCAGCGACCGGATCCGTCGTCGACGGCATCGTCATCGCCGCATCGAACTGACGGAGGCCTTCATCGGCAACCGCGGCGATCAGCCCGGGCATGCCGCCGAAGTAGGTGTACACCGCCATCGTCGACGTCCCCGCGGCGCTGGCGATCTTGCGGGTCTGCAGGCCGTCAGGGCCGTCCTGGTTGAGCATGTCGACCGCAACGCGCAGCAACTCGGCACGCACGTTGCGGTCATTCTGCGGAGTATCTGGCTTCATTGGTTGACATCTTGGCACAACCGGCGCAGTATCGACATAACGACGCCATATCAATGTTATAGCTGCTAGGAGCCACCATGGTTGCACCCGTTACCGAAGTGCCCGCAAACCCGTATCTCGACGATTTCCTCGCTCCGGTCAGCGCGGAGGTGACTGCGACCGACCTCCCGGTCACCGGGCATATCCCGGACTTCCTCGACGGGCGTTACCTGCGCAACGGGCCCAATCCGGTCGCCGAAGTCGATCCGGCCACCTACCACTGGTTCACCGGCGACGGCATGGTGCACGGTGTATCGCTGCAGGACGGCAAGGCCGGCTGGTATCGCAACCGCTGGGTCCGCAGCGCCCATGTGCGAGCACATCTCGGCGAGCCGACGACGGCACCCAACCTGCGCGCCGGGATGCAATCGCTCGGCGCGAACACCAACGTGCTGGCTCACGCCGGTAAGACGCTGGCCCTCGTCGAAGGCGGCGTGGCCAACTACGAACTCACCGACGAGCTCGACACGGTCGGGCCCTGCGATTTCGACGGCACGCTGTCCGGCGGGTATGCCGCTCATCCGCATCGCGACCCGCGGACCGGCGAATTGCACGCGGTGTCCTACTCCTTCGCGCGCGGCAAACACGTGCAGTACTCGGTGATTGACACCGATGGCCACGTCCGACGCACGGTCGACATCGAGGTCTCTGGGTCGCCGATGATGCACGACTTCTCGTTGACGGAGAAATATGTGGTGCTCTACGACCTGCCGGTGACACTGGACCCCGTACAGGTGTTGCCCAAGAAGATGCCCAGGTGGATGCGGCATCCGGCGCGCCTGGTGGCCGAGGCCGTGGTCGGGCAGGTTCCGGTGCCCGGGCCCATCGCGGCAATGCTCAACCGCAATGAAAAACCGGCCTACCAGCTGCCCTACGCCTGGAACCCGAAATACCCGGCCCGCATCGGGGTGATGCCACGCGAGGGGAACAACAGCGACGTCCGGTGGTTCGAGATCGAACCGTGCTACCTCTATCACCCGCTCAACGCCTACTCCGAGATGCGCGACGGCCACGAAGTGCTGGTGCTCGACGTGGTGCGCTACGAGCGGATGTTCGACCGCGACCGGCGCGGGCCGGGTGGCGTCACGCCCACCCTGGACCGCTGGACGATCAACCTCGGCACCGGAGCGGTCACCAGCGAATGCCGCGACGACCGCTCGCAGGAGTTTCCCCGGATCAACGAAACCGTGCTGGGCAGCCGGCATCGCTTCGGCTACACCATCGGCATCGACGGAGGGTTCGTGGACTCAGGCAGATCCAAAATGTCGTCGGCGCTCTACAAGCACGACTATGCGACCGGATCGAGCATGGTCGCCCCGCTCGACCCCCAGCTGCTGATCGGTGAGATGTCGTTCATCCCGCGCCCGGGCGCCGGTTCGGCTAGCTTGTCTGAGGACGACGGAATCCTGATCGGTTTCGGCTACCACCGCGGACGTGACGAAGGCCAACTGCTCCTGCTCGATGCGCAATCGTGCGAACAGGTGGCCACGGTTCACTTACCGCAGCGCGTACCGATGGGATTTCACGGAAACTGGGCGCCGCAGGACTGATCAAATCTGACCTCCCTGTGCGCTACAGTGACTCAAGCCACAAGCTGGGCTTGGGCTGCTATCAGCAACGTCAGCGGGAGGGTTCGCGTGGGTATCGGTATCTCGGTTGAGGGACTGACGAAGTCCTTCGGTTCCCAGCGAATCTGGGAAGACGTCACGATGGAGGTCCCTGAGGGCGAGGTCAGCGTTCTGCTGGGCCCGTCGGGTACGGGTAAGTCCGTCTTCTTGAAGTCGCTGATCGGTCTGCTGCGTCCCGAGCGGGGCTCGATCGTCGTCGACGGCACGGACATCACCGAATGTTCGGCCAAGGAGCTCTACGACATCCGCACCCTGTTCGGGGTGATGTTCCAGGATGGCGCCCTGTTCGGGTCGATGAACCTCTATGACAACACCGCGTTCCCGTTGCGTGAGCACACCAAGAAGAAGGAAAGCGAGATCCGTGACGTCGTCATGGAGAAGCTGGAGATGGTGGGTCTCGGCGGGGATGAGAAGAAGTTCCCGGGTGAGATTTCCGGTGGTATGCGCAAGCGTGCCGGGCTGGCCCGTTCGCTGGTGCTCGACCCGCAGATCATTCTCTGTGACGAGCCGGACTCCGGTCTGGACCCGGTCCGTACCGCTTACCTGTCTCAGTTGCTGATCGACATCAACGCCCAGATCGACTGCACGATCCTGATCGTGACGCACAACATCAACATCGCCCGCACGGTGCCCGACAACATGGGCATGCTGTTCCGCCGCAAGCTGGTCATGTTCGGCCCCCGCGAGGTGCTGTTGACCAGTGACGAGCCGGTCGTCAAACAGTTCCTCAACGGTCGTCGTATCGGCCCGATCGGTATGTCGGAGGAAAAGGACGAGGCCACCATGGCCGAGGAGCAGGCCCACCTCGAGGCCGGCCACCACGACGGCGGCACCGATGAAGTCGAGGGTGTGCCCCCGCAGATCACCGCGACCCCCGGGATGCCGGAGCGCAAGGCGGCCGCTCGCCGCCAGGCCCGGGTCCGGGAGAACCTGCACCTGCTGCCCAAGGACGCCCAAGAGGCGATCCTGCAGTCCTTCGAAGATGACAAGCGGGGCTCCCACAGCTACGAAGACCCCGACACCGCATCCATCCCGACGCAGCGCAGCCGCTGACAGCGCGAGAGGCCGTATCCGGAAGGAGTCTGTTCCACAAACAAGGTGCGTCACCTCTTGACGGAAACCTCCGCAGGGGTCACTCTGTTGGGCAGAATGTATGCACGGGAGTTCGAATCGCCAGCCAGCGCCGCCTTCCCGTGCAGGATAATGAGGCCCGACCAGGGTAGTTGAGGAATGCGCCGTCCTGCGCTATTGTTGGACGTTGCGCTGGCTGCCTCCTGCCCACCTCACACCGCCACATGACCGCGTGGTCCTAGCTTGAGCTACCGCTGATACAGCGAATTAGCTTCGTGCGTGAGTAACGGACAGATCGTCCGCCAGCCGACCCGACAAAGTTATAGCGGCGAACGGCTCCGGTGGCCTCCGGATCTCTAAGTCGCATGAGGTGCTGGAAGGAATGCATCTTGGCAGTCTCTCGCCAGAGCAAGAAAACCCCTCTAAGTTCTACCTCCTCCAACAGTTCCGTACCCGGGGCTCCTGATCGTGTTTCGTTCGCCAAGCTGCGCGAACCTCTTGAGGTTCCGGGCCTGTTGGACGTGCAGACCGACTCGTTCGAGTGGTTGATCGGTGCTCCCCGTTGGCGCGAAATTGCGGCCGGACGTGGTGACGAGAACCCGACAGGTGGCCTCGAAGAGGTGCTGTACGAGCTCTCGCCGATTGAGGATTTCTCGGGCTCGATGTCGCTGTCCTTCTCCGACCCACGATTCGACGAGGTCAAGGCCCCCGTCGATGAGTGCAAAGACAAGGACATGACGTACGCGGCCCCGCTGTTCGTCACCGCGGAGTTCATCAACAACAACACCGGCGAGATCAAGAGCCAGACGGTGTTCATGGGTGACTTCCCGATGATGACCGAAAAGGGCACGTTCATCATCAACGGGACCGAGCGTGTGGTGGTCAGCCAGCTGGTCCGCTCGCCCGGTGTGTACTTCGACGACACCATCGACAAGTCCACCGAGAAGGTGCTGCACAGCGTCAAGGTGATCCCGAGCCGGGGTGCCTGGCTGGAGTTCGACATCGACAAGCGCGACACCGTCGGCGTCCGCATCGACCGCAAGCGTCGCCAGGCCGTCACCGTGCTGCTCAAGGCGCTGGGCTGGAGCAACGAACAGATCCGCGAGCGCTTCGGCTTCTCCGAGATCATGATGCAGACACTCGAGCGTGATCCCACCTCGGGTCCCGACGAGGCGCTGCTGGAGATCTACCGCCGGTTGCGTCCGGGCGAGCCGCCGACCAAGGAGTCCGCGCAAACCCTGCTGGAGAACCTGTTCTTCAAGGAGAAGCGTTACGACCTGGCCCGCGTCGGTCGCTACAAGATCAACAAGAAGCTGGGCCTGAGCGCCCGGCCGGCCGAGACCTCGTCGACCACGTTGACCGAGGAAGACGTCGTCGCGACCGTCGAGTACCTGGTGCGCCTGCACGAAGCCGCTCAGACTGGCCAGCCCGCGGTTATGACCGTCCCCGGCGGCGTCGAGGTGCCGGTCGAGACCGACGACATCGACCACTTCGGCAACCGTCGCCTGCGCACGGTTGGCGAGCTGATCCAGAACCAGATCCGGGTCGGTATGTCCCGGATGGAGCGCGTGGTCCGCGAGCGGATGACGACTCAGGACGTCGAGGCGATCACGCCGCAGACCCTGATCAACATCCGGCCCGTGGTCGCCGCGATCAAGGAGTTCTTCGGCACCAGCCAGCTCTCGCAGTTCATGGACCAGAACAACCCACTGTCGGGTCTGACCCACAAGCGTCGCCTGTCGGCGCTGGGCCCCGGTGGTCTGTCCCGTGAGCGTGCCGGCCTCGAGGTGCGTGACGTGCACCCCAGCCACTACGGCCGGATGTGTCCGATCGAGACCCCGGAAGGCCCGAACATCGGTCTGATCGGGTCGCTGTCGGTGTATGCCCGGGTCAACCCGTTCGGCTTCATCGAGACGCCGTACCGCAAGGTCAACGACGGTGTGGTCAGCGACGAGATCCAGTACCTGACCGCCGACGAGGAAGACCGCCACGTCGTCGCCCAGGCCAACTCGCCGATCGACGAGAAGGGCCGGTTCCTCGAGGACCGGGTGCTGGTTCGACGCAAGGGCGGCGAGGTCGAGTACGTATCCTCGGCCGAGGTCGACTACATGGACGTCTCGCCGCGCCAGATGGTCTCGGTGGCCACCGCGATGATTCCGTTCCTCGAGCACGACGACGCCAACCGTGCCCTGATGGGCGCCAACATGCAGCGCCAGGCGGTTCCGCTGGTGCGCAGCGAGGCGCCGTTGGTGGGTACCGGCATGGAGCTGCGCGCCGCGATCGACGCCGGTGACGTCGTCGTCGCCGACAAGGCCGGGGTGATCGAGGAGGTGTCCGCCGACTACATCACCGTGATGGCCGACGACGGCACCCGGCACACCTACCGGATGCGCAAGTTCGCCCGGTCCAACCACGGCACCTGCGCCAACCAGCGTCCGATCGTGGACACCGGTGAGCGGGTCGAGTCCGGTCAGGTCATCGCCGACGGGCCGTGCACCGACAACGGTGAGATGGCGCTGGGCAAGAACCTGCTGGTCGCGATCATGCCCTGGGAAGGTCACAACTACGAGGACGCGATCATCCTGTCCAACCGGCTGGTTGAGGAGGACGTGCTCACCTCGATTCACATCGAGGAGCACGAGATCGACGCCCGCGACACCAAGCTGGGTGCCGAGGAGATCACGCGGGACATCCCCAACGTCTCCGATGAGGTGCTGGCTGACCTCGACGAGCGCGGCATCGTCCGCATCGGCGCCGAGGTTCGCGACGGCGACATCCTGGTCGGCAAGGTCACCCCGAAGGGTGAGACCGAGCTGACCCCGGAGGAGCGGCTGCTCCGCGCGATCTTCGGTGAGAAGGCCCGCGAGGTCCGCGACACGTCGCTCAAGGTGCCGCACGGTGAGTCCGGCAAGGTCATCGGCATCCGGGTGTTCTCGCGCGAGGACGACGACGAGCTGCCGGCCGGTGTCAACGAGCTGGTCCGCGTCTACGTCGCCCAGAAGCGCAAGATCTCCGACGGTGACAAGCTGGCCGGACGGCACGGCAACAAGGGCGTCATCGGCAAGATCCTGCCGGCCGAGGACATGCCATTCCTTCCGGACGGCACCCCGGTGGACATCATCCTGAACACGCACGGTGTGCCGCGACGGATGAACATCGGTCAGATCTTGGAAACCCACCTCGGGTGGGTCGCCAAGGCCGGCTGGAACATCGAAGGTTCTCCCGAGTGGGCAGCGAACCTGCCCCAAGATCTGCACGCCTCGGAGCCGGGTGCGATCGTGGCGACGCCGGTGTTCGACGGCGCCAAGGAAGATGAGCTGACGGGCCTGCTGGCCTCGACGCTGCCCAACCGTGACGGCGACGTGCTGGTCAACAAGGACGGCAAGGCGATGCTCTTCGACGGCCGCAGCGGTGAGCCGTTCCCGTACCCGGTGACGGTGGGCTTCATGTACATCATGAAGCTGCACCACTTGGTGGACGACAAGATCCACGCCCGCTCCACCGGTCCGTACTCGATGATCACCCAGCAGCCGTTGGGCGGTAAGGCGCAGTTCGGTGGTCAGCGGTTCGGCGAGATGGAGTGCTGGGCCATGCAGGCCTACGGTGCGGCGTACACGCTGCAGGAGCTGTTGACCATCAAGTCCGACGACACGGTCGGGCGGGTCAAGGTGTACGAAGCGATCGTCAAGGGCGAGAACATCCCCGAGCCGGGCATTCCCGAATCGTTCAAGGTGCTTCTCAAAGAGCTGCAGTCGCTGTGCCTCAACGTCGAGGTGCTCTCCAGTGATGGCGCGGCCATCGAGATGCGCGACGGCGACGACGAGGACCTGGAACGCGCTGCTGCGAACCTGGGAATCAACTTGTCCCGCAACGAATCTGCCTCTGTTGAGGATCTCGCATAAATTGTTTTCTAGTCCCGCAAGGGGAAAGGGAGTTACGTGTTAGACGTCAACTTCTTCGATGAACTCCGTATTGGCCTGGCCACCGCAGAGGACATCCGCAATTGGTCCTACGGCGAGGTCAAGAAGCCGGAGACGATCAACTACCGCACGTTGAAGCCCGAGAAGGACGGCCTGTTCTGCGAGAAGATCTTCGGACCGACTCGCGACTGGGAGTGCTACTGCGGCAAGTACAAGCGCGTCCGCTTCAAGGGCATCATCTGTGAGCGCTGCGGCGTCGAGGTCACTCGTGCCAAGGTGCGCCGTGAGCGGATGGGTCACATCGAGCTGGCCGCGCCGGTCACGCACATCTGGTACTTCAAAGGTGTCCCGTCGCGGTTGGGCTACTTGCTCGACCTGGCGCCGAAGGATCTCGAAAAAATCATCTACTTCGCCGCCTACGTGATCACCTCCGTCGACGACGAGATGCGGCACAACGAGCTGTCGACTCTCGAGGCCGAGATGGTGGTCGAGCGCAAGGCGATCGAGGATCAGCGCGATGCCGACCTGGAAGCGCGTGCGCAGAAGCTGGAAGCCGACCTGGCCGAGTTGGAGGCCGAGGGCGCCAAAGCCGATGCGCGGCGCAAGGTTCGCGACGGTGGCGAGCGTGAGATGCGTCAGCTGCGTGACCGCGCCCAGCGTGAGCTGGACCGGCTCGAGGAAATCTGGACCACCTTCACCAAGCTGGCTCCCAAGCAGCTGATCGTCGACGAGAACCTCTACCGCGAGATCGTCGACCGGTACGGCGAGTACTTCACCGGTGCCATGGGCGCGGAGTCGATCCAGAAGCTGATCGAGACCTTCGACGTCGACGCCGAGGCCGAGAACCTGCGCGACGTGATCAAGAACGGCAAGGGGCAGAAGAAGCTTCGTGCGCTCAAGCGTCTGAAGGTTGTCGCCGCGTTCGCGACCAACCGGAACTCGCCGATGGGCATGGTGCTCGACGCGGTCCCGGTGATCCCGCCGGAGCTGCGGCCGATGGTTCAGCTCGACGGTGGCCGTTTCGCGACCTCCGACCTCAACGACCTGTACCGCCGCGTCATCAACCGCAACAACCGGCTCAAGAGGCTGATCGACCTCGGTGCGCCCGAGATCATCGTCAACAACGAGAAGCGGATGCTGCAGGAGTCGGTCGACGCGCTGTTCGATAATGGACGCCGGGGCAGGCCTGTTACTGGGCCCGGCAACCGCCCGCTCAAGTCGCTGTCGGACCTGCTGAAGGGTAAGCAGGGCCGGTTCCGTCAGAACCTGCTCGGTAAGCGTGTCGACTACTCGGGCCGTTCGGTCATCGTGGTCGGCCCGCAGCTCAAGCTGCACCAGTGTGGTCTGCCCAAGCTGATGGCACTGGAGCTGTTCAAGCCGTTCGTGATGAAGCGACTGGTCGACCTCAACCACGCGCAGAACATCAAGAGCGCCAAGCGCATGGTCGAGCGTCAGCGTCCGCAGGTGTGGGATGTCCTCGAAGAGGTCATCGCCGAGCACCCGGTGCTGCTGAACCGTGCACCTACCCTGCACCGGTTGGGTATTCAGGCGTTCGAGCCACAGCTGGTGGAGGGCAAGGCTATTCAGCTGCACCCGTTGGTGTGTGAGGCGTTCAACGCCGACTTCGACGGTGACCAGATGGCCGTGCACCTCCCGCTGTGTGCGGAGGCGCAGGCCGAGGCTCGCATCCTGATGCTGTCCTCGAACAACATCCTGTCGCCGGCTTCGGGTCGGCCGCTGGCCATGCCGCGACTGGACATGGTGACCGGGCTGTACTTCCTGACCACCGAGATCCCCGGTGACACCGGCGAATTCTTGCGGCCGCCAAGGATCAGCCGGAGTTCGGGGTGTACTGCTCGCCGGCCGAGGCCATCATGGCGTTGGACCGCGGCGCTCTGAGCGTCCGGGCCAAGGTCAAGATCCGGCTGACGCAGTTGCGTCCCCCGGTCGAGGTCGAGACCGAACGGTTCGGTCAAAACGGTTGGCGGCCAGGCCTTTCCTGGATCGCGGAGACGACGCTGGGTCGGGTGATCTTCAACGAGCTGCTGCCGAAGGGTATCCCTTCGTCAACAAGCAGCAGCACAAGAAGGTGCAGGCGGCGATCATCAACGATCTCGCCGAGCGCTACCCGATGATCGTGGTCGCCCAGACCGTCGACAAGCTCAAGGACGCCGGATTCCACTGGGCCACCCGTTCGGGTGTCACCGTGTCGATGGCTGACGTGCTGGTCCCGCCGAAGAAGGCGGAGATCCTCGAGTTACGAAGCCGAGCCGACACGATCGAAAAGAAGTACCAGCGTGGCGCGCTCAACAACACCGAGCGCAAAGACGGCCTGGTCGAGATCTGGCAGGAAGCCACCGAAGAGGTCGGTAAGGCCCTTCGGAGGCGACTACCCCGAGGACAACCCGATCATGACGATCGTGAAGTCCGGCGCGACGGGTAACCTCACCCAGACCCGCACCCTGGCCGGCATGAAGGGCCTGGTGACGAACCCCAAGGGCGAGTACATCCCGCGTCCGATCAAGTCCTCGTTCCGCGAGGGCCTGACCGTGCTGGAGTACTTCATCAACACCCACGGTGCTCGTAAGGGTCTGGCCGACACCGCGCTGCGTACCGCTGACTCGGGTTACCTGACCCGTCGTCTGGTGGACGTCTCGCAGGACGTCATCGTCCGTGAGCACGACTGCACGACCGAGCGTGGCGTCATCGTCGACCTCGCCGAGCATCAGCCCGACGGTCGATGATCCGTGACCCGCACGTCGAAACGTCGGCGTAGCCCGGACCCTGGCCGTACCGACGCGGTCGACGAGGCACGGCAACGTGGTCGTCGAGCGTGGCAACGACCTCGGCGACCCGGCGATCGACGCCCTGCTGGCGGCCGGCATCACCCAGGTGAAGGTCCGCTCCGTGCTGACCTGTACCACGGGTACCGGCGTCTGCGCCACCTGCTACGGCCGTTCGATGGCCACCGGCAAGCTGGTCGACATCGGTGAGGCCGTCGGATCGTCGCCGCGCAGTCATCGGTGAGCCCGGCACGCAGCTGACCATGCGTACGTTCCACCAGGGTGGCGTCGGCGACGACATCACCGGTGGTCTGCCCCGCGTGCAGGAGCTGTTCGAGGCCCGCATTCCGCGTGGTAAGGCCCCGATCGCGGACGTCACCGGACGGGTGCGCCTCGAGGAGAGCGACAAGTTCTACAAGATGACGATCGTCCCCGACGACGGTGGCGAAGAAGTCGTGTACGACAAGCTCTCCAAGCGTCAGCGGCTGCGTGTCTTCAAGCACGAAGACGGCAGCGAGCGTCTGCTCACCGACGGCGATCACGTCGTCGTGGGGCAGCAGCTGATGGAAGGCTCCGCCGACCCGCACGAGGTGTTGCGCGTCAGGGCCCGCGCGAGGTGCAGGTGCACCTCGTCAACGAGGTCCAGGAGGTGTACCGCGCTCAGGGTGTGTCGATCCACGACAAGCACATCGAGGTCATCGTCCGCCAGATGCTGCGTCGGGTCACGATCATCGATTCGGGGTCGACGGAGTTCCTGCCCGGCTCGCTGACCGAGCGCAGCGAGTTCGAGTCCGAGAACCGTCGGGTGGTCGCTGAGGGCAACGAGCCCGCAGCCGGCCGTCCGGTGCTGATGGGTATCACCAAGGCGTCGCTGGCCACCGATTCGTGGCTGTCGGCGGCGTCGTTCCAGGAGACCACGCGGGTGCTGACCGATGCGGCGATCAACTGCCGCAGCGACAAGCTGATGGGTCTGAAGGAGAACGTGATCATCGGAAAGCTGATCCCGGCCGGTACGGGCATCGCCCGTTACCGCGACATCCAGGTGTCGCCCACCGAAGCAGCCCGCGCTGCGGCGTACACGATCCCGTCCTACGAGGATCAGTACTACAGCCCGGACTTCGGCCAGGCCACTGGTGCCGCGGTGCCGTTGGACGACTACGGCTACTCCGACTACCGGTAGTTCGACTATCGGTGTAAACGAAAAAGCCCCGGGCTCGCGCCCGGGGCTTTTTCGTGCCG
>CAVXKX010000016.1:0-27332 GCA_963762535.1 uncultured Actinomycetota bacterium
CGCCGCGGGGACAAAGCCCGCGATGGGGAATTGGGCGATGGTGATCTGATCGATCACCATCGCGCCTTGCGAGTATCCCCCGAGCACGATCTTGGTGGTGGGGCAGTTCGCGATCATGGACTCAACGTGAGCGCTCGCATCGCTAGTGCCGGCGTTGATAGATGGCACGAAATCCTCCGAGGCGGGGTAGTTGACCGAATAAACCCCGATAGACCTACCCCCCACCTGCGAGCGCAGTGAATCGACAAAACGCTGTCCGACCACGCCGATACCGGGCGGCTCGGTGGTGGCGCGGGCGAACGTCACCTCGATGTCTGGACAGGAAGCTGCGGAGGCGGGAGCGAGATTGATCGGCGCGTTGACCAGCGCCACCGAGGTGGTGATCAGGATGTGCGCAATGCGGTGGGCGCTCACGTTGCTCACTTTCCGGGAGGTGCGAAGAACTCTAACGCGATGCCGTCGGGATCGCGGAAGCTCAACCCCGAACCGTAGGGCGCATCGACGATTCCACCGTGCTGGATGCGGAGCTCACCGAGTCGGTCCATCCAAGCCTCGAGCTCAGCCCGGTTGGCGCAGCCGAAACCGACGTGGTCCAGGCCCACCCGGAACTCGCTGAAGCGCTCGTCGGGTGCCGGGTGCTCGTGCTGGTGGATCCCGAACAAGGTGCCCCCGTCCAGCATCCACACCAGGTGCCGGAAACCGGCGGCGGTGCGTTCGTCGAGCACCGGGTCGGCGCCGAAGATCCGGCGATACCAGGGGCCGCTGACCGCCATGTCGCGAACGGTCACCGCGACATGGTTGAGTGCGGGAAAAGCCATGACGGTTTTCCTTTCTGATCAGCGGGCGGGGGCGGACGGGCGGGCAGGCCGTTCAAGTGTGACCCAGGTCGCATCGCGAGGCGGAGGGTGGCGAGCGCCACATTTACTTCGTCTGCCTAATTAGCCATGCTTGATACATGACTTCGCAGATGACTCCCGAGCGCACCGAGACCGACATTTTGCCGAAGGACTTCGACGCCATAACCGGACCGGTCTGGCTGCAGCCGTGGTTCTGGTTGGCCATCATCGGCGTTCTGGGCATGGTCGCCCTCACCATCACCATCTAGGCGCTACACCGCCCGCCAGCCGCGGCGCGCGCGAAAGCGCAGATCCCACAGGTAGAGCCGATAACCGACGATCCATGCTCCATGTGGAATCAGGCGGTCGGCCAACCGCAGGGCGGTAAGCAACCACTCGAATCGCCGCTGCTGGGATTCTGACCACCCAAACCGCATCATGGCGCGGAACTCCGGGGGCAGAAAGCCTGTCGTGGCGAACAGGTTGAAGGGTCCGGCGGTCACACGCAGCGGCCAGGGCAGAAATGCCATCGCCGCGACTCCGCGCAAGTGCTCGCGAACCGGGGGATCGATACGCAGATCTTCCACCGCCCGCTTCCAGTACTCGTCGAACGCGACCCGGTCTGGCGGCCACATCGCCTCGGGCACCTGCAAGGTAGTGCCCAGTCGTCGTGCGTCCAGATACACCGCGTTGGCGGCGGCCTCGTCAAGCGGGCCGTGCAGGTACTCGTGCTGATCGACGAAGTAGCGGTACAGACAGGCGGCCACCCACAACTGCAGCGCGGGATCAAATGCGTTGTAGGACACCGGACTCGACGCCGTCGACCGGACCTGGCGGTGGACGGTGTCGACCGCTGCGCGGATCAGCGCGCGGTCAGAATCGGTGCCGATCGTCGCGACGGCCAGATACGTTCCGGTGGTGCGTGCCCGTTTGAAAGGATGCTTGTAGACGTTGCCGCTGTCGACCGGGCTCTCGACGACGCCGTAACCGACTCCCGGCCGCGACAGTTGCATAATCACGTTCGCGGCGGGTAACAGCACAGCGGCGGGATTCAGCAGGTCAGCGACCCGGGTCAGGGGTCGCTTCATCGGGGACATTTTCGGCCGCGAGGCTCCATCAGCCGAGTAGACCACGTGTGAGACGCTGCCGGAGTGTTTGGCACCAGGCGGCGTACCCGGTTGGTGGGTGTGCTGTTGGGATACCTCGCCGACCTCGTCCTGGCGGATCCGCCGGCGGGTCATCCGGTGGCGGGATTCGGCGCCGCGGCAGCGTCGGTGGAGCGGTTCACCTACCGCGACAGCCGGCCCGCTGGCGCGCTTCACCTCGCTGTTCTGGTCGGCGCGGTGAGCGTGACCAGCGTTGCGCTGCAGCGTCAGGCCCGCGGGCTCGGTGCATGGGGGCCGGTCATGGCGACCGCGGCGGCAACCTGGGTCGCGCTGGGCGGAACATCGCTGGCGCGCATCGGATCGGCGATGGGCGAGCTGCTGGAGCGCAATGACCTCGACGGTGCCCGCCGGCTGTTGCCGTCATTGTGCGGGCGTGACCCGGCGATGCTGGATGCCGCGGGGCTGACCCGGGCGACAGTGGAATCGTTGGCGGAGAACACCTCTGACGCGCAAGTGGCGCCGCTACTGTGGGCGGCGGCCGGCGGCGTACCCGCGGTGCTCGGTTATCGTGCGATCAACACCCTGGATGCGATGATCGGTCACCGCTCGCCGCGGTATGACCTATTCGGTTGGGCTGCAGCCCGATTGGACGACGCGGTCAACTATCTGCCGGCGCGGGTGACGGCTATGCTGGCCGTGCTGTGCGCGCCGGTCGTGGGCGGGTCGCCTTTGCGTGCGCTGGCGGCGTGGCGCCGCGATGCGGGGCGTCACCCCAGCCCCAACGCCGGGGTTGTCGAAGCGGCGTTCGCCGGGGCCCTGGGTGTGCGACTCGGCGGCCCGACCCAGTATCACTACGAGTTGCAGATCCGACCGGCTCTGGGTGATGGCCCGCCGCCGACGGCGGCCGATGTACGCCGTGCCGTCCGGCTTTCACGGGCGGTGCAGGCGGCCGCGTTGGTGCTGGCCTGCGTGGGGTATCAGCGTCGCCGGCCGTAGCGGTCGGTGAGCTTGTCTTCGACGGATACCGGCGCCGCCTTGTCCGCGGGTTGCGGTGCCCGCGCGCTGTCGGCGCGGCGAGCCCGGACCTCGGAATACACGAAGTAGCCCAACAGAATCGGGGCGATGACGCCGAACGTGATCCACTGGATGCCGTAGGACAGGAACGGACCCGCGTCCAGGTGAGGCAGCGCGATGACACCGAGTCCACCGGGTTGGTTGTCGACGAGTTGCAGGTACGAACCGGTCAACGGGGTGCCGATCAACGTCGCGATCTGACTGGTGTCGATCGAATACACCTGCCGCACACCATCACTCACGAAGGACTTCTTATCCAGGACCGGCCCTTCGGAATCGCGCAGGCGAGCCGTGATGGTCACCGCTGCGGTCGGCGGTGGCGTGATCGGCGGTACCCGCGAGCCCGGAAGTGGCCGCACGTAGCCGCGGTCGACCAGCACGGTGGGACCACCATCGACGACGAACGGCAGCAGCACCTCCATCGCCGGATCACCCTCGGCGACCCGCAGTCGGGCAACTACCTGCTTGTCCGGTAGGTAATGCCCGGTCGCCGTCACCCTGCGCCACTGCCTGTCGGTCGCCGACGAATCCTGCTGCGGCAGAAGCGTTGTCAGCGGCACCGGCTCCGTTGTCAGGGAATGCTGGATCTGATCGTTTTCTCGCGACGTTTTGGTGTTCTTTCCGAGCTGCCACGGCGCCAGCACACTGAAGCACAGGTAGGTGAACGCGATCACCACGACGGCCAGCGCGATCCAGCCCGGCCGCAGCAGGAAGGCCAGGCGGCGCATCAGCCGGACCCGTCCTGGGCGAGTTGCTCGTCGATCCAGCTGTGTAGCCCCGGCAACGACGCCTCGATCGCGGCGAAGGTGATCTCGAAGTCGTGGTTGTCGCCGTAGTACGGGTCATCCACGTCGAGAACGTAAGCGCCGGAACGGGGGTCGAAGGAACGCAGCATCCGGATCCGGTCGGCGTCGACACCCAGCTGCTGAAGCAGCGGCACATGGTTGCGGGCCAGCGCGATCACCAGGTCGGCGTTGATGTGGTCGATGTCGAGCTGTGCGGCAATGTGATCCGTCGGGTAGCCGTGTGCGCGCAGCACCCGGTTGGCCCGCTCGTCGGCGGACTTGCCGATATGCCAGCCGGCGGTGCCCGCGCTGGTGACCCGCACGGCGTCGTCCAGTCCCCGCTCGCTGATCTGGTGGGCGAACATCTTCTCCGCCATCGGCGACCGGCAGATGTTGCCGGTGCACACGAAGGTGATGTGCAATCTGGCGTCAGACACCCAATGCCCTCCGCAACTCGTCGACCGTCGCCACATGCACTGCGCTGCCGGGGAGGTCGGGCTCGGCGAAATCGGCCTGACCGTAACCCCAGCCGACCACCACCGCGTCGATGCCGTGCGCGGTCGCGCCTTCGACGTCGTGGCGGCGGTCGCCGACCATGAGCACCCGCTCGGGCAAGGGTTGCAGCTGCCCCAGCGCATGCGCGATCACGTCGGCCTTGGCGGCGCGAGTGCCGTCGACGCTGGCGCCGGCGATCACCTCGAAGTGACCGTCGAGGCCGAAGTGAGCCAGGATGCGTCGCGCGGTGGGTTCGGCCTTGGAGGTCGCCACCGCCAGACGCACCCCCGCGGCGCGCAGGTCGGACAGCAACAGGGCGACCCCGTCGAAGAGGCTGTTGATGGCCCAGCCCCGGGTGCTGTAGTCGGCACGATAGGCGGCGATCGCGGTGTCGGCGTGTTCGCCGAGCCCCATGGCCTCGAACGTGACATGCATCGGCGGCCCGACGATCTTGCTGGCGAGATCGCCCGCGGGCACGGGGGCGCCGATCTGGTCGAGTGCGTGGCAGAAGCTGGACACGATGCCCTCCGCGGAGTCGGTGAGCGTGCCGTCGAGATCGAAGATCACCAGTTGAGGTGAATCAGCAGTGGAGACCGTGCCTGTCACGTTCCTATTGTCCACCGATGCTGCCGACTGCCGGTGATCGTGTCCCGATACCGGGGCCCGCGGGGCGGTCGTTACTGTTTCAGATGTGGCCAGCCTGGATTCGAGCGCGTCGATTCCACTGGCTGCAGCGCGCTATCACGGCGATCAGGCCGCCGAACCCGGCATGCTCGATTTCGCCGTCAACGTCCGTGCGGCGCAGCCGCCCGGCTGGCTGCTGGACCGGTTGGCTGCCCGGCTTCCCGACCTCGGGCGATACCCCGGCGCCGACGACGAGCGGGCGGCAATTGAGGCCGTCGCCGCCCGCCATGGACGTTCGGCGGATCAGGTCGCCTTGCTGGCCGGAGCCGCCGAGGGATTCGCGTTGCTGGCGAACCTGCGCCCGACGTTGGCCGCGCTGATCGCGCCGTCGTTCACCGAACCCGACGTCGCACTGCGCTCGGCCGGGGTCGCCGTGCAGCACGTGGTGTTGGCTCCGCCGTTCGAACTGGCCGGAGCGCGGGTGCCCGAGGAGGCCGACCTGGTCGTGGTCGGTAACCCGACCAACCCGACCGCGGTGCTGCACGCCCGTGAACAGATCCTGGCGCTGCGGCGGCCCGGCCGCATCGTCGTGGTGGACGAGGCGTTCGCCGACGCTGTTCCCGGCGAGCCGGAATCCTTGGCCGACGCTGCTATGCCCGACGTACTGGTGTTGCGCAGTCTGACCAAGACGTGGTCGCTGGCCGGGCTTCGGGTCGGCTATGCGCTCGGGGCGCCGGAGCTGTTGGCCCGGCTGACCGCGACCCGGCCGCACTGGCCGATGGGTACCTTGCAGTTGACTGCCATCGCCGCTTGCTGTGCCCCCGCGGCACGAGGCGAAGCCGAGGCGGGCGCGCGGCAGCTGGCGTCGACGCGGGCCGCGATGGTGGCTGGCCTGCGGGCGGCCGGGGTCGAGACCGTCGATGGCGTCGCCCCGTTCGTGTTGTTCACTGTCGGCGATGCCGCGTTGATGCGAAAGCATCTGCACGCCAAAGGAATTGCTGTGCGACGATGCGACACGTTCGTCGGCTTGGAAGGGGAGTATCTGCGGGCCGCGGTGCGGCCGGAATGGCCGGTGCTCGTCGAGGCGATCACGGACAGCGGGGTGGCGCGATGACGGTCCGGTTGGGCGCGGTGATCGAGGTGCTCGACGCGGCCTACCCGCCCGGGCTCGCGCAGTCGTGGGATTCGGTCGGTCTGGTCTGCGGTGACCCCGACGATGCCGTGAGTTCGGTGACCATCGCGGTCGATGCCACCGCGGCGGTGGTCGACACGGTTCCCGACGGTGGCCTGCTGCTGGCACACCATCCGCTGCTGCTGCGCGGGGTCGACACGGTCGCCGCCGACACGGCCAAGGGTGGCGTGATCCACCGCCTGATTCGTTCTGGGCGTTCGCTGTTCACCGCGCACACCAACGCGGACTCGCGTCGCCGGGTGTGTCCGATGCATTGGCGCAGGCGCTCGGGTTGACCGTCGAGGCCGTCCTGGAGCCCGCGCCGGCGCATCCGGAGTTGGACAAGTGGGTGATCTTCGTGCCGCCGGAGAACGCGGATGCCGTGCGCGCGGCGATCTTTGCGGCCGGGGCCGGGCACATCGGCGACTATTCGCACTGCGGCTGGAGCGTCACGGGCACCGGCCAGTTCCTCCCTGAGGACGGCGCGACGCCGGCAATCGGCAGCGTCGGCTCGGTGGAACGAGTGGTCGAAGATCGGATCGAGGTGGTCGCGTCCATACGGGTGCGGCATCAGGTGCTTGCGGCGATGCGTGAAGCGCACCCGTACGAGGAGCCGGCGTTCGACGTCGTGGCGTTGGAGCCGCTGCCCGGCAATGCCGGGCTGGGGCGCATCGGTTCGCTATCGCGTCCAGAACCACTGGGCGCGTTCGTCTCCCGGGTCAAATCGGCGCTGCCGCAAACGTCGTGGGGAGTGCGGGCCGCGGGCGATCCGGACACGAATCGTGTCGCGCGTCGCGGTGTGCGGCGGCGCGGGCGACTCGCTGCTGGGTGCCGCGGCGGCCGCCGATGTGCAGGCCTACGTGACGGCGGATCTGCGCCACCACCCGGCCGACGAGCACCGCCGCGCCTCCGACGTGGCCCTGATCGACGTCGCCCACTGGGCCAGTGAATTCCCATGGTGCGAACAGGCTGCCGATGTGTTGCGGTCGGCGTTCGGTGCTGCGCTATCGGTCGAGGTGTGCCCGATTCGCACTGATCCCTGGAACATCGACAATGCTTGCGGGGGAGACGACGCATGAAAGCCGAAGTCGCACAGCAGCGCTGCCTGCTCGAAATTGCGGAGCTCGACGCCGAGTTGGCCAAGATGGACCATCGGGCCAGCCGGCTGCCCGAGCGTGCCGAGATCGACCGCATCCAGGCCGAGCAAGTCGCGGCCGCCGATCGGCTGGGCGCACTTCAGATTGCGTTGGAAGACTTGAATACCCAGGTCTCGCGTTTCGAGTCGGAAATCGACGGGGTGCGTCAGCGCGAGGACCGGGACCGCTCACTGCTGCAATCGGTGGCAGATTCCAAGCAGTTGTCGGAGCTGCAACACGAGTTGGAAACCTTACAGCGCCGCCAGGCCAGCCTGGAGGATTCGCTGATCGAGGTGATGGAGCACCGCGAGCAACTGCAAAACCAGCACGCTGCAGAGGCGACCGTGATCGAGGGGCTGGAATCCGATCTGGCCGCCGCACAGCATGCTCTCGACACCACGCTGGCCGATATCGGCCACCACCGCCGTGTTCACTCGTCGCGGCGAGACGAACTCACAGCCGAATTACGGCCGGAACTGTTGGCGCTCTACGAACGACAGCGATCCGGCGGCGGACCCGGGGCAGCGCTGCTGCAGGGTGGGCGCTGCGGCGCGTGCCGGATCGAGATCGATCGCGGCGAGCTGGCGCGGATCTCCGCGGCCGCTGACGACGAAGTGCTGCGCTGCCCGGAATGCAGCGCGATCCTGTTGCGGGTCAAGGCTTCTAGCCGGTGAAGGTCGTTGTCGAGGCCGACGGGGGATCGCGCGGCAACCCGGGACCGGCCGGCTACGGGTCGGTGGTATGGAGCGCCGACCGGTCGATCGTGCTGGCCGAGAGCAAGCAGGCGATCGGGCGGGCCACCAACAACGTCGCCGAATACCGGGGTCTGATAGCGGGTTTGGAAGAAGCGGCGAAACTGCACGCCAGCGAGGTCGCGGTGGCGATGGATTCCAAACTGGTCGTCGAGCAGATGTCCGGACGCTGGAAGGTCAAGCATCCCGACCTGGTCGAGTTGCACTCCCAAGCTCGAACGCTGGCATCGCAATTCGATCGGATCAGCTACACCTGGATTCCGCGGGGCGAGAACTCCCATGCCGACCGGCTGGCCAACGAGGCGATGGATGCCGCGGCCGAACTGCCGGCGGCGCCCGAGTCGTCGCGGGTACCCACCGTCACCGAGACGCCGTCGGCGCCCGGCTGGACCGGCGCGCGCGGTGCCGCGACCCGTCTGCTGCTGCTGCGGCACGGCCAGACCGAACTATCGGTGCAGCGGCGCTATTCGGGCCGCGGCAATCCGCCGCTGACCACGCTTGGCCGACAGCAGGCCGACGCCGCCGCCAGTTACCTCGGGGCGCGCGGCGGGATCGCGGCCGTGATCAGTTCCCCGTTGCAGCGTTGCCAGGACACCGCGTCAGCGGCCGCGAAACGGCTGGGGCTCGACGTCGCGGTCGACGACGATCTGATCGAGACGGATTTCGGTGCATGGGAAGGGCTGACGTTCTCCGAAGCCGCCGACCGTGATCCTGAACTGCACCGACAGTGGTTGCAGGACACCAGCATCGAACCACCCGACGGGGAAAGCTTCGATCACGTCAACCAGCGGGTCTCGCGGGCGCGGGACCGCATCATCGCCGAGCACGGCGGCAGCACGGTTTTGGTGGTGTCGCATGTGACCCCGATCAAGATGCTGCTGCGCGATGCGCTCGATGCCGGGCCGGGCATCCTTTACCGGTTGCACCTGGATCTGGCGTCGTTGAGTATCGCGGAGTTCTATCCCGACGGCGCGTCGTCGGTCCGGCTGGTCAATCAGACCGGATATCTAGGTTAGAGGTCGACGGCATCCGGGTAGTGGGCCCATCGTGGAGTGGTTAGCGTCGCACGCCGTGGCGATTGGATCGGCGTTACTGGCCGCCATGTTCGCCGCGGTGGGCATTGTCGTCCGGCAACGCGCCATCCAAGCCGGAGCCGACGAAACGGCGAACGGCGGCGCGATCGTGACGTCGTGGGTCCGCCGGCCGTCCTGGTGGGCGGGAACAGCGGGTGCAATCGGCGGATACGCGTTCCAGGCGCTGGCGTTGGCACACGGCTCACTGTTGCTGGTGCAGCCACTGTTGGTGTCGTCGCTGCTGTTCGTGCTGCCGCTGGGCGCGCGGTTCTCCCATCAGCATGTGCGGGCGCGCGATTGGTGCTGGGCGCTGTTGCTGACGGCGGCATTGACCGTCTTTGTTCTGGTGGGCCAGCCGCGCGAAGGTCACTACCGCGCGCCGGTACCCGCCTGGAGCGTGGCACTGGGCGCCTCGGTGCCGGTGGTGGTCGTCTGCGTGCTGGCCGCACGCCGCGCGGTTGGTCGACGCCGCGCCATGCTGCTGGCCAGCGCCGTCGCGGTGCTACTGGGCATGGTCGCGGTCTTGACGAAGGTCAGCACGCACCGCCTGGCCGCACATGGCTGGCACGGACTGATGACGGTGCCCGCGCCGTATCTGCTGGTGGCGCTCGCGGTCACGGTTACTGTCTTGCAGCAGTCGGCTTTTCACGCCGGCGCGTTACAGGCCTCGGTACCGATCATGCTGGTCGGCGAGCCGGTCGTGGCGGTGTTACTGGGTGTCGTGATACTCGGCGAGCATCTGGTGGTCCGCGGTGCCGGCGCGGTGATCTTGGGGTTGGCCGTCGGGGCGATGACGGCGGCAACCATTGCGCTGGCCCGCGATTCGTCGCTTCAGGCGGCGTCGTGAAAAATGAGTCCGAGGGCGTAACGCTCGCCGGACCGCACAACGGATATCCCGTGCCGCACCGCGGCAGCCGACCAGCCGCGCGCAGAGCGCACCGGCCGGTCGCGGGTGGTGAACACGTAACCGTGACCCTGCGGCAATTGCGTTGCCGTGCCGCGTGACTGGGCCCGCGCACGTTGCTCGACAAGCATGAACTCGCCGCCGGTGTACTCGGTGGCGGGGTCACTTAGGTTGATCACCACCTGAAGCGGAAACACCAAGTCGCCGTACAGGTCTCGATGCAGGGCGTTCCAGTCGTCGGTTCGGTACCTGAGCATCAGGGCGGTCGACTTGGTCTGGCCGGCGCCGTGGCACATGCCCAGCCATTGCTGCAGCGTGTCGGGCCAGGGTGCGTCGCGGCCCAACTTTGCCCACCAGTCCTGGGCGATGGGCAACAGTCGCGGATACAGCGCCTGCTTGAGCTGCTCGATCGGCGCCGGATAGGGAGCGTGAAAGTAGCGGTACTGACCGGAGCCGTAGCGACGGGGACCCATGTCGATCGTGGAGCGGAACAGATCGTCGTCGGTGAAGAGGTTGCGCAGCCGCCGCGCCTCGGTTTGGGTGAGCAGCCGGGGTAGCAGCGCGCCGCCGAAGTCGTCGACGGCGGCGGCGATGGCGTCCCAGTCGCCGGCGTCGACGCGCTTTCTCCACGGGTCTGAGGGCATCGCTTCAGACCTCCTTCCGGTGCCTACTCAGTAGACGATAAGGAAGCCCGCAACGTGAGATCCAGTGTGTCAGTGGACTGCGCTAGTATCGAATGTATGTTCGAACTTCTGGCATCGGTCGACCCTGACCTGGCGGAATCGGCGCTCATCGAGCGCATTGCCGAGCTGGAGCGGGTCAAGAGCGCCGCCGCAGCAGGTCAGGCCCGGGCGGCGGCAACTCTGGATGCGGCGCGGCGCGCTGCCGAGGCGGCCGCCGGCATGCCGGCCGTACGACGGGGGCGCGGGGTCGCCAGCGAGATCGCGCTGGCCCGACGGGATTCGCCGGCGCGGGGTAACCGGCATCTGGGCTTCGCCAAAGCCCTGGTGCACGAGATGCCGCACACCCTGGCCGCATTGGAAGCCGGGGTGTTGACGGAGTGGCGGGCCACCCTGATCGTGCGCGAGAGCGCGTGCCTGGACGTCGAGGACCGACGGGCGCTGGATGCCGAATTATGTTCTGACGCATCCAGCCTCGACGGGTTAGGTGATGCACGGGTGGCGGCGGCGGCCAAGACGATCGCCTACCGGCTCGACCCGCAGGCAGTTGTCGACCGAGCCGCCAAAGCGGAAACCGAACGCACGGTGAGCATCCGGCCCGCGCCCGACACTATGACGTATCTGACCGCGTTATTGCCGGTGGCGCAGGGAGTCTCGGTATACGCGGCGCTGCGACGAGCGGCCGACAGCTGCGCGGACGGGCGCTCGCGCGGCCAGGTGATGGCCGACGCGTTGGTGGAGCGAGTCACCGGTCGCAGTGCGGCAGTGGCAACCCCGATCGCGGTCAACCTGGTGCTTTCCGACGAGAGCCTGCTGGGCGATGCCGGCGCGCCCGCCGAGATCTGCGGTTACGGCCCCATCCCCGCGGCGGTCGCGCGCGATTTGGTCTCGGCCGCCGTCGGTGACGAGCGGTCGCGGGCTACGCTGCGCCGGCTTTATGCGTCCCCGGCCTCCGGTGCTCTGGTGGCGATGGAGTCCAGGGCCAGGCTGTTTCCCCGCGGCCTGGCGTCATTCATCAGGTTCCGGGATCAGCGCTGCCGCACACCGTATTGCGACGCACCGATCCGCCATCTCGACCATGCTCGGCGGTGGGCGGCCGGCGGACCGACCAACGCGGTCAACGGACTCGGGCTGTGCGAACGCTGCAATTACGTCAAAGAGGTGGCCGGCTGGACCGTCGAACCAAAGGTCGACGAAAAGCACAGGCACACAGCGGAATTCACAACACCGACAGGAATGACTTACCGGTCAGGGGCGCCGCCACCACCGGGATCGCCTGCGCGGATGGAGATCAGCGAGATGGAAATCGCGGTGAAGGTGGCGACTGCGCGCTTACATGCCGCGTAGACCGGTACTGGCCTGCCAATTCTGTAACGAGTACGGTGTTAGCGCGGACGAGTTGGCTGGGCGGCCGCGGCTCGCGCTCTTATAGCGCCGAGTCGAGGAAAGTCCGGACTTCGCAGAGCAGGGTGATTGCTAACGGCAATCCGAGGTGACTCGCGGGAAAGTGCCACAGAAAACAAACCGCCACCCTCGCGGTGGTAAGGGTGAAACGGTGCGGTAAGAGCGCACCAGCACTCCGGGTGACCGGAGTGGCTAGGCAAACCCCACCCGAAGCAAGGCCAAGAAGGCCGCACCTCGGTGCGGTCGCGCAGGTGTTTGAGGGTTGCTCGCCCGAGCCTGCGGGTAGGCCGCTCGAGGCACCCGGCAACGGTGTGTCCAGATGGATGGTCGCCGCCGCGTTACCTGGTAGCGCGGAACAGAATCCGGCTTACAGGCCAACTCGTCCGCCCTTCCGAGTCAGCTCGAGAGCTTGCGCACCGCTGTGTACAGCTTGGCCAGCTTCGGCTCGAGTTGCCGACGGATCTCGACCGCCAGATCGGCTTCGCGCTGATAGAGCACTCCGTAGGTGAAGGTGTCCTCGCCCGCGTCATGCGCGGTCCCGGCCTGCTTGCTCAGATGCTTCCGGCTGACCACGCTGTCCTGATGATCGCCGAGCAGCGACTGCAGCTTTTTAGCGCGCCTGGATACCTTTTTCGCGCCGACGGCATCCGCGGTATAGCGAAGACGTTTGGCGCGCTTACGGATTCGGTGGATTCCGTCGTCGCGATCGGCTGCGTTGTGAGCGTGCCGCGCGGCTTTCGCCGCCTTGCGGACCTTCTTACCGGCCGTAGCCACGGCCGCCTGCGCAGCCTTGCGGTCGGTGGGCGGGGACGCGGCGATCGCTTCGTCCAGCGCGTCGAGCAGACGGAAGTAGCGCGGTAAGCGCATAGCGGACAACGCATGTCGGAGTCCAGCGCGGTAGCGCTGCTCGGCACCGCCAACCAGACGTTCCTCAATGGGTCCACGGACCAGGTCCGGCGGCACGTCGTCGAGAGCGCGGCGGTAGCGGTCGGCCAGTACCTCGGCGTCGCGGGCGGCCCCCAGCACATTGCCCAGCTCCCGCAGTTCATCGATGACCGGCGCGTCGTCGGCAAGTCCGAACGAATGCGGCGACGCCTGCAGCAGACTGCGGATCTTGCGGGCTGCCACCCGCATTCGGTGGACCCCGTCGTCGGCCTCCGCCCGTACCGCGCGGTCGGATGCCAGCAGTTCGCCGATCTCTTCGGCCAGGGCCCGATGCAGCGGGTCGGCCGGTAGGCCAACCGGCGACGTATCGAGCACGCGCGCCAGCTTGGACCCGTGGGCGGCCGGTCTGGCGCCGGCGTCCAGCAGGCGGCCGCACACCCGGTCCATCAGCTCGGCGTCTGCGCCGTCGCCGACGAGTTCGAGTTCCCACTCCCGCCAACGCTGCTCGGCCGTGCCGCCGTCGGCACCCCGGCCCGCGGTGACCTGGTCGTCGCAGAACTCCGCGATGACGCCGTCGTCGGCGCCGTGGAGCAGCTGTACCTGCCTGGTGGTGCTGATACGCGCCACCGGACTCACCGGGCGATCACGCACGATGGCCAACACCACATCCAGCAGTTCGGTTGGAACCTGATCCGGCGCTCCGCTGCCCAGGGGCGTCCGCACCTCGGTGCGGGCGTCGGAGCCCGCCGGCAACTTCAGATGCCAGCCCGCGTCGAGGCCACCGGTTCGGCGGCGCAACGTGATTCGATTGGCCGCCAGATCACGCGCATCGGTGTCGAAGTACACAGCCTCCAGTGCCTGCGTCTCGGCGTGTTCTACCCAGGCCACTCCCGGGAGGCCGTCAAACGACGGCGGCTGGGTGGATGCGTCGACGTCGAACTTGCGCTCGACCTCGAGATAGCGCGATGGGCCGCCGGTGGACATTGCCGCTAGCGTGCCACGCCGCGATGCCCGCCAAACCAGCGGTTCAGAAGCTGTGCTCGTCGTCGGGGAACGTTCCCGATGCCACCTCGTCGGCATACTCCGTTGCCGCACGGTGCAATTCGCCGCCGACGTCGCCGAATCGCTTGACGAACTTGGCGGTCTTGCCGCTGGTGAGCCCGGCCATGTCCTGCCAGACCAGCACCTGGGCGTCGCAGTTGCGGCCGGCGCCGATCCCGACGGTGGGGATGGTCAGCTTGCCGGTGATCTGGGTGGCCAACTCGGCCGGCACCATCTCCATCACCACGGCGAAGGCACCGGCCTCCGCGACGGCGATCGCATCGTGGATGGTCTGCTCGGCGCCGTCCCCGCGGCCCTGTACCCGGAAACCGCCCAGGGTGTTGACGCTCTGCGGGGTGAAGCCGATGTGGGCCATCACCGGTATGCCCGCGGCGGACAGGGCTGCGATTTGCGGGGCGACCCGCTCGCCGCCTTCCAGCTTCACCGCGTGCGCCCCGGCTTCCTTCATGAAGCGGATTGCGGCGTCGAGCGCGGCGGCGGGGCCGGCCTCGTAACTACCGAACGGCAGGTCCGCGACCACCAGGGCGTGCGGGGCGCCGCGCACGACGCCACGCACCAGGGGAATCAGCTCGTCGATCGAGACCGGCACGGTCGTGTCGTAGCCGTAGACGACGTTCGCCGCCGAATCGCCGACCAGCAGCACCGGGATGCCGGCGTCGTCGAAAATCCGGGCAGTGGAGTAGTCGTAGGCCGTGAGCATTGCCCACTTATGGCCTTCGGCCTTCATTTTCTGCAGGTGGTGAATCCGGGTCTTGGTCCGTGGCGCGGTGTGCACAGAAGACTGGCCGCCATAAACAGCGTGTTCAGACATCGTTGTCCCTAGTGGTGGTCGGTTCGATCCTCGAGGCCCGATGGGTCCCCGGGTTCGTCTGACTTGTCCAGTGTGCCACTTCAGCCCGCCCTGTGGGCAGCACGCCCAGTGGATTTCCTCACACTGTGGCCCATCGGGCAATTCCGGTGCCGCCTCTCGGCGGCGGACATACGATCGGCAAATGCAGCGCCTCAGCGGACTTGACGCCAGCTTCCTCTACCTCGAAACGCCCTCCCAGCCGTTGCATGTCTGCTCGATTCTGGAGCTCGACACGTCGACGATGCCGGGCGGCTACACCTTCGACCGGCTCCAGGACGAATTGGCATTGCGTATCAAGGCGATGCCGCAGTTCCGCGAAAAGCTGGCCGACAGCGCGTTCAATCTGGACCATCCGGTGTGGGTGGATGACAACAACTTTGACGTCAGCCGGCACCTGCACCGGATCGGCCTACCGCCGCCGGGGGGTCGCAACGAGCTGGCCGAGATCTGCGGGCATATCGCCTCGTTGCCGCTGGATCGCACCCGTCCGTTGTGGGAGATGTGGGTGATCGAGGGCGTGGCGGGCACCGATGCGCAACAGGGCGGCCGCCTGGCGGTGATGACGAAGGTGCACCACGCCTGTGTGGACGGCGTGACGGGTGCCAACCTGATGTCGCAGTTGTGCAGCACCGAGGCCGACGCGCCTGCCCCGGAGCCGGTGGAGGGCGTCGGCGGCGCCAACGACTTCGAAATTGCGTTGACGGGTGCGGTCAAGTTCGCGGCCCGGCCGCTGCGCTTGGCCAATGCGCTGACCGGCACCGCATCGACGGTGGTCAAGACCGTGATGCGGGCTCGCATCGGCCAGACGATGGCGACACCGTTCGCGGCCCCGCGGACCGCGTTCAATGCCAGCATCAGCGGGCACCGCAACATCGCCTACGCGCAGTTGGACCTCGATGACATCAAGAAGGTCAAGGACCACTTCGGCGTCAAGGTCAACGACGTGGTGATGGCTCTGGTCTCCGGCGTGCTGCGCCATTTTCTGCTCGACCGCGGCGAACTGCCGGAGTCGCCGCTGGTGGCGATGGTGCCGGTGTCCGTGCATGGAAAGTCGGATCGGCCAGGGCGCAACCAGGTTTCAGGCATGTTCGCCAGCCTGCACACCCACATCGCCGACCCGGCTGAGCGGATCAAGGCCATCGCCGAGGCCAATTCGGTTGGCAAGCAGCATAGTTCGGCAATCAGCGCCACACTCCTGCAGGACTGGTCACAGTTCGCGGCGCCCGCGGTGTTCGGTATGGCGATGCGCGCCTACGCCCGGACCAGCCTCACGAAGAGCCGGCCGGTGCACAACCTGGTGGTCTCCAACGTGCCAGGCCCCCAGGAGCCGCTGTATTTCCTGGGCAGCGAGGTCAGGGCCATGTATCCGCTGGGCCCGATCTTCCACGGCTCGGGCCTCAATATCACCGTGATGTCGCTGACCGGCAAACTCGACGTCGGGATCATTGCCTGCCCGGAGCTGTTGCCGGACGTGTGGGACCTCGCCGACGACTTCGCGGTCGGCATGGAAGAACTGCTGCTCGCGACACGGTAGACGCCCCGGCGCCCCGGGCGCCCCTTCGACGCATGGCAGCATGTGTGGCATGGGGACCCCTCGCCGCGGCAAGTTCGCGCGCATGATGCTGCTCTGGACCGTCATCGCGGTGATCGCGGTGACCGTGGCCGGCTGCACTCAGGTCGTCAAGGGGCGTGCGGTGCTGGCCGGTCCCAAGGTCGGTCAGCCGGTGGAGTGGGGGCCGTGCCGGGTCGCCGGATCCGGCGGCGCGTCGGCCAAGCTGCCCGGTGGCGTGCAGTGCGGCAAGCTTGCCGTTCCTGTCGACTACCGGCACCGCGGCGGCGACGCAACGACACTCGGGCTGATCCGTTTCCCCGCAACCCGGGATAAGATCGGCTCGTTGGTCATCAACCCCGGCGGCCCGGGAGAGTCGGGTATCGAGGCGGCCGTGGGCCTTGTCCAATCGCTGCCTGCGCAGATCAGGGAACGCTTCGACCTGGTCGGATTCGACCCGCGCGGGGTGGCGACGTCACGTCCGGCGATCTGGTGCAACTCCGATGCAGACAACGACCGGTTGCGCACCGAGACGCAAATCGACTACAGCCCGGCCGGCGTGGCTCACATCGAGGACGAGACCAAGGAATACGTCGCTCGATGCGCCGCCAGGATGGGCAAGAAGTTCCTGGCGAACGTCGGCACCGAGAACGTGGCGCGCGACCTGGACACCATCCGGGAAGCGTTGGGCGACAGCAAGCTGACGTTCCTGGGCTACTCCTATGGCACCCGGATCGGCGCCGCATATGCCGAGGCGTTCCCGAGGAATATCCGGGCGATGATCCTCGACGGTGCGATCGACCCCAACGCTGATCCGGTGGAATCAGACCTGCGGCAGGCCAAGGGTTTTCAGGACGCCTTCAACGACTATGCGAAAGACTGCGCGAAGTCGCCGACCTGCCCACTGGGCACCGACCCGGCCAAAGCTGTTGACGCATACCACAATTTGGTCTATCCACTCGTCGACAAGAACAACCCGATGCGCAGCAAACCGGCGCGAACCGCAGATCCTCGCGGACTGAGCTACAGCGACGCGATCATCGGCACCATCATGGCGCTGTATTCGCCGACCTTCTGGCACCACCTGACGAGCGGGTTGACCGAGCTGTCCCACCATCGGGGCGACGTGATGCTCGAGTTGGCCGACCTCTACATGCGTCGCGACAAGCGGGGCCACTACAGCAATTCCACCGACGCCCGCGTCGCGGTCAACTGTGTCGACCAGCCGCCGGTCAAGGACCGGGCCAAGGTCATCGACGAAGACCGCCGCTCGCGAGAGGTCGCGCCATTCATGAACTACGGCAAGTTCACCGGCGACGCCCCGCTGGGCACCTGTGCGTTCTGGCCGGTGCCGCCGACCAGTAAGCCGCACGCCATCTCGGTGTCCGACCTGACGCCGACGCTGGTGGTGTCCACCACCCACGACCCGGCAACGCCCTATCAAGCCGGCGTCGACTTGGCGAAACAGCTCAAGGGTGGCCTGCTCACGTTCGACGGCACCCAACACACGGTGGTCTTTCAGGGCAACAGCTGCATCGACGACTATGCGACGGCCTACCTGCTCAGCGGAACCGTGCCGTCCAAAGGCGCGAAGTGCTAGTCCGGCGACGAATCGTCAATCTGCGCAGTAAATAACGAGACCAAGGTGTGACCAATGGGATCACGCCCTGTGGCCGACGCATGCAACGATTAGCCCCCATGTGGCGCATGAGGGGCGTGTTCTCTGCGCTGTTGTCTTTGTCGCTGTCGGCCGTGGCAGCCGTGGCCTGGACACCGGTGACGACGGCGGCCCCGGGATATGACACCGGGCCGACGCCGGGCGCCTCGACGCCGTTGAACTGGGGCAGCTGCAGCCAGGTCATCAAGAGCTCCGGCGACGTGCCCAGCGCGCAATGCGGGGTCGTCGCGGTACCGGTCGACTACGCGAATCCGGCTGGCGCGCAAGTGCAACTCGCAGTGATCCGGGTTCCGGCGACTGGCCCGCGGATCGGAGCGCTGCTGGTCAACCCGGGCGGCCCCGGGGCATCGGCAGTCGACATGGTCGCCACGATGGGAACCCAACTCGCGGGCTCTGAAGTCAGCCGCCGCTTCGACCTGGTCGGTTTCGACCCCCGCGGCGTCGGCCACTCCACGCCCGGCGTCCGCTGCCAGACCGACGCCGAGTTCGACGCTTACCGGCGCGAGCCGATGGTCGACTACAGCCCGCAGGGTGTCGCGCACATCGAGCAAATTTATCGGCAGATCGCCCAGCGCTGCGTGGCCCGGAATGGGTCGGCGTTCCTGGAAAACGTCGGGACCGCGTCCGCCGCACGCGACATGGATGCGGTGCGTCAAGCACTCGGCGACGACCAGATCAACTACCTGGGCTACAGCTACGGCACCGAACTGGGGACCGCCTACGTCGAGCGGTTCGGCGACCACGTCCGGGCGATGGTGCTCGACGGCGCGATCGACCCGAGCGTCGGCCCGATCGACGAGCTGATCAACCAGGAGGCCGGGTTCCAGACCGCGTTCGACGACTACGCCGCCGACTGCGCCCACTCGACCGACTGCCCGCTGGGCACCGACCCGAACCAGTGGGTCGCGCGCTACCACCAGTTGATCGATCCGCTGGTGACCAAGCCCGCCCGGACCTCGGAAGGGCGCACCCTCGGCTACGCCGACGCCATCACCGGCACCATCAACGCGCTCTACACGCCGCAGCTCTGGAAATTCCTCACCAGCGGCCTGCTCGGTCTACGACGCGGTACCGATCCCGGTGACCTGCTGGCGTTGGCCGACGAATACTACGGACGCGACGACAAGGGGCACTACAACAGCTCCCAGGACGCCTTCAACGCGATCCGCTGCGTCGATGCCGCCGAGCCGACCGACCCGGCGGTGTGGGCCGATGCCGACCAGCGCATCCGTCAGGTCGCACCATTCACGTCCTATGGGCCGTTCACCGGTCACGCGCCGCGCGACCTGTGCGCGTTGTGGCCGGTGCCCGCGACGTCGTCGCCGCACCCGGCCGCACCCACGGCCCCGGGAAAGGTCGTCGTCGTGTCGACCACTCACGATCCGGCCACGCCGTACCAAGCCGGCGTCAATCTCGCCCACCAACTCGGCGCCGACCTGATCACGTTCGAGGGCACCCAGCACACGGTGACGTTCAACGGAAATGACTGTGTCGACGACGCTGTCACCCGCTACTTGGTCGACGGCGTCGCGCCAGGAAACTTACGGTGTTAAGCCCGTGCCGGTAACACAAACTTAACGGCGCGTGCATACTCTTCCAGGTATGGATCGACAAAAGGAATTCGTGCTCCGCACGCTGGAGGAACGGGACATCCGATTCGTCCGGTTGTGGTTTACCGACGTGCTCGGTTTCCTCAAGTCGGTCGCGATCGCGCCCGCCGAGCTTGAGGGCGCCTTCGAAGAGGGCATCGGCTTCGACGGGTCGTCCATCGAAGGCTTCGCCCGGGTCTCGGAGTCCGACACTGTCGCACACCCCGATCCGTCGACCTTCCAGGTGCTGCCCTGGACCACTCGCAGCGGTCATCACCACTCGGCGCGGATGTTCTGCGACATCAAGATGCCCGACGGCTCGCCGTCGTGGGCCGACCCTCGCCATGTGCTGCGCCGTCAACTGGGCAAGGCGAACGACCTGGGCTTCTCGTGCTACGTGCATCCCGAAATCGAATTCTTTTTGCTGGAATCCGGCCCCGAAGACGGATCGGTGCCCGTTCCGGCCGACAACGCCGGCTATTTCGACCAGGCCGTGCACACCGCCTCCAATTTCCGCCGCCACGCCATCGACGCGCTGGAGTCCATGGGCATCTCGGTGGAGTTCAGCCACCACGAAGGCGCACCGGGCCAGCAGGAGATCGACCTACGCTTCGCCGACGCGCTCTCGATGGCCGACAACGTGATGACGTTCCGCTACCTCATCAAAGAGGTCGCGCTGAACGAGGGTTCGCGGGCGACGTTCATGCCCAAGCCATTTGGCCAGTACCCCGGTTCGGCCATGCATACCCACATGAGCCTGTTCGAGGGCGAGGTGAACGCGTTCCACAGCCCGGACGATCCGCTGCAACTCTCCGACGTCGCCAAGTCGTTCATCGCCGGGATCCTCGAGCACGCCAGCGAGATCAGCGCCGTCACCAACCAGTGGGTCAACTCCTACAAGCGGCTGGTGCTCGGCGGCGAAGCGCCCACCGCGGCATCGTGGGGCGCGGCCAACCGCTCAGCGCTGGTGCGCATCCCGATGTACAGCCCGAACAAGACCTCGTCGCGACGTATCGAGGTGCGCAGCCCCGATTCGGCCTGCAACCCGTATCTGGCCTTCGCCGTGCTGCTGGCGGCCGGGCTGCGCGGAGTCGAGAAGGGCTACGTCCTGGGCCCGCAGGCCGAAGACAACGTCTGGGACCTCACCGCCACCGAACGCCGAGCGATGGGCTACCGAGAATTGCCGTCCAGCCTCGACGAAGCGCTGCGGGCAATGGAGGGCTCCGAGCTCGTCGCAGAAGCGCTGGGGGAGCACGTCTTCGACTTCTTCCTGCGTAACAAGCGCACCGAGTGGGCCAACTATCGCCGTCACGTCACGCCGTACGAGCTGAAGACTTACATCTCGCTTTGACCGGCGCCAGTGTTTAGGACGCAGCCAGAACAAAAGACATCTGCGCTACCGTCAAAGACGTGAACCAGCCAGTAACGGAACGGCCGAAGGTCCCCAGCCTGGGCCGCCTCGGGTTGGTCGACGACCGCGCGAGCGCCAACTTGGCGCGACTCGGCTGGAACACCGAAGAACACATCGATGTGCTGTGGTCGCTGTCGCGCGCGCCGGACGCTGACGCCGCCCTCTCCGCGATTGTCCGACTGGCCGAGGCGCTTGGTGACAAGTGGGCTGAGCTCAACCAGGCACTGGCCTCCGACCGCCGCCTGCGCGGCCGGCTGTTCGGCGTCCTCGGGTCGTCGCTGGCGCTGGGCGATCATCTGGTCGCCAATCCGCAGGCATGGCATCTGTTGCAAGGCAACGTGAAGCTGCCGTCGCCCGAACAACTGCGAGCCTTGTTCACCGAGTGTGTCGCTGAACCCCCAACCGCCGCGGGGTCGGTGGTATGGCGGTTGCGCGCGCTGTACCGCAACCGGTTGCTCGTGCTGGCCGCGATGGACGTCGCGCCGACCGTCGAGAACGAGCCGGTGTTGTCCTTCCGCGAGGTGGGCGAGCACCTGGCCGACCTCGCCGACGCCGCATTGGGAGCCGCTCTGTCGGTCGCCGAGGCCAATGTCTGCGGAGAAGACACGCCCCCGCGACTGGCGATCATCGCAATGGGTAAATGCGGTGCGCGCGAACTGAATTACGTCAGCGACGTCGACGTGATCTTCGTTGCCGAGCCGGCCGATCCGGTGTCCGCAAGAATCGCCGGGGAGCTGATGCGGCTGGCCTCGGATGCCTTTTTCCAAGTCGATGCCGGACTGCGTCCGGAGGGTCGCCACGGCGAGCTGGTCCGCACCCTGGAATCGCATGTCGCCTACTACCAGCAATGGGCCAAGACGTGGGAGTTCCAGGCACTGCTGAAAGCCCGGCCGGCTGCCGGTGATGCGGAACTGGGCAAGCAGTACATCGACACGTTGATGCCGATGGTCTGGAACGCCTGCGAGCGTAAGGATTTCGTACCGGAAGTGCAGGCGATGCGGCGGCGGGTGGAGCAACTGGTGCCCGCCGATGTCCGGAATCGCGAGATCAAGCTCGGCAGTGGCGGGCTGCGCGATGTCGAGTTCGCGGTGCAGCTCTTGCAGCTCGTCCACGGTCGCACCGACGAGTCGCTGCATGTGGCGTCGACGGTCGACGCGCTGGCCGCCCTGGGGGCCGGCGGGTACGTCGGTCGCGACGACACGGCCAATCTCACCGCCTCCTACGAGTTCCTCCGGCTGCTGGAACATCGGCTGCAGCTGCAGCGCCTCAAACGCACTCACATGCTGCCGGCGCCGGAGGACGACGAGGCGCTGCGCTGGCTGGCCCGGGCGGCTCATGTGCGACCCGACGGCAGCCGCGACAGGCTGGGAGTGCTGCGCGACGAGTTGAAGCGCCACCACATGAGGGTGTCGCGGTTGCACGCCAAGTTGTTCTACCAACCGCTGCTGGAATCGCTTGCGCCAGAAGGCCTGGAGTTCTCGCAGGGCATGACGCCCGCGGCCGCCGAACGGCAGCTGGCTGCCCTCGGCTACGAATCCCCGCACAGCGCGCTGACCCACCTCGCCGCGTTGATCAACCAGAGCGGCCGCCGCGGGCGGGTGCAATCGGTTCTGCTGCCCCGGCTGCTGGATTGGCTCTCCGACACCCCGGATCCCGACGGCGGGCTGCTGGCCTACCGCCGGATCAGCGAGGTGATGATCTCGCAACGCTGGTATCTGTCCACGCTGCGCGACAAGCCGTCGGTGGCCAAGCGATTGATGCATGTGCTGGGCACCTCGGCGTACGTGCCGGAGCTGCTGATGCGTGCGCCGGAAGTGGTGCAGAACTACAGCGACGGGCCGTCGGGGCCCAAGCTGCTCGAGGTCGAGCCTGGCGCGGTGGCAGGCGCGTTGGTGGCCTCGGCCGGCCGGCAGAGCGACCCAGCTCGTGCCATCGCGATCGCCCGCTCACTGCGCCGCCGTGAGTTGGCCCGCATCGCATCGGCCGACCTGCTGGGCATGCTCGACGTCACCGATGTGTGCGCGGCGCTGACCGAGGTGTGGGTCGCGGTGCTGCAGGCGGCGCTGGACGCGGTGAGTCGGGCCAACCTTCCCGACAGTGGAGTGGCCCCGGCCGCGATCGCGGTGATCGGGATGGGCCGGCTCGGCGGCCGCGAGCTGGGCTACGGCTCCGACGCCGACGTGCTGTTCGTCTGCGAGCCGGCCGACGGTGTCCAGGACTCCGACGCGGTGCGCTGGGCCGCCACGATCGCCGAGCAGATCCGCGCGCTGCTGGGCACCCCGAGCGCGGACCCGCCGCTGGAGGTCGACGCCAACCTGCGGCCCGAGGGCCGCAGCGGCCCGCTGGTCCGCACGCTCGCGTCCTATGCGGCGTACTACGAGCAGTGGGCCGAGCCGTGGGAGATCCAGGCGCTGCTGCGAGCCGACGCGGTCGCCGGCGACGCGGAGCTGGGCCGGCGGTTCCTGGAAATGGCCGACAAGACCCGTTACCCCTCCGGCGGGGTATCCGCCGAAGCGGTCCTCGAGATCCGGCGGATGAAGGCCCGCATCGACTCCGAGCGTCTTCCGCGCGGCGCTGACCCGACCACCCACACCAAGCTGGGGCGCGGGGGACTGGCCGATATCGAATGGACCGTGCAGCTGCTGCAGCTACGTTTCGCCAGCGAGGTCGAGGCGCTGCACAACACCTCGACGCTGGAGAGCCTGGACGCGGCCGCCGATGCCGGACTGATCGCAGGCGAGGATGCGGACCTGCTGCGGGAGGCGTGGCTGACCGCGACCCGGGCCCGCAATGCCCTGGTGCTGGTTCGGGGCAAGCCGACCGACCAGCTACCCGGGCCCGGTCGCCTGCTCAACACCGTCGCGGTGGCCGCCGGCTGGGCCAAGAACGGCGACGGCGGCGAATTCCTGGACAACTATCTACGGGTGACCCGGCGCGCAAAAGCGGTGGTGCGCAAGATCTTCGACGAATGAGTCAACCCTATGAGGTGATGAGCGCCGATGAACATGATCGGCTCGCGGCGATCTATGGCCCGCTGACCGACGATGTGCGCGAGCTGATTGCGGCGGCCCTGCGCACCGATGCCGATCACGAGTCCATCGACGCGGCCCGGGCTGCGATCCGCACCGCAACCGACGTCCTGCGCAGCAGGCAACAGGACGAGACGCAGGTAGTGCGCTACTCGGTCGGGGGACGGCCGGTGGTGTGGGGCAACGCGGTGATCGGGTTGCGCAACGCGATCGCGCCTCCGCTGACCATCCAGCACGACGATGACGCTTCGCGCTGCTGGAGTGACTTCACGCTCAACGGAGCCTACGAAGGTCCGCCGGGTCTGGTGCACGGCGGCGTGTGTGCGCTGGTCCTCGATCATGTGCTCGGCGAGGCCGCCAGCGCCGGCCTGACCAAACCACTGTTCACCGGAACCCTCACGCTGCGGTTCGTTCGCGGGACACCACTCGGCAAGCTGCGTGCCGAGGCCGCCGTTGAGCGCACCGAAGGCGTCAAATCCTTTGTCTCCGGCCATCTTTCCGATGCCGAGGGCGTCACGGTCGAAGCCGAGGGCATCTTCATCACCCCGTCGTGGGCCCGGGCTGCCGAGTGAAGTTCTACGTCAGCAGTGCCTTCTCGGACACTCGGGAAATTATCGAGGTCGCCAAAGCGGCCGACGAACTGGGCTATGAGGGCATGGCGATACCGGATCACATCGTCAACCTGGAAACGCTTAACACCCCCTACCCCTACACCAAGGACGGCCAGCGTCGCTGGCAGCCCTTCACCGAATGGCCCGACCCGTGGGTGCTGGTCGGCGCGCTGGCGCAAGTGACGACCCGGCTGCGGTTCGTCACCACGGTCTACATTCCGGCGATGCGCAATCCGTACTCGGCGGCGAAAGCCATTGGCACAGCGGCGTATCTGGCCGACGGTCGAGTCGAGCTGGGCATCGGCGTCGGCTGGTGCGAAGAAGAGTTCGATCTGATGGAGCAGCCGTTCGCCAGGCGGGGCAAACGCACCGACGAAATGCTCGACCTGATGCGGACGTTGTGGTCGCCCGACTGGACGGAATTCGACGGCGAGTTCTATCAGACGCCACGGCTGGAGATGCAACCCACGCCGCCGCGGATACCGATCTATGTCGGAGGGCTCAGCGAGATCGCTTTGCGCCGCGCGGCGCGATACGACGGCTGGATCGGCGACCTGATCAACACCGAGCAGGCGATCACAGCCGCCAACCGGATTCGCCAGCTGCGGGCGGAAAAGGGTTTGCACATGCGCGATTACACGATCCTCACGCCGTTGACCGACGCATTCACCACCGCTCATTATCAGCGCGCGGAGGACGCCGGCATCACCGGGATCCTGACCATGCCGTGGATGTTCTACTTCGGGCCGGACGCCACGCTGTCGCAGAAGGTCGACGGCATGAAACGGTTTCGCAAGGACCTCGCCCTCGACACCTGATCGGCTGCCTGCATGATGAAGGCTATGTCGGAAATCAGGCCGTACCGCATCGACGTCCCCGCTGCTGTTCTCGACGACTTGAAGGAGCGTTTGGCGCGCACCCGATGGCCGGATCCGAGACCGTCGACGACTGGACCCAGGGCATCCCGCTGGCCTACACCAAGGAGCTCGCCGGTTATTGGGCCGACGGCTACGACTGGCGCTCGCGGGAAGCCGCATTGAACAACTTCGATCAGTACCACACCGAAATCGACGGGCTGGACATCCATTTCATCCATCAGCGCTCGCCCCACGACGACGCGCTGCCGCTGGTCATGACGCACGGCTGGCCGGGCTCGGTGGTGGAGTTCCACAAGGTGATCGAGCCGCTGGTCAACCCGCCGTCGGGCCGCGCGCAAGACGCCTTCCACGTGATCTGCCCGTCGCTGCCCGGGTACGGGTTTTCCGGCAAGCCCACCGGCACGGGCTGGGGCGTGGAGAAGATCGCCGAGGCATGGGAGACGCTGGCCGGCCGGCTCGGCTACGACCGCTACGGAGCCCAGGGCGGCGACTGGGGTGCGGCGGTGACGACCCAGATCGGCCGTAACGGCGGGCATTGCGTGGGCATCCACGTGAACATGCCGATGGCGAACCGAACCCGCAGCGGGTCCGGCGAATTCACCAGGACGATCAACAGGCCCTGGCCGCATACGCCGAACACCGGAAGTCGGGCACCGGCTATTCAAAGCAACAATCGACCCGGCCGCAGACGCTGGGTTACGGGCTGGTCGACTCGCCGGTAGGTCAGCTGGCGTGGGTCGTCGAAAAGTTCTGGGCTGGTCCGACTGTGACGGCCATCCCGAGAACGTGTTCAGCCGCGACGAATTGCTCGACAACGTGATGATGTACTGGGTCACCGGCAAGCGGTGCATCGTCAGCCCGGCTGTACTGGGAGAGCTTCAACAGGTCATCAGCGACGGCCGGGTGGAGTTGCCCACCGGGGTGCCGTCATTTCCCAAGGAAATCCTGCGCACGCCGCGAAGCTGGTGCGAGGCGGCCTACAACATCACGCACTGGACGACGATGCCGCGCGGCGGGCACTTCGCCGCATTCGAGCAGCCGGAGTTGTTCGTCGACGACGTCCGCGCGTTCTTCGCCACGCTGCGTAAGGCTCAGCGCCGCAAGCGGCCTCGGCGCCGGCTGTCTAATGCGTAGGCGCCGGGGCCGGTGAAAACCAGCAGCAGGAACGCGAAGCAGTACATCACCGACGCCTCACCGTGTTGGTGATCGGAAGAACCGTTCGGCAGGTGGACGGTGACATCGCGAACGCCATCTCTCCGGAGGCCAGGAATGCGGCGGGCCGGGTCAACAGCCCGACGGTAATCAGCGCGCCGGTGACCAGTTCGATCCAGCCGGCTAGAAATCCGGCCATTGACCTAGGGCGCAACATGTCCCGCCGCCGGCCAGCCGATCACCGAGACAGGCCGTGGCTGAGGAACAACAAGCCGAACATCACCCGGAACACCGACAGGGCGGTCGGCCAGTACGAGTTCAGCCGGGTCTCCAGATTCTGCGCCATGCGCAGACGATACGTGTTTACAGCTGGGCCCAGACCGACTTGGTCTTCATGTACATGTCGAGGCCCTCTTTGCCGAATTCGTGTCCCCGCCGGATTGCTTGTGTCCGCCGAACGGCACGTCATGGTCGAAGACCAACTGGCAGGTGACCTGTACGCTGCCGGCCTTCAGGCGCTTGACGATCCGGTGGGCGCGCGCCGAGGTTCTCGGTGTAGGCGGTGGCGGCCAGGCCGTAGGTGGTGTCGTTGGCCATC
>CAVXKX010000017.1:0-644813 GCA_963762535.1 uncultured Actinomycetota bacterium
CCAGCCGGGTTGTCACCGGGCGACTGGGCACACGCATCCTGGCCATCATGGGATACCCGAAGGACAGCACGATCGACGCCGATCAGCCGCTGACCGAACTGGGCATGGATTCGCTTATGGCGGTGCGAATCCGCAACACTGTTCGGGGCGACTTCGGAGTGGAACCGCCAGTGGCCCTGCTGCTGCAGGGGGCCTCGCTCACCGCGCTGACGATTGACCTGATCCGGCAGCTGGGCCTTGAGACCGATGACAAGGCCGGCAGCGGCGGCGGGGTTCGTGACAGAGCCAAGCAACGCGCCGCAGCCCGGCAGCGCGCCGCGGCTCGGCGAAAGGTAGGAGATCGAGTGTGACCAGCAACCGTGAACTGCCGTCCAACGCGATCGCGGTGGTCGGCATGGCGGCCCGCTTGCCCGGCGCCAACACGGTGTCGGCGTTCTGGGACAACTTGCGCCGCGGCGAGGAGTCGATCGTCACGCTGGCCGAAGACGACCTGCTGGCCGAAGGCATCCCCGAGAAGGCGCTGGCCAATCACGCGTACGTGCGGCGTGCCGCGTTGATGGACGGCATCGAGGAGTTCGACGCTGACTTCTTCGGCTTCACTCCGCAGGTAGCCCGCTCGACCGATCCGCAGCACCGGCTTTTCCTACAGACCGCGTTTCACGCGATCGAGGACGCCGGCTACGACCCCGCCGAGATCGAGGGCTCGGTCGGCGTTTACGCGACCAGTACCACCAGCGGTTATCTGCTGCACAACATCATGTCCAACCACGATCCCAATGTGGTGATGGGGCAAGGCATCACCTTTGACATGGTCAACCTGTCGATGCAGAACGACAAGGACTATCTGGCCACCAAGGTTGCCTACGCGCTGAACTTGCGCGGTCCCGCACTGTCGGTGCAGACGGCCTGCTCGTCGGCATTGGTCGCCGTGCACCTGGCCTGCCAGAGCATCCTGAACGGCGAGTGCGAACTGGCGCTGGCCGGCGGTGCGTCGCTGCGCATCCCGCATCACGTCGGTTATTGGTATGCCCCGGGTTCGATGGTGTCGCCGACCGGCCACTGCCGGCCGTTCGACGCCCGTTCCGACGGCACGATTTTCGGCAGCGGCGTCGGGGTGGTGGTGCTCAAGGCGCTCCAGGATGCCGTCGACGACGGCGACCGGATCCATGCGGTGATCCGCGGTTCGGCTTTGAACAACGACGGCTCGACGAAGATGACCTACGCTGCGCCCACCGCGGCCGGCCAGGCCGACGTCATCGCCGAGGCGCACGCGATCGCCGAGGTCGACTCGTCGGAGATCAGCTACGTCGAGACGCACGGCACCGGCACACCGCTGGGTGACCCGATCGAAATCGAGGGCCTGCGACAGGCATTCGAGGTTTCCGAGAAGGACCGTGCTGCTCCATGTTTCATAGGCTCGGTCAAGTCGAATATCGGCCACCTGGAATCCGCCGCCGGCATCGCCAGCCTAATCAAGGCGATTCTGTGCCTCAAGCATCGCGCGATCCCCGCGACGCTGCACTACACCAGCCCGAACCCCGAACTGTACCTCGACCGCGGACCTTTCAAGGTTCGCAGTGAATACGGCCCGTGGGAATGGGACGGTGTGCTGCGTGCTGGGGTCAGCTCCTTCGGTGTCGGTGGTACCAACGCACACCTTGTGCTCGAGGAAGCGCCTGTCGTCGCGGCGGCTTCGGCGCCGAAGCCCGGCTCGCAGGTGCTGTTGATGTCGGCGCGAAGCACCGACGCGCTGGAGCAGTCACGCAAATCGCTGGCCGCCGAAATCGCCGGCGACGACAACCTGAGCCTGGCTGACGTCGCCTACACCCTCGGCCGTCGCCGCAAAGAGAAGATCCGGATGGCCGCGGTCGTCAACGACGAGCAGCACGCGATAACCGTGCTGGAGACCGCCGAGAACGACAATGTCTTCGTCGGCGAATTCGTAGGCGACCGCCACAATGCTGATAATTCAGACCAGGTCGTCTTCCTGTTCCCGGGCCAGGGGGCGCAGCACATCGGGATGGCCCGTGGGCTGTATGACGCCGAGCCGGTTTTCGCCGAGCGCTTCGACCAGTGCGCGGCCGGCTTCGGTGAGGAGCTCGGAGTCGACCTTCGCGCCGAGATCTTCGAGGGCACCGCTCGCAACCTGGAGCGCACCGACCGCACCCAGCCGGCCTTGTTCACGGTCGAGTACGCGCTGGCGAAGCTGGTCGAGAGCTACGGTGTCCAGCCGGCGGCCCTGGCCGGGCACAGCATCGGCGAGTACGTCGCGGGCACCATTGCCGGGGTCTTCGACATCGAGACGGCGATCAAGGTGGTCTCGATGCGCGCCCGCCTGATGCATGCGGCGCCGCGTGGCGTCATGGTCGCGGTGGCCCTGAGCCCCGAGGCGGTTGGCGAGTACCTCAACGGCGAGGTCGACATCGCCGCGATCAATGAGCCGGGCGGCTGCGTCGTCGCCGGATCCGAGGAGGGCATTCGCCAATTCAGCGAACGCCTGACCGACAAAGGCATCGTGGCCCGGCGGGTCCGCACGTCGCACGCGTTCCACTCGCGCCTGATGGATTCGATGATCCCGGAATTCACCGGCTTCCTGTCCCGCCAAACGCTTCGCGAACCACAGATTCCGTTGCTGTCCAACGTGACCGGGACCTGGCTGGCCGCCAGTGAGGCCACCAACCCGACAACGTGGGCGCGACAGGTGCGCTCGACGGTCCGGTTCTCCGACGAGATCGGCGTTTTGCTCGGCGAGCCGAACCGGATCCTGGTCGAGGTCGGCCCCGGCGGCACGCTGACGTCATCGGCGAGCCGGCATCCCGGGTGGTCGAACGGCCACCGCGCAGTGCGCTTGATGCGCCATCACGCGCAGAACCGCGACGACCGGGACGCGTTTCTGCTTGCGCTCGGCCAGCTGTGGTCGGCGGGAGTCGAAGTCGACTGGTCGCCGCTACGCGGCGGGCAGCCGGCGCAGCTGATCACGCTGCCGGGCTATCCCTTTGAGCGTCAACGGCATTGGATCGAGCACCGCGCCACCACGTGGACGGGCGAGGGCACATCCACCAACGGCGCGGCGGCGGGCGCCACTGAGGCAAGCCCGGCGGCCAAGAACGGCCAGTCGCCAATGGAGGCTGCCCTGCAGCGCATCTGGGGACAGTGTCTGGGTCTGGGCACGGTCGACCGCAAAGCCAACTTCTTCGAGCTGGGCGGTGACTCGCTGGTTGCGATCAGCGTCGCGATGACCGCCGCCAACGAAGGTCTCGACCTCACCCCTCAGGACCTGTACGAGAATCAAACCGTTGCCACACTTGCGAAGACGCTGACCGCTCGCTACGCGGCCGGCGGTCTGGCGCGCACAGCACCCGGTGACGTGACGCATCCGCCGGTTCCGCCGAACATCTCCTATTTCCTCGAGCACGGGGTGCGTGAGCATGAGCAGTGGCGTGTTCCGCTGATCCTGCAACTGCGTCCCGATGTGCAGGTCGACGACGTCTGCGCGGTGCTGACCGCGCTTCGCAATCATCACGAGGCGCTGCGGCTGCGACTCGTCGAACGCGCGGGTACCTGGGAACAGGTGATCAGTGAACCCGGTGACTTCGCCGACTTGGCCACCCGCTCGCTACCGGAGGACATCAAACCGAGCACGCCGCAGGAACGCGATGCGCTGCTGTCGACCCTGATTGACGTGGTCCGCCAACAGGATCCGTCCAACCCGCTGATCGCGACCTATGTCCGTGGGGTGCCGGGCGGCTCCTGCTACCTCGCGATCAGTGTGCGGGCAATCGTGGCTGACAACGCGTCGCGCGACATCCTGCTGACCGATATCTTCACCGCGTTCGGGCAACAACTGGCCGGCGAAGAGATTGCGCTGCAACCGGTGACGACGCCCTGGACCGAGTGGTCCCAGCGCTGCGCGGCGTTGGCCGTCCACCCGGCTGTCGTGGAGAGTCGCGACTACTGGCTCAAAACGGCAACCGCGTCGACGCTGAACGTGACGAGGGAGCAGACCGCCGGGGCTCCGGGCCTGCCGGATCTGGCCCGGAGCGCGTCGTCGCTGACGGTCGCGGAGACGACCGAGATCGACGATGCCCGCCGACGGCTGCGGGTGCCGATCGAGGAAATGCTGTTGGCCGCGTTGGGCCGGACGATCGCTCACCAGATCGGTGACGGGACCATCGCCGTCGACATCAGTGGCGAGGGTCGGTCGGTACTCAAACCCGACGTCGACGTACGCCGGACCGTCGGCTGGTTCACCACCGTGTATCCGATCGCGCTCACCTGCGCCAAGGGTGACGGCGCCAAGCAGCTGCTCGACGACGTGCACAACACGTTGACTGCGGTCCCGCACTACGGAATCGGCTATGGACTGTTGCGTTACCTTTATGCCCCGACAGCGCGGCAGCTTGGTGCTGCTGCTCCGGCCGACATCTTCTTCTCCTACATCGGCACGATCCCCGATCTGCCGCCGGTTGGCGAGGATGTCGCGGTCCGATTCGACTCCGACACCGCATTGCCGGTGCGCGAAGCGATTCCGGGCCTGGGACACGGAATAGAGTTGCGGGTCTTCCGTACGGCCGGCGTGCTGCACCTGGACTGGTGGTACGACAGCCGGCGGGTCGACGCGGCTACGGTCCAGTCGCTTGCCGACGGGTTCTCGCGAGACTTGCTGGGGCTGATCCGGGAAGCGCTGGCCGCAGACGAGATGGACTCCGGCAGCGACGAAATGGAACTCGTGGACCTGTCGTAGATTTCGACAAGGCTAGAAAGGCAACCGTGTTTCCATCGTCGGTCATTCGCAAGCTGGCGCTCAGCGAGGAGATGCTCGCTGAGACGCACAACTTCGTGGGGCTCGCTGCTCACCTCGAGGGTCCTATCGACGTCGACGCCTTGACCGATGCCTTCGATCTTCTGCTCGAGGCGCACCCGGTGCTCACCGCGCGCATCGAACGAGGTGCCGACGGCCGCCACGAACTGGTCGCCGACGACTTGATGCACTCAGGGCTGGAAGTGGTGGAGGTCGACGCGTCGCAAACCGACAACCCGCCACCGCATTTCGACCAGGGTGAGTCACTGGTGCACTTGCGGCTGTTCATCCGCGACGGGCAAGCGCATCCCACGCTCTATGTGCATCACGCGCTTGCCGACGGTCATCACATGTACGGCCTGATCGAGGAATTGCTGTCGTTCTACACCGACCTGGTCACCAATGGAAAGACCGGTCCGGTGACCGCGCAACCTGCACCGGAGTCGATCGAGACCGTGCTGGCTGACCGGGGTATCCAGAAGGGGCCGCGATCGGGTATCGAGCGGTTCATGCCGGCACTGTTCGCCTATGACCTTCCGCCGTCCCGGCGAGGTGACACCGGGGTGAAACCTGCGTCGCCAGTGCGTGTTCCGATGGTGTCGTGCCGACTGAGCGAAGGCCAGACGCACGCGATCGTCGAGTTGTGCCGCGCCGAGAAGATTGGTCTGCACTCGGTGTTGTCCGCCGCGATCCTGATCGGGGAGTGGCAGGTGCGGGGCAGGTTGAACATCCCGGTGCCGTTCATCTACACCGTCGACCTGCGGTACTTCTTGTCGCCGCCAGTGTCGGCGACCGGATGCACGAACCCGGTGGGGCTGGGCACCTACCTCGCCGAGATCAACCAGAAGACCACCGTGGTCGAGCTTGCCCGCGACATCGCGGCGACGTTCAAATCCGACCTCGATGAGGGTGTGATCCAGCAGTCCCGGCTGCACTTCAGCCCGCAGTACGTCGGCAACGCGCCGGGCATGCCCGACGTTGTCCTGTTGTCGGACAACGGTTTAGTGCCTCCGGTGCGCACCCCCGAAGGCGTGGAGGTGACTACCACCCACGGCGAGCTGTACTTCGCCGTGAGCGCCGGCATCGAGATCTACTTCACCCAGATCTATGCCGAGCAGCTCAACGTCGAGTACCACTCGCACGGGCCGGCGCCGGAGAAATCGGTCGAGGCCATTCGCTCACTGCTGGTCGCTGTCGCCGAGCAGCACGTGACAAGTGGCGTCAGCTGATCGGTCCGTAGGCGTAGCGGTGGTACTGGAAGGTTCGGCGCAGCGGCGGCAGGGGTCGGACCAGCTGCCGCATCAACCGGAAGACTCCCGACGCGCGGCCGAACGTGCTGGCGTCGAAAAACGTCACCCCGTCGACCAATCGGGCCCCGGACAGGCGGTCAAGGACCTCAGACGGCTTGTTGACGGCCCAGTGCAGGGTCGAGCCGGATTGCCGTTGCAGGCGGTGCGTTTTCTGCGACCGGACGACGAGCCGGCTGTAGTAGTCGATCTGAATCTCGCCGGTACCGAACCGGTCGATGACATGTTGCAGCAGCGCCACGCCGTCGTCTTCGGCCAGGTACATGCTGATGCCCTCGGCCAGCAGCAACGTCGGGCGGTCGGCCGGGATCTGGTCCAGCCAGGACGGGTCAGTCGCGGGCGTGGCCACCAGGTGGTAGTTCTGCCGATCCGGAAAAGACCTTTTCCCGCAACGCGATTACCGCGGGATAGTCGACGTCGTACCACTGCACGCCCGGGCCGGGGTCCAGCCGGAAGACCCGGCTGTCCAGACCGCAACCGACATGGATGACGGTGGCCTCGGGATGGGCGGCCAGAAACTGGGAGGTCCACACGTCGAACTGCGCAGTCCGTACCGTCACCAGCGGCGTCCATCGGTTGGCGACCTTGAGTTCGTCCCAGTCGTAGTCGATTCGGGCCACGGCCGCTTTGGCGAAGTCGTCACCCAGGATCGGCCGGTCCCAGTCGGCGTCCAGCGCCTTGCAGTACAGCGTGGTCAGCATCGTCTGCGAAGGTCCGCTGAGGTCGATGGAAACTTTGTCGGTCACGACGCTAGAGCCTAATGGTGATCGCAAGGGCGGCGGAGCCGGGCGAAGCGGGTCACCACCAGTAGGCACAGTGGTGATCGCAAGGGCGGCGGAGCCGGGCGAAGCGGGTCACCACCAGTAGGCACAGTGGTGATCGCAAGGGCGGCGGAGCCGGGCGAAGCGGGTCACCACCAGTAGGCACAGTGGTGATCGCAAGGGCGGCGGAGCCGGGCGAAGCGGGTCACCACCAGTAGGCACAGTGGTGATCGCAAGGGCGGCGGAGCCGGGCGAAGCGGGTCACCACCAAGGGATGAACTAGTGTGCGACATGAGATGGAGGAGTTATGACGGATACGACGATGCCGGTGGCGGCGCACGCCCGCCGCGGGTCTTGCTGCTGTACTACTCCTACACCGGCCAGGCGCACAAAGTGCTCGACGCTGCGGGTGAGGTTTTCCGTGGCCGAGGTTGCGACGTGCAGAGCGCCGAGATCAAGTTCACCGACCAGCGCTACGCCGAGAAGTTCTCCCGCTTCCCGATGCGACGGGTCTGGCCCGACATGCTCAGCGTGCTGGGCGCCCAGAAGCGCAATGAGACCGGGGAGATCGAGACCCCCGACACGGTTCGCGACGGCGACTACGACCTGATCCTGATCGGATCGCCCACCTGGTGGGACAACGTCAGCATGCCGCTGCGCTCGTTCCTGAAGTCGGATGATGCGCGCAATTTGTTGTCGGGCAAGCCTTTTGCAGTGTTCGTGGTGTGCCGCACGTTCTGGCAGGCAAACCTCGAAGGGGTGCGCGAACTCGCCGAGGAGCAGGGCGGCCGCTACGTCGACGAAATCCATTTCACCTATCCCGGCGACAACCTGCGCTCGATGCTGGCGTTGACCAGTTATCTCGGCACCGGGGAGTACCGCAAGAAATCTCTGGGCCTCAAGCTTCCGCCGACCAACGTCCAGCCCGAACAACTGGAGCAGACAAGGACTTTCGCCGGCCGGCTGGCGGATCGGTTGTTGGCCAAGGGTTCGGCGCTGCCGGGCCGGGAACCGGTTTAGGACCGATATGCCGCGTCCGTTCGACGTTTCGGTCGAGTCGCCCGCCAGCGTCGACCAGGTTCTCGCCGCCTTGAGCGCCGAGGAGTACTGGCTGGCCCGACTCGGCAACATGAGCGGCAGCACGACGCTGGAATCCCTGGTCGTCGACGACGACCGGACGGTCCGGGTGACCACCACCCAGGATCTCGGCCGCGACTTGCTGCCGGGAATCGTCTCGAAGTTCTATCGGCGCGATATCAAGGTCCGGCACACCGAAACATGGTCGCCCACAGGTGATCAGCTCCGCGGCGAGATCATCGTCGCGGTCTCTGGGGCACCGGGCTACGGCTCGGCTGCCGCATCGGTCGCGCCCACCGCAAACGGCTCACTGCTGACGCTGAACGGCACGGTGGAGTTCAAGGTCGCGCTGGTCGGCGGGACGGTCGAAAGCTTCATCGCGCGTGAGTTCGCGAAGGGCATACCGGACGTCCAAGACTTCACCGCCCAGTGGGTCAGCGAGCACGCCTCAACGCATGACTGACTCACCGAACGCCGACTCTCCCTACGCAGATGCCTTCCGGGTAGCGCCGAGCACATCCGACGCGCTCGACGGCCTGAAAATGCCGCTGCAGGACGCGATGCTGACCCAGCGGGCGGTGCGCCGGGTGTATTCCGAGCCGGTCGACGACGCGGTGGTGCTGAAGTGCATCGAGTTGGCGCTACGCGCGCCGACCGGCGCCAACGGCCAGAACTGGGAGTTCATCGTCGTCAAGGACCGCCGGGTGATCAAGAAACTGGCCGGACGCTACCGCAAAGGGTGGAAATTCTCCTACGGCGGGCTGCTCAGCAAGGCCGGCGACAACGACCCGTCGTTGGCCAAGGTGATCCGCGCGGCGCAATGGCAAGTCGACCATTTCAGCGAAATCCCGGTTTTGGTGGTGGCGTGTCTGCGACTCACCGTCCGCGAAGGCCGCGCGCCGTATTCGTTGATGCCCCATGCCGCAGTGTCCGGGTATTGGGGCTCGATTTATCCGAGTGTGCAGAACCTTTTGTTGGCGGCGCGCGCAGTGGGCTTGGGCGCGTCGTTGATCACCTTGCCGCTGTGGGGCGTGACACGGGCCCGCAAAATTCTGGGTCTTCCGCGGTCGGTGACACCGTGCTGCGTGGTGGCCCTCGGGTGGCCGCGCGGGCGCTACGGGCCCACCACTCGCGTACCGGTCGAGCAGGTCGTGCATCTGGACACCTACGGCAACCGCGCCTGGCTCAAAGGCTGATCGTCACAATTCCGTCTGTGGAAAGAATGGCCCTGAATCAGTGTCGCCATGTCAAGCCAAATTTCACTATGAATTTGACCTGATAGATATGAGGTGTAAAAGAGAGACCCTGTCGATAGGCGACAGCTAAGGCTTTCTGCGTTTAGCTTCAGGAGCCATTCAGCAGATTCGATTCGGAGGGGGATTTGCGCCATGCATCTTGCTGCGCGTCCGTATGCCATGGCAGGTGTCGTGCTGGCGGCGACAAGTCTTGTTGCCGTCACGCCGATAGCGACGCAGGTCGCCATCGGCGTGACGGCCCAGCGGGTTGCCCGCGGTTTCGAGACGAATCTCGTCGACTCCTCGATCTTCAACATCCCGTTTAATTTGTTTCAGGAAATCGTCAACATTCCGAGCAGCGAGGTCGACGCGGTCACCTACGCGGCGCAATCGCTGTTCAACAGCGGGCCGTGGTTTGTGGTGAGCGCCACGAATCTATGGGGAGTCGACCCCGGCGACCCGAGCCACTTCATGTCAGTGATGAACTTGCTCGTTCCATTCGAGGGGCTCAGCGGAATCAACGCACCGGAAACCGACTTCGACGGGGGCTTGGGCCAGCAGCTATGGGGCCTGGTCGCCGCCACCTTGCCTACCAGTGCGGGCTGTGACGCCATGGACTGCTTGCCGGTGTCGCCGACAAGCCCCGTCACCGGCATCGCCGGCGTCGACTGGCTCATCCACCTGAACGACATCCTGACCGGGGAGCGGGAGTTCCCGCTGTTCGACAACTGGTTCAAGGTGGGTCTGGATGAGTTGTGGCCCAACAGTCCGGGCGGGGGTTACGGTTCGACCCCGACGGACCCGGGATCCTTCGATCCTAGCGGTCCGGCCTACACCATATTTCCCAATATTCCGGGAACCGTGGGTGATGGAAACCTGTATCCGTGGGCGGGCGAGACGTACACGCTTCAACCCTGGGTGCCGTTCGAGAACTGGATCAATGGCTTGATGCAGGATCCGGATTACTCCGATTTTCAGATCCCAGGGTTCGAGGAAATCGCCCGGGCTTTGCAAGCCTTGACCGCCGCGTCGGTGATGGCATTCAACCCCTTTACAGCCGGGGAGCCCGTTCTGCCCGGGACAATGCACCGATGTCGGCAGCAACAACTTGGACTACATCAACATGGTCCGCGCCATCGACCACGCCTGGCCGGGAAACGAGACAATCGGGACCTGGCTCGATGCTTACGACAACGGTACTGCGAACGTGCCGACCGATGACCAGATCCAGCGGGCGATCGAGATTCTGCAGCAGGGCTACTGGAGCTTCGGAAACCCGAGCCCCGACCCAGGGACGGGTCCGGACTACACCGACACAGCGGCTCAGTGGTACCAGTTCTGGACCTCACTTGGGTTCGATCCCAGCAATAACCCGGCGGCCGGCGACTTACCGGCGAATTCGCGGTACTGGCCGGTGCGTTCAGTCCAGAGCAGCTGGCGGACAACTGGAGCGCGTTGGCAGGTATCTTTGGTCCCGCTCAGGTGGCAACGGATTGGGCCACGCTGGCAGATGTATTTGACCCCGCGGAGCTCGCAGTTGACTGGGCGTCATTGGTCGCTGCCTTCGATCCCGCCTCGATCGCCACGGACTGGGCGGCAATGCTGGCCGGGGTCGGTCTGTAATAACGGGCCAGGAACCCGGTTCTCGAGATCAGCGGGCCGCACGTACTGCCCAATCGCCCAACGCCCAATGTGCTCGACACCTCAGGGCAGCCACGCTTGATTCCGCGCAGTTACCGCAATCCCGGCCGCTACGTCCAACTAATTGGACTTGCAGAATGGTTTGTTCTACACATAGTAAATTTCTTTGCGATCCAAGTCACATGGAGCCTTTCGCCAATTTCTCGGAGTTTTGGTACGAACTTAGAAACTCTTAGTGTAGGTTCACGTTGCACTCGGTGACATCTTCGGGAAGGGGGGCGCCATGCATGCTGTCAAGCGTCCGTATGTCATAGCAGCTGCCGCACTTGCGGCCACCAGTTTGGTCGCCGTCACACCGACGGCCTCGCAGTTCGCCCAGACGGCGGAGCGCGCGGTCCGCAGCATCGAGACCAGCTTGGTCGACGCTGAGTCGCTGATGAACGTTCCGCTCAACCTGTTCTACGACTTGGTGAACATCCCGGCCAACGAGGTCTACGCCACTCAGTTCTTCACGGACAACCTGTTCATGGCGGGCCCGTGGTTCGTGGTCGGCCCGACAAACCTGTGGGGCGTCGACCCCGGCGACCCGACCCACTTCATGTCGGTCACGAACTTTCTGGTGCCATTCCCCGAGTTGAGCGGAATGAATGCACCCGAAACCGACTTCAGCGCGGGTCTGGGCCAGCAACTCTGGGGTTTTGTCGCGTCCGAGCTTCCCACCAATGCATCGTGTGACGAGGCGGCCTGTTTGCCGTTTGAACCGGCAAGCCCGATCACGGGCATCTCCGGGGCCGACTTCTTCGAGTGGCTAGGGCAGGTGGAGTCCGGGCAGGAGAAGTTCGGGCTGTTCAACAACTGGTTCGACGCTAAATACGGCCCCGACGGCACATACTTCTTCAACCCAGATAACCCTGGCAGCGTCGACCCCACCGCTACATCGCCTGGCGGCGCGGGCTTGCTGCCCGCAGGTACCGAAATCTCTAACGGCCACGTGTTCGGATTCGACGGCTGGTCGTCGACTTCTGGCCTCCTGGGCGGCCAGGGTATCCCGGGTACCGGGGACGCCGCTCCTGACGGTTCGGGCTTTTACATGCCGTGGTCCGGCGACACCTACCAGTTCGAGCCGTGGCAACCGTTCACCAACTTCTTCAACAGCCTGATGGAGGCGCCGTCGACCTCGGGCCTGGACGGCACCGGGATCGATCCGATCTACGGCAACTTCACCGAGATCGCGCAGACTTTCCAGGCCTTCGACGCGGGGTTGATGATGTTCGACCCGTTCACCCCGGGAAGCCCGTTCTGCCCAGGTGATTGCAGCGCAACCGTCGCCAACGGAACGGACTACCCCGACCTGATCAAGGCCATCAACAACATGACGCCGGGGGGCAACCCAGTGATCAACGAGTGGCTGGCTGATTACACCGGCACCACCGTGAACGGCGTGGCACCCACCGACGGGGGGGCCAACGTACCCTCGGCGCTGACCATCGAACAGTCGATTGCGCTCCTGCAGAACCATAACTATTGGGACTTCGGCAACCCGCCCTACACCGGCGAGAACACCGGTCCGACCGACATCGGCGCGGTGTACCCGGAATGGCAGGCATTCTGGAATTCGCTCGGCTTCGACACCACCAACGCCACGCCGAACTCCGCCGCGGATTTGGCGAACCTGGCGAACGGTTTCAGCCCCGAACAGCTCACCGCGGACTTTGCCGCGCTGAGCACCGCGTTCAGTCCCGAACAGTTGACGGCCGACTTGACCGCGCTGCTGGGGTCCCTCGACCCGGCCGCCATGGCGGGTGCCGTCGATCCGGGCGCCGCAGTGGGTGCCTTCGACCCGGCCGCCCTGCTGGCCGCGATCGGTCTGTAACCACGCATCTGAAGTAGCAGTCGGCCCCCGAATCTTCGGGGGCCGACTTGCTTCTTGGGCGAATTTGTCTCGCCGCCTGGCGATTCAGGTTTTCAGTCCCGCGCCCATCACCCGATCCCACATGCGGTCGGTCAGTAATTGCCGTGCCAGCACCGAGGCTTTGCCCGATGCCCCGACGACATAGCGGGGTTTCGGGTTCTTCTTCTCGATCGTCCGGACCACAACGCGTGCAACGGTATCGGCATCGATCATCAGACCCGGGGTCTGGGTCAACCCGCGGGTCGTCGCCGCGTAGCGACGCTTGAACTCGGCGTACGGATCATCGTCGGCGTAAGACTGTGGCACTGCTTCCAATTGAGACACAACGAATTTGGTGCGCACGCCGGTGGGATCAATCAGCACGACGCGAACGCCGAATTGGGCCACCTCGGCACCCAAGGCCAGCGACAGGGCCTCCACGCCATACTTGACGATGTGATAGGCGCCCGCCCCCGGACTGGTAAAGCGTCCTCCGGTGCTTCCGATGGTGATGATCCGGCCGGCTCCGCGCTCGCGCATTCCGGGCAGAACCAACTGTGACAAATGAAGCGTCGCAACGACATTGGTCTCGAACAGAGCCCGGAGATCTTTGCGCCCAACTTGTTCCAGGGGCGAGGGGAGCGGGTACCCGGCGCTGTTGACCAGGATGTCGACACCGCCGTGCATCGTCTGGATCTCGTCGACCAGTTCGGCCGCCGCACCCTCGTCGGTGACGTCGAGAGTGCGAGCCTGTAAGCCTTTGGACCGCAACGCATCGAGGGCGTCCGGGTTGCGTCCTGCGGCGTAGACAACGTAGCCGCGGTTACGCAGCCGGTAGGCCGTCGCTTCGCCAATGCCGCTCGTGGCGCCCGTGATCAGGGCGATCGGTGTGGAAGTCAACGGATTTGGTGTCAGAGCGAGGGAAGATAATTTCCGAACATGGCGGCAAGATCGTTGGCGAATCCGGGCAAGAATTCTAACAACCCCGGCGCCAGCGGGTTGTCCGAGGCGGTCAGCGCATCTGTGAGCGCCTGGGCCGACGACGTTGCGTCGGCTAGCGCGGCGGCGTTGTCGGTGAGAGCGCCGTTGTAGAGGCCCGCGACATCCGGCAGATACGGATAGAGATCCGGCAGATCGGATTTCGGCAAGATCCCCATATCGACCAGGCTGGCGATAATGCCCTGATTCGCCCCAGCCACGAGGTAGTCGTTGATCGCGGCAGTGTCGATTGTCGGGCCCGTCATATCTGCGGGCAAGGTGACGTCCGCAGGGCTGGTCCAGTCGTAGCCGAGGTCCACGATGACCCGCATATCGGGCTGGATCAGGTCGGCAAACGAGTTGCCGCCCAAATCCCGTGTCAAATCGAGCAGCGGCAGGTTCTGGGTGGGGATCAAGTAGTAGTCGGTGTTGCCGGCGTACCCGGCGGAGGTGTTCTCGAGGACCGCACCGGATATCGACGAGGGGTCGAAAGTCGTCGGGTAACCAGGTAACAGGGCCGGGTGCACCGCGACGAAGCCGGCGATGGCGTTCTGGTCAGCCAGCTGATTCGTCACATACTCGGGAAAGTCCGAGCTTCCGCTGTACTCGATGGTGTAAATCGACGTGTCATAGGGAGTGTCGGCCGGGGTTGCCGGAAAGTTGGTGCCGGCCAGGAATGGCAGGCGCTCGAGGAAGCCGCCGTTGGGATTGTTGAGATCCTCGAAAAGGATGAACTGCAAACTCGCCGGATCAAACCGCTCGTCGGCGGGCAGAGCGTTCAGATTGACAAGTTCCTGGGTGGCAACGCTGGTGCTCTCGGAATATCCGAAGACGACGACGTGGTCGCCGGGCGCCGTGAGGTGGTCCCTGATTCCCTGGTCTAACTGAGCCGCACCCAGGCTCATCGCCTGCTGGTAATCGGCTCCCTCCTCGGTGGGCTGCACGACCGGGAGATATCCGGGGTAGATCGGCTGGCCGTCGAAGAGCGGGGGGTTCGGGTTGACGAAGAGGCTCATCACCTGCGTCACATAGGAGGGCAGCGGATTGGGTGTCTCCGTGTAGCCCATGATCAGCGCGGTATCGTCCGCCAGACCCGGCGGCGGGTTCAATACCGACGTCATATCCAAGAGTCCGGCGCCGGCAGTGGCCAGCAAACCGGCCTTCAGCCAGCGCGAACCGCGTCGTGTCATCGATCCTCAATTCCCCCAATGATGCTGCTCAGCATGTACGTTTCGGCTCGCGCTGCCGAAGCAGCCGATTCGTCTTGGCACTGAACTGCCTATCTTGCCTTCGCCAGCGCCGTGGCGTACAAAAATTCGGAACATTGGCGTGTCGAGTATTCGAGCCAGTTGGATGCGTTCCGATGTCGGTTGTGCACGCGTCAGCATGACAGTCCGGTTAAGGTCGTGTGCGTGGGGATGGGGATACCGATGCCGGCTGACGACCGAGTGGCTGTCGTCACCGGAGCATCGTCGGGTATCGGGGAAGCCATTGCCCTTGAGCTGGCCCGGCGTGGCCACCAGCTGGTGCTGGTCGCACGGCGGACCGACCGCCTGCATGAATTGGCCGGCAGAGTAAGTCAGAAGGCGCACGTGTTACCGGCTGACCTTTCCAAGAGGGCAGACCGCGCCGCGCTACCGGGCCGCGTCGCGGAGTTAGGTCTGGCGCCCGACATTGTGGTGAACAACGCGGGGCTTTCGGTCGCCGCGCCCATCGCGAAATCGCTTGCCGAACAGCAACTTAACTTGATAGAGGTGGACGTTGCCGCCGTGGTGGACCTGTGCAGCAGGTTCCTTCCGGGGATGATCGAACGCGGTTGCGGCGCCATCCTGAACGTTTCGTCGTTGGCGGGGTTTCTTCCGGTGCCCGGTCAAGCCGCCTACGCCGCGGCCAAAGCCTTTGTGTTGTCGTACACCGAAGGACTGCGCAGTGAATTGCGCGGAACCGGCGTCACGGCAACGGCCTTGTGCCCCGGCCCGGTTGCGACCGAGTTCGACGACGCTGCCGGGTTCCGCTTCGGGGAACGGGCGGCCGTGTTGCCCGGCTTTATGTGGAAATCCGCCGACGAGGTGGCGCGGGCCGGGCTCGACGGCCTGGCTGCGGACAAGTGCCGCGTCGTCCCAGGACGGATCAACGGAATCGTCGCTTTGTGTAGTCAATTCGCGCCGCACGAGCGGCTGCTGCCGCTGCTCGCGCGGCGAGCGCTGGCAAAGAAGCTCACCTGACGCTGTGACGCGCCGGCGGCGACATACGGATTATTGGACACGGCAGGGTTCCGATAGTGCGGACAGATAGGCTAACGCGGTGCTAGAGGTGATCGAGAAGGGGTCCGTCAGCGAGGCGCACCCTGTCCCGCTGCTGTTCGTCCACGGGGTGTGGCATGCCGCCTGGTGCTGGGACGAGAACTTCCTCAGCTACTTCGCCGACAAAGGCTATCGTGCGGTGGCTTTGAGTTTCCGCGGTCATGGCGAGAGTCCGACCGACAAGCCACTGTGGATCTGTTCGGTCGCCGATTACGTCCAAGATGTCAGCTCGGTTGCCGGAACGCTGCCCTCTTCCCCGGTGGTCATCGGCCACTCCATGGGCGGTCTCATCGTGCAGAAGTACCTCGAGACGCATCGCGCTCCGGCCGGCGTTTTGATGACGTCCGTTCCACCGCAGGGAAACCTCGGCAATGCGCTGCGCTGGATTAGGCGTCGCCCGTCGCATTTCGCGAAGATGACGATCACCGGCAAGGCGTTGCCGTATATCAATCCTCCGCACCTGGCCCGGGAGCGGTTCTTCTCCTCGCACACGCCGGAGGCCGACGTCCGCAAGTACGCGGCCCGGCTGCAAGAGGACAGCTCGCGCATCGGGATTGACAGCCTGCTGCTGCGGCTGCCTCGGCCTAAACGGGTGACGACGCCGATGCTGGTGCTGGGCGCGGAGGAGGACGGCGCGCACACCCGCAAGGAAATACTTGCCACCGCGCGCGCTTACGGCACTGAGGCGGAGTTCTTCCCCGACATGGGCCACAACATGATGCTCGAACCCGGCTGGGCCGCTGTCGCGGAGCGAATCGACACCTGGCTCTGCAGCCGCGGGCTTTGAGTCCCGCGAGTCAGGAGTCCTTGGCGGGGATCAGCTCCAACGGAAGATGTTCCAGCCCACGCATTGTCGGGTTGTCGAGGTAGCGATAGTCCCCGGTCAGGCGAATCTCGGAGACCCTCGGCAGCAGCTGGGAAAACACCCGGGCGCCTTCCAGCCGGGTCAGCGGCACACCCAGGCAGTAGTGCACACCGCCGCCGAACGCGAGGTGGTCAGTCGGATTCCGGTCGAGATCGAAGGTGTCGGGATCGGGGTAATGCCGTGGGTCGCGGTTGGCCGCGGCGAACAGCAGCAGCACCCGCGCGCCGGCTGGAATGGTGTTGTCCCCGACCCGGTAGTCGCGCGTCGCGGTCCGGTAGAAGCCCTGTACCGGCGAGCCCATCCGAAGTTGCTCCTCGACCGCGGCGGGAATCAGCTCCGGATGCGCCCGCAGCCGGGCGTACAACTCAGGCCGCTGGGCCAACGTCAACAGCAAGCCGGACAACATGTTCGTCGTCGTCTCGCTGCCGGCGCCGATCAACATGGCTGCGCTCCAGAAGATCTCGTCATCGGTGAGCACATCGTCGGCGTCGGCCGGAGTCATCATCGAGATCAGGTCGTCGCCAGGATTGAGGCGTCGTTGCGCGATCAGCGGGTCGAGGCTCCGCCGCATCGCCGCGGTAGCGCTGCCTGAGCGCGCCGAAAGTCGAATGCCGTGCGGGGTCAGGGGCGCGAAGGCGCCCGCGACCATGTCGTCGGACCAGGCCACGAATTGGGGCTGGTCTTGAGGCGGGATGCCCAGCATCCTGGCGATCAGCCGGGTCGGCAGCGGTTTCGCGAGTTCGGTGACCGCCTCGGTGTGGCGCTGGGCGATCACGGTGTCGACGAGCTCGTCGGCGACCTCGTTGATGTTGGTCTGCCAGGCTCCCATCGCGCGTGCGGTGAAAGCGCGGGAGACGAATTTGCGCAGCCTGGTGTGCGCCGGCGGGTCGGCGGCGTTCATCGACGGCAGATAGACCCGGAATCGGCTCTGGCTCTGTGCGGACGACAGTTCTTCGTTGTCGCGCAAGGCTTTTCGCACATCGTCATAGCCCGCGATGATCCAGATGCCGCGTTTGCGGTTGTACCAGACTCCTGGAACGCCGTCTCCGGCCAGCAGCGACTGATAGCCGGGGTACGGATCGTGCATGACTTCGGCCGAGAACGGGTCGAAGTCGGTGACAGGCGCGGTTTTCCGGCCGGTCAACGAGTAGCCGTAGGAGGTGGCCTTGTCCCGCGCCACCCCGAGCGCCCCGTCGACGCCGACCTTCATCAGGCTGGCGCGGAATCGCAGCCTGCGAGCCAGCGTCATGCGGACAAACCCCCTCGTGAAGACCTACCGACGCAAGGGCAGTCGCCCAGCGGGCGCCGAAGCGCTCGCCCGCGACCGCAAAGGAATTCAGTCCTTCGTGAGATGGTATGCGCGGTAGTCGATTTCGCCACGTTCGAGGTCGTTGTAGAACCATGAACCGTCGACCACGGCAAATTCGCGGCCAAACTTACGCAGGAAGGCCGGCAGACGAGTGTTGATGATCTCGTTCGAACGAGCCGAGTTCTTCTTGCAGCCCGCGCAGCACCTCTGCGTTGATCACCCGCGTGGAGACCTGCCGCAGACCCGAGTTCGCCAGGTCTGACTCCCACGCGGGGAAATTGTCGCGGTTGCGGAAGTCGACGTAGAGGAAGTCCCCGCCGGGGCGCAGTACCCGCTTGACCTCGCTGAGGAAGCGGTCGAAGTGCGGATAGATGTGTGAGGCCTCGACGTTGATCACCGCATCGAATGACTCGTCCGGAAACGGCAGGTTTTCCGCGTCACCGTGCACGAAGTCCAGACCCGGCACCTTGTGCCGCTGCTTGCAGAATTCGACGCCGGCTGCGTTGAAGTCCAGACCGGTGTAGGAGGCCGGCTTCAGCGTGCGGGTCAGATACGAGGCGCCGCCGCCATGGCCGGAGCTGCACTCCAGCACCTTCTTGCCGGTGATGTCGCCCTGGGTCGCGGTCTGGTGGTAGAGCTGGATGCTGTACCGGTTCGGCTCGTCGGCCGCATCCAGCGGTAGACCGAGCGGCGGGTCCTCCTCGTAGCCCCAGTTCAGAAACTGAACGTCGTCCTGCTGGTTCAGCCGCTTGGTCATCAAGGGGTACCAGTACCGGAAGAGCTTCTTGTACGTCGCAGTCGAACCGATGCGGTAGACGAGACTTGCGCCGACGTTGTCCAATGAAGGGCTACGAACCATGCAGGAAGTATCGCACAGCGTCAGGTGTGCTTGTTGTGGCATGCCATTTTTCAGAGACTGCGAACCGGGGAGCAGAACGCAACTGTCGAATTGTTCGCCACGTCAGCAAGAAGACGGCTGCAAGATCGCCTAAAGCGTTGTGCAGCAGGCGATTAGGCGGCGACAGCAGGGCTCGACACGTTACCGCGCCGAGGTTCGCCGCGGTAACGCGACGGCTGACCATCGATCTTGCACATGCGCCAAACCAACAGCGCTAAGGGATTCATCAAACCGACGTTCGTCGCAGAGCATTCGCACGTCGCCATACATGTCGCGCAACGCCTCGCGCGACTCTGGCGCTCCGAAAAAGACATCCTTGCGCACCGACCGCGGGACGTTGAACTTCCAGAAGAAACTCCGCGGTGGCACGATGATCGCCTGGCAGAGCACCCGCATCACGATCGGCACGTACAGCGACAGCGCGAACCTGCTCCGCCGAACCATCTGAGGCACTCGCTTTGCGAGAAGCTGATCGGCGAACGAGATGTGGCGAGCCTCCTCGGCGACGTGGATCGCCATTACCTTTTCCATGAGAGGGTGCGGCGCCCAGCTCTTCCCTGAGCATGCTCTTTTGCATGTTGTGGATTGGCAGCTCCCCCGCGAGGACTCCGAAGAAAAATGTGCCCGGCAACGGGCCCGGCGTAAAGAGGGATCACCGGCGAAATCCATCGCAACCACCGCGGCATACCGGGGGCGTTTACGCCGATCCGGTTCACCAACTCCTGGAACATCATCGCGTGGTTGCACTCTTCGATGGATTCATGCACGCAATAGCGGTATTCGGGAGAGCCGTTCGGCACCCAGAAGGTGTAGTTCATCAGGCCCCGGATCAGAATGCTCTCCAGCTGCAGAGACACCTTTGCAGTGTTGGCCTGATGCCATAACCCGATCTCGATCTGCTTCTCCAGCGGTTGCGCCTGGTACCAGCGGTGGCCTCCGAGAGGATCGGTCACCGGCAGCACCCAGCGGGGATCGTCGAATCTGACCGAAAACTGCGGGGCGTCCCAGTCGATGTCAACGTAGGGATCGAAATTACGGCGTACTGATGCCCGAGAGAGCGTCTCGAGAGCAGCGCAATACTCGGCGTCATCGGTGACGTTCATCCCGCGCCGCCAGCGCCTGAAGATGGCCAGCAGCAGGCCCACGGAGAGGACGGCGCCCGACGCGAGGAGGACAAAGCCCAGCGTGACTGGCAAACCGAGGCCTCCCTCCGGCTCAGTTCAGCATGCGACGTTTCTGCACATGCGTTCCACGGGCACAATCGGGTTTGGAGCTTACCGGGTCACAGTGAAAGGCCAAGTACAGAACGGCCTCAATCTCATGTCTATCGTCTACGCCCCAGGTGACTCGAAATCAGCGTGGTCTGTGCACCTCGAACAGCCAATTCTCATTAGACAGTACACATGCGCTGTCCGCTCGTTGGCCCTCCGGGGTCATACGCTACGGGATGAGACCCCCGATATTCAGCAGGGTGCCCTCCACGGCGTTGGCGACCGGACCCAGACCGAGGAAGAGCGCGAACGGGACCAGCGCGACATCTGCGGCGATGGGATCGCCGATCGCACCGAGTACATTTCCGGCCTCCAGCTGGTCCAGGAAGATGCTGACGTCGAAGGCGGGCAGCGTGACGGTCAGGGCGTTGATCGTGTCAGCGATCGGCAGCAGGGCCGCGTCGTCGGCGGACAGCGTGGCGCTCAGATCGTTGAGGATGTCGGGCAGCGGGGAGAGCAACGTGGCGTCCGAAAGCGGAAAACTGCCGCCTAGGAGCGCTTGGGTGAGCTCCTGCGACGTCGGCTGCAGGGTGTCGATCAGCCCGGAGGTGTATGCCGCGTCGACGAGCGGGACAACAGTCGGATTGTCGAGCAGCGACGGAATTTGGTAGTTGTCCGGATTTTCCAGGTCGGCGATGGCGTCCTGGATACCTTGCGGCACGCCGTTGAGCAGGGCGGTAGCGACGTCGTGCCAGTCGATGTCGGTGGGGAACAGCTCGAACGGGGTCAGGTACGTTCGCCGGCCCCTGGCTCCAGCCGTCGGTGATGCTGCCGTACCCCAGATCCACGAGCACCTTCATGTCGGGTTGCAGCAGATCGGCCAACGGGTTGCCGACCACCGGGATCAGCCGTAGCGGCTCCAGCAGCGGCAGGTCGTCGACCGGAATCATGTAGTAGTTGGTCAGCGTGTCGCCCACCGTGTCCAGCGGCACGGCGTTCTGGATCTGATCGGGGTCGAGACCCAGGTAGGTGAGGTGCTCGTAGATCATCCCCGCGAAAGCGTTGAGGTCGGCGAGCGGATTGAGCGGGTACTGCGGGAAATCCGCGAAACCGTCGTACTCGAGCGTGTAGATGTCGGTCGGATAGAGATCGGCCGGGGTCGGATCGCCGAAGGTGATGCCGAAGCTCGGCACCGAGAAGTCGTGGCCGAGCAAGTCGAAGCGCTCCAGCAGGCCCCCGTTGGGCGCTGCGGTGTCGCCGACCAGGACGAAATGGACGTCGTCGCTGGGGACGCCCTGGCTCTGAAGTTGCTCCATCGTCATCGTCGAGAACGCGGAGCTCTGGGAGTAGCCGAAGACCACCACGGGGTTTTCCGCGTCGACGTTGCCGGTGCCGATCTGACCGAGGATCGCGCCGTCCAGGATCTTTGATCCCTGCGCCTCGGACACGTCGGCGGTCAGGCTGTTGACCCCGGTGGTGGGGTAGAAGCCTTCCGGCGTGTAAAGCGCTTGCGGCGTACCGGTGAAGCCGCGCGGCGCCAGGTACAAAGCGTTGGCGGCGTCAACATATCTTTCGGGCGGCAGCGGAATGCTGCTGCCGCCGATGACCAGTGCCGTACCGTCGCCGAGCAACGAATCCGCGGAGTCGACGAGCTGGACGTCGTGGGTCGCAACGGAGGTGCCGGTGAGGTCGCCGCGGGCATCGTGACAAACCCGGTGACGGCAATCGCGACGGCGGCGCTGATGGACAAACAACGGCTGGGGCAACGCATCTGGATCCTTCGACAGGTACGACTTGCGATCGGGACAGTACTGCAAACACCCCGACGCTGTTGGACATTGATACAATTGGCGTAGACGCTCCGTGCGCGCCGCGGCCGGCGTGCGCAGCCTGAATCACTTTCGGTGTCGTTTCACCGTTGGTGCAGCAGAAGGTACCGTTTAGTGCTTATGGGCGAGCAGCAGTTCGATGTGATCATCGTGGGGGCGGGTTTCGGCGGAATCGGCGCCGCGATCCAGCTGAGCAGCCTGGGTTACGAGAACATCGTAATTCTCGACCGTGAAGACGATCTGGGCGGAACGTGGCACGTCAACCACTATCCCGGTCTGTCAGTCGACCAGCCGTCGCCCACGTTCTCCTACCGGTTCGAGCCGAACCCGTACTGGTCGCGGATGTATGCCCCGGGTTCCGAACTCAAGCACTACGCCGTGCACGTGGCCGAGAAATACGACGTGCGGCGATTCATGCGGTTCAACACCACCGTCGAGGGTGCCCGGTGGGACGAGGACGCTCAGGTGTGGCGCCTTGCGCTGGCCGGTGGCGAGACGCTGAGCACGCAGTTCCTGATCGCCGCGACCGGGTTCCTGTGTCAGCCGAAAATGCCGGACATTCCCGGTATCGAGACGTTTCGGTGGCCGCATCGTCCACACCGCGGCGTGGGATGACGACATTCTCGCTCGCCGGCCGGCGGGCCGCGGTCATCGGAACCGGTTCCACCGGTGTGCAAGTCGTTCCGGAGTTGGCGAAAGAAGTCGCCGAGCTGACGGTGTATCAGCGCACCCCGATCTGGGTGCTGCCGAAGTTCGACGTCAAGTTCTTCCCGGTCGGTGCAACGACTGTTCGCTAAGTTCCCGGCGACTCAGCGTTTGCTGCGCTGGTACACCGACGCCATTCTGGAATGGTCCATGGTCATCACGATGTGGAAGTACCGGTACTTCAAGGTCTTCAACAAGGGCATCTCGCAGTTCTCGAGGTTGTACCGGCTGCTGCTGGTGCGCAACCGGGAGCTGTCGCGAAAGCTGGATCCCGACTTCGACTTCGGTTGCAAGCGGCCGACCATCTCCAACGACTTCTACCGGGCGTTCACCAAATCCCATGTGCATCTGGAGACCAACGGGATCGACCGGATCGAGCCCGACGGCATCGTCGCCAACGACGGCACCAAGCGCGTGATCGACACCCTGGTTCTGGCAACCGGATTCGACGTCTGGGAGGCCAACCTTCCCGCGATCGAGGTGATCGGACGCGACGGCAAGAACCTCGGAAAGTGGTGGCGAGAAACCCAATTCCAGGCCTACGAAGGTATCTCGATGCCCGGCTTCCCGAACTTCCTGTCGATGGCCAGCCCGTACGCCTGGGTGGGTCTGTCCTGGTTCAACACCGTCGAATACCAGATGAAGCACATGGAACGGCTGTTCGGCGAAATCCAGCAGCGCGGTGCCCGCACCTTCGAGGTCACCGAAGAGGCCAACGCCCGCTTCCTCGACCGGATGACCACGCTGATGAAAGACTCCGCGTTCGAACTCGGCAACTGCGTCAGCTCACGGTCCTACTGGTTCCGGAACCACACCGGCAAAGGCGAAGCGCCGCTGTTCCGTCCGACATCGGTGCGCAGCGCCGTGAAGGAGCAGGACGACCTTCCCGATGTCGGACTACGCGATAGCCTGAACGGCGCTCAGTCCTTGACGAAGCTGTACATCCGGTACTCGGCGGTCCCGTTTTCGAAGCGACGGTAAATCCCTGTGCCCGGAACACCTGCGAAACGGCGGCCGAAAGGTCGCAGGAACGCCGGCAGCCGGCCTCCGACAAGCTCCAATGATCGCTGCGAGTTCCTGTCGAGCGAGCGGACCACGTCATCGTTGATGACCCGTGCCGAAACTTGGCGCAACGGCAGCTCGGCCAGTGCTGCGTCCCAGCCGGGAAATTCGTTGTCGCCGCGGAAGTCGGTGTAGAGAAAGTGTCCGCCCGGGCGCAGGACGCGGGCGGCCTCGGCGAGGAAGCGGGAAAGCTGCGGGTAGGCGTGCGAGGCTTCGACATTGATGACCGCGTCGAAGGATTCGTCCGGGAACGGCAGTTTCTCGGCGTTGCCTTGCACAAAGTCTAATCCGGGCAGGTTGTGCGTCTTCTTGCAGTAGGCGACGCCATCCGGGTTGTAGTCCAGCCCCGTGTAGGAGGCCGGGTGCAATGTGCGGGTGAGGTAGGACGCCCCGCCGCCGTGGCCGCAGCTGACCTCCAGTACCTTTTTGCCTTCGAGATCGGCTTGGGTTGCCACGGCATGGTAGAGCTGGATGTTGTAGCGATTGGGTTCGTCGGCCGCCGCCAGCGGCACACCCATCGGCGGGTCTTCCTCATACCCGAAGTTGAGGAAGGTGACCTCTTGCGCACCGAGTCGACGGGTCAAAAACGGGTACCAGATTTTGGTCATGAAGTCTTTGAACAATCTGATACCGAAGTCGGTGATGCGTTCCGTCGCAGTCATGGGCATGCCAGGCAGTATGCCAGGGAGGGTCCGGCGGCAGGTTGCGACGTCAGCATCGCGATTTCCGCGCCGTCAGTTGCCCGGGTTGCCCACCGACACCGGGGCCTGATCACGCGACGTCGCGGTCTTTCGCCGGTGCACAACCGCCCGCCCGCCCCGCGACGGCATGATTGCCACACCCCGGTAGCGGCGCCGCTCACCTCGTGCATCGGTCGGCTCGAAGCGGAATTCGCGAAGCAAGGTGCGCAACGCGATGTCCAACTCCATATGTGCGTACGACGCGCCGGGGCAACGGTTTACGCCTCCGCCGAACGGCATCCACCGAAATGGCTTCGGGTTGGTGTTGAGGAATCGGTCCGGGTTGAACGTATTGGGGTCGGGAAAGTTTACCGGGGACTCGTGGGCAAGCTGGAAGTTGACCGTTACATAGATGCCCTCGGGAAGAACCCAGTCTCCCAAGCGGATTCGTGTCTTTGTGCGCCGGAAGGAGGCCTCGATACTCGGCCGGATGCGCTGCGCTTCGTAGATCGTCGCCACCCGCAAGGCCGATCCGCCGGCATCTGTTTCGTCGGCAAGGCGCTGCAATACCTTTGGATGCCGGCGCAGTTGTTCCAACGTCCAAGCCAACTGGTTGGCGGTGGTCTCATGTCCGGCGCCCACCAATGTCAGCAACTCGTTGGCGATGTGTCGGTCGGGGATTGGTTCGCCATTGTCATCGCGTACTCGTAACAGCACCGCGAGTACATCTTTGCGCTCCTCTAACGCCGGGTCGGAGCGCGCCTGGGCGATCAGCGAGTCGATGACGGCATCGAAACGTTGCCGGTATTTCGCCATTTGTCCGCCAGGACTCCATGGACCGAACTCACGCCGCACGATCGACGGCAGCTGGTGGACGAAGGAGCCAACAGTGACCATCGTCGGCACCACGCGGCGAAGCTCGTCGAGGGCTGATGGCTCTTCGCCGAACATTGTGCGCAGAATCGCATTGAGCGCGATGCGGTTCATCGACTTATGCGTCTTGAACTCGCGCCCCTCCGGCCAATTCGCGGTTTCGCGCAGCACCTCTTCTTCCACGATGTGCTCGTAGGCGTCCACCCGCTTGCCGTGAAATACCGGAAGTATCACTCGTCGGCGCTGGAGGTGCTCTTCGCCGTTGAGCAGGAACGTCGAACCGGGACCGAATACCTCGCCGAGGTTGGTCGGGCGTTCGAGCAGCTCGCCGCTGGCCGAGAAGACTTCTTTGACCAGGGCTGCGTCGCTGACAACCACTGTCTTTCCGAAGAGCGGCAAATTGATGGTGCATTCGCTGCCATAGCGTCGGCCAAGAGCGGGGATTACTTCGCACAGCGCGGTGAGTAACGCCAGGCCCTGGATGGTCTTCGGTATCCGCGGCCCCGGCGGCAGACGTACCGGATCGGTTGTCGCCGTTGCCATATCGTCCCCCTTCTAGTTCTCTACCAGCACCATTCAACGTACGGGCGGGGTTTTAATCCTTGGTGAACAAGTACACGCGGTAGGTGTACTCGCCGCTGCGCAGTGCGCCGTTGAATGCCCAGTCGGTCATGTCGCTGGCGTAGCGGGCGAAGGTCCGCGAGATCGCGGCGCCATGCTGGCTGATCCGCTCGTGCTTACGTGGGGCGTTCTTCTCGTTGCCGCGCAGCACATTCTGGTCGATGACCGATTCGGAGAGCTGCCGCAGACCCGAGTTGGCCAGGTCGGCTTCCCACTCGGCGACCTCGGAGCGCGGGCGGAAGTCGGTATAGAGGAAGTGCCCGCCCGGACGCAGCACGCGCTTGACTTCGCTGAGGAACTTCGGCACTTCGGGGTAGAGATGCGAGGCCTCGACGTTGACCAGCGCGTCGAAGGAGTCGTCGGCGAACGGCAGTGCCAGGGCGTTGCCCTCGACGAAGTCGAGGTTGTCCAGATGGTGCCGGTTCTTCGCGAACTCGATGCCGGCCGGGTTCAGGTCCAGCCCGGTGTAGGAGGCCGGGTGCTGAGTGCGCACCAGATATGAGGCTCCGCCACCGTGGCCGCAGCTGCACTCCAGCACCTTCTTGCCGGCGAGGTCCACCTGGGTCGCGGTGCGGTGATAGAGCTGGATGAAGAACCGGTGCGGTTCGTCGGCCTCGTCGAGCGGAATCCCCATCGCCGGGTCTTCTTCATATCCGTAGTTGAAGAACAACCAGTCGTCACCGCCGAGCAGTTTGGTTTGCGTGGCGAACCGGGCAGTGGCGTTGGACTGGAAAATCAAACGAAACATGAAGGGATTGATCACCAGACGGTGCACAAGTGGGCGTCGGGTTAGGCGGTTCGCGGTGGCCATCGCGGAAGTATGACACGCGCGCCGGGGCGGCGAACAAACCGGCTGGCCTGACCATTCGCCGGCGTCGGCGGCTTTCCGTAGACCTGCCGCATTGCCCATTGCGCGTGGATTAAATATTGGCAGCAAATGTCGTTGTTTCAATCAGCCACAAAACGGCGATGGTGACGACATAGCTGCAGGTAGAGACCGCGCACGGCTGGATGCGATTCTTAGATAAAGCATGGGAAAAACTCCTGACGCATTGCCGTGGCAGCGTGGTTTACTCGTCGCACTGATCGCGTGCGTGTCGACGCGCCGTGGGCGTTCTGGATAGGCAAGGGGATGGCGTTCGCTGGAGTGCTCAGGCGGGCATGGATACCGCTGGTTGTGCTGACGGTCACCGGTGATGCTGGGTTCGGTCCGGTAGGCACCGTCGCAGACATCAGCTATTTTGATCTGAACCACAGATCACGGCGAACAGTCCAGCCGTCGTGGGCGACGTTGTGGCGCAGGGTGACAGCGACAGTATTGGCTGCCGGATCGTGGTAGACGGCCCGGTCAAGGCCGAGAGGATCTCGAACGAAGTGAACGCGTTCACGTACTGCCGGGTCAAAGGCGCATGACCAGCCACCACCTCCGTCACGAGCACGCCGCGGGGACGTTCGCAGCGCGAATGGTCCGGCGGTTGTCGGTGCCCATCATTCTCGGGTGGTTGGCGATCACCGTGGTCGTCAGTCTTGCTGTTCCGTCGCTGGAGCAGGTGGCGCGAGAACATGCCGTGTCACTGGGTACCAAGGACGCGCCGTCGGTTAAGGCGGCCGCGCGCATAGGCACGGTATTCAAGGAGTCCGACTCCGACGCCATGGCGATGATCGTCATCGAAGGCCAGGACAAGCTCGCCGACGACGCGCATCGCTACTACCAGGACATCATCGGCCGACTGAAGGCCGACCCGAAAGATGTGCAGCACGTCCAGGACTTCTGGGGTGATCCGCTCACTGCGGCGGGCGCGCAGAGCCCCGACGGCAAAGCGGTCTATGCCCAGCTGAATCTCGTTGGCAATCAGGGCGAGACGTTGTCCAACGCCTCCGTCGCCGCCGTTCGCAAAATCGTGGACAGCATTCCGGCGCCGAACGGGGTGAAAGCCTACGTCACCGGACCGGCCGCTATCGCGGCCGACGGTCTTACCAGTGGCGACAAGACGGTTGCGAAGATCTTGATCACCACCGTCGCGGTGATCTTCGTGATGTTGCTTTTCGTCTACCGATCTTTCATCACGGTCGCGCTGCTGTTGGCCATGGTCGGCATCGAATTGGCCGCTGCGCGAGGCATTGTCGCATTCCTGGCGCTGCACGACGTGCTCACCCTCTCGACCTTCGCCACCAATATGTTGGTGTCGCTCGCCATCGCCGCGGGCACCGACTATGGGATCTTTTTCATCGGGCGTTATCACGAGGCGCGTCACGCAGGCGAGGACCGCAACGCTGCCTACTTCACCGCCTATCGCGGTGTCGCCCATGTGGTGTTGGCATCCGGTCTGACGATCGCCGGCGCCACCTACTGCCTCAGCTTTGCCCGCTTACCGGTTTTCCAGACCCTGGGTGCGCCGTGCGCTGTCGGCATGCTGGTTGCCGTCGCAGTCGCGCTGACCCTGATCCCGGCGGTCATCGCGGTCGGCAGCCGGTTCGGTCTGCTGGAACCCAAGCGCCTACATAGCGCGCGCGGTTGGCGGCGCGTCGGCACCGCGGTCGTGCGGTGGCCGGCGCCGATTTTCGCCGCGACGTGCGCGGTCACCATGGTCGGTCTGCTCGCGCTGCCGAGCTACAAGGTCAGCTACATCGACCGTGACTACATCCCGAAAGGCACCCCCGGCAACGTCGGAATGGCCGCTGCGGAAAGGCATTTCTCGCAGGCGCGGATGATGCCTGAGGTGGTGATGATCGAGTCCGATCACGACATGCGCAATTCGGCGGACTTCCTGGTGCTGGACAAACTCGCCAAGAGCATCTTCCGCGTCGAGGGAATCGCCCGCGTGCAGAGCATCACGCGGCCGCAGGGCACCCCGTTGGAGCACACCTCAATCCCGTTCCTGCTGAGCATGCAGAATGCCGGGCAGCTGCAGAATCTGCAGGTGGCCAAGGGCCGGCTGGATGACATGTCCAAGCTGGCCGACCAACTCGGCGGAACCATCACATCGCTCGAGCGGGTGAACGTTCTGATGAACCAGATGGTCGGCACCACCCATCACGTCGCCGGTGTCACCAGGGACACCAAGGCGATCACCGACGAAGTGCGCGACGACATCGCCAACTTCGACGACACGTTCCGCCCCCTGCGCAGCTATTTCTACGCGGACCCGCACTGCTACAACATTCCGATCTGCTGGGGAATCCGCTCTGCGTACAGCGCCACCGACGGCGTGGACAAACTCAGCGAAAAGCTGGGGGAGCTCAGCAAAGACGTGGACAGCGTCGACACCGTGGTGCCGCAACTGGTTGCGCTCTTGCCGCCGCAGATCGAGACCATGCGAAGCCTGCGGACCATGGTGCTGACCATGCACAGCACGATGTCGGGGATGTTCGATCAGGCGAACGAACTCAGCGACGACGCGACCGCCATGGGCAAGGACTTCGACGCCGCCAAAACCGACGACTCCTTCTATCTGCCGCACGAGGTCTTCGCCAATCCGGAATTCCAGCGGGTCGAGAAGCTGTTTCTGTCTCCGGACGGCAAGGCGGCGCGGTTCATCATCTCGCACAAGGGCGATCCCGCGACGGGCGAAGGCATGTCGCGGATCGACGTGATCAAGACGGCTGCCTACGAGGCGCTCAAGGGCACCGCGCTGGAGGACGCCAAGGTCTACGTCTCCGGCACCGCAGCGACGTTCAAGGATCTGCGGGAAGCGTCGAATTACGACTTCATGATCGCGGGCATCTCGTCGCTGTGCATGATCTTCATCATCATGCTGCTGATCACCCGCAGCCTGGTGGCCGCTCTGGTGATCGTCGGCACGGTCGCGCTGTCGCTGGGCGCCTCGTTCGGGATGTCGGTTCTACTGTGGCAGTACATCATCGGCGTCAAGCTGCACTGGCTCGTGATGGTGATGTCGGTGATCATCCTGTTGGCGGTCGGATCGGACTACAACCTGTTGCTGGTGGCGCGGTTCAAAGAGGAGATCGGCGCCGGACTCAAGACGGGCATCATCCGGGCGATGGGCGGCACCGGCAGGGTCGTGACGGCCGCGGGTCTGGTGTTCGCGTTCACGATGGCCTCGATGATGGTCAGCGACAACCGCGCCGTCGGTCAGGTGGGCACCACCATCGGCCTGGGTCTGCTGTTCGACACGCTGGTGGTGCGCTCATTCCTGATGCCGTCGATCGCGGCCATGCTGGGACGGTGGTTCTGGTGGCCGATGAACGTCGCCTCGCGTCCACCGCGGACCCGGCCTGCCGCCCCTGCGCCGGTCCGCGACGAGCCGGTGGATGCGGACGCCACCGGGCCGCTGGCGACAGCCGGTGACGGCGGGATGCGCGCGGCACGCACTGCAGCGCTATGCCGATCAGCGGAACGCCTCGTCGATGATCTCCTGCTGCTCGACCGCGTGCACCTTCGATGAGCCCGACGACGGCGCCGACATCGCGCGCCGCGAAATCCGTTTGATGCCAGTCAGTTTGTCCGGGAACAGCTCGGGCAGCTCCAGGCCGAACCGCGGCCAGGCGCCCTGGTTGGCCGGCTCCTCCTGTACCCAGAAATACTGGTTGACGTTCGGATAGCGTTCCATCGTGTCGCTGAGGCGGTGGAACGGCAGCGGCGCAAGCTGTTCGATGCGCACGATCGCGACATCGTCGCGGTTGTCCTTGGCTTTGCGAGCGGCCAGCTCGTAGTAGATCTTGCCGCTGGTCAACAACATTCGCGTCGCCTTGCTGCGGTCGCCGGTGCCCTCGTCGTAGGTGGGCTCCTCGAGGACCGAGTGGAACCTGGTCTCGGTGAACTCCTTGATGTCGCTGACCACAGCCTTGTTGCGCAGCATCGACTTCGGGGTGAAGACGATCAGCGGACGCTGCACCCCGTCGAGAGCGTGGCGGCGCAGCAGGTGGAAGTAGTTGGCCGGCGTCGAGGGCACCGCGATCGTCATCGAGCCTTCCGCCCACAACTGCAGGAACCGCTCGATACGGCCGGAGGTGTGGTCGGGCCCCTGCCCTTCATGGCCGTGCGGCAGCAGCAGCACCACGCTGGACAGCTGGCCCCACTTGGCCTCGCCGGAGCTGATGAACTCGTCGATGATCGACTGCGCTCCGTTGACGAAGTCGCCGAACTGGCCCTCCCACAACACCAATGCGTCCGGGTTGCCGACCGTGTAGCCGTACTCGAACCCGACGGCGGCGTACTCCGACAGCGGCGAATCGAACACCATGAACTTGCCGCCGGTCGGGTTGCCGTCCTTGTCGATCGTCAGCAGCTGCAGCGGGGTGAACTCTTCGCCGGTTCGGCGGTCGATGATCACCGAATGCCGCTGGGAGAAGGTGCCACGGCGGGTGTCCTGGCCGGACAGCCGAATCAGCTTGCCTTCGGCCACCAGCGAACCCAGCGCCAGCAGTTCGCCGAAGGCCCAGTCGATCTTGCCTTCGTAGGCCATCTCGCGGCGCTTCTCCAGCACCGGAGTGACGCGTGGATGGGAGGCGAATCCCTCTGGCAGGGCAAGGAATGCGTCACCGATGCGGGCCAGCAAGGACTTGTCGACCGCGGTGTCCAGGCCGGCGGCGAGCATCTGGTTGGACTCCACCGACATGCTCGGCTGCACGCCGTGCTTCTCCAGTTCGCGGACGTCGTTGAAGACCCGCTCGAGTTGGCCCTGGTAGTCGCGCAACGCGTCCTCGGCCTCTTTCATCGAGATGTCGCCACGGCCGATCAGCGCTTCGGTGTAGGTCTTGCGGACGCCACGCTTGACGTCGACGACGTCGTACATGTACGGGTTCGTCATCGACGGGTCATCGCCCTCGTTGTGCCCGCGGCGGCGGTAGCACAGCATGTCGATGATGACGTCCTTCTTGAACTTCTGCCGGAAGTCGACGGCCAGCCTGGCCACCCAGACGCAGGCCTCCGGGTCGTCGCCATTGACGTGGAAGATCGGCGCACCAATCATTTTCGCGACGTCGGTGCAGTACTCGCTGGAGCGCGAGTACTCCGGGGCCGTGGTGAAGCCGATCTGGTTGTTGACGATGATGTGGATGGTGCCGCCGACCCGGTAGCCGGGCAGCTTGGCCAGGTTCAGGGTTTCGGCGACCACACCTTGACCGGCGAAGGCCGCGTCACCGTGCAGCATCATCGGCACCACGGAGTTGCCGCGTTCGCCTTCGCCCTTGTCGAGCAGATCCTGCTTGGCCCGGACCAGACCCTCCAGCACCGGGTCGACCGCTTCGAGGTGTGACGGGTTCGCGGTCAGCGACACCTGAATGTCGTTGTCGCCGAACATCTGTATGTACACGCCGGTGGCACCGAGGTGATATTTGACGTCACCTGATCCGTGCGCCTGGACAGGGTTGAGGTTGCCTTCGAACTCGCTGAAGATCTGCGAGTAGGGCTTGCCGACGATGTTGGCGAGCACGTTGAGCCGGCCGCGGTGCGGCATCCCGATCACCACTTCGTCGAGCCCGTGCTCGGCGCACTGGTCGATCGCCGCATCCATCAGGGCGATGGTGCTCTCGGCGCCTTCGAGCGAGAACCGCTTCTGCCCGACGTACTTGGTCTGCAGGAACGTCTCGAACGCCTCGGCGGCGTTGAGCTTGCTCAGGATGTATTTCTGCTGTGCCACAGTCGGTTTGACGTGCTTGGTCTCGACACGCTCTTCCAGCCACTGCTGTTGCTCGGGGTCGAGGATGTGGGTGTACTCGACGCCGATGTGCCGGCAGTAGGCGTCACGCAGCAGTCCCAGGATGTCGCGCAGCTTCTTGTATTCCGAGCCGCCGAAACCGTTGACCTTGAACACCCGGTCCAGATCCCACAGGGTCAGCCCGTGGGTGACCACTTCGAGGTCGGGGTGACTGCGGAACCTGGTGTTGTCCAACCGAAGTGGATCGATATCGGCCATCAGGTGCCCGCGGTTGCGGTAGGCCGCGATCAACTCCATCACGCGGGCGTTCTTGTCGACGATCGAGTCGGGGTTGTCGGTGCTCCACCGGATCGGCAGGTAGGGCACGCCCATCTCGCGGAACAGGTCGTCCCAGAAATCGTCGGCGAGCAGCAACTCGTGAATGGTGCGCAGGAAGTCGCCCGACTCTGCGCCCTGGATGATGCGGTGGTCGTAGGTCGAGGTCAGCGTGATCAGCTTGCCGATACCCAACTCGGCGATGCGCTCTGCGCTGGCGCCCTGGAATTCGGCGGGGTATTCCATCGCGCCCACACCGATGATCGCGCCCTGGCCGGCCATCAGCCGCGGCACCGAGTGCACGGTTCCGATGGTGCCCGGGTTGGTCAGCGAAATCGTCACGCCGGCAAAGTCTTCGGCGGTCAGCTTGCCGTCCCGGGCTCGCCGGACGATGTCTTCGTACGCAGCGACGAACTGACCGAAACTCATGGTCTCGCAACGCTTGATGCCCGCCACCACCAGCGAGCGCTTGCCGTCCTTGCCCTGCAAGTCGATGGCCAGACCCAGGTTGATGTGCGCTGGCGTCACCGAGTTCGGCTTGCCGTCGATCTCGGCGTAGTGCCGGTTCATGTTCGGGAAGCTCTTGAGCGCCTGCACCAAGGCGTAGCCCAGGATGTGGGTGAACGAAACCTTGCCACCGCGCGTGCGTTTGAGCTGGTTGTTGATCACGACGCGGTTGTCGATCATCAGCTTGGCCGGGATGGCCCGAACACTGGTCGCCGTCGGAAGGTCCAGCGACATCGACATGTTCTTCACCACGGCCGCGGCCGCGCCGCGCAATACCTGAACTTCGTCGCCTTCGGCGGGTGGGGGGCCCGACGGTCTGACTGCCGGTGCCGGCGCTGCCGCCGACTGGCGGCGGGGCGCTGGCCGCGCCGTTGCCGGACGCGGCGGGGGCGGGTGCGGCCGGTGGTGGAGGTGCGGCCGGCGGTGGAGGTGCGGCGGAGGGTGGGGCCGCAACCGGCGTCGGCGCAGCCGGGGCTTCGCCCACCTGATCGGGGTTGTAGTCGACCAGGAACTCATGCCAGCTTGGATCGACCGAGGAGGGATCGTCGCGGAATTTGCGGTACATCTCCTCGACCAGCCATTCGTTCTGTCCGAATGGTGAACTCGTACTGCTCACAGCAGCTACTCGCCTCGATTCCTCTGTCCCTAAAAGCGCTATGCCGCGCTTACCACCAGGTCTTCTACATCCTCACCGTGCCCGGCGCGTCTCACCTGATTGCCCGGCTCCTGCTCAGGCAGGTGACCGGCCCGCATCGCCGCCGGGCACCTGCGACGGCTCCGACAGACCGCCCCATAAAGGCTAACCCTTCGACGGCGATCCGCCACGTGACTTGTGACCAGCAGTCGCGCTCAGCCGGCGTTGGAAGCCGTCGGCAGCAGAACCAGGGTTACCGGCCACTTCACCGGCGGCGTTCCGAAGGCATTGCGGGCGTTGCGCACGATCTTTTTGCCCGCCAGGCGGTTGCCGATGGCACCGATCAGGGCGCCGATACCGACCGGCAGGAGCTTTCCGAACAGCAACGCGCTGCGACGCAGCGTGAACCGCCGCACGGCGCGCTTGAGCAACCGCGAATTCAACTGTGACAAGGCCGGCATCGGCAACGATGCCACTCCTTCCGACAGCCACGCGCCACTCGTGCGGCCCCCGCCGATCAGTTCGGTCATGGCCTGCTTGCTGTCGTCGCCGACCAATACCGACAACACCAATGCGCGGCGTCGTTCCCGTTCGCCGGTCGAAATCCCGTACACCGACGCGACTGCCAGCACGTAGAACGCGGTGGCCTCGAGGAACACCGCGGTCTCGCCGGCGGCTGCCGACAGCGCGGCCAGCGTGCCCACTCCCGGCAGCACCGCGGCCGAACCCACCGCTGCGCCGCTGGCCGTCACCGCGGCCACGTACCGCTTCTCCAGCTTCGACACGATCGTCGCCGGGCCGGCGTCGGGATCCGCGCGGCGCAGTCGCTGCACGTAGGCGTCCGCGGCAGGCCCCTGCAGACGCGAGCTGCGCTCGATGATGCTGGCTAACGCCCGCGCCGACCTTTTGGGCTTTCCCTCGGTGGCCGCGGGCAGCGAGTCGGCCGTTGACTTGTGACGTCGGGCGCTCATGGATGCCTCCGCAATATCTGTTGACTCAGCTCCTCCTCGGACTGCTGAGCAGCCCGCTTTGTCGCTGAGCGTCTGTGGGCCCGAGTACTGCGCGGGCTGTGACAGTGCCTTCAGGCTAGCGCCGGCGCCGGCAAACGTGGGCGCAGGCATCCCACCGGTCGATGGCGGGCCACCTGTTCACCGTGCGGGCTGATCAGTTTCCGCAGTTCGCCTCACACTCGCCCACCTCGATACCCTGGTGACAGACGCGACGGCGAATGCAGTGGAATGGGGTGAAGAGATGACCACGGCGACTGCTCGTCGGCGACCGGGCGGCGGCGACCCGGCGACGAAGCAGGCCGACGGCCTGAACCCGTGGCACGCGCTGTGGGCGATGATGGTCGGCTTCTTCATGATCTTGCTCGACTCGACGATCGTCGCGGTCGCCAATCCGAGCATCATGGTCAAGCTGGGCACCGGCTACGACACGGTCATCTGGGTGACCAGCGCCTACCTGCTGGCCTACGCGGTGCCGCTGCTGGTGGCGGGTCGACTCGGTGACCGGTTCGGCCCGAAGAACCTGTATCTGGTCGGCCTGGCCGTCTTCACCGCTGCCTCGCTCTGGTGTGGCCTGTCGGGCACCATCGCGATGCTGATCGCCGCGCGGGTGGCCCAGGGCATCGGTGCCGCGGTGATGAGCCCGCAGACGCTGTCCGTCATCACCCGTATCTTCCCGTCCGAGGGTCGCGGCGTGGCGATGAGCGTGTGGGGCGCCACCGCTGGGGTGGCCACGCTGGTCGGCCCGCTGGCCGGCGGTGTGCTGGTGGACGCGATGGGCTGGGCGTGGATCTTCTTCGTCAACGTCCCGATCGGGCTCATCGGCCTGGGACTGGCGATGTGGCTGGTGCCCGAACTGCCCACCCAACGCCACCGCTTCGACCTGATCGGGGTGGCACTGTCCGGGGCGGGGATGTTCCTGATCGTGTTCTCGCTTCAGGAAGGGCAGTCCCACGATTGGGCGCCGTGGATCTGGGCGGTGCTCGTCGCCGGCATCGGCCTGATGACCGCGTTCGTCTACTGGCAGTCGATCAGCAGCCACGAGCCGCTGATTCCGCTGGACATCTTCCGCTACCGCGACTTCAGCCTGTGCAACGCCGCGGCGGTGGTCATCGCGTTCGCGGCCACCGGCATGATCCTGCCGCTGATGTTCTACTCCCAGTCGGTGTGCGGATTGTCGCCGACCCGCTCCGCCTTGCTGACCGCGCCGATGGCGATCACCAGCGGTGTGCTCGCGCCGGTCGCCGGCCGGCTCGTCGACCGGGTCCACCCGCGTCCGGTCGTCGGATTCGGGTTCTCGTGTCTGGCGATCGGCCTCACCTGGCTGTCCATCGTGATGACCCCGTCCACCGCGATCTGGGAATTGGTGCTGCCGTTCTTCGTGCTGGGTGCGGCGATGGCGTTCATCTGGGCGCCGCTGACGGCGACCGCGACGCGCAGCCTGCCGCTGCGGTTCGCCGGTGCCAGTTCCGGAGTGTTCAATGCGACGCGCCAAGTGGGTGCCGTGCTGGGCAGCGCGGCAATGGCGTCGTTCATGACGTCGCGAATCGCCGGCGCGTTGGGGCCGATGGCGGACGGGGAATCGGGTCCGCCGGCCGGTGCCGGTGGCGGCCTGGAGATGCCGGCGTTCCTGCACGAGCCTTTCGCCGCCGCGATGTCGCAGTCGATGCTGTTGCCCGCGTTCGTTGCGCTGTTCGGGATCTGTGCGGCGCTGTTTCTGGTCGGCTCCGATGGGCGACCGTCTGCCGAGGACGCGTCTGCCGAGGACGAGCCTCCGCCGGGGAGGGACAGGCTGGACGCGCCGACGCGGCGGGTTCGGGTACGGCCGAGCGCCGCAGAGGATCTCGCGGGCGGCTTCGAGAACTTCCGGGATGGTTTCGACGACGACGACGACTATGTCGAGTACACGCTGGCGCCGCCACGCGCACCGGTCGGTGGACATGCCGGCGAGCCTCGCACCGAACCGTTGCCGACGCACACCGAGCACCCCCGGACCGCCTCCGTCGAGAACTGGCACACCTCACCGGTCGAGTCGTGGCACAGCTTGCTCGACGACGATCTTGCCCGATGACGTCTTGCCCGACGACGTCTTGCCCGATGACGTGACCGCGACCACCGAGATCGAGGCGATCACCGAGGGCCACAACGGCTTTCATGTCGACGACGATCCGTTCTTCGACGACATCGACACCTACGGCGGCGGGCGACGCCGGGCAGATCCCGACGACGGCTTCGGCCGGCATTCCCGTCCCCGCGAGTAGCCGCTACCGCGTCGCGACAGGCGCCGTCAACGCCAGGAACGCCCCGAGTTCCACCAGGCCGGCCGGTGCGGCCGGCAGGTGTTCGGTCAGCGCGTCGGCGCGGACGATCACCGCCGCATACTGCGCCCGGCTGATCGCCACGTTCAGCCGATTACGGTTGAGCAAGAACGGGATCCCGCGCGGTATGTCGTCGACCGACGAGGCCGTCATCGAGACGATCGCCACCGGCGCCTCGGCACCCTGAAACTTGTCGACGGTCCCGACCCGCACATCGCCGAGTCCCGCGTCGGCCAGATGGCGGCGCAGCAGCACGACTTGGGCGTTGTAGGGCGCCAACACCAGTACGTCGGTGGGCATCAACGGCCGGGTGCCGTCTGCGGTCGTCCAGTCCCGACCCAGCAGCGTATGGATCAGCTCGACGATGGCGTCGGCTTCTTCGGGGCTCTCGGTCGAATTGCCTTCGTGGCGAACGCGAAGCACCTGCACGCCGGGCGGATACCCGTCTAGCCGACGTGCCGCGGTCACTTCGCTGTACGGCTGCAGCCGGCCCTCGTAGGCCAGCGCCGACACCGGCGCACACACCGCCGGATGCATGCGATGGGTGCGGTCCAGAAAGTAGCCGCGCTCGGCGGGCAGGGTGCGGTGGTCTTCGACCAGCCAGCCCAGCGCGGACCCGTCGACCGGCTCGGGATGAGTGCCCTGGCTGACCTGCGGGCAGCTGCTGCGGGTCGCCGAGCAGCAGCAGGTTGGCGGCCGACGCGGCGACCGCGATCGTGTTGGCCAGGCAGAACTGGCCCGCCTCGTCGATCACCAGCAGGTCCAGCGCTCCCGGCGCAACCCGGCCGGGGTTGGCGAAGTCCCAGGCCGTCCCGCCGATCACGCATCCTGGTGTGCCGCTGATGAATTCGGCGTACTCGTTCTCGCTGATCTGCTGCCACCGGGCGTTGCGGCGGTCGGACTTCTTCTTGGCGACCCGCAGCGGGTCGATGCCGGCTTCGATCGCACAGTCGAGCAGGTTTTCCACCACCGCGTGCGACTGGGCGACCACGCCGACGCGCCAGCCGTGGTCGGCGACCAGCCGGGTGATGACGCGTGCGGCGGTGTAGGTCTTGCCGGTACCGGGCGGTCCGTGCACCGCGACGTACGACGAATCCAGATCCAGCAGGGCGGAGGTGATGTCGTCGACGACGTCGCCGCTTCTGGGAAGGTCCGCGCCGCTGCGGATCCGGGGCCGGTGGCGGAGCAGGATGTCGGCCACCGCGGTGCGGGGGAGTCGCGGCAGGGCCGCCGCCACATCGACCGCCGCCGCTTCGATGGCCTCGCGTAGCGGCTTGGTCCCGATCGGCGCGCCGGGCGTCAGGGCGAGCGGAATCTGGTGAAACGTGCTGCCGCCGGCCGGAGTTCGTTCGCACACGACCACCTCGGTCGGCACGCTCGGGATCGTTGACCTCCATCACCGTGGCCCGGCCGGCGGCGCGCCGATCGGGGTTGTCGGTCAAGCCGGACGGCGCCGGCGGGTCGTAGAGCGCGTAGACGTCGGCGCCAGGGCTGAGCGCGCCGCGGGCCAGCTCGCCGGTCAGCTGTAATCGCCGCTGCAACTTCTGCGCGCGCGGCGGCTTATGCCAATCGACCGAGACCTTTGCCTGGTCGACCATGAAGACGTCTGTCTCATCGGACCATTCGTCGACGGGGTAGTTCAGCCGATCGAAGTGCGCCCACCAGAACGGCTTGTCCTCGCGACGGTGGTAACCCCGTGCGGCCGAGACCAGCGCGACCGCCGTCTGCTCGGGAGTACGGTCAGGGCTGGCCGCGACGCCGGAGAACTTCTGCAGCGTCACTGCGAGCGCATCCGCTTCCTCGATGCTGCCGCCATCGGAAACCGGTTGGGCGCCAAGCGGTGTGACGCCGCTTTCGAAGGCGCGCATCAACAGCCAATCGCGCAGCTCGCGGGTGGACCGGCAGTCGTAGTGGTTGTAGTCCTCGATGTCTTCGAGCACGGCCGCGGCTGCGTCGAGCTGGCCGTTGCCGCGCAGCTCGCTGTATCGCGCATACTGGGTGATCGAGTCGGTGGCCGTCGTGACGTCACCTGTTCGCAACTGCGAACCCATGTACAACGGCTCCAGCGCTTTCAGGCTGAGTGATTCGCTGCCGGTCCGAATGCTCTTGCGCACAATCGGATACAGATCGACCAGCGTCCCGCTGCGCAGCAAGTCGTCGACCTCGTCTTCGCCGACGCCGTGCCGGCCGGCCAGGCGCAGCAGCGCCGTCTTCTCGTATGCGGCGTAGTGGTAGATGTGCATGTTCGGAAACCGCTTGCGACGCTTGGCCACCAGCGCGAGAAAATCGGTCAGCGCTTTTCGCTCGCCGGGCCGGTCGTGCGCCCACAGCGGGTGAAAGGTGCCGGCTTTTCCGCCCTCGAGGACGCCGAACAGATATTCCAGGCCCCAGTCGACGCCGTCGGCCGTCCACAGCGGGTCACCCTCGAAGTCGAAGAACAGATCTCCCTCGTCGGGGTCGGGCAGCAGGGTCAGTGGCTGCGGGATCGGCCACCTCGAATTGCGCTGCGCCGGTGTCGCGTTCGCGGATCTGCAGCGCGGCCTGTGCGACCAGTGCGCTCAGGGAGCGGGCGGACACATTGGCTACCGGGCCGACGTGAAGGGCCAGTTCGGCAACCGTGCTGATGCCCGCGTCGAGCAACCTGGCCCGCTGGCTGACCCGCATGCCCGCGACCAGCAGCAGGTCGTCGGTCGCGCGCACCTGCTCCTCGCAGACCGGGCAGCGAAAGCAGGCCCGCACCTGCTCGTCTTCCCAGCGCACCGGCGACCCGCCGGCGTAGTGATTGTCGAGCAGGCGCTGCAGTCGCGCGCGTTGTTCGCGGTACACCGGCACCAGCTCGTCGACGCGGTAATTAACGGCGACGCCGTTGCCGAGTACGAGTTCGGCTTCGGGGTGCACCGCAATCCCGGACTGGCTCAACGTGTCGGCGTAGGCGGCGATCTGAAGCAGCGCGGTGACTTTCGCCGAGCGGGCCAGCTTGGTGTCTGAGACCTGATACGTCCCGTCGCGGCGGACCAGGAAGTCGGCGAACCCGACGAAGCGGCCGTCGAACATCGCGGCCTGATAGATCACCGGCGCATCACGGTCGATGGCCCGCCGGGTCGCCGCCGCGGCCGCGGTGACGTTCTCGACGGTGAACGGGAAGGGCCGGCCGATGACGGCGACGTCGCCGCCGTATTCGTCACGCAACTGGTCGAGCCGGCGTTGCTCGTGCTCGTCTCCGAGAGATGCGGTGCGCTCGAGCAATTCGTCTGTGACCGTGACGCGTTGACCCCAGCCGAGTTTCGCGTCGAATTCTCGCAGCAGGGCATATTCACAGCGCGCAGCGGACGCGAGATCCGACGCGCTGTAGATGATGCTGTCGCCTGCCATGAACACAGCAGCCACTCTAAGCGGCGATACCGACAATCAGCGCCCGGCGTTGGCGACCAATTCCACCCCGTTGCCGTTCCAGCGGAACTTCACGATGCTGGGCAGGCCGATTCCGCCGGAGTAACTCAGCGCCACCGTGTCGCCGGTGCATTGCGAGTTGTCGATCCCGTTGAAGCCGTAGGTGTCGGGGACGCCCTGCGGCGGAATGAGCTTGCCAAGATGGAACAGCACCGCTCGGGTGTTGGGGCTCTCGGCGTTGGTGTTGGCCTTGACGATGACCGCGGACAGCTGTGCGCACTGGTTGAAGTTGCCGGCCAGCGGCTCGGGATTCCACGGCTGCTGGCTGCGCGGGTCGCGCGGCAGCTCGGACACCCCGCGGGCGATGGCGGGGTCGGTCAGGTTCACCGCGCAGGGGTCGACGGGTCCGGGGCTGGTCGGGGCGGCGGTTGCGGCCGGTGGTGGTGGCGCTGCCGGGTGCGGCGCGGCGGTCGGATGGGTGGTGGGCTCCGGCGTCTTGGCGACGGTCGAATCCCCTGATCCGCACCCGCTCAGTGTCGCGGCCAGCAGTGCGGCAGCGGTGAGCCCGGTCAAGCGGCTCACGCCGCCCAGGCTGCACTGTCGTGTCCACACAACGCCGCACCGTACCTTGACCAGCCTCATCGGCGCGGCAGGCGTGGCCGAGCGGCAGCCGATCAGGCCGTAAACTTTTCTCGACATGGACGCCCAGCATGATGACACCGTGACCTTCGCCGACCTGCAGATTCACCCTTCGGTGCTGCAGGCGCTCTCCGACGTGGGCTACGAGTCGCCGTCAGCGATCCAGGCGGCGACCATTCCGGCCCTGATGGCGGGCTCGGACGTGGTGGGGCTGGCCCAGACCGGGACCGGTAAGACGGCCGCGTTCGCGGTGCCGATCCTGTCGAAGATCGACACCAGCAGCAAGGCCACCCAGGCGCTGGTCCTGGCGCCGACCCGGGAGCTGGCGTTGCAGGTGGCCGAGGCGTTCAGCCGGTACGGCACCCACCTGCCGCAGATCAACGTGCTGCCGATCTACGGCGGAGCGTCCTATACGACGCAGCTGGCCGGGCTGAAGCGCGGCGCGCAGGTGGTGGTCGGCACCCCCGGCCGCGTCATCGATCACATCGAACGCGGAACCCTGGATCTGTCCCAGATCGACTACCTGGTGCTCGACGAGGCCGACGAAATGCTCACCATGGGCTTCGCCGAGGACGTCGAACGGATCCTGGCCGAGACTCCGGAATACAAACAGGTCGCGCTGTTTTCCGCGACGATGCCACCGGCGATCCGCAAGCTCACCAAGAAGTACCTGCACGACCCGGTCGAGGTCAAAGTCGAATCCAAAACCGCGACCGCCGAGAACATTTCGCAGCGCTTCATCCAGGTCGCCGGTCCGCGCAAGATGGACGCGCTGACCCGGGTCCTCGAAGTCGAGCCGTTCGAGGCGATGATCGTTTTCGTCCGCACCAAGCAGGCCACCGAAGAGGTCGCCGAAAAGCTACGCGCCCGTGGGTTTTCCGCCGCCGCCATCAACGGTGACATCCCGCAGGCAGTACGTGAGCGGACCATCGCCGCCCTGAAAAGGGGCGGCGGCAATGGAATCGACATCCTGGTCGCCACCGACGTCGCCGCTCGCGGGCTGGACGTCGAACGGATATCCCACGTGCTGAACTACGACATCCCGCACGACAACGAGTCCTACGTGCACCGGATCGGGCGTACCGGCCGGGCGGGGCGGTCGGGCTCCGCGCTGCTGTTCGTCTCGCCGCGAGAACGTCACCTACTCAAGTCGATCGAGAAGGCGACCCGGCAGAAACTCGTCGAGGCGCAACTGCCGAGCGTCGATGACGTCAACGCCCAACGGGTGGCGAAATTCGCCGATTCGATCACCGGCAGTCTCGGGTCACCCGGCATCGAAATGTTCCGCGGCCTGGTCGAGGACTACGAGCGTCAGCACGACGTCCCGATGGCCGATATCGCCGCGGCGCTGGCACTGCAATCGCGCAACGGCGAAGAATTCCTGATGACCGAGCCGCCGCCCGAACGCCGTCCCAAGGAGCGTCCGGACCGGCCTGCCAAGACCTTCCGCGGCGCCGGCGAGGGCCCCAGGAAGGGGCTCGCCACCTACCGCATCGCGGTGGGCAAGCGGCACAAGGTCGGTCCCGGCTCGATCGTCGGTGCGATCGCCAACGAAGGGGGCCTGCACCGCAGCGATTTCGGCCACATCACCATCAAACCGGACTTCTCACTTGTCGAACTACCGGCGAAATTGTCCCGCGAGACGCTGAAAGCGCTTGAGAAGACCCGTATTTCCGGGGTGCTGATCAACCTGCAGCCCGACCGTGCTCCGGACAAGAACCGTCGCGGCCCTCGTAGCGCACCGCGGCGGGAACACAAAGGATGACCAAGGCCGACACATCGGCCCAAGGCGGACTCGAACAGGTCGCCGGCCCGGACCGGGTCGCGTCGTTGACCGGCATCCGTGCCGTTGCAGCACTTCTCGTGGTGGCCACGCACGCGGCGTACACCACCGGCAAATACATCGAGGGCTATTTCGGCCTGTTCTGCTCGCGGATGGAGATGGGCGTCCCGATCTTCTTCGCGCTGTCCGGCTTTCTGCTGTTCCGGCCATGGGTGAAATCGGCCGCGACGAACGGTCGCGAACCGTCGATCGGGCGCTACGCGTGGCACCGCGTGCGGCGCATCATGCCCGCCTACGTCGTGACGGTGCTGGCCGCCTACGTCATCTACCACTTCCGGCACGCCGGACCGAATTACGGCCACACCTGGTTCGGGTTGTTCCGCAATCTCACGTTGACGCAGATCTACACCTTCAATTATATGCGGGGATATCTGCATCAGGGATTGACCCAGATGTGGAGCCTGGCGGTGGAAGCCACGTTTTACGTGGTCCTCCCGCTGTTGGCCTACCTGCTGTTGGTGGTCCTGTGCCGACGGCAATGGCGCCCGAAGTTGTTGCTGCTGGGTATCGCTGCCCTGGCACTGATTACTCCGGCGTGGTTGGTCGGGGTGCACCTGGTCACCGCGATCCCCAACGGAGCCCGGCTGTGGCTACCCACGTACCTGATCTGGTTCCTCGCCGGCATGAGTCTGACTGTGCTGCAACGGATGGGCGCGCGCTGCTATGGGTTTGCCGCACTGCCGCTCGCGGCGGTCTGCTATCTGATCGCGTCCACACCGATTGCCGGGGATCCGACGACGTCGCCCCTCGGCCTGTCCCAAGCGCTGTACAAAGCGGTGTTCTACGCGGTGATCGCCGGGCTGGTATTGGCGCCGGTGGCGCTCGGCAACGAGGGCCTGTATTGCCGGCTACTGGCCAGCCGGCCGATGGTCTGGCTCGGCGAGATCTCCTACGAGATCTTCCTGATCCATTTGGTGACAATGGAATTCGCGATGGTCTACATCATGCAGGATCACGTCTACACCGGTTCGATGCTGGGGCTGTTTGTGGCGACGGTGGTGATCACCATCCCGCCGGCCTGGCTGTTACACCGGTTCACCCGAGTGCGCGGCTGACCTGATCGGCGGGCACCACGACCGGGGCGACGAACTCGGTGAGCATCGCCCGCTCGTCGGCTTCGTCGCGACCGGGAAAGATCAGCAGCGACGTGATCACCCGAACCAGCCACCGGCCGCGGCCGGCCACGTTCGCCGGATGGTCGTCGCCGAGTGAGGTGACGAATGCGGCGACCAACCCGGTGATCACGTCGGACTGCTCGGCCAGCTCGGCGCCCAACGGCCCCGACGTCGTCGCGAACCAGGCTGACAGCGCCGGGCTTTCGCGGACCAGGCAAAGCGTCGCGATGATGCCGGTGACCAATCGTTGCCGGGGGTCCTCGATGTCATGGATGCGGTCGCCGATCGACTCGGCCAGCCGATGGGTCTCGCGGGCCACATAGGCGTTGCGCAGCGCCTCACGGTTTTCGAAATAGCGGTACAGCGTCGCGCGGGAACACCCGGCGGCCTTGGCGATCTCGTTCATGCCCACCGAACCGGGATCGTGGCGGGTGAACAGCTGCTCGGCGGCGTCGAGGATACGATCGGCCGCCACCTCGGTGCGGCGCTCGGCGAGCCAGTCGTTGGCCGGCATCTACGCGCTGACCCGGAATGGGACCGAGAGCGGCCGCCGAACGTAACTTCCGCCGGCCCACACGATATTGGCCTCATCGACCTCGAAATCGGGGCAGCGGGAGAGCAATTCGGACAAGGCGACCCGCGACTGCATCCGGGCCGCGGCCGCACCCAGGCAGTGGTGGGCGCCGTGGCTGAAGGTCAGAATGTTGCGCGGGCGCCGCTCGACGTCGAGTTCGCCTGCGTCCTGGCCGAATTGGCGCTCGTCACGGTTGCCTGATCCGTAGACCAGTAGGACCCGGCGGCCGGCCGGCACGGTGGTGTCGCCGATGGTCACGTCGCGGGTGGCGGTGCGGGCCAGCGCTTGTACCGGTGAGGTCAGCCGCAGCAACTCGTCGATGGCAGCGGGGATCAACCCCGGCCGCTGCACCAGCAGGCGCCGCTGGTCGGGTCGCTGATGCAGCAACTGCACCGAACCGCCCAGCATGCCGGTGGTGGTGTCGTTGCCACCGGTGACCATCGTGAAGGTGAACGCCAGGACGGACAGCACGCCCGCGACGTCGCCGTCGGCGCCGACTCCCGCAGCTACCAGGTGCGAGATGGTGTCGTCTTCGGGTTCGGTGCGGCGGCGTTCGATCAGCTCGGTGAAATACGCCATCATCGATCCGACCGCGTCGCCGACGGATTCCAGCGCGGAGGCGATGCCGCCCTCGGCGGTGTTGGCCGCGACGATGGCTTCGGTCCAGCCGTCGAACTGTCCGCGGTCTTCTTCCGGGACACCGAGGTAATGTGCCACGACCATCGACGGCAGTGGCTTGAACAGCTCGGCGACGATGTCGCCGCCGCCATTGGAGCGCAACCCCTCGATGCGCTCCACGACGAATTGGCGGACTTTGGGCTCCACCGACTCCACCTGTCGCGGGGTGAACCCGCGGGCCACCAGCTTGCGGAACTCGGTGTGCACCGGCGGATCCTGCATCACCATCGGCGGATTGTCTTGTAGTCCAATCATTTCCAGGTCGCCGTAGCTGACGGTCAGACCTTGCGCCGATGAGAACGTCTCATGGTCGCGCGCGGCTGCCCAGATGTCGGCGTGCCGGGTCAACACGTAGTAGTCGTCGTCGGGCTTGCTTTGCGGCACCACGTGGTGCACCGGATCGTGGTCGCGCAGCGCCCGGTACATCGGCCACGGGTCGGCCCAGGTCTCGGCGGTCCCGAGACGGAACTGCGGCGTGTGAGACAAAGTTGCCGTCATGTCTTATTGCTACGACAATCGTGGGCGGATGTCAACCTGCGCGAGGCTCAGGGGAAAGCTATTTCGTCCTCCCAGCACAAACTAACTTGCGCCTGCCATGCCGATTGGCACCGGAGCCGTCTTGTTGGCGAGTCAGGGCGACCACTGGGTGATCACCCAACATACCGCGTAGGCAGGGTGTACCAATTGCTTAGGAAGCAAACTACTCCGCACGGGATCTAGGCTCGTTCTAGCTCATGCGGCTACGCATCGCTACGCGCGCGATGTGCTCACGTGCAACATGTCTGATTCAGAAAACGCGGTGATCTGCGGCATTGTGTCAAGTGTGGCTGCCCTGGGTGAGAGTCGAAGCCACGATACTGAAATACCCTGACACGCAACACAATCCGTCGAGGTTCCTGGCGGAGTGCACGTATTCCGAACATACGCTATTCCCTGAAACGTCGTTCCCCTCATTGACCTCGAAATTTTCGTTCGACTGCCGAAACTCGGCGTGGCGTTGGCTGACTGTGACGTCGTCGAGAATGACTTCATTGTTATCTGTAACGGTTTGAGGGGTGTGTAGGACGGTGTTTGGGTTGGGAAATTCCCGTGGGGAACGGAGTTACCCGTAACGGTGTCAATGACGTTGGTTGGTGTCTGGGATGCCAGTGTTTCGGAGCCGCTCAAGGTGTTTCCGGGGCCAGCGGCAGGCCGTGGCAGACCTCGTCGTAGTACGGAATGTCCGGAGACACCCACTGGCTCCACTGCCCTCGGTTCATGTTGGTGGTGAGCTTGTCGCACAACATTTCGGACCACGTGGACGCGGGTGGAACGTCCCATAGCCGCAGCGCGGTGTCCGCACTAGCGGACACGATTTGCCGGCCGCCGGGGCTGAACGCCACACCGTTGACCTTGTCGGTGTGACCGGTGAACGGCTGTCCGATCTGTTGGCCGGTGTCGGCGCTCCAGAGCCGCAGGGTTTGATCCGAACTGCCGGAGACGATCCACTGGGAGTCGGGGCTGAACGCGACACTCGTCACTGTGGCCGTGGGGCCGGTGAGTTGCCTCAGGAAGGAGCCGTCGGCGTGCCACAACCGCAGGGTGTTGTCGGCGCTGCCAGACACGATGAGCCTTCCGTCGGGGCTGAACGCCACGCTGGACACGTTGCTGGTGTGGCCGTTCAGCTGTGCAACCGGCTGGAGGGTGTGAACGTCCCACAACCGCACCGAGTGGTCGTAGCCGGCCGAGGCGACCCGATTCCCGTTGGGGTTGAAGGCCACTCCAGCCACCAAATCCTCGTTGCCATTGAGCTGTCCAACCTGCCGACGGGTGTGGGTGTCCCAGAGCCGCACGGATTTGTCGTCGCTGCCGGAGACGGCGAGGTTGCCGTCGGGGCTGAACGCGACACTGTTCACTTTCTTGTCGTGGCCGACGAATTCTGCTATTTGCGCGTGTGTTTGGGCGTTCCACAATCGCACGGATTTGTCGTCGCCGCCGGAGACGACGAGGTTGCCGTCCCGGCTGAACGCCACGCTGTTCACTTTGTCGGTAGAGCCGTTGAGCGCCGGCCCGACCTGCCGGCGGGTGTGGGTGTCCCACAACCGCAACGTGCCATCAGCGCTACCCGAGACGATGAGCTTTCCGTCGGGGCTGTACGCCACGCTGGTGGCGGCGCCGGTGTGACCGGTGAGCGGCGCGGTGTCGGCGTCCCAGCTCCGCACAGTCGTATCGACGCTCCCCGAGAAGATGCGGTGCCCGTCGGGACTGAACATCACACTGCTCACGCCGCTGGTATGGCCGGTAAACGGGTCACCGATCTGTTTGCCGGCGTGGGGGTCCCACAACCGCACCGTGGCGTCGTGACTGCCGGAGACGATGCGCTGCCCGTCGCGACTGAAAGCCACGCTCTCCACGGCACCGGTGTGCCCCTTGAACGGATCGCCGAGTTCCTTGTGGGTGTTCGGATCCCACACCCGCAGAGTGTCATCCCAGCCGCCGGAGACGATCGACCGTCCGTCGGCGCTGAACACCGCGCTGTCCACCCAGTTGGTATGACCGTTGAACGAATCACCGACCTGGAGGTGGCTGTTGACGTCCCACAACCGCAGGGTCTTGTCGTCGCTGCCAGACAAGATTTCCTGTCCATTGGGGCTGAACGTGACGCAGTTCACCCAGTCGCTGTGGCCCCGCAACGCGTCGCCGACCTGCAGGTCGGTGTCGGCGTTCCACAATCGCACGGTGGTGTCCTTGCTTCCAGAGACGATGAGCCGTCCGTCGGGGCTGAACTCGACGCTTTCCACTGGGTCGGTGTGGCCCCGCAACGGATTGCCGATCTCCACGTGAGTATCGGCATTCCATACTCGCGCGGTTTTGTCGTCACTGCCGGAGACGATGCGCCGCCCGTCGCGGCTGAACGCCACGCTCTCCACCGCATCGGCGTGGCCCTTGAAAGGATCGCCGATCTGGTTGCCACTCTTGGCATCCCACAATCGCAACGTGCCGTCCAAACTCCCGGAGACGATCCGCGTGCCATCGGGGCTGAGTGCCACCCGGCGTACCGCGCCGGGGGTCTGAATGATCTTGATGGTGTCCCGGCGCTCGATCAGCCCCATCAACAGGGCTCCGGTGTCTGCAGTCGGGTCAACTCGAGGTGCCGCGACGAACTGCTGCAGCGCCCGCACGTCGCCGCCCCCCTGCACGTCGGCAAGCATGGACAGCCCCTGCGACGTCAACTTCAGGGCGATCGCCTCGCGGCTACGCGCGTCCGCCCGCTTGGTCGCGGTGTTGGCGCTCACGAATCCGTATACCGCCGCCGCGGCGACCGCCAGCGTGGCGGCGAGGACGATACGCAGAATCCGCGATCGCTTCCGCAGCACCTCCGTATGGGAAAGCGCTTCCTTGGCGCGAGCCTCGGCTTGTTCCTTGGCCGTTGTCTCCGCCGACGCCAGCCGCTCCGCGGCTTCTTGACGGTCCTTCGCGGCCTGCAACTCTGCCTGCCGGTAGCGCTCCTGGGCGGCTAAGTTCTCGTCCTCCAACGTTCGGCACGCCGCGAGATACTTGTGATCCGTGGAATCGAGACGCGCCACCAGGTCAGGCCGCTGGCTCAGTTGCTCGGCGGCCCGGAGCCGGTCACCTGAGTGAGTGAGCCACGCGGAGCTATTGTCGGAGGCCCGCCAATCGTGAGCTGCGCGCCTGAGGCCCTCCAAGACGGCCAGCAGAGCGGCATCGTCGGCCAGCCATCCCTCGAGCAGGCTCCACTGCCGAAGCAGCGCCTCGTGGGCAGGTTCGATCGTCGTCTCGCCCGTCGCTGCCACGTCGGTCGCCAGCAGGCGCTGTTCGACCAGATTCTTCAGCAGCGGAAGGCATTCGACGGGTATCTCTGCCACGAGCGCAGTGCGGCGGCGAGGAGTGCCGGTATCGGGATCGATGCCGGCGAGCCACGGAATGACGCCGCGGCGCACCAGCGCAAGACGTGCGGCGCGATCCGACGGGACGGTGGGATCAGTGTCTGCCATCTTCAGCGCGCGTTCAACGGCTTCTTCGATGGAGCCCTTGATGCCGCCGAGCCGCTCATAGTCGGCCACCGTCAACCAACCGGAACCCTCGTGCTCCAGATATAGGCGCTCGAGAGTGAAACTGAGCAGCGGCAGCGCGTCCTTCCCTCCGCCCGCCTCGATGTCGCTGAGCAGGGCACCTACCAAGCCCTCCTCGATGCGCAGCGGCCGCGTCGCGGCCTCCAATCGCATCGCCGGACCCTTGATGACCTCGGCATAGGACCCGGTTGGCATGGGGCCCAAATCGAACGGCAGTTTTCGAAGATCGACGAGCGGCTCGGTCTCCTGCAGCTCGATATAGGAATCCGAACGGATCGCGATCAATACGATCACCGCGGGAGCGTCACCACTGAGCAGAGTCCCCAACACCTCCAGCAGCAACTGGGCTTCGTCGCGTCCCTCTGCGCGGAACAGTTCTTCGCCTTGGTCGATCGAGATGACGAGCGTCGGCGGCTTCGCAGCAGCATCGGCGTCTACGGGCGTCAGCGTCGACTTCTCGACGAGCTCCCGAAGTAGCGGTCGCAGTGTCGCCGGGTTACCGACGGCGTCCCACAACCGGGTGCGGGGCACGTCGATGCCGGCTGCGCGAAGTGCACTGCCGAGCGCGCGCAAGAGCCCGTTTTCCCCAGCGATGGCGGCCCGTTCCGGGCGGATGACGGGCAATGGCAAGAAGTTCCGGTCGTCGCGGGCCATTCGCGCGAGCAGACCTGCACGTAGGAATGATGACTTTCCTGAGCCGGATGCGCCGAGAATGATCATGAGGCGCGGGGGTGACGCCTCGCGCAACCCGCGCAACTGGTCTAGTGCATCGACGATGGGCGCGTCGCGACCGAAGAAGATGCCGGCATCTTCAGCTTCGAGCGGACGTAAGCCGCGGTACGGAGGACGGTTCGGGTCATATTTGGGCGGCCAAGCGAAGAACCGCGGGTCCAGCCCGGCCTTCATCAACCCAATTCGTAGCCGCCGCAATCCCTCCCGGGAGAAGGTGGCATGACTCTCCTGGTGTGTCCGCGGATGGGTCACCTGAAAGACCTCATGGTCTCGTCCGGACGCCAGATCGACGAGTTGCCATGCGCCGCTGAGGTCCGGTGGCAACTCCGTAGGGTCGAACGTTTCGATCAAGACGCCGAACAACCGCTTGTTGAGCCGGTGGGCGAGCATGAGTTCCCTTTGACACCAACGGGAATCGAGCCAAGCGCGGGAAACTAGGAACAACACCGCTTCGCACCTCGACGCCGCTTCGGTGAGCGCACGCTCCCAACGCTCACCTGCGGTGATGCCGCGGTCGGGGGCGAGATCGAGAAATACGTCGTTCCACCCCGCTGCAGCGAGCCAGTCCGCCAACCCAACCGCTTCGGTGTTGTCCGAACTCGAATGGCTCAAAAAGAGTCGTGACACGGGTTCAGCTTCCAGTGACGTGAAGGGCAGGGGGCCGCCCCAAGCCGGACGGCGCACGCGAGCGCGCCGAAAGCGACCATGGCCAATACCATCCATCATGCAAGCACCGAGAGCAAGCAATGAGCGCCCGAACATCCATCGCACGCAGAACCCTGTGAAGCGGTGCGAAATGTGGGATGGGTGCCCAGAGGCCGTTTCTGTCGAACTCAAGCGGTACGCTGACCGCATTCTCGGTGAAGAAAGAATTGAGGCAAGGATATGTTGACGGCGATGACTACCGATAGAATGTAACCATGCATGGGCATTGGCTTGAATATTCGCGGTTTCTTCCGACGCTGCTATTACTCAGTCTGATAGCGGTATTAATTTATCTTGGGAAGCACCGACTAGTACAAATCATCACCTTTCTAACTACCTGCGTGCTTATTCTGTACATTCCGGCCATGCATTCGCCCCAGAGCTACGTCACGGCGATAGCCACTGTGGTATATCTGCTGCTGATGGCCCGGGCTCTTACCAAGCCTCCGGTTTCGCCAGACCCGCCGGATCGGTGAGTCAGGCGCAAGCCGGTCCGACACTCGCAGGCTAGGTGCCGACGGTACCCGTTGACGCTGTGGCGTGGGGTCAGAGCGAGGAATTCTGCGGTTAGGGACATCTCGAATCCAGTTGGGGTGTTGCATAGTTGGGCCGGTGATCTGCACGACCGCACAGTTCGAGGATTCGTCCCGAAGATGAGAAAAACGCGTCTGCCATTTCGATGAGAATTCCGCAAAGCCCGCGACTAGAAACGTCGCGATCCGCCACAGAGTTTGAGAACCGACAATCGGCTCGATTGAGCGTCGGCAACGGCCAGGACGGGCTGCAACAGGATGCTTCCGTCCTCATTGATTTGCACCGCAAAGCGTTGGTTCCGATGTCCGGGCAAAACGGTGCGACTGCGTAAGTCGGTTTCAACAAGCGTCGGACCGACCAGATACGAACCTTAGTCGAGTTGCCAGAATTCCGGCAGTGTTCGTCCAGTACCACTGACTGAGGCGCTAACGGTTCCGAGAACCGTTGACTGTCAACGCAAAGTCATTTCGATCGCAACAATATGAATCCGGCGCGGCAGCGCTTCGCCGTTGCGCCCGCCGCGCTGTGCCCACGCGTGGCCGCAAGTACTACAACTGCCAGACCGCAGCACATCGCAACTCGCCCTGGGTATTTCGCGGCTACGCACCCGGCAGGCACGTCGCAGTGACGCACCTCCGCAACTACCAGCGGCCCGTTCTCGCCGCTCTCGAAGCGCGCTTAGGCACCCTAACGAACTGACACAGACCACACCCATCGCGATTCTCGCCGAGCACTGGGCTATAGCCCACAGACCCTAGAAGCTCACGCCCGCGGGTCGGCATCAACCTACCCCAGATAACATCGCCACCAGGCTGTCCAGGCGCCGTCATCCGCCCGGAGTTTGAGGAGCTACAGACGAGGGCGGCCCCACAATTCAGCGGTGATGGCAACGACTGAGACGGGGCGTGCGATGCGAACGCCGACGATGCCACTAGTGGCTTTGATCGATCGACGCGGGCACGAGCACATCGACCAGGAGCTCGACTCGCTCGGCGATGGCAGCTTGCGGTGCCCGGATGGCCGACAAGTCGTCCAAGTGGCAGAGACCCAGTAGAAGCAGGAAGACGGTCTTCGTTGTGGCGTGAGGGTTCGGGTCGTTTCCCGCGAGCGCCTCGACCAACGGCTCGGCGTACCTTTGGTGCCAGTTTGCGATCAACGACGCCAGGCGCTTGTCGCGTCTGCTGGCCAGGTGCAATTCGGCAATGAGTCGCCGGTTTGGTCGCATCTCTGGCCGCAGATAGGCCGCCGCGATCGCCTGCAGTGCCCGCGCGCCGCGACCGGTTTGCATTGCTGCAGCGGTGATTTCATCCAGGGCGCGCACTGCGGCGGCATAGAGAAGCTCCTCGCGGCTGTGAAAATGGTTGTAGATCGCGCTCGGCGACACACCAGCACGCTCAGCGATCAATGGCACCGTGCTGCGGTCGAAGCCCCGCTCGATACAGACCGCCGTCGCTGCGTCGAGGAGGCGCTCGGCCGTCGCCCGTCCTAACGAGTTCGGGGGCCTACCCCGCGGTCGACGCGCGGGCTCGGCTTGCTGCTCGGGCATGGGCTCATCCTCTGCCGCCGGGTGCACTCTTGCAATATGAATGTACATTCATATAATGACATGCCAGGGCGTTTCGACGGGGACGAGGTGAACGCATGGTCATGAGCCGGCAACTCATCGACGCAGTGAAGGACGAAACGCGAGCGGAGGCAGCGCGCGGCGCGTACCCGCCGGGGTTCCCTGTGCTTCCGCCGGTGCCCGCGAAACGGTATTCCGAGCCGACGTTCGCCGAGCTCGAGCTCGAATTTGTCTTTGGCCGGTCATGGTTGTTCGTGGCACATGCCGACCAGCTGCGCCATTCGGGCGATTACGTTCTGCCAGAGCACCTCGGCAGGCCGGTCATGCTGGTTCGCGGTGGGGACAACGTCGTGCGCGCGTTCTATAACACCTGTAGGCATCGGGGAGCAGCGCTCCTTGAAGAACCGCACGGCAATGCCGGCCGCCGGCTGACGTGCCCCTTCCATGCTTGGACATATTCACTCGACGGGAAGCTGCGGTCCTACCCTGAGGCGTCGAACTTCCACGGCATTGACCGGGATTGCCACGGACTGGTCGAAATCCGCTGTGAGACTTGGGGTCCGCTCGTCTTCATCAACTTCGACGCTGCAGCACCACCGCTGTCGGCGTTCCTGACTCCCGTCAACGAGGACCTTAGCGAGCTCGCCCAGCTCGATGGCCGGCTTCATCTGGTCCGACAGACGGTGCGCGATGTCCCGGTCAACTGGAAGCTGCCTGTCGACGCCAACCTCGAGAGCTACCACGTCAACTACGTACACCGAATGTCGGCGGCACAGACGCTTCAGCAATCGGGGACGGGCATCCAGTTGTTGGCGAATCGGCATTCACGGATGCTGGTCCCGTACCGAGACGGCATCGATGCCGCGTCGCTTTCGCCGTTCCCGTGCCTGTTTGCGGGCCTGGGTGACCTGCCGTCGTCCGGGACGTTCTCGTATCACGTTTTCCCCAATCTGAGCATCGTGTTCGGCGGGACTGGGTTTGTCTTCCTGATCACCAACTGGCCGACCGGCCCCGCGACGTCGACGTATCACGTGCATTGGTGCTCGTCGCTGCCCCTGGATAACGACGGCAACGGGCGGATCAACGAGGCGGTGATCGCAGCCATGTCGAGGGTGCTCTTCGAAGATCTAGAGGTGCTGCCGGGTGTCCAGCGGTCCATCGACGCCGGCAGTCTTGAATTGCTGCGGCTCGGCTATCACGAGCGGCGAATCCATTACCTGCATGAAGCGATCGATCGGACTATCGGCGTTGAGCGGGTCCCCGAACCGCTTCGAGTGCCACAATTGCTCGGTCCATTCGTTGAGGACTGACGTGCATCCCTTCGTCGCGCTGATGCGCAAATACTGCATCGACTACACCAACTCACATGACCAGTCCCTCTGCGCGCAGATTATGGAACCCGACTACGTCGTGCACATCAACGGCACAGACCTCGTCCGTTCGACCACCTACGCGCGAGCCGTTCGAAGAATTTTCGACGCCGCCCCGGGCCTGGGCATCGTCGTGCACGAGTTCGTCCTCAACGGCGACCGTCTGTGCATGCACTTCAGTGAGCACGCGGCGATGCCGGTGCCAGCCGGGCGTGCCCTCACATGCTGGCGTGGGATTGGTTTGTACAAGTGGAACGGAAACCGGCTCACCGAGAACTACGTCGAGCAGGACTACTACGCGATGCAGGTGCAGCTCCAAAGGGGCCAGCCGCACGCTCTGCCCCCGCCGCACATCGATCCATGGACAACAACCCAGCCGGTGCCACCCGATCCCGTTGCAGAAGCAACCGTCCGCGCATGGCTGGACAAGGGTGACCTTTCGGCCACGCCGGTGCTTGACGCCGACGACGGGCACACCGGTACCGATTACGAACAGATACTCCATCCCGGAGAAGTCGTGCTCAACGACATCTTCTCCGCCGGCCCAGACGTTCCCTTCCACGTGACGATTCGAGGCGCCTACCGCAGCGGTCTCGGCGCCGATGCGGCCCAATACATAGGTAAACCCGCCACGCTTCACGTTGCCGGGATCGCTCACGTCACCGATGGCGCCGTCACCTCGGTCAAGGCAGTGACGTCACGCATGCAGGCGCTAACCCAACTCGTGGAAGATGCGCGGGTGCCGTAGGGCGTCATTGGACGTCGAAGTCGCACTGCTCCTTTGCCACTGGTTCGACACCGCCGTCCTGGGCGGTGGCACCGCCATCGGCCAGGCCGCGTGATTTCCTCAGTTGGACACGGCGGAACTGAGGTTATTCTTAGCTCCGCATCAGATAGACGTAAGAAGCCAGGCGACAGCCAGGAATCGAATGAGGTCCGTAATGCTGAAGAGTCTTCGCGTAGTGGCGCCGATTGTCGGAGCGACCGGCGTGTCGATCGCCCTGTCGGTCTCGGGCCACGCCGACGTCGATGTGTATGACCCCCTGTTGCACAGCACCAACGCGATTTTCCTCGGCGGCACCGCCGAACCGACACCGTCGACGGCTTACGTGGAGGCCGCCGATTCGCTGTATCTGCAGTCGTTGGGATTCGCAGGGGGCACGTCGATCTGTGACATGGCCGGAAACTTGCCGTGCGACGGTTCGTTGCAGGTGCTGACGACACCAGAAGTCTTCGAGTTCGGCCCGAGCAGCCTGCAGGACGAGACGAACATCGTGTATGCGGTGGAAGCCGAATACCACGCTGGCGCGATGAGTGCCGACCATCCGCTGACCGTGTTCGCCTACTCGCAGAGCGCCATTGCCGCTTCGGCGGCAGAGAAGATGCTTTCCCAAGACGGCATTCCCCAGGACGACCTGCATTTCGTGTTCATCGGCGACCCGAGCGACGCGAACGGGATTGCGACGAACATCTATGGAGACTTGATCCAGCTGTTCGGCGGTGGCAGCACCGGTACAACTTTTACCGACGACCTTCTCAATGCCATCAACGAGGACCAATTCGCCCCGGGCGGCTTACTTGCCGGATACACACCGAACGACCTGTACCCGACGACCATTTACACGATCGATTACGACGGGGTCGCCGATTGGCAGGAAGACTGGAACGCGGGGCTGGCCGCCAATGACGGCAACCCCTGGGCCGCCCTGACGAACGGTATTTATCACTTCTTCACGACCCACGTGGAATACCTGGGCTTGACGCCGACAGAGATTGCCAGCGGCGTCGCCACGACCGACGACCTGACTACGACGATCACCATTCCGGACGGACCTGACCCCGGCACCCTGATCAACGACCCGACGGCTCTGCTGGACGCTTTCTCGCACGGGATTGCCGACAGCGGAGCAATCACCGCCTTGTTCCAAACCGTTGAAGACCTCTTTAACCCTGCCTACTTCTGACCGACTCGCGGACGCGAGCGACCAGCCACTCCTCTTCAAGCGCCGCGACCTAGATTTGCCAGTCGTTGGACCCGTCGTGCCTGGAGTAGGTGCCGCCGCTGGAGTTGGCCACCACGATGGCATCGCCGGCGCTGAAGTTGTCGAAGAACCATTTCGCGTTGGTAGGGCTGATGTTGATACATCCATGACTGACGTCGCGCTTGCCCTGGTCATCTACTGACCATGGAGCGCTGTGTACGAAGTCGCCGCTGTCATCGAACCGGACGGCGAGCTCGACGGTGGTCTTGTATCCGTACGCCGAGTTGACCGGAACGCCGTAGGTCGAGGAATCCATGACTACCGACGGCATCTTTTCTTGGACGTAGTAGGTGCCGTTCGGAGTTTGGTGCCCGCCGGATGCCATCCCCATCGACATGGGAATGGTCTTCTCCACGGCCCCATTGCGGGTGACCGTCAGCTGGTGCGTGGCGTCGTCGGCCGTAGCCACCAGGGTGTCTCCCGTTTGGAAGCTGGACACTGTGCCACCCGCATCGACGGTCACCGCGGTGTGCGCGGGCCAGAAGCTCAGCGGGCGCCAGCGCAGCTGCGTGGGCTTCATCCAGTAGAACTTGCCGGGAACCGGCGGGGTCGAAGAGATGTGGACGGCGCCTTCGGCTGCACCAGAGTCATCGACGAGCCCGGGGAAGTTGATGATGATCGGCTGGGCCACACCCACCGTCGAGCCGTTGGCAGGAACGATCCTCGGCGGCCCGAATGGCGCAGCGCCAGCGAACGGCGCCGGGTCCTGCCCAGCGCCGGGGCCCGGCGCAACGCCTGGATCGCCGGGATCCGGATCCGCCAGCGCCGGACCCACACCCAACACCAGAACCAGGCCCAACATCGAAGCCACTCCGACTGCCTTCACAGCGGCGAACAGGCTTCCCGTCGTCCAGCCCGACATACGCATCCCTCCAGTCACTTCGTCGAAACAGTCTCGCACAATCCGGCGGCATCCAAGTCGGCGCAAAGCCAACCCCCTGACGCCGGTCCGGGCGGCGGACACGGGATGCCGTCAGTGCTTCCCCAATTCTTCTGCAAGCATCACGATGATGCCGCTGGGACCGCGCACGTACGTGAGCCGGTACACGTCTTCATAAGTCGCCACGCCGCGAAGTGGCTGGCAACCGTGCCGTGCGGCTATCTCAAGGGCTGTGTCGAGGTCGTCAACGGAAAAGGCGACGCGGTGCATCCCAATGTCGTTGGGAGACGTGGGCTTTGATTCAATCGCTTTCGGGTGGATGTACTCGAAGAGCTCTAGACGACCCTGCCCATCCGGCGTTTCGAGCATCGCGATTTTGGCGTGATTACCGTCGAGGCCGACGGCGGTGTCGGTCCACTCTCCGCTGACCGTGTCACGGCCGACGATGGTCAGACCGAGGTCGGTGAAAAAGGCGATCGCTCCTTCGAGATCTCGAACGGCGATCCCGACATTCTCGAGTTTGATGGCCACCGGGCGCATGCTACCGAGCAGGGGCCGTGCGTGAGTTTGTCGCTCGGAGGCGGGCACAACGCATGCCGCCTCCTTCCGGGGTTGTCGTGACAATCAGCGAGCGTGAATTCAGCGACGTGACACGCCATAAAGGCGTCCCGCGCTTCACATTCGGCGGAGGGCTAAACGCCCGCGCCGGGGTTCAGGATGCCCTGCGGGTCCAACGCATCTTTGATGCGGCGGTTCAACGCCATGGCCTCGGGCCCGAGATAGGCGTCCAGCCAGGGCCGCTTGAGGCGACCGACGCCATGCTCGCCGGTGATCGTGCCGCCCAGGTTCATCGCCAGATTCATGATGTCGCCGTAGGCCAGGTTGGCTCGTTCCAGGGACGCGGCGTCAGCGGGGTCGTGGACGATCAGCGGGTGGGTGTTGCCGTCGCCGGCGTGCGCGATCACCGCGATCATCAGTTCGCGCTGCTCAGCGATCCGCGCGATCCCGCCGACCAGATCGGCGAGCGCGGGTAGCGGCACACCGACGTCTTCGAGCAGCAGCGGCCCCTTCTCCTCGACGGCCGGGATGGCGAATCGGCGGGCGGCCACGAAGGCCTCACCCTCGTCGGGATCATCGGTCGAAAAGACTTCCGTCGCACCGAATTCGGTGAACGTCGTGGCCATGAACCCGGCGTCGTCGCTGCCCGCGAGTCCGCGCTCGTCGGATGCGGCGACCAGCATCGCGGCCGCTCCGCGGTCCAGGCCCATCCGCAGCTTGTCCTCCACGGCGTTGATCGTGGGGGAGTCCATGAACTCCAGCATTGCCGGGCGCAGCCGTCCGGTGACCCCGAGCACCGCATCGGCGGCAGCTCCCACCGACGCGAAGTAGGCGACCACCGTGCTCATCGGTTGCTGGGCCGGCACCAGCCGCAGTGTCACCTCGGTGATCACGCCCAGCGCGCCCTCGCTGCCGACGAACAACTTGGTCAAGCTCAGGCCGGCCACGTCTTTGAGCCGTGGGCCACCGAGCCGGACCGCGGTGCCGTCGGCCAGCACCACCTGCACGCCGAGCACATAGTCGGTGGTGACGCCGTACTTCACGCAGCACAGCCCGCCGGCATTGGTCGCGATGTTGCCGCCGATGCTGCAGATCTCGTACGACGACGGGTCCGGCGGGTACCAGAGGCCGTAACCGGCGACAGTCTTCTTCACCTCGGCGTTGAGCAACCCCGGCTGGCAGACCGCGGTGCGGGTGACCGGGTCGACGACGATGTCGCGCATCTTCTCCGTCGACAGCACGATTCCGCCGTCCACCGCGGTGGCGCCGCCGGAAAGCCCGGTGCCCATGCCGCGGGTCACCACCGGAACCTGGTGGCTGGTGGCCCAGCGAAGCACGGTCTGCACCTCTTCGGTACGCCGCGGTCGCACCACCGCCACCGGTTTACCTGCCGACGGATCGAACGCGCGGTCCTGCCGGTATCCCTCGGTGATCGCAGGGTCGGTGACCACCGTTCCCTCGGGCAGCGCGGCGATCAGGCCGGCCAGTGAATCAGCGGCCATGACAGCGATCTTACGGAGCAGTCGGGCTATTTCACGCCCGGCAACCTTCTCAGTATCCGGAGGCCGTTAGTCATCAGACGTGCGTAGACGTCGCCGCGCACACCGGCCGGCGCCCCAACCGGGACCAGGCGTTCGGTCGCGATGGTCTGCGACTCGGTGTATTTGAGAATGCCGTGCTCGCCGTGCCGGCGTCCGAGGCCGGAATCCTTCATGCCGCCCATCGGCGCGTCGACGGAGGCCCAGGCGGCGGCGTAGGCGCCGTTGACGTTGACGGTTCCGGCCTGCAGTTGCGTGGCCACCCGGCGGCCGCGGGCCGGGTCGCTGGTCCACACCGCGAAGTTCAGTCCGTACGAACTGTCGTTGGCCTTGTCGATGGCTTCCTGTTCGGTGTCGACGGGATACAGCGACACCACCGGGCCGAATGTCTCGTCGGCGAACACGGTGGTGCCTTCTCGCACGCCCGTGAGGATGGTCGGTTCGTAGAAGTACGGTCCGAGATCGGGGCGGGCCCGCCCACCGGCCAGCACGGTCGCGCCCTTTGCTTTCGCATCCTCGACGTGGTCGGTGACGGTCTGCAACTGCTTGGCGCTGATCAGCGAGCCCATGTCGGCGGAGTAGTCCAGCGTGCCTGACAGCTTCAGTGCTTGGGTGGCCCGCACGAACGCGGCGACGAACTCATCCCACAACGGCTTGAGCACGTAGATCCGCTCGATCGAGATGCACAGCTGACCGGCGTTGGAGAAGGCCGCCCGCACTGCACCGGCGACCGCTTTGCCGACGTCAGCATCGTCGAGGACGAGCAACGCGTTCTTTCCGCCCAGCTCCATGGAACAGTCGATGAGCCGCTCGGCCGCCTGCTTGGCGACCTTGCGGCCAGTCCCGGTGGAACCGGTGAACATCAGGTAGTCGGACTCCTCGATGATCGGGGTGCCGAGCTCGGATCCCGGACCGGTGACCACCTGGACCAAACCGGGCGGCAGGCCGGCCTCTTCGAGCAGCTGCACCGCCCAGAGCGCCGAAAACGGTGTGCTGTCATCGGGTTTGGTCAATACGGCATTGCCCGCGACCAGGGCGGGGATCGCATCGCTGATGCCCAGGGTCAACGGGTAGTTCCACGGCGAGATGATGCCCACCAGACCTTTGGGGTGGTGGTGTTCCCAGACCTCGGTGAGCGCCAACTGCACACCCTGGCGGCGCTTGGGGCGCAGATACCGCTGTGCGGTGTTGGCGTAATAGCGCGCGGTGATGCAGACGTCGAGGATTTCCTCGAACGCGTGGCGACGCGCCTTGCCGTTCTCCAGCTGAATGAGGTCGAGCACCTCGTCCTGGCGTCGCAGCACGAGGTCGTGGAAACGCAGCAACACCGCGGCGCGCTCCGAGACCGGGCGGGCCGCCCACTGCGCCTGCACGTCGCGGGCGCGGCGGGCCGCCGATTGCACGTCGGCGCGCGTGCAGTGCGGCACGTGTCCCAGCAGTTCGCCGGTCATCGCGTTCATGACATCGCGCTGCCGGCCGGGGTCGGCGGCGTGGACGTGACCGGCCAGGTCTTTCAGTCGTTGGTCGAGGTCGTGGGCGGCGGTTTGCGACGGCATCGTGGATGACTAGCCCCGACCCGGGTTCGGCAAACACCGTTCGGCACAGTGGAGTTGTGACGCTCGCTCACCCGCGCACCGGCGCGCTCTTCGATTCTCCGGTGCCGCCCGGCACCGGGTGGCCCGGCGATCCCGCGACCGCTCACACAGCCGTCGCGTCGGACCAAGCGCAGGTGGCTGAGCTGGCTGAGGCCGCCACATCGCTGAAACAACTCGACGCCGAGATTTCGGTGTGCCGAGCCTGCCCGCGGTTGGTGCAGTGGCGCGAGGAGTCGGCGCTGACCAAGCGACGGTCGTTCGCCGATCAGCCGTATTGGGGCCGGCCGGTTCCGGGCTGGGGGGATGCGCGCCCGCGGATCGTCGTCGTCGGGCTGGCCCCGGCGGCCAACGGAGCAAACCGGACCGGTCGGGTGTTCACCGGCGATCGGTCCGGTGACTTCCTGTACGCGGCGATGCACCGCGCCGGTTTGGCGAACTCGCCGATCGCCGTCGACGCCGCCGACGGCCTGAAGCTCAACGGCATCCGGGTGGCAGCGGCGGTGCGATGCGCGCCGCCGGCCAATGCGCCGACCCCGGCCGAGCGTTCGACGTGTGCGCCGTGGCTGACCGCCGAGTGGCGGCTGGTGGGGGCAAACACCCGAGTGATCGTGGCGCTGGGCGCATTCGGCTGGCGCAGTGCGCTGGACATGATTCGCCACGCCGGTGGTCAGGTGCCCCGCCCGCAACCTAAGTTCGGCCACGCCGCCACCGCAACCGTGCACGCTGCCCACGGCGAGGTGACGCTACTGGGTTGCTACCACCCCAGCCAGCAGAACACCTTCACCGGCAAGCTGACGCCGGAGATGCTCGACGACATCTTCGCCCAGGCCGCAGCGCTCGCAGGACTATCCCGTTGACCGCCGGCGTTGAGAAAACCATGCGGCTTTCTGTCCTCGATCTCGTCCCGGTCCGCACCGACCAGACCACCGCAGACGCGCTGGCAGCCACCGTGCGTCTGGCGCAGACCGCCGACCGGCTGGGGTTCACCCGCTACTGGGTGGCCGAACACCACAACATGCCGTCGGTCGGCGCCACCAGCCCGCCGGTGCTGATCGCCTACCTGGCGGCGCAGACCACCCAGCTGCGGCTGGGCTCCGGCGGCGTAATGCTGCCCAACCATGCGCCGCTGGCGGTCGCCGAGCAGTTCGCACTGCTGGAAGCGGCGGCACCGGGCCGCATCGACCTCGGCATCGGCCGCGCGCCCGGCTCCGATCCGGTGACGTCGGCACTGCTGCGCGGCGCGGCCGGACGCGACGATCGCGACATCGACCAGTTCCCGCAGTACCTCGACCATGTGCGGGCGATGATGAGCGCCCAGGGCGTGCAGGTGCAATTGCGCGACGGTGATTACATCCTCAAGGCCACCCCCGCCGCGGCCGGCGAGCCACGGCTATGGCTGCTCGGATCGTCGATGTACTCTGCGCGGCTGGCCGCAGCAAAAGGCCTGCCCTATGTGTTCGCCCATCACTTCTCCGGTCAGGGCACCGAGGAGGCGCTGGAGCTGTACCGCTCGCAGTTCGTGCCCAGCGAGCTGACCGCGCAACCGGTGACGTTCTTGACCGTCAACGCTGCGGTGGCCGAAACCCGCGACGAGGCAACGGCTTTGATGATGCCGAACCTGCACATGATGGCCCGGCTGCGGACCGGTCAACCGTTGGGGCCGGTGGAACTGGTCGAGGACATCCGCGACGCCGAGCTGACGCCGCAACAGCAGCACATCGTCGACAGCGGGCTGGAACGGGCAGTCGTCGGGTCGCCCGCCGAGGCCGCCGACCAATTGAACGCGCTGGCCCAGCGGTTCGGCGTCGACGAGGTGATGGTGCACCCGGTCGCGTCGGCGCATCGCGGCACCGATCCCGCGACCGCTCCCGCGCGTGAGACGACGCTGGAGCTACTGGCCAAAGAGCTGTTTTAGCCCGGCTTTTGGGTCGGGCTGAGCACGACGACCGGGATGGGCCGCGACGTTTTCTCCTGGTAGGCGTTGTAGCGGTTGCTGTTGTTCTTGTTGACGATCTCCCACAGCCGCGCGTAGTCGGGGTCGCTGGGCAGCACCGGATGGGCGGTCACCGGGAAACGCTTTGGCCCGACGTTGATTTCGACGTTCGGGTTGGCTTTCAGATTGTGGTACCAGCCGGGAGCTTTGGGGCCTCCGCCCTTCGATGCGACGATCAGGTAGTCGTCGCCGTCGCGGGCATAGGTCAGCGACGCCGCCCGGGCTTGACCGGTCTTGGCGCCGACGGTGTGCAGCAGCAAGCTGGGAATGCCCAGCGCGCGATGCCCGATCCAGCCGTTGGTCTTCTGGTAGACGGTGTCGTGGATCCGAATGAGATGGGGCAGCAGAGTCTGTTCTAACGGAAGGGCCATGCGACCAGTATCAGCTGCCGGCGTCGATCTTCGCCAGCGCGTCCCGCAGGATCCGGCCGGTCGACTCGCGGTCGGGGTCGCGGCGTAGTAAAAGGCCCTTGGCGACCGACAGCTTGTCGCCGTTGCGCCGCGGCAGCACATGCAGGTGGATATGGAAGACCGACTGGAAAGCGGCCTGACCGTCATTGATCCCGATGTTGGTCGCGTCGGCCAGCTCGGTCGCGCGCGCCGCCTTGGCGATCCGCTGCCCGATCGTGGCCAGACCGGCCACAATGTGCGGCGGTGTGTCGGTCAGGTCCACCGAATGCTGCTTGGGCACCACCAGGGTATGACCGCGGGTGAACGGGCGGATGTCGAGGAAGGCCAGATAGTCATCGTCTTCGTAGATCCGGACGGCCTCAGCCTGACCGGCGACGATCGCACAGAACACACAGGACATGGAGGTCACGGTAGCGGTACGCCGCGGCGGTGAAGTGAGTAGTCTGCCTCGACGTGGACATCGCAGAGCTGGCGTTTGCCGGAGCGGCCGAGCAGGCACGGATGCTGGCCGCCGCCACCATCACCGCGCCGGCGCTGCTCGAGATCTATCTGGACCGCATTGCGCGGCTGGACCCGCAGCTGCGGAGTTTCCGGGTGGTGCTGGCCGAGAGCGCGCGCCAGGAAGCCCTGTCCGCCCAGCGCCGCCTCGACGCAGGCGAGCGACTGCCGTTGCTGGGCGTTCCGGTCGCGATCAAAGACGACAACGACGTCGCCGGGGAACTGACGGCGTGCGGTAGCAGCGCGGTCTCGACGCCTGCGGCGCGCGACGCGGAGGTGGTCAGCCGGTTGCGCGCGGCGGGCGCGGTGATCCTCGGCAAAACCGCGGTGCCGGAACTGATGATTTTCCCGTTCACCGAATCGCTGACGTTCGGGGCGACGCGCAATCCGTGGGACACCGCGCTGTCGCCGGGTGGCAGCAGCGGCGGTAGCGGGGCTGCGGTGGCCGCCGGGCTGGCGCCGCTGGCGCTGGGCTCCGACGGTGGCGGTTCGATCCGCATCCCGTCGGGCTGGTGCGGGCTGTTCGGGCTCAAGCCGCAGCGCGACCGGGTTCCGTTGGCGCCGCACGACGACGCCTGGTGCGGGCTCAGTGTCAACGGTCCGATCGCGCGGTCGGTGGAGGACGCCGCGTTGTTCCTGGACGTGACAACCACGATGCCCGCTCCCGACGGCGGTTTCGTCGCCGCGGCGGCCCGCAACCCTGGCAGGCTGCGAATTGCGTTGAGCACCAAGGTTCCACCGCCACTGGTAGTCCGCGTCGGCACCGAACAACGTGCAGCGGTCGACCAGGCCGCGGCGCTGCTGCGCGACCTCGGCCATGACGTGGTGCTGCGCGACCCGGACTATCCGCCGTCGGCCATCTACGCCAACTTCCTGCCCCGTTTTTTCCGCGGGATCTACAACGATGTCCGGGTGATGCCGCACCAGGACCGACTCGAGAAGCGGACCCGCAACATGGCCCGGATCGGGTCGCTGATCCCCGAAGGCCGGATGGCGAAGATCCGCGCGGCGGAGTCTGCCGTGGCCAGGCGGATCCAGTCGATCTTCGACGACGTCGATGTCGTCCTCACACCCGGCAACGCCGCCGGGCCGTCGCGCATCGGCGCCTACCAACGCCTCGGCGGCATCGCGAGCCTGCTGGCGGTATCGCAGCGGGTTCCCTTCTTCGAGATCTGGAACTTGACCGGTCAGCCTGCGGCGTCCGTGCCGTGGGGATTCGACGGCAACGGCGTTCCGGTGTCGATTCAACTGGTCGGCCGCCCGAACGACGAGGCGACGCTGCTGGCGCTGGGCGCCCAGATCGAGGCCGCCCGACCGTGGGCGCAGCACCGCCCGCCGGTGTCATGACGCCGCGATAACACCCCAGGCACGCAGTTTGTCTGCGGCCGGCATGGCGCGTGCCGGACTGGTCGACGGCAACAATCGGTACTCGAGCCCGGCATCGACGTCGACCAGCCGGCTGAAGAGTTGCCTTGCGGCGCTGCCGTTGAAGCACACCTGTCTGATCGACGGATAGCCGGCGAATAGGCGACGAAAGTCGTTGGCTACCACACTCTTCGGATCGATCTTGGCGTCCAGGCTGCCGACGCGACGACACCGGTGCAATACATCCCACAGCGCGACGCCGGCCGATTGCAATGCGGCCAAACGGGTTTCGTAGGGGGCCGACGCGTCGAAACCGAAGAGCGTACTGGTGATCGGCCAGAATGCATTTCGGGGGTTGGCGTAATACTGGCCGGTCGCCAACGACTGGACGCTGGGGAATGATCCCAGTATCAGCAACCCGGCGGCGTCGTCGACGACGGGCGGGAACCCTTCGAGCAGTGGCGTGGTCATCGGATACCCATGATGCCTCGCCGCGTTATACGTTGGGCGACGTGGACGACACGGCCCAGCAGATCGAGCAGCTGCTCGACGGACTGGAGGGCAGCGCACGTGCCGAGCGCGCGGAGTTGATCGAGTGGTTGTTCGAGCAGGGCATTTCCGCCGATGAGATCCGCGCATCACCGGTCCCGATGTTGCTGGCATCGCGTCGGCTGATGGGTGACGACGGCGATTACGTGTCCACCCGCGAAATCAGTGAGGCGACCGGTCTCGAGATGGAACTGCTGCAGCGCGTCCAGCGGGCCATCGGTTTGGTGCGGGTCGACGATCCTGATGCGGCCGTGCATCTGCGGAGCCGACGGCGTGGCTGCCGCGCACGCGAAAGAGTTCCTCGAGCTGGGCATCCATCCCGATCAGGTGGTGCAGGTGGTTCGGGTTCTGGCCGAGGGGCTTTCGCGCGCGGCGGAGGTGATGCGATACACCGCGCTGTCGACCGATACTGCAGCCCGGCGCCAGTGAACTGCAGGTTGCACAGGGGTCCCGACGCCCTGGCGGCCAGCATCGCGCCGCTGCTCGGCCCGATGATCGAGGACATGCTGTTCATGCAGCTGCGGCACATGATGGAGACCGAGGCGGTCAATGCCAGCGAGCGGGCCGCGGGGGCACCGCTGCCCGGAGCGCGGCAGATCACCGCCGCATTCGCCGATCTGGTCGGCTTCACCCGGCTGGGCGAAGAGGTGCCGCCCGAAGAGCTTGGCCAACTGGCCAATCGGCTTGCCGATCTGGCGCGAGACGTGGCGACCCCGCCGGTGCGGTTCATCAAGACCATTGGTGACGCGGTGATGTTCGTCTGCACCGAACCGGCGCCGCTGCTGGACGCCATGCTCAAGCTGGTCGACATCATCGACAGCGACGACGACTTTCCCCGACTCCGGGCGGGGATCGCGTCGGGTTCCGCGGTGTGCCGGGCCGGGGATTGGTTCGGCAGCCCGGTGAACATCGCCAGCCGGGTGACGGCCGTGGCCCGGCCGGGAACCGTGCTGGCCGCCGAGTCGGTGTACGACGAACTCGGCGACGACTCCGGTTTCAGCTGGTCGTTCGCCGGTCCGCGACACCTCAAAGGGATCAAGGGCGAGGTGAAGCTGTTCCGCGCCCGCCGCGGCGAGAGCTGACCGCACCCAGTTTTCGCGGATAGGGAAACCGCTTGACGTCTGTTGTAACGGTGTAATCATGTAAGCATGAAACAACATCATGGACATGGGCGGCGTCACGGCCGCCCCGGTGGCTGGCAGCAGGCCGGCCAACCCGAAGCGGGCGACGCGGCGGACTGGTTCGCCGGACGACTGCCGGATACCTGGTTCGACGGCGACCCGACCGTCGTCGTCGACCGCGAGGAGATCACCGTGATCGGGACGCTGCCGAGCGCGGAGGACGAGAGCCAAGCCCACGCCGCGGGCCGGGCCTCGCGTTTTCGTGAGGAAACCCGTTCAGAGCGGATGAGCATCGCCGATGAGGCGCAGAACCGCTACGGCCGCAAGGTTTCCTGGGGTGTGCAGGTGGGCGGCGAGCAGGTGCTGTTCACCCACATCGCCGTTCCGGTGATGACCCGGCTCAAGCAGCCGGAGCGCCAGGTGCTCGACACCCTGGTCGACGCGGGCGTAGCCAGGTCCCGCTCCGACGCGCTGGCCTGGTCGGTCAAGCTGGTCGGTGAGCACACCGAAGAGTGGTTGGCCAAGCTGCGGGACGCGATGTCCGCGGTCGACGACGTGCGTGCTGAAGGCCCCGAGCTCTAGGCCCGGGTCATCCGGTAGTAGGCACCACGGCGGGCCAGCAACTCGGCGTGGTTGCCTTGCTCGACGATCTTTCCGTGCTCCATCACCAGGATCACGTCGGCGTCGCGGATCGTCGAAAGCCGATGGGCGATAATGAAACTCGTTCGATCGCGGCGAAGCTCGTGAGTGGCCTTGGCGATCAGCAGCTCGGTGCGGGTGTCCACTGAACTGGTCGCCTCGTCGAGCACCAGCAGCTGCGGACGGGCCAGGAAGGCCCGCGCGATCGTGATCAGCTGCCGCTCGCCGGCGCTGATGTTGCTCCCGCCGTCGTTGACCGCAGTGTCGTAGCCGTGTGGCAGCGAATGCACGAACCGGTCCACGTAGGCCGCCTTGGCCGCTTCGATCACCGCGTCGTCGCCGGCGTCAGGCCGGCCATAGGCGATGTTCTGCGCGATCGTCCCGCTGAACAGCCAGGTGTCCTGCAGCACCATCCCGATCCGCGATCGCAGCGAATGCCGGCTGACCGTGGCGATGTCGACGCCGTCGATCAGGATCCGGCCGGAGTCCGACGTCGTAGAACCGCATCAACAGGTTCACCAGCGTCGTCTTGCCCACCCCGGTCGGTCCGACGATCGCGATCGTGCTGCCCGGTTCGGCGGTGAACGACAGGTCGTCGATTACCGGGACCCCGGGCTGATACCCGAAGCTGACATGGTCGAATTCCACTCGCCCGCTTGCCCGTTGGTCTGTTGGGCGCAGGCAGTGACTGAGCGCGGTCCGGCGATTCCTCGGGCTCGTCGAGCAATTCGAAGACCCGCTCGGCGCTGGCCACGCCCGATTGCAACGTGTTGTACATCGAGGCGACCTGATTCAGCGGTGCGTAGAACTGGCGCACGTACTGGATGAACGCCTGGATGTTGCCCACCGTGATCTGCCCGGTGGCCACTTGCACGCCGCCGACGACCGCGACGGCGACGTAGCTGAGATTGCCGATGAACGTGGTTGCCGGCCCCACCAGCCCCGAAATCAGCTGAGCACCGAAGCTCGCCTCGTACATGTCGTCGTTGAGGCGGCGGAACTCGTCTTCGATCCGGGCGCGCTGGCCGAAGGTCCGGATCAGGGTGAAGCCGCTGTAGCTCTCTTCGATGTGGGCGTTGAGCCGTCCGGTGTTCCGCCACTGCGCGACGAACAACCGCTGTGAGCGCCGGGCGATCGCCCGGGTGACGACGATCGACAGCGGCACGGTCAACAGCGTGAGACCGGTCAGCAGTGGCGAGATGCTCAGCATCATCAGCAGCACGGTCGCGACGGTCAGCACCGCGCTGAGCAATTGGGTGATGGTCATCGACAGCGACGTCTGCAGATTGTCGATGTCGTTGGTGACCCGGCTGAGCACCTCGCCTCGTTGCCGAGTGTCGAAGTAGGCCAACGGAAGCCGGTGCATTTTGTCTTCTACTTGCGTACGCAGCGCCTGGAGCGACCGTCGCACGGTCACGTTGAGCAGCCGGGCCTGCGCGTAGATCATGCCCGCGGCAACCAGATACATGCCCAGCGCCAGGCCCAGTGTCCGCAGGACCGCGTCGAAGTCGACGCCGTGGCCGGGAATCACGTGCATCCCGGACAGCAGGTCGGCGAAGGCGTTGTCGCCGTGCGCCCGCGCCGCGGCGACCGCCTGGTCTTTGGTCAGGCCCGCGGGCAGCCGGCGACCGATCACGCCGTTGAACAGCAGGTCGGTGGCGTGGCCGAGAATGCGTGGGACCACCACGCCCAGGACGGTGCCCAAGACGCTCAGTGCGGTCACCGCGACAGCCGTGCGCCGCTGCGGCGCAAGCAATTTCACCAGGCGGACGGTCGCGCCGGCAAAGTCTCGTGCCCGCATGGCCGGGGGAGCGGCCGGCCGCCGCGTCGCCGTGGTCACCGCGGGCCACCCACTTCGGCGTCCAGCGACTGCGATTCGGCGAACTCACGGTAGGTCGGCGAGTCTGCCATCAGGGATCCGTGCGTGCCGGCGCCCACCACCCGTCCGTCCTCGATGACGATTACCAGGTCGGCATCGATAATCGTCGAGATGCGCTGCGCCACAACGATCACCGTCGCATCCGGGCTGATCTCGGCCAGCCTGGCCCGCACCAGCGCGTCGGTGTGCACATCGAGTGCGGAAAACGCGTCGTCGAACACGTAGATCGCCGGACGCCGGATCACCGCCCGCGCGATCGCCAAACGCTGCCGCTGCCCGCCGGAGAAGTTGATCCCGCCCTGCGCGACGCGCATTTGCAGGCCGTCGGGGTGCGCCCGCACGAACTCGTCGGCGGCCGCCACGCGCAGTGCATCCCACATCTCGTCTTCGGTCGCGTCTTCCTTGCCGTAGCGCAGATTCCCGGCGATGGTCCCGGAGAACAGGTACCCCCGCTGGGGGACCAGCCCGATGGTGGACCACAGCTCGTCGATGTCGCGATCGCGTACGTCGACGCCTCCGACCTGGACGGTCCCGGCTGTCGCGTCGTACAGCCGGCAGATCAGCGCCACCAACGTCGACTTCCCGGATCCGGTGCTGCCGATGACGGCGGTGCTGGTGCCGGGCCGAGCGGTGAATGAGATATCTTGCAGCACAGCTCGATCCGCGCCGGGGTAGCGGAACGACGCGTGGTCGAGCCTGACCACCCCTCGATCGTCGGGCGACGGGTGCAGCGGGTGCCGCGGATTTTCGACCGCCGGAGTCGTCGACAGCACCTCGGTGATCCGTTCGGCGCACACTGCGGCGCGCGGCAACACCATGATCGTCATCGTCGCCATCACCACGGCCATCAGGATTTGGGCGAAGTAGACGAGAAAGGCGATCAGCGACCCGACCTGCATCTGGCCGCTGTCGATCCGCAGGCCGCCGAACCAAATCAGCGCCACACTCGAGCAGTTGATGGTCAGCGTGGTGACTGGCAGCATCAGCGCCTGCCAGTTGCCGGCGCTTTGCGCGGTGTTCGACAATGCGACGTTGGCGTCGTCGAATCGCTGACGCTCGAAGGGCTCACGCGCGAACGCGCGCACCACCCGAACCCCGGACAGCTGCTCGCGCATGACCCGGTTGATGTTGTCGATCAGCCGCTGCATGCTGCGAAACAGCGGCAGCGTCTGGGAGATGATCCAGTAGTTGGCCACCACCAGTACCGGGACGCTGACCAGTAGCAGCCAGGACAGCCCGGCGTCTTGATGGATCGCCATGAAGATCCCGCCCACGCACATGATCGGCGCGGCGACCAGCACAGTGCACGCCATCTGCACCAGAAACTGGATCTGGCGGACGTCGTTGGTGGTGCGGGTCAGCAGCGTCGCAGCGCCGAATCGGGCGGTCTCATGCTCGGAAAACGTGGTGACCTGGCGAAACATCGCCGAGCGCAGGTCGCGTCCGAAGCCCATCCCGGCTCGGGAGCCGAAATACACGGCACCCACTGCGCACAGGACCTGTAACGCGGTCACGGCGAACATCAGCCCGCCGAGCCGGACGATGGTGGCGGAGTCGCCCTTGGCGATCCCGTCGTCGATGATGGTGGCGTTGACCGTCGGCAGATACAGCGAGGCCAGGGTGCTGACCAATTGCAGCGCCATCACCGCGGCGACCGGCCACCGGTACGGCCGCACGAACTGGCGCAGCAGTGCCACGAGCATCAGGTAACTGTTGCACACAAGAAACCACAGCTCACCGCGTGTGCGATGGTTGCCCAAAGGTGGTGCCGCTACAGTGCAACCTGTGATCACCAGAAGGTGCGGGTAGCGGTGCGGCATCACGTGGCAGCGCTTGCTCTGGCGGCGGCAACCTTGCTACCAATGGCGGCCGCCTGCTCGGATTCCGGCTCCAACCAGTCCCAGTCGCCGCAGTCCTCCGGTCCGTCGTCGGGGCAGGGCAGTCACGGCCCGTTGTTCCCGCAGTGCGGGGGTGTCAGCGATGAGACGGTGGACAAGCTGACGCAGATCAACGGTTTGGTCAACACCGCCAAGAATTCGGTGGGCTGCCAGTGGCTGGCCGGTGGTGGAATCCTCGGGCCGCACTTCTCGTTCTCCTGGTACCGCGGCAGCCCGATCGGACGCGAACGCAAGACCGAGGAATTGTCCCGCTCCAGCGTCGAAGACATCAACATCAGCGGCCACGGCGGATTCATCGCGGTCGGCAATGACCCGCAGTTGGGTGACTCGTTGTGCGAGGTGGGTATCCAGTTCAACGATGACTTTTTCGAATGGTCGGTGAACTTCAACCAGAAGCCGTACCCCGATGCCTGCAACATCGCCAAAGAGTTGGCGCGTCAAACGATTGCGAACGGCAAATGAGCGCTCAACTGCGTCGTCGCATGCTGGTGGGCGTGGCCGTGCTGGCCACCGCGTTGTCCGTGTCGACCGGCTGCACGAGATCGGTCGGCGGCACGGCGGAGAAAGCGGGAGCAGGCGATACGCAGCGCAACAACAATTCCGAGCAGCAGTATCCGAACCTGCAAAAGGAATGTGAAGTCCTGACCACCGATGTGCTGGCCAAGACGGTGGGTGCTGACCCGCAAGACATCCAGAGCACGTTCGTCGGTGCGATCTGCCGCTGGCAGGCGGCCAACCCGGGTGGTCTGATCGATATCACCCGGTTCTGGTTCGAGCAGGGCAGCCTGGCCAACGAACGCAAAGTCGCTGAATTCTTGAAGTACCAGATCGAGAATCGGGCGATCGCGGGTGTGGCGTCGATAGTGATGAAGCCCAATGATCCCAACGGCTCGTGCGGTGTCGCCAGCGACGCGGCCGGCGTGGTCGGCTGGTGGGTTAACCCTCAGGTGGCCGGTATCGATGCCTGCGCGCAGGCCATCAAGCTCATGGAGCTCACCCTCTCGACCAACTCCTGACGTCCAATGCTGAACCCTCAGTGCGCTGGTCGAGCATGCCAACGCACCGGATTGTGCATCCGTAATCCCGATATCTCCACCAAAGCGATTGAGGCAGTTAATCCTTATTGACTGCTGAAAGGCTTACGAGGTGAGACTGGTGACCTATACGATCGTCGAATGTCTGAAACACCCTCACACGAGCCATCGTCCGCTGCAGAGGACGCCACCGAAACTGTCGCCGAGCCAGCCACCACGCCTGCCGCCGCGCCAGCCGCGCCAGCAGCAACGACTCCCGCCTCGCACGCTGCAGGCCCGTCGAAGTTTGCGAAGTGGGGCACCGTGGCCGCCTTGGTACTGGCTGTTCTCGCCATCGCGGGCGCCGCGTACGGGTATTTCTACCCGAACCAGACCGCAGCGGCCGCGGGTAAATACAGCGACCAGCAGCGCAACGACTCCAAAAAGCACATCTGCGAGACGTTCAAGATCGTCGACCGGGCCGTGGTCAGGAATTCACACCTGAAGAACCCGGAGAACGGCGGGCCGATCGGTGCGCTCTCGGTCGCCACCGCCCAGCGCTTCGCGTTCTACGATGGCGGGGCTTTCCTGCGCGACCGGGTTGCCGCCGAGCCAGCAACCCCGAAAGACCTGGCGGACAACGCAAATAGCCTGGGAACCCAGCTCGAAGAACTCAGCATCGGATACCTCGCCGGCGCGCAGGACTTCGCGCAGGACGAACTGCGCCAAAGCCTCGACGACAAGATCAAGAAGATCGTCGACATCTGCAAGTAACCCGTCGCCGCGGCTAACGCGGCACGTGAAAATCGGCCAGCTGGGCGGACCCGAGTTCGAGGTCCGCCCAGTTGCCGTTCAGCTGTAGTACCGCGATGGCCGAAGTTGGGAACTTCGTCGAGATGCGCTCGGCAGCATCGGCATTCGTGGTCAACGGATCGGCCAGTCCCAAAGCCAGCTGGGTCATCGTCGGCTCGTGTCCGACCACCAGCAACACCGAGACGTCATCGCCGACGCCGTTGATCTGCTCGATGACCATGCCCGGTGAGGCGTCGTACAACCGGTCGTCGTAGCGGACCGGTGCCTCAATGCCGCTGCGCGCCAACGTTTCACGGGTGCGGGTTGCCGTCGAGCAGAGCACCGCGTCGACGGTGGGCAGGTGAGCGCGCAGCCAGTCACCGGCCAAACGGGCCTGTCGCTTGCCGCGCGGTGCCAGCGGTCGGTCGTGGTCGGCCACCCCGGTGGGGTAGGCGGACTTTGCATGACGTAGCAGCACCAGCGTGCGGTCGTGGTCGCTCACCCGATCGAGGTTACGGCAGCCGTCTCTGCCGGAGGCTTCTGTGGCAGAAGTGACGCCTGGGTACGACGCATCGGATGAGTGCCGGACCTGCCGGTTGAGGTCCCCGGACTTGTCGGCGGGCAGTCCTAAACTCGCGGTGCCCGGTGACCTCCGGCCAGACCTCACCTAGAAGGGACGGGATTGCAATGCGATTCGTGCACAGTGCCGACTGGCAACTCGGCATGACCCGTCACTTCCTCGCGGGCGAAGCCCAGCCGCGCTACTCGGCCGCGCGGCGTGACGCGGTGGCCGGTCTGGGTGCGGTGGCAGCCCAGGCCGGTGCGGAGTTCGTCGTGGTGTCCGGTGATGTCTTCGAAGACAACCAGTTGGCGCCTACCGTCATCAGTCAGTCCCTGGAAGCCATGCGCGCCATCGGAATTCCGGTCTTTCTGTTGCCGGGCAACCATGATCCGCTGGACGCATCGTCGGTCTACACCAGCGCGCTGTTCATCGCCGAGCGCCCCGCCAACGTCCGAGTGCTCGACCGGTCCGGGATCCACCAGGTCCGACCCGGTGTGGAGATCGTCGCGGCGCCGTGGCGATCCAAGAGGCCGACCACCGACTTGGTCGCCGAGGTGCTCGAAGATCTGCCGGCCGACGGAACCACCCGGGTGCTCGTGGCGCACGGCGGAATCGACGTACTCGACCCCGATCCCACCAAGCCGTCGCTGATTCGGCTGGCCGGCGTGCACGATGCGTTGGCCCGCGGCGTCATTCACTATGTGGCGCTCGGCGACAAGCATTCGCTGACCGAGGTGGGCAGCACCGGGCGGGTCTGGTACTCGGGCTCGCCGGAAGTCACCAACTACGACGACGTCGAAGCCGATCCCGGTCACGTGCTGATCGTCGACATCGACGAGGCGGATCCGCAGCACCCGGTGAGCGTCGAGGCCGCACGGGTGGGCCGCTGGCGGTTCAGCACGCTCAACCGGCACGTGGACAACAGCCGCGACATCGCCGATCTGGACATCAACCTCGACCTCATGCCGGACAAGGACCGAACCGTGTTGCGGCTGGCCCTGATCGGCTCGTTGACCGTCACGGACCGCGCCGCGCTGGACGCATGCCTGGACAAGTATTCGCGATTGTTCGCGTCGCTGCGGGTGTGGGACAGCCACAGCGATCTGGCGGTGATCCCGGCCGACGGCGAATTCAGCGACCTGGGGATCGGGGGTTTCGCCGCCGCGGCGGTCGAGGAGCTGGTGGAGGTCGCGCGCGCCGGAGATGACAACACCGCAGACGACGCGCAGGCGGCGCTCGCGCTGTTGTTGCGGCTGACCGATCACGGTCAGCAGGGTCGAGGTGCGGCATGAAGTTGCACCGGTTGGTGCTGAAGAACTACCGCGGCATCGATCACCGCGACATCGACTTCCCCGATCACGGGGTGGTCGTGGTTTCGGGGGCCAACGAGATCGGCAAGTCGTCGATGGTCGAGGCACTCGATCTATTGCTGGAGTCCAAGGACCGGTCGACGAAAAAAGAGGTCAAGCAGGTCAAGCCGACCCATGCCGATGTCGGATCCGGAAATCACCGCCGAGATCAGCGCGGGCGCTTACCGTTTCGTCTATCACAAGCGATTCCACAAGAAGCCCGAGACACAGTTGACGGTGCTCGAGCCACGTCGCGAACAGCTCAGCGGTGATGAAGCGCACGACCGCGTGCAGGCCATGCTGGCCGAGACCGTGGATACCGAATTGTGGCACGCCCAAAGGGTTCTGCAGTCCGCGTCGACCGATGCGGTGAACCTGTCGGGTTGCGACGCGCTGACCCGTGCCCTTGACGTTGCCGCGGGTGATGCCGCCGCGCTGTCAGGGACCGAGCCGCTGCTGATCGAGCGTATCGACACCGAATACGCCCGCTACTTCACCCCGACCGGCCGCCCCACCGGCGAGTGGGCCACTGCGATCAAAGCGCTGGAAGCCGCCAACCAGGAAGTCGAGCGTTGCGCCGCGGCGGTCGCCGAGGTCGACGAGCGGGTGCAGCGCCATGCCGCGCTGACCGTCGAGCTGGCCGAGTTGTCGCAGCGGCGACAGGCCGCCGCGACCAGGCAGGCCGCCGCCCAGGCCGCCGCTGACGAGATCGCGCGACTGACCGAACAGGTACGTGAGGCCGAGCTGATCGCCGCCGCCGCGACCGCGACCAGCACGGCAACTACCGCGGCCCACACCGAGCGGGCCCGGCTGCGCACTGAAAACGATTCGCGCGCAGCCGCAGTCGCCGCGCTGGAGGAAGAAGCCCGCGAGGCCGCCGAAGCCCAGGCCGTAGCGCGCGATGTCACCGTGGCGGCCGACGCCGCCGTCGAGCAGGCCGACCAGCTACTCGTCGTTGCCCAGCAGCGCGCCGAGACCGCCCGGCGGCTCGTCGACGAGCTGGCCCGCCGCGACGAGACGCAGCGGCTGGCCGCCAAGCTCGCGAAGATCGACGCCGCGCTGCAGCGAGCGCGACGAGATAGCGAAGGAACTGTCGGCCATCAGCTTGACCGACGACCTGCTGCGGCAGATCGAACAGGCAGCCGCAGCGGTCGAGCGGACCGAGAGCCAGCTCGCATTGGTCTCGGCGACAGTCGAATTCGTCGCTGCCGCCGACATCGAACTGGTCATCGGCGATCAACGGGTGTCGCTGCCGGCCGGCCAGAGCTGGTCGACCGTTGCCGACGCGACGACTGAGGTCGAGATTCCGGGCATCGTGACCGCTCGCGTCACACCCGGCGCGTCGGCGCTCGATATTCAGGCGCAATACGCTGCGGCGCAAGAGAAATTGGCTGCGGCGCTGGCAGCGGCACAGGTCGCCGATCTGGGCGCGGCGCGGCAGGCCGATCAGCGGCGCCGCGAGCTGCAGGGCGCCCGCGACCAGCTCACCGCCACCCTGGCCGGATTGTCCGGCGACGAAGACGTCGAACAGCTACGCTCCCGGCTCGACGAACTGCGGGCGCTGCCAACCCTTCCCGATGATGTCGCGGTCGACGCCCGCACTGCGCGCGCCGAACTCCTGACGAGGCCCAGGCGGCCCGCGGCGCAGGCCGGCGCCGACTGCGAAACCCACCGCAAGGTCGCGGCGTTGGCGCTGAAGAAGCTCACCGAAATATCCACCCAGGCAACACGTGTGCAGGACAAGCTGGTCGCCCAGCGTGCCGAGCTCGTCGCGGTCGCCGACCGGCTGGCTGAACAACGGGCCACCGTGCCCGACGAGAAACTGGCCGCAGCCGTCGACGCCGACACGGCGGCGGCACACACCGCTGCCCGCCGCGTCGACGAACTGGCGGAGCAATTGGCCGCACAGGCGCCCGAGGCCGTCGCCGGCGGAGCTGGCCGATGCCGCCGAGTCGGCCGCGGCGTTGAGCCAGCGTTACGACGACGTCACCCGCAGCCTGCACGAGATCGCCGCGCAGCTCACGGTATTCGGTACCGAAGGCCGCAAAGGCAAGCTCGACGCGGCCGAGATCGAGCGCGAGCACGCCCGCAGCGAACACGACCGGGTGGGCCGCCGGGCCCGCGCGGTGCAGTTGCTGCGCGAGGTGATGACCCGTCACCGCGACACCACCCGGCTGCGTTACGTCGAGCCGTTCCGCGCCGAACTGCAGCGGCTCGGCCGTCCGGTTTTCGGCCCGAGCTTCGAGGTCGAGGTCGACAGCGACCTGTGCATCCGCAACCGCACGCTGGACGGCAGGACGGTGCCCTACGAGTCGCTCTCTGGTGGGGCCAAGGAGCAACTCGGCATCCTGGCGCGGCTGGCCGGCGCGGCACTGGTCGCCAAAGAGGATGCCGTGCCGATCCTGATCGACGACGCGCTCGGCTTCACCGATCCCGAGCGGCTGGTCAAGATGGCCGCGGTGTTCGACACGCTGGGGGAGCGCGGCCAGGTGATCGTCTTGACCTGCACGCCGGCCCGATACGACGGTGTCAAGGATGCCCAGCGAATCGAGTTGTGCGCCTGAGGATCAGGGGCGCGCTGGACCCCGCGAATTTCACCGCCGCGCGTCGACATGGGCCGGGATCGGCCCCTTGGCGACAGTCGTGCACGGCGATTCGAGAGGAAAGTCCTTGTCCGTCGAACGAATCCGGGTAGACCGGACGATGGTGGCGAGCGCGAGGGTGGTCACCAGCATCGCGAAGTGTTCACCGATGCACGAACGTGGCCCGGCGGCGAACGGGATGAACTGCCAGCGGTCGCGGTTCGCGGAGTTCTCCGGGCTGAACCGATCAGGGTCGAAGACCAGCGGGCGCTCCCACAACGCTGGATCCCGGTGCAGGGCATTGATGCCGACGGCCACAATGCTGCCCGCTTCCACTCGGTAGCCGTCCACCGCGATGTCGCCCAGCGCCAACCGGCCGACCGCCGCGGCCGGTGGGCACAGCCGCAACGACTCCTTGAGCACCTGGGCTGTGTATCCGAGTCGGGGCACATCGTCGGGCGTCAGTTCTCTGTCGCCGATCCCGGCAGACCTCGGCGGCCACTCGGTTCTGGATGTCGGGACGGTGCCCCAGTTCCCATAGGGCGTAGGTCAGCATCGTCGCCGTGGTGTCGTGGCCGGACAGCATGAAGATCAGCAGCTCGTTGCAGATGTCGTCGTCGGAGAGCGGCCGGCCGGTGTCTGGGTCGGTGGCCGCGATCAACGCTTGTACCAGCGGTGCGTCGCGGGTCGGATCTGCGCGGCAGGCCTGCAGGATGTCCATGGTGACCTGGCGCATCGTCGCCACCGCGGCGCGGGCGCGACGGCGTGACGGCGTCGGGAGCCACCGCGGCGCACGTATCGGGCGTAACGCACGATCGGTCGCGTAGGCCGATGCCACGTGCATGTTCTCGGCGATCTCGTTACCGAATTCGTTGATGTCGATACCGAGAATCGAGCGGCCGAGCGACCGCATGGCGAGTCGGCGGCACTGCGCGTCGAGGTCGATGTCACCGACTTCGCGCCAGTGGTCGGCGAATGTTTGTGCCGCCTGCGTCATGTGTCTGCCGAAGCCGTCGACGTTGTGTTTGGTGAATACCGGTTGTAGTGCGCGTCTGCGCGGAACCCATTCTTTGTTGGGCAGGGAGAAGAGGTTGTCGCCCGCCACGTTGCGCACTTCCTGGTGGATCTGGCATCGCTCGGTGAGGTCGTCCGTGCGTCCCAGCACATCGCGCACCCCGTTGGGCGAGGTGACCAATACAAGGGCCGGGGCAAGAAACTTCGGCAGTGGTACGAAGCGGGTTACCGGTCCGCCGGCCTCGCTCAGCATTACCAGTCCGGTGTGCAACACCCGCGCCGCTGACAGCACCTTCAGAATGGGCAGCGGATTTTTCGGTGCCAGCGGAAGCGCGCCAACGTCTAATCTGTCGGCGGTCGCGGTCATGGCACTAACCATTACGCCGCGCCTACCGGATTGCAAGGCTTTATGGTCGGCACGGCCCGCACCACCCGGCCGGCTCATCGCACGAACCCGATCGCGGTGTAATCCAGGTCGGCCAGCCCGGCCGCACCGAAGTTGGCCAGCGAGCTGTTGACCGCGACGTTGCCGGGGGATTGCACCAGCGGCAGGCTGAATCCCTCGGCCCAGATCGCTTTGTCGACCTCGTTGGCCAGCATCCGCGCCTTGGCCGGATCCAGTTCTTCGAGCGTCTGCTCGATCTTCGCGTCGATCTCGGCGCTACCGATCTTGCCGAAGTTGCTCTCGCCGCTTGGACGCATAGATCTGAGTGAGCGCCGACAGCGGGAAAGCATCACCCATCCAACCGAATTGGGCAATGTCGAAAGCGCCGACGTTGATGTAGTTGGTGAAGAACCCGCTGCCGGCCTTCGCCATCAGTTCCAGCTTCACACCGATCTGGGCGAGGCTGTGCTGCGCGATCAGACCGAACTGCCGGCTGGTCTGTGCGTCGTAGAACAAGTCGCGGATGACGAGCTGGCGCCCGTCGCGTTCCCTGAAGTGCCCGTTCAGTTTCCAGCCCAGTGCATCGAGGTCGCGCTTGGCCTTGTCCGGGTTGTAGGCGACGACGGCGCTGTTGTCTTCATAGCCTTGTTGGCCCTCGACATAGATGTGGTTGTTCAGCGCGGCCGGGTTGCTGTTGAGCCCGTGCTGGGTGACCGCGGCGATGCTCTGCCGGTCGATGCCTTCGGCGATGGCGCGGCGCAACGCCGGGTCGGCCAGTATCGAGCCCTTGGCCCCGTTGAAGGTGAAGTGATACCAGCTCGGAGTCGGCGCTCGCCGGATGGAAATGCCTTTGGTGCGCCGGGCGATCGTCATCTGGTCCAGGCCGGCGACGCCGGTCGCGTCGATGGCCCTGTTCTGCAGCGCCGGCAATCGTGCCGCATCGTCGAGCACCAGGAAGGTGATCCGGTCCAGTCGCGGCCGCTCGCCCCACCATCTGGGGTTGCGGGTCAACACAATTCGCTGCTTGGCCCGGTCCACCGTGGAGACGACGAACGGACCGGCTGAGGGGCCCGGGCCGGAAAGCTGCGCGGTGTTGAACGCCTCCGGCGTCGCGGTCATCTTCTTCGGCAACAGCATGGTGTTGCCGGCGAACATGCCCCGCCATTCCGCGTAGGGCTTGGCGAAGGTGATCACGGCTTGGCGGTCGTTGACGCCGCGGGTCACCGACTTGACCCGTTCGCTGCCGTTGGTGCCGGCGATCGCGAAGTTCTTGTCGGCTCCACTGGTGGCGTGTATTTGGCTGTCGATGTCCTCCCAGCTGAGCGGGGTGCCGTCGGACCAGGTGGCTTGCGGGTTGATGGTGTAGGTGACCACCTGCGGGTTGGTCCCGGTTAGTTCGACACTGCTGAAGTAGTCGGTGTCGACGGTCGTGGAGCCGTCGGGTGCGATCACGAATGCCCGCGGCATGGTCGCTTTCAGCATGCCGCCGACGTCGGCGGAGTTGCCGTCGATGTGCAAAGTGTTGAAGTTCGAGGGGAATTCGGTGAGCGCCAAGCGCAGGTCGCCGCCGTCCCGCAGGGTCGCCGGGTTCTGCGGATTGATGTCGCTGGTTGCGCCGACGGCGGTGGCGGGTCCGCCAGACATGTAGTCCGCGCCTGAGGAGCAGCCGGCCAGCAGGCTGACGGCGAACGCGATTACCAGTAGCCGTTTTACGGCCGTCCGGTTAGTCATGAGCCGAATCCGGTTGCGGCACAGCCGCCAACAATCGACGGGTGTACTCGTGTCGCGGCCGGCTGAAGATACTCGTCGCTGTCACCCTGTTCTACGATGGCGCCGCGCAGCATCACCACGACGTGGTGGGCGAGGTGCTTCACGACCGAAAGATTGTGCGAGACAAAGAGGTACGACAGGCCGAGTTCCTGCTGCAGATCGAGCAGCAGGTTGAGAATGCCGGCCTGGATCGAGACGTCGAGCGCGGAGACCGGCTCGTCGAGCGCCAGAATCTTGGGCCGCAGCGCCAGCGCTCGCGCGATCCCGATGCGCTGCTTCTGCCCGCCGGAAAACTCAGCCGGATAGCGGCTGGCGTCGGCGTGCCGCAGCCCGACGGTGTCGAGCAACTCGGCGACCCGCTTGCCAGTCTCACCCTTGCTGAACCCGTTGGCGCGCAAGGGCTCAGCCAGCAGATCGAAGACCGGTAGTCGCGGATCCAGCGCCGACGCCGGGTCTTGGAAGACGACCTGGATGTCGCGCCGCACTGCCCGTCGACTCGACGATCTCAGCGTTGCGACGTCGGTTCCCAGCACTTCGATCGAACCCGACTGCGGCGTCGCCAGTTCGAGGATCTCGTGCAACGTCGTCGACTTGCCCGAACCCGACTCGCCCACGATGGCCAGCGTGCGACCCTGATGCAGCTCGAAGCTGATGCCGCCGACCGCGCGGACCTCGCCGATGCGGCGGCGAAACAGCACGCCCTTGGTCAACGGGTAAGTCTTGACCAGGTCACGAACCCGCACAATGACGGGCGCTTCGGCTGCTTCGACGGGCTCGGCTTCGGTACTGACCCCGTACACGTCGGAGGCGGCGCGCCCGACGACGTGCTCGGTCCGGATACAGGCGGCGCTGTGGCCCGCGGCCACCGGCAGCAGCTCCGGTTCGGCGGCGCGGCATTCGTCGACGACCAGCGGGCAGCGCGGCGCGAACGGGCATTCCGGTTCCAGCTCGGTGAGCGACGGGGGAGCGCCGGGGATGGGCACCAGCCGGGTGCCCTGCGGGGCGTCCAGCCGCGGCACCGAACCCAATAGTCCTACGGTGTAAGGCATCCGGCGATCGCGGTAGACATCGTTGACCGCGGCGGATTCGACGATCCGACCGGCGTACATCACCAGCGCGCGGTCGGCGAATTCACCCACCACGCCCAGATCGTGGGTGATCAGCAGTACCCCGGCGCCGGTGACGTCGCGTGCGGTTTTGAGTACCTCGAGGATTTGCGCCTGCACGGTGACGTCGAGCGCGGTGGTCGGCTCGTCGCAGATCAACAGGTCGGGATCGTTGGCGATCGCGATCGCGATCACCACCCGCTGGCGTTCGCCACCGGACAGCTCGTGTGGAAACGCACGTGCGCGCCGCTCCGGCTGCGCGATGCCAACCAGCTCGAGCAACTCGACCGCGCGCTGACGGGCCGCACGCTTTCCGGTGCGCGGCTGGTGCACCTCGATGGCTTCGGCGATCTGATCGCCGACGGTGTAGACCGGCGTCAGCGCCGACATCGGGTCCTGAAAGACCATGCCGATCGTGTTGCCGCGAAACCGCGACATGGCATCGTCGGGTAGTCCGATCAGCTCGCTGCCCTGCAGCCGCACCGAACCGCTGACCTGTGCGTATTCGGCAAGCAGTGATACCACGGCCATCGCCGCGGTCGACTTGCCCGAACCGGATTCACCGACGATCGCCACCACCTCACCGGCGTCGACTTGAATGTCGATGCCGCGCACCGCTTTCAACGGCGGCCCATCGGTGGGGAAGCTGACCGACAGGTTGGTGACGTCCAGTAACGGGGTCACGGGCGTTCGCCTCGCAATCCGGCGCTGGCGGGATCGAGCGCGTCGCGCAGACCGTCACCGGTCATGTTGGCGCACATCAGGATCAGCACCAGAACACCGGCAGGGAACAAGAACACCCATGGGAACGTCGTCGCCGACTGGGTGCCGTCGGCGATCAGCGTTCCCAGCGACACATCCGGCGGCTGGATGCCGAAGCCGAGGAAGCTCAGCCCGGTCTCGGCCAGGATCGCGACGGCGACGTTCAGCGCGGTGTCGATGATCAGGATCGACGCGACGTTCGGCACCACGTGGTGCGTGATGATCCGTCGGTTGGGCACGCCCATATACCGTGCGGCACGGATGAATTCGCGTTCGCGCAGGCTCATCGTCATGCCGCGGACCATCCGCGAGCTGACCATCCAGCCGAAGCCGGCCAGCAGCACAACCAGCACGATGACGTTGCCGGAGCTCTTGGTGCGCGGCGTCAGGATCATGATCAGCAGGAAGGCGGGCACCACCAGCATGAGGTCGACGAACCACATCAGCGCGCGGTCGCGCCAGCCGCCGAAGTATCCGGAGATCGAACCCACCGTCGCGGCGATACCGGTGGAGATCACCGCCACGCACACCGCGATCAGCATCGACTTCTGCATGCCCCGCAAGGTCTGGGCCAGCAGGTCCTGACCAAGTGCATTGGTGCCCAACCAGTGTCGGGCGGTCGGAGGCTGCAGCAGCGCATCGAAATCCAGGTCGCTGTAGGAGTAGGGCAAAAACGACGGCAGCGCGTAGCAGCCGATGAACAGGACCAATAAAATCAGCAGCGCTGCCACCGCCGAGCGGCGACGCAGGAAACGGCGCAGCACCAACGTCCGTCGGGAGGCGAAGGCGGGGTCGCGGATGCCGGTCACGACACCCGGACCCGGGGATCGAGCGCGGCGTAGATGAAATCGGAGAGCAGGCCGGCCAGCAACACGACCGCGCCGGCGAATACCGTGATCGCCGCGACGATATTGGCGTCCTGGGTAGCGACGCCCTGCACCATCCACTCGCCCATGCCGTGCCAGCCGAAGATCTTCTCGACGAACACCGCGCCGGTCACCAATCCGGCCACGCCGTAAGCAAACAGCGTCGCCAGCGGGATCAGCGCGGTCCGCAGTCCGTGCTTGACCAGAGCGCGGCGGCGGGTCAGCCCTTTGGCCCGCGCGGTGCGGATGAAGTCCTGGCCGAGCACATCGAGCATCGCGTTGCGCTGATAGCGACTGAACCCGGCCGCGGTGCCCAGCGTCAACGTCAGCGTCGGTAAGGCCAAGTGCTGCAACCGATCCACGAACCGCGAACCCGCGTTGTCTATCAAGGCCGGCGAGGTTTCCCCGGTGTACTGGAACAGCTGCCATCCCAGCGCCCAGTTCACCCGCAGCGCGCCGAGGATCAGCAGGTTGGCGATCACGAATGTCGGGGCCGACAGCACCAGCAGTGACAACGCCGTGATGACCCGGTCACTGACGCGGTACTGACGGATCGCGCCCCACGCACCGAGCACTACGCCGATGATCGTTCCGGCCACCGAGCCGATCAGCAGCAAGCGAAGGCTGACGCCGATGCGGCGCCACAGTTCAGCCGACACCGGCTGACCGGTGATCGTGGTACCGAAGTCGCCGCGCACCGCGCGCGAAGCCCAGTTCGCGTAACGCAGCGGGATGGGCTTGTTCAGCCCGAGTTGGGCTGCCTTGGCGTCGATCACGGCCTGCGGCGGGCGCGGGCTGCGCTGCATCAGGCTTTCCAGCGGCGAGAACGCCACCGCCGTCAGGGAGAAGGTCAGAAACGACGCCAACGCCAGCAGCACCACATAGTTCAGCACCCGACGGGCCAAGAAGCGGGTCATGACTACCGGCCCCGCCCCTGTCGCATCCGCCCAGAGTAAAAGACACTCAGCCGCGAAGCGCGAGCAACGTTGCGATCCGGCTGATTCGGACCGCTGACCTGGCAGCCGTCAAATCGTAAAATCCGCGCAATGACGGTCATCGACAGTTACCTGGCCAACAACGCCGACTACGCAAAGTCCTTCACGGGCCCGCTGCCGCTGCCCCCGAGCAAGCACATCGCGGTGTTGGCGTGCATGGATGCCCGAATCGACGTGTATCGCGTCCTGGGCATCAACGAAGGCGAGGCACATGTCATCCGCAACGCCGGCGGCGTGGTCACCGACGATGCGATCCGTTCGCTGGCCATCAGCCAGCGACTGCTGGGAACCACCGAGATCATCCTGATTCACCACACCGACTGCGGCATGCTGACCTTCACCGACGACGACTTCAAACGCGCAATCCAGGACGAGACCGGGGTCAAGCCGCCGTGGTCGGCGGAGGCTTTCCCCGACGTGGCCGAGGACGTCCGGCAGTCGTTGCAGCGCATCCAGAACAGCCCGTTCGTCACCAAGCACACGTCGGCGCGTGGCTTCGTCTTCGACGTCGCCACCGGCAAGCTCGACGAGGTCACCCTCTAACACGCATCTTCGGCCAGCGTCGACTGTGCGGGTAAAGCGCGCCGACACGCCGTGAGTTCCCTGACAAGCTGCACACTCGGCGCCTGGCGACCCGGCCTGAATCCCCGAATCCGTTGACAGGGGCGGACGCGGCTGGTTTCATACTCGGTAATGTCCGTAATCCTGACCAATTCAACCCACTTTACCTGTTAATGGGAGTTTGATGACCAGTCACGAAGCGACGGCCGAACCGGCCGCAGGGCCGAATGATCACCGACCGGTTCCCGGCCAGTACGAGCTGAGCCATCTGCGCTCGCTGGAGGCCGAGGCAATCCACATCATCCGCGAGGTGGCCGCCGAGTTCGAGCGCCCCGTGCTGCTGTTCTCCGGCGGCAAGGACTCCATCGTCATGCTGCACCTGGCACTGAAGGCGTTCGCTCCTGGACGCCTGCCGTTCCCGGTAATGCACGTCGACACCGGTCACAACTTCGACGAGGTGATCACCACCCGCGACGAGCTGGTCGCCGAGACCGGGGTGCGGCTGGTGGTGGCCAAGGTGCAAGACGACATCGACGCCGGCCGGGTCGTGGAAACCATCCCGTCGCGCAACCCGCTGCAGACCGTCACGCTGCTGCGTGCGATCCGGGAGAACAGCTTCGACGCCGCGTTCGGCGGCGCTCGCCGCGACGAGGAGAAGGCGCGCGCCAAGGAGCGGGTGTTCAGCTTCCGCGACGAGTTCGGGCAGTGGGACCCCAAGGCCCAGCGGCCCGAGCTGTGGAACATCTACAACGGCCGGCACCACAAGGGCGAGCACATCCGGGTTTTCCCGTTGTCCAACTGGACCGAGTTCGACATCTGGTCCTACATCGGCGCGGAGAAGATCAAGCTGCCGTCGATCTACTACGCCCATCGGCGGCAAGTCTTCAAGCGCGACGGAATGCTGCTGGCCGTCCACCGCCACCTGCAGCCACGCGCCGACGAGGAGGTGTTCGAGACGACGGTCCGGTTCCGCACAGTCGGCGACGTCACCTGCACCGGCTGTGTGGAATCCATGGCGGCCAGCGTCGCCGAGGTGGTCGCCGAGACGGCGGTCTCGCGACTGACCGAACGGGGAGCCACCCGCGCTGACGACCGGATATCGGAGGCCGGCATGGAAGACCGCAAGCGGCAGGGGTACTTCTGATGGCAACGTTGCTGCGCATCGCCACTGCCGGCTCGGTCGACGACGGCAAGTCCACACTGATCGGGCGGCTGCTGTACGACTCCAAGGCCGTCATGGACGACCAGTGGGCTTCGGTGGAACGCACCTCCAAGGACCGCGGACACGAGTACACCGACCTGTCGCTGGTCACCGACGGCCTGCGCGCCGAGCGCGAACAAGGCATCACGATCGACGTCGCCTACCGCTACTTCGCCACGCCCAAGCGCAAATTCATCATCGCCGACACACCGGGCCACATCCAGTACACCCGCAACATGGTGACCGGGGCGTCCACTGCCCAGTTGGCCATCGTGCTCGTCGACGCCCGCCACGGCCTGCTCGAGCAGTCCCGCCGGCACACCTTCCTGGCGTCGCTGCTGGGCATCGAACACATCGTGCTCGCGGTCAACAAGATGGACCTGATCGATTGGGACAAGGCCGCTTTCGAGGCGATCCGCGAGGAGTTCTACGCCTTCGCCACCCGCCTCGACGTCCAGGATGTGCTCACCATCCCGATGTCGGCCTTGCACGGCGATAACGTGGTGAACAAATCCGAGCACACCCCGTGGTACGACGGGCCCGCACTGCTGTCGCACCTCGAAGAGGTTTATGTCGCGGCTGATCGCAATCTCGTCGACGTCCGGTTCCCGGTGCAATACGTCATCCGCCCGCAGACCCGCGAGCATCAGGACCATCGCAGCTACGCGGGCACGGTTGCCAGCGGCGTGATGCGCCCGGGCGACGAGGTCGTCGTGCTGCCCACTGGGCGGCCCACCCGCATCACCGCGATCGAAGGTCCGAGTGGCCCTGTGGCTGAGGCGTTTCCGCCGATGGCGGTCTCGGTGAGCCTGGCCGACGACATCGACATTTCGCGCGGAGACATGATCGCCCGCCCCGCCAATGCGCCGCGGGTCACCCAGGAGTTCGATGCGACGGTGTGCTGGATGGCCGACGCGCAGGCACTGGAGCCCGGACGTGACTATCTGATCAAGCACACCACCCGGACCACCCGGGTCAGGGTCGTCGCGCTGGACTACCGGCTCGATGTCAACACGCTGCGCCGCGACAAGGAAGCAACGGCGTTGCAGCTCAACGAGCTTGGCCGGGTCACGTTACGCTCTCAGGTGCCGCTGCTGCTCGACGAGTACACCCGGAACTCCAGCACCGGATCGTTCATCCTGATCGATCCGCATACCAACGGCACCGTCGCCGCGGGCATGGTGTTGCGGGAGGCCAGCACGCTGTCGGCGAGCCCCAACACGGTGCGGCACGCCTCGCTGGTGAGCGCCACCGACCGGCTCACCCGCGGTCGCACGTTGTGGTTCACCGGGCTTTCGGCGTCGGGCAAGTCCTCGGTGGCCATGCTGGTCGAGCGCAAGTTGCTTGACAAGGGCGTTCCTGCTTTCGTTCTCGACGGCGACAACCTGCGGCACGGCTTGAATGCCGACCTGGGTTTCAGCATGGCCGACCGGGCCGAGAACCTGCGCCGGCTGGCGCATGTCGCGGCGCTGATCGCGGCCTCGGGTCAGACCGTGCTGGTGCCGGCGATCAGTCCGCTGGAGGAGCATCGTGCGCTGGCCCGTACCGTGCACGACGATGCCGGCCTGGACTTCCTCGAGGTTTTCTGCGACACCCCGCTGGAGGACTGCGAACGGCGAGACCCCAAGGGCCTCTACGCTAAGGCGCGGGCCGGTGAGATCACGCACTTCACCGGGATCGACAGCCCGTACCAGCGACCGAAGAATCCGGACCTGCGGCTCGTACCGGATCGCAGCCCCGACGAATTGGCGCAGCAAGTCGTCGAACTGATCGAGGGGCGGAATTGAGCGACCACAGCGATCACAGCGACCACAGCGACCACGAGGTAGCCGCGCGACTGGCCACCGAAGCCGGCCGACTGTTGCTGGCAGTGCGCGACGAACTCGCCGATGCCACCGAAGCGGAGCGAAAAGCGGCGGGGGACAAGCGCTCTCACGATTACCTGATGGAGGCCCTGGCTCGGGAACGTCCTGACGATGCGGTGCTGTCCGAAGAGGGCGTCGACGACCCGGTGCGCTTGAGTGCACAGCGGGTGTGGATCGTCGACCCGCTGGACGGCACTCGGGAGTTCTCCGAGCTCGGCCGCCAGGACTGGGCCGTGCACGTCGCGCTGTGGCAATCCGGTGCACTCGTCGCCGGCGCGGTTGCCCTGCCCGCGCAGGGCGTCACCTTGGCCACCCCCGATCCCGCTGCGCCACCGACATATTCGGGTGAGCCGCGGATCGTGGTCTCCCGCACCCGGCCGCCGGAGATCGCACTGAAGGTGCGCGACGAATTGAACGGCACGCTGGTCGAGATGGGGTCGGCCGGCGCGAAGGTTGCCGCCGTCATTCAAGGACTGGCCGACGTCTACGTCCACGCCGGCGGACAGTACGAGTGGGATTCGGCAGCGCCGGTCGCGGTGGCCCGCGCCGCGGGCCTGCACACGTCACGCATCGACGGCTCCCCGCTGGAGTACAACCGCTCCGATCCCACGTTGCCCGACCTGGTGGTGTGCCGCCCCGAATATGCCGACGCGGTGCTCGCGGTCACCGGCTGAGCGGCGACCAGTGGGAGAATCTCATTCCATGCGGATGTCGGCGAAGGCGGAGTACGCGGTTCGGGCGATGATCGAGCTGGCCACTGTCGGCGACGGCGTCCGGATGACGACCGACGAGCTGGCCAACGCGCAGGGGATCCCGCCACAGTTTCTCGTCGACATCTTGGCCGCGCTGCGCACCGATCATCTGGTGCGCAGTCATCGCGGTCGAGAGGGCGGATACGAATTGTCCCGTCCCGGAACCGAAATCAGCATTGCCGACGTGTTGCGCTGCATCGATGGCCCGCTGGCCAGCGTCCGCGACATCGGGTTGGGTGATCTGCCCTATTCCGGGCCCACCGCGGCCCTGACCGATGTCTGGCGGGCGCTGCGGGCCAGCATGCGATCGGTGCTGGAACAGACCAGTCTGGCCGATGTCGTCGCCGGGGCGCTGCCCGAACACGTCGGGCGTTTGGCCGACGATTACCGCGCCCAGGAAACCCGTCGCCGCGGGCCCCGTACCGCCAGCTGAGGGGCCCGCCAGCTAGCTGCCCGAGCCGTAGGGCCGGGTCAGGATCTCCAGATAGTGACCGGCGGGATCCTGGAAGTAGACACCGCGGCCCCCGTCGTTGGTGTTGAACTCACCGGGCCGTCGTTGGGCCGGATCGGCCCAATGCTGCAGGCCGCGCGCAGTGATCTTGCCGTAGATCGCGTCGAAATCGTCCTCGGAGACCAGAAACGCGTAATGCTGCCGCCGTATCTCCTCGCCCTCGGCGACCTCGGCATAGTCGAGGGTTGCGCCGTGTTCGAGGGAGACGGCCAGAAAGTGGCCGAACGGCTTAGGGCTCGGCAGCCCGAACAGTTCGCTGAGGAATTCGGCGGACTCCCGCTTGTCGTGCGCTGCGACGATGGTGTGGTTGAACTCGATGGGCATTGTGCTTGCCAGTCAACCACTGTGGCCGGTCTGTCGCCACTATGGGCGATCACTTGGGGGCGGTCAGCTCCAGAGCGATGTTGTCGGGGTCGCGAAACTCCAGAATGTAGGACGGGCCGATGTCCTTGACCGGCTCGTGGTCGATCCCGAGTTCGTCGAGATAGGCTGCCGCGGAGTCTAATTCGGATTTGTCTGCTGTCCTGAACGCGATGTGGTCCAGGCCGGCGCGGTCCTCGTGGAAGCGGTCGGTGGCTACCGGGCGAAGGCCGATCAGCGCGCCGCCCAAGTCGTAGATGACGCCGCCGAACAGAAACCCGAGCTGTCGCCGGGTCGCCTCGTCGGCGTTGTCGGGGACCTCGACCAGGACGGGCCATCCGAACACGGTTTCGTAGAACTGTCGAGATCGTTCGATGTCGGTGACGGTGAGCCGCACATGCGCGATGGAATTGGCGGTGATGACCATCCTGCTGATGCTGCCACGCCGATAGCGGTCGGCGGCGGGCGGTCCGCGTGCCAGAATCGCCGTCGTGCAGGTAGCGATGACCATGCCGGTGATGGAGCCGGACTTGGACGCCGGTGTGCTGCGGGACTGGGCCCGCGCGATCGACGACGGGCCGTTCTCCTCGTTGTGCTGGGGCGAGCGGATGGCCTTCGACAACCCGGAAACGTTGACGCTGATGGGCGCGCTGGCGGCGTGGACCGACCGGGTGCGCCTGGTCACCACGGTGATCGTGCCCCAACTGCACGACCCGGTGATGCTGGCCAAGGCGTTGGCGACCGGCGATATGATCTGCGGCGGGCGGCTGACGGTAGGTCTCGGCGTCGGCGGCCGCGTCGAGGACTACCTGGCGGTCGGCGCGGATCCGGCCACACAGACGATCCGCGGGATGGCCGAGCGGGTGGCGGTGATGAAACGGGTGTGGGCCGGCGAGAAGATCAGCGAGTCGGTGCTTGCCGTCGGCCCCGCCCCGATCCAGGCGGGTGGGCCGCCCCTGCTGGTCGGAACCATCGGACCCAAGACCCTGCGCAGCGCCGCGGCCTGGGCCGACGGGCTGGCCGGGACCACGCTGGATCTCGACGTTGCCAAGCAGAACGAGCTGTTCGACGTCGCGCGCTCGGCCTGGGCGCAGGCCGGTAAACCCAAGCCGCACCTGGGCACCTCGTTCTGGTTTGCGCTGGGATCCATCGACGACGCCCGGCAACAGATGCACACTCACCTGCGCCGCTACATGAACTGGATACCGGCCGACTACATCGACGCGATGGCGCCGGGCACCGGATTCGCCGGCAGCGAAGACGACCTGGTCGCGGTGCTGCGCGCGTTCGAAGCCGTCGGCGCCGACGAAATCCAGCTCATCCCAACCAGTTCCGATCTTGATCAACTCCGGCGCGCGGCAGACCTGGTCGCCACGATGACGGGCGGAGGATGAATGTCTGAACGTAACGTGCTGGGTGGCCCGCTGGAGCCGTGCAGTGCTGAGCCGCTCACCGGCTTCTACCGCGACGGCTGCTGCTCGACCGGGCCGGAGGATATCGGCCGGCACACGATTTGCGCGGTGGTCACCGCTGAATTCCTTGAGCATCAACGTCTGATCGGTAACGACCTCTCAACACCCATGCCGCAGTTCAGGTTTCCCGGCCTGGTGCCTGGAGACCGCTGGTGTGTGACCGCGAGCAACTGGCTGCTGGCCTACCGGGACGGTTTCGCCGCACCGGTGGTGTTGGCATCCACCCACGAGCGCACTCTCGACATCGTGCCGCTGGAAGCACTTCGCGAGCACACCGTCGACGTCCCCGACGATCCCGGCGGTCTGTAAAGGGGCCGCGATCTGGCTCGTCTTGGTCATGGCCCGTGCTCTGGCGCGATAGCCTTCGGCCATGATGCGCGTCGCGATCGTCGGCGGGGGAGCCGCGGGTGTGCTCACCGCCGTGCATCTGCGCCGCAGCAAGCCCGATGCGCAGATCACCCTGATCGACGCATCCGGGCGGCCCGGCACTGGCGCGGCTTACGGCACCAACGACCCGACGCATCTATTGAACGTTCCCGCGGCGCGGATGTCGGCGTGGCCCGACGATCCCGATCACTTCACCCGCTGGCTTGATCAGCGAGCCGTCGCCCCGGCCGAAAGTTTCGCGCCACGACTTGCCTACGGCCGTTATTTGCAAGACCAACTCATCGAGGCGGACGTGCGGATCGAGGCCGCCGAGGTGGTGAAGCTGACACCCGGTGAGCCGGTTCGGTTGGCGCTCAACGATGGTCGCGAATTGCCGGCCGACGCGGTGGTGCTGGCATCCGGTCGTCCGCAAAACGGGTTGCCGGACTCGTTGGAACGCGCCTTCGCGCCGGTGCTGGCCGGGGGCGCTGACGGCAGAATCGTGTTGGATCCGTGGGCGCCCGGCGCACTGGAGGCGCTGGGATCGCGCCGGCCCGCGAGCGTTCTGGTCATCGGTTCGGGGCTCACCGGTATCGACGTCGCGTTGCATCTGACCGCACGCGGCGCCACCGTCACGCTGTTGTCGCGCCACGGAGCACTCCCACGCCGATTCCGCGCAACGGGTGCGCCGACGGAGTTGCCACATCTCGACGCGCTCGGCGGCGAGGTGTCGCTGGAGCAGTTGCGCGCGGCGCTGGACGCCGACCTGGCGCACGCTCGCGACGCCGGTGTGGACTGGCGGCAGGTGATCGACGCGGTGCGGCCGCGTACCGCCCGGCTGTGGCAGTCGTTGGGTTGGGAGGACCAGCGCCGGTTCCTGCGCGAAGATCTGCGGGACTGGGAGGTGTTGCGGCACCGGATGCCGCCCACCATTGCCGACGCGGTCTACGCGGCCATCGACGAGGGTCAACTCGTCATCGAAGCGGGCGAGGTCGCCGATGTGTCGCTGCGCCGCAAGGGCGTCGAGTTGGTGGTGACTACCAGCGACGGGTCGGTGCGCCGCCGCGGTGACGCGGTCGTCGTCGCTGCCGGTGCGGCCTGGGACCGGCGGTCGCTGCACGGATCCCCACTGTGGGCCAACTTGCTGGCCGCCGACATCGCGTCGCTGCACCCGTGTGGTGTGGGCGTACGTCTGACGGCGGACGGCCACCTGATCGACGGCGCCGGCGGCACGGTGCCCAACGTCGTCTGTATCGGCTCGATCCGTCAGGGCGAGGAGTGGGAAACCACCGCCATTCCCGAAATCCGCTCCCAGGCCGCGGCTATCGCGAGGTTGCTGGCCGATGGCAGTCGCGACCAACCGATGCGGGCACCCAGCCTCATCACGACCACACCGGAATTGACCGGTGCCGCTGCGTCATACGCCGAAGGCGTGCGCCGCCTTCTCGCCGTCCAAGACGGCGCATCGACGGCTTTCGCGGCCGCGGTTGCCGAAGATCCCGATCACGCCCGTGCGCACGTCGCGCTGGCGATGATCGCGATGGAGCGACCCGACCGGGCGGGTGGCCCGGACGCCGTCGCCGGCCACCTCACCCGCGCACGTGCGGCGCTGGCACACGGCAGCGACGACGACCGCAGCCACGTCGAGGCCATCGCGACCTGGTGCGAAAAGGGCAACGAGGCAGGCACCGACGCACTCATCGACCACCTTGACCGCATTCCGGACGACTCGGTCGCTTTGCTGGTGCTGGCGCCTTCGATCGCGTTCGCCGGCGCCGGTGATGCGTTGCAGGATGCCTGGGAATACATCGAGCGGTTCACCGGCGTGCACGGCGAGGCGCCCTGGTATCTGGGTCTGCGCGCCTACGGACGAACCGAACAGGGACTCTGGTACGACGCGGCTGACTTAGCCGATGCCGCACTGCAACTCGACCCCGGAAACGGCAACGCCGCGCATGCGTTGAGCCACGTGCATTACGAGACCGACGCGCACGGCGCCGGGCTGAAATGGCTCACCGATTGGATTCCCGGCGACGGCAGCACGCAGCGCTACCTCCCGCACTTTCAGTGGCATGCCGCGCTGCACGAGCTGGCGATGGGCGACGCGGCCGCCGCCGCGCGCCGCTACAACTCAACGCTTGCGCCGCCGCATTCCAGGGGCGTGCGCTGTCTGGTCGACGCCGGCTCGCTGGCCTGGCGCGCCCGCCTGCACCCGGACTGGGTCACCCCGCCCGACCCGATGCGGGTGCTCAACGAGGCCGGCTCGCTTGCCTTTTCGCCGCAGACTCCGTTCATCGCATTCCATGCGCTGCTGGTGCTGGCGGCGGCGAACGATCCGGTTGCGATCCGCGCGATCCACGTCCCGGGTGCCACCGACGCGCAGCAGACCACGTTGCGCCTGATCGGCGAGGGCTTGATCGCGTTGACGGCCGGGGAGCCGCGCGCCGCGCTCGACTATCTCCTGGAATCGCTCGGCGGGCTCCCGTCGATCGGCGGTAGCCGCGTGCAACAAGAGGTCGTGCTCGAAACAGCTTTGGCCGCAATGCTTCAGCTTGGTGCACCGGGTCAGGCGGCGCGGTTGCTGTCGCGGCATCGTGCCGTGTCCGGACCGCAGGTCACCCGCGGCGCGGTGAACTGAGGACCCAGTGGCAGCGTAGACAGCACTAGAGTCTGCTCACCCCGGCCCCGTACGGTGGGGTCTCAGATCCGGCCAAGGCGATGAAATTGGTGATGGGGCCGATGTCGTAGGTGTAATGCGGGGCGCCGGGCCCGGCCTGAACGAACAAGCCGCCGTTGATAATGGCCTCGATGATCGGGATGAGTTCAAGCCCGAGCGTGGCGATGACGCCGACGACCTCCAGGATGATCTGGAAAATGTCGGCCGGCGTGACGTTCTGCACGATGTCGTAGATGTTGGTCTCGACCACCCCGGTTGGGGCTTCGGCTGTCCACGGATTGGTTCCTACCGGGCAGTCGGTGTAAATGTCGTTTCCGTTGCCGATGGTGTTGACGAATTCTCCCCAGTAGTGCCTGACGGTTGTGCTTGCCGGCACGTAGACCGAAGGGTGGAGGTCGTCGGGGCCGGCGATACCACCGGTGACCACGCCGTCAACGTTCGCTGGATCCGGCCAGCCGGCGAAATCATTTCCGGACGCAAACCCGGGCGCTCTGCATGGGTTTCCCCAGGTTGCCACCGCGACGATGTCGGGCCAGCGGGCGTGGCATTCGCCGTTCGGGTTGACCACGTGGTCTCTCATGAAGTGCGAGACCACGATGGCGCCTTGGCTGTACCCCAGAAGGATGATGCCCTGCCCGACCGGATTTCCCGGCGGATAAACGTCATTGACGAGTCTGATGAGTTCGCGAACGCCATCTTGGACCGACGGGCCCATCGGGAAGGGGGCGGCGGGATAATTGCCCACCGGCTGCCAGAAGAACGGGCCGCTGTTTCCGTTGGCTACACCGGGCAAAGCGTTGGCCACGGCAGCCGGCTGGGGCGGAGTCTGATCCCACATATCGGTGCCGGTGCCGCTGACGGTCATGACCACGTGCTGAGCCATTTGTCCTCCTTGACAGTCGAGGGTCCACTGAAACCAATTCTCCACCGTTGGCGACCGGTGGGAGGCAACGTCGCATGCGAGTGTCGAAGACCGCGTTAGTCGAAGATCTGCATCAATTGCTCGACGGCGTCTTCGGCTACTCGTCCGCGCTGGCGAAGTTCGATGATGCAGAACACCGCGAGGTCGACGGACCCGTAGATGTGGAACGCGATCATCGCCAGATGCGAAAGTTGTTCGCTGGTCATGCGTTCCGGGTGGGCAAGGTCGCGGATGTAGACCACGTCGGCCTCGAGCACCTGATTGCCCGGCGTGTAAATGTTGTCATCGAATATCGTCGGTGCGATCGCCCACCGCTTCACGTCAGGCATCGAGTGCGGCATGAATCCTTGCGATCGCAGCTCGCCGTCCACCTCACCGAATGTGGGTTGCCCGTGGTACAGCGGAACGAAGGACACTTCGGTCTGTACCGCCACGGCATCGCTGAGCCGGCTGCGCCCGTGTTGCAACACCATCAGCTCGGCACCTTGGACATCGATCTTGAGTAGGTCGAACTCATCGATGTCGAGGTCGTCGAGACGATGCGTTTGGACGTCGTGCTCCTCGAGGACCGATCCCCATTCCGGGAACGGGGTGAACAATCGCAGCTGATTCGCGTCCGGGGTGAGCAGGCTGGTCATGCCGGGCGACTTGGTGATCTTCAGTCGATGCTCGCGGCCGTCGCCGACAACCTCGGGGCGGTACCGTTCCAGTGGCCCCTTGCGTTGCTCCAACGTCGCGAGTGCGAGCTGTTGCGGTTCGAACCCGGTTACCGTGCACAAGCCGTAACCGAGCATCTCTTTGTAGGGCGGATCGCCGTCGATGGGGTTGGCGCCGATATCGAGAATGCTGGTCGGCCGAGAACAGCGCACCAAATCGCGAAGTAGCAGCGCCGACGTCACCTGCGCATAATCGCACGGTCCTGGCACGACGGCGAGGAAAGCGAAATAGGATGGCGATCATGAAGCACCTGATGACGGGGGCGCTGATCGCCGCCGCCTTGCTCGCCGCGCCGCTGGGGCACGCCGACCCAGACCCGCACAAGCCCGACCTGGGCGCCCACTACTGCCCTGGTGGTGGAACGGTCGACGCGATGTCGCCTATCGAGCCGTCGTGCGACGGTGTGCCCTATGACGACGGTGCGTACTGGCGCGCCATCAACCGCGGCGCTCCGGGGACGGCCGCCCTGGTCGTCGTCCAGTGCGTCAAGCCCCCGCCTCCGCCTGGTCTGTTCACCCCGCCGTCGATCGGGCCGGTGCCGGCGCCGCCTGGCAGCTGCGGTTAGCGACTCGGGCCGATCGGTGCTCGGTATGCGATGCGCGCATAGGTAGACAGTCGTTGCTGATTGGTGCCGCCGGCAGGATTCCAGACTGCCAGGTTGAGGCCATATCCGCAGGTCAGGGCCATGATAGCGCGCAACTGTCGGATGGCTGTCTGATCCGCGCTCATGCGCCAACCAAATTGCGTTGTTGCACAGCACAATTCATCTACGCGCTATGCGGTGCGACCGGATCGACCGCGCTGCGCTAACAGCCTCGCCCATGGTCATCAATGCCGTGCCAGGTTGGCGGGTAAACCGTCGACCATTCCCGCGAACGGACTATCCGAGACTCTTCGCAAAGCCACTCAGATCGCGCACGCTAGCCGCGAAAACGTCGGGTATCGCGCCCGCGAACAACAGATCGCCGCCATGGCAGGTTCCCGCGACCACCCTGCCCACAGCGGGCACACCTGCACGCACCAGCCGGCGGTAGTAATCCAGCCCCTCGTCGCGCATCGGGTCGAGTTCGTTCACCGAAATTACATGCGGCGGTAGGCCATTGAGATCCTCATCGGTTGCTACGCCGGCAAAACAACAGGGATCGTTCGAGTTCTCATTTTCGGGGTCGTAGATCGAACCCAATAGCTCAGCCTGCTGAAGGCTGATGAAGTAGCCGTCGCATTCCCGCAGTGACGGAAACTCAGCGGGAGCCTCGTGCCAACGGTTTGAGATGTACGGGCACTGCGCATAGAAGCCGGCGATCTCGTCTAGCCACCCTTCCCGTTTGGCTTTGTGTCCCACGGTCAGGGTGAGGTTTCCGCCACCGGACTCGCCGGAAACGATCAGATGGCCGACGCCAAGTTCAGCGCGATTCGCCGCCACCCAACGAACGCCGCCGCGCAGTCGTTCAGTCCGGCGGGAAAGGGGTGCGGGCCGAGCCTTCCTCCGGAATTACGGAACTCAACGCCGACGACGATGAGGCCGGTGCCTGCCAAGTGCTCGCGCAGCCGCGCGTAGGTGGGATCGGCGGCGCTGGCGATGGCCATGCCGCCACCGTGCAGATGCACAATGGCCGGCAACGGACCATCAACCTCGGGGCGGCTGATGTACAGCGTGACGTCGTTTCCGTCTTCGCCGGTGATCGTTGTGGTCGTGGTCGTCACACCGTTCGCGTCCGGAATGCCTGCCGCGAAGAGACCAAGAACGGCGCCCATCCCCTCCTCGCACATCGCGGCATACGTGAGCCGTTCCTCTAGCGGCGCATCGATTGTCAGCGGCACCGTCGGCGCATTGCTGTCTAGACCCACCTGCGCCAGAGCTTCGACCATTCGCGGGTCCGACCGAGGGTCGGTTCTGAGACAACAACCCGGATCAGCAAGACGACCGTTGGCCATGTTGCGACCTTACAGAGGATGCTAAAACAATGGCAGACCAGGACAGATGCGGCGGGCAGGGTGCCAGCCCGCGACAACGGATTCGCGCTTCGCCTAGTGGGTGGTGGTGTGTCGCGGGTCGCACGACTGATGCCCTACGAGCATTGCACCCGGCGCACGGGATGACCGTGCGGGCAGCTCTGCGGTGGCCGCGTCAGGTGTGGACGATCCAGCCCGCTTCGGTGTAGGGAGCGCGTTGCGCCGGATCGTTGATCGTGATGTACAGGTCGCCTCCCGTCGGCATAACGAAGCCGACGAATCCGTGCGCGGTCTGCCCGTCGTGCAGGCCGCCCGATTCCAGCGGGGGCATCTTGTCAAGTCTCTGGTAGTCCACCGCCAACGTTGCAGGCTGGGGTGCATCGTCGGGATGGGTCCATGGCTGATTGCCGCCGCCGTATCCGGCAAACAGATTGACGTGGTTGAACTCGAAGAAGTGCTCGGACGTCCCGGTGATAGTCAGTTCCACCACGTTGCATCCGGGGTCACCCGTCGGATTCGCAAAATGAGAGGCGCATCCGGGCGCCAACCGCGTTGCACTGTTGACAGTGATGTCGGCGGTCGCCCCGTCGGCCGCCCGCACATGCACGGGCACGCCCATCTGACCGATCGGGAACGGTGGACTCTCGGACGCGGGGTCGGCGGAACCGGTGGGACTTGGGCATGCGGCAATGGCCACGGCGACCGCGGCTGCCGCAATTACAGATTCCGCCCGCACCCCGGGAGGTTACCCGCAGCGCTGCCGCGAAAACGCGCGCCATCCATGAGCCATCGGTGCAGCGGACAAGAGCGCCGACTGCGGGCATGAAAGCAATCAGCCAACATGCAGCGACTGGTGCTCGTTATTTCACATATCTTGCACGGGCTTGCATCTCCGCTGGTCAGATTGTGCCCCCGGCAGGATTCGAACCTGCGGCCTTCTGCTCCGGAGGCAGACGCTCTATCCCCTGAGCTACGGGGGCGCACACCAAAAATGCTGCGCCAACGGGCCACGACAGACTAACGCATCACAGCGCCACCTCTGGCACCGGAATGGATTCGAAGCCAGCCGACCTCAACCAATAGGATGGCCTGCGTGAATCCCGCCGATCTGGCCGAGCTGCTCAGGGCCACCGCGACCGCGGTGCTGACCCAGCATGGGCTGGACACCGCCGCGCTGCCGTCGGCGATCATCGTCGAGCGGCCGCGCAACCCCGAGCACGGTGATTACGCCAGCAACCTGGCGCTGCAGGTCGCCAAGAAGGTCGGCGCCAACCCCCGTGAGCTGGCCGGATGGCTGGCCGACGCGCTGGCCGCGGCCGACGGCATCGCCTCCGCGGAGGTCGCCGGACCCGGCTTCATCAACCTGCGCCTGGACGCCTCGGCGCAGGGCCTGATCGTCAACAACGTCATCGACGCCGGCCACGCCTACGGGAACTCCGACGCCGAGGCCGGTCACAAGATCAACCTCGAGTTCGTCTCGGCCAACCCCACCGGCCCGATCCACATCGGCGGCACCCGCTGGGCGGCGGTCGGTGACGCGCTGGGCCGGCTGCTCACCACCCAAGGCGCCGAGGTGGTACGCGAGTACTACTTCAATGACCATGGCACCCAGATCGACCGGTTCGCCAACTCGCTGATCGCTGCGGCCAAGGGCGAGCCCACACCGGAAGACGGCTACGCGGGCAGCTACATCGCCGACATCGCCGCGCAGATCGTGCGCAGGTACCGGACGCGCTGAGCCAACCCGACGCCGAGCAGCACGAGACGTTCCGGCGGATCGGCGTCGACTTGATGTTCGCCCACATCAAGAAATCGCTGCACGAATTCGGCACCGACTTCGACGTCTACACCCACGAAGAGTCGATGCACAGCAGCGGTCGCGTCGAGCAGGCCATCGCGCGGCTACGCGAGAACGGCAACATCTACGAGAAGGACGGCGCAACCTGGTTGCGCACCAGTGCTTTCGGCGACGACAAAGACCGCGTCGTGATCAAGAGCGACGGCAACCACGCCTACATCGCCGGTGATCTCGCCTACTACCTGGACAAGCGCGAGCGTGGCTTCGATCTGTGCATCTACATGCTCGGCGCCGACCACCATGGCTATATCTCCCGGCTGAAAGCCGCCGCGGAGGCATTCGGCGATCAGCCGGGCACTGTCGAGGTGCTGATCGGCCAGATGGTCAACCTGGTCCGCGATGGCCAGCCGGTCAAGATGAGCAAGCGGGCCGGCACCGTCATCACGCTCGACGATCTGGTCGAGGCGATCGGCGTCGACGCCGCCCGCTACAGCCTGATCCGCTCGTCGGTGGATTCCCCGATCGACATCGACCTCGCGCTGTGGTCATCGGCATCCAATGAAAACCCGGTCTACTACGTGCAATACGCGCACGCGCGGCTCTCTGCGCTGGCCCGCAACGCCGCAGAGCTGGGCCTTGTCCCTGACACCGGTCGCCTCGAACTGCTCACCCATGACAAAGAGGGTGCGCTGATCCGCAATCTCGGCGAGTTCCCGCGAGTGCTGAAAAGCGCGGCCTCACTGCGTGAACCGCACCGGGTCTGCCGCTACCTTGAAGACCTCGCCGGTGACTACCACCGGTTCTACGACTCGTGCCGGGTGTTGCCGCAGGGCGATGAGGAACCCAACCCACTGCACACCGCACGCCTGGCGCTCTGCCAGGCGACCCGTCAAGTGATCGCCAACGGCTTGGGCATCCTCGGCGTCAGCGCTCCGGAGCGAATGTGAACGCGCACCCGGCCGGCCCCCGCCACGCCGAAGAGTTCCACCACTCCGGCGTGCCGCCGCGACCGCAGTCCGCAGAGGATCTTTTGCAACTGGCGCCGAATGTATGGCCTCGCAACGCTGTTCGCGACGATGACGGCGGTGTCAGCATTGCCGGGGTTTCGCTGCGGTCGCTGGCGCAGGACTACGGCACACCGCTGTTTGTGATCGACGAGGACGACTTCCGGTCGCGCTGCCGCGAGATCGCAGCCGCGTTCGGTGGTGGCGCCAACGTGCACTATGCCGGCAAGGCCTTCCTGTCCAGTGAGATCGCCCGCTGGATCAATGAGGAAGGCCTGTCGCTGGACGTCTGCACCGGCGGCGAACTCGCGGTCGCGCTGCATGCCGACTTCCCGCCAGAGCGAATTGCGTTCCACGGCAACAACAAATCGGTCGCAGAGCTGACCGCTGCCGTCAAGACCGGGATCGCGCACGTCGTGGTGGATTCGATGGTCGAGATCGAGCGACTCGACGCCATCGCCGGCGAAGCGGGTGTCGTGCAGGACGTGCTGGTCCGCGTCACCGTCGGCGTCGAAGCGCACACCCACGAATACATCTCGACCGCCCACGAAGACCAGAAGTTCGGCCTGTCGCTGGCCAACGGCGCGGCGATGGCCGCGATTCGGCGGGTGTTCGCCGCCGATCACCTCCGGCTGGTGGGTCTGCACAGCCACATCGGCTCGCAGATCTTCGACGTCGGCGGCTTCGAAATCGCCGCGCACCGGGTGATCGGCCTGCTGCGGGACGTGGTCGCCGAATTCGGCGTCGACAAGACCGCGCAGATCGCCACCGTCGACCTCGGTGGCGGCCTTGGCATCTCGTATCTGCCCAACGACGATCCACCACCGGTGGACGAACTCGCCGACAAGCTCAGCGACATCGTGCGCAACGAGTCCGCCGCCGTGGGCCTGCCGTCGCCGCGTCTGATCGTCGAACCCGGCCGCGCGATCGCCGGACCGGGAACCGTCACACTCTACGAGGTCGGCACCGTCAAAGATGTCGGCGTGAGCGCGACAGCAAACCGGCGCTACGTCAGCGTCGACGGCGGCATGAGCGACAACATCCGCACCTCGCTGTACGGCGCCGACTACGACGTGCGCGTGGTGTCCCGTGCCAGCGATGCTGCGCCGGTGCTCGGCCGCGTCGTCGGAAAGCATTGCGAGAGCGGCGATATCGTCGTTCGCGACGCGTGGGTGCCTGACGACATAGCGCCGGGAGATTTGGTCGCTGTCGCGGCGACCGGCGCCTATTGCTATTCGCTGTCGAGCCGTTACAACTTGATCGGCCGCCCCGCGGTGGTGGCCGTGCGCGATGGATCCTCCCGTCTGATTCTGCGTAGGGAGACCGTCGACGATCTGCTGAGTCTGGAAGTGAGTGGCGCGCATGAGTAGTGATGAAAAGCCAGTCGGCGTAGCGGTATTGGGACTGGGCAATGTGGGCAGCGAGGTTGTTCGCATCATCAAGGAGAGCGCCGACGATCTCGCCGCCCGCATCGGTGCGCCCCTGGTGCTGCGTGGCATCGGTGTGCGCCGGGTCGCCGATGACCGTGGCGTGCCGGCTGATCTGCTCACCGACGACATCGACGCACTGGTCTCCCGCGACGACGTCGACATCGTCGTCGAGGTGATGGGTCCGGTCGAGCCGTCACGCAAGGCGATCCTGTCCGCGCTCGAGCACGGCAAGTCAGTCGTAACGGCGAACAAGGCCCTGCTGTCGGTGTCGACCGGCGAGTTGGCGCAGGCCGCCGAAAATGCCCGCGTCGACCTCTATTTCGAAGCCGCGGTGGCCGGTGCCATTCCGGTGATCCGCCCGCTCACCCAGTCGTTGGCCGGCGACACCGTGCAGCGGGTGGCCGGGATCGTCAACGGGACCACCAACTACATCCTGTCCGAGATGGGCAGTACCGGCGCCAGCTACGAGAAGGCGTTGGCCGACGCGAGTGCGCTCGGCTACGCCGAAGCCGATCCCACCGCCGACGTGGAAGGCTTCGACGCTGCGGCGAAAGCGGCCATCCTGGCGTCCATCGCGTTCCACACCCGGGTGACCGCCGACGACGTCTATCGCGAGGGCATCACCAAGGTCAGCCCGGACGACTTCGTTGCCGCCCGCGCGCTCGGCTGCACGATCAAGCTGCTGTCGATCTGCGAGCGGATCACCACCGACGATGGCCAACAGCGGGTTTCGGCTCGCGTCTACCCCGCGCTGGTGCCGCTGGAGCATCCGCTGGCGACTGTCAACGGCGCGTTCAACGCCGTCGTGGTGGAGGCGAAAGCCGCCGGCCGGCTGATGTTCTACGGGCAGGGGGCCGGCGGAGCGCCGACCGCCTCGGCAGTGACCGGCGACCTAGTGATGGCAGCACGCAACCGGGTGCTGGGCAGCCGGGCGCCGAAGGAGTCGAAGTACGCCCAATTGGCTGTCGCGCCGATGGGAGTGATCCCGACCCGCTACTACGTGAGCATGGACGTCGCCGACAAGCCGGGTGTATTAGCCACGGTCGCAGCGGAATTCGCCAAGCGCGAGGTCAGCATCGCCGAGGTGCGTCAGGAGGGCGTGGTCGGCGAGGGTGGACGGCGCATCGGAGCCCGGGTCGTCGTGGTCACCCACACCGCGACCGATGCCGCCCTGTCCGAAACCGTTGACGCGCTGGCCGAACTCGATGTGGTGCAGGGCGTGGCCAGCGTTCTGCGGCTGGAAGGAACCAACGAATGACGGTGTCCAAGGCGGCCGTCCATCAGCGGTGGCCGGGCCTGATCGAGGCCTACCGGGACCGGTTGCCGGTCGGCGATGACTGGGTCCCGGTCACGTTGCTGGAAGGCGGCACCCCGCTGATCTCGGCGCCGCGGCTGTCGGAGAAGACCGGCTGCACGGTCCATCTGAAGGTCGAGGGGCTCAACCCCACCGGCTCGTTCAAAGACCGAGGCATGACGATGGCTGTCACCGACGCCGTCGCTCGCGGTCAGCGGGCGGTGCTGTGCGCCTCGACCGGCAACACGTCCGCGTCGGCCGCGGCCTATGCCGCCCGCGCCGGTATCACCTGCGCGGTGCTGATCCCGCAGGGCAAGATCGCGATGGGCAAGCTCGCGCAGGCGGTCATGCACGGCGCCAAAATCATCCAGGTCGACGGCAATTTCGACGACTGCCTGGAGGTGGCCCGGAAAATCGTCGCCGACTTCCCGGCGATCTCGTTGGTCAACTCCGTCAACCCGGTTCGCATCGAAGGCCAGAAGACCGCGGCGTTCGAAATCGTCGACGTGCTGGGCTATGCGCCCGACATTCACGCCCTGCCGGTGGGCAACGCAGGCAACATCACGGCCTACTGGAAGGGCTACACCGAGTATCACGCGGACGGGGTGATCGACACGCTGCCCCGGATGCTCGGCACCCAGGCGGCCGGCGCGGCGCCATTGGTGTCCGGTCAGCCGGTCAGCCATCCCGAGACCATCGCCACCGCGATCCGCATCGGCTCGCCGGCCTCGTGGGGGCCGGCCGTCGCGGCGCAGCAGGAGTCCAACGGGCGGTTCCTGGCTGCCACCGACGAGGAGATCCTCGAGGCATATCACCTGGTGGCGGGGACCGAAGGCGTCTTCGTCGAGCCGGCGTCGGCGGCCAGCATCGCCGGCCTGCTCAAATCCGTCGAGGACGGTTGGGTCAAGCCGGGCTCGACGGTGGTGTGCACGGTGACCGGCAACGGCCTCAAAGACCCCGACACCGCGCTGCGCGACATGCCGACGGTGGAGCCGGTTCCGGTCGACCCGGTCGCCGTCGTCGCCACATTGGGGCTGGCCTAGTGCTGGCTCCCGGGCTGCTGGGCAGCGCGGTCGTCCCGGCCTCCAGCGCCAACCTCGGTCCGGGCTTCGACAGCCTCGGGCTGGCGCTGAGCCTGTACGACGAGATCATCGTCGAGACAACCGATTCCGGTCTGGTTGTCGAGGTCGAAGGCGAGGGTGACGGCGAGCTGGTGCTCGACGCCGGCCATCTCGTCGTTCGTGCCGTCGAGCACGGGCTGCGGGCCGCTGGGGTCAGCGCGGCCGGACTGAAAGTGCGCTGCCGCAACGCCATTCCGCATTCTCGCGGTCTCGGCTCGTCGGCCGCGGCCGTCGTCGGTGGTCTTGCGGCGGTCAATGGCCTTCTCGCGCAAGCGGGTTTGACCCCGCTGAGCCAGGCCCAGCTGGTCCAGCTGTCGTCGGAGTTCGAGGGACATCCCGACAACGCCGCCGCCGCGGTCCTCGGTGGCGCCGTCGTGTCGTGGACCGACTCGAGCGCCGGGCCGCCGGTGTATTCGGCCGTGCCACTGCGGCTGCATCCCGACATTCGGCTGTTCCCCGCGATTCCGGCGCAGCGTTCGTCGACGGTCGAGGCGCGGGTACTGCTGCCCACCGAGGTCAGCCACGAGGACGCCCGTTTCAACGTCAGCCGCGCCGCGCTGCTGGTGGTGGCGCTGACCGAGCGGCCTGACCTGCTGATGGCCGCCACTGAGGACGTGCTTCACCAGCCGCAGCGCGGGCCTGCGATGCCGGCATCGGCGGAATACTTGCAGCTCCTCCGCCGTTACCACGTAGCAGCTGTGCTTTCCGGCGCCGGTCCAGCGGTGATCGCACTGAGCACAGCCGCGGAGCTGCCGCCCGAGGTGCTCGAATACGCCACTGCAAACGGATTTGCGGTCAGCGAAATGGCCGCGGGCGACGGGGTACGCTGGAGTTCCGGAGTCGCAGTTCCCAGCTAGCATCCCCAGACGCGGTGGACGGGCTTCTTGCTTCCGGCATCGAAGCAGGTTATTCTCGGAGCCGTCCAGCAATCGCAGCATCTGTACCTGCGTCGACACTAGGACGAATACCAAATTCTTCTCGTGGACGATGGTTCGCCATTGAACCGCCAATCTTGGCAATCACCGTTGCAGAGTCGACCTTTGGCAGCACTCGGCGAATTTGCTGAATGCAACGAACCCCTGGCTTGATTCGATCAGCGAGGGAGAGAAAGGAAATCCGTGACTGATACGGACCTCGTTACGGCTGGTGACAGCACTTCAGATGACAAGCTGTCCAACCCCGTGACCCCAGATACTTCCGGCGAGAACGACGCACACTCGAGTGCGCCTGATGGCTCGCTGGCCACCATGGTGCTTCCCGAACTACGTGCGCTGGCCAATCGGTCCGGCGTCAAGGGCACCTCGGGGATGCGCAAGAGCGAACTCATCGCCGCGATCCAGGAAACCCGTCAGGGCGGTCGCCCCAACGGCGCGTCTGCCAACGGCGGCGCCGGCGGCTGAGCCGGGCCACCACGACACCAAGCCCGCCGACAACCCCACCGAACCGGCCGCCGAGAACAACGCGACCCGCGTCGACGCCGGCGAAAAGCCCTCCTCCGACAACCAGGCGGCGGAGCAGGACAACCAGGCGGGCGAGCAGAACGACCGGCCCGAAAAGAAGCAGCAGAACGGCAACGACAAGTCCGAACGCCGCGACCAGCAGGACAACAAGTCCCAACGACGCGACTCGGACAAGAACGATTCCGACAAGGGCGGCGACCAGCAGAACTCCGGTGGCCAGCAGAACCGCGGTGGCTCCGAACCAGAACCAAAACCAGAACCAGCAGGACGACGACGGAGACGGACGCGGCGGTCGCCGCGGGCGCCGGTTCCGTGAACGTCGGCGCCGCGGCGACCGGCCCGGTGACGGTGGTGGCAACGACACCGAACTGCGCGAAGACGACGTCATCCAGCCGGTAGCCGGCATCCTCGACGTCCTGGACAACTACGCGTTCGTCCGGACCTCCGGTTACCTTGCCGGCCCAAATGACGTCTACGTCTCGATGAACATGGTGCGCAAGAACGGTTTACGCCGCGGCGACGCCGTGACCGGCGCGGTGCGGGTGCCCCGCGAAGGGGAAGGCGGCGACAAGAACCCCCGGCAGAAATTCAATCCGTTGGTGCGCTTGGACACCGTCAACGGCGGGCCGGTCGAAGACGCCAAGGATCGCCCCGATTTCACCAAGCTGACGCCGCTGTACCCCAACCAGCGCCTGCGTCTGGAGACCACGGCCGAGCAGATGACCACTCGGGTCATCGACCTGATCATGCCGATCGGCAAGGGCCAGCGTGCGCTGATCGTGTCGCCGCCCAAAGCCGGCAAGACCATGATTTTGCAGGCCATCGCCAACGCGATCACCCGGAACAACCCGGAATGCCACCTGATGGTCGTGCTCGTCGACGAGCGTCCTGAAGAGGTCACCGACATGGCGCGTTCGGTCAAGGGCGAGGTGATTGCCTCGACGTTCGACCGGCCGCCGACGGACCACACTGCGGTCGCCGAATTGGCGATCGAACGTGCCAAGCGGCTCGTGGAACAGGGCAAAGACGTTGTCGTGCTCCTTGACTCGATCACCCGGCTGGGCCGCGCGTACAACAACGCGTCGCCGGCCTCGGGTCGCATCCTGTCCGGTGGTGTCGACTCCACGGCGCTCTACCCGCCCAAGCGTTTCCTCGGCGCGGCCCGCAACATCGAGGGCGGCGGATCGCTGACGATCATCGCCACCGCAATGGTCGAGACCGGATCCACCGGTGACACAGTCATTTTCGAGGAATTCAAGGGTACGGGTAACGCCGAGCTCAAGCTCGACCGCAAGATCTCCGAGCGACGGGTGTTCCCGGCCGTCGACGTGAACCCGTCGGGCACTCGTAAGGACGAATTGCTGCTGTCGCCAGACGAGTTCAGCGTGGTGCACAAGTTGCGCCGCGTGCTGTCCGGGCTGGATTCCCACCAAGCCATCGACCTGTTGATGTCGCAGCTGCGAAAGACCAAGAACAACTACGAGTTCCTGGTTCAGGTGTCCAAGACGACCCCGGGCATGGACAACGACTAGCGGTTAGCACACCGCCTCAGTCGGACAACATCGCCCGTCTCGCTTTGCGGCTCACGCCGCGGCGGTAACCTGCGCCTGTCGGAGATCGACGGGAAGTGGTGAGTCGTGACGGACACTATTCAGCAGCTGCTTCGGGCACGAAGCGGCGACTCCACGCCCGCCGTCAAATACGGCGATCGGGTGTGGACCTGGCGTGAACACCTGGCCGACGCGTCGGCCTGCGCCGCCGCGTTGATCGGCATCGCCGAACCCGACCGCCCGCTGCATGTCGGTGCGCTGCTGGGTAATACCCCCGACATGCTCACCGCGATGGCCGCAGCTGCACTCGGCGGCTACGTGCTGTGCGGCATCAACGACACGCGGCGCGGCGCGGCACTGGCCAAAGACATCCTGCGCGCCGACTGTCAGATTCTGCTCACCGATCCCGCCCATCGGGACCTGCTCGACGGCCTGGATCTACCGGGTGTACGGGTCATCGACGTCAGCAGCCGGCAGTGGTCGGATCTGCTCGCGTCGGCCGGGCCATTGGTGCCGTATCGCGAGGTTGTCCCCACCGACACGCTGATGATGATCTTCACCTCGGGCACCAGCGGCGAGCCGAAGGCGGTCCAGGTCACCCACCTGACCGTTATCTTCGCCGGCGCCAACCTGATTGGCCGGTTCGACGTCGAATCCTCGGGTGTCTGCTACCTGTCGATGCCGCTATTTCACTCCAACGCGTTGCTGGCCGGATGGAGCGTCGCCGTCGGTTCCGGAGCCGCAATGGTGCCCGCCACCTTCTCGGCGTCGCGGCTGCTGTCCGATCTGCGTCGCTACGGCGCCACCTATATGAACTACGTCGGCAAGCCACTGGCCTACGTATTGGCCACCCCAGAACAGCCCGACGACGCCGACAACCCGTTGCGCGTCGCCTTCGGTAATGAGGCAAGCGACCGCGACATCGCGGAGTTCAGCCGACGTTTCGACTGCACGGTGTGGGACGGTTTCGGCTCGACCGAAGGCGCCATCATCATCACCCGCGAAGACGGCTGCCCCGCCGGCTCACTGGGACGGGGCTTTCCGGGCGTCAGCATCTACAACCCCGAAACCCTCGCTGAGTGTGCGGTGGCCAGATTCGACGACGACGGCGCGCTGATTAACCCCGACGAAGCCATCGGCGAACTGGTCAACACAACCGGCGCCGGCCTGTTCGCCGGCTACTACAACGACAAGGACGCCACCGACGCCCGGCTGCGCAACGGCATGTTCTGGTCGGGCGATCTGGCCTACCGCGACGCCGACGGCTGGATCTACTTCGCCGGACGCAGCGGGGACTGGTTGCGCGTCGACGGCGAGAACATGACCACTGCGCCCATCGAGCGGATCCTGCAGCGGCTCCCCGCGGTCAGCCAGGCTGCGGTGTACGCAGTACCTGATCAGCAGGTAGGCGACCAGGTGATGGCCGCGCTGGTGCTGGTGGAAGGCGCCGAGGTGACGCCGGCCCAGTTCAGCGAATTTCTGGCCGCCCAGCCGGACCTCTCACCGAAAGCCTGGCCGCGGCACGTCTGGATCACCGACAAGCTGCCCACCACCGCCACCAACAAAATCCTCAAACGCCAGCTCAGCAGTTACGGCAGTGAACCGCCCGGCGGCCTGCTGTGGACCAAGTCAGGCCGCGACACCAATTACGCCGCTGTCGACCGGTCGGAGAAAGCCCAGGTCAGCCTCGGTTGACGGCGACAGCTGGGCGGGAATGCACGGGCTACGGCGGGCGTTTAGGGACATAGCGGCTGAGCTGGCATAATCAACAGCCGACGTTCAGGTTCCGGTTCACGTCCGATTTCTCTCAGCACGATCTGGCGACCCGGCGACCGACTACCGAAGAGGACACCATGAAAGCTGACATTCACCCCGCCTACGGCGAGACCACCGTGGTCTGCGGTTGCGGAAACACCTTCCAGACGCGCAGCACCAAAGAGAACGGCCACATCGTGGTCGAGGTCTGCTCGCAGTGCCACCCGTTCTACACCGGTAAGCAGAAGATCCTTGACAGCGGTGGCCGGGTTGCCCGCTTCGAGCGGCGCTACGGCAAGCGCAACGCCGGCGCCGAGCAGGAAGCTTCGGCCGACAAGTAGCACGATCGACGCCCGTACTGTCGCGATAATCGCGCGGGACGGGCGTCGTTTCATGTGTGGGACAGTCCAGCGAGGAGGTGAGCATGACGCAAGGTGTGCAGGCGATTGATGCGCTGGTGGCCGAGCATGCGGACCTCGAGCGTCAGCTGTCCGATCCCGAACTGCACAGCAATCCCGCCAACGCGCGCAAAGTCGGGCGCCGATTCGCCCAACTGGCCCCGATCGTGGCAACCCACCGCAAGCTCACCGCGGCCCGCGGCGATCTGGGGGCCGCGCGCGAACTGGCCGTCGACGACGCGTCGTTCGCCGAGGAGGTCACCGAGCTGGAAGCCCGGGTCGAGGAGCTGGACACCCAGCTCACCGACATGCTGGCGCCACGCGACCCGCACGACCCCGACGATGTCGTGCTCGAGGTCAAATCCGGTGAGGGCGGCGAGGAATCGGCGCTGTTCGCCGCAGACTTGGCCAGGATGTACATCCGCTACGCCGAGCGGCACGGGTGGACGGTCACGGTGCTGGACGAAACCTATTCGGACCTGGGCGGCTACAAAGACGCGACACTGACGATCGCCGGCAAGGGCGACTCGGCGGACGGCGTGTGGTCGCGACTCAAATTCGAGGGCGGGGTGCACCGCGTACAGCGGGTGCCGGTCACCGAATCGCAAGGCCGCGTGCATACTTCGGCGGCCGGCGTGCTGGTGTACCCCGAGCCAGAAGAAGTGGGCGAGGTGCAGATCGACGAATCGGATCTGCGGATCGACGTCTACCGCTCCTCAGGGAAGGGCGGACAGGGTGTCAACACCACCGACTCCGCGGTGCGAATCACCCACCTGCCCACCGGAATTGTCGTCACCTGCCAGAACGAGCGGTCGCAGCTGCAGAATAAGGCCCGCGCGATGCTGGTGCTCGCGGCCCGCCTGCAGGCGCTGGCCGAAGAGCAGGCGTCCGCCGACGCGTCGGCCGACCGGGCCAGCCAGATCCGCACCGTGGACCGCAGCGAACGCATCCGTACCTACAACTTCCCGGAGAACCGGGTGACCGATCACCGGATCGGGTACAAGGCACACAATCTCGATCAGCTACTCGACGGTGACGTCGACGCGTTGTTCGACGCACTGGCAGCAGCCGACAGGCAGTCCCGGCTGCAGCAGGCATGACAACCCGACTGCGTTGCGCGATCGACTCGGCGACAACGCTTCTCGCCGAAGCCGGGATCGATTCGGCGCGCTATGACGCCGAAGAATTGGCCGCCCATCTGGCCGGCACCGAGCGTGGACGGCTGGCACTGCTCGCGACACCGGATGACACCTTCTTCGACCGCTACCGGGAGTCAGTGGCCGCGCGATCACGCCGAGTTCCCCTGCAGCACCTGACCGGCACGGCCGCCTTCGGGCCGTTGACGTTGTCGGTCGGACCCGGCGTTTTCATCCCGCGCCCGGAAACCGAGTCGATGCTGGAATGGGCCACCGCGCAACGACCTTCCGGACTCTGCGGTCATCGTCGATCTGTGCACGGGTTCGGGCGCGCTGGCCCTGGGTCTGGCGCGGCGCTGGCCAGCGGCCCGCGTGATCGGCGTCGACGACTCCGACGCCGCCCTGGACTACGCGGGCCACGAACTGCGCCGGCACCCGGGTGGAGTTGCTGCACGCCGATATCACCGCACCCGGCGTGCTGGCTCAGCTTGACGGCCAGGTCGATCTGCTGGTGTCCAACCCGCCCTACGTCCCCGACGGCGCCGAGCTCGAACCCGAAGTGCTCGACCATGATCCGTCGCATGCCGTATTCGGCGGCCCGGACGGCATGTCGGTGATCACCGCAATTGTCGGGCTGGCCGGCCGACTGCTACGGCCCGGTGGTCTGTTCGCCGTCGAGCACGACGACACCACGTCCGCGCAGACCGTCGAATTGGTTTGCAGAACAGGGCTATTCGAGGACGTCGTGGCGCGGTCCGATCTCACCGGACGCCCCCGATTCGTCACGGCCCACCGGGTAGGCGACCGCTGATGAGCCAGACTTTCGACTGCAGTGAACCCGGACAACGTTCGCACGCGATCACCTCGGCAGCCGCCGCGGTGAAAAACGGCGGCCTGGTGGTTCTGCCGACCGACACGGTCTACGGCGTGGGTGCCGACGCGTTCAGCAGCACGGCGGTGGCCGCGCTGCTGGCCGCCAAGGGCCGCGGTCGTGACATGCCGGTCCCGGTACTGGTCGGCTCGTGGCGCACCATCGACGGGCTTGCTCTGTCGGTGTCCACGTCGATGCGCAACCTGATACGTGCGTTCTGGCCCGGCGCGCTGAGTCTGGTGGTCCGCCAGGCGCCGTCGGTGCAATGGGATCTGGGCGACGCCCGCGGCACGGTCATGCTGCGGATGCCGCTGCACCCGGTCGCCCTCGAACTGCTGCGCGAGGTCGGGCCGATGGCGGTGTCCAGCGCCAACATCTCCGGACGTCCGCCGGCGGTGGACGCCGAGAACGCTCGCGAGCAGTTGGGCGACCTCGTCGACGTCTACCTCGATGGCGGTCCGTCAGCGCGGCAAGCGGCCTCGACCATTCTGGATCTGACCGCCCCCGAGCCGCGGATCCTGCGATCAGGACCGGTCAGCGCCGAGCGGATCGCCGAAGTGCTCGGTGTGGACGCCGGCACTCTGACCGATTGACCGGTCGGGCAGCTCAGATCGATCTCAGGGCGGTGCAGTACGGTTTTTCGGATGGTCAGCGGTGCCGACAACCTCGCCGGCGGTGTGCTCGCCTTGGCTGATCGCGGCGCCGGCGTCCCGTTGCGCGAACTCGCACTCGTCGGACTGACCGCCGCGATCATCACCTACTTCGCCACCGGGCCGGTGCGCGTGCTGGCAACCCGATTGGGCGCGGTGGCCTATCCGCGCGAGCGTGATGTGCATGTCACGCCGACGCCGAGAATGGGCGGCCTGGCGATGTACATCGGCGTCGTCGCCGCGGTGTTCCTCGCATCGCAGCTTCCGGCGCTCACCCGCGGTTTCGTCTATTCCACGGGCATGCCCGCGGTGGTGCTGGCGGGCGGGCTGATCATGGGCATCGGCCTGATCGACGACCGCTGGGGTCTGGACGCGCTGACGAAGTTCGCCGGTCAGATCACCGCGGCCAGCGTGCTGGTCACCATGGGCGTCGCGTGGAGCGTCCTGTACATCCCGCTGGGCGGGGTGGGGACGATCGTGCTGGACCAGGTGTCCTCAATTCTGCTCACGCTGGCGTTGACCGTGTCGATCGTCAACGCGATGAACTTCGTCGACGGACTCGACGGGCTGGCCGCCGGGCTGGGAATCATCACGGCGCTGGCGATCTGCATGTTCTCCGTCGGGTTGCTTCGCGATCACGGTGGCGACGTGTTGTTCTACCCGCCGGCCGTCATCTCGGTGGTGCTGGCCGGGGCATGTCTGGGCTTCCTGCCGCACAACTTTCACCCGGCCAAGATCTTCATGGGCGATTCCGGTTCGATGCTGATCGGCCTGATGCTGGCCGCGGCGTCGACGACGGCTGCGGGACCGATTTCGCAGAACGCCTACGGCGCCCGCGATGTGTTTGCTCTGCTGTCGCCGTTCCTGTTGGTTGTGGCGGTTATGTTCGTGCCGATGCTCGACTTGCTGCTGGCGATTGTGCGGCGGACCCGGGCCGGCCAAAGCGCATTCAGCCCCGACAAAATGCACTTGCATCACCGCCTGCTGCAGATCGGCCATTCGCATCGGCGAGTCGTGCTGATCATCTATTTGTGGGTCGGCATTGTCGCTTTCGGCACCGCAAGCACGATTTTCTTCAACCCGCGAGACACCGCTGCGGTCATGTTGGGCGCGATTGCGGTGGCGGTTTTCGCGACGCTGATTCCGCTGCTGCGACGCAGTGACGAGGTCTACGACGAGGAGTAGTAGAGTCGTCGCGGATGTGGTACTGTGCTGGTAGAACCCGAATTAACCTCGCGGGTTGCCGGCCACCGGCAGTCGGAGTCAGCTCCGGTCCTGCCGTATCACGACCGACAAAGGGGAGTAGTCCCTTGGGTGATGCGAGTGCGGTGAAAGCGCTCCGATACGCTCAACGGGCCACGAATGAGCAACGAGGCAACTCCCCCAGAACGAGGACTGAGGTGCTGCAGTGACTACACCAGCGCAGGACGCGCCGTTGGTGTTCCCCTCCGTTGCATTCCGGCCTTTTCGCCTCTTCGTCATCTCGCTGGTACTGACCGTCGCTGCCGTTGCGGTCGCTGCGTCACTCGGCTCTCCGAGGGTCGGCATGTTCTTCGGCGTCGGACTCATGTTGGGTTTGCTCAACGCGCTGGGCGTGCAGCGTTCAGTGGCATCGATCACCGCGGATGCGCACCCGTTGAAGAAGAAGATGGCGCTGAATTCAGCGACGCGGTTGCTGGTGATCACGACGGTCGGATTGGCGATCGCATTCGTCTTCCGGCCCGCTGGGCTGGGTGTGGTGTTCGGACTCGCGCTCTTCCAGGTTTTGCTGGTGCTGTCGACGGCAATGCCGGTCTGGAAGAAGCTGCGCGAGGGCACTACCGACGCGACAGAAGGGACAGGACACGGCGATGACTGAGGCGTTTCTGGCCGAAGGCGCGATCGAGGTCGGCCATCACAAAACCGCCGATTGGTTCGGTTTGACCGTCAACGTCGACACGGTGACGTCGTCAGCGATCGCTGCCGTCATCGTCATCGGGCTGGCATTCTTCCTTCGGGCCAAAGTCACCTCCACCGGCGTTCCGGGCGGCGTGCAGTTGTTCTTCGAGGCGATCACCGTCCAGATGCGCAACCAGATCGAGAGCGCGATCGGCATGCGCATCGCCCCCTTCGTATTGCCGCTCGCGGTAGCGCTTTTCATCTACATCTTGATCTCGAACTGGTTGTCGGTGCTGCCGTTGCAGTACTCCGACAAAGGCAAGACCACTGAGCTGCTCTCCTCGGCCGCGGCAGACATCAACTACGTGCTGGCGTTGGCTCTGTTCGTGTTCATCTGCTACCACGTCGCGGGGATCTGGCGCCGGGGCATCATCGGACACCCGCTCGCGGTGCTCAAGGGCCACGTCGCAGTGCTCGCGCCGATCAACGTGGTGGAAGAACTGGCCAAGCCGATCTCGTTGTCGCTCCGGCTTTTCGGCAACATTTTCGCCGGCGGCATCCTGGTCGGCCTGATCGCGATGTTCCCGCCGTACATCATGTGGGCGCCGAACGCCATCTGGAAGACCTTCGACATGTTCGTCGGCGCGATCCAGGCCTTCATCTTCGCGCTGCTGACGATCCTGTACTTCAGTCAAGCGATGGAGCTGGAGGGGGAACACGAGTAACACCGCACGACAATCCCTGGCTCCAACATCACGACGGACTTGGTAGACCGCTACCAAATATCAAGGAGGATAAGCAATGAACCCCACAATCGCTGCCGGCGCCCTCATCGGCGGCGGGCTGATCATGGCAGGTGGCGCGATCGGCGCCGGTATCGGTGACGGTGTCGCCGGTAACGCGCTGATCTCCGGCATCGCCCGCCAGCCCGAAGCACAGGGCCGACTCTTCACGCCGTTCTTCATCACGGTGGGTCTGGTCGAGGCCGCTTACTTCATCAACCTGGCCTTCATGGCGCTGTTCGTCTTCGCCACCCCAGTCAAGTAACCAGTCGAGATGGGTGACATGAATGTTGTAGGCCTGGCTGCGAGCAGCCAGGCGGAGGGCAACTTCCTCGTGCCTAACGGCACCTTCTTCGTCGAGCTGGTCATCTTCTTGATCGTGCTCGCTGTGATCGGCGCCTTCGTGGTTCCGCCGATCTCGAAGGTGCTCAAAGAGCGCGACAACATGGTCACCAAAACGGCTGCTGACAACAAGAAATCGGCCGAACAGTTCGCCGCTGCGCAGGAAGACTACGAGAAGGCGCTGTCCGCCGCTCGGGTCACGGCATCGGCGGTTCGCGACGAGGCTCGGGCAGAGGGCCGCAAGGTCCTCGAGGAAAAGCGTGGTCGTGCCGAGGAGGAAGTCTCCTCGACATTGCAGGACGCTGCCGAGCAGCTCAAGCGAGAGGGTGACGCCGTGGCTGCGGACCTTCGCACGCGGGTGGAGGCCATCTCCACCACGCTGGCGAGCCGCATCCTCGGCGTCGAGGTCACCACCTCTGTCTCGGCCACGGGCTCCGGGCGGTAAGCACCACATGTCAACATTCATCGGGCAGCTCGTCGGGTTCGCCGTCATCGTCTGGCTGATTTGGCGCTATGTCGTCCCGCCGGTGCGCAAGCTGATGGCGGACCAGCAAAACACCGTGCGTCGGCAGCTGGCCGACTCTTCGGCCGCCGCCGATCGGCTGGCCGAGGCGAGCCGAGCCCACGCGAAGGCGAAGGAAGACGCCCGCGCGGAGGCGCAGCGTCTGACCGAGGAGGCGCAGTCAGATGCGAAGCGCATCGGTGAACAACTGCGTGCCCAGGCCGACAGTGACGCGGAGCGGATCAAGCAGCAGGGCGCCAAGCAGGCGGAGCTGTTGCGTTCGCAGCTGATCCGTCAGCTGCGTCAGGATATCGGTGCCGAATCTGTCCGGCGCGCCGGCGAACTGGTTCGCGGATTCGTCGCCGAGCCGGACCAGCAATCCGCGACCGTCGACCGGTTCCTCAACGATCTCGACGAAATGGCACCGTCCGAGGCGGAAGTTCAGTATCCGGTCGCGGCAAGGATGCGTTCGGCAAGTCGGGCAGCGCTGACGCGCTTGCGCGATGGTCTCGGCGAGACAGCCGACGACCTCGACGATGAAGGACTGTCGAAGCTCGCCGATGATCTGACGTCGGTGGCGGGATTGTTGATCCGCGAGGCCGTCGTGACGCGTTACCTCACCATGCCCACCGAGGATGCGTCGTCCCGAGTCCGACTGCTCGAGCGACTGGTGTCGGGCAAAGTTGATGAACCCGCCCTTGACGTCCTCAAAAAAGCTGTTTCCGAACGCTGGTCGGCAAAGCAGGATCTCGTCGCGGCAATCGAGCTGGTCGCGCGGCAAGCGCTGCTTATTCGTGCCGAGCGAGCCGGGCAGGTCGACGAGGTCGGCGAGCAATTGTTCAAGTTCGCCCGCATTCTCGACGCACAACCGCGTCTCGCCATCTTGCTGGGCGATCACGGTTCGCCCGTCGAGGGGCGGATTCAATTGCTGCGCAACATACTTGACGGTGCCGGTGGCGGCGTCAGTCCGATCACCACGGAGCTCCTCGTCAAGACGGTCGAGCTGTTGCGCGGACACCAGACCGAAACAGTGATGCACGAACTCGCCGAAGTCGCAGTGGCGCGGCGCGGCGAAGTGGTGGCACGTGTGAGTGCGGCCGCCGAACTGAGCGACGCTCAGCAGACCCGCCTGGCTGAGGTGTTGAGCCGGATCTACGGCCAGACAGTCACCATCCAAATCCAACTCGACCCCGAGCTGCTCGGCGGGCTCGCAGTCACCGTCGGCGACGAGATCATCGACGGTACGCTGTCGTCGCGTCTCGCCGCTGCCCAGACTCAATTGCCGGATTGAAACACCAACTACTCCCCATCATCGACAAGCAGGAAGACGAAAAGCCATGGCAGAGTTGACAATCTCCGCTGACGACATCCAGGGCGCGATCGAGGAGTACGTAAGCTCTTTCGCCTCAGACACCGCCAAGGAGGAAGTGGGCACCGTCATCGATGCCGGGGACGGCATTGCGCACGTTCAGGGTCTCCCGTCGGTGATGACGCAAGAGCTCCTCGAGTTCTCGGGTGGGGTATTGGGCGTCGCGCTCAACCTGGACGAGCAGAGCGTCGGTGCGGTCATCCTGGGTGACTTCGAAAAGCTCGAACAGGGTCAGCAAGTCAAGCGCACCGGCGAGGTTCTCTCGGTCCCGGTCGGTGACGAATTCCTCGGCCGTGTGGTCAACCCACTGGCCGAGCCGATCGACGGCCAGGGTGACATCAAGGCTGAAACCCGTCGCGCATTGGAGATTCAGGCGCCGTCGGTGGTGCAGCGGCAAAGCGTCTCCGAGCCGCTGCAGACCGGCATCAAGGCCATCGACGCGATGACGCCGATCGGTCGCGGCCAGCGTCAGCTGATCATCGGTGACCGCAAGACCGGCAAGACCGCGGTGTGTGTCGACACCATCTTGAACCAGCGCGAGAACTGGGAGAGCGGCGACGAGAAGAAGCAGGTGCGCTGCGTCTACGTGGCGATCGGACAGAAGGGCACCACGATCGCGTCCGTCCGGCGCGCCCTCGACGAGGGCGGCGCGATGGACTACACCACCATCGTCGCCGCGCCGGCGTCCGACGCTGCCGGGTTCAAATGGCTTGCGCCCTACACCGGTTCGGCGATTGCCCAGCACTGGATGTACAGCGGCAAGCACGTGCTGATCATCTTCGACGACTTGAGCAAGCAGGCCGAGGCCTACCGCGCGATCTCCCTTCTGCTGCGTCGTCCGCCGGGTCGTGAGGCCTACCCGGGTGACGTGTTCTACCTGCACTCGCGACTGCTGGAGCGCTGCGCCAAGCTGTCCGACGAACTCGGCGGCGGCTCGCTGACCGGTCTGCCGGTGATCGAGACCAAGGCCAACGACATCTCGGCCTACATCCCGACCAACGTCATCTCGATCACCGACGGCCAGGTTTTCCTTGAGTCCGACTTGTTCAACCAGGGTGTCCGGCCGGCGATCAACGTCGGTGTGTCGGTGTCCCGGGTGGGTGGCGCGGCGCAGATCAAGGCGATGAAGGAGGTGGCGGGCAGTCTCCGTCTGGACCTGTCGCAGTTCCGCGAGTTGGAGTCGTTCGCGGCCTTCGCCTCGGACTTGGATGCCACCTCGAAAGCACAGCTGGAACGCGGCGAACGGCTCGTCGAGCTGCTCAAGCAGCCGCAGTACCAGCCGTCACCGGTTGAGGAGCAGGTCATTTCGATCTTCCTCGGCACCGGTGGGCACCTCGACTCGGTTCCAGCCGAGGACGTGCATCGCTTCGAGACCGAGTTCCTCGACCACATCCGTGGGGCCAAGGACGGCATCCTGTCCGACATCAAGGAATCGCAGAAGCTCAGCGAAGAGACCGAGAACAAGCTGGTCGACGCGATCAACGAGTTCAAGAAGGGCTTCGCGGCGACTGGCGGTGGATCGGTGGTGCGCGACGAGCACGTCGACGCCCTCGATGAAGACAAGGTGGAAAAAGAAGCAGTGCAGGTGCACAAGCCCGCACCGCCGGAGCAGAAGAAGTAATCGAAGATGGCTGCCACACTTCGCGAACTGCGGGGTCGCATTCGTTCCGCCGGGTCGATCAAAAAGATCACCAAGGCCCAGGAAATGATCGCGACGTCTCGCATCGGCAAGGCACAGGCGCGGCTGAAAGAGGCCCGGCCCTACTCGGCCGAGATCACCCGCGTGCTCACCACGCTGGCGACGGAGGCCGCTCTCGACCACCCGCTGCTGGTCGAGAGACCCTCAGCGAAACGGGCTGGCGTGCTGGTGGTCTCGTCGGACCGTGGCCTATGCGGTGCGTACAACTCCAGCGCGTTTCGCAGGGCCGAGGAGCTCTTCTCGCGCCTGCGAGAAGACGGCAAGACTCCGGTGCTCTACACCGTTGGGCGTAAAGCGCAGGGCTACTTCAAGTTTCGCAACTGGGACATCAGCGAGTCGTGGACCGGTTTCTCGGAGCGGCCCAGCTACGAGAACGCCGCGGAGGTCGCCGACACTCTGGTGAGTGCCTTCATGGCCGGTGCCGGCGACGACGAGGCGTCAAGTGACGAGTCCGGCGTCGACGAATTGCACATCGTCTATACCGAATTCAAGTCGATGATGTCGCAGTCGGTCGGAGCGCACCGGATCGCCCCGATGGTCGTGGAGTACGTCGAGGACGACAACGAGCCGCACACGCTGTACTCATTCGAGCCGGATGCGACGACGCTGTTCGACGCGCTGCTGCCGCGTTACCTGACCACCCGCGTCTACACGGCGCTGCTCGAGTCCGCTGCATCAGAACTGGCATCGCGCCAGCGTGCGATGAAGTCGGCCAGCGACAACGCCGACGACCTCATCAAGTCGCTCACGCTCGAGGCGAACCGCGAGCGGCAGGCTCAGATCACCCAGGAAATCAGCGAAATCGTCGGTGGCGCAAACGCGCTCGCCGACGCCAAATAGGCCCCATCAGGAAGCGAAGAGGATATGGCTGCTACCACCCAAAAGGCTGAGAAGTCGACGAACTCGAAGGGCAGCGACACCAACGGCCGCGTGGTGCGGATCACCGGACCCGTCGTCGACGTCGAATTCCCGCGCGGTTCTGTGCCGCAGTTGTTCAACGCTCTGCACGCCGAGATCACCTACGAGGATCTCGCGAAGACGCTGACGCTGGAGGTGGCTCAGCACCTCGGCGACAACCTGGTCCGCGCCATCTCGATGCAACCGACCGACGGACTGGTCCGCGGCGTCGAGGTGACCGACACCGGAAAAGCGATCTCCGTTCCGGTCGGCGACGGCGTCAAGGGTCACGTGTTCAACGCCCTCGGCGACTGCCTGGACGAGCCGGGCTACGGAGAAGACTTCGATCACTGGGAGATTCACCGCAAGCCGCCGCCGTTCGACGAGCTCGAGCCGCGCACCGAGATGCTCGAGACCGGCTTGAAGGTCGTCGACCTGCTCACCCCCTACGTGCGTGGTGGAAAGATCGCGCTGTTCGGCGGTGCGGGTGTGGGGAAGACCGTTCTGATCCAGGAGATGATCAACCGTATCGCCCGAAACTTCGGTGGTACTTCGGTATTCGCCGGCGTCGGGGAGCGCACCCGTGAGGGCAACGACCTGTGGGTCGAGCTCGGCGGAGGCCGACGTGCTCAAGGACACCGCGCTGGTGTTCGGTCAGATGGACGAGCCGCCCGGCACCCGTATGCGAGTCGCCTTGTCGGCGTTGACGATGGCCGAGTACTTCCGCGACGAGCAGGGCCAGGACGTGCTGCTGTTCATCGACAACATCTTCCGGTTCACCCAGGCCGGCTCCGAGGTCTCGACACTGCTCGGCCGGATGCCTTCGGCCGTGGGTTACCAGCCCACGCTGGCCGACGAGATGGGTGAGCTGCAGGAGCGGATCACCTCGACCCGAGGCAAGTCCATCACCTCGATGCAAGCGGTGTACGTGCCCGCCGACGACTACACCGACCCAGCGCCGGCGACGACGTTCGCGCACTTGGACGCCACCACCGAGCTGTCGCGAAACGTGTTCTCCAAGGGCATCTTCCCGGCGGTGGACCCGTTGGCGTCCAGCTCGACCATCCTGGACCCCGCGATCGTCGGCGACGAGCATTACCGGGTTGCCCAGGAAGTGATCCGAATCCTGCAGCGCTACAAGGATCTTCAGGACATCATCGCGATTCTGGGTATCGACGAGCTGTCCGAGGAGGACAAGCAGCAAGTCAACCGGGCCCGCCGCATCGAGCGGTTCCTCTCGCAGAACATGATGGCGGCCGAGCAGTTCACCGGCCAGCCGGGATCCACCGTTCCGCTGAAGGAAACCATCGAGGCGTTCGACAAGCTGGCCAAGGGCGATTTCGACCACATCCCCGAGCAGGCCTTCTTCCTCATCGGTGGCCTGGACGACCTGGCCAAGAAGGCCGAAAGCTTCGGCGCCAAGCTGTGATGTGTCGGTGCCGGCGGCGGTTGAGCGTGGAAGGGCAGGTGTGAGATGGCCGTGCTGAACGTGGAGATCGTTGCCGTCGACCGGAAGATCTGGTCGGGCGAGGCGACGTTCCTCTTCACGCGCACCACGGTGGGGGAGATCGGGATTATGCCCAGTCACATCCCGCTGGTCGCGCAACTGGTCGACGACGCCATGGTTCGTGTCGAGCGTGAGGGCGAGGATGACCTGCGGGTCGCCATCGAAGGCGGCTTCTTGTCGGTCACCGAGGAGAGCGTCAGCATCCTCGCCGAGTTCGCGCAGTTCGAGTCGGAGATCGACGAGGCTGCGGCCAAAGAGGATTCGGAGTCAGACGACCCTCGCATCGCTGCCAGGGGACGCGGCAGATTGCGCGCTGTCGGCGCGCTCGACTGACGGACCGCGGCGATGAGCGCGCTCATGATTGTCATGGTCGTGCTCGTCGCTGTGCTGGGTCTTGCGGTCGTCGCACTGAGCTATCGGTTGTGGAAGCTGCGCCAGGGTGGGACCGCGGCGATCATGCGCGACATCCCCGCGGTCGGTGGACACGGCTGGCGCCACGGCGTAATCCGTTACCGCGGAAGCGATGCCGCGTTCTACCGACTGTCCAGTGTTCGGCTGTGGCCGGACCGCAAACTCAACAGACGCGGGGTCGAGCTCGTCTCGCGGCGCCCACCGCGCGGCGACGAGTTCGACATCATGACCGAAGAGATCATCGTGCTGGAGCTGCGCGACACCACGCAGGACCGCAGGGCCGATTACGAAATCGCCTTGGACCGAGGCGCATTGACCGCGTTCCAGTCGTGGCTGGAATCGCGTCCCTCGCCGCGTGCGCGGCGTCGCAGCATCTGACGCGGCGGCTACTGATTCGGCTAGTCGGCTCGTCCGCCGCCCGGTTGCCACAGCACGTCGCCGCCCACGTTGGCCACCCGGCACAAGATGAACAGCAAGTCCGACAGCCGGTTCAGATACTTCGCGGGCAGCGGGCTGACGTCCGTCGGGTGCTGCTCGATCGCAGCCCAGGCCGAACGCTCAGCGCGTCGCGCCACCGTGCGAGCGACGTGCAGCAGCGCCGACAGCGCCGAACCGCCAGGCAGCACAAAGGATTTGAGCGGAGGCAGGCTTGCGTTGAACTCGTCGCACCAGGTTTCGAGCCGGTCGACGTAGTCCTGCGTGATGCGCAGCGCAGGATGCTCCGGGTTCTCGACGACCGGAGTCGAGAGGTCCGCGCCGGCGTCGAACAGATCATTTTGGATCTGTCGCAGCACGTCGGCTATCTGCTGCTCCGGGGCGCCCAGGGCGATGGCAGCGCCGATCGCCGCGTTGGCCTCGTCGCAGTCGGCGTATGCCACCAATCGCGTGTCGTTCTTGGATACCCGGGAGAAGTCACTCAACCCCGTCGTTCCGTCGTCGCCGGTCCGGGTATAGATGCGGGTCAGATGTACTGCCATGAACAAAACGTACCCGTCCGACTGACCTGGCCGACTGACAGGTCGGTACGGCTTCACTAAACTAGCCCGCGTGGCCGAGCATTTCGTGGTGACCGGTGGCAGTCGGTTGTCGGGCGAAGTCGCTGTCGGGGGAGCCAAAAACAGCGTTCTCAAGCTGATGGCGGCCGCGCTGCTGGCCGAAGGCACCAGCACGATCACCAACTGTCCCGACATCCTCGACGTGCCGTTGATGGCCGAGGTGTTGAGAGGCCTGGGTGCCAACGTCGAACTGGACGGCGCGACGGTACGCATCACCTCGCCGGACGAACCCAAATACGACGCCGACTTCGCGGCGGTGCGCCAGTTCCGGGCCTCGGTCTGCGTACTCGGCCCGTTGGTGGGGCGATGCAAGCGCGCCAAGGTCGCGCTGCCGGGTGGTGACGCCATCGGGTCGCGGCCGTTGGACATGCACCAGGCCGGCCTGCGCCAGCTCGGCGCCGTCTGCAACATCGAGCACGGCTGCGTCGTCGCGCACGCAGATTCCCTGCACGGCGCGGAGATTCAGCTCGAGTTCCCCTCGGTCGGAGCGACCGAGAACATCTTGATGGCCGCGGTTCTGGCCGACGGCGTCACGACGATTCACAATGCGGCGCGCGAGCCCGACGTGGTCGATCTGTGCACGATGCTGAACCAGATGGGCGCGCAGGTCGAAGGCGCGGGCTCGCCGACGATGACGATCACCGGTGTACCGCGGATGTACCCGACGGAGCATCGGGTGATCGGCGACCGAATCGTGGCCGCCACCTGGGGTATCGCCGCGGCGATGACCCGCGGCGACGTCACGGTGACCGGCGTGGATCCGGCACATCTGCAGGTGGTGCTGCACAAGCTGCACGACGCCGGCGCCACGGTCACCCAGACCGACGACAGCTTCCGGATCACCCAGTACGAGCGGCCGAAGGCCGTCAACGTCGCAACATTGCCGTTCCCGGGTTTCCCGACGGATCTGCAGCCGATGGCGATTGCGCTGTCGTCGATCGCCGATGGCACATCGATGATCACCGAGAACGTCTTCGAGGCGCGGTTCCGGTTCGTCGAGGAGATGATCCGTCTGGGCGCCGACGCCCGCACCGACGGTCACCACGCCGTCGTACGAGGTCTTCCTCAACTGTCGAGCGCACCCGTGTGGTCATCGGACATCCGGGCGGGCGCCGGACTGGTGCTTGCCGGCCTGGTCGCCGACGGCGACACCGAGGTGCACGACGTCTTTCACATCGACCGGGGTTACCCGCTGTTCGTGGAGAACCTGGCCAGTCTCGGCGCCGAAATCGAGAGGGTAGAGTAGCTCGGTAAGTACGGCGCACACCTGCTGTAAAGCAGCAGATGGTGCAGTTTGACGGCGCTTTTGCGATGGAGTACAGTAGCAGGGTTGCCCGAAAACGGGTGTTGTTTGAGAACTCAATAGTGTGTTTGGTGGTTTTGTTTTGTTGTTGTTTTTGGCCATGCTTTCACTTCCCGTGTGGGGGTGTGGTTTTGTTTTTTTGATGCCAGTTTTTGGTGTCTTTTTGCTGTGATCAGGTTTTTCTGATTCGAATTCTCTTGTGCCTTTTGGGGTGCGGGATGTTTTTGTTTGGAGAGTTTGATCCTGGCTCAGGACGAACGCTGGCGGCGTGCTTAACACATGCAAGTCGAACGGAAAGGCCCTTTCGGGGGTACTCGAGTGGCGAACGGGTGAGTAACACGTGGGTGATCTGCCCTGCACTTTGGGATAAGCTTGGGAAACTGGGTCTAATACCGAATACACCCTGCTGGTCGCATGGCCTGGTGGGGGAAAGCTTTTGCGGTGTGGGATGGGCCCGCGGCCTATCAGCTTGTTGGTGGGGTGATGGCCTACCAAGGCGACGACGGGTAGCCGGCCTGAGAGGGTGTCCGGCCACACTGGGACTGAGATACGGCCCAGACTCCTACGGGAGGCAGCAGTGGGGAATATTGCACAATGGGCGCAAGCCTGATGCAGCGACGCCGCGTGGGGGATGACGGCCTTCGGGTTGTAAACCTCTTTCACCATCGGCGAAGCCCATGAGCTTTTGTTGTGGGTGACGGTAGGTGGAGAAGAAGCACCGGCCAACTACGTGCCAGCAGCCGCGGTAATACGTAGGGTGCGAGCGTTGTCCGGAATTACTGGGCGTAAAGAGCTCGTAGGTGGTTTGTCGCGTTGTCCGTGAAATTCCCTGGCTTAACTGGGGGCGTGCGGGCGATACGGGCAGACTGGAGTACTGCAGGGGAGACTGGAATTCCTGGTGTAGCGGTGGAATGCGCAGATATCAGGAGGAACACCGGTGGCGAAGGCGGGTCTCTGGGCAGTAACTGACGCTGAGGAGCGAAAGCGTGGGGAGCGAACAGGATTAGATACCCTGGTAGTCCACGCCGTAAACGGTGGGTACTAGGTGTGGGTTTCCTTCCTTGGGATCCGTGCCGTAGCTAACGCATTAAGTACCCCGCCTGGGGAGTACGGCCGCAAGGCTAAAACTCAAAGGAATTGACGGGGGCCCGCACAAGCGGCGGAGCATGTGGATTAATTCGATGCAACGCGAAGAACCTTACCTGGGTTTGACATGCACAGGACGCCGGTAGAGATATCGGTTCCCTTGTGGCCTGTGTGCAGGTGGTGCATGGCTGTCGTCAGCTCGTGTCGTGAGATGTTGGGTTAAGTCCCGCAACGAGCGCAACCCTTGTCTCATGTTGCCAGCGCGTTATGGCGGGGACTCGTGAGAGACTGCCGGGGTCAACTCGGAGGAAGGTGGGGATGACGTCAAGTCATCATGCCCCTTATGTCCAGGGCTTCACACATGCTACAATGGCCGGTACAAAGGGCTGCGATGCCGTGAGGCTTAGCGAATCCTTTAAAGCCGGTCTCAGTTCGGATCGGGGTCTGCAACTCGACCCCGTGAAGTCGGAGTCGCTAGTAATCGCAGATCAGCAACGCTGCGGTGAATACGTTCCCGGGCCTTGTACACACCGCCCGTCACGTCATGAAAGTCGGTAACACCCGAAGCCAGTGGCCTAACCCTTGTGGGGGGAGCTGTCGAAGGTGGGATCGGCGATTGGGACGAAGTCGTAACAAGGTAGCCGTACCGGAAGGTGCGGCTGGATCACCTCCTTTCTAAGGAGCACCACGAGATATGCCCTCAATTGGTGGGGGTGTGAGCCGTGAGGAGTCGCGTCACCTGTAGTGGGTGGCGGCTTGGTGCACAACAACAAATGTTTTCTCCGCTCTCTGTTTGGGGGGTGGGGTCGGAATCGCCGGCACACTATTGGGTCCTGAGGCAACACCTTCTCAGGGTGTTGTCGCTCCATCTTGGTGGTGGGGTGTGGTGTTTGTTTATTGGATAGTGGTTGCGAGCATCTAAGCAAAATTGCTGTATTTGTAGCGTTTTTGTTTGAGTTGTTTTCTTGTGTTTGTAAGTGTTTAAGGGCACATGGTGGATGCCTTGGCATCAGGAGCCGATGAAGGACGTGGGAGGCTGCGATATGCCTCGGGGAGCTGTCAACCGAGCGTGGATCCGAGGATGTCCGAATGGGGAAACCCGGCACGAGTGATGTCGTGTCACCCGCCGCTGAATACATAGGCGTCGGGAGGGAACGCGGGGAAGTGAAACATCTCAGTACCCGTAGGAAAAGAAAACAAGTGTGATTCCGTGAGTAGTGGCGAGCGAAAGCGGAGGATGGCTAAACCGTGCGCATGTGTAACCGGGTAGGGGTTGTGTGTGCGGGGTTGTGGGGATAACGCGTCTGGTTCTATCTCGGCCGGAGGGCAGTAGGTGTGTGGTTAGTCGAAGTGGCCTGGGATGGTCTGCCGTAGACGGTGAGAGCCCGGTAGGTGAAAACCCGCATCCTGTTTTGTGTTGTTACCCGAGTAGCAGCGGGCCCGTGGAATCTGCTGTGAATCTGCCGGGACCACCCGGTAAGCCTGAATACTTCCTGATGACCGATAGCGGATTAGTACCGTGAGGGAATGGTGAAAAGTACCCCGGGAGGGGAGTGAAAGAGTACCTGAAACCGTGTGCCTACAAGCCGTCAGAGCCTTCGTCTTTGACGTGGGGTGATGGCGTGCCTTTTGAAGAATGAGCCTGCGAGTCAGGGACATGTCGCGAGGTTAACCCGGGTGGGGTAGCCGCAGCGAAAGCGAGTCTGAATAGGGCGTATCCCCCGTGAGGGGGTGTAGTGGTGTGTTCTGGACCCGAAGCGGAGTGATCTACCCATGGCCAGGGTGAAGCGCGGGTAAGACCGCGTGGAGGCCCGAACCCACTTAGGTTGAAGACTGAGGGGATGAGTTGTGGGTAGGGGTGAAAGGCCAATCAAACTCCGTGATAGCTGGTTCTCCCCGAAATGCATTTAGGTGCAGCGTTGCGTGTTTCTTACCGGAGGTAGAGCTACTGGATGGCCGATGGGCCCTACTAGGTTACTGACGTCAGCCAAACTCCGAATGCCGGTAAGTCAAAGCGTGGCAGTGAGACGGCGGGGGATAAGCTCCGTGCGTCGAGAGGGAAACAGCCCAGATCGCCGGCTAAGGCCCCTAAGCGTGTGCTAAGTGGAAAAGGATGTGCAGTCGCATAGACAACCAGGAGGTTGGCTTAGAAGCAGCCACCCTTGAAAGAGTGCGTAATAGCTCACTGGTCAAGTGATTGTGCGCCGATAATGTAGCGGGGCTCAAGCACACCGCCGAAGCCGCGGCAATCAACTTTGTTGATTGGGTAGGGGAGCGTCCTGCATCCAGTGAAGCCATCGAGTGATCGTGTGGTGGAGGATGCGGGAGTGAGAATGCAGGCATGAGTAGCGATAAGGCAAGTGAGAACCTTGCCCGCCGAAAGACCAAGGGTTCCTGGGCCAGGCCAGTCCGCCCAGGGTGAGTCGGGACCTAAGGCGAGGCCGACAGGCGTAGTCGATGGACAACGGGTTGATATTCCCGTACCCGTGTGTGCGCGCCCGTGATGAATCAGTGGCTGCTAACCACCCAAAAGGTGGCCCATCAGATCCCTTTCGAGGGTGACGAGAGCCGCCGGCTGCGTGGGACCCGCATGGGTAGTAGTCAAGCGATGGGGTGACGCAGGAAGGTAGCCGTACCAGTCAGTGGTAATACTGGGGCAAGCCCGTAGGACGACATTTAGGTAAATCCGGATGTCACATAAGTCCGAGAGGTGATGCATAACCGGATGAGGTGAATTCGGTGATCCTATGCTGCCGAGAAAAGCCTCTAGCGAGCACACACACGGCCCGTACCCCAAACCAACACAGGTGGTCAGGTAGAGAATACCAAGGCGTACGAGAGAACTATGGTTAAGGAACTCGGCAAAATACCCCCGTAACTTCGGGAGAAGGGGGGCCCACACACCGTCATGGCCCTCGCGGCCGGCAGCGGAAGTGGGTCGCAGAAACCAGTGAGAAGCGACTGTTTACTAAAAACACAGGTCCGTGCGAAGTCGCAAGACGATGTATACGGACTGACGCCTGCCCGGTGCTGGAAGGTTAAGAGGACCTGTTAACCCCCTTCGGGGGTGAAGCGGAGAATTTAAGCCCCAGTAAACGGCGGTGGTAACTATAACCATCCTAAGGTAGCGAAATTCCTTGTCGGGTAAGTTCCGACCTGCACGAATGGCGTAACGACTTCTCAACTGTCTCAACCATAGACTCGGCGAAATTGCACTACGAGTAAAGATGCTCGTTACGCGCGGCAGGACGAAAAGACCCCGGGACCTTCACTACAACTTGGTATTGATGTTCGGTACGGTTTGTGTAGGATAGGTGGGAGACTGTGAAACAATTACGCCAGTAATTGCGGAGTCGTTGTTGAAATACCACTCTGATCGTATTGGACCTCTAACCTCGAACCGTATATCCGGTTCAGGAACAGTGCCTGGCGGGTAGTTTAACTGGGGCGGTTGCCTCCCAAAATGTAACGGAGGCGCCCAAAGGTTCCCTCAACCTGGACGGCAATCAGGTGTCGAGTGCAAGTGCACAAGGGAGCTTGACTGCAAGACTGACACGTCAAGCAGGGACGAAAGTCGGGACTAGTGATCCGGCACCCCCGAGTGGAAGGGGTGTCGCTCAACGGATAAAAGGTACCCCGGGGATAACAGGCTGATCTTCCCCAAGAGTCCATATCGACGGGATGGTTTGGCACCTCGATGTCGGCTCGTCGCATCCTGGGGCTGGAGCAGGTCCCAAGGGTTGGGCTGTTCGCCCATTAAAGCGGCACGCGAGCTGGGTTTAGAACGTCGTGAGACAGTTCGGTCTCTATCCGCCGCGCGCGTCAGAAGCTTGAGGAAACCTGTCCCTAGTACGAGAGGACCGGGACGGACGAACCTCTGGTCCACCAGTTGTCCCACCAGGGGCACCGCTGGATAGCCACGTTCGGACAGGATAACCGCTGAAAGCATCTAAGCGGGAAACCTTCTCCAAGACCAGGCTTCTCACCCATTCAAGTGGGATAAGGCCCCCCGCAGACCACGGGATCAATAGACCAGACCTACAAACCCGGCAACGGGCGCAGGGAACTGGCACTAACCGGCCGAAAACTTACACACACGCAACCACTAATCCGACGCAGACAACCACTGCACCCCACCACCAACAACACCTAAATAAAGTTACGGCGGCCACAGCGACAGGGAAACGCCCGGACCCATCCCGAACCCGGAAGCTAAGCCTGCCAGCGCCGATGATACTACCCACCAGGGTGGAAAAGTAGGACACCGCCGAACACACACAACAAGCCCCGTGCCCCCCAAAACCCTTGGGGGGCACGGGCATTTCTGCATGTAGGCACTCATTCCGAAGGCGCCGAGCCGGCCGCAAGCAGGCCACTGCGCATCTGATCGGCTCCGGCGCTCCAGCAAACACCGAGCGGAAAATCGGCGATTGTTGCATTCGGGTCTCGTAGGTCGCGGTAGCGCAACGCTACGGTTGCAAATGGTTATCCGATCGTGTTGTTACTGTGACAAAACTACCCTAACGTTATCAAAGTGAAATCTGTGCTTCATGTGCATGGAGTGCTAACGGAGGGGAGCTCTACATGACGGCGAGCAGGACGGCTGGCCATATGCGCCGGCCAACGACGAGGTCGAACGCTGGGCGGTTTACGTGGGGTGCCGCCGAGCTAGTGGCGTCGTCAACAGCGGTTCTGCGGCCGGTCATCGTTACCGCGGCCGTGTTCAGCCTGGCCTTGGCATCGATTCCCGCGGCGCATGCGGACTCGGCCGGTGACGCGATGGCGCCGGTGCTCAACGGAGTCGGCATCGGTAACAACGGCCCGGTCAGCGGCGCCATTGCCCAGATGGGTCAGTCCATCTGCCCCATGCTGGTCAAGCCCGGCGGCAGCTTGGCCAGCAGTGCGGCTCAGATCAGCGGTCACGGCGGTCTGGAAGCCACCCATGGCCGGCTTTCTGGCACAGCATGGCGATCCAGTCGCAGTGTCCCGGGTGGATAACACTCGGTCGCCAACGGCAACATGCCGTTCCCGATTCCTGGCGCCGGCGGGCCGGGACTACCGCTCGGCCTGCCAGGGGCGCCTGCTCCGCAGCCGTTGCTGCCTGGGATCAATCCCGCCGGTGGGCAGCCGCGACCATTTCCCGGGTTCTAGCCGTTCGCCCGGCCGGAGGTCAGTCGAACAAAGGCAACGTCGGGGAGCTCCGGCTCGTCTCCAACGCGAGCAACGATCGTTTCCGATCGAGACCACCGCCGTACCCGGTAAGACCGCCGCTGGCACCGATCACCCGGTGACACGGAACAATGATGGCGATCGGGTTGTGGCCGTTGGCCAGTCCAACCGCGCGGGCCGCGCCCGGAGCGCCGATCTGTTCCGCGATTTCGCCGTAGGACCGGGTTTCACCGAACGGGATGGTCAGCAGCGCTTGCCAGACGCGCCGCTGAAATTCCGTGCCCTGCAGGTCGATTTCTACGTCGAAGTCGGTCAGTTCACCGGCGAAATACGCCTTGAGTTGGTCGACGGCGTCGTTGAACGCCGTGGGATTTTCCGACCAGCCGGTCCGTTTCGGTTCGTAGGTTTGGTCGACCATCCTGAGGTTGGTGAGCACCCGATCGTGACCGGCCAAGCGTAAGCAAGCCGATCGGGCTGTCGATGGTGCGGTACTGGATCATGCGGTCTTCCTTGACTGGCCAGTGGTTCACCGAATGCTCCAGCGTCGTCCACAAATGCTGCGTCGCGTAGGAACGCCACGGGCGCCATCGCTGGCTTCGCGCGGTCAATTCGCGGTTATCGGTCGGCAAGCCCAATTGCTCTGCCGCCAATCGTAATCCGAGATCGCTGGACGGGAAGGCGTCGGGATCACCGAGACCCCGCATCGCAATGACCTCCGCGGTCCACGGCCCGATTCCGGGCAGGGCCAGCAGTTGCTTACGCGCTGCGTCCCAGTCGCAGCCGGCATTGAGCACCACGCTGCCGTCGGCCAATGCGGCGACAAGCGCGGTCACCGTCCGGCGTCGAGCGGCCGGAACAGCCAGATGGGCGGGGTCGATGTCAGCGAGTTGCTCAACCGATGGAAACGTATGCGTCAGTGCGCCGTTGGCGTCCTCGATCGGATCGCCATACGCCGTCACCAGTCTGCCGGCGTGGGTCTGCGCGGCCTTCATGGACACCTGCTGACCCAGAACCGCGCGAACGGCGAGCTCGGCCTCGTCCACGGTGCGCGGAATGCGTTGCCCGGGTGCCTTGGCCACTACCGGGGCCAGCGCCGCATCGGAGTTCAAGACGTCGATCACCGCATCCGGGTCGGCGTCGAGGTCGAGCAATCGTCGGCAGCGCGATATCGCGGATGTCAGGTCGCGAAAGTCGTCGAGCACCAGGACGCATCGGACATGATCGGGCGCCGGTGTCAGGCTGGCGGTTCCGTTGCCGAACGGCAGCCGCAGCGTCCGTCGATAGGCACCGCCGCGCACCTCTTCGCATCCGGGCACGACGCCGGCGGCAAGGTGGCCGAACACTCCCTCGTAGGCGAACGGGATGCGCACCGGCAGGCGCAGGGACACTGTTCCCGGCGAGCGGACATCGGCTGCGTCGCGACTGCTGCGCGCGATCGCGCGTCTGCGCAATTCGGTCGGCGTGCTGTCGCACACCAGACGCACCGTGTCGTTGAACTGCCGGATGCTGGAAAAGCCTGCTGCAAAAGCGATGTCGCCAAAGGGGAGATCGGTGGTCTCGATGAGTATCCGCGCGGTCTGGGTGCGCTGCGCGCGGGCAAGGGCGAGCGGGCCGGCGCCGGTTTCCTCTTGCAGAAGTCGTTGAAGTTGCCGGGTGGTGTAGCCGAGGCGGGCGGCCAAACCCGTGATGCCCTCGCGGTCAACCGTGCCGTCCGCGATCAGCCTCATGGCCCTGGCGACGAGGTCGTCGCGAATGTTCCATTCCGGAGAGCCCGGTGAGGCGTCCGGGCGACACCGCTTGCACGCCCGGTAGCCGGCACGTTGCGCGGCCGCAGCGGTCGGATAGAACTGCATGTTGCGCGCGAACGGCGGCCGGACCGGACAGCTGGGGCGGCAGTAGATTCCGGTGGTGCGCACGGCAACGACGAACCAGCCGTCGAACCGGGCGTCCTTCGATTGGACGGCGCGGTAGCAGCGGTCGAAGTCTTCGTGCACGACTCGACAATTACACCCGGCCACCGACATTACTAGCGGAAAAGCGACATCGTGGTGGCCGAACCGCCGTCCCGGTCAGCTGGGCGGCGGAGGCCCCGGCGGTATCCGGGCACGGCGTGAAGACGGCAAAGTGCCGGGTGCGCAGCGTGTCTTCGGTGAGGTCATGCAGCCGGGCGGTCAGCAGATCCTGCATCACCAGATGACCTTGCTCGGTGCCGTCGGGCGACACCACCCGCAACGGACGGCCACCGGATTCGGCCAGGACATTGGCCGCATGCCGCAATGTGTCGCGAGTTCCGACCGTGCCGCCCACCGGGGCGTCCGGTGCCCCGGGATGCATCACCTCTTCGACGAAGAAGGCTTCCAGCGGGTCGGTGGTGTAGTCACGGGTCAGATGCAGTCCGCGCCGGGCGATCTTCTCGGTCAGAACTGAACGGTCGAGCAACAGCACCGACGCGGCGTAGGCCGTGACCGAGGCGATGATCAGCGGAAACAGCGCGGGCCAGGCGCGGGTGAGTTCGAGAGTGAACACGATTCCGGTCAGCGGCGCGCGCATGGTCCCGCCCACCACGGCGGCCAACCCCAGAATCGCCCAAAACCCCGGAAACACGACCGGAAAATATTGTCCGACAAGCGCTCCCAGCGCCCCGCCGATCATGAATATCGGCGCCAGCACACCGCCTGATGTCCCCGAACCCAGCGACAACGACCAGATTGCCGTTTTCACAATGAGAATTCCCACGATCAGCGACAACGTCGCATGCCCGGTGAGCAGCGCATTGATCACGTCGTAGCCAACGCCCAGTGCTCGCGGCTCTACCAGCCCGCCGAGGCCGATCACGACGCCGCCGATCGCCGGCCACCACATCCAGTGAATGGGCAGACGCGAAAAAGCGTCCTCGGACAGGTACACCAACCGGGTGGCGACGATAGCGACCGCGGCACCGCAGGCGCCGGTGACAACGGCCAACAGGTCGATGTTCCAAGGGATTTGGGCGATATGCGCGTCCACAGGGAACATCGGGTCGGCGCCCAGGATGAATTGGCGCACGACGGTGGCGACTGCGACGGCGGCTGACACCGGAACCAGGCTGCGGGGGCGCCACTCGAACAGCAAGAGCTCGACCGCCAGCAGTATGGATGCCAGCGGGGAATTGAAGGTGGCGGCCATTCCGCCGGCGGCCCCCGATACCAGCAGGATCTTGCGTTCATCGGCGGTCAGGTGCAGGTGCTGCGCCAGGATCGAACCCAGCGCGCCACCTGTCATGATGATCGGACCCTCGGCGCCGAACGGTCCGCCCGTGCCGATGCTGATCGCCGCGGAGATCGGTTTGAGCACAGCAACTTTGGGTTCGACGCGACTGCCCTGGGTGAGAATCGCCTCGATCGCCTCGGGCATGCCGTGACCGCGGATCTTCTCCGAGCCGAGCCGCGCCATCACGCCGACCACCAGACCGCCGGCGACCGGAGCGCCCAACACCAGCCACCAGGGATGGTGCTGGGCTCCCGGCGCCACCAGTTCGACCGCCCAACGCTGATAGAAAACCAGGTTGGTGACCAACCCGATGAGTCGCAGCAGGCACCACGCCGCGCCGGCTGCCAGCGCGCCGATGGGGACGGCGAGCGCTGCTATCACCAGCATCCGGCGATCGACCACGAAATCCGCCAATCGGGTATTCACGATCGGGCCCCGCAGTTTCGCCCGGCGCATGCGCCCAACCGGCACGTCAACCAGTTAAGCCCGACAAAATCGGCATGAAGATCGTCGACCACTTCGGCAGTATCGCGCACGATGCTGGAGCCCGTGCGGCGACCCCGGGCGCCGACGCATGACGCTAGACGGGCGCCGCCAACTGGGTGGGCTGATCGTGGCCGCGAAGCGTGACGGTCTCGCCCAGCGACCAACGGGCTCGCTCGTCGTCACTCGCGGCGTTGACGGTGTCCGAGGATGCCAACAGCCGGCCCGGCTCGTTTTTGGCCAACTCGCATAGCCGGGCCGCCTCGTTGACCGGCTCGCCGATGACGGTGTATTCGAACCTCTCCTTGGCGCCGATATTGCCCGCGACGGCGGTCCCGGCCGTGACCCCGATGCCGGCCGGGCACTCGGGCACCTCGCTGTCGAGACGGTGGGCGATGGCGCGGGCGGCACAGAGCGCCGCGTCTTCGGGCCGGTCGAGGTGGTTCGGAGCACCGAACACCGCCAGCGCCGCGTCGCCCTCGAACTTGTTGACCAGTCCGCAGTGGCGGTCGACCTCCTCGACGATGACCGCAAAGAATCGGTTCAGCAGCTGCACAACTTCCGCGGCCGGTCGAGTCGTGACCAATTGCGTCGAGCCGACGATATCGACGAAAACCACTGCGACATGGCGTTCTTCGCCGCCCAGTTTCGGTTTCTCCCGTTCGGCGGCGACGGCGACTTCACGTCCGACGTGACGGCCGAACAAGTCGCGCACACGTTCTCGCTCGCGCAGCCCGTTGACCATCGCGTTGAATCCGCGTTGCAGCTCCCCGAGTTCGGTGCCGTCGAACACCACCAAATCGCCACGCAGATCGCCCTCTTCGACACGCTTGAGCGCCGCACGCACGACCCGCACCGGCGTTGCGGTCAACCAGGCCAGAATCCACATCAACAGGAACCCGAAAATCAGTGCAGCAGTTGATATCACCAAAATGGCGACTGCCAACTGAGCTCTTGCTCAGATTGTCGAGCAGCATGCCCCCCAACAATGCGGTCAGGGCAATGCCGAACACCGGAACACCGGAGCCGAGCATCCACACCGTCAACGTCCGGCCCATGATGCCGGGGGCCAATCGTCGTGGCGACCGCCCTGCCTCGAGCGCCTGCGCGGCCACCGGGCGAAGCGCAAATTCGGTGAACAGATAACAGGCGGTAGACACCAAGATGCCGCAGAAGCTGACGCAGAAACCCACGATCGGGATGAACGTGCTGTTGGCCAAGCCGTAGAGCGTCGTCAGCAACGTCGCCCCAATCACCCACAGCATCAGCACACCGAAGGCCAACCAGAACGGGGCCACCAACGTCGCGCGTTCGTCGGAAGGGCTGGGCTCGCGTTCTTCGATCGCCCAGCGCAGCGCGCCGATGGTCCGGCGGGTGATCAGATATGTGCCCAGCGCCAGCGCGACGACGCAGTACGCCGGCGTGACGACGAAGGTGATCCACAACGGGGCGTCGCTGAAGATACTCGGGGAGGGGAAAGCGATGGTCAACAGCAGCGCCGAAACGGCGATTCCGACGACATTCGCCCCGACGATGAATACGGTCAGGATGATCTGGATCCGTACCCGCCGGCGGCCCTGGCTCTCTGCGACTCGTCCGAGCAACCACGAGCCGTATGCCGGGGTCTCCGGTAGCCGACCGCTCTGCCGGGTGACCAACTCCAGCAGTCGACCCAGACGTTGCGCGACTGTTCTGTTGGCCATCATGCTGGCGTCAGCCTAATTGCTTGGCGCCCCCACGCTTAAGGTGAGTCCTGTGCGCCTCGTCATCGCCCGCTGCACGGTGGACTACGTCGGACGGCTCACCGCCCATCTGCCCTCGGCGCTGCGGCTGCTGCTCTTCAAAGCCGACGGCTCGGTGAGCGTGCACGCCGACGACCGCGCATACAAGCCGCTGAACTGGATGAGCCCGCCGTGCTGGTTCTCCGAAGAGCCCGAGGGCAGCGAGGGTGACGCGCGGGTGTGGGTGGTGCAGAACAAGGCCGGCGAGCAGCTTCGGATCACCGTCGAGGACATCGAGCACGACTCCAGCCATCAGCTCGGGATCGATCCGGGTTTGGTCAAGGATGGCGTGGAAGCCCACCTGCAGGTGCTGCTCGCCGAGCATGTCGAGCTGCTCGGCGCGGGATACACGTTGGTGCGTCGCGAATACATGACGCCGATCGGGCCGGTCGACCTGTTGTGCCGCGATGATCAGGGCCGCTCGGTCGCGGTCGAGATCAAGCGCCGCGGCGAAATCGACGGTGTCGAGCAGCTCACCCGGTATCTGGAGCTGCTCAACCGGGACAGCCTGCTCGCGCCGGTGAGCGGGGTTTTTGCCGCCCAGCAGATAAAGCCGCAGGCCAAAACCTTGGCTAATGATCGCGGAATCCGGTGTCTGACATTGGATTACGACAAGATGCGCGGCATGGATTCCGATGAGTTCCGGTTGTTCTGAGCCGGCTCACTAGACTGCTGGGCATGGCTCGACGCCGCAGTTCACCGCGTGGGCAGCAGTCGCATCCGCCGCTGCCGGCCCCGCGTCGGGTGGAGACCGGCCCGGACGGACACGATTACGAGGTGCGGCCGGTAGCCGGCGCGCGAGCGCTCAAGACCTATCGCTGCCCGGGTTGTGACCACGAAATACGCTCGGGGACAGCGCATGTGGTGGTATGGCTAGCCGATTTCGGCGAGGTGGCGGTCGATGACCGGCGACACTGGCACACGCCGTGCTGGGCCAACCGGGCTACGCGTGGGCCGACCCGGCGGTGGTCTTGAAAGGAAGGGGTCGTGAAACGTCAGTGCGCGGAATCGGAATCGTCGGCCGGTTCGACCAGCTCGATCAGAACACCGCCGGCGTCTTTCGGGTGGATGAAGTTGATCCGCGAGTTCGCTGTGCCGCGTCGCGGCGTCGTCATAGAGCAACCGGATTCCCTGTTCGCGCAGCCGCTCGCTGAGGGCCTCCAGGTCGCTGACCCGGTAAGCCAACTGCTGGATGCCGGGACCGCGCTTGTCGAGGAACTTCGCGATCGCCGACGAGTCGTCGAGCGGAGCCATCAGCTGGACCTGCGCGCTGCCGACCGCGGCACCGCGCACCGACAGCATCGCCTCGCGGATGCCCTGATCGTCGTTGACCTCTTCGTGCAGGACGATCATGCCGAGGTGGTCGTGATACCACGCGATCGCCGCATCCAGGTCGGGGACCGCGATGCCGACGTGGTCGACTGCCGTCACCAGAGCGGTGCTGAGTACTCGACGGGTGTCAACTTGATCGGTGGTCATCACATAACGGTAACCTGAGCAAAACGAATCCGCTTCTCCCGATCTCCGCGATCGGCTGCTGAAGCCCGCTGTGGAGGTAGTCATGACGACATCGGTGATCGTTGCTGGAGCGCGGACGCCGATCGGCAAGCTGATGGGCTCGCTGAAGGACTTCAGCGCCAGCGATCTGGGCGCCATCGCGATCAAAGGCGCTCTGGAGAAAGCGAACGTGCCGGCCTCGCTGGTCGAGTACGTGATCATGGGCCAGGTGCTGACGGCGGGGGCCGGCCAGATGCCGGCGCGGCAATCGGCCGTCGGCGCGGGCATCGGCTGGGACGTGCCGTCCTTGACGATCAACAAGATGTGTCTGTCCGGGATCGACGCCATCGCACTTGCTGACCAGCTGATTCGTGCCGGCGAGTTCGACGTGGTGGTGGCCGGCGGTCAGGAATCCATGACCAAGGCCCCCCACCTGCTGATCGACAGTCGCTCCGGCTACAAATACGGCGACGTCACCGTGCGTGATCACATGGCCTACGACGGCCTGCACGACGTCTTCACCGACCAGCCGATGGGTGCGCTCACCGAGCAGCGCAACGACGTCGACAAGTTCAGCCGTCTGCAGCAGGACGAATTCGCGGCACGCTCGCACCAGAAGGCGGCGGCGGCCTGGAAGGACGGCGTTTTCGCCGACGAGGTGGTGCCGGTGAGCATCCCGCAACGCAAGGGCGATCCGCTGCAGTTCAGCGAGGACGAGGGCATCCGGGCCAACACCACCGCCGAATCGCTGGCCGGTCTCAAGCCGGCATTCCGCAAGGACGGCACCATCACCGCGGGATCGGCCTCGCAGATCTCCGACGGCGCAGCGGCCGTGGTCGTGATGAACAAGGACAAGGCGATCGAGCTGGGCCTGAGCTGGCTGGTGGAGATCGGTGCTCACGGTGTGGTGGCCGGCCCGGATTCGACGCTGCAATCGCAGCCCGCCAACGCGATCAAGAAGGCGATCCAGCGGGAAGGAATTTCCGTCGATCAGCTCGACGTGGTGGAGATCAACGAGGCGTTCTCGGCGGTCGCACTGGCTTCCACCCAAGAACTCGGCATCGACCCCGACCTCGTCAACGTCAACGGCGGTGCCATCGCCATCGGACACCCGATCGGCATGTCAGGCGCCCGGATCACCCTGCACGTGGCGCTGGAATTGGCTCGCCGCGGCTCCGGCTACGGCGTTGCTGCACTGTGTGGAGCGGGCGGTCAGGGTGACGCGCTGATACTGCGCGCCAGCTAGTTACCGGCCAGTACGGTTTGTTGCGCGGTTCGGTGGACAGTCGTCCAGAAGTTTGCTGGCAGCATCGCGGCGGCGGACCGTCGACGGTCGGTGTGATGTTGCTCATACCAGCGCCCGAACCGGATGAAACGCCGTCCGCGGCGGCGTGCCAGACTTGATGACGTGAGCCGTCCACGTCCCCCGATCGGGCCCGCATTGGCCGGCGCGGTCGATTTGTCCGCCCTCAAACAACCTCCTCCCGGCAGCGGCGAGAGTCGCGGGGACGGGTCGAGCGCGGCGTCGGCCGGCGTCGAGGTCAACGAGACCAACTTCGAAGAAGAAGTACTGCTGCGCTCCAACCAGGTGCCGGTGGTGGTGCTGTTGTGGTCGCCGCGCAGTGAGGTCTGCCTGCAACTGGCCGACGCGTTGTCCGCCCTGGCCGCGACCGACAAGGGAAAGTGGTCGCTGGCCAGCGTCAACGTCGACGTGTCTCCGCGGGTGGGGCAGATTTTCGGCGTCGAAGTCGTCCCCACTGTGGTGGCTCTGGCCGCCGGACAGCCGCTGTCCAGCTTCCAGGGCGCTCAGCCGCCGGAGCAGTTACGCCGCTGGATCGACTCGCTGCTGTCGGCGACCGCCGGAAAGCTCAGCGGTGGAACCGATTCCGATGAACCCGATGAAGTGGACCCGGCCCTCGCGCAAGCCCGCCGGTACCTCGAGGACAACGACCTCGGTGCGGCCCTCGACTCGTACCAGGCGATTCTCGACGCCGACCCGAACCATGCCGAAGCCAAGGGTGCGGTACGTCAGATCGTGTTTCTGATGCGGGCCACCGCGCACGGACCGGAGGCGGTCGCCGCCGCCGATGCCGCTCCTGACGATATCGAGGCCGCGTTGGCCGCGGCCGACGTCCAGATCCTCAGCCAGGATGTGGCCGGCGCCTTCGATCGGCTGATCGGGCTGGTGCGACGGACGTCCGGCGACGAGCGCACCTCGGTGCGCACCCGGCTGATCGAGCTGTTCGAGTTGTTCGATCCCGCCGACCCGGAGGTCATCGCCGGGCGGCGCAATCTGGCTAACGCGCTGTATTAGGCCGGCCCTCTTCTCGGTGGCTCCGCGGGTTCCAGCCACAGCGCTGACGTCGGCGGCAACGCCAGCACCGCCGACGCTGGACGGCCGTGCCACGGCTCATCGCTGGCATCCACGCCACCGAGGTTGCCGATCCCGCTGCCGTTGTAGATGGTGGCGTCGGTGTTGAGCACCTCGCGCCACCGTCCGGCGCCAGGCAGGCCGAGACGGTAACCGCTGTGTTCGACACCGGCGAAGTTGAACACGCACGCCATCACCGAGCCGTCGCTGCCGTAGCGCAAGAAGCTCAACACGTTGTTGGCGGAGTCGTTGGCGTCGATCCAGGAATATCCCTCGGGCTTGATGTCCTGGCTCCACAGCGCCGACGACGCGCGGTAGATCTCGTTGAGATCGCGAACCAGCCGCGAGATTCCGTCGGAGAAGCTGTTCTCGTCGAGTTGGAACCAGTCCAGTCCGCGCTCTTCGGACCATTCAGCGCGCTGCCCGAATTCCTGGCCCATGAACAGCAGCTGCTTGCCTGGGTGCGCCCACTGGTAGGCCAGCAGGCTGCGAAGCCCGGCCGCCTTCGCGTGGTCGTCGCCGGGCATCCGCCCCCACAGCGTGCCCTTGCCGTGCACGACCTCATCGTGGCTGATCGGCAGGACGAAGTTCTCGCTGAACGCATACAGCATCGAGAAGGTAATCGCGTGGTGGTGGTAGGTGCGGTAGATCGGGTCGCGGCCGACGTAGTCGAGCGTGTCGTGCATCCAGCCCATATTCCACTTCATCGAAAAGCCAAGCCCGCCAACGCTGGTCGGCCGCGTGACACCGGGCCAGGACGTCGACTCCTCGGCGATGGTGACGATGCCGGGCGCCGCCTTGTGGGCGGTCGCGTTCATCTCCTGCAGGAACTGGACGGCTTCCAGATTCTCGCGGCCGCCGTAGATGTTCGGCGTCCAACCGCCTACCGGGCGCGAGTAGTCCAGGTAGAGCATTGATGCGACGGCGTCCACCCGCAGGCCGTCGACGTGGTACTCCTCGAGCCAATACAGCGCATTGGCGACGAGGAAGTTGCGGACCTCAGACCGGCCGAAGTCGAACACGTAGGTGCCCCAGTCGAGTTGCTCGCCACGGCGTGGGTCGGAATGCTCGTAGAGCGGGGTGCCGTCGAACCGCCCGAGCGCCCATGCGTCCTTGGGGAAGTGGGCGGGCACCCAGTCGACGATGACGCCGATACCGGCTTGGTGCAGCGCGTCGATCAGCGCGCGTAGCTCATCGGGCGTGCCGAATCGCGATGACGGCGCGTAGTACGACGTGACCTGGTATCCCCACGACCCGCCGAACGGGTGCTCGGCGACGGGCAAAAGTTCGACGTGGGTGAACCCTTGCGCCACAACATAGTCCGTCAGCTCGCGGGCGAGGTCGCGATACGACAGGCCCGGTCGCCATGATCCGAGGTGCACCTCGTAGGTGCTCATCGGTTCGAACACCGCGTTGCGCGAAGCGCGGGCCGTCATCCACGATTCGTCACCCCAGCGGTAGTTGCTGACGTTCACCCGCGAAGCGGTATGCGGCGGTACCTCGGTCGCGAACGCCATCGGATCGGCGCGGTCGGTGACCGACCCGTCGGCACCGTGCACCCGGAACTTGTACAGGCCATCGCGGGGGAATTCCGGCCAGAACAACTCCCACACACCTGAGGACCCGAGCGTCCGCATCGGGGCGTCATTGCCGTTCCAGCCGTTGAATTCGCCGATGAGACTGACACCCTTGGCGTTGGGGGCCCACACCGCGAAAGAGACCCCGTCCACCTTGCCGTCGGCGGTGGTGAACGAACGCGGATGGGCGCCAAGGACTTCCCACAGCCGTTCGTGGCGGCCTTCGTTGAACAGATGCAGGTCGACTTCGCCCAGCGTCGGCAGGAATCGGTAGGCGTCGGCGACCGTGTGCGGTTCACCGTGCTCGTAGCGCACTTCCAGGCGGTAGTCGATCAGGTTGACGAACGGCAGCGCCACGGCGAACAGGCCGGAGTCGATGTGCTGCAACTGGAACCGGTCGCCGCCGACGAGCGCGACCACCTCGGTGGCGTGCGGGCGGAAGGCCCGGATCACGGTGTGGTCGCCGTATTCGTGCGCGCCCAGGGTGCCGTGCGGGTTGTGATGTTCGCCGGCTATCAGCCGGGCCAGGTCACTGGGGTCGGGCGCCAAGCGGGCCCGGGTGACTTCTTCGGTGGACTTCATTGCGGGTTTACCTCCGGCACAGCAGCGGGATTCGTGCTTCGGGCGGAACGAGCGGCATGTTGATCACGTGAGCTACGGCGTGGCCTGGGTCGATGCGCACGTAGTTGGCCGCACCCCACTGGTATTCCTCTCCGGTGATCTCGTCACGTACCCAGAACCGCTCATGCTGCTCCATACCCAACGCGGCCATGTCCAACCACAACGTGGCTTGTTCGGGGCCGAAAGCGTTGAGTGTCACGACGACGAGCACGCAGTCGCCGGTGGTCGGGTCGAACTTGCTGTAGGCCAGCAGTGCGTCGCTGTCGATGGCATGGAAGGTGATGTTGCGCAGTTGCTGAAGAGCGGGATGCAGGCGACGAATGTTGTTCAGCCGCGCGATGAATGGCTCCAGCGAGCGGCCAGCCGCCAACGCGCCGGCGAAGTCGCGGGGCCGCAGCTGGTATTTCTCGGAGTCGAGATACTCCTCGCTGCCTTCGGCGACGGCTCGGTCCTCGAACAACTCGTAGCCGGAGTACACCCCCCAGGCGGGGCTCATGGTCGCCGCCAGCACCGCTCGTATCGCGAACATGCCCGGCCCGTTGTGCTGCAGGCTGGCGTGCAGGATGTCGGGGGTGTTGACGAAGAGGTTGGGCCGCCGGTAGTGCGCGATTTCGGGGATCTGCTCGCCGAATTCGGTGAGCTCCCACTTCGAGGTGCGCCAGGTGAAATAGGTGTAGGACTGGGTGAATCCCAGCTTGGCCAAACCGTTTTGGCGAGCCGGGGGCGTGAACGCCTCGGAGAGAAACAGCACGTCGGGATCGGCTGCCTTGCACTGAGCGATCAACCAGGCCCAGAAGTTTGGTGGCTTGGTGTGCGGGTTGTCGACGCGAAAGACCTTGACGCCGTGATCCATCCAGTAGCGGACCACACGGAGCACTTCGTCGTAGAGACCGGCGGGGTCGTTGTCGAAGTTGACCGGGTAGATGTCCTGGTACTTCTTCGGCGGGTTCTCGGCGTAGGCGATGGTGCCGTCCGGTAATTCGGTGAACCACTCGCGGTGGTGGGTGGCCCACGGGTGATCCGGCGCGCATTGCAACGCCAGATCGAGCGCTACCTCGAGACCGAGATCTTGAGCGGCGGCAACGAATTTGTCGAAGTCGGCGATCGTGCCCAGTTGCGGATGCACCGCGTCGTGACCGCCTTCGTCGCTGCCGATCGCCCACGGCGAGCCGACGTCACCGGGCGCGGCCGTGGCGGTGTTGTTGCGCCCCTTTCGGTGCACCTTGCCGATCGGGTGGATCGGCGGCAGGTACACCACGTCGAAGCCCATCTGCGCGATGCGCGGCAGGGCCGCCGCTGCCGTGGCGAAAGTGCCGTGCACCGGTTCACCTTTGGCGTCCCAGCCGCCGGTTGAGCGCGGAAACATTTCGTACCAGGACCCGAAGTTGGCCAGCGGACGGTCGACCCAAACGCCGTACTGCTCGCCGCGGGTGACAAGCTCGCGCAGCGGATACTGCCTCAGCAGTTCGTCGATTTCGGGGGTCAACGCCGGCGCGGCGCGGGTGATCGGATCGCCGGGAGTACGCAGCGCTTCCGCGGCTTTCAGCAGCGGCTCCCGCCGGCCGCGGGGAACTCCGGTCGCTGCGCGCTCCATCAGCTGCGCCCCGATCAGTAGATCGTTGGACAGCTCGCTCTCGCCCTGACCGGCGTCGAGTTTGGCCTCGACGGCGTGGCGCCAGGTGTGGACCGGGTCACCCCAGCCGTCCACCCGATAGGTCCACAGCCCGACCGCGTCCGGAGTGAACGCACCGTGGAAGACGTAAGGCTCGACGTCATCGGGCGTCATCGGCACGTGCAACGGTTTGACCCGCAGGGCGGGGTCGGCGGCACGGTCGGCCACTGCCGGCGTCTTGACGGGTGCCTGCACCGCCTTGAGCCGACGCGTTTCGCCTGCCTGCGGGTAGCGCTGGCCGAGGTAGCGCACCACCAGCGTGGCCGCCACCGCGTCATGGCCCTCCCGCCATACCGACGCGCGCACCGGAATCACCTCGCCGACCACGGCTTTTGCCGGATAGGCGCCGCACGACACGACGGGAGCGACGTCATCGATCTCGACACGACCGGGCACCGATACTCCTTCTGAGCTTGTCGGTTGTCGTCTTGGGCGCGGTCGAATCGCGACCTGCGCGTGTTCGGCCGGCTCCTCTCGGGCAAGCCCTCGTGCGCCCAATACCCACCGTAGTGTCGAGCCACACCTCGCGTCAGATCGCGCGCAACGTTCGGGAGGCGAAACCTGGCCTCGCGTCAGTAAGGTTGTGACGCGTGAAAGCCCTTCGTCGGTTCACGGTCCGTGCCCACCTTCCGGAACGCCTTGCTGCGCTGGAACAGCTGTCCACCAATCTGCGATGGTCTTGGGACAAACCCACCCAGGATCTCTTCGCAGCGATCGATCCGGCGCTGTGGGTCCAATGCGGGCGGGATCCGGTTGCCTTACTGGGTGCGGTCAGCCCGGCCAGGCTCGACGAGCTGGCGCTCGACAGCGCGTTTCCGGAATGGCTGGACAGGTTGGCCGCAGAACTCAACGACTATCTGAGCCGCCCGCAGTGGTACCAGCAGCAGCAGGAAGCGATTAGCCCCGAGAAAGCCCTGCCCAACGGCATCGCGTACTTCTCGATGGAGTTCGGTGTCGCCGAGGTGCTACCGAATTACTCGGGCGGACTGGGAATCCTGGCCGGTGACCATCTCAAGGCCGCGTCGGACCTGGGGCTTCCGCTGATCGCCGTCGGTCTGTACTACCGCTCCGGCTACTTCCGGCAGTCGCTGACCGCCGACGGCTGGCAACACGAGAACTACCCGGCACTCGATCCGGCGGGGCTGCCGCTGCGTCTGCTCACCGACGCCGCGGGCGCGCCGGCACTGGTCGAGCTGGCGTTGCCGGAATCCAGTTCGCTGCGGGCCCGGATCTGGGTCGCCCAGGTCGGTCGGGTGCCGCTGCTGCTGCTGGATTCCGACATCCCCGAAAACGAGCACGACATGCGCGGGGTCACCGACCGCCTCTACGGCGGCGACCAGGAACATCGGATGCAGCAAGAGATTCTGGCCGGGATCGGCGGGGTGCGGGCCATCCGCGCGTTCACCGCGATCGAGGGACTGCCCGCGCCCGAGGTGTTCCACATGAACGAGGGCCACGCCGGCTTCCTCGGAGCCGAGCGCATCCGTGAACTCGTCGACGCCGGTTTGGATTTCGACACTGCGCTGACGGTGGTGCGGTCCAGCACGGTGTTCACCACCCATACCCCGGTGCCGGCCGGTATCGACCGTTTCCCGCTGGAGATGGTGCAGCGGTATTTCGCCGGTAGCACCGCCGACGGCGCGGGCACCGCCGCGGGGTCGGTGTTGCTGCCCGGCGTGCCGGTCGGGCGGATCCTCGCGCTGGGCGCCGAGGACGACCCGTCGAAGTTCAACATGGCCCACATGGGTCTGCGGCTTGCCCAGCGTGCCAACGGTGTCTCGTTGCTGCACGGTGACGTCAGCCGTGGCATGTTCAACGAGCTGTGGGCCGGTTTCGACACGCGCGAGGTGCCGATCGGGTCGATCACCAACGGCGTTCACGCCCGCACCTGGGCGGCTCCGCATTGGTTGCAGCTGGGCCAGGAGTTGGCCGGATCGGACTCGTTCAGCGACCCCGGGGTCTGGCTGCGGGTCAACGAGGTCGACGGCGGTCACCTGTGGTGGATCCGGTCGCAACTGCGCGCACTGCTGGTCGAGGATGTCCGGGCGCGGCTGCATCGCAGCTGGCTGGTTCGCGGTGCACCGGAAGGTGAACTGGGTTGGATTTCCACGGCATTCGACCCGAACGTGCTGACGATCGGGTTCGCCCGCCGGGTGCCGACCTACAAGCGCCTGACACTGATGCTGCGCGACCCCCAGCGGCTGCAGCAGCTGCTGCTGGATGAGGAGAAGCCGATCCAGCTGATCGTCGCCGGCAAGTCCCACCCCGCCGACGACGGCGGCAAAGCGCTGATCCAGCAAGTGGTCCAGTTCGCCGACCGGCCCGAGGTACGGCACCGGATCGCGTTTTTGCCCGACTACGACATGTCAATGGCCAGGCTGCTGTATTGGGGTTGCGACGTCTGGCTGAACAACCCGCTGCGACCGCTCGAGGCGTGCGGGACGTCGGGGATGAAGAGCGCGCTCAACGGCGGGCTGAACCTGTCGATCCTCGACGGCTGGTGGGACGAGTGGTACGACGGCGAGAACGGATGGGCGATCCCATCGGCCTCCGGTGTCGCCGACGAGCACCGCCGCGACGACCTGGAAGCCGCTGCGCTCTACGACCTGCTGCAGAAGTCCGTCGCGCCGAAGTTCTACGAGCGCGACGAGCACGGCGTGCCACGCCGGTGGATCGAGATGGTGCGCCACACTCTGCAGACGCTCGGCCCAAAAGTGTTGGCCTCGCGGATGGTTCGCGATTACACCGAGGGCTACTACCTGCCGGCGGCGCAGTCGCTGCGCAGCACGGTGTCGGTCGACGGCGACGGTCAGGTTGACTTCGGTCCAGCCCGCGATCTGGCCGAATACCGTCGCCGCGCCTTCGAAGCGTGGCCGCACATCGACATCACCGACGTCGACAGCACTGGGCTGCCGGACACGCCGATCCTGGGGTCGAAGCTGACCTTGACCGCAACCGTCCAGCTGGCCGGGCTGCGGCCCGAGGAGGTCACCGTTCAGGCGGTGATCGGCCGGGTGGAAATCGGCGACGCGCTGGTGGACCCGGTCACCGTCGACATGCCCTACGCCGGCACCGCATCCGGCGGGGACCACGTCTTTTTGACGACGACGCCGCTGCCGGTTGCCGGGTCAGTCGGCTACACCGTGCGGGTGCTACCGCATCATCCGATGCTGGCCTCGGGGGCCGAGCTGGGATTGGTCACGCTGGCGTAGTCGGCAATGAAGCCTTCCTCAAGCCGCGTCAGCGCCGCGCGCACCGCAGTCGCATCGGTGGTCGCCCAGAACGGCGGCAGCGAGGCGCGCAGGTAGCCGCTGTAGCGGGCGGTCGCCATCCGCGAGTCCAGCACCGCGACCACCCCGCGATCGTCGATGCCGCGCAGCAACCGGCCCGCGCCCTGGGCCAGCAGCAGCGCGGCATGGCTGGCCGCGACGGCCATGAAGCCGTTGCCTCCGGCGGCGGCCACCGCCCGCTGGCGGGCCGACAGCAGCGGATCATCGGGCCGCGGAAACGGGATGCGGTCGATGATGACCAGCGACAGCGACGGGCCGGGCACGTCGACGCCCTGCCACAGCGACAAGGTGCCGAACAGCGACGTCGACTCGTCGGCGGCGAACTGCTCGACGAGCGTGGCGGTGCTGTCCTCGCCCTGACACAACACCGGCGTGGACAACCGCTCAGCCATCGCGTCGGCGGCCGCGCGGGCCGCCCGCATCGAGGAGAACAGTCCGAGTGTCCGTCCGCCCGCCGCGGTGATGAGTTCGGCGATCTCGGTCAGTTGCTCGGCGGTGCCGGTGCCGTCGCGGCCGGGCGGCGGCAGCTGTGCCGCGACGTAGAGGATTCCCGCTTTGGCGTGCTGGAACGGCGATCCGACGTCGAGTCCACGCCACGGCGTTTCGGTGCATCGGCCAGGCCCCATGCGTTCGCCATGGCGTCGAACGAGCCGCCGACGGTCAGCGTCGCCGAGGTGAGCACCGCGGTCGACTCGGCGAACAGCCGGCTGCGCAGCAGTCCGGCCACCGACAGCGGCGCGACCCGCAGGACCGTTCGCGTCGAGCCTCGGTTGTCCTCGTGGTCGAGCCAGACCACGTCGGTGCGGTCGGGTATCGCCGGCCCGAACGAGGCCAGGATTCGCGTTGCGGTGTCAGCGATTTCGGCAAGGCTGGCGACCGCTTCGGAGCGGGCCGCGGCGGCCTTGGGGTCGGTGGGCGAGGTGTCGATCGTCGACCGCGCCGCGGTGGCCGCGTCGCGCAGCGCGGTGAGGTTGGTGGCGAGCTCGTCGTCGAGGTGGTCCATGCGACCGGCCGGCGCGTTCTGGATGGCTGCGATGAAGGTGGCCGACGTGCTTTCCCAGCGCTGGATGAGCTCCGGTTCGACCAGCCGGGCGACGCGTCGCGACGCGATACCCAGCGCGGTCGCGGTCAGTTCGCCGGTCGCCACTGCGGTCACCCGGTCGACCAGATCGTGGGCCTCATCGACCACCAGCAGCCGATGCTCCGGCAGTACCGCCGAATCGGCGACGGCGTTGATGGCCAGCAGCGCGTGGTTGGTGACGACGACATCGGCGGTGCCGGCCTTGGCCCGCGCCCGCTCGGCGAAGCAGTCGGTGCCGAACGGGCAGCGGGCCATCCCGAGACATTCCCGCGCGGACACACTGACCTGACCCCACGACCGGTCGGCCACGCCCGGTTTGAGATCGTCGCGGTCACCGGACTCCGTGGTCGACGCCCACTCGGTGAGCCGCTGCACCTCGCGTCCCAACGCGGAAGCGGCCTGCGCCCGGAACAGCTCTTGCGGCTCCTCGCCGGAATCGGCGGCCGAACCGTTATGAATCCTGTTGAGGCACAGGTAGTTCTGTCGGCCTTTCAGCAACGCGAAGCGTGGCTTGCGCGGCAGCGCCTCGGCCAGCGCGTCGACCAGCTGGGGGAGATCGCGATTGACCAATTGGCGTTGCAGGGCAATCGTCGCGGTCGACACCACCACCGGTGCGTTGTCGGACACCGCACGATCGATCGCCGGAACCAAGTACGCCAACGACTTTCCGGTGCCGGTACCGGCCTGAACGGCCAGATGCTCGCCGGATTCAAAGGCGTGCGCCACCGCGATGGCCATGTCCAACTGGCCACTGCGTTCACTGCCGCCCAGCGCGGTCACCGCAGTAGCCAGCAGCTGCGTCACTGCCGTCGGCGCATCGTCGGACGTGGCTACTCCTGGGTGTCGGCCGGCGGACGTCGGGCCGGGATCTGCGTTGTCGGGATTGCCGGGTCGCCGTGCGACAACATCAGACCCTCCCACGGCAAGCTTCGCAAGCCCGACGCCACCAGGTCGCGCGCCACCCCCAGATCGGTCTCGATGACTGTCTCGCCGTTGCGGACCAGAGGGACCGTCAGCGCCCGCGACGGCTCGTCGTGTTGCGGAGGTCGGCCCGCCGGATAGACGATCTCCTCGGTGATCGTGCCGGTCGAACGGGACAGGCGCAGCGCCTCTTTGCGGCCGCCGTGTGATTCCTTGCGGGCACTGCGCTTCTGGACCGGTATGCCATCGACCTCGACCAGCTTGTAGACCATGTTCGCGGTGGGCGCGCCCGATCCGGTGACCAGTGAGGTGCCGATCCCGTAGCTGTCCACCGGTTCGGCGCGCAGCCCCGCGACGGCGAATTCGTCGAGATCGCCGGAGACCACGATGCGAGTCTCGGTGGCGCCGAGCCGGTCGAGCTGTTCGCGGACCTGCCTGGTCAGCATGCCCAGGTCGCCGGAGTCGATGCGCACCGCTCCGAGCCCGGTGCCGGCCGCCGCGACGGCGTTGGCGACGCCGGCCGTCACGTCGTAGGTGTCGACCAGCAGGGTGGTGCCGGGGCCCATTGCGGCGACCTGGGCCGCAAACGCGGCCGACTCGTCGGGCCCGCCCGGGCCGTCGTAGAGCAGCGTGAAGGCGTGCGCACTGGTGCCTTCGTTCGGCACGCCGTAGCGCCGGTGGGCTTCCAGGTTCGACGACGCAGCGAACCCGGCGAGGTAACCGGCGCGTGCCGCCGCGACCGCGGCACGCTCGTGGGTGCGCCGCGAGCCCATGTCCACCAGCGGGCGCCCTTCCGCGGCGCTGACCATCCGTGCTGCGGCGGAGGCGACAGCGGTGTCGTGGTTGAAAATCGACAACGCCAGCGTCTCGAGGATCACGCATTCGGCGAAGCTGCCGTGCACTGAAAGGACGGGTGAGCCAGGGAAATACAGCTCGCCTTCGGCGTAACCGTCGACGTCGCCGCGGAACCGGAAATCGCGCAGGTACGCGATCGTGTCGGGATCGAGGAATTCTGCCAGCGACTCGGCCGCTGCGTCGTCGAACCCGAACTCGGACAAGGCTTCCAGGAACCGCCCCGTCCCAGCCACCACGCCGTACCGTCGCCCGTCGGGCAGCTTGCGCGCGAACAGCTCGAACGTGCACCGGCGGTGTGCGGTGCCGTCGCGCAGCGCCGCTGCCAGCATGGTCAGCTCGTACTTGTCGGTCAGCAGCCCGGTGCAACCGGAGTCGTTCACACCGCAACGGTATCGGTTATGCGTGGGTGACTCGGTATCCTGTAGGCCATGGTTGCGTCAGCCCCGACTAAGCCGGGAACCACCGGTCAACGGGAATCAGACACCGTCGAAGCCACGGCGGCTCCCTGGGTGACCATTGTGTGGGACGATCCGGTCAACTTGATGAATTACGTGACCTACGTCTTCCAGAAGCTGTTCGGCTACAGCGAGCCGCATGCCACCAAGTTGATGCTGCAGGTGCACAACGAGGGCAAGGCAGTGGTCTCGGCGGGCAGCCGGGAATCGATGGAAGTCGACGTCAACAAGCTGCACGCGGCTGGTTTGTGGGCCACCATGCAGCAGGACCGATGAGATCGGGTGCGTAAGTGGAAGCGGGTAGAAACCGCTGACGGCGCCCGCTTTCGGTCCGCGCTGGACTCGCATGAAGCCGCGCTGCTGAAGAATCTGGTCGCCTCCATGGTCGGGCTGCTCGAAGAACGCGAATCGTCCTCGCCGCAAGACGAACTCGAGCAGATCACCGGCATGAAGACCGGCAACTCCGAGCCGCCGGACAACGCGACGCTGCAGCGGCTGTTGCCCGATTTCACCAAGCCGAACGACGGCGCGGCCGCAGACGGCGAAGCCGCGGGCAGCCTGAATGCCGCCCTGCGCAGCTTGCACGAGCCGTCGATCATCGACGCCAAAAAACTTGCGGCGCAACAACTCCTGGACACCTTGCCGGCTGGCGGCGGCAAGCTCGAGCTCAGTGAGGACGCCGCGCACGCCTGGGCCTCGGCGGTCAACGACCTGCGACTGGCCCTGGGCACCATGCTCGATATCCGTCCAGACGGTCCGGACCGACTGGCCGACGATCATCCACTGGCCGCCCATCTCGACGTCTACCAGTGGCTGACGGTGCTGCAGGAGTACCTGGTCTTGGCGTTGATGGGTTCGCAATGAACTCGATTACCGACGTCGCGGGCATTCTGGTCGGCCAGCACCATCGACTCGATCCCGACGCCGCGATGGGCTCGGGGTGGGCCAGTGGTGTCACCGTCGTGCTGGCGCCGCCGGGCACCGTCGGTGCGGTCGATGTGCGCGGCGGGGCGCCCGGCACCCGGGAGACGGATCTGCTGGATCCGGCCAACAGCGTGCGCTACGTCGATGCGGTGTTGCTTGCCGGTGGCAGCGCGTTCGGGCTGGCGGCCGCCGACGGGGTGATGCGCTGGCTGGAGGAGCACGACCGCGGCGTGGCCATGGACGGTGGCGTCGTGCCGATCGTGCCGGCTGCGGTGATCTTCGATCTGGAGGTCGGCGCCTGGAGTAACCGGCCCACCGCCGAGTTCGGCTACGAGGCCTGCCGGACGGCCGGAACCGAGGTCGCCGTCGGCACGGTCGGCGCCGGGGTGGGTGCGTGTGCGGGTGTGTTCAAAGGTGGCGTCGGGACGGCGTCGACGACGTTGCCGTCGGGCGTGACCGTCGGCGCGCTGGTGGTGGTGAACTCCGCCGGCAATGTGATCGATCCGGACACCGGCTTGCCGTGGCTGAGCTACCTGGTCGACGAGTTCGGTCTGGCGCCGCCGCCCGCTGAACAACTGGCCGAGCTGGCCACGCTCGCGTCGCCACTGAGTTCGCTGAACACCACGATCGCGGTGGTCGCGACCGACGCGGCGTTGAGCCCGGCGGCCTGCCGGCAAATCGCGAGCACTGCTCACGATGGGATGGCCCGCAGCATTCGACCGGCGCATACGCCGGTGGACGGCGACACGGTGTTTGCGCTGGCCACCGGTGCCATCGAGGTGCCGCCGCCGGCCGACGCGCCTGCTGCATTTTCACCGGAGACGCCGTTGGCCACCGCCGTGGGCAGCGCGGCGGCCGACTGCCTGGCCCATGCGGTGCTCCGTGCGGTGATCGCCGCCGACCCGGTGGCCGACATTCCGACCTATCGTGGATTGTTGCCGGGAGCTTTCCGGTCAGAAGAAGGGCAGGCGCCGGCATGAGCAGCCACTCGCGCACACCAACGCAGCAGCCGAAGAAGAAGCGGTCTGCGTTCGTCGTCGGCGGAGCCACCATCGTCAGTTTCGTGGCGCTGCTGTACGTCATCGAGGCGTTCGATCAACTCAACGGGCACCGGCTGGACGACAACGGCATCCGCCCATTGCAAACCGACGGGCTCTGGGGAATCCTGTTCGCTCCGCTGCTGCACGCCAACTGGGCGCACCTGGCGGCCAACACGGGCCCGGCGCTGGTATTGGGGTTTCTGGTCACTCTGGCCGGCCTGTCGAGATTTCTGTGGGCGACCGCGATCGTCTGGATCGTCGGCGGACTGGGCACCTGGCTGATCGGCAACCTCGGATCAGCGTGCGGCGAGACCGATCACATCGGCGCCTCGGGTCTGATCTTCGGCTGGCTGACCTTCCTGCTGGTGTTCGGGTTCTTCATCCGTTCGGGCTGGCAGATCCTGATCGGCCTGGTGGTGCTGGTGGCCTACGGCGGAGTCCTGTGGGGGGCCGTGCCGGTGCTCAATGTCTGCGGCGGCGTGTCCTGGCAAGGGCATCTGTGCGGCGGCATGGCCGGGGTGCTCGCCGCGTACCTGCTGTCCAGACCGGAACGCGAGGCCCGACAGCGTCGACGGCACAAGAGTGGCGCGCATGAGTGACGCGCTGGCGCCGATCGGGGTGTTCGACTCCGGCGTCGGCGGATTGACGGTGGCGCGCGCCGTCATCGACCAACTACCCGACGAGGACATCATCTACGTCGGCGATACCGGCAACGGTCCTTACGGGCCGCTGACCATTCCCGAGATCCGCGCGCATGCCCTGGCCATCGGTGACGATCTCGTCGACCGCGGTGTCAAAGCGCTGGTGATCGCCTGCAACTCGGCGTCATCGGCCTGTCTGCACGATGCGCGTGAGCGGTACGACGTGCCCGTGGTCGAGGTGATCCTGCCTGCGGTGCGGCGGGCCGTCGCCACTACCCGCAACGGGCGCATCGGCGTGATCGGAACCCAGGCCACCGTCGCCTCGGGCGCCTACCAGGATGCCTTCGCTGCCGCCCGCGATGCCCAGATCACCGCGGTGGCCTGCCCGCGGTTCGTCGACTTCGTCGAGCGCGGCATCACCAGCGGCCGGCAGGTGCTGGGACTGGCCGAGGGCTACCTCGAGCCGCTGCAGCGCGCCGATGTCGACACGCTGGTGCTGGGTTGTACTCACTATCCGCTGCTGTCCGGGCTGATCCAGCTGGCGATGGGGGACGCGGTCACGCTGGTTTCCAGCGCCGAGGAAACGGCGAAGGAACTGCTTCGCGTGCTGACTGAACGCGACCTACTGCATCCCCACCCGGAGGGTCCCGAGGCCGGGTCGCCGCTGCGGGTGTTCGAGGCCACCGGGGACCCGGACGCGTTTCTTGCCCTTGCGGCGCGGTTCCTCGGTCCGGCGATTACCGGCGTCGAGCCGGTCCATCGTCACATCGCCGCATCGGGCTGACCTTACTCATCAGTAAACCGCGGATGTTTTCAACAACATGACGTTGGGCATGGCACAGTAGTGACCGTGCGAATTACCGTGCTCGGCTGCTCTGGGAGCGTCGTTGGCCCGGATTCGCCGGCATCGGGTTACCTCTTGAGGGCACCGGACACTCCACCGCTGGTCATCGACTTCGGCGGGGGCGTGCTCGGCGCGCTGCAGCGGCATGCCGATCCGGGATCGGTCCACGTGCTGCTCTCGCACCTGCATGCCGATCACTGCCTCGATGTGCCCGGCCTTTTCGTCTGGCGCCGCTATCACCCGTCACCGCCCGAGGGCAAAGCCCTGCTGTACGGACCGAGCGACACCTGGTCGCGGCTCGGCGCCGCGTCATCGCCGTACGGCGGCGAGATCGACGACTGCACCGACATTTTCGACGTGCATCACTGGGTCGACGGTGAGACCGTGACGATCGGCGCGGTCGATGTCCTGCCCAGGCTGGTGTGCCATCCGACCGAGTCCTACGGGATGCGCATCACCAACCCCGCCGGCGCCACGTTCGTTTACAGCGGTGACACCGGTTACTGCGACTCGGTGATCGAACTGGCCCGCGGCGCCGACGTCTTCTTGTGCGAGGCGTCCTGGACGCATTCGCCGGACCGTCCGCCGAATCTGCACCTGTCCGGAACCGAGGCCGGGAGGATCGCGGCCGCCGCCGGGGTAGGGGAGTTGCTGTTGACGCACATCCCGCCGTGGACCGCGCGTGAAGATGTGATCAGCGAGGCCAAGGCCGAATTCGACGGCCCTGTGCACGCGGTCGTGTGCGGCGAGACATTCAACGTCGGGCGCTCTTGAGCGGTTGACCGCACGCTAGGGTTGGCGGGTGTCAAAACGAGAAGATGGCCGCCTCGACCACGAGCTTCGACCGGTCGTCATCACCCGCGGATTCACCGCCCACCCCGCAGGTTCGGTGGTGATCGAATTCGGCCAGACCAAAGTCCTGTGCACGGCGAGCGTCACCGACGGCGTCCCCCGCTGGCGTAAAGGCTCCGGGCTGGGCTGGCTCACCGCCGAGTACGCGATGCTGCCGTCGGCCACCCACACTCGCAGCGACCGGGAGTCGGTCAAGGGCCGGCTGTCGGGGCGCACACAAGAGATCAGCCGGTTGGTCGGCAGGTCGCTGCGGGCCTGCATCGACCTGGCGGCGTTGGGGGAGAACACAATTGCCATCGACTGCGACGTGCTGCAGGCCGACGGCGGTACCCGTACCGCCGCGATCACCGGCGCCTACGTCGCGTTGGCCGATGCGGTGACCTATCTGTCGGCAGCCGGCAAACTGTCGGATCCGCGGCCACTGTCCTGTGCGATCGCGGCCATCAGCGTGGGCGTCGTCGACGGTCGGGTGCGGGTCGACCTGCCCTACGAGGAAGATTCCCGCGCCGAGGTGGACATGAACGTGGTGGCCACCGACACCGGGACACTGGTCGAGGTGCAGGGCACCGGCGAAGGCGCTACCTTCCCGCGCTCGACGTTGGACAAATTGCTCGACGCCGCCGAAGGCGCTTGCGAGCAGCTGTTCGTCGCGCAGAACGAGGCATTGGCATTGCCGTATCCGGGTGTGCTGCCCGAAGGTCCTGCGGCGCAGAAGGCTTTCGGAAGCTGACGCGCCGGCGACGATGCAGAGCGCAGCGATGCTGAGGAGCGGCGCCGATGACTGACCTGCTGGTCGCCAGCCGCAATGCCAAGAAGCTGGCAGAGCTACGCCGGGTGTTGGATGCGGCCGAGTTGTCGGGCTTGACGCTGGTATCGCTCAATGACGTCGCGCCATTCGACGAGGCGCCGGAAACCGGTGCCACCTTTGAAGACAACGCTCTGGCCAAGGCCCGCGACGCATTCGCCGCGACGGGATTGCCGACCGTCGCCGACGACTCCGGGCTGGCGGTGGCCGCGCTCAACGGCATGCCCGGGGTGCTGTCAGCGCGGTGGTCGGGCACCCACGGCGACGACGCCGGCAACACCGCGTTGCTGCTCGCGCAGATGCGCGATGTTCCTGACGAGCGGCGCGGCGCGGCTTTCGTCTCGGCCTGTGCGCTGGTATCCGACTCGGGCGAGGTCGTCGTCCGCGGCGAATGGCCGGGTGCGATCGCCCACGAACCGCGCGGCGACGCGGGATTCGGCTACGACCCAGTGTTCATCCCGGACGGCGAGCATCGCACCGCCGCACAGCTGACGTCGACCGAAAAAGACGCGGCATCCCATCGCGGTCGCGCACTGGCACTGCTGCTGCCAGCGCTGCGTGCGCTGGATCGCCGAGCGGACTAGCTCATAAGTTGAACTGCGCCTTGACGTTTCGGGTCTGGAAGTGCTCGACGATAATCCCGACCAGCGGGATGGTCCCGGCCAACAGCACGCCGATCGTCTTCCCGATCGGCCAGCGAACCTTGACCGCAAGGTTGAAGGCCGCCAACACATACGCGAAATAGACCCAACCGTGCACGATGCCGATCCAGGTCGGGGGATTGGCCACCTTGATCACGTAGTGGACCACCAGCTCGTAACACAATGCGATCAGCCAGATACCCGTCGTCCACGCCATCACGCGGTAGGCAAGCAGCGGGGTCCGGATGTTCTCACCGACTGTGGTCATGCGTGGTCCTGTTCTTGTTGTGCTGGGTTTCGTTGTCCGCCTTGGCAAGTTCGGCAAGATAGGCGTTGTACTCGCGCAGCTCTGGGTCCTGGGAGTCGTGAGGTGTCACTCGAGGTCGCTCGGGCAGCAGGCCTTCCGGTATCTCGTTGACGGCCTGGGTGTTTCGGTGCTCCGGTGGCGCTTGTTCGTATCGGACGAATTTGCGGTATGCGTAGATGCAGAATCCGGCGAATGCCGGCCATTGCAAGGCGTACCCGAGATTCTGGAATGTGCCTGACGTCGACTCGAACCTGGTCCATTGCCACCAGCCCAAGGCCAGGCAGCCGCCCGCCGCGACGATCACCAGCACGATGAGTGCGGGTCTCCGACGACGTGTAGTGGACACCCCTAGAAGGTACCCCGCGGTGGTTTGCCGGATTCCGTCACGCTTTTGGTCCGACGAATTCATCGAGCCGCGCGACGGCGGCCTTACGGTAGACGGCGACGTCGAACCAGCGCGGCCGCGTCCACGGAATTCCGAGCTCATCGAGCGCCGCGCAGTACAGTGCGCGGATGTCGTCGGAGCGGTTCGAGAAGTGGTAGCGGACACTACGGACACCGCGATCGTTTGCGATGACGCGGCAGCCATCGCTGTCGATGAGGCCCCGCACGAACTCTTCGGTGGCTTCTTTGACGAGCGCTTCTTGCCACGGTTCAAGCCGAATCGGGCGCAAATGTTTCTTGCCTGGGCCGTGTTGTGGAAACAGACATGGCCAGTGTTTCGAGCACAGATAAACTTCCGTGCAATTGTCGAAACGCCGCCAAGCCCCCGCATGTTGGCCCGGCATCAAGGCGTCGATCGCCGCGCGAGTGCGGTCGATGATCTTTGGGTAGCGCGAATCGAGGGTGATCCTCATTCGCCAGACACGGCCGCCCCGCGAGATGCAGCCATCGCCCAAGTAGATCCCGAGCAGATAGGCGTATGCGGCAGGCGGCATCGCAAGGAAGTCGTGATCGACACCGCACGTTAATGCCCCAGCTGAGAATCTCGCTCGGATCATCGGCCGACAGCGCAGGTCTCGGACCGTCCTACGCGGTATGCCCGTCTTACGGGCGATCGCGCAATCGTTCATACCGGCTGCGGCAAGACCTCTCACGGTTTCAAGGTCGTCCAACGATCGCACCGGCACGCCCCTTCCTATCGCGACTAGCCGAGATTACGAGCTGTGACCGACAGAAAATTGTCAGCGAGCGGAGCGGTAGGATCGCGGGGCGCGCGGGCGTGATGGAACGGCAGACATGCCGGCTTTAGGTGCCGGTGCTCGAGAGAGCGTGAGGGTTCGAATCCCTCCGCCCGCACTACAGTCCATGCAGGTCAAAGCATGTTTTGCCGTCATGATCCGGCCTCAAAACCCACAAGAATCCCACACTTTTCCGGCGAGTACTTCGCATGCAGGTTCGCAGCAACCGCGTCGAGGTCGGTGTCGAACAAGTCGGCGTAGACCCGCAACGTCACCGAAGGGTCTTTGTGGCCCAGCATGCGGGCCAAGGCCAACACGTTGACGCCCGCCGACACGGCCAGCGAGGCGCAGGTGTGCCGCAGGTCGTGCGGAGTTATGGGTTGCACCTTTGCCGCCGCGACCGCGCGGGTCAGCCAGCCGTTCGACCCTTTCGGGCGTTGTAGATACATGCCGTGCCGGTTGGTGAACACCAGCTCGCCGGGTGCCTTGCCCCGGCACTGCATCGAAAGCTCGTCACACACGAACTCAGGCACCGGCACCGACCGTGCCTCGCGGCCCTTGGTAGGTCCGACGACGTGACGACTGCCGATCTGCACGGCGTTGGTATGCACCGAGATACGGCGGCGCAAAAATTCGATGTCACACACCCGCAAGCCGATGGCCTCGCCCCATCGCAGGCCGGTGTAGGCCAACAGCAACACCAGTGCCCGATGCTCACCAGAGTTGTCAGCCAGCTTAGTCACGTCGTCAGCCGACAGGTAGACGCGGCGCTTACCCGACTTGCGCGGCAAGTTCTCGACACCTTTGGCCAGGTTCGCCGACACCCGCTTACCCTTGACCGCGTCGGCCAGGATGCCCGACAGAACCCCCTGTGCTCGAATGACCGTTGTTGCACCGCTACCGTCGCGGCCCATCTTGGTTATCCACGCCTCCACGCCGAGAACGTCAACATCGGCCACGGCTACCGATCCCCAGCGAGGTAACACATGCACGCGGTAAGAGGTTTCTAGTGTGCGGTAATAGCTTTCGGCGGTCACCTGCTTTTTGCGGGCCAGCCAGTCAACCGACAACTCGTCGACAGTGACCTTGCCCAGCTTCGGCGCGATGAAGTCACCGGTGAGCTTCTTGACCTCAACGTCGTTGGCGAAGTCCGTGCGTCACGCTTGGTCCTGAATCCGCTTTTATCGGTGGACCTTTTGTCAGGCGTGCGGTATCTCACGCGGTAAAGCGTTGTACCGCCGGTGGTTTGGTACTTCTCAATTGTTGCCATCATCTCTCCTTGCTGATAACACGATGAACAGTGCCGACACTGCATCCAACGTCAGCAGCAATGGCCCGCATCGAAACGTGAGCCTTGTGCAGCTTTCGTATACGGGCGTCACGTTCGCGGGTGTCGATCAGGCGATCCGGCCTCACTTTGCCGTCCCGCCCCTTGGTGAGGCCAACGCTGATCATGCCGTCGTCGTCGGCCTGGTAGCTCTCGGTACGTTGCAGATTTCTGACCACGGTGGAGGGACTGACGCCCAGTTCAGCTGCCCTCGCGCGAATGCTCATGTGCCCGTCATCGTCTGTCACGTGTTCAAACGTACCGCGTGCAACGGTTGAACACCAGGGTGGACGTGCAGAAACGCCGTGCGGCCCGAAAATTCTTCTCTCGATCTCAGAAACCCTGTGACCTGCATATACCTCCGCGACTGTCCCTGCAATATCCCGTACCTGTACATGCACTTCGGTTGTCTCGCACCACTTTTAAAGTGCGCTAATCGACAAACGTACCTATGGTGGCGTTACCCGGCGAGATCGACCGGCTAGACCAGGAGGGACACGACATGAGACGTAAGAGCACAAGCGGCAGTGCCATTGCCGACGACATCGCAACACCCGATGAAGTAGCCGAAGTACTGCACACCACCGCAGACGCTCTAGCCCAGATGCGCTACCGAGGCACCGGCCCGAAATTCATCAAGCGCGGACACCGTGTGCTCTACCGCACACTGGCAACGCCGACCAGCTGCACGCAGCCGGTCGAGCCCGTTTCGCCACCTTGGTCGAAAGGGCGAAACAGCTGTGGATTGATGGCTTAGACGACTCGCAGATCGTCGCGCAACTGGTGACCGAAACCGGTGCTCCGTTGGCGAAGTCGATGAACGCTGAGCAGGAGCAGGACTGGGATGAGTTATGGGGTTTGCTGGGTGCGCTAGCTTTTGGCGCGCTGGAGAGAATGAGCACTGGGAAATGAGTAGGGGCCTGGCACCGCGCGAGGTTGAGAAGCGCGACACATCATCGACCGTTGAGATACGCAGCAGCAACGGCGGGATGCAGATCGGCGGTTATGCCGCAGTGTACGGGAAGCGTTCACAGCCGCTTGGTTCGTTCACTGAAATCGTTGAGCCAAGCGCTTTTTCGAAGACGAGAGGCGACGGCTGGAATGCTTGCGTCTGCCGTTTTGAGCATGACTCGCGGATGCTGTTGGGAACCGTATCAGCTGGGACGCTGCAACTTTCGACCGATAACGTGGGCTTGGACTATTCGGTGGACCTGCCGCAGTCGCGAGCCGATGTCTACGAGCTGGTGCAACGCGGCGACATCCGCAGCTCTAGCTTCAGTTTTCAAGCGTACGAACAGGATTGGACCTATAAGGACGGCACGGCTTTTCGACATTTGGTATCTGTGCGTTTGATTGATGTCAGCCCGGTCAGCAACCCCGCGTATCCTGACGCCACGGTTGCATTACGTTCCCTTGCGCTGCAATTCGACGCTGAGCCCGAGGATGTGTTCGGCCTCGCTAGAGAGGGCGAGTTACGCAGGCTGTTCACCGCAACCGGCATCGACGGCAACCACCGGCCTCTTACGCCGCGTTCGCCAAAACAGGCGTTACTAGAGCTGATGCGCGTACATCCCTGCGCACCGCCGCCGACGCTGGGATTCTCACCGGCCAAGGCCAGAGCGGAATTGACGCGCATGCGGATGCCGAGGCCCAGCAAGACAATGGCGCAACGTAGAAAAGAGTTGACCGACGCGGCCAAGCCGGTGTGGCAGATCATGAGCGACGGGCTGGGCTGATCATGGCGCGGGCCGAGGGCGGGTTTCACGACGTTATGCACCCGCGTGGCGCGGAGATGTTGTCGATGTCGAACCACACTGCGTCGCACGGTATCTGAAGTTCGGAATATTGCCAACGAGCCGAGGGCAAAGAGCTGGGCGACGCGCGTGTAAGCCTTCGGTCAAGCAGGGTAACCGCTACTGGAATAGCGCCGGATCGGCCAGAACGACGCTGGGCGGCACATCGCCTGTCCGTGTTGCGGACACGGGAGTCCGCCGCACCGCGCCTTGATTACCGCATTCATTGGTTAGGACAGTGATGGTCTGAATGCCTTGCAGCAAGCCGCCGGGCCGGGTGACCCATGACCAACTAACCGTCTCCCTATCGGTGACTGTGTAAAAATTCCGGGACAATTTAGCGGGGGTTGAAGGTGGGTTATGTCCCGCCAGCGGCCATCCGTGAAGCGGAGAACCTCAGTAGCGCGAACCATACCGTCTTGCATGGTGGGGTTTTCGCTGGCCATCCCGACCCCTGTGGCAACGCATCCGTTCATGCACACGGATCGAAAAGCCCACCAAGTACTGTCGTTCGGTGGCGGATTGATAACTGTCTCGCCATTGACCGTTTGCTTTGCATAGTCGAAGTCCAGGCGAAAGACCCCGTCGAGTGCCTGACCCGCAATGGGTGAGAACGGTGGGGTGCTAGTCGCCGGTGAGGCGGTAACTGTCGCTGGATCGGCCACACTGACGCCGAGTGGCAGATCGCCCGTCCGTGTTGCCGCAAAAGGGGCCTGGGGCACTTGTCCTTGGTTGACCGCATTCACTGGACACGATGGTGTCGGTCTGAACGCCTCGCAGCCTGCCGTCGGGCTGAGGGTCGATCGACAACGTCTCGACCAATGAATTCTCCCCTGTTGCGACGACCTCCCCGTTTGCTCCGAGACATGCGTCGGGAAACGGCACCTGGCGGTGAAATGGTGCCGCTAGCCAGTGACCATTGACGAATCGGAAAACCGCCGTGGTACTTGGCGTTAAAGCTAACCGGGGGTTGTTCTTATCTAGCTTGGTTCCAGTGGCGACACACGCGGCATTGCTTATGCACGACGAGCGAAAGGCCCACCAACCACCGTTGCTGGTGGCGGGTTGGGGAGCGAGCACGCCGTTAAACGTCGCTTTTGCAAAGTCATAATCCAGACGGTAGGTGCCATCTAGCGGAGGAACGACTGGGCCTGGGGTGCTGGTTGTCGGTGCGCGGTGCGTGTAGAACAACAGGGCCGAGGCGACAGCGATGAGCGCCACCAAAAGTGCCGTCACGGGAACGAGCCATAGCGCGCGGCTGCGCTTTTCGCCTACTGCCTCTGTGTCCTGGTTGTCGGTGTCAGCAGACCATGCAAGTTCCGGCGTCGGTGCGGCACTGGTCTCGATCAGTTCGGTCGCGTGTTCAGTGGGCGCGGCTGCTGTGTCGTCGCGGTCAGATGCAGCGGCGGTGGTCGGCTTGGCCAGCTCGGCGGCGGTCGGCACTGCCTCGGTGTCGTGGTCCTGGTGATCTGTCATCTGTGCGCCCCTACTCGCCCTCAGTGGGCGGGTCTTCAGCGGCGCGCTCTTGAGCTCCATGAATCGTGCGCTGGAGGCGGTCGTGCATGGCTTTCCGTTGCGCCGCTTCCGCTGCGAGGTATTGCCGTTCCTCGTCGGCGGGCACTGGATAGACCCATATCCCGTCGTGTTCGGCCTGATAGCTCTTGAGAACCGACGCGACATCGGCCAGCTTTGCAGCAATCGCTTTCGCTGATTCGTCGGGGCTGTCTCCAACATAGACTGTGTCAAAGTGGGTGTCCCAGTCGAGGATTGCCGGGTTTTCAAATTTGCGCTTCCGGCTGTCCTCGAAACTCACGGAACCCTCGAAGCGGGAACCTAATTCGTGGCGCTTGTCGTGTCGTTCGGTTGCGGCATCCCACATCGTTCGCCACTCCTGACCGGGAGCTAAGACGGCGCTTTCGTCCGGTAGGTGCAACTTTGTAACTCGTTCCCCCGTCGCGCCGTGATGGTGGGGCGAAACAGTCAACGGCGGAAAATGCAGCTTGACGTGATAGGCCGGTGTCAGGCCGTAGTTAGCCACGACCAGATCTAGAAACGAATAGACCTTTGCGTTGGGGCTGGTAAAGGCGACAACGTTCGGTTGGGCCTGTCGTTCGCGCGTTGATCGCAGCTCCCAAACTTGCCACCCCGCAAAGACCGCCGCTGCGACGGCGACGAGAGCACCGAGGCACGTCCCCAAGGCGGCCCAGGCTTCTGCACGCATCGACAGCGCTTCCCATTGCTGCCCGTACCCAACGCCTAGTAGGAAGTCCACGCCCAGAGCGATGACGATGCCGGTGACTATCGACCATATCGCCGGCTCGGAGCGATCGGTCATTTTTTGTTGCGGTTCAACCACTCTCGTGCATCCTCAGGTCTATCGGGCGTTATCGCGCTGCTCACTTGCTTGCACTGCCAACACTCGAATTTGGGCTGGCCTTCCGGAATGTTCTGCACGGCATTGCATCTCGGGCATCGCTGCGCGCGCATCCCCGGAGGCGGCTTGGGAAGGTTCGGTCGTTGCACGGCGACGATGAGCACGCCGATCAAACCCAGCACCGCTCCGAGCAGAAACGAGTGGGCGACGTTGAAGTTTTTCTTCTGGCCGATGATGGCCGCGATACCGCCGCAGATAAGCCACACGGTGAGAAAAGCTCCGATGGTCATGTCAACCTGCAGGCGGGGCACTCCGGTGCTGACCAATCCTGAATCGGTTCCTCGCGGCGACTGCCGTCCATGCGTTGCATCGTGATCATGGTTTGTTCCATCGGTGTCCCACACTGCGGACACGTCGAGCCGTCGTCGGCGGGCTTGCGAAGGACTTTCATGCGCCCATTGTCGCCGGTTCGCCTTCGGTGTGCGGCACGTTTGCGCGATGATGGATGACATGAACGGCATCCTGTGGGTGGTGGTGCTGGTCGGCATGTTCGCTGTCGCGATCCTGTGGGGCTACTGGCTGACCAGGCGGCGCATCGGCTACCTATGGGCCTGCTACGCCGCCACGGTGGCATGGGTGGGCGCACTGCTGGTCGGTCTGGGCCTGAATGGCTCACCACACACGGCGGCGCTGCTCGGTGCCGCTTTAGTGGTGGCCCTGCCGTTTCTGTTCATCCGCGACAAACGGCGGGTGCTGACCGGCCAGCAAAGCGAGAGGCGTTAGAGGCTCAGGAATCGGCGTCTGAGTCATCGGCGTCGGGCGGCTTGGCGAAGTGCTGGCGCATCGCCTCGCGTGCCTCGGCCTTCATTTGCTCGCGGGTTTTGCCCTCGGTTTTGACCACGGCAATCGGACGGCGCTTGGTCATGGCTGGTCGCAATCGCCCAAGGTGTTGAGCACGGTTCCCCGTTGCCGAAATTCCGGCATGGATGGCTGGCCGCTGTGCAGGTTGTCGGCTATCTGACCGGGCGAGAGCCCAAAGTTCGTGGACTGCTGGCAGATCGTGTCAGTTGTGTTGTCAGCGTGGGTAATTGACGCGGACGCTATGATAAACAGCAGTGCGGCAATAAGTTTCATAGGCCAACCTTTCGTCATTCACCAGGCCGGTGGTGCTTACCAGCGCGCCCCGGCTCATCTTCTTCGTCAATCCACTCATCTGAGGTGTCGAACAACTGCGCCCACGATTTCAGGGTGGCAGCGATGTCGGCTACACCTTGCAGTCCTTCGGCGGCATCGTTGGTAAGCCCGATTACCTCACCAGCTTCGGCGGGCATGTTATACCCGTTGACCAGGTAGAACATGGCCGTAGCCGTCCAGGCTGTGCGCTTGTTAGCGGTAACAAACGGGTGATTGCGGGCCAGTGCATGTAGCAGCGCCGCTGCTTTTTCATGGATAGTCGGAAACGCATCTTCGCCGAACGCGCTCGACTGCGGGCGATGAACGGCGCTATCAAGTGTTCCAAAATCGCGCAAATGATCTGGCCCGCAAAGTCGTTCGTTAATCATCAGAACATCATTTGCGGTGAGATAAACGGTCAACTTACATGCTCTCTAGCTTGTCCAGCGCGACTTTGTGCTGCTCCACTACGCGGTCAAAGGCGGCGCGGATCATCTCAGACCGGCCATTGACCTTGAGGTATTCGGCTAGCGCACGCTTAATCACTTCGTTGGCCGATGTGTCGGTCACGAATGCATAGTTCTTCAGTGCGTCGGCCAGTTCTACCGGCAGGCGAACTGTCACGCCTGCGAACTTGGTGTTTGTCTGTGGCTGTGTCATGACATCATGGTGCCACAATGTCCTACGTCATGACATGTGACATCGGTCCCCATAGCCGGAATTAACGCCAGCAAACGACTGTCGGCGGTGTCCGCACCCACAAGGATCCCACAAAATTCCGGGAGTAACAGATAACTAGCGTTAAGGACCGTGACCTATATGCGCAGCTAGACCACTATTTTGGCCCCTGACAGGGATAGCTGTAGAGGGTTCGAATCCCTCCGCCCGCACAAATCCGGCTCCCTCGAGCGGTGAGTCCACAGATCCGCGCTCCCTAACATGAGCGGGTGGACGCATTCTTCACCGCCGACGGCGGCTCCTATGTGCCGGGAACGATGACCCGTGGACCGTGGGGCGCGACGATGGGCGGTCAGATCGTCGGCGGTCTGCTGGGCTGGGCACTGGATCGTCATGGCGGCGACGACCTTCAGCCCGCTCGCCTGACAGTTGACCTGCTGCGGCCGGTGCCTATCGAACCGGTGTCAATCGAGATATCGGTCCAACGCGAGGGCCGCCGGATCAAACTCGTCGACGCCGCGATGTTGCAGCACGGCCGAGCGGTGGCGAGGGCGAGCGCGCTGTTCTTGCGTCGCGGCGCGCATCCCGAAGGTCAGGTGTGGTCGGGGGCGGTGGCCATACCGCCGGCGCCGTGACGCCGGGCCAATCGAACCAGAAATGCCATTCGACATCTGGACCTACAGCGCCAACTCCGACGACGGCACCCCGGGAATGCCGCCACGTGAATGGGAGCAACCCGGTGTACAAAAGTTTGCCTGGGCGCGGCTGTTTCGTCCGATGGTGGCGGGCCACCCGCTCACGCCGTTTGCGCGTGCGGCCTTCGCCGGCGACATCATCAGTTCGCTGACGCATTGGGGCACAGCAGGATTGCGCTACATCAATGCCGACTACACCGTGGCAATCAGCCGGCTACCCGAGGGAGAATATATCGGTCTGGCGGCGCAGACCCATTATGGCAATGACGGCGTGGGTACGGGCGCGGCAACGCTGTTCGATCGCATCGGCCCGATCGGGACCGGGACCGCTTTAGCGCTCGCGCAACCGCTCGGGGCGTTCCAGCCGGAGCCTCGTTAAAAGAAAGTCGCCCTTCGCCACTCGAGTGGCGAAGGGCGACAATGCAATCGGCTTAGGTGTTGGTTGCCGGCGCCGGAAGCGCGCCCGGTGCAGGGCCGGAGTCACCCGGCTCACCAGGTCCCGTCACTCCGGGCTGGCCTGATGGCGAGCTCCCGGGCACAGTCGCTCCGGGCTGGCCCGACTGCGAAGTCCCGGGCACGTTCGACGTCCACATCAGAATGTCTTGCAATCCGTCGTTGTAGACGACGCCGTTCGGCGGCGCACCCGTCACGTCGAAGTACAGCGTGCCCTTCGACTCGCTGCCCTGCGCGATGGGCGCCGGGTTGAGGCCGTTCGGGACCGAGACATTGTCGATCAGCTTGTACGTCTGACCGTTGGGACCGCGGGCGCTGAAGTCGCGGACCTGTGGGGTGACGACCCCGCCGTCCGAGCGGGCGGTGACGTCGGCCTGATACAGCGTGCCCTTCGGAGTGAATCCGGGGATGGCGATATTGCTGGGCTGCAAGTTGCTGACCGTGTAGTTGGTGATCATCGGCCCGTCGATCAGCGGTTCACTGGTGCCGAAGCCTTGAATGTTCGGCGCGGCCGAAGCGCTTCCGGCGGTGGCAAAGCCGATGGCAGCAATGCCTGCGGCGCCGATCGCCGTCTTCATAATCGTTGTCGCGTACTTCACGATGAGCTCCTTCTTTTCTTCTCCGCGTTCGAGCGCGAACTCGCTGCGAGTCAGCAACGCTTGCACGTTGCAATAGCCCGCCGACAACATCTTCAAACGTCATGTCGTCGCATTTGTGCCGATATCAGCCCACTGAGCTGGGTGAACAGAGATTGGGCGAATTACCCCGGACGGTAAATCTGACAACTTTTACAACATTGGCAACACATGTATTTCATCACCTGCGTCAAATTCGGAAATGAGGCCGGGATTAAATTGGCCGGACCTGTCACCATTGACGATGTGAACGCCGTGATCATCGTCCTGCTGATCTTGTTGGCTACCGGCATTGTGGTCAGCCCACTGCTCAGGATGAGGGCGTGGTTGAAGAAGTCGCCACCCGCTCAAGAGCTTCAGCCACCACCGGACGAAGAAATTGAGTAGCCGACGGGGTTCCGACCTCGTCAGCGTTCAGCAGCCCACTTCGACGGTGAACGGAGCCGTCACCGAGATGCGCGGATCACCGACCTGAGTTCCGACTGCGGTGCCCGTGATCGTGTAGGTGTCGTTGGCGACGCGGATCTTCGACTCGCCGGCCCCGGAATTGGACACGCCGGAGAAGCCGACGAAGTTGTCAAAGTCGACCGATTCGACAGTGGGCTTCTCGGGATCCAACCGAAGAAGCACTTTCACGTTCGCGGGGGCTGCGCTGATGTTCGCCGTCAGCAACCAGTTGACCTGGTTGCAGGTGACCGCGTGCGAGGTGCGACTTTTGTTGTCGACGGTGATGTGCGCGGTCTTCTGGGTCGCCTTGTTGTCCTGGGAAGAACACCCCGAGAACGATGCCGCCACGAGCACCGCGCTCACGGCTGCAGTGATAAGTCGTTGCCCCACCGGACACCTCCTGACGCACGCACGTTCAGTTCGCACCACTTTGTTTATCAGTCCACGCGCGTCCCGGGGAGCAAACGTGCGCCAAGAGCTACCCGAGCGACACCCGGCCCATCAGCAAGTCGATGATCGGCTTGCCGGCGGCGAATGTCCCGGTGTTGGACGAGCTGACGTGTCCGTAGTCGACCAGGAGCGTCACCCCGTTGATCCCGGCGGCGGCGTCGCTGTTGAGGAACGCCATCACGTTGCCCATCTGCTCGGGCGTGTGCGTCGCGGTGCCGGTGGCTTCGCGGTAGTCCTGCGCAAACGACAGCCACAGGTCGGCGTTGGCCCGGGCGAGCGGTGTGTCGGTCGGGCCGGGGCAGATCGCGTTGATCCGGATTCCCTTGGCCAGGAACGGGAATGCGTGCGTTGCGACGTAGGCGTTGATCGCCTGCTTGCTGGTGCCGTAGTGGCCGAAATTGTCGGACTCGTGCGCCTTGCTCCAGGCGTCCGCCGACTCAAAGTCCGGGGTGGCCAGAAACTCTTGCAGCCGCGGCAGATCGGTTTCCCAGCCGATGCCCGCCACCGAGGAGATGAAGCAGATGGCCCCGCCGCGGTTGATCTGACCGTTGTTGATCAGCCGGTCGATCACGTGCCGGTGGCCGATGAAGTTGATTTTCATCAGGTCGGGACCGTCGGCGATGCCGGCAGCCGAGAACAGCGCATCAATCGGCCCACCGACCTGCTCGAGCGCGCTATCGATCGACGCCGGGTCGCGAAGATCGACCTGGATTCCGCGGCCGAGCCCTGGTTCCACCGGGGCGTAGTCCAGGTTGATGACCTCGGCTCCGAGGTCACCGACGATCTTGGCCGCGGCGGCGCCCATTCCGGTGGCACCTCCGACGACCAACGCCCGCTTGCCGTCATAGCGGAACTGCTCGATACCAGTCATTTCAATCCTCTCTTGGCGGCGCCAACAGTAAGGCTCGCGATGGAACAGATGTTTGGTCTACCAGTCGATGAGCCGGTGAGCGGAGTCCATGACACGGGCTCCGGCACAACGCACCCCGCAAGTATGCGCAGACGAACGCGTCTACCGGTGAGTATCCGAAATTTTGGTTGTCAGATTTGGCCAGAAGTGTCACGTTTGGCAGCACCGCGAACCAGCGTGTCGCGCGCATTGAGCAGCGCTGCGTGCTTGCCCTGAGCGCGGACGATGTTTTCCGGCATCCACAAGATGTCCATCACGTAGCGCGCCAGCATCGACAGCGACGGCGAGTCCTCGATCCGGATATCGCCCGACTCGATTCCATCGGACAACAACGCCCGCAGTTGGCGCAACCGCATGGTGAACGCCAAGCCGGGATTGGGTGTGTCGGGCGGCGACTGGCGCATCCACGCGAGCTGGATTTTCCACTCGTCGGGAAACTGGTCGAGCGCGTTGATGTTGACCCAACTCAGTGCGTCCAGCTTCTCCACCGGTGTGGCGTCGGTGCGCAGCACGCTGGCAAAGCCGCCGCCGGCCTTCTTGCCGAACGACTCCATGATCGAGGCAAGAAGTTGGTCCTTCGACCCGATCAGCCGATAGACCGTGCCGGTGCCCAGACCGGCCGCGGCAGCGATGTCGCGGATCGTGGTGACCTCATAGCCTTTGCGGCCGAACTCGGCTCGCGCGACCGAACGGACGTGCGCGCCTTTGTCGCCTGCCTCGGAGTCGTTCTCGTCGGCCCACGTCTTGATGGCTTCCTCGGCAGCCGCGAAAGCGCTGGAGCCGTTCAGCTGCCGATCGCTGTAGGGCCGACTGGCCAGACCGTGCAACATGATCCGGCACATGACGACCGCGGTCTGATCTGGCGCGCCGGTGTGCCTGATGATGTCGAGGCCAACGTGCATCATCGTCTGGCAGATGCGGTCGGCCAACGTCACCAGATCGATGTCGGACCTGATGAAGCCGCTCCACCTACCCGCGCGCAACGTCTGCAGCATCGCTTGCTGGACGGCGCTCGGGGGGTTCTTCAGGAGTTCGACGAGTTCGGGGTTGGCGCTGGGCGCCTCGTAGAACGACATCTGCAGCGCCGCGCGGTGCTGCACGGCGCAGCGCGCGATCGCAGATCCCAGCCCGACGATCTGGTCCGCGACAGCGCGCGAGTCGACCTCGTCCAGCTTCTCGTGGGCGACTTCGCCGATGCGGTCCAGGTCGGCGTAGTACCGCCGGACCAGCTCGACAAGAATCGCTTCCTTCGATTCGAAGTGATGGTAAAGGCTTCCCGGCAGGATGCCCGCCGCGTCGGCGATCTCTTGCACGGACGTGCGCAGCCCCGACGAGGCGATCAATGACGCCGCCGTGTGCAGGATTTCGGTGCGACGAGTGCCGTCGTCGTAAGCCCCGCCGCCCCCCGCTGTGGAATCGGGGATGCGTTTGGCGGCGCCGCGTTCCCGCGGCGTCACGCGAGGATGTCCGGCGACTGTCGGACCGGACCGACGAATCGGCATCGGGCAAGTCTAGGCGGGCAGGCTGCTGTATCGCTGCAGGCTCGGACGGTTGCTGAAGCCCCACGACACCTCCGCAGCTCCCACCGGCTACCCGGGCGCCTTCTCGGTCGCCATCTCAAGCGATGCACGGGAGATAGGCGACCCAATATTTGGTTTGACGCTACCAGGAGGCCCGCAACCGTCAATGCAGAACGGACTCGGCGAATTGCGCACCGAGTTGCACGAGGTAGCGGTCAGAGCCATCCAGGAACGCACTCCAGCTCAGCAAACGCTTGAGATAAAGGTGCGCATCGTGCTCCCAGGTGTAACCGATACCGCCGAACACCTGGATGGCGGTGTCGCCGACGGCGGCAAGCCGGCCGGCGAATGCCTTCGTCCGCATCGCGGCGGCATGTCGCTCGTCGCGGCTTCCGGCATCCGCGGCCCACAGCGCATGGATGACTCCGCTGCGGGCAAGCTCCACGGCTTCATACATGTCGACGCACAGGTGCTGCACCGCCTGGAAGGCGCCGATCGGCTGGCCGAATTGGCGCCGCACTTTGGCGTATTCGACGACGAGGTTCAGCACTGCTCGCGCCGCACCGAGCGCGTCAGCGGCCCAGGCGATGGTCACGTCATCGATCAACGCCTCGATGACATCAGGGGAACCGATCGCCAGGCGTTGAGCGGGTGCGTCGTCAAGACGGACACGAAAACGCTTGCGCGTCTGGTCAATCCCGGGCTGCAGCGTGCCGTCGATCTCGGGCGCTGCCGTCTGGACCGCGAAAAGCCCTGTGCCGTCTGGATCATCGGCTACCACGAGTAGCACGTGGGCGGCGCCGACATCCCATACGTTGTCGACCTCACCGCGCAGCGCAACGCCGTCGCCGTGTCGGATCACGTTCGGGCGTGCGCCCTGCAACGGCCCCACCGCCGCAATCGTGGAGCCATCGGCGATTCCGGTGAAAAGTGGAGTCGCCAGGTCGTTGGCGACCTCGAACCGCATCAGCGCACGGGTCGCAGCAACGGCGCTGGACAGCCACGGCCCGGGATGCAGTCCGGCCCCGAATTCTTCGGCGACGATTCCGGCTTCAACCATCGTCATGCCGGCGCCGCCGCATTCCGGTGGCACGAGCAATCCGGTGGCGCCAAGTTCGGCCAACCCTCGCCACACCGCCTCGGTCGTACCGGTCTCGTCGTCGAGTAGCGGGCGGACATGCTCGGCGAGCGACGCCCGTTCGGCGAGATAGCTCCGAACGGTGTCCCGCAAGCGCGATCTGCTCGTCGGTCAACTCGAGGTTCATGAACGCGGCAGCCCCAAAACGCGTTGGGCGGTGATGTTCTTGTTGATCTGGGTGGTGCCGCCGGCGATGGTCAGCGATCGCGACGTCAGGCGGTAGTCGGCCCACCGGCGGCCTTCGGGATTCATACCGATCAGGTCGAAGGCCAGGGCGGCGATGTCCTGTCCGACTTCACCCCAGATCGATTTGGCCAAACTCGCCGACCCGAATGCGTCGCCGCCGTGCATGATCGCCGAGATCGACCGTTTGCACAGGACCTCGAGATACTTGATGCGTACCGCGATTTCGCCCAAGCGCCGTAACGCCGTGGGGTCCTCGAGCACAGGCCGGCCGTTGAGCCGGACATCGGCGAGATCGGTGACGAGTTCCTCCAGTCGCGTCTGCATCTCGGTGTAAAGCCGCGCGGCACCGGCCCGCTCGTGACTCAGCGTGGTGGTGGCAATGCCCCAGCCGCCGTTCTCCGCGCCGAGCAGTGCATCGGTCGGCACCCGGACGTCGTTGAAGAACACTTCCGCGAAATCTGCCTCGCCACTCAGCGTGACAAGTGGCCGAACTTCGATGCCCGGCAACGACATGTCGACGATCAGGCAGGAGATGCCTTTGTGCTTGGGAGCGTCCGGGTCGGTGCGCACATAAAGCTGGCACCACTGGGCCCGGTGCCCCAGCGAGGTCCAGATCTTCTGGCCGTTGACGACGAAATGGTCGCCGTCGCGCACCGCGCGGGTGCGTAGCGAGGCGAGGTCGGAGCCGGCCTCCGGTTCCGACATGCCCTGGCACCAGATGTCGTCAGCGCGCATCATCCGGGGGAGCAGGGTGCGCTTCTGCGCCTCGGTCCCGTGCTGCATTATCGCCGGCGCGATGTTGTTCATCCCGATTACGTTCAGGTGGACCGGCACCCGTGCGCGGGTGGTTTCTTCCGCGCAGACCAACTGCTCGAGCACCCCGGCGCCGCGACCACCGTATTCCGGCGGCCAGGAGACGGCGGCCCAACCGGCATCGGCCATCGTCGCGTTCCATGCCCGCAGCGTCTGGAACGCCGCATCGTCGCGACCTCGACCGCGGTTAGCGGCAATGACGTCGTCGGTCAGATTCGCGGCCAGCCAGGCGCGCAACTCCTTGCGGACCTGTTCCACCTCGGGTGGGTATGAGAAATCCACTTGGTTCGCCCCCTCACGGGCTTGCCAACCGGCTATCTTCCGGTAAGGCTTCCCATAGTATCCTGCGTCTCGGCGCTGGCTCAGCGTCCCAACTACGAAAGCGCAACAAACATGACTGACACTGTAAAGGTCCGCTTCGAGCCGAAGATGATGATCGACGGCAAGTTGGTCGACGGCCAGGCCGGCACCTTCACCAACATCAACCCCGCCACCGAGGAGTCACTCGGGGAGGTGGCCGACGCGTCGAAAGAGGACATGCACCGGGCCATCGACGCCGCCCGCCGCGCCTTCGACGACACCGACTGGTCGACCAACCACAAGTTGCGCCAGCGATGCCTGCTGCAGCTGCACGACGCGATCGAATCGGAGAAAGAGGAGTTACGCGAGGAACTCATCCTCGAAGTCGGCTCCCCCCGCGCCATCACCTTCGGCCCGCAGCTGGACGCCCCGCTGGCCGACGGACTGAAGTACCCGGCCCGACTGATCGACGAATACGCCTGGGAGACCGATCTCGGCGACCGGGTGATCAGCCTCACCGGCGCGAACACCACCATCAAGGTCTGGCGGGAGCCGGTCGGCGTGGTCGGCGCCATCGTGCCGTGGAACTTCCCGTTCGAGGTGACGATCAACAAGCTGGGTCAGGCACTGGGCACCGGGAACACCGTCGTCCTCAAACCGGCGCCCAACACCCCGTTCAACGCGACCCGCCTGGGCCGGCTCATCGCCGAGAAGACCGACATCCCGGCCGGCGTCGTCAACGTCGTCACCGCATCGGATCACTTTGTGGGCGAGGAGCTTACGCTGTCACCGAAGGTCGACCTGATCTCGTTCACCGGGTCGACGGTGGTCGGCAAGCGGATCATGGAAAAGGGCGCGGCCACCATGAAGCGGCTGTTCCTCGAACTCGGCGGCAAGTCGGCCACGATTGTCCTGGAGGACGCCGACTTCGGGTTGGCCTGCGCGATCGGCATCGCGCCATGTATGCACGCCGGCCAGGGTTGCGCCAACCCGACCCGGATGCTGTTGCCGCGGTCTCGCTACGAGGAGGGCGTGGCGATCCTCAAGGGCATCTACGAGAACGTCACCTGCGGCGACCCGCAGGACCCCGGCACCCTGTGCGGGCCGGTGATTTCGCAGCGACAGTTCGACCGGGTGACGGACTACATCAAGAAGGGCGTCGAGGAAGGTGCGACCGCGCTGGTCGGCGGACCCGGCGCGGAGACCGGGTTCGACAAGGGATACTTCGTCCGGCCAACGCTTTTCACCGATGTCGACAACAAGATGACGATCGCCCAGGAGGAGATCTTCGGCCCGGTGCTGTCCGTCATCCCGTTCGACGACGAAGAGGACGCGATCCGGATCGCCAACGACAGCCCGTACGGCTTGGCCGGCAACGTGATGTCGGGCTCCCTGGAGCATTCGCTGGCCGTCGCCCGGCGCATCAAGGCCGGCTTCATCGGCGTCAACGGCGGCGCACCGTATGGCGCCGACACACCGTTCGGCGGATACAAGGACAGCGGCGTCGGCCGCCAGAACGGTGTGGCCGGATTCGACCAGTACACCGAGATCAAGTCCGTGGGATACCCCGCGGGCTGGCGCACGCTAGTCCGGCACGCATCGTCGGCGGGCTACCTTTGTTCCCGTGACCGACGCCGCACGAAGAGCAGCGCACGACCGGCCGTAACATGGCGATTCGCTATGCGGCCGGCCTGGCGTGCGGTCACCTGCTCGGTACCGCCGATGCCGCTGCGATCGTCATCCCACTGCACGGCCAATTCGCGGGCAACGCCAGGGCGTATTTCGCGCCGACCAGCCTGATCACCGCGGTGATCATCGTCGTGCTCGGGACCGTAGCCGTCGCTGCCGGCGGTATCGCGAATCTCGTTCCGATGCTGCGGTGGTTCGTTGGCGGGCGACAACCGAATTCCGAGCAGCGCAGATCGGCGATGCGTCTGCTCGTACGGCAGTCGATGATCTTGGCCGTGGTGTGGTCGGCCAGCGGCATCACCTACCTGCTGCTGAATCTCGACGGCATTGCGGCCCTGTGGATCCCGACTCTGCTGGCGATCGTCTTCGGCGGAACCGCGGCCGCGACTCTGAGCTTGCTGCTCACTCAGCGCTCCCTTCGCCCCATCATGCTGGCGGCCACCCAAGGTAGCGAGGGCCTCGTGGCCGCGCCCGGTGTGCTTACCCGGCTTCTCGGCATGTGGCTGTTGGGAAGCGGCCTGCCATGCCTGGCGATCGCCGGTCTGGTGTTGACCCGCTCGAACGGCTGGATCATTCAGAAGACCGGATCGATCGAGACGCCCATTCTGATGGTGACGCTGGTCGCGATCCTTATTGGACTTCCGGTGATGATCATGACGGCCCGGTCGATTTCGGATCCGGTGTGCGAGGTCGTCGATGCGATGGCGCACGTCGAGCGGGGCAAGATCGACACGGCCGTCGGCGTCTACGAAAAGTCTGAAATCGGCCGCCTGCAAGACGGATTCAATCGGATGGTCACCGGAATCGCGGAGCGCGACCGATTGCGAGATCTGTTCGGCCGCCATGTCGGTGCCGACGTGGCCCGACGCGCGATTCACGAGGGCACCTCACTGTCCGGCGATGTACGCGAGGCGGCAATTCTGTTCATCGACGTGGTCGGCTCGACGACGTTGGCCGCGACCAGGCCTCCGCAAGAGGTGGCCCGGGTACTCAACGACTTCTTTCGCATCGTGGTCAGCGCCGTCGACGATCACCGCGGGCTGATCAACAAATTCCAGGGCGATGCCGTATTGGCCGTCTTCGGGGCGCCGCTGGCCCACGATGACTGCGCATCGGCAGCACTGGCCACCGCGCGACTGCTGCACAGCCAACTGCAGAGACTGCCACAGGTCGACTTCGGGATCGGTGTATCGGCCGGGCCGGTGTTCGCCGGGAACATCGGAGCCGAAAACCGTTACGAATACACCGTTGTCGGGGACGCGGTCAACGAGGCCGCCCGCCTGGCGGACTTCGCCAAAACTCTCGAGCAGCGGATCGTGAGTTCAGCCGCGGCAATTGACCGCGCCGCCGCGGGCGAACGTGCCCATTGGGTGTCTGACAGCGAGACGATGCTGCGCGGACGGTCGGACCCCACCCACATCTGGACTCCGGCGAGCGGGGAGTAGCGGTGGCCGGGGCCGATGATCAATTCGTTTCATGCCGCTGTCGCAGACCAGCGGCGCGAGTTCGCGAACCTGATCAACGCCCTCGACGACGCGCAGCTCGCGACACCGAGCCTGTGCGCGGGCTGGGATGTCAAGACAGTCGCCGCGCATGTGGTGAGCACCGTGTGCGACGGGATGCCGGGATTTCTTGCGATGGCGATCCGGTGCGGGAGCCTGAGTCGTGGGATCGACGAACTTGCGCGACGCCGGGCGCAGGCGCCGATCGGCGGAGATCGTCGCCGCTCTGCGTGAGCACGCCGACCGGCCGGTCTCCTCACCGTTGTTCGGCCCACGCGGTCCGCTCGCCGACATCGTGGTGCACAGCGGTGACGTCCGGATCGCGCTCGGTCTGCCGTTTGAGCCCGATGTCCAGCACGTGGAGTCGGCGATGGACTTTCTCACCGGGCGGTGGCCGATCGGTTTTATACCTCTGGGACGGCTGCGCGGAATTCGACTGTCCGCTAACGATATAAGCCGCTCATGGCGCGACGGCGCGGAGGTCACCGGGCCGGTGGCCGCTCTGATGATGAGCGTCTGCGGCCGCACGGCGTTGCTGGACGCACTCGCCGGGCCAGGATCGACGGTTTTGCGTCGTCGACTGGCTACCTGACCAGGCGTGCTTCCACTCAATGGTCGTGGATGATAACGCCGCGAATATTGCGGCCAGCCAGCATATCGTCGTAGGCCTCGTTGATATCGTTGAGTTTGTACTCGGCGGTCACGGTCTCGTCGAGCAACAGCTTGCCCTCGCGGTAGAGACTCAGCAGTCGATGAATATCGGCGCGCGGGTTGGCCTCGCCGTAAAGACTGCCCAGCAGCCGTTTTTGAAACAGCGTGAACATCGCCATCGGGAGGGTCGCCGTCACGTCGGTGATCGATGCCAGCGCTGTCAGCACCACAGCCCCGCCCTTGCGGACGATGTCCAGCGCCTCACCGATCATGTGGCCCTCGGCAACCCCAACAGTCAGCACGGCCGAGTCGGCCATCACACCATGCGTCAGGTCGCCGACCAAAGCGGTGGCCTCAGCCACAGAAGTGCAGAAATGAGTCGCTCCGAATACAAAGGCCTTGTCCCGTTTGCTATCTACGATATCGACCACCACAATCTTTTCCGCCCCTGCCAGCCGCGCGCCCTGGATGGCGCCGCTACCGATGCCGCCGCAGCCGATCACCACGACGGTGTCGCCCGGGCTCACCTTGGCGGTGTTGACTGCTGATCCCCATCCGGTGGTGACCCCGCAGCCAAGCAGGCAGGCACGCGCGAGCGGAATGTCATCGTCGATCTTGACGATCGAGCTGTCGGGCACGGTGCCGTACTGGGCGAAAGTGCCCAAAAAGCATGCGGCGCCCACATCTCGGTCCCGGGACCGACGTCGATACGTCCCATCGAGCTGGGTGCCGGCCAGTAGCATCGCGCCCTGGTCGCACAGATTCTGATGGCCGCTCGCACACCAACGGCAGCGCCCGCACGCCGGAAGGAAAGACGCCACTACATGGTCGCCGGCCTTCACGTCCCGCACGCCGGGGCCAACCTCTTGCACGATGCCAGCCCCCTCATGCCCACCGACGATGGGCAGCGGAACGGGAAGGTCGCCGGTGCGGACATGGTGATCTGAGTGGCAGAGCCCGGCGGCCTCGAACGACACCAGGACCTCGCCGTCCTGCGGGCCGTCAAGGTCCACTTCCTCGACGCTCCATGGCGCGTTGAACTCCCACAGAACCGCGGCATTCATCTTCATGGTGATCACCCCTGCAGCGAGTAAGTGCAGCGAGCTTAGGCCCGCCCAGACCCGCGACGCTGGGTATTCGACTTTTGCATGCGGCGAGACGATCATGCCGAATGGCTTACAGTATCTCGATGCGGATTCCCCGATACCCCGATGACATCACCGCCGAGTGGCTCTCTGTCGTGCTCGGTGGCGACAAACCGGTGCCGCTGTCCGGCGTGGACGTGATCGGCATCGGCACCGGCCAGACCGGAGCGACCTACCGGGTCTCGGTGACCTATACCGGCGCGAGCAGCTTGCCCGACACCTTCGTGATCAAACTGCCCGCTCAGGACGACACCGTGCGGGACCGGGTGACCATCGGCTACCGCAGCGAATGCGCCTTCTACACCGGTGTCGTCGGCCACGTGAAGGTGCCGACCCCGCAGTGCTTCTACTGCGAGATCAGCGACGACGCAATGGATTATGCACTGCTTCTGGCCGACCAGGCGCCCGCGGTGCAAGGCGATCAGATCGCGGGTTGCGGAGAGCACGAAGCGCGGCTCGCCGTGAAGGCGTTGGCCGGGCTGCACGGGCCGAGTTGGTGCGACCCGGTATGGCTGGACTTCCCCGGGATCGCGTTCGCCCGGCCCGATGAAGCGTCGGCCAACGGCCTTGGCGAGGTCGCGCGGATGAGCGCCGACATCACGCTGGACAAACTCGGTGACCGCATGAGCGCAGCCGACCGGGAGACCTTCACCGCGGCAATGGGTTTGGTGACGCCATGGCTGCTCGCCGAGCGGGACCGCTTCGCCCTGCTACACGGCGACTACCGACTCGACAACCTGCTGTTCCTCCCCGACGGATCCGGGGTGACGGTGGTGGATTGGCAGACACTCGGGGTGGGTCTGCCGGCCCGCGATCTCGCATACTTCACCGCAACAAGCCTCAAGCCGGAGCTGCGCGCCGCGATCGAGAAGGATCTCGTCGACGAATATCACCGTGCCCTTGATGGTTACGGCGTCGCGGGCTACGACCGTGAAACCTGTTGGCAGGATTATCGACTCGGCATGACGCAGACGGTGTTGATCTCGGCGCTGGGGTTCGCGTTCGCCACGGCCACCGACCGGGGTGACGACATGGTGCTCACCATGTTGTCGCGGGGCTGTCAGGCGATCCGCGAGCTGGGCTCACTGGATCTCGTCGGCCAGTACGCGTCCGAGCAGGCGACAGCGACCTGACCCGGGGCCGCGGACCGCGGATCAGTACTGCGTAGAACCTTGATCGACCGGTACCGCCGCCGCGGTGACGTATCGCGATTCGTCGCTGGCCAGCCAGCACACCGCGTCGGCGATGTCCTCAGGCTCAGCGACCCAGCTGGGCAAAAACGGTGTGAGCACGTTGGCCATCTGCGGGATGGACTCGTTGGCGCTCGCCACTGCGGCGACCATGTCTCCGCTTCCCATCGCGGTGTTGACCGGCCCGGGATGCACGCTGTTCACCCGGATCGAATGCCGGCCCAGTTCCGCCGCGAAGGCGCGTGCCATTCCGGTGACGGCGTGCTTACTGGCGGTGTAGTGAATCATGAACGGCTGCATCTTCAGCCCTGCCGCCGAGCTGGTCAGAATGATCGATCCGCCGCGCCCGCCGTCGATGATGTGCTGGGCGCCGGCCATCACCGTGTTCCAGACGCCGGTCACGTTGACGTCCAATACATCGCGGAATGATTCGGGCGTGATCTCGTCCCACACCTGCGGCGCCGAGATGCCGGCATTGGCGACGATGACATCGAGACGGCCGAGGGCCGCGACCGCGGCGTTCACGGTCTCACGCAAGCCGTCGAAATCACGAACGTCGGCTTCCGAGGCGATGATTCGACGACCGGTGGCTTCGACGAGCCGGGTGGTTTCGGCCAGGTCTTCCGGGGTCGCCGAGTCATAGGGCACACACGACGGAAGCTTGCCCGCGATGTCGACCGCGATGATGTCGGCGCCTTCGCGGGCCATTCGCACCGCGTGCGCGCGACCTTGTCCCCGCGCAGCGCCGGTGATGAATGCCACCCTGTCCGTGAGCCGACCGGTCATGTGCGCTCCATATCGTAAAGGCCACTGTAACGGGGACGATACCGGTTGGTCACTGCGTGCGCTGAGCCGCCCTGACCAGGTTCGAGCCGATGATCAGTCGCTGGATCTCGCTGGTGCCCTCGTACAGTCGAAGCAGGCGCACGTCACGGTAGATGCGCTCCACCGGCACTTCGCGCATATAGCCACTGCCGCCGTGGATCTGCACCGCGAGATCGGCTACCTTGCCGGCCATTTCGGTGCAGAACAGCTTGGCTGCCGAGGGGGCTGTCCGACGGTCCTGATCGGTCAGCCATAGCCGGGCAGCGTCACGCACGAGCGCGCGACCGGCCATCACGCCGGTCTGCTGATCGGCCAGCATCGCCTGCACGAGCTGAAAGCTGCCGATCGCGTTGCCGCCCTGAGTGGCGGTGGCCGCATACGCGACGGATTCATCCAGGGCCCGCTGAGCGGCCCCCACCGCGAGCGCTGCGATGTGAATCCGCCCGCGCGCCAGCGAGGTCATCGCCGCCCGGTAGCCGATGTCCTCGCTTCCGCCGACCAACCCAGATTCCGGCACCCGGACATCGGTGAAGCGAACGTCGGCAGTCCAGGCGCCTTCCTGTCCCATCTTGGCGTCTTTTGGGCCCACCTCGACTCCGGGCGCGTCCGCTGGGACCAGGAACACCGCGATGCCCGGCCCGGCGTCGTCGGCAGGGCGGGTCCGCGCGAAGACCACGAACAGATCTGCGACCGGAGCGTTGGTGATGAATCGCTTCTCCCCGGAGATCACCCAGTCCGCACCATCACGAGTTGCCTTGGTGCGCAATCCCGCCGGGTTCGATCCCGCGCCTGGCTCGGTCAGCGCGAACGAGGCGATCTTCCCGGATGCGAGCGCTTCCAGCCAGGTGGCCTTCTGCTCGTCGGTGCCGAACCCGACCAGGACCTGGCCGGCGATGCCGTTGTTGGTGCCGAACATCGACCGCAATGCCAGCGAGGTGTAGCCGAGCTCCATGGCCAATTCGATGTCTTGGGTGATGTCGAGCCCCAACCCGCCCCACTCCTGAGGAATGGCGTAGCCGAACAGGCCCATGTCCTTGGCCTGGTCGCGAAGATCGTCCGGCACCCGATCGTTCGCGAGGATTTCCTGCTCACGCGGCACGACGGCGGTGCGGACGAATCGGCGGGTCTGCGCGAGGATCTGCTGGAAGTCGTCGTCGTCGACGACAGCGGTGGGCACGGATCAACGCTCCTTCTTCGGCGGTTCGATCGATCTTGTTCGGCATCTCGGGCGCGCTACAGCGCGGGACCCGGGGGATCGGCGTTTGCGGGCGATCATATATGAAATATCATGTTCGATAACGCCCCGATGTGTGGTGGTCGGGTTACTAAACAGGAGGACGGTGATCGTGTGTCGTTGTTGAGTGGTAAGACCGCAGTCGTCACAGGTGGAGCCCAGGGTCTTGGCTTGGCCATCGCACAGCGCTTCGTCGACGAGGGCGCGCGGGTGGTGCTCGGCGACGTGAATCTCGAGGCGACGCAGGAAGCGGCCGCCAAGCTGGGCGGCGACAGCGTGGCTCTGGCGGTGCGCTGCGACGTGACGTCCTCGGATGACGTCGATGCGCTGATCGGTGCGTCGGTGGACGGATTCGGCGCGCTGGACATCATGATCAACAACGCCGGTATCACTCGCGACGCGACGATGCGAAAGATGACCGAAGAGCAGTTCGATCAGGTGATCGCCGTTCACCTGAAAGGAACTTGGAACGGGCTGCGCAAGGCCGCTGCGGTCATGCGGGAGAACAAGAGCGGCGCGATCGTGAACATGTCGTCGATCTCCGGGAAGGTCGGCATGGTGGGCCAAACGAACTATTCGGCGGCCAAGGCCGGCATCGTCGGAATGACCAAGGCAGCTTCCAAGGAGCTCGCCCACCTCGGTGTGCGCGTCAATGCGATACAACCCGGGCTGATCAGGTCGGCGATGACTGAGGCCATGCCGCAACGGATTTGGGACGCGAAGGTCGCAGAGGTCCCGATGGGACGAGCCGGCGAGCCCAAGGAGGTCGCTAACGTTGCGCTGTTCCTCGCAAGCGATCTGTCGTCGTACATGACCGGGACCGTTCTCGAGGTGACCGGCGGCAGGCACCTGTGAGCAGTCGCGAAGCGGTGATCTGCGAGCCTGTTCGGACGCCGATCGGGCGTTACGGCGGAATGTTCAAATCCCAAAGCGCAGTCCAGCTCGGCGTCGCCGCGCTCACCGGGCTCCTCGACCGGACAGGCGTCCCGCCGGACGCGGTGCAAGACGTCATTCTCGGCCACTGCTACCCGAACAGCGAGGCTCCCGCGATCGGACGCGTCGTCGGGCTTGACGCCGGGCTGCCGGTCACGGTTCCCGGCATGCAGCTCGACCGTCGCTGCGGATCGGGACTGCAGGCAGTCATCCAGGCGTGCCTGCAAGTTCAGGCCGGCGACAACGATCTCGTGGTCGCGGGCGGCGCGGAGAGCATGAGCAACGTCGCGTTCTATTCCACCGACATGCGATGGGGGCCACCGCGCAACGGCGTGCACCTCCACGACGGACTGGCGCGGGGTCGGACCACCGCGGGTGGTCGCCACTATCCGGTTCCCGGCGGAATGCTGGAGACCGCGGAGAACCTGCGCCGTCAATACGGCATCTCACGTCAAGAGCAGGACGAGCTCGCGGTGAGGTCACACCAACGCGCGGTGGCCGCGCAAAAGAACGGCGTTCTGGCCGAAGAGATCATCCCGGTCACCGTGCGGACTCGTCGCGGCGAGGAAGTGATCGACACCGACGAGCATCCGCGCGCGGACACCACGGTCGAATCGCTGAGCCAGCTCAAACCCGTTCTGCTCAAGGATGATCCAGGCGCTACGGTGACAGCCGGCAATGCCAGCGGCCAGAACGATGCGGCGTCCATGTGTTTTGTGACCACCGCAGAGCGAGCCGCGGAACTCGGCCTCGTTCCACTGGTGCGGTTGGTGTCGTGGGCCACCGCGGGCGTGGCCCCCAACGTGATGGGAATCGGCCCGGTGCCGGCCACCAGCAGTGCACTTGCCAAAGCCGGACTGCAGTTGAGCGACATCGACCTGATCGAACTCAACGAAGCATTCGCCGCGCAAGCGCTTGCCGTGATGCGAGAGTGGGACTTCGGCGCCGCCGACCACGAGCGCACGAACGTGCACGGATCCGGAATCTCGCTGGGCCACCCGGTCGGCGCCACCGGCGGCAGAATGCTGGCAACGCTGGCCCGCGAACTTCACCGTCGCGACGGTCGCTATGGACTGGAAACCATGTGCATCGGCGGGGGACAGGGTCTCGCAGCGATTTTCGAACGGGTGAAACCGTAATGACCACTCCGCTAGGCGGTCTCACAGTGATCGAGGTGTCCAGCTTCGTCGCGGTGCCGTTATGCGGAATGACCTTGCGCCAACTGGGCGCCGAGGTGATTCGCGTCGACCCCATCGGCGGTGCGTCGGACACGAACCGATGGCCCCTCACCACTGACGGCACGTCAATCTACTGGACCGGTCTCAACAAGGGAAAGCGTTCAGCCACCATCGATTTGCGCTCCGCCGATGGGCAGGAATTGGTGCAGCGGCTGGTCGTCGAAGGCGACGGCATTGTGGTGACCAACGCCGCGGGCCTGCCCTGGTTGTCCTATGACACGCTGGTCGTCAAGCGTCCGGACCTGATTCATCTTCAAGTGCTGGGCCGCCACGACGGGTCCACCGGTGTCGACTACACGGTCAACGCGGCAACCGGATTTCCCTTGGTCACCGGCCCGCCGGATCACGCCGGCCCAATCAACCATGTGCTACCGGCCTGGGACGTCTGCTGCGGCCTCTACGCCGCGCTCGCCGTCGTCGCAGCGGTGCGCCGACGTGACCGGTCCGGGGCCGGCGCCCAGATCAGCCTCCCGCTGGAAGACGTCGCGCTGGCGACCGCCGGCAACCTTGGACTGCTGACCGAGCCACAGGTCAACGGGACGCAACGCGAGCGCCTGGGCAATGCGATTTATGGTCAGTACGGTCAGGACTTCACCAGCCGCGACGGCGCCGCGTTCATGGTGGTGACTCTGACCAAGCGTCACTTCCAGGACCTTGTCACGGTATCCGGTTGCGGTGCAGCCGTTTCCGCGCTGGCCGACTCACTGAACGCGGACTTCGGCGACGAGGGAGTGCGATACCGCTACCGTCGGGTGCTCAGCGGATTGTTCGCGACGTGGTTCGCCGACCACTCGGCCGACGAGATCACCGGGCCTTATCGGGCACCAGCGTGCTGTTCGAGCGCTACCGAAGCTTCGCCGAGACCGCCGCCGATGAGCGAGTCACCGCGAATCCGTTGTTCTCGTTGCTGCACCAGGACGGGCTGGGCGAGTACCTGGCGCCCGGGCTGCCCACCGTCTTCGACGGCAGCCATTTCGCCGGCGAGCCTGCGCCCCGTCTCGGCGGTGACACCGCTGATGTGCTCACCGCGGGGTTGGGATTGAGCGCTGCCGACGTTGCTCGCCTGGCCGATGCCAAAACGATTGCCCGCTGACAACAGACAAGGCCTCTCATGACCAAACTCGCCCAGACGATCGGCCTGACCGACATTCAGAACGAGATCATCGCAACTGTCCGGCAATTCGTCGAGAAGGAGGTCATCCCGAACGCGCCCGAACTGGAGCGTACCGACACCTATCCGCAGGCCATCGTCGACCAGATGCGGGAAATGGGCCTGTTCGGCTTGATGATCCCGCCGGAATACGGCGGTCTAGGCGAGTCGCTGTTGACCTATGCCCTGTGCATCGAAGAGCTGGGCCGCGGATGGATGAGCATCTCCGGAGTGCTCAACACCCACTTCATCGTTGCCTACATGCTGCGCCAGCACGGCACCGACGAGCAGAAGCAACGCTTCTTGCCGCGCATGGCCACCGGTGAGATTCGCGGATCGTTCTCAATGTCGGAGCCGGAGCTGGGATCCGACGTCGCTGCGATCCGCACCCGTGCCGCCCGGGGCAACGACGGCGACTACACCATCGATGGCCAGAAGATGTGGGTGACCAACGGCGCCAGCTCGAGTTTGGTTGCTGTGCTTGTCCGTACCGACGAGGGAGCCGAGGCGCCGCATCGCAATCTGACGGCGTTCCTGATCGAGAAGCCCACCGGTTTCGGCGAGGTGAAGCCGGGCTTGCTGATCCCGGGCAAGATCGACAAGCTCGGATACAAGGGGATCGACACCACCGAACTGATCTTCGATGGATACGCCGCCAGCGCCGAGGACATTCTGGGCGGAGCCCCCGGGCAGGGCTTCTATCAGATGATGGACGGTATCGAAGTCGGCCGGGTCAATGTGTCGGCCAGAGCTGTCGGTGTGGCCATCCGGGCGTTCGAGCTCGCCGCACGGTACGCCCAACAACGGCACACCTTCGGCAAGCCGATCGCCGAACACCAGGCGATCGCCTTCCAAATCGCTGAAATGGCAACCAAAGTCGAGGCCGCCCACCTGATGATGGTCAACGCTGCCCGGCTGAAGGATTCCGGTGAGCGTAACGACGTCGCCGCAGGAATGGCGAAGTATCTCGCCAGCGAGTTCTGCGTGGAGGTAACCCAGCAGAGCTTCCGCATCCACGGCGGATACGGCTACTCCAAGGAGTACGAAATCGAGCGGCTGATGCGCGACGCCCCGTTCCTGCTCATCGGTGAGGGAACCAGCGAGATCCAGAAGTCGATCATCAGCAAGCGGTTGCTTGCCGAGTACCGGATCTGACCATGAGCGCCCCGGATTTCGCCGCACGACCTCAGCTCTCCGAAGATGTTGCGCGCTATGTCCGTAAGCGGATCTTCGATGGCACCTACTCCGCCGGTGAGTACGTTCGCTTGGACCAACTGGCCGCCGAACTCGGAATCAGCGTCACCCCGGTGCGCGAAGCTCTCTTCGAACTGCGGTCCGAGGGTCTGCTGGCTCAGCAGCCGCGCCGCGGCTTCGTGGTGCTGCCGGTCACCGAGCGTGACCTTGCCGACGTCGCCAATCTGCAGGCGCACGTCGGCGGCGAGCTGGCCGCGCGGGCCGCAGCCAACATCGACGACGACCAACTGGACGGACTGAAGAAGATCCAGTCCCAACTGGAAGAGGCGTACGCGGGCAACGACATTGAGCGAACGGTGCGTCTCAATCACGAATTCCATCGAGCCGTCAACGTGGCGGCCGCATCACCGAAGCTTGCGCAGATGATGTCGCAGATCACCCGCTACGCGCCCGAGTCCGTTTTTCCCACCATCGCCGGCTGGCCTGAACAGTCGATCAAAGACCACCGCCGGGTGATAGCGGCGTTGGCTAAGCGCGACAGCGAGTCCGCCCGCTCGGCCATGTCGGAACACCTGGCCGCCGGGGCTGCTCCGCTGATCGACCACCTCGCCGAACATGGTGTGGTCGACAACGGCGACAGTGGGTCCGGGCGAGGCCGCAGCTAGCCAGCGAGCGTGCTGGCACGCGTGCACGCTCGGCGTTGCCATAGATCGCGATTTGTTCTATAACATATAGAGCAAACGGGAGGCGGATTTCGTGATCCTCAGCATCGACCTGGCCAGCGAGGTACCGATCTACCAGCAGCTTCGGGACCGGGTCGTGGAGGCGATCGCCGAGGGTGTGCTGATCGAGGGCAGCTCGTTGCCGGCCACCAGGGCGCTCGCCGCGGACTTCCGGATCAACTTCCACACGGTGAACAAGGCCTACGATCTCCTGCGCCAGCAGGGTCTGATCCGGCTCAACCGCAAGACTGGCGCGGTGGTGACCGCGACCGTCGCGGACTCGCCCTTCCGCGCCGACTGGACTGCGAGGGCACGGACCCTGCTGGCCGAGGCTGTCGCCAAAGGACTACCGGCCGACGAGGTTCTCAAGACCTGTCGGTCCGTGCTCGATTCATTCGGTACCACCCAGCCGGAGGACATGCCATGACCGTTGCCATCGCCCTGTGCTCCGAGTTGTTATCAGCATTGGTGCTCGTGATCGCCCTGGTGCTGCCGTCGATCAACAGTCCGACCGTGCCCTTCGGGGTCCGGGTACCGGCCACCCGGGCCGACGACCCGACGGTGGTCAAGCAGACCCGCATCTACCGATTGCGGGTGCTCGTCAGTGGGATCGTCGCCGCCGGGGTCGGCCTCGTCATCTACAGCGTGACCGGCGAAACGTTGCTGTTGCCGCTGTCGATGCTGGTCCTCGTCGGCGCCTGGTACGGCTGCTTCTTCCTGGCCAACCACGAGATCCGGGCCGCCAAGGCAGCTGGGGGCTGGTACGAGGGCCTGCACCAAGGCATCGCGGTGGATACCGAACTGCGAACCGATCCACCGCGGTTTCCCTGGCTCTGGCTGGCGCCGGCCCTGATCGTCACGGTCGCCACGGTGGTGACCGGCGTGATCAGCTACCCGTCGATGCCCGAGATCCTCGTGGTGCATTACGGCGCGAACGGCGTGCCCAACCGGTTGGCCGCCAAGTCGGTCGGCGCCGCGTTCTCACTGGTCTTCGTGCAGATCGGCATGACCGCGTTGCTGGTGGGTATCGCGGCGGCCATCTTCCGCAGCAGCCGACCCGACATCGACCCGGCGCACCCGGTCGGCTCCGCGCGCTGGCACCGCCAATACATGTCACTGGGCGCCAAGGCGCTGCTGGGGTTGGCCGCGATGATCGATACGGGCATGCTGGGCTCGTCACTGCTGATGTGGACCGGTACGGTCACGTCGTGGGCGCCGCTGGTGGTCGTGCTCCCGATCCTGACCGCCGTCGTGGTGTCCGTCGTGATCCTGGCCAGGAAGAACCGCGAGCGGGATGAGGGCGAGAAGGACACCGGCCTGATTCACCGGGACGACGACAAGTACTGGCGCGGTGGCCTCGTCTACATCAACCGCGAGGACCACGCGCTGGTGGTTCCGCGCCGGTTCGGTCTGGGGTGGACGCTCAATTTCGGCAATCCCAAGGCAGCGATGCTTTTGGCCGGCGTGGTGGCGCTGATCGGCCTGGTGATCACCCTCCGTTTCGGCGGCTGACCCGGCCGGTAGCGTCGGCATTCGCCTCAGTTCAGCATGTCGCGCAGCCGTCGGACATCGACCTTGCCGGTCGGACCACGCGGAATCGTGTCGTCGGAGTCGAGCAGCAGCCACACGGTGGGGACTTTGAACGAACTGAGCAGCTCGCGGGCCGAACGCCGTAGGTGCGCAACGGTCGTGGCCGCGGTATCGCACACCACGACCGCACCCACCCGATCTCCATGTGCGCCAGTCACATTGGTGACGAAGCAATTGTCGACTCCGTCGACGTCGCGCAGCGCCTGCTCGACCTCGGTGGGATACACAGTCGCCCCGCTGACTTTGAACATGTCGTCGGAGCGACCGTGGTAGAACAGGAATCCGTCGTGGTCGAGTCGGCCGAGGTCACCGGTGCAGTAAAAGCCGTCAGCGGTGAACAGGTCCTCGCGGCGACGCCGGCAGATCCCACGCAACGTGTGCGGACCTCGAATCTGAATCATCCCGACGGTGTCCGCGGAGACGCGCTGGCCGGTCTCGGGATCGGTGATGCGGACCTCCATGCCCGGGAAGGGCTTGCCGCAGCTTCCCCACGCCGAGCGCGGCAGGTCGGTGTCGGCGGGGTAGCCGCAGTAGGGTCCGAACGCTTCGGTCATGCCGAACAGCGTTGCGCGAGAACCGGGTTGGGCGCGCCGCTCGGCCGGTAACAGCGCGTCCAGGCTGCCGGGGCGCAGCGCGGACAAGTTCGCCTGGGCCCGGTATGGGTGCCGCGCGAGCGCTTCGGCTTGATCGGGCCACCCGCGAAACAGTGTCACCTGCTCGCGCTCCAGCAGGCGCAAGGTCATCTCCGGTTGTGGGATCTCCTCGGTGATCAATGTCGCGCCGGCCACCAGTGCGGACAGCACGCCGCCGCCGAAGCCGCCGACCCAGAAAAAGGGCATCGGCAGATACAGGCGTGTCTCGGAATCGATGCATCGGCTTGCCAGACCGGATCGGACGGCGCCCAGCGCACTGCCGTGTGAGTGCATCACGCCCTTGGGTGGACCGCTGCTGCCGGAGGTGAACATGATCACCATCGGGTCGCTCGGGGTGACCGTGGCGGCGACCGCGTCGACGAAAGCCCGATCAGCCGCCGCGGGTACGGCATCGGGCGTCCATACCCGTCGAAGCGCGGGAAGCTGGGGGCAGTGCAATGTCGCGGGGAGATCGCTGCGCCCGAGAGCCGACGCCAGGTCGTCGAGGTAGCGGTGCCCGCGGAATTCCTCGACGCTGACGAGGAACTGCACAGAAGCGGTTCGCAACTGCGCGACCAGTTCCCGGGCCGGCAGCAAGGTGCTCATCGGGACCAAGACCGCTCCGATCCGGGTCGCCGCCATCGCGATCTGCACCCAGCGAACACCGTTGGGCATGATGAGCCCGACCCGGCTTCCTTTGCCGACGCCAGCGTGGATGAGGCCTGCGGCTAGATCCATTGTGCTGGCAGCGAGTTCGCGGTAGCTCAGCCGGCCATCGGGATCGATCACCATCGGTTTGTCCGCGTCCTGAACGCACCGATGCCGCACCAGTGCGTCGATCGTGTCACGCATCGAACAGGCTTTTCATGTACTGCACGTCAGGTTTGCCGCTGGCCAGCAGAGGCACCGTCGCGCCCACGATGACGGCGAACCGTCGGGGAATTTTGTACGCGGAAAGCTGGACGGCGAGGTTGCGTCGTAGCGTGGCTTCGTCGAATTCGGCGTCGTTGTTCACCGCGATGACGGCGACGACGACTTGGCCTCGATCAGGGTCCGGGATCCCGAAAACATGCGCCGCGGCGCCACCGGTGACATTCGCGATGGCGTTCTCGACTTCGGTGGGAGAGACGTTGGCCCCGGCCGTTTTGATCATCGAACTGCGGCGGCCGAGGTAGTAGATAAAACCGTCGTTGTCGGCGGCAACCAGATCGCCGGTATGCAACCAGCCGTCGGCGTCGAAGCATTCTTCGCGGCTGCGCCGGTAATAGCGCTGCATCAGGGATGGTCCGCGGATGCAGAGTTCGCCGCGCGCGCCGTCTTCGACCGGCAATCCGGTGTCCGGGTCGACGATCTTGGTGTGCAGCCCCGGCGCCGGTTTGCCGTACGAGCCGCGCCGATGTTCGGGCTGGTCAGTCTCGTCGCCACTGATCAGCACCACACTGCCCGCCTCGGTCAACCCGAGCATGTTGTGGCGCAGCTCGGGGTCGGCCGGTCTCACCGCGGGGTCCATGATCGGATAGAGATTCCCTCGTCGCATCGACGTCAGGTCCCGGTCGGGGAAGCTCGGGTGCGCAACCAGATTCATGATCCCCGCGACGAAACCGTTGGTGACTGTCGGTTTTTCGGCCTCGAGCAGGTCCAGGGTCCGGCCGGCATCGTCGGCCGTCGAGCACACCAGCGACGCCCCGGCAATCATGGTGGCCAACAGTGCGAAACCCAATCCGCCGATCCAGAAGAACGGCGAATTGCAGAACAGCGTGTCCGCCGCGCTGAGCTTTCGGACCGCGTTGAGGTTTCGCTGATGGTCCAGCAGCGCGGCATGCGTGTGCAACGTGCCCTTGGGTGCAGTCGTGGTGCCGGAGGTATAGACGATGCTCAGCGGATCGGAGCCGTCGACGTCGTCTTCCATCGCCACCAACAGCGCTTCGTCGACGGTCTCGGCGAGCCGCTGGATTCGTGCGACGTCGAAGATCACCCGGCGCAATCGCGGTGCGGCGACGCTGAACAATGGCTCATCGGAGTCGAATGCGCATCCCGGTAGCACCTCGGTCAGCCGTTGCACGTAATCGTGGGCCTTGAACGACGTTGCCGCGAGCAGGATTTCGGTGTCGCTGTCGACGAGCTGCTCGCGCAGTTCGCGGGCGGTGGCGAAGGTGGAAAACGGTATGACGACGGCGCCGATCCGCGCGGCGGCCAGCATCCCGACGACAAACGCGACGCCGTTGGGGTAGAGCAGTCCGATATGAGTTCCCTTGCCGGCGCCGAGGCCGATGAGCCCGCGGCTCAGCAGCGCGGAAAGCCGCTCGGCCTCGGCGTAGCTGACCCGCTCGGAGTCGCAGATCAGCAGCGGATGACAGCCCCTGTCGCCGGCTTGCGTGCGCAGCACCTCGCTGAGGGTCGCCGATTCACTCGGCATGGTGGTCTTGCGCCACGGTGAGCCGACCGGTGAAATAGCCCAGGACCGCGCTCAGGTCGGGCTTGCCGGACGGTGTTCTCGGGATCTCCTCGACGATGGCGACTTCGACGGGAATCTCGTAGCGTGCCAACCGGGTCCGCAGGTGGTCGACTATCTCGGCAGCGTCCGTCGCTGCACGCGCTCGCAGCTCGACCATGGCCACCGGCGTTTGGCCGAGCCGGTCGTCGGGGCGCCCGACCACCGCGGCGCCTGCGACGGCGGGGTGGCTTTCCAAGGCGGTGCGTACGTCGTCGGGCATCACTTTGAAGCCGCCGCGGATGATGGCTTGATCGGCCCGGCCGATGATCCAGAGAAACCCGTCGGCGTCGATGCGGGCCATGTCGGTGGTGCGCATCCACTCAGCGGACGGTCCGAGTTGCGCGGGTTTCACCTCCAGCAGGCCGATCTGGTCGGGCCCCAGCGGGAGGCCGCCGTCGGCGACCACGCGCAACTGTGTGCCGGGGTTGGCGCGGCCTACGCTGCCGCGTTTGTCCTGCCAATACTTCTGATGGTCGGCCAGTGTCCAGCTTGCGACGCCCCCACCGAATTCGGTTGCGGCATACGATGTCAGCACCGGAATGCCATACTTCTCGGTGAACGCGTCGGAATCGTCCGGCGATAACGGGGCAGTACCCGACGTCACCGCGCGGATACTCGCCAGATCTTCGCGCGGCAGATCCGAGTGCAACACCATCCGCAATGCGGTCGGTACCAGCGAGACCGCGCGAGGCCGGTGCGTGCGCACCGCCTCAGCCCACCGGTCGAGCTCGAACCGCTCCAACAATACGAAGGGGCGGGCTTCGGCCACGCACTGCAGGATCCGGAAGACGCCGCCGATATGCACCAGTGGTGAGTTGACAATCGCCACACCGCGACGCACCTGCGTGGGTGCCGCGAGCTGATCAGCTTCCGGGCCGATCACGCTGTGCGCCAGCATGTCGTAGGTGAGGTCTACTCGTTTGGGCGGTCCGGTCGTCCCGCTGGTCAACATCCGCACGGCAACCCCTGGCCGGCTCTGGACGGCGGGATCATGGCTGGCTGCAGTCACATTCGGCTCCGAAGCCAGGCCCGGGACCGAGACCGTCGTCGTAGCGGGCTGTTCGCCCAGCATTGCCAGGTCGTCGGGCTCACCGACGAGCAGCGGGAGTGCCAGCTGGTCGAGATCCGCGGTGATGCGCTCATCGCCGCGAGCCGGGTTGATCACGACGATGGTGGCGCCGCATTGCAATACACCTAGCAGGGCCGCGACGTGTACTGGTCGATTGCGAAGCATGATGCCGACCTGGGGGCGCTCCTCGCCGATGATCGCGGCCACCCTATCGGCCAGCCCGCCAAGCTCTCCCCACGAAAACCATTGGCGCTCATGTTCCACAGCCGGCGCATCGGGTTCCAGGCCCAATACGTCGTGGATGCGCCGACTGAGCGGGTGTGCTGTCATCGAATTCTCGGGTCCGGCGCCTGACGGTCGCTGCGCTTCGCCAGCTCGGCGACGCCGATCGGATTGCCGAGCCGGGTGTAGATGAGCCCTTGCTCCAGCGCTGCCCGGTACGGCTTGTCCAGCGACTCCCAGATCGCTTTGACGGTGCCCTGGGTGGCCGACGGAGGTTTGGCGGCGATAGTCGCTGCGATCTCGTGCGCGCGTGTCCACAGGTCATCGGCAGCGACCACTTCAGACACCAGGCCGATGCGAAGAGCGGTGTCGGCACTGACTCGTTCGTCGTTGCCCATCAGTGCGATTCGCAATGTTTCGCCCAAGCCGATTCGCCGCATCAGTCCGATCGGTTCCAGCGCACACACCAGGCCGGCGGACACATGGGAGTCGAAGAACGTCGCATCGCTGGAGCAGATCACCACGTCGGACTCGTTGACGAAATAGAATGCGCCTGCCGTGCAGATACCCTGCACGGCGCACACCACCGGCTTCCACATCTTCTGCCACTTGGGACTGAGGGCCTCGCCGGGATCCTCGTGGTTCCAGATGTTTTGGGGTTGGCCGTAGGGAGCCTTGATGTCGAGGCCGGCGCTGAAGGCCCGGTCTCCCGCGGCCCGCAGCACGACGGCGTTGACGGAGTCGTCCGCCTTGACGGTCCGCCATGCTTCGACCATCTCTTCGCACATCGTGCGGTTGAACGCGTTGAGCTGCTCCGGCCGGTTGAGCGTGATGGTGGCGACGTGGTCGTCACCGCCCATATCGAGGTCGATTGTCTGGTAAGTCATCGGCATTGCCATTCCGGCGGTCGCTTTTCCACGAACGCTCTGGGACCTTCGAGCGAGTCCTCGGTGTGCAGATTACGTTCTCGGAATGACTCGGCCAGCATCTCGGCCTCGTGCAGCGGCAGGCCCAGGCCCTTGAGGATGGCCAGTCGGGTGCCCCGAACAGCCAGCGGCGCATTCAAGTTCACGATGTCGGCAATCTCGTGCGCGCGCTCGAGCAGTCGATCATGGTTCACGATCTCGCTGATCATGCCGAGCTCGTAGGCACGTTGAGCACTCATCCGCTCGTGTTTGCCCATCAGGGCCATCCGAAGCGCGATCGATCGGGGCAGCACCCGGGCGACCCGGACCAGCTCCCGCGAGGCGACCAGCCCGATGCTGACGTGGGGGTCGAAGAAGGTCGCCCGGTCGGAGGCGATCACGATGTCGCCGGTGGTGACCCAGTCAAGGCCTGCCCCGCAACACAACCCATTGATCGCGGCGAGCACCGGCTTGGCCATGGTGCGAAACGGCGGGGTGCCTTCCTGCGGCGCTTCCCATTGCTCATAGGTGGACAGGTAGGGCCGTTCGTTGACGACCTTGCCGTCGCCGGGGATGGCCTTGACATCCGCGCCGGTGCAGAACGCCCGGCCGGTGCCCGTGACGATCAGGATCCAGACGTTGTCGTCGTTTTCGGCTTCGTCGTAGGCATGCCGCAGTTCGGTGACCATGTGCGGGCTGAGCGCATTGAGGGCATCCGGGCGGTTCAGGGTGATCGTGGCCTTGTGCCCGTCCACCTGGTAACTGATGGTGTCGTAGGACCGGGAAGACATCTCAGTACTCCTTCGTTCGGACACGCTGTCATCGCCCCTGGAATCGCGGCGCGCGCTGTTCACGAAAGGCCGCGAGGCCCTCTTTGAAATCGCCAGTCCGACACGATAGTTCGACGCCGAATAGTTCCTGCGTCATCGACTCGCTCAGCGATGCGTGCTGGCCGTAATGGATCGCCTGCTTGGCCAGCCCCAGCGCCACCGTGGGTCCGTCGGCCAGCCGCGTCAGCAGCTCGTCGGTGGCACGGTCCAGGTCGGCCGGGGCCACGGCCTGATAGATCAAACCCCAGTCGGCCGCATCGGCCGCGCTGACTTTGTCACCGAGCAGCAACATCTGCTTCGCGCGCGCGACGCCGACCAACCGGGGAAGTAGCCAGGTGGCGCCCGAATCCGGGCTGAATCCCCGGGCGGCGAACGGCTCCCAGAACACCGCGTCGTCGGCGGCCAGGGTGAAGTCGGCCGCCAGCGCGAGATTGCAGCCCAGTCCGGCGGCGAATCCCCGCACACTGCACACAACCGGCAGGTGGATGCCGTGCACCAGCTCGATCACCCGGTTCGCGCCATGGGGGATACGCCGGAGGATATCGCCGGTGCGGGGCTTGTGGTCTCCGCTGTTGGTGGCGACCCAGTCCACCCCCGAGCAGAAGTCGTCGCCGGTGCCGCGGATGTGAATCGCCCGCAGCGAGTCATCGGTGGCGGCATCGGTCAGCGCATCGACGAATGCCGCGATCATGCTGCGCGTCAACGAGTTACGACGAGAGGGCCGATCGAGCGTCAGTCGCAGGACGGCGCCGTCCCGGCTCGCGGTGAGCGAGCCATCGACGTCGGGGGGGTCCGCGTGCTGGCTCACCGACAAACCTGCCCTTCCCTTGCGCTATCGATACCTCTACAGTAGGCAATACAATTGCTTCGCTGTATAACTTAGCAAGGAAAGCGGCGCTGCGGAACACAAGCATCGGGAAGAGGTCGGATGGGCGGAAGGCAGGCAACAGCAGGCTCATCGTCCGGGCCGGCCGCCCGGTTCGGCGAGGCGCCGTTGGCCCAGACCGTCGCAGCGGCGGGCGCAATCCGCCGACTTGGTGACCTGTTGTTGTCGCTGGAACATCCGCACCCCACGGTCGACGCGATCGTCGCGCAGCTCGCCGAATGGGAAAGCCAGTTGAGCGCGGCGGTTCCACGCGACAGTACGCCCAGGATCGGGCTCGACGAGGCCGGCGCTCAGCGCGTCTACCTGGATCACGCGACGGACATCGGCGCGTTCAATCCGTGCTTCCCCGAATACCGCTTCGATCGTCTCGACGGTGAGAATGCCTCGGGGCGAGTCGCTTTCCCGCTGGTTTACGAAGGTCCGCCCGGGCTCGTCCACGGCGGTTTTCTCGCCGTCTTCTTCGACAGTGTCATTCAGCATCAGAACTGCGTTGTCGGACTCTCGGGCAAGACCCGGTCACTACAGGTCACTTTCCGTCGACCGACGCCGGTGCTGACCGAGTTGCGTTTCGACATTTCCCGCTCGACGGGGGAGCGGGAAATCACCTCGACAGCCCGCCTTCTGCTCGACGAAGAAGTGCTGTGCCTGGGGGAAGTCACCACGCTGGCATTGCCTCCCGACAAGCTCACCGGGCACCGACTCGGCAAACGACGAACCGAGAAGGTCTGACGTGGCGGTGCAGCGCTTTCGCCAGCCGCGCGTGGCCGAACTGGTCGCCTCGAAATTGAGGGACGACATTCTGTCCGGCCGGCTGCAAGAGGGAGACGTACTGCCGTCGCAGGAAACCCTTTTGACCGAGTTCGGGGTCAGCCCGCCGGCGCTGCGGGAGGCAATTCACCTGTTGGAGACCGACGGTCTGATCTCGGTGCGCCGCGGCAACGTCGGGGGTGCGCTGGTGCACCACCCGAGCGCGGAGCGGACGGCGCACATGATCAGCATGGTGTTGCAGACCCGGTCGGCGACTCCGGTCGATGTCAGTGAGGCGCTGATGCATCTGGAACCGGTCTGCGCGGGAATGTGTGCAGCGCGCGAGGATCGGATGAGTGAAGTCGTGCCTCATCTGCAGAACGAGATCGATATTCAGACAGCGCAATTCGACGACCTTTCGCAGTATGTTCCCAATGCGCGCCGGTTTCACGAGACGTTGGTGTCGCGGTGCGGGAATGAGTCGATGATTTTGCTGATCGGATCGCTGGAGCTGATCTGGTCGGCCCACGAATCGGCGGTGTGGAACGGCCACGGCGAACCGGCGCCGATGGTGGACAAGACCAGGCGAGCCGCGTTGCGTGACCATCAGCGACTGCTCGATGCCATCCGTGACGGCAATGCCGCCAAAGCGGCCCGCCTGTCGCAGGACCACCTGGCCGTGGCGCGGCGCAACACGCTTGCGCTCGGCACCGAGCAGACCATCGAGGCGAAGCTGGTCTCGAATCTCGATGTCGGTATGAACGCGTAGGAAAGAGTCGAGGAGAATGACCGCTTCAGACAGCCGCGACGATCGGGTGCTTTTCCACGTCGAGCCGGAAAAGCGGATCGCCACAATAACATTGAACAACCCACAGCAGCGCAACTCATACGACGCGGCAATGCGGGACGCCGTGGCGCGGTGCCTGGACCATGTCGCGGACGACGATGATCTCACCGTGGTTCTGTTGCGCGGTGCAGACGAGGTGTTCAGCACCGGGGCGGACATGAACAACGCATACGGCTGGTATGGCGAGCGGAGTGCGCAAGCGGCAGATAGCGAGCCCCGGCCGGCGAAGAGTCGTCCCAGTCAGCGTCGCCGGCTCGCGGTGGACCGCAAGTCATTCAGCTTCTATCACAATTTGATGGGTTTCCCGAAAGTCACCGTGGGAGAGATCTGCGGCTACGCGCTCGGCGGTGGCTTCGAAATCGCCTTGATGACAGACATTTCCGTCATCGCCCGCAACACCAAGGTAGGCATGCCGGCCACCCGGTTCCTGGGACCCGCGCTGGGCAGCCTGCACATGTTCTTCCATCGATTGGGTCCCGTACTCGCCCGGCGTCTGCTGCTGACCGGCGACATCATCGAAGCCGAAGCGATCGAGCACCTCGGAATCTTCACCGAGACATGTGATGCCGGCCAAGCCCGGGCCCGAGCGCGCTACTGGGCGGAGAAGGCGGCCAAGATGCCGGCCGACGGCGTGGTCATCGCCAAGGAGGCGTTTCGGCTCGTCGAGCAGAGTCAGGTCTACCAGGGCGAGGAAGTGGCGAGCTATCTCTTCCATGCATTCGGCACCAACCTGCAATTCGCACCGGGTGAGTTCAACTTCGTCAAGACCCGCGCCCAACACGGCACCAAAGAGGCGTTCCGGCTTCGTGACGAGCATTTCGACGTCCCGGAGCCGCCGATCAGCTGAGCCGGGTCAGCCGCGGGCGGCCTTGGCCTTGCCGGCGGACGGTGACTTGCGGGCTCGTGATGGCGTCGACTTCCGTTGCCGCCCAGCCGACTTGGAGTTCTGTTCGATCAGCCGATTGGCGTGCTCGAGTATGCAGTCCAGGCCGTACTCGAAGTTATTGTCGTCGGGGGCGCCGATGTGATGCCCCTTGGCGGTCATCTGGGCCAGCAGCGGCGTGACCGCAGGATCGACGACCATCGCATCGTCGATTGTGCGTCCGCCATTTTCGGTTGCCCGGTTTTTTTCCTGGAGCCGGTGCAGCACGACCGATCCCCGTACGTGAACCGACACAGCGGAGTAGGTGTCGAACGCCTCTTCCGGCGACAGCCCTGCTTCGACCAGTCCCGCGATGGCCTTTTCGATCTCCTGGACACCCAGCCGGGCAGCCCTCGGGCTCAGCGCGGACCTGATCAGTATCAGGTCGCACAGAATTGGGTTGCCCATGAAGGTTTTACGCATCGAACGGGCGTGATTGCGTAGTGTCTCGCGCCAGTCTTTGGCCTCCACGTAAGGCGTGGCGAACACATACTTGCTTAACGCGCGGTCGGTCATCGCGTTGAGCAAGTCGTCTTTCTTACGGAAGTACCAATAGATGCTCGTGACGCCGACACCCAGGTGCTTGCCGAGCAGCGGCATGCTCAGATTGTCGATCGAGACCTGCTCCGCGAGATCGAACGCGCCACTGATGATGTCGTCGGGATTGATGGACCCGCGTTCGCGCCGCTGCCGTTTCTCGGCGGTTGCTTGCTTGGCCACTGCGGGCACCTCCCTCATCTTCGACGCTGCACCGGGCTGATCGCCGGCTACCCGACCGGGTCATCATCCCAGCTAACTACTGTAATACCTATCGTAGGCTTTTTGATACGTACGGCGGTAAGCCAAGGGCGCCCGGCTGTCTGGCCCGGGCTGGTCTGCCGGACCAAATGGGTTCAGTGATAGCGGTTTTGGCGACGCGGTGCAACTCGACGATGACCTGAGCCGCCATCAGCCTCAACAGTGGCGCGAGGTGCGGGTAGGGCCCGCGCCGACTGTTGCAGAATGCTGTACCGATAGGTATACAGTATGCGTACAAGCTGCAGCGAGGATGCCGCCTGAGCTCAGGGGAGGACGGTCGATGAGCACCACCGAAGACCGCGTCGCCAACCCCGGTCAGGACGAGGCGGTGATCTACGAAGTCACCCCGGCCGGCGTCGCGGTGATGACGCTCAACCGGCCGGACCGACTGAACACCTGGGGCGGGGACATCGCCGCGTCGTTCTATGCCGGGTTGGACCGCGCCGAACAAGACCCGGCGGTTCGGGTGATCGTGATCACCGGCCGCGGGAAAGCATTCTGCGCCGGTGCGCAGCTGGGTTCGATGGGAGACTTCTCGCAGTCGATCGAGAAGACCGACGAGGGCAAGCTGGCCAGCTTGATCGGAGACCGGCAGCCGCACCATCTGACGACGCTGTCCAAACCCGTGGTCGCAGCGATCAACGGATCCTGCGTCGGGATCGGCCTCACTCAGGCGCTGATGTGCGACGTCCGGTTCGCCGCTGCCGGCGCGAAGTTCGCGGCGTCATTCGCCCGGCGCGGGTTGATCGCGGAATACGGCGTCTCGTGGATTCTGCCGCGGCTGACCGGCTGGGGCGTAGCGCTCGACCTCTTGCTGAGCGGCCGGACGTTTTTCGCCGACGAGGCGGCAGAGCTCGGATTGGTCAAAGCGGTCGTTCCATCCGACCAGCTGATGGCACAGGCGATGGCCTACGCCGAGGACATCGCGCAAAACTGTTCGCCGGCCTCGATGGCCATCATCAAACGACAGGCCTATGGCGATGCGCTGCGCGAGGTCGCCGACTCCAGCTCGCGGTCGGAGATCTTGCTGCAGCAATCGCTGAAGCGCCCCGACGTCATCGAAGGCATCACCAGCTTCCTCGAAAAGCGTGCTCCCAGTTTCCCTGGGCTGAGTGCCCCTGCTGAATCTTTGGACACCGGAAAGGATGATCATGGGCAACCTGGGCTATAAGGCCATCGATGTCGACAATCACTACTACGAACCCCTCGACGCCTTTACCCGGCACCTGGACAAGAAGTTCCGCCGGCGCGGCGTTCAGATAGTCAAGGACGGCAAGCACTCTCTCGCGGTCATCGGAGATCGAGTGAATCGCTTCATTCCCAATCCGACCTTCGACCCGATCATCGTGCCCGGCTGCCTCGATTTGCTGTTCCGCGGTGAGATTCCTGAAGGCGTCGACCCGGCGTCGCTGATGAAGGTGGAGCGCCTCGAGCAGCATCCCGAGTACCAGAACCGCGACGCCCGCATCACGGTGATGGAAACCCAGGGCATCGAAACCGTCTTCATGTTGCCGACATTCGCGTGCGGTGTCGAAGAAGCGCTCAAACACGACGTCGAAGCGACGATGGCCTCGGTTCACGCCTTCAACTTGTGGCTGGACGAGGACTGGGGATTCGACCGACCCGACCACCGGGTCATCGCCGCGCCGATCATTTCACTGGCAGATCCGGCCGGGGCCCTCGAGGAGGTGGAGTTCGTCCTGGCCCGCGGGGCGAAACTCGTCCTGGTGCGCCCCGCTCCAGTGCCCGGTGTCGTTGCCCCCCGGTCGTTGGGCGATCCAGCGCACGACCCGGTGTGGGCCGCACTGGCCGAAGCCGGAGTTCCAGTGGGCTTCCACCTCAGCGACTCCGGTTACCTCCAGATAGCCGGAATGTGGGGCGGGAAGTCGACTTTCGAGGCCTTCGGCGGCTCGAACCCGTTGGACCAGATCCTCGTCGACGACCGCGCCATCCACGACACCATGGCCTCGATGATTGCCCACGGGGTGTTCACCCGTCACCCGCAACTCAAGGCCGTCAGCATCGAGAACGGGTCGTACTTCGTGCACCGGCTGATCAAGCGGCTGAAGAAAGCCGCCAACAACCATCCCAAACTGTTCCCGGAGGATCCGGTCGAACAGCTGCGCAACAACGTCTGGATTGCGCCCTACTACGAAGACGATCTACCGGAGTTGGCATCGGTGATCGGTGTCGAGAAGATCTTGTTCGGTTCGGACTGGCCGCACGGTGAAGGCCTGGAGGATCCGGTGTCGTTCACCGCGGAACTCGTCGGCTTCAGCGACGCCGATATTCGAAAGGTGATGCGCGACAACGCGTTGGATTTGCTGGACGTCAAGGTCGGCTCGCCGGCATGAGCGCTCGAGGCCGCGCGAACCCATGAGCGAGTGGACCATCGGTGCGGTGCTCGATGTGATCGCCGAGGCCGTTCCCGACCGGGTGATCACCGTCTGTGGTGAGCACCGCAGGACATTCGCCGATACCGCCGACCTCACCCGCCGGCTGGCGAACTTCCTCGCGGCCAACGGCTTCGGAGTCCATCAGGAACGGGCGACGTTGCAGAATTGGGAATGCGGACAAGACCGCGTTGCCTTGGTGATGCACAACGACCTCTACGCCGACATGGTCATCGGTTGCCTGAAGGCGCGCACCGTTCCGGTCAACGTCAACTTCAACTACACACCGCGCGAGGTCCAGGAACTGCTCGACTATGTCCGGCCCCGCGCCGTCATCTATCACAGATCGCTGGGCGCCAAGTTCGCCGATGTGTTACCCCCTGACAGTGCTGACCTGCTGCTGTCGGTTGACGACGGAAGTGGCGCGCTGGAGCTGCCCAACGCGGTGCCGCCTCGATGACGCGCTGTCGCAAGGGGATACCGATCAGCCGGTGACCCCGTCTCCGGACGACCTGCTGATGATCTGCACCGGCGGCACCACCGGTCGACCCAAGGGCGTGCTCTGGAGACAGTCCGACATCTACGTCTCGTCGATGGTGGGCGCCGATCATGGCTGTGCTCAAGACATTCGGGACAAGGTCAGCCGCAATGCCGGATCGCCGTGGTTCGCCGTGTCACCGTTGATGCACGCCGCCGGCATGTGGACGGCCTTCTCGGCGATCATGGCCGGCCTGACCGTCGTGCTGTACGACACGAGCAAGAAACTCGACCCGCGATCGGTATGGCAGACCGCGGAGCGTGAAAAGGTGGGCATGATGACGATGGTCGGTGATGCGTACGCCGGCCCCCTGGTCGCCGAGTTACGGCAGCGCAGCTACGACCTGAGGTCGCTGACGGCGATCGGTACCGGCGGTGCCGCAACCAATCTCACGCATCAGCAAGCGCTGCTGGAGCTGTTGCCCCAGCTCACTCTGATCAACGGGTACGGGTCATCCGAAACCGGAAACATGGGATTCGGTCACAGCCGCGGTGACGCCCGATCCGACACCTTTACCCTGCGCGAGGGCGGACTGGTGCTGTCCGAGGATTACAGCCACTTTTTGTCCCCGGGCGAAGACGAGGTGGGCTGGGCTGCCCGGGAAGGCCGGATTCCGTTGGGATATTTCAACGATCCCGACGCCACCCGCACGACGTTCCCGGTAGTCGACGGTAGGCGCGTGGTGATATCAGGGGACCGAGCCGCGCTGGAGGCGGACGGAACGCTGCGGTTGTACGGCCGCGACTCGCTCGTGGTCAACACCGGCGGTGAGAAGGTGTTCGTCGAGGAGGTCGAAGAGGTTCTACGGGCCTACCCCGATGTCGCAGATGCCCTGGTGGTCGGTCGTCCGAGCGAACGCTGGGGCGAGGAGTTGGTCGCGCTGATTCAGCCTCGCCAAGGAGCCGACGCGGTAGACGAGCTGTTGCGGGCCCGCTGCGTGTCGCATTTGGCGGGTTTCAAAGTGCCCAAGGAATTCATCACCGTCGAGCAGATCCATCGCTTGGGCAACGGCAAAGCCGACTACCGCTGGGCGAAAAGGCAAGCGACAGAAAAGGCGCCGATGTCGACATGACTACAACCCCCGTGATCGACTGCCTGGTCAACGTGCACTTCGGTGAAACCGAGAAGCAACCGACGTGGATGCTGAAGGTACGCGACGACTATTTCAAGGGGCCGGAATCGATGTTCGCGCCGGTGGATTTGTCCGCTCTGCTCGAGGAGATGGACGCCCAGGGCGTGCGCAAGGCCGTCCTGATGGACAACCTCGCACAACCGTCGGTCACCGCGCGCAAATTCGTCGAGGCCAAGCCGGATCGTTTCGCGCTTGCGATGGGTGGTATCAACCTGTTGCGCCCGATGCCCTCACTGCGCGAGCTCAGCGCGGTGGTCGACGACCTTCCAGTCGTGTATGCCGTTGTGGGACCGAGCTTCTGGGGTGACGGCAACTACCCGCCGAGCGACGCCGTTTACTATCCGCTGTACACGAAATGCGCCGAGATCGGGCTGCCTCTCTGCATCAACACCGGCATTCCCGGGCCACCTATTCCCGGCGAAGTGCAGAACCCGATTCACCTCGACCGGGTCTGCGTCCGGTTCCCCGAGTTGAAGCTGTGCATGATCCACGGTGCGGATCCCTGGTGGGACATCGCAATACGGTTGCTCATGAAATACGCGAACCTGCGGCTGATGACGTCGGCGTGGTCGCCGAAGCGGCTACCGGACAGCCTGCTGCACTACATGCGAACCCGCGGAACCGAGAAAGTGATCTATGCCTCGGACTGGCCGGTGCTCAGGATGCATCGCGTCGTGCCGGAAGCACACGCACTGGACCTGCCCGCCGACGTCCTGGAGAACTATCTCTATACCAACGCGCAGAAGTTCTTTTTCGAGGGCCAAGAGGAGCACTGACCATGGATCGTTACGAACTCCGCAGAATCGACTACAGCCTGAACGACGATCACCAGGCGCTGCAGGCTGCGTACCGGGATTTCTTCAAGACGCATTGCTCCATCGAAACCGTCCGCGCTGCAGAGGAATCGGGTTTCGACAAAAGCCTGTGGGAGCGGCTCTGCGGGATGGGGGCCACCACGATGGCGATGCCCCACAGCGTCGGGGGAGACGGTGCGACGTTGGTCGACCTGACCTTGGTTGCCGAAGAGATCGGCCGTTCGCTGGCGCCCGTGCCGTGGATCGATCATGTATGCGCGGCGCGGCTGTTGGCCAGACTGGGTTCCGCGGGGCCCGACGTCGTCAGCGGCCAGCAGCTCGCAGCGTTCGATGCCCAGCACGACAACGTGCAGGGGGCACGGCTCATTGCGACCGGGTCGATCGCCGACCACATCATCGTTCGCGATGGCGAGGATGTGGTGCGGATCGGCTTCGACACCCGGCCGACCAAGGTCGACAACATCGGTCGACTCCCGATGGCCTGGGTCGATCCGGCTACCGCCGACACCCGCGTGGTGTTGGCGAGCGGTCCCGCGGCGTTGACGGAATACCAACGCGCGCTGGATGAGTGGCGGGTGCTGATGGCTGCGGCACTGGCCGGGCTGGTGGAAGAGACGATGACGATCGCAGCAGAGTTCGCCAAGACCCGCTACACCCTGGGCGTGCCGATATCGACGCTGCAGGGCATCTCCCATCCGCTGGCCAACATCGCGATCACCGTGCAGGGCGGGCGCAATCTGGCGCGCCGTGCCGCATGGTTCCTGGACAACGAGCCCGAGGAGCGGCCCGAGTTGGCGGCCTCGGCGTTTGTCTTCATGGCCGAAGAAGCGTCGAAGGCAGCGACCATGGCCGTGCACGTGCAAGGTGGTCTCGGGGTTTCTGCGGAGGCTGCGGCGACCGCGTATCTGGTGCGTGCCCGTGGCTGGTCGCTGGCCGGCGGCGACCCCGGCGCAAGCGCCAGGTATATCGGTGAACTCGTCGCGGCCCGCGAAAGCCACTGAGGAAAGGACAGCCAGGTGGATTTCTCACGTGTCGCCCTCGCAGACGACGACCAGGCCTTCCTCGACGAGGCGCGCGCCTTTTTGACGACGCACGTGACCGACGAGGTCAAGCGGCGTGACCGGGAAACCGGTGACAACTTCGACGAAGGCGTTCATTTGGCTCTGGGTGACGCCGGCTACCTGGAAGCGGAGTGGAAAGGCGCTGCCGACGGCGGCTTCTCCCGGGTCCGCCGTCGCATCTGGGAACTGGAGAAGCGCCGGGCACACGTTCCGTGGGTGACCTGGGGAACCACTGCCATGGTGGCGCATTCGGTGGCGAAGTTCGGGTCACCGGAGTTGCAGGCCGAAGTCATGCCGAAAGTCTTCAGCGGCGAAGTACGGCTTTGCCTGGGCTACACCGAACCTGAAGGCGGTTCCGACATCGCGACCTGTAAGACCCGTGCCGTCCGCGACGGCGAGGGCTGGGTCATCAACGGCTCGAAGATGTTCACCACCGGCGCCCACAACTGCCAGTACGTCTTCCTGATCACCAACACCGACCCGGACGCTCCAAAGCACAAGAGCCTGACCATGTTTCTGGTGCCGCTCGATTCGCCGGGCATCGACATCCAGGGCATCCGCACGGTGGACGGTGACCGCACGAATATCGTCTATTACAGCGATGTCCGCGTCGACGACAAATACCGGCTCGGCGAGGTCAACGCGGGCTGGACGGTACTGCGCGAGCCGCTGAACACCGAGCACGGTGCGGTCGCCGCGTCTCCCGATGGGCTGCAAGACATCTCGATCATGATGCACCAGGCCAGCTTCATGACGCACGCGCTGGACAAGTCGGCCGCCAAAGCGGGAGAGCGGGATCCCAACGGACACCGACTGGTTGACGACGACTCGGTGGCCTACCGGTTGGGCCGCAGTACCGCTCGCATCGAGGCGGCACTCAGCGCGCCGAGCATCTTCGGTCGGGTGGCGATCGCGCAGACCATGCGTGACGTCTCACCGGAGCTGATGGACCTGCTCGGCACGGCGTCGACGCTGCCGATGGGCACTGACGGTGCCGCCGACGACGGTGCGTCGGAGTACGCGTACCGCTTCGCCCCGCTAGTGGGAATCTACGGCGGCACTCTCGAGGTGTTCCGCAACATGATCGCGCAATACGTGCTCGGCTTGGGTAAACCGAACTATTCGGCGCCGCAAAAAGGTTCCTAGCGTAGCTGCGACTCAGGTCGTCAATATCGTCGCGGCTGCGGTTCCGGGCGCACCGTAAACCTGGGCGAAGCCGACCTTCGGGGTTCCGGGGACCTGGCGATCGCCGGCCTGGCCCCGCAGCTGCCGCACCAGTTCGTGCATCTGCCGCAAACCTGATGCCCCAATGGGTTCGCCGTTGGCGATCAGTCCGCCGTCGGTGTTGACCGGCATGGCGCCGTTAATCTCGGTGGCGCCGTCGGCCAGCAGCCGCTCCTGCTCGCCGTCGGCACAAAAGCCCGCCTCCGCCATATGGATGATCTCGGCGCCGGCATCAGTGTCCTGCAACTGGATGACGTCGACGTCCTGCGGCGCGACACCTGCCTTTTCGAATGCGGCCTTGGCGGCGTAGACCGTTGGCGAGACATCCTCGTCGACCGGCGCGTAGGTGGTGTTCACCTCGTAAGCGCCGTAGCGGCGGGTGCGGATTTCGACTGCCCGCAGATAAACCGGTTGGCTGGTGAACCGGTGCGCGATGTCGGCGCGGCACATCACGACAGCGGCAGCACCTTCATCAGGCGCGCAGAACATGTACTGAGTCAACGGGTAGTTGAGTACTGGCGAGGCCAGGATGGCCTCTTCGGAGATCGGTTTGCGCCGAAACGCATTGGGGTTCAATGCGCCGTTACGGAAATTCTTCGCGGCGACCTTGGCCAGCGTACCGGTCGAGATGCCGTGGTCGTGGAGGTATCTGTTGGCCTTCATGCCGAAGAACTGAGTGGTCAGGTACTGCCCGTTCTGGGCATACCAACTCGGCATGCCCACCAGCGCAGGGTCTTCGGTGAAGGCTCCCCGGGGATGCTTGTCCATTCCGACCGCGATGCCAATGTCGTAGTCCCCCACACGGATACCGTCGGCGCATAACCTGGTCGCGCTGGCCGCGGTGGCGCAGGCGTTGAACACGTCGGTGAAGGGGATCCCGGTGAGTCCGACCATGCCGACGATGGCATCGGGGTTGGCCACCGTCCAGCTACCGCCGACCGCGAACTGAACGTCCTTCCAGCCGATACCGGCATCGGTGAGTGCGAGCCCGATCGCGTCGCTAGCCATCTGCATGGCGGATTTGCCCTCGAAGCGACCGAAGGGGTGCAGCCCCACGCCGATGATCGCGACGTCGCTTGTGCTCACGCGGTTGCTCCTGTCTGGCTCAGCGGTACAAAGGTCACCGGAAGCGCGGTGGGCGAGCGGAAGGGTTGGCCGTAGATGTGTGGATCATCGTCGGTGACCAGCTCGATATCGGTCACTCGGTTCAGCAGGCATTCCAACGCGATCCGCATCTCCATCCGGGCCAGATGCAGGCCTAAGCAAGTGTGTTCTCCGGCGGCAAAAGAGATGTGCGGCACCTGTTCGCGAAAGATGTCGAAGTGCTCCGAACTCGTCCAGCGGTGCTCGTCGCGATTGGCCGAGCCGATGCACAAGTCGACCGCCGACCCAGCGGGAATCGTAACCCCTTGCAGCACAGTGTCTTCAGTTGTGAATCGCTGCACTGTGGTCAACGGTGTCTCGAATCGCAAGCCTTCTTCGATTGCCGGTGCGATCAGCGCGTGATCGGCCTGCAGCGCGGTGAACTGCTCGGGATGAGAGAGCAGCAGGAACAACAGGTTGCCCGACGAGCGGTAGGTGGTCTCGAGTCCAGCCGGAAGCAACAAGCGCAGAAACGAGTAGATCGCTTCGTCGCTGAGCTTTTCGCCGTCGATCTCTGCAGAGACCAAATCGCCGATGATGTCTTGCGTCGGTTTCTCTCTGCGCTTTTCAATCTGTGCCAGGAAATAGTCTTTCAGCGCCGCGGATGCCTCGAACGCCCGCTCGTATCTGACGGTGTAGTTGATCAACTCCACCGCCCGCCGGCGGAAAGTCGGTAAATCCTCGGCCGGCAGGCCCAGTAGCTTTGCGATGACCCGGGTCGGAAACTCGAAGGTGAAATCGCGGACGAGGTCGGCATGCCCGGCGTCGGCGAATTCGTCGATCAGCGCGTCGCAGATCGGCCGGACGATCTCGGGTTCCCAACGCGCGAGCGCTCTGGATTTGAACGCCGCGGATACCAGATTGCGGTGTTCGCGATGCTCCTTGCCCGCCATCGCCAGGATGGAAGGGCCGATGAACAGCCCGATCGTGTTGTCGTAGTAGGCCGAGCTGAAAATGTGGGCGTCGCGCAACGCGGTGTTCACGGCCTCGAATGACACCGCGGCGAAGGAATTCTTCGGGCGCAGTGATTCCGGGGTTTTCGAGTAGTCGACGACCGTTCCGTGGAACACCCCTGCGCCGGCGCGCTTCTGGGCAAAGTATGGATACGGGTCACGGATGAAGCCGGGCGGTTTGTCATCGTTGACGGTCGCGTCCCGGAGTTGACCTTCCACAGCTGCGCTCCAGCTTCGTCGAGCAGATCGGTGTCCTGTCGCACGATCGTACTGTAAAGATTACAGTAGCCTACATCGGAAAGCGGCGGCCGTCTGCTGTCGACGAACGGACGTCAAGAGTCGTTGCTGCGGATCGGCTTCCGTTTGGTCAGTTCCACGCCGAGCTCGTCCGGTGGTACCGGATGGCCTTCGGCGCAGCGGACCTCGACGGTCGCGTCGGCGCCGCAGTTGAGATGGGTGAGACGTAGCCGGTGCTGGGTCGGCAGATGCCGTTGCCCCCACTGGAACATCGCCCACACCACCGGCATGAAGTCGATCCCGGCCTCGGTGAGGACGTATTCGTCGCGGGTGCGTTGCCCGGGTTCGCGGTAGGGCTGCCGCCTCAACAGACCGAGATCGACCAGCTCCGCCAGCCGTGCGGCGGCGGCGGCTTTGGTGATTCCGACGCGCTGGGCGAAGTCGTCGAACCGGGTGGTGCCGTAGTAGGCCTCGCGCATGATCAGAATCGCGGACTTGGTGCCGAGCGCCGACATCGTCTTCTCGATCGAGCAGTGGCCGACAGCCGTCCAGGCGTCGCGGTCGGCCAGCACGCCTTGCAGGAGTGGCATAGATCACCTCGTTTCTGGGTTGCCCACAGTATACCTAGGTGTTAGAGCTAGATATAGCGAGCAATACTTAGCTCCGGCTCAAGGAGGAGTCATGGCATATCAGGATCGAGACGCCGTCATCGTGGGTGCGGTCCGCACGCCCGTCGGCAAGGGAAAAGCCAGCGGCGCACTGCACGGCGTGCTGCCCGCCGACCTGTTGGCGCACAGTCTGCGTGAACTCGTCCAACGGGCGGGTGTGGACCCGGCCCAGATCGACGACGTCATCGCCGGCGCGGTGACCCAGGTGGGCGATCAGGCCGTCAACATCGCGCGTAACTCGTTGCTGGGGGCGGGTTTCCCGGAGTCGGTGCCGGGCACGACCATCGACCGCCAGTGCGGCAGCAGTCAGCAGGCGATCAGCTTCGCCGCCCAGGGCGTGCTTGCCGGCGCTTACGACATCGTCGTTGCCGCGGGCGTCGAATCGATGAGCCGCGTCCCGATGGGCACGTCGGTGCTGCCGGGCAGCAACCCGTTCGGCGACGGCATGAAGGATCGTTATCCCGACGGTCTGGTACCCCAGGGCATCAGCGCTGAACTGATCGCGTCACGATGGGGCTTCTCGCGGGCCGACCTCGACGAGTTCTCCGCGTCCAGCCACGAGAAAGCAGCCCGGGCGACCAAAGATGGGCTCTTCGACAACGAGTTGGCTCCGATCGCGGGGTTGAGCACCGACGAGATCATCCGGCCCGGCACTACTGTCGAGACGCTGGCCGCTCTCAAGCCGGCGTTCTACGACGCGGTGGTGGGAGAGCGCTTCCCGCAAATCAATTGGGAGATCACCCCCGGCAATTCGTCGCCGCTGTCAGACGGCAGCGCCGCGCTGTTGATCACCAGCGGTGCGGCCGCCAAAAAGCTCGGGTTGCGTCCACTGGCCCGCATTCACACCACGACCGTGGTGGGCTCGGATCCGCTCTACATGCTGACCGGAGTGATCCCGGCCACCGAGAAGGTGCTGCACCGCGCCGGACTGAAGCTGTCCGACATCGACCTGTTCGAGGTCAACGAGGCCTTCGCGCCGGTGGTGCTGGCCTGGGCCAAGGACACCGGCGCCGATCTGGCCAAGACCAACGTCAACGGCGGCGCGATCGCCATCGGGCATCCGTTGGGCGCCAGCGGTGCTCGCATCATGACGACGATGGTCAACGCCCTGGAGCAACGCGGCGGCCGGTACGCCCTGCAGACGATGTGTGAGGGCGGTGGCATGGCCAACGCCACCATCATCGAGCGACTGGACTAACCAGCGCAGGGCGAACCTCCGCCAACCGAGAAGCCCCCGGACATTGCGCCGGGGGTTTCTTGCGGTCGCGGAGCCCTTGACAAGGGTTACAGCTCCTGTAGGCCTGTGCTGCAACAGAATTGGGTATGGAAAGAGGCCGGCTCGCCGCGGTACGCTCACCTCGGTCTCCAGCAGCGGCCGACAAGAAAGAAGGCTTATTTGATGCTGGAAATGACCCCATTGGAAGTAATCGCCCACCACCAGGCGGGCCATGCGGTCGCTGTGTTGATGCGCGGCGGTGGCCGACTCCACTACATCGACATAAGCGAAACCGCGGGCCACCGCGGATACACGCACTTCAGCGCCAAGGTTTTCGATTTCGCGTTCATCAGGTTCGCGGGACCGTTTGCCGAAGCCCGCGCGCAGTGGCCCCATGACGACCTGGACGGCGAGGATGAGCAAGGTCGCATGTTCGACGAGTGCGTTGCGGCGGCCTTCCGCGCCAACGCCGACGGGGATTTCGAGGCGTATCCAGCAGCCCTACGCGATGATCCCACGACCCAAGCGAGCTGCAAGCGGTTACGGGCGCGGGCCGGTAGAGGCTGTCGGGTGCCCTTGCCCCCTTGCCCTGCGGTCACGTGCCCAGGCGGTTGGCGTGTGTCAGCGTGACAGCCGGTTGAGATGCGTTGCTGTGCACTGCATCTCGTAACTTATTTAACGAAGATCACTTTTTGGCCGGCGCGCCATATCGCGTCCAACACGTCCGTTGCGGTGTCGTGGGTGATCAGCCAATGCCCGCCCTGATCGACCAGCACTAGGGGCCGGGGATGGATGGCGTGCTTATAACCCCCGTTGGTAGCTACTGTGGCCCCGGCGAAATTAGCGGGTGCGGACTCGATGTCGGTGACGACAAAGTCTGGGGGCAGCAGCCCTCCGAACGCTTCCATTCGGGTCAGATGATTGTCGATGGTTCCGGCCTCGTCGGGGCTGAATCCTGGAGTGACGATGTCGGCCTTGTTCGCGGCGGGCTTGTCGGGGTCGGTCAACTCAGCCAACGACGCCGAGCGACTTGATCCACGGTCGGCACGGGGCCGGTGCAGGGATCTTGTCCGGCGTCACCGCAGTCCGCGTAAGCCGTTGCGGGCGAGACGATCAGCGCAGCCGCCAGCATTATTTCGACGGGGAGCTTGGTCCAGTTCATGCGTGGTTGCTCACTTGATGTAGCGGGTCGCGGTGTGCCAGAACACCAGCATCTCGGCCACCGCGGAGTCGTGGGTGACCATCCAGTGCCCGCCCTGATCGACCAGCACGATTGGTCTGCCGTAGCTGTGTTGACGAGGCCAACCCTCTGTGGACACGGTGACGCCAGCGAGATTGTTGGGTGCGGGTTGAATATTGGTGACCACAAAGTTCAGGGGCAGTTCCGCACGCATCCGGTACAGATGATCGTCGATCGTTCCGGCTTCATCGGGAGTGAAACCAGGGGTGACGATGTTGCCCTTGTTCGCGGCGGGGATGTCCAGGTCGGTCAACTGCTGAAACAGATCGACGACCTGATCGACGGTCGGCACGGGTCCGGTGCAGGGGGTTTGGTCGGGGTCTCCACAATCCGCGTAAGCCGTTGCAGGACTGGCGATTAACGCGGCGGCGAGGATTACGGTGGCGATGGTCTTCATGGCACTAGACGGCAAAGCCGTGTGAATGTCTGCCGTCGCGAATTTGATCCAATCTGTCGTTCGCGCTTTCGTGAGTGATTAACCAATGCCCATTCTGCAATACCAACACGACGGGTCCGGTGCCGCTGTGTTCGTTCCACGACGCCGCGTTCGACACGGTCGCACCGGCGAAGTTGTCGGGCGCGGGCTGAATGTCGGTCACGGTGAAGTTGATCGGCCAAATTCGCTCGGTGCGCAAGTAATTGCAAGAAACGTCGAGTATGTGTGCTTGGTGCTCATCGTATGGAGGCGTGACGATATCGCCCTTGTCGATGGAGGGGACATTCGGGTCAGTCAGCCTATTCATGATGTCCATGACCTGATCGACGCTGGGGACTGGGCTGTCTGCGTGGGCTGTAGCGGATGCAGCCAGTGATGCGGCGAGCAGAATCGCTGCGGCAACTGACTTTCTCATAGGGCGTGCCCGTGAGCCTGGTCCTTCTCGACCTGTCTTACTGCGTTGTATGCGGTCTCGCTAGTGATCATCCAGCGCCCACCCTGATTAACTAACACGACAGGTCCGCCGCCCGCACGTAGATGCCACGTTCTCGGATTCGACACCGTGGCACCGGCCATATTGTTCGGCGCGGGCTGAATGTCCGTCACGATGAACGGAACCGGCAACATTCCCCAGGTTCGGCAATAGTTCAATATGGCATCCACACCGCGTGCTTGTCTGTCATCGAACGGCGGCGTGACGATGTCGCCTTTGTTCGCGGCGGGAATATTCGGGTCAGTCAACTCCCCCATGATGGCCATCACGTCATCGACAGACGGCACGGGTCCGGTGCATGCGGGTTGCCCGTCTTGCCCACAGTCCGCGTGTGCCGTGGCGGGAGCAGCGATCAGCATCGCCATCAACACGCTCGCAGCAGCAATGATCCGCATCTTCACGCGCGGAATGTAGCTGTGTTTGCTGTGACCGATCTGTGCGTTTGGTTTGGGTTTACAGCCCGATCGATGACAGCAAATCGACGAACGACGACGGATCGACGGCGCTGGTTGCCTCGGTGAGGGATCCGGTGTAGTTCATCAGGTATTCGATGAGGGGGGTGATGTTTTCGTTGCCGAACGGTGTCTCCAGGAAGTCGCCAATTACGGGGGAGGACCCAGTGATGTTGGCTTCCTCCAGCACGTTGCCCCATCCCCCGCCGAACTGCGTGACGAGGAAGCCGGTGTTATCGGGCAATAGGGTTCCGGGGGCACCGGCGAAGCTGATGTCTTCGATGTAAGGGTTGCCGAACAGCAAGCCCAGGGGATTGGATGGGTCGCCTGGGCTGTATTCGACGCCGCCAGTGAAAGTGTCCACCGGGAAACCGAATTCGGAGACCGTGAAGTCTTGGGTGCCAACGACATCGCCGCTGGCATCGGTCGATATCACGTCCTCGGCTCCGGTCGGCGAGATCGTGTAGACGGGGGAGAACACGTTCGTCGGGTCGGCGCTATAGGCGAACATGGCGGGGTCGTACTGATTGGCGGAGCTGACCGCCGCGTCGATACCGTCAGCGTGCGCGCCGCTGGCCGTGGCTAAGCCGATCAACGCGGCCGCGCCGGCCAATCCCATCCCTGCGCTGAGTTGCCGGACACGATGCGAGGTGCGGTTGCTGCGGACCATTCATTCCCCCGAGGTTCGGTTTGCTCATGCTTAAAACACATAAGATTCACTGAGATTACCTATGGTTTTACTCAGAAACCCTCACGTCCAGCGAGTTCCGAGGAACGTCGCATGATGTTTGCAGGCGTCAAAACCCAGGTGCAGGACCGAGCCGCCTCGTTCTCGCAGGGCTAGAACAAGCCCTGGATGTCGGCCAACAGGGTCGTCAACGATCCGGCGTCGCCCAGGCCGACGAGGTCGGCGGGGTTGATGGCCGCTGCAGTGTCACCGGCTGCGGGGAAGTCGAAAAGCAGGGTGTAAGTAGGTCCGTCAGCGGTGCCGTAGTCGTTGACAAGATAGTCCATAGTCCCCGCCGGACCCTGATAGTACTCGTTTTCCCATCCTGAGTTACCGAACAAAATGTCATCAACCATGCCGTCCGGGGTTGTCAGGCTCAAATGGTCAAACACTGGGATATTACCCCCCAAGCCGAGATCTAGTTGCGAGTAAGAATCATCAAATACCGTTCCCACTGCTGGGGCCACTCCGTCGCTGCTGGTGACCGTTACGGCGTGATCTATATAAAGTCCCGGCGCTTGGAAAAACGGATGGGTGTCGATCTCGTGAACCTCAAAGCTCCCCGTGGGAGACGAATAGGCTTGATCGTAGGAGTCGGAAAAGTCGGTTTCGGTGCCGACGCCGTTCGTGATGTCTCCCGGCGTCCCGTAATCGCTTGGGGAGAAGAGGTAATAGTACTGGTCGTAAACGAACGGCGGGACGGGCAACGTGGGCAGGACATCGGCGTACGCGACAGTGCTGCTGAACAGCGCGGCACTGAGTAGCGCGCCTGCGGTGGCACCGAGCAGGGTGGCTGTGGCCGAACGGCGAGTGCTCATAGCGAACCTCCTACGTCGTCTGCGTTTTCGTCGCGAAGAGTACCTGAGATTTCACTGAGAGCGTGTGAGATTTCGGTCCGGATCTTTGGACCCTGGAAACCGTCCACCACCGACGAACCCGACGATGCACAACGGATGTCCTAGGACGCTATTGCACCGACACCGATGGGATATCGCTGAATGGTATAGATCACGGCGTCCATAGCGGAAGTTTAAACCCAACGCTGGCCTGGGCCAAGGACACCGGCGCCGATCTGGCCAAGACCAACGTCAACGGTGGCGCGATCGCCATCGGACATCCGTTGGGCGCCAGCGGTGCTCGCATCATGACGACGATGGTCAACGTCCTGGAACAGCGTGGCGGCCGGTACGCATTGCAGACGATGTGTGAGGGCGGCGGCATGGCGAACGCCACCATCATCGAGCGGTTGGACTAGCCCCGACGCCTACTTTTCGGCGACGGGGTCGATGCCGAGTTCGACGAGGAGTCGGCGCACCCGCTCTTCGATGTCGTCGCGGATCGGGCGGACGGCGTCGATGCCTTGGCCGGCCGGATCGGGTAATTCCCAGGTCTCATAACGCTTTCCGGGGAAGAACGGACAGGCGTCACCGCACCCCATGGTGACCACGACGTCGGCAGCACGGACGATCTCGTCAGTCCACGGCTTGGGGAACTCGCCGGTGATGTCGATGCCGACCTCGGCCATCGCGGCGACGGCGACGGGGTTGATCTCGTTGCCCGGTTCGGACCCACCCGACCAGGCCACACCGCGGTTTCCGGCCAGATGGTTGAAGTATCCCAGCGCCATTTGGGACCGGCCCGGCGTTGTGGGTGCAGAGGAAAAGCACGGCGGGCTTCGTGTCGGGCATCAATGCGCCGCTCTCGTTGGCGCTGTGCGCATCAGGTGCGGCAGTCGTGAATCGTCTTCGCAGAGCGAGGGATACGTACACCAGGGCGACCAGCACCGGGACTTCGATGAGTGGGCCGACAACCCCGGCAAGAGCCTGGCCCGACGTTGCCCCGTAGGTGGCGATGGCAACAGCGATGGCCAGCTCAAAGTTGTTGCCCGCCGCGGTAAATGCCAAGGTCGTCGTGCGCTGGTAGCCGAGGCCGAGCACCGCGCCGAGCAGGTAGCCGCCGCCCCACATGATCGCGAAGTAGGCCAGCAGCGGCACCGCGATGCGGGTGACGTCGAGGGGGTGGCTGGTGATCTGGTCACCTTGCAGCGCGAAGAGAATGACGATGGTGAACAGCAGCCCGTAGAGGGCCCACGGCCCGATCCTCGGCAGGAACGTCGTCTCGTACCAGTCGCGGCCCCTGCCCTTCTCCCCGAGCTTTCGGGAGAGGTATCCGGCGAGCAGTGGGATGCCCAGGAAGATCAGCACCGATTTGGCGATCTGCCATGGTGAGGTGCTGATGGTGGTCTGTTGCAGGCCGAGCCAGCCTGGCAACACCGACAGGTAGAACCAGCCGAGGACGGCGAACATGACCACCTGGAACACCGAGTTCAGCGCGACGAGAACGGCGGCGGCTTCGCGGTCGCCGCAGGCCAGGTCGTTCCAGATGATGACCATCGCGATGCACCGGGCGAGCCCGACGATGATGAGGCCGGTGCGGTACTCGGGAAGGTCCGGCAGCAGCAGCCACGCCAGGGCGAACATCAACGCGGGACCCAGAACCCAGTTCAGCAACAGCGAACTGACGAGCAGACTGCGGTCGCGGGTGACGGTGTCGAGGCGGTCATAGCGGACCTTCGCCAGGACCGGATACATCATGATCAGCAGGCCCAGCGCAATCGGCAGCGAGATGCCGTCGACCTGCACTTTGTCGAGGGCAGTGTTCAGCCCCGGTACGAGGCGGCCCAGCAGCAGGCCAACCGTCATGGCGATGCCGATCCATACCGGCAGAAATCGGTCCAGCAGTGAGAGCTTTCCGACGACGGCCGGGGCGACGGCGGTTTCGACAGGCGCGTTCATTGGCTCAGCAGCAGGCATTGGTGGGGGAGTTCTCGGCGTCGGCGGCGCTGCCCGCGCAGCACACGCCACTCTCGGCATTGGCTTCGCCGGCGTGCTTAGGGCTGGCGCCGAAGGTGTCCGAGTCGGCCAGCACGGTGTAGATCTCCCACTTCTCGCCGGCGGGTCCGGTCACCCACACCTTGTCCTGGGTGGCGAAGCAGCAGGTCGTGCCGAGCTCTTCCTCGGTGAACAGGCCTTCGTCGGTCAGGCGAGCGATCTCGGCGTGCACTGCGTCGCTCGACTCGACTTCCACTCCCAGGTGGTTGATGGTGCCGCCCTTGCCCGGGTTCTCCAGTAGGACCAGCTTCAATGGCGGTCGAGCGATGGCGAAGTTCGCGTAACCCGGCTTCACCTTGGCGGGCGAAACGTTGAACAGCTTGGAGTAGAAGGTGATGGCTGCGTCGAGGTCATCGACGTTGAGGGCGAGTTGAGCGCGGGACATAACGGCTCCTACCTATGTGGCTTATGTCGAACTCGTAACAGCACCGATAATGCCCACCCCTTCGACATATGTCAATATCCTGTGGCAAACTGGTGCACATGCCGAAGACGTTGCCTGCGGTGGACGTGTCCGCGCCGGTGTGTTGCTCTCCTGTTGCGGCTGGTCCCGTCGACGACCAGGCGGCGTTGGAAATTGCGTTGCGCCTCAAGGCATTGGCCGACCCGGTACGGGTGAAGTTGGTGTCGCTGCTGTTCAGTTCGGACACCGGCGAGGTGTGCAGTTGCGATCTTGCGGCGGCGGTCGAACTGAGCGAGTCAACGGTGAGCCACCACTTGACCCAGTTGCGTCGCGCGGGGATGGTCGAATCCGAACGGCGCGGAATGAACGTCTATCACCGCCCGCGCCGGGAATCCCTTGTCGCACTGTGCACCGTCCTGGACCCGAACTGCTGCCGCTAGCGGGTATTCGTCGGTGTCTCGGCGTTGAGCCGCATGATCAGAGCCAGCCGGTACGAGCGGCCGCGACCGGCTCGGCGGGGGCCGGGGCAAGCTCGCCGCTCTTCACGCCTTCGAGCATTCGCTGCACGGCGGCAACAATGTCGGGTGCCGCCGCGGCGAGCCCGGCTTTGTCGGCTTCACTGACCTCGTCCGGGTCGACGCCCGCGCGGGTCAGCAGGGCGTCCGGGTCGGCGAGCTCGCCGGTCAGCCAGGACACCGGGTCGGCCGAGAGCTCGGAGACGAAGTGGCGGCTGCTCGGTTCCCAACCGTGGAAACGGGGATGATGGTGCGCCCGGTCCAACGTGCCGGGCGGACTCTCCGTGGAGCCGAACAGATCCACCCGCCACACCGGGCGGGCGAAAGAGATCGGGACGCCGGCATAGATCGATCCTCGGGGCTCAGCCCGCTCGACCAGGCGCAGTTCCAGTCGGACTCCCCGTTCGGGGGTTTCCTGGCCTTCGTCGGGCGACGGGTCGATGAAGTACATGTCGCCGACGACGACACCGAGAGTTTCGAATCCGAACGCTGCGAACATATTGCCGAGGGTAGTCCTACGAGCCTGGGCGGTCCGGTGGCCAGTCAATCGGCTCGACCCACTGAGCGCGCGACGGGCCCGGCGTGAACGGCTCGCTGAAATATTGCGTCTCGTGGACTACCTCGCCACCCTCGAATTGCATGATGCTGACAACGTAATTCGGCTCTCCGTCGTACGTCAGGACAATCTCGCTGACCCACAGGTCGCCGGCGCCGAGTATGCGGCGCACGCTGAACCTTTTCGCGTTGGGCTGCGCCGTGCGTGACGCCTCGATGTGGGCGCGGCCCCGGATACGTTCACCCGACTGCGGATATTCGAGGACGGCATCTGCGCGATAGATGTCGTGCTCTGCCGCGAAGTCGTTGGCGTCCGATGCGGCCCAGTGGCGGCGCAGACGATCCCGCACATCGTCGTCGGTCACGGCTGCGACTCGTTGACCGCTTGGTCGCGGGCCCACCGGTAGTCGGCTTTGCCGGCGGGACTGCGCTCGATCGCGGACCGGAACACAATCGCCTTGGGAAGCTTGTATCGGGCCAATGTCTGTGCGGCATGGCCGATTAACTCACCGGCTTCGGCCTTCGCGCCGTCGGCGAGCGCGACCACGGCCACGACTTCCTGACCCCAGCGCTCGCTGGGCCGTCCGGTGACGACGACGTCGACGACCGCAGGGTGCGATGCGATCGCGGTCTCGACCTCCTCGACGAAGATCTTCTCACCGCCCGAGTTGATCGTCACCGAGTCGCGGCCCAGTAGCTCGATGCAACCATCGTCTCGATGTCGTGCGCGGTCACCCGGAACCGCGTATCGCACACCGTCGATCACGGGGAACGTGGCGGCGGTTTTGGCCGCATCCCCTTTGTAGCCCAGTGGCACGTAACCCCTTTGGGCGAGCCAGCCCATGCCGTCGTGACCGGGTGGCAGCAGCGCTGTGAGGTTCTCAGCGGCGACGAAGGTGTCCGGCCCGGCGTTGAAGATGCCCGTCGACACCGCTGCGGACGTCGACATGTGGTGCATCTGCGCGCCGGTCTCCGACGAGCCGACGCCGTCGACGACGATCACGTTCGGCAGAACCTCGATCAGCCGTTGCTTGACGAAAGGCGTCAGCAGCGCGCCGCCGTTGGCCACCACCGCCAGCGACGACACATCCGCGATGCCCTTCTCGATGGCGGCGACGAGTGGGCGGGCCATGGCATCGCCGACCACCGTCACCGCCATGACGTTTTCCCGGTCGATCGTGCGGACGACGTCATCGGCGTCCAAATGATCGACGACAGAAGGGAAGACGACAGTTTGTCCGGTCGTGATCGCCGTCATGACGCTCCACTGCGCCGCGCCGTGAATCAGCGGTGGCAGAATCATCAGCTTGGTGCGCGGTGCCTTCGGCGACCCTCGCCGCGATCTCGTCGAGCGAATTGGTGGGCTCGCCGGTCATCAGGTTCCGGCCGCCGAACGACGTCATGAAGATGTCGTGTTGGCGCCACAGCACGCCCTTCGGCATCCCGGTCGTGCCGCCGGTGTAGAGGACATACAAGTCATCGGGGGAGTGCTGGAGGGTCGGCGTCGGCAAATCCGATCTGATCACCGACTCGTAGTCGACGGCGCCGTAAAGCAAAGCGTTGCCTGAATCGTCGGCGATTTGAATCAGGACTCGCAGTTGCGGAAGATCCGGCAACACTTCAGCGACCCGCGGTGCGAAGGCGGCGTGGTAGATCAACGCCGTCGCACCCGAGTCGGCGAGCAGATACTGCAACTCGCTCTTGACGTAGCGGAAGTTGACGTTGAACGGCGCTACCCGTGCGGCGAAGGCGCCGATCAGCCCCTCGACGAATTCGTTTCCGTTGTAGGCATACAGCCCGAGCAGATCTTGGCCTACTTCGTGGCCTTCGAGTCCCGATCGTTCGGTGCGGCAGCCCAACCCGCGCGAGTGCAGGTAGGCGGCCAGCCGCTGGGACCGCTGCATGATCTCGGCGTAGGTGTAGCGGTGGTCGCCCTGGATGATCAGCTCACGGTCTGGAATCGCCGCGGCCACCGCGGAAGTGACGGCGGGAACGGTGAATTCGACTGCGGTGTCAGACATCTGGACCCTCACGGCTGGTGCGGAAGTAGGCGAACCATCAGGCCGTTGGCTTCACTGAGAACCAGCGCCACCAGCCGCCGTCATGGTAGCGGCGATGAAAACTTTCCTGCCGTCGATCGCGGTGACTGAGCCGTGCGCCTCCAGCGGCTCGTCGATCGGGGTGATCTTGCGGTAGTCGACGTGCAGAAACGCAGTGCGGGTCGGGCGGATACCCGCCGCGGTCACCGTCATCCCGAACAGCCAGTCGTACAGCAGCGGAATGATGCCGCCGTGCACCGCCCGATTGCCGCCCACGTGAGCTTCGGTGAAGTGACCGGCCATCGTGACGCCGCCGATTCCTGAGCCAGTTATCGTCCACGGCGGCATCAGCGGATGGGCCAGCCCCGGAATGCTCAACACTCGGCCGGCCACCACGTCGGTCTCGGGAACCTGGTGGCCGTCCAAGGCCGCGCAGGCGCTTTCCAAGTACTCGGCCGCCTCCGCCCACAATGCGCCGCCCGGATTGGTCGAGACGGTGAGATCCTGCAAACGGCGCAGCGCCGAAATGAATCGGCCCAGTTCCGCGGGTGCGTCTTCGACAGGTCGGACTTCGGGAAACCCACCTCGGGCGGCGGGCGCGGTGTCGGCGGCGTCAGTCACTGTGACAACGTCCCTTCGTCTGATTGGCTCCATCCCTGGAGCAGATCATCTGTGCTGGTGATAGTCGCCAACAGCGACAGCGTGTTCTCGATGACCGCGTCGCCGTATTCGGCGGGTATTCCGGCGACGGCATCACGCGGCACGACCACGCGATAGGCGGCGTTGACTGCATCCATGACGAGGTTGGGGATCGCGATGTTCAGCGAGACCCCGACCACCACGATCGTGGACACTGCGAGGTTGCGCAACACAGCGTCGAGGTCGGTTCCGCCCATCGGCCCGACGCCGTGCCACCTGCGCAGGACGAGATCGGTTGGCTCGGGACCTAATTCGGGCAGGACGGCGGCTCCCGGGGTGCCCGGGAGAATGTTCACCTCGCCGCGCCCGACTGCGAAGATTTTGGCATTGTGGTTGGAGCCGAGTCCGTCGGGCCTTCGCTGCACCACGCAGTGGACCACCCGTACGCCTGCCGCCCGGGCCGCCGGCAGCAGCCGGATGATGTTGGGCAGCGCCACCCGGCGTGCTTCCTCGGCGAGTCGCGCCAACCCGGCGTTCGGTCCGATGACGGCGCCCTGGCACTCCTGGGTGATGATCGCGGTGTGCTCGGGTGCGACAAGCTCCGCCAGGGGTGTCATACGGGAACCTGGGAGAACTGAGTCGCCCACTTACGCAGTGCCATAGATCCTCTCGCGTCTTCTCGGGACAGCGCCGGATTCCCCACGTACTTTGAGTGCGCCAGATCTCTCGCCCTCATTCCAGTGATACTAAATACGTTACAGTATTGATTTCAGGTCGAGCTGGCATGGAGTCCGGGCAGCGATCGTCGCGTCCCTCGTTCTGATCCGGCGAGTTAGCGAGCGATTCCTGCGCGGCGGCGAGAAGCTGTAGAGCCGTACTGCCGAATGATCCGGGAGCGAACGGAGTTCAGCTCGTCATCGAGGTCATGAGCTTGTGGTAGGGCGACCCACTGAAACGCGATGCCGAACACCGCCGCGGTGATGTCCTTGACGGCAGCATCGATATCGATATCGGATCGGACCGAGCCGTCGTCGATGCCGTTGCGCAGGCCGGCTTCGACCTTGACCGCGCCACCGGCGAGTTGGGTCTGGACCCGTTCGCGCAGGGGCGATGTCGTCTTCGCCGCTTCGAAGGTGGCAACGAACATCGCCCGCAGGAGTTCGCGATCCTCGGCAAGGACTTCCTGTATTCGATCGAAGTGCGCGAGGACCTGCTGCATGCCGATGGCGCTCGGATCGGGTTCCGGGTTGAGCCGCTTCACATACTCCCCGAGGAAAGCTTCGAGGATGGCGTCCTTGCTGCCGTACCGGGCATGCACCATGGCACGGCTGTATCCCGCGCGCCGCCCTATCTCTGCGGCCGTGGTCGCTTCCCAACCCTTCTCCACGATGAGTTCAGCCGCCGCGTGCAGCAGGCGACGGTTCGACAACTCCACGCGCTCGGGTTGGGTGAGCCCGCGTACAGGGGATGGCACGGTTGCATTTTAGACGCTCGACAACTATGTTAGTTGTTCATCGTCAAATATCTTCAGGAGCTCGATGGTGACACTGGCCGAAGCGCGCGTGCCGCGTGGAATCGACGAGGTGACAGCCGGGTGGCTTGGCGAAGCCATGCGCGCAGACCAGCGCTTCGTCGAAACCTCTGACCATCAATGCCATTCGTGTCGAACAGATTGCAGAAGACACCGGATTCTCGTCGCTGCTGTACCGGGTTCATTTGACCGGCGACTCCGGCGTGCCGCCGACGGTCATCGTCAAGCTGCCCGCCCAATCCGAGGCCCGGTGGGCGATGGACATGCTCGGCGGTTATCGGCGAGAGTTGTCGTTTTACCAAGAGGTCGCGGGCAGGGCCCCGATAAGCACACCACATGTCTACGCCGCACGGGATGGTTGAAGAATCAGCGGATTTCGTGCTGGTGCTGGAGGATCTGCGGGGCTGGGATAACGCTGATCACCTGGCCGGCCTGTCCATGCATCGGGCTCTACTGTGTATCGAGCAGCTGGCCGGCCTCCACGCCTGGTCGATCACTTCCGCCGACGTCAGGACGCTCGACGAGTTTCCGAGTCTAGACACGCCGATTGTCCGCGAAATACTGCATCCGGCCTTCGAACTCGGATGGCGCGTGTACCGCGATAAGTCAACCGTGGCGGTTCCCTCCGCGGTAGCAGCGTATGCCGAACGGTTCGTTGAACTGGCGCCGAAAGCGCTGGCCGCGTTGACGGTACGGCCGATGTTGCTGCACGGGGACATCAGAGCCGACAACATGTTCTTCGACGGGGACTCGCTGAAGATTGTCGACTTTCAGTTTGCATCGGTGGGCGCCGGTGCGGTCGATGTCGCGTACCTGATCAGCCAAGGCTTGCCGACTGAGGTGCGGCGCGGACACGACGAGCGGCTGGTTCGCGAATACCTCGCTCGGCTGGCTGACAACGGCGTCGTCGATTATTCATTCGACGAGGCGTGGCGGCATTACCGCTTTGCGGTGGCTTACCTGATGCTCCTGCCCGTCATCACCCTGGTCGGTTGGGACACCATGCCGGATCGCTCACGCGCCCTGTGCCTGAAGCTCACCGAACGGGCGGTGGCCGCGATCGACGACCTGGACGCCACTGAGGTATTTGAATGAGCAGCCCAACCCGCACCGCTCGCGAGGTCGTCGAGCTCTACAACCTCGTGGTCTGGAATAAGCGCGACTTCGCGCTGGCCGAGGAGTTGATCGGCGACACGGTCACCCGGCATGAGGTGGGTGAGGCGACACTGCTCACGCACGACGAGGCAGTCGCCCGCATCATCGATCACTGGGCCATGTTCGAGGCCATCAGATTTGACCTGAATCTGGTGGTGGCCGGCGAGGACGGCGAACACGTCGCCATCGTCTATCAGTCTCCGATGACGCTCAAGGATGGCACCAATGTCGACGTCGGCAGCATGGAGATCTTCCGCGTGGTCGACGGCAAGATCACCGAGGTCTGGAATTGCGGCTACAAGCAAGGGGTTTGGAATTGAGCGATCGCACGCTGGACGAATTGGGCTACTACCTGCTGGCCGGCGCCGGCGGCGAGGGCCCGGCCACCTTGATGGACGAGGCCCGTCGCGGTGAGGAATTGGGCTTCGGTACGGCGTTCATCTCCGAGCGGTGGAACGTCAAGGAGGCGTCGTCGCTGGTAGGTGCGGCGTGTGCGGTGACCAGTCGGATGCAGATCGCCACCGCCGCAACCAATCACAACACCCGCCACCCGCTGATCACCGGATCGTGGGCCACCACCATGCACCGACTGTCCGGTGGCCGCTTCACGCTCGGCGTGGGGCGCGGCATCGCCGCGATCTACGGTGCGTTCGGCATCCCGGCGGTCACGACCGCACAGATGGAGGATTGGGCGCAGGTGATGCGCAGGCTGTGGCACGGGGAAGTGATCTTCAACCACGACGGCCCAATGGGTAAGTACCCCATACTGTTTCTCGATCCAGACTTCAACGAGGACATCCGGCTGGCCCTGGTGGCCTTTGGCCCCAACACGCTGGCGCTGGGTGGGCGGGCGTTCGACGACGTCATCCTGCACACCTATTTCACGCCGCAGACGTTGCAGCAATGCGTCACGACCGTGAAGACGGCCGCGGAAAAAGCCGGTCGCGACCCCGACAGCCGTGCGAGTGTGGTCGTGCTTCGCCACGGTCGGCGATCATCTGCCCGAACAGCTGCGACTGAAGAAAACCGTCGCGCGACTGGCCACCTACCTGCAAGGCTATGGCGACCTGCTGGTGCATACCAACAACTGGGATCCCGCTGTGCTGCAGCAGTTTCGGGCTGACCCGGTGGTGACGTCGATCGCGGGCGGAATTGACCACAAGGCCACCCCCGAGCAGATCGAACACATCGCGACGCTCATTCCCGACGAGTGGCTGGAGCCGTCGGCGACCGGGTCGCCACAGCAATGCGTGGACCGCATCCGCGAGGAATTCGACTACGGGGCCGACGCGGTGATCATGCACGGCGCGACTCCCGACGAACTCGAGCCAATCGTCACGGCGTACCGCGCAACCTGATAGGGACCTCAGGGCATGATCGCGGTCCGGGCCACCGGCTGGGCGGCGGCCTGCCGGCTCGACAGCCCCCGAAGCAGAGCGGCCAGCAACGCGTCACGTGTTTCGCGCGGGTCGATCAGCTCGTCGAAACCCATGTGCTCGGCTGAGCGGTAGGACGCCTGCAGTTCGGCGTCGCGCAGTTTGGCGGTGAGGTCGTCGCCGGCGTGCGATGCCTTGCTCAGCGCCGCCGCGCTCATCGCGCCCATCGTCGCGCCAGGGTAGGCGAACGTCGCGCCTTGACCGTCAAAACTCAACAGCGACATGACCATCGAGCCGAAGCCGTACGCCTTGCGCAGCGTGACATGCAGCTTGAGGGTGGTAGCCACGGTCTGGGCGACGAACATCCGGCCGCCGGCGCGCAGCACGCCGCTGCGCTCTGACCGGCTACCCGGCAGCATGCCGGGATTGTCGGCGAGAAAGACGATGGGCAAATGGAACGAGTCGGCCACCGTGATGAAATGCGCCGCCTTGTCCGCGGCGTCGGCATCGATCGAGCCGGCCAACACCTGAGGCTGGTTGGCCACGACTGCGACCGGATGCCCGCCGAGATGGGCCAGCGCGCAGATGATCGCCTTACCGAACTGCGGTTGCACCTCGAACCAGTCGGGCTGGTCGAAGACCACGTCGAGCACCGCACGCATGTCGTAGATCCGGCGGTTGTCACGCGAGACGATCTCGACCAGCTCCGGTGTCGGCCGCGGCATCGTGGTCTGGTCGCCGGGCCGCGGCGACGGGTAGGACCATGCGCTGGAAGGGAAGTAGGACAGGTAGCGGCGGATGTCGTCGAGCACGGTCTCGTCGTCGTCGGCGACGTTATGGATCACCCCGCTGGGTAGCGCCACACTCGGGCCCGCCGAGGTCTTCTTTCGAGATGTCTTCTCCCGTCGACTCTTTGACGACGGGCGGCCCAGCGGTGAAGATCGCGCCGTGGCTGCTCATGATCCGGAAGTCGCAGACCGGGGCCACCAGCGCACCGTGTCCGGCTGACGGACCCAACACCGCGGCGACGGTCGGGACATGGCCCGAGCATCGCGCCTGAGCGAGCAGATCGGTCGGGGAGCGCCCGTAGTGCCCACCGGTCGGACGAAAGCCCGCGCCCTCGAGCAGCATCACCAGCGGAACCTTGTCGCGCAGCGCCAATTCGGCAATGCGGTAGCGCTTGGAGTTACCGCCCGGCCCGATGCTGCCGGCCAGCGTGGTGAAGTCTTCGGCGCCGAGCATCACCGGTGAGCCGTTGACCAAGCCGGACCCGACGATGATGCCGTCGGCAGCGGTCTCCCCGCCGACCATCGTGCCGATTTCGCGAAACGTTCCCGGGTCCAGGAGGTGCTCGATGCGCCCCCGTGCGTCGAGCTTGCCCTTGCCGCGATGTTTGGCAACCCGCTCCGGGCCGCCCATCGCCCAGGTGTGCCGGCGGCGACGGGCAAGATCCTCGAGCGTCTCCTCCCAGTCGGGGGGCTTGGTCATCGACACGTCCTCACTCGTCGGCGCCATCTACTGAAGTGCTTACTGTAGCGTCAGCCGGCCGCTTCGCCGACCACATTGACCCTACCGAATTGCTTACTGTAGCTTCACGAGTATGAGACCGGCCCGCGCCCGACTGTGCTGGAGTGCGCGCAGGTGAGCGCAACGCACGCGGTGGGCCTGAAGGTCGACGGCGGCATCTTCACCGATCTGGCCAGCGCACCGAAGTTGGCGGTGGAACTCGAGCAACGGGGCTACGACGCCTGCTGGACCGGCGAGATCAACCACGATCCTTTCCTGCCGCTGCTGCTGGCTGCCGAACACACCTCGCGGCTCGAACTGGGCACCAGCATCGCGGTGGCATTCGCCCGCAATCCGATGACGGTGGCCAACCTCGGCTGGGATCTGCAGACCTACTCGCAGGGCCGGTTCATTCTCGGGCTCGGCACCCAGATCAAACCGCACATCGAGAAGCGATTCAGCATGCCGTGGAGTCATCCGGTCGCCCGGATGCGCGAGTTTGTGCTTGCGCTGCATGCGATCTGGTCGGCGTGGAACGACGGCACGCGGCTGCGCTTCGAGGGTGACTTCTACACCCACAAGCTGATGACGCCGATGTTCACCCCTGAGCCGCAACCGTTTCCAGCGCCGAGAGTCTTCATCGCCGCCGTCGGTGAAGCAATGACGGCCATGTGCGGCGAGGTTGCCGACGGCCTGTTGGCCCACGCCTTCACGACGCGACAGTATCTGCACGACGTCACGATGCCGGCGCTACAGCGCGGCTTACAGCGCTCCGGTCGCGAGCGCAGCGCGTTCCAGGTGGCCTGCCCGGTGTTCGTGGTGACGGGCAGCGACGAGGCCGAAATGAGCGTCGGCGCAGCCGGTGTCCGCAAACAGATCGCCTTCTACGGATCGACACCCGCCTACCGCAAAGTCCTTGAACTGCACGGCTGGGGTGATGTTGCCGACGAACTGCACCGGCTTTCGCTTCAGGGCGAATGGGACGCGATGGCGACGCTGATCGACGACGACATCCTGCACGCCTTCGCGGTGGTCGCGACGACCGACAAGCTCGCCGCCGCGCTCAAGGACCGCTGTGACGGCGTCATCGACCGGGTGATGCCGACATTTCCCAAAACCCTTCCCCACGACACCGTCACCGCGGTGTTGAACGAGTTGCGTCGATGAGGAGTTGCCGATGAGCACGCCGACGATAGACGACGCCGGCAAGGTGCTTGCCGACCCGCAGGCCTACACCGACGAGCCGAGATTGCATGCGGCGCTTGCGCATCTGCGGGCCAATGCTCCAGTCTCCCGGGTCGAAGTGCCGAATTACCGGCCTTTCTGGGCGATCACCAAACACGCCGACATCATGGACGTCGAGCGCAACAACACGTTGTTCACCAACTGGCCGCGCCCGGTGCTGACGACGACAGAGGGCGACGAGTTGCAAGCCGCCGCGGGGGTTCGCACCCTGATCCACCTCGACGACCCACAGCATCGGGTGGTGCGGGCAATCGGCGCGGATTGGTTCCGGCCCAAGGCGATGCGGGCGTTGAAGGTCCGCGTCGACGAACTGGCCAAGCACTATGTCGACAAAATGCTGAGCGTCGGACCCGAATGCGATTTCGTCCAAGAGGTCGCGGTGAACTATCCGCTCTACGTGATCATGTCGCTGCTGGGCATACCCGAATCTGATTTCTCGCGCATGCTCAAGCTGACCCAGGAGCTGTTCGGAAGCGACGACAGCGAATTCAAACGTGGTAGCAGCAACCAGGATCAGCTACCGGCGCTGCTGGACATGTTCGGCTACTTCAACGACGTCACCGCGTCACGGCGTGAGCATCCGACCGAAGACCTGGCGTCCGCTATCGCCAACGCCCGTATCGACGGCGAGCCGCTCTCGGACATCGAAACGGTGTCCTATTACTTGATCGTTGCGACGGCCGGCCACGACACCACGAGTGCGACCATCTCCGGCGGTCTGCATGCTCTGGTAGAGAATCCCGACCAACTCCACCGGCTGCGCGACGATCCCGGCCTGATGCCGCTGGCGACCGAGGAAATGATCCGATGGACCACTCCGGTCAAGGAATTCATGCGGACTGCCGCCGAAGACACCGAGGTGCGCGGAGTCCCGATCGCGGCAGGGGAATCACTGTTGCTGTCGTATGTGTCGGGCAATCGGGATGAGGACGTCTTCACCGATGCGTTCCGCTTCGATGTCGGCCGCGACCCCAACAAGCATCTGGCGTTCGGTTACGGCGTTCACTTCTGCCTCGGCGCGGCGTTGGCGCGCATGGAGGTCAGCAGTTTCTTCTCCGAGCTGGTGCCTCGGCTCGGCTCGATCGAGCTGACCGGCAACCCCGAGTACGTTGCAACGACGTTCGTCGGCGGCCTCAAGCATCTGCCGGTGCGCTACTCGCTGCGCTGAATCGGCAGCCTGTTACGGCTCGTCGTCGTCTTCCCCTGTGCGCAAGAGCTTTTCGGGGTGGTGGAACGTGTTGATGCGTGGTTGTCCTCGGTCGAGGTGTGGTGGTGGGATCCATTCGGTTTGGCTGCGGCTGTTTTTGCGGGTGGTCCAGCCTTTTTCGGTCATGTGCATGGTTGGGGTGGCAGAGGAAGGTTAGGTGGTTGACGTCGGTGACCGGGTGTGTTCGCGTAGGGGTTGCGTGGTGGACTTCGCACTGATAGCCCGTCACATCGCAGCTGGGAAAAGTGCAGCCACGATCCCTGGCGTGCAACACAATTCGTTGGGCCGGGGAGGCCAGCCGTTTGGTGTGATACAGCGCCAGCGCTTTGCCGTTGTCGAAGATCGCCAGATAATGGTGCGCGTGCTGGGCGAGGCGGATGACATCCGACATCGGGAGCAGGGTGCCGCCCCCGGTCAGGCCACGCCCGGTTCCTTGCTCGAGTTCTTGCAGGGTGGTGGTGACAATGATGCTCGCGGGTAATCCGTTGTGTTGACCCAGATCCCGGGACGCCAGCAGGGCGCGGCCGGCGGCGACCAGGGCGTCGTGGGTGCGCTGGGCGGCGCTGCGGGTGTCGCCCTGAATCGCGGCCTGCGACGGGGTGCCGCTGACGCACGGCACCTCATCGGCCGGGTTGCACATACCCGGCGCGGCCAATTTCGCGAACACCGCGTCCCAGGTGGCGCGGGCTTCCGGGGTCAACCAGCCGCTGACCGGGCTCATGCCGTCGAGGTCTTGTTTACCGAGGGTGAGGCCGCGGCGTTTGGCCCGGTCGACATCGCTGAAATCCCCGTCGGGATTGAGGCAATCGGTGAGCTTGTCGGCCAGCTTCGACAGCTCGTCGGGGCGATGCTCGCGACCTAGCCGGGCCAGCTGCGCCTCAGCTCTACTGCGGGTCTCGATGTCGACGAAGTCGGGCAGCCGATGCCAGAAACTGCGGATCACCGCGACGTGCCCAGAACCGAGGTCGCCGTTGCGTTGCGCGGTCGCTGTCGCCTCCAACACTGGCGGCAACGGCTCACCATTCAAGGCTCGCCGCTCACCGAGATCGGCGGCTTCATGCACTCGCCGCGAGGCTTCGGCACGGCTGATCCGTAACCGATCTGCCAACACCGCAGCGAGCTTGCCACCCAACTCGCTGGCCTCAATATGAGTCAGTTCGTTGATCAGCGGGTGCTCGACAGCCGGCTGCTGACGGCGAAAACCCTCGAACGTTTCCAGCACGGTGAGCCGCTCGGGCGTGGTGAGCACGTCGAACGTCAGGTCCAGGGCGCGTTTGTGGGCGGCCCGAAGCGCATCGAGAACCTCGACGATCTCCTCACGACTACTCGAACGCATGTGCGAATACTATCGCCGCCCACCGACAAGAATCACGCCTGAAACCAAAGTGACGCAAGTGGTTTGGCGGCGCCGGGCTAACTGTCTCCGGAACGCAACCGGCAGCGGTCCAGCAGGATCTCAGCCAGCAATGCAGGTTCGCTGATCATCAGATCGTGGCAGGTGTCGATCGGGATCAGCGTCTGCACGCCGCCCAGTGCGGCGATGCTGCGCAATTGGGTCCGCCGAAAAAGTGCGTGATCCCGCAAGGTCAGGATCCAGGTCCGTGGAATGTCATCGGGCAGATCGCTGCGATCGACCGGCTCGGTGATCAGCGTGGCGGCTTCGGCGTGGATCCTCGACAACGTGAAGCGGCGTTGTGCACGGGTCATGCCGTTGCAGAAGATCAACGCGCTCAGCATCGTCGGCGTCGTCGCGGGAGGCTTTCGTAGCCGGACGGCGCGGCGCACGTACCAGGCCAGCGGACCGACGAGCGTATCGACGATCGCCGTGCCTTGCGCGGGCAGACAGGACGCCGCCAGAACCATCTCGCGCACCCGCGAGCGCCCCAACGCCCCAACAATTCCAGGCACCGTCAAACCCGCCAGCGAATGACCGACCACGATCACCTCGCGCAGACCGGCGTCCTCGATCTGTTCGACCGCCGACCGCACACAATCGCCGATGCTGACCGTGGCCAGATCTCCCGGTGTCGCGCCGTGGCCCGGCATATCTACCGCCAGCACCGGCAATTCCGGTGCGGCGCGGTGCAGTTCGTCGATGGTGAGTTCCCAGCAATCCGCCGAGTGCTCACCGCCGTGAACGAGGACCAGAGCCGGTGCGCGCAGGTTATGCCACTCCGAAATCGATGATGCCGCGGACGATCTCACCGTTCAGCAAGTCGGCGTAGGCGTCGTTGATGTCATCGAGGCGATAGCGCCGGGTGATCATCTCGTCGAGCATCAGCTGGCCGGTCTGGTAGAGCCTGGCCAGCCGGTCGATGTCAGCCTTCGGATTGCACGAGCCGAAGATGGTGCCGGCCAGCGTCTTGTTCATCAGGATGAATTCCTGCAAATTGATTTTGACCGACTGAGTCAGCTGCGAGGTCATCCCGGTGAGCACACAGGTACCGCCCTTGCGGGTCAGCGCCACCCCGTCGCGGACGTCTTCGCGGCTCATCAACGACGGTGAGACGACCACCGCATCGGCCATCAGGCCGTAGGTCAGACCCCGCACCAAATCCATTGCCTCTTCGGCCGATGCGACGCTGTGTGTCGCGCCGAACCGTAACGCCGACTTCTGTTTGAACTCAACGGGATCGACGGCGATGATCTGCGCGGCACCGTTGATCCGCGCGCTCTGTATCGCCGCGGTGCCGATGCCGCCGACGCCGATTACCACGACGGTATCGCCGGCGCGCATGTTCGAGCGGTTGGAGACCGAGCCATAGCCGGTCGGGATCGCGCACGACAGCAGCGCGCTCGGCGCCAACGGCAGATGTTGCTCGATCTTCACCAGCGATTTGGTGGATGCCACCGTGTGTTCGGCGAAAGTCCCGACCTTGGCGATGTGGCCCAGGTCCCGGCCGTCGGCCGTGTGGTGACGGAACGTGCCGTCCGTGGGCATGCCCGGGATCATGGTGAAAGCACCGACATCGCAGATATATTCGGCACCGGTTGCGCACCAACGACATTGACCGCAGACCGCGATGAATGACGTCACCACGTGATCGCCCGGTGCGAACTCCGTGACGCCCTCTCCGACTTCCTGCACGATGCCCGAACCCTCATGCCCACCGATCATGGGGAACATGGTGGGCAGCCCCATCGAACGCATCACGTCGTTGGGCGCGGACATGTCGCCTTTGAGGATGTGGTCGTCGGAATGGCACAACCCCGCGGCGGCCATCTTCACCAGAACCTCGCCGGCCTTCGGTGGATCCAGTTCGAATTCCTCGACGGACCACGGCCCGCCGACGTCGTGCAAGATTGCGGCGCGGCTTTTCACGACACCGGGGAGAAGGTCACGGGCAAACTGTTGGGCGAGCGGAACGTCACCCCGACGATGCGGGTGTCGTCGTCAGGCTCGAGCCTGAGATCTTCGATCCGGTCCAGCAGGCTGTTCAGCATCACCCGGGTTTCCAGCCGGGCCAAGTGCATTCCCAGACACATATGGATACCGCCGGCGAACGCGATGTGCGCGTGGCGCGGCCGGAGAATGTCAAAGGTGTTGGCGTCCGGCCAGCGACTCTCGTCCCGGTTGGCCGAGCCCATGCACAAGTCGATCTGGGCGTTGGCCGGGATCGTCTTGCCACCGACTTCGACTTCCTGGGTCGTGGTGCGCATGACCATCGTCAGCGGGGTTTCAACCCGCAGCCCCTCTTCCATGGCGGCGGGGATCAACGAGCGGTCCCGCTGAACCATCGCCAGCTGCTCGGGATGGGTCAGCAACAGGTAGAGCAGGTTGCCCGACGACCGGTACGTGGTCTCCAGGCCGGCGGGCAGCAGCAGCCTCAGGAACGCGATGATCGCTTCGTCGGTGAGCTTTTCGCCGTCGATCTCCGCGGTACACAGGTCACCGATGATGTCGTTGGTCGGCTTTTTGCGTCGCTGCTCGACCTGGTCGAGAAAGTACCCATGCAACTCGTTCGCGGCGATCAACCCTCCTTCGATGTCGGTCTGTATCGAGATGAGGCCGAGCGACAGCCGCCGAAACATATCGAGATCTTCGCGGGGGAGTCCGAGTAGCTCGGAGATGATCCGGGTCGGAAACTCGAAGGTCAGCGCCTTCACCAAGTCGGCGTGTCCGTCGTGCTTGAATTCGTCGATCAACTGATCGCAGACCGGACCGATGACCGACGGTTCCCACCGTTGCAGCGCCGTGGCCCGGAATGCCTTGGTCACCAAACTGCGATGGTCATGATGTTCTTTGCCGCCCATCGCGAGGATGGTGTGGCCCATCACCAAACCGATCGTCTTGTCGTACTCGGCGGAGGTGAAGACTTTGTCGTCTCGGAAGGCCTGGAAGACGCCGTCGTAGCCGAACAGCACCCATTCGTCGGCCGGTTTCAGCTCCGGGGGCAGCAGGTCGCTGTCCATCATGGTCCCGTGGAACACCGGATCGGTGCGGCGCATGTACTCGAAAAACGGGTACGGGCTGGTTTCGCCGGTGGTGTCGAGGACGACCGGCCGGTCCCCAACATCGGGGTGTTCAGTGCGCAGCGTCATTGCCGCTCCTTCAGTGACCTGGAAATTTCGCTATCATAATATAAATAGCAACGAAGCCCAATGGCTTGTCGCGGCTACCGTAACGAGGACAGTATTGAACCGTGCTTGAACGTCGATTCGTGTGCTCACTCGACGAGCTGCCACCGGGCGCGATGAGGTTGGTCGACGTCGGGAAGTTCGGCGTCGGGGTGTACAACGTCGCCGGTTCTCTGCATGCGATCGTCAACTACTGCTCCCACGAGGGTGCTCCATTGTGCGAGGGCCTGATTGGCGGTACCAACGAACCAGCGCCCGACGAGCCGGGCGGGCTGCGCCGGGTACGCGACGGCCAGATTCTCCGATGTCCTTGGCACAACTGGGAATTCGATGTCACGACCGGCCGCAACCTTGCCGATCCCAAGCGGCGGGTCCGTACCTACGACGTCGATGTCACCGACGGGAAGGTGTACCTGACCGCATGATCATCGATACGAATGTTCAGCCGCATTTCCGCTATAACGCCGAAATCAGGCGCTACCTGCCGCCCGCCCACAAACTGCGGTCCATCCCCGACGTCGAACAACAGTGGTACCAGGCGCCGGGCGGAAACTACCGCCAGGACCTCTACGGCGAGCACTATCCCGGCTCCGACCGCGAGACCGTCGCCCGGCACCTTTTCGACGATGCCGGTGTCGACTACGCGGTGCTGAACCCGTTGACCCGCGGCAACATTGCCGACTATCTGCTCAACAGCCGGATCTGCGCCGCTGTCAACGACTGGTTGCTGGACCGCTGGCTGGAGCCGGACACCACCAACCGCTTCCGCGGCACCATCAGGGTCAACCCGGAAGACCCGAGGGGGGCGGTCGCCGAGATCGAACGCCTCGCCGCACATCCCAAGCTGGTGCAGATCGGCGTTCCGATGCAATCGCGGGAGCCCTACGGCAAGCCGATGTTCGAGCCGATCTGGGAGGCAGCCGCCGCCCACGGGCTGCCGGTTGCCGTTCATATCAACGGCGGCAACGGTGTTGACTACGCGCCCACGTTCGCCGGCCATGCCGACACCTATCCCGGCTATGCGGCTTTCATGCCGCTGAACTACTTCGTCCACCTGGCGACGCTCATCGTCGAGGGGGTGTTCGGACGTCACCCCGACCTGAGGTTCGTGTTCGCCGACGGCGGTTATGACATCCTGACCCCGCTGATGTGGCGCCTCGACACGTTCTGGCTGTCGATGCGCGATCAGACACCCTGGGTCGACCGCTACCCCAGCGATTACCTGCCTGCCCATGTCCGGTTCTGCTCGTCGGCGTTCGACGGACCGACCGATCTGAGCCAGACGCAGCGGTGGATGGAGTTCTCCGACAAGACCGATCTGCTGATGTACGGATCGTCCTACCCGCATTGGTCGACAACCTCGCCCGAGGACGCCGCCGCCGGGTTGGACAGTGCGCAGCGCGACAGTGTGTTGTGGCGAAACGCCGCTGAACTCTTTCGCCTCGCCACGCCGGCCGAAGGGAGTATCCGATGACCATCATCGAGCGGGCCGAACCGCATACCGGGCAGGACGAGATCGCGGTCGCCATCGTCGACACCGATGTGCACCCCATGCCGGTCTCGACCGACGTCCTCAAGTCTTACGCACCGCCCGAATGGGTCGACAAGATCTGGCCGACCGGCAACGCCGTCACGCCGGTCCCGCACTTCTACGACACGCCCGATTCGTACAAGACGATGTCGATGCGCGTCGACGCCACCCCGCCCGGTGGTGGGTTCGCCGGAACCGATCCCGATTACGCGGCCAAGCAACTACTCGTCGACGCCGGTGTCGGCATCGCCACGCTGGAACCGATGTGCGATGCGCAACTGCCGCAAGCCGAGCACGTGCTGAAGTCCACCTACAACGACTGGCTCGCCGATGTCTGGCTGGAGCGCAACAACTCTCACGGTCGCTGGCGGGGTTCGATCAGCGTCAGCGCACAAGTGCCCGAACAGGCGGCGCGCGAGGTCGAGCGCTGGGCGGGCCATCCCTACATGGCGCAGGTGCTGATGACGCCGCAGACCCGCGGGATCCCGTTCGGCAACCCGCATTTCGATCCGCTCTACGCCGCCGCATCGGCCAACGGTCTGCCGGTGGCCACCCACCTGATGGGACAGACGCCGTTCGAGCTGATCCCGCTGTACCCGGTCGGCAACCCGGCGCACTGGCATGACTTCTTCGCGTCGTGGCCGTTGCTGTACGTCTCGCATCTGATGAGCCTGGTGTTCGACGGCGCGTTTGACCGGCACCCCGATCTTCGGGTGGTGTTCGTCGAGGGCGGCTTCACCTGGGCCATGCCGGTGATGTGGCGGATGGACCGAATCTGGCAAGCGCGTCGCGCCGATCTGCCGCACGTTCGCCGCCGGCCGTCGGACTACGTCCGCGAACACGTCCGGTTCACCACCCAGCCGCTGGAGGACACCGACGTCACACAGTTCCGCGAGTACGTCGAGATGATGGACCTCGGGGACAACCTGATGTTCTCGACGGACTATCCGCATTGGAGTTATGACGCGCCGACTTATGCGATCAACCGGTTCCCGGCGGCGCAGCGGGAGCGGATCATGCGCGGCAACGCGACCGCGTTGTACGGCTTGCCGTCGACCGTCAAAGCCCTGCCCGGAGAGCGGCCCACGGAAGAGCCGGCCTGATTACACCGGATCGAACTTGGTGATCAGCCAGGCCCCGTTCTGCTTGGTCAACGAGACCAGCACGCTGCTGGACGCCATCGATGGGTCGGGCCGTTCCTTGCTGGTAGTCGCCTGGTTGACGAAGACCAGCACGACCGCCGAGTTCGGGTGCAGCTCCGTGGCCGCCGCGCCGACGACCTGAGCCGTGGTCGTCACTCCTTTCGACTGCGCGGCAGGAGTGATGACGTCCTTGGTGAACTGGTCGTAGTAGTTGCGGAAGTCACCGCTGAGGTGGGACTTGGCGGTCTCGAAGTCGTGGCTGAGGGTGTCCGGCTTGTAGGACAGCAACGCCGTGGTGCCGTCCCGGGCCGCGTCGACCACGCTGTGTTCAACCGCGGCGTCGACCTGCGTGTCGGGCCGGTACTTCGCGAAGTACAGCCACCCGGCCAGCCCAGCTGCCGCCAACAGACCCAGTACGAGCGCCAGCGGAATGACGGGGATGCGCATCGAGACGCCGTCGGGCGGCGTCCGGACTCGGGTCGACTTCAGGCGATGTGTCGCTGTCGTGCGATGTGTCGGCCTCGGTCGCGGCCTCGGTCGATCCGTCGTCGCTGCCGGTGGCCTTGTCGATCTCGACACCCTCGGTGGGCTCCACGTCGGGTGTGGTCGTGTGGTCGTCGCTCACAGCACAAACTCCACTTTCGACACCTTCACGTCGTCGCCGTCATGCACCACCGAGACCCGGAACCGGAAGGTGCGGGGTTGGTCTTTGGCGCCCGCGATGTTGGTGACGCGCTCGTTGGCCAGCACCAGAACGACGGCGGAATCCTTGTTCATCGACTCGACCGCTGCCTGTGCGACGGATCCCTCGGTCACCGCCTTGGAATCTTTCACCACCGACGCGAAATCCTCTGCGCGCTTTTGGAAGTCGTCTTTGAATTCACCGGTGGCGATGTCGAGGACGCGCTGAACGTCTTCCTTGGCCCTGTTGAAGTCCAGTGACGTCAGGTTGATGACACCTTGTCTGGCGGTCGCGATATAGACCGCGGCGCGCTGGCGTTCCTTCACGACGCGGTGGTGCTGCCAGGCCATCCAGCCGCTGGCCCCGAGCAGTCCGACGATGGCGACCACTGCGGCAGTACCCAGTGCCAGCGACACCTTCGGCATCCGTAATCGCCTGCTGGCGCGCTCCGTTTCCACGGCCTCGGACGGTTCCACGGCCTCGGGCGGCTCGGCTGCGTGTTGCGTCGGCCTCGGCTTCGGTGTCCGTCTCGGCTACCACCTGGGCTTCGGGTTCGGCCTGGGCCTGGGCTTCGCGCCGCAGCTGGATAGCCCGGGCGCGGGCGCGGGCCGCCGCTGCGAGCGCTTCAGCCTCGGCGGCTTCGGCCTCGGCTTGCTCGGCCAGCGCCAGCGCGTCCAACTTTGCCTTCGCGGAATCCCGCGGCTCATCGCCCGCGTCAGCCATGGCCATCGCGGCTTGGAAACGTCATTATCGATTGAACTCCGGTATCTCTTACGGTATTGCTCATTGGTACCATCGGGTCACCAGCGACCAGCGACTGGGACGCACGCCGGCCCTTCATCCTCAGCGGTGAAGGAAGGTCCAGGAAGGTCTAGGAAGGTCCCAGCCATCATCATGACTGCCGTCGATTCCCCCGAAAAGATACTCTTCGCCTCCACCACCCAAGCGTTTCTGCAAAAAGAGGTTCCGCTGAGTCGGGTGCGTGACTTGCACTCTCGAGGAGTCTCCTTCGAGCGGCCTTGGTGGCAGCGGGCCGCCGAACTGGGGTGGACGGCGCTGCTGGTCCCCGAGGAACTCGGTGGCGGCAGCGTCTCCGGCGACGGGTTCGCCGACTTGGCGATGGTCGCCGAGCAACTCGGGAAAACGGTGGCCCCGGGCCCCCTTTTTCCGGTCAGCACAGTGCTCGCGGCGCTGGTGGATTCCGCCGACCCGCACGCTCATGCCACGACGATCGAGTCGCTGATCGCCGGCGAGACCATCGCCTCATGGGCGGTGTACGAGCCGGGCCAGGGCTGGGCGCCGCATGAGCCGTCGGTCACCGCGACTCTCCTTGATGCCAAGACCGGGTCCCGCTATCGCATCGACGGGGTCAAAGACCGCGTAGAGGCCGGCGCGCAGAGCGATCTGCTGCTCGTGGTGGCCCGCGCCGAGGACGGCGTACGCCAATTCCTGGTGCCCACCGATGCAGACGGCGTGCGCGTCGAGCCGCAGCAGTCGATCGACATGGTCAAGCAGTACGCCCGAGTGCGATTCGACGGCGTCGCGGTTGATCGTGGCGCGGCCCTCGGCGGCACGGCGGACATGATCGACCGTCAAAGCCAGATCGCCCAGGTGCTGCAGTGTGCCGAAGTGGTCGGCATTCTGCAGACCGTCTTCGACTTCACCGTGGCCTGGGCATTGGAGCGGCACAGCTTCGGCCGCCCGCTCGCGTCCTACCAGGCGCTCAAACACCGCTTCGCCGACATGAAGATGTGGCTGGAGGCGTGCCGCGCCACCACCGGCGCAGCGGTGAGCGCCATCTCGAGCCGTTCAGCCGACGCGTCGCTGTCGGCCAGCGTCGCCAAGTCCTACGTCGGGGAGATGGCTACCGAGATCATTCAGGGATGTGTGCAGATGCACGGCGGAATCGGCGTCACGTGGGAACATGACCTGCACGTGTACCTGCGACGGGCTACGTTGTACCGCGCCATGTTCGGCACCCCGGAGGAGTGCAACCTTCGGGTGTACGCGCTGCAGGAGGCGGCTCAGCAGACGCCGAGGTCCGCCTGATGACCGAGACCTATCGCACCGACGTGCCGGCTTCCGCAGCCGCTGAATCCGTCGACGAGTTCCGGGCTCGCGCGCGGGCCTGGCTGGCCGAGCACATGCCGCCGATCGATCCGGCGCACCCGCCGGCGGCCCACCGCGACGAGGAGCGCTGTTGGCTGCGGGCCCGCGAGCTCCAGAAGCGGCTCTACGAAGGCGGATTCGCCGGCATCTGCTTTCCTCGCGAGTACGGCGGGCTCGGTCTCGGCTACGAGTATCAGCAGGCGTTCAACGACGAGAGCCTCAGCTATGAGATGCCGTTGATACTCAACACCCCGACGTTCACCATCTGCTGTGCGACGTTGCTCGACACCGCAAGCGAAGAGCAGAAGCGTCAACACATCGCCGCCGCGCTGGCCGGTGATGAGATCTTGGTCCAGCTGTTGTCTGAGCCCAGCGGCGGATCGGACCTCGCGGGTGTGATCACCCGGGCCGAGCGCGACGGCGACCGGTGGGTGCTCAACGGCGCAAAGACATGGAGCACAAGCGCATTCAGCGCCGACTATGGCCTGTGTCTGGCCCGCACCAATTGGGATGTGCCCAAGCACGACGGGCTGACCATGTTCTTGGTGCCGATCAAGCATCCCGGAATCACGCTGCGGCGCATCACTCAGCTCAACGGCTCAACGGAGTTCTGCGAGGAGTTCCTCGACAACGTCGACGTCGGTGACGACGCGGTCGTCGGCGAGGTCAACGACGGGTGGTCGGTGGCCTCACGTCAGCTTTATCACGAACGCCGCGCAGTGGGGATGGGCTCGGAATTCGCCAGCGGCAGTGGCAGCGAGGGCGGCCGCTCGACGCCGGTGAACTATGTGCGACTGGCCGCGACGACCGGACAATCCGACAACGAGCGAGTGCGACAGATCGCCGGGCGGGCGCTGGTGCACCGCGCGGTCAGTGACCAACTCGGGGCGCACGTCTTCCGCAGCGTGAACGACGGCTCGCTGCCGCCCGCCGCCGGGACACTGCTGCGGCTATTTCACGCCGAGACAGTCACTTTGGAAATGGACGCCGGATTGGCCATCACCGGAACAGCCGGAGTGGTCGGCGCGGAGGGGGACGGCCTGGAAACCGGGCTGCGCTATCTGTCCCGTCAAGCGGTCTGCATCGGCGGCGGCACCAGCGAGCTGGCCCGCAACGTCATCGGCGAGCGGGTATTGAACTTTCCCCGCGAATACGCCGCCGACCGTGGTGTGCCGTTCAATCAGGTCAAGCACGGCAAAGCCGGCCGCACCTAAACCGTGCGCTCCAATCGGTGCGCGAGTAACTCGGCGAACCGCGCGGGATCCTCGGGCGTGTTTCCTTCGGCGAGAAGTGCTGCGCCGTAGAGCAGTTCAGCGGTCTCGCCGTTCTTCGGATCGTCACCGCGGTCTTTGTGTGCCTGCTGCAGGCCGGTGATCAGCGGGTGGTTCGGGTTGAGCTCCAACGTCCGTTTGCCGACCGGCACGTCCTGACCGGTGGCCCGGTAGATACGGGCCAGCGACGGAGTGACGCCGAAGGCGTCGGTGATCAGGCAGGCCGGCGAGTCGGTCAGGCGGGTGGACAGCCGCACTTCCTTGACGTGCTCGCCGAGGGTCTCGGTCAGCCAGGCCAGCAGATCGGCGAAATCCTGCTCCTGCTCTTTGCGCTCGGCCTCACGGGCGGTCTTCTCTTCCTCCGAGTCGAGGTCGACATCGCCCATGGCCACCGACTGCAACGGTTTGCCGTCGAACTCGGTCACCGATCCCAGCCAGATCTCGTCGACTGTGTCGGAGAGCAGCAGCACCTCATAGCCCTTGGCCTTGAACGCCTCGAGGTGCGGAGTGTTGAGAATCTGCTGCGGCGATTCGCCGGTGGCGTAGAAGATCTGGCGCTGGCCCTCTTTCATCCGTCCCACGTACTCGGCCAGGGTGGTCAGCTGGTCCTCGCTGTGCGTCGAGGCGAAGGAGGAGATCTCCAGCAGCGTCTCCTGATTGTCGAAGTCCCGCATCAGGCCTTCTTTGAGGACCTTGCCGAACTCGGCCCAGAAGGTGCGGTAGTCCTCGGGGCGCTCGGACTGCAGGTCCTTGATGGTGGAAAGGACCTTCTTCGTCAACCGGCGCCGAATTGCGTTGATCTGCCGGTCTTGCTGCAGGATCTCACGGGACACGTTGAGCGACAGGTCTTGTGCGTCCACGACACCCTTGACGAAGCGGAGGTATCGGGGGATGAGCTCGTCGCAGTCGCCCATGATGAAGACGCGTTTGACGTACAACTGCACGCCGATCGCCGCGCTGGGTTCATACAAGTCGAGGGGGGCCCGCGACGGGATGAACAGCAGCGCTTGGTATTCGAACGTGCCCTCGGCCTTCATCGAGATCACCTCGAGCGGCTCGTCCCAGGCGTGCGCGATGTGCTTGTAGAACTCCTTGTACTCCTCCTCGGACACCTCGTCTTTGGGCCGCGCCCACAGCGCCTTGCCCGAGTTGAGGGTCTCGACCTCCAAGGTGGCGGTCTCAGCGTCGCCATCCTGCCCGGAGCGTTTCTCGACCTCCATCCGGATCGGCCAGGCGATGAAGTCGGAGTATTTCTTGACCAGCGTCCGCAGCTTCCACTCCGAGGTGTAGTCGTGCACCGCGTCCTCGGCGTCGGCCGGCTTGAGATGCAGCGTGACCGACGTTCCCTGCGGAGCGTCGGGCAGGGACGCGATCGTGTACGTGCCGTCGCCGCTGGACTCCCATTTGATCGCTTCGTTGTCGCCGGCCTTGCGGGTGAGCAGCTCGACCTTGTCGGCCACCATGAACGTGGAGTAGAAGCCGATGCCGAACTGGCCGATCAGTTCCTCGGAAACCGCTGAATTTTTCGCGTCGCGCTTAGTTGCTGGCGCAGCTCGGCGGTACCGGACTTGGCGAGCGTGCCGATCAGGTCGACCACCTCGGCTCGGCTCATGCCGATCCCGTTGTCGCGAATGGTCAGCGTGCGGGCATCGCGGTCCACCTCGATCTCGATGTGCAGATCAGAGGTGTCGACGACCAGGTCTTTGTTCCGGAACGCCTCGATGCGCAGCTTGTCCAGCGCGTCAGAGGCATTGGAGATCAGTTCTCGCAGGAACGCGTCCTTGTCGGAGTAGACCGAGTGGACCATCAAGTCCAAGAGCTGGCGCGCCTCGGCTTGGAATTCCAACTGCTCGACGCCGGAAGTCATGACATCCCCTTTACACCATCTAGCAGACCGGTATTTCGAGGGCAGGCTACAGGATTGCACCGCTACCCTGGGCCGTGGCGATGTCGTCCCGGCGCGAGTGCCGTTCCCCAAGCGGGACGCGATGACCCGCGACGCTCTTGATTGACCGGTTGGCAAGCACTGGGCCGTGCGACTTACCGGATGCTGAATGCCGGCTGATCCGGCACCTGTCGGGTAATTAACTAGTTAATTAATTTCATCCGTCGGCCGTTCTCATTGCGCCCCATTAGTTACCCCATGTCTAATAAATACATACTCAGAATTCCTAAGACATCGTTGACAGTCTGTTAGGCCAACGCTTAGCATTTTATTACCACGTTGGTGCGTGTCACCTAAGCAAATTCACGTGCGGGTTAATAATTGCGGGCATCTCACATCTTTGTGGGGCCTCGTCCAGCATCCATTCACCAGCATTGGAGTCTCCAATGAAGCACACAACCATTCGCCGAGGCTTGACGGCCGGCCTAGGGGCCGCCGCCGCGACCTTCGCCGCTGCCGGGTTCGCGGCCACCGCCCAAGCCGACGACATCGACCTGTATGGCGGCCAGGATGTCAGCACCTTTACCATTTACCTCGGCACGACGTCTGAGACTTTCACCACCACCACGAATTACCTCAATACGGTCGATGAAACGACAGGCGTGACCACGCCGAATTTCAGTGGGCCCGTGACGGTTGTAACCATGGGTGGCCCTCAGCCTGGGGGAACGTCGGAAGAGGGTTTTAGTTTTATGGACCACAATTCGCAATACTTCGGTGATTTCAGTAATTTCTTGACAACTAGCTCCATCAGCACCGATCTCACGACCCCTGCAGGTGACATTAATACTTTTGACCCGCTAGCTTTTTTAAACTTCGAGCCGCCTCCCATCATGGATGCGGATCCTTATCCCTTCTGAGGTGAACGGCTGACCTGACGCGTCCACCCGCGGGCCGGCGTCGGCCCGCGGGAAGGGCGACGTCAAAATCGGCCGACGCCAGCCATAAATCCGCCGTCGGGGGAATCCGACGAGCCGCCGAACGACGTCAACGCGGACGAGCCTCTGCTGGGCCGATGCGCAGCGGACCCTCAACCCATGTTCGTCCCGCCGTGCGACACCGCTGCCGACGACGGAGCGCGATGACGTTCGGGTTGAACGCGCGGATGTCCTCGACCGCCCAATGGGCCCGCTAGCCCCGCGGGGCAACCAGTTGGTGAGTAGTACATCGGCGGGCTCTAATAGCTGCCTGAAAAATCCCGGCCGGCCGGACTCTTGAAATCAGTGCGACGCTTCGCTCGCCGCGATTGCTGAGCTCCAGGATGAAGTCGGTATCAGCAAGCGCTGTTTGCCGGGTGAAACTCTCGATTAGCAGCGCCTGGCCGGGATCACCGCCGACGACGCCCTCCAGCTCGTGACGTCGGCGCGCCAGTCCGCCAACGCGACACCGGCGGCGGGCACGTCGTCCGCGAAACCAACTCGACGACTCGGACGCCGGTGAGTACGCCAGTCCCGTCCAACCGTTTCGGTGTCTTTCCTATTTTAGGTAGTTTAGATACTATAGGCATTCCTCGGTCTGTCCTGCGGTGACGCAGTGTTGTGGAAGAGAAGCGATGAGTCCAACGCTCGTCCGGTTGCCGGTTCCTGCACCGAATAGCTTGAGCGCCAATGTAGGTCGCGTTGTTGAGCGGATGAGAGGGAATCGGCTATGGGCAGGGTGACGGGCAAGGTCGCGGTAGTCAGTGGCGCCGCGCGCGGTCAGGGACGCTCGCACGCGCGCATGCTCGCCGCCGAGGGTGCCGACATCATCGCGGTGGACTTGTGCGAGGACATCGAGACCAACGAGTACCCGCTGGCCCGGCCGGAAGACCTCGACGAAACCGCCCGTCTCGTCGAGAAGGAGGGGCAGCGCATCGTCACCGAGATCGCCGATGTCCGGGACCGGGCCGCGCTGGCGGCAGCGGTCGACCGCGGCGTCGCCGAACTCGGCCACCTCGACATCGTCGTCGCCAATGCCGGAATCTGCCCGTTGACGGCGGGCCTGCCGCCGCAGGCGTTCGCCGATGCGGTCGACGTGGACCTCGGTGGGGTGCTCAATCTGGTGCATGCCAGCCTCAAGCATCTGCAGTCCGGTGCGTCGATCATCGTGATCGGGTCCAATGCCGCGTTCATGTCGTCGATGAACACCAGCGGCATCGACGGCGGGCCCGGTGGAGCCGGATACGCCTTCGCGAAAATCGCTGCCGCGCATTACGTCAACGACTTCGCGCGCGCACTGGCGCCCTTCTCCATCCGGATGAACGCGGTGCACCCCACCAACGTCAACACCGACATGTTGCATAGCGCGCCGATGTACCGGGCTTTCCGGCCGGACCTGCCGAACCCCACCCGCGAAGATGCCGAGCCGGTTTTTCCCCTCGTGCAAGCCATGCCGATTCCCTACGTCGAACCCGAAGACATCAGCGAGGCGGTGTTGTTTTTGGCCTCCGACGCTGCCCGCTACATCACCGGCCAGCAACTCCGCGTCGACGGTGGCGGCTTCCTGAAGGTCAAGCCGTGGTCGGGCTCGTGAGACGCCAATCAGAGCAGACTGCAACCGGATTGGAGCGGCGCCATGCCTAGGGGCATCATCTATCTGGAGACCATGCCGGTGACGGCAGACCGCGAAGCCGAGTACCACAAGTGGTACAACGACACGCATCTGGCGGAGATCTGCTCGGTGGACGGGATCATCTCGGCCCGTCGTTTCGCGCCCACCGATGGCACTGGCCCGTTCGTCGCGATCTACGAACTCGACTGCGAGGACCTCGACGGCGTCGTGCGGAAGCTGGGCGAGCTCGGCGCCAGCGGCAAGATGTCGTCACTGGAGCTGCTGAACATGGAAACCCCACCAATTCCCAAGGTCTACCGCGAGATCGGTTCCTACCAAAAGTGACTGCTGCGGCGGAGGTCTCTGCGGACGTCCACCAGCGCCTCTATGCGTTGATGGTGCTGATGAAAGCGGCTGACGACCGGCTCTCCAAAGGCATTGGCACCGGGGAGTTCATGTGCGTGTACTGGCCGTCCCGCGGGCAGGAGGCGATCGCTGCCGCCATGGGTGTGTCGCTGCGGGCTGACGACCAGCTGGTCACGACGTACCGCGGATTGCACGACCTGATCGGCAAAGGCGTACCGCTCGAAGAGATCTACGGCGAGATGATGGGACGCATTGTCGGCGCAAGCCGCGGCAAGGGCGGCACCATGCACATCGCCAAACCAGAGAACGGCGTGATGTTGTCAACCGGGATCGTGGGGGCCGGGCCGCCGGTGGCGGTCGGTCTGGCGATGTCGGCCAAACGCAAGGGGCTGGACCGGGTGACGGTGGTCAGCTTCGGTGACGGCGCAACCAACACCGGATCGTTTCACGAGGCGGCCAATATGGCTGCGCTGTGGGATCTTCCGATGGTCTTCGTCTGCCAGAACAATCTCTACGCCGAGATGACGCCGACCCGCGACACCATGAAGATCGAGCACGTCGCCGACCGCGCGGCCGGCTACGGCATGCCCGGTGTGCGTGTCGACGGCAACGACCCGCTGGCGGTGAAATCGATCCTCGACGAGGCGCTGCAGCGTGCGCGCGGCGGGGGCGGCCCCACCTTCATCGAGTGCGTCACGTTCCGCTTCCGCGGTCACTACTTCGGCGACCGGATGCCCTACATCCCCAAGGATCAGCTGGCCGCGGCGATAGATGCCGACCCGGTGCCGAAGTTCCGCGCGCACCTCGCCGAGGCGGGTATCTGCACCGAGGCCGAGTTGGACAACATCGACAACCAGGCGCTGGCGACCGTCGAAGCCGCGCTGCAGACCGTGATGAACGCAGAGTCTCCGTCGGCCGACGAACTCGACCGTGACGTGTACGCGACCCCGATCAGGTTCCCGGTGTAAAGGCATGGACGACAACGAGATGACGATGCGCGAGGCACTGAACCTCGCGCTGGATCAGGCGCTGCAGGCCGATGAACGAGTGTTCTTGCTCGGCGAGGACATCGCCGACCCTGGAGCATCCGGGCCGACGGCAGGGTTGTCGACGAAATATGGCCATGACCGGGTGCTGGACACTCCGATCTCGGAGGCCGCGATTGTCGGCGCCGCCATCGGTGCGGCGATCGACGGGATGTTGCCGGTGGCCGAGATCATGATCATGGACTTCATCGGTATCGCCGCCGATCAGTTGATCAACAACGCCGCCAAGCTGCGGTTCATGACCGCCGGCCGGACCACCGCGCCGATCACCATCCGCACCCAGGTCTATGCGGGATTGGCCACCGGCGCAACGCATTCGCAAAGCCTGGAGGCGTGGTTCATGCACATCCCGGGCATGAAGGTGATCGTGCCGTCCACCCCGCGCGACGGCAAAGGGCTACTGGCATCGGCGATTTTCGACGAAGACCCGTGCCTGTTCGTCGAAACCATTCGGCTACAGAGCAAGAAGGGGCCAGTGCCCGTCGACCCGGGATTCAGGATTGCGCTGGGCGAGGCCGACATCAAGCGGCCCGGCAACGACGTCACGCTGATCAGCTACGGGCGCGCCGTGCACGATGCGCTTGCCGCGGCGGACATCCTGGCCGGCCAGGACATCAGCGCTGAGGTCGTCGACCTGCGGACCCTGGTCCCGCTCGACGTCGACACCATCGTCGATTCCGTGCGTCGAACCCGCCGGGCGGTAATCGTCCACGACGCAGTGCAATTCGCCGGGCCTGGAGCAGAGGTCGCCGCGATCCTGCACGCTGAGCTGTTCGGCGAGCTGGCGGCACCCATCGAGCGGGTGGCCGCCAGGTTCGTCCCCAACCCGGCGGCGGCAGTGCTCGAGGCGCAGGTCTACCCGTCCCCGCAGCGGGTCGTCGCGGCCGCCCAGCGCACCTGCAAGAGGGCGGGAGCGCATGGCTGACTTCACTATTCGCATCCCGCGGGTATCGGTGGCCGTATCCGAAGCCGAGCTGACCGAACTGCTGGTGGCGGCCGGCGAGCACGTCGAAGAGGGCACGCCCATCTTTGTGATCGCCACCGAGAAGGTGGAACAGGAAATCGAAGCCGGCGCATCGGGCACCGTGCACTGGACCGGCGAGATCGGCACGACCTACGACATCGGCGCAGAAATCGGCGTCATCACCTCCGGCGTCACCACTTCATAGGGAAGGCTATAACGTATGGACCTCAACGAAACTCGCGAACGCATCATCTACCAGAAGGATGGTCCGATCGCGAAGATCACCCTGAACTGGCCGGAGAAGGCGAACGCGCAGGACCAGAAGCTGGCCGAGGAAGTCGACGCCGCCTTGCTGGACGCCGACCGCGACTACGACATCAAGGTGCTGGTGCTCAAGGCCAACGGCAAGGGCTTCTGCTCCGGGCACGCGATCGGCAACAATGCCGTCGACTATCCGGCGTTTGTAGAGAACGCGATGGTGACGGGCCATCCGTGGAAGGCGCAGTCGGATCTCTTCGTCAAGCCAACCCTGAATCTGTGGGAGTTCTCCAAGCCCACCATCGCGCAGGTGCACGGCTACTGTGTGGGCGGGGGTACGCACATGGGCCTGACTACCGACATCGTCATCGCCTCCGAGGACGCCTACTTCTCTTACCCGCCCCTGCAGGGGTTCGGCATGCCATCCGGTGAATGCTCCATCGAGCCTTGGGTGTTCATGAACTGGCGCCGCGCCGCCTACTACCTGTTCACCGCCGAGGTGATCGACGCCAAGAAGGCGCTGGAGGTCGGCCTGGTCAACGAGGTGGTCAAGCGGGAGGACCTGGATGCGCGAGTCGACGCCATCGCCCGCCACATTGCCCAGGCACCGTTGACGACGCTGATGCTGACCAAGGCCAACCTGAAGCGAGCCTGGGAGCTGATGGGCATGCGGGTGCACTGGCAGAGCTCCAACGACCTGGTCGCGCTGGCATCGATCAGCAAGGACGTGCAGCAGCTCATTCAGACCGTGTTCAAGGACAAGGTGCTGCCGTCCGAGCACGCGCGGCGCCAGGCCGCTGCCGCCGCGTCGAGCGACGGCGCAGCAACCCAATAGGTCCGGCTGTGAACATCGCCGATCACGCGATCAGCGCCGGCCAGTCGCCGGCGTTGATCATGTCCGACGGCGATGTGGTCTCGTACGGCCAGTTGTACGCCAGAAGCCAACGGGTCGCCGCGGCGCTGCACAGTGCCGGGCTGCGCCCTGGCGACGGAGTGGCGCTGGTGCTGCCGAACCGGCCGGAGTTCTTCGAGATCACCTGGGGTTGCCAGCTTTCCGGGCTGTACTACACCGCGGTGAACACCCACTTCACGCCCGATGAAGTCGCCTACGTCGTCGACGACTCCGACGCCAGGGCGGTCTTCGTCGATGCGTCGATGGGTGAGCTGGCGCAGCATCTGCGTGGCGTCAACGCCGGCGTCGACGTGCACATCGCCGTCGGTGGCGAGTTGGCGGACTGGCAGTCCTACGACCAGGCGATGGCTGCGGCGGGTGAGCCGCCGCCGGTCGCGGACGGGTCGGAGATGTTGTACTCGTCCGGCACCACCGGTCGGCCCAAAGCCGTTCGCCGACCGCTGCCGACCGACGGCAACGGGTCATGGGCGCAGTCGGTGCTGGAGCTGGCGCTGATCCACAAATACGACATGAGCGCGCAGAGCGTGTACCTCTCGCCGGCGCCGATGTACCACGCGGCCGGGGTGAACTACACGATGGCAGTCAATCGGGTGGGCGCAGCGGCCATCATCATGCGCAGGTTCGACGCCGAAGAGGTGCTGCGGCTGATCGAGACGCACCGGGTCACCCACGCCCAGTTCGTGCCGACGATGTTCGTCCGGATGCTCAAGTTGCCCGAGGCGGTACGCCGACGGTACGACGTGTCCAGTCTGCAGTGCGTCATCCACGCGGCCGCCCCGTGCCCCGTGGACGTCAAGCATCAGATGATGGACTGGTTCGGCCCGATCATCCACGAATACTACGGCGGGACTGAGGGATTCGCGGGCACCACGATCGGGCCCCAGGAGTGGCTGGCCCACCCGGGTTCGGTGGGCATCCCAATGTCGCCGGTGCACGTGGTCGGCGATGACGGCGAAGAGCTACCGGTCGGGCAGATCGGTGAGCTCTTCTTCGAAGGCGGGCCGGCGTTCGAGTACTTCAAGGACCCCGCCAAAACCGCGTCCGTCTCCAACGACCGTGGCTGGCGCTCGCTGGGAGACATGGGCTACGTCGACGACGACGGCTACCTGTACCTCACCGACCGTTCGACGTTCATGATCGTCTCCGGCGGGGTGAACATCTACCCGCAGGAAGCAGAGAATCTGCTGGTGATGCATCCAAAGTTGGTCGACGCCGCGGTCTTCGGCGTTCCCAATGACGAGTTCGGGGAAGAAGTGAAGGCCGTGGTGGAGCCGGCGGGCGGCGTCACAGGCCGGACCGGAGCTGGAAGCCGAGCTCATCGAATACTGCCGAGCACACCTTGCGAGCTACAAATGCCCGCGCACAATCGAATTCGGCGTCCTGCCACGTGACCCGAACGGGAAACTCTACAAGCGGCGCATCCGCGAACGGTACTGGCAGGGGCGGGCGTCCCGGATCGTATGAGCTGACAAGGACAATCAGATGAACTCGCGAACTGACATGAATTGGACACCGCTACCCGTGCCGTTGGCGGTGCAGGATCCGAGCCGGATTCCCAAGCAGCGCTACTACGATGCCGACTTCTACGCCTTGGAGGCCGAGCTGTTCTGGCCGCGGGTGTGGCAGATGGCGTGCCGACTCGAGGAGATTCCGAAGGCCGGCGACTTCGTCGAGTACGAGATCTTGGACCAGTCCATCATCGTCGTGCGCGTCGATGCCGACACCGTGCGTGCCTACCACAATGCCTGCCGGCACCGGGGAGTGAAGCTGGTGGAAGGCAACGGCTCTCTTCCTGGGGCCCGGCGGACATTCGTCTGCCCCTTCCACGGCTGGTGCTGGGGTATCGACGGGCGCAACACCTTCGTGCTGCGACCCGAGGCCTTCGCCGACGACAACATGGCCGCCGACGATCTGCAGCTCGTCTCGGTCCGGTGTGAACTGTGGGGTGGTTGCGTCTGGATCAACCTCGACCCGCACGCCCCGCCGCTGCGCGACTGGATGGAGCCCTTCGCCACCACCTACGACGCCTGGAAGGTCGAGTCGCTGCGCGTCGAGTGGTGGCAATCCTGCCGGCTGCCGGTGAACTGGAAGTTGGCGACGGCCGCGTTCATGGAGGGCTACCACGTCCCGCAGACGCACCCGCAGTTGTTGCCGTCGGCGCAGAACGGCAGCTCGTCGGAAGCGGTGCACCCCGTTGTCGCCAGCAGTCTCTATTTCATGCGCACGCTGGGCGATGGCATGGGCGGGATGACGCATGAGAACGATGTGCGGATTGCCGAAGGCATGCAGACGATGACGCTGCCGTCGGATCCGGCGGAGGCGATGGCGGGTTGGCGCAGTGCGCTCAACGACGCAGTGGTGAAGTGGCATCGGGCCCGGGGGAGTGTGATGCCCGACCTGAATGACCTGATCCGCCGCGGGATTACCGACGCGATCGGCTTCGCCTTCCCGCACCATTTCATCCTGCCCACCTACAGCAGCGCCTCCTCCTACCGGATTCGTCCGCTCGGCCCGGAGGAGACTCTGTTCGAGATCTGGTCGCTGACCCGCATGCCCGGCGACCTCTCGACGGGCAAACCGACACCACCAGAGCCGATGGCACCAGACGATCCGCGCTGGCCGCCGATCCCCGCTCAAGACTTCTCCAACTTGCCTCGCCAGCAAAAGGGATTGCACTCCAAGGGCTTCGACTACATGCGGCTGTCGGACCGGATCGAGGGGCTGATCTCGAACTTCGAGCGGGTGATCGACGGCTTCCTCGCCGGTCTGCCTTACGACGCGCTGATTCCCGCGATCCAGAAGACCAATACCACGATCGATGTGCCGATCGCCGATCTCGGGTTCACCTCGGAGGCGAAATGACCACGCATTGGGACCGCTCCGTCGACCTGGTGATCGTCGGCAGCGGCGGCGGCGGCATGGTTGCCGGGCTGGCCGCACTCGACAGCGGTCTGGAACCGCTGATCGTGGAAAAGCAAGCGCTGGTGGGCGGTTCGACCGGATTGTCCGGCGGCATCGTGTGGCTGCCCAACAATCCGCTGATGCGGGCCGACGGTATCGCCGACTCGCACGAAGACGGGCTTGCCTACCTCGCCGACGTGGTGGGCGAGATCGGCGCGCCGTCGTCACCGCAGCGGCGCGAGACGTTCCTGACCGCGGGCTACGAGATGATCAACTTCCTGATCCGCCGGGGCGTCAAGCTGATCCGCTGCGCCGGCTGGAGCGACTACTACCCGAATCACAAGGGCGGCAACGCCGCCGGTCGCGCAGTCGAAGGCATTCCGTTCGACGCGGCCGAATTGGGAGACTGGCACGACAAAGTGCAGCCGGCGTTGGCCAAGAACTACGGTTACACGGTGCTGACCAACGAGCTCCGTTCGGTCCAGTATTTCAACCGCGCGCCACAGGCTTTCGCGGTCGCGACCAAGGTTTTCCTGCGGACCGCCGCGGGCCGGGCGCGGCGACGGCAGATCCTGACCAACGGCGCCTCGCTGATCGGTCAGATGCTCAAGGCGCTGATCGACCTCACCGACGGCCGGCCACCACTGTGGACCGACGCCGCGATGGACGACCTCATCGTCGAAGACGGCCGGGTGGTGGGCGCGCGCATCGTCCACGACGGCACACCGCTCAACGTCGAGGCGCGCAGGGGAGTCCTGTTGGCCGCCGGTGGTTTCGGGCACAACGCCGAGATGCGACGGCAGTACAGCGGCGACCAGCCTAACGATGCCAAGTGGTCGATCGCCAACGCCGGCGACACCGGCGAAGTGCTGCAGGCCGCGATGCGGCTGGGCGCCAAGACTGATCTGCTCGACGAAGCATGGTGGTTGCCTTCGGTTTTCATCGCCAACGGTGGCACTGTCGCAGCGTCGCTGGGTTCGGGACGCCAACGGCCCGGCGCCATCTACGTCGACTCCACCGGCCGGCGGTTCTGTAATGAATCGAACTCCTACGTGGAGGTCGGCAAGGCGATGTATGCCAACAAGGCGGTGCCTTGCTGGATGATCTTCGACGACGGATATGTGCGGCGCTACGTCACCAGCGCCAACCCGCTCAAACGCAAACAGCAGCTGCCCGCCGAGTTGATCGAGTCCGGCGCCGTCAAACGCGCCGACACCATCGACGACCTGGCCCGCCAGACCGAACTTCCTGCCGACGAACTGACGCGAACAATCCACCGCTTCAACAGGTTTGCGGCCAAGGGACTCGATCCTGACTTCGGCCGGGGCCAGTCGGCCTACAACGACTGCCTGGGCGATCCGGGGTATCGGCCCAACGCTGCGGTCGGTCCGCTGGACAGATCACCGTTCTACGCGACCCGGGTCTTGCCTGCCGACGTCGGCACGTGCGGCGGTGTGGTCACCAATGAGTACGCGCAGGTTCTCGACGAGAAGGATCAGGTGATCGAGGGCCTTTATGCCACCGGAAACAACACCGCGACGGTGATGGGGCGAACCTATCCGGGTGCCGGCGCGAGCATCGCCAGCACAATGGTGTTCGGTTACGTCGCCGCGCGGCACGCGGCGGGGCGCACGCTGCCGGGTGAACGAAGCCGCTAGTCCGCCGCCGAGGTCGGGCTTGCGTCCGATTCGTCTCGGCCCACGAAATCCCTTGGCTTCAAACCGGATTGCATGAGCTGGGCTCGACGCTCCTGAACATCGGATGCCGCCCCGACCATGTTGGTCAGGATATGGCTGACCTGCAGATGCACCCGCATGCCCATCAACTCGTAGGCGCGCTTGACGCTGTTCTTGACCGCCATCGACGTGGTCAACGGGACTTGCGCGATCTTGCGTGCCATCTCCTCGACGGTGTCTTCGAGGTCGTCGCGAGCCACCACCTTGTTGAGCAGCCCCCACTCCAGTGCCTCGGCCGCTGACAGCGTCGGCGCCAGCAGCAGCCAGTCCATCGTGCGATGCCAGTTCATCAGCAGCCACGGCTCGATCATGGTGTGGCCGCCGGGCTCGCCCAGACTCTGCGCGAGCGGCATCTGAAAATAGGCGTCCTCGGATGCCACACAAAAGTCGGTCAGCAGGCCGAGATAGATCCCACCACCCATGCAGTAGCCGTGGATTTGCGAGATGGTCGGCTTCGGAAACTCCCACAGGTACAACGTCGGCCAGAGAAACAGGTCGGCGGTGCCCTTGTAGAGATCCTCGAACGTGTCGCCGAAATCGGGATAGGGGTTTTCGTCCGGACCCCAGCGGGCCACGTGCCCACCGCAGAAGCCTTTGCCGTTGGCCTTGATGATGACGACCTTGATCTCGCGGTCCCGGTCGGCCTCATGTAGGCAGGCGTCGACCTCCTGGACCAGCGTCGCGTCCTTGGTGTTGGCCTTGTCCGCCCGGTTCAGAATGATCCGTGCGATCGGCGGCTCACGTTCGTAGATAACCGCTTCCAGGGTGCGCCGCTCCATGGTGGCGACCCTATTACGGCCGGCGGCGAATCACGCCGAGACCGGCTTGGCGACCTTCATGAGTTCCATCAGGTTGCCGCCCATGATCTTGGCGACGTCCTCTTCGTTGAAGTCGGTGAGCTCGTCGACGAAGCTGATCGGGTCCTTGAGGCCCTCGGGATGCGGCCAGTCGGAGCCGAACAGCACCCGGTCGGTGCCGACCATGTTGACGATCTCGGTGAACCGGTCCTCCCAGAACGGGGTGATGTAGACGCAGCGCTTGAACGCCTCCACCGGGTCCTCGAGGAAGGCCTGCGGCATCTTCTTGTAGACGCCCTTGAGCCCTTTGAACAGATCCGGCACCCAGTCGGCGCCGTTCTCGATCGACAGGATCCGCAGCTCGGGGTTGCGCGACAGTGCGCCGTGGCACACCAGCGCGCCCATCGCGTCGAGGATCGGCCGGTGGCCCATCGCGAAGCTACGGAAAGGAGTCGGCTTGAACGGCAGGAACTCGTCGCCGGGCTCCCAGACATTCGCGAACTCGGAGTAGCCACTATCCGATGCGTGCATCGACACCGGAATGCCGGCCTTGATGCAGGCCTGCCAGAACGGGTCGAACTCCTCGAGTCCGAATGAGCGGCTGCCCTTGAAGCCGGGCACCGGCGCCGGGCGGACCAGCACGGTACGGGCGCCACGCTCCAGACACCATTCAAGCTCTTCGAGCGCGCGCTCGACGATCGGCAGGGTGATCACCGGGGTGGCGAAGATGCGGTCCTTGTAATTGAACGACCACTGTTCGTACATCCATTCGTTGAGCGCGTGGATGACGTCGTGGGTCATCTCCGGGTCGTCCTTCATGCGCTCTTCGACCAGGCTGGCCAGGGTCGGGAACATCAGCGCGTAATCGATGCCGAGTTCATCCATCACCTCGAGCCGCGCGGCCGGCTCACGGAACGCCGGGATCGACTTCATCGGCTCGCCGAGAATCTCGCGGTAGGTCTTGCCCTGCGCGCCGTTGCGGAAGTAATCCTCTTGGGCACCCGGCTTGGCGACGACCGAGAAGGTCGGGTTCGGGATGTATTCGCTGATGTGGCCGCGCACCACGATTTTGGTGCGGCCGCGAACCTCCACGTAGTCGATGGCGCTTTTGCGGTTCTCCGGGAAGGTACTTGGTCAGCGCTTCCTGCGGCTCGTACATGTGGTTGTCGGCGTCGAACACCGGGAAGGAAAGCTCGCGGGACGGCATGGCGATCTCCTGGAGGGCTGGTTCTGAAGGGCTGGGACTCTCACTTCGTGGTAATGACGTTACCACTTTTGCGCCGCAGGTCGAAGATCGCTCTCGATCAGGGCCGGGCGGGCGGGAAATCCGGCAGCTTCGGAGTTGCTCCGTTGATGACGGCGAAGTTCACCGTCGCGGAGGCCAGCAGCGCCTCGTCGCCGTCGTCGTCGGAAAGGACGTCGACCTGCATGACGATCGCGCGCCGGCCGGCGCGCAGGATCCGCGGGACCGCATACGCGGTGCCCTGCCGGATCGGACGCAGGTAGCGGATGTTCAGGTCGGCGGTCGTCATCGTGGTGCCGTCCTGCAGGAAGTCGAGGCCGAACTGTCCACCGGCGACGTCGACAAGCGTGGCGATCAGTCCGCCCTGCAGCGCGCCGGAGGTGTTGACCACCTGGGGGCTCACCGGAATGGTCATCGCGAACTCGCCATTGCGGGCGCCGGGCCGCATGCCGATCTGGTTGAACAGCTCCGCCAGCGTCGGCGCTTCGGGCTGGACGTCGTCGCGGGCGCCGAGTGCGCGAACGCAGAAATCGTAGAGGTGAGCGGCATCGATTGGCGCACCGGTCAATTCGGCGCCCAGCCGGTGCAGTCGCATGGCGCCCAAGATGGTTTGCATGACGATCGCGGCGGCCGGCCCGACGTCGAGGTTGGGCTGGAAGACACCTTCGGCGATGCCGCGCCGCACGACATCGCCCAACAGATCGTGCAGCGGGGACAGCACCCGGGCGTAGTCGCCGGGCCTGGTTTCGGACAGGTACTGGTTGTACAGGTTCATCGCCCGATTGAGGCTGTCCTGAGTGCTCGACTCAGGTGCCGCGCTGATGCGGTCGATGATCAACTTGATGGCCGCGGTGCTGGCCAGTGCAGCGGTCTCGGCGCGCCAGGCCTGAGTGGCCTGCGCCATCGTCCGCTCCAGCAGGGCGATCAGCAGTTCGTCCTTGCTGCTGAAGTGTTGGTAGAACGCGCGCAGTGATGTCTTGGAGCGGGCCACGACTTCCTGGACGGTGAAGTCGGTGCGCCCGGTCTCGCGAAGGATCTCGACGGCGGTCTTGATGAAGCGCGCGTCCCGGGTCGTCGGTTCGGCTTCGCTGACTTCGCTCTCTGCGGCCATGGCACCTTTCCTCATCCCATGCGCGCTGCGCTGTGAGAATGACGTTACCGCGCCGCGGCCGTCCCGTCGGCTCACCACCCGCGATCAGCTGCATTCGCCATAACCGTGCCCCGGGTTGAACTGTTCGGGGAAGGCGTCATGGGCAGATTGCGCCCACTTATCCATCGTCGCCAGATTGATCCCGAATGTGGACTTATACGAGGCGGCTATGAGGAACAGCACAACCGCGTATACGACCGCCATTATCGATGTGAGTACCTGCCAATCCTGATTGATAACGATGGGCACCACCAGACTTGAAATGGTCAGGCCTAACACGATTGTCAACAATCCTCCGTAGGTGATGATTGCCGCAGCCGCGATCGCGTATCTCTTCTCCTTCAACAGGATCGGGATCTCATTCACAAGGCGGGCGCTCGTACGCCCGATCCAAAGCCGCGTTGGGTTCTTGATACTAGGGATCTGATTCAACAGCCTCTGCTCGAGTATGAAGATTGCCTGATTGTGCGCAAATACCCGGCTGTTCAACTGCGAGTGCCACGCAATTACCAACAAAGCGGGTATGGGAAGAACCGGGACCAAGGCGTGCGGTACCGTGTCCGGCCTCGTCGTCCACACAGCACCAATTACCGTGGAGTAGGCCACCAGAATGCTTACCAGCGACAGCGAGTGCCCCAGAATGTTCTGTACTTCTGTCCGTTCAGCCGTATACAGCGCTGCGAGCGCTTGCGCGGAATCACCGCTGGCGACTGAACCGTCATTATTATTCTGAGTCGTCATCGAACCGGACCTCGTCTGAACTGATCATGCACAGTTGCGGCGTTCGACGTCGTCGCGCCCCACATCATCGCAGCATCACGCAGCGTGCGGGACAAGCTCAGTCGATTTCCGTTGTCCCGTTAACAAGGTTTCGGGACATCGGCTACCCGCCGCGGGCTTCGACCATCGCGGAGCGGTTGACCTTGGTCGCCGCAGTGCGGGGGATCTGGTCGACGAACTCGACCGTCTTGGGCACTTTGTATGCGGCCAGGCGGGTCTTGGCGTACCCGATCACCTCGCGCTCGGTCAGCGGCGTCGCATTGTCGGCGAGCTGAACCACGGCGTGCACGCGACGGCCCCACTGGCTGTCGGCAAGCCCGATGACGACGACATCGGCGATACATTCATGTTCGACGAGCGCGCATTCCACTTCGGCGGGAAAGACATTGGCCCCGCCGGTGATGATCATGTCGCTGCGGCGATCAGCGATGTACAGGTAGCCGTCGTCATCGAGATGGCCGATGTCACCGGCAGTGCGGAATCCGTCCGGCGTCGAGGGCAGCAGCGGCGCACCGCCGAGATAGTGATATCCCGCGCTCATCGGTGAGCGCAGGTACACCTCGCCGAGCTGGCCCGGCCCTACCGGCTGGCCCTGCTGGTCCAGGATCCGCACCTCGGTATCGCGGAAGCCGCGACCGACGCTGCCCGGGTGGGCCAGCCATTCGTCGCCGCGTAATGCGGTGAGCCCCAGGTTCTCTGTCATGCCGTAGGCCATCACGACCTGTTCGGGGCTGAGCAGATCGAACCAGGTGCGCAAGAGGGCGTGCGGCATCACCGCGGCGCCCTGCAAGATCCAGGCGATGCTGGAGAGGTCCCGCTGGCGGATGTCGGGCAACGCCGCGATACGGGACAGCATTGTCGGTGTGGCGGTGAAGTTCGTGATGCGGTAGCGCTCGATGACGTCGACGACCATTGCGGCGTCGAATTTTTCGAGCACCACCAGCTCGTCGCCACCTAACAGATACGTCAGCGGTGAAAACCCGTTGGTGTGGTACATCGGGCCGGGGACCAGGATGGTCTGGGGCTGGGGCGTCGGAGTCCAGGCGGCCAGGAACGGAAATGACGATTCGGGTGTCCACATGCCCTGCGCCAACGTCAGGATCACTTTGGGAAGTCCGGTGGACCCGCTACTGCATATCCCGTTGGCATGAGGAGACACCACGTCCGGCAGCGGGTCGGTGGACTGGTCGGCGGCCGTGACGGTGAGTGTTGAGCGGGTGTGGTCGTCAACGGTGACGGCGGGGGCGATCACCTCGAGCACACGGGATCGCTCCCACTCGGGCAGGTCCCAGCGCATCGGCACCGGGACGGCGCCGATTTTCCAGCAGCCCAGCGCGGCCAGCACCAACTGCTCGGAGTTGGGAATCCCCAGTGCGACAAGCGAACCGACCTGGCGCCGGCGGCCGCCAAGGCCCGGCCCCATTGATTGGCCCGGCCATCGAGCTCCGCGAAGGTCATCGACTGCGCGTTGCCGTCGCGCGCGATGACGGTCAGCGCCGTGTCGTCGCCGCGTTGTTCAGCGAGCTGACGAAGCTTGGCGCCGAACGGAATTCCCTCGTCTGGCGGATTGGCGGCGGCTTCCGACGCGGCGGCCACAGTGTCTTGCGCCGCTCTTCCATCGCATCGCTCTGCATCGTCGCTGGCGCGCTCATGCCGATACCGGGCCGGAGAACAACGTTTCGAGCCCACCGCTGCGTACCTGCGGCAGCAGGCGCAAGGCGAGCAGCTCGGTGCTGACAGGCAGCCGGATGAGCGGCTGCGTATGCCGGTCGAGCACGCTGACGTCCGATTCGTCGCAGAAACCCAATGCTCCCAGTAGCTGGTGTGCGGTGCGGAACACCTGCCGCGCGGTGTCGGCGGCCTTGAGCCTGAGGGCCAGCGCGTCCGCCGAACGGACTTGCGCCGGAGCAGATTCCATGCGGCTGATGGTGTACTTGGCGAGTTCGTGTAGTCCGCGCACCGCAACGGAGGCGTCGGCGATGGTGAATCGGACAGTCTGAAATTCCGCGAGCGGTTTGCCGAACTGCATCCGGGCCTTGACGTGCTGGCGAGTGATCTCCAGCGCCTGCTGTACCGCGCCGACCAGCCGCCACGACCCCAGCGTGAGGTGCAGGTCGACGTCTGCGGCTGGGACCGTGCCGTCCGGCGGGCTCAACGTGGCCGGCACCAGAAAAGGCCCGAGCTTCGCGGCGGTGCGCGACGACGGCTGCACTCGATACCGAGCGCCGTCCAGGTCGGCCGCGACCCAACTGCCGGCCAGGTCGCCGTGGTCGACCCGGGGCGTATCGGGGTTCACCAGCGCGAGTCGGGCGCCGTCGATGGTCAGCAGTTCTTCCACCAGCGGGTAGGGAAGCGCCGTCGCGCCGGCAGCCTGGCAGAGCACGGCGGCGGCCAACCGGTCCTCGACGGAGCCTCGGACGTCGAGGTCGAATGCTCCGAGGTCGGACACCGCAGTCCGGGCGTCGTGACGCAGCTGGTCCTCGGTCTCAGCCCGCAGCGCGGCCTGCGCTCCACCGAACCGGAACAGACGCTTGGTGGCGACCGCGGCGAAGTCGGCAATATCCTCGGGCAGAGCGGTTTTCATCAGTGGTCTCCCAATGTTTCACGTGCGACCAGCATCCGCTGCACTTCGATGGTTCCGGAGGCCACGGTGGCTGCCTGGGCGTAACGCCAATGGTCCTCGATCGCGCCGTGCAACGGCGCCGAGATACCGCTGTCCAAGGCCGACGGGCCGAGCACGTCGAAAAGCAGCTCGGCTACCTGCTGATCGCAGGTGGTGGTCGCGATGCGGGCGGCACTGGCCGCCGCGCCGGCCGACGGGTCGTCTTGCAGCGACACCGCGCGGTAGGCCAGCAACCGGGCGATCCGCAGGTCGATCAATGCTCGCACCCAGCGCGTCCGGATCGACTCGGGCAACTGGTCCCAGTCGTCGCCGAGCTCGGTCTGCATCCGGTCCAACAGTGACTCGCACCGGGCGTAGCGGGCGATTCCCACCCGCTCGAACGCCAACGCTTCGCGCATCACCCGCCAGCCGTCGCCCAATTCGCCGAGGACCTCGTCGGGGAACACTTCGACTCCGTCGAGGAAGACCTCGTTGAGGTGATGGGGCCCCAGCATCGACCGAATCGGCCGCACGGTGATCCCGGACCGGTCCATCGGGACGAGAAACAGGCTGAGCCGCTTGGCTTTCGGCGCATCGGGATCGGTGCAGGCCGCCAGCACGCACCAGGACGCCATCTGGGCGTAGGACGTCCACACTTTTTGGCCGGTGACCCGCCAGTGGTCGCCGTCGGGGACCGCGCGGGTACGCAGCGATGCGAGGTCGGTTCCGGCCTCGGGTTCGGAGAATCCTTGGCACCAGATCACCTCTCCGGCCGCGATGGCCGACAGGTGCCGGGCCTTCTGCTCGGCGGTGCCGTACCGCATGAGCGCGGGTCCGACCCAGTTGATGCCCATGTACTGGGCGCCGCGAGGTTCGTGGTGCGCCCACATCTCCTCGCGCAGCACAGTCTGCTGCCATACCGAACCACCGCCTCCGCCATGCTCTTTCGGCCAGGCCAGGGCCAGCAGCCCGTCGGAGGCGAGCATCTTGCAGAATGACTCGGTGGTCGCCAGATCTTTGGGATCGTCGGTGCAGGCGCCCAGGAAGCCTTCGGGGATATGCGACGAGATCAATTCGCGCAGGCGCGTTCTGAGTTCGACGGCGTCGGTACCGAGGTCGTAATCCATCGTCATCCCTTCGGCAGTCCGAGCAGTCGCTCGGCGATGATGTTGCGCTGGACCTCAGACGTACCGCCGTAGATCGTCGCCGCGAGCGCGTCCTGACGTTCGAAGAGCAGGTCGGTGTCGGCGATGGAACGGGGCCCGGCGGCTGCGGCGGCGAGCTCCCACACCCGCTGCAAGGTCAGCGAACCGAGCAGTTTGAGAATGTCGGCCTCCGGGCTTGCCAACCCGGCGAGTTCGTTATCGAGCGCGCGGTACCCGGTCGCCCGCAGAGCTTCGGCATCGGCGAGCAACGAGCCGAGTTCGGAGAAGAACTCGCCCGAGGCGTAGTCGTCCTCGGTGGCCCGGGAGTCGCGGACTTCGTCGAGTCCGCGCCGGATTTCCACCCAGTTCATGATCCAGATCATTTGCCGCTCATGGTTCAGCGACGACATCGCGACCTGCCATCCGCCGTTGAGTTCTCCGAGCAGATTGTCGGCGGGTATCTCGACGTCATCGAGAATGACTTCGCAGAACGTCTCATCGGAGATCGACGCCATCCGGATGGGCTCGATGGTCAGCCCGGGGGACTCGAGATCGAGGATGAAGCACGAGATCCCGCGGTGCTTGGGTGCGTCCGGATCGGTACGGGCGTACAAGGTGCACCAGCGCGACAGGTGCGCCTGGGTGGTCCAGATCTTGCGGCCGTTGACCCGAAAAACATTGCCGTCTGGGCTGTCACGTACGGCGCGGGTGCGCAGGCTCGCGAAATCGGACCCGGCTTCCGGCTCGGACATGCCCAGTGCCCACCATTCGTCGCCGCGCAGGAGCGGAACCAGTAGCCGGTCGATCTGCTCGGGGGTACCGAACTGGCGAATTCCCGGCGCTGCGACGCCCGGCCCGGCGATGTTGGGCAGCTTGGGCGCTGAGCGCATCGCTGCCTCGAGCCGAACTGCCATCGCCTCGGCCAAACCCAGCGATCGCCCGCCGTGCTCGCGCGTCCACGTCGGCTGCAGCCAGCCGGCCTCGAATGCGGCGCGTTGGTGATCGCGTCGGAGCTCGATGTCCCAGCGGTAATCGTGATAGCGGTCGTAGTAGTCGTTGGGCAGGAAATCGGTCAGCCACGCCGCGTATTCAGCGGTCAGATCAAGGTTCACGGGCCGCTCCCGGCGAAGCGGCGCCCAACGGCGTGATAGAGCGCGCGGCTGTCGCCCAGCGCTGAAGCGCCTTGCCACGCGTGGCGTAGGTAGAGGTGCATGTCGTGTTCCCAGGTCTGCGCCAACGCGCCGTGCACCTGGACCCCGGTACGCGCACAGCCGAGAGCCGCCTCGGCCGCGGCAGCCTTGGCGATTGCCGCGGCGTTCCAGCCGGCCGGGATCGGGGTTGCCGGATCGTCGAGGCGCGCAGCGGCGGCGTACACCAGACTGCGGGCGCGCTCCAATGCGACGTAGTTGTCGGCCAGCGCGTGCTTGATGCCCTGGAATGCGCCGATCGGCTTGCCGAACTGCTGGCGCGTTTTCGCGTGCTCGACCGATCGGGCCAGTGCGGCACCAGCGACACCGACCAGGTCGGCGGCCGCGGCGAGCAATGGTGTCGCCAGCGCCGACTCCAGGTTCACCGGCGCGACGGCCACGGGCTCAGCGTCGAGCTCGACATCGGCGACCGGTTGTGCGGGATCGGTGCATTCGGCGTCCTGGACGGTGACGCCATCGGCGACGCGGACGACCGCGGCGACCGGCCCGTCCGCCGACGAGGCGAGGGTGACGAGCAGTTCGGCACGGGGGAGGCCGGGCACCGCAACGGCGCATCCCTGTACCCGCCCGTCCTGCATGGTCATCGGGACTCCAGGCAGGCGATAACCCGGCGGGTGAGCGGCCAGCGCAGCGACGACGCCACCGGCGATGTCGGTCAACACATCAGCGACGGCGGGACCGGCCTGCCGTAGCAGACCCGCGGCCAGGCCGACGCTGGACAGCAGCGGGACGGGTGCCAGGGCCGCACCGCATTCCTCGAGCACAACGCTCAGGTCCATCCGGTTGAACGAATCGTCGCTGTCGGTGCCGGGCACGGCCAGTTCGGTCCAGCCCAGTTCGACGACCGTCTTCCACACGGTGCGCCAGCGCTCCGGGTCCGTCATTGCCTGCCGGGCAATTGCCGGCGGGCATTCCGCGCGCAGGACGTCACGCACGCTGTCGCGCAGCGCCATTTGTCCGGAACTCAGTCCGACCTCCATAAGACCCCTAACATAATAAAAATAGTAAACTAGCGCGACAAACGTCAATCGCTTCGGCGGCGGTTCTGCGATCGGAATGGTGAGTGGGTTATGGCCGTGCTGGCGACCTGGAACCGCACCGCATGAGCGGTGCCAATGAGGAGGAGCGGCGCTGATGATTGAGTGGTACTTGTTCCTGCCGCAGGTTCGGGTACCGGTAGCCGACATCGTGGAGCGGGCACGTCTCGCTGAGGCCAGCGGGTTCTCCGGGATCGCGTTCATCGACCATCTCGAGGCGCCCGGGATCCCTGACGAAAACATCTGGGAGGCAATGAGCGTCGCGACGTGGGTGGCCGCTAAAACGGAGCGGCTACGGATCGGGCACCTGGTGCTCTGCGACGCATTTCGGCACCCCGCCGTACTGGCCAAGCAGGCCGTCACCGTCTCGGAGGCATCCGACGGCAGGTTCGAACTCGGGCTCGGGTCGGGGTCTTGGCCCGCCGAGTTCGCCAGATTCGATGTCGGTCAACAAGATCCGATTGCCCGGGTCAAGCAGCTGGGGAGCCATCTTGACGTGATGAAACAGTACTGGGGACGTGCTGAAGGGGCCGCTGGCGCTCAGTCTCCGCTTCCGTCCCACCACATACCGCTGATCCTCGGCGGGACAGGTCCGCGGATGATGGAACTTGTTCGCCGGCATGCCGATTGGTGGAACATCCCGGTCAACCACATCGACAGGCTCGCGGAGTTGGCTCCGGCAGCAGGATCTGCGCGGGTGTCGATCCAGCAGATGGTCGGCTTCATTCGCAAGGGCAGTGATCCGAACAAGGTACGTGAGGTGAGCGCGAAGCGCTTCGGCAATCTCGGGTCAGGCCTGATTTGTGGAGATGCCGACGAATTGTCCGGACGATTCCGTCAGTTGTCCGGTCAAGGCGTCGAGCGTTTCTATGTCTGGTTCGCCGATTTCGCCGCGCCGGAATCGCTGCACGAATTCGGTGAAACGGTGATCAAGAACTTTCCGCACTAACGCTTCGTCAGTGGCGCTGGGCTGCCCGTCGGTGAACCTCGTCGGGAACGACAGGCGACCGTGCATAGGGGCCGCGCCGCACCGCGCTCAGCCGGATCTCCGGCAGATCCACCGACGGGTCCACGGTGTCGAGCCAGGCAACGGTGTCGGCCACATCGGAGACCTGGATGGCCTGCATCTCGAACGGAACATCATGAAGCATCGCGGTTTCCACCGGGCCGGGCGTCACGATGTGAACGGCGATGCCGTCGCGGTCGACCTCGAGAGCCAGCGCGCGGGCGAATGCGTTCATGCCGGCCTTGGACGCCGAGTAGGCGGTGCGGGCCATCATCGGCTCGTGCGCCGCGGAGGACGAAATGAAGACGAACCGGGAGCCGGCACGCATTTTGGGCAGCGCGGCTGAGGTCAGCACGAAGCAGGAATCCAAGTTGGCCGCGATGATCGCCTGCCACTGCTCGAATGTCTGCTTGCGCGCATAGGTCCCGCCCAGAGTGCCCGCTGCATGCACGACGAGATCGATGGTCTCCAGCGCGCCGATTGCCTCCGGGAAGCCACGGGCATCAGCGGCATCGGCGACGACATAGCGGGCCCCGATCTCGTCGGCAGCGGCGCGCAACGGGCCTTCGCGACGCGCGGAAAGTATGACGTCGTAACCCAGTTCGCATAACTTGGCCGCACAGGCCTTGCCGATACCGCCGCTGCCACCGGTGACCAGTGCGGTTCTCACGCTGGTTCGCGCGTCCACGATTTACAGATGGCGGGTGTCCCGCGGGCGGGACAGTGCTTGCGGTGACAAGGCGTAGATCCGTTGGTCCGGTCCGGCGGCCAGCACGTGGCTCTGGGTGTCGGACAGATGCCGGGCGGCCACCCGACGGGCCCGCTCGACATCGCCGGCCTCGATCATCTCGGCCATCTTGACGTGCGTGCTGAGGACGGCGCGACGTTTGCTCAGCGACGGGTAGGTGCCCTTGGCGGCGCTCTCGTCAGCCCACTGCTGTTCGTGACTGGTCCACAGGGTTTCCAGCGTGCCAACGACGGCGATGATGGTCTTGTTGCCGCAGCCGTGCACGATGGCATCGTGGAATCGACGGCCGATTTCGGTGAATTCGGGTCCGTCTTCCAGGTGCGTTTCCATCGCGTCGTTGATCTCTTTGAGCTCAGGCACGATGGTGTCGGCGCGGTCGGCTCGCTGAGCGGCCAGTGCCGCGCACGCGGGCTCCAGTTCCAGCAACGCGGTACCGAGGTCGGCGACGACAACCGACTCGCTCTGCAGCAACAGACCCAGCATGTAGGCGGCGCTGGTCTTCGCCGGTGCGTGCACGATGGCGCCGCCGCGGTTGCCGCGCCGGACCGAGACCAGGCCCTCGGTCTCCAGAATTCGCAACGCCTCTCGCAGCGAGACGAGGCTGACGTTGAACTGCTCGACGAGCACTTCCTGCCGGGGCAGCAAATCGCCGTCGGCCAGCTCGCCGTCGATGATCTGCCGCCGCAGCTCATCAGCCACGATCTCGGCGATCCGCGGCGCCGACAGGCGGCGTCGGGCCTCAGGGCCAATTCCCAGAGCAGTCATTTGATCCCAGCAGCGAAACTCACCGGCCGGAGTCACGACCGCTGCGCCCGCGGACTCCATTTAATGCAATCTTAGCAGTAATGGCATAATAGCCGCGCTGGTCAACAGCGCGGTTGAGGGCGGATGGGATATAGGTTGAGCGACGGGGACGGCAGCCGACCGACACCGCTTCAGGACGTCCGTGTCGTCGAGATCAGCGACCGGATTGCCGGCAGCTACTGCGGCAAGCTCCTGATTGACGCGGGCGCGGAAGTCCGGAAAGTCGAGCCGCCGCAAGGGGATTGGTTACGGCGCTGCACCGCCAGTGGATCGGCCATCCCGACCGGCACCGACTCTCCGTTGTTCAGCTATCTCAACGCGGGCAAGCGCAGCATCGTGTGGCCCGATGCCGGCCTCAGCGCCGAAATCGCCGGCGCCGACATCATCGTGGTGACCGCGACCCGATCGCGTGCGGCCCACTGGGGCATCGAACCGGAGCGGCTGCTGGCGCAGTTCCCGCGAGCGGTGATCGTCACGATCTCCGACTTCGGCTGGACCGGCCCGTATGCCGAGCGCGCCGCCAGTGAGTTCACCCTTCAGGCATGGTCGGGCCTGACCGGTTTTCGCGGCGACCCGGCCGGGCCGCCGGTCGCGGTCGGCGGCGACCTCGGCGAATACATGGGCGGGGTGTTCGCCGCCTTCGGTGCACTGGCGGTACGCCGCCGCGTCGAACACGGCGGACCCGGCGAACACGTGGATCTTTCGATGCTGGAAGCAATCACGTTGATGCAAAGCGGTGAATGGCTGCACTCGCATCTGCTGCAGACACCGCCGGTGACGCGCACTGTCGAGGTGCCGTCGATCGAACCGGCCAAAGACGGCTACATCGGGATCACGATGGTCACCGGTCAGCAGTGGCTGGATTTCGCCGCAATGGTCGACTGCCCTGAGCTGACCGAGAATCCGCAGCTGAGTTTCCAGATCGGCCGATGGCAGTATCGCGACTTCATCCGCGAGCAGATCCGGCCGTGGCTGGCCGAACGCACCGTGGCCGAAGTGGTCGAGCTCGGCCAGTTGTTCCGGTTGCCGATCGCAGCGCTGGGTAATGGTGCGACGATCCGCGATACGGCCTACGTGCGGGAACGCGGCGTGTTCGTCCGCAACCCGGCGGGATTCCACCAGCCCCGCACGCCATGGCTGATGTCACGCTGCGCTCCCGCGCCGCTACGGGGCGCGCCCGCGCTCGGGGAGGCCGATGACACACCGCCGTGGCCTACCCGCGACTATCGCGAGCCGCCCTCGGACCCGCGGCTGCCGTTCGACGGCATCCGTATCGTCGACCTCACCGCGTTCTGGGCCGGACCCGCGGCGACGCACCTGCTCGCGGCGTTCGGCGCCGACGTCGTCAAAGTGGAGTCGATCCAGCGGCCCGACGGCATCAGGTATTCCGGCGGTATGCGAAAAGACCGGGACGACTGGTGGGAATACGGCTGGGTGTTCCACGCCATGAATACCAACAAGCGTTCTGTCACACTGGATTTGGGTTCTGACGAAGGCCGTCGCCTGTTCCGCGACTTGGTGGCCGGCGCCGACGTGGTGATCGAGAACTTCTCCCCTCGGGTGATGGATCACTTCGGTCTGACCGCCGACGCCCTGCTGGAGATCAATCCGCGATTGGTCGTGGCCCGGATGCCGGCGTTCGGGTTGGACGGCCCGTGGCGCGACCGGGTCGGTTTCGCGCCGACCATGGAGCAGATCGCAGGCCTCGCCTGGGTCACCGGATCAGCGGACGGCCCGCCCATACCGCCGCGGGGGGCGTGCGACCCGCTGGCCGGCGTGCACGCGGCGTTCGCCGTGACAGCTGCACTGTGTTTCGCCGACCGCAGCGGATCGGGCCAGCTGGTCGAGCTGCCGATGATCGAGACGGTGCTCAACGTCACCGCGATCCAGCCGATGGAAGCCGAGGTATTCGGCGTCACGCTGAGCCGCCGCGGCAACCGCGGGCATGGCCGTGCTGTTCAGAACCTTTACCGCTGTTCCGGTGACGACGACTGGATCGCCGTCACCGTGGGAACCGACGAGCAATGGCAAGCGCTGGTCGACGTGCTGGGCCGACCGTCGTGGAGCGACGACCGCCGGTTCGACACCGTCGACGGGCGAGGCGGCCACGCCGACGAAATCGACCTCAGGCTGCGCGATTGGTTCGCAAGGCAGAAACTCGACGATGCGGTGAATGCTCTTGCCGCCGCATCGATTCCGGCCGCGCCCGTGGTCTCGCCATCGTTGGTCACCGAGAATGTTCAGCTCAACGACCGCGGGTTCCTGGAAACGCTCGACCATCCCCGGACCGGACCTGGCCGCTATCCGCGTCCACCGTTCGCGCCGCTGGCTGGACAGCATAATTGGTTGATGCGCCCGCCTCCGACGCTCGGTGAACACAACGGCGAGGTGCTGCGCGAGCTGTGCGGTCTCACCGATGAAGACTTGACGCGACTGGCGGCTGCCGGGGTGATCGGCACCCGGCCAAAAGGACTGTGACCTTGTTCGGAAGGGAGTGAGCGATGCGGGTAATCGTCGACGAATCGTTATGTGAGGCCAACGGGTTTTGTGAATCGTTGGCGCCGGACATCTTCGTGATCGGAAAGTCAGACGTGGTGCATGTCGCCGATGGCGAGGTACCCGAGCGAGCTGAAGATCGACGTAGCGGCCGCGGTCGACCAGTGCCCGAAAGCCGCACTGCGGCTCGTCGACTGAGTCGCTAGCGCGCCGTCAGCGTTATCGGCATCTGGTCGTAGATCGACATGTTGGTGGTCAGGTTCGGGTAGGTCACCGCGGCCGCACCGAGAGTGATGCCGTCGCAACGCAGCAGCAGTTCATCGAGCACGGCGCGGATTTCGGCGCGGGCGAGCATGGCGCCCAGGCAGTGGTGCGCTCCGCCGCCGCCGAACGCGACATGCGGGTTGGGATGGCGTCCGATGTCGAACGTGAACGGCGAAGAGAAGACCTCCTCGTCGCGATTCGCCGAACGCAACATCGCCACCACACGCTCGCCCTTGGGGATCTGCTGGCCGTCCATTTCGATGTCGACTTTGGTGCTGCGCGTCCAGTACGCGACCGGCGAGGCCCAGCGCAGCACCTCCTCGACGGCGCTGGACCGCACCGATTCGTCGTCGCGGTACCGCTCGATCTGGCCGGGATTCGCGACGAACGCCTGCAGCCCGATGGCGAGCGCGTTCTTGGTGGTGTCGCTGCCGGCGAACGCGAGCACGAAGAAGAAGAACTCGAGTTCGTTTGCGGCCAAGCTGAATTGTTCGCCGTCGTCACCGGTGATGACGCCGGATGCGATCGTGCTCCAGATGTCGTCGGCCGGGTTTCTGCGCTTTTCGGCGGTGAGCTCCATGGCGTAGCCGAAGATTCCGGCGAAGACTTCGGCATCGAGTTGATCGCCCGTCGACTGTGCTTTCAGGATGCGGTCGAATCCGTCGAAGATGCGCGGCCGGTCCTGTTCCGGAATGCCGATGATGTCGCCGATGACGGTCATCGGCAGCGCGTCGGCGACATCATCGATCCAGTCGCCGCTGCCTCGGGCGAGCAGATCGTCGATCATCCGCGAGGCACGGGCCCGAATGCCGTCTTCGAGCTTGGCGATCGCCCGTGGGGTAAAAGCACTGGAGATGAGTTTTCGGTGCTTGGTCTGCTCTGGCGGGTCCAGCGTGATGATCGTCGGATAGGACGCGAACAGGTCGGCCGGCTGGATCAGCGGGCCGTCGCCCGCAGTGAACGACTCGGCATCGCGGTGCAGCCGCACGGCGTGCCGGTGCTTGGTGGTCATCCAGAAATCCCGCTTGACGGTCTTTGCGACGCCGGGCGTCAGCCCGTGCCGAAACAGTGGTCTGTCGCGGCGTAGCTCGGTGAACAGCTCATCGGGAAAGCCGTTGCGCCACAATCCGAAATCGGATAGATCGACTGTCGGTGCGGTCATTTGCAACCTCGATTCGCTCAGACGCTCACTGCGGGCCGGGGACGGGTTTGCTGACCGACCCTACCGCCGGCAAGGGTGCGCGTTGACGTTCAATGCTTAAAATAGTAAAAATAGACGAAGTCTTCACAAGCGCGGCGAGTGTCAGCGCGGCCGTGCGCCAATTGGCTGGTGCGGACGCAGAAGGAGCAGCCAGTGACGGACACGATCTCGGACTCCTCCGTCGATCCGTCCGACAGCGACCCATCGGAACGGGAATTCGGGCCGAGCGGCATCAGCCTGTCGCCGTACCGATTCCCGACCGGATGGTTCATCGTCGGCTTCGCCTCGGAGTTGGCACCCGGCGCGGTCAAGCGGGCGCACTACTTCGGCGAGGAGATGGTGCTGTTTCGCACCGAGTCCGGCGAGGTGCATGTGCTGGACGCGTACTGCCAGCACCTGGGCGCCAACATGGGGGTCGGCGGCACCGTCGAGGGCGAGAACATCGTCTGCCCGTGGCACGGGTGGCAGTGGCGCGGCGACGGCACGAATGCGCTGATCCCGTACAGCAAGATCGGCTGCAAGAACAACGTCCGGGTGCGGACCTACCACACCACGGAGTGGTACGGGTTCATCCTGGTGTGGCACGAGCGGCATGGCCGAGCGCCGTATTGGCAGCCACCGGTGCTTCCCGAGTTGGAGACCGACGAGTACTACCCGCTGCACCCGCACAGCCGGATGCTGAACCGGGTGAAGGTGCACGCTCAGATGATCATCGAAAACGCCGCCGACCCGTATCACGTGCAGTACGTGCACAAGGCGGCGAACCCGGCCAACACCACGTCTTTCGAGGTGTCCGGCTATCACCTGCATGCCACTGTCAGCGCCCACTTCGGCGGCGGCCGGTCAGAGACCTGGCTGACGCCGAATGGTCCGGTCGACGCCAAGATCGTCTACGACAACTACTCACTGGGCCTGGGCATCGTCCGCTTCCCCAGCGACCTGGTGGCCACCATCGAGGTGACCGGGCAGACTCCGGTCGACGAGGACTACACCGACTACTTCTACACCCAGGCGTCGGTTCGCGAACCGGGCGACACCGGCGACGTGCCCACCGGCCGGGCCGCCAAGTTCCTGGCGCTGCAGCAAGAGGTGATCAAGCAGGACTTCTTCACCTGGGAGAACATGAAGTATCTGGAGAAGCCGAACCTGGCACCGGAAGAGGCGCACGACTATGCGGCGCTGCGGCGCTGGGCGCACCGGTTCTACCCGGGGGAAGAGGCATCGCACGACGACTTCGGCTACACCGCCACCGGTGATCCGGACCCGGCTACCGCAGGAGCCTGATGTCCTGCGTGCCGTTTCGGGCGGCCGCATGTGACGGAAAGCCCATCAGCCCAGCTGATTTCGGCGTCGACCAGTTCAGCGTCGCGGCGGTGCTCGACCGTCGCGCCGAGCAGTTTCCCGACCGGGTGATGATGTCGATAGACGGTATCGAGGTGACCTTCGAGCAGATGCGGCGCCGATCCTGCGCGGCGGCTAACACACTGCAGGCCTTGGGCACTGGGCCAGGTGATGGTGTCGCCCTGTTCGCCGGCAGCTGCCCGGAGTGGGTTTACTTCTGGTTGGGTGCCGGACGCATCGGCGCGGTGGCCGCTGCGGTGAACGCGGCCAACAAGGGCGATTTCCTGTTGCACGCGCTTCGATTGGCACGGGCGAAGGTGGTCGTCACCGACGCCGAGCGACACGGCGCGCATCGCCGAATTGGCCGACCGGCTGCCCGGCCTGGCGAGCGTTCTGGTTCCCGATGATGCCGTCGACGGGCAACGCCGGCGCGGGCACCGACCACGTCGGGGGCGTCGATGATATCGGGTCGTTGTTCTTCACGTCCGGGACGACCGGGGCGTCGAAAGCCGTCGCCACCACCTGGCACTACTTGTTCACCACAGCCGCGACGGCCGCTGCGGCCTGGGAATTCAGTACCGGCGAGGCTCTGTGGACGGCGATGCCGCTGTTTCACCTCAGCGCCGCCCCGGCAGTTCTGGGCCCGATGCTGGTCGGTGGCACAACGGTTTTGGCGTCGGCGTTTCACCCGGCATCGGTATGGGACGAGGTACGGGCCTGCGGTGCCGTGGGCTTCGTCGGCGCCGGCGCGATGGTCTCGATGCTCATGGGTCAGCCGCCGGATCCCCGCGACGCGCAGTTGCCGCTGCGCTTTATTTCCGCGGCGCCGATCTCCGCCGGAATGTACCGCGACATCGAAAAGCGGTACGACTGCCGAATTGTCACCATGTACGGTCTGACCGAAGCCTTCCCGATAGCGGTCAAAAGCGTTGCCGAGCACGGGGTGCCCGGGACGTCGGGCCGGACGAATCCCCATTACGACGTGCGTATCGTCGACCCGGACGGCGAGCCGCTCCCCGACGGTACGGTGGGCGAGATCGCTTGTCGCCCGCGTTATCCGCACGTGATGAGCGAAGGGTACGTCAACCCCTCCGGGCTGACGGTCGACCCGCACCCGCAATGGTTCCGCACCGGCGATCTCGGCAAGCTCGACAGCGAGCAGAACCTCACCTATGTGGACCGGGTGAAGGATTCGTTGCGCCGCCGCGGCGAGAACATTTCGTCGGTCGAAGTCGAGACGGTGGTGACGCAGCATCCGGCGGTGCTGGAAGCCGCGGTCGTTGGTGTTCCCAGCGAACTGGGTGAGGACGACGTCCTGGTGCTCGTGACCGTGCAGCCCGGCATGACGCTGGATTACGCTGAGCTGCTGGACTTCTGCGGCGCCCGGATGCCGTACTTCTCCGTACCGCGATACGTGGAGATAGTCAGCGAGCTGCCCAAGACCGTGATCGGCCGGATCCGCAAGGACGTGCTCCGCGCTCGAGGCGTGGGAACCGGAGCCTGGGACCGAGAAACCAACGGATACATCGTCAGTCGGTAGACAGGGAGAACAACCAATGGCCATGACCTATCAGCAGCAGTACGTCCTCGACGGAGCGGTCGGCCGCGACGCGATCTTGAACCTGACGGCTCGGCACAACCGATACTTCTCCGAAGGAGACCGAAACGGATGGATCGCGACATTCCGCCATTCGGGCGCCAGTTTCAGCCGCGACGGCGTCCAATTCACGGATTTGCGCGAGGCTTTCGACGGCGGTAGCGGCCGACTGGTCACCGTCGACCACGAGATCACCGTCGACGGCGTGGAGGCAACGCAACGATGTGTGGCGTTGCTTTTCAGCGCGAGCGCTGAGGGCGGCTCCACACTGCGTGCCACCGGAAGCTACCGCGATCAACTCATCTACGAGCGCGGCGGCTGGTATTTCACTTCCCGCGAGCTGCACTGGGATTCGGTGTCGAACGGGCATCCGCTCACAGTCTGAGGGGAGCGGTACTTGTCCACACCTATCAGCTACGAGCTCGCGTTCGGCACCTACGAGGACGCCGTGCGGATGGTTGGAGTGGCGTCCGAGCCCAGAGTCGCGGGAACCGTGGTCAGCGCGGCCCGAATCCAAATGTTCGCTGCCACCGTGCAAGACGGCAATCCGTCGTACTGGGACGCTGAATTCGCGACGCGTACCTGGGGAGGGCTGCTGGCGCCGCCGGCCCTGCTGATGGGTTGGCTCACCCCGCTTCCATGGCAGCCGGGTGGTCGCCCGCCGGTGTCGGCAATCGCGATCCGGGTTCCGCTGCCGGGCACGACTTTCGTCAACGCCGCCAACGAAGCAGAGTTTCCGCTGCCTATCGTCGACGGCGACCGGCTCACCGTCGTCGAGGAAGTGGTGTCGGTGTCAACCGAGAAGCAATCCAAGCTCGGCGTCGGTCACTTCATCGAAACCTTGGACACTTTCACCCGTCAGGACGGCGCGGTTGTGGCGACCAACCGGAACACGTTGTTCCGCTTCACCCCGGCGGTGACGCGATGATTCTGTGGGCGGATGTGACAGTCCCGGCGGAATTGCCCGAGGTTCGCGACGAGATCAGCTATCAGCGGGTGGTGATGAACTCCGGATCCACCTGGGATTACTTTCCGGGGCACTTCGATCCGAATTACGCTGCGAGTCAAGGACATCCAGGTATTTTCGTCAATACCATGCACCTGGCCGGGTTCGCCGACCGGATTGCCACTGACTGGGCCGGCCCGCAGAGCCGGGTGGTGCGCCGGAAGATGAGGCTGGCCGGATCGATCTACGCCGGCGACACGATGGTGGGCCGGGCCCGGGTGGTGGCCAAACCTGCGCCAGGCCTGCTCGAGCTGGAAATCGACATCGCCAATCAGCGCGGCGAGCTGTGTTGCCCGGTGGAGCTCACCCTGAAATTGCCCCGGTGATCGCCATGTCCGACAGCGTGAGTCAACGACACTGATGGTGTGCCGGAGATTCGGCGAGTCGGTACGCGCGGCGGAGGGAAAGTGGGAGCGTCCGTCGCCATGCGGTGGGTGGGATGCCAGGGCAGTGTTGGAACACGTCATCGGTTTTCACGACGTCTTGCTGCTGCGGCCGTTAGGGCTAAAGCCCGACCGCCCACGCGATGATCCGCAGCGTCGCTGGAAGGTGACCTACGATCAGCTGGAGATTGCGCTTGAATCCGACATCGGGCCGGATGCCACGGCGACGTTGCCGAACTTGACCCGCGATGTGCTGGTGCACACCTGGGACCTGGCCCGGGCGGTTGATGCCGATGACCGATTGGATCCGGGGTGCTGCGAGTCGTTCTACGCGGCCTTGCCTGAAGACCCCAGCGCTGTATTCGGTTCTGGGATGTTCGATGCCCCGGTTGCCGTGCGCGAGCAGTCCGACGCGCAGTCGAAACTTCTTGCCCGGCTTGGCCGTGACCCCAACTGGCAGCAGCTGCCCTAACCGGACAGCGGCGGCATGGTGCCTTTGCTGATCACCGACTGCAGCTCGACGTACTCGTGCAGGCCCTCGGGGCCGAACTCGCGGCCAATGCCTGACTGCTTGAAACCGCCGAACGGGCTACCGATGTCGAGCGTGTACATGTTGATGCCGTAGGTTCCGGCCCGCACGCTGGCGGCCACCTCGAGGCCATGAGCGATGTCGTCAGTCCACACCGACCCGGCCAGACCGTAGTCGCTGTCGTTGGCGATCCGGACGGCGTCGGCCTCGTCGCGGTAGGTCAGCACACTGAGCACCGGGCCGAAGATCTCCTCGCGCGCGATCCGCATGTCGTTGGTGACGTCGGCGAACAGCGTCGGACGCACATACCAGCCCCGCTCGTGCGGTGCGTCTTCACCGCCGAGGATCATCCGGGCGCCCTCTTTGACACCGGATCGGATGAAGTCCTGCACCCGGGCCTGTTGGCGTTGCGCGACAAGCGGTCCGATGTCGGTGGCCTCATCGGTCGGGTCGCCGACCTGCAGGCCCGACATCATCTCGGCCAGCGCGTCGATCACCTCGTCGCGGCGCTGCTCGCTGACCAGGATGCGGGTCTGCGCCACGCAGGCCTGCCCGTTGTTCATCAGGCTTGCCGACTTCAATTCCCGGACCGTCTTGGCGATGTCGGCGTCGTCGAGGATGATCGCCGCCGACTTGCCGCCGAGCTCGAGGCTGACCCGCTTGAGCTGCTCACCGCACAGCGTGGCGATGCGGCGTCCGACGGCGCTCGAACCGGTGAACGACACCTTGTCCACACCGGGGTGGCGCACCAGTGCCTCGCCCACGTCGGTGCCGCCGGGAAGCACGGACACCAGCCCTTCGGGCAAGTCCAGCTGCTCGATCATCTCGGCCAACCACAAAGCGTCCAAAGGGGTTTCGGGCGCGGGTTTGACGATCACGGGACAGCCGGCGATCAACGCCGGAATCAGCTTCGGCATGATCAGGAATTGCGGCACGTTCCAGGGCACGATCGCCGCGACCACGCCGACAGGGGCGCGGTGCAGGTGTACTTCGCCGAGCACGCCGTGGCGCCGCTCGGTCCAGGGAAAGTCGCGGGCGACCGCCAGGGTGAGGTGGATCATCGAGACCGCGGCCGCGGCCTGGCCCAGTCGACTGAAACTGCGCGGCGAGCCCATCTCGTCGGTGATCAGGTCGGCCATCTCGTCGAGGTGACCGGCGTAGATCTGGGCAAGCTCCTCGACCTTGCGCATGCGTTCCTGCGGATCCAGCCGGGGCCACGGGCCATGGTCGAAGGCGTGCCGCGCGGCGGCGACCGCATCGTCGACGTCCGCAGGAGTCGCCGCGGGGACGTCGCCGATGGAACTTTCGGTATGCGGGGAGATGACCGTCAGACGCTGATCGGTAGACGGCTTTCGCCATCGCCCACCGACGAAAAGCTGGTCGTAGCAACGGTGGTCACGGGTTTCCAGCATGGGGCACGACCTTTGAAAAGGCGATGGCAACTTCACTATTGATGCTAACATAGCAAAAAAGACGGTCCGCCTGGCATCATGCCGCGAAAGAACTGTGAAGGCGACGTGAGCGACGAACTTCTGGTGACGACGGACGGCGCCGTCCGGATCGTGACGATCAACCGTCCCGACGATCTGAACATTGTCAACGCCACCCTGCATCATCGGCTCGTCGATATCTGGCGCGACCTGGAGCGCGACAGCGGTGCCCGCTGCGTGATCCTGACGGGCACCGGCACAACCTTCAGTGGGGGAGGCGATTTCGCGTTCCTCAAGGCTCAGCACCGCTCGCTTGCCTACCGGTATGAGATCTCCGCGCAGGCGTCGGACATCCTGCACGCGATGATCAACTTCCGGCTGCCGGTGGTGGCCGCGGTCAACGGGCCGGCGATCGGGTTGGGGGCATCGCTGGCGCTGTGTTGCGACCTGGTGCTGATGTCGCAGCGCAGCTACCTGTGCGACCCGCACGTGTCGATCGGTCTGACCGCCGGCGACGGCGGCGCCCTGCTGTGGCCCTATATGACCAGCCTGATCCGGGCCAAGGAGTACATCTACACCGGCGAACGCATCCCGGCGGCGCTGGCGGTGGAACTGGGCCTGGCCAACCGCGTCACCCAGCCCGAAACGCTGATGGAGGACGCGCTGCAGCTGGCCCGGCGGCTGGCGGCTCAGCCTGCGCGCGCGTTGCAGACCACCAAGCGGGCATTTTCCAAACACCTTGCCCAGGCAGCGATCGCGATCATCGACTACGGACTGGCGGCCGAGACGCTCGAACTGGGCGCTGACGACCACATCGAGAAGGTGCGTGAGTTCCTGGGCGCCGACAAGTACGACGCGATCCCGACCCCCGAGGCGTGAGATGAACAGCGACTGGCGCACGTACCCGTTTAGCTTGGTGTCGGGCGACAGTGCGCTCGATTTCCCCGCCGCCGAAGGCCTGCACGCCGACCAGGAGTCCGACACCTGGTTCATCGCTGGCGAGCTGACTTCCCAGACGGGCCGCACGTTCGCATACCTGACCATCTTCAACAAGAACCGCCCCGGCGCAACGGTGGTCGCCGATTTCTACACCATGGCGCTATTCGATTGCGACACCGGCGAATACGGCACCTACACCGATTACGACATGCCGCCGAAGAACATGCAACCGGGTGCGCAACCAAAGATGACGATGGCCGCCGGGTACCTCGACATCCGTTACGAGAGCAGTGCCGGGCCGGTGGCGTGGACCTCCGTTCGGGACGACGACGGCGAACTGCGGCCCTACGCCTACCGGGTGAGCCTGCGCGGCGTCGATCAGGCCGGCCAGTCAATGGAATTGGACTTGGACGTGACGCCGACACGTGCTCCGGTGCCGGTCGGCGCCAACACCTACGACGGCAAGATCATCTGCTTCGGCCAGCCCGATACCTATTCGTATTTCCAGACCGGCATGGCGATGAATGGAACGCTGCGCTGGGGCAAGCAGCGCGAACAGGTCAGCGGCAGCGCGGGACACGTCGACCGGCAGTGGTTTCCCAAATATGCCGGTGGCGGTGGCACCGGGGGAGACCCCAGGTCCAGATCCCACGAGTGGCGCACGATCAACCTGGACAACGGCGTCGACCTGAGCATCTGGCACCAGTTCGACCGGCTGGATGGCAATGCACTGCAACCGTTCTCGGGTGCCACAGTGAGCTACCCGGACCCGTCGAAAGCACCGGAGTGCGCAGAAGACGTCGAGGTCACGGTGACCACGTATGTGCGATGGCCGACTTCGATTCGGCCACTGGTGCGGCCGCCTGCCCGCGACCGGTTCATGCCCGACCTGCACCGGCTGCGCAGCGCCGCACTGGAATTGGACCTCACCGGAGAACCGCTGGTTCCGGCGCCGGCCCACGGACTGCCGATCGAATACATGGAGGGGCCCTATCGCTACCACGGAACGATGCGCGGGGAACAGGTGAGCGGCTTCGCGTTCTACGAGCGCTCGCTGGCGCTGTACCGGGACTGGGAGCTGACCGAAGTGCTGGCGTCCACTCTCGACGGCCGAAGTGATGTGCTTGATCGGCTGAGTCCACTGGTCGCGGCCGGAAAGCGGTCGCAGGCCCGAAAGTTGCTGCAGGACAATCTCACAGCGCTTCCCGACGGCGGCCGGGATGTCGCCGAGACGTTGATCGAGGTGCTGTCGGCCGACAGCTGAGCGGCCGGTTCGGTCAGCCGGCCGGCTGCACTCCGGGCGGTTCCCAGGCGAACCCGCCCGGGGTACCGACGCAGGTCACCGGGCCTCCGGAATTGGAAACCGCGGCGGAACCTTCTGCGCCGCAGGGCATCCCGACCGCCGGGCGGGTGTCGAGAACGTTCGGCCCCAACGTGGTTGTCGGCGTCGCCGGTTTGGCAGTTTTCGACGCGGTTGTCTGTGCGACGGTGCTTTGCGTCGGCGCCGTGGTGGTCGGATGCTTGGCCGTGGTCGGCACCGTCGTCGTCGGTGTCGCAGTAACCGCTGCCGGCGGCGGGGGAGCCACCGGCCGGACCGGGGCGACGACGACCGGCGTCGTCGCGATCATCGCGGGTTGCGGAGTGGTCGGTTCAGCGGATGTGGTGTCGAGATTGGCTGGTGCTTCGTCAGGTTGGGAGGCCGAGCGCAGCGCCTTGACGCCCATGAACCACGCCACCAAGACGACCGCGATCACCCCGGCGATCGCCGCCGAGTGCTGCAGTCGGCGTTTTCGCGCCTCTGCCAACTCGTCGTCATCGGGCTCCTCGAGCTGCTCGGGTTTCTCGGGCACCGTGGCCGCGGCAGTCGCGGCGGACATCGTCGGTGTGGTTGTCGGGCAACCCATCTGACGCCACCGTTGGCGTGTGGTCGGTGGTTTCGGGCGCAGCTTCAGGCGCGGCCTCGGTCTTTGGCGGCTCGTCGGTCTTCGTGGTAGCGACGGATGCCGTGGCCGCGGAATCGCCGTTCTTGGTCGCTTCGCGGAAGATGGACGCTGCGCGAACCTCGGAAGTGGCGCGGATGTGTGACCGTGTGCCGCCGGTCGATTCGAGCGCTTTGGCGAAGTCTCGGCATCGCCGGAATCTGTCGACGGGGTCTTGGGAGAGCGCGCGGGCGAAGATCGCGTCGAAGTCGGTCAGGTCCGGGCGGATCTCGCTCGGTCGGGGCGGTCGATCGTTGAGCTGCCTGTTGACCACTACGGACGGATTGAAATGTGCGAACGGCGGTGCGCCGGTCAGCAGATGGAAAGCGCTGGCCGCCAAGGCGTACTGATCGATCCGACCGTCGAGTTCGTCGCCCGTCAGTTGCTCTGGTGCCGTGTAGCCGGCGGTTCCGATGAACATGCCGGCGCGGGTCAGCGTGTTATGAGCGCCCTCCGGGCGCGCTACACCGAAGCCGGTCAACGCAATGCGTCGCCTGTCGGCGGGCGACTTGCCGACCAGGATGTTGCCAGGGTTGACGTGGCGGTGCAGCACGCCGCTGTCGTGCGCGTAGTCCAAGGCGTCGGCGATCGCAGACACGATCTCGATGACCATCCGCGGCGGCATGCCATCGAGATGGCCTTCACCGAGCAACTCGGCCGCATCGCAACCGTCGACGTACTCGGTCGAGATCCACAACTGATCCTCGAACTCGCCGCGGTCGGTGATGCCGGCGATACTCGGGTGCCACAGCGGAGCCGCCAGATCGGACTCCTGGTTGAACCGTTGGCGGTAATCCAAGTCCATCGAGATCTCGGCGGGAATCAGGTGAAGAACCTGCTGGCGGGGAAGCCTCGGATGCTCGGCGACGTAGAGCTCTCCGAACTCTTCGTATCCGAGCTGCCGCACAATGCTGAATCCGGCGGCCGTCGCTCCAATCACCAGCGGCATGGGGAGATGGTACAGACCGGCTGCCAGAAACTCCGGGGATGCGGTGTATCGGGTCAGAATGTCCGAGTGAGCGATTCAGCGCGCCGGCACAGCCGCGCCGACCTTGCGCACCGGCTCCGTCTACGGGACCTAATCTGCTGCTGACCCGAGCGTGGGACGGCTGTTATGCACCCGCCGCGGTGGTCGCGAGTTACGAGTGGCTCGGACACCAGCGGACGTCGGACGCGCTGACGCGCAACGGGGGCTAGGCCGCAGTTTGGCTACTGGGCCGTAGCTGACTCTGAAGTAAGTTGCCAGCAAACTCCGGGCGGTCGGTAGATCCGCCGGCTTCTGGACAGTCGCGATGCGGCGTCTCGTTCGCGTGTGATCGCGAAGGCCGATATGGCGCAGAATTTTCAGATAACGATTAGGTAACAATACTGCCTTGATCTGCGCAGTTATAGCTACTCGACCGTAACCACCCGCACGCAGCAGGTTTAGTCCAGACGCCATGAGTGGCCCTCGAGCGGACTGTTACCCAGCCCACCATTACTCGCGCGTAGAACTCACCAGTAACCAAATTCCCGCGGAAACCTCCTAATTTCTTATGACACTCTTAGTGCAGCCGATGATGCTCCGTTGGCGGCCCGCGAAAGCGGGGTCGGCCAAGACGCGGCCAGTTTGGACCGGGGGCTCAATCGGGTTTGACGGAATTTCGGGGCGGCGCGGCTCTGGCACCTGAGCGGACAAGCGCTATCGAGGGAGATACACACGTGACGATCTATGAGCACCATCGAGTATCCGCTGACCGCGACGCAGTGAATGCGGATACTCATGCGCTCGTCGATCGTCTGACGGCCGGTGAGCCTTACGCGGTCGCCTTCGGCGGCCAGGGCGGCGCGTGGCTGGAGACGCTGGAAGAGCTGGTGTCCTCCTCCGGTATCGAATCCGAGCTGGCGACGCTGGCCGGTGAGGTCGACCTGCTGCTCGAGCCGGTGGCCAACGAGCTGGTCGTCGTGCGGCCGATCGGCTTCGAGCCGCTGCAATGGGTGCGCGCGCTGGCTGCCGAAGACCCGGTTCCGTCCGCTAAGAACCTGACCTCGGCCGCGGTGTCGCTGCCCGGGGTCCTGCTCACCCAGATCGCTGCGATTCGCACCCTGGCCCGGCAGGGCATGGACCTGATGGCGACGCCGCCGGTGGCTGTCGTCGGGCACTCGCAGGGCATCCTGGGCGTCGAGGCTCTCAAGGCGGCCGGAACGCGCGATATCGAGCTGTTGGCGATGGCGCAGCTGATCGGCGCGGCGGGCACGCTGGTGGCGCGCCGGCGCGGGATCTCGGTGCTCGGCGATCGCTCGCCGATGGTGTCGGTCACCAACGCCGACCCCGAGCGCATCTACCGCCTGCTCGAGGACTTCTCGCAGGACGTCCGCACCGTCCTGCCTCCCGTTCTGTCCATCCGTAACGGCCGGCGCTCAGTCGTCATCACCGGAACGCCCGAACAGCTGTCCAGGTTCGAGCTGTACTGCAAGCAGATCTCGGAGCGCGAAGAAGCCGACCGCAAGAACAAGGTTCGCGGCGGCGACGTCTTCGCGCCGGTTTTCGATGCAGTCCAGGTCGAGGTGGGCTTCCACACGCCCAGGCTCGCCGACAGCATCGACATCGTCGGCGAATGGGCCGACAAAGTCGGCATCGACGTCGATTTGGCCCGCGCCATGGCCGAGGCCATCCTGGTCCAGCCGGTCGACTGGGTCGACGAGGTGATCCAGGTTCACGAGGCCGGCGCCCGCTGGATCCTCGATCTCGGGCCCGGCGACATCCTGACCAGGCTGACCGCGCCGGTCATCCGCGGACTCGGAGTGGGCATCGTGCCCGCGGCGACCCGCGGCGGCCAGCGCAACCTGTTCACCGTGGGCGCGGTTCCCGAGGTGGCCCGGCCATGGTCGAGCTACGCCCCGTCGGTGGTTGCGCTGCCTGACGGGCGGGTCAAACTCTCGACCAAGTTCACCCGGCTGACCGGCCGGTCCCCGATCCTCCTCGCGGGCATGACCCCGACCACTGTCGACGCCAAGATCGTTGCCGCCGCGGCCAACGCGGGGCACTGGTCCGAGCTCGCCGGCGGCGGACAGGTCACCGAACCGATCTTCAGCGACCGGGTCGAGGAGCTTGCCGGGTTGCTCGAGCCCGGCCGCACGTACCAGTTCAACGCGCTGTTCCTCGACCCGTACCTGTGGAAGCTTCAGGTCGGCGGAAAGCGATTGGTGCAGAAGGCCCGCCAGTCAGGCGCGGCGATCGACGGCGTGATCGTCAGCGCCGGCATCCCGGAGCTGGAAGAGGCCGTCGAACTCATCGAAGAGCTCAACGACATCGGCATCTCGCACGTGGTGTTCAAGCCGGGGACCATCGAGCAGATCCGCTCGGTCATCCGGATCGCCACCGAAGTGCCCACCAAGCCGGTCATCATGCACATCGAGGGTGGACGCGCGGGCGGGCACCACTCGTGGGAAGACTTGGACGATCTGCTGCTGGCCACCTACTCCGAACTGCGGTCGCGGTCCAACATCACCGTCTGCGTCGGCGGCGGCATCGGCACCCCCGAGAAGGCAGCCGAATACCTGTCCGGACGCTGGGCGCAGTCCTACGGCTTCCCGCTGATGCCGATCGACGGCATCCTGGTCGGCACCGCGGCGATGGCGACGCTGGAGTCCACCACGTCACCGTCGGTCAAGCGCATGCTGGTCGAAACTCAAGGCACCGACCGATGGATCAGCGCCGGAAAAGCCCAGGGCGGCATGGCTTCCAGCCGCAGCCAGCTCGGCGCCGACATCCACGAAATCGACAACAGCGCCTCGCGGTGCGGCCGGCTGCTCGACGAGGTCGCCGGAGACGGTGACGCGGTCGCCGCGCGCCGCGACGAGATCATCGCCGCGATGGCCAACACCGCCAAGCCGTACTTCGGCGACGTCGGCGAGATGACCTACCTGCAGTGGCTGCAGCGGTACGTCGAGCTGGCCATCGGCGACGGCGACAGCACCGCAGACACTGCCGCACCCGGCAGCCCGTGGCTGGCCGACACCTGGCGCGACCGATTCACGCAGATGCTGCAGCGGGCCGAGGCGCGGTTGCACCCGCAGGACTCGGGCCCGATCGAGACCCTGTTCGACGACCCCGAGCTGTTGGAGCGCCCCCGCGACGCGATCGCCGTGCTGGTCGCCCGTTACCCGGACGCGCAGACCGTGCAGCTGCACCCGGCCGACGTGCCGTTCTTCGTCACGCAGTGCAAGACGCCGGGCAAGCCGGTGAACTTCGTCCCGGTGATCGACAAAGACGTACGCCGTTGGTGGCGAAGTGATTCGCTGTGGCAGGCCCACGACGCCCGCTACGACGCCGACCAGGTTTGCATCATCCCCGGCACCGCCGCGGTCGCCGGCATCACCCGGCTCGACGAGCCCGTCGGCGCGCTGCTCGACCGCTTCGAGCAAGCCGCGGTCGACGACGTGCTCGCCACCGGCGCGACGCCGACACCGGTCACCGCGCGCCGGCAGGGCCGGACGGACGTGCGCGGTCCGCTAGCCACCGTGCTGGACGCCCCGGATGTGTTGTGGGCCGGGCGCGTTGCCACCAACCCGGTGCACCGCATCGCCGATCCCGCCGACTGGCAGGTGCATGGTGACTTCGGCGGACCCGAAGAGCCGCGAGTCATCCACTCCTCCACCGGGGCACGTCTGCAGACCTTCAAAACGGAAGGGGCCGACCAGGTTGTTTTGAGTGTGCCGATCGCCGGTGTGTGGATCGACATCCGATTCAGCTTGCCCGCCAGCACAATGGACGGCGCAATCCCGGTGATCCGCCCCAAGGACGCCATCGAGGCCATGCGTTCGGTGCTGGCCATCGCCGCCGGCGCCGAAAGCCCCGAGACGCTGGCCCGGGTGCATAACGGCACCGCGACCGTCACGGTGCAGTGGGACCCCGAGCGGGTCGCCGACCACACCGGGGTCACCGCGATCTTCGGCGAGTTGCTGGCGCCGACCCTGACCACCGTGCCCGACGCGCTGGTCGGCCGGTGCTGGCCGGCGGTCTTTGCGGCCATCGGCTCCGCCGTCACCGGCGCAGGAGTTCCGGTTGTCGAGGGTCTGCTGAGCCTGGTGCACCTGGACCACGCCGCTCACCTGGTGTCTGCGATGCCGAAGGTGCCGGCCGAATTGATTGTCACCGCAACGGCTTCGGTCGCCACCGACACCGAAGTCGGCCGCGTCGTCCCGATCTCGGTGACGGTTGCCGACGCCGATCGCACGGTACTCGCCACCATGGAGGAGCGGTTTGCGATCCGTGGCCGCACCGGCCCGGCCGAACTGACCGACCCGGTACGGGCCGGCGGCGCGGTCTCCGAGAACGCCACTGACACACCGCGTCGCCGTCGCCGCGACGTCACCCTCACCGCTCCGGTCGACATGCGGCCGTTCGCGGTGGTCTCCGGCGACCACAACCCGATCCACACCGACCGGGCGGCCGCGCTGCTGGCCGGTCTCGATTCGCCGATCGTGCACGGGATGTGGCTGTCGGCCGCCGCCCAACACGTGGTCACCGCCACCGACGGCCAGGCCCGGCCGCCGGCCCGGCTGATCGGCTGGACGGCGCGCTTCCTGGGCATGGTGCGGCCCGGCGACGAGGTTGAATTCCGTGTCGATCGGGTCGGAATCGACCAGGGCGCAGAGGTTTTGGAGGTCGCCGCCCGGATCGGTTCAGACCTGGTGATGTCGGCGACCGCACGACTGGCGGCGCCGAAGACCGTCTACGCCTTCCCCGGTCAGGGCATCCAGCACAAGGGCATGGGCATGGATGTCCGGGCTCGCTCCAAAGCCGGCCGCAAGGTGTGGGACGACGCGGACAAATACACCCGCGAGACGCTTGGCTTCTCGATCCTGCACGTGGTGCGGGACAACCCCACCAGCCTCATCGCCAGCGGCGTGCACTACCAGCACCCCGAGGGTGTGCTGTACCTGACGCAATTCACTCAGGTCGCCATGGCGACGGTGGCTGCGGCGCAGGTCGCCGAGATGCGTGAGCAAGGTGCGTTCGTGGAAGACGCGATCGCCTGCGGTCACTCCGTCGGTGAATACACCGCGCTGGCCTGCGTGAGCGACGTCTACGGGTTGGAAGCGTTGCTGGAGACCGTGTTCCAGCGCGGGTCGAACATGCATGACATCGTGCCGCGCGACGAGCTGGGCCGGTCCAATTACCGGCTGGCCGCGATCCGGCCGTCGCAGATCGATCTCGACGACGCCGACGTGCCCGAGTTTGTCGAGGAGGTCTCTCGGCGCACCGGGGAGTTCCTGCAGATCGTCAACTTCAACCTGCGCGGATCGCAGTACGCGATCGCCGGCACGGTCCGCGGGCTGGAAGAGCTCGAGGCTGAAGTAGAGCGTCGCCGCGAAATCTCCGGCGGCAAGCGGTCTTTCATCTTGGTGCCGGGTATCGATGTGCCGTTCCACTCCGAGGTGCTGCGGGTTGGCGTCGCCGAATTCCGTCGCTCGCTGCAACGGGCCATGCCGCGGGGCAAAGACCCTGAGGTGATCATCGGTCGCTACATCCCGAACCTGGTGCCGCGGCCGTTCAGCCTGGACCGCGACTTCATCCAGGAGATCCGCGATCTGGTGCCGGCCGAGCCGCTGGACGAGATCTTGGAGAACTACGACTATTGGCGCAACGAGCGCCCGTTCGACATGGCGCGCACGGTGATCATCGAGCTGCTGGCCTGGCAGTTCGCCAGCCCGGTCCGGTGGATCGAAACCCAGGATCTGCTGTTCACCGAAGAGGCCGCCGGGGGTCTGGGTGTGGAGCGGTTCGTCGAGATCGGCGTGAAGTCGGCACCGACGGTCGCCGGGCTGGCCACCAATACTCTCAAGCTGCCCGAATATGCCCACAGCACAGTCGAAGTGCTCAATGCCGAGCGCGACGCCGCGGTGCTGTTCGCGACCGACACCGACCCTGAGCCCGAATTCGAGCACGACGAGGGTCCGGCTGATTCCGAGGCGTCTGCTGCGCCCGCACGTCTGAGGCCGCACCTGCCGCGGCTCCGGCTCCCGCCACAGCTCCGTCGGGCGCTCCGACGCCCCGACGACATCGGGTTCGATGCCGCGGACGCGACGCTGGCGCTGATCGCGCTGTCGGCCAAGATGCGCATCGACCAGATCGAGGAGCTGGACTCCATCGAGTCCATCACCGACGGCGCGTCGTCGCGGCGTAACCAGTTGCTGGTCGACCTGGGTTCCGAGCTGAACCTGGGCGCCATCGACGGCGCGGCAGAGGCCGACCTGGCCGGCCTGCGGGCGCAGGTCACGAAGTTGGCACGCACCTACAAGCCTTACGGGCCAGTGCTTTCCGACGCGATCAATGATCAGTTGCGCACGATTCTCGGACCGACCGGAAAGCGGCCCGCCGCGATTGCCGAGCGGGTGACCAAGACTTGGGAGTTGGGCGAAGGCTGGGCCAAGCACGTCACGGTCGAGGTCGCGCTCGGTACCCGCGAGGGCACCAGCGTTCGTGGTGGTCCACTGGGCAACCTGCACGAGGGCGCCCTGGCCGACGCCACCGCCGTCGACAGCGTCATCGACGCCGCTGTTGCATCGGTGGCCGCGCGCCGCGGTATCGCGGTGGCGCTGCCGTCCAGCGGTGCGGGCGCCGGCGCGACCGTCGACGCGGCCGCACTGAGTGAGTTCACCGAGCAGATCACCGGCCGCGACGGCGTGCTCGCCTCGGCGGCCCGTCTGGTGCTGGGCCAGCTGGGCCTCGACGAGCAGGTCAGCGTGCCGCCGGCCGCCACCGATGCCGAGCTGATCGACCTGGTGACCACCGAACTGGGCGCCGACTGGCCGCGGTTGGTGGCGCCGGTGTTCGACGGCAAGAAGGCCGTGGTGTTCGACGACCGGTGGGCCAGCGCACGCGAAGACCTGGTCAAGTTGTGGCTGCTCGAGGACGACGAAGCCAACGCCGACTGGGCAAGGCTCTCGGAGCGGTTCGAGGGAGCCGGCCACGTGGTGGCGACCCAGGCGACCTGGTGGCAGGGCAGGGCACTGGCGGCCGGACGTCAGATCCACGCGTCGCTGTACGGCCGGATCGCTGCCGGGGCGGAAAACCCCGACCACGGTCCCTTCCATGCCGAGGTCGCGGTGGTGACCGGTGCGTCGAAGGGTTCGATCGCCGCGTCGGTGGTCGCCAAGCTGCTCGACGGCGGTGCCACGGTCATCGCCACGACTTCCAAGCTCGACGACACCAGGCTGGCGTTCTACCGGAACCTCTACCGCGAGCATGCCCGCTTCGGTGCCTCGTTGTGGGTGGTGGCGGCCAACATGGCGTCCTACTCCGACATCGACGCGCTTGCCGAATGGATCGGTAACGAGCAGTCGGAAAGCCTTGGGCCGCAGTCGATTCACATCAAGGACGCCCAAACCCCGACGCTGCTGTTCCCATTCGCGGCGCCGCGGGTCGCCGGCGATCTGTCCGAGGCCGGTTCGCGCTCGGAGATGGAAATGAAGGTGCTGCTGTGGGCCGTGCAGCGGCTGATCGGTGGCCTGTCCAAGATCGGTGCCGAGCGCGACATCGCCTCACGTCTGCACGTGGTGCTGCCGGGCTCGCCGAACCGTGGCATGTTCGGCGGCGACGGTGCCTACGGTGAAGCCAAGTCGGCGCTGGACGCGCTGGTGACCCGATGGGGCGCCGAGTCGTCCTGGGCGCAACGTGTCAGCCTGGCCCACGCATTGATCGGGTGGACCCGCGGCACCGGCCTGATGGGCCACAACGACGCGATCGTCAGCGCCGTCGAAGAGGCCGGTGTCACAACGTATTCCACCGATGAGATGGCCGACATGCTGCTGGGGCTGTGCGACGTCGAGTCCAGGGCGGCCGCTGCGGTCACGCCGATCAAGGTGGACTTCACCGGTGGGCTCGGCGATGTCGACCTGGACATGGCAGAGCTGGCAGCCAAGGCCCGCGAGGAGATGACCTCAGAGACTGGCGTCGACGAGGACGCTGCCGACGAGGGGCTTATCGCCGCGCTGCCGTCGCCGCCGCGCGGCTTCAACCCGGCACCGCCGCCGGTGTGGGACCACCTCGACCTCGACCCGTCGGAGCTGGTGGTGATCGTCGGTGGTGCCGAACTGGGCCCGTACGGCTCGTCGCGGACCCGCTTCGAGATGGAGGTCGACAACGAGCTGTCGGCCGCCGGTGTACTCGAATTGGCTTGGACCACTGGGCTGATCAAGTGGGAAGAGGACCCGACACCGGGCTGGTATGACGTCGCGTCGGGTGACTTGATTGACGAGGCCGAGCTGGTCGAGCGCTATCACGACGTCGTGGTCGAGCGCGTCGGCATCCGCGAGTTCGTCGACGACGGTGCGATCGACCCGGATCACGCATCGCCGTTGATGGTGAGCGTGTTCCTGGACAAGGACTTCACGTTCGTCGTCTCCTCGGAGGCCGACGCGCGGGGCTTCGCCCAGTTCGACGCCGAGCACACCGTGGTCAAGCCGATTCCGGGCTCCAGCGACTGGCAGGTTACGCGCAAGGCGGGCACCGAGATTCGCGTGCCGCGCAAGACCAAACTGTCGCGGACCGTCGGCGCGCAGATCCCTACCGGGTTCGACCCGACGGTGTTCGGCATCAGCCAAGACATGGCCAGCTCGATCGACCGGGTGGCGCTGTGGAACATCGTGGCCACCGTCGACGCGTTCCTGTCGTCGGGCTTCACCCCGACCGAGTTGATGCGATGGGTGCACCCGGGCCTGGTGGCCAGCACCCAGGGCACCGGCATGGGCGGTATGACGTCGATGCAGACGATGTATCACGGCAACCTACTCGGCCGGAACAAGCCGAACGACATCTTGCAGGAGGTCCTGCCCAACGTCGTTGCAGCCCACGTGATCCAGTCATACGTCGGCAGCTACGGTGCGATGATCCACCCGGTCGGCGCGTGCGCCACCGCGGCGGTCTCGGTGGAGGAAGGCGTCGACAAGATCCGGCTCGGCAAGGCCGAACTGGTGGTCGCCGGCGGGTTCGACGACCTGACGCTGGAAGCCATCATCGGCTTCGGAGACATGGCCGCGACCGCCGACACTTCGATGATGCGTGACCGCGGTATCAGCGACTCGAAGTTCTCCCGGCCCAACGACCGGCGCCGGCTCGGCTTCCTGGAAGCCCAGGGTGGTGGCACCATCCTGCTGGCCCGCGGTGACCTCGCGGTCAAGATGGGTCTGCCGGTGCTGGCGGTGGTGGGTTACGCACAGTCGTTCGCCGACGGCGTGCACACCTCGATCCCGGCCCCGGGTTTGGGTGCGCTGGGCGCCGGACGTGGCGGCAAGGATTCGGCGCTGGCCCGGTCGCTGGCCAAGCTGGGTGTCGGCGCCGACGACGTCGCGGTGATCTCCAAGCACGACACCTCGACCCTTGCCAACGATCCCAACGAGACCGAACTGCATGAACGGCTTGCTGATTCGATGGGCCGCTCGCCCGGAGCGCCGCTGTTCATCGTGTCGCAGAAGAGCCTGACCGGGCACGCCAAGGGTGGTGCGGCGGTCTTCCAGATGATGGGTCTGTGCCAGATCCTGCGCGACGGGGTGATCCCGCCGAACCGCAGCCTGGACTGTGTCGACGACGAGCTCGCCGACTCGGCGCACTTCGTCTGGGTCCGCGACACGCTGCGACTCAAGGAGAAGTTCCCGCTGAAGGCCGGTCTGGTGACCAGCCTGGGATTCGGCCACGTGTCCGGCTTGGTCGCGCTGGTGCACCCCGAGGCTTTCCTGGCCACGCTGGACGCCGAGCAGCGCGCGGATTACGCGCGCAGGGCAGATGCCCGTCTGCTGGCCGGGCAGCGTCGCCTGGCGTCGGCGATCGCCGGCGGACGCCCGATGTACGAGCGCCCCGCCGACCGTCGCTTCGATCACGAGGGGTCCGAGAAGCGGCAGGAGTCGGCGATGCTGCTCGACGCGAACGCGCGATTGGGCGACGACGATATCTACCGCCAGTGAGCATCCGATAGGTTTCACCCAATGAGCATCGTTGGAGTGGGGATAGACCTTGTCTCCATTACTGAATTCGCCGAGCAGGTCGACCAGCCCGGCACAGTCTTCGCCGAAACCTTCACACCAGGTGAGCGGCGTGACGCCTCGGACAAGAGTTCGTCGGAGGCACGCCACCTGGCGGCCCGGTGGGCGGCCAAGGAGGCCGTGATCAAGGCCTGGTCCGGCTCACGGTTCTCGCAACGGCCGGTGTTGCGCGAGGACATCCACCGCGACATCGAGGTGGTCACTGACATGTGGGGGCGGCCCCGGGTGCGGCTGACCGGTGACATCGCTAAGCATCTGAAGGACGTGACCATCCACGTGTCGCTGACCCACGAAGCCGACACCGCAGCCGCGGTCGCCATCCTGGAGACCGACTAGCCTGTAAGGCCATGAGCGATCTGGTCGAACGCGTGCGCCAAGTGTTGCCCTCGGTGCGCGACGATTTGGAGAATCTAGTCCGCATCCAGTCGGTGTGGGCCGACCCGGCCCGCCGCGACCAGGTGCACCGCAGCGCCACATTCACCGCGGATCTGTTGTCGCAGGCCGGTTTTGACGATGTCCAGATCGTCAGCGAAGGCGGCGCGCCGGCCGTCATCGCACGTCATCCCGCGCCGCCGGGGGCGCCGACCGTGCTGCTGTACGCCCACCACGATGTGCAGCCCGAGGGCGATCCTGCTCAGTGGGCGTCGGCGCCGTTCGAGCCGACCGAGCGCGATGGCCGACTCTACGGCCGTGGCAGCGCCGACGACAAAGCCGGCATCGCAACACATTTGGCGGCATTTCGGGCGCACGGCGGAAAGCCGCCGGTCGGCGTGACAGTCTTCGTCGAAGGCGAGGAGGAGTCGGGTTCGCCGTCGCTGGGCCGACTGCTGGCCGCCCATCGTGGCGCGCTGGCTGCCGATGTGATCGTCATCGCCGACTCGGACAACTGGAGCACCGAGGTGCCGGCCCTGACGGTGTCGCTGCGTGGACTGGCCGACTGTGTCGTCGAGGTGGCCACGCTCGATCATGGCCTACATTCCGGTCTATGGGGTGGCGTGGTACCCGATGCGCTGATGGTGCTGACGCGCCTACTCGCCAGCCTGCATGACGACGACGGCAACGTCGCGGTCGCAGGGCTGCACGAAAGTACAGCCGCCGCAATCGAATACCCTGCCGATCGGGTCAGGGCCGAGTCCGGGTTGCTGGACGGAGTCGGCGAGATCGGCTCCGGCTCGGTGCCCCAACGTATGTGGGCCAAGCCGGCAATCACGGTGATCGGCATCGATACCACTTCCATTGCGGCATCGTCGAATACGTTGATTCCGCGCGCCCGCGCCAAAGTGAGTATGCGGGTTGCTCCGGGCGGCGACGCGGCCGCGCATCTCGACGCACTGACCGCACACCTGCAGCAGCATGCGCCGTGGGGCGCGCAGGTGACCGTGACGCCCGGCGACATCGGTCAGCCCTACGCCATCGACGTGACCGGGCCGGTGTACGACGCCGCCCGGGCCGCGTTCCGGCAGGCCTGGGGGACTGAGCCGGTCGACATGGGCATGGGCGGGTCGATCCCGTTCATCGCCGAATTCGCCGCGGCCTACCCGAAGGCGGCGATCCTGGTCACCGGCGTGGAAGACCCTGCGACACAAGCGCACAGCGTCAACGAGAGCCTGCACCTGGGTGTGCTGGAACGGGCCGCGACCGCCGAGGCGTTGCTGCTGGCGAACTTGGGCTGATCGCGACTGGTCAGCCGGCAACATTTACCGGTCGTCTGTGCGGTGCGCGATCTGGAAGACGTTGCCGAAGGGTCGCGGACCATGGCCCGCCTGTCGCCGTAGGGGGTGTTGAACGGCGCTTCCAGGCTCATTGCTCCTGCGTTGAGGGCTCGGTTGTAAGCCAGGTCCGCGTCGCCGACGTACGCGTACAAGAAAGCCGGAAACGGTTCCCGCTCAGTGGCTGCCGTCACCATGACAACAGAGTCACCGATGCGCACTTCCGCCGGACGCTCGGCGTGCACTTCGCCGACGGCGTTGAAGACCATGCGCAGGAATTCGACCGCACCTGCGGCGTCGCTCACGACCATGCGCGGCGTGACCGAGTGAAATCCCGGCGGTCGGTCGACTTTCATGCTGCGACCCGCAGCTCGAATATCGGGATGGTGCGCTGGGTTTTTGACTGGTAATTCGCGAACGCGAACGCCGGCACGGTTTGGTTGATCTTAGGGATGACCGCCTCACGTTCGGACGGAGTTCAGTTCGTGCGCGACAGCGTCGAACGAGTCGGTGGCGACTTCAACATGCGCCCGCGGGTTGGCCCGCAGGTTGTGCACCCACGCCGGGTTGACGTCGGCGCCGCCGTAACCGGCGACGATCAGCAGCTTGCCGTCGATACGAAAGGCCACCAGCGGCGAGACGCGCGGCTCGCCGGACTTCGCGCCCTTCGTAGTGAGTAGCAATAACTGGTTGCCTTCGAATCGCCCTCCGACCTTGCCGGCGTTGGCGCGAAACTCGTCAGTGATGTTGTTGTTGAGCGCCTTGAGCGTCTCGGTATCGGGTTATTTGAGTCACTTTGGACGAAGCCACTTGGTTGCGCCGTCTATTCCTTGCGGCGCGTGCCCCTCCTACCGCCCTAGACCGACAGGTCGCGGCGCAGCTTGGCCACGTGTCCGGTTGCCTTGACGTTGTACTGCGCCACGGCGATCTTGCCCTTGCTCGTCGACGACGAAAGTCGACCGGATCACGCCCTGGACGGTCTTGCCGTACATCTTCTTCTCGCCGTACGCGCCGTAGGCCGTCAGCACCGTGCGCTCGGGATCGGACAGCAACGGGAACGTCAACTTCTCGGCGTCACGGAATTTGGCCAGCTTCTCCGGTTTGTCGGGGGAGATGCCCACCACGTCGAGGCCGCTGCCGTTGAGCTCGCCCAGGCTGTCGCGGAAGTCGCAGGCCTGCTTGGTGCAGCCGGGCGTCGATGCCGCGGGGTAGAAGTAGACGATCACGCGACGGCCCTTGTAGTCGGCGAGCGAGACCTTGTTGCCGTCGGCGTCAGGAAGGGTGAAGGCGGGCGCTTTGTCGCCCGGCGCAAGGCGTGCGGTGTCGGTCAAGGAGCTGCCTTTCTGTTCACCGGCAGGTGGGGTGAGTACCGGCTGATCTAGGGTAGGTCAGCAGGCATCAACCTAGACCGCGCCTGGTCTGGGTTCGCCGACGACAGGGAGGACGAGAGTGGCGGAGCGGGATCCCGACACCATCAAGCAGGACATCGACAAGGCTCGCGACCAGCTCGCATCGACTGTCGACTCGCTGGCTGTGCGGGCCAATCCCCGCCGCCTCGCCGACGACGCCAAAGCCCGGGTGATCGGGTTCGTGAAAAAGCCGCCAGTGGTGATCTCGCTGGCCGGTATCGCTGCGTTGACCGTCGCGCTGGCGGTGCGCCGAATCCGCAACCGGTAATCAGCGCTGAAACGTCAGGCAGCCTGAGTGACGGTGACGCTGCGGAAGTGCTCGATGCCGTCTTCGTCGGTCAAATCGTTGACGACTTCAGCCAGTTTGGTTCTCACGTCACTCGGTGACGAGTACTGCGTGGTCGCAAGCTGACCATCGTCGAACTCCACGGTGATGAGGTAACGGCACATAGTTAGCCCCCTGACTGTCACTCGGTTGGTCAACGCTAACCCGAAACGGTCAAACATGCCCCCTGAACAGCTGCGAAGAAGCTGTGCATATCGTCAGCACACCACGCGGTGGCGAACGCAGGCTCCTCAGGTTCCAACACGGAGCAGGTCTTGAACAAAACGGTGCCGCACGCGTGATACCCCGGAAGGCTGGGTATGGACGTTCCGAAACCAACCGGACACTGGTCCTGCTGCTTTCGCCGCTGTCTCGGAGCCACACCCCGCCATCTACCCCCCCCCCACCCCACCCGCCGCCCCCCCCCCGCCCGGCCACCCCGCCAAACTCTCTAGAGAGCACCACCACCCCGCCCGGACCCCCCCCCCCCCAACACCGCACACCCCCCCCCGCCGCCGCCTCGGCCTCCCCCCAACCGCCCCCGCGCCCCTCCGACACCGGCCACTACGCAGTCACCCCCCCCCCCCCCCCTCCCTCCCCCCCGACCCCCACAAGACCAGCGAGCTCCCGCCCCCCCGCGGCTACCGAAATGCTGTCCTCCTCCTACCACTCAATCGCCACCGCCGCGCGGGGCCCCCCCCACCCGGCTCCTCCGCCCTCTCCCCCCCCCCCCCCCCCCCCCCCCCCCCACCCCCCCCCCCCCCCCCTCCCCCCTCCCTCTCGCTCTCCTCCTCCCGCCCCCCGCCCCCTCCTCCCCCCCCCCCCCCGACCCTCCACGACCCCTCTCATCTCCTCCCCCCCCGAATCCCCGGCTCCTCCCCGCGCCCCCCTCATACTGCCTCCCGCGCCCCGCCCCCCCCCTCTCCAACACCCCCCATCGCCACGACCGCCTCCCCTTCTCCTCCCCAGACACCCCCCCCTGCTCCCCCCCCCCCCAATCTCCCGCTCCCCCGCGCACACACCCCTCCCCCCCCCCTCGCCTCAAACCCCGACCTCTCACCTCCCCCCCCGGCCCCCAATCCCCTCCAAACCACGCACCCCCCCCACCCCCCCGGACCGCCCCGCCGCCCCCCTCCCGCCCCCCCCCCCCCCACCCCCGCGCCTCCCCCCCCCCCCCCCCCTCCCCCCTCCCCTCCCCCTCCACTCCCCCCCCCACTCCCACCCATTACCTCTCCCGCCGCCTACCCCCCCTCTCCATCCCTCCCCTCCTCATCCTCCTCTCCCCTCCACCGCACCTCCCTCCCCCTCACTCCCCCTACACCTCCCCATCTCCTCCCCCCCCCCCCCCCCCCCCCCCCCCACCCTCACCCCACCCCCCTCCCCCCCCCCCCACCCCCCTCCCTCCACCAAACCCCCCCCCCCCCCAACCCCACCCCCACCCCCCACCACCCCCCCCCCCCCCACCCCCACCCCCCCCCCCCCTACCAACCCCCCATCTCCCCTCTCTCACTCCCCCATGACCCCCCACCCCCCCCACCATCCGCCCCCCGGACACCGCCTGCCTCCAATTCGGCTGATGGACCCTTGCATCAGCCCGGCTGCACACTCCACTGACATCGAACGATGGCCCTCATCGATCCTCGATGATCCGACCTTGGCGTCGGCCTGTCCCTCCTCGATCTACGCCAGACTCCCCCTCCACCCCAATCCCCCACGGACCCCCAACCTCTCTCTCCCCTCACCCCTCCACGCCCCCCCTCCTCCCCGGCGCCCCCCCCCCACCCCCCCCCCCCCCCCCCTCTTCCCCCCCTCCCCCCTCTCTACCCCCCACAATCCCCCCCCCCCCCCACCCCACCTGATATGTTCCTCGCCATCTCCCGGATACCTGGGCATCCCTGGTCACCGCCCGACCAACCGACCACCGGGACATCAATCCTGGCGGAGGTCGAGAATGTTTATACGTCGAGGATTCCCCCCCCCTCTTAAACACCTCGACGCCCCCCCCACTCCACCCCTCCTCCTCACCACCGCCGACCACCTCCCAACCCCCTCGCACTCCCGGTTTGTACCCCTCCCGGCCCCCGGCCCTCCCCCCCCCACCACTCCCAACCCCGATCGACTCCCACCGACCACGCGATCCCTGCCAAGCGCTCTCCTCCCCCCCCCCCCCCTACCGGACTCCGGGATCCTCCCGACATGGCCGAAACCTCTCAGAGGCCCCCCCCCAGCCAGCCCTACCCCCCTCCCCCCCCCCCCCCCCTGCGTTGTTACCAGACTCGGCTCGGTTGACACGCAACACAAGGGTTTGAGCCGCGCCCACGGTGGAACCCCGGGGCTGATATTCATTCCGAACTCAGATCGGGTTCTCACCTGGTGTCGATGAGGAGAAATTCGATGAGCGAAGACAAGGCTGGTCAGGCCCGCAAAGGCCTGATCGATTCCATCAAGGGCAAGGCGAAGGAGGTGGTTGGCGCCGTCATCGGCAGCGATTCGCTGACTGCCGAGGGGCAGCTGGAGCAAACTCAGGCCCAGGAGCGCAGAGAGGCAAACACCGTCGATGCCCTGGCCGATGCGGAGGCGCAGCAAGCGCGTGCCGAGGAAACCGGAACGAAAGTAGAAGGTGCACAGCACCGGATTGCCGTGAATGCACGTGCCGCAGCAGCTGAGGGCTCGGTTGAGGCTCAAGCAGCCGTCCAGAAGCGTGCGGCCGCAGAGGCGACGCAACAGGACGCAGCAAAAGAAATGACAGCTGCCGAGATCGATCAGCAGCGTGAAGTGCAGCGGGCAACAAGCGAAGAGCGCGAAGAGCTGCGTGACGCAGCGGAGGATGTCGACAAGGCCGCCGCTGCACATCAGAGCTCGGTTCAGGCGGCCTCCAACGAGAAATTGGAAGCCGAGCGCCTGCGACGCGAAGCGGACGAATTGACCAACGAGGCCGACCTGCCATGAGCGCGGCTACATACAGGAGTTACCGATGAACGTTTCCCAGGCCACCTTCAAAGTTCTGCGATTCCAGTACCACTTGGCCCGATTCCCCTTGCAGCTGATCGAAGACACAGTTGTTGCCCGTTTGGGCAACGAGGCACCTGCACGACTGTTGTACGAACGGTCGCTGGGCACGTTGGACGCGACAATCGGCAAGGCGCTCGGCGACTCTGAGCTTGCCGATGCCGGCGCGGCTCTGATCGAGCGCAGCAACGTGCTGGCACATGCGGCCGAGCTTGACGCGAAAGCCACTGCGCGCAAGCAACAAGCCGACGCAGAGCTGAAGTCCACAAGCGACGCGGCAATCGAGGAGCGGAAGCAAGCGCGCGCCGCGGCGGAGCAAACGGTCACGGAGGCGCGCAGCACTGCCCAGGAGCGCAAGCAAGAGGCAGCGCAGGACGCCCAAAAGCGAACTGCCGAAACGGCGAAACGAGTCGACGAGGTAGCTGCTAAGCGCAAGGAACAGCTGGAGTCTGCAAAGCGCCAAGACGAGCAAAGGATTCGCGAGGCCGAGAAGGCCGCGGCAGAAGCTGCCAAGTCGAAGCTCAACGACGCTCAAAAGAAGCACAGCGAAGCAGCTAGCCAGCGCGCCAATGCGGATCGGATCGAAGACCTGGCGGACGCCGAGAAAGACAAGCGTCAGGCAGAGCGGGCCAACAATCGGTCGTAAAGAAAGCTGGCGGGTCGTACTGCCTGGTGCGCCGTCAGGGTTTCGAACCCCGGACCCGCTGATTAAGAGTCAGCTGCTCTACCAACTGAGCTAACGGCGCGTGCATCCTGGCGGACTGCGCTTGCGACAATAACAGCCATTCAGCCGACGGACGAAATCGTCGAGCCGGGCGTCGATCGCGCGTCAGGGTGACCAGTCATCTACGCCTTAGAATACTCGGCAGTAATGGTGCGGGACATGTTGCGAGGGGGAACAGCGCAGGTGGCAGGTCGCTTGGTGAGGACACGACACGAATTTCGGCGGTGGCTGGCTGTGCTGATCGTGCCACTTGCTGTTTTCGGCGCGGGCGCCTGCAGCGGCAACGGCGGCGCCCCGGCGCCCAAGGCCATCATGGACAAGGCCACACCTTTCGGCGACCTGTTGGTGCCCAAACTCAGCACGTCGGTGACCGACGGTGCCGTGGGCGTCGCGGTGGACACCCCGGTGACAGTGAGCGCCGACAACGGGGTGCTGGCCTCGGTGGAGATGGTCAACGAAAACGGCGGGTCCGTCGACGGCCGCCTCAGCCCCGACGGCGTGCACTGGTCGACCGCCGAGCGGCTGGGCTACAACCGCCTCTACACGCTCACCGCTAAAGCGCGCGGGCTGGGCGGAGTGGCCACTCGCCAGCTGACCTTCCAGACCCATTCGCCGCAGAACCTGGCCATGCCCTACGCGATGCCGCACGACGGCGAGGTGGTGGGTGTCGGCGAGCCGGTGGCGGTCCAGTTCGACGAGAAGATCGCCAACCGCGAGGCCGCCGAAAAGGCGATCGTGGTGACCACCGATCCGCCCGTCGAGGGGGCGTTCTACTGGCTGAACAATCGTGAAGTGCGTTGGCGCCCTGAGCATTTCTGGAAGCCCGGGACGACCGTCGATGTCGCCGTCAACACTTACGGTGTCGACCTGGGTGACGGGGTGTTCGGCCAGGACAACGCGCACTCGCACTTCACCATCGGTGACGAGGTCATCGCGACCGCCGACGACAACACCAAAATGGTGACGGTGCGCGTCAACGGCGAGGTGGTCAAGACCATGCCGACGTCGATGGGCAAGGACAGCACGCCCACCGCCAGCGGGACCTACATCCTCGGTTTACGCTTCGCGCACATGATCATGGATTCCTCCACCTACGGGGTACCGGTCAACTCGCCCAACGGATATCGCACCGAGGTCGACTTCGCCACCCAGATGTCCTACAGCGGCGTGTTTGTTCACTCGGCTCCATGGTCGGTCGGCGCGCAGGGCCACACCAACACCAGCCACGGCTGCCTCAACGTGAGTCCGAGTAACGCGCAGTGGTTCTTCGAACACACCAAGCGCGGCGACGTCGTCGAGGTGCTCAACACCCTCGGCCCGCCGCTGTCGGGCACCGAGGGTCTCGGTGACTGGAACATCCCGTGGGACCAGTGGCGCGCCGGCAACGCCAAGACCTGACACCCATTCGAAACGCCACATTGGTTATCTGGCAACCTCATTGGTGCTCAGTTCAGCGTCTGGACGTCTGACACGCCGATCTGTGCGCTCGTGCGCGCAGCCGAGTGGTTGCGCTTTTAGGCTTGCTGGTGTGAGCCCAGCTCCCAGTCGCCCTGAGGCCGCGGATGGACGCAGTCGCCTCGCCGTGTTCAGCGGCACTGTGTTGTGGCGCGTGGTCGGCGTCGCATCCGGCGCAATCGCTTACGTGGCCGAGGCGGGCGGGTTCGAGCTGGAGATGCGCCGAGTCGCCACCCGCAACGAGTTCAGAAGCCGGATGAGTTGACGACTGGTGGCACCGCTTCGCACTAGCGTCGCAAGCTAGTCAGGGCAAGAAAAAGGTCAGAGGGCGAAACACCCTCTGACCTGTCGGGTGAGTGACGGGACTCGAACCCGCGACATTCAGGATCACAACCTGACGCTCTACCAACTGAACTACACCCACCATTGCCGCCAGATGAGAAGCGGCGCCGTCGATACTAACCGTTTGTGTCCCCGGCGGCCGAATCAGTTCCCTCCAGCGTGGGCGGTTCGGCCCCCAGCTCGTCGGCAACGGCGGCGATCTCGCTGGTGGTAGGGCCAGGTGGGGGCACGAAAGCGGTGCCCCGGTAGTACTTCAACTCGCGAATCGACTCGTGAATGTCGGCCAGCGCGCGGTGCGCCAGGCCCTTCGTGGGCTGTCCGTAGTAGATCCGCGGGTACCAGCGGCGGCACAGCTCTTTGATCGAGCTCACATCGATCATCCGGTAGTGCAGAAACGAGTCCAGTGCCGGCATGTCCCGGGCGATGAAGCCACGGTCGGTAGCGATCGAGTTTCCGGCCAGCGGCGCCGTTTTGACCTGTTTGACATGCTTGCGGATGTAATCGAGCACCGCAGCCTCGGCCGTGGCGAGGTCGACCGTAGAGGCCCGCACCTCTTCGATGAGCCCCGAGCGGGTGTGCATCTCGGTCACCACATCGATCATCGAGTTCAGCGCCGAGTCGTCGGCATGAATCACGACGTCTAGGCCGTCGCCCAGGATGTTCAGATCACCATCGGTCACCAGCACGGCGATCTCGATCAGCTTGTCCGAGCGCAGGTCCAGCCCGGTCATCTCACAGTCGATCCACACCAGTTCGTCCCGCACAGCGTTCACAGTAGGCAGAGACGGCTGCCGGGCTCCAGCCACCCCGCGTGAGCGCGGCAGCCAGTAAGGTCGTGCGTGATCTTCGACCACGGCATCAGGGGAGAGGCAAAGCCCTTATGAGCACTGAATCGACAGCGACCCCCGCAAAGCAGATCGCCGCCGGCTATGCCGTCGAGGGGCAGGCCCTGGAATTGGGTGCAGTCGTCATCGACGGCAAGACCGACCCGACCGCGCAGATCCGCATCCCGCTGGCCACCATCAACCGGCACGGGCTGGTGGCCGGTGCCACCGGTACGGGCAAGACCAAGACACTGCAGGTGATCGCCGAGCAGCTCTCGGCGGCGGGCGTACCCGTGCTGATGGCCGACGTCAAAGGCGACCTGTCCGGGTTGTCGAAACCGGGGGAAAGCGGCGACAAGATCACCGCTCGGGCCAAGGAATCCGGCGACGACTGGCAGGCAACCGCTTTCCCGGTCGACTTTCTGTCGCTGGGCACCAAGGGAATCGGTGTGCCGGTGCGCGCCACGATCGCCAGCTTCGGCCCGATCCTGCTGTCAAAGGTGTTGGGGCTCAACGCTACCCAAGAGTCGACGCTCGGCTTGATCTTCCACTACGCCGAGCAGAACAACTACGAGTTGCTCGACCTGAAAGACCTGCGCGCGGTGATCGCCAAGCTCACCAGCGACGAGGGCAAGGCCGATTTGAAGTCGCTGGGCGGTGTCTCGGCGCAGACGGCCGGCGTCATCTTGCGTGCTCTGGTCAACCTGGAAGCCGAAGGCGCCGACACCTTTTTCGGTGAGCCGGAATTAAAGCCCAAAGACCTGCTGCGGCTCGACGACAAGGGCCGCGGCGTCATCTCGCTGCTGGAACTCGGCGCCCAAGCCGCCCGACCGGTGCTGTTCTCCACCTTCTTGATGTGGGTGCTGTCCGACCTCTTTCGGACTCTGCCCGAAATCGGTGACGTCGACAAACCCAAGCTGGTGTTCTTCTTCGACGAGGCCCACCTACTGTTCAACGACGCCTCCAAGGCATTTCTGGAACAGGTCGAGCAGACCGTCAAACTGATTCGCTCACGCGGTGTCGGGGTGTTCTTCTGCACCCAGTTGCCCACCGACGTGCCCAACGAAGTGCTCTCCCAGTTGGGTGCGCGCATTCAGCACGCCCTGCGCGCGTTCACTCCCGATGACCAGAAGGCGCTGACCAAAACCGTTCGCACCTACCCGAAAACCGATGTCTACGACTTGGCTTCGGCTTTGACGTCGCTGGGCATCGGCGAAGCGGTGGTCACCGTACTGTCCGAACGCGGTGCCCCGACACCGGTCGCGTGGACCAGGTTGCGCTCGCCCCGCTCGCTGATGGCTGCCATCGGAGACGACGCGATCAGCGCCGCGGCCAAGAGCAGCCCTTTGCAGGCGACCTACGGTGAGACCAAAGACCGCGAATCCGCGTACGAGAAGATCGAAGCCGAAAAAGCGAAGGCTCCCGCCGAGCAGCCAACGGCAACCGGATCGAAGAATGCGCCCGAGCCCGCCAAGAAGCCTGGCTGGTTCAGTCGTTTCGTGAACAGCCGCGGGTTCCAGACTTTCCTCAAGGCCCTGGGTACCGAACTCATCCGCAATATGCTCGGCGGCGGCTCCAAACGCCGCCGGTAGCTCAGCTGCCCATCTTCTTGTAGAAGCTTCCGACAATCGGCGCGACGATCGCGCGCGGCGCGTACTGGCTGGCCACCGACATCGCTTTGGACGTCACGCCGGGAACCACGCGCATCTTGTTGCGCTGCAACGCATCCAGCGATTTCTTTGCGGTGTACTCGGTGGAGATCCACAAGAAGTCGGGCACCAGCTTCTCGACGATCGACGCCTCCGACGGGTCGGGCAGCTCGGTGCGCACCGGACCCGGGGCCAGCACCGTCACGTGCACACCGGTCTTGCGCAGTTCACCGCGCAGCGACTCGCTGAAGGTGTTCGCGAAGGCTTTGGTCGCCGCGTAGGTCGCGTTGTAGGGAATCGGCGAATTGCCCGCTGCCGAACCGGAAATCAGAATGCCACCGGCTTTGCGCTGGATCATTCCCGGCAGCACCGCCAGCACCAGGTCGTGCACCGCGACCGCGTTCAGCTGCACCTGAGCCCGCTCCACCTCGGGATCCAGCGCCGCCACCGAACCGAATGTCGCGGTGCCGGCGTTGGCGCACAGGATCGAGATGTCGCGGGCTGCCAACTCGTCAACGAGTTTCGTGCGGTCGGCGGGATCGGCGAGGTCGGCCGGGCGCACTTCGACGGCGACGCCGTACTTCTCAGTCAGGCTGCTGGCCAGCGCGGTGAGCAGATCTTCGCGGCGTGCGGTGATGATCAGGCTGTGGCCGCGGGCTGCCAACTCAGTAGCTAATGCTTCTCCGATGTTCTGTGAAGCTCCGGTGACAACTGCGCGGGCGTCGGGACTGGGGGCGGGTACCGGCATGCGCCAATGGTAGACAGGCCAACGATGTCTGAATCGATCAGTGACCCTTCGCGCGGCCGCAGCCGGTCCCACGCGGTGGCATGGGCACTGTGGGACACCGGCTCGGCCGGCGTGAGCGCGGTCGTGGTGACATTCGTGTTCTCGGTGTATCTGACCGGCGCCGTCGGCAAGGGCTTGCCGGGAGGGGCCACGCCGGCCAGTTGGCTGGGTCGATCGCTGGCAATCGCCGGGTTGACGATCGCTGTGTTGGCCCCGCTGATCGGCGTCTGGGTCGAGGATCCGCGCCGCCGGCGACTCACCCTGACCGTGCTGACCGGCCTGGTGGTCGGGTTGGTGAGCGCGATGAGCCTGATCCGCGAGCGCCCGGGTTACCTGTGGGCGGGGCTGGCGCTGCTCGCGGTGGGTGCGGCCTGCGGGGATCTTGCCAGCGTTCCCTACAACGCGATGCTGCGTCAGCTCACGACGCCGCAGAACTCAGGGCGGATTTCGGGCTTCGGCCTGGCGGCGGCGTTCGTCGGCAGTGTCGGCCTGTTGCTGCTCGTCTACTTCGGTTGCATCGACGGGAAAGGCTCCACCCGCGGATTCCTGCAGCTGCCGATCGGTGACGGCATGAACGTCCGGATCGCGATGCTGGTGGCCGCCGGATGGCTGGTGATGTTCGCGACTCCACTGCTGTTGACCGCGCACAAGCTGCCGTCACCGGCGGAGGCCGCGCGCCCAGCGCACAGCGCGCTGGGTGGCTACCGCAAGCTCTGGCAGGACCTGGTCGGGGAGTGGCACCGGGACCGCAACCTGGTCTATTACCTGTTGGCGGCGGCGGTATTCCGCGATGGCCTGGCCGGCGTGTTCACCTTCGGCGGTGTGCTCGGTGTCAACGCCTACGGGATTTCACCGGACGATGTGCTGATCTTCGGGGTGGCCGCCAGCGTGGTGGCCGCAGTGGGTGCGGTCTTCGGCGGGTTCCTGGACGACTGGATCGGTTCCAAGCCGGTGATCATCGGTTCGCTGGCCAGCATCGTCGCGGCCGGGCTGACGATGATGGCGTTGGCCGGCCCCCGCGCGTTCTGGGCCACCGGGCTGCTGCTGTGTGTGTTCATCGGGCCGGCGCAGGCGTCGGCGCGGACGTTGCTGCTGCGGATGTCCAGCGAAGGAAAAGAAGGCGTGGCTTTCGGCCTCTACACGATGACCGGTCGTGCCGTGTCGTTCCTGGCGCCGTGGCTGTTCTCGGTTTTCGTCGACCTCTTCGGAGCGGTCCGAGCAGGGATGGGCGGACTGTGCCTGGTCATGGTCGCCGGCCTGCTGGGACTGTTGACGGTGCGTGTCCCGCGCCGGGCCTAGCTAGCCGCTGCCGTTGCAGATCGTCAAGCCGGCGCCGCTGCGCTGGTTGATCTCGACCCCGTCGATGGTCACCGAGCAGGTCACGTCGTGCCCGATGTTGACGATCGTGACGTTGGGCGTCTTGCTGCCGGACTCGGGCAGGCTGACTTCCTTGGTCCACGGCAGCCCGACGTTGAACTCGGTCTGCATCATGCCGTCGTTGTCGACGTAGGTGATGCTGATGGCACGGCCGTCGCCGCTGACGTTGTAGACCACGGTCTGCATGGAGCCCGGATCGGCGGGCTGGCTGGGCGCGGTAGTGGCCGGCTCGGGCGCACGAGCCGAATGCGACGGCGAATGCGGCACCACCGGGACGGGCCTTGGTGAACTCGGCGTCGTCGGCAGCGCAGGCACGGCCGTCTGCTTCCTGGCCGTGCCGTTGGCGATCACCAGCGCGATGACCAACGCGGTCACCAGCAGCACCGCAGAGGCGGCCGCTATCCACAGCCAGCGCGGCGCCTTCGGCTTGTCGGGTTCGGGGTCGTGCGGCGGTGGATCCGCTTGGACGTGGCCCTGCAGCCAGTACTGCGGAAGCTTGTCAGTGGGGTTTGCCGCGTTCGGGTCGTGCGACGAGGCGGGGTAGTAAGACGGCTGGCCGCTGTAGGCCGGGTCAACGTATGGCGGATAGGGCTGACGTAAGCGTTGGGTCTGGTCAGTCCACTTTTGGGTTGAACGGGTGTGATCGGGATGACGTCGATCGCTCATACCCACCTCATTTCTGCAGGGTACCTGCGGAAGAACTGTCGGCGCCGATATACCTGGCTGGGCCGGTTCGACGACTGGGTCAAATTGCTGATAGGCGAAGCGCGGCCGGGGCGTTTTCGGGCACGATCGGATTGCGCGGCCGGACTGGCGAAATCCGCTGGTATGTGGACCCGAGTGGAGGCCGTAGGTCGGGTTCGTCTTTGTTGGGCCACAGCGCCACCGCCCGTTCCGATAGCGCAGTGATCGTCAGGGCGGGGTTGACACCCAGGTTGGCCGCGATCGTCGACCCATCGATGATGTGCAGACCGGGATATCCGTATAGCCGCTGATACGGGTCGACGACACCGGTGGTCGGCGAATCTCCGATGGAGCAACCGCCGATGAAATGCGCGGTGGTCGGGCGGTTGAGGACGTCGAAGTACCAGCCATGAGGGTCGCCGTCGAGCTTTGCGGCCGCACGGCGGGCGATGTCATTGGCGACCGGAATCCAGTGCGGATTGGGCGCGCCCGACTCCTTGTCGGGAGGCCATCTTCGTTCCGAAAAGGCCGCGTTTGAGGTAGGTGGTCAGGGAATTGTTTAAATCCTGCATCGCAAGCAGGGATATCGATCTGTCGGAGGCTCGCCGAGCGTTGAAGGAACGGGCGAATGCGGTCGGATGGCGCAGATTTGTCAGCACCCATTGGGCGAGGCGGTGTCGGTCGCCGTCGACCAGGGTGGTGGTCAGAAGGTATCCCCAGTTGCTGCCCTTGCCGAGGCGGAAGGCTTCGATATGGGTGTTCGCATCGGGGTGGATCGATGACGTCCCGGCCACACCCTGAGCCAGATCCGTGCGGGTTCGCGAGGTCGCGATCAGGGTGACCTCCGAGTTGGTCCGCGCAAGCTCACCCAACCGCGCCGAGATCCGGGGTAAGGAACCGTCGGCCCGCAAGCGATGGAGCAGATTTTGCGTTCCGAGCGCGGCAGCCGAGAACACGACCTGATCGGAGCGCCAGGTCTGATGTTGTTTGCGAACCCACCGCCCGGTGCGGACGGTTTCAACCTGGTAGCCGCCGGCTGGCGATTCGCGAACATCGACGACGGTCGTCATCGGGTGAACCTGCGCGCCCGCCTTTTCCGCGAGGTACAGGTAGTTTCGTTCGAGGATGTTCTTGGCATTGTGCGGGCATCCATTGACGCAGCGCCCACAGAAGACGCAGCCGGCGCGATCGGGTCCGATACCACCGAAGTACGGGTCGGAAACCGTCTTGCCGGGCTCGCCGAAGAACGAACCCACCTGGGTCGGGTGAAACGTGTCGGCAACACCCAAATCGTCCGCAATCGACCTGAATACGTCGTCTGCAGGGGTCAACCTCGGATTGGTCGCGACGCCGAGCATCCGCTTGGCCTGGCCATAAAACGGCGCTAATTCGGCTTTCCAGTCCGCGATCGAGGCCCATTGGGGATCGTTGTAGAACTGGTCCGAGGGTTCGTAGAGGACGTTGCCGTAGATCAGCGAACCGCCACCCACGCCCGCAGCAGACTGAATTACGACATTCTTCAAAACGGTGAGCTGCAGTGGGCCAAAGAGGCCGAAACGGGGCTGCCACAGGGTCTCCCGCAATGGCAAACTTTCGGGAGGGTAGTCCTGCGGCCGCCAGCGCGCTCCCTGCTCGAGCACACCGACGCGATATCCCTTCTCGCTCAGGCGAAGAGCGGTAACCGAACCGCCAAAACCCGAACCGATCACGATAACGTCATAGTCGGGACTCATCGAAGTCCTCTCGCAAGCTGCATCGGGGCATCGATAGACGGCGACCGAACCTCGTTGTCAGGTAGACGCTGAGAATACGTCCGACTGATCGGTTAGTAGCTCGAATTGAGCCAACGTTCACTCCCGCGGAGCGTCGATGGTCAATGCGGCGACGGTCATCTCCCGCATCACCGCGCGTGACCGCGCCGCGCGCGCAGCCTTGCCGTCGGGCGGCTTCATGCTGTGCGGGGTGGAGTTGAGTAGTCCGAACACGGCGTGCGCCATCAGCCGGGCGTCGGTCTCGGCGAGCCCGGGCTCGATCTGGCGTAGGACGCTCACCCACACTTCGACGTATTGACGCTGGGCGCGTCGCACCTGGCGCTCGGCCGCCGCCGGTAGGTAGGCCAGGTCGCGGTCCTGGATCCGGATGAGATCGGGCTCGCTGAATGCGAAGTCGAGATGAAAGTCGATCAGCCCGTCCAGTGCTGCGGCAGCGTCAGCATGCCGCGACCGGACCTCTCGCGCGCCGGCCAGCAGTCGGGTGCTGATCCCGACCAACAGCTCGACCAGCAGCGACTCTTTATTGGGGAAGTGCCGGTAGATCGCGGGCCCGCTCACGCCCGCTGCAGCGCCGATGTCTTCGAGCCGCACTGCCAGAAAACCGCGCTCGGCGAACAGCCGCTCGGCGGCGCCCAGCAGCTGCAGGCGGCGGTCCGATTTGCGTCGACTGCGGGGGCTCGGCGCCGGGGTGTGACCGCTGCGCTCGGCCGGAGCGGACGCTGCCATCCAGCCTCCCTGGACATGTTGGTTAATCACCACTAACATAACACGAGTTAGTGACCATTAACCGAAATTGGCGTATACCCGATGAGCACACCGGCGGAAAACCGCAGCGCGCACACCGCGCTTGTCGAGCAGTTACGCGGCAAACTCGCCACGGCTGCGCTCGGTGGTTCCGAACGCTCCCGCGCCCGCCATGTCGAGCGCGGGAAGCTGCTACCGCGCGACCGTGTCGACGGGTTGCTCGATGCGGGCAGTCCGTTACTCGAAATCGCGCCGTTGGCTGCCGACGGGATGTACGACGACGAGTGTCCCGGGGCCGGCATCATCACCGGAATAGGCAGGATCTCCGGACGCGAATGCATGGTCGTGGCCAACGACGCCACGGTCAAAGGTGGTACCTACTACCCGATTACGGTCAAGAAGCACCTGCGTGCCCAGGAGATCGCGGCACAGAACCGGCTGCCCTGCATCTATCTGGTCGACTCCGGTGGTGCATTCCTGCCGCGTCAGGACGAGGTTTTCCCGGACCGCGATCACTTTGGCCGGATCTTCTACAACCAAGCCAATCTCAGCGCGCAAGGCATCCCGCAGATCGCCGCGGTGCTCGGATCGTGCACGGCCGGCGGCGCATACGTTCCGGCGATGAGCGACGAAGCGGTCATCGTCCGCAACCAGGGCACCATCTTTCTCGGCGGCCCGCCGCTGGTGAAGGCGGCCACCGGGGAGGTGGTCTCGGCCGAGGATCTCGGTGGGGGAGAACTGCATTCGAAAACCTCCGGCGTCACCGACCATCTTGCGCACGACGACCGCGACGCATTGCGCATCGTTCGGCGCATCGTCTCGACGCTGGGGCCGCGCGAACGGCCGATCTGGGATGTGCTGCCGACCGTGGACCCGGTCGCCGATCAGTCAGAGCTCTACGACGTGGTGCCCGTCGACCCAAGGATTCCGTACGACGTGCACGCCGTCGTCAACCGGATCGTCGACGGCGGCGAATTCGTCGAATTCAAAGCCGAATACGGCACCACGCTGGTGACCGGATTCGCCCGCATCCACGGCCACCCGGTCGGCATCGTGGCCAACAACGGCGTGCTGTTCTCCGAATCCGCGGTCAAGGGCGCGCATTTCATCGAGCTGTGCGACAAGCGGATGGTGCCACTGTTGTTCCTACAGAACATCTCCGGGTTCATGGTGGGCCGCGAATACGAGGCCGGCGGCATCGCCAAGCACGGAGCGAAGATGGTGACCGCGGTCGCGTGCGCGCGGGTGCCCAAGCTCACCGTGGTGATCGGAGGGTCCTACGGCGCGGGCAACTATTCGATGTGCGGGCGGGCCTATTCGCCGCGCTTCCTGTGGATGTGGCCGAACGCGCGGATTTCCGTGATGGGCGGTGAGCAGGCGGCATCGGTGCTCGCGACGGTGCGCGGCGAGATGACCGCCGAGGAGGAAGAAGCGTTGAAGGCTCCGATCCGCGCCCAATACGAACACCAGGGCAACCCTTATTACTCGACGGCCCGGCTGTGGGACGACGGGGTTATCGACCCTGCTGACACCAGAACCGTTGTCGGGCTGGCGCTTTCCGTCGCATCTGTCGCACCGGTCAATCCGGTCTCCTACGGCGTCTTCCGGATGTGAGCGTGATGGGACTGCACACTGTTCTGGTCGCCAACCGGGGTGAGATCGCCGTCCGGGTGATTCGCACACTCAAGGCGATGGGCATTCGATCGGTGGCCGTCTACAGCGACGCCGACGTCGACGCGCGACACGTCGCCGAGGCGGACGTCGCGATCGCGATCGGTCCGGCGCCCGCCCGAGACAGCTATCTCAATGTCGGCGCGATCGTCGAGGCGGCTGTGCGCACCGGCGCTCAGGCCGTCCACCCAGGCTACGGGTTCCTTTCGGAGAACGCTGATTTCGCGGCGGCGCTGAAGTCGGCCGGAATTGCGTTCATCGGGCCGCCGGTCGGCGCCATCCAGACCATGGGAGACAAGATCGCCGCCAAGGCCACGGTGTCGGCCTTCGGCGTGCCGGTGGTGCCCGGCATCGCGCGGCCCGGCCTCAGCGACGAGGAATTGATCGCCGCGGCCGAGGAGGTCGGTTACCCGGTCCTGGTCAAACCATCCGCGGGCGGCGGCGGCAAGGGCATGCGCATGGTCGAGCGGTCGGCAGAGCTACCGGCGGCGCTGATCAGTGCTCGTCGGGAGTCCGCCGCCGCATTCGGTGACGACACGCTGTTCCTGGAGCGATTCGTGCTGCGCCCCAGACATATCGAGGTTCAGGTGCTGGCTGATGGGTACGGAAACGTGGTGCATTTCGGCGAGCGGGAATGCAGCCTGCAGCGCCGCCATCAAAAGGTGATCGAGGAGGCTCCATCTCCGCTGCTCGACCCCGAGACCCGAGCCCGGATCGGCGCCGCCGCGTGCGATACCGCTCGAAGCGTGGATTACACCGGCGCGGGCACGGTGGAGTTCATCGTCTCGGCCGACCGTCCCGACGAGTTCTTCTTCATGGAGATGAACACCCGGCTGCAGGTCGAGCACCCCGTCACCGAATTGGTGACCGGTTGGGATCTGGTCGAGTGGCAGGTTCGGATTGCGGCAGGGGAGAAGCTGACCGTCGGCCAGGCCGATATTGCGCTGCGCGGGCACGCGATCGAAGCGCGCGTCTACGCCGAGGATCCGTCGCACGGCTTTCTGCCCACCGGCGGCGATGTGCTCGCGGTGACCGAGTCCAGCGCGGCCGGGGTGCGGATCGACTCGGGCCTGTCGGCGGGGATGGTCGTCGGCAGCGACTACGACCCCATGCTGGCGAAAGTCATTGCCTACGGACCGGATCGGGCTGCGGCGCTGCGAACCCTGGATCGGGCTCTGGCGGACACCGCGGTGCTCGGCGTGGTCACCAACATCGAGTTCGTTCGCTTTTTGCTGGCCGACCCCGATGTGGTGGCGGGTCGGCTCGACACCGGACTGTTGGACCGTCGTGCCGGCGACTTCGTCGCGGCGCAGCCCTCCGATGAACAGTTCGTCGCCGCAGCGGTCTTCGGGTGGCTGCGGCGTTTTCCCGAGTCGGGCGCCGATCTGTGGGAGGTGCCGTCGGGGTGGCGAGTCGGCCGCCGAGCACCGGTGAGCGTGCGGCTGCGCTCGGGTGAACGGACCGACCATGTCCACATCGTCGGCAGTCCAGACGCTGCCGAAGTGCGCATCGAAGACGGCGAATCCCGTTCGCTGCGGGCTACTTTGGCAGATGACCGGCTGACCGTGACACTCGACGGGCAGCGCATCACCTACACCGTCGCAGCGCAGGACAGCAAGATCTGGCTGGCCGGCGACGGCGTCTCGGCAGTGCTCGAAGAGGTGCGCGAAGCACCGGTGCGTGCAGACGAAGAGCTCAGCGGAGACGCCGAATTGACCAGCCCGATGCCCGGCACGGTTGTCGCGGTCAGTGTCAGAGACGGCGACGAGGTCTCGGCAGGCGCCGCGGTGGTCACGGTCGAGGCGATGAAGATGGAGCACGCGCTGACCGCGCCCGTCGACGGTGTGGTCGAACTTCTCGTCGCGGCCGGTGATCAAGTCAAGGTCGGCCAGCCGCTGGCCCGAATCGCCGCGAACAATCAACCCGAAGCAGAAGGCGCTAATGACTAACTTCCTGTCGACCGGGACGCTCCCGGACGAATACCAACAGCTGGCCAAAACGGTCCGAGACTTCGCCCAGAGCGTGGTCGCCCCGGTCGCCGCAAAGCATGACGCCGAGCACTCCTTCCCCTACGAAGTGGTGGCCGGCATGGCCGAGATGGGCCTGTTCGGCCTGCCGTTCCCCGAAGAGTGGGGCGGCATGGGCGGCGACTACTTCGCCTTGTGCCTGGCGTTGGAGGAACTCGGCAAGGTCGACCAGAGCGTCGCGATCACCCTGGAAGCCGGTGTCTCATTGGGCGCCATGCCCATCTACCGATTCGGCAACGACTCCCAAAAGCAGGAATGGTTGCCGCAGCTGGCCAGTGGACGTGCGCTGGGCGCGTTCGGTCTGACCGAGCCGGGTGGCGGCACCGACGCCGGCGCGACCAAAACCACCGCACAACTCGACGACGGCCACTGGGTGATCAACGGCTCCAAGCAGTTCATCACCAACTCCGGTACCGACCTGACCAAGCTGGTCACCGTCACCGCGGTGACCGGCGAGCGGGACGGCAAGAAGGAAATCTCCTCGATCCTGATCCCGGTGCCGACATCGGGATTCACCGTGGAGCCCGCCTACGACAAGGTCGGCTGGAACGCCTCCGACACCCACCCGCTGAGCTTCGACGACGTGCGGGTGCCCGAGGCGAATCTGCTCGGGGAGCGCGGCCGCGGCTACGCCAACTTTCTGCGCATCCTCGACGAGGGCCGCATCGCGATCGCGGCGCTGTCCACCGGCGTCGCGCAGGGTTGCGTCGACGAGAGCATCAAGTATGCGCGGGAGCGCGAAGCATTCGGACAAGCGATCGGCCGGTACCAGTCCATCGCCTTCAGGATCGCGCGAATGGAGGCTCGGGCGCACACCGCCCGCGCCGCCTATTACGACGCAGCGGCGCTGATGCTGGCCGGTAAGCCGTTCAAGAAGCAAGCCGCGATCGCCAAGCTGGTCGCCAGCGAAGCGGCGATGGACAACGCCCGAGACGCCACCCAGATTCACGGCGGGTACGGGTTCATGAATGAATTCACGGTGGCCCGGCATTACCGGGACAGCAAGATCCTCGAGATCGGGGAGGGGACCACAGAGGTGCAGCTGATGTTGATTGCGCGTGAGGTCGGGCTGTGAAGTCGAGTGACGGAAGCGAAACGAACGGCGAGCAACCGGTCCGGACGGTAGTCCAGCGCGGGTTGTGGTTCGAGGAGTTCGAAACCGGCGTGCGGTACCTGCACCGTCCGGGCCGGACCATCACCGAGGCCGACAACGTGTTGTTCACCACGTTGACGATGAACACCCAGGCGCTGCATCTGGATGCCGCGTTCTCCGACGCGCTGCCGCCGTTCAATCAGCGACTGGTGAATTCGATGTTCACGTTGTCGACCCTGGTCGGGTTGTCGGTCGCACAGTTGACTCAGGGCACCATCGTCGGCAACCTCGGTTTCTCCGAAATCGCCTTCCCCAAGCCGCTTTTCCACGGCGACACCTTGTACGCCGAGACGGTGATCGTCGAGAAGCGCGCCTCCAAGAGCCGCCCGGGAGAGGGCATCGTGACCTTCGCGCACACTGGTCGCAACCAGCACGACGACGTCGTCGCCACCGCGCACCGCAAGACCATGGTGCGGATGCGGCCGCCCGAAGCCGCTGGTGGGGAAGCCTGATGGGCCTGAGCAATCCAGGACCGGCGTGGCTGTTCTGCCCGGCTGACCGCCCGGAGCGCTACCAAAAGGCCGCGGCGGCAGCCGATGTCGTGATCCTCGACCTCGAAGACGGGTGCGCGCCCGCCGACCGACCGGCCGCACGCAAAGCGCTGGTCGATGTCCAGCTCGATCCAGCCCGAACCGTGGTGCGTGTCAACCAGTTCGGCACCGCCGACCAGGAACTCGACCTGCAGGCTCTGAAGAGCACTCCGTACGACACGGTGATGCTGCCGAAATGCGAAGCGGTCGAACAGATCAGCGCGCTTGCACCGCTGGACGTCATCGTGCTGGTGGAGTCGCCCAAGGGCGCCCTGATCGTGACGGACACGGTCCAGGCGGACAACGCCGTCGCGGTGATGTGGGGAGCGGAGGATCTGTTCGCGGTGCTCGGCGGCACGGCGAACCGCTATCCCGACGGAACATATCGCGAGGTTGCCCGCCACGTCCGTTCGCAGTCGCTGCTGGCGGCCAAAGCCTACGGTCGCCTCGCACTGGATTCGGTCTATCTCGACATCAAAGACCTCGACGGGCTACGCGCCGAGGTCGACGACGCGGTCGCGGTCGGCTTCGACGCGAAAGTTGCTATCCACCCCAGCCAGGTGCCGGTGATCCGGGCCGGTTACGCGCCGTCGCCCGGGCAGGTGGAGTGGGCACGACACGTTCTCGCAGCAGCCGTCGATGAGCGTGGTGTCTTCGCATTTGAGGGCATAATGGTGGATGCGCCCGTGTTGCGGCGAGCCGAGCGGATCGTGCACCTGGCAGGTGAAGCCGGCTCGTAGCAGCCTCGGTATTGGGGTTTGCTCTGACCCGCCGCACGCCTGCGCGTAGGAGGCGGTATGGCTGAGGTCTCTCACCCGCCGATGACTGTCGATTTCGAGCCGGTGCAACTGGTCGCGCCGGACGGCACGCCGACAGCGGACTGCCGATACAGTCGCCAACTTCCCACAGAGACACTGTGCTGGCTCTACGAGATGATGGTGCTCACCCGCGACGTGGACGCCGAATTCGTCAACCTGCAGCGCCAAGGCGAGCTGGCGCTGTTCGCGTCGTGTTGCGGCCAGGAGGCGGCCCAGATCGGCGCGGCGGCGTGCCTGCGCAAGACGGATTGGCTGTTCCCGCAATACCGCGAATTGGGCGTCTTTCTGGTCCGCGGCATCGCGCCCGGCCAGGTAGGCGCCGCCTGGCGCGGAACATGGCACGGCGGACTGGATTTCATCAAAAAGTGCTGCGCGCCGATCTCGGTGCCGATCGGCACTCAGACGCTGCATGCCGTCGGCGCTGCGATGGCCGCCCAGCGGCTCGACGAGGACTCGGTCACGGTCGCGTTCCTCGGCGACGGCGCCACCAGCGAGGGCGACGTCCACGAGGCACTGAACTTCGCGGCGGTATTCAAAGCACCGTGTGTGTTCTACGTGCAGAACAACCAGTGGGCGATATCGGTTCCGCTGCGCAGTCAGACCGCCGCACCCTCGATCGCGCACAAGGCGATCGGCTATGGCATGCCCGGTATCCGGGTGGACGGCAACGACGTGCTGGCCTGTTACGCGGTGATGGCGCAGGCGGCGGCTCGGGCTCGATCCGGCGACGGGCCGACGTTGATCGAGGCGATCACGTATCGGCTGGGCCCGCACACCACCTCCGATGATCCGACCCGGTACCGCAGCCAGGAAGAGCTCGACCGCTGGCAGGCCCTCGACCCGATTCCGCGCTACCGGGCGTACCTGAAAAACCGGGGGGTGTGGACGCAGCGGCTGGAGGACAGGGTCGCCGCGCGCTGTCAGCGGGTGCGCGCTGAGCTGCGCGACGCGGTGTTCGCGGCGCCGGATATCGACATCGACGAAGTGTTCACTGCGGTGTATGCGGAGATGACACCAGGTCTCGAGGCCCAACGTCAGCAGCTGCGGGCTGAAATCCTGCGGGAGGCATGATGACTCAGATCGCCGAACCTCCGACACGTCGAAATGAGATTCTGCCGCGCCCACCGGCGGCTGATGCGCTCACCGCGTCACCGCTGACTATGGTCCAGGCGCTCAATCGGGCGTTGCACGATGCGATGGAGACTGATGAGCGCGTGCTGGTCTTCGGTGAGGACGTCGCCACGCTGGGCGGGGTCTTCCGGGTGACCGAAGGCCTCAACGCGACGTTCGGCTCACAGCGCTGCTTCGACACCCCGCTGGCCGAGTCGGCAGTGATCGGTATCGCGGTCGGACTGGCATTGCGGGGGTTCGTGCCGGTGCCCGAGATCCAGTTCGACGGATTCTCCTATCCCGCTTTCGATCAGGTGGTCAGCCACTTGGCGAAATACCGGACCCGCACCCGCGGCCAGGTCAACATGCCGGTCACCGTGCGGATCCCGTCGTTCGGCGGAATCGGGGCTGTCGAGCATCACTCGGAGTCCACCGAGTCGTACTGGGCGCACACTGCGGGCCTGAAAGTCGTTGTCCCGTCCACGCCCTCGGACGCCTACTGGCTGCTGCGGCATTCCATCGCGTGTCAGGACCCGGTGATATTCCTGGAGCCCAAGCGGCGGTACTGGGGCCGCGAAGCTGTCGACACCACCCGGCCCGCGCCGGGAATCGGACAGGCGGTGGTGCGCCGCGCCGGCGCCGACGTCACCGTGCTCACCTACGGTGGTCTGGTGGCCACGGCGCTGTCGGCCGCGGAAATAGCTGCCCGCCAACATGGTTGGAGCCTGGAAGTCATCGACCTGCGCTCCCTGGTCCCGCTGGACTTCGACACCGTGGCCGCGTCGATCCGCCGGACCGGACGGTGCGTGGTGCTGCATGAGGGGCCGCGAAGTCTGGGCTACGGGGCGGGGTTGGCGGCCCGTATCCAGGAGGAGATGTTCTACGAGCTCGAGGCACCCGTGTTGCGCGCCTGCGGGTTCGACACTCCGTATCCACCGGCGCGACTGGAGAAGCTGTGGCTGCCCGGCCCCGACCGGCTGCTGGACTGCGTCGAGCGATCTCTGGGGCAACCATGAACAACAACGACCGCGTCAAGGTGTTTGTCGTTCCCGATCTCGGCGAGGGATTGGAAGAGGTCACCCTGACCTGCTGGCAGGTCGCCGTCGGCGACGAGGTCGAACTCAACCAGCCGCTGTGCACAGTGGAAACCGCCAAGGCCGAGGTCGAGATCCCCAGCCCGTACGCGGGACGCATCGTCGAGATACGCGGAGCCGAAGGTGATGTGTTGCCGGTCGGTTCGCTGCTGGCCCGCATCGACAACGCGCCGCCTGGGGAGCCCCCGGTCAACGCTGAGTCACCCAGGCGCAATCCAGTATTGGTCGGATACGGCGCCGACGACGGTCTGGACGTCAGCCGTAGGCGTCCCAAAGCCAAGCCCAGCGTGCGTAAATTGGCGGCTGATCTGCTGGTGGACCTGAGCAACGTGCCACCGGGCAAGGATGGCCTGGTCAGCCGCGATGCGGTACTGGCTGCCGCGGGGGTCGGCGCTGAACGGCCCGGCGTCTCCTATGACGTGCTTCCGGTTCGCGGCGTCCACTCGCAGATGGCAGAGCGAATGACGTTGTCGCGCAGCAAGATTCCCGACGCGCACGCCAGCGTGCAGGTAGACTGCACCGCGCTGTTACGGCTTCGCGATCGCCTCGCCGCACTCGCCGGCGACGGTATCTCGCCGTTTGTGCTCACACTGCGGCTACTCGTCATCGCGTTGTCGCACAACAAGATCCTGAACTCCACCTGGGTGGACGGCCCGGATGGTCCGCAGGTGCACTCGCATCACGCGATACACCTGGGTTTCGCGGTCGCGAGCCCTCGCGGTCTGCTGGTCCCGGTCGTTGCCGACGCGCAGAACAAGACAACGCGCGAGCTCGCCGAATGTGTGCCGCGGCTGATCCGTGATGCCAGAGCCGGCACGCTGAAACCTGCCGAGCTGACTGGTTCGACGTTCACCGTGTCGAATTTCGGGGCCCTGGGACTTGATGACGGCGTACCGGTGATCAACTACCCCGAAGCCGCGATCCTCGGTATGGGCTCGCTGAAACCACGGCCCGTGGTGGTGGACGACGCCGTAGGCATCCGCCCGCAGATGACCCTGACATGTGTGTTCGATCATCGAATAGCCGACGGCGCCAACGCCGCCCAGTTCCTGGGCGAGCTGCGCGAGCTGATCGAATCGCCGGAGACGGCTCTGCTCGATCTGTAGGGCTACTTGCGTTTGGCGGCGTCCAGTCGTGCCGCGAACTCCGGTGACTGAATCGAGTGGGCCTGCGGCCCGAGTTCGGTGTCTTTGGCCTGCTCGTGCAGGTCGATCTCGAGCGCACCCGGGCTGGCGGTGGCGCGCATGGTGGCTTTGGTGGCCAGCACCACCTCACGCGGCGCGGCTGCCGGGCCGGCCGCCAACTCCAGCGCGGCGGCAACCGGGTCGTCGGCGACGCTGAGCGCAAGGCCATGGCGCACAGCGGATTCGGCGTCGAAGCGCATGCCGAACAGCAGTGCCGCACGGGCTACCTGCGGTCCCACTGCGCGGTGCAGCATCCACGTCGCCCCGCCGCCCGGATGAATTCCCAGCTTCTGGAAACGGGCGTCGAACAACGCGGCCGGCCCCGCTATGCGCACATCGGCGGCCAGCGCCAAGTTCAGTCCCGCACCGACGGCGGGGCCGTTGACGGCAGCAATCGTCGGCAGCGTGCATCGCCCGACGGCCATGAACCCGTCGTAGAGCTGGCGCAATCCTTCTTCGGCGGCGCTGCCCAGAGCGCTGAGATCGGCCCCGGCGCAGAACGCTTTACCGGCGCCGGTGACGACGACCGCATGCACGCCGGAATCAGCTTCGGCGCGTTCCACCGCGGCGCTCAGCTGCATCGACATGTCGCCGGTGACGGCATTGCGGCGATCGGGGTCGTTGACGGTGATCAGCGCGACATGGTCGACGACATCGAACAAGACCAGGGACATCGGGGCACCTCCGTAGATCGGCCCGCGGCGGTGCATACCGCACCGTCCCAGGTGCCCCCGGCAGGACTCGAACCTGCGACCACAAGATTAGAAGTCATGTGCTCTATCCAGCTGAGCTACGGGGGCGCACGACGTCAAGCCCAGGTCAGTGTAGCCAACCGGAAGAACGGGTATCTGCCGCGACGCAACGCCGCCCGAAATGACGCCGGCGGCGATAGCGACTGGTTTAGTGTGAGGCCTGCCACACGCAGGTAGCCGCCGGCAACGCGGCCACGCGTGTGCGCAACGACCTCAGCGACGAGGAGCGGCAAGGGCATGACGGTAGCCATTGATGTCAAAACGCGTTACTCGCAGGCGCGCAATGAAATGCTGCAGCTCGCCGCGATGCCGATCGAGGCCTATCGCACCGGCGCACTGCTGCTGCGCGGCTCACCGGTAGTGGCACGCTTTCTGGCAGGTTGGTTATCGGCCGAATTTCCGCCGCACGTCATCACTGGTCAGGCCCTGTCCGGTGTGCCCCCACTGGGCCAAGTGGCGACGGGCTGGGCCGCGCAGCGGGCGGACCAGGTGTTGACCTCGGCCCTGGCAGATGCGTTCGGCTCCGGATTACCGCGACCAGGCCCTCCAGCCGATCGAGCGGGCGGCCTGTTCGGGCCGCGTCGGGCTGCTGCAGGCGGCCGGGCACCGCCGCCGCTACGCCGCACAGACGTCGGACATCGTCTACGGGCCCGACGCCCGCGACAACATGCTCGACATCTGGCGCCACCGCGACGTCAAAGCCGGCGACCGTGCACCGGTGGTTCTGCAGATCCCGGGTGGCGCGTGGACGGTCAACGGTCGACGGCCGCAGGCGTATCCGCTGATGAGCCGACTGGTCGAGCAGGGTTGGATCTGCGTGTCCATCGACTACCGCAAGAGCCCGCGCAACGCGTGGCCCGCGCACATCGTCGACGTCAAGCGCGCGCTGGCCTGGGTTCGGCAGAACATCGCTGACTACGGCGGCGACCCCGACTTCATCACCGTGACAGGTGGCTCCGCGGGTGGGCACCTCGCCTCGCTGGTTGCGCTGACCGCCAACGACGAGCGGCTACAGCCCGGCTTCGAAGACGTCGACACCACGGTCCAGGCGGCGGCGCCGTACTACGGCGTGTACGACCTGACCGACGACAAGAAAATGCACGAAATGATGATGCAGTTTCTCGAGCATTTCGTGATGCAAGCGCGCTATTGCGACCAGCCGGAGCTCTTCGAAATGGCTTCGCCGATTTCGCATGTACATCGTGGCGCGCCACCGTTCTTCGTGTTGCACGGTGAAAACGACTCGGTGATCCCGAGCCTGCAGGCGCAGGCTTTTTGCGGCGCGCTGCGCGACGCCGGAGCCCCGACCGTCTGCTATGCCGAGCTTCCGCACGCGCACCACGCTTTTGACCTGTTCTCCACCGTGCGGTCCAGATTCGCCGCTAACGCCGTGGCCGACTTCCTGGGCGTCGTCTACGGACGTTATGTGCGGTCACGCTCGGCTGTTTCGCGCGAACGCGCCAATCCGGCGAGCTGAATTCGGTAGGACACGACCGCACCTCTGCTTTTAATTCAGCTATGCGCCAGCGGATTTCAACGACCACCGTAGGCGGGTTATTTCGGCGCTTTGATCCGCACATTCGACTACCGTCGCCGTGCCGACCGGACTACGTTGGATGTGCGCATGTCATCCTGGCAAACGGTCAGCTGACGTCGCGGGGACGTGACGGTTGGACGGTTCCGAAACGGGAGGCTTGAGTGGCGAAAGCGGTGTTGGCGCGCCGATCGGCGGGCGCGGCGACCAGACGGAGGATCAACTGTGGCTGAGCAGGTTGATGCGGCCGGGCTGCCCACCGCGCTTGGGCCAGTCGACTACCTCTTGCATCGCGGGGAGGCCAATCCTCGTACCCGGTCAGGGATCATGGCTTTGGAAATTCTGGACCGCACGCCGGATTGGGAGCGGTTCCGCACCCGCTTCGAGATCGCGTCACGAAAGGCGTTACGGCTCCGGCAAAAGGTGGTCGTGCCGACCTTGCCGACCGCGTCGCCACGCTGGGTGGTCGATCCGGACTTCAACCTCGATTTCCATGTCCGCAGGATGCGGGTCGCCGAGCCGGGTTCGCTGCGGCAGGTCTTCGACATCGCCGAGCTGATGGTGCAGTCGCCGCTGGATATCGCCCGGCCGTTGTGGACCGTCACCCTGATCGAGGGTCTTCCCGACGGAAAGGCCGCGACGCTGCTGCATCTGTCTCACGCCGTCACCGACGGTGTAGGCAGCGTGGAGATGTTCGCCAACATCTACGACCTCGAGCGCGACCCCCCGCCGCAACGCATCCCCGACCAGCCCATTCCGGAGGATCTGTCGCCCAACGACTTGATGCGCGAGGGGCTCAACAATCTGCCCCTGAACGTGGCAAAAGGCGCGGGCGGCGCACTGTGGAGTGCGGCCTCGATGCTCGGGCGTGCCGTGTCCCGTCCGAGTGCTGCCTTATCGGGTGCGCTGAGCTACGCCCGCTCGGGGGCGCGGGTGATGAGCCAAGCCGCTGAGCCTTCGCCGCTGCTTCGTCGCCGCAGTCTGGCCACCCGCAGCGAGGCCATCGACATCCCGCTGTCCGATTTGCACCGGGCAGCCAAAGCCGGCGGCGGCTCGATCAACGACGCCTACCTGGCCGCTCTGTGCGGTGCGCTGGGGCGCTACCACGAAGCGCTCGGAGTGCCGCTCTCCGTGCTGGCGATGGCCGTGCCGGTCAGCCTGCGGGCCGAGGCCGACGCGGCCGGGGGCAACCGCTTCACCGGCGTCAACCTGGCCGCCCCGATTGGTACCACTGATCCGGTCGCTCGCATGCAGAAGATCCGGTTGCAGATGACCCAGCGTCGCGACGAGCCCGCGATGGACATCATCGGTTCGATCGCGCCGGTGTTGAGCGTGTTGCCGGGGCCGCTGCTGGAATCGATGACCGGTTCAGTGGTCGGCTCCGACGTGCAGGCCAGCAACGTTCCGGTCTATCCGGGCGACACCTTCCTCGTCGGTGCAAAAGTGTTGCGGCAGTATGGTATCGGCCCACTGCCGGGTGTGGCGATGATGGTCGTTCTGATTTCCCGGGGCGGCTACTGCACCATCACCGCGCGCTACGATCGCGCCGCGATTCGCGATGAGAAGCTGTTCGCCACATGTCTGCTGGACGGGTTCAACGAAATCCTGGCGCTGGCAGGCGATCCCGTTCCCCAGGCAGTGCCGGCTTCCTTCGATGCCGAACCGTCCGACACCTCGAAGCGATCGGTGAGGGGCTCATGACCGCCGGCGACGATGCAGAGCGTAGCGATGCGGTGGGGGCACCTCCCGCTCGCGGGGGAGAGCGGCGCAAAGTGACGGGTGCCGAGTCGAAGAAGCCGCCGCGTGATCTGCGGCTGCCGGGCTCGGTCGCCGAAATCATGGCCAGCCCACCGGGACCCGAGATCGGCGCGTTCTTCGACCTCGACGGGACCCTGGTGGCCGGCTTCACCGCCGTCATCCTGACCCAGGAACGCTTGCGGCGCCGCGACATCGGGGTCGGCGAGCTGGTCAGCATGGTCACCGCCGGGTTGAACCACCAACTCGGGCGCATCGAGTTCGAAGAGCTGATCACCAAAGCATCGAGTGCGCTGCGCGGGCGCATGCTGAGCGACCTCGAGGAGATCGGCGAGCGGCTGTTCGTCCAGCGCATCGAATCCCGGATCTACCCGGAGATGCGCGAGCTGGTTCGAGCCCATCTGGCCCGCGGACACACCGTGGTGCTCAGCTCGTCGGCGCTGACCATCCAGGTCGGTCCGGTGGCGCGCTTTCTCGGTATCGCCAACACGCTCACCAACACGTTCGAGACCAACGAGGACGGCGTCCTGACCGGCGGTGTGGTCAGTCCGATTCTGTGGGGGCCCGGGTAAGGCCGCCGCGGTGCAGAAGTTCGCCGTCGAGAACGGGATTGACCTCAAGGACAGCTACTTCTACGCCGACGGTGACGAAGACGTCGCGCTGATGTACCTGGTCGGCAATCCGCGGCCGACGAACCCCGAGGGCAAGATGGCCGCCGTCGCCAAGCGGCGCGGCTGGCCGATTCTGCGGTTCACCAGTCGCAGCGGCGGGGGAATCACCGCGCAATTGCGCACGCTGGCGGGTGTGGGTTCTGTCGTTCCCGTCGCGGCCGGCGCGCTCGGGATCGGGTTGTTGACCCGCAGCAGACGCCGCGGGGTCAACTTCTTCACCGCGACGTGGTCGCAGATGTTGTTGACCGCCAGCGGTGTTCGGCTGAATATCCTGGGCGAGGAGAACCTGACCGCCGAGCGGCCGGCGGTTTTCATTTTCAACCATCGCAACCAAGCCGACCCAGTGATCGTCGGCGCGCTGATCCGCGACAACTGGGTCGCGGTCGGGAAAAAGGAGCTCGAAAGCGACCCGATCATGGGCACGCTCGGCAAAGTGCTCGACTCGGTCTTCATCGACCGGGACAACCCGACCGCGGCCGTGGAGTCGCTGCATCAGGTCGAGGAACGCGCTCGCCAAGGGTTGTCGATCATGGTCGCGCCCGAGGGCACCAGGATGGACACCACCAGCGTCGGGCCGTTCAAGAAGGGGCCGTTCCGGATGGCGATGGCCGTCGGCATACCGATCGTGCCGATCGTCATCCGCAACGCCGAGATCATCGCCGCGCGCAACTCCACCACGATGAACCCCGGCACGGTGGATGTCGCTGTCTTCCCGCCGATTTCAGTCGCCGACTGGACGGTGGACACGCTGCCGGACCGGATCGCCGAAGTGCGTCAGCTGTATGTCGACACGCTGGCCGACTGGCCGGTCGACGAGCTGCCCGACCACGACGTGTACCGAAAGAAGACGGCACCACGCAAGGCGCCGCGCAAGGCCGCTAAGGCCGCCAAGGCGGCGCCGGCGAAGAAAGCTGTGCCGAAGAAGGCCGCTGCGAAAAAGACAGCCAAGGCGGCTCAGCCCAAGGCGGCGCCGCGCAAAGCGACCAAGGCCCCACCGAGTACGCCTCGGCCCAAGGGGCGATCGTGACCCCATCGTCCGCCGACCCCGGTTCGTTCAGCACCAGCGACGACACCTTGGTGCTGGCGTCGGCGTCCTCGCCGATTGAATCGGAATTGCTCGCGGCGTGGCTGGATCAGCAACGCGCCCGTCATCCGGAGACAAAACTCTCGGTGCTGGCGCTGCCCGAGCGGAATCCGTCGCCGGGTGCACTGGCCCAGCTCGTCGAGCAGCTCGAGTTGGACGAGGACCGCTCGATCGTGCCGGTGCGGGTGTTCTGGATGCCGCCGGCCGACGCGACGGCGCTGAACCGGGTGACGGCATTGCTACCGGGGCGAAATCCCTACCAGCCCAGCGAACGTCAGCAACGCCGTATTTTGCGGTCCGACCGTTCCCGCGCCCAGGTGGTGGCCGGCGAATCGGCCAAAGTTTCCGAACTCCGTCAGCAGTGGCGCGATATCACCGTTGGCGACAATCCTCGTGACTTCGCGCATTTCGTCACCCGTCGGGCTCTGCTGGCGATGGAACGCGCCGAATACCGAATCCTGGGACCACAATACAAATCGCCGCGGCTGGTGCGGCCAGAGATCATGGCGTCCGCGCGCTTTCGCGCCGGCCTGGAGCAGATCCCGGGTGCCAGCCTCGAGCAAGCCGGAAAGATGCTCGACGAGCTCGCCACCGGATGGAGCCGGGTGTCGGTCGACCTGGTCTCCGTCCTCGGCAGGTTGTTCAGCCGGGGATTCGACCGGGAAATCGACTACGACGAGTATCAGGTGGCGGCGCTTCGCACCGCCCTGGAAGCTCATCCGGCGGTGTTGCTGTTCTCGCACCGGTCCTACATCGACGGGGCGGTGATGCCGGTGGCGATGCAGGAGAATCGGCTGCCGCCGGTGCATGTATTCGCCGGTGTGAACTTGGCGTTCGGGGTCATGGGACCGCTGATGCGTCGGGCCGGGACCATCTTCATCCGCCGCAACATCGGCAACGATCCGGTCTACAAGTACGTGCTCAAGGAGTACGTCGGCTATGTGGTGGAGAAGCGGTTCAACCTGAGCTGGTCCATCGAGGGCACCCGCTCGCGCACCGGGAAGATGTTGCCGCCCAAGCTCGGACTGATGAGTTACGTGGCCGATGCTTATTTGGACGGTCGCAGCGATGACATTCTGCTGCAAGGGGTTTCGATCAGCTTCGACCAGCTGCACGAGACCGCCGAATATGCCGCCTACGCCCGCGGCGGTGAGAAGCGCCCCGAGGGCTTGAGCTGGATGTACAACTTCATCAAGGCGCAAGGCGAACGCAACTACGGCAAAATCTATGTCCGCTTCCCCGAAGCGGTCTCGATGCGCGAATACCTCGGCCCGTCGCACGGCCAGATTGCCGAGGACGAGGCCGCCAAACGACTTGCGCTACAGAAGATGTCGTTCGAAGTCGCATGGCGGATCTTGCAGTCCACCCCGGTCAACGCGACCGGCCTGGTGTCCGCGCTGCTGCTGACCACTCACGGGGTGGCGTTGACCGTCACCCAGCTGCATCACACCCTGCAGGATTCACTCGACTACCTCGAACGCAAGAACATCCCGATGTCCACCAGCGCGCTGCGGCTGCGCACACCCGAAGGAGTTCGTGCGGCGGTCGACTCGCTGTCGAACGGTCACCCGGTGACACGGGTGGACAGCGGCCGAGAACCCGTGTGGCGCATCGCCCCCGAAAACGAACACACCGCGGCGTTCTACCGGAACTCGGTGATCCACGCGTTCCTGGAGACCGTGATCGTCGAACTGGCACTGGCCTACGCCAGGCGAGTCGACGGCGACCGGCTCGAAGCATTCTGGACCCAGGCGATGCGCCTGCGGGATCTGCTGAAATTCGACTTCTACTTTGCCGATTCGGCCGCATTCCGGCAGAACATCGCCGACGAGATGGCCTGGAACGACAACTGGGAAGCCCAGGTCGCCGCGGGCCCGGCCGAAATCGATGCGATGCTCTACGCGAAGCGACCGCTGATGTCGGACGCGATGCTGCGGGTGTTCTTCGAGGCCTACGAGATCGTCGCGGACGTGCTTCGCGATGCACCGGCCGACATCGGCGCCAAAGAGCTCACCCAGTTGGCGCTCGGCGTCGGCAAGCAGTATGTCGCGCAGGGTCGCGTGCGCAGCAGCGAGCCGGTGTCGACGTTGCTGTTCGACACCGCACGTCAAGTCGTCGCCGACCAGGATCTACTCACGCCTGCGCCTGATCTGGCTGAGCGACGGGTCGCGTTCCGGCGCGAATTACAGGCCATCCTCCATGATTTCGACCACGTCGCGCACATCGCGCGCAAACAGTTCGTCGCCCGCGAGGCCAAGGCCCGCGGTGCGGGGCAGGCGTAGCTAACGCAGCCGTACCCTTTGGGTATGACGGGTCCTTCGGCCGGCATGCGCCGTGCAGTGGCATGGCCGCTGCTCATCGGGGTGGCAGCGCTGGCCGGTTGCACCGCCGCGGGGATCGGGGTGCTGTCGCTGGCCGCCGCGTTGACCGCTACCGGATTACCCGATCCGGGTCCGGTGACCACGATCGGCCTGCCTTTCGTGCGGGCCGCCGGCGAGGTCGCGGCCGTGGTTGCCGTCGGATCGTTCTTGACGGCCGCATTTCTGGTCCCGCCGCAGGACAACGGCGTCTTGGACGCCGACGGCTATCGTGCGCTGCGGGTCGGGACGGTGGCGGCCGGGGCATGGGCGGTGTGCGCTGCGCTGCTGGTGCCGCTGACCATTTCCGACGTATCCGGTCAGCCGTTTACCGCCCATCTGGACCCCGCGAGTCTGTGGTCGCTGGCCGGCATCATCAACGTCTCGACGGCGTGGCGGTGGACCGCGCTGCTGGCCGGGGTGCTGACCGTGGCCAGCATGCCGGTCCTGCGCTGGTCGTGGACGCCGTTGCTGCTGGCCGGGTCGCTGGCGACGCTGATACCGCTGGGGTTGACCGGACACTCGTCGGCCGGTGGCTCGCACGACTTGGCCACCAACAGCCTGCTGATCCATCTGGTCGCAGCAAGCCTGTGGGCCGGTGGCCTGCTGGCGCTGCTGGCACACCTGCTGCGCGGTGGGCAGCACGCCGACCTGGCGGCGCGACGATTCTCGACGATCGCGTTGTGGTGCTTCGGCGCGATGGCGCTCAGCGGCGTCGTCAATGCTGCGGTGCGGATCCGGCCATCGGATGTTCTCTCTAGCGACTACGGCCGGCTGGTCATCGCCAAGTTTGTTGCGCTGTGTCTGCTCGGTTTCCTCGGCTGGCGTCAACGGCGTACCGGAGTCGTTGCGCTGCAAGCGGATCCGACTTCGCGAACCAGGCTGATCCGGTTGGCTCTGATCGAGGCGGTGGTATTCGGTCTCACGTTCGGTGTCGCTGTCGGCCTGGGTCGCACACCGCCTCCGCCGCTGCCGATCGGCATCCCCTCGATACCCGATGTGAAAATCGGCTACGACTTCGCCGGACCGCCGACGCCCGTGCGGGTGCTGTTCGACTGGCGGTTCGACCTGATCTTCGGCTCGGCGGCGATCATCTTGGCCGCGCTGTACGTGGCCGGGGTGCTTCGGCTGCGGCGTCGCGGGGACGCGTGGCCAAGGGGCCGGACGGTGGCGTGGCTGCTGGGCTGCCTGGCGCTGTTGTTCGTCACCTCGTCCGGGATGGGCCGATACATGCCGGCGATGTTCAGCATGCACATGGCGGCGCACATGCTGTTGTCGATGCTGGTACCCATCCTGCTGGTTCTGGGTGGACCGGTCGGACTGGCTTTGCGAGCATTGCCCGCAGCCGGGCGCGCAGAACCGCCGGGCCTGCGGGAGTGGCTACTCGCCGCCCTGCACAGCAGGGTCTCGAAGTTCCTGACCAATCCGGTGATCGCGACAGCCTTGTTCGTTGCCGGGTTCTACGGGCTCTACCTGGGCGGCCTTTTCGACGCCGCAGCGGGTAGCCACATCGGCCACGTCGTCATGAACGTGCACTTCCTGGTCAGCGGTTACTTGTTCTATTGGGTGGTGATCGGCGTGGACCCGACGCCGCGGCCGATCCCGCCGCTGGCGAAGGTGGCCGTGGTGTTCGCGTCGCTGCCGCTGCACGCGTTTTTCGCCATCATCCTGATGAGCATGCAAACGGTCCTCGGCGAAAGCTTCTACCGATCGCTGCACCTGAGCTGGCACACCGACCTCGTCGGCGACCAACGCCTCGGTGGTGGAATGGCCTGGGCCGCAGGCGAAATACCATTGGCCGTCGTGATGATCGCGCTGCTGGTGCAATGGTCGCGCAGCGACCAGCGGACCGCCCGTCGACTAGATCGTGCCGCCGACCGCGACGATGACGCCGAGCTGGTGGCATACAACGCGATGCTCGCCGAGCTGGCCCGCCGCGACCGCTAGATTTGGGCGAAACAGCAGCCAGGGCGGTATTTCCCGCCGAACCACGACCGTGGGATCCGGCTCGCAAGGCCGCGCTTATCCACAGTCGCGCTTTTATCCCCAGAACCGCTGCGGCCGCCGCGCCGAACGGCCTCGCTGTCGGCCATCCCGAGGTGAATGGCAGACATGCAGCACCGGTTGCGGTGCGATACAGAAAAGGGGAACAAGAAATGTTCGAAACACCACTGACCGTGGTCGGAAACGTCGTCAACGACCTGAAACGCCGCCGCAGTCGGTGACCAGGAGGTAGTCAAATTCCGGGTCGCCAGCAATTCCCGGCGACGCGCCGCCGATGGCAGCTGGGAGCCTGGCAACTCGCTGTACGTCACGGTCAACTGCTGGGGCCGGCTGGTCGCCGGTGTCGGCGCCTCACTGGGCAAGGGTTCGCCGGTGATCGTCTCCGGGCACGTCTACACCAGCGAATACGAAGATCGCGACGGCAATCAGCGCTCGACTCTGGAGATGCGCGCGATCGCTGTCGGGCCGGACCTGTCTCGCTGCATCGCGCGGGTGGAAAAGACCGTCTCGTCCGGCCCGGTGACCGCCGTGACCGAGGCAGAGGAGGTGAAGGAAACGGACGGCGCGGTCGTGGATTCCGCTGCGGAGGCACCGCTGCCGATGTCGGCCTAGCTGGCCGCCGAGCCAGCGGCGTGAATCGGAGCGCGACGGTTGCCTAGGATGGGGCGCGAGCAGTACCCCGCAATCAGAAAGGCAACACCGCCGCATGGCTGAGTTCATCTACACGATGAAAAAGGTCCGCAAGGCGCACGGCGACAAAGTCATCCTCGACGATGTCACCTTGAGCTTCTATCCGGGCGCCAAGATCGGTGTCGTCGGCCCTAACGGGGCAGGTAAGTCGAGCGTCTTGCGGATCATGGCCGGGCTGGACAAGGCCAACAACGGTGAAGCCTTCCTGGCCAACGACGCGACGGTGGGCATCCTGCAGCAGGAACCGCCGCTGAATGAGGAAAAGACCGTTCGTGGCAACGTCGAGGAAGGCCTCGGCGACATCAAGGTCAAGCTCGACCGCTTCAACGAAGTCGCCGAGCTGATGGCCACCGACTACTCCGACGAGCTGATGGACGAAATGGGCCGGCTGCAAGAAGACCTCGACCACGCCAACGCGTGGGATCTCGACTCGCAGCTCGAGCAGGCGATGGACGCTCTGCGCTGCCCGCCGCCCGACGAGCCGGTGACGCACCTGTCCGGTGGCGAACGGCGTCGCGTGGCGCTGTGCAAGCTGCTTTTGTCCAAGCCGGACCTGCTGCTGCTCGATGAGCCGACCAACCACCTCGACGCCGAGAGTGTGCAGTGGCTCGAGCAGCATCTGGCCGCCTACGAAGGGGCCGTTCTCGCGGTCACCCACGACCGCTACTTCCTCGACAACGTCGCCCAGTGGATCTTGGAGATCGACCGCGGCCGCGCCTACCCCTACGAGGGCAACTACTCCACCTACCTGGAGAAGAAGGCCGAGCGGATCTCCGTGCAGGGTCGCAAGGACGTCAAGCTGCAGAAGCGGCTCACCGAGGAGCTGGCCTGGGTGCGGTCCGGCGCCAAAGCCCGCCAGGCCAAGAGCAAAGCCCGTCTGCAGCGCTACGAGGAGATGGCGGCCGAAGCCGAGAAGACGCGCAAGCTCGACTTCGAAGAGATCCAGATTCCGACCGGTCCACGGCTGGGCAATCTGGTGGTCGAAGTCGACCATCTCGACAAGGGCTTCGAAGGTCGCACGCTGATCAAGGACCTGTCATTCACATTGCCCCGCAACGGCATCGTCGGCGTCATCGGTCCCAACGGTGTCGGTAAAACCACGTTGTTCAAGACGATCGTCGGGCTCGAACAGCCGGACAGCGGCGTCGTCAAGGTCGGCGAAACCGTCAAGCTTAGCTACGTCGACCAGACCCGGGCCGCTCTCGACCCGAAGAAGACGGTCTGGCAGACCGTCTCCGACGGCCTGGACTACATCCAGGTCGGACAGAACGAAATTCCGTCCCGCGCCTATGTGTCGGCGTTCGGGTTCAAAGGCCCCGATCAGCAGAAGCCGGCTGGGGTGCTGTCCGGCGGTGAACGCAACAGGCTCAACCTGGCACTCACCCTCAAAGAGGGCGGCAACCTGATCCTGCTCGACGAGCCGACCAACGACCTCGATGTCGAGACGCTCAGTTCTCTGGAGAACGCGTTGGAGAAGTTCCCCGGCTGCGCGGTGGTGATCTCCCACGATCGCTGGTTCCTCGACCGGACCTGCACTCACATCCTCGCCTGGGAAGGCGACGGCGACCACGAGGCCAAGTGGTTCTGGTTCGAAGGCAACTTCGGCGCTTACGAGGAGAACAAGATCGAGCGCCTCGGAGCCGATGCGGCGCGGCCGCATCGAGTAACTCACCGAAGGCTTACACGCGACTAGTGTCAGGCATGCCAGCGTCGGTATGCGTGGTGAGGAGCAGTCGGCATGACGGTTGATGCTCCTGACTGGACGAAGTTCACTGACGGCAACGAGATTCCCAACTGGATTTCGAACGCCTACTCCGAGAGTTACCAAGGCCCACCCGAAGACACCACCGACACCGAGACCGCAGCGGAGTCGATTCCCGCTCCCTCGGTGACGCCGGCACTCCTGCAGTCGCACTACCGTTTGGGCTCGCATCGACCGGCGGGGGAGAGCCGGGTCGCGGTGTATCCGCCCGACGACCCAAGCGGTTTGGGGCCCGCGCTCCAGGTGGTCACCGACGACGGCGCGATGCTGATGGATTCGGTGACCGTCCTGCTGCATCGACTGGGGGTGGCCTACGCCGCGATCATGAACCCGGTTTTCCAGGTGCGCCGCAACGATTCCGGCGATCTGCTCGCCGTGGGACCCAGGGAATCCGGCAGCGACGCGATCGACGAGACGTGGATCCACGTCCAGTTGTCACCGTCGGTGGACCGCAACGCGCTGCACGAAGCCGAACGCCTGCTGCCGGGGGTGCTCGCCGACCTACGCACCGTCGCGGCGGACGCGACGGCGATGATCGCGGTGCTCGACGGCCTGGCCGACGACGTCGAGTCCAACGCGGACGGCCACTACCCGGGCGACGACAATGCCGACGTGGCCACCTTGCTGCGCTGGCTGGCCGCCGGGCATTTCACGCTACTGGGATATCAACGCTGCCCGGTGCGCGACGGCCGGGTGTCGGGTGACACCGCGACGGCCAGTCTCGGAGTATTGCGGCGGCGCAAGAGTTCTCGCCCGCGATTGACCTTGGACAACGAACTGCTGGCGCTCGCGCAGACTGACGTGGCCAGCTACTTACGCTTCGGCGCCTACCCGCATGTGTTCGCGGTACGTGAGAACGCCGGTGGCAGCGTCTTCGAGCATCGCTTCATCGGGCTGTTCACGGTGTCGGCGATGAACGCGGACGTGCTGGAGATCCCAATCATCTCCCGCCGGGTTCACCAGGTTCTCACCCTGGCTGATCTCGATCCAGGCCATCCTGGGCAGCTGCTGCTCGACGTCATCCAAACCGTGCCCCGTTCAGAGCTTTTCGCGCGCAGCGCCGAGGAGCTGCTGGCGATGGCGAAGTCGGTGGTCGACCTGGGATCGGGGCGCCGCGCGCTGCTGTTCCTGCGCGCAGACCGTCTGGAGTACTTCATATCGTGCCTGGTTTACCTGCCCCGCGACCGGTACACGACCGCGGTGCGCCTGCAGATCGAGGACATCCTGGTTCAGGAATTCGGCGGCACCAGCCTCGAATTCACCGCGCGTGTTACCGAATCTCCTTGGGCTCTACTGCATTTCATGGTCCGGGTACGCGAAGACGATGCCACCAAGATAGACACCTCGGACGCCAACCGGGTTCGGCTTCAATCCCTGCTGACCGAAGCCGCTCGTACCTGGTCCGACCGGCTGATCACCGAAGCTGCCTCGGCCGGGGTCGACCCCTTGGAGGCTGAGCACTACGCAGGCGCATTCAACGAGGCATATCGACAGCTCGTCACCCCGGTTGATGCGATCAACGACATCACGATCTTCGAGGAGCTGAGCGACGACTCGGTCAAGCTGGTGCTCGCCGACCACGACTACGACGAAACGGTCAGGCTGACATGGTATTTGGGTGGCCGCACCGCATCGTTGAGTGAGCTGCTCCCGATGCTGCAGTCGATGGGGGTGGTGGTTCTCGAAGAGCGACCTTTCAACGTCACCCGTCCCGACGGGCTGCCCATCTGGATCTATCAGTTCAAGATCGCACCGAGACCCACCGTCCCGCTGGCGCAGCCGGGCCCCGAACGGGAGGAAACCGCGCAGCGCTTCGCCGACGCGGTGACCGCGATCTGGGAAGGTCGCGCCGAGACCGACCGGTTCAACGAACTCGTCATGCGCGCCGACCTGACCTGGCAGCAAGTGGTGTTGCTGCGCAGCTATGCGAAGTACTTGCGGCAGGCCGGATTTCCCTACAGCCAGTCCCATATCGAGTCAGTGGTCAACGAAAACCCCACCACCGCCCGGGCGTTGGTGGAGCTGTTCGAGGCGCTCTTTGACCCCGATCCGGCAACCGCGAAAGTCCGCGACGCACAAGCCGCGGCCGCGGCGGTCGCCGCGGACATCGACGCGCTGGTCAGCATGGACACCGATCGCGTCCTGCGGGCGTTCGCCGAATTGATTCAGGCGACGTTGCGCACCAATTACTTTGTCACCCGCGATGGGTCGGCCCGCAGTCAGGACGTGCTGTCGCTGAAATTGGATGCCCAGCTGGTCGAAGAGCTGCCGCTGCCGCGTCCGAAGTTCGAGATTTTCGTCTACTCACCGCGAGTCGAGGGCGTGCACCTACGATTCGGACATGTGGCGCGTGGTGGCCTGCGCTGGTCGGACCGCCGGGAAGATTTCCGTACCGAGGTGCTGGGGCTGGTCAAGGCCCAGGCTGTCAAGAACGCTGTGATCGTGCCGGTCGGCGCCAAGGGCGGATTCGTGGTCAAGCAGCCGCCGCTGCCCACCGGCGACGCCGCCGCCGACCGCGACGCGAACCGCAACGAGGGCATCGCCTGCTACAAGTTATTCATCTCCGGCTTGCTCGACGTCACCGACAACGTCGACCATGTCACGCAAGAGGTAAGCGCCCCAAGGGAAGTCGTGCGACGCGACAGCGACGACGCATACCTGGTGGTGGCCGCCGACAAAGGCACCGCCACCTTCTCCGACATCGCCAACGAGGTCGCGCAGTCCTACGGCTTCTGGCTGGGCGACGCCTTCGCATCCGGCGGGTCGGTCGGCTACGACCACAAAGCGATGGGCATCACCGCCAAGGGCGCATGGGAAGCGGTCAAGCGGCACTTCCGCGAAATGGGCATAGACACCCAAACCGAGGACTTCACCGTCGTCGGTGTCGGCGACATGAGCGGCGACGTGTTCGGCAACGGCATGTTGCTGTCCAAGCACATTCGGCTACTGGCCGCATTCGACCACCGGCACGTCTTCCTTGATCCCGACCCGGATCCCGAAGCCTCATGGCAGGAACGACAGCGGATGTTCGATTTGCCGCGGTCCAGCTGGGACGACTACGACAGGTCACTGATCAGCCCCGGCGGTGGGGTGTACAGCCGGGAACACAAGTCGATTCCGATCAGCGATCAGGTCCGCGCGGCGCTGGGTATCGAGGACGACGTCACCGAGATGACACCGCCCGATCTGGTACGCGCGATCCTGCGGGCGCCGGTTGACCTTTTGTTCAACGGCGGCATCGGAACCTATATCAAGGCCGAAGCGGAATCCGACGCGGACGTCGGCGACCGCGCCAACGACGCGCTGCGGGTCAACGCTAATCAACTGCGCGCCAAAGTCATCGGTGAGGGCGGCAATCTGGGTGTGACGGCGCTCGGCCGAGTCGAGTTCGACCTGTGCGGCGGGCGGATCAACACCGATGCCATGGACAACTCGGCCGGCGTGGACTGCTCGGACCACGAGGTCAACATCAAGATCCTGGTCGACTCGCAGGTGACCGCCGGCAAGATCGATCCGGCCGAGCGCACACAGCTGCTGGAGTCGATGACCGACGAGGTCGCCGAGTTGGTGCTCGCCGACAACGCCGACCAGAACGACCTGATGGGCACCAGCCGCGACCAACGCGGCAAGTCTGCTACCGGTACACGCCGACCAGATCAGGTATCTGGTGGCCGAGCGGGGAGTCAATCGCGAGCTCGAAGCGCTGCCCTCGGAGAAAGAGATCGCGCGTCGTCTCGAGGCCGGGCTCGGACTCACCTCGCCGGAACTCGCGACCTTGATGGCGCACGTGAAGCTGACGCTCAAAGACGAACTGTTGCAGACCGATCTGCCGGATCAAGAGGTGTTCGCCCGCAAGCTGCCCAGCTACTTCCCGTCACAGCTGCGAGCCCGGTGCGGTCCGGCGATCCGCTCGCACCAGCTGCGCCGCGAGATCGTCACCACCATGCTGGTCAACGACCTGGTGGACACTGCCGGGATCAGCTACGACTACCGCATCGCCCACGACACCGGGGTCAGCCCGGTGGATGCCGTACGTACCTATGCGGCGACCGACGCCATCTTCGGGATCGGGGAACTGTGGCGCAGAATCCGCGACGCCGGGCTGCCGATCGCGTTGTCCGATCAGATGACCCTGGACACCCGTCGGTTGATCGACCGCGCCGGGCGCTGGCTGCTCAACTACCGTCCGCAGCCCCTCGCCGTGGGCGCCGAGATCAATCGGTTCGGTACGAAAGTCGCGGAGCTGACGCCGCGGATGTCGGAGTGGCTGCGCGGTGACGACAAGGCGATCGTGGAGAAGGAAGCCGCCGAATTCGCTCAGGCAAGGCGCATCCGAGGAGCTCGGCTACACGGTGGCGGTCGGCTTGTACCGGTACAGCCTGCTGGACATCATCGATGTCGCCGACATCGAGGATCGCGAACCCGCTGAGGTTGCCGACACGTACTTCGCGTTGATGGACCGTCTGGGCACCGACGGCCTGTTGACCGCGGTATCCGAACTTCCGCGCACCGACCGCTGGCACTCGTTGGCGCGTCTGGCGATTCGTGACGACATCTATTCTTCGTTGCGGGCCTTGTGTTTCGACGTGCTCGCGGTCGGGGAGCCGGACGAGACCGGTGAGGAGAAGATCGCCGAGTGGGAGCACACCAGCGTATCGAGAGTGGAGCGGGCGCGGCGGACACTGGTCGAAATCCATGAGAGTGGGCAGCGGGATTTGGCCACGCTGTCGGTGGCGGCCCGTCAGATTCGCTCGATGACGCGCACCAGCGGGCGAGGAGCAACAGGTTGAACCAGCCGGGATTCGTTGCCCAGGTTCCGGTCCGGTGGTCGGACATCGACATGTATCAGCATGTGAACCACGCGACCATGGTGACGATCATGGAAGAGGCGCGCGTCCCGTTTCTCAAACCGGCTTTCGAGTCCGACATCCTCGACATCGGCCTGCTGATCGCCGACGTGCGCGTGACGTACAAAGGTCAACTGCGCCTGATTGATTCGCCACTGCAGGTGACGTTGTGGACCAAGCGACTGCGGGCAGTCGATTTCACCCTCGGCTACGAAGTGCGTTCGGTCAGTGCCGATCCGGACGTCGAAACCCGCTGTGATCGGCGAGTCGCAACTGGCCGCGTTCAACATCGATGAGCAGCGGCTGGTACGCCTGGCGCCGCACCATCGGGAATACCTGCAGCAGATGGCTGAGGTAGCCGATCGGGGCGTGTGGCTGGGCCCTGAATCGCTTGCCGCCCACCGTGCCGACCTGGCCGCATTCGTCGAGCGGGCGGTGCGCCTTGATGCCGCCGCGGTCATCCGGTTGCGTGCGCGTTCGCCCGGCCAGTTCACCGCCTGGGCGTCAACCGGATTGGACGTGCTGGCCAGCAGGGTGGTAGGCGGCGTCGTGCGGCCGGACGACTTGTCGGTCGGTGCAGACGAATTGGGGCGAGGGCCTGGTGGCTGCCGATCGTCCGGCTACGTCGATCCCGGGCTTTCCGATGGACTCCGCGTGGCGCGGTGCGTTACCGCCGGACGCGGGGTTCACCCATCTCGACGACGTGCCGGCCCGCCTGATGCTGGACTTGGCGCAGCGCGGTTCGCAGCTGGCCAAGGAGCACGCCAGCGCGCAAGGACCACCGGTGTCGCTGCTGGATCAGGAGGTGATCCGGGTCAGCGCGGGCTCGGCGACAGCGTCGGCGTGCCGATGCGTTGCGTATTCGCGTTGACGGCAATGGGTTTCCTGCCGCAGGATGCTGACGCCGTCGACTCGGAGGAGATTGTGCGGGTGCGGGTGATGCGGGCCTGGTTACGCATCGACGCGCGGTTCGGTTCGGTGTACCGGCGTCGCGGCGACCCGGCAGTCGTGTTGCTCTGACTACGTGGAGTAGTGCAGCCACAACGGCAGCACCTCATGGAGGTAATCCATGAATTTCTTCAGCCCCACCCGGTATTCGACGTAGCCGTAGCGGTCGACCGCTCGCTGGGGAAACGCGATCCCGATCCCGAAGAGTCCCGGAGCCAGAATGCCGTTGTCGGAGTTGTAATCAAGCTGACCCCATTGTCTAGTTTCGGGCAGTGTCCGGCGGTCGAAGCCAACCGTGTACACCGCGAGGTCGCACTCGTCGAGCTTGCTGTCGAAGTCCGGGCCGTCGACCAGGCAGCGCTCCAGACGGTCCGGAAGCTGCCCGTCGATATTCTCGCGGGCCCAGACCGCTGCCCGGCCTTTGAGGCCAGAATCGTCGAAGAGGATCCAATCCTCCAAGTAGACAGCATATTTGAGCGGACTGCGGTAGAAATTGATGACTTTCGCCACTGGGTGGCGTAGCAGGTGCGGAAGCACGATCATCGACGAGTGCGACGACCCGAACACCGCGACCGTGGCGTTCTCCAGCGGTTCGTCGGCAAGCTTTTCCGGGTCGAGGGCGACCTCCAGCGGAATCCCTTGCAAATCGGGGTAATTGAGCTTCTTCGGGGTCGCCCCGACCGCCAGGATCACATTGGAGGACGTCAGGTCCTGCTGCTGTGTCTCGATCCGCCACTGCCTGTTCTGCAGTACCAGGTTGGTGGCCGTTGTTTCGACGGTGTCCACCCGCTCCCGAAGGTGTCCGGTGATCCACGTCAACGGGTCGGCGACCAGGGCGAGTGCGCAGGTTTCATCGGGGTCTGTTTCGACCAGCGGCATCGGGGGTGCTTCGGAGAACCGAAAAGCCCTGGCGTCATTCAGATATTCCAGAAAGGCTCCGACCTTTGTGTTACTGGACACCGACCGCCACTTCGCGCCGATATCGCCTGCCGCAAAATGGGGATCGATCCAGGCGATGTCCTTGTCGGGCACGCCGTGATCGAGAAGTTTCCCCACGGCTGCGATGCCGGCGGGCCCGGCGCCGATGACTGCCCATTCATACGTCATGCGTTATGTATAGAGACACGCGCAGCCATGCGCTACTCGCGGGACGCCGACGACGCCACCAGCCACGCCGCCGCGTTCGGCGGTAGCTTCCCGTCGACCAGCGGTGCGCTGGTCAGAATCGGCTCGCCATCCGGAAGCGGTATTGGGCTGCTTGCCGGCGTTGAGTACGCAGCGCAGCCCGTCATCGCCGCGGGCGAAGGCAAGTGTGTCGCGAGGGGATTGCAGCCACTCGATGCCCTCGCCGTTGAATTCGACACGGTTGCGGCGTATTTCGAGAGCACGCTCGAAGAACGACAACGTCGAGTCTGGGTCGAGCAGTTGCTTGTCCACGGTGAGCGACTTCCACTCCGGCGGTATCGGCAACCAGGTGTCGGTCGACGTGGAGAAACCGAATGGTGGCGTGTCGCCGCGCCACGGAATCGGGATGCGGCAGCCGTCGCGGCCGCGGACGGTGTGCCCGGAGCGTTCCCAGGTGGGATCGCGCAGCGCTTCGTCGGGCAATTCGACATTGGGCAGGCCCAGTTCCTGGCCGTTGTAGAGGAATACGGCTCCGGGCAGGGCGAGAGCCAGCAGCGCCATGGCGCGCGCCCGGTCCAATCCGATATCGCCGCCGCCGTAGCGGGTGGGTGCTCGGACGACATCATGGTTTTCCAACGTCCAAGTCGGAGTGGCATTCTCCATCGCCGCTGCAGTCAACGTGTTCTCGATTGCGTCGTGGATCTCGGTGGGGTCGAATTCGGCTCGCACCAGCCGGAAATTGAAGCCCAGGTGCAATTCGTCGGCGCGGACGTACTCGGCCCAGCTGGCGTTGTCGAAGACCCACACTTCGCCGATCGTCACCGCGTCCGGGTAGTCGTTCATCACTCGCCGGATATTGCGGTGAATTGCATGCACATTGGGATGGTTGAAGCGGGGATCGCCGTCGCTGAGCATCCGTGGCCGCATTTCGACATCGGTATCGGGAAGGCCCGGGGGTTTGGCCATCCCGTGTGCGACATCGATGCGGAAGCCGTCGACGCCGCGCTCCAACCAGAACCTCAGCGTCTTTTCGAGGTCGTCGAAAACCTCGGGGTTGTCCCAATTGAGGTCCGGCTGTTCGACATCGAAGAGGTGCAGATACCACTGGCCCGGCTCGCCGTTGGGTTCGACGACCCGCGTCCACGACGGCCCGCCGAACACCGACTGCCAATTGTTCGGCGGCTCATCGCCACCGGTTCCGCGCCCGTCGCGAAAGATATAGCGGTCGCGGGCAGCGCTGCCTGGCTCAGCGGCCAGCGCCTCGCCGAACCACGGATGTTGCGAGCTGGTGTGGTTGGGCACCAAGTCCATGGTGATCTTGATCCCGCGTTGATGCGCCGCACCGATCAGTCGTTCCAGGGCCTCCAGGCTGCCGAACAGCGGATCGATATCGCGGGGGTCCGACACGTCGTAGCCGTGATCGGCCATGGGCGACACCATGATCGGGCTGAACCAGATCGAGTTGACGCCTAGGCGGCCCAGATAGTCCAACTGCGCCGCCACACCATCGATGTCGCCGACGCCGTCACCGTTGCTGTCGGCGAATGATCGCGGATAGACCTGGTAGAACACGGCATCCGCCCACCACGGCCGCTGCTGTTGTCCACTCATCAGAACGGCGAATTGACCATGGAGTGTGCCGCCATTTCCAGGTAGTCGAGCAGCGCCTTGCGATGTGCGTCGTCAAGGGTTGCCGAGTCGATTGATGCGACCGCGGTGTGCATGCACCGCAGCCAGGCGTCGCGCTCGAACGGCCCGATCTGGAACGGCGCGTGGCGCATCCGCAGTCGGGGATGGCCGCGCTGATCGGAATAGGTCCGCGGGCCACCCCAGTACTGCTCGAGGAACATCCGCAGCCGTTCCTCGGCGCCCGCGAGGTCGTCTTCGGGGTATAGCGGTCGCAGAATTTCGTCCTCGGCGACCAACTCGTAGAAGCGCGCCACGATCGCGTGGAACGTATCCGCACCGCCGACGGCGTCGTAGAAGGTCTCTTGTGGTTGTCCCATCGCCTCCATTGTGGGCTATCCCCTGAGCGGGCCGCTGAGCGACATGTGAACCTTGGTCACGCCGCTCGCTACCGGGTATTCACCGGATTGACCAGCCAACACCGGCCAATTTGGCGTGCACTCGCCGACGAATCGTGGTGGACTGGTCGGCGGAGGACGCATGGCGCAGCGCACAAAACGCCGCAGCCACCACAGTTCGGGTGCGGCGGCAGGCCTCAACGGGCACGCGACCGGCTCAACCCTGCACAGCGTTCAAAACGTCGATACCTCTGCCCAGGTTTTGCATGACGCCGGATCCATCTGGAATCGCCGGCGGGTGCTGTTGCTGAACTCAACCTACGAACCACTGACGGCGCTGCCGGTCCGGCGGGCGATCATCATGCTGATCTGCGGCAAGGCCGACGTGGTGCACGAGGACCCGACCGGTCCCGTCGTCCACTCCGCGACGAGGTCGATCGCGGTGCCGTCGGTGATCCGCTTGCGCACGTTCGTCCGGGTGCCCTACCGGGCCCGGGTCCCGATGACCCGCGCGGCCCTGATGCATCGCGACCGGTTCTGCTGCGCCTACTGCGGAGCCAAGGCCGATACCGTCGACCATGTGGTGCCGCGCAGCCGCGGCGGCGGTCATTCGTGGGAGAACTGCGTGGCCTGCTGCTCGACGTGCAACCACCGCAAGGGCGACAAGTTGCTGGCCGAGCTGGGGTGGACGTTGCGGATGGCGCCCACCCCACCCAAGGGCCAGCATTGGCGGCTGCTGTCGACGGTCAAGGACCTCGACCCGTCGTGGGCGCGCTACCTCGGCGAAGGCGCGGCGTAGCTGTCGAGTCGCCGGTGGGATACGGTTTGCGGCGTGAGCACGATGGAAATCCACATGTTGTTACTGGGCATCCCACTGCTGCTGACGGCCCTGCTGGTGGCACTGATCTGGTCACGCAAGGGGCCACACGCAGCGAGCTACCAGCTGTCGGAGCCCTGGACCCATCCGCCGATCCTGTGGGCCGCTACCGACGAGGCCGTCGGTCACGGGGGCCATGGCCATGGGGGAGCCGAATTCAGCGTGGGAGGTGGCGCAAGTGGCAGGTGGTGAGGTAGCAACAATCACGCCCGCCGAGCTGGCGCACGGCTCGGCGATCACTTCCAGTGGCCGCATCTCTGCTGTCACCGAACCCGGCGAACTCTCGGTGCACTACCCGTTCCCGATCAACGACCTGGTCACCCTCGACGACGCGCTGACCTACGGGTCGCGGGCCGCGGGTGCGCGCTTTGCGGTTTACATCGGCGACCTGGGCAGCGACACCGGTGCGCGGGCGCGCGAGATCCTGGCGAAGGTGCCGACACCGAATGACGCGGTGCTGATCGCCGTGTCACCGAATCAGCACGTGATCGAGGTGGTCTACGGCTCAGCGGTCCGCGGCCGTGGGGCCGAGTCGGCCGCGCCACTCGGCGTGGCCGCAGCGGCGGCATCGTTCAAGGACGGCCACCTGATCGACGGTCTTGTCAGCGCGGTCCGGGTGACCAGCGCCGGCATTGCTCCAGCTTGATTCGGCGGCCGTGCCGCCTCTGTCAGGCTTCGCAGTCACCGTCGAATCGTCGTGCCCGTAGCGACCTTTCGACCCCGGCGCGGCCCTCGAGCACCAGTCGCCGCAGTGCTGCAGGCAATCCGGGGTCGGCGAGGAATGCGTCGGCGGCGGCTATGCCTTCGTCGCTGATGTCCCACGATGGGTACAGGCCGATCACCACCGTCTGTGCGACCTCGCTGGAACGTCGCTGCCACACGCCCGGTATCGCCGCGAAGTAGCGCTCGGTGAACGGCTGGAGCAGTTCGGCCTGACCCGGTTCGTAAAATCCGCCGATGATCGAGCGCGCGGTGATGTTGGCCAGCGCGTCGTCTTCGGTCACGGTTATCCACGCCGCTTCCTTGACGGCCGATTGCGGTCGGGCGGTGGCGGCCTGGGCGCCAAGCCGTTTGCCGGCAGAAGTCGGGTCGCGCTGAACCTCGGCATCGATGAACGGCGTCGGCGGGCCGTCGGCGTCGATCGCACCGGCGGCGGCCAGCGCAGTGACGATGCGCCAACGCAGATCGGTGTCGACCGTCAGCCCGGCCAGGCCCAACTCGGAGGGATCGCGCTCGAGCAGGTCGCTCAGCACCGACACATGCTGCGGCGAGAGCACCGATGTGCACAGCGCGTTGACGAACGCCAGCTGATGGTCTGAACCGGGGGCGCCGCCGCGGGCCAATTCCAGCAGCCGGTCGGCGAACGCCGGCCAGCCTTGCGAACGCGCCCACCCGGGGTCGGCGTAGGAGCCCAGCGCGGTCTGCGCCTGCAGCAGTAGCCGCTGCGCGACGCCGACTTCGGTCTCGGCCTGAATGCCGCCGGACACCAGCGATACGAAATCGCGGGCACGCAGCTCGGCGTCGCGGGTCATCTCCCACGCCGCCGACCACACCAACGTTCGCGGTAGGGGCTCGGAGATGTCAGCGATGCGGCCGAACGCGGTGTCCAGCGATCCGGAGTCCAGCCGCAGCGAGCAGTAGGTCAGATCGTCGTCGTTGACCAGAACCAGTCGGCCCGCCGAAACGCCGACCAGCGCAGCAACTTCAGTACTCGGCCCGGAGATGTCGAGTTCTTCGCGATGCGACCGGGTCAGCTTTCCGCTGCCATCGTCGTCGTAGATGCCGATCGCGAGCCGATGCACCCGCGTTTCGCCGGCGCCGGGCGCGGCGCCGCTCTGGGCCACGGCGAACCGGGTGAACCGGCCGTCTGCGTCGACGTCGAAGTCCGCCCGAAGTGTGTTGAGCCCAGTCGTTTTCAGCCACTGCCGGCCCCAGTCGGACAGGTCGCGGCCGGAGGCTTTCTCGAGCGCGGCGAGCAGGTCGTCGAAGGTGGCGTTGCCGAACGCGTGGGCCCGGAAGTAGTCCCGCAGCCCGGCCAAGAAGTGCTCGAGCCCGACGTAGGCAACCAGCTGCTTGAGCACACTGGCGCCCTTGGCGTAGGTGATGCCGTCGAAGTTGACCTCGACGGCGGCCAGGTCAGGAATGTCGGCGGCCACCGGATGCGTCGATGGCAACTGGTCTTGCCGGTAGGCCCAAGACTTTTCGGCGTTGGCGAACGTCGTCCACGCCTCGGTGAACTCGGTCGCCTCGCTCTGGCACAGCACCGACGCGAAGGTGGCAAAAGACTCATTGAGCCACAAGTCGTCCCACCACCGCATGGTGACCAGGTCACCGAACCACATGTGCGCCATCTCGTGCAGCACCGTCTCGGCACGCCGCTCGTAGGACGCCCGGGTCACCTTGCTGCGAAAGACGTAGTCTTCCAAGAACGTAACTGCCCCGGCGTTCTCCATCGCGCCCGCGTTGAACTCCGGCACGAACAACTGGTCGTATTTGCCGAACGCGTACGGAACTCCAAAGTTCTTGTGGTAGAAGCCAAAACCTTGCTTGGTCTGAGTGAACAGCCGCTCGGGGTCCATGAACTCGGCCAGTGTCGCGCGGCAGAACAACCCGAGCGGGATCTCGCCGTGCTCGTCGCGGTAGACGTCGTCCCAGCGGGCGTACGGGCCGGCGATCAGCGCGACCAGATAGGTGCTCATCTTCGCGGTGGTGGCGAACGAGTGCACACCGTCGACAGCGCTCACCGTGGCCCCGTTGGACACGACCTGCCAGTGCTGCGGCGCGGTCACCGACACGTCGAAGGTCGCTTTCAGGTCGGGCTGGTCGAAGCATGCGAACATCCGCTTGGCATCAGCGGTTTCGAATTGCGAGTACAGATACACCTCGCTGTCGACCGGGTCGACGAATCGGTGCAGTCCCTCGCCGGTGTTGGAGTAGCGGCAGTCGGCGTCAACCACCACGACGTTGTGTTCGGCCAGCCCACTCAGCGCGATACCGGTCGACTCGTCGTAGGCGGAAATGTCGAGGTCGCGGCCATTGAGGGTGGCGCTGCGCACGGTGTCGGCGGCGATGTCGATCACGGTGTCGGAGCCGGCGAGCGCGTCGAACTGCACGGTCGTAGTCGAGCGGAATGTGCGTTCGCCCGGCTGGCCGTTGCCGTCGGTGAGGTCCAAGTCGATTCGGTAGCTGTCGACGGTAAGCAGCGCGGCGCGCTCGACGGCCTGGTCACGGGTGAGGTTGGGGAGTACCACGTCTCTAACTTAGGCGGAGCAATCCCAACGGCGGGAATGGGACCGTCGCGGCTAGGGTTGTGCTGGACGGCTAGCCGACCGTTGACGAGAGGATCTGAGCATGTCCGAGAAGTCAGTCGCCGATTTCTGGTTCGACCCGCTGTGCCCGTGGGCATGGATCACCTCGCGTTGGATCTTGGAAGTGGAAAAGGTCCGCGATATCACGGTGAACTTCCAGGTGATGAGCCTGGCGGTGCTCAACGAGAATCGCGAGAACCTTCCCTCGGAATACAAGGAGAGGCTGACCAAGGCGTTCGGCCCGGTGCGGGTGGCGATCGCGGCCGAGCAGGCGCACGGCTCCGAGGTGTTGGCGCCGCTGTACAAAGCGATGGGCACCCGGATCCACAACGAGGGCAACAAAGACCTCGACGAGGTCATCAAGCAGTCGCTCGAGGAGCTGAACTTGCCGGCTGAGCTCGCCGACGCGGCGACCAGTGAGGCCTACGACGAAGCGCTGCGCAAGAGCCACCACGCCGGTATGGACGCGGTCGGCGACGACGTCGGCACACCAACCATTCACATCAACGGGACGGCGTTTTTCGGCCCGGTGCTGTCGAAGATTCCGCGCGGCGAAGAGGCCGGCAAGCTGTGGGACGCGTCGGTGACGTTCGCGGCCTACCCGCACTTCTGGGAACTCAAGCGCACCCGCACCGAGGCACCTGAGTTCGACTAAATCCGTTCGGCGGTGCAGGATCACCGTCATGCGCGTCTACCTCGGATCCGATCACGCTGGTTACGAACTCAAACAGCAGATCATCGATCACCTCAAAGAGACTGGGCACGAACCGATCGACTGCGGCGCCTATACCTACGACGCCGAGGACGACTATCCGGCGTTCTGCATCGCCGCCGCTTTGCGGACGGTGGCCGATCCGGACAGCCTGGGCATCGTGCTGGGCGGATCGGGTAATGGTGAGCAGATCGCGGCCAACAAAGTTCCGGGAGCGCGCTGCGCGCTGGGGTGGAGCGTCGAGACCGCGTCGTTGGCCCGCCAACACAACAATGCCCAGCTGATCGGCATAGGTGCCCGCATGCACACCGTACCGGAAGCGCTGGCAATCGTTGATGCGTTCTTGACCACTCCGTGGTCGAAAGCCGAACGCCACCAACGGCGTATCGACATTCTCGAAGAGTACGAGCGCACTCACCAGGCCCCGCCGGTGCCCGGCGCCGGCAGCGAGTAGTCGGCGTGCCGGAGGGGCATACCCTTCACCGACTGGCCCGGCTGCATCAGCGTCGCTTCGGGGGCGCCCCGGTCGTGGTCTCGAGTCCGCAAGGCCGATTCGTTGCTGAGGCATCCCAGATCGACGGTCAGGTGCTACGACGGGCGACCGCTTGGGGCAAGCACCTGTTCCATCACTACGCCAGCGGTGCGATCGTGCATGTCCACCTCGGCCTGTACGGCAAATTCACCGAATGGGCGAACCCGGCCGACGGCGGGGCGCCCGAACCCGTCGGGGCGGTGCGCATGCGCATGGTCGGCACCGAATACGGCACTGATTTGCGCGGGCCCACGGTGTGTGAAGTCATCGACGAAGCTCACGTCGCCGACGTCGTCGCACGGTTGGGGCCCGACCCGCTTCGCCGTGACGCCGATCCCGCATGGCCCTGGGAGCGGATCACCAAGTCGCGCAGGCCAATCGGCGCGTTGCTCATGGACCAGACCATCATCGCCGGCGTCGGCAATGTTTACCGCAACGAGCTGTTGTTCCGTCACGGCATCGATCCGTACCGCCCCGGGCGGGGGATCGGTGACGCGGAGTTCGCCGAGGCGTGGACTGACTTGGTCGCGCTGATGAAAGTCGGGGTACGACGCGGCAAGATCATCACGGTTCGGCCCGAACATGACCATGGCCCGCCGTCCTATGGGCCCGGGCGGCCGCGAACCTATGTGTATCGGCGGGCAGGAGACCCATGCCGGATATGCGGAACATCAATTCGCACAGCGGAATTGGAGGGCCGTAACCTCTTTTGGTGTCCGACCTGCCAGACGTAGCGGGCCGGATGCGGGGGTGATGAACAACGGTTGTACAAAAGGCGAACGGGTTTGGTATAGAAAGTGATGTGCAAACTTCGCTACGTTTCGCGGTTGCGATAGCAGCCCTCACCGCCGTTCTGGGCACAGCTCATTTTGCCGGTGGCGTCGAGGCTCAAGCTCAGGCAAGCCCCACGTCACAATGGCGCCTTGGCCCGGATACAGACGCATCGGGCGGTGACGACGCGTCCAGTGGAGCTGATGGGTCCAGCGGAGACGACGGGGGTGACCCATCAGGGAGCGATGGCGCATCGGGTGGGGCCGACCCGTCTGGGGGTGGCGACGCCCCGACGGCGGCGATGGGTCCGGAGGTGACGCCGCATCGGGGCGACGGCGGCCCGATGGGTGGCGCGGAGGCGAATGGGGGTCGCCGCATCGGGTGGCGACGACGGCGCCCAGCGAACTGACGCCGAACCCGTGGTTGGGGGCGGCACGGATGCGAATGGCGGTTCTGGTCCGACCTGCCAGACCTGCCGATAGGGAAGCCGCCGACGTCTCATCCGGCAAACAGGTCCCGCTGGGCGGGCCCATAGCCTGGTCAGGTACGCATAGCAAATGAACAAGTTCGCCAGCTACGTCATCGCGTCGGCAGCGATGGCCGCAGCTTTTGGATTGGGCGGCATCGTCGACGCTCACGCACAACCCGGACCGAACTGGTGCCCCGGCGACTCCTGGGACCCATCGTGGGGAACCAACTGGGATCCGAACGCCTGCCACGGCAACTCGGTCATGCCCCCGAACGTGAACAACAACGGACCGACGATCGTCCAGCGGCCACCGATCATCGGTCATCCAGGTGGCCCCGGCGGTCCAGGACCCGGTGTACCGGGTGGACCGGGTGGCCCAGGACCGGCGGACCGGAGCCCAGGGCCCGGCGGACCCGGAGAACCAAGCGACCCGGGCGGCCCCGGGGGACATGAACCGGGTGGTGGCCAGGGCGGGCACGGCGGCCACGGGCCAGGGGGACACGAGCCGGGTGGACCAGGCGGCCATGACCCCGGCGGCCCGGAGGTCCTGGCGGACCTGGTGGACCTGGCGAGCCAGGCGGGCACGACCCTGGCGCCCATGATCCTGGCGGAGCCTGGCGGACAGCCCGGCGGCCATGATCCCGAGCGGACCTGGCGCTTCAGGGCCGGACAGCGGGACCCCAGGATCCAACGGGAATGCTTCCGGTCCGGAGGCCGCCGGTCCGGGATCTGACGGGCCGTCCGACGCGGGTGGATCGTCGCGGGTTCGGAATCGAGCGGCACTCCGGCGGCGGCGACTCGTCGGGGTCAAGCGATTCCGGTGGCAGCGACTCGCCAGGCGGAAGCAACTCCGGTGGGGGCAGCGACTCGTCGTAACTACCGGCGGTTCAAGGCATTTCTGCGCCGAGAACCCGGTAGATCTCGTTGCTCATGACGACACTTCGCGGATCGGCGTTGGCCTTCGTGGCGTCGAAGTGGTTCATCACGTAGGCGTAAGCGATCCGGTTCTCCAGGTCGACGAAACCGAAGGAGCCACCGAGCCCGCCGTGGCCGAAGATCGACGGATTGGGCCCGTTGACGCGACGCTGGTTGAGCATGTATCCCAGGCCCCAGCCGTGGTCGGCGACGCGTGGGCCGAGGACCAGATCGGTCTCCAGGCCGCCCTGCGAGACCCGGATCAGATCCATGTGTTTGCGGCTGAGCAGTTTCTCCTGCGCCAACGCGTTGTAGAACGTCGCCAGACCCAGCGCCGACACTTGCCCGTTGGTTCCCGGAAATTCGAGTTCGCGCCACAGGTCCAGATCGTTTGAACCCACCTCGTCGTCGGGCGCGAACCCCATCGACACGGCCAGCCCCGCCTTCGGGTGTTCGGCCAGCGTCGTGGGGTAACCCGGAGCGTGCACGTCGGCCAGCATCTGCCGGATGTGCGGCTTGGCGATCCGGTCGGCGCAACGGTGTTGCTCAGTGCGTGGCGTGCCGATGAAAAGCTCGGCACCGAGCGGTTCGGCGATCTCGGTGCGCAGGTACTGACCGACCGTGCCACCAGTGACCCGGCGGAACACCTCGCCCAGGATGAACCCGAAGGTCGTCATGTGGTAGCCCTGCGCGGTCCCCGGCTCCCACCACGGTTCGGCCGCGGCGAGTCGTTCGCACACCAGATCCCAGTCCGTGACTTGTTTCCAGTCCATCCGCTGACGAGGCCCGATCACACCGGACCGGTGACTCATCACCATGGCCAGGGTGATGTCGTGTTTGCCGGCTCTGCCGAACTCGGGCCAGTAACGGGCCACCGGTGCGTTGAGATCGAGTTCGCCACGCTCGATGAGCTGATGGACGCAGGTGCTGGTCAGGCCCTTGGTGCCGGACAGGACGGTCGACAGCGTGTCCACCTGCCACGGGCGGGTGCCGGCCTCGTCGGCCGAGCCGGCCCACAGGTTGACGACCAGTTCGTCGTCCACCCAGGCGGCGACCGCCGCACCGATTTCCTTGCCCTGCAGGAAGTTCTCGGCGAACGCGTCGCGCACTCCCTGGTAAGGGGCCGCGCAGGTGCCATGAATCTGGATGTCAGCCGTGGCGCTCGGATGCTGAATGGGTCGGCCTCCTCAGCTTCGCCGGCGGCCTGTTCGGCCTCCGGCTGCGTACGCCGGCCTGACGGCCGTCGTTGGCCTGCTAAGCGTTCTTAGCCTAGTCGGCCCCGGTCGCCCGTGCCTGGCTTGGAGCGGGCGACGGGAATCGAACCCGCGTAGCTAGTTTGGAAGACTAGGGCTCTACCATTGAGCTACGCCCGCGTGTGTTAGTCGAGCGCGACTTTACGGCGCGGCAGACATCAAATCCAAATGTTGCCGTCCCGTGACCTGGTCGTGAGGCCAGTACAGCGCTGGCAAGCCGTGGCCGTAGGATCGCGTGGTCACCGCGGGGTGTAGCGCAGCTTGGTAGCGCATCCGCTTTGGGAGCGGAAGGCCGCAGGTTCAAATCCTGTCACCCCGACTGGCGCGCCAAACCCAACCGGCTTGAGCAGTACACGACCGTCAGCACGATCAAGGAGCACACGCGTGAAGAGCACCGTCGAGCAGTTGAGCCCCACCCGGGTTCGCATCAACGTAGAGGTGCCATTCAAGGAGCTGCAGCCAGAGTTCGACCGGGCCTACAAGCAGCTCGCCAAGCAGGTGCGGCTCCCGGGATTCCGGCCGGGCAAGGCTCCCGCCAAGCTGCTGGAGGCGCGGGTCGGCAAGGAAGCAATCCTCGACCAGGTCATCAACGAAGCGCTGCCCAGCCGCTACGGCCAGGCCGTCACCGAATCCGACGTGCGGCCGCTCGGTCAGCCCGAGATCGATGTCACCAAGAAGGAGTACGGCGAGGAGCTGGTCTTCACCGCCGAGGTCGACGTACGACCCGACTTCCCCCTGCCGGATCTCAGCGCGCTGAAGATCAGCGTCGACCCGATCCAGGTCAGCGATGAGGATGTCGACAAAGAACTGCAGTCGTTGCGCGCCCGGTTCGGCACCCTGACCGGGGTCGAGCGGCCCGTCGCGACCGGCGACTTCGTCTCGATCGACCTGTCGGCCACCATCGACGGCGAGGACGTTGCCGGAGGCTTCGACGCAGGGCCTGTCGCACGAGGTCGGCTCCGGTCAGCTCATCGACGGCCTCGACGAGGCGCTGGTCGGCATGTCGGCCGGGGAATCGAAAGTCTTCACCACGGAGCTGGCCGCCGGCCCGCATGCCGGTAAAGAGGCGGAGGTCACCGTTACCGTCGGCTCGGTCAAAGAACGTGAGCTGCCCGAAGCCGATGACGAATTCGCCCAAATGGCAAGCGAATTCGACACGATCGACGAGCTGAAAGCCAACCTGGTCGAACAGGTCAGCCGGGTCAAGCGCGTGCAGCAGGCCGAACAGATCCGCACCGCCGCGCTGGAAGCCTTGCTGGAGGGCGTCGACATGCCGCTGCCGGAAGCGATCGTGCAGGCCCAGGTGGACAACACCATCCACAACGCGCTGCACGGCCTGGACCACGACGACGCCAAGCTCGCCGAGGCTCTCGAAAAGCAAGGCACCACGCGCGAGAAGTTCGACGCCGACGCCCGCACCGAGGCGGAGAAGGCCATCAAGACGCAGCTGCTGCTCGACGCGCTCGGCGACGACCTCGATATCCAGGTCGGCCAGGATGACCTGACCGAGCGGTTGGTGATGACCTCGCGGCAGTACGGCATCCAGCCGCAGGAACTGCTCGGCTACCTGCAGCAGCAGAACCAGCTGCCGGCGATGTTCGCCGATGTGCGCCGGGGCAAGACCATCGCCGCGGCGGTGGAGGCGGCCACGGTCAGCGACACCGACGGAAACGTGATCGACACCTCCGAGTTCTTCGGCACCCGCGATGTGCAGGACGTCGAGGACTTCGAGGACACGGAAGACGAGGACGCTGACGAGGCCGACGCGTCGTCGGAGGAGCCATCGGGCGACACGAAGTGACGCTGTGAGCGAACAGCAGGGACTTCGGGGAGTCTTCGACGGCCTCGGTTGGTTAGTGTCGGTGAATAAGGAACTCGAGAAAGCAGGTAACCCACTGTGAGCCGTGGGACTGAAATGCGCGCCAGCGCGCTGGGTCTGAACCTCACCGACTCGGTTTATGAGCGTTTGCTCTCCGAGCGCATCATCTTCCTGGGTTCGCAGGTCGACGACGACATCGCCAACCGGCTGTGCGCACAGATTCTGCTGCTCGCCGCGGAGGACTCGACCAAAGACATCCACCTCTACATCAACTCGCCGGGCGGCTCCATCAGCGCCGGCATGGCGATCTACGACACCATGGTGCTGGCGCCCTGTGATGTCGCGACCTACGGCATGGGCATGGCCGCGTCGATGGGCCAGTTCCTACTGGCCGCCGGCACCAAGGGCAAGCGCTATGCGCTGCCGCACGCGCGCATCCTGATGCACCAGCCGCTGGGCGGGGTCACCGGTAGCGCGGCCGACATCGCGATCCAGGCCGAGCAGTTCACGGTCATCAAGAAAGAGATGTTCCGGCTCAACGCCGAATTCACCGGCCAGTCCATGGAGCGCATCGTGGCCGATTCCGATCGCGACCGGTGGTTCACCGCACCCGAAGCGCTCGAATACGGATTCGTCGACCACATCATCACCCGCGCCGCTCACATCACCGGAGAAGCCGAATGAACCCCGAGACCCAGCCGCAGGCGCGCTACATTCTGCCGTCCTTCGTCGAACACTCCAGCTGGGGTGTCAAAGAGTCGAACCCGTACAACAAGCTGTTCGAGGAACGCATCATTTTCCTCGGTGTCCAGGTCGACGACGCGTCGGCCAACGATGTGATGGCTCAGTTGCTGGTGCTGGAGTCGCTGGACCCCGACCGCGACATCACGATGTACATCAACTCGCCCGGCGGCAGTTTCACGTCGTTGATGGCGATCTACGACACCATGCAGTACGTCCGGGCCGACATCCAGACGGTCTGCCTGGGCCAGGCCGCCTCTGCCGCGGCGGTGCTGCTGGCCGCGGGTAGCCCAGGTAAGCGGATGGCGCTGCCTAACGCCCGTATTTTGATTCACCAGCCGTCGCTGGCCGGGGTGATCCAGGGCCAGTTCTCCGACTTGGAGATTCAGGCCGCGGAGATCGAGCGGATGCGCACGCTGATGGAGACGACGCTGGCGCACCACACCAACAAAGACGCCGCGGTCGTCCGCAAGGACACTGACCGGGACAAGATTCTGACCGCTGCCGAGGCGAAGGACTACGGGATCATCGACACCGTCCTGGAGTACCGCAAGCTCTCGGCATCGACGGCCTAATTGGCTCTCGCGCAGTCCGGTTCACTGGCTGCCCGGTTGTCAATGGTGACTGGACGGCTCAGTGCGGTGAGCCGAGTTCAATCGCCTGACCCCCTCCGGCGGTCGACCCGGTATCGTCGGCCATAGCGGTCCCGACAGAACTGCCGGGCACGTCTATCTCTCAGTCGCATAACGTCCGCGACACGGCGGCGCGCCCGCCAAGCGTCGGGGCGTCCCAAGCGATATCTTCAGGCGCACAACACGAATATCACCGACGCTATTCACCTCTATCGGTCGCATCGCCGTGGAGCAAGCGGGTAGCGTCGGGAATTACACGCGAAACAGCACAACCAACACGGTGAACAGGAAGTAGGCCCCCAGCACCATGGCGCGCATCGGAGACGGCGGCGACTTGCTTAAGTGCTCGTTCTGCGGGAAGAGCCAGAAGCAGGTCAAAAAGCTTATTGCGGGGCCTGGCGTGTATATCTGCGATGAATGCATAGACCTGTGCAATGAGATCATCGAGGAGGAACTTGCCGACGCCGACGACGTAAAACTCGACGAGTTACCCAAGCCCGCCGAGATCCGGGAGTTCCTGGAGGGCTACGTCATCGGCCAGGACACCGCCAAGCGGACGCTGGCCGTCGCGGTCTACAACCACTACAAGCGAATTCAGGCCGGTGAGAAAGGTCGCGAATCCCGCTCCAGTGAGTCGGTTGAGCTGACCAAGTCCAACATTCTGATGCTGGGGCCGACCGGTTGCGGAAAGACCTACCTGGCCCAGACCCTGGCCAAGATGCTCAACGTCCCCTTTGCGATCGCCGATGCCACCGCGCTGACTGAGGCCGGTTACGTCGGTGAAGACGTCGAGAACATTCTGCTCAAGCTGATCCAGGCCGCCGACTATGACGTCAAGCGGGCCGAGACCGGCATCATCTACATCGACGAGGTCGACAAGATCGCCCGTAAGAGCGAGAACCCGTCGATCACCCGCGATGTCTCCGGTGAAGGCGTGCAGCAGGCGCTGCTGAAGATCCTGGAAGGCACGCAGGCATCGGTGCCGCCCCAGGGCGGTCGCAAGCACCCGCACCAGGAGTTCATCCAGATCGACACGACCAATGTCTTGTTCATCGTGGCGGGTGCGTTCGCCGGTCTGGAGAAGATCGTCTCCGACCGCGTCGGCAAGCGTGGGCTGGGCTTCGGAGCTGAAGTGCGCTCCAAGGCCGAGATCGACACCACCGACCACTTCGCCGAGGTCATGCCGGAGGACCTGATCAAGTACGGCCTGATTCCCGAGTTCATCGGGCGTCTGCCGGTGGTCGCGTCGGTGACGAACCTGGACAAGGAGTCGCTGGTCACGATTCTGTCCGAGCCCAAGAACGCGCTGGTCAAGCAGTACACCCGACTGTTCGAAATGGACAACGTCGAACTCGAGTTCAGCCAGGATGCCCTAGAGGCGATCGCCGAGCAGGCGATTCACCGTGGCACCGGTGCTCGTGGGCTGCGCGCGATCATGGAAGAGGTCCTGCTGCCGGTGATGTACGACATCCCGAGCCGCGACGACGTCGCCAAGGTCGTGGTGACCAAGGAGACCGTGCAGGACAACGTGTTGCCGACGATCGTGCCGCGCAAGCCCTCGCGCGCCGAGCGTCGTGACAAGAGCGCCTGACAGCCTGCTCGTCAGTTAGACATTGAGCGCCGCTGACGCGGTACCCGGTCGGGTCGCTCATGCGCTGGATCTGTCGAATTTCTTCCTGGCCGATGTCCGCGACGGCCTCGGCCCGTACCTGTCGATCTATCTGCTGCTGACCCATCACTGGGATCAGGCCTCGATCGGGTTCGTGATGGGGATCGGCGGCATCGCTGCCATCGCCGCACAGACGCCGGTCGGTGCACTGGTGGACCGCGCCTCGGCCAAGCGCGCGCTGATCGTCGCCGGCGCGTTGACCGTCACCGCCGGAACACTGGCCATGCCGCTGCTGCCGCATTTTGCGGTGATCTCGGCGCTGCAGGCGCTGACCGGGATCGCTGGGTCGGTCTTCGCTCCGGCGCTGGCGGCGATCACCCTCGGTGTCGTCGGCGCCCGACGCTTCTCCCGGCGAATCGGGCGCAACGAGTCGTTCAACCACGCCGGCAACGCGACCGCCGGCGCCATCACCGGGGGACTGGCCTACTCCTTCGGTCCCGCGGTGGTGTTCTGGGTGCTGGCGGCCATGGCTGCGCTGAGCGTAGCGGCGACCCTGTGGATTCCGGCCGATGCGATCGACCATGACCGCGCCCGCGGCATGGATCACACGCCAGGCGCTGCGCACCCGCAGCCGTCCGGGTTCGCGACGCTGCTCCGGGACCGCAGACTGCTGATTTTTGCGGCGACAATGGTGGCCTTTCATCTCGCCAACGCCGCGATGCTGCCGTTGGTGGGGCAGGTCCTGGCGCTGCAGAACAAAGACGTCGGCACCGCGCTGATGGCGACGTGCGTGGTGGCCGCCCAGGTCGTGATGGTGCCGACGGCCTACCTGGCCGGCGCCAAGGCCGACAGCTGGGGGAGAAAGCGCATCTTCCTGATCGGGTTCGCCTTCCTGACTGCGCGGGGCTTCCTGTACACGCTGTCGGACAATCCTTACTGGCTGGTCGGTGTGCAGGTTCTCGATGGCGTCGGAGCCGGGATCTTCGGAGCGCTGTTCCCGCTCGTCGTGCAGGACCTCACCCATGGCACGGGGCGGTTCAACGTCAGCCTGGGCGCGCTGACGTCGGTGTGGGGTGTCGGCGCCGCCGTCTCGAACATCCTCGCCGGCTCGATCGTGGTTGTCGCGGGCTACCGCGCGGCGTTCACTTCGCTGGGAATCGTCGCCGCCGCGGGCTTGGTGATGTACGCGGCGGCCATGCCGGAAACCGGGCCCAAGGCGGCCCGAAATAGCGGGTTAGCCCAGGCAGGGGGCCTCCCCCAAATGGGGGAGGCGGATCGCTAGCAAATGTTACTCATGCGTAACATCGGTTCTTAGAATTTTTGGCCCAGCAAAAGTGACCAACGCCACACTTCCTCTTTTTTGGCGGCGGCCGCGTGTGTCTGACCTCGGACTTTGGCGGACAAGCGGTAGCGTGAGGGTATAGACGACTGTCCACGAATCCCTAAGAAAAGTGCAATAATCGGTACTGCCGGTGACATAAAAATCGGTCAGTGCTGAGCTCGAACGATTCGCTCCGGTTTCGGCGGCATGCCAGGGCGGTGAACAGCTACACGGAAGGCGGCGACGTGGGTCCGAACGGAAACGGAGCCAGGTCAGAATCTGATTCGGGTTCGCATCGACCCGACGAGGTGCGGCCCGCACGGAGAAAACCAGAGAAACTGGAAAAGATCGTCATCCGTTTCGCCGGGGACTCCGGCGACGGTATGCAGCTCACCGGCGACCGATTCACTTCCGAGGCAGCGCTTTTCGGTAACGACCTGGCGACCCAACCGAGCTATCCCGCCGAGATCCGGGCGCCGCAGGGCACCTTGCCCGGCGTTTCGTCGTTCCAGATCCAGATCGCCGACTACGACATCCTGACCGCCGGCGACCGGCCCGACGTCCTGGTCGCGATGAACCCGGCTGCGCTGAAGGCCAACATCACCGACCTACCGATCGGCGGCCTGGTGATCGCCAACTCCGACGAGTTCACCAAGCGCAACCTCGCCAAAGTCGGCTACGACAACAATCCGCTGGAAACCGGTGAACTGTCCGACTACAAGGTCGAGGCCGTCGCGATGACAACGCTGACCCTGGGTGCGGTCGAGGCCATCGGCGCCACCAAGAAAGATGGCCAGCGCGCCAAGAACATGTTCGCGCTCGGCCTGCTGTCCTGGATGTACGGGCGGCCGATCGAGACCAGCGAGCGATTCATCCGGGAGAAGTTCGGCCGCAAGCCCGACATTGCCGAGGCGAATGTGCTGGCGCTCAAGGCCGGCTGGAACTACGGCGAAACCACCGAGGCCTTCGCCGTCACCTACGAGGTATCGCCGGCCAAGCTGCCTACCGGTGAATACCGCCAGATCTCGGGAAACACCGCGTTGTCCTATGGCATCGTCACCGCCGGTCAGCTGGCCGACCTGCAGGTCGTGCTGGGCAGCTACCCCATCACGCCGGCGTCGGACATCCTGCACGAGCTGTCCAAGCACAAGAACTTCAACGTGCTGACCTTCCAGGCCGAGGACGAGATCAGCGGTATCTGTGCCGCACTCGGCGCTTCCTACGGTGGTGCGCTCGGTGTCACCAGTACCTCGGGCCCCGGTCTGTCGCTGAAATCCGAAGCACTCGGTCTGGCGGTGATGACCGAGTTGCCGCTGATCGTCATCGATGTGCAGCGCGGGGGGCCGTCGACCGGCCTGCCGACCAAGACCGAGCAGGCCGACCTGTTGCAGGCGCTCTACGGGCGCAACGGCGAATCGCCGGTGGCCGTCCTGGCGCCGCGGTCGCCGTCGGACTGCTTCGACGTGGCACTGGAGGCGGTGCGCATCGCGGTGTCCTACCACACCCCGGTGCTCATCTTGTCCGACGGCGCGATCGCAAACGGCTCGGAGCCGTGGCGGATCCCCAATGTCGATGACCTGCAACCGATTCAGCACACGTTCGCCAACCCCGACGAACCGTTCATGCCGTACGCCCGCGACCCGGAGACACTCGCGCGCCTGTTCGCCATTCCCGGCACGCCCGGGCTCGAGCACCGCATCGGCGGCCTGGAATCTGCCAACGGGACCGGCGCCATCTCCTATGACCCGGCCAACCACGACCTCATGGTGCGGTTGCGGGAAGCCAAGATCGACGGAATCTCAGTTCCCGACCTGGAAGTCGACGATCCGACCGGTGACGCTGAGCTGCTGCTGATCGGATGGGGCAGTTCCTACGGTCCGATCGGAGAGGCCTGCCGGCGTGCGCGGCGCAACGACATCAAGGTCGCTCATGCGCACCTGCGCCATCTGCGCCCGTTCCCGCCCAACCTGGGCGAGGTGCTGCGGCGCTACCCGCAGGTGGTGTGCCCGGAGATGAACCTGGGTCAGCTGTCGCTGCTGCTGCGCGGAAAGTACCTGGTCGACGTCCAGTCGGTCACCAAGGTTCAGGGTGTCGCTTTCTTGGCCGACGAGGTGGGGCGTCTGATCCGCGCCGCGCTGAGCGGGACACTGGCCGAAATCGAGCAAGACAAAACGATGGTCGCAAGATTGGCGGCGGCCACCGTTGGAGCAGGGAGCTAGGTTTATGACTGACCTGATCGGCGCTGACTTGGGCCTGACGGACATGCTGTCCGGACACGGCCGTGTGCCCACTACGGACCAACCGCAGAAGGCCAAGGACTTCACCACCGACCAGGAGGTTCGCTGGTGTCCTGGATGCGGTGACTACGTCATCCTCAACACGATGCGGAACTTCCTGCCCGAGTTGGGATTACGACGCGAAAACATCGTCTTCGTCAGTGGCATCGGATGCTCGAGCCGGTTCCCGTATTACCTGGAAACCTACGGTCTGCACTCGATCCACGGCCGGGCGCCGGCGATTGCGACCGGCCTGGCGCTGTCGCGTGAAGACCTCTCGGTCTGGGTTGTCACCGGCGACGGCGACGCCTTGTCGATCGGTGGTAATCACTTGATCCACGCGCTGCGGCGCAACATCAACCTGACCATCCTGCTGTTCAACAACCGGATCTACGGCCTGACCAAAGGCCAGTACTCGCCGACCTCCGAGGTCGGCAAGGTCACCAAGTCGACGCCGATGGGCTCGCTGGACCAGCCGTTCAACCCGGTGTCGCTGGCACTGGGTGCGGAGGCGAGTTTCGTTGGGCGCGCGCTGGATTCCGACCGCAAGGGTCTCTCGGAGGTGCTGCGCGCTGCCGCCCAGCACCGGGGTGCCGCGCTCGTCGAAATCCTGCAGGACTGCCCAATCTTCAACGACGGATCGTTCGACGCGCTGCGTAAGGAGGGCGCCGAAGAGCGGGTGATCAACGTTCACCACGGCGAGCCGATTGTGTTCGGCGCCAACGGCGAATACTGCGTCGTGCGCTCGGGTTACGGCCTGGAAGTGGCGAAGACGGCGGACGTCGGGGTCAGCGAGATCGTGGTGCACGACGCACACGCCGACGATTCCGCCTATGCGTACGCCTTGTCCCGGCTCTCGCAGCAGAACCTCGAGCACACCGTGATGGGCATTTTCCGGCAGGTCAGCCGGCCCACCTACGACGACGCCGCCCGGTCGCAGATCCAGGCCGCCCAAGAGTCCAAGCCGTCCGACCGCGCAGCCTTGCAGTCATTGCTGCACGGTCGCGACACCTGGACCGTCAACTGAGATGTCCACTACAGCTGAGCCGGCATCGCTTGCCGGCGTGGTCCTGGCCGCCGGCGCATCGCCATGGGAGGGCCGCGCCAAGGCCCTGAAGCAGCTGCCCGGTTCCCACGCGCCCACCACGATGGTCGAGCACGCAGTCAGCGTCGTCGGGCAGCGGTGCCAACCCGTCTTCGTGGTGGCCACGCTGGGTCAGTCGCTGCCCCAGCTTCCGGCGCAGGTGGTACGCAACGACGTACGAGGGCATGGACAGCTATCCGCGATCGGCCGAGGTCTGCACGCCGCCGCCGACGCCGGCGCGAAATACGCGTTTTTGTGCGCCGTCGACGCAACGGTGCTCAGCGCCGACGTGATCGACTTGCTCGCGGCTCGCGCAGCCGAAGTCGATGCGGACATCGTGTTGCCGTGGGACGGCCGCAATCACTACTTGGCAGCGGTGTATCGGACCGAATTGGCATCCGTGGTCGACGATCTCATTGCTGCTGACGAGCGGACCATCGCCGCTCTGGTCGCCCGGGTCGACTCACAACGGTTAGTGATCGGCGACTCCGGTTCACCTGTTGCAGCCAAGCCGGTATCCGGTTTGCGCAGCTTGCTGCACGCCGGGCACTGACCGCGCCCTATCGCCAGTTCTGTTAAATCGCAATGTGATTGACGCGCTATATCAGCTGCGATGAAATAGGCTGTGGCACAACGGATTCAGCCATTCGGATGATTTGCGCCAGATTCGGAGTCGGGCGCAGCTGCGAAATCGCTTGCGAAACGCCAACTCTAACCTGTGATCTTGATTACTCCTGGTACGCATTGTGTCATCTCAGACGGCTCCGTTTCGACGCGATTGCGTGCCGAAACCCGGTGGTGCAGCTCACAAAAACACCGTGATATGACTCACCATCGGTTTAGCGAATCCGATAACTGACGCCAGTGGCAAAGATGTGCCTGACCTGCGCAGTCCACTAGCTGACTGGGGTACGACCGAGCAACTGCCGCAGCCGCCTACCGCGTGTCTCAAGATGACGAGGGGTGGGCGCTTCTCGTACGGTCCGTTGCGACCGCAAAAAGGTCAAGAAAATCGAATCCACGGACCCGCGTGTGAGCGGAGGCTGCGGGCGGCGACGATGCCCCCGTGCCCCTGGGCATAGCCCAGTCGGCTTCAACGGCCCCCGCTGTCGTGCCTGAACGAGACGGTGCGATTCGAAGTATCCAACTCGCCGATGAATCGGCATTCAGCCCAGATCGCTGGGCTTGCTTCGGCGCGCGCACCCGCGAAAGGAACGATCTTGAAGAACGTCCGCCAGACGCTTCGCATGGCTGCACTCACTGCGGTGCTCGCTTCAGCTCCGCTGAGCCTGTCCAACGCGATTGCCTCCGCCGATTTCGAGCGGGTGAGCCCGGATGCGTCGTCGACGCCGTTTGAGCCCGCCGGCTTTGAGCCGGCCCCGGCCGACCCGGCTCCGGCCCCGGCCGACCTGCCGCCGGCCCCCGACGCGCCGCCGGCTCCGGCTCCCGATGCGCCGCCGGCTCCGGCTCCCGACGCGCCGCCGGCTCCGGCCCCCGACGCGCCGCCGGCACCGGATGCACCGCCTGCGCCCGCACCGGAGGCACCGGCGCCCGCCAACGACGCTCCGGCGCCCGAGGAAGCTCCGGCCCCGAAGAAGGCGTACAGCGTCAACTGGGACGCGATCGCCTCGTGCGAGTCCGGCGGCAACTGGGCCATCAGCACCGGCAACGGCTACGGCGGCGGACTGCAGTTCACGCCGGGCACCTGGCGCGCCAACGGTGGCTCGGGATCGGCGAACAGCGCGAGCCGCGAGGAGCAGATCCGGGTGGCCGAGAACGTTCTGCACTCGCAGGGCATCGGCGCGTGGCCAGTCTGCGGCCGCCGCGGCTGATCACACGATTGCCAACTAACGGCGGTGGCCGGGCTCATGCCCGCCACCGCCGTTAGGCGTCTACGGAGGTCCTGCCGCGGCTGGTGCTCGTGCACGCCAGGGTGTGTTACCAACGACTCATGACCGCGACCGAATTCGACAACCTCGACGACTACCTGGCGCTGCCGCGGGTGGCGGGCCTCGCCGTGTCCCCCGATGGCACCCGGCTGGTGACGACGGTGGCCGCACTCAACGACAAGCGGTCCGAGCACGTCACGGCAATCTGGGAACTCGACCCAGCCGGCCAGCGGCCCGCACACCGGCTCACCCGCAGCCCCCGGGGAGAGTCGTCACCGACATTCACGGCCGACGGCGACCTCCTGTTCCTCTCATCGCGGCCGAGCGCCGAGAACTCCGACGACGGCAAAAAGACGCCCGCTTCGCTGTGGCGACTACCCGCTGCAGGCGGCGAGGCGGTCGAGGTGTTGAGTCTGCCGGGCGGAATCAGCGCGGTGCACACCGCGCGCGACGCCGAAGCCGTGGTCATCGGGGCGGGAATGCTGCCGGCGGCCCGCGACGTCGACGACGATCGCCGGCTGCGGGATCTGCGCAAGGACTCATCGGTGACGGCGATCCTGCACACCGACTATCCAGTGCGCTTCTGGAACAAGGACATCGGTCCGGACGAACTGCGTCTGTTCGACGCGAACGGGCCCCGTGATCTGACCCCGCGACCCGGGCACGGCCCTGCTCGAAGCCGGATTCGATGTCAGCCCCGACGGCGAGTTCCTGGTGACCACGTGGCGAGTCAGCGGTCCCGGTCCAACTCAACGGTCGGTGCTGGTGCGCATCGAACTGGCATCTGGCCAAAGCAGCGTCATCGCCGACGATCCGGATGCCAGCTTCGAGCAGCCGGTGATATCGCCAGACGGATCGGGGGTTGCCTTCACCCGGGACACCGTCTCCACCCCGCAGTGCGCTCCACGAATGACGTTGCAATACCTGCGATTCGGCGGCCAGCGTCGATCGGTGGCCGAGCAGTGGGATCGCCGGCCCAGCTCACTGACCTGGTCCAGTGACGGCACCGCGCTGGTCGTCACCGCCGACCAGAACGGGCGCGCACCGATATTCAGCGTCGACCTGGAGACGTCAACGGTCAGCCAACTCACCGATGACGATTTCGGCTACACCAATGTCGTTGCCGCACCGGGCGGTGTGTTGTATGCGTTGCGGAGTTCGTATGCGGCGCCGCCACATCCGGTCCGCATCGATTCCGACGGCGCTGCCATAATGTTGCCGTGTATCGAACTGCCAACGCTGCCAGGCACGTTGACCGAAGTGGCGGCCACGACCGCTGACGGCACTACGGTGCGATCGTGGTTGGTGCTGCCCGAGGGTCCGGAAGCGCCGGCCCCGCTGCTGCTCTGGGTTCACGGCGGTCCGTTGGGCAGTTGGAACAGCTGGGCCTGGCGATGGAACCCGTGGCTGATGGCGTCACGTGGCTATGCGGTGCTGCTGCCCGACCCGGCGCTGTCGACCGGTTACGGTCAAGACTTCATCCAGCGCGGCTGGGGCGCCTGGGGCGGACCACCATTCGACGATCTGATGGCGGCGACCGACGCCGCGTGTGAGCACCCACGCATCGACGCGACGCGGATCGCCGCGATGGGTGGGTCGTACGGCGGATACATGGCCAACTGGATTGCCGGCCACACCAACCGTTTCGCCGCGATCGTCACTCACGCCAGCCTGTGGGCGCTCGACCAGTTCGCCCCGACCACCGACACGGCCTATTACTGGCGCCGGGAAATGACGCCGGAGATGACCGCCGCCCACTCGCCGCATCACTTCGTCGGCAACATCAGCACGCCGATGCTGGTGATCCACGGCGACTTGGACTATCGAGTGCCGATCGGTGAAGGTCTGCGACTCTGGTACGAACTGCTGGCCTACTCGGCGCTGCCCGCCGGCCACGACGGCAGCAGTCCGCACCGGTTCCTGTATTTCCCCACCGAGGACCATTGGGTGGTCGCGCCGCAGCACACCAAAATCTGGTACGAGGCGGTGATCGCCTTCCTCGCCGAGCACGTGCTGGGGGGAAGCGCCGAATGGCCGGAGGCGCTCGGAGTACCGTCGCGGCCGTGACTTCAACTCGGGAATTCGACATCGTCTTGTACGGGGCGACCGGCTTCGTGGGCAAGTTGACGGCCGAATACCTGGCCCGGGCCGGCGGGAACGCGCGGATCGCGCTGGCCGGCCGCTCGACCGACCGTTTGCTGGCGATCCGGGAAACGCTGGGGGAGTCGGCGCAGTCCTGGCCGGTCCTGACCGCCGACGCCTCGTCACCGAAGACATTGGATGCGATGGCCGCCCAGACCCAGGTCGTGGTCACGACGGTCGGCCCATACCTCAGATATGGTCTGCCGCTGGTGGCGGCATGCGCAGCCGCGGGCACCGACTATGCGGACCTGACCGGCGAGCCGCCGTTCATCCGCGAGAGCATCGACCTGTATCACAAACAAGCCCAGGACACCGGCGCCCGCATCGTGCACGCGTGTGGATTCGATTCCATCCCTTCGGATCTCAGCGTCTATGCGCTCTATCGTCGGGCGCTCGAAGATCGCTCTGGCGAACTTGCCCGCACCGACTTCGTGATCCGCGCGATGTCCGGCGGGCTATCCGGCGGCACCATCGCGTCGGGCGTGGAAGTGCTCGACGCCGTCTCGAGGGACCCCGATGTGCGCCATCAGTTCGCCGATCCCTACACGCTGAGCCCGGACCGTGCCGCAGAGCCGGAACTGGGTGCGCAGCCCGACTTGCGTCGCCGACGCGGCCGCCAGATCGCTCCCGAGCTGACCGGCCTGTGGACGGCCGGATTCATGATGGCACCGTCGAATACCCGAATTGTGCGCCGCAGCAACGCATTACAAGACTGGGCGTACGGCCGGCGATTCCAGTACAGCGAGCATATGAATCTGGGGTCATCGGCGGTGGCGCCGGTCGCGTCGGCCGTCGTCAACGCCATCGGCAACGCGACGACCACGTTGGGCAGCCGCTACTTCCGGCTGTTGCCCCGCCGATGGTCGACCGGGCGCTGCCGAAGCCCGGCACCGGCCCAAGTGAAGCCGCCCGCGAACGCGGCTTCTACAAGGCGGAGACGTACACCACGACAACCTCCGGCGCCCGCTACGTCGCCAACATGGCTCAGCGCGGCGACCCTGGATACAAGGCGACCGCAGTGCTGCTCGGCGAGAGCGGGCTGGCGCTGGCACTGGACCGCGACGCCCTCTCCGAATTGCGCGGCGTGCTCACACCGGCGGCGGCCATGGGGGACGCGCTGCTCGCGCGGTTGCCGGCCGCCGGGGTCTCGCTGGAGACCGCGCGGCTGATGCACCGCTGACCGAACCACTGCTCTGCACAGAACCCTGCCGGACAAGATCAGCTGGCGCTAGTGTCATCCGGAGAACCACACCATCCCGGCAACGTTAGGTGGACGGGTCCATGTCTGGCCTTGAAGATCTGCTGTCCCAGATTCCCACGAGTGACATCGCCAGCAGGCTCGGCGTCGACGAAGGCGAAGTCAACAAGGCGGTGCAACTGCTGGTGCCGGTCCTGGTCGGCGGACTGCAGGAGAATGCACAAGACCCCGATCACGCCAGCAACATCGAGTCGGCGGCCGACAACCACGCGGCCAGCGGCCTGCTCGACGGCGGCGTGAGCCTCGACCACGTCGACGAGGCGGACGGTCAACAAGCCATCGCGAAGATCTTCGGTGGCAATGACGTCACGCAGGTCGCCAACGCGCTGGCCGGCGGCGGCGGGGGTAACAGCGATCTGTTCAAGCAGCTGCTGCCGATTCTGGCGCCCATCGTTCTCGCCTACATCGGCAAGCAGCTCGGCCAGAAGAGCGCACCGGCCAAGGAGGAGGCGTCCTCCGGTGGCGGCGCGCTCAACGACGTGCTCGGCAGCATCCTGGGCGGCATGGCCGGGGGCAACAAGTCGTTGGGCACCGTCCTGGGCAACGCGCTGGGCGCCAAGGCGGGCGACATCCTCGGCGGACTGTTCGGCAAGAAGTAGGCCCAGCCCGTTTCGGCTGCCGGCGACGGGCGGTGTTCGTCGCATGCGTCGGTGCTTTCTAGACTTGACGCGTGACCACAAGCCCAGACGACCTGCCCAAGGCGTGGGACCCGGGTGCGGTCGAAAGTGCGATATATCAGCGCTGGGTGGATGCCGGCTATTTCACCGCGGATCCGACGAGCGGCAAGCCGCCGTACTCGATCGTGCTGCCACCGCCCAACGTGAACGGCAGCCTGCACATGGGACATGCCCTCGACCACACGCTGATGGATGCTCTGACCCGCCGCAAGCGCATGCAGGGCTACGAGGTGCTGTGGCAACCGGGCATGGACCACGCGGGGATTGCGGTGCAGATCGCCGTCGAAAAGCAGCTGGCCGTCGACGGCAAGAGTAAGGAAGACTTCGGCCGCGAACTGTTCATCGACAAGGTCTGGGACTGGAAGCGCGAGACCGGCGGGAACATCGGCTGGCAGATGCGTGCCCTGGGCGACGGCGTCGACTGGAGCCGGGATCGCTTCACCATGGACGACGGGCTGTCGCGGGCCGTTCGCACCATCTTCAAGCGGCTCTACGACGCCGGCTTGATTTATCAGGCCGAACGACTGGTCAACTGGTCGCCGGTGCTCGAAACCGCGATCTCTGACTTGGAGGTCCGCTACGAGGACGTCGAGGGCGAGCTGGTCTCGTTCCGGTACGGCTCGATGAACGACGACGAGCCGCACATCGTGGTCGCCACCACCCGGCTCGAGACGATGCTGGGCGACACCGCGATCGCCGTGCACCCCGACGACGACCGGTATCGGCATCTGGTCGGCCAGACGCTGCCGCATCCGTTCGTCGAACGCGACATCGTGATCGTCGCCGACGGCCACGTGGATCCCGAATTCGGCACGGGCGCAGTCAAGGTGACGCCGGCGCACGATCCCAACGACTTCGAAATCGGGCTGCGGCACGGACTGCCGATGCCCACGATGCTCGACACCAAGGGCCGGATCGCCGACACCGGAACGCAGTTCGACGGCCTGGACCGCTTCGAGGCCCGGGTCAAGGTCCGCGAGGTGTTGGCCGCCCAAGGGCGCATTGTCGCCGAGAAGCGACCATACCTGCACAGCGTCGGACATTCCGAGCGCAGCGGTGAGCCGATCGAGCCGCGGCTGTCGCTGCAGTGGTGGGTCAAGGTCGAGTCGCTGGCCAAGGCTGCGGGTGACGCGGTTCGTCAACGGCGACACCGTGATTCACCCGAAGAGCCTCGAACCGCGCTGGTTCGCCTGGGTCGACGACATGCACGACTGGTGTATCTCGCGCCAGCTGTGGTGGGGCCACCGCATCCCGATTTGGCACGGACCCGACGGACAGCAGGTTTGCGTCGGACCCGACGAGACCCCGCCCGAGGGCTGGGAGCAGGACCCCGACGTGCTCGACACCTGGTTCTCGTCGGCGCTGTGGCCGTTCTCCACCCTGGGGTGGCCTGATCGGACCATCGAGATCGAGAAGTTCTATCCGACAACGGTTTTGGTCACCGGCTACGACATCATCTTCTTCTGGGTGGCCCGGATGATGATGTTCGGCACCTTCGTCGGCGGCGACGACGTCATCACGCTCGACGGTGCGCGGAGTCCACAGGTTCCGTTCCGGAATATCTTCCTGCACGGCCTGATTCGCGACGAGTTCGGCCGCAAGATGAGCAAGTCCAAGGGCAATGGCATCGACCCACTGGAATGGGTCGAGTCGTTCGGCGCCGACGCGTTGCGCTTCACCCTGGCGCGTGGCGCCAGCCCCGGCGGTGACCTTTCCATCGGCGAGGATGCCGCCCGCGCGTCGCGCAACTTTGCGAACAAGGTGTTCAACGCCACCCGGTTCGCATTGATGAACGGTGCCGCGCCCGCGCCGCTGCCGAGTCTCGACGAGCTCACCGACGCCGACCGCTGGATTCTCGGACGGTTGGAAGAGGTTCGCGCCGAAGTGGATTCAGCATTTGACGGCTATGAGTTCAGCCGCGCCTGCGAAGCGCTCTACCACTTCGCCTGGGACGAGTTCTGCGACTGGTACCTGGAACTGGCCAAAGTTCAGCTGTCGAACCCAGACGATGGGCACACCACTGCCGTGTTGGCCTTCGTGCTCGACGCACTGCTCAAGCTGCTGCACCCGGTCATTCCCTTCGTCACCGAGACGCTGTGGAAGAACCTGACCGGGCGCGAGTCGGTGGTCATCGCCGATTGGCCGCAGTCCTCGGGCATCGCGCTGGACGCCGTTGCTGCGCAACGAATCACCGATATGCAGAAGCTGGTCACCGAGATCCGCCGATTCCGCAGCGATCAGGGACTGGCTGACCGGCAGAAAGTGTCCGCGCGGCTGTCGGGTATCGAGGGCGCCGACCTGGGCACCCAACTCGGCGCCGTGTCGTCGCTGGCGTGGCTGACCGAGCCGGCAACGGACTTCACGCCCTCGGCGTCGCTGGAGGTCGGCCTCAAGGGTGGCATCGTCGTCGTCGAACTGGACACGTCGGGAACCATCGACGTGGCGGCAGAGCGTCGCCGACTGGAGAAGGATCTGGCCGCCGCGCAGAAGGAATTAGCCTCCACCACAGCGAAATTGGGTAACGCAGACTTCATGGCCAAGGCGCCCGAAGCCGTCGTCGACAAGCAACGGGAGCGGCAACGGGTGGCGCGTGAGGAAGCCGACCGGATCACCGCCAGGTTGGACGGGCTGAAGTGACGCTGGAGCCCGAACCCGACGACGCAGAACTCATCGAGGCGCCGCCCACCCCGGACGAGATCGCGGCGCTGCTCCAGGTCGAGCACCTGCTCGACCAGCGCTGGCCGGAAACCAAGATCGAGCCCAGCCTGGACCGGATCTCGGCGCTGATGGACCTGCTCGGCTCGCCGCAGCGCAGTTACCCGTCAATCCACATTGCCGGCACCAACGGCAAAACCTCGGTGGCGCGGATGGTGGATGCGCTGCTGACCGCGCTGCAGCGGCGCACCGGGCGCACCACCAGCCCGCATCTTCAGTCCGCGGTCGAGCGCATCGCCATCGACGGAAAGCCGATCAGCCCAGCGACATACGTGGCGACTTACACCGAACTCGAGCCGTTCGTCCAGATGATCGACCAGCAGTCGCAGGCGGCCGGTGGTCCGGCGATGAGCAAGTTCGAGGTGCTCACCGCGATGGCGTTCGCAGCGTTCGCCGATGCCCCGATCGACGTCGGGGTGATCGAGGTCGGTCTCGGCGGACGCTGGGACGCCACGAACGTGATCGACGCGCCGGTCGCGGTGATCACCCCGATCAGCGTCGATCATGTCGAATACCTCGGCGACGACATCGCGGGCATCGCCGCCGAAAAGGCCGGCATCATCCGCCGGGCCCCTGAGGATCGAGCAGGCGCCCCGGACACCGTGGCGGTCATCGGCCGTCAGGTGCCGCAAGCCATGGATGTGGTGCTGGCGCAGACTGTGCGTGCCGATGCCGCTGTCGCACGCGAGGATTCGGAATTCGCGGTGCTGCAGCGTCAGGTCGCGATCGGTGGCCAGTTGCTGGAGTTGCAAGGCCTGGGCGGGGTGTACAGCGAGGTGTTCCTACCGTTGCATGGCGAACACCAGGCCCACAACGCCGCGGTCGCCCTGGCAGCAGTCGAGGCGTTTTTCGGCGCCGGCCCCCAGCGTCAACTCGACATCGACGCTGTGCGGGCCGGATTTGCCGCCGCGACCAGCCCCGGCCGGCTGGAGCGGATGCGCAGTGCGCCCACGGTGTTCGTCGATGCCGCACACAATCCCGCCGGTGCAGCGGCGCTGGCCCAGACCCTGGCCGAGGAGTTCGACTTCCGGTTCCTGGTCGGCGTGGTCAGCGTGATGGGCGACAAGGATGTCGGTGGCATCCTGGCCGCGCTCGAGCCGGTGTTCAATCAGATCGTCGTCAGCCACAACGGATCACCGCGAGCGCTGGACGTCGAGTCGCTGGCGTTGACCGCGCAGCAGTATTTCGGGCCCGACCGGGTGCTCACCGCCGACAATCTGCGCGACGCCGATCGACACCGCCACCGCGCTGGTCGACGACGCCAATGCCGAGGGCGAGTCGTTCTCCGGAACGGGCATCGTGGTCACCGGCTCGGTCGTCACCGCCGGCGCTGCTCGTTCGCTGTTCGGTCGCGATCCCGCATGAGCACGCCCGAAACTCCACAACCCGACCCGTGGAAGAGCTTTCGCGGTGTCACAGCCGGCACGCTGATACTGGAGGCGATCGTTGTGCTGCTGGCGCTGCCGGTGGTCGCATCGGTCGGCGGCGGGCTTAACGGGGTCGCGCTGGGCTATCTGCTCGGCTTGACGGCGGTCCTGATTGTTCTGGCCGGGATGCAGGGCCGGTCCTGGGCCATCTGGGCCGACGTCGCCGTCCAGCTGATCCCGATCGCCGGATTCGCCATCTATCCGGGTGTCGGTGTGATCGGCCTGGTCTTCGCCGCGGTCTGGGCGCTGATCGTCTACGTGCGTTCAGAGGTCCTGCGGCGCGAGCGGTTCGGGTTGCTCCCTGGTCAAGAGGGTCCGCCCGACTGATCCAGGTACGCTGTGCGCCGTTGATGAGGAGGAACGGCGCTGATGCCTGAGCGGACTCTGTTGTTGATCAAGCCCGATGGGGTCGAGCGGCGCCTGATTGGCGAAATCATCGGCCGCGTCGAGCGCAAAGGCCTGACGATCGCGGCCCTGGAATTGCGCACCGTCAGCGACGAGGTGGCCCGCAGTCACTATGCCGAGCACGAGGGCAAGCCGTTTTTCGAATCGCTGGTTGAGTTCATCACGTCATCACCGCTGGTGGCGGCGGTCATCGAGGGTCCGCGGGCGATCGCGGCCATCCGGCAACTCGCGGGTGGGACCGACCCGGTGGAGAAGGCCTTGCCCGGCACCATCCGCGGTGACTTCGGCCTCGAAACGCAGTTCAACCTGGTGCACGGCTCTGATTCGCCGGAATCCGCAGAGCGCGAGATCGCGCTCTGGTTCGGCAAGGCTTGATAACGGCTCGGCGCACTTGGTCCGACCGGGTACCTCGGTATGGGATACTGATTAGCGGGTGAACGTCGCCGGACCGGCTTTGGAACGTCGGCAGACGCCCGAATGAAGACCTTGACAAGCGCGACCACCGCGACTCGCGGCGCGGCTGTCCAGCCATCATTCAGACCGGCACCGAGTGCGTTCCACCCGAACTGCTCGGGGCAAGACCATCACAAGCCCGGGAGGAAGTGACCCGGGTACATAGCGAAGCCCTCGCGTGGCCGCGTCGATAAGGACGCGCCCGGGGGCTTGAGGAGAATACGTGACAGACGGTGGCCCATTCTCAGAAGTTCCGGAAGAGTCGTCGCAGCTCGAAGACCTGCCAGACCGGCTGAGGGTTCATTCCCTGGCGCGGGCGCTGGGAACCACCAGCAGACAGGTCCTCGACGCGCTAATCGAGCTCGACGGGCGGATTCGCAGCGCTCACTCGACTGTGGAACGCGTCGACGCGGTCCGGGTGCGCGACCTGCTGGCCAACTCGCCGGCGGCCGTCAGTCGGGCACCGCCGAGCCGAATGCGACTGGCGAGGCCGAGGAACCTGAATCGCGGCTGATGCTGGAGACCGCGCCGGTCGATCGCCCCGAATACATGCCGCTGTTCGTTGCGCCCCAGCCCGTCAAGCGGGTCGAGGCGCCGGAGAAGCCCGGCAAAGCGGACGACGCCGACGTCGACGCCGATTCCGGCGATGACGACGACGATGACGACGAGTTCGCCGGCGAGGGTGACGGGGACGGGGACGACGACCAGTCCGACCGTCCGGCAAATCGCCGCCGTCGCCGCGGCCGTCGCGGACGAGGCCGTGGCCGCGGCGAGCAGAACGGCTCCGACAACGGCTCGGGGACGGCAAACCCGACGCGTCGGGTGACGACGATGACTCCGCCGACGACAGCGACGACTCCGATGACGACACCGACGACTCCGATGGCTCCGACGACGACAACGGTTCCGGCGAGGGTGCCACCAAGCGCCGTCGTCGCCGTCGTCGCCGCAAGGCCGGCTCCGGTGACGATTCCGAGGAAAACCCGTCACCGGACGACCCGCCGAACACCGTGGTGCACGAGCGGGCACCCCGGGCCAAGAACAAACCCGACTCCAGCAACAACGAGATCCAGGGCATCGACGGCTCGACCCGGCTCGAGGCCAAACGGCAGCGCCGCCGCGACGGCCGTGACGCCGGACGGCGGCGCCCGCCGGTCCTGACCGAAGCCGAATTCCTGGCCCGCCGCGAGGCAGTCGAGCGGGTGATGGTGGTCCGCGACAAGGTCCGCACCGAACCGCCGAACCAGGGCAGTCGCTACACCCAGATCGCCGTGCTCGAGGACGGCATCGTGGTGGAGCACTTCGTCACCAGCCCGGCTTCTGCTTCGTTGGTGGGCAACATCTACCTGGGCATCGTGCAGAACGTGCTGCCGTCGATGGAGGCGGCGTTCGTCGACATCGGCCGCGGCCGCAACGGCGTGCTCTACGCCGGCGAGGTGAACTGGGAAGCCGCCGGTCTGGGCGGTTCCAACCGCAAGATCGAGCAGGCCCTCAAGCCCGGCGACTACGTCGTCGTGCAGGTCAGCAAGGATCCCGTCGGCCACAAGGGCGCCCGGCTGACCACCCAGGTGTCGCTGGCCGGTCGCTACCTGGTGTACGTGCCCGGCGCCTCGTCGACCGGAATCAGCCGCAAACTTCCCGACACCGAACGCCAGCGGCTCAAGGAGATCCTGCGTGAGGTCGTCCCGCCGGACGCCGGCGTGATCATCCGGACCGCCTCCGAAGGTGTCAAAGAGGACGACATCCGCGCCGACGTCAACCGCCTGCAGGAGCGGTGGACGGAGATCGCCCAGCAGGCTGAGGAGACCACGAAAAAGGCGGCCGGTGCCGCCGTCGCGCTCTACGAAGAGCCCGACGTCCTGGTCAAGGTCATCCGCGACCTGTTCAACGAAGACTTCGCTCAGCTGATCGTTTCCGGCGAGGACGCCTGGACCACCATTAACGAGTATGTGAATTCGGTTGCGCCCGAGCTTGTTTCGAAGCTGAACAAATACACGCCGGCCGCTGAAGACGGCCCCGACGTCTTCGCCGTACACCGCATAGACGAGCAACTGGCCAAGGCGATGGATCGCAAGGTGTGGCTGCCCTCCGGCGGCACGTTGGTCATCGACCGGACCGAGGCGATGACCATCGTCGACGTCAACACCGGCAAGTTCACCGGCTCGGGAGGCAACCTCGAGCAGACCGTCACCAAGAACAATCTCGAGGCGGCTGAGGAGACCGTGCGCCAGCTGCGGCTGCGCGACATCGGCGGCATGATCGTCATCGACTTCATCGACATGGTCCTCGAGTCCAACCGCGACCTGGTGTTGCGGCGGCTCACCGAGGCGCTGGCCCGCGACCGCACTCGTCACCAGGTGTCCGAAGTGACCTCGTTGGGTCTGGTGCAGCTGACCCGAAAGCGGCTGGGGACCGGGCTGATCGAAGCCTTCTCCACGACGTGTCCGCACTGCAGCGGTCGCGGGATCGTGCTGCATGCCGATCCGGTCGACTCGTCCCCGACGATCGGCCGCAAATCGGAGTCCGGTGGTCGGCGCGGTCGACGGTCCAAGAAGGGCAAGGCCGAAGAACCCGCCGTCGCCACCGTGCCCGCGCATGCGCCCGGTGAACATCCGATGTTCAAGGCCATGGCCGCGGCCAACGGTGGCCACCATGACGACGACGAGATGGCGCCTGGCGACGACACCGAAGACGTGGCCGCCGATCAGCACGACGGTGACGCCGAAGCCGATGAGCAACTGCACAAGCAGGTCGCCACGGAGGTGGCAGAAGAAGACCTCGAGGATGACGACTTCGACGACGTCGATGACGACGACGACTCGGACGACGACTCCGATGACGACGACACCGACCAGGTCGATCTCGACGACGACGACCTCGCTGATGAGGACGACGACTTCGACGACAGCGACGACGAAGACGACGACGACGATGTCGACGACTTCGACGACAGCGACGACGACGATGAGGACGACGACTCCGATCAGGCGCAACAGCCACAACTCGGCGTCACTACCGCAGCCGACGGGCGGCCTCGGCGGCGTCGGGCCGCGGCTCGGCCCGCCGGCCCCCCGGCCCATGAGGACTGATGGCCGGTTTGACCCTGTAGCCGCTGGTCACGTACCCTGGACCAGTTGTCGCCAGGCCCGCTGGCCTGCCCAGTGGGACCAGTAGCTGGCCGACACCCCCCGAAAGCCTTCGCACGCTCATGCTGCGCGGTGCCCGCGAGACCTGCAAGAACCAGAAGATGAGGTAGACGTGACCATGGCGACTTACGCAATCGTCAAGACCGGTGGTAAGCAGTACAAAGTTGCCGTCGGTGACGTCGTCAAGGTCGAGAAGCTCGACTCCGAGCCGGGCGCCAATGTGTCGCTTCCGGTTGCTCTGGTCGTCGACGGTGCCACCGTCACCTCTGAGGCCGCCGCGCTGGCCAAGGTCGCGGTCACCGGTGAGGTGCTCGAGCACACCAAGGGCCCCAAGATCCGCATCCACAAGTTCAAGAACAAGACCGGCTACCACAAGCGTCAGGGTCACCGTCAGCAGCTGACGGTCCTGAAGGTCACCGGAATCAAGTAGCCGGGAGGCGACAGACATGGCACACAAAAAGGGCGCTTCCAGCTCACGTAACGGTCGCGATTCAAACTCGCAGCGGCTGGGCGTGAAGCGATTCGGCGGCCAGGTCGTCAAGGCCGGCGAGATCATCGTCCGCCAGCGCGGCACCCACTTCCATCCCGGTGTCAACGTCGGCCGTGGTGGCGACGACACGCTGTTCGCCAAGGCCGCCGGCGCCGTCACCTTCGGTGTCAAGCGCGGCCGCAAGACGGTCAACATCGTCGCCGCGACCCATCCTTCTGCGACCGACTGAGCGCCGCGAGCGTGAGGCTGCTTTAGCTTCACACTCGACGAGTTAGAGGAAATCCGATGGCTCCTCGGTTTGTCGACCGCGTCGTCATCCACGCGCGCGCCGGCTCCGGCGGTAACGGCTGCGCCTCGGTCCACCGCGAGAAGTTCAAGCCCCTCGGCGGACCCGACGGTGGCAATGGTGGCCGCGGCGGCAGCATTGTGCTCGTCGTCGACCCGCAGGTACACACGCTGCTCGACTTTCACTTCCACCCGCACGTGGTCGCCGCGTCAGGCAAGCAGGGCATGGGTGGTAACCGCGCCGGCGCCGCCGCTCCCGACCTCGAGATCAAGGTTCCCGACGGCACCATCGTGGTCGACGAGGACGGCCGGATGCTTGCCGACCTGGTCGGTGCCGGTACCCGCTTCGAAGCCGCTGCCGGAGGTCGCGGCGGGTTGGGTAACGCGGCGCTGGCATCGCGGGCCCGCAGGGCGCCCGGATTTGCCCTGCTCGGTGAGAAGGGCGAAGCCCGCGACTTCACCCTGGAACTCAAAACCGTCGCCGATATCGGGCTGATCGGTTTCCCGTCGGCAGGCAAATCCTCACTGGTGTCCACCATTTCGGCGGCCAAACCGAAGATCGCCGACTACCCGTTCACCACGCTGGCCCCCAACCTCGGGGTGGTATCGGCAGGGGAGCGGACGTTCACGGTCGCCGACGTGCCGGGCCTGATCCCCGGTGCATCGCAAGGCCGCGGTCTGGGCCTGGACTTCCTGCGCCACATCGAGCGGTGTGCGGTGCTGGTACACGTCGTGGATTGCGCCACCGCCGAGCCGGGCCGCGACCCGATCTCCGACATCGACGCGCTGGAAGCCGAGCTGGCCGCCTACCAGCCCACCCTGCAGGGTGATTCAGCGCTGGGCGACCTGGTGGAACGCCCCCGCGCGGTGGTACTCAACAAGATCGACGTGCCGGAAGCCCGCGAGATGGCCGAGTTTGTCCGCGACGAGATCGCCGGACGCGGCTGGCCGGTGTTCATGGTGTCGACGGTTGCCCGAGAAGGGCTGCAGCCGTTGATCTTCGGGCTGGCCGACATGTTCGCGCAGTATCAGGCCGACCAGCCGGTACTGGTGCCGCGGCGGCCGGTCATCCGTCCGGTCCCCGTCGACGAGTCCGGCTTCAGTGTGGAGTCCGACGGGCAGGGCGGGTTCGTGGTGCGTGGCCGGCGGCCCGAGCGCTGGATCGCCCAGACCAGTTTCGACAACGACGAAGCAGTCGGCTATCTCGGCGACCGGCTGGCCCGGCTCGGTGTCGAGGACGAGCTGATGCGGCTGGGTGCGCGCCCCGGCTGCGCGGTCACCATCGGTGACGTCACGTTCGACTGGGAACCGCAGACGCCGTCCGGCATGGACACTGTGATGACGAGACGCGGCACCGACGCGCGCCTGGAGAACACCGACCGGGTGCGCGCCGACGAACGTAAGGCGGCCCGCAAGCAGCGCCGCGCCGTCGACGATGCAGAGCGCAGCGATGAGGTGGGGGTACCTCCCGCTCGCGGGGGAGAGCGGCGCCAACGTTCGAGCGTCGAAGACTCTGATGAATAGTGCCGCACGCGAGTCTGTTCGGACCGCGCGCAGCGTCGTCGTCAAGGTCGGCACCACCGCACTGACGACCGCGACCGGCATGTTCGACGCCAGCCGGCTGGCCGGGCTGGTCGACGCCATCGAGGCGCGGATGAAAGCCGGTTCCGACGTCATCATCGTGTCCTCGGGTGCCATCGCCGCGGGTATCGAGCCGCTCGGGCTGAGCAAGCGGCCCGCCGACCTGGCCACCAAGCAGGCCGCGGCCAGTGTGGGTCAGGTGGCCTTGGTCAACGCCTGGAGCAGCGCCTTCGCCCGCTACCAGCGCAACGTCGGCCAGGTGCTGCTGACCGCCCACGACATCTCGATGCGAGTGCAGCACAACAACGCCCAGCGCACACTCGACCGGCTGCGGGCACTGCATGCGGTGGCGATCGTCAACGAGAACGACACGGTGGCCACCAACGAAATCCGGTTCGGCGACAACGACCGGCTCTCCGCACTGGTGGCACACCTGGTCGGCGCCGACGCGCTGATCCTGCTCAGCGACATCGACGGCCTGTATGACTCGGATCCGCGCAAGTCAACCGAATCACGGTTCATCGCAGAGGTTTCCGGGCCTCACGACCTGGACGGTGTGATCGCCGGGCAGGGCAGTCACCTGGGCACCGGCGGCATGGCGTCCAAGGTGTCGGCGGCGCTGCTGGCCGCCGACGCCGGCGTTCCGGTGCTGCTGGCCGCCGCAGCCAGCGCCGAGGCGGCGCTGGCGGACGCTTCGGTGGGCACGGTGTTCGCCCCGCGGCCCAACCGCATGTCGGCGCGTCGGTTCTGGGTTCGATACGCCGCCGAGTCCGCCGGCGCGCTGACTCTGGATTCTGGCGCGGTGAGTGCTGTTCTGGGCCAACGCCGTTCGCTGCTGCCTGCCGGAATCACCGCGCTCAACGGCCGCTTTCACGGCGGCGACGTCGTCGATCTGAACGGGCCCGACGCGGTCTTGGTGGCCCGCGGAGTGGTGGCCTACGACGCCGCCGAACTGGCCACGATGATCGGCCGGTCGACCTCAGACCTGCCCGCCGAGCTTCGCCGGCCCGCGGTGCACGCCGATGACCTGGTCGCTGTCTAGCTTTGCGTTATCGGAACCAGATACAATGCGCCCCAGGCAATCTCGGTCAGTGCCGTGGTCAGGTCCGCATCGTATTCGGATGCCATGGTCGGTAGGTTCTGCTGACAGGCCCGTTCCACCATCCAGGTCAGCGCGCTGGCCGTGGTCGCCGCCGGTAGTTCCGGGCGGATCGACCCGTCGGCCTGGCCGGCTTCGATGACCTGCGTCAGCCGACCGGATATTCCGGAGAGCAGCTCGCGATAGGTCGCCGCGACCAGCGGGTCGTAGCCCGCCATCTCGTTGAGCGCCACCAGCACGGGCTGATGCCGCCGATAGCTGGCGACGATGCCGGCCATCGCGGCACGAACGTCGCCGGGATCGTGGCGCCAGGCAACCGCCCACCACAGTTCGGCGCGCTCGGCGAGGTCGCCGAACACCTGACCGGCCAGCCGTCGCAGCAGGTCGCCCTTGTCTTCGAAGTAGATGTAGAAGTTGGCCCGCGACATCCCGGCCTCGGTGGCGAGCCGGTCGACGCTGAGCTCGGTGAAACTCGCGCCGTTGCGCATCAGCCGCTCGGTGGCATCAAGCAGCCGGCGCTCGATCTGCTCGCGCCGCTCCCGCCGCTTGGCCTGCGGCTTGCGGGTGACTGACGGCATGGCAGCAAGTATGACACCTTGACTAGACACTATGTCTAGATTTATGGTCGTCGGTATTCAATTTGTGACCCGCGTCATAGCCCATCGGGAGGATCCCGCATGACAGCGACGGCTGCCACCCCGCGTCCGTACGACCCCCTCGACCTCTCGTCGCGCGCGTTCTGGTCGACCAGCGCGCAGGAGCGCGAGCAGGTGTTCGCGGAACTCCGGGCCGACCGGCCGGTCAGCTGGCATCCACCCGTGGAAGACGCGTTGATGCCCGATCCCGACGACCCGGGATACTGGGCGGTCACCCGCCGCAATGACATCGTCGCGATCAGCCGCGACAGCGAGACGTTTCTGTCGGGCAAGGGCGTCCTGTTCGAAAGCGTCCCCGTGGAACTGCTCGAGGCCTCGCAGTCGTTTTTGGCAATGGATCCACCGCGGCACACGATGCTGCGCAAACTCGTCAGTGCCGCGTTCACCCCGCGCCAGGTCCGGCGCATCGAAGATTCGATCAAAGCAAACGCCAAGACCATCGTGGGAGAACTTGAAGCCGCCGGCAGCGGCGCCGATTTCGTCGAGCGCTGCGCTAAGGAGCTGCCGATCCGCACACTGTCGGACATGGTGGGAATTCCGGACGAAGAGCGACAAAAAGTGGCGCATGCCGCCGACGCGATGGTCTCGTCGGGCGACCCGATCTACCTCAACGGCCGGCAGCCGTTGGAGGTGCTGTTCGAAGCGCAGATGTACATCCACCAGGTGGCTTTCGGGCTGGCCGCGGAGCGACGCGAACATCCCGGCGACGACCTGCTGAGCGCGTTGGTCACCGCCGAGGTGGACGGCGACCGGCTTTCCGACGCCGACGTGGCCGCCTTCTTCGTGCTGATGACGGTCGCCGGCAACGACACCACCCGCCAGACCACCAGCCACGCGTTGAAAGCCCTGACCGACTTTCCCGACCAGCGGGCCTGGCTGCTGGAGGATTTCGACAACCGCATCGGCGGAGCGGTCGAGGAGTTCATCCGCTTCGCGACACCGGTGATGACGTTTCGCCGAACGGCCGCAAAGGATGTGGAAATCGCCGGCCAAGTCGTCAACGCCGGCGAGAAAGTGGTGATGTTCTACTCCTCGGGCAACTTCGACACCGAGGTGTTCGAGCGTCCCGAGCGCCTGGACCTGAGCCGCAGCCCCAACCCGCACGTCGGTTTCGGCGGCGGCGGCGTGCACTTCTGCCTGGGTGCAAACCTGGCCAGGGCGCAGCTACGGGCGATCGTCGGTGAGTTGCTGCACCAGCTGCCGGATATCCAGGCCGGCGACCCGACGTACCTGGCCGGCAACTTCATTCACGGCATCCGCCATATGCCCTGCACGTTCTAGCTCACGGCCGCGGGGCAGAGTTCCTCGGTCAGCAGCGTCAGCAGCTCCGAGCAGCCACCGTCGACCTTCACGGTGGCCAGCCCGTCACCGCGGGTCGGCCCGCGGTTGATGATGGCGACCGGCATACCCAGCGCCGCGGCGTGACGCACGAAGCGGTAACCGGAAAACACCGTCAACGACGAGCCGGCGACCAGTAGCGCCTCAGAGTTCTCGACTAGCGAAAATGCCTGCTGGACAACATCTGTGGCGACGCTCTCGCCGAAGTAGACGATATCGGGTTTGAGCATTCCGCCGCACTCGGGGCAGTCGAGATAGCGAAACGATGCGGTGTCGGCGACGACGGCGTCCGCGTCCGGTGCCATCGCCAACCCGCCGACGGCCGTGACCTGTTCGGTGAAGCCCGGGTTGAGCGCGTCCAGCTTCTCGGCCAGTGCCGCGCGGGTGATCTCCCACCCGCAGCTCAGGCAGACCACCCGCGCGTAGGTGCCATGCAGGTTGATCACGGACCTGCTGCCGGCCTTGGTGTGCAGCAGGTCGACGTTCTGGGTGATGACGCCGTTGACGACGCCGAGGTGCTCGAGCGCGGCCACCGCGCGGTGCCCGGCGTTGGGCCGAGTGTCGTCCATCTGCCGCCACCCGACGTGGTTGCGGGCCCAGTACCGCTGACGGAACACCGGGTCGGAGGTGAACTGGCGAATCGTCATCGGGTTGCTCGGCGGCGAATCCGGTCCGCGGTAGTCGGGAATGCCGGAGTCGGTCGAGATTCCCGCACCGGTCAGCACGGCGACGCGGCGACCGGTCAGCGCGGCGACCAGCTCCGGGGCCTCCGCGCGCACAGTCGTCACCCGTTCGAGGGTACGGAGTCAGCCGAGGCAGTCCGAGGCGGTCGTCAGCTCGGCATCCATGTTGCGCTTCATCATGGTCAGTGCCGCGTCACCGAGTTCGGGATCGATCCCGGCGACCGCGTCGGTCGGGATCACGACCGAGAAGTGACGCACGTAAGCGTCCAGCGCGCTGTAGAGGATGCACTGTTCGGTGACCTGCCCGGTCAGGATCAGCCGTTCGGTGCCAAGTCGGCGGAGTAGATAGGCCACCGGGGAGGCGTAGAAGGCGCTGTGCCGGACCTTCGTTACCGCACGACAGTGCTCGGTCGGCACGATCGGATCCACCAGGTCGGGTCGCTCGCCGTGGCGGGCCGAGCGCACGATGTCGGAGAAGCCCGCGGTGAAATCGCCGTAGTTGTCGTTGACGTAGATCAAGTCGGCGTTGTCGGTACCGCGGACGCGTTGGATGAGGTCGGCCAGCGGGTCGATGATTTTCTCGACGTGGGGAATCAGTTGTTCTGCGTCGGGATGCTGGTAGGTGTTCATCATGTCCACGACCAGGACTGCGGTATCACTCATCGGGCAGGGATACCCATCGGCGCCTGATCGACGCAGGTTTCCCGGTCTTGCCGCCGTGGGTAGAACAACGGATCTCGGGCACCCGATATTCGGCGGGCGCGACCGGCAGAGCGACAATAGAGGAACGATGGACTTCTACAACGCCTACAGCCAGGGTTTTGCCCGGGTCGCCGCGTGCACGCATCACGCCGCGATCGCCGACCCCGCGACCAACGCCGCCTCGGTGCTGCGGCTGGCCCAGCAGTGCCACGACGACGGTGTGGCATTGGCCGTTTTCCCGGAGTTGACGTTGTCCGGTTACTCCATCGAAGACATCCTGCTGCAAGACGTGCTGCTGGACACGGTCGAGGACGCCGTGCGCGACATCGTCGCGGCTTCTACCGATCTGCTGCCGGTGCTGGTGGTCGGCGCGCCACTGCGCTACCGGCACCGCATCTACAACACCGCCGTGGTCATTCACCGTGGCTCGGTACTGGGTGTGGCGCCCAAGTCGTATCTGCCCACCTACCGCGAGTTCTACGAGCGCCGCCAGGTCGCGCCGGGTGACGACGAGCGCGGCACCATCCTGGTCGCCGGGAAAGAGGCGCCGTTCGGCCCGGATCTGTTGTTCGCGGCGGCCGACCTGCCCGGCTTCGTGCTGCACGTCGAAATCTGCGAGGACATGTTCGTCCCGATTCCACCCAGCGCCGAAGCGGCACTGGCCGGTGCGACGGTGCTGGCCAACCTGTCCGGCAGCCCGATCACGATCGGTCGAGCCGACGACCGCTGCCTGCTCGCGCGCTCGGCGTCGCAGCGCTGCCTGGCCGCCTACGTGTATGCCGCTGCCGGAGAAGGGGAGTCGACCACCGACCTGGCCTGGGACGGCCAAACCATGGTCTGGGAGAACGGTCTGCTTCTCGCCGAATCCGAGCGCTTCCCGAAAGGCGAGCGGCTCAGCGTCGCCGACGTCGACCTCGAGCTGCTGCGCGCCGAGCGGTTGCGGATGGGCACCTTCGACGACAACCGCCGCCACCACCGGACCTCGGCAGAGTCGTTCCGGCGGATCGCCTTTCGATTGGACCCCCCAGCCGGGGACATCGGACTGCGGCGCGAGGTCGAGCGGTTCCCGTTCGTGCCCGCCGACGTGAGTCGTTTGGAGCAGGACTGCTATGAGGCCTACAGCATTCAGGTCGCCGGACTCGAGCAGCGGTTGCGCGCCTTGGACTTTCCGAAGATCGTCATCGGGATCTCCGGCGGGCTGGACTCGACCCATGCGCTGATCGTCGCTGCGCGTGCGATGGATCGAGAAGAGCGGCCGCGCAGCGACATCCTGGCCTTCACCCTGCCTGGCTTCGCGACCGGCGAGCGCACCAAGGGCAATGCGGTGGCGTTATGTCGCGCGCTCGGGGTCACCTTCGAAGAAATCGACATCACCCAGAGCGCATCGCTGATGCTCAAGGAGATGGACCACCCATTCTCGCGCGGTGAGAAGGTCTACGACGTCACGTTCGAGAACGTCCAGGCCGGTCTGCGTACCGATTACCTTTTCCGTCTGGCCAATCAGCGCGGTGGCATCGTCCTGGGCACCGGCGACCTGTCCGAGCTGGCATTGGGTTGGTCCACTTACGGTGTGGGTGACCAGATGTCGCACTACAACGTCAACGGCGGCGTGCCCAAGACCCTGATCCAGCATCTGATCCGCTGGGTGATCTCCTCCGGTCAGTTTCCGGCTGAGGTGCAGGAGGTGCTGCAGTCGGTGCTCGACACCGAGATCACTCCAGAGCTCGTGCCGTCGGGTGAAGAAGAAGAACTGCAGAGCAGCGAGGCCAAGATCGGACCATACGCACTGCAGGACTTCTCGCTGTATCAGGTTCTGCGGTATGGGTTCCGGCCGGGCAAGATCGCGTTTCTGGCCTTGCACGCATGGCGCGATCGTCGACAGCGGCGACTGGCCGCCGGGATTCCCGGAGAACAAGCGACCGTCGTACACGCTCAAGGAGATTCGGCACTGGTTGCAGATCTTCATGCAGCGGTTCTACTCGTTCAGCCAATTCAAGCGGTCCGCACTGCCCAACGGGCCCAAGGTGTCTCACGGTGGTTCGCTTTCGCCGCGGGGCGACTGGCGTGCTCCGTCGGACATGTCGGCGCGGGCCTGGCTGGACGCGATCGAACGAGAGATTCCGCAGGACTGATTCAGCCGATCAGCCCGATGCCAGGGATGAACCGGCCGACGCGGCCGATGTAGTCCCGGTAGATGGCGCCATGTTTGGCCAGCAGGTACGGCTCCTCGACCCGCGCGCACCTGCAACTCCAAAGCTGCGAATGCCAGCAGAAAACCGGCGATGGTCACGACGTTGACTGCCACCAAGGCGATCCCGAATCCGAAGATGAGCATCGCGGTGTAGATGGGGTTTCGCACCAGGCCGAACACACCCGTGTCCACCAGCGCGGTCGTCTCGCTGGTGTCGACGCCGATGCGCCAGGAGTCACCCATCTGCAGCTGCGCCCACACCGTCAGGACGATGCCGCTCGTCGCCAGCGCGATTCCCGCGACATGTATCGCTGCGCCATACCGGACGCTCAGTGGAGCTACGACGCCAATCGAGCTGGAGCAGCGGACCAAGTCCTGCCACTACCATGGCGACGACAAAGCCAACTCCGGCGATCCATTCCACCGAACCGATGCGGCCGCTGACGCCGTGAAATCCGGACGAGCCGGTGCGTCGTCGTTGCAACCAAGCGCGCCAGCCGAATCCGAGCAATCCGAAGACGATCAGCAACGCCAACGCGATGGCAGCGGTACGCGACGGCGACACCAGAATCAGCTCCGCAGCGTCGCGTCGTCGATCGCGCCGGCATACGGCGCGCAGTCACCGGCGCCGCAAACCAACGTCGCCAGGGCCCCGGCGGCGCAGGCTCGGCGCAGCGCCTGCTCGCGGTCTTCGGTCCAGCCGGCCGCCAGGACGCCGGCGAACACATCGCCGGCGCCGGAGGTGTCGACCGGATCCACGGCGGGTGCGGGCACGGTGAACTCGGTGCCGTCGCCGCCGATGTAGCCGGCGCCGCGGGCACCGAGGGTGGTCACTCGATGTGGGACCGGCCAAAACCATTGGGCCGCTTCAGTTTCATTGACGACCAGGACATCGATCAGCTCTGCCAGCTCACTCAGTTCTGCATCATCACCGCCCAGCGGTGACGCGTTGAGGATGACGGTCAGCCCGGCCGAGCGAGCCGCGCGCGCAGCCGCCGCCGCGGTGGCGACGGGAATCTCCAACTGCACCAACAACACATCGCTGTTGGCGAATAGGCGGCCCACGGCGCCGGCATCCAGGGTCAGCCGGCCGTTGGCCTCCGGCGCGACGACGATGATGTTCTCGCCGCTGGAGTCGACGACGACGACCGCATTGCCGCTGCGCCCCGGGATGGTGATCAACCCGTCGGTGCCGACGCCGTTTGTTTCCAGGTGCTCGCGCAACCGGGCCGCCGCGGCATCGTCGCCGACGGCGCCGACAAACTGCACCTCCGCACCCGCGCGTGCCGCTGCCACCGCCTGGTTTGCGCCCTTGCCGCCTGGTGTCGAGCGCATCGACGCCGCCAATGCCGTCTCGCCCGGACGGGGCAATACGTCGACATCGAACCCGATATCCATATTCACGCTGCCCACCACACAAACACGCGTCATTGCGCCGACGCTAGGGAGAAGCGCTCGGATACACAAACATCGTGTTGATAACGGTTTTCGGCAAATCCGATTTCACCACTCAGTAGGCGATATTCTGCTGCGTGATCTGGGCCTTTTTGGTCCGGCTGCGAAAGGACGCTGATTGACGGCGCAGGGCTCAGCTGATCCGGCACCGTCCGAGCAGACGGTCCCGGCGAAAATTGGTTGGCGTCGTCGCCCGCGGCAGCTGGCCAGATTGAGCATTCAGTCCAAGATCATGGCGATGCTGCTGGTCTCCAGTCTTGCATCGCTGGCGGTCATCGGCGTCGTGGAGTACGAGTCCGGCCGGCGCACGCTGATGCCGATCGCCGCCGAGCGCATGACCCAGCTGCGGGAAGGGCAGAAGCGGGCGATCGAGATGTTGTTCACTGACTTGTCGAACTCGCTGGTCATTTACAGTCGCGGATACACCGCGGACGAAGCGGTGCAGGCTTTCGCCGCGGGATTCGACCAATTGGCCGACGCGCCGGGCGATCCCGGGCAGCAACGAGCGTTGGAGAATTTCTACACCGACAAGCTGATCAATCCGATCCAGCAGACGACCGGGCAGAAGCTGGACCTGGCCGCGGTGCTTCCCAGCAGCAACGCGCAGCGATATCTGCAGCTTCACTACACGATTCCGTCAGCAGGTGCGTCGAGCCCGCCCGAGGACGCCGGCGACGGCAGCGCATGGTCGGCGGCGAATGCGCGTTTCAATCAATACTTTCGCGAGATCGCGACGCGCTTCGAATATCGCGACGCGCTGCTGCTCGACACCCGCGGCAACGTGGTCTACAGCGCCAACAAAGGCCCGGCATTGGGCACCAACATTCTGAGCGGTCCGTATCGCGCGTCGAATTTGCGCGGTGCGTACGAAAAGGCGATGGCCGCTGATTCGGTCGGCTTCGTCTGGATCACCGATTTCCAGCCGTTCCAGCCGGCCGGCGGAATCCCGATCGCTTGGCTGGTGTCCCCGATCGGTGTGGCGGGCAAGACCAATGGCGTGATGGCGCTGCCGCTGCCGATCGCGAAGGTCAACCGGATCATGACCGCCGACCAGGGCTGGAAAGCCGCCGGGATGGGCGCCACCGCGGAGACCTATCTGGCCGGCCCTGACGGGCTGATGCGTTCTGACTCAAGGCTGTTCCTGCAAGATCCGGCGAAGTATCAACGCGACGCGGTAGCGGCGGGCACCCCACCCGACATTGTCGCCAAGGCAATGCGATGGCACGGCACCACGCTGGTGCAGCCCGTCGAGACCGACGGGTTTCGTGCCGCCCAGCGCGGGCGAAGTGGAACGATCATGGACACCGGCTATCTGGGCGACCATGAACTCGCTGCGTACGCCCCGGTGGCCATCCCGAATTCCGATCTGCGCTGGTCGATCCTGGCGACCCGGGACAGCGAAGAGGCCTATGCGCGCATCGAGGCATTCGCCCGCACGCTGGTCGTGACGGCCGCGGTGATGGTGTTTGTGCTGTGTGTGCTCGCGATGCTGATCGCCCAACGATTCGTGCGTCCCATCCGGCGCTTGCGGGCCGGCGCCGAGGAGATCAGCGCCGGGCATTACGACGTCTCGATACCGATCACCTCGCACGATGAAATCGGCGATCTCACTGCGGCTTTCAACGAGATGAGCCGAAATCTGGAGATCAAGGAGGGGCTGCTCAACGAACAGCGCAAGGAGAACGATCGACTGCTGCTGTCGTTGATGCCCGAAACGGTCGTGCAGCGCTACCGCGATGGTGAGCAGACCATCGCACAAGAGCACCAGGATGTGACGGTCATCTTCGCCGACATCATCGGACTCGACGAGATCTCCAGTTGGCTCTCCGGCGACGAACTGGTCGGAATCGTCGACGAGCTGATGCGCGAACTCGATTCGGCGGCCGAAACATTCGGCGTCGAACCGATTCGCACCGTGCACAATGGTTATCTGGCGAGTTGTGGCTTGAATGTACCGCGGCTGGACAGCGTGCCCCGAACCATCGACTTCGCCGTAGAGATGCAGCGCATCATCGAGCGCTTCAATTCCGGCAAGGGCTACCATCTCAGCATCCGGGCCGGTGTCAACACCGGCAATGTGATCAGCGGGTTGGTCGGCAGGTCCAGCGTCATCTACGACATGTGGGGTGCCGCGGTGAATCTGGCCCACCAGATGCGCAGCGGCGCAGCGGAGTCCGGGATCTTCGTCACCTCGGACGTGTATGAGGTGATGCGCGATATCCGGCAATTCACCAACGTGGGGACCGTGACGGTCAATGGCTCGGAGCAGCCGATCTGGCGGTTGGTGGAGCGCAAATGAACGTCGACCCGATGTGGGCGTACTGGGCCGTCGGGCTGGCCATCGGGCTGCCCGTGCTGCTGATCAGTCTGACCGAGTGGCAGCAGTTCCTGGCGCGCCGACAGAGTCCGTTGGCCAGGCCGGTCCATCTGCTGCGCAGCTACCTGGTGCCATTGGCGGCGCTGCTGGTGCTGCTGGTCAAGGTGGCGCGGGTGCCCGGCGACGTCAACTCGGTGCGGGTGCTGGCGACGGTGTTCGGTTTCGTCGTGCTGCTTCTGCTGTTGTCGGGGCTCAACGCCACGGTGTTCGACGGGGCGCCGCAGGGCTCGTGGCGCCAGCGGGTGCCGACGATATTCCGGGACGTCACAAGGTTTTTGCTGATTGCCGTCGGTCTCGCGCTGATCTTCTCCTACGTCTGGGGTGTGCGCGTCGGTGGCTTGTTCACCGCGCTCGGCGTGACCTCGGTGGTCATCGGCCTGATGCTGCAGAACTCGGTCGGTCAGATCGTGTCCGGCCTGTTCATGCTGTTCGAGCAGCCGTTCCGGATCGGGGACTGGCTGGAAACCCCGGCCGCCCGCGGACGCATCGTGGAAGCGAATTGGCGCGCCGTCCACATCCAGACCGGCCACGGGTTGCAGATCACGCCGAACTCGGTGCTGGCCTCCACCTCGTTCACCAACCTCAGCCGCCCGCCCGGCGCGCACAAGCTGTCGATCAGCACCACGTTCTCGGTCGCCGACCCCCCTGACCGCGTGCGCCTGCTGTTGGTCCGGGTCGCTAGCTGCCTTGCCGCAACGCAAAGCCGACGTCACACCGACATCGTCGGCCGACGGTTCCGGTGAATACCGGGTCAGCATCGCGTTGAAGTCGCCAGCCGATGACGGGGCGGCGAAAGCGACCTTCCTGCGCTGGATTTGGTACGCGGCCCGGCGCGAGGAACTGCATCTCGACGGTGCGAGCGATGACTATTCCACGCCGGCGCGGGTGCAGATGGCGATGCGCGACGTCGTCGCGCCCGCATTGCGGCTGAGCCTGACCGATCAACAAACACTGATCGCGCACGCGAGAATGGTTCGCTACGGCACCGACGAAATCGTGCAGTACGCCGGTGAAGTGCCCACGGTGATGACCTTCGTGATCAAGGGCAGCGTCCGGCTGACCGTGACCACCGACGAGGGACTGGTGATACCACTGAGTCTGCTCGAGGAGGGCTCGTTCCTCGGACTGACCGCGCTGACCCGGCAACCGAATCTGTCCGGGGCCTATGCGCTGGAAGAAGTGACCGCACTCGAGATCGAGCGCGAGCACATCGAAGACGTCGTGCTGCGGACTCCGCTGCTGCTGCAGGAATTGGGCCGGATCATCGAAGACCGTCGCAAGGAAACATCGGCGATCGGGGGCGTCGCTACCCGGCGCTAGATTGCCCGCTACCCTGGGTTAATGAGTGTCCACGCCTTCTCGGCGGTCGACGTGCGCCAGCAGGTGCACGACGCGGCGCGCCGGGCCCGGGTGGCCGCTCGGATTCTGGCATCACTGCCGACGGTCGCCAAGGATCAAGCGCTGCACGTCGCCGCTGATGCGCTGGTGGCCGGCACTGAGCGGATCCTGGCGGCCAACGCCGACGATCTGCGCTCGGCCCGGGCCGCCGATACGCCGACCGCCATGATCGACCGGCTGGCGCTGGACGCCCAGCGCGTCGAGGGGATCGCCGCGGGACTGCGCCAGGTCGCCGGTCTGCCCGACCCGGTCGGCGAGGTACTGCGCGGCTACACCCTGCCCAACGGCCTGGCCCTGCGCCAGCAGCGCGTCCCGCTCGGTGTGGTGGGGATCGTCTACGAAGGCCGGCCCAACGTCACCGTCGACGCGTTCGGTTTGACGCTGAAATCGGGTAACGCCGCATTGCTGCGCGGCAGCGCGTCCGCTGTGCACTCCAACCAGGCGCTGGTCGAGGTGTTACGCGAAGCGCTGCGCGGCGAGGACTTGCCCGTGGATGCCGTGCAGCTGATCCCGTCCGCCGACCGGTCATCGGTCACCCATCTGATCCAGGCCCGCGGCCTGGTCGACGTGGTGATCCCGCGCGGGGGAGCCGGCCTGATCGACGCGGTGGTCCGCGACTCGCAGGTGCCGACCATCGAGACCGGGGTCGGCAACTGCCACGTCTACATTCATGACGCCGCCGACCTGGACATGGCCGAGCGAATCCTGTTGAACTCCAAGACCCGTCGCCCGAGCGTCTGCAACGCGGCCGAGACGCTGCTGGTCGATCTGGCGATCGCCGATCAGGCCATGCCGCGGCTGATCAATGCGCTGCAAGACGCCGGTGTGGCCGTGCATCTCGACCCCGACGATGACCATCTGCGCCGCGAATACCTGGACATGGAAATCGCGGTGGAGATCGTCGACGGCGTCGACGCCGCGATAGCCCACATCAACGAATACGGCACCGGGCACACCGAAGCCATCGTGACATCGAATATGGCTGCGGCACAACGTTTTACCGAGGGTATCGACGCGGCCGCGGTGATGGTGAACGCCTCGACGAGTTTCACCGACGGTGAGCAGTTCGGGTTCGGTGCCGAGATCGGCATCTCGACCCAGAAACTGCATGCCCGCGGCCCGATGGGGCTTGCCGAACTGACCTCGACCAAGTGGATCGGCTGGGGCGACGGCCAGACCCGCCCGGTCTGAGATAGCTGAGGGAGATACCTACGTGAGTGTGCCCGCGCGGCCCGCGCCGCTGTTCGCCGATATCGACGACGTCGGCCGGCGACTGGCCGAAACCGGTTATCTGCCCGACACCGCCACTGCGACAGCCGTTTTCCTCGCCGACCGGCTCGGCAAGCCGCTGTTGGTGGAAGGCCCGGCCGGGGTCGGCAAGACCGAACTCGCTCGCGCCGTGGCGCAGGCCACCGGATCCGGTCTGGTCCGCCTGCAGTGCTACGAAGGTGTCGACGAGGCCCGCGCGCTCTACGAGTGGAACCACGCCAAGCAGATACTTCGCATCCAATCCGGGTCCGACGACTGGGACCAGACCAAGACCGACGTCTTCACCGAGGAATTCCTGCTGTCGCGGCCGCTGCTGACCGCGATCCGGCGCACCGAACCCACCGTGCTGCTGATCGACGAAACCGACAAGGCCGACATCGAAATCGAGGGCCTGCTACTGGAGGTGTTGTCCGACTTCGCGGTCACCGTCCCCGAGCTGGGCACCATCACCGCCGAACGGCAGCCGTTCGTCGTGCTGACCTCCAACGCCACCCGCGAACTGTCCGAGGCGCTCAAACGCCGGTGCCTGTTCCTGCACATCGACTTCCCAAGCCCGGACCTGGAACGCCGAATCCTGTTGTCCCGCGTACCGGAACTGCCGGCACATATCGCCGAAGAACTGGTGCGCATCATCGGTGTGCTGCGCGGCATGCAGCTCAAAAAACTGCCGTCGGTGGCCGAGACCATCGATTGGGGACGCACCGTGCTGGCCCTGGGGCTGGACACCATCGACGACGCGACGATCGCCGCCACGATGGGTGTCGTGCTCAAGCACCAGTCCGACCAAAATCGCGCAACCTCCGAACTGCGGCTGAACTGAGGCAGCGCTGATGGCCGTCCGTCGCGTTCGCCCCAGCCAGCCGCTGGCCCCGCATGGCCTGCCGGGCCATCTGGTCGGGTTCGTCGAAGCGCTTCGCGGACAAGGTATCTCGGTAGGCCCGTCGGAAACCGTCGATGCCGGCCGGGTGATGGGCGTCCTGGGGCTGGGCGACCGCGAGATCCTGCGCGAAGGTCTGGCGTGTGCGGTGCTGCGCCGGCCCGAGCACCGCGAGACCTACGACGCGATGTTCGACCTGTGGTGGCCGGCCGCACTGGGCACCCGGGCGGCGGTCACCGACGAAGACTCCGTCGATCCCGAGGTGCAGTTGCCGCCCGACGATGTCGAGGCGATGCGGCAGATGCTGCTGGATCTGCTGACCGACAACCCCGAACTCGCCGACATGGACGAGCGTCTGGTCGCCATGATCGCCCAGATCGTGGACGCCTACGGCAAATACAACTCCAGCCGCGGGCCGTCGTACTCGTCGTATCAGGCACTCAAGTCGATGGCCCTCGACGAGCTGGAGGGCAAGCTGCTGGCCGGTCTGCTCGCCCCTTACGGCGACGAGCCCACCCCGACCCAGGAACAGATCGCCAAAGCGCTTGCCGCGCAGCGCATCACCCAGCTTCGAAAGATGGTTGACGCGGAGACCAAGCGGCGCACCGCCGAGCAGCTCGGCCGCGACCACGTCCAGATGTACGGTATTCCGCAGCTGTCCGAGAACGTCGAATTCCTCCGCGCCTCCGGCGATCAGCTGCGCTCCATGCGCCGCGTCGTCCAGCCGCTGGCCCGCACGCTGGCCACCCGGCTGGCCGCGCGCCGGCGGCGGGCCCGCGCCGGCGCCATCGACCTGCGTAAGACACTGCGCAAATCGATGTCCACCGGAGGCGTGCCGATCGATCTGGTGCTGCGTAAGCCTCGCCCGGCCCGCCCGGAGCTGGTGGTGTTGTGCGACGTGTCCGGCTCTGTCGCCGGGTTCAGCCACTTCACCCTGCTTCTGGTGCACGCCCTGCGCCAGCAGTTCTCCCGGGTCCGGGTCTTCGCGTTCATCGACACCAGCGACGAGGTCACCCATCTGTTCGGCCCGGACGCCGATCTGGCCGTCGCGATCCAACGGATCACCCGGGAGGCCGGTGTCTACACCCGCGACGGCCATAGCGACTACGGCAACGCCTTTGTCTCGTTCATCCAGGCCCACCCGAACGTGCTGTCGCCGCGCACCTCACTGCTGGTGCTCGGCGACGGGCGCACCAACTACCGCGACCCGGCCACCGACGTGCTGTCACACATGGTGACCGCCAGCCGCCACGCGCACTGGCTGAACCCCGAGCCCAAGCATCTGTGGGGCAGCGGCGACTCAGCGGTGCCCCGCTATCAAGAGGTCATCACCATGCACGAATGCCGCTCCGCCAAGCAGCTGGCGTCGGTGATCGACCAGCTGCTGCCGGTCTGACGCGGCCTGAACCGCACCACAAACCTCAAGTAAGCTGGCAAACCGTGCAAAAGCGGCGACTGGGAGTCATGGGTGGGACGTTCGATCCCATCCACAACGGGCACCTGGTCGCGGCCAGCGAGGTCGCTGATCTGTTCGAGCTCGACGAGGTGGTGTTCGTGCCGACTGGTCAGCCCTGGCTGAAAGGCCGCGAGGTCAGCGCCGGCGAAGACCGCTATCTGATGACGGTGGTCGCCACCGCGGCCAACCCGCGCTTCTCGGTCAGCCGCGTCGACATCGACCGCGGCGGGCTCACCTACACCAAAGACACCCTGCGGGATCTGCAGGCACTGCAACCCCGACTCCGATCTGTACTTCATCACCGGGGCCGACGCGCTGGCCTCCATCCTGTCCTGGCAGGACCTGGACGAGATGTTCGCGGCGGCGCGGTTCGTCGGCGTCAGCCGGCCCGGCTACGAGCTGGGCAGTGAGCACCTTGCCGCATTCCTGGACGGACTGCCCAGAGACGCCCTGTCGCTGGTCGAAATCCCGGCGCTGGCAATCTCTTCCACCGATTGCCGGTTGCGCGCTCAGGAAGGCCGCCCGTTGTGGTACCTGATGCCCGACGGCGTCGTGCAGTACATCTCCAAGCGCGACCTCTACCGGAAACCGGGGGAGCCGACGTGACGGCCGTACCCGAGGCGATCGACATGGCCGAAGTCGCCGCACGCGCGGCGGCCTCGAAGCTCGCCGACGACGTCGTCGTCATCGACGTCTCTGACCAACTGGTCATCACCGACTGCTTCGTGATCGCGTCGGCGTCCAACGAACGACAGGTCAACGCGATCGTCGACGAGGTCGAAGAAAAAATGCGCGAGGCCGGATACAAGCCCGCCCGCCGCGAGGGCACCCGCGAGGGCCGCTGGACCCTGCTGGACTACGTCGACATCGTCGTGCACATCCAGCATCAGGACGAACGCGACTTCTACGCACTCGACCGGCTGTGGCGCGACTGTCCGGTGGTAGCGATGGACTTGTCATGACGGTCCGTCGGCTGCTGATGCTGCGGCACGGCCAAACCGCGTTCAATTTCGGCAGCCGGATGCAGGGCCAGCTCGACACCGAGCTGACCGAGCTCGGCCGCGCGCAGGCGGTCGCGGTGGCCGGGGCGCTGGCCAAGCTGCCAGCCGCTGCTCATCGTGTCCTCTGATCTGCGCCGTGCCTACGACACCGCGGTCGCGTTGCAGGAGCGCACCGGCCTGCGGGTGCGGGCCGACGACCGCTTGCGCGAGACGCATCTCGGCGACTGGCAGGGCATGACCCATACCGAGATCGACGCCATTGCGCCGGGTGCCCGGCTGGCGTGGCGCGACGACGCCAGCTGGGCGCCGCACGGCGGGGAGAACCGGATCGACGTCGCCGCGCGCAGCGTGCCGTTGGTCGCCGAGCTGGTCGCCGGTGAACCCGAGTGGGGCGCCGACGACGAACCGGCACGGCCGGTGGTGCTGGTCGCCCACGGCGGCCTGATCGCCGCGCTGACTGCGGCGCTGCTGCGGCTGCCGGTCGGCAACTGGCCGGCGTTGGGCGGCATGGGCAACGCCAGCTGGACCCAACTGTCCGGGCACAGCATCGACGAGGCGGCCGCCGACGATTTCGACGCCATCCGGTGGCGGCTCGACGTGTGGAACGCATCGGCACAGGTCGCCGGCGATGTCGTCTGAGCCTCGGCCGACTCTGCTGGTCTTCGCCGACTCGCTGGCCTATTACGGGCCGACCGGCGGCCTGCCCGTCAGACGACCCGCGTATCTGGCCCAATATCGTTGCTGCGCAACTTGGTTGGGATCTAGAGCTGATCGGCCGCATCGGGTGGACATGCCGCGACGTCTGGTGGGCGGCAACTCAGGATCCGCGGGCGTGGGCGGCACTGCCCCGGGCCGGGGCGGTGGTCTTCGCGACCAGCGGAATGGATTCGCTGCCGTCGCCGTTGCCGACCGCGCTACGGGAGCTCATCCGCTATGTCCGTCCGCCGTGGCTGCGGCGTTGGGTTCGCGACGGCTACGGGTGGGTTCAGCCGCGGCTGTCGCCGAGTGGCCAGAGCCGCACTGCCGCCGCATCTGTCCGCCGAGTATCTCGAAGAGACCCGTGGCGCAATCGATTTCAACCGGCCGGGCATCCCGATGGTGGCGTCGTCTGCCGTCGGTGCACATCGCCGAGGCCTACGGGAAGGCCCATCACGGCCGGGCCGGCACCGTCGCGGCGATCACCGAGTGGGCCGAGCGAACACGACGTCCCGCTCGTCGACCTGAAAGCCGCTGTCGCCGAACAGGTGATGAGCGGTCGCGGCAATCCCGACGGGATCCACTGGAATTTCGAAGCGCACCAGGCGGTCGCGGAGTTGATGCTCAAGGCGCTGGCCGAGGCCGGCGTGCGAAGCCGAGAAGCCGCGCGGCTGAGTTCATGCCCGTCAGTTGTAGTGCACCGATTCATCGGCGCGCCTTCCCGAGCGAACTGCGTCGGCAGTGGGGGATACGTGCAAGTGCCCCTGCACATTCTGCTCGACGGCACCGACCTGCGCGACGGCGTGGACGACATTCCAGACGACATCCACGAATACGGCGACGCCACCACGGCGGCCGCGACACCGGCGGAGTTGGCCGATGTCTACCGGCAGGCGCTGGCCGACAGCGGCGGCGACGGGGTGATCGCCGTGCACCTGTCCAAGGCGCTGTCCGGCACGTTGGCCGCCGCCGAGTCGACTGCTGCCGAAATCGGCTCAGCCGTACGGGTTCTCGACTCGAAGATTCACCGCGATGAACACCGGGTTCATCGCGATGGCCGCGGCACGGGCGGCCGTCGGCTGGCGCCGACCTGGACGCTGTCGTCGCGGCCGCCAGCGGCCGCGATGGAACGCAACCACGGGTTCATCGTCGTGCATCAGCTGGACAATCTGCGGCGCAGCGGACGGATCGGCGGAGCCGGTGCGTGGCTGGGCACCAAGCTGTCGTTGAAGCCGCTGCTGCGCATCGACGACGGCAAACTGGTTCTCGCGCAACGAGTTCGGACGGCCAGCAAAGCCGTCGCGACGATGATCGACCGGGTATGCGAGATCGTCGGAGAGCGGCCTGCCTCGATCGCGGTGCATCATGTCGCCAACCCCGACGGCGCGCAGAACCTGGTCGACGCGCTGGCCGAGCGACTGCCGGTGTGTGAGCCGGCGATCGTGACCGACCTGGGCCCAGTCCTCGCTTTGCACGTCGGTGCCGGAGCTCTCGCCGTGTGCGTGGAAGTAGGTGGGGATGTGGGAACGCTCGCCCACCCGTGAGGCTGGGCGCGACATATGCGCGACACTTGCCTAAACTCGTGCCGGGACGCGAAAGGGGGACCGCGGGGTGTCGGAAACCCACCAGTTGGTCGGCCTCTGGGCTGGTCGTGAAGCGGTCGAGCGCTTTCTTCCCGAGGACGAAGTTCGAAAGCTTGATCGGGACCTTCGGATACTGATTGCCAGTAACGGCACTCTCACTCGGATCCTTGGCATCGTTGCTGATGATGAGATCGACGTCCAGATCGTCGAGCAGCACGTTCACGCTGCGGCGCCGCAAATATCTGGTCCGGAGCAATTACCCGGTGGCAGAATTCTTCAGCGTCGGATCTTGCTCAACGGTCGGAGCTCGGGTCACTCGTTTGTCGCTGCGGAGTCATTGGTTGCCGTTGACGTGCTGCCGCCCGCGTTTACGACGAGCTTGTTGGAGACCGAGCGTCCTATCGGCGAAATCATGGCTGCTAGCGCCCTAGAAACCTTCAAGGAAGCAGCTGACGTATGGGTAGGGCGACCGCCTGGCTGGCTCGCGTTGGCCGGCTGCCAGACTCCGGAACCGACAACTGTTGCTCGCCGATATCGCGTGGTCAGCGACGGACAACCAGCGATTATCATCACCGAGTACTTTCTTCGAGACGATTTCCAAAAAGCCCGGTGATGTGAACCTGATCGTTGCGTAGATTTCGCATCACATTCGAATACAGCGAGTCGGAGATCGATGTGCACTCAGCCCGCGGATCCCTGGAACTGGTGAGCAGTATCGATGGATCACGGTCCCGGTGGTCAGCTGGGGAGGCGGTCCAGTAGTGCCGAATGGGAACCTGGCAAGGCTGTTAGCCGAACAGGCATCGGAAGCTGGATGGCTTGAGAAGCCGGCTTACTATGCGCCGCATGTGGTGACGCATGGCGAAATCCATGACAGCGCCGCGCGTCTCGGCGAAGTACTGAGACACCGCGGTATCGGCTGCGGCGACCGTGTCCTGTTGTGCCTTCCGGATTCGCCGGCAGCTGGTCGGGCTTTTGCTGGCCTGCCTGGGTCGCGGGATTCTGGCGTTCTTGGCAAACCCGGAGTCCCACCCTGACGAGCACGCGTTTCAGGAACGCGACACAGAGCCGGCGCTCATCGTCACGTCTGGCTCGCTCCGCGCTCGGTTCGAACGGTCGAGCGTGGTGTCGAGACGATGAGCTTTGGTCCGATGCGAGCCGGGTCGAGCCGGGCGGCTACGAGCCGGTGAGCAGCGACATGCTCGCGTACGCGACCTACACGTCTGGTACCACGGGTCGGCCGAAAGCTGCGATCCATCGGCACAGCGATGTTCGCGCGTACGTCGACGCCATGTGTCACACGGCCTTGCAGCTCACTTCCCACGACGTCGGGCTGAGTACCGCCCGCATGAATTTTGCGTACGGCCTGGGTAATTCGGTCTGGTTTCCTTTGGCGACAGGTGGTTCGGCGGTAATCAACCCGGCTCCGGCCAGCGTGGATTCGGCGGCTGAGTTGAGTGCGGAATTCGCGCCGTCGGTTCTTTACGGAGTGCCGAGTTTTCTTGGCAAGAGTCGCCGACACTTGCTCGCCGGATTCGTTTCGGTCGCTCCGGTGCGTGGTATCGGCGGGAGAGGCCCTCGGAATCCGGCTCGCCGAGCGGCTCGCAGAGTTCTTCGGCGGTATTCCGATACTCGACGGAATTGGATCTACCGAGGTCGGGCAGACCTTCGTGTCCAACACAGTCCAGGAATGGCGCCCAGGAACACTCGGAAAGGTCTTACCACCGTACGAGATTCGCGTGGTGGCGCCGGACGGCGCGAGCGCCGAACCGGACGTCGAGGGCGATCTGTGGGTCCGGGGACCGTCGATCGCGGCGGGCTACTGGAACCGATCCACAAATCTTCTGACCGATGGGGACTGGCTCAACACCGGAGATCGGGTCTCCGTCGACGGCGAAGGATGGGTTACCTACCGCTGCCGCGCGGACGACATCGAAATCGTCGGGGGCCTCAACGTCGATCCGGCCGAGGTCGAGCGGCTCATCATCGAGGACCCCAATGTCGCTGAGGCTGCTGTTGTCTCGGTGAGGGAATCCACCGGGGCGTGGGCGTTGCAAGCGTTCGTCGTCCCGGGCAGCGGGCGATTCGATGAACAATTGGTTACCCGCGACATCCACCGCCGGCTGACCACTCAGCTGTCCGCATTCAAGGTGCCGCACCGGTTTGCCATCGCCGAACAACTTCCCCGAACGTCGACCGGCAAGCTGATGCGAGGCGTGCTGCGCGCGCAGAGCGCAGCACAACCGATCTGGGATCTCCCGTCAGACAGCGGACCGGCATCGAACGTGCGGATTGCTGAAAACGACGCGACGTTCAAGGAGCGGCTTGCCGTCCTGCAGGCAGAACGTCAGCGGCTGGTAATCGAGGCCGTGGGTGCGGAGGCCGCGAACATCTTGGGTGCGCGGGCTGCCCGGTCGCTCAACCCGGATCTCACGTTCGCCGAGTTGGGTTTCGACTCACAGATGACAGTGGAGCTCCGGAATCGAATGGCAGCGGTGACCGGTCTGCAGCTGCGGGACACGGTCGGATGGGACTACGGCTCGATTACCGGCCTGGCCCGGTATCTGGACGCTGAACTCGCTGGATCTGCCGGCCCGGTGCAGCCTGCCTCCTCGGCGACAATCCGACGAACCGGTGGTTCTGGTGGGGATGGGCTGCCGATTCCCTGGCGGGATCGATTCGCCGCGTGCGCTGTGGGAGGTCGTGGTGGACGGCCGTGATGTGGTGTCGGACGTTTCCCAACGATCGAGGCTGGGATGTGGACGGGTTGTTCGACGCCGATCCAGACATGTTGGGCAAGACCTATGCGCGCCAAGGCGGCTTCGTTTCGGACGTGGCGGATTTCGATGCAGGGTTCTTCGGGATCGCCTCGGGGGAGGCGTTGGCGATGGATCCCGAGCAACGGTTGTTGATGGAGTGCTCCTGGGAAGCACTGGAGCACGCGGGAATCGAACCGACATCGTTGCGGGGCTCGGCGACCGGCGTGTTCACCGGGATCTTCGGTCAAAGCTATGCCAGCGAGGCGACCGACCTGGAGGGGTATCGGCTGACAGGTTCGGCGTCGAGCGTGGCCTCGGGGCGGGTGGCGTACTTCTTGGGGCTGGAAGGCCCGGCGGTGTCGGTGGATACCGCGTGTTCGTCATCATTGGTCGCCATGCATTGGGCGGTGCAGTCGTTGCGGTCGGGGGAGTGCGATTTGGCGCTGGCCGGAGGGGCGACGGTGATCTCGTCTCCCGCGGTGTTCGTCGGGTTCAGTCGGCAGCGGGGATTGGCCTCCGACGGGCGGTGTAAATCTTTCGCCGGCGCGGCGGATGGGACCGCCTGGGGTGAGGGCGCCGGGGTCGTGGTGCTCGAGCGGTTGTCGGATGCGCGACGGTTGGGGCATCCCGTGTTGGCTGTGGTGCGCGGTAGCGCCATCAACCAAGATGGCGCGTCTAACGGTCTGACCGCACCGAACGGTCCTTCTCAACAGCGCGTGATTCGGGCGGCGCTGGCCAGCGCAGGATTGACGGCCGCCGAGGTCGATGTCGTGGAGGCCCACGGCACGGGCACCAGACTGGGTGACCCGATCGAGGCGCAAGCGTTGTTGGCGACTTACGGAAAAGACCGTCCGCAAGGACGGCCGCTCTGGTTGGGCTCGATCAAGTCGAATATGGCTCACACTCAGGCCGCGGCCGGGGTGGCCGGCGTGATCAAGATGGTGCAGGCGATGCGGCATGGAGTCATGCCGGCGACGCTGCACGTCGACGTCCCTTCGCCATACGTGGATTGGTCGAGCGGAGCGGTGTCGGTCTTGACCGAGGCTCGGGCCTGGCCGGCCGACGGGCGTCCGCGCCGGGCAGGCGTGTCCTCGTTCGGGATCAGTGGGACCAATGCGCACGTGATCTTGGAGGAAAGTTCAGCCGAGCTGATCGAGAGCCACGGCGGCGCAACGAATTCAGATGGACCGCCCCGGATGGGATTGTCGACCTTGCCGTGGGTGATCTCGGCACGATCGGCCGAGGGGTTGGCCGCGCAGGCGGACCGATTGTTGACCTACGTGCAGTCCGACGAACAGCTGAACCCCGTCGATGTCGGGTGGTCGTTGGCACGGCGGTCGGTATTCGAACATCGAGCTGTGGTGGTCGGCGCAGATCGCCAACGGTTGCTGGCGGGTCTGGCCGGCGTTGCCCATGGCCAGCCGGATGCGGGCGCGGTGATGGGCCGGGCCGGACATGTCGGCAAGACGGTGATGGTGTTCCCCGGGCAGGGTGCGCAGCGGATCGGGATGGGGCGCGAACTCTACCGTCACCTGCCGCTATTCGCTCAGGCTTTTGACGCGGTGACAGATGAGTTGGACCGGCACCTGCGACTGCCGCTGCGCGACGTTGTCTGGGGTGAGGATCAGGGTCTGCTCGACACCACCGAGTTCGCCCAACCGGCGTTGTTCGCGGTGGAGACGTCGTTGTTCGCGGTCTTGCGGTCATGGGGATTGAGCCCGGATTTCGTGATCGGCCATTCGGTGGGGGAGTTGTCAGCGGCGTATGCGGCCGAGGTGTTGAAGCTGGCGGACGCGGCCATGTTGGTCGCTGCGCGGGGACGGTTGATGCAGGGGTTGGCGGCGGGCGGCGCCATGGTCTCCGTGGCCGCAGGCGAACACGAGGTGGCCAAGCTGTTGCGCGATGGGGTGGCGATCGCGGCGATCAACGGCCCTGAATCCGTGGTGATCTCCGGTGCGCAGTCCGCGGTGAACGCGATTGCGCAACAGTTGGCTCAGCAGGGCCGGCGGGTCCGCCCGTTGTCGGTCTCGCACGCATTTCATTCGCCGTTGATGGAGCCGATGCTCGAAGAGTTCGGGCGTCTCGCCGCGCGAGTTGAGGTGCGAAAGCCGAAGATCGGGGTCGTCTCGAATATGACGGCCGAGCTCGCCGGGTCCAACTCCGGCTTCGGGTCGGCGCAGTACTGGGTGGATCACATCCGCCGGCCAGTGCGGTTCGCCGATAGCGCGCGCCGGTTGCAGGCCAGCGGCGCGACTCACTTCATCGAGGCAGGTCCCGCCAGCGGTCTGACGGCATCGATCGAACAGTCGCTGTCGTCCCCGGAGGCCGTGGTGGTCCCGGCGTTGGCAAAAGGCCGCCCTGAGGTGGCCGCACTGATCGGTGCTGTGGGCCATCTGTTCACCACAGGGGCGCGGGTGGATTGGCCTGCGGTGTTTGCCGGCTCGGGTGGCCGGCGGGTTGAGTTGCCCACCTACGCATTTCAGGGCCGGCGGTTTTGGGCGCAAGGCTCGGCGGGCGCCGCCGACGCGACCGGCTTGGGCGTCGACGGGACTGGGCACCCGCTGCTCGGTGCGATCGTGCAGCGACCCGATTCTGGCGGCGTCGTGCTGACCGGTCGGTTGTCGCTGGCAGCTCAACCGTGGTTGGCCGATCACGTGGTGGGCGGCGTGGTGCTGTTTCCCGGAGCCGGCTTTATTGAGTTGGTGATCCGCGCCGCCGACGAGGTCGGGTGCGCAGTCATCGACGAGCTGGTGCTGGCCACGCCGCTGGTGGTGCCGCAGGGCGCCGGATTGCAGATCCAGGTCGTCGTCGGAGCCGCCGACGAGTCGGCCAGCCGCCCGGTGTCGGTGTACTCGCGGCGCGATCAACCCGATGCGGAGTGGTCGCTACATGCCGAGGGCACGCTCGGGGTGGCGGCCGCCGAGGCGTCAGTCGATCTGTCGGTGTGGCCGCCGGATGGCGCGGATAGCGTGGACGTTTCGGACGGCTACGCGCGACTTGCCGGGCGCGGCTACGAATACGGCCCGGCGTTTCACGGCTTGGTCGCGCTGTGGCGGCGCGGACCGGAACTCTTCGCAGAGGCCGCTGCTCCCGCGGACGCCGGTGTTCGGGTCGACGGGATGGGAATTCATCCGGCCCTGTTGGATGCCGTTTTGCATGCCTTCGGGCTTGGCACCGACACCGCCGAGACCATGTTGCCATTTTGCTGGCGGGGAGTGTCGCTGCACGCGGGCGGCGCCAGCCGGGTCCGGGCTCGCTTCTCCGCGCTGGATGCGGGCGCAATGTCGATCGATGTGGCCGACGCCGCGGGCCTGCCGGTGTTGACGATCCGCTCGCTGATGACCCGCCCGATGAGCGGCGAGCAGCTGCACGCCGCCGTGAGCACGGCAGCGGCGCGCCCCGACCGCGAACCGCTCGAGGTCGTGTGGTCGCCGTTGCCGCCGAAATCCCGACAGATCGACGGTTTTGCCCACCTCCCAGTGGTGACCTGGGATGAGTACCAGACTGCCGACGGTGAGGCGGCGGCTCACAGTGTGGTGGTGTGGCGCTGCGGGATTGCCGGTGATGACGTAGTGGACTCGGTGCACACAGCGACCCACGCCGCCTTGGACGTGCTGCAGCGTTGGGTGGCTGGCAGTAATCCGGGCCGATTGGTTGTGTTGACCAGTGGCGCGATGGCGCTGTCCGGAGAGGCGGTCGGCGACCTGACCGGCGCGGCGGTGTGGGGTTTGGTGCGCTCTGCGCAAGCCGAACATCCCGACCGCATAGTGCTGATCGACGCTGACGCGGCGATCGATGCGGCGAAGCTCGTCGCCATCGGCGAGATCCAACTGGTGGTGCGCGCCAGCGGTGTGCACACCGCCCGGTTGGCTCCGGTCCCTGCGCTGCTGGGACTACCCGCGGAGGCCCCCGCGTGGCGATTGTCGGCCAGTGCGCGCGGGACGTTGGAGAGTCTGATGATCCGGCCGTCCCCGGAGCCGCAATCGCCGCTGCAAGCTGGCCAGGTGCGGGTGGCGGTGGCGGCATCCGGGGTCAACTTCCGCGATGTAATGGCGGCATTAGGGATGTATCCCGGCCAGGCCCCAGTGCTCGGTGCAGAAGGCGCCGGGGTGGTGGTCGAGACCGGTCCCGAGGTCGCTGATGTCGCCGTCGGTGACGCAGTGATGGGGCTGATCGAAGGGACTGGTCCGTCGGCGGTGGCTGACCAGCACATGCTGGTGACGATGCCGAAGGACTGGTCGTTCGCGCAGGCGGCCGGGGTGCCGGTGGCGTTTCTGACGGCGTTGTACGGGCTGGCGGATCTGGCCGCGACTCGTGCGGGGGAAGCGGTCCTGATACATGCCGGCACGGGCGGAGTCGGGATGGCCGCCGTGCAGTTGGCCCGGCACTGGGGCGCGGAAGTCTTCGTCACTGCCAGCCGCGGTAAATGGGACACGTTGCGCGCCATGGGTTTCGATGAGGACCACATCGGCGACTCCCGCACGCTGGGATTCGAAGAAAAGTTCTTGTCGGTCACGCAAGGCCGCGGCATCGATGTGGTGCTCAACTCGCTGGCCGGCGAGTTCGTGGATGCCTCGTTGCGGCTACTGGTTGGTGGCGGACGTTTCATCGAGATGGGCAAGACCGATATCCGTGACCCGCAGGTGATCGCCGCCCAATATCCCGCCGTGGCCTATCAGGCATTCGACTTGATCGAGGCCGGCCCGCAGCGCATGAAGGCGATGCTGAACGAGTTGAGGGAGCTGTTCGACGCCCGAGCGTTGCACGTGTTGCCGGTGACCACTTGGGATGTGCGCTGCGCGGTGGAGGCTTACCGATTCATCAGCCAGGCCCGCCACACCGGCAAAGTGGTCCTGACCATGCCGTCGGCGCTTGCCGATGACCTTGCCCGAGGCACGGTGTTGATCACCGGAGGCACCGGCATGGCCGGCGGGGAGTTGGCTCGCCACGTGGTCAGCGCATACGGAGTGCGTCACGTCGTGTTGGTCAGTCGGCGGGGAAGCCGCTCGAAGTCGACCGCGGAGCTGACCGTTGATCTGGCTCGGGCGGGCGCTCAGGTGCAGGTCTTGGCCTGCGATGTGGCGGATCGACGTTCCGTTGTGGAGATGTTGGCTCAGCTGCAGCGACGATGCCCGCCACTGCGCGGAGTGATTCATGCCGCCGGGGTGCTCGATGACGCGGTGATCACGTCGCTGACGCCGGATCGGGTAGATACGGTGCTGCGAGCCAAGGTGGACGCGGCCTGGAACCTGCATGAGCTGACTCGTGATCTGGGGCTGTCGATGTTTGTGCTGTGTTCCTCGATCGCGGGCACGATGGGTGCAGCCGGGCAGAGTAACTATGCGGCGGCCAACGCGTTTTTGGACGGGCTGGCCGCGCGTCGCCAGGCTTCGGGGCTGCCGGGGGTCTCCCTGGCGTGGGGAATGTGGGCACGTTCCAGCGCCATGACCGCTCACTTGAGCAGCCGCGATCTAGTCCGGCTCAACCGTGGCGGGGTCGCCGCGATGAGCACTGAGCAGGCGCTCGAATTGTTCGACGCAGCGCTGGCGGTTAATCACCCGGTTGTCGTCGCCGCCCGCCTGGACCGCGCCGCACTGGACGCCCGGGCTCAAGTCGGCGAGCTGCCGGCATTATTCAGTGGCCTGACCCGTCGCCCACGACGGCGGCTGGTGGAAGTAGCCGCTGATGCCACCCAGTCGAGGTCGGCGTTGGTCGGACGTCTGGCCGCGCTGACGCCCGACGACCAACGCAACCTGCTGGTAGAGATGGTGTGTTCGCAGGCGGCAGCAGTGTTGGGCCACTCCGCCGCCCAGGAAATCGATCCCGACACGACTTTCCAGGCGCTGGGGTTTGACTCGCTGACCGGTGTCGAGCTGCGCAACCACTTCAAGACCGCCACGGGGCTGGCCTTGTCACCTACCTTGATCTTCGACCACCCCACCCCCACCGCGGTCGCCGACTATCTCGGCCACCAGCTCGCTGAAAGCCGCGATCTACAGTCCGAAATGAGCTTGGAACTGAACGACTAGCTAGCGCTCAGGACCTCTGCACGGCCAGCGGCGCGGTGCTGGCGTCTTCGGTGACCGCCGGCGGCGGCTTCGGCTTGGCGTGGTCGCCGCGCGGATGGACTACCAAGGGCCACCAGAACCAGCGGCCGAGCATGGTCGCCAGCGACGGCATGAACAGCGTCCGCACCACCAAGGTGTCGAGCAGCAGACCGATGCAGACCGTCGAACCGAACTGGCCCAACACGGTCAGGTCGCTGCCCAGCATCGCCGCCATCGTGAAGGCGAACACCAGGCCCGCCGATGTCACCACCGCACCGGTGCCGGCCATCGACCGGACGTATCCGGTCTTGAGCCCTGCGTGTATTTCTTCTTTGAACCTCGAGACCAGCAGCAGGTTGTAGTCGGAGCCGACGGCCAACAGGATGATCACCGACAGCGCCACCACGATCCAGTGCAGGTGCATGCCGAATAGGTCCTGCCAGATCAGTACCGACAGCCCGACGGATGCGGCGATCGAACTGCTCGCGGTTCCGACGATGACCAACGATGCCACCACGCTGCGGGTCAGCAGCAGCATGATCATGAAGATCAGCGTCAAAGCCGACACCACCGCGATCATCAGGTCGTACTTCTCGCCGTCGGCCATATCGCGGAATGTCGCGGCGGTGCCGCCGAGATACACGGTGGCGTCCGACAGCGAGGACTGCTTGAGCGCTTCCTGCGCCGCGGTGCGCTCCGCGGACACGCGCTCGATTCCTTCGGGCGACATCGGATCACCTTGGTGAGTGATGAAGAACCGCACCGACTTTCCGTCGGGAGAGAAGAACAACTTCACGCCGCGAATGAACTCCGGGTTGGTGAACGCCTCGGGCGGCAGGTAGAAGAAGTCGTCGTTCTGCGACTTGTCGAAGCTCTGCCCCATCACGATGGCGGTGTTGCTCATCGCCTCCATCTGGTTGATCATCGCCTGGAACGTCTGATACATGGTCAGCGTCAGACCGTGCGTCGTTTTCAACGTCTCGAGCATGATCGGGATCAGCAGCTCTAACTCGTGCGAAGCCTGTGCGGTGCGGGTGATGTCGCCGGAGAGGTCGTGGAACTTCTCGGCGAGTTGGTCGAAACCGTCGATCGAGTCGAACAACGACCGGAACGAGATGCAGACCGGGATGTCGTAGCAGTGCTTCTCCCAGTAGAAGTAGCTGCGGATCGGCCGGTAGAAGTCCTCGAAGTCCGCGATGTGGTCACGCAGAGTGTCGGTGATCTCCGATGTTTCCTGCGTGGTTTTCGCGCTGTCGAGGGCGGCGCTGGCCAGATCATGGGTGACCTTGGCCTGCCGCTCCGTCACGTTGATCATGACCTGCATCTCGTCGGCCATTTTCAGAATGTCTTTCATTCTGTCTTTGAGGAAGTCCATGTTCTGCATGGTCGTCTGGCTCTGGATGCTGTTCTGGAACGGAATTGAGCTGTGCTGGATAGGAATTCCCAGCGGCCGGGTGATGTCCTGGATCATGGCGATGCCCTGGGTCCGGATCTCGTTCTTGGCGACCTTGTCCAACACCAGCATGTCGGCCGGATTGCGCATGTCGTGATCGGCCTCGATCATCAGCAGGTCCGGATTCATCCGGGCTTCGGAGAAGTGCCGATCGGCCGCGGCGTAGCCGATGTTGGACGGAGCTGATTCGGGTAGATAATGACGGTCGTTATAGCTCGGTTTGTATCCGGGTAAGGCGACCATACCGACCAGGACGACAGCTGCGCTCACCGCGAAAACCGGTGCGGGCCAACGTACGACCGCGGTACCGACCCGCCGCCACAACCGGCCGCGGGCCTGACCCTTCTTTTCGAACAGCCCGAATCGGCTGCCCACGAAAACCACGGCCGGGCCCAGCGTCAAGCCCGCCGCCACCACGACGATCATGCCGATGGCCACCGGGTCGCCCATGGTGTGGAACCAGGGCAACCGGCAGAAGCTGAGGCAATACGTCGCGCCGGCAATGGTCAGCCCGGATCCCAGCACGACCGGGGCCACGCCTTTAAACGTTGTGTAGTAAGCGCTTTCGCGGTCTTCGCCGGCGCGACGCGCCTCCTGATACCGGCCGACGAGAAAGATGCCGTAGTCGGTGCCGGCAGCGATCGCCAGCATCGTCAGGATGTTCGCGGCGAACGTGGTGAGCCCAAATGCGTTGTTGTAACCGAGAACCGCGACGATTCCGCGCGCACACGCCAGCGCGACGAAGGTCATGAACAGCTGAATCAGCGTGGTGACGAACGAGCGGTAGACCAGCAACAGCATGATCGCGATCGCGCCAAGGGTGAACAGCGTGATTTTGGCCAGGCTGTCATTGCCGATCACGTGCATGTCGTCGGATAGCGCCGCCGAGCCGGTGACGTGAGCCTTGACCCCAGGCGGCGCAGGCTCGTCGTCGACGACCTTGCGGACGGCTTCGACGGAGTCGTTGGCCTGCGTGGTGCCCTGATTACCGGCGATATTGACCTGGACGTAGGAAGCCTTGGCATCGGCGCTCTGCGCGCCCGCCGCGGTGAACCGGTCACCCCAGAAGTCCTGGATGTGCTGGACGTGCTTGGTGTCCTTGCGCAGTTTGCGCACGATGTCGTCGTAATAGCGGTGCGCGGCGTCGCCCAGCGGCTGCTGACTTTCCACGACGACCATGACCGTGCTGTTCGAACTGAACTCGTGGAAGTTGTGCCCCATCCGCATCATCGCCTGGTTCGACGGTGCTTCCAGGGGTGCCATCGGCGCGGAATGGTTTTCGCCGACGATTTCCAGGCTGGGAACGGCGACGTTGACGATTACCGTCAGCGCGACCCAGCCCAGGATGATCGGAATCGCGAAGATGCGAATGAAATGCGGGATAAAAGGGCGGTGCGGCTTCTCGTCGAGGGCTGTGTCGGTGCGCCGCTTCTCACCGTCGCTTCGCGACGCATCGTCGCCGGCGCGGGTCATGCGGACTTCACCAGGCAGAACGTTTGGGCGTTGTGGCCGTCCGAGCTGCGGTGCTCGCGTAACTCTCCGTCAACGGTGATACGGCAGCCGATGTAACCGGCATCCGTCTGCGCCATGACGTTGGCGCTCACCGCGGGCAGGGTGGTCGAAATCGTGTACGACCATGGCAGCGGTGCGTTGTTGATCTGGTGGGTATTGGCGTCGGCGTCCCAATAGTTGATGTTCGCGGTACTACCGGGCGCACCGAAGATTTCGTACTTCACGACCTTGGGATTGAACTGCACGATCTTGATCCCGGCTCCTGAGTTCGCATTGAGGTCCTGGGAGGCGAACACCTTGTGCAGCCGCGTCACGACGAGCGCAGAAACCGACAGCACGACCACGAGCAGCAGGGGTATCCAGGCACGTTTGAGCACGGCGCCCATCGAGATCGTCCTCACTCCGTCTCCCTCCCGCCCGTTACTCGCGAACGCGTCAAGCTGCGATGCCGGTGAGAACCTTTGCTCGGCTAACGATGCTAGACGATAGGGGACGCCTGCGTTCTGTTAGGGGGCCAATGACGTATCGGGTCGCACATCTCAGTGCGCGGCCCGCCCGGTGACCGGCGGGAGGTCGGCCAGCGTGACGATTCCCGGCCTGGCCGCCACCACCGCGGGCACCGCATTGGTCACCGGCATCGCGGTGTAGATCATGCCCAGGCCCATGAATCCCGGCTCGGTCCAGTCCTTCGGTGGCAGGCAGTGCACCACGGTGCGCATGTTGGGCAGGCCGAACACCTGGATCACGTGGCCGTGCTCGAGCGGCTTCGGCGGCGTGACGTGACTGCCCATCGTCCAGTTGAATCCGACGCTGACCACATTGTGATCGCCCACCCAGCCGCGGTGGTAGCCGAAGACGCTGCCGACGGTGCCGGCCGGAATCTTCATGAAGCCCAGGTCGGAGTCGCCGGTGGCCGCGGTGAACGTGACGTCGAAGGTCATCTTGTCCAGCTTCGCCCCGATCGCGTCGGCCATCATCGCGGCCGACTCGGCGAAGACTTCACTCTCACGCCGCACATTCTCGGCGAGTCCGGGCGTCTCCGGGTCTTGGGAAAAGCCCATCGCGGTCTGGGTCTCCGCCGACTCGTAGGTCGAGCAGTCCACCGATTCGGTGATGCGGATCTCGTCGACGCGTTCGCATGAGCCGCTGAGCACCATCCCGATCAGGTTCGTCATCCCGGGATGCGCACCGCTGCCGAAGATGGTCGAGTTGCCCTGCTCGCAGGCATCGAGGATCCGTTGCCGGTCCTGCGGCGTCTGCTTGCCGCCGGTGATCCAGGCCGCGCTCGAGCACACGTTGACGCCCGACTCGAGCAGGCGGACCAACTCGTCGATGTCGGGCCAGAGCGGGTTGTAGCAACACGCATCGGGTTTGAGCGCCAGCAGCGCTTCGATGTCGTTGGTCGCGGTGATTCCGGTCGGCTCGGTCCGGCCGGACAGCTCAGCGGCGTCCACCCCGACCTTGTCGGGGCCGTGCGCATAGACACCGACCAGCTCCATGTCCGGCCTGCCGATGATGGCGTGCAGCGACCGCCGCCCGATATTGCCGGTGGTCCACTGGATCACGCGAAGCGGGCGGGGTGCTGTTGTCGCGTTCATCGAGGGCTCCTTGGCAATGATTGAACTCAGCGCGGCGGGACTGACTCATTATGTTCACCCGGCCGCCACGCACCGGAGACGGGCGCACGTGAAGCTCAGATTCCGGATACGCCGGCGGCGACGAACGCACAGCCGATCACGGCCAGCGCGATCGCCACATCCCGGCGCCGACGCGATCGGATCCACCCGTGCAGCGCAGTCACCGCCTTGGCGGTCGGCTTCGGCGCCACAAGATAGGCCAGCAGCGGAATCTCGACGAGCGCGAAGGCCACCACGTTGAACGTGACCAGGACGGCCACCTGAGTCAGCGCTGCGGCCCCGGATGCCAGGATGACCGCCAGCGCGGCCAGATAGTCGACCGACGGCAGGGCGATGCTGAGGCCGGCGACACCGGCGATCGACAGCGAATCACCCTTCAGCAGCTGGCCGGCCGGGCGCGCCCATTTCGCCGGCCGCGGACCCAGCCGCCCGAAGAGGTCGACGGCGACGACGGCGGCGATGAACAGAACCAGCAGCCCGACCAGCAGTTGAACCCGGGGGACCGTGACGAAGGAGGTTCCGAGCAGGATGCGTCGGAACACAAACAGGACAACCAGGCCCACCGTCGTTCCCATGACGAAACCACCGCACAGAAACGCGAACAGCTGCAGCGCGGGTCTCGGCCTATTGAGCATGAGCACCGTCATACCGATTCGGAATGGTTCCACACTGACGGCAAGCGCCATGATCAGGACAGTCGCCAGCATGAGTGGTGCGGCCCTCGGCCGGGCTAGGCGTCCAAGCGGGCGAATTGGTCGTGGCGATATTGCTCGACACACGCGGCGCGGCGGATCTTGCCGCTCGTCGTGATGGGAATTGAGCCGGCCGGGACCAGAACGACGTCTCCGACATTCAATCCGTGCGCGTTGGAAATCGCCGACGTCACGTCGCTTCTGACGCTACTGAGCCGGTGGCGTAACTCCTCGCCGGCCTCGCCGCGCTTCTGCTTCACCTCGATGACAGTGACCAGTTGCTCGGTGCTGTCCAGCGGAACAGATATCGCCGCGACCCGCCCCTGGGCGATCTGGTGGACCGTCGCCTCGATGTCCTCGGGGTAGTGGTTGCGCCCACGGATGATCAGCAGATCCTTGATGCGGCCCACGATGAACAGCTTGCCCTCGTAGATGAAACCCAGGTCGCCGGTGCGCAACCACGGGCCGTCCGGGGTACCGGGCGACGGCTCGACAAGGGTTGCGCCGAAGCAGGTCTGATCTTCCGGCGGTTTCTGCCAGTAGCCCTCGGCCACGTTCTCGCCGTGCACCCAGATCTCGCCGACCTGGTCCGGCGGGCACTCACGACGGGTCTCGCTGTCGACGATCCGCAGCATGGGCGACCGCGGGATCTCGTAGCTGACCAGCGCGGAACCGGCCCCGGCTGCACACCGCTGCACGCGGCCGATGCCAAGCTCGCCGACATCGAAGTGGGCCACCGGCTCGGATTCATTCCAGGTGCCGGCCGTCACGAAGACGGTTGCCTCCGCCAAGCCGTAGGACGGACGCATCATGTGATCTCGAAAATTGAAGTGCGAGAACCGGTCGACGAAGCGTCGCAGCGTCGACGGCTCGACCCGCTCGGCGCCGCTGATGATGCCCAGCACTCCGCCGAGGTCGAGCCCGGCCAGATCGGCATCGGTCGTTTTGCGGGCGGCCAACTCGAAAGCGAAGTTGGGCGCCGACGACCATGCATGGGGATTCTCGGCCAGCGCCCGCATCCACCGCGCCGGCCTCTCCAGAAATCCGACCGGGCTCATCAGCTGTGCGTGATAACCGCCCAGGATCGGTGCGCAGACGCCCAGCACCAAACCCATGTCGTGGTAGAAGGGCAACCACGAGACCATCGTGGTGTCAGCCGGGACTTTCGAGTTCGCGAAGAAGCTGACCATGAGCTGCTCGAAATTCACCGTGAGATTGCGGTGCGACATCATGACGCCGGTGGGCAGCCGCGTTGAGCCGGAGCTGTACTGCAGGTACGCGATGTTCGGTGCGTCGGCGTGCGGAAGGCTCGGCCCGCCTTGGGCGTCGACGTTCAACGTATCGATCGTGACGATCTTCGGCGCGGTGTCCATCCGTGACTGATCCACGTAGTCGCCCACGTCTTCGGCCGTCGAAGACGTGGTGAGCACGACAGAAGGCGCGGTATCGGCGAAGACGCCGCCCACCCGGTCGTAACTCGCGCCGCGGTGCGGCAGCGGAAGCGGAACCGCGATCAGCCCCGCCTGCATCGCTCCCAGGAATGCCCGGATGTAGTCCAGGCCCTGCGGCGCCAGGATGACTGCCCGATCGCCCACCGACCCGTGCGCGCGGATCTCTCGCGCCACGTTCAGCGTCTGACGCGACAGCTGCGACCAGGTCAGGCTTTCGGGAACGCCGGCAGAGTCTTTTTCGTAGTCGGTGAAGGTGAAAGCGACATCGTTGGGCCTCAGGCTGGCACGACCGTGGAGCATCGAGAGAATCGTCGATGGAGACATATTTCGTCCGTACTACTCGTCGAGTTTGGCGGTTCGGGTTCTGTTGTCAGTTCGGCGTTTCACTCGCACCGTGCTCCAGCACGGACATGGCGCCGCTGAGGATCTGCGAGAACGGGTCGGCACCGCCGCCGAACGTCGCCTGGTTGGCCGGAGCGGTGACTTCCGCCGGGTCGAAGCCGTGCACCGGGTCCACCTGAACCGGCGCCGTCGCCGGGTCATCGTTTCGAATGTAACCCGCATTCACCCTCGGGATCAGGATGGCGTCGAGTTTGTTCAGCGTGTCTTCCGGGATTCCGATGTATTTCAGCGGCATCACCAGCGGAAGGTGCTTCTCCGGCACCATGATCGTGGTGTCTTTCGCGCCCCGGGAGTTGATCCTCGTCCTGATGTTCTGCGGCGGCACCATGCTCGCGTTCGTGAACGCCACCGCGGTGTGGCCGGTGGCCAGGCCCAGCAGCGTGTTGGCGAGGGCGAACAGGTTGTCCGGCCGGTCCGGGAAGTCCGCGATCGAGTCGTAGGCAGCCACAAACCGGTTGGTGTCGTACTGGCTCTCATACGGCGGGGGCATCCGGTAGTCCAGTGCGGGAACTACGCTGCCGACCGGGAACGTGGCGGTCAAAAAGCTCTGGCCGAAGGCGTGATGCCCGATCGGATCGCCGAATGTGGCGAAGTTCAGGGTGTTCGCCGGGGGAGCATTGGGGTCAGTCGACAGGCGTGCCTGCTCGCCGTCGACGACGAACCCGCCCTCGGACAAGCCGATCGCGGTACCGGGTCGGGCGGTGGTGCGGATCGCCGCATCGAGGTTGTCGACCCCGACGTCGACGGACTCGCCGACGCTGGGACCGTCCAGACCCACGCCCGGGAAGTTCTCGCCGAGTTTTCCGATCCCGGGAAAGAGCCGCTCGAGCACGTGACCCTGCACCTGCCCGGCCGGGTAGCGAACGATCTGGCGCTGCTGGCCCGGGAACCACTCGGCACCCTCCATGCGGATGTACTGGTCGTAGGGGATGCCCAGCACATGAGCGCCGCCGAGGGCGTAGGCGGTCTGGTCGCCCGGCGCGCCGGGACTTGGCGGCCCGCTGACCGGGGTGTCGTCGGCCGATGCGGACCCGACTCCGAAACACCCTGTGGCGCCGAAAGTTACCAGCGCTGATACTCCTGCGAGTAGTTTCTTCATCCCTGATCCTGACCGCTTGCGTTGACTAGTTTCACATACATAACGGGCGTCCGCTAACGGGCTTCGGCAGTCGTGAAGGCCACCAATTGGCCTGGCCCATCAATGCGGCGATGGCGGGAACCGTGATGGTGCGCACCAGGAAGGTGTCCAGCAGAATCCCGACGCCGATCACGAAACCGCCTTGAACGACGGTGCCGATGCTGGAGAACAGCAGGCCTGCCATCGAGGCGGCGAAGATCAGCCCGGCCGCGGTGATCACCCCGCCGGTCGAACTCAATGTGCGGATGATGCCGTAGCGCATGCTTGTCGGCGATTCGTCACGCATACGCGAGACCAGCAGCATGTTGTAGTCGGCTCCCACGGCCACCAGCACCACGAATGCCAAGGGAGGCACGCTCCAATGCAGCTGCTGGCCCAGGATGAATTGGAATACCACCGCGCCGATGCCCACCGCCGACAAGTACGAGACGACGACCGAAGCGACCAGGTACAGCGGAGCGACGATCGCGCGCAGCAGCACGATCAAGGTCGCAAGCACCACGAGCAGGGTCGCCGCGATGATGAACCGGATGTCGTGTCGGTAGTAGTCGCGGGTGTCCTTGAGCCCGACGGTGTATCCGGCCATCGATATCTTGGCGTCCGACAACGCGGTATTCGGTTGCGCACCTTTGGCTGTCGCCAGGATCGAGTTCACCTGATCCATCGCCTCGGTGCTGAACGGGTTGAGCTTGGTTTGGACCAGGTACCGCACCGAGTGGCCGTCGGCGGAGATGAACACTTTGGCGGCGTCCTGGAACTCCCGCAGGTGAAGCAACTGCGACGGGATGTTGAACCCGGCCATCGCCGGCTGTGCCGCGTCGTGCTTGAGCGACAACAGGAACGTCGCCGACTCGCTCAGTCCGGCGCCCAGCTGCTTGACCTGGTCGACCAGCAGGTTGACCGCGTCAGCGATCTGCCGGCTGCCACCGGCGAACTGACCGGCGCCACTTTGCAATTGGTCCAGATTCGCCTGCAGGCCGCCGGGCTGGTCCATCCCCAGCGAATGCAGCACACCGGTGAGCTTCTTCAGCGCCGCACGCATCCGGTCGCTCGATTCCTTGAGCTGCTTTTTGTCCGGGTAGTCCTGCATCTGGTGGGCCAGGTCGTTGATCGCGTCGAGGTCCTCCTGGTCGCGTGAACCGACCAGCTGCTCGAACGCCCCGCGGGTGCTGGCACAGGACTCGTTCAGATCGCAGACCGGGTTGCCCTGCAGCGCGGCGAGCACGGGCCCGATCCACTCGAACATGTTCTTGGCGGCGCTGTAGTTCCAGCCCATGGTGTTGCTGAGTGAGTTGACGTGGTCGACGAGTTGGGCCGCGAGGTCGACCTCGTGCACCAGCGTGTCGCCGCTGTACTGATCCTTCGTCGAGGTGAAGGTGCTCTGCAGCTCCTGCACGCTGGCGGCGAGTTCGCCGACCTGGCCGCGCACCTCGTCGAGCTTGTCGGCCAGCGACACCGATCCCTCGGACAGCTGGTTGAGGTCGTTGGTGTGGTCGTTGATCAGGGTCGATCCGCCCGCCAGGAACGTGCCGATGGCGCCCGCCTGATAGGTGGCCCGGAATTGCTCCGGCACATTCCCGGTGGGACGGGTGATGCCGCTGATCGCCGCGACATTGGGCAGCTGACTGACGCGGTCGGCCATCTGCTCCAAGTCCGCGAGGGACCGTGGATCACGCAGGTCACGCGGCGACTGGACGAAGATGTACTCCGGAATCGACTGGTTCACCGGGAAGTGGCGGTCCAGCGCGGTATAGCCGATCGAGCTCGGCGCCGAAGCGCTCAGAGCTTTGCGGTCGTCGTAGTTGTAGCGCACCAGCCCGGCGCAGCTGGCCAGGGCCGCCAGCACCAGCAGGCTGGCGACCAGATGCAGCCCGGGGCCGGCGCACGATGCGGATGCCTGAACGCCGCCACAACCGCGCGGTCAGTTCGCGCCGCGGCTTGACCCAGCCGCGCGGACCGGCGAGCGCGATGATCGCCGGCAGCAAGGTCACCGCGGCCAGGAATGCCACGCCGATACCGATCGCGGACGCGATGCCGACCGTCTGGAAGACACCCATCCGGGCGAAGCTGATGACCAGGAACGTAATACCGACGGTGCTGGCGGAAGCGGTGATCACCTTTCCGATCGAGATCAACGCCCTCTTGAGTGCGTCGTCGAAGTCCGCGCCCGAGCGCAGGTAATCGTGATAGCGGCTGATCAGGAAGACGGCGTAGTCGGTACCGGCGCCGGCCATGATCGCGCTGAGAAAAACGATGGACTGGTTCGATACGCCCGACCCCGTCAGCGCAGAGTAGGCGGCCACCAGCGACTGGGCGATTACCAGCGACAACCCGATCGTGATCAGCGGCAACAGCATGGTGATCGCGCTGCGATAGACGATCAGCAGAACAAGCAGGACGAGCACGCCGATGGCCAGCTCGATCGGCATCCGGTCGTGCTGGCCCGCGACGGTGAGATCGGCGACGGTTGCCGCCGGACCGGTGACGTTCGCCCGCAGCGAGCTTCCCGCGACGGTGTGTCTGACGACGTCGGTGATCTGCTGGAACGCCTCATATGACCGTGGCGTGCCCAGCTCGCCCGCCACCCCGACGGGCAGCACCCAGGCCTTGTCGTCCTTGCTGGTCACGATCGACTTCAGCGGGGGGGTGCTGATGAAGTCCTGCAGCATCACGACGTTGCCGGTGTCTTTGCGCAAGGTGTCCACCAGGGCGCGATAGGTGGCCTCGTCGGCGCGGCTGAGTCCGTTGTCGTCGGTCAGGACGACCAGCAGGAGGTCTTCGGAGCCCGATTCGTGGAAGGCCTCGGTCATCTTGTGCGCGGTGACGTTCGACGGCGCATCACTCGGCAGGATCGCGAGCGGATGCTTTTCGGACATCTCGTTGAGCGAGGGGAACGAAAGCGGAAGGGCGACCGCGATCGCCACCCATACCCCGATCACCACCCAGGGCCATCGCACCACGAAATCAGCTAGCCGTCGCATGTCGCTTTCCCCCGCCCCACGTCAGGCGACGCGTCCCCAGTGACCGCTGTCAGCGACGCGGGTGCACACGGACCGCATTGCCTCCATGTAGCGGGTCGCCGACTTCTGGGCGATCGGGTTGTCGGGATGCATGATCGCCATCACCGTGCCCTCGTTGTACCGGAAGATATAGATAGTCAGCTGGTAGGAGAATCGCCCATCGGGGTAGATCCCGATGTTGTCGGCCAGGCCCATGTCACCTGCGGCGAGAATAGCGTTGAGCGGAGCGGCCCCGCCATGAAGGAAGTTCGACACCGGAAAGTTCGGTTGCGGCCACTTCAACCACGGCGCCAACTCCAGCACCCGGTAATAGGGCACCCGCGCCATGTCCAGGCCCGAGTCGAATGACGTCTGAGCGGCGTATGCCGCTTCGTTGAACGAGGTCGCGGCGATGGGCACCGTGATCGGGATCAAGCCGGTGAACCAGCCCTGGGTCATGAAGTTGTCCGCGCCGGTGCGGGAGTCCCGCGGCGTGAGCCCGTAATAGGTGGGCGCGCCGGTGAATTCATGGTCCACCAAGGCCAGGCACGCATAGATGCCCCCAACGAAGCGAGCACCCGCCGTCCCACACGCCGCCTCGAATCGTTCTGCTTGCGCCGGGTCCATCAGCAGTTCGGAGGACATCTCGCTGCTGAGCGTCTTGTCCGGGTCTCCCAGCGGAAGGGGGAACTCAGGGAAGCCGCCGTCGTTGTTCTCGGCGAAGTCGATCCACGCTTGAACGCCCGGGGAATCCGGGGTCAACTTCGACGTGGACTCGCGTTCGCGCACGCAGAAGTCATCGAAGCTGCCGGCGTCGGGAAGTTCCAGCGCCTCACCGCCGCTGCTCAGCGCCGCATACATGCCGTTGGCTTCGATCATCGTGGTGCCGATCAGCGTCGCGTCGCCGTGTACGTGGTCCATCGCGACAAAGAAGGTGAACTGGCCCTCGCGTTGCACAACCCCGAAGGTGAAGCAGCCCCACTCCAATGGACTGGGTATCGCGATGGTCTGGTCGTGAATCTCGTCGACGGTCAGGTGGCCGTGGTGGACCGGCTCGAATTCGATCTCAGTCGGATCGGTGATGGTGTGCCTGATGAACTCGCCGTCGCCGGTGCGCTCGAACCAGCTCCGGAACGTGTCGTGGCGACGTAGGTAGGCGTTCAGCGCGATGTTCATGGCGGCGATGTCACACTCGCCCTTCGCATCGCAACTGGCGATGATCTGCCGGGAAAAGTTCAGTCCGGCGGCACTGCGCTCGTAGTAATTACGTAGGTGCTGGCCCTGCATATAGCTGACCGGTACCGGACTCACCGGCGCGTGGCGCGCCTTTTCCGCAGCCGCAGCGGTCGGGCGCCACGAGGTGACGGCGCCCGGGGTCAGCGTCCACTCATTAAGTGAGCCGACCGTGATCTGCCCGATGCGCAAAAGATTGTCCTCCTCGGTTGAACGGTTCCGGGCCGGCCGCCGCTGCTGGCGGCGAGACCAAGATAGCCCGCTCGGCTGTGACTGTCGCACAGGTTCGGCGGCCCGTGCGGGCACCCGCGCAGGGTCAATGATGTCAACTTGTACGCCTATTGACAGGGAACCGCCCGGCGTGCCATGGGGTGACCTTAGCCATACCCTGCGGTACGGTCGCGAAGGCCGGCATTGCGGCCGGAGCGGCGCTTGCAATCGTCGGGCGCGCCAGCAATTCTGTTGCGCATCCGGGCCGTACGCGGAAACCGAACTTTTCTCAATCCGAAGCCGAGAGGACAACGCATGGCGTCCACCGATGGCCAGCAGCAGTCAACACCCAGATTCGCCATCGTCGGTTATGCCGCGCGTTTTCCCGGGGCTGGCAACGCCGATGAGTTCTGGGATGTGCTGCGAGAGGGCCGGGACGCGATCTCAGAAGTCCCGGCCGACCGGTGGGATGTCGACGAGTTTTTCGACGCCGACCCGGACACGCCGGGCAAGGTCGCGACACGTCGGGCGGGTTTCGTCGACGACGTGACCGGTTTCGACGCGCCGTTCTTCGGTATGTCGACGCGTGAGGCCAGGATGCTGGACCCGCAGCACCGGCTGCTGTTGGAGACGGCATGGCGGGCGGTTGAGCATTCCGGCACTGCGCCAACGTCTTTGGCGAACACGAACACCGGTGTGTTCGTCGGTCTGGCCACTCACGACTACCTGGGCATGGCCTCCGGTGAGCTGACCTTCCCCGAGATCGAGGCCTACATGGCGATCGGGACGTCGAACGCCGCAGCGGCAGGCCGGATCAGTTTCCGGTTGGGGTTGCAGGGCCCGGCGGTCGCCGTCGACACGGCATGCAGTTCGTCGTTGGTGGCCATCCATCAGGCCTGCCAGGCGCTGCGTCTCGGGGAGTGCGACCTGGCGCTGGCCGGTGGCGCGAACGTTCTACTCACGCCGGCGACCATGATCACCTTCTCCAGCGCGCACATGCTCGCGCCCGATGGTCGATGCAAGACGTTCGACGCGGCCGCAGACGGTTACGTGCGCGGCGAGGGTTGCGGCGTCATCGTGATCAAACGACTCGAGGACGCGATCCGGGACGGCGACAACATCCGGGCCGTCATCCGTGGCAGCGCGGTCAACCAGGACGGGGCATCCGGTGGCTTGACCGTGCCGAATGGTGTTGCGCAACAACGGGTTATCGCCGACGCGCTGAAGCGCTCCGGCCTGGACCCCGCCGACGTCGACTACCTGGAGGCGCATGGCACCGGGACGTCGCTGGGTGACCCGATCGAGGCGCAGGCCGCCGGTGCGGTCCTCGGCGAGGGCCGCAAGGACGGCGACCCGCTGCTGATCGGTTCGGCGAAGACGAACATCGGGCACCTGGAGGCCGCCGCGGGCATCGCGGGCGTCATCAAGGTCATCCTGTCGCTCGAGAACGAGTTACTCCCGGCGCATCTGCACTTCGAGAACCCGTCGCCGCACATTCCGTGGGACCGGCTTGCGCTGCAGGTGGTCCGGGAGCCCACCGCCTGGAAGCGCAACGGTGAGCCGCGTATCGCCGGCGTCAGCTCATTCGGCTTCGCGGGTACCAACGCGCACGTCATCCTCGAAGAGGCGCCCGCCAAAGTCGTCCAGACCGCCGCGCCGGCCGACCCGGCCTCGGACAAGCGGTTCGCCGTCCTGCCGATCTCGGCGCGCACGCCCGAGGCGCTGGTTCAGATCGCCGAGCAGTACCGCAGCTGGCTCAGTGCACACCCGGAAGCCACGCTGGCCGACGTGTGCCTGACCACCGGTGTGGGCCGGGCGCACTTCGAGCACCGGGCCGCATTGGTAGTCAATTCGAAGGAATCTGCCAGCGAACTGCTCGGTGCACTCGCCGACGACCGCCCGGCACCGGGGTTGGTACGCGGGAGTGTCCGATGCCACGCCGAAGACGGCATGGTTGTTCACCGGTCAGGGCAGCCAGTACCCCGGCATGGCGCGCGAGCTGTACGACACCGAGCCGGTGTTCGCCGAGACGGTGGACCGGTGTGCTGCCGCGGTCGCCGGGGTTCTCGAAAAGCCTTTACTCGATGTGATTTTCGACGCCGATGGTCCCGACGCTGAAGAGACGCTGCGACAGACCGCCTACGCCCAGCCCGCTTTGTTCGCGGTGGAGCTGGGTCTGGCCCGACTCTGGCAGTCGTGGGGCTTCGAGCCCGCCGTGGTGCTGGGGCACAGCGTCGGTCAGTATTCGGCGGCCTGCGTCGCGGGTGTGTTGAGTCTGGAGGACGGCGCGAAGTTGATGGCCGAGCGCGGCCGCCTGTTCGGCAGCCTGCCCGCGGGCGGCCGGATGGTTGCGGTGTTCGCCACCGCCGAGCGCGTCGAGAGTCTGACCGACCGGTTTCCGAGCTTGTCCGTCGCCGCGTACAACGGGGCCAACACCGTATTGTCCGGACCGGCAGGCGATTTGGACAAGGCAGTGACCGCGCTGACGGCCGACGGCGTTCGGTGCGACTGGCTGGAAACCAGCCACGCATTCCACTCGGCGCTGCTCGACCCGATCCTCGACGAGTTCGAGAAGTATGCCGACAGCTTCACATACGCGTCGCCGCAACGGATTCTGATCGACAACCGGACCGGCGCCGTGATCGGCCGGAGCCAGAAGCTGGACGGTAACTACTGGCGGCGCCATGCGCGCCAGCCGGTCGAATTCGCCAAGAGCGTGCAGACGCTGTCCGACCTGGGTTGCAAGGTGCTGCTGGAAATCGGCCCGCAACCGGTTCTCACCGCTGCGGCGCTGCGGGCCTGGCCGGATCCGGCCACCACGCCGCGGGCGATCGCGTCATTGCGTAAGAACACCGCCGACCACCGCCAGATCACCGAAGCCCTGGCCGATGCATACGCACTGGGACATCTGCCCAACTTCGGCGCTGTGCAGCAAGGACCGGCACGCAAGCTCGACCTGCCCACTTATCCGTTCCAGCATCGCCAGTACTGGTTCCGGGAAAACCGCGAGTTGCCGACGCAGCAATCGCATGTCTCGGCGACCAGCGAGACCGTTCGGCTTCTCGAGGACGGCAAGATCGAAGAACTGGCCGCACTCCTCGGCGGTGCCGGGGACGACCAGCAGACCCTGAGTGTGCTGACAAAGGTTGCGGCGCAACACAACGCGCAGCGCAAGACCAAGTCGATCTCCGATGCGCGCTACGAGTTCCGTTGGGACAAGATCAACGCCGCAGCTTCGGATGGCAAGGCCGCCGAGCCGGCTAGCTGGCTGCTGATCGGAGAAGACGGCGACGCGGTTCGGCCGCTGATCGAGGCGCTGACCGCGCTGGGCCAACAGCACCGGATTCTCGGGTTGCCGACCTCCGACACCGACGAGCAGGAGCTCACTGCGGCGTTGCGGGCCGCGGCCGACGAGTCGCCGGCGTTGCGCATCGTGCACGTCGCGGCACTGGAGGCCGACGCCGCGCCGTCGGCGCAGTCGTTGTCGCGGATGCAACAGCAGGTGCTGGGCGGGACCCGGCGGCTCTTCCGCGCCGCGGCGGCCGCTGAACTGCGTGCGCCGATCTGGCTGGTGACCCGTGGAGCACAACGCGTTACCGACAACGACACGGTGTCGCCGGAGCAGACCGCCCTGTGGGGATTCGGCCGTGCCGCTTCCCTGGAGCTCCCGCAATTGTGGGGTGGCCTGGCCGATCTGGCTGCAGGTACGGCCGACGAATGGTCGCAGCTGATCAACCAGATGGCGGCCGAGCCGCGCCGCGAAGACCAGTTCGCCGTGCGCGACCAAGCCGTCTACGTGCCACGGCTGGTTCGGCGGGCCGGGCAGGCGAGCACCACAGCGCTCGCATTACGTCATGACGCAACATATTTGGTGACGGGTGGGCTGGGCTCGATTGGATTGGAAATCGCCGGATACCTGGCCGCCAACGGTGCCAGGCATCTGGTGCTGACCAGCCGACGCGCTCCGAGCGAGGCCGCCCAACAGCGCATCGCTGCATTGACCGAGCAGCATGGCAGCGACATCCGGGTCGTCACGGCCGATGTCGCCGATGCGAACGACGTCTCGCGCCTGCTGGCGGACGCCACATCCGAGCTGGCGCCGCTGGCCGGCATCGTGCATGCCGCAGGCGAAATCGGCACCACACCGCTGAGCGAACTCGACGACGCCGAAGTCGATCGGGTGTTTGCCGGAAAAGTCTGGGGCGCTTGGCATCTGAGCGAGGCAGCCGCGGACCTGAACCTGGACTTCTTCCTCACCACCTCGTCGATCGCCTCGGTGTGGGGCGGATACGGTCAGACTGCCTACGGCGCGGCGAACGCCTTCCTGGATGGGCTGACCTGGCGTCTGCGCGAGCGGGGCGTCGCCGGTGTCAGCGCGAACTTCGGTCCGTGGTCGGCGGGGATGGCCGATGAGGAGTCCCGCGCCAAGCTGAGCAAGCGCGGCATCAAGACGCTGTCACCGGCCGAGGCGCTGGCGGGCCTGGCCGAGTTGATCGCGGTCTCTGCCGAGCATGGCGCAGCACAAGGTGTGGTGGCCCGGATCGACTGGGCGCGTTTCCTTCCGCTGTATCAGCAAGCGGGCCGACGGGCATTCCTGGCCGAGTTGGAGCGCGAGGTGCCCACTGCGGTGCCGGTGACCACGGCATCCGGGAAGACCGAACTGGTCGAGCGGCTCACCAATGCGCCGGTGCAGCAGCGCCGGAAACTGATGTCGGACTTCCTGCGCGACGCGGTGGCCGATGTGACCCGGGTCGATCCGGCCGAAATCCGCGACGACGCCGGATTCTTCGATCTCGGCATGGATTCCTTGATGGCCGTCGAACTGCGGCGCCGTATCGAGCAGGGCGTCGGCAAACAGATTCCGGCGACGCTGGCGATGGACCACCCGCGCCTGTCTGACACGGTGGACTATCTGCTCGGCGACGTGCTCGCACTGAGCGAGCAGACATCACCGTCCGCCGCGGCGCTGGCGACGGCGGTGACGAGTCGCACGGACGAGCCGATCGCGATCATCGCCGTGTCATGCCGTTTCCCCGGCGCGCCCAACCCGGAAGCGTTCTGGGATCTGCTGTCCGGCGGCGTAGACGCGATCCGGGAAGTCCCGGAGGACCGCTTCGACATCGACGAGTTCTACGACCCGGATCCCGACGCCGCGGGTAAGACCTACACGCGCTTCGGGGGATTCCTCGACGGCATCGACGGATTCGATCCGGAATTCTTCGGTATCTCTCCGCGCGAGGCGGTCTGGATCGAGCCGCAGCAGCGGCTGATGCTCGAAACGGTATGGGAGGGGCTGGAACGGGCCGGCTATGCGCCGGCGTGCGCTGCGCGGCAGCCGAACCGGCGTCTTCGCGGGCGTGGCCGCCAACGAGTACGCGCATCTGTTGTCCGCCGAGTCGATCGACAAGATCGAGCCGTACTTCATCACCGGCAACGCGCTGAACGCGATTTCGGGCCGGGTTGCCTTTGCGCTGGGATTCGAAGGACCGGCAGTCGCGGTCGACACCGCCTGCAGCTCATCGTTGGTGGCCGTGCACCAGGCCGTCCAGGCATTGCATTCCGGTGACTGCGATCTCGCGGTGGCCGGAGGTGTGAACGTGCTACTGAGTCCGGTGACGATTGTCGCTGCCTCACGCGCCCGGATGCTGTCGCCGGTCGGGCGATGCAAGACCTTCGACGCGTCCGCTGACGGTTACGTCCGAAGTGAAGGATGCGGGATTCTGGTGCTCAAGCGGCTCAGCGACGCCGAGCGCGACGGCGACCGGATCGCCGCGGTGATCCCGGGTACCGCCGTCAACCAGGACGGCGCGTCCAGCGGCTTGACTGTGCCCAACGGTGGTGCGCAGCAACGGCTTATCGCCACCGCCCTGGCCCGGGCCGGTCTGGCCGGCGGCGACGTCGACTACCTCGAGGCGCACGGGACGGGTACTCCGCTCGGCGACCCGATCGAGGTGCAGGCTGCCGGTGCTGTTTACGGTGCCGGCCGAGACGCCAACCGGCCGCTGCTGATGGGATCGGTCAAGACCAACATCGGTCACACCGAATCGGCATCAGGAGCCGCAGGTCTGATCAAGGTCGTGCTGTCGCTGCAGAACCGGCAGCTGCCGCAGAGCCTGCACTTCGACAACCCGTCACCGCACATCCCTTGGGGCACACTGCCGGTGAAGGTCGTCGACAAGTCGATTCCGTGGGAGCCCAATGGCCGTCCGCGTCGGGCCGGTGTGAGTTCGTTCGGATTCACCGGCACCAACGCTCACGTGCTGATCGAGGAAGCCCCAGCGGCACAGCCGGCGATCATCGGCGAACAGCCGACCGGCGACGTCGGGGAAAACTCGGTCAGCGTGCTGCCGCTGTCGGCGCGCTCGCCGGAGGCGCTGGTCGAGTTGGCGCAGCGCTACGGGTCCTGGTTGACCGACAACCCGGACGCCGACATCGCCGAAGTGTGCCTGACCGCCGGAGTGGGTCGTTCGCACTTCGAGCACCGCGCGGCGCTCGTGGTGGATTCGCTGCAGACCGCTGCCGCGGGTCTGGCCGACTTGGCCGCGGGCCAGCAGCGGCCCGGTGTGGTCCGCGGTGAATGCACCGACCGGCCCACGACGGCGTGGTTGTTCACCGGCCAGGGCAGCCAGTACCCGGGGATGGCACGCGAATTGTTCGACGCTGAGCCAGTTTTCGCTGAGACCGTGAAACGCTGCGCCGACGCGGTCAGTGACATTTTGCCGCAGCCTTTGCTGGAGGTGATCTTCGCCACCGACCGTGAGACCGGCGGCAAGGCCGGAGAAACACTGAAGCACACGTCATTCGCGCAACCGGCGCTATTCGCCGTCGAGATGGGTCTGGCCCGGTTGTGGCAGTCGTGGGGCATCGAGCCCGATGTGGTCTTGGGGCACAGCGTGGGCCAGTACGCGGCAGCCTGCGTGGCCGGGGTGTTCAGCCTCGAGGACGGTGCACGGCTGATGGCCGAGCGCGGACGGCTGTTCGGCAGCCTGCCCGCGGGCGGCCGGATGGTGGCGGTCTTCGCCGATCCCAAACTCGTCGAGCAGGTCGCCGGCGACTTTCCGAAGGTGTCGGTCGGGGCGTACAACGGTCCCAACACTGTGCTTTCGGGCCCCGGCGAAGACCTCGAACAGGTCGTCGCCAGGTTCAGCGAGGACGGGGTTCGCTGCACGTGGCTGGAAACCAGCCACGCCTTCCACTCGGAGTTGCTGGAGCCGGTGCTCGATGAGTTCGAGTCATTCGCACGCGCAATTCGACTTCGGAATGCCGACGCTACCGCTGGTTTGCAACCGGACCGGCGCCATCCTGACGGTGGATACACCGCTCGATGCGCAGTATTGGCGGCGACACTCCCGCCAGCCGGTGCAGTTCGCCGAAAGCGTGCGTACCGTCGCCGCACTGGGATGCTCGGTGCTGATGGAGATCGGCCCGCAGCCGGTTCTCGACCGGCGCCGCCGTGCAGGTGTGGCCGGAGCATCTGGCCGCGCCGCGGGCAATCGTGTCGCTGCGTAAGGGTGTCGGCGACCGCGGCCAGATCGCAGACGCGTTCGCCAACGCCTACGTCAGCGGACACCGGCCCACCTTCGCCGCGCTTGCACCAGCAGCACGGACGCAGGCTGGAGTTGCCGACGTATCCGTTCCAGCGCCGTCGCTTCTGGCCGAAGAGCTCAGCGATCACCGTCGACGGTCCGGCGACGTCCGGACTCCTCGGTAGCGGAAAGGATCTGGCGTCCGGTGACTTGGTCTACACCAGCAGGCTGTCGGTCAAATCGCAGCCGTGGCTGTCCGACCACGTCATCTACGGCACCGTCGTCGTTCCCGGCGCCACGTATGCCGCGATGGCCCTGGCCGCCGTCGGCATCCCGGCGCACGTTAAAGAGGTCTTCTTCTACGAGCCGATCATATTGCCGGAGAAGGCATCTCGTGAGGTGCAGCTGACGCTGCATCCGCTGGCCGAGCGCGACGGCTGGAAATTCCAGGTGCACAGTCGCCCCTACGGTGTTCGTGACGCTGACTGGTCGCTGAACGCCGACGGGACCGCAGTCCCCGGCGTCGAGGTCGAGCCGGTGGCTGATCCCGCCGACCCGGTGGACGCGGCGATCGAGCGGATGGAGCGGATGCGTCCGCAGGAGTTGTTCGAGACCTTCGCCGACATGGAACTGTCATGGGGTCCGAACTGGTCCGGCTCACTGAAGTCGCTGTGGCTCGGTGAGGGTGAGGCCATCGGCGACATCTCGGTCGGTGAAGAACTGTCCGAACAGCTTGGCTCCGAGCCGATGCACCCGGTCCTGATGGACCTGTGCACCGGAGTGGCATTCCCGGCCTTCCCGGCTCTGCTTGCCGCCGAACAGGGCGTCAACGATCTGTTCCTGCCGCTGCGCTACGGGCAAGTGGCGTTGCGGGAGAAGATGCCTCGCCGGTTCTACTGCCGGGCCAAGTGGCACACGAGTGAACTCAACGCCGAAACTCAGGTCTTCGACCTCGATTTCGTCGACCGGGACGGCCGTCACCTGGGCGGGATCCGGGAGTTCACCGTCAAGCGCGCGCCGCGAGAGGCGTTGCTGCGCGGGCTCGGCGGCGACGCCACCCGGCTGCTGTACAGCCTCGGTTGGCACGAGGTGCCGATCGCGCCGAGCGAGAAGCCGCGAACGCCAGCGGCACATGGCTGGTCGCCGGATTCAGCGAACTGGCGGCTGCGCTGCCGGGCTGCATCCCGTTCGACCGGACCATCGGACTCCGAGCTGCTGGGTCAGGTGTTGGCACAGGCACACGAGAAGGGCATGCCGTATCGCCGGCATCGTCTGGCGCAGTTCGGGGCCCGAGCGCAGACGAGTCGACCGCGGAATCAGATCAGCCGGCTGGAGGCCGAGATCGCCGAATCTGCTCAGCGCCGTGCACGCCGCGCAAGCCGACAACTCGGTGAAGCTGCCGGGCGGTCTGTGGATCGTCACCGAACGAGCGGTGGCGACCGAGTCTGGTGAGCCGGTCGACCCGGTGCAGGCGGCGCTGTGGGGACTCGGGCGCACCATCGTAAACGAGGAGCCCGGTCTGCGCAGCAAGCTGATCGACCACGACGGATCACCGGAGGCCGTGCAGCTGCTGGCCGGTCTTCTCGGCTGCACCGGTCGACGAACCGGAACTTGCACTGCGCCAAGGGAAGGTGTTGGCGTCGCGGCTACTGCAATGGTCGCGCAGCGGCCACCTCACCGTGCCGCGGGCCGACGATTACGCCCTGCTTCCCACCGAGCGCGGCGCGATCGACAACCTGCGTCTGACCGAGGCGGAAGTGTCGGCACCGGACGAGGGCTATGTGCAAGTGCGGGTCGAGGCCGCTGGGCTGAACTTCCGCGATGTGCTCAACGTGTTGGGTCTCTACCCGGGTGACCCGGGGCCGATCGGTGGCGACTTCGCCGGCACCGTCACCGAATTGGGTGAGGGCGTGACTGGACTCGAGGTCGGTCAGCGGGTCTACGGCTTCATGCAGGGTGCGTTCGCCAGCCGATTCAACGTGCCGGCGCAGTTCCTGGCGCCGATTCCGGACGGGGTGAGCGCGGTCGACGCGGCCACCATTCCGGCCGCGGCGCTCACGGTCCGGCTCTCGTTCGACTGGGCGAAGCTGAATCCCGGCGACAAGGTGCTCATCCACGCCGCCAGCGGTGGTGTCGGATTGGCCGCCATCCAGATGGCGCAACAGCACGGTGCCGAGCGTCTACGCGACCGCGAGCACCTTCAAGCGCGCGACGCTGCGCAAGCTCGGCGTGAAGCATGTGTACGACTCGCGCACAACCGATTTCGCCGACCAGATCCTCGCCGACACCGACGGTGCCGGCGTCGATGTGGTGCTCAACAGCCTGACCAGCGAAGGGTTCGTCGAGGCGACCGTGCGGGCCACCGCCAAGAACGGCCGTTTCGCCGAGATCGCCAAGCGCGACATCTGGACTCCCGAGCAGATGGCGGAGGCCCGACCCGACATCGCCTACGAGATCGTCGCGTTGGACACGGTGATGTTCACAGAACCCGAGCGCATCCGTACGCTTGCTCAGCGAGGTGTCGGAAGGGTTGGCCAAGGGGGAGTGGACGCCACTGCCCGCCGAGATCTACCCGCTGACGGAGGCCAGGACGGCGTTCCGCCGCATGCAGCAGGCCCGGCACATCGGCAAGATCGTGTGCCAGATGCCGAATCCGCTGCAGCCGCGCGGTGATCGGAGCTACCTGATCACCGGTGGACTCGGGTGCCATCGGTCTGCACACGGCGTCGTATCTGGCCCAACTCGGTGCCGGAGACATCGTGTTGACCAGTCGGCGTGAGCCGGACGCGGAGGCGCAACAGGCGATCGAGGACATCACCGAGCGCTACCGGTGCCGCGTTCACACCTTCGCGGCCGATGTCGGCGACGAGTCCGAGGTCGAAAAGCTGCTGGAGCGCATCCGTGCGGAGTTGCCATCCGCTCGCCGGGGTGGCGCATCTGGCGGGTGTGCTCGACGACGCGTTGCTCAGTCAACAGAGCCTGGAGCGTTTCCGGACGACGTTGGCGCCCAAGGCATTCGGTGCATTCTACCTGGACCGGTTGACAAGGGACGACAATCTCGACTTCTTCATCGTGTCGTCGTCGGTGTCCAGCTTGTTCGGTTCACCCGGCCAGGCCAACTACTCGACGGCCAACGCGTTGCTCGACGGGTCTGGTCGCGGACCGGAAGGCGCACGGCCTGCCGGCGACCGGGATCAACTTCGGTCCCTGGGCGCAGGGCGGTATGGCCTCGTCGGAGGCCGCGCAGCGCCAATATCAGTGCGCAAGGGCTGATTCCGCTGGAGCCGTCGGCCGCGCTCGGCGCGCTCGCCGAGGTGGTCGCCAACGGCACCGGACAGGCGACCGTCCTGAAGGCCAACTGGCAGCGTGCGGCGAAGGTGCTGGGCAGTTCCCGTCCGCCGATTCTGGATCTCGTGTTGCCGAGCGACATGACCGAGGTGGTCGGGACAGTGAGTTGCTCAAGCAACTGCAGGAGATCCCGGTGGCGGAGCGGGCCACGTTCATCACCGAATTCCTGCAGCGCGAAGTGCAGGGCTTCCTGCGGCTCGCGCAGCCGCCCGCCGCGACCAGCCGGTTCCTGGACCTGGGCACCGACTCACTGATGGCGGTCGAACTCCGAAACCGGTTGCACAGCCAGTTCGGTGGCAAGTTCACCATCAACGCCACCGCGGTGTTCGACTACCCGACGATCGGCGGGCTCGGCGAGTACCTCGCGAGCCCAACTGCCGAGCGAGGAGTCTGAGGCGGCCTCAGAGCCGAGTTGATGGTGGGCGGGTTCAGTCAGCGAGGTTGAAGGCCGAGATGACCTTCGTTGGCGTAACCCGCACCAGCAGTTCGCCGGGCACGGCGTTGCGCCGGCCGACCTGCTCGGCGCGATCGCTACCCATGTAGCGGCCGCCGATCCGCGTCGCCACGTCGAGCAGATCCTCGGCGTCCGCGTAGGTGGTCGCTATTCCCTGCACCTGAACGAACGAGAACGGCGGATGCGGGTCGTCGACGCAGATCACGACCCGCCGTCCCGTTGCAGCGCCCGGCCTTTCGCGCTGGTAGCCCCGGTGTTGAACACGAGTTCGCCGTTGTCGACGATGAACCACACCGGAGCCACCAGTGGCCGGCCGTCGGACGCCAAAAACCCCAGCATCCCGGTGCGAGTGCCCTCGGAAAGAAACGCGACGACTTCCTCTGAGAGTTCAGTCATCTCGGAGCTCAGAGCGTGACGATTTCGTAGTCGCCGACCTGATCGGCCAGCACGTGCAGCTGGTCGTGCGACGACCCGAGGATGTGGTCGATCGCGGTCAGTCGCGCCGCGTAGTGGCCGACCGGGTACTCGGCGGTCATCCCGATGCCGCCGTGCAACTGGATCGACTCCTGGCCGATGTGGCGTCCAGACCGGCCGATCTGGAGCTTGGCGCGCGCCGCGATGACCGGATCGTAATTACCGTCGGCGACCGAGAGCCCGGCGTAGAGGTTCATGCTGCGGGCCAACTCCAACGACACGTACATGTCGGCGGCACGCTGAGTCAGCGTCTGAAAGGTGTTCAGGGTCACGCCGAACTGCTTGCGCTGCTTGAGATAATCGGTCGTCAGGCGCAGCGCTTCCTCCATCGCGCCGACCGCTTCCGCGCACAGGGCCGATTGGATGCGTATCACGCCGTTGCGGATGGCCTGTGATGCGTCGACCGCCTTGCCGAGGGGCTCGCCGGGGGCGTTGTCCAGGTCGATTTGCGCGCCGCGCTGACCGTCGAAGGTGCGGTACGGGTGGCGGCTGACGGCTTCGCCGTCGACCAGGAACAAGCCGACCCCGCCGTCGGGCAGCTTCGCGCTGACGATCAGCGTGTCGGCCGAGTCGCCGGCCAGCACCGGGTTCTTGCGTCCGCTCAGCGCCCACGAATCACCTTGCTGCACAGCGGTTGTCGTGACGGTTTCGGTAGATGCCCCACGCGTACCGGGCTCCAGGTGTGCGAACGCCAGCAACCGCTGACCTTCGGCGACCTCGGCGAGCAGCTCCTTCTGAGCGTCGTCGCCGACCTCGGCGATGATCGCGCCGGGACCCAGTGCGCCGTGCACCACAGGTTCGGGTGCCAGTCGGCGACCGACTTCGGTGAGAACCGTGATCACTTCGATCTGCCCGGCCTCGTCGGGATCGAATCCGAGGCCCAGGATCCCGGTTTCGGCTAGCTGCGTCCACACCTCCCGGCTCCAGCCCAGATCGGAGGCGATGGCCTTGTTGCGGCTTTCGGCGTCATAGCTTCGCGACAGCAGGTCGCGGGTGGTGTCGCGCAACAGCACCTGTTCTTCACTCAGTTGAAAGTCCATGTCTATTCCTGTCTTACAAGCCGAGAATGGTCGACGCGATGATGGTGCGCTGAACCTCGTTGCTGCCGCCGTAAATCGAGGTCTTGCGGTAGTTCAGGTAGCGCGGTGCGCTGCCCTGCGCCCAGTGCGGAGAAGCGATCTCGTCACCGGCTTCGAAGGGCAGCGCATCCGGACCGGCGACCTCGACGAGCAGTTCCGTGGCGATCTGCTGCAACTGGCTGCCGCGCAGCTTGAGCACCGACGATGCCGGGTTGGGCTTGCCGCCCTTGGAACCGGAAGCGACCCGCATCTGGGTGAGCTCCAATGCGAGCAAGTCGTTTTCGGCTTCGGCGACGCGAGCGGCGAACAGCCGATCGTCGAGTAGGCCGCTTTCGGCGGCGCGCTTCTTCACGTCGGCAAGCCGCACCTTGGTGCGACCGACCTGTGCGATACCTGTCCGCTCGTTGCCCAACAGGAACTTCGCGTAGCTCCAGCCCTGATTCTCTTCTCCGACAAGCTGATCGGCGGGAACGCGGACGTCTTCGAAGAAGACTTCGTTGACCTCGACGCTGCCGTCGATCAACTTGATCGGGCGCATGGTGATGCCGGGGGTGTCCAAATCGATGAGCAGGAAGGAGATGCCCGCCTGCTTCTTGGGTGCCTGCGGATCGGTGCGAACCAGGCAGAAGATCCAGTCGGCGTACTGGCCGAGCGTCGTCCAGGTCTTCTGCCCGTTGACGACGTAGCTGTCGCCGTCGCGCAACGCCGTCGTGCGCAGCGACGCCAGGTCGGAACCGGCTTCGGGCTCGGAGAACCCTTGGCACCACCAGATGTCCAGGTTGGCCGTCGGCGGCAGGAAGCGCTGCTTGATTTCCTGCGAGCCGAACTCGGCGATGACCGGGCCGACCATTTTGGCGTTGAAGTTCAGTGGCTCCGGCACGCAGGCCAGCTGCATTTCGTCGAGCCAGATCTGGTGCTGGGCCGGTGTCCAGTCCTTGCCACCCCATTCGACGGGCCAGCTGGGTACCGCGAGCCCGTGCTCGTTGAGAATCTTGTGGCTGGTCGCGAGGTCGTCGCGGTCGAGTCCTTCGCCCGAGCGGGTCCGCTCGCGGATTTCCGCCGGGATCTTCGTCGTGTAGAAGGTGCGCAGCTCGTCACGGAAGGCGGCTTCGTCCTTGGTGAGCGCCAGTTGCACGGCAGTCTCCTCTGTTGGATCACACGGTCCTGTGTTGCACGTTATCCGGCTGCCCAACCAACCAGTCAGGCGGCTCGGCACTCGGTGTTCATGCACAGTCGCCGGTCGATCCACAGGGGCCAGGTGCCGGGCGCGGCGACGGCGCCGCCGCGGCGGTGGGCAGCCCTACCGTCGACGCATGCGAACAGAACTGCCCGCCGAGCGATTGCGCCGGCGTCTCGGAGCTCAGCCGAATGCGGCCGGGGCAACCGACCACGACGCCGACCACAGCGACGATGCCGATACCGACCCGAACTCGCTTCTGCCGCGTTGGCTTCCGGACGGTTCGGCACACGACGGCTGGCTGGCCAAAGTGCGCGCGGACCCCGGCCGCGCCGGGGCTGTCGCGTTGGCCGCGGCCGCGGCGGTCGCCGTGCTGGTCACCATCTTCACGCTGATGCGCGAACAGCCCGCCCCGGTGGCGTCGGCGAAGCTGCCGCCGGTCGACACGGCGGCCACCGCCAGCCGCACTGCGGGCCCCGCTGCGCAGCCGAACCAGCCGGTGGTGGTCAGCGTGGTGGGCCTGGTGCACACGCCGGGGCTCGTCACGCTGGCGCCCGGGTCGCGGATCGCCGACGCGCTGAAAGCGGCCGGGGGCACGACCGACGGTGCGGACACCATCGGGCTCAACATGGCCCGCCAGGTCGACGACGGTGAGCAGATCGTGGTCGGACTGGCGCCGGTCAAAGGACAGCCTGCCGCGTTGGGGAGCTCGGTGAGCCCCGGGTCGACCGCGCCCGCCCCGACCGGTTCGCCATCCCGTCCGGCCAAGGGCGGGCCGGCGCCAATGGTCAACCTGAACACCGCGACCGTGCAGCAGTTGGACACCCTGCCCGGGGTCGGGCCGGTGATGGCCGCGGCGATCGTGGCCTGGCGGCAGGCCCACGGCAAGTTCACCAGCGTCGACCAACTGGGCGAGGTCGACGGCATCGGCCCCGGTCGACTGGAGAAGCTGCGCCCGCTGGTCCGTGTCTGAGGCCGGTGGCGCAATCACCCACCGCCGATCCCACTGCGGCGCGGTTGGACGCACGCCTGGTGCCGGCGGCGCTGACCAGTTGGATGGTGACCGCCGTCGGAATCGTCTGGCCGATCGGCACGGTCGTCGGGTCGGTCTGCCTGGCCGCCAGCGCATCCGGTGCGTTGTTGTGGCGCTTCGGCCCCCGGCGTCCTGCGATCCGGGCGATCGGCATCGGCCTGGCCGCTGCCGGAGTTGTCGGTGCGGGCTTCGGATTCGCGATCGCGTTACGCGCCGACGCAGTCGCGCACCACCCGATTGCCGCGGCATTCGGTACCACCGTGGAGGTGGCGGTCACGCCGACCCAAAGCGCGGTCTCAGTGGGGCACAGTCGGTTGCTGTTTCGCGCCAGTCTGCGGCAGCTCGCAGGCGAGAAGACATCCGGTCGCGCAGTGGTTTTCGCGCCGGCACGCGACTTCGGCACGGTGATGGTCGGTCGGCCGATGCGCTTTCGGGCGCGGATCACCGCGCCCACCCGTCGTGACTTGAGTGTGGCTGTCATCACCGCGGTCGGTGCGCCGACGATGGGCCGCGCGGGGCCGCTGAACCGCGCCGCGGACGCGGTGCGTGGCCGGGTTCGCCGTTGCGGCTTCTCGCGTGCTGCCCGCCGACCAGGCGGCGATGCTGCCGGCACTGGTGCTCGGTGACATGTCGACGGTCACCGCGGTCACCGCCCAAGAATTCCGCACGGCGGGTTTGACGCACCTGACCGCGGTGTCCGGGGCCAACGTGACGATCGTCTGCGGGGCGGTGCTGTTCTCGTCGCGGTTGGTCGGCCCGCGGGCCGCGGTCGGGCTGGCCGGCATCGCGCTGGCGCTGTTCGTCATCGTGGTGCAGCCCTCGGCCAGCGTGCTGCGGGCGGCAGTGATGGGCGCGATCGCGTTGGTGGGTGTGTTGTCGTCGCGGCGCCGGCAGGCGATTCCGGCGCTCGCGGCCACCGTGCTGCTGTTGATGGTGATCGCCCCGCAACTGGCCGTGGATGCGGGGCTGGCGTTGTCGGTGGTCGCGACGGCGGCGCTGGTGATCATCGCGCCGATCTGGTCGCGGCGACTGGTGGCGGCGGGCTGGCCTAAGCCACTGGCGGACGCCGTCTGTGTGGCATGTGCCGCGCAGCTCGTCACCGCGCCGCTGATCGCCGGCATCTCGGGCCGGCTCAGCGTGGTGTCCGCGGCGGCCAACCTCGCGGTGGCTGCGCTGATCGCTCCGATCACCGTGCTGGGCAGCGCGGCGGCAGCACTGTGCCTGCTCTGGCCGGCGGGGGCGCAGCTGCTGATCCGGTTCACCGGCCCGGAGCTGTGGTGGTTGTTACGGATCGCGCATTGGGCGGCCAGCGTGCCCGGCGCGAGCGTGCCGGTGCCATCGGGGCTTTCCGGTGTGGTGGTGATCGGCGCCGCGGGCCTGCTGGCCGTGCTGCTGTGGCGGTGGCGGTGGTTCCGGACGGCAATGGCGCTGGCGGCCTGCGCGCTGCTGGCCTGGTCGCTGTCCGGCCTGGTGGCGGGGGCCGGTGGGGCTGTCGGCCGGACATGACACGATCAACCGGTGAGCCAGCAGGATTCGGCACTGCACCTCGTCCTAGGAGACGAAGAGCTGCTGGTTGAGCGCGCCGTCGCGGACGTGCTGCGGTCGGCGCGCACGCGGGCCGGCACACACGACGTTCCGGTCGACCGGGTCCGGGCCGGCGATGTCGGTGTCTACGAGCTGGCCGAGCTGCTGAGCCCGTCGCTGTTCGCCGATGAGCGCGTCGTCGTGCTGGAATCCGCCGGTGAGGCCGGCAAGGAAGCCGCCGAGCTGATCGCCAAATCCGCCGTCGATGTGCCGGCCGGCACCGAACTGGTCGTCGTGCACTCAGGAGGCGGACGCGCCAAAGCGCTGGCCAATCAGCTGCAGGCGTTGGGCGCCCAGGTGCATCCTTGCGCGCGGATTACCAAGGCCGGCGAACGGTTTGACTTCGTGCGTAAGGAATTTCGCGCGCTGAAGGTCAAGGTCGACGACGACACACTCACCGTGCTGCTGGACGCAGTGGGCTCTGATATTCGCGAATTGGCTTCGGCCTGTTCACAATTGGTTGCCGATACCGGTGGGCACGTCGATGTCGCCGCAGTGCGGCGCTATCACCACGGCAAGGCCGAGGTGAAAGGCTTCGACATCGCCGACAAGGCCGTCGTGGGGGACGTCGAGGGCGCGATCGAGGCGCTGCGCTGGGCGATGCTGCGCGGCGAGCCGCATGTGGTGTTGGCCGATGCGCTGGCCGAAGCCGTCCACAGCATCGGGCGGGTCGGGTCGCTGTCGGGCGACCCTTACCGGCTGGCTTCGGAGTTGGGGATGCCGCCCTGGCGGGTGCAGAAAGCGCAGAAGCAGGCGCGGCGCTGGTCGCGCGAGTCGGTGGCTACCGCGATGCGGCTGGTGGCGGCGTTGAACGCCGATGTGAAGGGGGCGGCGGCCGACCCGGAGTATGCCCTGGAATCGGCGGTGCGAAAGGTCGCGGAGCTGGTCGCCGATTGACGATGCGGGCCGGGACGACGTCAGCTGCCGAGCTTCTGCAGCGCCCGGGCCAGTGCGGACTTCTTGTTCGCCGCCTGGTTCTTGTGGATCACGCCCTTGCTGGCAGCCTTGTCCAGCTTGCGGCTCGTGGAGACCAGCAACTCGGCGGCCTTGTCCTTCTCGCCGGCCTCCGCGGCCTCGCGGAATGAGCGAACGGCCGTGCGAAGCGACGACTTCACGGACTTGTTGCGCAGTCGGGCGCGCTCGTTGGTGCGGTTGCGCTTTTGCTGCGACTTGATGTTGGCCACGCGTAGTTCCTTCTCAAATATCAGCGGCTTGTACTGTCACGGGTCGGCCGGAGCGTATTGACGCTTGAGCGGCGACTGCTCAGGGTATCAGTCGGGCGTGCATTCCCCCAAAGCGAAGACCGTGGACCTGCGGGCGTGCCATTTCTGATGCAGCATGACAACGTGGCCCTTCGAACCGTTCCCGCCGAGACCAAGCGGCAGCAGCGCGACAAATCGCAGCCGGCGCAGCCTTACGAGCGGATCTTCAGCGGCTATAACGCCAGAAATGGCTACGAGGAAGCCTTTGACGAGATGTTCGACGCTCAAGGCAACGTTCGCGGGCCGTATAAAGGCATCTATCGCGAGCTGGCGCCGTCCAGCGCCGACGACCTCGACGACCGCGCCGAGGCACTGGCCCGGGCGTTCGTCGACCAAGGCATCACGTTCTCGCTGTCGGGTCAGGAACGGCCGTTTCCGCTGGACCAGGTGCCGCGAGTAATTGCCGCGGCCGAGTGGACCCGGCTCGAGCGCGGCATCACCCAGCGCGTCAAGGCCCTCGAGGCGTATCTCGACGACATCTACGGCGATCAGGAGATCCTGCGTGACGGCGTCATCCCGCGACGGCTGATCACCTCCTGCGAGCACTTTCACCGCCAGGCCGTCGGCATCATGCCGCCCAACGGCGTGCGGATCCACGTCGCGGGCATCGACATGATCAAGGACGAGAAAGGCACCTGGCGGGTGCTTGAGGACAACCTGCGATCACCGTCGGGGGTGTCCTATGTGATGGAGAACCGGCGCACGATGGCGCGGGTTTTCCCGAACCTGTTCGCCAGTCACCGGGTGCGCGCCGTCGACGACTACTCGTCGCACCTGCTGCGTGCGCTGCGTAACTCCGCGGCCACCAACGAGGCCGACCCGACGGTGGTGGTGTTGACCCCGGGCGTGTACAACTCGGCGTACTTCGAGCATTCGCTGCTGGCCCGACAGATGGGTGTCGAGCTGGTCGAAGGCCGCGACCTGTTCTGCCGCGACAACCAGGTCTACATGCGCACCACGCAAGGTGAAGTCCAGGTCGACGTCATCTATCGGCGCATCGACGATGTCTACCTGGACCCGATGCAGTTCCGCCCCGATTCGGTGCTGGGGGTGGCCGGTCTGCTCAACGCCGCCCGCGCGGGCAATGTGGTGATCTCCAGCGCGGTCGGCAACGGCGTGGGTGACGACAAACTCGTCTACACCTACGTGCCGACCATCATCGAGTACTACCTCGGCGAGAAGCCGCTTCTGGCCAACGTCGACACTTTCCGCTGCTGGATGGACGACGAGCGCGAAGAGGTGCTCGACCGGGTCGACGAGTTGGTGATCAAGCCCGTGGAGGGATCGGGCGGTTACGGCATCGTCTTCGGACCCGAGGCATCCAACAAGGAGCTCAACGCGATCAGCAAGAGCATCCGCGACGACCCGCGGGGCTGGATCGCGCAGCCGATGATGCAGCTGTCGACGGTTCCCACGCAGATCGGCGACACGCTCACACCGCGCTACGTCGACCTGCGGCCGTTTGCCGTCAACGACGGCGACGACGTGTGGGTGCTGCCCGGCGGCCTCACCCGGGTGGCGCTGGTCGAAGGCTCGCGGGTGGTGAACTCCAGCCAGGGTGGGGGATCCAAGGACACCTGGGTATTGGCCTCGCGCACATCGGGTGCCGACCGTGAACTCGGCGCCGCCGAGGTCGTCAAGGCGTTGCCGAAGGCGGTCAAGGCCTCCGACGGTGAAGCAGAGAACGACAAGCCGCAGCAGCAAAAGCAATTCCAGCAGCAGAGACAGACGCAGTCGCCACCTGTCGCCGAGCCGCAGCCCGGTCAACAACAACAGCAGGTGGTGATTCGCTGATGCTCGCTCGCAATGCCGAAGCGCTCTACTGGATCGGCCGCTATGTGGAGCGCGCCGACGACACCTCGCGCATCCTCGACGTCACCGTTCACCAGCTGCTGGAGGATTCCAGCGTCGACCCCGACCACATATCGCGAGTGCTGTTGCAGGTCTTGGGGATTGAAGCTCCCGACACCGAGCTCGACGTTTGGTCGTTGACCGACCTGGTGGCATTCAGCCACAACCCTCCCGGTGACGGCTCCTCCATCGTCGACGCCATCACGGCGGCTCGGGAGAACGCGCGGTCTGCCCGCGAGGTGACGTCCACCGAGACCTGGGAATGTCTCAACACCACGTTCAACGCGCTGGGTGAGCGCGAGCGAGCCGCCAAAAGGCTTGGACCACACGAGTTCTTGTCGTTCATCGAAGGTCGTGCCGCGATGTTCGCCGGCCTGGCCGATTCGACGCTGTCCCGCGACGACGGTTACCGCTTCATGATGCTGGGTCGTGCGATCGAGCGGGTGGACATGACTGTGCGCATGTTGCTGTCGCGGGTGGGCGACAGTGCTGTGTCACCCGGATGGGTGACCGTGCTGCGCTCCGCTGGCGCGCACGACACCTACCTACGCACCTATCGCGGTGTGCTGGACGCTAATCGGGTCATCGAGTTCATTTTGCTGGACCGACTGTTCCCCCGATCGATCTTCTATTCGCTGAGACTTGCCGAGCACAATCTCGACGAACTGCTGCACCATCCGAACAGTCGCGCCGGTGCCATGACAGAAGCGCAGCGACTGTTGGGGCGGGCCCGCAGCGAGCTCGAATTCATCCAGCCCGGCGTGCTGCTCGAGTCGCTGGAGATGCGACTGGCCCGGTTGCAGCAGTCGTGCTATGACGTCGGAGAAGCGTTGGCAGTACAGTACTTTCACTCCGTACCGTGGATCGCCTGGTCAGATGCCGGGCAAGCGTGAGCCGCTGCCGGCCAAGCCGGGGAAGAACTGATGTGGCGCAACCGTGTTCTGCACGCGACCGGCTATGCCTACCCGTCGCCGGCGACGGCCTCCTACAACGAAGCACGGCTCACGCCCCGATCAGATTCCCGGCAGAACGTCGTCCTCAATCGGATCGAAACCGTCCCGGCCACCAGGTCGTACCGATACATCGACTACTGGGGCACCGCGGTGACGGCGTTCGACCTGCACGCTCCGCATACCGAGCTCACTGTGACATCAGCGTCTGTGGTCGAGACGGAGGTGCCCGATCCTGTCGCTGAAGAGCTTTCCTGGTCGGACTTGCAGCAGGAGGCAGTGATCGATCGCTACGACGAGCTGCTTCGGCCTACCCGCCACACGCCGGCGAGCAAACGCATTGCGGGCGTGGGCAAGCGGATTGCCAAGGAACATGAGCCTGCCGATGCGGTTCTGGCGGCATCCGAATGGGTGCGCAGTGAAATTGATTACGTCAAGGGCAGCACCAGTGTGCATTCGTCGGGTTTGGACGCCTTACGCGCGGGCAAAGGCGTCTGCCAGGACTTCGTCCACCTGTCGCTGATGCTGTTACGCAGCATGGGAATTCCCGCGCGTTACGTGTCCGGGTATCACCATCCCAACGCTGACGCCGAGATCGGGTTGACCGTCGACGGGCAGAGTCACGCGTGGATCCAGGCCTGGACCGGAGGGTGGTGGGATCACGACCCGACCAACGGCACCGGCATCAACGAGCAATACATCACGGTTGGCGTCGGCCGCGACTATTCCGACCTGTCCCCGCTGAAGGGCATCTACTCCGGGCGAGGTGCCACCGATCTCGACGTGGTCGTTGAAATCACCCGATTGGCATAGCCTTACGACCCATCGACGATGTCGGCATCTTTATGCGTTCATGTGATGCTAAAATGCTGAGGGTGCGCACTACCATTCGTATCGACGACGCGCTGTACCGCGAAGTGAAGGCGAAGGCCGCGCGGTCCGGACGTACTGTGGCCGCGGTCCTCGAAGATGCTGTGCGACGTGGGCTCAATCCGGCTGAGCAGCGGGCACCGACTCGTTACCGGGTCCGGCCAACGGGCAGGGGAGGGCTTCAACCCGGCGTCGATCTTTCGTCTAACGCCGCTGTCGCCGAGGTGCTGGACGAGGACGCCTCACTCGATGCTATGCGTTGACGTCAACGTGCTTGTTTATGCGCACAGACGCGACGTGGACGAACACGCGGACTACCGCGACCTGCTCGAGCGCCTGTCGAACGACGATGAGCCTCTTGGTATTCCGGATCCTGTGCTCGTGGGATTCGTCCGAGTAATGACCAACCGGCGGATTTTCGCCGAACCGACAAGCGCGAACGAAGCGTGGACAGCCATCGATGCGCTACTTAGCGCGCCTTCGACCATGCGACTTTCTCCCGGCGAGCGCCACTGGGCTTTGTTTCGCGGACTCGCCGCCGACATCGATGCGCGCGGCAACGATATTTCAGACGCCTATCTGGCCGCCTATGCCCTAGAAAACAATGCGACTTGGCTCAGTGCCGATCGCGGCTTCGCGCGCTTCCGGCGACTGCGCTGGACCCATCCGCTGGATACCTAGCAATAGATGACGGACTCGAGGTGTGAACGGTGGAATCACCGCTGATGTTGAATCGCAATGGCGGTTCATCGCCTCGCGGAGTGGTCACATTGTCCGCACCATGAATGATTCAGCCCCGCCTGGAAGCGGTCGACGCCAACACGATCGACCCCTGCTGCTACTCGCCGTGACGTGCATCGCGCTGTTCTTGGGAGGTCTGGCGGTCGGCGTCGCCATCGGCGGCATCATGCCGTTGCCGTACGGCCCGGCCGCGCCCATCCAGCACTACGTGCAAACCCAGGCGGTGGCGCTGCACATCATGGCGGTCGCGGTGTTCGGATCCTCAGTGCTGCTGGCGGTTTACGCCGCGGCCATGGGTTCCCGGCTGCGCGGGTTGGGCGTTACCGGTGCGGGGCCGACGGTCGCCGTAGTCGGTGGGACGTTGGCGGCGGGCTCCCTGGCTGTGACCGGGCTGCTGGGCTGGACGTTGTCGCGACCGGAGGTCGCGGGCGACCCTGCGTTGGTCAGCGCGCTGTATTACCTGAGCTTCTTGATCGGCGGCCCCGGCCACGTCGTGGCGCTCGGCGTTCTGGTCGCCGGCATCGCGGCCGGCGGGGTGTTGCCGCGGACGGGCTTCGCGATCGCCGCTCTCTGCGCGCTGACCACGCTGGTACTGGCTTGGACGGTGCTGGGGCCGATCTTGCCGGTGGCTCGGGTGGCGGCGCTGGCGTGGCTGCTGGTGGCCGCTGGCCGGCTGCCGACACGCCGCAATGCGGGCGCCCGGCTTGACCTGGCAGTTTTGCCGACTTTGGCCAGCTTCTTACGCACCCGTCGATATCGCCGTAGCCTGGATGTGAACCTGATCACAGTCGACGGGAGGCTCGATGCGGATTGCAGATGTGTTGCGCGGCAAAGGCGGCGCGGTGGTGACGATCAACGCCGACGCGACGGTCGCCGAGTTGCTCGCCGGGCTTGCCGATCACAACATCGGTGCGATGGTCGTGGCCGGGCCGGACGGCGTCAAAGGCATCGTCTCCGAGCGTGATGTGGTGCGACAGCTGCACACTCACGGGGCGTCGGTGCTGTCGCAGCCGGTCGAGAAAATCATGACGTCGGTGGTCTCGACCTGTAGCAAGGAAGACACCGTCGACAGCCTCACGCTGCTGATGACCGAGAACCGGGTTCGGCACGTGCCGGTTCTGGAGGACGGGAAGCTGATCGGGATCGTCAGCATCGGCGACGTGGTCAAGACGCGGATGCAGGAGCTGGAAAGCGAGCACGAGCAGTTGCAGTCCTACATCACCCAGGGATAGCTCAGCTCCAGGAATAGTCGCGGCGCAGCCGGGCGGCCACTCGATCGAAAACCGTCCGCTCCAAAATCGCGCCTTCGCGCCGGATGCTCTCTTCGGGGACGTCGAGCACGCGGTCCAGTCGGACCCAGCTGGGCCGGCCTTCGCTGTCCCAGCTGCCGCTGCCGATACCCACCCAGGATCGGTCGGCGGCATGCCGTTCCTGGCTCGACATCATCAAGCCGAGCAGGGTGGCGTGGTCGCGGCCGACAACCAGCACCGGGCGATCTTTGCCGCGGGTCGGGTCTTCCTCGTAGGTCACCCAGGTCCACACCACCTCGCCCGGATCCGCACGACCGTCCAAGTCGGGTGCGTAGACCAGCTTTCGGGCTCGGTGCGCGGTAGGCACGCTGGTGCGGGTCACCGGTCGGCCGGTAGTGATCTCGGCCGGCGATTCGGTCGCGCTGCCCGCGAGCACGTCGAGACCGATCTTGATGCTCCGTTGGACAGTCGGCGACTGCTGCAGCTGACGGATCAGCTTGGGCGCCTCGCTGAACACCAGATTTTCAGCCAGCCGCTGGAACGTCCTCCACCCTGACGCCATGTTCGCAGCATAGGTGAGCGGCTCTGACGTTAACGAAGCGTCGCATTCGTCCTGGTGACAAAGCCAGCGGCCAGATCAGTGAGCGCAGCCGCGCGAGAACTCGCCCGGCTGATCTGCTTCACAGCAAATTCCGGGCCGATCCCACTGGTATTTCTCAGCTTTCTATTCTTCAAGCCATCCGCACCGATCGTATCCCGGGGCATATTGGCATCGCGGCGGCGAGTAGACGAAACATATGGCGTGCGTATCGTTTTGGAGAAGCGAACGCGGCTCTGCTGTTAGTACCAACGGCTGAACGCTGGAAATTTTTTAAGCGAAAGTCTTTCGCTTCACACACGATGTTGTTATGTTCTTCTCAGGTTTTCACCCAGGGGAGGCGTGGGGGCCTGCGGCGGTACGCCCGAACCGTCGGCGGACATCATGACATCATCGAAAGGCTTCAATAACTATGCACATTCGTAAAATCGCCGCAGCCGCCGGCTTTGCCTGCGGAGCCGCCCTAGCGTTTGCACCGCTCGCATCGGCGGTACCAGACCCGACTCTTGTCACCGACACGCTCGGCAGTGAGGTCGCATCGATGAACAGCCTCTTTCAGTTCGATGCACTCCTATCCGGTGTCTCCAGCAACGACTACGCGCCGTCCGGTGTTCACGGGTTGGACACCATTCTGCTAGCCGACGTTGCGAAGGACGTGCCACAGTCCGGCACGCCCTCGACCCTCGATTACCTGCTGTACGGAGTGGACCCGTTGAAGGCCGGTGTCTCGTCGGACTCAGGAGCTTTCAGCGAACTCAATGGCGCGATGATGCAGTTCAACAACGCCTACAACGTCGAGCTGTACGCGAATGCAAATAATGGTGCGCTGGACACCAACCTCAGTGACTACCTCTACAACGGCACGATCCAAACCGTTTTGGGCACCGCCAATGAGACGCCCACGCAGGCGTTCGACACTCTCTACAACGCGGGCATTGGTGACTTGTCCGGTTTCTTCCAGACCAATTTGTCCTTCTTGGACATCACGGCGGCGCCCGGGGAGGCGGTGCCGGCGGCAGGTGGCTTCGACATCAACCCGATCCTCACCAGTGAGGTCGGCGGCCTGAACAGCATCTTCGCCTCGGACGTTGCGTCCGCAGGGATTAACGCCGACAAGATCATCCCAGGCACAGGCGTGTTGCCGTTCGACACCATCTTGCCGGCGGACACCAACTCCGCGTTCGACTCCCTCGTATACGGAGCCGCCGCTCCCACCCTTGACCCGGGTTCGTACGACGTGTTCAACGGCGCGCTGGGCGAATTCGACAACGCCTTCAACGTTGGTACGTACTCGCTGTTGAACCCGGGGGACACTGCTCCAGTGGCCGACATCATCGGAACCCACGACTCCTGGGCGACGGCGTCGCAACGTCCATAGGCGAATACCTGCAGCCGGGGTTTGGCGACCTGGCCGGCTACTTCTGATGCGGTGTAGATCCGCGCTCTACAACGAACCCCCGGAGGCGACTCCGGGGGTTTCGTTTTGGCCCACCAGCCCGCGATTGTGCTGCAGCGCCTGTCCCTCGATACGCTGGTAGCGCCTAACCCCGGCTTCACCAGGAGATTCCCATCAGCAGTTTCGCCGACCAGACCTTCACCGCGCCGGCGCAGATTCGGAACTTCTGCATCATCGCCCACATCGACCACGGCAAGTCCACGCTGGCCGATCGGATGCTGCAGCTCACCGGTGTCGTCGCGGACAGGGATATGCGCGCCCAGTACCTCGACCGGATGGACATCGAGCGCGAGCGCGGGATCACCATCAAGGCGCAGAACGTGCGGCTGCCGTGGAAGTTCGAGGGACCGAGTACGTGCTGCATCTGATCGACACCCCCGGCCACGTCGACTTCACCTATGAGGTGTCCCGTGCGCTGGAGGCCTGCGAGGGTGCGGTGCTGCTGGTCGACGCCGCCCAGGGCATCGAGGCGCAGACGCTGGCCAACCTCTACCTGGCACTCGACCGGGGTTTGCACATCATTCCGGTGCTGAACAAGATCGACCTGCCCGCCGCCGACCCCGACCGCTACGCGGGCGAGATCGCGCACATCATCGGATGCGAGCCCAACGATGTCCTGAGGGTGTCGGGCAAGACCGGGGAGGGCGTGACCGAGCTGCTCGACCATGTGGTGCGCGAGGTGCCTTCGCCGACCGGCGACGCCGACGCCCCCACCCGCGCAATGATTTTCGACTCCGTTTACGACATCTACCGCGGCGTCGTCACCTACGTGCGGGTGGTGGACGGCAAAATCACCCCACGCCAGAAAGTCACGATGATGTCCACCGGCTCCACCCACGAGCTGCTGGAAGTGGGCATCGTCTCCCCGGAGCCGAAGGCGTCTGACGGTCTCGGCGTCGGAGAGGTCGGCTACCTGATCACCGGTGTGAAAGACGTTCGCCAATCCAAGGTCGGCGATACCGTCACCACCGCGCGGCATGGTGCCACCGAGCCGCTGACCGGCTATCGCGAACCCAGGCCGATGGTGTACTCGGGCTTGTACCCCGTGGACGGTTCCGACTACCCCGACCTGCGTGACGCGTTGGAGCGCCTGCAACTCAACGATGCCGCGCTCACCTACGAACCAGAGACTTCGGTAGCGCTCGGCTTCGGCTTCCGGTGTGGATTCCTCGGCCTGCTGCACATGGAGATCACCCGCGAGCGCCTGGAGCGGGAATTCGACCTCGACCTGATCTCGACGTCGCCGAACGTCGTGTATCGCGTTGTTAAGGAAGACAATTCCGAACTCGTCGTCACCAACCCCTCGGACTGGCCCGAAGGTAAAATCCGCGCCGTCTACGAGCCCGTCGTCAAGACCACGATCATCACGCCCAGCGAATTCATCGGTTCGATCATGGAGCTGTGCCAGTCCCGGCGTGGTGAACTCGGCGGCATGGACTACCTGTCGCCCGAACGCGTGGAGCTGCGCTACACGATGCCGTTGGGTGAGATCATCTTCGACTTCTTCGACTCGTTGAAGTCGCGCACCCGCGGCTACGCCAGCCTCGACTACGAAGAGGCCGGCGAGCAGGAGGCTGCACTGGTCAAGGTCGACATCCTGCTGCAGGGTGAGGCCGTCGACGCGTTCAGTGCCATCGTGCATAAGGACGGCGCCGCGGCCTACGGTAACAAGATGACCGTCCGGCTCAAAGAGCTCATCCCGCGTCAGCAGTTCGAGGTGCCGGTACAGGCTGCCATCGGATCGAAAATCATTGCGCGCGAGAATATTCGCGCGATCCGTAAAGACGTGCTGTCCAAGTGCTACGGCGGTGACATCACCCGTAAGCGCAAACTGCTCGAGAAGCAGAAGGAAGGCAAGAAGCGGATGAAGACGATCGGCCGGGTCGAGGTGCCGCAGGAGGCCTTCGTCGCAGCGCTGTCCACGGACGCCGCGGGAGACAAAGGCAACAAGAAGTAGCCATGCGCAGGCTCGCGGTGGCATCAGGATTCATGGTGGTTGCCGCGCTGTCAGTGGGCTGCAGCTCGGTGGTTGTCGGCGCGGCGAAGCCGGCGCCGAACCTGAAGCCGCGACCGCTCTCCGGCCGGACTGTCGAGCGCGTGCTGCTGGACGGCAAGGTGTTGTCGCGGATGCTCGGTCAGCCGTTCGTTGCGCGTCAGCCCGCAAAATTTGGTGGGCCCGAAAGGCTCGATCAGCGTGAGGCCCAACCAGAGTCGGCCGACTGCCTGGGTGTGGTGGCGATGCTGCAGAAAAGCGTGTACGACTCCGCCGACGTTCACAACGTGGCATCGGTGTCGTGGTGGAACGACGGCGACCCGGCTCAGGTGATCAGCGTGATGGAAGGTGTGGTCGCATTGCCGTCGGCGGCGCAAGCGCAGACGTTGTTCGCCACGTTCCCCCAACAGTGGCAGCGGTGCACAGGCCAGACGACGACCGAAGAGACCGGCCCGATCAGCACGACGACGGTGATCGGTGACGTTCACACCCAGGATTCCCTTGTCGCAGTGACCAATACCGCGACCGCGACGCTGCCGAACATGGCGCCGCTGCAGCCCACACCGCAGGCCCGTGCCGTCGGTGTCCGGCTGAACTGCATCGTCGAGGTAGAGATCGTCTTCTTCGGCGACCGGCAACCGTCCGATCCGGGATCGGCGGACCCGGACAGCAGCGCCGTCGACGTCGCCCAGGCAATGATGGAGAAGGTCAGCAACCTGAGCTGACCGACAGAATGCACACGAGTAGCGAAGGCCAATGATGACCACGGACAGCCGCAGCCGGGCCGACATGTGCCCTGGTGTGTGGCGGCCGTGGCAGGCCGACGACGGGTTGCTGGTCCGCATTCGGCTGATGGGCGGCCTGCTGCCCACAGCGGCACTGCAGCGCGTGTCCGAAGTCAGCCAACATCACGGCGACGGTCGGGTCTACCTGACCCGACGCGCCAATCTGCAATTGCGCGGCCTGCCCGGCGACGGGCCCCAGCTGACGGCGGCAGCCGTGACGGCACTCGAGTCGACCGGCCTGATCCCCACGCGTTCACATGAACTCGTGCGCAATGTGCTCGCCTCCCCCCAGACGGGTCTGGCCGGTGGCCGTGCCGATCTGCGCCCGGTAATCAACCGCCTGGACACGCTGCTGTGCGGCAATCCGGGTCTCGGTCGGCTGCCTGGGCGTTTCTTGTTCACTCTCGACGACGGTCGCGGCGATCTGCTCGACCGGCTCACCGGCGCCGGCAGGCGTGGCACCGACCTGGGTTGTGTGGCGCTCGGCGATGACGTGGCTCAGTTGTGCGTCGGCGGCCGTTGGGCAGACGTCGCTCCGTTGGGTGAGGTCGCCGACCGGTTTGCCGCCCTGGCGTCGCAATTCGTCGACGCCCGCGGAACGGGCGCCGATGCGCCGTGGCACATCCACGAACTCGCTCGGCCACTGCAATCGCCGGTTGCCGCGGACCCCCGGATCCCTCCTCCGGCACCGCCGCTGCCGTATGGCCCGGTGCCCGGCGGCACCCACGTGCCGGCCGAGGACGGTGCCCTGACTCCTGAACTCGTTCAATCGCTGATCGAACAGGCAACCGGCGCAACACATGTCATCGTCACGCCGTGGCGCGGCGTCCTCGTCCCGAACAGCGCCGGAGGCATCCGAGTGACCCAGACGAGCGATGCCCGTCGGCCGACGCGGCGCTACGACTACATCGCCGACGGCCCCGCCATTTACGCGGACTCGTTCGCCACCATCCGCCGAGAAGCCGACCTGTCCGCGCGTTCCGGCGGACGCCGAGAAACTGGCCGTCCGGATGATTCACGGCACCGGTCAGCCGAACCTGGTCGAGGACTTGGTGATTCACCCAGCGCTGGTGTCCGCCGCGCGCACTGCGCTGCAGTCCGGCGCGCCGATCCTGTGTGATGCGCGCATGGTCGCCACCGGCATCACCGCCGGGCGGCTCCCGGCCGCCAACGAGGTGCACTGCTTCCTGAATGAGCCCGGGGTGCCGGAGTTGGCCAAGCAGTGGAACACCACCCGCACCGCGGCCGCGGTCTCGTTGTGGGAGCCGTCGCTGGACGGCGCGGTCGTCGCCATCGGCAACGCCCCGACCGCCTTGTTCCACCTGTTGGAGATGTTGCTCGACGGTGCGCCACGACCTGCCGCCATCGTGGGCTGTCCGGTGGGATTCGTCGGTGCCGCGGAATCCAAGGAGGCCCTTGCCTCGTTGTCCCGCGACCACGGCATCGACGTCCCGTTCGTGACGGTCCGTGGTCGCCGCGGCGGGTCGGCGATCACGTCGTCGGCAATCAACGCGCTGGCCTCGGAGGAAGAGTGACAGTCGGCCGCTTCTACGGAATCGGCTTGGGCCCAGGGGATCCCGAGCTGATCACCCGCAAGGCGGCACGGGTCATCGGCGAATCCGACGTCATCGCCTACCACGCCGGTGTCAACAAGCAGTCCTACGCTCGGACGATCGCGGCGGACCTCATTCCCGCCAATGCCGTCGAGGAGGAGTTGCGTTACCCGCTCACCACGGGGACGACCGACCATCCCGGCGGATATGCCGGCGCGCTGGCCGAGTTCTACGAGCAGTCGGCTGCCAGACTCGCCGCGGCATTTGGAAGCCGGGCGAACCGTTGCCCTCCTCGCCGAAGGGGATCCGCTGTTCTACGGGTCTTTCATGTACATGCACGACCGGCTCAGCACCCGCTTCGCCACCGAGATCGTCCCTGGCGTACCGGCATTCACCGCGGCGACGGCGGCCGTCGCCTCCCCGCTGGTGCGCCAGACCGACGTGTTGACGGTGCTGCCCGGAACACTTCCGGAAGCCGAACTCGCCCGGCGGCTGGCCGACACCGACGGTGCGATCATCATGAAGCTCGGCCGCACCTTTCCGGCGGTTCGTCGAGCACTCGCCGCTGCCGGGCGTCTCGATCACGCGATGTACGTCGAGCGGGCCAGTCACCCACAGCAGCGCTGGATGCCGGTGGCCGATGTCGATGAAGCAGGCGTGCCCTATCTGTCGCTGATCGTGGTCAACGGCGATTCGATCAACGGTCCGCGGTCCCGCGTCATGGTCGAAGAGCCGCGTCCCGCAACAGTTTCGACGGGCACCGGTATCGCTGAACTACTCGTGGTCGGGTTGGGGCCCGGCCCGGATGGCTGGATGACGCCGGAGGCGGCCACCGCGCTGGCCGACGTGGCGCATGTGGTCGGTTACGCACCGTATGTGGCGCGCGTGCCACAGCGAGAAGGCCTGCAGCGGCACGCATCCGGCAACACCGTCGAACTCGACCGGGCCCGGTTCGCGCTCGAACTCGCGCGACGCGGCGAATCCGTCGCCGTCGTCTCCGGCGGCGACGCAGGGGTGTTCGGGATGGCCTCGGCAGTATTCGAGGCGGCCGACGACGAGCGATTCGCCGCGATTCCGATCCGGGTGCTGCCCGCCGTGTCGGCCGTCCAGGCCGTCGCCGCACTGGCCGGTGCGCCGCTGGGCGCGGACTTCGCGGTGATGAGCTTGTCGGACCGGCTCAAGCCGTGGTCGGTGATCGAGCAGAGACTGCGCGCCATCGCCGAGGCCGATCTTGTTCTGGCGATCTACAACCCCGCCTCGCGTGCAAGGCCCGATCAGATCAAGCTGGCCCGCGAAATCTTGCTCGAGCATCGCCGCGACGACACCGTCGTCGTCGTCGGACGTGACGTCGGACGAGCCGGGGAATCGCTGACCGTGACGACGCTGGGCAACCTCGACACCGACATCATCGACATGAAAAGCCTTGTCTTGGTTGGGTCCTCGAGCACCCGCGCGACAGCCTCCGGCCGGGTCTGGACGCCGCGATGGGTGCGGTGAACGCGGCCATGGACGCGGTGCAGTTCGTGGGCGCCGGGCCGGGCGCCGCGGATCTGCTGACCGTGCGGGCCGTCCGGCTGCTCGAAGCGGCTGACACCGTCCTGTACCCGGGAAGCTATCTCGATCCGACGTACTGCAAAGATGCTCTCCGGCAGCAGAATTGGTCGACACCCAGCATCTGAACCTCGACGAGATCGTCGCCCGGATCACCGAGGCGCACAGCGCCGGCCGGCGGGTCGTTCGTCTGGTGTCGGGGGATCCTTCGCTCTACAGCGCCGTATCGGAGCAGACTCGACGACTCGACTCGGCCGGCGTGCCATGGCAGATCACACCGGGGGTGCCGTCATATGCGGCCGCCGCTGCGCGAGTAGGCCGCGAGCTCACCGTCCCGCTGGTCGCACAATCCGTGGTGCTGACGCGGACCCAGGCGCGTTCCACCGCGATGCCGGACACCGAGTCGCTGGCAGCGTTCGCGGCGACCCACGCAACTCTGGTGCTGCACTTGGCCATTACCGCCATCCGTGCGTTGATGGACGAACTTGCGCCGACACAGGGCCGGGACTGCCCGGTTGTGGTGGTGTACCGGGCTTCTCAGCCCGAGGAGCTTGTTCTTCGAGGGACCGTCGCCGACATCGCCGACCAGGTCGAGGCGGCCGGACTGCGCCAAGCCGCGGTGATTCTGGTGGGCGAAGCGCTCGGTGAGCGCCCCGATCCGCGGGCGGGCGGAGAGTCATCTCTACGATCCGCGTCGCGAGCGGCCGGCCACCCGGTGAGGTCAGCCGCGCGGCATCGTGAACGCCCACTGGGTCACCGCGCGCGCCGGAGTCCAGCCGGTGAATGACCCGACCGGCGCAGCATGTTCGACATGAATGCGGGTGAGTTCACCGCCGTGCCGGGCGTACGCGGCGGCGAGCACCGCCTCGGTCTCGACGGTCACCCCGTGCACGACGATCCGGCCGCCTCCGCGCAGCGCGTCGAGGCATCGTGGCAGAACCTCGGGCCGGCTGGCTCCGCCGCCGATGAAAACAGCGTCGGGAGTGGCCAAGTCGCTCAACGCTTCCGGGGCCGCGGCGCAGACCACCTGGAGCGCGGGCACCCCCAGCGACCGTGCGTTGCGGCCGATTCGCTCAGCGCGCGCGGAGTCGGCTTCCACCGCGACGGCGCTACACGTGGGGTGAGCGCGCATCCACTCGATGCTTACCGAACCCGCGCCGGCGCCGATGTCCCACAACAGTTGACCCGGGCGCGGGCAGTAGGCGAGCCAGCGCGGCGGCGCGCAGATCCCGCTTCGTCAGCTGGCCGTCGTGCTCGAACACGTCATCGGGCAGTCCGGTCGCCCACCCGGCGAGCAGCGGTCCATCCAGTTGCAGCGCAACAATATTCAACCGTGGCGAGGTCCCCGCGAATTCATCGGCTGTCGTCTCCTCGAGCGTCTCGTGGTCGCTGCCGAGTCCGCCCAGCACCACGAAGCGGCTGGACCCGTATCCTCGCGCCACCAGCAATTCGGCAAGGACCGCGGGCGTTTTCTCGTCGGACGACAGCACCAGGACCCGGCGCCCGGGGGCCAGCTCACGCAGTGCCGCGTGCGCGTCGCGGCCGACGACGCTGACGACCGCGGTGGATTCGGCGGACCAGCCGAGCCGGGCCCGCGCGAGCGTGACCGACGACAGATGGGGGATGACCGCGACCCGGTCGGCGCCCAAGATGTCGACCAGCGTGGTCCCGATGCCGCTGAGCATCGGGTCGCCGGAGGCCAGCGCGACCACCTGCCGGCCCGCGAATTGGGTCAACAGTTCTGGCAACGCCGCGCTCAGCGGCGACGGCCATGGCTGGTGGACCTGCCCATCCGGGGCCGGCAGCAGCGACAGCTGACGCGGACCGCCCAGCACGACTTCTGCCGAACCGATGATCTCCCGAGCGGCCGGCGTCAGCCCGTCCCAACCGTCGGCGCCGACGCCGACGACAGTTACCCGCAGGTCAGAGGTCGGCACGGCGGCGATGCTAGCGTAAGCCCGCGAGGTACCCCGCGAACAGGCAAGTCGGCAACCACAGCGGAGCCTCACTGTGACCTCGACCGATCAGCTGTACCCGTTTCCGGCCGTCCTCGGCGGCGACCCCGACGCGCCCGGTGGCCTCGACGACATGGCGCTGGCGCTTGTCCTCAGCGTGATCGACCCCGGCATCGGGGGCGTGCTGGTGCGCGGCGAGAAAGGCACCGCGAAATCCACTCTGGTGCGTGCGCTCACCCAGGTACTGCCACCCATCGACGTCATCGCCGGCGATCGCTTCTCCACCGACCCCGCCGAGCCGAACCCCGCCTCGCCCGACGGAGCCTTCGGACCGGAGGCACCGGTGCACACCCGACCCGTGCGGTTGGTGGAGCTTCCCGTCGGTGCCACCGAGGATCGCGTCGCGGGATCGATCGACCTCAAACAGGCACTGAGCGAGGGCGTAGTGCACTTCGAACCTGGTCTGCTGGCCAAGGCGCACCGCGGAATCCTCTACGTCGACGAAGTCAACCTGCTGCACGATCACCTGGTCGATCTGCTCCTGGATGCGGCCGCCATGGGCACCGTCACCGTGGAACGAGACGGCATATCGGTCACCCACGCGGCGAAGTTCGTTCTGGTCGGCACGATGAATCCCGAAGAGGGCGAGCTGCGCCCGCAACTCCTCGACCGCTTCGGTCTCGCCGTCGAGGTCGCCGCCCCGCGGGACCCGGCCCAGCGCGCCGAAGTCGTGCGCCGTCGACTGCAGTTCGATGCAGATCCGCAGGCCTTTCGCGCCCGATATGCGAATGCCGAAGAGCGGCTTCGCGATCGGATCCAGCATGCCCAGTCGATGCTGGCCCGAGTCGAGCTCACCGACGCCGCACTGCTGCGGATCGCCGAAGTCTGCTCGGCGGCCGGTGTCGACGGGATGCGGGCCGACATCGTGATGGCGCGGGCGGCGGCCGCCCACGCCGCATGGCACGACCGTGAGCACCCGAACATCGACGACCTGCGGGCCGCCGCCAAACTCGCACTGCCCCATCGCCGTCGGCGCAATCCCTTCGACGCGCCCGGCCTCGACGACGACGAACTCGACGAGCTGTTGCCGCCCGACACCGATCAGGGACCCGACCCCGACACCGATCCCGACGATCCCGGCGGGGGTCACGACACCGAGGAGCCCCCCCGACGTCGTCCCGCCAGATTCTGGCGGCCGGCAGAATTCGCCATCCAGCCCACCGGTCGGCGCCGGTGAGCCCTACCGGACAAAGCTTTTCACCGTTCGCGGAGTGGGGGACGGGCATGCCGGGCGTCGCAGCCGCGCCCGGACGACGACGGGTCGACGCACCGGGGCCACCCCGCTGTCAGACTCGGGCATCCATCTCGTCGAGACCGTGCGCGCCGCGGCGCCTCATCAGGCCGCTCGCGGCCGCAACAGCGGCCGACTGCTGCTGCGGCCCACCGATCTGCGCCGGGCGGTCCGTGAGGGACGCGAAGCCAACCTAGTGGTGTTCGTCGTCGACACCTCCGGTTCCATGGCTGCCCGCGAACGGATGCATCAGGTCAAGACCGCCATCCTGTCACTGTTGCTCGATGCCTACCGGCGACGTGACCGGGTCGGTGTCGTCACCTTCCGGGACCGGGCAGCCGAGATCGCGCTTCCGCCAACCGGTTCAGTCGACATCGCGGCCAAACGGCTCAACGACCTGCCGGCCGGTGGCCGGACACCGCTGGCCGAAGGACTGATGAAGGCGGCCGAGGTGGTGCGCCGTGAACGGCTGCGCGACCCGAGTCGACGGCCGCTGCTCGTCATCGTCACCGATGGTCGCGCGACCGCCGGACCGGACGCCGTCAGCCGAGCCCAGCAGGCCGCTGCGCATCTGGTGGGAGAAGGTATCGGCAGCATCGTCGTCGACTGCGAGAACGGCCGGATGCGAATGGGTCTGGCCGCAAACCTGGCTGAGCATCTCCATGCCGAACACGTGCCGCTTGCTCACGTGAACGCCGAGGCGCTGGCCGACATCGTCCGCGGCGCCACGACTCCCGGAGCCGCCTGATGCCGCAGGGTCAAATATCCGTTGTACCGGATGACCAGCTCACGACACGCCAGCGCCGCAACCGGCCACTGCTGATGGTGCACACCGGCGACGGAAAGGGAAAGTCCACTGCGGCATTCGGATTGGCACTGCGGGGGTGGAATCAAGGTTTCCGTATCGCGGTGTTTCAGTTCGTCAAATCGGCCAAGTGGCGCATCGGCGAGCAGACTGTGCTCGAGCGGCTGGGCGCGTTGCACAACGAGACCGGTGAAGGCGGGCCCGTCGAATGGCACAAGATGGGGTCCGGCTGGTCGTGGAGCCGCAAAGCCGGCAGCGACGCCGACCACGCGCAGGAGGCCGCCGCCGGATGGGCTGAGATCAAACGGCGCCTCGCCGCCGAAACCCACGACCTCTACGTACTCGACGAATTCACCTACCCGATCAACTGGGGCTGGGTCGACATCGGCGACATCGTCGACACCCTCGCGGCCAGGCCAGGCCACCAGCACGTCATCATCACCGGTCGCAAAGCCGATCCGCGACTGATCGAGGTCGCCGACCTGGTCACCGAGATGACCAACGTGAAGCATCCGATGGACGCCGGCCAGAAAGGCCAGCGAGGCATCGAGTGGTAGCCGCCGAGCTTGCCCGCATCGTCGTCGCCGCGCCGGCATCCGGCCACGGAAAGACCACGGTGGCAACTGGATTGATGGCCGCGCTGGCCGCACGGGGCTGCTCGGTGTCCGGACACAAGGTGGGGCCGGACTTCATCGATCCCGGCTATCACGCCCTGGCCACTGGGCGGCCGGGCCGCAATCTGGACCCGTTTCTGGTCGGCGAGCACCGCGATCGTTCCGCTGCTGCTGCACGGTGCACGATCTGCCGACATCGCGGTGATCGAAGGTGTGATGGGACTTTTCGACGGCCGGCTGGGTACGGCCGGGGAATCATCGACCGCCCACGTTGCCACGCTGACCGCGTCGCCGGTGCTGCTGGTCGTCGACATCTCGCACGCATCGCGGACCCATGCGGCAGTGATCGCGGGAATGGCGGCCTTCGACGCGAAAGTGCGGATAGCCGGCGTGATCCTCAACAAGGCGCGCAGCGCGCGGCACGCCGACGAGGTTCGTGACGCCTTGGGGCCGACCGGGATTCCGGTGCTCGGCGTCCTTCCCCGTGACGACGGCATCGAGACGCCGTCACGTCACCTGGGTCTGGTGCCCGCGGCCGAGCGGGCCGAGTCCGCGCACACCATCCGGCGGATGGCGGAAGTGATCGCCGCGCATGTCGATATCGACGCGGTCGTGCGCATCGCCCGTGACGCCGAGGCGTTGCCGGAGGCGGCGTGGGATCCGGCGCAGGACATCGGGGCGCCCACAACGGCCCGGCCCGTCATCGCGGTGGCAGGCGGGCGGGCGTTCACCTTCCGCTACGCCGAAACCGACGAACTGCTGCGCGCCGCCGGGTGCGACGTGGTGGAATTCGACCCGTTGGCCGACGTGGCCCTGCCCGCGGGCACCGCCGGCATCTACCTCGGCGGCGGCTTCCCCGAGGTGCACGCCGCCGAGCTCGCCGAAAATCGTTGCCTGGTAGGCGAATTGCGGGCCGCCATCGCCGCGGGAATCCCGACAGTTGCCGAGTGCGCCGGGCTGCTCTACCTGTGCCGCTCGCTGGACGGCATCCCGATGGTCGGCGCGGTGCCCGCGGACGCGGCGATGACACCGCGGCTCACTCTCGGCTACCGAACCGCCACCAGCCCGGTCGGAGTCGGTGCTCACCGAAGCGGGGGAGCAGGTCACCGGGCACGAATTCCACCGCACCGCAATCACTTCCGCCGACATCGACGGCCGTGCCGCATGGCAGCTGCCCGCGGGCCCTGAAGGTTTCGCCACGCCGACGCTGCATGCCGCCTACCTGCACACGCACTGGGCCGGCCACCCCGCGCTGGCCCAACGGTTCGCCCAAGCCGTGCACAAGTTATCTGCGTAGCCAATCAACGGCATCGGAGACATCGGACACGACCGGTACGCCCGACGGGACCTCGGGCCGGCGCACGATGACGACCGGGATGCCCAACTCGTCGGCCGCCTGCATCTTCGGCCAGGTGTACTCACCTCCGGAGTCCTTGGTGACCAACACATCCGCTCGATGCTCACGCAGCAGGGCCAGCTCGCCGGGCAGCGCGTACGGCCCGCGATCGTGGATCAGCTGCCACGCCGGTGGCAGCGCGAAGTCCGGCTCGTCGACGACGCGCGCCAACACTGCGTGCTGCCCAAGCGCCCCGACGAACGCCGCCAGCTGCTGGCGTCCGACGGTCAGCAGCGGCCGGGTGCCCAGCCGTCGCGCCTGATCGGCCGCCTCGACGTGCGAGCTCACCCAATGCCAGCCGGGTGTGGCGCGGTCGGCCCAGCCACGGCGCTGCAACCGCAGCAGCGGAACGGCTTCGTCGGCGCAGGCGCGTACGGCGTTGGCGGAGATCGTCGCCGCGAAGGGGTGAGTCGCGTCGACGACGATGTCGAACTCGGCCAACGCCTTTCGCAGCCCATCGATTCCGCCGAACCCACCGATGCGCACCGTCCCCTCAGGCATCCGCGGCCGGGCGACCCGGCCCGCCAGTGAGCTCGTCACATCGACCCCGTCGGCGACCAGTCGTGCCGCGAGCGCGCGGGCTTCCGACGTCCCGCCCAGCAGCAGCACCCGCATCAGCGCCGCCGCAGCAGGTAGATGTCCATCACCCAGCCGGTGTCGGCACGGGCGCGCTGTCGGGCGTCGGCGATCTGCCCCGTGACGTCGCCGACTCGTCCCGAGATCAGCCGTTCGCCGGCAGCCCCGAGATTGGCGGCCCACCACACCGACCAGTCATCCAGACCGGCGAAGTCGAGCCGGTCCGGCGGCGGATTGAGCATCGCGACGATGTTGTCCTGCCCGGCCGCGACGGCGTCCTGCAGCAGGCGACCGGTGGTGATGTGCACGGGCCGGCCAACCTCGTGCAACACGATGCGGTGGCGCGCGGCCAGCAGTTGTGGCGCACTGATTCCCGGCAACACGTCGAGCTCGACCGGTACGCCGAGCTGCGCGATCTTCTCCACCACCCGGATGGTCGAGTCATACAGCGACGGGTCACCCAGCACCAGGAACGCCGCGGTGCCGCCACGCGCGCTCAGCACCTCGGCGTAGGCGGCGGCGCGGGCGTCGTGCCAGTCGGCCACCGCGCGCTGATAGCCGGCGGCGCTCAAATCCGCGGCGCGGTCCCGCTGCGGATCAGGCACTCCGACGATGTCCACCGAGCCACCGGTGAAGGCATCGACGATCGCGCGCCGCAGTGCCAGCAGCCCATCAGCGTCGCCGGCCTCGGAGCCCTTGTCGGCGGCCAGCACGTAGTCGACCGACCGCAGCGCCTCGGCCACTTCCGGCGTGACGTGCTGTGGGCCCATGCCGACCCCCAGGATGCGGACCCGGACGGGATCAGCCACCGGCGCGGCCCTCGATGTCGCCTTCCACCTCCAGGTAAGCCTGCCGCAGCGCGGCCAACGTCTCCGGCGACGGGTCGGCCCACAGGCCCCGGTCGGCGGCCTCCTGCAAACGCTCGACCATGCCGTGTAACGCCCACGGATTCGACTGGTTGAGAAACTCGCGGGTCTGTGGGTCGAGAACATAAGACTCCGCCAGCTTTTCGTACATCCAGTCGTGCACCACACCGGCGGTCGCATCGAAGCCGAAGAGGTAGTCGACGGTGGCGGCGAGTTCGAACGCGCCCTTGTAGCCATGCCTGCGCATGGCGGAGATCCAGCGCGGGTTGACCACCCGGGCCCGGAACACCCGTGCGGTCTCCTCGGCCAGTGTCCGGGTGCGCACTGCGTCGGGTGTGGTCGAGTCGCCGACGTAGGCCTTGGGATTCGACCCGGTCAGCGCCCGCACCGTGGCGATCATGCCGCCGTGGTACTGGAAGTAGTCGTCGCTGTCGGCAATGTCGTGCTCGCGGGTGTCGATGTTCTTGGCGGCCACCTTGATTCGCGCATAGTTGGTCCGCATGTCATCAGGCGCCGGGGCGCCGTCCAATCCGCGGCCGTAGGCGAAGCCGCCCCAGGCGGTGTAGACCTCGGCCAGGTCCTTGTCGTCACGCCAGGTGCCGGCTTCGACGACCTGCAGGATGCCCGCGCCATAAGATCCCGGTTTCGATCCGAAAACCCTGGTGGTGGCGCGTCGTTCGTCACCGTGACCGGCGAGGTCGGCGCGGGCGTGGGCGGCCACGTAGTTGTGTTCGTCCGGCTCGTCGAGCAGTGCCACCATCCGCACCGCGTCGTCGAGCATCATCACCACGTGCGGGAAGGCGTCGCGGAAGAACCCTGAGATGCGGATGGTCACGTCGATGCGCGGCCGTCCGAGTTCCTCGAGCGGGATCACCTCCAATCGGCTGACCCGGCGTGACGCCTCGTCCCATTCCGGCCGAACGCCCAACAGCGCCAGCACTTCTGCGATGTCGTCGCCGGATGTGCGCATCGCGCTGGTGCCCCACACCGACAATCCCACCGACTCCGGATAGCTGCCGGTGTCGTCGAGGTAGCGCTGCAGCAGCGACTCGGCCATCGCCTGCCCGGTCTGCCAGGCCAGCCGCGACGGCACCGCGCGCGGGTCCACGGTGTAGAAATTGCGGCCGGTGGGCAGCACGTTCACCAAACCCCGCAGCGGCGAACCCGACGGCCCCGGTCGCACGAATCCGCCTGCCAGAGCCCGTAAGACAGCGTCGATCTCACCCGCGGTGCCGGACAGCCGTGGTACCACTTCGGTCGCCGCGAACCGCAGCGACGCTTGCACATCCGGCGCCTCATGCAGGGCGTCGACCGCGCCGGCATCCCAGCCGACGGCTTCCATCGCCTCGACCAACGCGCGCGCCTGGCTCTCGATCTCGTCCACCGCTGCGACCTCGGCGCCCTCCTTCAAGCCGAGGGCGCTGCGCAACCCCGGGACGGCATGGTCGCGTCCGCCCCACACCTGGGCGGCGCGCAGGATCGCCAGCACCAGGTTGACCCGCGCGGCCCCGGTGGGCGCCTCGTCCAGCACGTGCAGGCCGTCGCGGATCTGGGCGTCCTTGATCTCACACAGCCAGCCGTCGACGTGCAGCAAGAAGTCGTCGAACTCGTCGTCGTCGGGCCGGTCGTCGAGCCCCAGATCGCGATGCATCTCCGCGGCGCGCATCAGGTTCCAGATCTCGCCGCGGATCGCCGGCAGCTTGGCCGGATCCATCGCCGCGATGTTGCCGTATTCGTCGAGCAGTTGCTCGAGTCGGGCGATATCGCCGTAGCTTTCGGCGCGAGCCATCGGCGGGATCAGATGGTCGACGATGGTGGCGTGCGCGCGCCGCTTCGCCTGCGCCCCCTCGCCGGGGTCGTTGACCAGGAACGGGTAGATCAGCGGCAGGTTGCCCAGCACCGCGTCGGTGGCACACGCCGCTGACAGCGCGGCGTTCTTGCCCGGCAGCCATTCCATCGAACCGTGCTTGCCCAGATGCACCACCGCGTGGGCGCCGAACCCGTGCTCCAGCCACCGGTAGGCCGCCAGGTAGTGATGGCTGACCGGCAGGTCGGGGTCGTGGTAGATCGCCACCGGGTTCTCGCCGAATCCGCGGGGCGGCTGGATCATCAGCACCACGTTGCCTGACCGCAAAGCGGCGATCACCAGATCGCCGTCGTCGTCGACGAACAGTCGTCCCGGGGCCGGGCCCCACGCCTGTGCCATCGCATCGCGCAATTCGGCGGGAAGGCCGGCCGTCCACTCGGCGTATTGCGCCGGGCTGACCTTCACCTGCGCACCGGCGACCTGCTCGCTGGTCGAGCCACTGCTCGTCCTGGCCGCCCGCGTCGATCAAGGTGTGCATCAGCCGGTCGCCGGCCTGCGTCTCGTCCTGGGTGCCCAGCACACCGAATCCGTCGCCGACGTCGTAGCCGTCCCGGGCAAGACGCCGCAGCAGCCGCACCGCGGACGCCGGGGTGTCGAGGCCGACGGCGTTGCCGACGCGGGAATGCTTGGTGGGATAGGCCGAGAGCACCAGCGCCAGCTTCTTGTCTTTGTTGGGCACCCGGCGCAGCATCGCGTGGTTGACCGCGATGGCGGCGACCCGAGCGCAACGCTCCGCGTCGGCCACATAGTGCGGGAGCCCGTCGCTGTCGACTTCCTTGAACGAGTACGGCGCCGTGATGATGCGCCCGTCGAACTCGGGTATCGCGATCTGCGTCGCCGAGTCGAGCGGGGTGACGCCGTCGTTGTTCGACTCCCATTCCTCGCGCGAGGAGGTCAGGCAAAGACCCTGCAGCACAGGGATATTCATTGCGGCGATGCGTTCGATGTCCCACGAGGAATCGTCCTCGCCCGCACCGGCGGAGGCCGCCTTCGACCCACCGGCCGCCAGCATGCTGACCACCACGGCATCCAAATCGCCGAGCGCGCAGAACAACTCATCGGGTGCGCTGCGTAGCGAGGACGCGAAAATCGGGACACCGACCGCGCTGCCGGTGGCATCGATCGCGTCGGCAAGCGCATGCGCGAAACCGGAGTTGCCGCTGACCTCGTGGGCCCGGTAGTACAGCACGCCGATCCGCGCATGGTGATCGGCGGCCTCAGCGCTGGGTCGCTCGGCGTATCCCCATTCGGGTATCACCACCGGCTCGTCGAATCCCTGACCGGTGAGCAGCACGGTGTCGCACAAAAAAGCATGCAACTGCGCGAGATTGGCCGGTCCGCCTTCGGCGAGGTACGAGTGTGCTTGCGCGGCAAGCCCGATCGGAACGGTGGAACATTCCATCAGCTCGGCACTCGGCGCGCGTTCGCCGCCGAGCACGATCAGCGGCAGACCGGTCGCCCGCAGCGTGGCGAGTTCGCCGGCGACCTCCGCCGCAGACCCGAGGACCCGCAGCACCACTACTTCCGCTTCGCCGAGAACGTCCTCGATGGGTTGACGCGCCGGGTTGCCCAAGCTGTACGCCGCCAGTGACGCGCGCGCGGAGAGCAGGTCGGTATCGGAGGTGGACAGCAAGGCGATGCGATGGACACGTTGCGGTGCGTCGACGGCGTTCACGGAGTTCCTCCCCGGGGTTCTCGCCCCGGGCTTTCACCGGATTCCTGCTGCCACGAGACGTGCGCGGATCAGCTTAGTAGGGTGAGCGCAATGAATGCGATCCTCAGCTGGTGGGACGGCGTCGAGCTGTGGCTGTCCGGCCTGGGGTTCGTCTTCCAGACGATCGTGGTGATGCCGGTGGTGCTGGCGTTGGCGTATCTGATCGCCGCAGCGACTGGACGGGGCGCTGGGCCGCGGGATCCGGGTGATGCGCCGCGTCCGGCACAGCGACGAAGAGGCCGGATGAGCCCAAACACCGGTATGCCCCGATCGCGGGTAACGCTGATCTTGGTCGCGCTGGTTGTGCTGGTCATCGTTGCCTGGCTGTTGACCCGCTGACCTGCAGCGGGTTCTGCTGCGGGCCGGATGGATTCTGTTACGCTTTCGCCCATGCACGCAGCGACCGGCAGTACCGAGTGCCATGTTTTGGCACTCATTGCCGTGGGCGCTTGCGCTGTCGCTGACGTGCATTGTTGTCGCTGACCTTCTGCCCGCGCGCCGAAACTCGCTTTCCTCCGCAACGGGACCCGTCAGACGTCAAGTGCGATTTCGAAAGGTCGACCATTGTTCGACGACAACAAACATCCCGTGAGGTGGCGGCACGCTGTCGCGCTGACCCTCGTCGCGGGCATCGTCGCCGCGTGCCACGGGGGCGCCAGCGATGTCGTCGGAGGTGGTGGCCCCGCCGGTGCGAACACCAGCATCACGCTGGTCGCCTACTCGGTACCTGAGCCCGGCTGGAGCAAGGTGATCCCGGCGTTCAACGCCTCGCCGGAAGGCAAGGGCATCCAGGTGATCGCCTCCTACGGCGCCTCGGGTGACCAGTCCCGCGGTGTGGTCGACGGCAAGCCCGCCGACATCGTCAACTTCTCGGTCGAGCCCGACGTCACCCGACTGGTCAAGGCGGGCAAGGTTTCCAAAGACTGGGACAAAGACGCCACCAAGGGCATCCCGTTCGGATCGGTCGTGACCCTGGTGGTACGCCCGGGCAACCCCAAGAACATCAAGGACTGGGACGACCTGCTACGCCCCGACGTGGAGGTCGTGACGCCGAGTCCGTTGAGCTCGGGTTCGGCTAAATGGAATCTGCTCGCGCCGTACGTGGTGAAAAGCGCCGGCGGCCGCGACCCGCAGGCGGGCCTGAACTACATCCACAAGCTGGTCGGCCAGCACGTCAAGCTGCGGCCCGGATCGGGCCGCGAAGCCACCGACGTGTTCGTTCAGGGCAGCGGTGACGTGCTGATCAGCTACGAAAACGAGGCGATCGCCACCGAGCGGCAAGGAAAGCCGATCATCCACGTCAACCCGCCGCAGACCATCAAGATCGAGAACCCGGTGGCCGTGGTGACCACCAGCCCGCACCTGAACGCCGCTGTCGCGTTCAAGAACTTCCAGTACACGGCGGGAGCCCAAAAGGTGTGGGCGGCCGCTGGGTTCCGCCCCGTCGACCCGGCGGTCGCCGCCGAGGTACGCGACCAGTTCCCGGTACCGGAAAAGCTGTGGACGCTCGCCGATCTCGGTGGCTGGCCTTCGGTGGACACCCAGCTGTTCGACAAGAAATCGGGCAGCATCACCAAGATCTACACGCAGGCCACCGGATGACCACCGCGATCACCCGCGAGGTAACAGGGCGCACTGGCGGCGGTAAACCATTGGGCCGCAACAAGTTGGCCAACAACGGCACATCGCTGCGGGTAGGCGTTTCCGTCGTGTGGCTCTCGGTCATCGTGCTGCTGCCGCTGGCTGCCATCTTGTGGCAATCGGTGGGTGGCGGGTGGCAGGCGTTTTGGCTCGCGGTCACCTCGAACGCGGCCGTGGAGTCGTTCCGGGTGACCCTGACGATCTCGGCAGGCGTCACCGTGCTCAACATGTTTTTCGGACTGTTGATCGCGTGGGTCTTGGTGCGCGACGACTTTCCGGCAAAGCGGCTGGTCGACGTCCTGATCGACCTGCCGTTCGCCTTACCGACGATTGTGGCCAGCCTGGTGATGCTGGCGCTCTACGGGAACCACAGTCCGGTCGGCCTGCACCTGCAGCACACCGGGTGGGGTGTGGGCGTCGCGTTGGCATTCGTCACGCTGCCATTCGTGGTGCGGGCCGTGCAGCCGGTGCTGCTCGAGATCGACCACGAGACCGAGGAAGCCGCGGCATCGCTGGGCGCCAACAACGCGACGATTTTCACCACCGTGGTGTTGCCCTCGCTGACCCCCGTTCTGTTGACCGGTGCCGGTTTGACGTTCGCCCGGGCCATCGGCGAATTCGGCTCCGTGGTGCTGATCGGAGGCGCGGTGCCGGGTAAGACCGAAGTGTCCTCACAGTGGATCCGGACCCTGATCGAGAACGACGACCGCACCGGTGCTGCCGCGATATCCATTGTGTTGCTGGCAATCTCGTTCGTCGTGCTCTTCGTCCTGCGTACGCTCGGATCGCGCGCGGCCAAGCGTGAGGAGTTGGCGTGACCCTCTCGTCGAAGGCTCGCTACCTGCTTCGCTTCCTGGCGCTGGCGTACGTCTCGGTGCTGCTCGTTGTCCCGGTGGGGCTGATTCTGTGGCGGACCTTCCAGCCCGGCCTCGGCCAGTTCTTTGCCTGGGTCAGCACACCGGCGGCGATTTCCGCGCTGCACTTGTCGGTGCTGGTGGTGGCGATCGTGGTGCCACTGAACGTCATCTTCGGGATCCCGACCGCACTGATGCTCGCGCGCAACCGGTTCCGCGGCAAAGGTGTGCTGCAGGCCATCATCGACCTGCCGTTCGCGGTGTCGCCGGTGGTGGTCGGCGTGGCGTTGATCGTGTTGTGGGGGTCGGCGGGTCTGCTCGGCTTCGTCGAGAAGGACTTCGGCTTCAAGATCATCTTCGGCTTGCCGGGCATCGTGCTCGCCAGCATTTTCGCGACGCTGCCTTTCGTCGTGCGCGAGGTCGAGCCGGTGCTACACGAGTTGGGCACCGATCAGGAGCAGGCGGCCGCGACGCTGGGTTCGAGTTGGTGGCAGACGTTTTGGCGGATCACCCTGCCGTCGATTCGCTGGGGCTTGACCTACGGGGTCGTGCTGACCATCGCACGCACGCTCGGGGAATACGGCGCGGTCATCATGGTGTCGTCGAACCTGCCGGGGCAATCGCAGACGCTGACGCTGTTGGTGTCCGACCGCTACAACCGGGGTGCCGAGTATGGCGCGTATGCACTTTCGACGCTGCTGATGGCGGTGTCGGTACTGGTTCTGATCGTTCAGGTGATTCTCGACGCTCGCCGCAACCGGGCAGCCAAACAGGCATGACAGGAAGGAGCGGCGCAGAATGACTATGAAACGCAATCACGGTGCGGGGCGCCAACAAACGCTACGGCGATTTCGTCGCACTCGACAACGTCGACTTCGACGTGCCCACAGGGTCTTTGACGGCGCTACTCGGACCCAGCGGGTCGGGTAAGTCGACTCTGCTGCGGGCCATCGCCGGGACTCGACCAGCCGGACACCGGGACGATCACGATCAACGGCCGCGACGTCACCACCGTCGCGCCGCAACGGCGCGGAATCGGCTTCGTGTTCCAGCATTACGCGGCCTTCAAGCACCTGACCGTTCGTGACAACGTGGGCTTCGGCCTCAAGATCAGGCACAAGCCGAAGGCCGAGATCGCCGAGAAGGTCGACCACTTGCTCGAGGTGGTGGGCCTCAGCGGATTCCAGACCCGCTACCCGAGTCAGCTGTCCGGCGGTCAGCGCCAGCGGATGGCATTGGCCCGCGCGCTGGCGGTCGACCCGCAGGTGCTGCTGCTCGACGAACCGTTCGGCGCCCTTGATGCGAAAGTCCGCGAGGATCTGCGGGCCTGGTTGCGCCGCCTGCATGACGACGTCCACGTCACCACGGTGCTGGTCACCCACGACCAGGCCGAGGCGCTGGACGTGGCGGATCGGATTGCCGTGCTCAAAGACGGACGCATCGAACAGGTTGGGTCGCCCAGCGAGGTCTACGACACGCCGGCCAACCCGTTCGTGATGTCATTCCTGGGTGCGGTCTCGTCGCTGAACGGCACTCTTGTTCGGCCGCACGACATCCGGGTGGGCCGCAGTCCCGATATGAAGATCGCCGGCGACGGAACCGCGGAGGCTACCGGCGCGGTCCGCGCGACCATCGACCGGGTGGTCGTGCTCGGCTTCGAGGTGCGTGTCGAACTGACCAACGCCGCGACCGGCGGACCATTCATTGCCCAGATCACCCGCGGTGACGCCGAAGCGCTCGGGCTGAAGCAGGGCGACACCGTCTACGTGCGGGCCACCCGGGTGCCCGCACTCTCGGAGGAAACGGTGTCACGCAACGACACTGACGTCGATGCGGCCGCCGGTGAAGTCACGGTGAGTTCCAGCTGAAGGCCGGTCCGACCTTGATCGAATGGTCCCGGTCGGTACTCGAATGTGCGACGCATCCGGCCGCGTGGGTGTCGAGCTGTTTCCATTCGGCGCCGGGCGGCCACGCGTCCACCCGGATACTCGGGTCGCGGTCGGCGGTGGGCGAATACTTCGGAAGCTCGGCCTTGCACCGATTCTCGATCTGCCGCTGTTCGGGATCGCTGTCCGGGAAGCGCGACAGTGACAGCATCGCGAAGACCTCGTCGGAATGTGGCTGGTTGCAGCTGACCGGCGAATTGACATCGCCGCGGAAACAGGTGCCGACCCGGTCGGATTGCACAGTGCCGGTGATCAGATCGGTTTTCGGCCACAAGCTGTATGCCCAGACCGCTGTCCACAGCGCGCAGATCACGATTCCGGCCACGGCCAGGCCGCGGCCGGGCTCTTTTCCGCCCCTGGTCTTGATCAGCGCGACGATCCCGGCGAGCAGGCTCAGCGGGATCAGGCTGACCAAGCCGAGCAGGAAGGTGGCGAGCGCCCATCGGCTGGCAGGGCGATCAGTGACGGCGGGATCCGATACCGGTGGCGGTGTCATGGTGATGGCTACCGTAACCCTCCGTTAAGGCGCCATCAACGAAATCGCAACCACCCGTCGGCGTAGTTCCGGCTAGGCGGCGACGCGCTGGGCGATCACCGCGTCGAAGCGATCCAGCACCGTCTCGGCCACCAGCCGATGACCCCCGAGCGGCGCTGCCATCGGGATACCCTCCGCGGCAGCGAATTCCGCGACCCGATCGGTCAGTCGTCCGGGAGCCAGGAACCACGGCGCAATAACCACCCGCCGGGCACCGCGGCGGCGCAACTGATCGGCCGCCTCGGCCGGTGACGGCCCGCCACCGGTGGCGAACGCAGTTGTCGTCGCGGCCCACTGGGTTCCCGCGCTGAGCTTATGCGCCACCCGCGCGGTGCGGATGTTGGCCGCGACATGGGTCGAGCCGATCGCGACGACCAGTACGCCGAGCTGCGGGTCGATGGTGCTGACTCCCAGCTCAGCCAGCCGCTCGCGCAGCACCTGCACTAGCCGCTCGTCCTCGCCGAGGACCGCGGCCTGCCGGACCGGCAGCCCGTAGCTCGCGATCTGATCGGGAATGTCTATCTGCGCGTGGTAGGCGTCGGCCAGCAGGAACGGCGTGACCACCGCGCCCGGCGTGAGGACGTCAACCAGGCGTGGTGTGTTCAGGTCGCAGAACGCGACGCGCACGCCCAATCCGGGTCGCATGAAACGAATCCGATTGGCGACGGCCCGAGCATTGGCGGCCGATCGTGGATCTCGACTGCCATGCGCCGTGAGCACAAGCCGGCGCGTCACGACGCGTGTAGCCCGCATTCGGTTTTCGACAGCCCCTGCCAGCGACCGCTGCGCGGGTCGGCACCCTCGACGGGCTTGGCCGTGCACGGCGCGCAGCCGATCGACGGATATCCTTCGTAGACAAGCGGATTGACCAGAACATCATTCTCGTCGATGTAGGTCTGCATCTCGTCGTCGGACCACGTGGCGAGCGGATTGATCTTCACCAGGCCGAAAGCTTCGTCGAAGCTGATCAGCGGCGCATTGGCGCGGGTGGGAGCTTCCACCCGGCGCAGGCCGGTCACCCATGCGGAGTAGCCGCGCAGCGCTTTGGACAGCGGGGCGACCTTGCGCATCCGGCAGCACTCGCTCGGCTTACGGGCAAACAGGTCTTTGCCGTGCAACTCGTCCTGCTCCGCGACACTGTGCTCGGGCGTGACATTGAGCACCCGGATGTCGTACACCGCCTCAACTGCGTCGCGCGTGCCGATGGTCTCCACGAAGTGATATCCGGTGTCCAGGAACAGGACCGGCACGCCCGGACGGACCTTGGCCGCCAGATCGACTAGCACGGCGTCCTGCATGTTGGAAGCCACCACGTAGTTGCAGGTGGCCGAGGACCGGGGTCCGCCGACGCCACCGAAGTTCTCGTCAGTCCAGCGCAACAGGTCGGTGGCGCTGGCGCCCTCCAACTCTGCGGCACCTTTTTCGGCCAGTTCGCGTAGTTCGGCTTCGGTCAAGCCCTCATCACTCCTCATCGCAGATCAGCCTCCTCGGCGCGCAGCGCCCAGTTGGCGAAGCGCTCGTCGCCGTCGCGTTGCTTGACGAAGTTGCGCACCACGCGGTCGATGTAGTCGCCGAGCTCGTCGCTGGTGACCTTGTGCTGGCGCAGCTTTCGCCCAAATCCGCTGTCGAGACCGAGGCTTCCCCCAAGATGAACCTGAAACCCTTCGACAGAATTCCCATCACCGTCGTCGACCATCTGACCCTTGAAGCCGATGTCGGCAACCTGGATGCGGGCACACGAGTTCGGGCAGCCGTTGATGTTCACGGTGACCGGCACGTCCAGTCGGGTATTGAGGTCTTCCAGCCGATGTTCCAGCTCGGGCACCAGCGACTGTGAACGCACCCGAGTCTCGGCGAATGACAACTTGCAGTATTCGATTCCGGTGCACGCCATGAGGTTTCGACGCCAGTGCGACGGCTGCGACGGCAGCCCCAGCGCATCGAGACCGGCGACCAATTCGTCGAGCTTGTCGTCGGCAACGTCGAGGATGATCAGCTTCTGGTACGGGGTGAAGCTGACCCTCTGCGATCCGGCCTGCTCAGCCAGATCGGCGACCGCGGCCAGGATCGTGCCGGACACCCGACCGGCGATCGGCGCGACGCCAACAGCGTTGAGCCCGTTCTTCAGTCGCTGCACGCCGACGTGGTCGATCGGGCGGGTGAGCGGCTCCGGTGCCGGGCCGTCGACGAGTTTGCGCTTGAGGTACTCCGTTTCGAGCACCTCACGGAACTTCTCGATGCCCCAGTCTTTGACGAGGAACTTCAGCCGGGCCTTGGCCCGCAGCCGGCGGTAACCGTAGTCGCGGAACAGCGACGTGACCGCCTCCCACACATCAGGGACCTCGTCCAGCGGCACCCATGCGCCAACCCGTTGCGCCAGCATCGGATTCGTGGACAGGCCGCCGCCGACCCACAAGTCCAAGCCTGGACCGTGTTCGGGGTGGTTGACGCCGATGAACGCGATGTCGTTGATCTCATGCGCGACATCCTGCAGACCGGAGATCGCGGTCTTGTACTTACGCGGCAAGTTGGAGAAGTCCGGGTTGCCGATGTAGCGACGGACGATCTCGTTCAACGCGGGAGTGGGATCGAGCACCTCGTCGACGGACAGGCCGGCCAGCGGGGAGCCCAGCACGACACGTGGGCAGTCGCCGCACGCCTCGGTGGTTTGCAGACCTACCGCGGCCAGACGCTCCCAGATCTGCGGAACATCCTCGATCTGGATCCAGTGGTACTGAATGTTTTCCCGGTCGGAGATGTCGGCGGTGTCCCGGGCGAACTCGATGGAGATTTCGCCGAGCGTTCGCAGCGCCGCGGTGGAGATGGCCCCGCCGTCGCAGCGCACTCGCATCATGAAGTACTTGGCTTCGAGCAGGTCGATGTTCTCGTCGCCGGTGAAGCTGCCGTCGTATCCCTGTTCACGCTGGGTATAGAGACCCGCCCAGCGCATCCGGCCACGCAGGTCGTTTTTCTCGATGCTGTCGAAACCGGCTTTGGAGTAATGGTTCAGGATGCGGTCGCGCACATTGAGCGCGTCGTCGTCCTTTTTGAACTGCTCATTGGGGTTGAGCGGCTCGCGCTCACCGAGCGCCCACTGGCCTTGGCTCTTCGTGGGGCGGGGCGACGTCATTCGGCGTTCTCCTTAAGTGGAGGAGCCGGCGTGGAGCGCGCAAACCACCGGGGGCTGTACCGGCGGCGCAGATCCGGGAGCCAGCTGAAGGTGCAGGTAGGCGGGGTCTACGAGATCAAGCCGGACAGCGACAGCTGCAAACACGCTTGAAGTCGACATGACGGCGCGCCACCAACGGGATACGAATCTGGGGGTGGCGGGCAACGGTCACTCGGCCATTGTGCCACGGATACGGCCTGCGTCTGCTACCAGGGGCAAGTTCCACTCATGGTGAGCGAAACTCGCTGGGGTGGCCGAGACGCGACACGGGTCGTCGCGGGTGGTGGTCGGGCCGGTCCTGCGGAATATTGAGATGACGTGACGGCATCCTCCGCGCCGGTCGGCCTACCCGATCTGCAGCTCGGCCCAGGCGGGCCCTTGGGCATCTACGTGCACGTGCCGTTCTGCTTCACCCGCTGCGGCTATTGCGACTTCAACACCTATACGCCGGCCGAGTTGGGTGGCGTCAACCCGGACGCGTGGCTGCAGATGCTGGCCGCGGAGCTCGAGTTGGCCGCCGCCAGGCTGGGCGGGCCGACGGTGCAGACCGTGTTCATCGGTGGCGGGACGCCCTCGCTGTTGGGCGGCGAGCGACTGGCCCGGGTGCTGAAATCGGTGCGGGACAACTTCGAGCTGGCCGCCGACGCGGAGGTGACGACCGAGGCCAACCCGGAGTCGGCGTGGCCGGACTTTTTTGCCGCCGCCCGCGCAGCCGGCTGTACCAGGGTGTCGCTGGGCATGCAGTCGGTGGCGCCGCATGTGCTCGGCGTTCTCGACCGGATTCACACGCCCAACCGCTCGGCGGCGGCGGCCCGCGAAGCGCTGGCCGAAGGATTCGAGCACGTCAGCCTCGATCTCATCTACGGCACGCCGGGGGAGTCCGACGACGATCTGCTGTGGTCGGTCGAGACCGCGATCGAGACCGGCGTCGACCATGTATCGGCCTACGCGCTCGTCGTCGAGGACGGCACTGCGCTGGCGCGCCGAGTCCGCAGCGGCGAACTGGCCGCCCCGGACGACGACGTGCTCGCACGTCGCTACGAGCTGCTGGACGAGCAACTGTCGCAGGCCGGCCTGGACTGGTACGAGGTGTCGAACTGGAGTCGGCCCGGCGGGCAGTGCCGGCACAATCTGGGCTACTGGGACGGCGGACAGTGGTGGGGTGCCGGCCCGGGCGCCCACAGCTTCGTCGGCCAGACGCGCTGGTGGAATGTCAAGCACCCGAACGCATATGCCCAGCTTCTCGGTGAGGCGACGTTGCCGGTCGCCGGCTTCGAGCAACTGGACGCCGCGAGCCGTCATACCGAGGACGTGCTGCTGAGGATCCGGCTGCGTCAGGGTCTGCATGCCGACCTGCTTGACCAGGCCGAGCATGAGCGCGCCCTCATCGCCGTCGACGACGGCCTGTTGGTCCGCGAGGGGCAGCGTTTCGTGCTCACCAATCGGGGGCGGCTGCTGGCCGACGGCGTCGTCCGCAACCTGTTGGGTTGAGCTAGGCGGCGTGTTGCACCAGCGCAATGCCAACCTTGACTTCGAGTTCGCTGATCGTAACGGTCGGGGCGCACGGCGGCGCTGTCGATCGGTGGCGGCCGCCGGTTGGGGTGACGTATTCCGCTGTGTGTCGACCAGTTTCGTCAATATGCGTGCAGATGTGCCAGCCGGCGGTCTCTTTGACGTAGTTGCAGCGTTCGCACAATCCCAGCCCGTTGGAAACTGCGGTCGGCCCGCCTCGGGCGTGTGGTGTGGCATGGTCGCGATGCCGGATCGGCGCGTCGCAATACGGTGTGCGACATCGTTCGTCGCGCAGACCGATGAAGGTGGCCAGTCCGTTCGGAAAACGCCGGGCCCGTGACTCCATCGCCACCAGCGCACCGGAGCGAGGATGCGCGTAGAGGCGCCGCAGCGTCGCACGTGACCGTGGGTCGGTAGCGGCGGCTGACACCAATCCGCGAGCGACTTCGGCCGGAATCGGCCCGTAGCCACTGACGTTCGCCGGCGTGGTGTCACCGCTCAGCAGTGTGCGGTCCGAGAGGACCAGGTTGACCGCGATCGGTGTCGGCGTCGTCGCGCTGCGACCTGTGGCACGTTCGACCAGAGTGTCGGCCATCACCTGCCCTCGGGAGCGGCCGTCGAACGTGGTGTCCGCCGCGCGACGCAGCGCTGCGTACACCGAAACACCCTGGGCGACAGGCAAAAGAGCGGTGAGATAGGTCATCGTGTCAGGGGCCGGCCGGATGCTCACCGTGCGTTCGTTTTCCGCTTTGGCGGCCCGGTCGACAACGGCGTGCGGGTCGAGCCGGTAGGCGATCGCCTTGGCCGCCGCCGCCACCCGTGCATCACCTAACCCGTCGAGGCGGCTGCGTCAGAGCACAATTCGGCATCCAGCGCCCGCCGGTCCTCGACGTCCAGGCACGCGCTCTCGCGCACGATCAGCGTCGCCCGCCACTCCGTCAACACCCCGGCTTCCAATGCGGCCAGGGTGTGCGGCATCTCGTACACCAGGGCTTTGGCGAAGCCCAGATGCCGGTTACCCCGCGCCGGCGAATCCCGTCGGGCCAGCGCGACCTCGCTGGCGACCCCGCGTCCGCGCCGCGCGGCCGGGATGCCGGCCGCGGCCTCCGCGGTCCGGCGAGCCGTATCCAGAGCTGCCGCCGCCCGCGCTTGTGCGGCGGCCGCGGCCGATTTGAACCGCTCGAGCTCGGCGATGCGCTCGACCAGGGCCGATTCGCCGCGGCCGGGTCGACGTCGCCCAGGAATTCGAACATACATTCGATTGTAGCAGGGACCGCCGACTTCGGCAGGAGGCCAGGCCTACTGGGCCGTCCCTACTTTTGTTGGCGCCGGCCAGCGGTCGCCGCACGACGTGCTCCTTCACGCGATGCGTCACCGACGCCCACGCCGACGGCGAGTAGTGCGTGGTGACTTCTTCGAACCCGTCGACCCGGTGCACACTCAGGACGCCGGTGTTTTCGTTGACGGTCAGCGTGTCGGTTTCGGAGAACCGGATCTCTTCTCCGTCAAGCAGTCGGATAACAAACACAGTGCTGTCCTTTCGATCGAGCGGCGACGCGGCGCCATAGTCAACAAGCCCGCCGCGGGGCCTGGTTCATTGTGGGGCGGGGGCATGAACGGCGAGGAAACGCCGCATGACAAGGTCGTCGGTGGATAGCGCCAAGGCTCGCGTGCAGGCCTTCGACGACCGGAGTTGCCCACTCGTACATAGGTTAGGCTAAATTTACTAACCGTGACCGAAGTTGGTGTCGAACCCAATCCGGCGAGCCGCCGCTTCCTTGTCGTTTCCGTTGCCGGTTGACATCGATCCCGCAGATCTGGCGGCGGAGTTGGCCGCCGGCGTAGCTGAGGCTGACGGCGCGCAATATCTGCTCTACGAACGCGACGGCGAATGGGTGCTGGCCATCGGCGCGCTGGCGATCATCGAATTGGATCGCGACGAACTGCGCATCATCCGGGACGGCGTCACTCAGCGACAGGCATGGTCCGGTCGACCGGGGCCGGTGCTGGGTGAGGCCGTCGATCGCCTGCTGCTGGAAACCGACGAGGCCTTCGGCTGGATCGCCTTCGAATTCGGGACGTATCGGTTCGGCCTGCAGGAGCGCCTGGCGCCGCGGACTCCGCTGGCGCGGGTGTTCTGGCCCCGCACCCGCATCGTCGTTTCCGCCGACGGCATCGCGTTGTTCGGCGCCGAAGACCGCCACGTCGACATCGTGAGCCGGCTACTCAGCGCGGGTGTGCCGCCGTTGCCGGCGCCGTCGGCCGTCGACGTATCCGCCGACACCTCCGATTACCGTGCCCGGGTAGGCGCCGCGATCGACGAAATCACCGCTGGGGAATACCACAAAGTGATCTTGTCCCGCTGCGTCAATGTGCCTTTTGCATTGGACTTCCCGTCTACATACCGGCTGGGCCGCCGACACAACACCCCGGCACGGTCATTCCTGTTGCATCTCGGCGGATTTCGGGCTCTGGGTTACAGCCCGGAATTGGTCGCCGCGGTGTACGACGACGGTGTCGTGGTGACCGAACCGCTGGCCGGCACCCGGGCACTGGGCCGCGGCGCCGCGCGGGATCGCCAGGCCCGGGAGGACCTGGAGTCCAACACCAAAGAGATTGTCGAACATGCGATGTCGGTGCGCAGCTCGCTGCAGGAGATCGACGAGGTCGCCGAAGCCGGTAGCTCCGCCGTGGTGGACTTCATGACGGTGCGCGAGCGCGGCAGCGTGCAGCACCTCGGCTCGACGGTCACCGGACGGCTGCATTCGTCCAAGGACCGGATGGACGCGCTGGAGACGCTGTTCCCCGCGGTCACCGCTTCAGGCATTCCGAAGGCGGCCAGCGTCGATGCCATCCTGCGTCTCGACGAAAGTCCCCGGGAGTTGTATTCGGGTGCGGTGGTGAGGTTTTCAGCGGACGGGGGGCTCGATGCGGCGTTGACGCTTCGGACCGTCTACGAGCGCGACGGCCGCACCTGGCTGCGTGCCGGCGCGGGCATCATCGCAGCCTCCGATCCCGACCGGGAATTCGAGGAGACCTGCGAGAAGCTGACCACGCTGGCGCCGTATCTGGTTGCGCGCCGCGAAACGTCCTAGCCGACGTCGGCCTCGGGTGACCGCTCCAGATATTCGGCCAGTATCTCGCTGACCAACGATTCGATCGTCGTTTCGATCGACGACGCCAAGGTGGCGGTCACCGACGCCACCGCCTGGGTGCGGAATCGGACCAGCATCGTGATCAGCTCAGCGATTTCGGTGTCGGCGGGCAGGGCTTCGCGGGGTTTGATCCGGTCGGCGACGTGTTCGGCGCCGGCGCGCACCAGCATCTCGCTGATCTGATCGACCAGCGGCACGATGTGCTCGTGCAGGTCGATGAGCTTGTCCAGGCTCATGCCGTAACTGCGAATCTCGTTGAAAGCTTCGATCAGTTTCGGGCGGACGATGGTGGCCTGCCCGTCGTCGATGTGAATCACGTCCAGGCTCACCAGGCGGTCGAAAGCTTTGATCGTCGTTGACAAGTCGTTGCGCTTCGGCCACCGGCATGGTCTGGGATTTCTCACGTGGTCCAGCTGCCGACGATGGCCGTTTCGAGGCCGAGGACATCGCCAAGGTCTTTGCCTTCCTCCCAGGCGCTGAGCATTTCCCGGACATGCGCGATGTTGTATCCGCGGTCGAGCATCGACGTGATCAGGCGCAACCGGGTCAGGTGGGTGTCGTTGAACAGCGCGATGCGTCCCACCCGCAGCGGGGGCGGCAGCAGCCCGCGGTCGCGGTAGACCCGGATGTTGCGGGTGGTGGTGCCGGCCAGCCGGGCGAGGTCGTCGATGCGGTATTCCCCGGAGCCCAGTGCGCCGTGGGGATAGCGGACCGCCGCGTCGAACAACTGCGCGACCGCGTTTTCGATGACCTCCCGCGATTGGCGCCGGACGCGTTTGGGGGCGCGCCGCAGGTTCGCCAGAACGCCGGCAATGGTGCCGGTTTCAGCGCGGGGCGGTCGGTCGGGGGCCATCGCGTCAGGCGGACGAGCTGACGCGTACGGCGGCGTGTTCGACCGCCTGGTAGTCGGCGTACTGGAAATCGCGCATCTGTCGAAGATACTGGGTGGCGAAGCCGGGGTACATGGACACGTTGCGGCCGTCGTTGGTCAAGTACCAACTGCTGCAACCCGACATCCAGGTCGTCTTGGTGAGCCGCTTCTGGATGCGTTCGTTGTAGCGCCGCTGCACATCCTCACGGACATCGAGGTAACGCAGCTCGTTGTCGAGGATGGTGGTGATGCCGCGGACAGCGTAGTCGAGTTGGCCTTCGATGTAGACCAGCAGCGAATTGTGGCCCGGGCCCGAGTTCGGGCCGGTCATGAAGAACAGGTTCGGGTAGCCGTGCGCGCTGGCACTCTTGTAAGCCTGTTGCGCCCTCGCTCCATTCAGCGCTCAGCGAGCGTCCGCCCAGTCCGGTGACCGGGAACGGCGGACCGGTCAGGTGCACGTCGTAGCCGGTGGCGAACACGATGCAGTCCAGGTGGTGCTCGATACCGTCGCTGGTGCGAACGCCCACCGGGCTCAGCGTCGCGATGGGCCAGTCGACCAGTTTGCAGTTGTCGCGCTGCAGCGCGGGGTAGTAGTCGCTGGATACCAGCATCCGCTTGCAGCCCGGGGTGAAGTCGGGCGTCAACTGGCGGCGCAGCCACGGGTCTTTGACCTGACGGTTCAGGTGCATCCGGCCGAGCCGGGCCACCACAGACGTCAACGGGGTGTTCCACACCAGCGCCGTCGCGCTGGCCTCGTGCCCCCAATACAGCGCTTGGCGCGCAAGCTGTTGCACTGCAGGAGCTTTGGCGAACACCGTCTGGACAGCGGGCGGTGTCGCGAAATCGAGGCGGGGCAGCACCCAGCCGGGGGTGCGCTGGAACACCTTCACGAATTCGGCCTGCTTGACCAGTTCGGGGACGATCTGGATCGCGCTGGCGCCGGTGCCGATGACACCGACCCGCTTGCCGGCAAAGTCGTAATCCTTGTCCCACCGGGCACTGTGGATCTTGTGGCCCTGGTATGAATCGATGCCGCGGATATCGGGGAAGCTGGAGTCAGGCAGCGGGCCGGACGCCAGGATCACCGTGCGGGCGCGAAAACGCTTGCGGCCGGCCGTGGTTGCGGTCCAGGCGCCGGCGCCCTCGTCGAAGGACAGTCCGGTGACTTCGTGACCGAACTGGATGCGGCGACGGATGTCGAACCGGTCGGCCATGTCTTCGATGTGGTCGCGGATCTCCGCTGCCGGCGAATAGGTCCGCGACCAGGCCGGGTTCTTGACGAACGAGAACGAGTAGAGCAGCGACGGGATGTCGCAGCTGGCGCCGGGATAGCTGGTGTCGCGCCAGGTTCCGCCGACGCGGTCGCTGCGCTCCAGGATGACGACATCGTCGACGCCGGCCTGGGCCAGCTTGATCGCCGCGCCTAGGCCGCTGAACCCGGCTCCGACGATCAGCGTCGCATAGGTGTGGGTCTTGGCCATGATCACGCGGCCGGCTCGTGAGTGATTTCTCGGACCCAGGTGGGTACCGATGGCAGCAGGGGCCGTGGATACCGGTCGGAAAGCCACACCATCGAATTCGCCAGCAGGTGATACGGGTGGCGTGGATTGGTGACCACGCCGGCGTAGCGCCGCAGGAACCGGTAAGTCGGGACCCGACTGGTGTTGAGGCCACGGTCACCGAGCTCTTTGAATCGTTTCACCGCCCGGTAGAGCCGTTCCGGCTCCATGCCCATGCCGATGATCTCGTTGCGGATCCGGTTGATCAGCGGTGCGCCCATGATCGCGCCGATGATGAGACCGGGAGTGGCGTTGTGACCGACGAAGTCGATCAGCAGCCGCCGGATCTTCGCCTGTCCGATCATGTCGAGGACTTCGAAATCGACGACCAAATGGCGTGATTCGTCGTTGTTGATCTTCTCGAACACCTGGTGACACACGGGGTCGTGCACCTCGTCGAGGAGGAACTTCAACAGGGCGCCATCGAGCGCGACTTCCAGCATCGGGATGACGGTGCCGAGCAGCGACAGCGGCATGTCGTCGGCCCAACGGTCCAGCCAGTCGATGGCCAGCCGGATGTTCACGTTCGGCTCGGGTACCTCGCCGTCTTCGAGCATGCCCCAGCGATTCATCAGTGCCAGTTCGGCATTGGCGTGGCGCTGCTCTTCGGCGTGGAAGTAGCGGTAGATCTCAGCGATGGTCGGTGTGGGCGCCTTCTTCGCCAGCGCCGCGAAGCCTCTGGCGCCGATGTTCTCGATCCAGCACAGGTCGGCCATGAACGCCTTGAGCTGTGGGCGCTGCTCGTCGCTGATCATTTCCGCGCCCGGTGCGTTCCAGTCGATATCGGCCAGCGCCCATTGGCGATCTTTGATCTTGGCGAGCATTGCTTCCATGTCGATAGCCATCTGGATCACTCCTTCGGATGGGGTTGTTCAGAGCGGGGCGATCCTGGACACCAGGCCGACGGCGCGGGTGTAGGTACCAGGGATGAATCGTTTGATGCCCCAGCCGATCTTGGCTTCGAGTTGCGGCATGCAATACAGGTCGCCGCGATCGTGGGCATCCAGGCAGGTTTGCGCCACCTTCTGTGCCGAGACTCCGGTCCAGCGCATGATCTTGTGGGCGAACTGATTCGTCCCGGTCGCGATGCGACCGGATTCGAGGATGTTGGTCTTGACGAAGGTCGGGCACAGTGCGGTGACTTTGACTCCGGTGCCGGACAATTCGGCGGCCAGGGTCTCCGAGAGCGACAGCGCGCCGGCTTTGCTCACGTTGTAGGCCGCCATGCTGGGTGCGGCGCCGAATGCCGCGGCCGAGGCGACGTTGATGATGCCCCGCGGTGCGTCCGCTAGGTCGGCCGCCCGCAAGATCGGCGCAAAGACGTGGCAGCCGTGAATGGGTCCCCACAGGTTGATGCCGAGTACCCACTGCCAGTCCTCGATGGGTAGCTCGCCGATCGGGGCTCCGCCGGAGCCGACGCCGGCGTTGTTGATCACCAGCGTGGGTGCGGCGCCGAACCATGATTGCGATTGGGTGGCCAGCTCGACGACATCATCGAGTTGGGTGACGTCGCAAGCGATCGCGACGGCCTGGCCGCCGCGGTCGGTGATCGCGGTGACTGTTCGCTTTGCCGCGATTTCGTCGATGTCGCTGCAGACGACGCGGCTGCCGCGGCGGGCCAGCTCGACGGCGAACGCCGCGCCGATCCCGCTGCCCGCGCCGGTCACCACCGCACGCGCGTGGTGGCTGACCTTGGGCGATTTGCCGAACGGCCCGATCATCGTCAGACCGCCTTTCCGGTGATGTTCTCAATGTCGTTGTCGCGCAATGCGTCGTTGATGAATGTCGCGGCCTGGGCCATTGCCTTGGCGGCTTCGGGCGCCAGCCGGGGCAACGCCTGGAACACGTGCACCTGGTCTGGCCACACCTGCAGCGTGCAGCGGCCACCGCCGGTGCGGATGTCGGCGGCCAGGTGGCGTGCGTCGGTGAGCAGCATTTCGGCGCCACCGGCCTGGATGAGCGTGGGCGGCAGCGACGGTCCACCGGCGACATCGAGTGTGAGCCGCCGGTGGCTTGGGATCGACGCCGGTGCTGTAGAGCCGGACCAGGCGGGCGGCATCGGCAGCCCGGATCGCCGGGTCGCGGCGCAGATCTTCACGCGCACGGGCAAGTTCGAGCGTGAGGTCGATCAGCGGCGAGAACAGCACCAGCGCGGCCGGGCCGTTGGTGGCCACATCGGGCCGCAGCAGCAGGTCCACCGACAGATGGCCGCCGGCCGAATCACCGGCAATCACAATGCGTTCGGCCGGCACCTGGGCGGTGAGCCATGTCCAGCCGGCGCGTACGTCGTCGGCCGCGGTGGGGAAGCGGTGTCGCGGCGCCAGCCGGTAGTCGACGGTGAACACCGGCAGTCCGGTCAGCCGCGACAGCCACGACGCCAGTCGGCGGTGCGTTCGCGGCGAACACAACGCAAAGCCGCTGCCATGCACGAAGTAGATGGCGCCCCGGCTCGTCGAGACGCCGGGACCGCGCACCCATTCACCGACCACGCGACGCCCATCGTGTTGCACGTCGATGTGCTCGATACGGGTCCCGGCCAGTGAAGGTCCGAAGGCATCCATGATGCCGGCGACGATCCGCCGTGACGCCCACAAGCCCCAGGCTTGCTCGGGCGGCAGCACCGCGCTGACCTGTCGCAATGTCGCCAAGCTCACCAGCGCTGCCGAACGTGAACGCAGCGATCCGCGGGTCGGCACTGACTCCGTCATACGAAGGAGTCAACACACAATGGTGACATTCGTCAATGGCAACGTTCGGCCTCCTCCCGAAAGTCAGCGTGACCTGCGATGGATGTGGTCGTCGACACAGCCGATGAACGCCTGCGAAGCCGCTGATCGCAGCGCGTCGGTCGGTGCGACGAGATTGACTTGACGGTAGAGGTCGGCCCCGGCCACCGGGCGCAAGACCAGCGTCGGATCGTCGCCCACCCGCGAGACGGCGACCGATTCGGGCAGCAGTGCCACCCCGAGATCCCTTCGGACGAAATGGATTACCTCGTCGACGCGGGTCACTTCGAACGCCACCCGTCGGGGCTACGTCGGCGAATCCGCGGTCGGTCTCATGGCGTAGGCCGTAGCCCGGCGGGAAATCGATGAACGGCAGCGAGGCCAATTGGTCGATGCCGCACCGCGCCACCGGCGGCCAACTCATGGCGGGCCGGCAGCACTGCGACAAGCGGCTCGACGAACAGCTTGGTGAATGTCAGCCGGCCGGTCGTCGGCGGCAGGTTGGACCCCACGATCGCGACGTCGAGCTTACGATCGCGGACCGCGTCGATCAGCAGGTCACTGCCGCCACTGCGCAGCGTGACGGTGACCTCGGGGTAACGGGTGTGAAAGGTAGCCATCAGCGCCGCGACGTCGAGGCTTTCCGAGGGCACCTCCATCATTCCGACCGTGAGCCGGCCAGCGATCGTGCCGCTGATCGCCTGCGCGCCGAATTTGATCTGGTCGACCCCGGCCAGCACCTGGCGCATCAAGGGCAGCAACGCCTCACCGGCTGGCGTCGGCGCGACCGTCCGCGTGGTGCGTTCGAAGAGTGCGACGCCCAACTCGTCCTCGAGTTTGCGAAGTTGCTGGCTGAGCGCCGATTGCACGACGTATTCGTTGGCCGCGGCCTTGGTGAAGCTCTGGGCATCGGCCAGCGCGACCGCGTAACGCAATTGCTGCAGGTTCATTATTGTTCACTTTCAGTGATGAATTACATCATATCTATGCGTTGGACTGAGAAGTCTCGCGGCGCCAGAATCGGGGAATGTCCGCTTCATCCGCCGCGCCGGCCCGGATCTCGCGCGCGGGCGCTCGGCGCCCCCGATACCAACGACTGCTCCGACCTGGAGGTGCGTGAGGCCGTCACCGCAGAGTTGAACGCGCTGCCATTTCTGGGCGAGTTGACCTGCCCGGCCTCCACCGTTGTGGCGGGATCGACAGCGGAGTTGGTCTTCACCTATACCGTCGGCCGGATCGGGAATCGCCGACAGCGGGTGGCTGAAGCTCTGCTTCCGCTTCTACTCGGACTGGGATCTGCAGACCACTGATCCGCAGTTGCGCGACTACGCCTCGGCCCGCCTGCTCGAGCCGATCGCTGATCGGGCGCGCATCGGAGGACTCGGCGGCCACGGCCCGAGAGCTCAAAATCAGCTACGACGTCAAAGGTGGCGAGCGGCCGTTCCAGAAGGCGCTGCTGATCCATGTCGTCGACGGGTACCTGCGGCCCGGTGACGTCATCGAAATCCGCCTGGGGGACCGCCGCTTCGGCGGAGCCGGGCACCCGGGTACAGACTTTCGTCGAAGACGAATTCGAGTTCCATCTATTCGTGGATCCGCTGGGGACATCGCGGATGGCGCGCGCCGCGCGTTCGTCTGCTCGCGATCGTTCCGGGTCCACCGCAACATCTCGCGGTACACACTCCGCGGCTGGTGCGTTCCGACGCCGACAACGGCCGATCTGCGTATGCACTTGCAGGACCGCTGGGGCAACGCTTGCCGCAACATCACCGCCGCCGTGCAGGCCCGAGTGGGCGAAACGACTTTTGCCTCAACCGATTTCCCGACGCAGGGATGGGCGGCCGTCACGGTGACTGTTCCGGCCGAGCACCGCTGCGTCGACGTGGTCGCAAAGACCGCGTCTGGCACGGTCGGTGAAGAAAAGTGCTATCTGGATCAGATCGACGACTTCCCCTCGCCGCGAGCGCTTTTCGCCGACCTGCACGTGCATTCCAACGACACGGTAGGCACTCAGGACACCCCGTCGAACCTGGCGTACGGACGCGATGTCGGCGCGCTCGACGTGATCGGTTACACCGCCAACGACTTTCAGATCACCGACGACGTATGGGCCGACGTCGTGGCGGCCTGTCGAGACGTCAACGACGACGGCCGACTGGTCGTGCTATCCCGGCGTCGAGTGGTGCGGCACCGCGGGCGTGGGGGGCGACCACAACGTCGTATTCCTCGGCCACGACACCACGTTGGCGCGGTCGCTGGAATGGCATCAGGGAATGGCATCGTCGGCTCCGGTACCGCAGACGTGGCCGATCACCCAGCTGTACGCCGCATACGACAAGGATCCGGACTCCTATCTGCTGATCCCGCATGTCGGTGGCCGGCGAGCGATTCTCGACTGGCATCACCCGCAGTTGGAACGATTGATCGAAGTGCACTCCGCGTGGGGGACCAGCCCCTGGTTCTTCGAGGATGCGATGGCGCGCGGTCTGCGCCTGGGCGCCAGTGCGGCCAGCGACGAGCACCGCGGACGGCCCGGCGGCGGCGCGCCCGGGGCGAACATTTTCGGTGGGCACGGCGGACTCACCGGCGTGCTGGCGCCCGAGCTCACTCGTGACGACGTCGGACGGTCGTTGCGGGCCAGACGGACCTGGGCGACGACCGGCGCGCGCGCCGTAGCGCTGTTGCGCAGCGGTGACGCACTGGATGGGTGACGAGATCGACTGCGATGCAAGGCGAACTCGTGGCCGAATACGCTCTGTACGGTACGGCCGGATGGGAAGAGCTCCAGGCGTGGGATGCGGCGGGATTGCTGTATCGCCGTGACTTCCACGACCGAAACCGGGTTGTCCGACGCGCTGGTGCGCATCCGGTGGGGCGGAGCACGGCACAAGGACCGCTACCGGTGGGCGACCTGGTCCGGACGGCTCACCGTCGCCGGCAGCTCGATCGACAGTGTCACGCCTTGGGCAGCAACACATCCCGAGCAGCTGTTCACCCGCGACGGGGATGAGATCAGCTGGCACACCCAGACGTTCGGGAGTGACATCGGGGTCATCGTCAGCCTCGCCGACCTGGCCGACGCCCGGCTGCAGATCCATAGCGGCGTGAAAGAGGACGGTCTGGAAGCCGCCTTGTCGGTCACCGGTGCCGAGCTGCTGGTCAGCGGCAGCCGTGAGATTGCCGTCGGCGGGCTCAATCTGACGCTGCGGGTGGAACGCATCGCCGACCCGGCAGCCCTTCCCATCACCGTGAACGGAAAGCTGACGATCGACCTGCCGGCTGCTGACAGTGCGGTTTACCTGCGGGCACGGCAAGCCGACGGACATCAAGTGTGGACGAGCCCGCTTTTCCTCAACCGCCGAAGCGCCGAATAATGCTGATCTCTGCGTCCTGTCGCTGACCGTTTGGTCTGGCTTCGTCGCGTCGACGCGGCGGACGGCCATATATGGATCGTCCCTCTTGCTTCAAGGAGAACCATGGCGCCTAGTACGCTCACCCGCTCAACGCTGACGATGGTTGTCGCGCTCACGGCCGCAATGCTGACCGGTTGCGGGCACTCGGCGAGCACCGACTCGGCCGCACACGTCACGCTGCGTCTCGGCTATCTGACTCGCATCACGCACGCGTCCGCGTTGGTCGGAATCGATCAGGGCCTGTTCGCCAAAAACCTCGGACCGGGAGCGACGCTGGCCCCGCAGCCTTTCGGACAGGGAACCGCCGAGGCCACCGCGCTGCTGTCGGGTCAGATCGACGCCGCCTACGTCGGGCCCAACCCCGCTTTCAATGCGTGGCAGAAATCTGGCGGGAGGGCCATCAAGATCGTCTCCGGATCAGCCCAGGGCGGAACGTCATTCGTGGTCAAACCCGATATCACGTCCGCTCAGGATCTGCGAGGCAAGACGGTGGCCGACCCGGCCCTGGGCGGCAACCATGACGTGCTGCTACGAAGCTGGCTGAAAGACAACGGTTTACAGACCAACAAACAGGGCGGCGGTGACGTGTTCATCAAGCCCACCAAGCCGGAATCGGCCATCGTGCAGGAATTCAGTGCCAACCAGATAGCCGGTGCGGTGGAGTCGGCCCCCTACGACGTCCAAATGGTGAAGGCCGGCGGTGTCCGGCTGTGGCCCGACCTCGGGACGATCACCATTCTGGTCGTGCGACAAGACTTCCTGACCGCCCACCCCGACGCCGTGGCAGGGCTGCTGCGGGGGCAGGTCGAAGCCGACCAGCTCATCCACAACGATCCCAGCGCGGCAAAACAATCGGCCAACAACGCGCTGGCGAAGAATGTGGGCAAGGGCTTGGACGCCGATGTGCTGGACGCGTCGTTCCAGGAAACCACCTTCACCAACGACCCCGATGCCGCCTCGCTCAACGAGTTGGCCCGCAAGTCGGCTTCAGTCGGGCTGCTCGACCCGACTCAACCTCGACGGCCTGTTCGACCTGGGCCCGCTCAACAGCGTGCTGAAAACGGCCGGCCGCCGCCAGGTGAATTCGTGAGCCCGGCCACGGCGACCGAGCCGAACGCGCACTCCGAACGGAAAGCCATGACTGACACCGTCGTTCGGCTCTCGGCGGTATCCAAAGCCTACGGTCGCGGCAACGCGGCAGTCGAAGCCCTGGCCGAGGTGTCGATCAACGTGGCGAAGGGGGAGTTCGTCTGCTTGGTCGGGGCGTCCGGCTGCGGCAAGAGCACACTGCTGTCGCTGGTCGCCGGGCTCGACCAGCCGACCTCCGGCGAGGTCTGCACCGCGGGATCACCGCGTAGCGTTCATGTTCCAAGAGCCGGCCCTGTTCCCATGGTTGACCGCAGCCGGCAACATCGGTCTCGCTCTGCGGGCTCGCAAGACACCCAAGGGCCAACGACGCAGCCGGGTGGTCGAACTGCTCGACATCGTGGGTCTGGCCAGTTTCGCCACCGCCCGGCCGTACCAACTGTCCGGCGGAATGCGCCAGCGGGTCGCTCTGGCCCGCGCGTTGGCGCAAGACGCGGATGTCCTACTGATGGACGAGCCGTTCGGCGCTCTCGACGCGATTACCCGCAACCTGCTCCACAGCGAGCTCGAACGCATTGTCGCCGAAACAGGATTGACGGTTCTGTTCGTAACCCACAACGTCAGCGAAGCGGTGCGACTCGCCGACCGGGTGATCGTGCTGAGCAATCGTCCGGGCCGGGTCATCGCCGAACACTCCGTCAATCTGCCGCGACCGCGGCGCATCGACGGCACACGCGCCGCGAAGCTGACGGCTGCGGTCACCGCCGACCTACAGCGGCAGGGGACGCGCGATGGTGCTTAGGGAGGTGCAGCGCGATCAGACCCAGGCTGACGAACCACGTCGTCGCGGAGTCCACCGTCAGACGGCGCGCGCGATCGCTGTGGGCTCCCGGGGTGGGGCTTCTGGTGGTTCTCGCGTTATGGCAGACGGTTTACCTGAGCGGTTGGAAGCCCGCGTTTGTGCTGCCCAGCCCGGCGGCCGCCCTGGCCAGTCTCTGGACCCAAGCCCATCAGGCATTGCTGTGGCAGGCGATCGCGACCACCGTGGGCAGGGCAGTCTACGGATTCGGGCTGGCGGTGGTGATCGGCCTGGCAGTCGGGATCGTGGTATCGCGAAACACCATCGTGCGGGCGGCATTCGGCCCGATCATCACCGGCATGCAGACGATGCCGGCGATCGCGTGGTTCCCGTTCGCGATCATCTTCTTCGGCCTCACCACGTCGGCTATCTTGTTCGTGATCGTCATCGGTACTGCACCGGCGATCGCCGTCGCCGTGATCGCCGGCAGTGATCAGATCCCGCCGCTATTACGACGCGCGGCGAAGATGATGGGGCTCAAAGGGTTAGCGCTCTACCGGCATGTAGTCTTGCCCGCCTCGCTGCCGGTGTTCGTGACAGGCCTCAAGCAGGGCTGGGCGTTTGCCTGGCGCAGCCTGATGTCCGGGGAGTTGGTGGTGATCGTGACCAATACGGCGTCCATTGGCGTGCTGCTGGAAAACGCGCAGAACCTGTCCGACATGCCGTCGGCCATCGCGGTCATGATCGTGATACTCGGCTCTGGGGATCCTCATCGACGGGCTGTTCACGCTCCTGGACAACGCCGTTCGCCGGGGATGGGGCTTGATCGGCGCCGACGAATCATGACGTCGAAGTCGCAGCCGTTGCGGCTGTGGGCCTTCGGCGACGCTCACGTCGGCACCGACAAACAGTACGGCAGAAGCAGTCTGGCCGAGGCGATTTCGCAATCCGAATTCGGCGGGAGCGAGGGCGGGCCGCCGTTTCAGTGGGACATCGCAATCGACGTGGGTGACATGTCCGGAGCGCACCACAGCTTGCCAGACGACGCCGAAGGCGAGGAAGTCGTCAAGCAGCTCGCCGCGTTGCGGACCCACCGCCGTGAAGACATTTACAGCGTGTGCGGAAACCATGACCGCAGTGGGCTGGATGAGCCCGAGGCGTGGTGGTGGCAGAAGTGGGTCGACCCGCTCGGTCAGCACACCGAGTTCTCCGGAGTCGACTCGGCGGCCCGCCCATACCGGGTGGAGGGCAACTGGGAGCGCTACAGCTTCCGGGTGGGCAACCTGCTGTTCCTGATGATGAGCGATCGCAACGAGCCCACCCAGCAGATCGGCCGCGGAACGCTTGGCGGAAACCCCGGCGGGGTGGTCAGCGGCGAGACGTTCGACTGGTGGACGTCGATGGTCGACGACAATCCCGACGCTGTCATCGTGTCGGTCCATCACTACGTCCTCAAGGACACCACCGTCGCCTCCGGTGAATGGGAGGGCGTGCGCCGCTGCGCCACCGGCGAATTGGTGGAGCACTACCACCGACCGTTTCGTCAGGGCACGCCCAACGGGGCGTCGTACCTGTACTGGGTGGACAGCAAACCGGATTCGGCTGCGTTCGAGTCCTTCCTGGCCGCTCGTCCTGGGCGGGTCGCGCTGTGGCTTGCCGGCCATACCCACACCCATCCCGAGGATTCGTTCGGCGGCAAGACGCACATCGAACAGTGCTGGGGGACATGGTTTCTCAACGTCGCATCGCTGAGCCGGCACCACATGCCGACGCACCACCCTGCCGATCAGCCGTCTGCTGACCTTCCAGCCGGGCAGCAACCAGGTGCGTGTCCAGTGCTATCTGCACACCGGTCAATACGCTCCGCAGGGCTGGTACGAGAATTCGGAGAAAACGTTGACGCTGGACCGGCCGTTTCTCTGGGGGTAGTCGGCGCAGGTTTGACCGGGGAAGTAGCGTGCGGTCATGAGGGTCCTGCTGGTCGAGGATGAAGCGCGGTTGTCGGCCGCTCTGTCTGCGGGTTTGGGAGCGGAGGGTTTCGTCGTCGTGGCCGTCGGCAGCGGTCACGATGGCCTGCGGGAGGCAACCACCAACAGCTTCGACGTGGTCATCCTCGACATCATGTTGCCTGGCTACAGCGGATATGAGGTGCTGCGCCGCATGCGGGCCGCGAGGGTGTGGACGCCGGTGCTCATGCTGACCGCGAAGGACGGCGAATACGAAGAGACCGATGCGTTCGATCTAGGTGCGGATGATTATCTGACGAAACCGTTTTCCTTCAGGGTGCTCGTCGCGCGGTTGCATGCGTTAGTGCGACGCGGTGCGCCGGAGCGGCCGGTGGTGTTGACGGCGGGGACGTTGTCGTTGGATCCGGTTCGACGCACGGTGCACCGCGAGCAGACTCCGATCGCTTTGACGCCGCGCGAGTACGGGTTGCTCGCATTCTTGATGCGCAAGAAAGATGCGGTGATCACCAAGGCCGAAATACTGCGCAACGTCTGGGATGAGCACTACCAGGGGCCGGACAACGTCGTTGAGGTTTACGTAGGGTATCTGCGGCGCAAAATCGATGTGCCCTTTGGTACCAATACTATTGAGACAGTTCGTGGGGTCGGCTACCGCTTGGTGTGTTGAGGCAGCGACACCAGCATCGTGGTTCCCCGCCCCGGACCACCTTCGATCGCCACGGTGCCGCCGTGCGCGGCCACCACCTCGGCGACGATCGCTAGCCCGAGGCCCGCTCCTCCGCTGCTGCGGGACCGATCGGAGTCAACTCGCACAAAGCGTTCGAACACCCGCATCCGATCTGCGGGAGCGATGCCTGGGCCATCGTCGCTGATGGCGATGATCGCCTGTCGCCCCCGGCTCTCGACGCAGACGTCGACACGTGACGTCGCGTGGCGAACGGCATTGTCTAGCAAGTTGCGTATCACTCGAGAGATCGCGGTCGAGTCGCCGACGATTCGCACCGGGTCGATGACGGTATGGATTGCGCAACTCGCATTCGGCAGCGCGCGAGCCACTTCCGCATCGGCAACTTCGTCGAGCGGAGATTTCCTCTTTGCGTATCACCAAGCGTTTCTCGTCGGCTCGAGCCAGCAGAAGCAAGTCGTCGATCAGCGTTCGCATGCGGTGCGCCTCGGGGAGAAGAATTTTGCTTGCCAACTCCGTGCTAAGTAGCTCAGGGTGGTGCTCGGCTGCCTCCAGCCCGGAGATGATCGTGGTCAACGGACTGCGCAGTTCATGTGAGGCGTCGCCGACGAAGCGCTGTTGTGCTCGATGACCCGCCTCGATTCGTGCCAGCATTTCATTCATCGTGACGGCCAGCGCCGAAATCTCGTCACGGCTGCCGGGCACGGGTACCCGCTCGGTCAGGTCCGAGGCAGAGATTTCAGCGACTCTGCTGCGAATCGCATCCACCGACTCCAGTGACCGCCGAACGAGCCAGTAGCTCGCGGCCGCCGCTACTCCGACGATAACTGGTGCGCCACAGGCTAATAGCAGTGCGACGGTCCGGGCGGTCGCCTCGACCGCCTCGCTGCCTCCTCCGACGATCACCGTGTATTCGCCGTGCGCCGTGTTGACTTTCTGTCCGCTCACCCGCATGTCGTCGTCAGGTACCGCGTCGTCGGACATGCCGCGCAAAAGCTGGGAGTCGAAGTGACTCACGGGTACCAGCGGCGTGGCGGGAGCCGCGCCTGACCCGCTTGACCACGTTGCCACTCGGCCCGACCACTTGGATGGCGACGACGCGCTGGTTAGTGGTCAATAGCGTCGGATCGAGATCGTCGGGTGATTCGGTGTGCAGGGCGCCAACAATGCTGCGCACTCGGTTAGCGGTGGCATCGTCCACACCGGCCAGCATGAAGCGGTACAGGACCACGTCCAGAACCGCGCCCGCCAATGTAAGCGCAACCAGCACCGCGACCGCTGACACCGTGGCTGAGCGAGCGGAAATGCCCAGCCCTGCCCGGCGTCGCAGAGGCATTAGCGCATCACGCCGGAACAACCGCACAGCAGACACCTACCCAGTCTGATTGTGCAGCGCTGATAATTGGCTGAGAACGGTTTGGACGCGTCAGAACCGCACCAATGCCGGCACGTCAGCCAGTGCACAGTCCGGAATATTTTCCGCCGCGCGGAGCAGAAAGTTGAGCTTCTCGATCCGCTCGCCCGACCGCGGGGCGCCGTTTTTCTGGAACGGGGCCCCCAGTCCCACTGCCAGGTCCATGACGACGTCGTCGATGACGCCGCCCGATCGGCCCGATGGAATCGCAAGCACAGCGTGCTGCGCGGCGTATTCGAAGCAGTCCAGTGCCTCGGCAATGGTCCCGACCTGATTTGGCTTTAAGATGAATCCCTCTACGGCCGAGGCCTTTACCGCCTTCTCCAGGCGGGTGCGATTGGTGACGATCAGGTCGTCGCCGAGGATGAGCGATCGGTCAATCGTCTGAACCGCTTGGGTGAAGCCTTCCCAGTCATCCCCGTCCAGCAGGTCCTCGATGAACACCATCGGGAAGTCGTGCGAGAGTGCGCGAGCGTAGTCGATCAAAGCTTCCGCGCTAACCCGTTCCCCGTTAAGTGCGTATGTGCCAGAGCTTTCGTCGTACACCTCGCTCGACGCGCAATCCAGCGCGAACGCCATGATGTCCGCACAGCCGGCGCGTTCGACGGCCTCGGCCAGCACCTCCATCACCACCCGTGGGTCGCTGGAGGGAGCGACATAGCCGTAAGACGCTGCGACCAGCGGAGCACGGCCGAGCCGTTCGGCCAGCACCTCGCCCAGCACGTTGAACAAGGTCACTGCCTTCTCGATCGCCGCCTGGATGGAGTCAGCCCGGTAAGGCACCACGAGGAACTCATTGAACGTCTGGAAGACATCCCCGTAGCGGCCACCGTTGATCATGTTGAAGCTGGGCACCGGCACGGTCGTTGGCGTCTTGAGGCCCAGCAGCGCGCCGACGTACGTGTGTGTGGGCATGCCCGCCGCGGCGGATGCCGCGCGCAGCAGCGCGACCGAGGTGGAGTAGATCGCGTTTCCACCGAGTCGGTGCTTGTCGGGCGTGCCATCGAGCTCGATCAAGACCCGGTCAAGGGTCCGCGGGTCATCGAGTTCGGCGCCGAGCAGAGCGGGGGCGATCTCCTCGGCCACGGCGGAGACCGCGCAGTGCACGCTCAGCCCGCCGTATTCGGCTGGGTTGCCGTCACGCAGCACAAACGCCTCATGCTCACCGATCGAACAGCCAGTCGGCGCCGCGCCACGCCCGACATGACCGGTGTCGGTGGTGACTTCAACCTCCACCAGCGGCCGAGCCTTACAGTCCAGCAGCTGGCGTGCCGCGACAGATGCGATCTTCGTCATTGAGCTCCCAATGCAAGGCGAGCAGTCGTAGTAACAGACAGCGTATGACCAAGTCGTTGAGAAGCCGCTGAGAGCGGCGCGAGTCGGCGGCGCCGTGCGTCCATAGCACGACGCCGCCCGAGGGCAAGCGGTGGCTCAATGCCTCTCAACGTCTTCTCAGCGGCTCGTTCCTACTCTGGCGCTCCCATGTTGACAGCAGCGGTGTGGTCGATGAATGCGACAGCGATGGACGCGGAACCCGCAGCAGTTTCGCGTCGTTGGTCGGTCACGCTGACATCGGTCTGGGTGACGGCAACCTCGTTCCTGTTTATTAACGGCATTGCATTTCTGATTCCTTCCATGGTCTCTGTGTTTCGACTGTCGCTGGTCGAAGCTGCTCTGCTGGCTTCAATGCCCAGCTGGGGCATGGTCGTCACACTGATTCTGTGGGGCTATCTCACAGACCGGCTCGGCGAGCGTCTCGTGATGACTGTGGGCTCGGCCCTTACCGCGGCCGGAGCGTGCTGCGCAGCGTGGTCCCATTCTCCGTTTGCACTGGGAGCGTTCCTGTTCGTCGGCGGAATGGCTGCTGCGAGCGCCAACACGGCCGGCGGCAGCTTGGTGTCCGGTTGGTTTCCGCAAGATCGTCGCGGGCTGGCGATGGGAATCCGTCAAACCGCCCAGCCGCTCGGGATTGCGTTGGGCGCGTTGCTGATACCTGTGGTGGCCGATGGCAGTCCGTCGTCGGGTTTGTTGTTTCTCGCGGCGGTGTGCGCCGCATCCACGGTCGCCAGCGCAATCGGAATCGTTGACCCGCCGCGTATCCCGCGTGATGCGGCCGGCAAACCCGAACTGGTCAACCCGTACCGGGGCACCTACACGTTATGGAGGATCCATGCCGTCTCGGCGCTACTGATGACGCCTCAGACAGTAACGGTGACTTTCATGCTGATCTGGCTGGTGCGAGGCCACGGATGGTCAAGTGTGGCGGCCGGTTGCGCCGTAACTCTCACGCAGGTGCTCGGTGCTGTAGGCCGTATTGCCGTGGGTCGCTGGTCTGATGTGATCGGCTCACGGATGAGACCTGTTCGACTCATCGCGATCGCCGCCGCCGCAATGCTTTTCGCCCAGGCACTATTCGACCAAGGAGGTTCAGGCGACGCAGTCCTGTTGATGATCGCCGTATCGGTCATTGCGGTGTTGGACAATGGGTTGGAGGCAACCGCGATAACCGAGTTTGCCGGGCCGTTCTGGAGTGGACGCGCGTTGGGCGTGCAGAACACGGTGCAGCGACTGATGGCGGCAGCCGTGACACCGCTCTTTGCGACGCTGTTCGCGGCGTCTCAATACCCGCTTGCATGGATCCTCTGCGGTTTGTTCCCGCTGTGCGCAATCCCGTTGGTACCAGGAGACTTCCGGCATCAATTCCGTTGTGTAGCTGTGGATCAGCTAGCGGCACCGTAAACCGTATCGCCGAGCGAAGGAGAGAGTGACTGTGAGTCAGCAGATTGAGGTAGCCCAACCGTCCGCCACCAAACCGCGGCTTCGCGGATGGATCCACCTTTACTGTGCTGCCGGGGCTCTCGTCGCCGGCTCGGCGCTGGTGGCAGTGTCGTGGGCGGTTGCCTCAAGGCTGGCCGGACACGCGACCTTGGCCTACACAATCGCAATCGTTGCTATGTTCGCCGTCAGCGCCACGTACCATCGCATCGATTGGGGTTCGGTTGCGGCCAGGGCGTGGATGCGACGCCTTGATCACTCCATGATCTACGTTTTCATCGCCGGCACCTACACTCCGTTTGCCAGACTCGACATGCCGCGATCCACCGGGCATGTAGTGCTGGCAATCGTCTGGGGCGGTGCTATAGCGGGCATCGCGCTGACGCTGTTCAGGCCTGCGGCTCCCCGTTGGCTGAGTGTCGCCCTCTATCTCATGCTGGGTTGGGTGGCGGTTTGGTATGCCGGGCTCATTCTGCACAATGCGGGCGTGGCCGCCGCGGTGCTGCTCGGGGTCGGCGGCGCCCTCTACAGTGTCGGCGCGGTTTTCTACGCACTGCGTTGGCCAGACCCTTGGCCAGAGACTTTCGGCTATCACGAGGTCTTCCACACGTGCACCGCTATTGCAGCGATCTGTCATTTCGTCGCGGTTTGCCTCGCCGTGTTCTGACTCGGCCCGCTTTACATATGATGCCGCGTATGTAACATTGCGGAGTATGGTCGTTAAGCCCCGGGTGGGCGTGATCGGGGCCGGCCCCGGTGGCATCGCGATGGGCATCCAATTGTCCCGCGGCGGCTACGATTTCACGATCTTCGAGCGCGGCGACGGGTTCGGTGGCACCTGGCGCAACAACACCTACCCGGGTGCGGCGTGCGATGTGCCGTCACATTTTTACTCGTTCTCGTTCGCGCTCAACCCGTACTGGAGCAAAACCTACGCAAACCAGCCCGAAATCCTCGCCTACCTGGAGCGCGTGGCCGACGACAATGGCCTCCGGCCGCATCTGCGGGCCAATACCGGGGTAAGGGCCGTGCGATGGTCGGACGCGGACGCGCGATGGACGATCGAGACCGAGCACGGCGAGCGGCACGAGGTGGACATCGTCGTCAGTGCCGTCGGCATGCTCGACGTACCCAACATTCCCGCGATCGCAGACCGGGACCGATTTCGTGGCAGGGTCTTTCACTCGTCGCGGTGGGACCACTCGAAACCGACCGCGGGGGAACGCGTTGCGTCGATCGGAACGGGTGCCAGCGCCGTACAGTACGTCCCGGCGATCGCCGCGGAGACCGAGCACCTGACGGTATTCCAGCGCACCCCGATCTGGGTGGCGCCGCGATTCGACGATCCGTTCACCCCGGACCAACAGGAGTTGTTCGCGAGCGATCCTGTCGAGGCGCTCAAAATCCGGGACGCGGCTTTCCAGCAGTACGAAGCGGCCGACTTCGATGCCGAATCCGACATGACCAAGATGCTGACCGACATGTCATACAGCTATCTGGTGAAAAAAGTGCAGGACCCGCAGTTGCGTTCGAAGTTGTTGCCCGACTACCCCGTTGGCTGCAAGCGTCCGCTCCAGTCCAAAACCTGGTTTCCGGTGTTCGCGCTGCCGAATGTCACGTTGGAGACCGCCCCGATCGCTGCGTTCACCGAGCACGGTCTGCGCACCACCGATGGTGTCGAGCACCGGGCCGAGACGGTGATCTTCGGTACCGGCTTCCGGGCTGCTGATTACTTGAGCAGCCTGGAAGTGTACGGCCGAGCTGGCCGGCGATTGCACGACGAATGGCGTGACGGCGCCGAAGCCTATCTGGGCACGGTGGTGCCCGGCTATCCGAATCTGTTCACGCTGTACGGGCCGAACACCAATGGGATCACCTCGATGATCTACATCCTGGAAGCACAGGCGGAATTCGTGCGACGACTGCTCGACACGATGAGCCGAGAAGGGATCACGGCAGTCGAGATCAAGCGCGGTCCGCACGACGAATTCAACGCCGAGATCCAGACGGCATTGGCCACGACTGTCTGGGCGGCGAACTGCAGCAACTACTTCCGCCATCCCAGCGGCAAAATAGTGACGCAATATCCCTACAGCGGGAGCAAGTTCGCCCAGCGACTGTCCGCGGTGGGCCTGGACGTATTCGATACTCGCGCAAAGGCTGGTGGCCCATGAACGGCATTCATCACACGGCGATCGTGACAACCGATGTGGAACGCGCGCTGCGCTTTTGGCAGGATGGCCTGGAACTGACGATCCTCTTCGATCATGTGTTCACCGGTGATTGGCCACGTCTTTTCGACGCCAAGAGCGACCAGCTGCGGTCGATCTTCCTGGGCGACCCCAAAGCTTCGGACACCGGCATCGTCGAACTGGTCGTCTTCGACGATCCGGCGCCCGCCCGCGAGCCGGTAGCCGGTCCGGCGCCTGGCTTCTTCCTCGTGTCGCTGAGTCGCGACGTCGAACCGACGCTTCGCCGGTTGGCCGATCTGGGATTCGCCGACGGCGTCCGGCAGATCGCCGTCCCGGCACCGCAGGGAAAGCAGGTCGAGATGGCCGTGCTCGCAGCGCCGGACGGTGTCCGCGTCGAACTGATCGGGCCCGCGCGGTGAGCGCCATCGTGACCGGTGGCGCGTCAGGTATCGGTGCCGCCGCAGCTGACCGGCTGCGACAAGCCGGCCACGACGTCATCACCTGGGATCTGCGCGGCGGCGACATCGACTGCGACATCAGCGATCCCGATGCGGTGGCCGCTGCGCTGGAGCAGACGCTGGCGAAAGTCGGGGCGCCGGATCGCCTGGTCGCCTGTGCCGGCATAGGCGCATCCGGCATGTTGATCGCGCAGGATCCGGCCGACTGGAAGCACGTGATCGATGTCAACCTCACCGGAACCTGGCTGACCATGCGAGCGGTCGCGAAGGCGATGATCGACGGCGGCAGCGGCGGATCCATCGTCGCCGTGTCGAGCATCAGCGGTACGGTCGCCGACCGCGACATGGGCGCCTACTGCGTCTCCAAGGCCGGCGTCGACATGCTCGTCCGCGTTGCGGCCAGCGAATGGGGACCGCATGCCATCCGGGTCAACGCGGTCGGGCCGGGCGTCACCGCAACCCCCATGCTCGCCGGGGCCGGGCAACTTCCGGGCTGGCTGGACGGGGTGAGTCATCGAACGGCTCTCGGCAGGGTAGGTGAAGCCGACGATGTCGCCGAGGCCATCGTCGCCGTACTCGAGATGGGTTGGGTGACAGGGCAAATCATCTTGGCGGACGGTGGGCTGGCGCTGCAGAGCCCGATCGACACCTACGGGCAGATCCAACGATTGCGCGCCAGGCGCACCCAGTAGAACAACGCCGCAAGAGGGCGTTCGCCTCGGAATAGCTGACCGCTTCGATGTGTTGGGCGCATCATGCCTGCTGGAATCGTTGTGCTGCCCCGCCCGGATGCTGCCAATCTCGTCGACGACGTCATCGACCAAGTCAGACGAGCCCATGAGTTGGGCGTGGCTCGCGTCTGGTTACCGCAACAGCTGAATTACGACGCGATCACGTTGGCAGCGCTCGTCGGCGCCGCCGTTCCCGGCGTCGGAGTCGGGACGTTTGTCGTGCCGATCAATCCGCGTCATCCGCTGATCATCGCCTCGTTGGCACAAACCGCCCAGGCTGCAGCGCACGGCAACTTCAGCCTCGGGCTCGGTCTGGGCGCGCGCGCAATCGAACGCCAGACGTTCGGCACCGATTGGTCCAACGTCATCACCCGTCTTCGCGAGTACTTGACCGTGTTGAGGTCGGTGTTCGATACCGCGGGTGTGGACTTTCATGGCAGTGAAGTCAGCGCCAGCCCGAGTTGGCCGGTGGAGGTGGCCGGCGGTACCCCGATCCCGATCTATGTCGCGGCGATGGGGCCGCAAGCTTTGCGGGTCACCGGTGAACTGGCCGATGGGACGTTGCCCTATCTGGCGGGGCCCAGGACGATCGGCGACTTCATCGTGCCCAGGATCACGAAGGCAGCGGGTGAGGCGGGTCGCCCGGCACCCCGCGTCATCGCCGCGGTCCCGGTGTTGTTGTCCGATGACGTCGAGGCCGCGCGCGCAATAGCTGGAGAACATCTGAGCTTCTACGCTGCGATCCCGTCGTATCGAAACGTCATTGCACGGGAAGGCGTGGCGGATGTCGTTGAGCTTGCCGCGATCGGATCCGAGGACTCCGTACTGAGTCAGTTGCGGCGTTACCTGGACGCGGGAGCGACCGACGTAATCGTCAGCCCGATCGATCGCGCGGCCAACGCCGACCGGGAAGCATTGTGGCGACTCACCGCGGCGCTGTGAGGACGGCCTGCGCAGAAGGGAGTTACTTGCCGTGGAAGGCAAGCATGGCGTCACCGGGGGACATGCTGGACGGCGACGCGAGTGCCGCTCCTGCTCCGAAGAGGGTCGCGCCCGCGGCGATCACTGAAAGGGCGGTGGACAAGAGCGACCGCCTCGCTTCCGCGCGGCCAGTGCCCGCGGACGATGTGCTGTCTCCACTTGTCTTCATGTCGTTGACAGTAATGGCGAAAGGTAAAGGATCTCTGTCCGTACTCGGTGGATTCGGCGGCGAATCTTAAGACTGTAATTGCCGGACGATGGCCTTCTTGTCGATTTTGCCGACCGGCGTGGTCGGCAGCGACCCCATTGCGCTCAGCACGTCGGGCCGAGCATGCCGGGCCACTCCACGCTCGTCGAGATAAGCGTTCAGTTCCGCCAGCGTGGCCGGAGTTCCGGCGAAAACCACTGCCGCGCAGATCTTTTCGCCCAGGTATGGATCAGGCAGTGGCACTGCCGCCGCTGACGAGATCGCCGGGTGGGTATGCAGGTGCTCTTCGAGGTCGGCGGCGGGAATGGTCTCGCCGCCGCGGTGGATGACATCTTTGACCCGGCCGGTGACCTCTAAGTTTCCGCCTGGATGCTGACGGACGAGATCGCCGCTGCGGTAGAAGCCCTCCGGGTCGAAAGAGCGCACATTGGCTTCGTCGGCGCGGAAATAACCATTGAAGGTGTACGGGCCCCGTACCAGCAGCTCACCTTCGGCGCCGGCTGGCACGGGTCGGCCGGCTTCGTCGACGATCCGTAGTTCATCGTCGACGCACAATGGCCGACCCTGGGTGCCCTCGACAATGTCTGGCGGGTCGCCGGGTCGGGTGTAATTCAGCAGTCCTTCGGCCATGCCGAACACCTGCTGCAGGCCCGGGGTCAGGGTCTCGCGGACCCGTTGCGCATCACTGGCTTCCAGCTTGGCGCCGCCAACCTGCAACAGCCGCAATGACGTTGGCGCCTGCGGTTCCCATTCGGTGGCCTGCGCCCACAGGTTGGCCAATGCCGGCACCAGCGCGGTGACGGTCACACCGTGGCGCGCGATCGCGCCGAACGCGGACTCCGGACTCGGGTTGGCCAGAAAAACGGTGGTCGCACCGACCGCGACGGCACCGAGAAGACCCGGGCAAGCCAGCGGAAAGTTGTGCGCGGCAGGTAAAGCCGCCATGTAGACGTCGTCCGCAGTGAGCCCGCAGAGCTCTGCGCTGGCAGTGGCGTTGTAGACGTAGTCGTTGTGGGTGCGGGGGATGAGCTTCGGTGTGCCGGTGGTGCCACCGGAAACCAACAGCAAGGCCGGCGATTCCGGATCTGGTCGGTGGTGCGGCAGTTCGGCGCCGCCGGCGCAGACCTGCGACCACCTGACAAACGGGCCGGGGTCGCCGTCGACGATGACGTGACGGAGACCCGGGATGCTCGCGCGAGAGCTCCTGAGCCATCGGGCGGTAGTCGAAACCGCTTGCGCTGGAGGGGATCAGTAGCGCCGTCGCCTCGCTGACCGCGGCGAAATGCCCCAACTCGGCCGCGCGGTGGCCGGTCAGGCACATGACCGGGATCGCTCCTGCCCGCAGGAGGCCGAACAACGCCACCGCGAATTCGCAGCTGTTCGGCAGCTGCAGCAGTACCCGGTCGCCGATAGCGATGCCCAGCCCGGCGAGTCCCGCTGCGACGCGGTCGGCGCGTTCGTCCAACTGCGCGAAGGTCAGCCGCCCGGGCCCGTCGGCATCGACCACCCCGGCATGCGTCGGCCAGCGGCGGGCTGCATCGGTCAGCAGCGAGTCGACGGTCCGGCCGCTCCAGTAACCGGCAGCTCGGTAGCTGGCCGCGCGGTCCGGCGGGAACCGAACAAAGCCGTCCATGATCGACGACGACATGATCCATCTCCTTATTAGCGCTACCTGGGGGCGGTAGCGTCGCGACCACCCCGGCTACTAAAGTAACCAGCAATTTAGGCTAGCCTTAACTAACCAGTAGGAGGGTTGTGTTGACTGGCGGGGTCGGGGCTTCGATTGCTGGTAGCCCGAGTGACGTGCGCGCGGAGGTCGCCGAATTGCTCGGCGTCAGCGCCGATACCGTCGACCCCGCGGGCAATTTGATCAGCCAGGGTCTTGATTCCATTCGGATGATGTCGCTGGCCGGCAAGTGGCGGCGTCGCGGCGTCGACGTCGACTTCGCCGCACTGTCCGCCGACCCCACCATCGAGGCGTGGTCTCGACTCGTGGGCGACGGGGTGCGCGCGTACGAGCCCGACGTCCCGGCGGCGCCGACGGCTCCCTCTGCCGAAAGCGCTTTCCCGCTCGCCCCCATGCAGCACGCCATGTGGGTGGGGCGCGACGACAGTCAGCCTCTGGGCGGTGTGGCCGGCCATCTGTACGTCGAATTCGACGGTGGCCCGATAGACCCCGAGCGCCTGGCGAACGCCGCGACCTCGATGGCGGTGCGGCACCCGATGCTGCGCGTGCGGTTTCTCGTCGACGGCAGCCAGCAGATCGACATCTCGGCGCAGGCCGACTTCCCGGTTACCGTCCACGACTTCCGCGGTCTGGCCGAAGACGCTGCCGATGAACGGCTCCTCGGCATTCGGGAAGCCAAGTCGCACCAGCAGCTTGACGGACAGGTGTTCGAGCTCACCCTGTCGTTGCTGCCCGGTGGAAAAACGCGCCTGCACGTCGATTTGGACATGCAAGCAGCCGACGCGATGAGCTACCGCACCCTCATGACCGACTTGGCGACGTTGTATCAGGGGCGGCAATTACCGGAATTGGGCTTCAGCTACCAGGAGTACCGCAACGAGATCGAGCGTCGCGAAGCGGGCCCGCGGCCGGCCCACGACGCCGACCGGGACTGGTGGTCTCAACGCATCCCGGAATTCCCGGACCCGCCCGCGCTGCCGTCGGCAAACCGGAAGACACTATCGCGCAACAGCACTCGACGCTGGCAGTGGTTTGACCCGCAGACCCGGGATGCGCTGTTCGCACACGCCCGCTCCCGCGGGGTGACCCCCGCGATGATGTTCGCCGCCGCCTTCTCGCACACCGTGGCGAGCTGGTCGACCACTTCGCGTTTCCTGCTGAACGTGCCGCTGTTCGGTCGCGAGGCTCTGCACCCAGACGTGGATCGACTGGTCGGCGACTTCACCTCGTCGCTGCTGCTCGACATCGACCTGACCGGCACCACCGATGCCGCATCGCGGGCCCACGCCGTGCAAGACGCCATGCGTACTGCCGCCGCGCACGCCAACTATCCCGGCCTGTCGGTATTGCGAGACCTGGCCCGCCACCGCGGTGACCCGGTGCTGGCCCCGGTCGTGTTCACCAGCGCGCTCGGACTCGGCGAGTTGTTCTCCGGCGACGTCACGAAGACGTTCGGCACACCCAGTTGGATCATCTCGCAGGGCCCGCAGGTTTCGCTCGACGCGCAGGTGACCGAATTCGACGGCGGCGTCATGGTGAATTGGGATGTCCGCGAAGACGTTTTCCCGGTCGGCGTGATCGATGCGATGTTCGCCAATCATGTCCACGAACTAGAACGACTCGCCTCCTCGCCCGAAGCGTGGACCCAGCCGGACCCTCCTGCGCTACCGGAGGACCAGCGCGCGGTGCGCGACGCGGTCAACAGCCGAAGCGCCGCGCGCAGTGCAGAGGCGCTGCACGACGGCTTCTTTCGGTGTGCCAGGGCCCGGCCGGACGCGCCGGCGGTGCTGTCGGCCTGCGGTGATCTGACTTACGGTCAGCTGCGGCGTCAAGCACTGGCGTTGGCTGCAGCGTTGCGCGACAACGGGATCGGCCCGCGGCGACACGGTTGCGGTGATGGGCCCCAAAACCGCCGAACAGATCCCTGCCGTGCTCGGAATCCTGGCGGCCGGCGGCGTGTACCTACCGATCAGTGTCGACCAGCCACGCGATCGCGCCGAGCGCATTCTGCACGCCGGTCAGGTGAAGCTGGCCCTGGTGTGTGGCGGTCAGCCACTCGCGTTGCCGGTGCCGGCGTTGACCATCGCCGACCTGTTGGACGCCGCGCCCGCCGATCGAGAGTTCGAGCCGGTGGCAACCGATAGCGCCGAGCTTGCCTACGTGTTGTTCACCTCGGGCTCGACCGGTGAGCCCAAGGGCGTCGAGGTGACCCATGACGCGTCGATGAACACCGTGGAGTTCATCGCGCGGCATTTCCAGATCGGACCCACGGATCGTTGCCTCGCGCTGTCCACGCTCGAGGGCGACATCTCGGTGATGGACATTTTCGTCACCCTGCGGACCGGTGGGTCGATCGTGGTGGTCGACGAAGCGCAGCGGCGCGATCCCGACGCATGGGCCCGGCTCATCGAGACCCATGACGTGACGGTGTTGCACTTCATGCCCGGCTGGCTGGAGATGCTGACTGAGGTCGGCGCCGGGCGGCTGTCGTCGCTGCGGGTGGTGCCGACCGGCGGTGACTGGGTGCGACCCGAGGTGGTCCGCCGGCTGCGCGCCGATGCGCCGCGACTGCGTTTCGCCGGCCTGGGAGGTGCGACCGAGACCGCAACACACCACACCATTTTCGAGGTCGGCGATCTCGAAGAGCTCTGCCCGGAGCTGACCGCGTTGCCCTTCGGCACACCGCTGAGCAACAACGTCTGCCGGGTGGTGAATGACCGGGGCGGTGACTGCCCGGACTGGGTCGCCGGCGAACTGTGGATTTCCGGACGTGGCATCGCGCGTGGCTACCGCGGTCGGCCCGACCTCACCGCCGAGCGTTTCGTCGAGCATGGCGGCCGGACCTGGTACCGCACCGGTGATCTGGCCAGATACTGGCCGGACGGTGTCCTGGAATTCGTCGGGCGTGCCGACCACCGCGTCAAGATCAGCGGCTACCGCGTCGAAATCGGCGAGGTCGAGGCGGCGCTGCGCCAGATACCGGGCGTGGCAACCGCGGTCGCAGCCGTGGTGACCGCGACGGGCGGCGCTGAGGTGCTGGCGGCAGCCGTGCACACCGACGATCGACACCTCAGCACCGAAACGGTGCGCGCCGCCATGGCCGATCATGTTCCCGCGCACATGATTCCGCAGCACGTTTCATTCGTGGATCACGTGCCCTACACGCTCGCCGGCAAAATCGACCGGCGCGTCGTCACCGGACAGTTGGCTGCCGCCGTGGCCGACTCGGCGGCCCCCGACCACCGCGCGCCCTGCACACCGGTGGAATCGGCGATCGCGACGATCGTCGGCGATGTGCTCGGTGTGGACCCGGTGGGAGCGCGACGACGACTTCTTCGCCCTCGGCGGGGACTCGGTGCTGGCGACACAAACCGTCGCGCGGATCCGGGCCTGGCTGGACACCCCGGATGTCGTCGTCGCCGACATCTTCGCCACCCGAACCGTTTCCGCGTTGGCCGACCCTGCTGGCCGGCCGCGAATCCGACCCCGCCCGGCTCGAGCAGGTCGCGGAGCTCTACGTGGAAGTTGTCGGCATGGACGCCGGCCATGTATCGGCGGCACTCGCCGGAAATGATGTGGCGCAATGATTTTCGACAACCTGACGTCGGTGCAGAAGAAGGAATTCCCGTCCTGGATCAAGCGAGTTCCGGGCCGCGGCACGGGAGCGCGGGGTGTCACGGTGGTGTTTCCCCATGCCGGCGGCGCGGCAACCGGGATACCGCAAGCTGGCGGCGGCGCTGGCCGCCGGCGGCGGTGATGCGTACATCGTTCAGTATCCGCAGCGCGCCGAGCGGCTCAACGAGCCCGCCGCCGAAAGCGTGCAGGGCCTCGCGCGCAGTCTGTTCGTCGCCGGTCCCTGGCGTCAGGTTGCGCCGTTGCGGCTCTTCGGCCACAGCATGGGTGCTGTCGTCGCGTTCGAATTCGCCCGGATCGCGGAAACCCGCGGTGCCGCCGTCGAGCGGTTGTGGGCATCGGCGGCTCCCGCCCCGTGTGCGGTGGAGGCCAAGCCCGACCTGCCGACCAGCCACGACGATCTGCTCGTCGACATGACCGAATTCGGCGGAACCGATGCCGAACTGCTCGCCGACCCGGAATTCGCCGAATTGCTGGTCACCGCAATGCGCGCCGACTACGCGGCGATCAACCGCTACACCTGCAGCCCGGACGTGCAGATCGCCGCGGACATCTCAGCGTTGGGGGCGTACGGCGATCCGCGCGTCGATGCCGCCGAACTGCAGCTGTGGGAAGGCCACACCGCCGGCGCATTCGAGCTGGAGTGGTACGACGGCGGTCACTTCTACCTGGACGATCACATCGACGAGATTGCTGCGCGGGTGAACGCGGGTGGCTGAGGACAGGTTCGCGGCTGCCTCCGATCCCGTTGTGGTCGTCGGCATGGCGCTGGAAGCGCCCGGCGGAACCGACACCGCCAGCCGGTATTGGGAGCTGTTGGCCGAGGGTCGCGAGGCGTTGACTGCTTTTCCCGCCGACCGCGGCTGGGCGGTCCGCGAGCTGTTCGCCGGCTCCCGGCGAAGCGGCTTCAAAGCGATCCACGACCGCGGTGGATTTCTCAGCGGTGCGACGATGTTCGATCCGGAATTCTTCGGCATCTCACCGCGCGAGGCGGTCGCGATGGATCCGCAGCAACGCGTTGCTTTGCGGGTGGCGTGGCGGGCTCTGGAGAACAGCGGCATCAATCCCGACGACATGGCCGGCCGCGACATGGGCTGCTATCTCGGTGCATCGGCCACCGGGTACGGGCCGCAGATGGCCGAATTCTCCGAATACAGCGGCCATCTGCTCGCCGGCACCGCCCTGAGCGTGGTATCCGGCCGGATCGCTTACACGCTCGGATCGACCGGCCCGGCGGTGACGATCGACTCCTCCTGCGCGTCGGCGCTGGTGGCCTTTCACGCGGCGGTCCGCGCACTGCAGAACGGCGACTGCGATCTGGCGCTGGCCGGGGGCGTCAACGTGCTCGGCTCGCCCGGCTTTTTCGTCGAGTTCTCCAAACAACACGCCCTGTCCGACGACGGCCACTGCCGCGCCTACAGTGCCCAGGCCAGCGGGACCGTCTGGGCAGAAGGCGCGGCAATCTTTGTGCTGCAACGAAAGTCGGCGGCACTGCGCGATGGCCGGCTGATCCTCGCCGAAATCCTGGGTAGCGCCGTCAACCACGACGGACGCAGCGCCGGTCTCAGTGCGCCCAGCGGCGCGGCCCAAATCAGCCTGTTCCGCCGCGCCATCGCCGAGGCCGGTATCCGTCCCGACGAGGTCGGCATGATCGAAGGGCACGGCACCGGCACTCGGCTCGGTGACCGCACCGAATTGCAATCGTTGGCGCAAACCTACGGCGATACCGAACCCGAAACCGGAGCCCTACTGGGGTCGGTGAAATCCAACCTGGGTCACGCCCTGGCCGCCAGCGGCGCATTGGGGCTGGCCAAGATCCTGGTGTCCGCCGAGCACGGCGCGATTCCGCCTACTCTGCACGCCGCCGAGGCAAGCACCGAGATCGACTGGGATAAACAAGGATTGCGGCTCGCGACCGAACTGACGCCGTGGCCCGCCGCCGATGGCCGGCGGGTTGCAGCGACCTCGGCATTCGGGATCGCCGGCACCAACGCTCACGTCATCGTCTCACTTCCCGAGGTCGCATGATGCTGGCACAACCCTTGCCTGACCGCCGCGTGCCGGTGCTACTGTCGGCGCACGACGAGCAGCTGATCGCCAAGGATGCCCAGGCGATTCTCGACTACGTCGGCAGACTCGGCACCGATCATGATCCGACCGCCGAGGTGGCATCCACATTGCTCCGCCTGCGGCGGGTACGACGGCACCGTGCCGTCCTGCGGGCCGCCGATCGCGGGGAACTGGTAGCCGGCTTGTCGGCGCTGGCTCACGACGAAGAGCATCAACTGGTATCCCAGTCGTCGAAAAGCGTTGCGCCGTCTTGCGCATTCGTGTTTCCGGGTCAGGGCAACCAATGGCAGTCGATGGGGACCGACGCCTACCGGCGACTGGCCGCCTATCGCGCCGAGGCCGACCGTTGCGCGGCGGCGTTCGTCGCGGCCGGGTTCGCGTCGCCGCTGCCATATCTGCAGGGTGACCACGAACAGGACTGGTCGCGAACCGAGATCCAGGGCGCGCAGTTCACCCATGCGGTCAGCTTGGCCTCGCAATGGAAGTTCTGCGGTGTGCTTCCGGCGATGACGGTCGGGCACAGCCTCGGCGAGGTCGCTGCGGCTTATGTGGCCGAGAAGATTTCGTTGGCCGATGCCGTCGCTCTGGTCGGCGCTCGCGCCACCGTAGTCGACCGATTGACCGGCGACTACGCCATGGTGGTGCTCGGTCTCGGCGTCGAGGATGCGCGGGTACTGATCGCCGAAACACCGGGCTGGCTGGAGATTTCCGCGGTCAACGGACCGTCGGCCACCGTGGTGTCAGGTGACCGTGACGCGGTGGTCGCGGTAGCCGAGCTGGCCCGGGCGCGCGGGGTGTTCGCACAGCAACTCGTCGTGGACTACCCGGGTCACACCAGCGCGCTGCGGCCACTGCGCGCCGAACTCGCCGCATTGCAGCCCAGATCGGCCTTCCGCGCCGGACCGATGGCGTTTATCGGCTCGGCGGTCGGCGCCGAGGTGGGCAGCGACACCGACTTTTCCCGGTACTGGTATGAAAGTCTCTGTAGCACAGTGCGTTTTGATCGCGCCGTGGTCACCGCCCAAAAGTGCGGAGCGGACGCCTTCATCGAGATGTCGGCGCATCCCTCGCTGCTGTACCCGCTCAACGAACTGGTCGGGGATGAGTCGGCGGTGATTCTCGGGTCGGGTCACCGCGAGCAGCCGATCACCGATGTGCTCTCGGCCAACATCGCCGCCGCCGCTGTCGCCGATCCGCACTACCCGTGGGCGGCCGCGCTGCCGACGGCGGTCCGCTCACCGCTGCGCGGATTCCCGAACGCCCCGATGCGGGCGGTGCACCTGTGGGCCGCACCGCAACCGGTGAGCACCACGTTCGACGACGGCAGTGACTCGTTGACCGTCGCCATCGAGGACTGGCAGAGCGCGGAGGTGCCGGCCCCCGCATCGGCGGCGCGGTCCGGCATTGCGATCGTCGGCGACACCGATACACCGCTGGCGCAGCTGTTGACTGCCGCCGCGTCCACCCACCGCCGGTACGACGTGGTGCCCGCGCATCAGGCGGAAATCGTTGCGGTGGTGGCGCCCGCGCTCGATCAGCTCGACGTGACGCAAGCATTGGCGCAGATCTCGGGCCGCAATGACGCGGGCCTGCCGGACTACGACGCGATCATCGGCCCACGATGCCGCGCCGTGTGGCTACTCACTGCCGGCGGCGAACGGGTCCTGCCCAGTGATCCGGCCACCCGGCCGGCCCAGGCAGCGCTGGCCGCCATGCACCGCAGCGTCGGCTTCGAATTCGCCGACCAGATGTTCGGCAACCTCGATCTGCCGGCGGGTGAAACAGATGACCAGACCGCGGCCGCTGCGCTGCAGGTACTGCTGGGTGAGGCCGGCGTGTTCGCGTTGCGCGTCGAGCGCGGCGGCGCCGGACCGCGCCGCTACGTCCGGAGCCTGCGCAAGCACCGCGGGCCGACGACCGCCCGCCCGCTCGATGCGGCTGCGCTGGAGAACGTGGTGATCACCGGCGGAAACGGAGCCATCGGCCTCAGGTACGCGCAATACTGCATCGAACGCGGCGCGCGCAGACTGATCCTGTTGAGCCGCAAAGGTATCGAGCCCGACGTTCTCAGCCGGCTGATCGGGCGGCATCACGTCGACGTCTGTGCGCCGCGCTGCGATATCACCGACCGGTCAGCGGTCGCGGCCGTCGCGGCCGAATACGCGGGGACCGGTGCGTCATTGCTGATTCACACCGCCGGAATCGCCGCGGCGTCCCGGCGGGCGGAGCTGACCGGTGCCGACGTGGCCGCAGTGTGCGCCGCGAAAGTCTCAGGCTTGGCCGCGATGACCGAGGTGTGGCCACTGCAGCCGCAATGCCGGATCCTGGCCTGCTCTTCGGTGTTCGGCGTCTGGGGTGGCCACGGCAACGCTGCCTATGCGGCGTCGAATCGAATCCTCGACGTGCTTGCGGCGCAACTGCGGTCAAAAGGGTTGGACTGCACCGCGATTCGATGGGGACTCTGGCAGGACGCCGGAGTAGTTGGGGCGGCGGAGATCGCGCGTACCGAGCGCTCAGGGCTCATTGCGATGCGATCCGAGTCGGCGGTGGCCGCCAGCCTCGGCCGGTTCGACAGCGACCCACTGATTTTCGACGCCGACTTCGACCGGCTGCGGGTCTTCTTCGAAAGCCAGGGAATCTCGATGCCGTTTGAGCCGCCCGCGGAGATCGCCGCCGCCGCACCACACAACGATGTCGACACCCGAGCGCTCGTCGACGTCGTCCGCGCGGAATTGGCGGCAACCCTGCACCTGGGCGACCCAGTGTCGATCGACGGGACCGCGTCGCTGATCGACCTCGGGTTGGACTCACTGCTGGCACTGGACCTGCGCCGGAGACTACGCCGGACCGTGGGCCACTCGGCGCCGGTGGCGCGGATGCTCGGCGGAATCACCGTCAACGAATTGATCGACGTCCTGGGCGCAGGCTCGACCAACGGCCAGGACATCGGGAAGGTGGGAATCCACGCGTGACTGACACCACCGGTTTGGACACCCTGGACGCTCAGCGCCTGGAATTGTTGCGCCGCAAGATCGCCGATCGTGGCCTGGCCCGGCCGGCCGCGGCGCGGATGACGGCGAGCAGCGCCCGGTGATGTCCGATGGGCAGCGCCGGATGTGGTTCGTGCAGTCCGTCGACCCGGATGGTGCGCTGCTCAACATCTGCGTCTCCTACCGTCTCACCGGTGATGTCGACGTCGCACGGCTGCACCGGGCGGTCGACGCCGTAGCGCTGCGCCACCCGGTGCTGCGCACGACATACCAGACCGACACCGCCGGCGATCCGTACCCGGTGATCCGTGACGATCTTCGGCCGGGCTGGGCTGAGCATGACCTGTCCGGCCTTGCCGAGCAGGCCCGCCGGCTCAGGCTGGAAGTGTTGGCCCAACGGCAGTTTCGGCAACCGTTCGACCTGACCAGGGACTCGCCGCTTCGGATCGAAGCCGCCAGGCTCGGTCCCGACCAGGTGATGCTGCTGTTCACCGCTCACCACATCGCCTGGGACGACGGCTCCTGGGCGCCGTTCTTCGCCGACCTCGTGCGCGCCTACACCGAAGGCGAAGCATCCCTGGCCGGGCCGGTGCGGGGCGTCGCGGTTGACCCGGCTCCCAGCAGCGACGACGACCTGGCCTATTGGCGCTCGCTGATGACGGATTTGCCTGAGCCGCTGGAACTTCCCGGCCCGCACGGCTCGGTGGTCCCGAGCACCTGGCGCGCCCAGCGTGCCACGGCGCGGCTGTCGGCGGACACTGTCGACCGCGCCGCCGCGCTCGCCCGCGAAGCCGGTGCCACCCCGTATATGGTGCTGATGGCGGCGTTCGGCGCCCTGGTCCACCGATACACCCATGCGTCCGACTTCCTCGTCGCGACCCCGGTGCTCAACCGCGGAGCCGGGACCGAGGACGCGATCGGTTACTTCGGCAACACGCTGGTGATCCGGATGCGCCCCGAGCCGCAGCTGACGTTCCGTGAGCTGCTCGCGCAGACCAGGGACAGCGCAGTCGGCGCGCTTGCTCACTCGCGGGTCGATCTGGAATGGCTGGTACGCGCCTCCAACCCGGACCGCAGGCACGGCGCCGAACGAATGACGCGGGTCAGCTTCGGTTTACGCGAGGCCGACGGCGGCGGCTTCTGCCCGCCCGGAGTGCGCTGCGAGCGCGCAGAGTTACGCGGCCATTTCAGTCAGTTGCCGCTCGGCTTGATGATCGAGCTGGACGGCCCCGGCCTCGGCGCGGAAGTCGAAGCCGAATACCTGGTCGAAGTCCTTGACCGCCCACTGGTGGATCAACTTCTGCGGCATTACGGCGTGCTGTTGGATCACGCGCTCGCGAACCCGGACACCACACTGTCCGCCTGTGGGCTGATGAGCGACGCCGACGTCGACTGGCTACGTGCCGTCTCCTGCGGTGACGACTTCAGCAGCCCGGCCAGCACGCTACCGGCCCTGGTGGCACGGCGCGCCGCCCTGGCCCCGGACGCCGTCGCCGTCGTCTACGAAGGTCGGCATTACAGCTACCGTGAGATCGATGACGAGGCAAATCGGTTGGCGCACTGGCTGATCGAGCAAGGCGTCGGCACCGAAGACCGGGTGGCGGTGCTGCTCGACAAGTCACCGGAACTAGTCATCACGGCGCTGGGAGTGCTCAAAGCCGGTGCCGTCTACCTGCCGGTCGACCCCACCTACCCGGACGACCGGCTGACATTCATCCTCGACGATGCCCAAGCGAAACTCGTTCTGCGCGAACCGGTCACCGGCCTACAGCGCTATCCGGCCACCGAGCCGAGCGAACTGGTTCGGCCGCTGACACCGCAGAACACCGCGTACCTGATCTACACCTCGGGTTCGACCGGCCTGCCCAAAGGCGTTCCGGTGCCCCATGCGCCGATCGCCGAATACTTCGTCTGGTTCGGCGACGAATATCGCGTCGACGAAACCGATCGCCTTCTTCAAGTGGCATCACCCAGCTTCGACGTATCGATCGGCGAGATCTTCGGGACACTGATCTGTGGTGCGCGGCTGGTCATTCCGCGGCCGGACGGTCTCCGCGACATCGGATATCTGACCGAACTGCTGCGCCGCGAAGACATCACGTCAATGCACTTCGTCCCGTCGCTGCTCGGACTGTTCCTGTCACTGCCGGGTGTCAACCAGTGGCGCACCCTGCGTCGAGTGCCGATCGGCGGCGAGCCGTTGCCCGGTGAGATCGCCGACAAGTTCCACGCCACCTTCGACGCGCTGCTCTACAACTTCTACGGGCCCACCGAGACCATCGTCAACGCCACCAGCTACCCGGTGGAGGGCGCGCAGGGCACCCGCGTGGTCCCGATCGGCCGGCCGAAGATCAACACCCAGATCCACCTGCTGGACGCCGCTTTGCAGCCGGTTCCGGTCGGTGTGATCGGTGAAATCTACATCGGCGGAACGCATGTGGCGCGCGGCTACCATCGGCGATCCGCGCTGACATGCGGAACGTTTCGTCGCCGACCCGTTCACGCCCGGGAGCCCGGCTCTACCGTTCCGGAGACTTGGCCCGCCGCAACGCCGACGGCGACATCGAATTCGTCGGCCGCGCCGACGAACAGGTGAAGATCCGCGGATTCCGCATCGAGCTGGGCGAAGTCGGCGCGGCGATCTCGGTCGACCCCAGTGTTGGCCAGGCCGTGGTGGTGGCCAGCGACCTTCCGGGGCTGGGCAAGAGCCTGGTGGGCTACGTGACACCGGCCGACGGCGCCGGCCGCGAGACCGTGGACCTCGAGCGGATTCGCACCAGAGTCGCCGCGGCGCTGCCGGAATACATGACCCCGGCCGCCTACGTGGTGATCGACGAAATACCGATCACGGCGCACGGCAAGATCGATCGCTCGGCATTGCCCGAGCCGGAGCTGACGGCCAAGGCGGACTACCGCGACCCGTCCACCGCCACCGAACGCCGAATCGCCGCACTGTTTTCCGAGCTGCTCGGCCATGACCGCGTCGGAGTCGACGACTCGTTCTTCGACCTCGGCGGCCATTCACTGGTGGCCACCAAGCTGGTCACCGCGATCCGCTCGCAGTGCGGTGTCGAGCTGGGCATCCGCGATGTCTTCGAACTCGGCACGGTCGGGTCGCTGGCGCAGCGGGTCGACGACCTGCGTTCCGGCGCGCACAGCCAGTCGCGCCCCAAGCTCGTCGCGACCACCCACGACGAGCCGCTGCCACTGTCGGCGTCGCAACTGCGGAGCTGGTTCGCCTTCCGAGTGGACGGGCCAAGCCCGGTGAACAACATCCCGTTCGCCGCCAGGCTGACCGGGCCGTGGGACATCGATGCGCTGATCGCCGCGGTCGGCGACGTCGTCGCGCGTCACGAAATCCTGCGCACCACCTACGTGGACGACGACGGGATTCCGTACCAGGTCGTCGATCCGGCCGCCGAGCCGGCGGTGCGTCGAGCCACCGGCGACGGCGAACAGTGGCTGCAGGAACAACTCGAGGTCGAGCGCCGGCATTGTTTCCGACTGGATCGCGAATGGCCGATCCGCGTCGCCGTGCTCGACACCCGTGACACCGGCGGGCACGTGTTGTCGCTGGTCGTCCATCACATCGCCTCCGACCACTGGTCGGCCGGCGTGCTTTTCGCCGACGTGATGACCGCGTACCGGGCCCGCCGCGACGGCGAAGCTCCGTCGTGGGCGCCGTTGCGCATCCAGTACGCCGATTACGCTGCCTGGCAACGAGATTTCCTGGGTGAGCCGGGCGGCCTGGGGGCACCTCCCGCTTGCGGGGGAGAGTCGGCGGTCGCCGCCGAGCAACGGGACTACTGGACGAGCCAGCTGGCCGGGCTTCCCGAGGACAGCGGCCTGCGACCCGACTTTCCGCGGCCCCCGCTGCCCAGCGGGGAAGGGGAATCGGTCACCTTCAGCATCGACGCCGGCACCCGGGCCAAACTCGCCGACCGATGCCGCGAATTGGGCGTCACCGAGTTCATGGCGCTGCAAGCTGCCGTCGCGGTGGTGCTGCACAAGGCGGGAGGCGGCGCCGACATCCCACTGGGTACACCGGTCGCCGGGCGCACCGAAGCCGAACTGGATCAGCTGATCGGCTTCTTCGTCAATATCCTGGTGCTGCGCAACGACTTACACGGCAACCCCACCCTGCGCGAGGTGCTGACCCGGTCGCGCGAGACCGCGCTGGCCGCCTACGCCCATCAGGATCTGCCGTTCGACCGAGTGGTCGACAGCGTGAGCCCGGTGCGATCGCTGTCGCGCAACCCGCTGTTCCAGGTGATCGTCCATGTCCGCGACGATCTGCCGGCCACGCGCGTCATCGAGTCGGCGCCGGTCGGCAGCGGCAGGCAGGACACGGTGTGCACGTCGATGGATCCGGTGTTCGATGTGGCGCACGCCGACCTCAGCGTCAACTTCTTCGGCACCGACGGATCCGACGGCACCGGCTCCGCAGGTTATCGGGGCAACCTGATCTATCGCAGCGAGCTCTACCGGCGCGAGACCATCGAGCGGTTGGCGGGCTGGCTGACCCGCGTCGTCACCGAGTTTGCTGACGACCTCGATCAGAGTTTGCGGGACGTGGTGTTGGCCGACCCGCAGGAACAACAACGCATCCTGACCCAGTGGAGCCGCGGCGACCAGGCGCCGGCTGACCGGCCACGTACCGTTCCCGAACTGCTGGAGGCGAGCCGGCAGTGCGAAGCCGGACGGGTCGCGGTGCGTTGCGCCGGCGTCGAGCTGGACTATGTTGCGCTGCATCATCGTTCGGATAATCTGGCGGCGCTGCTAGACCGATCGTGGTGTGCGGCCCGGATCCTTCGTCGGGCTGTCGACACGGCGGGGCATCGACATGGTGGTGGCGCTGGTGGCCATCGTCAAAGCCGGCGCCGCGTACTTCCCGATCGACCCCGGTTATCCGTTGGTGCGCAAGCAGTTCATGCTCGACGATGTCCGGCCGCCGGTGGTGATCGCGACGGTCGAGGCGCTCGACACCATGCCCGCCGAGTCTGAGGCCACCCTCGTGTTGCTCGACGACGCCGCGGTGCGGGCTGCGATCGAGGAGGCAGAGCCGGCCGCGGCGCGACCGCGGCTGCCGCATCCCGACGACCCGATGTATCTGGTGTTCACCTCCGGGTCTACCGGAAAACCGAAGGGCGCGGTCGGTACTCAGCGAGCGATGGCGGCCCGGCTGGATTGGCAGCTGCGGCACTACCCGCCGCGGGCCGAGGATATCCGGCTGTCGCAAGCCTCGATGACGTTCCTCGAAGGCGGCATGGAACTGCTTGCCGGTCTCGCCGCCGGTGCGACCATGATTGTGGCCGATGACGCCGAGCACCGCGACGCGGAAGCACTTGGCGCGCTGATGAAACGCGAGTCCGTCGCGCAGATCACCGCGGTGCCCAGCCTGGTGTCGGCACTGGTGGACAGCGCGCCCGACTCGGTGCGGTCATTGGCGCGGCTGGTGTGCGGTGGAGAGCCGGTGAGCGGTTCGCTGCTGCAGCGCTTGACCGCCGTATGCGCCGACGCCGGCGAGCAGGGTCCGGAGCTGCTGAACAACATCGGCTCCACCGAGACGTCCGGCGCGGTGTCGCGCGGCCGGCTGAGCCTGCCGAGTCCGCTGGTCGGGTCGCCGGTGCCGGGGGCGCAGGCCTATCTGCTGGACGACGGGTTGCGGCCGGTGCCGGTCGGCGTGGTCGGCGAGTTGTACTACGGCGGTGACCAGTTGGCCCGCGGTTACTGGAAGCGGTCCGCGCTGACGGCGACGCGGTTCATCGCCAACCCCTTTGCCGCTGAACCCGGTAGCCGGTTGTACCGCAGCGGCGATCTGGCCCGGTGGACGCAGGACGGGCGCCTGGAGTTCGTCGGCCGCGCCGACCATCAGGTGCAGGTGCGTGGATTCCGCGTCGAACTCGCCGAGGTCGAGGCCGCACTGGCCGCGGCCGACGGTGTCGCAGCCGCGGCCGCGCGGACCTGGGAAACGCATGACGGGTCCGCGCTGGCCGGATATGTTGTGCCGCACCAGCTCATCACCGACGACACCGGCAAGGCGGCATTCGCGGCGGCGGTGCGGGCCGCGATCGGCACCACCCTGCCCGGATACATGGTGCCGTCGTCACTGACGGTGCTCGACGTGCTGCCCAAGACCGAGTCGGGGAAGCTGAACCGGCCAGGCTTGCCGCGGCCGGCGGTCAGCACCGGCGGCCAGACCGAACCGCCGCGAACCGACACCGAGCGTGCGCTGGCCGCGGTATTCGCAGACTTGCTGTCCACCTCGGCTGTCGGGCGATTCGACGATTTCTTCGCCCTCGGCGGAGACAGCATTCTGTCGGTCCAATTAGCCTCGCGGGCACGGGCGGTCGGGCTGTCAGTCAACCCGCGGATGGTGTTCGAGAACCCGACGCTTGCGCAACTCGCTGCGGCAGTGGACGCGCTCGCAGTGACCGGTGACGTCGATTCAGCCGACGGCGTGACCGAAACCCGGTTCGAGCCGATGACGACGTCGGGCTTGTCGGCAACTGACTTGGCGGCGGTGACTCAGCTGTGGTCGCAGTCGCGGGACAGAACACCATGACAGCCACGGAGATCGACACCGAGGCCAACGTCGCGCCCGACATCGAGGACGTGATGGCGCTGAGTCCTCTTCAAGAGGGCCTGTATTCGCTGACCACGCTTTCTGAGTTGGCGGATTCATCCGACGGCGGGCCCGTCCACGACCCGTACGTGATCGGCATGGCCGCCGACATCTACGGCTCCCTCGACGTCGCGTTGCTCCGAGACTGCGCGAGCCAAGATGTTGATCCGGCATCCGAATCTGCGGGCGAGCTTCTTCAGTCAGGGCATCGCGCGCCCGGTGCAGATCGTGCCGTCCCGCGTCGAGCTGCCATGGCGTGATGTCACCGCGACCGAGGCCGACCTCGACGCGATTGAGCTCGATGAACGGCGACGGCCTTTCGACCTGGAGCGGCTACCCGCGCTCCGGTTTCTGCTCGTCGAATTACCGGATGCACGTTGGCGTTTGGTGATCACCGCCCACCACATCGTGATCGACGGCTGGTCGCTGCCGGTGTTCGTCGCCGAGATGATGATCCTGTACCGGGCCGGCGGCGACCTCGACGCCCTCCCGGCGGCCCCCCGTCCGTACCGGGATTACATCGGTTGGCTCGCCAGCCGCGATCAGGAAGCCAGCCGACGGGTTTGGCGGGAGCACCTCGCGGGCCTGACCGGCCCGACGTTGTTGGCGGCCGCATTCGGCGGACAGGACGCCGCCCGCGGCTCGACGCGTCTGCCGCAGCGCACCGAGCTGCAGCTGGATGCCGAGGCCACCGAGCGGCTGGTCAACGGCGCGCGCGCACGCGGGGTCACGCTCAACACGCTGCTGCAGACGGCGTGGGCGACCGTGGTGGCGCGCCTGACCGACCGCGACGATGTGGTATTCGGCGTCACGGTATCCGGCCGGCCGGCCGAGCTGGCCGGCGTGGAGACCATGGTCGGCCTCTTCATCAACACGGTCCCGCTGCGGGTTCGCCTCGACGCTTCCGCTCCGGCCGGTGCAGCAGTGCCTTGCCGTGCAACGCGATTCGGCGATCCTGCGGGAGCACAGCTACCTGGGCCACGCGGAGCTGCGCGCGATGGGTGGCGTCGGCGAGATGTATGACACTCTGCTGGTCTACGAAAACTTCCCGACCGGCGGCATGTCCGCGGGCGACCAATTGGCCGGCAGCGGCGTCACCTTCCGACCCGCCGCAGTGGAAAGCCTCACCCATTTTCCGATCGTGCTTGCCGCGCACATGGCTGACCAGCGACTGGTCCTGATGGTCGAAGTCATCGACGGCGCGATCGGAAACACCACCGCGGGCGCACTCGGCCAACGGCTGCTGGCCACCGCCGAGCGACTCTTGCAGCAGTGGGAGCGCCCGCTGCGTGACGTCAGCGTGCTGCTGGCCGGCGAAGCGGCGCCGCTTGGCACCGGCGCGGCGAAACCCTTGGCGGGGCGCAGTATTCACGCCCGGTTCGCCGCAGTCGCCGCGCGCATACCCGACAGCCCGGCCGCTGACATGGGCGGACGGCACGCTGAGCTACCGCGAGCTCGACGACGCTGCCAATCGGCTCGCCAACGCGCTGGTTGCCCGCGGCGTGGGTGCGGAAACCCCGGTGGCCATCCAGCTTCCCCGCGGGCCGCGGTATGTCGTGGCGATCCTGGCCGCACTGAAGGCCGGCGCCACCTACGTGCCTCTGGAGCCGGGAATGCCCGCAGAGCGGGTGAATTCGATTCTGCGACAAAGCGGTGCCGGCATCGTCATCGACGACGACTTCGCCGCCGACGCTCCCGGCGACTTCGAGCCCGTCGAGGTTGATCCCCGTCACGCCGCCTACGTGGTGTTCACCTCCGGAACGACCGGAGAACCCAAGGGGGTCATCGGAACTCACGCCGCGGTCGGCGCCTACGCCGACGATCATCTGGACCATGTGCTGCGCCCGGCGGCGGCGCGGTTGGGCCGTCCGCTGCGGATCGCGCACGCCTGGTCGTTTGCGTTCGACGCGGCCTGGCAGCCGCTGGTCGCGCTGCTCGACGGGCACGTCGTGCACGTCGTCGACGAACACACCCAAACCGACGCCGAGGCGCTGGTCGCTGCCATCGCGGCGCACGGCGTCGACATGATCGACACCACCCCGTCGATGTTTGCTCAGCTGAGGTCTGCAGGTTTGCTGACTCGGGTGCCGCTGGCCGTGCTCGCGCTGGGCGGTGAAGCGCTCGGTGCCAGCTCCTGGTCGTTCATCCGCGCCCAGTGCGCCCGCACCGCGATGACGGCCTTCAACTGCTACGGCCCCACCGAAACCACGGTCGAGGCAGTGGTGGCCGCCATCGACACCCACGACGAGCCGTCGATCGGGCGCCCGACCAGTCACACCCGCGGCTACGTGCTGGACTCCGCGCTGCGCCCGGTACCCCATGGTGTCGTGGGGGAGCTGTACCTGGCCGGCGCGCAGCTGGCCCGCGGTTACCTGAACCGCGCGCCCGAAACCGCGCACCGCTTCGTCGCGGATCCGTTCGTCAGCGGCGAACGGATGTATCGCACCGGCGATCTGGTGCGCCGCCAGCCCGACGGGTCGCTGCAGTACGTGGGACGAGCCGACGCGCAGGTGAAGATCCGCGGCCACCGGGTGGAGCCCGGCGAGATCTCCGTCGTGCTCGAATCACACCCCGGCGTGCGGCAGGCCCGCGTCGTGGTGCACGAACGGCACGGCGTGCCGCGACTGGTCGCCTATGTGGCGGCGGAGAATTCGACGGTGAACGAGCTGCGCAGCATGCTGGTTGCCCGGCTGCCGCGTTACATGGTCCCGCAGCGCATCGTCATCGTCGACGACATCCCGCTGACCCCCAACGGCAAGCTGGACGAAACAGCCTTGGCGGCAATCGATTCGGCAGCATCGGACGAGTCCTTCGGCGCGGAGCCGGACGACGGCGACCGAGTCTGCGCTCACCGACGTACTCACCGACATCCTGCACGTCACCCGCATCGACCCGGACGCCGATTTTCTGGAACTCGGCCTGGACAGCATCGTCGCCCTCTCGGTCGTCCAATCAGCGCGGCGGCGCGGTATCGCGCTGCGGGCCAGGCTCGTTCTCGAATGCAGCAGTGTGCGTGAACTTGCTGCGGCGATTGACATTGAAGCAGCTGCCGAGGCCGCCCACCCGGTGGTACACGAAGAAGCCGAAAGCGGGCCGATACCGCTGCTGCCCAACGCGCACTGGCTCTACGAGTTCGGTGAACCGCGCAGGCTGGCCCAGGCCGAAGCGATTCGGCTGCCTGACGGTGTCACCGGCGAGCAGCTGCGGGCGGCGCTGGCAGCCATCATCGACGGCCACGAAGTGTTGCGCAGTCGGCTGGACCGCACGACCATGACGCTGCACCCCGAGCAGCCGCGCGAATTCCTCAGCGAGATCCCGGTTTCCGGTGACCTGCAGGCGGCCGTCGCCGCCGAGACCGGACGCGCGATCGACAGCATCGATCCCGAACGCGGAAGGCTCGTGGCGGCGGCGTGGCTGCGGCCGCCGACCGGCCAGAGCGTGCTGGTGCTGGCCGCCCATGTGCTGGCGCTGGACCCGGTGTCGTGGCAGGTGGTGCTCGGCGAGCTCGACGCCACCCTGCACGCGCTGATGGCCGGCGGCACTCCGGCCCCAGTCCGCGAGCACACCAGCTACCGTCGCTGGGTCGACGCGATGACCGCTCGGGCGCAATCCCTTGACAGCGAACCGTATTGGGCCGCGCAACTCGCCGGTGGCGATCCCGAGCTCGGTCAGCGGCGGCTGGCGCCGGGCAGCGACCTCGCCGCCGGACTGCTCGTCGAGACGGCGATGCTCGACGTGGAAACCACTGCGCGGCTGCTGAAGTCGGGTGTACCGATGTTCGAGATTCTGATCGCCGCCGCGTCGCGGATGGTCACCCGCTGGCGACGCCACCGCGGTCAGCCGACACCGCCGCCGCTGCTCGCGCTGGAAACCCACGGCCGCGCCGACACGCTGTTCGACGACGGCGAGGTGATGGACACCGGCGAAACGGTGGGACTGCTGAGCGCGATCTACCCGCTGCGCGTCGACACCGAGGACCCGCGGCGGGTGCGAGAACTGCTCACCTCGATCCCCGGCGACGGCGTCGACTACGGGCTGCTGCGCTATCTGCGCGGCGACACCGCAAGCCGGCTCGCCGCCTTCAGCGGACCGCAGCTACTCCTGAACTATCTGGGTCGCGCCGAAGTCGGCGGGACCAGCGGGCTATGGCTGGATCGTGGTCTGCTGACCGGGGTTTCGCCGCTGCCGGAGCCCGACCTGGCCGTGCGCTACGAGCTGAGCCTGGTTGCCACCGTGCTGGGCAGCGGCGATCACCAGGTGCTGGTGACACAGTGGCGTGCACTGCCCGACATACTCAGTGCATCCGACATCGCGGCGTTGCAACAAGCATTGGACGCAGGCGCTCGAGGAGATGGTGCCATGACCACGCTTGCGGTGCTGGGCGCCGGCGTGAAGGCGGTGGCGGTCGCCGCCAAGGCGCACGTGCTGAGCCAGATGGGCGTCGACGCGCCGAACGTGGTGGCGATCGAGCGGACCGGGGTCGGGGCCAACTGGCAGGCCAGCGGTGGCTGGACCGACGGCGCGCAGCGGCTGGGGACCAGCCCGGAGAAGGACGTCGGCTTCCCGTACCGATCCTCGTTGGTGCCGCGGCGCAACGGCGAACTCGACGAGCGGATGACCCGGCACAGCTGGCAGTCGTACCTGATCGCCACCGGTCAGTTCGCGCAGTGGATCGACCGCGGCCGGCCGGCGCCGACCCATCGGCGGTGGAGTCAGTATCTGCGCTGGGTGGCCGACGAGATCGGCATGACAGTGATCTACGGCGAGGTCGAGCGCCTCGCGCTGGACGGTGAGCGCTGGGCGCTGCACACCGACGAAACTACTGTGCACGCGGACGGTTTGATGATCACCGGTCCCGGACAAGCCGAACGGTCACTGCTGCCGGGCAATCCGCGGGTGCTGTCGATCGCACAGTTCTGGCATCGCGCCGGCCAGCAGGACCGGATCAACGCCGAGCGGGTGGCGGTGATCGGTGGCGGCGAGACCGCCGCAGCGATGCTCAACGAGCTTTTCCGGCATCGGGTTTCCACCATCACGGTCATCTCGCCGCAGGTGACCCTGTTCACCCGCGGTGAGAGCTTCTTCGAGAACGCGCTGTTCTCCGACCCCAGCGATTGGACGGCGCTGACGGTGGAAGAGCGCCGCGACGCGATCGCCCGCACCGACCGCGGGGTGTTCTCGTCCAACGTCCAGGACGCGTTGCTGGCCGACGACCGCATCCGCCACCTGCGCGGCCGGGTGGCCCACGCGGTGGGTCGTGACGAGCAGATCCGGCTGACGCTGTCCACCAATCGGGGCAGCGAAAACTTCGAAACCGTCCATGGTTTCGACCTGGTCATCGACGGTTCGGGCGCCGACCCGTTGTGGTTCACCTCGCTGTTCAGCCAGGAGGCACTCGACCTGTTGGAACTGGGACTCGGCGGCCCGCTGGCCGGGGATCGCGTCCAGGAAGCCATCGGCCACGACCTCGCTGTCGTCGACGTCGCGCCGAAGTTGTTCCTGCCCAACCTCGCCGGGCTCAACCAGGGTCCCGGCTTTCCCAACCTCAGTTGCCTGGGGCTGCTGTCCGACCGGGTGCTGGGCGCCGATCTGGGCCCCAGCGCTACTTCCTCGACAACAAAGCTTCGACCAGGAGAGATGATGAGCACCAATCCCTTCGATGACGAGAACGCTACGTTCGTCGTCCTCGTCAACGACGAAGACCAGCACAGCTTGTGGCCGACGTTCGCCGATGTCCCGGCGGGCTGGCGCAAGGTCTTCGGCGAGGCCGGTCGCGCGGATTGCCTCGCCTATGTCGAGGAGAACTGGACCGACATCCGGCCCCGGAGTCTCCGCGAGTCGATGGACCGCTGATGGCCCGCGGTTTCCAGGGTGCGATGCTGCGCAGCTTCGGCGCCCGCGACCACACCGCGACCGTCATCGAAACCCTCAACATCGCACCGCATTTCGTGCGGGTCCGGATGGAATCGCCCACCCTGTTCCAGGACGCCCAGGCCGAACCCGCCGCGTGGCTGCGGTTTTGGTTCCCCGACCCTGAGGGGTCGACCACCGAATTCCAGCGCGCATACACGATCTCTGAAGCCGACGTGCCCGCCGGTCGTTTCGCGGTCGACGTGGTGCTGCACGACCCGGCCGGGCCGGCGTCGCTGTGGGCCCGCACCGTCGAACCGGGCGCGACCATCGCGGTGATGTCGCTGATGGGTTCGTCGCGTTTCGACGCACCTGACGAGCATCCGGCCGGCTACCTGTTGATCGGTGATTCCGCGTCGATCCCGGGCATCAACGGCATCATCGGCATCGTCCCGGACGACGTGCCGATCGAGGTGTATCTCGAACAGCACGACGACAACGACCGGCAGATCCCGATCGCTGCTCATCCGCGGCTGCGGCTGCACTGGGTCGGCCGGCACGACGCGACATCGCTCGCGGCGGCCATCGAAACCCGGGACTGGTCGGACTGGTACGCCTGGGCGACTCCGGAAGCCAACACGCTCAAGCACGTTCGGGCCCGGTTGCGTGATGACTTCGGCTTCCCCAAGTCCGAGATTCACGCGCAGGCCTACTGGAGCGCCGGACGCGCGATGGGTATCCGGCGCGGCGACGAGCCGGCGGCTGCTGAGATCGGACACGCCGACACCGTCGGCGAGCCGGAAAGTGTTGTGGTCCAGCAGGAGCCGGCCGCCCGGGGGCGCTGGCGCGCTCAGGCCGCCGGCCGGCTGCTGGCGCCGCTGCGCTCGGCGCTGATCGTCTCCGGCGTCCTGCAAGCGGTCATCACGCTGGTGCAGCTGGCGCCGTTCCTGCTGCTGGTCGAACTGGCCAGACTCCTGGTGTCCGGCGCCGAGTCTTCGGAACTGCGCGAGATCGGCGTCGCGGCGGTGGCGCTGCTCGGGTTCGGCACCCTGCTGGGCGCCGCGCTGACGCTGTGGCTGCACGTCGTCGACGCCCGGTTCGCCAGCGACCTGCGTTCGCGATTGCTCACCAAGCTGTCGCGATTGCCGTTGGGGTGGTTCACCGCTCGCGGTTCGGGGTCGATCAAGCAACTGGTCGCCGACGACACGCTGGCACTGCATTATCTGGTCACCCACGCCATTCCGGACGCGGTCGCCGCGGTGGTCGCGCCGCTCGCGGTGCTGGTCTACCTGTTCGTCGTCGACTGGCGGGTGGCTCTGGTGCTGTTCATCCCGGTGCTGGTCTACCTGCTGCTGACGTCGTCGATCACGATTCAGTCCGGACCGCGCATCCCGCAGTCGCAGCGCTGGGCCGAGCAGATGAGCAGCGAGGCCGGCGCCTATCTCGAGGGCCAGCCGGTGATCCGCGTCTTCGGCGGCGCCGCCGCATCCAGTTTCCGCCGCCGCCTGGATGACTACATCGGCTTCCTCACCGACTGGCAACGTCCCCTGGCGGGCAAGAAGACCTTGATGGATCTGGTCACCCGTCCCACCACATTCCTGTGGCTGATCGTCAGCACCGGCACCCTGCTGATCGTCGGCGGCGGCATGCGGCCGGTCGACCTGTTGCCGTTCTTGTTGCTGGGCACCACGTTCGGTGCCCGGCTGCTCAACATCGCCTACGGTCTCGGTGGAATCCGCGCCGGGTTGCTGGCCGCTCGCCGCCTGCAGATCACCCTCGACGAACCGGAACTCGCGATACGCGACCTTCCGCGCGAAGCACCCAGCGACCCGTCGGGCACCGTGGTGTTCGACCGGGTCACCTTCGGCTACCGGCCCGGCGTACCGGTCATCGACGACGTCTCGCTGACGCTGCGGCCGGGCACGGTCACCGCGCTGGTCGGCCCGTCGGGGTCGGGGAAGTCGACGCTGGCCGCACTGCTGGCCCGCTTCTACGACGTGCAGCAGGGCTCGATAACCATTGACGGACAAGACATTCGATCGTTGACCGCCGACGACCTCTACAGCCGGGTGGGATTCGTCCTGCAGGAGACTCAGCTCGTCCGCGGCACCGTCGCGCAGAACATCGCGCTCGCCGTCCCGGATGCCACGCCCGCTCACATCGAGGCCGCCGCGCGGGAGGCCCAGATCCACGAGCGCATCACGCGGCTGCCCGACGGCTACGACACCATGCTCGGCGCCGGCAGCGGCCTGTCCGGCGGGGAACGTCAACGGTTGACGATCGCCCGCGCGATCCTCGCCGACACCGGCGTCCTGATCCTCGACGAGGCCACCGCCTTCGCCGATCCCGAGTCGGAATACCTGGTGCAGCAAGCACTCAACCGGTTGACCCGGGAGCGCACGGTACTGGTGATCGCCCACCGGTTGCACACCATCGTCGGCGCCGACCAGATCGTCGTGCTCGATGACGGCCGAATCGCCGAACGGGGCACCCACGACGAATTGCTGGCCGCCGACGGACGGTATCGGCGCTTGTGGGACAGCGGTCGTCGCGACCCGGTCACCGCCACCACCGCGCAGGAGGCCACCCGATGATCCGCACCTGGATCGGCTTGGTTCCGGCCGAACGTCGCGGCAAGGTGCTGGTCTACACCATGCTCGCGTTGATCTCGGTGATCATGCGGGCGGTCGCCACCGTGCTTCTCGTCCCGTTGATCGGAGCGCTGTTCAGCGACGCCCCGGACCAGGCACTCGGTTGGCTGGGCTGGCTCACAGCCGCAACCGCGGCCGGCTGGGTGATCGACACCGCCACTGCCCGAATCGGTTTCGACCTCGGCTTCGCGGTGCTCGACCACACCCAGCACGATGTGGCGGATCAGTTGCCGGACGTGCGGCTGGAGTGGTTCAGCGCCGACAACACCGCGACGGCACGGCAAGCGATCGCCGCGACCGGACCTGAACTGGTCGGGCTCGCGGTGAACCTGCTCACGCCGTTGGTCACCGCCGTGCTGCTGCCGGCCGCCATCGCGGTGGCCCTGGTGCCGGTGTCCTGGCAACTCGGTGTCGCGGCCATCGGCGGTGTGCCACTGCTGCTGGGGGCATTGTGGGCATCGGCGCGGCTGGCCCGCCGAGCCGATCATGCTGCCGCCGAAGCGAATACGTCCTTGACCGAGCGGATCATCGAGTTCGCCCGCACCCAGCAGGCGTTGCGTGCGGCGCGGCGCGTCGAGCCGGCCCGAAGTATGGTCGGTGACGCGCTTGCCGGTGCGCACGGCGCGACGATGCGGCTGCTGACCATGCAGGTACCCGGCCAACTGCTGTTCAGTCTGGCCAGTCAGCTCGCGCTGATCCTGTTCGCCGGTGCGACAACCGCTTTGACCATCACCCACACGCTGAGCGTGCCGGAGGCGATCGCGCTGATCGTCGTGATCGCCCGCTACCTGGAGCCGTTCACCTCGATCAGTGAGCTGGGGCCGGCGCTGGAAAGCACCCGGGCGACGCTCGACCGGATCCGCTCGGTGCTCAGCGCGCCGGTCATGGCCGCCGGAAGCCAAACCCGTCGCGGCGATCACGACGCGCCGCTGATCGAGTTCGAGGACGTCACTTTCGGCTACGACGGCGCGAGCACGCCGGTGCTGGACGGCGTCAGCTTCGCCCTCCGACCGGGGAGCACCACGGCGATCGTCGGGCCGTCCGGGTCGGGTAAGAGCACGATCTTGGCGCTGATCGCGGGGCTGTACCAGCCCGCCCGCGGCCGCGTGCTGGTCGACGGCGTCGATGTCGCGACGCTGCACGCCGAGGCCCGCCGCGCGGCGTGCAGCGTGGTGTTCCAACACCCCTACCTGTTTCACGGAACCATCCGCGAGAACATCTCGGCCGGCGACCCCACAGCCGCAGAATCCCAGTTCAACCGCGCCGTCGCGCTGGCCCGGGTGGACGAGCTCACCGATCGGCTGCCCGCCGGGGCGGAGACGATCGTCGGCGAGGCCGGCTCGGCGCTGTCCGGGGGTGAGCGGCAGCGGGTCAGCATCGCGCGCGCTCTGCTCAAACCGGCGCCGGTACTCCTGGTCGACGAGGCCACCAGCGCGCTGGACACCGAGAACGAAGCCGCCGTGGTCGACGCGCTCACCGCGGACCCGCTGCCGCGGACCCGGGTGATCGTCGCTCACCGGTTGGCCAGCATCCGTCACGCCGACCGGGTGCTCTTCCTCGACGCGGGCAAGATCGTCGAGGACGGCGCGGTCGACGAGTTGCTCGCCACGGGCGGACGTTTCGACGACTTCTGGCGTCAGCAGCGCGACGCAGCCGACTGGCGAATCCACGTCGGCTAACCGGGCCGGTTTGCCCGATTTGCTGTCAGCCACTTGCCAGCGTGGCGTGCCACTGGTTTGGATGTACGACATCGGGCATTCCGACACGCCAGCGCCGGGGGTCGTCGCAGATGACGCGCTGACCCGCAGAATGGCACTCGACGACCAGGTCCGAACCGAAGGGACAACGATGACCGTGAAAATGTTCGCCACCGGGGTGGCTGCCGTGGCCACCATTGGAGCCGCCGCAGCCGGCGCGACGTCACTGGCCAGCGGCACACCCGCAGCGCAGGTCACGCCCGTCGTGCTCAGCGCACCGCTCGACCCGCCACCGCCCGCGCCGGGTCAGACGCCGCCGCCGAGCCCCCAGCAACTGGCCGACCTGTGCAACCGGGTCACCGATCCCGGCGTGGGCTACGAGACCAAAACCGGCCTGGTGGAAAACGGAATCCCGCCGAACGAGGGTCACGTCGCCGACCACGACCTGCGCAAGGCCTACCGCAACGGAAATTTCCCGGAGCAGTTCAACGTCACCAACATCGAACCGGTCGCGCCCAACGCGGTCAAAGCCGACGTGGCCATCACCGGCCCCAAGTTCGCCGGTCCGGTCGAAAAGAACCTCGCGTTCATCGACCAGGGCGGCACCTGGGTGCTACAGCACGACTCCGCGCTGGCGCTGGTGCAGGCGGCCACGGCCGTCAACTGAGGCGGGTCACTCCGCTAAGGATGCTGCCTCATCGCGTCCAGGTCGAGCAGCCGCGCGTGTAGCACGGTGCGATTTCGCAGCGCCGAGCGCACTGCGCGGTGCAGGCCGTCTTCCAGGTAGCAGACGCCCTTCCATTTCACGGCGTGCGGGAACAGATCGCCGTAGAAGGTGGAGTCCTCTGACAGCAGGCGATCCAGGGCCAGCACTGTTGTGGTGGTGACCAGTTCGTCGAGCCTGATCTGCCGCGGCGGAATCCGGGACCAGTCCCGGTATGACAGGCCGTGATCGGGGTATGGCTTGCCGTCCCGCACACCTTTGAAGATCATCCGCGGCTCGTTTCCGGCGACCTGGACATATGGGAAAGGCTAGCGCGGTCGTAGCTGGTGATCCCCGTAAACTGGTCGGGTTAGGAGGGTTGATCCGGATGGGTAGTGCCGATGAGCGCCGTTTTGAAGTGCTGCGCGCGATCGTCGCGGACTTCGTCTCCACTCAGGAGCCGATCGGTTCGAAGTCGCTGGTAGACCGTCATCACCTCGGTGTCTCGTCAGCGACGGTCCGCAACGACATGGCGGTACTCGAGGCCGAGGGCTACATCACTCAGCCGCACACCAGCTCCGGGCGGGTGCCGACGGAAAAGGGCTACCGCGAATTCGTCGACCGGCTTGACGATGTCAAGCCGCTGTCGGCGGCCGAGCGGCGCGCCATCCAGAGTTTCCTGGAGTCCGGCGTCGACCTCGACGACGTCCTGCGCCGGGCCGTTCGACTGCTGGCCCAACTGACCCGGCAGGTCGCCGTCGTGCAGTACCCGACGCTGTCGACGTCGACCGTGCGGCACCTCGAAGTCATCGCGCTCACCCCGGCGAAGTTGCTGATGGTGGTGATCACCGACACCGGCCGGGTGGACCAGCGCGTCGTCGAACTCGGCGACGTCATCGACGACCACCAACTCTCGCAGCTGCGCGAGATGCTCGGGCAGGCGCTCGAGGGCAAGAAGCTGGGAGCGGCGTCCGTCGCGGTTGCCGATCTGGCCGCCCAGCTCGACGGGCGCGGCGGCCAATCGAAGAGCCTCAGCGATGCGGTCGGCCGCTCGGCGACGGTGCTCCTCGAGTCGTTGGTCGAGCACACCGAGGAGCGGCTGCTGCTGGGCGGCACCGCCAACCTGACCCGCAACACCGCCGACTTCGGCGGTTCACTGCGCTCGATCCTGGAAGCACTCGAAGAACAGGTCGTCGTGCTTCGGCTACTGGCCGCCCAGCAGGAAGCCGGCAAGGTGACGGTGCGCATCGGGCACGAGACCGAGGCCGAGCAGATGGCGAACACCTCGGTAGTGACCACCACCTACGGCACCGTGGACACCGTCTACGGCGGCATGGGTGTGCTCGGTCCCACCCGAATGGACTATCCGGGAACTATCGCTAGTGTCGCTGCGGTTGCTCTCTATATCGGCGAAGTGCTCGGTACGCGATGAAGCGGCACGGCATGCACAATTCAGTGGTGGCCGTCATCTCGCGGCCGAACAGGGTCTAAGACAGGGTTCAGGAAGGTCACAGCGTGGCACGCGACTATTACGGTCTGCTCGGCGTGGGCAAGAACGCGACCGACGCGGAACTCAAGCGCGCGTATCGCAAACTGGCGCGCGAACTGCATCCCGACGTCAACCCCGACGAGGGCGCACAGGCGAAGTTCAAGGAGATCAGCGTCGCCTACGAGGTGCTGTCCGACCCGGAGAAGCGGCGCATCGTCGACATGGGCGGCGACCCGCTGGAGAACGCGGCGGCCGGCGGCGGTGGCTTCGGCGGGTTCGGCGGTCTGGGCGATGTCTTCGAGGCGTTCTTCGGCGGCGGTTCGACGTCGCGCGGACCGGTCGGCCGGGTCCGCCCCGGTTCGGACTCGCTGCTGCGGATGCGACTGGACCTGACCGAATGCGCGACCGGTGTCAGCAAGCAGGTCACGGTGGACACCGCGGTGCTGTGTGACCGCTGCCAGGGCCGCGGCACCAACGCCGGCTCGACGCCGGTGACCTGCGACACCTGCGGCGGTCAGGGCGAGGTGCAGACCGTGCAGCGGTCGCTGCTCGGACAGGTGTTGACGGCGCGGCCCTGCCCCACCTGCCGCGGCGTCGGTGAAGTCATCCCCGATCCCTGCCATCAATGTGGCGGCGACGGACGGGTCCAAGCGCGACGGGATATCGCGGTGAAGATCCCGGCCGGTGTCGGCGACGGCATGCGGGTCCGGCTCGCCTCCCAGGGCGAAGTGGGACCCGGCGGAGGACCGGCCGGCGACCTCTACGTCGAGATTCACGAGCAGCCCCATGACATCTTCGTGCGCGACGGCGACGACCTGCACTGCACGATTTCGGTGCCGATGGTCGATGCGGCCCTCGGCACGACCGTGACCCTCGACGCGATCCTCGACGGCCTGACCGAGGTCACCATCCCGGCGGGGACCCAGCCCAGTGCAGTGCTGATCCGACGCGGGCAGGGAATGCCGCACCTGCGTTCCGGAGTGCGCGGCGACCTGCATGTGCACGTCGAAGTGGTGGTGCCCGATCGTCTCGACCACCAGGACGCCGACCTGCTGCGCCAATTCAAGAGCCACCGCGGCGGCCGGGACGTGGCCCAGGTCAAGTCGACGCATTCGGTCGCAAACAACGGTGGCTTGTTCAGCCGGCTGCGTGAAACCTTCACCGGGCGCTAATTGCCCGGCCTGTTCTACGTCGACGCGCTACCCGGCAGCGGTGAGCTGGCCGTCGTCGACGGCGACGATGGTTTCCACGCCGCGACCGTGCGCCGCATCCGCGTCGGCGAGGAGCTGATTCTCGGCGACGGCGCCGGCACCGTGGCGCGCTGCGTCGTCGAGGAGACCGCCCGCGACGGGCTGCGGGCCCGGGTGCTGAGCCGCCGCCAGGTCGCGCCCGCCCAGCCGCCGGTGACCGTGGTCCAGGCGCTGCCCAAGTCCGAGCGCTCGGAGCTGGCCGTCGAGCTGGCCACCGAGGCCGGCGCCGATGCGCTGGTGGCCTGGCAGGCGGCGCGCTGCGTGGCCCGCTGGGACGGTGCGCGCGCCGACAAGGGTCTGCGGCGATGGCGCGCGGTGGCACGTGCCGCGGCCCAGCAGTCCCGGCGCGCCTACATCCCCGCGGTCGATGGAGTGCTGTCCACCGCGGCGCTGGTCGCCCGGATCGGCGAGGTGAGGTCGACGGGAGGCGTCGTCCTGGCGCTGCACGAATCAGCCGACGGTCCGCTGGCGGATCTGAGCCTGGCGCACGCCACGTCGGTGATGGTGCGTGGTCGGCCCCGAAGGCGGCATCGCTCCCGACGAACTGGCGGCGATCGCCGACGCCGGCGCGAACGCCGTCCGGCTGGGACCGACCGTGCTGCGCACCTCGACCGCGGCCGCCGTCGCGCTGGGCGCGTTGGGTGTGCTGACCCCGCGGTGGGCCGAGCCGTGCAGCGGCTAACCATTGGGCCGGCCCGCCCGCCGGCGGTAGACTCGAGACCGCTAACCCGCAGGACAGACCGCAGAAAGCAGGCTTTAGACCCCACGTGACGCCACGCGAGACCAACACTGCTGGTCCGTCCGCACCTTCGGTTCGCAGCAGCATCGACGTTCCGCCCGATCTCGTCATGGGCCTGCTTGGCTCCGCGGACGAAAACCTGCGCGCACTCGAACGCATCCTCGCCGCGGATCTGCATGTCCGCGGCAACGCGGTGACGCTGTCGGGTGCGTCCGCCGACGTCGCGCTGGCCGAACGGGTGCTCACCGAACTGGTCGCGATCGTCGCCGGTGGCCAACCGCTGTCCCCGGAAGGGGTGCGCCACAGCGTCGCGATGCTGGTCGGCGCCGGCAACGAGTCACCGGCCGACGTGCTGACGCTGGACATCCTGTCGCGGCGCGGCAAGACGATCCGGCCCAAAACTCTCAACCAGAAGCGCTACGTCGACGCGATCGACAACCACACCATCGTGTTCGGGATCGGTCCGGCCGGCACCGGCAAGACCTATCTGGCCATGGCCAAGGCGGTCAACGCGCTGCAGACCAAACAAGTCAGCCGCATCATCTTGACCCGGCCGGCGGTGGAAGCCGGTGAGCGACTGGGCTTTCTGCCCGGCACGTTGAGCGAGAAGATCGACCCCTACCTGCGTCCGCTCTACGACGCACTGCACGACATGATGGATCCCGAGCTGATCCCGAAGCTGATGTCCTCAGGTGTGATCGAGGTTGCGCCGCTGGCATACATGAGGGGTAGAACGCTTAATGATGCGTTCATCATTCTCGACGAGGCGCAGAACACCACCGCCGAGCAGATGAAGATGTTCCTGACCCGGCTCGGGTTTGGCTCCAAAGTTGTTGTCACCGGCGATGTTACGCAGATCGACTTGCCGGGTGACCACCGGTCCGGTTTGCGCGCGGCGGTCAGCATCCTGGACGGAATCGACGACATCCACGTCTCGGAGCTCACCAGCGCCGACGTGGTCCGCCACCGGCTGGTTTCCGAAATCGTGGACGCCTACGCACGTTACGAGGAACCCGGACTGTCGATGAACCGGGCTGGCCGGCGCGCCACGAGTGCCCGCAGCCGACGGTGAGGGCGTCTTGAGCATCGAGGTCGCCAACGAATCCGGCATCGACGTGTCGGAATCCGAATTGATCAGCGTCGCAAAGTTTGTCATCACTCAGATGGACGTCAATCCGGCCGCTGAGTTGTCGATGGTGCTGCTGGACACCGCAGCGATGGCCGATCTGCACATGCGCTGGATGGACCTGCCCGGGCCGACCGACGTGATGAGCTTCCCGATGGACGAGCTGGAGCCGGGCGGGCGCCCCGACGCGCCGGAGCCGGGACCGGCCATGCTCGGCGACATCGTGCTGTGCCCCGAGTTCGCTGCCGAGCAGGCTGCGGCCGCCGGTCACACGCTGGGACACGAGTTGGCGCTGTTGACCATTCACGGTGTGCTGCATCTGCTGGGCTACGACCACGCCGAGCCGGACGAAGAAAAAGAGATGTTCGGTCTGCAGGGCCGTCTGCTCGAAGAGTGGGTTGCCGATCAGGTCGAGTTCTACCGTGAGCAGCGCCAGCACGAGCGAGACCAGCGATTGCTGGACAAATCAAGGTATTTCGAGCATTGAACAGCGTTGCCTCGCTGCTCGGCGCAATGGTGCTGATTTCTCTGGGTAGCGTGTTCGCGGCCATCGATGCCGCGATCAGCACGGTGTCGATCGCGCGGGTGCAGGAAATGGTTCGCGACGAGCGGCCCGGCGCGGTGCGGCTGGCCAAGTTGATGACCGACCGGCCCCGATACATCAACCTGGTGGTGCTGCTGCGGATCGTCTGTGAGATCAGCGCGACAGTCCTGCTGGCCCAGTTCTGCTACCGGCAGGTGAGCCGCGAATGGGGTCTGTTCACCGCGGCCGTCGTCATGGTGGTGACCAGCTTCGTCGTCATCGGTGTCGGCCCCAGGACGCTTGGCCGTCAGAACGCCTACTCCATCGCATTGGTGTCTGCCCTTCCCCTGCAAACGATTTCGGTGCTCTTGACCCCGATCAGCCGCGTACTGGTGGTACTCGGAAACATGCTGACGCCCGGTCGCGGTTTCCGTAACGGCCCGTTTGCGTCCGAGATCGAGTTGCGTGAAGTCGTCGATCTGGCGCAGCAGAGCGGCGTAGTCGCCGCCGACGAACGGCGGATGATCGAGTCGGTGTTCGAACTCGGCGATACGCCGGCCCGCGAGGTGATGGTGCCCCGCACCGAGATGATCTGGATCGAAAGTGACAAGTCCGCCGCCGAAGCGACCTCGGTGGCCGTTCGCAGCGGGCACTCGCGGATCCCCGTCATCGGCGAGAACGTCGATGACATCGTCGGCGTGGTGTATCTGAAAGATTGTGTGCAACAGGCCTATTACTCGTCGGCGAGTGGTCGCGAGACCGCGGTGACCGAGGTGATGCGACCGGCGGTGTTCGTCCCGGACTCCAAGCCGCTGGACGAGTTGCTGCGGGAAATGCAGCGCGACCGTAACCACATGACCTTGCTGGTCGACGAGTACGGTGCGATCGCGGGCCTGGTGACGATCGAGGATGTGCTGGAGGAGATCGTCGGGGAAATCGCCGACGAATACGACGCGGCCGAAGTCGCACCGGTAGAAGAACTGGGCGACAACCGGTTCCGGGTGTCGGCGCGGTTGCCGATCGAAGACGTCGGCGAGCTTTACGGCGTGGAATTCGAGGAGGATCTCGACGTGGACACGGTGGGTGGCCTGCTGGCTTTGGAGTTGGGCCGGGTGCCGTTGCCCGGCTCCGAGGCCGAGTCACACGGTCTGCGGTTGCGTGCCGAGGGCGGGCGAGACCACCGCGGCCGGGTCCGGGTCGGCACCGTGCTGCTCAGCCGCGTCGAGCCGAAAGAACCCGAAAACCACCAGCGCGCGGGCAATGGTGCGCGATGACTGAATTCCATTCCGGCTTCGTCTGTTTCGTCGGACGCCCGAACACCGGCAAGTCGACCCTGACCAATGCGCTGGTCGGCTCCAAAGTGGCGATCACCTCGAACCGCCCGCAAACCACCCGGCATACCATCCGGGGCATCGTGCACCGCGACGATTTCCAGATCATCCTGGTCGATACCCCGGGGCTGCATCGGCCGCGCACCCTGCTGGGTAAGCGGCTCAACGACCTGGTCCGCGACACCTACAGCGAAGTCGACGCCATCGGCTTGTGCATTCCGGCCGACGAGGCAATCGGACCGGGGGACAGGTGGATCGTCGAGCAGATCCGATCCACCGCCCCCAGAACGACTTTGGTGGCCATCGTCACCAAGATCGACAGGGTCTCCAAGGACAAGCTGGCCGCGCAACTGTTCGCAGTCAGCGAACTGGTCGGCGACGCCGCGGAGGTCGTCCCGGTGTCGGCCACCACCGGTGAGCAGGTCGACGTGCTGATCGGTGTGCTGGCCGCCGCGCTGCCGCCCGGACCGCCGTACTACCCCGACGGGGAACTCACCGATGAGCCCGAAGAAGTGCTGATGGCCGAGTTCATCCGCGAGGCCGCGCTGGAAGGCGTGCACGACGAGTTGCCGCACTCGCTGGCGGTGGTGATCGACGAGGTCAACCCGCGCGAGGGCCGCGACGACCTGATCGACGTGCATGCCCTGCTGTATGTGGAGCGCGACAGCCAGAAGGGCATCGTGATCGGCAAGGGCGGGGCGCGGCTGCGCGAAGTGGGCACCGCCGCACGCGGGCAGATCGAGAAACTGCTGGGTACCAAGGTGTACCTCGACCTGCGCGTCAAGGTAGCCAAGAATTGGCAGCGCGATCCCAAACAGCTTGGCCGGCTTGGCTTTTGATTCCTAGCGCACGGCCTCGGTTCCGGCGCTCCACCACTGGGCCGGCTGCTTGGCCGCCCAGCCGCCCAGCGCCTCGAGTTCGGCGGCCAGCGAGACCAGCATCGGCTCGCTGTTCGCCGGTCCCATCAGCTGCACGCCGATCGGTAAGCCTTCGGAGGTGAAGCCGGCCGGGACGTTGATCGACGGCCACCCCAATACGTTCCACGGCCAGGTCACCGGGCAGGCGGCGATCATCTCGCGGTCGGTGCCCAGACCGCTGAGCCGGTCGAAGGCTTCGGCCTCCGGGGGCGGCAGCGCGGTCGTCGGAGCAAGCACCACGTCCACGATGCGGAAGATCGAGCCCACCCGCCGCTGGTTGGCGGCCTCGTTGGAACGGGCAGCACGCAGGACCTTCTGCGAGAGCAACCGGCCCATCCGCATATTGGACAGCGTCCGGCGGTCGAACTCGACGTCGTCGCCCAATCGCTCGGCCCAGTCCAGCAGCCCGGATGTGGAGCGCGACAAGAAGTTCCACGACAGCCGCAATCCGTAATCGGGATTGCCGTCGATGACCGTGTGTCCCAGCAGTCGAAGCTGATCGCCCACCGACTGCAGCGCCGCCGCAATCTCCGGGTGCAGCCGGGCCGGGAAGATGGTGAAGGGGAACCGGGTCGACAGCGCGATGCGCAGGGGGCCCGGTGCGATACCGACGTGATCGAACACCCGCACCGGCCGCGGCTTGTGCAATTCGCCGTCGACGTTGCCGGACGCCGCATCGAGCACCAACGCCGCGTCCGCGACGGTGCGTGCCAGCACCCCGTTGACCGTGATCCCGTTGAACGCTTCGCGCAGCGGCCATGTCGAGATGCGACCACGCTGGGGCTTGATGCCGACCAAATGGGTCCAGGCCGCCGGGATGCGGATACTGCCCGCGCCGTCGGAACCGATCGCCGCGGTCACCAGGCCGGCGGCCACCGCGGCCGCGCTCCCGCCCGAGGACCCACCCGGTGTGTGCCGGCGCGACCACGGGTTGCGGGTGTGGCCGAATGCGGGCCCGCTGGTGAATGGCCACTGGCCCAGCTCGCAGGTATTGGTCTTACCGACGATCACCGCACCGGCGGCCTTGAGACGGCGCACCACCTCGGCGTCCTGGGTGGCCGGCTGGACATGGCCGGACGTGCCGAAGAAGGTGGGCTGGCCGGCGACATCGACGTCGTCCTTGACCGCGATCGGCACACCGAGCAGCGGCGCCCGGTCGCCGTCGGCGCGGCGCCGGTCGGCCTCGGCGGCGTCGGCCAGCGCCGACTCGGTGAGCACCACCCGGAAGGCGTTCAGCGTCGACTGGCTCATGTCGATGGCCTGCAGCGAGCGACGAACCAGCTTGTCAGAGCTCACCTCACCACTGGCCAACTGGTAGAGCTGGTCGGTCAGGGTGGGAAACCGGGCAGCAGCGGCCTCAATCATCACCTACAGACATTATCGGCGCGGGTGCACGGCTCCGTCGCAGTGCGGTGACAAACTGGTCTCCATGCGGCTGTACCGAGATCGGGCGGTGGTGCTGCGCCAGCACAAGCTCGGCGAGGCCGACCGGATCGTCACCCTGCTCACCCGCGACCACGGACTGGTTCGCGCGGTGGCCAAGGGTGTGCGTCGCACCCGCAGCAAGTTCGGTGCGCGACTGGAGCCGTTCGCCCATATCGACGTCCAGCTGCACCCGGGTCGCAATCTCGACATCGTCACGCAGGTCGTATCGCTGGACGCGTTCGCCACCGACATCGTCAACGACTACGGCCGTTACACCAGCGCGTGCGCGATGCTGGAAACCGCCGAACGCCTCGCCGGCGAGGAGCGGGCACCGGCGCCGGAACTGCACCGCCTCACGGTCAGTGCGCTGCGGGCGGTCGCCGACGGCAACCGGCCCCGCGAGCTGGTGCTGGATGCTTATCTCCTGCGGGCCATGGGCATCGCCGGATGGGCCCCGGCGCTGACCGAGTGCGCACGCTGCGCCACGCCGGGGCCGCACCGGGCGTTTCACGTCGCCGCGGGCGGCAGCGTGTGCAGCTACTGCCGGCCAGCCGGTGCCACGACACCGCAACTGGGTGTGCTGGAGCTGATGGCGGCGCTGCGCGACGGCGACTGGGAAGCGGCGGAAAGCACGCCCCAGTCAGCCCGCAGCCACGTCAGCGGCTTGGTGGCCGCTCACCTGCAATGGCATCTGGAGCGGCAATTGCGCACATTGCCGTTGGTCGAGCGGGTGCGGCGGGTCGACGTGATCGACCAGAGCCTGCTGGATCGTCGGATAGCTCTGGTCAGGCAGGATGTGGCCCATGGAGACGAGCCGGGTGAGCCGCTCAGAGCGCAGGGCTGAGCGCAAGCGGAAGTTCGACTTCCCGCAGCTCGCCCCGGCGCCCGAGGACTATCCCGTCTTCCCCGACACCTCGACATGGCCGGTGGTTTTCCCGCCGTTGCCGCCCGCGCCGGACGGCGGCCCCCGTCGGCCGCCGCAGCACATCTCCAAGGCGGCAGCGCCGTCGATTCCCTCCGAGCAGCTGCCCAATCATATTGCGATCGTGATGGACGGCAACGGCCGCTGGGCCACCCAGCGCGGCCTGCCTCGGGTAGAAGGTCACAAGATGGGCGAGGCGGTCGTCATCGACATCGTCTGCGGCGCAATCGAAATCGGTATCAAGTGGCTCAGTCTCTACGCGTTCTCCACCGAGAACTGGAAGCGCTCCGCCGACGAGGTCCGCTTCCTGATGGGTTTCAACCGTGACGTGGTGCGGCGCCGCCGGGTGAACCTCAACGAGATGGGGGTGAAGATCCGTTGGGTGGGCTCGCGGCCGCGCCTGTGGCGCAGCGTCATCAACGAGTTGGCGATCGCGGAGGAGTTGACCCTGAACAACGACGTGATCACGGTCAATTACTGCGTCAACTACGGTGGCCGCACCGAAATCGCCGAAGCGGCAAGGGATATCGCGCGTGCGGCGGCGGCCGGCAAACTCAACCCCGAGCGGGTCAACGAGGCGACAATCTCCCGGCATCTGCACCGCCCCGATATTCCAGACGTGGATCTGCTGCTGCGCACCTCGGGGGAGCAGCGAACCAGTAACTTCATGCTGTGGCAGGCGGCGTACGCCGAGTTCATCTTTCAGGACACCCTCTGGCCCGACTACGACCGCCGCGACCTGTGGGCGGCCTGCGAGGAGTACGCGTTGCGGCATCGACGGTTTGGGACGGCGTGATGGCGTCGTTGCAGGAGCGGTTGCGGGCCGTGGTCTCCGAGGTGCTGCCGGTGGACTCCGAATCCGACGGCGCGCTGACCGTCCACCACGGCGGCACGATCGCCTCGTTGCGGGTGGTGACCATCACCGACGACCTCGACCTGATATCGCTGACCCAGATGGTGGCGTGGGACGTGGTGCTGAACAAGAAGCTTCGCGACAGCGTGGCCGAGCAGGCGCAGACCACGCTGCTCGGATCGGTGACGCTGGCCGCGAAGGGCAAGGCTGCAGACGTGGTGTTGCGCTACAACTTTCCCGGCAACGGCCTGGGCGACGAGGCGCTGCGCACACTGATCTTGATGGTGCTCGACAAAGGTGCCGAAATCCGCCGTGCGATAACGACTTAGCGGCAGTCCGAGCAGGTGCCGTAGATCTCGATGGTGTGACTGACGTCGGAGTACCCGTGTTTGGTGGCGACTTCGGCGGCCCACGCTTCGACTTCGTGGTCGCCCACCTCGACGGTTGACCCGCAACTGCGGCAGACCAGGTGGTGGTGATGGTGTTCCGAGCAGCGACGGTAGACCGACTCCCCGGTGTCGTTGCGCAGCGTGTCGAGCATGCCGGCCGCGGCCATCGACTGCAGCGTTCGGTAAACAGTGGTCAGACCGATGTTCTCGCCGCGGCGGCGCAATCCCTCGTGCAGCTCCTGGGCCGAGCGGAAATCGTCGATGGTGTCGAGCAACTCCGCGATTGCGGCCCGCTGCCGCGTGGCGCGAACCCCGGTCGGCGTGCTCATTTCTCCTCCCCGGCGTGTGCGACGGCATCGACCACGATGTGCGCCAGGTGGTGATCGGCCAGCCGGTAGAGCACTTCGCGTCCGGACCGCTCACCGGTGACCACACCCGCCGCCTTCAGGATCTTCAGGTGCTGGCTGACCAACGGCTGCGGCACGCCGAGCGCGTCGACCAGTTCATGCACGCAGCGCTGGGACACGTGCAGCTGCAGCACGATGGCGATCCGCACCGGAGCGGCCAGGGCGCGCAGCAGCTCGCCGGCGGCGTCGAGGATCTCGCGCGGCGGTGGGGAAGGCAGTTCCGGGGAGTCGCTGTGCTGGTGCTCGCCGACCAGTTCGTCACCGTCAGCTGCGGTGGGGGATGAGAGAGACATGCTGCGTCCACTGTCACATGCACAACCACGCATGTCAAAGAGCGCCGAGCGGATCGCTACGATGACGGATCGTCCAGTTTCACAACATAGGAGTCCTCACCTCGTGGCGTCCGTCATCGACACCGTCGTCAACCTCGCCAAACGGCGCGGCCTGGTCTATCCCGCCGGCGAGATCTACGGCGGAACCAAATCGGCGTGGGACTACGGACCACTGGGCGTGGAGCTCAAGGAGAACGTCAAGCGGCAGTGGTGGCGCTCGGTCGTGACCGGCCGCGACGACGTCGTCGGTCTGGATTCCTCGATCATCCTGCCGCGCGAGGTGTGGGTGGCCTCCGGCCACGTCGAGGTCTTCAACGACCCGCTGGTGGAATGTCTGAACTGCCACAAGCGGCACCGGCAAGACCACATGCAGGAGGCCTATGCCCTCAAAAAGGGTGGCCAGCCTGATGACGTACCGATGAGCGAGATCGTCTGCCCCGACTGCGGCACCAAAGGTCAGTGGACCGAGCCGCGCGAATTCAACATGATGCTCAAGACCTACCTCGGCCCGATCGAGAGCGAAGAGGGGCTGCACTATCTGCGCCCCGAGACCGCGCAGGGCATCTTCGTGAACTTCGCCAACGTGGTGACGACGTCGCGCCGCAAGCCGCCGTTCGGCATCGGCCAGATCGGCAAGAGTTTCCGCAACGAGATCACGCCGGGCAACTTCATCTTCCGCACCCGCGAGTTCGAGCAGATGGAGATGGAGTTCTTCGTCGAGCCGTCGACCGCCGCGCAATGGCACCAGTACTGGATCGACACCCGCCACCAGTGGTATGTCGATCTGGGCATCAACCCGGACAATCTCCGGCTCTACGAGCACCCCAAGGACAAGCTTTCGCACTACTCCGACCGCACGGTCGACATCGAGTACAAGTTCGGTTTCTCCGGCAACCCCTGGGGCGAGCTCGAAGGTGTGGCCAACCGCACCGACTTCGACTTATCCACGCACGCAAAGCATTCCGGTGTCGACCTGTCCTACTACGACCAGGCCAGCGATACCCGCTACACGCCGTACGTGATCGAGCCCGCGGCAGGGCTGACCCGGTCGTTCATGGCGTTCTTGATCGACGCGTACCACGAGGACGAAGCGCCCAACGCCAAAGGCGGCGTGGACAAGCGGACCGTGCTGCGCCTCGATCCACGGCTGGCGCCGGTGAAAGCCGCGGTGCTGCCGCTGTCCCGGCACGCCGACCTGAGCCCCAAAGCCCGCGATCTGGCCGCCGAGTTGCGCAAGTGCTGGAACGTCGAGTTCGACGACGCCGGCGCGATCGGGCGCCGCTATCGGCGCCAGGACGAGATCGGGACGCCCTACTGCGTGACGCTGGATTTCGACTCACTCGACGACCACGCCGTCACCATCCGCGAACGCGATGCCATGACGCAGGAACGGGTGACCATCGACGGGGTGCTCGACTATCTGGGGTCGCGCCTGCGCGGCTGCTAAACGGCCGGCGACCGAAGGTGCCGGGGACAAGTTTCGCAAATCCTTCCCACCTATTGGTCACATGGTCAATATGATGAGGGCGTCGGCGCGGCGGCTCACTAGGGCGTGGTGGGCTGCCGTGCCTACCTCAAAACCGCCCGCCGCCGCCCATGAAGCCGCCGTCGGAGGAGCCCGAACCGCCGAAGGACGTCGGACCCCAGCCGCCGCCGCCCCAGCCGCCACCGAAGCCGCCGCGATGGCACGCAAGCATGTCGCCGATGATGATGCCGCCCATCATGGCGCCGGTGTGACCGCCGCTGCCGTAGCGCGAGGTGTAGGCCATCTGCGCGGACTGAGCGTCGGACTCGGCCAGCGACTGGGCCTGCGCGGCCAGGACGCGGCGTTGTTGGCGTGAGTCATTGCCTCGTTGAGGTCGGTCGCCTTCGTGTCTTGCGCGGCATCGATCTGGCGGCTCGCCTCGGACAGTCGCGTTCGTGCCTCGGGCCCGACGCTGCCCCGTCGATTGTCGATGTAGTCCGACACGGCCTGCACCCGCGACTGTGCGGTGGACAACGCTTGCTCCAGCGTGCGGGTGAGCCGCTGCGCGGCGGCCTCCTCCTCGATGACGGTGGCCAGCAACCGATTCAGCTCGGCGTTTGCCTTGGTCAGTGCGGTGAACGAGGCGAGCGGGTCCGGGGAGCCACTGCGGTGCGCCGCGTCCAGAGCACTGGCCGCCGCGTCTCGGGCGGCGGCCAGATCCCGGAGATGCGGCGCCTTGGTTTTCCCGGCGTTGCGCAGTGCGGTGTCGGCGTGCTCGATTCCGGATTGGATGTCGGCAGTCAACGACGGCAACGTCGCGACCGCGTGCCGGATGTCGCTGGCGGCGCTGTCGACCGCGTCGAGCAATGAGCGGGCTTGCCCCAGTGCGGATTCGGCGGCATGCACCGCGTCGACGAGGGAACTCTGCTCACCGCTGACCGGCTTGGACGCCTTCTCGCGGGCCTGACCGAGATTCTGCTCGGCAAACGCCAGCCGGTCTTTGGCGGTCGTCACGTTGGTGGCCACCGAGGCCAGCGCGGCAGAGCCGAATTCGTTGTGCAGCTCCGTCATCCGTTGTTCTGCCGGTTCGATGCGAGCGGTCAGTTCGACGACCTGCTGGGTCAGCGCGTCCAGGCGAGACGGCGCGTTGACTACCAGGTCTCGCATCTCTTCGAAAGCGTCGCGCTGCGACTCCAGCTCTCGATCGGCGCGCGCCGCGGCGACGATGACCTCGGTCAGCAGCTCGCGCCGGCGTTGCCGTGTCTCGGGAATCGCGTCATCGAGTTGTTGCCGGACTGAGAATGCTTGGGCCAGAGCCGATTTGGCGGCCTCAATCGCGCGGGTGAAAGGCTGGGTACGCTGCTCGCCGAACTCCTCGATCGTCAGCGCGAGCTCGTTGGCGCTGGTGCGCACGGCGTTGTCGACGTCGACGACTTTCCACCGCGACAGATCGTCCAGCGCGCCCAGCGACAGGCTCGCCAATGCGTCGGGGTCGGTGGCGTCGACCCGTTTGGCCGCGGCCAACTCGGCGGCCCGCCGTCGGCGGCGCCGCCAACGGGTGAACACGTACAGCGCCACGACCGCGACGATGATCACGCCCAGCCCGATCAGCAGCGGCGCCGAACTCGCCGACTGCGGGCCACGGTCCAGGCCGTTGGCCGCCGCGACCGCGGCGCCGCTCCAGTCGCCGCGGCGCAGCGCGGGCTCTATCTGGTTCCGCCGCAGATCGTCGACCTGGGCGGCGCTGATCGTCTTCACGCGGTTCGGAATCCGGAATGCGTAGGAGTGGTCGACGGTCGCCACGGCCAGCATCGCGTCGAAGTCGCCGAGATCGCTAGCGGCGCGCGTGCTGTCCGCCCAGCTGACGGCCGGCTGTCCGGAGAAGCTGTCCACGAACACCACCCACAGCTGGATCCGGCGGTCGGAGTACAGCTTGCCGCTGGCGGACTCAACCGCCGAGCGGCCCGCGGCGCTCAACGCGCCGACGTCGTCGGTGATGTAGCCGGATAGCCGAAACGGTGGCCGGGCAGTGGCGCACGGCGCGGCGACGAGTCCGGTGAGCGCGGTGATCAGCATCGCCATGAACACGGCGACCAAGCGGCGGAGGGTGCTCATGCTCGACAATCTAGCCCCGCCTCGAAGCGGGGTCTAGAAGCAATCGATCTGGCTGGCAGACTGTGCGTCGATGACGCAGCAAGACCCCTACGACGACTTCGACCGCCAGCGGGTAGTGCCCGAGGCGCCGAAGACAGCGGGCTTGCCGGGCACCGGAGGTCAGCTCCGCACCGATTTCGCCCGGGACCGCGCGCGGGTTCTGCACAGCGCCGCGTTACGCCGGCTCGCGGACAAGACGCAGGTCGTCGGACCGCGGGAAGGCGACACCCCCCGGACGCGGCTGACGCACTCGCTGGAGGTGGCCCAGATCGGGCGGGGGATGGCCATCGGGCTGGGATGCGATCCCGATCTCGTCGACATGGCCGGTCTGGCGCACGACATCGGGCACCCGCCCTACGGGCACAACGGCGAGCAGGCCCTCGACGAGGTCGCGGCCGCCCACGGAGGCTTCGAGGGAAATGCGCAGAACTTCCGGATCCTGACCGGTCTGGAGCCTAAAGTGCTTGACCGGCAAGGACATAGCGTCGGTCTCAACTTGACCCGGGCGGCGCTGGACGCGGTCACCAAATATCCGTGGCCGCGGGACGGGCATCGGCGCAAATTCGGTTTCTACGACGTCGACCGCGAGGCGGCGGGGTGGATGCGCGACCGCGCTCCCGCGGATCGGCCCTGCTTGGAGGCTCAGGTGATGGACTGGGCCGACGACGTCGCCTATTCGGTGCACGATGTCGAGGACGGCGTCGTCTCCGGGCGCATCGACCTTCGCGTACTGGCCGACGACGACGAAGCCGCCGCGCTGGCCAAACTCGGCGAGCGCGACTTCCCCGGGGTTCGCGCCGATGACCTGACCGGTGCGGCGCATCGGCTGGCGGGGCTCCCCGCGGTTGCCGCGGTCGGCAAATACGACGCGACCTTGTCGGCCGCGGTTTCGCTCAAGCGGATGACCAGCGAGCTGGTCGGCCGGTTCGCATCGGCGGCGATCGCGGCCACCCGCGCCGACGCCGGTTCCGGACCGCTGGCCCGCTATCAGGCAGCGCTGTCCGTGCCGGCGGTGGTGCGAGCCGAGGTCGCCCTGCTGAAAACGCTGGCGTTGCAGTTCATCATGTCCGATCCGCGGCACCAGGAAATCCAGGCCACCCAACGGGAGCGCATCCACCGGGTGGCCGAGGCGTTGCTGGCCGGAGCGCCCAACACGCTTGACCCGATCTACGTCCCGGCCTTCAACGCCGCCGCCGACGACGGTGGCCGGCTCCGCGTGATCGTCGACCAGATCGCCTCCTACACCGAGGGACGTCTCGAACGCATCGCGGCCGCCCATCCGTAACCCGGCCGACTAAGGTCGTGGCCATGCTCAAGCCTTCACTCGTCATCGCCGCACTGTCTGTCGCGACTGTCTGTCGCCGGACTCAGCGCGTGTAGCCCGCACCAGGAGCCGTCCAACGCGAGCACGACGAGCACTCCGGCGCCGAGCGCCCAGACCCTCAGCGCGCAGCTGCACACCGCCGACGGCCGGTCGGTCGCCACCGCAACCTTCGAATTCGCCAACGGCTTCGCCACGATCACCGTGAAGACCACCGCCGACCACATCCTGACGCCGGGATTTCACAAGATGCACATCCACGCCGTCGGGAAATGCGAGCCGAACTCGGTCGACCCGATGACGCCCGGCGCGCTCGGTGACTTCCTGTCGGCCGGCATGCACTTCCAGGCGCCCGGCCACACCGGGGAGCCGATGAGCGGCGACCTCGACCCCTTGGAAGTCCGCCAAAACGGCGCTGCGTACCTGGTGACCACCACCGACGCGTTCACCCGGGACCAGCTGCTGGCCGGCAGCAAGACGGCGCTGCTGCTGCACGGCGCCGACGACAGCCCCGATGCCGAGAAGCGATTCGCCTGCGGCGTGATCGGCACCGGGTAAACCCGGCGCGAGCGGCTCTACACTGTGCCGATGGCCGGCCGCATCTCTGATCGCGATATCGCCGCCATCCGCGAACGAGTCAGCATCGAGGACGTCGTCGGCGACTACGTCCAACTGCGCAGGGCGGGCGCGGATTCGATGAAGGGCCTCTGCCCGTTCCACGACGAGAAGTCGCCGTCGTTCCATGTGCGACCCGCCCACGGTCACTTCCACTGCTTCGGCTGCGGCGAGGGCGGCGACGTCTATGCCTTCATCCAGAAGATCGAACACGTCAGCTTCGTCGAGGCCGTCGAGCTGCTGGCCGACCGGATCGGGCACACGATCAGCTACACCGGAAGCACGACCACCAACGTGCAGCGCGACCGCGGGAGTCGCAGCCGGCTGATCGCCGCCAACGCCGAGGCGCAGGCGTTCTATGCGGCGGCGCTCGAGTCGCCGGAGGCACAGCCGGCGCGAAAGTACCTGACCGAGCGGAATTTCGACGCCGACACCGCCCGTCAGTTCGGCTGCGGCTTCGCGCCGTCGGGCTGGGACACTCTGACAAAGCACTTGCTGCGCAAGGGTTTCGAATTCAAGGAGCTCGAAGCGGCGGGACTGTCCCGCGAGGGCCGCCGCGGCCCGATGGACCGGTTCCATCGCCGGCTGCTGTGGCCGATCCGGTCGTCGTCCGGGGAGGTGATCGGGTTCGGCGCGCGACGGCTGTTCGACGACGACCCGATGGAAGCCAAGTACGTCAACACGCCAGAGACGCTGCTGTACAAGAAGTCGTCGGTATTGTTCGGCATCGACCTGGCCAAGCGCGACATCGCCAAAGGCCATCAGGCCGTCGTGGTCGAGGGCTACACCGACGTGATGGCGATGCACGCGTCCGGGGTGAAAACCGCGGTGGCAGCCTGCGGCACGGCTTTCGGCGACGAGCACCTGGCGATGCTTCGCCGGCTCATGATGGAAGATCCGTTCGCTCCCGCGGAGTTGATCTACGTTTTCGACGGTGACGAGGCCGGGCGCGCGGCCGCACTCAAAGCCCTCAACGGCGAACAACAGCTGGCCGGTCAATCGTTCGTAGCGGTGGCTCCCGGTGACATGGATCCCTGCGATCTACGCCTGAAGCTGGGCGATAAAGCGCTCGCTGATCTGGTCGCGAAGCGTAAACCGTTGTTCGAGTTCGGGATTCGGTCGGCCGTCGAAGAGCTGGACCTCGATTCGCTGGAAGGCAGGGAGGCGGCCCTGCGGCTCGGGGGTTCCCATGGTGGCGCGAATCAAGGAACCGACACTGCGCGACGAATACGCGCGGCAGCTCGCTGGATGGGTGGGCTGGTCTGACGACATTCCCGAGGTCATTCGGCTGGTGCGAACGCGAAGCCAGGCGGGACGCCAGCGGCGGTGCCGGGCGTCGCGGCGCGGGCCGATATGAACAGTCACGGCAGAACCAGACGGCCAAGGTGGCCTCGGTTGCCCGACCGGATCCCAAAGACCCAGTGCTGCAACCGCAGCGAGAAGCGCTCAAGTCCGTTCTGCAGTATCCGGCGCTGACCGGGCCACTCTTCGATGCCCTGCCGCCCGAGTCTTTCACTCATCCCGGATATTCGGCCGTGCATGCCGCCGTCATCGCCGCAGGCGGAACCAGCGGCGGCATGACCGGCACCGACTGGGTGGACGCCGTTCGCAAACAGTCACGAACGCCGGCGGTCTTGAGCCTGGTCAACGAGCTCAGCGTCGAGACCATCCGGGTGCACGAGGAAGAGTTGTTACGCAAGTCGATTACCGGGGTGATAGCGCGACTGCAAGGGGCCTGGGTAGGAAGACAGATCGCCGAGATCAAGTCGAAGCTGCAGCGGATGTCGCCGGTGGAGCAGGGCGACGAATATCACGCACTGTTCGGCGATCTGGTCGCGATGGAGGCTTACCGGCGCAGCCTGCTCGAGCAAGCCAGCGGCGACGATCTCACTGCCTGAGATGGGCGGTCCGCTGGGAATTTCGACTGACGACCCGCTGCGCCCGGCTGCGCCGCGCTTGCGATCGTCAGGACTGAGATTCTCGGCGCTCGACCACGCTGGTTCCGTCGTCGATCTCGGCCAGGGTCACCATCCGCGCGTCCGGCGAGACCCGGTTGGCGAGCTTGCGCCGGCCGGCGTCGATCACCGACTTGGCGGCGGGGCTGGCGGTCAGTGCCTGATAGGTCCCGACGATCTGCTCATACCTACGCCGACCGGCCCGCGTGCCCAACACATAGCCCAGTCCCAGCACGACGACGTAGCGGATCAAAACGGTCCCTTCCCAGGTTTGGCAGGTGTGCGTCCATCCTGCCCCATAGCGAGGAACATGCGCCGCTCGGCGGGCGATCGGTCTGGTTGGGCGTGCGCACGCCGGTACGCTAGAGTCATCACTCGTTCCGCGCCGACGTATCCGCGGGCACCTAGCAGTCCCCTGTAGCTCAATTGGCAGAGCATTCGGCTGTTAACCGGAGGGTTGGTGGTTCGAGTCCACCCGGGGGAGCCAGTGTTGCTAGCGACCGCCGAATCCGCCGAACGGTGACGAGCTTTTGGTCGGCGCGCTCGACTTGTTCAGGTAGTCCGGGCAGTAGGCGCTCGACGCCAGCGCGGCGAACTTCATCGCACCGCCGGAATTCAAGCCCGGGTTGAGCATGCTCAACTTGTCGACGACGTCCTTCTCCGAGGTGCCCGAATTCATCAGGTCGCAGGCCATCTTCCCGGCCGCGATGGCGCTGGAGCCGTTGGTGTAGGACATGCCGGCCTTGTTGAGTGAGTCCAGGAAAGTCGCGTCGGCGGCCGGGTTGTCCGGCACGCTCGGAGGCGGCGGGTCCGCGAGCGCCGGCACGGCCAAGCCGACGGTGATGGCGGTGCTGGCCAGGGCAAAAAGCAATCGCATCGATTCATTGTGTTCCAGATCAGCACGGTTGTCCTGTTAAGTGTGCTGGCCGAGTGCTCAACGACGAGGTTGGATGGGTCTGTGACGACACGCGAGTCGGGATCCGCGTCGGTCGGGGAGGCCTCGATCGGCTGGGCCGACGGCGCCCTACTGGCCATCGATCAGCGCGCGCTGCCCGACGAATTCCGCTGGTTGCGGCTCACCACGGTCGACGAGGTGATCGACGCAATCACGACGCTGGCCATCCGGGGAGCCCCGGCACTCGGCGTGGCCGGGGCTTTCGGGGTGGCATTGGCGTCCTACACACATGCCGGCGATACCGAGAAGGCGACCTCGGAGGCGCAGCGGATCGCGTCGGCCCGGCCCACCGCGGTAAACCTGGCCTGGGGCGTTCGCCGAGCGCTGGCCGCGCTGCCCGCCGGTGCGGATGCCGTGCTCGCCGAGGCCCGCCAGATGCTGTCCGAGGACGCCGAGGCCAACCGGCACTGTGCGACGCACGCGGCCGACCTGGTGCTGCGGCTGTGCCCCGACCGGCCGCTTCGCGTGCTCACGCACTGCAACACCGGTCGGCTGGCCACCACCGCGTTCGGCACCGCGTTAGGCGCGGTGCGGGTGCTGCACTCCCGCGGCAAGGTCGCCGAGGTGCTGGTCGACGAAACCCGGCCGCTGCTACAGGGCGCCCGCCTGACCGCGTGGGAGCTGGCCGAGGCCGGCATTGCGCACCGGTTGACCATCGACTCCGCGGCGGCGTGGGCGATGGCCACCGGCCAGGTCGACTGCGTGCTGGTCGGCGCGGACCGCATCACCGCCGACGGGTCGGTCGCCAACAAGATCGGCACCTACGCGCTGGCGGTCGCCGCGCACCGGCACAGCATCCCGTTCATCGTGGTCGCGCCCGAATCGACGCGCGACTCGGCGACCGCGACCGGCAGCGAGATCGTCGTCGAGCAGCGGGCCGCCAACGAAATCACCCACGTCGGCAGCGTCGCCACCGCCCCGGCCGGCACGGACGCATTCAACCCCGCCTTCGACGTCACCCCGCCGGAGCTGATCACCGCGGTCGTCACCGAGAACGGCCCGATCGGCGAGCCGAATACCGTTGCCGGCCAACAGATCGCCGATATCGCGCAAGGCCTGTATGCCCGCGGCTGGATGCCCGGCACGGCGGGCAACATCTCGGTGCGCACCGGGCAGACGGCGGTCATCACCGGTAGCGGGCTGTCCAAGGGGGAGTTGACGGCCGGTGACATGGTGACGGTGCGAGTCGCCGATTCACAACGGGTGTCGGGCAGCCGCCGCCCGTCGGCAGAAACCGCCATTCACACCGCGATCTACCGGGCCACCGACGCCGAGGCGGTCGTCCACGTCCACGCACCGCACTCGAGCGCTCAGAGTGCCGGTGCCGCAGAGGCTTTGACGTTCAGCGGTTACGAGCTGATCAAAGGACTCGGCACCGCAGAGACCATCACCATCCCGGTTTTCACGAATCATTCCGACGTCGCACGCGTTGGTGATGACGTCGAGCAGCACCTGATGAGGCATCCACAGGCTCCGCCGGTACTGTTCATCGCCGGCCACGGGATCACCGCGTGGGGCGCCGATCTTGCCCAAGCCCGTGACCGAGTCGAATGTCTGGAAGCGATGTGCGAATTGGTGACGCTGACCGGACGTCGCGAGATAGGGACCGAATGACGCTGCTGCAGGTAATGGCCGACAACGACGCCGATCAGGTGCGGTTGCGCACCGATGAGGCGGACCTGATTCGCAACCAACTCGCCGCGCGCGGAATCGATTTCGACCGCAGCCCGGTGGCTGCCGGCCTGGATCCGACGCAGCCGGCCGAGCAGATCCTGGCCGAGCACGCCGAGCAGGTTGCCGCAATCAACGCCGACGGCCGCTACCGGCACATCGACGTCGCTGCGTTGCACCCCGACCACGGCGACCCCCAATGGCCCGCCACAGCGGCCGCTGCCCGGTCGACGTTCCTCGCCGAGCACAGCCACGCCGAAGACGAAGTGCGCTTCTTCGTCGCCGGGCGAGCCTGCTTCTATCTGCATCTGGAACCGGAAGTGTTTGCGGTGGTGTGCGAAAGCGGTGACCTGCTGAGCGTGCCCGCCGGTACCCGGCATTGGTTCGACATGGGTTCGGACCCGAGCTTCGCGGCGATCCGATTCTTCGAGCGGCAAGACGGCTGGATCGCCGAGTTCAGCGGCGACCCGATCGGGCAGCGCTTCCCGACGCTCGACCAACTCGTCGCGACGTGATCTCCGCGATCGTCATCGACATCGAGGGCACCACCAGCCCGACGGATTCGGTCCGCGAACAGCTCTATGACTACACCCGGCGCCACCTCGGGCCGTGGCTGATCACACACCAGGGCGGTGCGGCGGACGCGGTGATCGCCGATACCCGCGAATTGTCGGGCCGCGCCGACGCCGGCGCTGCCGAGGTAGCCGAAATCCTTTGCGGCTGGCTGGAATCCGACGTCAAGGCGGCGCCGTTGAAGATTGCGCAGGGGCTGGTGTGTGCAGCGGGTTTCCGCAGCGGTGATCTGCACGGCGAGTTCTTCGACGACGTACCGGCGGCGCTGGCGTCCTGGCATGCCGACGGTATCTCGTTGTACGTGTACTCCTCGGGTTCGGTTCGCAACCAACAGGATTGGTTCACCTTTGCGCGCGGCGGCAACCTGGCGCCGTTGATCAGCGGCTGGTTCGATCTGGCCAACGCCGGCGCCAAACGGGACAGTTCCTCCTACCACGCCATCGCCGAAGCCATCGGCGTCGCGGCCCGGCAGATCCTTTTTCTGTCCGACCATCCCGACGAGCTCGACGCCGCCGCAGCCGCCGGATGGTCGGTGCTCGGCGTGTTGCGCCCTGGCGAACCGAATGCCCCGCGCCCGCCGCACCACTGGATCGGTTCGTTCGACGAAGTCAGCGTGCCCGGACGTTAATCGTCGGCTGAGCAGGCATGTCTTGAACTCACGTTGATTTCAAATTGCTGGTGGACCCCGTCGCCGGGAAACTTCTTTTAGACAGGTGTCACGAGGGTTGGGAGCCGGACCGATGATCTTCACGCAGTATTACCTGGACTGCTTGTCGCAGGGGTCGTATCTGATCGGGGATGAGACGACCGGCCGGGCGGTGGTCGTGGACCCCCGCCGCGACATCGACGTCTATCTGACCGAAGCCGCCGAACACGGACTGAAGATCGAGCGGGTTATCGAGACCCATATCCACGCCGATTTCCTTACCGGGCACTTGGAGCTGGCCGCCGCCACCGGGGCGCAGATCAGCTACGGCGAAGAAGCCGACCTGGAGTTCCCGGTGGATCCGCTGCGCGACGGCCAGCGAATATCGTTGGGAGAAGTCAGCTTAGAGATTCTCGCGACACCCGGTCACACCCCGGAGTCGATCTCCGTCGTGGTCTACGAGCACCCTGACGACGAGGTGCCCTACGGCGTACTCACCGGTGACACCCTGTTCGTCGGCGATGTGGGCCGGCCCGACTTGCTGTCCGGCGAGGGGCTTTCCTCCGACGCATTGGCCCGTTCACTCCACGCGTCTCTGCACGGCAAAGCTCTTGACGCTGCCCGACGCCACTCGCGTGTTCCCCGCACACGGGGCCGGCTCGGCCTGCGGCAAACAGATCTCCAGCGATACCAGTTCGACAATCGGCGACCAACGCCGCGACAACTACGCCCTGCAGATTGCGGACGTCGATGAGTTCGTCGCCTCGATCACCGAGGGGCAGTCGCCACAACCGCGCTATTTCCAGTTCGACTCGGTGCGCAACCGCGAGCAACGCCCGCTGCTCGACGGCAACCCGCCGCCGCTACTGGGCATCAACGAGGTGCGACGGCACGCGGCGGTGGGGGCGATTCTGCTGGACGCCCGAGACCCGGCCGAGTACGCACGCGGTCACCTGCGCGGTGCGGTCAACGTCGGGCTGGCGGGCCGGTTCGCCGAAAGCGCCGGGCAGGTCTTTCCGCCCGATCGCGACATCGTCCTGGTCGGTGATACCAAGATCGCGCGGGAGTCCAAGATCCGTCTCGCCCGCGTCGGGTTGGACCGAGTTGTCGGCCAATTAGACGACTTGGCAAGTGTTTTCACGCGGCACCCGAATTTGGTCGAGACCGCGGCGCGCTTCACGCCCGGGCAGTTGGCGGAATTGCTCAATGACGAGCCCGGTCTGCAGCTGGTCGATGTGCGCAACCCGGGGGAGACGGAGGACGGCGTCGTTCCAGGGGCACAGGAGATCCCACTGCCCACACTCACCGACTCGTTCGAAAGCCTTGACCGCACAGCGCCGGTGGTCACCTACTGCGCCAGCGGTTACCGCTCGCTGGTGGCCGCCAGTGTGCTTCGTGCCGCGGGCTTCGAGAATGTGGGCGATCTGCTCGGCGGGTACGGCGCCTGGGAAGAGTCGGGCGCGGCTTAGATCGAGAAATCCTCGCCGTGCCACACACCGGCTTCCGGCGGCCGGATCACGCGGCCGGTCTGCGGTGAGTCGGCTTGCGACTCGAGTTTGGCGACCCTGGTGAGCAGCGACTGCAGGCTGATCCCGACCAGGTCGGGGATAGCAGCGTCGCTGCCGCTCGAACCGTGATGGCTGATGGCCTGCCCGGGAACTCCGATCACGACGGCACTGCTCGGAACTTCTTTGACCACAACGGCATTGGCGCCGATCCGGCTGTCGTCGCCGACCTTGATCGCGCCGAGAACCTTCGCGCCGGCGCCGATCACCACCCGGTCCCCGATGGTCGGGTGGCGCTTCCCGGTCTCTGCGCCGGTTCCGCCGAGCGTGACGCCGTGGTAGATGGTGACGTCGTCACCGATCTCCGCGGTCTCGCCGATGACCACTCCGGTCGCGTGGTCGATGAACAACCGCCTGCCGATGACCGCGCCGGGATGGATGTCCACCCCGGTCAGAATTCGGGTGATCTCACCGAGCGTTCGTGCGGCCACTTTCGCGCCACGACCCCACAACCAGTGACTGATCCGGTGGCCCCAGATCGCGTGCACGCCCGGGTAGGCGAACACGACCTGCAATGTGCTGGGGACGGCGGGATCACGGTCCTTTGCCGCTTGGATGTCGTCCCGGAACGCGGCGAGCATGGCTAGTCCGCCAAATCGGAGAACAGCACAGTGCTCAAGTACCGCTCTCCGGAGGAGGGGAGGACCACGACGATGAGCTTGCCCTTGTTCTCCGGCCGCCGAGCAACCTGCAGTGCGGCGACTACCGCTGCGCCCGAAGAGATTCCGACCAACAACCCCTCTTCGGCGGCCAGCCGGCGAGCCAGGGTGAGCGCATCGTCATTGTCGACGGTGATGACTTCGTCGACGAGGTCTTGGTCGAGCACCGGCGGGATGAACCCGGCGCCGATGCCCTGAATCGGGTGTGGTCCCTTCTGCCCGCCGGACAACACCGGCGACGCGGACGGTTCGACGGCGATGAATTTGACGTCCGGCTTGCGCTCTTTGAGCACCTGCGCGACACCGGTGATCGTGCCGCCGGTGCCCACGCCCGAGATGAAGAAGTCGATCTTGCCGTCCGTTTGCGTCCACACCTCTTCGGCGGTGGTGGCGCGGTGGATAGCCGGGTTGGCCGGGTTCTCGAACTGTTGCGGCACGAAGTAGCGCTGGTCGCTCTTGGCCAGCTCCTCAGCCTTGGCGATCGCGCCCGGCATGCCGTCTTTCCCCGGAGTCAAAACGAGCTCGGCACCGTACGCGCGCAACAACACTCGGCGTTCGATGCTCATCGTGTCGGGCATGGTCAAGACCAGCTTGTAGCCGCGTGCGGCCGCGACCATCGCCAGCGCGATACCGGTGTTGCCGCTCGTGGGCTCGAGGATGATGGTGTCCGGCTTGATCAGCCCGGCTTCTTCGGCGGCGTCGAGCATCGCGACCCCGATGCGGTCCTTGACACTGCCCGCGGGATTGAAGTACTCGAGCTTGGCGACCACATCGGCCACAGCACCTTCGGTTACCCGGCGCAGCCGCACCAGCGGCGTGTTTCCGACTAGTTGTGTGACGTCTTCGGCAATGCTCATTTACGATTCGCTCCCACGGTCGCGGATCAAAGGTCGTCGGCCTCCCAGCTTATGTCGAACTCTATGGCTGTCTCGGTGGGGATGGCTAGCGCAACGGGGGTAAACCGTTGTGCCGCGGGGTCCAACGCCACACCGGTCAGGACGCGTCCGTGCAGACCGCTCGGAGTTTTCGCGGTCAATGTCGCGGTCGACGAGCCCGGCGCTCGACGCAGGTAGAAATCGCTGCCGGGCGTGACGGCACTGAGGGCAAATCCGTCCGCGTCGACGACCTGGTGTCCGTCCGAGGCGTCGATCGTCAGCGGGGTAGTCACCTGGAAGGGGCCGAGCAGGTCGGCATAGGCGATGGCTTGGGTATCGATGAGCGCCGGCTCAACGACCCGTTGTTGCGTTCTGCGAGCGGCCGCTGACGCGCCGGCGAGCAGGTAGTTGTACAGGTGGACCACTTTGTCCGAGTTGCGGTAATGCCGTGCACCGGTCAGCCAGAAACTGACGTGCTCGATTCTCGGCGTGGGTGTCTGGGAGGTGGTGATCAGCCGGTAGTAGCGGTACCCACGTCCGCCGCGGCCGTGGCTGCTGGCCGACAACGTGCTGCCTTCGCCCAGCGTGCGCTGATAGCGGCCGGCATCGCTGCCGGTCGTCAGCAGAGATCCCGAAACATCGTGCCATACAAGCCCATTCGACGATTTCTGCAGTCGCAGTTCCGCGCTGGACCGCGACCACACCGAATAGCCACCCAGTTGCGGCTCGCCGTCGAATTCGAAAGTGGTGATCCCACTACGGGTGCGGTGGACGGCGATCGGCACGTTGAGCGGCCGGGTGTCCAGGGCCAGCCCGTTGGTCAGGTACCAGATCGCGGCCTGGGTGGCGGCGATCGCTTCGTGCTCGCTGATGTTGGCGGTCCCGATCGGGTAGCCGGCGTCGCGCACCCGCTGGCTCAGCTCGGCGGTGGGCAGCAGCGGGTACGAGTGGCGCAGGATCCAGTCAACCTCGGCCTCGTTGCCTGATGCGCGCAGATGGGGCAGGTCCGACCAGGTGCCCGGCTGGTAGCGCGACGGGTGGTGAGGCGAGACCCCGGTGAAGTCAAGCGAGTAGGCCGGCACGTTGGGATTGAGCCGAATCAGGTCGGTGCGCGCCGCAGTGCCGTCGGTGAAGACGACTTTTTCCACCGTGTGCGAATAAGTGCCGCCGCGGTAGCGAGTCAGGCGTGACAGTTCGGTGGTCGGGCGGGCCGCGACGCGGCGCTGCGAGGTTAGCCGTCCGGTCGCGGCGTGGCTGGAGAACAGAATGGTCATTGTTGCTTGAGCTTCCTGAAAGACTTTGGAACGGTGCGCAATTCGATTGCTCCGGCCATGCGGAGGTAATCGCCCTGAAGCGGGGAAGCGCGAAGATTTCTACAGCGTCAGAAGGGCGTCAGGAAATCAACGACAACAACAGCAACAACAGATCACGGCGAGGCAGCGCGAGGGGGCAAGGCGCGGCTGTGCGGCGTGTTGCATGTCGCCACTATAGGGCATGATCCGACCCGGGACTTTTCGACCGCCTGAATGTGCACCCTCGCCGAGATAAAAATCAGGCTGAGTTTTATACTTGGCCCGGCTCGCCGCGGCGCTTCTTTTGGTCGGTTGTCCTGCGACCCGATACCGGTCAGCACTTAACGACGGAAGGACCCCGATGACGTCGGCTCAGAACGAGTCACAAGCACTTGGCGATCTTGGAGCCAGGCAGCTAGCAAACGCGACGAAGACCGTTCCCCAACTTTCCACCATTACGCCGCGCTGGCTACTGCACCTGCTCAGCTGGGTGCCGGTGGAGGCGGGTATCTACCGGGTGAACCGGGTGGTCAACCCCGAGCAGGTCGCGGTCAAGGCCGAAGAGGGTGCGGGCGCTGAAGGACCGCTGCCCGAGACCTACGTCGATTACGAGACCAACCCGCGCGAGTACACGCTGCGGACGATCGCCACCCTGCTCGACATCCACACCCGGGTGTCCGACCTGTACTCCAGCCCGCACGACCAGGTCACCCAGCAACTGCGGCTGACCATCGAGACCATCAAGGAGCGCCAGGAATTCGAGCTGGTCAACAGCCCCGAATACGGTCTGCTCGCCCAGGCGACGCCCGAGCAGACCATCCAGACACTGACCGGTCCGCCCACCCCGGACGACCTCGACGCGCTGATCACCAAGGTGTGGAAGACCCCGAGCTTCTTCCTGACCCACCCGCTCGGCGTCGCCGCGTTCGGTCGCGAAGCCACGCGTCGCGGCGTGCCGCCGGTGGTCGTGAGCCTGTTCGGCGCGCAGTTCATCACCTGGCGTGGCATCCCGATCATCCCGTCGGACAAGGTGCCGGTGGACAAGAGCACGACCAAGTTCATCCTGGTCCGCACCGGTGAAGAGCGTCAGGGTGTGGTGGGGCTGTTCCAGCCCGGCCTGGTCGGCGAGCAGGCCCCGGGCCTGTCGGTGCGGTTCACCGGGATCAACGAGTCCGCGATCGCCCGGTACCTGGTGACGCTGTACACCTCCTTGGCCGTGCTCACCGACGACGCGCTCGCCGTTCTCGATGGCGTTGCGGTGGACCGATTCCATGAGTACAAGTGAGCACCGCGCGGTAGACGCCGAAAGCGACTTGCCTCTTAGCTCTGCGGAACTTTCGGCGCTGGCCAGCCAGCTCTACGCAGCCAGCATCAGGCCCGGTTTCGACAGTCCGCCGCAGTCGGCGCCGCTCGCGCCGCGGGGCAATGCGCCTGATACGACGGCGGCTGCCTCGGCAGGTCAAACGGCGGTCGGCGCCGCGGATCAGTATCCGGTGCCGGTTCCGCTGCTCGGCGTCTCCGACGTCTACGTTCCCGCTCCGACGTCACCGGAGCCGGAGCTGCCGCCCCAGGCGGTTCCGGTAGCCCCGCGGGGCAACGTGCCGGATACGACGGCAGGACCCTCCACTGCGGCCACCTCGGTAGGCGTCGCCGATCCGTACGTGCCGGCCGACCTCAGCGCATTTGCCGTCCCCACCGAAGGCATCGTCCCGACGCTGCCGGGCGTGCTGGCCGGCGGCGTGCCGACGGCCCCGGTGGCTCCGCGCGGATCGGCGCCGTCATGGCCGACAGGTGCCCCGTCGGTTCCTGAGCTGGGGTGGACGGACACCGTTCCCGGTGCGCCGGACGTCCCGGCCGGCGATGAAGGCAACTATCACTTCCTCACCGCCGCCGATCCGGTACCGCAACTGAGCGACGACCACGAGGTGTTCGACGTCAATGCGGTGCGGGCGGACTTCCCGATCCTCAAAGAGGTCATCCACGGCAAGCCGCTGATCTGGTTCGACAACGCGGCTACCACGCAGAAGCCGCAGGTGGTGATCGACCGGCTGGTGAAGTTCTACTCCCACGAGAACTCCAACATCCACCGCGCCGCACACGAATTGGCGGCCAGGGCTACCGATGCCTACGAGGAAGCGCGCGACACCGTTGCCGAATTCATCGGTGCGCCGAGCTCGGAGAACATCGTGTTCGTCCGCGGAACCACCGAGGCGATCAACCTGGTGGCGCACGCGTGGGGCGGCAAGCACCTGCAGCCGGGTGACGAGATCGTCATCACCCATCTGGAGCATCACGCGAATATCGTTCCGTGGCAGCTGATTTCGCAGAAGACCGGAGCGATCCTCAAGGTGGCTCCGATCGACGACGCGGGCAACCTGCTGCTCAACGAGTTCGAGCAGTTGCTGGGCCCGCGGACCAAACTGGTTTCGGCCAGCCAGGTGTCCAACGCGCTGGGCACCGTGGTGCCGGTGGACAAGATCGTCGAGCTGGGCCATCGTTACGGCGCCAAAGTTCTGATCGACGGCGCCCAGTCGATCCAGCACATCCCGATCAACGTCGCCGAACTCGGCGCCGACTTCTTCGTGTTCTCCGGGCACAAGATCTACGGGCCCACCGGGATCGGCGCCCTGTACGGCACCGAGGAAGCGCTGACCGAGACGCCGCCGTGGCAGGGCGGGGGTCACATGATCGCCGACGTGACGCTGGACCGCTCGCTCTACCAGGGTCCGCCGACCAAGTTCGAAGCCGGCACCGGCAACATCGCCGACGCGGTCGGACTGACCGAGGCATTGCGCTACGTGCAGCGCCTCGGCATCGAGCGCATCGCCGCCTACGAGCACGCGCTGCTGGAATACGCGACGCCGCGACTGGCTGACATTCCCGGGGTTCGTCTGGTGGGTACGGCAACCGAAAAGGCCAGCGTGCTGTCGTTCGTGCTGGCCGGTCACGAGCCACTCGAGGTCGGTAAGGCTCTCAACGCCGAAGGAATCGCGGTTCGCGCGGGTCATCACTGCGCGCAACCGGCGCTGCGCCGATTGGGGCTGGAAGCGACGGTTCGCCCGTCGTTTTCCTTCTACAACACCCACGAGGAGATCGACGTCTTCCTACGTGCGGTGCGGCGCATCGCCGAGGGCGGCGCAGGCGTCGGCTGAGTTGTTCCGCCGGGGCCCGGATATCTTCTGGTTGATTAGAACTGTTCCGCGCACGGTATAAGGCCCGTAAGTTTCCGTCGTGGTCTATGCGTGCAGTCGGCCCACGGCATTGCCGTCGTGCCTCGGCGCGCGCACGTACCCACTGACAGTCGGGTGACCGTCACATTCCCAAAGCCAGAGGAGCGCGATGAGTCGCATCGAGAGTCGGCAGAGCGAGCAAACTCGATGAATGCCGCAATCACCGCTGATCTAACGGTTGACGCGGGCGCATTCCGACTGCTCACTCGTCTGTTTCCGGTGCAGTGGACGCTTCGGCCAAGGTCTTGGCAGGCGCCCGTCGAGCAAACTTGCGCTGCCAAAAAATCGTGGTTCTCATCACACGCCGACCGGTGGATCGGGTAGGCCGTTGTCCGCAACGAACGCCCGGACCGACCATCGCGGGGATCGACTGGTCGAAACCCGCCACCGGTATCGGCGATTTCGTCGTGTTGACGGGTGAAACCTTCTCCGCCGCTTTCCGCCGGCCCTTCGCGCTGCGTGAATTGATCGACCAGATCTGGTTCATCGCGAGAGTGTCGATCGTGCCGACGCTGGTGTTATCGGTTCCCTACACCGTCCTCATCGTTTTCACGTTGAACATCGTGCTGATCGAGGTCGGCGCCGGCGACCTGTCCGGCGCCGGTGCGGCACTGGCTTCAGTCACCCAGGTGGGACCGGTCGTCACCGCGATCGTGGTGTCCGGGGCGGGTGCCACCGCGATGTGCGCCGACCTCGGCGCCCGGACCATCCGCGAGGAAATCGACGCCATGAAGGTCATCGGCGTCAACCCCATCCAAGCTTTGGTGGTGCCCCGCGTGATCGCCGCGACGTTCGTTGCGCTGCTGCTGTATTCAGCGGTTGCAGTGGTCGGGCTCACCGGCAGTTACTTCTTCGTGGTGTACGTCCAACACGTCACGCCGGGTGCATTCATTTTCGGGATGACACTGCTGACCGGGCTTCCGCAGGTGATCGTCTCGCTCATCAAGGCACTGCTGTTCGGGCTTTCGGCCGGTCTGATCGCCTGCTACAAGGGCTTGTCGGTTGGCGGCGGCCCGATCTCGGTGGGCAACGCCGTCAACGAGACGGTGGTGTTCGCGTTCATGGCCCTGTTCCTGATCAACATTCTGGCCACGGCGTTCGGCGTGAAGGTGTCGCCATGACGGAGCGGTTCGCGCAGCGAGCAGGCGTGAGCACGACCAAGGAGGACCAAACCTACATTCCGGGGCGGGATTTTCTGAATGGTGTGGTCGATGCCGTCCGGACTTTGGGCGAGCAGACGGCGTTCATCGGCAGCGCGCTGGGTTCCACCGTCGACGCGGTTCGGCGTTATCCGGGCGAGGTCCTGCGGCTGATCGCCGTCTTGGGGATGGGGACCGGGGCTTTGGCCGTCATCGGCGGCACCGTGGTCATCGTCGGGTTCCTCACGCTGACCACCGGCGCGCTGATCGCCGTGCAGGGCTACAACACCCTGTCCAACGTCGGAATCGAAGCGCTCACCGGGTTTTTGGGCGCGTTCCTCAATGTCCGCTTCATCGTGCCGGCGACCGCCGGGGTGGCGCTGGCGGCCACTATCGGCGCCGGCGCGACCGCTCAACTCGGGGCGATGCGGATCAACGAGGAGATCGACGCGTTGGAGGCGATGGCCATCCGGCCGGTCACCTATCTGGCGTCCACCCGCATCGTGGCCGGCGTCGTTGCGGTCATCCCGATCTACACCACCGCAATGCTGATGGGATTTTTGGCGACCCGGTTCGGTACGACGGTCGTCTACGGGCAATCCCGCGGTGTCTACGACCACTACTTCTCGTCGTTTCTGCACCCGACCGATCTGCTCTGGTCGTTCATCGAGGCGCTGTCGATGGCGGCTGCGGTGATGGCCATCCACACGTACTACGGCTACAACGCGACCGGTGGACCGGCGGGAGTCGGCGAAGCAGTGGGTCGGGCCGTGCGATCGTCGATCACTGCGGGGGTTTTCATTCTGTTGACCATCACACTGTCGGTGTACGGACAGTCCGGCAACTTCCACTTGTCGGGGTGATCAGATGAGCCAAGAGACCCGGCGGCGCCGGGGGATTGACCCTATTTGGTGGGCACCGGTACTGGTCCTGGTGGTCGTCGTGGTCAGCACGCTGACCGCGATGGCGTTCGAGGGAACGCTGCGAACCACCGTGCCGCTCACCGTGATTTCTGACCGGGCCGGCTTGGTCATGGAAGACGACGCGAAGGTCAAACTGCGTGGCGTCCAGATCGGCGAAGTGGCAAAAGTCGAGTCCTACGCGGATTCGGCCGGCACGAATCTTTCGAAGCTGAAGCTGAAAATCTTTCCCAACGAATTTCGGTTCCTGCCGAGCAACGTCGAGGCGGAGATCAAGTCCAGCACCGCGTTCGGGGCCAAATACGTCGACCTCATCGTGCCTGCATCCGGCGCCAGTCGCCGGGAACTGGCCAAAGGTGCTGTCCTACACAGCCGCAACACCACAGTCGAGGTCAACACCGTCTTCGAGAATTTGCAGTCGATCGTTCACGCGATCGACCCGGCCAAGCTGAACGGTGTGTTGTCGGCTTTAGCCGACGGTTTCCGCGGCAAGGGCGACCGCATCGGCGAGGCGATCAGCGGAGGCAACCGATTCCTCGTTGCCGTGAACCCCAAACAAGCCACCATCCGCAAGGACTGGCAGCTGTTCGGCAAGACGGCGGCCGCGTATTCGGTTGCGGCTCAGGATATTTTGTCAACCCTTGATTCTTTCACGACGACGAGCGTCACGATCACCAAGAACAAAAAAGCGCTCAACAGTCTGCTTCTCGATGCGATCGGCTTCTCGAACGCCGGGATCAACACGATCGGCCGCAATGAGCAGAATCTGGTCAGCGCAATCAATCTGGTCGCACCGACCTTCGAATTGCTGAACAAATACTCACCGACCTACAAGTGCACCTTCGAGGGTGCCGTCTGGTACCTGGAGAACGGTGGCCGAGCCGCTATGGGGGGCAACGGGAAATCCCTCAACATCGACGGTGGGCTGCTCTTCGGCGACGACCCGTACCGCTATCCCGACAACTTGCCTCGCGTACAGGCCAAGGGTGGTCCCGGCGGCAGGCCGAGCTGCGGCTCGTTGCCCGACGCGAGCGCGAACTTCCCGGTCAAGTATCTGGTGACCGACACCGGATTCGGCACCGGGCTGGACATCCGGCCCAACACCGGTATCGGGTTCCCCGGTTACGTCAACTACTTCCCGGTCACCAAGGGAACACCCCAGCCACCGCTGATTCGTTACCCTGGCGGTCCGGCGCCAGGCCCGTATCCGGCCTATCCGGGGCAACCGCCTTACGGCGCACCGGATTACGCGGGTGCCGCAACGCCGCCGGCGCCGCCCGCACCTCCCGCGCCTTGAGTCACCCTGTCCCTGACGAAACGTAAGGAAACGCAATGAGAACCAACGCCGGCGCCATCGCGCGTGTGGTGGCGTTCACCGTTGTGTCCCTAGCGTTCGTCTTCATCCTGGTGACGGTCTTCGGGCAGTTCCGCTTCGACAGCCGCACGTCTTACAGCGCGGTGTTCTCGAACGTCTCCGGGCTCAAGGGCGGCAACTTCGTCCGCATCGCCGGTGTCGAGGTGGGGAAGGTCAGTCACCTCAAACTGGAGAAGGACGGCACCGTCCACGTCGACTTCGCCATCGACAGAGGGCTGAGGCTCACCGAAGGCACCAAAGCCTCGGTGCGCTACGAAAACCTGATCGGCGACCGCTATCTCGCTCTCGAGGACGGTCCCGGTTCAACCAGGAGATTGCCGCAGAACGCCACGATCCCGTTGGCCCGCACCTCTCCCGCACTCGACGTCGACGCCCTCATCGGGGGCTTCCGGCCGCTGTTTCGCGCGTTGGACCCCGACCAGGTGAACGCACTGTCCGGCCAACTGCTGCGAGTGTTCCAGGGCGAGGGCGCCACGATTTCGTCGGTGCTCGGCGAGACGTCCGCGTTGACCACCACGCTGGCCAACCGCGACAAGCTGATCGGCGACGTGATCACCAACCTGAACACCGTGCTGCACACCTTCGGTACCCGCGACAAGCAGTTCTCCGACGGCTTGGACAAGCTTTCCCAACTCGTCGGCGCGCTCTCTGACCGCAAGGCCGATATCACCAAGGACGTGGCCTACATCAACGCCGCGACCGGCTCGGTCGCCGATTTGTTGACGACTGCGCGGCAACCGATCAAAGACACCGTGGTGCAAACGGATCGGGTCTCAGGTCAGATCGAGTCCGATCACAATTACTTCGATGACCTGGTCAGGACACTTCCCGACGTTTATCAGGTGCTGTCCCGCCAGGGTCTCTACGGCGACTACTTCGGCTTCTACATATGCGATGCCATTCTCAAGCTCAACGGCAGAAACGGACAACCCGTGTTCGTCAAGCTGGTGAGCCAGGTAACCGGGCGGTGCTTGCCGAAAAAATGACTTCGATCAAAGACCGCTTCAACGCTCTCAACGACAAACGGCGCAACATCACGCCGCTCGCCGACCGTAACCGGGTCAGGGTCGGTCTGGTCGGGATCGGCATCGTCGTCGCCCTGGTCGCTGCCGTCTTCTCCTACGAAAAGATCCCGTTCCTCACCGGAAAGTCCGGCTATTCCGCGTATTTCACCGAGGCAGGCGGAATCAAGCCGGACAGCGACGTGCGAGTGTCCGGACTGTCGGTCGGTCGGGTGTCCAGCGTCAAGTTGGACGGGACCAAAGTGCTGGTCAGTTTCACCGTCGACGACGACGTCGCACTGGGCAACCGCACCGAGGCGTCGATCAAGACCGAGACCGTGCTGGGCACGAAGATGCTCGAGATCACCCCCCGCGGGGACGGCAAACTCCAAGGCGCGATACCGGTCGAGCGCACCCGCGCACCCTATGATCTGCCGGATGCCTTGGGCGACTTGACCAGCACCATCAGCGCGTTGGACACCGCAAAGCTTTCTTCGGCGCTCACCACGTTGGCGAACACCTTCAAAGACACTCCACCTGACCTGAAGGCCGCACTCGAGGGAGTTGCGCAGTTCTCCAGCACGCTGGACAACCGTGACGACAAACTGCGCAGCCTGCTCAGCAATGCGAACAAGGTCGTCGGGGTGCTGGGTAAGCGCAGCGACCAGATCGCCAACCTGGTCATCAACGCGAATGCGTTGCTGGCCGAGCTTCTGACGCAGCGCAACGCGGTTGACGCGCTGATGACCAACGTCGGGGCCGCGACGCGCGAGATCTCGGCGGTCGTGGGCGACAACCGGACGCAGCTCAAGCCTGCCCTGGACAAGCTCAACAGTGTGCTGGGGGTATTGGACGACCGCAAAAAGGAACTGCAGCGCACCCTTTACTTGATCCCGAAGTACGCGATGTCGTTCGGTGAAGTGCTCGGGTCGGGACCGTTCTTCAAAGCCTCGCTACCGAACCTGACATTGGGCCAATTCGCGCAGCCGTTCACCGATGCTGCGTTCTCCGATCTGGGGCTCGACCCCAATGTGCTGCTGCCATCGCAACTTGTCGATCCGGGTACCGGACAGCCCGGCCTGCCGCTGCTGCCCTTGCCGTATCCGCGTACCGGACAAGGCGGCGAGCCGCGTCGGTCGATCCCGGATGCCATCACCGGCAATCCGGGCGATCAGCCGTGCAGTGTGCCAGGTAGGCCGGGAGCCCCTGGCTGCTACCCGCTCAGGCCGGAGCCTCCGGCCCCGCCGCCAGGTGGACCACCGCCCGGCCCGCCCGCGGATCTCCAGCCGCCGCCCAAGCAGACGCCGGTGTACCAGCCGGCGCCCAACGAAGTGCCTGCGAACGGGGGTCGCTGATGGCATTCGCGAATCTCCGCGCGAGGGTGGGCAACCCGTTCCACATCGTCGGCGGCTGGGTCGGGAACCATCGACGCGCCACCAAGATCGGGACTGCGATCAGCCTGGTGCTGATCTTGGCCGTCGGAATCAGCATGATGGTCACGCCGTGGTGGAAGCAGGTAAACCGCAACACCTACATCGCCTACTTTCCGAACACCAACGGCGTCTACACCGGCGACGAAATCCGCATTCTCGGTGTCGCGGTCGGAACAATCGAGAAGATCGAGCCGCAGCCCAACGCGGCAAAGGTCACGTTCACCGTCGATTCGCAGTATTCGTTGCCGGCCGACGTCAAGGCGGCGATCCTGTCTCCGTCACTGGTCTCGTCGCGAGCGATCCAGCTGGTCCCGGTCTACTCCGGCGGGCCGAAACTGGCTGATGGTGCGACTATTCCGCAGGAGCGGACCGCGGTTCCCGTCGAATGGGATGACCTGCGTAAGCAATTGGAGAAGCTGACCGACTCGCTGCAGCCGACGACCGACGGCGGGACCAGCGCACTGGGCCAGTTCGTCAACACATCGGCCGCGAACCTGCGCGGCGAGGGTGACACCGCACGCGACACCATCATCAAGCTCTCACAGGCGGTTTCAGCGCTGGGCGATCACAGCACGGACATTTTCAGCACGCTGCGCAACCTCGAGGTTTTCGTCTCGGCGCTGACCTCGAGCAGTGAGCTGTTGGCGTCGTTCAACAAGAACCTGGCCACCATCACCACGGTGATGACCAATACCCCGAACGAGTGGGGCCAGGCCATTGCGGGCTTGGACGGCGCCGTCAATGATCTGCGTCCCTTCGTCGCCGAGAACCGCGAGGCCATCGGTACGACCTTCGACCACCTCAACGAGATCACCACGGCGCTGAACGACAGCCGCCGTGACATCAAGCAGACCCTGCACGTCGCGCCGAACGTGTTCCAGAATTTTCTGAACATCTATCAACCGGCCCAGAGTGCGGTCACCGGGATTCTGGCCCTGTCGAACTTTGCCGACACAGTTAAATCTATTTGCGGTTCAATCGAATCCGACGGCCGTGTCGGCGCCAAGCAGTCGGCACGACTGTGCGAGCAGTACTTGTCTCCGATCATCAAGAACCGCCAGTACAACTTCCTGCCCATCGGTCTCAACCCGTTCGTGGGTGCAGCGGCACGTCCCAACGAGATCACCTACAGCGAGGACAAGCTCAACCCGCACATACCGCCGCCGGGGGGCCCGGGTGCCCCGCCGCCCGCTGACGCGGCGCCACCGGTGTCACCGCAAGCACTACCGGGCGGCGCCGTACCGCCGGGTCCGGTCGCCGTGCGTTCGACCGACCCCCACGGGGGCCTGCCGGCCCTGATGGTCCCCGCGGCCGCGCCCATGCCGCCGGAAGGTACGCCATGAGGCGGATATTGCATGCGGCGCTTGCCATTTCGTGCTTGTGCTTGCTGACCAGTTGTGCAGGATGGCGGGGCCTCAACTCGCTGCCCTTGCCGGGCACCCAGGGCAAGGGCGACGGTGCGTACACAATTCAGGCTCAACTGCCCGACGTCGTCGTCATTCAGCCCAACACCCGCGTGCGGGTCGCCGACGTCAACATCGGCAACGTCACCAAGATCGAAGTCCAGGACTGGCATGCGCTGGTGACCATGCGGATCAACGGCGATGTTCATCTGCCGGCGAACAGCACCGCCAAGGTCGGCCAAACCAGCTTGCTGGGCTCCATGCACATCGAACTTGCGCCGCCGAAGGATGAGGCGCCGCAAGGACAGCTCAAAAACGGGTCAGTGATTCCGCTGTCCAGAGCCGCGACCTACCCGACCACCGAGCAGACACTCGCGTCGGTGGCGATTCTGCTCAACGGTGGCGGGCTGGGCCATATCCAAGAGCTCACAAAGACTTTCGCAACAGCGCTGACCGGCCGTGAAAAAGAGATGCGCAGCCTGCTGACCCAACTCGACATCTTCGTCAGTGAGACAAAAAAACAGACCGACGACATCATCACGGCCATCGAGAGCGTCAACTCGTTGGCCGGCCAGGTCGCAGACAAGGACCCGGTGGTCGACAAGGCCCTCACGACGATCCCGCAGGCGCTGGGAGTGCTGTCAGATACCCGCAAGACGCTCGTCGACGCCATCGACAAGGTGGGCCAGTTCAGCGCCGTCGCCGCCTCCACCATCCAGCAGTCCAAAAAGTCACTGGTCGACAACTTCCGCAACCTCGCACCCGCGCTGCGCGAACTGGCCAACGCCGGGCCCGCGCTGACCAGAGGCCTGGACTTCCTCAGCACGCTGCCGTGGGTGAAAAGCACGGTCCCCAACTGGTTTCGGGGTGACTTCGCCAACATTTCGCTGGTCGTTGACCTGACGCTGAGCCGTCTGGACAGCGGCTTCTTCACCGGGTCGAGGTGGGAAGGAAATCTGACCGAACTCGAGATGCAGTGGGGCCGGACCATCGGCCAGATGCCCAGCCCGTACACCGCGGTCAATCCATTGATCGCGGCCTACCACTGGGGTGGTTACTAGCATGGCCAGTTCGAGTAAGTTGCGCCTGTCCCGGCGGATATGGACCCAGCTGACGATCCTTGCGTCGGTCACCGTTCTGTCCATCGGCGTGATGGCTTTCGGCTTCGTGAAAGTGCCTGCGCTGCTGGGAATTGGCAGATACACGGTGACGGTTGACCTGCCCGCATCCGGCGGGTTGTATCCCACGTCGGTGGTGAACTATCGCGGCAGCGAGGTCGGCAGCGTCAAGTCGGTCGATGTCACCCAGAACGGGGTCCGGGCCGTTCTCTCGCTGAAATCCGGCATCGCGATTCCGCGCGACCTGACCGCCGCGGTGCACAGCCGCTCGGCGGTCGGGGAGCAATTCCTGGAATTGACACCGCATTCCGGCACCGTGCAGGACACCGGCCCGAAATTGCGCGACGGCGACGTGATCGCGGTCGGCAGGACACAGATCCCGGTCGACATCGGGTTGCTCCTGGACACCACCAACAAGGCGCTCAAGGCGATCCCGCAGGACAACCTGCACACCGTCGTCGACGAAGCCGCCAAAGCGGTCGCGGGATTGGGGCCCGAACTGTCCCGGCTCATCGACGGTGGCACCGCATTGGCGATCGATGCCGGCAAGACCACCGACTCGTTTTCCCGTCTGATCGATGAATTCCCACCAGTAGCCAGTTCGCAGGTGCGAACGTCGGATTCGATCGCGACGTGGGCGCGGCGGGTGAACGCGATCACCAGCCAGGTGAAGGCACAAGACGACAGGTTGGCAGACCTGCTCAACACTGCCGGCCCGGCGCTCGACGAAGGCACCGCGCTGTTCGACCGGTTGGCTCCCACGCTGCCGGTGCTGCTGGCGAACCTGGTCAGTCTGGGCACTATCGCGGTGAATTACCGAAACGACCTCGAGCAGTTGTTGGTCATGTTTCCGCAGGGCACTGCGGTGATGTCGTCGATCATCGTGCCCGACCGGGTCGCCAAGATGGACTACAAGGGCATCTATCTGGACTTCAACCTGAACCTCAACTCGCCGCCACCGTGCAACGCCGGGTTCTTACCGGTGCAGCAGCAGCGGATCCCGGTGCGGGAGGACTATCCCGATCGGACCAACGGCGAGTTGTACTGCCGCATCCCGCAGGACTCCGACATGAATGTCCGCGGAGTTCGTAACGTTCCCTGCGAGACCAAGCCGGGCAAGCGGGCGCCGACGGTCGAGATGTGCGAAAGCGACGAGCAGTACGTCCCGCTGAACGACGGCTTGTTCTGGAAGGGCGATCCGAACGCGACCTTGAGCGGCCAGGGAGTGCCGCAGTTCCCGAAAGGCGGGCCACCGTATTCGCCGGGCGAGCACTGGCATCCCCCCGTTGATCCGGCGGCGCCGAAACCGGCGCTCGCAATTCCTTACGATCCACTGACCGGGAACTATGTCGGGCCGGACGGCCGTCATTACAGCGATTCCGACTTGACTTCTCACTCGAAAGGCAAGACATGGCAGAACATGATGGTGCCGCCGAAGAAACCGAATCCGTAGACACCCCGGTGCTTTTCGACGATGAAGCCGAAGCGCTCGACATTGACGCCGACGCCGAGGAGGCCTCCGAGGCCTCCGACTCCACTGACGCGCGGCCGAAACGCTCGCTGCACAAGTGGTTTTCGGGGACCCGAGGCCTGGTGACGGCAAGCGTCGTCGCGATCGTGGCTTTGCTCGGCGTGGGAGGGTGGCTGGGATTTCGCCTGCACCAAGACGATCAGGTGCGCGCGCAGCGCAGCCTCTACGTTCAGGTGGCGCGGCAGACCGCGATCAACCTGACCACGATCAACTACACCGAGGTTGACGCCGACATCAAGCGGGTCCTGGACTCCGCGACCGGCGGCTTCCACGAAGAGTTCCAGAATCGGTCGCAACCGTTCGTCGAGGTGGTCAAGAAGGTCCAATCGAAAACCGAAGGCACCATCGCCGAGGCGGGGCTGCTTTCCTACACAGGAGACCAAGCACAGGTGCTCGTCGCAATATCGGTCAAGACGTCCATGGCCGGTGCGCCACCTGACCAAGAGCCGCGCAGGTGGCGGATGCGTCTTACCGTCGACAAGAACGGCGACGGCGCCAAGGTTTCGAAAGTCGAGTTCGTGCCGTGAGCAGTCGAACCGCCCTCAGCGTGGAGGAGGACACCAAGATGTCTGATGACAGTGAGCCGGTCGCCGACGAGTCGTCCACCGACGACTCTGCCGAGCGCGACGACCTGGCCGATGAGGCGGAAGCAGCGGACGAGGCTCGATTCTCCTGGGGCCGCCTGCTGATTGCGGCGCTTCCGGTGTTGGCGTTGCTCCTGGCTCTCGGAGTCGGTTATCTGAAGTGGCTCGACGGCACTGCCCGGGAATCCCGCGCGGCGGCAGAGGAGTCGATACGTGCCGCCAGCGACAGCACCATCGCCATCTTGTCGTACAAGCCCGAAACTGTGGACCAGGATTTGAAGGCCGCTGCCGACCGGCTCGCCGAGCCCTTCCGTCAGCAGTACACGCAACTCGTCACCGATGTCGTCGCGCCGGGTGCGAAGCAGCAGCACATTTCGGCGGTGGCCACCGTGCCTGCTGCCGCTTCGGTGTGGGCGACCGGAAAGCAGGCGGTGGTACTGGTCTTCGTCGACCAGACCACCACCATCGGCACCGATGCGCCCACTCAGAGCACGTCCAGTGTGCGCGTCAGTCTCAACAAGGTCGACGGTCGCTGGCTCATCACACAGTTCGACCCGGTGTAAGGAAGTCAGACGAAGATGAAAAATGTGTCGAAGAGTTTCCGCCGACTTGCCGTCATCGCGCTGAGTGTCGGCTGGTGTGCAGCGACGGCGATCGCCTCGTCGACAGGCACCACGAAGGCGGCCGGCTTTGAGAGCCTGTTGGTGCCGTCGCCTTCAATGGGGCGCGACATTCCGGTGGCTTTTCTGGCCGGCGGCCCGCACGCGGCATACCTCCTCGACGGATTCAATGCCGCGCCGGATGTCAGCAACTGGGCGACGGCGGGTAACGGGTTCAATACCCTTGCCGGTAAAGGCATTTCGGTGGTGGCACCGGCCGGCGGCGCCTACAGCATGTACACCAACTGGGAGCAGGACGGCAGCAAGCAATGGGACACGTTCCTCTCGCAGGAGTTGCCGGACTGGCTGGCCGCCAACAAGGGCCTGGCGCCGGGCGGGCACGGCGTGGTCGGCGTGTCGCAGGGCGGTTATGCGGCCGCGTCGCTGGTGACTTTTCATCCTGACCGGTTCCGTTACGCCGGATCGCTGTCGGGATTCCTTTCTCCTGAGCAGACTGCCGTGGACGGAGCGATCAGGAATGCCCTCCTGCAAGGCGGTGCCGACAGCGGGGCCATGTGGGGTGCGCCTCAGCTGGGTCGCTGGAAATGGCACTCGCCGAACCAGAACGTCCAGCAGCTGGTTGATAACAACGCCCGGCTCTGGATTTACAGCCCGGGCAGTGGTGCGCCGACCGACCAGGGCGCGATGGCCGGCTTAGGCGACATCTCGCAAGGGACGAACGCGACGTTCTACTCGCACTTTCGAGACGTCGGCGGCACCAACGCCCACTTCGATCTGGGGCGCGGCGGCGGCAACGACTGGCCGACCTGGGGACGGCAGCTGAGCGCGATGTCCGGTGATCTCGCGGCCAACATTCGCTAGCACATCGAGAAATGAGACGCCATGACTGACAAGCGCATTCGCGAACTTGCACAGACTCTCGCGATACCGTTGGCGGTCGGGCTCGTTTCGCCGCTCGCGCGTGGCGTCGGCCGCTCCTGGGGTTCCCGGGAACAACGACCGGCTCAACAACGGCATTGTGGCCAATGTCGACACCATCAAGGCGCAAGCCGGCTGCACCACGAAGCTGAAGAAAAGCCCGCAACTGGAGGCGGCCGCACAGCGCCACACCATCGACGTGCTCAACAACCGGGGCCTCGACGCCGATATCGGGTCGGACGGATCGTCGGTGGCAGACCGCGCCCGCGGCGCCGGATATCGCGGCACGGTCGCGGAAACGGTCGCCATCAACAATTCGCTGGCGATCAATGACCTTGACGTGATGGGCAATTGGTATTACCGCCCCGACTACATGGCGATCATGTCGAACTGCGCCAACACTCAGATCGGGGTGTGGTCGGAGAACAGCGTCGACCGCAGCGTGCTGGTCGCGGTCTACGGGCAGCCGGACCAATGAAGCGCGCAATGCTGCTGGCCGGCCTGATCGTCACCGCGATATTCTCCTGCGGCGGAACTACTTTGGCCTCTGCCGTCCCGGCGCCCGACATCGAGTTCATCTACGACACCACCGTGCGCAAGCAATACAGTTTCGCCAACACCGCGGATGCGATCGCGTACGCCCACGGCATTTGCGACAAGATCACCGGCGGGGCCAGCTACGGCCACGTCATCGGCGATGTAAAAAACGACGTACAGCCCAACGACGAGTATTCGGCCAACTACCTGATCTCGAACGCGGTGAACATCTATTGCCCTGCCCAGCTCTGGGCGCTGCGCAACTCAGCGGGCGGTTACGTACCGCCCCCGCAGTGACTAGTTGTTGTCGGCGTTGCCGAGGTCCGGCCCGTAGTACGGCGGAGGGTAGTGGCCCCGCAGCAGCCACGCGAATGAGGCAATGCCGTATTCCAGCTCGTCGCTCGCGTCGTAGTCCGGGTTCGGATTCATGCGCTCCAGCCTATCGCGCCGCGGTTATACGGCAACTTCGACAGCGCCGTCGCCATCGCGCAGGTGTTGGAGATCGCGGCATAGGTCAGGCCACCACCGATGGCCGCGGCCAGCCACTTCAATCGTGGGACCGCGACGCTGCCGAGCACCGAGGACAACACGATGGATCCCGCGACCAGCCGGACCTGGCGCTCCAGATCCCAGCGCTGGACACCACGCTTGAGGTCGTAGCCTTGGGCCTCCCAGTCGGCGATTCCGTTCGCCAGGACGGCTGCGCCGGTGACACCATGGCCCTGCAGCAGCTCGGCTGCCTGGGTCGAGCGTTGTCCTGAACGGCACACCAGCACGATGTCGCTGCTGCGATCAAGTTCTTCGGCGACCTTGGAGCCGTGGTCGTTCAGCACATCGAGCGGCACGTTGAGGGAGCCGTCGATGTGCGAGGTCTCGAATTCGGCCGGGGTCCGCACGTCGAGGATGTGCAACGGCGTGTCCGAGACGATCCGGTCGCGGAGTTCAGTCGAAGTGATTGCAGCGGTCATGGATGGGCGGATACCCGGCCGGCTCGCCGGCGGGAACGTTTGGCTCGCGATGAGTTTTGCGACGGACTAATCGGTCACCCGTGGACCAGCGCCGAATCGGTAGACCCGTCGTCCGCGCCGCCGGGCTCAGGCAGCTTCTCCGGATGCAGCATGTCGGCGTAGCGCAGCGCCGGGGGAATCCCGAACCCGTCCACCAAGGTTTCGGCGTAGGGGCGCAGCAACCGGCACCGATCGTTGATACCGCGGGTGACCGCCTTGGCGCGCTCGGTCGACAGGAAGCGATGCTCGACGTACCAGGCCTTGTCCTCTTCGATCACGGTCAGCGCGTAGAGGTCGCAGACCAGCCCGAGGACCTGGCGGGCCTCGTCGTCTTCGCAGGAGTCGATTCCGGCGACGAAAGCCTCCAGCACCACCCGGTCGATGTGCGCTCTGGCGGCGTGCAACACGTGATCCTGCACCGAGTTGAACGCTTCGAATGCCGACATCTCTTTTGACTTGGACTGCAGCCGGCGCGCCACCGAGGCGATGATGTATTCCTCGCGGTCCTCGAACATCTGGACCTGCGTCCCGCGGTTGAACAGGCTGCCTTCTTCTTCGTTGTCTTGCCGCGCGTCGATGACGGTCTGGATGATCGTCTGGGCCGCAGTACGTTTGAGCACCCGCTCGCCGGCGAAGTTGGCGGCGAAGCGCACCCATTCCACCGGGCTCATGCTCTTGATGTCGTCGGCGTAGGTGGTCAGCAGTTCTTTGGCCACCAGCTGCGTCAGCACGTGGTTGTCACCTTCGAAGGTGGTGAACACGTCGGTGTCGGCGCGCAGCGCGATCAACCGGTTGTCGGCCATGTACCCGGCGCCGCCGCACGCTTCGCGGGCCTCTTGGATGGCGGTGGACGCGTGCCAGGTGTTCACGGCTTTCAGGCCGGCGGCGCGGGCTTCCAGCTCGCGCTGCTCCTCGGCGTCGGGGGAGTCGGCGGTCTGCAGATCGTGGCATTTGGCGACCAGCTCGTTCTGCGCGAACTGCAACGCATACGACTTCGCGATCAGCGGGAACAACCGGCGCTGATGCACCAGGTAATCCATGATCAGCACCTCGCCCTCATCGTCGGGGGCACTGAACTGCTTGCGCTGCAAGGCATACCGGGTTGCGATGTCCAGAGCTACCCGCGCCGCGTTGCCTGCGCTGCCGCCGACAGAGATCCGCCCGCGGATCAGTGTGCCGATCATCGTGAAGAATCGGCGGTTGGGGTTCTCGATCGGCGAGGTGTAGGTGCCGTCAGGCGCCACGTCGCCGTACTTGTTCAGCAGGTTCACCCGTGGGACCCGGACGTGGTCGAACACGATGCGACCGTTGTCCACGCCCGGCAGACCACCCTTGTATTGACAGTCCGAGGTCGTCACCCCGGGTAGGTCATTGCCCTCGTCGTCGCGGATCGGCACCAAGACGCAATGCACTCCGTGGTTGACCTGCTCGCCGTCCTCGGTCGTGATGAGTTGAGCGAATACCGCTGCAATGGTGGCGGTTTCGGCGGCCCCGCCGATGTAGTCCTTCCGCGCGTTGGCAGTCTCCGAATGGATCACGAACTCCTCGGTGTCCGCGTCGTAGGTCGCGGTGGTCTCGAGTGACTGGACATCGCTGCCATGTCCGGTCTCGGTCATCGCGAAACAGCCGCGCAACTGGAGATTGATGATTTTGCGCACGTAGGCCTCGTGGTGGCGCTCGGTGCCGAGGTTCTCGACGGCCCCGCCGAAAAGGCCCCACTGCACACCGGCCTTGACCATCAGCGACAGATCCGACATCGCCAGCATCTCGATCATCGTGACCGCGGCGCCGACGTTGCCGTTGCCGCCGTGCTCTTTACGGAAGCCGTCGTCGGCCGCACCCGCGGCGGCCATGATGTTCATCTGCTCGGCCACCTTGGTGCGAGCGATCACCGTGTTCGGTGTGTAGTGCGGGCGGAAGACTTCTTCGGAAAGTCGCTCACGCATCTGGTTCTTTACGTCGCGCCAACGTCCGTCGAGTGAGTTGCGCAAATGTTCCGCAAGGGTGGTCATACCCGACGGTAACCGATCAGAATCGAGACGCCGAGAATGCGCGGCATCGAACTCCGACGCTGCGTTAACCAACGGTGTTTATAGTTCGTCGCGGGGCGCGGCCACGCGGTCAAGGAGAGGTACACCATGAGCGGGGTTTCCCGCGCTTTCAGCACCGAGGGCACGGTCGACGTCGGTGGCCGTTGCGGCGGCGTTGAGCCCGACGTTCACCGTGGCGGCCGGGGCCTCCACGACGGTCTCGCGCACCTGGCTGGACACCTTTGACTGGCGCCTGCATGCCGCCGGAATCTCGCTGCAGTTCGCCGACGGCGGGCCGCTGGTGTTGCAGCTTCCCGACGGAGCCCGGTTGCAGGCCCCGCTGGCCGGGCTGAAGTGGCCCGCGCAGGCTCACGATCTGCCGGCCGGTCCGATACGCGACGCGCTGGCACCGCTGATCGCGCCGCGGGCACTGCTGCCGGTCGTCACTGTGCGGTCTGCCTCCCAGGAGGCTCGGGTGCTCGACGCCGAGCAGAAAACCGTGGCCCGGCTGCTGGCCGAGAGCGTCGACGACGCGGGCGGCCAGCTGCGGATACAGCCGCTCCGCGGCTACGACGCCGAGGCCGATCGGATTGCCCGGCTGCTGGCCCGGGTCGACGGGTTGAGCGCAATCTCGGCGACGCCGTATGACCTCGCCTTGAGCCATGCCAGCCGCGTGCCAGTCAACGGAAGCCGCCCGAGTGTGCGGCTGCGGCCGAAAACGCCTGCGGCCGTGGCTATTGCGGAGATGCTGACCAAGTTCGCGGCGGCGGTCGAGGAGAACGTGCCCGGCACTATCGCCTCGATCGACACCGAATTCCTGCATGATCTGCGGGTGGCGGTGCGTCGTACCCGCTCGATTCTCAAGCTCGCCGGCGACGTGCTGCCCGATGAGCTGACCGAACGGTTCGCCCCGGAGTTCAAGTGGCTCGGCGATCTCACCACCCCGGTCCGCGACCTGGACGTCTACCTGCTCGAGTTCGACTCGATGGCCGCCCGGTTGACATCGGCTGACCCGGGCGACCTCGACCCGTTCCGGTCGTTCCTGGTCAAACACCGCGCCGCCGAGCGGCGACGGCTGGTCCGCGGGCTGCGCTCGCGGCGCTTCGAGCAGCTGATCAGCGACTGGCGCACCGCACTGCAGCAGGTGGCGGCCGGGGCCGACGGCGGCCCGACGGTCGCGATGCTGGCGCGCCGGCAACTCGCGCTGGCGTACCGCAACGCGGCACGGCGCGGTAAGCGGATCGACGAGGATTCCCCCAGCGACGACGTCCACGCACTGCGCAAGCGGTGCAAGGAGCTGCGCTACCTGCTCGAGGTGTTCCGGCCGGTGTGCGAGGACGCGCCGCACCGGGCGCTGCTCAAAGAGCTCAAGTCGCTGCAGGACACCCTTGGCGACTTCCAGGACGGCGAAGTGCAGCGCGAAGCCGTCCACGAGTTCGCCGCGCTGATGATGGAGCAGGGAGCGGTGCCGCCCAGGACGCTGCTGGCGATGGGGGAGATGGCCGCGCAGCTGGACGCCCATCAGCTCAACGCGCGGGCGGCCCTGGCCGGGCGGCTGCAGCCATTTCTGGCCGACGAGAACCGCGCCCGCGTCGAGGCACTGATACGCCGATGAAGGTCTACGCCACGTACAACATCAAGGGCGGTGTCGGCAAGACGTCGGCCGCGGTGAACCTGGCGCATCTGGCGGCCCTCGAAGGGCACAAGGTGCTGCTGTGGGACCTCGATCCGCAGGGCGCGGCGACCTACATGTTCCGGGTGCTTCCCAAGGTCAAAGGCGGCGGGCGGGCTCTGGTGGATGGATCGCGATCGCTCGACGACGCGATCAAGGCCACCGATTTCGACGGGCTCGACTTGGTGCCGGCCGATTTCCGGTATCGCAATCTGGATGTGCAGCTCGACGACATGAAGCGGCCGACGCGCCGGATCCGGGAACTGTTGCGGCCACTGGACGGTCAGTATGACATGGTCTTCCTGGACTGCCCGCCCAGCATCTCGTTGCTGTCGGAGAACGTCCTGCACGCGGTCGACACACTGCTGGTGCCGATGATCCCGGCGACACTGTCGGTTCGAACGTTCGATCAGCTGAGCGGTTTCGTCAGCGATTTCGAGGGCCGACGGCCGCGGGTGCAGGCGTTCTTCTCGATGGTGGACCGTCGCAAGCGGTTGCATTGCGACCTCGTACAGCACCTGTCGGCCGAACGGGCGGGAATTCTGAGCACCGCGATCCCGGCGCTGTCGATCATCGAGCAGATGGCCGAACAGCGAGCGCCGGTGACCGCGTTCGCGCCGCACAGCGCGGCGTCCCACTGCTACAGGGCGCTGTGGGCCGAGATCGGCGGCGGCTGATTTCGTCGCGACGGCCGTCGCAGTCGCCAGCGCAGGGCCGCGGTGGCGATGACTCCGAAGCCGATCAGCACGCCCATGTCCAGCAGCCACTGCCCGGATGAGTGCTTCCACGAATCATCAGCCTCGGCAAGGGGATTGACCGCGTGCAGGTCGACGGTGGATGCGCTGGCCGCGAAGCCCCATCGGGACGGCACCAGCCCCGCGATCTGTTCCAGCGGGAGCCGGCCGGATATCGGGAACAGCGCCCCGGTGAACACGAAGGAGACGAGGACGATCACGACGGCGATCAACACGATCTGTTCGGGGTACGTCGCGAGCGACGACAATGCCAACGCGATCATCGCCGAGACGATGGCCGTAACAGCGAGCGCGACGAACAACTCAACGCCGGCCTCGATTTTGCTGTGGCCGAGTAGCGCCGCCCCATGGGCGGGTGCCGGGTGGCCGACGGTCGCGACGATGGTGATCATGGCGGTCTGGACCGTGGCGATGACGCTGTAGACGATCGCCTTGCCGGCCAGGAATGCCGACGCCGACAATCCGTGCGCCTGCTCACGACGAAAGATGCGCTGTTCGCTGAAAAGATCGCGAATGCCCAGGGCGGTACCCATGACGACGGCGCCGAGGGTGAGCACGGTGAGAATCGCGACGGCTTGGTCGGGGTTGTTGCCGTATCGACTTGCCGGGCCCAATCCGGCGTCCCCGGGAATCAGCAACGAGACCGCCCCGAAGAGCACGGGCAGGATGGCCAGGAAGATGAAGTACCGCTGATCGGCGATCGTCAGCCAGGCTTGGCGACGGGCCGAAACGATGGTCTGGCGCAACACGTTTCGTTGCTGCTGAGGGGCAGTCGGTGCCTCAGACGGCGGTGGCGGCTCCGGTGGCGGCGGCTCCTGCTGGCGGGCCAGGTATGCGTCGTGAGCGCCGTACGGGTCGGTGCGAGCCCGCTCGACGATCTCGGCCCAGTCGCTGGTGCCCAGTTGCGGTCCGAGCTGCGAGGGTGCACCGGCGAAAACCGGGATGCCGGTCGGGGTGAGCACCACCACTTGGTCGCACATGTCGAGTTCGGTGGGCGCCGTCGTCGCCACCACAACGACGCGGCCCTCGTCGGCGAGCTGACGCAGCGTGGCCGTGATGTGCTGTGCTGCTTCCGGTTCGAGCCCGGCGGTCGGCTCTTCGAAAACGATGAGCGACGGGTCGGTCAGCAGTTCCACCGCAAGCGACGCGCGCTTGCGCTGCTCGATGGTCAGGGTGCCCGCCTTGGCGGTGCGCAGCGCCGTCAGTTCCATTCTGTCGAGCACCGAGCGCACGACCTCGCCTCGCCGGTCGGCGGAAGCGCTTGGCGGCAAACGTAACTCGGCGGCGTAGCGCAAAGCTTGCTCGACGGTCAACTGCGGGCGCAGCAGGCCGTGCCGCGGCACCACCGCGACGTGTGGCCGCACATCGTCGGCCGCGACATCATGGCCGTCGAAATTGACCTGGCCCACGCTCGGTTGCACTGCGCCGGCAAGCACATCGACCAGCGCGGAGGTGCTTGCTTCGGAAAGTCCGATCACCGAGGTGATCGTGCCGGGCGACGCGGTGAACGAAAGATCGGTCAGCGCCTGTTCGCCGTCGATGCTGAGCCGCACTCGACGCGCCTCCAGCCGACCGGAGATGGTCGAGGGTGGCGGTGCTGGAGCAGCCGGTGTTGGGAGGAGCCGGCGCCGGAGCTGCGGCCTGCTCGTCGTTCGGCTGGTTCAACCGCGCGGTCGGCACCGCTTCATGCGGCTGGGGTTTGCGGCGGCGTGGCTTCAGGGTCTGTATCGCGCCGGTGAGTCGCGCGCCGACCTTCGGCCTGGGCGGCGGTGGCGGGAAGGGCGGAGGCGGCGGCGGGTGGACTCGCTGCTGCGGCGGCGGCGGAGGGGACGGCAACGGGGGTCGGGCTGGAGGTGGCGGCGGCGGCGTTGACGGCAACGGGGGTGGGGCTGGAGGTGGCGGCGGTGGCGGGCGCCGTGGTGGCGGCGTGGGCGCGACGGGCGGCGGGAAATGCGGAACGGGCCTCGGTGCCGGTGGAGGCGGTGGCGGCGGTGGCGGATGCATCGGCGGGGACACGCGCGGGGGCGGTGGTGGCGGCGCGTGCGGATGCATCCGTGGGGGCACGCGCGGCGGCGGGGGCGCGGCAGGCGGGGCGGCGAGTTGGAACACCAGCCGCGGCCCGTGCTGTGGGTCGCCGAGGGTGATCGCCCGCCCGTCGTGGATGAAGACCGTCGACATTCGCACGCCGTCGACGTAAATCCCGGCTTCGCTGCGATCGACGGCGATCCATTGCGTGCCGTTGAAGTGCACCATCACCAGGGGCGGTACGCCAGATCCCCGGAGGCCATCGAGGCGGATGTCCGCACCCCCGTCGACGCCGACGGTGACGTCGCGGCCAGGGGCGAAGACGTACCTATGCGAGCCGAACCAGACGATCAGAGTGGGGCCGAACGTTGCCGTCGACATGTCCGCCCCCCTTTCTCGCCCCGTCCTCGAGCCCCGAGTCCATTATCCAGCCGCTGTCACGCGCTGATAATCGACCGTAGGTCCTGCGGGCCGGGGAGATGCGGCCGGGCGGCCGCCTATCGAGACGCGCAGGGGCGCGGGACGGGCGCCGAGTCGTCGAGCAGACGGCGCAGCACGGTGACTGCTTCGACGAGAACCTGCCGGTCAGCGTCGTTCAGCTCGCCGAGTTGCGGCTCGATCGCACGCGCGCGATCGGCCCGCACCCGGTTCAGCGTCTGCATGCCCTCTGCGGTGATCTTGATCCGCACAGCCCGGGCATCGCCCGGATCGACGGTCCGGGTGACCAGACCGGCGTCCTCGAGCCGGCGCACCTGGGTGGTCATGGTCGGTTGTGAGCAATGATCCACCGCGGCCAGGTCGCAGATGCGCGCTTCGCCGTGGGCGTCGATCGTCGACAGCAGGCGCGCTTGCGCGGCCGGCAACTGCATCTGGATGCGTTGGGTGGCATAGCGGTTGAGCCGTGCGACGACGGCGAGCAGATCCGCGCCAAGACGGGCGACGGCCTCGTCGGCGGCGCGTCGTTCGGTGGTTGCGGACGATGTCATGGCTATATAGTTGCATAGCTAGGCTATCTAGGGGTGCGAACCTGGCAATTTCAGTCTCGTTAACTCAGTCGACCCCCCATTGTTTGCTCGCGGGTGCACCCCGGGAGCGCTGGCAGAATTGGTGCAATGAACGCGACTCGCTCCGCGACCGGGATCAGCGAGTCCCGATCGCTGAGACCTGGCGAGCTTGCGCAGGCGTCGGTGATGGCCGCGTTGTGCGCGGCGACCGCGATCATCTCGATTGTCGTGCCGTTCGCCGGAGCTTTGTCGTTGCTGGGGACCGTCCCAATGGGGTTGCTGGCTTACCGCTACCGGATTCGCGCGCTGATGTCTGCGACTGTCGCCGCCGCGTTGATCGCGTTTCTGATCGCCGGGCTCGGCGGCTTGCTGACCGTGGCCAACAATGCCTACGTCGGCGGGCTCACCGGCGTGGTGAAACGCCGCGGCCGCGGAACGCCGACGGTGATCGTGGTCTCCTTGATTGCCGGTGCGGTGTTCAATGTGTTCGCAGTGGCGGCGTTGGCGGTGCTGACACGGCTGCGGCGGCTGATTTTCGACACAGTCACCGCCAACGTGGACGGGTTCGCGGCCGTCCTGAGGTCGATCGGGCATTTCGCGATTGCGCACCCGTTTCCGCTCAGCAATCGCATCGGAAATGGATTAGAGGCGACCGCCCAGGGGCTGCAATGGTTCGTCGGGCATGCGCTGCACTACTGGCCCGTGCTGCTTTTCGCCAACGGCGTTGTCTCGCTCATGATCGTGTCGTTGATCGGATGGTGGGCGCTGTCCCGGGTGCTGGATCGGATGCGCGGCGTCCCCGACGTGCACAAACTTGACGCGCCGCTCGACGCTGGGCCGGTCGGGCCGGTTCCGGTGCGGCTGGACCAGGTCAGCTTCCGCTACCCGACCGCCGAACACGACGCGCTGCGTCCGGTCAACCTGGAAGTTCGCGCCGGCGAACACCTGGCGATCACCGGGGCCAACGGCTCGGGCAAAACAACGCTGATGCTGGTGTTGGCCGGACGAGAGCCGACATCGGGCACCATCGAACGCCCAGGGGCGGTGGGGCTCGGCCGGATCGGCGGCACCGCCGTGGTCATGCAGCATCCCGAAAGCCAGGTGCTGGGGACCCGGGTGGCCGACGACGTGGTGTGGGGTCTGCCGCCGGGCACCACCATCGACGTGCACGAGTTGCTGGCCGAAGTCGGCCTGGACTCCCACGCCGAACGTGACACCGGAAGTCTGTCGGGCGGTGAGTTGCAACGATTGGCGGTTGCCGCGGCGCTGGCACGCGAGCCCGCACTGCTCATCGCCGACGAGGTGACCAGCATGGTCGACCAGGACGGGCGCGCCGCACTACTCGGCGTGCTGTCGGGCCTCAAGAGCCGGCATCGGACAGCGCTGATCCACATCACGCATTACCACAATGAGGCCGAATCCGCCGACAGCACAATCAATCTCAGCGAATCCGGGGACAACACCGGCATGACCGAGTCGACCGCGCCGGCCGCGGTCCCGGTGGTGGCTGACGAATCCGGACCTGCGGTCCTCGAAGTCGCCGGCGTCGGTCACGAATACGACAGCGGCACACCGTGGGCCAAGACCGCGCTGCGCGACGTCAGCTTCACGGTGCACCAAGGTGAAGGCTTGCTGATCCACGGCGGCAACGGGTCGGGCAAGTCCACGCTGGCGTGGATTCTGGCCGGGTTGACCGTGCCGACCACCGGCACCTGCCACCTCGACGGCCGCCCGACGTACGACCAAGTCGGCGCGGTGGCACTGTCCTTCCAGGCGGCCCGCCTTCAGCTGATGCGCGGCCGGGTCGACCGGGAAGTGGCTTCGGCAGCAGGATTTTCGGCGAAAGACCGCGACCGGGTGGCCGCTGCGTTGGCGGTCGTCGGATTGGACAGCGGGCTTGCCGAGCGGCGCATCGATCAGCTCAGCGGCGGGCAGATGCGCCGGGTGGTGTTGGCCGGTCTGCTGGCCCGCTCACCGCGAGCGTTGATCCTCGACGAGCCGTTGGCGGGTCTGGACGCGCTCACGCAAAGCGGTTTGCTGCGACTGCTCGAGGAGCTTCGCCGCGAACAGGGTCTGACCGTGGTGGTGTTGTCTCACGACTACAGCGGCATGCACGATCTATGCCCGCACAGACTGGATCTTCGCGACGGGATGCTGCACGAGTGCTCGACGACCACTGGGGGCCTGTCGTGACTGCCGCTGCGCCGGAGCCGAGGCAACAGCGCAAGCCGTCCCGGTCGGTGGTGCTGCTGCGTCCGGTACCGGGTGACTCTGCGATCCACGACCTGTGGGCCGGCACCAAACTCCTTGCGGTCGCCGCCATCTCGGTACTGCTGACATTCAGCCCCGGCTGGGTGACCATCGGCTTGGTGGCAGCGCTGGTGCTGACCGCGGCGCGTCTTGCGCACATCCCGCGCGGCGCGCTTCCCAACGTCCCGCACTGGCTATGGGTTCTGCTGGCTCTCGGTGGGATCTCAGCGGCGTTCGCCGGCGGCAGTCCGGTGATCGACATTGCCGGCACGTCGCTGGGACTCGGCGGGCTGTTGAATTTCCTGCGGATCACCGCGCTGTCGATCGTCTTGCTCGGTCTGGGGGCGATGGTGTCGTGGACCACCAACGTCGCCGAAATAGCTCCGGCAGTAGCTACTTTGGGCCGCCCACTGCGACTTGTGCGGATTCCCGTCGACGAGTGGGCTGCCACTCTCGCTCTTGCGCTACGCGCCTTCCCGATGCTGATCGAGGAATTCCGGGTGCTCTACGCGGCGCGCCGGTTGCGGCCCAAACGGGTGGCGACCACCCGCCGGGCACGGCGCCGGCGTTGGGCGATGGAACTTCTCGACCTGCTCACCGCGGCCTTGACGGTGACATTGCGGCGCGCTGATGAGATGGGCGACGCCATTACGGCGCGTGGCGGTATCGGCCAGATTTCCGCGGTCCCGTCGCGGGCGAAGCGAGCCGACTGGCTGGCGATCGCCATCACGCTTGCGGTGTGCGTCGCGGCGGTCCTGTTCGACGTCCCGCCTGCGCCGCCTTAGCGGTGCGCGGCTGCGTTGGCGGCGGCTTGCGCTGCGCGCAGCGTTGTGGCGACATCGCTGCGGCCTAAGAACATCTCGTCGAAATACGGCTTGACGACCTGGTTTCCGGCCGCGAAGCCGGCACCGCCGGGAGCAGCGATCCGCGGGCCGTTGAGCACCGTGAAGAATGGCCGGACGTCGACGTCCTTGCTGAGCCAGTAATCGAAGTACACCTGCTGGGCAGCGGTGACGGCGGGGATGGCGCTGCCGTGGCGGCCGATGTACTGGTTGCCTTCGGTGCCGCCCAGCCAGGCCAATACCTGGCGTACCGCATCCGGGTGAGATGATGCCGAATTACCCGCCGCGGCAATGCCGTTGGTGACGCTGACCCGGCCCTTGGGGCCGGAAGGCAGCATCGCCAGGCCCCATCGGAAGTTGGCCTGGGCGGTGATGGTCGCGAGGTTGTAGGTGCCGGACTGGAAAAGGGCCATTTTGCCGGCCAGAAACTGGTTGCGGGAGAAGTCGCCGTTGTCGTTGGTCTCCGAGGCGGGCGGCGCGACGTGATCGGCGTTGATCAGCGTGACCAGGTAGGTGAAAGCCTCGACGGCACCCGGGTTGTCGAAGGCGAAGCGATCACCGGCCTGATAGGCACCGCCCGCCGAGCCGATGTAGTTCAGGTAGATGCCCTGCGCGTCGTTCGCGGCGTTGTAGCCCCATTGGCGCACCCGAGATGCGTCGAAACCCGTTGTGCCCGCTGAGTGTCCGTCCGCGTCGACGGTGAGACGTTTGAGCAGTGGACGCAGCGTGTCGTCGGCGCCCGGGCTCCAGTGCAGGGTTGCCAGGTCCGCGACGTCGACGCCGGCGGCGGCGAGCAGGTCCGCGTTGTAGTAGACCGCGATCCCGGCGTCGGTGAGTTGCGGCACCGCCCACAGCGTTCCGTCGCGGGTGAACTGCTGGACCACCGACGGCTCCCATGCCGATGCGGCTTTCGGCCCCAGTGCTTTGCCGATGTCGATGAGACGGCCACTGTCGGCGTACCCGGCGAGGTAGGCGTTGGAGACCCAGAAGATGTCGTCGGCGCTACCGCCGGCTACGTCGGTGCGCAACGTGGTGAAGTAGGTCGAATACGAGACGACGTTGGTGCGCACTTCGATGCCGGGATGCGTTCGGGTGAACGCCGCGAACGACTTTCGATAAGCGGCAGCGACCTGCTCGTCCCACAGCCTGACGGTGACGACCGTCTTACCGGCGACTGGTCGCGCCGTGACATCCAAGACCACCGCCGCAAAGACCAGCAGCGCGGCGATCAGCACGACGCCCGCAGCGAACAGCGTGGAGAACCGCGGCCGGATCACTTGAGCCCCGTGACGACGATCGAGCGGACGATATGCCGCTGGAACACCACGAACAGCACCAGCAGCGGCACGATCGCCACCACCGTCGCGGCCATCACCAACGTCCACTGCGAGTTGTAGCGCGACTGCAGCGCCGCCGTCGCCACTGTCAGCACCTGCCATTTGGGGCCGCTGGTGATCACCAACGGCCACATGAAGTGATGCCACTGCGACACCACGGTGATCAGCATCAGCGTCACCAGCACGGGCCGACTGGACGGGATCACCACATGCACGATCACGTCCAGCGTGTTGGCGCCGTCCAGGTACGCGGCGTTGATCAGGTCATCGGGGATCGCGCGAAAGTATTGGCGGAGAAGAAAAATGGCATACGGGGAGCCGAACACGAACGGCAGCACCAACGCCCAGAACGTGTTACGCAGACCCAGTTGGGCCATCATCAGGTAGAGCGGCACCACCGTCACGCTGCCTGGCACCATCAACGTCGCCAGGTATACCCAGAACAACGCGTCGCGGCCGGGGAACCGTAACCGCGCGAACGCGTAGGCGGCCAACACCGAAGAGCTCACCTGGCCGAGCAGGATCACCGCGGTCATCAACGTCGTCACGGCCAGCGCCCGGCCGAACCCGGCACCGCCGAGGTCGGCGTAGTTCGACAACGTCGGTGGCCGCGGCAACGACAACGGCGTGCCCGTCGCAAACTGGTGCGCCGACGTGAACGACGTGAGCAGGCCGAGCGCGAACGGTGCCAACGTCACCAACGCACCGGCTAGCAAGCCGGCGTAAATCAGAACCGCAGCAGGCTTTCTAGGTGACGTCATAGCTGATCCGCCGCCGGAAATACAGATGCTGAACCAAGGTGACGCCGACCAGGATGACGAACAACACCACCGCCATCACCGAGGCCCGCCCGATCGAGGCCGCCCCGAAGGCTTCGGCGTAGATGCGATGGGCGACCAGATCGGTGCGGTCCTGCGGGCCGCCGCCGGTCAGCGCGTATACGGTGTCGAAAACCTGTGCGGCGCTGATGATTCCGGTGACGAGCACGAAGAACATAGTGGGCCGCAGCATCGGCAGCGTGATGCGCCAGAAGCGCTGCCACGATGTCGCACCGTCGGTCTGCGCCGCGGAATGGATGTCGGCGGGAATGGCCAGAATGCCGGCGAGGAAGAACAACGCGACATAGCCGACATTGGTCCACACCACGACCGCTGACACCACCGGCAGCGCCAGCCCGGGATCGGTGAGCCACTCGATGCGATGACCCAGCAAGCGTGCTGATGGCGCCGTCGGTGGGTGCCAGGATCCAGCGCCACAACACCGCGATGGCCAGCGGGACGCAGATCCATGGCAACACATACAGCGTGCGGAACGACGCCGCTACCGGGCAGGTCGCGGGCCAGGAGCGCGCCGACGGCCAGCCCGAGCACGGTCTGGATCGGCACCACGATCGCCACGAACGCACATGTGACCAGCAGTGAGTTGCCGAAGGTCTTGTCGGTGAGCACCGAGCGCCAATTCTGGCTGCCGACATACTCGATCGGCCCGAGGAGATCCCAGCGATGCAGGCTCAGCCACACCACCACCAGGATCGGCAACAGCAAAAAAGCGACGACCCCGAACAGGCTCGGTGCGAGCAAGGCGTACCCGAGAGCCGTCGATCGGCGCCCGGCGTTCACCCCTGCGTTGCTCACAAAGGTATTAAAGCCGCTCGATACGGTGGAGTGGTGACACCGAACCGGGGGATCGATGCCGACTTCCTGAGCCTGCCGCGCCACGAGCTGGCCGACGCTGCGCTGGCCGCTGCCACCGCGGCCGGGGCCGGCCATGCCGACCTGCGAATTCACCGGCTGGTCAACGAGATCATCCAACTGCGCGACGGCGAGTTGGAGACCGCGGTACTCAATCGCGACATCGGCCTGGCCGTCCGCGTGGTGGTCGACGGCACCTGGGGGTTCGCGTCGCACGCCGAGCTGTCAGCCGAAGTCGCCGCCGAGACCGCCCGTCGCGCGGTAGCGGTGGCCCGCACGTTGGCCCCGCTCAACACCGACCGCGTCGAGCTGGCGTCCGAGCCGGTGTATCCCGATGCCACCTGGGTGTCGAGCTATCGCATCGACCCGTTCACCGTGCCGCTGGCCGACAAGATCGCCGTGCTCGACGAATACTCCGGCAGGCTGCTGGCCGCCGACGGCGTCGATCACGTCTCGTCCAGCCTGATGTCGGTCAAGGAGCAGATCTTCTACGCCGACACCGCGGGCTCGTCGATCACCCAGCAACGGGTCAGGGTGCAGCCCCGATTCGAAGCGATCGCCGTCGACAGCGGTGGCAGCGGCTTCGACTCGATGCGCACGCTGGCGCCGCCGATGGGCCGCGGCTGGGAAGTGCTGGCCGGCGACGACGTGTGGAACTGGACCGATGAGCTGGCGCAGTTGCCGTCGCAGCTGGCCGAGAAGATCAAAGCGCCCACCGTCAAAGCCGGGCGCCAGGATCTGGTGATCGACCCGACTAACTTGTGGCTGACCATCCACGAATCCGTCGGCCACGCAACCGAATACGATCGCGCGATCGGCTACGAGGCGGCATACGCGGGCACATCGTTCGCGACCCCCGACAAGCTCGGTACGCTGCGTTACGGTTCGCCGCTGATGAATGTGACCGCCGATCGTACCGTCGAATTCGGTTTGGCCAGCATCGGTTACGACGACGAGGGGGTGGCGGCCCAAAGCTGGGATCTGGTGCGCGACGGGATCTTCGTCGGATATCAACTCGACCGGGCGTTCGCCCCGCGGCTCGGACAAGCGCGGTCGAATGGCTGCTCGTACGCCGACTCGCCGCATCACGTGCCGATCCAGCGGATGGCCAACGTGTCGCTGCAGCCCGGGCCCGAAGACCTCAGCACCGACGACTTGATCAGCCGGGTCGACGACGGCATTTACATCGTCGGCGATCGGTCATGGTCAATCGACATGCAGCGCTACAACTTCCAGTTCACCGGGCAGCGGTTCTACCGGATCCGCGACGGCCGCCTGGACGGCCAACTGCGCGACGTCGCCTACCAGGCCACCACAACCGATTTCTGGAACTCGATGGAAGCGGTTGGCGGCGCGTCGACCTGGCGGCTCGGAGGAGCGTTCAACTGCGGCAAGGCACAGCCCGGTCAGGTGGCCGCTGTCAGTCACGGTTGCCCGTCGGCGCTGTTCCGCGGAGTCAACGTGCTCAACACCCGTTCGGAGGGCGGCCTGTGATCGGACCGCAACAGGTCATCGACATCGCGCTCACGACTGCGGCGAAGCTGGGCCGCGCCGCGGAGACCATCGTGCTGGTCGCTGACCGCTCGGCGGCGTCGCTGCGATGGGCCAACAACTCGATGACCACCAACGGTGTGTCGACGGCCCGGCAGACGACAGTGATTTCGGTTGTCCGCCATGGCGATACCGCTCGGGTCGGGTCAGTGACCACCGCCGAGGTCGAGCCGTTCGCGATCGAGGAATTGGTCGCCGCGTCGCAGTCGGCCGCCGCCGCGGCGCCCGAGGCCCGTGATGCCGCGCCACTGCTGAGTGGCAACACCGCGCCGGATGACTGGGATGCGCCCGATTCCGTCGACCGGTCCTGAGGTGTTCTCCGGCGTCGCCGAACCGCTGGCGCGCGGATTCCGTGGTGCTGATCAGTTGTACGGCTTCGCGCAGCACACGCTGGAGACGACGTTCTTGGCGACGTCGACCGGGCTGCGGCGGCGCTACACCCAACCCGCCGGTTCGGTGGAGATCAACGCCAAGCGTGCCGGCGCCAGCGCGTGGGCGGGGGTCGGCACTCCGGATTTCGTTGGTGTCTCGACGGATTCGCTGCTCGAGGAACTGTCGATGCGGCTGGGCTGGGCGTCACGACGCGTCGAGTTGCCGGCGGGACGCTACGAGACCATCCTGCCGCCTTCGGCGGTGGCGGACATGATGATCTACCTCGGCTGGTCGATGACCGGACGCGGCGCGCAGGAGGGCCGCAACGCGTTTTCGTCGCCCGCGGGCGGGACCCGGGTGGGGGAGAAGCTGACCGATCTGCCGCTGACCCTGTACTCCGATCCTGCGGCGCCCGGGCTGGGCTGCACGCCGTTCGTGACCGCGACGAGCTCGTCGGAGACGCTGTCGGTCTTCGACAATGGAATGAACATCGGCCGGGTGGACTGGATCCGCGACGGGGTGATCAACGCGCTGGCCTACTCGCGGGCCGCGGCGCAGGAGTTCGGCGCGCCGGTCGCCGTCGCCGCCGACAACATCCTGATGACCGGCGACAGCACCGAGCTGGCCGACATGGTGGCCGCGACTGAGCATGGCCTGCTGCTGACCACGTTGTGGTACATGCGCGAGGTCGACCCAACCACGCTGCTGCTCACCGGGTTGACCCGCGACGGCGTCTACCTCGTCGAAGACGGTGAAGTGACGGCGGCGGTCAACAATTTCCGCTTCAACGAGAGCCCGCTGGATCTGCTGCGGCGGGCTACTCAGGCCGGTGTCACCGAGCACACACTGCCGCGCGAATGGGGCGACTGGGTGACCCGTGCGGCGATGCCATCGCTGCGGATTCCCGACTTTCACATGTCATCGGTGAGTCAAGCGACATAATCCCGGTGTTTCTGGCGGGCGCCGATTCGGCCTCCTCGCAATTGAGTTCGCGATAAAGTGATCTGGCTCAAGGTGCTGGGCGAATGGCTTCGCCCATTAGGGGGTCCTGATGCCAAGTGCTCGAATTGACCGCACTTTGAGTGTTGTCATCGCCTTCGCCGCGGCCTACGGCTGGATGTCGGTCATCGAAGCGAATGCCGATATCGGGTCCGGTGCCGACTTCCTCGACGGTTCGACCCACGCAATCGTCCTCGGGCCCACCTTCATCCCGGACCCGACCACCTTCCCGGGGTATGTGCCTGGCGCCGTGACGGAATACCTTCAACCACTGGGCTTTTCCGATAGCGGTACCGTGACGGCACTGATAACTCCCGAGACAGCGAACTTTGGGCCGTCGATCGCCGCGGGTGTGGGCATTCTGGTCCACGCCATCGAAACTGACTACAACGCGGGTGACATATCGGCAGCAGACCCGCTCACGGTATTCGGTTTTAGCCAATCGGCTGTCATCACATCGCTGGCAGAACAAGAGCTCGCTGCCGACGGAATTCCTTTACCGGACTTACGGTTCGTCATGCTCGGCGATGCCGCCGCCAACCCGCCTTCGGGACCCACCGGCCTGCTCGACACCTGGGGAGCCACCCCGTTCGGGCACGCGGTTGACCAGCTCCTCGGGTGGTCGAATCTGGACGACGTCACAACGCCAAACGGTCTTTACCCCACCGACGTGTTCACAGTCGTCAACGACTTCTTCGCCGACACCGCCACACCGGCGGATTTCGCGGCCAACCCGCTTGGTGCCCTATGGCAGGACTTCGTGGGATTCTTCGAACACGGTGCCTACCTCGGAGGCTTGCCTGAATCCGAAATATCGACCGCGATCGACGGTGGCGGTGTCCTCGACGGCGCCACGACCTACTTCACTCTCGCGGACCCTACAAATCTCTTCCAGGCAATTTGGGATGTGACGCTGGGGAGCTTCGGCATCTCCGTCCCATAATGTGCCACCGTTACCGATTTCCGACTTTCACACGTCATCGGTGAGCCAGGCGACATAATCGGCGTGTGGTGCTGCATGACGACCTGACCCGGCTGGTGGCTTTGTCGCCCGGCGACGGGCGGTTGACCGCTCTGGTGCGGCGGGTCTGTGGTGAGACCCTCGGCCTACCGCCGCTTCCCGCGGCAGCGGACGCAGCTTCCGATGACGTCGTTGCCGAGTTCGCCGAGCAGTTCAGCACTGACGTCTCGACGATCAGTGGTCAGCAGCGCTCAAAACTCTGGAAAGCCCTGGGCGACAGCACGTTCGGTGCGGTCGTGCAGATGTACATTGCCGACTTCGTGCCTCGGGTCCGTGCCGGGCTGGAAGCGCTCGGCGCCGGTGACGAGTACCTGGGGTGGGCTACCCGGCCGATTGCCTGGGATCACGCCACCGACCCGTCCGACCTGGTGTTCAACACCTTTCTGCCGACAGTGGCCCGATTGCGCGAACTCGATGCGCTGACCGCGGAGGTGGTGCGGCTACGTGGCGCGACGCAGCACAACTGCCGGCTGTGCAAGTCGTTACGCGAGACGACGGCGCTGGACGCTGGCGGGACCGAGACGCTCTATGGCGACATCGAGCGGTTCGAGGAGTCGGTGCAGCTCACCGAACGTCACAAGGCAGCGTTGCGTTACGCCGATGCGCTGATCTGGTCACCCGGCCTGATCGAGGCCGACATTGCCGACGGGGTGCGCGCCCACTTCAGCGACGTCGAGGCGGTCGAGTTGACGCTCGACGTCATGCGTAATGCCAGCAACAAGGTCGCGGTGGCGTTGGGCGGCGATGCGCCACGCGTCGAACACGGCACCGAGCAATATCTGCTCGACGTGGACGGCCAGACGGTGTTCAGCTGACGTTCCCAGCGGGTCAAGCGTCGTCGGCGATCTCACCGCCGCTAATCTCGACTCTGGTCGATCAGGGGCGGTAGCTCAGTTGGTTAGAGCCGCGGACTCATAATCCGTTGGTCGCGGGTTCGAGCCCCGCCCGCCCCACACTAAAGGTGTATTGCCTCTGCTGATGCGTGACATTTCGTCTTCGGGTGATGCCTGACTGTGTTTCGGCTGATCCTTGACACTCCCTAGATGAGGGAGTTGAGCGTGGCGGAACAGAGGTATCAGGCGGTGTTGGCGGTGATCGCCGACGGCTTGAGTGTGTCGCAGGTTGCCGAGAAAGTTGGGGTGTCGCAGCAGACGTTGCATGCCTGGTTGGCCCGGTATGAGGCCGAAGGTTTAGAGGGTCTTGCTGATCGGTCTCATCGGCCCGCGCGGTGTCCGCATCAGATGTCGGCCCAGGTGGAGGCGGCGTTGTTGGGGTTACGCCGTTCACTGTGACAGCGGACTGACAGCAGTCACGGTGACTAAACCGCAGGCCGCTCGGGACAGCAACCTTCTGGCGTCGGGTGGGACCCGACCGGAACCGCTGCTGCGCCCCATCCCCGGGACTTTGGGCACTAGCGGTGCATCAATGTTCTCGCCTTAGCTATCTGTGAGAAAGCAATGGCGCTTCTATCCGATGAGAGGGGTCCTCATCATCCTTCGTACAGCTCTCATCGCAGCGGCAATCGCCACGGCTACGGTCGGCTGGGCATCACCGGCTACCGCGCAGCCTCCGCACATTCCCCAGGACACTGGCATCACCTGCCCTGACATCGCAGGGATTAACTACGTGCCGGATGCCAACGATTCGAATGCCTACTACCTCTGCGTGGATGGAGAGCAGAAGCAGCAGTTCCGATGTCCACAGCTCACGATATTAGTCATGGGGATGCCGCCCAAGTGTGTTCCCTTCGCTTGCTTAGCATCGGAAGGCCGTTGAAGGAGACCCAAACCCCTCTATCCTCTCGGCTGTAGTCCTCGAGCTTGCCCGCGATCTCATACACGGCCTTTTGAACCGTCGTTTTCCGCAATCCAAGTTGTGTTCCAAACATCTTGATTTCCAATGAGATTGGATTGCGGTAGCTCGGTTTACCGGGGGTTCACCTCGTCGTCGAAGTCACGTGACCGGCGAACTGATCTTGAAGCCTGCCTTTGTACTTCGCTCGACGTCGCGCGGACTTCCAGACCGTCCGCCACTTTTGGCCAGGTGCTCACACTGCAAGGCTCTCAGGTACGTAGAGATTCTTGACTTCTTTGCCCGTGTTGAGGTCCCTGTACGGCGTTACCTGCAAAGGTGGAAGTGTCAGCCGAACGTTGTAGGCCGTCGTCTGCCCGAAATCCTTGATCACTAGGTCCATATAGCCACGCACTTCGTGAGGGTCCACGTAGACAACCACGTTGGGTTGCGTAGACCGTTTACGGGTCGTGCGTGCTTCGGCCACCTGGCCGCCTGCGTAGACTGCGGCACCCTCATTGTTTGAACGAGAAAGGTTCAAAAACTAGGGCGTTAGCGGTGAAATTGGATCGCTGCGCCGTCCGATCGGTTTGCTAGGAGCCTAGACCGACGGGCTCATAATCCGTTGGTCGCGGGTTCGAGCCCCGCCCGCCCCTGTTAAAACGCTAGCTAAGCTGCCCCGTGGGATGGGTCCACGCCGCCACCACCAGCCGCTAACGTGCCGGGGCTCGCGGCCGCGTGACACAGATGCCAGGCCCTCGGTGGAGGCGGTCGCCTACCGGCCTTCTAGGAGTCAATTTCCCCTATTCGCCCGAGTTCCCTGGGCGGACCTAGGAACCGCAGAGTGTAAGAGCCCTGGTCCTCATCCGGATTGTTGGCAAGCTCGTCAGCTTCACTTGAAGCTTCTCGAGTATCTCCGCAACTTCATTTTGGCAGCCTCCTGGGCACGTCGGCAGGCTAAAGAAGCCATCGACAATGTGGGTGGTCCAGTGAAGCCGTACGCCATTAACGTTGCGATAATCGATAGCTCCGTGCCCTCGGTGGGTTATCAGTTGGCCGCAATCGTGATGGTTGGGGCACTCCAGGTTGAGCAGCGCGGATATGTTGTCACTCGACTCAGACCCGGTCATTGGCCCTCCTATCGGTCTCACGTACCACGGTACGACGTTCACCTGTGAGGGGCTGCAATTGGCGTTGCGGACCTTTCGGCTCGGGACTGGCGGCGCCGGCTCGGGCGTTGACCGGCCGTCCGTCAGGCAAGTTGATAGCTTCCGCTCCGGGCGTCGCGGCGTAGAGCTTGTCGCTCTGCCGCAGTTCCGTAAGCGGGCGCCTCAAGACGGGCGAGCCCCAATCATTTCAACGAGCACAGGCAAAGCCTGACAACGGTATCGAGCATTGATCGCCGTGGCGTCAAAGCCGGGTCAACTTGCTGATCGTTTGAATTTCGTTGTCCCGGTACGGCCGTCCATCGGGTTGGAGCAGGTCTGCAAACCAGAGCTTCGGAGCCGTTGTGTAGGGGTGATCCCAGGAGTCCCACGGAATGTAGGTCTGGGTCTTACCAGCGACCAACCCCCAATTGATTGCACCAACGTTGTGCCGCTTCGCAACTGGCAGAATCCCGTCAACCGTACTGCCCAGGGACCGAGCCAGGTACTCGGTACAGAGGATCGGCCGCCCCAACGGCGACAGTTCGGCGATCCGGGCCTCGAAGCCTGCTGGTTTGTCATAGCAGTGGAAGGTAACCACGTCGGAGTTATCCAGTTGGATATCAGCGATTTCGCTACGCCCCAGGGGATCTCCCCACACGCCGTCCCACACGGCACTTGTTAACGGTTGACTCGGATCAATCGAACGTGCCCACCCGAACGCCAGCGAGAGCAGGTCGGCGGCGCGCTCGAGCTTGTCTTTCCTTTCGACCTTGCGATACACGTTCGAGGGATTGTCGGGCTCATTCCAGATGTCCCAACCCAAAACACGGTCGTCGGTGCGGAATTGGCTCAACACGCCCGTGACATAGTCGCGCAGAGTGCGACGGTAGTCGAGGTCATCGAGGTGTTGAGCGCCTGGGCTTTGCACCCAACCGGAGTTGTGCACCCCGGGCTTCGGTGCGCGTTGCCGTCCTAGTTTGGGGAATGGATCCCAACAAGAGTCGAAGAAGACAAACAGTGGTTTGATGCGGTGGCGGGCGGCAATGTCGACAAACTGCGCGAGACGTCGCTGAAAGCCTCGATGGTCTTGGGCCCAGAGTTGATCGTGGAGGAAGACCCGCACAGTGTTGAGCCCGTGCGACTGGGCCCAGCCGAGCTCGGTATCGATGCGCCGGGGGTCGAAGGTGTCGGCCTGAAACATCTCGAGTTGGTTGATGGCGTTCGAGGTGATGTAGTTGGCGCCGACGCGCCAGCCCTGCGCTTGATACCAGCGGTTGGCCCGATCAGGCGACCATGGGCTTTGGTCTGCGGCAGCGCGGGGCACCTGGGTCAGCGTGGAGCCTGCCGCTAGCAGCACTGGGAGCGTTAGCACCGTTCGACGCCTCACGGACTGACCATAATTCCCCGGGTGACATCGCACGCCAGAAACCTCAGCCAGAGGTCGTTTTCCGAGTCACGTCCCGCTGCTAACAGCGGGAATGCTTGCGCACCTGCCGCATGGGTACTCGTCGACCACGATGACAGAGATGTCCTACCGAAGCGCGGACGACATTGACCCTTGTGTGCGCGTTTACGGGACGCGGGTCCACAATCTCCGGGGTGTCGACGTGGTCGCGCCGCGTGACGCGCTGGTCGCGTTCACCGGGATCTCTGGATCCGGCAAATCGTCGTTGGCATTCGGGACCATCTATGCCGAGGCGCAGCGACGGTATTTCGAATCGGTCGCTCCCTATGCTCGTCGCCTGCTATTGCCGACCGGCGCGCCAAAGGTAGATGACATCACCGGGCTACCGCCTGCTGTCGCATTACAGCAGCGCCGGGGTTCGGCGACGTCGCGGTCGACCGTCGGTACCGTCACCACGCTGTCGAATCTGCTGAGGATGCTGTTCTCCCGCGCCGGGACCTACCCGCCAGGGGCGTCGGAACGGCTGGATTCCGATGCGTTCTCCCCGAACACCGCGGTTGGTGCGTGCTCCGAGTGTCACGGGCTGGGACGAATCCATCGGGTGACCGAAGAGACACTGGTACCAGACCCATCGCTGACCATCCGCGAAGGCGCAGTTGCCGCATGGCCGGGTGCGTGGCAGGGCCAAAACCTACGCGACATCCTCGTCACGCTGGGGTACGACATCGACAAGCCGTGGCGCAAACTTCCTAAGCGTCAACGTAATTGGATTCTGTTCACCGATGAGCAGCCAACAGTCGAAATCGACCCGAGCCAACACCCCGTGCAGGCTGATTATTACTACAACGGCACGTTCTCCAGCGCCGAACGCCACGTCCGCCATACGTTGGCCAACTCCCACAGCGCGATGATGCGCCGCCGCGTCCTGCAATTCGTCGACAGCATCGAGTGCCCGGTTTGCGACGGTTCCGGGCTTCGGCCGGAGGCGTTGAAGGTGACTTTCGCCGGGCGCACCATTGCCGACTACGTGGCGATGCCGTTGGCTGATCTTGCTGATACGTTGCGCCCGACGGCTTCTCGCACCGATGCCGCCGCCGCTTACGAGTCAACGCAATCCGGTGAGCTGACGGAAGTGGCGACCATGATCGCCGCCGACCTCGTCGCGCGCCTGCAGGTACTCATAGATCTGGGCCTTGGCTATCTCACGCTCAGTCGCCGCACTCCGACCGTGTCACCCGGCGAACTGCAGCGGTTGCGGCTGGCCACTCAACTGCGCGCCGGCTTGTTCGGCGTGCTCTATGTGCTCGACGAGCCGTCAGCTGGACTGCACCCCGCGGACGCCGAACCGCTACTGGACGTGCTTGATCGTCTGCGCCGCGCGGGCAATTCGTTGTTCGTCGTCGAGCACGACATGGACGTGGTACGCCGTGCCGATTGGATCGTCGACGTGGGACCCGGGGCGGGGGAGCTTGGCGGGGACGTGCTCTACAGCGGGCCGGTGCCGGGTCTCGCTGACATCGAGCAGTCCGTCACTCGTAGATACCTTTTCGAGGGCGACAGGCCGCCGCCTCGGCGACCCCGCGCGCAGTCCGGGCGGCTGCGGCTGCGCGGGATCTGCTTCCACAATTTGAGAGACCTCGACGTGGACCTGCCACTAGGGGTGTACACCGCCGTCACCGGAGTGTCTGGTTCAGGCAAGTCGACGCTTGTCGTCAAGGTCCTCGGCGATGTCGTGAGCAGCCATCTCGGCACCGGGCGCGCTGTTGAGCCGGCCGAATCCGACGACGACGAAGCCAACACCGAGATCGTCGATCTCGATCACGACGCGAGCGTCGGTGTGACGGCAGCGGGAGTCGAGGAGATCAACCGGCTGGTATCCGTCGACCAGCGCCCGATCGGACGCACGCCGCGCTCGACGCTGGCGACCTACACCGGGTTGTTCGACGCCGTTCGCCGCGAATTCGCTTCGACCCCCAAGGCGCGTCGCCGGGGTTGGACAGCCGGCAGATTCTCGTTCAACGTGGCCGAAGGTCGCTGCCCGACCTGTCAGGGGGAGGGCTTCGTATCGGTCGAATTGCTGTTCCTGCCAGGCACATACGCCACCTGCCCGGCGTGTCGAGGAGCGCGCTACTCCGACGAGACACTGGAGGTGCGCTATCGCGACCGTACGATCGCCGACGTGCTCGCGATGACGGTCGACGAGGCCTCGGAGTTTCTTGCCGACGTCGCGAACGCATCGCGGAGCCTGACCACGCTACGAGAGGTCGGACTGGGATACCTGCGCCTCGGACAGCCCGCGACCGAGCTGTCGGGTGGCGAGGCGCAGCGGATCAAGCTCGCCTCCGAACTGCAGAGACCCCGGCGAGGGCACACCCTCTACGTCCTTGACGAGCCGACCACCGGGCTGCACCCCGCCGATGTGGATTTGCTCGATCGGCAACTGCACCGCCTAGTCGACGCGGGCAATACCGTGGTGGTCGCCGAACACGACATGCGGATGGTCGCGGGTGCGGACTGGGTGATCGACCTGGGGCCGGGAGCCGGCAGCAACGGCGGCCGGGTCGTGGCGGCGGGCCCGCCGGAGAAGGTGGCACGCGCGAAACAGAGCCGCACGGCTCCCTATCTGGCGAAGTGGTTGGCGCCGTGAGCTATCCGATGAAGCTTCTTCACGGCACCAATAACCATGGGCTGCAACGTGACTGAGCAGTGAGAGCGTGCTTCAGTTCGCGGGGTCGAATCGCTGACGTTGACGGACCCCATATGCCGCCGCCTTCACGGCTTCATCGTCCTCCGCCCCCGATCCCAGGGCACCGCCCAACGTGGCGACTGCCGCCACCAGCCAGGCGATCATCAACAGGGATGACAACCCGACGGAATGACCGATATTTTTAGCGACCATTTGCGGCGGTAGCGTCCACCATGCGGTCAGCAGCAGCAGGACAAAGACTGCGGCGTGAAAAATGACCACGCCAATGGTCAAGGTGACGACAGTCGATGCGTTGTACAACACGGCGCGGTCACGCTCGCTGCGCGATTGCGGCCGTTCCCACAGCTTGTGTTCAATGATGAGCCACGCGATCATCGCTGCGGTCGCCAGAATCGTCGCCGCGCTCAGCCGCCACGGGCCCATCGTGGCGGACAACTGCCAGATCGTCGGATACGCAAGGCTCACAGCGCCAGCGGCGAACGCCGCCATCATGACCTTCGACATGCCACTGACTAATCGCCACGGCCGATTGGCGTAAACCATGCCTGTCAGAAGCTTCAGGCGCGACAGCGCTGACGGCGCCACGTAGCGGACGACATCCTGGTCCTGTCTGCGCGTCAGCCGCTTCACCGATGAGTTTTGGTTCCTCGGCTGGCAGGTCACCTCGCCCACGATGATCTGCGCCAAACTCTTCACCCGGCGATCGATGAACATGCCACCCACCCCGGGAATGGAAATGACTCCGAGTCGGTCGGGCACGCTGATGTCGGCTATCACCGGCGTCGTCCCCTGACGTCGGGGGAGATCAGTCAGGTAGATAACGATGTCCTCGGTCTCGCCACCCGGGTGAATGGTGCCGACCACCTCTGAAAGCGGCGGCATACTCGTCGACCGGATAGGCGTGATGGCGCACAGACACCTCCCACGTGTCGCCCGCACCCGACAAGTCGGCCAGCGCATTCGGTAACGAATCAGATATTCGTTCGGCGATTACCGCCGGCGCACCCGGATCGGCGATGAGCAAGATCGACGATGAATTCCCTGGCACCAGAATCGCCTACCCGCACCCCACACCGCCAAACATCACCGGTTTCGCCCACGGAGTACACCCGGCTGGCGGGTCCGTCGCTGAACCAAAGCCGGTTGTTATCCCATCGCGGCCCTTCGCCGTAGGCGATGCCACATTTTTGACACGTGCCGGTTTCCGCGGGGCCGTGTGGGGTATCCGCCGCCCATTGACGTGAGGGAGGCGGCGCTGTGAAGGCGATGACTTACCGCGGTCCGTACAAGGTCCGCATTGAAGAGAAGGACATTCCGTCGATCGAGCATCCCAATGATGCGATCGTGCGGGTGCAGTTGGCGGCGATCTGTGGATCGGACTTGCACCTCTATCACGGCATGATGCCGGATACCCGGGTAGGCCACACGTTCGGACATGAGTTCATCGGGGTGGTCGAGACGGTCGGTCCGTCCGTGCAGAACCTCAAGCCGGGCGACCGGGTGATGGTGCCGTTCAACATTTACTGCGGATCCTGCTACTTCTGCGCCAGGGGCCTTTACTCCAACTGCCACAACGTGAATCCGAACGCCACCGCAGTGGGCGGAATCTACGGCTACTCCCACACCTGTGGTGGCTACGACGGGGGCCAGGCCGAGTTCGTCCGGGTGCCCTTCGCCGACGTCGGGCCGTCGGTGATCCCCGACTGGATGGAAGACGAAGACGCGCTGCTGTGCACCGATGCGCTGGCGACGGGCTACTTCGGCGCGCAACTCGGTGACATCGTCGAAGGGGACACCGTCATCGTTTTCGGCGCCGGACCCATCGGCCTGTACGCCGCGAAAAGCTCATGGTTGATGGGCGCCGGCCGCGTCATCGTCATCGACCACCTGGACTACCGGCTGGAGAAGGCCCGCAGCTTCGCGCACGCGGAGACTTACAACTTCGGCGAGTACAACGACATCGTTATGGAGATGAAGAAGGCCACCGATTTCCTTGGCGCGGACGTCGCGATCGATGCGGTCGGCGCGGAAGCGGACGGCAATCTCCTACAGCACGTGACGGCGACGAAATTGAAACTGCAAGGGGGCTCGCCGATTGCCCTGAACTGGGCTATCGATTGTGTCCGCAAGGGCGGGACCGTCTCGGTGATGGGCGCTTACGGTCCGATGTTCAGCGCGGTGAAATTCGGTGACGCCATGAACAAAGGACTCACCATCAACGCCAACCAGTGCCCGGTGAAGCGCCAGTGGCCGCGATTGTGGTCACACATTCAAAACGGTTACCTCAAACCGAATGACATTGTCACACACCGCATCCCGTTGGAGCACATCGCCGAGGGATACCACATTTTTTCCTCCAAGTTGGACGACGTGATCAAGCCGGTCATCGTCGTCAACCACAACTGACCAATCCAGAAGGAACCTGACATGACTCACACATCCGAACGCGTGCCCGTCTACACGCCCGATCATCCCGCCGTGCCCGACAGCGACGAACTACGGGCCCGCATCCCCGGCTGGGGCGCTGACCTGAACAAGGCGGACCGCCCGTCTGTCCCCAAGCTGAAATCCCTTGAAACCGGCGCACATTGGGATTTCCCCGAGCGTCAACCCGAGAAGTGGCCGCGTGAGCGGTCCATCGAGCACCGTTTTCTCACCCCCGTTTTCGGCACCGCCCAGCCACCCAGTGGGCTGTCGGGCGCCATACGCAAGTTCGCCTACAAGTTCAGCGAAGGCCGCGCCGCACACTGGTTGATCCTTCTCTACGCGGACCGCGTGGACGCCGCCGAACACCACCTGCGCTCGCTGCTGAGCTTGCGGCCAGACAACCCGATCACCGAGACCGGCATCAAAGCAGAGTTCAGCCACAAGGGCATCGAGTCGCGGTTCGGGCGTAAGCGGGTTGACGTAAAGCACGCATGGCTGGACCCGATCCTCGTTGCCGGGCCGTGGGTCATCCTGCCGGTCTATCTCGTGAGAAGACTGCTCAAGCGCAAGCGGTAAGAGCGAGCACACGGCATAGCCCGTCGCATGGTTTGCGGTGAGCTCAGTCCAGGTCTGCCAGTGCCTTGCGGGCGGCGTCTAGTTCGGCTTCCAGGGCGGCGACCCTGGCGGCCTGCTGGGAGCGCGCTTCCTCGATGACCTCATCTATCGGGTTGGAGAGGTCCTCATGCAGTTCCTTCGCGGCGCGGGAGACCGCGGCGGCGGCGACAGCGAGGTTGCGGGCCAGGTAACTGGTGCCGTGCTTGAGCTCCGCGCGCCATTCGCCGTCGGCGGTGCCGGTGACGGTGAGCGTCAGCTCAAGAGTCTTGGTTTTCTTGTGTGCCATCTTCTTGGCCGGGGATTTCCTCGGCTTCTCCGCAGAGGCTTCAGCGTCGGGTGGTGGCGTCTTCGCCGGCGACGGGCTATCGGTCGTGGGAACCCAGACGCCGGCGGAGTTGGTGTGGGGCGCTTCTGCTGTCAGAGTGTCTACGGTCATCGTGGTGGCGGCTCCTCCTGAATATCGAGTGCGATCTAACGAGGACTAATTAGAACATACGTTCGACGTTTGGACAATCCGCCCCTGCCCGAGCCGGCGATTCTAGGAAATTAAATAGATTGTGCGACAGAGCATCTCAGAAGAGTGGCAGGTTTGCGGCCGGTGCTAACGCGCTGCTCGGGCCCTGTCGGCGGTAGCGACAGCTTTTTGCCAACCTGATGCGATGTCCCATACATCTTTGACACGCGCAAGCGCTGCAGCCTCACAGTGTCCACAGTCGCAAGTCGCTGGGTGACTGAGAAGGTCATCGACCACCCGCCTGACCAGCGTCATGCTCACGGACTCACCGGTCAGTTGCGCTGCGTTGAACACGTCAACGGCGACCAGGTCGTCGGCATCGGCCATGCGCATGCATGTCAGTGTCCCACCGGATCACCGCAAGCGGTGTCGCCGCACCTACCAACATGCTGGCAGTTCGATGTACGCCGGTGATCGGCGAAGCCCGATCCGCGGCTCAACGCCGAGTCCAGGCAGTGATCAATGCTGGCAGCACGGCCATCCCATCTGCGGCGGCGATTTCGTTGCACAGGTTTGATTGCAGAGCCTCTAGGTCGGCGAGCCGGTCGTCAACGACGCCGAGTCGTTCGGCGACGGGGTGCAGGAGTCGCCATGAATTAGCAACGTAGGCCGCGTGTTCGGTGTCCTCGGCGGTGCCGACCGGTGCACTGATGGTCAGTGTCGGTGTGCCCAAGCCCGCGTGTCGGAAGAGCCGATGCAGCGTGGTACCGAACTGCGGGTCCAGCCCGGCCCCGCGGAACGCGGTTGCGATTGCCTCGGCCGCGGTCTGCCAGGTTGGTAACCACGGAACGCTCCGCGCGGCCGTCATGTCGAAGTCGCAGAATGCGATGACGCCGCCGGGACGCACCAAGGTGGCGAGCCGGCGCAACGCCGCGACTGGTTCGGGCAGATGCATGAGGATGAGCCTTCCGATGACCGCGTCGACGGGTTCATCGAGGGTGATGCCATCGACGGTGCTGTGCTCGAATGAGACGGTGGTGACACTGTTTTCGGCGGCGCGCTGACGTGCCAGCGCCACGATGTCGGGTGAGGCATCGATCCCGACCACCCGGCCTGTGGGTCCGACAAGGCGTGCCGCGATCAGCGATACGTCGCCGGGTCCGCACCCAACGTCCAGCACGCGCATCCCGGGCTCAAGGCCCGCGGCGCGCAGTGCGTGTTCGGTGGGCTGCTCGTAGAGGCGCGCCTGTAGCAGCAGCCGCTGGACTTCGGCGTCGGCGTGACCGAGCAGGTAGGACGTTGTCGTGCCAGATACCGCGTTGCTGTCGTCGTGATCAAACATCGCGGTGGCCTAAGGGTTTTGCCGGGGCTTTCGGGGCGCCGAGAAGCTGATGCGTCAGCTCTAGGCATGTATTGGACGCTGACCAAGGAAACATCGACGGTGATGATCGCGAGGCGTAGGTCGGCGGTGCCGTCGTCGCCGCACCGGTAGATGCGGCGACGGGTTGGGAAGACGAACTTGTCGAACGTCTTGTGGTCGTCGGTGTAGTGCGCGACGGGAGCACTGCCGGTCACATCGGCGGCGTAGTCCATCCGGCGCAGCATGAAGTGCTGGTCGTAGTAGAAGACCTGATCGGAATTGTGGTTGGCGTTGTTCGGCGGAAAGTGCACTGCGAGGCGCCGCCAGGTCTCGTCGCCTTCCCGCCACGGCTGGATTTCGCTGACCTGCACGCCGGGGTAGGTGAGGCTGAACGGCTGGGTGAAGTAGTTCCAGTTTGCGGCGCTGGTGAAGTAAGCGGTCTGGATCGCATCCCACTTGGTGGTCTGCAGGTCAAACGGGGGAAAGCTCGACCGCGGATCAGCGCGCTCCTCAACCACCTTGCCGCCGGCGGTTTCAATGGCCAGCCGTTCTTCTGGATCCACGTCGAGCACTGCGTACTGATCAGGCCCAGGAAAAGGTGTCGTGGTGATGTGTTCGCGGTGCGCGTCCATCGAGACCGTCATCGCGGGCGCGAAGTCCGGCCAGCCTCGCGGCGCCCAAAACGGCCCTCCGACCGCGATGTCGGCGGTGACCGAGCTGACGTGGTCCCAGTTCGCCAGACCGCCGTGGGCGTCCAGCACACTGTCGAGAAGCTCGCTGCTCATGTGGATCTCCTTAACGATTTGGGGGTGTTATACGGGTGTGGGAATGGATCGCTTGATGAGATCGGCGACCTCGTCGGGGTGATCCCATTGCGGCCAGTGGGATGCGTGGTCGATCAGGTGCACTTCAGAGTTCGTGAATAGAGCGCAGATGTGTTGTGCGACATCAGGGGTCAGATTCGGATCATCGCGGCCGAATATCACCGACACCGGCACTTGGACGGTCTGCAGCCGGGCGGATGCGATCACCGCGTCCTGCCGGTCTAGGGCCGCGGGAAGGTCGCCGGTCCAGGACCGGATTTCGGCAAGCGCATCGGATTGGCCGTCGTCGCCGAAAAATTGCGGCACGATGGACCTGACGCCGATGCCGTCGGGGGGAAGGCTCCCATCGAGGCCGAAGCGACCGCCGGTGTAGGCCAACAGCCACAACCGCTGGTTGGGGTCGCTCAACGAGAGCGTCGGTCAACGGTGTCAACGCGGGATCGGCCATCAGAGCGATCATTTCGGGTAACCGAAGGTTCGGCTGCCGCCCGTAATAAGTGTTCAGCAGCACCAGCCGGGCAACGCGTTCCGGGTGGGCCAAGGCGAACTCGATGGCTTCCGGTCCCGATGCGTCATGTCCGACCAGCACCGCCTGCTCGAGTTGTAGGGCTTCGCAGACGGCCAGGAGCTCTTGTTGACGGCTGATGGCGCTCGCCTTCCGCGGATCGCGCCGGCTTGATCGCCCGTAGCCGATCCAGTCGAATGTCACCACCCGCTGCGGGTCGAGTGGACCGATGAGCCGGTCGTAGATGCGGGAGTCGTCGGGAAATCCGTGCATCGCCACGATCGCCGGAGCGCGGCCCGGGTGGTCGCGCACATACAATTGACCACCGTCGTAGTCGACGAGTCGTTCGGTTGGTTCATCCATCGTGCTGGCTTTCGTTGTCGCGGCGTCGATCTGGATGGGTGTGCTCGAGTTCGGCGGGCACTGGCAGCCTGAGTAGCGACAGCAGCTCGGCGAGCTTGACGTCGAGCAGGCGACCCACCTCGGTGATGCGGGGATCTCCAAAGCTGGCGAACCGTGTCGAGGGTTGGTCGATGCTGAAATGGGTTGCGCCGGATGAATCCTCATAGATCGCGGTGCGCAGCGGGGCATAAAGCATGACCGCCGGATTGTGGCGGTACATCGTCTCCACGACCACGTTATTGCCCATCATGTAGGTCATCACTCGGGTTGTGTGCCCCAGTAGCCGCATCATCGGTGTCGGGTCCAAGGACCAAAACCGGGCAAACGTGTGCGGTGTGTGTTCGGCGGTGTAGCGCACTACTTCGTCCAGGTCGCCCTTTTCCAGCAGGGCCCTCAGGTCGTCTGACCCGATATCGGGGACCAGTGTCTCGTAGCGCCGGCACAGATCGTCGAAGCTGCTATCGGAGTCGATCACCAGGCGATTGACCTGGTGGGCGACGATGCGGGTGCCGGCGCGGCCGGCAACGGACGGCGTCACGGATTTGGTGTCAGGCATAGCGGGTTCCTTTGGTGGTGGCAACTGCGGGTTTTGATCCGCGCTAGTGGGTGGCGCGTTGGCGGGTGTCGACGACGGTTCTGACGCGTCCGGTGTCGGGGTCATAGACGTGGCCGGAGACGCGCACGGTGGCGGGCAGCAGCGGAGAGGACAGCAGGCGTTCGACGTCGGCGGTGACGGTGATCGCCGGGTCGGCGACCGCGGAGGCGTGCAGGGTGTCTTCGTCGACCCCGGTGACCTGGCTGGCCTCGCGGCGGAAGTCGGGGTCCTCCAGAAAGCCGGTGCCGCATTGGGTGTGGTGAATGACCGCGACTTCGACGCCGCCACCCCGGGGGGCAGTGCCGCCGGCCAGCCGCCGGCCCAGGTAGGCGAGGTAGGCGATTTCTTCGATGACGGCCTGGGTTACGCGTCCCCCGGCGTTGCGCAACACCGGGGCATCGCCGAGCTGCAGTCCCAAGACGATCGCCGGGTCGACGCGGTGGTCCAGACAGGTGACGACGATCACCTGTGCGGCGGGCACCCCCAGCGGCACCGGGGTGAAGGTCTGGGCGAACTGCTCGTTGTACTCGAGGAGCGGGGTCATGCGGCTGGTCATTGCGGTTCCTCCCTGCGCGGGTGGCGATGTGGACGATGTCCACTGATATGTGGACAGTGTCCACGTTATTGCATTAAGTGGACGATGTCCACTACTTTGTGGCGATGGTGAACACATCGGCGGATGCGGTGAGCGAGGCTGGTCGGCGGCGCCCGCGAGGTGCAGTTCGCGACGGCCTGATCGCCGCGGGCGTCGAGCTGGCCCGCGCCGGCGGCCCGGGTGCGGTAGTGCTGCGGGAAGCCGCACGGATCGTCGGGGTGGTGCCCAACGCCGCCTATCGGCACTTCGCCGATCGTGACGAGCTGCTAGCCGCGGTGTGCGTGGAGGCCTTGGGCGAGCTAGCCGCCCGCATGGCCGTTGACACGGCCCGGGTGCGCGGTGCCTACGGCGATCCCGGTGCGGCGCGCCGTCGCATCCGCGCGATCTCCCGGGCGTATCTGGAGTTCGCCCATGCCGAACCGGGGTTGTTCGCCACCGCGTTCTCCATGCCGCATCAGCACGCCTATGCGCAGGTGCAGGGAAAAAAGGCGCCTTTGCCGTTGGATCAGCTGCGTGCGGCGCTCGACGAACTCGTCGACGCCGGCCTGCTCGACCCGGCACGCCGCGGCGGGATCGAATACCCCATCTGGTCCGCGGTGCACGGGCTCGCAGTGCTCTCAGAACAGGGTCCGCTGCGTGAGGTCCCCGACGCGGCCCGGCGTCGTCTAGAGGAATCCACCCGAGCATTCATCGAATGGGGCCTGGCGTGACCCAACCGCCCGCCCGCCATCAGTTGGGCTGGCGCGGCGACCGCGCGGTGCAGCGGAACGCGGTGGCAGAGAACGCATAACTGTCATGTGATCGTCGTCATACCGGACCACTGTGCGGTCAAGCGTCTTTCATGTCGGCCAGCAGTCGCGACGGGGCGATGCGCTGGTCCGGGTCAACGACACTGCGGATTTGGGCCAGACGCTGCAGTCCTGGATGATCCAGCCCGTCCGCGACCGCGCCACGGCCGTCGGTGAACGACGCAGCAGCGCGTCCGATGTCGGCGGACGTTGCGGCCGCGCGCACGTGTGACAACCCCTCCTCGGTGCGCGAGCGCGACGCAGGGTCGGTAGCCACACCTACCGCGTGCACCAGGAAGGGCCCGGGCACCGCGGTCATCGCCCCCTCGCGGACGGGTGCGTCGTTGCCGAGGTTGCGCAACTCGACGACCGCGAGCGGCGAGTCGAGTCCCGCTGCCAGCTCCAACATGTCAGCTGCCACGTCCGGTGCGCTCGGCCCCAGCCATCGCCCGATGCCCAGCGCGGGAACCGGATTGGGCGGGTCGAGGTGAATCTGGGCAAGCCGGGCCGCGTCGGCGGGGGCCCAGCTGCTGTCCACCGCGGGCGGCGGCGCCGTGCGGAGGGCGCGCAACAGTGGGCCGGCCGCGTCGGGGCCCTGCGGTGAGGCGAACGCCAAATGCACGATCGGGACACCCTGGAGCGCCGGCGGAAACATCGGCGCGCCCGGCGGGGTGTGCAGCACGCTGAGACTTGTCGAAAGCGCATCACCGATCTGTCCCATGGCAGTGGCCCACGCGTCGACGACCGAGCCGAGCGCGTCGATACTCCACAGCTGGTAGCCGGCCCACAGTTCTTGGGGCGCAACAAGTTCAACGGTCAGAGCGGTGGCCACACCGACCCCACCCCCGCCGCGAAACGCCCACAGCGCCTCGCGGTCGACCGCCTCCGCGGCGTCCTGTGCCGCCCACCGGAGCTGCCCGTGGCCATCGACATAGTCGACAGCCAGCAGGGCTGAACTGGCCATCCCGTGCGGCCGGGTCAAAAATCCGACGCCGCCCCCGAACGTGTAGCCGGCCACGGCCACCGTCGGCGAGGTGCCGGCCAGTCCCAGCAGTCCGTCGCGTTCGGCCAGTGCGTTGACTGCCGCCCATGTTGCGCCCGCACCGGCGTGGGCCACGCGCGCCTGGGTGTCGATCTGAACCGTGTCCAATCCGGACGTGTCCACCAGCAGGCGGTCGGCTTCGATCGGGGCGCCCGCGCCGTGTCCACTGGCCTGTACCGCGATCCCCAGGTTGCGATGCGCGGCCCATTGCACGGCTTGGGCGACCTCCTCCGTGTGGCGGGGGTGAGCCACCATGGCCGGACGCTGCGCCACCGTGGCGTTGTGCGGGTTGGTCGCGGCCCGGTATCCGGGGCTGTCTGGCGGTGACAACAGACCGGCTCTGATCTCAGTCATTTCGTCCTGTCCGATGTCGTTGAAGGCCCTGTATGTCGTGGGCGCGCTGCCTGTTCAGGAGACGACCAGCAGAGCGGCCGTGACGAGCATGATGGCGGCGGTGCCGCCGTGGACTGCGTAGGCGATGGACTTCGACCCTCCGTTGCGCAACACGATGGCGGCGTCGGCGATCGGAATGATACTGGCGGCCAAGATCTCCCAGCCGAGCAGGTGAGTGGCGCCGACGGCCATCAGGATGATGACGAACAGGCCGGTGGCGATGTCGCGCACTCCCTTGACGCTCAGGTAGGCGCCCGCACCCGGTTGGTTTAGATCGGGCAGCACGCCGTAGCCGGCGGCGGCGACGCGTGGCGCGACGACGAAGCGCCCGCCGATGAAGATGATCGCTGCGGCGAGCAGTCCGGTGAGGACGTAGCCGATGGTGGTGGCGATGGTCATGTCGAGATTTCCTTGCTTTCGTCAGTGCTGAGACATTGGAAGCGGACTGCTGGCAGTGAGCTTCGGGCGATGACGCTGTCCGGGGAGGAGTCACATCGCCAGCACGGCGCACAGGGCGGCCACCGTGGCCAGTACCGCGGTACCGAGCACCGCGACCAGCGCCGCGACGCGGGTGAGGTCGAAGGCCATGTCGTAGCCCCTTTCACTGGTGGTGCTAGCGACGCTAACCGAGCTGGCGGCACCTCGTCAATAGCGGCGCTAGTTTTGCTAGCCATGATATCGTGTGGTATGGCCGCCGAGGATCGTCGTGAGCGCGAACGGGCTATCCGCCGCCGGCTGATCATCGGAACGGCGCGCACGCTGGCCGAGTCCGAGGGCTGGGATGCGGTGACCACCCGCCGGTTGTCCAGCGAGATCGAATACAGCCAGCCCGTGTTGTACAAGCACTTCGCCGGCATGGAGCAAATCGCCGACGCCGTCGCCCTCGACGGGTTCGCCGAACTCGCCGAGGTGGTCGGGGCCGCCTATTCCGGCACCGACGCCGTCAGTGACACGCTGACGCGGGTCGGGCAGGCGTATTTGGACTTCGCCCGTGACAATCCGGCGGTCTACGACGCCATGTTCACCCGCACGACCGCCTTGCGCTTCGCCGCGCAAGACACACCGCCTCAGCTGACGGCGGCCTTCGCCGCATTGCACCAAGCGGTGGGCATGATCGCCGACGAGCAGGACACCGACACGCTCACCGAAGTCTTCTGGGCCGCGCTGCACGGAATGGTCACCCTCAGCCGTACCGGGCGGCTGCGGCCCGGGTACGACGCGGACCGTCTCCAACTGCTCGTCAGCGAGTTCACCGGCAGACGAAAAATGACCGGCTAGGCCAGGCAGTCCGGATATTTGTCCACCGATCGGGGGATATCGGCGAAAACCCGCCACCGCCGGCTCGCGTAGTACTACCGTTCGCTTGACCTCAATGGCTGAGGTTGGGAGATATGGCACTCCATCCGCGCACGACGCTTGCTGACGCCCCAGCGGCCTGCCGCTGATAGCACCCGCCGACGCCGGACCGGATTGTTGTCCCGCGCCTCATTTGCACAGCACGGAACCGCGGCGCGACGGATGTCAACGCGGCGCGGGTCTGTCGGATCGCCGAGGCGCAGTGTCTTATCGGCAAAGATGCTGCGCGATGGCGCAACGAGCGCTCCACGTATGAGTGGGGCACACAATTTCACATGCCGCGACTTCGCGTCGGCACGCCCGGAGAGCAGTCCATGCCCAAAATCGCCGCCAGCGCATTTATTGCCCTGCCGTCAATTGTTGTCGGTTCGATCCTTCTCACGCCGACACATAATGTCCATCATCTCGATTACCGACTCGTCGACGAAGCGCTCGTCATCATCCCGGTTGACAATCCGGCGTACGCGGACGCGGCCGCCGACTTGTACCTCCACGCGGCGGGGTTCCAGGTCTCTCCCGACTATGCCAACGTGGCCACACTCAACATGCCGGAAGTCGTCGCGGGCGGCACGCTGAACGACGCAGTCAACCAAGGCGTAAGCCAGTTGGTGAGCACCATCGAGACGGATTACCACGCCGGCGATTTCAGCGCGACCGATCCGCTGTACATCTTCGGCTACTCGCAAAGCTCCGATGTGGCTGGCATGGCCGAGCAGCAACTCTATGCCGACCACATTCCCAGTGAGGATCTTCACTTCGTCCTGGTGGGTGACAGTGCATCGGCCGAGGGCGGGTTTCTGAATACGTTCATGGACGACTTCCCAGCGTCGTGGCAGCCGTACATCGTCGACGCTTTCAAGTCGTTCGGGGCCGACGAGGTGCTGGGGCAGGTGACCCCCACCGGGCTTTATGCGACGGATGTGTATTCGCTCTCCGGCGATGGCTGGTCAATTTACGACCACGGCCTCAACAACGCCGGGCTGTTCAGCGACCACCTTGAATATCTCGGGCTGACGTCACAGGAAATCGCCTCCGCCGGTGCGCCCGTCGTGGATGGCACAGGAGAATTCGCCACCAATTACTTCACCATCCAAGACTCGATGGTCAACAGTCTCGAAGCGCTACTCACGCAGCTCCAGATCGCCGACAGCGTGCTTTTTTGAACGACCTGATCGGGTCCTGCCGATAGGCTGCCTGGCTGGGTGGCATTCCGTCACCACATGGCAGCAGGAGGTTTCGATGGCAGGTCGGTTGGCGGGCAAAGTCGCCGTCGTCAGCGGCGGGGCGCGCGGGATGGGCGCTTCGCATGTACGGGCTCTCGTCACCGAGGGAGCCAAGGTGGTGTTGGGCGACATCCTCGATGCCGAAGGCGAAGCGATCGCCAAAGACGTTGGGGCAGCAGCGCATTATCTGCACCTCGACGTCACGCAACCGGACGACTGGCAGCGTGTGGTCGACACCGCGGTCAACGAATTCGGCGGAGTCGACATCTTGGTCAACAACGCCGGCATTCTCAACGTGGGCACCATCGAGGACTACGAGCTCTCGGAATGGCAGCGCATTCTCGACATCAACCTCACCGGTGTCTTCCTCGGCATCAGGGCCGTCGTCGCACCGATGAAAGCGGCCGGCCGCGGGTCGATCATCAACATCTCGTCCATCGAAGGCATGGCCGGCACCATCGCCTGCCACGGCTACACCGCTACCAAGTTCGCTGTGCGCGGGCTAACGAAGTCCGCCGCTCTTGAGTTGGGGCCCAGCGGAATTCGCGTCAATTCGATCCATCCGGGGTTGATCAAGACGCCGATGACCGAGTGGGTGCCCGACGACATCTTCCAGACCGCGCTAGGTCGCGCCGCTGAGCCGCGCGAAGTGTCCAGCCTGGTGATCTACCTGGCCAGCGACGAGTCGAGCTATTCGACGGGTTCTGAGTTCGTCGTCGACGGCGGGTGCACGGCGGGGCTGGGACACAAGGACTTCTCCGCGGTCAACACCGAACAGCAACCCGAGTGGGTCACCTAGTCCCGCAGCGTGTGTTTACAACAAGCACATGATCTTCGGCGATCCTGTCGTCGACCTGTCCGATCCGGCGAACAGCGCGTCCATCGCAGGGGCCCTCACCCGACCTGCCCGCACGGGGCGTCGTCGCAACGCCGGCAAGGTTGATGACCAGCGCTGACCTGCGGCGGCGCGGGGTCGCCGGCCGCTTCAAGCGATAGCCGCGCGCGCCAACGCGGCCGCGGCGTCGCACGGCGTCGGTGCCATCAGAGTTTGACAGCGACGTAACATTCCCGGAATCGATCGTCCCTAGTGTCAGCCGGACAATAAGCGGACAAATCTGGCGATAGGGAATCAATTGAGCGGCAATGCAGTGCGCCTGCAGGCAATTACCAATGTCGAGGCGTACGTGCCTCCCGCGATCAGCTTTGACCCGGGCGAAGAGCCAGGCGAGATCTTCGGGTCGAACGTCTTCACCAAAGCCGAAATGCAGGCACGGTTGCCCAAGGTGACCTACAAGTCCGTCGTGGCCACGATTGACAAGGGCGCCAAGCTCGATCCCGCCGTCGCCGACGCGGTAGCGGTGGCCATGAAGGACTGGGCGCTGGAAAAGGGCGCCACCCACTACGCGCATGTCTTCTACCCGATGACCGGCTTCACCGCCGAAAAGCACGACAGTTTCCTCGAACCCGTCTCAGACGGGCAAAGTCTCGCCGAATTCGCCGGCAAGACCCTGATCCAGGGTGAGCCCGACGCGTCGAGTTTCCCGTCCGGCGGGCTGCGCAGCACCTTCGAGGCACGCGGTTACACCGGTTGGGATGCCACCAGCCCGGCCTACATTCTGGACAACCCGAACGGCAAGACGCTTTGTATCCCAACGGTTTTCGTTTCCATGACCGGCGAGGCTCTGGATTACAAGACGCCGCTGCTTCGTAGCCAGCAGGCGATGGGTGCACAGGCTGAGCGGATCTTGAAGCTGTTCGGGCACAAGGATCTCAACCATGTCGTCTCGTTCTGCGGGCCCGAGCAGGAGTACTTCCTGATCGACCGGCACTTCTTCTTGTCCCGCCCAGACCTGATCAACGCCGGACGCACGCTGTTCGGCGCGAAGCCGCCCAAGGGGCAGGAGTTCGACGACCACTACTTCGGCGCGATTCCGGAGCGCGTGCTGGGTTTCATGATGGACACCGAGCGCGAACTGTTCAAGCTCGGCATCCCCGCCAAGACCCGGCACAACGAGGTGGCCCCCGGCCAGTTCGAGATCGCGCCGATGTTCGAGCGCGCCAACATCGCCTCCGACCACCAGCAGCTGTTGATGACGGTGTTCAAGACGATCGCCAAGAAGCACGGCATGGAGTGCCTGTTCCACGAAAAGCCGTTCGACGGCGTCAACGGATCGGGTAAGCACGTCAACTTCTCGATGGGCAACGCGGAGCTGGGGTCGCTGCTGGTGCCCGGGGACACACCGCATGAGAACGCCCAGTTCCTGGTGTTCTGCGCCGCGGTCATCCGCGCCGTGCACAAGTTCGGCGGGTTGCTGCGGGTGTCGGTTGCCTCGGCCACCAACGACCACCGCCTCGGCGCCAACGAGGCGCCGCCGGCGATCATCTCGATCTTCCTCGGCGAGCAGCTCGCCGACGTGTTCGAGCAGATCGCCAAGGGCTCGGCCACCTCGTCGAAGGGCAAAGGCACCATGATCATCGGTGTCGACACGCTGCCTCACCTGCCGACCGACGCAGGCGACCGTAACCGCACGAGCCCATTTGCGTTCACCGGCAACCGCTTTGAGTTCCGGGCCCCGGGCTCCGGGCAGACCGTCGCGGTGCCGATGATCGTGCTGAACTCGATCATGGCCGACTCGTTCGACTACATGGCGACGATCCTGGAGGAGGCTGTCGCCGCCGGCGAGGAGTTCGACTCTGCCGTGCAGAAGCTGCTCACCGAGGTCATCACCGAGCACGGGGCGGTGGTGTTCAACGGTGACGGCTACTCGGAGAACTGGCAGATCGAGGCGGCCGAGCGCGGACTGCCGAACCTCAAAACCACCCTGGACGCCATTCCCGAGCTGATCAAGCCGGACGCCATCGAACTGTTCGAAAAGTACGGCGTGTTCAGCGAACGCGAGCTGCACAGCCGCTTCGAGGTCCGCCTGGAGCAATACGCGCTGACTATCGGAGTGGAGGCCAAGTTGGCCTTGGAGATCGGCACCACGATCGTCCTGCCCGCAGCGGTCCGGTACCAGACCGAGCTCGCCCAAAACGTCTTGGCGCTGCGGGCTGCGGGTGTGCCGCCCAGTATGACTGCGCTGGAGACGGTTTCGGCTCAGATTGTCGATCTCGAATCCGGGTTGGCCGAGCTGAAATCCGCGCTGGCGGATCATGCCGGGGAGTCGGCACAGGACGAGGCCAAACACGCACAGGAAAAGTTGCTGCCGGCAATGGCGGCGATCCGGACTGCCGCCGACGCGCTGGAAGCCGTTGTGGCCGATGACCTGTGGCCGCTGCCCACCTACCAGGAAATGCTCTACATCCTCTGAGGCAGAACTGTCTCGGGGTACTCTGGACCGGAGGTCGGTGCCCTGGTTGAGTCCGCAGCCGATGGCGTATTGCAAAGAAGTTCGTGGGACATCGGTCGACGGCACCTATTGTCTCGGCGCGCACTGTTGCGACAACGAAAGGGCGTTATGTCCATGCCCTCAATGCGCTACCGGAACGACGGTAGCGAGGTGACCGCGACGACGATCCACAACCGGGAAGTCGGCGCGATGATCGACGTCGAGGTCACTGCTCCCAGCACCTTGGAATTCCAGATCGCGGTCGCCCGGCTGCCGGGCCTCGAGATCCGCGAGTCACTGGCAATTACGTTGGACGGCAAGCCCATTGCGCCTCGCGAGATCATCGGACCGCACGACACCCGGATTCACGCGATCGACGTCGGGGTGGGCGCGTGAGCCTGTCCTATCAGGCGACGGTGTTCGGCGAAGCCAAGCCGGCGCTGGTCCGCGATATTGACGTGATCACGTATCTACGGCCGAGCCGTTACGCCGAGGCCGACAAGTTCTTCGGCTTCGCGGCCACCGAGTTCGGGCAGTACACCGACTCGGCGACTCTGCTCGAGAAAGTCGCCGCGTGGGTCGGGGCTCGCCTGGATTATGTGCCGGGATCCAGTGATCCGATCGACGGCGCCGCCGACACATTGCTCGCCGGCGCCGGAGTGTGCCGCGACTACGCCCACCTGGTCATCGCGTTGCTGCGTGCGGTGAATGTGCCGGCTCGACTTGTCGCGGTCTACGCACCGGGATGCGACCCGATGGACTTTCATGCGGTAGCCGAGGCGCTCGTCGAAGGTGAATGGCGCGTCGTCGACGCGACGTGCCTGGCTCCGCGGCAGTCGATGGTGCGCATCGCCACTGGGCGCGACGCCGCCGACACCGCGTTCCTGGACAACCACAAAGGCTCGATCACGCTGAACAACATGATGATTACCGCCTATGTAGACGGTGACCTTCCGATCGACTCGATCGACCACCTGGTGAGTTTGAGCTAGCGCAGGTGCAGCCGCTCGCGGATCGAGTCGGCGAGGAAGCGTTTGGTCGACACCGGCCGGAAGTCACGGGCCGCCTCGGTCAACGCTGCGTGGGACGTCCGCGCTGAGTTCGACATCGGCTGCGGCGACGTTGAATTCGAGTTGCTCGACGCTGGACGCACCGGGAATGGCGACCACCCCGGGCAGGTTGATCAGCCAGGCCAGCGCTACCTGCGCGGGCTTGGCGCCGACATCCTTGGCCACGTCGCGCAGCGTCTGCAACAACGGCTCGATGCGGCGTAGGTTCTCGGTACCGAACAGCGAGTTGACTGCGCGGACCCCGCCGGGCCGGTTGTCGACGCCGTACTTGCCGCCGAGCAGTCCCTGCGCGAGTGGACTGTAGGCGATCACCACGCGGTTCTCCTGCTCGGCGAACGGCACCAAGTCGTTGAGTGCCTGCGGGTGGGCCAGCGAGAAATGGACCTGGTTGCTGATCACCGGCCGGCCGAGCGCGGCGTCGGCCTGCTTCCATCGCGACAGCGAATAGTTCGAAACACCGGCGGCACCGATCGCGCCGCTGTCGAGCAGATCGCGCATCCCCGGCATGATCACCGAGTCGGGGACCACCGGGTTGGGCTGGTGGATTTGGTAGAGCGGGATGTGCTCCAACTGCAGCCGGCGGGCGCTGGCCCGTGCGCGTTGCTTCACGACGGCGGGAAACGGCGCAACCGGAAAGACCTTGCTGGCCACCGCGACCTGATCACGCTCGTCGCCGAGTGCGTCACCGAGGATCCGCTCGCTTTTGCCCAGCCCGTACACCTCGGCGGTGTCGAAGAAGGTGACGCCCAGCGCTCGGGCCCGACGCACGATGTCGCGGGCCGGCCCGGAGGCGTAGCTGTCGCCGTAGCCCCACTCACGGGACCCGAACTGCCAGGTGCCCAGCCCGATCCGACTGACGCTGCCGACGCCCTCGACGTCCAGATACTTCATTCAGCTCACGGTACTGACCGCCGCCGTGCGGTACTAGGCGATGGCTCTGTGCTTTTCGAGCACTTCGATGACCTCGCGGCTCTTGACCACGTCCTCGTGTTCGCACAGCCGCCGCAGCTCGTCGACAACCGTCTGCAAGACATCGAGCCGCTCTGAGGCTTGTGTCAGCGTGGTCAGCCAGTTGTCGTAATCGCGCTCGTCGTAGCCGATCTCGGCCACCGGAAACGAAGTAATGCTCAAGGCGATCACCCTCCCGACGTATCGGTACGCGGGCGCACCGATTCTTGATGTGTTGGTTGCGGCTTAGCCCGTTCCGAACGTGTCTAAACTCACACACCGCGCATAGCCGACTACTCGGATTTGGCGTCTGACACCTCGGAAACCAAAGGTGTATGGAACACCGCGGCGACGCCGGATACGCTGTGCCTGCAGCACGGCACGTTACAAGAGAGGGCGAAAATGTCACGGACAGTGGTCGTCGGGGCGTCGAGCGGGCTCGGGCGGTGTATCGGTATCGGTCTGGCTGAACGAGGCGGTCAGATCGCGCTGCTGGCGCGCCGTCGCGCGCGGATCGAGGCGGCGGCCGAGGAGGCGGGCCCGGCTGCGACCGCGATCGAGTGCGACGTGACCGACGAGCAATCGTGCCGGTCGGCGTTCGATCGAGCGGCCGAGGCAATGGGTGGCATCGACAACCTGATCTACACGCCGGCCATCAGCCCGCTGGTCCGGATGGTCGACACCGGCGCCGACATCTGGCGACGGATCTTCGATACCAACGTCATCGGCGCATCGCTGGCGACCGCGGCGGCGATCCCACATCTGACGGCGTCTGCCGGCAAGGCGGTCTACCTCTCCTCGGATGCCGGCAGCTTCGGGCCGCCGTGGCCCGGGCTCGGCGCATACGGCGTCAGCAAGGCCGCGTTGGAGCGACTCGTGGAAGCCTGGCGGGCCGAGCACCCCGACGTCGGCTTCACCTCGCTCATCGTCGGCGAGTGCGCGGGCGGGGAGGGTGACGCGGCAACCGGGATGAACGCCGGCTGGGACATGGATCTGGCGATGAAGGCCTATCCGCTGTGGGTGTCCGGCGGCTGCATGCCCGGCAAGTTGATGCCGGTCGAAGATCTCGTCGACGTGGTGCAGACGATTCTGCAGACCAACTCCTCGACCTCGATGCCGGTGGTGGTTGCCCGAGGTGCGCCGGCCGGCCAGGTCGCCTTCCCCGACACGAATTAGCCCAAGCCGCAAAACCAATCGGCACTGCCGCCCTCGCTCGTCCTCTACAGTTGCGCTGACAATCACGAGCGAAGGAGACGCGGATGGCGTGGTTCATGGCCCTCCAAGGCCCGCACCACACACCCCACCAGTCGATGGTCTACGAACTCCAAGACGGGGTGGACGTGGACAAGATCGCCCAGGAGACTGGTCAGTTCGGCCACCCTGGACCGGGTTGTGGCCGTTCCCGCGGTGCTCTCGGCGAACAAGCGTCGGCATCAAAAGGTGACGATCTACGTCCGTCCCGCCGCGTGGGGGCTGTGGTCGTTCTACGAGCTGTCGGAAGAGGATCGCCGTGAGCTGGCGAAGAACAATCCAGTGGTCAACGCACTCGCCCAGGCCGCACAGCAGCGTGCGGCGGCGCAGGGAAAGCAGGCCCCCGCTGGGCCGATGACCGTCCAGGTCAATCCGTTGACCGGCCAGGTAGGACCCGCCAACACCGGTTAGGCAACTAGGCGGTGTGCTGGGAGCCGCCGGAGTCGCCGTCCAGCGAGGCGCGCTCCCAGCGTGCTCAACATGGCGATCGCGGCCCGCTGCCAGGTGAACATCTCGGCGCGTCGTCGCGCGCAGGCGCGGCGATGCTCTTCGGGGCGGCTGACCACCGCGATGACAGCCTGGGCGATGGCTGCCGGGTTGTTGTCGGCCAGCGCACCGCTGTCGGCGGTGATGATCTCGCCCAGCGCCGAGGTGCGCGACACCACGGCCGGGGTCCCGCAGGCCAGCGACTCCAAGGCGGCCAGCCCGAAGGTTTCGTGTGGCCCGGGTGCCAGCGCGACATCGGCTGACGCGAGCAATTCGGCGACACGGTGCCGATCGGAAATGAACCCGGTGAACTCGATCGGCAGCCCCGCGGCCTGGCGCTGCAGTCTGGCCCGCAGTGGTCCGTCACCCACCACGACCAGGCGGGCCGCAACCCCGGCGTCGCACAACGCGGCGACGGCGTCGATGCTGCGGTCGGCCCGCTTCTCCACCGACAGCCGTCCGCAGTGCACCAGCAGTATCTCGCCGGGGACCGCCCAGCGTTGACGCACCAGCGGGGAGCGGCGCGACGGGTGAAACGTCTCCAGGTCGACGCCGAGCGGAATGGTGACGGTGTTTGTCGCGCCGATGCGATCGAACTCTTCGCGGGCAAACCCCGTCGTGCAGACCACCGTGTCGTAATCGGCCGCCGTACGCCGATTGGCGAAGTCGGCGAACCGGCGTGCGGTGCGGCGCGGAAGTACTTGGCCGGCAAGGCGATCGAGACGCTCATGGGAGATCATCACGGTCCTCGCGCCGTGGGCGCGACCCCAGCGGCCCAGCGATCTCAGCGTGAGCCGGTCGGACACTTCCAGGGTGTCGGGCCGCCAACTTTCCAGCAGCGCCCGCACCGGCCCGGGCAGCACCGCGCGATATCCACCGGTGAACGGAATGAGCTTGGCGGGCACCGTGATTCGCTCGACGCCGGTGGGTAAATGCGCGTGCTCGGCATGTCGGCCGGGCACGATCAGGACTACCTGGTGGCCCGCGGCGCAGTACTCCGCACCGAGTCGGTCGATGGCCGTGCGAAGGCCGCCGGAGCGAGGCCCGTAGAAATTGGCGACCTGAACGACACGCATACTGACCAGCTCAACCGGTGCTCGTGTGCGGTCAACGATCTGACACTGACGATCGGCTGAACAGGCCGTGAACACCGGAGCTCGGCCTCCGCAGCCGCTTTCAGGCTGTGACAGGTAGCAGCCGAAAGACTCTGATCTGTCGGGGTGCGCAACTCACCCGATAGCGCTTGTAACCGGCATAGAAATCGGTGGCTCTGGCCCACGCCGACGCACGCTCCTCGCCGGTGACTAGCTCAGCGCGGTATTGGGCTGGGGGAGCGCGGAACTCGACCGTGCATTCCGGGTGGGCGAGCAGATTGGCACTCCAGGACGGATGCGCCGGGCGACCGTAGTTGGACGCGATTGCGAGGAGTCCGCCGGAGTCGTCGATCAATGCCAGCGGTTGGGTGCGCGGCAGTCCAGATTTCGCACCGGTCGTCGTGACCAGCCCCACTGTGTCGATTCCAGCCGAACTCAGGCGTCCCTTGGTCCGGGGGATGAGAATTTGGTCGATCCGCGGCGCGAGGTGGAGCAAGAATTGATAACCCGCCCGGCTCATCAAGGCGCGCTCGAGGAGCACTTCGTCAAACCGCAGCCGTCGTCCGCGGATTGGACTCTCCCGGCGAAGGGCCATCAGTCGACGGTACTCAGTTTGCTGGTATGCCGAAATGGCTTTGACCGATCCGTCAGTTATTACCGCACGTGCAGGGCTGTTTTATTCGGGATATGCCGGGTGCCGCGAGGTAGTCTTTAGTTGCACAACGGGTCGGGCCTACATGGGGGTTGGGAAGAGGAGATGCGCCGATTCGTGACCATATTCGTCGCGGCCGGTGTTGCAATTCTGGTCGCGGGATGCGGCGTCAGCAGTCATGCCAAGCAGACGTCGACGACGACCATCACATCGCTGATTCCCCGGCCGGTGGTCTTGCGGGAACTCGAGTCTTTTTTGCTGACGCCGGCTCAGGTCAATCCGCTGATGGGTGCGACCGGGATCTCGCTGGTCAGGAAACACGACAAGATGTCCGACGACAGCGCCACCATGCGGCCCACCGAATGCCTGGCCGTGGACGGTTCGGCGCAGGCTCAGGTGTACGCCAATAGCGGTTTCACCGCTGTCCGAGATCATGAGCTCAATGACGGCGACAACTTCACTCATTACGCCGAGCAGGCGGTGGTGCTGTTTCCGACCGTCAAGCAGGCCCAGATTTTCTTCGTCGGCTCGGCCCTGCGCTGGCCGGCCTGCCATCACTACGTCCACACCCAGTCCCGAACGCAGTGGGACGTCGGGGAGATATCGGACGACAACGATGTGTTGAGCGCGACGTCGACCCAGGAAGAAGCAAAAGCCGGCGGGTGGGCCTGCGGGCGGGCGCTGGCAGTGAAGAACAACGTCGTCGTCGACGTCAACACCTGCAGCTCGACCCCGGGCAGCTCCGCGGTCGACATCGCCAACCAGATCGTCGCGAAAATTGTTGCGCGTTAACAGCTTTCGCTAGTCAGGTCCTGACGGCCCCAGCAACCGCGCTTCTTCGAGGTCCATCGAAGTCTGCAATTCGAGCAGGACGATATCGTCGATGCGGCGTTGGTCGCGTAGCTCGGTGATGGCCCGGCGTTTGTGTTCGAGCACGCCTAGGCGCACTTGCCGGATCAGGTCGCTTTTGGCCTCGGCGTCGTTGCGGGTCGAGCCGTCATCGCTGGCTCTGATCAACGCCGCGTGTCGTTTGTATTCGTCGTGCAGGCGGTTCTGCAGCTGCTCGCTGACGCCGAGTTCGGCGGCGACCACCGGCAGCGCGTCCACTGCGGCCTGCGCGCCGTAGCACCGGGCCAGCCGCAATTCGTCGGCGTGGGCCTCGTCTTCGGGAATCTTCGCCCACCGGACGATCGCGGGCAGTGTGCTGCCCTGCACGAGCACTGTCGTCAGGATCACGAACGACACCACGAAGATGATCAGGTTGCGATCGGGGAAGGGCGCGCCGCTGCGGGTGGACAGGGGAACCGCTATCGCCGCGGCGAGTGATACGGCTCCGCGGAATCCGGCCCAGGTCGACACCATGCGCTGGCGCCAGTCGACGCGACGTGCGCGCTGCGCTTCGCGCCGATCCAGCGCGCGAATCAACATCGTGGTGCCTTCGGTCCACAGCACCCGCGTCGCGATGACCACGGCGGTGACGGCGACCGCCATCGCGACGGCGTGGTGGATGCCACCGTCGACCCGGGACACCCCGCGCACCGCTTTGGGAAGCTGGACCCCCACGAACACCCACAGCGCACCGTTGATCAGGAACGTGGCAATGTCCCAGAACGCGAATGACACCAGGCGGGAGCGGGCCCGGATCACCCGCGGCGAGGCGTAGGCCAGCATGAGCGCCGAGACCAGGACCGCGACGACGCCGCTGCAGCCCACCGAATTCGCCAGCAAGAACGCCGCGAACGGCGTCAGCAGGCTCAGGGCGGCTTCTTCCTGCGGTGCGTCGAGCCGCTGCCGGGTGAGCACCACCACCCCGCCGACCAGCAGGCCTGCCGCAATTCCGCCGAGGTAGGAAACGATGAATCGCAGCGTCAGATCCATCGGGCCGACGGAGGCGCCGCCCACCGCGACCGACACGCTCACGCCGAACAGGACCAGCGCCGTCCCGTCGTTGATGATGCTTTCTGCTTTCAGCACGGTGAGCGTCCGGCGCGGCAGCCGCTTGGCCAAGCCGGCCACCGCCGCGGCGTCAGTCGGAGACAGGACGGCGCCAAGCACCGAGGCGGCGTGCGACTCCATCCCGAACGCCCGTGCCGTCCATGACACCGCGACGGCGGTGGCGATGACCAATCCGACACTGAGGAGAACGATGACGCGCGCGTTGGCGCGCAGTTCGCGAATGCTGGTGTTCAGGCTTTCCCAGTACAGAATGGCCGGCAGGAACAGCAGCAGCACAATTTCGCCGTCCAGCTGAACATGGCCGAACCGCGGGATCAGCCCCAGCAGCGCGCCCAGGCCGATCAGCAACACCGGCGGGCCGATGCGGTAACGCCGGCCCAGCACTGTCCCCACGATCACGGTGGCGAACAGCACGACGATGAGAACGAGCCCGAACATCAGCACATCATGCTTGACGAACCGGCCAACTTTCATATCGGTGGTGGGCGACCCGGCCGGAATCACATCAGTCGAAAAATAACAGGCGTAATCTTCTTGCGTCGCGGAAAGTGGGGATGGAAATGAGTGAACTTGCCGGCAAGGTCGCCATCGTCACGGGCACCAGCCGTGGGGTTGGGGTCGGCATCGCGCATGAGCTTCTGCGGGCCGGAGCGACGGTCGTCGGATGCTCGCGATCGCCGCTTGAGGGACTGCCCGGCGCCGACGCGAATCCCGAATGGTCGCGACGATCGGCCCAAATGGTCTGTGACCAAGCCGATTACCAGGCCATCGACGCGATGGTGCAACATGTGGCAGACACCTACGGCCGCTTGGACATCCTGGTGAACAACGCCGGCGGCACGGTGCCGTCGCCCTCGGTCGACGCGGTCCCCGCTCTGGTTTCCCGCATCCAGGGCGCGCCGCACAGCGACGATGATTACGAACGCAGCGTCCTGTTTCACGCGTTCGCGGTGCAGATGAATCTGATCAGCCCGCTGTGGTTCGCGATCCGGGCATATCGGCAGATGAAGACCCAGCCGGGCACCGGTTGCATCATCAACATCTCCAGTGGCGCCGGGCACCCCGCCGGTTCGCCGACCCTGGTGTCCTACGGGGCCGCAAAATCGGGCCTCAACCACCTGACGCGTTCACTGGCACAGGAATGGGGCCCGGCGGTCCGGGTCAACTGCGTCGCGCTGGGACCGACCATCACCGAAAACTTCCGGTCGTTCGTACTGCCCGAGCACGACCCGACCGGTAGCGAATACTTCGCCAACGTTCCGATGCGCCGCGGCGGCGACCCCGCCGAGGTCGGTCGCACGTGCGTGTTCCTGGCTTCTGGTGCAGCCGATTTCATCAACGGCACCACCATCGAAATCGACGGCGGCATGCTGCCCGGTGTGCTCTACGACGCCGGCCTGAAGACCATCACCGATCTACTGTGAAGGACGTCCATGACCCGCCGCATCATCCAGTTCTCCACTGGCAACGTCGGTGTACACGCGTTGCGGACGGTAATCGAGCGTCCAGGATTTGAGCTGGTCGGTGTGCATGCCGCGGACCCCGACAAAGTGGGTCGTGACGCGGCTGACCTGTGCGGGCTGGACGCTCCTACCGGCGTGATCGCCACCGACGACATCGAGTCCCTGGTCGCGCTGGACGCCGATTGCATGGTCTACACCTCGCAGGCCGAGACCCGCCCGATGGCGGCGATGGAGGATATCGCGCGATTCCTTCGGGCCGGCACCAACGTCGTCGGCTCGTCGTTCGTCTGGCTGGTGGCGCCGGACTACACCGACGACTGGCTGCGTGGGCCCCTTGAAAAGGCCTGCCAGGAAGGGAATTCCACGCTCTACATCAACGGCATCGACCCCGGTTTCTCCGGTGACACGCTGGTGTACACCGCGCTGAGTCTGGCCGCCCACGCCACTGAAGTGACCGTCCAGGAGATCTGTGACTACGGCAGCTACGACGACGCCGAATTCACCGGCGTCAGTTTCGGTTTCGGAAGCGACCCCGAGCACGAACCCATACTGTTCGCTCCAGGAGTGCTCGCGTCGATGTGGGGCCTCCAAGTACGCAGCCTCGCAGCCGATCTCGGAGTGGAGCTGGACGAGGTGCGCGAACGCCACGAAAAGTGGGCCACTCCCGAACCCATATCGTGCGCCATGATGGACGTCGCGGTGGGCAAGGTCGCCGCGGTGCGCTTTGGGGTGGAGGGAATCCGCGACGGAAAAACCGTGATCACGATTGAACACGTGAACCGGTTGACCGAGATCGCCGCGCCAGACTGGGCCTACCCACCGGACGGCCGCGCAGGGGTGCACCGTGTTGTCGTCGAGGGCGACCCGGGGGTCGAGATCAACACCCACGTCGGCAGATCCGGCACGGACCATAATGAGGCCGGCGTGATCGCCACCGCTGCGCGGCCGCTCAACGCCGTTGAGGCAGTGTGCAGGGCGCCGGCCGGAATCCTTGCCGCGCACGACCTGCGGCCGCTGGACCACACTCGCGGCGTGATGTGGTGACATAGCCGGCATGGCGACCGGACCGCGGCGGCCGGAGGGCGGAAACCAGCTGCGTGCGCATCGCACCAGGCAAGTTGTCATCGACGAGACCGTCCGTTACATCCTCGACGAAGGGTTCGCCGCGCCGAGTGTTCGCCGTATCACCAAGCGGGCCGGCGTCACCTGGGGCGTGGTTCAGTACCATTTCGGTGATCTGGGGGGCCTACTGATGGCCGTCGTGCAGGAGGGCTTCGACGAGCTCATCGATGTCCTTGACGGGCTGCCTGCCATCACCGCTGGACTCCCACTCGAGCGGCGCACCCAAGTCGTGGTCGACGCGGCGTGGGAGGCGTTCTCGAGCCCCACGTCGATGGCAGCACTGGAAATCCTGATCTCCACCCGGGCGATACGCGAGGAGGCCGTCAACAAGCAACTCGCGCAGGTAATGCATCAGCTCACCGAATTGGGGGCGCGGCTCGGCGAAGATCTGGACCCGCGCCACGCATCGGAAATCGGCAGTCTGATCTGGGCGACACTGCGTGGACTCATTGTCGCGCAACTAGTTTCGCCGGTGCCGCTGGACACGTCGAAGGACCGTCGCACGCTGGCTGACGTGCTGGCGGCTTACGTCAGGCCCCAGACCTAGCAGGCGGAGTCCACGAGATGGGCAGTGTCTTGATGCCGTGGATGAACGGCGACAGCAACCGGGACGGCTCGTCGGTCGCGACCACGTCGGGGATTTCGCGGTACAACTCCTCGAACATCACCATGATCTCGCGACGGGCCAAGTTGGCGCCCAGACAGAAGTGCGCGCCGCCGCCGCCGAACCCGACATGCGGATTCGGGTCGCGGGTCACGTCGAACTTCCACGGGTTGACGAACTTCGACTCGTCGCGGTTGGCCGAGCAGTACCACAACGTGGCCTTGTCGCCGGCGGCCATCGTGGTCCCGTGCATCTCGAAGTCGCGGGTGAGCGTGCGCCGCATGTAGACCACCGGCGACGCCCATCGGACGATCTCCTCGACGGCCGAATGCGACACGGCGTCGAAGTCGGACCACCATGTGTGCCGCTGCTCGGGATAGCGGGTCAATGCGACCAGCCCATGGCTGATCGCGTTGCGGGTGGTCTCGTTGCCGGCCACCGCCAGCAGAATGAAGAATGACGCCACCTCGGCCGAGCTGAGCTGCTCGCCGTCGACGTCGGCCTCCACCAGACTCGTCGTCAGATCGTCGTGGTGATTGACGCGGCGGTCCTCGGCCAAGGCGCTGGCGTAGGCGCCGATCTCCATCGAAACCTGAACGAACTCATCGAATTCCGTTGTCAGATCGGGGTCGCCGAAGCCGAGGATCACGTTGGTCCAGTGAAAGATCTTCTGATGGTCGTCTTCGGGGACGCCCATCATGTCGCAGATGACCTGCAAGGGCAGTGGCCCGGCCAGCTCGGCGACGGCCTCACCGTTGCCGTCGGGATGCTTGGCGATCATGTCGGCCACCAGCCGATGGGCCCGCTCGCGGACCGACGTCTCGATGCGCGCCACCACTTTCGGGGTGAACGCCCTGCTCACGATCGATCGCAGCCGCTGGTGCCGCGGGTCGTCGAGGACGATCATCGAGCCGAAATACTCGGATACTTCCGGCGTCTGGTCGTTGATGGTGATGTTCGGGCTGGAGCTGAAGATCTCCGGGTGACGGCTGGCGAAGAACACGTCGTCGAGTCCGGTTAGCGCCCAATGGCCGGCGCCCTTCTGGAAGCCTTCCTGAACGGGCTCGCCCCAGAACGAAATCGGCGCATCCCGCCGCAGTGTCGCGAACGCGCCGTCGCGCTGATCATCGTCAAGTCCCCAGAAATCCCATTCGCCAAGATTGATGTCGGCGAGTGCAACGTCTGGCGGCGCCGTGCCGTTCCTCCGGGTCGCAAAGCCCATGCTGGCCGTCCTCGTCGTTGAGCAGGCTGTCGTCGTGAGCCTAAACCGATCGCGGCCGATCGGCTATTACGCTTCGCGTAGTACGCCTTACGTACTACGCTCGTCCGCATGGCGCGCGGTTCCCGGCCGACCCGAAAGCAGGGCAGGCGAAACGACCCGGGGATGCTGATCATGACCAGCCTCGCCTCGGGCGCGAAACATGGCTATGCGCTGGCACGTGACATCGAGCGGTTCGCCGGCGTCACGCTGGGTCCGGGCACCTTGTACGGGGCGATCACGTCACTGGAAGAGCACGGCTTGATCGAGCCGGTGGGCCACGACGAGCGACGGCGCCCGTATCGGTTGACCGCCGCGGGACGGGCCGAATTGACCACGGCGGTGCGCACTCTCGGGGCGATCGCCGCCGAGGGCGCTCGTCGTCTGGGCATCGCGTTGCATCGTCCCGACCCGGGCTGGGCGCCGTGAATCCCCGTGACGCGAGACGCGTCCTGCGGTGGTATCCGGCGGCCTGGCGCCGTCGCTACGGTGAGGAGTTGATCGCCATGCTGGACGACACCCACGGTCACGACGAACTTCCGCGGAAGACCCGGACGGCGTTGATTCGTTCCGGCTTGGTTGAACGAGTTCGCTTGTTGCGCAGGTACTCTGGCACCTACGTCGGCTACAGCATCGCCTGCGCGTTGGTGTGGGGCGGTCATCCTGGCGGCGGTGTGGACGCAGGCCGGCGGCGGCACCCGGCATACCTTTGCGGTGTTCTTCGGCGGGTGGGCCATCGGCTGGCTGTCGGCGAGCATCGGACGAGTGGTCTACCCGCCGCCGAAGCCCCGAAGGCCGGCTTAGCCGCGGTCAGGTGGAGCAGACGGTGCGGGCAGGCGCCCCGCTTGCGGTCGCCTGATTCACTACCTTGCCGTCGACCCGGATGGTGCAGGTGATCGAACCGGCGCTCTGGGCGCTGATCAACAGAACCCGGGGGCCGACGACACCGAACTGCGTCTTCCACGGCAACGGCACATGCGCCTGCTGCGTTTGGCCGACCGCCACCTCGTAGGAGACGTAATCGGCGACCGGGGCGCTGCCGCTCAACTCGTAGGTCACTTGAGTCGGCGGATCGGCCTGCGCCGTTCCGACCGGGCCCACCGTGGCCGCGAACGTGGTGAGTGCCGCAACGAAGATGGACTGCTTGGTCATGGTCATACATGGTGTCTCGCCGGCCGCTTGCGCGGGTCGGTTTCGGGGCTTTTCGCCCAGCGCCGCATTCGGACGTGCCGCAATTGAACCGATGCCCAAGAATGATCGTCACAAGCAAAGACGGACTCCGCCGGCAAGGAGCACATCGATGACCGAACCAACCGAACCAACCGGACCGCCGGGACACCGGCGTCCCGTGCGCCGTGATGTGCTGCGCGGCGCCGCGGCGGTGGTGGCTTTCCTGGCTGTCGACCTCGGCGCGTTCCTGACCGCGAACAACTGGGTCGGTCCGGCGCGGTTGACGCCGCAGACCTTCCTCGACGGGTTCGCCAAGGTGTTCGGCCGCCAACCGGGCTTCCGCAGGAACCACGCCAAGGGGGTGACCGTCACCGGATGGTTCGACGGGAACGGCAACGCCACCGGGTTGTCCAAAGCGGCCGTGTTTGCGCCGGTACGCACCCCGGTGGTCGGTCGTTTCTCACTGGCAGGCGGTAACCCGCATACCGCCGACACGGCGACTGCGGTGCGCGGCCTGGGGTTGGCATTCGGATTCCCGGGCGCCCGGCAGTGGCGGATCGCGACCATCAACCTGCCTGTGTTTCTTGATAATTCGCCGCAAGGCTTCTACGACCGGTTGATGGCCTCCGCCGTGGTCCCCGGTACCGGCAAGCCCGATCCGAAGGCGATGGAGGTGTTCCTGGCCGCGCATCCGGAAACGGTGCGCGCCACGGCGATCGTCAAGCAGCATCCGCCGACGCTGGGATTTGCCGACAGCGTCTTCCGTGGGCTGAACGCCTTCTACCTGGTCAACCACGCCGGCGACCGGGTGCCGGTCCGGTGGTCGCTGACGCCGCTGCAATCCGCGCTGCCGGCGGCATCGGGGCCGAATGCGGTGTTCGATCCGCTGACCCGGCAGTTGCGGGCCGGACCGCTTCGCTGGCGACTGATACTCACCCTCGGCAACCCTGACGATCCGACCGCCGACGCGACCGTTCCCTGGCCCGCCGACCGCCGCACCGTCGACGCCGGACTGCTCACCCTCGACACCGTCGCGCCCGAAGCCAAAGGCAATGCGCGCGATATCAACTTCGATCCGCTGGTGCTGCCGCCCGGCATCGAAGCGTCCGACGATCCGCTGCTCAGTGCGCGGTCGGCCGTGTACGCCGCGTCGTACCGCTGCCGCACGGGGGAGAACACGCTGTGACCGATGCACCCGCTGTCAACACGTTCACCAGGCTGAGCAGAGTCCTGCACTGGTTGACGGCCGCACTGGTGTTCGCCGCCTTGTTCATCGGGTTCGTGATGGTCAACGTGGTCGGCGGCTACGCCGGACTGGTCGCACTGCACAAAACCCTGGGCGCACTCGTCCTTGCGGTGACGGTGGTGCGCGTGATCAATCGGCTGACTCACCACCCGCCTGCATGGCCGTCGACGATCGGCACGCTGGAAGGCAAACTCGTGGGGTGGTCTGAGAAGTTGTTGTATGCGCTGCTGCTGCTGCAGCCGCTGGTTGGCTGGGCGATGATCTCGGCGGCCGGGGAGCCGGTGGTGGTGTTCGGGTCGCTGCGGCTGCCGCGGATCGCGCCGTTCGACGCGCAGTTGTATTGGATTCTGCGACAAGGGCATTCGGTGATCGCCTACGTGCTGATGGCGGCGATCGCCGCGCACGTCTCCGCGGTGCTGGTGCACACGCTGACGCTGCGCGATCGACTGATCGAGCGGATGACTTTCCGGTTTCGGGCAAAGGCCGACCGCAGCCGCGCCTAGGGTGATCCGGGGGTTCGTCGATCGGAAGGTGGCACATGGCCAAGCGGGTTGTGGTGTGGGGTACCGGCTTCGTCGGCAAGATGGTGATCGCCGAGATCGTCAAACATCCGGAGTTCGAACTCGTCGGCGTCGGCGTCAGCAATCCGCAGAAAGTCGGCCGTGACGCCGGCGAAATCTGCGGCCTCTCCGGACCGATCGGCGTTACCGCGACCGACGACGTCGACGCGCTGATCGCCCTGAAGCCCGACGCGCTGGTGCACTACGGCCCGACCGCCGCACACGCGGACGTCAACATCGCGGTGATGACGCGGTTCCTGCGCGCGGGCATCGACGTGTGCTCGACGGCGATGACGCCGTTTGTGTGGCCGACGATGCATCTCAACCCGCCGAACTGGATCCAGCCGATCACCGAGGCGTGCGAGCTCGGTGAGTCGTCGTGCTTCACCACCGGCATCGACCCCGGATTCGCCAACGACCTGTTCCCGATGACGTTGATGGGCCTGTGTTCGGAGGTCCGCAGCGTTCGGGCGTCGGAGCTGCTGGACTACACCAACTACGAGGGCGACTACGAAGTCGAGATGGGCATCGGGCGCGAGCCCGAGTTCCGGCCGATGCTGGAGAGCCGGGACGTGCTGATCTTCGCGTGGGGTGCGACCGTCCCGATGATCGCCCATGCCGCCGGCATCATGCTCGACGGGATCACCACGACGTGGGACAAGTGGGTGACCCCTGACGAGCGCAAGACGGCCAAGGGCGTGATCCCGGCCGGCCATGTCGCCGCCGTCCGCTTCACCATCAACGGCGTCTACCAGGGCCAGACCAGAATTCAGCTCGAACACGTCAACCGCATCGGGTTGGACGCGGCGCCGGACTGGCCGGCCGGCACCAAGGACGACGTCTACCGCGTCGACATCGAGGGCACCCCGAGCATCTCGCAGGAGACCGCATTCCGGTTCACCGACGGATCCGGACGAGACGCGGCCGCCGCCGGCTGCCTGGCCACCGGAATGCGGGCGCTCAACGCGGTTCCGGCCGTCAACGATCTGCCACCCGGCTGGGTCACGCCGCTGGACTTGCCATTGATTCCCGGGGTCGGCACGATTCGTTGATGCCCGGCCGCTGACGATAAGTTGGTGCCCAATGCGCACAATGAGACGACATGGCTGACGGAGATCGTTCGGCGCTGGGGCTTTCGGTCGGCGCCACCAACCTAGCTGCGGTTACCGCCGATCGGGCGGTGACCCGCAAGCCGGTGCTGACGCTGTATCGGCAGCGCCCACCCGAGGTGGGCGTGCCGTCGGAGAACCCCAAGCTCAACGAGCCCGGCCTGGTGATCACCGACTTCGTCGACCGGGTCGGTGATCCGGCCGGCATCGCGGCCGCCGACAACACCACGCACCGCAGCGAGACTCTGATCGCCGATGCTCTGCGGGCGTTGGCATACACCGCCACCGACGGACGCCCGCTGCCGGAGTCGGTCGCGGTCACCCACCCTGCGCACTGGGACCCGGTCGCGGTCGACTCGGTGCGGGTGGCGTTGAGTCGGGGTGTCGGAATGGTCGCGCGGCCGCCTGGTTCTGCTGCCGGACTCCGCGGCCGCACTGTTCGCGTTGCGTGCCAACCCGGGTATACCGGAGAGCGGAATCGTCGCGGTCTGCGACTTCGGCGGCTCCGGAACCACGCTCAGCCTGGTGGACGCGGCGGACGGCTACCAGGCAATCGCCCCGGCCGTTCGGTACACGGAGTTCTCCGGCGACCGGCTTGACCAGGCGCTGTTGACCCACGTCGTCAGCGACCTGTCGACGGCGGGTTCGTTCGACACGTCGGCCACGTCGGCAATCGGTTCGCTGAAGCAGTTGCGTGCCGCGTGCCGCTACGCGAAAGAGCAACTCTCGTCGGCGAATGTGACCACTCTTGCCGCCGAGCTGCCCGGCTATCAGGGCGAGATCCGGCTGACCCGGAACGACCTCGAGGACGCGATCCGACAGCAGTTGGACAGCTTCGTCGGCTTGTTCCATGAAGTGTTGCAGCGCAACGGGATTCGTCTGGGCGACCTGGCTGCGGTCGCGTCGGTGGGCGGTGGCGCGAGCATCCCGTTGGTGACCAGGACGTTGTCGGAGCAGTCGGGTGCGCTGGTGATCTCCGCGCCGCGGCCGCACCTGACCGCCGCGGTGGGCGCAGCGCTGCGTGCCGCGCGCGGGCCGGGCGAGGACGCCACGGCGCTGGCGCCGACCGCGCTGGGATCGGTGAGCGACGCGACGATCATGTCCGAGATGCCGATCGAACCGGCCGTCGCGCCGGCCCTGGCCTGGTCGGAGGCCGACGATGACTCCGGCATCATGCCGATCCGGGCCGGCGAATACGACGAGGTGCCACCCAGCGAGCCGGCCTGGTCGCGCCCGGAGACCGGAGTTGTCGCCGCCGAACCCGAGGTGTTCGGCGCGACGGACGACCCCTGGTATCGCCGTCCGCTGCTGGTGGCGGTCGCCACCGCGCTGGCGCTGATTGCCATCGGCGCCGGCGTGCTGATCACGCTGCGGCATACCTCCGGAAGCGCTCCCAGCACGCCGTCACCCAGCGTGGGCACGACCCCGGCGTCCTCGGCGCCGGCGTCATCGGACAACCCGACGAGCCAGCAACCGAGCAGCCAGGAACCGACCAGTCAGCAAACGACCACAAACCCTCCGTCGTCGACGACGCCCGACACCAGCTCTGCGGCGCCGACGACCAGCGACACACCCACCACGACAACGACAACCCCGGCTCAGACGACCACCACCCAGCCGCCCACGACGGCGTCCTCATCGCAGTCGCCGGGCTGGCCACGCTTTCCCCGAGGTCCCGGCGACCGGCCGTTTCCCCAGCCGGGGCAGGGCGGACGTTAGTCCCCGTCCTCCTGCTGCTTGTCCTGGTCCTCCCCGTCCTCCTGCTGCTTGTCCTTGCCGAACTTCGGGTTTCCGTCGTCGTCCAACCACTCGTTGACCGCGACACCGGTGATCGTGCCGTCGGTGCCGGGCAAGACTGCTGTCTGCCGGTCATCGTCATAGGCGGCCTGCATCTGCTCGACCTCCTGCTTGCCTTCGTCGCTCAGCTCCGGGGTCTCGCTTTTCTCGGTTGTCCCGCCCTGGTCCTTTTCTTCCGCGCTCATGGCTCTCCGTCCCTATTGCGACCTCTTCTCGGCGCTGTGCCAGGGCTACCCGATGCCGCGAGATACAAACTGCGCGCGTCCGCATCGCACTCTGCCACACTGCGTGGGTGAGCAGCAGACGAATCGCAAAGGTCGCGCTGGCCACCGCCATCGTGATCATGGTCGGATCGGGAATCGGCTGCATTGCCACCCTGGTGCTCGGCGCATTCGTGCTCGACAAATACAACGTCTACGGCGAAGTGCCGATCCCCGGCACCGCGAAGCTGCATCTGCCCGCCGGCCAGGCCACCGTCAGCTTCCACACCGTGACCGTCGGCAATTCTTCCGGCGGCGGGCTGCCGGTGCCACACCTCGTGCTGGACATCGACCCGCCCGCCGGTGTTGCCGATCCGAAAGTCACCGAAAGTGTGGGCGGCTCAACGTCGGTCAACAATGACATCCACCGCCGCGTCTGGGTGGCTCAGATACTGACCGAGGGTGACTACATCATCACGACCAGCGGGGAAGCCAACGGGTTCATCAGTCCCAGAATGGCTTTCGGTCATGACAGCGACTCGGGCAATGGGTGGCTGGGCGTCTTTGCCGGTGGGTTCGTCATCGGGCTGGTCGGCACCATCACGGCGTCGGTGCGGCTGTCGCGCGCCAAACGCATCGATCCGCCGCCATGGCCGATGGGTGCACCACCGCCCGTGACGCACGCCGAGGGGCCGATAGAAGTGCCCTCCGACCAGGGAGTCAAGATCGAGCAGCTGAAAACGCTTGCCGCATTGCGGGATTCCGGGGCGTTGACGGAGAAAGAATTCCAGGTCGAAAAGCGCAGAGTGCTCGACGGCAGCCAGTAGCTCTCTAGTGCCCCCGGGCCACCCACTCGTCATAATGCACGATCTCGTCACCGACGCTGGTGGTGTCGCCGTGGCCGGTGTAGACAACCGTGTCACCGGGCAGGCTGCCGAGTCGGCCCGAAATCGATTGCAGGATGGTCGGAAAATCCGAGAACGATCGGCCGGTCGCGCCCGGCCCGCCGGAGAACAGGGTGTCGCCACTGAACACGGCGTTCAACTCCGGCGCGTACCAGCAGACCGATCCGGGGGAGTGCCCCGGGGTGTGCAGAGCATGCAGTTGAAGGCCCGCCACGCTGAGCGTCTCGTCGTCAGAGACCGCGCGGAAGCTCTTGTCCGGGTGCGTCATCCGCCACAGCATGTCGTCGGCGGGATGCAGCAGAACCGGAGCATCGAGCGTTTCGCCGAGTTCGGGTGCCACAGTCACGTGATCGTTGTGGCCGTGTGTGCAGACCACCGCGACGACGTTGCGACCGGCGACAGCGTCCACGATCGGCGCCGCGGTGTGCGCCGCGTCGAATACCACGACGTCGGAATCGTCGCCGACCAGCCAGATGTTGTTGTCGACTTCCCAGCTGCCACCATCGAGTTCGAAGGTGCCGTGGGTGACGATGCGCTCGATGTTGGCCATCACAGCATCACCACCGAGCGCAGAACATGGCCGTCGTGCATCTTGCGGAATGCCTCCTCGACGTCGCCGAGGCCGATGCGTTCGGACACGAACTTCGTCCAGGGGAAGGCGGCCCTGCAGGTACAGGTCGATCAGAGTGGGGAAGTCGCGCTCGGGCAGGCAGTCGCCGTACCAGGACGACTTCAGCGAGCCGCCGTGGGAGAAGAAGTCGACCAGCGGCATCTCGAGTTGCATGTCGGGCGTCGGAACACCAACGAGCACAACAGTTCCGGCGAGGTCGCGAGCGTAAAACGCCTGCTTCCAGGTTTCCGGCCGTCCCACCGCGTCGATGACGACGTTGGCCCCGAAGCCGTCGGTGAGGTCTTGAACGGTCTTGACGACATCGAACTCGCGGGCATTGACGGTGTGGGTGGCGCCGAACTTTCTGGCCCATTCCAATTTGGTGTTGTCGGTGTCGATCGCGATGATCCGCCTGGCGCCGACGAGTGCCGCGCCGGCGATCGCCGCGTCGCCGACGCCGCCGCAGCCGATGACGGCCACGGTGTCGTCGCGGGTGACCGCGCCGGTGTTTATCGCTGCGCCGAGACCCGCCATCACCCCGCAGCCCAGCAGGCCGGCGACCGCCGGGTCGGCCTCGGAGTTGACCTTGGTGCACTGACCGGCGGCCACCAGCGTCTTGTCGGCGAATGCGCCGATGCCGAGCGCCGGGGTGAGTTCGGTGCCGTCGGTGAGCGTCATTTTCTGCTCGGCGTTGAAGGTGTCGAAGCAGAGATGAGGACGTCCACGCTTGCAGGCCCGGCATTGACCGCAGACCGCCCGCCAGTTCAGCACGACGAAATCGCCTGGCTCGACCGCGGTTACGCCGTCGCCGACGGTTTCGACGGTGCCGGCGGCTTCATGACCGAGCAGGAACGGGAATTCGTCGTTGATGCCGCCCTCGCGGTAGGTGAGGTCGGTGTGGCAGACCCCGCAAGCGGTGATATCGACGACAACCTCGCCCGGTCCGGGATCGGGAATGACGATGTCGGCCACCTCGACGGGTTCGCCCTTCTTGCGTGAGATCACTCCGCGCACTGTCTGGCTCATGCCACCAACCTAGCGTTCGGTCGGGCTACACCGATGGTCCGGCTCCTCCTCATCGCACTCCGCGCTCTGCATCGTCGCCGGTAGTGTCTGCGCGATGGCCGCACTTGGAGCAATCGACGACTGGCCGGTGCGCAACGCTGCCGCCGCGGTGGTCGGGCGAACGGGTGTGCTGGCAACGCACGGCGACACCGAACGGCAGTTCCCGCTGGCGTCGGTGACCAAGCCTCTGGTGGCACGGGCCGCCCAGGTTGCCATCGAAGAAGGCGTGATGGAGCTGGACACCCCGGCCGGCCCGCCGGGATCGACCGTGCGGCATCTGCTTGCCCATGCTTCGGGCCTGGCGATGCTCGACGGGCAGACCCTGGCCCGGCCGGGCGCCCGCCGAATGTATTCGAACTACGGCTTCGCGGTGCTGGCCGAAACCATGCAGGAAGCGTCGGGCATCGAGTTCGGCCGCTACCTCGCCGAGGCGGTGCTGGAACCGCTGGGCATGACCGCCACCCGCCTCGACGGCGGCGCGCAGGCCGCCGGTTACGGGGCGACGTCGACGGTCGCGGATCTCGCGGCGTTCGCCACCGATCTGCTCGCACCGGCGACGGTGTCGCCAGAGATGCATGCCGAGGCGATCCGCGTGCAGTTCGCCGGTCTCGACGGGGTTTTGCCTGGCTACGGAGTCCAGCGACCCAACGATTGGGGGCTGGGATTTGAGATCCGGGACTCCAAGACACCGCATTGGACGGGCCGGCTCAACTCACCGGCCAGCTACGGCCATTTCGGTCAGTCAGGCACGCTGATCTGGGCAGATCCGGTCGCCGAGCTGGCGCTGGTGGTGCTCACCGACCGCGATTTCGGCGACTGGGCGGTGCCGCTGTGGCCGGCCATTTCTGACAGTGTGCTGAGCACCTACAAGTCGGACTAGCGCAACATAGGCCTCACAGGGCACAATAGACACGCAAGGCACACAAATCGTTACACGCATCGCATGCTTTTCGGAGCTCACCAGGTCGTCGGGGAAGACGTCCCTCGTGGAGCCGAAGGAGCAACAAGATGCGTGCGTCGAACCAGTTCGCTGATGTGACGACAGGTGTGGTCTACGTGCACGCCTCGCCCGCCGCGGTATGTCCGCATGTCGAGTGGGCGTTGTCGTCGACGCTGGCATCCAAAGCCAACCTCAAGTGGACGCCGCAACCGGCGATGCCGGGACAGCTGCGTGCGGTCACCAACTGGGTCGGGCCGGTCGGCACCGGCGCCCGGTTGGCCGACGCGCTGCGATCCTGGTCGGTGCTGCGGTTCGAGGTCACCGAGGACCCCAGCGCGGGAGTCGACGGGCACCGGTTCTGCCACACCCCGCAACTGGGCCTGTGGAACGGGGCCATGAGCGCCAACGGCGACGTGATGATCGGCGAGATGCGGTTGCGCTCGATGATGGCCGCCGGCGCCGACGCGCTGGCCGCCGAGCTCGATTCGGCGCTCGGCACGGCCTGGGACGATGCGCTCGAGGCCTACCGCGACGGTGGTGACGGCGCCGAAGTGTCCTGGCTCAACCGCGGGGTCGGCTAGTTCTCTGCGGTCGCCGCAGGATGTGCAGCGCCCCCGGCACCGCGGAGATCTGAGCGGGCAGCGCGCACGCGAAATCGCCGTCGGCATAGGCATTGATGCCCGGCGACTCGACGTCGACGGTTGTCACCCGTGCCGTGGTGACCTCGTCGAGATCGATGTGGGTGCCCTTGTAGACCGTCGGGAAGAGGCGGATCAGCCGTGTCCGCGACGCCGAGTGGACCATGGTGATGTCGAGTTGCCCGTCGGTCGGATCGGCATTGGGGCACACCAGCATTCCGCCACCGTAGCTGCGAGTGTTGCCGAAGGCCGCGAGCGTGAGGTCGGTGACGATCTCGTCGCGGCCGTCGAGCACCAGCCGGAAGGGCAGCAGTCGCAACTGGGAGAGTTCGGCGAGCATCGCGAGGTTGTAGCGCATCCGGCCGCGCGGCCACCGCATCCGGTTGGCCCGGTCGGTGACCAATGAATCGAATCCCGCCGCCGCCACGGTGCCGAACCATTTGGTGGCGCCGCTGCGGTCTTGAATCCGTCCCAGGTCGACCGTGTCGGCCCAGCCGTCGGCGATGATATCGGCGGCGGCCACCGGATCTTTTGTCGGCAAACCGAATTCGCGCGCGTGGTCGTTACCGGTGCCGGCGGGGACGATGCCCAGCGGAATGTCGGTTTCCGCGACCGCTTGCAGCGCGTCGGCGATCACCCCGTCGCCGCCGACGACCACCAGTGCGTCGGTCCCGTCGTCGACTGCCGTGTGCAGCAGGCGGCGCGCGTGGTCGGCGTCGCTGCCGACGATGGCCACCACGTCGACGCCACGCTGTTGCAGTCGCGCGATCGCCTTTCCGGCGGCATGCGGGGCGTTGCCGTGTCCGGACGCCGGATTGGTCAGTACGGTCACTCGGCCAATCTGGCGCGGCGGCGTCACGGGATCAGCTTGCCGGGGTTGAGGATTCCCGCGGGGTCCAGTGTCGCTTTGACTGCTCGCAACACCTCGACACCCAGGTCGCCGACCTCGTCGCTCATCCAGGGCCGGTGATCGGCGCCGACGGCGTGGTGGTGGGTGATCGTCGCGCCGGCAGCCACTATCGCGTTGCTCGCGGCGGTTTTGGCGGCCCTCCACTGTTCGATCGGGTTGCCGCGCTGGCCCGCGACGACGGTGAAGTACAAGCACGCGCCGGTGGCATACACATGCGAAATGTGACACAACACCAACGCCGGCGTCCCGGATTCGGCCAGCGCGCCGGTCAGCGCTTCGGTGACGGCGGCTTTCAGCGCGGGGACCTTCGACCAGTCGGTGGCCGTCTCCAGGGTCTCGCAGAGCGCACCGTTGGCCAGCAACGCGTCGCGTAGGTATGGCGCGCCGAATCGTCCTCGCTCCCAGGCCCGGGCGGGCTCCTCGCCCAGCGAGGTTCCGCCCTGGGCGGCCATCAGCGCCCGCGTCTCGGCATGCCTGCTCTCCGCGTGCGCCTGCGTCCCTTCGAACACCGTGATCGCCAGGCAGCCGCCGGTGACCTGGCTGTCGCCGATGGATTCGGTGGTGGCCAGGTTGACGCCGGTCTCCGCCTCGTCGGAAAGCCGGAGCACGGTGGGGCCGGCGCCGGTCTGGGCGACCGTGCGCAACGCCGCAGCGCCAGTGGCGAAGTCGGGAAACGACCACGCCTCGTAGCGGGTGACCTCCGGCGCGCGGTGGACCCGCACCCGCACCCGGGTGATGACGCCGAACACGCCCTCCGATCCGATCACCAGCTGCCGCAGATCCGGGCCCGCCGCCGACTGCGGTGCCCGGCCGAGATCCAGCACTCCGGCGGGCGTGATCACCCGCAGCCCGCGAATCATGTCGTCGAACCGGCCGTAGCCCGCCGAGTCCTGTCCCGACGAGCGGGTCGCGGCGAAGCCGCCGATAGTGGCGAATTCGAAACTCTGCGGATAATGGCCCAGCGAAAACCCTTGCGCACCAAGCAGTTCCTCGGCTCGCGGTCCGGTGACGCCGGCGCCGAACTCCGCCTCGCCGGACACCTCGTCGAAGGCCAGCAGCTCATCGAGGCGTCGTAGGTCCAGCGACACCGCCGCAGCGAAGTCGCCGCGGATCGGGTCGAGTCCACCGACCACACTGGTGCCGCCGCCGAACGGCACGACGGCGATGCCGTGTTGCGAGCAATACCGCAAGATCGCGGCCACCTCGTCATCGGAGCCGGGCAGCAGAACCGCGTCGGGCGCGTCTTGAACGCCAGAGTCCTTGCGGCGCAACAGGTCCAGTGTGGACTTACCGCCGGCACGCAACAAGCGGTCCCGGTCGTCGGTGCGGCAATAGTCAGGGCCGAGGATCGTCGCCAGCGCCTTGCGGTGCTGCGTCGTCAATTCCGACGGCCGCAGCCGCACCTGGTCGGCGTCGAGTTCAGTTTCGGACGCCCCGGTCACGCCCAGGGCCTGGGTCAACAGCGCGCGGATGCCCTCCGAGAGCGGCTTGGCGTGCTGAGGATCGCCCCAGGCATTCCACTTCATCGGGGGTAGCAAGTCGGCAGACATGCGTTACAGTATTACATATGCTGTCAATCAGTAACGCTTCGGTCGATGACCGCATCCTGGCGGCCGCCGCCAGTTGCGTCGTCGATTTCGGCGTCGATCGCGTGACGCTGGCAGAGATCGCGCGGCGCGCAGGCGTGAGCCGTCCAACCGTCTACCGCCGCTGGCCGGACACTCGCTCAGTGCTGGCCGCGCTGCTGACCAGGCACATCACCGAGGCCGTTGCCGAGGTGGAAGTGCGCGGAGTTGATCGCGCAGCCCTGGTCGAGCGGGTGGTCGCGGTGGCCGAGCGGCTGCGCGGCGACGATCTGGTGATGGCGGTTCTGGGCTCGGAGCTGGCGCTGGTCTACATCGCGGAGCGGCTCGGCAGTAGCCAGCAGATGCTGATCGACGCGCTGGCCAAGGACCTGTCGACGGCCCAGCGGACCGGCAGCGTGCGCGCCGGTGATCCCCGGCAACTGGCCGCGATGGTGCTGCTGATCACCCAGTCGACCATTCAGTCGGCCCGGATCGTCGGACCGATTCTCGACGCCGATGCCCTGGCGACCGAACTGGCCTACTCGCTGAACGGATACCTGTCGTGACATCGACCGCGCTGAACGCCGCTCGCCGCACCGCCGACCTCACCGCGCTGGCCGACGGTGCGCCAACCGACGTCGTCGTGATCGGCGGCGGCATCACCGGTGTCGGCATTGCCCTGGACGCGGCCTCGCGAGGCCTGCGAGTGACGCTGGTGGAAAAGCATGACCTCGCCTTCGGGACCAGCCGATGGAGTTCCAAGCTGGTGCACGGCGGGCTGCGCTACCTGGCGACAGGCAACGTGGGAATCGCCCGCCGGAGTGCGGTCGAACGCGGAATCCTGATGACCCGCAACGCCCCTCATCTGGTTCGGGCCATGCCGCAGTTGGTTCCGCTGCTGCCGTCGATGACCCGGACGAACCGGGCACTGGTCCGCGCCGGATTTCTGGCCGGCGACGTGCTGCGCAAGACTGCAGGTACGTCGAGTTCGGTTTTGCCTGGCTCACAACGTATTTCGGCGCGACGCGCGATCGAGCTGGCTCCCGCCGTTCGGCGCGACGGTCTTGACGGCGGCCTGCTGGCCTACGACGGACAGCTGATCGACGACGCCCGCCTGGTCGCGGTTGTCGCGCGGACCGCGGCGCAGCGTCACGCCCGGATCTTGACCTACACCACGGCATCCCGGGCCACCGGCACCTCGGTCACGCTGACCGACCAGCGCACCGGGGAGTCGTTCGACATCTCCGCGCGAGCCGTCATCAATGCCACTGGCGTCTGGGCGGGGGAGATCGACTCGTCGTTGAAGCTGCGTCCCAGTCGCGGCACCCACCTCGTCTTCGACGCCAAGACGCTCGGCAATCCCACAGCGGCGCTGACTATTCCGATCCCCGGCGAGCTCAACCGATTCGTCTTCGCCATGCCCGAACAGCTCGGACGCATCTACTTGGGCCTGACCGACGAAGAATCGCCCGGCCCGATTCCCGATGTGCCACAGCCGACGCCGGGGGAGATCACCTTCCTGCTGGACGTGCTGAATACCGCGCTGGGCATCACGCTGAACAACGACGACGTCATCGGCTCCTACGCGGGGCTGCGGCCGCTGATCGACACCGGCGCCGGCCACACCGCCGACATATCGCGCGACCATGCCGTCGTCGAGTCGGGCTCCGGCGTGATCAGCGTGATCGGCGGCAAGCTCACCGAATACCGGCACATGGCCGAGGATGTGCTGGACCGCGCCATCGGCTTGCGCAACCTCGACGCCGGAGTGTGCACGACGCGAAACCTGCCGTTGGTCGGCGCGCCGAGCAACCCGGGCTCGACGACCGCGCCGATGGCCGGGCTGCCCGAGTCGCTGGTGCTTCGGTACGGGGCTGAGGCGGCCAACGTCCTGGCCGAGGCCACCTGCGAGCGGCCCGCCGACCCGGTGGCCGACGGCATCGACGTCACCCGTGCGGAATTCCAGTACGCGATCACCCACGAGGGTGCGCTGACCGTCGACGACATCGTGGATCGTCGGACCCGGATCGGGTTGGTCGCGGCCGACCGGGACCGAGTGACCGGCGTGGCCGAGGAGTTTCTGGCGCGGTTCATCTGAGCGAGCGCGATACCATGGGACGGAACTAATCCGTTTCGGATAGGGGCGGCATGGAACTGGAGAGCAGCCAGCCGGCATCGGCCCCGCGTTCGGCGCGCGGTCAGGGCCGCCTCGATCGGTCGCTGGACGCAACCATCCTGGAGGCGGCGCTGGCGGGGGTGGCCGAACGGGGCTACGACCGGTTGAGCATGGACGACATCGCCGCCCGCGCCGGAGTCGGCAAGGCCGCGATTTATCGGCGCTGGCCGTCGAAGGCCGTCGTGGTGGCCGATGCGATCGCCCATTGGAGGCGTCGACTCGGGCCGGTCGAGCCGCCCAACACCGGCAGCCTCCGCGGTGACATCGAGGCGTTGGTCGCAGCCGTTCCGGACCTGAATGACGCTGAGCTGCATACGATCCAGGTCATCATCGGGGTGGCGACGGCAGCGATGCACAATCCCGTCCTGGCCGCCGCGCTGGACGACCTGGTGCTGTCCACTCCGCGACATGTGGTCGGTGCCGTACTGGACCAGGCGGTGGCCCGCGGGGAGATACCGGCCGGCCGTGACCTGAGCCTGATACCCGACGTCGCGTTGGGCCTCAACGTGCTGCGGATGATGACCGGGCGGCCGGTCGACCGGGTCTACGTCCGGCGGGTGCTCGAAGACGTGATCTTGCCGCTCACCGGCGCACCGACCCACTAGGGGTTGCGCGGTGCACCCCGAGGTGCCACATTGGACTTAGACGGAACTACTGAGTTCCACATAGAAAGGGCCGATGATGAGCGTCACGCACGTCCCGGTGTTGATCGTCGGCGCCGGCGCGGGCGGCCTGGCCACCTCGGCGCTGCTGGCACAACACGGCGTCCGTTCACTGCTGGTCGAGAAGCGCGACGAGACCTTCATCTACCCGAAAGCGCGCAACCTGAGTTTCCGCAGCCTGGAGATCCTGCGCGAGCTGGGGTTGGCCGACGAGGTCCACGCGGTAGCCGACGGCGTCTCGGACATGTTCGGAAAGCCGACGCTGAACAGCGCCGAAGAATGGGAAGCGTTCGACGCCGACGCGATCTTCTCGCCCTTCGACGGGCTGAGCCCCGAGCCTCCCGGGCAATACTGCCCGCAGAGCGCATTCGAGCCGATGCTGCTGGCGCACATCCGTTCGCACCACAGCGAGGTGCAGCTATGGGACCGAGCTGTGCTCGTTCGAACAGGACGACTCCGGCGTCACCGCCACAGTGCGAGAACGGGATTCGGGAGCAGCGGAAACCGTGCGCGCCGACTATCTGGTCGCCGCCGACGGCGTGCACAGCCCGATCCGCGACGCGCTCGGCGTGACGACCTCGGGCTACGGGGCACTGCCCATCTACGTTGTATTCATCTACTTTCGGGCGCCCTGGCGAAAGTTCGTTCCACATCTCGGCGACGGCGACGCCGTGCAAGTCAAAAACGCAGATGTGGACGGCATATTCTTGCCGGTTCGCGAGGACCTCGGCATGTTCATCACGACGTACTTCCCCGATAGATGGGGAAACCGCCGCCCAGTTCACCGCCCAGCGTTGCCGTGAAGTACTGACGAAAGCGATCGGTGAGCGATCGACATCGACATCATCGATGTCGCGCCGTGGCAGCCCTACGAGCAAGTAGCCGACCAATTCCGACAGTGGCCGAGTGTTTCTCGTCGGTGACTCGGCCCACACCATGCCGCCGTTCAAGGCCGGCGGCGCCAACACGGCCATTCAGAGCGCGCACAACCTGGCCTGGAAGCTGGCCGCCGTCGTGAACGGGACGGCCGGTCCTGCTTTGCTCGCCACCTACCACACCGAGCGGTACCCGGTGGGACGCTTCAACGCACGGCAGTCGCTCACTGGGCCGGCGCTGGGCTTCTTGCGGTTGGACGACCGCAGGCCGCAGTTGCCGGCGGACGAGGAGGCGCCGATGTTCGCTTTGCTCATCGGCTACCAATACCGTTCCGCTGCCGTGATTTCCGATGACGCCGCACCGGCCGATGCCCAGACCGTGTCACTGGTGGAGGAGCTGCGAGCACAACCCGGCACCCGCGTACCGCATGCCTGGATCCAGCACGGCGGCCGGCGCATCTCGACGCTCGACCTGGTCGGTCCCGGCTTCACGCTCTTCACCGGTTCGACCGGCGCGCAGTGGGCACGCGCAGCCGATGCGGTGTCGGGCATGCTGAATGTCCCGATCGGTGTGCACAGTGTTGACCCCGACGAGGGTGGCTGGGCAGAGCTGACGGGTCTATCGCCCGAAGAGGCGCTGCTCGTGCGCCCCGACGGCATCGTCGCCTGGCGCACCGGCGCCCCGCCGCCGTCGGCAGAAAATCGTCTCGGCGAGGTGATGTGTCAGATTCTCGGTCGCCGAGATTGACCTTTCGCAGAGAAAGTGCGAGTAGCGGCCGGCTCAACGTCGATCTCGATCAACCCGTAGTGCGTGACTGTTGACCAAATTTGTATTATGGTCACGACCAGACGCTGACGGGAGGGCGGCCGATGGTAGGACGTTTGGCCGGCGACCGGCGGGCACGGGCCGATCGGATTCTCGATACCGCCCGCGACCTGCTGCTGGGGTGGGGCTATCGCCGGGTGACCATCGATGAACTGGCCCGCCGCGCGGGTGTCGGCAAAGGCACGGTCTATCTGCACTGGCGCTCTCGCGAGGAAGTGTTCCACGCGGTCAGCGCCCGCGAGGCGGCGGCGATGGCGGACGCGATCGTCGACGCGGTCCGCAACGATCCGGCCGAGGTCGCGCTGCACCGCTACCTGCGGCGGCTGTTCCTCGAGGCGATGAACCGGCCGGTGCTGCGGGCGCTCTACACCCGCGACGCCGATACCCTCGGCACTTTCCTTGCCGCCGCCCATCATCAGCGGCTGGAGGAAAGCAAGCTTGGCGTCAACCGTGAGTATCTGGGCGTGCTGGCCGCGGAGTCCATGCTGCGGGCCGACCTTCGATTGCCGGATCTCGACTACACCCTGCCCACGATCGTCTTCGGTTTCTTTGCCGCAGAACCGTTTCACCCGCCGGCGATCACGTTGACCTTGGAGCAGAAGGCCGATCAGCTCGCCGACACGGTGCGGCGGGCCTTTGAGCCGGCTGATGCGCCGAGCGGGGCCACGGTGAAACGTGCTGCGGCGAAAGCTCTTCCGATTCTCGAACGACTCGCCCAAGACTACTGGGCGGCAACCTACGGAGGTGATCAGGATGACTGAAGCGGCAACGGATTTCATCCGCCCACGCGGGCGCTACGGCGTGGACGGCGACTACCACCTGATTCCGGCGCCAGTCGCGTTCGCCGGCTACCTGTTGTTGTGCCTTGCCGCAACGGTTGTCGCGGGGCTGTGGCTGGCGGCCGGCCGAACGCTGCCGGGACTCGGCGCCGCCGTGCTGGCCGTCGTACTGATCGGTGCCGCCCTGAGTGTCTGGCGGTTCAGCCGACGCGGGAAGTTCGAAGTATGGGCACGCCTGCTCATCGATCTGCAGCTACGCGGCGACGAGCGGGTGCTCGACCTCGGCTGTGGACGCGGCGCGGTGTTGTTGGCCGCGGCCAAGTTGGTGCCGCGGGGAATGCGCTGTCGGAGTGGACATTTGGCGGGCCGACCAGACCGGCAACTCCGAGCAGGCAACCTGGGCGAATGCCGATGCCGAAGGCGTCGCCGACCGGGTCGAACTGCACACCCGGGACATGACCGATCTCGCGTTCCCCGACGAGTCCTTCGATCTCATCGTCAGCAGCCTTGCGATCCACAACCTGCCGAACAACGGCGCGCGGCGGTCAGCGATCGCCGAAGCCGTGCGGGTGTTGCGTCCGGGCGGGCGGGTCGTGATCGCTGACATCGGCTTCACCCGTCGATATGCCGCCTGGCTCCGCGAGTGCGGCATGACAGAAGTTGAGCGACGAAGCCTCGGCTGGCGCGCCTGGTGGGGATCGCCGCTGATCCGTACCCACGTCGTCACCGCAACCAAGCCCAGACCACCGCGGTGACCACAAAGGCGGTCTCCCGCGTGGTGGCATTGGAAGAGGCGTTTCTTCATCCGCGGGTATGGGATTTGTTTCCCGTACCGCTGCAACGGAAATACCAGCCCGTCCGGGCTCGACTGAGCGACGTCGGCACCGAGCGCATCCGCCTGATGGACGCCGCGGGCATCGATGTGCAGGTGCTCTCACACGTCCAGCCGGGTATCCAAATGCTCGCCGACGAACAGGCCGAATTGGCGGTCGCGGTCAGCCGTGAAGTCAACGACTGGTTGGCAGTCGCGGTTGCCGCGCATCCGGACCGGTTCGCCGGATTCGCCATGCTGCCAACCCAGTCGCCGGCTGACGCCGCCGACGAGCTGGAGCGAACGGTTCACCAACTCGGCTTCAAAGGCGCGTTGATCAACGGACACACCAACGGCCGCTACCTCGACGAGCCGTCGTTCGACGTGCTACTCGAGCGCGCCGCGTCTTTGGGTGTTCCGATCTACCTTCATCCGACTGATCCGCCGCAGGCCGTCTCCAAGACGTATTACGCGCCATTCGATTCGGCGCTGGTGCCTACCTGGGGGTGGCCGGTGGAAACCGGCACGCACCTGCTGCGGTTGATCTGCGCGGGCGTGTTCGACCGTCATCCGAAGCTGAAGATCATCGTCGGGCACATGGGCGAACTGCTGCCGTTCTGTTTCACCCGGCTCAATGTCGGACTGACGATGGCCGGTTGGCTGTCGGCAACCGAGCCCGAGCAGTCGCTGATGCGCAATAACGTCGGCTACTACCTGCGTGAAAACGTATTCATCACCAGCAGCGGGGTTTTCGACGTTCCGGTGTTCGACTGTGCCCGGGCGATGCTGGGCCTGGACAACCTCCTGTTTTCCGTCGATTACCCGTTTCAGGACAACTTCGCTGCGATGGAATTCCTGGCACAGTGCGATCTTTCGCCCGAGGACAAGGAGCGCTTCGCGCACCGCACCGCGGAGAATCTACTCCAGCTTGACGGCCGGCGCGGCGAAAGCGGCGGTGCCAGTGCCGCGGTCGGCGACACCTGGTACCGGTTGCGTAACCGCGCCAAATCGAAACTCGGCAGGGCGCTGATTTCAGCCCTCACCAAGTAGCTCTTACAGCGGGATGTTCTTGTGCCGTCCGCGCCGGGCCGGTGCTTCGGCCAGCGCTGCGGTGATCCGGCTGCGGGTGTGGGCCGGGTCGATCTTCTCGTCGACAACGCCGATCTCGATGGCGTTGTCCACGCCACCGGCGATCCGCTCGTGCTCGGCGGCCAGCTCCTCGTGCAGCGCGTCACGTTCGTGATCGGCCGCAGCGGCCAGCTTCTTCTTGTGCAGAATGCCGACAGCCGCTTTGGCGCCCATCACGGCGACCTCAGCGTCCGGCCAGGCGAACACCTTGGTGGCGCCCAACGAACGCGAATTCATCGCAATGTAGGCCCCGCCGTAGATCTTTCGGGTGACCAACGTGACCCGCGGGACGGTGGCCTCACCGAACGCGTGCAGCAGCTTGGCCCCGCGGCGCACGACGCCGCCCCATTCCTGGTCCACGCCCGGCAGGTATCCGGGCACGTCGACGATCACGATCAGCGGGATGCCGAACGCGTCGCACAGCCGCACGAAACGTGCTGCCTTCTCGGCACTTTCAGAGTTCAGGCAGCCGCCGAGGCGCAACGGGTTGTTGGCCAGCACGCCCACCGAGCGTCCCGACAACCGGCCGAGGCCGACCACCATCGACGGCGCCCACTTGGCCTGGAACTCGTCAAATGGTGCATCGTCGTCAAGCAGCGCGTTCACCAGCGGGTGCACGTCGTAGGCACGCCGCGGTGAGTCCGGCAACAGCGCGTGCAAGTCGCTCTCGTGCGCCTCGGCTTTGCTGCGATCGAAATGCCCCTGCTGGCAGAACAATCCGACCAGGCGGCGACCACGCTCGTAAGCGTCGGTCTCATCGTCGGCGACGATGTGGCATACGCCGGACTTCTTGTGGTGGGTGTCCGGGCCGCCGAGGGAGGCCATGTCGACGTCTTCACCGGTGACGCTGCGGACGACGTCGGGGCCGGTGACGAACACCCGGCCCTCCGGCGCCATGATCACGACGTCGGTCAGCGCCGGCCCGTAGGCGGCGCCACCGGCGGCGAAACCGACCACGACGGAGATTTGCGGGACATAGCCAGACGCCCGGATCATCGCCTCGAAGACCAGCCCGACCGCGTGTAGGGCCTTCACGCCCTCGGCCAGCCGCGCCCCGCCGGAATGCCAGATGCCCACGATCGGGCTCTGCTCTTCGATGGCGGTGTCGTAGGCCTTGACGATGTGAGTGCAGCCCTCCAGCCCCATGGCGCCGCCCATCACGGTGCCGTCGGTGGCAAATGCGATGGTGCGCACGCCATTCACTGTTCCGCCTGCGGCGAGCACGCCGGAGCGGTCACGCTCGTGCAGCAGTTCGATGCTGCCGTTGTCGAAGAACCTGCTCAGTCGCAGCAACGGGTCACGCGGGTCGAGCGACTCGTCGATCGCCTCAGGGGCCAGGGTCGTCATCGCAGGTCTCCTCGTCTCATTGCTGCTCGTGGATCCGGGGTCAGTAACGGCCAAAGGCCAACGCCACGTTGTGCCCGCCGAATCCGAACGAATTGTTGATCGCGTACTGGTAATTACCTTCTCGCGGCTTGCCCGCCACCACGTCCAGGTCGACCTCCGGATCGAGGTTCACCAGGTTCAGGGTGGGTGGAACAATCTGCTCGCGTAGCGCCATCACGGTCAGGATCGACTCCACGGCGCCGACCGCCCCGACGGAGTGGCCGAGTGCGGACTTAGGTGCGTAGACCACGGCGTTGCCGCCGTGTGCACCCAGCGCCCGGTTGATGGCCTTGCCCTCAGCCAGGTCGCCGACAGAGGTGCCGGTGGCGTGGGCGTTGACGTGGTCGATGTCGCCAGGTGCGAGGCCGGCGAGCTGGACCGCCCGCGTGATCGCATGCCCGGCGCGTTCGCCGTTGGGGTCGGGAGCCACCATGTGGAAGCCGTCGGAGGTGACGCTTGCCCCCATGATCCTGGCCAGGATGTTGGCCCCGCGCGCTTTGGCGTGCTCTTCGGTCTCGATCACCATCAACGCGCCGGCCTCGCCGAAGACGAACCCGTTGCGGTCTTTGTCGAACGGACGGCAGGCGCCGGCTGGGTCGTCGTTGTTCTTCGACAACACGATGCGCATCGCCGCGAACGACGCGATCGGCACCGCCTCGATCTTGGTCTCGACGCCGCCGCAGACCGCGATGTCGGCCTCACCGAGCACGATCTGCTGCCAGGCACGCGCGATGCCCTCCGACCCGGACGCGCAGGCCGACACCGGGGTCATCACTCCGGCTTTGGCATGGCGTTCCAGACCCACCGCCGCGGATGCGCCGTTGGGCATGTACATCTGCACGCCCAGCGGGTTGACCCCCCTCATGCCGTGTTCGCGCATTTTGTCGTATCCGAGAACCAGCTCCTCGCTCGAGCCCATCCCCGTGCCGATGGAAACCATCAACCGGTTGGTATCCACCTCGGGCGAACCGGCGTGTTCCCACACCCGCCGGTTGAGTACGGTGGCCATCCTCTGCAGGTAGCCCAGCCGACGGTTTTCGATCCGCGTCAGCTGGCTTTCGAACTCCTCGACGAGGTGCCCGCCGATGCGGACCGGCAGATCAAAATCCTCCACGAATGGGTCGTCGAGCAGACGAATCCCACTTTGTCCGTCCAGCAGCAATTTCCAGGTGGTCTCCGCGTCAGATGCGAGCGCAGTCGTCATCGCGATCCCGGTGACGACCACGTTGGGGAAACCGCTTCCGGTGGCCAACGTTGATGTGGACATGGGTCTTTCGAACGCTTCCTTTCTACCTTCTCAGTACCGACCGAAGGCCAATGCGACGTTGTGTCCGCCGAAACCGAACGAGTTGTTGATGGCGTACTGGTACTCGCCATAACGTGGCTCGCCCGCGACCACGTCGAGGTCGATCTCGGGATCGGGCGTTGTGTAGTTAAGTGTCGGCGGAATGACGCCGTCTCGCAGTGCGAGCACCGTCAGGATCGACTCCAGCGCGCCCACAGCGCCGATAGAGTGACCCAGCGCGCCCTTGGGCGCGTAGACCGCGGCATCTTGGCATCCGGCGACCCGGATCGCGTTGGCCTCGGCAGTGTCGCCGATCGGAGTCGCCGTGGCGTGCGCGTTGATGTGGTCGATGTCCTTGGGGGACAGGCCGGCCAATTCCAGCGAGCGGGCCATCGCCCGTCCGGCACGGATGCCGTCGGCGGCCGGGGCCACCATGTGGAAGGCGTCCGACGTGATGCCGGCACCCATCAACCGGGCCAAGGGCTTGGCGCCCCGGGCCTTGGCGTGCTCTTCGGTTTCGATGATCATCATTGCGCCGGCCTCGCCGAACACGAAACCGTCGCGGTCCTTGTCGAATGGACGGGACGCCGCTTCGGGATCGTCGTTGCGCGTCGACATCGCGCGCATCATCGAGAACGCCGCGATCGGCAGCGCCTCGATGTTGCCCTCGACCCCGCCGCAGACCGCAAAGTCCGCGTCGCCCATGACGATCTGTCGCCATGCGTGGGCGATGGCTTCCGAGCCCGACGAACAGGCCGACACCGGAGTCATCACCCCGGCGCGGGCGCCGAGTTGGAGACCGACGACGGCCGCGGCCCCGTTGGGCATGATCATCTGCACGGCCAGCGGGGACACCTTGCGGGGTCCGCCCTCGTTCATCAGGTCGTAGCTCTCGACGATCTTCTCGGCGCCACCCAGTCCGGTGCCGACCACGACCGTGAACCGGTCGGGGTCGACTTCGGGGCTGCCGGCGCTCTCCCACAGTTGCCCGCTCAGGTGCTTGGCCAGCCGCTGGACGTACGACATGCGTCGCAGGTCCAGTCGGCCCATGTGGTCGTCGACGGACTCTTTGAGATGCCCGCCGATCTTGACGGGCAGATCCCACTTCGTGACGAACTCGTCCTCGAGCACGCGGATACCGGATTCTCCGGCCAGCAGACCCTTCCACGTGCCTTCGACGTCCGGCGAGATCGAGGTCGTCGCCGTGACGGCGGTTACCACAACATCGGGGTAACCGCCGTTAGCAGTGGAAGGTTTGGTCACTTGCTGTCAGCTTCCTGCTTCGGAGTGTCCGCGTCGAACTTGGCGCGCAGCGCCTGGGCGGCCTCGGGGTTCTCTTCTTCGAGCTTCTGGATGTAGTTCACGACGTCACCGACGGTGCGCAGACCGGCGAGGTCTTCGTCGGGGATCTTCACGCCGTACTTGTCTTCGGTCTGCACGGCGATCTCCACCATCGACAACGAGTCGATGTCCAGGTCGTCGACGAACGACTTCTCCGGGGTGATCTCCGAGGGCTCGATACCGGTGACCTCTTCGATGATCTCGGCGATACCGGCGATGATTTCTTCCTGGCTGACGGACACGTTGTGTTTCCCTTCGTAATGTGTTGAGTACTGCTTGTTGAGGTGATTTCTGCGGTCGTACTGGCGAACAGGTTTGGATGACACGGCCTGGTGGCCAACTTTTTTGGGGTTACAGCTCGGCCAAACCGTCCAGGTCTGCGGGGGTCTTGACGGCATGCGTCGGTGTCCCGCGGAGTTCACGTTTGGCAATGCCGGACAAAGCCCCCGCCGGTGGGAACTCGACAATTGCCGTCACGCTGCGCTGACGCAGCGTCTCGGAGCACAGGTCCCAGCGCACCGGCCGGGTCAGTTGTGCAACAAGCTTTTCCATCGCATCGGCGGCCGAACTCACCGGTTGGCCGTCGCGGTTGGACAACAGAGTAGCGATCGGCTCGGAGGTCGCGACCCGCTGTGCCGCCGCGGCGTAGCCATCGAGGGCCGAGGCCATGAACTCGGTGTGGAAGGCGCCGGCGACGCCCAACGCGCGCACCCGGGCCTTCTCCGGCGGGTCTTCGGCGAGCTTGTCCAGGGCGCTCAGCCGGCCGGCCGCCACGATCTGACCGGCGGCATTGCGGTTGGCCGCGACTAGGTCGAGTTGTTCGAGGCGCGCCAGCACCTCGTTCTCGTCGCCGCCGAGAACCGCCGACATTCCGGTCGGCTCGTTGGCGCAGGCTTTGGCCATCTCCGCACCGCGGGTGGCGGCCAGTGCGACGGCGTCGTCGGCAGAGAGCACCCCGGCGATGGCGTACGCGGCGATTTCACCGACTGAGTGGCCGGCAACCACGACCTCTGCGTCGGCGAGCAGGCCGCGCGATGTCAGCTCCTGGTGCGCAAGCAGCGTGGCGGCCACAATCAACGGCTGGGCGATCGCAGTGTTGGTGATTTCCTCGGTCGAGGCGGTGGTGCCCAGCCGCACGAGATCCAGTCCGCTCGCGGCGGACCACGACGACAGGCGGTCTGCGGCGCCGGGCAATTCCAGCCACGGCGACAGCATCCCCTCGGTTTGCGACCCTTGTCCGGGCGCCAGCAACGCGATCACGTTCTTAAGGGAACACTGTGAAGACGACTTTGTGCCGTGTAACAGATTATGAACCTTGTCTTATGTTTTTGTGGAGACCCCACAAAACGGCATCCGAAGCGACATGATCGAGACCGCGCCGCGATCTTTCACCCGGTGTCGGCGGTTCCGGACGGGACGATCAGGTCCTTTTCTATCGGCGGCGTGACAGGCGTCACTATCTTGCTCGCAGCGCTGGACTGCTGGGCCTGGTATGCAAGATGGCCCACGGTCGCTGCCACCCGGAGGACGTAAGCGTCCCGCGGGAGGGTCGGATCGCGGCCGGTGAAGTCGGCGATCCGGCGCAGTCGATAGCGCACCGTATTTGGATGAACGAACAACTTGCGGGCACACGCTTCGATCGCCCCGCCGCAGTCGAGGTAGGCATCCAGGGTCTCGGTGAGGGTCGGGCCGGCGTCGGCGAGCGGGCGCATCACATCGGTGTGCAAAGCCGCGACGGCCGACGGGTCGCCCATCAGCGCCCGCTCGGGCAACAGTTCGCGTGCCAGGACGGGCCGCGGTGCGCCACGCCAGCCCGTCACGGCATTCATTCCCGATATGGCCTCGCTGGCGCTGTGGTAGGCCGCGGTCAGCATCGGCGCGGTCGGGCCGATCACCACCGGTCCCTCGGAGAAGGCGTCCAGCAGGGGGGCGAAGACCTTCTCGGTCTGTGTCAGCTGCCCGGACACGATGGCTACCAAATACGTGCCGTGGACGTCGGTGAGTGCGGCGCGGCCGTGACGGGCCGCGATGTCCCGAACATCTTGGCTGGCATGGCTTTCCCGGCCCGGCGGCGGAAATCCCACCACGACGGTCGCCGGCGCGGTGGTGTCCCAGTTCAGTGCCGCGGCCCGAGACAGTAGCTCCGGGCCAGTGTCGCCGCGTACCACGGCGTCGACGACGCTGGCCTCCATCCGGCTATCCCAGTTCCCGCGCGCCTCGGCGGCATCGGCGTAGGCAGTGGCGGCGCTGAAGGCGAGGTCTCGGCTGTACTTGAGGATCCCCACCGTCAGCGCGGTCAACTGCTCGTCGGAGCGGGCGAGCACCGGGGCAACTTCTTCGAAAAACTCCAGCGTGACCCGGATCATGTCCACCGAGTGGCGCAACGGCATGCGTCGGGTCAGATCCTGCGGCAACAGTTCGAAGGCCCGCGCGGTGTAGTTGACGTTGCTGTTGGGGTCGGTCATCCACTCCACGAAGTTCGCGACGGCGGTTTGCACGACCAGCGCCAGGCTGGCTCGCTGGGAGGCTTCCAGCTCGGCGAAGAACGGCAACCGTTCTTGCATCACCCGCACTGCCTCAGTGGAAAACCGGCCGGAATACTGCTTCAACCGCCGCAGCAGCGATTCCGGGACGCTGTCCAGCAATTCCAGCGTCGTGCCCGGCGTCGGGAAGTCTTTGTCGGCCATCCCTAAAATCTACGCCGAGTTTATGGATGAATCCGCTAAATGTGGCCGTGTCAGGCGCCGGGGCCGGGGTCGGAAGTCTGCGCGGGCGCGGCCTGCACGTCGTCGATGCGGTACTGGCGCGCGGCCGCGACCGGCACCGACGGGTCGATGTCGCCGTCGCGGGCGAGCGCCTCCAACGCGGCGACGACCTGGGATTCGGCGTCGGTGTTGAAGTAGCGCCGGGCGGCCGGCCGGGTGTCGGAGAACCCGAACCCGTCGGTGCCCAGGGTGACGTAGGTGCCCGGCACCCACGGCCGGATCTGCTCCGGGACGGCCCGCATCCAGTCCGAGACCGCGATGAACGGGCCGCTGGACGTGGACAACGCGCGCGTCACGTACGGCTCGCCGCCGGGCTGGTCGGGATGGCGCAGCCGCTGTTTCTGGATGGCGACGCCGTCACGGTTGAGCTCGCTCCAGCTCGTCACCGACCACACGTCGGCTGCGACGTCCCAATCGGCGGCCAGCATTTCGGCGGCCTGCAGCGCTGCGGGCATCGCCACCCCGGACGCCAGAATGTTGGCGCTGTTGGTCCGGGATTCGGCGGCCGGCCGATAGCGGTAGATGCCGCGCAGCACGCCTTCGGGGTCGAAGTTGTCGGGCTCCGGCGGCTGCACATACGGCTCGTTGTAGATGGTCAGGTAGTAGAAGACGTTCTCGGCGTTCTCGCCGTACATGCGGGCCAGGCCACCTTCGATGATGTAGGCGATCTCGAAGGCGAACGCGGGGTCATAGGAGAGCACCGCCGGGTTGGTGGCGGCCAGCAGCGGCGACTGACCGTCGGCGTGCTGGAGGCCTTCGCCGGTCAGCGTGGTGCGGCCGGCGGTGGCCCCGAGCAGAAAGCCGCGCGCCATCTGATCGGCCGCGGCCCACAGCCCGTCGCCGGTCCGCTGGAAACCGAACATCGAATAGAAGATGTAGATCGGAATCATCGGCTCGTTGTGCGTCGAATACGAGGTGCCGGCGGCGGTGAACGAGGCGACCGATCCGGCTTCGTTGATGCCCTCGTGCAGGATCTGGCCGATGTCACTTTCCTTGTAGGCCAGCATGAGGTCGGCGTCGACGGCGGTGTACAGCTGGCCGTTGCGGTTGTAGATCTTCAGCGACGGGAACCACGAGTCCATCCCGAAGGTGCGGGCCTCGTCGGGGATGATCGGCACGATGCGCGGACCGATTTCTTTGTCGCGCAACAGTTCTTTGAACGTTCGGACCGTCGCCATCGTCGTGGCGACCTCCTGCTGCCCCGACCCCTTCTTCAGCGGGCTGTAGATGTCGCGGCCCGGCAGCCGCAGCGTCTTGGTCTTGGTGCGCCGCTCGGGGACGAAGCCGCCCAGTGCGTGGCGCCGCTCCAGCAGGTAACGGATCTCCGGGGCCTCCGCGCCGGGATGGTAATAGGGCGGCAGGTAGGGATCCTGTTCGAGCTGCGCGTCGCTGATCGGGATCCGGATGGCGTCGCGGAAGTCCTTGAGGTCTTGCAGCGCAAGCTTTTTCATCTGGTGGGTGGCATTGCGGCCCTGGAAGTGCGCGCCCAACGAGTAGCCCTTGATGGTCTTGGCCAGGATCACCGTCGGCTGCCCGTGGTGATCGACGGCCGCGCGGTAGGCGGCGTAGACCTTTCGGTAATCGTGGCCGCCGCGCTTGAGATTCCAGATCTCGGCGTCGGTCATCTGCTCGACGAGCGCTTTGGTGCGCGGGTCGCGGCCGAAGAAGTGGTCGCGGACGTAGGCCCCGTCGTTGGCCTTGTAGGTCTGATAGTCGCCGTCGGGAGTGGTGTTCATCAGGTTCACCAGGGCGCCGTCGCGGTCGGCGTGCAGCAGCGTGTCCCACTCGCGGCCCCACACCACCTTGATGACGTTCCAGCCGGCGCCGCGGAAGAACGACTCCAGCTCCTGGATGATCTTGCCGTTTCCGCGCACCGGGCCGTCCAGGCGCTGCAGGTTGCAGTTGACCACGAACGTCAGGTTGTCTAGGCCTTCCAGCGCGGCCACGTGGGCCAGGCCGCGGCTCTCCGGCTCGTCCATCTCGCCGTCACCGAGGAACGCCCACACGTGCTGGTCGGAGGTGTCCTTAAGGCCACGGTCATGCAGGTAGTGGTTGAACCGGGCCTGATAGATGGCGTTCATCGGGCCCAGGCCCATCGACACGGTCGGGAATTCCCAGAAGTCGGGCATCAGCCGGGGGTGCGGGTAGGACGGCAGACCGCCGCCGGGATGGCTGTGCTCCTGCCGGAAGCCGTCGAGTTGGTCGGTGCTCAGCCGGCCCTCGAGGAACGCCCGGGCGTAGATGCCGGGAGAGGCGTGGCCCTGGATGAACACCTGGTCCCCGCCGCCGGGATGCGACTTGCCCCGGAAAAAGTGGTTGAACCCGACCTCGTAGAGCGCCGCAGAGGATGCGTAGGTCGAAATATGGCCGCCCACACCGACTCCCGGGCGTTGGGCGCGATGCACCATGATGGCGGCGTTCCATCTGATCCAGGCCCGGTATCGACGTTCGACGTCCTCGTCACCGGGAAACCACGGCTCCATCTCGGTCGGGATCGTGTTGACGTAATCGGTCGACGTCAGCGCGGGCAGCGCCACCCGTTGTTCGCCGGCCCGCTCCAGCAACCGCAGCATCAGATAGCGCGCCCGCGCCGGCCCGGACCGCTCCAAAAGGCCGTCGAAGGATTCCAGCCACTCGGCGGTTTCCTCCGGATCGATATCGGGCAGGTACGACGCGACGCCTTCGCGGATCACCCGCACGCGGTCGGGTTCGCTTGTGCCAGTTGGATTCTTCGCCAGATCGTGGCGGACGAACTCGGTGGTCAACGCACTACTCCTTTGTAGACGGCGGACACGGCTTGTGGCTGATCGGCCGTCGCGGATGGACGTCTTCGGGGGTGGCTCGGTACTGCGGCCCTTGTGGGGGTTGCTCCTATCGTGCCGCACTGGATGTCGCGCCGCGCAGCCCCCGGGGCAGACCCGGTAACGTCAGAAGCTGTGCGGATCGGATGGCGGGGCTGGCCCGGATGGCCTGCGGCTGCGCGCGCGGCCGGCTGCGTCGCCGCAATCTTGATCGCCGTCGTCGGGTGTACGACCGTCACGGACGGTTCGCCAGGTGCCGACCAGGCGATCGCCCCGGCCTACCGGACGTCGGTGTCGGTGTCGGTCTCGGAGTCGTCGGTCACCTCGAGCATCCGGGAGTCGCGGCGTCAACAATCGCTGACCACCCAAGCCGTCCTCGAGGTGTGCAAAGCGTTTGCCGAGAGCAGCAAAGATGCCGTCGATCGGGTGAACGACTATGTCTCCGCCACCAACCAGGGCCGCGACACATCGCCCACCGAGCAGCCCGCGATCGATGCGCTCAACCACAGCGCCGACGTCGTCGCGGGGGATAACAAGGGCCCGATATCGCAGCAGCTGCGAGAGGCGCTCAACGCCTACAACGACGCCGCCCGCGACGTGGCAGGGGCGATTCGCGCGCACGCCGGGATCGACCAATTCAATCAGCGGGTCAATCAGCTCAACGACACCAAGACCACCGCTGTGAAGCTTTGCCGGGCGGCCCTTTGAGTCGATTGATGTGCAACGCTACGGGCTATGCGACGATAAATTGCATCGCAGGCGTCTTTGACGCTGGCTTACAACTGATAAGGAGGTCGCACGGTGGTGGCCGCGGATGACGCCCCGAGCTTTGCCCGCAAACTGGGCATCCAACCAGGGCAGGTTGTCCAGGAGTGGGGTTGGGACGAGGACGCCGACGACGACATCCGCGCCGATGTCGAAGATGCATGCGGCGGCGAGTTGCTCGACGAAGACACCGACGAGGTGGTGGACGTCGTGCTGCTGTGGTGGCGCGACGACGACGGTGACCTGGTGGACACCCTGATGGACGCGATCACTTCGCTGGCCGATGACGGCGTGATCTGGGTGCTCACACCCAAGACCGGCAAGGCCGGCCACGTGCAACCCGCCGAGATCGCCGAGTCGGCGCCGACCGCCGGCCTGATGCCGACCTCGTCGGTCAACCTCGGCGACTGGAGCGCCAGCCGTTTGGTGCAACCGAAATCGCGAGCGGCCGGGCGTCGCTGATGCTGCCGGTCGGTAGCACCGCACCGGACTTCACGCTGCACGACCAGAACCGACAACCGGTCACCCTCAGCGACTGCCGTGGGGCCAAGGACGTGCTGCTGGTCTTCTTCCCGCTGGCCTTCACCGGGATCTGCCAAGGCGAACTCGATCAGGTGCGTGACCATCTGCCGGATTTCGAGAATGCCGACCGGGCGGTGTTCGCCATCTCGGTCGGGCCGGCGCCCACCCACAAGGTGTGGGCAACCCAAAGCGGGTTCCTGTTCCCGGTGCTCTCGGATTTCTGGCCGCACGGGGCGGTCAGCCAGGCCTACGGGGTTTTCAACGACGACGCCGGCGTTTCCAACCGAGGCACGTTCGTCATCGACCGCTCCGGCATGATTCGGTTCGCCGAGATGAAACAGCCCGGCGAGGCCCGTGACCAGCGGCTGTGGGTCGACGCGCTGGCGGCGCTGAACGCCTGAGCCGGTGGTCGGCGTTTTGGGCGCCGAGTGGTCGGGGCGGTATCTTTGCCCGGCACGGGCGCGTAGCTCAGTGGTAGAGCTCTGGTTTTACACACCAGCGGTCGGCGGTTCGATACCGTCCGCGCCCAC
>CAVXKX010000018.1:0-17807 GCA_963762535.1 uncultured Actinomycetota bacterium
AACTACCCGCATTGGGACGGCGAGTGGCCCGAGAGCACCAAACATCTGCGCACGCGCCCAGACATCAGCGATGACGCCCGGGCGAAAATCGGCGGGCTCAACGCGCAGCGTTTCTACGGCCTCAGCTAGAACGCACTGCTGTTGTCGAGCCGAGGCTGTTGCCCATACCCTCGTCCTTGCAGCTGCCGGACGGAACACCATCAAAGAGTTGAGGGGTTATGGGCGAATTCGATAAGCACGAGGGTGAAGCGCAAACTATCGTCAGTCTCGCCGACGCGGCGATGCATATGTACCGGGCGGCTATCGATTCGCTGCCTTTTCCGGAAGACAAGAAATTCCAGAAGCGCGCCGAGGTGGTGCTGACCGGTTTGCGGAAACTTCGCGCCGCGCTGACCGAGGCGGCAACTCACAGCCGGCCCACTCCCACCGTGATCATGGCGCTCAGCGATGTCCGGCGACGTTACGACGATCTGATGGAGCGGGTGGCCAATGCGCCCGGATCGACTCTGGGACAACAGCTTTACAACGCCCGCGTGCACGCGAAGTTGTCGGCGCAGGAGGCGGCCAACGGGTTCGGGCTCCGGCGCGAGCTGCCCGACGAGCTCGAGGAAGGCGGACGCCCACGCGGATGAGACGCCGCTGGTGAAACAGCTGATCGCCGCGATCCGGGTGGTGGCCGGGCTGGACGAAGACGACGCCGAGCCGGAACTGCCGCCGCTCGAGGAACAGGTCAACGGCTGGGATGAAGCCCTGGCGATCAACGGCGTCGGTGAAGAGGCGAACGCAGCTCACTGAACTGGGCAGCGCTGAACTGGGCGCTGATTGAACAGCGATAATGCGGGTAGTCACCGTCGGTGGACATCCGCATCACCTTCGTGGCAACGCCACCACGCTGATCTCGGCCGGCGGGGTGACGCTGTTGACCGATCCAAACTTTCTCCACCAGGGGCAGCGCGCCTACCTGGGATACGGTCTGGTCTCCAAACGCCGCCACGATCCCGCGCTGCAGATCGACCAGCTGCCGTCGCTGAATGCCATCGTGCTGTCACACATGCACGGCGACCACTGGGATCGCGTCGCACAGAAGGGACTTGACCACACCCTGCCGGTCATCACCACCCCGCATGCGGCCAAGCGGCTGCACCATCGGGGATTTGCGAATGCGCTCGGTTTGTCCACCTGGCAGGCCCACACCATCACCACGGACCAGGTCAGGCTGACGATGACCTCGTTGCCGGGCCGGCATGCGCCGCTGCCGATGAACCGGCTGCTGCCTCCAGTGATGGGAACCATGCTGGATGTCGAATCACCAGACGGTTCAACACGTCGACGGCTATACATCTCCGGCGACACGCTGCTGGTGGAAGGACTCAAGGAAATTCCGGTGCGGTTCAAGGCAATCGACGCGGGCGTCCTACACCTGGGTGGCACCCGGCTGCCGGCCGGACCTCGGCTACCGTTCGGCCTGACGGTGACCATGGACGGCCGCCAGGGCACCGAGGTGGTCGATCTGCTCGATCTGCCCAAAGTGATACCGGTACATTTCGATGACTACACGGTGTTCGCCTCGCCGCTTGCCGACTTCACCGACGAAATGAACCAGCGCGGGATGGGGGACCGGATCGTCGGCTGGGCGCGGAGACTCCGTCACCATCTGATGGCCGACGACGAGCTGGATGAGCTGTACTCGGTCAAGCCCGATGGCTTCACCGCTACCCGCCGAAAGCTCGCCGACGCAGCAAAGCAGCGCGGCGACACAGCCGCTGTCAAGCGGATCTCCGCTGCCCGCAAACCGACCACCGCCGCATGGATCGTCAACTCGTTTGCGTTGCAGCGCAAGGATATAAAGAAGCGGCTGGGCGATCTCGGAGATCGGCTGCGCCACGCGCACGCTGCCGGCGACGGTGAAGCCATCCGACGGCTCTCGGCCGAGCAACGTCATACCGTCGACGAACTCGTCCGCGCCGCCTTTGCCAACGCCGAGGTGAAAAACCCGTCGGCCGCAGTGCGAGAGGACGTCACCAGCACGCTGCAGGCAGCGATCGCCGACAGCGACGTCACCGCCCAACTCGGCCGGCTGTCCAAGGCGGAGCAATGGAGCGGCTTCGGCGGCTTCGGTGCGGCCGGCCCGGTGTCGACGACAAGTCGCGCCACCGCGGCGAAAACTGCCCGAGCCGACGATGCTGATCAGCGCCGCGACGAGCTGAAAGCCGAACTCGCCGAGGCGAAACAGGAATTGGCCGCGGCGCGACGTCATCGCGACGAGACCCGGCGGAATCTGAAAGACGCCGAGCGCGACCTCGACTCCGCCACCCGGGCTTATGACAAGGCCGCGCGGGCCGACCGCGACGCCGCTGCGTCGGTGGAGAAAGCACAAGTGCGGCTGCAACGGCAGCGCTGATGGCTCAGCGGATGGGCAGACCGGTCAGCGCCCGGCCGATCACCAGTCGCTGGATTTCGCTGGTGCCCTCAAAGATGGTGAAGATCTTCGCATCTCGGTGCATCCGCTCGACCGGGTAGTCGCGGGTGTAGCCGTTACCACCCAGGATCTGGATGGCTTCGTCGGTGACGTACACCGCGGTTTCGCTGGCGTACAGCTTGGCCATCGATCCCTCGGCTGAGGTGAACGGCTTGTTGTTGCGCTGCATCCAGCTGGCCCGCCACACCAGCATTCGGGACGCGTCGATGCGGCTTTTCATGTCCGCCAACTTAAAAGCGACAGCTTGGAATTCGGCGATTTTGCGGCCGAACTGCTCGCGCTGACCGGAGTACTCGAGCGCGTACTCATAGGCGGCGCGGGCAATGCCCAGCGCCATTGCCCCGACGATCGGGCGGGTGCGCTCGAACGTCATCATCGCGGCCTGGCTCGACGTGCGATGTCCTTCCCGAATTTTCGCGATCCGGTGTTCGAATTTCTCGCGGCCACCGAGGATCAGCTCACCGGGAAGCCGGACATTGTCGAGCACCACCTCGGCGGTGTGCGACGCCCGAATACCGTGCTTTTTGAACTTCTGCCCTTGGGAGAAGCCCTTCGTGCCGGGCGGCACGATGAACGTCGCCTGACCCCGAGTGCCCATGTCGGGCTCAACCGATGCCACCACGACATGGACGTTGGCGATTCCACCGTTGGTTGCCCACGTCTTGGTTCCGTTGAGCACCCACTCGCCGGCGGCTTCGTCGTACCTCGCTCTGGTGCGGACGGCTCCGACGTCGGAGCCGGCGCCGGGTTCCGACGAGCAGAACGCGGCCAGTTGTGGATCGCCGGGGCTGCCGAACATCTGCGGCAGCCACTCGCCGATCTGCTGCGGTGTTCCGTTGGCGGCCAGCGCCGCCGCGGCAAGGCCGGTGGCCATGATGGACAATGCGATTCCGGCGTCGCCCCAGAACATTTCCTCGAAGACGGTGGGCATTCCCAGTCCGCTGGCTTCGCCGGCCATCTGGGCGAACAGGTCCGGGGTGTAGAGCCCCACCTTGGCGGCCTCTTGAATGATCGGCCAGGGTGTCTCTTCCCGTTCGTCCCACTCCGCAGCCGCCGGCCGGATCACCGAGTCGGCGAACTCGTGGACCCAGTCGCGAACATGCACCACTTCTTCAGGCAGATCGAGCGAAAAGGTCGCGTCCATCGGGGCTCCTATTAGGCGCTGCGCGCAGGCAGGTGGTATCGGTCGATGCGGGCACTTCTGATTACAGTAAACGCTTGTATACTGAGTCGACAAACCGGCAGCTCAGACAGGGCGTCATCGGCTGGTCCGAGCAGCCAGTTGGCAGCTGTCCGACCTCGGTGAGTCCATCACTGCTCGGCATGTTGGCCGGTGACCATTTGGTGCGTCCGAAAAGCGCTGCCGGAGTGGGCAAGTCGCGACGTGTTCCGTTTGCGGCCGATCACGGACTGACACTGACCGGATTGAACCACTTCGACCTGCTGAACCACCCGCTGGTCTACGCGAAGCTACGTGACTGGCTGTCCCAGTCAGCGATCGGCTCGGCCGGCATCGGCGATGTGGGCCGCGACGTCAGCGGCGACCGCTAGGGTTTCCGGGTCGCTCGCGTTGTGATACCGCCCCGCGGCGGCGTCGTAGGCCGCGCCGGCGATCGACCCGTGGTCGGCAGGTAACTCGACCACCTGCACCGGCCAACCGGCGTCCTGCAATGCCGCGGCGAAGTCGTAGACCACCGATACCGGGATGACCCGGTCGGACACCCCGTGCAACAACGTGAACGGCGTCGAATCCCCGGCCTGGCGGAGTTGAGTTGCCGGGAGCTTCATGGAAGATCGGATCGGGGACCATGAACGCGCCGGCCAGACAAACCGTATGCGCGAAAGCCACACCCAATTCCTGAGCCCGGATCGTCAGCGCCGCCGCAGCCAGGCCGCCCATCGACCAGCCGGCGAGCACGACATGATCGGGATCCTCGGCCCGTTCACGGGTGAAGTGCACCGAGGCCAGCAGATCGGCGCGACCGCCGTCCGCTGCGTGGGAATCCCAGTCGGGTGCGACGACGCACAGTCCATGTCGGGCAATCAGCTCAGCAAGCGACCGTACCGAGGAACGCGCGTCTGCTTGCTGGCCGTGCCACAGCAGCACGGTCCGGTGAGAAGGGTCGCCGTAGACGTCAGCCAGTCGACCGGCGGCATATTCGACGGTCTGCATACGGGTGGGTCGGCCCCGCGACTACTTGGGCGGAGCTGGTGCCGGCGCCGGTGCTGGTGGTGGGGCCGGCGCGTTTCCCCCGCCGATCAGCGAGTTGAGAATGCCCAGCCCTATCCCGGCCTGTTCCGGCGACTTGCCCGGGTCGGGGACTGCGGCATCGTTCTTCTGCCACACCTGGCAGCCGCTGGTCTTGAAGGTCTTGTCGGTCGGGTCAATCTTCACGACCTGAGGCTTCTTGCTCATCGCATTGTCGAGCGGCTGCTTGGCGTCGTCGCCGAGCCGCTTCCAGTAGCAGACGCCGTTACCGACGGGGCCCGCCGACGTGTAGACGCCCGGCACGATATCGGTGCCGACGTTGTACACGCCGTCGTGGTCGATCGTGGTTTTCGCCGGAGCGGGCGCCGGTGCGGGGGCCGGATCGGCGACGGCTGGGCCGGCCGATGCGCCCCAGGCCAGCGTGATCAGCGCCGCGGCGGCGGCAATTGTCGGCTTAGGCGTCACGAATAGCAGCATACGGACTTTGCACCACGCGCGTGAGCGCCGGAGCGGGCGGCTACGCGCTTTTGGTGAAGAGGGGCAGCAGTAGACGACGCCGGGCACTGGTGGCGTCGGCGAAGTACTGCAGCGCCTCGTGGACCGTGGTCGCGGTGGGGAAGCTGGTGTCCTCGTGAGTCACCAGCAACGTCAGGCTCACGGCCTGGCTGGGGATGAGGGCCCATTCCAGGCCGTGAGCGCTGCATGCCTCGTCGACGGCATACAGCAGTCGCACAGCCTGCGCGCTGAAGGTGTCCAGGCCCGACAAGTCGAGAATGAACGGGTTGTCCGGGAGGTTGAAGCGCTGGGCGTAGGCGATCACCTCATCGACGTTGCTCGCGTCGATCACACCGCTGATCGTCACCACCGTCGCGAGGTGGCGGCATTGAGCCCGCACCGCGGCGCCGTTGCAGTCGAAGGGGAGACGCGCGTGTCGCGGCGCCAAGTACGAAGCTGCCATGTCGACCGAGTTGTTCATCTGACGCGCCCTCAATTCCCCACACTGCCACTGCACTATCAGGATCAGCTGTGACCCCAACCTGTTTGAGACGCTAATTGCCTACTCTAAGGTCACCTGCTCCAGCGTTTAATACTTTGCTAAGAAACAATTTTCGCTACTGGCCAGTATGTTCCGATGACGCGCCGACAGCTCGCCGGCGGGAACCGGCTAGGCCAGTCGCTTGACGGCTCCGGCATAGCGCAGCGTGTGTTCGTAAATGTCGATGTTGTCGCGAGAAATCCTTGCGTGGACAGGTCGCTCGAGAAGGAGACGCAACAATGGGTTGAACGCGTGATAGGTCTCATGGAAGGTGAGCACGGTGGTGCCGTCGGGCTGTTCCTCGAGTTCGTGGTAGCCCTCGGCGCGCGACCACAGCGGCTTCCCGATCGCGACATAGCGCGACAGCTTGTTGATCGTGGCCTCGGTGACGGTCTCCCATGAGCGCCCCTTGCCGCCCGACAGCAGGTACTTGGGCACCGAGAAGACGCAGGTGCGGACGAGACCCTCACCGGCTTCGTCGCCTTCGTTCAGGATCTCCATGCTGCCGGTCGGCCACTCAAGTACCCGCGGGCTTGGCGCGTGCGGCGGCACCGACGGGTGGAGCGCCCGCCACACCTTCCTGGGAGGTGCGTCGACGTGGAATCGAACGGTGAAGGATTGCATCAGCTTTCTCCCCAGCTGTCCCAGAAGGTGACGGTCTCCGCGGGCGGTCGTGAGGCCGGCCGGAAGTCGGTGCCAATCGTGTAGGCCACCGGGAAAAGCGCAGCCTGTGTGACCGTGGCCGGGATGCCCAGCAATTCGGCTACCTCTCGCTCCTTGGCCAAATGCATTGTCGTCCAGACCGATCCGAGGCCACGAGACCGAAGCGCGAGCAAAAAACTCCAGCCGGCCGGGATGATCGAGGCCCACGCCGACGCAGCGGTCAACATGCTGGAGTTATCGATGCGGTTTTCCAGGCAGGGGATGACATGCACGGGAACTTGGGCCAGTGTGTCAGTGAGACTGAACGCGCTGGCGTACACGCGCTGGGTTTGCGGGTCGGAGGTGTCCTTGGCGGCGAGTGCAAGATACTCAGCGCCGATGCTGCTGTAGATCTCCGCGATCGCGGCGCGCTTATCGGGGTCGGTTATCACCAGCCACCGCCAATCCTGCGTGTTGCTAGCTGTCGGCGCCTGCATCGCCAGCTGTATGCACTCCAGGATCACGTCGCGACCGACCGGCCGGGTCAGGTCAAGACGTTTGCGCACCGACCGGGTGGTGCTCAGCAGTTCGTCGACGGTGGCCTTATCCATCTCGTCCTTCCCATAGTGCTCAGAGGTCGATCGCGCACGATTGATCGACGCCGAGCACGGTCAACGAGCGTCCCAGACCAAGGAACACCGCGACACACAGTGTGAGATCGAGGACCTCCTCGTCGGTGAAGGCTGCACGCAGCCGGCCGAAGAACGCATCGTCGATCGATGCGTGGTTGTTCGCGAATCGCTCGGCGTATTCGATGGCGAGACGTTGCCGCGCGGTGTAGCCGGGGTAGGTGGCGTAGGCCGCGACGTTCTCATACAGCTCCGGTGCGACGCCCGCCTCGAGCACCGAATCCGCGCGGAAGTCCGAGCAGGCGACGCAGTCGTTGATCTGCGCGATTCGCATCCTGGCCAGCTCACGCTCGTCCGGCGGCAGAATGCTCTGCTGGTAAGCGCCGCGAATCATCCGCTCGACCATGTCGCCGAGTTGCGGCCGCAGCGTCCAAATCATGGCGGCCTCACCACCGGGGCCATCGGGCACATCAAGCCTGGCCATGGATGTGAGCAAACCAGATGTTTGGGTCGACTGTCCAGGTCGCCGCGCGTGGACAGAGGCGATGCGGTGGCAGAAGATTGACGCGACCAACGACTATGCCGCCCTGAAGCATCTGCTGACTACTGACATCCCGCCCGAACATCGCGGACCGGGGACCTATATGTTCGACGCCCTGAAGTACGGAGAGTCGACTGCTTCGGACGTCAGCCTGGTCACCCCTGTACTGAATCAGCCTAAAGCTGTTCTAGCGGTTCAGGATTCGGTCGGCCCCAGCTGCCATCTCGGCGACGATGTCGGCAGCGGGACGCACTGCGTGGATAAGGCCGATCGACTCGCCGATGAGGATGGCAGCGGCCTCGAAATCTTCTGCGGCGACGGCGGCTTGATATGCGCTGACCACTTCGGGCAACGACGCCTGCAGTTCGGCTTCGTTGCCGTGCCAGCCGTCGACAAAAGGGTTGCTCAACGCGCGCACGTTGTACTCGGGAGGCCAATCCAGCTGCCGCACAAAGTCATACACCCGGGTGCGATAGGTGTTGTCCCCGCTGGCGCCGATAGCCCGCTGGTGGGCGCGTGGCGACACCAGTGCTTCGGGGGAAGCCCAGAACCGAGTGCCCACCACAACGCCATCGGCACCGAGCACGAGTGCCGCCGCAAGCCCCCGGCCGTCGGCGACACCGCCGGCCGCCAGCACCAGCGTTTCGGGCGCACGCTCGGCGGCCAAGTCGACGACTTCGGGCACCAGCGTGAACGTCGAACGCACCGTCATTCCGTGCCCACCCGCCTCGCTGCCCTGGGCGACCAGTATCCGCGCGCCGGCATCCAGAGCCGATCGCGCGTCTTCGAGTGTCTGAACCTGCGCGATGAGGGGCACGCCGACCGCATGGATGCGCTCCGCGAACGGGTGCAGATCGCCGAACGACAACATGATTGTCGCCGGCTGCCGTTCCAATGTGACGTCGAGCAAGTGGGGATTACGGGCCAGACTCCAGGTGATGAAGCCACATCCGACCCGTGCGCCGTCGGCGACGCCGAATTCGCGCGCCACCCACTCTGAGTCGCCGTAGCCGCCGCCGATCAAGCCCAGGCCGCCGCTCGACGACACCGCCGCGGCGAGCCTGCCGCCCGAGATCAGCGCCATCGGCGCGGAAACAATCGGGTGCTCGATGCCGAAGAACTCGGTCAGGCGGGTCTTCATGCCAGTTCTCCAGTTCTGAAGCTTCCTATTGCGGATGACGCTAGACGGGTCAACATGCGCGGGGAACGATGAACATCGATACAAGTCCTGCCTGCGCATTCGCCCGCGGCGCACCGGGCAGACGACTCGCTATCGATCTGGCGCACTGATACCCTGCCAACGCCGTCGTTAGTGATGCAGTGGTGAACGAACATCTGTGGTCTCACGGAAAGATTGTTGTGCGCAGCGGAGAAATCAAGGCCCTCACGGGACTGCGCATCGTTGCCGCGATTTGGGTAGTGCTCTTTCACTTTCGTCCGCTGTTACGTGATGCAGTCCCCGGTTTTCGGGACGCGCTCAGCCCGGTGCTCAATTGCGGAGCCCAAGGGGTGGACTTGTTCTTCATCCTCAGCGGCTTCGTACTGACCTGGAACTACCTGGACCGGATGGGCGGGTCCTGGTCGGCCCGCGCCACTGCGCATTTCCTCTGGCTGCGCTTGGCCAGGGTGTGGCCGGTCTACCTGGTCACCTTGCATCTGGCCGCCTTATGGGTGATCTTCACACTGCACGTCGGGCACGTGCCGTCCCAGGAGATCTACCGATTCACCGCGATCAGCTACGTGCGTCAAGTCCTGTTGGTGCAGCTATGGTTCCAGCCGTTCTTCGACAACTCGAGCTGGGACGGGCCGGCATGGTCGATCAGCGCCGAGTGGCTGGCCTACCTATTGTTCGGGCTGCTGGTGCTGGTGATCTTCCGGATGGCGCGGGCCACCCGCGCCCGCAGTCTGATCTGGCTGGCGGTCGGCGCTTCGTTGCCTCCGGTGGTCTCGCTGCTGGTGACCGGCCAGTTCTACACACCCTGGAGCTGGTTGCCGCGCATCGTCATGCAGTTCACCGCCGGCGCGTTGGTCGCCGCCGCGGTCGGCAGACTGCAGCCGACCGACCGTGGTCGCCGGGCGGCGGGCTATGCGTCGGTGCTACTGCTCGCCGGCGTCGTGGGCTTCCTCTACTGGTCGGACGCACACCCGCTGCACGGCGTCACCGACACCGGTGGTCTGGTCGACATCTTGTTCGTGCCCCTGGTGATGACACTGGCGATCGGCACCGGCAGCTTGCCGGCGCTGCTGTCCACTCGACCGATGGTCTACGGCGGGCAGATCTCGTTCTGTCTCTACATGGTTCACGAGCTGGCGCACACTTCGTGGACATGGACGGCCGAGCAGTTCGGGCTCACGATGATCGGCAACGGCGGGAAGCTTCTGCTGGCCGCGGTGCTGGCGGTCACTTTCCTTGGCGCCGCGGTGCTTTACCACGTCGTTGAAGAGCCCGCGCGCCGCTGGATGCGCAGGATGGTGGGCGACGGCCGGCCGAAAGCCCGTGACGGTGCTGATCTGTCGGAGCATCTGGCTGGGGGCAAGCTTCAGGCGATCGACGGGTCCCAGGAGGGACGCCCGAAATCCATTTCGGCGCGCGCCGGCTGAAGCGGTCTGTGACGCGAGCGATACTGCGCCCCATACTGATCAAGTACGATTCCCCTTGACGCGAGGCCATCGGATGCCAGCGCGTCGACGGCAAATTCAGCGTTGTGTTTCTACGATTCCGCTTGTCCGGATGCGACACGCGGCCGAGGTGGTGGACAGTGCAGGTAGCGGTGGGTCGGCTGGCCACGATAGTCGTCGCGGCCGTTGCGGCCGGAGTGGTCATTCACTATCCCACCTCGCCGGAGCCCGTTGAAACGATCGCCCGCGGAACGCCGATCGACCATGTCGCGGTGGTCGGCGACTCCTACACCACCGGCACCGACGAGGGTGGTTGGGGGCCCAACGCCTGGACCAACCGCACCTGGCTGACGCTCGCGCGCCAGGGAGTTCAGGTCGCGCCCGAAGTCGCCTCCGAAGGCAAAGCCGGGTACGTCGTCCGCGGCGACCACGGCAGCGTCTTCGAGGACCTGACGAACCGCGCGGTCCATCCCGACGATGCGCTGGTGGTCTTCTTCGGCTCGCGCAACGACCAGGGCGCCGATCCGATGCAGATGACCGCGATGGCACACGACACCCTGGATTTAGCTCGCCGTATCGCGCCGTCGGCAAAGCTGCTGGTGATCGGCCCGCCGTGGACGGACTCCGATCCGCCGTTGGATGTCCTCTATATCCGCGACATCCTCAGCGGCCAGGCCCGCGACGCCGGTGCAACGTTCATCGACCCGATCAACGAGGGCTGGTTCGTCGGCAGGCCTGAGTTGATCGGCCCCGACGGCGTGCACCCCAACGACGCCGGACACGCATACCTGGCGGAGAAGATCGCTCCGTTGATCCATGCTCAGCTGTCCCGCCGAGCCTGACCCCGGCTCGTAGTCAACGCGTTTCGCTCGCGTACGGCACGGGTACCTCCGGGTGCACGAGACGAGAGCGGAGAGTGCGGATGAAGTCTGTTCGGACGGCAATGACATTGTTCTTCGCGACGGCCATGCTTTTGTTGGCGGTCGGCTGCGGCGGCGACCATAAAGGCGGCCCGACCACAACCAGCACTACAACCACGACGACCCCGTCGTCGAGCGCGGCGCCGGCGCCGGGAGCTCCCGGCGGAGGTGGTCCCGGCGGCGCGACCGGCGGGGACCGGCGGCGGGGGCGGCAGCATCCCCGGCGGCCCGACCGGCGGCGGCGGACCCGGCGGCGGAGGCGGCGGCATCCCCGGCGGCCCCACGGGCGGCGGCGGACCGGGCGGCGGGGGCGGCAGCATCCCCGGCGGCCCGAGCGGCGGCGGCGGACCCGGCGGCGGAGGCGGTTGCGTCCCCGGCGTGGGTTGCGGCGGGTACTGACGCGGTCTGCGTTGACCCGTAACTCTTTGCACATTCGAGGCGCCAACTCCTGAGTCCCGATGTATGGACGGGATTAAGGTTGCGGGCAACTCGATTGCTAGGGGATCGCACATGGCCAAGCTCAGGTTTGGGTACTTCATCGCACCGTTTCACCGCGCAGGCACCAACCCGACGCTGGCCATGCGGCGCGATCTCGAGCTGGTCGAGCATCTCGACGCACTCGGCTTCGACGAGGCGTGGATCGGTGAGCACCACTCCGCCGGCAGCGAGATCATCGCCTCGCCGGAGATCTTCATCGCCGCGGCGGCGGAACGGACCAAGCGGATCAAGCTGTGCACCGGCGTCATTTCGCTCGCATACCACAACCCACTCTGGGTCGCCGACCGTTTGATGATGCTGGATCACCTCACCTATGGCCGGGTGATCGGTGGAGTCGGACCCGGGTCGCTGCCCAGCGATTCAGCGATGATCGGCCTGACCCCGACCGATACCCGAGAGCTGCTGGAGACCAACCTCGACATCGTGGTGCGGCTGCTGCGAGGAGACACGGTGTCAGCGAAAACCCCCACGCACGAACTGCACGAAGCCCGCCTGCAACTCGCCCCGTACTCCGAGGGCGGTGTCCCACTGGCGGTGGCCGCGGTCGCCTCGCCGACCGGTGCCCGACTGGCCGGCAAGCACGGCATCGGTCTGCTGTCGATCGGGGCGACGCTGACGATCGATGGGTTCAATGCCCTGAAGTACCACTGGGACATCGTCGAAGAGCGCGCGGCGGCGTTCGGCACGGCCGTCGATCGCAGAAACTGGAGTCTGGTCGGCCCGTTCCACGTCGCCGAGACCGAGAAGCAGGCCCGCGAGGACGTGAAGTTCGGTCTGGCCTCGTGGTTTCGGTACTTCCAGAAAGTGGCCGCGTTTCCGCAGATGACCATGCCCGGCGAACAGATCGACGAAATGATCGATGTCATCAACGACAACGGCGCCGGGGTGATCGGTACACCGGAGCGGGCGCGCGAACAGGTGCAGCGGATGTGGGATCAATCGGGCGGGTTCGGTTGCATGCTGCAGATGGGCCACGAGTGGGCCAACCCGGCGGCGACCAAACGGTCAGCGGAATTGTTCGCCGCCGAAGTGGTGCCGCATTTCCAGGGCCAGGCGCAGCCCACCCTGGATGCGGCAGCGCGCGCCACCGCGGTGCGTGAAGGCCTGGCGCAATCGCAAATCGACGCCGTCGCTCACATGGCGAAAAAATACGAAGACGAAATCGGTTCCAAATAACTGATTTTCGCCCCGAAGTTGTCCGTCGCCGGTTCAGCCCGCCTGGAGAATGGCCGTCGCGACCGCGAGGCCCAGACCGATCACCGCGGGAGCCGTGTCGGCCGCGCTGTCGGATGATCGCGCGTGAAAACCGATGGCACCCAACAAAAGCAGAGCTGAACCGATCGCGGCTGCCACACCTATCGGCGGCCACGACAGGCCGACCAGTACGCCCGCGACAGCGGCGAGTTCCAGCGCCCCGATCATCCGCCACTGGATCGGGTTGAGACCGAGGTGATCTCGGGCCGTCAGCGATTGCTGGACGCCGAACACCTTGATCAGCCCGGCAAATCCCAACAGTGCGGCGAGCAGCGCCGTCACAACAACTTTGGCGATCATCGCCACACCCTAATGCTCAACCCGCGATGCCGGTAGCCGATGCGAAGGCGCGTAACTCGCGCTCGATGTCGGAACCCGCCGGCTGGTAGGCGACTTCCGTGACTCCAGCTGCGGCGAGCCCGCCGACCCGCTCCCTCACCTGCTCGGCCGTCCCGGTCAGCGACGCCGCGCTGGCCATCGGGATGAGGGCGGCGACGTACGGTTCGTCACGCGCATTTGCTCGCACCAGGTGCCCCTCGTGGATGACGAGATGCCGTTCGTCCGCGGGCTGCGCCTCGACCGCCTCACGCCACCCGCGCCCGCCTGGCAGCCCATCGACGGCCGCCGCGCCGCCGCGCTCGTAGACGGCGTGATACATCACCACCGCTCCGGGACCTGCGGCGTCGACGACCCGTGGCGAGGTCAGGTCTTCGCCTTCATCGAGTACGGTGCCGAACGACAGCAGAGCCCGCCAGTCGGCCGCTTGGACAGCGCCGGGTTGGGGCACGGCAGCCGAGAACACGCCGTCGCCGAGTTCGGCGGCCACCGCGAGCCCCTTCGGACCGTCCGCGCCGATCAGGATCGGCACGTCGACTGGTCGCTGCGCCCCGTACCCGGACGGCTGCATCATCCGGATCTTGGCGCCGTCCCACTCAACGGTCTCACCGGCCAGCAGCGCCTTGAGGCAGCGGACGTAGTCGGCGACTTGCCGCCACGGCAGCGGCCGCTTACCCAACGCGTACCGCCCGGTGAATCCCGACCCGACGGCCACCGCGACACGGCCCGGCGCCTGGCCGACGAGTTCGGCGATGGCGGCGGCGTTGACCATCGGGTGCCGCAGGCTGGGCACCAGCACGCCCGGACCGAGGCCGATGCGCGACGTGCGTTCGGCACACCGTGTCAGGATCATCCAGACGTCGGGATGCAGCGCAGGAGAGTCGTACAGCCAGGCGCGCCGATAGCCCAGCGACTCCGCCAGTTCGACGTGAGCCGGGGTGTCCGATGAGGTGGCGAACGCGCACGAGATGTCCATAGCCGGACACTAACCGCAGGTATGTCGTGCCGACCATCGGCATGGTCTGGCCCTGTTTACTCGGTAGGGTTCCGCAGACACGGTTTGCGACAAGGGGCGAGAGATGGCGGGCATGGCAGAGCTGGTGCCGGTACTGTCCGCGCATCGCTTCGACGAGGCTCGGCTGGCCCGGTACCTGCGCGGGCGGTTGCCAGAATTCGACGGTCAGCTGGAAGTCCGTCAGTTCCAGGGTGGCCAGAGCAATCCCACGTTTCATCTGCACACCCCGGGCGGCGAGTACGTGCTGCGCAAGAAGCCGCCGGGCACATTGTTGCCGCGGGCGCACGAGGTGGAGCGCGAGTTCCGAGTCATGGCCGCGCTGGCCGAGACGGACGTGCCGGTGCCGCGCATGCGGCTGCTGTGCGACGACGAATCTGTGCTCGGTACAACGTTTTTCGTGATGGACCATGTTGCGGGCCGGGTCTTCCCGGACCGCGTGCTGCGCGAGGAGACCCCCGCGCACCGCGCCGCCGTCTACGACGACCTGGCCCGGGTGCTGGCCGCGCTGCACCGGGTGGATTGGCGCGCGGTCGGACTCGAGGGGTTCGGCCGGCCGGAGGGCTACATGCAGCGCCAGGTCGCACTGTGGACGCGGCAGTGGCTGGCCGCGCGCATGGAGGACATGCCCGCCATGGATCTGCTGGCGAGGTGGCTGCCCGAGCACCTGCCTGCCGATGACGCGCCGGCGTGCGTCGCGCACGGCGACTACCGGCTGGGCAACGTGCTGCTTCATCCGACCGAGCCGCGGGTGGTGGCGGTGCTGGATTGGGAGCTGTCGACGATCGGTAATCCACTGGCCGACCTGGGCTACTTTTGCGTGACGTACCACGTGCCGGGCGGGCCCGGTGGCAGAAGCGGTGTCCTCGGTGAAGACCTCACTGGCACTGGGCTTCCCAGCGAGCAGGCCTTCCTGGACAGCTACCACAAGCACGCCGGCAGGGAACTCCCGGAATCACTCGACGTGTTTGTGGTGTTTTCGATGTTCCGGCTGGCCTCGATCACCGCCGGGGTGTGGCGTCGGGGAGTGGAAGGCAACGCGGCTGACTCGCGGGCCGGCACCGATGAGTACCGCACCCGCTATCGCGATATGGCTGAGAAAGCGTGGGAGTTGGCGCAAAAGTTGACCGATCACAAACTCGCGAAATAGAAGCTCAGCAACAGCGCAAAAAGCGTGAGCACCCACCCGCTGGCGGTTGCCTTGAGCCAGACGGGTGCGCGGCGGACCTCCATGAAATGCCACATCACCAGGAATGCCTTGACCGCTGCAATCAGCAACACGGCAGTGGTGACCGTCGTGTTGATCCGATGCGCGGCTCCGCCGTCGAGGGCGATCAACGACGACGCGATGGTGACCGTCGTGAGCAGCGCCCACACGATCGTCAGTGGATTGCGGATCAGCGACGTCAAGGTTTACCTCATCAAATAGAGCACGGCGAACAGGACAAGCCATAACACGTCGACCATGTGCCAATAGGTGGCGCCCGTCTCAATGAACGAGATCTTCGGCGCCGCAGGCATTTTCAGGTTGCGGATGATGAAGCAGATGACAACCAGACCGAGGGCGACATGGCACAGGTGCATGCCGGTCATCACGTAGTAATACATGAAAAACAGGTCTTTCCCCGGCGTCAGCCCCCGGCTGATTTCGGGTATCCACTCGAACATTTTAAGTACCGGGAACGCGGCGCCCAGAGCCAGCCCGATCCAGAAGTGCCGGAGGGCATCGGCTGCGTTTCCGGCGCGCGCGGCCACAGTACCCAGTGCCACAAATAGTGAACTCGTCAGCAGTACCACCGTGTTGACGGCTCCGATGTCCAGATTGAGGTGAGCCTGGCCGGCCAGGAACAGTTCCTGGTTGCGGCCCCGGAAGTACATGTAACCCACGAAATAGACGCCGAAGATCAGCAAGTCACCGATGACGAAAAACCACATGCTCGACTCGCCGGGCACATGGCCGCGCGCGACAGCGTGCTGAGGCTTCTCGACTCCGGTGGCAGCGCCATGGGCAATGCCGGTCATGCGCGTGTGGCCGCGGGGGCAGCGGGTCGTAGTTCAACCGGGGCGTTGTCGAGCTCTGCCTCGGGTTGACTCTTGATCGCCCGGTAGATGCAGATGTACACGAGCAACTGCCACGAGACATACAGGGCCATCGCGAACCAGAAGGTCATCAGGCCGTTCCAGGCGAAGGGTCCCGATTTCGCGATCCACACCGGTGCGGCCATCAACTCGGTCACGTACTGCCAAACGGTGTAGTAGCCCAACCACTTTGGCAGGATTTTGTTCTCGTCGAGGATGATGGCCAGACCGAAGGCCATCCACATCACGCAGAAGCAGCCCAATGACCCGATGAACGCCAGGTAGCCGAAGTCGTAGAGCATCGCCAAAACCGCGGGGCTGTACCCGGGACGAAATGCGCCGAGGCCGAAGCAGAACATCGGGAAGAGCATGCCGACGATCGCGCCGGTGATAGCGCCGGTCATCATCGAATAGCGGAACGCCGGACTGACCGACATCCGTTTGACCTGAATCAGGTAGCAAGCGTTCGACACCGGAGCAAGCCCGTACGCCAGCGTGAGGATCACGCACGCGACGAGAAGGTTGTGGGAATGCATGAAGTCGACGATCTGCGGCGTGCTGCTGCTTGGTGATCGCGGCGGCATCATCCAACTCAGCGGCACGAACACCAGCCCGAACACGTTGAAGAAGAACGGCACGCTCCAAAACGCGATCCACTGGTCGAGTTTGCGGCTCGTGCGCCACGACGTTTTGCCGCCGCTCACGCGAGAACCACGCGATCGTCGCCTTGGTGTCTGACAGCGCGCAGCAGGGCCCAGAACATCACCGCGATGTAGACCGCAAATGTCATCAGGCGCAACGTAAATGACAGTGGACCGTTCCAGGCGAGTGGACCTGATTTGTAGAGGATCGAGAACGCGCCGGGAGCCAGCAGCGCAATCGTCGCGACATTGAAGTGGGCGACCCAGCGCGGAAAGATCGGCTCGGCACGGTCATCGAGATAGACGCTCAACGCGAAGCACAGGTTCTGCACCATGATGGTCCCGACCGGTGCGATGAAGAAGAACCAGGCCATGTCGTTGAGCAGACTGATCAGCTGCGGGTCGCGGTCGGGCCTGAAAGCGGCCATGCCCCAGCAGTAGTCGGCGAGGATGAATGCTGTCGTGCCGATGCCCACGCAGATGATGTAGGCATAGGTCAGGACTGGGCTCGAGGTGGCAGCCCGGGAGATCTGCACGGCGGTCACCGCGAACAGCGGTACCAACGAGCAGGCGATGAGATTGCACAGGATCGCCACACCCAGGATTCCGGTGACGTTGTCCCGGAAGAACGCGGCCACTTGATCGGGGGTCAACGTCGGCGACAGCGGCGGCGAAAACACCGGAAACATGAGGTAGGCCAGCGCAAAGAGCGCCACCGCCGGCGGCGCTGTCCACAACAGGATGCGTTGACCTTTGGTGTTCATCGATGCCCGTCCCTGCCTTACCGACGCAATTCACCACCCTGCGCGGTTCTAGATCTAGCACACTCACTGACAAATGACAACGAAACCTGCGACAACGTCAGGCGCACATGCGCGTATCCACACGAAGTGGGCACTTTCGGCTGATATC